>NZ_CP025757.1:0-5277996 GCF_002880615.1 Citrobacter freundii complex sp. CFNIH2 | reverse complement strand
ATTGACACCATTAATTATAATAAAGTTCAACACACTCAAAGAACCTCCATTAATTATGACCTTGCATCATAGTTGAGTGGTTATGATAAACACAAGCAGGCAAGCATTCTACCTTCAGGAGTTAATGCATCGCTTTTTAGTATATGTCCTGCCGTTGATAATTCCTTTTGAATTTCATTAATCCTTTTTACTGCAAAGTCATTTATATTTTTAGATTGCGCATGAACCTTCAACCAAAAAATTTTAATATTTGAGAAAACATAGACTGCATGTAGTAAACCGCGTTCATTTCGGCCCTCTCCTTTCCAGGGGGAAAATACATTATCAGTTAACAATTTATCATGGAACAAAGGTAATAAATGTTCCATAGCTGTTAACTGTAAATGCAGAGTTTCATGAATAATCCCTTCAACAAATCTTTCAGCAGCGTATTTCTCTTCATATTTTGGAACATTAGTGAATACATCGAATGGTATGCAAGGATCACTGAAACTCACATCAAAATCTTCACACTCAGATAATAATGGATGAAAGTTAATTGCAAATGCCTTTATCGAACTATGCATGTTTTTTGAAAAATATAATAAAGACTCAATTTTGGACAATAACCTTTCATATTCTGGTAATGAAAATTCATTTTTGTCGCAGAAAGTTAATCCCATTTTTTCCCAATCTACTTTCTCAATTTCATCCAAAAACTTAGGTACTAAATAATCAATCCCCATTATTTTACTGCCGGGATCTACTACGCATATATCATCTACGGAATTTATATTTTGTGATAACAGAAAGTTATCACGCAAATAAAATGGTGAGCTTTCATTCCAACCTAAAGGAGAACATATAAAATCAGATATTTTCATTTCCCTTCCTGTAAAATGAGTAAATTACAGTATATCTTTCAAAATCGTATACCTGACTAACCGCATGATGTGAGTTCTGTGATATCTCGAATCCTTGAACTGAACCATGAAGTGGAGGAATTATTTTTTCTAAGGATTCCGGCTCATCCTTAGAAAAGATCATAAAATACCCACCATTCTCTTCTTTCCAATTTTTATTAAAATGAAACAAAATACGATGTGACTCTTGCCCTTCAATAAAATCATTATGAATTTTTATTTTGTCGCCTGATATTAATTTATGTGCAACAATATCCACTTTATTTTTCAGAACCACATCAAATTTATTTTCTATAAAACTTTTCAATTCATCACAAAAAAAATCTTCCTTGAGGAAAAGAATCTCATCTGGTAATTTCGCATCATATAAACTAAATTCATACTGGTCATAAAAATATTCATTAACCCTTTTCCAAGAATTAGTAGATATCAACCATTGCAAAATACCCTCGGTGACATTAGAACTAATACAGGAATTACAAAAGAAATGATTAAATGGGAAAATTTCCATCTCACTCTTCCATAGATTTTTTAACATACCCCCCCCTTAACTCATAATAATTTAGACCGCTGCAAGAATTTTTTAACTGTACTAATCACTATCTTATGATCCGCACAATATATTGATGGGTTATCAAACCCCCTAGTTTTACTCCATCGATATAATGGCATTCCACCACCACATACATCTTTATATTCACACAACTGGCATTCTGCTGATAAAGGTGAAGATGATTTCGTATAAATTATATATTCTTCACTTTCTACTACATCCATTAATGAAGTATTATGTACCGACGGACGTCCTTTGAAAAAATCGACACCTTCAAATGATGCTCTCAGTGTATCATTCTTTCTAATCTCGCCATCAGATTCAATTATCAAAATACCAAACTCATTATTTCCTTTCCCTTCTTTTATTGGAGAACCGCCCAAATAAATCTTGAGAATATCATCCAGTATTTTTATCGGTACAGGATTGCTATCTTCCATATAGAGTTCAAATACTTTAGCTAACCACTCACCATATTCAGTAGTTTGAAGATCTTTTTTTCCATAAGGCATCCTATCATAATTTCCATCCTGAAATAGAAAATCTATACTTGGAGAGTTTATACTCTTCAGATAATGATATGTATCCTCAGCAGGAATATTCGGTTGTATAACTGATAATGTCCCTGCAAACAAGAAGGTGTGGTCTTGGTGTGAGCTTAATTTTTCAATTCCATTAATTACATCCTCAAAACTACTGTTACCACCACGTGTAAACCTCGCGATATCATTAGCTTTTCTTGTTCCGTCAATACTAACCGAAATGCTTACTCTATATTTTGAACATAAGTTCAAAATTTTCTCAGTTATCAAAACACCATTGGTTTGTATACTTATAGGGTATTTTGAGGATTTAAACCTCTTCTTAAACCTGATAATAAAGTCTCAAGTCTTCTTTCCCCCAAAAGAAGTGGTTCACCTCCATGTAAAACTATGGCAAATCCAGTTACCTGCAAAAGACTATATTCCGTAATCCTTTCTACCACTTTTTCTATCGTGGCATCATTCATCCTATAGGGTTGATCCTGCCAGCTTGTATCAGCCCCGCGATATACATAGCAGTAGGTGCAATCCAAATTGCACCTACTGGCCGTCTTGATTAAAATTGTATCAAGCATAGAAATTTAACGGTTATGCCGATTATGGACTCGATCATAACGGCTACCTACCGTTGTGTTTTTATCATTTCTAACTTCTTCCATCAGTCTAGATAACACCGAGTTTGCCCCGCTGTAACCATCTGTTTTTAAAATTTTTTTTGCTTCTTCTGCTTGGTTTTGCATCATACTATCCTCATTGAAATTGTTATCAAAATAGTACAATAATAAGAATAATCTGTAAATTTATTTTTAATTACTTGATTTTTAGAATAATTCCGGAAAAGCTTGCTTGTAACCATTTGATAGATATACATTTAATTTTCCTTACAATTCAAAGAAGAAAACTATCAAAACCAACAAAACAATCCGTAAAACCTATCTGAATACTGCATAAAAGTAGCATTATTTGACTATTCAGGCTATTTAAGCGTATTGTTCTTTCATTGCTCACTGATATTTTGGGGCTGTTAGAGAAAAACTATTTATGTAGATCTATTTTAACTCATGGTTTATTATTATCTTCGCTTTTATAATTTAGATTCTCCACTTTTATTTCTCTCCCCCCCTCAATAAAATTAGTATATTCTTTAACTACACGACATAGAGCCCAAATTTGACAGGTGCAGGAAACTTGCCATCGTTGATCAGACGATAGATCCATGCTTTTCCGTAGCCAGTTCGTTCGAGAACTTCTGGTAGGCGTATGAGGCGGGTTGGTTGATTGTTCATTTTGTTTTCCCTTGTCGTTGTGGTGAAGTCACTATACGAACACTTGGGAAAAGAAAGGAGTGAGACTCCTGAAGCGGAGGTTCCTTGCTGCTATGCAGGATGGTTCTCTCGAAGTTGGTGCAGTACAGAACAGGGGAACTTGAGAGTATCTGAAATTCCCCTATTTCGCTGAAGGTGTGTCTACGGTTGCGGCCATATCTAGATGGTAGTAATGGTTGATCAATTTACATCTCACGGCCACATATTGCTGATATAGAGGCAATGACAACTCAAGGCTAAATTTTTCTACCATTAACGAATTTCATAGTTCTGATTTAAACATAAATATCATAAAATTTTAGCACTAATCTTTTATATGAATTAGAGTATCCTTTATATATAATAATTAATTTTACTTCCTTTGCCCGGCACAAAAATTTGGTATTGAACGACCAATCCAGATCCTTCTTCATTTACTCCAAAAATTAAATTTGATATTTTCTTTTATAGATGTTAAATAAAAATAATTAAATCCATTAATAGGAGAGAATATGAATAAGATATCTATAGCATCACTTATTACAGCATTAATTTTCATTTCATTTAGCTATAAAGTGAATGCTAATGATATTGAAAATTCATCAGCAATTCCTGTAACCCACTCAATACCCACATCAATACCCCCCCTCTACAACAGTTATTCGGGCGAAACTATTAAGTATGAATTGAAAGTTTATGAGAATAAAAGCACCAAGATATATGATGAGAAAAAAAAGACCGGAGTGTTTGATAACAACTCTAATGCGATAAATGACATAGATCAGCATACTTTCAAATTTATCACAATAAAAATATCTCATAATAATTCCTTGGAATTACTCACTTTTAAGGAATCATTAAATCCTGAATCGATACCATCAGGTAATAATTTTTTAATGTTCGTTCAAAAGTTAGATAAAGAACATTACCAATATGTTTTACTGGAACTTCCAGATTTTCATGGCAGTAGTAATTATTATTTAGACAATCCAATAAAGAGTTTATTTTATGAGAGAAGAAAAGTAATAATTAGAAAAGGTCAATCATTAAGAATAGAGATAAGAAATAATGGAGTACAACGGATTTACATTCTAACCCCCAAAGAACAAAGTTAAAAATTAGACAGGGCAACTAAAGTCGCCCTGCAACTACACTATTGGTTCATTAATGTATAGACAGGCTGCATCTTTTTATTAAATCTAAATTCAAGCAAATAATTCTTACCTTTAATTGCCACGTTCACTGGCTCACCTTCAGTAAGATATAATCGTCCATTCTCAGGTGTAACTATAATTGATAATCCTTTTTTATTCACTCCACCGCCAGAAGCTTCTTCCATCTCTATAATAAAATCAGGAGAGAAGACCACCTTTTGTCCACCACCGATTATACTTATTGGCAGTTTTAGTTCACTTTCTTCTTTATTTAATATCTGTGAGGATATATTCCGTTCTTCTTTTATATTCGCTAAAAATAAAGGTGTGATTTTTTCTACACAATCTCGATAACTGTCATTATCCAATTGTTGATGTTCCCTAAGAACTTGTTGTACGCCATCCCACTCACTCTTTGTAAGAGCAACCTTTGCATCAGCCGCTACTTTACCTGCAAACTTAAGTCCAACTTTAACATCACCAGAGGCAAGAACCTGAACATCCCATTTCTGCCCTTTGCTACTAGGAGCATGGCAAACACTAATGACGCTTTTAGAAACCTCATCTAATACAGTATCTGCAAAAGCAATCTGGCTGAAGCTTATTAAAAATGATACTAACCAATGTTTAATTTTCATCACTGACCCCAGAAAATATTCTTTCTGTTAATGCAAGCCGTTATAAGTAATCAACTTTTTAACGGCTTTTTTTTGATAAAGTATTCTTCAAATATTAGATAGCGAAATCTTCCAGCTTCTTACCACTTTCAATAGCAGCGGTGATAACTTTCGGAGTTCGACCCTGACCAGTCCAAAACTTCTCATCACCGTTTTCATCGATATATTTGTATTTAGCCGGTCGTGGTTCACGGCTGGATTTTGGCTTAGAAGAAGAACTCAGACCAGAAAGCAATTCTGCTGGATCAATGCCATCCTCAAGGAGTTGCTGACGAAAAGCTTCGAGCTTGGCCTGTCGTTCTTCCTTATCTTTCAGAAATGTAACTTCTTCTTGCCGACGATCTTCAACCACCGTAGTCAGTTTCTCCAGCATTTCTTCAAGATTTTCAAGAGAAAACTCACGAGACCGAGCGCGAAGTGTACGAATGTTGTTTAATATTTTAAGAGACTCACTCATTTTTTATCCTTCCTGGTGATGTTAAGATACATTAACTTCTTAATGTGTTTCACAATAAAATGCAAGGATTTATATTGGAAATACAAAGAAAAGCATCCTGTAAAAGATGCTTTTGATAAATTATCATAATCACCTTAACATGAGTAAAGAGACATGCCGTCATCCTAATAGTTGGTTAATGACAAGAATGAATATAAATTTCATTCGTCATTCCAAGTTAAAATATTCGCTGTTATTTCATTTTTATTTATATAAATCTCACCCCAAGGCATATTCAATACACTTAAAAAAAAACCATCAAACAATAGTCAAAAAGCTCAATTGTAAAATAATTTTAATGAATGTCATCGACCTTTTTACAAATTATCCACATTAGAAATGAAAATATTTTTCAATACACCTAAGAATTATGGGTGTCATTTTTCAATCCGATAGTTTCATTACATCTGAGACTTTCATTTGCTTCAAATGGCTATTTTTGTTCATGAAGTAAAGGAATTGTCGGATAAAGTCAGTTGTGCAGGATTTAAGGGCCAAAGGCCTGTCGGTATCTTTGATTTGGCTGGACTGCCTCATTTCGCTTTCTTCGTCATCATCTGTATATAGTAGTCTGGATAACCTGTCGTCAGAAACACGGATTTTTTTAACGGCTGCCCACACCAAGATATCTAACATAGGTATTACTCGATAACTGATGAGTTTCTTGATAGTTCCGTATCCAAAACGAACAGATTCCAATGGGTTTTCATCAATACCCTTAATTTTACGCCATTGCGGTAATGCAGCTTTAAGCGACTCTGCAATCTCTTCGTCTGTGCCACTTGCCAAATCAATCTCGATCATGACTGTTCGTGTAAACTGATCTGGCATAATGTCTGAAAGTGATTCCTCTCGAAGCTCTGCGTTTATAGAATAATTGTTACCTTCATGCCAAACAAAACCTCCGCGTTGCATAGCAATAATGCTCGTTTCAGCAAGGCGATCAAGAGTTGTTAGAAAAAAATGGGGGGGCTGAAAAAGTTTGTTGGCAGGAGTCATGTATCCAAGTTGCCCTTCTGGAATCAAAAAAGGGTTACCGGTGAAAATCTTTGAGAAGTAACCCATAAGAGTTCTGCTCTCAAACTCTTCCCGATACTCCTTAAAGAACAGATTCCGGGCCCATAACTCGTGATAGAAGTGTATCAATGAGAGATCTTCAAACTTGCGATAGTTATCTATGTTAAGCCAAGCTTTGATTTCTTTTGTATGCTCTAGTGACCAGTTGTTCAAAATCCATTCTCCACCTATGCTGGTACTGCCCTACGGGTACAATTCAGTTATGCTTAAAAACTACCGTATACACTAATCGGTGGAAAGCAGATCCTGCTTACGCAGTTCAACTCCAGTTGGTAGCTGAACTGAGGATTTGTTATCTTTTGATACAATTTGCCAATCAGCTAATCGTGAGAACTCATACCATTAAGATTTATGGTTCCTTTTTAGAACCACCAATAGAATATAAATAAAAAATTAATATAAAAATCAATGGTTTGAATATCCAATCACAGGGACGCCAGCCCACCAAAATTCTCCATCGGTGATTACCAGAGTCATTCGATGAAGTCCTAAGAGCCCGCATGGCGCAAGCCCTGCGGGCTTTTTTGTGCCCTCAATTTGTCCCGCGAAGTCTGAAGCCAACTCATTAAATCCGAACCTTTTAGACCCATTGCCAGGCCCAACGAAAAGCCTTTGCTTTCGATGATGGCGGCACCCATAGCAAGAAATGCCCATCAGGTTAAAACCAACACGTTATTGTTCGTTGCCGAATGTTATTGAGCATGTGAGAAACCGTGTGGCCGAGGGCGACGCAAAGGATATCCGATACGCGCTTAAGAGAGAGGTATTTCCGCAATGATGAGATTAGCGCATGCCCTGGTTAAGACAATCCTGTCGGTTCAAAGCAGAGGCGCACTAACATGAAGTTATCTCGGATTTTTGGCATTAACGTCATGTAATGCCACATCCACCAGGCCCTTTTCGGGATCGAGGAAAAAGCATCGGGTTCGTGATGACTGCAACTGAGATGCCGCCTCACATTCAGGGTGGCTACTGAAAACACCAATAACTTCACTTTTTTCAGCGTTACCCGCGAGCGAGAAGATTAATGCCAGAACGTACATAATTCATCCTTGATTGATAAAACGCGAAAATTCCGTAAAGATCTAGACTATTCCTAAAAGTTGCGTGAAGGCAACATTTTATTCCTGGATATATTCTTAAAATGCTTGCGAAACGAATGATTCAAAAGCAAGGCATCACAAAAAAAGAAACCCCGCCGGCGCGAGGTTTTGTTAATGATTAACACTGGATTTAAAATATCCCTGTTATTTATATGTTTATTCTTTTCAGTGGCACATCCCGAGAGAATAACCGCGGCGAGCTCCACAACACGCACGCCGCGCTTTGATACTGAATTTAATCATGCGAAAGGCCATCCGTTTTTGCCTGCGCGGAGAAATAGATTTTGCTGCGCACATACTCCCAGCATTCAGGCTTCTTCGCCCACTCTGAAATCATCCTGCCATTCGCGGATTCGGTCAGAAGACTATTCACCCGATGGGCTAAGCTGACAAGGCGGTTGCCCATCGTTTCCTCAATGCCCTGTTGATTCCAGATCTCTGCCAGATCCGTTTGGTTGCCATAAAGATGTGAATAGGCGGCCACGGTATAGGCGGCAATATTCGCCTTAAATGCGGGGAAAAGTGAATTAATCAACTTATAGGCTTTCTTATAAATAATGGCCTGCGCGATGTAATTTTTAAAACTCTCAATGTTCAGTTCATCCCCATAACGCTCAGTATCCTTGTCGATCATCGTCATTAATGCAGCAAAGTTCTTCTGTCCGCCGAGGCTGACTAAATCCGGACGCTGGAGCCAGGCACAATGATATTTTGCGAAATCCGTTTTCGTTATCCGGCGAGAGGCAGGAATCGCGTCTTTTAACCGTTTGATGCCAGCGGGTGTTTTACCTTCCCGTTCCAGCATAACCTTATAACTGCCGTTCGCTCGCTCGTAAAACCAACGGCTGTATCCGTCCGGGCAATACACCGTGTTTGCCATTTTTTCCAGCTGTACATGTACCGGTCGATTGGCTGACAGATCGGAAATATTGACTTTATTCTGGCTATTCGAGAAGCGCGAAATATCCGCAATTAGCATCTCTTCTTGTGCATTATTCGTCTGTTTCAGCACAATGACTTTTGCGGGTACACGCACGTTACGCAGATTGGTTGCCGGGAATTTCTTTTTGGTGAAAAACATGGAAGCCGTCGTCTGCCCACCGTTGACAATCTGCATCCCCTGCATCCACGCAATACCAGGACCACCTCCCGGCGCTTCGCCAAGCCTGACCTGATCGGCAACAATCACAATGCCGTTGTTATAAGCCATAAAACGCTCAGGCTGCTCGCGTAAAGTGTCGCGAATCCCTTTGTTGACTTTCCCCGTCTGGCTCAGAAATGAGCGCACGTTCGCTTCCAGAATCCGGTTGCCATATTTTTCATAGATAAATCGCAGCGTCTCGCCCGGAACCACCGTCAGCGCATAATCATATTCCCCCATTTCATCCGGGATCCAGACACAGGGGAGTGCGCCCCCCGCCACCTCATCAAAATTAACCTGCAGTTCGTCGCGTGGCTTACCTTCCTGCCAGTGGTTAAACAGGCGGACAATGTCCATAACCTCTAATTTAATGGTTTTACCGGCCACATCGCGGGACTGATACCAACGGGTTTTCACCTGACCATCGGTCAGAACATAAATTCTGATTTGCTCCAGTTCCGTATAGGACTGTTCGATGGTCGTCACCAGTTGCCAGGCATCATTGGACTGATCGAGCGTGGATGATAATTTACCGTCAACGCACTTCTGCAAAAATTGAATGCAGTGACCGGCAATCGCTTTTGTCTCAGCATCCGGGACGTGACAAAGCTCGTCGCTACCGTGATAAATGCTGACAAAAAGGTCAAGTTGATCGCCATCTTCTGAGAAGGCATAACCGCTGAGACGCACATTGTGTCCACTGACTTTCGCCATAAAGTGACACGTCTCGGCATCATCGAATGTCATGCCGATATCGGCCATATGACGCATAACAATATCGGTAAAAATCAGTTCCGGAAAAGGCGACTCAACCCCAGGCTGAGCCATTTGATCCTGATATTCCTTGCGAATCTCATTCTGCGTTTGACGTAAAAAATCAATAAGTTCCATGCGGTAATCCTGCAAAGTCTGACAAGCAATGGTTAAAATTTTGAGCCTGAGGAATAAGTGTCTGGAGTTCGAGTTGATAGCACGCACTCACCACCGGCAACGGGACATTGGCATGCGTCAAAGAGGGAAAATCCGCTTCAATGGGAAGTGCGAACGCCTCTGTCAGCAAGAAATGACGTGTATAGAATTCAGCATGTTCAGTGAAATATCCGACGTGACAAAGCGATCCCTCAAAAAGACAGGCCGCCGGAGCGTTTCCATCAAACCGCTGACGAAGACGGTGAATGAGGTCATTCAGGGTCGCGCCGCTGGGATGCTCGCTGAAGCGCAAACCGCACAACATGAGCGAGCCAGGCCGCAGCCAGTCCAGTTGTTCAAGCGCGTGGATGGTTACGCAAAAGCCCTGCTCTGCTGTGGTGCTTTTTACCTCAATGGCGCGTTCATCGAGTTCAAAATCCTGTAGGCCATGCTGCGGTCCTACCCATGCTTCGACTGCCGTTGACGGCGCAAGACCGCTCTCGATTAACCGCTCCAGACACGTCAATTCCCCGATTAACCCCACTTCTTCTTCATGACTGAGTGGACGGGTATCGCGCTCCATAAACGCCTGCCATAAACGAATCCGACGGAGCAGGGTTTCAAACAGACGCGGTTCAGAAACGTTCAGGAGCGAATGGAGAATATCCAGAATCATCGTCGTAAAGACATCCGCATTCCCCGTTTGCTGGCGACGGATCATCAAACCGTTCTGCCGACCCTCCTCTGTTCCGGTCATCTCAACGCGAAATCCTTTACAGGACGGCAGCGCCGTCGACCCCGGCGAAAGAGGATGAGGAAACACGGCAATCAGCATTTCTTCATTATCAGGCTGACGACGCCCGGCATGAAAGCTACAGCCCTGGTGCGTAAAAAGCCGAATCCCGCGCCAGCCCTGAGCGCCGGGCTGTTCGTCTATCTGAGATCGATCTAAGGCTTTCCAGGCCGCCAGCAGATCATCTTTACTCAGCCGCACCATACTCTTGCTCCCACAGTACGTTGTTCACTTTGTACTCCACCGTTACCCCACTGCGGCTTCCCGGAAAACTGATGCCAAAAGCCACCACCGGCAAGGCATCGTCCTGATATTCCGCTGCTGACAACGCCTGTTGCGGGTCCAGTAAGTAAATGAGCAGTAGCCCTTTTTGACGCTGTGCCGGGATGTCGTTTATGCCAAATCCTTTGATCCGGCGCAGTACTACACCACCAGGAATGGCGGGCTCCTCTCGCCCTTCATTGCGTCCGGGATCGGCATGAAAAATACGCTGCGTTTCGGCCAGCGCGGCAAGCCAGGTCGATTCATCGCAGTCAATCCCTTCATCGCGTGGGGAAAGTAAACGGCCAATGGAATAGCGGTCAGTGACCCCCTCAGACGCTTTACGCAGCATAAGCGGGACCGGGAAGCCACAGACATCGTGATGACGATCGACGCCACCCCCTATCACCGCCACTGTCCATTGGGTGAGTTCATCAACACGATTCATCCGCGTAATGAAATCCGCCAGCAGTTTGCTGTTGGCTTTCCTGGCCTGAGCGTGGGTCTCATATTCCGTTAAGAAATCAATGATCGGCTCGGGAGAGACGTTTTGCCAAATGACCCCTTTCCATTTTTCAATCTTCTCTGCGCGCCGTCTCTCAGGGATCGGCGCGCCAGAACCGACACGCCCGGTAAGATGCTGGAAGGCCGCGTAGTTACGCTTGTGGTACTCCGGTTCTTTAAACAACGAAATCGTTTCGACCACCGTGCCACTGAAAGAGAGCCAAAGTGAGCGCGCGCTACGCATTTTTAAGGGGGATGTCACCATTAACACGGGGTGTGATTTCACTTTTAGCCCGAAATCACGTGGGGTTCCGCCGCTGGCGACCATATTGTCAAACTCTTCCCGCAGCTCTTCCGAGGCATCCGCAATGTGCTCAAACCATTCAATCAGCTCATCGGTGGTATACAGCCGACATACGTCCAGATAGCCCTGGCGATAGCCAAACCAGCGTCCCATCTGCATTAACGTGTCATACATGCGGGAGGCGCGTAAGAAATAACTGGTACATAATCCCTCAAGCGTTAGCCCTCGAGCCAGTTTGTCTCCGCCAATCGCAATGACTTTTAAGCCTGTCGCACTGTCCGAATAATCAAGCGCATCCTTCGCCGTTCCGTTTATCATTCGTACCGACACGTTTTCGATCACGGTATACAGCTTGTCGACGATCTCCCGCCACGCAAAGGCATCGTCCGGAATCTGCTGCGGCATGACGTCGCGGATCGTCTGACCAGTCGGCAAAAAGTCGGCCTGCCAGAGTGATTCAAGCTGATGTAAAAAAGGCTCGTGTCCAATCCTTCGCGTCAGTCGCTGTCTCACGTCCTGAATGTAGGCGTCAATATGCTCATAAACGACCGATTGCACTTTATTGAAGCGGGTCACATGGACCAGCATCGAACTGTGTTTATCTCCTTGACCGCGCAATTCCCGGACGCAGCACGCCAGCAAAAAGCTATCGATGGCGTGTTTTAACGAGTCCGGGAAATGGGTTAGCGTATCGAGCGTGGGATAGTGCGAGCTCTTATGAGAAACCGGCATCCACCCTCTTTTTCCGTCATCGCTACAATGATCGCTCACCCGCCTGATCAAAGGTAGTTCACCGGTCCGCCCTTCCGCGGCGGCCCGACCAAATACCCTCGCCGGGCCGATGTAGTTAGAAGGTGCGCCGAGGTTAATGATAAAGGCGGAAGGGAACAAATCCGGGCCTTCATCACGCGTTTCATTGCTCTCGTGAATAAAAATATTGGCAAAGGGCGTGGCGGTATAGCCGACATACGCCTTACGGCTGAACTGCATCAACAGCTTACGAATCAGGCTATTGATTGCCGTTGGCTGATGTTCAGCATCCGGTTTTCCATCGTCATCGTAGACAATTTCCCCCGTATCAACTGAGGCGTTATCCGCTTCATCATCAATCATCAGCAGCGGTAATTCCGAAACAAAACGCTTTCCGGTGACGGGGTCAACGCTGGTGGCGACATGGTTTTCAATCCAGGTATGCAGGCGTTTCAGAATTGATTTATTTTTCTTTACCACGAACAGCCAGGGCCGTTGCTCGGGGCTGATCCCCAGATTCTTAGCCACTCCGGCACTGAAGTCGCCCTTTTCAGATCGGTTGGTGACGTAATTGGGACGAATGACGGGATCGCTATCAATATCGCCCACCCCAATGATGGTCACTTTTTCTCTGAGTGGACTCGTCTCGTAGCCAAGAAATCCTTCATCCAGACGCATTTGGGTCTGCGAGCGAAGGTTATTATGCAAACCCGCAAGCACAATGATTATCTTATATCCCGCATCCGCGGCTTTACAGATTAGACCGGTATAGTGGCTGGTTTTCCCCGACTGAACATGGCCGACCACCAGACCACGCCGGTCCCAGCGCCCTTCCCGCCCTGGCTGCTCAAGTAATCCCAGAACACGATCCGTTGAACGGTCAAGGGTATCCAGGACACCCCAGGGCATCGTTTTACCAAGCCATTGGCGATATCGATGCCAGTAGCGCCACTCGCGTTTCGCATCAGCGGTCAGCCAGGGTTGATGCCCTTCGTCATTACTCAGAGAAGTATCTTCCCCCATCCAGATGCTATAACGGCGGATCAACTCTTCGACCAGAATCTCCCGGTTATCAAGGCGGCTCCACTCCGGTTTCATCTGACAAACCATGTCAATATGTTGGCGCAGAATGCCAGGGGTGATCGTACTTTTATCCCGGCCTTGCAGAAGCGTTTGCACAATCTGCAATACACTCAGTTGCGTGTCATCCAGGGGATTCAGACTCATAGCGATTTCTCTTGTTGATCGTCGGGGAGTTGTGCAATTAATTCGGGATAATTATCGAAAGGTTCCATATTTTGCAGATGCTGTTTCGCCAGCGCCGGTGACATCGCCTGCTGACCAACCAGGGTCTGGTACATGACCTGCAATACGGATAACACCTCTGCGGGCGGCGCGGTTTCAAAGCCTGTCCGCGGCGTCTCTTTTGTCTCAGCCGTATCAAGCCAGATTTGCTGAACCGGAACGGTTTCCTCAATCAGTCTTAGCATGGCCTGAATTTGTGGGGATAACTCACCAGCCTGCGAAAGGACATTGCTGATGACAGGATGTTGTAACGAAATCTGGTAACGAACACCTGATGACGTCTTCTGCGCCTGCCAGAGATGAACGAGTTCCTCGCCGGGCTTGCGCTTATTCATTTTCCCGCGTTTGGCAAATGTCCTTACCGCACGATCGCGTGTTGATTGCGCCAGTTGAGTTAACCAGGGACGCAGCGAAACCGGCGGGCGCGCCATCGATTTACGAATATCAATCTTCCAGTCTATGTCGGCATCATTAGGGATATCCAGACGGATCCGCGCAAGGCGGTGGGTTTCATCTTTCGTCCAGGCCCGGGGACTTCCGAGTCCAAGCCAGTTGCCCGCCACCAGCAATCGCTCATTCCGGTATACATAAAATCCTTGCTGAGCCGTCCAGCCTGCCGGTCCTTGAGCCTGTTGATACTCCTGCATCGTCAGGTGATCCTGATGCGGCAGAACATGACACTCCACCTTCACGGCAGGAGCGCCTGGCGCCATTGCCGAAGGCGAATGCCAGGGCTTGGAAGGATGCCCGCTAAGAAAGGGATCCCAGGCTTTAATTTTGCGACCATTGAGGGTGAGAGTGAGTCGGGGAGAGTTCCCCTCAAGGAATCGGTGAAATACCATCGCCAGATGTTGTTCAACGCCATCCATCAGATTGAGGAAATCTTTCTCACCGTAGCCGGGGGTGACAATTCGGTCTAAAACGTCCCACAGCACCACCGTACCGTGGGAGTCAGGTTCCGCATTTGCTAACGCCTCCTGACTCCCTGGGTCAGCACCTTCAAGCAAATACCAACCGTCGTCCGTACTGGCGGCGAGAATGTCCAGATCCCACCGCAGGATGGTCGTTATTCCCTCTTTTTTAGAGGAGACCGTCAGGCGGCGACATTGCGAAAAGGAGGCGGTTTTGAGTCCAAGACCGAAGCGGCCCAGATCGTGTCCTGGACGCTTTGTCAGCGGGTTTTTGACCCCCAGCCGCATCGCAACATCCAGTTCAGCGGCCGACATGCCGCAACCATTATCCCGAACCACGATATAGCTATCCGACTCACGCCAGTGAAAAGTCAGATCGACCTTACGGGCACCAGCACTGATGCTGTTGTCGATGATATCAGCCAGTGCGGTGGCGGTGTTGTAGCCGAGCCCTCGCAGAGCTTCGATCATAATGGCTGCATTCGGTGGCGCATGGCGCATGGTCGTCATTCTTCTTCTTCCTGCATCTCGCTCAACGCGGTTTCCCACTGTTCGACGAAGCCGCCTAATTTCGACGCCCGGCTGTGATGACGGAGCTTACGGAGCGCTTTGGCTTCTATCTGACGTATCCTTTCTCGCGTGACATTAAACTGTTTACCCACCTCTTCCAGCGTGAAATCTTGCGTCATACCGATGCCAAAACGCATTTTTATGATCTGTGCTTCGCGTGGCAACAGCGTATCCAGAACCGATGAAATATGTTCTCTTAGCTCCAGAGACTGAACGGGAGCACTGGTGAAATCCCTTCTGGTCAGCAGCGCGTCTCCTGACAGGTCCTGGGCGTCATCGTGAAAATCACCAATCAGCGCCGTCTGTTCTTCATATTTAGCCATCCGAAGAAGTTGACGCTCTGGCAGGTCGGTCATTTCCTGCAACCGTCTGAGGGTGGGGGTTATCCCCTGGCGATGCAGCAACTGATCCCGACTGCTCCGCCAGCGCCTGAATTGCTCATAGAAGTGAACGGGTAAACGGATGAGCTGCGCCTGATCGGCAATTGCACGAGTGATCTTCTGGCGGATCCACCAGGAGGCATAGGTGGAGAATTTAAATCCACGCCGATAGTCGAATTTTTCAACGGCCTTGATCAAGCCCAGATTGCCTTCCTGGATCAGGTCCTCGATATCTAATCCTCGCCCGCAGTGTTTTTTCGCAATCGCGACCACCAGACGCAAATTGGCGTGGATTAACCCTTCCCAGGCGTCTCTGTAACTACTGACATACAGACTCATTTTATGGCATTCATCAGGGATGAGCGTTTGGGCGCGCTCGACTATCTGTTGCAGGTCAGCGTACTCCGGGCGAGGGATATGATTATCCTGGTACTCTTCTGCTTTCCCACTTCTCAGCAGAATGAGCAGATCGTTAAAGCTGATGGCGTCATCGTCATCGGCTGCAGAAGAGATGTCCTCATCCGCGTCGTCTTCCTCTTCAGAAATCTCAGGCGCTGGCGCCGGAAGGCGATTCGGATGCAGCAACTGAAGATATTCTGCTTCGGGTAATCCCGCCAGGATCGTCATCAAATTGATAAGCGCCGTATCCATGCGCTGCCCGAGTCGCTCTTCCTTTGTTTTATCGACGACATCCCACTGGCGAATGTCCACAAGATAACGTTCAAAGATGCCGGACAGCCGCAATGCACCGAATGCGTCAAACCAGGGGTCAAGATCGCCACTCGCCGCGAATGCCTCACAGGCATCACTTTCCGGGAAAGCATCATCGCCATCCACAATCAAAGGTAAGTCCTTGATCAAGGCCTCTACGCTGACCCGGAATTCAGGCCACGGCATGCCGAAATCCTCTTCCCCGGCAAACCGGATGTCACGCACAGAGACACGACCGGCATCCAGTGCGCCAGTGAGCAACGTTGAGAAATGGGGGTAATTTTGCGGAGAGTGAGAAACTGGCGTCGGCGGGTCAGGAAGCGAGAGTTCGATATCGATCCACTCAGCAGCGTTATCTTTCGGGCGATAGCGGGATAATAATTGCTGAGCCTCAGCGGAAGCGTGTCGTAATGTCTGATTATCTTCGGCGGGTTCCGATTCGACCTCAGCCTCCCACCGCATAAAATCCATAGCGTCTTCGGTTTCGGGAGGTTCTGTTTCAACATCGGCTTCGGCTTCAATTTCAACCTCAACGTCTGCTTCATCAACTGGCCCTCCTGCTGGTTGCTGTCCGGCAGGCGAAGGAGATTGCCGATAACGGGCCAACAGATCACGCAGCGTTTGCTCCTGCGCGAGGTCACTGGCGCAAAACCCGAGGTTGTTTTGATGTTCAACATCGACACCCGCACGCAACAACATTTCGCAAATAGCGAAATGCCCATTCTGGGCCGCAATCATCAATGGGCTATTTCCCAGAGAATCTCGTGAATCTTTCGGCAATCCCCTGCTGAGATGAAACTCCACCACGGAGGAGACGCCGCTTTTTAGCGCCCGAATAAGTAAAGGGGGAATGCGATAAAACTCAGAAACAGAGCGATGCATGTTGACAGTCTTTCCTTGTAAACCACACCCGCGGAAATGCAATCTATCTTATAGGGAGATAATCGAATTTGGTACTGTATATAAATAACCTATCAATTTAGGTGATCTTCATCATCAATTGTAAAGATAGCCAGGCACGGTTCTCAATGTAGATATTAACCGTTGAAAGTTAAAGTAACCAATTGGAAAAATTAGTGTTATCAGTTCAATACCGCTCACTGATAAAGCCTTTCCCTGGCGTACGGGCAGACTCACTCAATGCGTGCGCGCCTATTTTCCTGATAAATCAGAAGGCATGCGAGATATAAATGCCCCATGTCTCGCCACGAAAAATAAAATGCCTCCCGCTACTCCACGACCACTTTTACTTTAGGCTTTGACAGAATAATTTTTATCAGTTCGGTGAAATTAACGGGTTTAAAGAAATAATAGCCCTGTTGAAAGGTAATATTGTTGCGGTTCAGGTAGTCAACCTGCGCCTTCGTTTCCACGCCTTCCGCGACAATACTTAGCGACAGTTTTCGCGCCAAATCCAGCACGCAGTCCAGAATTCGGGTGGAATCCTCCTCCATGCTGACGCGCGCCACAAAACTTTGATCGATCTTAATGTAATCAATATGCAGGTCGTGAAGGTAAGAAAGCCCCGAATAGCCGGTGCCAAAATCATCCAGCGCAATAACAAAGCCATTCTCATGCAGCGTGTTAAGCGTCTGCACCAGGTGCTCATCGACATGCAAAGGTTCACGCTCGGTCACTTCGATCACCAGATTCAAATCTTTTCGGCTGAACCGCGCCTTAAAGTTCAGACACTCTTCGACAAAGGTTGGGGCGGTAATATGAGAGGCGCTGAAGTTAATACCGACATGAAAACCTTCTGGCAACTTCGTGGCGATAGCATTCATATGGGTAATCACCTGTTCCATCAGACTTTGCGTCAGAGGAATAATCAGCCCCGACTTTTCCGCTAGCGGAATAAATGACGCCGGGGAAATATATCCGGCTTTCGGGTGTTTCCATCTCGCCAATACCTCAACGCCCCGTAGCGTCCCTTCCCGACCATTCACCACGGGCTGGTAAAAAGGCACGATTTCTCCCTTGAGAATAGCTCTGCGCAGCGCGTCTTCCGGCGTGGTGTTTTTATTTAAATACTTAATCAGGGCATACGCGGCGAAACAAGACATGAGAAAAATGAAAATCATCATGCCCATCCCCTGACTGATGAGCCTTTGCAGGCTAAACACGGGCGGTAAATGATAACGTATTGTGAAGGGGTAACGTTTTGAGCCTACCTGTCCGAACTTCTGGTCTGTATCGTTGACGGTTACCACATCGCCGGACAGCCCCAGGATCGCCTTCCCTACCATTAATGAATAATTTACCTCTTTCAGCGGCGTACGCAGTGAATCACGAATATGCTGGTCGCTGATGGTGATGACAATTCGGCTCCCGGCAATTTGATTCTGATATAACAACACCGGTCGTCTGTTAATCGTATTATTTGCTGGCGCGAGTTGCAGCGTTGTCTCCGGTATCTCAGAAAGATAAGAAAGTAGCACGCGATTACCCGGCAGCGAAGAGCACCATATTTTGCCTTCCCGGTAGATTAAAATGGTTCGAAGATGAGGCTGTAGCGCGGCCTCCGTCCCCAGCCGGTACTGCCCTTCCTGATCGCAACCCTTTCGCGTGATATCACTGGCCGTTGATGTCGCGTGAGTTGCCTCATCAAGAATGACATCGATATCACTCGCAACATAGCGAGCCCCCGAAAGACTGCCTGCTCTCGCCGAATACCAGAGTTGCATATTCAAAACAGAAACACCGAAAATAAAGAGCAACACAGCAACGATAATAGGGAGAAGAGTGTTACGCATTGTCAGCCCCGGGCGAGAGATAAGTTATTATTTTGTCGTTGGCACGCTTAACGCCACGAATCTAAAAAGCATGGTAGAACGCGTTTAAAATAACCATAGCGCTTGAGCGATTTATTTCTCTTTCCGGATATGAAAGACAATGATTGCGTTGAAAACTGCACCTTACTCAGTGGGATTACCCACTTTTGGAGTGCAGTTTTTGTTGAAGTGATACCCCTTACCTGCTGATGCTCAGAGTTCAGAATCCCCTTAGAAATTCACTTTCACCCCCAGCATCGCGCTGGTATCGCTGTAGCCAGCATCGCCAATTTGCTGGGCAACATTACCCCAGAGATTAACGTTACGGTTAAGCTGACTTTCCACACCGGCTTTCAGTTCGGCAATGTTGCGCGTCCCAGCCTGTTCAACATCGACACCGCTCATCGACGCGCCAAAACGTTTGGTATTGTGAATCCAGTTTGCTTCGACGAAAGGTTCAAAAATACGTTCTTTCCCTTCATCAATTTTGCTGTGCCCTTTGATGAATACACGTGCGCCAAGACGAGTCTGAAGATTACCGTCTCCTTCGCTGGTCACCCGCGTACCGTTAGCTTCACGGTGCGCATTGGCTTTCACGCCCATCCAGGTTAACTGGCCCACTGTCTGGAAATAGTAGCGTTCGCGCTCATTCTTCTCGCCGATTTTCCAGGTATATCCGGATTCCACAGACGCGGTAAATCCTTTCGATTTATACTCTTCCTGCGCCAGACCGTAGCCGCTGACGGTGTTATCAAACCAGTTGTACATTAACCAGCTGTCCACGTAAGCGCCCGTTTTCTCTTCATTATTTTGCAACCACGTGCCGTAAACCCCGAGACTATAACCCTCCACGCTGCCCCTGCTGTAATAGTGGTTCAACTTATTATGAGAGTTACTTTTTTGATTAGCATATCCACCCATGACGCCAAGGTGATAGCGGTCCTTTTCATCGCCGCTCCACTGTGCGATATCTCCGCCCAACTGGACGACATAACGGTTCGCCTGGGTATTAATTTGCCCGCTGTTGTCTTTAAAACGCGTATGCCCGCCAACGTGGCGCATCCAGAGGCTGGAAACGCTCTCCGTTTCTCCTTTCAGGGCGTCTACATAGTGAGGCTCGCCTAAACGGTCATGTAAACGATGCTGGAACAGCGTGTTCGCAGCCGCGATGTTTGCCACGTACTCTCCCCCTTCAGGGCGAATCACGGGTGTAGGTTTCGGGCCAGGCTCGGGAGAAGGTTCCGGCGTCGGGCTCGTCGCAATACCACTCACGAGATACCAGTTTTCCCCTTTGCGCACGACATCATAGTCATAGGCGCCAGCGACAATACGCCCATGTTTGGTAAACGTACCGATCGACTCGCCGCCAACGTTAACAATTTCGATCCCCTGCTGAGTCAGCGCGCCCTGGCCGCCAATATTGTTGATGCTGACCTGAGTATTCCCCGCTGCCACATCACCCAACACATACAGTTTATCGGTTAATGAATCGTCGCCGCCCAGCACCGTATTCAGCGTCAGGATGCCATTCGTACCGGAATAATCCTCAACGACGTGAAGATATTTAGGTGTGTAGGATGCGAAAGTGGTGGGTGCGGTGTACGTCAAATTCGCATCATGCAGATCGAGACGCGTAACGACCGAATCTTCCGTCATATTCCAGACGCTATTGGTTCTGGACATATCAAGGTAAATATAACCGTTATCTACGGTATTCAGGGAGTTATCAGCATTGAGTTGGGTTGAGTTGGCGCTACCGGTAAACGCAGAGCCCTGGGTCATACGGAGATCGATAACCCCCTGCCTGTCCGCCAACAAATCACCGTTGACGATATAGGTTCCGCGTGACTGCTGTCCTCCCAGGTATGAGGAGCCGATATACGAACCAAAACCGGTCGAATGCATCGCGTAACTTCCGGCACCTTCCAGATCAATATTCACGTTCCGGGTCAGGAAGATTTTCCCGCCTTCGTAGTTTTGCGTCTGGGCTCTGAGCATGCGCGTTCCCGGCGGTACATACTTATTGCCATCCTCCGCTTTCAGTCCCGTCGCCCTGTCGCCACGGGTAACGATCGCAATATCGCCAACCTGGATCATGCCCGTTTTATTGGCGTAAACCGCATGGGCTTCATCGCCATTGGTTTGTACGGAAACATGATTTCCCAGCGTAATGCGAGCGGTACTGTGATCGGGAATAAACCCCATTGCGTTCAGATAGTAGGCGGAACCGGCATACACGCCATAACCCGCGCCCCTGTTAACATTGCTGCCGGTACCATCGGTAACAATGGAGACATTATCCCCGGCGGTTAAAATATTATTCCTGTTACTCCCCAGGGTCAGTTCCAACGCAATTCCCATGCCATAGCGTGCATAAATATTCGTGGTACCCGCGAGAGTGATATTAGCATAGTCCACTTCCTGCAATAAAATTCCGGAAGAATTTTCACCATAGGTTTTAATCGTTAAATTACCATCAATGGTCGCCGTAGCAATTCGGCCAATAATGCCATCCGAATACTTTCCAAGTGTCGTAATCGTAATATCCTTCGGTGTCAAATGATGTGTTGTCTGGCGGAAATCAAATCCATAGCCTCGTTCATTCGCCGTCGTATTAATGGCGATGCTGTCATAACCGTTAATTTTACTGTCGATATCATTCACCAGCCCTGTGTCACCATTGCAGACAGCACTCACCCCATCAGCAGAACTACACACGGCTTCGGCGGCAACCCCCTCGAAGGAAAATACCCCCATCAGTAAGGCATACTTCTTTATTGTCATAAACGACTCCATGTCATTATCAATTTTTCGTCACATCTTTACTGGCATTTAAATATATTTACACTCATAGGAATTTTCAGATTTAACATCCGGGGTCTTATAACAGACACCCCAAAATCAGACAATTCACGTTTCATAAAAACCTTTAAAAACAAAAGGATATTTTTTTGACAATATTCTTAATAGCGAAAGAGGTTTGTTCAAATGCCTGAATGACGGCGGTTGCCATCATTGTTTTCACTTACAGTTTTTTCCTAAAGCCAGCGCTTCGTTAAGATGCCATGCTTAAACACGCTAATAACTTATAACGTAAAGCGAGGACATGATGAAAAAGACCCTAATCGCATTATCTGCACTTCTGCTGGCTTCTCCTGTTTTTGCCGCTACGACACACGCAACCGATAATGATGTCGCCGCCGCACATGAAAATGCAAATACAGCAAAAGAGAAATTACACCAGGCGCAGAATCAGGGTGAAGAGCAAAAACTGAAAATGGAACACCGCGCCGAAGGTAAACAGGATAATATCAGCAGCAAAGTCAGCGAAGGCTCGCAGAAGACCTGGAATAAAACCAAAGAAGGCACCGAGAAAGGCTGGAATGCCACGAAAGAAGGTGCTGAGCAGGGCTGGAATAAGACCAAAGAAGGCGCAGCCAGCGTAGAGAAGAAAATCAGCGAATAAACCTTTCGACTTGATCATTAAAGAATAAAAAAGCCGCTTACGCGGCTTTTTTATTTCTGCTTTTACCTGTCTTAACTTACCAGCTGTATTTCACCCCCAGCATGCCCTGGGTATCGCTGTAGCCCTTATCCCCCAGTTGCACACCGACATTCCCCCAGACGCTTAAACGGTTATTCAGTTTACCTTCCACCCCGGTACGCACTTCACCCAGATTGCGCGCGCCATCACGGCTGATTTTCACGCCATCCATCTTCACGCCCCAGGTGTCGGTATTGTGGATCCAGTTCACTTCGACATAGGGCTGGAACTCGCGCTGTTGTCCGTCATCCATTTTGTGATGACTGTTGAGGTACGTTTTCACCCCCAGACGCGTCTGAATGTTGCCATCACCTTCTGTTTCAATGCGCGTACCGTCATGCCGGGTATGCGTATCAGACTTCACGCCCATCCAGGTGACCTGTGCCTGCGGCTGGATGTACCAGGTGTTCAGAGAACCCTGGCTGCCGCTGAACGTTCCGGCCTTGAGGGTGTAACCCGTTTCCAGCGAGGCAGTCAGCCCCTTTGAGTCATAGCTGTCGCTCTCACGCTCGTCCGCGTCCACCGTGTTGTCGAACCAGTTGTACAGCAACCAGCTATCAACATACGCCCCCGTGCTGTCCACGACATTCTGATACCAGGTTCCGTACAGACCCGCGCTGTAGCCGCTGGTACGTCCGTCTGAACCGTATCCGGCACGGTTGCTGTGGGTGTTGCTGTGTTCATTGGCATAACCGCCCATTACGCCGAGATGCCAACGGTCCAGCCCGTCCATACTCCACTGTGCAATGTCGCCGCCCAGTTGCAGCACGTAGCGATTACTCTGTGTTTTCAGTTGACCGTCACCCGCCGAGGAACGTTCATGCCCGCCGACGTGACGCATCCACATGCTGCCGGCCAGCCCCTCATCCTTGAGCGCATTGATGTACTGCGGCTCACCTAGACGATCGTGCAAACGGTGAGCAAACAGCGTGTTCGCAGCGGAAATATTGCTGGTATAGCTTCCCGCTTCCGGTCGCAGAGCCTCCACCGCCTGCGGATCGACAACCGGCGGGTTGTCTGAGTCAATCACGCCATCCCATTTACTGGTCAGATACCAGTTTTTCGCCGCCTCGCCGGTTCCCTTCGCCAGCGTGTAGACATATGCACCGGCCTCCACGGAGCCACGGTTCAGGGCGAATTGACCGGCGGAATTGCCGTCCACTTGCACCAGTTCAATGCCATTGCGGGTCTGCGCGCCAGTACCGCCAACGTTATTGACGTCCACCCGCGTGTTGCCGGAGGTATCGCCATGAACGGTCAGTTTGTCCGTGGCTGAATCATCACCGCCGAGGGCCGTGTTAAATACCATCAGACCGTCATTACCGTGGTAGTTACCGTCTACATCCAGGTGATTACCCGGCTGCATGCCCGCACGCCCCAGGATCACAGTGCCGCTGTGAGTCAGATTGCCGCCGACCGTAAAGTTGGACACCTGCATCGTCCCGCCGCTCATCACATCCACATCCCCGGCGGTGCGACCATACCCCGACAGGGTAGCGCCATCGTGAATATTCACCTGCTGGTTAGCCATATCGACGGCAGAATCGGTATCGCTACCCAGCACAATCTCACCGTCGAGAATATCGGTGGTGCCTGTCCAGGACACAAAATCCTGTTTCAGTGTCAACACGCCGCTACCGGTCTTGGTCAGATCGCCTGTGCCGCTAATGACATTGTCCAGCGTCCAGTCCGTGTCCGTCGCTACCGTCAACAGGCCGTTATCCGTGACAGAGGCAGTGCCAAGGTTCTGCTGTTCACTGACGGTCAGTTTGTTGTCCGTGTCGATATTGAACAGACCGCTAAAGCCGCTGTTATCTCCACTGACGACCACATCTGACATGTTTGCCACATCAATGCCGCCCGCTCCGCTGAGGGTGTTCGTCAGCGTGCCGACAACGCCATTCAGGGTCAATGTCCCGTCGTCGACGATATCGCCGCTGCCTGCGCCCAGCACATCATTTACGCTCACTTCCGCCCCGCTGCTGATGGTAGTTTTAGCCGTCAGCGCAGCGTTGGCACCGTCAATCGTTAACAGGCCACCGTTGACATTCAGCGCGCCGCTACCGGCCAGACGTCCCTCGCTAAGCCCACCGTTCGACAGGGTCAGCGAGCCGCCATTCAGTGCTAAGGTGGAGTCGGACTGCCCTGTCAACGTGCCCGCCGTCTGGGTTGTAGCGTTGAGATCGGCGGTCGCTCCGCTACTGATGTGCAATTCGCTGGTCTCGCCCAACGCGCCATCGGCATCGGTGCGCAACGTCCCTGCCTGTACCTGCGTGGCGCCACTGTAGTCGTTCAGGCCGTTGGAGAGCGACACGACATCGGCCGTATTCACCGCCAGATTGCCGCTACCGGAGATCGTTGCCGACATATCCGCACCGGCACCCGTTACGCCCGCATACGGCGACAGCACCAGCGTTTGCCCGGAGAGAATATCCAGCGCCTTCAGGCCGTAGTTCACATACAGACCATCACCCGGCGCGGTAGTAAGACGAAAACCATACTGCCCGTTCGCCACGGTCGTCCCGCTTTGCGCTATCTGAATGGTTTTATCTGCCGCAACTGGCGTACCGTTTTGATCGGCAAGCGTCAGCGAACCACCCGACCCAAGGACAATCGACGCTTTCACCAGTTGTACGCCAATCTCTGTGTCATCCTGCTGGAGCAGGTTTGCGGTGGTATCTGGATTCGCCGCCGCGCCAGTATCGTTCCAGGGATCGGCAAGATTAACTTTCACCGTACCGGTACCGTCTGCCTGATGTGCGCGTCCGTTGTATATTACCCCCTCTGCGCCGGCGACGAGGGTATTGACCGACACCAGACTGTTGGAGATCGTTGTCCCCGGAAGAGTAACGTCAAAAGCCAGCGTGCCCCCATTAAAAAGTAGCCCCGTAAGATACTGCGTACCGCTGACGGTTGTGGTGTTCCCCGCACTGCTGATTAACAGCGATTGTGCCAACGACGAAGCGTTATTCCCGGAAAGCGCAAATGTGCTATTGCGTAACTCAACCGCTCCGCGAAAACTGTTGCCGACGGCAGGCGTAAAGGAAAAGACATCATCCCCTGCGTGCAGATTGACAGACATCAACCCCGTGCCGTTCAACACATTACTGAAGGCAAAGTCATTGGTGCTGGTGTTGGTGGCACCGACAATTTCGAGCGTGCCGTCACTGCCGATCGTCACCTCACTGCTGCCAAGGCCGGTTCTGTTAGCGCTAGATTGCAGAGCCGAGGTGAGCGTGCCGCCATTGACAATGGTCTTCCCGCTGTAGGTATTGTCCCCCGTCAGCACGGTATGCCCGGCCTGATGAACAATCGTTCCCTGGCCCGTAATCGGCATGGTGAGTTGATATCCTCCCGCCGTGGACGGGTCGTTGGTGGTGTGGTTGAGCACAAGAGAACCGGTGCCCGAGCCGAACGTCACGCCGGTCACGCCGGAAATCACGCCTGCCCCGGTGGCGGCCTGCCCCTCAGCCGCGCCGATATTCACCACGCCGGTGCTTGAGGCATTCTGCGCAATGAACAGTTTGCCATTCAGGTTAAGCGCACCGCCGTTACTCAGGTTGAGAGTACCGTCGCCCACGGCGCCGACGGTGGCTGACGTCGCATCCAGACGCGATCCGGCACCGTTGATATTCACCGTCCCCTGGCCGCCATTTGCCGCCAGGCTCACCGCGCTGGCAACCACTTTCCCACCCGACTGAATATCCAGTATCCCCGTCGCGGAATGACCCACGTTGAGTCTTTTGGTGACGTCACTGGCGTCGGCGATCCGCCATTCCCCGCCATTACTGATATTCACTCGCCCGTAACCAGCAGGCGAACGCGCCAGCATACTGTCGGCGCTACTGCGTACAATAGCAGAGTCAGAGATATTCAGCGTTCCCGAACCATAATCCCCGACCCGCAGCGCGCCGGTGCTCATTGTTGAATTCTGACCGCTAACGCTGACGGTTCCGACTCCGGAGGCAAAACTGCCAATCGTTGTCATACCGGCGTTCAGCGCACCGCCCTCTTCAATGTTAATCACTCCTGTGCCGCCATAACCAATATTCAGGTCCTGGTACGCGCCTGAGGGATTGACTAAATTCCACTGTCCACCCGTACGGATCGTGGCGGACCCGTGACTGCCGGTTGAACCGCCCAGGACGCCCAATCCTGAAGTATTCACCACCGCAGAGTTGGAGAGGGTCATGGCTCCGGTACCTGACTCAGCAAGGGTCATCGCCCCTGAGCGTAACGAAGAGCCGGAACCATCGACGTTCACCGTACCGTTCGCCTGAGTGTTATCGCCAATAGTGAGCTTGTAGACATCCGATCCTGCCACCACACCGCCCGCGAGAATATTCAGCGTCCCGACGCCGTTCATGCCGACGAAAGTGTAGTAATCCAGTGAATATCCCGTCGACACGTTGACGACCTCGCCATTATCGATAATAGCCGAATAGGCGGGAAGAGAGGCCAGCAGCAACAGCGACAGGGCACTACGTTTAAAAAGAGGTTGCCAAGCATGGTGTTGTTGCGCGGAAGAGGTCGTTTTTTTTATGGATGATTTTGCTGATGATTGACTTTTCCCTCTCACCAGCTCAGAACAAACCTGAAATACCTTGAGAACTTCATTCCATATAACGCGATAATTTGTGTTCATAATAAATTGCTCATAATCTGATAAAATGTTTATACGCGGTGTAATTGTTTTTAATACGCAACATAGAATCGATAAGCTTCCCTCACCTGGAAATGGGAAATAGAGGGCTATTCAGAAATGAATTCTGAACAGTCTTAAATTAAATACTCTATTGATAGTGTTATAATGATTTCACATATTGTCTCCGACAATAGTATCCATGCATGATTAAATAACCACTATCCAGGATCCACGATTTGCTCTCCGGAGAGAACGTTAATGGAATCACAGACAATCGTCAGAAATTAAAATCAATATTATGCAAATATATAAAGTGTGGCCCTGTACAAAACATCCACTCATACCCGTTGGTTACTGACACCACACGATAGATTCAGACCTTCTGGTGACGAGCCGGGAGCGGCTCGGCAGCAGCCGTTGCGGCTTGCTGTTTGGTTAATAATCTTTATGTAATTCGTGCGCTCAGTTTTACACTCGCCTAAAAAGCTGTCAATACGCCCCCGAACTATTAGCCGGGTTATAAATATCAGAAAATAATTATGAGTGAGAATAAATTCCTGGTTGGACCAGATCACGCAATTTGATTTATCTGTATAATGGAAGGGGAAACCGAGATGAATCCAGGAATTTCATATGCAATAATAAGATTATTAGCGTTTTTTAAAAGCATAAAAATTGCCTTTGAAAAGCACTTTTTGCTAAAAGCATTTATAGCGTAATGTGTTAACTGCTTCTATCTGATTGTCTATAAAGAATATTTACGTTTTCGTCAGGGAATGCGCGACCACTAAAAAGCGTACCCGTACATGCAGCCCCCCTAAAATAGCGCTCCGCGAAAGATGAGGATGAGTGCGATGCAAACGGGCAATATCATTAACCAGCGCCAGGCCGATGCCTGCTCCGGCTTCCGTTCCTGCATTTTCAAGACGATGGAATGGCAGCATTGCCTGATGAATCTGTTCATCCTCGATGCCAGGGCCACTGTCTTCAACCTCCAGCGCCACGGCCTCACCTTCCCGTCGTAACCTGGCGGTCACCGTCCCTTGCGCCGGTGTATATTTCAGGGCGTTATCCAGCAAATTACCGCACAGTTCCCCCAGCAGGACATCATCGCCGTCTACCCATATCGCCTCCTGCGCACCTTCGTAACCCAGATCGATGCCTTTACTGCGCGCCTGTGCCAGTCGCGTAAAGCAACTCGTCTGCACCACCTCGAACAGATTGACCGGTAAAAACTGCCGCTCCCCCTGCTCTTTTCGCTTCACCGCCGAAAGCTGTAACAACCTTTCCGTCAGCAGAATGGTGTTGTCCAGCGTCGTACTCATCGCCCGTAAACTTTCGTGCCACTGCTGAGGCTGTTCGCTGGCAAGCGCCACGGCGGCCTGCGTTTTCAATACGGCCAGCGGCGTTTTCAGTTGATGAGAGGCATCGGCGCTAAACCGTTCCTGACGTGAAATCAGCGCGCGCAGGCGATCCAGATAACGGTTAAACGCAACAATTAGCAGCCGCGTCTCCGACCAGGGCAGCAGTTCAGGTAACGGCGTCAGGAGCTCCGGTTCACGGCGCACCATCAGTGAGGAGAGCTGGCGCATCGGCCGCAGCACGCGGCGCAGTAGCCAGCCGACCAGCACCAGCGTCAGCAACACCAACAGCCCCTGCGTTACCCATGACGAAAACAGCAGTTGTCCTGCCAGGTAACGTCGCGACTGGAGCGTCTCTGCGACGTAGATCTCCGCCATCCCGACAATGCCGCCCTCGTTCACCGGTTGTAACAGACGCGCCACGCGAATGGCCTGTCCCTGATATTGCGTATGATAAAACCAGGCCAGCGCAGGATAGTGTTGCGTCCGGGAAGTGGAAGGCGGCATCGCCGGCAGGTCGTCGTAACCTGAAATCACCTTCCCCGCCGGATCCACCACTTTATAGTACAGCCGGTCATTCATGTTCAGTTCAAAGCTGTCCAGCACCACCCACGGAACATTCACTTCCAGCTTCGCGTGGCGCACCACCAGCCGCTCCGCCACCGTGCGGGCTGACGACAGCAGCGTGCGATCATAGGCCTGCGTTGCCGCCTGCAGGGCGCTGACGTAGCTGTTAAACGCCGACAGTCCCCACAGCAGGATCAGCGGTAGCCCAAGAAACAGCAGCAGTTGCAGGTATAACGACTGGGGTTTAGCCCACCTCATTGCCGCACTCCAGCACGTATCCCAGTCCGCGCAGAGTGGTGATCCGCACATTGCTGCCCTGTAATTTTTTCCGCAGACGATGGATGTACAGTTCGATACTTTCGGGACTGACCTCATCGTTCAGGCTGAAGACCTGTTCGAACAACTGCTGGCGCGATACCGGCCGCGTTCTGCGATACATCAGCACCGTCAACAGCGCCAGTTCACGCGGAGTGAGTGCCAGCGGTTGCTGCTGAAGCAAGAAATACCCTTCGTCATGGAACGCCAGATCGCCCAGTTGCTGAAGCTCCTGTACCTGTCCCGCACTACGCCGGAGCAAAGCCCGCAGCCGGGCGTCCAGTTCCTCAAGTTCGAAGGGCTTGGGCAGATAATCATCCGCTCCGGCATTCAGCCCTTTTACCCGATCCGCCACGGCGCTACGCGCTGTCAGAAGCAGCACCGGCAACGTCTGCGCACGCTTACGCAGACGTTGCACCACTTCCAGCCCGTCGATCCCGGGCATGTTGATATCCAGAACCGCCAGCGCATAGGTTTCACTATGCAGAAGATGGTCGGCAGCCAGTCCGTCGAACACGCAGTCCACGGCGAAGCCGTTTTGCACCAGCGCCTTTTCCAGCCAGTGAGCCAGCTCACGGTTATCTTCCGCCAATAAGAGACGCATATCACATCCTGTAAAGTTTCTGCCGCATTGAAAGGGAAATGAAAGGTTAATGTTTTAACAATCACGCAACCGAACCGCTACATGTTGGTTCACATAATCAAAAAATAGTCTTCCGAACCCTACCATCCGGTTCTCCGGCGTGAGGATAAATAATGAAAAAACAGTTCGTTCGTACCCTTGCTGCAAGCGTTTTACTGATGAGCACCTCTGTACTGGCACAAGAAGCGCCGTCGCGTACCGAATGTATCGCCCCGGCGAAACCGGGCGGCGGCTTTGACCTTACCTGCAAACTGATTCAGGTAAGCATGATGGAAACAGGCGCTATCGAGAAACCGATGCGCGTCACCTACATGCCGGGCGGCGTGGGCGCGGTCGCCTACAACGCCATCGTTGCCCAGCGTCCCGCCGAAGCGGGGACGGTCGTGGCGTTCTCCGGCGGCTCGCTGCTGAACCTGTCGCAGGGAAAATTTGGTCGTTACGGCGTGGATGATGTGCGTTGGCTGGCGAGCGTCGGTACGGACTACGGCATGATCGCCGTGCGCGCCGACTCACCGTGGAAGTCACTGAAAGATCTGTTAACCGCGATGGAAAAAGATCCCAACAGCGTGGTGATTGGCGCCGGAGCCTCTATTGGCAGCCAGGACTGGATGAAATCGGCGCTGCTGGCGCAACAGGCTCATGTCGATCCGCACAAGATGCGCTATGTCGCCTTTGAAGGCGGCGGCGAACCGGTCACCGCGCTGATGGGCAATCACGTACAGGTGGTTTCCGGCGATCTCAGTGAGATGGTGCCCTATCTGAATGGCGATAAAATCCGCGTCCTCGCCGTCTTCTCTGAAGAGCGCTTGCCGGGCCAGCTCGCCAACGTCCCGACGGCCAAAGAGCAGGGTTATGACCTGGTCTGGCCCATCATTCGCGGCTTTTATGTCGGCCCGAAAGTCAGTGATGCCGAGTATCAATGGTGGGTGCAGGCATTTGAAAAACTCCAGCAGACCGACGCGTTCAAAAAGCAGCGCGATCTGCGCGGCCTGTTTGAGTTCAACATGACGGGCAAACCGCTCGACGAGTACGTCAAAAAACAGGTGACCGGTTATCGCGATCAGGCGAAAGCCTTTGGCCTGGCGAAATAAGCATGGAGAGAACCATGAGCGATCGTATTTTCGCCGGTATCTGGCTGTTGCTCTGCATCGCCGGGCTGTTCATCGCCTGGCAAATTCAGAGTGAATACAGCTATGAGCCGGTCGGTCCCCGTCCCTTCCCTTTGGGGATTATCGGCCTGATGGCGCTGTGCGCGCTGGCCATGCTGCTGCGCCATCCGGACGTCGTGGACTGGCCGCGCCGACACGTCCTGCAAAAACTGTTAACGATGGTGATCGTCCTGCTGATGTACGCCTGGGGCTTTGAGTGGCTGGGCTTTCCCGTCGCCACCGCCATTCTGACGCTGGTGATTGGCATTCTGTTTGGCGCCACCCTGCCTGCCGCAGGGCTTTCCGGCGCAATTCTCGGCGTCGCCCTGTGGTACGCCTTCGACCGCCTGCTTGATGTCACCTTACCGCTCGGCGCCTGGCTGAGTTAACGGAGAAACGATGGATACCTGGATATATCTTTCTCAGGGTTTTGCGGTGGCAATGACCCCGGAAAACCTGGTGATCGCGCTGATCGGCTGCTTCGTCGGCACCATTGTCGGCCTGCTGCCGGGTCTGGGGCCGATCAACGGCGTAGCGATCCTGTTACCGCTGGCCTTTGCTTTGCATTTGCCAGCGGAATCGGCGCTGATCCTGCTGGCAACGGTTTACATTGGTTGCGAATACGGCGGACGCATTTCGTCGATTCTGCTCAACGTGCCCGGCGATGCGGCGGCAATTATGACCGCGCTTGATGGCTACCCGATGGCGCAACAGGGGCGCGGCGGCGTCGCGCTCTCCATTTCAGCGGTCAGCTCCTTCTTTGGCTCACTTATCGCAATCGGCGGGATCATTCTGTTCGCCCCCTTACTGGCGCAATGGTCGCTGGCGTTTGGTCCGGCAGAGTACTTCGCGCTCATGGTTTTTGCGATTGCCTGTCTTGGTAGCATGATGGCGCAAAACCCGCTGAAATCGTTTCTGGCGGCGCTGATTGGTCTGGGACTGGCAACCGTCGGCGTTGACGCCAACACCGGGGTTTATCGCTTTACCTTTGACAGCGTGCACCTTTCTGACGGCGTGCAGTTTATCGTCGTGGTGATCGGTCTGTTTTCCGTTTCTGAAATCCTGCTCATGCTGGAACATACCAGCAGCGGGCAGAAACTGGTGCGTAAAACGGGGCGAATGCTGTTCAACGCCAAAGAAGGCGCGCAGTGCGTTGGTGCGACGCTGCGCTCGTCGGTGATTGGCTTCTTCGTCGGCGTGCTGCCAGGGGCGGGGGCCACCATCGCCAGCGCCATTACCTACATGACCGAGAAAAAAATCAGCGGCAACAGTGACAGCTTCGGCAAAGGCGATATTCGTGGGGTTGCCGCACCGGAAGCGGCGAATAACGCGTCGGCCTGCGGCTCGTTTATTCCGATGCTGACGCTGGGCGTGCCGGGTTCCGGTACCACGGCGGTGATGATGGGCGCGTTAACCCTGTACAACATCACGCCGGGACCGGCGATGTTTACCGAACAACCGGATATCGTCTGGGGGTTGATTGCGGCCCTGCTGATTGCCAACGTGATGCTGTTGGTGATGAACATCCCGCTGATTGGCCTGTTCACCCGGATGCTGACCATCCCACTGTGGTTCCTGGTACCGGCTATCGCGGCCGTGTCGGCGGTCGGGGTGTACGCCGTACACAGTACAACCTTCGATCTGGTGCTGATGGTCGCGCTCGGCGTGCTGGGCTACGTTCTGCGCAAAATGCACTTCCCAATGTCGCCGCTGATCTTAGGCTTTGTGCTGGGCGAAATGCTCGAACAAAACCTGCGCCGTGCGTTGTCGATCAGCAACGGCAATATGGCGATTCTGTGGGAAAGCGGCGTGACCAAAACGCTGCTGGTGATGGCCATTGCGGTGATTGTGATCCCGCCGCTGTTACGGATCCTTCGTAAGCGCAACACCAAACCGCAGGTGGATATAGGGTAACGCCTCGCCGGATGGCGCTTCGCTTATCCGGCCTACCCGCAACCCAGGTCGCATAAAACACGTGGCGTTGCTATCCGGTAACGACGTCAATCCTTAACACTGCCCCCGACAACCGCCTCAATCCGTTCCTTCATATAGGGAAAGAACGGATTCGAGGTGACACGCATTAACGTATCCAGCCCCACCAGCAGCGTGGAGGTCTCTCCGCGCAGCGCAATCGTGCCAATGCTCAACCCATAGCGATTCAACGCATCCGGCTTCAACCCATACAATGAATCGGTCAGTGGAAAGGGCACCGCCACATGCGACAACGAATACATCTCCTGCGGCCAGGCTTCCTGTAACGGCTGAACCTGCACGTCACGCGCTCCGGCGAGGGTGTCACGCGCCACCACAGCCAGCGTTTCCGCCGTGGCATTGGTCACCACCGTGGTGCGGTAAGCTCGCGGTACGGACGGCAACAGCGTCGCAGCGGCGGTATAAGAGGACGACCGCAGCAGAGGACGCAGGTTAGCCGCCTGATTGATATCAAACAGCACCAGTTCGCTGCCGTTAGGCCCCAGATAGCGATACAACGACTCCACTACCGCCTGGGTGCTGACGGTGGAGTCCATTACCGACTGAAAGGTCAGCACCGGCGGCAGATCGCGAAGTCGCGTATTCTGCGCATCCTGCACGATTTGCTGCTGTAGCGCTTTGGTCAGCAGATAAGACTGCCGCGCCGCATTGACCGGAAACGAATTGTATTTGAAGGGGTTATATTCAGGCGTGACGTTGAGCCACGCGGCTTTGGCAAAGGCGGGAAACAGCGCCGGCAACCCCGCCAGCCCGGCAAAACGGGCGAATGACGTGACGCCAATCATCGGCGACAGCAGTACCACCTGACGCGGACGTCGCAGCGTGGCGTCGTCCAGACTGTCCAGCGTGTATTTCAGCGCCAGCGCGCCGCCGTTAGAGTAACCCACCAGATGCAGCGGCACCTCGTTACCCGCCAGTCGCGTCGCCTCACGCACCGCCAGACGCGTCGTGGCCAGCCACGCTTCCCAGTCGACCGCCGTTAACGCGCCTGGCGCGGTACCGTGTCCGGGCAGGCGTGGCACCACGGCGATAAATCCCTGCTGCTGGTAGATCCGGGCGACATATTTCAGGCTGTAGGGCGAGTCGGTCAGGCCATGCAGCATCACGGCAACGCCGCGCGGTTTGCCTTGCGGCATCAACACGAATGAACGGTTCCAGTTGGGGGTAAATTGCGCCGGAGCAACCCGACTGCCCGACCAGAAACGGTTGATCGGCGTCTGCTCATCCGGGCTCAGCGTATCGCCTACCTGTTTTTGCAGATCGGCAAACAGCGCCGCTTCCCGTGCCTGATACTGCGCAAAAGTGGCGTTATCCAGCGCCTCCGCGCTCATTTCATTCCCGCGCCAGGTATGCCAGGGATGAAGGTCAGGGCCGCTCTCTGTCTGATACACCCGCACGCCGAGGAAAATAATCAGTACCACCAGCAGCGTCAGTACCACGTGTTTGATCAACGCCAACAGGCCGGAACTGACCCACTTCACACGACGAAAGAGGTTTTTAATCAACATGTTTATTCCGAGCCTCGCTCATCAGACACACCGCAACCGGCGTTAGTGTAGGCTAACCGGCGGTTTCCTCAACCTTTTCCGCCCTTTTCTCTCGGTACGCATCCACTTATCCCTGCATTTAATAATGTTAAATATTTGTTGTTTTTGATCACAAAAAAGAAACAAAAAGTTCATTTTGTGCGCGTTTATTAAAAATGTAGATATTTTTAATTTATGGCTACGAAATAAGCTTCGCCATGTCTCCCTGACCATCTACTGAGAGGATCGATTCTGATGAATGCACTGACTGCCGTTAAACCAAACGCTGAAGATCCAGGCCAACCTGACAACGGATTTACGCTGAAACCGTCAGCCCAGTCCCCGCGTCTGCGGGAACTGACCTTTTCCGCCCGGACGACGGAACACTTTCTTCAGCAGGTCGCGCAATGGCCAGTGCAGGCGCTGGAATACAAATCGTTCCTGCGCTTCAAAGTGGGCAAGATCCTCGACGATCTGTGCGACAACCAGCTGCAGCCGCTGCTGCTGAAAACGCTGCTCGATCGCGCTGAGGGTGCGCTGCTGATCAACGCCGAAGGCGTCGATGACGTGGCGCAGGCTGACGACATGGTCAAGCTGGCAACCGCGGTGGCGCATCTGGTTGGACGCTCCAACTTTGATGCCATGAGCGGCCAGTACTATGCGCGCTTTGTGGTAAAAAACGTCGATAACTCAGACAGCTATCTGCGCCAGCCGCACCGCGTGATGGAGTTGCATAACGACGGCACCTACGTCGAAGAGATCACCGATTACGTGCTGATGATGAAAATCGACGAGCAGAACATGACCGGCGGCAACTCGCTGCTGCTGCATCTTGACGACTGGGAGCATCTTGACGAGTACTTCAGCCACCCACTGGCGCGCCGTCCGATGCGCTTCGCTGCGCCGCCCAGCAAGAACGTCAGCCATGATGTGTTCCACCCGGTATTTGACGTCGACCAACAGGGCCGCCCGGTCATGCGCTACATCGACCAGTTTGTGCAGCCGAAAGATTTTGAAGAAGGCGTCTGGCTGAGCGACCTGTCTGATGCGCTGGAAACCAGCAAAAACATCCTGTCCGTTCCGGTTTCGGTGGGTAAATTCCTGTTGATCAACAACCTGTTCTGGCTGCACGGCCGCGATCGTTTTACCTCGCACCCGGACCTGCGCCGCGAACTCATGCGCCAGCGCGGCTACTTCGCTTATTCCACCCACCACTACCAGACTCACCAGTAAGCGTGAAGGAACAAGCGGATGTATGATTTTGTGATTATTGGCGGCGGCATTATTGGCATGTCGACCGCCATGCAGTTAATTGAGGTCTATCCGGACGCTCGCATCGCACTGCTGGAAAAAGAGTCCGGCCCGGCCTGTCATCAGACGGGCCACAACAGCGGCGTGATCCATGCCGGGGTCTATTACACCCCAGGCAGTCTGAAGGCGCAGTTTTGTCTCGCCGGTAACCGTGCGACCAAAGCCTTTTGCGATCAAAACGGCATCCGCTACGACACCTGCGGCAAGATGCTGGTCGCGACCTCTGAACTGGAAATGGAACGGATGCGCGCCCTGTGGGATCGCACCGCGGCCAACGGCTTAGAGCGCAAGTGGCTGAATGCGCAGGAACTGCGCGAGCGCGAACCAAACATCACCGGACTCGGCGGCATTTTTGTGCCGTCCAGCGGGATCGTCAGCTACCGGGAGGTCACGGCGGCGATGGCGAAAATCTTCCAGGCCAGAGGCGGCGAGATTATCTACAACGCCGACGTCAGCGCCCTGAAAGAGCATGCCTCGGGCGTGGTGGTGCGTACCCGCCAGGGACAGGAATTTGAAGGGTCGACGCTGATTACCTGCTCCGGACTGATGGCCGATCGGCTGGTGAAAATGCTCGGCGTCGAGCCAGGTTTTATCATCTGTCCGTTCCGTGGCGAGTACTTCCGTCTGTCGGCGGAACACAATCAGGTGGTCAACCATCTGATCTACCCGATCCCTGATCCGGCGATGCCGTTTCTCGGCGTCCATCTCACCCGCATGATCGACGGCAGCGTCACGGTTGGGCCGAATGCAGTGCTGGCGTTTAAGCGCGAGGGCTATCGCAAACGCGACTTTTCACTCAGCGATACGCTGGAGATCCTCGGTTCTTCCGGCATTCGTCGGGTCCTGCAAAACAACCTGCGCGCCGGTTTAAGTGAAATGAAAAACTCGCTGTGCAAGAGCGGCTATCTGCGACGGGTGCAAAAGTACTGCCCGAGCCTGACGCTAAACGATCTGCAACCGTGGCCCGCAGGCGTCCGCGCCCAGGCCGTTTCGCCGGATGGCAAGCTGATTGACGATTTTCTGTTTGTCACCACGCCGCGCTCAATCCACACCTGCAATGCCCCCTCTCCGGCGGCGACATCAGCGCTGCCTATCGGCGCACACATCGTCAGTCAGGTACAGACGTTACTGGCAAACCAGAGCAATCCCGGACGCACGCTGCGTGCGGCACGTAGCGTGGACACATTACACGCCGCTTTCACCCGTTAACCTTTTTTCAGACAGGAAGCCATCATGCAACTAAACGATCCGACGTTGTTCCGTCAGCAGGCCTTGATCAACGGCCAGTGGCGCGATGCCGATAGCGGCGAAGTCATTGCGGTGACCAACCCGGCTAACGGCAAGACGCTGGGCAGCGTGCCGAAAATGGGCCGCGCGGAAACCCGCGACGCCATTGAGACCGCTAACCGCGCGCTGCCCGCCTGGCGCAACCTCACCGCCAAAGAGCGGGCGAATATTCTGCGTCGCTGGTTCAATCTGATGCTGGAACATCAGGACGATCTCGCCCGTCTGATGACCCTGGAACAGGGCAAGCCGCTGGCCGAGGCCAAAGGGGAAATCAGCTACGCCGCCTCCTTTATTGAGTGGTTTGCCGAAGAGGGCAAACGTATTTATGGCGACACCATTCCCGGACACCAGGCCGACAAACGCCTGATCGTCATTAAGCAACCCATTGGCGTCACTGCCGCCATTACGCCGTGGAACTTCCCGTCAGCGATGATCACCCGCAAAGCCGGTCCGGCACTGGCGGCAGGCTGCACGATGGTGCTTAAACCCGCCAGCCAGACGCCGTTCTCCGCGCTGGCGTTGGCGGAACTGGCAAACCGCGCCGGGATCCCGGCGGGGGTATTCAGCGTTGTCACCGGTTCGGCGGGCGCCGTCGGTAACGAACTGACCAGCCATCCGCTGGTACGCAAACTGTCTTTCACCGGTTCGACGGAAATTGGCCGCCAGTTGATGGAACAGTGCGCCAAAGACATCAAAAAAGTCTCCCTGGAGTTGGGCGGTAACGCGCCGTTTATCGTCTTTGACGATGCCTGCCTTGATAAAGCGGTAGAAGGTGCGCTGGCTTCCAAGTTCCGCAACGCCGGGCAGACCTGCGTCTGTGCTAACCGTCTGTATGTGCAGGACGGCGTTTATGAGCGCTTTGCGGAGAAACTGCAGCAGGCGGTGGAAAAACTGCATCTCGGTGACGGTCTGGCTCCCGACGTCACCACCGGCCCGCTGATTGATGAGAAAGCGGTCGCCAAAGTGCAGGAACATATTGCCGATGCGCTGGAAAAAGGCGCCCGGGTGATTAGCGGTGGGAAACCGCACGCGCTGGGCGGCAATTTCTTCCAGCCGACCATTCTGGTGGACGTGCCAGACAACGCGAAGGTCGCCAAAGAAGAGACCTTCGGCCCGCTGGCCCCGCTGTTCCGCTTTACCGATGAAGCCGACGTGATCAGACAGGCCAACGACACCGAGTTTGGTCTGGCGGCCTATTTCTACGCCCGCGATTTGAGCCGTGTCTTTCGCGTTGGCGAGGCGCTGGAGTACGGCATCGTCGGCATTAATACCGGCATTATCTCGAACGAAGTCGCGCCGTTTGGCGGGATCAAAGCCTCCGGTCTTGGCCGTGAAGGTTCCAAATACGGCATCGAAGATTACTTAGAAATCAAATATCTGTGCATTGGCCTTTAATAATAAATCGACTGGAGAACACCTGATGAGCACCAATAACGAATTAATGCAGCGTCGCACTCATGCCGTCCCGCGTGGCGTAGGACAGATTCACCCGATCTTTGCCGAGCGCGCGGAAAACTGTCGGGTCTGGGACGTGGAAGGCCGTGAGTTCCTGGATTTTGCCGGCGGCATTGCGGTACTGAACACCGGACACCTGCACCCGCAGATCGTCTCGGCAGTCGAAGAACAGCTGAAAAAACTGTCCCATACCTGCTTCCAGGTGCTGGCCTATGAGCCGTATCTGCAACTGTGCGAAATCATGAACCAGAAAGTGCCGGGTGACTTCGCCAAGAAGACCCTGCTGGTCACCACCGGTTCCGAAGCGGTGGAAAACGCGGTGAAGATCGCCCGCGCGGCAACGAAACGTACAGGGACGATCGCCTTTAGCGGCGCGTACCACGGTCGCACTCACTACACCCTGTCACTGACCGGGAAAGTGAACCCGTACTCCGCCGGAATGGGGCTGATGCCGGGTCACGTTTATCGCGCGCTCTATCCGTGCGCCCTGCACGGCATTAGCGAAGATGACGCCATCGCCAGCATTCACCGCATCTTTAAAAACGATGCCGCGCCGGAAGATATCGCCGCCATCGTGATTGAACCGGTACAGGGCGAAGGCGGTTTTTACGCCGCCTCTCCGGCCTTTATGCAGCGCCTGCGCGCGATTTGCGACGAGCACGGGATCATGCTAATTGCCGATGAAGTGCAGAGCGGCGCGGGGCGTACCGGTACGCTGTTCGCGATGGAGCAGATGGGCGTGGCGCCGGACATCACCACCTTCGCCAAATCCATTGCCGGCGGCTTTCCGCTGGCGGGCGTGACCGGACGCGCCGACGTCATGGACGCCATCCCGCCGGGTGGGCTGGGCGGCACCTATGCCGGTAACCCGATCGCCTGCGCCGCCGCGCTGGCGGTACTGAACATTTTCGAGCAGGAAAATCTGCTGCAAAAGGCGAACGAACTCGGCAAAACCCTGCGCAACGGCCTGCTGGCGATAGCTGAAACGCATCGTGAAATCGGCGACGTTCGTGGGCTGGGCGCCATGATCGCCATTGAACTGTTCGAAGACGGCGACCATAACAAGCCGGATGCAAAACTGACGGCGGAGATCGTCGCACGCGCCCGCGACAAAGGGCTGATCCTGCTCTCCTGTGGGCCGTACTACAACGTGCTGCGCATCCTCGTTCCGCTCACCATTGAAGAGGCGCAAATCCGCCAGGGGCTGGACATTATCGCCCAGTGTTTTGATGAGGCGAAACAAGGTTAACCCTTGCAGCCCATTGCCGGATGGCGCTTCGCTTATCCGGCCTACAGAGTCGGCGTGGTTTGTAGGCCGGATAAGGCGGAGTCGCCATCCGGCAAACGGCTCAATAACAATAAAGAGGTCATAAGATGGGGCAACTGTCGCAATCACATGATTTAGGGGGCGGGCTGAAATCACGCCACGTCACCATGCTGTCTATTGCCGGGGTTATCGGCGCAAGTCTGTTTGTGGGTTCCAGCGTGGCGATAGCCCAGGCCGGGCCTGCGGTCCTGTTGGCCTATCTGTTCGCCGGGTTACTGGTGGTGATGATCATGCGGATGCTGGCCGAAATGGCCGTCGCCACGCCAGACACCGGTTCCTTTTCCACCTACGCTGATAAAGCCATCGGGCGCTGGGCAGGCTACACCATCGGCTGGTTATACTGGTGGTTCTGGGTGCTGGTGATCCCGCTTGAAGCGAATATCGCCGCGATCATTCTCAATTCCTGGGTCCCCGGCGTCCCAATCTGGCTGTTCTCGCTGGTTATCACGCTGGCGTTAACCGGCAGTAATTTGCTGAGCGTCAAAAACTACGGTGAGTTTGAGTTCTGGCTGGCGCTGTGCAAAGTGATTGCCATCCTCGCCTTTATCGCCCTCGGCGCGGCGGCGATCAGCGGCTTTTACCCTTACGCTGAAGTCAGCGGTATTTCGCGCTTATGGGATCATGGCGGCTTTATGCCGAACGGCTTTGGCGCGGTGCTGAGCGCCATGCTGATCACGATGTTCTCATTTATGGGCGCTGAGATTGTCACCATCGCCGCCGCCGAATCCGACACGCCGGATAAGCACATCGTCCGCGCGACTAACTCGGTCATCTGGCGTATTTCGATCTTCTATCTGTGTTCGATCTTTGTCGTCGTCGCCTTGATCCCGTGGAACATGCCGGGTCTGAAAGAGGTTGGCTCCTATCAGTCGGTGCTGGAACTGCTGCATATTCCGCACGCCAAACTGATTATGGACTGTGTGATCCTGCTCTCGGTAACCAGTTGCCTGAACTCTGCGCTGTATACCGCGTCGCGAATGCTCTACTCCCTGAGCCGCCGTGGCGACGCGCCGGCCATGATGGGCAAAATCAATCGCAGCAAAACCCCCTGGGTGGCGGTGCTGCTCTCGACCGGCGCAGCGTTTTTAACCGTAGTCGTGAACTATTATGCCCCGGCAAAAGTGTTTAAGTTCCTGATTGACAGCTCCGGCGCCATCGCCCTGCTGGTGTATCTGGTTATCGCCGTTTCTCAACTGCGGATGCGCAAAATCCTGCTGGCGGAGGGCGGCGAGATCAAACTGAAAATGTGGCTCTATCCATGGCTGACCTGGCTGGTGATTGGTTTTATCATCTTTGTGCTGGTTGTGATGCTCTTCCGCCCGGCGCAACAGCTGGAAGTGATTTCCACAGGGTTGCTGGGGCTGGGGATTATTTGCACCGTGCCGATTATGTCGCGCTGGAAAAAACTGGTATTGTGGCAAAAGACACCGCTGCAAAATACCCGTTAAATGATTTCCCGGCGCAGGCCGGGAACACGATTCAGGAGTAAGACCATGACCGCCATTTCCCATCCGACGGCCATAGATGGATACCGCTGGCTGAAGAACGATATTATTCGCGGTGTTTATCAGCCTGATGAAAAACTGCGCATGAGTTTATTAACCTCACGCTATTCTCTTGGCGTTGGGCCGCTCAGGGAGGCGCTTTCTCATCTGGTGGCGGAACGGCTGGTCACGGTGGTGAATCAGAAAGGGTATCGGGTGGCGTCCATGTCAGAGCAGGAACTGCTCGATATTTTCGACGCCCGCGCCAATATGGAAGCCATGCTGGTAAGTCTGGCGATTGAACGCGGCGGTGACGAATGGGAAGCCGAGATCCTCGCCCGCGCCCACATGCTCAGCAAGCTTGAGGCCAGCGACGCCAGTGAACACCTGCTGGATGAGTGGGATTTACGCCATCAGGCATACCATACCGCTATTGTTGCCGGATGCGGTTCGCAGTATCTGCTGCAAATGCGTGAACGGCTGTTTGATCTCGCCGCGCGTTATCGGTTTATCTGGCTGCGAAAAACGGTCTTGTCGGTTGAAATGCTGGAAGATAAACACGTTCAGCATCAGACGCTGACCGAAGCAATTCTGGCGCGCGATGCGACGCGCGCCAGTGAACTTATGCGCCAACATTTACTGACGCCGATTCCTATTATCCAGCAGGCCATGAACGGTAAACTGCTGGCGCAAAAATCCTGACGGCACTTATTCTTCCGGAATACGCAGCACCTGGCCGGGATATATTTTATCCGGGCTTTTAAGCATCGGCTTATTCGCCTCAAAGATTTTGTTATACAGGTTGGCATTGCCGTAAACCTGTTTCGAAATAGCGCTCAGGGTATCGCCGGATTTCACCGTATAGAACTGACTCTCGGCGGCAGGCGCGTCGGTTTTAACCTGATCCTCCACGCTGGCAATCCCGGAAATATTCCCGACCGCAATCAGGATTTTTTCTTTCGCTTCCTGGCTTAATCCGTCGCCAGTGACCGTCGCCTTGCCATCGGCAATTTGTACATTCACCTTGTCGGCATCCGGAATACCGGTTTTATTCAGGTGGTCCTGCACCTTTTTGGCTAAATCGTCTTTATCGTGATTGCCGGTGACTGCATCCCACAATTTTTCCCCGGCGTCTTTTACAAAGTTGAAAAGTCCCATATCCACCTCGATCATTGACAATAAACACTCACGAAGTGTAGCAGAAAGTTTCGCTTAAAATTCTGGCGGCACGGCGACCGGTGCAGCCCGATAACGTCACGCTATCGGGCGGTATTATGACGCTTAAGAAAGCGTTGAAGGACGGGTTTGCACCCAGAACGCGTGAATCAGACCCGGGATATAACCCAACAACGTCAGAATGATATTAAGGATGAAGGCCCAGCCGAACCCTTTCCCCAGCAGAACACCCAGCGGCGGCAGAACGATCGTAAATACAATTCTCCAGAAACCCATACACACTCCAAAAAGAAAAATTACTTATTGTTTAAAAAGGGATTTTATCCCTAAGCGTAGCGAGCTTAGCGGAGATCGCCAGTCATCACTCTCGCTTTTACCCTCTTTTACGTTTTTTACGCTGGCAGGCGTTTCACTTTTATTTTAGAATTTACTTAATTTAGAGAAACCTAAAATGCATATGAGCGAACTTGAACAACTCCAGGCCAGCGCAGAACAGGCGGCGGCCCTGCTGAAAGCGATGAGCAACCCTAAGCGACTGCTTATCCTGTGTATGCTTTGCGGCTCACCGGGCACCAGCGCGGGCGATCTGGCACGCGCCACCGGGTTAAGCCCGTCGGCCACCTCACAGCATCTGGCAAAAATGCGCGAAGAAGGACTGATTGGTAGCCAGCGCGATGCCCAGCGCATCCTCTATTTCATTAAAAATGCAGCGGTGAACTCACTCATTGCCACATTGAAAAACGTCTATTGTCCATAAGGAGTGAACATGACTATCGGGACGATTTCCCCGCGCGATGCAAAGGCCCGTATCGAGCAAGGCGCCAGACTGATTGATATTCGCGATGCCGACGAATACCTGCGTGAACATATTCCGCAGGCCCATCTCGCACCGCTGAGCGCTCTCGAACAGGGGGGCTTTCCAGCCAGGCTGCGAGGTGAGCAAGTTATCTTCCATTGTCAGTCCGGAAAACGGACGCAAAACAATGCGGCGACATTGCAGGCTCTTGCCGCACCGGCAGAAGCCTTGTTGCTGGAAGGGGGCATTGACGGCTGGAAAGCGGCGGGTTTCCCCACGGCGGAAGATAAATCACAGCCGCTTCCGCTGATGCGTCAGGTACAAATTGCCGCAGGCGGGCTGGCCTTACTGGGCGTTGTGTTGGGGTACAGCGTCAACAGTGGCTTTTTCTTGCTCAGCGGATTCGTGGGCGCGGGATTATTGTTTGCCGGACTGACTGGCTTTTGTGGCATGGCACGACTGCTCGACAAAATGCCGTGGAACCGTCGTCCTCAATAATAGCGGGAAACAATAGTGGGGAAATAAGCGGTGAGGATCACCTCACCGCTTACAGAATTAGATCAGAAAATCGTCCAGCGATTTACCTGCCGCCAGTGCCTGGGCAATCGGTTTTGGCGTACGCCCCTGGCCGGTCCAGGTTTTACTTTCCCCGTTAAGATCGGTATAGCGATATTTCGCCGGACGCGGCTGGCGTTTTTTACCCACTCGCATGGTCGCGACGTCATTCCCGAATAACTCTTCCGGGCTAATTCCGTCGGCCTTCATCATTTCCAGCAAGGTATTAATTTTCTGCTGCTGTTCAGCGCGCTGACGCTGTAACTGTTCTTCTTCTTCACGTCTTTCTTTAGTGACGACCCTGAATTTCTCCAGCATTTCTTCAAGAACGTCAATGGAGAACTCGCGAGCCATGGCGCGTAATGTACGAATATTATTTAAGTTCTGTAACATCAAATTCATAATAATTAAAACCCTTTAACGCTAAAACAAATTATTACACTGTGCAGTCTATTATATTATCAGAACATTTTCCAGCCCCTGGAATATAACAGAGGAAATACCACCTCCCGTTATTATGCCCTGAATAATATCCCGGCCCATTTTCTCATTCTCTGACGAATAACCTCCATACCGGCTCATCGGGCACAGACATGCGGTTTTTGCCTTACATGGAAACCCCTCAACCCGAACCATCACATAACCAATTGATTTTTAATCATTTAACACATACCAACAACAAAAACTCTATCCGGTACAAAAATCAGGCGGTTACAGAGTATTTTATCGACAAAAAGTGTAAAAATAAAAACATTCCGCTAGTTGATAGTTACAAGACAGCAATATACTCTATCATCAAGCGAAAAGACCGCGACAAAACACTAACGAAAACTCATTTAACGGCGATTTTACCCCTTTTTACAAGGAGCATTAGCATGTTCTCACCACAGTCACGCTTGCGTCATGCTGTAGCAGACACGTTCGCGATGGTTGTCTATTGTTCTGTCGTGAACATGTTGATCGAGATATTTCTCTCCGGAATGACCTTTGAGCAATCACTTTCTTCCAGACTGGTCGCCATTCCGGTCAATATACTGATCGCCTGGCCCTACGGAATGTATCGTGATCTCTTTATGAAGGCGTCGCGTAAGGTGGGTTCTGCGGGGTGGCTGAAAAACCTGGCGGATGTGCTGGCTTATGTCACCTTCCAGTCCCCGGTGTATGTCGCTATTCTGCTAACGGTGGGCGCTGACTGGCATCAAATTACCGCCGCAGTCAGTTCTAATATCGTGATATCGATGTTGATGGGGGCGGTTTATGGCTATTTCCTGGATTATTGCCGCCGCCTGTTTAAGGTGAGTCGCTACCAACAGGTTAAAGCCTGAAACGACTCGGCGACTGGCTGTGCCAGTCGCTGAATTAATTCGCTTCGCCAAACAGTCCATTCAAATAGCGCTCAAGCGCAATACGCGAACTAAAGCCGTGAGGAATTCCGTAGTGTTCGTGGGTGTCCCCGGCTAAATAAAGCGGAAAATGCTGATAATGATCGCAGGTTTTAATATCAGACGCCGGTTCAGCCAGCGAAGAACTGCGCTCTTTTAATGTCGGATGGATCACCAGCGCGGTGCGTCCCATACGCGCTTCGCGATTAACATAGACATAATTCTCGCCACGTCGATAACCGTACGTTTTCTGTGTCACCACATCGACGGTAAACCCCACTTTTTCAAGTACGCGCGCCACCTCGTCAGGTCGTAAATACATATTTTTTCCTCGTTATCTTTTACTGCGGGCTTACCTTACCTGATTCAGCATTAGCAACGCTTTCAGAAAAGTCCATAAACGCGCAATAACGCCGTGAGCCGTCTCAGAAGTTAAAAATATCGACTAAACTGAAAGTCACATCGAAATCACTGGAGGATCATATGTTTAACCGACCGAACCGAAACGACGTAGATGATGGCGTGCAGGATATTCATAATGACGTCAATCAATTAGCCGATAGTCTGGAAGCCGTACTGAAGTCATTGGGCAGCGATGCGAAGGATGAAGCGGATACAGCACGGCGTAAAGCGCAGGCGCTGCTGAAAGAGACGCGGGCGAAAATGCATGGCCGGACGCGCGTGCAGCAAGCCGCCCGTGACGCCGTAGGCTGCGCCGATACGTTTGTACGTGATAAACCCTGGTGTAGCATCGGTACAGCGGCGGCGGTGGGGATCTTCGTCGGGGCGTTGCTGAGTCTTCGTCGCTAAGGGTGAGGCCGGCGCCGGATAGCGTTTAAGTTTATCCGGCCTGGCATAAACTCGACTACAGTGCCGACTGAATGGCCTGCCGCAACCGCGTTGCCACCTGACACGCGATTTCAGGCGAAGCGATGTTAGTGAACGACAGCACTATCCCTCCCATCCCCGATGTATTCAACCGCCAGCGACTTAGGGCCTGCACGGCCAGGCCCGCCTCATTGGCTTTACGTACCGGCGCGATATCGTCACCGTCAACGGTAATCACCAGCTGTATCCCGCCCTGTTGAGGTACAACGTGAAATCCCTGTTCGCCGAGCGCCCTTTCCGTCCATTCTCTTCGCTGCGCATAGTGCTGACGCATTTTTTTCAGATGCCGCCAGAAATGCCCATCGTGGATAAAATCCGCCAGCGTTTGCTGCCAGAGCAGCGGCACGCTACAGGCCATCCGTACCGCCTGCTGACGGAAACGGCTCACCTGGTTTACTGGCACCACCAGCCATGCACAGCGTAAGGCGGGAAACAGCGATTTGCTGAACGTACCGGCGTAAATCACCCGCTGTGGCGCATCCAGACTTTTTAGCGGCGGCAGCGGTTTGCCGTGATAACGAAACTCGCTGTCGTAATCATCTTCAATAATCCACGCCTGGCTATGCGATGCCCATTCCAGCAGTTGATGACGTCGCGATAACGACAGCGCGACGCCGAGTGGGCTTTGATGGGCAGGAGTGAGTAACGCAAAACGCGCATCCGGATAGTTGTGGATCCCGGTCGCCACATTCAGTCCGTCGCCATCGACCGGAACCGGCAGCAGCGCGACGTTTTCCTGTTCAATCACCGGACGGATCAACGGAAAGCCAGGATCTTCAATCCACATGCCATCGCCCGGCGTGGCCAGCGCGCGCAGGATGAGCGTCATCGACGCCGCATAGCCTGAGGTGATAAAAATCTGCTCGGGCAGACAGTCAATACTGCGCGACACGCGCAGATAATCCACGATTGCCTGGCGTAGCGCGGCTTCACCGCAGACGTCGCCGAGAGCCAGATCAAAACGCGTCTGCATGCGCAATCGTCGCCCCATCACCCGCGCCCAGATGTCTCGCGGAAAGAGATCTAACGCGGGAAGCCCCATCTGAAAGGGCTGAGGGACTGTGCTTTCTCCGGCAAAGACCACCGGTTCGCTGAACGCCTGTTCCGGCTGCAACTGTGCGCTGACAAACGTTCCCGCTTGCCCTCGCCGCTCCAGCCAGCCCTGCGCCACCAGCTCCGCATAGGCGTTTTCCACCGTCGAGCGCGAAATACCCAGCTCCTGTGACCAGGTACGGCTGGACGGCAGTCTGGCGCCGGGCTGGAGTTCCCCACGTTCAATGGCCGTTTTTAACTGGCGGGCAATTTGCTGATAGCGCGGCATATGGTCTGCTTTTTTCGTAAATATATGGCTCTCTTTTACAGTCCATTATAGTGCTACATTGCCGACCATCAATACGAGGAGAAGCACCATGACGACGTTACGCCAGCCCTACTATGAACTCAGCCCTGAAGTCTATAACGCCCTGGTACAGGCGAAAACGGCACTGGAAAACAGCGCGCTGGATACCACGCTGATGGAATTGATTTACCTGCGTATTTCGCAGATCAACGGCTGCGCGTTTTGTCTGGAAATGCACAGCAAGGCGCTGCGTAAATCGGGTGTCGCGCAAAGTAAACTGGACGCGCTGGCCGGCTGGCGAGTGAGCCATCATTTCAGCGAGCAGGAGCAAGCGGCGCTGGCATGGGCGGAATCGGTGACCGATATCGCCAGAACCCATGCTGAAGATGACGTTTATCTGCCGCTGCTAACGCATTTCAGCGCTCGCGAAATCAGCGACCTGACCTTTGCGATCGGTCTGATGAACTGTTTTAACCGCCTGGCCGTTAGCATGCGGATGTAAACCGGCGATTTTTTACCATAAACTCCCGCTCCCCGCCGTGCTCATCGGTGGGGAGTTATTAATCGAAAATTCCCATATCTTGTATGGTTGAAACTTAATTCAACTACATCTAGTATTCTCTCTATCAGTACACACCCAACCCGACGCGTCTTATCGCGCCGTTTTCTCATTTTAAATGGAAATACGAATCATGCGCATTACTATTTACACTCGAAATGACTGTGTTCAGTGCCACGCCACTAAACGGGCGATGGAAAGCCGTGGATTTGAATTTGAGATGGTGAACGTCGACCTGGTACCCGACGCGGCCGATACCCTGCGTGCGCAAGGTTTTCGTCAGTTGCCGGTTGTCATTGCCGGCGAGACCAGTTGGTCAGGATTTCGTCCGGATATGATCAACCGTCTGCATCCTGAACCTCGGGTAGCCAGCGCATGAACCCGCTCGTCTACTTCTCCAGCAGCTCCGAAAATACGCACCGCTTTATGCAGCGTCTGGGGCTGCCCGCCATTCGCATTCCGCTGAATGAACGCGAACGGATCCGGGTAGACGACCCCTACATTCTGGTGGTGCCTTCCTACGGTGGCGGCGGCACGGCTGGCGCAGTGCCACGACAGGTGATCCGCTTTTTAAATGATGCTCACAACCGGGTGTTAATTCGCGGTGTCATTGCCTCTGGCAATCGTAACTTCGGCGAGGCGTATGGTCGCGCAGGGGAAGTGATTGCCCAAAAATGCGCCGTGCCCTGGCTCTATCGTTTTGAACTGATGGGAACCCCCGCCGACATCGACAACGTTCGAAAAGGAGTAAGCGAATTTTGGCAACGACAACCGCAGAACGCGTAACGCAGGAATCGCTGGATTACCATGCGCTGAACGCCATGTTGAATCTGTACGATAAAGCAGGCCGTATTCAGTTCGATAAGGACCGGCAGGCGGTAGACGCCTTTTTTGCCGCCCATGTTCGCCCCCACTCTGTCACGTTTAGCAGTCAGGAGGAACGTCTGCAAACGCTGGTGCGCGAAGGGTATTACGACGAAAGCGTTCTGGCGCGTTACGATCGCGCTTTCGTGGTGACGCTGTTTGCCCGCGCCCACGCCAGCGGTTTTCGTTTCCAGACCTTCCTTGGCGCCTGGAAGTTTTACACCAGCTACACGCTGAAAACCTTTGATGGCAAACGCTACCTGGAACACTTTGAAGACCGGGTGGTGATGGTAGCGCTGACGCTCGCGCAGGGCGATGAAGCGCTGGCGTCACAACTCACCGATGAGATGCTCTCAGGGCGTTTCCAGCCCGCCACGCCCACCTTCTTAAACTGCGGTAAACAGCAGCGCGGCGAACTTGTCTCCTGCTTCCTGTTGCGGATTGAAGATAACATGGAGTCGATCGGACGGGCGGTGAACTCCGCGCTTCAGCTCTCCAAACGCGGCGGCGGCGTGGCGTTTTTACTCTCTAACCTGCGCGAAGCCGGCGCGCCAATCAAGCGCATCGAAAACCAGTCCTCCGGGGTGATCCCGGTGATGAAGATGCTGGAAGACGCCTTTTCCTATGCCAACCAGCTAGGCGCGCGTCAGGGGGCGGGGGCGGTGTATCTGCACGCGCATCATCCGGATATTCTGCGTTTTCTCGATACCAAACGCGAAAACGCCGACGAAAAGATCCGCATTAAAACGCTCTCGCTGGGGGTAGTGATCCCGGACGTCACTTTCCGCCTGGCCAAAGAGAATGCGCAGATGGCGCTGTTTTCACCGTATGACGTCGAGCGTCTTTACGGTATGCCCTTCGGCGATATCGCCATAAGCGAACGGTACGACGAACTGGTCGCCGACGAGCGCGTGCGCAAAACGTACATTAACGCCCGCGACTTTTTCCAGACACTGGCAGAAATTCAGTTTGAATCCGGATATCCCTACATTATGTATGAGGATACGGTGAATCGCGCCAACCCGATTGCGGGTCGTATTAATATGAGCAACCTGTGCTCGGAAATTTTGCAGGTCAATAGCGCCTCCACCTACGATGAGAATCTTGACTACGCGCAGATCGGGCATGACATCTCCTGCAACCTCGGCTCGCTGAATATTGCCCACACCATGGATTCCCCGGACGTTGGCCGGACGGTGGAAACGGCGATTCGCGGGCTGACGGCGGTGTCGGATATGAGCCATATTCGCAGCGTTCCGTCGATTGCCGCCGGTAATGCCGCCTCCCACGCCATCGGGTTAGGACAGATGAACCTGCACGGCTATCTGGCGCGCGAAGGCATCGCTTACGGTTCGCCAGAAGGGCTGGATTTCACCAATCTCTACTTTTACACCATCACCTGGCATGCGCTGCATACGTCGATGTTGCTGGCGCGCGAGCGTGGGCAGACCTTTGCCGGATTTGCGCAGTCGCGCTATGCCAGCGGCGAGTTCTTCACGCAGTATCTGGAGCAGAACTGGGCGCCGAAAACCGAAAAAGTCCGTGCGCTGTTTGCCCGTAGCGGCATCACGCTGCCGACGCGCGAAATGTGGCTGTACCTGCGCGACGAGGTGATGCGCTATGGCATCTATAACCAGAATCTCCAGGCGGTGCCGCCGACCGGTTCGATCTCTTACATCAATCATGCGACGTCGAGCATTCACCCGATCGTTTCGAAAGTGGAGATCCGCAAAGAGGGCAAAACCGGGCGCGTCTACTATCCGGCCCCGTTCATGACCAATGAGAATCTGGATATGTACCAGGACGCCTATGAAATCGGCGCGGAGAAAATCATTGATACCTACGCCGAAGCCACTAAACACGTCGATCAGGGCCTGTCACTGACGCTGTTTTTCCCCGATACCGCCACCACCCGCGATATCAACAAAGCGCAGATCTACGCCTGGCGAAAAGGCATTAAGTCGTTATATTACATTCGCTTGCGGCAGCTGGCGCTGGAAGGTACTGAAATAGAAGGCTGCGTTTCGTGCGCACTGTAAGGAGAGCGGTATGACATTATCACGCGTGAGCGCCATCAACTGGAATAAGATTCAGGACGACAAAGATCTGGAAGTGTGGAACCGCCTGACCAGCAACTTCTGGCTGCCGGAAAAAGTGCCGTTGTCTAACGATATTCCGGCGTGGCAAAACCTGAGCGCCGCCGAGCAACAGCTGACCATCCGCGTCTTTACCGGCCTGACGCTGCTCGACACCATCCAGAATATCGCCGGGGCCCCGTCGCTAATGGCGGATTCCCTGACGCCGCACGAAGAGGCGGTGCTGTCTAACATCAGTTTTATGGAAGCGGTGCACGCCCGCTCCTACAGTTCCATCTTCTCTACGCTGTGCCAGACGAAAGATGTCGATGCCGCTTATGCCTGGAGCGAAGAAAATGCGCCGTTGCAGCAAAAGGCGCAGATTATCCTCGCGCATTACGCCAGCGATGACCCTTTAAAGAAGAAGATTGCCAGCGTGTTTCTGGAATCCTTCCTGTTCTATTCCGGCTTCTGGTTGCCGATGTATTTCTCCAGCCGCGGCAAACTCACCAACACCGCCGATCTGATCCGCCTGATCATTCGCGACGAAGCGGTTCATGGCTATTACATCGGCTATAAATACCAGAAAGGACTGGAAAAACGGTCTCAATCCGAGCGTGACGAGCTGAAGGGTTTTGCCCTCGATCTGCTGATGGAGCTGTACGATAACGAAGTTCGTTATACCGAAGAGCTGTATGCCGACACCGCCTGGGCAGAGGATGTCAACGCGTTCCTTTGCTACAACGCCAACAAGGCGTTGATGAACCTGGGCTATGAGGCGCTGTTCCCGGCGGAAATGGCGGAGGTGAACCCGGCGATCCTGGCTGCGCTTTCGCCCAACGCCGACGAAAATCACGACTTTTTCTCTGGCTCGGGATCGTCGTACGTGATGGGTAAAGCCGTCGAAACAGAAGACGAAGACTGGAATTTTTAACGCAAATTAATATGAGGAATATCATTACAATATTTACGTTAATATTTTAAGCAGATCACGTTTTTATCACCCAACTATTTCAGGGTGATCTACACTCAATAGCTGTTGTCATATTCGCCTGAATTTTCGAAATTCAGGCGCCTTTCCAGTGGTCCTTACAAAAAATATTCACCGGCCGTGGTTTGCTCTCAGCCCTTATATCATGGGAAGTCCCGGCAATTTGCCTTCTACCCTATTTCGCCTCATTTCACATTCAGGGTTGTCTCAGATTCTCAGTATGTTAGGGTAGAAAAAGGTGACTATTTCTATCAGGTAATATATCGATATATACAAATAACAGGAATCTTTCTATTGCATGGCAATTAAATTAGAAGTTAAAAATCTATATAAAGTATTTGGAGAGCATCCACAGCGCGCCTTCAAATATATTGAAAAAGGACTTTCAAAAGAACAAATTCTGGAAAAAACAGGGCTATCGCTTGGCGTTAAAGACGCCAGTCTGGCCATTGAAGAAGGCGAGATATTTGTCATCATGGGATTATCCGGTTCGGGTAAATCCACAATGGTACGCCTTCTCAATCGCCTGATTGAACCCACCCGCGGACAGGTACTGATTGACGGCGTCGATATCGCCAAAATATCGGATGCCGAACTCCGCGAGGTGCGCAGAAAAAAGATTGCGATGGTTTTCCAGTCATTTGCGCTCATGCCGCACATGACCGTTCTGGACAATACCGCATTCGGCATGGAATTAGCCGGTGTGAGTGCTGAGGAACGTCGCGAAAAAGCGCTGGATGCCCTGCGCCAGGTGGGACTTGAAAATTACGCGCACGGCTATCCGGATGAACTTTCCGGCGGCATGCGTCAGCGTGTCGGTCTCGCCCGGGCATTAGCCATTAACCCTGACATTTTATTAATGGATGAAGCCTTCTCCGCGCTCGATCCCTTAATTCGTACCGAGATGCAGGATGAACTGGTGAAACTGCAGGCGAAACATCAGCGCACCGTCGTCTTTATTTCCCACGATCTCGATGAAGCGATGCGTATTGGCGATCGAATTGCCATTATGCAAAATGGCGAAGTGGTTCAGGTCGGTACTCCGGATGAAATTCTGAATAATCCGGCGAACGATTATGTGCGTACCTTCTTCCGTGGCGTCGATATTAGCCAGGTCTTTAGCGCGAAAGATATTGCCCGCCGTAGCCCGGTCGGACTGATTCGTAAAACGCCAGGCTTTGGTCCCCGTTCAGCCCTGAAATTATTACAGGACGAAGACCGGGAATACGGTTACGTCATCGAACGCGGCAATAAGTTTGTTGGCGTGGTCTCCATCGACTCATTAAAAGCGGCATTAGGTCAGGCCCAAAGCATTGAAGGGGCGTTAATCGACGAGCCGCTGGCCGTGGATGCGCAAACCCCGCTTAGCGAGTTGCTTTCTCATGTCGGACAGGCGCCGTGCGCGGTGCCGGTTGTTGATGAGGAACAACAGTATGTTGGCATTATTTCCAAACGCATGCTGCTACAGGCTTTAGATCGCGAGGGGGCAAACAATGGCTGATCAATCCAATCCGTGGGATACCGCACCAGCGGCCGATAGCGCCGCACAATCCGCTGACGCCTGGGGCACGCCGTCAGGGACGCCTGCCGATAGCGGCGGTGCCGACTGGCTGACCAGCGCGCCTGCGCCAGCACCGGAACATTTCAACATTATGGATCCGTTCCATAAGACGCTGATCCCGCTCGACAGTTGGGTCACTGAAGGGATCGACTGGGTGGTCACCCATTTCCGTCCCGTCTTCCAGGGCATTCGTGTGCCAGTGGATTACATCCTTAACGGTTTTCAGCAGTTGCTGCTGGGGATGCCGGCTCCGGTGGCGATCGTCGTTTTCGCCCTGATCGCCTGGCAGATTTCCGGCGTCGGGATGGGCGTGGCGACGCTGATCTCCCTGATTGCGATCGGCGCAATCGGCGCCTGGTCGCAGGCGATGATTACGCTGGCGCTGGTGCTGACCGCCCTGTTGTTCTGCGTGGTGATCGGCCTACCGATGGGGATCTGGCTGGCGCGCAGTCCACGGGCGGCGAAGATCGTTCGTCCGCTGCTCGACGCCATGCAGACAACGCCGGCGTTCGTCTATCTGGTGCCGATTGTGATGCTGTTCGGTATCGGGAACGTGCCGGGGGTGGTCGTGACGATTATCTTTGCGTTGCCTCCGATTGTGCGTCTGACGATCCTCGGGATTAACCAGGTTCCGGCTGATTTGATCGAAGCGTCACGTTCATTTGGAGCCAGCCCGCGTCAGATGCTGTTCAAAGTTCAGTTACCGCTGGCGATGCCCACCATTATGGCGGGGGTCAACCAGACGCTCATGCTTGCTCTCTCGATGGTCGTGATCGCCTCCATGATTGCCGTCGGTGGTCTGGGCCAGATGGTACTGCGCGGTATCGGTCGTCTCGATATGGGACTGGCTACCGTCGGCGGGGTCGGCATTGTGATCCTTGCCATCATTCTGGACCGTCTGACTCAGGCCGTGGGTCGCGACTCCCGCAGTCGGGGTAACCGTCGCTGGTACACCACCGGTCCCGTTGGGCTCATCACGCGCCCTTTCATTAAGTAATTCACCTGTTGCCCGGTGGCGCTGCGCTTACCGGGCCTACACGTCCCTCCAATAATTAAGGAACAACGATGCGACATACCGTACTTTTTGCCACAGCGTTTGCCACCCTTGTCTCTACCAGCGCTTTCGCTGCCGACCTGCCAGGCAAAGGCATTACCGTCCAACCGGTACAGAGCACCATCACCGAAGAAACCTTCCAGACGCTGCTGGTGAGCCGCGCGCTGGAGAAACTGGGTTATACCGTAAGCAAACCGAGCGAAGTCGACTATAACGTGGGCTACACCTCTATTGCCTCCGGCGACGCCACCTTTACCGCCGTCAACTGGCAGCCGCTGCACGACGATATGTATTCTGCGGCAGGCGGGGACAAGAAGTTTTACCGCGAAGGCACGTTCGTCACTGGCGCCGCGCAAGGTTATCTGATCGATAAGAAAACCGCTGAGCAGTACAAAATTACTAACATCGCCCAGTTGAAAGACCCCAACATCGCTAAAATCTTCGATACCAACGGCGACGGTAAAGCGGACATGATGGGCTGCTCGCCAGGCTGGGGCTGTGAAGCGGTGATTAACCACCAGAACAAAGCGTTTGATCTGGAAAAAACCGTCGACGTCAGCCACGGTAACTACGCGGCGATGATGGCCGATACCATCACCCGCTTTAAAGAAGGTAAACCGATTCTGTATTACACCTGGACGCCTTACTGGGTGAGCGACGTGATGAAGCCAGGTAAAGATGTGGTCTGGTTACAGGTGCCGTTCTCCTCGCTGCCGGGTGAGCAGAAAGATATCGATACTAAACTGCCGAATGGCGCGAACTATGGCTTCCCGGTAAACACCATGCACATCGTTGCCAACAAGGCCTGGGCAGAGAAAAACCCGGCGGCGGCGAAACTGTTTGCCATCATGAAACTGCCGCTGGCAGACATCAACGCGCAGAATGCGATGATGCATGACGGCAAAGCGTCGGAAGCTGACGTTCAGGGTCATGTTGACGGCTGGATCAAAGCCCACCAGCAGCAGTTCGACGGCTGGGTGAACGACGCGCTGGCTGCGCAGAAGTAATCGCCTCCTGAGTGCCGGAGGGCGCGCGATGCGCTTATCCGGCCAGGGATAGCCGGGAACGCGGTTCCCGGCCTGCTCCCTCCGTTTCCCCTGACCGCACAATCCGGCACGCAACAAATCCCCTACATTCATAAATGTCCGCTATGATTGATTCCCAAAGAAATCATCACCTGACTCACGATTGCGAACATAATGACAAAAACATCTCACGGGCTGAGCCCGGCACTGATCGTTCTCATGTCGGTGGCAACCGGTCTGGCCGTCGCCAGCAACTACTATGCACAGCCACTGCTTGATACCATCGCACGCAACTTCTCGCTTTCCGCCAGTTCAGCCGGATTTATCGTCACCGCCGCCCAGCTTGGCTACGCCGCCGGTTTGCTGTTTCTGGTTCCGCTTGGCGATATGTTTGAACGCCGGACGCTGATCGTCTCCATGACGCTGTTGGCGGCAGGCGGGATGCTCATTACCGCCAGCAGTCAGTCGCTGGCGATGATGATCCTCGGCACGGCGCTGACCGGACTCTTTTCCGTGGTCGCACAGATTCTGGTGCCGCTGGCGGCAACGCTTGCCACGCCGGATAAACGCGGCAAAGTGGTCGGGACCATCATGAGCGGCCTGCTGCTGGGCATTTTGCTGGCGCGAACCGTGGCGGGACTGCTGGCGAATCTTGGCGGCTGGCGCACCGTCTTCTGGGTCGCCTCTGTATTGATGGCGCTGATGGCTATCGCTCTGTGGCGCGGCTTGCCGAAGGTGAAGTCAGACACCCACCTGAACTACCCGCAACTGCTGGGTTCGGTGTTCAGCTTGTTTACTCGCGATAAGCTGCTGCGTACGCGTGCACTGTTGGGCTGCCTGACCTTCGCCAACTTCAGCATTCTCTGGACCTCAATGGCGTTTTTACTGGCCGCCCCGCCGTTTAACTATTCCGAAGGGATGATTGGCCTGTTTGGGCTGGCGGGTGCCGCTGGCGCGCTCGGCGCACGTCCGGCCGGCGGTTTTGCGGATAAAGGACATTCTCACCTCACCACGACCTATGGCCTGCTGTTATTGCTGCTTTCCTGGCTCGCCATCTGGCTGGGACACGCCTCAGTACTGGCGCTGATTGTGGGGATCCTGGTTCTGGATCTCACCGTTCAGGGAGTTCACATCACTAACCAGACGGTGATTTATCGTCTGTATCCAGAGGCCCGAAACCGCCTGACCGCCGGGTATATGACCAGTTACTTTATCGGCGGGGCAGCAGGGTCATTGATCTCCGCCTCGGCCTGGCAGCATGCCGGATGGCTGGGTGTTTGTCTGGCCGGTACGACCGTTGCCGTACTGAACCTGCTGGTCTGGTGGCGAGGGTTTCACCGACAAGAAGCTGCTATTTAAGCGCCCGGCAAGCGTTTGCGCTCGTTTGGGCTCCTGAGGGTGTTAAGGAGCCCCCCAGTCTGTTAAGGTGATAGGGATTATTAACCCTGATAATTTTAACATTGGTGATAACGCGCAAAATTCTATGGAAAGGCCCGCTTCTCTGCCCAATACCCCTCCGGCTACCTGCGCGGAAGGATTCAAAGACAGCTTACCCATCGTCATCAGCTATATTCCTGTTGCCTTTGCATTTGGTCTCAATGCCACCCGTCTCGGGTTTAGCCCGGTTGAGAGCGTGTTTTTCTCCTGCATTATTTATGCAGGCGCCAGCCAGTTCGTTATCACAACCATGCTCGCCGCAGGCAGCACATTATGGGTTGCCGCCCTGACCGTCATGGCGATGGATGTACGCCATGTTTTATACGGTCCTTCCCTGCGCAGTCGTATCGCCCAGAAGCTCAGTAAACCGAAAACCGCCCTGTGGGCATTTGGTCTCACCGACGAAGTCTTTGCCGCTGCCACCGCGAAGCTGGTGCGGGATAACCGTCGCTGGAGCGAGAACTGGATGATCGGCATCGCGTTTTGCTCCTGGGCCTCCTGGGTGCTGGGAACCGTGCTCGGCGCCTTTTCCGGCAGCGGTTTATTGAAAGGATTCCCGGCGGTCGAAGCGGCGCTCGGTTTTATGCTCCCCGCGCTGTTTATGAGTTTTCTGCTGGCGTCATTCCAGCGTAAACAGTCCCTGTGCGTGACCGCCGCATTAGCGGGCGCGCTGGCGGGCGTGACGCTGTTTTCCATCCCCGCCGCGATTCTTGCGGGGATTGTGTGTGGTTGTCTGACCGCGCTGATTCAGGCTTTCTGGCAAGGAGTTCCCGATGCGCTATGAGGTGCTGCTGCTCGGATTGCTGGTCGGCTGTGTAAATTATGGGTTTCGCTATTTACCGTTGCGTCTGAAGATGGGCAATACCCGTCCGGGCAAGCGTGGCGCAACCGGCGTTTTACTCGACACCATCGGCATTGCATCAATTTGCGCCCTGCTGGTTGTGTCAACGGCCCCAGAGATAATGCATGATGCCAGTCGCTTCGTGCCGACGCTCGTGGGTTTTGCTGTACTGGGTGCAAGTTTTTATAAAACGCGCAGTATCATTATTCCTACGCTATTAAGTGCTCTGGCCTATGGATTAGCGTGGAAAATGTTGGCGGTTTTATAGGATGGAAAAATCATTTTAATTTAATAATACATTTACTTTATTTGTCACTGTCGTTACTATATCGGCTGAAATTAATGAGGTCATGCCCAAATGGATAGTTCGTTTACGCCCATTGAACAAATGCTAAAATTTCGCGCCAGCCGCCACGAGGATTTTCCGTATCAGGAAATTCTGCTGACTCGTCTTTGCATGCATATGCAAGGAAAGCTGCTGGATAACCGCAATAAAATGCTGAAAGCTCAAGGGATTAACGAGACGTTGTTTATGGCGTTGATTACGCTGGAGTCTCAGGAAAACCACAGCATTCAGCCTTCTGAACTGAGCTGCGCCCTGGGATCATCCCGTACTAACGCGACACGTATCGCTGATGAGCTGGAAAAGCGCGGTTGGATCGAGCGCCGTGAAAGCGACAACGATCGTCGTTGCCTGCATCTGCAGTTAACCGATAAAGGCCATGCTTTTTTGCGCGAAGTATTACCGCCGCAGCATAACTGCCTGCATCAACTGTGGTCCTCTCTTAGCACTGCAGAAAAAGAACAGCTTGAGCACATCACCCGTAAGCTTCTGACGCGTCTCGATCAGATGGACCAGGATGGTGCCATTCTTGAGGCGCTGAGCTAACGCGTCGACTCGCTCTATCATCCAGATTAAGAAAGAAAACTGACTGGCCAGCACCTGAACGTGCTGGCCTTTCTGATAAACAGCTCGGCCCAGCCGACGAAAAAATAAGATCGTGGAGAACAACATGAGCGCAAATGCGGAGACTCAAACCCCGCAGCAACCGGTTAAGAAGAAAAGCAAACGTAAAAGTACGCTGCTCCTCCTGACCTTGCTCTTTATCATTATTGCCGTGGCATATGGGATTTATTGGTTTTTGGTACTGCGTCATGTCGAAGAGACTGATGATGCGTACGTGGCAGGGAACCAGGTTCAAATCATGGCACAGGTATCCGGCAGCGTGACGAAAGTCTGGGCGGATAACACTGATTTTGTTAAACAGGGTGACGTTCTCGTCACGCTCGATCAGACGGATGCCAGACAGGCATTTGAAAAAGCGAAGACCGCGCTGGCCTCCAGCGTCCGTCAGACGCATCAGTTAATGATCAACAGCAAACAGTTGCAGGCGAACATTGCGGTGCAGAAAACCGCCCTCGCCCAGGCGCAAAGCGATTTCAACCGTCGCGTACCGCTCGGTAACGCCAATCTGATTGGTCGCGAAGAGTTGCAACACGCGCGGGATGCCGTGGCCAGCGCTCAGGCGCAGCTTGATGTTGCCATTCAGCAATACAATGCAAATCAGGCGATGATCCTGGACAGCAAGCTGGAAGATCAGCCCGCCGTCCAACAGGCTGCCACCGAAGTGCGTAACGCCTGGCTGGCGCTGGAACGTACCAAAATCGTCAGCCCGATGACCGGCTACGTGTCGCGCCGCGCCGTACAGCCTGGCGCGCAGATCAGCCCCACAACGCCGCTGATGGCCGTAGTTCCGGCGACCAACCTATGGGTCGACGCCAACTTCAAAGAAACGCAGCTTGCCCATATGCGCATCGGCCAACCGGCAACGGTGATCAGTGATATCTACGGCGATGACGTTAAGTACACCGGTAAAGTGGTCGGTCTTGATATGGGTACCGGCAGCGCCTTCTCGCTGCTGCCGGCACAGAATGCGACCGGTAACTGGATCAAAGTGGTTCAGCGTCTGCCCGTACGTATCGAACTGGACGCACAGCAGCTGGCGCAACATCCGCTGCGCATTGGTTTATCGACGCTGGTCACCGTCGATACCGCAAACCGCGACGGTCAGGTTCTGGCCAGTCAGGTTCGCACCACGCCGGTGTCTGAGAGTAACGCCCGTGAAATCAGCCTTGCCCCGGTCAATAAACTGATCGAAGAGATTGTGCAGGCCAACGCAGGCTAATTTGAGGTGCGTGTGATGCAACAGCAAAAACCGCTGGAGGGCGCGCAGCTCGTCATTATGACGATTGCGCTGTCGCTGGCGACATTCATGCAGGTGCTGGACTCCACCATTGCTAACGTGGCGATCCCCACAATCGCAGGGAACCTGGGCTCATCGCTGAGTCAGGGGACGTGGGTGATCACCTCTTTCGGGGTGGCGAACGCCATCTCGATTCCCATCACCGGCTGGCTAGCGAAACGCGTCGGGGAAGTAAAGCTGTTCATGTGGTCAACGGTGGCGTTTGCCATTGCCTCATGGGCGTGCGGTGTCTCCAGCAGCCTGAATATGCTGATCTTCTTCCGCGTCGTTCAGGGCGTGGTTGCCGGACCGCTGATCCCACTTTCGCAAAGTCTGCTGCTGAATAACTATCCTGCCGCGAAGCGTTCTATCGCGCTGGCGCTGTGGTCGATGACGGTGATTGTCGCGCCGATTTGCGGCCCGATTCTGGGCGGCTATATCAGCGATAACTACCACTGGGGCTGGATCTTCTTTATCAACGTGCCGATCGGTATTGCAGTCGTTCTGATGACGCTGCAAACCCTGCGCGGACGCGAAACACGCACGGAGCAACGGCGGATTGACGCCATCGGGCTGGCGCTACTGGTGGTTGGTATCGGTAGTTTGCAGATTATGCTCGACCGGGGGAAAGAGCTGGACTGGTTCGCCTCGCAGGAAATCGTCATTCTGACCGTAGTGGCGGTGGTCGCCATTAGCTTCCTGATTGTCTGGGAGCTTACCGACGATAACCCCATTGTCGATCTCTCGCTGTTTAAATCGCGAAACTTTACCATCGGCTGTTTGTGTATCAGCCTGGCCTATATGCTGTACTTCGGGGCGATTGTTCTGTTGCCGCAGCTCTTGCAGGAGGTCTACGGCTATACCGCGACGTGGGCGGGGCTGGCATCCGCGCCGGTCGGCATCATTCCGGTGATTCTGTCGCCGATTATCGGCCGCTTTGCCCATAAGCTGGATATGCGCAGGCTGGTAACGTTCAGCTTTATTATGTACGCCGTCTGCTTCTACTGGCGTGCGTGGACGTTTGAACCGGGAATGGACTTCGGCGCCTCAGCCTGGCCGCAGTTTATTCAGGGCTTCGCGGTGGCGTGCTTCTTTATGCCGCTGACAACCATCACGCTGTCTGGCTTACCGCCAGAGCGGCTGGCGGCGGCATCGAGTTTGTCTAACTTTACGCGAACGCTGGCGGGGTCGATCGGGACATCGATCACCACCACCATGTGGACCAACCGGGAATCGATGCACCATGCGCAGTTAACCGAGTCGGTGAATCCGTATAACCCGAACGCGCAGGCGATGTACGATCAGCTACAGGGACTGGGCATGACGCAACAACAGGCGTCTGGCTGGATAGCTCAGCAGATCACTAATCAGGGGCTGATTATTTCCGCCAACGAGATCTTCTGGATGTCAGCGGGGATCTTCCTGGTGTTGCTCGGCCTGGTCTGGTTCGCCAAACCCCCGTTTGGTGCGGGCGGCGGCGGCGGTGGCGCGCACTAGGTGACAGCGATAAAAAAGCCCGTTCAGTCGAACGGGCTTTTTTTGCCGGTAATCACACAGACAACTAGATGTGCAGTTCCTGCAACTTCTCTTTCGGCAGCGCCAACTCTTCATTGCTGTTGACGCGAACGTCGTGCTCCAGAATATGACGTGCGATATCCTGCGCTTCGCTCAGGGAGTGCATCTGATACGTGCCGCACTGGTAAACGTTCAGTTCCGGGATCTGATTCTGATCCTGAACTTTCAGCACGTCGGCCATCGCCGCTTTCCAGGCATCTGCCACACGCTGCTCATCCGGCGTACCAATCAGGCTCATATAGAAACCGGTACGGCAGCCCATCGGGGAGATATCAATAATCTCGACGCCGTTACCGTTGAGGTGATTACGCATAAAGCCTGCGAACAGATGCTCCAGCGTGTGAATCCCTTTCTCCGGCATCACCTCTTTGTTTGGAATGCAGAAACGCAGATCAAACACGGTAATGGCGTCACCGTGTGGCGTGTTCATCGTTTTCGCCACACGGACTGCAGGTGCTTCCATCCGGGTATGATCGACAGTGAAGCTATCTAACAACGGCATTTAGCCACCTCCGATAATTTTTTTAAAATAAACTGAACTCTTTGTTTCGGTGCGAGTCTGAGTACATGAAAGACGCGCATTTGTTATCATCATCCCTGTTTTCAGAGATGAAATTTTGGCCACTCCCGAGTGGCCTTTTTCTTTTCTGTCAGGCCTGTTGCTTTGCCAGCCAGCGGTCAAACGGTTCCGTATCTGCCGCCTCAACCTCGCGCTGACGACGTTTTGAGGCGTCACGTTCAGCCACAAAGTCTTCTTCCTGCAAAATTTCCAGCGGCTCTTCACGCAGCAGATTGCGGTAAGCTTCGCCCAGCGCCTTGCCCGTTCCGCCAATACCCGTATCAATCATAGACCGCAGAATACGTGCAGAGAACGTCAATTCCGGGTTATCAAAGCAGGCAACCAGTTCGTCACAGACTTTCTGATAATCCTCTCCGCCGTGGATGCTGTCCAGCGTTTGTGCCACACGCTTCAGATCGCGGAACAGATCTTTACCCACTTCGGGCAGCGGGAACTGTGCAGTTTCACAGCCGATACCTAACGTCAGGCCCGGCTTACGCCCTTCCAGAATCACCCGATTCCAGTTGGTACGCGTACACAGCAGCTCACTGCTGCTCATCTCCGGCGCATCGGCCAGCACACACCAGACCATGAACAGGTCAAGGAAACGCACCTGTTGCTCGTCCACGCCAATTGGCGAGAACGGGTTGATATCCAGCGAGCGGACTTCGATGTATTCGATACCGCCACGCAGAAGCGCATCTGAAGGCGACTCACCGCTACGCGTAACGCGTTTCGGACGAATCGGCGCATACAGCTCATTTTCAATCTGCAGCACGTTGCTGTTGATTTGCAGACGCTTACCGTCTTTTTCCAGCCCTACCGCCGCATACTCTTCAGAAGGCGTTTTAATCGCCCGCTTCAATCCTGCCACATACTCGTAGAGATCGTTAAACGTAATTCCGAGATTGCTTTGCGACTTATTGGTATAACCCAGATCGCTCAGTCGCAGCGAGGTCGCGTACGGCAGGTAGTACATTCCGCAGTCGGTTTTCTCAAACGGCAGCGTGGTCGGTTTGCCCTGCAGGAAGGAAGCGCAAATCGCCGGAGACGCGCCAAACAGATAAGGGATGACCCAGCCAAAGCGGTAATAGTTACGGATCAGGCGGAAATAGCCGGCAGAGATTTTCTCTTTTGCCTCTTCGCCTTCCACTACGCCGCATTTCGCCTGCCAGAATGCCATCGGCAGCGAGAAGTTGTAGTGCACACCGGAGATAGTTTGCATCAACGCACCGTAACGGTTTTTCAACCCTTCACGGTACAGCGTTTTCATACGACCAATATTTGAAGTGCCATATTGCGCCAGTTCAATGTCCTGACCTTCGGCAATGTAGCAAGGCATGCTCAGTGGCCACATGCGCTCATCACCCATATTTCTGGCGGTATAACGATGCAGGTCACGCATGAAGGTCAGCATATGCTGGATGTCACCGTCTACTGGCGTGATAAACTCCAGCAGCGCTTCCGCGAAATCCGTGGTAATCCATTTATGCGTCAGCGCTGAGCCTAACGCTTCAGGATGCCCCGTTGTCGCCAACGTGCCATCCGCATTCACGCGCAATGTTTCGCGCTCCAGCCCGCGCTGAATCCCCTGTAATGCCTGAGGATGCTTTTCCAGCCAGGCCAGAGCCTGTGATACGTCCGGGATCAAATTGACCTCCCGCCTGTCAAAATCGTATTAATTAGCATAATTGTAGTGGTTACCCTAAAGGCTAATCCCCAGGCACAATTAGTGCCACCAGGTAATGCCCTGAACGGTAGCAGCCGCGACGACAATATAGCGCAGCGCTTTGCCAAGGCATAAAAAAAAGAGCACCGGCCCCCACGAGAGGCGCATCCATCCCGCTAACAGGCACAGTAAATCACCCACAACCGGCATCCAGCTTAATAATAGTGTGACCGCGCCATAGCGTTTAAGCCAGCCTGTGGCTTTCTCCTGCCAGCGCGATGTCTTGCGCAGCGGGAAGAAACGCCCAAGGATAACGTTAGTTAACCCTCCAAGGCTATTACCCATTGTTGCTGTTAAAACTAAGACCCAGGGATGACTGAGCCCGGCCAGTAACATGGCAATCAGAACGACTTCCGAATTGCCGGGCAACAGCGTAGCGCTGAGAAAACTGCTGGCGAACAATGAAAGGAGCGACAGTCCGTCACTCACAGGTGCCGAACGTCCACAGCATCCATTCCGGCGGCGCGTGCGGCCTGGATACCAAAGTCTGCATCTTCAAATACCACGCACTGTGCCGGAGGCACGCCCATACGCTCAGCACAAAGCAGGAAGGTATCTGGCGCGGGTTTATGGTGCTGGACATGATCGGCGGCAACGACGGCATCAAAATAGCGACGCAGCCCCAGATGGGCCAGCAGCGCTTCCGCTATTGCGCTTTCACTGCCGGTCCCGACGGACATCGGGCGACGACCATGCCACGCTTTCACCACCTCAACCAGCGGCAACGGCTCGACGCTGTCGAGGAGCATGATTTTTACCGCGTCGGTTTTTTCACGGGCTAGCGCGTGGGGATCGAGATCCGCATGATTCAACTCAATAATGGACTGAGCAATACGCCATGTGGCTGAGCCGTTAAGGGCAATCATCGCCTGAAGATCAAAGTGCATACCGTAACGACCTAATACTTCAACCCACGCCTTACGGTGCGTCGGTTCAGTATCCAGAAGGGTACCATCCATATCGAAAATCAGACCCGCATAACGTTCGTACATAGCGCTCTCACCGGCAAGTAAACAGACGTTACTTTATCGTAATTGCTGGATTTTGTCGCTGACGACGATGCTGAGGATTGTTCAGGAGATGAATGCAAAGGAGAAAAGAAAGGAGAAAATGGCACATCCGGGAGGATGACTCGGCGAAGCCTCGCCCTTCGGGCCGTTGCTGAAGCAACGTTATCCTCCCTGGCGTTTGCGACACTCTCGCAGGCCATGAAACAACAAATTCGCTGTTATTCGGGAGAAGATGGTGCATCCGGGAGGATTCGAACCTCCGACCGCTCGGTTCGTAGCCGAGTACTCTATCCAGCTGAGCTACGGATGCATCGGAAAACATATTTTACTACCGATATTGATACTACACAAAAGCGGTATCAAGTAAGAGAGGGTGCAACGTTATCCTCCCTGGCGTTTGCGACACTCTCGCAGGCCATGAAACAACAAACTCGCTGTTATCCGGGAGAAGATGGTGCATCCGGGAGGATTCGAACCTCCGACCGCTCGGTTCGTAGCCGAGTACTCTATCCAGCTGAGCTACGGATGCATCGGAAAACGTATTTTACTGCCGATATTGATACTGCACAAAAGCGGTACCAAGTAAGAGATGGTGCATCCGGGAGGATTCGAACCTCCGACCGCTCGGTTCGTAGCCGAGTACTCTATCCAGCTGAGCTACGGATGCATCGGGAAACTTACTTTACTGCAGATTTTGATACCGCCACTAAAGCCGTATCAAGTAAGAGATGGTGCATCCGGGAGGATTCGAACCTCCGACCGCTCGGTTCGTAGCCGAGTACTCTATCCAGCTGAGCTACGGATGCAAATGGCGGTGAGGCGGGGATTCGAACCCCGGATGCAGCTTTTGACCGCATACTCCCTTAGCAGGGGAGCGCCTTCAGCCTCTCGGCCACCTCACCACACGCCTCTTACGAGTGCTTCGAAGAACTTGTTTCTGCTCATCGTCGCTGCGTGGCGCACATATTACTTTCTGGGACTTATAAGTCAAACAATTTTTCCTGAGCTTTTATCGTTTGCACACTTCACGTTCAATTAGTCTGCAAAAACGGCAAAAAGAGTGTTTTATCAACAGATAAATCGGTCTCTCGGGCAACGGACTGCCACGATAAAAAAGTCATACGGATGCACTAACACCAAGCGAAACAGGAAAAAGAGTCACAGAAAAACGAAAAAGAGTGGGAAGTTGCGAGGGAGTCAGGTTGCGCCTCACCCGGTCAGGTGAGACGCGGAAACCTTAGTAACTGGACTGCTGGGATTTTTCAGCCTGGATACGCTGGTAGATCTCTTCACGATGGACAGATACTTCTTTCGGGGCGTTTACGCCGATGCGTACCTGGTTGCCCTTCACCCCTAAAACTGTCACGGTGACCTCATCTCCAATCATGAGGGTCTCACCAACTCGACGAGTCAGAATCAGCATTCTTTGCTCCTTGAAAGATTAAAAGAGTCGGGTCTCTCTGTATCCCGGCATTATCCATCATATAACGCCAAAAAGTAAGCGATGACAAACACATTACATGTAAGCAGTCACGGCATCACATTCTGTTAAACCTAAGTTTAGCCGATATACACAACTTCAACCTGACTTTATCGTTGTCGACAACGTTGATGCAAACGCCGCGGAATGCTTATCCACGGCATCGGCTAACGCTTATAGTTATTGCAATTTTGCGCTGACCCAGGCTTGCACACTGGCTAACGCCGCAGGCAGAGCAGAGGCGTCCGTACCACCAGCTTGCGCCATGTCCGGACGACCACCACCCTTACCGCCCACCTGCTGAGCGACCATACCTACCAGTTCCCCTGCTTTGACACGGTCGGTCACGTCCTTAGACACACCAGCAATCAGAGAAACCTTACCTTCAGCTGCCGTTGCCAGCACGATAATTGTCGACCCCAGTTGATTTTTCAGATCATCAACCATGGTGCGCAACATTTTCGGCTCAACACCCGTAAGCTCACTCACCAACAGCTTAACGCCATTGATATCAACCGCTTTGCTGGAAAGATTCGCACTTTCCTGCGCCGCAGCTTGTTCTTTCAACTGCTGAAGTTCTTTCTCAAGCTGACGAGTACGCTCCAGTACTGAACGTACCTTGTCGCCCAGATTCTGGCTATCGCCCTTCAACAGATGAGCAATATCGGTTAAGCGATCGCTTTCTGCATGCACAGTCGCAATGGCACCCTCACCGGTTACCGCTTCAATACGACGAACCCCGGCGGCGGTTCCGGACTCGGAGACAATACGGAACAGACCGATGTCACCGGTACGGCTGGCGTGCGTCCCGCCGCACAGCTCGGTAGAGAAATCGCCCATGCTCAGCACGCGAACACGTTCGTCATATTTCTCGCCGAACAGCGCCATTGCGCCTTTTGCTTTCGCCGCTTCCAGATCCATCACGTTGGTTTCAACCGGCAGGTTACGACGGATCTGCGCGTTCACCAGATCTTCAACCGCGCGGATTTCCGCCGGCTTCATCGCTTCATTATGCGAGAAGTCGAAACGCAGCATTTTGTCGTTAACCAGCGACCCTTTCTGCGCCACGTGCGTGCCCAGAATCTGGCGCAACGCCGCGTGCATCAAGTGCGTCGCGGAGTGGTTCAGACGAATACGCGCACGACGCGCCTCATCCACATCAGCCTGGACCGCGTCGCCCACTTTCAGAGAACCCGCAGACAGCTTGCCGAGGTGGCCAATTGCCTGACCATATTTTTGCGTGTCGCTTACGGCAAACGCAAAGCCTGCGCCTTTCAGTTCACCTTTATCGCCAACCTGACCACCGGATTCCGCATAGAATGGGGTTTGATCCAGTACGACAACGGCTTCCTGACCGGCACTGATCGCATCAACCGCTTTACCATCAACAAACAGCGCGGTCACTTTACCGTTCAGTTCCAGATGGTCGTAGCCTTTAAATTCAGAGGCGCTATCCACGCGAATCATCGCGTTATAGTCCGCACCAAAACCGCTGGCTTCGCGCGCGCGACGGCGCTGCTCTTCCATGGCGGCTTCAAAACCCGCTTCATCCACTTTGATGTTGCGCTCACGGCAAACGTCTGCCGTCAGGTCAACCGGGAAACCGTAGGTATCGTACAGACGGAATGCTGTTTCGCCATCCAGCGTATCGCCGGACAGTTTCGCCAGTTCTTCGTCCAGCAGCGCCAGGCCACGCTCCAGCGTACGGGCAAACTGCTCTTCTTCGGTTTTCAGCACTTGCTCAACCTGAGCCTGCTGACGCTTCAGTTCTTCGCCAGCCGATCCCATGACGTCAACCAGTGGACCCACCAGTTTGTAAAAGAAGGTCTCTTTCGCGCCCAGCATGTTGCCATGACGTACCGCACGACGAATGATACGACGCAGAACATAGCCACGGTTTTCGTTGGACGGAACCACGCCGTCGGCGATCAGGAACGCACAGGAACGAATGTGGTCCGCAATCACGCGCAGTGACTTGTTGCTCAGATCGGTCGCACCGGTCACTTTCGCTACCGCTTCAATCAGCGTACGGAACAGGTCAATTTCGTAGTTGGAGTTGACGTGTTGCAGCACAGCCGCAATACGCTCCAGACCCATACCGGTATCAACGGAAGGCTTAGGCAGCGGCTCCATCGTACCGTCAGCCTGACGGTTGAACTGCATAAAGACGATGTTCCAGATCTCAATGTAGCGATCGCCGTCTTCTTCCGGACTTCCCGGAGGGCCGCCCCAGATGTGATCGCCATGATCGTAGAAAATCTCGGTGCACGGGCCGCACGGACCGGTATCGCCCATCTGCCAGAAGTTGTCGGACGCATAGGCCGCACCTTTGTTATCACCGATGCGGATAATACGCTCGCGAGGAATACCGACTTCTTTTTCCCAGATTTCATAGGCTTCATCGTCTGTTTCGTAGACGGTCACCCACAGACGCTCTTTCGGCAGGGCAAACCAGTTTTCACCGGTCAGCAATTCCCACGCGTACTGGATTGCATCATGCTTGAAATAGTCGCCGAAGCTGAAGTTACCCAGCATTTCGAAGAAGGTATGGTGACGTGCAGTGTAACCAACGTTTTCCAGATCGTTGTGCTTACCACCCGCACGCACGCAGCGCTGGGATGTGGTTGCGCGGGAATAATTACGCTTGTCGAGCCCAAGGAAAACGTCCTTGAACTGGTTCATCCCGGCGTTGGTAAACAACAAAGTGGGGTCATTGTTTGGAACCAGGGAGCTGCTGGCAACTACCTGATGTCCCTTACTATGGAAAAAGTCGAGAAACGCCTGACGGATCTCAGCGGTGCTCTTGCTCATAATTATCCTGAAATCTTGCTAACGAAAAATCATTACCAGCAACAACTCTTGATTGACTGGGCCGCCGGCAACTGAAAAGTGGGAATAAGATAAGTTTTCTTTACGGGGAAGTAAAATCCCGTATGCGCTCAATCGTCAAAATTTCGCCATATTTGCTGGATATCTTCCATCAGATACCCGCGATAGAGCAAAAACCGCTGTACCTTAACCTTTTCTGAAAATGCGCCAGGCAGCGGTTCACCATATTTACGGCAGGCCTGGTCGCGTGCGAGGGCGCTCCAGTCAATTTCACATTCCCGCATCGCTTTTTCCGTCGATTCTCGGGCAATGCCCTTTTGATTCAACTCCTGGCGGATGCGCGCCGGACCATAGCCTTTACGACTGCGGCTGGCGATAAAGCGGGCGATAAACCGATCGTCATCGAGATACTGATGCTCGTAACACCAGGCGATCACCCGATCATAATCTTCCGCCGTCGCATCGTTCTCTTCCGGTCCATTTTTCCCCATCACCGGGGCGGCAAGTTTGCGTCGTAACTCTTGTTCACTGTGGTCACGAACCGCGAGGATACGAACTGCGCGATCTAACAGCCGGGAATACGCGGGTCGGCGCGGTGTGGGTTCACTCATAACAACCTTCGAAATCAGAAATGCAAAAAGGGCTGCATCAATGCAGCCCTTGAGTGTAATTCAACTTTTTGCCGGATGGCAGTTTTGCGTTATCCGGACGGACGACACCTGACGATTAAAAATCTTCGTTGGTTTCCGCAACACCTTCACCGTCATCAACAGCAAAGTCAGGTTTAGCATCCTGGTTATTGAGCAGCATTTCGCGAACTTTTTTCTCAATTTCCTTCGCGGTAGCCGGGTTGTCTTTCAGCCAGGCGGTTGCATTCGCTTTACCCTGACCAATTTTCTCGCCGTTGTAGCTATACCAGGCGCCTGCTTTCTCGATCAGCTTCTCTTTCACGCCCAGGTCGACCAGTTCGCCATAGAAGTTGATGCCTTCACCGTAAAGGATCTGGAATTCAGCCTGTTTAAACGGCGCCGCGATTTTGTTTTTCACTACCTTCACGCGGGTTTCGCTGCCCACCACGTTATCGCCCTCTTTCACCGCGCCAATACGGCGGATGTCCAGACGAACAGAGGCATAGAATTTCAGTGCGTTACCACCGGTCGTGGTTTCCGGGTTACCGAACATCACACCAATTTTCATACGGATCTGGTTGATGAAGATCAGCAGCGTGTTGGACTGCTTCAGGTTACCGGCCAGTTTACGCATCGCCTGGCTCATCATACGCGCCGCGAGGCCCATGTGAGAGTCACCGATTTCGCCTTCGATTTCCGCTTTCGGCGTCAGCGCCGCGACGGAGTCGACAACGATAACGTCGACGGCACCAGAACGCGCCAGTGCGTCACAGATTTCCAGCGCCTGTTCACCGGTGTCCGGCTGAGAACAGAGCAGATTGTCGATATCAACGCCCAGCTTACGTGCATAGATCGGGTCCAGCGCGTGTTCTGCATCGATAAACGCACAGGTTTTACCTTCGCGCTGCGCCGCGGCAATCACCTGCAGCGTCAGCGTGGTTTTACCGGATGATTCCGGCCCGTAGATTTCGACGATACGGCCCATCGGCAGGCCGCCTGCGCCCAGCGCGATATCCAGTGAAAGCGAACCCGTGGAGATCGTTTCCACATCCATAGAACGGTCTTCACCCAGGCGCATGATGGAGCCTTTACCGAATTGCTTTTCGATCTGGCCCAGCGCTGCCGCCAACGCTTTCTGTTTGTTTTCGTCGATAGCCATTAATTACTCCTGTCATGCCGGCTGAAACCGGATAGTGATTCTGTACTGTTGTCGCAATTATACTGTATGGTCATACAGTATCAAGTATTTTGTAGAAATTGTTGCCACAGGGTTTGCAGCGCATAAACCGTGGCTTGCCGACGCACCGCATCACGGTCGCCGTGAAAACATTCCCGACGGGTAATCCCTTCTCCGCGCACGCTGGCGAAGGCAAACCAGACGGTACCGACCGGTTTCTCTTCGCTGCCGCCATCCGGCCCGGCGATCCCGCTGATGGAAACCGCAAAATCGGCACGTGCCGCTTTCAGTGCGCCAATCGCCATCTCAACCACCACCGGTTCACTGACCGCGCCATGCTGCGCCAGCGTCTCTTCGCGCACGCCGATCATCTGCGATTTGGCTTCGTTACTGTAGGTGACAAAACCGCGCTCAAACCAGGCGGAGCTGCCGGCAACATCGGTAATGGCTTTCGCCACCCAACCGCCGGTGCAGGACTCTGCGGTGGTCACCGTCGCACCACGCGCTTTCAGCGCCAGCCCGACCTGTTCACTTAACTGCATCAGTTCACTGTCAGTCATATCAGCCTCTGTCAGTTAAAAAATATGCCGGACAAGATAACACTTTCCCAACGGAGATGGGGATGAGGTGACAATTTTACGAGGGGGATTCCGAAAAAACGAGTGAGGCCCAGGGAAGCCGAAGCGACCCTGGGTAAAAACCGTTATTGCACGCGCGCCAGCGCCACTGCCTGACCTAACTGCCACACCGCCATCGCGTAATGGGTGCTGTGGTTGTAGCGGGTAATGGCATAGAAGTTCGGCAAACCGTACCAGTACTGGTATCCGGTACCAATATCCAGACGCAGCAGGCTCACCTGCTGATGGTTGCCCAGCGGTTGTTGCGGCGTGAGTCCGGCGGCCGCCAGTTGAGGAAGGCTGTACTGCGTTTTAAAGCCATTCGCCAGTCCCGGGGCCTGACCGTTCGCCATCACCGCCACCGCGTCGCCTTTCACCCAACCGTGCGCTTTGAAGTAATTCGCCACGCTGCCGATAGCATCGACCGGATCCCACAGGTTGATATGGCCGTCGCCGTTGAAATCCACCGCGTATTCTTTATAGGACGACGGCATGAACTGTCCGTAACCCATCGCGCCGGCAAAGGAACCTTTCAAATCTAACGGATCATCCTGTTCGTTACGCGCCATCAGCAGGAACGTCTCCAGTTCGCCGGAGAAGTACTCCGCACGACGTGGATAGTTAAACGACAGCGTCGCCAGCGCATCCAGAATACGCGTTTTCCCCATCACGCGGCCCCAGCGGGTTTCCACGCCAATAATGCCCACGATGATCTCCGGCGGAACGCCGTAAACCTGCCAGGCGCGATTGAGCGCGTCTTCATACTGATTCCAGAACGCCACGCCGTTTTGCACATTATCCGGGGTAATGAACTGTTTGCGATAGCGCAGCCATGCGCCGTTAGGCCCGGCTGGTGGCTGCGTGGTCGGCGCCTGCCTGTCCATCAGACGCAAAACGTAATCCAGGCGCTTCGCCTGTGACAGGATCTCCTGCAACTGCTGACGATTAAAACCGTGCTTGTTCACCATCTTATCGATGAACTGCTGTGCATTCGGGTTGTTGGCAAAGTCGCCGCCCATCTGCATAACGTTGTGCTGGGGCTCAAGCAGGAAGCCGCCGGAAGGCGTCCCCGTTGTCGTTTGAGGCTCTTGAGGTTTCGGTTTGCTACTACAGGCAGCAAGTAACACAAACAGGGGAAGCAATGCTACATAACGACGCTTGAACATGAGACATCCATTAAACAGATTCAGCCAGAGAGAAGTATGGTAAAGCATCCCCCGCCATACAAGGAAGCGCCAGACGCGCTCCGTCACACAATTTACGTATCACTTCCCCTCGTTTGATCGTCAGTACATTCTTTCCTTTCTGCAAAAACTTTCAACTTAAAATATTTTACTTTCATTTTGAGATCAAAATAACACTTTTATTTCTTTCAATCTGATTAAAATAAGTCACCCATTCGCAAGATAACTAAAAATCCCTACAGGAGAGAACAATGATCGAAACCATTACACATGGAGCAGAGTGGTTCATCGGGCTGTTCCAGAAAGGTGGAGAGGTGTTTACCGGGATGGTCACCGGCATTCTTCCACTGCTGATCAGCCTGCTGGTCATCATGAATGCGCTGATCAACTTTATCGGCCAGCAGCGAATCGAACGCTTCGCCCAGCGCTGCGCCGGGAATCCGTTGTCCCGTTACCTGATTTTGCCTTTTATTGGCACGTTTGTGTTTTGTAACCCCATGACCCTGAGTCTGGGCCGCTTCATGCCAGAGAAATACAAGCCCAGCTACTACGCAGCCGCCTCTTACAGTTGTCACTCAATGAACGGCCTGTTCCCGCATATTAACCCTGGCGAACTGTTCGTTTACCTCGGCATTGCCAGCGGCCTGACCACGTTAGGTCTCCCGCTCGGGCCACTGGCCGTGAGCTATCTGCTGGTCGGTCTGGTCACCAACTTCTTTCGTGGCTGGGTCACGGACCTCACAACCTCCATCTTTGAGAAAAAGATGGGTATCCAACTTGAGCAGAAAGTCCACCTTGCAGGAGCAGCATCATGACGCGCATTCGTATTGAACGAGGAACTGGCGGCTGGGGTGGCCCGTTAGAGCTGGACGTGACCGCCGGTAAGAAAATTGTCTACATCACCGCAGGCACACGCCCGGCGATTGTCGACAAACTGGCGCAGTTAACCGGCTGGCAGGCCGTCGATGGCTTTAAAGAGGGTGAACCGCCAGAAGACGAAATTGGCGTCGCCATCATTGACTGTGGCGGGACGCTGCGCTGCGGCATCTATCCCAAACGCCGTATCCCGACCGTGAACATTCACTCAACCGGAAAATCCGGGCCGCTGGCCCAGTATATCGTTGAAGACATTTATGTCTCTGGCGTCAGGGAAGACAACATCACCGTCATCGGCGACGCGTCTGCTGCGCCACAGCCGCAGCCGCAATCACAACCAACAAACTCCACCGCCGGGCGTGATTACGACACCAGCAAAAAGATCACCGAACAGAGCGATGGCCTGCTGGCAAAAGTCGGCATGGGGATGGGCTCTGCGGTGGCCGTGCTGTTCCAGTCCGGTCGCGACACCATCGATACGGTTCTGAAAACCATTCTACCGTTCATGGCATTCGTCTCGGCACTGATCGGCATCATCATGGCCTCAGGTCTTGGCGACTGGATCGCCCACGGTCTGGCGCCGCTTGCCAGCCATCCGCTGGGTCTGGTGACACTGGCGCTGATCTGTTCGTTCCCGCTGCTGTCGCCATTCCTTGGCCCTGGCGCGGTCATTGCGCAGGTTATCGGCGTCCTGATCGGCGTGCAAATTGGCCTGGGCAACATCCCGCCGCATCTGGCGCTGCCCGCCCTGTTTGCCATTAACGCTCAGGCAGCCTGTGACTTTATCCCGGTCGGTCTGTCGCTGGCAGAAGCCCGTCAGGACACCGTTCGCGTCGGCGTGCCGTCGGTATTGGTGAGCCGCTTCCTCACGGGGGCGCCTACCGTTCTCATCGCCTGGTTTGTTTCCGGCTTTATTTATCAATAAGAGGTTTCGACATGACCGTTATTTATCAGACCACCATCACCCGTATCGGCCAGAGCGCACCGGATGCGCTCTGCGACCAGATGCTGATTACCTTTCGTGAAGGCGCGCCTGCGGATATCGAGGAATTTTGCTTTATCCATTGTCATGGCGAACTGAACGGTACGCTGCAACCCGGCGCGCAGTTCGAACTGGGTCAGCATCGTTATCCGGTCACCGCCGTCGGCAGCGTGGCCGAGCAGAATTTACGTGAACTGGGGCATATCACCCTGCGCTTCGACGGACAGAGCGAAGCAGAATTTCCCGGCACCGTGCACGTCGCGGGGCCTGTACCGGACGACATCGCACCGGGCTGTATTTTGAAGTTTGTCGCTTAAGGAGAGAAAAATGAATCAGGTTGCCGTTGTCATTGGTGGAGGACAGACCCTGGGGGCATTCCTTTGCCGTGGGCTTGCAGCAGAAGGGTATCGCGTTGCGGTGGTGGACATTCAGAGTGATAAAGCCGCGAACACCGCACAGGAGATTAACGCGGAATTTGGCGAAGGCATGGCTTACGGTTTTGGCGCCGACGCCACCAGCGAACAGAGCGTACTCGCGCTCTCTCGCGGTGTAGATGAAATCTTTGGCCGCGTGGATCTGCTGGTTTACAGCGCAGGTATCGCTAAAGCAGCATTTATCAGTGACTTCCAGCTCGGCGATTTTGACCGCTCGCTGCAGGTGAATCTGGTGGGCTATTTCCTCTGCGCACGTGAATTCTCCCGTCTGATGATCCGCGATGGTATTCAGGGACGTATTATTCAGATCAACTCCAAGTCCGGTAAAGTGGGCAGCAAACACAACTCCGGCTACAGCGCGGCGAAGTTTGGCGGCGTGGGGTTAACGCAGTCGCTGGCGCTGGATCTGGCGGAATATGGCATTACCGTGCATTCGCTGATGCTCGGCAACCTGTTAAAGTCACCGATGTTCCAGTCGTTGCTGCCGCAGTACGCCACCAAGCTGGGTATCGAGCCAGACGAAGTGGAGCAGTATTACATTGATAAGGTTCCGCTGAAGCGCGGCTGCGACTATCAGGATGTGCTGAACATGCTGTTATTCTATGCCAGCCAGAAAGCGTCGTACTGCACCGGACAGTCAATCAACGTTACCGGTGGACAGGTCATGTTTTAATGGGTGTCGCCCGGTAGCGCTACGCGTACCGGGCCTACCCGCAGTCCGGAAAAGGTGAAACCGTCGTCCGGCGAAATAAAAGGAGCAACAATATGGTATCCGCACTCGTTACTGTCGCCGTCATTGCCTGGTGTGCACAACTGGCGCTGGGATACTGGCAAATATCGCGCTTTAACAACGCGTTTGACCTGCTTTGCCAGCAGGGACGCGTCGGCGTGGGGCGTTCAGGAGGACGTTTTAAACCGCGCGTCGTTGTCGCCGTTGCTGTCGATGACAATCAGCGAGTCACTGATACTTTGTTTATGAAAGGTCTCACCGTATTCGCCAGACCAGGCAAAATCGCCACCATTCAGGGCAAACATCTTAATGAATTACAGCCTGATGTGATCTTTCCCCATGATCCGTTATCGCAGAATGCACTATCATTGGCGCTTAGTCTGAAACATGGGTAATTTCGTTGTGAATACTAATAGCTTTCGAAATTATCATTTCGCAAATTTAATTCAGGGTAATTACGCCAATGAAACCTCGTCAGCGTCAGGCCGCTATTCTTGAGCATCTGCAAAAGCAGGGGAAATGCTCAGTAGAAGAACTGGCCCAGTACTTTGACACCACGGGCACAACCATTCGCAAAGACCTTGTCGTTCTGGAAAATGCCGAAACCGTCATTCGTACCTATGGCGGCGTGATGTTAAACAAAGAGGAGTCCGATCCGCCTATCGATCACAAAACGCTGATCAATACGCTCAAGAAGGAACGTATTGCTGAAGCGGCCGTCCGCTTTATCCATGATGGCGATTCCATCATTCTGGACGCCGGGAGTACCGTGCTACAAATGGTGCCGATGCTTACCCGCTTTAGCAATATCACCGTCATGACCAACAGCCTGCACATTGTCAACGCGCTGTCCGAGTTAGACAACGAACAAACCATCCTGATGCCAGGCGGAACCTTCCGTAAAAAATCGGCCTCATTTCACGGACAACTCGCGGAAAACGCCTTTGAGCAGTTCAGTTTTGATAAACTTTTCATGGGTACCGACGGTATTGATCTCAGTGCCGGCGTGACCACCTTTAATGAGGTTTACACCGTCAGCAAAGCGATGTGCAACGCCGCTCGCGAAGTCATTCTGATGGCGGACTCATCAAAGTTTGGCCGCAAGAGTCCGAATGTTGTGTGCAGTCTGGAAAGCGTCGACAAACTGATTACCGACGCGGGTATTGATCCCGCATTTCGTCAGGCGCTGGAAGAGAAAGGGATTACCGTTATCATAACCGGAGAAACCAATGAGTGATGCACTACTGAACGCGGGCCGTCAGACGTTAATGCTGGAATTACAGGAAGCAAGCCGTCTGCCGGAACGTCTGGGCGATGATTTTATCCGCGCCGCCAATACCATTATCTACTGTGAAGGCAAAGTGATTGTCTCGGGTATCGGCAAATCGGGCCATATTGGTAAGAAAATCGCCGCGACGCTCGCCAGTACCGGCACCCCGGCCTTTTTTATTCACCCTGCCGAAGCGCTGCATGGCGATCTGGGGATGATCGAAAGCCGCGACGTGATGTTGTTTATCTCCTATTCCGGCGGCGCAAAAGAGCTGGATCTCATTATCCCGCGTCTGGAAGATAAATCCATCGCCCTGCTGGCAATGACCGGCAAACCCAATTCACCGCTGGGCCTGGCGGCGAAAGCCGTTCTGGATATCTCCGTTGAGCGCGAAGCCTGCCCGATGCACCTGGCGCCAACCTCCAGTACCGTCAATACCCTGATGATGGGCGACGCGCTGGCCATGGCGGTCATGCAGGCTCGCGGCTTCAATGAAGAGGATTTTGCCCGCTCGCATCCGGCCGGTGCGTTGGGCGCGCGTTTGCTCAATAAAGTGCATCACCTGATGCGCCGTGACGACGCTGTCCCGCAGGTTCAACTTGCCACCAGCGTAATGGACGCGATGCTGGAATTAAGCCGTACCGGTCTGGGTCTGGTCGCCGTTTGCAACGCCCAGATGCAGGTGAAAGGCGTCTTTACCGATGGCGACCTGCGTCGCTGGCTGGTTGGCGGCGGCGCGCTCACCACGCCGGTCTGTGAAGCGATGACCCACAACGGCATCACCCTGCAGGCAGAAAGCCGGGCGATTGACGCCAAAGAGATCCTGATGAAGCGCAAAATCACCGCCGCGCCGGTGGTGGATGAAACCGGTAAGCTCACCGGCGCCATCAACCTGCAGGATTTCTATCAGGCCGGGATCCTCTAATCTTTCAGCCCCAGACGCTTCGCCAGCCGGTGCAGGTTGGCGACGTCCGTTTCAAGCGCCCGCGCGCTGGCCGCCCAGTTGTGATTATGTTGCGCCAGCGCCTGGCGAATAATCTCTCGCTGGAACGCCTCCGTCGCATCGCGCAGATTGTGATTGCGCGGTAAATCCGCTGTCACCTCCGGCTGCGGCGTCATGGCCTCCTCCTGCAACGCGAAATGCTTCGTTTCCAGTACCACTTCGTCTCCGGATCGGGTCGCGCGCGCCAGCACCACCGCCCGATGAATCGCATGTTCCAATTCACGCACGTTACCCGGCCAGCCGTAATTCAGTAGATGGCTACGTGCCCCTGGACTGAGCACCACGCGGGAAAGCCCCAGTCGCAGTCGACACTGCTCGCAAAAATAGCCTGCCAGTAGCACCACATCCTCACCGCGCTCACGTAACGGAGGGACGGAAAGCGGGAACACGCTCAGGCGATGGAACAAATCGGCACGAAAACGCCCCGCCAGCACCTCTTCGCGTAGATCGCGATTGGTTGCGGCCAGCACGCGCACATCCACGCGCAGGCTGCGGTCATCGCCAACGCGCTGAATATCGCCGTACTGCAATACACGCAGCAGTTTGGCCTGCAGCGCCAGCGACAGTTCACCAATTTCGTCGAGAAACAGCGTGCCGTTATCGGCCATTTCAAACTTGCCGCTACGGTTGCTGATGGCTCCGGTAAACGCCCCTTTCACATGACCAAACAGCTCGCTCTCCGCCACGCTTTCCGGCAGCGCGGCGCAGTTCAGATAGACCAGTGGGTTGACCGCGCGAGGTGAACCTTCGTGAATCGCCTTCGCTACCAGTTCTTTCCCGGTACCGGTTTCGCCGCTGATTAATACGTTGAGATCGGAGCCTGCCACAATCTCGATCTCTTTTTTCAGCTGCATCATGTTCGGCGAGAGACCAATCATCTGCGTCTCTTTTACCTGTTCGAAATCGGTACTCGACCCCGGCAGCATATTCTGACTTTCCAGCTGTTCAATCAGCAGCGCATTGCTCAATGCACCAGCCGCCAGCGCGGCGATGAGCCGTAACTCCTCATCGCTGAAAACATCAAACTGATCCGGCGCCATGCCGTCGAGGGTCAGCGCACCGATCAGGTTCTGCCCGGCAAAAAGCGGCAACCCAATACAGGCGTGCACTTTCAGACTCTCCTGCCCTGGGATCAACCCGTCATACGGATCGGGCAGATCGCTGTCTGCCGGAAAGCGCACCACGTCCCCGGCGCGGGCGATGGCCTCCAGTCGGGGATGCCCTTCCAGGGTAAAACGCCTGCCGAGCACATCGCGTGCGAGACCGTCAATCGCCAGCGGGATAAACTGGCGCGCCTCATAGCGCAGCAGCGCAGAAGCGTCGCATTCCAGCACCTGGCGCAGCGTGGTAATCAGACGTTGAAAACGATCCTGATGACCCACCCCGCGCTGTAATTCAATGGCGATACCCGCCAGCACATCAACAGAAAAACTCATGCGGTCCTCACTGTCATTTTGACAATCCATACTGTCATATTGACTGTGTTATGAGTAGTCTTTTTGACTACCATTTAATGGGTATAAAATTTTAAATCAATATAAATCAAATAGATAAAAAGTTGGCACGCGACCTGCAATAAGCGAAACAACTTATTTGAACAACGCTGAATGAATTGAGGTTGCTATGTCTATTCTGGTTAAAAATAATATCCATTGGGTTGGCCAACGTGACTGGGAAGTGCGTGATTTCCACGGAACCGAATACAAAACGCTGCGCGGCAGCAGCTACAACAGCTATCTCATCCGTGAAGAAAAAAATGTCCTGATCGATACCGTCGATCATAAATTCAGCCGTGAATTCGTGCAAAACCTGCGTAATGAAATTGACCTCGCAGACATCGATTACATCATTATCAACCATGCGGAAGAAGATCACGCCGGGGCGCTGACCGAGCTGATGGCGCAGATCCCGGACACCCCTATCTACTGCACCGCCAATGCGATTGACTCGATTACCGGTCACCACCACCATCCGGAGTGGAATTTTAACGTCGTGAAAACCGGCGACACGCTGGATATTGGTAACGGTAAGCAGTTGATCTTCGTGGAAACCCCGATGCTGCACTGGCCGGACAGCATGATGACCTACATGACCGGCGATGCCGTCCTGTTCAGTAATGACGCTTTTGGTCAGCACTACTGCGACGAACGCCTGTTTAACGATGAAGTGGATCAAACCGAACTGTTCGAACAGTGCCAGCGCTACTACGCCAACATCCTGACGCCGTTCAGCCGTCTGGTGACGCCAAAAATTACCGAAATCCTCGGCTTCAATCTGCCGGTCGATATGATTGCCACCTCACACGGCGTGGTCTGGCGCGATAATCCGACCCAGATTGTTGAGCTGTATCTGAAATGGGCAGCGGACTATCAGGAAGATCGCATCACTATTTTCTACGACACCATGTCCAATAACACCCGCATGATGGCGGATGCGATTGCTCAGGGAATTAACGAAGTCGATCCGAACGTAGCGGTGAAAATTTTTAACGTCGCCCGCAGTGATAAAAACGAAATCCTGACCAACGTTTTCCGCTCTAAAGGCGTGCTGGTCGGCACCTCCACAATGAACAACGTGATGATGCCGAAAATCGCCGGTCTGGTGGAAGAGATGACCGGGCTGCGTTTTCGTAACAAACGCGCCAGCGCTTTTGGCTCCCACGGCTGGAGCGGCGGAGCGGTCGACCGCTTATCCACCCGTTTACAGGATGCCGGTTTTGAAATGTCGTTGAGCCTGAAGGCCAAATGGCGCCCGGACCTGGATGCGCTGGAACTGTGCCGCCAGCATGGTCGCGAAATCGCGCGTCAGTGGGCGCTCGCGCCGTTGCCGGAAGCGACAGTGAAAGCGACAACCAAAGAAGAAGCATGCGCCTGCGCCGCCGCAGCGGCAGCCGACCTCGGCCCGAGCATGCAGTGCAGCGTATGCCAGTGGATTTACGATCCGGCAAAAGGTGAACCGTTGCAGGACGTCGCCCCAGGTACGCCGTGGAGCGATGTGCCGGACAACTTCCTGTGTCCGGAATGTTCCTTAGGCAAAGACGTCTTCGACGTGCTGGCAACGGAGGCAAAATGAACCGGGGAATTGTCATCATTGGTTCGGGCTTCGCCGCCCGCCAGTTAGTCAAAAACATTCGCAAGCAGGACGCGGATGTCCCGTTAACCCTGATTGCAGCTGACAGCATGGATGAGTACAACAAGCCCGATCTCAGTCATGTGATAAGCCAGGCGCAGCACGCCGATGACCTCACCCGTCAGTCGGCGGGAGAGTTTGCTGAACAATATGCTCTGCGTCTCTTTCCACACACCTGGGTCACCGACATTGATGCCGATGCCCACGTGGTGAAAAGCCAGGACAAGCAGTGGCAGTACGACAAACTGGTGCTGGCCACGGGTGCGGCGGCCTTTGTTCCTCCGATAGCAGGACGTGAGTTAATGCTCACATTGAACAGCCAGCAGGAATACCGCGCCTGTGAGACACAACTGCGCGACGCCCAACGGGTGCTGATCGTCGGCGGCGGGTTGATTGGAACCGAACTGGCGATGGATTTCTGCCGCGCCGGTAAAGCGGTCACGCTGATTGATAACGCCGCCAGCCTTCTCGCTTCGCTGATGCCGCCAGAAGTGAGCAGTCGCTTACAGCATCGTCTTACCGATATGGGCGTGCACCTGTTGCTGAAATCACAGTTGCAGGGGCTGGAGAAAACCGCATCCGGTATTCGTGCAACGTTCGATCGCGAGCGCAGCATCGACGTCGATGCGGTGATTGCCGCCACCGGCCTGCGCCCGGAAACCGCGCTGGCGCGTCGCGCCGGTGTAACCATTAATCGCGGCGTTTGCGTCGACAGTTACCTGCAAACCAGCAACCCGGATATTTATGCTCTTGGCGACTGCGCGGAGATCAACGGCCAGGTACTGCCGTTCCTGCAGCCGATTCAGCTCAGCGCGATGTACCTGGCGAAAAATCTGCTCGGCGGCAACGCGCCGCTAAAGTTGCCCGCCATGTTAGTCAAAATAAAAACGCCGGAACTGCCGCTGCACCTGGCTGGCGAAACCCAGCGTCGCGATCTGAACTGGCACATTGCGGCAGAATCTGACGGGATGGTAGCCAAAGGGATGAACGGTGAAGGACAGATCTGCGCCTTCGTGGTGAGTGAAGACAGAATGAAGGAGGCTTTCGCCCTGCTGAAAACGCTGCCTCTGTAGGCCGGATAAGACGCTCTGCGTCGCCATCCGGCGATATCGCCACTGATTGATTAACCTCATGCACACGGATGTGCGATATTGCTTGTCGTTTCGCCCCGCCAGTCCCGGGGCTTTTTTATGCTTCCGCCATCCCACGCGCCGCGGCAATCACCCCCTGTCCCAGCGACAGTCCGCCGTCGCCGGCCGGTAACTGCTGCGGGAACAACAGCGTGAAATCCGCCAGATAGTAAGCCAGTCGCGCCGACAGTAACCGGTTGTGCATCACTCCACCGCTGAACACCAGCGTGTCGATGCCACGCGCCGTGGCCTGTTTGCGCAGCATCGTGGCAAACCCATGCGCCAGCGCATCGTGGAAAGCCCATGCGCGTTCAGCGGGCGTTGCCTGCCAGTTCAGCCACTGCGACCAGAAGGTCGCCAGATCCAGTTGATGCCCCGCCAGCGGTAGCGTCACTGGATGTTTAACACCCGCGCATTGCGACGCCAATGCCTCCAACGCGCAGGCCGCTTCGCCTTCATAGCTGAGCGATTCTGGCGCACAGTTCAACGCGGCGGCAACCGCATCGAACAGACGCCCACAGGACGAGGCCAGCGGTGCGTTAATCCCGCGCTCAATCGCTCGTGCCAGCACGTTCCAGTTCTGTCGCTGTAGGTATTGCGTTTCCGGATAGTGCTGCCAGTCCGGCACAAAGCGCAGACACTGCGCTAACAGGTTGCGCCAGGGTTGCTTCGCGGCGAGATCGCCACCGACGAGCGCCACAGCGGACAGTCCACCAAGATGTTCACACTCACGGTAGTTCACCCGCAGACACTCTCCGCCCCATAACGCGCCCGCTTCGCCCATTCCGATGCCGTCCAGCGTCAGGGCGATAACATCGCCACCATCCAGCGGCCAGCCGTGCTCGGCCAGACAGGCGGCGGCATGAGCATGATGATGCAACACGATCTCCGTCGGCAGGTTCATCTCGCTGGCCCACAGGCTGGAGACATACCCCGGATGGGCATCGCGAACAAGGCGTTGTGGCGTGAAGTCATAGATAGTCTGGATTAACCGCAGCGCGTCACGCCACTGATGTTGGATCCCGTCGTCGCTGAGATCGCCAAGATGCTGGCTGATCACCGCCTGCTCACCGCGCACCAGGCAGAAGGTGTTTTTCAGATCCGCCCCCAGACAGAGTATCGGCGGTATATGGTGAAACCCCGGCGGTAACGCCAGCGCATCCGGGACATATCCCCGCGAGCGACGCAGCATTTCACCGCTTTCACGCACCACGGAATCGTCCATGCGCTGCACGATGTCACGATTGTGCAGCAGGAAACCCTCGGCAATGTCCTGTAAATCCTCAAGCGCCTGTTCGTTGCTGATGGCCGGCGGTTTACCGCTGAGATTACCGGAGGTCATCACCAGCGGGCACTTCAGTGCCTGGAGCAACAGGTGCTGGAGCGGATTGGCGGGCAACATCACGCCGACTTCCGTCAATCCTGGGGCAATACCGTCACACAGCGAGGAGACATGTTGCTTATCCACCAGCACAATCGGGGCCGCAGGCGTTTTCAGCAGTCGGGTTGCCGCCTCCGGCAGACCCGACGCATCAGGTAGCATTACCGCCAGTGGTTTTGCCGGACGGCGCTTACGCGCACGAAGCCGCGCCACGGCATCGCTGTTTCGCGCATCGCAGGCCAGATGAAACCCGCCGATACCCTTAACAGCGACAATGCCCCCGACCTTCAGCATTTCCACCGCAGCCTGCAATGCCGCCTCTTTTTCCGCCAGGTGTCCGCCGCTCAACCAGCTCAGATGCGGACCACACGCCGGACAAGCCACCGGCTGGGCGTGAAAACGTCGGTCATAAGGATCGCGATACTCGTTGTCGCATTGCGGGCAGAGCGGAAATGACGCCATCACGGTAAACGGACGATCGTAGGGCATCGCCCGGATAATGGTAAAACGCGGGCCGCAATGGGTGCAGTTGATAAAGGGATAGCGATAACGCCGCTCTCCGGGCGTATTCATTTCGGCAAGACATTCCGGGCACGTCGCGGCATCGGGCACAATCTGGGTGTTCATCGTGCCGCCCGCACTCTGGCGAATGCTGAATTCAGTGGGCAGTTGCGCCCAGCGAAAAGGCTCACTCTCCACGCTGTCGATACGCGCCAATGGCGGACAGTGGGCATGCAGTTCACGGATAAACAGCGCGGGATCTTCCAGCAATCGAACCACCACGCCATCGCCGTCATTACAGACGTCGCCATGCAACTGAAGCTGCTGCGCCAGTTGCCAGACGAAGGGACGAAAGCCGACGCCCTGAACTTTGCCGCGAATACGGAGCTGTACGCCGGAAGGGGTATTTGTTGCCATTGAGTCATTCTCGCCATCATCATTCCCGGAAACGTATTTTACGAAAATTTCCGGGAATTCCCTTGATGCCAGCGCGTTTCCTGAGTGATTTTTGCGGCAGGAATCAGAAAAGCAAAGAAGCGGAAGAATCCAGCGCCGCGCGACGACGCTTTTCTGCGCTGAGTTGTTCGAGCTTATTACGGTCAACGCAAATCAGGGCATGCGTCGGACAGGCTTCCATACAGGCCGGACCGGCATCGCGGTGATAACAGAGATCGCACTTATTAGCTTCCGCCTTTTCCGCCCGTACGTTCAGGCCTGCACCGCTGTTACGCACAACCGGACGCACCACGACTTCCATTGCGCCATACGGGCAGGCCACCACGCAGGTTTTGCAGCCAATGCAACGTTCCTGCATGACATGAACAAAACCTTTATCACGGCTGATGGCACCGTTCGGGCAGACGTTCGCACACGGCGCGTCCTCACACTGGCGGCACAGCGTCGCCGTCGAGACATTCACACCTTTAATCACATGGATGCGAGGTAAAAAGGTTTCAGGGGTCAGTGACGCGCAGTCCTGGTTTTCCTGATGGGAGACCACGCAGGCCACTTCACAGGTACGGCAACCAATGCACTTATTGGCGTCTGCAATGATGAAACGGTTCATCAAATTCTCCAGCAATGACAGATAATGTGCCGAAGCATTCACAAATCATGCCAGTTTTTATCTTGCTGTAATTTAACGATATTTAAAAAAAAGAGGGTGACCGTTATGGTGTCATCGTCACGAATGACGATGACGGGTGACAATTTTTACTGCGCCGCGATCGATGTAACGGAATCACGGCGAATCAACGTGCCGGTGAAGCTTTTCGGTGGCGTAAACGCCCCGCCGTCCAGCATGAAAATGAGTCGACCAATGGTTTCCTGAATCATCTCCGTCACCGGAATTTTGACGCTGGAGAGCGCCGGTATGGTGTAGGGCGCCATTGCGATATCGTCAAAACCAATCACCGACACCTGCGATGGCACGGCTAACCCTTTGTCATGCAATTGCTTGATGGCTCCAATCGCCATGTCGTCATTGCTGGCCACCAGCGCGCTGAACGTCACGTCGCGAGAAAGCAGCGCATCCACCCCTGCGGCACCGCAGGCTGGCGTCCATTTGCCTTTGACGATCAGGTCGTCATTGACGGCAATGCCGTGTCGGGTCAGCGCCTCTTTGTACCCCGACAGGCGTTCAACCCCGGTGGGGGAGTCCATCGAACCGGTGATAAAGGCAATCTGCTGATGGCCTGCGGCAATCAGTTCCGCCACGGCGTTAAAACTGGTCTGCTTTTGATCGCACCAGACGCAGTGGCTGCTGTTTTTCCGTAACCGGCGGTTAAGCACCATAATCGGCTGCGAGTGGCTGTCGATTATTTTATCGATCTCATCCACGCTGAGAAAACGCGGATAAATCATGATCGCGTCGCAACGCAAATCCAGCAGATACTGAATCGCCTGGCGCTCCTCTTGCGCGCTGTGCTTACCATCGGCAAGCAGAAGCTGACGGCCCTGATCTTCCGCCATCCGCGCGGTATGAAACAGCAATTCGCTAAAATAGACGCCGTGGTAGAGGGTGTTAGTCACCACCAGCCCCAGCGTCTGACTGGTTTTCGCCGCAAGGCTACGCGCCAGCAGGTTAGGCCGATAACCACTCTCTTCAATCGCCTGAAATACGCGATCCTTCGTTTCCTGGCTGACGTAGCCATTCCCTGAAAGCACCCTGGAGACCGTCGCCTTCGATACCCCGGCCCGCTGCGCTACCTCCAGCATCGTCGTCATAAGTTTTCTTCCTTTTCTCGCAATGAGATGCAGTGTACTTCACCGCCGCGTGGTTGTCCCTGATGCTAAATCACACCAGAAAACCATAAGTGATTTAAATCACATTTCACGAAAATAGATAAAATTAAACATTGCCTGACTAACATAAACTATTCATGATTTTGTGGAACCGGTTTCTCATTGGCGTTTCATCACCGACGATCGCTCAGGCGAATGTGCGGCAAAAATAAAACGTACCCTACTGATAAAACAGGATAAAAATCCTATGTCCAAGAATTATGCAGCGCTGGCGCGCTCCGTGGTGACGGCTCTGGGCGGCGTCGACAACATCACCGCAGTGACACACTGCATGACGCGTCTGCGTTTCGTTGTGAAAGATGACACGCGGGTCGACAGTGCCACACTCAAAACCCTCAGCGGCGTACTCGGCGTCGTTCGCAACGACAACCAGTGCCAGGTGATCATCGGCAATACCGTCTCCCAGGCGTATCGTGAAGTCGTCAACTTGCTGCCGGGCGATATGCAACCCGCCGAGCCCGTTGGCAAACCCGGGCTGACGCTCAGACGTATTGGCGCGGGTATCCTCGATGCGCTGATCGGCACCATGTCGCCGCTGATCCCGGCGATTATCGGCGGATCGATGCTCAAACTGTTGGCAATGATCCTTGAAATGACCGGCGTACTGGAAAAAGGCTCCTCCACGTTAACGATCCTGACCGTGATCGGCGATGGCGCCTTCTTCTTCCTGCCGTTAATGGTGGCGGCCTCGGCGGCGATTAAATTCAAAACCAACATGTCGCTGGCGATTGCCATTGCCGGGGTGCTGGTGCATCCAAGCTTTATCGACCTGATGGCGAAAGCGGCACAGGGCGAACACGTTGAATTCGCGCTGATTCCGGTCACCGCGGTGAAATACACCTATACGGTTATTCCGGCGCTGGTCATGACCTGGTGTCTGTCGTACATCGAACGCTGGGTGGATCGCATTACGCCCGCGGTCACCAAAAACTTCCTGAAACCGATGCTGATCGTGTTGATCGCCGCACCGCTGGCCATCGTCCTGATTGGGCCGATTGGCATCTGGATCGGTAGCGCGATTTCCGCGCTGGTCTATACCATTCACGGTTATCTCGGCTGGCTCTCTGTCGCCATTATGGGCGCGCTGTGGCCGCTGCTGGTGATGACCGGGATGCACCGCGTCTTTACGCCAACCATCATTCAGACCATTGCCGAAACGGGCAAAGAAGGGATGGTCATGCCGTCCGAAATTGGTGCCAACCTGTCGCTCGGCGGCTCCTCGCTGGCGGTAGCCTGGAAAACGAAAAACCCGGAACTGCGCCAGACTGCGCTGGCAGCGGCGGCCTCGGCCATCATGGCGGGGATTTCGGAACCCGCGCTCTACGGTGTGGCGGTACGCCTGAAACGTCCGCTGATCGCCAGCCTGATCAGCGGCTTCATCTGTGGTGCCGTCGCCGGAATGGCCGGACTCGCCAGCCACTCAATGGCGGCGCCGGGCCTGTTTACCAGCGTTCAGTTCTTCGACCCGGCCAATCCCATGACCATTGTCTGGGTGTTCGGCGTCATGGCGCTGGCGGTGGTGTTGTCGTTTGTTCTGACGCTGCTGCTGGGCTTTGAGGATATTCCCGTCGAGGATGCTGCCGCACAGGCACGAAAAAACCAGGCTGCACAACCGTCTACGGTAAAAGGCGCCAGCGTCTGACTGTTATTCACTGAGGTTTATTATGGCTGTATTTCCGCAAGGATTTTTATGGGGCGGCGCACTGGCCGCCAACCAGGCTGAAGGCGCATACCGGGAGGGCGGCAAAGGGCTGACCACTGTCGATATGATCCCGCACGGCGCGCATCGTATGCCGGTCAAACTGGGACAGGAGAAACGTTTCCAACTGCGGAATGACGAATTTTATCCCAGCCATCAGGCGATCGATTTTTACCATCGCTATAAGGACGACATCGCCCTGATGGCGGAAATGGGCTTCACCGTCTTTCGCACCTCGATTGCCTGGAGCCGTATTTATCCCAACGGCGACGAACTGACGCCTAACGAGGAAGGCATTGCGTTCTATCGCGCGGTGTTTGCCGAGTGCAAAAAGTACGGTATTGAACCGCTGGTGACACTGTGCCACTTCGACGTGCCCATGCATCTGGTTACCGAATACGGCTCCTGGCGTAATCGTAAGATGGTGGAGTTTTTCACCCGCTATGCGCGTACCTGTTTTGAAGCCTTTGACGGCCTGGTGAAATACTGGCTGACCTTCAATGAAATCAACATCATGCTGCACAGCCCGTTCTCCGGCGCGGGGCTGGTGTTTGAAGAGGGGGAAAATCAGGATCAGGTGAAATATCAGGCCGCGCACCATGAGCTGATTGCCAGCGCGCTGGCGACGAAAATCGCCCATGAGGTAAACCCGCAGAACCAGGTGGGCTGCATGCTGGCGGGTGGTAATTTTTATCCGTACTCCTGCAAACCGGAAGATGTCTGGACAGCGCTGGAAAAAGATCGGGAAAACCTGTTCTTCATTGACGTACAGGCGCGCGGCGCGTATCCGGCCTACTCTGCCCGTGTGTTTCGCGAGAAAGGCGTGGTGATTGAAAAAGCCCCGGAAGATGATGCAATCCTGAAAAACACTGTCGATTTTGTCTCCTTCAGCTATTACACGTCGCGCTGCGCGTCGGCGGAGATGAACACAAAGAACAGCAGCGCCGCGAACGTGGTGAAGTCAATGCGCAACCCGCACATCCAGGTCAGCGACTGGGGCTGGGGAATCGACCCGCTTGGACTGCGCATCACGATGAATATGATGTACGACCGCTACCAGAAACCGCTGTTCCTGGTGGAAAACGGTCTCGGGGCAAAAGATGAAATCGATGCCGATGGCCACATTAATGACGATTACCGTATTCGCTATTTGCGCGAACACATCCGGGCGATGGCTGACGCCATTGAGGACGGCGTGCCGCTGATGGGTTACACCACCTGGGGCTGTATTGATCTGGTGGCCGCGTCGACGGGTGAGATGAGCAAACGGTATGGGTTCGTCTATGTCGACCGCGATGATGCTGGCAACGGTACGCTTGCGCGAACCCGTAAAAAATCGTTCTGGTGGTACAAAAAAGTAATCGCCAGCAACGGCCAGGATCTGGCGTAAACAGGATGTCGGATGGCGCTCGCGCTGTCCGGCCCTCCCTTCCCTCGTTACATCATTTGCATTCCGTTTCCGCTATCTCCCTTCCAGTTTCCGGTTTGCCCCTTCCCTTTTTTACTGGCATTTTATACAGGTATTTTCATCTACTCGTGGATAACAAGGAATCGTTTATGACTATTGAGGCTGGCAGTCCGGAAGTCGCTATCATCAGGCCGTTTCGTCGTTTAAAGGTGAGCTATGTCAGAAAGCGCCATGAAGATCCGAAAACCGGCAATACGCGCCGCTATAGCCGGCATGCGTCGTTAACCATTAATGGCGACTGGCTGGAACAGGCGGGTTTCCCGACCGGCACCATTGTCAATGTGGCGGTAATGCAGGGGAAATTAGTGATCGAACAGGTGAGAGAAGAACAGGCCGGATGAGGTCAGACGGTCATCCGGCATGAATATCACGACGCGTCTAATTCCGCGAAGCCGCCGTGACCCTCCCAGCCGTCGAGATGCTGGTAAACGGTGTCGACGGCATCCTTAACTGGCTGAGTCATGGGATAATAGAATCCGACGATATCTGGCTGAATCCCGAGGAAGATCACCTCGCCGACGTCTTCTTTAAGCTGATCAACCAGATAATTCAGCGGCATATTGTGGGTCGTCATCATGAACATCTCGGCGATATCGTCAGGATCGATAATGCGGATCTCGCCGGGATTCAACCCCATGTCGGTGGCATCCACGATCAGCAGACGATCCGGGCGCAGTTCGCGAATGGCCACGATGTCATTTTCCGGCGCACTGCCTCCGTCGATGACCACCCAGTTGCCTTTCGCCTGCGCCGCGCATTTTTCTGCCAGCAGCGGACCCGCGCCGTCATCACCCATCATGCTGTTGCCAACACACAATAAAACGTCAGTCACGGTGTCTCCTTACCATCAGGTAAATAGCGCTCTCCTGATGAATATCATGCAGCATGCTGAGCATCTGTTTACTCCATGCCTGCTGCTCCGGGGTCTGCACCGCGAGCGCACGATCGAACGCGTGAGCCAGCATTTGCACATGATTAAAATCGATGACGATCTCGCCGTACTTCGGCACCCCTTCCATCTTCCGACGGGCCTCGCTGCCCTCTTCCAGCGTGGCAATCCACGCCAGATACGCCTCCCACGGACAGGTCAGCGCGGCTTCCAGGCAGTCGATGATCCCAAGATGGTGACCAATCGCCAGGCTGTAATAGACAACCTGCTGCGCCTCTGCGGGCGTCGCATCGTTCTCATCAATAAACTTACGGCTCAGTTGACTGAACACCACCGTTTCACTCATCGGATACGCGCCTCTTCAACAACCTGATTCAAGTGCGTGACGATCTCAGTCAGGCGCGGATCGCTTTCCGCTTCCAGCCAGCGCGCCACCTGATGTTCACCCTGACCGAGCTGGCGCAGGTAATCATCCGCAATCTGACGTCCATAGCGATAACCGGCCAGTCGACGCGCCTCGCGATCGACCTTCACGCGCAGCGGCTGAACCATGTCCGGATGCAGAATTTCCGCTGGCTGATCGTCCAGTTCGCCTGGCGCACGAGCGTGAATTTTCTGCTCCAGCAGGCCCAACGCCATCGCAAAACCGTACAGCGTTGCCGCAGGCGTCGGCGGGCATCCCGGAATATACACATCCACCGGCACAATTTTGTCGGTGCCGCCCCAGACGCAGTACAGGTCATGGAAGATACCGCCGCTGTTGCCGCAGGCACCGTAAGAGATACAGATTTTCGGATCGGGCGCAGACTGCCAGGCACGCAGCGCTGGGGAGCGCATTGCACGGGTAACCGCGCCGGTGAATAGCAGAATGTCCGCATGACGCGGTGACGGTACGACTTTGATACCGAAGCGTTCAGCGTCGAACAACGGTGATAAGGTCGCGAAAATTTCAATTTCACAGCCGTTACAGCCGCCGCAGTCCACGCGGTAAACATAGGCTGAACGCTTGATGTTTTTCAGTAATGACGCCTTCATGCTGGCGATGGACTCATCCACCGTCATCGGTACCGGAATACCGTTCGCGTCACGCGGACCTAATAAATGGCTCATCAGCTGGCCTCTTTCATATGGCGAGTCAGTTCAATTCGGTCGGACGGCACCAGGCATTTCTGACGTTTGCAGTCCGGGCAGGTCTCAAAGCTTTCGCGGTGATGCTCCGCGCGGCTGTCGCCGTTGTGCTTAAGCAGCGCAATGGCGTAATCAATCTCTTTCTGGACAGCGAAAGGACGATGGCAGACGCGGCAGTTGCACAGCGCAAAACGAGACTGCTGGAGGAAATCCTCTTTCTTCCACACCGCCAGTTCATACTCCTGCGAAAGCTTGATCGCCGCCGTCGGGCACACTTCTTCACAGCGGGCGCAGAAAATGCAGCGTCCGAGGTTGAACTGCCAGGCCAGTTCGCCGCTGGCCAGATCGGTTTCCACCGTCAACGCATTAGACGGGCAGGCATTCACGCAGGCCGCACAGCCAATGCACTGCTGCGGATTGTGCTCCGGCTTACCGCGGAAGTTTTTATCAACCGCAATCGGCTCCAGCGGATAAGACGAAGTCGGCGCGCCGGTTTTGATGACTTTTTTGATAAAGGTAAACATGGCGATTCCTTATTTCAGCGGCGAGTTTTTACGCTCAATGCTGTAGCGCTCAAGTTCTTTGTACGGCACGACTTTGCTCTTCTTCTTACGCACATCCACCACGGTCATGCGGTCAGTACAGGAATAGCAAGGGTCAAGGCTACCGATAATCAGCGGTGCATCAGAAACGGTGTTGCCGCGCAGCATGTAACGCAGGGTTGGCCAGTTGGCATACGTCGCCGCACGGCAGCGCCAGCGGTACAGCTTCTGGTTGTCGCCGGTCATGCTCCAGTGAATATCGTCACCGCGCGGCGCTTCGGAGAAGCCCAGCGCAAAGCGATGCGGAATGTAGGTGAAGCCTTCCACCATCAGCGGACCGCCGGGCAGGTTGTCCAGACCGAAGTCGATCATATTCAGCGCGGTGTACACTTCGTTGATACGCACTTTCAGACGCGAGATCACGTCACAGCCCTGTTCGCTGTGAACCGTCATCGGCAGCAGACCGTAACCGACAAACGGGTGATCGGCGCGAGTGTCACGGGCGTGACCGCTGGCGCGAACCATCGGCCCAACGTTACTGAAATCACGCGCAATCTCTGGATCCAGACGACCGATTCCCACGGTGCGCTGTTCCATCTTCGGCGTACTGAGCAGCATATCCACCAGTTCCTGCACGTCGCGACGCATCTGTTGCGCCAGTTGGCGGGTCTGGATCATGTCCTCTTTCAGCAGATCGCGACGAATCCCGCCGATCAGGTTCAGACCGTAGGTCTTACGCGCCCCGGTCAGGATCTCCGCCATCTTCATGGAGGTTTCGCGGACGCGGAAGAACTGCATAAAGCCGGAGTCAAAACCGGTGAAGTGACAGGCCAGACCGAGGTTCAGCAGATGGGAGTGCAGACGCTCCACCTCCAGCAGAATGGCGCGAATCATCTGCGCGCGTTCCGGCACCACGATACCCATCGCGTTTTCCACGGAGGTGGTATACGCGGTGCTGTGGGCAAAGCCGCAGATCCCGCAAACGCGATCCGACAGGAAGGTGACTTCGTTGTAGCCCATCCGGGTTTCCGCCAGTTTTTCCATGCCGCGATGGACATAGAACAGGCGGTAATCGGCGTCGATAATATTTTCGCCATCAACAAACAGGCGGAAGTGTCCCGGTTCATCCGAAGTGACGTGCAGCGGGCCAATCGGCACCACGTTATTTTTTTTGTCACCCAGTTCGTTGATAAACTCGTAGGTTTCCGCATCGGTGGTCGGCGCCGGGCGCTGACGATAATCCATGCTGTCTTTACGCAACGGATAGAGTTCGTCCGGCCAGTCATCCGGCAGCACCAGACGGCGTTCGTCCGGCAGACCGACCGGGATCAGACCGTACATGTCGCGCACTTCACGCTCGCCCCAGACGGCAGCCGGTACGCGCGGGGTGACGGACGGGAATTCCAGCTTATTGGCATCAACTTCAACACGGACGGTAATCCAGCATTTGGTGCCCTGCTCCATCGACAGCACGTAGTACACCGCGTAGTGACCGCACAGCTGGCGTTCATCATTGCCGAACAGTACGGAGAGCCACCCGCCCTGCTTGTAGTAAAGGAATTCGACCACTTCCGGCAGATAGTTGACCTTCACGGTGATGGTCAGCTGATCCCGGGTCTGCCAGGCTTCGTCCAGCACCACGCCAGGAAACGCCTGGTGCAGTGCGGCAAGGTATTGTTGACCTAATTTTTCTTCAGACATGCTCAAACTCTCTTAAATCACGCCACCAGCAAGGAGACGAACGCTAAAAACGCAAACCCAAAACCGGCCCAGGTCACGCGTGAAGTGGCGCAAAAACGCAGACGCGCCATGCTGTTTTCAAACAGGGCAATCACCAGTACGCCGACAAGCAGCTTGACGATGGCAATCACCAGCGCCAGCAGCAGTCCACCTGCGCTGAACGTTTCCATCTGTCCCCACGGCAGGAACACGCCGACAAACATTTGCAGAACAACCAGCTGTTTCAGGCTAATGCCCCACTTCAGCACCGCAAAACCGCTGCCGCTGTATTCGGTCAGCGGTCCTTCCTGTAGCTCCTGCTCCGCTTCCGCCAGATCGAACGGCAGTTTGCCCATTTCGATAAAGGTGGCGAACGCACAGGCACACAGTGCCAAAATCAGCGGAATGCTGCGGGCTGCTGGCCAGTGATAGATCGTATCGGTGATATTGCTGATATGGGTGGAACCCGCGACCTGCGCGGCGACCCACAGTCCCAGCAGCAGGATCGGCTCCACCAGCACGCCGAGCATCGCTTCGCGGCTGGCGCCGATCGCCGTGAACGGGCTACCGGTATCCAGACCGGCAATGGAAAAGAAGAAACGGGCAATGGCGAACAGATAAATCAACGTGATCAAATCGCCCAGTTGCGGCAACGGTGAACCCACAGTCACCACCGGCAGCGCGGTGGCGATGGTCAGCATAACGCCCACCATCACAAACGGCGTCAGACGAAAGACCCAGCCGGCATCCGCTGGCGCGACGCTCTGGCGGCCCAGCAGTTTGATCAGGTCGCGATACTCCTGCAATACGCCAGGACCGCGACGATTATGCAGACGGGCACGCGCCACGCGGGTCACGCCGGATAGCAGCGGCGCAGCGGCAAATAACACCAGCGCCTGAATTAACGGATATAAAACACTCATTCTCAGGCTCCTCGTGAAACCACAATCACCACCAGCACGGCCAGTTCGATCAGCGCCAGGCGGCGGAACAGCACCGGTACCGCCGCGCTCTGCCAGCCCGGAACCCACGCTACCGGGTTGAGCCACTTACGCAGTTTGAGAACCGGTGCAAAGGCTTCTTTCACTGGCATCGCGAAACCATGCGCGGTAATGACCATCGACTGCTCGTGATCGTAACCGCAGACCCATGCCGTCCCGCGCGAACGCGACGGCAGGCGGTTGCCTTTGAACATCGCCATGATGATGAACGGCAGCAGCGGACAGGCGATCAGCAGCAGCGTGATCATCGGTTGCGATACGGTGGTATTGGCGGTTTCCAGTGGCAGCGGTACGGCTGTTGCCAGCAACGGCAACAGCCACGGCGCGGCAACCCCGCCGAGTACACAGCAAATCGCCAGCGCCACGACGCTGACGCCCATCAGGAGAGGCGCACAGCAGGCGTTTTCCGCCTCTTTCGTGCGCGGTGCTCCGAGGAAGGTGACGCCATACACTTTCGCCATACACATCACTGCCAGCGCACCGGTAATCGCCAGTCCGACCGCCAGTAGTGGCCCCAACAGACGACCAATAAACGCGCCGCTGTTGCCCAGTTTGAAGAAGGACTGGTAGATCACCCACTCGCCAGCAAAACCGTTCAGCGGCGGCAGTGCAGCCATCGCCATCAACCCCACCAGCATCGCAATGGAAATAACCGGCATGCGTTTGCCGATGCCGCCCAGCTTTTCGATATCGCGATGTCCGGTACGAAACCAGATGCTGCCCGCACCGAGAAACAGTACGCTTTTGAACAGGCTGTGGTTCACCAGGTGATAGAGACCACCGGTCAGGCCAAGGGCAATCAGCGCCGGTTGATTGAGAGCAATCCCGGTCACACCTGCGCCGAGACCGAGCAGGATAATGCCGATGTTTTCCAGCGTGTGATATGCCAACAGGCGCTGAATATTGTGCTCCATCAGCGCATACAGACCGCCGACAAACGCGGTGATCATGCCGAGTACCAGAAGCAGCACGCCCCACCACAGCGGCGCATTACCGCCAATTAGTGATAACGAGAGAATGCCCAGCAGACCGACCTTCATCACCACGGTGGAGAACAGCGCCGCCGCCGGGGCGCTGGCGTTCGCGTGTGCCTGCGGCACCCATCCGTGCAGCGGAATAATTCCGGCCAGCAGACCAAAGCCCGCCACGCCGAGTAGCCAGATGTCAGAACCCAGCGGCAGTTCCTGTGTGCGCAGATCGAGCAGGCGTAACTCCAGCGTGCCGTAGCGCTGCCACACCAGATAGCAGGCAATCGCCAGCAGCAGCGTACCGAGGCGCCCCAGCGCGAACCACAGCTTGACTTCTTTGCTGCATCCGGTCAGGAACACCGCACACAGCGCCATGATTTCCGCCATCACCACCAGCGTGCCGAGATTGCTGGCGACAACCGCGCACACCGCCGCGGCCATCAGCAGATTCACCAGCAGACCGTTAGCTTTCACCTGCGGATGGCGATGCCAGTCGATGTTGTACAGACTGACGAACAGTCCACACAGCCCCAGCGTAATCAGCCAGATGGCATTCAGCGGGGTGATTTGCACGCTGTGACCGATAAACGGCATCACGCCGCGCACCGCGACAGCGTTGATGAGCACGGAGAAACCCGCCGCGGCGGTACACAAGCTGCCCACCGCACCGCCCACGCCAGCGACCCAGCCGCTCAGCGCTTTATGAAAAGAGAACAGAAATGCCAGGACGGCGGCGGCGGCAAACCAGGCCACGCCGCTGGTGATCAGTGAAATTGCGCTCATTTTGCCTCCCCACTCTGAGCCTGCTGAAACAAGGAGAGATCGCCGAAGTCGGTATTGAAAGTCAGCTCACGTTTCCGTTTACTGGCGCGGGCGATATCCATGTTGTTCACCAGATGCAGGGCTTTCGTCGGACACATCCGTACGCAGGCCGGGCCTTGCTCATCGAAGCTGCACAGATCGCACTTCACCGCGATGGCACGCACGCCCGGAACCCAGTCCAGCAGCGTGCTGACGCGAGCCGGTGCCGGTGGCGCAGGCGGCGCTTTCGACGTATTGGCGTTGGCCGGGATATGCAGCGGACGGCTGCCGGAAAATTCGATCGCGCCAAACGGACAGGCAATGCCGCACAGTTTGCAGCTTACGCACAGGCTTTCATTAAGCTGTACGGCGCCATCCACCCGGTTAATGGCGTTAACCGGACACACGGTGGCGCAGGGGGCATCTTCACAATGGTGGCAAAGCTGCGGCGCAGATTCTTTTTCATTCAGCATCACTTTCAGGCGCGGCATAGACTGCAGGCCGTGCTGGCGATGCGTCTCTGAACAGGCGGCCTCACAGGTGTGGCAGCCGATACAGAGCGTGGAGTCAGCAATTACAAAACGATTCACCAGGCATTCCTCAGGTGATAGTCATTTTTGACGAAAACATGCCGATGAAATGTCATTTTCGACACTATTCGACACGTCTGTCCCTTAAATCGTCGTGACAACCCATGAGACGATGTCACGACGCAAAACGCGGTGGTCAGGCCGCCGGGGTTTGTCTCGCCACCAGTTGGCTCAGATTGATCGGCGACCCGCTTTCGACAGCGGCATACAGTCGGTCATAAACGCTGGCGATTTTATCGAGATAGTGTTCCAGCACCTGCTCACGCTCACGGTTGCTGACCCGCTCATCCACTTTGCCGTCAATGCTCAACTGCGCCTGTGCAATCAGTTGCTTATCTTCGCCATCTTTTGTTTCGACGTAATACTCGATGGTGTGGCTGTTGAAGCCATCCGCCATCGTGACGGTGATACGAAAGTGTTCGAACAGTACGAAACAGAGATCTTTATCCGGCGCGCAGCTCATCGCATGGTGCAGACGCGCTTTCGACAGGGTGATCCCCTGAACCAGCGAGTTGCAGTAAATATGCCACTGGTCCTGTAGGCGACGATGCCGCTGCGCGATGTATTCGGCTTTTTCGCTTATTTCCCAAATAGTCATGTCAGGTTATCCGTTTAACAGAGATAGCCTGCCATAAGCATTTTCCATGCCAGTTTTTAACCATTTGTTTTTGCATGAATTTAAAAATAAATGACGGCTGTCGACGTCCAAATGACATGTCATTTCGTCATCATCGTCATCGACAAACGCCCCCAACTTTCAGGCTGGCATAGTTATTGCTTATCACTGCCCATAACATCGGGAGGCGATATGCACGAAATTACCCTTTGCCAGCGGGCACTGGAATTGATCGAACAACAGGCCGTCGCGCACGGCGCAAAACGGATAACTGGGGTCTGGCTCAAAATTGGCGCATTTTCTTGCGTAGAAACCAGCGCTCTCTCCTTTTGTTTTGATCTGGTATGCCGTGGCACCGTTGCGGAAGGTTGTAAACTGCACCTCGAGGAACAAGAAGCCGAATGCTGGTGTGAATCCTGTCAGCAATACGTCACCTTACTGACCCAACGCGTACGCCGCTGTCCGCAATGCAATAGCGACACGTTGCAGATCGTGGCCGATGACGGATTACAGATTCGACGAATAGAAATAGATCAGGAGTGAGCGATGTGTACAACATGCGGTTGCGCTGAAGGCAACCTTTATATAGAGGGTGATGAGCATAACCCTCATTCTGCGTTTCGCAGCGCGCCTTTTGCCCCGGCAGCTCGCCCGGCGCTGAATATTACCGGCATCAAAACGTCCGAATTCACCCCGAGCCAGACCGAAGAAGGCGATCTGCACTACGGTCACGGTGAAGCCGGGACCCATGCGCCAGGCATGAGCCAGCGGCGTATGCTGGAAGTGGAAATCGACGTACTGGATAAGAACAACCGGCTGGCCGAACGTAACCGCGCCCGCTTCGCCGCGCGCCATCAACTGGTGCTCAACCTCGTCTCCAGCCCGGGTTCCGGTAAAACAACGCTGCTCACCGAAACGCTGATGAAGCTGAAAGACAGCGTGCCGTGCGCCGTCATTGAAGGCGACCAGCAGACGGTCAACGATGCCGCCCGCATTCGGGCTACCGGCACACCGGCAATCCAGGTCAACACCGGTAAGGGCTGCCACCTTGATGCGCAGATGATTGCCGATGCCGCGCCGCGTCTGCCGCTGGAAGACCGCGGCATTCTGTTTATCGAAAACGTCGGCAATCTCGTCTGCCCGGCGAGTTTTGATCTCGGCGAACGCCATAAAGTGGCGGTGCTTTCTGTCACCGAAGGCGAAGACAAGCCGCTGAAATACCCGCATATGTTCGCCGCCGCCTCGCTGATGCTGCTCAACAAAGTCGACCTGCTACCGTACCTGAATTTCGACGTTGAGAAGTGCATTGCCAGCGCCCGGGAAGTTAATCCGGATATCGAGATCATCCTGATTTCCGCCACCAGCGGCGAAGGGATGGATCAGTGGCTGAACTGGCTGGAGGCACAGCGATGTGCATAGGCGTTCCCGGCCAAATCCGCACCATTGAAGGTAATCTGGCGAAAGTCGACGTTTGCGGCATTCAGCGCGACGTCGATCTGACGCTGGTCGGCCGTTGTGATGAGCACGGCGAACCTCGTCTGGGCCAGTGGGTACTGGTCCACGTCGGTTTTGCCATGAGCGTGATTAACGAAGCCGAAGCGCGCGACACCCTCGATGCGCTCCAGAACATGTTTGATGTTGAGCCGGACGTCGGCGCTTTGCTGTATGGCGAGGAAAAATAATGCGTTTTGTTGACGAATACCGCGCGCCGGAACAGGTGATGCAACTGATTGAACACCTGCGTGAACGTGCCGCGCATCTGCCGTACACCGCCGAACGTCCGTTGCGCATTATGGAAGTCTGCGGCGGCCATACGCACGCGATCTTCAAATTTGGTCTCGACCAGTTGCTCCCTGATAATGTGGAGTTTATCCACGGCCCGGGTTGTCCGGTCTGCGTACTGCCGATGGGACGTATCGACAGCTGCGTAGAAATTGCCAGCCATCCGGAGGTGATTTTCTGTACCTTTGGCGACGCCATGCGCGTGCCGGGGAAACAAGGCTCGCTGTTGCAGGCGAAAGCGCGCGGTGCGGATATTCGCATCGTCTACTCGCCGATGGATGCGCTCAAACTGGCGCAGGAAAACCCAACGCGTAAAGTCGTGTTTTTCGGTCTCGGCTTTGAAACAACCATGCCGACGACCGCCATTACCCTGCAACAGGCAAAACTGCGCGACGTGCAGAATTTTTACTTCTTCTGTCAGCACATCACACTCATTCCAACCCTGCGCAGTCTGCTGGAGCAGCCCGATAACGGCATCGATGCGTTCCTCGCGCCGGGCCACGTCAGCATGGTGATCGGTACCGACGCCTATCATTTTATCGCCAGCGAGTTTCATCGTCCGCTGGTGGTCGCTGGATTCGAACCCCTTGATCTACTGCAAGGCGTCGTGATGCTGGTTGAGCAGAAAATAGCGGCCCACAGCCAGGTCGAGAACCAGTACCGCCGCGTGGTGCCTGACGCCGGCAACCTGTTAGCGCAACAGGCTATTGCCGACGTATTTTGCGTCACCGGCGACAGCGAGTGGCGCGGTCTGGGGGTGATTGAATCGTCCGGCGTGCATTTGACGCCTGACTATCAGCGTTTTGATGCCGAAGCGCATTTCCGCCCGGCACCTCAGCAGGTTTACGACGACCCGCGCGCGCGCTGCGGCGACGTGCTGACCGGGAAATGTAAACCGCATCAGTGCCCGTTGTTTGGCAAGACCTGTAATCCAGAGACCGCCTTCGGCGCACTGATGGTCTCTTCAGAAGGCGCATGCGCCGCCTGGTATCAGTATCGTCAGCAGGAGTGTGAAGCATGAACAGCGTACAACTCGCCCACGGCAGCGGCGGTCAGGCCATGCAGCAACTGATTAACAGTCTGTTTATGGAAGCCTTCGCTAACCCGTGGCTGGCGGAGCAGGAAGATCAGGCGCGTCTGGAACTGGCGCAACTGGTCGCTGAAGGCGATCGGCTGGCGTTCTCTACCGACAGCTACGTCATTGACCCACTGTTTTTCCCCGGCGGCAACATCGGCAAACTGGCGATCTGCGGCACCGCCAATGACGTCGCCGTCAGCGGCGCAATCCCTCGCTATCTCTCTTGCGGCTTTATCCTCGAAGAAGGGCTGCCAATGGAGACGCTGAAAAGCGTGGTAAACAGCATGGCCGCCACCGCGCGTGAGGCCAATATCGCGATCGTGACCGGCGATACCAAAGTTGTTCAGCGTGGCGCAGCGGATAAATTGTTCATCAACACCGCGGGCATGGGGGCGATTCCGGCCAATATTCACTGGGGGGCGCAGACCCTGGCTGCGGGCGACGTGCTGCTGGTCAGCGGCACGCTGGGCGATCACGGAGCCACTATTCTTAATCTGCGTGAACAGTTAGGACTGGATGGCGAACTGGTCAGCGACTGCGCGGTATTAACTCCACTGATTCAGTCGTTGCGCGATATTCCCGGCGTGAAAGCCCTGCGCGACGCGACGCGTGGCGGCGTGAACGCGGTCGCCCATGAGTTTGCCGCCGCCTGCGGTTTTGGCATTGAGCTGTCCGAATCCACACTTCCCGTGAAGCCTGCCGTTCGTGGAGTATGTGAACTGCTGGGTCTGGATGCGCTCAACTTCGCAAACGAAGGCAAGCTGGTCATTGCCGTTGAACGTCAGGCGGCCGGGCAGGTGTTGGCGGCGTTGCATGCCCATCCGCTGGGGCGCGATGCGGCACTGATTGGCGAAGTGGTCGAACGTAAAGGCGTGCGTCTGGCCGGTCTTTACGGCGTGAAGCGCACACTGGATTTACCGCATGCAGAACCGCTGCCGCGTATTTGCTGATTATATTGCCCGGTGGCGCTACGCTTACCGGGTCTACGGGTAACGCGTTGTCCGTAGGCCGGATAAGTCGTAGCCGCCATCCGGCAGACGTTTAAAAAGAATACCTATAATTCATGTACCTTTTGCACCGCGCAGCGGTACTTTCCTGGAAAAGCAATATGTCGTATACACCGATGAGCGATCTCGGGCAGCAAGGATTGTTCGACATCACTCGCACATTGTTACAGCAGCCCGACCTGCAATCGCTAAGCGAGGCGCTTTCGCAACTGGTAAAGCGCTCGGCGCTTGCCGACAGCGCGGCGATTGTGTTGTGGCAAGCGCAGACACAGCGGGCGTCCTGGTACGCCACGCGCGATGACGGCAAACCTGTCATCTACGAAGATGAAACCGTGCTGGCCCACGGCCCGGTCCGCCGTATCCTCTCTCGCCCCGATGCCCTGCACTGCAATTATCACGAATTTTCGGAAACCTGGCCGCAACTGGCCGCTGGCGGACTTTACGCGCCATTCGGCCACTACTGCCTGCTGCCGCTGGCGGCGGATGGGCGCATTTTTGGCGGCTGCGAATTTATCCGTAACGACGATCGTCCCTGGAGCGAAAAAGAGTACGAGCGTCTGCAAACCTTCACCCAGATTGTCGGCGTGGTGGCGGAGCAAATTCAGTGCCGGGTCACGAACAACGTCGATTACGATCTCTTGTGCCGCGAACGCGACAACTTTCGTATTCTGGTCGCCATCACTAACGCCGTTCTCTCCCGGCTCGACATGGATGAGCTGGTGAGCGAAGTCGCCAAAGAGATCCATCACTATTTCAATATCGACGACATCAGCATTGTCCTGCGCAGCCACCGTAAAAATAAGCTCAGCATTTACTCCACTCACTACCTCGATGAAAATCATCCCGCACACGAACAAAGCGAAGTCGATGAAGCTGGTACCCTGACGGAACGGGTGTTTAAAAGCAAAGAGATGCTGCTGATTAACCTAAACGAACGGGACGCGCTGGCCCCCTATGAACGCATGCTGTTCGATACGTGGGGCAACCAGATTCAGACGCTGTGCCTGCTGCCGCTGATGTCGGGCAACACCATGCTCGGCGTGCTCAAGCTGGCGCAGTGTGAAGAAAAAGTGTTTACCACCGCCAACCTGAACCTGCTGCGCCAGATTGCCGGGCGCGTCGCCATCGCCGTCGATAACGCCCTCGCCTATCAGGAAATCCATCGGCTGAAAGAGCGGCTGGTGGATGAAAACCTGGCGCTCACCGAACAGCTCAATAATGTCGACAGCGAGTTTGGTGAAATCATCGGGCGCAGCGATGCGATGTACAGCGTGCTCAAGCAAGTCGAGATGGTAGCTCAGAGCGACAGCACCGTGCTGATCCTCGGTGAAACCGGCACCGGGAAAGAGCTGATTGCCCGCGCAATACACAATCTGAGTGGGCGTAATGCACGCCGGATGGTGAAGATGAACTGCGCCGCGATGCCCGCGGGCCTGCTGGAAAGTGACCTGTTCGGCCACGAACGCGGCGCCTTCACCGGTGCCAGTGCGCAGCGCATTGGCCGCTTTGAGCTGGCGGATAAAAGTTCTTTGTTCCTGGATGAAGTGGGCGATATGCCGCTGGAATTACAGCCTAAGCTCCTGCGCGTCTTGCAGGAACAGGAATTTGAGCGTCTGGGCAGCAATAAATTGATCCAGACCGACGTGCGTCTGATCGCCGCCACCAACCGTGACCTGAAAAAAATGGTCGAGGATCGCGAGTTTCGTAGCGATCTCTACTACCGTCTCAACGTTTTTCCGATCCAGCTTCCGCCGCTGCGCGAACGCCCGGAAGATATCCCCCTGCTGGTGAAAGCGTTCACCTTTAAAATCGCTCGCCGCCTGGGGCGTAACATCGACAGTATCCCGGCGGAAACCCTGCGCATCCTCAGCAATATGGAGTGGCCGGGTAACGTGCGCGAACTGGAGAACGTGGTTGAACGTGCCGTTCTGCTGACACGAGGAAGCGTACTGCAACTCTCGCTGCCGGATATCGGCATGCTCTCGCCAGGCGAACCGCCCGTTGCGACCGAAGTCGCCCAGGAAGGGGAAGACGAATATCAGCTCATCATGCGGGTGCTGAAGGAAACCAACGGCGTGGTCGCAGGGCCGAAAGGGGCGGCACAGCGCCTCGGACTCAAGCGTACAACGCTGTTGTCACGCATGAAGCGTTTAGGGATTGATAAGGATGCATTAGTGTAAGCCGTTCCGGCTATACTCTGTGGAACATAAACAAAAGGAGGCAACATGGCGGTATCAGCACGTAATCAATTGACCGGTACGGTTAGCGCAGTCGCGACAGGCGCAGTCAACGACGAAGTAGAGCTGACGCTGGCAGGCGGTGCAAAACTGGTCGCTATCGTCACCCACAGCAGCCAGCAGGCGCTGGGTCTGGTGAAAGGCAAAGACGCCATCGCGCTGATCAAAGCGCCGTGGGTCACCCTGGCAACAGAAGATTGTGGTCTGAAATTTTCAGCCCGCAACCAGTTCGCCGGTAGCGTTTATCAGGTCACCGAAGGCGCAGTCAATGCCACTGTCCACATCAAAACCGATGCCGGATTTGAGATTGTGGCAGTCGTCACCAATGAGAGTCAGCAAGAGATGAAACTGAGGCAGGGCAGCCGCGTTATCGCGCTGATTAAAGCCTCAGCAATTCTGATTGCCACCAAAGCGTAACTCAGGCGCCCGATGACGTAATATTCATCGGGCTTACTAACGCCTTACTTCTTGCGCTGATATTTTTCCGGCAGTTCCGGTACGGGACGTTTATCGTCGATAAGATGACGAACGGTCAGGATTGGATGACGCCAGAGCATTCTCGGCCCCGCCCAGCGCATGATCTGCTTCATCTCTTCACGCTTCGCTGGCTGATAGCAGTGCACGGGACACTGTTTACAGGCCGGTTTCTCCTCGCCAAAGACGCACTTATCCAGACGTTTTTGCGCATAGGCAAACAGCGCGTCGTAGTGTTCCGGCTCATCTGATGCCTGCGGACACTGGCTCTCGTACAGCGCGATCATCTTTTTAATCGTCAGTTTTTCGCGAGCAATGCGCTTGCCGGACATGATGCGCCCTCCACAACATTAAGGTGTATTTATTCTACAACTTAAATTCTCACGACACTATCACCCAAAGGTGACACGTCCTTTCCAGCTCAAATAAGAATTATTTTCATTTAACACTATCTTTATGTATGCCTTGTGCTATATAACATAGCAAAGGCTATATTTGATGAATAATTAACCACTTTTTTTATGAGGGATACTATGTCGCACCTCCCCCGTCTGACCTCGTCTCTGCTGGCTGCTGTGCTGGCCATCTTCGTGCTGTCACCTGCTTACGCCAAAGAGAAGCTCAATGTCGTTACCACTTTCACGATCATTGCTGACATGGCGCAAAACGTGGCGGGTGAGGCGGCCAATGTCAGTTCGATCACCAAACCCGGCGCGGAAATTCATGAGTATCAACCCACACCGGGCGACATTAAGCGAGCGCAGGGGGCGCAACTGATCCTCTCTAACGGTCTGAATCTGGAGCTGTGGTTTGCCCGCTTCTACCAGAATTTGTCGGGTGTGCCGGACGTAACTGTGTCTGATGGGGTGAAACCAATGGGCATCAGCGAAGGGCCGTATAACGGTAAACCTAATCCTCACGCCTGGATGTCGGCGGAAAACGCGATGATCTACGTCGACAATATTCGTGACGCGCTGGCGAAATACGATCCGGATAACGCCGCGGTTTACCAGAAAAATGCCGAACGTTATAAAGCGCAAATTCACCAGACGCTGGCCCCTCTCCATGCCGCGCTGGCAAAAATCCCTGCCGATAAACGCTGGCTGGTCACCAGCGAAGGGGCGTTCTCTTATCTTGCCCGCGATAACGATCTGCAAGAGCTGTATCTCTGGCCGATCAATGCCGATCAGCAGGGAACGCCCAAACAGGTACGTAAAGTGATCGATGCGATCAGAGCGCATCAGATCCCGACCGTATTCAGTGAAAGCACCGTGTCAGATAAACCGGCCCGCCAGGTCGCGCGGGAATCCGGCGCACATTACGGCGGCGTGCTGTATGTCGATTCCCTGAGCGCCGCCGATGGCCCCGTCCCCACTTATCTCGATCTGCTGCGCGTCACGACCGAAACCATTGTCAGTGGCATCAATGACGGTCTGAGGAGTCAGAAATGAGTCAATCGGCGATTACCGTGAATCAGGTGACGGTGACGTATCGCAATGGTCATACCGCACTACGCGATGCTACTTTTCAGGTGCCGGGCGGTTCGATTGCCGCGCTGGTGGGGGTCAACGGGTCGGGAAAATCAACGTTGTTCAAGGCGCTGATGGGTTTTGTTCGTCTGGCCGACGGCGAGATTTCTATCCTGCGACAACCGGTGAATAACGCGCTGAAGCAGAATCTGATTGCTTACGTCCCGCAGTCCGAAGAGGTCGACTGGTCGTTTCCGGTGCTGGTGGAAGACGTGGTGATGATGGGCCGCTACGGGCATATGGGCTGGCTGCGTCGCCCGAAGGCTCAGGATCATGCCAGCGTTGACGCTGCGCTGGCGCGGGTGGATATGCTGGAATACCGCTACCGACAGATTGGCGAGCTTTCCGGCGGGCAGAAAAAACGCGTCTTCCTCGCCAGAGCCATCGCCCAGGATGGCCAGGTCATTCTGCTGGATGAGCCTTTTACCGGCGTCGATGTCAAAACTGAAGCGCGCATTATTGCGCTGCTACGCGAGTTGCGCGATGAGGGGCGCACCATGCTGGTCTCCACCCACAATCTCGGGTCAGTCACCGAATTCTGTGATTATACGGTGATGATCAAAGGCACCGTGCTGGCGAGCGGCCCGACCGAAACCACCTTTACCGCCGAAAACCTTGAACTGGCGTTCAGCGGCGTCCTGCGTCACGTCGCGCTCAGCGGCGGCGAAGAGCACATCATTACCGACGACGAACGCCCGTTTATCTCCCGGCGTACGGCAGGCGACGGAGAGTCATCATGAACTGGCTGACAGAGCCCTTTGGTTATCAGTACATGCTCAATGCGATGTGGGTATCAGCGATGGTGGGCGGCTTGTGCGCCTTTCTCTCCTGCTATTTAATGCTTAAAGGCTGGTCGTTGATTGGCGATGCGCTGTCACACTCCATCGTGCCAGGCGTTGCCGGTGCCTACATGCTCGGCTTGCCCTTCTCGCTCGGTGCCTTTCTCTCCGGTGGCCTGGCAGCAGGCAGTATGCTGTTTCTGAACCAGCGTTCGCGGCTTAAAGAAGATGCCATTATTGGCCTGATCTTCTCGTCATTCTTTGGCATCGGGCTGTTTATGGTGTCGCTCAACCCGATGTCGGTGAATATTCAGACCATCATTCTCGGCAACGTGCTGGCCATCGCGCCGGAAGACATTGTGCAACTGGCGATTATCGGCACGGTTTCCCTGCTCATCCTGCTGCTGAAGTGGAAGGATCTGATGGTCACTTTTTTCGATGAAAACCACGCCCGATCCATTGGTCTGCATCCGGCTCGTCTGAAGCTGCTGTTTTTCACTCTGTTATCGGTGTCCACCGTCGCCGCGCTGCAAACCGTGGGGGCATTTCTGGTGATCTGCCTGGTCGTGACGCCAGGCGCCACCGCCTGGCTGCTGACCGACCGCTTTCCACGCCTTCTTATGATCGCCGTTGCGATCGGCAGTGTGACCAGTTTTTTCGGCGCCTGGCTCAGCTACTGGCTGGACGGGGCGACCGGCGGGATCATTGTGGTGCTGCAAACCATGTTATTCCTGCTGGCGTTCGTTTTTGCTCCCAAACACGGCCTGCTGGCGAACCGCCGTCGCGCACGACGTAAGGAGTCGTCATGTTTCTGACCACCCTGCTGGAACCCTTTCAGTTCGACTTTATGGTCAATGCGCTGATCGTCTCCGCCCTTGTGGCGATTCCCTGCGCGCTACTGTCGGTATTTCTGGTGCTCAAAGGCTGGGCGCTCATGGGCGATGCCATGAGTCATGCCGTCTTTCCGGGGATCGTACTGGCATATATTGTCGGCATTCCGCTGGCGATCGGCGCGTTTATTGCCGGCCTGTTCTGCGCGGTGGCAACCGGGTATCTCGACGACAATAGTCGGATCAAACGCGACACCATCATGGGGATCGTCTTCTCCGGGATGTTTGGCGCCGGACTGGTGCTCTATGTCTCTATCCAGTCAGAGGTTCACCTCGATCATATTCTGTTTGGCGACATGCTGGGGATTTCGCTGAGCGATATTGGGCAAACGGCGTTCATTGCGCTGGGTATCGCTCTGATCATTGCATTCAAATGGAAAGACTTATTGCTGCACGCCTTCGATCCACATCAGGCGAAAGCCAGCGGCCTTAACACGACCTTGCTGCATTACGGACTGCTGTGCATGATTGCGCTGACCATCGTCGCGACGCTGAAATCGGTGGGGATCATTCTGTCGATCTCCCTGTTGATCGCCCCTGGCGCGATTGCCGTTCTCCTCACCCGACGCTTTGCCCGCGCGCTGTTGCTGGCGACGGGGTTGTCGGTGGTCACCTCATTTTTAGGTGTGTATCTGTCGTTTTTCCTCGACAGCGCCCCCGCTCCCACAATCGTCGTGCTGTTCACTATTATCTTTATCATTGCGTTTGTTTTTGCCGCATTACGCGACCGACGCTCGGAATTGCGACAACAACAATCGGTGTAAAATTCTGAAACGGAAGAAGGATCGAGAAGTCGTCGATCCTGGCTTTCCCTGAAATGCGTATCTCCGCTATCATGTGTCCCTTATGTGATAACAACGAAAATTAAAAGTATCACAACCCATTTACATTCAGGGACTGGACACAACTCCATGAGTACAATCGATAATCTCGACGCCCACACCCCAATGATGCAGCAGTATCTCAAGCTGAAGGCTCAGCACCCGGAGATCCTGCTTTTCTATCGCATGGGCGACTTTTACGAACTCTTTTACGACGATGCAAAACGGGCGTCGCAACTGCTCGATATTTCGCTGACTAAGCGCGGCGCCTCCGCAGGCGAGCCCATCCCGATGGCGGGCATTCCCCATCATGCGGTCGAAAACTACCTCGCCAAACTGGTTAATCAGGGTGAATCCGTCGCCATTTGTGAGCAAATTGGCGATCCGGCCACCAGTAAAGGGCCGGTTGAGCGTAAAGTCGTGCGTATTGTCACGCCGGGCACCATCAGTGATGAAGCCCTGCTACAGGAGCGCCAGGACAATCTGCTCGCCGCCATCTGGCAGGACAGCAAAGGTTATGGTTATGCCACGCTGGACATCAGCTCCGGTCGTTTTCGTCTGAGCGAACCCACCGATCGCGAGACGATGGCCGCCGAACTGCAGCGGACCAATCCGGCGGAACTGCTGTATGCAGAAGATTTCGCAGAGATGGCGCTGATTGAAGGTCGTCGAGGATTACGTCGTCGTCCGCTGTGGGAATTTGAAATTGATACTGCGCGTCAGCAGTTGAATTTGCAGTTTGGTACCCGCGATCTGATTGGCTTTGGCGTTGAAAACGCGCCGCGCGGACTTTGCGCCGCTGGCTGCCTGTTGCAGTACGTCAAGGATACCCAACGTACATCTCTGCCGCATATTCGCTCTATCACCATGGAGCGCCAGCAGGACAGCATCATCATGGATGCCGCGACGCGCCGCAATCTGGAGATCACCCAGAATCTGGCTGGCGGCGTGGAGAACACGCTGGCTTCTGTGCTTGACTGCACCGTGACGCCGATGGGCAGCCGTATGCTCAAACGCTGGCTGCACATGCCGGTACGTGACACGACAATCCTGACTGAACGCCAACAAACCATTGGCGCATTACAGGATGCGACCAGCGAATTACAGCCGGTGCTGCGCCAGGTAGGCGATCTGGAACGTATTCTTGCCCGTCTGGCACTGCGCACTGCCCGTCCGCGCGATCTCGCCCGTATGCGTCACGCTTTCCAGCAACTGCCGGAACTGCGTGCTCAGCTGGAATCGGTGGACAGCGCCCCCGTACAGATGCTGCGCGAGAAAATGGGCGAATTCACTGAACTGCGGGAACTGCTGGAGCGCGCGATCGTTGACGCACCGCCGGTACTGGTCCGTGACGGCGGCGTTATCGCGCCGGGCTACAACGAAGAGCTCGATGAGTGGCGCGCACTGGCAGACGGCGCGACCGACTATCTCGACAGGCTGGAAATCCGTGAACGTGAACGTACCGGGCTGGATACGCTGAAAGTCGGCTTCAACGCGGTACACGGTTATTACATCCAGATTAGTCGTGGGCAGAGCCACCTCGCGCCAATCAACTATGTCCGTCGCCAGACGCTGAAAAACGCCGAGCGCTACATCATCCCGGAACTGAAAGAGTACGAAGATAAAGTTCTGACTTCCAAGGGCAAAGCGCTGGCGCTGGAAAAACAGCTCTATGACGAACTGTTCGACCTGCTGCTGCCGCACCTGGCGGATCTACAGCAAAGCGCCAGTGCGCTGGCCGAACTCGATGTACTGGTGAATCTGGCCGAACGCGCATATACGCTGAACTACACCTGTCCAACCTTCAGCGATAAACCGGGTATTCGTATTACCGAGGGCCGCCATCCGGTGGTGGAACAGGTACTGAATGAGCCGTTTATCGCCAACCCCCTGGACCTCTCACCACAGCGCAGAATGCTGATCATTACCGGGCCAAACATGGGCGGTAAAAGTACCTACATGCGCCAGACCGCGCTGATTGCCCTGCTGGCCTATATCGGCAGCTATGTACCGGCGCAGAAGGTGGAGATTGGTCCCATCGATCGTATCTTTACCCGCGTAGGCGCGGCAGACGATCTGGCTTCCGGGCGCTCCACCTTCATGGTAGAGATGACCGAAACAGCCAACATTCTGCATAACGCCACTGAGAACAGCCTGGTGCTAATGGATGAGATTGGCCGCGGGACATCCACTTACGACGGTTTGTCGCTGGCGTGGGCGTGCGCAGAAAATCTGGCGAATAAAATCAAAGCGCTGACGTTGTTTGCCACGCACTACTTCGAGCTGACACAGTTGCCGGAGAAAATGGAAGGCGTCGCCAACGTGCATCTGGACGCACTGGAGCACGGTGATACCATCGCCTTTATGCACAGCGTTCAGGACGGTGCGGCCAGTAAGAGCTACGGCCTGGCGGTCGCGGCGCTGGCGGGCGTTCCGAAAGAGGTGATCAAACGTGCGCGGCAGAAACTGCGTGAACTGGAGAGCATTTCGCCGAACGCGGCGGCAACACAGGTGGATGGCACCCAGATGTCGCTGTTGTCCGTTCCCGAAGAGACCTCACCTGCCGTTGAAGCGCTGGAAAATCTCGACCCGGATTCTCTGTCGCCCCGCCAGGCGCTGGAGTGGATCTATCGGCTGAAGAGTCTGATGTAAAAGAAATGCCCGATGACGCTTTGCGTATCGGGCCTACACACTAACGGTACTGTACTTTCCCAGGCCGGATCAGGCGTCAGCCGCCATCCGGCACTCCGTTATCGCTTATCTTCTGTCAGCAGCGGCGGAATACTCGGAACCATCGGCGCCTCATCGATATCTTTCTGCGTCATCCGAAACGCCTGCGGATAATGTTCGCGGCTGGTACGACGTAGCGGCTCCGTATCACGCCAGGTGTACAGGCAATGCTGGCACTGATACACCGTCCAGACCCCTTTCACGGGCGAGGTCGCCATCACTTCAATATGTTCATCGGCACAACGTGGGCAAATCATCTGAGGCTCCTTATTTACGGTTGGCCAGCATGGCAGTCAGCTTTTCAGCCCAGGCTTTGGTTTCCGGAAGATCGCACACCGGCTGGCTATAGTGACCACGGTTATCCGGTGCTACGGGCGTGGTGGCGTCGATAATCAGCTTATCGGTGATCCCCGCCGGACTGGAGCCCGGATCCAGCTCCAGTACCGACATATTCGGTAGCTGAACCAGATCCCCCGCCGGGTTGACCTTCGACGACAGCGCCCACATCACCTGCGGCAGGTTGAATGGATCGACATCTTCATCCACCATGATCACCATCTTCACGTAACCCAGCCCGTGTGGCGTGGTCATCGCACGCAGTCCCACCGCCCGAGCAAAACCGCCGTAGCGCTTTTTAGTCGAGATAATCGCCAGCAGGCCATGGGTATACATGGCGTTGACCGCCTGCACTTCCGGGAACTCCGCTTTCAGTTGCTGGTACAGCGGAACGCAGGTGGCGGGCCCCATCAGATAGTCGATTTCCGTCCATGGCATACCGAGATAGAGGGATTCAAAAATCGGTTTGTTGCGATACGACACCTTATCAATACGCACAACCGTCATATTGCGACCGCCGGAATAGTGGCCGGTAAACTCACCGAACGGGCCTTCGATTTCGCGTTTGCGACTTTCAATTACCCCTTCCAGGATCACTTCCGATCCCCACGGCACATCAAACCCGGTCAACGGCGCAGTGGCGATGGGATACGGACTTTCACGCAGCGCCCCCGCCATTTCATATTCGGACTGATCGTACTTCAGCGGTGTCGCGCCCATCAGGGTAATGATGGGATCGTTACCCTACGTGATGGCGATCGGCAGATCCTCACCGCGCGCTTCCGCCTTGTGCAGATGCAGCGCGATATCGTGCATCGGCACCGGTTGCAGGCCCAGCTTACGCTTGCCCTTCACTTCCATCCGATAAATACCGACGTTCTGCTTGCCGAAGTTGTCCGGGTCGAGCGGATCGCGGGAGACCACGCAGGCTTTATCCAGATAAAATCCGCCATCGCCGTCATTCAGACGAAACAGCGGCAAAATATCGAACAGATTAATCTCTTCACCATCAACGCTGTTTTCCGCCCACGCCGGATTCGCGCGGCGTTCCGGGGCGACCGGAAATTTATCCCAGCGACGGATAAACTCATCAATCTGCTTTTTCACTGGCGTATTCGGCGGTAAGCCCAATGAAATGGCATGATTTTGCCAGGAGCCGATGGTATTCATCGCCACACGCGCATCGGTAAAACCACGAATATTATCGAACCATAGCGCCGGAGCGCCGTCGCCAATACGGCCAGTGGCGTTAGCAGCCGCGGCCAGATCCGGCTCCGCGTTCACCTCTTCACTGATTTTCAGCAATTGTCCCTGGTCGTCGAGCGCCTGCAAAAAGCTGCGCAAATCATCAAATGCCATTATTCATTCTCCTGTGAAAAATTCTGTGTCTGCGGTAACCCCTGCCAGCGGCGCGCATTCGGATGCTCCAGCGCAAACTGATCCAGTACGCGAGCCACGATGTGTTGCGTAATATCATCAACGGACTGTGGATGGTTATAGAAAGCGGGCATGGGCGGCACCATCGCCACGCCCATGCGGGAAAGCGCGAGCATGTTTTCGAGATGTATCGTGCTGAGCGGCATTTCGCGCGGCACCAGCACCAGTTTGCGTCCTTCTTTCAGTACTACGTCGGCTGCGCGTCCTACCAGACCGTCAGCGTAACCAGCGCGTATACCGGCCAACGTTTTCATGCTGCAGGGAATAACGATCATGCCGTCGGTACGAAACGAACCAGACGAGATTGTCGCCGCCTGATCCGCCGGGCTATGGCAAAAATCCGCCAGTCCGGCGACATCACGCGCACGGTAAGGCGTTTCCAGTTCAATAGTGGTTTTGGCCCACTTCGACATCACCAGATGCGTTTCCACATCCGGCATCTTCCGCAGCGCTTGCAACAACGCCACGCCCAGCGGCGCCCCTGTTGCTCCGGTCATCCCCACAATCAGTCTCATTCATCACTCCATAATTTGTTCGCATACGAACATTTTCAATTAAATTACCCTGATGAAACAACGGCGACAAGATCACCCGTTTTTTTTCGCACGTATAGCTTAAGATTTCCTCGTTAAAAAACGCGGTGTTACCCGTTATGATAGAAGGAATGATTTTTAGCCTGGAGTTTTCATGGAGTTACGGAATAAAGCGTTTCATCTGTTACGCCAGCTGTTCCAGCGACATACGGCTCGTTGGCAGCACGCGTTGCCGGATCTCACTAAACCACAGTACGCGGTGATGCGTGCCATTGCGGAACGTCCTGGCATTGAACAGGTTAACCTGACGGAAGCCGCCGTCAGTACTAAAGCGACGCTGGCGGAAATGCTGAGCCGGATGGAAACGCGTGGGCTGGTGAGGCGTGAGAACGATCCGCTGGATAAACGTCGCCGCTTCGTTTATCTGACTCCTGATGGAGAAGCATTGCTGAAGGTAAGCATGCCGTTGGGAAACCAGGTGGACGAGGAGTTTCTGGGACGGTTGAATGACGAGGAACGTGCGCAATTCGCCCTGCTAATCAAGAAAATGATGCCTGATTAACAAACCTGAATACGCATGAAAATGCGCCCGTCCGCCTTCGCCCGTGAAATCACAGCCAGGTAAGCCAGAAAGAAAAAGGCCAGCCTCAAAGAGGCTGGCCTTTCTTGTTAGAACAGTGCTTACTCGCGGAACAGCGCTTCGATATTCAGCCCCTGAGTCTGCAGAATTTCACGCAGACGGCGCAGGCCTTCAACCTGAATCTGACGAACACGTTCACGAGTCAGACCGATTTCCCGGCCTACATCTTCCAGTGTCGCCGCTTCATAGCCCAGCAGACCGAAACGACGTGCCAGCACTTCACGCTGTTTGGCGTTCAGTTCGAACAGCCATTTGACGATGCTCTGTTTCATATCGTCATCTTGCGTGGTGTCTTCCGGACCGTTCTCTTTCTCATCGGCCAGGATATCCAGCAACGCTTTTTCGGAATCGCCCCCTAATGGGGTGTCTACCGAGGTAATGCGCTCATTAAGACGAAGCATGCGGCTAACGTCATCAACCGGCTTATCCAGCTGCTCTGCAATTTCTTCCGCGCTGGGTTCGTGGTCCAGTTTATGGGACAACTCACGCGCGGTACGCAGATAGACGTTCAGCTCTTTAACAATGTGAATCGGCAGTCGAATGGTACGGGTTTGGTTCATAATAGCCCGTTCAATCGTCTGGCGAATCCACCAGGTTGCGTATGTTGAGAAGCGGAACCCGCGTTCCGGATCAAACTTCTCGACGGCACGGATAAGCCCCAGATTACCCTCTTCAATCAGATCCAGCAGCGCCAGACCACGATTGCCATAACGGCGGGCAATTTTCACCACCAGACGCAGGTTACTTTCAATCATCCGACGGCGAGAGGCAACATCTCCACGCAGTGCGCGACGCGCAAAATACACTTCTTCTTCGGCCGTTAACAGTGGCGAATAACCAATCTCACCAAGGTAAAGCTGAGTCGCGTCCAACACACGCTGTGTGGCCCCCTGCGATAACAGCTCTTCTTCAGCCAAATCGTTATCACTGGGTTCCTCTTCAACTAAGGCTTTTTCGTCAAAAACCTCAACTCCGTTCTCATCAAACTCCGCATCTTCATTTAAATCATGAACTTTCAGCGTATTCTGACTCATAAGGTGGCTCCTACCCGTGATCCCTTGACGGAACTAGCAAGTGTCAGCCTGGTTCCGCCGCTTTATCGCTGCGGTAAATAACGCAGCGGGTTTACGGATTTCCCCTTGTAACGAATTTCAAAATGCAAACGTGTAGAACTGGTTCCGGTGCTACCCATCGTCGCTATTTTCTGTCCTGCCTTCACTTCTTGTTGTTCCCGGACCAGCATTGTATCGTTATGAGCGTAGGCACTCAGGTAATCATCGTTGTGTTTGATGATAATAAGATTACCGTAACCGCGCAGTGCGTTACCGGCATAGACCACGCGCCCATCGGCGGTCGCGATAATAGCCTGTCCCTTACTGCCTGCAATGTCGATCCCTTTATTGCCTCCCTCGGAAGCCCCAAAGTTTTCGATCACTTTGCCGTCAGTCGGCCAGCGCCATGCGGAGATTGGCGAACTGGTAGACGAACTGCTTGCTGTCGATTCGGTTGCGCTAACTGCTGGAGCCGTTACAGGTGCTGTGACGACTGTCCCAGCAGGCTTGTTGTTCGGCAACATTTTGTTAGCACTTTGTTCACCTGAGTCCTCAGAATACGTAATTGTCGGTTTCGACGCAACAGCGACGGCGGAATTTTGTGCAGGTTTGGTCACAACTCCTTGCTCTGCTGCATCGGCCTGAGTAATCGCATTACCGCCGGTAATAGGCGCGCCCGATGCATTACCCACCTGCAGCGTTTGTCCGACATTCAGAGCATACGGGGCCTGGACGTTGTTGCGTTGCGCCAGGTCACGGAAATCGTTCCCGGTGATCCAGGCGATATAAAAAAGCGTGTCGCCTTTTTTAACGGTGTAAGTACTGCCGCCGTTGTAGCTACCTTTCGGAATGTTCCCATACTGGCGATTGTAGACAATACGTCCGTTTTCCATCTGCACGGGCTGCTCGGCGACGGGCTGAACTGTCGTCGGTTGCGTCGTCGGGCGCTGCACCGGTTGAATTTGCGGTGTCTGCGGAGCGGACGTCGTCGTCCCCATTTTCGGTGGCGGCGTGATCAGCATGCCAGAACTGGTATTCGTCGGAGCATTACCATTGACGGAGCTTACCGGCGCAGGCGGATTCGATGAATTTGAACAACCCGCCAGCCATAGCGAAACCAGTGACAGTGCCGCAATGCGGCTAACGGTGAATTTTGGGCTTCCCGCGCTCATTTATCCCCCAGGAAAAATTGGTTAACAACCAGTGACGTATAATCGTGCAGACAGCAAATGGGCACTGGAAAATGTGACCACGATACGCTGACCAGTTCCAAAAACTCCAGGAAAATTCCAGGTATTCGGAACCGCTTTTTACGCGAGTTCCCCTTTAACTAAGGGAACAAAACGTACCGCCTCCACGGTGTCGATAATAAATTCGCCGCCCCGACGACGCACCCGTTTCAGAAACTGATGCTCGTCACCCACGGGCAAGACGAGAATGCCGCCTTCATCCAGTTGCGTCATCAACGCGGTCGGAATTTCCGGCGGAGCTGCCGTCACAATAATAGCGTCAAATGGCGCGCGTGCCTGCCAGCCTTGCCATCCATCACCGTGACGAGTTGAAACATTGTGTAAATCGAGCTGTTTCAGGCGGCGACGCGCCTGCCATTGCAAACCTTTAATACGTTCGACTGAACAAACCTGTTGTACCAGGTGCGCCAGTATCGCCGTCTGATACCCGGAACCCGTGCCAATTTCCAGCACCCGCGACTGCGGCGTCAGTTCGAGGAGTTCGGTCATTCGCGCCACCATGTACGGCTGCGAAATCGTCTGTCCCTGACCTATCGGCAACGCGATATTGTCCCAGGCTTTATGTTCAAACGCTTCATCAATAAATTTCTCACGCGGCACCGCAGCCAGGGCATTAAGCACCTGCTCATCGCGAATCCCCTGTGCGCGCAGTTGATCAAGAAGCGTCTGTACGCGTCTGCTTACCATTGCGTGCCAACTCCCACGCTATCTAACCAGTCGGAAACCACATCATGCGCGCTGTGCGCGGTTAAATCTACATGCAACGGCGTAATGGACACGTAACCCTCGTCCACTGCCGCAAAATCGGTATCAGGCCCGGCGTCGCATTTGTCGCCCGGTGGGCCAATCCAGTACAGCGTGTTGCCGCGCGGATCTTCCTGTGGGATCACTTTGTCTGCCGGATGACGACTGCCGCAACGCGTCACGCGAATGCCTTTGATCTGATCCAACGGTAAGTCGGGCACGTTGATATTGAGGATCCGTCCGGTACGCAGCGGTTCACGCCGCAGGGCGCGTAAGATCCGACAGGTGATGGCCGCCGCGGTCTCGTAATGCTGATGCCCGTCTAACGACACGGCAAGCGCCGGAAAACCAAGATGACGCCCTTCCATTGCCGCCGCGACGGTGCCGGAATAGATAACGTCATCCCCCAGGTTAGGGCCGGCATTAATTCCCGAGACCACGATGTCCGGGCGCGGGCGCATGAGCGCATTAACGCCCAGGTACACGCAGTCGGTGGGCGTGCCCATCTGTACGGCGATATCGCCGTTCTCGAAGGTAAACGTCCGGAGAGAGGATTCAAGCGTCAGCGAGTTTGACGCACCGCTGCGGTTCCGATCCGGGGCGACGACCTGTACATCAGCAAACTCCCGCAGGGCTTTCGCCAGCGTTTGTATACCGGGCGCGTGGACCCCATCATCGTTACTCAGCAATATGCGCATAATCACCCATTGTGTTGATCAGTTCCCTCACAACGCTGGTGGCAAAGCTCCCCGCCGGCAGCCAAAAGCGTAACTCGACGGTGACGTCATCCCACCAGTTCCAGCTTAATTGCTGCGGATAGAGCAGCATCGCTCTTCGCGAAGCCTCGACTTTTTCACGCAGCAGCAGCGACTGCAACGCGGTCTCCTCGGCAATCGCGGACTGTTCGAACGCCAGTGCATCCCGCTGGGTTCCCCACTCGCCGCTGCCGGGAAGCGAAGCCGTCACCATCAGTTCTTTTTCATCGACACGACGCTGTAATTCCGCCCGCTCTTCTTGCGTGGCGACAAACCAGCTTCCGCGTCCCGCTAATTGTAGCGCATCGCCGTCAACAACTTGATTAAAGTCTGTTTTTTTCAGACGCTCGCTGACAATTTGATTAAACAACGCACTGCGGGCCGCCGACAACCAAAAACTGCGTTTATTGCGATCCCGGACCGGTGCATCGCTTTGCGCCCAGCGCAGCGCACCTTGCAGATTGCTGCCGCCGATGCCAAAACGCTGAGCACCGAAATAGTTCGGTACGCCGCCAGCGTTTATCGCTTGCAGACGGGATTCCACTTCATCACGATGGCTGACTTCCCGCAGCACCAGCGTGAACGCATTGCCCTTCAGCGCGCCTAAACGTAGCTTGCGTTTGTGACGCGCATATTCCAGCACCTTGCAGCCTTCAAGCTGGAAAGCGCTCAGGTCGGGCATATCTTTGCCCGGTAGGCGCGCGCACAGCCACTGTTCGGTGACCGCATGCTTATCCTTTTGCCCGGCAAAACTCACTTCGCGGGCATGAATTTTCAGAAACTTCGCCAGCGCGTCAGCCACAAAACGAGTGTTGCAACCGTTTTTAAGAATACGCACCAGAATGTGTTCACCTTCGCCATCCGGTTCGAAACCCAAATCTTCGACCACCACAAAATCTTCCGGACTGGCTTTCAGCAGCCCGGAGCCTTGCGGCTTACCGTGGAGATACGTGAGATTTTCAAACTCTGTCATTTCGCGGCCTTAATGAGTAACGCCACCGCTTCGCAGGCAATCCCTTCCCCACGCCCGGTAAAACCGAGTTTTTCCGTGGTGGTGGCCTTCACGTTCACATCATCCATGTGACAACCGAGGTCTTCAGCAATAAACACGCGCATTTGCGGGATGTGCGGCAGCATCTTCGGCGCCTGAGCAATAATGGTCACATCGACGTTGCCCAGGGTATAACCTTTTGCCTGGATCCGACGCCAGGCTTCGCGCAACAGCTCACGGCTGTCTGCGCCTTTAAACGCCGGATCGGTATCCGGAAACAGCTTGCCAATGTCACCCAGTGCCGCCGCACCAAGCAGCGCGTCGGTGAGCGCATGCAGCGCGACATCGCCATCAGAATGCGCCAGCAGCCCCTTCTCATAGGGGATACGCACGCCACCAATGATAATTGGGCCTTCCCCGCCAAAGGCGTGTACGTCAAAACCGTGTCCGATTCGCATTATGCTTTCTCCTGTTATACACCTCATCCTTCAGGCTGCCTCTTTGTTGGCTGCCTTCGCTCACCCCAGTCACTTACTTTAGTCAGCTCCTGGGATTCGCTCCGTTGCCGCCTCGATGCATCTCGAATGATTTTATGTCTGAATTGTTCGGGTCAGGTAAAATTCAGCCAGCGCTAAATCTTCCGGACGGGTTACTTTGATGTTATCAGCCCGTCCTTCAACAAGCTGTGGATGGAAGCCGCAATATTCCAGCGCCGAGGCTTCATCGGTGATGGTCGCCCCTTCATTCAGCGCGCGCGTCAGACAGTCATGCAACAGCTCGCGAGGGAAAAATTGCGGCGTCAGCGCGTGCCATAAATCGTTACGTTCGACCGTATGGGCGATGGCGGTTTTGCCTGGCTCTGCGCGTTTCATAGTATCGCGCACCGGTGCGGCAAGGATCCCGCCAGTGCGACTGGTTTCGCTAAGCGCCAGCAGACGCGCTAAATCATCCTGATGTAAACAAGGGCGCGCCGCATCATGTACCAGCACCCATTCGGCGTCTCCGGCGGCCTGCAATCCGGCCAGCACGGAGTTTGCGCGTTCATTTCCCCCGTCCACGACGGTAATTTGCGGATGCTGCGCCAGAGAGAGTTGGGCAAAGCGGCTGTCGCCGGGGCTTATCGCGATGATCACGCGGGTCACCCGAGGATGCGCCAGCAGCGCAAAGACCGAGTGTTCGAGAATGGTTTTATTGCCGATCGAGAGATATTGCTTCGGACATTCCGTTTGCATACGGCGGCCAAATCCGGCCGCCGGCACCACGGCGCAAACATCCAATAAAGTGGCTGCCATGTGATTTCCTGGGCTGGTTTAACGAGTATTTTGCCCCGCAGTTTGCGCGCGTTTAGACGCGTCGGGCACCAGACGATAAAACGTTTCGCCCGGCTTAGTCATGCTGAGTTCGTTGCGTGCACGCTCCTCGATAGCCTCCTGACCGCCATTGAGATCGTCAATTTCGGCAAAGAGCTGATCGTTACGTGCTTTAAGTTTGGCGTTCGTCGCCTGCTGCGCCGCCACGTCATCATTGACGCGACTGTAATCATGTATGCCGTTCTTACCGAACCACAGTGAATACTGTAGCCAGACCAGTAAAGCCAGCAACAGCAGCGTTAGTTTACCCATCCTGCCCCCTGAAAAACGGCATCATCCTCCCATACTTCCGCAAACGACACGACGTTTGCAGGCGGGAAAGCCGCAACAACGCGGGCAAATGTACCACAATTGCCCTTTATAACGTATACCCAGAACCCTGAGAACATCATCTCATTGTTAGTTACGGTTTGAATTATGGACAGCCGTCGCGCTTTAGCCCAGCAACCACATAAACAGTGCGCCGAACATTGCGCAAACGGTCAGCAGCGTTGCGACAATGCTGTAGCGCAATTTGCCCTTGAGCAGGGAATGCAGCGCGATACCCACGACCACCGCAACGGGCATCAACGCCAGGAAGAAAGGCCAGGTGTAGATGAAGAAAAACAACGTATTAGGACCATACACCAGAAAGGGGATCCCCAACGCCAGCAGCCATGACGCGAAACCCACCACCGCGCCCGGCAGCGACCAGGTGGTTTCGTCATCAGTAGCAAACGCGTCTGTCGTTGTGAGTGTGATGTTCTGGCTATTGCGCATAGTGAATCCTGTAACCTTGACTGACCGTACACAGAGGTCAGGTGTCTCAGGATCTGATAATATCGCTCTGTCTGAGCAGGTCTAATAATTGGGCGACCAAATTTGTTACTAATTGTTCGCCATTGAGATGAACCTCTGGCGATTCAGGCGCTTCGTAAACGGAATCAATTCCGGTGAAGTTGCGCAATTCGCCAGCGCGCGCTTTTTTGTATAACCCTTTTGGATCGCGGGCTTCACAGATTTCCAGCGGCGTATCCACGAACACTTCAATAAAGCGCCCCTCACCGACGCGTTCGCGCACCATTTGCCGCTCCGCACGGTGCGGAGAAATAAACGCCGTCAGTACCACCAGTCCAGCATCCACCATCAGGTTTGCGACTTCGCCCACGCGACGGATGTTCTCTTTCCGATCGGCATCGCTGAACCCCAGATCGCTGCACAGGCCGTGGCGAACGTTATCGCCATCCAGCAAATAGGTACTGACGCCCAGTTGATGCAGCGCCTCTTCCAGCGCCCCGGCGACGGTCGATTTACCGGACCCGGACAGCCCGGTAAACCACAGCACAACACCACGATGACCGTGGTGTTGCTCGCGCTGTTGCGGCGTGACGGGATGAGCATGCCAGACGACGTTTTCGTCATGCAGCGCCATTATTTTCCTCCCAGCAGATCGCGAGCGCCCCAGTGCGGGAAGTGACGACGTACCAGCGCATTCAGTTCCAGCTCAAAGGCGCTGAATTCTGACGGCGCGGCGGTCTCCTGTACAATCGGTTCGCGGACCATACCGGCCCCCACGGTGACGTTACTCAGACGATCGATAAAGATCAGCCCGCCGGTCACCGGGTTTTGCTGATAGGTATCAAGCACCAGCGGCTCATCAAAGGTCAGATTCACCAGACCAATGCCGTTCAGCGGCAGATTGTCCACCTCACGCTGCGTCAGATTGTTGATATCCACCTGATACTGAACATGATCAACGCGAGCACGGGTCTTTTTACCGGCGATTTTGATTTCGTAACTTTGCCCCGGCGCCAGCGGCTGTTCCGCCATCCAGACCACGTCAACGGCGGCACTCTGTACAGCAGGTAAACTTTCATCCGCTGCCAGCAGCAGATCGCCGCGGCTGATATCAATCTCGTCTTTCAGGACGAGGGTGATCGCTTCCCCGGCAAAGGCTTCGTCCAGATCGCCATCAAAGGTGACGATCCGCGCCACGCTGGATTCCACACCGGACGGCAGCACCTTCACACGCTGTCCCACCTTAACGCGGCCAGAAGCCAGCGTACCGGAATAGCCGCGGAAATCGAGGTTTGGACGGTTTACGTACTGCACCGGGAAGCGCATTGGCTGGCTATCGACCACGCGTTGGATCTCAACCGTCTCCAGCACTTCAAGCAAAGTCGGGCCGCTGTACCACGGCATGCTGACGCTCTGGGAGGCGACGTTGTCGCCCTCCAGTGCGGAGAGCGGCACAAAGCGAATATCCAGATTCCCCGGCAACTGTTCGGCAAAGGTCAGATAATCTTCACGAATGCGCGCAAAGGTCTCTTCGCTGTAGTCGACCAGATCCATTTTATTGATCGCCACGACCAGGTGTTTGATCCCCAGCAGTGTTGAAATAAAGCTGTGGCGACGGGTCTGATCCAGCACGCCTTTACGGGCGTCGATCAGCAGGATCGCCAGATCGCAGGTTGACGCGCCAGTCGCCATATTCCGGGTGTATTGCTCATGCCCAGGGGTATCGGCAATGATAAATTTACGCTTCTCAGTGGAGAAATAGCGATACGCCACGTCAATGGTAATCCCCTGCTCACGCTCGGCCTGTAGCCCATCCACCAGCAGCGCTAAATCCAGCTTCTCGCCCTGCGTACCGTGACGTTTGCTGTCGTTATGCAACGATGACAGCTGATCTTCATAAATCTGCCGCGTGTCGTGCAACAGGCGACCGATCAGGGTGCTTTTGCCGTCATCCACGCTACCGCAGGTTAAAAAGCGCAGCAGACTTTTATGTTGTTGGGCAACCATCCAGGCTTCGACGCCGCCTTCATTAGCGATTTGTTGTGCAAGTGTGGTGTTCATGGCGGCTCCTTAGAAATACCCCTGACGTTTCTTCAGCTCCATAGAGCCCGCCTGGTCGCGGTCAATCACGCGTCCCTGACGTTCACTGGTGGTCGAGACCAGCATCTCTTCAATGATTTCCGGCAGCGTTTGTGCGTTTGACTCGACGGCGCCGGTCAGCGGCCAGCAGCCGAGGGTACGGAAACGCACCATCCGCTTTTTGATCATTTCGCCAGGCTGCAGGTCGATGCGATCGTCATCAATCATCATTAACATGCCGTCTCGCTCCAGTACCGGGCGCTCTGCCGCCAGATACAGTGGGACGATCTCGATGTTTTCCAGCCAGATGTACTGCCAGATATCCTGTTCCGTCCAGTTGGACAGCGGGAAGACGCGGATACTTTCGCCTTTGTTAATCTGCCCGTTGTAGTTGTGCCACAGTTCTGGACGCTGGTTTTTCGGGTCCCAGCGATGAAAGCGGTCGCGGAAGGAGTAAATACGCTCTTTCGCCCGCGACTTTTCTTCATCGCGACGCGCGCCGCCAAATGCGGCGTCAAAACCGTATTTGTTTAGCGCCTGCTTCAGCCCTTCGGTTTTCATAATGTCGGTGTGTTTGGCGCTGCCGTGGACAAACGGATTGATACCCATCGCCACTCCTTCCGGGTTTTTATGTACCAGCAGCTCGCAGCCGTACGCTTTGGCGGTACGATCGCGGAATTCATACATCTCGCGGAACTTCCAGCCGGTATCGACATGCAGCAGCGGAAACGGTAGCGATCCCGGGTAAAATGCCTTACGGGCAAGATGCAGCATGACGCTGGAATCTTTACCGATGGAGTACAGCATTACCGGGTTCGAAAATTCTGCTGCCACCTCGCGAATGATGTGGATGCTTTCGGCCTCCAGCTGTCGCAGGTGGGTGAGTCGTTTTTGGTCCATAACCGTTCCTTTACAATACCGCGAATGTCGAGCACGTCAGATAACCCGACTATAGGGAGCGCAGGAGAACGAATGAAATTACGAATTGGAATGAGTAGTTCCTCAAAGGAATAACGATCTGGCAAAGCAAATATCAAAAAGTGCTTAACCCGCCGGAATTCGGGCATTTAAGAGCAAATGAAATTGTTTTAGCGAAGTCACAGTTTCATACTAGATGGGTTAAAATTTTTGCTTTGTATTCAGGGCTTCCCCCGCTGGCTATTAAGGATTCACTATGTTTTCCGCAACGCGCCGTCTTTCCGCCCTCCTGGCGCTCGGCGTATGCTTTATTGTCCCCGCTCAGGCGTCATCGCCAAAACCGGGTGAATTTGCGACAACGCAGACCCGTCATATTGCGACCGTTTTCCCGGGAAGGATGACCGGCTCTCCGGCAGAAATGTTATCTGCCGACTATTTACGCCAGCAGTTTGAGCAGATGGGCTATCGCAGTGATATCCGCACGTTCAACAGTCGCTATATTTATACCGCCAAAAATAATCGCAAAAACTGGCATAACGTCACTGGCAGTACCGTCATTGCCGCTCACGAAGGCAAAGCCCCGCAGCAGATTATTATCATGGCGCATCTGGATACCTACGCGCCGCAAAGTGACGCCGACACCGACGCGAATCTTGGCGGGCTTACGCTGCAAGGGGTGGATGATAACGCCGCCGGTCTGGGCGTTATGCTCGAACTGGCAGAACGCCTGAAAGATGTGCCGACGGAATACGGTATTCGTTTTATTGCCACCAGCGGCGAGGAAGAGGGAAAGCTGGGGGCTGAAAACCTGCTGAAACGCATGAGCGCGGCAGAGAAGAAAAATACGCTGCTGGTGATTAATCTCGATAACCTGATCGTCGGTGACAAACTGTATTTTAATAGCGGGCAAAGCACCCCGGAAGCCGTACGCAAATTAACCCGCGACCGTGCATTAGCGATTGCGCGCAATCATGGCATTGCCGCCACCAGTAATCCTGGCCTGAATAAGGACTATCCCAAAGGCACCGGTTGTTGCAATGACGCTGAGGTCTTCGATAAAGCGGGAATTTCGGTGTTGTCCGTTGAGGCAACGAACTGGAATCTTGGCAAGAAAGATGGTTACCAACAGCGCGCCAAAACCGCCTCTTTCCCGGCGGGAAATAGCTGGCACGATGTGCGTCTGGATAATCAACAGCATATCGACAAAGCCCTGCCCGGACGCATTGAACATCGTAATCGCGACGTAATGCGTATTATGCTGCCGCTCGTAAAAGAATTAGCGAAAGCGAGCTAAGCATAAGGCCGGATAAGGCAATGCCATTATCCGGCCCTACTGTCAGACTGCCGGAGGGGGATTTGTTTCAACCTTCATGCAGCCCGCACTCGCGCTTCAGGCCAAAGAAGCGGGTCTCTTCTTCTGCCATGCCGGGTTCCCATTTACGCGTGGTGTGCGTATCCCCTACGGAAAGATAGCCCTGATCCCACAGTGGATGGTATTTCAGCCCATGCTTTTGCAGGTATTGATAAACCGTACGGTTATCCCAGTCGATAATCGGCAGCACTTTAAAGACCCCACGCTGGATAGCCAGCACGGGCAAATGCGCACGGCTGCCGGACTGCTCGCGCCGCAGTCCCGCAAACCAGGTTTGCGCATTCAGTTCCTGCAATGCCCGGTTCATCGGTTCGACTTTGTTGATCTCATTGTATTTCTCAATACCTTCAACGCCCTGCTCCCACAGCTTACCGTAGCGCGCTTCCTGCCAGGCGGCACTCTCACTCGCACGGTAGACCTTCAGGTTCAGCCTGAGTTTGTCCGTTAACTCATCAATAAACTGGTAAGTTTCCGGGAACAGATAGCCAGTATCGGTCAGGATCACCGGGATATCCGGGCGGATCTGATTGACCAGATGCAGGCTGACCGCCGCCTGAATCCCAAAGCTTGATGAGAGGACGTATTCGCCAGGCAAATTCTCCAGCGCCCACGCCACACGTCCCTCTGCGTCACGTTTTTCCAGTTGGCTGTTGATTTCAGCCAGCGCCATCACACGCTCTACCTTCGGCAATGCATTCAGCGCGTTTAGATCGAGTACGGACATAAGAACCTCGTTTGCCTGTTTTACCGGGCGGCCCTGCGTTTGCCCGGCCTACAAAACCCGTAGGCCCGGTAAGCGAAGCGCCACCGGGCAAAGGATGGGTTATTCCCAGAAATCCCGGGCGGGATCGAGCACCGGGCGAATAATGCCCGCACGCACCGTAAAGTCACCGAAGCCTTCACCCGCTTCGCGCTCTTTCACCCAGCGCCCAATCAGTTCATCCAGCGAGTCGAGAATTTCCGGCTCGGTGATATTCTCTTTGAACATCCGCGGGATACGCGTCCCCATTCGGTTACCGCCGAGATGCAGGTTATAACGACCTGGCGCTTTCCCCACCAGCCCTACTTCTGCCAGCATCGCGCGACCGCAGCCGTTCGGGCAGCCTGTCACGCGCATCACAATATGCTCATCACTGACGTGATGTTTCGCCATCAGACTATCAATCTTGTCGATAAATGTCGGCAGGAAACGTTCGGCCTCCGCCATCGCCAGCGGACAGGTCGGGAACGACACGCAGGCCATGGAGTTCTCACGCTGCGGCGTCACGGTGTTCATCAGACCGCTCTCTTGCGCGATCTTCTCAATCTTCGCTTTCTGGCTTTCCGGTACGCCAGCGATGATCAGATTCTGATTCGCAGTTATTCGGAACTCGCCTTTATGGATTTTCGCAATCTCCAGCAGGCCCGTTTTTAGCGGACGTCCCGGATAATCGAGGATTCGGCCATTTTCGATAAACAGCGTCAGATGCCATTTATTGTCGATGCCTTTCACCCAGCCAATCCGATCGCCGCGACCGGTGAATTCATACGGACGAATCGGCTCAAATTTAATGCCCGCACGACGTTCCACTTCCGCTTTGAACGTCTCAACCCCTACGCGTTCCAGCGTGTATTTGGTTTTCGCATTCTTACGATCGGTACGGTTGCCCCAGTCGCGCTGGGTGGTGACCACCGCCTCCGCCACGGCCAGCGTATGCTCCAGCGGCAGATAGCCAAATTCGCTCGCCGTACGGGCATAGGTTTTCTTGTTACCGTGCTCGATAGAAAGACCGCCGCCCACCAGCAGGTTAAAGCCAACCAGCTTGCCGTTTTCCGCCACGGCGACAAAGTTCATGTCGTTGGCGTGCAGATCGATGTCGTTCTGCGGCGGGATCACGACCGTGGTTTTAAACTTACGCGGCAGATAGGTCTGACCGAGGATCGGCTCTTCATCCGTCGTCGCGACTTTTTCCTGATCGAGCCAAATTTCAGCATACGCGCGGGTGCGCGGCAGCAGATGCTCGGAGATCTTTTTCGCCCACTCGTAGGCTTCAGCATGCAGCTCAGACTCGTACGGGTTCGAGGTGCACAGCACGTTACGGTTCATATCATTGGCAGTCGCCAGCGCGTCCAGCCCCACGGAGTGCAGCATCTGGTGCACCGGCTTCACGTTCTTCTTCAGAATCCCGTGAAACTGAAACGTCTGACGGTTGGTCAGGCGAATACTGCCGTAAATGGTGTTGTCATGGGCAAACTTATCAATCGCCTGCCACTGTTTGGTGGTGATAACGCCACCCGGCAGACGGCAGCGAAGCAACATCGCGTGACGCGGCTCCAGCTTCTGCTCTGCACGCTCGGCGCGGATGTCACGGTCATCCTGCTGGTACATTCCGTGAAAACGGATCAGCAGGAAGTTGTCACCTTTGAAACCGCCGGTGAGACCGTCATTTAAATCTTCAGCAATGGTGCCGCGCAGATAGTTGCTTTCCAGCTTCATGCGCTCGGCGTCTGCCAGTTTACCTTCGACCACCAGGGGCCCTGGATGTTTTTCGCTCATTAGTAGACATCTCGCTGATAACGGCGCTCAACGCGCAGCTCACTTAAAAATTCATCCGCTGACTCCGCGTCCATCGCGCCGAATTCAGCAATCACTTCCAGCAATGCCTGCTCAACGTCTTTCGCCATGCGATTGGCGTCGCCGCAAACATAAATGTGCGCACCGTCATTAATCCAGCGCCACAGTTCTGCGCCCTGTTCGCGCAGTTTATCTTGTACGTAGACTTTTTCTTTTTGGTCCCGAGACCAGGCAAGATCAATGCGGCTCAGCACGCCTTCTTTGACGTAACGCTGCCATTCCACCTGGTAGAGGAAATCTTCGGTAAAGTGGGGATTGCCAAAAAACAGCCAGTTTTTACCGGACGCTTCGTCGGCGGCGCGCTGCTGCATAAAGGCGCGGAACGGCGCGATGCCCGTCCCCGGACCAATCATGATCACCGGGGTTTCAGGATTCGTTGGCAGACGGAAGTTATCATTATGTTCGATGAACACTCGCACTTCGCCATCTTCTTCGACGCGATCGGCGAGGAAGCTGGATGCGCCACCGGCACGCGCACGGCCTTCCACTTCATAACGCACCGCCCCCACGGTGATGTGCACTTCGCTCTCCACTTCCGCCTGAGACGACGCAATGGAATAAAGGCGCGGCGTTAACGGACGCAGCAGGTCGACCAACGCCTGAGCATCCAGTTGCGCTGGTGAGAAGCGCAGCATATCGACGACAGGCGTCGTGGTTGCGTAATGCTGCAACTGTGCCTTATCGCCGACCAGCGGCAACAACGATTCACTGCGCGTTAAGGTGGCATAGTTTTCAACGATATTGGCGGTATTAACGGTCAGTTCGACATGCCACTGTAGCGCTTCGGTCAGCGGGAGAGACTGGCCATTGACCGTAACGGGCTCATCGCCTTTCAGCCAGACCAGCTCCACCATCTCTTTCACCAGCGCCGGATCGTTTTGATACCAGACGCCAAGCGCGTCGCCTGGCTGGTAGCGCAGACCCGAATCACCGAGATCGATTTCGATATGGCGAACATCTTTCTCTGAATCGCGTCCGGTGATTTTTTGATTCACGGATAACGCCGCGCTTAACGGCGCTTCTTTGGTATACGGGCTGGAGTGGATCTCATTCACTGCGCCGCTGGCAACCGCCTGAGCCGGTGTCGCAATCGGTGCTCGTGATTTCAACACCTCAACCACACGGGCACGCCATTCGGCGGCGGCGGCCTGGTATTCCACATCGGCGTCAACGCGATCCAACAAACGCTCACCGCCGAGTTCCGCCAGCTTGCTGTCAAAATCTTTGCCCGACTGGCAGAAAAATTCGTATGACGTGTCACCCAGACCAAAAATGGCAAATGCGGTGTTGTCGAGCTTCGGTGCTTTTTTAGAGAACAGGAACTTATGCAACGCGACGGCTTCTTCCGGCGGTTCACCTTCTCCCTGGGTAGACGTGACGACAACCAGCAGCTTTTCATTGGCGATTTGTTTGAATTTGTAGTCGCCTGCGTTAACCAGCGTGACGCTGAGTTTTGCTGCCAGCAGGTCATCACGCAGCGCTTCCGCCACACGACGCGCATTGCCCGTTTGGGATGCGGAGATCAGTGTGATGCCCGGCATTTCCGCCACGGGAGCGGGTGCTGCAACGGCTGCGCCGGGTTGCTGATTCAGCGTGCCCCAGAAATAGCCAGAAACCCATGCAAGCTGCGTGGGCGTAAGATCGGTGGTGGCCGCCTGAAGGCGTGCCAGTTGCTCCGGGTTCAGCGGAAGCAAAGCGGAAGGTGGGGCCTGTGTCGTCATGCGTCGTTATGTTCCAGTAAGCAAAGCTGTTTTCGCGCCAGAGCGCCTAAAACAAAAGAGATGAAAATACTCTAAATAATTCGAGTTGCAGGAAGGCGGCAAATGAGCGAATCCCCAGGAGCTTACTAAAGTAAGTGACTGGGGTGAGAGAGTGAAGCCAACGCACATGCAGCTCGAAGTATGACGAGTATTAGGGTAACGGCGGTGATAGTAACAATTAAAGAAGGGATGGAAATAACAAATAACCAAATGAACTAACCTGTTTTAGCTATAGTTATTAACGACAAAAACGATTAAATAACCACATGATATATAAATAGTTATTTAATATTTCCCATCTATATGTGGCATTCTGCTGCTCAGCGCCCTTTTAACTAATGATAAAAATTGTACTTTACGGTACCCTACGGCGTTTTTTTGCATTCTTGAGAGTAAATAATGTCCACCACCTTGTTTAAAGATTTCACCTTCGAAGCCGCTCACCGCCTGCCACACGTACCGGAAGGGCATAAATGTGGCCGCCTGCATGGTCACTCATTTATGGTGCGTCTTGAAATTACCGGTGAAGTCTGCCCGCATACCGGTTGGATCATGGATTTTGCTGAGTTAAAAGCCGCATTTAAGCCGACTTATGACAGGCTTGATCATTACTACCTGAACGATATTCCCGGTCTCGAAAACCCGACCAGCGAAGTACTGGCGAAATGGATTTGGGATCAGGTCAAACCGGCAGTCCCTCTGCTGAGCGCGGTGATGGTGAAAGAGACCTGTACTGCGGGCTGTGTCTACCGCGGCGAGTGATTCCAGCGGATGTGCTGAGGGTCAATATTCTTTAACTAACATTCTGTTAGGGTTATGTGCTCTGGATATCTGGAGCACGATATGTCTGACGATTTTGATATTATTATCATCGGTGCAGGGATAGCAGGCACCGCGTGTGCTTTACGCTGCGCACGCGCCGGACTGTCGGTTCTGCTTCTTGAGCGCGGCGAATTACCTGGCAGTAAAAACCTTTCCGGTGGACGCCTGTACTGTCATGCGCTCACCGAACTCCTCCCCGATGCCCACCAATCCGCGCCACTTGAACGCCGTATTACCCAGGAAAATCTCACACTTTTAACCCGTCATGGCGCAACAACCTACTCCAGTCTGCGTCCGGAGGGGGACTCGTGGAGTGTGCTACGTGCCCGTTTCGATCCGTGGTTCGTCGCCCAGGCGGAAGCGGAAGGCGTGCAATTTATCAATGGTATAACGGTTGACGCGCTACATATAGAAGATGGCAGAGTCTGCGGTGTGGTTGCCGATGATGAAACGCTTCGCGGTCGATACGTGGTTCTCGCGGAAGGGGCAAATAGCGTTCTGGCCGAACGCTATGGCTTTCAGTCACGTCCTTCGACAGCCGCAATGGCGCTGGGAATTAAAGAGACGCTGGCGCTGGATCGACAGATACTTGAAGATCGCTTCCGGTTATCTTCAGAGGAAGGCGCCGCGATGCTGTTCAGTGGAGACGTTTGCGGCGCGCTGCCCGGCGGCGCGTTTTTATACACCAATAAAGAAACGCTCTCGTTTGGCGTCGTTTGTCCGCTCTCCACGGTCGCTCAAAGCGACATCCCGGCAGTCGACCTGCTGGAGCGGCTCAAAATGCATCCGGCGCTACACCCTTTACTCAAAGGAAGTGAAACACTGGAATATGGCGCACATCTGGTGCCGGAAGGCGGATTACACAGCCTGCCGGTGCAGTACGCGGGAGAAGGCTGGCTGTTAGTAGGGGATGCGCTACGCAGTTGCGTCAATACCGGTTTTTCCGTACGAGGGATGGATATGGCGCTCATCGGCGCTCAGGCAGCCGCGCACACGCTCATCAACGCCTGCCTGAAATGCACGCCGCAAAATCTGTTTCCAGCCTATCATCGCGATATCCAGCACAGTCTGTTGTGGGACGTTATGCACCGCTATCGTGATATGCCCGCGCTGTTGCAGCGCCAGGGATGGTATCACCAGTGGCCCGAATTAATGGACGATATTTCTCACGAGATATGGCACCAGGGCGAGCGCCCGGTCGCCCCTCTGCGCCAGATCATCTGGCGTCAGTTTCGCCGTCACGGCCTGCGTCATCTGGCTGGCGATATTATCAGGAGTTTACGATGTCTGTAGCCCACAATGTCTGGCAGCCTCCCGACATTTCCCCTATCGTTCCGGCCAGCAGTGTCGATCGCAGCGTCGCAGAACGGCTGATCGCATCTTGCCCGGCTGGACTTTTTTCCCTTACGCCAGAAGGAGAACTGCGGGTCGATTTTCGTGGCTGTCTGGAATGTGGAACCTGTCGACTTCTGTGTGATGAAAAAACGCTACAACAGTGGCGCTACCCACCGTCGGGTTTTGGCATCATTTACCGCTTTGGTTAAATAATAAGGATAATCTATGCCTCTGTTACACCTGCTCCGCCAGAATCCGGTGATTGCCGCCGTAAAAGACAACGCCAGTCTGCAACTCGCCATCGATTCTGAATGTCAGTTCATCTCTGTTCTGTACGGTAACATCTGTACTATCAGTAACATCGTGAAGAAAATTAAGAACGCCGGAAAATACGCATTTATCCACGTAGACCTGCTGGAAGGGGCATCAAATAAAGAGGTGGTCATTCAGTTTCTGAAACTGGTTACCGAAGCGGACGGAATCATCAGTACTAAAGCGGCAATGCTGAAAGCCGCACGAGCGGAGGGTTTTTTCTGCATCCATCGCCTGTTTATCGTTGACTCCATCTCCTTTCACAGCATCGATAAACAGGTGGCGCAATCAAACCCGGACTGTATTGAAATTCTGCCGGGGTGCATGCCAAAAGTGCTGGGATGGGTGACGGAAAAAATACGCCAGCCGCTGATTGCCGGCGGCCTGGTATGTGATGAAGAAGATGCCCGTAATGCGATGAAAGCAGGAGTTGCGGCGCTTTCAACCACTAACATCGATGTCTGGACGTTAGCCAAAAAGCTGAATTAGGTTTTGGCGAAGGCTGCCAGCGCCTCCAGCACCGGTAGCCAGTCATCGACAACGCCGACATCAGCCTGGAAGAAAACAGGGGAGTTGGGATCACTATTTATCGCCACGACAAACTGGCTGTGGCGAACTCCAGCCATCAACGCCGCCGCACCAGAGGCCCCCGCGATAATACAGACATCCGGGGAGAGTAAATGACCGGAGATCCCAATCACACGTTCAGCGTCAAACCCGCCATTCATCACCCGCGCACGGCTGTACCCTACTTCGGCTTTCATCGACTGTGCCAGCGTGGAAATGGTCTCCACGCCAACATCACGGTTCCCCTGTCCAACAACCAGCACGTATTTAGCCAGTAACAGAGGATGAGTGCTGACCTTTTCTATAGTATCCACCGTTTCCAGCCAGTCCGGGCGCGCCATAAGCTCAAGCCGGCGCTCAAACATGGTGGGCAGGGGATGATGCGAAACACGCTCCTCAGCCTGTCGCGCCAGTGACAGACACAAAGGTCTCGCCGTAATTTTAAGCGTGGCGTTCAACGCATTGCCCCAGTGGGATTTACTGACCAGACCTTGTTGCGCGTCCAGTGTCCTCGCCTGACAAATACTGCCGCCACCCAGTCGCCAGGCCAGTCGTGTTGCCAGCTCATCGCCAAGTGGACTGGCCGCAAAAATCAGGATATCGGCAGGTGTCAGTAACCACTGAGCCTCCAGTGTATCCAGAACCTGCTCCGCCACATCCGGCACGGGATCCATAATCCAGCGCTCTAGTTGTGCCGAACCTGGCCGATTTTCAATGACCCAGTCAGTCAATGCGCCGCATTCGTCAGACGCCGACACCATCGCTATCTTCATGGCTTCATCCTTTGGCGCAAGTAGTCTTGCCACAAAATCCCTGCTTTTTCCTGTACCGTTGCACCGTCAATAAGGGTGGCGCGGCGACGCTGTTCCGGTCGCGTCAACGACTGACACTCCCTGACAGGTACTTCATTACAGAAGGCTGTCTGACGAACTATTTCAGCTTTTGCTGCCGCCAGACGTTGACGCATACCCGGTACGGGGAGCGCAACCTCACCACATTGTCTGACCGCAATCACTGCCGGAAGCCGTACCCGACATCGACGAACGCGAGTCGCGGTTCTCTGCTCAAGGACGATAAAAGGCGGTTCAAACGTAAAACGCTCAACCATGGTAAAGCAAGGCCACGCCAGCATTTCAGCCACCAGAAACGGTGTCTGCCCGTTCTGCCCCTCACTACTCTGGCAGCCTGTCACGATCACATCAGCATTGTGGTTACGCTGCCAGTCTGCAATCTGCCTGGCGATAAATTCCGGCGCAAAACGCAAGTCGCCCTTTGTCTCTAACAACACGGACCGATCAAACCCCAGCGCGACAAAATAGCGCAGCCAGTGTAGCGAACGTTCATCGCCAATACTGAGTGCTGTCAACTTCATCTCACACCCTTTATGGCGTTGGGCTAACAACAACGCGGCAGCCGCCTGCTCATCTGCCCCCGGAGAACAACGCAGCAAAGACGTATCCGGCCCGCAGGTCCCTTTTGTCGCTGCCTGCCAGTCCTTTTCCGCCAGCATGCTGGGATCCGGTTCTGACTTAAACGCTAACAGAATGTTCATTCACACCTCCCTGTTTTTTGTCCCCACTCCCCGCTGCCACCAACGGCAATGCTTTCGTTTCAGGCGCCCATAGCCAGGTCACGACAAACCCCGTCAGTAATACGCCAGCCAGCAGCAGCAACGTGACTTGCATGCCCCATTGTGCCAGCGTCCAGGGTAACAGCCCGGTACTGATTGCCGCACCAAGGCGGCTCATAGCCGTCGCGAATCCCACACCCAGAGAGCGAATATCCGTCGGGAAACTTTCTGCCGGCAGGATCCCCACCAGATTACTGACGGCCGATATGGCTGTACTAAACAGGACAAACAGCAACAGCGTCAGCGGGCTAGCAGACGGTAAAAAAGCCATCACAATAAGCGTTATGGCAAGCAGGAGAAAACTCCCGAGAAGGAACCGTCGGTGCGCCAGTAAATGCGTCAATATAAGCCCCAGCAATGCGCCGAAAATTAACAGCATATTCAGCAACAAACTGGCTGTCAGTGCATTTTCAAGGCCGAGGGTCTCAGCAATGGTCGGCAGCCAGGTATAGATAACAAACCACGGGATCACCAGACAGACAAAAAACACGCTGTTAAAAACGGTTCGCCGCCAGTAGCGGGCAGAAAAAAGTGTCTTAATATGCTTGCTGGATGCGACAGCCACCTCATCACCGAGCAGCACATGTGGGCCAAAATAGCGATGTACCACTGCATGAGCTTCAGTAAATCGCCCCTGGCGTAGCAGCCAACGCGGTGATTCCGGCGTTCCCCAACGTAACAGCGTAATCAAGAGCGCAGGCAGTGCCGCCGAGGCGAGCAGCCAACGCCAGGCTTCCGGACTTTCAGAAATAAAATGATGTCCCATCACACTTGCCAGCACGTAGCCAACAGTCCATACCACGCTGAATGCGCCCAGCAAAACACCCCGATGGCGACGCGGAGAAAACTCTGCCAGCAGGGTATGCCCCACGGAATAATCGCCTCCGAGTCCAATGCCGATCAGGATGCGTAAGACGATGAGCTGCTCCGGCGTCGTCGCAAAAAACTGTAAAAAAGAGGCAATGGTGATGAGGACAAAACTAAAGGTAAATATCTTTTGCCGCCCGATGTAATCAGACACCCAACCCAACACCAGGCTGCCAAGAAAAAGCCCAAGTAATGCCGAGCCACCGATCATCCCGGCCATAAGTGGCGTTAACTGCATGGCAGGAGTCAACTGGATAATGGCGTAACCTACTACGCCAAGAACATATCCGTCAGTCAGATGGGCGCCAAACGTGAGTGCAGCAATACGACAGTGAAAACCATTAAGCGGTAAATCATCCATACGCACCGGTGAAGTGTTCATATCTACCCCTTCATTGTCCGGTAAAGTAACGGCCTCCCGAATGAGAAGCCGTTTGATTTTTTATTTCTCAATCGGGTAGATCGTTCCCGCGTTCATAATGCCATTTGGATCAAACTGGCGTTTGAGACCTTCCAGCAGCGTCCATGCGCTTCCATGCTCCAGCTTGCTCCAGTGAACACGGTGCTTGCCAATACCGTGGTGATGCACCATTGACCCACCGAGACGGATCGTCTCCTCGCAGATGATCTTGTTAAGGGGATTATGGTACTTATCAATCTCCTCTTCTGGCTTGCAGTCCACTACGTTGTAGTCATAAACAAAGTACATATTGGTACCGTTGATATAACTGTGGGAAGAGTGACCACCCAGCATGGTGATGTCATCCGCATGCGGGAACTCATCGCGGATACGATTAATCACATTTTCGTAGATTTGATGGATGCAGCTCCAACTGCCGGAAACCTCAGTCGTAAAGCCCATATTGCCCGTTTTTAAGATCTGTACACGTTCAGCCGCCACTTTTTCCGGGCCCCAGTTGAGATGATTAAACCAGTGCTCAATCAGCTTACTGTCCACGCGAGCACACTGCGGATAACGCGCTACAATCTCCGCTATACCTTCACCCGTTGCCTTCGCCATCCGAGGATTCCCCTCAGCCATAAAGATCAGCACGCATTTGCCGTCGGCAAAATGGGTAAAATGTTGAGTACCATCCTCTGCATCGTACAGACGCGCAATGGAGGGACGATAACCTTCGACCATCACTTCACGCAGGATGTTAAAACCGGTTTTCATGTCATCCAGAATGTAACCGTAGTAAAGGTTGTTCTCTGGCGTGAACTTAAATATTTTCACCGTAACTTCAGTGATATAGCACAACGCACCTTCATTACCGATGATAATGTGGCGGATATCCGGCCCAGCCGCCCGTCGCGGTACGTTCTTAATACGGGTTACCGTACCATCCGCAAGCACCGCTTCCAGACCGACGACCATATCCTCAATGGCGCCATACAGCGTAGAGAACTGCCCGATACTCCGGGTCGCAACCAGCCCCCCCATCTGCGCCAACGGTTTAGACTGTGGAGAATGCCCGGTGGTATAACCCTTTTCACGCAGCGCGTTTTCCAGAATCTCAAGCGGAACGCCGCACTGTGCCGTCGCCTGCATGTTCTCAATGTCGATACTCAAGATTTGGTTCATGCCAGCGCCGTCCAGCACCACGGAATTTTTAACAACGGTTTCCAGCCCTCCTTCCGTTGCCGAGGCACCAGTGCGCGGTACTCCATTGATTTTATGTTGATTCATAAACGCCAGAACGCGGGAAACGTGTACCGTTGACTCCAGTTTCACCACGGCAGCAGGAATGGGTAGCGTGTAAACGCCGTGAATATCTGCATATTTACGAAAACGGTCAATACTGTTTTTCTTTAACACGGTTTCATCGGTGATTACGCGTTCGGACCCGACAATTTCTTTTAACTGGTCAACAATCGCTTCTCGAGATAAAGACATAGTCATACCTTCCTGATAATTAACTTGGAATAATTAATAAAAACAGAAACCACCTGACAAAATTAGCGAACTAAATAACCGCCATCGACAACCAGTAAATGACCGTTTACATAATTTGAAGCCTGACTGGCAAGAAAAATCGCTGCCCCCATTAGGTCCTGAGTATCACCCCAACGATTGGCGGGGATATGATCCAGTACACGCTGATTTGTTTCAGAATTACTACGTGTGGTTAGCGTAATATCTGTTGCATAATATCCCGGCGCAATACCGTTAACCTGAATATTATATTGCCCCAGTTCATCGCAATACGCTTTAGTGAACCCTGCAAGAGCATGCTTGGTTGCCGCATAAGCCGGGGACCACTGACCACCAAGCCAGGAGAACAAAGAACAAATGTTAATAATTTTACCGCTATTTTGTGGAATCATAATTTTCGCGGCTTCGTAACTCAGCTCAAACGCCGCCGTCAGGTTAACATCAATCATTGGATCCCAGTCGGCCCGACCGAAGTCCAGAACCTTATTCAACTTACATATTCCCGCGTTATTCACCAGAATATCAACGGTACCAAAACGTTCACAGCAGGCGGCGATAATCTTCTGTGGCGCACCTTTTTCGGTAATATCGACCTGCATAAACGCCACTTCAACACCTTGTTTTTCAATTATTTCCTTCGTTTCACCATTATCCTTTACAAAGCTTGGTATAAACAGGTTCGCCCCGGCTTTTGCCAGTGCCATCGCAAAAGCCTGACCCAAACCGCTGTTCCCCCCCGTCACGATTGCCGTTTTCCCTTTCAGGGAGAAAAAATCCATTGAGAATGCGTTGAGAGATTCGATCGACATAGTTAGCTCCAAATTTCTTAAGGCAAAAAAAAAGAAAGGTAACTTCCCCCGTGAGAGGGAAGTTACCTTTCTCATTATCTCTGGTAACTGGGATGAATTTTTAGCACAGTGGCAAAATCCCTAACGTGATCGAACTCACAGATGCCTCTTTCAATTTATCACTATCGTTAAAAACAAGAACCGTGATTATTCTCACACTACACATCGCGCTTCCATGTTATTTCTAAATGCAATTACTAGAGACCTGAGAAAAGTAATCCACCTGAAAGGGCGGTTTATTTTTCTCTTTTTTTTGTCTACATAAAATGAGAATTCGATATGCAACACAACTCATATCGCCGTTGGATAACGCTCGCTATTATTAGTTTTAGTGGCGGCGTCAGTTTTGACCTGGCTTATTTACGCTATATATATCAAATCCCCATGGCAAAATTCATGGGATTTAGCAATACCGAGATTGGATTAATAATGAGTACATTTGGTATTGCAGCTATTATTCTATATGCCCCCAGTGGCGTCATTGCTGATAAATTCTCTCATCGAAAAATGATTACCTCTGCAATGATTATTACCGGATTACTCGGCCTGTTGATGATGACTTACCCACCACTGTGGGTCATGCTCTTTATCCAAGTCGCATTTGCCGTCACCACGATTCTAATGTTGTGGTCAGTATCCATTAAAGCCGCGTCATTGCTGGGAGATCACAGTGAACAAGGGAAAATTATGGGCTGGATGGAAGGGCTGCGAGGAGTTGGTGTCATGTCTCTGGCAGTCTTTACGATGTGGGTCTTCTCTCGTTTCGCACCGGATGACAGCAACAGCCTGAAAGCCGTAATTCTGATTTACAGCGTGGTTTATATCCTGTTGGGTATTCTGTGCTGGTTCTTTGTCAGCGACAGTCCCCAACACATTGACAGCGCGAAAGAAGAAAAACAGGCATTCCAGTTCAGCGATATTCTGACCGTACTGCGGATCAGTACCACCTGGTACTGCAGTATGGTCATTTTTGGCGTCTTTACGATCTATGCCATCCTCAGTTATTCCACTAACTATCTGACTGAAATGTATGGCATGTCACTGGTAGCCGCGAGCTATATGGGAATCGTCATTAACAAAATTTTCCGCGCTATCTGCGGCCCTTTGGGCGGCATTATCACCACTTACAGCAAAATTAAGTCCCCAACGCGCGTAATTCAGTTGCTCTCAATTGTTGGAGCCATCGCGCTAATCGCGCTGCTGGTGACCAATTCTAATCCGCAATCTGTCGTGATGGGGATCGGCCTTATTCTACTGCTGGGCTTCACCTGTTATGCCTCACGCGGGCTTTACTGGGCCTGTCCAGGCGAAGCCAGAACACCGCCTTACATCATGGGAACCACTGTCGGTATCTGCTCGGTGATTGGTTTTCTACCCGACGTCTTTGTCTATCCGATCGTGGGTCACTGGCAGGATACCCTTCCGGCAGCAGAAGCCTATCGCAATATGTGGTTGATGGGTCTGGCAGCGCTGTGCATGGTCATTCTCTTTACTTTTTTACTGTTTCGTAAAATTCGAACCATCCATGACGCACCAGAAAAGATGACATCACTGACCGCAGAAACGTCCGGTGAGTGAAAACGGAAAACGAAAGGAGAACGACAATGTCAAAGAAATACATCATTGGAATTGATGGGGGAAGTCAGAGTACCAAAGTCGTGATGTACGATCTTGAAGGTAATGTGGTTTGTGAAGGAAAGGGGCTCCTGCAACCCATGTTCACCCCTGATGCCGATACGGCAGAACATCCGGACGACGATGTGTGGGCATCATTGTGTTTTGCAGGCAAGGACTTGATGAGCCAGTACGCGGGAGATCCAAAAGATATCGTCGGAATTGGCCTCGGGTCCATTCGCTGCTGCCGTGCGCTGCTAAAAGCGGATGGCACACCCGCTGCGCCATTAATTAGCTGGCAGGATGCTCGCGTCACTCGTCCCTACGAGCACACAAATCCTGATGTGGCCTACGTCACCTCATTTTCAGGCTATCTGACGCATCGCTTAACCGGTGAATTTAAAGACAATATCGCCAACTATTTTGGTCAGTGGCCGGTGGATTACAAAACCTGGTCATGGAGCGATGACCCCGAAGTCGTGAGAAAATTTAATATCCCGCGCAAAATGCTGTTTGAGGTCCAGATGCCAGGCACTGTACTCGGGTATCTGACCGATGCTGCCGCAAAGGCAACAAGCTTCCCGACCGGATTGCCGGTCATTTGCACCACCAGTGATAAACCGGTAGAGGCTCTGGGGGCAGGATTACTGGATGACGAAACGGCGGTGATCTCATTAGGGACCTACATCGCTCTGATGATGAATGGCAAAGCGCTACCTAAAGATCCGGTCGCTTACTGGCCGATTATGTCTTCGATTCCGGAAACACTGCTCTATGAAGGTTATGGCATTCGCAAAGGGATGTGGACGGTCAGCTGGCTGCGGGATATGTTAGGTGAATCATTACTGCAGGATGCGAAAGCGCAGGATCTGTCGCCAGAGGACTTGCTGAATAAGAAAGCCGCCAGCGTCCCGCCCGGCTGCAATGGCCTGATGACCGTGCTGGACTGGCTGACCAATCCCTGGGAACCGTACAAGCGTGGGATCATGATTGGCTTTGATTCCAGCATGGACTACGCCTGGATTTACCGTTCTATTCTGGAGAGCGTTGCGCTGACGCTTAAAAACAATTACGACAGTATGTGTCATGAGATGAATCATTTCGCTAAGCAGGTGATCATCACCGGCGGCGGCTCAAACAGCGATCTGTTCATGCAAATCTTTGCCGACGTATTCAACCTTCCGGCCCGTCGAAACGTCATTAACGGTTGTGCGAGTCTGGGGGCCGCTATCAACACGGCGGTAGGGCTTGGTCTTTATCCGTCCTATCAGAAAGCGGTTGAAAGTATGGTGCGGGTGAAAGATGTGTTTATCCCGGTTCCTGAACATGCGGCACGCTATGAAGCCATGAACAAAGGGATCTTCCGGGAATTAACGAAACATACCGACCCGATTCTGAAAAAATCGTATGAAGTGTTCCACGGTGATTTAAGTAAGGTGGACGCAATACAAAGCTGGTCAAACGCTTAATGCCAAAAAAAGCCGGATACATAATCCGGCTTTTTATCAGGCAATATTCAGATATTTATGCGTCTGCATCGACAGGCGCCAGTTGCGCGCGATACAGGTATCAATGCACAGGCGGGTAGCATCTTCTTTCTGACTGATGGGTTGCAGCGCAATCACCCGCGGTTTGTCGTCGCTCAGCGTGGCGAGCAGTTCGTCCAGCGCTTCGATATCACGTACGCGCCCGACCGGGTGTTTGATCTCATTTGCACGTTCCAGCGCCTGTGACAGAACATCATAACCCCCGCGCATGTTCACCTTCGGAGAAACGGTCACCCAGGTATTAGGTGTGCAGCGCACTTCGTGCGTACCGCTGGTCTCTATCTGGCAGCTAAAGCCGTTCTTTTCCAGCAGATCGGTAAGCGGCATCAGGTCATGGATGCACGGTTCGCCGCCGGTAATCACCACATGACGCGCGGTGTACCCCTGCCGGCCAATCACCGCCAGCAGATCTTCACTGCTTGCCGCGCCCCATTTATCGCTCTCTTTGGTTTTCGCCAGGATGCTGTACAGGGAGACTTCCCGATCCTCAAGCTTATCCCAGGTGTGTTTGGTATCGCACCAGGCACAGCCAACCGGGCATCCCTGTAAACGAATAAAAATGGCGGGGACGCCGGTAAAGTAACCCTCACCTTGCAGGGTCTGGAACATCTCGTTAATCGGGTACTGCATAGCGCTCTCAATATGGGGATAAACGATAATTATCGCAGATCCCCACCAAAGTATCATGCCCCATCGGTGCTTTACGAGGCGATCGCCGCGATAAAGCGTGCCGTGATCTGCTGCGGACGCGTGATTGCCCCGCCAACCACCACGGTATGAGCGCCTAATGCCAGGCAATGTGCGGCGCGTTCCGGGGTATCGACGTTCCCTTCCGCCACGACCGGAACGCTGACCGCAGCCAACACCTCACGTAAGAATCCACAGTCATTTTCCACCAGCACATGCCCGGCGGTTTCTGCGGTATAGCCGTAGAGCGTGGTGCCCACACAGTCAAAACCCAGACGCTCGGCTGTCACCGCCTCGTCTACGGTTGCTATATCCGCCATCAGTAGTACGGACGGGTAGCGAGCGCGGATCTGCGTGACCAGTTCTTCCAGCGTCTGCCCGCCGGGGCGCGGGCGCGCAGTGGCATCCAGGGCAATAATTTCCGGCTCAACGGTCATCAGCTCATCCACTTCCCGGAGAGTGGCCGTGATAAACACCTCACTGCCAGGGTAATCGCGTTTGATAATCCCGATCACCGGCAGGGAGACCATCTCTTTGATCGCACGAACGTCCACCACGCTGTTCGCACGGATACCTGCCGCACCGCCTTGTGCTGCCGCCAGCGCCATACGTGACATAATAAACGGACTGTGTAGAGGCTCATTTTCCAGCGCCTGACAGGAGACGATTAATTTACCTTTCAGGGAATCCAGTACAATTTTCATTACGATAAAATCTCTTCAACTTCGTTTTTAATGATGGTGACATGCGGGCCATAAATCACCTGAACGCCGTTGCCGCGAATAATCACGCCACGCGCTCCGGTCGCTTTCAGCGCCGCTTCATCTACCTTGCTGCTCTCTTTCACCGTCACGCGCAGGCGCGTGGCGCAACAGTCCACCTCTTCCAGATTCTCTTTGCCTCCCAGCCCTGCGATGACTGCCGCTGCGCGTTCACTTTGCGGCAGGCCGGATTCAACCGGGGCAGTGTTCTCACGACCCGGCGTCAGCCAGCCAAAGCGGGTGATCAAATAGCGGAAGGTGAAGTAGTAAAGGAAGAACCACGGTATTCCCACCATGGGGACGTACATCCAGTTGGTTTTAGCTTCTCCCTGTAACACGCCGAAGAGGAGGAAATCGATAAGCCCGCCCGAAAAGGTTTGCCCAATCGTGATATGTAAAATATGGGCGATCATAAACGCCAGACCATCGAAGAAGGCGTGAATGACGTATAACACGGGCGCGACAAACAGGAAGGAAAACTCAATGGGCTCAGTGATTCCCGTCAGGAAAGAGGTCAGGGCTGCCGACAAAAGCAGTCCGGCGACAACCTTTCTATTCTCCGGCTTTGCGGTGTGGTACATCGCCAGACATGCGCCAAGCAGGCCAAACATCATGGTGATAAAGCGCCCGGACATAAAGCGCGCGGTACCCGCATAGAACTGCTGCGTATTCGGATCGGCAAGTTGGGCAAAGAAAATCCGCTGCGTACCTTCAACCAACTGGCCGTTGACGATTTCGCTACCGCCCAGCGCCGTCGTCCAGAACGGCAAATAAAAGATATGGTGTAAACCCAGTGGACCAAGCATACGCAGGATGAAGCCGTACAACAGCGTCCCCAGATAGCCCGTCGCATCCACCAGACCGCCCAGTCCAAAAATGAGTTTCTGGAAATGCGGCCACACCACCGTCATAACCGCACCCACGACTATCGCGGCAAGGGAGCTGATAATCGGTACAAAACGCGAACCGCTAAAAAAACCGAGAAACTGAGGCAGTGAGACTTTATTGAAACGGCTATGCAACGCGCAGGTGACAAGACCCATCACCACCCCACCAAACACGCCCGTTTCCAGCGTCTGAATACCCAGCGTCATCCCCTGGCCAACTGCACCGGGGTTCTCGTGCGCCAGCGTTCCATTGAGCGTTAATAAGGCGTTGATGGTGGCGTTCATCACCAGAAATGCCAGCAATGCCGCAAGCCCGGCAGTGCCTTTATCCGTTTTCGCCAGCCCCACGGCGACACCGACCGCAAAGAGTACCGACAGATTGGCAAACACAATGGAACCTGCGCTGGTCATGATCGTGAAGATTGCCTGCAACCAGTCGACATCTAAAAACGGATAAGCCGTCAATGTGTTTGGATTTGACAACGCGCCGCCAATCCCTAACAACAGTCCTGCTGCGGGCAATACCGCAATCGGCAGCATGAAGGATTTGCCGAACCGCTGCGCTTTTTCAAACCATCCCCCCGATGAGGCGCCGCTAAACATTTGCATCATTTTTTCATCTCCTCGATTATTGATGAAAATTTTTACCACATTTATTTTTATAAATGAAAATTATCATCAAAATCCAGGAAGCCGATCATACTTTTTTAAAATGTCTGGCATCTCTCCCCTGCTTTCCGCCACACTATCAACAGATAAACGCATTAAGGATTTTGCATGTCAGAAAATGAAAACCTGCTGCTGAGATTGCGCCAGAGCGTTGATGGATATAGCCGAACACAACAGAAGCTAGGAGAGTTTGTACTTAGCGATCCGGCAAAAGTTGTCTACCTGACGATTACCGAACTGGCGCGAGAAAGCGGCACCAGCGAGGCTAGCGTCACACGACTGTGTCGGACGCTGGGGTGTAAGGGCTATAACGAATTCAAAATGGCGCTGGCACTCGATCTCCGACAAGGACAGTCTGTAGAGCACAGCGGTGATGAGATTGACAATGTGGTCAATGAATCCGTGCAAGCGCTGCAGGACACCGCAAAATTACTCGACAGGACCCTACTGGAAGCAGCCGCGCTTGCACTGCATCAGGCTCAGTCAGTGCAGATTTATGGCGTAGCGGCCAGTGCCATTCTGGGGGAATATTTACATTACAAACTCCTGCGTCTGGGGAAACCCGCACAGTTGTTCAGCGACATGCATCGTGCTGCCATGAACGCCACAACGCTGAGTAAAAACACGCTCGTGGTGGCGATTTCCAGTTCAGGATCCACGCGCGATCTGCTGCATGTCGTAAAACTGGCGCGTAAGCAAGGTGTGCGCGTACTGGCGCTGAGTAATACACCGCGCAGCCCGTTAGCGTCACTGAGTGATATTCAACTGGTCGCGGCCAAACCAGAAGGTCCCTTGAGTGCCGGCGCGCTAAACGCCAAGGTGGGAGTGATGCTGTTGATAGAACTACTCACTACATCGCTGATTGCGTTGGATGAAAAGTACGGCGATGTGAGCCAGCAAACGGCCAGCGCGACCCTACCGCTACTGCTTTAAAGACATAAAAAAAACCCGCCGAAGCGGGTTTCTTAGAGTATAAAGCGACAGTAATAAATTACTGACCTTTGATCTCTTTACGACCGTTGTACGGTGCTTTTTCACCCAGCGCTTCTTCGATACGAATCAGCTGGTTGTATTTAGCAACGCGGTCAGAACGGCTCATAGAACCGGTTTTGATCTGACCTGCAGCGGTACCCACAGCCAGGTCAGCGATGGTAGCGTCTTCAGTTTCACCGGAACGGTGAGAGATCACAGCCGTGTAGCCAGCGTCTTTCGCCATCTTGATTGCAGCCAGCGTTTCGGTCAGAGAACCGATCTGGTTGAATTTGATCAGGATGGAGTTAACGATGCCTTTTTCGATACCTTCTTTCAGGATCTTGGTGTTGGTTACGAACAGATCGTCACCAACCAGCTGGATTTTGTCGCCCAGTACTTTGGTCTGGTATGCAAAACCGTCCCAGTCAGACTCGTCCAGACCGTCTTCGATAGAAACGATCGGGTACTGTTTGGTCAGGTCTTCCAGGAAGTGAGTGAATTCTTCTGAAGTGAACGCTTTGTTGCCTTCGCCAGCCAGAACGTATTTACCGTCTTTGTAGAATTCAGATGCTGCACAGTCCATCGCCAGAGTGATGTCTTTGCCCAGCTCGTAGCCAGCAGCTTTAACCGCTTCAGCAATGACAGCCAGCGCTTCAGCGTTGGAGCCCAGGTTCGGCGCATAGCCACCTTCGTCACCCACAGCGGTGTTCATGCCTTTCGCTTTCAGCACTTTAGCCAGGTTGTGGAACACTTCAGAACCCATACGTACGGCTTCTTTCAGGGTTTTCGCGCCAACCGGCTGAATCATGAATTCCTGGATGTCGACGTTGTTGTCAGCGTGCTCACCACCGTTGATGATGTTCATCATCGGAACCGGCATGGAGTATTTGCCCGGAGTACCGTTCAGCTCAGCGATGTGCTCGTACAGCGGCATGCCTTTAGCAGCAGCCGCCGCTTTGGCGTTAGCCAGAGACACCGCCAGGATGGCGTTCGCACCGAAGTTGGATTTGTTTTCAGTACCGTCCAGATCGATCATGATCTTGTCGATGCCAGCCTGATCTTTGGCATCTTTGCCAAGGATAGCCTGAGCGATCGGGCCATTAACCGCGCCAACAGCTTTCAGTACGCCTTTACCCATGAAGCGGGATTTGTCGCCATCGCGCAGTTCCAGCGCTTCGCGGGAGCCCGTAGAAGCACCTGACGGAGCTGCTGCCATACCGACGAAACCACCTTCCAGGTGTACTTCGGCTTCAACAGTCGGGTTACCACGGGAGTCGATGATTTCACGACCGATGACTTTAACGATTTTGGACATTAGGTTTTCCTCAGTACAAGTTAAACTAAAACTCCAGACAAACAACGCGTACCTTTGGTACGCGTTGCCGTTCTAACTTTTTTTACTTCTTACTTCGCCTGACGCTTCTGATGCTCGCTGGCGGCTTTCACAAAGCCAGCAAACAGCGGATGTCCATCACGTGGCGTGGAAGTAAATTCCGGATGGAACTGACAGGCCACGAACCACGGATGATTCGGTACCTCAATGATCTCGACCAACTGATCATCACCGGAACGGCCTGCAACGCGCAGACCCGCAGCTTCAATCTGTTTCAACAGCATATTGTTGACTTCGTAACGATGGCGATGACGCTCAACAATAGTCGGCGTGCCGTACAACTGACGGACCAGACTATCGTCGCCAAGCTGACACTGCTGCGCGCCAAGACGCATGGTGCCACCCAGATCGCTCTTCTCGGTACGGACTTCAACGTTACCGTCTTCGTCACGCCATTCGGTAATCAGCGCCACAACCGGGTACTTACAGTCTGGCACAAATTCCGTCGAGTTGGCGTTGTCCATACCGGCGACATTACGCGCAAACTCAATCAACGCGACCTGCATACCCAGGCAAATGCCCAGATAAGGAATATTGTTTTCACGCGCATAGCGTGCAGTCGCGATCTTCCCTTCTACACCACGGTAGCCGAAGCCGCCAGGGATCAGGATAGCGTCCAAATCTTTCAGGATTTCGACACCGCGCGTTTCAACATCCTGCGAATCAATCAGCTTAATGTTGACGGTCACGCGATTTTTCAGACCGCCATGTTTCAGCGCTTCAATCACGGATTTATAGGCATCCGGCAGTTCAATGTACTTGCCGACCATCCCAATCGTGACTTCGCCTGCCGGGTTCGCTTCTTCGTAAATAACCTGTTCCCATTCGGCCAGGTTAGCTTCCGGACACTCTAAGCTGAATCGTTTACAAATATAATCGTCCAGGCCCTGCGATTTCAACATGCCTGGAATTTTATAGATGGAATCGACATCTTTCAGAGAAATCACCGCTTTTTCCGGAACGTTACAGAACAATGCAATTTTCGCACGTTCGTTAGCCGGGACAGCGCGGTCAGAGCGGCAAATCAGGATATCAGGCTGAATACCGATAGAGAGCAGCTCTTTTACAGAGTGCTGTGTCGGTTTTGTTTTCACTTCACCTGCCGCCGCCATGTACGGAACCAGCGTCAGATGCATAAACAGGGTGTGTTCACGGCCAATTTCAACGGCCATCTGGCGAATCGCTTCAAGGAACGGCAGAGATTCGATATCACCGACGGTGCCGCCGATTTCAACCAGAACAACGTCATGGCCTTCGCCGCCTTCCAGCACGCGTTCTTTGATGGCATTGGTGATGTGCGGGATAACCTGTACGGTCGCGCCCAGATAGTCGCCACGGCGCTCTTTACGCAGAACGTCAGAGTAGATACGACCCGTGGTGAAGTTGTTGCGGCGGCTCATTTTAGTGCGAATGAAACGCTCGTAGTGACCCAGGTCCAGGTCGGTTTCAGCGCCGTCTTCAGTAACGAACACTTCCCCGTGTTGGATTGGGCTCATGGTGCCAGGATCGACGTTAATATACGGATCCAGTTTCATGATGGTCACGTTGAGGCCACGGGCTTCAAGAATGGCTGCGAGGGAGGCTGCGGCAATGCCTTTACCCAGAGAGGATACGACCCCGCCGGTCACAAAAATATAGTTCGTTGTCATGCTGAACCTGAGAAGTTAGGGTGAAACGATGGAATAACCAGGACGGGAAAGTAGTATACCCGAACATGACGTACGCCACAAACTTTCATTATCCCTCCTCTTCGTCAGCTCACATTTAACATCGGGAGTGAGAAAATAGCCCCTTTGGGGTAAATGTTTTTGACGCAAATCAAGCGCTTGTTATTTAAAAAATCACACAAAACGCCCTTGACCGCTCAATTTCCTTAGAGATCAATTTCCTGCCGTTTTACCTGCTGCCAGACTTCTTCCATCGTTTCCAGGTCAACACCAGTCATTTCCAGGCCCCGCGCCGCCACAATCCGTTCGACCTCACGAAAACGCCGCTCGAACTTTTCGTTGGCTTTTTGCAGCGCGGTCTCCGCTTTGGTGCCTAAATGACGGGCCATATTGACGGTGGCAAACAGCAAATCGCCCATTTCTTCTTCCAGTTTAGCCTGGTCGACAACGACCTGCCGGGCCTCATGCATGACCTCGTCGATCTCTTCGTACACCTTATCGACCACCGGCCCCAGCGTCGTCCAGTCAAAACCGACATTCGAACAGCGCTTCTGGATTTTCTGCGCCCGCATCAGCGCGGGTAAACTACGCGGAATATCATCGAGGGCAGAATGCTGCGCTTTTTCCGCCCGTTCGCCTGTTTTGATTTGTTCCCAGCGGGCCAGCACTTCACTGCTGTTGCGGGCGGAATCATCGGCAAAAACATGCGGATGGCGGCGCTCAAGTTTGTCACTGATAGCGGCACAAATATCATTGAAATCAAAGCGCCCTTCTTCCTGGGCTATCTGCGCGTAAAACACCACCTGGAACAGCAGATCGCCCAGTTCGCCGCGCAGGTCGTCAAAATCCTCACGGGAAATCGCGTCGAGCACTTCGTAGGTTTCTTCAAGGGTGTAAGGGGCGAGCGTGGCGAAAGTTTGTTCGTTATCCCACGGACAGCCGGTTTCCGGGTCGCGCAGGCGTTGCATGATGCCAAGCAGGCGGTCAATTTGAGTCATTGGAACATCCTGAAAACACAGGCCCGATGAGCGAAACGCCACCGGGCCTGGAAAGTAAAATTAATTGCCGTGCAAACGACGCGCGTCAATCACATCGGGTACCTGATTCAACTTGCTGAGCACGCGTCCCAGCACCTGCAGGTTGTAGATTTCAATCGTCATATCGATAGTAGCAAGCTGCTGTTTGGTATCGCTACGACTGGCAACGCCGAGCACATTGACCTTCTCGTTTGCCAGAATCGTCGTGATATCACGCAGTAAGCCGCTGCGATCGTTGGCCTGTACGCGCACCACCAGCGAATATCCCGCCGAATAGCTTTCACCCCAGACGGCCTCCACAAGGCGTTCCGGCGCATGCGCACGCAGTTCGACCAGTTGCTCACAGTCCGCCCGATGGACGGAAATCCCGCGGCCCTGGGTAATGAATCCAACAATCTCATCGCCCGGAATCGGCTGGCAGCAGCGGGCAATGTGATGCATCAGATTACCTACGCCTTCCACAACGACACGACCATCGTCTTTACGCCGGTTCTGCGGAGCATGCGTTTTCTGCTGAAGCTGTTTCAGCGCGGCGGCATCTTCTTCGGCGGCGCTCGGTTTGTTGAACTGCGATTGCAGGAAGTTCACCATCTGATTCAGACGGATATCGCCCCCGCCAATCGCCGCCAGCAGTTCCTCCAGCTCGTTGAAGTTGTAGCGCGGCAGCAGATGCTTTTCTGCCTCTTTCAGGCTGATCCCTAAATGCGACAGCTCGTCGTCCAGAATCTGCCGTCCTGCAAGGATGTTCTTGTCCCGATCCTGTTTGCGGAACCAGGCGTGGATTTTCGAGCGCCCACGGCTGGTCGTCACATAGCCCAGGTTCGGATTCAGCCAGTCACGGCTCGGGTTCGGCTGTTTCTGGGTGATGATTTCGATCTGATCGCCCATCTGCAACTGATAGGTAAACGGCACGATGCGCCCACCGATTTTCGCCCCAATACAACGGTGCCCCACATCACTGTGAATGTGATACGCAAAGTCGAGCGGCGTGGAGCCAGCGGGCAGATCCACGACATCGCCTTTCGGCGTAAAGACGTAGACCCGATCGTCAAACACCTGACTGCGCACTTCGTCGAGCATTTCGCCAGAGTCCGCCATCTCTTCCTGCCAGGCGATCAGCTTACGCAGCCAGGCAATGCGGTCCTCATGGCCGGAACGCGCTCCGCCTGCGGCTGCGCCTTCTTTGTACTTCCAGTGCGCGGCGACGCCCAGCTCGGCATCCTCGTGCATCTGCTTGGTGCGAATCTGGATCTCAACCGTTTTGCCGCCCGGCCCCAACACCACGGTGTGAATCGACTGATAGCCATTCGGTTTCGGGTTGGCGACATAGTCGTCAAACTCATCCGGCAGATGGCGATAGTGCGTGTGCACAATCCCCAGCGCGGCGTAACAATCCTGCAATCGCTCGGCGACGATACGCACGGCGCGGACGTCAAACAGCTCATCAAATGCCAGATGCTTTTTCTGCATTTTTCGCCAGATGCTGTAGATGTGTTTCGGGCGCCCGTACACTTCCGCCTTTACGCCTTCCGTTTTCATCTCTGAGCGCAGATGCCCCACGAACTCTTCTATGTAATGCTCACGATCGATACGGCGTTCGTGCAGCAGTTTGGCAATGCGTTTGTACTCGGCAGGATGCAGATAGCGGAAGCAATAATCTTCCAGCTCCCACTTCAACTGCCCGATGCCTAATCGGTTCGCCAGCGGCGCGTAGATATTGGTGCACTCTTTCGCCGCCAGCACGCGCTCATCTTCCGGCGCATCTTTCACCTCGCGCAGATGGGCGATTCGTTCGGCAAGTTTAATGACCACGCAGCGGAAATCGTCGACCATCGCCAGCAGCATGCGCCGCACGTTGTCGACCTGCTCGGAGGAGACGGAATCGGTATGGGTCGCTTTCAGTTGGCGAATGGCCGCCATGTCACGCACGCCATGAATCAGATTGACGATAGACTTACCTACGCTTTCCTGCAGGGTATCTTCGCTAACGACATTGGCATCTGCCAGAGGGAACAGCAGCGCAGCCCGCAGCGTGTCGATATCCATACTCAGCGTTGAGAGGATTTCCACCATCTCCACGCCACGCCACAGCAGCAGTTCCGCATCTGGATGCCCCTGTGTCTGTTGCAGGCAATACGCCCAGGTTTCGGCTAAGCGTTCACATGACTGCTGGCTGGTGATCCCAAGACTTTCGATCCACTTTTTCGGGTCAAATTCCCCAGCTTTGTTTAGATGTGCACTTCTTACCGCAACCATTGTCCTCTCCTTAAGGGACGTGACCTGTCGAAGTCGACAAGTCGTGATTCATTATGAATGCTCAAACAATACCATCGATTCCAGGTGTCCCGTGTGGGGGAACATGTCGAGCATCGCCAGCCGCTGTATCTGGTATCCTGCGCGTAATAACGCCTCACTATCACGCGCCAGCGTGGCAGGATTACAGGATACATAAACAATACGGCCAGGCTGCAATTTTATAATATGTTGCATCACGCCCGCAGCCCCTGCGCGCGCAGGGTCGAGCAAGATTTTATCAAAACCGTTTTTGGCCCACGGCTGTCGGGTAACATCCTCTTCAAGATTTTCATGAAAGAATGTCACATTGTGTAACCCATTTTGTTGTGCATTTTCGCGCCCTTTTTCCACCAGCGCAGGTACGCCTTCCACCCCGACGACGCTTGCCGCCCGGGTTGCCAGCGGGAGTGTAAAATTGCCCATCCCGCAGAAGAGATCCAGCACGCGATCGCCAGGCTGTACGTCCAGCCATTCCAGCGCGCTGGTCACCATTTTCTGGTTCACCCCTGCATTGACCTGAATAAAATCACGCGGACTAAAGTTTAAGCGTAGCCCGTTTGATTCATACCAGGGCGTCTGACCAGAAACCGTTTCCAGTATCTCGCTTTGCGGTGCCAGATACAGAGACAGTCCCTTTGAATGCGAAAAGCGTTCCAGTTTTTCGTTATCCGCGCCACTTAACGGCGCGGTATGGCGCAGAATCATCAGCGTGCCGCTGCCTGCCTGCACCAGTTCAACGTGTCCCAGATGGCGAATTCCCTGCAGGCTGCCGAGGCATGCCCTGAGATCGGGCAGCAATGCTTCAAGTTGGGGCGCCAGAATGGGGCACTGTCTGACATCAACGATGTCGCTGGACGCTGACTTGCGAAACCCCATCTGGAACTGCTGGGTCTTCGGCTGGTAGTTGAGACTTAACCGAGCGCGGCGGCGATAGCCCCACGGCGCATCGGCGATCACCTCAGTGACATTGTTGTTCATCAGGCGTGACAGCGCGGCGCTTTTACTGCGCTGCTGCAGTTCGATGCTGGCGTGCTGTTGCTGACAGCCGCCGCAAATGCCAAAGTGCGGACAGCGCGGCGTGACGCGATCCGGGCTATCATTCAAACGGCGCTTAACCTGGGCTTTCGCGTACTGTTTTTTATCTTCGGTGATCGCCACGTCCGCACTTTCCTGCGGCAACAATCCGGGGATAAACAACGTCTTTCCGTTGTGTCGCGCAACGCCCTGACCAAAAGAATCGAGGTCATTGACGGTAACGGTTATGATCTGGCGCGTCGTCACGCGCCGTTTTGCAGAGTAGAATTGCGCCATCGACGAGAATATTCTCAATTTAACAGTGTGACCCTAATTGTCCCATAACGGAACTCCATGACCAACTACAGCCTGCGCGCTCGCATGATGATTCTGATCCTGGCCCCGACCGTACTTATCGGTTTACTGCTCAGTATCTTTTTCGTTGTGCATCGCTACCACGACTTGCAGCGTCAACTGGAAGATGCCGGTGCCAGTATCATCGAGCCTCTCGCGGTCTCTACCGAATACGGTATGAACCTGCAAAACCGCGAGTCCATCGGCCAGCTCATCAGCGTTTTGCATCGCCGCCACTCAGAGATTGTGCGGGCGATTTCGGTCTACGACGAGAATAATCACCTCTTCGTCACCTCGAATTTCAATCTCAACCCGTCGGAAATGCAGCTGCCTCCGGGCTCACCGTTTCCACGCCGACTGAGCGTTGAGCGTCATGGCGATATTTTAATCCTGCGCACGCCGATCATTTCCGAAAGCTATTCGCTTGATGAATCCCCGGCTACTGACGCGAAAAACGCGGGTAATATGTTGGGATATGTGGCGCTTGAGCTCGATCTCAAGTCGGTCCGCTTACAACAGTATAAAGAAATCTTCATTTCTTCCGTCATGATGCTGTTTTGTATTGGCATTGCGCTGATCTTTGGCTGGCGTCTGATGCGCGATGTGACAGGGCCGATTCGTAACATGGTCAATACGGTTGACCGCATCCGCCGGGGGCAACTCGACAGCCGCGTTGAGGGCTTTATGCTCGGCGAGCTGGATGTGTTGAAAAACGGCATTAACTCGATGGCCATGTCGCTCGCTGCCTATCACGAAGAGATGCAGCACAATATCGATCAGGCGACCTCCGATTTGCGTGAAACGCTCGAGCAGATGGAGATCCAGAACGTCGAGCTGGACCTGGCGAAAAAACGTGCGCAGGAAGCCGCGCGCATCAAGTCTGAGTTTTTGGCCAACATGTCCCATGAGCTGCGCACCCCGCTGAACGGCGTGATCGGCTTTACGCGCCTGACGCTGAAAACCGAGCTGAATACCACCCAGCGCGACCACCTGAATACCATCGAGCGTTCGGCAAATAACCTGCTGGCAATCATCAACGACGTTCTCGATTTCTCTAAGCTGGAAGCGGGTAAACTTATTCTCGAAAGCATTCCCTTTGCACTTCGCAATACGCTTGATGAAGTGGTGACGCTGCTGGCGCATTCGTCGCACGACAAGGGGCTGGAGCTGACGCTCAATATTAAGAATGACGTACCGGATAACGTGATTGGCGACCCGCTGCGTTTGCAGCAGGTCATCACCAATCTGGTCGGCAACGCGATTAAATTCACCGAGAGCGGCAACATCGACATTCTGGTGGAAAAGCGCTCGCTGAGTAACACCAAAGTGCAGATCGAAGTGCAGATCCGCGATACCGGCATCGGCATCCCCGAACGCGACCAGTCGCGCCTGTTTCAGGCTTTCCGTCAGGCCGATGCCAGTATTTCCCGTCGTCACGGCGGCACCGGGCTGGGGCTGGTGATCACACAGAAACTGGTTAACGAGATGGGCGGCGATATCTCCTTCCACAGCCAGCCAAATCGCGGCTCAACCTTCTGGTTCCATATCAATCTCGATCTGAATCCGAATGTGATTAAGGATGGCCCGGCCACCACGTGTCTGGCGGGTAAACGTATTGCCTACATCGAGCCAAATGCCGCTGCCGCACAGTGTACGCTGGACATTCTCAGCGAAACGCCGCTGGAGGTGGTTTATAGCCCAACGTTTTCCGCACTGGCCGTTGAGCACTACGACTTTATGCTGCTTGGCGTTGCCGTCACCTTCAAAGAGCCGCTGACAATGCAGCACGAACGGCTGATTCAGGCGACCCAAATGGCCGAATTCCTGATGCTGGCGCTGCCGTGCCACGCTCAGGTGAACGCCGAGAAACTCAAACAGGACGGCGTGGCCAGCTGTCTGCTAAAACCCCTGACCTCCACGCGTCTGCTGCCAGCACTGGTGGATTTGTGTCGTCAGAACCCCCACGAAAACGCGCTGGTCTCAGACGAGAGCAAAATTGCTATGACGGTTATGGCGGTTGATGATAATCCAGCCAACCTGAAGCTGATCGGCGCACTGCTGGACGATCTGGTTCAACACGTTGAACTTTGCGATAGCGGCCAACAGGCGGTCGATCGCGCGAAGCAGATGCAGTTTGATCTGATCCTGATGGATATTCAGATGCCGGACATGGATGGCATTCGGGCCTGCGAACTGATCCACCAGCTTCCGCATCAACAGCAAACCCCGGTGATCGCCGTCACCGCGCACGCGATGGCTGGCCAGAAAGAGAAATTGCTGAGTGCCGGAATGAATGATTATCTGGCAAAACCGATCGAAGAAGAAAAGCTGTTTAACCTGCTGCAACGCTACAAACCCGGCGCAAGCGCCCCGACGCGCCAGCTTAGCGCTGAACCGATCGAACCGGTTTTCAACCCGAATGCCACGCTGGACTGGCAACTGGCGCTGCGTCAGGCCGCCGGAAAACCCGATCTGGCACGCGATATGCTGCAAATGCTGATCGATTTCCTGCCGGAAGTGCGTAATAAAATCGAAGAGCAACTGGTGGGGGAAAATCCGCAAGGCTTAATCGATTTGATTCATAAGCTGCATGGCAGTTGCGGTTATAGCGGCGTACCGCGCATGAAGAGTTTGTGTCAGTTACTGGAAAGCCAGCTACGCGAAGGGACGCCAGAAGAAGATCTGGAGCCCGAGTTTCTGGAACTGCTGGACGAGATGGATAACGTGGCGCGTGAAGCGCGAAAATGGCTGTTATAGGCCGGACTGGCATCGCGCCTTCCGGCCTGCCGATCGCTCAGCGTAGCGTCTGCCCCATTTTGAGCGTCGCCGCGACGTTGCGCGCGGTCATGCGCACGTTCGCTGCGGCGTTCTTCAACGCATCGTCCAGCGTACAGATGGTATAAATCACGCTAAAGACGGCATCCAGTCCATGTTCATGGACAATGCCAACATCGGCCGTCAGGCTACCGGCAATGCCGATCACCGGTTTGTGGTAGCGCTTTGCCACCTTCGCCACCCCTACCGGGACTTTACCGTGGATCGTCTGGCTATCCATGCGCCCTTCGCCGGTCACCACCAGATCGGCATCGGCAACGCACGCATCCAGCTGTAGCGCATCGGTGACTATCTCAATGCCGCGTCGCAGTTGCGCACCGCAAAACGCGTACAGCGCTGCGCCCATACCGCCTGCCGCACCGCCGCCAGCCAGTTCAAGGACATCCACCTCCAGATCGCGGGCGATAATCTGCGCATAATGCACCAGCGCCGTATCCAGACGGTCGATCGTCTCTGCCGTCGCCCCTTTCTGTGGGCCAAACACCGCTGACGCCCCCTCTTTACCGGTCAATGGGTTAGTCACATCACACGCGACTTCGATACGGCATGCGGCAAGACGCGGATCCAACTGGCTGATATCGATCCGTGCAAGCGCATCGAGCGCCGCTCCGCCTTTACCAATTTCATTCTGCCGGGCATCGAGCAATTTTGCCCCCAACGCCTGCACCATGCCCGCACCGCCGTCGTTGGTCGCACTGCCGCCGAGCCCGATAATAATATGATCTACGCCAGCATCCAGCGCATGACGAATCAACTCCCCGGTTCCCCAGGAGGTTGTCTTTAATGGATCGCGTAACGCGACAGGCACCTGCTCCAGGCCGCTGGCTGCCGCCATCTCAATGAAGGCCGTGCGCTCGTCACCAGATAAGCCGAAAAACGCGGTGACGGGTTCCCCCAGAGGACCCGTGACGTCGACATCAACAATGCGCCCCGCCGTCGCCGCCACCATGGCTTCAACCGTTCCTTCACCGCCATCAGCAACCGGAAGCTTTACGTAATCCGCATCGGGCCAGATTTCACGAAAACCTTGCTCAATGGCGTTCGCCACCTCGAGAGCACTCAAACTTTCCTTATACGAGTCCGGTGCGATCACTATTTTCATAAGCCATCCTTACGCATGTTGACTCAGCTAAGCATACACCCGGTTTACCGATAAAAAATAACCGGTCCTTTGGGGACCGGTCGACATCTTAACGAACCATGCACGGACGTTTGTTATCGAACGTCCAGTTCGGGATCAAATACTGCATCCCCATCGCATCATCACGTGCGCCCAGCCCATGCTTTTGATACAGCTCGTGGGCTTTCATCACCTGGTCCATATCCAGTTCAACGCCCAGACCCGGTTTCGCCGGTACCTGCACCATACCGCCTTTAATTTCAAACGGCTCTTTGGTCAGGCGCTGGTTGCCTTCCTGCCAGATCCAGTGAGTGTCGATCGCCGTGATCTTGCCCGGCGCCGCCGCGGCCACATGGGTGAACATCGCCAACGAAACGTCAAAGTGGTTGTTGGAGTGTGAACCCCAGGTCAGACCGAACTCATGGCACATCTGCGCGACGCGCACGGAGCCCTGCATCGTCCAGAAGTGCGGGTCAGCCAGCGGAATATCCACCGACTGTAGTGACAGCGTATGGCCCATCTGACGCCAGTCGGTGGCGATCATATTGGTCGCGGTCGGCAGACCGGTGGCGCGACGGAACTCCGCCATCACCTCTCGGCCCGAGAAGCCCTGCTCGGCGCCACACGGATCTTCCGCGTAGGCCAGCGAACCTTTCAGGTATTTACCGATTTGGATCGCTTCATTCAGTGACCAGGCACCATTAGGATCCAACGTGACGCGCGCCTGTGGGAAGCGTTTTGCCAGCGCCACAATCGACTCCGCCTCCTCTTCCCCTGCCAGCACACCGCCTTTCAGTTTGAAATCGTTGAAACCATATTTTTCATACGCTGCTTCTGCCAGACGGACGACCGCGTCGGGCGTCATCGCTTCTTCATGACGCAGACGATACCAGTCGCATTGCTCATCCGGTTGGCTCTGATACGGCAGCGGTGTGGCTTTGCGGTTACCGACGAAGAACAGATAGCCGAGCATTTCTACTTCGCTACGCTGTTGACCATCGCCCAGCAGGGACGCCACGTTAACGCCCAGATGCTGTCCCAGCAGATCCAGCAGCGCAGCTTCAATCCCGGTGACCACGTGGATGGTGGTACGCAGATCGAACGTTTGCAGGCCGCGGCCGCCTGAGTCACGATCGGCAAAGGTATTGCGCACCGCATTCAGCACGTTTTTGTACTCGCCAAGTCGTTGACCCACCACCAGTGGGATCGCGTCTTCCAGCGTCTTACGGATTTTTTCGCCACCAGGGATTTCACCTACGCCAGTATGACCTGAATTATCTTTGATAATCACAATATTACGCGTGAAGAACGGGGCATGCGCACCGCTCAGGTTCATCAGCATACTGTCGTGGCCCGCAACCGGAATAACCTGCATTGCCGTAACAACAGGAGTAGTAAATTGTGCGTTCATTGTTGAGTCCTTATACAAATCAGTGACGGCCGAAAACGGGACGTTTACGGTCAAAAGTCCAGCCGGGGATCAGGTACTGCATCGGACCGGCGTCATTTCGCGCGCCGCCTGGCAGTTTTTTGTAAGCGTCATGCGCCTTCTGCACCTGATCCCAATCCAGTTCAACACCCAGTCCAGGCGCGTGGGGAACAGCAATTTTTCCGTTTTTAATCTCAAGAGGATTTTTCGTCAGGCGGCAATCGCCCTCCTGCCAGATCCAGTGCGTGTCGATGGCGGTCGGTTTACCCGGCGCTGCCGCGCCAACGTGGGTAAACATCGCCAGTGAAATATCAAAGTGGTTGTTAGAGTGGCAGCCCCAGGTCAGCCCCCAGTCGTCGCACAGCTGTGCCACACGTACCGCACCGGAAAGCGTCCAGAAATGCGGATCGGCAAGCGGGATATCGACGGCATTCAGCATCACGGCATGGCCCATTTCGCGCCAGTTAGTGGCGATCATGTTCGTCGCCACCGGCAACCCCGTGGCGCGACGGAACTCTGCCATCACTTCGCGACCAGAGAAACCCTGCTCGGCGCCACACGGATCTTCTGCATAGGTGAGCACATCGTTCAACCCTTTGCACAGCGCGATCGCCTCATCAAGCAGCCAGGCGCCGTTGGGATCAACGGTAATACGCGCATCCGGGAAACGCTTTTTCAGCGCGCGAGCGGTATCGATCTCTTGCTCGCCTGGCAGCACGCCGCCTTTGAGTTTGAAATCTTTAAAACCGTAGCGATCCTGCGAGGCTTCCGCCAGACGCACCACGGCGTCGCTGTTCAACGCTTCCTGATGGCGCAGGTGATACCAGTCGTGATTGCCCGGCGTGGTCTCCAGATAAGGCAGATCGGTTTTCGTGCGATCGCCAACGTAGAAGAGATAACCGAGCACGGTCACCGCGTCACGCTGCTTGCCTGGCCCCAACAGTTCGCAGACCGGCACGTTGAGCGCCTTGCCCAGCAGATCAAGCAGTGCGGCTTCCAGCGCGGCCACCGCATTGACGCGCAGTTCGAAAGTCCACGCGCCTTTGCCAAAGGTATCAAAGTCAGCGGCCTGATTGCCTTTGTGTACCTGCTGAACCACATTGTTCATCCGGGCCACTTCCTGACCAAGCACCATCGGGATGGCATCAACCAACGTCTGGTAGATAACCTCTCCGCCCGGCGCTTCACCGACGCCGGTGTTGCCGGCGTTGTCAGTGAGGACCACGATGTTGCGGGTAAAGTACGCGTTATGCGCGCCGCCAATATTGAGGAGCATACTGTCATGTCCGGCGACCGGAATGACCTTCATGTCCGTGATTACGGGGCTGGATTGTGTCGTCATGATAGTTGTCCTGCGACCGGTTTCAGTTCGATACGTTTAATATCCCCCACCAGCACCAGGTAGCTCAGTACCGCGATCAACGCATGCACGCCCACATAAATCAGTGCGCCGTTGAAGGAGCCGGTCGTGCCAACGATGTAGCCAATCGCAATGGGAGTCACGATGCCGGAGATGTTACCGAACATGTTGAACAGACCACCGCTCAGGCCGCTGATCTCTTTCGGCGCGGTATCAGCCATCACCGCCCAGCCCAGTGCACCGATGCCCTTACCAAAGAACGCCAGCGCCATGAAACCGATGATCATCCACTCGACGTTGACGTAGTTACAGAACACCATCACCATCGACAGCAGCATCCCCATCACGATAGGCGTTTTACGCGCAATGTTCAGTGAGCCGGTCCGACGCATCAGCCAGTCGGAGATAATGCCGCCCAGCACCCCACCGATAAATCCGCACACGGCCGGCACCGAGGCCACAAAGCCTGCTTTCAGGATCGACATACCACGAGCCTGCACCAGATAAACCGGGAACCAGGTGATAAAGAAGTAGGTCAGCGCGTTAATGCAGTACTGGCCGATATACACGCCGATCATCATACGGGAGCCCAGCAACTGCTTGATCTGCCCCCACTTCACGCTAAACGGCACTTTGGCTTTGGTGTCTTTCTGATCCATGTTGATCAGCGCACCGCCTTCTGCAATGTATTCCAGCTCTTTCTTGTTCACGCCCGGATGTTGGTTTGGCTCGTGGATCACTTTCAACCAGATAAAGCTGATGACAATCCCGAGGCCGCCCATAAAGAAGAACACATGCGACCAACCCACTTCGTGCGTCAGCCAGCCCATGATTGGGGCAAAAATAACGGTGGCAAAGTACTGCGCAGAGTTAAAGATCGCGACCGCCGTTCCCCTCTCCTGTGCCGGGAACCAGGCCGCGACGATGCGACTGTTGCCGGGGAAGGACGGCGCTTCCGCCAGACCGACGAGGAAGCGCAAGGTAAACAGCGCGACGATAATGCCGAATCCGCTGAAGATATCGACGAAGCCCTGTAACAGGGTAAACATGGACCAGATGAAGATGGACCAGAAGTAAACGCGTTTGGAACCAAAACGGTCCAGCAGCCAGCCGCCCGGGATCTGCCCGATGACGTAGGCCCATGAGAACGCAGAGAAAACGTAACCCATACCGACCGGATCCAGACCAATATCTTTGGCCATCTCCGAACCGGCAATGGATAAGGTGGCGCGGTCGCCATAGTTGAAGGAGGTGACGATAAACAACATCACCACTATCCAGTAGCGGGCATTGGTGCGTTTTTCCGCACCGCTCGCAGCCTGACTTAATGAACTCATTGTTGCACTCCTGAATTATCGCGTTAGTCACGCTCACTCTGAACAGCACAACTGGTAGGGGATCAGAGGTGACGTTTCGTGTTTTTTATTGCAGCTTTTATTAGGTCGTTCGCCTTGCTAACTGCATTTTTTTATAACTGGCAGGAGAAGTATAAAAAGCAGCCGGTTCTTGCTCACCGTGCAAGAACCCAACATTTAGGCAACGTATCACTTATGTTTATGGCAAAAGCCCAGGGTGATGGAAGCGACTTCACGGAAATGAAAACATATAACGGAAATCGCGCGGGGCTTACGTGGAAAAGGCAGGAGTGTGAAACAGGTCGCTTGACCCTATGAAAACGCCCCTAAAAACCCTTCAGTATTGAGGGTTTTTAGGGGCGTTTGCCCGAAGCTAACTCGATTCAGTATTGGGTAGAATAGCGTCAGGTTGTTCCCGTGCCTGGCGCCACAAGGGAGCCCCTCCCGGTAGGGGGAGGGTTAACTCTCAGGGTAAGAGCGTGCCCCAATGTTCAACCCAGGGATTGGATTCGCTTTCGGGTTCCGGATGTTCACTGGCATCAATCAGCAACATTTCCCCCACGCGCTGTGCGCTTTGCTCCTGTAACAGGGCATCAAACTGTTTACCGCCGTTGCAGAAATTAACGTAGCTGCTGTCGCCCAACGCAATCACGCCGTAACGCAGATTGGGCTGGAAACCCAGTTGGTCTTTGATTCCCTGAAACAGCGGCACAATGCTGTCAGGTAAATCGCCTTGCCCGGTCGTGGAGGTGACCACCAGCGCGATTTTGTCCTGATATTCCTGCCAGTCCGTCAGTTCAGGATCTTCAAAAACGGTTGCTTTGTGCCCCTGGGCCGTCAGGATCGCTTCGGCCTCTTCGGCCACCAGCAGCGCGTTACCATACATTGTCCCGACAAAAATCCCGATTTCCGCCATGCTTAATTACTCCCTGAATGAAGAACGTATGCTTTCATCCTGACCTGCCGGCTCACTTAACTCAACCCTTTCATTATCAGGGAGAAGTCCCTGCCAGCCAAACTGTGATAGCGCCTGCATCCAGACCGTATCCAGCCCGGCATGAATCGTCAACGGTTCACCGGTAAACGGATGGGTCAGCGAAAGCTGGCTGGCATGCAGCATCAGTCGGTTGCAGCCAAAATATTCCGCCGCGCTGCGGTTCTGCCGCAAATCGCCATGCTTGCTGTCGCCAATAATCGGATGGCGCAGGTGCGCCAGATGACGTCTGAGCTGATGCTTGCGCCCCGTTTGCGGATCCAGTTCCACCAGACCGTAACGCGTCGTCGGATAACGCCCGGTCGCTACTGGCATTTCAACGGTGGCGAGGCCACGGTAATGGGTTACCGCTGGCTGTGGGTCCTTGTTTTCACGGGCAAACTTATCGGCGATTTTATCCAGTTCTTCCACCAGCGGATAATCGAGTACCGCCTCCTCCATTAGCCAGCCACGGACAATGGCGTGATAGCGCTTATGGATCTGGTGTTGCTCAAACTGCTGCGCGAGACGGCGTCCGGCTTCACTGGATAACCCCATCAGCAGGACGCCGGATGTTGGTCTGTCAAGGCGATGCGCGGTAAACACATGCTGACCAATCTGGTCACGCACGGTCTGCATCACCACCACTTTTTCGTCGCGATCCAGCCAACTGCGGTGCACCAGCCAGCCGGAGGGCTTGTTGACCGCAACCAGCCATTCATCCTGATACAGAATCTCCAGCATCAGGATTTATCTTGCGCGAAAAGCGCATCCAGCGCCTGTAACGCCTCCAGCAGAATTTCGCGCTGCGGATGATCGGCGGTCAGCGCCATTTCATAATAAGGCGCGACGGCAAACGCCTCGGGCAGCGGTTGCGCACTGTCCAGTAGAGCATGCATGCGGGGGATCAGGACCCATTGCAGCCACTCAATTGGCTCCATCGTATCCATACAAAACGGTTGAGTGCTGGTAAACAGGTGGGCTTCGGGTTCATCCATCCGCCAGTGTTGATGCTCACGCAGCAGCGCTTCAAGTGCATGAAGCTGCTGACGCACACGGTCATGAGTCGTCATGAAAGTCCCCTCAATGATGAAAAATCTGGCGCGAAGGATACCACCAGTAAAATAAGAAACAAAAAAAGGGAGCACTGTAAAAACAGTGCTCCCGGTTCGTTTCGCAGCATTCCGGCTACTTTTCGTGCTCCCTGCTCATCCGTGACAACTTTTCCTCTGGTCTTGCGACCTGTTGTTCATCCTGAACATTTTGCATCCTGCTCACACCACCCCGATGTGAATACTTCATCCTGAAGCGTCCTGGCCATCCTGACCCACCGACTATCCTGACCGGCTCTCGTTCTCCTTCCTGGAGGTGTCCTTTAACGCATTCCCGCGTTGTCCTCTTCACTTCATCCTGAAGCCTTTCCTTGTATCACCGTCCTGGTGTGTCCTACTGAAGTGTCATCATCCTGATGTTCACTTCGTTGTGCGACTCCCTGTCGACGTACATAGAATCGCCTTTTTCACGCCGTCTTACAAGACACTTACAGGCAATGCCTTAAGGAAAATTTCATATGAAAGTTGACAGAAAATCATTAACTTGATGATTTATTTGGTTATTAGCTATTTTTACTTCGCGATGTCTTCATTTACTACCTGGCGATCTCCTACAGGGCTTGTAAGAGATCTCTCACATATTCATAGGTGAAATGGATTACAGAAGGGGATTAAGGTGCGTAAGGAAATCCGCAAGAGAAGGCGCCAGAACGGAACGTTTACGGGTTCCCAGCGTTTCTTTGATCACTTCCCCCGACAGATTGCAGAGCGAAATGACCTCCAGTTCATTGTCCAGTGTGGCAATAAAAAGGGTCGGCGACAGTTTCAAACGTTTCTGCGTCACCAGATGACCAATCAGGTTCTCCTGAACCCGCCTGAAATCATCAGCGCTCCAGGTCTGCAACAGCGTCAGCGTTTCGCTGCCTGACTGCGCGCGCATATCCCCGGCAAACTGCGTGGTATAAAATGCGTGAAGCGCAGGTTGTACCACAATATCGAAGGCGCGTTCAACCGCGTTTACATTCTGTTCACCTTCAAACGGCTGCGGTTGCCAGTACACGGCATCACGGGTAGTCGAGATAATGCAGGGAGAAGGCACGCCATACAGCTCTTCGCTCATCGGCCAACTGTCGTTCTTTGCATGCCATGCGTCACAGTAACGCGTCGTAAAATCCTTCAGGGCCAAAGCTGTCTGTTCGTCCACCGGTTTCTCTCTTCATAAAAGCCAGGATACACTTGGCGCATAGTGTATCTGGTTTATGACGGTGAAACATGTCTTCTTATGAAAACCATCAGGCTCTTGATGGCCTGACGCTCGGTAAATCAACGGATTACCGGGATATTTACGACCCCAGCCTGCTACAGGGCGTGCCACGCAGTCTGAATCGCGACCCGCTGGGACTAAAAGCTGACAGTCTGCCGTTTCACGGCACCGATATCTGGACGCTGTATGAGCTGTCATGGCTGAATGCCAGGGGATTACCACAGGTGGCGGTGGGTCACGTGGAACTGGATTACACCAGCCTCAATCTGATTGAATCCAAAAGCTTTAAGCTGTACCTGAACAGCTTTAACCAGACGCGATTTTACTCCTGGGAAGCGGTGAAACAGACGCTGGAAAACGATCTGTGCGCCTGCGCCGAAGGGAAGGTGACCGTTGCGCTATACCGTCTCGATGAACTGGAAGGACAGCCGGTTGCGCATTTTCACGGCACCTGCATTGATGAGCAAGATATCGATATCGACAGCTACCAGTTCACCACCGATTATCTGCAATCCGCCACCAGCGGTGAAAAAGTGGTAGAAGAGACGCTGGTGAGTCATCTGCTGAAATCAAACTGTCTGATCACCCATCAGCCGGACTGGGGCTCCATACAAATTCAGTATCGCGGACGCAAGATCGATCGCGAAAAGCTGCTCCGTTATCTGGTCTCTTTCCGCCACCATAACGAGTTCCACGAGCAGTGTGTGGAACGCATTTTCAACGACCTGTTACGCTTCTGTCAGCCGGAAAAACTGAGCGTTTATGCACGCTATACGCGCCGTGGTGGTCTGGATATCAACCCATGGCGGAGCAACACCGACTTCGTTCCAGCGACCGGCAGATTAGTTCGACAGTGAATTATTTCACAATTTTGCGGGTCGGATTCCACGCGCAAGGTTGTGAAAGGTCATAAGCCAGGGCTATTGTAATCTACAGGGAATGACGTTTTGCGTCCCATAAGGAGTTTACTTGATTACACATATTAGCCCACTTGGCTCAATGGACATGTTGTCGCAGCTGGAAGTCGATATGCTTAAACGCACGGCCAGCAGCGACCTGTATCAACTGTTTCGTAACTGTTCGCTTGCCGTTTTAAACTCCGGCAGTCTGACTGACAACAGCAAAGAACTGCTGTCCCGCTTTGAAAGTTTCGACATTAACGTGCTGCGCCGCGAGCGCGGCGTGAAGCTGGAACTGATCAACCCGCCAGAAGATGCCTTCGTCGATGGCCGTATCATCCGCGCACTGCAGGCGAACCTGTTTGCCGTGCTGCGCGATATTCTGTTTGTTAATGGGCAGATTCATAACGCGGGTCGTTTCCAGCATCTGGATCTCGAAAGCTCCGTGCACATTACTAACCTGGTGTTCTCTATTTTACGTAATGCCAGAGCGCTGCACGTGGGCGAAGCGCCAAACATGGTTGTCTGCTGGGGCGGCCACTCCATTAATGAAAACGAATACCTGTACGCCCGACGCGTCGGGACGCAGTTAGGCCTGCGCGAGCTGAACATCTGTACCGGTTGCGGACCTGGCGCGATGGAAGCGCCGATGAAAGGCGCAGCGGTGGGCCATGCTCAGCAGCGTTATAAAGACAGCCGTTTTATTGGGATGACTGAGCCGTCGATTATCGCCGCAGAACCACCGAACCCGCTGGTTAACGAACTGATCATTATGCCGGACATTGAAAAACGTCTGGAAGCCTTCGTGCGTATCGCCCACGGCATTATCATCTTCCCGGGCGGTGTTGGTACGGCGGAAGAGTTACTGTATCTGTTGGGGATCCTGATGAACCCGGCGAACAAAGATCAGGTTCTGCCGCTCATCCTCACCGGCCCGAAAGAGAGCGCCGACTACTTCCGCGTGCTGGATGAGTTCATCGTGCATACGCTGGGAGACGCCGCGCGCGCGCATTACCGCATTATCATTGATGACGCGGCAGAAGTGGCGCGCCTGATGAAAAAAGCGATGCCGCTGGTGAAAGAGAATCGTCGTGATACCGGTGACGCCTACAGCTTCAACTGGTCGATTCGTATCACGCCGGATCTGCAAATGCCGTTCGAACCGTCCCACGAGAACATGGCCAACCTGAAGCTGTACCCTGACCAACCGGTTGAAGTCCTGGCGGCGGACCTGCGTCGCGCCTTCTCCGGCATTGTGGCGGGTAACGTTAAGGAAGTGGGTATCCGCGCCATTGAAGAGTTTGGGCCATACAAAATCCACGGCGACAGTGAAATGATGCGTCGCATGGACGATCTCCTGCAAGGTTTTGTCGCGCAGCACCGTATGAAGCTGCCTGGCACCGCCTATATCCCCTGCTACGAAATTTGCGCCTGACGCGAAAAGCGTTTAACGGACCGGGAGCGGCTGATGGCCCTTCCGGTTTTTTTATAATTACCAAAGAGATAACACGCTCACTTTATTAAGCCTGCTAATACATCATACAAAAAATATCGCCACGCAAACGATTACCTCGCTAATGCAACCGCGTTTTATCATCCAGAATTTAAATTAGTCACCACAAACCACTATAAAGATCGCTTTTTACAACGTAACCTCCGCATCTTTCTGGCAATCCTTTCTGTCAATATGTTGTTAATGCTAGCCTTCGCACGCGTAAATTCGCTGTGATGATTTTTTAACAGACTAATGATCCAAACATATCCACATTAGAAGTGGATTATTGCATTTGGGATCGCGATCACTGATAGATTCATTAGTTAAATGTATCTTTCTGCCCGCAAATTACTACGGTTAAAAATTTTATAAAAATCGTCACTGCAAGAATTTCGTTTTACGGTCAGGAACATTTTCCTGATTTTTAGCTTCCTCCAGGAGAAATAGATGGAAACCATTCAAACCAGCACAATTGCTTCGACTGAATCACGAAGCGCATGGCGCAAGACCGATACCATGTGGATGCTGGGCCTTTATGGCACGGCTATCGGTGCGGGCGTATTGTTCCTGCCAATCAACGCAGGTGTCGGTGGGATGATCCCGCTGATCATTATGGCAATTATCGCTTTCCCGATGACCTTCTTCGCCCACCGTGGCCTGACTCGCTTTGTGCTGTCCGGCAAAAATCCGGGTGAAGACATTACAGAAGTGGTTGAAGAGCACTTTGGTATCGGCGCGGGTAAACTGATTACCCTGCTGTACTTCTTCGCGATTTACCCGATTCTGTTGGTTTACAGCGTCGCGATTACTAACACGGTTGAGAGCTTCCTGACTCACCAGTTAGCCATCACCCCGCCACCGCGTGCGATCCTGTCGCTGATCCTGATTGTCGGGATGATGACTATCGTTCGCTTCGGTGAGCAGATGATCGTGAAGGCGATGAGCATCCTGGTGTTCCCGTTCGTTGCCGCGCTGATGCTGCTGGCACTGTACCTGATCCCACAGTGGAGCGGAGCCGCGCTGGAAACCCTGTCCTTTGACTCTGCGGCTACGACCGGCAACGGTCTGTGGATGACCCTGTGGCTGGCAATTCCGGTAATGGTGTTCTCTTTCAACCACTCTCCGATTATCTCCTCCTTCGCAGTGGCGAAGCGTGAAGAGTACGGCGACGCGGCAGAGAAAAAATGCTCGAAGATTCTGGCATTCGCTCACATCATGATGGTGCTGACGGTCATGTTCTTCGTCTTCAGTTGCGTACTGAGCCTGACGCCAGCAGACCTGGCGGCAGCGAAAGATCAGAACATCTCGATTCTGTCTTACCTGGCGAACCACTTTAACGCGCCGGTCATCGCCTGGATGGCACCGATCATCGCGATGATTGCTATCACCAAATCCTTCCTCGGCCACTACCTGGGCGCGCGTGAAGGTTTCAACGGGATGGTCATCAAGTCTCTGCGCGGTAAAGGCAAGTCTATCGAAATCAACAAACTGAACCGCATCACTGCGCTGTTCATGCTGGTAACGACCTGGATTGTCGCCACCCTGAACCCGAGCATCCTCGGTATGATTGAAACCCTGGGCGGTCCAATCATCGCGATGATCCTGTTCCTGATGCCGATGTACGCCATCCAGAAAGTACCGGCAATGCGTAAATACAGCGGTCACATCAGCAACGTGTTTGTTGTCGTGATGGGTCTGATTGCTATCTCCGCGATTTTCTACTCCCTGTTCAGCTAAGTTGTTTAGCGCCGCTTTCGGGCGGCGCTTCCTCCCTGATATAACCGCAATGGATGCCCTATGATTAGCGTATTCGATATTTTCAAAATCGGCATTGGCCCTTCCAGTTCACATACCGTTGGACCAATGAAAGCAGGCAAACAATTCACGGATGATCTGATTGCCCGCCATATTCTGACGGATGTCACCCGCGTGGTGGTGGATGTGTATGGCTCCCTGTCGCTGACGGGTAAAGGCCACCACACCGATATCGCGATTATCATGGGTCTGGCGGGAAATCTGCCGGATACCGTCGACATCGATGCCATCCCGAGCTTTATCCAGGACGTCAACACCCACGGGCGACTGCTGCTGGCGAACGGTCAGCATGAGGTCGAGTTCCCGGTTGATAAGTGCATGAATTTCCATGCCGATAACCTGTCTCTGCACGAGAACGGGATGCGTATCACCGCGCTGGCGGGCGATAACGTCCTCTACAGCCAGACTTACTACTCCATTGGCGGTGGTTTCATCGTTGATGAAGAGCATTTCGGTTTACCGAACAGTGCGCCGGTCAACGTACCGTATCCGTACAAATCGGCTGCCGATTTGCAAAAACACTGCCAGGAAACCGGGCTTTCCCTTTCCGGCCTGATGATGCAAAACGAGCTGGCATTGCACAGCAAAGAAGAGCTGGAACAGCACTTTGCCAACGTCTGGGAAGTCATGCGCGGCGGCATTGAGCGCGGCATCACCACCGAAGGCGTCCTGCCAGGAAAACTACGCGTCCCCCGCCGTGCGGCGGCGCTACGTCGTATGCTGGTGAGCAGCGACAAAACCACCACCGATCCGATGGCGGTCGTTGACTGGATCAACATGTTCGCTCTGGCGGTAAACGAAGAGAACGCCGCTGGCGGACGCGTGGTTACTGCGCCGACGAACGGTGCCTGTGGTATCGTGCCGGCCGTGCTCGCCTACTACGACAAATTCATCCGTGAAGTGAACGCTAACTCGCTGGCACGCTACATGCTGGTCGCCAGTGCGATTGGCTCACTGTACAAGATGAATGCCTCCATTTCCGGCGCGGAAGTGGGCTGTCAGGGTGAAGTCGGCGTAGCCTGTTCGATGGCGGCGGCCGGTCTGGCTGAGCTGCTGGGCGGCAGCCCGATGCAGGTGTGCATTGCTGCGGAAATCGGTATGGAACACAACCTCGGTCTGACCTGCGATCCGGTCGCTGGACAGGTTCAGGTACCGTGCATTGAGCGTAACGCCATTGCGTCCGTCAAGGCGGTCAACGCGGCACGTATGGCCCTGCGTCGTACCAGCGAACCGCGCGTTTGCCTCGATAAAGTCATCGAAACCATGTACGAAACCGGTAAAGACATGAACGCCAAGTACCGCGAAACCTCTCGCGGCGGCCTGGCCATGAAGATCGTCACCTGCGATTAAGACCGTTCTGTAGGCCGGATAAGGCGTTTACGTCGTTATCCGGCTTTTTTGCCTGATAGGGTGACGCTTATCAGTCCTACGGATGTCGCCGTCTCGGCAACACTCGCCTCATTTCGTCCCGAATGTTACCCTACACGCTGACTGGTAAGGGAGAACACCGTGGCTGTCCATCTGCTCATCGTCGACGCGCTCAATTTAATTCGCCGGATCCACGCCGTTCAGGGTTCTCCCTGTGTGGAGACCTGTCTGCACGCGCTTGACCAGCTGATTGTCCACAGCCAGCCCACCCACGCCGTGGCGGTGTTTGATGATGAAGCACGTAACAGCGGATGGCGTCACCAGCGTCTTCCGGACTACAAAGCCGGTCGTCCACCGATGCCGGATGAACTGCACAATGAGATGCCCGCCCTGCGCGCGGCTTTTGAACAGCGAGGCGTCGCGTGTTGGGTGTCGAGCGGTAATGAAGCCGATGATTTGGCGGCAACCCTGGCGGTAAAAGTCGCGCAAGCGGGCCACCAGGCGACTATCGTGTCAACGGACAAAGGCTATTGCCAGTTGCTCTCCCCGACTTTACGCATTCGCGATTACTTTCAGAAACGCTGGCTGGATGCGCCATTCATTGAAAAAGAGTTTGGCGTTCAACCGCAGCAGTTGCCGGATTACTGGGGACTGGCGGGGATCAGCAGTTCAAAAGTACCCGGCGTCGCCGGTATTGGTCCGAAAAGCGCCACCCAACTGTTGGTACAGTTTCAGACGCTGGAAGGTCTCTACGCACATCTGGATGACGTGCCGGAAAAATGGCGCAAGAAGCTGGAGGCTCACCAGGAGATGGCATTCTTATGCCGTGATATCGCACGGTTACAAACCGATTTGCAGCTTGACGGGAACCTGCAACAGTTGCGTCTGGCACGGTAGAATTGCGGGCCGGATGGCGCAGACCGTCCGACCCGGCACACAAACTGCGACGGTTCTCCGCCACTTATTCTTCGATACGTAATCCGTAGGTTTTAAACTTCTCGAGCACTACGGCTATCTCTTCATCGGATAACACCGGCACCGGATCCATCACCGCCAGCGTCTTCATATAGAGTTGCGCCAACACTTCCACCTCGTGCGCCAGCCACAGCGCCTTTTGCAGGTTCTCCTCGCAGGCAATTAAACCGTGGTGTTGCAGCAGCGTGGCTTTGCGATTTTTCAGCGCCACGACCACGTGTTCTGAGAGTTCGCGGGTGCCGAAAGTGGCGTAGGGCGCACAGGGAATGGAATTCCCTCCCGCCGCCGCAATCATATAGTGGATGGCCGGGATCGGCCGGTTGAGAATAGATACCGCGGTACAATGAATGGCGTGGTTATGCACAACGGCATTTGCCTCCGGGCGAGTCTGATAAGCCGCCAGATGAAAACGCCATTCGCTGGACGGTAATTTCCCCTCTTCGTATTTGCCGTCGTTATCCACGTAGACAATCATCTGTTCGGTCATTCGTTCATAAGGAATGCCGCTCGGGGTAATCAACATACCGTCCTGATAACGCGCGCTCACATTTCCCGCCGTCCCCTGGTTTAAACCCAGGCGCGTCATTTCAAGACAGGTTTCAATAATTTCTCGAGATAAACGAGTTCTTTCCATCTCAGTTCTCCGGGGTACTCGGTTCAATGACTGATAACACTCTTTTTGTCGCGCGTATTATTTTTGTCTTAAGCGCTTAATTAATTTCATTTCAACTTTTACCGTCTCATGAACAGGGCGATCTTCGATGGCGTTGAGCATCATAGTGAACGCTTTTTCCGCCCAGGCGTTCTCATCCTGCTGCATTGACCACACGTTATTGGACAGGAATCCCAGCATCGGGTGTTCGTCAAACGTACCGATATTGATCTCGGGCGGAATGACGCCAAAACGGTCGCGAATGGCTCTTACCGCCCCTTCCAGCACCGGTAATGACGAGGCGATAAACGCCTGCGGACATCCTGCTTCGTCGATCAAAGCCTGCATGATCTGGTATCCCCCTTCCGGGGTGTTCACCGGCCCTTCGCGCACCCAGTCACGATGATGAATCCCTTTTTTACTGAGCGCATTCAGGTAACCCGTCAGACGGTCGCTGATACTGGGCAAACCGGTATCACCCACCAGAAACCAGACCGGTAACTTTTCAGCATCCAGCAAACTTTGGGTTAAGTGTTCACCGCCTGAAATATTGTGACTTTCCACCAGCGCGTTATCCGTGTATTTAAAATCACGGTCCAGCAATACCATCGGTTTTCTCACCTGACGTAAATGATGCTGCTGGTTTTCTAACGTTGACGGGACAATAAAAAGACCGTCCACATTACGGGCAATTAACGCCTTGGTGATTTTGTTTTCGTAATCGACATCATCATAGGTACAGCTAATCATCAGTTGATAACCGGATCGACGACAGCGCTGCTCAAGTTTCTCTGCCAGTGTGGCAAAGAAGACGTTAGAAATATTGGGAACAATCAGGCCAAGCGTATCCGTTTTATTCAGCTTCAGACTGCGGGCGGAATGGTTAATCACATAACCATATCGCTCAACATATTCATTAATACGCGTTTGCGTTTTGAGGCTGATTCGATACTGTTCAGCTTTTCCGTTTAGCACCAGTCTCACGGTTGTCACCGATAAATTCAGGTCGCTGGCTATCTGTTCTACTGTTTTAGCCATGTATGTGCCCCAGTCACCGTCCAAGCGTCAATTGACAATCATAAAAGCATTTTACACTTTTGTCTTACCGCATCAGTCGGTTAAGCGCACGCCGTTGATCTCACCAGGTAAGCAGGGGCGAAGACACCGCCCCCTGCCGGTTTATTTCTTGCCGAAAGGATGTAACAGCTTGTCTATTTCCGGCGTATTGATGTTCTGGGCGCTCACAAATTTCACCGGGATATCGATCTCTTTCGCGACCGTTTGCCCGGACAACGCCGCATTCAGGGTTTTAATCCCCTGGTAACCAATCTGATAAGCGTCCTGGACGACAAAGCCCTGGATCACGCCGGTGTTCAGGAAGTGAATAATCGCTTCGGTACTGTCGAAACCAATGACTTTCACCTTCCCTTTCAGATTCTGGCTGTCGATGGCGTTGGCGACGCCCAGCGTTGAGCCCTCATTGGTGCCATAGATCCCCGCCAGATCGGGGTTGGCCTGAATCATATCAATAGTCTTATCCATCGCTTTTTGCGGATCGCCATCACTGTACTGCACGGGCAGCACCTTGATATCCGGATACGTTTCCTTCATGCGGGCAATGAACCCTTCCGAGCGTTCAATCGCGGATGACGTCCCGGCGACGTGAGCGATAATGCCGACTTTACCTTTATTGTTCACCTGCGCGGCCAGCGCATCCGCCGCTTCAGCGCCAGCTTTACGGTTATTGGTCGCCACGAAGCTAACCGGAATATCCGAGTTCACGCCGGAGTCAAAGGTGACAACCTTAATGCCACGCGAATTCGCCGTTTCCACCAGCGGAGCAAGCGCATTGGCATCCAGCGCCGCCAGCAGCAGGCCGTTCGGCTTTTGCGCCATGGCGTTTTCAACCAACTGAATTTGTTCCGCAATCTGGGTTTCGTCCGCAGGTCCGACATAGCTGGTTTTATCGCCCAGCTCTTTCGCCGCCGCTTCCGTCCCCATTTTCACGGTTTGCCAGAATTCATGCTGGAAACCTTTACTGATGACCGGAAGGTTCAAATCTTTCGCTAACGCACTGGAAGTGATGCACGCCAGCAGGGATAACGCATAGACAAAATGCCTGGTTTTCATTGTTGTACTCCGTTGTGAGTGTGTCACCCTTAACGTCAGGGTCAGTATTCCCCGTGACTGCCGGGAGCGTAAATCAACGAATCTTTTTGCGTAACGTATCGAGGTAGACAGCGGCGACGACCACAATGCCCATCGCAACCATTTGCCAGAACTGAGAAACCCCCATCAGGTTCAGGCCGTTTTTCAATACGCTCATAATAAATGCACCGATGATCGTGCCGCCGATGGTGCCAATTCCGCCCATCAGACTGGTGCCGCCGATCACGACTGCGGCAATGGCTTCCAGTTCATAACCGACGCCGACCGTCGGCTGACCGGAGTTTAGACGCGAGGCCAGAATCACCCCGGCAATGCCAGTCAGCAGACCGCAGAAGGCATAGACGAAGATTTTGACGCGCTGAACTTTGATCCCGGAAAGGTGCGCCGCCACTTCATTACTGCCCACGGCATAGACATAGCGACCAATTACCGTTTTCTTGAGGATATAGCCGGCAACCAGCGCCACAATCACCAGATAGAACACGGGATATGGCAGCACATCGAATAAACGTCCCTGCGCCAGCAGCTTGAAGGTGGGATAATCGGCGAAATAGATGGCGCGCCCATCCGTCATCACCATGTTAATTCCCCTGACGGACATCATCAGACCCAGCGTAGCGATGAACGGTGGAATCGTCATTTTGGTCACCAGCAGGCCATTCACGTAGCCGCATAATCCTCCGGCCAGCACGCCTGCTAAAATACAGACCGGCAACGGAAGTCCGAGCGTCGCGCAAATGCCGACCGCAACGCCGGAAAACGCCACCACCGATCCTAAAGAGAGGTCGATCCCCGCGGTAATAATCACGAACGTTACGCCAATGGCCATAATGCCGATAACCGACGTTTGCAGCGCAATTGTCATGATATTTTCGGTATTAAAGAAAAACGGCGAACTGAAACTGAAAAACACAACCAGGATAATCAAGCTAAAAAGCGGCGCAAGGCGCATTAAAAGTTCTTTATTAATTTTTATTTTCTTATTATTGCTGTCTGAAGAGGTTACAGAGATGGTCATGATTTAATCCTCTAACGTCGCATATTGCATGATTTTTTCTTGTGTGGCGTTATCAGCAGTTAATTCTCCGGTAATACGACCACTGCGCATGACTAAGATACGATCGCACATACCCAGCACCTCCGGTAATTCCGAAGAAATCATAATGATCGATTTCCCCTTTGCCACGAGGCGATTCATTAATTCATAGATTTCCAGCTTAGCGCCGACATCAATTCCACGGGTAGGTTCATCAAAAATAAGAATATCGGTATCTTTGCACACCCAACGGGCAATAATAATTTTTTGCTGATTTCCCCCACTCAAATTCAGGGCCGCCTGCTCAAGGTGCGGCGTTTTGATTCTGAGCGCCCTGACCTGCTCTTCACTTGTTTGCTGGCAGCGTTTAGAATCAACGTGACCAAAACGGTCGGCATATTCAGGGTAATTTCCCAACATGATATTGCGCTCAACGGACAGATTAAGCGCCAGTCCCTCTTTTTTACGGTCTTCCGTTAAATAGCTAATGCCTTGCGCGATGGCGTCAGAAATCCCTTTTATCTCGATGGCCTTACCGTTCAACTTAATGGTCCCGCTGTCGATGGGATCGGCGCCAAAAATGGCTCGCGCCAGCTCCGTACGCCCGGCGCCCATCAACCCGGCAAAACCCAGTATCTCGCCCCGGTTCAACGTAAAGTCGATGTTATTGAGCACGCCTTTGCGCGTGAGGCCGTTAACCTCCAGCACCGGCTCCTGATGCGTCCGCGCTTCCCGGCGAGGATAGATATTCCCCAGTTCGCGCCCGACCATCATCGCAATCAGCTCACTGATCTTCACGGTTTCATAATCAACGGTATCAATGTATTGACCGTCGCGCATGACCGTCGCCCGATCGGCAATCAGCGCTAACTCTTCCAGGCGATGCGAGATGTAGACAATCCCGGTCCCCTGCGCTTTAAGCAGGCGGGTCACCTGGAATAAGCTTTCTATTTCTGTTTCCGTCAGCGCCGCCGTGGGTTCGTCCATAATCAGGATTTTGGCATTGACGGATATCGCTTTCGCGATTTCCACCATCTGCTGTTGCGCCACGGTCAGATCTGACACCAGCGTTTCTGGCGAAATATTCAGGTTTAATTTCTGCAAAATCTCAGTTGCCGCCTGTCGCTGCTGTTTTTCATCCAGCCGCCAACGGTTATTTTTACAAAACTCTCTGCCGATAAAGATATTCTCTTCCACGGTTAATTCCGGAAAGAGATTAAATTCCTGGTGAATAATAGTAATCCCGGCATTCTGCGCGCTGAGCGGATCGCTGAATGACACAGGCTTCCCTTCAAATATAATATCCCCTTCATCCGGTTGATAAACACCGGACAAAATTTTCATCAGCGTGGATTTGCCTGCGCCATTTTCGCCTAATAGCGCATGCACTTCGCCTTTGCGAAGAGTAAAATTCACATTACTCAACGCTAATACGCCGGGAAAGCGTTTGGTAATATGATTCATCTGTAAAAATGTTTCGGACATTGCTGCTTTCCTCAATAATCAGAAACTGCAGGCAGTGAATCAGGCGAAGTGCATTCTCAGGGAGCGAGCGTCACCATGAATGTGAATACTTCCTGAAAACACGTTTACGTCACGTCGATATGTTGCCAGATATTGCTAACTCGAGTTAGCGAATTGCCCTTTAAAGCTATTTTAGCCACCAAAAATAGCCAAATCATTTGGGTTAAAACTGTGATACCGGACAGACATTTATTTATAATCATCTGATTTTAAATACTTTAATAAATCTGACTGTCATTTAATTATTTGATGCAGATCGAATTTTAACCACTTCTCGTGAAGCCCCTCACAATCCCATCAGAAAAAAGTTGTGTAAAAAACACGCCAATACCTAAGCTAACTCGAGTTAGCAAATTTACCTGTTTCAGCCGACTGCTGTGGTGGTGCCCTGTCATCCGCCTGAGCAGCACGCCTACACGTGAGATGAGGAACCCCGAATGAAGAAGATCAGCCTGCCGAAAATTGGTATTCGTCCGGTTATTGATGGACGCCGAATGGGCGTTCGTGAATCACTGGAAGCACAAACGATGAATATGGCAAAGGCCACTGCCGCCCTGCTGACAGAAAAACTGCGCTACGCCTGTGGCACTCCGGTTGACTGCGTTATTGCCGACACCTGTATCGCCGGAATGGCAGAATCCGCCGCCTGTGAGGAAAAGTTCAGCAGTCAAAACGTCGGCCTGACAATCACTGTCACACCGTGCTGGTGCTACGGCAGTGAAACCATCGATATGGATCCCCTACGCCCAAAAGCCATCTGGGGTTTTAACGGTACCGAACGTCCGGGAGCGGTCTACCTGGCTGCCGCACTGGCGGCGCATAGCCAAAAAGGGATCCCGGCGTTCTCCATCTACGGCCAGGATGTACAGGATGCCGGAGATACATCGATCCCTGCCGACGTTGAGGAAAAACTGCTGCGCTTCGCCCGGGCAGGGCTCGCTGTCGCCAGCATGAAGGGGAAAAGTTACCTCTCGCTGGGTGGGGTGTCGATGGGGATCGCCGGTTCCATCGTCGATCATCATTTCTTTGAGTCCTGGCTGGGAATGAAGGTCCAGTCCGTCGATATGACCGAACTGCGTCGCCGCATCGATCAAAAAATCTATGACGAAGCCGAGCTGGAAATGGCGCTGGCGTGGGCGGATAAACACTTCCGCTACGGTGAAGATAAAAACGCGAAGCAGTATCAACGGAACGCCGAACAGAGCCGGGCAATCCTGCGGGAAAGCCTGCTGATGGCGATGTGCATTCGCGACATGATGCAAGGAAACCCTAAGCTGGCGGAAATGGGGCGCGTGGAAGAGTCGCTCGGCTATAACGCGATTGCCGCTGGCTTCCAGGGACAACGTCACTGGACCGATCAATATCCCAACGGTGATACCGCCGAAGCGCTGCTGAACAGTTCTTTTGACTGGAACGGTGTGCGCGAACCGTTTGTTGTCGCCACCGAAAACGACAGCCTGAACGGCGTAGCCATGCTGCTGGGGCATCAGTTGACCGGCACCGCGCAGGTCTTTGCCGATGTGCGAACCTACTGGTCGCCAGAAGCAGTTGAACGCGTAACCGGTCAGCCGCTGACCGGACGGGCAGAACACGGCATTATCCATCTGATCAACTCCGGTTCCGCCGCGCTGGATGGCACCTGTAAACAGCGTGACAGCGAAGGAAAACCGACAATGAAACCACACTGGGAGGTCACGCAGCAGGAGGCTGACGCCTGCCTGGCGGCAACCGAGTGGTGTCCGGCGATCCATGAATATTTTCGCGGCGGCGGTTATTCATCACGTTTCCTGACCGAAGGCGGCGTGCCGTTCACCATGACCCGCGTGAACATCATCAACGGTTTGGGACCAGTGCTGCAAATTGCGGAAGGCTGGAGCGTTGAGTTGCCAAAAGAGGTCCATGACACCCTCGACAAACGCACCGACTCGAGCTGGCCCACCACCTGGTTTGCGCCACGTCTTACCGGTAAAGGACCGTTCTCCGACGTCTATTCCGTCATGGCGAACTGGGGGGCGAACCACGGCGTGCTGACCGTCGGTCACGTCGGCGCAGACTTCATCACCCTCGCCGCGATGCTGCGCATTCCGGTCTGCATGCACAACGTGGAAGAGGCGAAAATTTACCGCCCTTCCGCCTGGGCCGCACACGGGATGGACACAGAAGGCCAGGATTATCGCGCCTGTCAGAACTACGGGCCACTGTATAAACGTTAAGGATAGCGTAACTGCCTGATGGTGACGCTGGCGCATCTTATCTGGTCTACGGGTAATGGCTCGTAGGCCGGACAGGCACAGCGCCATCCGGCAACGGGAGTCATTATGAAAAATGAAATCATCCTGGTTCTCGACTGTGGCGCGACAAACGTGCGGGCCATTGCCGTTGATCGTCAGGGACACATCGTTGCTCGCGCGGCGGTTGCTAATGCCAGCGAGGAAGCCATGGAAAACAACGCCTGGCATCAGTGGTCGCTGGACGCCATCCTGCAACGTTTCGCACAGTGCTGTCGGACGCTGTCGGCTGAACTCTCGGCCTTTCGGATATGCGGTATCACCGTCACCACCTTTGGCGTTGACGGTGCGCTGGTCGATGAAAACGGCGAATTGCTCTACCCAGTCATCAGTTGGAAATGCCCGCGCACTGCCGCGATAATGGAAAATATCAGCCGCGTTATGCCGCCGCGTCAGTTGCAGAACCTTTCCGGCGTCGGCGCATTCAGCTTCAACACCTTATATAAGCTGATTTGGCTTAAAGAAAATCACCCGCAACGGCTGGATCAAGCCCACGCCTGGCTGTTTATCTCCTCACTCATTAATCATCGCCTGACCGGCGAATTCACCACTGACATCACCATGGCGGGCACCAGCCAAATGCTGGATATTCAGCAGCGGGATTTCAGCGCCGATATCTTGCAGGCCGCAGGGTTGCCGAGACGGCTCTTCCCGCGACTCGTGGAAGCCGGTGAACAGGTAGGTTCGTTGCAGCCCGCAATGGCAACGATGCTCGGTCTCCCGCCGGGAATTCCCGTGATCTCTGCCGGACACGATACCCAGTTCGCGCTGTTTGGCGCCGGTGCGGGGCAAGATGAACCGGTTCTCTCTTCCGGCACGTGGGAAATCCTGATGGTGCGTAGCGCCAGGGTCGATACATCGTTACTAAGCAGACATGCCGGTTCAACCTGTGAACTGGACAGCCAGCCGGGACTTTACAATCCGGGGATGCAATGGCTTGCTTCCGGCATCCTTGAATGGGTGCGTAAGCTGCTGTGGACACCCGAAACCCCGTGGCAAACGTTGATTGCGGAAGCACAAGCGGTTCCCGCCGGGGCCGATGGCGTGCGGATGCAGTGCGAGCTGCTCTCCTCTGTGGACGCAGGCTGGCGCGGCGTCACCCTGAATACCACCCGCGGTCATTTCTATCGCGCGGCGCTGGAAGGATTAACGGACCAGTTGCGACATAACCTGCATACGCTGGAAAAAATTGGCCAGTTCAACGCCACAGAACTGCTGCTGGTCGGCGGCGGAAGCCGTAATACCTTGTGGAATCAGATTAAGGCCAACACCCTGGAGATCCCCATCAAAGTGCTGGATGACGCTGAAACCACCGTTGCAGGCGCGGCGATGTACGGCTGGTATGGCATCGGTGCGTTTTCCAGTCCACAACAGGCCAGAGAACAAGTGCGCTACCAGTACCGTTATTTCTATCCTGAAGCACAGTAAAGGAATCTCGCATGCTTAAAACGATTTCTCCACTCATCTCGCCGGAGCTGCTTAAAGTACTGGCGCAAATGGGACACGGCGATGAGATCATTTTCTCAGACGCGCACTTCCCGGCGAACAGCATGGGGCCACAGGTGATCCGTGCGGATGGTCTCAGCGTCAGCGACTTACTGCAAGCCGTGATCCCGCTGTTTGAACTCGACAGCTATGCGCCACCGCTGGTGATGATGGCTGCCGTCGAGGGCGATACCCTCGACCCGCACGTTGAAACGCGTTATCGCGAGGCGCTTTCCCTACAGGCGCCATGCCCGGAGATCGCGCGAATCGATCGTTTCGCCTTCTACGCCCGCGCGCAAAAGGCCTTTGCCATTGTCATCACCGGCGAGCGCGCAAAGTACGGGAATATTCTTTTAAAAAAAGGGGTAACACCGTAATCTCAATCGCGGTCAGGGCATTTGATTGAGAGGTAAGAAGAGATGAAAGCGGCACGTCAGCAGACAATTGTGGATCTGCTCAGTCAGCATAAAAGCCTGACTACCGAAGCACTGGCCGTTCAGCTCAACGTCAGCAAAGAGACCATTCGCCGCGATCTCAGTGAACTGCAGACACAGGGGAAAGTCCTGCGCAACCACGGGCGAGTAAAAGGGATCGAGCGGGAAAACCCGGACAGTGGCGATCCCTTTCATATTCGCCTGAAGAGCCATTTCGCGCACAAAGCCGATATTGCCCGAAAGGCGCTGAGCTGGATTGAAGAAGGTATGGTGATTGCGCTGGATGCCAGTTCCACCTGCTGGTATCTGGCGCGACAACTGCCGGATATCAATATACAAGTTTTTACCAATAGCCAGCCGATTTGTCAGGAGCTCGGCAAACGCCAACAACTTCAGCTCATCAGTTCTGGCGGCAGGCTGGAGCGCAAGCACGGCTGCTACGTCAACCCTGCGCTCATTTCACAGCTCAAATTTCTTGATGTCGATCTGTTCATTTTTTCCTGCGAAGGGATCGACCGCCACGGCGCACTGTGGGATTCCAGCACCTTCAATGCGGACTTCAAATCAGTCCTGCTGAAACGCGCGTCGCAGTCGTTATTGCTGATCGACAAGAGCAAATTCAATCGCTCAGGAGAAGCCCGGCTCGGCCATCTGGATGACGTAACGCATATTGTGTCGGACGCACCATAGTCATAACGGCTAACAGGAACGGGTTGCAGACCTGATCAACACAGAGCATCAGGTCTGCAATGGCGCGAGTTAGCGCTCGTCGCGACGTCCACCTACTGCGGCCCACAGGCGACGCACGTGTACCGTCACTTCTTCACGGTCGTGATACAACTGCCGCGCCTGAATCTGCGCATTCACGCCATGCTCATCAAGCTGTGCCTGAATATAGGCCAGGTTCTGCGAGACCTCTTCGTAGCGCTTTTTCATCGGCAACTTGAGGTTAAAGATGGTTTCCCGACACCAGCCGTTGACCAGCCACTGCGCCATCAGCGCCGCCACTTTCGCCGGCTTCTCAACCATATCGCACACCATCCACGAGATGTTGTTGCGGTTGGGGCGATACTTAAAGCCGTCTTCGCGCAGCCAGGTGACCTGTCCGGTATCCATCAGACTTTGCGCCATCGGGCCGTTATCGACCGAATACACCCACATGTTGCGTTTAACCAGTTGATAAGTCCAGCCGCCGGGACAGGCGCCTAAATCCACCGCGTACATCCCGTTTGCCAGACGTTCATCCCACTCATCTTGCGGAATAAACACGTGCAACGCTTCTTCCAGCTTCAGCGTCGAGCGGCTGGGCGCATCGGCAGGGAACTTCAGGCGTGGAATGCCCATATAGTACGGCGAGTTATTACTGGCATACGAGTAGCCGGTATAGCAGCAGCCTGGCGCGATAAAGAAGACGTGCACCACCGGGCGTTTCGGCGTCTCATAATTCGTCAGCACACCGGCGTCGCGCAGCGCGGCTCGCAGCGGCACCGTAAATTTGCGGCAAAACTTCATCAGCTCTTTGCTTTCGTTCGTATCCGCCACTTCCACGCGCAGATCGCCACCCTTCTCCACCACACCCTGCAACATACCGACAATCGGCGTAATGCGATCTTCCGGCGGCAAGTGCTGGAGTAACTCGCCCACCACAAACCACTGACGGGCAAAAATCAGCGAACTGAACGGCAGCTCGCTGATAATTTTTTCGGCGTCTTCGGCCTGATAGCACTCATAGATGACATAGCCCGCATTTTCTTTGACGCGAGCAAAACCGAAACGCTCCCGACGCCCTGCTTTATCGGTAATTTCTGCGGCACACTCTTTTTCAAAGCCCGGGCGACACAACAACACAACCTTATTCATGAACTACGCCCTTACGCTTCAAACGGATGGCGCCGATTAACATCAGCACCCAACCTGCCAGGAAGCTGACGCCGCCGACAGGGGTAACAAACGCCCACAGGCGCAGATGAGACAGCGCCAGGCAATACAGGCTGCCGCTAAACAGCACCGTTCCTAGCGCGAGGAAAACGCTACTCCAGTAAAACCAGATACTGATCCGGCGTTGCATCGCAACCGACAGCCCGAAGATCGCCAGCGTATGAAACGCCTGATATTGCAGGCCGGTCTGGATCCAGCTCATTTCAACCACACCGAGGGTTTTGCTCAGGACATGCGCACCGAAAGCACCCAGAGCGACATAAATAAAGCCACTGATAGCGGCAAAAATCAGCATAAAACGGCTGGTCATGGTAATACCCTACGTAAGTTATTGTTCGTAACGAAAGCGGAATTTCTCTTGTTCCGTGGCCGCTTTCGCCAGTATCCACTGACGGAAGGCGGCTATTTTACCCAGTTCTGCCTGACTGTCATGACAAACCAGATAAAATGCGTTTTTACTGACCAGTACATCATTAAACGGGCAGACCAGTCGTCCCGCTTCAATTTCTGACTGCGCCATCACGTTATTCGCCAGCGCCACGCCCTGTCCGTGAATCGCGGCCTGCAGCACCATCGCACTGTGGCTAAAGATAGGTCCCTGCTGGACGTTGATGTGATTTAACCCCAGCTGTCGCGTATAGGTTTGCCAGTCACGACGCGAGGCATCATGCAGCAAAGTATGCGAAGCCAAATCCTCTGGCGATTTCAGGGGCTTTTCACCTGTCAGCAGCAGCGGTGAACAGACCGGCAGCAGATATTCGGCGTACAATTTCTCTACGCGCAGTCCAGGCCAGTTACCGCGGCCATAAAAGATCGCCACGTCGACGTCGTCCGCCAGTTTGTCTTCCTGACGGTCCACCGCCTGGATTCTGACGTCAATTCCCGGATAAGCTGAGTTAAAGCTAGAGAGTCGGGGCACCAGCCACTGAATCGCAAAACTGGGCAATAAACTGACCGTCAGCGCCCCCTTTGCACTCCGCGCCTGAAGTTTACGCGTCGCGTCGGTTAATTGCGAAAAAATCTCTTTTATGTCGAGAAAGTAGCTCTGTCCTTCTTCGGTAAGAAGAAGAGAACGGTTGCGTCGGCGAAACAGCTTAAGTCCCAAAAAATCCTCAAGTGACTTGATTTGGTGGCTTACTGCGGCCTGCGTCACAAAAAGCTCTTCTGCTGCGCGGGTGAAGCTCAGATGCCGTGCGGCGGCATCAAAAACACGTAGTGCGTTCAGAGGTGGAAGTCGTTTTGACATGGCTTTTAAACTTTGATGTTAAAAGAATTTAACAATTAGGCTACACCATGTAACCTATTAGTTTTTTTAATCTGAGCCATTATAATTTGTCCGTTGAGGAACTACCAGCAAATACCTATAGTGGCGGCACTTCCTGAGCCGGAACGAAAAGTTTTACCGGAATGCGTGTTCTGGTGGGCTTTTGGCTTACGGTTGTGATGTTGTGTTGTTGTGTTTGCAATTGGTCTGCGATTCAGACCACGGTAGCAACGCTACCCTTTTTCACTTCCTGTACATTTACCCTGTCTGTCCATAGTGATTAATGTAGCACCGCCAATTTGCGGTGCTTTTTTTTTACCTACTCTCTACCGGCTATTGATCCAACTCGACCATCTCTTTCACATCGGTACGATTGATCTGCTGTTTGTTGCCATTAGCGTCCTTGTACGAAATCATCCCGGTTTCATCATCGGTTTTCGGCTTACCGTCCGCGACGATGCTACGCCCGTCATTAGTGTGCATCACGTAGTTCGGACCGGAACAGGCGCTCAGGGCAAAAGTCAGCATACATGCAGAGATAATTGCGGCAGTCTTTTTCATCTTTTTCTCCTTAAAGCTGTTTATTCTATTTAAAACGTACTCTGTAACAGGCATAAATATTTACCTAACATAATTCAGCATAAGCTACTGGTCTGATTTCGCCACAACATCCAGAAAATTCCTGGAGACCGTACACGTCTTGAATCAACGACCAATTTGCGCCACGATCGGGTTACTGAACCGAGGAATACCATGAACGCTTTCAATCCCGCGCAGTTTCGCGCGCAATTTCCGGCACTCGCTGACGCGGGCGTCTATCTGGATAGCGCCGCGACGGCCCTTAAACCGCAGGCCGTTATCGAGGCGACCCGGCAGTTCTATAGTCTGAGCGCTGGCAACGTCCATCGCAGCCAGTTCGCCGAGGCCCAGCGCCTGACCGCGCGCTATGAGGCCGCACGGGAGAAAGTGGCGCGTTTGCTGAATGCGCCAGATGACAAAACCATCGTCTGGACCCGGGGCACCACGGAGGCCATCAATATGGTGGCGCAGAGCTATGCCCGCCCTCGCCTGCAACCGGGCGATGAGATCATCGTCAGCGTCGCGGAGCATCACGCGAATCTCGTGCCATGGCTGATGGTCGCGGAGCAAACCGGGGCGAAAGTGGTCAAGCTGCCGCTCAACGCCCAACACCTGCCTGATGTCGAACGTCTGCCAGAAATCATCACCCCGCGCAGCCGAATTCTCGCGCTGGGGCAGATGTCGAACGTCACCGGCGGCTGCCCGGACTTAGCCCGTGCCATTACCCTCGCCCATGCCGCAGACATGGTAGTGATGGTGGATGGCGCGCAGGGTGCCGTCCATTTCCCGGCAGATGTCCAGGCGCTCGATATCGATTTCTACGCCTTCTCTGGCCATAAGCTGTACGGTCCAACCGGTATCGGCGTGCTTTACGGCAAACCGGCGCTGCTGGAGGCCATGTCGCCCTGGCTCGGTGGCGGTAAGATGATCAACGAAGTCAGCTTCGAGGGCTTCACCACCCAGGCCGCACCATGGAAGCTGGAAGCAGGTACCCCTAACGTCGCTGGCGTGATTGGCATGAGCGCCGCACTGGAATGGCTGGCCGATGTTGACATCATCCAGGCGGAAAGCTGGAGTCGCGGACTGGCTACGCTGGCGGAAGAGGCGCTGGCTCAGCGTCCGGGGTTCCGTTCATTTCGCTGTCAGGACTCCAGTCTGCTGGCCTTTGATTTTGCCGGTGTTCACCATAGCGATATGGTCACCCTGCTGGCGGAATATGGTATCGCGCTCCGTGCCGGTCAGCACTGCGCGCAGCCACTGCTGGCTGAACTTGGCGTCTCGGGTACGCTACGTGCCTCATTTGCGCCGTATAATACCCAAAGTGATGTGGATGCGTTGATCAACGCCGTTGATCGCGCCCTGGAAATACTGGTGGATTAATGACTAGCCCAATGTTTGCCGGACACCCGTTTGGCACGACCGTAACCGAAGAGACGTTGCGTCATACCTTTCTCCCGCTGACCCAGTGGGAAGACAAATATCGGCAACTGATTCTGCTCGGTAAACAGCTTCCGGCGCTGCCCGACGATCTCAAAGCGCAGGCTAAAGAGATCGCTGGCTGCGAAAATCGCGTCTGGCTGGGATATACGCGCTCTGAAAAGGGCACGCTGCACTTTTTCGGCGACAGTGAAGGTCGCATCGTGCGCGGACTGCTGGCGGTATTACTGACCGCCGCAGAAGGGAAAACGGCGGCGGAACTTCTGGCCCATTCGCCGCTGGCCTTGTTTGATGAACTGGGATTACGCACTCAGCTCAGCGCGTCGCGCAGTCAGGGATTGGCGGCGCTCAATGAGGCTATCGTCGACGCGGCTCACGCTGCCGGATGACGACACTGACTCGTCTTATCCGGCCTGCGACGCAATGCATCGTGCAAAACAATCTCAGCCCTGATGCGCCGCTTTTGCCATCATCTTTTTCAAAGCATGGGATACTGCCACAAAACCGAACGTGGCGGTAACCATCGTTGCGGCGCCGAACCCCGACGCACAATCCATCCGTTTGGGTCCTTCCGCCGTCGCCTTCATGGCGCACACACTTCCATCAGACTGCGGATACACCAGCGCTTCCGTTGAAAACACGCAGTCGACGCCGAGTTTTCCTTTGCTGTTTTTCACGACGCCAAAATCACTTTTCAGCCGTTCACGCAGTTTCGCCGCCAGCGGATCCTGAATCGTTTTCGCCAGATCGACGACCTGAATCTGCGTCGGATCGATCTGTCCACCCGCGCCGCCGGTCGTCACCAGCGGGATCTTATTACGCCGACCGTACGCAATCAGCGCCGCTTTTGGCCGCACGCTGTCAATCGCATCAATGACATACGAGAAACCTGCGTTCATATATTCTGCAACGTTATCCGGCGTAACAAAGTCATCGACAACCGTCACCCGGCACTCGGGGTTAATCTGGCGGATACGTTCTGCCATCACCTCGGCTTTTGCCAGCCCGACATTATCGCGCAGCGCATGGATCTGGCGGTTAGTGTTCGTCACACAAACGTCATCCATATCGATGAGCGTAATCGCACCAATCCCGGTTCGCGCCAGCGCTTCTGCCGCCCAGGAACCGACGCCGCCAATCCCAACCACGCAGATATGCGCATCGGCAAACAGCTGTAGCGCATTTTCACCATACAGACGCGCGGTGCCGCCAAAACGCTGACGCCAGGCATCACTGATAACCACAGACATAACACCTCAAATTCATTAATATCGAACGGTATGACTGCCTGCTGGCGGCTGCGCCTTATCAGGCCTACTTGATGATGTAGGCCGGCTAAGCGAAGCGCCATCCGGCAATTAGCCGCTAAACACGTTACCTGCGCCCGGTGCGCTTTTCAGCACCCACACGCGACCATAGTGATTATACCAGCCTGCGCGGTGTCCGGCGTCTGGCCCGATGCCCTGGTAAATGTCAAAGTGCTGGCCTTTAATCGCCCCGCCGACATCCAGCGCCACCATCAGGCGCAGTTCATACTGCCCGTTAAATTTCCCGTTGTTGTCCAGCAGCGGAACTTCGGCAAGCAGCGTGGTGCCTGCCGGAATAATACTGCGGTCAGAGGCCACCGATGCGCGACCAATCAGCGGTACGGCACTGGCACCTTTCACCGGGGCAAAAGATTGCGGTTTAAAGAAGACGAATGACGGATTCTGCTCCAGCAGCTCACGCACTTCCGCTTCACTGTGCGTTTCGCCCCAGTGGCGAATCGCCTGCATCGACATATCTTCTTTCTTCACTTCGCCGCGATCGATCAGCACTTTACCGATACTGCGATAGGCATGCCCGTTTTTCCCGGCATAGCTAAAGAAATTCAGCGGGGAGCCGTCGCCAAAGTCGATATAGCCGCTGCCCTGCACGTCCATGATGAAGTTATCCATCAGAGAGTTGCTGTACGCCAGAATATAGCTATCGCTTAGCGCACCGGAGTAAATCTCGGCGCGAGACGGCAGGCGACCGCGCTTCGGCGGCATGCGATAGATGGGGTACTGGAACTCGCCCTGACGCGTATGGCGCGCCTGGATCACCGGCGTGTAGTAACCGGTAAACTGCACGTTGCCGTAGTTATCGGCGCCTTCCATCTGCCAGGCGTCGAGGCCAAACTGGCGCATAGTACGCGTATCGCCACCGGCGCGCAGCCAGTCCTGCACAGCGTTATAGACATTGCTTTGATTGCCGTACAGACGCGGAGAAGCACTGCGGATCTGATTGACCTGCTCGGCAAAATCGCCGGCGTTGATCGGTGCACCGATGGCATCCGGCTGGTTCACCAGTGAGAAAGGCTGGGTAAACTTCCCGTCTTTATACTGCTGTCCGCGATCGGTTGGTTTAGAGGAACAGGCAGCCAGCATTGCAACCACCGCGCCCATGAGAAGGTAACTTACCCAACGTCCTTTCATTGTTCTCTTCTTTTAGCTGTAAATCATGCGCCATGAAGATAACAAACCCGGCCCGCTATTGAAACGAGCACCGCTGCCCAGACGCAAATTTTGCACATTATTTAAACTGAAATGCCTTGTTTTTGTTCATTTTCATCCCGAAACCGTGATCCAGGTGAAAAAAGGGTTGCATGAAAATGTTAGCAGAGTATAGTGCGCATCCACGGACGCGGGGTGGAGCAGCCTGGTAGCTCGTCGGGCTCATAACCCGAAGGTCGTCGGTTCAAATCCGGCCCCCGCAACCAATTAAAATTTGATGCAGTACATGCTTCTGCAAAGCAGCTTAAAATGCGCAGCAGAATGACGGACGCGGGGTGGAGCAGCCTGGTAGCTCGTCGGGCTCATAACCCGAAGGTCGTCGGTTCAAATCCGGCCCCCGCAACCAATCAAATTTTGATGCAGTACATGCTTCTGCAAAGCAGCTTAAAATGCACAGCAGAATGACGGACGCGGGGTGGAGCAGCCTGGTAGCTCGTCGGGCTCATAACCCGAAGGTCGTCGGTTCAAATCCGGCCCCCGCAACCAATATCAAACACCTTAACGGGTGTTTTTTTGTTTCTGCGGTCCGTAAAAAAAGCGCTTTTCAGCGCTTTTTTATTATCCCCTTCTCGCCAGCGTCGCCCCATCGGCGAAGTACGCTTTAATCCCCGCCAGAATCGACTCTGCTACTTCCTGCTGGAAGGTTGCGGTTTTCAGCTTCCGCTCTTCTTCGATGTTACTGATAAACGCCGTTTCAACGAGAATCGACGGGATATCCGGCGCTTTCAGCACCGCAAACCCGGCTTGTTCCACCTGATTTTTATGCAGATTGTTAATCCTGCCGAGTTTGTTGAGCACCGCTTTACCAAACTTCAGGCTGTCGGCGATGGTCAGCGACTGCACCATGTCGAACATGGTGTGGTCGACGTAGCGGTCGCCGCTTTTGCTCACGCCGCCGATCAAATCCGAGGCGTTCTGCGTTTGCGCCAGATATTTCGCTGCCGTACTGGTCGCCCCTTTGGTCGACAGCGCAAACACGGATGAACCGCTGGGCTGCCGGCTGGTGAACGCATCCGCATGAATCGAGACGAAGAGATCCGCACGCTGCTTCTGGGCTTTCGCCACGCGCACCTTCAGCGGAATGAAAATGTCTTCATTCCGCGTCATGTAGACCTTCATGTTGCCTTCTTTCTCGATTAACGCGCGCAGTCGCCGGGCGATTTGCAACACCACATCTTTCTCACGCGTGTTGTATTTACCGACGGCACCAGAATCTTCACCGCCATGTCCCGGATCGAGCATGATCACAATCGGACGATCGCGCCCCGCTTTGCCTGGCTGAGGCCCACTCTGCGCGGGCGGCACCTGCTTATCAAGATCGCCTTTGTTGTAATCTTCCAGCAACGCCAGCAGCGGATCCTGCATATCCTGCGCATTAGCCGGATAGAGATCCATCACCAGACGCTCTTTAAACCCAGCCACCGGCGCCAGCGCGAACAGCTGTGGCTTCACGTCTTGCTTCAGTTCAAATACCATGCGCACGGTCTGCGGATCGAACTGCCCCACGCGCGCCGACTTGATGTAAGGATCGTCGGGGCGAATTTGCGCCGCCATGCCTTTCAGCACGGAATTCAGGTTCACACCTTCAATATCCACCACCACGCGTTCAGGGTTGCTCAGCGCAAACTGTTTGTACTTCAGCTGTTGATTCGATTCCACCGTCACACGGGTGTAACTGGACGCTGGCCAAATACGAACCGCAACGACCTGACTGGCCGCAGCCAGACCGACCTGACTGACGCTCAATAGCCACATGGCGCCCGCCCCTTGCAGTAAACGACGGCGGCTAATAGGTGGATTGGATCCTGACATGCTTCTCCCGAGCAAAATAAAACGTATTGGTGATGAGATAGTAAACGTCTAAATTGACCGGAAACTTTAACGAATGACGCATAATCTGTCATCTATAAAAGGGTAAACATTGTTATTGTATTCACGGTATTACTGAGAAAAAACTTTGTCAGGGTCAAAATTTGCACTTGCGCGCGGCGGAAAAACAGAATAAAAATACACTAATTACGAATAATCATGCAATGAGGATATGCCGTGGTGAAGGAGCGTAGAACCGAACTGGTACAGGGATTCCGCCATTCTGTTCCCTATATCAATACCCATCGGGGAAAAACGTTTGTCATTATGCTCGGCGGCGAAGCCATTGAGCATGAAAACTTTTCCAGCATCGTCAACGACATTGGGCTTCTTCACAGCCTCGGCATTCGCCTGGTGGTGGTTTATGGCGCGCGTCCGCAAATCGACGCCAACCTCGTCATCCATCACCATGAGCCGATGTATCACAAAAATACCCGCGTCACCGACGCCAAAACGCTGGAGCTGGTAAAGCAGGCGGCGGGAACGTTGCAACTGGATATCACCGCTCGCCTGTCGATGAGCCTGAACAATACGCCGCTACAGGGCGCGCATATCAACGTGGTCAGCGGCAACTTTATCATTGCGCAGCCGCTGGGTGTCGATGACGGTGTGGATTACTGCCACAGCGGACGTATCCGTCGCATCGATGAAGAGGCGATCCATCGTCAACTGGACAGTGGCGCCATTGTGCTGATGGGCCCTGTTGCGGTGTCTGTCACCGGCGAGAGCTTTAACCTGACCTCGGAAGAGATCGCCACGCAGCTGGCGATCAAACTGAAAGCGGAAAAGATGATCGGTTTCTGCTCTTCACAGGGGGTAACTAACGACGACGGCGATATCGTCTCCGAACTGTTCCCGAACGAAGCGCAGGCGCGCGTAGAAGCACAGGAAGAAAAAGGCGATTATAACTCGGGTACCGTACGCTTTCTGCGTGGCGCGGTGAAAGCCTGTCGCAGCGGCGTCCGTCGTTGTCACCTGATCAGCTATCAGGAAGATGGCGCGCTGTTGCAGGAGCTGTTCTCGCGCGACGGTATCGGGACACAAATTGTGATGGAAAGCGCCGAGCAGATCCGCCGCGCCACCATTAATGATATCGGCGGGATCCTGGAGCTGATCCGCCCGCTGGAACAGCAGGGCATTCTGGTGCGTCGTTCACGCGAACAACTGGAAATGGAGATCGACAAGTTCACCATTATCCAGCGCGATAACATGACCATCGCCTGTGCCGCGCTGTACCCCTTCCCGGAAGAGAAAATCGGCGAAATGGCCTGCGTGGCTGTCCATCCGGACTACCGCAGTTCTTCGAGAGGAGAAGTGTTACTGGAGCGGATCGCCGCCCAGGCGAAGCAGATTGGCCTGAGCAAGCTGTTCGTCCTGACGACCCGCAGCATTCACTGGTTCCAGGAACGCGGCTTCACGCCGGTGGATATCGACCTGCTGCCGGAAAGCAAGAAAGAGATGTACAACTATCAGCGGAAATCCAAAGTGCTGATGGCGGATCTGGGGTAGCGGTTATCGGATTGCCGGATAGCAGCGTAAACGGCTTATCCGGCCTACAATCACGCACTTAACGAGGCCGGATAAGCGCAAGCGCCATCCGGCAACCTCTCATTTAAACAACGTTGACAGCCCACTGCGTCGTTCGGTTCGGGTGGCAATCGCACTGCCAAGAATGCGTTCATCGGCATATAACGACAGGCGGCGACGTGCGCGGGTGACGGCGGTATACACCAGTTCCCGTGTCACCACTGGCGTGCGCTGCGTGGGTAACACCAGCGCGGCATGATCGAACTCCGAGCCCTGAGATTTGTGCACCGTCATCGCCCAGGTCGTTTCATGCTCCGGCAGGCGACTGGGCTGCACAGACTTAATACTGCCATCCGGCATCGCAAACCAGACTCTTAATCCTTGCCCACGATCGAGCGCCACGCCGATATCGCCGTTAAACAAGCCCAGCGCGCTGTCGTTACGGGCAATCATCACTGGCCGTCCTTCATACCAACGGGAATGTGGCAGGCGATAAATTTTGCGCTTTTGCTGCATAGCCAGTTCGATGCGTTCATTCAGTCCGCTTACGCCAAACGGCCCTTCGCGCAGCGCGCACAGCAGCTGGAACTCATTGAATGCCTGAATGATTAATGCCGGCTCCGCGCGCGCCTGAAGCCGTTGCAGATAGAGTTCATAACCTGCCAACGCGTTTTCAAGCATGGCGGTGTAATCTTCACTGCTCTCAAGCGTCCGTTTATCGATATCGCTGAAGCCCTGTTGGAAAATGCCGTTTATCGCCGCCTTGTCACCGCGGTTAATCGCCGCAGCCAGTTGTCCGATGCCGGAATCGCTGCCAAAACGGTAGCTCTTTTGCAGCAAACAAAGACTGTCCCGCAGCATGGCGGCTTCTTGACCAGCACCTGCCGGAACGGGCATCCCCGTCAGGCGAGCCAGTTGCTGCGCCCGTTCAGGGGTATAGCCCGCATTCACCCAGGCACAGATATCTCCCAGCACCGCCCCCGCCTCGACCGAGGCAAGCTGATCGCGATCGCCGAGGAAAATAACGCGCCCGTGCGGCGGCAACGCATCGATCAAGCGCGACATCATCGGCAGGTCGATCATTGACGCCTCATCCACCACCAGCACATCCAGATGTAACGGGTTGCCCGCGTGATGGCGTAAGCGCTGACTGCCGGGTTGCGCGCCCAGCAACCGGTGCAGAGTGCTGGCATCATCCGGGATGCGTTTCTTTTGTTCATCCGTCAGCGGCAACTGGCGCAGCGCCTTGCCTAAGGACTCTGTCAAACGCGCCGCAGCTTTACCTGTCGGCGCCGCCAGGCGAATACGGCAACGCTCGCCTTCCGCCATCTGGATCAGCGCTGCCAGCAGTCTCGCCACGGTCGTCGTTTTTCCCGTCCCCGGCCCGCCAGAAATCACCGAAATACGGCGGGTCAGCGCCACCGCCGCGGCGACTTTTTGCCAGTTGATTTCGTTTGTCGTCGGGAACAGCGCTTCCAGCGTTTGCGTCAGCAAGGCTTCATCCACCTCAATGGGCCGATTCACCTCGCTAAAGAAATGAGCAACGGTACGTTCGTTGCGCCACATCCGGTTCAGATACAGGCGATCGCCGTGAAGGACCATCGGCGATGGCCGCTCTCCACGACTGACGGCGTCGGAAGCGAGCAGGCATTCCGCCCAGTCCGCCGGTTCGTCTGTCTCACTCAGACAGGCAGCCAGGAGCGGCGGCAGGTCAGCATCCCTCGTCAGTCGGGTGAGCGGTAAACAGACGTGCCCTTCTCCGGCATCCCGACTGAGTAACGCCGCTGCCAGCGTCACGGCGGGTTCATGTTCGCCGGTCACCGCCAGCGCGAATTGCGCATCCAGGGGGCGCAGTTGCTTCTGCTCGACGGCCTCAAGCAAGCGCTTCTGTAGCGTCATGATGCCTCCTCCAGCGCCACACCGGCAAACATCTCGTCCATCCGGGTAATCAACTCACCCGCCGGGCGAGTGGTGTAAATCCCCTGCTGCGGCTGTGTGCTGTCCACACCGCGCAGGAACAGATAAATCACGCCGCCAAAATGGCGCTCGTAGTCGTAATCTGCGATGCGATGGCGTAAATACCGGTGCAGCGCGAGGGTATAGAGCTGATACTGCAAATCGTAGCGATGCGCCTGCATGGCCACCGCCATCGCCTCTGGGGTGTAAGCGGCGCTGTTTTCACCCAGCCAGTTCGATTTGTAATCCAGCAGGTAATAGCGCCCGTTGTGACGAAATACCAGATCGATAAAGCCCTTCAGCATTCCGCGAACCTGGACGAATTCCAGTGGCGGACAGCCCGCCGAGAGCGGGTCAAACTGGCGGATCAGCGCATCCAGGTTTTCCGCAATAAGCGGTTGGCTAATGGGCAGATAAAACTCCATCTCGACCTGTTTTTCACGCGCAGACAGTTGGCTCAGGCTGACGCCAGACTCATTAAGCGGCGCATGGAGAATCGCCGTCACCCACGCGGTGATGATCGGTTCCCAGTTGGCATCGTAGCCACCAAGCTCCAGCTTTTCCTGCACCCAGGCGGCCTCAACCGGCTGGGTAAAATCGAGATCTTCAAACAGGCTGTGTAAAAATGTCCCCGGCGACGCGCCGCGTGGGAACTGATGCGGCGTCAGTTCCGGCTCCTCAACCACCTCACCGACGCCTGCCGCATCGATGTCCAGTCGCGGCATGAGATCCTGTGCGATGCCGTGACCACGCTGTTGCAGGCCGGAATAACTGGTCACCCGCCAGTTGTCGCCCGGCGTTCGTTGTACCCGTCGGGCATTCAGAGACGCCTCGCTCGCAACGGCGCCAGGCAACGGCTCCATACTGACCGCTTCCGGAATACGACAGACGATGTTCTCATCGCAAACTGCGTCTATTGCCGCGCGTAGCCCGGCGGCATCCATCGGTTCGCCTTTTTGCAGCAAACGCCCCAGCGCGCTCTGATGCACATCGGTATCGCCCTTTTTATCGCCACGACGGCGAACCAGAGGCGCAACGCCCAGACTGCAGTGCCAGACTGAACGCGTCAGCGCCACGTACAGTAAACGCAAATCTTCCGCCAGCCTTTCGGCTTCAGCCAGCGCCACGCTTTCGTCCGCCTCGCTCAGATCCAGGACCGCTTCAAACGAGTTGCGGTCATGATAAAACGCCTGATCCTGAACGCGGAAATGAGTAATAAACGGCAGCCAGACCAGCGGGTACTCCAGCCCTTTTGACTTGTGGATGGTGACGATCTGCACCAGATGGCTGTCGCTTTCCAGACGCATTTGCTGGCTGGAGGCATTGCTGTCAGGTTCAAGAATATGCTGCGAGAGCCAGCGCACCAGCGCATGCTCGCTTTCCAGTTGCGAAGCGGCCTCCTGCAACAGCTCACTGATGTGCAAAATATCGGTCAGGCGACGCTCACCGCCCGCTGTTGCCAGCAGGTTCTCCGCAATCTGTCGCGCTGACATCAACGCGCGCAGCATCGGCATCACGCCGCGTTTTTGCCAGATCTGGCGGTAGCCGACAAACTCATCGACCACCTGATCCCAGGCATTTTCATTGCCGTTGAGCATGTCAATGTCGCGTGCGTTCAACCCCATCATTGAAGTCGCCAGCGCGCTGCGCAGTGTATTTTCTTTTTCCGGCGCCATCACCGCCTGTAGCACCCAGAGCATCTCCTGCGCTTCCAGCGTTTCAAACACGCTGTCGCGATTGGAAAGATAGACGGACGGAATCGCCAGTTGTGTCAGAGCATCGCGCACCAGCGCCGCTTCCTGGCGGCTACGCACCAGCACGCTGATATCCGCCGCGCTCACCGGACGCACATCACGACCGCTGATAAGCATCGCCTCTCCGCACAACCCGGCCTTCAGCCAGTCGCGGATCTGCGCGGCACACACCTGCGCCATATGACTTTGATAATCCCCTATTCCGCAGCTTTCCCCTTCCATCAGCCACATCGTCATTGCGGGCTGAGTTTCACCGTGAAATTCAAAACGCAGCGACTGATTTTTTTCGGCGTATTTCACCGGCTGGAACGGGATCTCGCGGAACATGAAGGCGTCGTCCATCTGGCTAAACAGCCTGTTGACGCTGTTCACCATGCCTGGGGCGGAACGCCAGTTGGTGTCGAGGGTATAGTGCGCGCTGACCTCACTGCGGGCCTTCATATAGGTAAAAATATCCGCGCCGCGAAACGCATAAATCGCCTGCTTCGGGTCGCCAATCAGCAACAGCGCGGTGTCTGGCTGATGCTGCCAGATACGACGGAAAATACGGTATTGCTGCGGATCGGTATCCTGAAACTCATCAATCATCGCTACCGGGAAGCGGGTACGGATCGCCGCCGCCAGCGCATCGCCGCTTTCACTGCGCAGCGCGCTATCCAGTCGGCTGAGCATATCGTCAAACCCCAGCTCACCCCGGCGGCGTTTTTCTTTCGCCACCGTCTCACGGATCTCCGCCAGTGCGCGGGTGATCACCAGATCTCTGAGCGTCAGAGGTTCCGCCAGTAATTCATCAATCGCGACAAACAGCGGATGCTGCGGCACAACACCGCCTTCTTTGGTTCTGTCTTCAAGGAAACGCTGAGAGAATTTCTCCAGTGCTTCTGGCAACTGGTAGCTTTGCGTTCCGGACTGCGCCCAGGCGCGGATCTTCTCGATCCATTTCCCCTGGTTGCCACGGTTAAATTTACGCCGGTCAATGCCTGAGGCTTCCATCAACCCCTCAAGCTCACCCTCCGCGTCACACCACTGTTGCTTAAGCGCATTGATTCGCTGCACGATCTGTTGATGACGGGACGCCAGCGTTTCGTCATCCGGCGGTGGTGCTTTGATAACCGGCGCTTCCCCTTGCAGGTAACGGTTAATATCCACCAGCAGCGCCTGCGGCCCTTTCCACGTTTCAAACACTACCTGAGCAATTTCACGTGGCAAGGGGTAACAGTGTCGACGCCAGAAATCCGCACAGGCCTGGTAGCGCAGCAATGATTCATCCTCGATCAACTGTTGCTCAAACAACATGCCGGATTCGAAGGCATTCAGACTCAGCATGCGCTGGCAAAAACCGTGGATGGTGAACACTGCCGCTTCATCCATCTGCCTTTCGGCGAGCAGCAGCCACTGAGCCGCCTGCTTTTTATCGTCGATCTCGTCCAGCAGACGAGCATAAAGGGGATTGTCAGTCGATTCGCGCAGGCAGGCGATACGCAGCTCATGAATATTACTACGGATACGCCCGCGCAACTCTTCGGTGGCGGCCTCAGTAAAGGTCACCACCAGCAGTTCTTCAACGGTCAGGGGGCGGGGAAAGGCGGAGGAACCGCCGAGCCCGAGGAGCAGGCGCAGATAGAGCGCCGCGATGGTAAAGGTTTTGCCGGTGCCCGCAGAGGCTTCAATCAGGCGCTCGCCCGTGAGGGGCAAGCGCAGGGGATCAAGGGACTCGGCGACATCATTCATTCTGTTCTCTCACCAGGGGCAAAGTTTGCTGCAACGCGCTGACGTTGTCCCACACTTTCCAGCCTTCCGGGTGCACATAGTGTGGCTTCCCGTTTTGACCGCCGGAAATCTGCGACAGTACCGCCATGCCTTGCGGCTCGACCACCGCCTGATGGAAGAAATCAGCAAGTTTTTGCGGCGTCAGCTGTTTTATCTGAGCCACAATTTTATCACGTGAATCGAAGCGCATATTGCCGCGATCGAAATCTTTGCTTAATTTCGATGCTTCTTCGCCCAGCGTTTGCGGTGCCTGCAACATCTGCGCGACGATAGCCTGCTTAATCTGGGCGAACTCTTCCGGTTTCATTGCCCGCAGTTTTGCTTCCGCCGTGGGGAAAAACGCCTTGTAGCGATCCCAGAGATACGGCGGCTGTTTATCGCTGCTTTGCAGCAGGAAGCCCATTCCCCACTGGCGTCCGACGCTCATCGGGAAGGCAAACACCGCATACCCTAACTGCTCTTCCGTTCGCAGTTGATTGTAGAACCATGGCTGGACAATCTGGCCCAACATGGCGCTGTAGGCCGCGCTGGCATACTCGTCATAACCGACAGGGACAAAGACTGCCGCCAGCGCGGAGTCAGTACTGCTGCCCGCTTTTTCAAAAATGACCGACTGCTTCTTATCCACCAGCACATCTTTGTTGCGACACCATTCGGAACCGTTCGCCCCCAGCTGTTTCCGGATATCCCGCGCCATCGTCGTGACCTGTGCTTCGCTCATGTTGCCAACCGCCAGAAACTCCGGACGAGCGCCCGTTTTCAACGCGTCACGGTAGGCCATCACCTCTTTCAGGGTGATTGACGGCAGCAGCGCACGCCGCTCATCGCGGGAGAAATAGGGCACCTGAGAGATCATCTGCACCGGCATAATCGCCTGCTCGTAGGCTTTCCCCTTTTCGGCGGAATCCATCATCTGGCTATACCAGGATTTCGCCTGCTCAAGCTGCTCTTCGGTGGCGGTGTAGCTGAAATAACCTTCCAGCAACGCCTGGAAAAGTTGCGGCAGACGCTGCGTATAGCCGTCAGCATTGAGCATTAAGCCATTGTTGGCGTTGGTTGAGAAACCGATACCGCCCACCGCCGCCTGGTTACTTAACTGATCGAGCGCAATTCCCGCCAGATAGTCGTTCAGCGCAAACATGACCTGGTTTCTGGCGCTGTCCATCGCCTGCGGATTACGCAGAATGACGCTCACGTCCGCTTTGGGTTCGCTGGCGAAATGCTGGCTCGGAGCGTATACCACGCGCAGATCAGGCTCATCGACAATCAGCGCCGGACGGTCGTATTTCTTTTCCGGCGTGATCAGCGTGAAATCGTCAGGAATGTAGGGGTTCAGTTCCGGCAGCGACAGGGTTATCTCCTGCGCTTTTTTCTGCCAGTCGCTGAACGTCTGTTCGCTGATTTTATTGACCTGATAAGGCGCATCAACAAAGTAAGCGGTCTTGTTGTGCGGTTCTTTTGGGCTGATGTACCAGATTCGCGCATTTTGCGGCGTCATCATCTCCAGACGCGCCTGAATGGCTTTCGCATCGTATTGATCGGCAATGTTCACTGCGTCCAGAGTATGCTCCACCGGCACGCGGATCATGGTATCCGCCAGCCATTCGACGTAGTCCATATCACGGGTGATCGACGGGTAACGGAAGTCGAGATCAAGCACATGCGACAGCTCGTCAAAGTAGCGTTTATCGACGCCATTTTCGCGTAACAGATTAAGATAGCTGAAAATAGCCGCAACCACCGCTTCGCGGTTCGCCAGCCCTTTGTCGGTCAGGGTAGCGGAAATGGCTAACACACCGCTGTTGCCGTTGACTACCGGATCGGAGTCCGCGCGAATGCCTTCCACCAGTCCTTGCTTTTGCAGCCAGTCAGAAAGCGTACCCGGGCTACGGTTACCAATCAGATAGGTGATCAGCTCGTCGGTTTTACTGCGAAACTGCGCGCTGTTGTTGTCGATTCGGAACTCAACGCGCAGCACTTTACGCGGCAGCGCAGGAACGTAATGGATGATAACGCCCTTCTGCGCATCGGTGACGACCGGAACGGTAATTTCCGGCTTTTCGATATTCTTGTTGGGTACTCGCCCAAAGGTCTCTGCAGCAATCTTTGCCAGTTCCGGCAACGGCTTATTGCTGTAGATAACCGCTTTCATCAGATTGGCGGAGTAGTACTTGTTGTGAAAATCGCGCAATGCCTGTTGCACCGGATTCCCCGGTTTGTCGCTTAAGGTTTCCAGGTTGCCGCCGGAAAAACGTGAACCGGGGTGAGCCGGGTTGATGGTTTCCGCACTCACCTGCGCCATCCGCATCCCGTCACGGGTACGCGCCATCGTCAGTTCAGCGTTTACCGCATTGCGCTCACGCTCGGCATATTTTTTATCCAGCAACGGTTCAGCAATGGCATCGGCCAGGCGGTCAACAGCACCGGTAAGCGCGTCGTTTTCCACTTCCAGATAGAACGCCGTGCGGTACGGCGCGGTGCTGGCATTGTGGCTACCGCCGTGCAGTTTGAGGTATTCCGCAAGGCTATCGGCCTGTGGGTACTTTTTCGATCCCATCAGACACATGTGTTCAAGATAATGTGCCAGTCCCTGATGTGCATCGGGATCTTCCAGCGACCCCACGGGCACCACCAGCGCAGAAAGCGATTTCACCGCCTGCGGGTCGGATACCAGTAATACCACCATGCCATTATCCAGACGGACGGCCTGATACTGGCGGGTATCTTTGTCGCTTTTACGGATGGTTTCCGCAATGGGTTGCCAACCGGTATCTGCCTGACTTAAGGGCGCCCAAAAGGCGACCAACAACAGTAACGCTTTGAACCAGGTGCTGCGGGGCATTCAAGAACCTCATCATTAACTTTCTTTCTGCGCAAAGACACATTGGATGCTTCTCTGAGCAGGGCAACGCATCATAAAGGAAGCATCAAAATTGCGCAATTTTTATACAATCATCACGACTGATTAAATCTGAAAAGCGGAAGCAGGTAACGTTGTGACTGCAAAATAATGGCCTCATAGGTTTCTGAGTCCAGTTGTCTCCACAGGCGCTGATACCAGATATCCTCGCCTTCGCCACGCACGACCATATTGCCTTCGTAAGCCTGCATAAACTTCACGCGGGCTTTTTGTCGCGTATCATCGTCATCTAACATGGCATCATTTGCCGCGTCATAACAGGTTTTTATCCACGCGCCGCCGCTTTCCGGTAACACCAGCAGCGGTGCGGACATCCCTTCGCGATATCCGTCAATCAGTTGCGCCAGATACCCCAATGCCTGCTCTTGCTCCAGCGGTGGGAATCGCCACTCTCCGTCTTTTCGCAAAAACAGCCGGCTTTCACCTTTTCCCCCGCAGGCACAATAGACAAGGTGTTCGAGCCAAAGTTGCACGCCTTGTGAAATGCTGATTAACGAAGGCCGCCAGCGCAACAGACCATCTTCCTGCACCTGCGGCAGCCAGCCGGTCAACTGTACGCCGTTGCAGTGCAGATCAACCTCCAGGCTTTGGCTCGGCTGACGACAAGCCACGATCCTGTCCGCCAGCGTCTGCATTTCCTGATGCTGAGCTTCCCAGAGGATATCGCCATAGGCCCCATACGGCAGATCCCCCGCCGCGCGGAAGCGACGGAACAGACGTTCGGCATCATCCTGTTCAACCAGCACGTTCAGTAACTGCTGGTTGAGCTGATAACGGGTCAGCCCTTCCAGGGTAAACGGTTCGGTGTCCGGGATCTCTTGCTCTTCGGAGCGGAAATTAACCTGCAGACGCTGCTGGAAAAACGCCCGCACCGGATGCGCCCAGAAGCGCTGCAGCGTTTCCAGACTCAGCGTCTCTGGCATATCAAAGGCTAGCGGCTGCACAAAATCGCTATGGGCTTCTCCACGACGGCTTGCCGCTGGTAGCCATTCGCTGGCGTAGCTTTGCTGTTCACCAGGCAGGAAGTTTTGCGCATCGAACGGCATACGGGTATGCAGGCGAGCGATATGTGCTTTCACCCGTTTCTCGCTCTCATCGCTGGTTAACGCCTCGTCACCCGGCAGGTAGTGGCTTTGTCCGATGTAATCGAGCAGTTCCTGCACCAGCACGGAAGGAAAACGTTCGCTGTTATCCTGGATCGAACGCCCGATGTAGCTGATGTAAAGCGACTGCTGGGCAGAAATTAAGGCTTCGAGGAACAGATAACGGTCATCATCACGACGACTGCGATCCCCGCGCATGGGTTTCTGACTCATAAGATCAAAACCAAGCGGCGCAAGCTGGCGCGGATAAACACCGTCGTTCATTCCCAGCAGACAAACCACTTTGAAGGGAATGGAACGCATCGGCATCAGCGTACAGATGTTTACCGGCCCGGCCAAAAAGCGCTGACTAATTCGCTCCTGATCCAACCGCTGCGCCAGCTCATCGCGCAGTAGCGACAGCGGGACCGCGTCACCATACTTAGCCTCCATTCCTTCGGCGATGATCGCTTGCCACTGTTGCTCAATCAGCGTCATGGCCGCCTCGGTTTCAGCATCAGGCAGGAAGAAATCGTTGAGCATCTCACGACACACTGGCAGCCACTCTTCCAGTGGGCGTTCCTGTGCCAGGCCACGACGCCAGAGATTAAGCTGCATCAGTAACGACGCCAGATGCCCTACCAGTTCGGCGATGAGTCCGCTGGACTCATCGTAAGGCAGAACGGACTGCCACTCGCCCTGCGCACTTTCCATGGCATAGCCCAGCAGCATGCGCGTCAGGCCAAACTGCCATGTATGCTGTCCCGTTGCCGGAAGTTCCAGTTCCCGCACGTTGTCGTCATCAATGCCCCAGCGAATGCCCGATTCATTGACCCATAGCCGCAAATAACGCAATCCTTCTTCGCTGATATTGAAGCGCGCCGCCAGCACCGGGACATCCAGCAGCGCCAGCACATCCTCAGAAACAAAACGACTGTCAGGCAGAGACAGCAGGCTGATGAACGCCTGCAACACCGGATGCGACTGACGCGCCCGGCGATCGGAAATCGCATAAGGCAGATAACGCTCCGCAGGGGCGCTGCCAAAAACCGCCTGAATAAACGGGCTATAGCTGTCGATATCGGCCACCATCACGATGATGTCGCGCGGCGTGAGCGTTGGGTCTGCCTCCAGCATTGCCAGCAGACGATCGTGGAGAACTTCGACTTCACGCTGTGGGCTATGACAGACGTGGAAGGTGACGCTGGCGTCGTTTGGATCAAGGCGTCGCTTATTGTCGCTGCGGGAATACTCTTCCAGACTCACGCCCGCCACTGCGCGGTTTTCCAGTTCAAGGATATCGGCCTGGATGTTATGCAGCAGGTTATCCGGCGTAATGTCGACAAACGCATCCAGCTCCTGGCTGTTTTCCAGTTCGGAGAGCAGATAAATGTAGTCGCGTCCCAGTTTTCCCCACGAAGCCAGCATCGGGTTACCGACATCCTGTTCGCCATCGCCGTTAAACAAACTTTCGGCATTCGCATTGTCACGAAACAACGGTAAATGACGGTCTTCAAAACTATGTCGCCGCTGACGTGCCAGCAGTTTTGCCAGATACGCCGGATCTTTGATGTCGCCCCAGTAGTAGCGGCAGGGATTGGTGAAGAGCAGATGAATATCGATATGTTTACCGAGCGCCTGCAGTGCCTGTAGGTATACAGGTGGCAACGCGGAGATCCCGCAGATAAACACACGAGAAGGGAGTTCTGGCGGGCAGCAGTCAGCGTTTTCGAGGGTCTGGATAAACCGTTGATAGAGATTGGCACGATGCCAGCGCGGCTGCCCCAGCGCATCAGTATATTCCACCAACGCCTTCCACAGCGGCGCCTGCCAGCATTGCGCCTCTCCCAACCCTTCAACCGTTCGCCCCGCTTCCCACTGGGTTAGCCATTCCGGTCGGTACACCAGATACTGATCGAAAAGATCCGCCGCGCGCGACGACAACTGAAACAACTTACGTTTATCAGTATCGTCCGTCAGATAGTGGCGTAGCAGCGCGAAGTCGTCATGATCCAGCAGTTGCGGGAGTAGCGTCATCAACTTCCAGCTCATGCTTTGTTTGTTGAAGGCACTCTCTTTGGGGATCTCCGGCAGTACGCGGACGAACATATCCCAGATAAAACTGGCCGGAAGTGGGAATTCTATGTTGGCGGCAATACCAAATTTCTGCGAAAGGGTCATCTGTAACCACTGCGCCATCCCGGTACTCTGCACCAGAATCATTTCCGGCTCAAAAGGATCGTCCAACCGCTCGCGCTCGACGATGAACTCCATCAATGCTTCCAGCACATCCAGACGGTTTGAGTGGTAGACCCTTAACATAGAGACTCCTGGCAACTAACGGTTTGGACAGTGCAGGCGTGTCATTTTTCCCTGCCTGCCCTGAGGTGAAGATAGCGTAACGCTGATGCTGACACATCCCGCCTGCGTTGTCTGCATCCGGTTAACCTGCCAGTTAACAGGTGGCGAAAACGAACGCAGTTGCGTCTGCTGCCAGCCCTGCCGCCAGAGCTGCAGGTACTGGCCCCTGATGAAAAAACTGTTCATCAGCGCGCGCTGGTATCCGGAAAGCGCCGTCACCACCATCACCATGAGAACCATTGCCAGTATCACCTCTGGCAAGCTAAACCCGCGCTGGCGGCTCAGGGGAGTTGGCATAGCGCAACCTCCCGTAGCGGACAGAAATCGCTCCAGCCATGAAGAGAAAAGACGACGCTTTCCTCCTGTTGCTCACCTTCTCGCCATATGGAGGTTCCCTGATAGCTGGCAATAAGCAAAGCGCGACTGTTGGCGAGTCTGCGCAGGCAGACGGGGACATTGACTTCCCCGTAGTACCGACACGGTTTATCCGAGCTTATCGACCATGGCTGCATCCTGCCCCACTCCATGGCTGACTGTACGACAGCCTGGCGTTGCAGAGCCTGGCTTTCTATCGTCACCCGCGAAGCAAAACTGCTCTGCTGCTGGTTAACCCCCTGCAACAATAGGCTGCCGAGGACTAACAGCAACAGAACCAGCGCCAGAGAGGAGACGCCCCGTTCGCGGTTCATAAATTAAAACCGGTAACGCTGTAGCGCGCATCGACCACGGTTTGCGGATCCCCCCGGCTTGCGCCGCGCAGATGTATGGTCAACTCGGGCGCAAAGCCCGCGATATCCTGAGGCACAACTTCAAATGCCGTAATTTGTACGACGTCAGGATCGGTCATTTTATCCCATCCTTTTCCACTGCACGTTTTGGCGCCGCGCTGCGTCTCCAGCACGTTGTCATTCAGACGAAACCCGGTTTGTTCAGCCTCCTTTACCGGCTCGCTTTCCCAGACGCCATTCGCGTTGGCATCCCACTGAACAATGACACACTGTCCCGCGTTGGTAATGTTTACCCCATCACCACTACAGCTACCGTGGCAATATCCTGCGCGCTGGAGATGCTTCGCGACGGTGTACACCCGCTGCCACACGTCATCCTCCAGCGCGAGTTTGCGGGTCTGCTGTAAAATATCGCGCTGTAACGCCGGTAAAAAACGGGCGGCGCCCAGCAACAGCACGCTGCTGATCGCCATCGCAATCAGCACCTCAAGCAGAGAAAAACCGCGTTCACTCACCGACACCCCTCGGTATCGTCGCGCTCGCACAAGCGAATGCGTCCCCACGGCGAAACCACCACTCGCCATTCGCCTGTCGCATTTTTCAGGCGGATATTCCCCGGCCACGCGGTGTTGCGCTGACCATAAAACGCCAGTGAAGCTGTAATCCCGACGAGGTCGACATCGCGCCAGAGCGGCACAAAAACGAGCGCAGAGCGCGGCGTACAGGTATTTCGTAAGGCTGTCGAACTGACAAGACACCATGACGCGTCCTCCCTGATGGCGGTAATGATGTGATCGCGGTTATGCCAGTTGGCATCCTCTCGTAGCTGCAGCAAGAAATCGCGCAGCTGACAGGCGGTCTGCCAGAGGTGTTGCTGTTGCTGCCACTGCTGCCAGCCGTAGAGTCCTGTTGCACTCAGGCTGATAATAATAAGCATCGCGACCAGCGTTTCGATGAGCGTATAGCCCTGCTGTGTATTCATGGCGGCAGTATGACGCGTCGGGAGGTTAACACGAGGCGAGAATTCAGCTTTTTCGGCGCGTTACGAAAGAAATTTATCCTGTTGCAGCAGGTTGCATCATTTCAGGAACCCGTACCGAAAAACCAAAATTAGGGTAAAAAAAACCGACGCGCAAAGGCGTCGGCTATGACAGGATAAACCCCGTTTAGATAGCAACCGGCGCTTTTATCCCCGGGTGCGGGTCGTAACCCTCGATTTCAAAATCTTCGAAGCGGTAGTCGAAGAGGGAATCAGGTTTACGTTTAATCACCAGTTTCGGCAGCGCGCGCGGTTCGCGAGTCAGTTGCAGATGCGTCTGCTCCATGTGGTTGCTGTACAGATGCGTATCACCACCGGTCCAGACGAAATCGCCGACCTCCAGATCGCACTGCTGCGCCATCATATGCACCAGCAACGCATAGCTGGCGATGTTAAACGGCAGGCCGAGGAACACGTCGCAGGAGCGCTGATACAGCTGGCAGGAGAGTTTGCCGTCCGCAACATAGAACTGGAAGAACGCATGGCACGGCGCCAGCGCCATTTTGTCCAGTTCGCCGACGTTCCACGCCGAAACGATAATACGGCGCGAATCGGGATCATTTTTCAACTGGTTCAGCACCGTCGTGATCTGGTCAATGTGGCGACCGTCCGGCGTTGGCCAGGCGCGCCATTGTTTGCCATACACCGGGCCAAGGTTGCCGTTTTCATCTGCCCATTCGTCCCAGATAGTGACGTTATTTTCGTGCAGATAGGCCACGTTGGTGTCACCTTGCAGGAACCACAGCAGCTCGTGGATGATGGAGCGCAAGTGGCAACGTTTTGTCGTCACCAGCGGGAATCCTTCCTGCAGGTTAAAACGCATCTGATGACCAAAAATGGAAAGCGTTCCGGTTCCGGTACGGTCGTTTTTCTGTGTGCCTTCATCCAGCACTTTTTGCATCAGTTCTAAATACTGTTTCATGGTTCCTCAGGAAACGTGTTGCTGTGGGCGACGGCGATAGGCCCAAACCATCATGATCACACCAGCGACAATCATCGGAATCGAGAGGATCTGTCCCATGCTGATGTACTGTACCCATTCACCGGTGAACTGCTGATCCGGCTGACGGAAGAATTCAACAATGATACGAAACGCGCCGTAACCAATCAAAAACAGCCCGGAGACTGACCCCATCGGACGCGGTTTACGAATAAACAGGTTAAGAATGATAAACAGCACTACGCCTTCCAGCGCCATCTCATAGAGCTGAGACGCGTGGCGCGGTAGGGAGCCGTAGGTATCAAAAATAGATTGCCATTGCGGGTTGGTTTGCAGCAGCAGAATATCTTCAGTGCGCGACCCTGGAAACAGCATGGAGTAAGAGAAATTCGGGTCGACACGCCCCCACAGTTCACCGTTGATAAAGTTGCCCAGACGCCCGGCCCCCAGGCCAAACGGGATCAGCGGCGCAATAAAATCAGAGACCTGGAAGAAACTGCGCTTCGTGCGTTTGGCGAAAATGATCATCACCAGAATCACACCAATCAAACCACCGTGGAAGGACATGCCCCCATCCCAGACGCGGAACAGGTACAGCGGATTATCCAGGAACAGCGGGAAGTTATAGAACAGCACGTAGCCAATACGCCCCCCGAGGAAGACCCCGAGGAAACCTGCATAGAGTAAGTTTTCGACTTCATTTTTGGTCCAGCCGCTGCCCGGACGGTTGGCTCGGCGCGTCGCCAGCCACATCGCGAAAATGAAGCCAACCAGATACATTAAGCCGTACCAGTGAAGTGCAACGGGTCCAATTGAGAAAATGACCGGATCGAATTCCGGAAAATGCAGATAGCTACTGGTCATCTGTCACCACAAGTTCTTGTTATTTCGCTGAAAAAACTCAGCGAGCGATATGCGCACCCACTGCTTACAGGCGCTCCAAAGGAGCGAATGATAGCATACGAGGTTCTGTGAGGCTGTCGGGAAGATGTAAAAGATCTGTATAGCGCTTTTACAACCCCCCGCGAATCAGGCCGCCCATGCCGCGACGCTCCATAAACGCCGCCACCTGATGGCGCACTTCCGTTGCCAGTTGCGCCTCAAGGCTGCGTTGGGCAAGGATTTTTGCCTCTTCGTAATCAATGCGGCGCAGCAGGTATTTTACGCGCGCCACGGAACGACCGTTCATTGAAAGATGGCGGAAACCCAGTCCAATCAGGATGGTGACACACATCGGATCGCCCGCCATTTCGCCGCACACGCGCAGGTCAATATCACTACGCTCGGCTTCCTGCGCAATCATCGACAACGCACGTAACATCCCCGGATGCAGACTGTCGTAGATGCTGGCAACGCGCGTATTGTTGCGATCCACCGCCAGCACGTACTGGGTCAGATCGTTAGTCCCGACGGAGATAAAGTCGATACGGCTCGCCAGATTCGGCAGCATAAAGACCATCGACGGCACTTCCAGCATGATGCCGATACGCGGTTTCGGGATCGCGTACCCAATCATCTCTTCCACTTCGCGGCCCGCACGTTCAATCAGGCGGCGCGCTTCATCCACCTCATCAATACTGGTTACCATCGGCAGCAGAATACTCAGGTTGCCCGTTGCCGCATTGGCGCGCAGCATCGCCCGCACCTGGACAAGGAAGATCTCCGGCTGATCGAGCGTAATGCGGATCCCCCGCCAGCCCAGGCAGGGATTCTCCTCGCTGATTGGCATGTACGGCAACTGTTTGTCCGCGCCAACGTCCAGCGTTCGCAACGTCACCGGCTTGTCGTTAAACATCTGCAACATGCCCTGATACTGCGCCACCTGCTCCTCTTCAGAAGGGAAACCGCTTTGCAGCATAAAGGGGATTTCGGTGCGATACAGGCCAATGCCGTCAATACGACTGCCTAGCTTTTCTTCATGCTCCGGGCTGAGCCCCGCGTTCAGCATAACTTTGACCCGCTCACCGCTTTTCAGCTGTGCGGGTAAATTGACGTCATCTTCCGCCAGCCGGCTGAGCTCGTTCTCTTCGCTGATAAGCCGCTGATATTCCTGAATCAATACCGGTTCAGGATCGACCAGCAGCTCACCGCGGTAGCCATCCACCACCAGCGTACGCCGGTGCAGCACCGACGGCTGAATATCGGCGCCCATCACGGTGGGAATGCCCAGGGCACGGACCATGATCGCGGCATGGGAGTTGGCCGCCCCGTCGCGAACAACAACGCCCGCCAGCCGGTCCTGCGGCAGTTCCGCTAGCGTCGTGGCGGAGAGTTCGTCAGCCACCAGCACGAAGCGTTCTGGCCATGCATTTGGCCCTTGTATGGAATCATCGAGATGGAACAGCAGGCGTTGGCCCAGCGCACGCAGGTCGCCCGCACGCTCTTTGAGATAGTTGTCGCTCAGCGCGGCAAATTGTTCGGCAAACTTTTCGATGATCGTTTTGACCGCCCACTCCGCCACCGAGCCGTTATCGACCTCGGTAAACAGCTCACGTCGCAGACGGGCATCGGAAAGCAAGTGCGAATAGAGATCGAATATCGCGGCGGTCTCTTTCTGCGCGCCAGCGGCAAACCGCTTGCTGTAACGGCGAAACTCATTTGCCGCCTCTTCCAGCGCGCCGGTGAGGCGCTCACGCTCCAGAGCGGGATCCAGCGTCGAGGCCTGATATACCTGCTCCATCAGTGGTAGCGTCGCATCCTGCCAGCCTTCGGCGATCGCCACACCCGGCGCCGCCGGTAGCGCGCGAATACGCGTCTGGCGATACTGGCCGAACAGGGCGGTAAGCTGAGATTGTGACAGGATCGCCGCCATCTGCGTGGCGAGCGTCACCAGGAAAGATTCTTCGCTTTCATCGTACTGGCGCAGTTCGCGCTGCTGTACAACGAGGACGCCCAGCAGTTGACGACGCTGAATGATTGGCACCCCAAGGAAGGCGCGGAAGCGTTCTTCTTTTACCGAGGGGATGTATTTAAAACTGGGATGTTTTTGCGCATCAGCGAGGTTGATAGGTTCCGCCAGCCTGCCAACCAGGCCGACGATACCTTCATCAAACGCGAGTGCGACAGTACGACCGCGCGGTTTTTTAAGCCCCCGCGTCGCCATGAGGTAATAACAACGCCGGTCATGATCGGCCAGATAAACCGAGCAGACCTCTGTATCCATCGCAAGACAGATGTCAGTAACCAGAATATTCAGCGCTTCATTAAGACGCGGAGCACTGGCCACCTTTTCGACTATTTCGCGCAGGCGGGTGAGCATAATTTGCGTGGCTTAACCTCTTTTACGTCGATAAGCAGGTGTATTTTGCGGCTTCGGCGTCGCTTCCTGAAGCGCCATCACAACACTTGCGAACTCTTTCATCACCCTGCGGTAGACATCGCGTTTAAATGAAACCACTTGCCGGACCGGGTACCAGTAACTTACCCAACGCCAGCCGTCAAACTCAGGAGTGCTACTGGTTTGCATATTGATTTCCGCGTCCCCGCTCATCAACTGCAAAAGAAACCACTTTTGTTTCTGGCCGATACACACCGGCTTTGTATCCCAACGCACCAAACGTTTCGGTAACTTGTAACGCAACCAGTTGCGAGTAGAGGCAAGGATTCGCACATCTTTACGGCTTAACCCTACTTCTTCAAACAGTTCCCGGTACATCGCCTGTTCTGCTGATTCTCCTGGATTTATCCCACCCTGAGGGAACTGCCAGGAGTGCTGACCAAACCGCCGGGCCCACATCACTTGGCCCTGACGATTACAAATTACGATACCTACATTTGGGCGGTAGCCATCGTCATCAATCACCGGACTACCTCAACATAAACCTTATATGAGAATGATTGTTTCACACTCCTGACAGACGGTAAACCACTGAGTTACGGCGGTGTGCATCTAATAACAATTGAATAACTCACAGTTAAAGACAAAGTTATAAACAGACACTCACCCATTTGGGCGATTTTATTCACCTTTTCTGTGGATAGAGTTGTGAAGAAGTACGGAATTACTCCGGGAAAACCCGGAACAGTCCGAATAACCAGGCGATAGAGTGAAAAAAATATTTTCTTTTATTCATGAGCTTACTGGCTACTTTCAGTGATAATCAGGCAAAAAAGTGATAGCCATCACACTGAGGATCTTCAGGCTGATGAAAGATCGAACAGCGCCGACTTTATCCACAGATTGTGCCAATAAGTTAAACACAAATTGTGTGAAAATTCGATTTTCGTCGCACGTCAAGGCTGTAAATCGAAACAGTAGTCGAGGTTTTTCACAGTTATCCCATCTTTCTGTGGATAACATGGTGTAAGATCCTGTTTAAATTCAGTGACCAGAAATGGAAAACCCATTCTTACGTTGCGCAACACGTGACGTCAGAAACTAAAAACCAATATAAATCATGGCATTGAATATCACATGTGGAAAACGATAAACTTCTTTCTCACGGTATAAAATCCTTGTTCATTTTTTCACCTAAGGTGTGACGCCATGTCCGGACTCCATCCTTTACGCTTTCCACCGGAATCTGAAGCCCTTCTGCTCCAGCAAGCGCAGCAGCTTTCGGGCTATTCGCTGGGCGAACTGGCGGCGATGGCAGGTATTGTTGCACCGAACGATCTCAAGCGGGACAAAGGCTGGATCGGCGTGTTGCTGGAACTCTGGCTGGGGGCCAGCGCCGGAAGTAAGCCTGAACAGGATTTCGCCGCCTTAGGCGTCGAGTTGAAAACCATTCCTGTGGATAGCCTCGGGCGGCCGCTTGAAACTACCTTTGTCTGCGTTGCACCGCTGACCGGAAACAGCGGCGTGACGTGGGAAACCAGTCACGTACGGCACAAACTGAAGCGGGTGCTGTGGATCCCGGTGGAAGGCGAGCGCAGCATTCCTCTCGCACAGCGGCGGGTGGGATCGCCGGTACTGTGGAGCCCTGATGAAGAAGAAGATCGTCAGTTACGGCTCGACTGGGAAGAATTAATGGACATGATTGTGCTCGGTCAGGTTGAACGTATCACCGCCCGCCATGGCGAATTTTTACAACTGCGACCGAAGGCGGCAAACGCCAAAGCGCTCACCGAGGCGATCGGCGCCCAGGGCGAGCCAATACTGACGTTGCCGCGTGGGTTCTACCTGAAAAAGAACTTCACACGTGCCCTGCTGGAACGCCACTTTTTGTTACAACAGCGTTAGACTTTCGCCTGGTGTCCGGGAAGCATATAATTAGCGTTTCTTTTTTTGGCAGGACTTTGTTCAATGTTATTTGCATGGATAACCGATCCTAACGCCTGGCTTGCGCTCGGTACGCTGACGCTGCTGGAGATCGTGCTTGGGATCGATAATATTATTTTCCTCTCTCTGGTGGTGGCAAAACTCCCGACTGCGCAACGTGCGCATGCCCGTCGTCTCGGTCTGGCGGCGGCGATGATTATGCGGCTGGCGCTGCTGGCCTCCATCGCCTGGGTGACCCGGCTGACCAATCCGCTGTTCGAGGTGTTTGGTGAAGCCATTTCCGCCCGTGACCTGATCCTTCTGCTCGGCGGATTGTTCCTGATCTGGAAAGCGAGTAAGGAGATCCACGAATCCATTGAAGGTGAAGAAGAAGGGATGAACATGCGCGTCACCTCCTTTCTGGGGGCCATCGTGCAGATCATGCTGCTCGACATCATCTTCAGTCTGGACTCGGTGATCACGGCGGTGGGCTTGTCCGATCATCTGTTCATCATGATGGCGGCGGTGGTGATTGCCGTTGGCGTAATGATGTTTGCGGCGCGTCCTATTGGCGAGTTTGTCGACAGACACCCATCCGTTAAGATGCTGGCGCTGTCGTTTCTGATTCTGGTGGGCTTCACCCTGATACTGGAAAGCTTCGACGTTCACGTGCCGAAGGGTTACATCTATTTCGCCATGTTCTTCTCGATTGCGGTCGAGAGCCTGAACTTGTTACGAAACAAAAAGAACCCACTGTAATTGCCCTTTTCGCTCCCTGCGGGGAGCGAATATCTCACCTTTTCTCCTCTCAGATTAAGATTTTCCTGCTTTTCCTGCCCACAACTTCAGGTTATTACTAGACTGTTATCAGACGCAGGCCACGTGAGGATAAATGGATGAAAAAATGGGCAGTGATAATTTCCGCAGTAGGACTGGCTTTTGCTGTTTCCGGCTGTAGCAGCGATTATGTCATGGCGACCAAAGATGGTCGGATGATCCTGACCGACGGCAAACCCGAGATTGATGACGATACCGGTCTGGTGAGCTACCACGACCAGCAGGGCAACGCCATGCAAATTAACCGCGACGACGTTTCTCAAATCATTGAACGTTGAAGGTTGAGGTCAGCCGCGCTGCTGGCCTTAACAATTTTTCTTCCCTTTTTCCCTTCCCTCAGCCATTTTTATAATCCTTATGTCGTGATTATAAAAAGGAAACGGCTATGCAATATCACCGTATACCCCACAGCTCGCTTGAAGTCAGTACACTGGGGCTGGGCACAATGACGTTTGGTGAACAAAATAGCGAAGCCGACGCACATGCACAGCTCAACTATGCCGTCGCCAACGGCATTAACCTGATCGACGTGGCCGAAATGTACCCGGTCCCGCCACGCCCGGAAACCCAGGGTCTCACCGAAACTTACGTCGGAAACTGGCTGGCCAAATATGGCAATCGAGAAAAGCTGATTGTCGCCTCTAAAGTTAGCGGCCCGTCGCGCAATAATGACAACAGCATTCGCCCGAATCAGGCACTGGATCGTAAAAACATTCGTGAAGCGCTGCATGACAGCCTGAAACGTCTGCAAACCGATTATCTGGACCTCTACCAGGTTCACTGGCCACAGCGCCCCACCAACTGTTTTGGCAAACTCGGCTACAGCTGGAACGACGCCGCGCCGGTGGTGTCGCTACTGGATACGCTGGATGCGCTGGCTGAGTTCCAGCGGGCGGGCAAAATCCGCTACATCGGCGTGTCGAATGAAACGGCCTTTGGCGTGATGCGCTATCTGCATCTGGCGGATAAGCATGACCTGCCGCGCATTGTCACCATCCAGAACCCTTACAGCCTGGTCAACCGCAGCTTTGAAGTGGGGCTGGCGGAAGTAAGCCAGTACGAAGGCGTTGAACTGCTGGCCTATTCCTGCCTGGGATTTGGCACGCTGACCGGCAAATACCTGAACGGCGCGAAACCTGCCGGTGCGCGCAATACGCTGTTTAGCCGCTTTACCCGCTACAGCGGCGAGCAGACGCAAAAAGCCGTGGCGGCGTATGTCGATATCGCCAGACGGCATAACCTCGATCCGGCGCAGATGGCGCTGGCGTTCGTTCGTCATCAACCGTTTGTTGCCAGCACGCTGCTTGGTGCCACCACCATGGAACAGCTGAAAACCAACGTCGAGAGCTTGCATCTGACGTTAAGCGAAGAGGTGTTGGCTGAGATTGAAGCGGTGCATCAGGTTTACACCTATCCTGCACCGTAACAGAAACGCGCCGGAGGAATTCCGGCGCGTTGATTATGCCTGGCGGCGCTGCCAGATCCATAGCGCCGCTATCGCCAGCGCAAACAGACCGCCAAAACCGATACCCACGGCGACAACCGGAATCCCTACCCACACTGCCAGCGAGTAGAGCCCCAGCATCAACAGCATCGCGCTGTTCTCACCGAGATTCTGTACCGCGATCGCATTACCCGCGCCGACACTCTTTTTACCGCGCTCCTGCAACAGTGCATTCAGCGGCACCACAAAGAAACCGCCCAGCACACCGATCAGCATCAGCAGCGCATAGGCAGGCAACAGCGCGTGTTGCAGAGAGAAAATCAGCACCACGACGCCAATCAGGATCCCCGCTGGCATGCAGCGCACCACGGTATCCAGCGTCACCAGTCTGGCAGCAGCACCCGCACCGACCACAATACCGATCGCGACCATCGCGTTCAGGTAGGTTGGCGTGGCGTTATCGGTAATGCCTAACGCCACCGGCACCCACAGCACCAGCAGAAAACGCAGCGTGACTCCCGCGCCCCAGAACAGACTGGTGCCCACCAGCGAGAAACGCGTTTCGCCATTGCGCCACAGTGAAACGCAGGCGCAGAAGAAACTGCGGGTCATCTTCACCAGATGCCAGGACTGCCCAGGACGAGCGGCCGCCAGTTTGGGAATAGACAGGTTCGCCACCACCGCACCGGCGTAGGCCAGCGCACAGGCAACCAGCGCGGCAATAACATGCCAGTCGGCCAGCACGCCGCCCGCCACCGAGCCGAGCAGGATCGCCGCAATAGTGGATGCCTCCATCAGGCCGTTCGCTTTCACCAGCTTATCGCCAGTAGTCAGTTCCCCCAGAATGCCGTATTTGGCCGGAGAGTACGCCGCCGCGCCAATCCCCACCAGCGTATAGCCGATAAATGGATTGAAGCCAAAACAGATCGTTGCCGCACCCAGCAGTTTCAGGCCGTTGGCGAACATCATCACCCGGCCTTTGGCAAAGCTGTCAGCGATCTGCCCCACAAACGGCGCAAACAGGATGTAAGCGCCCACAAACACCATTTGCAGAATCGGCTGGCTCCAGTCTGGATAGAACTGTTCCTTCAGCAGCGCCAGCGTGGCAAACAACAGGGCGTTATCGCCAAACGCAGAGAGAAACTGCGCCGCGATAACCGACATCATCCCTTTCGACCAGACAGAGGTATTGGTATGTACTGACTCAGGCATTTTGTTTTTCCGGATCATCAACCCAGCTTTTCAGCGTCACGAAATCCGGCTTACCGCTGCCGAGTAACGGGAGTTGCTTCAGGTAACGGATATCGCGCGGCACCGCCAGTTCTGGCACCCCGTGCGCACGGGCATACTGCTGTAATACATCACGCGTCAGCTCGCTATCGGTGGTAAAGAGCACCAGCGCTTCGCCTTTGCTGGCATCGCTCTTGATCGCCGTCGCGTGCATTTTTTCCGGTGACACGCCGAGCGCCAGTTGCTCAACCATCTCCAGTGAGACCATTTCACCGGCAATTTTCGCAAAGCGTTTGGCGCGGCCCTGAATTTGCACGAATCCTTGCTCATCAACGCGCACGATATCGCCGGTGTCATACCAGCCGCGCTCCAGTTCTCCGGCGGCGTTTTCCGCCACCGGCACCTCCAGCACGCCCGGTTTTTCCACGCGCAGATAACCGTTCATGATGTTTGGCCCTTTCAACTGCAAACGACCGCCCTCTTCAATACCGGGGATCGCCAGCAGACGCGCGTCCATGCCGGGCAGGATCCGCCCAACGGTACCAGGCTTCGCCGCCATCGGGACGTTAATCGAAACCACTGGCGCACATTCCGTCACGCCATAACCTTCTAGAATGCGCAGACCAAACTTGTCCTGCCAGAGCTGTTTTGTACTCTCCTGGAGTTTCTCCGCGCCCGCCACCACATAGCGCAGACGATAGAAATCATACGGATTGGCAAAACGCGCATAGTTACCGAGGAACGTGGAGGTACCGAACAGCACCGTGCAGTTCCGGTCATAAACCAGTTCCGGCACAATGCGATAATGCAACGGACTGGGATAGAGGAACACGTCAGCACCGGTGAGCAGCGGCGTAAACAGCCCTACCGTCAGACCGAACGAGTGAAACAGCGGCAGTGCCGACATAAAACGGTCATTGGCGGTGAAGTCAGCAATGGTTTTAATCTGCTCGACGTTAGCCAGCAGGCTCTTGTGGCTATGCACCACCCCTTTGGGATGACCTTCGGAACCCGAGGTAAAAAGGATCACCGCCGCCTCTTCCGGCTGCTGCTTGACCTGCGCCCGATGCGGCATCAGCAGGTGCGCAAAGATCCACAGCTTGTCCGCCGTGGTCACGTCGGCTTTGAGATCTTCCAGATAGACCCAGCGAACCTGCGTCAATTGCTCCGGCAGGTGCCAGAGTTTGCCTTTATCCAGGAACTGGCGGGAGGTAAAAATGGTTTTGATTTCCGCAGCGGTGATGGCGCTGGTCAGCCCTTTGACGCCCGCCGTGTAGTTCATCATTGCCGGGATACGACGGCGAGACACTGCGCCGAAAATCACCGCCGCGCTGATCGCGGCATTGGGCAGCATCAGGCCAATTTTTTCACCTTCCGCGCTGTATTTTTCCAGAATACGCCCGACAAACAGCGTTTTAGTGAGCAACTGTCGGTAGCTGTCCGGCTTGAAGTTGATGTCTTCGATACAGTGCTTGCCCGCACCATAACGGTACTTCGCCGCCAGCAGCGATTCATACAGCGTTTCGCGCGGACGCACCGCCATCCGTGCTTCCATCATTTTCTGATGCAGCATTTCACCGGCGATTTTACGGCGATCGCGCGCGCGCGGCGCATCGGGCATAGGCAGTTGGGTCGGTGGTAAAACATGCAAATGGATCTGCGGGAAAAAGCGGCGTTTCACCAGCCCTTTCAGGCGGCTGAAATGGGTGAGTTCTGCGCCTTCAATCCGTACCGGCACCAGCGTCGCGCCGGATTTCGCGGCGACAAATCCGGCACCGTCGTAGATTTTCATCAGCGAGCCGCTCACCGAAATGCGTCCCTCAGGGAAAATCACCACCGGGCGACCCTGCTCGATCAGCCGAACCAGATGTTTAATCGCCATCGGCTTCGTTGGGTCGAGCGGCACAAAATCAATCAGCGAGGTTAACCAGCGCATGTACCACTGCTGACTAATCGAGGTGTAAACCGCAAATACCGGACGTACCGGTAAAAATAACGCCAGCAGAATGCCGTCGATAAACGAGACATGGTTGGGGGTGATTAAGACGCGCTCTCCCTGCAACGCCTGCATATCCCCCGTCACGCGTACCCGATAGAGCACGCGGCACAGGTTACGGAAAAAGCCAAATAACATTTCAACTCCCTTTGCGCACGATTCGGTAAAATAATGGTGGCAGATTACACGAACAAGGCAACAGGAGCGACAGTAAACTCGGGGCGAAAAAAAACCTGCGCATCCGCGCAGGTTGGTGCAAGAGACAGGGTACGAAGAGCGTACCGAATAATCTCACCAATCAATACCTCTGGGATCTTGATTGTGGTCGGTACATGACCGCTTCGCCAGCGAGAAAACGCAAAGGAATGAAGGGAAATGCAACCAGTTGTGTAAATTATCGCTTACTGTTACAGATTGGCGTAATAGCAAAAAAAAACCTGCGCAACTGGCGCAGGCTGGTGTAATTCGTGTGCTCAACCCGAAAGTTGACTTCACCTATCAATACCTCTGGGATCTCAACTCTATCAAGCCGCTGAGAAACGTCGCCAGCGAACAATCGCAACAGCCCTTCGCAAAGTGTAACTAATGGTTTGCATCGTTCGATTTTTGGCTTAATTCCACGGAGTTTGCTCACATTTGCCGCGTCGCAACAGGCAATCTGCTTGAACCAGCAGCCGTTTTCCGTAACACTGACAGAATGTAAGCGTTTACCCACAATAGGTGCTGTCATGGCGACCATAAAGGATGTAGCCCGACTGGCTGGTGTATCAGTCGCCACCGTTTCCCGCGTCATTAATGATTCCCCCAAAGCCAGCGAGGCGTCACGCCTGGCGGTGACCAGTGCGATGGAGTCGCTCAGCTACCATCCCAATGCTAACGCGCGCGCGCTCGCGCAGCAGTCCACCGAAACGATAGGTATGGTGGTTGGCGATGTTTCTGACCCTTTTTTCGGCGCGATGGTGAAAGCCGTTGAGCAGGTCTCCTATAACACCGGCAATTTTTTACTGATTGGCAACGGCTACCATAATGAACAAAAAGAGCGTCAGGCAATCGAGCAGCTTATTCGTCACCGCTGCGCGGCGCTCGTCGTTCACGCCAAGATGATCCCGGATGCCGACCTGGCATCATTAATGAAGCAAATTCCCGGCATGGTGCTGATCAACCGGATCCTTCCCGGTTTCGAACAGCGCTGTGTGGCGCTGGATGACCGCTACGGCGCCTGGCTGGCGACCCGTCATCTGATCCAACAGGGCCACACGCGCATTGGCTATCTCTGCTCGAATCACTCTATTTCGGATGCGGAAGATCGTCTCAAAGGCTATTACGATGCCCTGGAAGAGAGCCATCTCCCGGTCAACGATCGCCTTGTGACGTTTGGCGAACCGGACGAAAGCGGCGGTGAGCAGGCGATGACCGAACTGTTAGGCCGCGGCAGAAACTTCACCGCGGTGGCCTGTTATAACGACTCCATGGCCGCTGGCGCGATGGGCGTGCTGAATGATAACGGCGTTGACGTCCCGGCTGAAATCTCGCTGATAGGCTTTGATGACGTGCTGGTTTCGCGCTACGTTCGTCCGCGCCTGACCACCGTGCGTTATCCTATCGTGACGATGGCGACACAGGCCGCAGAACTGGCGCTTGCGCTGGCGGAAAAGCGCCCGCTGCCGGATGTCACCCATGTTTTCAGCCCTACTCTGGTCCGTCGCCATTCCGTGACGCCGCCAGCGGACCCGGGCAATGCGTCATCAAACGAGTAATCAGGATCGCGTCATGATAACAATGCTGGATGTTTCCCGTCGTGCCGGTGTCTCGAAAGCCACCGTTTCTCGCGTGCTGAACGGCACCGGTCAGGTCAAAGAAAGTACGCGTCAGAAAGTGTTTAAGGCGATGCAGGCGCTGGATTATCGTCCGAACTTTCTGGCTCGCTCGCTGGCGAACCGAACCAGCAACAGCATTGGGCTGGTCGTGTCGACCTTCGATGGTTTCTACTTTGGCCGCCTGCTACAGCAGGCCTCGCGGCAGACTGAATCTCACGGCAAGCAGTTGATTGTGACCGATGGTCACGATACACCGGAGCGCGAACAGGAAGCGGTGCAGATGCTGGCCGATCGGCAGTGCGACGCCATCATTCTCTACACCCGTTACATGAGCGAAAAAGCGATCCTCGCGCTGGCGGATTCGATCACGATGCCGTTGATTATCATTAACCGCGATGTCAGCCTGGCCCGCGAACGCGCCATCTTTTTTGAACAGGAAGACGCGGCATTTCAGGCGGTGGATTACCTGATTTCGCAGGGACATCGCGAGATAGCCTGTATTACCGTACCGGGACACACCCCAACCGGGAAGTCGCGTCTGATGGGCTATCGCAAGGCGCTGGAAAAAAACGGCATCGCCTGGGATCCGGCAAAGGTGAAATATGGTGATTCCAGCATGACGCGCGGCTATGACGCCTGTAATGAACTGCTGCAGGAAGGGGTGACGTTCAGCGCCCTGTTTGCCTGTAACGACGATATGGCGCTGGGGGCGTCGAAAGCCCTGCACCAGGCCGGACTTAACATTCCGCAGGATGTGTCGCTGTTTGGGTTTGACGATGCGCCGAGTGCAAAATGGCTTGAACCGGGATTGTCGACGGTTTATCTCCCCATCGACACGATGATCACCACAGCCATCGACCAGGCGATCCGCATGGTCAATGGCGAAGAGGTCGAACCGATCCCGCCCTTTACCGGCACGCTGGTATTGCGTGATTCGGTGACCACCGGGCCGTATTTTAACGTATAAGGCGTAATGCTATCTGCGCGACGCAAGGCCTGATGGCGCTTCGCTTATCAGGCCTACAAAGGACGGTAACGCCGCAGGCCGGATAAGCTGTCGCCCGACAAGAAATCAAAACACTTCCAGCGCTAACAGCTCTTCGATGGTCTGGCGACGGCGAATCAGCCGCGCCTGACCGTTGTCAAATAACACTTCCGGCAGCAGCGGACGGCTGTTGTAGTTTGACGACATTGAGGCGCCGTATGCGCCGGTATCATGCAGCACCAGATAATCTCCCGGCGCCACCGCTGGCAGCGCGCGGGTTTCCACCTTGCCGCCTTCCTGCTGGGTAAAGACGTCGCCGGATTCACACAGCGGTCCTGCGACGACCGTGTCGACCCGCGGCGCGTTCTCCAGTGAACGACCATCCGCCGCCAGCGCGGTAATATGGTGATAGCTGCCATACATTGCCGGGCGCATCAGATCGTTAAAACCCGCATCCACCAGCACAAAATGACGACTGCCCATCTGCTTCACGCTGCGGACCTGAGTGACCAGCACGCCTGACTGAGCGACGAGAAAACGTCCTGGCTCAATTTCCAGCTTAACGTGATGCCCCAGATGACGGGCGATCTGCTCGCGCGCGGCATTCCACAAGCCAAAGTAATGCCGGGTATCCACCGCCTCTTCATCGTCGTGATAAGGGATCGACAGGCCGCCGCCGGCGGAGATCGCCTCCAGATCCTGACCAAAATCCACCACCTGACGCACCATTGCACCGCACACATGCTCCAGATGTCCGTAGTCAACGCCTGAACCAATGTGCATGTGGATACCAGCCAGCTTCAGTTGATGACGTTGCATCACCGCCAGCGCCTGCGGCAAATCGGTATGCCAGATACCATGTTTGCTGTTTTCGCCGCCGGTATTGGTTTTCTGGCTGTGGCCGTGACCAAAGCCCGGATTGACGCGCAGCCAGACGCGATGACCCGGCGAGACCTGCCCAAGCTGATCGAGCATATCGACAGAACCGGCGTTGACCGGAATGTGTAATTCGCTGACGCGGACCAGGGTGGCGTTATCAATCACATCGGCGGTAAACACAATGTCATCCGGATGCGTTTGCGGATCGTATCCCGCCGCCAGCGCACGCTCGATTTCGCCTAACGACACGGAGTCCACCTTGACGCCCTGTTCACGCATTAAGCGCAGAATATGAATATTGGAGCAGGCCTTCTGCGCGAAGCGCACCACATCAAACTGTTGCAGTGCCGCAATCTGGCGACGAACGATCTGCGCGTCGTAAACCCAGACCGGGCAACCAAATTCGGCTGGCAGCCTGAGCAGGTTTTCTGCGGTGAGATCGGTATCGGTGCAATACAGTGAATGAGGCATAACAGACTCCGGACATGATGTTTTTTATGATTACGCCACATTGCGAAGAGAATAAAAAATATCGTTTTATACCGACTCTATGCAAAAATGATATGGTTTTTATCCAGCGAGGTGATTATGGCTGCCGTTAACTTACGTCATATTGAAATCTTTCATGCGGTCATGACCGCCGGAAACCTGACCGAAGCCGCGCGATTGCTGCATACGTCGCAGCCCACCGTCAGTCGTGAACTGGCGCGCTTTGAAAAAGTGCTGGGATTAACGCTGTTCGAACGTACGCGCGGTCGCCTGCATCCGACGGTTCAGGGGTTACGTCTGTTCGAAGAGGTTCAGCGATCCTGGTACGGGCTGGACAGGATCGTCAGCGCAGCGGAAAGCCTGCGGGAGTTTCGCCAGGGGGAACTGTCAATAGTCTGCCTGCCGGTCTTTTCACAGTCGCTGCTGCCCGCATTGATTCAGCCGTTTCTCGCCCGCTATCCGGACGTCAGCCTGAACATTGTGCCGCAGGAGTCACCGCTGCTTGAAGAGTGGCTTTCTGCCCAGCGTCACGATCTGGGGTTGACGGAAACACTGCACACGCCTGCCGGTACGGAACGCACGGAGCTCTTCTCGCTTGATGAGGTCTGCGTGCTGCCGCCGGGACATCCGCTGGCGGAAAAGTCAGTATTGACGCCGCAGGATTTTCAGGGGGAGAACTACATCAGCCTGTCGCGCATGGACAGTTACCGGCAGCTGCTGGATACCCTGTTTAATGAGCACGACGTGAAACGGCGGATGGTTGTGGAGACTCACAGCGCGGCGTCAGTGTGCGCGATGGTACGCGCCGGAGCCGGTCTTTCGGTGGTAAACCCGTTCACCGCGCTGGATTATGCGGCGAGCGGCGTAGTGGTGCGCCGTTTCAGTATTTCCGTGCCGTTTACCGTCAGCCTGGTGCGCCCCATCCACCGACCCGCTTCCGCGCTGGTCGAGGCCTTCAGCCATCATCTGCAAACCCGCCATCACCTCCTGGTGACGGCGCTGGAGCAGATCCTCGGGCCAGTTACGACAGCATGAACGTCACGGCGTCTGCGGCATGGATCGCGGCGGTGTCAAACACCGGAATCGGGCTACGCTCCACCGGTACCAGCAGACCAATCTCCGTGCAGCCAAAAATGACACCCTCTGCGCCTTGCGCCGCCAGATTTTCAATCACCTCTACATAGTACTGACGCGAGGTCTCGGTAAAGTGTCCGAGGCAAAGCTCATCAAAGATGACCTGGTTGATCTTCGCCCGCGCATCCGCATCGGGTATCAGACACTCAATGGCAAACTGCTGTTCCAGACGGCCGCGATAAAAATCCTGATCCATGGTGTAACGCGTTCCCAGCAGCGCAACCCGGCGCATTCCCTGCGCGGAGATGACGCGCCCGGTCGCATCGGCAATATGTAAAAAAGGCAGCGAGCAGCGCGATTCAATGGCCTCCGCCACTTTGTGCATCGTGTTGGTACATAAGACGATCCCTTCTGCCCCCGCCTGTTGCAGCCCGATCGCGGCCTGCGCAAGAATGTCCCCGGCTTTATCCCATTCGCCGCGACTCTGGCACGCTTCGATCTCATGGAAGTCAACGCTGTGCAGCAGCAGGCTCGCAGAATGAAGCCCACCCAGTTGTTGTTTGATCCCTTCGTTAATTAACCGGTAGTACGGAATTGTCGATTCCCAACTCATCCCGCCTAACAAGCCGATCGTCTTCATTACCTGCTCCTTCATCAGTGATTTACTGCAGTGAAGCAAACTTGTGATCAAGTTTCCAGTTCATTTGATCTCCCATTTTCTTTGTCATGCGCCTGAGTTAGCTTTAATGAAACAATGTTTCAAACAATAGGATCCCGCATGTTTGTTTTCCATAACGAGACGACGCTTGAAGATCTGGGCAATGGCGTCACCCGCCGCATCCTCGCGCATAACGGCAAAATGATGGCTGTCGAGGTTAACTTTGAACAAGGGGCAATTGGCCCGCTGCATCACCATCCGCATGAACAACTGACCTACGTGTTATCTGGTGAATTTGAATTTACTATCGGTGACGAGAAGCAGGTGGTACGTGCGGGCGACACGTTGTATAAGCAGCCGAATATTGTGCACGGCTGTGTCTGCCTGAAGCCGGGAACGCTGCTGGATACCTTTACGCCGGTTCGCGAAGATTTTCTCAACGTCTGATTTCAGCAATAAAAAACCCTGCGCGAAGGCAGGGTTTTGTCAGCAAGCGGCGCGAATTAACGTGCCAGCCAGCCACCATCAACCGCCACGGTGTAGCCGTTGATGTAATCAGATGCGCTGGAGGCCAGGAAGACCACCGGACCCATCAGATCGCTCGGCAGACCCCAACGTCCTGCCGGGATACGGTCGAGGATTTCAGCGCTACGCTGCTCATCGGCACGCAGTTGTTGGGTATTGTTGGTCGCCATGTAACCTGGTGCAATCGCGTTGACGTTAATGTTGTGCTTCGCCCACTCGTTCGCCATCAGACGGGTCACACCCATTACGCCGCTTTTGGAAGCGGTGTAAGACGGGACGCGGATACCACCCTGGAAGGAGAGCATGGAGGCGATATTGATGATTTTGCCGCCGTTACCCTGTGCGATGAAGTGTTTAGCCACCGCCTGAGACATGAAGAACACGCTCTTGATGTTCAGGTTCATCACGTCATCCCAGTCTTTTTCGCTGAAATCGATCGCGTCTTCACGACGGATCAGACCCGCGTTGTTGACCAGAATATCGATATGGCCGAACTCAGCAACCGCACGCTCCAGCAGTGCCGGGATCCCGTCGATCTGACGCAGATCGGCGGTCAGGCTTAAAAAGCGACGACCCAGAGCAGTCACACGCTCGATGGTTTCAGTCGGTTCAACGATGTTAATCCCGACGATATCGCAGCCCGCTTCCGCCAGACCGAGCGCCATGCCCTGGCCCAGACCGGTATCGCAACCGGTCACGACAGCGACTTTACCTTCGAGAGAGAATGCATTCAAAATCATTGTAAATCCTTAGTTTTTCATACCTGTCACGGACAGGCGTTATAAGCGCCCGCGACTAGCGCAGATCTTTCACCGCAACGTGGTCCATATCATCAAAGACCTGGTTTTCACCGACCATGCCCCAGATGAAGGTATAGGCTTTGGTGCCCACCCCGGAATGGATCGACCAGCTTGGCGAAATAACTGCCTGCTCGTTATGCATCACGATATGACGTGTTTCCTGAGGCTGCCCCATCATATGGAAGACGCAGGTGTCTTCTTCCATATTGAAATAGAAGTACACTTCCATACGGCGTTCATGGGTATGGCACGGCATGGTGTTCCACAGGTTGCCCGGCGCCAGTTCGGTAAGGCCCATGCTCAGTTGGCAGGTTTCCAGCACATCCGGCACGAAATATTTATTGATGGTGCGACGGTTGCTGGTGAGGTTGTCACCTAATGTCACAGGCGCAACATCAGCAGGCGTCACTTTTTTGGTTGGATACGTGGTATGCGCCGGTGCGCAGTTATAGTAGAACTTGGCTGGCGTTGCGCTATCGACGCTGGCGAAAACCACCTCTTTTGCCCCTTTGCCGACATACAGCGCATCGCGATGGCCGATCTCATAGCACTGACCGTCAACGGTGATAGTGCCCGCGCCGCCGATGTTGATCACACCCAATTCGCGACGTTCCAGGAAATAGGTTACGCCAAGCTGTTTACCGACTTCACCGCCGACGGAGACCGTTTTTGCCACCGGCATAATGCCGCCGACGATGATGCGGTCAATGTGGCTGTAAACCATCGTGTATTCGTCAGCCACGAACACTTTCTCAACCAAAAACTCCTTGCGTAGCCCCTGGGTATCCAGTGTTTTGGCGTGCGCGCTGTGAATACTTTGTCTTACGTCCACATTTACCTCCAGTGATGTACTGAGCGGGAATCCCTCAACGGAGAGCGAAACGCTGTTCCGTTTTACGTTATGCGCCCATGATAGTCTTCCGGGGATCGGTTTTCAATTACAAATAAAACATCGTTTCACTTTTTCTGCATCTTATTATCAAAAGTGTAATTCCGATCACGATCGATTCATTTCGTGATTAAGAGCAGGAGGAAAATGGTATAGAAAAACAAGGAAATAGGATTTACCTTTGAGTTTGCGACGCCCGGACTTGCCAGCAAACGGCTGTCAGTTCATTCGCTTAACGCGAAAATCAGAGGGAAGGCGAAACAAAACGCAGTCATGCCGCCACGATTATCGAGCAGCATAACGGAGGGAGTGAAGAGGAGAAAAAAGAGGCGTTAATCGCGCTCAATGGCTAACGCCACGCCTTGCCCGCCGCCAATGCACAGCGTTGCCAGACCTTTACGGGCATTACGTTTGACCATTTCGTGAACCAGAGAAACCAGAATACGACAGCCGGAAGCGCCAATCGGGTGCCCAAGGGCAATCGCGCCGCCGTTGACGTTCACCCGGCGCTCGTCCCATTCCAGCATTTTGCCAACCGAAAGCGCCTGAGCGGCAAACGCCTCATTTGCTTCAATGAGATCCACATCGGCCAGCTGCCAGCCGACCCGCTCCAGGCAGCGGCGAGTGGCATACACGGGGGCGATCCCCATTAACGCAGGATCCACGCCGACGCTGGCAAATGCGCGGATGCGCGCCAGCACAGGCAGGTTCAGCTCCAGCGCTTTGGACTCGCTCATCATCATTACCGCTGCCGCCCCATCATTTATTGAAGAGGCATTGCCAGCGGTCACCGACCCCAGCAGTTCAAAAGCCGGATCCAGACGCGCCAGGCCTTCTGCACTGGCATCCGTACGTGGTTGCTCATCGGTATCAATCATCACGGTTTGCCCATTACGCTGGGTGGCGACCGGGACGATTTCCGCTTTAAAGCGACCAGCATCAATGGCCGCGCGTGCCTTTTGCTGTGAACTGAGCGCATACGCATCCTGCAGTTCCCGACTGATGCCATATTCACGCGCCAGATTCTCTGCAGTCACGCCCATGTGGTAATCATTGAAGGCATCCCACAGGCCGTCGTGTACCAGGCTGTCGACGAGCTGGCTGTTGCCCAGCTGTGCGCCGGTTCGACTGTCGGTGAGCACATGTGGCGCACGGCTCATGTTTTCTTGCCCGCCGGCAATTACGATATCCGCTTCACCGCACTGAATCGCCTGCGTGGCAAGATGCAGCGCTTTCAGCCCCGAGCCGCAGACGTCGTTGATGGTGATGGCAGAAACGGTGTTCGGTAATCCTCCTTTGATCGCTGACTGACGCGCCGGGTTTTGCCCCGCCCCCGCCGTCAGCACCTGTCCGAGGATCACTTCATCAACGGCATGCGCATTCACGCCGCTGCCTTCAATCAACGCTTTGACCACCATACTGCCCAGTTCAACGGCAGAATGACGCGCCAGCGTTCCCTGAAAACAACCAATTGGCGTACGCAACGCCCCGACGATCACCACCTCTTTCATTACGACCTCAGCGCAAAATAACACCGCAATAGTAGAGGATTGTTAAAAATAGTTATCTTGATTGTTTAAGAAAAGTGAGTTTTATCACAAAGGAAATCGTTATCACGCCTCTCAGCCCGGGACACTGCCTTGCTGTAAATGGTATCTCAGCCAACTCCCCGCCACACCGGGCGGAGATTTTTTGTTCCAGAGCAGATCGATCGCGATAGCTTTCGGCCATCCCGGGACATCCAGTTGCACCAGCGGTTTTTCCGCCGCAAACTCCTCCACCAACGCACACGGAAGCGCGCACCAGCCAAACCCCTGTACCGCCATACTCAGCAACAGCAAATAGTTCGGCGCGGACCAGACCGGGCCGCGGGCAAGCTGGGCGCCATGATCGATATAGGTGTTAAGGCGCAACTCACGCCAGGTATGCAGTTGATCCCACTGTAGTTTCTTCTCTTTCGCCAACGGATGGGAAGCGGCAACGTAAAGTCCCATCCACGTTTGCATCGGCAAGCGCGTCGCACCGATATCGGTGGGATAGTGGTCTCTGGCTTCAATCAAACCAACCTGCGCCCGCTCTTTTTGCAGCAGATCGATAACGTCCACATCCTCACCAATCAGACATTCAAACTCGGTATACGGAAACTGGCGATCAAACTGCACCATCAGTTCCTCCAGCACGTCGGGGTGTAAGGTGTCGGAGAGCACAAACGTCAGACGCGCTTCGGTCTCACCGGTCAGCGAAAGCGCCACCTCATCGAGTCGATCGCTGGCCGACAGAATCGCCTGCACGTAACCAAGCACTTTCTTTCCTTCTTCCGTCAGCACCGGCTGGCGGGAGGAGCGATCAAACAGTTGGACACCAAGATCGGCCTCAAGGTGAGCGATCGCCGTGCTGATCGTGGACTGACTTTTCCGCAGTCTGCGTGCCGCCGCCGAGAATGAGCCACAGGAAACGGTCTCGACAAATGCGGTTAAGGCTTCAGGTGAGTAACGCATGAACTATCTACTTTATCGATGGATACTATCTTTTAGATATCACATAAAACGATAAAATTCCCCCTATTCCGTTATCCGGGCGTTTTCAAGAAAGGTAAGTTATGCAACACAATGCGGTTCAACGTCGTTCATTACTGGAGCGTGTTTTTCACGCTGTCTGTTTTGAAGGGATTGCCACGGCGATCCTGGCACCCACCACGGCCTGGTTGATGCAACGATCGGTGCTGGAAATGGGCGGACTGACGATCCTGCTGGCGACCACGGCGATGATCTGGAACATCATCTACAACGCGCTGTTTGACCGTTTCTGGCCTTCACATCTGGTGAAACGAACGGCGAAAGTGCGTGCGTTTCACGCGCTGGGGTTTGAAAGCGGCTTTATCGTCATCGGCGTGAGTATCGTGGCGTATGTGCTGAACGTCAGCCTGATACAGGCCTTTACGCTGGAGATCGGCTTCTTCCTGTTCTTCCTGCCCTACACCATGTTCTACAACTGGGCGTATGACACATTGCGCGTACGCGTCGTGAAGCGTCGCGAACAGCGCGTGACTGCCTGATAACTCACACGTTTGCCGGAATCCACGCGGTTCCGGCAAGACCCGTTGCCACCCCTTCTCCTGTTCAGCCCTCACGCCCACCCGCTCATTTATGGTAAATTGCGCTTCTTTTTGTTTATTTTATAGTTGATACGTTCAAGAAATGTCGAAAATTTGGTCAAAAGAAGAGACGCTCTGGAGCTTTGCGTTATATGGGACTGCCGTGGGCGCAGGAACCCTGTTTCTCCCCATCCAGCTTGGCTCCGCGGGCGCGATTGTACTGTTTGTCACCGCTCTGGTTGCCTGGCCTCTCACATACTGGCCGCATAAAGCGTTATGTCAGTTCATTCTCTCGTCGAAAACCTCTGCGGGAGAAGGGATCACCGGTGCCGTGACGCACTATTACGGTAAGAAGATCGGCAGCCTCATTACCACGCTGTACTTTATTGCCTTTTTCGTGGTGGTCCTGATTTATGCCGTCGCCATCACCAACTCCCTGACAGAGCAGCTCGCCCGCTATCTTGAGATTAGCCTCGGCATCCGCATGGGAGTCAGTCTTGGCGTGGTATTAATCCTGAACCTGATTTTCCTGATGGGCCGTCATGCGACCATTCGGGTGATGGGCTTTTTGGTATTCCCGCTGATCGCTTACTTTTTATTTCTCTCGCTGTACCTGACCGGCAGTTGGCAACCCTCGTTGCTCACCGGACAAATGGCGTTCGATCAGCACACGCTGCATCAGGTATGGATCTCGATTCCGGTGATGGTTTTTGCTTTTAGCCATACGCCTATTATCTCCACGTTTGCTATCGACAGACGTGAGAAATATGGTGAGCTGGCCATGGGTAAATGCAAAAAAATCATGAAGGTCGCCTATCTGATCATCTGCTTAAGCGTGCTGTTCTTCGTCTTTAGCTGCCTGCTGTCGATTCCGCCATCGTACATCGAAGCCGCTAAAAATGAAGGCGTCACCATACTTTCGGCCTTATCCATGATGCCTGCCGCCCCGGCGTGGCTCTCGATTTCAGGTATCATCGTCGCCGTGGTGGCGATGTCGAAATCCTTTCTCGGCACCTACTTTGGCGTCATCGAAGGGGCAACCGAGGTGGTCAAAACCGGTCTGCAACAGGTTGGGGTGAAGAAAAGTCGGGCCTTTAACCGCGCCCTGTCTATTATGCTGGTATCGGCCATCACCTTTATTGTCTGCTGCATCAATCCGAATGCGATCTCGATGATTTACGCCATCAGTGGGCCGCTCATTGCCATGATTTTGTTCATTATGCCGACCCTGTCGACATACCTGATCCCGGCGTTAAAACCGCACCGCTCGCTCGGCAATCTGATCACCCTGATTGTCGGCCTGCTGTGCGTGTCCGTGATGTTCCTCGGCTAACCTGGCGTAAACGGTTCGTCCGGGCCGTTTACTCACTATTGCGACATAACAGCGAGGGGGAGCCTACCGTCGTGAAGGCCCACCCCTCCCGATAACGTTTAATCAATAACGAGAAAGAGGCTCGCTCAGAGAGGTAGATCGTGGGCAGCGATCGGAGCCCTTTTTTCGCCTCTAAATCATCACTCGGAAACCGCACAAGATTATTGGTGTTAATAATATAGTTGTCCCGCAACTTGTAATAGGTGAAATAAATAATCCGGCTGACTTTATAATTTTTCGCTTCCGGCGTAGTCAATTCACCAGTGATTGTGACGATCCCCTGATTATTTTGCATCTGGTAGGCGACATCCCCCCGGAACTCCTCATTATTAATTTCCCATACCACCCGCCCCTGGCAGTCAATGTTATTTTTTTCTTTATGTAAATACCAGTAGCCCACGCCTGCCAATATCACGACGACAATCAGCAAAACGGATACTATCAATTTAATTTTCATCATTAATCGAGTACCAGGTCGTACATTTTGTCTGCGGGTGTTCTCTTATATCCAACTGGCAGGCGACGGCCGCAATATTCTTCGCACTATTCATTCCCGAGAGATACACATAGTTATGATTCTGACAGATATCCGGGTGTCTCGTCAGGAATACCGCATAGCGAGTGTTTAATGTACTTTTGCCTTTCAATAATAAGGTACAGGATGAAAAGGAGGTGGTATCAATAATGGCATAGGAAGAGAACAGCGATTCGGCTGGCGGATAAAACACCCCCAAAGAGACGCTTACGCCGACCAACAATAGTGACAGCAAAATAGCCCCCATCATCAGCGTGGTCCTTGAAGGCCGCTGTTTACGCGGTGCCGCCGTCATCGCAGGTACTGTTGGCTCCTCCTCAGTCTCCTCTTCTCTCGCATGATCAACCGATTCTATCTCCGTCCGTTGAATATCCGCCGTCATCATCATACCGCGCCGGGCGACGGTTCTGATCAGATCGCGCGGCAACCCGACTTCCGTTAATGCATTCCTGAGCATGAGGGCCGTCTGGTATAACGTATTGACGGAAGTGATGTTGTTTTTTTCTCCCCAACCAATCTTTACGAGCTGGCTTTGTGAAATAACAACCCCACAATGTGTAAGGAGATATAAGAGAATGAAACTCGCAGGGTTTTGAAGAATGACCGCTTTTTGCGTATTCTTATTCGTCAACGTTCTGTCACCCGGGTGAAAGTCAACCAGGTTATTAATTGTGTATAATGTTGTATGTGTGTACTTCTCTGGCACTGTGTGCATTCTCGCATTTACATGATGAATGTCATGCTACAAAAATCTTATACAGAGATCACCAAATATATAATAGATATGCCATTTCGATCATAAGCAAAAAATAAAAAATCTTATAAATCAATACACTTATACCTGAAAAGGATCATGTAATCTTAATTAAGACCATTTTAGATGCTTTATCATTCAGCACTCATTATTATTGTTTCACGTTTAAAAAACGGACAAACAGATAAATAGCATTACTGAATAAAGGACAAAAGCATTGTTACAAATGTTTCAGGCAATTTAACATAAGATCAACTTTTTGCCATTAATGCCATTTAGCGATAAAACTTAAACATTTTTGCAATATAGATTTTCCTGGTGGTTGTTACAAAATTCCTGGAGGCGATTTTTTATACTTCGCCAGTTAAGTAATGACCCCGTCAGAAACCTGAATTGATACAGAGATAATACCCCTAAAAAAGCTGGGATTAAGAATAATAGCAATAAACATATTTTCGGATTTCCTCTCTATCAAAGTTGCATTTTGTAGAGTATTGACATGTTTTAAAACGGATGAAATTATGAAATCATCTACGGATAGGGAGGCGCTCAATATGGGGCTGGACGTTAAATTAAAGAATTTGACATGCAGCAGTTGTACTTTGCATTGTAAAATAATGCCCGAAAAATCACCCCGCTTACAGTATTGCGCCAATGCCTGTTTTTGCATGTGGCCAGAAGAAAGCATTTATTTTAATAAAGGGGTCATTGAAGGCATTTTAAATAACAATCACAACGCCAGACTTAGTGGTTATATTTTTGTGGATTTTTCTATCAGCTTCTTACGCCTGTTTCTGGATAAAGAGTGGATAGAATATCTCGCAAGTACACGCATGGGGATTATTCTGATCAGCGATCGCAACATGCAGTCGCTCGCCAACTACTGGCGCAAAAAGCATCCTGCGATTTCTGCCATCATTTACCATGATGACGGACTGGATGTCGCCAATGAGAAGATCAGGCAGGTGTTTATCGGGCGACATTTGTCGTTTACCAAAGGCAATACGTTGACGCAGATGGAGTTCACCATTCTGGGCCACATGGTTGCAGGCAGTAACCCGCACCAGATCGCTCAGTTGTTGGAGATGGATATCCGCAGCATCTACGCCTACAAGCAAAGAATTGAAAAAAGAATGGGTGGACGAATCAATTCGTTGTTTATTCACTCTCATCCGATCTCAGGCGATAAGTTATCTTACCCGCTGTTGATCAAAGAGACGGATGGTTCAGCAGTGCATTTGCAAAGACGCAGATGAGTCCGACAACAGGGAACGAAATGGACAAGGATTATAAAGTGGAATACTACGAGGAAGAAACGCGCGCGCTGAGTGCGGTACTGTTATCGCTGTTTACGGCCCGTGCGGAGATAGCTTTCGGTGAGCTGGAGTGCTCTCTGCAAAAACTCGCCTTCCCGCCTGCCGTGCGCAGGTTGTGTGAAGAGGCATTGCAAAGTCATAGTGAAGACGAAGCCGATCGGACGAATGCCCGGGCAGTTTGCTGCCTGCTGCATGCGCTGGAATCCATCAGCGGCTATAAGCACGTTGAGCGCTATATTGCCCAACGGAATCAGGCGGTCGTGTATTGCTAAGACACCGAGTCGGGACAGCGTTCCCGACTATTTTATATAGGAGTCCAGAACTTTCAGTACCACGTCCAGATCTTCTTCCCGCTTCTCTTCATCACTCTGATGGACGATATGCTCGGTCAGATGCCCTTTAATCACTTCCCGCATTAAACCATTCACGGCTCCGCGTATCGCGGCAATCTGCTGCAACACGGCGGCGCACTCATGGGGTTCATCGAGCATTTTCTTCAGCGCAACCACCTGCCCCTGAATTTTGCTGGTTCGGGCTTTAAGCTTCTGTTTATCCCGGATTGTGTGTGACATCGCAACACCTCATTAACATAAAACTAGGTGAATTATAGCATTACGAATCTACTGGGGGGTAGTATTTGGTACTGGGGGGGAGTAGAATCTGGCGAAAACAAGCAACTAAGAATCATTATCATGGGTGAATTTTCAACACTTCTTCAGCAAGGTAACGCGTGGTTTTTCATTCCCAGCGCGATTCTTCTCGGCGTGCTGCATGGACTGGAGCCCGGTCACTCGAAAACGATGATGGCGGCATTTATCATCGCCATTAAAGGGACCATTAAGCAGGCGGTGATGCTGGGACTGGCGGCAACGCTCTCCCATACCGCCGTGGTCTGGCTGATCGCCCTCGGCGGCATGTATATCAGTCGGGCGTTTACCGCAGAGTCCGTGGAGCCCTGGCTGCAACTGATTTCCGCGTTTATTATTCTGGGCACTGCAACCTGGATGTTCTGGCGGACATGGCAGGGTGAGCGAAACTGGCTCACCGATATGCAACATGATGATCATCATCATGCCCATCACGATCATCATGCTCACGAACATCACGATCACGAGCACGAGCACGAGCATCATGACCACCACGAACACCACGATCATGAGCATCATCACGACCACAGTGACCTGGCAGGACTGGCGGAAGGGTCGAAAGCTTATCAGGATGCCCATGAGCGTGCGCATGCCAGCGATATTCAACGCCGTTTTCACGGCAAAGAGGTGACCAATGGGCAAATCCTGCTGTTCGGTCTGACCGGCGGACTGATTCCCTGTCCGGCGGCAATTACCGTGCTGCTGATTTGTATCCAGTTAAAGGCCTTCACGCTCGGCGCAACAATGGTGCTCTGCTTTAGCCTGGGGCTGGCGATTACGCTGGTGACCGTCGGCGTGGGCGCAGCAGTCAGCGTCCATCAGGTCGCTAAGCGCTGGAGTGGATTCAATGCACTGGCAAGAAAAGCGCCCTATTTTTCCAGCCTACTGATCGGTCTGGTCGGTCTGTATATGGGCATTCATGGCTACATGGGGATTATTCACACCTCCTGAACGCACATTTCTGAGGCACAGCGCCTGCCGCTGTGCTCACTTATCTTTCCAGAAAAATCCACCCATTTCGCTGCAAGCGCAACTATTTGCTCGCTAAATACCATCTGATATCGCCATAAAGCACACCGCGTTGGGCTGAAAAACAATCGTCAGTTGCCATTTTCAGGGCAGGTTCTTCCTGTTTATTGCGATGAAAATGATGAAAGCATCTCAATATCAATTACAGAGTAAATATTTTTTTTCCGTTTTTTGATGTCAAACACCCTGCAATTACTGGAACCCACATCACTTAGTTTCCAAAAGAAGATAAGTAATCACATAAAATTCTTATCCCGGCATAGCATCATAAAAATGGTTAGCATGGCTAACTATTCATTTTTTCTTATACATTAAATGTGAATTATCTTAACCAGACAATCAATTAAGGAGAAATACGTTTTACGTTCGGTTCAATACTTCAATATTAATCATCTAATAATAGAAAATTCCTAAAAAAGTTACCACCGATCTATTTCCAGATTTCAATAGACTCAACCTATCACCAGTATTCTATCTGTTCGTTTTAAACGATTTTCCTCTCCAGGAACATTCCGGATAATATCCACAAAGACAAATTAATTTATTCATTCGGGTGAAATGAATCTCGCTGCGAGAATAAAGTCATGGTTATGAAGATATTCTCAACGCAAAAAAAACTCACCCTTAAGAAAATTACCAATAATTTTATTTTGTCTTCATTCCCGCACAGAGCCATCGCGATAAATGTCCCTGCGCATGGAAGAACCCTGACTCACAGGGTAAATCAACACGACTGATAAAAAATGGAGTTTTATATTATGACCTTAAATCGTGCCTTCCTTTCGGCGCTGATGGCTTCTGCGCTCTTTTCCACGAATGCACTGGCCTCTGACAATACCATTACGTTTATGGGCGAAGTGAGTGACGAGACCTGTTCAATATCGGTAAACGGTTCTGATGCCTCTCCGGTGGTATTGCTGCCGACCGTAACGGCTACCGAACTGAATGCCAATCAGGTGGCTGGCGCGACGACATTTGATGTCGGTGTGAGCAACTGTACCGGCTCGTCTACTGGCGTGCAGATCTCAACGGTCTTCGTTGGCAACAACATCAGTTCTGCTACCGGAAACCTTGGCAGCACCGGTTCTGCGACAGATGTAGAGATCCAAATTCTCGACACCAGCGATGACGAAATTGATTTCCGCAGCGCCTTTACCGGCACCGGCGACCTCTCTCTCGCCGCTGACCAGACCTCAGCGAGCGCGACCTATAAAGCCCAGTATTACAGTGGCGGCGCGGCCACCACCGGTACGGTACTGGCTTCACTGCAATACGCCGTTTCCTATCAGTAAACGTCGTTCTGGCGGGAATGTACTCCCGCCATCCACATTCAGGGAAAATACTATGCGAACCTCTCATCATCATCGCACGCTTATTTCAGGCTGCCTGTTTCTTTTTTTAGCCGCATGCTGTAGCCACGTCAGCGCCAGTATTACGATGACAGGAACGCGTATTATTTATAATGGCGCGACGAAATCGACTGATGTGCATCTGAAAAATAAAGATGCCATTCCTTATGTTGTTCAGAGCTGGTTCGATAACGGTAATATGGCCGATGGCCCGGAAAAGTCTGCGCAGGTTCCGTTTATTGCCACGCCCCCGGCATTTCGCATTCAGCCTGGCGAAGGACAAATCATTCGTATTGTTTACACTCAGGGAAAAACATTACCGCAGGACCGGGAGTCACTGGTCTATTTTAATTTCATGCAGATTCCGCCCGCCAATGCCGGACAATCAGTGAGCCAAACCGAAAAACAAAACAGCCTGCTGATTATGCTGCGCAATCGGGTCAAACTTTTTTATCGCCCGGCAGGACTGGTCGGCGATCCGCAAAAAATGCTGGAGAATCTGCAGGTCAAACGGATTAGCGGAAATAAAGAACTGGCAATAAGTATTAAGAACAATCAGCCTTATTTCGTCACGGTCGCGGCCCTGCAACCCGGCGGTTCATCGCAAATCCAGCACCCCAAAAATGACATGATTTCGCCTTTTGCCAGCGAAACGTTTCACTTTCCGCGAACCGCTGACGCCCAGCGCGTACGCATTACCTTGATCAACGATCAGGGAGCACGCATCAGTGCCGACTATCCGCTGTAACACCGTCGTCGCGCCCCTGCTCGGCCTGGCGTTAGTTCCGGCGACGGCGTGCGCGGAATACTACTTTGACCCGGCGCTTTTGCAGGGTTCCGATTTTGGTAAGTCACTGGATCTGGATCGCTTTAATCAGCGGGACAACGCCCTTCCGGCGGGCGACTATGTGCTCGACGTATATCTTAACAACCAGTTGATTCGCCGCCAGGCATCGATCGCCCTGGTTAAACCGGAAGGCGACAAGACAGAGATACAACCCTGCCTGTCACCGGAACTGATTGCCGTCAGCGCCATACGTACAACGCAAAATGTAACCCCTAACCTCTGTCTGCCGATCGATAGCCTGGGCCCGAAAATCAACTGGGAGGTGGATTTAAGCTCGCTGCGCCTGAACATGGTGGTTCCCCAGGCGGGGCTGTTACATTCACCGCGAGGATTCATCCCGGTTTCCGAATGGGACGCCGGGGAGACCGCACTGTTTCTGCGCCACAACACCAACTTTTACCACACCGAAAACACGAACAGCCATCTGCGCTATGACTATCTGTGGAGCAACATCAATGGTGGGCTCAACCTTGGCCTGTGGCAGGTTCGCCATCAGGGCAACCTGCGCTACGCCGATGACAATCAGACGGGGGGACACTACAAATACAATGCGGTCGCCACCTCGGTACAACGACCTTTGCCGCAACTGGACAGCATCATTGCTTTCGGCGACAACTACACCAACAGCAGTCTGTTTGGCAATCTGTCATTCAATGGCGTCAAGCTCAGCACTGACCAACGCATGTGGCCGCAGGGCAAACGAGGCTATGCCCCGGAAGTGCGCGGCGTCGCCACCACGACGGCCCATGTGGTTGTTCGCCAGCAGGGAAAAGTCATTTACGAAACGACCGTCGCGCCCGGTGCCTTCGTGATTAACGATCTGTACAACACCCGCGGCCAGGGCGATCTGACTGTGGATGTCGTTGAGGCAAACGGACAAGTTTCGCGCTTCACCGTCCCCTATTCCGCCGTACCGGACTCGATTCGTCCTGGTAACTGGAATTACGAACTGGCGATGGGCTACGTTCGTCAGTACTACAGCGTAGAAAATAAGTTTGTTGAAGGTGTACTGCAGCGCGGGATGAGCAACGTGCTGACAGCCAACATGGGTTCACGACTGGCGGATAATTATCAGGCCTTCCTCGCCGGCGGCGTGCTGGCAACCTCCGTCGGCGCATTCGGTTTGAACACGGTTTTTTCCAGCGCTCATGTGGAAAATAACGAGAAACAACAAGGCTGGCGCGTCGAGGCAAGCTACAGTAAAACCTTCACCACCGGAACCAACCTGGTCCTCGCGGCCTATCGCTATTCCACCAGCGGCTATCGCGATCTGCAGGACGTACTCGGCGTACGTCGCCAGGAGAAAAACGGCACCCTCTACTACTCCGACACGCTCAATCAGCGGAACAACTTCTCGGCGACGCTCAGCCAGCCGATGGGCGACTGGGGCATGTTGAGCTTTACCGGCAGCACCTCGGATTACTATAACAACGCTTCACGCATCACCCAGTTGCAGCTCGGTTACAGCAATAGCTGGCGTGACATCAGCTTCAATATCAGCGCCGCACGCCAGCGGAGTACCTACTCCAGCCGCTACTTCAGCAGCGTCAACGATCGCGATTTTGATAATGAAAACCAGCGCAAATACACGGAAAACACCGTATCGCTGGGGATTTCGATTCCATTCGACTTTGGCTCCAGCCGCTCGCAAATCAACCTCGACATGAACCGCAGTCGCGACAGCCGGACGGCCACGGTCGGGATGAGCGGGACGACGGGCGAAAAGAGTTCTACCTCGTGGGCGCTCTACAGCGGCATCGAGCACAACAACGACACTGGCGACAGCTCGACCTGGGGCGGAAATATTGAACATCGCACCTCCGTCGGCGCCTTCCGCGCTTATGCCTCCCGGGGCGACAGTTATCAGCAGTATGGACTGGGGATGTCCGGTACGCTGGTCGCCCATCGCGGTGGGATTACCGTCGGTCCGTATACCAGCGACACCTTCGCACTGGTGGAAGCCCCCGGGGCACGCGGAGCCGAGATTCGTAATGGGCAGGGCGCGACGGTGGACCGTTTCGGCTACGCGATCCTCCCGTCATTAACGCCCTACCGCTATAACACCATTAGTCTCGACAGCCGGAATATGGCCGATGACGTCGAACTTCAGGGCGGCAGCAAGCGGCTGGTCCCCTATGCGGGCGCGATTTCCCGCGTCACGTTCAAGAGCACACACGGGAAAGCAACGTTGATTAACACCACGCTGCCTGACGGCAGCCAGCCACCGATGGGCGCGGACGTCACGGACAGCGATGGCGAAGCTGTGGGCATCATGGGCCAGGGCGGGCAAATCTACGCCCGAATCGCCGCACAGTCCGGCGTGCTGTTCGTTAAGTGGGGTAAGAACGCCGCCCAGCAGTGCCAGGTCTGGTATCAATTGCCGACAACGCGCGACGCGCCGCTGTATCAACTTACGCTACCTTGCCGCCAGGAGTGATGGCTTATGAAATTATCCTCTTTTCTCCCGCTGCTGTTGGTCGGCGTCGTACTGGCACAGCCGGCATGGTCTGCCTGTAAAAGGGTAACCTCTGCCAACGATCTGTCTCAGACGGCGAAAGATGCCGGTTACATCGGCGCCAGTTGGGGGGGCGTTGGCGATAGCGAAGTCAAAGGCAAACTGGGGCTGCCCGGCGTTATCACCTTAAGCAGCGGCACCGGCTTTCAAACGGAAGGCACGCTGCTCGCCAGTTCGACGGCCAGCTTTGTGCCTAACGGCCGCACCCAGGGCGTCAACGCCAATCAGATCTATTTCCGCTGCGACGTCGCCGAAATCGGCAAAGTGTATGAGTATTACGCCACCAACGGCGACGACGCATGGGGCGGCAGAGAAGCAGTTGCCGGGATTGAAGGCGCTTACTATACCTACGTCAAAAACGTGGCGCTCAGACTGACAAACCTGAAAACCGGGCAATACTATTCGCGCTACTGGCAAACACGCCTCATCCCTGAAAGCGAGATGTTCAATGACGGGACCTACATTTATATCCCGGGCAGCGCCTTCAGCGATGTTTTCGTTGAGCTGTTTCGGGTTGATGACGCGTCGAAAGGGGCAAACGGTTCAAATCGTTATGGTTATACCTACGCGGGACCGGCTGGCTATATCGCCTTTCACGGCGGCGGCATGAGCTCCGGGTTGTTTGACGGCGCTGACAGCCGAACCAACTACGACGGCTGGGGCGCCATGCAGTGGCCTGGCGGCTGGACGCTCACCAGCCAGAGTTACTTTGTGCGCGGAGCCGCCTGTCGAATTGATGATTATCCCGCCATTGTCCGTCTGCCGCCGATCAGCGTCGGTGAACTGAGCGGCGGCGGCACAGCGCAGACCCCGTTTAACATTACCGTCGAATGCGAAACCGGTGCGATCTCCAGCACCGCGGTCTCGACAACCAGCAAAGCGAACGTGGCAATGGGGTTTCTGGTGAATAACCAGACGGCGGCGAATGCAGCAAACCAGTTAGGGCTTAAGACCGGATCGGGGGCCTGGACCTGGCTGCTCGATAACCATTATGGCGTCAGCGGCGTGGCGTCCGGCGTGGGCATTCGTATTTACAGCGAAAAACTGGGCGGTAGCGCCATCAACCTGCTGCCAAATCTGACGTCCACCGCCACGGGTAACGCCGGGGGATGGTACGGCTATGCCGATTTAACCAGTAAAACCTCAACAAGCGGTTCGACCGAATTTTATAACGGTGAATTCACCGCCTCGCTGGAAGCCATTCCCGGCGAAGCCATAACAGCAGGATCGGTTTATGCACAACTTCAGGTGGTGGTTAGCTTTCAGTAGCGCGTTGCTGTTGAACGTTCTCCCGTCCTCTGCTCACGCGGTGGTGAATAGCGAAGTGATCCGGGTAATTTTTAATGCCGGGGACAAAAGCGCTTCGCTGGCGCTGATCAATTCCCCACAGCAGCCGGCCCTGGTTCAGGTCTGGACCGATACGGGTAATCCGGCGAGCCAACCCAACGAGGAGACGACGCCCGTCATCGCACTGCCGCCGGTATTTAAAATGCAGCCCGGCGAACTGCGCAGCATTACGCTGCAACTGACCGACACCTCAGCCCTGCCGCGCGATCGCGAAGCGCTGTACTGGCTGAACGTGTATCAGATCCCGCCCATGACGCAGACCGATGCCCAGGTGACGCAGAAAGTGGTACTGCCGTTACGCATCCGTATGAAGGTATTCATTCGCCCGAAAGGTGTCGGTGCACTTAAGGAAAGCGATGCAGAGACGCTGCGCGTGACATACGCCGGGGCGCAAAATCAGTTGCAGATAACCAACCCCACCCCGTGGCATATCACGCTGGCCGCGATAAGCTGTGAGGCAGGCAGTACAAGCGGCATCATGATTGCGCCGCTTGCCACTGTGTCGGTCCCGCTGCAGGGGCGTGGCGCGTCGTGTTCGTCGGTCCGCTATGAAGCGATCAACGATCACGGCACCCTCTGGCAATATGAAAAAGCCGTATCACGTCTACCTTAGCGGACGGCTTACGCGCCTTGCCCGGCATCGTTTCAGGCCCGAATATCGTCATACTCGCGAGTTTTATCAAACTCATGTTTGGCAAACGGGCAAAGAGGGATAACTTTGCGATTCTCGCGGCGCATTTTCTCCACCACTTTCGCCACCAGCTGTTTTCCAACCCCCTGGCCTTTCAGGCTGGCATCGACATCGGTATGCTCAATAATACTTAAATGCTCACCGGTTGGAACAAAAACAATTTCAGCGACCTGATTCCCCTGATCATTATTGACATAGAATTTATTGTGACCTTCCAGTATTTCCATTTTCCCCTCGCTTATTTACGACGATATTGCAGCGCCCCGCTTGGGCAGGTATCGATAACGTTGATCACCGTTGATACATCCACTTCATCAGGCATAATCCACGGCTTACGCTTCAGATTGAAAAGTCTGGCGCTACCGCGTACACAATTCCCAGAATGCTGACAAATTGCCGTATTGAAGTAGACATCGATTTTCTCACCGGTATAGACGCGATAACCCGCATCCTCAAGTTGCTTATCCATGACATTGCCTCATTTTTTGTTTATCTCTTAAGCATAGCGCGTGAATGTCACCCACCACCACTTTAATGTTAGATGAGTAAATACTCATCTGTTCCTTATGGTTAAGCATAAAAAACCAATTACAGGTATGCTTAAGATTTTATATTATGCATTTAATGACATTTAAGGTTATTCGCTCTAATTGACTATTTCTCATCAGGTCGTCATAATAAATCTTTCAAAAAAGTCATTTAAAAAACCAGTTTTTATTCAAGAATACTAATTAAAAAGAGTGATTTACAGGAAGGTAAGCCGGTCTGATACCGAATCTTAAATCACGGTATTGAAACAAATTTCAACGCCACTTTGTTGATAATCAGACCATAATTTCTCCGGAATGAGGCATTGGGATTTTTAAATGATTACGGTAACTGATTATTCATAGCGGCAGAAATCACCAGTTTTGTTAATTAATTGCTTTATTTTATATGTACTTATGTAAAACCACAGAACAAAAACATTAGTTTCATAAATCAAACGACTTACTGAATTCATTTATACTATACGTAATAGTAGGTTCAGAATTTTCTACAACAAGTCTCTACTGTCTATAACTTTCGAACACCGTGAACCCATATGTACTGGATTATTAACGATAATATTGAATTCAGACCAGACAGTAAAAAGTTAATTTCTGTCACTAATCCAGAAATTAACGTGGTTTTGACAACGCCTGCCAGCCGTTGTCTGCTTTTGCTGCTTGACGCTTCACCGGACGTCGTCACTCAGCAGGAGTTTTTCAAAAAGGTATGGGAAGATGAAGGCATGCTGGTGCCGGCCAATACCCTTTACCAGAATATTTCTATTGTCCGTCGTGGCTTACGCGCCGTTGGCGAGACTGACCGAATCCTTGTCGCCACGGTACCGCGCAAAGGGTTCCAAATCGACAAAAGCGTTAAAATTACCCGCGTTGCGGCGGTTCAGGAAGCTGATGTGGCCCCTGATTCTCTGCAAGGTGAAGATGAACTGGATGTGGAGTACCACACAGAGGCGGACCCGGCTCTTACGCCAGAAGAAATAGCCCCACCGGCCCGTACGGCGACGGTACGTCAGAGCAGCAGATTGCCGCTCTTCGTGGGCATCCTCGCCATGGTAGCGGCATTTTTCATTGGCGCTATCGGCATAAACGCTTTCTGGCACTTTAGCGATACGAAGCCATTCTTCGCTGACTACACCTTCGTCGAGCAGGATAAAGGCTGTCGTTTCTATACCACGGATGACAGCCACGATAGCAAAAACAGTTTTGCACGCTTTAAGGCGCTGATTCTGGGGTCTGGACTCGATTGCGAAAAGTATCCCTGGGTGTACTTCCCGCTATCACAAACGTCGCCTGGCTTAGCGGTTCTTGTCTGCCGCCAGAACTACCTGAAATCAGCCGTTCCAGGTTGTATTACACTCTCTTTTCGCGGAGTAGGAAGTGAGTAAAAGAACAATCTTAATGATGAGTGCAGTATTTTTACTCGCGGGTGTGCTCATCGGCGCGTTATACAATTTTTTAATGTCTAAACATTACGATAAACAGGAATGTTCGATGTCGCTGGTGGTGTTTCATAAAAACGCCCGCGCAAATATCACGCTGAACTACATGTATTCGCTGAAAAACCAGAACGGCATCGTGGCCGTCAGCGGAACCTATATTGAAGATAACAAACTGAAAGGGCGCATCCGACGGGATGTCGCCTATAACTGGACAGAAAATCAGGATTCGTATCACTTACACTCAAGCAGAATCAACAAGTTCGACATTATCGAAACGTTGCCGGACGATCTGTTAGCCAATATTCTGCCTGATTTTTACGTCTACCCCGATAAAGATGTGAGTTACTCCATTCTCAATCAGGGCGTTCACGGGTTCCTGTTCACCATCGGAAAACGTCCCCTGCTCTACTGCGCCCGCTAAACGGGAGAACACCGTCAGCGCTGTGCCAACAGGGCTGACGCGTTTTAAAGAAACAGACTCTCTTCCAGTAAATTCTCTTTGATTAGCAGCAGATCGTGAACCCGGTGCCCACCTAATTTCTTACACGCAAGATTACGATAGGTGTATACCCGTTTCGGCGGTAATGCCAATGATTCGGCAATCAGGTTAATATCTTTACCCAACAGCGATTCACAAATAATCCTTTTTTCAACACAATTGAGAACATGATTCCTGATAGCCTGGCGTTTTTCCATTCCCACCAGACGCGTAATAATCATCATCAGCGAGAGTAGAGACTGTTGTGCACTGACAATCATATCGGCATCAAAGACCAATGCGCTTCGCTCAGAGTTCAGTATCACCAACAGCTTACATTTTTTGTTGAGTCTGGAGATTTCTTTAGCACAACATTTGTTGAACAGATTAAGATGCAAAATCACGGTATCGTCGAATGTGAGTCTTTCAACTGGCAAATGGGGCATGGTTTCTTTCACGATTTCCAGGTTGGCCTCTTTTGCCAATAAGACAATACCCTCCTGCAAATAGTTATCATTGCTTATAATATATATCGCCATCGCTTTATTTCCGTATTAATAATTCAACTCACGGGTGATTTCCGTTCTTCTATATCCAGCTTTAGCGAGACATGCAAAAATTATATTGATAAGTTTACGAATAATGCAATTAAATAGTCTTAACTGGTGTGAGATCTATAACTTATTGATAACTTGAATTTTAATTAAAGTTCTTAAACGCCCTTAAGTAGACAATTATTCGCTTCTCTCTGTATTCTGTCTCTTTCTCTATGTTATGTTGTGCCATTAGCGAACGGGCGGATGGGATGGGAAAGCAATGACCAGGCGTATCGATTACCTGATTGAGAAATATCATTTCACTGAAATCAACGAGTCGCCGCGCATTACCAGCCAATGGAAAGAGGTTCTGGCGGAGTGCCAACAAGAGAATGCCGGCGTTGAAGAACGACTGCGTATCGCGCTGCTTAATGTCGATTACGTGACCAGTTTTGAACTGCCTTTTCGCTTACTGCTCACCCGCACCCCGCAATTGATCGATAAACTGCGGAAAGAATTTGCCCTCACCCAGAAAAATGTCCTGATTAATGATAAACGCCGTGGGCAGGTTTACAGTATCAGCGCCGATCTCAGCCGTGTCCCCGATGCCTTTCGTTATCGCCTGTCGTCACGTATCCGCCGTATGGATGAGAAAACCATCACCACGGCCCCCTATCAGCAGGTTGCCAGTCTAACTAAACACCCCGAAGAGCGGCTTCGCCTGGCGCTGGAGAGCGGTTTGCAGGTTAACGCCCTGGATGGGCTGTTCTGGTTGGGAATTCAGCGTATTGCCGCCGATATTCAGCGACTCCGCGCGTCAGGCATGCCGGTTCTGGCCTCAGATGTCGAGGTGTTCGATTCACTCACCGGCACGCGCCGAACCGTGACGGCATACCATCTTTAACCGGTTGTCAGTTCCTGAAAGCGGGATAAAAAAAGCGCGCGCGCCTCTCGTGGCATCAGCGGGGTGACGGTCAACCGCGTCGTGGGCGAGATTCCAGCCAGCATCGGCCAGTCACTACCGGGATCCAGATTGAGATCGCGCCGCTCGGTCGCCAGCATCATCAGGTCCACTTGCTTAATCACTTTGCTCGGTGTGAGAGGAAGATCGAAACGCTGACGAATGGCGTTATCCAGCCGTCCTTCTATCTCTTTGTACGCGGGAAGCAAGCGCTTTAGCGGTGAGGGAAGATCCAGACAATAGGCCTCAGCGGCATCGTGCAGCAGCGCTTCAAGCGCGAACTCAGGTGGCGTTAACTGACTGCACAGAACCCCATGTTGGGCGACACTGTAAAATTCAGGCACATGCCCGGCAAAGCGACAGAGGTGCGAAAGGGCGACCGCGATATCTTCAATCACGATATGCTCCGGTCGAACATCGCTGTAATCAATGTGTTGCCCGGTAAAGGTGGCGATAAATTTCATCCGATCTCCTGCTTCCTTGCCGTTCTTGCCCACGTCGGGCGCCTGGGTAGTTATAAAGAAACTACGTTTTTATATTCACCCCGTAAATATATTTCACCCCTCAGCGCACGCTTTTCAGAACGATCGCTTTTATCGGTTTTCAGTTATATTCCAGCACAAAGGTGGCGGTGCCATTTGCCCGTCCCGCGGTGACCGTCGATCCTGTCTGTACCATCTGCGCCAGAAAATTGATCGGCACCGCCGTTGCGGCGCTGGAAGCAGGTACTTTCTGCACCACCGGCAGATTTGCGGGCTCATTCAGCGTGACCGATGTTCCCTTCATCGGTCCGTTACCGCCATTATCGCCATAGCGGATCCGGATCCCAACGCCGTCCGCGCCACCGGGAAAGTGCGTAATATCCAGCGTATCCGTCACCCCGGTTGTTGCCGGCGTCGCGAAGAAGCCAATGCGGATATCCGTGGGTGTCGCGCAATACACCGGGATGCTAAACGGCACTGCCGAACCGCCAGTGGTACCCGGACCTTTGAAATCGCTCCGGTTCGCTTTGCCCAGATCGACAAAAATACTGGCGCGAGTGACGCTACAGCTACCGCTGCTGCCGATGTCCACATTCATCGCCGCAAGATCGAGGATCACCGGCCTGCTGACCTGATCGCCATTTCCCACCGCGTTCGGGTACACCATCGACAGGTTCCCGACATTTGCCAGCGCGTTGGCGAAAGCATGGTTATTACTCACCAGTCGAATGTCAGCGGTTTTATAGAAGGTTACCCACGCTTTCACCTCCACTTCCCGTTGCGTCAGCATCGACGGGCTCTCTGTGCTGTCGCAAACCGTAACCGACCGACTGCCCACCGACTCCAGGAAATGGATCGGCCCCCCGTCGCACTGGAAACTGAGTGAGTAGCCGATCCCTGGCAAGGCCGAATTGAACACCGCATGTCCGTCAATCATCTGCCCGCCCTGAGTATTCATCTGCTGATAGACGATTTTTTTCCACGACGATGTCGTCCCTTGCCGATCGCAGGTAAAGCGAATCCCCCCACCGTTCACCGGCATAATACTGCTCATCTGAGTATTGACCCGCAGCGTCGGCAGATACTTAATGTTTTGAAAGTTCAGGGTCATTTGTCCGGTATTGCCCTGACAGGTTTCGGCCTGAACGTACTGACTAAACAGGCTCGCTAACAGCAGCATTAACCCGCAAATGAGACGAAAAATCCCTGACATCGCCAGTTCCTCATGATTCATAAACATTGTCCCGCCACCTCTTTCACCGGGTTCCGGTCTTGTGCATCCGCCATCCGGAAATGCAGTACGCATTGCCGGCTCACGCCCGCGTCGTCCCATTTCGCCTCAAGAGTACCTGCCGTAGGCACCCCGCTCAGGTAGACCTGCCCGCGTTCGGCCACCATCGCGCTTGCTGTACCGTCATCACCCACCAGCCGGACGCTGGCACCAAAAGGCACCACATCCTGGCCGTGGCGAAGCGTGAACAGTACGCGGTTGCCGATATGCGTCTGGTAATGTGCTTCCACCACCGCACCGCCGCCAGGGATCACCGTCGCCCCCTGCAACTCGACATCCGCATCATCCGGTAACGTCTGTGCATCCAGCGCGATCACGTTTTTGTGATAGGGCGTAAGCGTGGGCACCACGGCATAACCACGCCAGTCAGTATGAACATTATTACCGTTCTGAATCGCGACGTTCGCTGCGCCCGGCGCGCGAACAATGGCGAAACTGTCACCGACATTCTGTCCGAGCGTGATGCCGTGCGGATGCACCACCAGCGCGCCTGACGCCCCCCAGGTCATCTGGCTGCTGTCGCGATCGCGGCGATACCCCAACTGCGTCGTCCCGTAACCCCCGTGATAGTCCAGCGATGCGCTGCTATTGCTGCCCTGCCCCTGATTCGCAACCCCCTGCTGTACCGAATAGTAGAGGTTTTGATTCTGCGGCAGCGCACCGTATATTCCCACCTGTTGCGAGGTGTAGCCGTGATTATCGGAAGAGGTGTTGTAGCTTACGGTGCTGTCTGACCACGCGCCGCCCAGCGGCAGCGTGACGTTAAATGACCACGAGCGATCCGGCGCGCTGTGTCTTGTCGTTTTGGTGTAGAAATAGCCTACGCTCCAGGAGACACGCTTCCAGGTACTGTAAAATCCGGCGTGCAGGGTTTGATCGCGATCCGCGTTATGCCAGTAGTCCTGCGAATACGCTGACAGCGAAAGTGTGCCCACCTCTCCCAGCGCCTGATTAACGGAAATCTCTTCGCGACTGCGCTTGCTCCACGTCTGACCGTGGCGGCTTTCCAGCATCGCGGCTTCGCTAAAATCATAATATCCGCTGGAAGAGTAACGATAGCTGGCCAGACTGAATGAAGTCCCCGTTTGCGCAACGCTTTTCTGGTACTGCGCGCGCAGCGAATGTCCGGTGTAACGCTTACCCGAAGGCGTCGTGGTCGCCGCCCAGGTTGTATCCAACCCCAGCGCGCCCAGCAGGCCAAAACCACGCCCCAGCCCTGCCGCTACGGCATGATAATCGTCGGCCAGTTGCGAACCGCCATAGAAGGTGAACTCAGCGGGCAGGCCATAAAAAAGCGTTCCCTGCATAAACGTCGGCGAACGACTGCGTTGTGAGGTTGAGTGATAGCGCCCGGCGCTCAGGCTGAATTTGGCGCGTCCTTCACGCAGCATAAATGGCACCGCAGCAAACGGCTGTGTCCAGCGCCGCTCAGAACCATCGCTCTCTTTAACGGTGACCTCCAGGTCGCCGCTCTGGGCGGTGGGATAGAGATCCTGAATGGCAAATGCCCCCGGTGACACGTAGGTTTCATAAATCACATAGCCATGCTGCGTGATGGTTACTTTCGCATTACTGTGCGCCACGCCGCGCACAATCGGAGCAAAGCCGTTCATGCTGTCGGGTTGCATTTCGTCATCAGACATCAGCTGTACGCCGCGAAATTGCACGCTGTCAAAAACGTCGCCACGGGTGTAGGTATCCCCCATTCGCAGCTGACTTTTAAGCGAGACGATGTCGCGTTGCAGGTAAGTACTTTGCGAGTCCCAGCGTCGGGTTTTATCGTACTGCATCGACGAGATGTTACGCAGTCGCCACGCGCCGAGGTTAACGCCACTGCGCAGGTTCAGGTAACTGGAACGTCCGTCATCCGTTGACTGCCGGGTCTGCGAGCCGGAAAAAGTGTAATCGACGAAGGCGGCCGGAATGCCGTTATCCCAACGCGAAGGATCGACGTAGCCGTGACTCTGCACATTCATCGCCGCCTGCGGAATGCTCAGATTCAGACGCTGGGTCGAGAAATCAAACTGGCTGCGGGCATCGGGTATGTAGCGCCCGATATCAGTAAAGGATCCCCCTTCCGGCAGTTGGCTGAAGGCGGTAAACGCGCTGACGTTGACCCCGTATTCCGCCAGTTGCGAAGGGGTAAGCACCGGTTTCAGTTGCCCATTATCCTCTACAAACGTCACATTCTGCTGTGCGACCTCTTGTTCGTTGAGCCAGATACTGACCGGGTACGTTCCGGGTTGCTGTCCGCCCGCGTTGGCAAAATAGTGCAGGTCCGCCAGTTTCTGTTGCGGATCGCGTAATTCCAGCGCAGCAGGATCAAAATAGTCATCTGCCCACGCCTGACGCTGATCGCAAAACAGCAGTAAAACGCCAGGGATGGTCGCCAGCAGCAGCGTCGCGCTGTTCGCCGATAACAGGACGGTTCTCTTTTTCACGGGAAGGTTGCCTGACATCACTGTTGCGCGGAATCGGTCACGCCGCCAAAATCATTGATCGCCCGCCATTTCACCGGGCCGCTGCCGTTGATCGTCCAGCGACGCGTGCTCAGCGGGGCGATCATCCCCGGCTCGGCAAGCGCTTTGCCGCCAACGGTCAGGGAGAATAAGGAGATGTGATACGGCGTCGGGTTGTTCGCCACCAGTTGGTTTCCCTGCACGCTAAAGGTCAAGTGCATCCAGGCGTCTTTTGCCTCGCCTTTCAGCCCCTGCGGACGATAAAAAAGTTTGAAGCGGGATTTCACGTTAATCTGCAGTTTATTGGCGTCCTCTTTTTGCGTCGGAGCGATACTTTTAATGTTCAGCCAGAACATGGACTCCCGATCGGCAGGCAATGCGCCTCCCGTAAACGTAATACGCAGGACGTTTTGCTGTTCCGGCTCAAGACGAAACAGCGGCGGAGTGACCACGAACGGCACCGGACGCTTATCCTCTGCGCTCGCGTTATCCACCCACGATTGCACCAGATACGGCGTCTGCATGTCGGCATTCGTCACCGTCATGGTGGCTTCGCGCTTCCCTTCCTGATAAACAACACGGGTTCCACCCATGACAATGCCTGCCTGCGCGGTAGCGCTCAGCAGAACGAACGATGCCGTCATTGCGGCGATAAACTGTTTCATGAGATGTGACCATCAGGAAAAGAAGAAAAAAGAGTTGAGCAGACCGGAAGCCTGCTCAGAATGTCTATCAGTTGTATACCATCAGGAAGTCAGCAGAGCCGTTAGCGCTGCCCGCCGTCACATTCGTGGTAGTGGAAACATAATCGGCCATAAATTTCAGATCGGCTTTATTTGATACCACATTCTCAGCGGCAGACACTGAACCCAGGGTAATTGGCGTCGGCGTGCTACCTGCATTATATAATTTGATGCCGACACCCGTTGCAACAGAGTTTGAATTCAATGCCAGCAATGCGGGATTATTCGCATCTGTCACCCCCGTAAATAACACGGCCACCGTTTTCACCGACGCCGGACAATTATCCACGCTGATGGTAAAAGGCGTTTTCGTGGTTTCCACCCCGGTACCGGTAAAAAAGGTTTTTGCCCATCGACCTAAATCCACGGCGGGATTTTTTGATCCCGTAGTGACATTACAGGAGCTATCAACAATCTCGCCGGAAAACTCCACTGTGCCACCGGTTCCCTGCACCCCAGAAACCGCAGACAGCGCGGCGCCAGATGCCATTGCGCTGACCAGGAACGCGGCTATACGAATTTGACTCTTCATTATTTCGCTCATTTAAACGCATTATTAATGTTTACTTTCGCCAATACAAAAATTGTTCTGGCGCTTCTCCCTTCGTATGCTCCAGCTGATAATATTCACAATCCCGTCGTGATAATACGAGGCTTTACTTGCTGTGGTAATGTGGCAAAGATAAAACATGGCCTTTTAATAAAGACGTTCACCGCTGCCATGTTAACCGTGATTAAAATGATATTTTTCTACGTTACAAATTGCAATACCACTGAATTTTCTGCAATACAGGAAGATAAAAGTCTACATTAATATTCGCGGCCAGTTTTTTATTAACTGTATCAACACACCCCACTGCGACGGCTGAAATAAACATCATGGCAACATATAGAGAGAAAAGAGATCATTTTCTGGGCTTTTTTTTGCCTGGCAGGCGTCTGGCCTAAGCGAAATTAAGAATATTCCTGGAGGGAGGACCGCCTTTTCTGCCATCGATGTGAATCTGGCGTAAAAATGCCCCCGGCGGGGCATGTCAGTGACAGGCAGTCACCCTCTGCTCTTAAGGAACCCCGTGAGTCGCCTTATTTCTGGGTCGCGGTCCACTTGGAAGTCGGCGGCGTATAGGCCGAAAAATACTCAACAATTTCCGGCAACGAGTCGGAGAAAAACAGCATATCCACGTAGCTCTGCTTCATAAAACCTTCATCGGCCATTTTCTGCACCATGACCTGCAGCGGTTGATAAAAGTTGTTCATGTTATAAAACGCGCAGGGTTTGTGGTGGATGCCTAATTGTCCCCACGTCCACTGCTCAAAAATCTCTTCCAGCGTGCCTGCCCCGCCGGGTAAGGCGATGAAAGCAGAAGACAGCGCCGCCATGCGGTCTTTACGCTGGTGCATATTCTCAACGACCTGCAAATCCGTCAGCCCGGTATGCGCAATTTCACGTTCAACCAAAGACACGGGCATCACTCCCGTCACGTGCCCGCCGTGTTGCAGGGCTGAATCCGCCACGGCCCCCATCAATCCGACCCGGCCACCGCCATAAACAATGCCCAGCCCGGCCTGAGCCAGATAGGTTCCGGCTTCGCGCGCGGCCTGCATATAAACAGAAGAATGGCCTTCAGATGAACCGCAAAAAATACCGATAGACTTCATATAATTTCCTTCAGGAATTACTCAATCCGTAAGTCTTCATTCACTCAATGTCGAAACAGCATAATGCAAAGAGGCTCAATACACTATGTAAGACTGGACAGCTGAAAGTACTGACCATGTGAGTTCCAGTAATTACCAAAAATGAGATGTCATACCCGCCGCATGTCGATATCAGAAAACCCCACGGCCTTTGCAGCACGACAGGCATAAATGCCCTTATACAATAAAGGTAGTTTCAGGCGTTATTATTCCCTCGCTCGCATTTTATTTGTCGCAAAACATTTCATCAGATAAAGACATGCTAATTTCAGACACACGTGCGCATCCGCAAATATACCCGTACTATTGCAATTTCTGCGAGTTAACGGGAATCATGCGGCTTCCGGCTAAATACCTGACAAATCCTCTAAAGCGGTCACATGACTTATTATAGCTATTCTCACCGTGTTTTTTGCAGTATTGTTTACTCATTGTTGTAGTTCTACAGTGAATGCTAGCGAGGTTGCCATGTCGTTTTTCGCCCTTAGCGAAGCCTTTTGTTCATCATTCGGGATGTTCCGGAATGGGCACGATCTTAGAACAGCAATAACGTTTATTGATTCAGCAAGATAAGCAAGAACACAAGACCAGAGGAGGCGCCCAGTCGATAATGTCACGACGTTATGACGAAACAACATACAGCCATTTTCATTATCCGCTCAAGTCCTTCTGTGGCGAAGCAGCGTTGCATACGATTAGCGCCTACCGTGCAGTGCAAATAAATAATGAGTTAAAACCAGATAAGACCATTGGATTAATGGAAATCAGCAGAACGCTTGCGCACCTGCAATCAAAAGGGAACCTAATGAAAAACAACGTCGATAATAAGAAGAGGAATTTCCTGACTCAAAATGAAATAGAGTCGCTTCTCAAAGCAGCAAACACTGGACCACACGCTGCCCGCAATTACTGTCTGACCTTATTGTGTTTTATTCATGGATTTCGTGCCAGTGAAATCTGTCGCCTGCAAATTTCAGATATTGATATCAAATCGCGCTGTATTTATATTCACCGCCTGAAAAAAGGTTTTTCGACAACACATCCATTATTAAGTGAAGAAATTCAGGCGTTAAAGAACTGGCTGGCTATTCGTGCCGCTTATCCTCATGCCAACAGTGAATGGTTATTTTTATCGAGAAAAGGAAACCCTCTTTCTCGCCAACAGTTTTATCAAATCATTTCAGCCTCGGGCGATCACGCTGGACTCCCGCTTGAAATTCATCCGCATATGCTTCGTCACTCATGCGGTTTTGCGTTAGCCAATATGGGGATCGACACCCGTCTCATCCAGGATTACCTGGGACACCGTAACATTCGCCATACCGTCTGGTACACCGCCAGTAATGCAGGTCGATTTTACGGTATCTGGGATGACGCTAAACTCAAACAACATAACGCTATTTCACTGTGACACATACAACACCATGGATGGTGTTAAAAAAACGCGATGAACAAAGCATTAATAATATTTAACCATATATTTATTATGCTTATTGTTCACCTTCATCCTTATTCGCATCATAATTAAACAGTTTTATTATATCCTTGTAATTAATCAGGATACCTTTTTTCAACATGACCTTTTCGTCAAACCAACCTTCACTGAACCCTCACCATCTGTAACTATTTTTCGTTTAAATTTATACACCTGACTTTGTCTACAACAGACGCTATTGTCGCACCTGATAAAATCAATAAAAATAAGACTTATCACGTAGCAATAATAGCTGCGTATGTAAAAGTGATGTAATCACAGACGGTGATTAATCCCCCAAATATAATATGCCTTTAACATCGCGGATTATTTTTTAATCGCATGATGTTTTCTACAGGTGTCCATTAACAGAAACATATTTCAGGAGTAATGCATTGTGAACCGACGTCGTTATCTTACTGGCAAAGAAGTACAAGCCATGATGCTGGCCGCCCGACATGGCGCGACCGGAGAGCGAGATTATTGTCTTATTTTGCTGGCATTCCGTCACGGCATGCGTATCAGTGAACTCCTCGATTTGCATTACCGCGACCTCGATCTCAACGAGGGACGAATCAATGTCCGTCGACTGAAAAACGGTTTTTCCACCATTCATCCACTGCGTTTTGATGAGCGTGAGGCCGTTGAACGCTGGAGTCAGGAGCGCGCAGGCTGGAGGGGCGCAGGCCGTACTGACGCCGTGTTTATCTCCCGTCGGGGGACACCGCTTTCTCGCCAGCAGGCATATCGCATTATTCGGGCGGCGGGGGTTGATGCTGGAACCGTTACCCATACTCACCCCCATATGCTCCGTCACGCCTGCGGTTATGAACTTGCCGAAAGAGGGGCCGATACGCGACTGATTCAGGATTATCTTGGCCACCGAAATATTCGCCATACCGTCCGTTATACTGCCAGCAACGCCGCACGTTTCGCCGGATTATGGGAGAGAAGCAGCCTGTTAGAGGTCATTTCGCAGGAGAAAAAGAAATAGGGTAACGCATTGATATAAAAGGGAAAGTATTTACCTGAACAGGTCAATTGGGGCCAAACTGTTTATATCATAAAAAGAATTAGTAAAGCTTTGCAACTAACAAGTTAGGAATTATCGATAAATACTATTTATCTCATTGATTAGAATAGCATTATCCACAGCATTTTTTCACTCTCACCTCCGCCACTTACGCGCTTTCAACATTTCTCCACCTGACTCCTGCACGATATCAGTCATTTGTATAAAACTATTTTGTAGTTTTTTATATCAAAAAATAAAAATTTACAGAAATAAAAAACCAAGTAAAAAGAAAAAAATCGCCATTTCAAGACGTTTATCCCAACGAGTCAAAATGGCCCCAATTGACTCATTAATTGGGTAAAAACTGTGCAGAACCGGCCGTCGCCCCATTCGGCTGAAATATGGAATGCCTGGAAGGCAAAACGACTGGCCATTTCGGTTCGTGATATCGACATTGTTTAAAGGAAAACAGCATGAAAATTAAAACACTGGCTATCGTTGCTATGTCAGCCCTGTCCCTGACCTCCGCGGCGGCTCTGGCCGATACCACCACGGTAAACGGCGGTACAGTGCATTTTAAAGGAGAAGTCGTTAACGCAGCCTGCGCCGTCGACGCCGGTTCAGTCGAACAAACCGTTCAGCTTGGCCAGGTTCGTTCGGCAAAACTGGCGACTGCGGGCAGCACCAGTTCCGCGGTCGGTTTCAACATTCAGCTTGATGATTGTGATACCAGCGTATCAACCAAAGCCTCTGTCGCGTTCTCTGGCACGGCCGTTGATACCACCAACAACACCGTACTGGCACTGCAGGGCTCTGCTGCCGGTAGCGCCACTAACGTTGGCGTCCAGATCCTCGACAACAAAGGCACCCCACTGGCGCTGGATGGCGCAACCTTTAGCGCCGCAACAACCCTGAACGATGGCACTAACATCATCCCGTTCCAGGCGCGTTACTACGCCACGGGCGCCGCAACTGCCGGTACCGCTAACGCAGACGCCACCTTCAAAGTTCAATACGAGTAATTCATCACGCAAGGACGCACCAGGGGCCAGGAGGGCCCGTTATCCGCAATGGGACTGAGGTGATAACGATGCAAAGGATGAAATCAGGTCTGCTGATGCTTTTACTTCCCGCCTGCGCGCTGGCCGGCAACAAGTGGAACGTGACGTTACCCGGCGGAAACATGCGTTTCCAGGGAGTCATTATTGCCGAATCTTGCCGCGTTGAAGCTGGCGATCGCCAGATGACCGTGCAAATGGGGCAGATCAGCAGCAATCGATTTCATGCGCCAGGGGAGGATATCAACCCTGTCTCTTTCGATATTCATCTCCAGGAGTGCAGTACCGCCGTAAGTCAACGCGTCGGCGTGGCATTTCATGGCGTCGCGGATGGTAAAAACCCTGACGTTCTCTCCGTGGGAGAAGGACCGGGGATCGCCAGCGGTATCGGGATAGCGTTATTTGATAAAGAAGGCAGCCAGCTCCCACTTAACGGCCCACCGGCTAGCTGGACACGGCTTTATTCCGGGCCAACCACACTGCATTTCGTTGCGAAATACCGTTCTACCGGACGTCAGGTCACCGGTGGGGTCGCGAATGCACAAGCCTGGTTCTCTTTGACCTACCAGTAATACCCCCGCAGAAATAGCAAATACAGGAAAAGACGGTGAGTACAGCAAGGATAAACATGAAAAAAACACGCACCATGATGCGCCGCCTGCTAGGCGGAATGCTGATGATTGCCGCCATGGGATTGTTCACACAGGCTGAAGCAGGCGTTGCGCTGGGGGCGACCCGGGTGATTTATCCGGCGGGTCAAAAACAGGTGCAACTGGCCGTCACCAACAATGATGACAACAGCACGTATCTGATCCAGTCATGGGTGGAAAATGCCGAAGGCGTCAAAGACGGGCGTTTTGTGGTAACACCGCCGCTGTTTGCCATGCAGGGAAAAAAGGAGAACACCTTACGCATTCTTGATGCAACCAATAACCAGTTACCACAGGACCGCGAAAGTCTGTTCTGGATGAACGTCAAAGCCATTCCGTCGATGGACAAATCGAAGCTCAGCGATAACACCCTGCAACTGGCTATTATCAGCCGTATCAAGCTGTACTACCGTCCAGCCGGACTCGCGCTGCCGCCAGATCAGGCCGCGGAAAAACTCACTTTCCGCCGCAGCGCAGGCACGCTCACATTGATCAACCCAACGCCGTACTACCTGACGGTGACCGAACTCAATGCCGGCACCCGGGTACTGGAAAATGCCCTCGTGCCTCCCCTGGGCGAAGCCCGCGTGAAGTTGCCAGCCGATGCGGGTAGCGAGATTACCTATAAAACCATTAATGACTATGGCGCACTGACGCCGCGCATGAAAGGCGCACTGCGATAACGAACAGGGAATCCGCGTGATCCCTGAATAAAAAAAGAACTGACAGCCGGGCGATTTTGAACCGGAGGGACTATGTCATATCTGAAACCTGGACTCGTCCGTAGGCGGCATTATGCACCACTTTTGTCAGGCGCAATGGCGCAGATCCCCTTTGCCTTTTTGCTTGCCTCACACACATTTTCCGCGCAGGCAGAACTCTATTTTAACCCGCGCTTTCTGGCGGACGATCCGGCTGCCGTCGCGGATCTTTCCGGTTTTGAAAAGGGACATGAGCTCCCCCCCGGCACGTATCGCGTCGATATTTACCTGAACGAGGGGTTCATGACCACCCGCGATGTCACTTTTCATGCCAGCGACAACAGCCGCGAGCTGGTCCCGTGCCTGACGCGTGAACAGCTCGCCGCAATGGGACTGAACACCGCCGCCGTTAGTGGAATGAACGTGCTGGCAGCGGATGCCTGTGTCCCGTTAACGGAAATGATCCCTGACGCCACCACCCGTTTAGACGTGGGTCAGCAGCGGTTGCATCTGACAATTCCTCAGGCCTTTATGGGAAATCAGGCTCGCGGTTATATCCCGCCGGAACGCTGGGATCACGGGATTACCGCTGGCCTACTGAATTACAACTTCACCGGCAACAATGTCCAGAACGACGTCGGCGGCAGCAGCAACTACGCCTATTTAAACCTGCAAAGTGGCCTTAACCTGGGCGCGTGGCGCCTGCGCGACAATACCACCTGGAGCTACAGTAGCGGCGGGAGTTCTTCGAGCAACGAAAACAAATGGCAGCACGTTAATACCTGGCTGGAAAGGGACATCACGCCGTTGCGCTCACGCCTGACGCTCGGCGACAGCTATACCAACGGCGATGTCTTTGACGGCATTAACTTCCGCGGCGCGCAACTCGCTTCTGATGACAATATGCTGCCGGACAGCCAGAAAGGCTTTGCCCCGGTGATCCACGGGATTGCGCGCGGGACGGCGCAGGTCTCCATCAAACAGAATGGCTATGAGATCTATCACAGCACGGTACCACCAGGCCCCTTCAGCATCAGCGACCTCTATGCCGCGGGTAACGGCGGCGATCTGCAGGTTACCATCAAGGAAGCCGACGGGAGCAGCCAGAACTTCACCGTTCCTTACTCCTCGGTCCCGGTGCTGCAACGTGAAGGCCATACCCGCTATGCCGTCACCGCCGGAGAGTACCGTAGCGGTAACGATCAGCAGGAAGAGCCGACCTTTTTTCAGAGCACCTTACTCCACGGCCTCCCGGCTGGCTGGACCCTGTACGGCGGTACGCAACTGGCAGACCGCTACCGCGCCTTCAATCTGGGGGTGGGGAAAAACATGGGGGTGCTGGGAGCGCTGTCGGTGGACGTCACTCAGGCCAATGCCACTCTGCCCGATGACAGCAAACATCAGGGACAGTCGGTGCGTTTCCTTTATAACAAATCACTGAGCGACGTTGGCACGAATATCCAACTGGTGGGCTATCGCTACTCCACACGCGGATATTTTAGTTTTGCCGATACCACTTACCGTCGAATGAGCGGCTATGACGTCGAAACGCAGGATGGCGTTATTCAGGTTCAGCCGAAATTCACGGACTACTACAACCTCGCCTATAACAAGCGCGGCAAGGTGCAGGTGAGCCTGACCCAGCAGTTAGGCCGTACCGCCACGCTCTATCTGAGCGGAAGCCACCAGACTTACTGGGGTACCGACAGCGCCGATGAACAATTGCAGGCCGGTCTGAATACCGCCATCGGCGATATCAACTGGACGCTGAGCTACAGCCTGACCAAAAACGCCTGGCAGGAGGGCCGCGACCAGATGCTGGCTATTAACGTCAATATTCCGTTCAGCCACTGGCTGCGCTCGGACAGTCAGTCCGTCTGGCGACACGCCAGCGCCAGCTACAGCATGTCGAATGACCTCAACGGCCGAATGACTAACCTGGCGGGGCTGTATGGCACCGTGCTGGAAGACAATAACCTCAGCTACAGCGTGCAAACCGGCTATACGGGCGGCGGTGAAGGCAACAGCAGCAGCACTGGCTATGCCACGCTGAACTACCGCGGCGGTTCTGGCAATGCCAACGTCGGTTACAGCCGTAGCGACGGACTCAAACAGTTCTATTACGGGATGAGCGGCGGCGTGCTGGCGCATGCCAACGGCGTCACGCTGAGTCAACCACTCAATGACACGGTCGTGCTGATTAAAGCGCCCGGCGCAGAAGGCGCGAAAGTGGAAAACCAGACCGGAGTACGCACTGACTGGCGTGGTTATGCGGTGCTGCCTTACGCCACCGAGTACCGGGAAAACCGGGTGGCGCTGGATACCAATACGCTCGCCGATAACGTTGATCTGGATGAAGCAGTGGTCAACGTCGTCCCCACGCACGGCGCGATCGTCCGGGCGGAATTCAACGCCCACGTCGGGACGAAACTGCTGATGACGCTCATCCACAACGGCAAGCCGGTACCGTTCGGTGCGATGGTCACCGCCGACAGCAGCCAAAGCAGCAGCATCGTCGCCGATAACGGTCAGGTCTATCTGAGCGGTATGCCGCTGGCTGGCAAAGTTCGGGTGAAATGGGGTGATGGCGCGAACGCCAGCTGTGTGGCGGATTACCGCTTAGCCGCAGAAAACCAACAACCGTTGCTCAGCCAGCTCACGGCGGAATGCCGCTAAGGACATGATGATGAACAAACGTCTTTATCTGCTGGGCGCCGTCTTCTCGCTGGTCAGCGCCAGTACGTTCGCCGCCGACAGCACGATCACGATCAGCGGATACGTCAGGGATAACGCCTGCGCCGTGGCGGGCGAATCGAAAGATTTTACCGTCGATTTACTGGATAACGCCGCTAAACAGTTCAGCCGTATCGGGGCCACCACGCCTGTCGTCCCGTTTCGTATTGTGCTTTCTCCCTGCGGCACGTCGGTCACGGCGGTAAAAGTCGGTTTTATCGGTATTGCCGACAACGATAATACCCACTTATTGAAACTCGACAGCGGGACATCGGCGGCGGCGGGGATGGGAATTGAGATCCTCAACGGACAGCAGACGACGCTGCCGCTGAATGCCGGGTCCGCTACCCTTCCGTGGACGACCCTGACGCCCGGTCAGACCAATACGCTTAACTTTTATGCCCGCCTGATGGCAACGCAGCTCCCCGTCACGCCGGGACACGTCAATGCAACAGCGACATTCACTCTTGAATTTCAGTAAGCGGAGGCTTTGATGAAATGGTTTCAACCCCGGTGGCTACTGGCGGTATTCCTTGCCGCTTCTGCTGTTGTGCAGGCGGCCGACGTGACCATTACCGTGAACGGGAAAGTGGTCGCCAAACCGTGCACGGTGTCGACCACCAATGCCACTGTCGAACTGGGCGATCTCTACACCTTCAGTCTGGTCGCCGCCGGTTCCTCCTCCGCGTGGCACACCGTGGCGCTTGAGCTAAGCAATTGCCCGGTAGGCACCTCGCGTGTCACCGCCAGCTTCAGCGGGACAGCCGACAGCACGGGCTACTACAAAAATCAGGGGACCGCCGGAAATATCCAGCTTGAACTCCAGGATGACAGCGGTAACAGACTGAACACTGGCGCGACAAAATCAGTGGTGGTGGATGACGCCTCACAATCCGCCCGTTTTCCTTTGCAGGTCAGAGCGTTGTCGGTAAACGGCGGTGCAACCCAGGGAACGATCCAGGCGGTGATTAACGTGACCTATACCTATGCATGACCAGGAGAGTATGTTGATGAAAAGAGTCGTAACCCTGTTGACGACACTGTTGCTGATGGGCTGGTCAATCAATGCCTGGTCCTTTGCGTGCAAAACCGCCAGCGGCGCGACCATTCCCATTGGCGGCGGTAGCGCGAACGTCTACGTTGATCTCTCGCCTGCGGTTAACGTCGGGCAAAACCTGGTGGTTGACCTCTCAACGCAGATCTTTTGTCATAACGATTATCCCGAAACCATAACCGATTATGTCACCCTTCAGCAGGGGTCCGCTTACGGCGGCGTGTTATCGAGTTTTTCCGGCTCCGTAAGATACAACGGCTCCAGCTATCCGTTTCCGACCACCAGCGAAACCGCACGGATGATCTATGACTCAAAAGTCGATAAACCGTGGCCGACCGTACTGTATCTGACGCCAATCAGCTCTGCTGGCGGCGTCGCAATAAGTGCCGGAACGCTTATCGCGAAACTCATTCTCCGCCAGACCAACAACAAAAACAGCGATGACTTTCAGTTCGTGTGGAGCATTTATGCGAATAATAGCGTGGTCATTCCGACTGGCGGTTGCGACGTCTCCTCCCGCAACGTGACGGTAACGCTGCCGGACTACCCCGGATCTGAACCCGTTCCGCTGACGGTCTACTGCGCACAGAGCCAAAATCTGACGTATTACCTCTCCGGCACCACCGCAGATTCCGCCAATTCGATCTTCACCAATACCGCGTCGTCTTCGCCCGCGAAGGGCATCGGTGTTCAGCTCACGCGCAACGGTACCATTGTCCCTGCCAACAGCACCGTGTCATTAGGCACGGTCGGTACCTCTGCCGTAAGCCTCGGCTTAACGGCTAACTACGCACGAACCAGCGGACAGGTGACGGCAGGCAATGTTCAGTCAATCATTGGGGTGACGTTTGTTTATCAGTGATGCGGGAAAGCCGGGGATGGACTACATTTTGTCCCCCTGCCCCTGTGCCGCCGAAGGTCTTGCGAGGATGATGCCGCCAGACCGCCAGCCTCTGGTGCTGCTGAGCTCGCCGTCGCTGGATATCTCAACGCTTCCCGTGCTGGCGTCAGCACGCCGGATTGTGGTGTTTCTTCCTGACGATCCCCTTTGGCTACTCACCACGTTGCAGCAGGCGGCGCTTCTGCTGGAACAGGCCACGGCTCCCCTGCCGATGCTGATCCTCAGTCGCTGTCCTGACCGTTGGTTGTGGCACACGCTGGGGCATCTTGTGACGCGTGGCAGTCTGCTGACAGAAATCCGGGCCGTCGCCTCGGATTTACCGACGCACTGCATTGCCGCGCTATTGCGCGGGCACGGGTTGCAGGATATTCCGCCTCTGGGACAACGCGCAGACAACGAGGCGTTGATCTATGGCAAGCCGACAATCGGCCTCAGCAAACCGGAGCTCAACGCCATTCTGGATTTGCTGCACGGATACCCCATCCAGGAACGGGCAAAACAGCGAGGCATCAGCCAAAAGACCCTTTATAATCAGAGAACTTCAGGACTTAAAAAGATGGCGGAACATTTCCCGCAACTGGCGACACACTTTCCTGGCAACCCAGAGACCCGGTTGAACAGAAGCGGTAGTGATGCGTTATCGGCCTTCGAGCGTGAATTCGTCCATGCCATCCATTGTCGACAACTCTTTCCGGTATTTCAACCGATTGTGGACAGCAAACACCGTTTACAAGGAATGGAAATTCTCTCACGCTGGCGGCGCGAGGGCACGGTCCTGCAACCCGGCGCATTCTTGCCGCAAATACGCGCTGAATACGCCTGGCAGGTACTGACCGCGTTTGTTTTGCAGGAAGCGATACAGAAAATCAACCAGCACCCCGGAGAGTTCTATTTCTCACTGAATATCCCTGCCGCCATCGCCAGCCATGAATGCCTTCCACGAATGCTGGAAGCGGCGAAACAGCAACTGGAATCGCCACAGCAAACGGACAGACTGGTGCTGGAATTTGCTGAGACCATCGAGTTCAGCCAAAGAGGCAAAACCGCCGCGAACATCGACAAATTAAAACGGCTCGGCTTTCGTATTATGCTCGATGACTGCTTCTCCCAAGGCAGCGTGATGTTTCCGGTCAGGCAGATCCAGTTTAGCGAATATAAACTGGATATGTGTATTATCAATGAGATGCAACGCGATCCACACGCGCTGGCGCTGATAAAAAGCCTGAACTATTACTGTATGCTGACAGGCAGTCGCTGCGTTGCCGAAGGGGTCGACAGTGAAGAAAAATTTACGATATTGAAAGCATTAGGAATCGATCGCTTTCAGGGATATCTCATCTCCCCGCCGGTAGGCGGGAATATGCTTGAACGGTTTATGGACCGCTACATATCATTCTGATCAAACATACTTTTTGACGAAATGATGGTCTCAATAAATTTTTTCTTATGGTCATACTTCAACACATCATCGATGTACATGATGCCGGTCTCAAAGGAGGGAATGTTCTTCGCCAGATTGAGGTGACACAGCCCACGGTGACGCGCCTCGTCTTCCAGATGTATGGAGAGTGCCAGAATGCATTGCGTCTGTTTCGCCAGCGCAATGGCATTCGATACCGAATAGACTTCAAATCTGACCTTTTCCGGCGGAACAGGACAAAGCAAAGGATCATTAAACTCTTCGTTTTCCGATTCATGCTTAAGAATGACCCACTCACATTGATTAAGCTGCGCTTCGGTGATCTGCGTCACGCGCGCAAGCGGATGATCGCTCGCGCAATACAGAACAAAACGGGTCGTGAAGATAGGAAGGTAATTTATTGCCGCAATTCTGTTTTCCGCGGCGGGTATCGCCCCTAACGCAAGATCGCATTCGCCTTTCAGTAAATGCTGCTGCCCCAGTGTTGTATTACTGTTTTTGATCACCATCCGGATTTGCGGATACAGCCTCACATAGTCCTTCATCAGATGAAATAAGACGCCATGACTCCACGCGTGCCCACATTCGATCACCAGTTGCTGTCTGTGGCTATGCTTTATCGCATCAATACTGAGCAAAGCCTGCTGATAATTACGATCCAACAGGCAGGCATGCTGATACAGACTTTCGCCATAAACCGTTAAGGAAATTTTTTTCCCCTCACGGAACAACAAAGGGATCCCAAGCTCCGATTCGAGTCGTTGCATATTTTGGGTTAGGGTCGGTTGAGAGATAAACAGGCTTTCCGCCGCAGAGGTAAAGGTCTTTTTATCCACCAGCACTTTGAATTGAAAAATTAATTTATGTAAATACATTAGCCTCACCACGGTTTCCGGGATTGATGATTCCTGCCTGATACGTTGCGATGAAGATAGACGGGAGCCCCCGGCAAAATCGGGCTCCCGGATGAGTGAGGCTTGCAGACTCAGTAGGGTTTATTGAACAGCTCGTAAAGTGCCGCCTCATAATCACCGCTGTCATACAGCGCTTTCACCGCCTGCTTTGTGATGCTGCGCTGCCCGGAGACCTTTGCCAGATCCTGAAGGAATTTATCCCCTCCGGGACAGGCCGCTATCTCCAGGAGCAATGTCCGGGTATCCGGATGCATATCAAGACAGGCAAGAGGGCCTAAATACTGCTGCATCACCCGTTGGCGCATTGCATGTTCTTGTCGCACGTACTCCGCGTCAATACGCGCTTCGTCGACGGGGATCCCCAGACGCCGCCATTCATCTTCCGGGGCCTGCGCCTCACGCATTGCCTGCGACAGTTTACGGATAAACAACGCTTCACGTTCAGGATCGCAGAGCGGATGCTCCTGCTTCGCATCGTGGGCTAAATCGAACAGCAGATTGCCGTGCGCATAGGAACTGTAAAAACCGGCGGAACCAGGGACTTTCAGCACTGGCGTCTGACGGGTGAAGACAAAACCAGGATGCAGAGTGGCTTCCTGCAATTCAGCGAGATTAAACATCCTGCGCATGCGCATCGGCATCAGCGTGTACTCGTATAGCGGGGTATTTTCCGGCGTTTGGCTCCCTCTCATATACACATAGCGACCATCGGTAATCGACACATGCGCGCCGAAATAGCCGAAAATAGCCTCTGATTTAATCGGCATTTGTCGCGCTATGACCGGAGACAATGCCTTCCCCGTCATATTGCACGTTTTCTCAATGCCAAACGCCTCCAGCAACGTCACCGCCAGATCGTGCATCTGCGCCAGTTGGGTTCGCGACTCGCCAGCCAGTCGGCTTCTGGGATCCCAAATAAAGAAGGGGACATGAGCAATCTCGTTATACACCGGCATAACGCTTTTCCCCGACCACTCTTTTTCACCAAACATAAAACCGTGGTCAGTATTCACAATCAGCATCGTGTCCTGCCACAGATGATGCGCGTCGAAAAAGTCCAGCACCTGGCCAAGATATTCGTCGCACATCAACATCAGCGCCTGATAATGCTTTTCACCGTTCACTACTTTCTGCGGATTATTGATCCTCTCTGTCGAACTGTATTCCGGCCAGTCGTCAGGGTTATTGACCAGTTCAGGATCGACCATGCGTTTGAAACGATCCGGGACGTAAAAGGGTTCATGCGGGTCAAAACTCTCTATTTGTAATAACCAGTTATCCTGCTGATAGTTTTCCGCCAGGAAGGCCAGTCCGGCCTGATAACAGCGCGCCTGCGGGAAATCTTTCTCTTCACGAATATAGCTACGGTTAATCTGATCGTGCTCGATCATATTACGGCGCAGCGGTTCGGCGTTTTTCCATGAATCCAGTTCACGGGCTCCGTCGAAGCCAATCTTTGCTTTCCAGAGATCCCCCTCCTGCCCGCGCATAAATTCATAACTGCTGTAGCGATTATGGTAGGTCGCCCCGCCATCTTCCCAGTAGTGCTGATGATCGGTAATTAAATGGGAATAGACGCCGTGCTTTTTAATGATTTCAAAAATAGAGTCATCAAAGGGCTCCAGTGGCCCCCAACTGCGATGCAGGAAATTCAGCCGTCCGGTATGCAAATCGCGTCGGGCTGGCATGCAGGGCATTGAGCCAACATAGAAATTATCAAAACGGACGGTTTTCTCCTCCAGCCGTTTAAAATTGGGCAGAGGAAATGCGTCGGCCTGATAAGCCGGGAGCTTATTACGACGCAGGGTATCAAACATCAGCATTACGACTTTCATATTACTCTCCATCCCCGAGCAGTTTCATGCAGATCGCCTGATGATTTTTTTTGTTCAGGGTATAAAAAATCATCGAAAACACTGACAGGAGTTGCCCGCAAACCGGCGTCAGGACCATCAAAATAAGCAGCCCATGTAATGTTCCCGCCGTTTGCGCCTCGGCACCGGGGAGATAACCAATAAGATCAAGGACGCCGCCCAGCACAAAGGCACCCAGCGCAGAACCAAATTTGTTGGAGAACGTTAATGTGGAAGAGGCAATTCCGGCGGCATTCTTTTTCGTTTTCCAGCGTAATTCATCCGCGCAATCAGTGACCATCATCCAGGTAATCAGCGACCCGCCCTGACAAAACGCCATCACGCAGGCGAGTAGTATCAGAGTACAGGTGATATTTTCAGGCGAGAAGGTGAGCCAGAGTATCAGCGAGGGAACCATGGCAATAAAACAGATGATCACAAATGCCGTTTTATTTCCATAGCGAGACACTAACCACTTAACCAGCAGATATATTGATGCGCCAAACAGCATATTCAGTAATGCTCCCGTCGCAACCAGCCTGGTATTGTGTAGGACCCACGTATAAAACTGAACGGTCACCCCGGCAGTAATCGCTAAGGAAAGCGTATTCGCCGAAGAGGCCAACGCCAGACACCCCAGTGAACGACTGCGAAAAGCCAGCGACAGCTGTTTGAAGACGGCCACTACAATATTTTGCTGTTCGCCCGCCGGGTCGGTCTGTAATCCCTTTTCATCTTGCAGAATACGTTGCCAGTTATCCTGTCTACGGGCGCCGTAAGCGCAAATCCAGAATCCCAGCGTGGTCACGACCCCAAATAAAATGCCGAGGTAGTGATAGCTATGAAAATCAACCACCACATTGCCCGTTGCATCCCGGGTCTGGCTGAATGCCGATAAGATATAAATGCCGCCCGCGCTGACGATAAACTGGGCGATAATTCCGGTAAATTGTTTGAATAACACAATATTACTGCGTTCATTGACCTTATCTGTAATGTAGGCCGTTAATGAGTGATACGGAATATTCGACACGGTAGAGACAAGGGAGTAGAGCATATAAACGCAGGCGATATAAACCACCCTGCCCGTCGCAGAGAAATCCGGGGATTCGAAAACCATCCAGGTTGTGAAACCCAGTACCGGCGCTGATGTGATTATCCAGAAGCGGTATTTACCCAGTCGCGTTCGGGTTCTGTCGCCAATCGCGCCCATCACCGGATCGATAAATGCATCAATCCCCCGTGCGGCAAGCGTGATGGCGCCCACCGTGGCCGGATTCACACCATAGACATCAGAAGCATAGGTAATAAAGAAAACCAGCATCGCGTAAAAACTGAGGTTGGAGGCAAACCCTCCTCCCATCGCGTAGCAGAGTTTGTCAGAGACCGTCAGACGTTCCATTTTATTGTCCTTGTATTTTGTATGGCCCCCCTATTGTGAAAAAAGAGTGACTCAGGACGACAATTGTTTGCATCCTGAACCTATAGTAAAAACCTATAATCCCCCGCGCCTGTACATCGCGTTGATAAATAATATTTTGTAAACATTCAGTTTTTATTCCGCTGCCGTAACCGACGTTGATTCAACGCGCCCCTGGACAATATTCATATTTGTGACCCTGGTTCAATTTCCGACACCGACAGTGCGGGCGACGCAATGGCCTGACATTTGCCCACACACTCCGTCTTTACGCTCCTCTGTTCGTGATGTCTGGCATCCGATGTTGCCGCCAGGTTCAACGAACCTTCGAGGCCAACCTGACGGTCATCCCGTAAACCTCAGCCCTGGCGTTTTGATACAGAATTTGTCATAAGGACAGGAAATATCGACTGTTGTGGGGTAAGTCCATTTTGTCAGGTAACGAGGCAGGCTATACTCTTTCAAACACTCATCTCAGAGGCAGCAACTGGCGTGAAGGATATGTATTACAACGATGAAGGGATCAATGCGTTAATCCAGAATGAACTGAATGCGTTCATTAAGGACTACAAAAATACGATCTACGCATATGCGATTATGAACAAAAAAGATCCCTCGCAAATGCAGATTATCAATAATAATCCTGAGTGGTTTAACATCTATCTTGAAAGAAAATACCAGTTTATTGACCCTGTCATTATTAGGGCTTTAAGTAGTGTTGAAGATTTTTTCTGGGAGAACAAGGTGCTGCTGGCAAGCGGTTATAATCTGACGCGCATTTTCAGTGAAAGTTCTGAACACAATATTTATCAGGGTCAGACGTTTCCCCTGCATGACTATCTGAATAATCTTGTCGTATTGTCCATCATCAGCCAGAAGGATTCGGGGATTGAGATGGAAGCCTGCCGCGCGCATTTCATGCATTTTCTCATTCAGTTACATCAGAAGACCCTTAATCTCTACAGTAAAGTGCATCAGAAAAAGAACGTGTTTTTGTCACCGCGCGAACGACAAATTTTGAAGTGGGTCAGTGCGGGTAAAACATATGCCGAAGTCTCGGTTATATTGTCAATTGCAGAGCGCACCGTGAAATTTCATATGAGCAATGCAATGAAAAAGCTGGGCGTGAACAACGCCAGACATGCGGTAAAACTCGGAATGGAGCTCAGATTACTGGATAACTGAACTCCGTGCGGGATTACAGACGGCGAAGTTGTTGAAGTATCTCACGGAGCCAGTGGCTGGACTTATCTTTGCTGATGATGCTTTCAATTGCGCTTTCAGTTGCCGGCATAAAAATATAGTAGATAGTTTCACCTTTCTCAGAAAGACCTTTCTGAATCACGTCAATTTTCCAGTGCGCATGACGGAAAATGGCATACATACCGCGACTGGCAACGGCGAACATTCCCCGATACTGTTTCTTCATGCAATAGACGATCATTGCCAGAAACAGTGCCTTACTGGCGGGCATCCCGCGAAGGTTTCCGGAATCACGTCTCGCTTTATCTAAAAACAGGCGGCTCACTTCGCAACAGGGAATATCCGTAGGGAGAGTGATATTATCGAAGTACTCATGGAATATTTCGCTGATCATCGTCGGTTGCGTGGCATCGATAAATCGGGCGCCACACAGGATTTCTCCCTCATGCATCCCTAACAGATAAGTCGTGTTTTCGTTATCAAATTGATCCTTTTCCAGGCCATCAGTACATTCCACTTTCCAGTCGAGCCGCTCACGAAATGTTCGATTTCTCAGGCGGTAGAGTTCAGTGGCAAAACCTGACGGCAACTCATCGCGATCAAGCAAAAAAAACTCAACAAAAGAGTTCATTTATTCATTCCTGATAATAACATTCCGAAATTATTATCCCCTGTCTTTTAGGACAGCTTTTTTTCAGGTCGGGTCTTCCTTATACTTAAAAAATACCTGACTAATAGCGCTCGCGGCACATACTAGTCAGGCGGTCAAAGACCAACGTAACACCAGGGATAAATCCACCCGAGATTATCTAACATTTAAACTCCCGGGTACAGAATGCAATAAGCACTTAATCACTAAAAAACTATTAAAATACGACAAATATCAAATATTTCACCTTATTATATTGCCCCTTGTATTTTCAAGGGGTAATATTTAAGGTTGAGTTAACTATTAAGCTCAATGCTGTACCTCGCTCGCTCCCATCCTTTAACATCACGCGCCGTTTTCTCTTTCTGCCCCTCTACATCCGTCCTTATTTCTCTCTTGTAAGAGAATAGTCCTGTTTGCAGAGATGGCGTGAGATCGCCGGAAGTCACGCTTCCTAAAGACGTACGAATGTTATCCTTCAGATGAATAATCTCGCAGAACGCGCGCAACGCGGATGCGGTAAAAAGAGAATATCGACTCACGTCCTTCCCTTTGCGCTGCCCGGTGTTTCATGTTGCTCTTCCACACGGCGACGGCGTCTTCACTCTCCCACCAGGAAAGCGATAAAATCTTCCCTTCCGTACTCAGGCTTTTAAAACGCTCAATCGAAATGAAGCCCTCAATATTAACGAGTTCGTTCCTGAGTTCAGCCGCAAGCTGTAAATATCGCGCCTGCTGAGTCGGTACCGCATCCGCTTCAAAAATCACCGCTATCATAACAACCTCCTGGGTTAGCACTTCCGCCACTTTAGCGGTAAGTACCGGGCAATACTTCGCTGAATACCGAATAATGCATGGTTGGGGATCATGACGGCACATCCGCATCGAGCTTACTGTAGAACCCCTGTTCCAGTTTCGTTTCCAGTATCGACTGGACCTCAATCGCCAGGTTTTTATAGAACTCCGACAGTTCATCGTCCTTACAGAGCAGGACAATTTTGCGGCGTTCTTTGCGATTGTTGATCCGGATGATCTTCAGCGAGTCCGTAAAGGCGGGAAGAGTGGTAATAAACAGCGGCGTGGTCAGCGTCCATCCGTAGCCGCAGGAAATTAATTTCAGAATGTCATCAGCATTATCCATTTCAAACTGGATGGACGGAGACAAGTTATTCCATTTCAGCCAGTTGAGCGTCTGGATGCCGGTCGGTGTATTGCGGGTATAGGCGATGTAGTCCCTGTTTTTACACAACTCTTCCAGTCGCGTTTCCGGCCAGGCTTTGGGGCAAACGCACAGAAACTCCTCCTCAATCAGCGGGTACATTCTGACATTAGGCGGCATCTCGGTATGCAGCATCGTGATGGCCAGGTTAATGCTGCCCGTATTCAGTGCGGAAAGCAGCCCCGATGCTGTACCGGTCACCTGGAAAATATGTTTCACCTGCGGTTGCAGGAAGGTCAGAATATCCAGGCCGATAGATTTACCGATCGAATCAACAAAGCCGATTTTCAAATGTGAAATATGCCCGTGACTGATCGCGTTGATATGTTCCTGCAGATAGACACCGCTATCGATAATCTTTTTTCCCAGCGGGTACAGCGCCTGTCCGGCTATCGTCATCTGAATGGGTCGCTGTGAGCGGTTAATCACTTCAGTCTTTAAGCCATTTTCCAGATTCGCGATCTGCTGAGAAATCGAGGATTGAGTCAGGTTGAGTTTCTTTGCCGCAGCGGTAAATGACCCTGTCTCAATCACCGCTAAAAACGCCTGTAACTGCTTAAAATCGAAGTTAATATCCTTCATTACCGCCTCTACTATTACATTTTTTAATAATGAGTATTTATCTTTTCAATGCTTTTTTTTCTTTGAGCCACTTCAAATTATCCGTACTGCCAGCCAATTAAGGTAGCGATACACCTTAATACAGGAAGAGACATAACGATGCGTGAAGAAAAGGATCTATTAGGAACGTTAATGGTGCCGAAGGAAGCCTACTACGGTATTCAAACGCAACGGGCGGTACTGAACTTTTCAGTTTCGGGAAAAACGGCCGGGGATATTCCGCATTTTCTGTGGTCGATCGCCGCGATAAAACAGGCGGCCGCTCAGGCCAACGCCCAAATTGGCGCGTTGGATCAGCAGAAAGCCGCCGTCATCGTGACGGCATCGCAGGAGGTGATGAACGGCGATTTTGACGCCCATTTCCCGATTGATATTTTTCAGGGCGGCGGCGGCACCTCGACCAACATGAACATGAATGAAGTGGTGGCTAACCGTGCGAATGAACTGCTCACTGGCGTACGGGGATATGATGCGATTCATCCAAATACGCACGTCAATATGGGGCAGTCGACCAACGACGTCATTCCTGCGGCGATGAAAATGACCAGCCGCGTGAATATCAAGCATTTGCTGGCGCAACTGGAAAAACTGGAAGCCGTATTAGCGGATAAAAGCCATCTGTTTGCCGACAAAGTGAAATTAGGCCGCACCTGCTTACAGGATGCGGTGCCAATGACGTTTGGCCAACAGTTTGGCGCCTATCGCACACAGGTCAACCGGCTCAGGGAAAAACTGGCCGAGGTCAACGAGGAGGCGCTGTGCTTACCGCTGGGGGCGACGGCGATTGGCACGGGGTTGTCCACCCATGAGGGTTATCTTCCGGCGGTGTATCAATGGCTGGAGACCCTCACTGGCGAGCAATATCGCCCGGAAGCGGACTTCTTCGATGGTCTGCAACACGGTGATTTCTACATTGAATTCTCCGCGCAGCTCAAGAAAATCGCCGCCTTTCTCTCTAAAATGGCGACCGATTTTCGTATTCAGGGTTCAGGACCGCGCGCCGGTTTTAATGAAATTATTGTTCCTGCCGTGCAACCGGGTTCGTCCATCATGCCGGGCAAAATTAACCCGGTCATGCCCGAACTGATGAATCAAATTGCGTATCAGGTTATCGGTAATGACGTCACAGTGACCATGGCGGTTGAGGGCGGCGAGCTTGACCTGAACGTGTGGGAACCGGTGCTGCTGAAGGCGCTCTTCGAATCCTGTTCATTACTGAGCCGGGGGATACCGCTGTTCATCGATAAATGTCTGAAAGATATCGCGATAAATGAAGAAGTGAGTGCTCGCTACGCAGAGGAAAGTACGGCGCTGGCCACCGTCGTGGCAACCCTGTTTGGCTATCAGGTGGGATCGCGAATTGCAAAAGCCGCGTACCAACAGCAGTGCAGCGTAAGGCAGGTCGTGCTGGCAGAAAAATTGCTGACGCCGGAACAGGCGGATTATCTGCTTGATCCGATGAACATGACCGACCCGCAAAAGAGTACGGCAGCGATTAAACGCTATCAAACAGAAATGAATATGTCGTAATCATCTGTTATCGAGAAATAAGCGTTAATTGCAGGTAATGAATATTTCCTGTTCATTACCTCGCCCTCTCGTTGCCGATAAATAAAATATAACAAAGAGCAGGTTAATTATATGGTGATATTACATGTCGTTTTATTGCTGGGAACCATCATGCTTGCCGCCCGCTGGGGTGGAATTGGCGTCGGGTTTGCCGGCGGGATCGGATTAGCGATTTCGGTATTTATTTTTGGCGTTCCGGCAGGTTCTCCGCCTGTCGACGTGATGCTCATTATTCTGTCCACCATTGTGGCGCTCTCAGCCATGCAACAGGCTGGCGGAATGGATTATCTCGTCACCTTGACCGAAAAATTACTGCGCCATAATCCAGGCTATCTTAATATTCTTGCCCCCACCGTAACGTTTATTCTGACGGTACTGTCCGGTACCGGTTATACCGCCATGTCGGTGATGAACGTGATTCAGGAAGTGGCGAAAGACAACGGTATCCGGCCCAGCCAGCCGTTAAGCTCTGCGGTTGTGGCTTCGCAACTCGGGATTACCGCCTCCCCGATCTCTGCCGCCACGGCGATTATGTACGGCACCGTTGAGGTGATGGGCGTGAGCTTCGGCGATGCAATGCTGATTATCCTGCCCACGGCGTTATTTGCCATGCTGATCGCGGCATTCATTGCCAGCAGACAAGGCGCCAAACTGGCCGACGATCCTGTGTGTCAAAAAATCATGCAGGAAAATAAAATTGTGCTGAATAAACATGCCAGCCGCCCTATTCCCGCCGGAGCAAAATCCTCGGTCGCCATATTTCTGGTGGGAGTGGTCTTCGTAGTCTGTATGTTGCTGTTTAAATCCCTGATTGGGCATACTATCAATTCCCGCGACTTAATCATTATTACGATGTTTGTCGTGTCCACGATCATTATTTTTACCTGCAAGCTGGACATGAAAGAGCTGAAGAACTCACCGATATTTAAATCCGGCGCGGAATCACTGGTGGTGGTATTAGGGATTGTCTGGCTGAGCAGCACGCTGATCGGTGCCCATATTGATGAGATCAAAATGGAAGCCAGTGATATATTACGCGCCTGGCCGTTCTTACTGGCGGCGGTATTTTTCTGTACCAGCGCCATGCTGTTTAGCCAGGGGGCAACCAGCGCATTACTGATGCCTATCGCCGCCTCCATCGGAATTAGCCCGGAGGCAATATTAGCCAGTTTTGTCGCGGTCAGCGCACTCTATATCACCAATATTTATCCGACAACCGCGTTTGCGATTGCCACTGATGACACGGGTTCATTTCTCAGTTCCCGCTGGAATGGCTCAAAGATCGTTAATCATCCCTTCTTCCTGCCGGGATGTTTGTCGATTATCTTCTCAGTACCATTTGGCTTTTTACTGGCACAGATGATTTTGTAATGGCGAAGACAGAACAGACCTGCCGTTGACGGCTTTCTCTTTCACCTCACGGCATCACAAACGTAGCCGCAGTAAATATGTCGTGATAAACAGCAGAACAGGTTGACGTTAACCTGTTCTGCTGTTCATCCACATGTGAGTTATTCGGCAACTACTGGTATGTCATCGTAAAAGACAGTACGCCGTTCGCCGCCCCTGTGGTGATATGATCGCCCGTCTGGTAGTAACGCGCCTTAAGCGGTACCGTGAACCCGCCCCCTGTGCTCGATGTCCCAACCGCCACATCGGAGCCCAACCTCATCGGCTGGTTGTTATAAAGCAGTTGGATCCCGACTCCTGTAGCGGCGTTACTCCCGCTGGTCGTATTGATGACGCCTTTCGTTGCGTCATTAATATCGCCTTCCATCCTGACGCTGACGGCGGTTCCGGCATTGCAGGTCATCGGCAAATTGAATGACTGGGTATATGCCTCTCCCGGCGTCGTTCCTTTGCCATTAAAGGCATTTTTATCAACCTCTTTCATATCGACAGGGATGGATGCCGTGGTCAGTTTGCAGGCTGGCGTGGTCACCGTGAACGCATTGATATTGACTGCGGCTTCTGGGGATTGCCAGAGCAGCGAGTTATTCAGCAATATCAACGACCCCACCGTTCTTGCCGATATCGTACCAGAACCGGTCTCCGTCGCCGTTTTATAGAACGTCACCGTGACGGAACCATTCAATCCGGGGCTTATCATTCCCGTGGTATTTTGACAAAGCCTGGCGGTGTTACTATCGCCCCGAATCGTATTCGCCCCTGTCACGGCGGCATTCCCTCCGGCGCACTTTGCCGTCGAGCCGGAAATCGCATAGCCAATACCGTCAACGTTGGTTTTATAGACCCGAACCCCATTGACCATTGAATCGAAGGTACCTATCGCCTTTACGCCAAACGTTTGATTGGAAATGACCCCTTCCGCTGAATCAAAACAACTGAACGCATTCACTGTCGGCGTCATTATCTGCGTACCAATAACGGCCCCCACCGGCAGATCCCTAGAGATAGTGATATTCTGCGGCGATAAGGTTGTTGATGGCGTGACCGTCGAACAATCCCACGCCAGCGCAGTACGTGAAAACAGTCCCAGAGCCACCCACAATAAACTCACTATAATTCGATTCATCTTACTCTCCACTTACCTGCACTCCGCGGTGACGTTATGCGTTTTGTCAGAAGCCTGCGCAATCTGATAATTTGCCAGACAACTTTCCCCAGCCCAGTTCACCACCACGGAGCCTTTTTCCGGTGCGCCGCTAAACCAGACTCGCTGACGATCGTCAACAATCCCTTCTGGCGTATTGTCGCGATGGTTAATTGTTGCCGTCGCCCCAAACGGAATCGTTTTGCCCGTCAATTGCAGCAGGATTCGGTAGCCGGTAACGGTCGGGAAATCGGCCAACGTCAGCGCGCCTTTTGTTGGTACGACGGTCTGCGTGTCATTCAACACATCCGTATTGTTGTTCAACCTGTCGGTATTTAGCGTCAGACTGTTCTGTCGATATGGCGCAACGTACGGCACAACGGCAAAACCTTTACTGTCTGTGTAAATGCCGCTGTTATTCGCCACTTTCACATCAGCGGCATTCTCGGCCTTCACCAACGCCATTGTCTCGCCAAGAGGTTGAGTCGCGGAGACGCCATACGGATGAACCACCAGTCCCCCCATTGCGCCAACCGAGACCTGACGATTATCGCGAGAGTAGTTATAACCAAGCTGATATTCACCATGACGGCCCTTATAATTCGCCGACGCACTGCCCGTCACATCTGACCCCTTACTGTTGTATCCCTGCTGTACGTTCCAGCTCAGATTTCTGTCTTCCAGCGCGGAACCGGACAGCCCAACCTGTGAAGTGGCGTCGCCTTTTTTATTCGCGTTTGCCGATAGCGTCATCCAGCTATTTGGCAAGAAACGTGAGAATGGAATCTGCATCGTAAAAGAGACGATATGATCGTTGTCGTTGTGCCAGGGACCACGGGAATAGCTATAGTTCAGGCCATAATTAATATTGTTAATACTGGTGTTGTAACCCAGGCTGACGTTACGCTCGGTATCACCGCCCCAATAGTCCTGGTGCCAGGCCGAAAGGTTGATATTCCCGAAATCGCCAAGCTGCTGGTTCAATGTCACCTGTGCCTTACTGCGTTTGTTACGCTGATAACGCCAGTCATTGCCTTCCAGAACGTTATCGCTCGCCATCCGGTATTTATTGACATCACCATTCGCTTCCTGAAAATCATGAAAGCCGGAAGAGGAATACCGATACCCCATCAGACTCAGCGAAGTGCCCGTGGATGAAAAATCTTTGGCATACTGCGCGCGAAGCGAGATACCGCCTTCCGTTTTACCTGGCATCTGCGTATGGGCAAAGGTGGTGTCAAAAGAGAACGAACCGAAATCACCCAATCCTTTGCCGATCCCAATAGCCCCTGCCTGGTAATCCCCCGACGCCAGCGTGCCGCCATAAATCGTGGTGTCCCACGGCAACCCGTAGCTCATTGTGGCCTGAAGAAAATCCGGTTCCTTATCCGTACTGTTTGATGCACGATATTTCCCCACTGCCAGCGCATATTTAAACTGGCCCTCACGCTGCATGATCGGTACAGCCGAAAATGGCTGAATAAACTGATGCACCGAACCATCGGCTTCACGCACCACCACGGTAAGATCACCGCTGGCGGCCGTAGGATAAAGATCATCAATCACAAACGGGCCTGGCGGTACATAAGACTGCCAGATAATATTCCCGCCCTGACGAATGGTGACTTGTGCGTTACTTTGCGCAATACCACGGACCACAGGCGCAAACCCCCGAACGCTTTCCGGCAACATGGTGTCATCCGAATAAATTTGCGCGCCACGGAAGTGAACGCTGTCGAATACACCTGCCTGCGTATAACCATCCCCCATACTGAACTGGCTTTTCAGCACTTTAATATCACGCTCCAGTGAAGTGCTGAGGGTATTCCAGTGCCCGTCCCCTTCGTTATTGTTATATGTTGAGTAATTCCGCAACCGCCAGGGACCGACGTTAATCCCACTACGCAGGTTCAGATAGCTGTCATTACGCGAATCGCCCTTGCCATGGCTGTTGGCAGCAGAGAAGTTATAATTCAGGAACAGCATATTCAGTCCGTCGTCCCACTGTTCCGGTGCAACGGAGCCGCGTGGATCGCGCTGCATATATTCTTGCGGCACCGAAATATCCAGACGCATGCCATCAAATTGAAAATTGAGCTGGCTCCCGGGGAGTAACGCCCCCATATTATCGATGGTTGCGGAATCCTCCATACTCATCCAGTCAGGCTGTGCGTTACGCTTCACACCCCATTTCACGAAATCGGCGTAGGTTAACGATGGGGACAATTCACTCTCTTTACCCAGAAAGCTGATATCACGAGATTCGATATAATTTCCGTTCAGATAGACATCAACGTGATAAACACCGGGAACCTGTCCGTCAGTTTTGCTGAAACGAGAGATATCAATATCACGCGGAATATTCCCTCTGGTTTCAATAAAATCGGGTGAAAAATAATCCTCAGCCAACACGGTTGACGCATGTGTAAACAGAGAAACCAGGACTGATAATTTCGTTAACGTTGCAAAACCTGAAACCGTATTGAGCTGGAGCATAAGCATTTAACCTACATTTTAACTTTTTGTTCAGTCGTGACGCCTCCAAAATCATTAATCGCACGCCACGATACGTCTCCGCCGGTTATCCCCGATAGCGGTAGCGTGACGGTTTGAAATGGTAATACCATTGGAGGCTTAGTGATCGTCTTGCCGTTCACCTTTATTTCATTGAGCGACACGCTATAAGGCGTTGGATTATTTACAGTTAATTTTCCACCCTCACGTGAAAAAATTAACTGCTGGTATGCCAATGACGGATCGCCTTTTAACCCGGCGGGACGATAAAACAGCTTCATTTTGCTTTTTACCGCGATCAACAATTCATTTTTCGCATCCGGTGACGATGACGGAATAGCTTTAATATTTAACCAGTAAACACTTTCTCTGTCCGAGGGTAAGTTGTTTTCTGCCAGCATGACGCGAACGGAGTTCTGTGAATTTGGATTTAATTTGAACAAAGGTGGCGTCGTGGTAAATTCACTGCCACTGTCATCACTATTTTCACTTTTACTCACCCATGACTGGATCAGATACGGTTTATTGTCCGGGTTTTTGACGCTGATGGTGGCCTGACTGGCATTACCATTATAAATAAGACGAGTACCGCCTATTTCAACCCCACTGATTGCCGCTGTTGAGATAAATACTATCCCCACAGCAACCGTTTTATATAATTGCTGAAACATGAGAGTTCCTGATTGATTACTCAGGGCCACGAGTGGCCCTGCTTTTACTGATAGGTCACGGTGAAGGAGGTTGACGAGTTTGCCGTCCCCGCTCCGACAGTACCTGTGGCCATATATTTTGCGAAATAGGTCAACGTATTATCGACGTCTTCCAACAACGCCACGCTAGCCGAAGAAGAGCCAACCGGGATCAATGTGGCACTGTCCTGCTCATAAAGAGCGACGCCGACATTCGTCGCCGTTTGACCTGTGGTCAACGCCAGAATCGAAGGATTAGACGTATTGGTGGTACCGTCAAACCGAACGCTGGCGCTGGTCACACTCGCCGGACAGGATTTCAGCACAATATTAAAGCGCTTAGCTGCCGCTGTTGCGCCATTCCCGCCAGAAAATGCCGCCGTTGAAACGGTTCCCAGATCGACAGGCTGCGCAATCGCAGAAGGATCAACGACACACGCCGTTCCTGTAATCGTTCCGGTAAAGTTAATGACGCCATCGGCTGCATTAGCGGCTTGCAGAGTAGAAAGCGATAACATTGCAGAAATCAGTGCAATTTTTTTCATATAATTAAATCCAGATAGTTAAGTTAATATTTAATTAAAAGCGTTGATGTTAAAAACAATTATTCCTGCACTCACCTCCTCTGCATATTCTCGTTTCCCGACATTAACGCAACAATTTATGTAAGATCAGACTCATGAATATATGGTTTGCACATTCTTACTCGCGCGATATTTCGATACAGAGATACACGATTACCGAGTTGAAGTTTAAATATCAGGCTGCGACGGTGTGCATAGAATGTCTTCATCGACATGCCCAATAACTCACCAATCTCATTCGCCTCCATTCCTTTTTGCATACAATCAAGAACTTCACTTTCCCGGAATGAAAGCGAGTATTTCACCCGATAAGCATACCGGGAGTCATTGACAAACAGGCATGAGAGAATTTCATTTATCCGGCGTCTCTTATCAATGAAAGTTATATCTCTCAAATGGCATAATGCGTAGTAGTCGAGATCATTGGTGATAAATGCAATGATCTTCCTGCCAGGAGACAAATACTCTGTACTCCGTTGCAGGATGGACTCATCGACATCGACTATAGTGTAATTTTCATCAATCAACTCCGGCGTTAACAACGCACTTATGCCGACAATAAAAAAATAATCATCAGAAAAAACGGAGTCTGACAATTTCATAGAACTTCCCTTTTCGACACTTCCTGCTTGCTGTTTTAACGTCAGTAAGTCACCTCATGTTTCGCTGTAAAATTTACAGAAAATAATTCAGCATGACATCACAAAAGTCGTGGATTTCGTAAGAAAACATAAAAACGATCGTTTCTACTATCTTTTTACTTTCAAAAGAACAACGATCCACACTTAGCTATTTTTATCAAAACAAAAACCCAGAATGCGCAATAAAAAACAGAATTAAACACTAGCTATGTGGATAGGTTTAGTTTAATGATCCAGGCGTGTTTGATAGTTGAAACTTGTAATAAACCAAAACATGGATTTTTCTTAGGAAATATACCAGGTTTAATTAACTAATTTTATTCTGTTGGAACAGGGCTTATTTTACCTGGTTAACACAGGAGCAACATCAGCGGCGCCTTATTATTCTGTCAGGCGCCGCCTACACGTGTAGGAAGGGAAATTAAGGCGTGAATTTCTCGATTGCCCGCTCCAGTTCGTCCAGCAGTGTCTGGATATATTCAAGCTCAGCAGGCAGTTCGGTGACAGTCATTGCGTCCGGGAGTTTATCCTCCAAAGACTGTGCAGCCTTCATTAAGGTCTCAACGCCCAATAGCTGGGCCGTCCCGTTAATGCGATGAATATGATGTTTAACCTGACGATAATCACCAGACTCACTGGCTTTATAAGCCGCCGTTAAATCACAGCGATTTTCTACCTGCGCATCTTTTAATGCGCGAAGCATCAATGCCCGATTCCCTTGCGCCAGCATCGCCAGTCTTTCGAGATCAAATATGGTGTCGTGGGTATCACTCACCCCGGAGAGTAAATGAGAGAGTTGCGACAACGTGATGGGTTTGAAAAGACAAGCATTCATGCCCGCCGACAGACAACGTTCGCGCTCGTGCTCCTGCGCCGTTGCCGTGAGCCCCCAGATGACAAGCGTCGTATTACTTTTTCTGACCTGGCGGGCAAGCTCAATACCATCCATAACCGGCATATTGAGATCGGTAATCAACAAGTCATAATTTCCTTGCTGAAGATAATGCAATGCCATCTCGCCATTGTCGGCTTCATCAGCCATGATACCCAACGTCATAAGCTGACGTTTCAGGAGTAATCGGCTGAAAGGAAGGTCATCCGCGATTAATACCCGGAGTGTTGTTCCTTGCAATACTGGCAGAGGCGCGTCAACGTCCGCAACGGCAGGCGTGATATCAAACGACGTCTGGACTGGCAGGCTCAACGTAACGATCGTCCCCCGATTCACTTCACTTTGCAGTTCGATTGTCCCTCCCATTTGCCTCATTAATCCCCGACTGATGGCTAATCCGAGCCCCGAACCGCGGTGATGTTCTCCCGCTTTTCCCTGGCTAAAGGCGGTGAATAAACGGCGTTGTTCTTCTTCGCTCATTCCCGGCCCAGAATCACGCACCGAGATCACCAGCGTTTGCTCATGCTTCACCGCAGAAATTCGCACATCACCATGTTCGGTAAATTTCACCGCGTTGCCGATAATATTGGTGAGAACCTGCCCCAGTAATTGGGGATCCAGTCGCATCGCCTCGCGTGCATCTAAACGAGAATCGTAACGTAGCGCGATCCCTTTTTGCGCCGCCAGCGCGCTGAATAATGCAATGTTGTCTTGTATCAGGCTCTCCGGATATTTCCACTGGGGAACGGTCTCTAATAAGCCCGATTCGATCTTCTCCAGATCGAGGATCTCGCCAATAAGTTTTAATAACGAACGTGAGGCCTGAGCCGCCTGGTCCACTGATGCTTTATCTTCCGGGCTAAACTTCGCAGGAGAAAATTGCAGTAGTTCAAGAAATCCCATAATGGCACTTACCGGGGTTCGTATCTCATGGCTCATGTGAGAAAGAAATTCCCGCTTCTCTTCATTGGCCCTGAGAGCCCGGTTCCGCTCCTCTTTCAGTAAGCGTTGAGAGCGTTTTCTGATTCGAACTTCCCGCACCAGATAGACTGCCCATAACAAGGTGCTGAGTACCAGTAACGACGCTAAGGTAGCCACCAGATAAAAAGGCCTGTTATATAATTCCCAGGTATCTATTTTGACATCCGGCAGACGAATCCATTTACTGACGATCTGCAGGACCTCTTTTTGTGGAATATCATCTAACGCTTTATCCAGAATTTGCCGTAACTCCGGCTCAGAGCGGGGCACCGCGAAACTAATTGCCGCGGGCTCTTCTCCGGTAAGCGGTATCCAGGAAAGCTGATCGGGATAGTAATGCTCGCTCAGATAACGCGCGGTCAGCTGATTCGAAATGGCGGCATCCACTTTTCCTGTTGCGACCAGATTCAATGCCACGCTGGAATTTTCCACCTCTTCCCACACAATGCCTGAATATTTCGCCTTCAGTGTGGCCAGTAAAGTGTGATCGGCGCTGATTGCAACATGGTTACCGGGCCGCAGCGCATGCTCTTTACTTTCCTCTTTTCTGATCACGGCCACGAACTGTGTGGTGATAAATGGATGCGTAAAAGAGAGATAATCTTCTCGGCTGAGATCATAGGTAGCTGCCTGCACAATATGCCAGTTACCTTTCTTCATCTCAGCGACCATCTCTTTATTCGATTTGACGACCACCGTCTCAAACTGAATACCCGTTTGTAAGCCAATCAAATTAAGGACATCGCCAACAATACCCCGCGTTTGCTGGCTTCCATCAACCATCGTGTAAGGGGCAAACCAGGGATTGATAATCACACGGAGTGTTTTGTGATTATTTAACCACTGCTTTTCGCGTGGCGTCAGGTCCAGAGGTTCAATCAGGAAGGAGAGATTGCCTTTATCAATCATCGACTGGGCAATTTGCCCATGGATGTTTTCATCAATTGCGCTAAGGGTATTGTTCACAATTTCCCGCAGCCGTTGCTGTGCGGGCAAAAATAAAAAGTAGCTCTTTCTCTGAGGTGCTGGCCAATACTTCACCGTTGTCAGCGCAAGACTGAACTCCTGAGAAAGCCAGGTGCTGGTCGTGAGTGAATCACCGAAAAACCAGGCATTGCGCCCATTATTAACAGAATTCAGCGCCTCCTGGTAACTGCCATAGTTATCGATCTCGGCATCGGGAAAGGACTGACGGATAAAATCAACATCCGGATAGTGATTAACAATCGCCCCCCCCGTACGTTGTGCGCTCTGCAATGGCGCCATAACGTTGCCAAGAGAGGTGACTAAATTGGGCCAGGAATGAATCAGTGGCAGAGAAACCTGAACACTTGCTTCACGCCAGGATTGACTCTCCAGCCCGGTCAATACCATATCGACCTCACCCTTTTTTAGCGCCTCAACAGCATCAGCCTGATCCGGATACGCCATCACACTTATTCGTGTATTAAGGGAGTGTTGAATCAATGCCAGATAATCAGCATTCATTCCCCGATAACGTCCCGTCAGCGTGGTCAGAACAAGCGGCGGCTGAACGGGTTCGTAAACGGCGACGCTGAGTTTTTTTTTCTGTTGCAGCCAGCGTTTGTCATCCTCACTCAGATAAACCGGCACAGGCGATATGTAATTGAACCCTGATAGTTCAAGCTCAACGGGGGACTTTTGCTGTGCGGAAACGGCACGCCCACCTATTGATAAAACAATGAACATCACTATCAGCCAGTTATTCATCATCATGTCAGCTTATTCTGATGAGCAAAAGAGAGCAGCTCGATTAATGATTTACAACCGAGTTTTTCCATTAGCCGCGTTTTATACGTACTGACGGTTTTACCGCTAATATGCATCGCCTCACCGATTTGCGAATTGTCCAGACCGTTAAGCACATGTCCCATGACCTTCATCTCTTGCGCCGAAAGGGACTCCAGACGCTGCGCGTCGGTGAGGGTTTCGGAGGCTTCTTCGGAGAAAAATGGAAAATAGGTATACCCATTCTGTGCGGCATTAATGGCTGCCAGGATATTATCCATGTTCTGCTTTTTACTGATAAACCCGTTCGCTCCCGCCTGTGCGCAGCGCTTGCTGAAGTAACGATCGTTTTTCGCTGAGACAACAACTAGCACACCGCGATAGTGATTCGCTCTGAGTTTCTCCACCAGCTCGACCCCATTGACGCCGGGGATCTCAACGTCAATAACCACAATATCCGCAGTCGTTTTTAGCAAACTCTTCAGCGCAATCGCACCGTCCTCATACTCTCCGAGAACCGTAACGCGATCTTTCTCCAGTACACCACGAATAGCCATACGCGCCAGCGGATGATCGTCCACGATAATTGCCGTGCGGGAACGCATTTCACTCATAATTCCCCCAAAGACCGTGATGCTTGAAACACGCTATGTCATTAAGAATAGCGTAAACGATACGGTAGATTACCCTCTACATTAATCATTGTCGTGCGGAGCCGTTCACTGTTCTCATCCGTTCCCCGCCCTGGCTGTATATATTTCACCGGATGCTCACTCATACGCGATCGTGATGACTGAGGCTATTGCACATCATTAAGCAATGTTCTGTATGTTTAAAACAATGCCGTTGTATCCACTCTCCTTACAAGAATGGAAAAGAATTTATCTGGCAATGTTAAAACGGGGCAGAAATTGGCGGGTCGTTATATTCCCGATATTTCTGTCACACTATGCAAGAAACGCATAGCGCGAAACATTCTTGCATTTTCCCCATATCCCCATGGCTGGTAAGGTCATTGAGTTCGGGCCACTTCTGGCCTGTCGCAACAAACACACATCATCAAAAAAATAACGGGGTTCGCTATGGCGCAACAAGGGGAACAGGCGGCGCTGCCGCTTGCAACAGAAAAAGTCGGACTTAAGGGATATCTGGCATTTTTTCTGACCATCATTTTCTTTTCCGGCGTATTTTCCGGAACGGAAGGTTGGTGGCGTGTTTTTGATTTTACCGTGCTGAACGGTTCGTTTGGCCAGATCGCGAATGGCGCGGGACAAACGACCGTAACCTTTCGGGGCGCGGGCGGTACGGGCGCAAAAGATGGTTTTCTTTTCGCGCTGGAACTCGCGCCGTCAGTCATTTTGTCACTGGGCATTATTTCAATCACCGACGGCCTTGGCGGATTACGTGCGGCGCAACAGCTGATGACACCGATCCTGAAACCGCTGCTGGGCATTCCGGGCATCTGCTCGCTGGCGCTTATTGCTAACTTACAAAATACCGATGCCGCTGCGGGTATGACGAAAGAACTGGCGCAAGATGGTGAAATCACCGAGCGTGACAAAGTCATTTTTGCTGCGTACCAGACCAGCGGCAGCGCGATTATCACCAACTATTTTTCCTCTGGCGTCGCCGTCTTCGCGTTTCTGGGAACGTCTGTTATCGTCCCGCTGGCCGTCATTCTGGTGTTTAAATTTGTCGGTGCCAATCTGCTACGTATCTGGATCAACTTTGAAGAACGCCGTAACCCAACGCAAGGAGCACAAGCATGACCACTCAGGTACGCAAAAATGTCATGGACATGTTTATTGACGGTGCCCGCCGCGGCTTTACGATTGCCACCACGAACCTGCTGCCAAACGTGGTGATGGCGTTCGTCATTATTCAGGCGCTGAAAATCACCGGTTTACTTGACTGGGTTGGACACATTTGTCAGCCGATCATGGCACTTTGGGGACTTCCTGGTGAAGCCGCCACCGTGCTGTTAGCGTCGCTGATGAGCATGGGCGGCGCGGTAGGCGTTTCCGCCAGTCTGCTCACGGCGGGAGCATTAAGTGGTCACGACGTCACGGTTCTGCTCCCGGCGATATACCTGATGGGTAACCCTGTACAGAACGTGGGTCGCTGCCTCGGTACCGCCGAAGTGAACGCCAAATATTATCCCCACATCATTGCGGTATGCGCCATCAACGCATTACTGTCGATCTGGGTTATGCAGCTTATTGTTTAAAAGGGAATTATCATGCCTGATTTATCCTGCGCAGAGTTTACGTTACTGCAAGGTGCACACCTTTACACCCCTGAAGACCAGGGGATTTGCGACGTGTTTCTCGCCAACGGCAAGATTATTGCCGTTGCACGCGATATCTCGCCTCACATTGTGCCGGATTGTAAGGTTATCAATCTCAAAGGACGGATCCTGTGTCCTGGCTTTATCGATCAGCATGTTCACCTGATTGGCGGCGGTGGCGAAGCGGGCCCCACGACCCGCACGCCAGAAGTCAGACTGAGCAGACTGACCGAAGCCGGGGTCACGACCGTCATTGGTTTGCTCGGCACCGACTCCGTGACCCGTCATCCGGAATCACTGCTGGCGAAAACCCGGGCGCTGAATGAAGAAGGGATCACCGCCTGGATGTTAACCGGCGCTTACCATGTCCCTTCACCGACGATCACCGGTTCCGTCGAAAAAGATGTGGCGCTGATCGATCGCGTCATCGGCGTTAAATGCGCCGTCTCTGACCACCGCTCTGCCGCGCCTGGCGATTATCAACTGGCAAATATGGCCGCTGAATCCCGTGTGGGTGGCCTGCTGGGCGGCAAACCGGGGGTCAGCGTGTTCCATATGGGCGACAGCAAAAAGGGGCTCAAACCGCTGTACGACATTCTGGAAAATAGTGATGTGCCGATGAGTAAGCTGCTTCCCACCCACGTAAACCGCAATGAGGCGCTGTTCGAAGAAGCGCTGGCCTTTGCGCTCAAAGGCGGCACCATCGACATCACCAGCGGTATTCCCGATCCGGTTGCACCGGCTGAGGGTGTGGCGCGCGCAGTCAAAGCCGGTGTACCGCTTGCCCGGATAACGGTCAGTTCTGATGGTAATGGTAGCCAGCCGTTGTTTGATGATGCCGGCAAACTCACCGGAATTGGCGTGGCGGGCTTCGAGAGCTTGCTTGAAACCGTGCAATCGCTCATCAACGATTACGGATTTACCCTGACCGACGCACTGCGTCCGCTGACGACCAGTGTGGCTGCCTTTCTTAACCTGTCCACTAAAGGCGAAATCGCCTCCGGGAAGGATGCCGACCTGCTGGTGATGACGCCGAAATTAGAGATTGAACAGGTTTATGCCCACGGCAAACAAATGGTGGTTGACGGGAAAGCCTGCGTGAAGGGGTCCTTCGAGTAAGCGCAATCGGTTGTCAGCCGTGTGAATGCCCGTAAAATGGCGCAGACAGACGGCTGACAGGTGATGATCAATGGATGTGAGTGGTGCAGGTTTGTATAACATAGAAACGAAATGGCTTTATGACTTTCTGACCCTGGAAAAGTGCCGAAACTTCTCCCAGGCCGCGATTATTCGTAATGTCTCGCAACCCGCCTTCAGCCGTCGTATTCGCGCCCTGGAAAACGCGGTCGGGGTTGAATTGTTCAATCGTCAGGTCTCGCCGCTGCAACTCTCCGAGCAGGGAAAAATCTTTCACTCTCAGATACGCCATCTGCTTCAACAGCTGGAAAGCAACCTGGCTGAGCTCCGCGGTGGCAGCGATTTCACGCTGCGTAAAATCAAGATTGCCGCTGCGCACTCCCTCTCGCTGGGGTTATTACCCGGTATCGTCAGCCAGATGCCCACCCAGTTTACCTGGTCGGTTGAAGCGATCGATGTCGATCAGGCGGTCGATATGTTGCGGGAAGGGCAAAGCGACTTTATCTTCTCTTATTATGACGAAAACCTGCTCCAGCCTCCGTTTGCCAATATTCACCTGTTCGAGTCGCAACTATTTCCCGTCTGCGCAAGCGATGAAAACGGGAAACCGCGATACACGCTCGACCAGCCCGCGTTTCCGCTGCTCAACTATAGCCAGAACTCCTACATGGGGCGGCTTATCAACCGAACGTTAACCCGCTATACCGAGCTGAGTTTCAGTACATTTTTTGTCTCTTCGATGAGTGAGTTACTTAAACAGGTTGCGCTGGACGGTTGTGGAATCGCCTGGCTCCCGGAGTATGCGATTCGTCAGGAGATTCGTAATAAACAGCTCATAGTGCTGGACCAGGACGAGCTGATTATTCCTATCCAGGCGTATGCTTACCGGATGGATACGCGGATGACGCCCCTGGCGGAGCGGTTCTGGAAAGAACTGCACCATCTGCATACGATCCCCTGATTTCACTTCAAACGCAGGCAACCTGTTGCGCAGTCTCATCCATCTGCGTATCCGGCCACGACTCATACCAGCGAATAGCCGCGTGTACCAGAGACGCGGTTGAATCAATAAACCGGCACTCAAAATTGCTCTCATGCCCGGCCACAATTAACGGGATCTCGGTGCAGCCCATAATAATGATCTGCGCACCATGGGAAATCAGTCGCTCAATCTGCGGAAACAGCAACCTTTGCGCGGCAGACTTATCACCGCGTTTCAATGCGTAAATGGCCTGCATTACCTGCTCCTGGCCCGCCTCTTCCGGCTGAACCAGAGAGAGTCCCTGCGCCATCATTTTTTTCTGATATAACCCTGTCGCAAGCGTGGCGTTCGTTGCCAGCAGGCCGACACGAGTCACACCGGGAGGAATCTCACTCAGCGTGGCATCCAGAATGCTGATCATGTCTACCTTTGCCACGGCCCGTAAATCATCAAACCAGTAGTGTGCGGTGTTACAAGGGATGACGATACATTCGGCCCCCGCATCTTCCAGCATGTGCAGATAACGCTCCAGATAGTGCCAGGGAGAAGGCCCGCCTGATAGCAGGCAGGCTGTGCGATCGGGAATGTCCGGAATGGAGCTAACGATCAGCGGGATATGCTGCTGATCGCAGTTGGCGCTGCGCAGTTCAACAAATTTTTCCAGCATGTCTGCCGTTGCTGCGGGCCCCATGCCGCCCAGAATCCCAATGGTATGTTTCATCATCTGCACCGCGTTTTCTCTGTCATTTCAATTGACACTATCACCTTGATGCCTATGTAAAAAATGCCATTTTCTAAGCGGCTATGCGTAAAAGTTATCGCCTGACAGACGCGAATCGGTTTACACAGACTGCCGTTTGCACTCCCGGACACCGACGACGTACCGGTTTGTGTGCCTTGCCTCGCTAAACAGTGACTAAACAGCGAACACCCCGTTTCGGTTTTGTAACACTCCCCCGTAAATTAGCGATACCCGCCACAAAATTCACATATCACTCACCCTGATGAAAGGAAGCATATTGCATTTGCACAGTGAGTCGGATAGCGTCTGTAACGTTACACTAAAACGTTACAGAAAACAGAATCAGCGACTTTTTCGTTAAACCAGCTGGCTGCGTCCGCCCTGCCAGATGGCGTTATCACGACCTCTACACTGTGAGAAAGGATAATCATGATGAAAACAACACCGTTTCGTTCAGCCAGACGTTTTCTGGCACTCGCTTGCCTCAGTAGCGCCCTGATTGCAGGCAGTGTGCTGAGCGCTTCAGCACAGGCAGCAATCAATTTTCGTGTTTACTCGTCTCTGCCAGGAGATGACTCCTCTGCGCACTATATTTGGTTCAACCGCTTCCAGGAAAACCTGAATAAAAACGAGAAGTTAAAAGGACAGATTAAGCTTAATTATTTCGCCAACGCCATGCTGGGAAAAGAAGCCGATGCCACACAACAGGTCCGTATCGGCGCCATTAACATGATGATTTCAGGTACTTCAATCTGGGCCACGCTGGTTCCTGAAGTGGGCGTGCTGGATCTGGGTTATCTGTTTAAAGACTATGACCAGGTCGGGAAAGCGCTGGACGGCAAAGCCGGTGAGCAGCTTTCTAAGCTAATGATGGATAAAGCAAACGTGATGGTGCTGGGCTATGGCTATAACCTCGGCGCGCGCAACGTGTACACCAAAAAGGCCATTGAAAAGCCGGAGGATTTAAAGAATCTGAAAATCCGCGTACTGCCGGTGCCAAACTTTATCGCCACGCTGAATCACATGGGCGCGGTGGCCATTCCCATGCCGGGTGGGGAAGTCTATTCCAGCCTGCAAATGGGCGTGATCGATGGCGTCGAGCATGATGCCCCGACCATCTACGCCAGCAAATATTATGAAATCATCAAGAATGGCACGCTGACCCGCCATAGCTATAACCCGCTGATGATTGCCATGAATAAGAAGAGCTTCGAGCAGATCCCGGAATCATTACGTGCCGACGTGCTGGCCGCCGCGAAAGAGGCCACGGAATACGAACGCCAGCAGGCCAGTCAAAAAGAACAGGAAGCGATTAAAAACCTGGAGGCGAAAGGCGTCACTTTCCGGGAAACCGATCGCGCATTCTTCGCACAGGCCGTACAGCCTGTCTGGAAAGCCTTCCTGGATAAATACCCGGATCTGAAACCTATGGTGGACGAGATCAGCGCCGCAGCGCCGAGCGACAGACCATAAGCCGCGCATCGTCGGCCTGCGGTGTTCAGCGGGTCGGCGATATTGCCCACACAAACCATGAAAGGAGTTCATCATGGCTGATATCCCGATGAAAACAAAGGATGAAAAGTCTTTGTTGACGCTGTTGGGGCGGCTGAGTCGATTTCTGACCACGTTAACGTCCTGGGCCGGAGCGCTGGTGCTGTTTATCAACGTGCTGGTGGTATTTGCTTCGGTGATCTGGCGCTATGCCCTGCACTCACCGATCCACTGGGCGGAAGAAGTGGCGCGAGCGTTGATGATTGCGCTGGTCTTTTTTGGCGTCGCGACTTCGACCGGCAGAGGCGGACACATTGGTGTCGATCTGTTCTTACGCTTCCTGCCTGAAAGCGTTCGCCCCTACGTAATCCACGCCAGCCGCTGGATCCTGTTTCTGGTCTCCGTCGGGCTGGTCGTTTCCAGTTATGATCTGGTGCAGGCCGCGCGACTGCAAACCACCGAGACGGGCCTGCCGCAGACCATCTACGTGATTCCGGTATTAATCGGTTCCGTGGTGATGATGGTGGCCGCGCTGGAACATGCCCTACATGAGCGCGCCAAAGTGGTGCTGCTCAGCGGCACGGGAATCATCGTGCTGGCGGCGCTGGGTTATCTGAAACTGTCGCTGATGGCCGATCCGGCCAGCGCGGCGGCGGGCCTGATGCTGATTTGCTTCGTGCTTGGCATTCTGGCCGGTGTGCCAATCGCCTTCACGCTCGGCATGTCCGCCATGGTCTTTTTTATCTGCGACCCTTCCCTGCCGTTTGTCTTTTTCTCACAGCAGGTAGCGGCGGGCGTTGACCACTTTGTTCTGTTGGCGATTCCGTTCTTCTTGCTCGCCGGTGCGGCGATGGAAATCAACGGCATGTCCACGCGTCTGGTCGAGTTGATTGTGCGCGGCATGGGACGCTTTCGCGGCGGTCTGAACATGACCACCGTACTGTCGATGGCCTTTTTCTCTGGCATCTCCGGTTCCAAACTGGCCGATGTGGCGGCCGTCGGCGGGGTGTTAATGCCTGCGGTACGACGCGCGAAGCAGGACAGCGAAGAAGCCGCCGGGGTATTTGCTGCATCCGCGGTGATGGCGGAAACCATTCCTCCCTGCGTGAACCTGATCGTGATGGGCTTTGTCGCCAATATCTCCATCGGCGCACTGTTTATCGCCGGCCTGATACCTGCGGCCTGCCTGCTGGTGCTGTTAATGGTCGCCGCCAACCGCTTCGGCGGAAAAATAAACGTCAGTGAAGCCTACCCGGTATTACGTCCACGGATTCAGCTTTACCTCGGCGCCGCTGTCGGCCTGGTCATGATCTTCATGATTGGCCGTGGAGTCATGATGGGGATCGCCACTTCGACGGAAATTTCCGCCTTCGCGGTAATCTACGCCATTGTGGTGGGACGCCTGGCGTTTGGTGAGCTGACGCTGAAAGCCACGGTGAAAATGTTCGTTGATATCGCGGCGATGTCCGGCGTCCTGCTGTTCATCGTAGCCTGTGCGACCAGCCTTTCTTATGCCCTGACCATTCAGATGATCCCACAGCAGATCGCTGAACTGCTGGTTGGCATTGGCATGGAGCAAGGGGCCTGGCTATTCCTGATGTTAACCATTGTCATTCTGATCATCTTTGGTGCGGTTCTCGAAGGTGCGCCAGCACTGATCATTTTCGCCCCGATTCTGGTGCCAATAGCCATTCAGCTTGGCTTTAACCCGCTGCACTTTGGCATTGTGATGATCATGGCAATGGGCTTTGGTCTGTTCTCACCGCCAATCGGCCTGGGTCTGTATACCACCTGCGCCATTTGTGGCGTGGAGATGAAGCACGTCATCAAACCGATGGCGAAATATCTGGCGGTGGTTTTTGTCGGCATCATTATTGTCGCCATGGCACCACCGTTAACCACCTGGCTGCCCGGACTGGCCGGCTACTGATAATCAAATCCTGTATTTGCCACGCTCGGGTGGCAGGGATATCCACGCACAAAAAACGGCGAAATGATGTCACGTCATTGCCTGACGCCGTTTAAATATGAATAACGGGAGTATGAAATGGGATTATTAACGGGTAAAAAAGCGTTTATTACAGGCGCAGAACAAGGCATTGGTAAAGAGAGCGCGAAAAAACTGATTGAGGCGGGATGCGATATTTATATTCATTATTTCAGTGGCGAAGAAGGCCCACGGGAATTAATCGCGCTCGCCGAACAACAGGGCTGTCGGGCGGCCTGTGGTTTCGCCGATTTAACCGATGAAGAAGACGCTGCCCGCTGTGTGGCGCAGGCAGCGGAATTTCTTGGCGGTATCGATATTCTGATCAATAACGTCGGCGGCATTATTGCCCGCAAATGGCTGGGTGAGATTGAGCCCCATTTCTGGCGCACGGTGATCGACGTCAATATGACGACGATGCTGAATGTCACTCAGCAGGCATTACCGTGGCTGAAGGCCGCGCCAGATGGCGCCAGTATTGTCAATCTGGCCTCTCTGGCCGGACGCTCTGGCGGCCATGCGGGCTCTCTGGTCTACTCCACGACTAAAGGCGCAGTGCTGACCTGGACTCGCTCGCTTGCCGCTGAGCTCGGTGAACACGGTATCCGCGTCAATGCCGTTGCGCCTGGCTTGATTCTCGGCACGCGTTTTCATGATCAGCACACCACGCAGGCCTCTGCCGACCAGACAATCCAGGCCATTCCTCTGGGAAGAGCGGGCACGCCGGAAGATGTGGCAAGGGTCATCTGTTTCCTCGCCTCTGAATATGATGGTTTCGTTTCCGGCGCCACCATCGACATTAACGGCGGTATTTACCGGGCATAAAAATATGGCGGGCGATGAGGCCCGCCAGTTTTAAAAGGTATGACATATGATCAAGTCAGATATTATTCATCCTGATTTATTACAGGCGCTGGCACAGTGCGGACACAAGGCGAATATTTTAATCACCGATGCCAATTACTCTTTTTTAACCAATACTTCTGCGCAGGCACGGATTATCTGGCTTAATTTCACTCCAGGGATGATCGGGAGTGTCGTCATTATGGAGAAAATCCTCGGCTATATTAATGTGGAAAAAGCCACGTTAATGGCAAGCCCGGCGGATTTTGATAATACGGTCGAGCGTGAATACCGCGGTCTGCTTTCTGAGGCAATCGAGGTTGAACATGTTGAACGTAACGCGTTTTATTCGCTGGCCAAATCGTCTGACACGATCCTGGTTATCGCCTCCGGCGAAACCCGCCGCTTCGCCAATATCCTGCTGACTGTAGCCCCAACGCTGGTATGACAGAGCGAGAAGAACGTGTCGTTCTTCTCGTACCACGCCGTTATCGTACCGATTGTCGGGAAACCAGCGACGGAGGGAACAGAAACTCCTCTGGCGGAATGGCCGAATTTTCGGTCCGCTCAATCAACCGCTCAACCATCACCTCTGCCATCTCCCGAAGCGGCGGCATGATAGAAGTCAGACCGGGGAAAACCAGTCCGGAGAGCGGAATATTGTCGATGCCCACAATAGAGATTTGTTCCGGCACCTGGATCCCGGCCTGATGCAAACCGGCCATCAGCCCAATGCCCAGCGCATCGTTGATCGCCACGATGCCATCCGGGAACGCTGGCTGCTGGCTGATTTTTAACGCCAGTGCCCGCCCGAGTTCTGTCATTTCCGTGTCGCCATAGGCCGCCATGGCCTGGCCTTCAACGATCATCCCATCGCGATAAAGCCCGTGCTCCTGCACCGCGCGGAGAAAGCCCTCGATTTTGTGCGCCCGGCTGGGGGTCATCCCTTCCACCGTGGCAAACGCGAGGCGACGGCACCCCTGTGCGATCAGGTGTTCTGCCGCCATTCGCCCGGCATCAATGTTATCCATGGATACGCTGTCCAGCGCAAAATGATCCGACGGAGCACGCACAGGCATACGGCCATCATAGTTCACCATCACCATGCCCTGCTCTGCCGCTCGCGCAAAATGCGCTTTTTCGATATCGCAGGCGGCAACGATAATCCCGCGGACGCCGTGGGAAAACATATCGTCCAGAAAGGCTTCTTCTTCTTCAATCTGTCGGTAGGTATTTCCAATCAGCACCCGCAGTTGGCGCTTTTTGGCGGCCAGATCGACTTCACGAGCCAGGGCGGCAAAGCTGGGATTCACAATGGACGGCACCAGCAGACCAATCATTTTGGCCTGACCGGTCTTGAGCTGTTGCGCCACCCGGTTTGGAAAGTAATTGAGCGTCTGCATGCTCTGCTGGATACGCGCCAGAGTTTCAGCCCGCATTTGATCGGTCCGGCCGTTGAGCACATTGGATACCGTACTGACGGAAACGCCAGCATGCTTTGCGACATCACGAATATTCGCCATACATCTCCTTTGCGGCAATTGATGAATGGCGGAAGACACTCATACCCGGCATCACCATCTTCTCAGGAATTATGAACTACAACGGTTTAGTGTAACGTTACAGACAGCGCTGTCAATGCAATGTGTCAGGCAAAATAAGCCAGTGACCCGTAAACTTAACGGGTCGGTAGTGGTGTTCAGCGTGAATGATTGTTAAACGCGATGAAGTTTGGTGGTCACGAAACCATCATCTATCGGCCATCCTTTTGCAGTAATCCCTTTTCACACTGTCTGGCTTCAGAAACATTTCGACGAGCCCGTAGATGATGATGAAAAAGAACTGGCTTCCCTGGCTTATCCTGTCGCCTTCACTGCTTTTTTTGCTGCTGTTTACCTGGTTTCCGCTGCTTCGTTCAGTGTATGACAGCCTGTTCGATACCCGCATGGCAACCGACGCCGCCCCCTTCGTCGGCACAGAGAATTTTATTCGTCTGTTTGAGGATAACGTCTTCTGGCAGTCGCTGGTGAATAACCTGATTTACATCGCGCTGACGGTCATCCCCGGCGTGGCGCTGGCGTTACTGCTGGCCGTTGCGTTATGGGAAAACCACCGTGTTAACCGCTGGCTGCGCACCGCCTTTTTCTTCCCGATGATTATTCCCATGGTCAGCGCGGCGGCAATTTGGCTGTTCATTTTTATGCCGGGAATGGGCATGTTCGACTACTACCTGGCAAAGCTATTCGGCCCCATGAATAACAACTGGCTGGGTCGCAGCAACAGCGCGCTGTATGCCCTGGCATTGATTGGTGTCTGGAAATTCGCCGGCTATTACATGTTGTTCTTTCTGGCAGGGTTACAAAGCATTCCGCTGTCGGCCCGCGAAGCCGCGATGATGGAAGGTGCCACCCCAACGCAGATATTTTTCAAGGTGACGCTGCCTCTGCTGCGACCGACATTAAGTTTCGTGATCACCACGGCGCTGATTTACTCCATCACGCAAATTGACCACGTTGCCGTCATGACCCGCGGCGGGCCGGATAACGCCACCAGCGTGCTGCTTTATTACATCCAGAATCTCGCCTGGGATACTCACGATCTGGGCAAAGCCTCCGCCGCCACGTTTCTGACGCTGGCTGGGCTGTTTGCCTTCTCCTTTTTAAACCTGAAGCTACTGGAGCGAGGAGCGCATCATGAGCGTTGAGATCTCCCCCGTCATTCCCCGGACACAACGTGCGACAAAACCACTGTGGCTCCGCCTGCGCCAGTCCAGAAAAGTCACGCTGGGCGCGCTGATGACCTGTCTGGCGCTGCTGTGGGTAAGCCCTTTCCTGTGGATGCTGTCTTCGGCGTTTAGCGCCACAACCTTTGGGGAGGGAATGGCCTCCGTATTGCCGCGCTTTCCGCTGACGCTCGATAACTTCCGCGATGCCTGGGCCAGCGCGAACTGGATCAGCCTGTACGTCAATACGCTGATCTTCTCGTTTGGCACCTTCGCCGTGCAACTGCTGACCATCACCACCGCCGGATACGTTTTCGCCTGCCATGAATTTCGCGGCAAGCAAACGCTCTTTCTGCTGTTTCTGGTCCAGTTGATGATCATGCCCGTCGTGATGATGGTGCCGAACATGATGACGTTGAAAACCGTCGGTCTCCTTAACACGCTGACCGGCGTGATGATGCCCTATTTCACATCAGCATTCGGCGTGTTCCTGATGCGCCAGGCGTTCCTTGCCATTCCAAAAGAACTGGAGGAAGCGGCGTTGATGGAGGGCTGCCGTTGGTGGCAGGTGCTTTACCGCGTCCTGCTCCCGATGTCATGGCCGTCAGTGCTGGCGTTCGCCACCGTCAGTATTACCTATCACTGGAACGAGTATTTGTGGCCGCTCATGATGCTTAACGACCCGGACAAACAGGTGCTGACCGTCGGTCTTGTCTCCTTTGCGATGGGCGCGGAATCGGGCGGACAGTGGGGAACCATCGGGGCGGGAACGCTCATGGTTTGTCTGCCGCTCATGGTGGCCTTTATCGCATTTCAGAAACAGTTCCTGAGAAGTTTCGGTTTCTCAGGTATCAAATAAGGAGTGAATTCATGCTGTTAGCCCATATTAGCGACACCCATTTCCGCAGTCACGACCAGAAGCTCTACGGTTTTATCGATGTTAACGCCGGGAACGCCGACGTGGTGTCCCAATTGAATGCACTGCGTGAACGCCCGGATGCCGTTATTGTCAGCGGTGATATTGTTAACTGCGGCCGCCCCGAGGAGTATCGCGTTGCCCGCCAGATACTCGGCGCGCTCCACTCCCCGTTGCTGCTGATCCCAGGAAACCATGATGATAAGGCGCATTTTCTTGAATATCTGCACCCGCTGTGTCCGCAACTGGGCAACGATCCGCAAAACATGCGCTATGCCATCGATGATTTCGCGACGCGTCTGCTGTTTATTGACTCCAGCCTTGTGGGTCATTCGAAAGGCTGGTTAACCGAAGAGACGATCGAATGGCTGGAAGCCCAGCTCTTCAGCGCCGGCGATAAGCCTACTGCCGTCTTTATGCACCACCCGCCGCTGCCGCTGGGAAATGCCCAGATGGATCCGATCGCCTGTGAAAATGGTCATCGTTTGCTGGCGTTGGTGGATCGCTTCCCTTCGCTTATCCGCATCTTCTGCGGCCATAACCATAATCTGACGATGACGCAGTATCGCCAGGCAACCATCGCCACGCTCCCCGCGACGGTTCATCAGGTGCCCTACTGTCATGAAGATACGCGTCCCTATTACGACATGTCGCCACCGTCCTGCCTGATGCATCGCCAGGTGGGAGAACACTGGGTGAGCTACCAGCATTCACTGGCGCACTACGCCGGACCATGGCTGTATGACGAAAATACCAGTTGCCCAACGGATGAGTACCCATCGCCATGCTAAGACTGAATAACGTCAGTAAAACGTTTGACGGCAAGCCAGCGCTGAATTCACTGTCTCTGGATATCGCCGACGGAGAGTTCGTGGTGCTGGTCGGCCCCTCCGGCTGCGGCAAAAGCACCCTGCTGCGTCTGCTTTCCGGTCTGGAAAGCGTCAGCGAAGGCGACATCTGGCTGCAAGACGAGAACATCACCGATCTCTCCCCTCGCGAACGCAATTTTGCGATGATTTTCCAGAACTATGCGCTGTTTCCGCATCTGTCGGTACGCGACAACATTACCTTTGGGATGAAAATCCGCAAAGAGGATAAAACCAGCTGGCAGCCGCGACTGGAGCAAGTCTCCCGGATGCTACAACTGGAGCCACTGCTCGATCGCAAACCGGCCAAACTCTCCGGCGGCCAGCGGCAGCGAGTGGCGATGGCGCGCGCCATTGTGCGTAATCCACGCCTCTTTCTCATGGACGAACCGCTCTCTAACCTTGACGCGCGTCTGCGCAGCGAGGTTCGCGATAGCATTATGGCGCTGCATCAACAGCTTAAAACCAGCACTGTCTACGTGACGCACGATCAAACCGAAGCCATGTCGATGGCCGACCGTATCGTCGTGATGAACAATGGCTACGTGCAGCAGGTCGGTCGTCCCGAACATCTCTACGCCAACCCGGCAAACCTGTTCGTCGCCGGTTTTATCGGATCACCTGCGATGAATCTCCTCCTTCTGCCTTGTCAGAACGGTCAGATACCACTCGGTGACGCCAGACATCCGCTACCACCGCTGTCGCGTGACGAAACACAGGTCTGGCTGGGAATACGTCCAGAACACATGACTGACAGACCGACCGACGGGCAGTACACACTGCCAGCCACGGTAACGCAACGAGAACTGATGGGGGCAGATTATCTGCTTCACGTCAGCACGCCTGTCGGCACACTGCGCTACAGCCGTCGCCATCGCGGTGCAGTCCCCGACAAAGGCGACACGCTTACCCTCGGTTTTTCACCGTCGGATCTTCATCTTTTTCATGCTGAGAAACAGCACAACTTACTCCAGGAGATTGACTATGTTTAAGCCCCTGAACACGACGTTGCAGGCGCTCACCCTTAGCTGTGCAGTGGCCTTTAGCGGCTCTGCGTTAGCGAAAGAAAAAATCGATTTTATGTTTCCCGCGCCCGTCGACGGCAAGCTGACCATGGAGATGACCCGGGTCATTAACGTGTTTAATGACTCGCAGCAGGATGTCGAAGTGCGTGGCATTTTTACCGGCAACTATGACACCACCAAGATCAAAGCCGAATCCGCGCAAAAGGCCGGACAACCGCCCGCGCTGGTCATCATGTCCGCTAACTTCACCACTGATCTGGCGTTAAAAGATGAAATCCTGCCGATGGATGAGCTGTTCAAGTTCGGTAATCAAAAGGCGGGGCCTTTTTTGCTTAACGAGTTCTGGCCCGCCATGCATAAGAACGCGCAGGTGATGGGCGTGACTTACGCGATCCCGTTCCATAACTCCACGCCAATCCTCTATTACAACAAAGCGTTGTTTGACCAGGCGGGTATCACGCAACCGCCGCAAACCTGGGCTGAACTGCAGGCGGACGCGAAAAAATTAACTGACGAAAGTAAAGGTCAGTGGGGGATCATGTTGCCATCGACTAACGACGATTACGGCGGCTGGATTTTTTCGGCGCTGGTACGCGCCAACGGCGGCAAGTACTTTAACGAAGACTATCCCGGCGAAGTGTATTACAACGCCCCTTCCACGATTGGCGCCCTGCGCTTCTGGCAGGGTTTGATCTATCAGGACAAAGTGATGCCCTCCGGCGTGCTGAACTCAAAACAGATCAGCGCCGCCTTCTTTTCAGGGAAAGTCGGAATGGCAATGCTGAGCACTGGTGCGCTGGGCTTTATGCGTGAAAATACAAAAGACTTTGAGCTTGGCGTCGCCATGCTGCCGGCAAAAGAACAGCGTGCAGTGCCTATCGGCGGTGCCAGTCTGGTCAGTTTCAAAGGGATTTCGGACGCCCAGAAAAAAGCGGCATATCAGTTCCTGAGCTGGCTGGTCAGCCCACAAGTGAACGGAGAATGGAGTCGCTTTACCGGTTACTTCTCACCGCGTAAAGCCGCGTACGACACACCAGAAATGAAAGCGTACCTGCAACAGGATCCTCGTGCGGCCATTGCACTTGAACAACTGAAATATGCCCATCCCTGGTACTCCACCTATGAAACGGTCGCCGTACGTAAAGCAATGGAAAACCAGTTGGCTGCCGTCGTCAACGACCAAAAAGTGACACCGGAAGCGGCGGTCAAAACAGCCCAGCAGGAAGCCGATACATTGATGAAACCCTACGTTGATAAAAGCGCGCTGGCAGTCGTGAAGTAGTTTTATCTCACTCCTCCTGTTCCGGGAGGAGTGATGCCTTGCCGGAGAAACTACCGCTTTTGTCCCGCTTTATCACCTACTGAAAATGAACCCTCTCGCGAACCAGCCAGACATCCGTTACTGATTTGGGTAAGTCAGTCGAATTCAGGGGAGCGAAGACCGCAGCAAGAGAATGATGAATGTTGAAAAGAACAAGGCTTCAGGCGGCCTTTCGCTGATAGGGATCGCATCCAGAATTGCCTCTAATCCTTTCCCTTTAAGCGAAGATGTTCTGGATCTACGCACTGCTCTTCCGCTTCATTGGTATTGCTATAGTTCTTTTTTAATGCTCCCCCTGGATTTTCTTATACTGCAACGGCGTATATTTCATCAGCTTTTTAAAGCGCGTAATGAAATAGGTCACGTCTTTAAAACCAACAGATTCCGCAATCTCTGCAACCGATAAATCCGACGTTTGCAACAGATCGCATCCCTCTTTGATCCGTCGACACAAAATATATTCCTGAATCGTGCCGCCGGTTTGCGCTCTGAAGGTTTTGGAAATATAACCGGGTGAAAATCCCAGTTCGGCGGATAACCATTCCAGCGATAATCGTTCAAAATAGTGTCGTTCGACCCACTCCATAATATGGGTGGAGAGCGTAACATCCTTTTTTCTGAAGCTGTTATCTGCTTCCGGAAGAAAATTCATTACCTGCATAATCAATAACATCACTTCACTGATGTGGTAGTCCGGCCCAGCATTAATTTCCTCAAACTGCTTTAAGGTCGTCGCAACAAAATCCATTTTATCCGACAGGTCATAAGCCTGGGCAGGGGACGAATCAGAAGACAGATAGCGAAAATGTTTACAGTGGCGAGGAAAAGATTCCAGCGCGTTAAGGATTTGAGTCTGATCGATATGAACAATTGTACGTACGTAGGGATGTTTTTCGCTCCCCGTGATCTGCACTTTGTGCAGGCGAAAAGGCGGGAAAATAAACATTCGTCCGGGTCTTGCCGTATACTGCTGATTATCGACGACGACCAACCCATAACCACTTAAAATATAAATGATTTCTAGGCAGGGATGCCAGTGATAATAATGCGCAACGGCGGTGTCCTTCTGGCGAAAGACCATCGAACTACTGTCCAGATTGATGTTTTCAAATAAAGACGTCGATTTCATCTGCCTGTGCTCATCAATGGTTTCCCTAATTCATACTGCACATTTTTCCGGCTTAACGCAAAAACGGCAGCGCAAAAAATCTGTCCGCCGTCCTGTATTTTCCTGTCAGAAAATGTCTATTTCCTCCTCCCTAAGAAAAAGCTTATGTGTCGCAATATTGAAGTAAATTTCCGGCATGTGGGTTTTAACACCGCTCAGGGATGCGGCATACCATCCCGCCAACCAGTGATTACCCGGCGTTAAATCGGCGGCAAGGCATGGCACGATGGCGGGTGCAGGAAACGTAATGCTGCTGTTTGGTGGCATGACGACGGTTTTCGCGTAGCGGTTATTCAGTAAATCCTCAACACCACTACCGCCATTCTCGGTGCGTAAAAATACCCCTGAAGCGCTATCGATAGTTTCCTGTAGCTGATGGTAATTCACAGCAAACCCTCCTTCGATACAATCAATTTGCCGGGTGGTTTCCACACGATGTATTCGAATATGGCCTTGCTCACAAGGCACCAGCCAGGTGGTCACTTTTACGTCAGCCCACGGATGCCATTCATTGCGAATAAAGCGATCGGTCATTACAGTTGCGCTGCTTTCGCGTCTGCCGCGGTAATAATTATCGTGTTCACTAAAAAGTAGCATTGAATCACATGACGCATGATTTATTCCGTAAGCTCCGCGCTCAATAGTAAACCCAAAATGGCTGGAGTAAGCGAATTTAGAATACTTGGCATCGGTATTAACGAAATTCAGCGGATGGAAATGATCCGCCATTAACATCCAGGCATGGCGATTGTTTTCGGAATGCACAATAGCCTGTGTTGCCTCTGAAATAAAATGCACCTTTTCCAGTACAGGAAATGGCTCCGCAGAACACTTCCAGAATTCACTGTCATCACTGATGGCGAGTATTAATAATGTTTTCAGCGCCCAGTAAGGAGAGCCGGGGCTATTATAGTCTTCGGCCATCGCGAGATTGGGATAAGTGTAACCAACTGAAAACAAACCGTCATTGTGGGTAAAAGGTTGCTGCACCCACCAGTCAATATGCCGGAGGATAATGCCTTTAATAATGCCGGGGCTAAAAACATCCAGCTCAGTATAAGCCACCGCGCTCCAGAATGCGGCCTGCACAAAGCGATAGGTAAGACTACGCCCAAAAGCAATAGCTGGACCATCGGCAGAAAACCAGTAAATATGCTCAAGCGCGAATTCTTTAGCTCGCTGGCGATATCTTTCACAGCGCACCGGATCGACATCCTGCATAAAGTAACTGTAGAGCAGACCATAATAATGGAAGGCGGAGGAATTATAATAATCACGCGGCCGACCAGGGCCGTCGGAATACCATCCATTTCCCAGCCAGAAAGGCTCGATGGCATTAAGATGTGTCTCAATTACGTTCATATCGTAATCACGTCCCACGCATTTCAGGCCCATTTGTACCAGCGCCGGGAAAAAGTGCCAGTTATTGTTGGGCACCGGCAAACTTTTACTCTGTTGTAGCCATTTGACCAGATTATCCTGCTCGGATGCAGAGAGCGACGCCCACAGAAGCGAGTCCGGTAGCGCCATCGCCAGGGCATAGGCGGCCATTTCCACACAGCGTTGATCCGGGCCTGTTACATCGCCCCAGTATTCACCATGCTGCGGATCGCAACCGTGGCGGACGCCATCAGTATATTCCGCCAACAAATCAACAGAATGCCCCGTGCTCCATAAAGGTAGCAATCCCCAGAGCATTCTGGAGAACCCCTCCATTTGCGCGACATCATCGGCATAATGCGCACCGGTAATGCCCATTTTTATGCGGCTACAGTGCTGAGAAAAAAAAGGCTTTGCTGATCCAGCCCATTTCCTCATTAATTCACAGTATTCGTTTTTTGCTTTCATCAGAACACCTTAACGTTTTAATATGCCTGTACGCCATTACCAGTATGGATCCCACGTCTGGTTTAACCTCATCAACGCTTCCACAAAGAAATAATCCCCGTAGGTATTACAGGCATCCACTCCTTTATTTTTATTCACGTTCGCCGCACTGTGCTTTAACAGTCCGTCGCAGGGTTCTGCCGTAGTCGATAAATAATTATCGATCAGCGAATTCATAATATTTAGAGCCGTATCTGCATAATAAATTTTATACGGATCGGTTGCCGGAAGTACATCAGCAAGATCAAGCAGACCGCACACGGCAATGGCTGCTGCGGAGCTGTCTCGATAAACGTCAGCCCCTGCCAGATCGAGATCCCAGTAGCAGACAAAATCTTCCGGCAAACGGTTAATGAAATAATGCGTCAGCCTGCGCGTCATTTCGACGTATTCAGGCTGGCCCGTGTATTTGTAGCTCAGCATAAAGCCATAAATACCCCAAGCCTGACCCCGTGCCCAACATGAAGTGTCGCTGTAACCTTGATGCGTTTTTCCAAATCTGGGCTTCCCTGAATGGATATCAATATAAAAGGTATGATGCGTGGAGGCATCCGGGCGAACAATGTATCTGGCGGCCTGCTGAATATGCGCTTTTGCCACTGCCGAAAACCGAGCATCGCCAGTTTGTTGTGCAGCCCAGTAAAGCAGGGGCAGATTCATATTACAATCGATAATCATCCGACCTTGCTGTTCCGGGTCCTGCAAATCTCCCCATGCCTGAATGACGTTCGATACTGGATTAAAGCGCTGAATCAGGGATTGTGCAGCGCGAATTGCGGTTTGCCGCGCCTGCTCATTCCTTGTTAATTTCCATGCAGAAACGCAGGACAAAGTATAAAGAAAACCTAAATCATGGTGATCGACATCAATACTCTTATCGAGGCGCTCCTTAAATGAAGCGATAAGCCGTTCCGCCTGCTCATGGAACAGTGGATTTTTTGTTAATTCCCAAAGCAACCACAGTTGCCCTGCCCAGAATCCTGTTGTCCAGCCCACATTTTCCGTGCGCGGCCAGATGCCTTCAATACAAACCTCACCAGGGAATTGCCCATCCAGCTTATTAATATTTACTGCTGTTTTCTGGGCAACCCTATCGATAGCCGCCTGAATTTTATGCCTGAGTAAAAATCGGTCGGGAGTCAGCTCGTTAATTTTTTTTAGCGGTTCCATGAGAATTTTCGGCAACATATATTCTTACTCCATCGACTAAGCTTTTACATCTGTAAGCACATCACTTTCTTTTTTGATACCGGAGCGGCATTTAGAAAGCGTAAAATAAGAGATAACAGTAAAGGTTAAGGCCCATATACCCATATAGAGATAGGTTTGTTCAAAACCATATTTATCATAGAAATGTCCGGCAGGGGCGGAAACTAACGTTGAACCAATATAAATCATTGTCTGATACCCCAGAAGATACATGGTCGCATTCACTTTCTTATTAAAATGTTCAGCAATATATTTAAAGGCTGACACCAGTAGCAACGCCATTTCCAACCCATAAAATGTTTTTAGTGCTGAGATGGCAATATGATTATGAACTACTCCACAAAGTATCAGACGAACACCAATAATTGCACCGCAGAGCAGTAGACCATTTTTTGCTCCAATACGGTTAACAACGATCGGCGCTGCCAGCATGGTTAAAAACTCAAGTCCATTTTTAACCGTCATCATATAGCCGTACCACTCATTCCCTTCGGCTTTAGTTTTAAAGAAAGTGACAAAGAAGCGGGGGAACTGTTGTTCAGCGACAAACATCATCCAGACTACGCCTGCAATATAGAGCGCAAACATCCAGAATTTTTGGGTTCGCAGGAGAGCGACTACATCTGTTGATTTGATTCTTTCTTTTGCTATGACGCTATTTTCAGAAAGTAATTTTTCATCGATTCTTACACTCAACAACACCAATAACATAATCACCGCGCCGACGCTGCTAATGACTAAGTTAATATTTGGGGAAATATTAAAAAGTATCCCTGAGATTGATGCGCCAGCCGTACTGCCAATTGACCCCATCATTCTGATTCGCCCAAACTCAGTGCCATACAAGCGGCTCAAGCGATCCATATATGATTCATTAGCAGCAACACCTGCGTACCAACCCAGCGCAAGGAATATAGAACCGGCAATAATCCCGACCAGCGTATAGCTTAGTAACAGTGGTTTATAAACATAAATAAAGAATGGGGCAACCATGGTTGTGACTAAACCGATAAAATAAAGCAGGTTTTTGCTCATCCCAATTTTATCAAGCGTATAACCATAAATAGGTTTAAAGATAACGGCACAGATACCATTAACGGCAAAAACGGTACCGATTGTTACGCTATCCAGACCGATGACCTCACTTAACCAAAGTGTATAGAGCGTGATAATCTCTGCCCAAGTAAAATAATAAAGAAAAGCATATACTCTCATTTTTGCAATGACATGCGTACTTCTGTTCATAAAATAGTCCTCATTGAGATGTAACAACACCCCATGAAATGGTTATGCCAGAATGAAATTTAAAATTAATGATTGGCATTATATATGGAGTGGTTTTTATTTACGCATTATCGCTTCCACTTGCTTAATATAAACACATCGTACATAAGGATCCCAGAAAGGGAATTTGATATGTATCACAAAAAAAAGAGACACTGAATGCCGGCGCGAAAAATAGTTAAGGAAAACCTTGGAAATTTAAACTATCGATACGAAAGTTTAATTTTTTTATTCTGACACCGTTTCCGATTATCTCTTTGCGCAAGGAGGAAACCAGCAACAAGAGCAGAATAAAGAAGGTAAAAAAAGGCCGCAAGCTTATCCGTTGCAGCCTCTTCAGACGTTTAATTCTCAGGTATTAACCTTTCAGAATTTATTCCCACTCTTCCAGAAAACGCTGACCGTACTCGTCGGCGACAATCAGCGACGCATAAACCTGATCCACCGTCGCGCCGCCAAGCATGTTGTGGATAGTTTCGCCTTTGGCGCATACGGCCTGCGTCACAAGGCGCATTTTGGCCGGGATATCGGTTTTAATATCCAGGCGGCAGGCCGACGCTTTGGCACAAGACGGCCACGGTTTCAATTTATTCCAACGACGCATTTTCCAGCACCAAGTGCGTCAGCGTGCCGAACGCCATTTTTTCACTGTGATAGAAATGATGCCGCCATCAGCCCGTTATGAATGGCGTACGCCGCCAGCCCCCCGCTCTCAAAGTTGACGCTGCGGAGATAGGTATTCGCCGGATTTCAAGGTCTGTGAGGGGCATTGTGTATAGTTACAAAGTGTAGAGCGCTGGCTATACGCATTACCATACACATGAATGTATAGCTTTGAGTAGACGTTAGTTTACGTCAAGATACAGAGATATTGGCGGAAGCCTTGTTATTCCTGGATTTGATTGACTTGAGTAGAGGTAAAAAGAAGTGAGTTTGGAGCGGGCGAAGGGAATCGAACCCTCGTATAGAGCTTGGGAAGCTCTCGTTCTACCATTGAACTACGCCCGCTTTGGAGTGCGTAAGGCATTATAAACCTTACGCTCTTGTTGGCAAGGGACAGACCTGCTGACTGGCGATTAATTCGCCGTCAGCATTTCGGTTTGCTGCCCTGCGGCGGCAGGTAACGCAGCGGGTCGATGGCCGTCGCGCGGTAGCGAATCTGGAAGTGCAACCGCACCGAGGCCGCATCAGTACTGCCCATCGTGGCGATTTTCTGTCCCGCCTTCACACTTTGTCCGTTATTCACCAGTAACGTATCGTTGTGGGCGTAGGCGGTAATGTAATCTTCACTGTGTTTGATCATAATGAGATTACCGTAACCCCGTAGCTGGTTGCCCACGTAGACCACCTTCCCAGCTCCGGCGGCATAAACTGGCGTACCACGGGCAGCGGAAATGTCGATCCCCTTGTTGCCCCCATCCGCGGTGGAATAAGGCAATATCACCTTACCGCTGGCAGGCCATCGCCAACAACGCTGACCTACTGGCGGCCAGGACGATTGCGGCACAGAAGATGACGGTCTGGCGGCGGCTGTTTTGGTCGTCGACTTTTTAGTGGATTTCGATGAGACCGTTTTCGAACCACCGAGCTTCAGCTTTTGCCCAACTTCAATGGTGTACGGCGGCGAAATGCCGTTCAGACGCGCAAGGTCTTTGACGCTGGTACCGGTCGTGCGTGAAATACGGTAAAGGGTATCCCCCCGTTTGACGGTATAAACGGCGCCAGAATCAGACGATTTACTCCCCGAGCAGCCCACGACAAGCAATCCCGCACAAAGCAGCATGGCAATACCCAGGCTATTTTTCTTCAGGCGTCCTGCGCTCAAAACCGTTCCTCGCAATATTCACAGACGCCATATGATAGCAGCCATAATCCGGATGCCAAATTTATTGAATCGGTAAGTACCATCACGGACCGCCTGATAAACGCTATCACCACCGCTTAGCGTGTATCACAATGAGTTGATTAAACTCATAATGATACGCAGAGTGCTCATCGCTAAAGGTCGGAACCCTCTCCCGACAGGCCATATTATTATCTCCGTCACACTTCCCTTTTCTCACGGCTCAACTTTGCGCTTCTGGCGTAATTCTTGCCTGATTTAACGGTTGTTCAGGAACCGAATAGTTAAATCAAGGGGACGTTTATGGATGCGCGGGAAGCAACCGCTACCGGAGAGTCATGTATGCGCGTGGATGCCATCGCTAAAGTGACCGGGCGGGCTCGATATACTGATGATTATATGATGGCGGGCATGTGTTATGCCCGATACGTTCGCAGTCCGATTGCCCACGGTTACGCCACCAGCATCAACTGTGACGAGGCGAAAAGCCTGCCCGGGGTACTGGCCGTGTTTACCTGGGAAGATGTACCGGATATTCCCTTCGCCACAGCAGGACACGCCTGGACGCTGGATGAGAACAAACGCGACACCGCCGACCGTTTTCTGTTGACTCGCCACGTACGCCATCATGGCGATGCGGTCGCGATTGTCGTGGCAAGAGATGAGTTAACCGCAGAAAAAGCGGCCTTGCTGGTGAATGTAGAATGGGAAAAACTCCCGGTAATTACCACTCCGGAAGCGGCCCTGATGCAGGACGCCGTCTCCATTCACCCAGGCGGTAATCTGCTCAATCGCGGTGAAATGTCCACGGGGAATGTCCAGCAGGCCATTGATGCCGCGGATTATCAACTCCAGGGACATTACCAGACGCCGGTGATTCAACATTGCCATATGGAAAGCGTCACCTCATTTGCCTGGATGGAAGATGACTCGCGAATCTCCATCGTCTCCAGCACGCAGATCCCGCACATCGTACGACGGGTCGTGGGCCAGGCGCTGGACATTCCGTGGTCATGCGTGCGGGTTATCAAACCGTACGTCGGCGGCGGATTTGGAAACAAGCAGGATGTGCTGGAAGAGCCAATGGCCGCTTTCCTGACGCGCAAACTGGGCGGTATACCGGTGAAAGTCTCTCTCAGCCGTGAAGAGTGTTTTCTCGCGTCCCGTACCCGTCATGCGTTCACGATGGATGGACAGATGGGGCTCAATCGCGACGGCACGTTGAAAGGCTATCGTCTGGATGTTCTGTCAAATACTGGCGCTTACGCCTCACACGGGCACTCGATCGCCTCGGCGGGCGGCAACAAAGTGGCTTATCTCTATCCCCGTAGCGCATACGCTTACCGTTCCACCACTTGCTATACCAATCTTCCTTCGGCTGGCGCGATGCGCGGCTACGGCGCGCCGCAGGTGATCTTTGCTGTGGAATCGATGCTGGATGACGCCGCGACGGCGCTGGGTCTCGACCCGGTCGAGGTTCGACTGCGTAATGCGGCCTGCGAAGGCGACACGAACCCGATTACCGGCAAACGCATCTACAGCGCGGGGCTCCCGGAATGTCTGCAAAAAGGCCGCGCGCTGTTTGAGTGGGACGCCCGTCGCGCTGAATGTCTGCACCAGCAGGGCAACATCCGCCGGGGCGTCGGCGTCGCCTGTTTTAGCTATACCTCCAACACCTGGCCGGTCGGCGTGGAAATCGCTGGCGCCCGCCTGCTGATGAATCAGGATGGAACCATCAACGTTCAGAGCGGAGCGACGGAAATCGGTCAGGGGGCAGATACGGTCTTCTCGCAGATGGTAGCGGAAACCCTCGGCGTGCCGGTCAGCGATGTGCACGTCATTTCAACCCAGGATACCGATATTACCCCGTTCGACCCTGGCGCATTTGCCTCTCGCCAGAGCTATGTCGCCGCGCCAGCGCTACGTAAGGCAGCAATACAACTGCGCGATAAGATCCTCCATCACGCTGCCGACATGCTGCATCAGTCCGTCATGAGTCTGACGTTGACGGCAGGACACATCGTCCTTACCGATCGACCAGACTCTCCGTTGCTGTCATTAAAAGAGCTGGCGATGGATGCGTTTTACCATCCGGAACGCGGCGGCCAACTGTCAGCGGAATGCTCGGTGAAAACCACCACTAACCCACCGGCGTTTGGCTGCACATTTGTCGATCTGAGCGTCGATATCGCACTGTGCAAGGTCACGATCAACCGTATCCTCAACGTCCACGATTCAGGCCATATTCTGAACCCACAACTGGCGGAAGGTCAGGTGCACGGCGGGATGGGAATGGGCATTGGCTGGTCACTGTTTGAAGAGATGATCATCGATGCGGAAAGTGGTCTGGTGCGTAACCCGAATCTCCTTGATTACAAAATGCCGACCATGCCTGACCTGCCGCAACTGGAGAGCGCATTCGTTGAAACGCAGGAGCCGCAATCGGCGTATGGGCATAAATCCCTCGGCGAGCCGCCCATTATTCCTGTTGCTGCAGCCATTCGTAACGCGGTGAAAATGGCCACAGGCGTTGCGATTGATACGCTGCCACTGACGCCAAAACGGTTGTATGCGGAGTTCCACCAGGCTGGCTTGATTTGAGGATATGACCATGTTTGACTTTGCTTCTTATCATCGCGCTTCAGACATTGCCGAGGCGATCAGCCTGCTGGCGCGCTATCCGCAGGCGAAACTGCTCGCAGGCGGAACCGACGTATTGATCCAGCTCCATCATCATAATGCGCGTTACCGTCATATCGTCGATATTCATGATCTGCCCGAATTACAAGGCATTACCCTGACGAAGGAAGAGGGGCTGCGTATCGGTTCCGCCACCACCTTTAGCGAGATTATCGAGCATCCCGTCGCGCAACGACATCTGCCAGCCCTGTGTGCGGCAGCCACCTCCATCGCCGGACCGCAAATCCGTAATGTCGCCACCTACGGCGGGAATATCTGCAATGGCGCAACCAGCGCAGACTCGGCGACGCCAACGCTGATTTATGACGCCACGCTTGAGATCACCTCGCCAAAGGGGGTGCGTTTTACCAGCATCAACGGTTTTCACACCGGCCCCGGAAAAGTCGCTCTTGAGCAAGATGAAATCCTTGTTGCCTTTCATTTCCCACCGCAGCCCAGGGCGCATACCGGCAGCGCGCATTTTAAATATGCCATGCGCGATGCGATGGATATCTCGACCATTGGTTGTGCAGCACGATGCCAGCTGGATAACGGCAGTGTCAAAGAACTTCGCCTGGCGTTCGGCGTTGCGGCTCCCACACCCGTCCGCTGTCAGCATGCGGAGAGTGCGGCGCAAAATGCGCCATTGACTCATCAGACGCTGGACGCGATCGCCGAATCCGTTCTGCAGGATGTCGCCCCGCGCTCTTCCTGGCGGGCAAGTAAGGAATTTCGTCTGCATCTCATCCAGACGATGACCCGGAAAGTGGTTACTGAGGCCGTTGTCGCGGCGGGAGGAAAGCTGCAATGAATGACACTAACCGAATCACGCTGGAATGCGTCATTAATGATCACCCTTTTCAGCTCAGCATCATGCCAGGGATGCCGCTCTCTGAACTCCTGCGCGAACAAGGGTTGTTGAGCGTCAAACAGGGATGCTGTGTCGGTGAATGCGGGGCCTGTACGGTGCTGGTTGATGGCACGGCCATCGACAGTTGCCTGTACCTTGCCGTGTGGGCAGCAGGAAAACAGATCCGCACCCTGGAAGGTGAATCGGCTGGCAGTCAGCTCTCGCGTGTTCAGATGGCGTATGCGACATCCGGTGCCGTGCAGTGTGGCTTCTGCACGCCGGGTCTGATTATGGCGACCACCGCATTGCTGGCAAAGCCGCGGGAAAAACCATTAACCATTCTGGAGATCCGTCGCAGCCTGGCGGGAAATCTGTGCCGTTGCACCGGTTATCAGATGATTGTCGATACCGTCCAGCGCTGCACAGAGCCTGAATAATTAACGCCTCATCCTTCAGGTTGCCTTCGGGTTGACAACGTTCACGCGTGTGTCGCCCCGATGCAACCTGAACGCGCCTGCATGAATAGTTACGCGTTCAACAGCTCATACTTTTTGATCTTGCGATAAAGCGTCGCAATGCCGATGCCTAACTCATCCGCCACCTGTTTTTTGTTGGAGTGGCGGGATAGCGCTTCGCGAATCATCTGCTTTTCCATCTCTTCCAGCGCGGTTCCGCCGGTGTCCTCAGACAGCAACTGCGCCGCATGAGCGACCGCGCCAACGGATTCTGGCGCTTTACCGTTGTTGATCAGATTTGGCGGTAAAAGCGTGCTGTCGATCACCTCGCCAGAAGGAACCACGTTGACCAGGTATTCCATCAGGTTACTTAATTCACGCAGATTTCCCGGCCATTGATGGTGTCTGAGCAGGGTCACCACATCCGGTGCAATCCCCGGATAGACCAGCCCTAAACGGCGAGTATGCAGATGCAGGAAATAGTGCACCAGTAGCTCAATATCGTCCTGTCGTTCACGTAGCGGTGGCAGGGTCAGTGGGATGACGTTCAGTCGATAGAACAGATCTTCGCGGAATTTGCCTTCGGCGATAAACTGCCCAAGGTTCTGATTGGTGGCGGAAATAATGCGGATATCGACCTGAACCGGACTGCTCGCGCCAAGCGGTAACACCTCCCTCGCCTCAATTGCCCTGAGCAGTTTAGCCTGTAGCATCAGGGGCATATCGCCAATTTCATCGAGAAATAGCGTTCCACTGTTTGCCGCCTGAATCAGGCCCGTTTTCCCATTGGCGGAAGCGCCGGTAAATGCGCCTTTGACATAGCCAAACAGTTCACTTTCCAGCAACGGTTCCGGTATCGCCGCGCAGTTGATGGCGATAAACGGTTTATTGCGTCGTTCACTCAGTTTATGAATGGCGCGCGCGACCACCTCTTTTCCGGTACCGCTTTCCCCCACAATCATGACGCTGGACGGGCTGGGGGCAATACGACCGATCAGCCGCTTAAGCTGGCGCATAACCCGGCATTCACCCACCAGTTGTTCAATATGCGGTTCATCGGTGGCAATCGATACAGAGGAACTGGTATGCGACTGGTGGAAGGCCATCAGGAATAATTGCCGTCCCTGCACATGATGCAACTGACCAATGATCAGTTCACTTTTATCATCCCAGGAGACAATATGCTGCATATGTCCGTGAGTGAAATTACTTTCAAACGTTAATGGCCGAAACCTGACCGACTTTCCCACCATATTATTCTGCGCCGCGCCAAGAATTTTTAACGCGGTTTGATTCGCGAACTGTACACGGTTATCTTCATCAATGACCAATACACCTTGATCCATATTCTCGATCATTGTCGAAAATATTTTACTGATGTTGTCGCTGCCACTCTGATCTTCAAGAAGTTTTGAAACAAAAATGGTGGATATATGGCGAACATAATCTGAAAACTCACGCAGGTTGTCATTGATATGTTCCTGCTGTTCATGCGTTACGGCGATCAAACTGATCACGCCTACACAGCGGTCCTGCAGAATGACCGGTGTTCCCAGAAAAGCCTTCTCGCGACAATTATCTTTGCTATCACAGCCTTCGCACAACGGGTCAAAGCGGGAATGCGTCACGACCTTTTCTTTTTTACTTTCCAGTACATAGCGCAACAGTCTGGAGTTACCGCTCAACGGGCGTCCGAGGTATTTCCCGTAAGCGCCGGTTCCCGCAACGCGGCAGAGGTTATCATCGACGATCTCAACTTCGAGTTGCAAAACGCTGGCAAGCATTCTGGCGAAACGCTGAATTGTAGGTTGAATCTGCATCAAAACGGACTGCGTTGTTGCAAGCACCATAGTCTTACCTTCCGGAATCACTTAAATGATTGATCATTGAAGACATTGATGGTTCGTAGAATATAAGGATACTAACTCAGACAAAATTTGCTTTGATAAAAACACAGGCTCTTTATCATTTTATAATGAAAATATGCAAGAGAAATCACATTTCTATATCAATATGAGAATCAGCGGGGTGAGTTTATCAAACTGACGGTATTTACTCTTCTTCCGGGTATTATTCTGTCAGTCGGTTCATTGACAAATTGCGCTATTTATTAAGCCAAACGTTTTCGTATATTCATGGCGAATGACAGATAGCCTTATTCTGTGATCCGTACCACATATTGCCTGATGAATTCCCATTTATCCGCCGCCGGATTCATTTTGGCACGCTTATTGTTAGTCCCTGGTATATCGGTGATGCCGCTTGTCATTACCGCGAATAAGCCACCTTGCCGTCATTCCACTACCAGGACCTTACAATGAAAACTGTTAATGAGCTGATAAAGGATATCAATTCGCTGACCTCACACCTTCACGAGAAGGATTTTTTGCTAACGTGGGAACAGACGCCGGATGAACTGAAACAAGTCCTGGACGTCGCTGCTGCGCTGAAGATGTTGCGTGCCGAAAACATCGCGACCAAAGTCTTCAATAGTGGATTAGGGATTTCCGTTTTCCGCGATAACTCCACCCGTACCCGCTTCTCTTATGCGTCCGCCCTTAATCTGCTCGGCCTGGCTCAGCAGGATCTGGACGAAGGAAAATCACAAATCGCGCACGGCGAAACCGTCCGCGAAACGGCCAATATGATCTCCTTCTGCGCCGACGCCATTGGTATTCGCGACGACATGTATCTTGGTGCGGGCAACGCCTACATGCGTGAAGTTGGTGCCGCGCTGGATGACGGCTACAAACAGGGCGTGCTGCCGCAGCGTCCGGCGTTAGTTAACCTGCAATGCGATATCGACCACCCGACGCAGGCGATGGCGGATCTGGCCTGGCTGCGTGAACACTTTGGCTCGCTGGAAAACCTTAAGGGTAAAAAAATCGCCATGACCTGGGCCTACTCACCCAGCTACGGCAAACCCCTCTCCGTGCCGCAAGGTATTATCGGTCTGATGACCCGCTTCGGTATGGACGTCACCCTGGCACATCCGGAAGGATATGACCTGATTCCGGACGTGATTGAAGTGGCGAAAAACAACGCGAACGCGTCCGGCGGCAGCTTCCGCCAGGTCACCAGCATGGAAGAAGCCTTCAAAGATGCCGACATCGTCTATCCGAAATCATGGGCACCTTACAAAGTGATGGAAGAACGTACCGAACTTCTGCGCGCTAATGACCACGCAGCCCTGAAAGAGCTGGAAAGACAGTGCCTTGAGCAGAACGCAAAGCATAAAAACTGGCACTGCACTGAAGAAATGATGCAACTCACCCGCGACGGCGAAGCGCTGTATATGCACTGCCTACCTGCGGATATCAGCGGTGTCTCCTGCAAAGAAGGGGAAGTCACCGACGCCGTATTCGAAAAATACCGCATCGCGACGTACAAAGAAGCCAGCTGGAAGCCCTACATCATCGCCGCGATGATCCTCTCCCGCAAATATCCGAAGCCTGGCGTGCTGCTGGAGCAGTTGTTGAAAGAAGCGCAACCGCGCGTGAAATAACCCCCAGAGCCGACCTGCCGGTCGGCTCTCCTTTCCGGAGGCCAAAAGGATAGGATATGTCCGTTTTCTCATTGAAGATCGATATTGCCGACAATCGCTTTTATAACGGTGAAACGTCGCCCCTTTTTTCGCAAAAACAGGCCAAAGCCGCTCGTCAGTTTCATCAAAAGATCGCTGGCTACCACCCAACGCCGCTCTGTGCGCTGGATGACCTTGCCTGCCTGTTCGGCGTGAAGAAAATTCTCGTCAAAGATGAATCAAAACGCTTCGGACTAAATGCGTTCAAGATGCTCGGCGGAGCCTGGGCCATCGCCTGCCTGCTGTGCGAGAAATATCATCTTGATATTGAGACGCTCTCTTTCGAGCAACTCAAAAACGCCATCGGCGAAAAAATGACGTTTGCCACCACCACCGACGGTAACCACGGTCGCGGTATTGCCTGGGCGGCACAACAGCTCGGACAACATGCGGTGATTTACATGCCGAAAGGCTCGGCGCAAGAGCGCGTGGACGCCATTCTCAACCTCGGCGCAGAGTGCATCGTCACCGACATGAACTATGACGATACCGTCCGTCTGACCATGCAGCACGCCCAACAAAACGGCTGGGAAGTGGTGCAGGACACCGCCTGGGAAGGTTACACCAAAATCCCCACCTGGATTATGCAGGGCTACGCCACGCTGGCCGATGAGGCCGTTGAGCAAATGCGTGCCCTGGGCGTCACGCCGACCCACGTGCTGTTACAGGCTGGCGTTGGCGCCATGGCGGGCGGCGTGCTGGGCTACCTGGTCGACGTCTATGGCCCGCAAAACCTGCACAGCATTATCGTCGAACCCGACAAAGCGGACTGCATTTATCGTTCCGGCGTGAAAGGCGACATCGTCAACGTCGGGGGCGATATGGCGACCATCATGGCCGGTCTGGCCTGTGGTGAACCTAACCCGCTCGGCTGGGAAATTCTGCGCAACTGCGCCACCCAATTTATCTCCTGCCAGGACAGCGTCGCCGCGCTGGGCATGCGCGTGCTGGGTAATCCTTTTGGCAGCGACCCACGCGTGATCTCCGGAGAGTCCGGCGCCGTAGGGTTGGGCGTTCTGGCTGCCGTCCATCATCACCCGCAGCGCCAGGCCCTAATGGACAAACTGGCGTTAGATAAAGATGCCGTTGTGCTGGTCATCAGTACTGAAGGCGATACCGATGTGAAGCACTACCGAGAAGTGGTCTGGGAAGGCAAACATCCGGTCGCACTGTAACCCCTATTGAAAAACGCTCCCCAGGAGATTCGGGAGCGAACACTGGAGAAAAGTCATGGCTAAGCACATTCCTTTTAAACTGATTCTTGAAAAAGCAAACGACTACAAAGAAGACATGACGCGTTTCCTGCGCGACATGGTCGCCATTCCCAGCGAAAGCTGCGATGAAAAACGCGTTATCCATCGCATCAAACAAGAAATGGAGAAAGTGGGTTTCGATAAAGTCGAGATCGATCCGATGGGTAATATTCTGGGGTACATCGGCCATGGTCCGCGCCTGGTCGCAATGGACGCGCATATCGACACGGTCGGTATCGGCAACATCAACAACTGGAATTTCGATCCCTATGAAGGGATGGAGACCGACGAACTGATCGGCGGACGCGGCACGTCTGACCAGGAAGGCGGCATGGCGTCCATGGTTTACGCCGGGAAGATCATAAAAGATCTCGGCCTGGAAGATGAGTACACGCTGCTGGTCACCGGTACGGTACAGGAAGAGGACTGCGATGGTCTGTGCTGGCAGTACATCATCGAGCAATCCGGTATCCGTCCGGAATTTGTCGTCAGCACCGAGCCGACCGATTGCCAGGTTTATCGTGGACAGCGCGGACGCATGGAAATACGCATTGATGTGCAGGGAGTTAGCTGCCACGGTTCCGCCCCGGAACGCGGTGATAACGCCATCTTCAAAATGGGCCCAATCCTCAACGAGTTGCAGGAATTGTCACAACATCTGGCCTGGGATGATTTCCTCGGTAAAGGGACCTTAACCGTTTCCGAAATCTTCTTCACCTCACCCAGCCGCTGCGCCGTGGCGGACAGTTGCGCTGTCTCTATCGACCGTCGTCTGACCTGGGGTGAAACCTGGGAAGGCGCGCTGGAAGAGATCCGCGCCCTGCCGGCAGTGAAAAAAGCCAATGCGGTGGTCTCGATGTACAACTATGACCGCCCCTCCTGGACCGGGCTGGTTTACCCGACCGAATGCTACTTCCCAACCTGGAAAGTGGAAGAAGATCACTTCACCGTCAAAGCGCTGGTCAATGCCTATGAAGGCCTGTTCGGCAAAGCGCCGGTGGTCGACAAGTGGACGTTCTCCACCAACGGTGTATCGATTATGGGACGTCACGGTATTCCGGTGATCGGTTTTGGTCCGGGTAAAGAACCCGAAGCCCACGCGCCAAACGAAAAAACCTGGAAATCACATCTGGTGACCTGCGCCGCGATGTACGCTGCCATTCCACTGTCCTGGCTGGCAACGAAATAACGATCCATCTGTCTCCCCCGGTTTACCGGGGGATTTCTGGAGTGTGCTATGCGTGTATTGATTAAAAATGGCATTGTCGTTAACGCCGACGGACAGGCAAAACAGGACCTGCTGATTGAGAGCGGCATTGTTCGTCAACTGGACGCGGAGATTACGCCGCCCCCCTCGTGCGAAGTGATTGACGCTGCGGGATGCTACGTTTTTCCCGGCGGCGTTGATGTACATACGCATTTCAATATCGACACCGGACTCGCCCGTAGCTGTGATGATTTTTTTACCGGTACCCGCGCTGCTGCGTGTGGCGGTACAACAACCATTATCGACCATATGGGATTTGGTCCGACGGGCTGTCGCTTGCGTCATCAACTGGAGGTCTACCAGGGGTACGCCGCGCACAAAGCGGCGATCGACTACAGCTTCCACGGCGTCATTCAGCACGTCAATCATGCCATCCTCGACGAGATCCCGATGATGGTGGAAGAAGGCATCAGCAGCTTTAAGCTCTATCTGACCTACCAGTACAAACTCAACGATGATGAAACCTTGCAGGTGCTGCGTCGTTTGCACAAGTCCGGCGCGCTGACCACCGTCCACCCGGAAAACGACGCCGCCATCGCCAGTAAACGGGCCGAATTCATTGCCGCTGGCTTAACGTCGCCACGCTATCACGCCCTGAGCAGACCGCTGGAATGTGAAGCCGAAGCCATCGCCCGGATGATTAACCTTGCGCAGATCGCGGGGAACGCGCCGTTGTACATCGTCCACTTATCCAACGGTCTGGGGCTGGACTATTTACGCCTGGCGAAAGCGAATCACCAGCCCGTGTGGATAGAGACCTGTCCACAATATCTGCTGCTGGATGAACGCCGTTATGACGGGGAAGACGGCCTGAACTTCATTCTCAGCCCGCCGTTACGCAATGTACGTGAGCAGGACAAGCTCTGGTGCGGCATCAGTGACGGCGCCATTGACGTCGTGGCGACTGACCACTGCACCTTCTCAATGGCGCAGCGCCAGCAGATCTCAGGCGGCGATTTCAGCCGCTGCCCGAATGGTTTGCCCGGCGTCGAAAACCGCCTGCAACTGCTCTTTTCCGAAGGCGTGATGAGCGGGCGAATTACCCCTGAGCGCTTTGTCGCATTAACCAGTGCGATGCCTGCCAGGCTGTTCGGTTTGTGGCCGCAGAAGGGGCTACTGGCGCCAGGTTCTGATGGCGATGTGGTGATTATCGATCCTCGCCAGAGCCAGACGATCCATCATGCCCACCTGCACGATAACGCCGATTATTCGCCCTGGGAGGGGTTCCGCTGTCAGGGTGCGATTGTCAGAACGCTGTCGCGTGGCGAAACGATCTTCTGCGATGGCGTCTTTACAGGGAAAGCAGGCCGGGGCCGCTTCTTACGACGTAAGCCGTTTACCCCAACCGGCGCTTATGAAACAGACAACTGTGTATGATAAGTGAGGAAAAATGAGGAAGAAAATTGTGCTCGCGCTGGGTGGTAACGCGCTGGGTGAAGATCTGGCCGGACAGATGCAGGCCGTCAAAATCACCGCGCAGGCCATTGTGGATCTCATTGCGCAGGGTCATGAGGTTATCGTGACTCACGGTAATGGGCCGCAGGTGGGTATGATTAACCAGGCATTCGAAGCCGCGGCAAAAACAGAGGCGCACTCGCCAATGCTGCCGATGTCCGTTTGCGTGGCATTGAGCCAGGGCTATATCGGTTACGATCTGCAAAACGCACTACGCGAAGAATTGCTCTCACGCGGGATGCACAAACCGGTCGCCACGCTGGTGACGCAGGTAGAAGTCGATGCCCACGATCCTGCGTTCCTGAATCCCACTAAACCCATCGGTTCATTCTTCACGCAGCAGGAAGCGGAACAGCTGGAGAAACAAGGTTATACACTCAAAGAAGATGCCGGTCGCGGTTATCGTCGTGTCGTGGCTTCGCCTAAGCCGGTGGACATCATTGAGAAAGAGACCGTCAACGCGCTGGTTGAGGCCGGACAGGTGGTCATTACCGTGGGCGGAGGGGGAATTCCCGTGATTCGCGAAGGCAACCATCTGCGTGGCGCCAGTGCGGTGATCGACAAGGACTGGGCCAGCGCTCGCCTGGCAGAGATGATCGATGCGGATATGCTTATTATCCTGACGGCGGTCGAAAAAGTGGCCATTAACTTCGGTAAAGAAAATGAGCAATGGCTGGATCGCCTGTCGTTGAGTGATGCGGAACGCTTTATCAGCGAGGGGCATTTCGCCAAAGGTTCTATGTTGCCGAAAGTTGAGGCCGCAGCGTCGTTCGCTCGCTCCCGTCCCGGTCGGGAAGCCCTGATTACGGTGCTCAGTAAAGCGAAAGAAGGGATTGAAGGAAAAACCGGAACCGTGATCTGCCAGTAATCTTATGCGTTCGCCGGGGGGCTTCGCTTACCCGGCCTGGCTCCTCCCAGGCCGGATAAACATGGCGCCATCTGGCCATTCACATTACGCCACTTCAAGCACCTCATTCGTTGACTTCACCCCCTGATGCATCAGCATCATGAGCGCCTCCAGCACACCGCCGCCTATCGCTCTCGCCTTATCGGAGACGCTGGTAAAATCGGCCGTCTCGCCGCGTGGATCGATATCGCCGATCTTAAATCCTCCCACCACCGCCAGACCGTCGCTCAGCAGGCCGCGCACCATCCCCGACAGCGGCGCTTTGATTTCATGCTCCCCAATCCAGGCAATGACGTCCCCCTCTTCCACCAGATCGCCTAGTTTCACCCTGGCGCGCATGATGCCTGCGGCGGGCGCACGGATCACACGCCGTGCGGTATGCCCCATGATATTGCCGGGTATCCCGGTATTTTCCTGTGCACAACCGGCGTAAATCACCTGCCCCAGCCAGTGTCCACGATTCGTTTCAATCACTGCATGACAGTCTTCACCCGCAGTAAACCCAGGCCCCAACGCAATGGTCACGGGAGCCATCTCTTTTCGCGTACCCAGATTTTGTTTCGCCAGAATCGCATCCACTACGCAGACGGGTTTCAGCGCATCGATCAACGAACCTGCGGGATCGACCAGAATCGGGATAAAACCGCGTTCGGCTAACGCCGCCGCTTCTGCCGACGAGGTGGCCAGCCGTGCCGTCACGCCTTCCACGATCATTTCACCATCAAAGACGGCCTGCGCAAAGGCGACACTACGGCGAATGACGGTCGGTTTTTCCACTTCCAGCATGATCACTTTGAAACCGGCATGGAACAATCGCAGCGCTACGCCGCTGGCAATATCCCCTGCACCGCGAATCACTACGCGCTGATGGCCGGACGGATGCGCGGCGCGCATCATCAGTCCGCCAGGCGCATTATTTTTGACCTGTAAGATCTCCGCCAGCACGCTGACCGCAATTTCCTGCGGCGTTTCGGCGCCAATGTTGTAACCCACAGGCGCATGCAGGCGGGCAATGTGCTCTTCACCGACACCCTTTTCCCGCAACTGACGCATGAATAACTGCACTTTGCGGCGGCTTGCCAGCAAACCCAACCACGCGACGGGTTGCTCGATCAATTTGTCCAGCGCTTCCCGATCCTGATTATTCGTTGCGATAAGCACAAAGTTGTCCGGACGGATCTCCAGCGCATCCACTGCCGCGGTAAAAGAATCGGCATGTAACAACTGTACAGATGGAGGGAAAGCCTCCGGATTAACACTCTCGCGATAAACATCCGCCACGGCAATATCAAACCCTAACAGCGCCGCACTCTGGGCAATCGCCCGGTTCACATGCCCACCGCCGATTAACACCAGTCGCGGACGCAGGCCGTGCACGCTAATAAAGACCGACATTGCGCCGCCGCAGTCCGAGCCGACGGCATCAGCGCCGTTGCGGGCCATCCGGCCATGAAACATACGCGGCTTTCTCTCCTGTAACGCCAGCAGCGCCTCGTCGATCACCTTGCGCTCCACCATGCCACCGCCGATAGTCCCGACGATAGACCCATCCTGATGTACCAGCATCTGTGCCGAATGGCGGGGCGTGGAACCCCGGCTATCGACAATCTGCGCCAGCGCAAATGGGCGGTTTTGCTCTTCAAGTTTTGCAGCCTCTGTGAAAATATTCATACGAACCTCAATGGATATCCTTTCAGTCACCCGGTGTTCCCGGCGTCGCTATCTCACAAATCTGCGCGCGATTGCAGGCATTTCCAGTGCATTCCCCAGCCAGATTGCCTGCACATCACCGTCTGATAACGGCTGGATGAGCTCGCGTTCATCAATGGCATTCTCAGATTGAGAAAAACGATTGAGAAACCAGACGCGTCGACTGGCTGGCGGGGCATTTTTGAAAGCCCCCTGTGGGTGCTGAACCAGGCGGATAAGCGCCTTCAGCGATAAGGGGGATCCCTCCGTCAGGCCTGTTATCCCGGCGAACTGCGGCCAGCGATGTACCTGCTCGGCCCCCACACTTTTCCCCAGAAGGTGTCCACCCATAACGGCAATCACGCAGCAACTGCTTTCAGGTATGCAAGGTTCGTGCTCATCTGGCGCTTTAAGCGGCATTCCACGGGCGCCATCTGCCTCGACGAGAACCACGTCACATTCCGAACGCCTGGCCAGAGCATCGATGGCGTCGGGTGAGAAACCACGCGCTTTTCCCAATGGCGCTTTCCACGACCGAAAGCAGGTTATGATGGGTTGCATTAACACCTGATACGGCAGCCCGGCGGGCTCCCGACAGAAAAGGGTCGGCCAGGCCTGGTCAGGCAGAAACATATGCGTCGTCGTGGTGATAAATACCCGTCGACCTGATAATTGAAAGAGATGAGCAAGCCAGAAAAGAGTACTGGTTTTCCCACCAGCACCGACAATTGAAATAACCGTTGGCCGTTTCTGTGCACCTAAATCAAAGAATAAAGAAGCATGCCCCGATATACTCATAAGCCTCTCTGAAGTGACACAACGTCTAATAGACATTATGGAATCGCCATGCCTGTCGTCGACTGTATAATTACTGCAGCTGGGTTATCATCCAGAATGGGAAAATGGAAAATGATGTTACCCTGGCACGAAGGAACAATTCTTGATGCAAGTATCAAAAACGCGCTGCAATTTTGTAACAGGGTAATATTAGTTTCTGGTTACCGCGCAACTGAGATACATAATCGCTATGCGAATCAGCCCAATATCATTATTACGTACAATCCGGATTATGCTCAGGGCTTATTTACGTCAATTAAGGTGGGCGCTGTCGCCGTGCACAGCGAGCACTGCTTCATCACGCACGGCGACATGCCTGAACTGAACAGCGATATTTTTCGTAAAATCTGGGCTTTACGCAACGATAACGCACTTATCCCTTGCTATCAGGGCCAGCCTGGTCATCCTATATTACTTTCCCAAACATGCCTGTTGCGGGCCATATCACAACCGGATGTCAGCAGTATGCGTCAGGCATTGCTGCGCGGAAAACATAATATCATTGAAATAAACGATGCCCGAATCACTCTGGATATTGATACTCCAGAGGATTTTATCAATGCGCAACGTCGACACAGATAAATAGTAAATACGGAGTTAAACGATTGCGTTCAAATATTCCCCTCCTCATTTTTCACTTATCATAATGATAAGCGACCGCTATTTTTGAGAAAATAGAATGCGATGATGAAATACCTTATCGCAATACCTCTCCCGGCTGATTTTCATTCTCATTTAGCGTTTGTGAGATATTTCACAAAGCGGACTTAAGATTAGAAGCGCCTCACAAAATTATATTTTTATGGCTCCGCTTTGTCAGAGTGGTGCGAATGTTGCTCTATTTCTCCAAACCGCCGGCTTTGTCAGTCCCGGTCAACCAATGACAACTATGAACACGCGCGCCTTCCGGCTGTCTTGCCACAACCGAAAGTAAGCCGAGTAAAGCTAAGGAGAGGGGTATGGGGGATATAATGCGTCCGATTCCGTTTGAGGAACTTTTGACGCGCCTATTTGATGAATATCAGCAGCAGCGCTCGATCTTTGGTATTCCTGAGCAGCAGTTCTATTCACCGGATAAAGGCAAATCGATAAGCGTATTCGGTGAAACCTGTGCCACCCCCGTCGGCCCCGCCGCCGGCCCGCACACTCAGCTTGCACAAAATATCATCACCTCCTGGCTGACTGGCGGTCGGTTCATTGAACTCAAAACGGTCCAGATTCTCGATCGGCTGGAGCTGGAAAAACCCTGTATTGATGCGGAGGATGAGTGCTTCAATACCGAATGGTCGACTGAATTTACGCTGCTGAAAGCGTGGGATGAGTATCTTAAAGCCTGGTTCGCCCTGCATTTACTGGAGCAACTGCTGCAACCTTCGGGAGCCGATACCGGTAAGCCGTTCATTTTTAATATGAGCGTCGGCTATAACCTTGACGGCATCAAGCAACCGCCTATGCAGCAGTTCATCGACAACATGATGGACGCGTCAGCGCATCCTAAGTTCGCACAGTATCGTGACACGCTACAGCAGTGGCTACACGATGAGACATTCCTGGCGCGCCACGGGTTGAACGAACATCGGGAACGTCTACAGGCGTTACCGGCGCGCATTCCCGCAAAACTGGTGCAGGGCGTCACGCTATCCACCATGCACGGCTGCCCGCCGCACGAAATCGAAGCCATCTGCCGCTACATGCTGGAAGAAAAAGGGCTGAATACCTTTGTGAAGCTGAATCCGACACTGCTGGGCTATCCTCGGGTGCGTGAAATTCTGGACAACTGCGGCTTCGGTTATATCGGCTTAAAAGAAGAGTCATTTGAGCACGATCTTAAGCTCACCCAGGCGCTGGAAATGTTGCAGCGCCTGATGGCGCTGGCAAAAGAAAAGTCGCTGGGTTTTGGCGTCAAACTCACTAACACCCTTGGCACCGTTAATAACAAAGGTGCGCTTCCCGGCGAAGAGATGTATATGTCCGGCCGGGCGCTGTTCCCGCTCTCAATCAACGTGGCGGCCGTGCTTTCCCGGGCGTTCGACGGCCAATTGCCCATCTCCTATTCCGGCGGCGCCAGCCAGTTAACCATCCGCGATATCTTTGACACCGGCATTCGTCCGATCACCATGGCGACTGACCTGTTAAAACCAGGCGGTTACCTGCGACTCAGCGCCTGTATGCGTGAACTGGAGTCCTCGGATGCGTGGGGAATGGAGCATGTCGATGTCGAACGTCTGAATCGACTGGCGGAAGAGGCCATCACGATGGCCTACACCCAGAAACACTGGAAACCTGAAGAGCGTATTGAAGTGGCCGACGGCTTGCCGCTGACCGACTGCTACGTCGCCCCTTGTATTACGGCCTGCGCCATCAAACAGGACATTCCGGAGTATATTCGCCTGCTGGGCGAGCAGCGTTATGCCGACGCGCTGGAGCTGATTTATCAGCGAAACGCCCTCCCCGCAATCACTGGTCATATCTGCGATCATCAGTGCCAGTACAACTGTACCCGTCTGGACTATGACAGCGCCCTCAACATCCGTGAACTGAAAAAAGTGGCGCTGGAAAAAGGGTGGGATGAATACAAACAGCGCTGGCACAAACCCGCAGGCTCGGGCTCACGTCATCCGGTTGCGATCATCGGCGCGGGTCCTGCCGGGCTTGCTGCCGGTTACTTCCTTGCCCGGGCAGGACACCCGGTGACGCTATTTGAACGCGAAGCCAACGCGGGCGGCGTAGTGAAAAATATCATTCCCCAGTTTCGTATTCCGGCAGAGCTCATCCAGCACGATATCGATTTTGTCGCCGATCATGGCGTGAAGTTCGAATATAGCTGTGCGCCAGATCTGACCGTACAGGGCCTGAAAGATCAGGGGTTCCACTATGTTCTGATCGCAACCGGTACGGATAAAAACAGCGGCGTGAAGCTCGATGGCGACAACCCCAACATCTGGAAATCGCTTCCCTTCCTGCGTGAATACAACCAGGGAACTGCATTGACGCTCGGTAAGCATGTGGCGATCGTCGGCGCGGGTAACACGGCGATGGACTGCGCCCGTGCGGCACTGCGCGTACCGGGTGTGGAAAAAGTCACCGTGGTCTACCGCCGTTCGCTGCAGGAGATGCCCGCCTGGCGTGAAGAGTATGAAGAAGCCCTGCACGATGGGGTTGAGTTCCGTTTCCTCAACAATCCAGAACGCTTTGATGCGGATGGCACACTCACCCTGCGCGTCATGACGCTCGGGGAGCCGGATGAGAAAGGACGTCGCCGTCCGGTGGAAACCGACGAAACGCTGACTCTGCACATCGATAGTCTGATTACCGCCATTGGTGAACAGCAGGATACCGAAGCGCTGAACGCAATGGGTGTTCCGGTGGACAGCAAAGGCTGGCCAGAGGTGAACAACAACGGCGAAACCCGCCTCACTGACGTGTTCATGATTGGCGACGTCCAGCGTGGTCCGTCATCCATTGTTGCCGCCATCGGCTCTGCGCGTCGGGCCACGGATACCATCCTCTGGCGGGAAAATATCCGCTCCCACCATGGCGATAAGCGCTGGAATAACGTTAGCCCCGCTGAAATCTATCAGCGTAAAGGCGAGATCGCGGTCGCGAGGGTCGATAAAGACGACCGTGACGCCTTTGTCGCCCAGGAAGCGGCCCGCTGCCTTGAATGCAACTATGTCTGCAGCAAATGCGTGGATGTCTGTCCGAACCGCGCCAATGTGTCAATTCCCGTGCCGGGATTCCAGAACCGCTTCCAGACGCTGCACCTGGACGCTTACTGCAACGAATGCGGTAACTGCGCTCAATTCTGTCCGTGGCAGGGCAAGCCGTATAAAGACAAAGTCACGCTCTTTAGCCTGCCGCAGGATTTCGACAACAGCAGCAACCCGGGTTTCCTGGTGGAAGACGATCGGGTCAGAGTCCGGCTGAATGACCAAAGCTGGGTGTTAAACATCAGCCATGATGGGCAGTTCGCCAGCATCCCGCCGGAACTGGATGATATGTGCCGCGTCATCAGCTATGTCCACCAGCATCACCATTACCTGTTAGGCCGCGTGGAGGTGTAATCATGTTGATTCTGAAAAATGTCACCGCTGTACAACTTCATCCGGCCAGCGTGCGTGAAGGGGTGGATATTGCGATCGACAAAGACGTTATTGTTGAGGTGGGTGACGCCCTGACGCAGCGCTACCCGCAGGCACAATGGAAAGAGATGCATGGACGAATCGTGATGCCGGGGCTGGTCTGCGCGCATAACCACTTTTACTCCGGTTTATCGCGCGGGATCCAGGCCAATATCGCCCCCAGTCCGGACTTTATCTCAACGTTGAAAAACCTGTGGTGGCGCCTGGACCGGGCTCTGGACGAAGAGTCGCTCTACTACAGCGGACTGATTTGCTCACTGGAGGCGATTAAGAGCGGATGTTCTGCAGTTATCGATCACCATGCTTCACCTGGCTACATACAGGGTTCGCTCTCTACGCTGCGTTCAGCCTTTTTAAAAGTCGGCCTGCGGGCAATGACCTGCTTTGAAACCACCGACCGTAACGAGGGAATCAAAGAGCTACAGGCAGGCGTCGAAGAGAATATCCGCTTCGCCCGTCAGATAGACCATGCACGGGAGAGCGGTAGCGAGCCATATCTGGTGGAAGCGCACATTGGCGCGCATGCCCCCTTTACCGTGCCCGACGCCGGTCTGGAGATGCTACGCGAGGCCATCAACGCTACCGGGCGTGGGCTGCATATCCATGCGGCGGAAGACAGCTACGATGTCTCCCACAGTCATCATCTGTACGGTAAAGACCTGCTGGTCAGGTTGGCGGAATATGGGCTCATCGACCGTAAAACGCTGGTCGCACACGGCCTGTACCTGTCTGCGGAAGATATCGCGCTGCTGAATCAGCAAGATGCCTTCCTGGTACACAATGCCCGCTCCAACATGAATAACCATGTGGGCTATAACCACCACCTTACCCATATTCGCAATCTGGCGCTGGGGACGGACGGCATCGGCTCCGACATGCTTGAAGAGATGAAATTTGCCTTCTTCAAACATCGCGACGCGGGCGGTCCTCTGTGGCCTGACAGCTTTGCGAAAGCACTGGCGAACGGCAACGAACTGTTGCACCGCAATTTCGGAGAAAATTTTGGCCAACTGCAAGCCGGTTATAAAGCCGATTTAACCCTCCTCGACTATTCGTCGCCGACGCCGCTGATCGCTGAAAACGTTGCCGGGCATATCGCTTTCGGTCTCGGTTCAGGCAGCGTGCACAGCGTGATGGTGAATGGCGTGATGGTGTATGAAGACCGTCAGTTCACTTTCGATACCGATTCCATTTATGCGCAGGCCCGAAAAGCCGCCGCCAACATGTGGCGGCGAATGGATGCGCTGGCATAGCCCGTACCCTCTCCTGAACGGGAGAGGGAGTGATGAGGAATGATGATGATTGAACAATTTTTCAGGCCCGACTCCGTTGACCAGGCGCTGGAACTCAAGCGCCGCTATCAGGAGGACGCCGTCTGGTTTGCCGGGGGCAGCAAACTCAACGCGACGCCAACGCGTACCCACAAACAGATTGCCATTTCACTGCAGGATCTGGAGCTGGAGTGGATCGACTGGGACAATGGCGCATTGCGTATTGGGGCGATGACTCGCCTGCAACCGTTGCACGACGCCCGCTATCTTCCGGCGGCACTGCGGGAGGCGATCGGCTTTATCTACTCCCGCCATCTACGCAATCAGTCTACCCTCGGCGGCGAGATTGCCGCACAACAGCAAGAGTCCGTGTTACTCCCCGTCCTGCTGGCGCTGGACGCTCAGTTGGTGTTTGGTGATGGCGAAACCCTGTCACTGGAAAGCTATCTCGCCGATCCACGCGATCGCCTGCTCACCGAAATTATCATTAAAGATCCCTTCCGCCCTTGCGCCACCCGCAAAGTGAGCCGTTCACAGGCCGGATTAACCGTCGTGACCGCAGCGGTCGCGTTAACAGAACACGGTGGCATTTGCATCGCGCTGGACGGCGTGGCGGACAAAGCACTGCGCCTGCATGATGTGGAAACACAAACGCGCGAAGGGACGGAACTGGAACAGGCGGTCGCAAACGCCATATTCCCACAGGATGATATTCGGGGCAGCGCGGCCTATAAGCGCTATATCACCGGCGTGGTCGTAGCCGATCTGTATGCCGACTGTCTGATGGCCGGGGAGGACGTTGTATGATGATTCACTTCACATTGAACGGCATGGTCCGTGAAATGAAGATTAACCCGGGCGAAAACGTACAGACGCTGCTGTTTAACCTGGGCATGCACTCCGTGCGCAACAGTGACGACGGATTCGGTTTCGCCGGTTCGGACGCGATTCTCTACAACGGTCGCATCGTCAATGCCTCATTACTGATTGCCGCGCAGTTGGATCACGCGGAGATCCGCACCAGCGAATCACTCGGTAAATGGAATGCGTTGAGCCTGGTACAACAGGCGATGGTGGATGTCGGTGTTGTGCAGTCTGGTTATAACGATCCGGCTGCCGCATTGATCATCACCGATCTGCTGGAACGCATCGCGATTCCTGACCGTGAAGAGATTGACGATGCGTTGTCCGGTCTGTTCAGTCGTGATGCCGGCTGGCAGCAATATTATCAGGTGATCGAACTGGCGGTGGCGCGCAAAAACGATCCGCAAGCCCGTATGACTGTCGCCCCCACGTTCCGCGACGATCTCGCGGTGATTGGTAAACCCTGGCCAAAAACCGATGCCGCCAAAATGGTCCAGGCCAAACCCTGCTATGTGGAAGACCGTATCACTCCCGACGCCTGCGTCATTAAAATGCTGCGCAGTCCGCATGCCCATGCGTTGATAACTCATCTTGACGTCAGCAAAGCCGAAGCGTTGCCCGGCGTGGTTCACGTGATCACCCACCGCAACTGTCCCGACATCTACTATACGCCCGGCGGACAAAGTGCGCCGGAACCCTCCCCGCTCGACCGTCGCATGTTCGGTAAGAAACTGCGTCACGTCGGCGATCGTGTTGCCGCCGTGGTTGCAGAGAGCGAAGAGATTGCGCTGGCCGCGCTCGAACTCATCGATGTGAAATATGATGTGCTTAAGCCGGTATTGTCGATTGACGAAGCCATGGCGGACGATGCGCCCGTCGTACACGATGAACCGGTGGTATACGTCGCTGGCGCGCCGGAGACGCTGGAAGAAGACAACCGCCATGCCGCTCAACGTGGCGAACACATGATCATCAACTTCCCGATTGGTTCACGCCCGCGAAAAAATATCGCCGCCAGCATTCATGGTCATATCGGCGATATGGAGAAAGGATTTGCCGAAGCGGATGTGATCATCGAGCGTACTTATCACTCCACACAGGCGCAGCAGTGCCCGGCAGAGCCTCATATCTGCTTTACCCGCATGGACGGCGATCGCCTGATCATTCACGCCTCAACGCAGGTACCGTGGCACTTGCGCCGCCAGGTTGCCCGTCTCGTTGGCATGAAGCAGCATAAGGTCCACGTCATTAAGGAGCGCGTCGGCGGCGGCTTTGGTTCTAAACAGGATATCCTGCTGGAAGAAGTCTGCGCATGGGCGACCTGCGTGACCGGACGCCCGGTCTATTTCCGCTATACCCGTGAAGAGGAGTTTATTGCCAATACCTCCCGTCACGTTGCAAAAGTCACGGTCAAACTTGGCGCGAAGAAAGATGGTCGCCTGACGGCGGTCAAAATGGACTTCCGCGCCAATACTGGCCCTTATGGCAACCATTCGTTAACCGTGCCGAGCAACGGCCCGGCACTCTCGTTACCGCTATACCCTTGCGACAATGTCGATTTCCAGGTCACCACGTACTACAGCAATATCTGCCCGACAGGAGCCTATCAGGGCTATGGCGCACCGAAAGGCACCTTTGCGATGACAATGGCGTTAGCCGAGCTTGCCGAACAGCTGCAAATTGACCAACTGGAGATCATCGAACGCAATCGGGTTCACGAAGGACAAGAACTGAAAATACTCGGCGCGATCGGTGAAGGGAAAGCGCCAACCTCCGTTCCCTCCGCAGCCAGTTGCGCACTGGAAGAGATCCTGCGTCAGGGGCGGAAGATGATCGACTGGTCCTCGCCCAAACCGCAGGACGGTGACTGGCGTACCGGTCGCGGGGTCGCCATTATTATGCAGAAATCAGGGATCCCGGACATCGATCAGGCGAACTGCATGATCAAACTGGAGTCCGATGGCACCTTCATCGTCCACTCCGGCGGCGCAGATATCGGCACTGGGCTGGATACGGTTGTCACTAAACTGACGGCGGAAGTACTGCACTGTGCACCAGAAGAGGTGCATGTCATCTCTGGCGATACTGACCATGCGCTCTTCGACAAAGGCGCTTACGCCTCATCCGGCACCTGCTTCTCGGGGAACGCGGCGCGTAAAGCAGCAGAAAACCTGCGTGAAAAAATCCTCTTTCACGGTGCGCAGATGCTGGGCGAACCCGTTGCTGACGTTCAACTGGCGTCACCTGGCGTTGTACGCGGCAAGCAGGGCGAAGTGAGTTACGCTGAGATCGCGCACAAAGCGGAGACGGGAACCGGTTTTGGCACGCTGGTCGCCACGGCCAGTTACATCACCGCAGACTTCGCATTCCCGTATGGAGCGAACTTCGCCGAGGTCGCGGTGAACACCCGAACCGGTGAAATCCGTCTCGACAAGTTCTACGCGCTGCTGGACTGCGGCACACCGGTCAACCCGGAACTCGCACTGGGGCAAATTTACGGTGCGTCGATGCGGGCCATCGGCCATAGCCTGAGCGAAGAGATCCTCTATGATGCCGAAGGCCATCCGCTGACCCGCGATCTGCGCAGTTACGGTGCGCCCAAAATTGGCGACATCCCCCGGGATTTTCGTGCCGTGCTGGTGCCGAGCGACGATAAGGTTGGCCCCTTTGGCGCTAAATCGATCTCTGAAATTGGCGTTAACGGCGCGGCGCCTGCCATTGCCACCGCCATTCATGATGCCTGTGGCGTATGGTTACGCGAATGGCATTTCACACCGGAGAAAATACTGACCGCGCTGGAAAAAATGTAACGACGTGGGCCGCTCAGGCGGCCCGCTCTCATGACTCAATAATGATTAAATGCCGTCTGCGGAAATGAGATAAGCCGTTCTCAGGGCAACCTGCGCCTCAAATTCGCAGAATTTAATTCTGCTGATTCAGATGATCAAATTTACTTATTAAGGAGTGAAGGGATGTCTGATATATCACGTGCAGGCTCAGATCTGATTTACGAACTGGAGGATCGCCCTCCCTTTCATCAGTCTATTATCGGCGCGATCACCCACCTGCTGGCCATCTTTGTCCCCATGGTCACGCCCGCATTAATTGTCGGCACCGCGCTACAGCTGTCAGCGGAAACCACCGCCTATCTGGTCTCAATGGCGATGATTGCATCTGGCATCGGCACCTGGCTGCAGGTCAATCGCTATGGCATGGTCGGTTCCGGCTTACTCTCGATTCAGTCGGTCAATTTTTCGTTTGTCACGGTGATGATTGCCCTGGGCAGCGGGATGAAAAACGACGGATTCCATGAAGAGTTGATCATGTCATCGCTGCTCGGCGTTTCATTTGTCGGGGCATTTCTGGTGGTGGGATCGTCTTTCATTTTGCCTTACTTGCGCAGAGTCATCACTCCGACCGTCAGCGGCATTGTGGTGCTAATGATTGGCCTGAGCCTGATTAAAGTCGGGATCATCGATTTTGGCGGCGGCTTTGCGGCGAAAAGCAGCGGCACCTACGGAAACTACGAGAACATCGGCGTCGGGTTGCTGGTGCTGATCGTGGTGATCGGTTTTAACTGCTGCCGCAGTCCGTTACTGAGAATGGGCGGCATCGCGATCGGGCTGTGTGTGGGCTATATCGTCTCTCTGTGCCTTGGCATGGTGGATTTCAGCAGTATGCGCAATCTGCCGTGGGTCACCATCCCAACCCCTTTTAAGTACGGTTTCCAGTTCAACTTTCATCACTTTCTGGTGGTTGGGACCATTTATCTGCTCAGCGTGCTGGAAGCCGTCGGCGACATTACCGCGACCGCGATGGTGTCCAGACGCCCCATTCAGGGGGATGAATATCAGTCACGCCTCAAGGGCGGCGTGCTGGCCGATGGGCTGGTCTCCGTCATTGCCTCTGCGGTGGGTTCACTGCCATTGACGACCTTTGCGCAAAACAACGGCGTTATCCAGATGACCGGCGTCGCCTCTCGCTATATCGGCCGCACCATCGCCGTCATGCTGGTGCTGCTTGGACTGTTTCCAATGATTGGCGGCTTCTTTACCACCATTCCTTCGGCGGTGCTGGGGGGCGCGATGACGCTAATGTTCTCGATGATCGCAATCGCCGGGATCCGCATCATCATCACCAACGGGCTTAAGCGCCGTGAAACGTTGATTGTCGCTACTTCGTTGGGACTGGGTCTGGGCGTCTCCTATGACCCGGAAATATTCAAAATCCTGCCTGCCTCAATTTATGTGTTGGTGGAAAACCCCATCTGCGCGGGCGGTCTGACTGCCATTCTACTGAATATCATTCTCCCTGGAGGCTACCGGCCTGAAGAAGTGCTGCCGGGCATCATCTCCCCGGAGGAAACGGATTAACGGTAAAGGAGTTTACGATGTCTGGAGAACACACGTTGAAAGCGGTGCGCGGCAGCTTTATTGATGTCACCCGCACCGTCGAAAACCCGGAAGAGATCGCCTCAGCCCTGCGATTTTTGGAAGACGGATTGCTGCTGATTCGCCAGGGAAAAGTCGAATGGTTTGGTGAGTGGGAAGCGGGAAAACACCGGATCCCTGACGCCATCCGTGTCCGTGACTATCGCGGAAAACTGGTCGTGCCGGGATTCGTTGATACGCATATCCACTACCCCCAGAGCGAAATGGTCGGTGCCTATGGCGAGCAGTTGCTGGAATGGCTGAATAAGCACACCTTCCCGACCGAAAGACGCTATGAGGATCTGGAATACGCGCGCGAGATGTCGGCTTTTTTCATCAAGCAACTGTTGCGTAACGGCACCACCAGCGCGCTGGTTTTTGGCACGGTGCATCCGCAGTCCGTGGATGCGCTATTTGAAGCCGCCAGCCATATCAATATGCGCATGATCGCCGGCAAAGTGATGATGGACCGTAACGCGCCGGATTACCTTCTGGACGACGCCGAGAGCAGCTACCTGCAAAGTAAGGCGTTGATTGAGCGCTGGCATAAAAATGGCCGCCTGTTGTATGCCATCACGCCGCGCTTTGCCCCGACCTCCTCTCCACAGCAGATGGCGATGGCGCAGCGTCTGCGGGAAGAATATCCCGATACCTGGGTCCATACCCATCTCTGTGAAAACAAAGATGAAATTGCCTGGGTTAAGGCGCTCTATCCGGAACATGACGGTTATCTGGATGTGTATCACCAGTACGGACTGACCGGAAAAAACTGCGTCTTCGCCCACTGTGTACATCTGGAAGAGAAAGAGTGGGATCGCCTGAGCGAAACCCACTCCAGCATCGCCTTTTGTCCGACCTCAAACCTCTACCTCGGCAGCGGTTTGTTCAATCTGCAAAAAGCCTGGAGGAAGAAGATCAACGTCGGTATGGGGACCGATATCGGCGCCGGTACCACCTTCAACATGCTGCAAACGCTGAACGAAGCCTACAAAGTGGTGCAACTACAGGGTTACCGACTCTCGGCATACGAAGCCTTTTACCTGGCGACGCTCGGCGGTGCGAAGGCGCTGGGCCTCGACAATCTGATTGGTAACTTTATGCCGGGCAAAGAGGCAGATTTTGTGGTGCTGGAACCGACAGCGACGCCGCTGCAACAACTGCGCTATGACAACTCAACATCCCTGGTCGACAAATTGTTCGTGATGATGACGCTGGGCGACGATCGCTCTATTTACCGCACTTACGTCGACGGGCGTCTGGTGTACGAACGGACCTGACAGAACGCTAACATCCTGCTGAGGACATCATTATGTCTGGAGATATTCTGCAAACCCCCGGCACGTCGAAACCACGCGGCGCGCTGGATAATTACTTCAAGATTACGGCGCGTGGCAGTACCGTGCGCCAGGAAATACTGGCCGGGTTGACCACCTTTCTGGCGATGGTCTATTCAGTCATTGTTGTGCCCGGAATGTTGGGAAAAGCGGGATTCCCGCCCGCCGCCGTCTTTGTCGCCACCTGTCTCGTCGCAGGCTTCGGCTCGCTGTTGATGGGGCTGTGGGCCAACCTGCCGATGGCGATCGGCTGCGCCATTTCGCTGACCGCCTTCACCGCATTCAGCCTGGTGCTGGGGCAACACATTTCGATTCCTGTCGCCCTCGGCGCGGTATTTCTGATGGGGGTGATCTTTACCGCCATCTCGGTTACCGGGGTCCGGACCTGGATCCTGCGAAACTTACCCATGGGCATCGCGCATGGCACAGGGATTGGCATTGGGTTGTTCCTGTTACTGATCGCGGCAAACGGCGTCGGTATGGTGATTAAAAACCCGCTGGAAGGGCTTCCGGTGGCACTCGGCGCATTTACCTCTTTTCCGGTTCTGATGAGTCTGCTGGGGCTGGCGGTCATCTTCGGGCTGGAGAAATGCCGGGTTCCCGGCGGGATCCTGCTGGTGATTATCGCCATCTCGATTATCGGTTTGATATTTGACCCTGCCGTCAAATATCACGGTCTGGTCGCCATGCCCAGCCTGAGCGGTGAAGATGGTAAGTCTCTGATTTTTAGCCTTGATATCATGGGAGCCTTACAGCCTGCGGTACTGCCCAGCGTACTGGCGCTGGTGATGACGGCGGTATTTGATGCCACCGGTACTATCCGCGCCGTCGCCGGACAAGCGAATCTGCTGGATAAAGACAACCAGATCATCAACGGCGGTAAAGCGTTGACCAGCGACTCCATCAGCTCCGTATTCTCCGGACTGGTGGGCGCAGCGCCGGCCGCCGTCTATATTGAATCCGCTGCGGGTACCGCCGCCGGAGGAAAAACAGGACTGACCGCCACCATCGTCGGCTGTTTGTTCCTGCTTATCCTGTTCCTGTCTCCTCTCTCCTACCTGATCCCAGGCTATGCGACGGCGCCTGCGCTGATGTATGTCGGTCTACTGATGCTCAGTAACGTCTCAAAACTGGATTTCGATGACTTCATCGATGCGATGGCCGGTCTGGTCTGCGCGGTCTTTATCGTCCTGACCTGCAATATCGTCACCGGCATTATGCTCGGTTTCGTGACGCTGGTTGTCGGTCGCGTTTTTGCCCGGGAATGGCAGAAGCTGAATATCGGTACCGTCATCATTACCGTCGCGCTGGTGGCGTTCTACGCCGGCGGATGGGCTATTTAAGCGATGCTCCGCGCAAACGCGCGCGGAGCTGTTCTATCGGCCTCGCCATTCAGGAGAAAACGCATGAGCGCCATAGATTCCCAACTTCCCTCACCGTCGGGGCAAGGCCGCGCCACCGATGAGGTTGACCGTATATTATCGCCTGGCAAGCTGGTCGTACTCGGTCTGCAACATGTGCTGGTCATGTACGCGGGCGCGGTCGCTGTACCACTGATGATTGGCGACAGACTCGGCCTCAGCAAAGAAGCCATTGCGCTGTTAATCAGCTCGGATCTCTTCTGCTGCGGGATCGTTACCCTGCTGCAATGTATTGGCATCGGCCGCTTTATGGGGATTCGCCTGCCCGTGATTATGTCGGTGACGTTTGCCGCAGTGACGCCAATGATTGCGATTGGCATCAATCCAGATATCGGTCTGTTGGGCATTTTTGGCTCAACCATTGCCGCTGGCGTGATCACCACACTCTTAGCACCGCTTGTCGGTCGCCTGATGCCCTTATTTCCCCCGCTGGTAACGGGCGTGGTGATCACTTCGATTGGTCTGAGCATTATTCAGGTGGGTGTTGACTGGGCGGCTGGCGGGAAAGGTAATCCTGAGTATGGGAATCCGGTCTATTTAGGGATTTCATTTGCGGTCTTAATTTTTATTTTATTAATCACCCGATTTGCCAAAGGCTTCATGTCCAATGTCGCGGTCCTGCTGGGGATCATCTTTGGCTTTGCGTTGTCGTGGATGATGAATGAAGTGAATTTGTCAGGCCTGCACGATGCCTCGTGGTTCGCGATTGTCACCCCAATGGCCTTCGGTACCCCCGTCTTTGATCCGGTGTCGATTCTGACCATGACGGCCGTGTTAATCATTGTGTTTATTGAATCGATGGGCATGTTCCTGGCGCTCGGCGAAATCGTCGGTCGTAAACTCTCATCACAAGATATCATTCGCGGCCTGCGCGTGGATGGCGTCGGGACAATGATTGGCGGACTGTTCAACAGCTTTCCCCACACCTCGTTTTCCCAAAACGTTGGACTGGTCAGCGTCACGCGCGTGCACAGTCGATGGGTCTGCATCGCCTCTGGCGTCATCTTAATTTTGTTTGGCATGGTGCCGAAAATGGCGGTTCTGGTCGCCTCCATTCCGCAATTCGTCCTCGGCGGCGCAGGTCTGGTGATGTTTGGCATGGTACTGGCAACCGGGATCCGCATTCTCTCGCGCTGCAATTACACCACGAACCGCTACAACCTCTACATTGTGGCCATCAGCCTGGGGGTTGGCATGACGCCGACGTTATCGCATGACTTTTTCTCTCGCCTGCCAGCTGTTCTCCAGCCGTTGCTACACAGCGGCATCATGCTGGCCACCTTCAGCGCGGTTGTACTGAATCTGTTTTTCAATGGCTACCACCATCATACCGGGCTGGTACAGGAATCCATCTCCGATAAAAACCTGAAGGTCAGAACGGTGAGAATGTGGTTGCTGATGCGCAAGCTGAAAAAAAATCAGCAGGATGAATAGCATGAATCTCTTTTGGCGCTGCCTGATTACCCTGCTGTTGCTCATGCTGATGTCGATACCCGCTGTTTCTGACGGCATTGCGCTGGGTATTGAAAGTCGCTTCCGGTTTATGCTGCTGTTTTTCTGACATCACATTCCTGCCCCGACATCCGTATCGCAAGCTGCGGATGTCGAATTTCAGCGTTAAACGCTCCCTGAGCTAATCATTGCGTCCCGAGATCTCATATACTGGTATGTGCTTAAGATTGACAGTGAGACATTATGCAACAGGAACACGTCATTTTGCTGGATGCACAGGACACCCCTTCCGGCACGCTGGAAAAATACACCGCCCACACCGCCAACACACCACTGCATCTCGCCTTCTCTTCCTGGCTGTTCAATGCAGAGGGGCAGCTTTTGGTGACCCGCCGTTCGCTGGTAAAAAAGGCGTGGCCCGGAGTCTGGACGAACTCGGTTTGCGGCCACCCTCAACGGGGTGAAAGCCAAGAAGAAGCTGTCGTCCGCCGCTGCCGTCATGAACTGGGTGTAGAGATTACCAACCTGACTTCCGTCTACCCGACATTCCGCTATCGGGCAACCGATCCCGGCGGGATCGTAGAGAATGAGGTTTGCCCGGTCTATGCCGCACGAGTGACCAGTGAACTGCAGATCAATAGCGATGAAGTGATGGACTATCAGTGGAGCGATCTGGAGGAGGTTCTGCGCGGAATTAGCGCAACGCCGTGGGCTTTCAGTCCGTGGATGGTGATGCAGGCGTCAAACGATACGGCGCGAGCGTCACTCCTTAACTTTAGCCGTCAGAAATAAAAAACCCCGGCATGTCAGCCGAGGTTTTTTATTAGCCGTCGCCGTGAAGCTTATTTTACCGGACGCATCGCCGGGAACAGGATCACATCACGGATGGTGTGGCTGTTGGTGAACAGCATAACCATACGGTCGATACCAATACCCAGACCCGCGGTCGGCGGCAGACCGTGCTCCAGCGCGGTGACGTAGTCTTCGTCGAAGAACATCGCTTCGTCGTCACCCGCCGCTTTCGCGTCAACCTGATCCTGGAAGCGCTGCGCCTGATCTTCCGCATCGTTCAGCTCGCTAAAGCCGTTGCCGATCTCACGACCGCCGATGAAGAACTCAAAGCGATCGGTGATTTCCGGGTTCTCGTCATTACGACGCGCCAGCGGAGACACTTCTGCCGGGTATTCGGTAATGAACGTCGGCTGAATCAGATGCGCTTCGGCCACTTCTTCGAAAATTTCAGTCACGATACGACCCAGACCCCAGCTCTTCTCGACCTTGATACCGAGAGATGCAGCGATCGCTTTGGCAGAGTCGAAGTTATCCAGTTCAGCCATTTCCGTTTCCGGACGGTATTTCTTGATAGCCTCGCGCATGGTCAGTTTTTCGAACGGCTTACCGAAATCAAACACTTCATCGCCGTAAGGGACTTCCGTTTTACCCAGCACGTCCTGCGCCAGCGTACGGAACAGAGACTCGGTCAGTTCGATCAGATCTTTATAGTCCGCATACGCCATGTAGAGTTCCATCATGGTGAACTCTGGGTTATGACGCACGGAGATCCCTTCGTTACGGAAGTTACGGTTGATTTCGAACACGCGCTCGAAACCGCCAACCACCAGACGCTTCAGGTACAGTTCCGGCGCAATACGCAGGTACATGTCCAGATCCAGCGCATTATGATGGGTGATAAACGGACGCGCAGACGCACCGCCAGGGATCACCTGCATCATCGGGGTCTCAACTTCCATAAAGCCGCGACCGACCATAAACTGACGGATACCGGCCAGGATCTGAGAACGCACTTTAAAGGTGTTGCGGGATTCATCGTTAGAGATGAGATCCAGGTAACGCTGACGATAACGCGCTTCCTGATCCTGCAGACCGTGGAATTTATCCGGCAGCGGACGCAGCGCTTTGGTCAACAGACGCAATTCGGTGCAATGGATAGACAGTTCGCCCGTTTTGGTCTTGAACAGCTTCCCTTTCGCGCCGAGGATGTCGCCGAGATCCCATTTTTTGAACTGCTCGTTGTAAACGCCTTCCGGCAGATCGTCACGGGCAACGTACAGCTGAATGCGGCCACCCACGTCCTGCAACGTCACAAAGGACGCTTTCCCCATGATACGACGGGTCATCATGCGGCCTGCAACGGATACCTCGATGTTCAGCGCTTCCAGCTCTTCGTTCTCTTTCGCATCGAAGTCAGCATGCAGTTGGTCTGAGGTGTGATCGCGACGGAAATCGTTCGGGAAAGCGATACCCTGCTCGCGCAGGCCAGCCAGCTTCTCACGACGCGTTTTCAGTTCGTTATTAAGATCGGCTACCGCGTCAGCGCCCTGTGCGTGTTGTTCAGACATGTTGGTTCCTCATAACCCTGCTTTCAAACTTGCTTCGATAAATTGATCCAGGCTGCCGTCCAGCACCGCCTGCGTGTTACGGGTTTCAACCCCGGTACGCAAGTCTTTAATGCGGGAGTCATCCAGGACGTAAGAACGAATCTGGCTTCCCCAGCCGATGTCGGATTTCGTGTCTTCCATCGCCTGCTTCTCAGCGTTTTTCTTCTGCATTTCCAGTTCATAAAGCTTCGCTTTCATCTGCTTCATGGCCTGGTCTTTGTTCTTGTGCTGGGAACGGTCGTTCTGGCACTGCGTCACAATCCCGGTCGGGATGTGAGTAATACGCACCGCAGATTCTGTACGGTTAACGTGCTGACCGCCCGCGCCGGATGCGCGATACACGTCGATACGCAGGTCCGCCGGGTTGATTTCGATATCAATATCGTCATCCACTTCCGGGTAAACGAACGCGGAGCTAAACGAGGTATGGCGACGACCGCCGGAGTCGAACGGGCTCTTACGCACCAGACGGTGAACGCCGGTTTCCGTACGCAGCCAGCCGTAGGCATACTCGCCAGAAATCTTAATGGTCACGGACTTGATCCCGGCCACTTCCCCTTCTGACTCTTCAATAATTTCGGTCTTGAAGCCGCGTGCTTCTGCCCAGCGCAGATACATACGCTCCAGCATGCTTGCCCAGTCCTGCGCTTCAGTACCGCCGGAACCGGCCTGGATATCGAGGTAGCAATCGGCGCTGTCATATTCGCCAGAGAACATACGACGGAACTCCAGTTGCGCCAGTTTTTCGTCAAGCGTATCGAGTTCAGCAACGGCTTCGTTAAAGGTTTCTTCGTCGTCGGCTTCTACAGCCAGATCCAGCAGGCCGGAAACATCTTCCAGACCCTGAGACATTTGGTCGAGGGTGTCGACAATCGCTTCAAGCGAGGAACGTTCTTTACCCAGCGCCTGTGCGCGTTCGGGTTCGTTCCAGACGTCCGGCTGTTCCAGCTCGGCGTTTACTTCTTCCAGACGCTCTTTCTTGGCATCATAGTCAAAGATACCCCCTAAGAACGTCGGAGCGCTCCGTGAGGTCCTGAATGCGGTTTTTTACCGGATTAATTTCAAACATGGTCTGATTTCTTTTATTGGACTTGTCAAAATGCGGTGATAAGAGCGGGATTGTACCCAATCCACGCGCTTATTTATAGAGAATAGTGACGGGAAATTGGTCAGATTATACGGGCCAGATATTATCGATGATGATCTGCAAACTGCGGTTGCCGCGAAATTCGTTAATATCCAGTTTGTAGGCCAGCTCGACTTCGCGTACGCCGTTATCCGGCCAGCAGGCGGTATCGACGTTAAAGGCGATGCCGTCCAACAGCGGCCCTCCGCCAACGGGTTCGACCATCACTTTCAAATGTCGCTCGCCGACCAGACGCTGCTGAAGCAGACGAAAACGCCCGTCAAACAGCGGTTCCGGGAACATTTGCCCCCACGGACCGGCGTCACGCAGCAGCTGCGCGACCTCCATCGTCATCTCCGCGGCGCTGAGCGGGCCGTCAGAGACCACTTCACCCTGCAACAGCGACGGATCCAGCCATTCAGTGACCAACTCGCCAAAACGCTGCTGGAACAGGTCGAATTTTGCCTCTTCCAGCGACAATCCCGCCGCCATCGCATGGCCGCCGAATTTAATCATCAGCCCCGGATGCAACGTATCCAGCCGCTCCAGCGCATCACGCATATGCAGCCCTTGAATGGAACGTCCGGAGCCTTTCAGCGTGCCGTCGCCTGCCGGCGCGAAAGCGATCACCGGGCGGTGAAAACGTTCTTTAATGCGCGAGGCGAGGATCCCGACCACCCCCTGATGCCACTCAGGATGATACATCGCCAGACCACCAGGCAGCGTTTCGCGACTGCGCTCCAGCTTCTCGCACAGGGTCAGCGCTTCCGCCTGCATTCCCTGTTCAATCTCTTTACGCGTCTGGTTCAGCGCATCCAGTTCGTTGGCCAGTACCCGCGCTTCGCCAATGTTATCGCACAGCAGCAGCGCCACGCCGACGGACATATCATCCAGCCGACCCGCCGCGTTCAGACGCGGACCAAGCGCAAACCCTAAATCGCTGGCGGCGAGCTTTTGCGCATCACGCCTGGAGACTTCCAGCAACGCTTTGATCCCCGGACGGCATTTCCCGGCGCGAATACGGCTTAAACCCTGCCAGGTGAGGATTCGATTGTTGGCATCCAGCGGCACCACGTCCGCCACGGTGCCCAGCGCGACCAGATCGAGCAGATCCGCCAGGTTTGGCGGCGCAATGCCACGTTCGTCAAACCAGCCTTTGTCGCGCAGGAAGGTGCGCAGGGCGAGCATCAGGTAGAACGCCACGCCCACGCCGGCCAGCGATTTCGACGGGAAATCACAGTCAGGCAGATTCGGGTTGATGATGGCTTCGGCGGCTGGCAGGGTCTCGCCCGGCAGGTGGTGATCGGTGACCACTACCGGGATCCCCAGCGCCCTGGCGTGATCCACACCGGCATGGGAAGAGATCCCGTTATCGACGGTGACGATCAGCTGCGCGCCGCGCGCATGGGCCTGATCAACCACTTCCGGACTTAAGCCATAACCATCCTCAAAACGGTTTGGCACGAGGTAGCTGATGTTATCGCAGCCCAGAGATCGCATACCCAGCACGCTCAGGGCGGTACTGGTCGCCCCATCCGCATCGAAGTCGCCAACGACGATGATGCGCGTCCCCTCGCGAAAGGCGTTATAGAGAATTTCGACCGCTTTTTCGACGCCGCTCAGTTGCTGCCATGGCAGCATGCCTTTGACGCTGCGCTCAAGATCCTGAGCACTGCGTACGCCACGACTGGCATACAGGCGGCGTAACAGCGGCGAAAGGTCAGCAGGCAGTTCTGCCGACTCATCGACTTCCCGCCGACGAAGTTGTATCTGTTGTTTCACGCGAATTACTTACCACTGGTCTGTTTTTGGTGCTCGTCAAGAAACGCTTTCATCTCTTTCGGTCCCTGATAGCCTGGCACGACATAGCCGTTGCTCAACACAATGGCGGGTGTACCGCTTACGCCAAACTGCACGCCCAGCGCATAGTGATCCGCGATGTTCACCCCACAGGTCGCCGCTTTCACGCCTTTGCCTGCCATCGCGTCGTCAAACGCTTTGGCTTTGTCTTGCGCGCACCAGATGGACTTCATATCCTGCTCGGCCTGACTTTCCAGTCCCTGGCGCGGGAAGGCGAGGTAGCGCACAGTAATGCCCAGCGCGTTGTAGTCCTTCATCTCTTCATGTAGCTTGTGGCAGTAGCCGCAGGTGATATCGGTAAAGACGGTAATGACGTGTTTTTCCTGTGGCGCTTTATAGACGATCATTTCGTTTTCCAGCGCGTTCAGGTGCTTCATCAGCAGCTGGTTGGTCACGTTGACTGGCGTCGCGCCGCTGACATCGTACATTGGCCCCTGAATGATGTGTTTACCGTCTTCCGTCACATACAGCACGCCGCTGTTGGTCAGCACCGTTTTCATCCCGGCAACCGGGGCGGGTTGGATATCCGTGCTCTGCACGCCCAGTTTCGTCAAAGACTGGCGGATCGCGGCGTCGTCGGCGTGTGCCAGGCCGGAAAACGCAGTGGTCAGCAGGGTAAACAGCATTAAACCTTTTTTCATAACCTTTCCTGTTCGCTCAGCATTCACGCTCTTGGGTGATGCTGTTGATGAAGTTGACGCAGGCGCGCTGTCGCAACATGAGTATAAATCTGCGTGGTAGAGAGATCGCTGTGCCCCAGCAACATCTGCACCACGCGTAAATCGGCGCCATGATTGAGCAAATGCGTGGCAAATGCGTGGCGTAAAACGTGCGGCGACAGCTTTTCACTGTCGATTCCCGCTAAGACGGCATAGTGTTTAATGCGGTGCCAGAAGGTCTGGCGCGTCATCTGCTGCGCGCGCTGGCTGGGAAACAGCACGTCAATCGACACGCCATTCAGCAGCCACGGACGCCCATGTTCCAGATACGTCTCCAGCCAGTACACCGCCTCTTCGCCCAATGGCACGAGACGCTCTTTATTGCCTTTACCGATCACCCGTACGACGCCCTGACGCAAGCTGACATCGCTCATCGTCAGTCCGACCAGTTCAGACACGCGCAGTCCGGTGGCATATAAAATCTCAAGCATGGCTTTATCGCGTAACTCCAGCGGTTGGTCAACCACGGGCGCCTGTAATAATCTCTCAACTTGCGCTTCACTGAGATCTTTCGGCAGGCGCTGCGGGAGCTTGGGCGATGCCAGCGTCGCGCTGGGATCGTCGGTGCGGATCTTCTCACGGTAAAGATGCTGGAAAAGCCGCCGCACCGCGCTCAGCAGTCGTGCGGTACTGGTGGCTTTATACCCACCGTCCATCCGCTCGGCCAGCAAGGCCTGCAGATCGTCACTTTGCGCGGTTTCCAGCGACACCTGACGGTGCGCGAGCCACTCCACCAGCATGGTCAAATCGCGGCGGTAGGCGCTCAGCGTATTTTCCGCCAGATTTTTCTCCAGCCAGAGCGCATCAAGGAATTGTTCGATGCGCGCAAGATCCTGTTCCACATCTGCCCCTTTGATTCTGCAATCTGCCATTATGACTCAATGATACGGGTTTCTGGTACACTACGCGCAAAGTCATAGCAAGTATTGAGACGTTTACGCGATGAATATTGGTCTTTTTTACGGTTCCAGCACCTGCTACACCGAGATGGCTGCGGAGAAAATTCGCGACATCATCGGCCCGGAACTGGTAACGCTGCATAATCTGAAAGATGATGCCCCGGCCCTGATGGAGCAGTACGATGTGCTGATCTTAGGCATTCCCACCTGGGATTTCGGTGAAATTCAGGAGGACTGGGAAGCCGTCTGGGATCAACTGGACGAACTCAATCTCGAAGGCAAAATTGTCGCGCTTTACGGTATGGGCGACCAGTTAGGCTACGGCGAGTGGTTCCTTGACGCGCTGGGCATGTTGCACGACAAACTGTCGACCAAAGGCGTCAAATTCGTCGGTTACTGGCCTACCGAAGGCTACGAGTTCACCAGCCCTAAACCGGTCATTGCCGAGGGGCAGTTGTTCGTCGGTCTCGCCCTGGATGAAACCAATCAATACGATCTCAGCGATGAGCGTATTCAGGCGTGGTGCGAGCAAATTCTCGGTGAAATGGCCGAGCACTATTCCTGATAACCGTTTTGCCGGATGGCGGCGTGAACGCCTCATCCGGCCTATATGACGCACCGAATCACAGGCCTTAACGCTGCGCGCCATCAGGTATTCGTCGGCGCTACCCTTGCTTCGACTGTTGAATCATCAGGCGGCGTAAATCCCGCCATTCCGCGTCATCCATACTGTCAGCCGCGAGCCACAAATGCTGGCGTTTACCGGTTTCTGAACGCAGACGCAGCATCATGCCAGTTTTGATCATCCACGGTGCATTGACGATAAGCCAGTCCTGCCCCTGCCAGCGGAGCCGTCCATCCATCAGAAGTTTGACCTCCCCCTGACGGGCGTTAATTCGTCGCTGGCTGCGGACACAGTCAAACACCACCAGCGAAAGCAGTATCAACCACAGCGGCGTATAACTCAGCGGCCATGGCATTAATAGAATAGCCGCGGCCACCAGCCCATGCAGGAGTAGTGATAGCCACTGTGCGCGCCATGAGACGCGGAGATCAGATTGCCACAGGACCACGATCCCGATTCCGTGTCTGGATGAGTCGTACCATCTGCTCCAGTTCAGCATCTGCCGGTTTACCGTGATTCATCAACCAGTTGAATAAGTCCGGGTCATCGCACTCCAGCAGGCGGATAAAAATACGCTTTTCATCATCACTCAACGTGTCGTATTCATATTCGAAAAACGGCATGATGGAAATATCGAGTTCACGCATACCGCGTCGGCATGCCCAGTGAATACGTGCTTTATTGTTAATATCCATGTTCTTCTTCCTGTCTCACTCAAATGAACTACCCGGCTATTGTAACGTGTTTTTCATCCTGTTTTGCGGGAATATCCGTAACCACAAGCGCGATCGCTAATTAAACCCCCAATAAGTCAATGGGTTCATGTTTTCTGGATGCCGCCTCGCAATCTGTAAGATAAGGCACAAATGGGACTATCAAAGCGCTTGCATTGGGCAATAGCTCTTTTACCATTAGTCATTATCACTGCGTTAAGCAAATCAGGATATTTTTATGGCATTTACTCCATTTCCACCTCGTCAGCCATCAGCTTCAGCGCGTTTGCCCGTGACGTTGATGACGTTAGATGACTGGGCGCTGGCCACGATTAGCGGGGCTGATAGCGAGAAGTATATCCAGGGTCAGGTGACGGCTGACGTGAGTCAACTAACTGAACACCAGCACGTACTGGCCGCCCACTGCGACGCCAAAGGCAAAATGTGGAGCAACCTGCGACTGTTTCGCGATGGCGACGGTTTTGCCTGGATTGAACGTCGTAGTCTGCGTGACGCGCAGGTGGGCGAACTGAAAAAATATGCCGTATTCTCGAAAGTGACGATTGCCCCAGACGACGAACGCGTGCTGCTGGGCGTGGCAGGTTTCCAGGCGCGCGCCGCCCTGGCGAATCTGTTTAGCGAACTGCCCGACAGCGAAAAGCCTGTCACGCGTGAAGGAGCGACAACCCTGCTGTGGTTTGAACATCCGGTAGAACGCTTTCTGTTGGTTACCGATGTGACAACCGCAGAAACTGTAACCGAAAAACTGCGTGGTGAAGCCGAACTGAATAACAGTCAGCAGTGGCTGGCGCTGGATATTGAGGCCGGTCTGCCGGTGATTGATTCCGCGAACAGCGCGCAGTTTATTCCGCAGGCGACTAACCTCCAGGCGCTGGGCGGTATCAGCTTTAAGAAAGGCTGCTATACCGGTCAGGAGATGGTGGCCCGAGCGAAATTTCGCGGGGCAAACAAACGCGCATTATGGTCTCTGGCGGGTAAGGCCAGCCGTGTACCGGAAGCAGGTGACGATCTTGAAATGAAAATGGGTGAGAACTGGCGTCGTACTGGCACCGTCCTCGCGGCAGTGCAACTGGATGACGGTCAGCTCCGGGTACAGGTGGTGATGAATAACGATATGGAGGCCGACAGCGTATTCCGCGTACGCGACGATGCCAACACGTTGCACATCGAATCGCTGCCCTATTCACTGGAAGAGTAACTTATCAGCGCCGGATGGTGCTTCGCTAATCCGACCTACGGAAAAGCATTCGTAGGCCGGATAAGGCGTTAACGCATCGCATCACGCCTGTCCGACGTACAAATAGATCGCCAGAAAGTGGCATACGCTGCCGCCCAGCACAAATCCGTGCCAGATAGCATGGTTGTAAGGAATGCGTTTACTGACGTAGAAAATCACTCCCAGCGAATAGACCACGCCGCCAACAGCCAGCAGCGTTACGCCTCCCGCCGCCAGTTTGATCGCCAGTTGATACACCACAATCAGTGACAGCCAACCCATCGTCAGATAGGTCACCAGCGACAGCACTTTAAACCGGTGGGCGATCGTCAGTTTGAATAAAATACCGAGCAGCGCCAGACTCCAGATCACGATCATCAACCCACGCGCCAACGGTGAATCCAGCCCAACCAGCAGAAACGGCGTATAGGTCCCGGCAATGAGCAGGTAAATCGCACAGTGGTCGAATTTTTTCAGCCAGATCTTCGCCCGCTGATGAGGGATCGCGTGATACAGGGTCGACGCCAGAAACAGCAGAATCATGCTGCCGCCGTACAGGCTGTAACTGGTAATCGCTGTCGCACTGGCATTCATATCCACCGCCTGCACCAGCAACAACACCAGACCGACGATACCAAACACCAGCCCAATACCATGACTGATGCTGTTGGCGATTTCCTCTGCCAGTGAATATCCTTGCGCGATGAGTGGCTTCTGAACCATAACTTACTCCGGAGAAACGAACACGTTCGTGATTGCGTCTCTAGCGTAACTGAGAATGGTTCCAGTGAACACCTGTTAGCTAAAATAAATATCATTTTTAAACTAATCGTTATAAATCATAATGTTGAAACACATTTTTCAACTAACAGTTGTTCATTTAATTCAAAGACATTTAAAATCAATCACATAAAAATGTGACTGATTCGGGTAAATCTCGCCAATCACCCGCTTCAGCGCCTCCAGCGTCATGTTTTCCTGCTGTGCATGTTTTTCCGTCAACGTGTCGAGCGTGACGGTTGACGTTCCCAGCACCTCAATCGTGCAAAAGTAGCCATCGTCCTCGAAACGCCCTACCCGCAGAATGTCACCGGCCCTGAAGTGAGATTCTGACTCATCACGAATGGTGATCGTTTTACGCCCTGCCAGAATGTCGTCCTGGAAACGCTGAAAAAAAGTGATGTCATTTGGCTGCATGTTATTATTCCCTTTAGGTAAAATCTGATGAGTGAGTATTGCCATTGTGAGTATGTTCTCCCACGCTGCCATCGCCAGTCTCAACAACATTGAGATGTTGGTCTACAACTATGTCATCAAGAACCGTGACAAAGTCATGTACATGACCATTCGGGAACTGGCTGAAGCGGCGGGTGTATCGACCACCACCGTGTTGCGTTTCTGTCGCAAGCTTAACTGTGAAGGCTACTCTGAATTTCGCGTACGCTTTAAATTATATTTAGAGCAGAATGAACCGCAACAGGCTAATTTTGGCGCCAGCGAGATTATCAGTTTCTTTAAAGGGGTAAATAACGATGAATTTGATCAATTACTCGATCAGGCTATAGAGATTATTTTATCGTCCGAGCGCATTATATTTGTCGGTGCCGGTACCTCAGGGGCCCTGGCGAAATATGGCGCGCGTTTTTTCTCAAACGTCGGGAAATTCAGCAACCACATTGATGATCCTTATTTCCCGGTGACGAACGATATGGCGCGTAATGCGCTGGCGATTGTCCTATCGGTCTCTGGCGAAACCGAAGAGATCCTGCGTTTTGCCAGCCAGTTCAGCCTGCATAACTGCAAAGTGCTTTCGATTACCAGCCATGAACACTCGCGCCTCGCCAAACTGGCGGACTTTAATCTCTCCTGGCATGTGCCGCAAACCCGTATTGCTGGCGTGTACGATATCACCACGCAAATTCCCGTTATTTATATTCTCGAATCTCTGGGGCGAAAGCTGGCGAAAAAATTAGCGTAAAAAAAACAGACTGTTTTTTGGCAGTAACAAATTACCGTTTCGCTATTTTGTTATATCGTGACATTTACCTTCCCTTTGTTAGACTCAAATCAGTTTGTATTAATTTGAGATGACGCAACGATGAAAAAACTCACCTTACCAAAAGATTTTCTCTGGGGCGGCGCGGTTGCTGCACATCAGGTTGAAGGCGGCTGGAACAAAGGCGGTAAAGGCCCCAGCATTTGTGACGTTCTGACCGGCGGCGCGCATGGCGTACCCCGTGAAATCACCCGGCAGGTGGTGCCAGGTAAATATTACCCGAACCACGAAGCGGTCGATTTTTATGGTCACTACAAAGAAGACATCAAGCTGTTTGCTGAAATGGGCTTTAAATGCTTCCGCACGTCCATCGCCTGGACCCGAATCTTCCCACAAGGTGACGAAACGCAGCCAAATGAAGAAGGACTGAAATTCTACGACGACATGTTTGATGAATTGCTCAAGTACAATATCGAACCGGTCATTACCCTTTCTCACTTTGAAATGCCGTTGCACCTGGTTCAGCAGTACGGCGGCTGGACTCACCGCAAGGTCGTTGATTTCTTTGTTCGTTTTGCCGAAGTGGTGTTTGAACGTTATAAGCATAAGGTCAAATACTGGATGACCTTCAACGAGATCAATAACCAGCGCAACTGGCGTGCGCCGCTGTTTGGCTATTGCTGCTCTGGCGTGGTCTATACCGAGCACGAAAACCCGGAAGAGACCATGTACCAGGTGCTGCACCACCAGTTTGTCGCCAGCGCGTTAGCCGTGAAGGCGGCGCGTCGCATCAATCCGGAGATGAAGGTGGGCTGCATGCTGGCGATGGTCGCGCTGTATCCGTTCTCCTGCAAGCCAGAAGACGTCATGTTCGCCCAGGAATCCATGCGCGAGCGCTATGTTTTCACCGACGTTCAGTTGCGCGGTTACTACCCGTCCTATGTCCTCAATGAGTGGGAGCGTCGCGGCTTTAACATTAAAATGGAAGACGGCGATGCCGCGATTCTGCGTGAAGGTACCTGCGATTACCTCGGCTTCAGTTACTACATGACCAACGCAGTGAAGGCCGACGGCGGTAGCGGCGATGCCATTTCGGGGTTCGAAGGCAGCGTACCGAATCCGCACGTTAAGGCCTCCGACTGGGGCTGGCAGATTGACCCGGTGGGTCTGCGCTACTCGCTGTGCGAACTGTATGAGCGTTACCAGAAACCGTTGTTCATCGTCGAAAACGGCTTTGGCGCTTACGATAAAGTAGAAGACGATGGCAGCATTAACGACGACTACCGCATTGACTATCTGCGTGCTCATGTCGAAGAGATGATGAAGGCGGTCACGTATGACGGAGTGGATCTGATGGGTTACACGCCATGGGGCTGTATCGACTGCGTCTCTTTCACCACCGGCCAGTACAGCAAACGTTATGGCTTTATCTATGTGAACAAGCACGATGATGGCACGGGTGACATGTCTCGTTCACGCAAGAAGAGCTTCGACTGGTATAAAGCAGTGATCGCCAGCAACGGCGAGAAACTTTAACTCCGTAACGCCGGGCGGCGCTACGCTTGCGCCGGCCGACAAAACCTATGATTCGTGTAGGCCGGGTAAGGCGAAGCCGCCACCCGGCGTTTACTTCCCGCCCGCCAGTTCCAGAAAACTGCCCGTGACATACGACGCTTTCTCGCTCAGCAGCCAGGCAATGGCCTGCGCCACCTCTTCCGGCTGTCCGCCACGTTGCATTGGTAACATCGACTTCACGCGATCCACCCGTCCAGGCTCACCGCCCGAGGCGTGGATTTCGGTGTAGATAAGCCCCGGACGCACGCCGTTGACCCGGATCCCTTGCGCCGCCACCTCCAGCGCCAGGCCGGTGGTCAGCGAGTCGACGGCCCCTTTCGACGCCGCATAGTCAATATATTCCCCCGGGGCGCCCAGACGCGACGCCGCTGACGACACGTTCACAATCGCCCCGCCGTGACCGCCGTGTTTGTGCGACATCCGCTTGACCGCTTCGCGACAGCAGAGGAAATACCCCGTCACGTTGGTCGCCAGCACACGGTTAATCCGCTCAGCAGAAAGGTTTTCAATCGTACTTTGTTCAAACAAAATTCCGGCATTATTGACCAGCGCCGCCAGCGGCTCATTTTCACGGTCGATCGATTCGAACATTGCCACAACCTGCGCTTCGTCACTGATATCTGCGCGCAGGGTAAACGCGTTTCCCCCGGCGGCGACTATCTTATTCACCACCTCGGTGGCAGCCCGAATATTATGATGAAAGTTAACGGCAACCGTGTAGCCCTCATCTGCCAGTTGTAACGCGGTCGCCCGCCCAATACCGCGACTACCGCCGGTAACCAGTGCGATTCCCATGGAGTTCTCCCGATATGAAAAAGCCGGGTGGCGGCTTCGCCTTACCCGGCCTACAAATGATTTGCTACTGTGAAAAAATTACTGGTATTCGCTCATCGGCACGCAGGAGCAGAACAGGTTACGGTCGCCGTAAACATCATCAAGACGTTTCACGGTTGGCCAGTACTTGTTCGCTACACCCGCCGGGAAGACGGCGACTTCACGGCTGTAACCATGATTCCACTCTGCCACCAGCTCGTTCTGGGTATGCGGCGCGTTAACCAGTGGGTTATCTTCCAGTGACCAGACGCCTGTTTTCACGCTGTCAATTTCTGCGCGAATCGCCAGCATCGCATTAATAAAGCGATCCAGTTCCACTTTGCTTTCCGATTCCGTTGGCTCAACCATCAGCGTACCCGCGACCGGGAACGACATGGTCGGCGCATGGAAACCGTAATCGATCAGGCGTTTGGCAATATCCAGTTCACTGATACCGGTCTCTTCTTTCAGCGGACGGATGTCGAGAATACACTCGTGCGCCACGCGACCATCGCGGCCGGTATACAGAACCGGGAATGCGTCTTTCAGACGGCTGGCAATGTAGTTGGCATTCAGAATCGCCACCTGACTTGCCTGCTTCAGTCCTTCGGCGCCCATCATACGGATGTACATCCAACTGATTGGCAGAATCGATGCGCTGCCGAACGGTGCGGCAGAAACCGCGCCCTGACGGGTCAACATCCCTTCGATCTGCACCACGCTGTGGCCCGGTACAAACGGTGCCAGATGCGATTTCACGCCAATCGGTCCCATGCCTGGGCCACCGCCGCCGTGCGGAATGCAGAAGGTTTTGTGCAGGTTCAGGTGTGAAACGTCAGCGCCGATAAAGCCCGGAGAGGTGATGCCCACCTGAGCGTTCATATTCGCGCCGTCGAGATAAACCTGACCACCGAACTGATGCACGATCTCGCACACGTCACGGATCGTCTCTTCGTAAACACCGTGGGTAGACGGATAGGTCACCATGATGCAAGAGAGGTTTTCGCCCGCCTGACCGGCTTTTTCACGCAGATCGCCAAGATCGATGTTACCGTTCTTATCACAGGCCACGACCACCACCTGCATTCCCGCCATCTGTGCGGAAGCCGGGTTAGTCCCGTGCGCAGAGGCCGGGATCAGGCAGATATCGCGATGCCCTTCATTGCGACTTTCGTGGTAATGACGGATCGCCAGCAGACCGGCGTATTCCCCCTGCGCGCCAGAGTTCGGCTGCATGCAGACGGCGTCGTAACCGGTCAGTTTGACCAGCCAGTCAGAAAGCTGACCAATCATCTGATGGTAGCCTTCCGCCTGCTCTGGCGGGCAGAACGGATGCAGTTCGGCAAATTCCGGCCAGGTAATCGGGATCATTTCCGCTGCCGCGTTCAGCTTCATGGTGCAGGAACCCAGCGGGATCATCGCCTGATTCAGCGCCAGATCTTTGCGCTCCAGCGAGTGCATGTAGCGCATCATCTCGGTTTCACTGTGATAGCGATTGAATACCGGGTGGCTCAGGATGGCGTCATCGCGCAGCATACTTTCCTGAATCGAACGACTGTCGTGCGCCACTTCTTTGTCCAGGGTGTCGATATTCAGACCGTGGCTGTCGCCCAGCAGAACCGTAAACAACTGCAAGACATTTTCACGGGTGGTGGTTTCGTCGAGCGTAATGCCTACTGCGTTATGGATATCACTGCGCAGGTTGATTTCTGCCGCTTGCGCACGCGCCAGCACTGCGGCTTTGTCCGCCACTTCCACGCACAGCGTGTCAAAATAGTGGGTATGGCGCAGTTTCAACCCTTTTTGTTGCAGACCCGCAGCGAGGATATCGGTCAGACGGTGGATACGATTCGCAATGCGTTTCAGGCCAACCGGGCCATGATAAACGGCATACAGGCTGGCGATGTTTGCCAGCAGTACCTGCGAGGTACAAATGTTGGAGTTCGCTTTCTCGCGACGAATATGCTGCTCACGCGTCTGCATCGCCATACGCAGCGCGGTATTGCCCGCCGCATCTTTCGATACGCCGATAATACGGCCCGGCATGGAGCGTTTGAATTCATCTTTCGCGGCAAAGAATGCCGCGTGTGGGCCGCCATAGCCCATCGGTACGCCAAAGCGTTGCGCAGAGCCGAAAACAATGTCCGCGCCCTGTTTGCCCGGCGCGGTCAGCAGCACCAGCGCCATAAAATCGGCAGCAACGCTGACGATCACTTTGCGTGATTTCAGTTCGCTAATCAGTGCGCTGTAGTCATGGACTTCACCGGTGGTTCCCACCTGCTGTAACAGCACGCCGAACACATCCTGGTGATCCAGTACTTTCGCCGCATCATCCACAATCACGTCAAAACCAAAGGTTTCCGCACGCGTACGCACAACATCCAGCGTTTGTGGATGCACATCTGCGGCAACAAAGAAACGGTTCGCGTTTTTCAGTTTGCTGACGCGCTTCGCCATCGCCATCGCTTCTGCAGCCGCGGTGGCTTCATCAAGCAGCGAAGCGGAAGCCATATCCAGACCGGTCAGATCCAGCGTCACCTGCTGGAAGTTCAGCAGGGCTTCCAGACGACCCTGAGACACTTCCGGCTGATAAGGCGTATAGGCGGTGTACCAGCCCGGGTTTTCCAGCATGTTACGCAGGATAACCGGTGGCAGTTGCACGGCGGTATAACCCATGCCGATGTATGACGTGAAGCGCTTGTTACGCCCGGCGATGGCCTTTAATTCTGCCAGCGCGGCGTATTCGGTCGCCGCCTCGCCAACCTGCGGCGGAGTCGCGAGCTGAATGTCCTTCGGCACAATCTGGCCGATCAACGCATTTAACGACCCGGCGCCAACCGCATTCAGCATCTCTTGCTGCTGCGCGGCGTCCGGTCCGATGTGGCGTTCAATGAAAGCGCCGCTGTTTTCAAGCTGGCTTAACGTCTGTGTCATGGGCGATGGTTCCTGAAACGTGCAGTGAATCGTGATTGTCTCTGTCTGCGAGCCCGGTGGCGCTAACGCTTACCGGGCCTACGCATGCCTGGTGGGCCGGATAAGCGCAACGCCATCCAGCAAAGGCGAATTTACTCGTCTTCTAACAATGCTTCGTACGCAGTGGCATCCAGCAGCGAGTCCAGTTCGCTCTCATCACTGGCTTTGATTTTGAAGATCCAGCCATCGGTGTACGGCTCGCTATTCACCAGTTCCGGGGAGTCGCTCAGCGCATCGTTAACGGCCACGATCTCACCGCCAATCGGCGCATAGATGTCAGAAGCGGCTTTGACCGATTCGGCAACTGCGCAGTCATCACCCGCGCTCACGGTCGCGCCGACTTCCGGCAGGTCAACAAAAACCATGTCGCCCAACAGTTCCTGAGCATGTTCGGTAATGCCAACGGTGTAAGAGCCGTCAGCTTCTTTGCGCAGCCATTCGTGTTCTTTACTGTATTTCAGTTCTGCTGGTACGTTGCTCATCAATCAATCTCCAGAAAAGGATGAATCACGCGACGGCTTTGCCGTTACGCACAAAAACAGGTTTAGTCACTTTTACCGGCATTTCGCGGTTGCGAATCTGCACAATGGCCGTTTCGCCAATGCCAGCGGGTACGCGCGCCAGCGCAATGCTGTAGCCCAGCGTCGGTGAGAAGGTACCGCTAGTGATAACGCCTTCCAGTTGATTACCCTGGGCGTCAGTGAAACGTACCGGCAGTTCATTACGCAGAACGCCTTTCTCGGCCATCACCAGGCCAACCAGCTGCTCGTGGCCTTTTTCGCGCTGGAGTTCCAGCGCTTCACGGCCGATAAAATCGCGGTCAGTCGGCTCCCACGCGATGGTCCAGCCCATATTAGCCGCCAGCGGGGTGATCCCTTCGTCCATCTCCTGACCATACAGGTTCATACCCGCTTCCAGACGCAGCGTATCGCGCGCGCCCAGACCACACGGTTTCACGCCCGCTTCCACCAGTGCACGCCAGAAATCCGCCGCCTTTTCATTCGGCATCGCAATCTCATAGCCCGCTTCACCGGTATAACCGGTCGTGGCGATAAACAGGTCGCCGGCCTGCACGCCGAAGAACGGTTTCATGCCTTCAACGGCTTTGCGCTGCTCGTCAGTAAACAGGGATGCCGCCTTCGCCTGCGCGTTAGGCCCCTGCACCGCGATCAGCGACAGGTCATCACGCACGGTAATGTCGATGGCAAAAGGTTCAGCGTGTTGGGTAATCCAGGAGAGGTCTTTTTCGCGAGTGGCGGAGTTTACAACAAGGCGGAAGAAGTCTTCGGTAAAGTAATAGACAATCAGGTCATCTATCACGCCGCCCGAGGCGTTGAGCATACCGGAATAAAGAGCCTTGCCGGTTTTCGTGAGCTTTGCCACATCATTCGCCAGCAGATAACGCAAGAACTCCCGAGTTCGACTGCCGCGCAGATCGACGATGGTCATGTGCGACACATCAAACATTCCGGCATCGGTGCGAACCGCATGGTGTTCATCGAGCTGAGAACCATAATGCAGCGGCATCATCCAGCCGTGGAAATCGACCATGCGCGCGCCGCATAGCGTGTGTTGTTCGTACAAAGGCGTCTGTTGAGCCATCTTGTCCTCATTGAATAAGCGGGGCTGACCACCCTTTCGCAGCGAAAATTGCCGCCACGAAACCCGGCATCGAAGTCACTCCTGGGCTCCGACGCAAACGTTCTCTTTGCCCCTGAACTTACCACCGAAACCCACGCTAAACCATAAAACAAAATTAACCATCACATTAGCTTATGACTAAAAATCGCCAAAACACCATCAGCATAAAAAACCATTAATAAGCCTATTAACACGGATTAACGATAAGCATTTATTCGTAACAGGCGTACATATCAACATTAAACGCTAAAAAAATGTCAAAACTGGCGTTACGCAAAAATCACGACATTAGAAAATATAATGCGAAAAGAAGAGTGAAATTAGTTTATTTCAAATGAGGGAAGCCTCCCGGCGAAGACGCCGGGAGAAGGAAATGTGACGGGTTTCAAATTCTATAAAAGAGGTGAATTCTTAGCGAAGCCACTCAGGCAGATCGTTTAATCCCATTGCCTGACGGAGAAGTTGCGGTTTAACACCAGGGAGGGTGTCAGCCAGTTTCAGCCCCATATCACGCAGCAGTTTTTTCGCCGGATGCGTTCCCGCAAACAGCTCGCGGAACCCCTGCATGCCCGCGAGCATCAGCGCGGCGCTGTGCTTACGGCTACGCTCATAGCGACGCAAATAGAGGTACTGACCGATGTCTTTGCCCTGACGATGCAGACGTTTGAGCTCATCCACCAGTTCTGCGGCATCCATGAAGCCAAGGTTTACGCCCTGTCCGGCCAGCGGATGGATGGTATGTGCAGCGTCGCCCACCAGCGCCAGACGATGCGCGGCGAACTGACGTGCATAGCGTCCCGTCAGCGGAAACACCTGGCGTTCGCTTTCCACCCGACACAGCCCCAGACGATTATCAAACGCGATGTTCAGCGCCTGATTAAATTGCTCATCGCTGGCCTGCTGCATCCGCTCAGCCTCTTGTGGCGCAAGCGACCAGACGATGGAGCACAAATGCGGATCGCTGAGCGGCAAAAATGCCAGAATACCTTCACCGTGAAACGCCTGACGGGCAACCGCACCGTGCGCGTCTTCGGTGCGAATAGTCGCGACCAGCGCATGATGGCGGTAATCCCAGAAGGTCAGCGGAATGTCTGCTTTATTGCGCAGCCACGAGTTTGCCCCGTCGGCGCCAATCACCAGGCGCGCGGTGAGCATTGCGCCATCTTTCAGCGTCAGGAAGGCTTCGTTTTCGCCCCACGCCACCTGCTGCAATTCGGCAGGCGCCATCAGCGTGATATCGGAGGATTGCTGCGCTTTTTGCCACAGCGCGTAATGGATCACCGCGTTCTCCACGATATGGCCCAGATGGCTGTAGCCCATGCTTTGGTCATCAAATTCAATACGGCCAAAGCTGTCCTTATCCCACACTTCCATCCCGTGATAGCAACTGGCGCGGCGAGCCACAATGTCTGACCAGACGCCCAGACGGGTAAGCAGTTTTTCACTGGCGGCATTGATCGCCGACACGCGCAGCGCAGGAGCGGCATCCGCCGCCAACGGTTGCGGTTCACGCTGTTCGAGCACAGCGACACGTAAACCGCTGCCCTGCAATCCACACGCGACAGCCAGGCCAACCATGCCTCCACCCACGATTGCTACATCAACACTTTGCACTGTTTACTCCTGGAAATCGGAAACCGCCATCGGGCGTCATGTTCGTATAAATACCGGATGGCGCTTCGCTTATCCGGTCTGGAGATGATGTTTACCGCGCCACCCAGCCTAGCGTCCGCTGCGCAAACGCATTACGGGCGGGAGGGCATAGTTCCATGGTCATCAGTCCCATGTTGCGCCCGACAACCAGAGGCGCCCAGCGGTTGGCAAACAGATGGACCAGACTGTCCGTCACGCCGACCGTGGCCTGGCGATCCCCCTGACGACGCTGTTGATAGTGCGAGAGCACGGCGTAATCACCGACATCCCTGCCCGTTGCCTGCGCTTCAGTCAGCGTTTCGGCGAGGCTCATGACATCGCGCAGTCCGAGGTTGAACCCCTGCCCTGCAATCGGGTGCAGCGTCTGCGCGGCGTTGCCCACCAGCACGGTACGGTGCGTGAACGCCTTCGCCGCCGTGGTGAGCGAAAGCGGATACGCACTCCGTTTGCCTGCGTGTGTGATTTTCCCCAATCGCCAGCCAAATGCCGTCTGGAGTTCGCGGCAGAAGCGTTCATCTGACCAGCTCAGAATCTCCTCGCGATGTTCCAGCGGATGACACCACACCAGTGAACAGCGCCCTTCAGACATCGGCAGCATCGCCAATGGTCCATGCGCCGTAAACCGTTCAAACGCGCGGCCATTATGTGCCACGGAGGTTGAGACGTTAGCAATCACCGCCAGTTGCTCATAAGGCTCCTGTTGCCAGTCAACGCCGCAGGCGGTTGCCAGCGCAGAACGGGTACCATCCGCCGCCACCAGAACGCGTCCGACGATCGTTTCGCCCGTTTCCAGCGTGACGTTCACCTGTTCCTGGGTACGCGTCACGCTGGCAACCCGGTCCGGGCAGTGCAGCGTAACGCCAGGCGCTTTTCGCAGCAGCGCAAACAGGCGTAGACCCACGTCATGCAGCTCAACCACCTGACCCAGCGCCGGAATACGATAATCATCAGCGTCGAGCGTCACAAACCCGGCATGTCCCCGATCGCTGACATGAACCGTATGGATGGCGGTGGCGCAATCGGCAATCGCCTGCCACACATCAATTCGCGCCAGTTGTTGACAGGTCCCCGCCGCGAGCGCAATCGCCCGGGCATCAAACCCGGGATGACTATCCGCTTCAGGGGCGGTCGCTTCAATCAGATGAACCGGCAGTGTCCCCTGACTTAACCGGGAAATGGCCAGCGCCAGCGTCGCGCCCACCATACCACCGCCAACAATGATCACGCTCATTACGTTCTCGCTGCCGCCATTAATGCTTCAATTTCATCCGCCTTTTTGACGACGCCAGCGGTCAGATTTTCGTTACCGTTTTCCGTAATCAGGATGTCATCCTCAATACGGATCCCGATCCCCCGATACGCTTCCGGGACATCGGCATCAGGCGCAATATACAGCCCTGGTTCAACGGTAATCACCATTCCCGGCTTCAGAATGCGGGAACGATCCTGCTCATATTCACCGACATCATGGACATCCAGCCCCAGCCAGTGACTCAGACCGTGCATGAAGAACGGACGATGCGCGTTATCGGCGATCAGTTGATCGACTTCGCCCTGCAAAATACCCAGCTTCACCAGCCCGGTAATCATAATACGCACGACTTCACCAGTGACTTCCTGAATCGAGGTGCCCGGACGGTACAGACGCAGGCTGGTTTCCAGCGATTCCAGGACGATGTCGTAAATTTCACGCTGCGCCGGGGTAAATTTGCCATTCACCGGGAAGGTCCGCGTGATATCACCCGCATAACCTTTGTATTCACAGCCTGCATCAATCAGCACCAGGGAGCCGTCGCGCAGTTCACTTTCGTTTTCGGTGTAGTGCAGAATGCAGCCGTTTTCACCGCTGCCCACAATGGTGTTGTAGGACGGATAACGTGCGCCGTGGCGAGTAAACTCGTGATGAATCTCGCCTTCCAGTTGATACTCAAACATTCCTGGACGACATTTTTCCATCGCCCGGGTATGCGCCAGCGCCGTAATTTCTCCAGCACGACGCATCACCGCAATCTCTTCTGGCGACTTAAACAGGCGCATTTCATGTACCATCGGCCGCCAGTCGATCAGGGTTGACGGCGATTTCAGGTTCTGGCGCGAACCTTTGCGCAATTTTTCCAGCGCGGTGAAGACAATCTCATCCGCGTACGCATAGTCGCCCTGCGCGTGGTACACCACGTCCAGACCGTTAAGCAGTTGAAAAAGCTGTTGATTGATTTCGCTGAAGGCCAGCGCGCGATCCACCGCCAGTTTTTCCGGCGCGGCATCTTGTCCCAGACGACGACCAAACCAGATTTCCGCAGTCAGATCGCGAACGCGGTTGAACAACACGCTGTGGTTATGGGTATCATCGCTTTTAATCAGTACCAGAACGGCTTCCGGTTCGTTAAAACCAGTGAAATACCAGAAATCGCTGCTCTGGCGATACGGGTATTCACTGTCCGCGCTGCGCGTCACTTCCGGCGCGGCAAAAATCAGCGCGGCGCTGCCTGGCTGCATTTGCGCAAGCAGTGCCTGCCGACGACGTTGGTATTCCTGCGGTGTCATGACGTGGCCTCCATTATCGTTTTACTTTTTAGTGTAGGGTCGGTTTACGCACTTCCGGTGCGGTCGGCGGCTGGCGGGTAAAGGTGTCATGGCACAGCAGCGCAGCGACACGCACATACTCGATGATCTCTTCGAGCGACATCTCCAGCTCTTCCTGATCTTCATCTTCGTCATAGCCGAGCTGCGCGATGTTGCGCAAATCGTCGATGGCTTCGCCCGTTTCGCCGGTCACTTTATCGAGCTTCGGCTGCGTGACGCCGAGGCCAAGCAGAAAGTGATTAACCCATCCCGCCAGTGCGTCTGCACGATCAAAAACGCTCACGTCATCGCCTTCAGGCAGATAAAGCTGAAAAAGGAAACCATCATCTTCCAGCGCGTCGCTGGTCGCGGAGTGCATTTTACGCAGCGCCTGAGCCAGTTCATGACCGAAGGCCAGCCCTTCGTTCGTCAGGTCGTGAAGCAGCGGCTGCCAAGAGCTGTCGTTATTGCCACCGCAAATCATCCCGCTGATCAAACCGTGCATTTCCGCCGGGGTCAGTCCGGCCCCTTGTTGGTTCAAATACTGGTTCATTTCACTGTAACCAGGCATTTCGTTCTGTATAGACATAAGCATTCGTCATCAAAGGGAGGATATTCATGGTATGCTACCACTTTGGACCCTGGTGAACCAGAATAGGGCTTGTATCTTCACACCAGGGTAGCTATAGTGTCGCCCCTTCGCGGACCCAGAGTCTGGAGACGAAGGCAGCGCAGTCAATCAGCAGGAAGGTGGCATGTCTGCACAACCCGTCGATATCCAAATTTTTGGCCGTTCACTGCGAGTGAATTGCCCGCCTGAACAAAGGGATGCGTTGAATCAGGCTGCGGACGATCTGAATCAGCGGTTGCAAGATCTGAAAGTTCGCACTAGAGTCACAAATACTGAGCAGCTGGTATTCATTGCCGCACTGAATATTAGCTACGAACTGACTCAGGAAAAAGCGAAGACCCGCGAGTACGCGGCGAGCATGGAACAACGTATTCGGATGCTCCAACAGACCATTGAACAGGCACTGCTTGATCAGGGTCGCATAACCGAAAAAACGAGCCAAAACTTTGAATAACACTTTTCGGTTTACTATGGTAGAGTGACCGTGAAGACAAAATTTCTCTGAGATGTTTGCAAGCGGGCCAGTCCCCTGAGCCGATATTTCATACCACAAGAATGTGGCGATCCATGGTTGGTGAGCATGCTCGGTCCGTCCGAGAAGCCTTAAAACTGTGACGACGCATTCACCTTGAACCAAGGGTTCAAGGGTTACAGCCTGCGGCGGCATCTCGGAGATTCTCCTTCTACCTGGCGACAGCCATGACATTACTTTCTGAACTCCCTTTATCACGACAAACCATTCGCCAGATGATTAGGCAACGTCGTCGTGCACTCACACTTTCGCAGCAAATCACCTTCGGTCAGCAGGCCGCGACACGCATGCTTGCGTACCCGCCCGTAGTGATGGCGCACACGGTCGCCGTGTTTTTGTCATTTGATGGCGAACTCGATACTCAGCCGCTAATCGAACAACTCTGGCGCGCGGGAAAACGCGTCTATCTCCCGGTCTTGCACCCGTTCAGCCCCGGCAATCTGCTGTTTCTGCACTATCACCCGCACAGTGAACTGGTCACTAATCGGCTGAAGATTCAGGAGCCTAAACTCGACGTTCGTGATGTCCTGCCGCTTTCGCAACTGGACGTGCTGATCACGCCCCTGGTCGCGTTTGATGAGCAGGGTCAGCGTTTGGGTATGGGCGGCGGATTCTACGATCGCACCTTGCAAAACTGGCAACAGCATGACCTGACGCCTGTGGGCTACGCCCACGACTGTCAGCGTGTAGAGAAATTGCCGGCAGAAGAGTGGGATGTTCCCTTACCGGCCGTCGTAACGCCGTCAAAAGTGTGGGAATGGTAAGCGCTTCTTTGCTGATTGACACCGCCGTTTTTTTGACCTAAATTTCCTCGGTAAGGGTGAGGGAGGCGAACCTCCCTCCTGCGTTTTCGCTGTTAATATGCTGGCCAGGCGATGATTAACAGGATAAGCAGCATGATGACATAACTCATCATCGTCCCTTTCCTTTTTAGAGCCCCTGCTTCCCCAGGGGCTTTCCCGTTTCAGCGCGGTGCTGCGCCTCTATCGTAAATTCCTTTTGTTGATGTACAACGCGTCGCGAAGCCTTTAATCATCAATTGCGGCAAGGCTCGAAAACAGGATGTATGCGTTACAGAAAGGAATGACGATGTCGGGAAAACGAAGAGAGAAAAGGAGAAATGACGGGCAGACTCAGCGCCTGCCCGCATCGGTAAGGATCAGTACAGCAGGCGTGCGCGAATAGTGCCCGGAATCGCCTTCATCGCCAGCAGTGCTTTCTCAGCGACATCTTCATCCGCTTCGATATCGATAACGACATAGCCCATTTGCGCCGACGTTTGCAGATACTGCGCGGCAATGTTCACACCCTGCTCAGCAAAAATCTGGTTCAGGGAAGTCAGCACGCCAGGACGGTTTTCATGGATGTGCATCAGACGACGCCCGCCGTGGAGCGGTAGCGATACTTCCGGGAAGTTAACCGCTGAAAGCGTAGAGCCGTTATCGGAATACTTCGCCAGTTTACCCGCCACTTCCAGACCGATGTTCTCCTGTGCTTCCTGAGTGGAGCCTCCGATATGCGGCGTCAGAATCACATTATCGAAGTCGCAGAGCGGTGAAGTGAACGGATCGCTGTTGGTTGCCGGCTCGGTCGGGAACACGTCGATTGCCGCCCCTGCCAGGTGTTTGGTCGCCAGCGCATCGCACAGCGCGGGAATATCTACCACAGTGCCGCGTGCGGCGTTGATCAGCAGCGAGCCCGGCTTCATCAGTGCGATCTCTTTCGCGCCCATCATGTTCTTCGTGGAGGCGTTTTCCGGCACGTGCAGACTGACCACGTCGCTCATGTTGAGCAGTTCAGACAGATGCTGAACCTGAGTGGCGTTACCCAGCGGCAGTTTGTTCTCAATATCGTAGAAGTAAACGTGCATCCCCAGCGATTCCGCCAGAATACCCAACTGAGTCCCGATGTGACCATAACCAATAATACCGAGTCTTTTACCGCGCGCTTCAAACGAACCGGCAGCCAGTTTATTCCACACGCCACGGTGCGCTTTGGCGTTTGCTTCCGGCACGCCGCGCAGCAACAATAGCAGCTCGCCAATCACCAGCTCCGCCACAGAACGGGTGTTAGAGAATGGCGCGTTAAACACGGGAACACCGCGTTTTGCCGCCGCCTTCAGGTCAACCTGGTTGGTGCCGATACAGAAGCAGCCGATAGCGACCAGTTTTTCCGCCGCGTTGATCACCTCTTCTGTCAGATGGGTACGGGATCGCAGGCCAATGAAGTGGGCATCACGGATGGACTCTTTCAGCTGTTCAGCATCCAGTGCCCCTTTGTGAAATTCGATGTTGGTATAACCTGCCGCCCGAAGGCTATCCAGCGCCTTTTGATGCACGCCTTCAACCAGCAGAAATTTAATCTTGTCTTTCTCCAGCGATACCTTTGCCATTTCCCGACCCTGTCTTTTTATGCAATCTGATGTTGTGTGTGTGGATTTGCATCCGCCTTTCAACATATCAAAAATAATTATTGCGGCAATATGAACGTTTGCGTCGCCCTGTTGAGGAGCGTTCATTCAGTGGCAAATGCCAGAGGAAAATGCTGGGGATAAGTTTTTCTTTGGAGAAATCAGCAGGGCAAGATTCAAAACGTGATACATGTCACCAAATTTGCCCTGCAAAAAAATTTTAACCGGGGAAGCACTCCCCCGGTCAGATCATTTCACGATGGTTTTGACGCCATCAGCGGTCCCGATTAACGCCACATCCGCGCCACGGTTGGCAAACAGGCCGACGGTCACCACGCCGGGAATGGCGTTAATGGCATTTTCCATCGCCACCGGATCGAGGATCTCCATTCCGTGCACATCGAGGATCACGTTACCGTTGTCAGTCACTACTCCCTGACGGTATTCCGGACGACCACCCAATTTAACCAACTGGCGAGCCACTGCGCTACGCGCCATTGGGATAACCTCAACCGGCAGCGGGAAGTTACCCAGGATATCCACTTCTTTGGACGCATCGGCAATACAGATAAATTTCTTCGCCACGGAGGCAATGATCTTTTCACGAGTCAGCGCTGCGCCGCCGCCTTTAATCATCTGCATGTGACCGTTAATTTCGTCTGCACCATCGACGTAGACGCCAAGGCTGTCGACTTCGTTGAGATCAAACACAGGGATGCCGAGGCTTTTGAGTTTTTCGGTTGAGGCATCCGAGCTGGAAACCGCGCCTTCAATCTGACCTTTCATGGTGCCCAGCGCGTCAATAAAGTGCGCGGCTGTTGAACCGGTACCTACCCCTACAATGGTGCCGGGCTGTACATACTGAAGTGCCGCCCATCCTACTGCTTTTTTCAGTTCATCCTGCGTCATGATTGTCTCGCCTTTGTGGAGAAAAATTCACGCGCATTATAGACCATTGCGCGGAAAAATCTTCCCGACCCGCTCGCAGGCTGCGGATTTCGTCTTTACCCAATGCAAATTTATGTCATAGTGCAGAACAAGCAAAAAATTTCAGGAGTGTGTCAGATCAATGAAACGTCCGGACTACAGAACACTACAAGCACTGGATGCCGTTATACGTGAACGCGGGTTTGAGCGCGCGGCGCAAAAGCTGTGCATCACCCAATCTGCCGTTTCGCAACGCATCAAGCAGCTTGAGAATATGTTCGGACAACCGCTGCTGGTCCGTACCGTTCCACCACGTCCGACGGAACAAGGCCAAAAACTGTTGGCACTGCTTCGACAGGTAGAGTTGCTGGAAGATGAGTGGCTGGGCGATGAGCAAACCGGCTCCACGCCGCTGCTGCTGTCGCTGGCGGTCAACGCCGACAGTCTGGCGACCTGGCTGCTACCGGCCCTGGCACCGGTACTGGCTGACTCCCCTATTCGTCTCAACCTGCAGGTGGAAGATGAAACCCGCACCCAGGAACGTCTGCGTCGTGGTGAAGTGGTCGGCGCGGTGAGTATTCAGCATCAGGCGCTGCCCAGCTGTCTGGTGGATAAACTCGGCGCGCTCGACTATCTGTTTGTGGGATCCAAAGCGTTTGCCGAACGCTACTTCCCGAACGGCGTCACCCGCTCCGCGCTGCTGAAAGCGCCTGCGGTGGCGTTTGACCATCTGGACGATATGCACCAGGCCTTCCTGCAACAGAACTTTGATCTGCCGCCAGGCAGCGTTCCGTGCCACATTGTCAACTCTTCGGAAGCCTTTGTGCAACTGGCGCGTCAGGGCACCACCTGCTGTATGATCCCGCACCTGCAGATTGAAAAAGAGCTGCAAAGCGGCGAACTGATCGATCTCACGCCAGGGCTGTTTCAGCGCCGGATGCTCTACTGGCACCGGTTTGCGCCAGAAAGCCGCATGATGCGCAACGTCACCGACGCGCTGCTGGCCTACGGTCACAAGGTGCTGCGTCAGGACTGAGCCGGTCTCATTCCGCGGTGTAGAAGTGTCTGAGCTCATCGAACTGCATGGCAAATTCGATGTAGCTCATTAGCGCGGGAGAGTTCAGCTTACGGCTGGGATAAACCAGCCAAAGATCGTTTCCCGCCACCGTCCATGGCGCCAGTACCGGTACCAGAGCGCCCTTTTCGATTTTATCTTCCAGCATAAATGCCGGCAGCAGCGTGATCCCCGCCCCTGCGATGGCGCTTTCGCGGGCATACACCAGATTATCCGTCAGATGAACCCGGTCAGGCAGATGCTGGTAATCTTCATCGTCCCGATGGAATAACCACTCAGACCAGGCCTTGTGCGCAATGCAATGGTGTTCGACCAGTTGACGGGGATGGTTCAACGGCGCATAGCGTGACAGATAATCAGGCGAGGCCAGCAGATAGCGTGGACAATGGCCAATCATACGTCCGATCAGCGAGGAATCCTGCGGCTTACCGGTACGCAACGCGACGTCAAAACCGCTGTCCACCAAATCCAGCAGCTCATCGGAAATACTGACATCCAGATAAACATCAGGGTAGCGTTGCTGGAACTGCGTGTTCAGGCGCGCGAGCAGTGTCGCGCCAATGCCAGCCGGCGACGTGATGCGCAACCGCCCACTGGGGTTGTCGCGCAGGCGCTGAACCGCGTATTCTGCGCGTTCGCTGGCAGCGAGTATTTCCCGGCAGTGCACCAGATAGTGTTCACCGGCGTAGGTCAGGTTAAGTTTGCGGGTAGTACGGTTAATAAGGCGAATGCCAACGTGCTGCTCAAGCTGGCTGATGCGCTGACTGACGCTCGACTTCGGCAGCCCCGCCTTTTGCGCGGCGACGGTAAAGCTGCCGTGTTCGGCGACCAGGGCAAACAGCGCCATATCCTGCAAGTGCTTAAACATCGCGTTCACCCCTGAGCGAGGCTCATCCCTGCTCACCCATCATCTCTTTGACCAGCTCGACGCAACGCAGAAAACGGCCATCGTAATCCGCCTCCTCGACATGCACGAAGTCGATATTGTTTTCGCGCAACATCGCCACCAGCAGCGTCTGAAATTCTTTGCGGTCCACTGAGCTACCGAGGCTGCGCAAACCGTCCGCCACCCACGGCGTGTTATTTTCCAACAGGATCACCAGGTCAAAGCGGTATTCATCGATCAACGCCTGCACAAACGGATGCTCTCGCCCTTCGTACTTTTTGCAGAAGGCCTGAGTCGTGACGAAGTCGGTGTCGATAAACGCCACTTTATTGGCGTACTTCACTGCAAAATCAATGTACTGCGCGTGGCCCAGCGCGATTTTATCGTAGTCAGAATATTGCAGCGCCATCTCATCCCCCCGAGGTGAGAGAAGACATAGTCGCGGCCATACTCCCACGCACTGGTGGTATTGAAGATATTCGCCAGCTTATTGACCAGCGTCGACTTTCCGCTCGACTCTCCGCCCAGCACCGCTACGGTACGCACGAAGAACGGCTTCACTTCGGTAGGAATATATTCCCAGTAGCGGAATGGATTTTCACGGATTTGCGCGCCGCTGATGCTCATAAAGGTACGTTTGGGATCGATGAGCACCGTTTCGATACCCAGATGTTTCAGGTACTGCGGCGCATCAGCGTCTTCTGAGGTATAGATCCAGTTTGGCACAATCCCCTTCTCCGCCATAAACGCGTTGATGCCCTTGCTCCAGACGTCCCAGCCGTGCGGATACGGCTCCATCCCCTCTTCGTTGAAGGCATGAATGCGAATATTTTTCTGATATTTGAACGTTTGTAGCAGCCAGCGCAGACGATCCGAAACGGTGGGCTGTTGCGACATCGCGCTGTCTTCAAACAGCGCACGGTCGCGCGTATCGTCATAGCCCATGATGATATGCAACTCGTCCACCTGGCTACAGGCGCGCTGAATCAGATAAATATGACCGGTGTGCAGCGGATAAAATTTGCCGAACACCACACCGATATTTTTCTGCTGCCGGGGAAACTCCAGCCCCAGAAAACGGTGCAACGCCTCCAGCTTTTGCGCGCTGGGGCTTTTGATCTTGGCATTGAGGAGTTGACTGAGATAGCCCTTGGTCATTCCACTGGCATCCGCCACTTGTTGCAGGGTACAGCCCTTTTGCTTGATCGCGGTTTTCAGATAATCAAATGACGACATGGGTAACCTCCGTTTCACTCATTATAAGTCGTCAAATACGTTTAACGCATCCGCCAGCTTCTTGACGCCAAAAACCTGCATCCCTTCTGGCGGTTTTTTCGGCACGTTGGCCGCCGGAACAATCGCGCGACGGAAGCCGTGTTTTGCGGCTTCTGAAATACGTTCCTGGCCGCTGGGCACCGGGCGAATCTCTCCTGCCAGCCCCACTTCGCCAAACACCACCAGGTCCTGCGGCAGCGGCCTGTCGCGCAGACTGGAGACCATCGCCAGCAGCAGCGCCAAATCCGCGCTGGTTTCTGTGACTTTGACGCCGCCCACCACGTTAACGAACACATCCTGATCGGCCATTTGCAGACCGCCGTGACGGTGCAGCACCGCCAACAGAATCGCCAGACGGTTCTGCTCCAGCCCCACCGCCACCCGTCGCGGGTTCGCCATCATCGAGTGATCAACCAGCGCCTGAATCTCCACCAGCAGCGGTCGCGTCCCTTCCCAGACCACCATCACCGAACTGCCGGAGGTGACCTCATCGCCACGACTCAGGAAGATCGCCGAAGGGTTGCTCACTTCGCGTAGTCCCTGTTCGGTCATCGCGAAGACCCCTAACTCATTCACCGCGCCAAAACGGTTTTTGTGGCTGCGCAGGGTGCGAAAACGGGAATCGGCATCGCCATCCAGCAATACCGAACAGTCAATGCAGTGTTCAAGCACTTTTGGCCCGGCCAACGAGCCGTCTTTGGTCACGTGACCCACCATCACAATCGCCACACCGCGCGTCTTGGCAAAGCGCGTCAGATAGGCCGCCGTCTCACGCACCTGCGCCACGCTGCCGGGCGATGACTGGATATCCGCCATGTGCATTACCTGAATGGAGTCGATCACCATCAGCTTCGGCTGCTCTTCTTCCGCAATCAGGCAGATCTGCTCAATGCTGGTTTCCGAAAGCATGTTGAGATTGTTGGTCGGCAAGCCAAGACGGTGCGCGCGCATTGCCACCTGCTGCAGGGACTCTTCCCCGGTGACGTACAGGGTTTTCATCTGCTCCGCGAGCTTGCACAGCGTCTGCAACAACAGCGTGGATTTACCCGCGCCGGGGTTACCGCCAATCAGAATCGCGCTGCCGGGAACGACGCCGCCGCCCAGCACGCGGTCAAACTCTTTAAAACCGGTGGAAAAACGCGGCAGCTCTTCCAGGCTAATATCGGAAAGCTTCTGAACCTTTGCAACGCCAGCGCTCCCGGCATAACCACTCAGTCGCTCATTACGCGCCACCGTCGGCGATGCAGCCAGGCGCACCTCGGTGATGGTGTTCCACGCATGACAGGCGCTGCATTGCCCTTGCCAGCGCGGATAATCCGCCCCGCATTCATTACATACAAAGGCGCGTTTTGGAGCTTTTGCCACGGTTTACCTCATTATTTCTGGTTCATGCTGCCGGAGAGAATGCAGAACACCCCCATCAGGTCAGCGTGACGGATAGTAATCTCCGTCTTTTCATTCACTTTCGGCTTGGCATGGTACGCAATCCCCAGCCCCGCCGTTTTGATCATCGGCAGATCGTTGGCGCCATCGCCAATCGCCACGGTCTGCGCGATCGGGATTTCATATTCCTGCGCCAGTCGGGTCAGCGTTTTGGCCTTGTACTGCGCGTCGACGATATCGCCAATCACATTGCCGGTGAATTTGCCGTCCATGATCTCCAGTTCGTTCGCCACCGCCGCCGTTAGGCGCAGTTTCTCACGCAGATATTCGGCAAAGAAGGTAAAGCCGCCGGAGGCGATCGCCACCTTCCAGCCCAGCGTTTCCAGCTTCAGCACCAGTTGCGTCAGGCCAGGCATCAGCGGCAGACTTTCACGTACCTGATGCAAAATATTGGCATCTGCGCCTTTCAGCGTCGCCACACGACTGCGCAGGCTGGCGGTGAAGTCGAGTTCGCCGCGCATCGCCCGTTCAGTCACTTCCGCCACCCTTTCGCCGGTACCGGCCAGTTTGGCGATCTCATCAATACACTCGATCTGAATCGCGGTGGAGTCCATGTCCATCACCAGCAGGCCTGGAGTACGCAAATGCGGGATTTTCCCCAGCGGCGCGACGTCTAATTGCGCATCATGCGCCAGTTTTGTGGCGCGAGGCGTGAGCGATCCAGCCAGGCGAATGACCTGATAGTCCTCGACGCACCAGGCCGCGACAATCACCATCGCCGCGCCCAGTTTACTCTGGTACTGAGTCAGACGTTGTTTATCCAGCCCGCGTCCGTACAGTAGCCAGCCGCTACGTCCAGCGTGGTAATCCAGTGGCATCACCTCGTCACCACTCAAAGAAAGGGGCAAACCTGGCCATAAAGAGACATCTTCAGGCAAATCGCACCAGGTAATGTTAGGCATTAAAGCTCCTGTAAAATCGTTCGGGCCGGAAAGGATCCTGGGGAAAATAACGCATGAGGCTACCTTGTAACCATCGCTTCTGGCAACATTAAGCCTCAAATTTTCAGCAGGTGGAATATGGCTCGCGCAAAACTGAAATTCCGACTTCATCGTGCAGTGATTGTATTGTTCTGTCTCGCACTGCTTGTCGCGCTCATGCAGGGCGCGTCCTGGTTCAGTCAAAATCACCAGCGACAGCGAAATCCGCAGCTTGAAGAGCTGGCCCGTACGCTGGCGCATCAGGTGACCCTGAACATCGCGCCGCTGATGCGAACTGAAACGCCTGATGAAAGACGTATCAAGACCATTCTGCAGCAGTTGACGAAGGAAAGCCGTATTCTTGATGCCGGGGTTTATGATGAACAAGGCGATATGATCGCCCGCGCAGGCGAAAGCGTAAATGTGCGCGACCGTCTGGCGCTGGACGGTAAAAAAGCTGGCGGCTACTTCAACCAGCAGATTGTTGAACCCATTCAGGGGAAAAATGGTCCACTGGGCTATCTGCGCCTGACGCTGGATACGCATACCTTAGCCACTGAAGCCCGGCAGGTGGACAACACTACCAACATTTTACGCCTGATGCTGCTGCTTTCACTGGCCATCGGCGTGGTGCTGACCCGCACTCTGCTGCAGGGTAAACGTACCCGCTGGCAGCAATCTCCCTTCCTGTTGACCGCCAACAAGTCGGTGCCGGAAGAGGAAGAGAACGAGAAAAAAGAGTAATTCATTACAGGAAAGGAAAACTGACATGTCGACACTTCGCCTGCTTATTTCTGACTCTTATGACCCCTGGTTTAACCTGGCGGTCGAAGAGTGTATTTTCCGTCAGATGCCCGCCACTCAGCGCGTGCTGTTTTTGTGGCGCAATGCCGATACGGTCGTCATTGGGCGCGCGCAAAACCCGTGGAAAGAGTGCAATACGCGGCGGATGGAAGAGGACAACGTGCGCCTGGCGCGCCGCAGCAGCGGCGGTGGCGCGGTGTTCCACGATCTCGGCAATACCTGTTTCACCTTTATGGCCGGGAAGCCGGAATACGATAAGACCATTTCGACGTCAATTGTCCTGAATGCGCTTAACGCGCTGGGCGTGACGGCTGAAGCCTCCGGACGTAACGATCTGGTGGTGAAAACGGCGGATGGCGACCGTAAGGTTTCTGGCTCAGCCTACCGCGAAACCAAAGATCGTGGTTTTCATCACGGCACACTGCTGCTGAATGCGGATCTCAGCCGGCTGGCTAATTATTTGAATCCGGATAAAAAGAAACTGGCGGCCAAAGGAATTACTTCTGTACGCTCGCGCGTGGCGAATCTCACCGAACTGCTGCCGGGAATCACGCATGAACAGGTTTGTGCGGCGGTGACCGAGGCCTTTTTCGCTCATTACGGCGAATGCGTTGAAGCGGAGGTGATCTCCCCGGACAACACGCCCGATCTGCCGAACTTTGCCGAAACCTTTGCCCGTCAGAGCAGTTGGGAGTGGAACTTCGGTCAGGCACCGGCCTTCTCGCATCTGCTGGATGAACGTTTTACCTGGGGCGGCGTTGAGCTGCATTTTGACGTTGAGAAAGGACATATCACCCGTGCTCAGGTCTTTACCGACAGTCTCAATCCGGCACCGTTAGAAGCGCTGGCGGGTCGTCTGCAAGGATGCTTGTACCGTGCGGATATGCTGCAACAGGAGTGCGAGGCGCTGCTGGTTGATTTCCCGGAGCAAGAAAAAGAGTTACGCGAGCTGTCGGCATGGATTGCCGGAGCGGTGCGTTAAGCACTGGCCTGAAAATGCCGGATGGCGGCGACGCCTTATCCGGCCTACGAGAAGAATGGTAAGCCCGGTCAGCTCAGCGCCACCGGGCAAACAACGCTTACTCTTTATCGCCCAACAGAACGGATTCCAGTGCGATTTTGATCATGTCGTTGAAGGTCGTCTGACGTTCAGCCGCAGTGGTTTGCTCGTGAGTACGGATATGGTCGGATACGGTGCAGATGGTCAGCGCTTTCGCGCCAAATTCTGCCGCCACGCCGTAGATACCCGCCGCTTCCATTTCCACGCCCAGGATGCCGTACTTTTCCATCACGTCGAACATTTCGCCGTCCGGAGAGTAGAACAGATCCGCAGAGAACAGGTTGCCGACGCGTGCGTCCACACCCAGCGCTTTTGCCGCTTCAACCGCGTCACGCACCATGCCAAAATCAGCAATCGCGGCAAAATCATGGTCTTTGAAACGAATGCGGTTCACTTTGGAATCGGTGCAGGCACCCATACCAATTACCACGTCACGCAGTTTCACATCGGCACGCACGGCGCCACAGGACCCTACACGAATAATTTTCTTCACGCCGAAATCGGTGATCAGCTCTTTGGTATAGATGGAGCAGGACGGGATACCCATACCGTGACCCATCACGGAGATCTTACGGCCTTTGTAAGTCCCGGTGAAACCTAGCATGCCGCGAACGTTGTTCACTTCGCGTACATCTTCAAGGAAAGTTTCCGCAATGTGTTTTGCGCGCAGCGGGTCGCCCGGCATCAATACGACGTCAGCGAAATCACCCATTTCTGCATTAATATGTGGAGTTGCCATTTGTTGTCCTTATTTCGTTGTTATTGCCTGATGGCGGCTACGCCTTATCAGGCCTACAAAACGTATTCAAATACCCTAAGGATTTCGCGTTGTAAGAAGGCGACGAACTCGTGAATCCCCGGGAGCATAGATTAACTATGTGACCGGGGTGAGCGAATGAAGTCAACGCATCTACAGCGCGAAAGACAACGGGTATCACAGCATGTTTTTACCGTAGTCCATCGGCGACGTACCAAAGTAGCTCGCCAGTGTCTGACCGATATCCGCAAAGGTTTCACGGTGACCTAACGAGCCCGGTTTTACTTTCGGGCCGTACACCAGCACCGGAATGTGTTCACGGGTGTGATCGGTACCGGTCCAGCTCGGATCGCAGCCATGGTCAGCGGTCAGGATCAGAATGTCATCTTCACCCACCAGCTCCATCAGCTCCGGCAGACGGCGGTCGAACAACTCCAGACCGGCGGCATAACCGGCGATATCGCGACGGTGCCCCCAGGAGGAGTCGAAGTCCACGAAGTTGGTGAAGACAATCGTCTTGTCACCGGCTTCTTTCATCTCTTTAACCGTGGCGTCAAACAGCGCGTCCAGACCCGTGGCTTTCACTTTTTTAGTGATGCCGCAGTTGGCGTAGATATCGGCGATTTTACCGACGGACACCACGTGGCCATCTTTCTCATCAACCAGTTTCTGCAACACGGTCGGCGCTGGCGGTTCAACGGCCAGATCGTGACGGTTACCGGTACGCTGGAAGTTACCCGCTTTGTCGCCAATAAACGGACGCGCGATGACGCGACCGATGTTGTAACCGCCTTCGGTCAGCTCTTCACGGGCGATCTCGCACAGCTCGTAAAGTTTATCCAGACCAAAGGTCTCTTCATGGCAGGCAATCTGGAACACGGAATCCGCTGAGGTATAGAAAATCGGTTTGCCGGTTTTCATATGCTCTTCGCCCAACTGGTCCAGAATCACCGTACCGGAAGAGTGGCAGTTACCGAGATAGCCCGGCAGGTTCGCACGTTTGACCAGTTTATCCAGCAGTTCCTGCGGGAAGCTGTTCTCGTGGTCGCTGAAATACCCCCAGTCAAACAGAACCGGCACACCGGCGATTTCCCAGTGGCCAGACGGCGTATCTTTACCGGATGAGAGCTCATGCGCCCAGGCGTATGCGCCAATCACTTCCGCGTTGGCGTCCATACCGGCTGCGATTTTACCGGTAGACCCTTCATGCGCTTTCACCAGACCCAGGCGAGTCAGGTTTGGCAGATTCAGTGGGCCTTTACGCCCTTTGTCAGCCTCGCCTTTGGCACAGGCTTCAGCGATATGCCCCATGGTGTCGGAACCGACGTCGCCAAAGCGATCCGCGTCTTCCGTCGCACCAATACCAAAGGAGTCCAGCACCATAATAAATGCACGTTTCATCTTGTTCTCCATTCATCTGCGCTGCAAAAAAGCGATCAGATCAGTATATAGCTATTCGGTAATGCGACGATAGACCGTTGGTGTGCTTTCAGGCGCTTTATCGTCAAGGATAATTGCCGCTTTGACGGCTTTCGCCGCTTCCTGCCAGCTGGCTTCATCTTTCGCGTGGATCACCGCCAGCGGACGCTGCCCGTCTACGCTGTCGCCCAGACGGGCCATATCGGTAAAGCCGACGCTGTAATCAATGGTGTCCGACGCCTGGCGACGACCGCCGCCCATCGACACCACCGCCATACCCAGCGCGCGAGTATCCATCGCGCTGACGAACCCTTCACTATCAGCATAAACCGCTTTGCTGAGCATTGCCGTCGGCAGGTATTTCGCGTAGTTCTCCACGAAGTCGGTCGGGCCTTTCTGGGCCGCAACCATACGCCCAAAGACGTCCGCCGCTTTTCCGTTATCCAGCACCGCCTGCAATTTCGCACGCGCTTCAGCGTCGTCTTTCGCCAGATTGCCGGAGATCAGCATTTCAACACACAGCGCCATCGTCACGTCGAACAGGCGTGGGTTGCGGTATTCGCCGGTCAGGAACTGCACCGCTTCGCGCACTTCCACCGCGTTACCCGCGCTGGACGCCAGCACCTGGTTCATGTCGGTCAGCAGCGCGGTTGTCCGCACGCCGGCGCCATTTGCCACGCCAACGATCGCTTCCGCCAGCGCTTCAGAAAGTTCATAGGTTGGCATAAACGCGCCGCTGCCAACTTTCACGTCCATAACCAGCGCATCCAGCCCTTCCGCCAGTTTTTTCGCCAGAATGGAGCCAGTGATAAGCGGAATGGAATCCACCGTCGCGGTGATATCGCGGGTGGCATAAAAACGTTTGTCCGCCGGTGCGAGCGAGCTGGTTTGCCCGATGATCGCCACACCCACGTCCTTAATGATTTCGCGGAAACGGTTGTCGTCCGGGAAGATATCAAATCCAGGAATCGCTTCCAGTTTGTCGAGCGTACCGCCGGTATGACCCAGTCCGCGACCGGAGATCATCGGAATGTAGCCGCCGCAGGCTGCTACCATTGGACCAAGCATCAGTGACGTCACGTCGCCCACGCCGCCAGTGGAGTGTTTATCCACGATCGGGCCGTTCAGATTCAGGCTCTTCCAGTCCAGGACGGTTCCTGAATCCCGCATTGCCATCGTCAGCGAAACGCGTTCTGGCATAGTCATATCGTGGAAGAAAATGGTCATCGCCAGGGCGGCGATCTGCCCTTCTGAGATGGTGTTGTCACGAATACCGTTGATAAAGAAACGAATTTCTTCATCGCTCAACGTATGACCATCACGTTTTTTACGAATAATTTCTTGTGCGAGAAACACGGTAACCTCCCGATTAGGGCCGGGTAAGCAATGAGCTCCCCGGCGAGTCGTATTAATGCCGGATGGCGGCTAACGCCTTATCCGGCCTACGATGGGCAATTCAAACTTAATAGCTGCTTGCGCTCTTGCCGTCCCCATGCCCCAGCGCTTTCAGCAGGCTTGCCAGCAGGCTGGATGCCCCAAAGCGGTAGTGACGGGAATCCGCCCAGTCAGCGCCAAACAATTCGTCAGCGATAGCGAGGAACTGCTGAGCATCTTCCGCACTGCGCACGCCACCCGCAGGTTTGAAGCCTACGGTTTTGGATACGCCCATATCGCGGATCACTTCCATCATGATGCGTGCGCTTTCCGGCGTGGCGTTTACGGGTACTTTACCGGTCGACGTCTTGATGAAATCGGCACCAGCTTTAATCGCAATTTCCGACGCTTTACGAATCAGAGCCTCTTCTTTCAGCTCACCGGTTTCGATGATCACTTTCAGCAGCACGTTTGCCGCCGCGCACGCGTCTTTACAGGCTTTAACCAGATCGAAGCCGACCTGTTCGTTACCGGCGATCAGCGCGCGGTACGGGAAGACCACATCCACTTCATCCGCCCCGTAGGCAATCGCCGCCCGGGTTTCCGCCAGCGCGATCTCAATGTCGTCGTTGCCGTGCGGGAAGTTGGTCACCGTCGCAATACGGATATCCGGGGTGCCCTGCTCTTTCAGCGTTTTACGTGCAATCGGAATAAAACGCGGATAGATGCAGACTGCAGCGGTGTTGCCGACCGGGGTTTTCGCCTGATGACACAGCGCGATCACTTTTTCATTGGTGTCGTCGTCATTCAGGGTGGTCAGATCCATCAGTTTCAGTGCGCGCAGGCTGCTTGCAGTTAAATCGCTCATAACATTCTCCAACGGCATCGCCGTATAAAATTCTCACCTTGCGAGTCTGTTAGTATTCTAACATCCACTCGCCATTACACTTCGATATACATCACAGTTAATGAAAACTACGTACAAATTTGCATTACTGTAATGAGATCAACTTCAAATAATAGTCCTTTTCTGTCGATTTCTTCTCCACTCAGGCGCATCAGGATCAAAGTGCCGGCAGCACATCTTTCTACAATGACGTTATGATCTTCGGCCTATAAAGGAATTACGATGCCTACGACCCATGAAACCGCGCTGCAACAACGTTGCCAGCAAATCGTCACCAGCTCACTCCTCAGTCCGGAACAGAAACGCCATTTCCTCGCACTGGAAGCAGAGAACAACCTGCCTTACCCTTCACTGCCCGCCGGGGCGCGTCAGGCGCTGGACGACGGGGTTATCTGCGATATGTTCGAAGGTCACGCGCCGTATAAACCGCGCTATGTGCTTCCTGATTACGCGCGTTTTCTGGCCAACGGTTCAACCAGGCTGGAACTGGAAGGGGCGAAAGATCTGGACGATGCACTGTCCCTGCTGACCATTCTGTATCACCACGTGCCTTCCGTCACATCGATGCCGGTTTACCTGGGGCAACTGGATACGCTGCTGCAACCGTATGTGAAAATTCTAACACAAGAAGCGATCGATATTCGAATAAAACGTTTCTGGCGGTATCTCGACAGAACGCTGCCTGACGCTTTTATGCACGCCAACATTGGCCCGGCCGATACCCCTATCACCCGGGCTATTTTACGCGCCGATGCCGAATTAAAGCAGGTCGCGCCTAATCTGACGTTCATCTACGACCCGGAAATCACACCCGATGATCTGCTGCTGGACGTGGCGAAAAACATCTGTGAATGCAGCAAGCCACATATTTCCAATGGACCGGTAAATGATAAAATTTTCACAAAAGGTCGCTATGGTATCGTCAGCTGTTACAACTCTCTGCCGCTTGCCGGCGGCGGCAGCACGCTGGTTCGTCTCAATCTGAAAGCCATTGCCGAGCGCAGCACTTCTGTCTATGACTTCTTTAACCGCACGCTGCCGTACTACTGTCAGCAGCAAATTGCCATCATCGATGCGCGATGTGAGTTCCTCTATGAAAAATCACATTTCTTTGAGAATAGCTTCCTGGTGCAGGAAGGTCTGATCGATCCACAACGTTTTGTGCCGATGTTCGGTATGTACGGCCTGGCGGAGGCGGTTAACCTGTTGTGCGAAAAAGCGGGTATGAATGCGCGCTACGGCAAAGAGGAGACGGCGAACGATCTGGGCTATCGCATCAGCGCCCAGCTTGCGGATTTTGTTGAAAATACGCCGGTGAAATACGGCTGGCAGCAGCGCGCCATGCTGCACGCCCAGTCGGGGATCAGTTCAGATATTGGCACCACGCCGGGCGCACGTTTACCTTATGGCGATGAACCGGATCCGATCACCCACCTGCAAACCGTCGCACCGCATCACGCGCATTATCAGTCCGGTATCAGCGACATTCTGACGCTCGATGAGACCATCAAGCGTAACCCGCAGGCGCTGGTGCAACTCTGTCTGGGCGCGTTCAACGCGGGAATGCGTGAGTTTACCGCCAACGTCAGCGGCAACGATCTGGTCCGCGTCACCGGATACATGGTGCGCCTGTCGGATCTGGAAAAATACCGCGCCGAAGGCTCGCGGACCAATACCACCTGGTTAGGTGAAGAGGCCGCACGCAATACGCATATTCTGGAACGCCAACCTCGTGTCGTCAGTCATGAACAGCAGATGCGCTTCAGTAAGTAAGGTGATACCGTTCTCCTGCGTGGACGGGCCGGGCAGTCGCCTGGCCCTCTTTCTGCAAGGGTGCAACCTGCGCTGTAAGAATTGCCACAACCCGTGGACGATGGGGCGCTGCAACCACTGCGGCGAATGCGTCCCACAGTGCCTGCATCAGGCGCTGAGTCTCAGTGACGGGAAGGTTGTCTGGCAGGCTGATGTCTGCGAACAGTGTGACACCTGTTTGCAGATGTGCCCGCAGCAGGCAACGCCGATGGCGCAGATGATGAGCGTTGACGAGGTGTTGCGCCAAATCCGCAAAGCGTCATTGTTCATTGAGGGGATCACCGTCAGCGGCGGCGAAGCCACGACGCAGTTACCTTTCATTGTGGACTTATTTACGGCTATTAAGGCCGATCCACAGCTCCAGTCGCTCACCTGTCTGGTCGACAGCAATGGGCTGTTGAGCGAAACCGGCTGGCAGAAATTGCTACCGGTTTGCGATGGCGTGATGCTCGATCTCAAAGCCTGGGATAGCGCGCGCCACATCGCACTCACCGGTCGGGATAACGCGCAGATCAAGCGCAGTATTACGCTGCTGGCGCAGCGAGGAAAGCTGGCAGAACTGCGCCTGCTGGTCATTCCCGGGCAGGTGGATTATTTACAGCACATTGATTCGCTCGCCGCATTCATCGGACAGCTGGGAAATGTCCCGCTACGGCTGAATGCCTTCCACGCGCACGGGGTGTACGGTGAGGCAAAAGCCTGGCCGAGCGCGACGCCACAAGAGGTGGAGACGCTGGCGCAGGCATTACGGGAACGCGGAGTGACTGAGCTTATCTTCCCTGCGTTATATCTCTAGAGTAAATAATGTTGTCGTATTGTGATACAGCGCCTCAGCGATCGCCTCTGCGGGTTCCGGGCGCAGTTCGCATAACACATCGAACACTCTCGCCGCCTGTTCCGGACGATTTGGCTGCCCCTGAAAACCATTCAGCGGCATATCCGGCGCGTCGGTCTCCAGCAGCAGCGCCTCCAGCGGCAATCGGGCCATCACGTCACGGGTTTTACTGGCGCGCGGATAGGTAATCGTCCCGCCCACCCCGATTTTATAACCCAGTTGCACAAAACGCTCTGCCTGCTGCAGGCTGCCAGCGAAACCATGCACCACGCCGGTACGCGGCAGATCCTGGCGTTTTAGATGCATGGCCAGCGTGTCATGCGTGCGCCGGGAATGCAGGATCACCGGTAAATCATAGCGTTTTGCTAACCGCAACTGGGCCTCCAGAAACCGCTCCTGCTTCGCGAACTGCGGCTCGTCGCGATACCGATCCAGGCCTACCTCACCAATGGCGATCACTTTTGTCGGGCGCGTCGCCAGTGCCTGTTGCAGACGCGCAAGATCCTCATCGGTATGTTGCTCAATCACGATGGGATGCAGCCCCAGCGCGGCATACAACGGGGAAAAGCGTTCCGCCAGCGCCTGCACGCGGGCAAAGTTTTCCGCTGCGGTGGCCGGAATGATGATCTTCTCAATGCCTGCCTCACCTGCGAGTTGCAGGCTGTGGGTTTCATCCCCGGTAAAAGGCGGAAAGTCAAAGTGACAGTGGGTATCGATAAAGCGAAAACTCACGCCAGATCCTCATTGCTGAATGTCGTATCGTTAGCCTGCGGCGCATCGCTCACCACCGCCGCATGGGCATCGTTGGCCACCGGTGCCGGCGGAACCACCACCGGCGTCGGCGTGACGATTTGCGGCAGATGGCGTGATAACGGCGGCTCCGCTGCCAGTAGTTTTCCCACGGTCGCCAGGAAGTAGCGCCCACACAATCGCCCCGTTTTATAGTCTTCCCGCAGTGCCGGAATGCGACTTCCCAACGCCATGCTTTTAAGTGGCTTCGGCGGATAGATTTCAAAGATCTTCAGCTTGCCCGGCGGTTTTTCAATGAATTGCTGAATTTCCGTATAGCTGGCTTCATGGTGCTGAACCAGATTAAGAAGCGGCTGCAGGCTGCTTTCGCCCAGCCAGCGCTCCATCCGCTTGAACCACTGCGGGGTGTAATACATTTGCGAAGGCACAGTCCGAATCACCACCAGCGTTTTCGCCCCCTGCTTCACGGCCTCACGAACCGGGATTGCATCGCTGATCCCACCATCGAGGTAATTGATTCCTTCCAGCGATACGCCGCTACGATAGAACCCTGGGATCGCGCTGGACGCCCGGATCAAATCGAGCCAGTTTTGCGTATTGGGAGAGAAATAGTTCGGCGTGTAGTCATCACCCCGACAGGCGCACATGTAAAACGATTTCCCCGTTTCGAACAGGCGAGAGGCGGTATCCATCTGTAACGGCATCTGGCTGGCCGTGGACTCCACCAGCCAGTCGAGATCGATCAGATTCCCGCCGCGCACAAAGCGTACCGGGTCAAAGAATTCCCGTCTGGTGGTATAGCGCATGATGACTCTGCGTCCGTAGCCGGGCTGGTTGCACAAATAGGCCGACAGGTTTTGCGCCCCCGCGGAGGTGCCGTAATAGAGATCGAACGGATTAAACTGCGCGCGCATGAACTCGTCCAGTACGCCTGCGGTAAAGATGCCACGCTGCCCGCCGCCCTCGCAGACCAACGCCAGGCGACCCGGTTTGAACGTTTTTAATGACAACGGCGCAATATTGCCGAGCGTGACGGGTATACGCTGCCCCACCTCTGCCTTCCTGTTTCTTATTACGTAATGTGCCAAAATAACGCAAATAGGCGGCGGCTAAAACCGAAAAAGCCAGTCCACTGGACTGGCTTGACAGCAAAATCGTTGTACGCTCTACGCGCTAGGGCCGCTTACGCCCTGTAAACAGGCTGACCAGGAAGAGAATAATCCCGACGACGAAGACAATTTTCGCCGCGCCCGCTGCCGTACCGGCCAGTCCACCAAATCCCAGAGCGGCGGCAATTAACGCGATAACCAGAAATATAATGCCCCAACGAAACATACGCTTCTCCTTTACCATAGTTAATGTCGACCGCTTGATATGAGCGCTCAGGCTGCTCATTCACGCTATTGTTTGTGTAATGCTCATGACGTCCTCCGACCCAGGCCGGAGGAGAAAACGAAGATTTACTGTGCTTTCAGATCGTTTTTGACGCTTTTGACGCCATCAACGGCTTTCGCGATGCTTTCAGCGCGCTCGATTTGCGCCTGAGAATCCACGGTGCCGGAAAGCTGGACCACACCATCGGTCGTTTCAACTTTCACTTTGCGGGAAGGAACGATGTCATCCGCCAGCAGTTTCGCTTTGATCTCGCTGGTCGTTGCCGTATCGCCGGCATAGCCTTTCACAGAGTCGGATTTGCTGTCGCGCACGTGGAGCTTGTCGCTAACGGAGGTCACACCTTCAACGCCTTTCGCCACGGTCACGGCCGCTTCCGCCTGCGCCTGGCTTTCGACGAAGCCGCTCAGCGTCACGACTTTCTGCTCGGTTTTGACGGAAATATCGGTGCTCTTAATGCTTTCATGATCCACCAGTGCCGCTTTCACTTTCGCGGTAATGGCGCTGTCATCCATGAAATTACCGACTTTATTCATAGAGCTATCGACTTTCTGCCCTGCACTTTCTACACCGGATTGCGCTTTATCCGTTGTGGCGTTTTCTGCATACGCAGAACCCGTTGCCACAGCGGAGGTCAACATCACGGCCAGCAGAGTTTTAGAAATCTTCAGTCTTGTCATAGTCATCGATTTATTCCTGTATGGTTTGCTCATAATTTGAGCTCAGGCAACATAAGGTTGCATTGCTGAATGTGGTGAAAAATTCACCCAGCTCAGAAGTCAATGGCGGCGGTCACAATCACAAAACGGAAAAGGTGATGATGATGCGCTGACAGATACCTCTCTGAGTCAGTTATTAATATCACAACGACAATAGACATTAGCTTTAAGCACTTAGATTCACGCATTGAACGGTATTTAAAACCAATGTTTATGTCATCACTTTGTTAAATATAGATCACAATTTTGAAAAAGCGCGGCGGATTGCGCAAAAAACAGGCAGTCATAAGCAAAACAGAGGGATTTAAGAACATTCCGCAAGGGGCTAATAAGGCAGGAAAAGTCGCAGGGCGCAGCGGCAGCCGCGCCCTGAAGGGGTAATTAGTGTTCGCGCGTCTTGCGGAACTGAACGTCGGGATAACGCTCTTGCGTCAGGTTGAGATTCACCATCGTCGGAGCGATGTAGGTCAGGTTGTCGCCGCCATCCAGCGCCAGCTGAACTTCGTTCTTACGCTTAAACTCTTCGAATTTCTTCGCGTCAGCACATTCCACCCAGCGCGCCGTTGCCACGTTGACGGACTCATAAATGGCCTCAACGTTGTACTCACTCTTCAGACGGGCAACGACCACGTCGAACTGCAGCACACCGACCGCGCCCACAATCAGATCGTTATTGGCGATCGGACGGAACACCTGTACCGCACCTTCTTCGGAAAGCTGTACCAGCCCCTTCAGCAACTGTTTCTGCTTCAGCGGATCTTTCAGGCGAATACGACGGAACAGTTCCGGCGCGAAGTTCGGAATACCGGTGAACTTCATCATTTCACCCTGGGTGAAGGTATCGCCAATCTGGATAGTGCCGTGGTTGTGCAGACCGAGAATATCGCCCGGGTAAGCCTCTTCCACATGCGAACGGTCACCAGCCATAAAGGTCAGCGCGTCAGAGATCACCACGTCTTTGCCGATACGGACCTGACGCATCTTCATGCCTTTTTCGTACTTGCCGGAAACAACGCGCATAAATGCCACGCGGTCACGGTGTTTCGGATCCATGTTGGCCTGGATTTTAAAGACGAAGCCGGTGAACTTCTCTTCTTCCGCTTCCACCACGCGCGTATCAGTCTTGCGCGGCATTGGCGCTGGCGCCCACTCCACCAGACCATCCAGCATGTGGTCAACGCCGAAGTTACCCAGTGCGGTACCAAAGAAGACCGGGGTAATTTCGCCCGCCAGGAACAGCTCTTTATCAAACTCGTTAGAGGCGCCCTTCACCAGTTCCAGTTCGTCACGCAGCTGCTGCGCCAGATCGTCGCCAACGGCCGCGTCGAGATCCGGGTTATCCAGACCTTTAACTATGCGCACTTCCTGGATGGTATGGCCTTTCCCCGTCTGATACAGATAGGTTTCATCTTTATAAAGGTGATAAACCCCTTTGAACAGCTTGCCGCAGCCAATCGGCCAGGTGATCGGCGCACAGCCGATTTTCAGCTCGTTCTCAACTTCGTCCAGCAACTCCATCGGGTCACGGATGTCGCGGTCGAGTTTGTTCATGAAAGTCAGGATCGGCGTATCGCGCAGACGGGTGACTTCCATCAGCTTACGGGTACGATCCTCGACGCCTTTCGCGGCGTCGATCACCATCAGACAGCAGTCCACTGCCGTCAGAGTACGATAGGTATCTTCGGAGAAGTCTTCGTGCCCCGGGGTGTCCAGCAGGTTAACCAGACAGTTATGATACGGAAACTGCATGACAGAGGTGGTAATAGAGATCCCACGCTGCTTTTCCATTTCCATCCAGTCCGATTTTGCATGCTGGCTGGAACCACGGCCTTTTACCGTACCGGCAGTCTGAATCGCCTGTCCGAACAGCAACACCTTCTCAGTGATGGTCGTTTTACCCGCATCCGGGTGAGAAATAATGGCAAAAGTGCGGCGCTTGGCCACCTCCTGCAAATAAGGAGACAACGTCATAATTCATTCTTCTTGAGTAAACGCGGCATCGCACCGCGCATGTTGAATACGAAAAATTGCGGCTATTTTACCCATCAGCGGGGGGGAGGCAATCAGTGTTTACACAGGAGCTGCTCCAGTTCGTGTAATGACGATACTGTCCAGGTTGGCTCAATGCCTTCGGGCTGCTCGCGATGATGCGCATTCAGCCAGCAAGTAGAAAGCCCGGCGTTGATGCCACCGAGAATATCGGACGCGGCAGTATCTCCTACCATCAGTACCCGATCGCGATCGGGATTGCCCGCCTGCGCCAGGGCGTAATCAAAAATCTTCGGATCCGGTTTCGCCACGCCCACTTCTTCGGAAATGACCAGCAAATCAAAGTAGTCGCGTAGTCCCGTGCGCTCCAGGCGGATCTGCTGCAGGGAAGTGAAGCCGTTGGTAATAATGCCAATTTTGGCTTTGCCGCGTATCGCATTGAGCAGCGAAACGGCCCCCGGCAGTGGCGCGCAAATTTCGGCCATCGCGTTCATAAAGGCATCGTTAAGCGATCCCGGCTCAACCTTTAACCGTTCTGCCCAGCTCTGGAAGCGGGCATGCTGAAGCTGTAATGAGGTGATCGCGCCGTTCTGATAATCCACCCACAGCGGTTTATTCACGGCCTGGTAGTCCTGAAAATCCTCAGCGGTAAAGGTGATGCTGTAATCGAGAAACATCCGCTGTAAGCCAGTAAACGAGTCAAACGTGAACAGCGTTTCGTCGGCATCAAAGAAAATCCAGTCCCACTTCATCATTACACCTTCTTTTACATACTGATTGGCAGTGCCATTATGATGGCGTCCTCACGACCGTCAGCGGTCGGATAATAATTGCGGCGAATCGTTGCCTCGTTAAAACCTAAGCTTTCGTACAGTGCGATGGCAGCAACGTTGGAAGCGCGAACCTCCAGCCACAGCGTCAGGACGCCGCGTTTTTCTAATTCATCAATGAGATGTTCCAGCAGCGCTTTCCCTAATCCCCGGCGCTGAAAATCGGGATCAACGGCAATGTTGAACAGCGTCGCTTCATCCAGCACTACCTGCGTAATGGCAAACGCCGCCATTCTCCCCTCTACCGTCAATTGATAGTTGAGATAACGCTCTCCCTGATTACTGGCAAACGTGTGCTCACTCCAGGGAAACGCATGGGCGCGCTTTTCAATCTGAAACGCGGCGGGTAAATCACTCTGACTGAGGGAAGAAATCGTGTTCATGTGTGCAGATTTGTTGCCATAGTGCGGCGCGCGCCGTTGGGTTTGCCCGCAATTCATCAAATGCCGGCGTTGCAACCTGCGCCCCTTCCAGCGACAACGGATCATCTGTACCCAGTCGCCAGCTGTTGCAGCGGCTGCCCTGCGGCAGCATCGCGACGCGTTCGGGCGTCACCTGCAAAACCTGATCGGGGCTCAGCGTTAATGCGCGCAGAATGTCACTGACCAGAGGTTCAGTCAGCGGCGGCAGTGTTTCACCGACCATCACCAGACGGACGTGCGCAGGAATAGAAATCGCGATTTCTCCCTGCAACGCGCCAGGGCGACGCAGCGACCACTGGGTAATGCCCAGTTGCTGTAACTGCCAGTCTCGTCGGGTTGTCATAGCGAATCGCTCCTGTAATCAGGGGCGCAAATATAGCAAATTAGTCGAATAGACGCCATCAAACGTCTATAATCGCCCGCTGTATGAATTAAGGAGTTTTCCATGTCTGCTTTTACCCCGGCAAGTGAAGTCTTGCTGCGCCACAGTGATGATTTCGAACAAAGCCGTATTCTGTTTGCCGGAGACTTGCAGGATGACCTGCCCGCACGCTTTGAAAGCGCTGACCGCCGCGTGCATACACAACAGTTTCACCACTGGCAGGCGCTGAGCCGCCTGATGGGCGACAACGCACGCTTTGGCCTTGTCGCGCAAGCGGAAGACGTTGCCGACTGCGACACCTTTATCTACTACTGGCCGAAAAACAAGCCGGAAGCCCAGTTCCAGTTGATGAACATTCTGTCGCTGCTTCCCGTGGGAACCGATATTTTCGTCGTCGGTGAAAACCGCAGTGGCGTACGTAGCGCCGAGCAAATGCTGGCGGAATACGCCCCGCTGAACAAAATTGACAGCGCGCGTCGTTGTGGCCTGTATCACGGTCGTCTGGAAATGCAGCCGACGTTTGATGCCGATAAATTCTGGGGCGAGTACCACGTTGACGGGCTGACGATCAAAACCTTGCCTGGCGTCTTCAGCCGCGATGGTCTGGATGTCGGCAGCCAGTTGCTGCTCTCCACCCTGACGCCGCATACCAAAGGCAAAGTACTGGACGTCGGCTGTGGCGCAGGTGTGCTTTCTGTCGCACTTGCCAGCCACTCGCCGAAAGTGCGTTTAACGCTCTGCGACGTCGCCGCACCGGCAGTTGAAGCCAGTCGCGCCACCCTGGCAGCGAACGGCATTGAGGGTGAAGTCTTTGCCAGCAACGTCTTCTCTGAAGTGACGGGGCGCTTTGATATGATCATCTCTAACCCGCCGTTCCATGACGGAATGCAAACCAGCCTTGATGCCGCGCAATCTCTGATTCGCGGTGCCGTACGTCACCTGAACAGTGGCGGCGAACTGCGCATTGTCGCTAACGCCTTCCTGCCGTATCCGCAGGTTCTGGATGAGACCTTTGGCTTCCACGAGGTTATCGCCCAGACCGGACGCTTCAAAGTATATCGCACGGTCATGACCCGCCAGGCGAAAAAAGCGTAGCATCACGATAACGGCCATGCGAATGGCCGTTGAGAGGGATGACAAACCTCATCATCCCGATACCGGACAAGCAGAGATCACCTCATTAAAAACAAGGAAAATCAATTCATTGATTTTCGGCTGATAACCACAAAGAAGGAAAAACCACGTTTTTTCCTTCTTTGTCAGCAGTCTGAACGGCCATGCGAATGGCCGTTTTTGCAGCAATCACCGCTATCCCACGTAATTAACTATTGACGAAAAGCTGAAAACCACTAGAATGCGCCTCCGTGGTAGCGATTCTTTTTAAGAATCGATGGTATGCGAAGGTGGCGGAATTGGTAGACGCGCTAGCTTCAGGTGTTAGTGTCCTTACGGACGTGGGGGTTCAAGTCCCCCCCTCGCACCATAAACCACGTTGATATTGCTCGCACTGGGCGAAGGTGGCGGAATTGGTAGACGCGCTAGCTTCAGGTGTTAGTGTTCTTACGGACGTGGGGGTTCAAGTCCCCCCCCTCGCACCAACGAGGCGATATCAAAAAGTAAGATGACTGTGCGAAGGTGGCGGAATTGGTAGACGCGCTAGCTTCAGGTGTTAGTGTCCTTACGGACGTGGGGGTTCAAGTCCCCCCCCTCGCACCAATTATCTTACCTTCCTCTCAGAGCATTCCCGATTATTCATCCCTGATTCCAGTTCATCATCACCAGCATCATTCCGCCGATCAACACAACGCATGATGGTAACAATACAAAGTGCCGTAATTGTTTGTGATAGAGCATCGCCGGTGTCAGCAGCAACCCGAATACAATAATGGTCTTCCATGCCCCGAGGGAAAGATCGGCAAACGCCAGCCCAGCAATCACGATCCCTGGCAGCAAGACTCCCCAACCACTGCCCAGCGCCCGTTGCAACATGGTTTCACCTCTCACACCGATAATGATAACCAATATCATATGATAAATTTTCTCATTTGTCAGCAATCCATACACCAGTTACATGAGCTTTACTTAAGCAATGATGACACGAATTATTTAAGGTGATAAATTGCACAGCGGTAAACATAGAAACACAATAATCTGATCTCAAGCGAGCATCTTCTCGCCCATTATTTGTGTGCCTGAACAGTGTAATTGTTAGATAAATAATGACGTTAAGATATGACTGCACAATCCTGGCAAACTCTGCGCACGAAAAAATACCAACTCTCTCTGCGACTTTTTTTGTTTCTCAACGCTATTTCCGCGTTGTTTGCCGTAGCCTTTCCGATCTATCCCAGTAAAACCCTCTCCACACCAGGATTCCTCATCCTTGTGCTGAGCACTGCGTTACTGACATGGCATGTAAGGTATGCGAAGAAGCGGATTAATCTCCACGCCATCTCGATACTCTTTGGTGGGTTATGGGCAGCGCACATTACGCTGAAATACCTGGCTCAGCAAAATCCTGACTATTCTTTTTTGCTGATGGCACTGCTGACGGTGTTATTTATTGGCTCAATTGCTTTTGCCAATAATATCATTGCCTTCACTCTTCATTCGCTGCCATCCTTATTCGCCTGTTTATGGCTAAATGGCAACGAAAACGGCCTGCGGTTGCTATTTTTTATGGCTCTGCCCATGGCCGGTATCGCGATTCAGCATGTGATTCAAAAACGCTACGATGACTTTGCCCAGCAACTGATGTTCAAACTGCTCGCCGAAAAAGAGACGCTGACTGACCTGAGTATGCTTGATTCATTAACAGGCCTGTACAATCGGCGGGGACTCCAGCATAAGTTGAACGCTGTGCTGGAACTCGATACGCATGAACATTACGTTTTACTGATCGACATCGACCATTTCAAAGCCTACAACGATCACTACGGGCACATGATGGGCGATCAGGCGCTAATCCGCGTTTCCGCTGCGATCCGCAACGCCGTGCGTTCACGTGATGTCGTCGCCCGTTTTGGCGGTGAAGAGTTTATGGTGTTACTGACGGCGAGCGACCCACAAACCGCCCGCGAGGCGGCGGAACGCATCCGACAGCATGTTTACGATCTCAAAATTCCCCATATGTTCAATGAGAGCGTCGCGACTCGCGTCACGATCAGTATCGGTATAGCGCCTCTGGTGGGAAGAGACGTGGAAGGGGCGATTCTTCATGCCGATCAGGCGCTCTATAAAGCGAAAGATTTGGGCCGTAACCATATTTTAGTCAGTGGCGATCCGGGTATTGCCTGACGAACGATGGCGCATTCGTGCGCCGTTAAACGCCAGACTGACAAAGATCTTGCTATCGGTTATGCCTATCGTTAGGATTAGCAATCATTATCATTTAGATTACTATCCAGACTATGGCCTATCGTTCCGCACCGATCATTGACGATGTCATCTGGCGAACGCATCTCCAGCCGCAGATGCCCTCGCTGGCCGAAGCCGTGCGCGCAACCATAGCCCAGACGCGTGAGCATCTGCTGGATTTTATCCGTCTGGATGAACCCGCACCGCAGAGTGCGATGACGCTGGCACAGTGGCGTCGCCCCGGCGAGCTTCAGTCTCTGCTGGCAATCTACTCCGATCATATTTATCGCAACCACCCCACGCAGTCGCGCGAAAATAAGCCGCTAATCTCGCTGTGGGCGCAGTGGTACATCGGTCTGATGGTACCTCCGCTGATGCTTGCCCTGCTTACGCAGGAAACGGCTATTGATGTCTCGCCCGAACATATCCACGTTGAGTTTCACGAAACCGGACGTGCTGCCTGCTTCTGGATCGACGTACATCAGGATCAACTGGCGACAACACAATCCCCGCAGGCACGCATGGAAACGCTGGTTAAGCAGGCGCTGACTCCGGTCATCCAGGCGCTTGAGGCGACCGGAGAGATCAACGGCAAGCTTATCTGGAGCAATACTGGTTATCTGATTAACTGGTATCTCACTGAGATGAAACCGCTGCTGGGCGAAACATTGTTGAATACGCTGCGCCAGGCCTGCTTCTTTGAAAAGCAGTTGTCCTGCGGGGCTGACAACCCACTCTGGCGCACGGTCGTCCCTCGTGAAGGCATTCTGGTACGCAGAACATGCTGCCAGCGTTATCGTCTGCCGGACGTTCAGCAGTGCGGTGACTGTACGCTGAAGTAATCAGGGAGCGTTCGCCCCCTGATGACGACTACGCAATCTGCTCGTTTTCCGCGTCTGAACGTTGTGCCTCTTCCGCCTCTTGTTCCAGCAGTTGCTTCTCGTACACTTTAAAGAACGGGAAGTAGATGACGGCTGAAACTATTGCCAGAAGAACCACCAGAATGGCAGCACGATAATCCCAGCCTAATGCCCACGCGGCTCCGACTGGCGCTGGCGCAGTCCACGGCACAACCGAAATCACGCGACCAATCAGATCCAGTTTCATCGCCGCCCATGCCAGCACGGCGTTCACCATCGGCGCCAACAGGAAAGGAATAAAGAACACCGGGTTCATAACAATCGGCGTACCGAATATCACCGGTTCGTTAATGTTAAAGATACTGGGTACCACGCTCAGCCGGCCTATTGAGCGCAGATGCACGGAACGACTGCGCAGATAGCAAATCACCAGTCCCATCGTCGCACCCGACCCGCCAATCACGATGAAGAACGTCCAGAATGCCTCCATGAAAATATGCGGTAACGGTGCCCCCTGCGCCAGCGCAGTCTGGTTCATACCAAGATTGGTCAGCCAGAACATTTGCAGCATCCCGGAGACGATCGCCGCACCATGAATACCGGCAAACCACAACAGATGACCAATCAGTACCGCCAGTAAAATCGCTGGCAGAGAGTCGGCAGCGGATACCAGTGGTTTGAAGATGGACATAATGGCTTGCGGGATGAGCATGTCGAACTGTGCCTGAATCAGCAGGCTGAGTGGGTACAATGTCAGCACCACCACCAGCACCGGGATCAGCAGATCGAATGAGTTTTTGATCATCGGCGGGACCTGATCAGGTAAACGAATACCGATGTTATGCGCCTTCAGAAAGCGCATCATTTCTACGCAGTAAATTGCCACCAGAATCGCCGTAAAAATCCCTGTCCCGCCGAGACTGTCCACAGGCAGAGTGCCTTTTGTTTTAGGTGCGGCGACCAGTAAGAACGCCATGATAGAGAGCATGGCACACATGAACGGATCCAACTGATGTGACTTGACGTAATGTTTGCCCAGGTTATAGGCAATGGCGGCACAGATGTAGATCGACATGATCCCCATGGTCATGTCAAAGGGAGTCAGGATCTGCCCTTCAAACTGCTTCGCCAGATCCAGCCAGGTCCGGGCAAAGCCCCAGGTGGTATCGGGTGAAAACGGAGGATAGGCAAATACCAACAGAAACGATCCGACAATCATAAATGGCATCGCGGAGATAAAGCCGTCACGGATAGCCATAACATGACGCTGTGAAGAAATGCGCCCGGCAATCGGGCTGACATAGTTTTCAACAAACCGGAAAATCACATTAAAGACTGCATGGTTGATAGATTTCATAAGTGGCTCTTTTTATGTGATACAGAGGAAGTGACAGCTCCAGTATTAATCGCTCTTTCACGGACTGCAACCGGTTACGGTAACCGGTTTCCGTGAATGTGAAGAGGATCGAAAAATCGCCCATGTTGCTGGTTTGTTACATTAAAATATTTACAGTACAGGAAGACTTATGCCAAATTACGCCAGCAGTTTTCTGAAGCGTTGAAGACTGTAGAAATGGTGTCAGGAGAATCGAATGAGTCTGCAATCGGTACGGCAATTTTTAGCCGAGCATGCCCCGGATATTGAAATCATTGAATTAAATCAAAGCACCGCGACGGTTGAGCTGGCGGCGAAAGCGCATAACGTCCAGCCCGGACAGATAGCGAAAACCCTTTCGCTGAAGGTTAAGGACGCCATCATCCTGGTCGTCGCCAAAGGCGATGCAAGACTGGACAATAAAAAGCTCAAAAGCACTTTCGGCGCCAAGGCGCGCATGCTGAGTAGTGATGAGGTTGTCAATGCGACAGGGCATCCCGTTGGCGGGGTCTGCCCATTCGGGCTGGAAACCCCGTTACCTGTTTATTGTGATGTCTCTTTACGCTCGTTCACCGAAGTCCTTCCGGCGGCTGGTGCCACACATAGCGCAGTGCGTATTGCGCCAGAGCGTATGGCTGAACTGACTTCAGCCACCTGGGTTGATGTGTGCCAGTAATCGCCTTATTACTTTCGCGGCGGTTAAAGTAAAATGTCCGCCGCATGCAGTAGACCCGCGTCAGAATTGACGCCCAGTTTCGACATCACATTAAACTTGTGCGCCCGAATGGTTTTAATATTCCTCGCCAGTTCTATCGCGATTTGCGGCATTGAATAACCGCAGGACATAAAGCGCAAGATTTCACGCTCAGTCGGGCTCAGCATGCGACTCTGATTGAGATACCAGAGATTACTGTTACTTTCGCTGATCCGCCGCGTGCCGCCTAACGCGGTAAACAATGCCTCCTGCAGCGCAGGGAGCGAGGCGGCTTTGCTCAGTACACCATCCAGCGGTAAGGGCGTCAGTGCGCTGATTAAACGCGCTTCAACATCATCATCCGCAATTACCAGACGACGCATGCCGGGATAATTTTCAGCCAGTTTGGTCAGACTAATTAACCCCACCCGTCGGTCTTTTCTGATCGAGGAGAGAGAGAAAATAACGGCAGAAAAAACCGTCGTACTCATCGCCTGTTGAAAATCATCCAGCGTCAAATAGAGGTGCAATTTATATTGACTATCAGACGTTGTGTTAAATAAATTCTGAATACCAATACCACTCATAACACATTTTTCTATGAGTGCGACATTTCGCGTGCGGTTTCTGTTTTCCATTCCGCAGTCTCTCCATATACTGAAGGTAAATTCAGCTCCCTGGCTCCCTGAGAACTGTTAATCCATGCGTACATTTCCGCATTGCTGTGTATTGATAATCGGCGCATCGCGCTATTTTTTTGGGCGCTGATGGTTTTGTTACTTTTTTTAAGTAACGCCGCAATCTGATTAATCCCCCAACCTTTCCCCAGCAGGCGCAATACTTTTCGCTCTGATAGCGTCAAAAGAATGGCGTGGGAACCAAATTCCAGATGTTCAATCTGTGGCGGTGACAACAACATTTTGCTGATTCGGTCAGGGCTGCTGTGTCCAGAGCGGATAGTACTGACCAGACTCTCAATCGGTTCGACATCAGACAGCAGCGTACTGGAGGGGCGCATTAATAATTCGACCGCCTGCGCGTAGTACGCGCGCGACACCAGGAAAACCCAATGGATATCGCGGTATTGGGAAAGAAGTGCGTAGAATCGCTCGCAGACAGTGCGCGGGTGATGGCAATCACCGGTTAAATCCACGATCGCCAGTTCCGTCCGACGCAGTTGTAGTGGCGTGAGTTCTTCTACAACACCACAGGTGGTGAGTTCATACTCCGGGAAATGCAGTTGCATAACCCCGTGAAGTCCCGCTTGTATCACGGGGACTTTACTGATAATAATTCCGTTTTTGCAGCATCCTGGCAACATATATCCTCCACATTCATATGCTTTTATCTTTCTGTTATTAATGAATCGCGTTTGAATTAACACATACAATTATGCAATACAAAAAACAGAACAATAGACAATATGAATTGTTTATCCCTGGTGTTTTTGCTTTAATTCCGTAAGATGCGGTTATACAACTATCACGGGGTATAATACAAGTCGATATTGTCGATAGGTGCGTCGCATTCCAGAACAGGATATTAAACATTGTTATTTTATATACGAATTTTTTATTTATCCAAATTTGGACAAGCTATTTATTATTAATAAATTCCCGGTACGCCTTCGGAGACAACGTGGAATGTTTTTTAAAGAACCGGGAAAAATAGGTAACATCGCTGAATCCCAGATAGTCGGAGATCTGGCTTACGGTCATGCTGGTATATTGCAGGCTACGTTTGGCTTCGAGCATCAACCGCTGATGCAAAACGCTTAATGCACTGCAATGATGAAATTCACGGCATAACTGATTCAGATAATTTGCGGAAAGTCCGATTCGATGCGCGTATTCTGCCAGGGGAAGATGTTCGCGATAGTGGCTCTCAATCTGCCGGGCAAAAAGGCGTATTGCGCTACGCCGACGTGCCAGGGTGTCATTCGGTGGCTGAACCGGTCGACTCTGCCGACGAAGCCAGACCAGCAGCGCGCTCAGCAATGAAAACAACATCATTTCCCGCGCCTCGTTATCCGTCTGATACTCCCTCTGTAAAGCGGAAAACAGCGTGCGGATGTGGCTGCGAGACTGAGCCACCGGCACGCACTGAGGGGTATTCAGCAATGGCAACGGCTGTGGGAACTGAGACTCCAGGCGGCCAATCAGCGGTAACGCCAGAGAAAGAACGTAACCTTGAGTTCCGGGGGAAAAGCGAAAACCGTGGACACAAAGCGCAGGGACGACCTGAATACAGGCATCACGCATCACCGTCGTCTGCCCCTCGATTTCAATCGTTGCCTCACCCCGATGCAAGTAGAGCAACTGGACGATCTCCGCATGTTGATGCACCCGAATATGCCACTCATATAAACTGCTGCGCTGATGAATTGATTCGCAGTGCAGCAGGTCGGGAGTGGGCCATCCCTGTTGTTCACCATATAATTTAAAAACAGGAATAATGTCAGCCGGTTGCATCATTTTTTCCTCATTATTACTCACCAATCTTTTCGTAAGGTAGTCCGACGTAGTTCTCCGCGATCGTCGTCAGTCCAGCCCGCGAGCCCAGATAGTACTGACGATCCGCCTCCTGCATCTTGCGATCAAAATCGCTCTTTTCCTGAAAATCATGCAGCAGATGGGTCATAAACCAGCTGAAACGCTCCCCTTTCCATACCCGGTTCAGCGCCAGCCGGGAATAGGTCGCCAGCAGGTCGCTACGCCCGTGCTGATAATACTGCGTCAAAATACGCCACAAATAATTCACGTCTGACGCGGCCAGATTCAGTCCCTTTGCACCGGTCGGCGGAACGATATGCGCTGCATCACCGACCAGAAAGAGCTTGCCATACTGCATCGGTTCCACCACGTAGCTACGTAATGGCGCGATACTCTTTTCAAGTGAGTGACCAGTCACTAACTTCGTGGCCAGTTCATCAGGCAGACGCCGTTTCAGCTCGCCCCAGAAACGCTCATCGCTCCAGGAGTCCACCTGCTCACTGAGCGGGACCTGCAAATAGTAGCGACTTCTGGTTAGTGAGCGCTGACTACAAAGTACAAATCCGCGCTCATGATGCGCATAAATCAACTCCGGATTGACCGGCGGCGTATCGGCCAGCAAACCCAGCCAGCCAAACGGCCAGATGCTTTCGTACTCGCGAATGACATCACGCGGAATACTTTGTCGGGAAACGCCGTGGAATCCATCACACCCGGCAATGAAGTCGCACTCAATGCGGCACTTCTCCCCTTCCTTCTCAAATGTGACCGAAGGACGGTCACTTTTAGCATCGTGAATCTCTACCTGCTGAACGCCATAAATCGTAGGCGCACCACAGTCGTTACGCGCCTGCATCAGGTCCCGTGTGACTTCCGTTTGTCCGTAGACCATCACGCTTTTGCCGCCGGTCAATTCGCTCAGCGCGACGGGAATGCGTTTGCCATCAAAAATAAACTCAACGCCATGATGTACCAGACCTTCGCTGTCCATGCGCTGCGCCACACCAGCTTCCCGCAAAAGCGAAACCGTCCCACTCTCGAGGATCCCCGCCCGGATGCGCCCCAGCACATACTCCGGCGTCTGACGTTCAATGATAAGAGTGCGGATCCCCACCTTATGCAGTAACTGCCCCAGCAGCAGGCCGGAAGGCCCTGCCCCAATAATTGCGACCTGAGTTTTCATCACATTCCTCACCTGCATCGTTGATTATTTGTTTAATCAATGTTGAATAAAAGTTTCAAATTGCATTTTTGATAAGCAGGCACAGAAAAAGAAGGTCTAAATGCGGTTAAAAATTGCACTTTTCACCGATTTAGCAAAACTGTGGCGCAGTTCAAATTCTGACCACCGTAGAGCAGGTTCTTTTTTCAACAGAAAGATTGATCTCAGCCGGAGCCAAAAAATGCGCGCTTCGTGATACAAAGGAGTCTTTCGTCATTCGACAGTACGCAACGCGTCTTTTCAGCCAGGGCGAGTCATGCAAGAAGAGCAGTCATTACAGCGAACGGTTACACGGTTATGCATTCAGTGTGGGCTTTTTTTACTGCAACACGGCGCGGAGAGCGCGTTGGTTGATGAACTCTCTACCCGACTTGGGCTGGCATTGGGGATGGACAGCGTCGAAAGCGCTATCTCCTCCAATGCTATCGTTCTGACCACCATTAAAGATGGGCAATGCCTGACCTCCACGCGAAAAAACCAGGATCGCGGCATTAATATGCACGTGGTCACTGAGGTTCAGCACATCGTCATTCTCGCAGAACACAAGCTGCTGGATTACAAAGACGTCGAGAGGCGCTTCAGTCAGGTCAGACCCCTGCGTTATCCGCGCTGGCTGGTCGCATTGATGGTCGGTCTCTCCTGCGCCTGTTTCTGCAAGCTGAATAACGGCGGTTGGGACGGCGCGGTGATTACCTTTTTTGCCAGTATGGTGGCAATGTATATTCGTCAAATCCTGGCGCATCGCCATTTACATCCACAAATCAACTTTTGCGTCACGGCTTTTGTCGCGACCACCATTTCCGGTCTGATGTTGCACCTTCCCACCTTTAGCCAGACGCCCACGGTGGCGATGGCCGCCAGCGTCCTGCTGCTGGTTCCCGGTTTTCCGCTGATCAACGCGGTGGCGGATATGTTTAAAGGACACATCAATACCGGCCTGGCGCGCTGGGCGATCGCCAGCCTGCTGACGCTCGCAACCTGCGTGGGCGTGGTCATGGCGCTGACACTTTGGGGGCTTCGCGGATGGGTATAATCGATTTCATTCTCGCGCTGTTACAGGACATGCTGCTTTCCGCGATCCCCGCACTGGGGTTTGCGATGGTCTTTAACGTCCCTCACCGCGCCCTGCCCTGGTGTGCGCTGCTCGGTGCGCTCGGTCACGGTTCGCGCATGGTGATGATGACCGCCGGGTTTAATATTGAATGGTCAACGTTTGTCGCCTCGCTGCTTGTCGGCAGTATCGGCATCCAATGGTCACGCTGGTATCTCGCGCATCCCAAAGTGTTTACCGTTGCGGCGGTGATCCCGATGTTCCCGGGAATTTCAGCCTACACGGCAATGATCTCTGCGGTGAAAATCAGCCACTTCGGCTACAGCGAACCGTTGATGATTACGCTGCTGACCAATTTCCTGAAAGCCTCGTCGATTGTCGGCGCGCTTTCGATCGGACTCTCTGTGCCCGGCCTGTGGCTCTACCGAAAACGTCCACGCGTTTAATCGCCGCGGCAGGCGCATCCCTGCCGCTCCTCCTCATCGGTGTGTTACTATAGAAGCAGTGTCCCTTCTCGGTTGCAGTCGGTATTGAGAAACATTATGTCATCCAGAATTTTGACCCCGGACGTCATTGGTATTGACGCCTTATTACACGATCACCAGACAGTGCTGGCGAAGTCTGAAGCTGGCGCGGTGGCGGTGTTTGCCAATAACGCCCCGGCCTTTTATGCGCTGACCCCCGCACGCCTGGCGCAACTGCTGGCGCTCGAAGAAAAGCTCACCCGCCCAGGGAGTGATGTGGCGCTGGATGCGCAGTTTTATGAAGAACCGCAACCTGTGCCGGTCGCCGTACCGCTGGGGAAATTCGCCATGTATCCCGCCTGGCAGCCGGATGCTGACTTTCAGCGTCAGGCCGCGCTGTGGGGCGTGGCATTAAGAGAGCCGGTCACCGCCGAAGAGCTGGCCTCGTTCGTGGCCTACTGGCAAGCGGAAGGCAAAGTGTTCCATCACGTGCAATGGCAGCAAAAACTGGCGCGCAGCGTCCAGATCGGCCGCGCGAGCAACGGCGGCCTGCCAAAGCGCGATGTGAACACAATTTCTGAACCCGATAAAGAAATTCCTAAAGGATTCCGAGGTGCTAAATGAAAGACGTTAGTAGCTTGATGCAACGCCTGCAAAAAATGATTCCGCCAAATGTGAAACCGGCCTTTAAAACAGGTGAGGAATTGCTTGCCTGGCAAAAAGAGCAGGGTGCGATTCGCTCGGCTGCAATTGAGCGCGAGAATCGTGCTATGAAAATGCAACGCACCTTTAACCGCTCAGGTATCAGACCACTCCATCAAAATTGCTCATTTGAAAACTATAAAGTGGAATGTCAGGGGCAACTTGATGCTCTGAATCAAGCACGTCAGTACGTGGAAGAGTTCGATGGCAACATCGCCAGTTTTATCTTCTCCGGCAAACCGGGGACGGGGAAAAACCACCTCGCCGCGGCAATCTGCAACGAGCTGCTGCTGCGCGGGAAGTCGGTGCTGATTATCACCGTGGCGGACATCATGTCGGCGATGAAAGAGACGTTCAGCAATCGCCAAACCAGTGAAGAGCAGTTGCTGAACGATCTCAGCAATGTTGATCTGCTGGTCATTGATGAGATCGGCGTGCAAACCGAATCGCGCTATGAAAAAGTGATCATCAACCAGATCGTCGATCGTCGTTCCTCTTCAAAACGCCCGACCGGCATGCTCACCAACAGCAACATGGAAGAAATGACCAAGCTGCTGGGTGACCGCGTGATGGATAGAATGACGCTAGGCGATAGTCTTTATGTAATCTTCAACTGGGATAGTTTCCGCAGTCGGGTAACCGGCAAAGAGTATTAAGACCATTCTTAGGCTGAGCGGCGCTATACTCCGACGAAGGTCTATACACGAGTAATCACAATGAAAACGACAAAACGTTTGCTGTGCTGCGCAATCGCGGCCAGCGCCTGCTTCGCAGCCAATACTTTCGCCGCCTCCTGGCAAGACTCGCTCTCCAGCGCCGCCAGCGAACTGAGCAAGCAGAGTACCACCTCATCGCAAAGCGGCACCTCGCTCTCTTCCCTGACCAGCCTGCTGAACGGCGGCAACCAGGCGCTGAGTGCGAACAATATGAATAACGCCGCCGGGATTTTGCAATACTGCGCGAAGCAGAAGCTGGCGTCCGTTACCGATGCGGAAAATGTGAAAAATCAGGTACTGGATAAACTGGGCCTCGGCGCAACCGAGCAAAAGCAGGACACCAACTATCTGGACGGTATTCAGGGTCTGCTCAATACCAAAGACGGTCAGCAGCTTAACCTGAACAATATCGGCAGCACGCCGCTCGCTGAAAAAGTGAAAACCAAAGCCTGCGACCTGGTGCTCAAACAGGGTATGAACTTTATTGCCTGATCCCCGACGCCGCGTTTTGGCCGTTTTCTGCCAGACGCGGCGCGTCTCTCTCCCTTTTCCCCCTTCCCCTTTACTCATCCCAGTTATGGCGGGGAGTGACGGCGATCAAAAAAGTCTATATCTAAACCAATTCTGAATAACAACGTAATTAAATGTCACTAGAATTGCAGCTAAGTGACAACCCCATTACATTGTACTTTCTGTAAACGCTAATCTGCCAGTCGAAGGCCTGGTTTAGAGCCTTATCACAAGGCTATTTGTGAGGATCGTCCGTTGTCTGAGTTACTCTCCATCGCGCTGTTTCTTGCCTCTGTACTGATTTATGCCTGGAAAGCGGGTCGCAACACCTGGTGGTTTGTCGCCACCCTGACGGTGCTGGGACTTTTTGTGGTTCTCAATATCACGCTTTTCGCCAGCGACTATTTCACGGGTGATGGCATTAACGATGCAGTACTCTACACGTTGACGAACAGTCTGACAGGGGCCGGTGTCGGCAAATACATTCTGCCGGGTATCGGCATTGCGCTGGCGTTAGTGGCGGTTTTTGGCACGCTGGGCTGGGTGCTGCGTCGTCGCCGTCATCATCCCCACCATTTTGGTTACAGCCTGCTGGCCCTGCTGTTGGCGCTGGGCTCCGTCGATGCCAGCCCGGCATTTCGTCAGATAAGCGAACTGGTCAAATCTCAGACCCGCGATGGCGATCCTGATTTCGCAGCCTACTATAAAGAACCGGCGAAAAGCATTCCTGACCCGAAACTGAATCTGGTGTACATCTACGGTGAAAGCCTGGAACGTACCTATTTCGACAATGAGGCCTTCCCGGAACTCACTCCGGAACTCGGCGCGTTGAAAAACGAAGGCATGGATTTCAGCCACACCCAACAGTTACCGGGTACAGACTACACCATCGCCGGGATGGTCGCTTCCCAGTGCGGCATTCCCCTGTTCGCGCCGTTTGAAGGCAACGCGTCGGCGTCAGTCTCCAGCTTCTTCCCGCAAAATATCTGCCTCGGGGATATTCTGAAAAACTCCGGCTACCAGAACCACTTTGTGCAAGGGGCAAACCTGCGTTTCGCCGGGAAAGACGTGTTCCTGAAGTCCCACGGCTTCGATTATCTGTATGGCGCCGAAGAGTTAAAAAGCGTCGTTGCCGATCCGAATTACCGCAACGACTGGGGCTTCTATGACGATACGGTACTGGATGAAGCGTGGAAGAAGTTCGAAGCACTCTCCCGTTCCGGCCAGCGTTTTTCGTTGTTTACTCTGACCGTTGATACCCATCATCCGGACGGTTTTATCTCGCGTGCCTGTCAGCGCAAACGCTATGATTTCGACGGTAAACCCAACCAGTCTTTTAGCGCCGTCAGCTGTAGTCAGGAAAATATCGCGGCATTTATCAATAAAATCAAAGCCTCACCGTGGTTTAAAGATACGGTGATCGTGGTCTCTTCAGACCATCTGGCGATGAACAACAGCGCATGGAAATACCTGAACAAGCAGGATCGCAACAACCTGTTCTTCGTGATACGTGGCGATAAACCTCAGCAGGAGACGCTGGCGGTCAAGCGTAACACCATGGATAACGGTGCCACGGTGCTGGATATTCTCGGCGGCGATAACTTTATCGGCCTGGGGCGTAGTAGCCTGTCAGGTCAGTCGATGTCGGAAGTGTTCCTCAACAGCAAAGAAAAGATCCTCGCCATGAAGCCGGATATCATTCGCCTGTGGAACTTCCCGAAAGAGATGAAAGATTTCACCGTCGACCGGGATAAAAATATGATCGCCTTCTCCGGCAGCCATTTCCGTCTGCCGCTGCTGCTGCGGGTGTCGGATAAACGTGTCGAGCCACTGCCGGAAAGTGAATACTCCGCCCCGCTGCGCTTCCAGCTTGCCGACTTTGCTCCGCGAGATAACTTCGTCTGGGTCGATCGCTGCTACAAGATGGGCCAGTTGTGGTCACCGGAACTGGCGCTCTCAACCGACTGGTGCGTCTCGCAGGGTCAGCTTGGCGGTGAGCAAATCGTCCAGCATGTTGATAAAGCGCAGTGGAAAGGCAAAACGGCCTTTAAAGACACGGTTATCGATATGGAACGCTATAAAGGCAACGTCGATACCCTGAAAATCGTCGACAACGACATCCGCTATAAAGCCGACAGCTTTGTCTTCAACGTGGCAGGCGCGCCGGAAGAGGTGAAGCAGTTCAGTGGGATTTCTCGTCCGGAATCCTGGGGGCGCTGGTCCAACGCGCAACTGGCGGAAGAAGTGAAGATCGAATATAAAGAGCCGCTGCCGAAAAAATTCGATCTGGTGATCACCGCCAAAGCCTTCGGCGACAATGCGAATCGTCCAATTCCGGTGCGCGTAGGCAAGGAAGAGCAGACGCTGGTGTTAAGTCACGATGTCACCACCACCACGCTGCATTTCGACAACCCGACGCAGGCGGATACGCTGGTGATTGTCCCGCCCGATCCAGTCTCAACCAACGAAGGCAACATTCTCGGTCACTCGCCGCGTAAGCTGGGGATCGGGATGGTAGAAATCAAAGTGGTCAGCGCTCAGGGCTAACCACCGACAATAAAAAAAACAGCGCCCAACACGACTCCGGGCGCTGCATGGCAATCGTCAGAACGTAATCACCCCTTTAATCAACGCCCGGTTGTTAATCACATCGTGTTCGAAGATATCCGCAAGCTGGCTGAACGGATAGCGATGCGTAAGCATCATTTCAGCGCTCAGTTTGCCTTCTGCCATCAGTCGTCCAACCTTCGCAAAATCCTCCGGCGTGGCGTTACGGCTGCCCATCATGGTGGTCTCTTTCTTGTGAAATTCCGGGTCAGAGAACTGTAAATCGCCTTTAAACAGCCCGACAAAGACAATGGTGCCGCCGTGACGAATCAGATTCACGCTATTGTTCATGGCATGCTGGTTACCCGTCGCATCGAGCACTTTCTGCGCCAGAGAACCGCCAAACTGCGCACGCAGTTGAGCCTCAAAATCTGCCGCAGAGGGATCCACCACCGGCAGGTCAAGACGCGAAGCAACGTGTTCGCGACGCGCGACACTGGTATCGGCGACCACCACCTGCGCCCCCTCCGCTTTGGCGATAGCCGCCGCGCCGATCCCAATCGGTCCGGCTCCGACGACCAATACCTGCTCACCGGGGACGATTGCCGCCCGACGTACCGCATGTGCGCTAATCGCATAAGGCTCGATCAACGCCGCTGCCTGAGGATCAATCCCCTCTGCCAGCAGCAGGTTGGCCGCCGGCACGCTGAGATACTCGCTAAACCCTCCGTCCTGATGCACGCCGATCACGGAGATCTTCTCGCAGCAGTTCGTTCGCCCTCCCAGACACGCCGGGCACTGCTGACAGGCAACATAAGGGATCACCGCCACCTGCTGACCCACTTTAAACTGCGTCACCTTCTCGCCGAGCGTCACAATATCCCCACATATTTCATGGCCTAACACGCGTGGATAACTAAAAAAAGGTTGATTACCTCCCCAGGCATGAATATCGGTTCCGCAAATACCGACAGACTTAATTTTAATTAGCGCTTCATGTTTATCCGGAATCGGAATATCGCGTTTCTCATGAATTAATTTTTTGGGTTCCTGGCAAATCAACATATTCATTGTGGACATCGTTATGCGCTCCTGTTTCTTTGTTGCTTCAGATATTGATGAAAATAGAAATAGCCGCGTAACGAGAAAGCTAATTTGTGAAACCCTGCGCATTAAAATGTTTTAAATCGGGTTTTAATGTAGTCAAAAGGAGATCCGATGAGCCGTTCGCAAAATTTACGTCACAATGTTATTAACCAGGTGATCGATGATATGGCGCGCGGCCACCTTCCTTCCCCGTTGCCGTCGCAAAGCGCATTAGCCGAGATGTACAACATCAGCCGTACCACCGTGCGCCACATGCTGAACCACCTCAGCGAGTGCGGCGTACTGACTCTGGTCGGCAACGACCACGTCATTACCCGAAGCCCCGAACATGATGATGGTTTTGCCTGCACCACCGCCTCCATGGCCGAGCAAAACCGTATTTTTGAGCAGGCGTTTTATACGATGATTAACCAACGCCAGCTTCGCGCTGGCGAGACGTTCTCTGAACTTCAACTGGCCAGAGCGGCGGGCGTCAGTCCAGTGGTGGTACGAGAATACCTTTTAAAATTTGGACGTTACGATCTCATCCAGAGCGAGAAACGCGGCCAGTGGAGCATGAAAAAGTTCGATCAGTCCTATGCAGAACAGCTTTTTGAGCTGCGTGAGATGCTGGAAACCCATGCGCTACAGCATTTTCTTAATCTGCCGGATGACGATCCGCGCTGGCTGCAGGCCAAAATGCTGCTGGAACGCCACCGTATGCTGCGCGACAGCGTCGGCAGCAACTTCCGCATGTTCTCCCTGCTGGACCGTGATTTTCACGCGCTGCTGCTCTCCGCTGCCGATAATATATTTTTTAATCAATCACTTGAGATTATCTCAGTGATCTTCCATTTCCATTACCAGTGGGATGAGCGCGATCTTAAACAACGCAATATCATCGCCATTGATGAGCATATGACTATCCTCAGCGCGCTGATTTGCCGCAGCGACCTCGATGCGCTTCTTGCATTGCGTAACCACCTGAATACGGCGAAGCAATCGATGATTCGCTCTATTCGGCAAGAAAATGAGTAAATTAAAAACACATTAAAAACAACAAACCTTTAGCAAGAGCACGATTTCATACAACACATACAGCACCATGATGACTTTCTGCTTACTTTCTGATTAGGCAGGATTCACTCTGAATTTTTCCGCCAGTAAAAAAGTTGGTTTTATTCGTAGACCCCTGGGAGCAAGTAGAAAATGAACAAGATAATAGCCGTGCTGATTACTGTTTGTACTTTTTTTCTGCCATTCACCATTCAGGCTAAACCGCTTTCTATTAAAGTCGCATATGAGAATAATCCAGGCGAGCCATTAGATGTGGTGATGCGCTACTGGGCTGAGATTCTGAATAAAAAAAGCAACGGAGAAATAACGCTGGTTCTTTATCCCAGCTCACAGCTAGGGTCAAAACAAGATGTGACTGAACAAGCCATGATGGGAATGAACGTCATCACGCTCACCGACGTGGCTTTCCTTGCCGATTATGAACCTGATTTAGGTATTTTGTTTGGACCTTATCTGACTGACGATCCGCAGAAACTCTTCAAAATTTATGAGAGCGACTGGTTCCGTCAAAAAAATGAAGACCTGAAGAAAAAAGGGATTCATGTGGTGATGAACAATTATCTGTACGGCACCCGTCAGATTATTTCTAAAAAACCGATTCGCAAAGTGGAAGATCTTGCGGGGATGAAAATCCGCGTACCCAATAACGTGATGCAAATTAAGGCCATTCAGGCAATGGGCGCCACGCCAACTCCTATGCCGCTGGGGGAAGTTTACCCTGCACTGACTCAGGGCGTTATTGATGGCGTCGAAAACCCGATTTCCGTTCTGCAAGGGCAAAAACTGTTTGAGCAGGCGAAATATCTGTCGATGGTTAATTACCTGACCAACACCTCGGTATGGATTGGCGGCGAAGCCTTTTTCAGTACGCTCTCTCCTGAGCAACTGGAATTGATTCACTCAACGGGTTATGAAGCGGGTCTCTACAGCCAGAAATTAACAATTGAACGCGACGCCGAAATGCTGAAGAGCATGGAAGCGGAAGGCGTCGAAGTGATTTACCCGGATACCGAAGCATTCCGCCAGAAAGCACGCGAAGTGTACACGCAATTCCCGGAGTGGACGCCGGGTTTGTATGAAACCATTCAACAGCAACTGCAATAAATACAGGCACAGATCGCCCGGGACCTTTTTCTCTCAAGGCCAGGGCGACTCTCTGAAGGAGGATTAATGCGTTTCTTTGGCAAGCTTGTAGAACTGAGCGCAGCACTGGCACTGTTTATCCTGGTGGTCATGACCATTGCCGCCGTATTTATGCGTTATTTTGTCGGACAGCCCATCCAATGGACTGAGGAAATGTCCGGACTGCTGATGATATGGGTGGTGATGTTGGGCGGTGTGGTGGCTGAACGTGATCGGGCACATCTGACTATTCCTTTTGTCGTCGATATGTTCCCGCATAAAGTCAAACGCATTATTGCCTCGCTGGTTGCCCTGCTGTCCATTGGGTTGCTGGTTTATATGGCCTGGCTGGGTTATCGGCTGGCGGAAATGGCGCAGTATAAGGTCACGCAAATATTAAAAGTGTCCTGGTTCTGGATTGATGTTGCAGTTCCGGTCGGAACCCTGGCAACGGCAGTTTATACGCTCTACTGGTTAATTAATGACTTTAAACAGGCCGATGTCGGTGAGGAAAAACAATGAGCTGGTTATTAATTATTCCACTAATGATCGTGTGCTTATTTCTGAATATTCGTGTGTATCTGGCAATGTTTATCGGCATTATTGCCTATTTCCTCTTCTTTTCCACGGTTCCGATTGAAATTGCTGTTCAGCGGTTGATTGCACCAACCCAAAGCCCGTCCCTGCTGGCGATACCCTTCTTTATTTTGCTGGGTACGCTGATGAGTTATACCGGTATTGCAGAACGTATCCTGCAGGTGGCGAATATTCTGGTCGGTAAAATGCGGGGCGGACTCGGTGTCGCCAATATTCTGGTCAGTACCATGATGGGGGGGGTCAGCGCCTCAAACCTGGCCGACGCAGCGATGCTGTCGCGCATGATGGTCCCCGAGATGGAGCGTAAAGGCTACAACCGCGCCTTTGCGGCGGCGATCACCGCCGGGGGATCACTTGTCACCCCGATTATCCCACCGGGAATTGCCCTGATTATTTATGGTCTGGTGGCAGACGTCTCCATTGGCAAAATGTTCATGGCCGGCCTGATTCCGGGTCTGCTCTGTGCGGTGTTGTTAATGTTTACGGTTTATCTGGTTGCCCGTAAAACGAATGCTAAGCCCTCACGCGACACCTGGCCTACCGGTAAGGAAGCCCTCTTCTCTATTGGGCAGGCATGGCCCGCACTGTTTTTGATTTTTGCCGTCGTAGGGGGGATTCGCGCCAACATCTTCACCCCAACAGAAGCCGGTGCGGCTGCGGTACTCATCGTGTTGATTATCGGTTTCTTCATTTATCGTCAAATGACTCTCGGCCATGTCGTGAAAGCGCTGGGAGAAACGGCACGGGCAACGGCATCGGTCATGTTGGTCATCATGGCAAGTGCCGCGCTCGGTTGGATCTTCTCCATGGAACATGCTGGCGTCGCTGTGGCAAACTTTGTCACGACGCTGACAGAAAACAAATACATGTTCCTGTTAATTATCAATATTCTTTTGCTAACACTGGGAATGTTTCTTGAAGGGAATGCCATTCTGCTGATTCTGGTTCCCTTGCTTAAACCTGTCGTGGCGCATTTTGGTATCGACCCGGTACACTTCGGTATCATCATGATTTTCAACCTTTCCATTGGCGCCTTCACGCCGCCGGTGGGCACCGTCATGTTATTGGTCTGCAATATTACTCAGGTTTCCGTCGGACAGTTTTTCCGCCAGTCTCTGCCGTTGCTGGGTACCTTGTTACTCATGCTGTTGCTGGTGACCTACATACCGGCCATTTCGTTATTTCTCGTCTAAGCCGTTCATACCGTAACGTCCCCGCTCCCGGGGACGTTACCCTGTGACCGGGAGCCGCGTTATACTGCCCTCCTTGTCACTTCATTCCCGGTATCGTTATGCACATCACCTTTCGCTCCAGCTTACCGGCAGATGCTGCCGCTCTGCCCGCCATTGAACGCTCAGCAGGACAGCGTTTTTTAACGGTGCCAGCGCTGGCATGGATCGCGGACGATCACATTGTCAGCGCGGAACTGCACCGGGAATATGCCGCTAAGGGAATGAGTTGGCTGGCGCTCGCTGACGATCGGCCCGTTGGATTTCTGTTGGGCGAAGCGATGGAGTCGTCGCTGTATATTGCCGAATTTTCGCTGCATCTGGCGTGGCAGGGTAAAGGCATTGGCCGTCAGTTAATCAACACCGTCGCGCAGTGGGCGCGTGAGCAGGGCTTTACCTCCCTGACGCTCACCACTTTTCGCCATGTCTCCTGGAACGCACCGCTGTATCAACATCTGGGATTTGAAATACTGGAAGATGACGCGCTGCCGGCTGCATTACGCCAGAAGCGAGAGGAAGAAACGGCGCATGGCATCCCGTTTGAATCGCGTTGTGCCATGCGCCTGATGCTTAATTAAAACGTTTCCCAGTTATCCCCGGTTTCCGCTACAGCGGCTTTACGCGGTTGAACCGTGGTGGAAACGGACTTCACGTTGGCAGCGCCACGCGCACGCTGCTGTTCCTGCTGGATGTGGAACACGGCAACGGCCTGCGTTAGACGGCTGGCCTGCTCTTCCAGCGCGGCGGCGGCGGCGGCAGACTCTTCCACCAGCGAGGCGTTCTGCTGAGTCACGCGATCCATTTCCGCCACGGCCAGACCAACCTGGTCAATCCCACGGCTTTGCTCATCGGAAGCCGACGCGATTTCGCCCATGATGTCGGTCACGCGGGTTACCGCATTCACAATCTCATCCATGGTTTCACCGGCGCTTTCTACCAGCGTAGAACCGACGTCAACACGGCTCACGGAGTCTTCAATCAGGCTCTTGATCTCACGCGCTGCCTGCGCACTGCGCTGCGCGAGGTTACGCACTTCACCGGCAACCACCGCAAAACCGCGACCCTGTTCACCTGCACGCGCTGCTTCTACTGCCGCGTTCAGCGCCAGAATGTTGGTCTGGAAGGCAATGCCGTCGATCACGCTGATAATGTCAGCAATTTTCTGCGAACTGGAGGCGATATCGCGCATGGTTTGCACCACGTTATCCACCACTTTCCCGCCTTTCTGCGCCGTTTCGGACGCACTCAGCGCCAGATGGCTGGCCTGACGGGCGTTTTCGGCGTTCTGCTTAACGGTCGCCGTCAGCTCTTCCATGCTCGCCGCCGTCTCTTCCAGAGAGGCCGCCTGCTGTTCGGTGCGGGAAGAGAGATCGTTGTTACCCATCGCGATTTCGCTGGCGCCGCTGTAAATGGCGTTTGCGCCGTTACGCACGTCGCCCACGGTACGCACCAGTTCACCCTGCATGTGGCGCAGGCTTTCCGCCAGTTGGCCCATTTCATTGGTGCCTTCTACATCAATCCGCTTCACCAGATCGCCGCTGGCAATATGACGAATGCTCGCGATCAGGCGATTCATTGGTGCGATCAGAGACAGCTTGATGCCAAACCAGACGGCAATAATGACCACCAACACCGCCAACAATACGCAGCCCAGAACCCACATCGCCTGGCTGTAAGAGCTGTTGTTGTCTGCAACCGCCAGGTCATACAGACGGTCGTTCTGTTGCAGATAGTTCACATACTGCTTCTCAAAACCATCCTGATAGCCCTGGGTAGGCTGATCGAAAAACTCGTTGATCTTCCCGGCACCCAGCAACTGGATCAGTTCGGCCAGCGCGTTGTGATAGATATCGTAATTGCGTTTAATTTCTGCCGATGCCGCTTCGCTTTGACGTGGGTCGCGCGGCAGCGCTTCGTAATCCGCCCAGTTTTTTTCCGCCTGTTTCAAAGAGGCGCTGGCAATCTGCATCAGATCCGCAACGGTCGCGCCGCTGCCGATATTGCTCTGATCCATCATGTAACGGATACCCGCGCGGTTCAGGGTGTTACGCGTTTGCAGCAGCGCCACCCAACTACCATTCAGCGTGGACTGCTGCTGGCGAATGGTTTGCAGAACGGTGAAGTTCTCTTTGTCATTTTTCAATGCATTAAAGAACAATCCGCCTGATGTGAGTTGTAAAAGGCCAAATAAAACCAGAACCAACAAGAGGCTGGTCACAATCTTGATACGTTTTAACATGTTTTCTCTTTCCGCTAGACAGATACTCTGATTGTCGGCCCGGAATGAGAAAACTTTATGAGATCGCGAGGGTTATCACAGGAAATTTGTTCAATTAACTGGCAAAAAATGCGATTACCCTCTACCCGAACGGGAATCAGGCGAGGATGCCTCGCCCGTTCTGCCTTATCTCAGCGCGGAAATATCCTCAAACAGGGAGCGGGTAATCGTCAGCCCTTCCTGTAGCGATTTCTCACGCGAACTGAAGCGCCTTTCTCCCGGCAAGCGTGCGCCCTGCTCTTGCATTGCGGCAAACAGGGTTTCCGCACGCTCCAGATGATGATGCGCTTCATCCCCGAGGAAGCGGGACGGGTCAAGCGCCAGAATCAGCTCACCGCCGTACGGCAGACCGCCCGCCCCCTCATCCCAGGCCAACGATTCCGCACTGGTCATGTCACCGATGAGCGGCCCGGCCAACAGTTCAACCATTGCCGCAAACGCCGAGCCTTTGTGACCGCCGAAGGTCAGCATCGCGCCGTTTAATACCGCTTGCGGATCGGTTGATGGTTGCCCTTCGCTGTCGATACCCCACCCTTCCGGAATCGCTTTTCCGGCCCGCTGATGCAACTGGATCTCGCCGCGCGCCGCCGCGCTGGTCGCCATATCAAAAATGTAAGGCGGTTTGCCTTTGCGCGGCCAGCCGAAGGCGATCGGGTTCGTGCCAAACAGCGGACGCGTACCGCCTGACGGTGCGACCCAGGCGTGACTTGGCGTACAGGCGTAACCCACCAGTCCGGCGTCCGTCAGGGGTTCAATATCCGCAAATAACGCGGAAAAGTGAACGCAGCGGTTGATCGCCAGCGCCGCAATTCCGCATGCGCTGGCTTTACTGATGAGTAATGGCAGCGCCTGCTCATAGGCCACCAGCGAGAACGCGCCGCCAGCATCCGCTTTAACGATAGCGGGCGCCTGCTCGAAAATCTGTGGACGGGCATCCGCGGAGACTTTTCCTTTACGCAGGGTCTCAACGATCCCCAGCAAGCGCCATAACCCGTGAGACGCACAGCCGTCACGCTCGCCCGCCGTCACATTGCGCGCGATAGCATCCGCATGTTCCGCGCTAAAGCCGTTGCTGCTCAGTACCTCACGCGCCAGCGTGTAAGCCTCAGATAAAGTGAGGTTTACTGTTTCCATGTTGTTCTCCTTATGATGTTGTCGGCAATAAGCGTAGTCGGTATTCGCCCTTCATTGGCGGATTTTTCTTTGTGATCTCAGTCACATAATATTCGCTGCCCGGCGATACTCTTTACCGCTTACTGACACTTCTGACCGCTTAACTCACCATTTGACCGCTCACTTATTTACCTTACTTTACACGCGCGACTCTCTGGCAAGATCGTCACCAACATAGCAGTCAAATTACCTCTTCAAACGCAACCCAAACCAAACGGCTTCGGCCAATTATTCATCTTATAAAACCAGGTTTTACTATGGATACGAAAAAGATATTCAAGCACATACCCTGGGTGATCCTCGGGATCATCGGGGCATTCTGCCTCTCGGTTGTCGCCTTACGCCGGGGTGAACACGTCAGCGCCCTGTGGATCGTGGTCGCTTCCGTGTCGGTATATCTGGTGGCTTACCGCTACTACAGCCTGTACATCGCCCAGAAGGTGATGAAGCTCGACCCTACACGTTCTACCCCCGCGGTCATCAATAACGATGGCCTGAACTACGTTCCGACCAACCGCTATGTGCTGTTCGGACACCACTTTGCCGCGATCGCTGGCGCAGGTCCGCTGGTCGGTCCGGTTCTGGCAGCGCAGATGGGCTACCTGCCTGGTACCCTGTGGCTGCTGGCAGGTGTCGTGCTGGCGGGTGCGGTCCAGGACTTCATGGTGCTGTTTATCTCTTCTCGCCGTAACGGCGCGTCGCTTGGCGAAATGATTAAAGAAGAGATGGGCTCCGTGCCGGGGACCATTGCGCTGTTTGGCTGCTTCTTAATTATGATCATCATCCTCGCGGTACTGGCGCTGATCGTCGTAAAAGCGCTGGCCGAAAGTCCGTGGGGGGTCTTCACCGTTTGCTCCACCGTACCTATCGCGCTGTTCATGGGGATCTACATGCGCTTCCTGCGTCCAGGGCGTGTGGGTGAAGTGTCGGTGATTGGTATTGTTCTGCTGGTTGCGTCTATTTACTTCGGCGGCGTGATTGCTCACGACCCGTACTGGGGCCCGGCGCTGACCTTTAAAGACACCACCATTACCTTTGCCCTGATCGGCTATGCGTTCGTTTCTGCACTGCTGCCGGTATGGCTGATCCTCGCTCCGCGCGACTATCTGGCCACCTTCCTGAAAATCGGCGTTATCGTCGGCCTGGCGCTGGGTATCGTGATCCTCAACCCAGAGCTGAAAATGCCGGCCATGACGCAGTACATCGACGGTACGGGTCCGCTGTGGAAAGGTGCTCTGTTCCCGTTCCTGTTCATTACCATCGCCTGTGGTGCGGTCTCTGGCTTCCACGCCCTGATCTCTTCCGGTACCACGCCGAAACTGCTGGCCTGTGAAACTGACGCCCGCTTCATCGGTTACGGTGCGATGCTGATGGAATCCTTCGTGGCGATCATGGCGCTGGTTGCAGCCTCCATTATCGAACCGGGTCTCTACTTTGCGATGAACACCCCACCGGCAGGCCTGGGCATTACCATGCCGAACCTGCATGAGATGGGTGGTGAGAACGCGCCGCTGATTATGGCGCAACTGAAAGACGTGACTGCACATGCGGCAGCAACCGTCAGTTCCTGGGGCTTCGTGATTTCGCCAGAGCAGATCCTGCAAACGGCGAAAGACATCGGCGAACCGTCCGTTCTGAACCGTGCCGGTGGCGCACCGACGCTGGCGGTAGGTATCGCGCACGTGTTCCATAAAGTGCTGCCAATGGCTGACATGGGCTTCTGGTACCACTTCGGTATTCTGTTTGAAGCACTGTTCATCCTGACCGCGCTGGATGCCGGTACCCGTTCAGGTCGCTTTATGTTGCAGGATCTGTTGGGTAACTTCGTCCCATTCCTGAAGAAAACCGACTCTCTGGTTGCCGGTATCATCGGTACGGCGGGCTGCGTCGGTCTGTGGGGATACCTGTTGTATCAGGGCGTGGTCGATCCGCTGGGCGGCGTTAAGAGCCTGTGGCCGCTGTTCGGTATCTCTAACCAGATGCTGGCAGCCGTGGCGCTGGTTCTGGGTACCGTGGTACTGATTAAAATGCAGCGCACCAAATACATCTGGGTGACCGTCATCCCGGCTGTCTGGCTGCTGATCTGCACCACCTGGGCGCTGGGTCTGAAACTGTTCAGCTCCAATCCGCAGATGGAAGGCTTCTTCTACATGGCTAACCAGTACAAAGAGAAGATTGCCAACGGCGGTGAACTGACCGCACAGCAAATTGCCAACATGAATCACATCGTTGTGAACAACTACACTAACGCAGGCCTGAGTATTCTGTTCCTGGTGGTGGTGTACAGCATCATCTTCTACGGTTTCAAAACCTGGATGAATGTGCGCAACGTGGACAAACGTACCGATAAAGAAACACCGTACGTTCCGATTCCTGAAGGCGGCGTGAAGACCTCTTCACATCACTAAGCTGATGCCGGGTAACGCTTCGCTTACCCGGCCTACAAAATGCTGTAAGCGTAGGCCGGATAAGGCGAAAGCCGTTATCCGGCTTTAATCATTCACGAGGCGGCACAATGTTTGGTAACTTAGGTCAGGCAAAAAAATATCTCGGCCAGGCGGCAAAGATGTTGATTGGTATTCCAGACTACGACAACTATGTCGAGCATATGCAAACCAACCATCCGGACAAGCCGTACATGAGCTATGAAGAATTCTTCCGCGAGCGCCAGCAGGCGCGCTACGGCGGCGACGGTAAAGGCGGCATGCGCTGCTGTTAGAAGGAGAAGTGAATGACCCCGATTGCAGTCACCCTACTCACCGGTTTTCTTGGCGCAGGTAAAACGACCCTGCTACGCCACATTCTCAACGAAGAACACGGCTACAAGATTGCCGTTATCGAAAACGAATTCGGTGAAGTGTCCGTGGACGATCAGCTGATTGGCGATCGCGCCACGCAGATCAAAACTCTGACCAACGGCTGTATTTGCTGTACGCGCTCCAACGAGCTGGAAGACGCGCTGTTAGACCTGCTCGATAACCTCGATAAGGGCACCATCAATTTTGATCGTCTGGTGATCGAGTGCACCGGCATGGCCGACCCCGGCCCGATTATTCAGACTTTTTTCTCCCATGAAGTCATTTGCCAGCGTTATCTGTTAGATGGTGTTATTGCACTGGTCGATGCGGTCCATGCCGACGATCAAATGAATCAGTTCACCATCGCCCAGTCGCAGGTTGGCTATGCCGATCGCATCCTGCTGACTAAAACCGACGTCGCAGGCGAAAGCGAAAAGCTGCGTGAACGCTTAGCGCGCATCAACGCCCGCGCGCCGGTTTATACCGTGACTCATGGTGATATCGACCTCTCCCTGCTGTTCGACACCAATGGCTTTATGCTGGAAGAGAACGTCGTCAGCGCCAAACCGCGTTTCCACTTTATCGCCGACAAGCAGAACGATATCTCCTCCATTGTGGTGGAACTGGATTATCCGGTGGATATCGGCGACGTCTCCCGCGTGATGGAAAATCTGCTGCTGGAGTCAGCGGAAAAACTGCTGCGTTACAAAGGGATGCTGTGGATTGAAGGCGAACCGAACCGTCTGCTGTTCCAGGGTGTGCAACGACTGTACAGCGCCGACTGGGACCGCCCATGGGGCGACGAACAACCGCACAGCACGCTGGTGTTTATCGGCATTCAACTGCCGGAAGACGAAATCAGAGCCGCCTTTGCGGCGCTGAAGAAGTCGTGATTCCCATGCCCGATGGCGCTACGCTTATCGGGCCTACGATTCTCCCCAGGCATAAAACCTGCGCCCGCAGGCTGGATAAGGTGTAGCTATCCGGCATTCACTCCGTAATCACAAACCGTGTTGCCGCAAAGCAGTTGAGTACGCGGTGGACCAGAAACACCATCGTGAGCGTTGCCAGCAGCGCGACGGTGACTGAGGTGATGCGATACAGGTCGCTGAACACTAAATCGCTGTTCGGGTGCAGGTTCTGGCCGAACATGATGCCGATGGTGGTGATGCTGGCGAAACCAACGCCTGCGCCCACTTTTTCCATTACGTGCAGACGGGCGCTGAAGGCCAGCCCGAGACCGATCAGCGGCATCATCAGCAACATGTGATTACTGAAATCATAGATAAGCAACTGCACCACCAGAATATAGAGACAGGCCAGCACCACGCCGACGACACGCCAGAGAGAACTCAAAACCGCGCCGCGATAATGCATCGGAAACAGAATCAAAATCCCCGCCATCAGCGCCGACAGCGAATCGCTCAGATCGCAGAGCTGGAAAATGACAAAAATCATCGTCGCAACGGTCCCGGACAGCAGCGATTCGTGGCGAATGCGGGCGTCATCTTTTTCAATACGCGGCGGGGGTTTGCGCGGCTCCACGTCGGGGATCAGATAGTGCAGCAGCGCACTCAGCGCTACCGCCATCACACAGGCTTCCATGTTGGAAAACATCAGCGTGTGCCAGTCTGTGGTGGGATAGCTCATAAAATTGAGCATCGTACTCTGGCAGACAACGCCCATAGACCCCAGCAGAAACAGCGGTCCTTTGCTCATAAAGCGAAAGCGCATCACATACAGGCCAAACACCACCAGCGTCATAATCACTGGCCACTGCGAGAGATAACCGACAATTAGCACCATTTCGATGCAGTTCACCGCCGCACTAAACACAAACTGCCGCGCCACGTGGCGGTTAAATACCGGCACCAGCGACATCAGCATCAGCGGATACACCACAAAAAACACGCCGTACTGGACGTTGTAAAAGGTCGAAATGCTTAGCGCGATCGTCCCGGCAGCGGCTATCCGCAGAGTCTGGCGAAAGTCGTTAGCCGTATAGACGATGTTGTCATGTGGCGTGAATACACGCGCCAGGGTGTTAATAGACATAATGCAGCCAACTGACCAGGCGGATTTGCGCACCAGCAAATGTTCGGGCAAACGGGCCTTCGCTGTTATACAACTGCACCGTGGCGCGGGCACCGGTCGGCAACGGTTTGTCCAGTGGCTCACTGAGCGTCACGTGAATACGCATCCGCTGCGCATCGCGCACCCAGCGCGTGGATTGCTCCGGTTGCGACAGTTGACCGTTGACCTCTTCCTGTCCGGCGAGGATCCCCGCATCGCTGCTGGTAACGCGCGCACGGAACACTCTACCCGGCATGGCATCAAACACCACCGCGGCATCGGTATTCACGCGGGTATGACGCAGGCTTTTCTCGCGAAAATCGGCCACGATGTCCGTCTGATTGCTGACCAGCGCCAGCAGTGGCGTGGCGGCGGTGGCGTAAAGTCCGGCGTTAAGCTGGAGATTACTCACCGTTCCGTCCGTCTCTGCGCGCACTTTTGTCCATGCCAGATTCAACTGCGCCTCTTCCAGCGCATTGCGATATTTTTGCAGCGTCACGTTATGGCTGTCTTCGCGCTCGCCACGTTGGATCAGCAGATTCTGGATGTTGGCATGCAGAGCGGTTACCGACTGTTCGCTGGTCTGCCAGGTCGTCCGTACCTTGTCGAGATCCGCCTGCGAAACGTTTTGCATCGTGCTTAGCCGCTGATAGCGATCGAACGTCAGCTTGTCATTACGCGCAGTATATTCGGCAGTACGCAGGTTAGCGCGGGCAGAAGCAATCTGTGCATCCAGTTGCTGATTGCTCAGTCTGGCCTGCGCAAAGGCGATTTGCGCGGCCTCGACTTTGTTAATAAATGGCGTGGGATCCAGCTCATAAAGCAGGTCGCCCTTTTTTACCTGGCTGTTGTTCTGCACATAGACGTGCGAGACGTACCCGGAAACGCGCGACGAAACCGGCGTAACGGTGCGCATCACCGTGGAGTCCGGCGTCAGCGGGATCCAGATATCGGCAACGATAAACCAGGCGAATATGGCAAGGAAAGCGGCAATACTCACCCTTACCCAACGGGCAAACTTCTGTTCTGGAGTCATCATAGTTTTTAGTGTTGATTATCTTCTTCGCGGATTGTCCGCAAATTGCAGGCGATTAAATTTAGAGTGGTGCTGAAGGAAGCGAGATCCGCTTCAGGAATGGTACGCGTGACGCGACGTTGATAGGCCTCAATCATCCGGTTCAGCTCTACCAGTCGGGCACGGCCTTCCGCGGTCAGCATCAGCAGACGGATGCGTTTGTCATAAGGCGATGTGGAACGCACCAGATAGCCCTGATTTTCCAGTTGTGTGAGAGTGCGCATCAGCGGTGGCAGTTCAATACCCTGCACCTCCGCCAGTTCGCTGACCGAGACGTTATCGCCTAACTGATGCAGTTGCATCAGCACCGTCCAGCTGGACTGGGTCAGGCCGGTATCGGTGATCGCCGCATCAATGATGGCACGCCATTGACGCACTACCATCGCCATCCGCATCCCCAACGGGCGGCGGGCAAACAGCTCATCTTCAGTCATGTCTCTTTCCTCTTTTAGCGAAAGAGAAAATAATACTTATCAGGATAAGTATCAAGAAACATGCCGCCAGGAAGCATAAATTGATAAATCTGATGAATGTAAAAAAGGCCGGACGGGTTCAACCTCCAGCCTCTGACTTTCGCCATCAGGCTAGTCAATCTGATCCCGGCGCAACCCCAGATCCCTGAGCCGTTCATCACTCATCTGTTGCAGGATCCGCCGGGTTTGCGCCTGCAGGCGCCATTTTTTAAACGCTCGCCAGATCAGGACAAAACCAATAAACGGCTGCTTTGCTTTGTTTTCATGAAATTCCATACTCCACCCCCCCTCTCATACCAGAGCCTTTATTCTGGCGGTTTTCGGGTGGATCGATACAGATTCAAAAACAGCTTTTATTTAACATACAGATTCGCTAATACTGTCTCTGCATCGCATATTTTGCACCTGTCTGTACTGGTTTTTACATCTGTATGGCATCTTTGAGGGATACAGCATGACGCGTTACCAACATCTGGCCAATCTGCTGGCCGAGCGTATTGAACAAGGGCTGTATCGTCACGGAGAGAAATTGCCGTCGGTGCGCAGTCTGAGTCAGGAGCACGGTGTCAGTATCAGCACCGTACAGCAGGCGTATCAGGTACTGGAATCACTGCAACTCATCACGCCGCAGCCCCGTTCAGGCTACTTCATTGCGCCACAAAAAGCGCAGCCGCCGGTACCGCCAATGTCGCGTCCGGTACAGCGTCCGGTTGAATTTACCCAGTGGGACCAGGTCATGAACATGCTTGCGGGTCATAGCGATGATTCGATCATTTCATTCAGCAGCGGAATACCCGATGTCAGCCAACCGAGCCTGAAACCACTCTGGCGAGAACTCAGCCGGGTGGCACAGCATAATCAAAGCGCTGTACTCGGCTATGATGATTTGCCCGGATGCCTGAACCTGCGCAAACAAATCGCCCGTCTGATGCTGGACGGTGGCTCCGTCCTGACCGCAGACGACATTATCATCACTAATGGATGTCAAAGCTCAATGTCGTTGTCGTTGCTGGCGATATGCAAGCCGGGAGACATTATTGCTGTCGAATCGCCGGCCTACTACGGCACATTACATCTGCTGCGCGGTCTTAATCTAAAGGTTATTGAAATTCCTACCGAGCCCGATAGCGGGATCAGCATTGAAGCCCTGGAACTCGCCGTTGAACAGTGGCCAATAAAAGGAATTATCCTTGTACCTGCCTGTAATAATCCGCTGGGATTTATCATGCCGGATGCGCGCAAGCGAGCCGTTCTGGCCCTCGCTCAACGCCACGACATTGTGATTTTCGAGGATGATGTATATGGCGAACTGGCAACGGAGTATCCGCGCCCAAGAACAATTCACTCCTGGGATATCGACGGGCGTGTGGTGCTGTGCAGCTCCTTTACCAAAACCGTTGCTCCCGGTTTGCGTGTCGGCTGGGTCGTCCCCGGTCGCTACCATGACAAATTACTGCATATGAAATATTCCGCCAGTGGCACTGGCGTTCCGGCAACACAACTGGCCGCGGCAGCGTTTGTCCAGGAAGGACACTATCACCGTCACGTCCGGCGAATGCGGCAGATTTATCAGCGTAATATGGAAATATATACCTGCTGGGCGCGGGAATATTTTCCCTGTGGGATCTGCGTGACGCGACCAAAAGGCGGTTTTATGTTGTGGGTCGAACTCCCGGAGCAGGTCGATATGGTTTGTGTCTCCAGACAACTCTGTCGCCTGAAAATTCAGGTCGCACCGGGTTCACTGTTCTCCGCATCCGGGAAATACCGCAACTGCGTGCGCATAAACTGTGCACTCCCGCCCAACGAGAAGCACCGGGACGTAATGCAGAAACTGGGCGAGGCGATCAAAGTCGCAATGGAGTAAACACTCGACTTCCCGGACGGCTTGAACGCCACACAGTACATTCAGTGGATCACACTCTGCATCTCTTCTGCGGAAAGTCCGGTAAGTCTTTGCACCGTCTCCCGCTCGATCCCCTCCGTCAGCATCCGTTGCGCTATTCGTCGCGCCGCGTTAAGTTGACCTTCTGCCAGACCTTCTTGTTTACCTTCCCGCATCCCTTTTCTAAGAATCGCATTACGAAATCTTTCTGCAATCGTCATTAATCTCTCCTTGTGTTGAGGAACACGCTCAGCCACTTTCTCAAGAAATCCGATGAAACGGGGCGTATGTCCATGCTGTATCAGTAAATAATTAAACAGCGCTTTCAACTGTCTGTCATTAGCGCAACTGGTAACGAGCAATACGGCAAGTCGTTCCACGAGTCCCTGTAGATCCCGCTTACGGATATGCTTTTGAATAAGCTCCAGTAGTGCCATCCGTCCCCAGGAGTCGAGAATGTGACAGTAGCGCGAAGGATTTCACTTCTCATCTGCGACTATTCATCTTTGCGAGACGTTTTCAGCAGTAAATATATTCATCTGCAACCGATACATTTTCTCGGAATGATGTGCACAGAAGCGCCACATCCTCTCTCTATAACGCTTTTTCTCGCCAGGCCTGTGATATAACAAATCATCACTTTGCCGGAGGCGCTAACTGTGACCCACACCCGAGATATTCCACAATCGTTCTGGCGCGATGAACGGCTTGCGTGGCTGGAGCTGCGCAGCACCTGGCGCAGTCATCAGGCCTATAAGCGCCATCACCATCCGCAACTCTCTGTTGGGGCCATTCTGGAAGGTGAAACCTGCTGTGTCAGCGGTGGCAAAGAATACCGTCTGCAGGTGGGCGACCTGATAGTGATCCCGCCACGGGTACCGCACAGCTGTAACCCGGTCGATGGGCAGTATCGCAGCTACCATATGCTCTACCTGGACGCGGACTGGTGTCTTGCTCAGTTGCCCGAACAGACAATCCCTGCACCGTTTTTCGCCCCGGAACCGGTGATCCGCGATCCACAACGCTTTCAGCACTTTCTCGACCTTGTGGCGTTGATGGAGAAACGGCAAACCGCACCGCTTATCGATGCCGTCCGCCTCCTGCTGCGCGCACTCCCTTTGCAGTCAGGAAATCCGCCGCGTCCGCGAGCGACCAGTCAGTCTCTGAAAGCGCGACTGCAAAGCAATTTGCTCTCTCCACCGTCGCTTGATGATGTCGCGCAAGAGTTCGGCATGCGCAAAGAGACGCTGATCCGCACCTTTAAGCAGGACACCGGTCTGACGCCGGGCAGCTATCTGAACATCGCGCGGATCGATTTTGCCAGGACGCGACTGCGCGCCGGCGACGATATCGCCGACGTCGGCTATCAGAGTGGTTTTGCCGACCAGAGTCATTTCCACCGCACCTTTGTCAGCTATACCGCCGCCACGCCGCGCCAGTATGCGCGGGGACGATCAATATCAGACAATAATTAGCGTTTTACCGGGTGTAGCGTGAACTCAGGTTTGCACACTGAGGTCACTATGGAACCGTTGTCTGTACTCTTTCCCCCTGCATTTCCCGCCCTGGCGCTGGCGCACTTTGTGGCGCTGCTCAGCCCCGGACCGGATTTCTTTTTACTGGTGGGCTACGCCGTTCGCTATCGACTGCGCGGTAGCGTCGGGCTGTGCCTGGGGATCGCCGCCGGTAACGGGATCTATATCCTGCTGGCGATTGCTGGCTGGGGGATCCTCCGTCAGCATCCTCTGCTCTTCACGTTGATCGCACTGTTGGGCGCACTTTATTTACTGTGGATCGGCAGCCTGCTGTTACGCAGTCGTCCGCAAACGCTGACGGGTGCAGATGCCCAGTCCACGTGTCCGGGATTGGGCAGACAAGTGCTGCTGGGACTGGGCTCGTCACTACTCAACCCGAAAAACGCCCTGTTCTATCTGGCGCTGATGACCGCCCTGCTTGGCCCGTAAGTGACGCTGGTGCAACAGGCCGTCAGCGGCATCTGGATGACCAGCGTCGTGCTGTGCTGGGATCTGTTGATTGTCATGGGGATTGGCCTGCCGTTTGTCCAGCGACGACTCAGCCATGGGATCGTGTGGATCGAACGCATTGCCGGTGGCGTGTTGATCGCCTTTGGTTGTGGGATCGTCTGGCGCTTTCTCTTCCCGTAGTCTATTGATGCTCTAAATGGGGTCAGTTTGGATATCGAAAATTATGTACGTTAAGGTTGTTTTTTGACCTTTCTATTTTAGCGGGACTCAGCCGACGAAACTTACCAGAAGCCGGTATCCGGTTGCTTTTCCAGATATAATCGACTGTCAGATTGATGTGCTCCCAGCCTAACGGCGACAAATGCGACAGTAGTTGCTCGTTGATCTTCATCCCTTTACGCTTCAGGGCATCGACTGCTCTTTCCATATAGACGGTATTCCACAGGGATATGGCGGCTGTCAGAAGCGTCAGTCCACTGGCGCGATAGCTCTGATTTTCCGGCTTCCTGTCCCGGATTTCTCCCAGCCGGTGCATAAATACCGCCCACGCCAGTGCGTTACGTGCCTCACCTTTATTCAGCCCCGCCTGTACTCGCCGACGCAGTGCAGGATCGCGGAACCAGTCGAGCATAAACAGCGTTCGCTCAATGTGGCCAATTTATCTCAGTGCTTTGGCAAGTCCGTTTCGCTTGGGGTAGCTGGCTAGCTTTTTCAGCATCAGAGATGATGTCACGGTTCCCTGCTTTATCGAGGTCGCCAGATGCAGCACTTCACGTCAGTGAATTTCGATCTCTTTCAGATTCAGGCTGCTCGTTGATATCAGTGACTGAAGCGCCGGGTACTGGTCCGCTTTCCCTCTGATAAACAGCTTCTTGTCGTGGAGATCCCTGGTTCGCGGACAGAACGCAAACCCCAGCAGATGCATCAGGGCAAAGACATGATCGGTGAAACCCGTAGTATCGGTGTTATGCTCCCTGATTTCCAGGTCGCTTTCGTGGTACAGCAAGCCATCTAGCACATGGGGTGAATCCCTGATCCGGCTGATTATACAGGTGTAAAACGGGCTGTATTGATCCGATATATGGGTATAAAACTGACGTCCAGGATCCTGCCCATATTTCGGGTTAACCTGCCCTGCATAGCGGCCTGAGCTGCCTGTTCTGAAATTCTGTCCATCTGATGATGACGTTGTCCCGTCTCCCCAGGATGCCGCCAGTGGTCTTTTCCCCTGCGCGTTTACCAGCTCTGCGAGGGCGGCTGGTTCGCCGATCGGGCAAAAGAGATGCTGGAGCAGTTCGTTCAGGAGCGGGGACATAAAATAGCCAGTTACTACCGGGAGAATATCAGCGGTACAAAACTTGACCGTCCGGAACTGGGACGCTTACTGATGGACAGTCACCACAATGATATTTTTCTGGTCGAGCAGATAGACCGCCTGACCCGATCACAGGCGCCGTTATAACCGCCATCAATAATATGCTTATCGATCTGATGGCCGCAATGTCGCATAAGGACTGGCTGAGTCACCGCCAGCGGCAAAAACAGGGGGATTGAGAGGGCCCATGCGCAGGGAAAATACCGGGGTAAGCAGGCCGATCAAGAAGTTGAGTATCCAGGAAACGGCAGACGCGACAGGGTACAGTCCCTCACAGATATGCCGTATTCAGGCTCTTTATAGAGAAGTGGCCACTGATTAAAAAGCAGACTCAATATACAATAATTTCTGTTTCCAAAACGGAGTCCATCAGGACGTCGGGAATAAGACCCGGTAGATGCAAGCCGGGCCTTCATTGCTTACGGTCTTGAAGCCGTACCGTCTGGTGTGCGCGCCATTGTCCAGGACGGGATCCCCCCTCGCACGGATATTTCGCCGCTTTGGCTTCATCAATGTCAATACCTAGACCCGGCTTATCGTTCAGATAGGCATAACCGTGGTCAATCTCAGGGCAGCCCGGGAAGACATCACGCAGCGCGTCGTTCATTGGTGTGTATTCCTGAATGCCAAAGTTCGGTGAACTCAAATCCAGATGCATATTGGCGCAAACCCCGACCGGAGAAATGTCGCCCGGCCCGTGCCATGCGGTGCGCACACCGTTCAGTTCGCTGTAGACGGAAAGTTTCTTCGCCGGCGTAATGCCGCCGATGGTGCTCACGTGGCAGCGAATGTAGTCGATGAGCTTGTTGTCGATGAGCGGCTTCCACTCATTCACATTCACAAACAGCTCACCCATGGATATCGGAGTGGAAGACTGCTGGCGCAGCATTTTCAGCCAGTCGATATTTTCCGGTGCCACCGGATCTTCAAGATAAAACAGCTGATACTGTTCGAGTGTTTTGGCCAGATTAATGGCAGTCACCGGGGTCACGCGCTCATGTACATCATGAATAAATTCGATGCCAAAACCCAGTTTGTTACGCAGGTGATCGAACAGACGCGGGACGCTTTTGGCGTAGGCGTCCGGGTCAAAGTAGATGCCGGGCGTATTGCTGCGCGGTGAACGTTTCGGCTGAATGTTCTTCGCACGTGCCAGCTGCGTGGCGATCAGTTTGAGGTCATCGGTCCCCGCACCGCCGTACATGCCCATCTGGCAGCGAACATACTGGTAGCCCTCTTCCATTCTGGCGCGGATGTTATCCTCCACTTCTACTTCATCGCCACCGTCGGTGTGGCAGTACAGTGGAATCCCATCACGGCATTTGCCACCCAGCAGATCATAAACCGGCATCCCCGCCAGCTTACCTTTGATATCCCACAGCGCCATGTCCACGCCGGACAATGCATTGTTCATGATCGGGCCATTGCGCCAGTAGCCGCTCACCGCGCCTGACTGCCAGATGTCCTCAATACGGGTCGGATCTTTGCCAATCAGAAAAGGTGCCATGTACTCATCGATCGCGCTTTTTACCGCGAATATCCGCTGGGTAAATGTCGCGCATCCCAGTCCATACAGCTCCGGCTCATTGGTTTCTATCTTAACGACCGCCAAATCAATGCCGCCCGGCGCCGTCAGAATCGTTTTCACGTTGGTGATTTTCAGGTTACTCACTTTCACTCCTCAACTCAGCGAATTTACCGCATGTCATACCGTTGTGGATGATATGACACGCATTTGTAAGTTGTCCTACAACTTAATGCTGTTATATCACGCTTCATTTACAGAGGAACGCTGCGAGCGCCATTTTGTGATAGCGATCAAGTTGCGTTAAATATAAATTTAATTTATATCTATAATTCAATGAATTAATAGTAATAGCGCGATCGCCACGTGGGGCTGTTTGTGATCCTTGTTGCAAATTCATGGGTGAGCTGTTGATTTTATCAGAGCGAAAATTCAACCTTAAATAAGACAGTCGTCATACAAATTAAACGAGTGAGGAAACGACATGACCGCTTTATTTGATTTAACCGGGAAAACGGCGCTGGTAACGGGCTCTGCACGAGGACTGGGCTTTGCCTACGCAGAGGGCCTTGCCGCTGCGGGTGCACGGGTTATTCTGAATGATATTCGCGACACCCTGCTGGGCGAATCAGTGGATTCGCTGACAAGAAAAGGCTACGACGCACACGGCGTGGCTTTTGATGTCACTGATGAACTGGCAATTGAGACGGCTTTTAGCAAACTTGATGCAGAAGGGATCCGTGTTGATATCCTGATCAATAACGCCGGTATTCAGTACCGCAAACCGATGGTCGAGCTGGAGCTGGAAAACTGGCAGAAGGTGATCGACACCAACCTGACCAGCGCATTTTTAGTCTCCCGCTCGGCGGCAAAACGGATGATCGCCCGCAAAAGCGGCGGCAAAATCATTAATATTGGCTCGCTCACCAGCCAGGCGGCCCGCCCGACCGTTGCCCCGTACACGGCGGCAAAAGGTGGCATCAAAATGCTTACCTGCTCGATGGCTGCAGAATGGGCGCAGTTTAATATCCAGACCAACGCCATTGGACCGGGCTACATCCTGACCGACATGAACACCGCGCTTATCGAAGACAAGCAGTTCGATAGCTGGGTGAAAAGCAGCAACCCTTCTCAGAGGTGGGGTCATCCGGATGAGCTCATCGGCACCGCCGTCTTCTTATCATCCAAAGCATCGGATTATATCAACGGGCAAATTATCTACGTCGATGGTGGCTGGCTCGCCGTGTTATAAGCCGTCCATACTCTACCTACTCGCCTTTAAAATTGACGGCATGTGTTCGCCCGAAGACATGCCGATATAACACAGGGATTATTATGAAGGCTTCAAGACAACGGTTCTTTATTCTCACATTGCTGTTTATTGTGACTGCAATTAATTATATGGATCGCGCCAATCTTGCCGTTGCTGGTTCGAATATCCAGAGTGATTTCAGTCTGACGCCAACACAACTGGGTTTGCTTTTCTCCATGTTTACCTGGGCCTACGCTGCCAGTCAAATTCCTGTCGGCTATGTCCTTGATCGCATTGGCTCACGTATTCTTTACGGTGGGGCGATTATTCTGTGGAGTATTTTTACCTTTATGATGGGGCTCGCCTCACACCATTTATTCGCGACGGCAACCGCTTCATTTGCAATGCTTCTGGCCTGCCGCGCATTAATTGGTGTTGCCGAAGCGCCGTCATTCCCGTCTAACACAAAAATAATCGCCACCTGGTTCCCGGATCATGAACGTGCCCGTGCGACCGCAATTTATTCCAGCGCGCAATATCTTGGACTCGCCCTGCTGACCCCAGCCCTCGCTTTTATTGTGGCTAACTACGGTTGGGAAATGTCGTTTTATCTGTCCGGTGGCGCCGGAATTCTGTTTGGCATCTACTGGCTCATGTATTACCGCGATCCACAGCACAGCACCACTGTGAACCAGGCCGAGCTGGATTACATCAAGGCGGGTGGTGGCTACGGCTCGGCCAACCAGTCTGCGGTTAGCGAGAAGATCAGCTGGCAAGATATTAAATTCTTCCTCAGTAAAAAAACGATTTGGGGTCTGTTCATCACCCAGTTTGCCTGCTCGTCTACACTCTATTTCTTCCTGACCTGGTTTATAGTTTACCTGGAAAAAGGGCTACACCTCTCTATTTCCAAAGCCGGGATGGGGGCCATGCTGCCCTATATTATGGCGATGCTTGGGGTGCTCTGTGGCGGTACGCTAAGCGATATGCTGCTGAAAAAAGGAAAATCCCGAACGCTGGCACGAAAATTACCTGTTATGACTGGCCTGTGCGTCACCATGATTATTGGTCTGGTCAATTTCTTTGAAAACCAGCCGGTTATTGCGATTGTTATTCTGTCTGTTGCGTTCTTTGCCAACGCCTTTTCAAACCTGGGTTGGGTGGTCTGGAGCGATGTGATTCCTCGTAATTTCCTCGGCACTATGGGCGGCTTTTTAAATATTTGCGGCAACCTTTCGGGGATCGTTAGCCCAATTATTATTGGGGTTATTCTCCAGCGCACGCAAAACTTTCAGTATGCCATGTGGTATATCGCAGGCGTCGCCGGACTGGGCTTATTAGCCTACATCTTCCTGGTGGGCAAAATTGAAGTGATCCTGCCTGAAAAAAAGAATGCCGACACCGTGGATAAGAATGCCATTAATCCGGCAACTGACAACAAATAATGAGGTCATTATCAAAATGGAAAAAATAACCTGTAACGCTTGTCTGGCCCATGCGGAAAAAGACGTACGCTTTGAATCACGTGAAATCGAACACGGTGAACATGACGTCGTCGTGAAGGTCTCCTGCGGCGGCATCTGTGGCTCTGATATTCACTACTATCAGCATGGCCGCGCGGGGATGTCTGTCCTTAAGCATCCGATGGTGATTGGCCATGAGTTTGTTGGCGTGATCAGCAAAGTGCCAGCAGGTAGCGAGCTGAAAGTGGGCCAGACGGTTGCGGTGAACCCGTCCAGCCCCTGCAATCAGTGCGAGATGTGCCTTTCCGGCCATCAAAATCTGTGCGGCTCCATGCGCTTTATGGGCAGCGCGCAGTTCAATCCGCATGTGAATGGCGGTTTTTCTGAATACGTGGTGGTAAAATCGGAGCAATGCATTCCTTACGATAGGCGCGTGCCCGCAAACGTGATGGCCTTTTCGGAACCGCTGGCGGTCGCCATTCATGCAGTAAAAAAGGCGGGTCAGTTGACCGGCAAACGCGTACTGGTGATTGGCGCAGGCCCCATTGGTTGTTTGATCCTCGCGGCGGCGCGCAGTGCCGGAGCATCTGAACTGGTGGCGTCCGATCTCAGCCCACGCTGTCTGGAACTGGCACGCCAGATGGGGGCCACGGCGGTGATGGATCCGCGCGATGAAGAACAGGTTGCCCATTATCAGCAGCATAAAGGCTACTTTGATGTCGTTTTTGAGGCCTCCGGCGCGCCGATTGCCGTGGCATCCACCGTCGATTTCACCCGTCCTGCCGGCACCATCGTTCAGGTGGGGATGGGCGCCAGCCCGGTAAGCTGGCCGGTGTCGCCGATGCTGGTTAAAGAACTCAGTTGGGTCGGCTCGTTCCGTTTTATCGGTGAGTTCATCACCGCAGTACGCTGGCTGGAAGATGGGCGCGTCGATCCTCGCCCGCTTATCAGTGCCGAGTTCCCGCCCCAGCAAATTGAAGACGCGTTGATTACCGCCACAGATAAAAATATCTCTGCTAAGGTACTCATTCGTTTCGATTAACGGTGAAAGCGCCCGGCCGGGCGCTTTGTTCTTAAAAGTGAATTGTTATACAATAAATCACTTCACTGACATCTTAACGGATACCCATCTTGAGCATAAAATCCATTCAAAAACAGAATGTTGTAAATGAAATTTATGATCAGATAAGCGGCAAACTGCTGGACGGCAGTTGGGCGCCGGGTAGCCGTTTGCCCTCAGAGGCGGAGCTGACCACCTCATTTAATGTCAGCCGGGTCAGCGTTCGCAGCGCAGTGCAGCGTTTTCGTGACCTGGGGATTGTGGTGACACGTCAGGGCAGCGGCAGCTACGTGAGCGAAAACTTCACCCCGCAAATGTTGAGTAACGATCCCCGCCCAATCATGCACCTTAGCCGCGAAGAGTTTCACGATATGATGATTTTTCGTCAGACTGTGGAGTTCAAATGCGTGGAGCTCGCCGTCACACACGCCACCGATGATGACATTCGCCAGCTCGAAGAAGCACTGAACAACATGCTGATCCACAAAGGTGATTATAAAAAATACTCGGAAGCGGATTACGAGTTCCATCTGGCGATTGTCAGGGCATCGCACAACAGCGTGTTCTACAACGTGATGAGCTCGATTAAAGACATCTATTACTACTATCTTGAAGAGCTTAACCGTGCGCTGGGTATTACCCTTGAAAGTGTGGAAGCCCATATCAAGGTCTACATGTCGATAAAGAATCGCGATGCCAGCACGGCAGTTGAAGTGCTCAATGAAGCGATGTCAGGCAATATTATTGCGATCGAAAAAATCAAATCAACAGAGACATCAGGGACAAAATAATAGCTGGTTACAGGCTCAACTAGTAGAACACTTCAACATAGCTGAATCCGAAATAGTTGCCATCAACGGAGTAAAGTGATCCATCAACTATTTACTACTATGTCAGTGTGACATAGTCCCACTTTAAAATCCCGGCAGTGCGGCCTGAAATCAGCGGATCTTCAAATGGCCAAGTCCCCCTTAACTGATCTTACCCACCATTAGTGGACACGCGACTAAGTGAGTAAACTCTCAACCAGAGGTAGCTCACATGACAAAATCCGTATCAACCAGTAAGAAACCCCGTAAGCAGCATTCGCCTGAATTCCGCGATGAAGCCCTGAAACTCGCTGAACGCATCGGTGTCGCTGCCGCCGCCCGCGAACTCAGCCTGTATGAGTCGCAACTCTACAACTGGCGCAGCAAGCAGCAGCATCAGACCGCATCCTCTGAGCGCGAGAGTGAACTGGCGGCTGAAAATGCCCGTCTCAAACGTCAGCTGGCTGAGCAGGCAGAGGAACTGGCCATTCTCCAAAAGGCCGCGACATACTTCGCGAAGCGCCTGAAATGAAGTATGTCTTTATCGAACAACACCAGGCTGAATTCAGCATTAAAGCCATGTGCCGCGTACTGTGCGTGGCCCGTAGCGGTTGGTATGCCTGGCGCAAGCGCCGCAGCGTCATCAGTGCCCGCCAGCGTTTCCGGCAGGGTTGCGACAGCGCGGTCAGTAATGCTTTCGGCCAGGCAAAACAGCGCTACGGTGCGCCCCGTCTGGCAGAAGAGCTGCGTGCGCAGGGCCTGGCGTACAACGTGAAAACCATTGCTGCCAGCCTGCGCCGTCAGGGGTTACGGGCGAAAGCCGCACGCCGGTTCAGCCCGGTGAGCTACCGTGAACATAGCCTGCCGGTGTCAGAGAACCTGCTGAAGCAGGATTTTTACGCCAGCGGCCCGAACCAGAAGTGGTCGGGAGACATAACCTACTTGCGTACCGACGAGGGCTGGCTGTACCTGGCGGTGGTCATCGACCTCTGGTCGCGGGCCGTCATCGGCTGGTCGATGTCATCGCGGATGACGGCCCGGCTTGCCTGCGATGCGTTGCAGATGGCGTTGTGGCGGCGTAAACGGCCGGAGAACGTAATTATGCATACGGACCGGGGCGGACAATACTGCTCAGCGGCCTTTCAGGCACTGCTGAAGCGGCATAACCTGCGCGGGAGCATGAGCGCCAGGGGCAACTGCTACGATAATGCGTGCACGGAAAGCTTCTTCCACTCACTGAAGGTGGAATGTATCCACGGAGAACGCTTTGCCAGCCGGGAAATAATGCGGGCGGCGGTGTTCAATTATATCGAGTGTGATTACAATCGCTGGCGTCGCCACAGTGCCTGCGGTGGTATTAGCCCGGAACAGTTCGAAAACCAAATCCTCGCTTAGGGCGTGTCCACATTACGTGGGTAGGATCAAACCTACAATAATTTTCGATATCCAAACTGACCCCTAAATGAATTCAGCTCATTCTATTGACTAACATCAAATTATAATGACACTTAAGGTGTATATTTTCCGTTCAACTTACTTTTCCCGAGGTGTGATGTGCTGATAACCATCTGTAATCGCTACACATTCTGACAAGAGTCAGAGTGTGTTCCCCTGTCTGTGATTCCCACAGGCAGTGCTTTTGATTACATGAAATTCAGTACATCCGCAGTCTGCTGTTCTCTATTTTCTGCCTGATGTCCCTGTGACAGTATTGAATTTCGTTGTTCCCGTTAAGGGGTTCTCCACATGGAGTTCGTTTTGTATGCAATGGATTATTGAGTTTTTCAAGCGGCACGCCATGACGCTGTTCTTTCCAATGGCGCTGATTCTGTACGATTTTGCCGCCTATCTGTCGACGGACCTGATTCAGCCGGGCATCATCAACGTCGTGCGGGAGTTTGATGCCGATGTCAGTCTGGCGCCGGCGGCGGTCAGTCTCTATCTCGCGGGAGGAATGGCGCTGCAATGGCTGCTGGGGCCGCTTTCCGACCGGATCGGTCGTCGTCCGGTACTGGTCACGGGGGCGCTCATTTTTTCCCTCGCCTGTACCGCCACGCTGTTCACCACCTCAATGACACAGTTTCTGGTCGCGCGCGTGGTGCAGGGTACCAGCATCTGCTTTATCGCGACGGTCGGTTACGTCACGGTGCAGGAGGCGTTCGGACAAACGAAAGCCATCAAGCTGATGGCGATCATCACCTCTATCGTGCTGGTGGCGCCGATCATCGGCCCGCTTTCCGGCGCGGCGCTGATGCACTTCGTCCACTGGAAGGTGCTGTTTGCCATTATTGCGGTGATGGGGTTTATCGCCTTTATGGGCCTGTTGCTGGCGATGCCGGAAACGGTCCAGCGCGGCGCGGTGCCGTTTAGTGCGATCAGCGTCGTACGCGATTTCCGCGATGTCTTTCGCAACCGCGTGTTCCTCTTTGGCGTCGCCACGATCTCGCTGAGTTACATCCCTATGATGAGCTGGGTCGCCGTTTCTCCGGTGATCCTGATCGACGCGGGTGGCATGACGTCCTCACAGTTCGCCTGGGTGCAGGTTCCGGTGTTCGGTGCGGTCATCGTCGCCAACATGGTCGTTGCACGTTTTGTGAAAGATCCGACCGACCCGCGCTTCATCTGGCGTGCGGTGCCCATTCAGCTCAGCGGCCTGTTTGTCCTGATCGCCGGAAACCTTTTCTGGCCTCACGTGTGGCTGTGGTCGGTGTTGGGTACCAGCCTGTATGCGTTTGGTATCGGGCTTATCTTCCCGACGCTGTTCCGCTTCACGCTGTTTACCAACAACCTGCCGAAAGGAACCGTGTCGGCCTCGCTGAACATGGTCATCCTGGCGGTGATGGCTGTTTCCGTCGAAATCGGTCGCGGGTTGTGGTTTAACGGCGGTCGGATCCCGTTTCACCTGCTGGCGGTTATTGCGGGAGTGGCGGTGATATTCACGTTGAAAGGGTTGTTAACGCGGGTACGTCAGTATCATGCAACGGAACTGGCAACAGAGAAATAAAATCAGGCCCCGTCATGCGGGGCCGTTTTTTTTAAGCAATGCGGGCAAATCCGGCTTCAAGGTCGGCAATCAAATCACCGATATCTTCCAGGCCGATATGCATCCTCACCAGCGTCCCGCTGAAATCAACATCCCCGGCCGGGCGAATGCTGTTCAACTCTTCCGGTTGGTTCGCCAGAATCAGCGACTCAAACCCGCCCCAAGAGTAAGCCATGTGGAACAGCGAGAAGTTATCGAGGAAGTTCGCTAACTGCTCATCCGTCAGTCGCTTTTTCAGCACAAACGAGAACAAACCGGAACTGCCGCTGAAATCACGCGTGAAGTATTCATGGCCCGGACACTCCGGTAGCGCCGGATGGTTCACCCGCGCCACCTCCGCGCGTGCCGACAGCCAGCGGGCAATCTGAATGCTGCTCTCCTGATGCTGCTTCAGACGCACCGACAGCGTACGCAGGCCGCGACTGCCGTTATACGCGGTATCGGCGTCCAGCGTTTGCCCCATCAGATACGAGTTTTCACGCAACTGATCCCAGCAACGGGCGTTGGATACCGCCGTTCCCAGCATGCCGTCAGAGTGACCAATCGTGTATTTGGTGCCGGCCTGAATTGAGATATCCACTCCGTAGTCCAGCGCCTTAAACAACACGCCCGCCGCCCAGGTATTGTCGATCATAATGACGATCTCCGGGTTCACCGCGCGGATCGCCTTCACCATTCCCGGCACATCCTGCACTTCCATGGTGATCGAACTCGGTGATTCAAGAAACACCACTTTGGTTTCCGGGCGGATCAGATCGACAATTCCGGCACCGATCATCGGATCGTAGTACGTCGTTTCGACGTTGAATTTACTCAGGATCTTATTGCAGAAATCCTGTGTTGGTTCATACGCCGCTCCGGTCATCAGCAGATGATCGCCGCCCTGCACAAACGCGAGGATCGCGTTCGTCACCGCCGCCGCACCGCACGGATAGAGCGCGCAGCCGACACCGCCTTCCAGTTCACTCATCGCCTTCTGGAACGCGAAGTGGGTATAAGTGCCGCGACGACCGTAAAACAGCTCGCCGTTTGCGCGATTGGCGGTGGCGAATTTTTTGTCCTTCACGGTATCAAACACCAGCGAAGAGGCGCGCTGGATAACCGGGTTTACCGCGCCCTGGGTATAGCGTTTATCGCGTCCGGCGATGATCAACTGGGTTTCGAGTTTCACTGAATCTTTCATAACCTTTCTTATCCTTAATCCGTGCGTTAAACCTCGGCGACCGTAGCCGTCGCATTCATCTCTGCATTCACCGACTTTTTCCCGGAGAAGCGTTCTACAATTTGTGCCGCGTTCAAATCATGAATCACGTTAATCAGCGTCGCCGGGGCATCGGTAATTGTGCCCAGCACCACTAACATCGGAATGGTTTCCATCGGCAGTCCGAGCGTGGTGACGATAAAGATCTCTCCGAGGAACGCTCCGCCTGGTACCCCGCCGACGATAATCGCGGAAAGCACGGCGATCAGCATGGTCAGGAAGAAGGTTTCCGTGGTGAATGGAATCCCCAGCACCGAGTAAATAAAGACGATCTTCAGCGCCGCAATCATCGCCACGCCGCCTTTGTTCAGGTTGACCAGCAGTGGGATCGAGACATCCACAATTTCCGGGTTAATCCCCATCGCTTTGCCCGCACGCAGCGTCACCGGCAGCGTTCCCAGCGAAGAACAGGTACCCAGCGCCGTGACAGAAGGCTCAATGGCGTGACGCCAGAAGGCCTTCACGGCCGGTACGCCGCCGCCAATGTAAGAGTAAAGAATAGAACCGAAAATGTAGTAAGCCAGCGTGGCAACCATGAACAGACCAATTGCCCGGGCAAAGGTGAGCAACAGCCCGGAATCCTGGCTGGCCATCGTCGCCGCAAAGTAACAACCGAGCCCCAGCGGCGCGACTTTCATGATGATCGACACGATCTTCATAATGACGGTGTTGGCATCTTCCAGCAGCGAAGCAATGCGTTTACCCGCCTGTTCTGACTGCCCAATCGCGATCCCGGCAATGATCGCCATCACGATCAACGCAAGAATATTCGACTTAGAAAACAGACCAATAAAGTCATTGGTGGTGATCATGCTGACAAAATCCATCTTGCCGCTGCCCGCCTGTACGGACTGCGAGAGATCGATAGTGACCCCCTGCGCCGGGTTGTACCACAGGGCTAACGCCACAATCCCGGCTGCCGGAATAAACGCCATCGCGATGGAAACGATAAAGATAATCGCCATAATCCGTCCTAAGCGTTTCAGGTCGGTCATACTGGCGATGGAGGACATTACGCTGATTCCCACCAGCGGAACGATAATCATAAATAACAGGTTCAGGAAAATCTGACCTATCGGCTGGAGTTTACTGGCAAACGCGGGGGCTAAAATCCCTAATAAACCACCTGCCACCAGAGCAAGTAATAAAATAATTGACGATTTGTAGGGTTCGAGTCGTGTCCACATAATCGGTACCTTTTATAAGAATGGAATTAAATGAGAGTAAATTCACAATTTGGCGACGTTCTGTATTTGCCTCCTTACTATTTGTGACGCAACTCACTTAAGTTGTTATTTTTTCATTTTGTGCGTAGGTCGTTTCCTGTGGTTCAATAGTTACATGTTTCAAAACCCAATGTAACGGCCTATTCGTACCATTTTTGCAAATCACTTGTGAGCAAAAGGAAACAATGAGCGCACCCATTTCTCTCAAGCATTTAGAGTTTTTTGTCCGGATTGTGGACTGCGGAGGATTATCTGAAGCTGCAGTGCAACTTAACGTGTCACCGTCCGCGGTCAGTAAAAGTCTGGCGGCAATGGAAGATACGCTGGGGACAACATTAATTAAGCGTACGACCCGCAGTATTACGCTGACCGACGCCGGGCAATATTTGTTTAACCGGGCCAATAAATTACTGAAAGAATTTGATGAAACGCTAAATACCACCTCTGGTTATTATCACAACCCGCAGGGTGAATTACGCATTACCTGTTCGATTGCTTTCGGCTATTCCCGACTGGTCAATCTGGTGGACAAATATCGCACCCAGTACCCGGATGTGAACCTGTATATCGATCTCAACGATAACTTCGTCAATCTGAACGACACGGATTTCGATATCGCCCTGCGCATCTCCACCGCCCCGCCGCAAAACTATGCCATGCGTAAACTGGTGCCGATCCGCTGGGCGTACTGCGCCTCTCCCGGGTATCTTGCGAAGAAAGGGATGCCGTTGCGTCGTACCGATCTGGTGGATCATGACTGTCTGGTTTACCCCGGTCTGACGCCGATTCTGAAAGTTGCCGACGAACAGGATCGCCTGCATCAACTGAAACTGAATATGCCGATCCAGGCCAACAGCAGCCTGGTACTGCTGAAATCGGTGCTGGAAGATCAGGGCGTGGCCTATCTGCCGACCTACCTGATTGGCGATCATATCCAGAAAGAGGAGATCACCCCGCTGATGCTCGACGGCACGATTGCCTGCGAAACGCACGCTCTTTACGCGCTCTATTTCCCCAGCAAATACAGCAATCCGAAGGTACGTTCGTTTATTGATTTTTTGGTCGCGGAGTTAGGAACACTGCCAACGTGGGACAACTGGATCCCCGACTGATCCCCGGTTGTTTTTGCACGATCCCCCCGTCTGGCTCTATCCTTAACCCTATGAATAAAATCGCTGAACTCAAACGCGCCAAACTGCTGGCGCTTTCGTTACTGCTGATCGCTGCCACCACGTTCGTCATCACCCTCTTCCTGCCGCCCGGCTTTTGGGTCAGCGGGATCAAAGCCATTGCCGAGGCGGCGATGGTCGGTGCTCTGGCGGACTGGTTCGCGGTGGTGGCGCTGTTTCGCCGCGTCCCTCTCCCGTTCATTTCACGGCACACGGCGATTATTCCCCGCAATAAGGATCGCATCGGCGAGAATCTGGGGCAGTTTGTGCAGGAGAAATTCCTCGACACCCAGTCTCTGGTCGCGCTGATCCGCCGTCATGAACCCGCGCTGCTGATTGGTAACTGGTTCAGCCAGCCGGAAAATGCCCAACGGGTCGGACAGCATCTGTTACAGATCATGAGCGGCTTTCTGGAACTGACCGACGATGCCCGTATCCAGCGCCTGCTAAAGCGTGCGGTGCATAAGGCGATTGATAAGGTTGACCTCTCTGGCACCAGCGCCCTGATGCTGGAAAGTATGACCAAAAACGATCGCCATCAGGTACTGCTTGATACGCTGATCGCCCAGTTGATCGCGCTCCTCCAGCGCGACAGTTCGAGGATCTTTATCGCCCGGCAAATCGTCCACTGGCTGGAGACCGAGCACCCGCTGAAGGCTAAAATTCTGCCCACCGAGTGGCTGGGCGAACACAGCGCAGAACTGGTCTCGGAGGCGGTGAACTCGCTACTTGATGACATCAGCCACGATCGCGCGCATCAGATCCGCCACGCCTTCGATCGCGCCACCTTTACGCTCATCGACAAACTGAAAAACGATCCGGAGATGGCGAATCGGGCGGAAAGCATCAAGGATTACCTGAAAGAAGATGAGGCCTTTAACCGCTATCTCGGCGAGCTGTGGGCGGACTTACGTCAGTGGCTGAAGCAGGATATCAACGCCGACGACTCCAGGGTGAAGCAGCGAATCGCCCATGCCGGACAGTGGTTTGGCGAAACGCTGATCGCCGACGATGCGCTGCGCGCCTCGCTCAATGGCCATCTGGAGCAGGCCGCCCACCGGGTGGCGCCAGAGTTTGCCGCCTTCCTGACCCGCCACATCAGCGATACGGTGAAAAGCTGGGATGCCCGCGATATGTCGCGGCAGATTGAACTTAACATCGGGAAAGATTTGCAGTTTATCCGCGTCAACGGCACGCTGGTGGGCGGGACAATCGGGCTGCTGTTATATCTGTTGTCGCAAATCCCCTCACTGCTGCCCGCACTGTCCACTTTTTAAGGAGAAAAAATGGCTGACATTACCCTGTCCCCGGCGGAGCGCGACGGTCTGCGCGATGCGCTCAGAGACTACTGCCGCGATCATTTCGAACTGGAGCTGGAACAGTTCGACGCCGAGTTTTTTATTGATTTTATTAGCGAAAAACTGGGGCCTGCGTACTACAACGCGGGCATTGAGGAGGCGATTCGCACGCATCTGGCCTGGAGCGAGCGCATCCAGGAAGAGATGGATCTGAAGAAGATTTTATAATGCCTTACCTGGCGGGAGATCAATAAACCCATAACATTGACATGGTTATAATGCGAACACTTTTAACATCTCCCGTGTCACGGGGAAGGAAAATCCATGTCGCTTATCACCGATCTGCCCGCCATTTTCGACCAGTTCTCTGAAGCCCGCCAGAAAGGCTTTCTTACCGTGATGGATCTCAAAGAGCAGGGTATCCCGCTGGTGGGAACCTATTGCACCTTCATGCCGCAGGAGATCCCGATGGCGGCGGGTGCGGTGGTGGTTTCGCTGTGTTCAACGTCGGACGAAACCATCGAAGAAGCCGAAAAAGATCTACCACGCAACCTCTGCCCGCTGATCAAAAGCAGCTATGGCTTCGGCAAAACCGACAAATGCCCCTATTTCTACTTTTCCGACCTGGTGGTGGGTGAAACCACCTGCGATGGTAAAAAGAAAATGTATGAATACATGGCGGAGTTCAAAGCCGTTCACGTTATGCAGTTGCCAAACAGCAGCCAGGATGCCGCCTCACGCGCGCTGTGGAAAGCAGAAATTCTGCGTCTGCAACAGGCTGTGGAAGCGCGATTTGGGACGCCGGTTACCGAAGCGGCACTGCGCGAAGCCATTGTCCTCAAAAATCGTGAACGCCGCGCGTTGGCGAATTTCTATCGTCTCGGCCAGCTTAATCCCCCGGCATTGAGCGGCAGCGATATCCTGAAAGTGGTGTACGGCGCGACCTTCCGCTTTGATAAAGAAGCCCTTATCGACGAACTGGACAGCATGGCTGAACGTGTGCGTCAGGCATGGCAGGAGGGTAAACGACTGGACGCCCGCCCGCGTATTCTGATCACCGGCTGCCCGATCGGCGGCGCGGCAGAAAAAGTGGTACGCGCCATTGAAGAAAACGGCGGTTGGGTAGTGGGATACGAAAACTGTACCGGCGCGAAGGCGACCGAGCAGTGCGTCGCGGAAACCGGCGACGTATACGAGGCGCTCACCGACAAATATCTCGCCATCGGCTGTTCGTGCATCTCTCCAAACGATCAGCGCCTGACGCTGCTCAGTCAAATGGTGGAAGAGTACCAGGCAGACGGCGTGGTAGACGTGATTTTGCAGGCCTGTCATACCTATGCCGTTGAATCACTGGCAATTAAACGTCATGTTCGCCAGCAGCACAACATTCCTTATATCGCCATTGAAACCGACTACTCCACCTCGGATGTCGGCCAGCTCAGCACCCGCGTCGCGGCCTTTATTGAAATGCTGTGAGGAGCAGGCGTGACGTATTCGATAGGAATTGATTCCGGCTCGACGGCGACCAAAGGTATTTTACTGGCAGACGGTGTGATTGAGCGCCGTTTCCTGTGCCCGACGCCATTCCGCCCTGCCGACGCCATCCGCGAGGCCTGGGACGCTCTCGCGGAAGGTCTGGAAACGCGCCCCTACCTGACCTTAACCGGTTATGGCCGCCAGCTGGTTGATTTTGCCGACAAACAGGTGACCGAAATTTCCTGTCACGGACTGGGCGCGCGGCTGCTCGCACCGGCTACCCGTACGGTCATTGACATCGGTGGACAGGACAGCAAGGTGATCCAACTGGATGACGACGGTAACCTCACCGACTTCCTGATGAATGACAAATGCGCGGCGGGCACCGGACGTTTTCTGGAAGTCATTTCACGCACCCTGGGTGCCAGCGTGGAGCAACTCGATACCATTACCGCCGGCGTTGCGCCACATGCCATCAGCAGTATGTGCACCGTTTTTGCCGAATCCGAAGTGATTAGTCTGCGCTCTGCGGGTATCGCCCCGGAAGCGATCCTCGCGGGTGTGATTAACGCAATGGCGCGACGCAGCGCCAACTTCATCGGTCGACTCTCTTCAGAAGGGCCGCTGCTGTTTACCGGCGGCGTCAGCCACTGTACGGCCTTTGCCCGGATGCTGGAAGGCCATGTCGGTATCCCGGTAAACACCCACCCGGACGCGCAGTTTGCCGGAGCTATCGGCGCAGCGCTGATCGGCCAACGGCAGAGAACGCGCGGATGACGGAATACCTGTTTTTATTTCATTCGACGGTGGGCGTGATCCAGACCCGCAAAGCGTTGCAGGCCGCAGGCATGACCTTTCGGGTTGCCGACATTCCCCGCCAGTTGCGCGGGGGCTGCGGGCTGTGCGTCTACCTGCATTGCCAGACCGGAGAACAAAATCGGTGGGTGATCCCCGGTCACACCGAGTCTATTTACCGCCTTGAGCAGGGCGACTGGCAATGTGTGGCAACCTTCGACGCGCCAGCGCGTTGACCCGCGAAACCGCGATAAATTTCGCCATGCAATTATCACGCGTTTAAGGATTCATTAAGATTAATCTTTATACTTTCTCCCTTAATATCTTTGATTTTATTTAAGGAAGAATAATGAGATTGTCCGCCCGATATCTGAATTCACCTCTGCGAATCATGCTTCTTCTTGCTTTACTCATTGCGGGGGTGAGTTACGTCATATCGGGTAGCGCCGCGCCCGACAATGACAATAATACCCTTGCCGATTATCGCGCGACGATAGACGGCAAACCGATCGCGGGCGTGAAGAAAAATGTCTCCTCACTCACCTGGTCCAATAAAAGTAATACGTTGTTCAGCACAATCAATAAACCCGCTGCGATTATTGAATTAACCCGCCAGGGTCAACTGCTGCGTACCATCCCACTCGATTTTATTCGCGATCTGGAGACCATCGAGTTCATTGGTGACGACACGTTTGTCATCAGCGATGAAAGTGACTATTCCATTTACGTGATTACCCTCAATGCGCAGTCACAGGTCAACATCATCAAAAAGTTAACGCTTAATCTGTATGAAACCCCGACCAACGACGGTTTTGAGGGGCTCGCCTGGTCACGTGAAAAAGAGACATTCTGGTTTTTTAAAGAAAAGAGACCGATTGGGATCTATAAAGTGACGGGGCTGCTCAATACTGACAATCTGACCATCAACAAAGACCGTGCGCTGCAACAACAGCTTGATGTGAAGGATATTTCAGGCGCGGAGTTTAATCCGCAGCGGAACAGCCTGCTGATCCTGTCTCACGAATCACGCGTGCTCAAAGAGGTCAAAACCGACGGCAACGTTCTCGGCGTCATGATGCTAACCGAAGGCCACCACGGCTTGGCGCACACCATAGAGCAGGCTGAAGGGATCGCGATGGATAATCAGGGGACGCTGTTTATCGTGGCAGAGCCCAACCTGTTTTACCGCTTCACGTCTGACAGCGCACAATAATTCCTCCGTCGCCTTACCCATTTGTTATAAATTTGTTACTCTCGCATTTCGCACACGACAAATAACAATGGATACGGCATGAGCCAGCAACCGCACATCGCAGACCGCTATTCACTGCGCACCGCCCTTTTCGGGATGATGGTCCTCGCGCTGGGCATGGGGATTGGCCGTTTTCTCTATACCCCGATGCTGCCAGTACTGCTGGCTGAGGGGCGCTTCACGTTTTCCGAACTGTCGTGGATAGCCAGCGTGAACTATGCGGGATACCTGGTCGGCAGCCTGTTGTTCTCCTTCGGGCTTTTTCATCTGCCTGGCCGTTTACGCCCTATGCTGTTGAGTTCAGCGGTGGCGACCGGCGGACTGATCCTCGCGATGGCGCTGTTCTCCAACCCCATGGTGGTGATGCTGGTGCGCTTTCTGGCGGGCGTCTCCAGCGCCGGGATGCTGATTTTTGGCTCCACGCTGGTGCTGCAACACACCCGCAATCCTTTTGTCATTGCCTCGCTGTTTTCTGGCGTCGGCGTCGGGATTGCGCTGGGTAACGAATACGTGATTGCCGGCCTACACTTTGCGCTTTCCTCTCATGCGCTGTGGATCTGGGCGGCGGCCTTCTCCGCCGTCCTGGCGATGTTGCTGGCGCTGCTGCTTCCGTCTCCCGCCCATGCGCTGCCTGCAACAACACTGGCAAAAAGTGACCTGCAGCCGATGCGCTGGTGGCTGCTGGCGCTGCTCTATGGACTGGCCGGATTCGGCTACATCATCGTTGCCACCTATTTACCACTGATGGCGAAAGACGCGGGTTCTCCGCTGCTGACGGTTCATCTGTGGACGCTGGTTGGTATCTCGATTGTGCCGGGCTGCTTCGCCTGGCTGTGGGCAGCGAAACGCTGGGGAGTGCTGCAATGTCTGACAGCAAACCTGGTGATTCAGGCCGCCTGTGTGATCCTGACGCTGGCCAGTGGTTCTCCGCTGTTGCTGGTGCTGAGCAGCGTGGGATTCGGCGCAACGTTTATGGGCACCACCTCGCTGGTCATGACCCTCGCACGACAGCTTATTGTGCCGGGAAACCTCAATCTGCTGGGGTTCGTGACGCTGACCTACGGTATCGGCCAGATTCTGGGTCCGCTGTTAACCACGCTGTTAGGTAGCGGCACGCGGGCGATTACCGATGCCACGCTGTGCGGCGCACTGGCGTTATTTATCGCCGCGACGATCAGCGCCCTGCAATTCTATAAACAAAAGCGTTTGTTGGCCTGTCGCATCAACGACATGCGCTAACCACAATGCGGGGAACCTGGTGGATCCACTCCAGTAATTCGTAAAGCAGCGAAGCCGTGACGATTTTACTGGTCGTCGCGGTTGACCAGGGAAAGAGCGTCACGCTGAGCTCCCACGTCATGAGCGAGACGGTTGTCACGACCAGGGTCAGTCCTAATGCGGTGACGGTAATACACGCCATGGCGCGCCAGAGGGGTAAAAATATCATCCTGTACAACCCGCCCGCATTTATTCACGGCCGCCTTCATTGGCGGTGCGATGCAGCATGAGCGCTTCGGCAATAATGTCCTGTTTGCTTTTACGCGTTTCTAACGCCAACTCCCGAACGTAGTCCCAAAGCGTAGTCTCAACACGGGCGCTCAACAGCACCATATCTTTAGAACGGGTTCCCCTGGCTTTACGGGTATCGGGGTAATCGCGGGAAGGCATCGTCGGCTCCTGAAGGCTATGTCGTCTTAACTGGGGAGGAATATGCAGTTGGTCGAATAACAAGTCAACGTACAAAATTTCAGCAGCCGGGTGATGGAAATGTTAAGAAAACGCCTTAAAATGGAACGCTGTTTCAAGTGAAAGATGGCCCGTAGCAGGCTAATGATGTCAGGGTTTATTTACATGTTCTGATTAATTCAGTGCATTTCGCCCCCCGCGCTTCCGGTAAAACATTCACCGTGATTATTGAAAATTCCTATGCAGCAATAAGTTACTTCTACAATAAATGTTTACTTTGAAGCCAATAACTGGCTTTTTTAGAGAGAGTTACGACGATCTCTTTCAATAATTTTCGCTAACGTGACTTCTCTTCTTTGTCATCAGACGTCTTACCACCGCCACCATAAACGCAGTAAAGGTAAACAAGTCGTAAATAAGGACATTTTTTAACGACGCAAATTAAGTGCGTGCTAATTGATATAAATCAATTTTAAAGGCCGGAATTTGCCAGCTTTTGGTAAGAATCCGACGAAGCGCACAAATACCGACTGCTTTTGTACACTAAATTTTACGCCATAGAGAATACGTGTAATCAGAGAGTAATATTGACTTCGCTTTTCATCGCCAGATTTCCAGCACTACCGAACCAAAGTTATTCCAGTACATCCCTGAAATATCATTTGCAAAAACCACTAACTCACCGCTGCGAGGCGCAATCCAGCCGTTATTTAGTCGGGCGCCGTCGCCAATGACAAACATGGTATCGGTTGATTTATCGATAGTGCCAATTAAGGTAAACCAGGTCGCAGGTTCGTGGCGGCAACGCAGCCAGAGTCGGGCAAAATTCAGATAGTCGACGGTATAACCATTCGCGTCACAACAATGATTCATGTCGCACCACTTTCCGGTGGCACGAAAGAAATACCTGACGCCCTGCTCAACAAACAAATCCGTTTCAACCCATTTATCGCGTGCGCGAATTTGGGTTTGCTTCACCCGCCATGAAGCCAGCGGCGGAACGTACATTCGATCAACCATACATCATCACCTTTGCGCAAACACAGATAGGCAGGCCGCAAAAGGCCGCCCGGATAAAACGATGACGAACAGGAGGAGGTAACCCTAATTTTTATGAACTCTGCGGTCGCGCTCCATAACAGGAAAGTCGTAGTCTTCGCGTGCCGTTTCATACCTTTCATTGACCTGGCGCGATCGCGCCTACAGATGCTCCGTCCGTTTACTGAACCGCGACTGGGGCTGCCCCTTAGCGTTTAAGCACCGGGAGAGCACAATTCAAATCAATTATCCAGGCCAGGTGACGACAATGGTGAGCGGAACACCCGGACGGCGACGTGCGGATAAGCCACGCGCTTACCCGCACATCATCACTCTGGTTACCGGTAGTTGACCTTCATATTTTTCGACAACGGTTCAATGACCGTGGAGACCAGAATAAAGCACAGAACACAGAACCCGGTCATCGCCATGAACACCGCATCCCAGTTGTAAGCATCCAGAATAATGCCCACAATCAGTGGCATACACATTCCGCCCAGTTGACCACCCATGTTGATCACGCTGTACGCGATCGGGTAAATGTCTTTATTCGCCCGCCCCATCGCGTAGACCGAGTAAGCGGAATACCCCAGCGACAGCATCAGCCCCAGCAGGAACAGCATCAGCGACAGAACGATCTTGCTTTCCGGCGCATAAACCAGCGAGTACATGGTGAATATCGTCGCCCCGGCACTGAGCAACATCAGCGGTTTACGACGCTTGTTCAGCACCCGGTCAGAAAGCACACCGCCGATAAAGTTGCCCATTACCGTCCCGAGGAATGGCGCCGCCGCCAGTGCGGCAGAACTCGTCAGATCGAATCCGCGCTCGGTGATCAGATACTTGGGTAGCCAGGACATTAGCACGCTGACGATCCCCACCATCGAGAAGTATCCCAGCGCGACACCATAAATATCCCAGCAGCGGAAGACCTGTTTTGAACAGGACAGTTCTTCAACCTGCTTTGTGCGAATCAGCTTGTCGAGCCAGCAGTAATTGAACTCAGGCGCGACGGGTGCGGCGGCTTCCTGGGTCGTCGTCGGAAGCTGTTCTTCGCGGATGTAAGCGACCTCTTGCTCATTAACGAAGCGGCTTTCTTCCGGCTTATTGCGAACCATCAGATACCAGAAGATCGCCAACAGCAAGCCAGGAATGGCAAAGAAGACAAAAATATAGCGCCATCCCCAGACGGTGATGATCCAGGCGCACAGCGGCGGGACGATCAGCGGACCAAACTTGGATCCCGCCAGAAACAGCCCGGTTGCCGTCCCTTTTTCCTTCGACGGGAACCACTGGTTGATGGTCACCGTCGAGCCAATAACCACCGGTGACTCACAGACGCCCACCATAAAACGCAGGATCTTCAGCAGGAAAATGTTGTTCACCATCCCCATCAACCCCGTAAACACGGAGGTTAATAACATCCCCATCGCAAAGGCATTACGCATGCCGAACTTCTTAATCAAGTACCCGGCAGGGATCTGAAAAAACGCATATCCGGCAAAGAACAGGCTGATTAACAACCCGGCCATGGTATTCGAGATTTGAAACTCTTCCTGAATAAACGGAATAGCAAAGCCGATATTTGCGCGGTCGGCATTAGCCACGGTGTAGGTTACAAAGATAAAACTCATGACCCACCATCTGTAATGGGTCATCTTCGGCTTCCCGATATTATTATTCATCATGTCTGTTTCCGTATCAGAGGTCAGATTTTTTCGCTGCAAAAATCAAATTCACTGTAGGTTCTGGCACGCGAAAGACTGCTCAACAACGTCGGCTCAATCGTGCTGCGGATCAGGTTTGCGATATCCAGCAGGTCAGGCAGTGAGATACCGGTATCGAAACCCATTCGATTAAACATATTCACCGCATCCTCGGTGGCGGCGTTACCGGCAGCCCCTGGCGCAAACGGGCACCCGCCCAGTCCACCGACAGCGGTCTCAAAGCGCGTGATGCCCGACTGAACGCCAGCAAACATACAGGCCAGCGCCATACCGTGGGTATTATGCAGATGCAAACCGATGTCCATTTTGGGGAATTTCTGCTGGATACCACGCAGCACGGATAACGTCTGGGTCGGGTTGGCGACGCCAATGGTATCGCACAGGGTAACCGCCGAAATCCCGAGATCATCGGCAAACTTGATCATATCCATCAGCGTTTCACGGCTGGTCTCGCCAATAAACGGACAGCCAAATACCGTCGCCAGCGACAGTGTGATGGTCATCTCCGGGAACGTGTGGCGAATTTTATAAAGATCCTCCAGCGATTCGGCATGCGTCCGGTTAATGTTGGCCTTGTTATGCGCCGGGCTGACCGAAACCACATAGTTAATATTTTGAATGCCTGCCTCACTGGCAAGACTGGCCCCTTTCACATTCGGTACTAACACTGACGGAATAATATGCGGATGCGTGTTCAGAACATGCTGAATAACCTCACGAGCATCGCTCATTTGCGGGATCGCTTTCGGACTGACCATCGAGGTGATTTCCATCGCGCCGATCCCCGACTCGACCAGACGATCGATAATTTTTATTTTTAAATCGGTAGGAATAAACGCTTTGATGTTCTGAAAACCGTCTCTTGGCCCGACTTCAGTAATCTGGATAAATGTCGACATAGTAGAATCCCTTACAGAATGCCGGAACGAATGAGCTGCTCAATTTTTTCATCTGAATAGTTCAGACGTTCTTTAAGCACTTCGTAATTGTGTTGACCAAGCGTGGGCGCAGGCATTCTGATGGTCGCCTTGTTATGCGTGAATTTAACCTGATTGCCGGTCATGGTAATTTTCCCGGCGACGGGGTGTTCAATATCGACAAACATTTCGCGGGCGCCAGCAATATGCGGATCCTGCGTCACGCGGTCGATGGTATTGATCGGCGCAGAAGGAATACCGGCATCCAGTAGCATCGACACGATGGTGTCGATATCTAAATCACGGGTCCAACATTCGATAATTTCTTTCAGCTCGGCGTGATGGGCGACGCGGTCGAGGTTAGATTTAAATTTCTCATCTTCCAGCGCGCTAATTTGCAGGACGTTTTTCAGCAGGCCGTATAATTTGTCGTTGCCGCAGGCAATAATGACGTAACCGTCACGCGCCTGGAAAGAGTCATACGGATAAATTGCTTCATAGCGGTTACCAATACGCGTCGGAATACGTCCGGTATTAAGGTAAATAATGTTGATAATTTCCAGCGACGACACCATCGAATCGACCAGCGCAATATCCACTTTTTCGCCGACGCCGGTTTTCAGGCGGTTGACGTAAGCGGCAAGCACGCCAATTGCGCAACTCATCCCCCCGACCACATCCGCAATAGCGGTCCCGGTGCGCGTAGGCGGCGTATCAGGCCAACCGGTGGTGCTCATCAGTCCGCTCATGGCCTGGCCGATAATGTCGTAACCCGCGCGTTTCGAATACGGGCCGGTATGACCAAAGCCGGATACGGCGCCGTAAATAATTGCCGGATTCACCTTACGTAAATCCTCATAGCCAAGTCCCAGTTTTTCCATCACACCCGGACGGTAATTTTCCAGTACCACGTCGCTGTCGCGAACTAAATCAAGAAATATCTGCCGACCTTCTTCAGATTTAAGATTCAGCGTCATCCCGCGCTTATTGCGGTTTAAATTCATAAAGTAGGCACTTTCGCCATTGATCTGCGGCGCGTTGGCTCGTGAATCATCCCCTTTTCCCGGTAATTCGATTTTAATTACATCGGCACCAAAATCCGCCAGCATCATTCCGCAATAAGGGCCAGCCAGCACCCGGGTTAAATCCAGCACACGAACGCCACTTAATACACCAGACTGTTTGTTCATTCTTTCCCTCACTTTTTATTAGATAGAGCACAAGGCCGCTCGCCTTATAGTTTGTCTAATCCAAGATGTGTGCCAGAAATGAATAAAACAGAAATAAATAACCTAAGTAGATGATATAAATAACCTTACTGCGTTTTACTATTTATCTGAGAGAGGGGAAAATGGCTTTCAATTTTGAAATCCATAACAATTGTGATATTGGTTTGTGATAGCCACAAATTTCCCATGGTGATTTATGTCACATAAAACGTTACCGAATCTGGCCTTAATTACCCCCTATCCGGCACTGGCAGCCGTAGTGTCTGAGCAGTGCGCCGGTATTTTTAACTGCCATATTTTTCACGGAAGTCTGGAAAAAGCCGCGGGGATTGCCCGCAATCTCGACCCTGATTTTTATGACATCATTATCAGCCGTGGCGGTACGGCGGACTATATCGATCGCGTGACCAAAATTCCGGTAGTACGTATTCTCACGTCCGCGCTGGATTTGCTTAAATCGCTCACGCCACTGAAAAAACATCCGCATAAAATCGCCTTTTTTAATTATCAGAACTATTTATCTGACGTAAATCTGGTGGCCACCGCGCTGGAAGTGGAGATTGAAGAATTTATCTTTCTGTCGCACGCCGACATGGTCGATAAACTCAAAAAATGCCGTGCACGCAATTTCCAGACGGTGGCGGGAGGATTACCGGTGTCAGACACGGCGGAACACTATGAGATGCAAGGGATTCTGATCGAAAATGGTCTTGAATCGGTGAACAGCGCGCTGCGCGAAGCGATGGCTATCGTTGAGACGACCCGCCGCAAGCAGCAGGATATGGCGCGACTGGAGATCATCCTCTCCTCGATTACGGAAGGGATCATCGTCACCAATGAAAATAACGAGATCCAGATCTTCAATAAATCCGCCGAGAATATATTTGGCCTGATGGCCTCGCAGGTAATTGGCAAACCGGTGGATACGGTCATTAAAAATACACGGATTAATCAGGTATTGCTGACAAAATCCGCCGAAATTCGGGAAATTATGGATTTGGACAACACGTCCATCATTACCAGCCGGGTGCCAATATTTCGTGGTACGCAGTGTATTGGGGTGGTGTGTTCGTTTACCGATACGCCGCAAATCCAGAAAGTGGAACGGATTATTCGCGGCAAACTGATGAAAAAAGGCTTCACCGCCCGATACCGGTTTGAGCATATCCTCACGCAAAATAAGCACATGGAGTCGGTGATTCATCTGGCAAAAATTTATGCCAATACCCACTCCCCGGTGATGATTTATGGGGAATCCGGCACCGGTAAAGAGTTATTCGCGCAGAGTATTCACAACCAGAGTCAACGCCACCGTGGCCCATTTGTCGCCATTAACTGTGCCGCCATTCCGGAAACCCTGCTGGAAAGCGAACTGTTTGGCTATGAAGGGGGCTCTTTTACCGGTGCGCGGCGCGAAGGAAAAGAAGGCCTGATTGAACTGGCGCACCAGGGAACCTTATTCCTCGATGAAATTGGTGAGCTGCCGCTGCCTATTCAGAGCCGCCTGTTACGCGTCTTACAGGAATACGAAATTATGCGCGTGGGGGGAAAGGACATTATCCCTGTCGATGTGCGGATTATTGGCGCCACTAACCGATCGCTGGAAAAAATGGCGGAGGAAGGCTCGTTTCGCGGCGACCTCTACTATCGGTTGAACGTCTTGCCGCTAATGGTGCCTCCGCTACGGGAAAGAGAGGGCGATGTCCGTTTTCTGGCTGAGCACTTCCTCGAAAAATCGGGCTGCGGGCATAAACTGGCGCAGTTCATCGCGCTGTTTTCTACCTACAACTGGCCCGGAAACGTGCGTGAACTGAATTTTATTATTGAGCGACTGGCACTATTATCCGCCGGATTTCCCGACGCTTCGCTGTTTGAAATATTAAATCTGACCGGCTTTAACGCGCTAAAATCCTGCAACGCGTCACAGACGAATGGGAGGATCGTCGCGGATCTGAGTAAAGGACAACTGAAAGCCGTCATTAAAGATCTTGAGCGACAGATTATTGCCTTCTACATGGATCTTTTTGAACAGGATCAAGAGAAAGTCGCCGCCCATCTGGGGATCAGCAAAATGAGTTTATGGCGTAAATACAATCAGATGGATCGCTAAGATTTCATCTCATCGTTGCTTTAAATCTTCCAGTGTCATCGGCGGATTTTGCCGGTGCAACATCACGTGGCAAGCGATCGGGTAATTCATTCATTTGATGAGATCCATGTAATCCGGGGCTTTGCTTGTCTCATTGACCGGACTCCGTGACCCCGCCAGTGTATCCCTCCTTCACCGCTTGATCAGGCCGTATTTTGCGAGCATCATCGCAATTATTTCCCGAGTAATGAAATTAATGGGTTCCAGTCAAATGCTGCAACAGGCAATTGCCGACATGACAACCTGGCGTAAAGGCGAGCAGCGCGCGCCGCATAAGCCATTGCTGCTGTTATACGTACTGGCAGGTTATCAGCAAGGTCATGGGCGTCTGTTTGATTACGCTTCGGAAGTTCGCGACAACCTACATAGTCTGCTGGAGCGATTTGGCCCCCAACGCGTCCAGTACCGACCGGATATGCCTTTCTGGCGCTTACAGGGGGACGGTTTCTGGCAACTGCAAAACGCGGAGCGCTGTTCCACATTTGGCAGCAGTCGACAACCTCCCGCAGGTGAGCTGGTTGAGCATAACGTTGCTGGCGGCTTTGATAAGCAACATTACGACCAACTGATAAAAAGTAAGAGCCTGATTAATTCCCTCGCCCGACAAATCCTCGAAGCCCATTTCACCGAAAGCATTCAGGAAGAACTCGCCGATGAACTAGGATTTGAGCTCCAGTTGCTACGTAAGCAGCGCGATCCCCTGTTCCGCCAACAGGTACTGCGAGCCTACAACTACGAATGCGCCATTTGCAGCTTCAATATGCGCCACGACAATACTTCTGTCGCGCTGGAGGCGGCCCATATCAAATGGAAGCAGCACGGTGGCCCTTGCGAAATTCCTAATGGTCTGGCCCTCTGTGCAATCCATCATAAAGCTTTTGATAAGGGATCCATTGGTTTAGATGAGAGTATGCGAGTACAGGTTTCAGAAGCGGTCAACGGTAGCGGGATCGTCGGCAGGTTGTTTTGGGATTTTCAGGGGAAGAGCATTTCTCTGCCGCAGGTAAAAGCATACTACCCGCAGGACGCGTTCGTTGAATGGCACCGAAGGGAAGTCTTTAGGGGATGAGATTCTCAGGCTTACCACTATTTTATCTAATTAATGATAAAAATTCAGATACTGTTTTATTAACACATAATACTAGCCCTATAAATAGATAATTTCATAGTACTGGCGTCAAAGAAATAAATATTACCGATAAAATAAATTCAGGAACAAAAAATTAGAATGGAAAAATTAAAATATAAAAAGCACATATACAGAAAGAAAAACACCGTCTACAACCTGCTTAAAAGAGTATTAAGCTTATTATTTTCAAACCTCCCTCAACTTAGTTTACTTTCAGCTGCAATTGGGTTCATCAATATATGGATATACCTTTCCCGCATTGATAAACTGAACCTCCTCACTTCATTTCTGGCAAGTCCCGCTACACTTCTTGCTATTTTCGCATCGATGATGTTGATTATTGTTTTATCGATGTTATTGCTTTTAATGCCGACCTTCATTTTCTCATGGATATCGTTATTCGACTCCAATTGCAATTCAAGAAGTATCATTGTTCACTCAGTTGTAATCAGCATCATTTTATCAATTATTGGAACCACGGATACGACTTATGTTACAGGTTTTTTAATATTTATAATTGCATTCTATCTTTGTTATTTCAACTGAGAACGGTTACAACACAGATGTAAAACCAGCTTCATTGCTTTTCTTAAGGGATTATTTATAAACATCTCAACTCTAATAATAATGTCGGCAATATATAACAACGCAGCTTTATCTGGTGTCGCCAGATTTTATAAAATAATCATACTGCTCTCATACCTTATCATAATATACATACCATTAATTGCATGCAATGACATTTTAATCAACAAAAAAAAGACAAAGAAAAATAACCCAATTCAAATAATAGCTATAACAATCCTTATGGCTATGTATTTTATTGGAACAATAACACCTGGACTGCTGACCAAATTAAATAACTACACTCTCGCTTTCACCGGTCTTCGTAGCGATACGATGACCTGGTACAAAGTTAATACAAAAAACTTTCCATCAGGATGGTTAGATCGGAACTGGAATATTAAACCAGGTGTTCAGGATGATGTCTGGATACAAGCATATCCCATCATTCAAAATAATAACATCGCATTTATTTGTTCAGAGCAAACATATAAACAAATGAATGAATATGTCAATACAAGGTTAAATGCCTTTGTTGAAAAGCAATCCGGGAGTATGGATACCAGTCACTGTATCCTAATTCAGAATAATATGGATGTATCGGTAAAAGTAACCGATCACAAAAGCAATCAATAGCATCAGCAGCGATACCCTCGCTGCTGATGGTGAAAACGCCAAAAAGCTAGTACCCGGCAGGCTCAACCGGATGACTGTCACCCGGAATATGGGGAGATTTCACAAAGACGCCTTTCCACGGCACCTCCCCTTTGTTCACCAGAAAATGCGCTTCACCGGGATCGCAGTGCAGAACATCTCCCGAGCCTAAGGTGTAGGGTTCACCGTTCAGGTACAGCGTCACCTCGCCTGCCAGAGTATAAAAAATTTCACAGGCTTCGATATGACGATGGTTGGGAAAAGACTGACCGGGCTGGAGCATGACGACGCCCATGTCACATACCGGGCCGCGAATGAGATACTTCGGGCCACTGTCGCCAAAACGGTACTCATGCTGCGCTTCATTCGATTTAATCATTACGATCTCCTGTTATAAACCCGGCGCTTTCCACAAAGAGGTCGTCAACCCGTGATCGACCAGACCTAACTGCTCCTGATATACCGCCTGCCATTTTTCTCGCGATTCCCGGTAAAGCTCATGTTTCTCTCTGTCCGGGACATGCTCGCGCTCCCAGCGCACCAGCCGCTCGCCCGTTTCGGCCATGGATGACCAGATCCCTGCCCCCACACCGGCGGCAATCGCACAGCCCAGCGCCGTTGCCTCTTTGACGACCGGAACGTTGACCGTCAGCCCTGACACATCCGCCAGAATCTGGCTCCAGAGTTTGCCCTTCGAGCCTCCCCCGGCAAACACCAGCGACGTGGGATGGATCCCGGTAAAATCGGCGATTTGCTGCAAATTGCAGGTCGACACAATGGCCGCATTCTCTTCCAGCGCGCGAAACAGCGTGGCCTTATTACATTTTTCTGGATCGATGGACAGGTTGATGAACGAAGGGGCGGCGTGGTACCAGCTCTTGAAGCGCATCCGGTCGGAGAAAATGGGCATCACGCCCCATGCTCCTGCCGGTACCCGGGAAGCCATCTCCTCCAGCAGAGTGTAGGCGTCGACGCCCAGGCGTTCGGCGATCAGCTTTTCTTCGGCACAGAAGGCATCGCGGAACCAGCGCATCGTCAGACCGGTAAAAAAGCTGATCGATTCGGTCTGGACCATCCCCGGAATGACGTGCGGGTTAATGCGTACGTTCATCTCGGGATCGACAATCGGCGCGGGTAAATTCACTACCTGTTGCCAGAATGTTCCCCCCAGCACCGCGGTTTGCGCCGGACGAACAACCCCAAGGCCGAGACAGCCCAACTGCACATCCCCACCGCCCACCACCACCGGCGTGCCGGCTTTCAGCCCGCACTGAGCAGCAGCCTGAGCCGTCACCCTTCCCAGCAGCGTGCCGGTCTCTTTTACCGGAGAGAGAATATCTGACCGCAACCCGGCCATCTGCAATAATGAGGGTTTCCAGTCGCGCGTTTTGAGATCCAGCAAACCCGTTGTTCCGGCATTGGAAGGATCTACCGCCAGTTCGCCGCTGAGCATATACGCCATCCAGTCGCTGATCATCGTGACCGTCGAGGCGCGACGGTAGATGTCCGAACGATGGTGCGCCAGCCAGAGCAGACGCGGAATGGCGCTCAACGCCAGCGTCTGACCGGTGCTGCGATAGACCTCGCTTTCGAAGGTGTAGTCGTGGATCTCCTTAAGCTCGCTGACTTCCCGCGCCGCTCTGGCATCCACGTTGGCACAGGCCCACACGGGCGTTCCCTCTGCGTCATAAACCACAATGCCTTCGCGCATCGAACAGGCGGAGACGGCAGCAATCGCTTCCGGCGCAATCCCGGCGTTATGCAATGCCTGACGAATGCATTCACAGGCCAGTTGCCAGTTTTTCCCCAGATCAAACTCCATCGAGCCGGGCACATCCGGTACGGCAAGGTGCCGCCATTCCGCTTGTCCCACCGCGATTTGTTTACCTTCCAGGTCGAAAATCACAGCACGAACGCTTCCGGTTCCGGCGTCCAGTGCCATCAGGTAATGTGCTGATTCAGAGAGGGTACAGAGTCGGGCCATCGTTTTAGTCCTCGGCTTATTATATCTGTCAGGTCGTCAATGCTTTCTCCACGGTACAAACGGAAATTCTGTTACTTTCCTGCCGTGCGCCTGCACGGCAGATACGCATTACTGTCCGCTGACAATGGCGGCGGCAGTTTCCTGGTCAGTGACCAATGCGTTGATATAACCCCCCTTCATCGCCGCAGCGATTGCTTCCGCTTTGTTCACTCCCCCGGCGACGCCGATCACGGTCGGGATCGTCTTCAGGGTATTGAGGGTTAACCCAATCAGTTCATCGTGGATCTTCATCTCCGGGATCACCTGTCCTTCGCCATCGAAGAAGTAACCCAGAATGTCGCCCACAGCGCCTTTGCGGCCAATCATCAATTGTTCACCCTTAGTGATATAGCCTGAGCGAATAATGGTGGCCTCATCTTTCTGGTTGATGGCGCCGATACCGACAATGGCCGCATCGGCAGCCTGGGCGGCCAGCAGGACATCCTGGACGCTGTTTTCATTTTTTAACGTCCGGGCAATCTCCGCAGAAGAGGCGCGAAGCGGCGCCGGAATAATACTGACCGGACAGGCCGCGTTGAGTTGTCCAATCCCGGTCATGTAGGGCCCCACGCCACCTGACAGCGTCACCAGGCGAATTTGCTGAGCCGAGATAAATCCGCTTAGCCGTTTTAAGGTATTCATGGTCGCTTCGCCGAAGCCCGCCGCCAGAATCTGCTGCGGCTGGAGTGACTCCATCAGCATATGCGCGGCGCCGATCCCCAGGCGAATACAGGCATCCGCGCCGGGAAGTCCTGGGATGACTCGCACATTGTTCAGGTCAAAGCGACGACGTAATTCGGTTTCATATTCCAGACAGCCTTCAAAGCGAGAATTAATCTGGACGCGAATAATCCCGGACTGATGTCCCTTCTCCAGCAGCCGCGACACCTTAAGCCGCGTCAGCCCCAGCCTGTTGCTGATGTCGCTCTGCGTCATACCGTCGTGGTAATAGAACCACGCAATACGCGCCACCAGCTCTTCTTCACACATCCCTTGCTCGGAAATCATCGGGTCATTAATAGTCATCATTCTGTCTTCACTTTGAACATATCGAATTTCTGAACACAATTGTTCATTCATTGGTCGTTAATAACTGTGATTAAACCCACATTTCAGTGGGTTTCGTTTGAACAAATTTAATATTGACGATCATTTTAGCATAAAACGTGATCTATTCGTCGGTTTTATGAGCAGTTAGGTCATAAGGTTATGAACAATTCGAATCGCACAATACATTTGTTCAACCTGATTCTACCCAGGCCGAACGGAGGTGGCATGCAAATGAGTCAAGAAAAGATCGCACCACTACTCAGCGCGCAGTCTGTCTGCAAGCAGTATTCTGGTGTCAACGTCCTGAAAGGTATTGACTTTGTCTTGCGCAAAGGCGAAGTCCATGCGCTCCTGGGAGGAAATGGCGCCGGGAAATCCACGCTGATGAAAATCATCGCCGGTATTACCCCTGCGGATAGCGGGATCATTGAGATTGAGGGGTCCCGCTGTACAAAATTGACGCCCATCCTGGCGCATCAGTTAGGCATCTACCTTGTCCCGCAGGAACCGCTGCTCTTCCCCAGCCTGACGGTAAAAGAGAACATTCTCTTTGGTCTGCCCAAACACCAGAACTCGGCGCAAAAAATGGCGGCGATGCTGACCGCGCTGGGCTGCCAGTTTGATATCAACAGCCCGGCAGGTTCACTGGATGTGGCCGACCGGCAAATGGTCGAAATCATGCGCGGGCTGATGCGCGATTCACGAATTTTGATCCTCGATGAACCTACCGCCTCACTGACGCCAGCGGAAACCGATCGTTTATTCAGCCGTCTGCGTGAATTGCTGAGCACCGGCGTGGGGATCGTCTTTATCTCCCACAAGCTGCCAGAGATACGCCAGATAGCGGATTACATTAGCGTGATGCGGGACGGAATCATTGCGCTTTCCGGGAAAACGGCGGATCTGACCACTGACGAAATTATCCAGGCCATCACGCCTGCCTCACGCACGAATGCGCTGAGCGCGACACAGAAATTGTGGCTGGAATTGCCCGGCAACCGTCCGCAGCACGATGCGGGCGCGCCGGTGTTAAGTCTCGAGAACCTGACCGGCGAAGGGTTTATGAACGTCAGCTTCGAGGTCCGCGCCGGGGAAATTTTAGGTCTGGCCGGTCTGGTCGGTGCCGGACGCACTGAACTTGCCGAAACGCTTTACGGGCTACGGCCGCTGCGGGCCGGAAGCATCGTGCTCGGCGGCAAGGATATCTCCACGCTTTCCACGCGCGAGCGTCTGCAACACGGTCTGGTGTATCTGCCGGAAGATCGACAATCGTCGGGGCTGAATCTGGATGCCTCGCTGGCATGGAATGTTTGTGCATTAACCCACAACCACAGCGGTTTCTGGGCTAATCCGGCCAAAGACAGCGCCACGCTCGAACGCTATCGCCGCGCGCTCAATATCAAGCTCAACGATCCCGAACAGCCTGCCCGCACGCTCTCCGGCGGCAATCAGCAAAAAATCCTGATTGCCAAATGCCTTGAAGCCTCGCCGCAGGTGCTGATTGTGGATGAGCCGACGCGCGGTGTGGACGTCTCGGCCCGTAACGACATCTATCAGTTGCTCCGCAGTATTGCCGCCCAGAATGTCGCGGTGCTGTTTATCTCTTCTGACCTGGAGGAGATAGAACAGATGGCCGATCGCGTTTACGTCATGCACCAGGGGGAAACGGGTAACGATGCTCTGCAAGGCGACGAGATTAATGTCGACACCATCATGCACGTAGCGTTTGGCGACCGCACGTCAGGGACTACACCACATTCCGGGGAGGCGCCATGCTGAAATTTATCCAGAATAACCGCGAGGCTACCGCACTGTTAGCCGTGCTGCTGCTGTTCGTGCTGCCGGGGATGCTGGACAGCCAGTACCTCAGCGTTCAGACGCTGACGATGATCTTCAGCAGCGCCCAAATCCTCATGCTGCTGGCGATGGGCGCAACGCTGGTGATGCTGACCCGCAACATCGACGTATCGGTCGGATCAATCACCGGGATGTGCGCCGTGCTGCTGGGGCTGTTGCTGAACGCCGGATATCCCTTGCCGGTGGCCTGTGTGGCGACGCTACTACTGGGATTGCTGGCAGGATTTATCAATGGCGTGCTGGTCGCCTGGCTGAAAATCCCGGCGATTGTCGCCACCCTGGGGACGCTCGGTCTGTATCGCGGTGTCATGTTGCTCTGGACGGGCGGTAAATGGATTGAAGGATTGCCAGCGCAACTTAAGCAACTCTCTGCCCCGGTTTTCCTCGGCATCTCCGCCATTGGCTGGTTGACCCTGCTGCTGATGCTGCTGATGGCCTGGCTGCTGGCAAAAACCGCCTTTGGTCGCTGTTTTTATGCCACCGGGGATAATTTACAGGGCGCGCGGCAACTGGGCGTGCGTACCGAAGCCATTCGGATTCTGGCCTTCTCGCTCAATGGCTGTATGGCGGCGCTGGCCGGGATCGTCTTTGCCTCACAGATTGGCTTTATCCCGAATCAGACGGGAACCGGGCTGGAAATGAAAGCCATTGCCGCCTGCGTACTGGGAGGCATCAGCCTGCTGGGTGGTTCCGGGACGATCATTGGTGCCGTGCTCGGCGCCTATTTCCTGACTCAAATCGACAGCGTGCTGGTCCTGCTGCGCATTCCGGCATGGTGGAATGACTTTATTGCCGGTCTGGTCCTGCTGGCGGTGCTGGTATTTGATGGCCGGTTGCGCTGCGCGCTGGAACGCAATATCCGTCGGCAAAAATATGCCCGCTTCACGCCGCCGCCCCAACCGCGTCCGTCGGCAAAAAACACCGCGGACTCTGTGCGCACTGCCAAAAAACGTGAGGTAGCCTGATGACTCGTTTACATCGTTACGGCTGGGAACTGGCGCTCGCCGCGCTACTGGTAATTGAAATTCTGGGATTCGGCGCCCTGAACCCGCGCCTGCTGGATCTGAACGTCCTGCTGTTCAGCACCAGCGACTTTATCTGCATTGGCATTGTCGCCCTGCCCTTAACCATGGTGATCGTCAGCGGCGGGATCGATATCTCCTTTGGCTCGACGATGGGGCTGTGCGCCATTGCGCTCGGCGTGATGTTCCAGGGCGGTGTACCGCTCCCGCTGGCCATTATTCTGACGCTCGCGCTGGGTGCGCTGTGCGGACTGATCAACGCCGGGTTGATTATCTACACGGGTGTGAACCCGCTGGTTATTACCCTGGGGACGTTATACCTGTTCGGCGGCAGCGCGCTGCTGTTGTCGGGGATGGCGGGAGCGACCGGTTATGAAGGTATTGGCGGCTTCCCGCAGGGCTTCACCGATTTTGCCAACCTCGATGTGCTGGGCCTGCCCATCCCCCTGATCTTCTTTCTCGTCAGCGTGATCTTTTTCTGGTTGCTGATGCACCGGACCCACGCCGGACGTAATGTCTTCCTGATCGGGCAAAGCCCTCGCGTGGCGCTGTATAGCGCTATCCCGGTGAACCGGACGCTGTACGCGCTGTACGCGATGACCGGCTTTGCGTCGGCGGTCGCGGCGGTGCTGCTGGTCTCTTACTTTGGCTCTGCGCGTTCCGATCTGGGCGCCTCCTTCCTGATGCCAGCCATTACGGCGGTCGTCCTGGGCGGCGCCAATATCTACGGCGGCTCCGGGTCAATTCTCGGTACCGCCATCGCCGCACTGTTGGTGGGCTATCTGCAGCAGGGATTGCAGATGGCTGGCGTGCCCAATCAGGTATCCAGCGCCCTCTCCGGCGCATTGCTAATTGTCGTTGTCGTAGGTCGTTCTGTCAGCCTGCATCGTCAGCAAATTAAAGACTGGCTGGCGCGTCGTCGCGCTATCCGGCAGGCCTAAAACCCATTGCCCTAAAGGAAAAGTACATGACTATTCAGAGCATTAAAAAAATTGCCGTAATCAGTACCCTTAGCCTGGCGGCGTTCACTCTCAATGCTTATGCCGCAGAGCGAATCGCGTTTATCCCGAAACTGGTTGGCGTGGGATTCTTTACCAGCGGCGGCAACGGCGCCCTCGAGGCAGGCAAAGAGCTGGGCGTCGATGTCACCTACGATGGCCCGACGGAGCCCAGCGTGTCCGGCCAGGTTCAGCTCATCAATAACTTCGTCAACCAGGGGTATAACGCCATTGTGGTTTCCGCCGTGTCGCCTGATGGCTTATGCCCGGCGTTAAAACGTGCCATGCAGCGCGGCGTGAAAGTGTTGACCTGGGATTCTGACACCAAGCCGGAATGCCGTTCGTACTACATCAACCAGGGTACACCTGCCCAGTTAGGCGGCATGCTGGTTGATATGGCCGCAAATCAGGTCAAAAAAGAGAAAGCCAAAGTAGCCTTCTTCTACTCCAGTCCGACCGTAACCGATCAGAACCAGTGGGTGAAAGAAGCCAAAGACAAGATCGCCAAAGATCATCCGGGCTGGGAGGTTGTTACCACTCAGTTTGGCTATAACGACGCCACCAAATCGCTGCAAACCGCAGAAGGCATTATTAAGGCTTATGCCGATCTCGACGCCATCATCGCGCCGGATGCCAACGCCCTTCCCGCCGCCGCACAGGCTGCTGAGAACCTGAAAAACACCAGCGTGGCGATTGTCGGCTTCAGCACGCCAAACGTGATGCGTCCTTATGTTGAACGCGGCACGGTGAAAGAGTTTGGCCTCTGGGACGTGGTCCAGCAGGGCAAGATCTCCGTGTACGTCGCTGACGCGCTGCTGAAAAAAGGTGACATGAATACCGGCGATAAGCTGGACATTCCAGGCGTGGGCCAGGTTGAAGTCTCGCCGAACAGCGTACAAGGCTACAGCTACGAGGCGAAGGGCAATGGCATTGTGCTGCTGCCTGAGCGCGTGGTGTTCACGAAAGAGAACATCGACAAATACGATTTCTGAGTTTCATTCCTTAACCATGGAGTAAAAAATGGCTGATTTAGATGACATCAAAGATGGCAAGGATTTCCATACCGATACGCCGCAGCGCAACACCCCGTTCACGCTTAAGGGATGCGGCGCGCTTGACTGGGGGATGCAGTCCCGACTGTCGCGCATTTTTAATCCTGAGACGGGAAGAACGGTCATGCTTGCGTTTGACCATGGCTATTTTCAGGGTCCGACGACAGGACTGGAGCGTATTGATATCAATATCGCCCCCCTGTTCCCGCTCGCTGATGTGCTGATGTGCACACGCGGCATCCTGCGCAGCGTGGTACCACCTGCCACCAACAAGCCGGTGGTTCTGCGCGCCTCAGGCGCTAACTCGATTCTCACCGAGTTAAGCAATGAGGCGGTTGCGCTCTCCATCGATGATGCGGTTCGTCTCAATAGCTGCGCCGTGGCGGCACAGGTGTATATCGGCAGTGAGTATGAGCACCAGTCGATCAAAAATATCATTCAGTTGATCGACGCTGGCATCAAAGTCGGCATGCCGACGATGGCGGTAACCGGCGTGGGGAAAGACATGGTGCGCGATCAGCGCTACTTCTCTCTCGCCACCCGTATCGCCGCAGAGATGGGGGCGCAGATCATCAAGACCTATTATGTCGATAAAGGTTTTGAGCGCATCGCCGCGGGTTGCCCGGTTCCGATTGTTATCGCCGGTGGTAAAAAATTACCGGAACGCGAAGCGCTTGAGATGTGCTGGCAGGCCATCGACCAGGGCGCATCCGGTGTCGATATGGGGCGTAACATCTTCCAGTCCGATCACCCTGTCGCCATGATGAAGGCCGTCCACGCGGTGGTACATCGTAATGAAACCGCTGACCGCGCGTATGAACTCTATCTGAGCGAGAAAAACTAAGCAGTCATGGGCCTGCCAGGCAGGCCCATGCGTTTCAAGGAGAACAGTATGCATGTCACTCTGGTGGAAATTAACGTTCACGACGATAAAGTCGATGAATTTATCGACGTCTTTCGCCTTAATCATTTGGGATCGGTGCGTGAAGAGGGGAATCTCCGCTTCGATGTATTGCAGGATCCGGAAGTAAAGAGCCGCTTTTATATTTATGAAGCCTATAAGGATGAAGCCGCCGTTGCGTTCCATAAAACAACGCCCCACTACCTTGCCTGCGTGGAAAAACTGGAATCGCTGATGAGCTGCCCACGAAAAAAACGCGTCTTCAATGGATTGATGCCATAAGGATCTCAAAAATGAACCGTCCCTTTTCCGGATTGAATCGCGCAGAGTGCGTCTCGTTGATGAAGCGTTACCCGTTAAGCATCGGTATTCTTGCCGGCCAGTGGCTCAAACTCGGTGAGTACCTGCAAACGCTTCGCGCACTTGAACAACCCGTTCTTCACCTGGATCTGATGGACGGGCATTTTTGCCCTCAGTTCACCGTGGGTCCCTGGGCTATCGCGCAATTACCCGCGCAGATGATTAAGGATGTTCACCTGATGGTGGATAATCCCTGGCCCGTCGTGCAGGCAAGCGTAAAGGCGGGAGCACACTGCGTCACGTTGCAGGTGGAAAACTCGCCGCATCTGCACCATATGCTCCACTGGCTGGGTGAGCAAAATGCGGAAGTCTCCGGCGGCACAATGCCGGTGTTGCGCGGGATCAGCCTGTGCCCGTCAACACCGCTGGAGCACATTCTGCCGGTCATTGAAGACGTTGAAATCGTACAAATTCTGGCGGTCAATCCAGGCTACGGTAGCAAGCTCAGCAAACCTGCCTTACTGCGGCGCATCGCCCAGGTTGTCGCATTACTCAATGCGTCCGGGAAGCGGGATTCCCTTCTTCTGGCCGTTGACGGTTCGCTAACACAGGAAGAACTCCCGGAGATCATTGCCAGCGGCGTCGATCGCGTAGTATCCGGCAGCGCGCTCTTCCGGAACGACGCGCTGGCGGAAAACACCAGCCGCTGGCTAACGACGATACATTCTGCAAAGGGGTGATGAGGGGTTCTGCTGGGTGGGGAGTTTTTGGGTATTATCTTGATGAATTCGTTGAAGTTCGTGGGCATGGATGAGGGATGATTATTGTTGAAAGAGAAATCTTGTGTGGCGCGGACTTAAGGTACAAAAACTGCTTTTGAGGACATTATTTTATTTTTGGTGCGAAGGCCGGACTCGTATTTCAACATTAATCAACTGAATTTTAAGTGATTAATAATCTGTTCATGGTTGATGTATACTCAGTTGTATACTCAACTGCTTTTTACTTCAACACCAGACAGTAATGAATGTACAAAATCACGCGAAGCACTGCAACCTAACGCGGTTGTACCACCTCAGACAAAGGAAGCTTGTTGGAGTTGAACTTCTTTGTTAATAACTTGTAAAAATGTTTTTCCTCTCCGTATATTATTGTATATCTGAACTCCTCATTCAAGGGACTCTAAGGGATAAGAATGTCAGACTCAACAATCAAAAGCTATGGTGGAATACTCCGCATTGGGGCAGGACTCAGCATCGTTTTGATGGCGCTCACTGCCATTTTTATCTGGTTTTACCTAACGTGGATTGGCCGTCTTGATATATTCCTTCAAGCTGTCACTTTTAACGAGCTATTCTCCTTCTCTGGGATTATATTTTTAAGTAGCATTATATTGTTCTGTGGCGTACTGTTTCTACCTTTTTTGTTAGGGTGCCTCGTTATACATAGCAATCAAAATAATGCCAAGTCAAAGCGAAAGAAAATACTTCTAGCACGTGTTTATGCTGGAAACTCTTTTCTATGCATAACTTTTATCGCTTTAATATCTTTGTTTGACATAGCCTCAGGAGAATTCATATTCATAACCTTGATGTTATTGACTGGTATTATTAGTACTTTTATTGCATTAACTCTTCAGAGAAAATGCATACACACTCATCTGAAGTCATTAAAAACAATAAAAAAGTTAAAAATCCTATTATTAGATTATTCAATGAAACCCTTTCTACTGGGAATCATTTGCTGGCTAGTAGTCTTCCCAATGACATTATTGAGCAAATTCTTACACATCGAAAATGGAATGGACGACTACCAGCAAACCTCGTTACTCCTGGTGTATGGTACATTAGTAATAATAATCAATATATTTCCATGCATCTTTTTTTTACGACAAGATTTTTCTAGCGGATGGTTTAAACCTCTGATAAATACTACAGGTTTTGTTTTCACTTTATTGCTACTGTCATCAACCTTCATGCACGTCATTCCGTTACTGATTGTCAACATGGCATTTCGGATGACTGGGATGACGATCATGGAACCAGTTACAATTTCTATCAAAACGGATGAAATTCCTTCTGAAATGCTTCATAGCAGAGGATGGGTGTATCAGCTCTCAGAGGATAAAAAATTTAACTTAGTATCAGGAGTTATCTTTTTTTCATATGGCGGAGTTTATCTTGTCTGTCCTAAAGAAACGACCAAAAAATTTCGTGAAAGCATAATCTTCGACATACTGTCTGAAGAAATAGAAAAAAAAGCAAGAGAAGAAATAAAAAAATCAGCCCAGCAATGTATTGCAGTGGATAAAAGTGTTTTAAACTTTTGAACCCGTGTTTTGTAAACTCTCAACCCTAATGCATACACTAATAGCAGGCAGATTACTCTGCCTGCTATTGGTGAGAATAGTAAATCCTATACAGTAGATTAATCAGATTTTTTCTTGGACTACCAATAGCCTGTCGCGCCTGCAAAATATCGGCAGCCCGAAGATAGGGTGATTGTTCCTGACAGCTAAATTCCCTGTAGTTGATACGAACCAGCTCGTACTCTTCCACCAGAAAATTAACATCGTCAATTAAAGTAATACAGGCATCAATGTGATCCTAAATAACGGAGTATCGTTCAGAGCCAAACCATAGTGTTGAGTCAACAGATGTGACAGCAGTGTTTACCTGGTGGCCACAGGGAACGGGCGTGACGATGCCGTCCGCGCGGGGGACGCAGAAAGAGTTTGCATAAGGTTTCTCTCTTTGTAAGGGCGTTTAAAAGAAACGTGGTACGGGGTTTACGTGGTTGTTTTGGATGTCGGGTAAATCGCGAGGTAAACATAACCACAACTGCCCAATGTGTCGGCTTCGCATGTCAGCCCTTTCGCATACAGGGTCACGGCATGCTGGTGACGGGGATTAAGTTCACCGCTGGTCAGCATCAACTCCAATTGCTTTAACAACAGCGGAAAAGCCTGGTCCAGATGACGTAAATCTGCCTCGCTGAACTGGCCGGTGATACTGGCCCGGTCAGACAGATAATGCAGACGATTTCCTTCCTGCACAAGACGCGCGCTGAAATGCGGCGTGATGGCGCATTTCAGCCCCCATTGCAGCGTATCCGTGACTTTATTGCCGGTATCTTTTTTCATGTTGATGTTCCTGTGCTGGTGGTTATTTGAGAGTGATGCTGCGAAGAATGACATACGGGCCGTTGCGGTCCTGACGGCGTTCGGCAAAGACGGCCAGTACGCCACTGACATCCTGCACCTCTCGTCCGTAGTAGTGGCAGACGCTGCCAGACCAGTAATATTTTCCGGTACAGAAGCGAAACAACCGCGACTGCGGATGCTGGCGGTATATTGTCATCGCCTGACGTTTACTGATAATTTTCATGTTGTTGCTTTCCTCTGGGGTTACAGCCATCCCCGCTCGGCAAATGAGACAATATCCATTCCGCCAACCACCAGGTGATCCAGCAGCCGGATATCCACCAGGTCGAGTGCCTGTTTAAGACGCTCTGTGATTCGTCTGTCGGCACCGCTGGGTTCTGAATGTCCTGACGGGTGATTGTGTGCGAGTACGGCCGCTGCAGCGTTGTGTTTCAGACCTGCCTTCACCACTTCGCGGGGATGCACACTTATGCTGTTGATGGTTCCAAGGAACAGCATGTCATCGGCGATTAGCCGGTGCTGGTTGTCGAGCCACAGAACAGTGAAGGCTTCGCGGTCAAGTGGGGAAAGCTGCAGGCGTAGCCAGTCGCGGACGGCGTGACTGGAAGTAAAGGCCGCGCCGGGTTCACGTAACTGCAGCTCCAGTAGAGTCAGCGCTTCCTGGATGGTTCGCTGTGCAGAGACGGGTAATTCACAGGCAAACAGCGGTAGTTGCTGTTTCATGGTTATCCCCTTCAGTCGATGAGGTGCATGATGGCGCTGCATTCGGGGTGGCGAAGGACATAATCCCGTAGGCGGTAATAATGCGTCGTCATGGCATCACATTCCGTACGGCAGGCATGATGGCTGTATTCCAGCAGACAGGCCGCGATACCGGCCGCCATGGAGCTCATTTCGGCGCGGTTGCCATTCATGGTATTGAACAGTGTCCACTGTCCATCGTTCTCATCATCCGACTCGGGGGCCATAAAGGCCCCACCATTGCTGAGTGTGTAAAAACGCCAGATGCCGCCGCTGTAATTTTCACAAAGCCGGTCCATCCAGCCGAAGATATGGGGCTCCAGCAGTATCCACTGCGGGATACCGCCAAAGTGCTGCGGCCAGAAATGAAGTCGCTGTGCATCAGGCAGCAAAGTAGCGGTGATGAGAGCCGCGTTGTAAGTATTGGCGGACGTGTACAGACTGGTGGTGTGACTCATGGGATGTTCCTTATGAAAGATAATCATTGAGGTCCCGCTGAACGGTGCCTTACGGTTGAGAGATAGATTCCGGGGGACAGAAAGATGGGGTATTGGCAGATTAGGTCGTCCAGGCAGAAGACCAGATGACATCCACTTCAGCTCAGCGCCTGCTGCAGTTCTTCAGCCATAACCCATAACGCGCGATTCAGCTTAATGTCGCCGTCGATACCATTGACGGCTCTCGTCCGACTGCGTTTCCCCTGCACTGAACGACCGGACAGCCCTCCTTTACTCAGGTTTTCCTGAAGCCGGTTAAAGACGCTCCACAGGTCATTCTGTTCATCCTGCCAGCGGCGGGCACTCAGTACCTGAGATTCGGTGACGGGTTGATGCTCCTCGCCAAAACGGTACGTCAGGGCAGCTTTCGCCAGCGCCTGCTGCGCCGGAGGGGGCAGCAACAGAGACTGCATGGCATCTCGCTTCTCCTCCACCCGGTCAAATACCCCGAGTACTTCATAAGCGCCTTCAATGACTTTCTCCACCACATTTCCTTTATGGGGCACCCGTACTTCACCCAATGACGTCCCGCAGACTAGGCCGTTGCAGCAGACGCTGCGGAACAGCCCCGGCAACATCTGGTAGCTGCTGGAACCATCATGACTATTAAGCAGGATAATTTCCGGGACCTGCTGGCCGGTGATTTGCCCGGCACGTCGCAGGCGCAGCATATGTTTCGTGTGCTCCCGGCGGCTCTGGTCACGGACGCGGGTCTGACAGGCAAAGAAGGGCTGAAAACCTTCCCGTTGCAGGCTCTCCAGCAGGGTAATGGTGGGAATATAGGCATATCGTTCACTGCGGGATGCATGCTTCTCTTCACCGAACACGCTGGGGGTATGTTGCATCAGCTCGTCATGGGTTAAGGGGCGGTCGCGGCGGATCAGGTTAACGCGACCAAAGCGGCTGGCTAATTTCATGGGGTTACCTTTATGGATGACATAAACGAAAAAGCCCTGCTCGTATGAACAGGGCTTCAGAGGGGGTGTATCAGGGAATGGCGGGATTCTGTAATGGCAGCAAAAGTTATCGCGCGGTTACTTCGGCTCTGTATTGGTTGGGTTATTCTCCGCCGGTAAAGTGGCTTCGGCAGGCGCAGCGGTTAAGCCACCCTAGATAATTTTGTGTTTAGCAAAAGCCTCCGGCATCGCATTAATGCAGTAAGTGATATAAAAGACATTGAAGATAATGACATAGAACACATTCATCTTCAGCTCAAACTTAAAGGTGTTCAGTACATAGCTCTGCAGCGCAGTGCGGGCTTTGAAAGCCCAGATGATATACATCACACAGCTGGCAATGGACAACACGCCGCCGAGCATGGCAATGGCGTCCATAGTCGGGTCATAACCATAGAGTTCCGGGTCGGTTGTGCCCATCACACTGAGTTGGCGCGAAATACCGTAGCAGATGGCTATCCACAGCACGTAAAGGTCAGAGGAAAACGAGACTTTCGTGGTGTCGATAATGATGCCTTGTTTACGGTAGAGCCACATCAGTGGATAGATACCGAAGGTGACGAAGGAGAGTAATACAAAATTTAGCGTTTTTGTGTTAAGACGAGTCCCGAGCATGGTGATGTCGGTCATAAATGATTTCCTTATTATTCGGGAGATTTATTCTGGAGGATGAATTTGTCGATAATGCGGGGGTTATGGAGCAGCAAATCCAGAAATACAGCCATCCGTCCCGAATTCAGGAATGACTTCGGAGGCACCCTGCAACGTAAAGGCGGCTGCCTTCACTCCATCGCCTGAAACAATCACTTTTTTACCCTTACGTAACTGGTTCCAGCCAAAACCAAAATTATCTGAACCAGCATGTGACTCACTGTCTCCCATACCGACCTTTTCGTTACTGTCGATTTTTATTTCCAGTTGTTTTCCTGTATCACTACTGACCTGGTTACCATGAATATCAGTAAATATCATGGTGGCAGCCCGGGAGGCGGAATCTTCGCAGGACAGATAAAGCGAGGACTGCCCCTTACCCAGGACGATAAATTCCGATACCCCCTGCCCCCAGCCTGAAGTCCACTGCTCAGTACTGCCGAAGCCAAAAGCGGCTGATGACATCAGTAATGCGGAAAGCACGATAACTTTTTTCATGTAAAACTCCTTACACACCAAAGGTGTCGACGAGGAAAATCATTGCGAACACGATGAAAATCGTGAGCAGGATATTGATGATTAAGCAGCGGAAGATTTTCCGTGCCAGCCGGTGCGGGAATGCCATCGGGAACCTCAGTCTCTGACAATGAGAAAGAAGAGCAACCCGGCAAGAATCGGGTCGATTATCATCGCGAGAATAAACCATCCCCAGAACGACCTTCCGGCACCTTTCGCCAGAAACCCCAGCACAACGGCCAGAAAAATCCATAACAAAACCAGTGGCATGTCATCTCCTTATAATGTCTGGATGTGCGTCTCCATATCTGTTTTATTTCAATCAGATAGCAGCATTTCTGCTCAAGTTTATAACCATGCTTAGTGAAGGGATAATGAATAAAACCGATCGGGACGATCGACAAAATCGATCAGGAAGAAGTAAGACTCTTTATCGTTGGACGGGAAAAACTAATCGAAAAAGAAGGACCACACGCTGCGGGTAACGTGGGCAACGGTGTGCGTCACAGCCTGCAATGCCTGACGGGCAATCAGTGGCAGTGGTGCACTGTCAATAATCCGGTCAAGCGTATCAACGACGGCGTCGCCAAAGCTGCTGCGGGCGGTTTCCCGTACAGGCGCTGAATGGTATGACCGATGCAGATGGGGCAGCAGCGGACTGCGGGCTTGCTTTGGGAGGTGGTTTATCATCTGCTCCACGATACAGGCCAGGTGATAACGCCCCTTCACTGAAACCGGAATAACAGCATTTTTTTGTATACCCAACTGACTGGCGACGGCCTGATGTTTACGTTTGATGTGCTCAAGCTGAACCGGTGATGGTGTGGCAGAGTGTCGGTTCCACAACTCAGATGGCTCCACCTTATCAACCTGATTAAGTACCCAGAGTACTGGTGGCATAGCGCTGCCGCACTGCGCCAGGATAGCCTGATAAAATTGCTCTTCCACAGAGAAGGCCCGGTCATCCGCTTTTAGCACCCACAGCACCATATCCAGTTTCGGGAGTTGTTCCTGATAGAGCTCGCGGTATTCTTTATCCCGGCTCTGACTCTCGCCCACACCAGGCAGATCCACCAGCGTGAGATAATGTTGCCCAAATCGCAGACGTACGCGCTGTGGTTCACGGGTACAGGCTTCCACGGCATTAACGGCACAGATTTCACTGCGGAACAGGGCGTTGCAGAGGCTGCTCTTACCGACACCTGTTTTACCCATAATGCCAATGACGGGTTCGTAAGTAATTAACTGACTCAGTTCCTTCATCAGGGTGTGACGTAATACCCGGGGATAGCGACGTAAATGGCGACGGATAATCTGATATCCGGAAGGCTGTTTCATTGAACACTCCTCAGAAATGAAACAGGCCATCCCGGAGGATGGCCTGATGAACGATATGCGCTGTTACTCAATGAGATAATATATATCTGAGATTTTTTTAATGTTTACGTTTCAGCGCTGAACCTCCCCATGCTCTGACTCCGGGGATCGACCTCACTCTGCGCTGGAGTGTCCCCAGATAGAGAAGAAACTCGTCGGGATTATCGGTGTTGTACCGAAAGGCAGATATTCCGCCACATAAATCCTCATTGATGAATGAGCCTTCCTGTACCTTTTCACAACAGGCCAGACGGGGATGCTTTCCCCTGCAGTACTGAATATTGCCCAGCTCGGTATTGTAATTAATGACTACCGGATAATCACTCCAGCCTCCCTCACGAGCCGCCTTTGCAACCGAACGGACCCATAACTCACTCAAACATTTCGCGATATCGCTGGCACTGGCATCCCCAGGAATGTAAAACAGTGCGTAAATGTAGGGGCGATTTACCCGTTTTTCGTTACATATCAGCCATGAATATCCAGCGACGCATTTCCCGTATTTAAGCACCCGCATGTGATTCAGAAAATGCTTCAGTGCCAGATGAGTCTTCCTGGCATGCTCTCTGGCGCTGTCTTCTGAATACGTGCTCCCCCTGTTGAACTGGGTGATCACAAACGAGAATTTCAGGGCTCTGACCGCGCCTCCGGCAGAGAGATTCCGGAATAATTCCTTAAAGGATTTTTCAATGTTTTTCGCCTGGCGAGAGGAGTAGTAACTGTTCATTTTGAAAACATACAAGTTATGTAAATTGACATACATGTTATAGCTAAATCATTATGAGTCAATGCCTTAGGCAATGGCATCGGCTGTGTGAAAAACCCACATATTAAGTGACTTAACCGCAGGACGGTTATGCCTGCATTGAGCCCTGAAACAACGATGTCTGTAGCGTCTGGATGGGGGATCACACCAGAACGGCAAACGTTGGATTAAGGAATAAAATGATATTTTATAGAGAAGCACTTTCATAACGTCCCCCCTTCCATCTCTCCCCCAGAAAACAATCTCAACTGCTTCACGATCCCCATCCTCGTTTCAAAACTAACGCCAGTATCTATTCCCATGACGATATCACCCACATGGAGATTCAGACATGGCTTATCACGACATTACCGACATCAACTTTAATCATGCTCAGCACCGTCCCCTGCAACGTAAATTGCATCATCACCAGAACCAGTTATTTGAGCGTTACTCAAAGCTGCTGATGTTACGGGTGGACTTCTCCTACCGACTGAACAGTGACTCACATCGTGAGGGAGACATTCACGCCGCAGTAGCGGACATGACGCTACTGCTACAGCAAAGCCAGGACATCAAAGGGCTGGTGGGTTACGCATGGGTTCTGGAGCATACCGGACAGCATAGTTATCACATTCACGCTGCGTTTTACCTGAATGGCCAGAAGCATCGTCAGGCGTGGACGGTCTTTGAAGCGCTAAGGAATACCTGGAAGTATGTAACCCGGGATGAGGGGCATGCGTATCGCTGCGAACCCGAGGAGCATTATCGCGTGAGGGGTGAACGGGTGACGGCCCATGACGATACCAGGGGGCGTAAGGGAATGCAGTACATTCTGAGCTACCTCAGTAAACAGGCCCAGAAAAACCGGGGGGTTATTTACCAGTTGAGTGAGATTCCTGCTGCACCAGCCGCTGGCAGACGGCGAAACACCAGCCAGGCTCCCATTCAAAAATTACGGCAGTGAGTCATTGTTTGAAGAACGTTCGGTATCTCATCACACGAACGTCTTCTCCCTTACCTCTGACGGAGAAAAACGATGACCACCCCAACCAGTATTCTCAGCGAGAAGTTAGTCGATATGGCCTTTATCACTCAGCTTACCGGCTTAACCGACAAATGGTTCTACAAGCTTATTAGGGATGGGATATTCCCTAAGCCTATCAAACTCGGACGAAGCTCCCGCTGGCTACAAAGCGAAGTGGAAGCCTGGTTACAGCAACGCATTGCAGAGTCACGGGGCTGAACACGCACGACGAAGAAACATAACCGCAGGACATGGCAGGCACCGGTACGCTGGATTTGTCTGCAGTGCCATCGACAATACTGCGGGGAGCGCATGTGTCCGTTCTGCTACAGTATGGTCAAAGTTATAGCCGCCGCAGCTAACTGAGTCATCCCCCTCAGCCCCCCCACTCATACACTTAAATCTATACCCCGCCTGATACCCAGCATGACGGTGCCCATACCGGGACGGTCTATGCCTGTGTGTCATATGGCGGAGAGGACTATTACTATGTACCCAAAATCATTTCTTGCCCTCAATAACGCTGGTCGCCTGACCGGTGCCAGAACCGCACTACGCTCTCCTGACGAACAATACACCTGCCAACACTGCGGCAGTATTCTGGTACTGCACGTTGACGCTGAGCGCCCGTGGTTTGCGCATACCGATGCTGCACTCACTGAGCGAGGCACGCAAGGTTGCCCTTACGTTCACCCTGCGGCTGATGAAATTCAGTTGATACGCAAGCTACGTCGTTACGTACCCAATGCGAAGCCGGTGGTCAGTCATGCAGATCAATGCACCAGTGAATATCACGCTTACGGAGATGAGGAGGTCATATGCTCCTGATGCCATGCTATTGGGCTCTGAATACCAGAGGTGAGCAAACAGGCAGCAGAAGCGCGGCCAGCCAGCCCGAAGAAAGCTGGACATGCCCATCCTGCGGATGTCGTTTGGTACTGCATTCTGATAACCCTGGCATTCGCGCCTGGTTTGAACATGACCAACGGTCAGTGGGGAAGGATGTGCTGAGGCAGTGCAGGCATCTGAACCGCTCAACCACATTGCCGGCAGACTGGCACACAAGGTTTTTATTCACATTCTTTCCTCTGGATGCGTCTGCCCCAGTCGGGGCCTGGTACTGCGTCTGGTGCGGGCGTCACTATGCGGGTGAGAAACACTGCGCGGCCTGCAACACGGGTATCTACAGCATTGAGGAAACCGCATGGCGGGAGAATTATACCAGTCCTGTTGATAGTCCGGGTGACCTGCGTTCACTCCCTCGTGTGTCAGGAGGCCGGTAAAATGGCTATAAAATTCCGACCAACAGCACATGTGATTACTGCCGATGGTGAGTGGGTGGCGGTTGATGAGCTTTCTTATCTGCACGCCAGGCCGTTGCGCTGCGGCTCCTGCCACATACACGTGCTTGTCACACGAGATAGCAACGGGGCGTATGAGCTGATTCATCGGCCGCGGTCTGAGATAGGTAGAAGACTGCTCAGGCGCTGTCGTTACGGCAACCCAGTATCGACGTCACGACGTTTTGAATTCAGAGAACGCTGACTCAGTCATTCGTTTGATAGTAGATTAACCCGCCCTAACTAGACGCTCCCGACCTATAGCGACGCCAGTCTAAATATCAATGTAATTGGATAGCGGTGAAACACAAGGATACACTCAAGGTCAGCCCAACATTAGGGCAGATTTGTCTACGAGCTCGGGGGCACTCCAAATGTTTACGGATAGTGCCAACTACACCAATGGCACATCCGCTTCCGCATCCTGTCGACTCATTTCATAAAAGCACATCAACGGGCCAGCACTTTATAAGTAAACTCGGTGAAGTAATCGTTGACATTTTTCGAGGCGCTGGCGGCCAGTTCTTCATCGCCATGACAGATATTGCGCAGCATTACCGCGTTCAGTTGCGAGGCTTTCACCAGCTCATGCTGATTACTGGCGCTAAGCTGGGCAAACCAGAAGCGGCTGGAAAGCCCCTGTAGAGGCGAAAGACACGGCTGCAAATACTCATTCTCTGCCGCCAGGCCAATCAATGCGTAGGATTGCTTGAGCAATGCGCCAAACTGACGCATCTGAGAAATATCGTTAATCGCCTCAAAGGATTCCGCCAGTTGCAGCATTTCCTTCTTCTGCTGATGCGTACCGCGCCGGGTTGCCAGACGTACGGCGAACTCTCCCACGCAGCGGCGCAGTTCCAACACTTTGAGCTGTACCTCAACAGAAATGGCAGGGATAAAAACGCCTTTATACGGATAAATCTCCACCAGCCGGTCATTTGCCAGACGCTGTAACGCTTCCCTCACCGGGCTACGCCCAAAGCCCGTCAGCTCCATAAGCTGCGCTTCGGACACCATCGAACCTGGCGCAAGATCCTGAAAAATAATCATGCTTTCAATGGCTTCATAGGCCTGGTTCATTTTATTGACGGGCGGATTCATGGCGTTCTCCCTGCTGAGTTGCGGGCATTATCCCTCTAACGCAACAAAAATGAAAATTAAAAATTCTCTGTTAATTAGACAGTTACGACAACATTTGTGATCTCCATCGTAATAAACCCAACAGATGATGGATGTTTTTTCTGCAAAGTGCAAATCTAATAATCAACTAATATATCAGTTGTTGATTAAGTGAATGAGATATCGTCAACACAGGATGCTACTGCGGCTCTCTACATTGCCGTCGCGTGTTGCACACTGAAAAGGAGAAGGTCGTGAGTCTACAAAACCAGGTCGCACTGGTGACCGGTGCGGGAAACATGAAAGGAATTGGTAAAGGCATTGCCTGCGCCCTTGCTGAGGCGGGTGCAGATATTGTCATCAACTACGTTATTAACCCACAGGAAGCCGAACAGGTTGCCAGCATCATTCGCGGACTTGGCAGGCGCGCGCTGCTGGTTGAAGCCGATATTTCTCATCCAGAGCAGGTCCGCCAAATGTTTATGGACGTCGACGCCCACTTCGGTCGTCTGGATATTTTGGTGAACAACGCCGGTGTTTGCGTCTGGGAACCTTTCCTTGATATCACTAAACCCGCCTTTGACCATGCGGTAAACATCAACATCAAAGGTACTTATGATTGTGCACGCCACGCTGCACGCATGATGGTGAAAAAAGGTATTCGTGGTCGCATCATCAATGTTGCTTCTGGACATGCTCGCCGCCCAATGGCGTTGATGGGCGTTTATGCTGCGACCAAAGCTGCAATTGATCAGATGAGTCAGTCAATGGCCTTCGAACTGGCACGCTATGGCATTACCGTAAACCAACTCTGGCCCGGGTTTGTCGATACAAATATCAATGATCCGAAGCCCGAACTGGCAACCGATGAAGGACGGAAGAAACTGCTGGCAACCATTCCTATTGGCCAGCCCGCAACCATTGAAGAGCTAGGCGCCGCCGCAGTCTATCTGGCAGGAAACCACGGTGCCGTCGTAACAGGTGATTTTATTAAAATTGATGGCGGCCAACATATCCGCTGCATTTAATCAGGAGAATAGAAATGGAAAACAAAAATACCATTCTGATTACCGGCGGTCAGGCTGAACCCAACCTGTTATCCACGCTGGGAAAATATTATTCCCAACAGGGATGGAGCGTTTATTTCAGTCAAGAAACTGAATATCACAAAATGGCCATGGCTATTGACGAGATTACTATCGGTGAGAAAAAACTGAATGCCTTTATCTACATTTCCCCACCACCACGCCAGGGTTCAATGTTGGACGATGACGAACATATCATTGCCGAAACGATGAATGACGATCTGGAAAGAGGATTATGGTGGGTACAAAATGCCTGTAAAAAAATGGTGCAACAAGGCGTGCAAGGACGCGTTGTCACGCTTGCACATATTGCGGCGCTGGTGCCCACCGAGTACTACTCTTATGGTGCTGCCAGCCAGTTGGCCCTGATGAACATCTGCCGTTCCGGTATTCAGGAACTGGTACCTTATGGCATTAAAATCAATACGATATTCCGTGGTTTTAGTGAGGAAGATCCACAACAAAAAGCGTTTGTCGAGCAATTAAAACAGCTGCATAAGGATGATGGCATTCCACTATTGGAATATGTTAACGCTGAAGAGATTGCCAAAACCAGTATACTGTTAACCGATCCGGACATTCACAGTTTTAACGGGGCGATGTTAACGCTCGATGGCGGTTTTTATGTCACCCGAAAAATACGCTATCTGGATCCTGTCAGGGAATGACAGAATAAAATAACGACAAAATAATTTTTACGAAAAATTATACATTATTTTTACCACTAACCTCATATTAGTGAAGGGTACCCCTATGAATACGCACTTCCGTCGAGTCATTCTGGTCATGCTGACGCTGGCGATGATCATTAATTATCTCGACCGTTCGGCATTAGCCTACGCCATGCCTTTTATTACTCAAGACTTTCATCTGACACCTGAAGAAAAAGGGATTATTTTTGGCAGTTTCTCGATTGGTTATGCCTTATTTAATTTTATCGGCGGTGTGCTGGCTGATAAATTTGGACCCAAGCGGGTGTTTACCTGGTCAATGTCCATCTGGTCGATTATTTGCGGCCTGACGGCAGGCTGTTGGTAGGCATTAACCAGGCTGGCGGGCCGCTGGGCGGAGCGATATCCGGTCCGATCGTCGGTTTTCTGTGTATTACGTTCAACTGGCGTATTTCCTTTGTCATCATTGCCTTTATCGGCATTACCTGGGCCATTATCTGGGCGCTGATTGCCACCGACAGACCCCGGGATAACAAACGGGTATCTGCTGATGAAGCCCAATTGATTGAAGGCGATGAGGACGTGCTCATTCCAGACTCTGAGCCCGGTACCCCGGCCCCTTCGATGTGGAGTGCGATCCTCCAGCCGTCTATTCTCGCCACAGCGCTGTCGCTGTTCTGCTTCAATTACGTGCTGTTTTTCTTCATGAACTGGTTCCCGACATTCCTCGTCGATACCACTGGGATCAGCCTGAAAGACATGAGTCTGGTCGGCGTGCTGCCGTGGGTTGCCGGGACACTCGGCTACGTTTCCGGTGGCTTCATTATCGACTTCATCTACCGTAAAACCGGCAAACAGCTCTTTTCCCGCAAAGTGGTACTGGTGACCTGTTTCGGCATCTGCTCCGTCTGCGTGGGGCTGATCAGTCAGACGCAAACCGCGATGGGGGCCGTTGCGTTGATGACTATCGCCTTTGGTTTCATGCAAATTGCCGCCCCAGCCTACTGGACATTGATTCAGGACGCCGCGCCCAAAGAGTACGTCGGGAGTGCGGGCGGACTGATGCACGGTCTGGCCAATATCTCTGGCATCGTCGCACCTACCGTGACCGGCTTTATTGTCGGCTCAGGCTCTTATGCCGCTGCCTTTATTCTCGCCGGTTGTCTCGGCGTACTGGGAGCTACTGTGGTGGCGCTGTTTGTGAAAAAAGCGGCTCAGCATGACGGACATAAATCCCTCGCATAGCACAAAAGGAGGACCGCGTGAAAATTATCGATTTTGAATCCGGGCTGTACCGCGTCCCGCTCACTGAGAACTGGGGTTCGTCAAACTACGCGTTCTCCAGCCTGGAATTTGTGGTGGTGTGGTTAAAAACGGATACCGGACATACTGGTACCGGCTGGACGTTCAGTACTGGCAACGGCGGCAGCGCGTTTAAAAACCTGATTGACCATTATCTTGCCGCTAAAGTGATGGGAGAAGATCCACTGCACGTCGAGCGCCTGTGGAGCCGCATGTGGCTTGAAAGCCACGATATCGGTTCGGCGGGCGTGACGACCCACGCAATCGCTGCCGTGGATATCGCGCTGTGGGATCTCATTGGCCAGCAGTTGAATCAGCCACTATACCGACTGCTCGGTGGCTATCGGGATGCTTTACCGGGTTACGGCAGCGGCGTGAACCTGCATCTCTCACTCGATGCCTTGCTTGCACAAATGGAAGGTTTCCTCAGCGCAGGCTATCGCACGGTCAAAATGAAAATCGGCAGCGAGGATGTTGAGGACGATCTGGTTCGCCTGCTGGCGGTACGTAACTTTGTGGGACCATCGATTAACATCGCCGTAGATGCCAATAAGAAGTGGTCCTCGGGTGATGCCGCTCGTCGGATGGCAATACTGAAGCAGGTCGGGCTGTACTGGCTGGAAGAGCCGCTGCTCAGCGACGACATCCACGGTCACCGCCTGCTGCGCCAGAAATGTCCTGTTCCGGTTGCCGTTGGTGAAAGCCTGTACACCAAATACCAGTTCGCTCACTGGATCAGCCAGGAGGCATGTGACTACATTCAGCCGGATGTTTATCGGGTGGGGGGGATTACCGAGTTTGTGAAAATCGCGAAATTAGCTGAAAGCCACAATATCCCCGTGATCCCGCATTTTGGTATGGAACTGATGGCGCATCTGGGGTGCGGCTTGCCCAATATCCAGCTCTTCGAGGGGTTAAAAGGGGCGAGTCTGAGCGAGATGGGAATAATTTCTCAATCCTGTCAGGTCGTAAACGGCACCATTCGTCCGGGTGAAGAACCAGGACATGGCATCACGTTCGATCGTCCTGCGCTGGCGCGCTATGCGATGAACGACGATCTGTTACGCCAGCAAAATGTCACTACACGGACGGATGTCTGACGATGAACATAATTCAACAGCTATTCGCTCTACCGGTGCTGGAGACGCTCAGCCCCGGTATTACCCGGCGAAAAATGGATGAACTGGATATTCTGGTGATACAGACGCCCTACTGTGACGCCGCTGTAGCCTTACAGGGGGCGCATCTGCTCGCCTGGAGGCCGTCGCGACAGACAATTTCCGTACTGTGGTTAAGCGATAACACGCCGTTTAAAGCCGGTATTGCCCTTCGCGGCGGAGTGCCCATTTGCTGGCCGTGGTTCACCGACCTTGGCGGTGAGCCGTTTCACGGTTTTGCCCGAATCATGCCATGGCAGTTAACGGCTCTCGACAGTGCCAAAACCGCCCTTTCTCTGACATTGCGCCTTTGTGAGACACCGCAAACTCGCCAGTGGTGGAACCACACTTTTCAGCTAGAGTTGACGCTGAATTTCACGGCAGAGATCTGCGAATTGCTGCTAACCGCTCACGGTAATTACAGCACCACCGCCGCTCTGCATAGCTATCTCGCGACGTCAGATATTCGTACTACGCGTATTCACGGAGTGGGAACGCAAGGCTACGACACCGTTGCAGGGAAACCGCGACAGAATCTGCCATCGCCGCTCTCTCTGAATGGCGAATTTGGCGCGATCTATTCGCATGCGGAACCGCAGACAGTACTCGTCACGCCGGACAGAACCCTGACGCTCACCCATGTCAATAACAGCAACGTAGTGGTGTGGAATCCCTGGCAGCAACGGGCTGCACAGATAAGCGACATACCGGATGACGGCTGGCAACACTTTGTCTGTCTGGAAACGGCGGCGATCGATCGCCCTCTTGTCAGCACGCCTCAGCATCCTGCGTCACTGGGTGTACAGTTCGCGCCCTCTCATCATTAAGGACACTTTATGCGTATTACGAACATAGATAGTTTTCTGGTCCGTCTGCCTTATACGCCAACAATGACGCGCACCACCAATAAAGAAGGTCTCTTTAATGCCGCGCGGTCGCTAAACCCCACCCTGGATGCGTTGCTGGTGAGGGTCGAAACCGATAGCGGACTTACCGGTTGGGGAGAAGCATTTGGTCACGCCTGTAATCCCGCCAGTATGGCGCTGTTAAGCGGGTTACTCGCCCCATTTTATAAAGGCGAAAAGTGCGACGACATAGAGGCGTTGATGCAGAAAGCACACTATGCCTTTCACAGCTATGGTCGTGGCGGCGCCATGATGTATGCACTTTCCGCACTGGATATCGCCTTGTGGGATCTGCGTGGCAAAGCAGAGAATCTGCCGCTGTGGAAATTGCTCGGCGGCACGCGCTCTCAGGTTGAGTTGTATCCCAGCCTCGCCAGTTTCGACGGAAATGTCGCTAAACTCATGGATTGTATTAATCCATTAATTACAAATGGTTATAGGCATATTAAACTGCACGAACGAGATCCGCAGGCTATTGTGGAGGTTGCCCTGACGCTGCCAGATGAGGTCACTCTGATGGTAGACACCAACTGCGCATGGAACACGCAGCAAGCAGAAGAGATTCTCCCCCAACTACATGCTGCAGGTGTCGACTTTGTGGAAGAACCGACATTCCCACCAGAAAACATAAGCCAACTCCGTTACCTGCGTCAGATAACCGGCGCACGCGTTGCTGCAGGAGAAAACTTTAACAACAGCGAAGAGTTTGCGTTAAGTATGGCGCTTGATGCAGTAGATGTACTGCAGCCCAGTGTCGCCAAAATTGGCGGTATCTCCGCCGTGCTGGACATTATCAAACACGCACGCGCGCATGAGAACGTTAGCCTACTGCCACACTGTTTTTATTATGGTCCCGGACTCCTTGCCAGCGCCCATCTGCTCAGCGTGTTGCCAAAACCCGTTCCACTGGAAGTGCCATGGTTGATGTTTGAACAAACCCTACATCCGTTTATGCATTTCCAACCTGTGATGGATCTACCACAAGCGCCAGGTCTGGGTTTTACCCCTGACATCGACGTACTGGAACACCATCTGATTGCGAAGGGATAAAAGTGGACATCGTTATTTCTGACCGTCGGATTGCCAACACGCCTGCGCTCTGGTTTCGTCCAGCAGACGGTAGTGCCAGTCGCAGACCGCTCATCGTACTGTTTCATCGCTTTATGGCCTCCCGCGAGTTAGATGCCAATCTGGGTTATATGCTCGCGAAGGCAGGTTACAGCGTAGTTTGTCCACAGGCGGCGCTGCATGGCGTGAAAGATGATGCAACGCGTCGCGCCGCCTCTTTCTGGCAAATCCTGCAACACACCCTGGATGAGCTTCCCGTATTAATCGCAGCATGTCAGCAGGATAATCTGGGCGATATTACTCGACTCGGATTGCTGGGTACCTCAATGGGCGGTTTTGCGGTGCTGGGGGCGATGACGCGTTATCCGGGTATTCAGGCCGGAGCCGCCTACATGGCAAGCGGTTATTTTACCGACGCCATCCCTGCTATTCATCCTCCTTCAGGCAACATGACTGCAGATTGCCTGTGCGGATTGGCCCCTTACGACGTCGCAGGAAAAGAAGCTATTCTGGCTCAACAACCCCTTTTTCTCTGGCACGGTGAGCAAGATACGATTGTCGACGTGCAGTACACTGAACGTCTCCGGGAGGCTATCAACAGTGATTCACTAACCTGCATCATCGATCCACAGGCAGGGCATAAAATCACGCAATCCTCCGTTGAGGAAGGCCTCCTGTTTTTCCGTCAGTCCTTACCGGTTTAACTCGAGCAGCCCGGTATTACCGGGCTTTGTGCGCAATCAGTCGATCTCTTTATCCACATGCTGGACGATCAGATCGGCAACGCGCGCTGAGTTCTTCGCCGCCAGCGCATCCATAATCGCTAAGTGCTCTTCATGCAACACCTCGGTCTGCTCCGGCGTGAAACCATACTGTCGCCAGGCCAGCCCCCATAAATGGTGCAACTGCTCCTGCATGTTGATCAGGATCGGATTACCGCCCAACTGGGCCACTTTTTTCTCAAAACTCAGATCCAGCGCGCTGTCATCATCATCGCAATCCTGGCTCGAGAATTTTTCCCGGTTAAGCTCGATCAGTTCCCGTAGTTGGTTAATTCCCGACTTATTGGCGCGCCAGGCGTAGTCTTCAAAGATGGCTCGCTCGATCGACGTCCGTGCCACTATCAAATTACGCAAGAACTCTTTTGTCACCCCACCTTCGATCAACCTTTCAAGACTATGGGTATCGCTAAGCGACACCGTCGGAGGTTCCGCCAGGAAGGTTCCGCTGCCCACGCGCGTCTCAATACGTCCGGACGATTCGAGTACCTTCAGCGCCTGACGCACTGAGGTACGGCTGACATTGAGCATACTGGCGAGCTCACGCTCGGATGGCAGGCGCTCACCCGGTTTGATCTGTTTGCTGTCGAGGAAATTCGTGATGTGTTGGATGATCGTCTGAAAAACGTCCGTGCGCTTAATGGGGATCATCGTAAATTTATTCTTATCCGGCATACCGTTACCTCTTCCCAACGACATATCGCACTTGTGGGCAGTTGCTTTCTCTGCACTACGTCGTACTCAATCACTGTGGCAAAAAAATTGGATGGACCACTATATCATTATTGGCCATTCAGCGCCCTACCTTTCCCTGCACAAGGATCAAAAAGACTAAAAAACCTGCATTTTGTGACCTTTGTTGCATTTCCTTTAAAAATTGGTTGGACAACCAACCCAATGAGAGGATATTCCGATTCATATAACCACAACCCGATAAAGGAATTCATGATGTACAGAAGCAATTTTAAGCCGGGCTCGACCCGCTGGGCAGTACGTCGTGCGCAATGGCGCAGTATGGGGATCCGCGAAGAAGACATGCATAAACCGAAGATCGCGATCATCAATACCTCCAACAAGCTCTCCTGCTGTTATGTCCATCTGGATGAACTATGCCGAATCGTTGAGCAGGCAATTCGTGACGCAGGGGGATTACCATTTGAAGTGCGCACTGTCGCACCCAGCGACTTCGTGACCAGCGCGGGAAAAAAAGCCCGGTATCTGATGCCAACCCGCGACCTGATGGTTAACGAGGTTGAGTGCATGATGGAAGGGGCGGTGCTGGACGGCATGATCTGTCTCTCCTCCTGCGATAAAACTACCCCGGCACATCTGATGTCTGCGGCCCGCCTTAATGTGCCGTCTCTGCTGCTGACCTGCGGCTACCAGGTGGGCGGTAAGTGCTCTAACGAAAAATTCGACGACCAGTTCTTTGATATTGATGATGTCTATGAGCAGGTTGGCGCGCTGGCGACCGGTGCGATCTCGCTACAGGATCTGACCGATATGACCGACGTCGGCATTCAGTCTCCGGGCGTGTGTGCCGGTCTGGGTACCGCCAACTCCATGCACATTGTGGCCGAAGCGCTGGGCATGTCGTTACCGGGTAACTCGCCGATTTGGGCTAATGGCCGCAAGGTGAAAGAGTACGCCCAGGCGGCAGGTAAACGCATTGTTGAACTGACGCAAGCGCAGGTGTTGCCGCGCGAAATCATCACCGAAAAAGCGATTCAGAACGCCGTGATGACCGTACTGGCCGTAGGAGGCTCGGTAAACACCGTTCGCCACCTGTCAGCCATCGCAACGGAGGCAGAACTGCCGATTGATGTGGTCGGTCTATATGAAAAGTACGGAAAAAACATCAAGTTGCTGACTTCTGTTCGCCCGAACGGCCCATACAGAACCGAAGACCTGGAAGCGGCAGGCGGCACCACTGCCGTCATGAATCAACTGCGTGACTTCCTCAATCTGGATGCGCTGACCGTGACGCAAAAAACGGTGGGCGAAAACATCCAGCATGCGGTGGTGAAAAACGACGAAGTCATTCGCACCCTCGATAACCCGGTCAGCCAGCGCCCCGGTGTTGCCATTCTGCGCGGCAACCTCGCCCCGGATGGCGCGATTGTAAAACTCTCTGCCGTACCGGGTGAACTGGAGCACTTCACCGGCCCTGCCAACATCTACGAAGGCGAAGACGAAGCCATCGAGGCGCTGTCTGAAGGCAAAATCCACAAAGGTGATGTGATCGTGCTGCGTAATATGGGGCCTGCGGGTGGTCCGGGTACGGTATTCGCCTGTAGCTTTGTGGCGGCACTGAACGGTGCGGGTATCGCTGAATATGTGGCGGTGATAACGGACGGTGAACTCTCCGGTCTGAACCGTGGGATTATCGTCGGTCAGTTGATGCCTGAAGCGGCGGCGGGTGGTCCGCTGGCGGTGGTAGCACAGGGCGAAACCGTGCACATCAACTTTGTCGATTTAAGCATCAATATGGACGTTCCTCAGGAAGTCATCGATGCACGCCTGGCGGCCTGGGAGCCGAAACCTATTGAGCTGGGTGGGGGGAGCGGCACCTATCTCTCGCAGTATGCACAACTGGTGCAGCCTATCGCCCAGGGCGCGGTGCTCGGTAAACGCCGTATTCACGTCAAAGCTGTGGATTGAAACCCACTGACCAGAGGGCAGGGATGACCTGTCCTCTTTCGACCAGAGGTGAGCAATGCAGATCTGTCATGAACAGGCGCGGGATATTCCCGTTTCGCTGAATGTTGATGTGCTGGTAGTGGGTGGTGGTCCAACCGGTGTTGCGGCAGCCACGGCAGCCGCACGTGCCGGTGAGAAGACGCTGCTGATTGAAAAATACGGTTTTTGCGGTGGCATGGCGACCGCTGGCATGTCGGGCGCCATCTGCGGCCTCTTTACGTCGGGTAAAGGGCCGCATGAGCAGCTGGTACATGGCTTTGCCGGGGAATTTTATCAGCATCTGAAACACCGCCACGCGGTCAGCGAGCCGTTCCCGTTTGGTGAAACAAAGCTGGTTGTGCATGAGCCCCATACCTGGAAAGAGATTGCTGATGATCTTTTGCAGGATGCCGGAGTCGATATTCTCTTCCACAGCCTGGTGACCGATGTGGTGATGGAAGAGGGGAAAGTCCACGGCGTTATTGTGGAGAACAAAACCGGGCGTCAGTGCATTACCGCGAAGCGTTTTGTGGATGCGACCGGTGACGGCGACTTGTGTGCCAAAGCGGGTGTGCCTTATACCCTCGGCCGTAACGGCATGGTGCAGTATCCGACTATGGTGTTCCGCATGGCGAACGTCGATATCAGCCGTGGCGTGGGTCATCCGGTGCCGCAACTGGAAGCCTGGGTCGAGCAGGCTCAGGGACAGGGCTTTAACCTGCCGCGCAAACACATCTACCTGTTGCCATCGCCACGGCCGGGTGAAGTGATGTGTAACGTCACCAGCGTGCTGCGTGATGATGGTCGCCCGATTGATGCCACCAAAGCGGAAGACCTTACGTTTGCTGAACTGAAAGGCCGCAAGCTGGTGCGCGAATATGAGCGCTTCCTGCAAAAATATGTGCCCGGTTTCGAGCAGGCGCGCCTTAACGACGTGGCGGCACAAATTGGTATTCGCCAGAGCCGGACCATTCAGGGGCAGCGTTGCCTGACCAACGAAGATGTGTTTCAGGCGCGTAAGAGTCGCCGCGCCATCGCCAGCAGTGCCTGGTGCATTGAGGCTCACGGCCCTGACGGCATCTTTATGTTCTATCTGGACAATGACTATTACGACATTCCATACGACACCCTGTTGCCGGAGAACATCCCCAATCTGATTACGGCAGGACGCACTTTGTGCGCGGAGCATGAGGCACTCGCCTCGGCACGTGTTACCGCACAGTGTTTTCTGACCGGATACGCGGCAGGGTCAGCGGCACACCTGAGTCACCGTGACAATTGCGCCTTCGACGAAATCGATGTCGATGAATTACGTAGCATCATTGAATATCACACGCATTAAGGATTGAGAGAATGAAACCAGTTTTAGGCTTTATCGGTCTGGGCATTATGGGTAAACCGATGGTACGTAATCTGCTGAACGCCGGTTATCAGGTTCACGTTTACAGCATTATCGACAGCGACATTGCTGAGGTCGCGCAGGATGGTGCAACCGGGCAAGGCTCCAGCCTTGATGTGGCGAAAGCGGCAGACGTCATCATCACTATGGTGCCCAATACCCCGCAGGTGGAAGAGGTGCTGTTTGGTGAAACCGGGATGGCGGCGGCTCTGGGCGAAGGCAAAGTGGTTATCGATATGAGCACCATCTCCTCGCTGGCTACGCGGGAGTTTGCAAAATCCATCAAAGCGCTGGGCGCACAGGTGCTCGATGCGCCGGTAAGCGGCGGCGATAAAGGGGCTAAGGGCGGTACGCTCTCCATCATGGTCGGCGGCGACGCCCATGTGTTTGAGCAGTGTAAACCGATCCTCGACGTGCTGGGCAGTCGCGTCACCCATGTGGGGGATAACGGCGCGGGTCAGGTGGTGAAGTCCTGTAATCAGGTGCTGGCGGCGGCCACGATGGCGGCGCTGGGCGAATCGCTAGTGATGGGGGCAAAAGCCGGCGTTAACCCGGCGAAAATTGTTGAAGTCTTGTCTGCGGGTTACGCTCGTTGCGGCGCGCTGGATATCCGTGGCAGCCTGCTGCTTGAGCGTAATTTCGATCCAGGCTTTATGACCCGCTTACAGTACAAAGATCTCAATCTGGCCATGGAACTGGCGACGGGGATCGACGCCCCAATGCCTGTCGCCAGCCTGGTTCGCGAACTGTACAAAACCTGTATTGCACAGGGGCTGGGCAACGAAGATCACTCCAACGTGATCAAGGTTTTTGAAAATATGGCAGGTATTGAAGTTAAGGGCTGTTAATAACAAATACTGTCTGGTGAGGGCGAAATAGCGGAGCGGTCTATTTGCCGCCTCGCTATTTAAACTGTAACAAGGAAATATTAATAACTATTCCAGAATCAAGACTCAAAAAAACATATTGCTACAGGCAGTGATATGCGAACAAAAGAAATAATGATGCCTGACCATGTTTTATAAAGATCTGCTTCGTACCCTACAATAGGTGAACTTTATGAAAGTATTTAAGAATTATCGCTATGTCATACTGGCGATGCTGGCTTCTGCTTATGTCGTTAACTATATTGACCGCGCCGCACTTTCGGTTGCCATGCCCTTTATAAGTGAAGAGTTTCATCTTACCAGTGTGGAAAAAGGGCTGATATTCAGTAGTTTTTCCATTGGCTACGCGTTATTTAATTTTATTGGTGGTGCGCTGGCTGATAAATACGGCGCCAAACGGGTTCTCGCCATTGCGATGGGCTTCTGGTCCATTATGTGCGGCCTGACTGCCGGAGCTTTCAGCTTCTGGACGTTCTTTGCCTGCCGCGTCCTGTTCGGCATGGGGGAAGGGCCAAATGCCGCTGTTGCCAACAAGGTGATCTACGACTGGTTCCCGATCCGTGAAAAAGCCACGGCGGTTGGGATCCAGCAGGCCGGGGGCCCGCTGGGTGGCGCCATATCCGGGCCGTTTGTCGGTATGATGTGCTACTACTTCGGCTGGCGTGTCTCTTTCGTGGTTCTGATGTTTATCGGCCTGACCTGGGTGCTGATCTGGTCAATGAAATCCAAATCCGTACCTGAGCAGCATTCACGCGTCAGCCCGCAGGAGCTAGCGCTGATCCGCGAGACGGATCATGAAACCGTAGTGGAACCGGAAACGGGTGAAAAACCGTCCATGTGGAAAGCGATCCTGCAACCGGCCATTCTGGCGATGGCGCTCTCCCTGTTCTGCTACAACTATGTGCTGTTCTTCTTTATCACCTGGTTCCCGACCTTCCTCGTGGAAGCCCGTGGTGTCAGCGCTCATGACATGAGCTTTATCACCTCACTGCCGTGGCTAATTGGTGCGATTGGTTATGCGATGGGCGGCGTGGTGATCGACTCCATCTACCGCAAAACGCAGCGCCGTTTCTTCTCGCGCAAAGTGGTGCTGGTAACCGCCTTCTTCTTTAGTTCGCTGTGCATCGCCGTGACTGGGGTGGCTGATACCACCATCGTGGCGGTAACCACCATGACGGCGGCTATCGGCCTGCTGCAGCTGGCGGGCCCGGCTTACTGGGCACTTATTCAGGATGCGGCACCGAAAAACTACGTCGGCAGCGCCAGCGGTCTGATGCACGGAATCGCCAACACCTCCGGCATTATCGGGCCAACAGTGACCGGGGTGATTGTGCAGCACAGCTCCTATTCCGGCGCTTTTATTCTGGCAGGGGTACTGGGTGTGATTGGCTCAGCGGTGGTCCTGTTCCTGGTGAAAGCGAAAGTCCAGGCGAGTCAGGCTACGCTTGCTCATTAATCTCTTTAACTATCGTCCTTATTGCTAAGTCATAAACAGACCGGGATTAAAAATGAAATATCCATTTGTTGAGAATCAATTCAAGACCCGTTTAAACGCCCACGAGCTGACCATTGGCTGCTGGAGCTCCTCGTCCAGTCACGTGGTGACGGAACTGGTGGGGTTATGCGGTTTTGACTGGGTGATGTTTGACTGCGAGCACTCGCCTAATGACGTCAGTAATCTGGTGCCGCAGTTAATGGCCCTGAAGGGAAGCACCACCTCAGCGTTGGTTCGCCCGTACTGGAACGATCCGGTTCTGTTCAAGCGGCTGCTGGATATTGGTTGTACCAACTTTTTAGTCCCGATGGTGGAAAGCCGCGAAGAAGCGGAACGCGCGGTGGCGGCGACGCGCTATCCACTCGGCGGAACGCGCGGTCTGGCCGTGTCTCATCGCGGTAACTACTTTGGCATGATGGACGATTATCTCACCCGGATTAACGACAATATCGGCGTCATTGTCCAGATTGAAAGCGGTAAAGGGGTTGAGAACCTTGAGGAGATTATCCAGGTACCTGGGGTGGACGGGATTTTTATTGGTCCAAGCGATTTATCATCGTCACTGGGCTACCTCGGCAATCCGGGACATCCGGAAGTAGTCAGCGCCATCGCGCACATTATCGAAACCTGCCGGAAGTACGGCAAACCGGTCGGTACGGTTTCTTTCGATCCGCGCGCCGTTGAGCAGTATATCGCGCAGGGGATGAGCTTTGTGGCCATCGCCAGCGATCTAGGCGTGCTGAAAAACGGTCTGCTGTCGCTGACGGCGAAGTTTAAAGACTGAATACTGAGAGGGCCCGTTTGACCACGGGCGCGGGGGTAATATGCATATTCATCAGGATGAGAACAGAATGAAAACAATTTTAATCACCGGTGCTGCTGGTGGCGTGGGGACGCGACTTCGTCCTTATTTACGTGAGAATTACCGTTTACGTTTGTTTGATCGTATTGGCTGCAACGACCTTCACGATAATGAAGAACAGATTATCGGGGATATTGCATGCCGGGAAACGGTACTGAGAGCATGTGAAGGTGTGGATGGTATCATTCATTTGGCCTGTGCCTACAGCCTGTCCATTACGTTTGAGGATACGCTGGAGGCAAACTACCGGGGGACGTTGTATTTACTGGATGCCTGTAAGCAATACGCGATTCCTCGTTTTGTTTTTGCCAGTTCTCATCATGCGGTGGGTCATCATCCTTCTGCTGGTTTTTGTGATGACCACGCCCCGGTTGCACCGGATGGTTTCTACGCATTAAGCAAAGCGTTTGGTGAGTCTGCGCTGGCGCTGTACGCGCATAAAATTGGCCTAAAGGGGCTGAGTATTCGTATTGGTAGCGCGGCGGATTATGTCGTCGATGGTCGTCGTCAAAAGATCTGGCTGAGTGCAGCGGATATGGCGCAATTAACCCTTATTGGCCTCGAACACCCGGATGCCTGTGGAGATATTGTCTATGGGGTTTCAGCCTGCCCCGATGCATTCTTCCCGAATACACGGGCACGAGAACTGGGTTATGTCCCACTGGAAAACGCTCAGGATCATTTAGCGGTTGATTTTGTGCCGCTTGCAGAGATGCCAGAGGCCGAAGGGCCCGCATGGGTAGGGGGACCCTATATCCCATTCCCTCCGGAATTGGGTGAGAAACGATGAAAATACGTTCAGTCCAGACACAAGTCATCGATATTCCTTTTGATGACGGTGGGAAGAAAAAACCGATCACCCCAACCACGTGGAATAGCCTGGAAATGGTACTGATACGGGTTGAAGACACGGACGGTAATGTGGGCTGGGGCGAGGCATTTGGCTACTTCGTGTCAGCGGCAACAAAATCAGTGGTGGATACTCTTCTTAAGCCGCTGCTGGAAGGAACCGAAGTTGAATCTATTCCTGAATGGAGTCGGATGATTCAGCACAAGCTACATATTTTTGGCCGTTACGGTATTACTCTGTTCGCGATTTCTGGCGTTGATATTGCGCTTTGGGATCTGTGGGCGAAACGCAATAAAGCACCTTTATACACATTGCTGGGTAACGGTGAACGAAAGTCATTAACGACCTATGCCAGCCTTGTGGGCTATAACGATCGCGATGTTGCGACCGCCCAGTGCCGTAAAGCGCTGGCGGACGGTTATATTGACGTGAAAGTTCATGAGACCGATATCGATATTATCGCTGCCTGTCATGATGCGATTGCCTCAGTGAATATGTCTGCCAGACTGGCCATCGATGTAAATTGCAGTTGGTCAACCTTACAGGCCAGAGAGTACATCTCACGGCTTGAGGCAATGGCGCAAATAGCCTGGCTGGAAGAACCTATTTTCCCTCCTGAAGACTTTGCTCTGCTGTCCGGACTGCGTAACCACGGCGTCGCACTGGGAGCCGGAGAAAACTGGTGCACTGAGCAGCAATTCCGTAGCGCGATAGAACAGGGTGCCGTCGATTATGTTCAGCCAAGCGTAACGAAAGTAGGCGGAATCACCGAGTTTTTAAAGGTCGTTGATACTGCTGTAGCACACCAGACGACAATATTGCCTCACAGCCCCTATTTTGGGCCAGGATTCCTGGCGACCCTACACCTGGCTAATGCCTGTAGTAACGTTAAAGACGTCGAATATCTTTATGTCCAGCCTGCTGCTGAGTTGTTCAAATACGATTCTATTCGTAAAGGGAATGTCTTTACGATTAACGATCGACCTGGTATTGGTCTTGAACCGGATGAGGCTGTTATCAATCGATTTAAAGTGTCCTGAGACTGCAAGCAGCATATAGTAATATATGCTGCATCTTCTCGAAAGATGTGAGAACTGAAATGATTGAAATTTACGACGAGTATATTGGCGATATTCCTGTTATTCATGCCGTTCCGGCAGGCTGTAAAGACCAACCATTACCGACAATATTTCATTTTCACGGCTATACGTCGTCAAAAGAATTACATAGTTTTTTTGCTTATGCTTTCGCCCGTGCAGGGTTCAGAGTTATTCTCCCGGAAGCGGTAGAACATGGTGAGAGATTTGATGGAAATGTCGAGCGCAGACGTTATCAATTTTGGGATATCCTCGAAAGAAACATTAATGAGTTCGGTATTTATCTGCAGCATTACCGTGAAAAAGGGTTGTTGATTGACGGCAGGATCGGCGTTTGCGGCACCTCTATGGGTGGTTTTACGGTGTTAGGTATACTGGCGAAATATAAAAATATTGCCGCAGCAGCCAGTTATATGGGCTCCGGGTTCTACTCGACGCTATCCCATAGCCTGTTTCCGCCCATCATTATTAATAATGAGGATGATATTTTAGCTGTTGATAAATTATTAGTTGATTTGAATAAACTGGATTCGCGTGAAAACCTGGACTCTCTGGGGGCTCAGCCGCTTTTTCTTTGGCATGGCCGACTGGATGAAATCGTTCCTGTTCGGGAAAGTGAAGAACTCTATGCGCATATGCTAAAGAGTGGTAATGCCGATAAATGCATCATGAGCATTGATCCTGATGCAACGCACAAAGTCCCCATGAAAGCCTTGATGGAAGGTGTGGATTTCTTCAGCATGAATTTATAGCAAAGCATGGATAAGAGTCTGTAATCAGACTCTTATCCAAAATAGCAATTTAGAAATTAGCGGCTAATTGTAGCATTTAACGCGTCAATGGAGGTTTGTAAGCCAGCTTCGACGCTCATGGTCAGATCTTCCATTTCAAGAGATACGTGGCCGTCATAGCCACACATGCTGAGTACTGAGAAGAACTCTTTCCACCACTGAAGGTCGCGGCCACAGCCTACCGCTACATAGTTCCATGCACGGGTTTTAGTTGCCGTAACCGGCTGATAGTCCAGCAGTCCATCAATATCTGCCAAACCACGTTCGATTCGGGCATCTTTGCCATGCACGTGATAAATTGCACCTTCGAGTTTTCGAATTGCTGCAATCGGTTCTGCTCCCATAACCATCAGATGAGAAGGGTCGAGGTTAATACCGACCATCTCACCCACTGCATCACGCAGGCGCAGTAAGGTCGAAGGGTTGTAGACCAGCTGGCTTGGGAACTCTTCCAGTGCGATTTTCTCTATGCCATGACGTTTGGCATGAGCAACAAACTCTTTCCACCATGGAATCGCAACCTGATTCCACTGATAGTCCACTACGCCTGGCATATAGTCGGGCCATGAAACTGTTGATGTGATCCAGTTGGGGATTTTGTCTTCTGCGCAGCCGCCAGGCAGCCCGCTCATCATGACGATTTTTTTCACGCCAAGCTTGCCAGCCAGTTCAACGGCTTTATAGCTGCTGGCGGTATGTTTAGCACCGAGTTCACCCGGCGCTAATGGGTTACCGGAGCAGTTCAGCGCCGCGATTTCCATGTCACGGCTTTCCAGCTCTTTACGGAACTGGGCAAGTAATGATGAAGATTCGAGAAGTTCATTGGTTTTAACATGAGGACAACCGGCCCAACCGCCAGCGGTCATCTCTACCGCAGTAATGCCGTATTCTTTTACACGGTCGAGCATCGCTGGAAACGGAAGATTACCTAATACGTCGGTACAAAGTGAAAGCTTCATTTTTAATCCCTTCTGCATTCTGAATTAAATAACACTGGATTTTCACTACCAGCATTATGGTTTTCTTAGAATCACTCTCTGTTAAATTCAGCGACAAACTCTGCTTTATCAGTGATTCTGCCTAATATCATTGTTTTGACTTCATCGTCTAAGAGGCCGGCAATGCCAGAAAGCACATTAATATGTTCATCTTTCTGTGCAGCAACAGCGACAATCAGGAAAGCAATTTTCCCATCACCCCAGTTAACTCCATCCGGGAACTGAAAAATCTGAAAACCGGTTTTGTCTACCAAATGTATGAATCGCCACGGATAATTTAGACACTTCCGAGCCGTTGATAATACTGGTTTTCATATTCTGCCGGGGACATCTGATCACTAGAGCCATGCCGACGCTTACTGTTATAAAACATTTCGATGTAATCAAAAATATCGCTGCGGGCTTCTTCCCGCGTTCCGTAGATCTTTTTCTTTATCCGTTCGCGTTTCAGCAACTGGAAAAAGCTTTCTGCAACTGCATTATCGTGGCAGTTACCGCGACGGCTCATGCTGCCCTCCAGGCCATGTGATTTCAGGAACGACTGCCACTCATGGCTTGTGTACTGACTGCCCTGATCCGAGTGAACCAGCACCTGTTTTTGGGGATTACGCCGCCATACAGCCATCAGCAGTGCGTTCAGGACAATGTCCTTTGTCATCCGGGATTGCATGGACCAGCCGATAATTTTGCGTGAGAACAGATCAACAACCACGGCAAGATACAGCCAGCCTTCGTGGGTCCTGATGTAGGTTATGTCCGTTACCCAACGCTCATCCGGTGCATCCGGATTGAACTGCCGCTGGAGCCTGTTGGGCGACACGATACTGGCCTCGCCTTTACGTGCCCGCGGGCTCCGGTATCCGACCTGAGCCTTTATCCCTGCACGTTTCATCAGTCGCCAGACTCTGTTGACTCCGCACTGTTGCCCGCTGTCCCGCAGATCCAGATGGATCTTGCGATATCCATAGACGCCCCCCGATTCCAGCCAGAACTGTTTAATCTGTCCTGTCAGTCTCAGGTCTGCCTGATGGCGTTGTGAATGCGGCTGCTGAAGCCAGGCGTAAAAGCCACTGGGATGAACATCCAGCACCCGACAGAGCAGGCGGACAGGCCAGAAAAAGGTGTTGTCACGGATAAAGGCGTACCTCAGTCGGACAGCTTTGCGAAGTACGCCGCGGCTTTTTTTAATATGTCCCGTTCGTCGGTAACCCGCTTCAGCTCTTTCTGGAGACGGCGGATCTCTGCCTGAGCATCTGACTGAACTTTATTGGTTGAGGAATCCGGGCCATATGCCTTTATCCATGCATAAAGACTGTGGGTGGCGATACCCAGACGTGTTGCCACGCTGGAAACAGAATGGCCTCGCTCAACAACCTGTTTTACCGCTTCAATTTTAAACTCTTCGGGATAACGCTTACCGCTCATGGGCACCTCTCTTTAAGCCATCTTAAATGACTCTGAGGTGTCTGTTAAACCCGTGGCGATTCAAACAACCTGATTAATGCATTACTTATTGATTGACTTGGGGCGGAGTTTCCGTCGATGCGACTCAATGCAAAGAATTGACCCGGTGATAACACTGCTGCCCCACCCGCTTAAATTATTCAGCAGCTTTTATATTAGACCTAAATGTACATTCGTAAATAACTCACATACTATTACCCCGATTGATCTTCGCATAGTCAAATGGAGTAATCCCACTCTCCCGATTCGCATCCAGAAAATCAGCCCACCATTGCAGCATCAACCTGCGCTCATCCAAGTGTTCAGCCTTATGAATATACGCAGCCCGTACAGAGTTACGTTCCATATGGCTCATCTGCCGCTCTACTGCATCCTTCGACCACAATCCCGATTCAATCAACGAACTACATGCCATGGTCCTGAATCCATGCCCACAAACCTCCACCTTGGTGTCATACCCCATAACACGCAACGCCTTGTTCACCGTGTTTTCACTCATCGGTTTACGAGGGTTATGATCGCCAACGAAAACAAAATCACGCTCACCACTAAGCTTGTGAACCTGTTTAAGGATTTCTAATGCCTGGCGAGACAGCGGTACTAAATGAGGAGTCCTCATCTTCGAACCACGCTGAGAATGCTTAACTCCCTCCAGTGGCTCACGTTCTCCCGGAATCGTCCACATAGCAGTATCAAAATCCACCTCTGACCAGCGTGCAAAACGCAGTTCACTAGATCGAATGAATACCAACAACGTCAGCTCAACAGCTAAACGTGTTAGTGGTCTGCCGGTATATGTGTCGATACGATGAAGTAGTTCAGGAATACGGTTAAGTTCAAGCGCAGCACGATGTTGCCGTTTAGATGTGGCGACCGCTCCAGCGATCTCTTGGGCAGGGTTGTAATCGATTAAACCGCTCTGCACGGCAAATCGCATAATTGCTGTTGTTCGTTGCTGCAAACGCGCCGCCACCTCAAGACGTCCAGACATCTCTACGGCTTTGATAGGTATAAGTAAATCTCTGGTTTTTAACTCAGCGATATTACGCTTACCAATCGCATCGAACAGATTATCTTCCAGACTTTTAAGGACACGGCCACTATGCGACTCAGACCACTTTTGATTGCTGGCATGCCAATCTCTGGCAACAGATTCAAATGTGATGACCTCTTTAGCCTGTTCTTCTTTTACCGCACGCCTATGCTCACGAGGATCGACACCGGCAGCAACAAGCCTCCTAGCCTCTTCTCTTTTTTGACGGGCATCAGCCAGTGAAGTTTCAGGGTAAACACCAAAAGCCATCAGATGCTGCTTGCCACCAAAGCGAAAGCGGAACCGCCAGTACTTTGAGCCATTGGGATGAATAAGCAAAAACATGCCATCCCCATCGACAAGGGTGTACTCCTTTTCCTGCGGTTTTGCGGAACGCACTTTGATATCTGTCAGAGCCATAAAAGTTCTCCTTCCATGTGCCACTGTGAGTATACAACCATTATCGAACCAGCATATATACTCGGTTCTATACTCACAAGCGACTTGATGTGGGTTGACTCAGATTGACTTCTGTTGAAAGGAAAATCGCGTAAAGCCTTGAGTATCGCGGATTTCAGGCACAAAAAAAGACGTCGTTGACGTCTATTGATGTTCCGATGGTGCCGAAGGCCGGACTCGAACCGGCACGTATTTCTACGGTTGATTTTGAATCAACTGCGTCTACCGATTTCGCCACTCCGGCACGGAAGGGATGCGGAAAACGTTGTGGATTATACCTGTCATGCGCCACCATGCAAGCGCCAGCGTGTGTCTACTCCGTTAAGTGTCGAAAAAATCAGCATACTTCCATCCCGCCCTCTTCTTAATCCCCCCTTCTGCAAAGCGACGCCGTTATCCATGCTCTACACTTTCCTGTCCAACACCACACTGAGGGAAACACGATGTCGATGATAAAAAGCTATGCCGCAAAAGAGGTGGGCAGCGAACTCGAACTCTTTGAATACGATGCTGGCGAACTCAAGCCGGAAGATGTCGAGGTGCAGGTCGATTACTGCGGTATCTGCCATTCCGATTTGTCGATGATCGACAATGAGTGGGGATTCTCTCAGTATCCACTGGTTGCCGGACATGAGGTGATTGGTCGCGTGGCCGCCCTCGGCAGCGCGGCGCAGGGGAAAGGACTGAAGATCGGTCAGCGCGTGGGGATTGGCTGGACGGCGCGCAGCTGTGGTCACTGCGATGCCTGTATCAGTGGTAATCAGATCAACTGCCTGGAAGGAGCAGTACCAACCATTCTCAATCGCGGCGGCTTTGCTGAGAAGCTGCGCGCTGACTGGCAGTGGGTGATCCCGCTTCCGGAAAGCATCGATATTGAATCCGCCGGCCCGCTGCTGTGCGGCGGTATCACGGTGTTTAAACCGCTGCTGATGCACCACGTCACCGCCACCAGCCGCGTCGGGGTGATTGGCATTGGCGGGCTGGGTCATATCGCCATCAAGCTGTTGCATGCGATGGGATGTGAAGTCACCGCGTTCAGCTCTAACCCGGCGAAAGAGAAAGAAGTGCTGGCAATGGGCGCCGATAAAGTGGTGAACAGTCGCGATCCGCAGGCATTAACGGCGCTGGCGGGCCAGTTCGATCTCATCATCAACACCGTCAATGTTGATCTCGACTGGCAACCCTACTTCGAAGCGCTGGCCTACGGCGGCAACTTCCACACCGTCGGCGCGGTGCTGAAGCCGCTGCCGGTCCCCGCCTTCACGCTGATTGCCGGCGATCGCAGCATCTCCGGTTCGGCGACCGGCACGCCGTATGAACTGCGTAAGCTGATGAAATTTGCCGGGCGCAGCAAGGTCTCGCCAACCACCGAACTGTTCCCGATGTCGCAAATTAACGAGGCAATCCAGCACGTGCGCGACGGTAAAGCCCGTTACCGAGTGGTGCTGAAAGCCGATTTCTGACGGTCTGACTCAGCGCCTCCCTGTTCAAAGTGAAGCGCTGAGTCGCTCTCGTGCCTGGCGAAACGCCAGAACCGCCTGTTGGCACTGCGCCGTCACGTTCTCAATGTCATGATTAATGTCGATACGCGCGATATCGGCTTCTTCCGCCAGCGGGCACTCCAGCGCCTCAAACTGACTTTTCAGCAAGCCGACCGGCATAAAATGCCCTGCCCGACGCTGCATCCGCGCCAGGATAATATCGTAGTCGCCATCCAGCCAGAGAAAATGCACGTTAGGACTGCCCTTACGTAAAAAATCACGATACTGTTTTTTTAATGATGAGCACACAATAAAACCCGTCTCATTCTTTTTATACAGACTATAAGATGCATCATTTAAGCGTTCTAACCACGGTAACCGGTCTTCGTCAGTTAACGGTATTCCCTGAGACATTTTATCAATGTTTTTGGCGGGATGGAGATCGTCGCCATCAATAAACTTTGCCGATAATAATGCCGCCACCTTACTACCAATTAACGATTTACCACTTCCTGAAACGCCCATCAAAATATAGCTTTCCCCGGCCATGTAAAACCCTCTGCGTCATATTCCATGGCGCGATACTACGCCTGTACAATCGGCAATTTCACGCTTTTTTATTTCCATAGATGAGAATTATAAAGCGCATCACGTTATGCGTAACATTGTAGTGTAACAATTTTCCAGTGTGACTTGCGTCACAAATAAGGACAATTAAAACCGCTTAAATGCACCGGAGATGAAGACCTGACCCAGTGAGGCATTTATGGAAGTGAAAACTCAATCCTGCGTTGTCGCGGGTAAGCGTTCTGTTGCCGTAACACAACAGAATATCGAATGGAATAATAAAGGCACGCTCGTAAAAATAACCCGCGGAGGCATTTGCGGCTCCGACTTACATTATTATCAGGAAGGCAAAGTCGGTAATTTTACCGTCAAAGCGCCGATGATTTTAGGCCATGAAGTTATTGGTAAAGTAGTCCATAGCGATTCAGAAACTTTACGCGAAGGACAGTCGATTGCCATTAATCCGTCTAAGCCATGCGGTCATTGTAAATACTGCCTTCAGCATGAAGAAAACCAGTGCACTGAAATGCGCTTTTTTGGCAGTGCGATGTATTTTCCGCACGTCGACGGCGGCTTTACCCAGTTTAAAACGGTCGATACCGCCCAGTGCATTCCTTACCCGGAACAGGCGGACGAAAAGGTCATGGCCTTTGCTGAACCGTTGGCCGTAGCCATCCATGCCGCACATGAGGCTGGCGATCTACAGGGTAAGAAAGTGTTTATCTCCGGCGTCGGCCCCATCGGTTGCCTGATCGTCAGCGCGGTGAAAACGCTGGGCGCGGCGGAAGTGGTCTGCGCCGATGTCAGCCCCCGTTCGCTATCGCTGGCTCAGCAAATGGGCGCGGATACGCTGGTGAATCCCCAGCATGATTCTCTCGACCAGTGGAAAACAGAGAAAGGCTATTTCGATATCAGTTTCGAGGTCTCCGGCCATCCCTCCTCCATAACCACCTGTCTGGAAGTCACTCGCGCAAAAGGGGTGATGGTGCAGGTCGGTATGGGCGGTGCCGTTCCGGACTTCCCAATGATGATGCTCATCGGCAAAGAGATCGCCCTGAAAGGCTCGTTCCGCTTTACCACCGAATTTAACACCGCAGTCTCCTGGCTGGCGCATAACGTTATCGATCCACTGCCGCTGCTGAGTGCGGAATATCCGTTTACCGACCTGGAACAGGCGCTGATTTTCGCCAGCGACAAAACCCAGGCGGCGAAAGTTCAGCTCGTCTTTGAGAATGAAAAATAAGGAACAACATCATGAACGATCTTTTTTCACTGGCAGGTAAAAATATCCTGATCACCGGCTCCGCCCAGGGGATCGGTTATTTGCTGGCAACGGGTCTTGGTCAGTATGGCGCGCAGATTATCGTCAACGATATTACGTCAGAACGGGCAGAAGCCGCGGTTGCAAAACTGCAGCAGCAAGGGATCCGCGCCGTTGCCGCTCCTTTTAACGTGACGTACAAACAGGATATCGACGCCGCAATCGACCATATCGAAAAGGATATTGGCCCAATTGATGTGCTGGTCAACAACGCCGGGATCCAGCGCCGCCATCCGTTTACCGAATTCCCGGAGCAGGAATGGAACGACGTGATCGCGGTTAACCAGACCGCCGTGTTCCTCGTCTCCCAGGCGGTCACCCGCCGGATGGTGGAGCGCCAGGCCGGGAAAGTGATCAACATCTGCTCGATGCAGAGTGAACTGGGTCGCGACACCATCACCCCGTATGCCGCCTCGAAAGGCGCCGTGAAGATGCTGACTCGCGGTATGTGCGTTGAGCTGGCGCGCCATAACATCCAGGTTAACGGCATCGCACCGGGGTACTTCAAAACGGAAATGACCAAAGCGCTGGTTGAAGATGAAGCCTTCACCTCATGGTTGTGCAAACGTACCCCTGCCGCTCGCTGGGGCGATCCGCAGGAGCTGATTGGCGCGGCGGTATTCCTCTCCTCCAAAGCCTCAGACTTCGTCAACGGACACCTGCTGTTCGTCGATGGCGGCATGCTGGTCGCTGTGTAACCACTGAACAACCCTACGCAGCGCGCAAGCGCTGCCTTTTTGGCACACATAAGAGATAAGATTATGCCATTAATCATAATTGCGGCAGGCGTCGCGCTGCTTCTGGTCCTGATGATTGGCTTTAAAGTCAATGGTTTCATCGCCCTGGTCCTGGTTGCAGCCGTCGTGGGATTCGCCGAAGGGATGGACGCACAAGCCGTTTTACATTCCATTCAAAACGGGATCGGCGGCACGCTCGGCGGGCTGGCGATGATCCTCGGTTTTGGCGCAATGTTGGGGAAATTGATTTCTGATACGGGGGCCGCGCAGCGCATCGCGACCACCCTGATCGGGACGTTTGGTAAAAAACGCGTGCAGTGGGCGCTGGTTATCACCGGACTGGTCGTCGGGCTGGCGATGTTCTTCGAAGTCGGCTTTGTACTGCTGCTGCCGTTGGTATTTACGGTGGTGGCCTCATCCGGTTTGCCGCTGCTGTACGTCGGCGTGCCGATGGTGGCTGCCCTCTCGGTCACCCATTGCTTCCTGCCGCCGCATCCGGGGCCGACCGCCATTGCGACGATTTTTGAAGCCAACCTCGGCACCACGCTGCTGTACGGGTTCATTATCACCATTCCTACGGTGATTGTCGCAGGCCCGCTGTTTTCAAAACTGCTGACCCGCTTTGAAAAAGCGCCGCCGGAAGGGCTGTTTAACCCGCACCTGTTCACCGAAGAGGAGATGCCGTCCTTCTGGAACAGTATCTTTGCGGCGGTGATCCCCGTCATACTGATGGCCGTTGCCGCCGTCTGTGAAATTACACTGCCCAAAACCAACTCAGTGCGGGTATTCTTTGAGTTTATCGGGAACCCTGCCGTCGCGCTGTTTATCGCCATCGTGCTGGCGATTTTCACCCTCGGTCGACGCAATGGCAGGACGATTGAACAGATCATGGATATCGTCGGTGACTCCATCGGCGCCATCGCCATGATTGTGTTTATCATCGCCGGTGGCGGCGCGTTTAAACAGGTTCTGGTGGACAGCGGCGTGGGTCAGTATATCTCGCACCTGATGACCGGCACCTCGTTGTCGCCGCTGCTGATGTGCTGGACAGTGGCCGCGTTACTGCGCATTGCACTGGGATCGGCGACCGTCGCCGCGATCACGACCGCAGGCGTGGTACTGCCGATCATTAACGTCACCCATGCCGATCCAGCGTTGATGGTGTTGGCAACCGGGGCCGGTAGCGTAATCGCTTCGCACGTAAACGATCCAGGATTCTGGCTGTTCAAGGGCTACTTTAACCTCAGCGTCGGTGAAACGCTGCGGACGTGGACCGTGATGGAAACGCTGATTTCAATCATGGGGCTGCTGGGCGTGCTGGCGCTAAATGCGGTTCTGCATTAAGGCGTGATTAACCACCGGGGGGCGATGTCGCCGCCGCTCCCCGGTACCGGAGAGAAGATGAGGAACCACAGAATTTCTTTGCAGGACATCGCCACGCTCGCGGGCGTGACCAAAATGACGGTGAGTCGCTATATCCGCTCGCCGAAAAAGGTCGCAAAGGAAACTGGCGAGCGTATCGCGCAGATCATGGAGGAGATCAACTACATCCCGAACCGTGCGCCGGCCATGCTGCTGAACGCGCAAAGCTACACGCTTGGCGTGCTCATTCCCTCCTTTCAGAACCAGCTCTTCGCCGACATTCTTGCCGGCATTGAATCCGTTACCTCTGACCACAACTACCAGACGCTGATTGCCAACTACAACTACGATCGAGAGTCGGAAGAAGAGTCGGTGATCAATCTGCTCTCCTACAATATCGACGGCATTATTCTTTCCGAGAAGTATCACACCCTGCGCACGGTGAAATTCCTGCGCTCGGCGGCCATTCCCATTATCGAGCTAATGGATATTCAGGGCGATCGGCTGGATATGGAAGTCGGGTTTGATAACCGCCAGGCGGCATTTGATATGGTCAGCACCATGCTGGATAAACGCCAGCGGCGCAAAATTCTCTATCTCGGCTCGAAAGACGATATCCGTGATGAACAGCGTTTTCGCGGCTACTGTGACGCGATGACGCAACGAGGCTTGACGCCCCTGCGCGTTAACCCGCGGGCGATCTCGTCGATTCGTCTGGGCATGCAGTTGATGCGTGACGCGCTGATTGCCCACCCGGATTTAGACGGCGTGTTTTGCACCAACGATGATATTGCGATGGGCGCGCTGCTGCTCTGCCGGGAACGTGAACTGTCCGTACCGGAACAGGTCTCCATTGCCGGTTTCCACGGCCTGGAAATGGGCCGACAGATGATCCCCAGCCTTGCCAGCGTCATCACACCCCGCTTTGACATTGGCCGCATGGCGGCACAGATGTTGCTAAGTAAAATCAAAAACAACGACCACAACCACAATACGATCGATTTGGGATACCAGATTTACCACGGCAATACGCTATAAGTGATTTTCTCTCCCCGGCGCATATTCTCTTTTATTCACATTGCCTATACTCGACGCAGGATAAATGGAGGAAATCTAATGAGCTCACCCCTGCTGATTGCCCGCACGCCAGACACTGAACTGTTTTTACTCCCCGGGATGGCGAACCGCCACGGGCTGATTACCGGGGCGACCGGAACCGGGAAAACCGTCACGCTGCAAAAGCTGGCCGAGTCGCTGTCGGAAATCGGCGTACCGGTATTTATGGCCGATGTGAAAGGTGACTTAACCGGCGTCGCCGCCGAGGGCCTGGCCTCCGAAAAACTGCTCACCAGACTGAAGAATATCGGCATTACCGACTGGCAACCGCACGGCAATCCGGTGGTACTGTGGGATATCTTCGGCGAAAAAGGTCATCCGGTTCGCGCCACGGTCTCAGACCTCGGGCCGCTGCTGCTGGCGCGTTTGCTGAACCTCAACGAGGTGCAGTCCGGCGTGCTGAACATTATCTTCCGTATTGCCGATGACCAGGGCCTGCTGCTGTTAGATTTCAAAGACCTGCGGGCTATCACGCAATACATCGGCGATAACGCCAAATCCTTCCAGAATCAGTATGGCAACATCAGCAGCGCCTCGGTCGGGGCGATCCAGCGTGGGCTGCTGACGCTTGAACAGCAAGGCGCGACGCACTTCTTTGGCGAGCCGATGCTCGATATCAAAGACTGGATGCGGACCGATGCCAGTGGCAAAGGGATCATCAATATTCTCAGCGCCGAGAAGCTCTATCAGATGCCAAAACTCTACGCTGCCAGCCTGCTGTGGATGCTCTCCGAGCTTTACGAGCAACTGCCGGAAGCCGGCGATCTGGAAAAACCGAAGCTGGTTTTCTTCTTCGACGAAGCGCATCTGCTGTTCAACGACGCCCCGCAGGTGCTGTTGGATAAAATCGAACAGGTGATCCGTCTGATCCGCTCGAAAGGGGTTGGCGTCTGGTTTGTTTCGCAAAACCCGGCGGATATTCCGGATAACGTCCTCGGTCAGTTGGGCAATCGCGTTCAGCACGCCCTGCGCGCCTTCACGCCGAAAGATCAGAAAGCGGTGAAAACCGCCGCGCAGACCATGCGCGCCAATCCGGCATTTGATACAGAGAAGGCGATTCAGGAACTGGGCACCGGTGAAGCGCTGGTTTCATTCCTGGATGCCAAAGGCAGTCCGTCGGTCGTTGAGCGGGCGATGGTGATCGCCCCGTGCTCACGGATGGGACCGGTGACGGATGATGAGCGCAATGGGCTTATCAACCACTCTCCGGTTTATGGCAAATATGAAGACGACCTGGATCGTGAATCAGCGTTTGAAATGCTGCAAAAAGGCGTCCAGGCGGCGACTGAAGCGCAAAGTAACCCGACGACGAAAGGCAAAGCGGTGGCGGTTGACGACGGGATCCTCGGCGGGCTGAAAGACATTCTCTTCGGCAGTACCGGACCGCGCGGCGGCAAGCGCGATGGCGTAGTGCAGAGCGTGGCGAAAAGCGCAGCGCGTCAGGTCACCAATCAGATCATTCGCGGGATGTTAGGCAGCTTAATGGGCGGCAGAAAACGATAGTACCGGTGATAAGCGCAGCGCCATCAGGCACTGCGCTTTACGTTGCCGGTGGCGGCGGACGATTATGACTTACGCATCATCAACCAGAGGCTGATCAAGAAGAACGAGGCGCTCGGCAGCAGCGCGCCGATAATCGGCGGAATGCCGTACACCAGCGTCAGCGGGCCAAAGATCTGGTCCAGTACATAGAAGACAAAACCAAAGCTTATCCCCGTCACCACCCGCACGCCCATCGGCACGCTACGCAGCGGACCAAAGATGAACGACAGCGCCATCAGCATCATCACCGCAACGGACAGCGGCTGGAAGACTTTACTCCACATATTGAGCTGGTAGCGCCCGGCCTCCTGGCCGCTCGACTTCAGGTATTTCACATAGTTGTGCAGACCGCTGATAGAAAGCGCATCCGGGTCCAGCGCCACCACGCCCAGTTTATCCGGCGTGAGGTTGGTTTTCCAGGTACTGCTCACCATTTGCGAACCGGTGATCTGCTTCGGATCGGTCAGATTCGACTCATCCACCTGCGACAGACGCCAGACCTTCTGTTCCGGGTCAAACTTCGCAGACGCGGCATAGCGCACGGATTGCAGACGACGCTGATCGTTGAAGGCGTATATGCTAATGCCGCCTAACTCTTCGTCACCTTTCACCCGTTCGATGTAAACAAAGTTATTACCGTCTTTCGCCCACAGCCCCTGCTGGGTGGAAAGCAGCGAACCGCCGTACATCGCCTGCGCACGGTAGTTACGCGCCATCTGCTCGCCCTGCGGCGCAACCCACTCGCCGATGGCCATGGTCAGCAGCACCAGTGGGATCGCGGTTTTCATCACCGAGAGCGCCACCTGCATACGGGTAAAACCCGACGCCTGCATCACGACCAGCTCACTGCGCTGCGCCAGCATCCCGAGTCCCAGCAGCGCGCCAAGCAGCGCCGCCATCGGGAAGAAAATCTGCACATCTTTCGGCACGCTGAGCAGGGTGTACATCCCCGCGCCCAACGCGTCGTAGCTCCCCTGCCCGGCTTTTTTCAGCTGGTCGACGAACTTGATGATGCCGGAAAGCGACACCAGCATGAATAACGTCATCATGATGGTGGTGAAAATGGTTTTACCGATATAGCGGTCAAGGACACCAAATGGCTGCATCACACCGCTCCTTTACGCGAAAAACGGGCGCGCAGACGGCGCACCGGCACTGTATCCCACAGGTTAAGACCCACCGCCAGCGCCAGATACAGCAGGTTGACGACCCACATCCAGATAACCGGGTCCAGCTTCCCTTTCCCGCCGTTGGATTTCAGGGAGGTCTGGATCAGGAAGAACATCAGATACAGCAGCATCGCGGGCAGCATCGACAGCACGCGGCCCTGACGCGGGTTGACCACGCTCAGCGGTACGACCATCAGCGCCATCATAAATACGGTGAATACCAACGTGATACGCCAGTGCAGTTCCGCACGGGCGCGATCGGTATCAGTGGACCACAGCGTGCGCATGTCCATCTGGTCGGTGTCGTTCGGATCCAGCGCCACCGCCTGGTGACCGATAATCGCCTGATAGTCCTGGAAATCGGTGATGCGGAAATCACGCAGCAGCGCAGTACCTTCAAAGCGGGTGCCTTTATTCAGCGTAACCACCTGCGAACCGTCGCGCAGTTGCGACAGGTGTCCGGAATCGGCCACGACCACGGAAGGCCTGGCGTTGCCTTTCGGGCGAATCTGCGCGAGGAACACGTCTTTAAAGTCGCTACCGTCAACGCTTTCAATGAACAGTACCGAGCCGCCGTTGGTGGCCTGCTGGAACTGCCCTTGCGCCAGTGCGGCCATACCAGGGTTGGCTTTCGCTTCCGCCAGCACTTCATCCTGATGTTTTGACGACCACGGCCCCGCCCACATGACGTTAACGGCGGCAATGATACCGGTGAACAACGCCAGGATCATCGCCGCTTTCACCAGCACGGCCTTGCTCAGGCCGCAAGCGTGCATCACCGTAATTTCACTTTCGGTATACAGTTTGCCCAGCGTCATCAACAGTCCGAGGAACAGACTGAGCGGCAGGATGAGTTGTGCCATTTCAGGCACGCCGAGGCCCAGCAGCGAGAGCACCAGATTTGCCGGAATGTCACCGTCAACCGCTGCGCCGAGGATCCTCACTAACTTTTGACAAAAGAAGATCAAAAGCAGGATGAAGAGGATGGCAAGCTGGCTTTTGAGCGTCTCCCGCACCAGATATCTTATGATTATCACTTTAAATACGCCCGTAAAAACTCGTCTTTTGCAGGAATTTAGCTTGTTTCATGGCTTAAACGTCATTTATTCTCTTGAGTCGTCGAAATCGTCGCTAAAATTATTATACTCAGCGGATTCGCCACTCAGAACACGTTCTGATGTGCCAATGCCGTAATAACGTTAAGATTAACACGAAGTCACCGCAACTGCGGATATGAGTTACGAAAGCTTGCAATTCTAACCGCAGGCGCCGCCGTTGTCTTTAAGATTCAGGAGCGTAGTGCATGGAGTTTAGTGTAAAAAGCGGTAGCCCGGAGAAACAGCGGAGTGCCTGCATCGTCGTGGGCGTCTTTGAACCACGCCGCCTTTCTCCGGTTGCAGAACAGCTCGATAAAATCAGCGACGGGTACATCAGTGCCCTGCTGCGTCGTGGCGAACTGGAAGGCAAACCGGGTCAGACCCTGTTGTTACACCATGTTCCCAACGTACTGTCCGAGCGTATCCTCCTCATCGGTTGTGGCAAAGAGCGCGAGCTGGATGAACGTCAGTATAAGCAGGTGATTCAGAAAACCATAAACACTCTGAATGATACCGGCTCGATGGAAGCCGTCTGCTTCCTGACCGAACTGCACGTCAAAGGCCGCAATAACTACTGGAAAGTGCGTCAGGCTGTCGAGACAGCCAAAGAGACGCTGTATAGCTTCGATCAACTGAAAACCACCAAAAGCGAGCCGCGCCGCCCGCTGCGTAAAATGGTCTTCAACGTGCCAACCCGCCGAGAACTGACCAGCGGCGAGCGTGCGATTCAGCACGGTCTGGCCATTGCCGCCGGTATTAAGGCCGCGAAAGATCTCGGCAACATGCCGCCGAACATCTGTAACGCCGCCTATTTAGCCTCACAGGCGCGTCAGTTGGCTGACAGCTACAGCAAGAATGTGGTCACCCGCGTCATCGGCGAACAGCAGATGAAAGAGCTGGGAATGCACTCTTACCTCGCCGTCGGTCACGGTTCGCAGAATGAATCGCTGATGTCAGTGATTGAGTACAAAGGCAGTCCGTCCGAAGACGTGCGTCCGATTGTGTTGGTCGGTAAAGGGCTCACCTTTGACTCCGGCGGTATCTCCATCAAGCCGGCTGAAGGCATGGACGAGATGAAGTACGACATGTGCGGAGCGGCGGCAGTGTATGGCGTAATGCGCATGGTGGCGGAACTGCAGTTGCCAATCAACGTCATCGGCGTGCTGGCAGGCTGTGAAAACATGCCTGGCGGTCGCGCCTATCGTCCGGGCGACGTGCTGACGACAATGTCTGGCCAGACGGTTGAAGTGCTGAACACCGATGCCGAAGGCCGTCTGGTACTCTGCGACGTCTTAACCTACGTTGAGCGTTTCGAGCCAGAAGCGGTTATTGACGTGGCAACCCTGACCGGCGCCTGCGTGATTGCGCTCGGCCACCACATTACCGGTCTGATGTCGAACCATAACCCGCTAGCACACGAACTGATCGGCGCGTCCGAACAAGCAGGTGACCGCGCGTGGCGTCTGCCGCTGGGTGATGAGTATCAGGAACAGCTGGAGTCCAACTTCGCGGATATGGCGAATATCGGCGGCCGTCCTGGCGGCGCAATCACCGCAGGCTGCTTCCTGTCGCGCTTTACCCGCAAGTACAACTGGGCGCACCTCGACATCGCCGGTACCGCATGGCGTTCCGGGAAAGCCAAAGGCGCAACCGGTCGTCCGGTGGCGCTGTTGTCGCAGTTCCTGCTCAATCGTGCCGGGTTTAACGGCGAAGAGTAAGTTTGAAATTGCCCCGTAGGCCGGATACGCGCAGCGCCATCCGGCAAAATGCCTGATGGCGGCGCGAATGCGCCTTATCAGGCCTACAGCGTGCAACATGGCAACGCATTTAAATCCACCACAAGAAGCCCCATATCATGAGAAACGCAACGTTCTATCTTCTGGACAACGACACACAACACGATGGCCTTAGCGCCGTCGAGCAACTGGTGTGTGAAATTGCCGCAGAACGTTGGCGCAGCGGCAAACGCGTGTTGATTGCCTGCGAAGACGAAAAGCAGGCGATTCGCCTGGATGAAGCGCTGTGGGCCAGACCGGCCGACCGTTTCGTCCCGCACAATCTGGCCGGTGAAGGGCCGCGCGGCGGTGCGCCGGTGGAAATCGCCTGGCCGGAAAAACGCAACAGCAGCCCGCGCGATCTGCTCATCAGCCTGCGCGTTGGCTTTGCAGATTTTGCCACCGCTTTCACAGAAGTGATAGACTTCGTCCCTTACGAAGATTCTCTGAAACAATCGGCACGCGAGCGCTACAAAGCCTACCGCGTGGCTGGTTTTAACCTGAATACGGCAACCTGGAAATAATGGAAAAGACATACAACCCCCAAGATATCGAACAGCCGCTTTACGAGCACTGGGAAAAGCAGGGCTATTTCAAGCCTAACGGCGATGAAAGCAAAGAGTCCTTCTGCATCATGATCCCGCCGCCGAACGTCACCGGCAGTTTGCATATGGGTCATGCTTTCCAGCAAACCATCATGGATACGCTGATCCGCTATCAGCGCATGCAGGGGAAAAATACCCTGTGGCAGGTCGGGACCGACCACGCCGGTATCGCGACCCAGATGGTGGTTGAGCGTAAAATTGCCGCTGAAGAAGGTAAAACCCGTCACGACTACGGTCGCGATGCCTTTATCGATAAAATCTGGCAGTGGAAAGCGGAATCCGGCGGCACCATCACCCGCCAGATGCGTCGTCTCGGCAACTCTGTTGACTGGGAGCGCGAGCGCTTCACCATGGACGAAGGCCTTTCCAATGCCGTGAAAGAAGTCTTTGTCCGCCTGTACAAAGAAGATCTGATTTACCGTGGCAAACGCCTGGTGAACTGGGACCCGAAACTGCGGACCGCCATTTCTGACCTGGAAGTGGAAAACCGCGAGTCTAAAGGCTCGATGTGGCACATCCGCTACCCGCTGGCCGACGGCGCGAAAACCGCAGACGGCAAAGATTACCTGGTGGTTGCGACCACCCGTCCGGAAACCCTGCTGGGCGATACCGGCGTGGCCGTCAACCCGGAAGATCCGCGCTATAAAGATCTGATTGGCAAATTCGTGGTGTTGCCGCTGGTGAACCGCCGCATTCCGATCGTCGGTGATGAACATGCCGACATGGAAAAAGGCACTGGCTGCGTGAAGATCACCCCGGCGCACGACTTTAACGACTACGAAGTCGGTCGTCGTCATGCCCTGCCAATGATCAATATCTTCACCTTTGATGGCGATATCCGCGAAACGGCGGAAGTGTACGACACCAAAGGCAATGAGTCCGACGTCTACTCCAACGAAATCCCGGCGGAATTCCAGAAACTGGAGCGCTTTGCCGCACGTAAAGCGGTGGTGGCTGCGATCGACGCGCTGGGCCTGCTGGAAGAGATTAAACCGCACGACCTGACCGTCCCGTACGGCGACCGTGGCGGCGTGGTCATCGAACCGATGCTGACCGACCAGTGGTATGTCCGTGCCGATGTACTGGCAAAACCGGCGGTAGAAGCCGTTGAGAACGGCGACATTCAGTTCGTGCCGAAGCAGTACGAAAACATGTATTTCTCCTGGATGCGCGATATTCAGGACTGGTGTATCTCCCGTCAGCTGTGGTGGGGTCACCGTATTCCGGCATGGTACGACAACGACGGTAACGTTTATGTGGGTCGCAACGAAGACGAAGTGCGTCAGGAAAACAACCTGAGCGCAGACGTTGCCCTGCGTCAGGACGACGACGTGCTGGATACCTGGTTCTCCTCCGCGCTGTGGACCTTCTCGACGCTCGGCTGGCCGGAAAACACCGACGCGCTGCGTCAGTTCCATCCGACCAGCGTGATGGTTTCCGGCTTCGACATCATCTTCTTCTGGATTGCCCGCATGATCATGATGACCATGCACTTCATCAAAGATGAAAACGGCAAGCCGCAGGTTCCGTTCAAGACGGTCTACATGACTGGTTTGATCCGCGACGACGAAGGCCAGAAGATGTCCAAATCCAAGGGTAACGTGATTGACCCGCTGGATATGGTCGACGGTATTTCGCTGCCGGAGCTGCTGGAAAAACGTACCGGCAACATGATGCAGCCGCAACTGGCTGAGAAGATTGCCAAACGTACTGAAAAACAGTTCCCGGAAGGTATCGAGCCGCACGGCACCGACGCCCTGCGTTTCACCCTGGCCGCGCTGGCGTCTACCGGTCGCGACATCAACTGGGATATGAAGCGCCTGGAAGGTTATCGTAACTTCTGTAACAAGCTGTGGAACGCCAGCCGTTTTGTGCTGATGAACACCGAAGAGCAGGATTGCGGCTTCAACGGCGGCGAGATGACCCTGTCGCTGGCGGACCGCTGGATCCTCGCTGAATTCAACCAGACCACCAAAGCGTATCGTGAAGCGCTGGATAACTTCCGTTTCGATATCGCCGCGGGCATTCTGTACGAGTTCACCTGGAACCAGTTCTGTGACTGGTATCTGGAGCTGACCAAGCCGGTCATGACCGGCGGTTCTGAAGCCGAACTGCGTGGCACCCGCCATACGCTGGTGACCGTGCTGGAAGGTCTGCTGCGCCTGGCGCACCCGATCATCCCGTTCATCACCGAAACCATCTGGCAGCGAGTGAAAGTGATTGCCGGTATTACCGCTGACACCATCATGCTGCAGCCGTTCCCGGAATATAACGCCGCACAGGTTGATGAAGCCGCACTCGCTGACACCGAATGGCTGAAGCAGGCGATCGTTGCCGTACGTAACATCCGTGCGGAAATGAACATTGCGCCGGGTAAACCGCTGGCGCTGCTGCTGCGTGGTTGCAGTGATGACGCGATGCGTCGCGTAAACGACAACCGTAGCTTCCTGCTGAACCTGGCGCGTCTGGAAAGCATCACCGTACTGCCTGCCGATGACAAAGGTCCGGTTTCCGTGACCAAAATCATCGACGGCGCCGAGCTGCTGATCCCGATGGCGGGCCTTATCAACAAAGAAGATGAGCTGGCGCGTCTGGCGAAAGAAGTGGCGAAAATCGAAGGCGAAATTAGCCGTATCGAAAACAAACTCGCTAACGAAGGCTTTGTTGCACGCGCGCCGAAAGCGGTGATCGCCAAAGAGCGTGAGAAGCTGGAAGGCTACGCCGAAGCGAAAGCGAAGTTGATTGAGCAACAGGCGGTGATCGCCGCGCTGTAATCACGGACAGTGGTAATGTAAAAAGGCCGGAGCATGCTCCGGCCTTTTTGTATCAGACTTTTGTATCAGATAAAGGGAATCTGCGTCATCATGCCGCGAGACAGCACCGCAATCGGCCCTGTCTCAGGCTGCTCATCATGGTCAGTCAGTTCCAGAGTATCCAGATCGCCATCAACCCATGTATTCGCCGCCAGGAAACGCAGATAGCGCATCTTCATGAACGGATAAGCCAGCCCCAGTGTGATGGACGAGACCACGGCAATCAGCACCCACTGCACTATCAGTGCATGAAATGCGATACCGGAATGAAAACGGATACTGCCGTCCGCGAGAGTCAGGTTGTTCATAAAGTGGTTGCGCAACCCCATCCACATATAACCCGTAGAGAAAAGTATCGCCGCGAAGTAAAGCAAGTAACAGGCGATGATTTCCCCCTGGTAACTTAAAATCAACATTCCCAGCCTCTCGTCACTCATTCCCCCACCCATATTGGCCAGCACGATTGCACCGAAAATGTCAGAAAAGAGCCAGGCGATAACCACCAGGAAGGGAACAAGAATCAGCATCGACAGTAAACACACTTTGATGCACTGCTTCACACTGGCGGCAACGGAGAAACGGTGAATACCAAACTGCCCTCCCCCACCAACCAGTGAAATCCATTTCGCATAGATGATACCGGCAATTATTCCCATACCCACGAGAAAAATGACAAATGCCAGCAAGAATTTTGTAATAATAGCCTCTACGTTATAAGAAATATCACCAGGAATACTCACTATTACAAGAATCAATACTGTCAGTATAATATAGAGCACGACAGGCAATCCCATCATCACCCACCATGCGCGCCCCAATGAGCAGTGAAAGTTAAAACGCACATTATTCAGTGTGGTCATCATGGCATTATATTTTATGCTTTTGACCATAAAGACAGGTAATACGAGGAAAAATACTAACATTAACGTCAGTTCAAGAGCCGGAATCGCCGCGAAGAAGGAGATGACGACAAAAAAAAGGACGACGAATAACCAACTCAAAAAAATGGCCAACCCTGTCGCATGATAACCAAAACGCGCGCCATTCAATTCCATGTTTTCATAAACATAGCGACGACTACGTACGATTGCCCACGGTGTATAAATGCCAAGAGTAATGACGCATAGAAGGACATTAGTTAAGCAGATGATAAAATACTCCCCGGCACGACCATGAAAGTCAAACTGCCAACGAGGCTTCCGTTCATTGTTCGCAAACAAATCCATAACAATTCCTTTGTTTTCAAAAATAAATCTAATAAATAATAAAAGTATCCTTATTAGCAAAGATAGAATAACCTGTTCGCTGAATAAACGCTTGTTTTTTTACGTACCGCTTGCATGCTTTCAAAGAGAATGATATCAATTACAATTATATATATTTAGCTTTAACAAACGAAAAATATGAGTAATCAACAGCATCAGACGCTCACTCTCCGCCCTCTTTCAGCACAGGATAATCCTGCCATCGCTGACGTTATCCGTCAGGTTTCCGCCGAATATGGTCTCACCGCTGACAAAGGCTATACCGTTGCCGATCCGAATCTGGATGAGCTGTATCAACTCTACTCGCAACCAGGACATGCATATTGGGTGGTAGAGCGTAATGGCGAAGTTGTGGGTGGCGGCGGAATTGCGCCGTTAACCTGTAGCGAACCCGATATTTGCGAACTGCAAAAAATGTACTTTTTGCCTGCGGCGCGCGGACAAGGCATGGCGAAAAAGCTGGCGCTGATGGCGATGGATCACGCCCGCGCGCAGGGATTTAAACATTGCTATCTGGAAACAACCGCCTTTTTACGCGAAGCGATTGGCCTGTATGAACATTTAGGGTTTGAGCATATCAGCGAACCGCTGGGCTGCACCGGGCACGTCGATTGCGAAGTGCGGATGCTCAAACCCCTGTAATACCGGCTATTGCATCTCAGGCGATACCGAAAGTCGAATCACGCCAGCGGCCTGCGCGGCTGGCAATTTCAACACTTCCGTCCACATATCCTGCACCAGATCGCAAACGACCTTCTCTTTCCCGATCCCCTTCTCCGGCTCAGCCATAAGCTGTACATCCTGCCCGTAGCGCTGCACCAGTACCGGTACGACGCTTTGCAGATCCTGCATTGCCTGCTGTTTCTCAGTGTCGGTTACCGTGTGTTTATTAGGGCCGTATGCCGCGCGCATCATCGCCGCATCGCCTTCCATACGCCGTTTCAGAATATCCGGCGAGATCAGACGCGTTGGGTTAATGCCGCCTTTGACCTGCGGGAAGAGAAAGCGGAAACACTCGTCGTCGCCTTTTTTCTGCACCGCCGCAGTCTGTTCGAGATTGATCTTCATATAATCAATGACATTACTGTCCGGCGCCTGCTGTAAACGCGACATCTGAATTTGCAGCACCTGCGGTTGAATGGTATCGATAATTTGTTGTTCGGTTTTGCCTTCATTTTTCAGCTGTAGCGCCTGGGTGCGAAGATGGACCCAGAATGCTGGCTCCTGTTCCTTCAGTACCTGAAACGTCGGCATTTGCAGTAGCGCGGCATCAAACTGTTGCTCTTCCGTCTGACCGGACGCCGCTTTGTCTCGCGGGATCAGGTAGTGCACGTCAAAGAGGTTCCACGCGACGATCGCCACCATCATCAGTACCGCGCCGGAAGCCTTCCCCACCCAGCCTTTTTTACGCATGAGCCCTATCACCGCGGCGATGACCGCGCCGACGTAGCCTGCGAGAAGTACATGTGTCCAGTTCATCGGTATTGGTATTCCTTGCCCTGAAAAGGACATATTTTTCACTGCCCGCGTCGGGATGTCACCTTACGGCGGGCAGAACTACCGAAATTAAGAGGCGACGGGGACACCGCTGTGAAAGCGAAACTCGTTGTCCGGCGAGACGATCAACGCCGCTTCCACGTCGCCAAAATAGCGGACGCGGGGAGAAATATCTTCCAGCGAAACCTGTTGCGCCAGCGCCAGATAGTCCTGGTAGTGACGCGCTTCGGAGCGCAGCAGCGACAGATAGAATTTTTGCAGGTCATCATCGAGAAACGGGGCCAGCGCGGCGAAGCGTTCGCAGGAGCGCGCTTCGATGTAGGCACCGCAAATCAGCTTATCAATCAACATCAGCGGTTCGTGCGTACGCACCGCTTTCAGCATCCCTTTCGCGTAGCGACTGGCGGTGATCTTCACGTAAGGAATGTTTCTGGCCTGCATCGCTTCTCGCACCTGCCAGAAGTGGTGCAATTCTTCCTTTATCAACAGCACCATGCTGTTGATAAGCTGACGGCCCCACGGATCGTCCGTTTCCGGCATCACGCTTTTACCCATCTGTTTATGGAGCGCAACAAAGTCCGGTTCCGGCCCCTCCCGGAAAGCAAAAGCTTCATACGGCTGTAGCCAGGCGAGCAGCGCATCCGCACCCGGTTTATCCGCTACGTACTTACGCACCAGCAGCATCGCCGTTTGCGCCGCCTTGAGTTCGCATATCAGATGATCGGTGAGCAGCAGAGGAAGGTTTTGCGGATCGCGCGCCTGGTCAACCCAGGCCTGCGGGGTCGGACAGTGCAGAAACTGGCGTACCGGGGAGAGAATTTGCGGATAATCCATGTGTACCCTGTCGAAAGAGTACGGCAGCACACTGCCGTACTTTTTAACATTTTAACGTTTGGAGATCTTAGTGACGCACGCCGTCGTCATCTTCGTCGACGTAGTCTTCGTCGTCGCCCTCTTCACCTTCTTCACCGTTCGGATCTTCAAAGTAGGTGCCCCAGCCGTCGTACTCGACGTCATATTTCTCAGCCAGATTCATCAACTGTTCAACCTGCGCGTCGATGAGGTCAGCTTTCAGCGCACATTCACTAAGGATATCGCAGCAAATGACGGTGTCGCCTTCTTCCACTTCCAGCTCTTCCGGCTCAGTCACTTCGTAGCCAAGTTTAAACGCTTCAACCGCGACTTTTTCCAGGGTTTCAAAATCGTCTGCGGAAAGATGGTGTTCGATGGTGTACAGCGCGTCCGGGTCGCTACCATCATCCAGTAATTCTTCAATAATCAGGCGCGTTTCTTCACGCTGCTCTTCCAGTAGTTCCGGGTTTGCCATGGCTCGTTCCTCATAATGTCCTGCCGATACTCTTATTGTCACATACCGCCGTCATTGCCTCCACCTTTCCAGAAAAGATTTGTGAAACAGGGTTGCAAATGCATAATCATCCATATAAATTGAATTTTAATTCAATAGATGGCATTCGCCATGGGAGGGAACTATGTCAGGTTTTTATCAGAAGCATTTTTTAAAATTACTCGATTTCACCCCTGCTGAACTCACCGCACTCGTCCAACTTGCCGCAAAACTAAAAGCCGATAAGAAAAACGGCAAAGAAGAACAAAAACTTACAGGCAAAAACATCGCGCTCATCTTCGAAAAAGACTCGACCCGTACACGATGCTCTTTCGAAGTTGCCGCTTACGACCAGGGGGCTCGCGTCACTTATCTCGGTTCCAGCGGGAGCCAGATTGGGCATAAAGAGTCAATTAAAGACACCGCGCGCGTGTTGGGCCGGATGTATGACGGCATTCAGTATCGCGGTTACGGTCAGGAAGTGGTCGAAACGCTGGCCGAATATGCTGGCGTCCCGGTATGGAATGGGTTGACCAACGAGTTTCACCCTACCCAATTACTGGCTGACCTGCTGACGATGCAGGAACATCTGCCAGGTAAGGCGTTTAACGACATGACGCTGGTTTACGCCGGCGATGCGCGCAATAACATGGGTAACTCAATGCTGGAAGCCGCCGCGCTCACCGGGCTGGATCTGCGCCTGGTGGCTCCCAAAAGCTGCTGGCCGGAAGCATCGCTGGTCGCAGAATGCAGCGCAATGGCGAAGAAAAACGGCGGCAACATTACGCTCACCGAAGATATCGCGGCTGGCGTGAAAGGGGCGGACTTTATCTACACCGACGTCTGGGTGTCGATGGGCGAACCGAAAGATATGTGGGCGGAACGTATCGCCATGCTGCGCGACTACCAGGTCAACAGCCAGATGATGGCGCTTTCCGGGAACCCGCAGGTGAAGTTCCTGCACTGTCTGCCCGCGTTTCATGATGACCAGACCACGCTCGGTAAAAAAATGGCGGAGGAATTTGGTCTGCACGGCGGAATGGAAGTCACCGATGAAGTGTTTGAATCCCCGGCCAGTATTGTGTTCGACCAGGCTGAAAACCGGATGCACACCATTAAAGCGGTGATGGTGGCGACGCTGGCACAATAATATTGTCCGCAAAGAAAAACCCCACATAACAATGTGGGGTTCATCAGCAGTCTGAAGCGAAAATCATCGTTTCCGCCCAGTGTTACAACCGTGAATTATGCGCCCATTGGCGGTGTAAACGCGGTAAGTTCCAGCTCCGGTCCGGTGTATTTCTCCGCCATCACCAGCGCAGTGTTGCCCGCGCAGCCATTCGCCAGACGCGAGGTCGGGATGTCTTTGGTAAGCACGTTGGCACCACCGTTTTTACAGATCCCGGTACCGGCGTAATCCAGATCCGGCCATGCACCTTCATGGATACACACCACGCCCTGCTTGATGCCGTCGGTGACTTTCGCGCCAGTCAGTACCTGACCACGCGCATTCCAGACGCGCACCAAATCGCCATCGGCAATGCCGCGTTTTTTCGCATCTTCCGGATGAATGTAGAACGGCTCACGGTTGGCCACCGCATACTGTTTGCGCAGCGACGCATAGTTAAGCTGACTGTGTAAACGATACGCCGGATGCGCGGTCAGCAGCTGCAGTTCATCCTCCTTCGCGTTGCCAGCCCACTCGTCTGGTTCCAGCCAGGTCGGATGCGCCGGGCAATCCTTATAGTTGAAGCCTTCGATGGTTTTCGAGTAAATCTCGATTTTACCGCTCGGCGTACCCAGCGGGTTCATCACCGGGTCCTTGCGGAAATCGGCATAGCGCACGAAAACTTCTTCTTTCGGATTCTTACGCATTTCGATCAGCTTGTTCGCCTCCCAGAAAGCGGTGAACTGCGGCATATTGACGCGCTGTTGGCGCGCGCCTTTCTGCGCCACGTCGTAGAACTCGCGCAGCCAGTCCATTTCGCTCTTGCCTTCAGTGTAAGCAGCTTTACCGCCTGGTTTCAGCAGCTCAGCCATATCCGCGAACACGTCAAAATCATTGCGGGCTTCGAACTGTGGTGGGATGGCTTGTTTCATCGGCACCAGATGCTGGTTGCTGTAGTCGCCGGTCATGGTCAGATCGTTACGTTCAAACGATGTAGTGATCGGCAGAACAATATCAGCGTGCTTGGCGGCAGCCGTCCAGTAACACTCGGAGATCACCACCAGTTCCGGTTTTTGCCAGGCTTTCACCAGACGGTTGGTGTCCTGATGATGAGTGAAGTTGCCACCGCCGGCCCACCAGATCATGCGCAGATCGGGGAAGGTTTGTTCCTTACCATTATGTTGATATTTGCCGCCGGGGTTTTCCAGGGCTTCAACAATACGCGCCACCGGGAACGCTTCAACCGCATCGGAAGTTGCCCAGTCGTTGCCAGCAGACGAGCCGCCTGCGATTGTCGCTGAAATCGCCGACAGCACACCGCCACTGCGAGTTGGGTTGCCGCCGTTAGAGTAATGGTAAGAGAAACCAAAACCGCCGCCTTCGGTCCCAATCTGGCCGAGCATCGCCGCCAGGGTAACCAGCATCCAGTGGCGCTGTTCGCCATACTGCTGACGCTGAATGCCCCAACCCGCCATCAGCATGGTTTTATTCTTGGCAAAGATTTCCGCCAGAATTTCCATTTGCTTCGCCGGAACGCCGCAAATCTTCTCGGCCCAGGCCGGATTTTTCGGCGTGTTGTCGTTCTTACCGGTCAGATACGCTTCGAACTCGCCATAGCCGGTGGTGTATTTATCGAGGAAGGCTTTGTCATGCAGTCCTTTTTCTACCAGCGCGGACGCAATACCCAACATCAGCGCCACGTCAGTACCCATATTCGGCGCAATCCACTGTGCTTTATCACCGAAGAACTCGATCGTTTCTGAGCGTTGTGGATCGATGGCGATAACGGTTTTGCCGGAAGCTTTCAGTTTATTGAAGTACTCGAGGCCTTGCTCATCAGTACTGGTCCAGGCAATTTTCAGGGTGTTCAGCGGGTTAAGGCCCCACAGGACCACCACCTGGCTATGTTCGAGGAGCAGCGGCCATGCCGTCTGCTGTTCGTAAACTTCAACCGAACCGACGACGTGCGGCATGATCACTTGCGCCGCGCCAGTAGAGTAGTCGCCGGTATGCCCGGTATAGCCGCCTGCCATGCTCATGTAGCGCTGAAGCAACGTCTGCGCTTTGTGCAGCACACCACTGGAGCGCCAGCCATAAGAACCCGCAAATACGGAAGATGGGCCATGCTCAGCACGGATACGGGCGTGTTGCTCGTGGATGAGCTTCAGGGCGTCTTCCCATGACACTTTGACGAATTCGTCTTTACCACGGTTGCCGTCCGGTTTGCCCGGCGCATTCAGAAAGCCTTTACGCACCATCGGAGATTGAATACGGCACGGGGTATGTGCCTGATCGGGTGCGGTAGTTTGCAGATCATTGGGAATCGTTTTCGCCAGCGCGCCGCGCGACGACACAATTTTGCCGTCTTTAACGTCGATGTACATCGCCCCCCAACGCCCTGCCGTCAGGATGGCATTACCCGGCGCCTCTGCGGCCCACGCTGGCATCGGGATTGCCGAGGTAATCATCATCGCGCCAGCGGAACCGCCAGCATACTTTATAAAGTTACGTCGTGTAAGGTTCATAGGTTTTCCTTTAATCGTAATTGTCAGTTATTCCTTAGAGGTAAAATCTTTGGCGTGATACTGGAACCAGCGAGTAAGGATGTCTAAATCCTCGGCGCTGATATCCGTTCTCGCGCCCATCCCTTTTGCTACGGAAGGCCAGGCATTTAAGGTGTAATGCTCGGAGGAAATCGGCGCATGACATCCGGAGCAATACGTTTTGTCGAGTGTTTTGGCGTAGTCCCAGATGACGTCGGGTTTACTCAGTGCGGGTTCAGCCAGAGGTGCGCGTAGAGACACATTGCGCCATGCGTTTCCGTAGGGATCCTTTTCCCAGTCGCTGGAGATTTTGAGCGCTTTTTGACCTTCATCGGTGAGTGTGGCAAGGATCAAACGCTGACCCGCCGCGAAGTAAATCACCTGTTCAGCGCCCTGCATTTGGCTACCGGTAATCTCCACTTCCCGCGCATCGCCGGAATGCCCCACCACGTTCAGTTTGGTGGCCGGATAAACCGTGCCCAGGTTGCCCAGTGCGGCAGGCGCGACGGGGTACACTTCTTTCGCATCAGCCGGCGTCTGGCGCGCGTTTTCCATCAGCGCATCATGGGCTTTGGTGTCAATCGTGATTTCAGGCGGGAAGTGCGCGATACCTTTATGGCAATCAATACAGGTTTGTTTTTCTTTGATACCCAGCGCATGCATTTTCTGCGCATCGGCACTCTGCTTTTGTAGATCCATGGCGTCAAACTGATGGCACGAGCGGCAGGTCGCCGAATCGTTAGCTTTCATCTGCTCCCAGACGGTCTCCGCCATCTCGAGGCGATGTGCCTCATATTTTTCCGGTGTATCAATTTTGCCGGTGACAAACTCATGCCAGATATCCTTACTGGCCCGAACTTTGGTGATCAGGTAATCCATACCCGATTGTGGAATGTGGCAATCACGGCACTCAGCACGGATACCTTTTTGGTTCATAAAGTGCGCAGACCCCTGGTACTCTTCATAGGGTGCTTGCATTGTGTGGCAGGAGAGACAAAACGAGGTATCTGACGTTTTATGCATTATCCACATCGATGACAGCGCGAGTGTTCCCCCCAGCAGAATACCCACGAATACAAGACCCGCTATCCACTTCCATTTTTTATTCATACCTTGCCCTGAAATTAATTCAAAAGTTAATATTTAATTTTGTGCAATGTATTTTGCTGGATGATTTTTCAACAAGAATTGATGTAACACAAAAGTGTTATTAACCAGAAAGAGTTAAACGTGCTTTTGATCGAGTTTTTGAAAGTTAACAGGAAAGGTTACAGCTAACTGTATGTTGTGACTGAAGTTACGCCGGTAGCGATATAAAATTAAATATACAACGACTAACTAAAATCAAGCCGCCGTTATATATTTAAATACATAAGGAAATAATGTGATCGCGGTGCACTATTAATGGCTGAAATAAACCGTCTTTTACCGTTCGGGTCACTTCTTAATGAATACCGATGCAGTTTACGATTTTTCTACTCGCGCTGGAGCAAGGATCTTTATGGACGAATGTAGGATAAATCGGCTTTGTTGAATAAATCGAACTTTTGGCCGTAGTCAGGATCAGATCACCATATTCCCGATCCTGTAGCGGTATCACATGGCAAAACAAACGTTCAAAATCACCAACTGGGCTGACTACAACAAGGCGCTCGTCAATCGGGGCTCACTGACATTCTGGCTTGATGAGTCGACTACTCAGGCCTGGTATGAACAGCCCAACACGTCTTCACGTGGTCGTCCTCAGCGTTATTCTGAGCTCGCTATTACCACCGTACTGATGCTCAAACGCGTCTTTCACCTCACACTGCGCGCCGCGCAGGGGTTTATTGACTCTATTTTTATCCTGATGAAGCTCCCGCTCCGTTGTCCGGATTACTCCTGCGTCAGCAGACGGGCTAAGTCCGTCAATATCCCGTTCAAAACCCCCACGCGCGGCGAAATAGCCCATCTGGTTATCGACTCCACCGGATTAAAAGTCTTCGGTGAGGGTGAGTGGAAGGTGAAAAAACACGGCCAGGAAAAGCGCCGCGTCTGGCGTAAACTGCACCTGGCGGTAGACGCCGGTACGCATGAGGTTATCTGCGCTGAACTTTCCCTGAACAATGTGACTGATGCAGAGGCATTCCCGGGGCTTATCCGTCAGACGCACAGGAAAATTCGGGTCGCCTGCGCAGATGGGGCGTATGACACAAAACGGTGCCACGACGAGCTAAGGCGCAAGAAAATTATGGCATTAATCCCGCCGCGAGCGCGTTCCGGTTACTGGCCGGCGGAGTATGCCGACAGAAATCAGGCGGTGGCGAGGCAGCGTCTGACGGGGAGTAATGCTTACTGGAAATGGCACACGGCTTACAACCGGCGTTCTGTGGCAGAAACGGCGATGTACCGTGTTAAACAACTGTTCGGTGGGCATCTTACGCTGCGGGATTATGATGCGCAGGTTGGAGAAGCTATGGCCATGATCCGTGCCTTAAACAAAATGACGCGAGCAGGCATGCCAGAAAGTGTACGAATTGCCTGAGGAAGTGACTGAAAGGGAAAGTTTTTATTTAAACCCGATTTATTCAACAAAGCCGGATAAATCATAAAAAGGACAGCCGCTCCGATTCAGGGAGCGGCTGTGCAATTCCTGCCTTTTCTGTTTAAGCCACCAGCAGCTTAACTACCGCTTTACGCACCGGGGCAGGCGCGCCGACGGCGCACAGCGGTTTGTGCACTTCTTGCGGATAAAAGACGACAAAGTCACCTTCATTCAGGATCAGCGTTTTCTCCTGCTCGCCTTCCGCTAAAAACGCAATATCTTTATCAGCCAGCCAGTCGGTATCCGGCTTACCGGCAGGCAGTACGCTGAAGGTCATCCCTTCCTGCCCTTTCAGCACGATCTGAATATCCAGATAGCGCGCGTGATACTCCGCACGACGCTTCTCGAACGGCTCGGTCATATCTTCAGAAATCAGGTAGAACAGACGGCTACCGTCAATCTCATGTTTCCCCTTCTCCGTCGTCTCGGTGACGTTTGCCTTAATGTACTCAATCGCCTGGCGGAGTTCTTCAGGAAGCCAGGATTGCAGATGGTGAATATTACCAACGATCATCTCATACCCCTCATTCAAAACAGCGTTTCAATTTTTAGTTGTTATACGAAAAAAAGTCCGGTCGTGCCATCGCTATCTTGCAAAGTTTTGCGTCAGCGCATGTTTATCGCTGAAGTTGTTGACTGTCTGTTAACACTAAACAGCGATCTATGCATCTTTAATGCATAAAATGTAAACATGCCCAATGAAGAACTCTCGCAACAAATTGTTATATAAGGATTTATAAGAAAAACCCTTAGTCGATCACAATTCATTTCCACTGCTTAATCAATGATAATCGCCATAGTTATTGCTCAATTTACTTTATGGAGAAAATAATATAATTCACAATACGCATATCTATGCATTAAATTAATATTACTCGATAAAAATCATAATGTTACGTTGTTTTCATTCTTTGCTTTAGCCAACAAATAATTAACACTAAAGAATAATCTGACGTATAACTGCGTAGTAATTCAGGTTAAGACTTTTTATTTTTGTTATTTCTCAGACCTCTGTCATATATTAATTAAGAAAAAACAAATAACCGAATGGATGTGAAACTCATCACATTTCCGACCTCTAAATAATTCAATGATGCCTCTCGAAAAATATCGGAACACTTATGACTGCGAGCATTTTCATTATTCGCAGCCACCCCCTTTTTATTCCTGAAATAGAGTGAAAGGTATCGTAATGGAAAAACATTATGTCGGTTCTGAAATCGGCCAACTACGTAGTGTGATGTTGCATCGCCCTAATCTCAGCCTGAAACGCCTCACGCCGTCTAACTGCCAGGAGCTGCTGTTTGATGACGTACTGTCAGTTGAACGCGCAGGTGAAGAGCATGATATTTTCGCCAACACGTTACGCGAGCAGGGTATCGAAGTTCTGTTACTGACTGATTTACTGACACAAACTCTGGATATCGCGGATGCTAAAAGCTGGCTACTGGAAACGCAAATCTCGGATTATCGACTTGGCCCTACTTTCGCCACCGACATCCGCGCCTGGCTGGCCGACATGTCGCACCGGGAACTGGCCCGTCATTTAAGCGGCGGACTCACCTACGGTGAAATTCCCGCCTCAATTAAAAATATGGTGGTTGATACCCACGATATTAATGACTTTATTATGAAGCCATTGCCAAACCATTTATTTACCCGCGATACCTCTTGCTGGATATATAACGGTGTGTCCATTAACCCAATGGCCAAACCGGCTCGCCAGCGTGAAACCAATAATCTACGGGCCATTTATCGCTGGCATCCGCAATTTGCCGACGGCGATTTTATTAAATATTTCGGCGACGAGAATATCAATTACGACCATGCCACCTTAGAAGGCGGCGATGTGCTGGTCATCGGGCGCGGTGCGGTGCTGATCGGCATGTCTGAACGCACGACGCCGCAGGGGATCGAGTTCCTTGCCCAGTCGCTGTTTAACCATCGCCAGGCCGAACGGGTGATTGCCGTTGAGCTCCCCAAACACCGCTCCTGCATGCACCTCGACACCGTCATGACCCACATCGATATCGACACCTTCTCCGTCTATCCGGAAGTGGTGCGCCAGGACGTGCAGTGCTGGACCTTGACACCAGACGGCCGGGGCGGCCTGAAACGTACCGAAGAACGCACGCTGGTTAACGCCATTGAGAAAGCGCTCGGCATCGATCAGGTGCGCCTGATTACCACTGGCGGCGACGCCTTTGAAGCCGAGCGTGAGCAGTGGAACGACGCCAACAACGTCCTCACGCTGCGCCCCGGCGTGGTGGTGGGCTACGAGCGCAACATCTGGACCAACGAGAAATACGACAAAGCTGGCATCACTGTGCTGCCTATCCCCGGCGATGAACTGGGACGCGGACGCGGCGGCGCGCGCTGCATGAGTTGCCCACTGGAACGCGATGGCATTTAAGGAACCCACCATGCAAAACAAACCGACTCTGGTTGTCGCCCTCGGCGGCAATGCGTTGCTCAAGCGCGGCGAACCGCTGGAAGCCGATGTCCAGCGCAAGAACATCGTCCTGGCAGCGAAAACGATCGCCCAACTCACACAGCAGTGGCGGGTGGTGCTGGTTCACGGCAACGGACCGCAGGTGGGCCTGCTGGCATTGCAAAACAGCGCCTACGACCGCGTCACCCCCTACCCGCTGGATATTCTCGGGGCGGAAAGCCAGGGGATGATCGGCTACATGCTGCAACAGGCGCTGAAGAACCAACTGCCGCAGCGCGAAATCAGCGTCCTGCTCACGCAGGTGGAAGTGGACCCTAACGATCCGGCCTTTCACAACCCGACCAAGTATATCGGTCCGGTTTATGACCCTGCCCAGGCCGACGCGTTGCAGGCCGAAAAAGGTTGGGTCTTCAAAGCGGACGGCAAAGCGTTCCGCCGCGTGGTGCCTTCACCGCAGCCAAAACGCATCGTAGAGAGCGACGCCATCCAGGCGCTGATCGCCCGCGATCATCTGGTCATCTGTAACGGCGGCGGCGGCGTGCCGGTCGTCGAGAGAGCGGACGGTTACCACGGCCTGGAAGCGGTGATCGACAAAGACCTTTCCGCCGCGCTGCTCGCCAGCCAGATCCACGCCGACGCGCTGCTGATCCTGACCGATGCCGACGCGGTGTACCTCGACTGGGGCAAACCGACCCAGCGTCCCCTGGCACAGGTGACACCCGAACTCTTGAGCGAAATGCAATTTGATGCCGGTTCGATGGGACCCAAAGTCAGCGCCTGCGCCGACTTTGTCAGCCGCTGCCACGGCATTGCGGGCATCGGTTCGCTGGCCGATGGCCCGGCCATTCTCGCCGGAGATAAAGGCACCCTGATCCGGCGCGAAACCGCTGTCGCATAACCCTTTTTACCTGATGGCACGAATCCGTAGGCCCGGATAAGGCGACGCCGCTATCCGGCAGAGAAACGCAGCCATTGCCTGATGGCGCTGCGCTTATCAGGCCTACATCAAACAAGGATACATTGATGGCTATTTCACTGAAAAATCGCAATTTTTTGAAGCTTCTCGACTTTACTCCGGCGGAGATCCAGTTCCTTATCGATCTGGCGATTGAACTGAAAGCGGCGAAAAAAGCCGGGCGCGAAAAGCAAACGCTGATCGGGAAAAACATCGCGCTGATATTCGAAAAAACCTCCACCCGCACCCGCTGTGCTTTTGAAGTCGGGGCATTCGACCAGGGCGCGCAGGTCACTTACCTCGGCCCAAGCGGCTCGCAGATCGGTCATAAAGAGTCGATGAAAGATACCGCTCGTGTACTGGGTCGGATGTACGACGGCATCGAATACCGCGGGTTCGGTCAGCAGATCGTTGAGGAACTGGGGCAATACGCCGGGGTACCGGTGTGGAATGGCCTGACCGACGAATTCCATCCCACGCAGATCCTCGCGGATCTGATGACCATGCTGGAGCACGCGCCTGGGAAAACGCTGCCCGAGCTGAGCTTCGCCTACCTTGGCGATGCGCGCAACAACATGGGCAATTCCCTGATGGTCGGCGCCGCGAAGATGGGCATGGATATTCGCCTCGTCGCGCCAAAATCCTTCTGGCCAGATGAAACGCTGGTTGCGCAATGCCGCGACATCGCCAGCACCACCGGGGCACGCATCACGCTGACCGACGATGTGGAAGAAGGCGTCTACGACGTTGATTTTCTGTACACCGACGTCTGGGTCTCAATGGGAGAACCGAAAGACGCTTGGGCGGAACGCGTCAGCCTGATGACGCCGTACCAGATCAACCAGAAGGTCATCGACGCCACCGGCAACCCCAACGTGAAGTTCATGCACTGCCTGCCCGCCTTCCATAACGAACACACCAAAGTGGGACGTGAAATTGAAGCCGCCTACGGCCTGAAAGGGCTGGAAGTGACGGAAGAGGTTTTTGAATCCGCACACTCCATCGTGTTCGACGAAGCGGAAAACCGCATGCACACCATCAAAGCGGTGATGGTGGCGACGCTCGGCGACTCACTCACACGGTAGCTACTGGACCGAATGCACCGGGCGCGGGTGCCTTCCTGACCCGCGCCCACGTAAGGAGACCCATTATGCGAAACCAAGATTTTCCATGCCTCTTCGTTAATCTTTCGGTCATTCGTGACAATACCCGGACGCTGATTGCGCTGTGCCGCCAGCACGGTGTAGAGCCTGTCGGCGTCAATAAGCTGAGCTGCGAAGCGGCAAATGTCGCCAGAGCCATGATTGATGCGGGTATCAGCACGATTGCAGATTCCCGCATCCAGAATCTCAAAAAAATCGCCGACCTGCCCGTCGACAAACTGCTGCTGCGTCTGCCGCAGATAAGCCTTGCACACGACATCGTGGCCTATGCGGATATCTCACTGAATTCCGAAGAACATACGTTGCAGGCGCTCTCTGCGGCAGCCATCGCGCAGAACAAAACGCACCGGGTCATTCTGATGCATGACCTGGGCGATCTGCGCGAAGGCTGCGTGGATCCGCAGGAGACACGGCGCCTTGCACGTCTGGTGCACAAGGAACTGCCAGGGCTGACGCTGGAAGGACTGGGCGCCAATCTTGCCTGCTACGGCGGAGTGGAACCCACCACCGAAAACCAGCAGGCGCTGGTCGATCTCGCCCATGAGATCGAAGACGAGCTGGGTATTGCACTGCGCACAATTTCCGGCGCCAGCTCCGCCGCCCTGTTCCTGCTGATCAACGGCGGACTGCCGACGGGCGTCAACCAGTTGCGGCTTGGCGCATCGCTGATCATGGGGTTCGGCCTGAATGACGAGCCGATCCCCGACACTCGTCAGGACGCTATCAAGCTCGGCGTGGAGATCATCGAGCTGAAAGACAAGCCCTCCGTTCCGCAACACTCCACGGCGCTGGATGCCATGGGGAGAAAGCCGGTATTCGAAGATCTTGGCGTACACCATCGGGCGCTGGCCGCGCTCGGCGAACAGGACGTCTCTTTCTCCCAGCTCCGGCCATTTGATCCCGGCGTCAAAGTGCTCGGCGCCAGCTCCGATCACCTGATCCTCGATGTCACCCACGCCGCATCGGGATATCAGGTGGGCGACATCGTCTATTTCTCCCTGGGATACAGCGGCGTCTTGCAGTGCATGACCTCCGAATACGTCGGCAAACAATACAGCTACTTCTAAAAAATCACTCTCTGTCAGATTGAGGACTCTCTTCATGACTACTCTTGATACCAGCAAACCGGCTGCGGACGCTTCGACTTCCCAGTCCGAAGGTAAGCTCAAACTTCCGGCGCTGACGGCGCTTGTGGTCAGCGCGCTGATCGCCGCCGGGGTATTTTCTCTGCCACAAAACATGGCGGCCAAAGCGGGCGCTGGCGCGATCCTGATCGGCTGGGGAATTACCTTCATCGGGATGTTAACCCTCGCGTTTGTCTTCCAGACCCTGGCGCACCGTAAAAGCGAAGTTGAAGGCGGCGTGTATGGTTATGCCCGCGCGGGATTTGGCGAGTACATCGGTTTTAACTCCGCCTGGGGTTACTGGATCTCAGCGTGGATCGGCAACGTTTCGTACTATGTGGTGATCTGTTCCGCCCTCGGCTCGTTCAGCGCGCTCGGTTTCTTCGGTGATGGCACCACCCTTTCCGCGCTGATTGTGGGTTCTATCCTGCTCTGGGGTCTGCATTTTCTGATCTGTCGCGGCGTACAGGGTGCCGCCCTGCTCAATCTGATCGGCACGGTCGCGAAAGTGGTTCCTCTGATCATGTTTGTCGTGCTGGTCAGCGTCGCCTTTCAGGTTCGCACCTTTAAGATTGAATTCTGGGGCAATGAACAGCTTGGCTCTGTTATGGACCAGGTGAAAAACATCATGCTGGTCACCACCTGGGTATTCATCGGTATTGAAGGCGCCGCCATGTACTCGGGTCGGGCGATGAAAAAATCAGACGTGGGTAAAGCCACCATGATTGGATTTTTCATCTCAATCCTGCTGTTTGTCGCCGTTTCGGTTCTGTCGCTCGGCGTTCTGTCTCAGCCAGAGCTCGCCCAGTTGAAGAACCCTTCTACCGCAGGCGTCCTGGCTGCGGCGGTCGGCCCTTGGGGTGCAGCCCTGATGAATATCGGTCTTATCGTTTCCGTCGGCGCCGCGCTGCTGGCCTGGACATTATTATCTGCGGAAACGGCGTACATGGCCGGTAAAGACGGCACCATGCCCAAATTTCTCGGCAAGGAGAACGCCAACAAAGCGCCGGTCAACGCGCTGCTGCTGACCAATGGTCTGACCCAACTGTTCCTGATCATCGCCCATTTCCAACAGGCGGGGTATCTTGCGCTGCTGCTGCTGGCCACCTCAATGATCCTGATCCCCTATTTTCTCAGCGGTTTGTATGCCCTGAAAGTGGCGTGGCAGAAGGACGGTTATAACAGTGATGAACAGCGTTCCATCACCCGCGACATCATCATCGGCGCGCTGGCAACACTCTATGGCGCCTGGCTGGTCTATGCCGCCGGGATGGAATATCTGCTGCTGTCGATGATCCTTTACGCCCTCGGTATCGTGTTTTATGTCTGGGCGCGGAAAGAGAAAAATGGAAGACTTTTCAATCCAATAGAGATCGTTCTGGCTATTATGGTGGTGGCCGCAGGGATCTACGCGGTCTATCTGTTGGCGACAGGCGTGCTCACGCTCAGTTGATGCACGTCAGCACAGGGAAGACGAAGCGGCAAAACTCCGCCTTCCCTTAGACGACTAAGTGGAATATTTTCTCATGCAGATGCCATCCGTCAGGATGCTGAAGCGCGCTCCAGTAAAATTTCAATAAGCCGATCAAAGACATCCCGGTTGAAATGGAGAACATTTGCTTAGTGCGTCATCAATTAAAAATAGAAACATTGGGCAGATCTACTGGTTGTTATCTTCGGCTGATTACACTGGACTAACTGATGATGAAACTTTACCAACCCGCTTCAGAAAAAGAAGAACTACAACTCTCTGTTTGTCAGCGCCTGATTGGCGAAAAAAGCTATCTCTCACAGGAGGAGATCCGCCGCGATCTGCAAAACTACGGCTTTGAAACCATCAGCCAGTCGACGGTTTCCCGCCTGCTGAAAATTCTTGGCGTCATAAAAATTAGAAATACGAAAGGACAAAAAATTTATGCCGTCAATCCGCAATTGCGCCCTGCCCCCGATGCCGCCCGTTCGATTGCTGAAATGGTGGTGAGTGTGGAGCACAACAGCGAATTTATCCTTATCCATACGGCGGCCGGATATGGCCGCGCCGTCGCCAGAATCCTTGATTATCATGCCCTGCCGGAGATCCTGGGGGTCATCGCGGGTAGCAGTATTGTCTGGGTTGCACCACGGGTTGTGCAGCGTACCGGCCTTGTCCACAAACAGATTAACTACTTACTAAAAATGAATTAATATTCATTAAAACCGTTTGCATTGAATAAAAATGGCATTATTTGCTTGATCCGCAAACGGAGCTGAGTATAATCGCGGACAATTTGCCGGGAGGAAGTATGGTCCAGTGTGTACGACATTCTGTCTTACCGCGTCTGAAAACAGACGCTGGCCTGCCGTTTTTCTTTCCGTTGCTAACCTATTCCCAGCCCCTCAAATGAGGGGCTTTTTTTTTGCCCTGGCGTCAGGAGATAAACATGGCTAACCCGCTATATCAAAAACACATCATTTCCATAAACGACCTCAGTCGCGACGACCTCAATCTGGTGCTGGCGACAGCGGCGAAATTAAAAGCGAACCCCCAGCCGGAGCTGCTCAAACACAAGGTTATCGCCAGTTGCTTCTTTGAAGCCTCGACCCGTACCCGCCTGTCGTTTGAAACCTCAATGCACCGCCTGGGCGCCAGCGTGGTCGGCTTTTCCGACAGCGCCAACACGTCGCTGGGTAAGAAAGGTGAGACACTGGCAGATACCATCTCTGTGATCAGCACCTACGTTGACGCGATCGTGATGCGTCACCCGCAGGAAGGCGCGGCGCGTCTGGCGACCGAATTCTCCGGTAACGTGCCGGTACTGAACGCCGGCGACGGTTCGAATCAACATCCGACCCAGACGCTGCTGGATCTGTTCACCATTCAGGAAACGCAGGGGCGTCTGAACAACCTGCATGTGGCGATGGTCGGCGACCTGAAATATGGCCGTACTGTGCACTCCCTGACGCAGGCGCTGGCGAAGTTTGACGGCAACCGTTTCTACTTCATCGCCCCGGATGCGCTGGCGATGCCGCAGTACATTCTCGACATGCTCGACGAAAAAGGCATTGCCTGGAGCCTGCACGCCTCTATCGAAGAGGTGATGGCGGAGGTGGATATTCTGTACATGACCCGCGTACAGAAAGAGCGTCTGGACCCTTCAGAATACGCCAACGTGAAGGCCCAGTTTGTCCTGCGCGCCAGCGACCTGGCGGGAGCGCGGGAAAACATGAAGGTACTGCATCCGCTGCCGCGTATTGATGAAATCGCCACGGATGTGGATAAAACGCCTCACGCCTGGTATTTCCAGCAGGCAGGCAACGGGATTTTCGCGCGCCAGGCGTTACTGGCACTGGTTCTGACTAGCGATTTGGCACTGTAAGGGGAGATAACGAGATGACACACGATAACAAACTGCAGGTTGAAGCGATCAAATGCGGCACCGTAATCGACCATATTCCCGCGCAAATCGGCTTTAAGTTGCTGACCCTGTTCAAGCTGACCGAAACCGACCAGCGCATCACTATCGGCCTTAATCTGCCTTCCGGTGAAATGGGGCGTAAGGACCTGATTAAGATCGAGAATACCTTCCTGACCGCCGAACAGGTTAACCAACTGTCACTGTACGCGCCACAGGCTACCGTCAACCGTATCGACAACTACGAAGTGGTGGGTAAATCGCGTCCAAGCCTGCCGGATCGTATCGACAGCGTTCTGGTCTGCCCGAACAGTAACTGCATCAGCCATGCCGAGCCGGTCTCTTCCAGCTTTGCAGTGAAAAAACGTGTGGATGACATCGCACTTAAATGCAAATACTGTGAAAAAGAGTTTTCTCATTATGTGGTGCTGGCCAACTAATTGCAGTTGGTTAAAAATTCCTGGCTCCCTATAATGCCTGAGAAAATTCATTTACCGCTGTACTTCAGGAGAAATCATGAGCAAAACTATCGCGACGGAAAATGCACCCGCAGCAATCGGTCCATATGTTCAGGGCGTAGATCTGGGCAGCATGATCATCACTTCCGGTCAGATCCCGGTTGACCCGAAAACCGGCAGCGTGTCGGACGACGTCTCCGCGCAGGCGCGTCAGTCGCTGGAAAACGTGAAAGCTATCGTTGAAGCCGCTGGCCTGAAAGTAGGCGACATCGTGAAAACGACCGTATTTGTCAAAGATCTGAACGATTTCGCGACCGTCAACGCCACCTACGAAGCGTTCTTCACCGAACACAACGCCACCTTCCCGGCTCGTTCCTGCGTGGAAGTTGCGCGTCTGCCAAAAGACGTGAAGATCGAGATCGAAGCGATCGCCGTTCGTCGCTAAGCGATAAAAAAATCCGGGCATTTCTGCCCGGATTTTCGTTACTGTCGTCCTCTTACATTACGCCAAAGAATTTCGGCAGGAACAGCGAGATTTCAGGAATATAAGTCACCAGCATCAGTACCAGGAAAAGCACCGCGTAGAACGGTAGCATCGCCTTCACCACCTGCTCGATCTTCTGTTTACTCACCGCACTGGCAACAAACAGCACCGACCCTACCGGCGGCGTGATCAGGCCAATCCCCAGGTTCACCAACATAATCATCCCGAAATGTACCGGGTCAATGCCGAGGGCGTTGGTGACCGGCAGCAGCACAGGGGTCAGGATCAGAATCAACGGCGCCATGTCCATCAGCGTACCGATCAGCAGCAGCATGATGTTGATGCACATCAGGATGACATATTTGTTATCTGAGATGCTGGTAAAGGCTTCGGTAATGCGCATCGGCAGCTGCATGTATGTCATGATGGCGCCAAATGCCGCGGCGAAACCGATCAGGATCATCACGATAGTCACCGTCTTCACCGTGCGATACATCAGCTTCGGCAGTTCAGACCACTTGTAGTCGCGGTAGATAAACATGGTGACAAAGAACGCCCACAGACAGGCGATCGCCGCCGACTCCGTCGCGGTGAAGATACCGGAAAGGATCCCGCCCATTATGATGACGACCGTCATCAGTCCCCACAGCGTATCGAGAAAGATCTTCAGTGCCTGTCGGAACGGCACGCGTTCCCCTTTCGGATAGCCGCGCTTATGGGCAAAACCCACGCACATCACCATCAGGGTAAAACTCAGCAACAGTCCTGGCAGGATCCCGGCAATAAACAGCGCGGCAATCGACACCGTGCCGCCCGTCGCCAGCGAGTAGATCACCGAGTTATGGCTGGGCGGCGTCAGGATGGCCTGCACGGAACCGCTGGCAGTGACCGCTGCGGCGAAGTCACGCGGATAGCCTTTCTTATCCATTTCGGGGATCATCACCGAACCGATCGATGCGGTATCCGCCACCGACGATCCTGAGATCGCGCCAAAGAAGGTCGACGCCACAATGTTCACCAGCGACAGGCCGCCGCGAATGAAGCCAACAAAGATATAGGCGAAGTTCACTAACCGTCGCGCAATCCCCCCTTCCGCCATAATGGCCCCGGCCAGAATAAAGAACGGGATCGCCAGCAGCGAAAATTTGTTCACACCGTTGGTTAACTGGATCATCACCGCTTCGAGCGGGATATCGATATACCACGCCCCGACGATCGCGCTGATCCCCACCGCGTACGCTACCGGCACCCCAATCGCCAGCATGATGCCGAGCGTAAAAACGAGAATAAATGCATCCATTTGCTTTCCCCTATGAAGTCGGTTCGGTCATCAACTGGTTGAACCCAGCATGACCACGGGACGTTGATACTGAGCGCCACGGCAGATCTTTTCGATGATGAAAAGCAGCGTGATCGCCGAACCGATAGGGAGCGGAAGATAGTTTTCCCCGGCGGTCAAAATGGGGAATTCCGCCACAGGTTGATGCCACAACTCATAACAGAGCGTCGAACCGTACCAAAGAATAAAAACACTGATCGCCAGCAGCATCAGATCGGCACCAATAAAACAGATCCGGCGCCCCATTTCACCAAGACGATCGGTCACCATGCTGACAGCAATATGCGAACCCGCGCGGTAACTGACCGCCGCACCGATAAAGGTGAACGTTACCATACACAATATGGCGACCGGCTCAGGCCATGACAGTGCACTGTTCATGACATAGCGCGCAAATATCCCAACAGGAATAACCGCCACCATCACCAATAAAGCCAACCCGGCAATCCACATTGAAATTCGGTACAGCACATCCATTACCGATGAATAACATTCACCCATAATTATCACCTCGACGAATAACCGATTCAGGCGGATGACCTCCGTCACCCGCCTGATGAATTACTTCACATCCTGAATTCGCTTGATCAAATCCTGGTGGTCTTTACCGTATTGATCCCGGACAGGCTGTGTGGCTTTATAGAAATAGTTCGTATCGATATCATGAAAATTCACACCATTCGCTTTCATCGTTTCCAGTGATTTCGCGTTATATGCTTCCCAGAGCTGACGCTGTTCCATTTGCGCTTCTTTCGCCAGTTTAATAATTAATTCCTGATCTTCTTTTTTCAGCTTGTCCCACTTGGCTTTTGAAAACAGGAACAGCTCAGGAATAATGAAATGCTTACTCCAGGTGTAATTTTTGGCAACCGGCAGATAGTTATGTGCGACAAAGGTCGGTGGGTTATTTTCCGTGCCATCGATAACCCCGGTCTGCATCCCGCTGAACACCTCACTGGTCCCCATGGCGATCGCATTCGCGCCCATCGCTTTTAAGGTATCGAGCGATACGGGGCTGGTCTGAACGCGAATTTTCATCCCTTTCAGGTCTTCCGGTTTCACGACCGGATCTTTGGTGATCAGGTTACGCGTTCCGGCATCCATCCAGCCGAGAAACACCAGTCGGGACTGACTGTTGGCGGTCAGCCTGTCGCCAATTTCCTGACCAATTGCCCCGTCCAGAACCTTGTGCAGGTGATCTTCATCGCGGAAGATATAGGGCAGCGTAAAGACGTTAATCTCTGGCAATATTGCGGCAACCGGAGACATCGATACGCGGATAATATCAATCGCCCCCAGTTGCGCCTGTTCAATCATCTGCTTTTCATCGCCCAGCACACCGCCCGGGAAGGTTTTAATATCCAGACGTCCGTCGGTAGCGGCGCTGAGTTTTTCGCCCATATGCTTCACAGCAACCACGTTCGGATAATCAGCCGGATGGACATCTGCCGCACGCAGCGTTTGCGCAGACGCCGCCTGCGCTGCCAGTACTAAAGCAGTACCCATGCACAGGTTTAACAAGGTTTTGGTCAGTTTCATTTTTCCATCTCCAGAGGTTTATAATTTTCATTAATACAAACGACTTGCAGGATAGAGGGCCGCCTTAATTAAAAGGGACAGTAAGGAATGACATTGCCCAGACAGACTCGTCGGTGTAACAAAGTATTACGATGATTATGTTCACAAAATGACGATGGATGGAATTTTTTTTAGCACGCTGTTTCATTTTTGCAATGAAGGTCTTTTTCCTGGAAAAAAGATGTCCTGAAGCGGGCTTAAATTGTGATCGACCACACCTCTTTGGTTTTTCAAAAAAAATAAAACACGACGGAGGGAAGAATATATTCTTGCTTGATGAAAAAGAAAATGGCTGCCGAAGCAGCCATTATTTTCGATTACTGCCAGCCGTATCGGCGGCTATAGAACCCTTTTACCAGTTGCGTTAACGTCATATATCCCACCAGAATCGCTACCAGCCACGGGAAATAACTCAGCGGTAACGCCTGCAATTGCAGATAACCTGCCAGCGGTGAGAACGGCAGCGCAATTCCCACGACCATCACTACCAGCGTCATCAGCATCAGCGGCCAGGCGGCGCGACTCTGAATGAACGGCACGCGGCGCGTACGAATCATATGCACAATCAGCGTTTGCGACAGCAGCCCGACCACAAACCAGCCTGACTGGAACAGCGTTTGCGCTTCCGGCACATTGGCGTGGAATACCCACCACATCAGGCAGAACGTCAGAATGTCGAAGATCGAGCTGATCGGGCCAAAGAAGAGCATAAAACGGCCCAGATCCGCCGGATTCCAGCGCTGTGGTTTCTGGATCTGCTCATCATCAACGTTATCAAACGGGATCGCCACCTGGGATACATCGTACAGCAGGTTCTGAATCAGCAAGTGCAGCGGCAACATAGGCAGGAACGGCAAAAAAGCGCTCGCCACCAGCACACTAAAGACGTTACCAAAGTTAGAACTGGCGGTCATTTTGATGTACTTCAGCATATTGGAGAACGTACGACGCCCTTCAATCACGCCTTCTTCCAGCACCATCAGGCTCTTTTCCAGCAGGATAATATCGGCCGCTTCGCGGGCGATATCGACCGCTCCATCCACCGAAATGCCAATATCCGCCGCACGTAGCGCTGGCGCGTCGTTAATGCCATCGCCCATAAAGCCCACTACGTGTCCTTCACGTCTGAGGAGGCGGACGATCCGCTCTTTATGCATCGGCGTCAGGCGTGCGAACAGCGTGGTATGCTGAGCCAACGCGGCCAGCGCGTCGTCGCTCATGCCTTCGATCTCATTCCCGACAATGACCTCTCCGGCGTCCAGGCCTACCTCATGACACACTTTCGCTGCGACCAGTTCGCTGTCGCCGGTCAGGATCTTCACGGTGATGCCACTGGCTTTCAGCGCTTTCAGAGCCGGTGCGGTCGTTTCCTTCGGCGGATCGAGGAAGGCGATGTAACCTTCAAGGATCAGATCGGATTCATCAATACGCTGGTAATCCCCTTCCCGCGCCGGCAGGTATTTGGTCGCCACGGCGACCACGCGCAGCCCCTGACGGTTCAGCGTATCGGTCACGCGTTTCACCCGGCGCAGCATGTTGTCATCCAGCGGCACAATTTCGCCGTTATGACGTACTTGCGTACAGACGCTGATGATCTCCTGTAACGCGCCTTTACATACCAGCTGATGCACATCCGTCTCTTCTGCCACCACTACCGACATCCGGCGGCGCTCAAAATCAAACGGAATCTCATCAATTTTCTGCCAGCGGGCAGACAATGTGCGTGCGGAGCCTTCATCAACACCTTCCAGCACGGCGGTATCCAGCAGGTTTTTCAGCCCGGTCTGGTAATGGCTGTTCAGCCATGCCGCGTGCAGAACGCGTTCACTGGGCTTACCGGAGATATCCGTATGATTTTCCAGCACGATTTTGTCCTGGGTCAGCGTGCCGGTTTTATCGGTGCACAGAACGTCCATCGCGCCGAAGTTCTGAATGGCATCCAGATGTTTGACGATCACTTTTTGCTTCGACAGTTTTACCGCGCCGCGTGCCAGCGTCGAGGTGACAATCATCGGCAGCATTTCCGGCGTCAGGCCCACGGCGACGGAGAGCGCAAACAGCGCCGCTTCCCACCAGTCACCTTTGGTGTAACCGTTAATGAGCAGCACCACTGGCGCCATCACCAGCATAAAGCGGATCAACAACATACTGACGCGGCTGATGCCCTTCTGGAACGCGTTTTGCTCGCTTTCCTGTTCGCTGACGCGCCCCGCCAGTTGACCAAACCAGGTATGCGCGCCAGTGGCGATGACCATCGCCTGCGCCGTGCCACTCACTACGTTAGTCCCCATAAAGCACAGGGTGTCGCGTTCAAGCGGGTTGCTTTGGCTGGCGTCGCGGGTGTGCGCCACTTTCTCCACCGGCAGCGATTCGCCGGTTAACGACGCCTGAGCGACAAACAGGTCTCGCGCCTGAATGACCCGCAGATCGGCCGGGATCATGTCCCCCGCCGACAGCTTGATGATGTCGCCGGGCACCAGCTGATCGATAGGCAGTTCCACCCAGCCGTTTTCCCCTTTCTCATTGATGACCCGCAGCACCGTCGCGGTGTTGCTGACCATCGCTTTCAGCGCGTCCGCCGCTTTGGTGGAACGCGCTTCCTGGACAAAGTTAAGCAGCGTGGAAATCACTACCATCAGGGCGATCACCCCGGCGGCGAACAGATCTTCCGTGGCATACGAGATCGCGCCCAGAAGAGTCAGCAAGATATTGAACGGGTTGCGATAACAGACCCACAGATGCTTCCACCACGGTGACGGTTTCTGGGTCGGCAGAAGGTTTTCACCGTATTGTTCGCGGGCGGCGTTCACCTCTGCCGCATTGAGTCCTTCCGGATGCGCATTAAACGTTTTCCATAGCGTCTTTTCATCCATCACGGCGACTTTCAGGCAATGTTCGCTCAGTGAAGAAGGCATCGGGGTGCTGGCAATCGACTGTGCATTAGGCAATGGATCGCGGTGCACCAGGCGATCGGGCAGATGGCGGCCAAGCCGGGCAAACAGCTGGCGAGTGATATTTTTAAACATAGGCAGTCCCTCCGCGCCAACAAGACGGGCGCAGAAATATCCTTCAGGCGTGGCAAAGCCTTACCTGACAGGTAACATAATTTTTAAACAGGGACGTTAATGCGTCACTGTCTTACATCACCGGTAAGACAGCGAAAGGCAGGCTTACCGGAAAGCGCGTATTCTCCATTTCGGGAGAGGGGTGGGATCGGGATCCATAAAGCCTCCGGTAATTGAATGAGTTAGCCCACAGATTATAAGTTGTAGATCATAATATTTGTGGCATTTATGGCGTTATAATAACCCCCGGCAATTAAACAAAACATATACACAAAATCATTCAGTTCGCATCCCGGCAGAAAATGAACGACGCCAACGCAGAGACAGCGTGAAGGATGACGTGTATAAACCAGACTTTGCCCATTGAGGTTTCTCTAAGTAAAGTTACCCTCTTATCATCTTTTGTTGCGTACCACGGGAAAACAGGATGCAAAATCGGCTGACTATCAAAGACATCGCCCGCTTAAGCGGCGTGGGGAAATCCACCGTTTCCCGTGTGCTGAACAACGAAAGCGGCGTCAGTGAACGGACTCGCGAGCGTGTCGAAGCAGTGATGAATCAGCACGGATTTTCCCCCTCCCGTTCCGCTCGCGCCATGCGTGGTCAGAGCGATAAAGTGGTCGCCATCATTGTGACCCGTCTCGACTCCCTGTCGGAAAACCTTGCCGTACAGACGATGCTGCCGGTGTTTTATGAGCAGGGCTACGATCCGATCATGATGGAAAGTCAGTTTTCCCCGGAAAAAGTCGAAGAACACTTGGGTATGCTGAAACGCCGCAACATCGACGGCGTGGTGCTGTTCGGTTTTACCGGCATCACGGACGCGATGATCGCCCCGTGGCAGGCATCGCTGGTGCTGCTGGCTCGTGACGCGAAAGGCTTTGCCTCCGTCTGCTACGACGACGACGGGGCGATTAAAATCCTGATGCAGCGCCTGTACGATCAGGGACATCGAAACATCAGCTTTCTCGGTGTGCCGCACAGTGACGTCACCACCGGGAAGCGCCGCCATGACGCCTATCTCGCGTTTTGCAAACAGCATAAGTTACATCCCGTCGCGGCCCTGCCGGGTCTGGCGATGAAGCAAGGCTATGAGCATGCCGCGAGCGTCATTACACCAGACACGACCGCGCTGGTCTGCGCCACGGATACTCTCGCGCTCGGTGCCAGTAAGTATTTACAGGAGCAGCGGGTCGATAACCTGCAACTGGCGAGCGTCGGTAATACGCCGCTGATGAAATTCCTGCATCCGGAGATCGTCACGGTCGATCCCGGCTATGCCGAAGCCGGACGCCAGGCGGCGGCCCAGTTGATCGAGCAGATCAACGGACGCAGCGATCTGCGCCAGATCGTCATTCCTTCCACCCTTTCCTGAATCATTGCCGATCGCTTTCTGAACGATAATTTGTGATCTTCGCTGCGTTTCGGGAACGTTCCCATTTTTAAATTTTTATCCCGGATATACTCTGTGCCCATCGCATAACCCCCCTTTTTCACAGTCATCGCCACGAGGCTTCATGATGAGCAAAGTTAAACAAGCGGATATTGACCGGCTGATAGAGCTGGTAGGCGGGCGAGAGAATATCGCCACAGTGAGTCACTGTATTACGCGCCTGCGCTTTGTGCTGAATCAGCCAGCAAACGCCAGACCGAAAGAAATTGAAGCCTTACCGATGGTCAAAGGCTGCTTTACCAACGCCGGTCAGTTCCAGGTGGTGATTGGCACCGAGGTTGGCGATTATTACAAGGCGCTGCTGGCCACCACCGGGCAGGCGCACGCCGATAAAGAGCAGGCGAAAAAAGCGGCTCGTCAGAACATGAAATGGCATGAGCAACTGATCTCCCACTTCGCTGAAATCTTCTTTCCGCTCCTGCCGGCGCTGATCAGCGGAGGCTTGATCTTAGGTTTCCGCAACGTCATTGGCGACCTGCCAATGAGTAACGGCCAGACGCTGGCGCAGATGTATCCGGCGCTGAAAACGGTCTATGACTTCCTGTGGCTGATTGGCGAAGCCATCTTCTTCTATCTGCCAGTAGGCATCTGCTGGTCGGCGGTGAAAAAAATGGGCGGCACGCCGATCCTTGGCATCGTGCTTGGCGTCACGCTGGTATCGCCACAGTTGATGAACGCGTATCTGCTGGGGCAACAAATACCGGAAGTATGGAACTTCGGCCTGTTCACCATCGCGAAAGTGGGCTATCAGGCCCAGGTCATTCCGGCACTGCTGGCTGGCCTGGCGCTGGGCGTGATTGAAACGCGCCTGAAACGCATCGTGCCGGATTATCTGTATCTCGTTGTGGTGCCCGTGTGTTCATTGATCCTCGCGGTTTTCCTCGCTCATGCGCTGATCGGTCCGTTTGGCCGCTTGATTGGCGACGGTGTGGCCTTTGCGGTTCGCCATCTGATGACCGGTAGCTTCGCGCCGATTGGTGCCGCGCTGTTTGGCTTCCTGTATGCCCCGCTGGTGATTACCGGCGTGCACCAGACCACGCTCGCCATCGACATGCAGATGATCCAGAGCATGGGCGGAACGCCGGTATGGCCGCTGATTGCCCTTTCCAACATCGCACAGGCGTCTGCGGTGGTAGGCATTATTATCGCCAGCCGTAAACAGAACGAACGTGAGATCTCCGTTCCTGCCGCGATCTCCGCCTATCTCGGGGTCACTGAGCCGGCAATGTACGGTATCAACCTGAAATACCGCTTTCCGATGCTCTGCGCGATGATCGGCTCCGGTCTCGCCGGTCTGCTCTGCGGCCTGTACGGGGTGATGGCGAACGGTATCGGCGTCGGCGGTTTGCCGGGCATCCTTTCCATCCAACCGACTTACTGGCAGGTGTACGCCGTGGCGATGGCGATCGCCATTGTCATCCCGATCGTGCTGACCTCCATGGTCTACCAGCGCAAATACCGTCAGGGCACGTTACAGATTGTCTGATTTTATTCGGGGCGCACTTGCGCCCCTCGCATAACCAGGAATTGACTATGAATACCCTTCCCCACTGGTGGCAAAACGGTGTCATCTACCAGATCTATCCCAAAAGCTTTCAGGATACGACCGGCAGCGGCACCGGCGATTTACGCGGTGTGACGCAGCGCCTCGATTACCTGCATAAACTGGGCGTGGATGCCCTCTGGCTGACTCCGTTCTATATCTCACCGCAGGTGGATAATGGCTACGATGTCGCTAACTACACCGCTATCGATCCCGCTTACGGTACGCTGGATGACTTCGATGCGCTGGTCGCCCAGGCGAAAGCGCGCGGCATCCGCATTATTCTCGACATGGTGTTTAACCACACCTCCACGCAGCACGCCTGGTTTCATGAGGCGCTCGATAAAGACAGTCCATATCGCGAGTTTTACATCTGGCGCGACGGCACGCCCGATGCACAGCCCAACAACTGGCGCGCCAAATTTGGCGGCAACGCCTGGCAATGGCATGCCCAGAGCGAACAGTATTATCTGCACCTCTTCGCCCCGGAACAGGCGGACCTGAACTGGGAAAACCCTGCCGTCCGTGCCGAACTGAAAAAAGTCTGCGAATTCTGGGCCGATCGCGGCGTGGATGGTCTGCGCCTGGACGTCGTCAACCTGATCTCCAAAGATCAGCGCTTCCCCAATGACCTGGACGGCGACGGTCGCCGTTTTTATACCGATGGGCCGCGAGCGCATGAATTTCTGCATGAGATGAATCGTGACGTCTTTACCCCGCGCAAGCTGATGACGGTCGGCGAAATGTCTTCCACCACGCTGGAACATTGCCAGCGTTACGCCGCGCTGGACGGTAGCGAACTGTCGATGACGTTCAATTTTCATCACCTGAAGGTCGATTACCCCGATGGAGAGAAATGGACGCTGGCGAAGCCCGATTTTGTCGCGCTGAAGACCCTGTTCCGCCACTGGCAGCAAGGGATGCACAACGTCGCGTGGAATGCGTTGTTCTGGTGTAACCACGATCAGCCGCGCATCGCGTCGCGCTTTGGCGACGAAGGGGAATATCGGGTGCCGGCCGCGAAAATGCTGGCGATGGTGCTGCACGGTATGCAGGGAACGCCGTACATCTATCAGGGGGAAGAGATCGGCATGACCAATCCTCATTTCACCCGGATCACCGACTACCGCGATGTGGAAAGCCATAACATGTTTGCCAGGTTGCGGGCGGAGGGTCGCGATGCCAATGAACTGCTGGCAATCCTGGCCAGTAAATCCCGCGACAACAGCCGTACGCCAATGCAGTGGAATAACCGCAAGAACGCCGGTTTCAGCCAGGGCGAACCGTGGATCCCGCTGTGCGATAACTACGCGGACATCAACGTGGAGAACGCGCTCGGCGATAATTCGTCGGTGTTTTATACCTATCAACGGCTGATTGCGCTGCGCAAATCCGAACCCGTGCTGACCTGGGGCGACTATCAGGATCTGTTGCCGGACAGCCCACATCTCTGGTGTTACCGCCGTGAATGGCAAGGACAAACGCTGCTGGTCATTGCCAATCTGAGCGGTGAATGTCAGGCCTGGTTCCCGGAATCGTACCGGGGCAACTGGCAGGTGTTAATGCACAACTATGATGAAGTTTCACCACTGCCGACGGCGATGACGCTGCTTCCTTTCGAAGCTATCTGGTGGTTACAGAAGTAATCGTTTGAGCCCCTCTTGCCCGGAGAAGCACGTCTTCCCGGGCAGAATTCCCCTCTCTGCCTTAGCTCACTGTTTTTGCTGAATAAATAATCAGATTTTTCTCTATCACAATTTACAATCGCTATAACGCCCGCCAACTGTACGCTCTGCTGTTTACCTTGCGCTATATCAAAAAAATCGCAAACACTTTTGATGCAAATCACTATATATAGAACTTAAAATGCAATCCGCCCCAACATGTTGTATTAATCAACTACATTTACAACAACGATGATGTCCACAGTCAGGGTGACTTTGTGGATAACATGGGACTGGATTGCGGGAAGTGATTGGATAGAGAGATGAATAACCATATCAATGCTTCCCGAGCCTCTGTGGATAACCTGTTCTTATACATTATGGAGTGATCATGACACCGCATGTGATGAAACGAGATGGCTGTAAAGTGCCGTTTAAATCAGAGCGCATCAAAGAAGCCATTCTGCGTGCAGCTAAAGCAGCGGGAGTCGATGACGCAGATTACTGCGCCACCGTCGCAGAAGTCGTTAGCAGTCAGATGGACACGCGTAGCCAGGTCGATATTAATGAGATCCAGACAGCGGTTGAAAACCAACTGATGTCCGGTCCTTACAAGCAACTGGCGCGCGCCTACATTGAATATCGCCATGACCGTGATATTCAGCGTGAGAAACGCGGTCGTCTGAACCAGGAAATTCGCGGCCTGGTGGAGCAGACCAACTCCGCGCTGCTCAATGAAAACGCCAATAAAGACAGTAAAGTCATCCCGACCCAGCGCGACCTGCTGGCCGGTATCGTCGCCAAACACTATGCCCGTCAGCATCTGCTGCCGCGTGATGTGGTACAGGCGCACGAGCGCGGTGATATTCACTATCATGATCTCGACTATTCCCCGTTCTTCCCGATGTTCAACTGCATGCTGATCGATCTGAAAGGGATGCTGACGCAGGGCTTTAAGATGGGTAACGCGGAGATCGAGCCGCCAAAATCCATCTCTACCGCCACCGCCGTGACCGCGCAAATCATCGCGCAGGTCGCCAGCCATATTTACGGCGGCACCACCATTAACCGTATTGATGAAGTACTGGCGCCCTTCGTGACCGCCAGCTTTAACAAGCACCGTAAAACGGCGGAAGAGTGGCAAATTCCGGATGCCGACGGCTACGCGCATTCCCGTACCGAGAAAGAGTGCTACGACGCATTCCAGTCTCTGGAGTATGAGGTTAATACGCTACATACCGCCAACGGCCAGACGCCGTTCGTGACCTTTGGTTTCGGCCTGGGCACCAGTTGGGAATCGCGCCTGATTCAGCAGTCCATTCTGCGTAACCGCATCGCCGGTCTGGGCAAAAACCGTAAAACCGCCGTGTTCCCGAAACTGGTGTTTGCGATCCGTGACGGCCTGAACCACAAATTTGGCGATCCGAACTACGACATCAAACAACTGGCGCTGGAGTGTGCCAGCAAGCGGATGTATCCGGACATTCTGAACTACGATCAGGTCGTGAAAGTCACCGGTTCGTTCAAAACCCCAATGGGCTGCCGCAGCTTCCTCGGCGTGTGGGAAAACGAGAACGGCGAACAGGTTCACGATGGCCGTAACAACCTCGGCGTAATCAGCCTTAACCTGCCGCGTATCGCGCTGGAAGCCCATGGCGATGAAGCCACCTTCTGGAAACTGCTCGACGATCGTCTGGTGCTGGCACGTAAAGCGCTGATGACCCGTATTGCCCGTCTGGAAGGTGTGAAAGCTCGCGTTGCGCCAATTCTGTATATGGAAGGTGCCTGCGGCGTACGTCTGAAAGCCGATGACGATATCGCGGAAATCTTCAAAAACGGTCGTGCATCGATTTCACTGGGCTATATCGGTATTCACGAAACCATTAATGCCCTCTGTGGCGACAAGCACATGTACGACAGTGAAACGTTGCGAGCAAAAGGCATCGCCATCGTTGAACGTCTGCGTCAGGCTGTCGATCAGTGGAAAGAAGAGACGGGCTATGGCTTCAGCCTGTACAGCACGCCGAGTGAAAACCTGTGTGACCGCTTCTGCCGTCTGGATACCGCCGAGTTTGGCGTCGTGCCGGGCGTCACCGATAAAGGCTACTACACCAACAGTTTCCACCTCGATGTGGAGAAGAAGGTAAACCCGTACGACAAAATCGATTTTGAAGCGCCTTACCCGCCGCTGGCGAGCGGTGGCTTCATTTGCTATGGCGAATACCCGAACATCCAGCACAACCTGAAAGCGCTGGAGGACGTCTGGGACTACAGCTATCAGCATGTGCCGTATTACGGCACCAATACGCCAATCGATGAATGCTACGAGTGCGGCTTTACCGGTGAGTTCGAGTGCACCAGCAAAGGTTTCACCTGTCCGAAATGCGGCAACCACGACGCCGCGCGCGTGTCGGTGACCCGCCGCGTCTGCGGTTATTTAGGCAGCCCGGACGCGCGTCCGTTTAACGCCGGTAAACAGGAAGAAGTGAAGCGTCGCGTTAAGCATTTGGGGAATGGGCAGATCGGTTAATTTCCGTTTGCAAAGGCCGCAGGCCTGATAAGACGCAATCGCGTCTTATCAGGCATCACAATGTTGCCGGATGGCGGTGCAAGCACCTTATCCGGCCTACTACCGATCGGTAAGTGACCCGGGTGAGTGAGAGCGGCCAACACCGCTACAGCGCCAAATGCAACGAGGAAAAATGAATTATCACCAGTATTATCCCGTCGATATCGTTAATGGCCCCGGCACTCGCTGCACCCTGTTTGTTTCAGGGTGCGTGCACGAATGCCCTGGCTGCTATAACAAAAGCACCTGGCGGCTGAATTCCGGTCAGCCATTCACAAAAGCAATGGAAGACCAGATCATTAACGATCTGAACGATACGCGGATCCACCGCCAGGGGATCTCCCTTTCCGGCGGCGATCCGCTTCATCCGCAGAACGTACCGGATATCCTGAAGCTGGTGCAACGCATTCGCGCTGAATGTGCGGGCAAAGATATCTGGGTGTGGACCGGCTATAAGCTGGATGAACTCAACGCCGCGCAAATGCAGGTTGTGGATCTCATTAACGTGCTGGTCGACGGCAAATTTGTGCAGGATCTGAAAGACCCGGCGCTGATCTGGCGCGGCAGCAGCAACCAGGTTGTCCATCATTTACGTTAACGTCCCCGTCAAAGCCGTTTGTCAGCGTCCTGATAAACGGCCGATTTTTCCCGTTTACCAATAGCGATCACCAGTACCAGAACCTGTGCGTCCTTCACCTGATAGACCAGCCTGAAGCCAGACGCCTTGAGTTTTATCTTGTAGCAATCAGGAAAGTCATGAAGCCGCGCGGAGGGGATCCGCGGATGTGAAAGCACCTCAGCCAGTTTCTTCCTGAACTGATTTTTCACTGTTTCACCCAATTTTTGCCATTCCTTCAGCGCCCGCGGATCAAACTCCAGTTCATAGCTCATCCAACTGAACCTTAATGCCCTTTTGCGGGTTAGCCAGTCGTTCCCGGACGGTCTGAAGTAGCGCCTCTTCGCTGTCGCTAATCGTGACCGTTTTCACCGGCATTCGTCCATTTTCAGCCACGTACTGAAAAAGCAGTCTTACGGCTTCCGTAGGCGTAATATTGAGTTTATCCAGCACGGCGTACGCCTCATTTTTGAGTTTGTCATCCAGACGGACGTTCAATGTGGCCATTATGCCTCCAGATCAAGAAAAAGACGTAATGCATTATAGCATTACATCTGCATTACATTCATATCTGGATAATGCCTCTCAAAAACGACTCACGCACTCCATCGCCACCGCTTTAAACTCGGCGAAGTTTTGGCTGCCGCACAGTCGCGTCATGGCGCGTTCACGCAGGAAAGTGACGAAGATATCGTAGATGGCCATTGCCTCTTCGTACTCGCTTTTACTGATAGCGAGTAAAAAGATCACATGTGCGGTTTCGTCACCCCAGGCGATGCCCTGCGGGGCGAGCACCGTGTAGACCACCGTTTTTTTAGCCAGCAGTCCGAGGGCGTGCGGCAACGCAATGCTGTCACCGAGCATCGTGCTGACAATCGCCTCGCGTTCCACCACCGAATCGAGGAATTCCGCGTCAACAAACCCTTCACTCTGCAACTGATCGCACAAGGTTTTAAACAGCGTCTGCTGGTCCATTTCGCCTTCGATAATACGAAAATGCGCGGCATCAAAGTATTTGTTCAGCATCCACGGACGGGTTCTGTCCACCAGCACCAACTTACCGATCTGCTCCAGCTGATAGTCGGTAGGGAACGGGGCGATCTGCACGACCGGCTTGTCTTTCTCACCGATCCGCGCGGTGGCGATCACAAAGTCCTCCGCGATACTCTCACGCTGTTCGTAATCGCGTAGCGTCAGCGTGTTTACAATCTCGATCTGCGGATATTTGCGCGCCAGTACCGCTTCAATCATCCGCACCATCGCATTTCCTGCGTCGCAGACTAGCAAAACTTTTGGCTGCCGTTGGTAACCGATGTTGTAACTACGCTCAAGCCCGACGCCGATATGCAACACCAGAAAGCCGATCTCGTTTTCGCTGATGGCGTAAGGGGTATATTTCCCCCAGCCTGAGACCGCCGCCAGGGTCATATCCCATGCCATGGGATAGTGCTGTTTGATGTTCTCCAGCAGCGGGTTCGGGATCATAATCTGATAGCGTACCCGGGTGATCATCGTTTTGATGTGAGTGAGTAAATCCGCATGAAGCTGTTTATCATTCAACAGGTTATAGTTGTACTGGCTGTTGATAAATCGCAGGATGTAATTGACCAGCGCTTCCTCGTCGTCGGCATTGATCGCACTGGGCGCAATCTCCTGTACCTGCCGCGCCGCGATATGCACCTTCAGCCAGTTCTCTTCCGATACCGAGAGCGGATGATTTGCCAGATGCTGCACGACAGCGGCAATCTCACGCGCCGCCAGGCACACGTTCTCTTCCACCTCTTCGTTGGTGAATTCCGACAGCGGATACCCTTCGCTGATACGGCGTACCGCCACCGCGCAGTACAGGCGTAAAAACAGCTCGCCTTCGTCAGTAAGGCGAATATGGAAGCGATTAAAAATCTCCTCAAGCAGCGGCTGGAGCTGCGACGGCACCCCGGCATACAGCGCCTCTTCGGTCACCAGCGGATTAGCAGGATCCTGCTGCGCCAACGTCCAGAGAAGGTCAGTCAGGCAGGCGCGGATCGCCATCTCGCTGCCGAACAGTTTCATGCCATGGCGCGGGCGTGTTTCCAGCGTCAGATGATAGCGTTGCAGCCATTCACGCACTTCGGCCATGTCGTTTTGTAGCGTCGCCCGACTGACAAACCATTCATCAGCTAAATCTTCGAGTTTGAGAGAAAAGGCGGATGTCAGAAAGCGCACCATCAGATAGTGCACGCGTTCCTGACTGGTGCGCGGAATTCGCAGCGCGCTGGGCTGCTGCGATTGCAGGGACTGATAGCTTGCCGGGTCATCGATCCTGAGCTGATAACCGTTGCCCCGGCTGAGGATAAACTGCGCGCCGTGCTGAGTCAGCAGGGCGTTGAGCGCAGTAATATCGGCACGAACAGTTCGTGTGGACACCGACAACCGCTGCGCCAGCTCATCCTGTGGCAGCGTCTCGTTTTGCAACATAGTAAACAGTTGCGCCAAACGTTGGTTGGGGAATCGCACATCACTCTCCTCGTTTTTAACCTACACACGCCCGGGTCAGCGCAAGCAACTGGCGCACATCGTCCGGACGGGTGTTTCCACTTACCTTATCAATAATAGAACTATAAATGTGAGGAATGATTTTACTGACGCCAGCGTCAAGGGCAATTTGCAAAATCTCAGCGTAGTTTTCCAGATCGATCCCGCCGGTTGGCTCCAGCCAGAAATCATGACGCGCACAGGCCTCAGCCACCGCTTTAAACTCGTCACGGCATTTCAGACCACCCATCGGGAAGTATTTGATCGAGCTGCCGCCCATATCTTTCAGCAAGGCAATAGCCGTTTCGACCGGGACAACGCCGTCCGCCGCTTTACTGCTTAACGGCCCGGTAGAAATTTTCACCAGACCTGGCGTACCGGTCGGCGATACCAACCCGTTAACCACCGTCTCACTCTGCCCGAGCAGGGCGCGGCTGGTTGCCACGCCGGTGAACACCTGGTTGACGTGCTGCGGCTGAACCAGGCGGGAGATTTCACTGACCATCGCCGACTGGTTCGGATCGCCCGCCCCCAGCCCCACGGAGAGCGCGTTGTGGATAAGCGCCGCGTAGTCACGCATATCCGCCACTGCGCTTTCGACATCCGGGTAATTTTTGGAGAGTACGCCGACCAGCACATGACCTTCCGCCGCGTCGTAAATGTCACGCGCGTTCTCTTTCGAGCCGGCCAGCACATTCAGGCAGACGCGATCGCGGTAAAAGTTCGGGGTCAATTTCATGCTTGTTTCTCCTGATTAATCACATCGCCAATCCGGCGCGCCACAATGTCCAGCTGTGCGCGGTCTACGCTGCGCACATCCGCTTCAATAATCCCTTCGTTGGCTTTGTAACCACGGAAGTAAATCGCGTATTCGCCCTGCTTGAGCGCTTCCACCAGTTCGCCCGTCGCGATGCCAGTGACCGCTTCATCAAACTTAATTTCTGCGCGGGCGATATCCCGTCCGGCGCTGTCCCACACCACGCGAGCCGTCACACCGTTGAGCGCATTCAGCGCATCAATAAACGGCGTCATTTTTTCCACCATCTCCGCGCCGCTCTCTTTTTGCGCATTCAAATAGAGTTCAATGGCGCAGGTCAGGCCAAGAATCCCCTCTTTGCCGACCTTCATCGCCCGGCCAATACCCGCCGTCTGGCGTTTCACCCACTCGACATACTGGGTTTTACCGATGACCAGTCCGCTGGTAGGGCCTTCGATCGCCTTCGCGCCGCTGTAGATCACCAGATCGGCCCCCGAACGGTAGTAGCACTGCAGGTCTTCTTCCGCCGCCGCATCAACAATCAGCGGCAGATTGTGTTTACGCGCCACAACGACGGCCTGCTCAACGCTGAGCATGCTTTTCTGCACGCAGTGGTGGGATTTGATATATAAGATCGCCGCCGTGCGCGGGGTGATCGCCGCCGCCAACTGCGCGGCAGAGCATTCATTGGCATAACCGGCTTCGACCAGCTTGCCGCCGCCCAGCGCCACCATCGTGCCAACCGGCGCGCCAAAGTTGACGTTATGGCCTCTCGGCAGCACGATTTCGTTATTCTCAATCGGCGTGACGTGCAGGTTCTCCAGCAGCCAGTCGCTATCCTGGACCAGCACGGCGGCCACCGACTGGGCAATGCCCGCAGACGCGCAGGAAACCACCGTCGCCCCTTCCACATCCAGCAGCTTCGCGATGTATTCCCCGGTTTTATTCACCAGATCTTTCATCTCAAAGTACTGGTTCATACCAGCCATCGCCGCTTCCACCACTTCCGGGCGCGGCGTGGACACGCCCAGCGCCGTCATCCGTCCGGAGGTATTAATCACCTGTTTTAAATGGTATTTCTCAAAAATTGAAGGCATGTTCCGCGCTCCCTTGTTCGGTCATATAGCCCTTGCCCGCACGTATTGCGGCAAGCGGCACCAGCAGTTTTTCAGCCTGTAAGCTGTCATTCTCGGCATCTATCAGCACGGTTGGCTGACGCTTCAGCGTAAAGAGGGTTAAGTCAGCGTCCAGACCTGGCTGGAGGCGACCTTTGGATTTCAGACGCAAACCGTCGGCGGCATTGGCCGTCACGCAGTTGATGACCTGCGGCAGCGACATCCCGATGGCGAGGAATTTCGACATCACATTCGCCAGCGAATGCACCGGACCGTTGATACGGTTGCGGCAATAGATATCAGAACTGATGGTGTGCGGCAGAATACCTAAGCTGATGGCACGTTTCGCCACCGCAAAGCTCAGGCTGGCCGTACCGTGCCCGACGTCCAGACGCACGCCGCGCTGGATCGCCCGGGTGACCGAGGCGCGCAGTTCGCCCTCCGGCGTCAGAATGCGATTGGGTTTTCCGTTGTAGCAATGGGTGATGATATCGCCCGCCGTCAGGCGCTCCGCGATCTCATCCAAATCCGGCGGGTTATTGCCAATGTGGACCATCAGGGGCAAATCACCGTTCGCTTGCTGCATCGCTTTGGCGCGATCCAACGGCGTGATGCCATTTTCACCCACCACGCTGCTGCTCATTCGCGCCTTCAGGCCGACGATGAAATCAGGGTAGCGTTTCACTGCCTGCTGCACCGCATCGGCATCGATGTTGGCCATATTCGCCAGTTCGTTTTGTGCAATCAGTCCGACGCGGGAGATATTCAGAAGTGCATAGACTTCCGTCGCGACGTCGCGCGTGAGGGCATAGAAATCATCAATATCGTCGGCACCGGTACTGCCCGCATCCACAACGGTTGTCACGCCGGTGGCAATGCCTACGCTGTCCGGTTCGTCGTGATAAATCGGGGAGTTTGGATAACAGTGAACGTGGGAATCAATCCATCCGGCGCTGACGTAGCACTCGCCGTTGAGCTCAACGGTTTTCACCGCCGGGTCGTTTATCTCGCCTAACGCGGCGATTTTGCCGTCCTTCAGGGCGATATCACAGACCGTATCGTCAACCAGACGCGCACGGCGCAGGAGTAAATCAAACATGTCTCTCTCCTTTTGCCGGATAGCGGCATAACCGCCCTATCCGGCCTACAAAGACGCGCTTATCCGTAGGCCTGATAAGCGCTTCGCCATCAGGCAATTAGCTAATCGCAATCGGGAAGATTGAACCTAAAATCATTGCGCCAAGGATCGCGCCCCCGGTGATCGGTTTCTGCCAGATGTAAAACAGCAGTGCGCCGACCAGAGAACCCACGCCGATAGGGATCGACGCCGTCATCGCGCTGAGGATGATCAATGGGCCGAGGAAACGCCCCGAGGCGTTACCGGCGCCCATCATCACGTCCGCCCCGTAGGTTGAATCGCTCTGATTGATGGTGAACTTACGCGCCAGGATAATGACGTAACCAATTGCCAGGCCAATCGCCAGCCCCGTTGCCAGAGAAGCAATAAAGTTCTCAACCGGGAACATAATGCCTGCGCCCAACAGCAGCGCCGGAACCCCCAGACCAACGCCGGTCTGAATCGCACCGCCGATATCCAGAATCCCCACCAGGGAGCCCTCGATAATACGGGCGAACAGGAAGCTGGCGCCAAACGCCGCCACTGCGCCGTACGATCCGGTATCAATCCCCGCTTTCAGCATGGCCACGAAAGCCACTTCGTTAAACGCGCCAATCCCGTACAGGTAGTACATGTGCGTCCCGGCAAACACGCCGGAGGAGAGCAGGCCAACGAAGATCGGGAACGACCAGTCGGCAAACCAAAAACCTTTATTCTGTTCCATTGTGGCCTCCGTTATTTGCCGCTAAGCGAGTTGTGGATCAGTTCGAGCCAGTTCGGCACGGTCATGTGGAAGGATTCGATCATCTTCATGTCGAAGCCACGGAAGAAGCCGCTCAGGACGAACAGCAGGACGATGGCCGCCATCATCACTTTGGTCACATGGTTCCAGCCGCTCTCTTCAACGCCTTTACCAATCAGGATGCCGAGGACCAGACCCGGTACGGCGTTACCCATGATCAACTGTGCCGCGCCGCCGAAAACGGTTGCCCAGAAGCCTGATTTCTTACCGGCGTCGATCGCCGCCAGCCAGAAGATCACCGGCATCACGGTGTTGACCAGCAGGTTTGCCGCAGGGACCAGCACCTTAACGGCGGTCACCTGCAACGCTTCCGGTACGGAAGAAGCCGTGAGGTTCAGGAAGGTCACGACAATCATGCCGATGATGCCGCAGGCAATCGCCATTTTTTTCGGGTCATGCAGCGTTTCACCGACGTTGCGGTTTTTGATCATCAGCGCTGCCGCGCCCCAGTTAGGAATGATGCGGTGATCCACGTCCTGTGTGAACGAGCCCGCCGCAACGGATGAGGCCCAGGCGTTGAAGAAAAAGCCCAGACCAAACGAGAAGTGAGAAGCCGGATCCCCTTCGCAGGAATTCAGCTCCCCCAGAGTTCGAAACGCACCCATCCCCTGTGTGGTAGGCGCATGAAACATGCGTGCAGCCCCGGCCCCCACACCCACGCCGACGAGGGCACCGATGATGAGCGATTTTATTAAAATTATCAGGAACATAATTATGCCTTCTTAACAAGAATCAGCGTTGCGAGACAAAATCCACCTTGTCCAGATTGATGGCTGTCACGTTGACGGTCACATCCAGCTCCACGCTGTAAGTGCGTCGTTCCCGGCGCAGAAAGAAGAACAAAAACGCTTCTTTGCGCACCGCTTCACGCGCTTGAACAACCTGCACATCCTGTGGCTCAATACGCAGTAAAATATGCGGCGATGCCTTCATGACCGCGGCCTGAACGTGGTTCAGGGCATCGGCAAAGGCGCGCGCTTTGGCTTCGCCTTTACCGGTGACTCTCACCGTTGTGGTGAATTGTTCTTTCATACTTACGCGCCGTATTTTTTCTGCCACGCCTGAACCAGACGCTCGCCAAGCTCTTCTTTATCCATAAAGCCGAACCCCAGCACGTTGCAGCCTTCGTTAATCGCTGTTACGCCTTCATCCACAGAGCGCATCCCGTATTTGGCTTTGTAACCGTATTTGTTCTGTGCAGTGATGGCGCCCGCGCCGCCGCTGCCGCAAAAAGAGATGCCGAACGTGGCGTTTTCCGCTTTCATCACGTCCCCCAGTTTCATATCCGCGGCAACGCCCGGTACCACCACCGCACGACCACCGGCTTTCTCGACGCCTGCCGCCACTTTCTGGCCTTTACCCAGACGATCGCCAATCACGACTGTAATCTGTTCCATGTTGTTGCTCCTTAAAGGTTGTCTTTCGCGACTTCAAAGTGGACGGACAGCAGCCAGGCTTCTTCCTCGGGAAGGTTGCCAAACGCTGCGACCACGTCGCGGGCAAGCGCCATTGAATCGGCTGAAATTTCATCAAACAAACTGGCTTCCACTTCCGGCAAAGGCTCGCCGGTCACCGACCGGTGCGCCATGGCGCGAACGTGAGACGTCAGCATTTGTTCCTGTACGGCGTTGGGAATGATGTGATGTTCACGCAGCAAGGCATACACTTGCGCCAGCATGCGATCGGCCAGTTCACCAATCTGCGCCACCTGTTCCCCCATGTCGTTCATTACTGCTCCGTTATTCACTCGTCTTACCCCGTTAATGGCTCTGGGTTAAAACTAGCGGCGGGGGTAAAAAGTTTGTAGCGAGTTGTTTTCCACTTCGAAGTGGAAAGGCGAGTGGCAATAGTGATCTGTTCCACAGAAAAGGCGGTTTTGATGATTTATCGCTGGGAAAGTGTGATGAATATCGCAAGTGAAAACGGAAAAAGACGTAGCCGAAAGAACAATTACATTGACGAAGAAAATGAGAAAGTGTGATGAATATTACGTTTACTTATGGATTGCTAAAAATGCCGGATGTCGACACGAACATCTTATCCGGCCTGCTTTCACTTAACCGCGCTATAAATTAACGATACTTCTTGTGGTACGCGTTGCGGGTGGTTTTGAATTCTTCCGCCGCAGCCTGCGCTTCTTTGACCTTCCCTTCGTTTGCCAGCTTCAGCGCGCCGTCGATCTGACCGACGAGGATGTCAAAACCATGACGAAAATCTTTCATTTCCGGGCTATCGGAGGCTTTGCTTTCCAGCTTTGGTGGTGTGCCTTTTTGAGCATCCAGCGCAGCGGCGCGCATTTTGGTTAACGCATCCGTCACTTGCGTCGCGTTATCCGCTTTTTCGATGACCTTCAGGTTATCGTTAAGCGTTTCCATATTCTCTTCGAGTTCGGCGGCGAACACGGAAGAGCCCAAAACTAACGTTGAAGCTGCGATGATTGCTAACAGGTGTTTACGCATTGCTCACTTCCTTCTTATTTTTAATAGAACGGATACGCTGTAGCCTTCGGGCAGCAGAAAGGCGACAAGCGCATCTGTAGCCCGAAGGATGACAGGTATCACTGCCCGGCGATTTTCATCTCCGGCAACAGCACTGAACCACACTGTATATTGCTACGCGTTTCAATATCGTTACCCACAGTCACGATATTGCGCCACATCTCTTTTAAGTTTCCGGCGATGGTGATTTCGCTGACAGGATATTGAATTTCTCCGTTTTCAACCCAGAAACCGGCTGCGCCACGGGAGTAATCCCCGGTGATGCCGCTCACGCCCTGGCCCATCAGTTCAGTGACCACCAGTCCGGTGCCCATCTCTTTAAGCATCTGCTCAAAGTTCAGCCCTTGTCCGGCAATACGCCAGTTATGAATGCCGCCCGCATGACCGGTGCTTTTCAGCCCCAGCTTGCGTGCGGAGTAGTTGGTCAGCAGCCATTGGGTCAGAACGCCATCTTTCACAATGTCACGACGTTCCGTGCGCACGCCTTCGCTGTCAAACGGTGAGGAGGCCAGTCCTTTCAGCAGGTGTGGATGCTCCTCAATGGTCAGCCATTCAGGCAGAATTTGTTTGCCCAGCGAATCCAGCAGGAACGTGGATTTGCGGTACACCGAACCGCCCGCAATTGCGCCAACCAGATGGCCAAACAGCCCGGTTGCCACTTCGTTGGCAAAAATCACCGGCGCTTTCATGGTCGAGAGTTTACGCGGCGACAGGCGGGATAACGTGCGGCGAGCACAGTCTGCGCCCACCCATTCCGGCGTTTGCAGATCGCCCATCGCACGCCCGATCGTGTAGGCGTAATCGCGCTCCATATCGCCGTTTTCTTCGGCAATTACGCAGCTGGAAAGCGAATGGCGGGTGGAGCAATAGCCCTGCAACATGCCGTGGCTGTTGCCGAACACTTTAATGCCATAGTGGCTGTTAAAGCTGCCGCCTTCCGTATTGGTGATGCGTTTGTCGGCCTGCAAAGAGGCCTGTTCGGCACGCGCCGCCAGTTCAATGGCATCGTCCGGAGAAACGTCAGCCGGGTGGAACAGGTCCAGATCCGGGGCGTCAAAGGCCAGCAGTTCTTTGTCGGCCACACCGGCGCACGGGTCCGGCGAGGTGTAACGCGCGATGTCCAGCGCCGCCTGGACGGTACGGGCAATCGCCTGCGGACTTAAATCGGTCGATGAGGCGCTGCCTTTGCGGTTCTGATGATAGACGGTAATCCCCAGTGCACCATCGCTATTGAATTCGACATTCTCCACTTCACCATAACGGGTGCTGACACTGATGCCGGTCGTTTTGCTTACGGCGACTTCCGCCCCGTCCGATTTGCCTGAGGCTAACTCCAGCGCTGTCGAGACTGCTTCTTCCAGAATCTTACGCTGCGCTTCAACTTGTGAGATTACTTTCATCGCAAATGCCATAATGTAGAGAGAGTTTCTCTGAAGTCTAACAGAGAACCGTTTTTCAGTGCGCATCTTAACTGGTAACATTAGCCTCTTTTTTTAAGGAGCCTGACATGACAAAGCAGCCCGAAGACTGGCTCGACGACGTTCCCGGTGATGACATCGAAGACGAAGACGATGAAATTATCTGGGTCAGCAAAAGTGAAATTAAACGCGACGCCGAGGAGCTAAAACGCCTGGGCGCGGAACTGGTGGATCTGGGGAAAAACGCGCTGGACAAGATCCCGCTTGATGCGGACCTGCGTGCCGCCATTGAGCTGGCCCAGCGTATCAAGATGGAAGGTCGCCGCCGCCAGTTGCAGTTGATTGGTAAAATGCTGCGCCAACGCGAGGTGGATTCCATCCGCCAGGCGCTGGATAAGCTGAAAAATCGCCACAACCAACAGGTGGTGCTGTTTCACAAGCTTGAGCAACTGCGCGATCGCCTGATCGATGAAGGCGATGACGCGGTAGAAGAGGTGCTGAATCTGTGGCCACACGCCGATCGCCAACAGCTTCGCTCGCTGGTCCGCAATGCGAAGAAAGAGAAAGAAGGGAATAAGCCGCCGAAATCCGCGCGTCAGATCTTCCAGTATCTGCGCGAACTGGCGGAAAACGAAGAGTAATCCCGTACGCTAAACAGGCCGGATGGCGACGCAAAGCGTCTTATCCGGCCTACAAGCCCGCAGGCCCGGTAAGCGTCAGCGCCACCGGGCATTTTTCTTACTCTTCAGCTTCCGCTTCGGCTTTCTTCGCCAGACCATCCAGCAGTTTCTGGTGAATACCACCAAACCCGCCGTTACTCATCACCAGAATGTGATCGCCAGGCTGCGCCGTTTTCACGATCATCTCAGCCAGCGTATCGACATCGCCACTCCAGTGAGCAGGCTGGATGCAGGCCTCCGCCACTTCCGCGACCTGCCACGGAATATGTGGTGGCTGCAACAGATAGACTTCATCCGCACGGCCCAATGACGGTGCCAGATCGTCTTTGCACAGCCCCATCTTCATGGTGTTGGAACGCGGTTCCAGCACGGCGATGATGCGCGCCGTACCGCCCACTTTGCCGCGCAGCGCCGCAAGCGTTGCCAGAATCGCCGTCGGGTGATGGGCAAAATCGTCATACACCGTGACGCCGTTTGCTTCACCGCGCAGTTCCAGACGGCGACGGGCATTAATAAATGATCCCAGCGCCTGAGCCGCGTCCGCCGGTTGTACGCCAACATGACGGGCCGCGGCGATCGCCATCAGACCGTTGTGCATGTTGTGCTCACCGACCAGCGACCACTTCACTTCGCCGACCTTCTCACCGTCCAGCCACACTTCCCATTCAGAAGCATCAACGTTCAGCTTTTTCGCCTGCCAGTGGCCCTGCTCGCCCACCAGCTCCTGTTCGCTCCAGCAGCCCATCGCCATCGTCTGCTTCAGGTTGATGTCGTGCTCAGGATAGATGATCCGCCCCTGCCCCGGCACAATACGGACCAGATGGTGGAACTGCTTTTGGATCGCTTTCAGATCATCAAAGATATCCGCATGATCAAACTCAAGGTTATTGAGGATCAGCGTACGCGGGCAGTAATGTACGAATTTGGAGCGTTTATCGAAGAAGGCGCAGTCGTACTCATCCGCTTCAATCACAAAGAAGTCGCTTTCGCCCAGACGCGCAGAAACGTCAAAATTCCCCGGCACGCCGCCAATCACAAAACCGGGTTTGTAACCGCAGACTTCCAGAATCCAGGTCGCCATGCCGGCGGTCGTGGTTTTACCGTGCGTTCCCGCGACGGCCAGCACCCAACGATCGCGCAACACAAAGTCATGCAGCCACTGCGGACCGGACATGAACGGAATGTTTTTCTCCAGCACCGTCTCAACGCACGGATTCCCACGGGTCATGGCATTGCCAATGATCACCAAATCCGGCTGCGGGTCGAGTTGACTGGGGTCATAACCCTGAATCAGGGAGATGCCCTGATTCTCAAGCAAAGTACTCATCGGCGGATACACATTGGCGTCCGAACCCGTTACTTCATGACCGAGCGAGCGCGCCAGCATCGCCAGACCGCCCATGAACGTGCCACAAATTCCCAAAATATGAATGCGCATACGTCACTATCCTAATTTAACCCAGGGGGCATTTTACGCATATGTCAGCCAAGTGAGAAACGCATTTCAGGATAATCCGTAGTTTGCTGGCGCGATTCACCTGAGCGCAGCCACTGAAATATTTGTTAAGATTGTTACGGTCGCTTTACTCCATATTAATTGCAGGGAAAGTGTTATGAAAACGTTAGGTGAATTTATTGTCGAGAAGCAGCACGAGTTCTCTCATGCTACAGGTGAGCTCACTGCGTTGTTGTCGGCAATAAAGCTGGGCGCCAAGATCATCCACCGCGATATCAACAAGGCCGGTCTGGTCGATATCCTGGGTGCCAGCGGTGCTGAGAACGTACAGGGTGAGGTTCAGCAGAAACTCGACCTGTTCGCGAACGAAAAACTGAAAGCTGCACTCAAGGCGCGTGATATCGTCGCGGGTATTGCCTCTGAAGAAGAAGATGAAATCGTCGTTTTCGAAGGCTGTGAACACGCGAAATACGTGGTGCTGATGGATCCGCTGGATGGATCGTCCAACATCGATGTTAACGTCTCTGTCGGGACCATTTTCTCTATCTACCGCCGCGTGACGCCTGTCGGTACGCCGGTCACTGAAGAAGATTTCCTGCAACCGGGCAACAAACAGGTTGCTGCGGGTTACGTGGTTTACGGCTCTTCCACCATGCTGGTTTATACCACCGGCTGCGGTGTCCATGCCTTTACTTACGACCCATCACTGGGTGTGTTCTGCCTGTGTCAGGAACGGATGCGCTTCCCGGAGAAAGGCAACACCTACTCCATTAACGAAGGCAACTACATCAAATTCCCGAACGGCGTGAAGAAGTACATCAAGTTCTGCCAGGAAGAGGATAAATCCACGCAGCGCCCGTATACCTCACGCTACATCGGCTCACTGGTTGCTGACTTCCATCGTAACCTGCTGAAAGGCGGGATCTACCTCTACCCAAGCACCGCCAGCCACCCGGACGGCAAACTGCGTCTGCTGTACGAATGCAACCCAATGGCGTTCCTTGCAGAGCAAGCGGGCGGCAAGGCAAGCGACGGGAAAGAACGTATTCTGGATATCACCCCGGAAAGCCTGCATCAGCGTCGTTCGTTCTTCGTCGGCAACAACCATATGGTTGAAGATGTCGAACGCTTTATCCGGGAATTCCCGGACGCGTAAAACCCTTGCCGGATGGCGCTGACGCTTATCCGGCCTACAATAGCTGCGTAGGCCGGATAAGACGTGTCAACGTCGTCATCCAGCATTTCACATCAGGCGGTCTGCAATTTAAACGACGCCATCGCTTCAATCAGCGCGTGCGACTGCTCTTCCAGCGAGCGGGTTGCCGCAGAAGACTGTTGTACCAGCGCCGCATTCTGCTGTGCCGTTTCATCCATCTGACTCACCGCGATATTCACCTGTTCGATACCGCGACTCTGCTCCTGCGACGCGCTGGCAATTTCCCGCATCAGTTTGGTCATCCGCATGACTTCGCTGGCAATCTCATCCATCGTTTCTCCCGCCTGCATCGCCAAATCGCTGCCTTCGCCGACCTGAGATTGCGAATCACCAATGAGCGTACGGATCTCTTTTGCGGCCTCCGCACTGCGGCTGGCCAGATTGCGCACTTCGCCCGCCACCACGGCAAAACCGCGTCCCTGCTCTCCCGCGCGCGCCGCTTCAACTGAGGCGTTCAGCGCCAGAATATTGGTCTGGAATGCAATCCCGTCGATCACGCCAAGAATATCGGCGATACGATTAGAACTGCCGGAAATGTCGCGCATTTTTTCAATGACATAACACACCATTTCACTGCCGCGATCGGCGGTATCAGAAACCGATTTCGCCAGTTGATGCGCCTGATCGGCGTTTTCCGCATTCTGTTTCACCGTTGCGGTGAGCTCTTCCATGCTGGCGGCCGTTTGTTCCAGCGAGGTCGCCGTCGATTCGGTGCGCGTCGCCAGATGAATGTTGCCCGCCGTCAGTTCACGACTGCCGGTGTCGATCTGCGAACTGGCATCGCGGACACGTTTGACGGACTCACTCAGCGCCATGCGCATCCCTTCAAGCGCGGCCTGCAGACGATTAAACTCGGCGCTGGCATAACGGCTTTCCGCCGCCGACAAATCTCCCGTTGCCAGGCGTTCCAGTTGTTCAACCACATTATCTAGCGGTTTCAGTAGTTTATTACGCATTAACAGCCAGACCACCGCCAGCAGGGCGATGGCCGTCAGCGTCGTCGCGGTCATCACCCCGTAATAGATCCATGAGGTAATGATTCGCGTGGAGGCGTAAATCCCCATGCCGCCTGTTAGCAGCAATAACAGGGTAATAAGCGACAATAAAACCAACAGGGTATTTCGTAGGGAGAGGGATTTTGGCATCGTTATTTTCCGGTTGTAAGATATACAGAAACTATCGACAACAACCGGAAAAAGTTTAGGTGTTTAAGTAAAATCTGTGTCTCACTTCGGCGTAGCCGCCGGGCCGACCCGCGTGACCGGCGAACTCTGTCGATTTTCCCAAAGCACCGTCAGACCGCGCTGCAACGCAATGAAAACAAATAACAAAACGCCAATGGCAATTTTCGTCCACCATGAACTGAGCGTGCCGTCGAAGTTAATGTAGGTCTGGATCAGCCCCTGAATCGCCACGCCAAACAGCGTTCCAAGAACCGTACCGACTCCACCGCTCAGCAATGTACCGCCAATCACCACCGAAGCGATGGCGTCCAGTTCCACACCGACCCCTGCCAGCGCATAGCCAGCCTGGGTGTAGACAGAAAAGACAATCCCGGCCAGCGTCGCCAGCCCGGTTGACAACATATAGATCCGGATCGTTGTGCTACGGGTGGAAATCCCCATCAGATTTGCCGATGTCGCATTCCCGCCAATGGCATACACCTGATTGCCAAACCGGGTGCGATGCGCGAGGAAAATCCCAATAACCACCACCGCCAGCATCAGCAGGCCCATCGCGCTCAGACGCCCACCGCCGGGGATTTTCCACGCCAGGCTGGATAGCGTGTCGTAGATGGGATGGTTAATCGGGATCGACTCTTCCGATACCAGATAACTGACCCCGCGCAGGAAGAACATACCGGCAAGCGTGATGATAAACGCCGGGATCTTTAGCGCATCAATCAGCAACCCCATGAACGCGCCAAACGCGCAGCCCATCGCCAGGACCAGCGGAAACGCCAGCAGCGGCGAGATCCCCCAGTAGCCGATGGCTTTCGCCAGGAATACGCCGGTGAAGGCAATCACCGACCCCACGGAGAGATCGATCCCGCCGGAGAGGATCACAAAGGTCATCCCCACGGCGATGATCCCCAGGAAGGCGTTATCGGTCAGAATGTTGCAGATCACGCGCGTGGAGGCAAAGCCGGGAAACTGAGTCAGGCAGTAGAGATAACCCAGCACGAAAACCCCGAGGGTGATCATTAACGGTAAATTACGTTTTATCACGACCACGCACTCCTTTTAGCAAACTGATAAAGCGCTGTGACTGCACAATCAGTACGCACAGCACCACGATGGCTTTGACCACCTGGTTCATCTCCGGCGGGAACCCGGACAGCAGGATCCCGGTGTTCATCCCCTGAATGATCAGCGCGCCCACCACCGACAGCAGCAGATTAAAGCGCCCGCCCATCAGGGAACCACCGCCGATCACCACCGCCAGAATGGCGTCCAGCTCCAGCCACAATCCGGCGTTGTTGGCATCGGCGCCGCGTATATCCGCCGTGACGATAATCCCGGCAATCGCCGCGCACAATCCGCTCAGCACGTAGGTAAGCATGACGATGACCCGCGTGTTCACCCCGGCATTTTTCGCCGCCCGGATGTTAATCCCCACCGCTTCAATAAACATTCCGAGCGCCGTTCGCCGGGTCAGCAGCCAGAACAGCAGCAGCGTGATCAGCGCGATAATCACCGGCGTGGGGAACAGCAGCAGCGAACCGCTGCCGAACCAGGAGAGCGTAGGCGAGTTGAAGGTAACAATCTGTCCGGAGGTGATCAGTTGCGCCACGCCGCGACCCGCCACCATCAGGATTAGCGTGGCGACAAACGGCTGAATTTTAAGGATAGCCACCAGAACGCCATTCCACAGGCCAGCCAGCACGCCGGTCCCCAATGCGGCAAGCAGCACCACCGGCAGGCTGTGACCGGCGACGGTCATCGCCGCGGTCGTGGCTCCGGCAATTGCCATCACCGCGCCAACGGAAAGGTCAATGCCGCCGGTGGCAATGACCAGCGTCATCCCTATCGCCAGCAACGCGACAGGGGCGGCGCGATTCAGGATATCGATCGGGCTGCCGAACAGGCGCCCGTCCTGCAATATAACCTGGTAAAAGTGAGGGGCGACGAGGCTGTCCACCAACAGCACTAGCAGCAGCGCAATCAGCTGCGGCATGCCGGTCGGCCAGCGAAAGCGTCGCTTTGGCGGCGTGGTTTGCGGGAGAGATTGGGGCATCACAAGAGTCTCCTTACGCCGCGATGGCGTTCATGATCGCCGGAACGGACAGTTCAGCCAGCGGGATCTCCGCCACCTGTTTGCGGTCACGCATAATGATCACCCGATCCGCATAGCCCACCAGTTCCTCCAGCTCCGAGGAGATCACCAGCAGCGCCAGACCATCGGCGCACAGCGTTTCTATCAGGCGGATGATCTCGGCATGCGCGCCCACGTCAATCCCTCGCGTCGGTTCATCGAGGATCAGAAATTGTGGCTTAGTCAGCAGCCAGCGCGACAGCAGCACTTTTTGCTGGTTGCCGCCGGAGAGAAATTCGATCGGCTGTTCTGCGCTGGGGGTACGAATGCCAAGCTGACGGATGAACCGCTCGGCAATGTCGTTTTGTTCTTTGCGCGCAATCGGCCGCAACCAGCCGCGCTGGGCCTGTAGGGCCAGGATGATGTTTTCCCGCACTGAAGCGGCGGCGATAATGCCGTCCGTTTTCCGATCCTCCGGGCAAAAACCGATCCCAAGGCATGACGCCTGATGGGGGGATCGCAGCGTCTGCGGCTTGCCTTTGATCTGCGCGCTGCCGCTGTCCGCCGGTTTGATACCGAAGATCACTTCAGCCGTTTCGGTGCGTCCGGATCCAAGCAGCCCGGCCAGACCGACGATCTCACCAGGTCGCACTTCGAGATCGAACGGGGAGATCGTCCCTTTCTTACCGAAATCTTTGAACGCGGCAACCGGTTTATCGCTCAACAAGGTACGCCCCGCACGCTGTAGCGCATGGGTGTCCAGCTCGCGTCCCAGCATCATTTTGACCAGTTCAATCTGCGGCAGCTCGCGGGTTTCCCGGCAGCCGACAAAACTGCCGTTACGCAGGACGGTGATCCGATCGCTGACCTGATAGACCTGATCGAGAAAATGGGTGACAAAGATCAGACTCACGCCGCGATCGCGCAGATGCCGCATCAGACCGAACAGCATCTCAACCTCTTGCGTATCAAGACTGGCGGTGGGTTCATCGAGGATCAGGACTTTGGCGGAAAGATCGATCGCCCGGCAGATCGCGACGATCTGTTGCATCGCCACCGAATAGCGGTTCAGCGGTTCACGTACGTCGAGGGAAAAACCGTAAGACGCCATCAGCGCCGTGGCGCGCTTTTCCATCTCTTTGCGCCGCAGCAGACCAAATCGACGCGGTTCACGACCAATAAACAGGTTATCCGCCACCGACATATTCGGCAGCAGGTTCACTTCCTGATAGACCGTGCCAATGCCCAGCTGTTGGGCATGTGCGGTATTTCTGGGGGAGATGGCACTGCCTTCCAGCCAGATAGTACCGCGATCGGCATGATAGACGCCGGTCAGCGCTTTGATGAGCGTGGATTTTCCGGCTCCGTTCTCACCGAGCAGCGCCATAATTTCGCCGCGACGCAGGCTGAAATCGACGTTATCCAGCGCTTTGACGCCAGGAAAGAATTTACTTAATCCCTCTGTACGGAGGATCTCCTGGTGTTGTTCCGCGATCATAATTGCCCTCCGCGACAAGAGTGTGGCCCTAGAGGCCCGTAGGCCGGATAAGGCGGTTACACCGCCATCCGCCAGAGCATTTGCCTGATGGCGATGCGCTGATCAGGCCTACGGTGCTGGTTTGTAGGCCGGATAAGACGCACTGCGTCGCCATCCGGCATCCCAACGCCTGATGGCGCTACGCTTATCAGGCCTACAGAGAGCCCGAACTTAGTAGCCCATGTTTTTCTTCTTCTCTAACTCTTCTTTCGCGGTATCCGGCAGGTACAGCGTCGACTTGGTGATCGTGACTTTCTCAGGCATCGTGCCATCTTTCTTGAACTTCTCGAGCGCATCGAAGGCCGGGCCTGCCATGTTCGGCGTCAGTTCAACGCTGGCATTCGCTTCGCCGTCGATCATCGCTTTGTAGATGTCCGGTACGCCATCAATAGAACCGGTCAGAATATCTTTGCCCGGTTTCAGCCCCGCTTCTTTGATCGCCTGGATAGCGCCGATCACCATGTCATCGTTATGGGCATAAACCATGCAGATGTTCTTGCCGTTGTTCTCCGCTTTGATGAAGCTCTCCATAACCTCTTTACCTTTACTGCGGGTAAAGTCACCGGACTGAGAGCGGATGATTTTGATGTTTGGCGCTTTGGCGATGGCTTCAGCAAACCCTTTCTTACGGTCAATGGCCACGCTGGCGCCGACGGTGCCCTGCAGCTCAACCACATTACACGGCTTGCCGTTCACCTCTTTGATCAGCCAGTCGCCGATCAGTTGACCTTCCAGCACGTTGTTAGCGGTGACGGTGGTCATATAGAGAGATTTGTCTTTTACATCGATGGAACGATCGAGCAAGAAAACCGGGATCTCGGCATCTTTCGCTTCCTTCAGCACCGGCTCCCACCCTGTTGCCACGACCGGCGCAATAAAGATGGCATCGACGCCCTGAGCGACAAATGAACGCACGGCTTTAATCTGGTTTTCCTGCTTTTGCTGACCGTCAGCGATTTTCAGCGTGATGCCGCGCTTCTCGGCCTCGCTTTTCGCCACATTGGTCTCTGCGGCGCGCCAGCCGGACTCAGAGCCGACCTGCGAAAATCCTACGGTTAATGGGGCGGCCATGGCCATAGACGACATGGCTGCCGAAACTGCTGTGACGATAAGTAAGCGCTTCCACATAACTGTGTCCTCGTAGGGTAGGTTATTGTTGGTTAAGAAACAGTCGCGAAAAAACTATAGACAATCGAGCATGTAACGGATTGCGTTACATCACACTTCAAAAAAGTAAATAGAACGTTAATCACAAGTTTGTAATCGCTTCCATTTACCTATGAATGATGCGGCTATGGTTATGGATTTTCCTGTCATGCGAGTGGTCTGAAAAGGCGGGGACGAGGCGTGTGAAATCGAAATCAGGCGGAGACATTCGGCGCGAGATCGCTATAATACTCGCCACTTGTTTACGACACAGTTAAAGGAAACAGACATGAGCTTACTCAACGTCCCGGCCGGTAAAGATCTGCCGGAAGATATCTACGTTGTTATCGAGATCCCAGCTAACGCCGATCCGATCAAATACGAAGTCGACAAAGAGAGCGGCGCACTGTTCGTTGACCGCTTCATGTCCACCGCGATGTTCTATCCGTGCAACTACGGTTACATCAACCACACCCTGTCCCTGGACGGTGATCCGGTTGACGTGCTGGTCCCGACTCCGTACCCACTGGAGCCAGGCTCCGTTATCCGTTGCCGTCCGGTTGGCGTACTGAAAATGACCGACGAATCCGGTGAAGATGCGAAACTGGTTGCCGTACCGCATACCAAACTGAGCAAAGAGTACGATCACATCAACGATGTGAACGATCTGCCGGAACTGCTGAAAGCACAGATCACGCACTTCTTCGAGCACTACAAAGATCTCGAAAAAGGTAAGTGGGTGAAAGTGGACGGTTGGGACAACGCAGAAGCCGCTAAAGCTGAAATCGTGGCCTCCTTCGAGCGCGCGGCGAAGAAATAAGTTCGCTGAACGCTGAAAACCCTGAACGCCGGCTACCGGTCAGTAAGGGTTTTTTTATGCCTGTATTTTGACGAAAGGTCATAAAGCACACAGAGGAAGGCTGACTCCCCGAAAGGCATGTCGGCGCATAAAACAACGCCACCCGAAGGTGGCGCGTTTTTCTCAGTACTGGTCTCTGTCTAACCAGTTACCGCTTTCGATCAGTGTTAATCCCTCTACCGGGCGCTGGTACACGTACATCCATGCACTACCGTACGGCGTCTGGATCAACTGGCGTGCGTATTCACCACCGCGGGTGCGCAACGCATCCAGCTCGGCCAGAGTGGCGTTATCAATACGATAAACCTCACCGTGTACCGTTCCGTTCCCCGGAACTGCGCCTGGATAGTGGCCCAGGCTATACAACTGGTAGTTATCGATACTGTAATCGCCCAGCAACTGGGCGTTGGTCATCCAGTGGCTGTTGCCTTGTTTGGTTCGTAAACTGCCGTAGACAAATATTCGCATTGCTAAAACTCAAACTGATAGAGCAAATCCAGTGCCTGATCTACGCCAGACACGGCTTCCAGATATAGCTTAGGCATCAGGCGATAACGTAACGTGAGTGTCGCCAGTGAGTCAAATATACCCACGCCATATTTCACCTGCAGACCTGGCAGTACGTATCCGCTGACGACGACCTGGGAGGAGTCGCCCACCCCCTGAGTATCCAGTGCCAGATTGCTTACGCCAAATGTCTCCCCGATTTTACCCACAACCTGACCACTTTGTGCAACCCCCAGGCCAATAAGCATTGAGGTCATCGCCGCACTGTCGCTCTGATCGCTACTCAGACCCTGGCCGCGCAACAGATAAGAGAGCGCTTCCTGCTGCGACATTGCCGGGTCAGAGAAGATCTCAGCCTTTGGTTCGTCTGCCGTTCCGGTGACGCGAACGCCAGCAATCACTTCATCTTCGGTGGCTTCCGGGTTACGAATAGCTTCGATGTTCAGCAACGGCTGGTCCGGCGGTCCCGAGAACAACAGTTCGCCTTTCCGCACAATCAGATCCTGACCGTAGGCGTGGAAACGGCCTTCCGGAATGTTGATCTGTCCGTTCAGCCCCAGCCCTTGCTTATCCTGCACCACGTTCAGATCGCCTGTCAGACGGGCTTTCAGACCAAACGCATCCATCCGCACGTTGTTACCGACATGCACAATCAGATTGCTGTTGATCGGGATCCCGGCACTCTGCGGCTTCTCAGGTTGCAGGTCGTTATTGAGCATCACTTCATCGCTGGAGACGCCCACCGCGCTCTCTGGCAAGTCATGAACCACAATACGCGCCCACGGCACGTCCACCCGACCGTCGAGGGTGAACAGACTCGGCGTCGCTTCAAATACCACATCCGGAGAAACATCCAGTCGCACCATCGGCGGCACGGTGATACGCACCCGGCTTCCTTTCGCCGCCACGCGCGCGCGCCAGTTGTCGATCTGGCTCCAGTCTGCGTCGCCGCTCAGGTTGATCTGCCCCTGCTGGGTTCGTATCACCCCAGCAAGCGTCGAGCGGGTACCGTTGAAATTCATCGCCAGTTGGCTCGGCTGCATATCAAACGGCATAAAGTTGCCGTCAATATCCAGCCCGCTTAGTTGCAGTTGCCCAAACATCTGCGGGCTCTGTACATCGCCGCCCAGACGCAGATTGGCGCTCAGCATACCTGCGGCCTTCTCACCACGCGTGAAGATGGGATTCACCATCGCGAGGTTGACGTTGCGGATGTTGACGTTGCCGCCCAGGTTACGACGTCCCTGCGGATCGGTCACCTGCACCTGTCCGTCAAGCTGACCGTTATTGGTCAGGCGGATCAGCCAGCTCAGTTCCGCACGATTGTTGCGCAGATCGGCTGTCACGTTCAGGGTTTCGAACGCCAGCGGCAGCGGTGCGTCGTTCACCGTCTGCGTCACCTTCACGTTACGCCCGGAGAGCGTGACATTACCCTGCGGCAGCCCTTCTTTGGTGGTGTCCCACGACACGTCCGCTTTGCCAGTAAATACGCCACTGGCCTGCGTCGCCTCCGGCATAAACGGTTTCAGCATCGCCAGATCAAAGCGGTTGAGATTCACCACCGCCCGCCCTTCGGCACCAGCATCGATGGTTTGCGGCACGCACAGCTCAGCATTCGGGTTGGCCCAGCAGTGTGGCCCGATGCTGATTTTCTGCTCTTTGTTACGATAGTCCAGCGCGATGGCGCGAGTCAGGGTCAATGGCCCGACTGGCGTCTGGAAGCGGGTATTGCTCAGCGAGCCCTTCCAGCGCTCTTCTTTACGATCAAAGCTCCCCGCCAGATCAAGCTGACCGGAGACCGGTTCGCCCTGAACGCGCAGCTGCAGTTCATGCTGCTTTTCGCTGCCTTTGGCATTCAGCGTCACGAGGTTGATGTTCACGTCGGGTTGCGAAATGCGTTCAACCCGCACGTTGAGGTTACCGGCAATCTGGTCGGTCGATTTAATGTCGCCTTCCACGCGTACCTGCGCAACGGACAGTTCCTGCCAGCGCAACCCACGGGCGGTGATATCCGCCAGCAGTTGCGGGGCGTCAACCGTACCGCGCACGTTGACCCGCCCTTTCGCCGTCCCGCCGAGTCCCGGCAGCGCGTTGTCCAGTCCCGGCGCGTCGATGGTCGCATCCAGATTGAGATCTTTAACGCCCAGCTCACCTTTCACGTCGGCGCTGTTTGGCCCCAGCGCCAGATGCAGCCCCGGAATGGTCCACTGCATGTAGCTGTTGCCTTTCAGCGACCCGTTAACGTTCACTTTGTTCTGCTTAACGTTACCGGTCAGCTTCAGCTCCGGCACGTCCATCTGCCAGCTACCGCCATACAGGCTGCCGCGGGTTTTAATCAGACCATTAAGCGTCGACGGCCAGTCCGGCACCTCTTTCGCGGTATTGATGCCGTCGAGCGTCAATTCGCCTCGCCAACTGATCGCCTGCTGCCAGTCCACCAGCGCCTTCAGCTCGGTTTTCCCTTCCAGCGCCGCCACGCTGAGTTTATCGAGAGTAATTTGCTGTTCGTTGCCCTTCGCATCGAGCGTGATGGTCGCTGGCGGGATATCCTGCCCTTTCACCGCCGTACGCATCGACAGCGTGTAGTCCGTCATCTTGCCGGTGAGCTTGAGTTTGATATCGTCGGCCTGGAACTGTTTGTCGCCGGTAAACGGCCAGTAAACCTGCTTACTGACCACCTCCAGATTCAGCGGCAGCCCGGCTTCCGCCAGACGCGCCTGGGCGCGCAAATCCATATCCACCGGCCCGGAAAGGTTCACTCCCACTTCCAGTTGTTCACGCAGCGCCCCACCCACCTTCAGCTTCACCTTCTCGCCTTTTAGCGGATCGACGTTCAGCGTGCTGTTCAGGGTGATGTCTACCGGCCAGTTATTGGCCAACTGGGCCGTACCGCTGGCATTCACTGTGCCCTGACTGGAGTCGATATCGAGCGCATCGAGTTTCATGTTGCCGTCGATGCTGCTTACTTTCAGCAGCAGATTATGCACCGTCAGGTCAGTATCACCGGTGATGCGCAGTTGTTCGCCTTTAAACGCTTCAATATTGAGATTGAGCGGCAGATGCACGTCCGTCATCTCCGGCAGAACCGGCTTCGAAAACAGATCTTTCAGCGTTTCACCGAGCGGTTTTTCATCCGGCTGCGGGTTCTGGATCTTCGGCTCGACCACCTCTTCCTGAGCGACCTCCGCCACTTTCGGCAGCGCGATCAGCAATCCCTGCAACGACGTGGGTTTCAGGGTCAGATCCTTCTCTTGCCAGTGCAGGCCGGAGGTAAAATCCATCACCGACACGATGGTGTCATCGATTTTAATATTGACGTTATTCAGCGCTACGCGGGAAAGCGTGATCGGATACGGCGTGGAGAGATTCAGCGGACCGCTCTCTTCTTCTTCGACCGGCGCAGAAGGCGGCATCTTTTTACTGTCGATCGCCACATTAATGTCTTTGAGCGACAGATCGTTCACGCACAGACTGCTGTTCCACAGGCAATTCAGCCCGACCGCCAGATGCACTTCCCCGGCATTAACCGCCACACCAGGCTGGTCAAAGCGGATATTTTTCAGCGACAGATCGCGCCAGCCGCCGGTGACCTGACCAATTTCCAGCCCCGGTACCCAGCGATTCGCCGCATTGAAGACCAGATGCAGGCCGGTTGTGGTTCCGACCAGAAACGCCACCGTTCCCAGCAACAGCAGGATAAAAATCAGTACGCCGAGGCTTATCTTCTTCCATAAACTCATAATTCAGGCCCCAGACCGATGTAAAACTGTAAACCGTGCTCATCTTTGTCACCGACCGGCACGGCAAAATCGAGCTTGATCGGCCCGACCGGAGACTGCCAGCGTACCCCCACCCCGGCGCCGGTTTTGAAATCACTCTTGCGGATATCACTGACCGCTTCACCGCTATCGACAAACATCGCCCCCCACCATTTCCCGGTGACGTTGTACTGGTATTCCAGCGATCCGGTGACCAGTTTTGAGGCCCCTTTCAGGTCACCATTACTGTACTCTGGCGAGATAGATTTGTATTTGTAGCCACGAATACTGCGGTCGCCCCCGGCGAAGAAACGCAGATCCGGCGGCACTTTGTCAAAATCGCCGGTTTCGATCCAACCGAGATTACCGCGCATGACGAAGCGATGGCGATCGTACAGGGAACGGATCCAGACGTTTTGCGCCTGAAAGACCGAGAAGTCGACGTCAGAGCCCCAGGCGGTGTTGGAATAATCAATAGAGTAGCGCTGGGAATCGCCCCAGGTAGGCATCAGTCCGCCGCGCGAGCGGGTGCGGCTGATCATCACGCCGGGATAGAGCAGCATGGTGGTGTTCGTCACCTGCCCCTGCGTAAAGTGGTCGAGACTCCAGCGCAGGTTAATGGCGCGCTGCCAGCCGCTGGAAAGATCCCAGTAGCGGGAAACCGCAAGCGTGGTGGAGTCCTGTTCGGTATCGTTGAGATCGGTACGCTTAAAGCCGCCCTGCACCAGATAGTACTGCTCCAGCGGGTTCTTCAGCAGCGGCATTTTATAGCTGAAATCCAGCTGCTGTTCAGGCGACGAGATACTGGCGCTGGTCGTCAGGCTGTGACCATAGGAGTTCATCCACGGCTTTTTCCACGTGGTCTTCACACGCGGCCCCACGTCAGTGGAATAACCCACCCCGGTCTCAATGGTGTTTTCCGTTCGCGGTGAAACCACGCCCTTCAGCGGCAGTACTTTGGTTTTCCGCGCTTTGTCGAATTCGGGCGCCACAACCACGGAGTTAAACCAGCCGGTCGCCGAGAGCCGACGGTTCAGTTCGCCAAGATCTTTCGACTCGTACGCATCCCCCTCTTTAAACGGCACCAGATTTTGCAGGTACTCCTCGCGGATCTGCGAACCTTCAAAGGAGACGTGACCAAAGCGATAACGTTCACCGCTGTCGTAATCGATATCCCAGAACGCCTGATGGCGATCAAGCGCAATGCCCAACTGGCTCTTATTAAATTCGCTGTCGAAATACCCTTTACGTAGCGCCACGCTGGTTAATGACTTTTTGAAGCTGTCATAATCCCCATGATCGAGCACCGTACCGATTGCCGGACGCGTTTTCAGCAGATCCAGGTAATCTCTGTCGGTACGCGCGCCGCCGCGTAAAATGACTTCTGTCCCACCGATGCGCACCGGTTCACCGGGCGTCACTTTGGCTACCAGCACCTGACGCCCTTTCGCCGGAGGCGGACGCAGGTCGAAATCAATGGTCGGTTCGTAATAACCGAGCGCCTTTAACCCTTCGCGGATGGCGTCATCCACGCGCGCACGAAAGCGCCGGTCCGGCGTGACTTCATCACTCTGGATGGTTGAGAGTTGTGCCCGGACGTTTTTCTCCAGTTCTCCTGATAGCCCTTCGACCTGTAGACGGACGTTCGCGGCAAAGGCAGAACTGCTTAAACACAACAGGCTCACCCAGCATAACTGACGGATATGTGGCACTTTTTCTCCTGAAATCCCTTATTTCCACCCCTGGAAAAAAATCATAACGCCGATCCACGGCTTAACAAAAACCCAACAACTGGGATTGAAAAACAGACGACAACCCAAATATTTCTTATGTTTACTGTAGACGCATTCATAACGGTTATTGTGTGCAAATACGCGTCTTGTTACAACCTTAACCCCAATTACTGATTTTCGGGAGAATGGCACCATGAGTCTATTTGATAAAAAGCACCTGATTTCACCGTCAGATGCACTACCTGGGCGCAATACCCCGATGCCCGTGGCGACGCTGCATGCCGTCAACGAACACTCGATGACAAATGTCCCCGACGGGATGGACATCGCCATTTTCGCGATGGGCTGTTTCTGGGGGGTTGAACGGTTGTTCTGGCAACTGCCTGGCGTTTACAGCACTGCGGCAGGATACACCGGCGGCTATACGCCCAACCCCACCTACCGGGAAGTCTGCTCCGGTGAAACGGGCCACGCCGAAGCGGTACGCGTGGTGTACGACCCGGCGGTCATCAGTTATGAGCAACTGCTGCAGGTGTTCTGGGAAAACCACGATCCGGCACAGGGCATGCAACAGGGCAACGACCACGGCACTCAGTATCGTTCGGCTATCTATCCACTGACGCCAGAACAGGATAGCGCCGCTCGCGCCAGTTTTGAGCGCTTCCAGGCCGCCATGCGCGCGGCAGGCGATGACCGTCCCATCACCACCGAAATCAGCAACGCGACGCCGTTCTATTACGCTGAGGACGACCACCAGCAGTATCTGCACAAAAACCCGTACGGCTACTGCGGTATCGGCGGGATTGGCGTCTGTTTACCCCCTGACGCATAACATCAACGCTCCACCGCCACGCGGGCCGCATGCCGCGTGGCGCTGGCAACTGTGCCCTTGTGTGAAAGCATCCCCTTCAGCAGCAGATTAAATACCGGCGCGCAAGGTCGGTTCAGGCGGTGTTGCAGCAGATGCACCGCCTCTACGCCCAGCGCCCGACAGGGGATGGTAATACAGCTCATCGTCGCCACGATGCGGGCGTCCAGCTCCTGTACGCCGGTGGTCATCAGTGACATATCCTCAGGCACGCGCACCCCGTGAGCGTTCAGTACGCGCAGAATACCGGTGGACATCGGCGCTCCTGCGCAGAAAATCACTTCCGGCCAGTCATGGCACGGCGTATCGTGCAGCCATTCGCCTATTGCTTTCTCCGACTCCTCGGCAGAAAACCCTTCCGTGACCAGCAGATCGCAATGGGCGTCAAACGGGATCTGGTACTGACGATAAACCTCTTTGATGCCCTCCAGTCGCCAGTACATCGTCTCCCGCCGCAGACTGGTGACGTTAAGAATACGACGGTGCCCCTGCTCGAACAGATACTGCGCCGCCCGATTACCAATCGCCCGATGGTCCGGCGACACCGAATCCAGCAGCCCTTCCCGATCCTGCGAGTTGATCAGCACACAGGGTTTCTCCAGCGACAGCGCCAGCTTATGGATCGTCGGATCATCAATCCCGATCAGGATGATGGCATTGATGTTTTTATGGTTGGCCTTTTCCAGAAAGATTTTGATATCCGCGCGCTGCTCATCCAGACCGCAATAGCTCACCCAGACATCGTGTGAAGCGACCGCTTCTGCAATTCCGCGCGTCACTTCAAGGTAAAAAGCATCCCCCTGCGGCGTGAACGTGCGCTGCGGAGCAAAGACGGCGATGCCGTTAATCAACAGTCGCCCGCTGGCGAGCGAGTCGAGCACGCCCAGTTGTCGTGCGCATTTCACAATCGCCTCACGCGCCTTGCCGCTGGTGTAGGCCTTTCCGCTCAGCACCCGCGAAACGGTACTCACAGAGAAGCCCGTTAAGGCGGCAATTTCATCCATTTTCAGCTTGCCCGGCATTCTGTGACCCCGCTCGCAATGTATCTTTGCAAATTTTTGCAGACGTACTTCATTGATTCTAAAACACCTTTTTAATTAGCTCGCTAACTTATTTTTCGTCCTGCAAGCGCTCTCACAAAATCCCGTTGTCGGGCATCCAGGCGTTTCTTATGTTCCGCTTATCCCTCATTGCTCCTGAATAAGGCATGACATGAAAAAAGTACGTTTTGGCATTATTGGTGTGGGTAACATCGGTACAGTTCACGCCCGTTATCTGCTGGCAGAAACCGTAAATGACGCCTGCCTGACCGCCGTCTGCGACAACAACGCCGCTAAGCATGCCGCTATCCGCCAGTTGGTGGGTGATTCCGTGACGCTGTTCAGCGACGCGCGCGCCATGCTGGAGAGCGGACTGATCGACGCTGTCATCGTCGCCACGCCGCATTACGACCATCCAGAGCTATCCATCATGGCAATGCGTCTGGGGATCCACACCCTCTGTGAGAAACCCGCTGGCGTCTACACCGCGCAGGTTAAAGAGATGAACGCCTGCGCCCGCCAGTGCGACGTGGTCTTCAGCATGATGTACAACCAGCGGCCTAACCCGCTGTATCAGAAGGTGAAAGACCTGATCGACAGCGGCGAACTCGGCGAACTGCGCCGCTCTAACTGGATCATCACTAACTGGTATCGCTCACAGAGCTACTACAACTCCGGCGGCTGGCGCGCAACCTGGAAAGGCGAAGGGGGAGGTGTATTGCTGAACCAGGATCCGCACCAGCTCGATCTCTGGCAGTGGCTGGTCGGTATGCCCGTGCGAATGCGCGCCTTCTGCCAGTTCGGCAAACATCGGCAGATTGAAGTTGAAAACGAGGTGACGGCGTATGCCGAGTACGCAAACGGAGCGACAGGGGTCTTCATCACCACCACCGCCGAGGCGCCGGGCACGAACCGTCTGGAAATTGTCGGCGATCGCGGCAAAGTGGTCGTCGAAGAGGGTCGCCTGCGCTTTTGGCGGTTACGCGAGTCCGAAACGGAATTTAATGCCCGCTGGCAAAACGGCTTCGGCGAGCCGGAGTGCTGGGAAGTGACTATCCCCACCGCTCCGGAGTGCAGCGAACACGTTGTCATTACCCGCAATTTCACCGCGGCCATCCTGCATGGCGAACCCCTCATCGCCCCCGGCCAGGAGGGTATTCACGGCCTGACGCTATCCAATGCGATGCATCTCTCCACCTGGACCGACGACTGGGTCTCGCTGCCGATTGACGAGCAGCGCTACTACCAGTTGTTGCAGGAACATGTGGCGTCATCGGTCGAAAAAACGGTCGCCAGCCGCACGCTGGACGCCTCCGGAACCTGGTAACGGCGGGGAGTGATCATGCTGAACATCGCGATTGTCGGAACGGGGAATATCTCTCATCAGCACATTCAGGCCTATCAGGCATTTCCTGAACGCTGTCGGATTGTCGCCCTGGTGGATATTTTTCCCGAAAAAGCCGTAGAGAAAAAAACGCGTTACGGACTACACGACGCCCAGATTTACTCCAGCCATCAGGCAATGCTGGAGAGCGCGATGGCGGTTGATTTGGTGGATGTCTGTACGCCGCCTTACGTCCACGCGGAAATTGCCATCGCGGCCCTGAACCGCAGCAAACATGTCCTCTGCGAAAAACCGATGGCAGCGTCGCTGGAAGAGTGCGACGCGATGATTGCCGCACAGCAGGCCAGCGGCAAAATCCTGTCGGTCATCGCGCAAAACCGTTTTACCGACGCCTTCTGGCGTTTGAAAGCGGCAGTGGATTCCGGCCTGGCGGGCAAGATTTGCCACGCTCAGGTGGATTCCTTCTGGTGGCGCGGACACTGCTACTACGACTTGTGGTGGCGTGGGACGTGGGAGAAAGAAGGCGGTGGCTGCACGCTCAACCACGCAGTGCACCATATTGACGCCATCCAGTGGATGCTTGGTTTTCCCCGTGAAGTCGTCGCGATGATGACCAACGTCGCCCACGATAATGCGGAAGTGGAAGATCTCAGCGCGGCTATCTTCCGCTACCCCAACGGCGCGCTGACCCAACTGACGGCCTCCGTGGTGCACCACGGTGAAGATCAGAAAATTGTGATTCAGGGCGAGAAGGCGCGCATTTCCGCGCCGTGGAAAGTATTTGCCAGCCAGTCCGCAGACAATGGTTTCCCACAAGCAGAAAACGATGATGCGCGCGAAAACAGACTGACGGCGCAGTTCCACGCCACCCCGGCTCTGCAATGGACGCTGCATACCGGGCAAATCGACAACGTGTTAACCGCCATTGAACAGCAGGTCGCGCCGCTGGTAGATGGCGAACAGGGCAAACGATCGCTGGAATTGATCACGGCTATCTACAAATCGGCTATTACCCGTACGGTGGTAACGCTGCCTGTTCAGCGTGACGATGTGTTTTATCGCACGGGCGGCCTGCTGCACAACGCGCCGCATTTTTATCAGAAATCCACCTCAGTGAGCCATTTCGCTGAAGCCGGTGCGATCCCGCTGGGTAAAGACTTAGATTCAGGAGCAGAAGAATGAACAAGCATGACGGAATGCACTACGCCCCGACCAGTAAACCTCAGCCGGTCGTCAAGCCTGGCGAATTTATCATTGCCGCAGCGGCTCTCGATCACGGCCATATCTACGGCATGTGCAACGGGTTGACTGAGGCCGGTGCGACGCTGAAATGGGTGTACGACCCGGATCCAGCAAAAGTGGCGCGTTTTTTACAGCAATTTCCGCAGGCGCAGGTCGCCGATTCTCTGGAAACGATCCTCAATGATGCAACGATAGACCTGGTCGCCAGCGCGGCGATCCCTTCCGAACGTTGTCCGCTGGGGCTGAAGGTGATGGCCGCCGGGAAAGACTATTTCACCGACAAAGCGCCGTTAACCACGCTGGAACAACTGGAAGACGCCAAAGCGATGGTGGCAAAAACCGGGCGTAAATACGCGGTCTACTACAGCGAACGTCTGCATGTGGAAAGCGCCGTTTTCGCAGGAGAGCTGATCAGGCAGGGCGCGATTGGCCGGGTCATACAAACCCTTGGCACCGGTCCGCACCGTGAAGGCAGCGATCGCCCGGACTGGTTTTACGAGCGACGCTATTTCGGCGGCATTCTCTGTGATATTGGCAGCCACCAGATCGAGCAGTTTCTGTTCTATACCGGCAACAGCGATGCGCACATTGTGGCAAGCCAGGTACGCAACGTGAATCACCCGCAGTATCCACAGTTCGAAGACTTTGGTGACGCGATGCTGGCGGGAGACAACGGCGCAACGGGCTACTTTCGCTGTGACTGGTTTACACCGGGTGGTCTTTCGACCTGGGGCGATGGCCGCCTGACGCTGCTCGGCACTGAGGGCTATATCGAAATCCGCAAATATGTCGATCTCACTCGCGGTGAGCAGGATGTGGTCTATCTGGTCAACAAAGAGGGCGAATTCCGCTATCCCGTCGCGGGCAAAGTCGGCTTTCCCTACTTTGGTCAGCTCATCCTCGACTGTATCCAGCGCACCGAAAACGCCATGACGCAGGAACACGCCTTTAAGGCGGCGGAACTGTGCGTTAAGGCGCAGATGCAGGCAAACGCAAGCGCGTGACGGGAGGCACCATGAACACAGTGAATGCCGCCATTATCGGCGGTGGCGCGATCCATGCCATCCACGCAGAGGCGCTGCAGCAGTTACCCAACGTCAGGCTGCGCGCAATTGCCGAAACGGACATCAACAAAGGACGGCAGTTGGCGGCGCTTTATGATTGCCATTTTTATCATGACTACCGCGAAATGCTCTGGGATGACGCGATCGACGTTGTGCATATTTGTACGCCGCACTATCTGCATAAACCGATGATCCTTGCCGCGCTGGCGGCAGGAAAACATGTGTTCTGCGAAAAACCGGCGGTGATGCGCGCGCTGGACGTGGGTGAAATCGAGACGGCCCTCGCCCATGCGCGGGGCAAGCTGGGGATCTGTTATCAAAACCGGCTCAATCCCACCAGCCTCGCCATGAAGCAGCAGTTGCAGGAGGGCGTCATCGGCAAGATGCTCGCAATGAAAGCGGTGCTGACCTGGTCGCGTGGCGGTAGTTATTACACTGCCAGTCCCTGGCGCGGAAAATCAGCCACCGAAGGCGGATGTCTGCTGATCAACCAGGCGATCCATACGCTCGATCTGATGCAGTGGTTTGGCGAAGGCGCAACGCGGGTCAAGGGGGTGGTCGATAGCACCTGGCTTGCCAGTACCATCGACGGTGAGGACAGCGCCATGGCGACTTTTGCCTTTCGCAACGGCGCGCGTGGACTGTTTTATGCCAGCAACTGCCACACCACCAACTCACCGCTACAGCTGGAAATCCACGGCGAAAAAGGCACGTTGCTCCTTGAGGGAAGCGAGCTGTGGCATATCAACGGGGAGACGCGGCAAAAGCTGGCAAGCGACGCCGCCCCCGATGGCAGCGGTAAACGTTACTGGGGCGTCGGCCATCGTGAAGCGATCCGTCAGTTCTATTACGCCCTCCACCATCCCACCACCGGGAACGTATGCAACATTCACGAAGCCGCTAAATCATTGCAGATTGTCGATGCTATTTATCGTTCGTCGCAATTACGGACCTGGATAACTCTGGAGAAATAAACCCGCAGAAAGTGAATGCAGGCCGGATAAGGCAATCCGGCAATCAAGTGACCCTACAGGAATAATGATATGGCGAAACCTACTGAACGTAGAGTAGGTTACGGCGTAGCGATTGGCTATGGCGTAACCGATTTATTTGGTGGCGGTGCATTCGCAGTTATTGGCACCTGGCTGTTATTTTTTTACACCACCTATTGTGGACTGTCTGTACTGGAAGCCGGTTCTATATTTGCGATTGCACGTATCATCGATGCAATATTAAGCCCAGTGATGGGTTATATTACCGATAATTTTGGCAATACCTGGCTGGGCAAAAAGTTTGGCCGCCGTCGTTTCTTTTTATTGATCAGTGCTCCGCTCATGTTTCTCTACGCGCTGGTGTGGATTACCGACATGAGTTACTGGTATTACCTGGGAACGTATCTTTCCATCGAGTTGCTCTCAGCGATGGTGCTGGTTCCCTGGGAGACGCTATCGGCAGAGATGACCAACCGCTTCAGCGAACGAACTCGCCTCTCCGGCGTGCGCATGATGTGTTCACAGTTGGGCGGTTTTTTAGCGGTTTCCGTTCCGGGTATTATTATGCAATATACGGGTAAAGATAATTCATTGACCTATACCCTGACCGGGATCGTATTTGCGATTATCTATTGTATTGCGGTATTCACCACCTGGGCGACAACCTGGGAAGCAAAAGATGTGCGAGAAGAATATGAATTCACGCCGGACACACAGCGCAGTACAGGATTATTTAATCACCTGAAGTATTTGGTTGTGGATCTCTTTTCCGCCTTTAAACTGCGTATTTTTCGCCAGCACATTATTATCTATATTTGTTCATTCACCGCCCTGGATGTCTTTGGCGCGGTATTTACCTATTACGTGGTCTATGGATTAAAACAGGATGCGGCAACGGTTTCTGGCCTTTTAAGTATTGCCGCATTTGTCTCAGTCCCCGGCACGTTCGGCTTTATGCAATTGATGAATAAGCTCAACATGACGCCTTCCGCAGCGCTGCGCCTCTCCTATGGCAGCATTTTCTTTGTTCTGGCCTGTCTGTTGACCCTTTATCTGGGCGATATCCAACTCCCGGCACTGCTCTTTTCCGCGATATTTGTCCTGTTCGGCCTGGCAAAAGCCGGGTTGTACTACATCCCGTGGAATATCTACAGCTTTATTCCGGATGTGGATGAGATCGTCACCCGTCAGCGCCGGGAAGGCATTTTTGCCGGGGTGATGGTGCTGACCCGCAAAAGCACCGTCGCGCTGGCGATTATGTTGATTGGCGTGGTGTTGGAAGAGAGCGGTTTTGTTAAAGGCGGCGGTTCGCAACCCGTCAGCGCGCTGCACGCGATCATTGGTCTGATGATATTTGCCACCGCCGCCCTGTTGGCCGTCAGCTTTTACACCACGTTCCGCTTTAAACTGACGCAAAAGACGCACAAAATTCTGATTAAAGAGGTGGCGCGCCGCAAACTTGGCGGTAAATGTGAAGATTGCGACGAAGAGACCCGCGCCGTCATTAAGTCACTCACAGGCTTCGCCTACGATGAAATCTGGGACGCCACGCCGGACACACGCGATAAGAGGCGAACGGCTACCGCTGAAAATTAAGCCTCTGGCGGCTTTACAGTCCCTTACGCTATACTAGCCCCTGAACTTACCGGCTCACCTCTACGAGCCGGTTTTCATTAAGCTATACCACATGGATTTATCAACTTCCCTTCCGAGGATCTGGCGTGACGCCGGATAAGATATGTTAAACAGTATTTTCATTATTCTTTGCCTGATCGCTGTGAGTGCGTTCTTCTCGATATCCGAGATCTCACTTGCCGCCTCACGTAAAATTAAACTCAAACTGCTGGCCGATGAAGGCAATCTCAATGCGCAACGCGTGTTGAAAATGCAGGAAAACCCGGGGATGTTCTTCACGGTAGTGCAAATCGGTCTGAACGCGGTCGCCATTCTTGGCGGTATCGTGGGTGATGCCGCATTTTCCCCCGCTTTTAACACGTTATTTTCTCGCTATATGTCGCCGGAACTCTCTGAGCAGTTGAGCTTTATTCTCTCCTTCTCGCTGGTCACCGGTATGTTTATCCTCTTCGCGGACTTAACCCCGAAACGCATCGGTATGATTGCGCCAGAAGCTGTGGCTTTGCGTATCATCAACCCGATGCGCTTCTGTCTGTTTGTTTTCACGCCGCTGGTGTGGTTCTTCAACGGGTTGGCGAACGTGATCTTCCGCATCTTCAAATTGCCGATGGTGCGCAAGGATGACATCACGTCTGATGATATTTATGCCGTAGTGGAAGCCGGCGCGCTCGCAGGTGTGTTGCGTAAACAGGAACATGAGCTGATTGAGAACGTGTTCGAGCTGGAATCGCGCACCGTGCCATCCTCCATGACGCCGCGTGAAAGCGTGATCTGGTTCGATCTGCATGAAGACGAGCAGAGCCTGAAAAACAAAGTGGCGGAACATCCGCACTCCAAGTTCCTTGTCTGTAACGAAGATATTGACCACATCATTGGTTACGTTGACTCGAAAGATTTACTGAATCGTGTTCTGGCGAATCAGAGCATGGCGCTGAACAGCGGCGTGCAAATTCGTAACACTCTGATTGTTCCGGATACGCTGACCCTTTCTGAAGCGCTGGAAAGCTTCAAAACCGCCGGTGAAGACTTCGCGGTGATCATGAACGAATACGCACTGGTCGTGGGGATCATCACGCTGAATGATGTAATGACCACGCTGATGGGCGATCTGGTCGGCCAGGGCCTGGAAGAGCAGATTGTGGCGCGCGACGAGAACTCCTGGCTGATTGACGGCGGTACGCCGATCGATGACGTGATGCGCGTGCTGGATATCGATGAGTTCCCGCAGTCGGGCAACTACGAAACGATTGGCGGCTTTATGATGTTCATGCTGCGTAAAATCCCGAAACGGACCGATTCCGTGAAGTTCTCGGGCTACAAATTCGAAGTGGTGGATATCGATAACTACCGTATCGATCAGCTGCTGGTGACCCGCCTGGACAGCAAACCCAGCGTACTGGTACCGAAGCTGCCGGACGCAAAAGAAGAAAGCACATCCTGATGATCGTCGGGGCAACAACCCTGTTGCCCCTCATCAAAATTCCTTATCCCTTCTTGCGCTAACCCATTGACGTAAAATAAAAACCGTAATCATCGCCAGCAAATTATTGCAAAAATCATGATTAAAATACGAATAATTAATCAGTGATGAATGAAACAAGCTCGCCAAAAATCACTTAACATTCCTGTTAAGAGGAAATCATTATGGCGTTCTGTAATCACGATAACGTTATTATTGATGAGTTCAGATTTAAAATTAATCAATTGCTGCAACTGGTTGAACTCACGGCGCTAAAAACGCCCTCCTCTGGCCTGAATATTGATGATATTAAAGAAATTAAAGCCCGCTTCCTGAGCCATAACGATACGCTTGAAGACCTCTGCTACATCGAGAAAAAGTTAATCAGTATCGCGCCCAAAGACTGCCTGGATAAGTATTATCTGCAGCTCATTTTTCGCTATAAAGAGGTATTACCGAAGGAATCTGAGAAATATATCTACAACAAGGATGGAGAAACGGCCATTGCCGATGAAGAAATCCTGAGAAAAGAGACGCTTTTTATTTCCGGGTTATTGCATAAATTCTACCATTTCCTTGATAACAAAGAGAAAGTAATCGCAAAATATAAAATGCTGTTTATTACACTACTGCTAATCATGTTTGCGGTGTCAGCACTCTCCTTTGCGTTTACCGTTGTGACCAATTCGATGGAAGCCCATTCCCGGCTCGCGCTTACGAGTGATGCGGCAATGCTGGTGATTGCGAGTATTTGTGCAGGTTATTTTGGCGCCATTATCAGCATTGTCCGGCGCATCCAGGGCATCGCTGAAGAAAACATGGATGGGATTGATCGGGAAGATTTACTGCTAAAACTGGTTAACGGTAAATGGGGGATCTTTCTCTCTATCGTTTTAGGAACGCTCGCCCCGTTTGTGTTATTACTCCTCCTCGTCATGCTACAGGATACGAATTTCACCGTTGATAGCGTTAGCATTGACGTCCTGCCGAAAATTCAACAATTGGGTGAAGCGTGTGGTTGCGGTACGAAAAGCAGCCCCGGCACCGCCATGTCGTTGCTTTATGGTTTACGGTTTGAGACCAAAAAAGATATTGCTGAATACATCCTGCTGTCTATCGCCTGCGGTTTTTCCGAACGCTTCGTCCCCGACGTACTGGACAGGGTCAGTAAAGAGCTGGAAGCAAAGGTTGGCGGTAGCACGACCCACTCGTAGCCCTACAAACATCAACGGCTCCCAGTGGGAGCCGTTTTTTAAACTACTGCATAGCACTTTGGTTAAGCCATCTCAGTTTGCAGACGCAGAACCTGACGGTTAACTTCGGACATCACAGACAGATGCTGTTTATCCTTCACTTTTGGGATAAGAATCTTGCCCTTATCAAACTCAAAAGCGCCAACGTCCTTGATATATAACCGTCCACGGAACAGGATCTTCACGTACTTCGCCACTTGCAGTGGGTTGTACCGTTGGAAAATTTTCATTGTTATCTCCTGCTTAAGTCACGCCCTTGTGGTACCACAATCGGTCCAACCGTTCTAAGGCGCAAAATTTAATGCCATTTGACTATAGACTATCTGTACGATGTTTCCAGCGCGTATAAGTTTATTTACCTTTTCATTACAGTTAATCAGAATCATCTCTGAATCAGGGTGCGCTCCTCAGTATAAGCCTTCGTTTTTCGCAGGATTTGTGCGCCCGTCCGCAAACTGGCATCACTCTTGCGGGAAAAAGCATCATTCGCACATATGATTAAAAATCAGACCCAAGTGGTCGGATCACCTGCAAACAATAAGAAGGAAACACCATGACCTTACGTAAGATTCTGGCGCTGGCGTGCCTGTTGGCGCCAATAATGGCCTCCGCGCATAGCTTCGAAACAGGCCAGCGCGTCCCGCCGGTAGGGATTGCCGATCGCGGCGAATTGATTCTTGAAAATGATAAGTTCAGCTATAAAAGCTGGAACAGCGCACAGTTGCCCGGGAAGGTGCGAATCCTTCAGCACATCGCCGGGCGTACCTCCGCTAAAGAAAAAAATGCGACGCTGATTGAAGCGATCAAAGCGGCTAAGCTGCCCCATGACGTTTACCAGACCACGACGATCGTCAACACTGACGACGCGATTCCTGGCTCCGGTATGTTTGTGCGCAGCAGCCTCGAGAGCAATAAGAAGCTCTACCCGTGGTCGCAGTTTATTGTCGACAGTAACGGCGTGGCCCGTAAAGCCTGGCAACTGGATGAAGAGAGCTCTGCTATCGCGGTGCTTGATAAAGAGGGTCGCGTACAGTGGGCGAAAGACGGGGCGCTAACCCAGGAAGAGGTGCAGCAGGTCATTGCCCTGCTGCATAAGTTACTTAATAAATAGAGACCCGGAAGCCGGGGTTGAGGAACGATTCACGCGGGGTGTAATCCAGCGGTTTACCCTGCCAGTCGTGAACGTGCGCCCCGGCCGCTGCCGCGACGGCATGACCCGCAGCGGTGTCCCAGACGTTGGTCGGTCCAAAGCGCGGGTACAGTTGCGCCTGCCCCTCCGCGACCAGGCAGAACTTCAGCGACGAACCAATCGACGTCGTCTGGTGCTCGCCCAGTTGTTGTAAATATTCTTTCAGTTCGTTGTCTGCGTGAGAGCGGCTAATCACCACCAGCGGCGGACGCGCGTCACGTACCTGAATTTGCTTGCGCACATTGCACTCTTCTTTCCAGGCTTTGCCTTCCGCCGCGCTGTACATCACTTTCATCACCGGCGCATAGACCACGCCCAGTACCGGTTTGCCCTTCTCGATAAGCGCAATGTTTACGGTGAACTCGCCGTTGCGTTTGATGAACTCTTTGGTGCCATCCAGCGGATCGACTAACCAGTAGCGCTGCCAGTGCTGGCGCACTTCCCAGGCTGGCGGGTCCTCTTCGGAGAGCACAGGAATATCCGGCGTCAATTGCGTCAACCCTTCAACAATCACCGCGTGCGCCGCGATATCGGCCGCTGTCACCGGGGAGTCGTCCTGCTTGCTGGCAATCTCCATCGGTTTGACTCCATCATAGACCTGCATAATGGCATCGCCCGCGTTCCGTGCAAGCTGGCATACGTGTTCTAACATTCTCCACCTCATTTGTGGCAGTGGTCTTAACTCATTGTTTTACTTATACCCGATCAAAAGCGAATCCGCCAACTGTGATAGTGTCTGCGGTTTTGCTTGCTAAACTGATGCATGCTTCACAGTTCTGTAAGCAAGAAGATATAAATACATTTTTTACTGTGTTTCAGATCTTAAAAGGATGCCCTCTGATGATTAAGTTTAGTGCAACGCTTCTGGCCACGCTGATCGCGGCCAGCGTGAATGCCGCGACCGTCGAGCTGCGGATAATGGAAACCACTGATTTGCATGGCAACATGATGGATTTCGATTATTACAAAGATACCGCAACCGAAAAATTCGGACTGGTACGCACCGCAAGCCTGATTAACGCCGCACGCGATGAAGCCAAAAACAGCGTGCTGGTCGACAATGGCGATCTGATTCAGGGCAGTCCGCTGGGCGACTATATGGCGGCCAAAGGGCTAAAAGAGGGGGATATCCATCCGGTCTACAAGGCGCTGAATACGCTGGATTACGCGGTGGGTAACCTCGGTAACCATGAGTTCAACTACGGGCTGGAGTATCTGCAAAAAGCGCTGGCTGGCGCGAAATTCCCTTACGTTAACGCCAATATCATCGACGTTAAGACCCAAAAGCCGCTGTTTACCCCTTATCTTATTAAAGAGACGGATGTCGTCGATCAGGAAGGCCATAAGCAGACGCTGAAAATCGGCTATATCGGGTTTGTCCCTCCGCAGATCATGACCTGGGATAAAGCGAACCTGAGCGGCAAAGTGACGGTTAACGATATTACCGAAACCGCACGTCAATATGTGCCGGAAATGCGTGAAAAAGGAGCCGATGTGGTGGTGGTGATCGCGCACTCGGGACTCTCTGCTGACCCATACCAGAGCATGGCTGAGAACTCGGTTTATTATCTCAGTGAAGTGCCAGGCGTGGACGCAATCATGTTTGGTCATGCTCACGCGGTCTTTCCCGGTAAAGACTTTGCCAACATCAAAGGCGCGGATATCGCAAAAGGGACGCTGAACGGCGTGCCGGCGGTGATGCCGGGCATGTGGGGCGATCATCTGGGTGTGGTGGATCTGGTGCTCAATAACGACAGCGGCAAATGGCAGGTGACGCAGGCCAAAGCCGAAGCGCGCCCCATTTACGACGCCGCCGCGAAGAAATCACTCGCTGCCGAAGACCGCAAACTGGTGGATATTCTGAAAGCTGACCACGACGCGACGCGCGAATTTGTCAGCCAGCCGATCGGCAAATCCGCTGATAACATGTACAGCTATCTGGCGCTGGTGCAGGACGATCCGACCGTTCAGGTGGTCAATAACGCACAGAAAGCCTATGTCGAACATTTCATTCAGGGCGATCCGGATCTGGCGAAACTGCCGGTGCTTTCCGCCGCCGCTCCGTTTAAAGTTGGCGGGCGCAAGAACGATCCGGCCAGTTTTGTCGAAGTCGAAAAAGGCCAGTTGACTTTCCGCAATGCCGCTGACCTTTACCTGTACCCGAACACCCTGGTGGTTGTTAAAGCCAACGGTAAAGAGGTAAAAGAGTGGCTGGAGTGCTCAGCCGGGCAGTTTAATCAGATCGATGTCACCAGCAGCAAGCCGCAGTCGCTCATCAACTGGGATGGATTTCGCACCTATAACTTCGATGTGATTGATGGCGTGGAATACCAGATTGATGTCTCACAGCCCGCACGCTATGACGGTGAATGCCAGACGGTAAATCCGTCCGCAGAAAGGATTAAAAATCTGACCTTCAACGGCAAGCCGATTGACCCGAATGCCACTTTCCTGGTCGCCACCAATAACTATCGCGCCTATGGCGGTAAGTTTGCCGGAACCGGCGACAACCATATTGCCTTTGCATCACCGGATGAGAACCGCTCGGTGCTGGCGGCATGGATTGGCGCGGAATCTAAACGCGCCGGGGAAATTCATCCGGCGGCCGATAACAACTGGCGTCTGGCGTCGATTCACAGTGAGAAAAAACTGGATATCCGCTTCGAAACCTCGCCGGGGGATAAAGCCGCCGCGTTTATCAAAGAGAAAGGCCAGTATCCCATGCAACACGTCGCTACCGATGACATCGGTTTCGCGATTTATCAGATGGATTTAAGCAAGTAACGTTAATGCCGGATGACACCCCGCCATCCGGCAACGTTTTACGCCGCCCGTTCTTCCCGTAGTGCTAACACCTGCGGCAAATTCAGCTCAATCCAGTCCGCCAGCGCGGCGACTTTGTCACTGACCTGCTCGCCCAGCGGAGTCAAACTGTATTCCACGTGCGGCGGCACGACCGGATAAGAGACCCGGTTGATAAACCCATCCTGCTCCAGCGCCTGCAATGACTGCGCCAGCATCTTCTCGCTCACGCCGCCCATTTTACGGCGCAGATCGCTAAAACGGTGGGTACCGTCACGCAGCGCCACCAGAATCAATACGCCCCAGCGACTGGTCACATGCTTTAACACCTCACGCGACGGACACTGCTCGGCAAACAAATTACCGTCACGCAGTTGTTGAGAAAGGGTCGATGCACTCATCTTTATACTTACCTTTTTGTGCGTACTTACTTAAAGTAAGTTTAAGTGCTAGCTTTATAAAACACAAGCGACACATTAAGGAGTCACCTCATGATTGCAATTACCGGCGCGACGGGCCAACTGGGCCAACACGTTATTGAGAACCTGCTGAAAACCATTCCTGCCAGCCAGATGGTGGCGATCGTTCGCAACCCGGCGAAGGCCACCGCGTTAAGCCAACAGGGAATCACCGTACGTCAGGCGGATTACAGTGACGAAGCGACATTCACCCAGGCGTTACAGGGTGTGGACAAGCTGCTGCTGATCTCCTCCAGCGAAGTCGGCCAACGTGCCGCTCAGCACCGTAACGTCATTAATGCGGCAAAGGCAGCGAACGTGAAATTTATCGCCTACACCAGCCTGCTGCATGCCGACCGCTCTCCCCTTGCTTTGCACGTTGAACACGTCGACACCGAGAAGATGCTGGCTAACTCCGGTATTGCCCACGCGCTGCTGCGTAACGGCTGGTATACCGAAAACTATCTCGCCAGCGCCCCTGCTGCGCTGGAGCATGGCGTGTTTATCGGCGCGGCGGGCGAGGGCAGAATTGCCTCCGCGACACGCGCGGATTACGCCGCCGCCGCCGCACAGGTCATCAGCACCGAAGGCCATGCCGGGAAGGTGTATGAACTGGCGGGTGATGAATCCTGGACGCTGAGCCAACTGGCCGCAGAACTGAGTAAACAGAGCGGCAAACCTGTCGTCTATCAGAACCTGAGCGAAGCCGATTTCGCCGCCGCGCTGAAAGGGGTCGGTTTGCCAGCGGGCCTGGCGGATATGCTGGCCGATTCAGACACCGGGGCATCCAAAGGTGGCCTGTTCGATGACAGCCGCACGCTGAGCAAGTTGATCGGTCGCCCGACCACTTCGCTGGCCGAAAGCGTCAACGGTATCCTGTAAGTGTTAATAATCGGTTAATTATGGTGGCATCCCCGCGCATCCTCTCTGATAATGACAGAATGATGCGTGGGGAGAGACAACGTGCAAGGTGTACCTGAGCAGTTTAGCGATGAAAAAGACAGCGCCCGCTTTCGCCATCTGGCGCAGGTGCCGGGCGTTGAGCTGTATCACGCGCATATCTCACGCTACGCCTTTGAGCCACACACCCACGAAGCGTTCGGTATTGGCGCGATAGAAGCCGGCGCCGAGCGCTTTCGCTATCGCGGCACGCAGTACGTTGCCCCTGCCCACTCGGTCGTGACGATGAATCCGGATGAGCTGCATACCGGCGAGGCCGAAACCGCCGACGGCTGGCGCTACCGGATGATCTATCTGGAGCCCGATCTGCTGGAAGAGGTGACTGGCGTGCGTCACTGGTGGTTTCACGACGTCACGCGTCACGATCCGCGCCGCTCGCGTCAGATTTGTTCGCTGATCCACGGCCTGTGGCACACCGACGATCCTTTGGCGCAAAAAGGATTGTTGCTGGATCTGATCGACACCTTCCAGCCGCTGGCACGTCATGCCCCGGTGCCGCAGGAAGGCGCGCATCGCTTTGAGCGCGTGCGCGACTATTTGCATGACAACTACATGCGCCCGGTCACCCTTGATGAACTGGCACGCGTTGCCTCGCTAAGCCCCTGGCATTTTCAGCGTCAGTTCAAAGCCCATTTCCACGTAACGCCGCACCAGATGCTGATGGCGATCCGTCTGTGGCGGGCAAAAGGCTTTCTGACACTCGGCATGCCCGCTGCGGACGTTGCCGCCGCGACCGGCCTGACCGATCAGTCCCATCTCACCCGCGCCTTTACCCATCGCTACGGCATCACTCCCGTGCGCTATCAAAAACAGGTTTATTCGCGCTAATGCGCAAGCTCATACAATACGCGCCCCGGTTCCCTGCCTACACTTTCGTCATGTTTAACGATGTGGATGTAAAGCATGATTAGCGGTGTGTTGTACGCCCTGCTGGCAGGGTTGATGTGGGGACTGATTTTTGTCGGACCGTTGATCGTGCCGGAATATCCGGCGGTGCTGCAGTCGATGGGGCGTTATCTGGCATTAGGCCTGATTGCCCTGCCGCTGGCGTGGCTCGGACGCGTGCGCCTGCGGCAGCTTTCGGCGAAAGACTGGCTGACCGCGCTGGCGCTGACCATGATGGGCAACCTGATTTATTACGTCTGCCTTGCCAGCGCCATTCAGCGCACCGGCGCGCCGGTCTCAACGATGATCATCGGCACGCTGCCGGTCGTCATTCCGGTATTTGCCAACCTGCTGTACAGCCATCGCGACGGCAGGCTCTCCTGGCTACGGCTGGCCCCAGCCCTGGTGCTGATAGGCATCGGGTTGCTGTGCGTGAACATTGCGGAACTCAATCAGGGCTTGCCTGATTTTAGCGGCTGGCGCTACGGTTCCGGCATCGCGCTGGCGCTGGTATCGGTGGTGTGCTGGGCCTGGTATGCGCTGCGTAATGCCCGCTGGCTGCGGGAAAATCCAGATAAACACCCGATGATGTGGGCGACGGCGCAGGCGCTGGTGACCCTGCCCGTGTCGCTGCTGGGCTACCTCGTCGCCTGCGTCTGGCTGCATGGGCAAACACCTGACTTCGCCCTGCCATTCGGCCCGCGACCGGCGGTGTTTGTAGGCCTGATGGTGGCGATCGCGGTGCTGTGCTCATGGGTAGGCGCGCTGTGCTGGAATATTGCCAGCCAGCGATTACCAACGGTGATCCTCGGCCCATTGATTGTGTTCGAAACGCTGGCGGGTTTACTGTACACCTTCATCTTGCGTCAGGCCCTTCCCCCTGTTCTGACGCTCAGCGGTATCGCCTTGCTGGTTATCGGCGTGGTGGTGGCGGTCAGAGCAAAACCGGAAAAACCACGCGTCATTCCACTTTCAGAGCCAGGTCGTTAATTCATCCCCCCGAAAGGGTTATAGCGCTTGATTAAAGTTGCATTTAAAATACACCTTATATTATTGAGAATGAGGTAACGGCTATGGCTTATCGCGATCAACCTTTAGGTGAACTGGCGCTCTCTATCCCTCGCGCTTCGGCCCTGTTTCGTAAGTACGATATGGATTACTGCTGCGGCGGTAAGCAGACGCTGGCGCGTGCTGCCGCCCGTAAAGAGCTGGATGTTGATGCTATCGAAGCGCAACTGGCGCAGCTGGCTGAACAGCCGATCGATAAAGATTGGCGTACCGCGCCGCTGGCCGAAATTATCGACCACATCATCGTGCGCTATCACGACAGACACCGTGAACAACTGCCGGAACTGATCCTGCAAGCTACCAAAGTTGAACGCGTTCATGCTGATAAGCCCAACGTACCAAAAGGCCTGGCGAAGTATCTGACCATGCTACATCAGGAGCTTTCAAGCCACATGATGAAAGAGGAACAGATCCTGTTCCCGATGATCAAACAGGGCATGGGCAGCCAGGCGATGGGGCCGATCAGCGTCATGGAAAGTGAGCATGATGACGCGGGGGAACTGCTGGAAGTGATTAAACACACCACTCAGAACGTGACGATCCCGCCAGAAGCGTGCACCACCTGGAAAGCGATGTACAACGGCATCAATGAGATGATTGATGACCTGATGGAACACATCAGCTTAGAAAACAATGTGTTGTTCCCGCGTGCCCTCGCAGGCGAATAAAAAAGGCGCCCGAGAGCGCCCTGATTCATGGAATTGTAGAGCCGCGTCGCGGCTCTTTTTTTGTCAGTTTACAGGCCGGATAAGCGCAGCGCTATCCGGCAATCGAATTAACGAACGCCTGCCATCCGCTTCTTACCAATCAGCCACCAGCCCAGACCCAGCGCAATGAACCACAACGGCGTGACGATCAGCGCCTGACGGGTATCATCTTCAAGAGTCAGCAGCACCAGCACGAAGACGAAGAACGCCATGCATACCCAGCACATCACTTTACCGAGCGGCATTTTGTAGATCGACTTCTCATGCAGATGTGGACGCTGTTTGCGATACACCAGGTATGAGCACAGGATGATGGTCCAGACGAACATAAACAGGATGGCCGACACCGTCGTGATCATGGTGAACGCGCCAATCACGCTTGGATTGACATACAACATCACTACGCCGCCCAGCAGGCAGATACAGGAGAAGGTCAGCCCTTTCGCCGGAACGGCGCGTTTAGACAGCTTAGCGAACGCTTTCGGCGCCACGCCTTCCTGCGCCAGACCAAACAGCATACGGCTGGTGGAGAAGACACCACTGTTTGCTGAGGACGCGGCGGACGTCAGGACCACGAAGTTAATCACGCTCGCAGCGGCAGGCAGACCCACCAGCACGAACAGCTCAACGAACGGGCTCTTATCCGGCACCACCGAACTCCACGGCGTCACAGACATGATGACGATCAGCGCAAAGACGTAAAACATGATGATACGAATCGGAATCGAGTTAATCGCGCGCGGCAGGGATTTCTCCGGGTCTTTGGTTTCCGCGGCGGTAGTACCTACGAGTTCAATACCAACGAAAGCGAAGACCGCTATCTGGAAGCCAGCAAAGAAGCCGCTAATGCCTTTCGGGAACCAGCCACCGTCATTCCACAGGTGAGCAAACGACGCTTCCACACCGGTTGGCGACTGGAAGTGCATGGCAATCATCACCAGGCCGACAATAATCAGCGACACGATGGCGACGATTTTGATCATCGCGAACCAGAACTCCATCTCACCGAACATTTTCACGGTGGCAAGGTTAAGGCTCAGCAGCAGGATCACCACCGCCAGCGAGGCGACCCAGTCGGAAAGACCGGGGAACCAGAACTGCGCGTAGGCGGTAATCGCGACGACATCTGCCATCCCGGTCACCACCCAACAGAACCAGTAGGTCCAGCCGGTGAAATAACCTGCCCACGGTCCCAGCAGGTCCGAAGCAAAATCGCTAAAAGATTTGTATTCCAGATTCGAGAGCAGCAATTCTCCCATTGCGCGCATCACGAAAAAGAGCATGAAGCCGATGATCATATAAACAAAAATGATCGACGGCCCGGCGAGACTGATCGTTTTACCCGACCCCATAAACAGGCCCGTACCAATGGCGCCGCCGATGGCGATAAGCTGAATATGTCGGTTTGTAAGATTGCGCCGTAGCGACTGTTCAGTCGGAGCCTGTTCGTCGGCGGCGACTTTTACCTGATCTACCATGTTTTATTCTTCCTGTACCTGTCTGTGTTGTGCGGGCTCTGCGGCCTTTAATGCGTCTGTTGTGCATCTATGATACGACGATCCTGTTTTCAGGACTTATCGATATTAGGTAAGAATCGGCGGGATGAATACTAAGATTTAAATATTATGTTAATTATATGTTTAAAGTGAGTGTCATATCACTCTGGTAACGCGAATTAGCTCACAAAAATACACGCAACTGATGCATTTGCAAGATAAAATTCCGATACCCGGCAATCAGGCAGCGTTATTGCGCATTTTTCGTCCCCCTCCGGCATGGAGGGGAACAGAAGTGACTACTTACAGGATTTCCAGCAGTTCGACGTCAAACACCAGGGTGCTGAATGGCGGGATCGCAGCGCCAGCGCCACGTTCGCCGTAAGCCAGTTCCTGAGGAATGGTCAGTTCCCATTTAGAGCCAACCGGCATCAGGGTCAGCGCTTCAATCCAGCCAGGAATCACGCCGTTTACCGGGAATTCTGCCGGTTCGCCGCGCGCAACGGAGCTATCAAAGACGGTACCGTCGATCAGTTTACCGGTGTAGTGTACGCGAACGCGGTCAGTACGAGCCGGGATAGCGCCTTCGCCCTGAGTCAGGACGCGGAATTGCAGACCAGACTCCGTGCTGTTCACACCGTCTTTCTCACGGTTTTCTTCCAGATACTTCACGCCATCCGCTGCCATCGCCTGGAAGCGTTCGCGACGTACGGCATCCGCACGTTCATGAATTTCACGCAGGGCGCGATGTACCACATCAACCGGCACGGCTGTCTGCTTGCCTTCCAGCGCGTCAGCAATACCGGCAACCAGCGCTTCAGGCAACAGCCCTTCCAGTCCGGATTCGCTCAGTTGCTGTCCTACCTGCAAACCAATGCCGTAGCTTGCTTGCGCTTCGATAGTGTCAAAAGTCGGGGTTGCCATCGTATTTCCTTTCATCGGATATAAAAAAGTAGCGGGCAGCATAACAGCCAGGCTTCTCCCGGTAAAATGTTGTCTCGGGGAGGATGACAAATCACGACGAAAAAGAAACAATAGGGATATCCCCCTGTATATGTGCCAAAAACGGGGAATATCACGAACATCATAGCGTTAGCTGTCTATACTCTATGATTGAGGAACGAGACGCGGAGCAGGAGGAAAGCCATGCCCGGGCGCTTTGAATTAAAACCAACCCTGGCGAAAATCTGGCATGCACCGGACAATTTTCGCATTATGGATCCGCTTCCGCCTATGCACCGCCGCGGCATTATCATTGCGGCGATTGTGCTGATCGTCGGTTTCCTGCTTCCCTCAAGCGACACAAACGATGCGCCAGCGGTAACCCGTGACGCGCCGCTGGATCTCCAGTCGCAGTCTCAACCACCGACAGAAGCACAACTTCAGGCTCAGCTTGTCGCCCCACAAAACGATCCCGGACAAGTCGCGCCCGTTGCGCCGGAACCTGTTCAGGAAGGCCAGCCGGAAGAGCAACCTCAGGCACAGCAAGCACAGCCGCAAACTCAGCCTTTCCAGCAAGACAGCGGTATTGACCAGCAGTGGCGCTCTTATCGGGTTGAGTCCGGTAAAACGATGGCGCAACTGTTCCGTGACCACGGACTGCCGCCAACTGACGTGTACGCAATGGCGCAGGTTGAAGGTGCGGGCAAACCGCTCAGTAATCTGCAAAATGGGCAGATGGTGCAGATTCGCCAGAATGCAAACGGCGTGGTGACCGGGCTGACCATCGATGCCGGAAACAATCAACAGGTGCTGTTTACCCGCCAGCCTGACGGCAGCTTTATCCGCGCACGTTAAAGCATATTGCCGTCGTCTGGCAGGCCTGATAAGCGCAGCGCCATCAGGCACATCAGCGCAGTGCCGGATGGCGGCTTTGCCTTATCCGGCCAACAACGACATTAGTGGCGTTACCGCTTCACCTTATTGACCCACCATATCCCCGAACAGACCAGCAGCAGCGCGATCGCGTATTTCCACTCCAGGATATTCTCGCCGAGGAAAATCGCGGACAGCACCGCCCCGGAGACCGGGATCAGGAAGTTAAACGGCGCTATCATCCCCACACGGTTGTACTTGAGCAAAATACTCCACAGCGCGAACGCCACCGAAGAGAGCAACGTCAGATAACCGAGAATCGCCACCGACGCGAGTCCGTGGACCGCCAGTGTGCCGCCAAAGACATAACCGCCAATGACCAACACCAGGCCGCCAATCCCTAACTGGTAGCCCGTCATCACCGTTGGATCCACCGTCTGAGAAAGTCGCTTACCGTAAAGCGTCGCGGCGGAGAGAATAAATGCCGCCATCACAATCGAGCCATCGCCCGCCAGGGTAAAACTAAAATCCAGCAGCCCGCTGTTAAAGTTCACCACCATCACGCCGGTAAAACCGAGAATACATCCCAGCGTTTTGTTGTAGCTCAGCTTGTCGTTCTGATAGATGAAGTGCGCCAGCAGCACGCTGAAGAAGGTGCCCGTGGCATTCATGATCGACCCCTTCACGCCGGTAGTGAACGCCAGGCCGATGTAAAAGAAGATGTATTGCAGCGAGGTTTGCGTCACCCCCAGCAGCGTCAATTGCCCAAACTGCCGGGAACTCAGACGGCCTATCGGCTTACGCTGCGCTATCGCCAGCAAGAGTAACAGCAGGCCTGCGAACAGGAAGCGGTAACCGGCGAAAACAATTTTGGACGGGATATCGTCAGCGGCGATCTGGAAGATCTCATAACCACTCTTTATGGCCGGATAGGCGCTGCCCCAGAGCAGGCAACAAAACGCCGCGCTCAGCCAGACAACATTTTTACGCGCAAACAGAGGTTGTGGGTGCGGAGTATCCATTCATCACCATATTGAAATTATGTTTTATTTTTAGTGATTATCCCGAAAAGGATAAAGAATAGCCAGCGCGAAAAATGAGGGGAGCAGAAAAGCAAAACGCCGACACAAGGTCGGCGTTTCTTACGAAGTTGTCAGAATAAAAACTTATTCTGCAACAACGTTAATGGTCAGCTTAGCGAATACTTCGCTGTGAACCTGGAAGTCCACTTCGTGCTCACCAGTGGTACGCAGAACGCCGTTCGGCAGACGAACTTCGCTCTTAGCCACTTCAACGCCAGCTGCAGTCACTGCATCAGCGATGTCGCGGGTACCGATGGAACCGAACAGTTTACCTTCTTCGCCTGCTTTAGACGCGATGGTAACGGTTTCCAGTGCGTTGATTTTCTCTGCGCGTGCATTTGCAGCAGCCAGAACGTCAGCCAGTTTAGCTTCCAGTTCAGCGCGACGTGCTTCGAAGTATTCAACGTTTTTCTTGGTAGCAGGAACAGCTTTACCCTGTGGTACCAGGAAGTTACGAGCATAGCCCGCTTTAACGTTAACCTGATCACCCAGGCTACCCAGGTTTGCTACTTTATCAAGCAGAATAACTTGCATTACCTTATCCTCTCAAAGTCGTATTAATGGACCGTGACCGATTACTGATGACGATCAGTGTACGGCAGCAGAGACAGGTAGCGAGCGCGTTTGATAGCGCGAGCCAGCTGACGCTGGTATTTTGCACGGGTACCGGTGATACGGCTTGGGACAATCTTACCGCTTTCGGTGATGTAGTTTTTCAGCGTAGCGATATCTTTATAGTCGATCTCTTGAACGCCTTCCGCGGTGAAACGGCAGAACTTGCGACGACGGAAATAACGTGCCATATGGCTAGTCTCCAGAATCTATCAATTCAATCTGCTCGGCATGCAGAACCATTTTGCTCAGGCCGTTCTTTGCCTTGTGGCAAGAGATGAACCCCTGAACGGTCACTGCGCTACCGACCGTTATACTGTGAGTAATGGCCTGGTTTTCGTGTCCGCTAACAATAACGGGCATTTGGCACCACGCCTGCCGGTGAAATCCGGCTTCCTCCTGCACAGAACGATGCTCAAGCACGAACTGGCAGTGCGGAATTCCTGATGGACTGACCTTTCGAAGGGGGGTCCTGCACACGGTGCCGGACAACACCAGACGGTTGGTCATCAGAAATTACTCTTCAGAATCCCCAGCTTCAGCATCATCTGCGGTTTCGTTTGCGAAATCATCGCGACGCTCACGGCGCTCGTCTTTCGCTTTAACCATCGGAGATGCTTCGGTAACAGCGTGCTTAGTACGCATTACCATGCTGCGGATAACGGCGTCGTTGAAGCGGAAAGTTGTTTCCAGCTCATCGATCACTTCCTGCGGAGCTTCAACGTTCAGCAGAACGTAGTGTGCTTTGTGCAGTTTGTTGATCGGGTAAGCCAGCTGACGGCGGCCCCAGTCTTCCAGACGGTGGATCTTGCCTTCTGCGCCAGTGATGGCAGCAGAGTAACGCTCGATCATACCCGGAACCTGTTCGCTCTGGTCAGGATGGACCATAAAAACGATTTCGTAATGACGCATCGAATTGCTCCTTACGGATTATTCAGCCTCCTGTCTGGGTCAGCCGCGGCCCATGGAGGCAAGGAACGTGTTAAAGGTCGGCTGAAAAATTGACGCGTCATAATACTGGTGTCAGGCCGCAAACTCAAGGTGATTCCAGGAATATTTGTCAGGACGTCCTTAATACATATCCAACAGCATTTTGCCGCTGATGCAGATAGAGACAATCACGATCATCGGTCTGATCACTTTCTTCCCACGCGTGAGTACCACCGTCGCCCCCAGGCGTGCGCCAAGCGCCTGCCCGGCGAACATCACCAGCCCCAGCGACCAGATCATCTTGCCGCCGAAAATGAAGAACAGAATAGAGGCGATGTTGGACGCAAGGTTGATGAAATTAGAGTGAATTTGCGCTTTATCGATGCTGTAACCCCACAACAGGATGTAGCACAGGGTATAAAAGGAACCGGCCCCGGCGCCGAGGAATCCATCATAGAAACCAACGCACCCTCCCCCTATCAGAGAAAAGAGAAACAGTGACACCTGTTGCTTCTTTTTCGGTTCAGTGAGATTGGGGGCGAAAATAAAGTAGAGCGCTACCGCGATGATGAGTACCGGCAACAGTTTTTTCAGCAGTTCCGGTTCAATGAACTGGATCAGCGTCGTCCCCAGCGCCGATCCCACAAACGCCGCTAAAAAGACAAACTTATGCTGCTGGACGTTGATATGTCCACGACGCAGAAAGTAGATCCCCGACGTCAATGAACTGCCCAGCGCCTGAATCTTATTGGTCGCCAGCGCATTGGCTGGCGGCAATCCTGAGATCAACAGCGCCCCAATCGATAAGAACCCACCGCCGCCTGAAACCACATTAATAAAACCCGCTATCAGCGCCACCATAAACATAATGGCGAAGTAGCTGAAATCCATGAATGAAGTATCCATATCTTTTTGCCTTATTATCATAAAGTTAACTTTATGTTTCGGCTCACTATAAGCGGCGATGGCCGGCAGTGATATTGACGATTCGGTAAGTGTTCTTGCCAGAAAAACAGGTATTTTTCGCCACAGCAAAACAGGCTAGCCGATTGTTTACGCTCAGAAAGAACGGATCGCGGTAATTTTTTGAACAACTGCATCAGAAATGGTCGCTATCGACCGACAAAGTAGCGATTAAAATTAAATGAGACGTTATCGACTAACAGGAGAAACCACTAATCAGAGTCAGTTGTCGAGGAGGTAGGTATGCGAATCCGTTTTGTCACCCTTCTGGCGGGACTGTTGCTCAGTGCAAATACCTTCGCCGCCATTGAAATAGACCACCAGCAAGCCCGAAACATGGATGATGTGCAGAGCTTAGGCGTCATTTACATCAATCATAACTTCGCCACTGAAAGTGATGCAGAAAGGGCCCTGAATGAAGAGACCGACGCGCAGGGCGCAACGTACTATCATGTGATCCTGATGCGGGAACCGGGTAGCAACGGCAACATCCACGCCAGCGCGGATATTTATCGCTAGCACCAGGAAAGTCCAACGAAAAGAAAGCCATAGTTTGACTTGCCCCCTGTTCAGGGGGCTTTTTTTGCATAATGACGTATGGCAGCTGGCGCCAGGCGTCAGAGATGCTGACGGAAAAACGACACCGTTGCGGCCAGGGCTTCGGGCGTAATGCGATGGCGCACGCCTGCTTGCCACTGACAGGTCAGATTGTGGTCGAGGCCGGCCTGAATCATCGCCTGCTGTAAACGGACACTTTCCGCCGCTGGCACCACATCATCATCCTGGCCATGCCATAACAGCAGCGGTCTGTCGGCCAGTCTGGCAAGCTGCTGCGACACATCCCACTTCGCCAACGGCGCAATGATATGCGTGAATTCCTCCTGACGGGCGGGCGTGTCCAGGGCGCAAGGAGGAAACAGCGTTCGCGCCAGACGGGTGAAATAGCCCGAGCCCATCAGGCTGGCGACACATTTGACCTCAGGATGCTGAGTCATGATCCCCAGCGCCGTCATTGCCCCCATCGATGCGCCGCCAACCGCAAGACGTTCCTCCAGCAGCCAGTTTTCTGCACGCAGTGCCGCACGTAACGCCGTAAACTCCTGCATGCTCTGCTGCAAAATCTGCCAGAAGCAGCCCATTCTCGCCTGTTCGTCACCATTGAAACTCGCCCCATGCCCGGCGGCGTCTGGCATAATGACCCGAAATCCGGCCTGCGCCAACGCCACGGCAAAATAGCTGTAGACCAGGCTGGAAGAGGTAAACCCGTGGTAGAAAACAATACACGGCAAAGGTGTACTGCGTTGCCCCGAAGGAAAGGCGTGAAGCAGATGATGTTCCGCCAGTTGACATGTTTCAATTTCAATCATTTGCACCTCTTTTGGCGTGGGTATGCCATGGGTCACATTATTAAACAAGGTGGCGTGTTCAACAACGATTCATAATGTTGAGAACTGGATTACGCTTTCACGACATTTTCATTCGAAAATCGCGCGGAAGGTAACATTTTGGGAACATTCCCCCAAAGGGAAATTAATAAGGCACTACACTATGGCTATCAGGAAACGAGATAGAGTGATGCGTCGGTTTACCTCTTTGATGTTGGTGATGCTGTTAAGTGGATGTAGCATTCTTCAGGGAACGCCGCAGCCAGCACCGCCCGTCGCTGATCATCCGCAGGAAATTCGTCGTGACCAGACACAAGGGTTGCAGCGAATGGGAACCGTGACCTCTCTGGTCAGAGGCTCTCCGGATGATGCAGTTGATGAAGTCAGAGCGAAAGCCGCCGCAGCGAAAGCCGATTATTACGTTATTGTCATGGTTGATGAAACCATCGTGACGGGTCAGTGGTATTCGCAGGCCATCTTATATCGTAAATAATCATTGATGGAATTTAAGCCAATTTCACGTAGCTTTACGCCTCTATACGTTTACCTGTGCACAATAAACCGACAGCAGGAGGCTGGACGTTTATTTCGGCGATGGAATGCCCTGCGCATTGCGGGGAAACGTAAAATGGAGCTGACGATGAAACAATCTCTTGCCTTATCCTCACTGCTGTTAACTGCCGGACTGGTGAGTACGACGGCGCAGTCTGCCGAATTCGCGAGTGCGGATTGCGTGACTGGCCTCAATGAAATTGGCCTGATCTCTGTCAGTAATATTTCCGGAAACCCACAGGATGTGGAGCGTATTGTCGCGTTAAAAGCCGATGAACAAGGCGCGTCGTGGTATCGCATTATTCAGATGTATGAAGAGCAGCAGCCCGATAACTGGCGCGTACAAGCCATACTCTACGCGTAACAGACTGCCGGATGGCGAAAGCGCATCCGGCAACGTATCAGCGTAATCCCCCCGTCGCCCGCAGCAGCAACGCGTCCTGTACCCGTTCGGATAACAGCATCCCACCGCGCGTATCCAGCATCATCTGACACCAGGCCTGGGCAACAGGCGGTGACGCGTGCCGTAACATTTCCATTCCGCATCCCAGCAGGAAAATCTGTTGGGTGATATCGCGCCCCCACGCTTCAGAAGGTTTGCGCAGTCGCGGTAAAAGCTGACGTGCCGCGCGATCAAAATGCCGGTCCTGGCCCCTGACGTCAGAGAATGCCTCACTCAGCATCTCATCGACGCCGGTTTGCTTGTTGATAACCCGCAAGACGTCAAGACACATGACGTTACCGGATCCCTCCCAGATACTGTTGACCGGCATTTCCCGGTACAGTCGCGGCAGTTCGCTCTCTTCGCAATACCCTACGCCGCCAAGCACTTCCATCGCCTCCGCCACAAACGGAATACCGCCTTTACAGACGGCAAATTTTGCGGCGGGAGTGAACAGACGCGCCCAGAGTCGCTCTTTGGTATCACTACGCCGATCCCAGGCATGGGCCAGACGAAACAACAACGCGGTTTGCCCTTCCAACTGGAGCGCCATACGGCTGAGCACCTGACGCATCATCGGTTGCTCGATCAGCGGTTTGCCGGACACCTGACGCTGGTGCGCGTGGTAAATCGCCACCGAAAAGGCGCGGCGCATCAGTCCGTGACTGCCGAGCGCACAGTCAAAACGCGTCAGGCCGCCCATCTTCAGAATATGACGAACGCCCTCGCCCTCATCGCCAAGAAGCCAGCCGATAGCATCCTGAAACTCGACTTCCGCACTGGCATTGGAACGATTCCCCAGCTTGTCTTTCAGCCTTTCAAGGCGGATCGCATTGCGCTGCCCGTCAGGTAAAAAACGCGGGACGAAGAAACAGGAGAGCCCGCCTTTTGCCTGTGCCAGCACCAGATGGGCATCACTTTGCGGCACAGAGAAAAACCATTTATGCCCCACCAACCGGTACGACCCATCCGCCAGACGCTCGGCGCGGGTGGTGTTACTCAACACATCAGAACCGCCCTGTTTTTCCGTCATCCCCATGCCGATGAGCAGGCCACGTTTTTGGCCCCCCGGCGCAAGATGCGAATCATAGCGATCGCTGGATAGCGGCGTTTGCCAGTCGGCAAATACGGCGGGCAACATTTGCTGTAATAACGGTGTCGCGGCAAAAGTCATGGTGATGGGGCATAACGTGCCGGCCTCCACTTGCGCATGCAAGACAAAGCGCGCTGCCCGGGCGACAAACGATCCGTCTCGCGCCGCCTCAACCCAGGGCAGATTGTGGATACGGTTGGCACACAGTCCCTGCATCAACAGATGCCACGCAGGATGGAAGCGAACATCGTCCAGACGCTGCCCCTGCGGATCGTAACGTAGCAGTTCCGGCGGCCAGGCATTTGCCAGCCGTCCCAGCTCCAGCGATTCCGCGGTGCCAAGCTGTTGACCGATACTGGCGAGAAGTTCACTGTCCCAGCTTGCCCCCTCACGCGCTACAGCCTCGCAGAGCGCGCCATCAGACAGGAACAGATTGCTGTTATTCAGGGGTAACGGCTGATTAAAAACGGTGTGAGTTTGCCAGTGCATTTTGTTTCCCTCCTTCAATGGCATCTCAATAAGTATGGTCAGTCTGAGGGGAGAATGCCTGGAAAGGGGGATACAAAAAAGCCATCCTGTTGGATGGCTTCAGAAATCGTCGATTAGCTGCGCTGTCGCACAGCCTCGAACAGACAGATGCCGGTGGCGACAGAAACGTTGAGCGAAGAAACGCTTCCGGCCATTGGAATGCTGATCAGTTCGTCGCAATGTTCACGCGTCAGGCGACGCATCCCCTCACCTTCCGCGCCCATCACCAGTGCCATACGGCCGGTCATTTTGCTCTGATAAAGAGTATGGTCAGCTTCACCCGCCGTGCCGACAATCCAGATATTCTCTTCCTGCAACATACGCATGGTACGCGCCAGGTTCGTCACCCGAATCAACGGGACGCTTTCCGCTGCACCGCAGGCGACTTTCTTCGCCGTGGCATTCAACTGCGCAGAACGATCCTTCGGCACGATCACCGCATTGACGCCAGCGGCATCGGCGCTACGCAAACAGGCTCCGAGGTTATGCGGATCGGTAACGCCGTCCAGAATCAGCAGGAAAGGTTGATCCAGCGAAGCAATCAGATCCGGCAGATCGTTTTCCTGATACTGACGCCCCGGCTTCACGCGGGCGATAATGCCCTGATGTACGGCCCCTTCGCTTTTCTCATCCAGAAACTGACGGTTCGCCAGTTGGATGACCACACCCTGCGCTTCAAGGGCATGGATCAGCGGCAGCAGGCGTTTATCTTCACGGCCTTTGAGAATAAAAACATCCTGAAAACGTTCAGGAGCACGCTCCAGCAGGGCCTGCACCGCATGGATGCCATAAATCATTTCACTCATTGAACTTACTCGTTTTGGGCGGTGTGCGCCGGGTTAAATTAGCCGTGAGAAAACTCACATGCCCCCATTATAACCGACCCGGCGTTCAAATCGACCCTGTCAGCCTTAACCGCCGGCTGGCTGCGTCATTTAAACCGCTTATTAACGTAAGTGCCGTCTCGCCTCCTGACGAACCCGATGCAGGACGTGATGCTTGATCTCGCTATACAAGGGGTGTTCAGCAAGGGTTTCAATATCCCGTTCCCGCCCAAACGGCAGACTAATCTCGTCGACGATTTTTCCCGGTTTTGCCGACATGATCAGAATGCGGTCGGCCAGAAAGAGCGCCTCCTCCACGTCGTGGGTGACGAACAGTAATGTGGTGCCCGTGGACAGCCAGGCCTCACGCAATAACTCTTGCATCATCAGTCGGGTTTGCGCATCCAGCGCACCAAATGGTTCATCAAGCAGTAGCACTTCCGGGCCGGGAAGCCAGGCACGGGCTAGCGCCACGCGTTGTTTCATACCACCAGAAAGCTGCCAGGGCGCATGATGTTCAAAGCCCTTCAGCCCTACGCGTTCCAGCCATAACTGCGCCTGGGCGTTGGTTTCGTCTTTGCGATGTTTGCCCAAACGGGGGCCAAAAGTGACGTTTTCCAGCACCGATAGCCACGGGAAAAGATTGGGCTGCTGGAAGATCATTCCGCGATCCGGACCCGGTTGTTTTACCGTTTTCCCTCCCGCAACCACCCGTCCCCGATCCGGTTGATTAAATCCAGCGACCAGGTTCAGGATGGTGGATTTCCCACAACCAGAGGGTCCAAGCAGTACCACAAACTCACCGCGGTTTAACGACAGGTTAATGTCTTCCAGCACCGTAAACGGCTGCGGTTTTGCCGCAAAGGAGAGCGAGACATTTTCCAGGGTAATCGTACTCATTATTCTTTCCCCGCCCAGGGCACAGTCAGACGCTGTAACCCCAGCAACAACAAATCCAGCAAGTATCCAATACCGCCCAGAAGTAAAATTCCCAGCATGACGATATCAGTGCGCAAATAAGAGCTGGCGTTGATCACCATCCAGCCCAGACCAGAACTGGCCGCAACCATCTCTGCGGCAATCAGTGACGTCCAGCCAATACCAATGGAGAGTCTGACCGTCGTGAAGAGATCCGGTAACGCGTCGGGCAATACCACACGCATAAAGATCTGCCTGCGTGAAGCACCGAGCGTTTGTGCCACGCGAATCCGTGAACGCCCAATGCGATCAACAGCAGCCGAAGCGCCGACCACCACGCTCAAAAACGTGGCAATAAAGATCAGGAAAAACTTCGATGCCTCGCCGATTCCCAACCAGACCACTGCCAGCGGGATCAACGCAATTTTTGGCAAAGGACGCAGAAACTGAACAAAAGGATTGAGCACCGCAGCCAGTCCGTCCGATAGCCCCATCAACAGACCCAGAGGAATACCGATAGCAATCGCCACTGCAAACGCGCTTAGCGCACGCGCCAGGCTAATCACAATATGTTCCCACAGCGGTACCTGACGGTAGCCATCCGCCATCAGTTCTTCCGTAGTCAGACCAATATCGGTGAGAGACGGTAACAGCAGCGGGTCGACCCACTGCCGTGTCGCCGCTAGCTGCCAGACGATAAAGAAAACCACCACCGACAACACACTGATGGCGATATGCTGACTTAATCTCATTGTGCCGCCGCTTCGCGAATGTAACGAGAATCAATCGCCGTATCCCAGTTAGCAGGAATATCACGCTTACGGATCTCACCAATACCGGCAAGGAAATGGGAGGTTTTGCTCAACGCTTTGCCAATACCGCTGTCAGTGGTTTGAGTCCCGTTCCCCAACCAGTCAGCGGTTCCTTGCTGGGCAAGCGTGGGATACTCCAGTCCTCCCAGGGTATTTGCAGCCGTGGTGACTGGCGCACCGACCTCTTTGGCGACAATCCCTGCAGCACGTTCCGGATCGTTTTTGAACTCATCTACTTTCTGCTGATGCACACGCAGGAAAGCAGTCACCGCTTCAGGGTGCTGCTCAGCAAAGGCTTTACGCACCACATAGTTGTTGTAAATCAGATAGCCATCTTTTTGCAGATCTTTGGTCGCAAAAACCTGATGCCCGCCCGAAGCCTCCAGTTCCTGAGCAAACGGCGCCCAGACATAACCAGCATCAATATCACCACGCTTCCAGGCCGCCACCATCTCAGCAGGACGCAGTGGCAGCAGCGTGATTTTGCTACGATCCAGCTTGTTCACACTGATCGCGGCTTCAAGGGCATACTGCGCCGTCGAATTTGGCGGATAGCCAACGCGTTTACCCTCGATATCCTTGATGTTGACTATGCCGTCTTTTCCAATCAGACGCTCATAGCTGGCTATCACCCCTGAAACGCCAATAATCTCGACCGGTAATTTACGTACAATACCTGCCGTCGCCGGACTGGAGCCAAAATTGGCAATATCAATCGCATTGCTGGCGAAATAATTTAGCGCATCAGCGCCTGAAGCAAATTGCACCCATTTCACTTTCGTGTTTAAGGCTTTATCCAGAGAACCATCCGCTTTTGCCAACATTAATACCTGAGAGCCACCGCTATATGCTACGCGGACTTCAGTTGGCGTATCAGCAACACTCATATTCGCCCACAAACTACCCACAGCCATTAATAATAAGAGACTTCTTTTCATTTTATTTATCCTTTGAGGAATCCGAATATTGAGTCCGACACTGTGCGGACTGCACATATATTTAAGACGTTAGTTCATTTGCCATAACTGCGAACATCGCTCTGCCAGTGCCTGAGCCGGGTCATATGTCAGATGATGAAATGGCGTATTGATCGCCTCCAGTGCGACAGGCACCTCTGTACACGCCAGCACTAGCTTTTGCGCCCCGCGTTCAAACAGTGCATGAGCCTGTCGCGCTAACAACTCTCCCCCTTCAACCAGCGCGCCGCGTTTGACGGCATAACAACCGGGTACGAACCACTGTGTCAGTTCCTCTGCGGTTGGCTCCAGCACCTCAATGCCCTGCGCAGCCAGCCTCTGCTGATACCAGCCGGCATCCAGCGTGCCTTTTGTCGCGATAACGCCCACTCGCGAAGGTTTGTCATCAGACTGAGTCAAAGCATCCAGCGTGGCGTCAACGATATGCAAGATGGGTGCATGACTCACTTCGCTGAGCGCGTTATACCAGTGGTGTGCCGTATTACAAGGGATTGCAATATGGCTTGCTCCCGCCTGATTCAGCGTCCTGATACCGTGTATCAGTTGTGGAAGGGGTGATGGCCCCGTTCCTGCCAGCGCTTGCTGGCGATCCGCGATTTGCGGCACATTCCAGACGACCATGGGGATCTGCTGCTGATCGCTTTGCGCAGGCGTGGCATCCAGCAGGCGACGTTGAAAGTCCAGCGTCGCCAGAGGACCCATTCCCCCCAACACGCCAAGCAAGAAAGGTTTAGCCATGCTCCAGCACCTGCCGGTAACCAAACAGCCCCGCCGATCCCCCGGTATGGATAAAGACAATGTTCTCATCCCGACGGAAGTGACCTTTACGAATAAGGTCAATCAACCCAGCCATCCCTTTTGCGGAGTAAACGGGATCAAGCAAGATACCTTCATGACGAGCCAGCAACGTCAGCGCCTCCAGTGTCCCTTCTGTCGGCAAACCGTACCCATCGCCAACATAATCACTATTCGCCACTACTGCGTGACGCGACAACTCTCCCGGCACGCCAAGCCGTTCCAGCGTGCGGGAAGCCAGCGTCCACACGTTCTCTTCCTGTTTTGCTTTAGGCGCCCGCACGCTGATACCCAACACGGGAATATGGCTGTGGGTTGCCGTAAAGCCCGCCACTAATCCCGCCTGAGTACCGGTACTGCCCGTGGCATGAACGACGTGATCAATGCGCAGCCGGCGCTCGGATGACTGATACAGCAACTCTTCTGCACAGGCGACATAACCCAGTGCCCCCGTCGGGTTCGACCCGCCCCCCGGAATGACATACGGGTTGTACCCTTGCTCACGCAACGTTGCGGCATACTCTTCCATTGCCTGCTGCATATCCGTTCCACCGGGCAGGTGAGCAACGATCTTCCCTCCCAGCAAGTTATCGAGTAACACATTGCCCGAGCGCTGATAATCTTCACCAAAATCCGTCACCCGTTTTTCCAACAGCGCTTTCGCTTTTAACCCAAGCCTTGCAGCACCTGCGATTGTCTGACGGACATGGTTTGATTGCGTCGCCCCTTGGGTGATGACCACATCCGCTTTTTTCTCCAGTGCATCTGCCAAAAGGAATTCCAGCTTGCGGGTTTTATTCCCGCCACTTGCAAGGCCGGTCGCGTCATCACGTTTAATCCATATTTTTGGTCCACCTAATAATTTACTTAAATTATTTAGCGGCTCCAGCGGCGTGGGAAAATGGCCAAGAGATACTCTTGGAAAACGAGCCAGATGCATAAGTGCTCCTTGCTATTAAGGATTTTAAAAAGTGAAATTCACTATACACATCTGCCGAAGAGGGCTAATCAAAAAGAATAAATAACGATTACTGAAAAATGAATAAGGCAGAAAAAAGGAGTGATGACGGGAGTGTATATACTCTTGTGGAATGTCTTACGACAAAAAAGAATAACCCCTTCGCCTGGAAGGGGTTATCAGAAGTAATTACTACGCGGGTTTCTTTTTAGCGGCACGCTTTGCTTTTGTCGCCGCCGCTATTTTTTGCGTTTTCTCAGAAGGCTTTTTCGCTTTTCTGGCCTCTTTCTTCGCCGCCTTTGGCTTTTGTTTCTTCTCGCCACGGAAAGCGCTGTCAGGCTCGAAATTGGCTTTCTTACCAACCTGACGACGACGCCCGGTTTTTTTGCCTGCATCGCCTTTCTTCGCTCTTTCTCGCGCCGTTTTACCTTCGTTACGTGGCGCACGCTCGCTGGAGATCAGGCTGAAATCAATCTTGCGCTCATCCATATTCACGGCTTCGACTTTCACTTCCACGCGATCGCCGAGACGATAAGTCTGTCCGCTGGATTCGCCGGTCAGGCGCTGTCCCACCTGGTCAAAACGGTAGTAGTCGTTATCCAGCGAGGAGACGTGCACCAGACCATCGATGAACAGTTCGTCCAGACGCACAAAGAAGCCAAAGCCGGTGACGCTGGCAATCACGCCTTTAAAGACGTTGCCGACCTGATCCAGCATGAAGTCGCACTTCAGCCAGTCAGCGACGTCACGGGTTGCTTCATCCGCGCGACGTTCAGTCATCGAACAGTGCTGGCCCAGTTGCAGCATCTCTTCCATCGAATAGTGGTAACCCCCCGTCTCGGTGGTGTTACCCTTATGGCCCTGCTCTTTCGCCAGCAGATACTTAATGGCGCGGTGCAGGGAGAGATCCGGATAACGACGGATTGGCGAGGTAAAGTGCGCATACGACTGTAGCGCCAGACCAAAGTGGCCCCGGTTTTCCGGATCGTAAATCGCCTGCTTCATCGAACGCAGCAGCATGGTTTGCAGCATTTCGGCATCAGGACGATCGGCGACCGATTCCAGCAGTTCCGCATAGTCACGCGGTTCCGGCTTATTGCCACCCGGCAGTTCCAGCCCCAGTTCCGCCAGAACAGAACGGAAGGAAGTGATCGCCTCGGTGGTCGGCTTGTCGTGAATACGGAACAGCGCAGGCTCCTGGGCTTTCTCAACGAAACGCGCCGCCGAGATGTTCGCCAGAATCATGCACTCTTCGATCAGCTTGTGCGCATCGTTACGCTGGGTTTGCTCAATTCGTTCAATACGGCGTTCCGCATTGAAAATGAACTTCGCTTCTTCACTCTCAAACGAGATGCCGCCGCGCTCTTCACGGGCTTTATCCAACACTTTATAGAGGTTGTGCAGCTCTTCGATATGCTTAACCAGCGGCGCATACTGCTCGCGCAGATCCTGATCGCCCTGCAACATATGCCAGACCTTGGTGTAGGTCAGACGCGCATGTGAGCTCATCACCGCTTCGTAGAATTTATACCCCGTCAGACGGCCTTTGGTCGAGATGGTCATTTCGCAGACCATGCACAGGCGATCAACCTGCGGGTTCAGTGAACACAGACCGTTGGAGAGCACTTCCGGCAGCATCGGTACCACCTGCGACGGGAAGTACACGGACGTCCCGCGATTACGCGCTTCCTGGTCCAGCGGCGTCGGCGGACGCACGTAATAACTCACGTCGGCAATCGCCACCCATAAACGCCAGCCGCCACCGCGTTTCTTCTCACAATAGACCGCATCGTCAAAGTCACGGGCATCTTCGCCGTCGATGGTGACCAACGGCAAATCACGTAAATCCACACGACCGACTTTTGCCTCTTCAGGCACCTCTTCTTTCAGACCGGCAACCTGTTTTTCAACGGCGGCTGGCCAGATGTACGGGATTTCATGGGTTCGCAGCGCCATATCGACGGCCATACCGGTCCCCATGTTATCGCCCAGTACTTCGACGATTTTCCCTACCGCTTTAGTGCGGCGCGTTGGACGCTGGGTAAGTTCGACCACTACCACAAAGCCCATGCGGGCGCCCATTACCGCGTCCGGCGGGATCAGAATATCGAAACTCAGGCGGCTGTCGTCAGGAACGACAAAGCCCACGCCAGCGTCGGTGAAGTAACGACCGACAATCTGGCTGGTTTTCGGCACCAGCACGCGCACGATACGCGCTTCACGGCGACCTTTACGATCCGCGCCTAGCGGTTGCGCCAATACCTGATCGCCATGGATGCAGGTTTTCATCTGCTCGCTGGAGAGATACAAATCGTCTTTACGTCCTTCGACGCGCAGAAAGCCGTAGCCATCACGGTGGCCAATAACGGTACCTTTCAGCAGATCGAGGCGTTCCGGCAGCGCATAACACTGGCGACGGGTGAAGACCAGTTGTCCGTCACGCTCCATCGCGCGCAGACGGCGACGCAGGGCTTCCTGCTGCTCTTCGCCTTTTATGTTCAGTTCCACAGCCAGCTCATCGCGGCTGGCGGGTTTTTCGCGTTTTGTTAAATGTTCGAGGATAAATTCCCGGCTTGGGATAGGATTTTCGTACTTTTCAGCTTCGCGTTCCTGGAAAGGATCTTGTGACATCGAGGTTCCTCCATTGTCAGTTCCGGTGGAATTCCGTCGTCTTTCACGCCGTCTCTTTGTTGGCTGCCTTTGCTCTCCCCAGTCACTTACTTTTGTAAGCTCCTGGGGATTGATGAGAGACATCGCTGTCTCTCACCGAAGGCCAGCCTGCGGCTGTTCAAATTCGTTCCTGACGAATTTGTCACTCTGTTGCTGCCGCGATACGACGCGAAATACTTTGGACTTCATTATTCCACCAGCAATAATTTATAAAGCGGTTGATTCTCTTCAACCAAATCGGCCAGCGTGTAGTTATCCAGCTCCGTTAGAAAACTTTGCACGGCCTTAGAAAGCGCCTGTTTGAGTCGACAGGCAGGGGTGATGTGGCAAAACTCACTGCTACAGTTCACCAGCGACAGCGGTTCGAGTTCGCGCACGACATCGCCGATTCGAATGGTATTCGCGGCTTTGCCTAAACGGATCCCGCCATTTTTTCCCCGAATAGCCGTTACAAAGCCCGCCCGGCTAAGTTGATTGATTATTTTGACCATATGATTACGGGAAACGCCGTAGACGTCTGTCACCTCCGAAATACTGGTCATGCGACCTTCCGGGAGTGATGCCATATAGATTAGCGCTCGTAGTCCGTAATCGGTGAAACTCGTTAACTGCACATCAACCTCAGGGAAAAGGGGGAATCGGGATACATCTTATTTATATTGATGATAAACCAGCCACTAGCCAGGCCGCTAATTTATTTCAGTTCGGGAAGGAAAAAAGCGAGGGTTTAACGCACGATTAAGCCGGATGGCGACGCTTTGCGTCTTGTCCGGCCAACGACACTCTGTAGGCCTGATAAGCGCAGCGCCATCAGGCACTGCGCCACGAACCAAAATTATGCGTCGAACGGGTCACGCAGAATCATGGTCTCAGTACGATCCGGGCCAGTCGAAATAATATCAATCGGCACACCGGTCAGTTCTTCGATACGCTTAATGTAGTTCAGCGCTGCTTGTGGCAAACCGCTACGCTCTTTCACGCCGAAGGTGGACTCAGACCAGCCCGGCATGGTTTCGTAAATCGGCTCGATACCTTCCCAATCGTCAGCCGCCAGCGGTGTTGTGGTCACTTCACGGCCATCCGGCATACGATAAGCGACACAGATTTTCACCTCTTTCAAACCGTCCAGTACGTCCAGTTTGGTCAGGCAGAAGCCCGACAGGGAGTTGATCTGTACTGCACGACGCACAGCAACGGAGTCCAGCCAGCCAGTACGACGACGACGACCCGTGGTAGCGCCGTATTCGTTACCCTGTTTGCACAGGAACTCACCGATGTCATCAAACAGCTCCGTCGGGAACGGACCCGCACCCACACGTGTGGAGTAAGCTTTGATGATACCCAGAACGTAATCCACATAACGCGGGCCCAGGCCAGAGCCGGTCGCCACGCCACCCGCAGTGGTGTTAGAGGACGTTACGTACGGATAGGTACCGTGGTCGATATCCAGCAGCGTACCCTGCGCGCCTTCGAACATGACGAAATCGCCACGCTTGCGCGCCTGGTCCAGCAGATCGGACACATCAACAACCATAGAGGTCAGGATGTCGGCAATCGCCATCACATCATCCAGCACTTTCTGGTAGTCAACCGCGTCAACTTTGTAGAAGTTAACCAGCTGGAAGTTGTGATATTCCATCACTTCTTTCAGTTTTTCAGCGAAGGTGGCTTTGTCGAACAGATCGCCAACGCGCAGACCGCGACGTGCGACTTTGTCTTCGTAAGCCGGCCCGATACCACGACCGGTAGTCCCGATCGCTTTCGCGCCACGTGCTTTCTCACGCGCGTTATCCAGCGCAACGTGGTAGTCCAGAATCAGCGGGCATGCTTCAGACAACAGCAGACGCTCGCGAACAGGAACACCACGATCTTCCAGTCCTTTCATCTCTTTCATCAGCGCAGCCGGAGACAGCACAACACCGTTACCGATGATGCTGATGACGTTCTCGCGGAGAATACCTGATGGAATAAGATGGAGGACGGTTTTTTCACCGTTGATTACGAGAGTATGGCCTGCGTTGTGACCGCCCTGGTAGCGTACAACATATTTAGCCCGTTCAGTCAGAAGATCGACGATCTTTCCTTTACCTTCGTCACCCCATTGGGTGCCCAGTACGACGACGTTGTTACCCATTTTTCAAAATCACCGTTTGCTTAAAAATGGATTCTACCATCGCTTTTTCAGATATACAGCACTTTTTGCATGCAAAAATCAGCTAAATTCGCACGTTTTTTGATCAGCCAATCGTTTTCCTCAACATGTAGTAGACCACAATGCCCGCCACCACAAGTCCACCGCCAAAACGACGTAAAGTATTTTCAGGCAACTGCGTCATGGCAGAAATCATCTTCTTCCATGCTCGCGGGTAAAGCATCGGACCTAAACCTTCAAGCACTAACACCAGAGCAAGCGCGAGCCAGATTGTTGAGTTCATCGGACGTCCTTTATAAAAAGAAAACCACCGCATCCCTGAGGATGCCGGTGGTTTTATGCGTCTAACCTAAAACCGTTGCGACGATATTATCGCGTAGCGGTATTCGGTGTCTTCATGTAGCGGAAGAAATCGCTGTCCGGGCTCATGACCATGACATCCTGATTGCCTTCGAAGCTCTTCTCGTAAGCGCGCAGGCTACGGATAAAGGCGTAGAAGTCAGGATCCTGGCTGAACGCATCGGCAAACAGCTTCGCCGCTTCTGCATCCCCTTCACCGCGCATGATACGCCCCTGACGCTCAGCTTCCGCCAGCGTTTTGGTCACTTCATAGTCGGCTGTCGCGCGCAGTTTTTCCGCTTCTTCCTGACCTTGTGAACGGTGACGACGCGCTACCGCTTCACGCTCAGCGCGCATACGGTTGTAGATCGCTTCAGACACTTCGGTCGGCAGGTTGATCTGCTTGATCCGCACGTCGACCACTTCGATACCCAATGCGGCCATACTGTTCGGGTTGATCACCGGCACATTGCCGTTGGTTTCAGCCTGAACACGCTCAGCGGCTTCGGCAATCGCGTTATCCGCTGCCGGGGTCGCCACTTCGTCTTCGGTTCCGGCAGAGCCGGAGTTCAGTGCGTCACGTACTTCCAGGGTCAGACGACCACGGGAGTCGGTCACGATGTCTTTCACATCCAGACGACCAATCTCAGAACGTAAACGGTCAGAGAACTTACGTTTCAACAGGACTTCGGCCTGAGAAATATCGCCGCCGCCCGTCGCCAGGAAGTAACGGCTGAAATCGCTGATGCGCCATTTGATGTAAGAGTCGACAATCAGGTCTTTCTTCTCTTTGGTGACAAAGCGATCGGCCTGGTTATCCATCGTCTGGATACGCGCGTCGAGCATTTTCACCGACTGAATAAACGGAACCTTAAAGTGCAGGCCTGGCTCATAAATCAACGGTTTTTTGTCGCCATCACGCACGACGCTGCTGAACTGGAACTTAATTCCGCGCTCGCCTTCTTTCACCACGAAAATTGAGGTGTACAGCACTACCAGCACGATGATGATAATCGCAATAACTGACTTACGCATCGTTATTCCCCCTGACGCTGGTAGTCGTTACGCTGCGCGTTAGCGCGGCGTTGGTCCATAATATCGCCCTGACTGGTGGACGAGGTGTTGCTTGCTCCGCTGCTGCTGGAAGAAGACGTGGAGGGCAGACGCAGCAGGTTCGAACCGCTATCGCTCTTTGCCGCTGGCGCGTTCGCGCCTTTCAGCATCTGATCCAATGGCAGAACCATCAGATTGCCACCTTTGTCGTTAACCAACACTTTACGGGTATGGCTCAACACTTTTTCCATCGTCTCGATATACAGACGCTCGCGGGTAATCTCTGGCGCCGCTTTATATTCCGGAAGAATTTTCGCGAAGCGCGCCACTTCACCCTGCGCTTCCAGGATGGTTTGCGTTCTGTAAGCACGCGCCTCTTCGAGGATACGCTGTGCCTGACCGTTCGCACGCGGCTGAACTTCGTTGGTATACGCTTCCGCTTCACGGATGTACTGCTGTTCGTTCTCACGGGCAGCAATCGCATCGTCAAACGCCGCTTTCACCTCTTCCGGCGGACGTGCAGCCTGGAAGTTGACGTCGAGCAGGGTAATACCCATGTTGTACGGACGAATGGTCTCTTCCAGTTCACGCTGGGTATCGCTACGAATAACGGTACGCCCTTCGGTCAGGATACGGTCCATGGTGTATTTACCGATCACGCCGCGCAGGGCGCTGTCGGTCGCCTGACGCAGACTGTCATCTGCGCTGGTTACGCTAAACAGATATTTCTGCGGATCGGTGATGCGGTACTGCACGTTCATCTCAACGCGCACCACGTTCTCATCCGACGTCAGCATCACACCGGAAGCGGCCAGTTCGCGGACGGCTTCCACGTTCACCGGCGTAACCTCGTCGATAAACGTCGGCTTCCAGTTCAGGCCCGGTTCAACCAGATGGCTGAACTTACCAAAGCGTGTCACCACGCCGCGCTCTGCTTCTTTGATGGTGTAGAAACCGCTTGCCGCCCAGATAATGACGATAGCTGCCGCCGCGATGGAGACGACACGTCCGCCCAGATGCGGGCGCGGGCCTTGCGATGAGCTTCCGCCGCCAGAGCCGGTACCTTTACCGCCCCCCAGACCACCGAGTTTTTTACTCAGCTTGCGAAAGATGTCATCGAGATCAGGTGGCCCCTGCTCGCGACCACCTTTGTTTCCATTTCCCTCAGAGTTGCCGCCTGGTTTGCTGCTTCCCCACGGGTCGCGGTCTTGTCCGTTATTACCGGGCTGATTCCACGCCATGTTTGTGCTCCATATTTGTTATGCGATGCTATACCTGTGTTTTTTGCGCGGCAGATGCGTTGGCTACATCCCTCAGCCCCCGTCACATAGTTGACTATGCTCCAGAGGATTTCAGGACTTGCCGCCTTCCTGCCGCTCAACCTCCACAAGGTACAGAGGCGAAAAAATCTTCAGGCCATATCCGTCAGATCAGACAACATAGTCTTCCAAAGCCGGTTCTTGTTTACAGAGGCGACGCCAGTCAACGATCGGCAGGCGAACTTGCAGACTTACGCTACCGTCATCCTCCATCCACTCTTTTTCTATTGCCTGAAGCTGATAAAAACGGCTTCTCAGACGCCCTTCCTGCGGCGGCAAACGCAACGTATGCTGCGCCACCTCGCCGGAAAGTCGCTCCGTCAAAGCCTGAAAAAGCTGTGGTATCCCAACCCCTGTCTGCGCGGAAAGCCAGACACGGATCGGTTTGTTCTCTTCATCACGGTCGATACGCGGTTCAAAGTCATCCAGCATATCGATCTTGTTCATCACCATCAGGGATGGGATCTCGTGAGCATCGATCTCTTCGAGAACCGTATCCACTGCGTCGATGTTTTCCTGCACGCGCACATCCGCTGCATCAACCACATGCAGCAACAGTGTCGCCTGACGCGTTTCCTGGAGGGTCGCTTTAAACGCCGCTACCAGATCGTGCGGAAGATGACGGATAAACCCAACGGTATCCGCCAGCACGGTTTCCCCGACATCCGCCACGTCAATACGCCGCAGCGTCGGATCCAGGGTCGCAAACAGTTGATCTGCCGCATAGACCCTGGCTTCGGTTATCTGATTGAAAAGGGTGGATTTTCCGGCGTTGGTATATCCCACCAGCGAGACGGTCGGGACATCCGCCTTAATGCGCGACTGTCGCCCCTGCTCACGTTGCTTTTCAACTTTTTCCAGGCGCGACTGGATCTGCAATATACGGTTTCGCAATAAACGACGGTCGGTTTCGAGCTGGGTTTCACCCGGACCGCGCAAACCAATCCCGCCTTTCTGTCTTTCAAGGTGGGTCCAGCCACGGACAAGACGCGTAGCCAGATGGCGCAACTGCGCCAGTTCAACCTGCAATTTCCCCTCATGGGTACGTGCACGCTGCGCAAAAATATCTAAGATAAGGCCAGTGCGGTCGATAACACGACACTCGCACAAGCGCTCCAGGTTACGTTCCTGGGCCGGGCTCAATGCATGATCGAATAATACGACGGCAGCGCCTGTCGCTTTTACGGCTTCCGCAATTTCAACGGCTTTACCTTCACCAACAAAGTACTTCGGGTGCGGTGCTTTACGGCTACCGGTAATCACCTGCATTGCTTCGACACCGGCGGAAGAGACCAGAGATTCAAACTCCTGGAGGTCTTCCATATCTTTGTCTTGCGAAAAATAGATGTGTACCAGTACCGCCTGCTCACCGGCGTCATAACGGTCAAACAAGCGTCAACCCCTCGATATAGATCAGCGGGGAACGCAGAAATTCTGGCTCCCCGTGTGTAAAACAGCCAAAAACCTTATTCGGTCTCTTCGCTGTCCTGTTGCGCCGCAGAACCCTGCGCGCCGCTACCGTGATGATAGTTACTGCTGGTACCGCCACCGGCATTGTTACTGTGATGAGAAACCGGGCGAGACGGGACAACAGTAGAAATCGCGTGCTTATAAACCATCTGGCTGACCGTGTTTTTCAACAGGATCACAAACTGATCAAAAGACTCGATTTGACCTTGCAGCTTAATACCATTCACCAAATAAATAGAAACTGGAACACGTTCCCGACGCAGTGCGTTCAGGAACGGATCTTGTAAAGATTGCCCCTTAGCCATTCTCTCTTTTCCTTATATGCTTATTTGTACTTTGAATCTTTCGATTCTGAAAATTGCGCACGATACGCCTTAATTGTACACATTCAGTTCGCGATAGCACCAACAACCTGTAATACTTCGTTCCGCGCCTGCTCAGGTTTCTCACTGTCAAGCCAGTGCACTCCTTCCCAACCGCGTAACCAGGTTACCTGGCGCTTTGCCAACTGCCTCGTGGCGCAAACACCTCTATAAACCATTTCATCGTATGATATTTCGCCTTCAAGGTATGACCACATCTGGCGGTATCCCACACAACGAATGGAAGGCAAGTCCGTATGCAAATCTCCACGGGCAAAAAGCGCCCGAACTTCTGCTTCAAATCCTGAAGCCAACATCTGATGAAAACGCTGCTCGATGCGTTGATGCAACAGCTCACGACTCGCTGGGGCGATGGCAAACTGATGCACCTGGTACGGTAAAGCATCGCCTGACGTTTGCGTCAGTTCCGTTAAAGTTTTACCCGAAATGAAAAAAACTTCCAGTGCCCGGGAAAGTCTTTGCGGATCATTTGGATGAATACGCGCAGCCGCAACGGGATCGATTGTCTGTAGCTGCTGGTGCAACGCATCCCACCCTTGCTCTGCCGCCTGTTGCTCAATTCTGGCCCTGACCTGTGGGTCTGCCGACGGTAACGGCGAAAGACCTTCCAGCAATGCCTTGAAATACAACATCGTACCGCCCACTAACAGCGGAATACGCCCCGCAGCAGTGATCTCGCTCATCTCCACCAGCGCATCACGGCGGAAATCCGCGGCAGAATACGCCTGCGACGGATCGCGAATATCCAGCAATCGGTGCGGAGCCGCCTTTAACTCTTCAGCGTCCGGTTTCGCCGTCCCGATATCCATCCCTTTGTAAATAAGGGCGGAATCGACGCTTATCAACTCTACTGGCAAAACTTTACGCAATTCAATCGCTAGCGCCGTTTTACCCGAGGCCGTTGGCCCCATCAAAAAAATTGCCTTTGGCAGGCTCGCCTTACTGATATCACTCATGTTTCAGGGCATTCATCGCCGTATGTAAATCAACAGGTTGTAACAGACCACCCGGCGGCGCCTTCACGAGCTGTGGGCAAAGCCGCTCCACATCAGCCAACAGGGTAATGGCCTGAGCCATTGTCCACTGCGCATGCTCACTCATCAAATTACGCGCAATCCACTGCGCCAGATTACCAGGTTCACGCGCTGACTGTTGCGTCAGGTAGCCTATCAGTTCAGGAATCAAGATTTGTAAATTTTGTTGGCGTAAGGGTAAAGGCACTGCCCGAATGGTCACATGCTGGGCATCTGCCTGAAATTCAATCCCCAATTCCACCAGTGCGTCCTGCGCGTTCTCCAGCGCGGCCTTTTCATCCGCAGAGACTTTTAGCCGCAGCGGGATCAACAACGGCTGAGCGCAAACCTGCCCTGCTCCCGGCGAAAGCTGCGCCTGACGCAGCCAGCGTTCTGCAACGGGCAGCGCCAGCAGGTGAATATTCCCTTCGCGTTCCAGCAGCGCACAGTCGTTGCCCACAATTGTGAGCACACGGCCAAAGCTCTGACAGTGCCCCGCCAACGCCGACGCAGCAGGTTCCACCGCAGGCGATTTTGTCGCAGGCGTCGGCGTTTGCAGGAGCTGGCGATACACCTCGCCCTGCTGTTTCTGGTAGCCCGGCTGAGCATGCGGCCAGCTTGCCGCCGTCGGGCGCGGCGCGCTGCTGCCCGCTGTCGGTGTGGAAGCGTAACGCGGTGACGTAGGCTCTCGGGCCTGCGCCGGCTCAGCAAAATGGTTACGCCCTGCGGCAACGCGGTTTTCCGGAACGTGCCGGGGCGCGGGTTCGCCTTCTGCTTCCAGCGGCAATGGCGATTCAAGCTGCTGTTGCAGCACGCTCAGTACGCCCTGGTAGATAAAGTCGTGTACCAGGCGCGACTGATGAAAACGGACTTCGTGCTTGGCCGGATGCACGTTGACATCCACCTGATGCGGATCAATCTCAAGGTACAGCACAAATGCGGGCTGCTGATCGGCGCCCAGCTTATCTTCACACGCCTGACGAATCGCGTGGTTGATCAGCCTGTCACGCATCATGCGTCCGTTGACGTAGCAGTACTGAATTTCCGCCAACGCCGTCGTGGTGTGATGGGGATCGGCGACCCAGCCGCGTAAGGTCAGATCGCCATGCTGCCACTCAATCGCCAGCGCATGCTCAAGAAACGGCGCGCCGCAAATGGCGCCCAGACGACGCTCTTGCGGTCCCTCTTTCGCCACCGCGCGGTACTGACGCACCATTTTGCCGTTGTGCGACAAATTGATCGTCACGTCAAAACGCGCCAGCGCAATGCGCCGGATGATCTCGTCAATATGGTTGAATTCGGTTTTCTCGGTGCGCATAAACTTGCGCCGGGCGGGCGTGTTGTAGAACAGATCGAGCACTTCCAGCGTGGTGCCCACCGGATGCGCGGCCGGTTTGACCGTCACATCCATGTCGCGCCCTTCGGCGTAGGCTTGCCAGGCTTCCTGTTGCTCTGTAGTGCGTGACGTGAGGGTCAGGCGAGATACCGAGCTGATACTCGCCAGCGCTTCGCCGCGAAAACCGAGGCTAATGATCGCTTCCAGATCGTCAAGTGAGGCAATTTTACTGGTGGCGTGCCGCGCCAGCGCCAGCGCCAGTTCGTCTTTCTTGATCCCGCAGCCATTGTCACGGATACGGATCAGCTTCGCGCCGCCGCGTTCGATATCAATATCGATACGCGTTGCCCCGGCATCAAGGCTGTTTTCCACCAGCTCTTTGACCACCGATGCAGGTCGTTCAACCACCTCACCTGCGGCAATCTGGTTCGCCAGTTGTGGCGGTAACACCTGAATCGGCATGCAAATTCCTTAGTTGATCAACGACTCACCCGGCGTAGCGGCGCTCGCGGTTTGCGCCGCACTTCCCTGCGGGGCCGACTGCATCGGATGCGCCTGGAAGTAGTTACGCAGTCCTTTGTAAATCGCGTCGGCCAACTGCTGCTGATACGCATCGCTCGCCAACAGACGTTCTTCACTGTGATTACTGATAAACCCGGTTTCCACCAGCACCGACGGAATATCCGGCGAGCGCAGAACGCCCAGGCTGGCATGTTCAGGTCGCCGTTTATGCAGTGACCCAATCCGTTCGAGCTGGCCTAACATGTTGGTTGCCACATCATACCCTACGCGTTGGGAATGGCCGAACTGCAAATCCAGCACCGCCTGACTTAGGTACGGATCGGCCTGGCTATTTGCCAGCACATCCCCCGCGCCGCCCAACAGCTCCGACTGTTTTTCATGTTCTTCAAGCCAGTTCGCCATTTCGCTGTTGGCGCGCCGGTTCGACAGCACCCACACGGAGGCGCCGGTAGCGCTACGGTTGGGCGCGGCATCAGCGTGAATCGACACCAGGAAGTTGGCGTTTTGTTTACGCGCCACGTCAGAGCGCCCCATCACAGAGATAAAATAATCCCCGTCACGGGTTAATACGCCTTTAAACATCGGATCGTCATTAAGCAGCGTGCGCAGTTTACGGGCCACCGCAATAGTGACATTTTTCTCTCGCGTACCGCCGGGACCGATCGCCCCGGGATCCTGCCCACCGTGCCCGGCATCAATGGCGATCACCACTTTGTCACCATTGCTGGATGTTGTCCTGGCCGCAGGGCGCGTCGCCGTATTGCTGCTGATCACGGCGGTGGTGCGATCGTTGCTGGTTTTAAACGGATTTCGCGCAGGTTCAGTCGGACGCGGCGTCACCACCGGCGTTTCCACGCGTTTAGCGACGACAGGAGCGGGTGGCGGCGGCGGAGGCGTATCGGCGTTAATGGTAAAGACCACCGTGTAATTTCCACCATTCTGCCGTTTTACCGCCTCGGTTTTCCCGTTTTCGGTTAAATCCACCATTAGTCGTAGCGACTGTGGATCTTTCGCCGTGCCGGAGCGAATGGTCTTCACCAGGTTATTACCGCTAAACATCAGCGGAAGCCCCTGAATGACCCCTGTTTGCTTAATATCCAGCGCAACGGTACGTTTGCCTTCATGGGAAAAGGCATAATCGGGATCGCCAATAAAGCTGAGCGTAATACGCGCCTGCCGTTCGCCGTTGGAGACCTGTATATCGGAGAGGCTGGCTGCTCCGGCCTGCGCGCACAGCAGAACCAGCATGGCCACCAACCCATTTCTGATGCGATAAATCATCCCGCCACCTTTAAGGTTAACCGGCTAAACGCGCCAGCAACGAATCACCTGATGAGGAGACAGCACGGATGCGCGCCTCACGACCTTGCGCCTGGTAATCTATGTGTATTTCGACATCCGGGTCCGGGAGTACACCTTTACCCTGTTGTGGCCATTCCACCAGGCAAATGGCATCGTTGGCAAAATAATCGCGGATCCCCATAAATTCGAGCTCCTCGGGATCGGCAAGACGATACAGATCGAAGTGATAGACCATCAGGTTATCGAGAGAATAGGGTTCGACCAGCGTATAGGTTGGACTTTTTACATTACCGGAATGGCCTAACGCCTGCAGGAATCCCCGACTAAAGGTGGTTTTACCCGCGCCTAAATCACCGTAGAGATAGATCACGGTCGCGCCGTTGCAGGCCTTGGCTACCCGTTGTCCCAGGTCTAATGTTGCCTGTTCGTCAGGTAGCGGAATTACTCGATTCATCATGATAAACGTCAATCACATCAGGGTTAACAATACGCTGTAGCGTGGAAAAAAGGTCGGTTGCCAACATGCCGCGCATGCCCGCACGCGCCGCCAGAACATCGGCCGCCGCACCGTGAGCCACACAGCCAGCACAGGCTGCATCATACGGGGTAAACTTCTGTCCGAGCAATGCGCCAATAATACCGGAGAGCACATCGCCCATGCCGCCGCTGGCCATGCCCGCGTTCCCGACATCAACAATTCCCAATGCCTCCGGTTGTGCGGCAACCACGGTTCCCGCCCCTTTCAACACCGCAACGCCTCCGTAACGTTTTACCAGACGCTGTGCAGAATGTAAGCGATCGCTTTCAATTTCTGCGACAGAACACCCCAGTAACCGCGCGGCTTCTCCCGGATGCGGTGTGATGACGCGATTGTGACGTTTATCGGGATTGATTGCCAGCAGGTTCAACGCATCGGCGTCCCAGACCATCGGTTTACGGAAATTCTCGACTTTTTGCAGCGCTTTCTTCCCCCACTCCGCCTGCCCAAGCCCAGGGCCAATGATGATGACATCCGCCCATGCGAGGCTTTCGTCAAGGGACTGCGGCGTCAGTTCATGCACCATCAGTTCGGGGCGAGCGGTCAGCAGTGGGGCGATATTTTCGCTGCGCGTCAGCACGCGCACCAGTCCCGCGCCGGCGCGCAGCGCCGCCTCACCGGCCAGTCGAATCGCTCCCGCCGTGCCGTGATCGCCGCCGATCACCACCAGTCGACCATGATCGCCTTTATGCGACGTTGCACGGCGCGGAGAGAGCCAGCGCGCAAGTTGCGAGGCGTCAAAGCGCTGAATCGGCGCGTCCTGCCCTGCCAACCAGTCGTCCAGCCCCAGCGAATTAAAATGAAGGCGCCCGGTCACATCCCGGGCTTTCCCCGTCAGCAGACCGGGTTTCAGGACGATAAACGTGACCGTGCGTTCAGCCCTGATGACCGCACCGGGCGTCGCGCCCGTTTGTGCCAGCAACCCGGAAGGAATGTCTATCGAGACAACAGGCGCGGGGTGAGCGTTTGCCCGTTCGATTAATTCAGACAACGGCTCGCGCGGCGCCTGGGTTAACCCGGTCCCCAGCAGCGCATCAATAATCAGGTCGATATTTTCCGGCCAGGCGATCGCCGGGGAATGAATCACGCCTCCCGCATTCAGCCAGGCTTCCCGCGCCTGTGCGGCCTCCTCGGGCAGCGGTTTGTCGCTTTCCTGCGCTATCAACGTGACCAGAATCCCTGCCGCTTTCGCCAGTCTCGCTACCACATAGCCATCGCCACCGTTATTACCGTGACCGCAGAGCACCAACCAGCGCCGGGCATAAGGCCGGGACTCACGCGCCACGTCAAACACCGCCTCGCCCGCTCGCAACATCAGTTCGAACAGCGTGAGCCCCAGCGTATCAGCGGCTTCTCGCTCCAGCCGTTTGATGTCATCGGCGGGCCAGATGGAGTGTGGTATACTGATGGGGTTTTTCTTCATTGTATGGTCCGTCATGTCAGAGCCCCTCGATCTCAATCAGTTAGCGCAGAAAATTAAGCAGTGGGGGCTGGAACTGGGCTTTCAGCAGGTCGGTATTACCGATACTGACCTGAGCGAGTCCGAACCCAAACTGCAGGCATGGCTGGACAAACAATACCACGGCGAAATGGACTGGATGGCGCGCCACGGCATGATGCGCGCGCGTCCCCATGAGCTGCTGCCCGGCACGCTTCGCGTCATCAGCGTGCGCATGAACTATCTTCCCGCCCACGCCGCGTTTGCCAGTACGCTGAAAAATCCCACGCAGGGTTACATCAGTCGCTATGCCCTGGGCCGCGACTACCATAAGCTTTTACGAAACCGCCTCAAAAAGCTGGGTGAGAGGATTCAGCAGCACTGTGTCTCGCTGAATTTTAGACCTTTTGTCGACTCTGCGCCCATACTTGAGCGCCCGTTGGCGGAAAAAGCCGGTCTTGGGTGGACAGGTAAGCACTCACTTATCCTGAACCGCGAGGCCGGGTCATTTTTCTTTCTCGGTGAGTTGCTGATTGATTTCCCCCTGCCGGTTGACGCTCCCGTGGAAGAAAATTGCGGAAAATGTGTCGCCTGCATCACCACCTGTCCGACCGGGGCGATTGTCGCCCCCTACACGGTGGATGCGCGTCGCTGCATCTCCTACCTCACCATCGAACTGGAAGGCGCAATCCCGGAAGCATTGCGGCCACTGATGGGCAACCGGATCTACGGTTGTGATGACTGCCAGTTGATTTGCCCATGGAATCGCTACTCGCAACTGACTGATGAAGACGATTTCAGTCCTCGTAAGCCGCTTCATGCGCCCGAGTTAATTGAGCTGTTCGCCAGAAATGAAGCCTGGTTTTTAAAAGTCACAGAAGGTTCAGCCATTCGTCGTATTGGTCATCTGCGCTGGCTGCGTAATATTGCGGTAGCACTCGGTAATGCGCCCTGGAGTGACGCCGCCCTGTCCGCACTGGAAAGCCGCCGGGGTGAGCACCCACTTCTTGATGAACACATTGAGTGGGCCGTCGCGCAGCAGATCGCGAAGCGAAACGCCGACGTGATCGAGGTGCAATCACCAAAGCAAAGGCGACTGGTTAATGCGATCGAGAAGGGATTGCCGCGGGACGCCTGAATCATCCACAGGCTGTGCATAAAAATAAAAACACATTGCTATTCAAGAACGAGAAAATCGTCAAGTGATCGCATTAACAATTTGCAATCTTAATTTAAACTTTGATTTCAGATAGTTATAAAGAAACTATTCACCTGGCGAAGTGTTTGAATCTTCCGAAGAAAAATCTGAAGCTGTGGATAACTCTGTTCACAAGAGTGTGACAGATACAAAACGAAACGACCCCAACGCATAAATGCACTGTGGTTGATTTTCTGGAGATAAGAATTTGGAGCGGGAAACGAGACTCGAACTCGCGACCCCGACCTTGGCAAGGTCGTGCTCTACCAACTGAGCTATTCCCGCTTAATCTTCGTCTTTCGAACTGCTGTCGCACTTCGAAATCCTGCGATTGGGTGGTCCGTGCTTAATAAGCACTTTCAAATTTTGGAGCGGGAAACGAGACTCGAACTCGCGACCCCGACCTTGGCAAGGTCGTGCTCTACCAACTGAGCTATTCCCGCTTAATCTTCGTCTTTCGAACTGCTGTCGCGCTTCGAAATCCTGCGATTGGGTGGTCTGTGCTTAATAAGCACTTTCAAATTTTGGAGCGGGAAACGAGACTCGAACTCGCGACCCCGACCTTGGCAAGGTCGTGCTCTACCAACTGAGCTATTCCCGCAAATTTGTTGCTGCCGTAACGCGTAATTCTCTGTCGTTACGGGAGGCGCATTATACGAGAAATCTTCCCGCCTGCAACCCCTCTAAAAGCGATTTTTTTGAAATCAGGTTCAAGTGATTAATTAATCGGCAGGCTGCACAATTTAGCGACAAAACCCCGACAGTGCAAGCCTGCTAAGTAACAAACTTACAACTTTATAAAGTTCTCACGATAGTAAGCCAGTTCCGCCACCGACTCGCGAATATCGTCCATCGCCTTGTGCGTTCCTTCCTTGCTCAAACCGTCCAGAATTTCGGGTTTCCAACGACGCGCCAGCTCTTTCAGCGTGCTCACATCCAGATAGCGGTAATGGAAATACGCTTCCAGTTCCGGCATGTACTTAAACAAAAAACGGCGATCCTGTCCGATGCTGTTCCCGCAGATTGGCGACTTACCCGCTGGCACCCACGCTTTCAAAAATTCAATCGTCGCCAGCTCCGCTTCACGTTCGCCCATTGTGCTCGCCTTCACTCGCTCCACCAGCCCGCTGCCGGTATGGGTACGCACGTTCCAGTCATCCATCAGCGCCAGTTGTTCATCGGCCTGATGCACAGCGATAGTTGGCCCTTCAGCCAGAATATTCAGGTTGGCATCGGTGACCAGCGTGGCGATTTCAATTATGCGATCGCGCTCGGGATCCAGACCGGTCATCTCAAGATCAATCCAAATCAGGTTGTTTTCATTGGCACTCATGCTATTTTCCACCCCTCATGCGTCACATTCTGTGTGACTACTCTCATCTAGAATTGTGTGTATCATAGATGTTTTGCCCAACATGGGCGACCAGGAGCCAGTACGATTGAGTAAAAATAAACTCTCCAAAGGCCAACAGCGCCGCGTGAACGCTAATCACCAGCGTCGTCTTAAAACGTCTAAGGAGAAGCCAGACTACGATGACAACCTGTTTGGCGAGACCGCTGAAGGTATCGTCATTAGCCGTTTTGGCATGCATGCCGACGTCGAATCTGCCGACGGTGAAATTCACCGCTGCAACATTCGCCGGACGATCCGCTCGCTGGTGACCGGCGACCGTGTGGTCTGGCGTCCCGGCAAAGCGGCAGCGGAAGGGGTCAACGTCAAAGGAATCGTCGAGGCGGTGCATGAACGTACCTCGGTGTTGACGCGCCCGGACTTCTACGATGGCGTAAAACCTATTGCCGCCAACATCGACCAGATTGTCATTGTCTCCGCGATCTTACCGGAGCTGTCGCTTAATATTATCGATCGTTATCTGGTGGCCTGCGAGACATTGCAGGTTGAACCGATCATCGTGCTCAACAAAATCGATCTGCTGGATGATGAAAGCATGGCGTTTGTGAATGAGCAGATGGATATCTACCGTCATATCGGCTATCGCGTGCTGATGGTCTCCAGCCACACCCAGGACGGTCTGAAACCGTTGGAAGAAGCGCTGACCGGGCGCATCAGTATCTTTGCCGGCCAGTCCGGCGTCGGCAAATCCAGCCTGCTCAACGCGCTGCTGGGGCTGCAGGAAGCAATTCTCACCAACGATGTCTCTGACAACTCCGGCCTGGGACAGCACACCACCACCGCAGCCCGCCTCTACCACTTCCCACATGGCGGCGACGTCATCGATTCCCCTGGCGTGCGTGAATTTGGCCTGTGGCACCTGGAGCCGGAACAAATCACCCATGGTTTTGTCGAATTCCATGACTATCTGGGGCTGTGCAAATATCGTGACTGTAAGCACGACGCTGACCCAGGCTGTGCCATCCGTGCCGCCGTAGAGGACGGGAAAATTGCGGAAACCCGTTTCGAAAATTATCACCGTATTCTCGAAAGCATGTCGCAGGTAAAAACGCGTAAAAACTTTTCTGATACCGATGACTGACAACTAAGCTAAGCATCGCTAGAATCGTCCCCCCTTTTCAGGATCCGGCGTGAACGCCGGGTCAGGAACGACAAAACAATAGCCTGGAGGCTACCTTGTTAAACTCATTTAAACTTTCGCTACAATACATTCTGCCGAAACTATGGCTCACTCGCCTGGCGGGCTGGGGCGCGAGCAAACGAGCGGGATGGCTGACTAAGCTGGTTATCGATCTGTTCGTGAAGTACTACAAGGTCGATATGAAAGAAGCGCAGAAGCCGGATACCGCCAGCTACCGCTCATTCAATGATTTCTTTGTCCGCCCACTGCGTGACGACGTTCGCCCGCTGAATACCGATCCGAACGTGCTGGTCATGCCGGCTGACGGCGTCATCAGCCAGTTAGGCGCTATCGAAGAAGATAAGATCCTGCAAGCTAAAGGTCACAACTACAGCCTGGAAGCCCTGCTGGCAGGTAACTACCTGATGGCGGATCTTTTCCGTAACGGGTCGTTTGTGACCACCTATCTGTCACCGCGTGACTACCACCGCGTACACATGCCATGTAACGGCATTCTGCGTGAGATGATCTATGTGCCGGGCGATCTGTTCTCGGTCAATCATCTGACGGCCCAGAACGTCCCGAACCTGTTTGCCCGTAATGAGCGTGTTATCTGCCTGTTCGATACGGAGTTTGGTCCAATGGCGCAAATTCTGGTCGGTGCTACGATTGTTGGCAGTATCGAAACCGTCTGGGCGGGAACCATCACACCACCGCGCGAAGGCGTGATCAAACGCTGGACCTGGCCTGCCGGTGAAAGCGAAGGCTCCTTGGCGCTGTTGAAGGGCCAGGAAATGGGCCGCTTCAAACTGGGCTCCACGGTAATCAACCTGTTTGCGCCGGGGAAAGTGAATCTGGTCGAGCAGCTTGAAAGTCTTTCGGTGACCAAAATTGGTCAGCCGCTGGCGGTCTCTACCGAGACATTCGTTGCGCCCGTTGACGCAGAGCCCGCTCCGCTGGCAGAAGCAGAGATCAACGCCGAGCACGATGCCAGCCCGCTGGTTGATGATAAGAAAGACGAAACCTAATCAATACACAACATCATTCAGGATGCGTCGAGGCGGCGAGAGAATGAGGTCTCAGTCACGTACACTTCGTACGTGACTGGGGTGAATGAACGCAGCCAACAAAGAGGCAGCTTAAATGATAACGTGTAAAAGGAAGCTGCTGTGCGCCTGATTATAACTTTTCTGATGGCCTGGTGCCTCAGCCTGGGGGCGTACGCTGCAACCGCCCCCGACGCCAAACAAATCACCCAGGAACTGGAGCAGGCGAAATCCGCAAAGCCTGCTCAACCCGATGTCGTCGAAGCCCTTCAGTCTGCCCTGAACGCGCTTGAAGAACGGAAAGGTTCACTCGAGCGCACTCAGCAATATCAGCAGGTTATCGATAATTTCCCGAAAATGTCCGCCAGCCTGCGCGCGCAGTTAACCAATCTGCGCGATGAACCTCGCAGCGTTTCGCCGGGCATGACGACCGATGCGCTGAATCAGGAGATTCTCCAGGTCAGCAGTCAGTTGCTGGAAAAGAGCCGTCAGGCCCAGCAAGAGCAGGAACGCGCCCGTGAGATTGCCGACTCGCTGAGCCAACTGCCTCAGCAGCAAACCGACGCCCGCCGACAGCTCAACGAAATCGAACGCCGCATTGGCAGCGCCACCGGCAACACCCCGCTCAACCAGGCGCAAAATTTCAGCATGCAGGCAGAATCCGCCCGCCTGAAAGCGCAGGTTGATGAGCTGGAACTGGCGCAACTTTCGGCCAACAACCGTCAGGAACTGGCGCGTATGCGCTCCGAACTGGCGGAAAAACAGAGCCAGCAACTGGATGCCTATTTACAGGCCCTGCGCAATCAGCTCAACAGCCAGCGCCAGCGTGAAGCCGAACGGGCGCTGGAAAGCACCGAGTTACTGGCAGAGAACAGCGCTGATTTACCGCCGGACATTGTCGCCCAGTTCAAAGTGAACCGGGAGCTGTCAGCCGCGCTGAATCAGCAGGCGCAACGCATGGATCTCGTCGCGTCTCAACAGCGTCAGGCCACCAGCCAGACTCAGCAGGTACGTCAGGCGTTGACGACGCTGCGTGAACAGTCGCAATGGTTAGGCTCGTCTAACCTGTTGGGCGAAGCGTTACGTGCCCAGGTGGCGCGTCTGCCGGAAATGCCCAAACCCCAGCAGCTAGATACTGAAATGGCGCAACTGCGCGTCCAGCGTCTGCGCTATGAAGATCAGCTCAATAAGCAGCCTCAGTTGCGCCAGCTCCATCAGGCGGACGGACAACCGCTCACCGCGGAGCAAAACCGTATTCTTGAAGCACAACTGCGCACCCAACGCGAGCTGCTGAATTCGCTGTTACAGGGCGGCGACACGCTGATCCTCGAACTGACCAAACTGAAAGTCTCCAATAGCCAGCTTGAGGATGCGCTGAAAGAGGTGAATGAAGCGACCCACCGCTATCTGTTCTGGACCTCTGACGTTCGCCCGATGTCGTTCTCCTGGCCGATTGATATTGTGCAGGATCTGCGTCGGCTGATTTCACTCGACACCTTCAGCCAGTTAGGTCAGGCCAGCGTGATGATGCTGACCAGCAGAGATACCCTACTGCCGCTGTTTGGCGCGCTGATTCTGGTCGGGTTCAGCATTTACTCACGTCGCCACTTCACCCGTTTTCTGGAGCGTTCCGCCGCCAGAGTGGGCAAGGTGACGCAGGATCACTTCTGGCTGACGCTACGCACCGTGTTCTGGTCGATACTGGTTGCCTCGCCGCTGCCGGTACTGTGGATGACGTTGGGGTATGGACTGCGCGAGGCCTGGCCCTGGCCACTGGCCGTCGCAATAGGCGATGGCGTCACGGCGACGGTGCCGCTGCTGTGGGTAGTGATGATTTGCGCGACATTTGCCCGGCCCAATGGCCTGTTTATCGCCCACTTCGGCTGGCCGCGCGAACGCGTGTCGCGTGCGATGCGTTATTACCTGATGAGTATCGGGCTTATCGTACCGCTAATCATGGCGCTCATCATGTTCGATAACCTGAACGATCGGGAGTTCTCCGGTTCGCTCGGTCGTCTGTGCTTTATCCTGATTTGCGGTGCGCTGGCGCTGGTTACCCTGAGTCTGAAGAAAGCCGGCATTCCGCTCTATCTCGATAAAGAGGGCAGTGGTGACAACATCGTGAACAGCATGCTGTGGAACCTGATGATTGGCGCACCGCTGGTGGCGATACTGGCGGCCGCCGTGGGTTATCTGGCAACGTCACAGGCGCTGCTGGCGCGACTGGAAACCTCCGTCGCCATCTGGTTCCTGCTATTGGTGATTTACCACGTCATTCGTCGCTGGATGCTGATTCAGCGCCGCAGACTGGCCTTTGACCGTGCCAAGCACCGCCGCGCGGAAATGCTGGCCCAGCGCGCGCGTGGCGAAGAAGAACCGGCCCATTCGACCAGTCTGGAAGGGACCATCGACGTTGATGAGAGCGAAGTCGATCTCGATGCTATCAGCGCCCAGTCGCTCCGTCTGGTGCGCTCCATCCTGATGCTGATCGCCCTGCTGTCGGTCATTGTGTTGTGGTCGGAAATTCACTCCGCATTCGGCTTCCTCGAAAACATCTCGCTGTGGGACGTCACCTCGACGGTGCAAGGGGTTGAAAGTTTAGAACCGATTACGCTGGGCGCGGTGCTGATCGCGATTCTGGTGTTTATCATCACCACCCAGTTGGTGCGTAATCTGCCTGCGCTTCTCGAACTGGCGTTGCTGCAGCACCTCGATCTCACACCGGGTACCGGCTACGCCATTACCACCATCACTAAGTACCTGCTGATGCTGATTGGCGGTCTGGTGGGTTTCTCGATGATTGGAATTGAGTGGGCTAAACTGCAATGGCTGGTGGCGGCGCTCGGCGTCGGTCTGGGCTTTGGTTTGCAGGAAATCTTCGCCAACTTTATCTCCGGCCTGATCATCCTGTTTGAAAAACCGATTCGTATTGGCGATACGGTAACCATTCGCGATCTGACCGGCAGCGTAACGAAGATCAATACCCGCGCAACCACCATCAGCGACTGGGACCGCAAAGAGATCATCGTGCCGAACAAAGCGTTCATCACCGAGCAGTTCATCAACTGGTCGCTGTCTGATTCCGTGACGCGTGTGGTGCTGACCATTCCGGCACCGTCCGATGTGAACAGCGAAGAGGTGACGCAGATCCTGCTAACCGCCGCGCACCGCTGTTCGCTGGTGATCGACAACCCGGCGCCGGAAGTCTTCCTGGTGGATCTGCAACAGGGGATCCAGATCTTCGAACTGCGTATCTACGCCGCCGAGATGGGTCATCGCATGCCGCTGCGCCATGAAATCCACCAGTTGATTCTGGCGGGCTTCCGCGAGCACGGTATCGATATGCCATTCCCACCGTTCCAGATGCGTCTGGAGAGCCTGAATGGCCGACAAACAGGGAAAACGCTCAGTTCTGCCGGCAGAAGAAGTCGTCCGGCGGGGAGTTTGTAAGTTTTAGTCGTACCCGTCAGGGCAGGCGAAGCGAGCGCAGAGATGAAAAGTGGTGCACTATGCACCGCTTTTCATCACGTCAGAACGCGTTATGCGCGATCAACAGTAAAGGCGATTACTTCCGCGAGGCTTTCTGCGCCCAGCGCCAGCATCACCAGACGATCCACACCCAGCGCTACGCCCGAGCAGTCCGGCATGCCAACTTTCAACGCTTCGATCAGGTTGTTGTCGATGGGTTGCTGCGGTAATCCGCGCGCGGCACGCTTACGGTTATCCTGTTCAAAACGTTGCTGCTGTTCACGCGCATCCGTCAGTTCATGGAAACCATTCGCCAGCTCAATACCTTTGAAGTAAACCTCGAAACGTTCTGCTACACGGTGATCTTCCGTACTGATCTGCGCCAGTGATGCCTGGCTTGCCGGGAAGTGATAAACAAACGTCGGTTTATCTTTGCCAATGTGGGGTTCAACGCCCATCGTAAATAGCAGTTGCAGTAATGTATCGCGATCTTCTTCAGTATCCGCAATGTTGCTTAAGTCGAGCCTCGCGGCGACGTCGCGCAGTTGCGTTTTATCCGCAGACAACGGGTCAATCTCCAGATGACGCTGGAAAGCCTGCTGATAAGAGAGGCTCTCTGCCGCCGGGCATTCCAGCACCTGCTGCAACAGATCGTCCACTTCGTTCATCAACCGGTACATGTCGTAATGTGGACGATACCACTCGAGCATGGTGAATTCGGGGTTGTGATGACGCCCCATCTCTTCATTACGGAAACTACGGCACAACTGAAAGACCGGACCACACCCTGCCACCAGCAGACGTTTCATGTGGTATTCCGGGCTGGTCATTAAATAGAGGTTCATCCCCTGCGAATGACCGGGGCCGACGAAACGCGTTTCGAACGGGAACAGATGAATGTCTGTGACCGTCGCCTGGCTCATGCAGGGCGTCTCAACCTCCAGCACTCCGCGATCGGCAAAAAAACGACGAATTTCCGTCATAATTGCCGCGCGTTTTAACAGGTTAGGTATGGACGCGCTCGGCTGCCAGGTTGCCGTTTCGCTCATGGTTCTTTCTCCAGTTTAAGACAAGGGCACGAAGTCTACTCGTAACGCGACGATGAAACAAATTTTGCTCAGGAATACTCAAGCACGGCTGAAGGGTTAAAAAACCGCCGAGGGATGGTTTAGTAATTAAATTAATCAAAATCAATGATAATTCCCCCCTTTGACACGCTAAAAAAATCGAACACGTCAAATTTCCCACACATAGCAACGACTATACTGTTGTACCTATAAAGGAGCAGTGGAAACACGTTCGCTACCCACCTTTTTCAGGCTCTTTTACGAGATATGTGGTGGCGAAATTACAATAATCTGGAGGAATGTCGTGCAAACCTTTCAAGCCGATCTTGCCATTATAGGCGCCGGTGGCGCGGGATTACGTGCTGCAATTGCCGCAGCGCAGGCAAATCCTAATGCGAAAATCGCACTGATTTCAAAAGTGTACCCGATGCGCAGCCACACCGTTGCTGCCGAAGGGGGCTCAGCCGCTGTCGCCCAGGATCATGACAGCTTCGACTACCATTTTCACGATACGGTAGCGGGTGGAGACTGGCTGTGTGAACAGGATGTCGTGGATTATTTTGTCCACCACTGTCCAACCGAGATGACCCAACTGGAACAATGGGGCTGCCCGTGGAGTCGCCGCGAAGACGGTAGCGTCAACGTTCGTCGCTTCGGCGGGATGAAAATTGAGCGTACCTGGTTTGCTGCGGATAAAACCGGCTTCCATATGCTGCATACCCTGTTCCAGACTTCTCTGCAGTTCCCACAGATCCAACGCTTTGACGAACACTTTGTGCTGGATATCCTGGTCGATGATGGTCATGCTCGCGGCCTGGTGGCGATGAACATGATGGAAGGCACGCTGGTGCAGATCCGTGCTAACGCGGTGGTGATGGCAACAGGCGGCGCAGGCCGCGTGTATCGCTATAACACCAACGGCGGCATCGTCACCGGTGACGGCATGGGCATGGCGCTCAGCCACGGCGTTCCGCTGCGTGATATGGAATTTGTTCAGTATCACCCGACCGGCCTGCCGGGTTCCGGTATCCTGATGACCGAAGGTTGCCGTGGTGAAGGCGGTATCCTGGTCAACAAAAACGGCTACCGTTACCTGCAGGATTACGGCATGGGTCCGGAAACACCGCTGGGCGAGCCGAAGAACAAATACATGGAACTCGGTCCGCGCGACAAAGTTTCTCAGGCCTTCTGGCACGAATGGCGTAAAGGTAACACCATCTCCACGCCGCGTGGTGATGTGGTTTACCTCGACCTGCGTCACCTGGGCGAGAAGAAACTGCTGGAACGTCTGCCGTTCATCTGTGAACTGGCGAAAGCTTACGTGGGTGTCGATCCGGTGAAAGAGCCGATTCCGGTTCGTCCGACCGCGCACTACACCATGGGCGGTATCGAAACCGATCAGAACTGCGAAACCCGCATCAAAGGTCTGTTTGCCGTCGGCGAATGTTCTTCTGTCGGTCTGCACGGCGCGAACCGTCTGGGTTCCAACTCGCTGGCTGAACTGGTGGTCTTTGGCCGTCTGGCCGGTGAGCAGGCGATGGAGCGTGCATCTACTGCGGGCACTGCGAACGACGCTGCGCTCGACGCACAGGTTGCAGGCGTTGAACAGCGTCTGAAAGACCTGGTTAACCAGGAAGGTAACGAGAACTGGTCGAAAATTCGCGACGAAATGGGTCTCTCTATGGAAGAAGGTTGCGGTATCTACCGTACGCCGGAACTCATGCAGAAAACCGTGGATAAACTGGCCGAATTGCAGGAGCGCTTCAAGCGCGTTCGCATCACCGACACCTCTAGCGTGTTCAACACCGACCTGCTGTACACCATTGAACTGGGTCATGGCCTGAACGTCGCTGAGTGTATGGCGCATTCCGCGCTGGCTCGTAAGGAATCACGTGGCGCCCACCAACGTCTGGACGAAGGTTGCACCGAGCGTGACGACGTCAACTTCCTCAAACATACTCTCGCCTTCCGCGATGCTGATGGCACGACTCGCCTCGACTATAGCGACGTGAAAATCACCACGCTGCCACCTGCAAAACGTGTTTACGGTGGAGAAGCGGAAGCAGCCGATAAGAAGGAGAAGGCGTAATGGCTGAGATGAAAAACCTGAAAGTTGAGGTGGTGCGCTATAACCCTGAGACCGACACCGCGCCGCACAGTGCTTTCTATGAAGTGCCTTATGATGAAACAACGTCACTGCTGGATGCGTTGGGCTACATCAAAGATAACCTGGCGCCAGACCTGAGCTATCGCTGGTCCTGCCGTATGGCGATCTGCGGCTCTTGCGGCATGATGGTCAACAATGTGCCAAAACTGGCGTGCAAAACCTTCCTGCGTGATTACACCAACGGTCTTAAGGTTGAAGCACTGGGTAACTTCCCGATCGAACGCGATCTGGTCGTCGATATGACGCACTTTATCGAAAGTCTGGAAGCGATTAAGCCGTACATCATCGGTAACCCGCGCACGCCGGATCAGGGGCCAAATACCCAGACCCCGGCACAGATGGCGAAGTACCACCAGTTCTCTGGTTGCATCAACTGTGGTCTGTGCTATGCCGCATGTCCGCAGTTCGGTCTGAACCCTGAGTTCATCGGACCGGCTGCGATTACCCTGGCGCATCGTTACAACGAAGATAGCCGCGACCACGGTAAGAAGGAGCGTATGGCACAGTTGAACAGCCCGAACGGCGTATGGACCTGTACTTTCGTGGGCTACTGCTCCGAAGTTTGTCCGAAGCACGTCGATCCGGCGGCTGCCATTCAGCAGGGTAAAGTGGAAAGTTCGAAAGACTTTCTTATCGCCACCCTGAAACCACGCTAAGGAGTGCAACATGACGACTAAACGCAAACCCTATGTGCGGCCGATGACGTCCACCTGGTGGAAAAAATTGCCGTTTTATCGCTTTTACATGCTGCGCGAAGGCACAGCCGTTCCGGCAGTCTGGTTCAGCATTGAGCTGATTTTCGGCCTGTTCGCACTGAAGCACGGTGCCGAATCCTGGGCGGGCTTCGTCGGTTTTCTGCAAAACCCGGTGGTGGTGATCCTCAACGTGATCGCCCTGGCGGCAGCGCTGCTGCACACCAAAACCTGGTTTGAGCTGGCACCGAAAGCCGCCAACATCATCGTAAAAGACGAAAAAATGGGGCCAGAGCCGATCATCAAAGGTCTCTGGGCGGTTACTGTGGTGGCGACCGTAGTCATACTGTTTGTTGCCCTGTTCTGGTAAGGAGTCCGGGATGATTAATCCAAATCCAAAACGTTCTGACGAACCCGTATTCTGGGGTCTGTTTGGCGCAGGCGGTATGTGGGGTGCGATTATCGCGCCGGTGATGGTTCTGCTGGTGGGGATTCTGCTGCCGCTGGGTCTGTTCCCGGGCGATGCCCTGAGCTATGAGCGCGTACTGGCGTTTGCTCAGAGTTTTATCGGCCGTGCTTTCCTGTTCCTGATGATTGTCCTGCCGCTGTGGTGTGGCTTACACCGTATGCACCACGCGATGCATGATCTGAAAATCCATGTGCCGGCTGGCAAATGGGTGTTCTACGGTCTGGCCGCCATCCTGACCGTCGTCACGGCAATTGGCATTCTGTCCGTCTAAAGCAATCCGCCCTCTTGTCTGCTGATAAGAGGGCATTTTTTTCGTCCCCACCGTTTTTTTCCCCATCAGGTTCTACACTTAGGAAAAACATCCTAAGGATAAACCTATGCGCCTGCTCCCCATCGTTGCCGCTGTGACGGCTGCGTTTCTGGTGGTTTCCTGTAGTACCCCAACCCCGCCACAGGGCGTTACCGTGGTGAATAACTTCGATGCCAAACGCTATCTCGGAACCTGGTACGAAATCGCCCGCTTTGATCATCGCTTTGAACGGGGACTGGAAAAGGTCACGGCGACCTACAGTCTGCGCGATGACGGCGGTCTCACTGTGATCAACAAAGGCTGGAATCCGGACAGAGCGATGTGGCAGAAAAGCGAGGGGAAAGCCTATTTCACCGGCGACCCCAGTCGCGCTGCGCTGAAAGTCTCTTTCTTCGGCCCGTTCTACGGTGGCTATAACGTTATCGCGCTCGACAGAGAGTACCGACACGCGCTGGTCTGCGGTCCGGATCGCGACTACCTGTGGATACTCTCACGCACGCCAACGCTTTCTGACGAAATGAAACAGCAGATGCTGGCCGTCGCGACCCGGGAAGGGTTTGATGTCAGTAAACTCATCTGGGTGAAGCAGCCCGGCGCTTAGTGGGTGCTTAATTTCAGACCAATAATACCGACAACGATTAACGCCAGACTGGCCAGACGCATGGGATTGGCCGATTCACCCAGCAGCAGAATACCGGTGATGGCGGCACCGACAGCGCCAATCCCTGTCCACACGGCATACGCGGTACCCACGGGTAGCGTTTTCATCGCCCACGCAAGGAGCGCCATACTGACGATCATCGCGGCAATGGTGATGATACTCGGTGTCAGGCGACTAAAACCGTGGGTATATTTCAGCCCCACCGCCCAAACGACTTCAAGCAGACCGGCGATTAATAAGATTATCCAGGACATATCAGGCTCCAGAGAAATGGGGCCGTCCCCGGTGAAAGAAGCGTTCGCAGGTCGTCCTGCAACGCTGAAGGTGGAAAAACATTCTTGCCCGAGCGGCGGTGAATTTCAACATTTTTATCTTTCCGCGCCTAAAAGGTTGAATTAGGCGCATTTCGCTGCGTATTTTGCGCATTCAGCACTCATCCGACTTCTCTATGATGGGACGCTTTCTGAAGTCAGGAAGCCATTTGCCTTACTTCTGAATGCGAAAACGCTATGTTGAAAATATTAGTGATTGACCGTTGCCACTTCACCCGCACAGGGATCGAGGCATGGCTTAATCATTCCGAACTCTTTAATACGTCGTTTGTGGTCTCTGGGCTCAATAATCTCTTACTGGTTAAAGAGCACATCCAGCAGTGGAAACCTCACCTGGTCATTGCGGACTTATACGGTTTTCTCAACGACACCCTATCAGCCCAGTCCATTGCCCCATTTTTACTCGCCTGCGGCAGCAGTCCGTTGATATTACTGGAGTCAGGAGGCGTGATGGTAGAGACGCAGCGCTATCCTGTCTGTGCGTCATTAACTAAGCAGGTCTCGCTGGCGATGCTGGCTGAAAATATCCACAACGCCCTGCTGAGCGGCTCGGTATCCGAAGCGCCCGGCAATGCCTCGACACTGCTTACGCCACAGGAAGAGAAAGTGCTGACGATGTGGATGGAGGGGGCGAGTAACAACGCGATTGCCTGTGCGCTCAGCATTCATGGCAAAACGGTGTACACCTACAAACGTAATATCCGCATGAAGCTACACATGGATAATCGCTTTTCGCCGTTTCTTGCGCCATCCGAACTGAAAAATTAACGGCACGACAACACTGTCGTACCGTTTACACGGCTACTGCTGAGCTTTGGTTGCTGCGCCCGAAATGGCGTTGCCGCCGTCGGAGATATCCTCACCCATGCCGCGTGTGGTATTACAAGCAGTTAATACGGAGGAAAGTACCAACACAGAAAAGATCGCTGCAATTGTCTTCTTAACCATAACGTCTTCCTTTTCTAGCCTATGTTATTTGTGTAGTGCCACTTAATCATAGACAAGATCCCAAACAATGGCGGGAGATAGACGCTTTTTAGGACGACGAGAAGAAATTAGCTGGCAGCGTGGGAAATGGAATTGCCGAGATGCTTAATATCCTCACCAAAGCCGCGCGCGGTATTGCAGCCCGCCAGCAACGAGGTGGTGAGAAGAATCAGTGTTACAAGACCGAGAAGATGTTTCATCATTCCTGCCCTGGAGAAACAATGGCGCAGCAAAGCGCTGCACCATAATGAACTAAACGCGCGGATTATTTAACGCGGGAAACGTATTCGCCTGAACGCGTATCCACTTTAATCACTTCGCCAATCTGAACAAACAGAGGCACTTTCACCACTGCGCCAGTAGACAGCGTTGCCGGCTTACCGCCCGTACCTGCGGTATCGCCTTTCAGACCCGGATCGGTATCAACGATTTCCAGTTCAACAAAGTTCGGCGGCGTCACGGAGATAGGCTGACCGTTCCACAGGGTCACGATGCACTCAGCCTGATCCAGCAGCCATTTATCGCTATCGCCGATCGCTTTAGCATCTGCGGACAGCTGCTCGAAGGTTTCGTTGTTCATGAAGTGCCAGAACTCGCCGTCGTTGTACAGGTAAGTCAGGTTCATATCTACAACGTCAGCGCCTTCAGCAGAGTCAGTCGACTTGAAGGTTTTCTCAACGCGAGTACCGGTCAGCAGGCGACGCAGTTTCACGCGCGCAAAAGCCTGACCTTTACCTGGTTTAACGAATTCGCTGGCTTCAACCGCATAAGGTTCGCCGTCCAACATGATTTTAAGACCAGCACGAAAATCGTTGCTATAGTACGTTGCCATAAGGCCCTCTGAAAATTGTTAACTGGTAGCTAAGCCACAAAATGGCGCATATTGTAACCCTAAATACCCCATCCAGAGAAGATTGGTTATCGCAACTTGCCGATGTTGTGACCAATCCCGATGAACTCCTGCGTCTTTTGAATATAGACGCAGATGAAAAACTGTTGGCTGGACGCGATGCCAAACGGCTGTTCGCCCTGCGTGTGCCACGTGCATTTATCGCGCGCATGGAAAAAGGCAATCCTGACGATCCGCTTTTACGTCAGGTACTTACCTCCGAGGATGAGTTTATTGCCGCACCGGGTTTCTCTACCGATCCGCTGGAAGAACAGCATAGTGTCGTACCTGGACTGCTGCATAAATACCGTAACCGGGCGCTGCTGTTGGTGAAAGGCGGCTGTGCGGTAAATTGTCGCTATTGCTTCCGTCGCCACTTCCCGTACGCCGAAAATCAGGGAAATAAGCGAAACTGGCAGGCGGCACTGGACTATATCAGCGCGCATACCGAGCTGGATGAGATCATTTTCTCTGGCGGCGATCCACTGATGGCCAAAGATCATGAGCTGGACTGGCTGCTCACGCAACTGGAAGCTATTCCCCATATCAAACGCCTGCGTATTCACAGCCGTCTGCCCATCGTCATCCCTGCGAGGATTACAGAGGAGCTGGTTGCCCGCTTCACCCGTTCTTCGCTGCAGATCCTGCTGGTGAATCACATTAACCACGCTAACGAGGTCGATGACGCGTTTCGACAAGCGATGGCGAAACTACGGATCGCAGGCGTGACGCTGCTCAATCAGAGCGTCCTGCTGCGTGGTGTCAATGATAATGCGCAGACGCTGGCAAACCTCAGTAATGCGCTGTTTGATGCAGGCGTCATGCCCTATTACCTGCATGTGCTGGATAAAGTGCAGGGTGCGGCGCATTTCATGGTGACGGATGATGACGCACGCCAGATCGTGCGCGAACTGCTCACGCTGGTGTCGGGTTATATGGTGCCCAAACTGGCGCGGGAAATTGGCGGCGAACCGAGTAAAACGCCACTGGATTTACAACTGCGTCAACAATAACCTCGCAATCAGGTGTCCGTTTCCGGACACCCGTCACCAAAACCCCCGGATTCCCCCATCCTGTATGTTATTTTAGCGACACCTTGCGAACTATATATTTAAAAATCATATCTATAAGTCGCAACTAATCGCTAAATTTATTATTGGTGAGGGAGAACCGTTATGGCTATCAGTATCAAAGGCGTGAATACGGGTGTTATCCGTAAAGCTAACGAATTCATCGCGCTGGCGCTGAAAATTAAAGAGCCAAGGAACAAGGAATCGCTGTTTTTTCTGCCTGTGCTGGAATTACGCGATCTGCTGATTGCCGTGGAAAGTCGTCTGTACCAGAAACAGCAACTGAACGCTGCCGAACGTCAGCACTACGAAAAAACGCGCGACAATATCAGCAAGAAAATGCAGGAAAACATTCCCGCGATAGTGGAAGACGAACTTCGACACGCGGATATTCATCGCCGCGTCACCGCCGTCGCCTTAACCGACGGGAATGGCGACAACATCACGCTGACCTTCACGCTTCACGACGGCAATACCTGCATCCTGCGGGTGAACGAATTACAGATTGAGGTGCTGGTGTATGCCATAATTCGGGCGATAGAGAATGCCGGCATGCGAGAACTGGCGCTACGGCTCTCCTCGTTGCTGGACTTTTTGCCGCTGTATGATGCGGACTGCCTGGACCATGAGCGACTGGAATACGACACCTACACGCAGCCAGAGTGGAAACACGCGCTTTTCACGCATTATCTTGCGGTACTTTATCGTTTTACGGATGAAACAGGAAAGGAACGGTTCAGCGGCACTGTCGTGAAAACCCGCGTTCCATCGGGCAGTAAAGAGGCTGAAGCCATTTCCCGTCGTTTACTCGACTTTAGCCCGAGGCTGAAAAAGCTGGCAGGTAAACCTTGTCAGGCTTTTGTCAGAACGCTGACGGCGGATAAAGCACAAACGCTGACCCAGGAGCAATGCCTGCGCGCGCTGCATCATTTACGGGTTCAGTCCGTTCACACCGCAACCCAACACGCCTGATGGCGCTGCGCTTATCAGGCCTACTGGTGTACGAACACAGGCCTGATAAGAGGATTCTCCCGAACCACAACGCCTGTTAGTTAGGGCACTTATAAACCTGACCAATCATCTCACTGGCAGTCGGGACAAAGCTGGATAACATGCCCTGGCTCGGGCTGCTGACGCCATAAATCACGTTGCCGCCCATCGCTGCTGCCTGGTTGCGCAGGTCATTTGCCGCACCACGCATAGAACCGCCTTCTTCACCGTGCTGACCTGAAAGCCAGTTGCTTTGCTTCCCGGTGGCCGTGCCAACCAACTGACATTCAGCGCCTGGCTTCTCTTCAACAAAGCGAACGCTTTGCCCGGCGGAACTCAGTTCGTTGCTGGAGCTACAACCCGCCATCAGTAGCGCGGCACCGACGATCCCTGCTAAATATTTCACGTGCATGTTATTCCCCATAATCAATGAGCTGGACGTTTTGTCCGTCACTGAATCTTATACTAAAAAGATGACCAAAAGAAAAACCCCCGGACATTTCTGCCCGAGGGTTTCTCATTTTTCGCGAGATATGTATTTAATCAAATAATTCAAGTTGCAGGCAGGCGGCAAGTTCATGAATCCCCAGGAGCTTACATGAGTAAGTGACTGGGGTGAACGAACGCAGCCAACGAACCTGCGGCTTGAAGTATGAAGATTAAATTACATCATGCCGCCCATACCACCCATGCCGCCCATACCGCCAGCAGCACCTAAGTCAGGCGCGTCGCCTTTCGGCAGGTCGGTTACCATGCACTCGGTGGTGATCATCAGACCAGCCACAGAAGCCGCGTACTGCAGAGCAGAACGGGTTACTTTGGTTGGATCCAGGATACCCATGTCGATCATGTTGCCGTATTCTTCGGTCGCTGCGTTGTAACCGTAGTTGCCATCACCCGCTTTCACGGTGTTAGCGACAACAGACGGTTCTTCGCCGCAGTTCAGAACGATCTGACGCAGCGGAGATTCCATTGCGCGCAGCGCAACTTTGATACCCACGTTCTGATCTTCGTTCTGACCTTTCAGGCCAGCGATTTTGGAGGCTACGCGAATCAGCGCCACGCCACCACCGGCAACCACGCCTTCTTCTACCGCAGCACGGGTCGCGTGCAGGGCATCTTCAACGCGGGCTTTTTTCTCTTTCATTTCAACTTCGGTCGCAGCACCAACCTTGATAACGGCTACGCCGCCTGCCAGTTTCGCTACGCGCTCCTGCAGTTTTTCGCGGTCGTAATCGGAGGTGGCTTCTTCGATCTGCTGACGAATCTGCGTCACACGACCCTGGATTGCCGCTTCGTCACCCACGCCATCGATGATGGTGGTGGTGTCTTTGTTGATCACAACGCGTTTTGCCTGACCCAGGTCTTCCAGCGTTGCTTTTTCCAGCTCCATACCGATCTCTTCAGAGATTACGGTACCACCGGTCAGAGTCGCGATATCCTGCAGCATCGCTTTACGACGATCGCCGAAGCCAGGTGCTTTAACCGCAGCCACTTTCACGATGCCACGCATGGTGTTAACCACCAGCGTTGCCAGCGCTTCGCCTTCCACATCTTCAGCGATGATCAGCAGCGGTTTGCCTGCTTTCGCAACGGCTTCCAGAACCGGCAGCATTTCGCGGATGTTGGAGATTTTCTTGTCAGCCAGCAGGATGAACGGGCTTTCCAGTTCTACTGCGCCAGTTTCCGGCTTGTTGATGAAGTACGGGGACAGGTAGCCACGGTCGAACTGCATACCTTCAACGACGTCCAGTTCGTCCTGCAGACCGGTACCGTCTTCAACGGTGATCACGCCTTCTTTACCGACTTTGTCCATCGCTTCCGCGATCAGTTTACCTACGGTTTCGTCGGAGTTAGCGGAGATGGTACCAACCTGAGCAATGGCTTTAGAGTCGGAGCACGGTACGGACAGCGCTTTCAGTTCTTCAACCGCAGCCGCAACCGCTTTGTCGATACCACGCTTCAGATCCATCGGGTTCATACCCGCAGCAACGGCTTTCAGACCTTCAGTGATGATGGACTGAGCCAGTACGGTCGCGGTGGTGGTACCGTCGCCTGCAGCGTCATTCGCTTTAGAGGCGACTTCTTTCACCATCTGCGCGCCCATGTTTTCGAACTTGTCTTCCAGTTCGATTTCACGTGCGACGGAAACACCATCTTTAGTGATGGTCGGTGCACCGAAGGATTTGTCCAGAACGACGTTACGGCCTTTCGGACCGAGGGTGACTTTCACTGCGTCTGCCAGTACGTTTACGCCGCGCAGCATTTTCACACGAGCGTCGTTACCGAATTTTACGTCTTTAGCTGCCATTTTCTCTTTCCCTTAAATTCGTATGTTCAGTGTCGTTCGCGGATTACGCTTCAACAATTGCCAGGATGTCGCTTTCAGACATGATCAACACTTCTTCATTGTCGATCTTCTCAGATTTCACACCGTAACCATCGTTGAAAATCACGATGTCGCCGACTTTCACGTCCAGCGGTTGCACGGTACCGTTATCCAGGATGCGACCCTTACCGACAGCGATGATTTCGCCACGAGTTGATTTACCCGCTGCAGAACCGGTCAGAACGATGCCGCCAGCAGATTTGGACTCAACTTCTTTACGTTTAACGATCACGCGATCATGTAACGGACGAATACTCATTGATAGCTCTCCTTTGAGAAAGTCATTATCAGTTATGGGTGACGCCGGCCCGCTAAGGTTCCCGGCTAGTGACCAGAGAGATGGGGATGGGTTTTTGCCCCTTCAAGGGGCAACGTGAAAAAAAATTCTGATCAGCAAAAAATCCTGCAAAAACCCTACTTACCTCACATTTCTCGCCTATTTAATCGCTGGCGTCATAAGCAAATCCGATTGTGATAACATCGAAAACCTGCGCAGTTGCCTGGAATTCAGGCGCAAATGGATAACAACTCATGAGTGGACTGAAACAAGAGCTGGGACTGGCTCAGGGCATTGGCCTGTTGTCGACATCATTATTGGGAACAGGCGTGTTTGCCGTCCCGGCCCTGGCGGCACTGGTGGCAGGCAATAACAGCCTGTGGGCCTGGCCAGTTTTGATTGTTCTGGTGTTTCCCGTTGCGATTGTGTTTGCCCTGCTAGGCCGCCATTACCCCAGCGCAGGCGGCGTCGCGCATTTCGTCGGTATGGCGTTTGGCCCACATCTTGAACGGGTCACCGGCTGGCTGTTTCTGTCCGTCATTCCCGTAGGTCTTCCTGCCGCGCTGCACATTGCCGCCGGGTTTGGTCAGGCGATGTTTGGCTGGCACGGCTGGCAACTGTTGCTGGCCGAACTTGGCACCCTGGCGCTGGTGTGGTTTGTCGGTTCACGCGGCGCGAGCTCCAGCGCGAACCTGCAAACGGTGATTGCGGGTCTGATCGTGGCGCTGATTGTCGCTATCTGGTGGGCTGGCGACCTTCAACCGGCAGAGATTCCTTTCCCTGCGCCAGGCGATATTGAGATGTCGGGGTTGTTCTCCGCACTGTCGGTGATGTTCTGGTGTTTCGTCGGTCTGGAAGCGTTCGCCCACCTGGCCTCTGAATTCAAGGATCCTGAGCGGGATTTCCCGCGCGCGCTGATGATTGGTCTGCTGCTGGCCGGTTCGGTCTATTGGGCCTGCACCGTTGTGGTTCTGCACTTTGACGCCTATGGCGAAACGATGGCAGCGGCGGCCTCGTTACCGGAAATCGTCGTGCAATTGTTTGGCGTCCAGGCGCTGTGGGTAGCCTGTGTGATCGGTTATCTGGCCTGCTTTGCCAGTCTCAACATTTATATACAGAGTTTTGCCCGTCTGGTGTGGTCACAGGCGCAATACAAACCAGACCATTATCTGGCCCGCCTCTCCTCCCGTCATATTCCACGCAATGCGCTCAATGCCGTGCTGGGCTGCTGTGTGGTCAGTACGCTGTGCATTTATGCGTTAGAGATCAATCTCGATGCGCTCATCGTCTACGCCAATGGCATCTTTATCATGATCTATCTGCTGTGCATGCTGGCAGGGTGTCGCCTGTTGAAAGGTCGGTATCGTGCGCTGGCGATGGTGGGCGGATTATTATGCCTTCTGTTACTGGCAATGGTCGGCTGGAAGAGTCTGTATGCGCTGATTATGCTGGTGATACTGTGGCTGTTTTTGCCACAACGAAAAAAGGTTGAACATCACTTATAGGCCGGTTCTGCGAAAAGGCCCGGTGGCGCTTACGCTTACCGGGCCAACAGGAATCAGTCGCGACGATCGTCTTTGTGTTCGATACGGTCACGTTCTTCATCTTTGCGCTGGAACTCGCCGTCAAAGGTGTCGCCACCGCCGGTTCCGGCGCTAAAGCCGCCACCCGGCATCCGGGAAAAACGCAAATGCGGCAGCAGCTTCATCGTCAGATGCTTCTGCACAGGGGGTAATAAAAGAAGAAGACCAAGGAAATCGGTGAAAAAGCCTGGCAACAACAGCAACAGACCCGCGATGATCAGCGAAACACTCTTAATCATCTCTTCAGCCGGGCTCTCTCCTGCCGCCATTTTCTGCTGCATCAGCAAAAAGTTCTTAAATCCCTGGTTGCGAACCAGCGACATCCCGATGACCGAGGTGAAGATCACCAGAATGAGCGTCATCAGTACACCCATCACATGGGCGACCTGAATGAAGATAGAAATCTCAATATAAACATAGAGAAAGACTGCAAGTAACGGTATCCAGCGCAAAAGGATTCTCCTCAAACGACCGCCGTGGTGCGCACGTCGGTCCGAAAATAGTTGCGATTCGCATTAGTCGGATATAGGGGTGGTTCGCAAAATTTCAAGCTGTTTGTACACTTATTTTTAGAGTTAATCCTAAAGCGGTGACCTATTTCACAAAATAATAATTAAGGAGTAATTTACCACACTTAAAGTGATCCAGATTACGGCACAATTTCTGGAGCAGAATATGATCTCGTTGACCAGACCGATGTAGGGGATAATCGTCGGTCAAGAAACAATCGAAACCACATATATTCTGTGTGTTTAGTGCATTCATTGGCAGCTTTAAATAAAGAAGGTTCACATGTTAAACAACATTCGTATCGAAGAAGATCTGTTGGGTACCAGGGAAGTTCCAGCCGAAGCCTACTATGGTGTTCACACTCTGAGAGCGATTGAAAACTTCTACATCAGCAACAACAAAATCAGTGACATCCCTGAATTTGTGCGCGGCATGGTAATGGTTAAGAAGGCCGCTGCTCTGGCAAACAAAGAGTTGCAGACCATCCCTAAAAGTGTAGCGAATGCTATCATTGCCGCATGTGATGAAGTCCTGAATAACGGCAAATGCATGGACCAGTTCCCGGTAGACGTTTACCAGGGCGGTGCAGGCACCTCCGTCAACATGAATACCAACGAAGTGCTGGCCAATATCGGGCTGGAACTGATGGGTCACCAGAAAGGTGAATATCAGTACCTGAACCCGAACGACCACGTGAACAAATGTCAGTCTACTAACGACGCCTACCCAACCGGTTTCCGCATCGCCGTTTACGCTTCTATCGTTAAACTGGTCGACGCAATCAACCAACTGCGTGAAGGTTTTGAGCGTAAAGCTGTCGAGTTCCAGGACATCCTGAAAATGGGTCGTACCCAGTTGCAGGATGCGGTTCCGATGACCCTGGGTCAGGAATTCCGTGCTTTCAGCGTACTGCTGAAAGAAGAAGTGAAAAACATCGAACGTACCGCTGAACTGCTGCTGGAAGTTAACCTCGGCGCAACGGCTATCGGTACCGGTCTGAACACACCGAAAGAATACTCTCCGCTGGCCGTACAGAAACTGGCGGAAGTGACGGGCTTTGCCTGCGTTCCGGCTGAAGACTTAATCGAAGCGACCTCTGACTGCGGCGCTTACGTGATGGTACACGGCGCGCTGAAACGCCTGGCTGTGAAGATGTCCAAAATCTGTAACGACCTGCGCTTGCTCTCCTCTGGCCCACGTGCCGGCCTGAATGAGATCAACCTGCCGGAACTGCAGGCGGGCTCTTCTATCATGCCAGCAAAAGTGAACCCGGTCGTACCGGAAGTCGTCAACCAGGTGTGCTTCAAAGTCATCGGTAACGACATCACCGTCACCATGGCATCTGAAGCGGGTCAGCTGCAGCTGAACGTGATGGAGCCCGTGATTGGTCAGGCGATGTTTGAGTCCATTCACATCCTCAGCAACGCCTGCTACAACCTGCTGGAGAAATGTGTTAACGGTATTACCGCTAACAAAGAAGTGTGCGAAGGGTATGTCTACAACTCTATTGGTATCGTCACTTACCTCAACCCGTTCATCGGCCACCACAACGGCGACATCGTTGGTAAGATTTGCGCCGAGACCGGTAAGAGCGTACGTGAAGTGGTGCTGGAGCGCGGTCTGTTGACTGAAGCTGAGCTGGACGATATTTTCTCCGCACAGAACCTGATGCACCCGGCTTACAAAGCAAAACGCTATACTGATGAAAACGAACAGTAATCGTACAGGGTAGTACCAAGGAGGGCACGTCAGATGACGTGCCCTTTTTCTTATTAGAAGTTACTAAATAACAACAATTTAATATCAACTTGTTAAACAACAAGGAAGGCTAATATGATAGTTGTCGAACTTATCATTGTTTTGCTGGCAATCTTTTTGGGCGCCAGACTTGGGGGCATCGGGATTGGATTTGCAGGTGGACTGGGTGTTCTGGTTCTTGCCGCTATCGGCGTGAAACCGGGTAACATTCCGTTCGATGTGATTTCCATCATCATGGCGGTTATTGCTGCTATCTCTGCGATGCAGGTGGCGGGCGGTCTGGACTATCTGGTTAACCAGACAGAAAAACTGCTGCGTCGGAATCCGAAATACATCACGATCCTTGCACCGATCGTGACCTATTTCCTGACTATTTTTGCAGGCACCGGGAACATCTCCCTGGCAACGCTGCCGGTTATCGCTGAAGTGGCGAAGGAACAGGGCATCAAGCCTTGCCGTCCGCTCTCCACCGCGGTGGTTTCCGCTCAGATAGCGATCACCGCATCGCCTATCTCTGCTGCGGTCGTATACATGTCTTCGGTCATGGAAGGCCATGGCATTAGCTACATCCACCTGCTGTCCGTGGTCATTCCGTCCACGCTGCTGGCCGTGCTGGTGATGTCCTTCCTCGTAACCATGCTGTTCAACTCCAAACTCTCTGACGATCCGGTATACCGCAAACGTCTGGAAGAGGGTTTGATTGAGCTGCGCGGTGAGAAGCAGATCGAAATCAAACCGATGGCGAAAAACTCCGTCTGGCTGTTCCTGCTGGGCGTGGTGTGCGTAGTCGTTTATGCGATCGTCAACAGCCCGAGCCTCGGTCTGGTTGAGAAACCGCTGATGAACACCACTAACGCTATCCTGATCATCATGCTGAGCGTCGCGACGCTGACCACGATCCTGTGCAAAGTGGAAACTGACGCCATCCTCAACTCCAGCACCTTCAAAGCCGGTATGAGCGCCTGTATTTGTATCCTGGGCGTTGCATGGCTGGGTGACACTTTCGTGTCTCACAACATTGACTGGATCAAAGACACTGCAGGTGAAGTGATTCAGGGCCATCCGTGGCTGCTGGCCGTCATCTTCTTCTTTGCTTCTGCACTGCTGTACTCTCAGGCAGCAACCGCTAAAGCACTGATGCCGATGGCGCTGGCGCTGAACGTTTCCCCGCTGACTGCCGTTGCGTCTTTCGCTGCGGTTTCTGGTCTGTTCATTCTGCCTACTTACCCAACGCTGGTTGCGGCGGTACAGATGGATGACACCGGGACAACGCGTATCGGTAAATTTGTCTTTAACCACCCGTTCTTCATCCCTGGTACGCTGGGTGTCGTACTGGCGGTCTGCTTCGGCTTCCTGCTGGGCAGTTTCATGCTGTAAGTGTTACCTGCGGGGCGTGTTCACGCCCCGCATTTCCCTCCCCTTTGTCTAACATCCTTCCCTCGTCCGTTGTATAGTGACCACTCTTTTGCCGGTCATTCTGTTCATTCGAGGTGTTTATGCATGATGTAAGTCGTCAGGATATCTCCCTCTCCGATGCCGTTGTGGTGCTCTGTACAGCGCCGGATGAAGCCACCGCCCAGGATCTGGCGGCCAAAGTGCTGGCAGAAAAACTGGCGGCCTGCGCCACGATTATTCCCGGTGCCACCTCGCTGTATTACTGGGAAGGAAAACTGGAGCAGGAATACGAAGTCCAGATGATCTTAAAAACCTCGGTGGCACACCAGGACGCCTTACTCGATTGCCTGAAGTCTCATCACCCGTATCAAACGCCCGAGCTTCTGGTTTTACCCGTTACTCACGGAGACAGTGATTACCTCTCATGGCTCAACGCATCCTTACGCTGATCCTGCTTTTTTGCAGCACATCAACTTTTGCCGGACTTTTCGACGCGCCGGGTCGCTCGAGTTTTGTCCCTGCTGACCAGGCCTTTGCCTTTGACTTTCAGCAAAACCAACACGATCTGAATCTCACCTGGCAGGTGAAAGACGGGTATTACCTGTATCGCAAGCAGGTCAGTATTACCCCTGCGCGGGCGGAAATCGCGGAAGTGACGCTGCCTGCGGGCGTCTGGCATGAAGATGAGTTCTACGGGAAAAGCGAAATCTATCGCAATACGCTCACCATTCCGGTCACCATCAGCCAGGCGCAGTCAGGCGCGACGCTAACGGTAACGTATCAGGGTTGTGCCGACGCGGGTTTCTGCTATCCGCCGGAAAGCAAAACCGTGCCGCTAAGCGAAGTGACCGCCAGCGCAGAGCCAAAACCCGCGGCGCCAACAGCAACACAGCAACCGCAACCAGAGCAAGCGCCAGCCCAGCTCCCCTTCTCCGCCCTGTGGGCGCTGCTGATCGGTATTGGCATCGCGTTTACCCCCTGCGTACTGCCAATGTATCCGCTGATTTCCGGCATCGTACTTGGCGGTAAACAGCGTCTTTCCACCGGACGCGCGCTGCTGCTGACCTTCATCTACGTACAGGGGATGGCGCTAACCTATACCGCGCTGGGTCTGGTGGTAGCCGCCGCTGGATTGCAGTTCCAGGCAGCCCTTCAGCATCCGTATGTCTTAATCGGTCTGGCGGTGGTCTTTACCCTGCTCGCCCTGTCAATGTTCGGCCTGTTCACTCTGCAACTGCCATCGTCGCTGCAAACGCGCCTCACGTTGATGAGTAACCGTCAACAAGGCGGTTCTGCGGGTGGCGTTTTTGTTATGGGTGCAATTGCCGGACTGATTTGTTCGCCGTGTACAACCGCCCCGCTGAGCGCCATCTTGCTGTATATCGCCCAGAGCGGGAACCTGTGGCTTGGCGGCGGTACGCTGTATCTTTACGCGCTGGGGATGGGGCTGCCGCTGATGCTGGTCACCGTCTTTGGCAACCGTCTGCTGCCGAAAAGCGGGCCGTGGATGGCGCAGGTCAAAACGGCGTTTGGCTTTGTTATCCTCGCCCTACCGGTCTTTTTGCTGGAGCGCATCATCGGCGATACGTGGGGCTTACGGCTGTGGTCGCTGCTGGGCGTGGCCTTCTTTGGCTGGGCGTTTATCACCAGCCTGCAGGCAACGCGTAGCTGGATGCGCATCGTGCAGATAATCCTGCTGGCGGCGGCGCTGGTCAGCGTACGTCCGCTCCAGGACTGGGCGTTTGGCACTACGGTGACGCAGGCACAGGCGCATCTGGACTTCAAACCGGTGGCAAGCGTTGAGGAACTCAAGCAGGCGCTGGCCGAGGCGAAAGGCAAACCGGTGATGCTGGACCTGTACGCCGACTGGTGTGTCGCCTGTAAAGAGTTTGAAAAGTACACCTTCAGCCATCCACAGGTAAAACAGGCGCTGGGTGATACGGTACTGTTACAGGCTAACGTCACCGCCAATAACGCGCAGGATGTGGCGCTATTAAAGCATTTGCAGGTATTAGGATTGCCAACCATCCTGTTCTTTGATGCACAAGGACAGGAACACCCGCAGGCACGGGTGACGGGCTTTATGGATGCGGCGACGTTTAGTGCGCATTTGCGCGATCGCCAACCGTGAGCGACACTTTCAGAGATAAAGACGGAGGAATGACCGTGCAACGTGAAGATGTCCTGGGAGAAGCCCTAAAATTACTCGAGATCCATGGGATTGCGAACACTACGCTGGAGATGGTGGCCGAGCGCGTTGATTATCCGCTCGATGAAATGCAGCGTTTCTGGCCGGACAAAGAGGCGATTCTGTATGACGCGCTGCGCTATCTCAGCCAACAGGTGGATATCTGGCGTCGTCAGCTGTTGCTGGATGACACCCTGAGTGCCGAGCAAAAGCTGCTGGCCCGCTACACTGCGCTGGCAGAGTGCGTGAGTAATAATCGCTACCCGGGTTGCCTGTTTATCGCCGCCTGTACGTTTTATCCCGATCCGTCGCACCCGATTCATCAACTGGCGGATCAGCAGAAAAGCGCGGCGCACGACTTCACTCACGAACTGCTGACCACGCTGGAGATTGACGATCCGGCAATGGTGGCCAAACAGATGGAACTGGTGCTGGAAGGCTGTCTGAGCCGCATGCTGGTCAATCGCAGCCATGCGGATGTGGAGACGGCGCATCGTCTGGCAGAAGATATTCTGCGCTTTGCCCAGTGCCGCCAGGGCGGTGCGCTGACCTAAGCCAACAACCCCGCCCACGCAGAGATCAGCAGACACAGCGCCATCAAACGCTGAAAGCGCACCATCGCCACGGTGGTGCGAAACACTCGGTTTACCGCCTTCCCCAGCCACGCCCAACACAGTAAACATCCGATAGAGATGAGCAAAAACCACAGCGCCATCAATGCAATATCGCGCAGTGCATGACTCCCCGTCGGCGCAAACAGACTCACCACCGCCAACGCCATCATCCACGTTTTCGGATTTACTATCTGCAACAGCGCCGCGGCCCGCGCGGTAAAGCGATGAGATGGTTTTCCGGACAGATTCGCAGCCGGAGCGTTGAATAACTGCCAGCTCATCCAACTGAGCCACGCTACGCCTGTCCAGCTCATCACCTGCCGCACCAGCGGATATTGATGCAATACCTCCCCAGCCCCGGCACCGGAAATCAACACAATCATGCTCGCCGCCACACAACCGCTGACTAACGCGGGGAGTGTCGCTTTCACGCCATGATGCTGGCTGTTCGCCAGGATGAGGATATTGGTGGGACCGGGGGTGATAGAGGCGACAAACGCAAACAGCAAAAACGGCGCGATACTCACAGGCAGACTCCTTTTTAGTTGAGCTTCTGACTGTGACGCTATTTCCAGTGAACGTCTGGAAGGTTTGTGCACAAGCGACGGTAATGCGCAGGCGAAATACGATACGCACGCTGGAACCAGCGCCCCAGGTGGCTTTGATCGGCAAATCCCAACGCGGCTGCGACATTGACCGGCAGCGCGCCCTTCGCCAGCATCTGACGCGCCTTTGCCAGCCGCAGCTGAATCAACCACGCGTGCGGAGCGAGGTGAAACTCGCGTTTAAAGCTGCGCGTCAGCGTAAAACGATCCGTTCCGGTCTCGCGCGCCAGATCGGAAAGTCCAATATTGTCACCCATATGCGCATGCAGATAATCCCTGGCGCGGTGGGCGATCGCCGCGCTCTGTATCTGCGAAGGAAGGCGCTTTCGCCAGTGGCAATGGGTGGTGAGCTGTGAAAGAAGATGATCCATCGTACTTTGCTGCACAATACGCATCTCTTCGGTATGCAAAGCGCTAAACGTTTCGCCAATGGCGCGCACCAGCTGCGGCTCACGCGACAGCGTCCGGCTGAAATGCAGGGAATAGCGGTCCGGCGTGGTGTCATAAAGGCCCTGCAACGTTTTTGTCAGCCACTGCTCATCCAGATAAAAGGTGAGATAGGTAAACCCACCGGCCACCGGCGCATCGCCATCATGAATCTCACCCGGCTCCAGCAAAAAAGCATCACCCGGCTGGCTATGGTGACGCTCACGCCGACAGTGAAATTGCTGCGTACCGGAAAGCGTAATGCCGACCAGATAGCTATCGTGCCAGTGCGGGTCAAATGCATGCCCTTCAAAATGGGCTTTGATTGTCTCAATACCGGTATCGGCATGTTGTCGCAGCTCAAGCCAGTCGTTTGCCATACTGCCCTCCTCTCGCTGCCAGCATTGCCTGTTCAGAACGCGTCTGTCTGGAAGATTTGTGCAAACTGAACGCAGAAACGCACAGATTGCCGCAAACTTAAGCAGTTGAACAGCTTTTCCCTAAATTAGGTTGACTGTCATGCATGATTACGGTTTAATGCGCCCCGTTGCCCGGATAGCTCAGTCGGTAGAGCAGGGGATTGAAAATCCCCGTGTCCTTGGTTCGATTCCGAGTCCGGGCACCACTTCTTCAGAGCCTGTTCGTTAAGAGATGAGATCCTTAACGGGCAAGAAAAGTCCCGAACCATCATCTTGCAGGATGAGCACAGATCGTTCTGCATCTGAGGGTTAAGGGATTAAGAATCCGGGTGATGTTCCAGCATCACCCGGATTTCTCGCATCCCAATACTTTCAGTTAAAGGTTTCTACCGTTTCGGCGTCATTCTGTCAACGTTCTGTAAAGTAAAACACCTCTTTTTTTCCCTTTTTAATATCAAGACCTTAAAATTTGACTTAGGATTACTCCTAGAAAGCAAAGGCTGACTCCAGATTTCTGCGCAGGTTTTCGATGTTCGTTTCAACATACTCAAGTGTCACTGCAAGGCTTGAGTGACCAAGAAGCATCTGCACATCATTAAGGCTCCTTTCGGGCAGTTTCATCAGATCCGTGGCAATGGTATGACGGAAGCGATGAGGGCTGATAACGCAATCACATTCTTTTGACAGGCGACGGAAAAAAGCACGCATCGGCGGATGATCCATATTTTTTCCTTGCACCTTTTTCTTGAGTGAAAAACGACTGATATTAAAGAGCTGGTCGTCCTCTTTGGCACCCTTTTTAACAGACGTCTGGTACAGGTACATCAGTCTTTCCCGAAGGCGATCTGTAATCGGAACACGATGTTCACGATGATTTTTAGAACCTTCCGGCCTGAGATTAATCACTCCATCCTTTAAATCCACATCTCTCAGACGTATATGCAGCAGCTGATTTTGCCGCATTCCTGTATACCTGAGAGTATCGACAACCGTCATCCAGAACCATGCAGGTTCAAGCGCATTGGGTCTGTGATCCTCAATACCTGCTTCTTCTTCTCTTATCCTTCTTTCCATTACCAGATATATTTTCTTAATCTGGTCACCGTTAAGTGTCTTTTTCCTCTTGATATCAGGTTTCACAACTACAAGCTGAAAGGGATTTTCTTTATCAGTAATAAATTGATATTTTATTGCATGATTAAAAAGCGCACGCATATGTGCAACCTTATTGTTCCATGTCCGTTTACTTGACCCCTGCTCATTAAGAACATAACGCCTCCATTTAAGTACATCAGTCCGTGTAACACTTCCCGGTAATTTATCCTCGCCTGCAAACTCGCTAAACGTATTAACCACTTTTCGGTAACTCCACTCCGTAGCAGGACGCAGGAACTTATTTAAAAAGTAATCAGTCAGAAGGTCTTCGAAAGTTATGACAGTCTTCATTTTGACTCCATTTATCAATCATCAAACTTGTTTATTTTGATTTCTCGGTGATAACCAAATACTGTCAGCAGGACAGTTTCCTCTATTGAATATAATGTCAGCATTGATCATATAACCTGACAATTTATCATAATGACCGCTTTTATCTGGCGTATCATATTTATGGTAATGCCACAGGCCTTTACCATTTCGTGAATAATGGACATCAAGAGCTTCAAAGCTTTTTTGCAGTTCCGATTTATCGACCGACTCATTAGTATTCAGCGATAAATATTTATAAAAACACTCCGGCGATACGATGAATACAAACTGAGCCAGAATATGAGCAAAGCTGTCGCTCTCATTGACGCTGACCGAACCGTCAGGAATCGAAGATTTAAGCCATGCCAGAAAAGCTTTCCCTGGATTACTGCTTTCCGCCGTGACCGTTGTATCATCTTCAGTAGCTGTTTCAACGGGCACCGCGGTACCGGAAGCCTGAGAGCCGGACATCTGGTCAAGTACGCTCAGAAGTTCTGCAGTTGATACTGACTCATTCGTGTCTGATTCTTCAGATGTAACGTCAGGAGACTGAATGTCACGATTATCAAATGCCGACAACAATGTAACCTGCTCTGTAACGCCCCCGGCAGCATCATTACTTGTCCGGGTCTGGTTTATATCGTAACCCGCTGATGTAATACTGATTGGCCCTGCAACTGGTGTTATATCTTTATGACTGGACGATTGTTTCATATCGTCGTCTATTAAATCTGGGAGGCTGTTTCCCCCGGTTTTGTCACTTCGCTGGATACATTCGCCTGGAGCCTCCGGAATTACCGCTGACAGTATCTGGACAGATTCTGTTCCTGGAGTAAAAGCAACACTGGCAAGCGCATCACTGATGATGCTGTTCAGAATGCCAGATTGCGCTTTCTGACCACTGAGGTACAAATAAAGCGCACCAGAAATCCCTGGCCAGCGCAGCAACCAGACCGCAGCAGCGTCCGGGATTAATCTGCTGGCAATGTACATACCATTCATCGCCCCCGTCCCCCCCTGCCGTGGACGAACCCGCCAGTTAGCCCCTGGCATTTCCATGCCCGGATACCAGGTTTTACCGCCCGCCAGACTCCCTTCCACCTGCGAAAGCCAGTCCAGGTGATGAAAAAGTCCCGCCCAGAATACGGCACATACCCAGGCCGGCCCCTGTTCTGACTGCTCTTCAGGTGTTGCTCCCGGAGGTAACATCATGCCACGAACCAGCCTTACTGAACCTGCAGCCACAGACAGGCTGAGGTCAATAAAGCCCCCGGGAGAAGAGAACGGCCCGGCCCATGCTGCCGGTACCTCCTGAACACGCCCCGCCAGCTGCTGAAGCGGTTTTAACCAGAACTCATCACAGGCTGCCTGTGATAACGGGCAATTCTCTCTCAACATCCTGATGAGTTTCTGTCGTTCCACTGTTTCCAGCATCGCCTGACCGGGCCGCACGCACCTGTAGTTCCCCGCCTGTGATAGCTGTACGGAAGGCCTTGCTGTATGCTCTACCCTGCCTGACTGGCCCAGACCTGTTAACCACTTTAGCCCCCGCATCACCACCTCCTTAACCTGATTCTGAATTGGGGCTACGCTATGGGGGCCATTGTTTTTTGCAAGGCAAAAGCCTTAGTGCCTGATTAAACAAAACGAACTTGCATTAATCCTTCAGGGGCGATTTACAGTTTTCACGTGAAGTGAATTCATCTGCGTGATTCCTTATGCACCATCAGAAATCTGAGTGGAGCGACAGGAATGCAAAGAGTAGTGGTCTGTGGAATTATCCTCTGCTGGGGTCTGGTAAGTTACGGGATCAGCGCTCTCATTACGGGGTATCAGGACGGGATGGTATATATCTGGGGGCTTGTTTTGCTATCCCCTTTTTCTTTACGCGCAGTGAACCTGGTACAACGCAGACTCATCAACCGGCCCTGCATCCTGAGCCACCATAAGCATAAATCGAGGACGTTCGTACACCTGCATCCTGGCCAGCCAACCGTCAGTATTTCATCCAGGCGCGTAGTCTGGTTCTGGAATGGCGTTCTGGACAGCGTGGCAGAAGCCCTCAGGGATAATAAAAACACCGTCGTGATTGCATCCCACCTGCTGACCTCCTGCCGAATTAAACGCATCAGAAGGCATCTTCGGTCTGGCTGTTACCGGAGCCATGTCATTCATGTCCCCTTCACACCCGCTGCGCGTGCAGTCATGCAGCTCGAAATTCTTCTGGCACAGTGGCGCTGGCGCGTCCCGTCAAGAACGATATGGCCTGTTCTTGTCATCCGAAAATCTTTTAATCCGGAAAAATAAAATCCCCTGTTTTGATTTTCAGGTTGTCATCACACTGGCTACATCAATGTAGTCGATCTGAACGATCGATTTTCATCGTTATACATCCAGTGTGACGCGCGGTAACGTATCCACAGTGGATACATAAACAAATAACTTAAGGCAAATTATTGTGTTAGCCAACACCGGGAAACGTTATGAACCGTCTGAACATCACCTCCATTCTGGCCAGCATCACCACTGAACGGGATGAAAAAATGCAGCAGCTGGTCACCCGGCTTTCCGACGGAAAAAAAACGTCTGTCAGCCCTGTTGCGATACGTTTTAAACCCGCCGTAAGGGACTTCGTCACCCTGGTATCAGGCCGTCTGGGTATCTCATCAGCTGAACTGGTTAATATTCTGGTCGAGGGCATCATGCGTGAGACGCTTATTCCCCGGCAGGCTGTTATCACACACATTCATGAACGGTTCTGGCTGCTGATGGATGAACACCGGCTTTCGGTTCTCGATGTGGCCCGACTGCTCTCGGACTGGAACATCGGCCTGAGCGTTCTGGAAAGCCGTGAAAGGACGATGGATTATTTAACTGCCCCTTTGCTGAAGCAATTGGCAGAGTGGTTTTATGTCAGCTCCCAATGGCTGGAAGGAAGTGAAGCCCGGCCCGTACATCTGACCGCTTTCAGCGACTGGATGCAGGTTGCCCGGACGATAAAAAAAAGAATCCAGGGTACTGTCACCGCCGACATCCTGACCCAACCAGATATTTACCTGGTCAGACAGAGTGACATCGCCGTAGCGGATATCACAGACGCCCCCGGACACGTATTCATTTTTATCCGGCGCTATAAAACAATTAATAACACGACAATCCGTGTCGTTGAATGTATCGGATATTGTCCATCCTCAGGGGATTATAAGACACAGCTAAATTCGTTCCTCTGCATGAGCAATATTCTTTTCAGGGAGCATATTTTCAAAAGCGTCGACACCTTTTATGCCTCCGGTTATTTACTGGATGCACTGAAAGAAGGAAAGGTACTTCCGGCTTCAGCTCTGTGGGAGATACAGAAACTTCACCGTACAGAGTCAGGTAAGTTTTCGCAAAACATATGGACCGAGGAGGAAAGAGAAGCGTTTCTTTTCCCCGAGGAGTATATAACCCCCGAATGGAGTAAATTTGCCAGCGAAATAACAGCGCTCAACATTCAGTGAAATAACTAATCAACATATTGTTTTTATTGGTGCGCCTGCACCAGGGGATTCTTTTGCCTTAAAAACCTTAAACGAGAAAGGAATAAATGATGAAAGCTTCAATTTCAATGATTACACGCAGCATTTCTGTAGCCCTGCTGGTTTCCGCTGTACCTTCAGTCCATGCGGCCACAAGCTGGATGGAAGCCCGAGGTGATGCAATGGGAGGTACCGGCGTGGCGTCAGCACACTACGGTACCGCAGCGCTGGCTAACCCGGCACTACTGACTCAGTACGGTCCGACTGATGATTTTAGTCTCGTACTGCCGTCTGTGGGCGCTCAGGTCTCTGACCCGGATAAAGCCGTAGACAGCGCTGATGATGTGAAAGACCTGTGGGACCATTTTGACGCGGCAGTCGACAGTCAGTCCGGCGTCAGTGAAAGCGCGGCCGCGCTGAAAAGTAAACTCAGTGATCTGAAAAACGCGCATGCCAATGGACAGGTTGGTGCTTCCGTTATTGCCACAGTTCCGAACCAGACCCTGCCATTTGCCGTCGTGGTGAAATCATGGGGAACCGTCTCGGTCAACGGAGAGGTCAGCGAACATGACCTGGAATATCTCGATAAGGTGGCAGACGGCACCATTCCATCATCTGCAGTGGACACTGATGCCCTGACATCCAGAGCTTACGGACGTGCGGCGGTGATCACCGACGTCGGCGTGGCTATGGCGCATGAATTTGAAATTGCAGGACAAGCATGGTCTTTCGGTATCACACCTAAATACCAGCGCGTTGACCTGTTTAACTACAACGTTTCTGTCAGCAACTTCGACAAAAACGACATTGATTCCAGTGAGTACCGTAATACCAAAACCGGTTTTAACGCCGATATCGGTCTTGCGACGAACCTGAATGATAACTGGACTCTCGGTCTGGCCGTTCAGAATATCATCCCACGCTCAATCGATACCAAAGAAGTTAACGGTGAAAAAGAAACGTTCAAGGTTAAACCGCAGGCCACGGCCGGTACTTCATGGCACAACAGTTTTATCACAACCGCGCTCGATATCGATCTGACTGAAGCGAGTGGTTTCAACAGTGACAAGAAACGCCAGTTTGCGAGCCTGGGTGCCGAGATTAATGCCTGGAACTGGATGCAGGTACGCGCCGGTTACCGCCAGAACATGGCTTCCGGCGAAGGCAATGCCTTCACTGCAGGTCTGGGTTTCTCCCCGTTTGATGTGGTTCACCTGGATATCACGGGTATCGCAGGTACCGATCGTACCTACGGCGCTGTTGCACAACTTCAATTTACCTTCTGATTTATCAAATTTAAGGGGCTGTTTACCCACAGCCCCTCCAGCCCTCAGGAGAACACTATGAAAAATCTAATCTTTCAATCTGTAATGTCTTTCGTGCTTTTGACCCTTGTGGGGTGTAGTCAGAACCAGCTCAAGGCGTTTCAGCAACAACTGTCAGATGTCAGCACGATGATGTCATCCGGAGAGCAACAGACTTCTGAAAAACAGGCTGAACGTCATGAGGTTGTTCGTTCTTTCATCCTGCCAGTCGGCGTTGATACAGCAGCCATGCGCCTGAAGCAGCATTATGGTTTTCCCTCCGATGAAGACGTTGCTGCTGCCAGAAACAATGGTCAGGGAAATGCAGGCTGGTCCGCATCAGCGATTTCAGAAGGTGCGAGCTGGTCAGCACAGCCAGGTTCTTATTATCGCATGAGCCGGATCTGGGCTGGTAGTGACCGTCTGACGTTAGAAGTCAGAGGCGATGCTAAACAAAGTAATGTAACAGCAACCTACCTCTCCTCCACTCCGGAACATCTCAAACCCGAATGGACCGCACGCCTGTGGAAAGAAATTCCGGAAGTCGCACGCGGTGCGACAGCTATCCATGGGAGCACACAATGAGCAAGTTGACAGACAATCGCATCACAGAGATTCTGGCTCGTGCTGAGGTGTTCGATGACTCGGTACTGACAGATTACGCAGATATTGCGGCTGCCATGCGAGAGCTTCAGCAGCGCCGTGCAGCCGATAAGAACTTTTTCATGTATGGGATCGCAGAACCTGATGGCAGCGCTTACATGGATGAGGTGTGCGTATCACACGACAGGGGATTGCTTGAGAGTATCGCCGGCGAACTTAATCTGAGCGAAGGCTCTGATGGTTATCGTGTTGTTGCACTCTATACGGTATTACCGCTGACCAGTCATGAGCGCAATGAATTTCAGGCCTTCCGGAAAGAACTGGACGCAGCGAAAATGCAGGTTGCTGAACTCAAGGCGCGAACCATTTCGTTAATCATGCCACCACGTAAAAGCGAAAACGACTACGTTGGCGGGACTTTCGATAACTTCGATTTGGCGGGTATTTACAATGCATGCCGATTAGAGTGCGAAGTAAAATTCAAAAACGCATGCGCAACTGCAGGCATCCGGATCAAAGGAGACTGAAATGTCCAGTGTAACGATGAAAGGACGTATCAACGCTATTGATAAGCAAATTAGCGATGCCGGTGAAGTTATTTCAAAGCGCGAGCGTTCAGTCAGACGGGCAGAACGAAATCTGGAAATAACCGAAGACCACCTTGCTGAGCTGGAAAACCAAAGAGATGAACTCATCATCGCGAGCTGGGGAGATGCGCCAAACTGGCAGGGAATATTTGGAATGAGTGAGGACGCCTCCTCTGCCATGCGAGCATACCGGGAAAAATGGATCAGTACGATACCCGGCATGCGTCTGACGTCCTACGGCAATATATATACCGGGCAGTCAGTTTACGGGATCGGTTTTACGACAAAGTCTGAGACAGAACTGGAACAAACAATCAGGATGGTAGAGTTCATTCTGCCATACCTCCTTGCGGATGAGCGAAAAGAAAAAGCATTAATGATTTATAACTATCCCGCAATGGATTGTTGCCAGAGCTTCGTTTTCAACATCGAAACCGGAAAATATGGTATTGCCACAGACCGATTTATGTCACGTCAGGAAACAATGGAATTCCCCTCTCTGGAAGGTGCACTCCGTCATCTGCAGGAAAATTCTCTGTTCGAAGAGGAGCCATAAAATAAAAGCTCCCGACCGGCGGGAGCTTTTAAAATGATTCAGGCGGCCTGACTCAGGACGGATCGTAAACGGCTGGACCAGTTTCCCTGATAATGTCCAAACGTATATAACACCCGCCGGCGCTCATCATTCAGCGAATTACCTATGACCACCTCTCCCGCCACGCCGCACAGTGACAGCTGAATGTATGCCATTCCTGCTGCCAGCGGATCGATGTCAGTTGCAGACACCCATAAATATCGATGAGGAGAGTAGCCTGCTTCACGCAAAACAGAGGCAAATGCCAGTGTCATACAGCCGGCGCCACAGGCAGGTTCGGAGAGTGTGATAAACGGCTTGTTTCTGAAATTTTCTTCGACTTTGCCAAGCTGCATTCTGGCCATCATCACACCAACGCTCCAGGGTGTGAAAAACTGAGCGCGGTACTTATCGCCCATTTCCAGTTGCATAAAGATCCGGCCCAGAAAATCCCCCGGCTTGTCCTCCAGTCCGTTTACCACATGGGCCAGCAGCTTTGCCATGCTGACGACATCCGGCTTTTCATAACGTGCAACGATACGCAGATATTTCTGTTCCCGCTTTTCGCAAAAGCTGAGGGCATTCTGAAGAGCAATGACGCTGCAGCTGACAAAGTCTTCGAAAACCTGATGCCGGTGATGGTACCGGGCTGTCTGGTTAAAGAGGGAAATAAAAGCCTTTTCGTGATCAATTACACCTTTCATATTCGTTCGTGTCTCCGTATCAGGAAACACGATCCCCCCAGGGAAACAGTGTTTCCCTTGAGGGTAAAAAAGGACCACAACTTATGTCGTGGCCTGTGGGTTCAACGGGTTTCCCCGGTTATTCAGTCTGAGCGTCAGGCACGTACACTGCCGTACTGATTTGTCGCTACCGTAACCGGCATAACAGAAGTGGAGTCAGTGACCAGATACATCCGGGCACCGGCACCTTCTTCAGACGTCATTCCCGGTACGTCTTCCGGATAAGGGCCACTGTCAACATGATCACCCTGTTCGAAGCAGTTGTACCCGAACGTACCGACATCAGGCGATGTCCAGTAATGCCGGATTTCACAGTCAAACAGCCTGGACATCTCTCCCATCACCTCCCCTGAGGGCGGATACCACGGAGAAACAAACGTCAGCACCAGAGTGTTCATCGTCTCTCTGTTCCAGACGGCCTGATGCCCGGCCGGGAATTCCATACCAAAAAGCTGCATGTACAGTTCCGACGTTGTGTTGAGTTCACGAAACAGCCCGCTGTTACCGTTCAGCTCTGTCGCAAGACGTGACGGCATCACCATCAGCATATCGCAGGGGCATGTCGTCTCCGGCATTATACTGAGCCAGTTCCAGCGCTCCTCCGGATCAAACGTGCCACCTGCGCCGGCGATACCAAACCAGTCAGCGTAGTGAACGGCCATCAGTTGCGTCATTACCTGCCGCGCGCTGACCGGTAAGCTTTCCCATTTCAGACTGTCTACCCCGGACTGAAGATAGATCCGCTCCATACGGGAAATTACCTGACTGTCGAGCCATACATCCTTTTCCAGCAATTCCAGAAAATGCTGGAATGCCAGATTAGAGGGGACTGATGACCCGGCGCCGGCGGCGGTAAGTAAAGGGTAAGCGACATACTCCGTTGCTTTGGTGGGTTTAAGTATGCCGGCACATCCGGCCAGAAACAGCTTTATCGCCTGCCGTATGGCATGCCGGTAACGCGGAGTTTCTGTGCCGGCGATCCAGGCCTGCATGACGTCAACACAAACAGATTTTGCGGTAATTTCCAGACGGTTTTTGCACCATGAAAACATAGTGTTTACTCCTCTTTAGTTAAATAAGAGGACATCCCCCTGAGGAGATGCCCTCAGGGGACGTATGGCCGAAGCCATCAGGTTGTGGTTAAGCAGCCTGTTCCGGTTGACGGTTCAGGGGCTGCAGTAGAAATTCCGACGCTTCCCGGGCAAACCGGCAGGCACGGAAAAATGCTTTTTTGTCGTCACGAAGTACCTTCAGCCAGCTCGCCAGATAGCTTTCATGCTGCACATCACCATAAACACCCAGTTCTGCGCAGAGAAAGGCGCTGCCGGTTTCCGCGATAAGCTCCTCGAAGGCGTAAACCGGATCACCGAATTTACGTGACGACGAGGTTATCCCTTCACGGTTCAGGCGGCTGCTGTGCCCGGTGGCATGGACCAGTTCATGCAGCAATGTGGACCAGTAATCGGCCTCAGAAACAAACTGGGACGTTGTTGGCATCACAATCCGATCGGTCGATGGCTGGTAATACGCACGGTTCTGGCGGTAAGACGTACACGCTACGCCTGCCGCATTCAGTATTGCCAGCATCTGCGCTTGCTGATGCTCACTGAGTATTGAACCACGGTCATCTTCTGTCGTTGTCACCTGCTGCTGCATACCTGCGACAGCGTCCGGCAGTCCGTCGCACTGGGCAACGTTGAAGAGCTGTAGTGGTTTCAGCATTGCAAGCGACTCCATCATGGGCCTGCCATCCTCATCGAACAGTCTGGTGCCATCATCATCTGTCGTCTGTTTCTCAAAAGACTTGTAGATGATGGCCATCGAGCACATTTCGCCCTTACGAACCTGACCGCCCACTGCCTTCGCCTGCTGATATGTCAGCCATCGGTCGGAAGAAAATCCCCGCTCTTCAGCTGACATCCACAACAGCGGAATATTTACTCCACTGTAATGTTTGCCGGTTGTTGCATTCACCGGTAAAGCGTTGCCATGCACATTCTGTGCAGAACGCCACGGCCGGCGCCACGGTGGAACACCTTTTACCATGGCGGCAATTATTTTATCGGTGACCTGCTGGTAAAGATCGGCTTTCTGAGACGGCGCGGCCTGTCGGCCGCGAATGGATTTGTTCATACGGAAGCAACCTGTAAAAAAACGGGCGCCTCCTTCCCGGTGGTGGAAGAATGCGCCACCGGTGAGTGGAAAAATACTGCGTAGGCTGTCAGCTAAGTCTCAGGGACGATTCCCCCTGTAACGGAATGAACCGTCAGACATAATCTCGCTGACGCTGCTGCGCACGCTGCGGACAGCATTCTCCAGCATATCGCGATCAGCCTGCTTTGCCCGCTTGCAGTCAAGACGTATTACCCTGTCAAGCACATGCAGTGCCTGTGAACGCCAGCTAAGGCGTTCCACATTACCCACACAAGCAGGCAAATGACGGAGAGATTGATCGTAGAGCCAGCAAATATTGCTGCGGAATTCATCAACCAGGACATAAACCTTCTCAGGCGGACGGGTCTCTTTACGAATTGTCATACCTGTACCCAAGGGGCCATCTGCAGGCATCATAAAAAGATCGTGGTGTTCATTCAGAACCGCATCGAATTTGCTTTGCTCCATGAAGGTCTTAAAAGAGTATTCCTTCTCCGGGATTAGCCGGTCAGCATTTTCCGACCAGTTTTCATCTTTAGAGGGATTACAACCTTCCGCCCATGCCCTGAGCCATTCCCCGGGGTTTCTGTCATCCGGAACCCGGATGTATATACCAAGGTTCTTCTCAAGCAGCAGTGGCCTTTGCATACCGCCCTGCTGTGATAAAAGCGGGCGTAATTCGGTTGAGGTAAAGCGAATCATCTGGACTCCTTAAGTCTAAGGAGGAAACCTCCCCTAGAGGGAAGGTCCCTCCGGGAAGTGTTAATCAGTCAGAACTGATTCAGTCGAAACGGTAACGCAGCCAGGCCATCTGTTGCGCCATCAGCCGCCCCGCCCGTAAAGCCTTACGTGCGGAGGCAAACTGACCAGCGCTGGCTAGTTGCTGATACTGCCAGTCACGCGAACTGTAGCCCGTTCTGCGTGAAATGATGGCGGTAAACCCCCCTTCAGACTGAACGACCTCGGCGCGGAAACTGCTGTGGCCGCTGCGGTTGGTGAACCATTCAGCCTGCTGTTGCCGCATTGCTTCTGAAATGCGGCTGAGGACGAACGTGGTATGGGTGATAAACAACAGTATTATACTGCTCATGGTTTTCTCCTTAGTTAATGCGGAGAAAACCATCACCGCAGATGCAGGGAGGTTGTCCCCGCATGGGTTGGTACATCAGTTATAAGCTGGCTTCATTCAGAAAACACAACCACCTCCGTATGGAGAAAGTCCCCATAGGGTTCAGTGCATCACGTCAGAAATCAGCATCGCTGCGTTCCATAGCCAGAAAGGCCTCTTCGTCTTTGACTGCGCTTTTGTAGAAATATGTCCAGGCTTCTTTATCAATACCTTCTGCCATGCGGCAGAGGTCGTTAAAGAATGCCTCCCATGATCCCGGTATAAGTTTTCGAACATACAGTTCAGCCAGTTCCCGGGCAACAGAAGCCATATCCCAGACGTAATACGGAAAGCCGTCTTCATCTGTCCCGGTATTTAGGTCAAGGCGGCGAAGCGCTGCGATACTCAGCAGCTCGCCTTCCGCTTTAGCCAGTGCAACTTTGTGAGCATTACGCTCGCTGGCACGGATGTGAAAATCTTCGGTGAGAATTAACTCGTTCATAAAGGATTCCTTAAAGAGTTGTGGAATCCTGTCCCTGACTGGGACAGAAGTCCCGTTAGGGTGAGAAAATATTCGATTAATAAGGCCGTCAGGCGATGTCAGAGAAATGGGCGCTCTGATAAAACATTTCGCGCAATTGTTCTGTAGCTTCGTCCAGCTCTTTTTCCTCGCAAGACCTGGTAACGCCCTGAAGAAAAGCCGTATTCCAGTGAAGACTGTGAACATCTGTCCCCAGAAGCGTAAGCTCGCTCACTGCTTCTTCGACAAAGGTATGTTTTATGTAGCCATGCTCAGTTGCAAAACCAACTGTATGCGCGACATGTCTGAGAAAAGTCAGGTAATCAGGAAGGCCGTCAGAAGGAACCTGAGGATCTGCGTCGACCTTGTGTTTGTTATCCAGACGAACGTTAAGCTGAGTTTTAACGTAATCCACAATAATTTTTGCAGAAGTAGGCGAGTCACAACTCAGTAACGCGAGCGGATTGATCATTCTGGTGTAATGCATGGGTACGATTCCTTATGAATAAAGGGAACCGTCCCAAAGGGAAAGTATCCCTCAGGGTTAGAATCAGGCCAAAAATGCCGGATGAGTAAATCAGGTGTTTAGTAGTGTGAAGTGAAGTAGAAAGGACCTTAACTCGTACGAGTCTCTGTTTTCAAAGGTTAACAGATTTAACAAACCACCCGAAGGCGCCACTCTCAGGTTTGCGTGGCATTGGCATGTGATTACCCGAAGGCGCCTGTCTCAAATCACTCAGGCATTGGCAGTTGTCAGAGACAACGTTAGCAAATTAAGCGTACACAATTCCCGCATCTTCGGCAAGAGTGTCAACGCAAAGATCTTCCCATATTGCGGTGTAAGCCCGGGAGATGAAGTCTTCAACAGGAATGCCACTACTGCTCTGTTTAAATTGACCAGAGCACAGGATGATATTTTTACGTATCATAATCGTTTTCCCTTAGATTTTACTGATAATTTCAGACAGTGCACCATGGATGAAATAAAAACAAGCATCAGCACGGGTGAATTTATCGCCGTAATGTGCATGAGCCTCCTGTGAACAGGACACTTCGTAGTACCCTCTGTCGATAATACGTGCAATTCTGTCCTTCAATTTAAAAAATGCACATCCAGTAACCAAATGGTCAGCAAAAACAAAAAGATTTTTACTCATTGCTCTCTACCTTATTATAAACACGGGCCACATAATGCCCCCTGCCATCCCCATGTCCCAAATCCATTGATGCGAGAGCCTGTGCCTCTTCTTTACTGAAACCATTTTTCATATGAAGATTCATAACATCAACAGAATAGGCATAACGCAGACTATGCGGTGCATATTTCCCTGTTAAGCCTGCTTCACGAACCACATTGCGATAACGTTCGATTGCTGTGTGTAATGAAGGCTTGTCGATTAACTTCCCGTTATTTTCTTTCAGATGTTTCAGCGCAGCATTGATTGCGGAAAGTGTTGCTTCACGATCTAACACTGTCGTATCTCTGGGACGTCCTCCTTTTGTCCCGAATACAACACGAATTTTTTCGTCACCATTAAACAAGGCTTTTTGCCAGGTTCGTAATGATTTTGCAGACTGTACTGTTTCTTCCGTTCGTAAACCAAGTAACCGGGATAGCCTCAACGCATATGCAACACCTTCATCTTTTTTTTCCACACTCGTCAGTACCTGCCGGAAATAATTTTCGGGGATGGCCACCTTAGTTCCGTCCCGGCTGGTTTCTGAAATACCCAGAGCCTGGTTACTCAGTTTTTCATGCGCCGGATTAGCCATAAATGTTTTACCTGCAACCCGTAGCAAAGCCCGGATAGCTGACATTTCATTCTGAAGTGTGCGTCTGGAAATCTCTTCGGAAAGACGGCTTTTCATATACAACTCGATATGCCCCGTCCTGATGTTCTTAATATCTCTAATCTGGACGTTAAGTTTTAATAAACGTTCAGCAAACCTGTCCGCAATTTTCATACGGTCAGAAACAGTTTTAAAACTTCCGCCAGCCTGTCTGGCAAGCGTTTTTAAATTCTTATTCAGTTTTGCCATAGTCAACTCTCCATTAAACAGGTGTCAGTGCTTTTCCGTCTGCGTGAACGGAAAAGCACTGACACCGGCTGCGCCACAGCTACAGACGATGAATTTCACCCCGACGGCACGGTTTATGGTTGCGCTTCCTGCGTCTCGACAGATATCTGTGCATCGGGGCGGCGAAATGTTGAGTTATTGCGAAGCTCCCCAGGTCTCTGACCTGTTCGCGGTTTGCACCGGGCTGAAATTAATCAGTCTGCTTCCACACACCAGTTGGTTGACTGGTGTCGCCATCGATACCGTGTCGATTTTTCTCCTCTTTGAATGAAGTCCTGACCCGTTTTTACGGGTAAGACAGTTGGTTAATAAATAAACAAACAGTGAATGAAGTACGTTTTTAAGGCCCTTAAAACCTTTAAGTACGTGTTGGTCAGTTAGTAAAAGAGTTGTTGAAACGGCAGTGCGTCAGCTCTGCCAGTTATGCGCTGCGCGCGTCACTTGGTACTCGTTTCACTCGTACACAAGTGACGCCGCGCTCCTCTGCTCTCAATGCGGTCGTGGAAGATGCCCAAATGTTCCAAATGGTCATACCCACGCCGCAAAGTTCGCAACGGGCTGCAGTCGTCAAAATAACGAGACGAAACGAAGAAAACAGACTGAACTGGTCTGCTTTGAAGCGCTGCTTAAAGCAGGCTATTGGTGAAGAGGAATCCTTTATCGCTATTACAACGATCCCCATTTTCAAAGGCTAACAGGTTTACCGCCCGAAGGCGCCACTCTCAGGTTTATGTGGCATTGGCATGTGATTACCCGAAGGCGTCCCTCTCAAATCACCGGGACATTGGCATGTTGCATATCTGCAACGTTACAACGAGAGCATCTTAGATCATGATCGTAATCGGTTTCAACCAGATCTTAATGGGTAATTCCGTGTGTCGGATGTATTACGGGAGGCAAAAAAATGAAGAAATGTACTATGTTGCCGATAATTACTTGTTGTAATGCGGGGCCGTTTAAAAATGATATAGCTAATATGGAGTAAGACATGAGACGTTTTTCTGGCAACTTTGTTTCTTTAGTAATTGCCCTGGCTGTAAGCTTCGGATGTGCAGCTAAAGATGTGGAAAACGATAAAGTGGTTTTAACAGACTTACATTTGGAATCGCTTCCGAGTGGTATTTATGCGATTACAGGTCTTGGTAGGAATAAGTCCGATAAAGTCATCAAAACAAATTTTGTTAAATTCAATTTATTACAGAATGGTATAATTACAGACTCAACCATTGACACAGCAAGTGGTATTAAACCTAATCAGCAATGGAAAATATTCGCACCGGTTAATATCATTAATGGCAAACCGGATGAATTCGAAGTAATCGATATATTATCCAAATAATTAAATCGGGCTGATATTCGTCAGCCCTTTTAACTTTTAACTTTTAACTTTTAACTTTTAACTTTTAACTTTTAACTTTTAACTTTAGTTAAATCGGAGAAAGCCAGCTTTCAACATAAAATCTTCACCAATAACTTGAGGGTGGAATCTCACATCTGTGTCTTTTAAATTATTACCATCACCAACAATAATCCCGCCAAAATCTGGTGAACTTATTAATGCTTCATGAAAAGCATTGACCTCGAGGTTTCTTTGCCTTAATAAGGCTATCAACCTGGTTGTGCACAAGGTCAAATCAAGTATTTCCATGGAAGGTAATGTTAGCCATGCGTGGATATTCACAATATCAGGAACACCATTCCTGAGACTGTTGTGGAAAAAACTATCTTCCTGTCTGAAAAAAGCCTCATCCCCTTCTGTTACATAACCAAATGTCAGAGCACATGGACTACCTATAATTTCAGATAAGACAGGCCGCATTAAATAACCTGTACTGATACATTGTGCAAAAAAATCAGTTACTGAAGGAACGCCATGTTGCTCATTAAATTTCTTTTGAAGACTATTCAGAACGCTGGACTGTTTTTCTTCAGAATCCAGATAGAATTCATTTACTACATTTATTTTTGGACATACACACCCCAGATGTTCTGTAAAGCTGCAAGCTTTCAAAAATGCCTCTGTGTAGTCTTTGCTCATTTCATTTCCTTTTTATTTAATCTCTCTATGGAGATCAGTTGAATTCAGGACTTACGTCAACCTATCAATAATGGTACACATCTAACTAATTATGCTCTTATCCTGTGCCCTTCCTACGCGGTTGCCCACAATGAGATACTCACGAACCCAGTAATGCCGATCTTATTTTTCATGCAATAACATACGATTACTGTAAACAGCGCTGACAGGACTTGAAAGCCTCCAAAAAAGATCAATAATACTGTTTATCCGTACAGTATCATTGAGGTGTAGTATGCTTCGCTTTGTCCCTGCAGCATCCAGTCCCGAGTCGTTTACCGCTCCCCTTTTCACTGAGCGATGCCCTGCCGGGTTCCCGTCCCCGGCGCAAGATTACATCGAAGCCGAACTTGATCTAAACGAATACTGCATTCAGCGACGAGGCTCCACTTATTTTGTAAGGGCCATCGGTAATTCAATGACAGATATTGGTCTTCATTCAGGCGATTTAATGGTAGTAGATAAGGCAGAACCGCCACGGCATGGCGATATCGTCATCGCGGAAATCGATGGCGAATTCACCGTAAAACGACTGCTGCTCACGCCACGTCCGGGGCTACAACCAATGAATCCTGCGTATCCCACGCTATGGCCAGAACCAGAACAATTACAAATTTTTGGCGTTGTCACAGCCTTTGTTCATAAAACTCGCGGAGCAAAGTAATGTACGCTTTGGCAGATGTGAACAGCTTTTATGCGAGCTGTGAGAAAGTCTTTCGCCCGGACCTGCGCGGCAGACCGGTGGTGGTGCTCAGTAATAACGATCTGAGTGGTGATAAGTGTTAGTTAGTTTCGTGCTTTTCAATTCTTCAGCTTTGAAGAATTGAATGGTCCGCTATGAGCGAGGAGCGGGCGTTCGAACGTATCAGTTATGTTGCTTTGATTGGTATCCAGCTTCTATCTACTGAGGTTATGTCGTATCTCCCGCAGAAATTCGCTTTTCTCCACTAATTTATACTTGCCCGATAATTAATTTAGCCATAAGTTATTGGAGGTTCATAAACCTCTTCAGTTTAATTTTAATGAAAAGAAATCAATCTTCCAAACACAGCTGAGGTAAAGATGAGATTAGATAAGCTAACAATAAGAAATTTTCGGAAACTTAAAGATTGCGTTGTAAACTTTAGAGATACTACTTTTTTGATAGGTTCTAATAACGCAGGAAAGTCAAGTGTTTTTAAAGCTCTTGATTATCTACATAAAAACTCAAACGTATCTTCGGATGATTATTCAAAACATTATAATGAAGAGCGAGAAGATTTCATCAAGGCTACTGAGATAGAAATAATAGGTGAATATCATAATATTCCAGACATCGCAAAAAACTGGGTGGGTTTTAAGGGGCGAGTCATAAAAAACAACTCACCAGCGGAAGGTGAGAGTGAAAATATGATAGTTTACAGAAAAGTATGGAAAATTGATGCGGGGAAGCCGGAGGTTTACTTAAAAGAATACACTAAGGTTAGGTCAGAAAAATATTCATCTGCAACAAAGCCCAGTGATCTTATTGGTGATGATTTTGATTTGGATACTCTATCCCTGTACTTTGGCCCTGATAATCTCGATTTATTGTTTACACATAAAAATAACAAAGAAAAATATAGTGATTTACCAGAATTATGGGATGTTGATACTACCAGTGAAGTGACTTGGGTAAAAAATCCGGGAGGGATTCCAGGGAATATATTATCAAAACTGCCAAAGGTTATAATTGTTCCTGCAGAATCATGCATATCAGAATTAACAAGCCAGAGCGGTGCCTTACTAAGTTTATTAGTCGATCTATTTAATGAGGTTAGACAAAGTTCTGATAATTATTCACAAGCACAAACATATTTGGCCGCTCTTGCTAGGGAAATGAACCCCCAAGATAGAGATACCCAATTTGGCCAGTTGATGGATCAACTCAACTCGATGTCACATAGCCTTTTCCCAAATACATCGATACATGTATCTGCCAGCCTTGATGATGCTGATAAGAGTATCAAACCACTCTTTAATGTCGAGATGGAAAGTAATGTCAAAACAGCTGTCAGTTATCAGGGACATGGAATGATAAGAACGACAGTGTTTCAGTTGTTAAGGTTTATCCAAGATTTTTTAAATAGGACATCAGAATTACCCAGAAGGACAATCCTTTGTTTTGAAGAGCCAGAGCTTTTTTTGCACCCTGCTGCATCTAATCAACTTAGAGATGCTCTATACGACTTTGCAGGTGAAAATCATCAGATTGTAGCTACAACACATTCTCCATATATGATTAATTTAGGATCTGATAAAAAAATCAGCCTAACCAAGTTTTCAATAAGTGCAAATGGGTTTTCAGCCACTAAATCATTCAATCTTGAAAAGGCATTTACCGATCTTCAATTAGATGAAAAACAAAACTTGAAGATGTTATTAAAGGTAGATGATTATATTTCACGATTATTTTTCACAAATAAGTGTATTTTTGTTGAAGGTGATACCGAAGAGGTGGTTGTTCGAGAAACAATCAAGCGATTATCACCGCGTGACAAAGCTATTGTCATCGGGAATTGTGAGTTGTTAAGGGCGAGGGGGAAAGCAGTTCTCATATCTTTAGCTAAGTATTTAAATGCGTTAGATGTTAACTACATAGTCATGCATGATAGAGATCGTGGAACTGAAAGGGCAGAAGCCATGAATCCTATAATATTATCCGTAACTGGACCTGAACGCCGAATAATGGTCGAGGAATGTATTGAAGATATCCTAGGTTATTCACCTCCGAGTAGTGAAAAACCATATAAAGCATATAAACATATAGAGGACAACTGGTCATCAGATTTTGTAAATTTACCGGAAAACTGGAAACAAATATTTATTAGGCTTCATTCCCCGCATCTTGATCATTTAGCGCTTTAAATACTTCAAAGAAACTGAGATTCCCTGTAGAACTTCGGGAGCATTCAGAGTTGTTGATCTGCTCCCAGTTTACTTAGCCAAAAGCTGTGTCAACGTCCGCTTGTGGCACTTAGCGGACAGCCCAGTTGGCTGCCTGGTCCTCTATGAGCAAGGATCAGAAGTTGGCGCTGGCCATCTCTACATATTGCTGTTTTTACTTTACTTGCCTCTGCTGCAGATATAGAAAGCGTGATTGATGCCACTTAGCATCAGCTAATGGTGTATAGTATCGATTCTCTTATACAAACCAAACACAACTTTACACAATCAAGCATTGAATGTTACCTTGGCGCTTGCTTTATTTGCAGCAAGTTTCTCATCACGCGTGATGAGAAACTAAATCTTAATTAAAAGGTTCAAGGTGAAAAGATGATCAAGCTGGTTATTACAGATCTGGATGGGACATTTTTGAACAGCCAGGGCGAATATGATAAAAAAGCCTTCGGAAAAACCTTGGCAATTATGACTGAGAAAGGAGTGCATTTTGCTGCATGCACAGGAAAACAGTGTGAAAGAGTGGAGGAGTTGTTTGGTGACTTCAGCAAGGATATCTGGATCGTTGGGGACAGTGCCACACGTATAAAGCACCAAGGAGAATTTGCCTTTCAGTCACTTATTGATAATGCGTTAGGGCTTGCAATTATCAATACACTTCAAGAGGTCAGCTTATCTCATGTTGTCATTGCATGTACACCGGATGGTGCAGTGGTTCGCTCAGATATCCCTCAGCGGCTTAAGGATAAAGTCAGACGCTCCTATGCACGCATTATTGAGACAGATGACTTCAGTAGCGTTAAAAGTGATTTTGTAAAAATCACTGTGTTTGATGAGAACGGAAACTGTCCGCAAACCCGTCCACATCTCTCTCCTTTCGAGGATGATGTCTATATCGTGGTCTCGGAGGCCGCATGGATAGACATAGCCGGTTATGGTGTACACAAGGGAAGTACAGTACAAAAGCTTCAAGAAATCCTGAATGTCAGTCCGGAGGAAACAATGGCCTTCGGTGACGGATATAATGATCTGGAACTTCTGGCTCAGGCAGAGTACAGCTTTGCTATGAGAAATGCTTTTGAGGAGGTTAAGAATGCGGCGCGTTTTGTCACCGGAACTAATGATAATAGTGCCGTAATGGAAACCATCAACAGCCTGCTTGCGTTACAATCCTGAGTAATATGAACGGGAAGGTGTTATTCACATGCCTTCCCCCGAGAACAAGGCACATGTCAGCCTGCGATTTCAAGCCGTATATTTGTATGAGCTAGTAAATCTGTATCCGTCAGACTACTTGCCACGACAATATCAATATCTTCACATGACGCGACTTTATACCGCGCGACCTGGGGCATTTTATCCGCAATAACTGCGGCAATAATCTCATTGCTCTGCCTCATCACCTCTTTTTTAAAGCAGGCATCCTCATAGTAAACAGCTGTCAGTCCGGCCTGAATATCTAATCCGCAAACGCCGATAAACATCTGGTCAAACAGCATCTCTCTGACATGAATAAGAGGCTCTGAACCCAGAATGCTTCCTGTCTGAGGATTGAGCTTCCCGCCGAGCATGATAACTTCCCCCTGCAGACGTCCACTCAGGGCGGCTGCTATCTGCGGAGAATTTGTCACAATGGTAAGATCGAAATCCGTAGGGATAAAATTCACCATAGTTAGATACGTAGAACCCCCGTCGATGAAGATACAGGTCCCGGATTTGATGAGTTCCGCGCAGCGTTTTGCCACACCAGTCTTTTCCTCGATGCTGTGCATCACCCGAGTTTCAAAGCTTGCTGATTGTTTAAACTGGCTTACAGCCCCTCCGTAGACCTTTTTACACATTCCCTTACGGACCATCGCCTGCAAATCCCGGCGTATAGTGTGCTCAGACACACCCAGTTGGCGGGCAATATCAGAGCCAATGACCCGACCGGTCTGCTGTAACATCTGGTAAATCACTTCCTGTCGTTGCTCAGGTAAGGCGTCATAATCAATCATTTTTCACCTTTAAATAAACATAACATTGCAAAAATGGACACAATAGAGCATTGTGGTATACGATCATAATACACGTGTAACGTAACCAGGCTGTTATCTTTTAAGAATGTTCATCATGAGGGCGGGGAAATGTGTGAGCCAGTATGCGCGGAGAGATTTGAACAGCGAATTGCGAACCTGGAAAAGCTCAGTTCTGTCTGGTTTAAAGCTCATAAACATAACACATTATCGGCAATGCTTGTTCTCTACTTCAAAGAGGCACAATCAGGCAGCTTAAAAGATTACTACGACTGCATCCTGGATGATTCAGTGGAATGCCTTACAAGGGTTCTTCCGCAAATTGCAAACACCCTGTCGAGGGGTTTGAGGGCCAATGGAACGAAAACGTACGCTAAGAAGGTAATTCATTGTTTAAATTGAAATTTAATGTTCTCAGTTCCCCCTTCAAAATATCCTCCGGTAGCGTGAACGTATAATGCCCCAGCATATTGATATGCCCGTGCATCAGTGGGGATAACCGGGCGATATCTTCACCACCGGTTTCTTCTCCATTACGGACCAGCGGGAGCATTTGAACAGAAACTTACGGTTTCACTCTTTGTGGAGCATGCAAACCGTAATTTCCTGAATGTGTGCTAAGAATGTTTTGATGCTGGCAACCAGCGATACAGCGTCGGTACGGAAACACCGAGATCTTTGGCTACGTCTCTGGGAGGGATACCGCTGGCTAATAGTTTTTTAGCCGATTCAATTTTACTGCTGGTCATTTTGGGTTTTCGCCCACCTTTACGGCCGAGTTGCTTTGCTGCATCAAGCCCGGCACGGGTACGTTCGATGATCAACTCTCGCTCCATCTCTGCAAGGCTGGCCATCACATGAAAAAAGAAACGCCCCGCCGGTGTTCCTGTATCAATAGCATCTGTGAGACTTTTGAACTGAATGCCCTGTTTGTGCAGTTCACCAACCATATCAACAAGCTGTTTTACGCTACGACCCAGACGATCGAGCTTCCAGACAACCAGTGTATCGCCTTCACGGAGCATTTCTAGTGCACGGGTGAGCCCTGGACGTTCAACTCGTACACCGCTGATTTTATCTTCATAGATTTTTTCGCACCCGGCCCTGGTCAGAGCCTCAGTTTGTAAATCAAGGTTCTGATCTTGTGTAGAAACCCGTGCGTAGCCAATCATCATACGGGTGACCATCCAAAACTGTGCATCCACGGCCAGATTTCCTGCCCTTGTCTGCTTTTAACCTTCTTAACGATCTTTGTGGAAAGCCGATGATCAATTCCATTCAGCAACTGCCGCTGGCGGTCAATAATTTGCCCCCTGGCATCAAAATCCCGTTCACTGAAGAGGTCCTCAGAACATTTCATTAGCGAGGCACGTTCAGTCATAACGCTGGAGTGGTTAAATAACCAGCGTACAAATACCAGCGCTTCAGGATAACGAAACCACAATTCACCATACATTTCTATATAGTCCGTCGCCGTTTCAGGTTCCGCGAAATTAGTCCCGTGCCATATCGCTAACGGTATCGGGTTAAAATTACCGCAAAGCATTTCGGCAATGTAACTGTTTGCACTGAATCCGTGTCGAAGTGCTGTTGCAGCTTTAACCCAGTCTTTATTAAGAATATGAAGCAGGGCCAGCTCGTAGCAGTAAGGTGGATAATCATCGGCGTATTCATCAAAAATATTAGCCGCTCGTTCTTTGTCGCCGGCGCGCAATATTTCCGATCCCAGCAGATAGCGACTTCCCTGATTGTCATTTGGGTTACAGGCCAGCATCTTATCAATAAGCGTGGCCGCATCTTTATGGCGCCGTAAGCGCACATACGCCAGCATGGCTCCCTGCAGGGCGCGAAGATACGGACGATTCTCCACATATCCCCATTCAATAACACCTGAAAAATTTTCAGGGATAAGTCGGTTACCTGCTGCCAGCCCGGTCAGGGCGGCATCCAGTGCTTTTTTGGGCTTATCCTGCTCCAGGAAGGCAAATGACAGGTGTGCATGAAGATCGATAAAGTCCGGTTCCTGTCTGATGAGACGGTTCAGTTCGGTAATATAGCGTTTATCATTCATCTCGCCGGACTGATAGGTATCGAGCAAATCATCGAACTCATCCAGCAAAGGAGCAAACCGTTCATCCGGGTACACGAAACAGCCGAAATCGTCCTGTACTTCAAACCGCAATCTGTTTTCCATTTTTCTCACCTGTCTGCTGATTTTTTTATCAAAACCCGTTGAGAGCATAGGGAATTAAGAATAGAGTTTCAAGAATGGATTTCGAGAATCGATAAGCCCTGAAACTACGTTATGCACAAAACGACAGATTTGATTCTCACAAACCAGGGTTTTCTTTACTGTGTGAGGGCTATGTTCCCCACAAACATATCAACGGGACGGTAAACTTCAGGAGGAGGTGACGGTGTCAGCAAACGAAAGATTTCTGACTCAGCGACAACGTTACCAGCCGGTTACGTTGCCACAGGATTTCTCTGACGAGGAAATGGCGCGGGACTGGACGCTAACCACATCTGATCAACAGGAGATTGGTCGCTACCGGGCCCGTTCCCGTCTGTTTATCGCCATTCAGATTTGCGCCGTCCGTCTTTATGGCAGATTTATCCAGGACATCGGTAACGTGTCACCACGCATTGTGAGCTACCTGAATAACCAGCTTGCCTTACCACCATCACTGAGTGTTGTTTCACCTGAGCGAGAAGCGACGCTTGCTGAACAACGTAAAAATATACTGACCTATCTGGGCTTTATCCGTTATGATGAAAATATTCAGTCGGACCTTAAAATCTGGTTAGTAAAACAGGCTGAGAAAGGTTTTTTACCGGATGACCTGTTTCTTCGGGCTGGGCAATATTTACTTTCTGCCAGGGTAATTTTGCCTGGACCGACAGTAATTGAACGTCTAATCATCAGTATCTGTGCTCAGGTACATGAGCGAATGTTCGAAACTCTGTATAACCAGCTATAAGTAACATTGTTAAAGGGTTACGTGAAAATGGTGAGGTTATTGATGATGACGTATTAGCCCATATATCTTTACTACCCTATAAACACGTATTACCCAATGGAACTTACTTTGTTGATGGCGAACCTTACGTTACTGAGCCTAACGAAAGGGCAAAACCGTAAGTTTCTGTTCAAATGCTCCCGCTGGTCCATAACGCTCAGTCTTTAATTATCCTTTAATAACAATAAGTTAAAGTGCTCTTAAGAAACATTATGTTAAATTGAATTTATGACGCCCAATACAGGCTTACTCCCTTGACTCATAATGCATCCCTCGCCTTTTCTGCACGCCTTCCATCGTGCCCTGTGTGAATTCTGCAAACTGTTGGCGGTTATCCTGCGTCAGATTTCACGTAGCGCACGCATTAAAAACCCGGCCACTGTGACCGGATAAGCCGACGGGACCTGCGTTTTTCACTATCTGGCGGCAATTACCGCATCTGCAATTTCCACAAAACCAGCACCTCCCGGGCCACGGGTAATCCACTGCGGAGGTTTCGGGATTTGATCAAGGTAATCTGATACCGTGCTCACTCCAACCGTATGTTCAAAGAATGAAAACATCGGCGCATCATTCGTCGAGTCGCCGCTATACAATACGGCAGAACGTTCGGCATCAATGTCGAGATCGTAAAAATCCCTGAGCACTCGTCGGGCCATAGATAACTTGTCATATTCTCCAGACCAGCCAAGAATCCAGAGATTGTTTACGGTGGTTGTAGCACCTGCTTGCGTCAATGCGTTAAGTATTAATGAACACTGATGGGCTTCTGGCGGTTTAGCAAAGGCAATGGACGTCATCCTGAAAGGTTGATCGTCGGCAAAATGAGCGGCAGGAATTTCCCTTTTTATCTGTTCCCCAATTTGCGTCAGGCGCTCAGCGACGTCAGGATATTTTTCTGTGCCGTGCCAGAAGCGAGGGGCTGAATGGGGTAAGCGATCGCTGCCAGCAATGAAAAAAACTAAGGGATCTGCCAGGTCCCTTCACTCATTGGGCAAACAGCCACTGTGTCGTTTTGCTGTCGATTTTACCGGAAGGTTTACCGTCAGCACCAAAATAGCGGTCCTGACGACACTCGTGTGCTTTGGTATCACAATACACGCCATTGGCAAATGTAAACACCGTGCGGTCAAACTCTTCCTGCGCAGCCAGTTGCTTCCCTTTTTTCGCGCCCAGGTATTTCGTTGTCAGTACATCTGAAATACCTGTCGCATCAGCACAAAAATACGCATCGCAGACGACACCTTTTGTCGGAGAACGCAGTGGGTTGTGTTCTGCCGCCCCCGCCAGAACAGAGAAGCCGCTCCCGATAACCAGTAACAGCGCGGTAAATGCAGTTTTTTTACTCATCAGTTTTCCTCTACCGGAAGTCAGCGTACCATTTTAAAAGCGAGGTACCCGCGGTTCCCTGCGATGTTTCGATATCGTGATATACAATAGAGTCTACGTAACATTAACCAGCACAGTCAACACTATTGATAATGCTGTGATTAAAAGAAAAATAAAGCACGACGCCCCAAATGAGTAATTCATTATATCTCCTGCAAGGGATATCAACCTGAATAAACTGACATTTAATATTAAATACTCTTTTTATTTTTTATCGCTCATCTGGTACAGTATTGCATTTAAGCTATCAACCCCAGTTTCGTAATCAAACACAATAATATCCTGTAGTACTGGAAGGAATAAACTTTTAAGTTCGTCGTGTGCAGGATGGTGCAAGTATCGTTGACGTGCAACTTCATCCTGAAACGTCATCATAACGCAGTGTGTAAATCCAGCATCCTTCCCTTCCTGGCTATTATTCCTCCCCCACTCCACACCCAGAACCCCATCAACATAAGTGGGGATTTGCAAAAATGAGTTCTTTACTGAAATCATTTTTTCAACTGACACTGAATCGGTAAACGCAATAAACAAAATATGACGAATCATCGTTACCCCTCTTTATGTAAAGATATAAACATGTTCCGTTCAGATAAACAGAAAGCTAGCGCAGAAATGTGGAATATCGTTAGTTAAATACAAATAACAAATTAATTAACCTGAGGATATCAACTCGTGATCACTAAAACATATCAGACCATAAAACATCAATAAACATATTATCCTAATTGAGCTTTTCACTTATCATCTCATTAAGAGTATCAAGCATTTTATATCTATTCCTGTATTCAGATCTTTTCTTACTGGGAATGGATTCAATTTCTTTACGTTCTGTTATTAATGGCAGCATATACACATTATCAATTTCAAGACCATTTATTGATTTCCAGAATTCACTATAGCTCGCAACAAACGAGTTCTGTTTATGTTTTAAATATCTTGACTCTTTATAAACATGGTTGTTTTCACCTACAGCAAATACACTTTCAATACTAAATTTTTCTATCAGAACACAGAATGACTCATACAGAATTCGCTTTGGAAAAATACCATAACAAGCCCTAGTCGCCTCACGTACTGGGCCTGTACCCGTTCCTTTTTTTGGACCTTGTAAGCCAGCAATGAATGCAACATTTTTATTTCTGTATTTAATGAAAGCAAAAGAAAGCATAGCAAGCATTTGCCCATTGAAAAGAAAAGTCAAAGTAATCTCTCCCTCCCGGTCAAATTCACAGGGGCCACACAGAATTTCAATTAATTCGCCATTTTTCCCCCGAAGCAGGGCTAACCTTGTTGTCTCACCCGATAACAATATTTTTTTTGCCCGTACTGATTTTGTATTTTGTAAAAACATATAATGTTCGATTATACAATCAACTCGTTTCGAAATTCTCAACCCCTTATATAAATAGGGGCGTTGCAACTTCGTGGGTAACAAGGGATGAGTTTCAATTAAACACTTTGCGTTATCCAGAGAACATAGCCCCTGAAAATATTTTATTGTCACAAATGGATGACAAAGACAACGAGAAAAAAACTTCAACCGAAACTTCGTCTCAGTCCATCGCTTATGTTTAAGCCACTGCCCCTGAACTAATAACGTTATTAGTTTCACTGTATTAATAGACTGCATGATTACTCCCGGTTGATTATATATTCGTAGATTAGCAAAAAAAACATAAACGGATATTAAATGTCTTTAATTAAAATAGTAGAAACTTCCACTGAGTGGCGTAACAGAACACCTCTGCCCAAAGTTAATAAACATGACTACCAGACCTTCTGAACATAACGAGAAGTCATGAAAAGTGATTATAACGAGGGGGGTGGATAACACCATACAGGCTCGTTAATTATAATTTTGATGGGGCTATATACTATAGCTCAGGAGAATTTACAGGTTTACTGGCATACTCCTGCAGAATAAATACTGTCGTATAAGTCTAATCCAGAACCCATCACATGTTTTCATGAATGTTTATCCTTAGTTTCCCGGAATGAAACTATTCATTTGTACAAATAAAATAGGGTGTTCTCGAGGAGGAGAACAACCATGCTTTTTCTGTACCTTCTAACTTTTCAACTCTAATCATATAGTTTTGTGTTGTATCATCAGTAAAAAAGGTAGCAATATATTTCCTCATAACATCCATCGGAGTCTCTTCACTAAAAGAAAGAGAGTTTTTTCTCTTTGTTAACTTCAGGTTCATTCCATTGGTTTCATATGATACTAATTTAGTTATCCAGAATGGTGCTATTTCTTTTCCCTGTTTAAAGTATTTACCATTAAGTGTAATGATACCTTCGCCCTCAGTAAGTTCAAAACTGACATCCATTTTCAGAGTCTCATCTCCGGAATGGATATGAAAATCTGAACCACAGGTTAACTCGGGGATGCGCTGGAATACGCGCCCTGCGCCCCCCCCCCCCATAACTGCAGATAATATTAATAAAACTGACAATGCATATACGGTACGAACTTTCATTGATGTCCTCCTTCGTAATACTCTGATATACACAGTGGTAACTCTTTATGTTTTTTAGAATATAAAGGAGACACACATCTCATCACAGAAAAATGCTCTGAAGGAGGGAAGTTAACGATATACACCCATTTTTTATTGTGATCACACCCTGCATTATTTATTCTGATAAAATCATGATAATACTCATCAGTTTTAAACGTAATATTACGATATATATTACATTTTTTATCCAGTGAAATGTCACGTATTGCTTCCGGGCGATGTACAGGAATACCCTTTTCTTGCATGAAGTTATAACACAACAGAAATGCGATTACAGATACAATACTCGCACCACTGAGAATAACTCCTCCGTATTCTTGTCGTGCATCTCTTCCTTTTTTTTCCGGAGTTGTACTGACATCATCATAAACCCCTCCCTGATTTATTGTGGCACACTCTTCCGCCAGAGTATCTGCTGTAGTGTTAAAGAGTTCACTGTCCACTTCGTCAGTAACACCGATATCACCAACAAAAATAACCCCTCTTTTATGAAGGGTTTTAATGACCTGCTCGTCAAGTCCTGCATTAGCGAAGGCCTTTCTTAAATGAGCAATATTCTGGCTCAGTGTATTTGATGCTACAACCATACCTCTTTCCCGCCAGACTTTCTCGAGGAAGTACTGGTAAGGGATTATTTCTCCTGGTTTTTCAATCAGAACCTGCAGACACAAACTGGCAGGAATCGGAAGAGTGATTTTCCCTGATGGATTGTTCTGTGTATATATGCAATGGTGCATTTTATCGTACACAACAGAATCGTTAACTATTATTTTATTGCTCATAGATAGCCATGAATTAATTGCAAATGAAATCATTAACAGGGCATTGAATTATCGTCAGTTTAATCTATTTCCCTGAAGAAAAGCAGAGTATATACCATCTGGCTGTATCTGTGCATATCTACCGAAATCGTTACAAAAATATTGAAGTAAAATATCCGCATTCCTTTGTGAATGCTATTTTACAGTAGTTGCTGCCACCTGACTTGACGGGTGAAGTACCATCCATGCGCCTGCCAGAAAAGGAACGATCATAACCTCAGATGTCCCTGAAACTGCATTTCCGGTCAGGACCGTATCAAAACTGATAGCAACCAGAGGAAAAACGAAATAAACGAGTGAGGCATGGAACGGGGAGATGATCTGCTGAAGTTTAAAATATGCCATTATGCCAGCAACACCTGCAACGATACCAAGGTAGCTGATGGCAGCAACAGCCCCGAAACTGAAAGAGTAACTGTCTGGATGCTCTTCCAGAATGCCGTACAGGATAAGTAATAATGAAGCCAGAAAACACGGGATTGCATTACAGGTTAACACCGAAATATCTGAACAATATTTTCTGCACTGCACATACATAATAGCATGGCAGGCAACAGCAATCAGTATAGCCGCAACGCCTTTCCAGCTTTCAACCTTCGCAGTACCAGACTCTGTGGTAATTATCAGGCACAAAGAGAGCATGACTATTAATGTCCCAATTATCTGTAATCGCGTAACTTTTTTCCCCATCAGCATAAAAGATGACACAACAACAGCTACCGGCATAACGGAAAAGATAAGAGCCGTTATTCCCGGGGAGACCGTTTCCTCACTGTATATCATCAGAAAGAAAGGGAGAGCAAAATAAAACACAGCAAGCATCATCTGGAATTTCCTTTTCCCTTTCGGAAACAGTAAGGGTTTCCCTGAAAATTTTGTCATCAAAATCAATAATGGTGAAGCCAGAAGGAAACGTAAACCGGTTGCCAGAGCGGGTGTAAAGGATGTCAGGGCAAATTTCATTGCCATCCATGTTGTTCCCCATGTCAGTGAAACGGCGAGAAACAACACCCCAGCAAATATGCGTCTGGAAAGGTCATTTTTTATCATGCAATATCCTTACAATTATTTTTTGTGTTTTATAGAAAAGGTAAATAACATTATGCATCTAACAACACATTTTTCTGAGGTGTATGCAAAAAAATCCTGTGAGGTTTTATGTTTAATTCGTTACTTTAATTAATGTATTAAAGACGTCTTTCCTGATTATGGGGAAATACCCAGTCACATTACGTAAACTTTGTATCATACACCATAGTATCCTCACCTGATGCAGCCTCCTCATTCATTTTGATCCGGTAAGAATTTAGCTGGCACCTTGCCATCCTGCTTTCACACCAGTCCCGATTTATACCCGTTGCAACCTGCATGGCATCCATCCAGAGTTTTGCTCCAATATGGTAATTCCCGGCTCGCTCACTATATGCCGCTGCTGCTGCGATTTTTCGATACCGTTCTAGCATTGTCTGGTTCAGAAACTGCTGCATTTCCTGCTGCTTAATTTCTTCAACCGACAGATTATAATCTTCATTCACTTTATCTCTTTTTTTCATGACCAATTTCCCCAGAATTTATTTGGATACTGTATAATCTGAACCTGCAACAGCCCCCTCCGACAAATACACACGCAGCTGACGGCAGAAGCCTTTCCAGCGTACACATCAGTGCGTCCGTAACACTATCCGGTAGTTACAGGCTGTGCAGGAAATAAAAAGCGGGAACACACTCCGCCGGCAACAGAACCAGAAAAGGGAGCCAGCAGGAACACCCACTGCTGCCTGAACCAGTCGCCTCCGGCAAAAATCGCCACAGCAATACTTTTCGCCGGGCTGACCATGGCATTATCTACAGTTACGGTCAGCATTGACGTCAACATCATTGCGCCTGCGGCAACCAGATAACGACGAGACTGCCCGGAACCCTGGACCAGGATAATCAGAAAAAAAGCCATCACACATTCAGCCAGTGCAACGCCTTCAGCGGTAAATCCTCCCGGTGAAAGAACATCATAGCCGTTACCGGCAAAACCCTGATGAACATCAAAGGACGGGATCCGGCATACCATCAGGAAGAGTATACCTGCCCCCAAGATACTGCCGACCATCTGCGCCAGAAGGCCATACAGACAGTGCAGGAATGACAATTCACCCGCACTCCAGCGCCCCACGGCTATAACCGGAGTAAATCCGGCAAAGGCTTTTCCTCCCAGCCCCCACCCGGCAGTCATCATTCCCAGCCCCCAGGCCAGACTAATTCCCAGAAAACCCACGCCAAGAACCGGAAACCCTGCTGCGAGCACCGCTACACCGCTACCACACAGCAACAACCAGGCACTTCCCAGCCCCTCAGCCAGCAGCGACACCACGCTGATTTTTTGCATACACACTCCCGGCTTTTCTGTACCCTGAGGTACGGACGTCAGATACAGCGTTCCAGAAAAGCTATCCGTTTCACTGTTATCCTGCTTAATCGTTTACACTCTTTACCGTGATATCAAATATCAGGGTGGCTCCCCCCGGGATAGTGGGAGGTAACCCGGCATCGCCGTACCCTTTGCCGGGTGGAACCACCACCGTCAGTCGCCCGCCGGGAGATATTTTCTGGAGGCCGATTACAACCGAAGGTAGCAGGGCTCCAACTTTTACCTTACGGACCTCTCCACGCAGACCGCTACCATCAAAAACAGTACCGTCAGGCAGAGTTCCAGTTACCTGAATTTCGGCAATATCAGTCGTACGCAGGTGACGCCCTTTCCCTTTTTCTTCAATCCGGTACCATGCCCCGGCATCGCTGTAGGTTCCCTTTTCCTTACTGAACGCAATTCGGTATGCCTTACCCTCAGCCTCCTGATGCTCACGGGCATCACTGGCCCGCCGCGTATAGTCGCTGTTAAGCTCCGCCATCGTCCGGTCCATTTCATCCTGCGTCATTTTCAGGGAACGTCGTAATGCCATATCCTGAAGACCGGCCATCACATAACGTTCGTCCAGCAGTATCCCCAGTGACTGCTGCAGGGCAATTGATCCCTTGATTTCCCTCCAGACAGAGACACCACTGGCATATGCCCGGCGCTGCTCATCTGTTGACAGCGTTAATTCCACACTGCTGTCCTTTTCCGTACTGACTGGGGCACGGGAGTCATCTGCTTGCGTTGAGGACAGGCCCGTAACTGGCACAGGCGGTTCGGCCACTGATGGTGAAACAGGTGGAATATCACGCTTACTGTCATTATGGGATTTCGGCTCTGCCAGTGTATCGTCTGTTGCTGGTACAGTGACCTCCGAATCCGATGGTAATTCCGTTGATGTTGACGTTGAGTCAGCATTCGGCTCTGATTGCGGTGCCGCTTTCACATCCACTTCGGCCCCCGGGGGTCCCGGCGAAGCAGAACTGTCAGGCTGAGCCAGCACCTGAGATGGCCCGGCCTTACTGTCAGTCTCATTACCCTGAACAGGGGTGGAGCGCTCCGCCAGACGTGCCTGTAGAGTCTGTAGAAGAGACTGCTGAGCGGCTATCTGTTTCTGTAAAGCCTCCACCATGGTGGACATTTCATCAGCCTTTTTCGTGTTATCAGTATCAGCTCCCCCCTCAGAAATGGTTGCTGACTGGAGAGGCAGACTGTCCGGTTGCTCCCCGGCAACTGCCGGCACAATCTGACCGGATAAAGCGCCGATCAGCACCGGAACAACAATGTTATAACGCAAACAAGCCCAGAGCCGTTGCCGAAAAGGCACGGTATTCTGTACGGGAAACCGGGACATAATCTTTCCTTTAATAGTTTTCATCTTGTGTTGTAGATACTATCGGCTCGTCAGGGGTAAAGCGGCGATCCCATGGTACACGGCGCATACCTTCTTCCCAGACACGTTCAGCTTCATCGGATTTCCCTTGTTTATCCAGTACTGTAATGTACATGCTGTATACATTCGGATCGGGATGGCGGATCAGGTAGTCCCTGAAGAAAGACTCCGTATCCGCCAGGATGGCTGAATCTCCTGTCTGCGCATACTCCTGCCACCGATGCACTGTCCGGGCAAAATGTACCGAATCCTTCATATACCAGGGGTTAAGCCGAACAGTATGCTCAAGAGCAGTGATATCATGGCCTGAGGACTGTCTGGCCTGCTGCAGGGTCACCGCCACCACAGTGCTGGTTGCAGCAAACCACACCAGTGCAGCCCCGGCGACAAGCATCAGAGTACGGATACACACAGTGGTAACCACTCCCGGTTCACACACTTCAACCCGCACGCTGGTTGCCAGACGGGCAACGGCCATTCCTGGCAGCATTACGCTGAGCAGGAAATGCAGCGGAGACTGATACCAGGGCGTACCACACAGAGCAAACAGAATCACCGGCAGGGCACAGACCAGACCACTGAGGGCATCGCTGTCTGCGTGACCATAGCCACCCACTCGTGCAGCCTGACGGAACAGACGAACCAGTATCCGTCCTCCCCAGAACAGAAACAGCAGCAGACCTGCGACGGCAACAACGCCCCCCTCAACAGCCCAGTACAACACCTCGTTTCCCGGATGTGAGACTACATAATGTGGATGAAAAGCCATCATCTCACCGGACAGATTCAGGCCATCAGGCAACATCCCTTCGAAGCGTCCATATCCGGTACCGCTCAGGGGATGAGCCATCAGCAGAGCCAGACACGCCCGCGTGACGGGTGCCAGTAACAGCCATGCGGCCGGCAGGCTAAGGAAGACTGTACTGGTCTTTCCTCCTGTCTGTATATACCAGGCACTCACCCCGGCAACAGCCAGCACCAGGCCGGCCAGGAGAAGACGACGACGCAGCCCCCGGGCACAGGCCAGCAACATAACCACGAAGACCACGCCCACACCAGCCAGGCCCGGCACGCTCTGACACAGGGTGAGGGCATACATCAATACCGCCAGCAACACCAGGGTCAGCAACCTGGCACGAAACAGCCAGAAGTGCAGGGCTGCCGCAACGGCGACAGCCAGAAAAGTGGCCATGAGGTCAGGAAGCAGCGCACCGCCCGGTACCCAGCCACCGCCGGCAAGTGGGTGCCAGACTGAAAATCCGGCCGGCCAGTATACGCGCAGGAACACACTGAGGGCGCAGGCGACGCCAGACAGAGCCAGCAGGCGGAAAACCAGCCCGGCCTGTCGTTCCGTCACTGTTCGCCCTGCCATCCAGCAGAATAAAAGTCCGCCGGTCAACAGTGCACCGGTACGGCTCAGGGCTCCCCATACATCAGCCTGTTCAGGCATCCACAACAGTGGAAGAGTTAGCAGTCCCCCCGCGCACCACAGGAACCAGTCCCGGTGCAGGCGGATATCCGGCAGACAGGCCGCCAGCAGACACAATAGTCCGGCCAGCGCCCAGCCGGCATGCTCCTGCACAGAAATACCGGTGTGCAGGAGCCATCCCCAGGGCACATATAACAGGGCAAAACAGAGCAGTGCACCGGCAAGAATACCCGTCTGCCCGGGATACTGACGTGTTTCAGTCATCAGATTACCTTCCTTTACGGTCAGAATAAAAACAACCGGAGTGTTACCCCGGAAAATCAGAATCCTGCACCGGATAACCGGGCAGGGAATATAAAAAACAAACCAGATAACAAAAATAAATAAAAAAGAGCCCGGACAGAAAATCGTGCAACCAGACCAGTAAAAATACACAGCACTCAGAATTATAAAACATTGACAAAACCAGTTAAGAAAGACAAATAATTAAAAATGAAACAACGAAAAACAAATAAAAACCAACAGCAGCACGTAAATAACAATAATCCATTCACGGCGCAAAATATCGAAAGCGCATATCAGTGGTTGATTCAGCGAAAAAGCTATCCCGACAACGCAGATATATGGCACCTTCGCTTTCACTGGCAACGGGAGCGTAAAATTATTTTATCTGAGTTAAATAAAGGTGAATACCATTTCTCCCCGTTGCAGATAATAAAAAAATCCACAGGTGAAACCATCGCATTATGGTCATCCCGTGATGCACTCGTATTAAAAATGCTGACCCACATCCTGACGCCATCCCTGCCTGTCCACCCTCTGTGTGAACACGTTAAAGGAAACGGCGGTGGTCGCCAGAGCGCCCTGCGGGTACATCATCACCTCCGCCGGCGTGCCACACCCTTTGTGTTCCGTACCGACATAAAGGGTTATTACGCAGCCATTGATAAACAGCGCCTGTACGACCAGCTCACCCGTCACGTCAGCCATCCCGTACTGCGCAACCTGTTGTGGCAGTTTCTGCACTACAGCGTTGAGGACGGAGGAAACTTTCACACTCCCCGCCGCGGCATCAGTCGTGGTGCCGCCCTGAGCCCGCTGCTGGCGGCATTTCACCTGTACGAACTGGACAGCCTGTTCGCGAAAAACACCCGCGTGCGCTACGCCCGCTACATGGATGACTTTATTCTCCTGGCTCCGACCCGCTGGACACTGCGTCGTGCAGTGCGGGACCTGAAACAATTTTTGAACACATTTGGTTTTACGCTCCACCCGGACAAAACCCAGCTCGGGAAAACCGAACGGGGTTTTGACTGGATGGGGCTGTGGTTTAAAGAGCACGGGATACATTCCATTGCTCCCCGCGCCATAGAAAAACACCGCCTGCAGTGTCACCGGCTTTATGAGCAAATCCGTCATCTGAACAAAAACGTTCAGGCTGCACGGATGGCGTTATACCGCAGACGATGGTTGACAGCTTTAATTCCGTCTTCGGCAAGAAGTTGTTACATAGGAGTAACCGTCAGCGTACCAGGAACCGATAATGCAAACCCGTTGACCAAAGCGCCGACAGATGTTAGGGGCGTTACCGAAGCGTAGGCTATTAAGCCTACCCGCAACGAACGCGAGTCGAGAGTGTCCGGGAACACGACCTTACGTACTCCCCACGGCTTAAGGTAACCGCCAGCCGCCTCGAGGGCCGGTCCGTTGTTATTGTCAAGTGAGCTGGCCCCTGTGACGGACACCAACGGTTTTACTCCGGACAACGGCGTGAACCTTACCGTCTCGGGGGCTTTCGACATAGGCGCGACCATCGCGCCATCCGGGGGGCTGTAACGAACTGCGAGTTCGTTACCATATGCTTCATTGACGAACTTGCCTGGTAAATGCTTGGCAACCCCCGTGCCGTCTGGCTCGGCGTAAGCGTCTAGGCGCTGGTACGCCGCAGCGAAACCCCACTTCACGCCTGACCTCTCGACAACTGGGACGGCGCGAGGGCGTCCGCCGTTCTGGTGAGCTTCGGTGCGTATTGTAACGGACAAAGCAGGTAATACCCCTCCCGTCGTCGATTTCACCAGAAATGTCGCAGGCTGTGCGAATTCGGCGAAAGACCCGGTGTATCCGGACTCGTCATCTCCTGTTACCGTGTACGTGGCGTTCATGTCGGTTGTCTCGGGAACAATTGTAATTCCGACCTCAGGTCCTGACGCGGCGATGGCTGCACTGAAGTCGACCGGCGCAGCAACGGCGGCTGATGAGGCAATCAATCCCAGCGCAGCAAAGGATGATAAAATAGTTTTCAATTTCATACCTGTTTTCCTATTGAATGAAACTGTATAACACCTCCACAACCCGGCCCGAAAACCAGGAGGGGAGGTATTATCTGATAACGGGGTTAAATTAACGGTAACCAACATCCACGGTGAATGGCATGGAGATATTTTCATCTCCCGTCACGGCAACGACGTCAACATTGCCTTCAGCATTCTCCGGGTCTTTGGCGATTAGCGCACTCACACCAATCTGAACCGATTTGATGGCGTCGGTCGCTGTGGATGTAATTTTTACATCCTGATTACCGGCCAGTAATGAATCGCCCGTTGCCACAAAATAGTTATCAGTAAGCTCCACCGCCGGGTTAGAGTTCATCCCTGCCAGCGCGTTGATATCGTCATGATGCGCGTAGAGTGGCGTGGCAGACTGGGAATGTTCTTTACCAACGGCATCCACCACTTTGATATCGCCGATTGCCTCCGCCGTTGCATCCGCATCAGTATACATCTTAACCTGTGCAATCGTCGGTGCATAACGCCAGAAACCGCCTTCAGTAGCAACACGGAAATAGCCTTTTTGACCATTCACTTCCGTAACGTTACTACCAGTAACGTTCGCCCCGGCGACAACACCATTAAGGTTACAGTTTGCGGCAGAGCCCTCTTTCAGTGCAGCTTTAATAAAAAACGGGGTGGTGGAAGATGCGCCGTAATCCAGTGTGCCACTGGTGTCTGCAGCATCCGCGAGCGTCCATGTTAACGCCCACGAATTGCTTTCAGGAGCAGTGGTCTCAATTTCACACGTATTTGGCGAAACGACTGTAATATTCGTCGTAAAATCCGCGCTTGCTGCTGAAGCCATCGCATTATAACCCATCCCCAGGATTGCACAGACGGCCAGTGCAGTGGTGTTCATTTTTCTTTTGATAACAAAACTCATAACGTATACCTTTAAATGTTATTAACTAATAATAACTGCATTAACAGAAAGTCATTGATATTGCAAAATCATCACTCCAGCTGAAGTATGATACAGAACAAATTCTATTATTATCACTCCTTATATTTCCTGCCACATTATTCCATCAATAACAGAAAATAATAACAGCTATAATCCTTATCGCCATTTACACACGCCTCTGCTTTTCTTTTTACCTTGCCACGTCCAATACGTTTGTTAGCCTTCAGTCAGGTAACATTTATTCTGGTGCATTAATATTAATGATATTATTTGCATATGATTTTCTGCACATTCAGGATTGCAAAATAACATCGTGACTTTCCGCCCCTTATAACGATATATGTTTCCCGCCGTCTTTTATTAAGTCAGGCGTCACGTTCATACGCTATATGCCACCCGGCTCCAGCGGGAGAGGCTAATAACATGTGGTTATCGCCAGGAAAGCTGTACCGTGAATTTTGCCTCAAGGTCATCCTCTGTCAGTTCAGCGCGTTGCGTGTCGTCATGCCGGACCGTCACCGCAAACGGGATCACCATCATATCTCCCGTTTTCAGGGGTGTCTTCATGTCGTACCAGTAATTCACCCTGTCCAGGCTGAAGTACGCCTGTGCATCTGTTTTATTGCGGCCTGTCACCTGCAGCGGAGCCGGCGAGTCCGGCGCCAGAGTCAGGGGCCACTCGTCCTCCGGAGAGTCCTGAGGTGATATTGTGTAGTACCACCGCGTGGCATAAGCGCCGCTGTTTTCCTCCTGCAGCCCCCCCCTCTCAGGCATATCCGGCCAGTGTGTGGCAGTGAAGGTCATACCTATACCGTTCGCATCACACTCACTCAGTCGCAGATGCAGGGTCTGAACCTGCATGTCATTCCCCCCGGTCTGTCGTGAAAAGTTAAGTTGCTCTTCCTCCAGTTTCACCTGGCAGGAGGGGGCCGTCACCGTCCCGCTGAGAGAGATTTCCCTTGACGGCAGAAAAGTCTCACTTCCGGCCAGAGCCCTCTCACCCTCTCCCCCCACGGCCACCACCACGAATAACAGCAGACACGGCAGGGTGCCCTTGAGCATTTCTTTCAACATACCGGGAACGTTACTGTCCTTTCCCGGCATGCTCTTGATACCGTTATTTATGCTGTTCGTTTCATTAATTATATTCGTGTTACGTATATGTCTCAGACCGTACATGTCTCATACACCTCAGTCATAAGAGACCTGGTAAAGGCCCTTTGCCGTAATTTTTCCGGCAGCGATTGCCTTACCATTCTCCGGTCGGGCATAAAACGTCTGCAGCGAAACAGTAATCCCCTGAGTCAGTGCATCGCTGCTCTCTTCCGGTTGCGGGTTCGTCACGACCAGTGGCCGGTTGCGGTCCCACTGTACTATCCCCTGCTGCGTGCGCCCGAATCCCGTAGCGTCGTATTTCATCAGATAACCCACTCCGCTATCCTGTCCGTCGGTATCGCGTCCCACCAGAATGGTTGCCGGCCCATATGCAGAATCCGTGACGTTGCCATCCGGAATAAAACGTACACGCAGATTTCGGGTGTTCGACGAACAGTTCGCCACCACGAGACGGACGTCAGAAGCCTGCGTATCACTGAATCCTCCTTCATTCACGTTACGGTGCAGCCACGCCTGGCTTATATCCGGTAATACGAAGCTCAGATTCCCGGCCGAAGTGGTGCACGTCGGCACCCGCAGGTCAGCTGATACCCGGATAGTATCTTCCTGCACATACTTCACCTGCCCGTCCTGGCCGGTAAATGTGGTGATTCGGGTGAATTCTGCCGCCGGTAAATCCGCCAGACCAGCCCCGGTATCCTGCGCGGTTCGCACCAGCCCCACCTCTGGCTCATCATCACTTTTCAGTTGCCTGCCCACCCCACTCAGGGGGCGCGCCACTTTCGGATCCACCTTCACACTGACGCCAATCCCCTTCAGCCCACTGCGAAACAGGTACCAGCCCTGGTCACGTCGCGTATTATCCCGGTCAAGGGTCATCTGTGAGAGAGTCCATGTCCGGGCCCAGCGGTCCTGGTCCGTACAGGCACTGCAGACGGCATCCGGCAGCCTTATTGACTGCGACACAAAAGCGGTCTGCGGGTCGACCGGCGTCTCCGGCGACAGGGCTCTGATACCAAAGGTGACCGGTACCGGCGGACTTTTTTGCGCATTCAGCGTTTCGGCATGTCCCGCCGCCATCATTCCCGACATTATCGTCATGGCGATCAATACCATGTGCACCAGTGACCTCTGGCCGTCATTCTGTCTCATGTTCCTGCCTTTTCCTGATTATCCTTGCCCCACGCCAGGCCAGGGAATTACTCACATCGTGCCGTTATCTCGTTCAGCAGCGACATATCCGTCTTCGCCGGGAGGGTGTAGGTCGCCGTACACTGCGCATCCTTATCCTCCCCCCAGGTCGCCGTGATACGCCCCTTCTCCGGCATGCCTGACATATAGACCTGCCCGCTGTCACCCACGATACCGGTCACCGGCATAGCCTCCTCGCCGTCCTGCTTCAGCGATGCAGTGGAGCCAAACGGAACCTCATCACCGCTACGCCTGAGGGTAACCATCAGGCGATAGCCCCTGTGCCCTCTGAACGGTATCTCCACCATAGCCCCTCGGGTCGGCACCACATTCTTGCTGGAAGCATCCAGCTCAACATTCCCTGGCAGGTTACTCATATCCACATTAATACGGTTTCGGTCATAAGGTGTCAGTCCCCCCACCAGGGCATAGCCCCGCCAGTCAGTTACCGCACCATTCACACTGATACCACTCACATCGGGTATTTCAACCAGAGCATTGCCGCCGCTGAGCGCTACCTGCCTGCCCAGAGTCACTCCGTGGCGATGTATGGCCAGGCCACCATTCAGGCCGTACGACACGCTTTTACTGTCACCACCATAGCTGTAACCGGTACTGACTGACCCAAATCGACCGCTGTATCCTGCACTTGCGTTGCCAGTTTTTGTACCGGTCAGAGACTGCGAGGTGGACCATGACATAGCACCATTAAGTGCAGAGCCGCTCACGCCTGCCTGCTGGCTGGCCATACCGTTATAGCGCGAATACGAGTAGTTACCACTCACACTGTTGGCATTCAGCCATTTCCCCAGCGGTAGCGAGATATTCACCGCAATGCTTCTGTCTGTCCGGTTATCCAGGCTGCTGTTCATCCGTACCGGTGAGCCATTATTGTCACTACCGGCCTCGCTGCTGCCATTCATCGTGCTGTACCCCAGAGAGACGCCGATACCCACGTCACGAACCGTGGTGTTGTAACTGAGTGACACGTTATTCTGTACTGCACTACTCCCCCAGGAAGTTGAGTGTGTCCCGTTCAGGGAGATGCTCCCCCACATTCCCAGCGACTGCGACAGCGACAGACCGTAGCTGTCCCGGGTACCGACAGTGGCATCCTCTTTTTCCCCGGGCGTCAACGGTTTCATGACCAGCAGGTCTGAATAGCTGTAAAAGTCACGTGTCTGTGCATGCGACCATGTCGCGCTCACCGATGTATCACCAAAATTACGCGACCAGCTGACATCATGTGACACCCCGGTAGCGGCTCCCCCCGTCCGGGGATCGCTGCAAGGTCGGCACGGGCGGTTTTCAGGGTATAGGCCAGAGCCCCCCAGGCACCAGCGTAAACCCCCGTTCCGACCGAAAGAGCCTGATAGTTTCGCGACAGCAGTACACCACCATTCAGGGTACTGTTTGCCCATGCACCGTACGAAATCCCCGTCTGCACAAACTTATCGTCGACATAGCCGGCGCTGCCGATGGCCCTTCCTGAGGAGGCACTCCATGAGGTCGCCCCCCGTTGCATGAGCGTACCATTACTGGCCTGGGCCATCGTGAAGTGGCGCGAGTGGCCATCCGCCTCACGAATTTCCACATCCACATCACCGTTCCCACTGCGGTTAAAATCCGTCAGAGAAAAGGGACCTTGTGGTACATTCTGTTGATAAATCACCTTACCGTACTGTCTTACCGTCACCGTCGCCGGTGAACTGGCAATGCCTGTGATAGCCGGACGGTAAGTGGTATATCTGGGGTCAAGCATCCCCTCATCAGAATCGAGCCGGATACCGGTGAACGGCACTGAGTCCACACCACCGCCCGTGGATGTGGTGTGCCCCACAGTCATCTGACCACCACCAAGCCCCTGAAAATCATGCTGAGCATAGACCTGGGAGGCATTCCATTCGCCACCGCTCCCCTGACTTTTGTGCCAGGTCAGGTCGTTGCGAATACGCCAGCCCAGCAGGTTCAACTGACCGTTCATTCCCAGAAAATCGCTGCCACGCTTTTGACCATTGCTGTTCTGCTGACTGCCGCTGTAGTTGTAGTTCATCAGAATGGCAGTCATCCCCTCATCCCACAGTTGTGGGGAAGTTCGCATCCGTGAGGCCGGCCCCAGTGAAGCCTGAGGAACCGTCAGCGACAGGGTTCGTTTGTTAAAATCAAAGTCTTCCTTCGCGTAAGGGACCATCGCTTCCACACCATTGACCGGGCAAGTGGCATCACCGCTGTTACTGTCCATGCCGGCATCGTTTTTTCCACTTGCGTCCGACAACGCTACCGCCCTCCGCGTGGCATCGCCTCCGGAACCTTCATCTGGTAGGGTGACCGGGTGCACCGGTTCGTCCCTCTTTTCGTTGTCACCATATGACACCGACACTTCTTTTTTCTGAACCTGTACCGGCTCTCCCTGGCGTGAAGCGATAATTCCCCACCATTCCGTGAGCTGTTGCTCATTCACGCAGGCATACAACTTTCCGGGTTCGTCAGTACGGGAGCGAAATTCCACCATCCGCCCGTCATCTACCACGTTGCCGTTCACTTTCACCTGGACGGCGTACCGCCCCGGCAGCATTCCCCCTTTATGAGCAAAATAAGAGAGGTCAACATGTTTGCCCGTACCTCCGCCCCCCATTCCCAGAAAATCACTGTCAAAGCTCAGCGACTGGTCTTCCTGCTTTCCCTGCAGGGCACCGGAGGCCTTTACACCAGGCATTCCGCCATTGTCGGCAGCAACACCGTCCTGCATGCTGCTCACGGCGGTAAGCACCCCCAGAACCCATCCCGACAACACCCTGCGCCTGGACGCAGGCATTTTCTTCGCTTCCGGTTGCCACACCCTCATCACTTACTCCTGCTGACCTGTGTCCGGCATACCGCCTTCCGGTCCACGCCCGGAACTCAGAACGTTTTATCGAGTTTCCGGGTGGTCATGCCGTGGTCATCCACCGTGGTATAGCTGAAGGCTCCGTGCGCCACCGGCGTGCTCACACTGAGTGAACCGAACGGCGATATCATCGTGTCCTTGCCCGTTGATACTGCTTTACCATTCACGGTCAGTTGTGTCAGGGTGATGAAGTACGGCGTCGGGTTCTTCACCAGCAGTTCTTTCCCGGAGGAGGCTACCGACAATTTTTCCGGCGCATTTTTCAATGCCTGCGTATCATTCAGTGCCGCCGGGCGATAGAGCAGTTTGATACGCGTATTCACAGCAAACTGCAGACCACTCTGTACCGCTTTCTGGTAGGTCTTCTCGCCCTTTTTCGGCGGGATAGCCAGATTGTTCAGGTAGAACACTGATTCCCGATCCGTCGGCAGACTGTCCGACAGGCGGTTTACGCGGATCTGAACCGCGCTCTTTGCATCCAGCCGATAAAGAGGCGGGGTAACAGCAAAAGGGACATCCTGTTTTTTTTCTGCATTTTGTTCTCCATAAGGAGAGACCCAGAAACGCATAAGCCAGACATCAGTGGACGATGAATTCGTTACAGTCATGGATGCAGTATCTTTGCTGCCATCAAATACCAGACGCGTCCCGTCCAGAGATATACCGCCTTTCCCGTCATCAGCATGAGCACCCGACAGGCTCGTCATCATCAGGATTGCGCTCAGGATTGAACCTGACCATATTTGTTTAATCATTACTTTTTTACTCTTGTGAATATATTTACATCAGCAGGGAACGCTATATATCTAAATCTGATCTGCTTCTATATTCTACTTACCAGTAAGCTTACATAGACTAACAAGTAAAAACATTCATCATTACCCTCACCTTAATCAACACACAGAGGGATGAGATTTTTAGATAATTAGTGTTACTATCGGTCACCATATATGGACATTCCCATAATTCGAGATGCAAATAATACCCATCAAAAAAAACACACACAACCCACAGCCAGTCAAAATCACAAACAACAACAAACACAAAACAATAAATACAGCAACAAGATGATTTATAATGAAAAAATAAAAACAAAACATCCCCATCATAACAAAAAAAACAAAACCACAAAAAAACCAGGGGAAACCTAACAACAAAATCATTCTTACCCTGTGGGGTTATCACAGACTGGCTCCCCTCCCCCAGAAAAAAAACAACAACCTGACATATTATTGTTTACTAATATACTCATTTATTCCATCAGTTAAGTGAATGCTATGGATTTAGAAAATAAAAAAGAAAGTTCATGGATTCATACCACACATACTGGCTTATCGTTCACCAGACCTTTCACCGTTCTTAAAATAAGCGGCAGGCCTGAAACTTTTGTCAACCCTGGTAAGAATAATGGATGATATAAAATATTATCATTCGGCAGACAATGACTGTGTCTTGTCGACGCTCGTGTGACGTCAATCCTCACCAGCCCCTGGTGCCACAGACAACAGAAGACGAATACAGGCGAAACAGGGGAGAACACAGACAACGCCTGCAAGTGCTGCTTCAATTGTTGTTGTCAGCGCCAGGATTGTTGGCCGTTACCACATTGAACGGCAGGTGACTGTGTCGTCAGTAACTGCCACAGACGCTCAACATGGTTAACCCACGGCGAATCCAGACTGACACCACCTTGATTGATTTTAGAATAATCATTCTGATTAACTTTGAATAATAAATCACCAGGAGTCGGTAAATGAAGAGCAACATGACACAAGCAACATCCAGGGTACGGACAGCACACGTGCCACTACTGATGGCCGAAAAGGTTGACCAATGGGCAGCACGACTTGAACGTTCACGGGGTTGGATCATGAAACAGGCACTTTCCGCATAGATAGCCCAGGAAGAAAAGCGAGATCGCCTTACTCTGGAAGCTCTGGCAGATGTGGATGCTGGCCAGGTTATTGATCATCAGGCAGTGCAACTCTGATACCGACTAACCGTTGTCTGTGCTGCGTTGATGGAACTTAAGTGGACCAGCATGGCGCTATCAGATTTGGAGCACTTGTATGTGGCTAACAAGTCCGCAGCGGCGAGGGCGATACATTTGTTGACTCAATCCCCGACCATTCTGCTAAGTAATCCGCGTACTGAAGAGCAATTGTTCCAATTTGAACCATATGAGGTCAGGCGGATTTTGCCTGGAGAGTACGAGGTTCGTTACGAGATTCTTGATTCTATCGTCTACGTGCTACGGCTGTGGAATACCCGAGAAAACCGTTGAGACAGGTGAGTCACCCATCAACTATCTAAATCGGGTGCGAGGCTTATCGATCAGATAAGGTTTTACTTTGTTCAAAATAATCATCCTGTCAGCAGTTGTTGCTTTAAACAAAGCTGAATAACGTCCGCCATTACAGCGCCTTCGTCACTACTATGGGAAACTTCGTCCCTGTATGTCGCAACGGTACTCTTTCTGCACGGTGTTCAACCACAGTTTCTCCCTTAGCATCGGCGTGTCAGGTTCACACGTTCTGTATCTTAGCCTGCGCAGAGATCCTGCCACCTCAATGCCGGCTGACGGATGGCCAGTAAGCAGTTTTCCGCCATCCTTATCCCGGAGTAACGACAAGAACTCTGTTTTGACAACGTTTACATATAGCGACACTTGTCCAGTGGCTCACTCGCGTTCATTTTCATCTGCTCCTGCAGATGGAAACATATTCGCCAGCATGACATGATGGCGCTGCTGGACAGACGCCCTCTGGTGATTGTGGATGGATTTCCCCCGAACTGATCACAACGATTTAGATGACGGGCCATGGAGAATGAAACAAACTCTCTGCGGCATAAATATCGTCAGCACACCGAGTACAATCAAGCCGACGCCCGCCAGCCCACACCAGGAAAAGTGTTCTCCCCAGCCGGGCAGCAAAATCGCGGCTCCCCACACCAGAATGTAGCTGAGGCTCAGCAGGGCACAGGCTTTACTGAGCGCTATTCGGAGCAGGGCCAGGTGCCAGCAGCCCATTGAAGCGACATACCCAGTTAACCCCAACATCAGCGCTCCCGTACCGGGCGCAACGTGCCAGAGAGCAGCAAAAAAAGCGTCATTAACGGGGGGTAACGTCATCATGGCATGGCGCAGCAAAAGTTGCGCCACGCTGACTAATATCACGCTGCATAACGCCCAAAATGCACCGTTCACAGACTTCCTCCCAGCACAATAACCCCGACGATAATCAACCCGACGCCCAGCCAGTGACGTGACGGCACAGACTCATGCCAGAGCGTTTTCGCCGCCAGCGTGACCCAGACAACGTTGAGGCTCAACATGGGATAGGCCACCCCAACGGGTAGATACTGCAATACTACCAGCCAGGCAAGCATCCCACCGCCAAGCGCCAGCAAAGCCAGTCCAAGCCACAGGGCAACCTGCTGACCGCCCCCCGAACGGGTCACCTGTTTCTGACACAGTTGTCCTGCGCAGCTCAACAGGCTTGCCAGTACCAGCCAGACCCAGGCCATCATTACGGCAGGTATTGCAGGTAAGCCAGACGCCCCTGAATCGTCAGGTTGTCCGGTTCTGGCAGCCCGGCGCGGGCAATGTCATCGTTTTTTGACAGCAGGATCACCAGCGACACCGCCCCCTGCTGGCGATGTGTTTCGATCCATTGCGCGATTTCGTCATTGCTCACAAACCGTCCTTTCACATCCGGGTAATTGAGGCCATATTTCAGCTCCCCCATCTGACCAAAGAGAATGATGTCAGAACGATTAAGCTCCCACGCCAGCCCCGACGCCACGCCAACGCTGTTTGCCAGCACAAACCGGCTCTCCTCTAATGGCATGCGCACGGTATACACCAGCGACTGTGGCTGCTTGGAATCCACCACCAGATTGGGGATGGCAAAACCAATCAGCAGGGCAAGCCCGGCAGGACAGAGCGCCGCCAGCCACCAGCGCTGCAGACTCAGCTTCAGCGTAAACCAGCCCACTGCTGCCCAGACGAGAAAAGCGATGACCGCGCAGAAGACTTTGTATAATTCGACCGATGTCCAGACCGGACGAATAGCGAGCCCCCATGGCGATACCACTAGTGCCGCCACCACACCGAGCACGCCAAACGCCAGGTTGATCCCTGCATTAATGCGTAACACCCTGGCCCCTTTTTCGGCGACGGTGCAGGCATAGCGCGCCATCAGAATCGCCAGCGGCGCAAAGCACGGCAGGATATAGGTCGGCAGCTTGCCTTTGGCAATACTGAAGAACAACAGCGGCATCACCACCCAGCCCAGCAGATAAAGCCCTGCGCCCTCATTTTTTCTCTCACGCCAGCCCAGCCGCAGTGCGCCTGGCAGTAGCGCCAGCCACGGCAGGCTCCCGGCAATAAGGAACGGCAGGTAGTACCAGAACGGCGCTTTATGCTGGGCATTGCTCTGGGCAAAACGCTGAATATGCTCCACCCAGAAGAAATAGCGCCAGAAATCCGGTTCACGCTGCTCAATCGCCAGCCCCCAGGGCAGGACAATAAGCACGCAGCTCAGGATCGCCAGCCAGCCGAAAACCAGCACCTCTTTCCAGCGCTTCTGCGCAATCACCCACGGCAGCACGCCAATCACCGGTACCGCCAGCGCCAGGAAACCTTTGGTCATGACGCCCATGCCGCAGGCCAGCCCCAACAGAACGTAGCCCCCCGCTTTTCCGGCGACGGTTTTCGCCTGCGCGGCCAGCCAGAAGCTGCACATCGCCGCTGCCAGCCACAGGGCGATAATCGGATCCAGTACGGCGTAGGTGCCAATACCATAGACCAGGAACAGGGTTAAGAAGATCAGGCCGGAGAAGATCGCCACCCGCTTATCCCCCCAAAGACGCCAGGCGAGCCAAATCACCAGCAGCGCCGTTAAGCCGGTAGAGAAGATAGCCCCGGCGCGCACGGCAACGTTGGAGTGACCAAACAGCAGTTGTCCGATGCTGTTAACCCAGTAACCGGCAATCGGCTTTTCAAAGTAACGCAGGCCCAGAAAATGCGGCACAATCCAGTCTCCCGAGGCAAGCATTTCGCGGCTTATTTCCGCATAACGCGTCTCGTCCGGCTGCCATAACAGGCGGAGATCGACCGGGATAATGTAATAAACAATAAACAGTGCCAGTAGTGCTACGCCATAGTGGGCTGCTTTCATGATAGCGTGCTCACGGTGTGTTGATAACCAAGCCAGCCTTCCCGACCAGCCATTTCCTGACGGACAATTCTTCCCACGGGCAGGGTGCTGAGATCATCTGGCAACATGTCGCTTAGCGGGCAGAAATGAATGCCTTCTGCTGCGGCCAGCGTCAGCAGGGCATCAAAATCATGCTGACAGACGATCCCCTCCACTTCGGCGTGAATGGTGTAGACCGGCGTCCCCGCGTCGCGATGCATGCAGTCCAGTATGTAGCGATTAAACCCTGCGGGGCTAACGCCACGCCCGACCACTTCATCCCAGGTGGGAAGCGTTACCGGGATTTGAACCGTACCGGTGCAATCGTTCCCCAACAGCGGTAAAAACGGAGCAGTGCCGCGACAATCGCTGTTATAGCGAAACGCGAAGGGCTCTTTGGCTTTTACCACGCGCTGGTCGGCGCGCCATCCCGCCACGGCGGAACAGCGTACGGGCTGGCCGGTAATCGCCTCCAGTGCCTGCACGCCGTACTCAACTTCAGCCGTCAGGCGCGGAATATCCCAGACGCCCGCCCAGGCCTGCCACGCGTGGTGATCCCAGGCGTGAAGCCCCACCTCGTGCTGATGTACGGCCTCACTGATAATGGCTTCATTCTCCGCACCGATGCGCCTGCCGGGCCAGGCGGTACCTGCCAGCAAGATGTCCCAGCCGTAGAGAGAGGCCGCGCGCGATCGCAGTATTTTGAACAGAAAGGCCGGTTTAACCAGACGCCACAGATGGCGCCCCATATTGTCTGGCCCGACGCTGAAGAAAATGCTGGCGCGCACGCAGTGCTTGCTCAGCAACTCCAGCAGCCGCGGGACGCCGTCGCGCGTGCCGCGGAAGGTGTCGACATCAATGCGTAAACCGACTTTTTTCATGATGCCTGTTCCGACAGTTCCACGGTACGCAGGAAGAAGTCGAGCGTTTCATCAATGGTCTGTTCCATCTTCACGGTTGGCGTCCATTTCAGACAGCGCTTCGCGTTACGGATGCTCGGCTTGCGGTGCTCAACGTCCTGATAACCTTTACCGTAGTAGCTGCTGCTTTCCACTTCGCGGAAACCGGCAAACGGTGGAAACTGGCTGCGCAACGGGTGGCGTTCAAAGCTTGCCAGTAGCATTTCGGCCAACTCACGGATACTCGCTTCGTTATCCGGGTTACCGATGTTGATGATCTCCCCGTTGCAGCGGCCATCTTTGTTTTCGATGATGCGGAACAGCGCTTCGATACCGTCACTGATATCGGTGAAGCAACGTTTTTGTTTGCCGCCTTCAATGAGCTTAATGGGCGAGCCTTCCACCAGGTTGAGGATCAGCTGGGTGATGGCGCGGGAACTGCCAATACGCGCGGCGTTCAGGTTATCCAGACGCGGGCCCATCCAGTTGAACGGACGGAACAGAGTAAAGCGTAGCCCCTCTTTCTCGCCGTATGCCCAGATCACGCGGTCCAGCAACTGCTTGGAAACTGAATAGATCCAGCGCTGCTTGTTAATGGGTCCAACGACCAGATTGGACGCGTCTTCATCGAAGTTATTGTCGGTGCACATGCCGTACACTTCCGACGTCGACGGGAAGATGATGCGCTTATCGTATTTCACGCAGTCGCGGATAATCTTCAGGTTCTCTTCGAAATCCAGCTCGAAGACGCGCAGCGGGTTACGGGTGTATTCAATCGGCGTGGCAATTGCCACTAGCGGCAGCACCATGTCACATTTTTTGATGTGATACTCAATCCATTCGGAGTGGATGCTGATGTCCCCTTCCACAAAGTGGAAACGCGGATTGCTGAGGAAACGGCCGATCGCATCGGATCCAATGTCCAGACCGTAGATCTCGTAGTTATCGTCTTTCAGCAGTCTCTCGGTCAGGTGGTTACCGATAAACCCGTTCACGCCGAGGATCAGGACGCGCGTGCGGCGTTTGATAGCCACCACCGGCGCACTGGTAATCAGCGCCCCCGCCACCAGTCCCAGCGATAGCGCCAGCTGCGCCCCCTGAACGTACAGGCCGTTGTCGGTTTGTCCGGTGACGATCTCCAGAGCCTGCTCGCCGCAGCTCACAATCAACGGGGAGACAGAGACGACGGTACCCGGTTTTGCCGCAGGGATGTCGTCACGCACGCGAGATTTCCAGACGATAAATTTGCACACCCCGGCGAAGCTGTATGCCCCCGGCCACGGGTCGGTCACGGCGCGCACAAGGTTGTGCAACTGGCGAGCGGGCTTGTTCCAGTCCAGACGCCCGTCTTCCGGCGTGCGGCGGCCAAAGCAGCTTGCCTTGCTCTCATCCTGCGCGGTTTCGGTAAAGGTTCCCTGGAGGATCGTCGGCAGCGCGTCACGCAGCAGACTTTGCGCGGCGGAGCAGAGCTTGCGGTGCAGCTCCAGCGCCGTCTCATCAGCATCAATGCTCACTTTCTGCTGCGCCACAATACCGCCTGCATCGGCGCGTCGTACCATACGGTGCAGCGTGACGCCCGTTTCCGTTTCACCGTTTACCAGCGCCCAGTTCAGCGGGGCGCGGCCACGGTAGGCTGGCAGCAGGGAGCCGTGCAGGTTGAACGCCCCTTTAGCGGCTACACTTAAAATAGCATCGCAGAGAAGATTGCGGTAATAGAACGAGAAAATCACATCCGGCGTCAGTTTCTGAATGCGATCCACCCACAGCGGATGGTTCACATCGTCCGGGGCATAAACCGGAATTCCGTGTTCAGCCGCAATACGCGCCACCGAGCCGAAGAAGTGGTTTTCTCCGGCAACGTCCGGGTGGGTGAAGATCGCGGCAATGTCAAAACCTGCGTCCAGCAAGGCTTGCGTGCCCGAGCACCCCATATCGTGATAGGCAAAGACGACAGCTTTCATGGGTGTTTTTCCTCTTGAGATGCGGTGTGTGCCTGACGGACAACACGTTGAATAAAGTAACGCGGACGCGCGCGAACATCGTTGTAAATACGGCCGATGTATTCACCAAGCAGCCCCATACCAATGAACTGGGCGCCGATGAACGTGAACAGGACAGCAAACAGCATAAAGACCCCTTCCGCCGCCCACTGCGGGCCAAAGACCAGCCGCAGCACAACCAGCAGAACGGAAAGCGCAAACCCGGCCAGCGCGATAACGCTACCGAAGACGCTCAGCAGGCGCAGCGGCGTGGTGGTCAGACAGGTGATCAGGTCGTACATCAGGTTGATCAGGCGCATAAAGCTGTATTTCGACTCCCCATGCCCGCGCTCGGCGTGCAGCACCGGGATCTCCGTAGCTTTACGGGCAAAGGTATTCGCCAGAATCGGAATGAAGGTGCTGCGCTCATGGCAGTGCAACATGGCGTCGACAATGTGGCGACGATAGGCGCGTAGCATGCAGCCGTAATCGCCCATAGCTTTACCGGTGGTGCGCTGGATCAGGCGGTTGATGGTGCGTGACGCCAGCTTGCGGAACAGGCTGTCCTGACGGTTCTGCCGCACGGTGCCTACCACGTCGTAGCCTTCGTCGGCTTTGGCAACCAGCCGAGAGATTTCCTCCGGCGGGTTTTGCAGGTCAGCATCCAGCGTAATCACCAAATCGCCCGTGACATGGCCGAACCCGGCCATGATTGCCGAGTGCTGACCGTAGTTACGGTTGAGCAGCACGGCAACAATGTGACTTCCCTCCACCTGCGCGGCGTCGGTCAGCATCCGCGCGGAATCGTCGCTGCTGCCATCATCCACCAGCAAAATTTCATACGCCTTACCTAGTGTCTCGCAGGCGGCCGTCGTGCGTCGGATCAGTTCCGGCAGGCTCTCCTGTTCATTATAGACAGGGATCACCACGGAGATTTTGTGTACGGGTAGTGCACTGAACATATCAATGTCCTGCAAGCTGATGGAGCGCGGTAATGACGCGGGTTGTGTCGTCATGGGTCATGTCCGGGAAAAGAGGGAGAGAACAAATACGCGCGCTGTTCCATTCAGAGTTTGGAAGCGACACCTCCGGGAAACGCTCGCGGTAGTATTTTTGCGTATGGGCCGCACGAAAATGCAGGCCGGTACCGATGCCTTGCTCTTTCAGCGCCGCCATTAAGGCATCCCGTGAGATGCCACACTGAGCTTCATCCACGCGAATAATAAACAGGTGCCAGGCGTGCAGATGCGGCCAGGACGGAATGCGCAGCGGCTGAAAAGGGGTATCCGAGAGTTCAAGCAGGTAGCGGTTGGCAATGTCATGACGGTACCTGTTGGCCTCGCCCAGTTTGCCCAACTGCACCAGCGCCAGCGCGGCGTTGATATCCGCGAGGTTGTATTTGAAGCCCGGGGTGATGACCTCTGCCTGCGGCGCGCGGCCGTGGGTCTGGCGGCCATAGGCATCGACGCCCAGACCGTGGAACTTCAGGCTGCGGATTTTTTGCGCCAGTTGTTCATCGTCCGTTATCACCAGGCCGCCTTCGGCGCAGGTCATATTTTTGATGGCATGGAAGGAGAAAATTGCCGTCCCCAGCCAGCCCACATGACGGTTGTTGTAGTACGTTCCGGCGGCATGGGCAGCATCTTCAATGACAGGAACGCCGTGGTATTCACCGATGGCGCGAATGGCGTCGATATCGCACGGCGCGCCTGCATAATGCACCGGCACAATGGCTTTGGTGCGGGGCGTAATGGCAGCCTCGACCGCCTCTGGCGTCACCATCAGCGTATCTTTGTCAACGTCGATCATCACCGGTGTGGCGCCCAAAAGCACGATCATATTCAGCGTCGACACCCAGGTCAGAGACGGCGTAATGACTTCGTCGCCCGGACCAATGCCCAGCGCCATCAGGGTGACATGCATCCCCGACGTGGCGGAGGAGACGGCAATCGCATGACGGTTTCCCGTCAGCGTACAGAACGCCTCTTCAAGCTCCAGATTTTTCGGCCCGGTGGTGATCCAGCCAGAGGTTAACACCTCCTGTACAGCGGCGATTTCCTCAACGTCCATGGAGGGACGGGAAAAAGGCAAAAAATCGCGCATTATTCATTTCTCTTTCGGAGTAAAAGGTAGCTTTTCAATATTATCCAAATACCGACGCCTTTATTTAAACGAACCATAAACTCATCTCAAGGTAGCGTTCATTTCTCAGGGGGAAAATTATTACAGGGAGGTAAAAGCCACATCCCACCCGGGTATTTCATGTTAGTCGGCACCGTATGCACAGACATAATAAGATTCCTTCAAAAAAAGTAAGCGACAACTATGCTGGCACAGGGGGACTCACCGTTCTTATTCACGGTAATACACACTGGGCACATTTTGATTCCAGATAAAGCCATTTCGTGTCACCTTTGCAGGGGACGCGTTGCCAGAAGAGAAGAAATACCATTAAATATTTCACCCGATACATCGTAATATCACGTTGGTCTGGCCGGGAGTTTTCATTATCAACAGAGCTTATGCTGCGTCTGGCTATTAGCGATTAGCTCTGTATTTTTATCTCTGGTCATGCCGGAACTTCTGGCATCACATTATTTTACTGAGATTATGTTACTGAAAAACCGATTGTCCCGGAGGCTCGCAGCAGACACAGGCAATGAGGAAAAGAACAATATAGGGTACAGGCATCGTAGCCGTCCTCAGTTAAGTGGTTAAACAATGAAGTCTTTTGCGACTGATATATTACCCATACGTATTTGACCTGACTTATACTGAATCCGGCACAGCATAGCTGTGCATTCGATAGTTAATCGTGATTACTGCGGCGTGATTATTCATTCATGGGTAAGCCAGTTCAACCACACGGAGCTTGATGTCAGTCGAATCATTCCTGCGGGTTTTGTGTCGTCAGGATTGGGTTTTCATATCTAGATGTCCGTCTGTACTGGTGGGCAGTCTAAGTTAACTGCACTGTGTTAATGGCTACATCCGCCGGCTATAAGACGACAATAAGTCAGTCCGCCCGGTGCTGATTATTCTGGCCAGCTTTACGCTTACCGTAACAAACCGTTTTCACTATACTATCAGATACCTCAGTAACCTAACCAGCACCAGGCACACCATAAAAACCAGAATAAGATAATTGTCGCACTCTTCCCCTTCTCTGTTGCCCCCGTTTTCAGGACATACGGTCTGCCGAACATGACTGTTTTTATTCATTTTTCCGCTCCATAGCCAGTCACCTCTCACCTTCGGGGGCGGGTGAATACCCACAACAAAATCCCCGTAAGGACAATCACAATCGCCTGCGGCCATGATTCAAGCAGCACCCGGGACTGCTCCACCAGTACCCGGTGTGTTTCTGAAAGCTTCTCTGTCATATTCACATCCCTTCTCCCGACAGCCACGTATACGACATAGCCAGCTCCCGAACCAGTCGCCTGTGCCGGATACGAGGTGAAGAGGAACAAGAGGCCAGGACTTCCGCTATCTTGTGCACTGCACTGTATCTGTGGACATATACAGTCTTGGGTGACAGTCCTAGTTGTTCGCTGAGTTCACGGACAGACCTCCCCTCCAGTAGACTGTATAGTGCCTGTTTTTCCCTGAAAGTCAGCGCGGAATTCGTGATACCTCTGGCCCACACTCCGGAAAAAGACACCTGCGTATCCTGTCCCTTCAGTGTTCTCCGCCAGCGATGCAATGAGTCTCCGGCATCCATAATACGGATTTGACCAATTCCCTGCCTCGTACTAAGGAGCGGGGGCAGGAACTGCCACAGCCAGTCAAGATCAACCCGGCAGATAAGCAGAACAGATGCCTTCCCGGCCTTCTCACACAGGTAACCCAATAGGTCCTTCAGGGTAGCAAGTTGTTGTTGAAGTGGCGCGGCCAGCCAGACTACGGTAAGCGATTCCCCTGAGCTTTCCACGCCCTCTGCCACCGACCACCCGCTTTCTTCCAGGAGACGAACTATTCCTGTACGAGCCAGCCAGCATGGCGAAAACACTTCCACCCGGCACTGCCCGGTTGTCGGGCCCAATCCGGGTTCAATCACATCTCCCACCGCTCAGTAAAACGGACGGGAAAATAATTAAAGGACCGGCGCTGCCCCACGATACGTAACACATGGCGCAGCCATTCACGCGGGCAACCCCCGCTACGGTTATGTTTGCGCGTGTATTTCCGAGATTTTGTATTGTCTTCCGCATGCGTGTGCTCCGTTCTAGGTTCTACTGTCCTAAGTTACATAGGGTGAGAAAGCAGAGGGGCGGTGCCCTGCCTTGTGAGCCGAAGCACCAAAATTATCGGGTGCATCTCACATACGTTCTATGCTTAGCGAACTCTGGTATGACTCCAGCCATGTCCACGGCTCGTAACTATGCCCCAATGCAAAACCAAAGCAACTCTCAATCAACGGAAATCATAAAAAAAAATAAAAATAAAAATAAAACCAACACAAAAAATGTAAGTGAACCGTACCGGGTTTCCTGGAGACTAAACTCCTTGAGAGAGGTAACAGGATGACAAAAAACAATCAGTTTTCCCCCGAGGTGCGTCAGCGTGCCACCCGCCTGGTTTTTGAAAGCCAGCATGAGTACAGCTCGCAGTGGGAAGCTATCTGTTCCGTTGCCCAAAAGATTGGTTGCTCCCCTGAGACGCTCAGAGCCTGGATACGCCGGCAGGAGCGCGATGCCGGTGACGGCGACACGATCGTCATAATCACATTCAATCCTAAACAAGGCATCCCCGGGCTGCAGTTTCAGTAGTTTTTCAGCTTCAACGGCAATAATGGCCAGCTGTATTTCTGTGTCAGCCAGGAGTCGCTTTTTGTCCGGAAACATATCTGGCTTAAGACCTGCGCTATCGGGAAGTCCCCTTGATTTAAGTGCATTAAGGCAGGCTTCGAGCATTTCAACTGGGTCAGAGACAGAGGGAGGCATAATGTGAAGCGCCTTAAATTTTGTCAGAGGGTGCTACGCGCAGTAAATAAAAGCCAGTCCAGGAGGTTTCAGCGGATATCGCTTTCCAGCCACACCGTGAGAGCAGCGTCGATAAACCGGCGATGTTTCCGGTGATTCTGGCCAGCAGTTTGCCTTTCAGCCTGCCGTCGTCGTCAAATGCGGCATCGAGGGAAGATTTAGCCAGATAAAGACAGTTGAGCACGGGGTTCACCGGTACGGCATCCAGAGTACTGATCAGAGACGAAGTTGTACCAGGTGATGCCACGCCCGGAACCAAAATATTTTCTGTTAGGCCCAGAATTGACGGTTTTCACCGGCGTGACAAAGCGCATGCCGTCGGCTGACGCCACTTCACCACCGCCCCAGCGCCCGGCAAGCTCCAGCGTAGACTGAAAATCAACCAGACGGGCATTGGCGCTGACCAGTGTTTCTGCCCGGAGGTAATTCTGTTTCACCCAACTGAGCCGGTGGCGGGTCAGTGCCGGTATATTGTGCTTTATCAGCGGTTCCAGTCCGATATTGCAGGCTTCAGCCATCAGGACCGCACACAGGCTGACGTGCAGATCCTGCGCCCGCGCTCCGGACTCACTGACATGCATAAATTCCCGTGTAAATCCTGTTCTGGCGTCTATTTCAAGCAGTAATTCCGTCAAATCAACCGGAGGAAGCAACTGTCTGACCCGACTGTTGAGACAAAGCAATGACTGTGGCTCCTCCAGTTTCTCCAGGCTACTAATGGTCAGGGAAGGATATTTACCGTCATTGCAAACATGGACTTCCGCATTCCCTTCAAATCGGGATGCGACAGCTTTCCAGGTCTCATCCAGCTGAACGGCCAGTTGCTGCACGCCTTTATGCCCATCGGTGGGATGTCCCAGCGCACGACAGACGGGGATACGCTGAGCTTGCCACTCTTCACCCTGCAACAGCTTCTCACGGGGACTTCCCCAGCGATCGCTGTTTTCGAGCCAGATGTCCCGGCGGCGCAGTGCATCCTGAAGGCGTTCGAGCAGACACAGTGAGTAACCGGCGCGTTGTATCCGGCCTTCCGCATCGTACACGAGGCGTTTCCAGGGGCCGGTGATGATATGTTCAGGAGCATCATCGAGGATGCGCTTTTTCGAGCCGTTCAGTTCGGTCAGATAATGAATCGCGGCCAGCGTATGTTCTCCTGCTGGCGCAGCGCGGAAATGCAGATCCCGCAATACCGCAGGAAGAAAACGCTTAACCCGGCCGTACTGCTCCACCATTTCATCATGGAAGTTATTGTTCTGAGGGCGGGCAAGTTCATTAACCTTGCTGACGGATTCTGCCAGCCTGCTTTTCGGTACGCAGCTGAAGATGGTCTCCCTCAGTTCAGCATCGTCAGCCTGCTCATCCAGCAACAATGAACATGCTCGCGCCAGCAGTAGCGCAGCACGGTCAAGATCTTTAAGCGTCCTGAGCCGCTTTTTCTGCCCCGTTTTCTTCGCCTCGCGGGTGATGTCCAGTATCAGCATATCGAGCACATCAACGGCCTCATCCAGCGCTGTTATTTCCTGAGCTTTAACAAATGCTGTGAGTACGGCCAGTTTTCTTTGCTCTGGCATGCGTGCGATATATTTTACCGATGCCATACCTGCATAACGCGCCAGATTACGTAGCTGTATAGCGGGCAGGCCGGTAAAATTCAGCCGGGAAAACTCAAGGGTTCGCAGCCGGACATACCGCTCCAGCGCTTCTGTAAATGCCGGGCCGCTGACGGTGACTGGTCCCTTTTTTAGTTGTTCCAGCGGTGAAATTCTCTGCCCCTCAGGAATGTCCAGCAGTTCCGTCACGCGGGCGGTCTGCCAGCTGTCCGGCAACGCGGCCAGTTTCTTCCACAGACGCTGATTTGCCCGTTCGCGTATTTCACTGACGAGACGAACAAGTGTGGTTGCTCCGGGCAGCAGGACCTTATTCTGAAGCAGCCACGCGGTGGCAAAATCAAACATCAGGCCGGGTCGCTCATTACTGAGCCATGCCCGGGTGTACAGCAGGCGCTTCAGGCGGAAAGACCAGGGAAAATCGCCAAATTCATGGTAACCGTAATATTCCTTAATCAGCGCAGTATGCTCTCTGAGTGTCGTATTCCGTTCAGCGTAGCGGGAGAGGACTTCCGGACGGCGGATATTAAGCTGCACCGCAACAAATTGCTGAACACCCGGCAGAACCCGGGTTAAATCTGTTAGAAAGGTGCCCAGAAAACGGGCGCTGGTAAGCTGAAGCGCTATTCCCAGCCGGTTATGCCTTCCCCGCCGCTGGTTAATGAAAGCAAGATCCCGTTCATCAAGATGAAAATAGCGCGCCAGCTGCACGTCATTGGGTTCCGCAACGTAGCGACCATAATTCAGTTCCTGCTCGGTGGTCAGAAAATCGACGGGCATATCAGCCTCCCTGCCTGAAGGTTACAAGTTAACAACTTTGTAACCATCCGAAATATTATAAATTATCAGACAACATAAAACGGAAGGCATGGGCTGTCTATTAAATCGTATTTTTGCCATAATAGACACAAGGTGTCTGATATTCGATTTAAGGTACATTTATATGCGACTTTTTGGTTATGCGCGGGTCTCTACCAGTCAGCAGTCTCTCGATATTCAGATCGGGGTGCTCAGAGACGCTGGGGTAAAAGCCAATCGTATATTTACAGATAAAGCATCAGGCATCTCTACCGACAGAGAAGGTCTGGACATGCTGCGAATGAAGGTGGAGGAAGGCGACGTCATATTGGTAAAAAAACTCGACCGTCTTGGCCGCGACACTGCTGATATGATTCACCTTATAAAAGCATTCGATACTCAAGGCGTTGCAGTCCGGTTCATTGATGACGGGATTAGCACCGACGGACCAATGGGACAAATGGTGATCACTATTCTTTCAGCTGTAGCACAGGCCGAACGCCAAAGAATTCTTGAGCGCACTAATGAAGGCAGGCAGGAGGCGAGGCTTAAAGGTATCAAATTCGGACGCAAGCGAAGTGTAGACAGGGATGCCGTTCTGGAACTCCATCAGAAAGGTATTGGTGCAACTAATATTTCTCATCAACTCAGCATTGCACGTTCCACTGTCTATAAAATTCTCGAAGAGCAGAATCGGGTTGTGACTTCAACTTACTGATAATGTTTTGTGTTCAGATAATGTCCAATGGTTTTGTCATGCAGTTCCACCGATTTTGAGAACGACACTGACCACAACAATTCCAGTATGGGTGATCAGTATTTGAAGGAAGTGTTTATATGAAATTTATGGAATGTGCTGTTCGGGATGTGATTTACGGAACCAATGTCCGTATTGTCAAACCGGCCAACATTTATGAATGTGAACTCCGGGATAACGTGTTTGTCGGCCCCTTCGTTGAGATACAGAAAGGCTGTCTCATTGGCAGTGGAAGCCGGATCCAGTCGCACACGTTTATCTGCGAAAACGTAACACTGGGTGAGAACTGTTTCATTGGCCATAACGTGACGTTCGCCAACGACCTTTTCAGGTCTGGAGCGCCGGACCCATCACCGGATAACTGGATCACCATTTCCCTGGGGGATTCGGTTACTATAGGCAGCGGAGCCACCATTCTGTCACCATATATCTGCAGCGGGACCGTCATTGGCGCGGGTGCTGTTGTGGTTAAACCGATAGAAATCAAAGGTATTTATGCAGGAAACCCGGCGAGGCTGATTAGATCATTATGAAAAAGAAAAGGGCCAGTAAAGGCCCTTTCTATCAGAGGTAGGTCTGCGAATACGGCAGATGTACAGAAAGCGACTGCCGGGGATCGGTTTCCAGCGCCGCCTGGTATTCTGCGTCAGTGATATCACCTTTTTTCAGCAAATAACCGAGAGCATCGTTTCCCAGTCCTGACAGTATGCGTATTCTGGCGACCCGGAAATCAAACAGGCTGTCCATCATACCCGGCTCCGGAGCTGCGGGAGGACTGGCCAGATAGGCAGGTTTGACCACACTGCTGATGATGTTCCAGTATCGGGAAAAGTCGCGTGAGGGATCCGGGAGAAGGCCCGCCAGCAGTCCAATCCGGATGGTTTCCAGCCAACTGTCATAAAAGCGCTTAACATGAAGTGAAGCCATGTGCTCAGCGCACCATTTGCGCATGGCTTCTTTTTCCGGAAGAAGCGACTCTCCGGAGAATACGTTGATGACCCACTGGCTGATGATGTCAAAATAGGGGAACGCGGCCCCGAAACCGGCAGTATCTACCGGCGGATTTATGACGGCCAGCGAAGGATCTTCCGTCCAGAAAAAGTGCTCATACAGCTGTGCCCTGTCAAACCCCGGAATGAACGAATAATCAGGCATTTCATAGCCGGTGCAGGTAATGATGACATCATATTTTTCCTGCGTTGCGTCGACGAACTCAATCACCCCTTCTCCGGTGAAACGCTCTGCTTGGGGTTTAATTTTTATCAGTCCGGCGGCCACATTCGGTATGATTTTTTCGTTAACATGCACCGCGTTATTGTTCGCCATGTCGGGCAACAAACCGGATGCCCGGTAGGTCTGCATGTAGTCAGGCATCGTGGTATCGAGATAACCGACAAAATCTGCATAACTCAAGCGACTCAGCAGACACCGGCCCAGATAGGAATGCATCATGTCGTTCGGACCCGTCCGGAATTGTCTTGGCAGATACAGCCCCATCTTTTTAACGGGCAGACTCACGCTTCTGGCAAAGGGAACAAGGTCTGAGGCAATATCCGCCCCGCTGACACCACCGCCTATGATGAGTATATTTTTCCCTTTAAATACCTCCGGCTCCTGATAATCTTTGGATGTGATCAGCGTGCCGGAGAAGTATTCCGCACCCGGCAGGGTAGGCCGGCGAGGTTGCCAGAGTTCCCCTGTTGCAATGATGACCCGGTCAAAAATATCTTCCCGGTCATTTCCTGCAGAGGTGCTGCGAATAACCCAGTGCCCGGAGTCTTTTCTGAGTGCAACCACTTCAGTATTAAGCCGGGTAGACGCACGGAGGGCATCCTCTCCGGTCACCGCCGAAAGATATGCGAATACCTGCGCCACACCCGGAAATTCATCAATATTGCCTGGGGGAAAGTCAGTATAATGGAATGCACAACGGGAGTTTTGCATACAGGCATTACGGTAAGCTCCACTACTCCAGGGGTTCCAGATCCACCCAATATGGGCATTTTTCTCAAACAGAACCACGGAGTGCCCCGCCTTAATCGCATTACGGGCAGAAATGATGCCGGCAGGTCCTGCGCCGATGATCGCAATATTCATACGTGTTTTTTCCTGCGGTTGAGAAGTGTCATTACCAGCACCGGTGCAGCCAGAAACAGTGTGACAATATTTGCGGCCAGTACGGCCAAATCAGATCGCAGAATGCCATATGCTATCCATGCAATTACACCTGTCAGGAACATGATATACATAACAACGGAGATACCTTCGGTGTTGCGTGTCCGGAGCGTTTTGATGCTCTGGGGGGCGAACGCAAACGTCGTGAAAAATGCGGCAAACAGCCCAGTTAAAAGAATGGTGTCCATATCAGAATGCCTCAATTATTTCCTGTATATGAAGGCCGGATGACAGATCCGCCAGCTTCGGGGCTGCGTGGCCATATTTAATAAGGGCACACCAGTCGTCATGAAGGTGAATAAACGAATCAGACCAGAACGGAAGCTCCCGTGGTGGATCGGGTAAACGCTTTAGGCCGTCGAAGCCCACGGTTTCCGCGTCCGTCTCATTAAACAGGACCAGGAGCAGACTGTTTTCATGATGAGTTGAATATCTGATTTCACCCTTTTCAAACACGAGCTGCATATACAGCCCCAGATCCTGCCCTGTTTCCGATTTACTGGCATGAATTCTGAAATAAGCCCCTTTCTCTGAGCTGCCCATCACATAGCCGTTATCATCCACTTCAACCCGGCCATCTGATTTTGCACCCACGCGCGTACCCTTCACCGTCCTGATCCCATCAACCACAACTGGGCTTCCCCCTATAAAACAAAATAAATCAAGCAGATGACAGGATAAGTCGCCCAGTGCTCCGCTGCTTTTGCTCTGCCGTGCAGAGTCACGCCAGGTCAGGTGATGGCGGGTCAGTGCAGAATTTTTATTAAACTCTGCTGAGAAGAAATGCAGTTCACCTAAATCCCTCTCATTTCTCAGACGCATCATCGTGTCGATAACACGGTTATACCGGTAGTTAAAAGACACGATACTGCCTTGTGGGGCAATTTCCTGAAGATACTGTGCTGAGTTCAGATCCGTTGAGAGGGGCTTTTCACACACAAAAGGGAGCTGTTTGTAGCGAAGTACTTCCTCTGCCACGCTGACGTGGAGATGGTTTGGTGTGCAGATAACGAAACCCTCACTGACTCCGGCAAGCTGCTTCAGGTCCTGGCAGCATATCACCGGCACGGTGCTGATTTCGCTGAGCAGCCGCACGTTATCTGCACTCACATCGTACAGGGCCAGTCCGGTGACCAGCGGATTCAGACAAAGTGCACTGACATGGGCGCGGGCAATCCCCCCACAACCTACAATTCCGATGTTCATCCCTGTAGCTCCTTAAGTACGTTAAGTATCCCGTGGCAGTAAGCAGCGTTCAGGCTGCTGCCATACTGTCTGATCGCGAACGGGTCCGCATTCCCCACCAGATAGCCTTTTCCGGCCTGTGCAAACATGGCAAAATCATTCGCACTGTCACCAAAGGCAATAATGGCTTCTTTCGGCAGCGCGGTTTCCTCCATCAGAAAAGACACTGCCTGATCCTTACCACAACAGAGGGGGATAAATTCAACGTCATAACAGTCAGGGGGATCGCCAGCCGCCGGGTTACAGCGGGTAAAAACGACACGAATTCCTCGTTCGTCTGCCAGAGCCTGGATGGTGGCAAAATCGCCGGCCATCGAAGCTCCCTCAGGGTAGTAATAGCTCACTTTAAAGGGGCCCTGATAATCCTCCGGTTGTCTCTGCAGGGGCATCCCTTTTCCCATCAGGATCCTGGCCAGGCTGTTGACGTTCTGAAGGCTGTAGCCTGAACGGCGTATCCGCTCTGCCCAGGTTTCAGAGGGTCTAAGCCTGCCATTTTTGACCCAGTAAAATTCGGTGCCGAGACTGCAGCAGATAAAGTGAGGGCTTCGCGAAATATAGCCTCTGGATTTTCGCCAGGCCGAATCCAGATTTGTTCCTGTGATCCAGCCAGCGAGAATGCCCTTTTCTTCTGCATGGGATGTAATATAGGACTCCAGCAGTTCAACCCCTCCCAGTGCCTTTTTTTTGGTGTCCGAAGGAATATAAGTTTCATCAAGATCACAGCACACTATCGTGCGAATTACTGCCGGGAGCGGAAATTCAACCGGCCAGTCTTTATTTAAAATAGTCATGCAATACTCCGGTAATGATGTTCTGCTCCTGGAACGACATATGGTTATGCAGTGGCAGATGGAATAATGCAGAATGTATTCTTTCAGAAGCACTGAACTGCTCCCGACGGGAATATCCGGTAGCCAGCGGATGTTCTCCGCAATGTGAAAGGACGGGATAATAAATATCTAACTCCACACCCCTTTCACGCGCAAAGGCGAAGAGAGAATCACGCTCGCCCTGGCAGAGCAGAACCGGGAAAAGATGCCATGTATTCTGAAGGATATCTGACGGAAGTGTCATTTTATGTGACAGGTCTGCCAGTAACAGATGGTAACGGGCTGCAAGCAGGCAGCGTTTTCTGGCATTATTCTCAAAGTGGCGAAGTTTGACACTAAGCGTGGCAGCCTGCAGGTTATCCATACGGCTGTTTAATCCCCAGTCCTGAGCTTTAATATTCTTTTTACCTTCAGCAAATCCGTGATAAGAATATTGCCTCGCCAGACGTGCCAGCTCAGGAGAGCGGGTCAGTACTGCACCGGACTTACCAAAAGAACCAATATTCTTGAACGGATTAAAACTCAACGCCAGCAGATCACAGTGACCGATGAGTGACCTGATACCAAAGCACTGGGCTGCATCCACGATAACAGGAATGTCGGCTTTGCGGGCAATTCGGTGGATGGCATCAATATACATGCATGAGCCATAAAGACAGACCGGTAACACAGCCTTAGTTCTTGTGGTACTGAGGCGCTCCACTTCATCCGGAAGCATATTGAAAGAACTGTCGATATTAGCGAAGACTGGAACGGCCCCCACGGCCATCACTGCATTTTCCGTAGCAGCAAAGGAGTTCAGAGGAACAATGACCTCATCACCGGGTCCTACACCAACAGATTTAAGGGCTATTTTTAACGCGTCGGTGCCGCTACTGGTGGCAATACAGGTATGAGCACCATAAAATATTCTTAATGTTTCTTCTACTTCTCCGATATAGGGGCCACTGGTAAAACATCCGCTTTCAATCACAACTGAAATGATGTCCTTTGCTTCTGCCCGTTCAGAACGGGAGTTCAGCCTTGAAAGTGGCAAAAATGAGACTGAACCTGAATCATCATATTCACTTTCATTATTAATACTTTGGTATATATCTTTAAATCGTTCCTGCAGTTCATTTTCCGTTGATGCACTGAAAATCGTTTCATTCAAAACGCTGACATCTTCCATAAATACCTCCATTTAATGTCAGAGAAAATAAAACATAGAAAAACGATATTTTCGCGCCTGAATCACAAATAAGCGAAGATGATCACAATTATGTTACATAATTTATGGGGCTACTGACCGCCTTAGCAATATGCAGAAACTGTAGCCCGGGGCATCTGTTATAGTCAGCGTGGTGAGATCAGAAAGCGCTATCGTGAAAGTCAGGAAGATCAACTGGGTGCTCTGGGCCTGGTCACTAACGCAGTGGTACTGTGGAACACACTTTATATGCAGGAAGCCCTGAGCTGGATGCGCAGTAATGGAGAAGAAACCGGGGATGAAGATATCGCCCGGTTATCTCCACTGATGCACGGGCATATCAATATGCTGGGGCATTATACGTTCACGCTACCGGAGGATATTCTGAAGGGAGAAATGAGGACATTAAATTTCAATTTAAACAATGAATTATCTACTTAGCGTACGTTTTCGTTCCATTGGCCCTCAAACCCCAAAGAGAATTCCACGGTTGAAGCCCGGAATGAGATCCTCGCTTTCTTCAATGCCCCGAAAGTGCAATCTGCCATAAGCCAGGATGCGATGTATGAGCTGGGCTATGCAGCAGAACTGGCTCACAGCCTGCCGCCTTTTTTCAAGAATGACGGTTTCAAAGAGGAACAGGAGTTCCGGATGGTCATTTTGCCGGACAGTCCTTTTGATGGTGTCAATTTTCGTGTCAGTGATAACGGTCTGGTGCCATATATGATCATTGAAGCAAAAGATAAGCTGCCACTGAAAAGCATCAGAATTGGTCCTCGCAGTAACAGATCAATGATGATGGAGGGGATATCATTCCTGTTGCAGAACAAGGGGTATACCAGTACCCGGATTTCGTTTACTGAGACGCCGTTCCGGTAATCTCAACTGAGAAGTACAAACTATTCAAAAAACATACAATAATTTGCTTGCATAATAGTTTTTTAGTAGCTTATTTCTATCACACTTAGAGCAAAAGGAACCGTCACAATGAGTGAAAGTGGATTCGATGATGACGACTTAAGCCTCACTCTGGCCCGGTTCGCCGGTAAGCGGCGTAACATCGTTCATGATGAATCCAGGCTGAAGCGGAAAAAACCTGAGCCAATTTCATTATCCAGTGCAACCAATGCATGTGGAGCCGCCGTACTGGCTGGTGTAGCAAATATTTTGACTGTAACTCCCGAGCGCAGAAAACAGAATGAAGAATGGAGTGAACGCTGGGAAGAAGAAAGGGAAGAATGGAGTAATCGTGACAGGCAATGGTATGAAAACAATAGATGAACTGCACGTTTATAGCTCCGTGCAGTTCATCTTATAAGTCTTCCTATTTGAAGCTACCTTTTACAGCACCTCCAGCTGTATCTGTAACGGCCTTTTGGGCCCCTTTTCCCGCCTCTGCACCGGCCTTCTGAGGCAAAGAACCACCATTTTCTAACCCACTGGTTATTGCCGTTCCCAGATTAACACCAATCCAGCTAAGCATTCCTACCCAAAACGCGGGAAATACCAAGTACATCATCCCCAGAACTAGGTTCATAATCCACCCGTCAGCCGTTGAGCTAAAGAAAGCAGCGAAAGGCACTGAGCTGTTTGCAATCCCCTGCGCAGCCATATTGTCATAGAGGATGGTGATCAGTCTGTCATCAAGCCAGCCTGCTAACTCCCACCAGAATGTAATGAACTGAAGTGCGAACAACGCGAATGAGATAGTAAAAATGGTTTTAGGATCGTAGGCACTGAACATCAACAATGCCGGAATGACCGTGATTACCATCATCAACAATAATGCCTGAATCATTGGCAGTGCCTGTTTCAAAGCATCAAAACCAGGTAACGCTTCTGCCTGCTTCAGACCAAGACCAATATCGCTGATGCCTGCGCGCACGGGCACCTCTGGTTTTGCGCAGCAGCAGAAACGCGACGACAAATACGGCAGCCAGCAGAAGAAACACGGGTGTCATTGTGCTAACCCATCAGCCGTAATCAGCACAGGATAATGGGACAGTTTCAGTCGCTGAGCTAAATCCCCGCCACGAACGGGCACCATCTCTGTATCTGGCAGGAGCCTCCTCAGTGAGTCAAGAGCCCTTTCCGTCCTGACGTTCACCACCATTCCCGTGGCACCCATCCGTTTCAGTTCAGCACCACGCTGTTGTAACCACGCCCGGGACATCTCGTCATCACCGACCACAAAAACAGGCGGTAACCCCGGCAACTGCAGAGGACGTGAAGGCACAGTACCAGGGGTCATTTCAGGTGTAATGACGGGCAACATGTCAGAAATTGACAGTGATGAGGGGGCTTGCGGCAGAGACGATATATCAGGTGCGGGTGAATCAGGGCCTGCATTAATGGCATCAAAATACGGCCGGGTTGGTTTCCCGCCCAGATCGCCTACAACGGTCAGTGAAGCCAGGCAACTGAACGCAGCAGCAAAAAGAGATATACACATAACGGGTTTTAAATAACTGCCGTGATTTTTTTTCATTGTGGCTCTACCCAGGTTAATGAGTGGCTGGCCAGGACAACCGGCTCCCCGTCAGGGACCTTAATCTCCGGTGTGATCTGGTTTAACTTTCGGCGTACGATAGCCATATATTTCGCCGCGGGTTGTCCACCTGCGGGGTGGTGATAGCAACCAGCAGCGCTTATCCAGCTACCAGGCTTTGCGTCATAGCATGCCCGGAGGATACGGGCTGCTGCGCGCAGGTTTATATAAGGATCAAACGCATCATGAAACGACGGGAAAAAATGCCCGTTCCAGCCAAGATTGACCTGGGCCACACCAACATCGATGCGCTTGAGCGGATAGCGCTGCATAAACCCCAGCAGTGCCTCAAAGGCCTCTTCGCGGGTTTCATAATGATACCCTTTCCCGGCAACGTTAATTGTCCAGGGCCAGGGTCTGGCCCCCCAGGCGGTCTTACGAGTGGTTTCGGCCATCGCAAGAGAGTAAAGGGATTCAGCAGGCACACGCTCTGCTGCGGCAATTTCCCTGTATGCCGGAGGGATCGCCTGATTGCTGCTGTTAAATGTTGTGCCCGCCAGACAGCTGCTGCAGGCAAACCATAAACCACAGGCCAGTTTCAGAATGCGGCGATTTGCCATCCCTCTTCTCCCTGTTGCAGAACGACCGGCATCTGTCCCTGACCATAGCGTTGCCACAGACCACGATCATGATTAAGGGTGATTTGTCGGTTGCGCACTTTATCGACGGATATACCGTGGCTGATTGCCCAGGCCCGGATTTTGTCATCATTGCCGTCACTGCCGACGAGATAGATATCAACCGGCCGGTTGTCGGCAATAACAGCGGCAAGTCGTGCATCGCAGCGTGAACAGGATTCTTTGACAAACAACGCTAGCCGCCCCTGAGTGTCATGTGCGATACCCGCAGCATTCCCCATATTCACGGCCAGCGTTTCAGGATAAAGACGTAGCCAGGCAGTATTAATTTCACGCTGAAACGCGAGTTCCTTCTCAGCACGGGCGTATTCATGCTTAACCCACAGCTCCGCAAATCGGCGGCGTTCAGCGGAATTGTCCGTCTCGACGCCCAGCGTCGTCAGCGGATCAAGACCAGGCGACATGATGCCCCTCGCCCCTTTCATCAGCGACTGATAGCGACCCCAGTCAGCATCTGAAAGTCCCCATTGCTGAGCCTGTTGCTGTGTCTGAACCTGGTTTGTTGACGATGCCTGCAGAGAGGTTTGCTGGCTCTGGTTAGATGGCGTTGAGATAGTCGATGCCCCCACACACAACGGCAGGAACAACCCTCCTGCCATCATCATTTTTTTCATCTGATGCTTCATATGCCTGACCTCTTATTGAACCTGTAAACTCTGTTCAGCACCGTTTACGCTGAATACAGCTGAACCATTGTCCCGGATTGCCCGGAGCGTCCAGCCCAGCATCCCGTCGCCTGGAGAAAGCAACCGCATCGCGGAAATTTGCGTATTTCCGCGGGGAATAACGACGACAAACATCTGGCCACCACGACGCTCAATGCCGGTCAGTACAAACGGTGCTTCAACAGCGGCGCGCCTGACTGACCGCTCAGGCTTTTTTGCAGAGTTACCTGCTCCGGATTTAGCCGGTGCTTTACCCTTCGTAACCGGCTGCGTTGCCTGCTTCTGGCTATTCTGAGCGTTATGGTTTTCAGTCCTGAGCATCACGGCTACCCGTTCTTCCAGTTGAGAAAGTCGGGTACTGAGGGTATCAATTCGTTCCGAGTGACCGTCTATCGCTGTACGCTGTGCCTGTTCTTCAGAAGAAAAGTCATTCAGGGTTCTGGAAAATTTAGAAAGGTCGTCCTGATAGCTGGTCATCTGATTTGTGGCGGATAACAATCCGGATGAGAGCGACTCCAGTTGCCGGCCGTATTTCAGGCTTTTCACTTCAAGCGTTGAAACCGATCCGGACAACTGGCTCATCTGTCCGCTGCGGAACGCAGCATCCAGAGAGTTAACCCGGATGGTCAGGGAGGAGATCTGCCCTGCCATGACAACAATCGTGGTCACAGAACCGACGAGAGAAACGATAAGCAGTGCCAGACCTCCGGTCCGGGCGATTTTTTTGAGATTAAAGGGGGAACGCCGGCGAGAATCGGGTTCAACTGGCGCAACATCCTGGGGCGTTACACCCGGGCTTGCGGGTGCAACATCTTCCGGCATAATTTGACTGACTGACATTTCAAAAATCCTTATAGCTGCAGAACAGCCATAAGGTGCAAAAAACATCATTCTATGGCGATGATTAACTCATCAGCCAGAAACGAAAATTTCTCGTGATAATAGATTTAGCCGACAGGGCACAACTTACAGAGGAGCACCCTGCCCATATGAACAGGAGTGCTTATGATCACTTTTGAGTTTTTAATACGCATCGACACCAGGAACCGGGACTTCGCTGACGATGCTGGCGGTTAACGCCTCAGAGCCTGAAGGACTTCCAGGGCTGCGCTCATCTCGATCATGTCCATATATGTGCATTTGTTGGAATTTCTTGTACAATGTGTCATCAAAAAAAAGTGAACTTAAGCAATGACAATAACTTATGAATATTTGCTGTATTTCAGCATACTGATATGCACAGTGATGGTCATGTCTTATATACTCGGCATAAGTCCAGGTACACATAAATATAGTGCTCTTGATGGATTACGAGGTGTTTGTGCAGCTCTCGTTGCTATATTTCATTTATACTGGAGAGCCGGTGGAGTTCAAAATAATTACTGGTCCCTTGATTACATAATAAACTCTGAAGCCAAAAAATTCATATATCTCACAGGGGAGCTTTCGGTTGGGATTTTTTTCATGCTATCCGGTTTTCTTTTTTTCAGAAAAGCCCTTGCGGAATCTTTTGATTTCAAAGGATTCGCTGTCTCAAGGTTTATGAGAATTTATCCCCCAATTGTTGTAACTTTAGTGTTGATTTATTTATCAACATTTATCATGTATCCTGAAAGCGCCTCATATTCATTTGATTGGTTTAAATCGTCTTTACCATTCATTTTCGACCCCCCCACGGCTTTAATTAATGGACTATCCCTACAGATAGCTACATCAGGAGTTTTTTGGACACTTGTGTGGGAATTACGACTTTATTTTGCAATACCACTCCTGTACTTGCTCATGAAGAAAGTAAAGTACAAATCATTTTTCATTATTTTTTTAATGTGCTGCATTCTAACTTATAAAAGCTTCATATCAAAAGAACAATACCTAAGTTTTCTTATGTATTTTTTGGTTGGTTTTCTCATTGCCACAATAAAAACAGAAAAAAGAGTTCCGGATTTGTTGGCTATATTAATTCTGGCATTGGCATTATTTTTTACCAAACACGCCTATAATACAACAACACCACTTTACATGTTCTTCATTTTTTATACGATAAAATGTGGTTGCGACTACTTTGGGCTATTAACATCCAAACCATTTATGTTACTTGGAACATGTAGTTACTCTATCTATCTCATACATGGCATTACCCAAACCGTAGCAAAAAACTATCTTTATTCCAGTGGGAATTATTGTTGGCAAATAACTGCAATCATAGCTACTGGAATACTATCTCCTGTCATGTATAAATTTGTTGAAAACATAAGTATGAATTATAAAAAATATTTACCACAAACATCAACCCAGGCATGATCAAGCCCTCGCCCCTCTTTAGTGGGGCGAATTCGCTAATCCCCCACGCTCTGCATCAAACCTTTAACTCATTGTAAAAACAAGTTATCAAAAATTATCGACTCCTTTCGTACTTCCGAATACAGGATTGATTGACAGTCAGATACCAGCACCAGGAAGATTCAGGCAAGTAACAGATACAATCGAGCCCGTTTGCCAGCCATCCCAGGGGGTATTTGTGACATACCAGTTCGTGCCGTTATTATAAATTTTTTGTGTACCCCCCAGAGGTGCCCCCAGGAGATAAGTCCATGAGCAATAGGCATGAACCCCAATATACTGATCTCTCACGTTTTGTCCGATGTTGTATACCTGAGTATTGAACTTAACTTGCCCTGACTTCCACGCACCGGATTGACAGAAAAGTGCGCTGCCAGTTACGTCGCGGGCCTGAAGTCCGTTTTGAGGGCAGGCTGTGCCAGCTGTTTCCACTTTTTGATGAAGCGAATACTCTCCGACAGTGAGTCTTCCATCTGCCTGCAATGTCCCTCCACGGACCAGGCCTCCTGTATAAATATTCTTGTTATTCGCTGCTCTTACCCAGGCATTATCAGACATATAAAACCCACCCTGATAAGTTTCATTGAGCCACCCTTTATTGCCCCGGGTTATCATCCATCCGTTATTACTGCGGATATCATTATTGGCCGTCATTCCGCCATTCGCGGTTACATTACCGCTGGCCGCCACATTACCACCGGCAGTAACATTTCCGCTGAAATTACCGGTCTGCCCGTTCACCGCAGCAGCGTTATTGAGATTATTGCTCCCCATGTCGATACTGGTATGCATCCGGTTCAGATCGGGTTTACCCGTTACAGCAAAACGGTACAGTCGGTCTGAATCCTGGCGGGCCTCATTCAGGGCATCCGTTGTGAGCAACGTCGCGACATGTCCCGTCGTCGATGTGATGCCGAAAGCCGACAAAGGGAGTGTCCAGCTCTGATTAGCCCCCGTGACAGTTGTATTACTGCCCCAGATATACGCCCCCAGCCCCGTACTGATTGAGACCGAGATGTCACGAACGCCCATATACGGAAGCGAGGTTCCCCCCTGACTGACGATAAGCCCCTGCAACTGATCGGTGTTGGTTGCATTGCGGACGAGCGCAGCACGCAACTGCTGGCCAGAGGAAATGGTTTCGCTGAAACCCGGTTCAAGGAAACCGGTATTTTTCAGCATATCCGCAGTAACAATGACGGGTTTTGTCGTTGTCGCTGAACTCAGCAACGTATCGTAGTATTTGCCCGTATAGGCCCGAACGGCCTGAGTAAACCGTGTGACCTGCCTGGCGCTAACCTGCCAGTCCTGGCGGGCAAAGTATTCATCCCATCGCTGCACGCCCCAGATCACAACAGTAATCAGGATGACAAGCGCAGCGCCGGTTGACGCTATTGCCCATCCGCGATCCTTACGGGATGTTGGAATTTCAGTTTCTACAGTCATGGCTCACCACATTACAGGTTGATAAAGCGGAATCAGCATCGCGCCCAGCGCGCTGTATCCGAACCAGGGACCCGCAGGACCACCGGCACGACGGGAAAACATCAGCCAGATAAAAAAACCGCCTGCGCCTGCGGCCGTGACATACAACGCAGGCAACAGCCCCAGCCAGGCACCCAGCGCACCACCCAGCCAGACATCCCCCATCCCCAGCGTCTCCTGCCCCGCCAGACGGTAGCCAGCAAGCCGCCACATCATCAGGCAACTCCAGACCGTCAGGGCCGCGCCGGCATGACGTAACAGGGCTCCATCTGCGCCGGCGACGAGCAGCCCCGCCACCAGAAAGCTGAGTGTCATCTCTCTCGGCAAATAGCCGGTCAGCTGGTCGATGAGCGTCAGACGGAAAACAAAGACACAAAAAAGCAGTGCGGTACACGTTGGCCACAGTCCGGCCTCAGCAAGCCAGTACAGCGACATCACCCCCGTATGGGTAGCAATCCAGAACGTTTCCGTCACTGAGGCATGACGTTCATCATCTCCGCTCAGTCGTGCCAGCTCAGCACGTAATTCATCCCTGACCAGCAGCAGTAACACAAAAAAGAGAGGGGTTATCGCAGCAGTCACCAGGGTCTCTGTAGTCAACATGGACTTCACAACGCGATCCCCCTTCTCTCCCGAAGAAGGTTCACGTAAATCCTGTATATGCGATTCGCATAGGCTTCCCTTGTTTCATGCCGGTCCTGACGAAAACCCGCGTTATAGGAGCCAAGGCAGTTCCACGAAATACCACAAACCTGAAAATGACCGGCCAGAATCCATGTCCCAATCTGCACATTAAGGCATGGACGTGTGAGCAAATCCTGCGCGCTGTTGATAAAGCCTTTTTTAATCAGCCCCGGGATATGAATGGAATTAATCTGCATCAGGCCGTAATCCGTACTCACGACTTTCCCGGTTTTAGGGCTACGGTTAGCATGCGTAATACCTGGACGCTTACTGCTTTCCCCAATCGTTATGGCCTCAATAAGAAGCGGATCAACATGGTACTTCTGCCCGGCTGCGTCAAAGCAGAACGCCCTGACGCAGAAGGAAAAGGGAAGCAGCAGTAAGAAAACCAGTCGCCACATAACTTACTTACCCGTTAACCTGGAATTTCATTGTGTTGGTCCCTGCACTGCCACTGTTTTTCGTGCACTCCTTGCCCGCCTCTTCCGAGGTTACGGTCCCGTCAGGATGCTGGGTGCTGTTAATCGCAATCTCACTGAAAATGCCACCATTACCGAACTGCTGCGCCAGTGAAATGCAGTCCTTCATAGGCACGTTGTTCGTGGTAATGGAGAAGCCAGAATTCATCCCTGCGCCGCTCGATACCGGAGTAAGAACAACCTGACCACCCCAGGCATTCCAGAGGGTGGCCGTGCCGGAATCTGCATCACCCACGACACGCATATTGCCCGGGGCGAATCCGCGCTGAATAAAGTTACCGGTCATCGTGGTACCACTGGTAAAGTTATATCCCGTGCGCCCCCCCATGTAGCCCTTTGTTTTGGTCGCAATATCGGAGATATTGGATGCCTCCTGCCCGCCATTAAACAGAGCCCACAGCCCCCAGATAAGGCCAACCACAACAACAAGGCCAAGAATACCCAGAATACCGGAGCCACCCTGGTCTGCTGATCCCCACCCTCTGTCCGGTTCAGGTCCGACGCGCCCTGGTTTCCGGTTACGTAAAACGGTCAATAACTGAGACATAAAAATTTCCTTATGATTAATGCATTGGCATGCGGGACATTTCCTGGATCTCAAAGGCCATAGAGCCCATCAGACCAAAGAAGAGTAAAATGAGAAGCATGGACAGACCGCGGGCGGTGTTCGCGCGCCGTTTCACACGGGCAATAATTTCGTCAAGCGCGCGATCGGCGTAGCGACTGATGAGTAAGGACGCGCCGTCCCCTTTCCCCAGCAGGGAGAGATAGTTAGCTGACTGCCGGCTGGGGAAATTAAAGCCACTGTAACGCAGTGCACGCCCGAGAGAATTCCCCCGGTTGATACCGGCAATCGTTGCGTCAAGACGCTCACGCAGCCACGGGGACGCCGTTTTACGCAGGGTCTTCAGCACGTCAATTTCAGGGAGCCCGGCCTCGAGCAGGGCAGCGACGTTCATGAGAAATACAGCGCCCTGCAGATCGGAATAGAGAGACCAGGGCATAAAACGGTCAGCGAACTGACGGATCCGTCCGGTCCAGCGGGGAAGCGACCAGAGAACAACCGCAAGGAGTCCGGCGAAGGAAATCCCACATACAAGCCCCCACTGAGTGGTGAACTGTGCCATGCTGTTCATCACACCCAGCGCGCCGGACCATGTGGCCGGATCTGACATCTTACTGAGCGTTGGCACAATTTTTACTGTGTTAATCACCATCATGGCGCCGAACAGGACAACAAACAGCGCCGGGTAGGTGGATGCAAAAATCACCTGTTGCAGAATGCGGCCCCGCACATCAATCAGCCTTTCAGATTGCTCCAGTGCGACAGATAACGTCTTGCCTTTACGCCCGGCTCCCAGCAACGCGGCCTCTTCTGCCGGGATCCAGCGAGCCAGCGCATCCTGAAGCTGTTGCCCGGGGCGGTTGTCACGAAGCGCCTGCAGGCAGTCTTCGACCAGCTCCGAATAAGGGTGCCAGTGCAGGCCAAAATCGGTATACACGTCACCGATCATACGAAAGGCTTCAGCATCGGCCTTGTCGTTCTCCAGCAGGAAACGTAACACCTCATAAAATGGCTTACGGCGCTTCCCGGAGAAGGAATGACGTAAAAAATGATAACGGGCACGCTGAAAAATATTCATTGGCCGTGACGGCCGGAAACGGTTCTCAGACACTGGCCACCTCCATGGCAAGTAATTCATCTTCATCAAGAGGCACTTCGACATCCCCCATCAGTGGATCGACAAGCCCTTCATTCAGCCGGATCAGAAGATGAGTCCGGCGGCTGATACCGCCGTTATTAAGCCAGTACTGGCGTGCTGCTGCGGTTCCATGGGAGAGCCAGTGCGACATAAAACGCGCATCCGGGGGGATAATTTCTACAATTGCGGTCCGGCCGGTTATGCCCCGGCTTATCACACGGCCAGTAAGCTCAATGGTCCTGCGGCAGTGTTCACAACCTTCCGGGTTGTGAAAGCGCAGGTTCTCAGGGGTGCATACCCCGGGCTCGGTGCAATATTTTTCCAGGTAGGCGCGCGTTTCCGGTGGCAATTCAGGTGCCATCTGCGCCCAGGTCAGGCTGCAGTGAGGGCACAGGGTCGGCACGAGACGCTGGCTCACAAGCCCCCGCACCAGTTCCGCATCAGCGATCAGACGTCTGTCAGCCCCCATCACTTCCATTCGGGGTAACGCGCCCGCTGCACTGTTGCTGTGCACGGTATCGAACACAATGTGCCCCGCGTGTGCGGCATGAATGGCGGCGATGAGCGCGTTTATCTCCTGCATCTCACCCAGGAGGATCGCATCAGGGTCAGAGCGCACTACGGCGGCATTGCTCTTGTCCCAGTCACCATTAATGACAGGCGTCTGGATAGCACCGGCAATTCGGCCTTCAACAGGGTTTTCCACCGTAAGCAGACGTTTACGGTGCCGGGTACGCTCAAGCCACATATTGCTGAAAATACGAAGGGTGGTACTTTTACCGGAGCCGGTTGGCCCGGTGAGCAGAACTAGTCCGTTTGGAAAACGGATAATTTGTTTAGCAAGAACAATCTGCTCAGGCAGAAAACCCTGCACTTCAAGTGTCGGCACCCGATCGCTGTCATCAATGATGGTTCGCAGCGCAACGTAGATCCCATCGGCCGTTGTCATATGCTGGTAGCGCGCGCCAAACAATCCCGCAGCGCGCGCAAATTTCGCGTCGACACGTCCGGCCTGCATGTCGCTGTCGTTGAAGGCCGGAGGGATGCGGATGTCACACATCGACATAAACAGGGTCTGAATGAGCGAATCCCCCTCCTCACTCGTCAGTTCGTCAATCACTTCCAGCTCGCCATGAATACGCATCTCGATGCGTGTCAGGCCAATGCTGCGCATAACCGTAATATGGATATCTGACGATCCCAGTTGTTGGGCCAGTGCAAAATACCCCACCATACGTTTCTGCACATCACTCCATGCATCGTCGAATACTGTACTGACCAGCTGCGCCGACTGAGTGGGCAGGAATTTCTCACGGCGCGCCTTAAGCTCACCAAGCGAGACAAACTCAGGTATTGCATAAGGAAAACGCTTAGTCTGGTCCATCACCCAGCGCTGTATACGTACATCGGTGCGCCGGTTTTTATCGATGACCAGAGAGATCTGTCCGGCAGAATTATCAACCAGAACAAAATTCTCAATTTCTGCGTATTTCTTCATCACATCTTCCTCAGAATGTCAGGTCGCTTCCGTCGCTGAGGCGGACGCTCTCACCACTTATTAACGCCACGGTCCCCTTCATGCCCGGTATGACATCCCCTTTCTTAACTTCCGTTACCCCACCACCCGGCAGGGCGATACGCGCCCGCAGGGAGCCAGGTTTCCCGTAAATTTCCTGCAGGCGGATCCGTTCCGGAGCACGACTGACGGAAGAGGCCTCCGGAGTCTGAGGAGCTACCGCAACAGATGTCTGGGGATACCCGGCCGGAGCCCCTTCCGTCCAGTTTTTCGTCTCAGCGGGGGCTTGTGCCTGACGTAACTGTTGTTGCAGGCGCGCTGTCTGAACCTGCTGTTCAAGCACCATATTGCGCGCCTGGGCCAGCTCAAGCTCACCGCTTACAACGTTTTCAGGGATGACGCGATTGATGGTCATACTCTCATCGGCGTTTGCCTGACCCGTCATCATCAGCAGAGTCAGACCGCATGGCAAAAGCCAGCGAAGTGCATTATTTTTTTGCATAGAGGCTCCCACGAAGGGTGTAGTGATAAAGCCCCTGTGGGCTTACGGTGTAAGAAATGGAACTGATGCGTACCCCCCTGGCGTCCATACCCTCAAGCAACAGTTCGGGCATCAGTCCGGTTGAAAGCGTAAAGGTGTATTCCTGCCAGTCGGTTTTCGGCTGTTCGTTTTTAGTACCGGGCAGTGTTTCTGGCTGCTTCACCTCACTGAGCTGGACCGGGACAGTTTTACGCTGCATATGGGAGATGAAACTCTTCAGGCGTTCATTTGCCGGACGAAGTGGCTCATCCTGCAGTGAGTGCACGTCAGGAAAACCAAAAGGAATAAAGACATTTCCGTTCTTTCCGCCATCAACAAAATCAAACGTTGCCGGATGGCCGTACAGCTCAATGACACGTCGGTCAAAGTTATCGATGGTGCTGCCCTGGACAGCTTCGTAATGCAGACGAAGCCCCTGCTGTTGCTCATCACATTCGCCCACTGAAACACGCCATCCCACGATCGAAATCCGGGTCTGGCTCCGGGTAGCCCAGCACGCCTTCAGAAATGCCGGCACCGTGAAGCGTGTCGCCCACGGACCGGGGAGCTTTTCGGGTTGTACTGCCTCTTCAGGCTTGATGACTTTCACGACCTTCCGGCTCGCCTCGATAGCAGCATCCCGGGCGGCCTGCGAGGATTCATTCTGAATCCATGCGCCGGCCACCATCATGACCGCAGCAATGGCAATAACGGTCAGGGGTCTGCGCAGGGACGTTTCTTTCAGACGTGCGCGGGCCATATTCTGAGAAGACAGGCCCTCAACCAGCGTCTTCCAGCTGATATTCTGTTGATGATCCGCGACGCAACGCCAGCCTTCTTCCCCGGGATCGTTGAACGTCAGGAAATGGTTGCGGGCCGTACACACTTCCTGCAGTGTGCCGGTTACATCAGCCATCACTGTAAGCTGGTCGCGGACCGTGGCCAGAAAGACCCATTTGTTACTGTCATCATCAAGTCGGTAAAGACCATGACTGCTGCCGCCGACTGCACTCTGGAATACAGATGCCAGAGAATACAACTTAACCCCGCGACGGATTTTTCCGGGGCTGACCAGCCCCGTCACTCTGCCGGTCCCCTTGCCACTGGTTACCCAGTGAGTGTCCTGGAGACGCAGACGGTTAAGGAGGCCTGTTGCACCGGATTGCGTCCAGTGCATGCCGGCAACCCAGCCGGTGCGACCATTCAGTACCAGAACGCCAGCGGTACGCTCCCCCTGCTGTAACAGCTTTCTGCTTTTTCTGTAGATCATGGCATCAGCACCGGTGTGATAAGGATGACCAGCGTTGAACGTTTGGTGGCACCAGTCCGACCACCGCCTAAACCGAAGAAATCAGCAGATCCAGTCCCCTGTTTATCTGCAGAGTTAGAGACCTGATCGGCACCGGTGACCATGATGGTTTCTCCGGAACGCAAGTTGAATTTCTGGGTAATCGCTTCTTTGGAATAAACGGCCAAATCGTTACGGGTATTGCCGTCCGCGCTGATGAACTTCTCAATCTTCGGCGGTGTGTCATAACTGAATGCGAACTGCAGTTGCACGTCGCCATTATCCTGAATGGAAGGCACAGCCGTCATGAACAACCCTGTCGTGAGGGTCGTGGTGGTCATTGTCGAAGTAACCCCGACATTGGCCGTTGCCGTCGATGCGCTGCTGGTGATCATCCCCTGCTGGTTTGAAAGCTGATAGGGCACCGGCGTGAAATTCGTGGTCAGTCGGGTCTGGCGGGTCACAACACTGACATCACCCTGTTCGGACAGGGCTTTAACAATCAGATTGCTGCCTGCAAATTTGCCCGCCTTTCCGGTCGCTGTGTCAAGAACTGATACCCCCATCGACCCTGCACCGGTAGTCGCACCATTGAAAGTCCCTTTGACATTAATCCCGTAGTTACGAAGGGAGTTCGTGACAAGATCAAGGTCCATCCCGAGCTCGTGATTAACCGACTGAGTGACGGTTAAAATCTGGAAATTCAGCTGAACCTGACGGTTGAGAATTTTGTTTTCATATTCAACAAAACTTGCCACGCGATTATGCACTTCCGGTGTGTCAGTGACCGTCAGCGTGCCACTTGAAGAGGACAGGAAGAATCGCCCAACGTTCGGCGTAAGAATTTGCGCTATGGTTTTGCGTATATCATCAAAAATTTCACTGCTGAGGCCGTATGCTGTTTTTTGCTCAGTGCTGACTTCACCAGAGCTGGAAGAGCCATCACTGCCAAGTTGAGTACCTGAACCAGAATTAATCGAGGCAGAACTGTTGATTTTGGAGTTCATAAACGACAGCTGGTACATACGGGTATCAAAGCGATAGAAGAGAATTCCACCGTTTTCCATACGCCAGGAAACCCCGAACCGGCTTTCGGCTATATCAAGTAACCCCCTCAGTTGAGCATCCCATTTGATGCCCGCCATGGCACCGGCGCTCACAACAGGTGGCTGGTTACCGTTCTGACCGTTGATGGCATCAAGTGATACGCGTCCGTTATCATCCGGGGCTGGCAGGGAACCGGATACCTGTCGTGTTGCGGCATTACCGGAGCTGCCTGTCGACAATGACGCAAGTGCATCAGGCGTAAACGAGACCCTTATGCCACAGACAGAGGTAATGCGCTGCGCCAGTTCCGGAAGTGTCACACCATCAGGACGATTGATCAGAATAGGACAGTCAGGCACGTTTCTGTCATCAGATACCACAGACGAAAGCCCGATAGGTTTCAGGTCAACCCAGGGTTTTTCAGTCCAGCTCACCAGTTGCGGGGGACGGGCTGTTTTGCTGTCAAAAATTCGTGTTGCGGTATCACTTTCCGCGCGCGCCTGCTTTTCGATTTTATTAATTTCATGCCAGGCACAGCCAGAGAGCAGCATAATGGATATCGCTATTGCGGTTGCGCGTAAACGAGGCAGTAAGGATGTCATCCGGCCTTCCTTCAGTTGAGATAAACAATGTTTCCTTCCGACACCCCGGCCGGTAAGGAGAGATTCATATCGGAACCATCCGCCATGAGCAGATGGCCGCCTGTAACAGAAAGGACCAGCGCAGAGCCTGAGGAAAGACGGTTAAGCGCAGGCCGCAGACCAGGTTGTTCCGGTGTCCATACCCAGAGCCGGCCACCACTGATCGCAGCACGAATGCGGGTATCCGGCGCTGGTGAGAAGCTGAACAGTGAAAGACTCAGCCCACCCTCAGGAAGGCTGTGGCTGTATCGCCAGTCGTTGACCATGCTGGCTGTTCGCAACATATCGTCTGCCAGCAGCTCTGCCGCGGCATTTGCCTGCTGCGTCTGCTGTTCAGAGGTATCCACTGCGGTGATACTGTTCGTTACAAGCATCATCAGCATTGCGATTGCCACAATGGCGTAGCCCATGTCATTGCCCGCCCTGAAGCGGTTTATCGTTAACGTATACCAGGCACTGGAGACGGTTTGCTGACGCGTAAAGCGGTTTTTCTGCCGGGCGATACAGCTCAAACAGTTGCACCACAACGGATTCGAAATTACCCCGAAGGGTAAGAGGCGCCTCGATTCGATAATTCACAGAGGTTGGCCAGATAACGACCCATGTCGGGCTACTGCAGGTTGCGAAGTGCCGGTCAACAGTGAACCTGTGGCAGGAGGTTTCCCCGCCCCCTGGCTGACAGAGCGGCCCTGGGTGGAAACTGACGTTGCAGATGCAAGATGGCGGTATTCATCGCGAAGAACGAAACAGATCTCTCTGTTCAGATCATCAACCCGCATTCGCCAGGCCGGGCCAGCCAGAATCTGTAACGCATCACCAAGCTTAACGGGGCCAATTGAGCGCTGTACAGCGGGTAGCGGTTTGATGAACAGCTCCGAAAAGACACCAGGTTCGCCTGAACACAGCGAGTACCCTGATTCAAGCATGACATAGCGCATACCTTCCCCGATGGTATTCACCACCTGTGCCGGCATCCGGATATCGATAATCTGATTGAGAGGATCACGCTGCGCATCAACAGGCCGCGTACTGACCAGCGTGTAGCGATCGTAACGAACAACTTCAGGGGAACGGTTCTGATACAGATCCTGAACACGTGGCGAGCCCTGCAGCCTGCTAACAGGTTCAGAGCGAGAATTAAAATCGGTGCAACCGGCTGCAAGCACACAGAGCGTGATGGCCCCAAGCCGATGCCGTGTCTGCAGGTTTATTTTTACCATCAGGGTTCCCCAGAATTAGTCCGAAATAACCCGGATATTCTGGCGTTGATGGCGAATCGAACAATGAGAAACTATTTCTGCAAACTGAAGAAAAACGTCCTGCTGGCGATAGTAAAAGCTAAAGGTGGGGTATCAGCTTGCTTTTCATTGTGGTCACTTTCTTGTCCCTGTTTCTTGCAGAATGTATCTATAATTAAATCCGAACCATAACTGCAGAATAGAAAAAGCGCCGGGTAATCCGACGCATTTGTCTAAGGTTTAGAGATTGCCAGGCAACACATCATATTTTGTAGAATAACGTGTTGGCCGCAACTGGTGACTGCACAAAGCCAAAATATTCATAGAACGCTTTAGCCTGCTCATTAATTGCATGCACCATGATAGCCTTGATTCCGACCTGGTCTGCCAGACTCGAGACGCGTACCACTGCGTCATTCAGCAACCATTTTCCGTAGTTATGTCCCTGAGTACATACATCGACTGCAAGGCGGCCCAGCAAAACAACCGGTATTGGATCTGGCATATTCTGCCGCAGGCTACGCCCCAAATCGACATGACTCACTGAGCCAGTCGCGATGGAATAATACCCTACTACACGCATGGTACCTTCCAGGCAAATGACGAATGTGCGGGAAGCATTGAGATGCTGATTCTTCATCGCACGCCGACGAAGCCAGTCATCAAGTACCTCATTCCCGCAATCGAACGGCTCAAGAACATGCTGTTCTGTCAGTAAAACAGGCGCAGTGACATTTATTTCCATTCAGGCTTTGCATCCATCAGCCGCTGACGACCTTCAACATTCTGCACAGGTGCTTCCAGCTGCTTAATGAATTCCTGGTAACGGGCATCATCCAGGACGAACACGCGCTGATCCAGGATTATATTTTGGGCCTCGTGCACAGCCTTCTCAATGATGAAATCAGTACGATTTTTGTTAACCAGACCTGCAGCATAATCAATCACTGCACGTTCCTCATCAGTTGCCCGGATATTTATTTGCTTATCACGAACAGATTTACGGATAGTAGTTTGCATTCTTCCTCCACATGGTAACAATTTGCTATACACTCATAGTAACGCGATTGATAGCAAATTGCTATACATTGTCATTCTACAGAAAGAGGGAGAGGTATGTGACGGTGCTTTCCCTCTGCCTGCAGTTCAACAGAAGTGAAAAAAAGCGCCAGTCAATCTGGCGCATCTGTGGGATTGTTTCAGGAAATGGCGTAGATCGCTTTTCGGCAGATCCCATAACCGTGCCCAAGGAACGGTATGTCATCGTCAAAATCCATTGGAGGTTCATTAGCAGGATTACGTGGTGCAGCTGGCTGCTGAGACTGAGGCTGTTGAGGCTGCCCCCAACCTCCCTGAGCCTGACCAGACTGATGAGCATTCCCGGAACCGGCCTGGGTATTACGACCACCGAGCATCTGCATCGTCCCGTTTACACTAACCACAACCTCTGTTGTCCAGCGTTCAACCCCGCCATTGTCGGTCCATTTGCGGGTACGCAACTGGCCTTCAATATAGACCTGTGAACCTTTTTTCAGGTATTCACCGGCTACTTCGGCGAGCTTGCCAAACAACACAACACGGTGCCACTCAGTATTTTCCTTCATTTCACCGCTTTGTTTATCACGCCAGGACTCTGATGTTGCAATGCTCAACCCTGTTACTGCGGTGCTGTTTGGCAAATAACGCACTTCAGGGTCCTGACCGAGATGACCAACGAGAATAACTTTATTAATTCCGCGACTTGCCATGATGTAATCTCCTGTACCTAATCATATTCGCGCTGCGTCCATTCCCCTTTTTCAAGAGCAATGTCGGCCTGCTGACTGGTTTTGTAGTATTCGACTGACTCACGGGACACGGGCCCCAATTCGTTCGCGGTATCGATATAAAAACCGCGCTGACTGGACAGAACCTGGATGTGTAACTCAACCCCGGATTCTGCAGCTAATAAACCGAATGGATTTCCCATGTGAAAACTCCGTTACGTTATCGGGAAAGGTAAATCTCCCGAAAGAGATTTACCGGATGTGAGAAAAAAAGAATCAGAACGAGTTCGGATCGTAATCCTTCGGTGCTGCAGAACCTTCAACAGGGGTTTGAGAAGCGTTCGGTGCGGTGTAAACGACTTCCTGACCTTTCTTAATGAACTCAACCTTAATCAGTCGGGCTTTCAAAGAAGGTCTGGACTCGCCGGCATGCTCACCAGACTGGAGGGTGAACACATCAGCTTTAAGGCCGCTCAGTACAAAGCCCAGCAGGACTTTTTCTTCTTCATCGACGGCCTTCTGGCAGCGGTTGATGAGTTTTGTTGCATCAGGCCCCGCGACAGTGACATCAAAACGAGTGTAGGACGCGTTGTCAGTGGGACCAGTAAGGGCATTAATAACGGCACAGGTAAATTCACCATTTGGTCCCTGAACACGACGAATCGAACTCAGGTAGCCAATACCGCTGACATTGAGGTTGAAAAACTCTTTTTTCTGAGCTGCAGAAGAAGAGTTGCTGGAAGAGGATGCAGTAGAATTGTTGGTTGCAGTCATAATGTTATCTCCGGAGTGAAAACTAAACAGGTAGCGGAGAAACATCGATCCCATGCGGGATGTGTTTCCCGCAGGGAAGTCAGCAGATATGTGCCGACTGGCTGTATTTGTGAAATGGACCTCAACTCGCAGGGAGTACCTGTTCTCAGAGGTTAACAGGTTTAACAAAACCACCCGAAGGCGCCACTCTCAGGTTTGCGTGGCATTGGCATGTGATTACCCGAAGGCGCCTGTCTCAAATCACTCAGGCATTGGCAGTTGTCGATGACAACGATTAGCCTCTCTATCATTTATTCAGACGCAGCGGATGTCAACGCCGCTTCGCGTAAAAATTCATCTATGCAAAAAAATAATAAAGCGGCACCTTTCGGCACCGCCTGTGAGGTCTGCACCACAGACCTGAGGTTGAGCTGCAACGCAGTTGCTCCGCTGGCTGAAAGGGCCCGGCACGGTCTCACGGAGTTTTGTGCCTTCATGGCTCACGTTCAGGTGTGGACGTGGCCATACAGACTGTATCCTGCAAACACTGCATTAGGTGCTACAGGACCCGCAGTCACGGGGTGTGGCTTCAGAGCCGGGGTCACAATACCAAAGGCACCCTGCCCCCGCAATCAGAGACAGGGAATTAATTATTCTTTGGTTTTACCGACTTAGTCTTTCGGGATCGCCTCGGTTTATTACCACTACCAGTGTTAATGACGCCTTTGCAATCTGGATAACGCCGACAACTCCAGAACTCGCCCTTCTCCCCTTTACGTAATCGAGTTTTGCCGCCGCACAGCGGGCAGGCAGGAACAGGCGGCACACGGATTCGGACTTGCTGCGCCAACCCCTGGGAGACAAGATTATGCGTCCAGACAGCCTGCCGGCACATAAAATCGTCCAGAGACATACGTCCGCCAGCAACCTCATCGAGCGCCTGCTCCCAGAGCGCGGTCATACCAGGATCTGTCAGTTGCGGTGGGAGGGCATCAATAACATCAGTCCCAAGTTCAGTCGCCATAAGCTTACTGCCTTTGCGCACGATGAAACGCCGGTTCAGCAACTGCTCAATGATACCCGCCCGGGTCGCTTCTGTACCCAAACCCGCATTGTCTTTAAGTACCTTACGCAGTGCGAGATCGGTAACAAACGTGGAAGCGTTCATCATGGCACCAATCAGCGTGGCAAACGTATATTGTGCCGGCGGACGGGTCATCAGCTGTGTCACCTCAGCGCCGCTCACCGCGCAACGATCATTCGGCGCCAGCGGAGGCAGAGCAACGCCTGCCTCATCGTCTTCCTGAGCATCATCGTCACCCGCTTTCTCAAACAGTATCTTCCAGCCCTTTACCACTTCCGTCCGTCCGGTTGTACGGAACAACTGCCCGCCAATGTCGAACTGTAATCGGGTAATGTCGGACTCATGCAATGACAGGAACCAGTTGGCCAATAAACTCATCGCGAAATGTTTCAAAGGCATAACTGTCTGGATCATCAAAACCCCGACAACAGTCTTCGAAGACCTGTTCAAAAGAAAGTTGTGGCGATGATTCATGTGCAAACTGCGCCCAGACTTTACCTGCCTGAGATCGGACACGTAGTAATGGCAGTACCTGGAGACGGGCAAGGCCACTCTCAAGCAATGTAGGGAAACAAGGCCACAAATATTTAATTGTGTCTTCCATCCTGCTAATAGAGGAGTTATCAATCGGATAGCCCTCCGCATTTAACAGTTCCGACAGTTCTCTCAGAGTAACAGCGCGCCCCAGTTGCTCTTCCTGAATTGCTCTGGCGTTGTGAATACCGAAAGCTTTATCGATATAAGTAAGATCTCCCCTGACTTCATTTTCAGCCAGATGACCAACGAGACATTTAAGTCGTCCTGGCCAGGGCTTGAAGATAGTGTGAACGCGGTAGAAACGTTCATCACCGGTTTCCTGCCACAGCTCGCAGAGAATCTGATAACGGGTATTGCCTCCGTCACTGAAGATATAAACATCATCTCCGTCCGGGTCGCGGGTCACTTTTGGAATGGAATCCAGCCCCCGGGCACGAACCGACGCTTTAATTTCCTCAAAACGTGGATTGCGCCCTTTGCGAGGGTTATCAGGATTCGGGCGTAACTGATCAAGTGTCAGTACCATTGCCATTTCACTGACTGGCTGGACAACAGCGGGAGAAAGCTCAGCAGCCTGAACCGGCGATTTGCCACGCTGCAACATGGCTGCACCGAGATTCAGGTTATGGATATTGCTCATGCGCCCCTCCCGGTCTGCCCCGTTAAATCAGAAAAACGGGTGTAACGACCTTCATACTGCAGGCGGATCGTGCCCGTGGGCCCCTGACGCTGTTTGCTGATAATGATTTCAGCAACGCCCTTATCGTCAGTGTTTTCGTGGTAAACCTCATCACGATAGATAAAGACGATAACGTCAGCATCCTGCTCCAGCGCACCGGAATCCCGCAAATCGCCGTTGTTGGGACGTTTATCTGCGCGGCTTTCCAGCTGGCGGTTCAGCTGAGACAGCGCCACCACCGGGCACTTCATCTCTTTGGCCAGCGCTTTCAGTGACCGGGAGATCTCCGCAATTTCCTGCGTCCGGTTTTCCTGATCCGGGCAACGCATCAGTTGCAGATAATCCAGTCCGATAATCGATGGATGGCCATAGCGGCGCGCATTACGTCTGGCTCGGACACGCAGCATCGCTGGAGTCAGAGAACCCGTGTCGTCAATAATAAGCCGGTCATTAAGCTCACCGCTCATTAATGCGCAGGCACCTGACACACGAGCCCAGTCCTCATCATCCATCAGCCCACTTTTAAGATGGGTAAGATCGACGCTTCCAAGTGATGCAAACATGCGCATCAAAATCTGCTCTGTCGGTTGTTCCAGACTGTAAAACTGACAAAGTGAGTCTGCTTTTTTCATCAAAGCATTGAGTAGCAGACTGATAAGCAGAGCCGTTTTCCCCATAGAGGGGCGGGCAGCAATAAGCACCAGGTCGCCCGCCTGGAGACCACTGGTCATGGCGTCGAAATCTTCAAATCCGGTGGGGGTCCCGGTAATACCATCAGGTACGTTACAGCGGCGCTCCAGCTCAGTAAGGAGCTTTTCCATACCTTCTATCAACGTAACGGCCTGCTCCGGTTCAGCGCGCTCAGCCAGACGGGTAATATCCCTCTCAGCTTTCTCCATGATGCGAGTGATATCGTTGCCAGGCTGACGGACTTCATGAGTAATATCAGCCCCAATTCTGGCCAGCTGTCGGGCCCGGCTGTAGCGGGCCACAATTTCGCAATACGCCATGATATTGGCAGCACTGGGGATGTTTTTTGAGATTTCCGCCAGATAGGCAAAGCCACCCAGTTGCTCCAGCTTTCCCTGATTTTCAATACTTTCGCTGATGGTAATCAAATCCAGCGGGCGTCCGGCGTTAACCAGACGAACCATCTCCTGGTAGATGACGCGGTGTGGCCGGGAGTAAAAATCTTCCGCGCAGATAAGCATGGCGACTTCATCCCAGCGATCGTTATCCAGCATCAGGCCGCCGAGTACACACTGCTCGGCATCGAGAGAAGCCAGGCCTTCAAGAGCTTTTTTAAGTTCAGACATAAGCCGCCTCCATTTGCGATATGGAGCAGCTCATTGCCGGGGTCGACATTAAGACCAGAAGCACCGGCAGTGCTTGCTGCCGGTCAGATACCAGGGCGATGAGCATGGTCGCAGGGCTCATTTTTCATCCCCCTTTTCAGCTAGTGCATCGAATTTATTCTTCCATTCCGGAAATAGTTCACAACTCAGGTTATACATGGAGGTAAAGGCTGAATCGCTTTTGCGGCCGGTTTTTTTCTCGAGGCGATGGACTGGCACACCTTTAACATGCCCCTGAACATAGACGGTCAGGTCATAAATACGCGTCATCAGCAGGTCAATATGGATTTTGTCGGCATGGGCGCTGTAGCGTTTTTCTTCTACGATTTTTTCAACCTGAGCAAGTGTTTCAACCGAAAGGTTGTCATAGTCCATGCAATTGATGAGCAATTTTGTATTCGGTAGCTGAATACCGAATGCACTGTACGGAAGGAGTTCTTCCATCAGAGCAACAGTCCCCCGCATAAACTCTCTTACATCAGGAAGAATGGGTTTTGCCACGCCAACCATCGTCCCGGTAGAAGCCAGGATAATCAGCTCAGACATTACAGAGCGTGAGCCCTGTGAATCGACAATAATTACGCCATATGGACTAAAAAGAGGATGCGAAAGTGCATTTCGCAGACGAACCCTGCCATCAGGTGCATTCAGCATTGCAGTGGGAAGAAAATTACGTGGATCGTTAGAAACGATGACGTCCAGGTTCTCAATCGACGTGCGGGAGATGAGGTTTTCGGGGTTAGAAAGGTCGACCGTCTGCATCAGCAGTTCGTACAGACCACAGGGAGCTTCATAGGCCAAAGGGAAGATACTGCTGGCTGTCGGCTGCGCATGGTCGCCATCGAGCAGAAGGGTTTTTATTCCTGCATCGGCCAGAAAACCTGCGAGATTGGCAGACTGGGTAGACTTACCCTCCCCACCTTTGGTAGAAACTACAGGTATTACTTTTGTTTTTGAATGCATTTCGTCACCTGAATAACATTATTCAGATGAGAACGATTGCTCATTTTCCTGCGCTACAGGAACACGGGGATTGAAAATCCCCGTGTCCTTGGTTCGATTCCGAGTCCGGCACCACTCATTCAGAAAACCCGCCCAAAAGGCGGGTTTTTGCTTTTGGGGTTTTGGCCCATCATCAGAAACCATCCGCATTTATCTCATTTTTATTTTCCGGCCTTATAAACTAGTCAACTTACCAATACTCAGTCTCTTGATCTGTTACATTGCGATCATTCGCACAGATGCGGCCCTGGAGAAAGAGATGACAACCGATCCTTACGAAGAGATTAAAAAAGAGATACGAGTCTACGCCCATGATATGAATCACTGGTGGAAAAATCTGCAAAGTGATTCTGTTGCTGAATGGGTGCTGCTCACAAGTTTTGCATGCTGGGGAATACCGAATCGCTTTTTTCAGCTCAGTGCCTTTATGCTCACACTGATTTTCTTTGCCAGCAAATTGTCAAAATTGCATCATAAACATTCATTTATTGACTCAGAAAAACGCATTTCAAAGAAAATCAGACAAGCTCCTGTTTCAGATATTCAAAGAAGCGCGCTTTATTTACGCTTAACTAAAATCAAAAAATTCCGAAGAAATAAAAACGTTGTTTTTATCCTCAAAAGAAACTGGCGTTTTTTGGCTGGCTACCTCTATCTCACGATTTCATTTGTCTATTTATTGAACCCTGAATTTTTTACATTAGGTTAAAGGCTTAAAAATGATAAAAAACAGTTGGTATTTCATAGCAAGGACATATTTATGCTACAGGCAATTTTAAACGGGAAGGCCCGACGGGTAAGCTTACCAGGTGAAGAAACACTAAGCTGGCATTCAATATTTCAGCGTTATGAGGATCTGCTTACGGCGGCATTCTGGGGACGCATGAGTTATCTGTCTGACGCATCTCTGCAAACGGTGCTCACTTCACTACTCGGCGTTGATGTAAAAAATTGGGGAGCATTTGAGTCCATCGCTTTCTGGCCGAAGTACAATTTTCCGCCAACGATCAGTACCCACGTCGCGGAGTGGGTGAGTAAAGAGGATCGCTATGCAGAACCCGATGTTATTTTAAAATTCACTCATACCGCACTGCTTATTGAAGTGAAACCACCAGCTGGCGGGCAACAGTATAAACAACAATGGTACAAAGAGATCTACGGCTGGCAAAACAGTGAGGATAAAAAACCTGCCCTGCACTTTTTAGCACTGGGAAATCTGCCGGAAAAGCATTCAGCATGGTTTGCCGAACTCAAACACAATTTCCCTGAAGCCACGTTTCACGGGCTGGAATGGCGTACGGTCAGGGAAAAAATTCAATATCCTGAGACGGCATGGGCATCACAACAAGAAAGAAGAATTATCCAGGATTGTCTGAATGCACTTGCCCTGTACAAGGTCAGCTCCCCTCTCCAGTCCTGGCAACCGCTTTTAGACTATTTGTCGTCACAATATCTCCCTACCACCTTCTCTTTTTTTACAGGAAACCATCATGTCTGATCCTTTTATTGCTGTCAGGCAAGCACATCGGATTTGTGCTGCTTATTATCAACAACTCTTCCCTTTACTGAATGAAACCGCACAAAAACTGGATACCACATTCCTGAGCTGGAACACATGGAGTTTTAATAAGCCGCCGCAATCAAACAAAAACCCTTTTGAGTCATGGAAATGGGACTACCTTCCCATCATGGACGTTTCATTTGTTTTCAGTCGGCAACAAGAACCTGGAACGCCTATGACAACAAAGGATTACGTTCTCGATTTTAAACTGGTCACTGATAGTGAACTTCTCTACGAGCAGCGCCTAAAACACTATGGCAAAGACAATGAACCGCTTGCTACTGAGCTAGAAATCTCTGCTCAAGAAGCCAAAAGTTATCTCTGCATTTATCTTTTTTCACCGACTCGAAATGATGCGGCTTACGACGCGCCTTATACCCTTTGGGAAAGTTATGAAGGCTATCCGGAAACAGATAAGGGTATCTATTTTTCTGACAATAACGGTATTAAGGGAACGGGGATTTTATTACCCCTTCATACGCTAGCTCAGGAAAAAGGAAGTGAATGGCTGGTTGATAAGATTAATACGCAGTTGGCGCATCTGCTGTCAGATACAGAGAGTTAACAACAAAATAGTTGCCCGTTGAAACCAAGTTTCACGGGCATCTGATAAGCAGACTCATCGCAGATGTAATACAGCGTTAAAAAGTGTTAAGTATTACTCGAGTTCTTAGCGGCGAAATACGTTTCATTTGCTCTCCTTGCGCAAGGTATGAACAAAATGGACGGAAGGCAATAGTGATTACGCGCGGACATTACCATTTTATTGGGATTTTTCCTAATATCTCGCGAGATAATAAGCAGCATTTTACATATTCTCAGCGTTATCTAATTGACTTTCCGGTCATTGTTGCAAATGAAAATACCCCTTGTTAGAATGCCAATCAATATCTGTAGAGTCCTTTGACAAAAACCACTGATGGTGCTTTTGCATTTTATTTCTTATAACCTGACCATATTTCTCCAGCGGAAGAAGTAGGTGTCTGACTTTATAAATTGAAATGCCACACAGATCGGCAAGCTCTCTGGTCGACAGGCCCTGGGTACTGTGATCTTTTAATAGATTGAGAATAAAAACTTGTTCCGGCCCCCTGATCATCGGCAGGTCACTTATTCCCATTTCCGCCGCTAACATCTGCAGATTGTCATGAGGTACGTTGTAGCCTGGATGTGCTGCACCCGGGTTATATGAACACAGCGAGAGTTTCATTGCAGACTCCTGGATTTTGAAGGTGTTAGCAGTATGCGTTCTCCTGATTCAGCCAGCAACATTAGCTTGAAATGAATGTAAATACAGGATTTTTATCTAACATTCACGTCGTTTTATTAAGAGAAGACTGTATGTTAGAGAAAAGCAGGGTTTAGGGTGGAGATGAACATGAGGTTCGACATTGAGGGATTTATCACTTTTGATACGGAGGATGCGTCTCTCGTTAACCTGTTGACTGGAGATTGCGTTGAATTATCCCAAACCTCTACGCGCCTGTTGGCGGAATTGCTCAATCATCAAGGCGATATCCTTTCGAGAAATGAAATCTTTCAGACTGTTTTTGATAAATATGGTGCCAGAGCGTCAAATAGTAATCTAAATCAATATATCTCAACATTGCGTAGAAATCTGAGCGATCTGGGTATCGCAAAAGAAATCATTGTCACGGTTCCCCGTATTGGTTTCAAAATAGCGGAAGATGCCATTATCAATAACGATCGTGAGTATCGAACGCCCTTCCTCGAAGAAAAGGAGCCGGAGGCTCCGCCGGTTGAGCCGCAGAAACTCTGTCTTAAGCGGTTTACCCGCATAATCGCCCTGGCTATCGCCTTCCTTCTGCTCATAATAAATCCAGATTCATTCAGAGCCGACACCGATATAAAAAAACTGGTTCAGGGGCAGTGCGTCATTTTTATGCCCTCCTCACTCTCATTACGAGAGGTGACACAGAGCTTTGATTTTGTCCCGCAACCATTCGATTGCTCCCAGCAAAAGGAGTTGTACGTTTACAAGCAACAGGTACAAGGTGCCCTGGGTGATATTGTGCAATTGTTACTCATTAAATGTGATAAAGACAGTTGCATGAGTTTTTATTACAGAGAAAAAAATAATGCCTAAACAAGCCATTTTTCTTTTGATCGGTGTCGGCCTGTTATTGATCGGCGCGGTTTACTGTTTTACCCGGCCCCCGGTTTTCTCTTGCGAGTCGCAGTTTTCTGTTATCCAGAGTATCAACAACGACAACATTCGCGCCGAAGGGCTAATTTTTGTTCACATGACGGATGAGCAACTTCTTATCAATATTGACGGGCTGCTCACACATAATGAAAAAAAGTATTTAATCTCGCGCACGCTCAAAATGAAATATGAAACATACAATGCCAATGCGCATCTATATAAGATAATGAGCGTCAAAACCATACATGATAATACTGATAATGTTGATGATGAGATTGCTAATAGTTTGTTGTTTGGCAAAGGTCCGAACGACAAGATAATTTTCCTAAAAAAAGTCAATAATAATGTCATACTATTTGGTAACCACGTATTCCCGCAATATGGTTGCAAACGAGATTAATTAGCGTGGTTTTCTTTAACGAAGCACAGCGAAAGTTAAATGTCTCATTATATGAATATAAAATTAATAGAATCACTGGCTTGCATCTCAAAAATAATAGACATGATTAACCCCAGGCTTAACCTGCATCATGTCAGAACGGCATTCATCGCCTGGCACCTGGCCAGGGTATCCCGGTTCACACCTGCACAGTGCAGAAAAACGCTGCTGGCGGCCCTGCTTCATGATATCGGAGGACTGAACGAAGAATCGCGCCTTCAGCCTCTCAGCTATTACGACAATGAACTCAATAACCACGCGGCCGTCGGTGCTGAATTACTGGCCAGCGTCCCTTTACTGAACCCGTTAAGTTCGATTGTTCGCTATCACCACACCCACTGGGACAATGGAAAAGGCGACCACGTTAACGGTGAAAAAGTGCCCAGAGAGAGCCATGTCGTTTATCTGGCGGATCGTCTGGATGTTTTAATCGCCCATTACCGCTCCAGCGATATAATATCGGCAAAAGATGAAATTATTAATATTATTGTTGGCGGCGAACATATTCTGTATAACCCCGAATTTATCAACGCATTCAGAAAAATAGCAAATTGCGAACACTTCTGGTTAAAAATTAAATCCACAGAGTTCGACGATTACATCCAGGACATTCCCCGCATCCATAACGACTCCATCTCTTTGCATAACTTTCGCGATATCGCCAACATGCTGGCGTTTATTATTGATGGGTTCAGCCAGAACGGCGTCCAGCACTCCCTGGTTGTCGGCCGTATATCCGGTTACCTGGCCCGGGAAATGGGGATTCCCCCGGTCCAGTGCCTGAAAATCGAAATAGGTGGCTTGTTGCATAACCTGACATCCCTGGCGCTGTGTGCCGCTCCGGCACATACCGGGGAAGATAATGCCATCTGGGGTGAACTCTATCCGATTGAAGCCATTCGGGATATTGCCCGCTGGTGTCAGATTCAAAAAACAGTAGTTGCAACCGCCGCACATCCTCCGGAAGTGAGGATTCTGAAGGCCAGCATCTGGCTGGCGTCGCTGTTGCAGGGCGTCACGCTGTCATCGGAATTTAAAGCGCGCGTCGGGGAAACGGCAGAAATCGCCCCTGAGCTGGCGGACATTGTGCGGCAAAATAGCGAGGTTTTACTGCAAATTTTTCAGGAGTCGGTCAAAGAGCGACGCGCCCTGGTCCAGAGAATTAACCAACTTGGCCTGACCTGAACCGCGAGATGCCATTCTCGCGGTTCCCGTTATCAGGCGGACAAACCACCGTCCAGCACCAGCGTCTGACCGGTGAGATAGCTACTCCCTTCCCCGGTCAGGAATGCGACCGCGCGGGCGACGTCCTGCGTGCGTCCGAGACGGCGCAGCGGAATATTCTGTCGCATGGTTTTCAATCGGGCTTCCGGAATGGCCTGAACCATCTCGCCTTCAATTAAACCCGGCGCCAGACAATTCACCCGAATGCCAAAACGCCCCACTTCTCGCGCCAGCGAATGCGTCAGGCCAATCATCGCCGCTTTGCTCGCGGCATAGGCCGTCTGTCCGCTGTTGCCTTTAATGGCCGTCACGGACGACATAAACACAATCGAGCCACTGCCCTGGGTCATCATGGCGGGCAGCAGGATGCGATTCCAGTTCACCACCGCGACCAGATTGTTTCCCAGCACCTCCTGCCAGTCGCGCGCGTTCTGATGGATGTGCAGCGCGTCATTGGTCATACCGGCGTTATGGATGATGGCGGCGGGCGCGCCATGCGCCTCGAGCAGCGACATGGCTAACGGCTCGACGCTGGCTTCATCGCTGCCGTCACAGCGAACGCCCTTCACCCAGGTCGACGTACTCTGGCTTTGCGCGATATCCAGCGTACGAGCGATCCCGGCCTCGTTGCGACCGGTAAAGACAATATTCCATTCAGGCAACAGGTGACTCACCAGTGCCTGGCCGATTCCCCGACTGCCGCCGGTGATGAGCATCCATTTCCTCGCCATATCAACCTGCCATTTCCTGCGCAATACGCTGGCTGAGTTCGCGAAGCGTCATGGTGGGATTTTTCATAAACATTTCAGGATTGAGCGTGACGTTAAATTCACGCTTCGCCAGTACCATCAGTTCAACGTAGTCGAGACTGTCCAGCTCCAGTTCAGGCAGCGTCGTCTCTGGCGTCAGCGCCTCCGGCGCCAGGTCTTTGGCATCACAGATCATTTCACTGATTTTGTTGTAGATCATTTCATGCTGGCTCATTCGATTTTCCTTTTGTCAGCGCGCCGACTTTTAGCGTCACGGCATTGCTAATGTAGTGATGTTGATAACAGGTTCGCGCGGCGATTCGCACCACCACCGCGCCACTCGCAAGATCGCCAACCACCAGGGCAGGCAACGTGTCGATCTCAAGATGTTCCGGCAGCGACTCTGCTCGCCAGGAGGCCAGCAGATGACTGTCGAAAATGACTTCCTGATGGGTCTGAACCACGGGAAAGAGAGTAAACAGCGCATCCAGCGTCCGACACGTCGGCAGCATGGAGGCAATGGCCTGCTGGCGTAACAGCGCGGTATCCTGAAGAAGATGACGAAACAACAGGGCGTCGAGAAAATGCCATTGCTGAGCGTCGGGCAGCAGCGGCATGAACGCCTGATGCAGCGTGGCCAGCGCCGACGAATCCAGTACCCGTTGACTTTCGCCATCGACGAGCGGCAGGTGTTTTTCCGGCGTGAGCTGGCAGGAAAGGCAGGCCTCTTCGGCAGAGAATTCGCGCACCGATGCCGCAACCCGCTTAGTCGCATCGCGCGTCAGGCGATAAGCGGTATCCCGCCACAGCGGTCGGCGCAGACGCACGGTACATTTCAGAAACGGGGCGTCGTCAACCGGGGGGCTGATAAACCGTTTTACGTCCAGCAAAGCACGCATGCCATGCACGCTGAGTCCGCTTCCGCCCTGCGCTTTGACCCACGCCTCGTCGAAATGTACCGGGTTGTAATCGCCCGAAAACGCGGCCCAGCGCCGGGCATCCTGTTGGCCATAATGAAGGGGCGTCATACGTGCTTCTCCAGAATCAACGCCGCATTCGCGCCACCAAAGCCGAAACTCAGGTTCAACGTGCGACGGACATTGCCCGCACGATGGCCTTCAACCACATAATCCAGATCGCAGCATTCATCCGCCTGCTGGAAATTGGCCGTTGCGGGAATGATGCCGTTGGCGATCGCCTGCAGACAGACAATGCTCTCGAAGGTGCCTGCCGCGGAAATTAAGTGCCCGGAGTACGATTTCGTACTGGAAACCGGAATGGACCACACCGCGTCCCCTAACGCCATTTTTAGCGACTGCGTTTCATTGATATCGTTCAGCGGCGTCGAGGTACCGTGCGCGTTGATGTAGTCGAGTTGATCCGGTTCCAGTTCCGCCTGTTGCAGCGCGTGGGTAATGGTTTGTACGCGGGCAAGACAGTCTTCCGCCGGTGAGGTGAAATCCCAGGCATCAGAGAAGTTGGCGTAGCCGGTAATCTCGCCGAGAATGGTAGCGCCGCGTGCCAGCGCCCCTTCGAGCTCTTCCAGACACAGCACTGCCGCCCCTTCCGATAACACAAAACCGCTACGATGGGCGCTGAATGGACAACTGGCGCGCTGCGGATCCGACGCTTCCTTGCTCAGTGCGCCCAGCACGTCAATGTTCCACACCGCGCAGTGGCTGGTGAGAGATTCTCCGGCACCGGCCAGCATCATTTTCGCCCTGCCGCTGCGGATCACCTCGTAAGCGTCGCCAATGGCGATCGTCCCCGTCGCGCAGGCGGCAACCACCGTGTTCTGATAGCCATTGAGTCCCCAGAACTGGCTGCAGGCTGCGGTGGTAACGCTGGGCATCGAGTAAAAACAGTTAAACGGCGAGGCGACGCCCGTGGTCGCAAACTCACTTTGCGCGTCGTAGCTTTCGTCCAGTCCGCCCCAGCCGGTCCCCATGATCACGCCGCAGTCGAGCGTGCTGTAGTATTCCTGCGGCGGCCTGACGCCAAAGGCCATCGTCATTGCCTGACGCGCCGCGCCGACGGTCAGCCGGGCAAAGCGCGGCAGCCGACGACGAATAACCGCAGGAACACCCGCCAGGCTCGGTTCGTTATCCACCAGCCCGAGAAAATGGGTGTTGATGTTCAGCGCCGTTTTATCGACGTAGCGATAGCCCAGACGGTTATCCATCATCGCCTGCCAGCTCTCATCAGCCGTCGCGCCAAGTGGGGTCACGGCGCCATACCCGGTAACGACGGCCCGCTTAAATTCATTATTCGGCTTCATGTTGCATCATCCTGTATTGCGTTTCGCCACCCCCTTGCGCCAGCCAGAGCTGCAACGTGGCGTAGAGGTAGTCGTATTGAGTTTGTGCGAGGGCGTTCTCTAACGTCAACCGATCGTCCTGCGCGTTCAACAACGTCTGAAAATCCACGGCGCCCGCGCGATAGCGGCTTTCCGTCAGGGTTAAACGCCGCTGGCTGAGGACCAGCGACTGGTGAAGTCGCGTGCGCTGCTCATCAGCGCTCAGGCGGTTTTCCATCGCCTCATCCACTTCGGCGAGCGCGGCGTAGGCCGTCGAGCGAAAGGCTATTGCCGCCTGTTTTACCGCGAGATCCGCTTGCTTCACGGTGAGCTGTTGGGTGTTCCACTGGATAAACGGCAGCGCCAGCGTGCCGCCAATCGTGCGGATCGGATCGCTGAACCATTGGCTGAAGATCTGACTGCCGGCATTCAGTGAGGCATCAAGAGACAGTGCGGGATAAAACTGCAGCCGTGAGGCGTCGTAACCTGCAAGGGCTGCGCGCAGACGCGACTCCGCGGCCTGAATGTCCGGCCGCTGCGCGATCACCCGCAGCGGTGTTTTTTGCGCAATCGGCACCTGCTGATTTGCATCCAGCGCGGGCGATTCATCGGCATGCTGCTCTGCCGGTCTGTTGAGCAACAGCGCCAGCGCATTCCGCGTGTTCTGACGTTGCTGAACCAGCGTTCGCCACTGATTCTCTCGTTCCAGCAGGGCCTGCTGCGCCTGTAACACATCGAGCTGGCCGACCTTCCCGGCGTTAAACCATGACGTCACCTGCTGCACGGTCTGTTGCGAAATAGCCAGACCGTCACGCTGATTGCGAATCTGCTGGTTATACAGCGCGATGCGCCAGTAAAGCTGGGCGGTGGTCCCCATCGTGGTGAGTACCGTCGCGTGGTAATCCTGCTCGCTCGCTACCACTTCCCATTCGCTTTGCTCACGGGTACGCGCCAGTTTTCCCCACAGGTCCAGTTCCCAGGCGATGGTGATGCCGCTGCTGTAGTTTTCCTGCGCGGATGTTCCCCGGCGCACGTTTTTGCTGTTACTGGCAGAACCGCTGACCGCCACATCGGGGGTCATATTGGTGTCAGTTAACCCTGCAGCCACACGCGCCTGTTGCACGATGATGGCCGCCGCCGCGAGATCGTTATTGCTTTCCAGCACCTGTTCAATCACCCGCGACAGTCGGGGATCGCCAAAACGCTGCCAGCCGTATTCCGACACCGTGTCGGTAGCCGGTTGCCATTGAGTGGGCAATGACAGCAGCGGACGCTGGTAGTCGCTACGGGTCTGTGAGCTACAACCCGCGAGCAACAAAAGTGCGAGCAACACAAGCCGTCTTTTCATTCGCGAGCCAGCGCCTCCGTTGGGTTGAGGCGAGCAGCCCTGCGCGCCGGGAAATAGCCAAACGTCAGGCCGATCAGGGCAGAAAACCCACAGGCCATCAGCACCGGAAACGCCGTGAACACCATTGAGAACGCATCGGTCGCGAGAGCAAAAAGATGCCCCGCCACCCACGAACCGAACACGCCCAGCAGGCCTCCGAGGGCGCAGATCATCACGGCCTCAATCAGAAACTGGTTCATGATGTCCGAGGGACGCGCGCCAACGGATAAGCGGATGCCGATTTCATGGGTTCGTTCGGTCACCGACACCAGCATGATGTTCATCACCCCGACGCCGCCCACCAGCAGGGAGATCGCCGCAATGGCGGTAATCAACAACGACATAGAGTCAGAGGTCTTTTGCAGCGCGTTCGCCAGCTGATCGTCGGTCTGGATAAAGAAGTCCTTCCGGCCATGTTCCCGCAGCAGATGACGTTCCGCCCGCTGCGCCGCCTCATGCGGTTCCAGCGGCGGTTGAAAACGCAGAATCAACGATTCCAGCGGCTTTTCGCCGGTGAGTCGCTGCTGTAATGAGGTATGCGGAACCCAGGCGGTCATGAATCCGCCCACCACTTTCGGGCCGGGCCGTGTCGCCACGCCGATCACCCGCCACGGCGCGCCGCCAATCTGGACGATCTCGTCAAGCGGATTTTCTCCACCGGGAAACAGCGTATCGCGCCCGGTCTCATCGAGGATCAACACCGGTTCGCCTTCCGCGACGTCGCGTGCGGTAAAGCCATTTCCCTGCACAAAACGCAGCCCTTGCAGGGCGAAAAAGTCTTGTGACACGCCGGAGAGCATCATGGAGGAGTCGAGCCCTTTGCGAACCGCGAGCGTGGTGCTGCTGACCACCGGCGAGACACCGATGACCCACGGCAGCGCCTGCAAACTGCGCACATCATCCATCGACAATGCGCGCTCCATATCCGGGCGCTTGCTGCCCCACCCCGTGCCGGGATGGATCTCCAGCGTGGTGCTTCCCAGTTTGCCAATCTCGCTCATGATCGCCTGCCGTGCGCCTTCGCCTACCGCCATCGAGGACACCACCGACGCAATGCCAATAATGATCCCCAGCATGGAGAGAAACGCGCGCATCCGGTGCCCGAGCAGCGAACGCCAGGCCATGCGGACCGCCTCATGAAGACGGCGACCCAGCGAGGCGCGTCCGTTATCCTGCTCCCCCAGCGCAATCGGACGACGAACGGCAGCGTGCTGAACGTCGCGAATGATCCGCCCGTCGCTGATCTCAATCATTCTCTGCGCCTGCCGGGCAACGTCGCGATCGTGGGTGACGATGATGACCGTGTGCCCCGCCGCATGTAGCTGGTGCAACACATCCATTAGCGCCTTGCCGCTGACGCTGTCGAGTGCACCGGTGGGTTCATCCGCGAGGATGATATGCGCACCGTTGATCAGCGCCCGACAGATGCTCACGCGCTGCTGTTGCCCACCCGAAAGCTGAGCGGGTCGGTGCTGGAGCCGGTTTTCCAGGCCAAGCTGACGTGCAAGACGCTGGGTGCGCGCATTGCGCTCTTGCGCTGACATCGCGGTGTACAGCGCGGGAATGGCGATATTCTCTTCCGCCGTCAGATACGGCATCAGGTGATAGCGCTGAAATATAAACCCCAGATAACGGCTGCGCAGATCGGCCAGGTGCAGGCTGTCGGCATCATGTACCGGCGTTCCGTTGATCAGCACTTCGCCGGAAGAAGGCTTGTCCAGGCAGCCGATGATGTTCATCAGCGTGGACTTCCCCGACCCCGAGGCGCCCACAATCGCCACCATCTCACCGCCGTGGATGGTCAGTGAAATGTCGCTCAGCACCGCAAGCGTCTCGCTTCCCGCGCTGAATGTCCGGCAAACCTGGCGTAAGACGATAATCGGTTCCATCCGCTATCCCCGCACCGTGTCCTGCGCCAGCACCACGCGATCGCCAGCCTGCAATCCCTCCAGCACCTCGGCGTACTGTCGATCGTTGATCCCGATGCGGATGGTGCGGGTGCGCGTTTTCCCGTTTTCAACGGTCGTGATGGTGTAGCGCTCGGTATCCAGCGCCTGCCCGAGTGCTGCGACCGGCACGCGCAATACGTTCTTTGCTTCGGCAATCTGAATAAATACCTGCGCCGTCATCGACGTTTTGAGCTCTCGCTCAGCGTTAGGCACTTCAAAGGTGCCGGTGTAGTACACCGCCATTGCCTGTTGATTACCGCCCATGCCGCTCTCACCGGGCGCTTCCAGCGCTTCCTGCGGCGCAGGCTGCACGAAGCCCATCGTACTGGCGTAGCGTTTATCCGGATTGGCGATAACGTAGAAGCGCAGCGGCTGACCCGGACGGATTTTTTGCACGTCGGCTTCCGAGATACGCGTTTGCACCTGCATGGTGTCGAGATCCGCCAGCACCAGAATGGTCGGCGCCGTTTGCGAGGAGACGATGGTCTGCCCCTCCCGGGTGACGATACCCAGCACTTCGCCGTCGATGGGCGCCACAATGCGGGTATAGCTGAGGTTGGCCTGCGCCGTTTTCACCGCCATCTCCGCCTGCACAATCTGCGCATCGCTCACGTCAATTTGCTGCACCTGCGCATCGTATTGCGCCTTCGCCTGCTCGTATTCACTGCGCACGGCAGAACCGTCACGCAGCATCATGCGCTGGCGGTTCAGTTCCTGACGATAACGTAACAGCGTCGCCTGCGCCGACAGCTTTTGCGCTTTAGCGCTGGCCAGTTGTGCACGCGTGTTGTTCAGATCAGACTCCTGCAAAGTGGGGTCAATTTCCGCCAGCAGTTGGCCTTTTTGCACCTTCTCGCCCTGGCGCACGTACAGCTTGCGCAACTGTCCGTTGACCTGCGCGCCGACGTTAACCTGCACCGCCGGTTTCAGAACCCCCGTTACCAGCACCACCTTTTCGATGTCGCCCGTGCCAATGGTCTCCAGCGGTAAATTCTCCTGCGGCGCGGTCGACGCCAGCGTCGCCCACGTGCCACCAACCGCAACGGCCAGCGCCAGTGCGCCGCCGATCAGCAGCCAACGCGATTTCGGCGTCATACCTTGACCTCCAGCGGGCTGAGCTTGCCGTCGGTCAGTTGATAAACCCGCTGAAACCGCGACAGAATCGCGTCGCTGTGGGTGACCACAATCAGTGACTTACCGGCGTTCTGGCAATGCGCGTGAATCGCCGCCATCACAATGGCCGCCGTATCGTCGTCAAGATTGGCGGTCGGCTCGTCAAGCAACAACACCGGACGCGAACTGTACAGCGCGCGCGCCAGCAATAACCGCTGACGCTGGCCGAGCGACAGCGCCGCATGGCTTTCGCGGATCAGGGCGTCAATACCGCCCGGTAATCCGCGTACCACCTCGCCCAGCGCGAGGGAATCGAGCAATGCCTCAATCCGCCCACGATCGCGTTCGCGGTAGTGCGCGTCGAACAACGTAATGTTTTCGCGAACCGAGGCATTAAACAGAATGTCCTCCTGACTTTGCAGACAGACAAACTGCGCCAGTTGTTGCGCAGTCAGCGCCGTGTCTGCGGCATAACAGCCCCCCGCCTGCGGAGAAAATAGTCCGGCAATCAGGCGGAGTAAGGTGCTCTTACCCGCACCGGATTCACCGACAATCGCAATCTGATCGCCCGCGCGCAGCGACAGCGAAACCGACGACAGCACCGGCCTGGCGGGATCGTAGCCATAGCACAACGACGCAAACGTCAGGTCCGGCGCCGTATCGGCGGGAAGTTGCGCTGCCTGCGAAACAGGCGCTGCCTCGTCCTGTGGCGCAAACAGCGCATGGGCGCGGGTGTCGATTACGTTCAACTGCGATTTCTGGATGATGGCGTAGAAGATCCGCGTGACGTAGGAGGTGAAGATTTGCCGCAGGAAGCTATAGGCAAAAAAATCGCCCAGTGAGATCAGTTTGCTGTGCACCATCGGCAGAACCACCAGCATAAACACCACCATTTCCAGGCTCCCGGTGAGCTGATACAGCCCCTCTTTCACCTGCTGATAGACCTTCTGGCGTTGCAAACACGAAAACAGATCGCGACTGAAGCCGGCGAATTGCCCCTGGCGCTGCCCTTCCAGTCCGGCGGTTTTGACGGTCAAAATGCCCTGAATGGTCTCCATGAAAAAATCGTTCAGGGTGGCGCTTTTCAGCTGCAGTTGCTGGGTGAACCAGCGGTCGCGGATCACCGCCCAGACGCTGATGATCCCCATTACCGTCACGCCGACGGCGGAGATCGCCGCCAGCACGGGCGCAATCCAGAACATGATCGCCAACGCGATCGTACAGATCACCCAGTCGGAGCGCAGGCCGTTATCCAGCTCAATCTTTTGCAACAGGCCAATCTGCCAGGCCGTGAAGCGGCTGAAGATCTCCCCCGGCGCCCGTTTTTCGAAAAAACGCAGTGGGTTGTGGAGCAGACGGGAAAACCCCACGCCACTGTGGATCAGCACAAAGCGTTTGATAAAACGTTCGCTAATCACCCGCACGCCCAGCGCCATCAGTGAGGAGGCGACAAACGCCAGGATAAACCAGCCGTAGGGAAAGTCGCGGCTCTCCACGCTGGAGAAGGCCTGGTTGATGGCGTTGCTCACCATCGTCGGCATCAGAAATAGCGTCAGCGAGACGAGGAAGGTCAACAGCATCAGCCGATAGATCCCCGGCACCGCCGCGGTTTCCTGCATGCTCATCGCCCGCGGCGCGCTCTGCGCGGTTGTCGACAACGGTAAATCAGGGTCTGCGGCAAATGCCTGCTCAGGTTCGACAATCAGGGCATAGCCGCTGATCTCCTGCTTAAGCGCGGCAAACGGTAACCACTGCTCGCCAATCGCCGGGTTCATCACGCACACGTGGTTGCCTTTGCGCCAGGCCAGCAGGACATAATGACTTGCACCGTAATGCAAAATGGCCGGTAGCGGCAGGGAGCTCAGCTCATCGTGCTCAAACAGCACCGGCGTCGTCGCAATGCCCAGCCGCGCCAGAATGCGCATCAGCATATCCAGTGAGGTTCCGTGGTCAGAGGCCGGAAACCACTCGCGCAATGTTGCCAGCGAAACGGGCTGACCCTGCGTTTGTGCCAGCATCGCCACGCACGCCAGTCCGCACTCGTTGGTCTCTTCCTGAAAGATCAGATTCGGGATCGTGGTCGTCATTTTTATCATCAGTGATTAATAAAGAAGAGAGAATGGCTGTGCCAAAGGAGCCACTCCTGTGGGTATTCACGCAGCGTGGATTCAATAATGTCAGGCAGCTCGCGGGCGACGTTCTGACTGCTCACCGGCGGATGAATATGGATGCGCAGGCCGTTGTGGTAGCTGAGGTGATAAAACACCACCTGCGCCGCAATCACCCCGGAAAGGCGAACCACACCATTGTGTAACTTCGCGCTGCGGCCGAATAAACGACACGGCAGTTTCGCCGCCAGCGCCCCTTCGGCCTGTAGGGTATAGTCCGGCGAGATATCGGGAAAAATAATCATGTTCTGCCGCCCGGTAGCGACATCGGTGATGAGCGCCATCAGGCTGCCGGCCAGCGTTTTGTTCTGCTGATGAATGGAGCAATAGGAGAGGTCGATACCGCCCAGGGCACGGGTCTGCGCGTTATAGAGTTCGGCGCTGGAAGAGACCACCACGCAGGCTTTACCCGGCGTGACGCAGGCGCCGACCATCGCCGCCAGCACGTCCGACACCGTATGTAACGGCGCCAGAATGTAAGGAATGTTCTGCTGATGTAGCGGTGCGACTACGGCATCAAGTTCAGCCGCACAGGCACGGATCTGCTGGAGCAGCGCCGGGTTTTGTCCCCATGTTGCGGCCTCTTCCAGCAGGCGGCGACGCACGGCGACCCAGGCCGCGTCCACCCGGCCGGTTTGCCCGATCAGGCAGCGGGTGTTTTCGTTTGCCACCGCATTGCGTAAGCGAAATGAGCGCCCCAGCAACCGTAGCGCGCTGAGTCCTTTCGCCACGGTCAGTAATACGGGCAGCGGTAGATAGCGCATTATTTTTCGCAGCAGAATCAGCGTTCCCTGAGAAAAATTACGCTTCGCGTTATACAGCCATCCCGCACTGTTTTTAAAACTAAATACGCTCCAGACAATAAAAAATCTGACCACCGCGGTTATTTATCCTCTTTCAGCAATTGCAGCATGCGCTGCGCAAATTGAGGAAATTCACTGTCCTGGGCCACCACATAGCGTTTATTGATAATAAACATCGGCGTCGCGTTAATGTCATAGTGTGCGGTAATGGCGGCCATCGTGCTGAGACGGTTTTTAACCGCATCGCTCTGACGCAGAGTGTTAAATTTATCCACATCAATATTGTTTTTTACCAGCCAGGTATTCAGTGCCTTCTCATCGGAGAGATCGACATTGCGGGTAATAACGGCGTTATAAGCGCTATCGCGAACGTTCTTTTCAATTCCCATCTCTTCCAGCGTGGCAAAAATCGGCGCGTAAGCGGCAAGACCGCTGTCCTCACTGGCAATATGAATCGCGGTAAATGAACTGCCCGGTGGCAGGGTGCGGGAAAATTCCGCCAGATTTTCTTCGTTTGCCGCACAATAATGGCAACCGTAAGACATCACCTCGATAATACTGCGCGCGTCTTTAATCGGACTCTGTGCAATGTGTTCTGCGCTGACTTCACGAAAAGCCTGCGTTTGTGAGTGATCCGTGGCAAAGGTATTAAAGACAAAAATGTGGTAACAAAGCACCGTCATCAACGAAGAGATAACGATCAAGCACAGCGAATAGCTGATAATGGTGATGCGTTTAAATTGGGTCGCCATAGTATTCTCGCAGCGGAAAAGATAAACCTGGAGGCGCGGGTACCTCCAGGTCATAGCCAATGATTAGCGGTTCGGAACCCCACCACACTTGCTGGCATTTGCATCTTTCATTGAGGTGGTGCTGCCGTGCTTATCCGTACAGGTCGTCAGTTCCTTACAGGAGGTCACCCCCCCAATGGTGACGTTCTGATACGTTGTTTCGCAGGTTTTACAGGTTCCGCCCACAACGTTAGCCACTTCGATCGCAGTTAATTTTTTCATCTCTGTTTTCCTTACTTAGGGTTTAATGGGGTGCAATCACTTGCACCGATCGCTCGGCAAATACCACTGCCGAAAAGACGTTTCACGGGTCACGGCATAATTCCCTTGAACACCGTGAATAACGCAATGTTGTTTCTAATATTCAGTCGTTTCATTAAGTGCCGCTTGATATAGCTCAGGCGTCGGACATCGATATTCACTTCGCAGGAAATCTGCGACAGTGATTTCCCTTTGAATATCTCTTCCATCAGCCACCATTCATTACCGGAAATCGTATAATTCATTTCCCGGTGGTGCAGTCTTCTGCGGGTGTAATTCACTAATGAATAGCTAAAGCAGCATCCCTGATGTCGTTGATCTAATAATTCCTGAAAAAAAGGGGTGGTATTGGCGAGATTCTCGCTTTTCAATAACCAGTGCGCGCCTGGCAAGAGCGCATACAACGTGAAAAACAGCGGCATGTTGTGCTCGCTTAATAAAATGATCAGATTCTTGTTTTCACGCTGATAGAAATTATTCATGAGCTGCAGCGCACGAATCCGCTCACGCGGCAGGCTGTCCAAATCGCAGAGGATCCACAGGCAGCAGTCATCATTTACGCGAGTCTGTAACTGCTTGATCAACTGCGTGTAATCATCCGTTAAGGAATATAAAACGTCCGTTTGCTCCGCGAGCAAACTGGCAATCACCGTTTTGATTCCTTGCGAAAAAAAGAGATCTTTGTTGTAAAGAAAACACTGATACACCATGCCTCAATATCCTTTTGATGACGCTACTGATAGTTCAATGTGTAATTTGCCGTGGCGGTAAAAGGTCCGGTGGTCAGGGTGCCGTTTGCTAAGGCATACGGCTCGGCCTCCACAAACGCCTGGAAATTAAGCCGTAAAATGGTGTCGTTGATCGCGGCCGGACGGGTCGCCACATTCAGGCGTACAGGCGTATCGTCCTCCTCCAGCAGACCGATCCCCACGCCCCCCGCATTGCCCGGCGACGTGGCGCTGATCGCCAGTCGGTCCGCCAGATTGCCGTTGGCAATACCGCTGAACGTCACCGTGACGGAATTAAAGACGCTCGGCGTGCAATCCTCTAATTTGATCGTGAACGGAACCGGCACTGTTTTCCCGTTGATATACAATGACTTTGTCGATACTTTCCCGAAATCGACCGGCACCCGCTCTGAATCAGGCGCAATGCTGCACGGGTAGGCCATCACCACGCCGGTGAAACTGAGATCGCCACCCAGTAACTCCCCCAGCGCCCACACCGGGGCCGGAGCGAGCGTCGTCAATAAACAGGCAAAGATCATTGTTACGCGATGCATATTCCCTCCTTACTGGAATTCAGCCACAACCGTTGCCGATGCATGGAACTCGCCTTCCGGAATGACTGACGTGGTGTATTTCGCCACCGGTGCGGCAGTCAGGTTCCAGTCGCCTTCGTTATTGGCAAACCCCGGCACGTTATAGAAGGTGTTGGGTGCCACCGGGTTACCCTGACGGTCACGCAGCGCAATGCCCAGCTCGGAACGATCCGTTGTTCCCTGCGTACTCAGGTACTTGCCGTCATCAAACGCCGGATTGGCCTGCTGGATCCCCAGCTTGATATTCAGTGCGCCCTGGGCGAAGCTGCCGCCCTCGCACTTCACATGAATCGGCACATTCTGGCTGTAGTTGGTGCCGTTCAGTCGGCTACCGATCCCAGGAATGTTGCCGAAGTCGACGACGATCGGCGTCCCCTGATTAACGGTACATTTATCCGGCACGGTGATGACCCCGGAAGCGATGGTGATGCGCGACAGAGGGGTTTGCCCCATTGCGCCCGGCCCCAGGCGACCAAAGAGTTTTGCGATCTCAGAGCCTTGCAGGTTCACCCCGTTGATAATCGGTTTGGTGATCATAAAGGTCACCTTCCCCTTTGCGCCGGAGGTAAACTGGTTGTCAAGGATCGTGCTGGGCGGGTTGCAGTAGTTCTGATTGGCGTCGTTTGAGATGTTATCAAACGGTACGGTTTTATAATCTTGCAGATTCCCACCGATGTAGATCTCAATTTTAACGTCCATATAGTCATTGAGCTTGAGGTAACCCGCCGTCATTCCGGACTGCGTCAACGTCGCCTGCGACATGTAATACACCGGCTGATCCACCACTGACTGCGTACAGTACGCTCGCCCCTGGAACATCCCCGCCAGATTGAACTCATCAGTAATGGTCGCCCCGGCCTGGTTGGAGGTAATATCATGATTGCTAATATTAATCAGATAGTCATAGGTCCCATTCACCGGTTCAATTTCACCATCCAGTGCGGACCACGCCGTGCCCGACACGCCAAGCGTGCTGAGCGCCAGTAAGACCGGCCATTTTCGGCGGAACAGGCCTGACAGTTTCATTACAAATACTCCATCTTCAGACGGACCAGACTGCTAAAGTCGCCCGCGCTCACATGCAAACCGGTGGATTCCAGCGCCGCCATAAAATTCAGTTCACTGTCACCGGAATTCACCAGCCAGGGCGCATGGGTCTGACCGACATCCAGCGCATTCCCGTCCTTATCGAGCAGTCGCACGCCCGCGCCCTGAGTCGTACCGCTGGTGCGTAATAGCTGCCCGTTATTAAGATCGGATTCACCAACGAACGTCAGTTGTACCGCCTGCTCCCCGGTGCTGTAGGCTCGCCAGTCATTCCCGGTGGTTCTGGAAGCCAGACTCCCTCGCGACTGCGACGCCCCTTTCAGGCAGTCCTTCAGATGCAATTTGAAGCGTACCGGCTCGCTGCGATCGCCCGCCTGGCGAAAATTCTGCGCGCTGATCTCGCCCATCTCGACATCCTGAATGCGCCCTTGTGTCATCAGCACACAGGGAGAGGCAAACACGGAGCCGTGAAACCGGACAATGCCGCTATCTTCGCTGACATGTTCCTGAGCGCTATGCTGTGGCTGCGCTGGCACATCCGCCCCGCACTGAAATGCCACGCCCATCGCAAGGAGGGCCACAGTGGATAAAGGATTTTGCATTGTCTGGTTCCTCCTGGTTAGCCCTGCTGCGCCGGTGGAAGCGCTTTGCAGGTGTTGCCATCGCAACGAAACTTCAGCTCCGGGTGTCCGCCATAGTCGTTCACGTACATCATGGAAAACTGGCTGACGCTCCCGTCCGTCACCGCAAACTGCTGGCTCGATTTGGGTGCGATCATGATCCCTGGAAATTGGGTGATCTTTTGTCCGGCCCCTTTGGACAGCCCGAGGATCGTGACGTAGTAGGGCGTTGGGTTCTGTACGGTCATCTGGCTGCCGTTTTTATGAAACACCACCTGGTCCTGCCAGATTTCACTCCGGGTCTTCGGGATCACCGCCGCCGGGCGGTAAAACAGCTTGATGCGCGACTGCATGGCCAGTTGCAGCGTATTCGGTTTATCCGGCTTCGGCGGGATCTCCCGGACGTTGAGGTAGAACAGGCTTTCTCTGTCCTGCGGCAGCTTGTCGATCCCCGCGGTTTTGGTGACGCGCGCAATCCCTTTCTGTCCCCCGTTGATTCGCTGTAGCGGCGGTAACACAATCAGCGGCGAGGTAATCTTGTTACCCTTTTCATCCTCGACCCACGACTGGGCGAGGAAGGGAATATCCGGGCTGGTATTGGACAGATTGGCGCTCGATGATGCCTCTTTCTCCGTAATAATGACGCGGGTTCTGTCCAGAGAGACCCCCGCCTGCGCGTAGCCGCCAATCATGCTCAGCGCCCACGCCGCCATCAGATATCCGCTATGTCTTTTCTTGCTCATTTTTGGCCTTTTATTACAGTGAGATAACTCGTTCTGTCGGGATTAACGACACGGCAGAAGCGCGTTCGCTGATCCGTTGTTTGCACCTGGCGGAATCGTGACCTGACATTGCTGCTTACCGCCCCACATCACGTTCAGCGTTTCGTTCGCATTGACCCCCGCAAGCCAGGCTTGCCCGTCTTCCAGCACCATCGCGACGCTTACGCCATCGGGGTTGTAAATTTCCGCGCCGAATGGCGGGACGTTGCCATCCGCGAGGCGTAGCGTCCCCATCATCTTCATCCCCTTCGCCATACCGAAGGCCTGATAGCCAATCGCGCCTTCCGTCAGGGTCGTCGTGCTGATGGCTTTTGACGGTTCGATGTCGCTGTCCATCGCATCCACGTCCACGCGGGTGTCAAAACTGTTGTAGCTCACCACATCCGGCACCACGGCAATGCCGTAGCCGTTAGTCCGCGACTTCTTGCCGTTAAGCGGCACGCCGCCAATGCCATTGGTATCCACCATGACGCGCGCCGTGTTGATCGTTGCGCCGCTGTTATGCATCGCCGCGCCGTGGCGGGTTGCCGTGAAGCCGCCGCGCAGGGTCGTGCTCAGCGCCATGTACTGGCTCTGCTGATAGCTGGCGTTGGTATTGATTTCCGCCAGTTGCGAACGATGCTGGTAATAGCCGTCAACGCTGGCGTTACCGCTCTGGCTGGCACCGGCACGAATGCGCCACAAGTTGTTGTAATCACTGTTGTCGGTGTAGGACGCCATCGGACTGGTTTTGCCGTTGTTGGTCTGGATATCCAGACCCGCCCATTTGTTGTCGCCAATCGGCACCGACAACGAGAAGGAGATCGAGTCGTCTTTGCGCCCTTTGTAATCAGTACGGTAAGCGGAAAGGTTGGCGGTGATGCCGTTGATCTCGCCAATCCGGAAGGCGCGTCCCACCGACATGCCGTAGCGATCCTGGCTGCGCTTATCCCAGTAGTTCTGGTGCGTCCAGGTCAGAAAGACGGTCGTCGCCTTTCCCGCTTCACCGGCCCAGAACGTTTTATTCCCGGTAATGGTATAGAGCTCTTTTTCGCGCCCGATGTGATCGTATCCCTGATAGCGTTCATCGAGGTATTGCGACATAGAGCGGAAATCTTCCTGCGAAAAACGGTAGCCCGCGAAGGTAATGGAGCTGTTGTATTCGTCGAAGGTTTTCGCGTAACTCAGCTTGTAAGAGGTCCCTTTCAGCCGGTTGCCGTCAGGCTCGCGGCTCCAGGATTCAGTGGCATCCACGGAAATCGCGCCAAACGCGTAGAGATCGCGCCCGATACCCAACGATGCCGCGGTGTACTCTTCACCGGAAGACTGTAAGCCGCCATACAGCGACCAGGCGTTGCTAACCCCCCAGGAGAAATCGCCGGAAAGGAACGTTGGACCCTGCATTTTATGGTTGTAACGGGACGGCGTACCGCCTGAGATGTTGTAACGAACGTAGCCCGGACGCGTGAGATACGGAATATTGGCGGTGTTCACCTGGAAGGTGGAGACTGAGCCGTCCTGTTCCTCAACGCGTACATCGAGGGTACCGCGCACTGAACTGCGCAAATCCTGAATGTTGAACGGCCCGGCAGGCACCGTGGTTTCATAGATGATGCGTCCACTCTGGCTAACGGTCACTTTGGCGTTGGTACGAGCGATACCATGAATTTCAGGCGCATAGCCCTGTAACGCCGGCGGCAGCATGCGCTCATCGCTGGCCAGGTTGACCCCGGTAAAACGTACGGTATCGAAAACCTGCGAATTCAGGTAGATCTCACCCAGCGTCAGTTTCGCCGCGATCATCGGCAAGGGGCGGTAGGCGTAGATCTGATTCCAGTCGAAATCGAATTGATGGTTCTGGCTGTAGTAGCTGGTCTGGTATTCACCACGCAGACGCCAACCGCCGATGTTCGCACCCGCCTGGCCGTAGCCTGAAACCGCGCTGTAGTTTTCCTGACCGTTGAACTGGCGGGTGAGTTGCCCGTTGAGGCTGTAGTCAAACAGAAGGCCCGCGATCCCTTCATCCCAGCGTTCAGGCGGCGTCCAGTTGGGATCGTTATACTTCATCCACGCCTGCGGCACGGTAATTTCAAGCACACCGGCATAGTTGCTTAATTTCGCCCCTGGCAGACTTTGCAGGGAGTAGCAATTCTCATAGAGCTGGGTGACCCTGACGCGGGCCTCATCTTTCAGCGCCAGTTTGTCCAGCAGGTCGCCACTGATGCAGGGCAGCGTGCGCTTCCCTTCGGGAGCCTCGATATAACGAATTTTCTCCTGACCGACTGGCTGACCGTTAATACGGATATCCAGCAAATAATCGCCAGGGGTGACATAGTTGTCGGTCGCAAAACGCGACAGATCAATCTGCGTACGATCCGCGGCATCCAGGACATCGGTATTAAACTCAACGCTCTCCTCGGCACTGGCCATCGGCGCATAGCCGCTATGCATTACCAGAAGAGCAATGATCGTTAGAGGGGTATTTAATTTTACCGACATGATTTTCGTCCCGAATAAATCCGTTAAAAACGGCCTGCGTCCCGCTACGTTATTGTTATGCTGTTAGTGGTAATCCATAAAAAACTGCGCAACGGCAGTAAACTCGCCCGCTTTTATATATTTTTGAACCGGTACCAGCGATGCGGAAAATTTTAAAACGTTATCAGTTTCGCTCAGTTCATATTCCGGAGAGGGTTGACCCAGCGTTAATATTTCACCCTGATTGTCACGTAGACGAATACCAAAGCCATCGGCGTCACCACTGACTAATAATGTGGTGGGGTCGGATGCCGCCGCATTACCCATAAAGGTGACCGAAGCATAAGGATAAAGTGAACCATCGTTGCCTCGTTTCACCACGGAACATCCCGTCAGGCGTATCAGGACTGGCCGCGTAATATTGCCTTCATCATTGCGATTAATCAGGCTGGCAGAAACATCGCCAAACTCAACCTCTATATCCCGACTGTTCGGGTCAAGACTGCATGCCGCCTCAATCAGTTCACCGCTCATCGCTAATTTACCCGGCGTGACGGTGGATGCTGAAACCGAAGCCGACCCGACCAGAGCGCAAAAATAGACGGCGATGAGGAGCGTATTGTTTATTTTCACTTTGTCCCTCCCTGGTACGATGCCTGCGGTGAAGAAAGTGCGGGAACACGTCCCGCACTCAACACTTCAGGTCAATTACTGGTATGCAATCTCGAAGTTCACTGTGGACTGGAAGGAACCAGCAGCCACGGTTGCGCTTGCGCTTTCTGCTTTCACATAGGCCACAAACGGAATGGTGTTAGTGCCGTTAACCAGCTGCACCGGTGTAGTTGCCGTGCCCCACACCACATCCTGGCTGGCGCTGTCACGCAGGCCGATACCCGCACCAGACGCAGTGCCAGAGGTGAAGGCCGCCAGAGTGGCGTCAGTTAGGTTGGTGCTGGTCGGGGTGTAAGTCACTTCTGCAGTTTGCGCGACAGTGATGTCACAGTGCTGCAGTTCGATGTTCTGGTGTACGTTTCCGGCGCGAGCACCGTTAGCCAGTGCAGAAACAGGAATCTGACCAAAATCAACGGTCACCGGGCTTGAACCTGGCGCCAGACCACAGGCGGTATTTACCAGTTCACCCTGGAATTCAATCACACCGTTCGTTGTGTCAGCTAACACAGACATAGAACCCAGAGCGGCGCTGAACGCAACAGCCATAGCAACTTTATTCATTTTCATAACAATTTCCTGTTTGTACCAATATCCTGAGAAATAAAGAGTCATCACGTCGCATTCGTTATTCCGTTCTGCTGTAATCAACTCTTGGTTTTGTTCTGGAAATGTCCTGGTAATAATTAAAACTGCAATAATATTAATTATCACCACTCCTTCGAACTGATGAAAATGCTACCAAATCAAAATTTCCACACAAAGCACTACATTTGCTGTGGAATAGATACGCATTGTTAACTCGCAGGGAAAGGAAAGGTGGGTTTATATCTCGCGAAACCGCGCGATTAATCCGAAATACACGATGGATTTTTAGTAAAATAAATTAGAGAAACAGCGAGGTGATTAAGATAATTCCCGATAATACCGGAAACAAAATAGTTATTCAGGAAATTATTGGAATAGTTAAGGTCAAAATAACAACAGCAGAGCTCAGGGATGTTCCTTCCCGTCGTTTTGACAAGCCTGAAGCAAACTTAGCCAGTCGTCGGGCGGATTCCCCTTATCGAGCATTTCCCGAAAATCTTATAGGCATCGGTCTTGCGGCCGTAGGTGTGCAATGACCCTTCATCATTCACCCATGCGATGACAAAGGATTCAAAACCTATAAAGGAGGAAAAAGCCGCCTCGCAAATCCGGGCGGAAAGATTATCTCAGGCTGACGGCATCAACGCCGCATTGTACCCGGCATTCTCCGCAGCCGGTACAGCGCTCGCTGTTCAGCACAGGGATCCCCGTCGCGCCGAGGGTACAGGCCAGCTCAGGGCACGCCTCAACACACTGGTTGCACGAGCGCACCGGATTAACGCAGGCAGCGCTGAACGTCGGGCGCAGACCCGTATCAAAACGAACCTGTACGCACAGCGCGCCACTCGGGCATGCGTCAATGCACGCCCCACAACCATCGCAACTGGCATACTCTATCGCCAGTTGCGGGTAGCCGTCTTCGTGACGGGTCAGAATTCCCATCGGGCAGGCATCGATACACTGATTGCAGCGGGTACATTGCGCGATAAACTGCGCATCAGGCGCCGCTCCTGGCGGCAGTGGATGCGCGAGTTGAGGCACCGGTGCGCTCTCCGGCGCAGTGTGCTTTGCCGCGCTGACAAACACGCGAAACAGCCCACGCCGACTGACGTGCCGATGCGTCATCAGCGCCTGATAATATTTCTCTGACTTGTTCATCCGAAGTACAGCCGTTTCACCGCAGGTTGCAACGCACGCTGTTGCTCCATCTCCTGCAGATAACACGCCGTTACAGCGGCTAAACGCGCATAGAACGGGCTCACCGCGCTGTCCTGCACTCGTTCCAGATAGTGATATCCCCACGGCAGCAGATACACTTCGAATAACTGATTCACCGCCGCGTCTTTACCGGCCTCCAGCAGCGTGCTACTGGCTAACAGCATCAAGCCAAACTGATCTTCGGGTTCGCTCTGGTGCGAGTCAAACGCCATTCCCTGCGACTGTAAAAACGCGCGGTATTCCGCGGTGGTATCGCCCATCAGCAGATTATCGCGTTCCAGCCAGACGGAGCCCCATGGCGGCGCGGGCATATCGCCCTGCCCCTCGAACAGCACGGAAAATTGCCACGCCAGGTCATCAGCATCCGGCAACGGCCAGTCGGCACATAGCCTGGTCATCTGCGCCGGATCGCGCCACGGGTACAGATCGGGCAGCGTAGGTAGGCAGTCAAACAGCGCTTTCACCTCCGGTCGCCCGGGGGAGTAGTAAAACAGTGCACCAAGGATCCTCGGTAATACAGCACTGGATGGCATGTTGGATACTCCTGAAAAAGTGCCTGATGGCGGTTAATGTTCGCCCAGACGGCGGGGCCGGACACGCGGTCCGGCCCATGAGGCTTACATCGGTAACGTCCACAGATTGTAGAACGCAATCCTGCCCACCAGCTCAGCCACGATGACAACCACGGCGGTCATCGCCAGAACGGTGACGCTGGACTTCAGTCGCGCCCAGGTCACCACCCCAATAATGCCCACCGCCAGCAGCGCCGCCTGCGCGGTAAACCAACTGGTTTGCGCCGCCGTTAACGCGCCGTCCGCACTCATCAGCGTCGACATATACCCCGGACGCAGGCAGAAGCTGGCGAGGATCGCCAGCACACTGACCAGCAGGCCCAGACGCAGTCCGAACAGGCCGGCCAGAATGCCGCCGCCAATCAGCGGCGTCAGCACCATCATCACCGTCGTATACGAGGTGCGCCAGGTGACCACCGTCGGCAACTGGTAGATTTGCGGGATCGCCAGTATAAAGACCACGCCCACCACCGCAGCCAGCCACACCAGCGCTTTACATAGCGCGGTCGCGCCACGGTTCAGCAGCAGACCGAGAGAACCCAGCCCGCCGAGCGTGGCAAACACTGCCGACAGCACAATTTCGTTGCTCATCGGCGAATGCCCTACGCGCAGCAGCATATTCAGCGCACGCAGCGGTTGCCCGACGTGGATAACCCCCAGCAGTACCCCAACCCCAAACAGACACATGACGGAGAACAGGCCGATGGCCATCCGTCGCGCCTCGATCTGCCCCAGAGTGCCGCCAATCAGCAGCAGAATAAATGCGCCGACTGCGCTTTGGGTAAAGACGGTAAAAAAGACCAGCGGTAACTCATGCATGGCGCACCTCTCCCATGTTCATAATGGCCCCTTCCTTGTCGCCCGTAGGTTTGGCCTTCGGATGCGGCTTAATGATGAGGTTAGGATGGGTAAACGACGCGGCGGGCAGCGGCGCAATTTCGTTCTCGTTGCCGTACTTCGCGCGCAGTTCATCGATTGGGCCGAAATCCAGCGCTCGCTGCGGACAGGAATCCACACAGATGGGACGCAGATTCTGCTCCAGTCGGTCGAGACAGCCGTCGCATTTGCGCATGACTTTGGCCTTAGCATCAAACTGCGGCGCGCCATACGGGCAGCGCATTTCGCAATAGCGGCAACCGACACAGATACTGTCATCGACCAGCACCAGACCGTCTTCTTCACGCTTGTGCATCGCGCCGGTCGGGCAGCCTGATACGCAGACGGGTTCATCACAGTGGTTACAGGCGATAGAGAGGTAGTAGGTAAAGGTGTCGTTGTGCCAGCTTTCCCCTTCTTTCACCCAGCTTCCGCCGCCGTATTCATAGACCCGGCGGAATTTTGGACCGACGTCCAGATCTTTATTATCCTTACAGCTGACCTGGCAGGTTTTACAGCCTGAGCAGCGCGAGGAGTCAACATAAAAGCCATACTGTTTCATTGCGGATCACTCCTTAAGCGCGTTTGATTTCAACCAGGTTGGTATGCTGCGGGTTCCCTTTCGCCAACGGCGACGGCAGATGACTGGTCAGGGTGTTGATGCACCCGCCAACGTCCACACCGTTGCTGTCCAGACGGGTCCACGCCCCCTGTGGCATCGCCACTACGCCCGGGAGAATGCGCTGAGTCACCTTGCAGGGAATCGCCACCACGCCGCGATCGTTGAACACATGTACCAGATCGCCAGAGTTCAGCTGACGCGCGCTGGCATCTATCGGGTTGATCCACACTTCATCCGGTACCGCTTCATGCAACATCAGCACGTTGGTATAGGTTGAGTGGGTATGGCCTTTGGTGTGAAAACCGCTTAACTGCAGCGGATACTTCGCGGTCAGCGCTTTGTTCAGATGCGACTCTGTCACCGCGCAGAACTCCGGTACCGCCGGGATGCGATCGCCTTCCGGCAGCGTCCACGCTTTCGCGAGATCGGCCAGCGCTTGCGAGTAGATCTCAATCTTGCCGGACGGCGTGGTCAGCGGATTGGCCACGGCGTCGGCGCGGAAATCAGCAAACGCCAGGCTCTGTTTGTCTGTCGCGATACGCTGGTCGATGACCCCCATCTCTTTCGCCACCGGCCAATCCGGCAGGTATGGACGTTTTTCACGGATCTGCTGATAGTGCATTTCTGCCCACTGCGCCTGTGTCCGTCCTTCGGTGTACTGCTCACGCAGCCCCAGATGGCCGGCGATATCGGCACAGATATCGTAGGTGCTACGCACTTCCCACATCGGCGTGACCGTTTTCTGTAAGGCGATCATGTAGTTGTGAGAACCCGTGGCATAGGAACTGTCCACCAGATCTTCCGCTTCGAGATAGCTGGTTTCCGGCAGCAGGAGATCGGCGTACTTCGCGCTCGGCGTCATGTGGTTTTCAATGACGATAATGGTTTCGCACAAACTTTCATCCGCGAGAATTTTGCGCGTGCGGTTGGTTTCACCGTGCTGGTTCAGCAGCGTGTTACCGGCCTGGTTAAAGAACAGCTTAATGCCGGTTTTCAGTTTATCCGCCCCCTTCACGCCCATCGTGGTGGCCGTCATCATTTCCGGGCGTTGAATCGCATCCGTCCAGAGATAGCACGGAATAGAGGTCTTGATCGGGTTGGTCAAAATCGGTAACAGCGGCACGCCATAGGGGGTGCCATAAGGCCAGTTACCGTTGTTGGTTCCCGGCAGGCCAAAGTGGCCCGTCAGTGCGGGTAACGTCTGAATGGCGCGCACGGTTTGCTCGCCGTTGGCGTGACGCTGCGGTCCCCAGCCCTGACAAATGTAACAGGCACGAGCCGAAGCGATTTCGCGCGCCAGTTGGCGAATGCGCGTCGCCGGAATACCGGTGATCTCAGCCGCCCACTCCGGCGTTTTAGCGATGCCATCATCACCTTTACCGGTCACATAGTCTTTATAGCTGGCATTCGGCGCAGCGCCTTCGGGCAGCGTGCTGCTGTCATAGCCCACGCAGTACTTATTCACCTCGGCTTCATTGATCAACTGTTCGGTAATCAACGTGTGCGCGATACCGGCCACCAGCGCGGCGTCGGTCGTCGGGCGAATCGGCAGCCACTCGGCATGCTCGGTAACCACCGAGTCGGTATAACGCGGATCAATAATAATCACCCGCGCCTTTGAGGCTTCCAGCGCACGACGTAACTCTTCCACCTGTCCGCCACCGGACATGCGCGTTTCAGACAAATTCAGACCAAACAACACCACCAGATCGGAATGCGCAATTTGCGTAAAGTGGCTCCCGACATACACACCGTGGGTATAGGGCGTTGCGGTGGCAATTTGCGCCGTGGAATAGGTGTTATGATAATTTAAATAGCCGCCGGTAAGATTCAGCAGACGTTTCCAGGCAGGCGTGCCCTGAGTATGATAATAAGCGCCCGACTGATAATTATAATAAATTGCCTCACGGCCATATTTTTCCGTCACGCGTTTTAATTCTGCAGCGATAAATGCTGTCGCTTCGTCCCAGGAAATACGTTTGAATTTCCCTTCGCCGCGTTTACCTACGCGTTTCATCGGATATTTAATGCGGTCCGGACTATATACCCGCCAGCGACTGGAACGGCCGCGTAAACACGGACGAATCTGGTGTTCGCCAAATACCGCGTCGTCTTTTGCGTCTTCCGGTTCAATACGCACGATACGGTCATCTTTCACGATCACTTTCAGCGGGCAACGACTGCCGCAGTTGACCAGGCAGGCACTGTGGCGAACGGTTTCGCCATTGCCACCTTGCGTTGGCGCGTCGGTCGTTTCGGCCTGCGCGGTGGCAGAGAAAGGCAATGTAATCGCGTTACTGAGCGCAACGGCGGCACCTATTTTTGCGGTGCCTGTCACCGCATCCCGTCGGGACAGTGTTGTGTTTAGCCACTTTTTTATTTCCATCTTTATTTCTCACATTGCATCCATAGTTATTATTAATGAGTAATCATAAAGGGCTAGACACGGCTGATGGTTGATTATGATCAAACGAACTTTTATGGAAAAATAAAGAGGGAAAATCATGACATTCTTATCATTTTTCATCTGATAAAAAGCAGTGATTTAACTGAACATGGCATTTCTGGAAACAAACAAGAGATAAAAATAGAACAACAGCGGCATGATCGCTATATACTTAAATATACTACGCATATATATTCCGTCAGGCAAGCGCAATAAAATTCTTATTCTCGTGGCGCGTGCAAAAAAGATTATTCCTGGACGAAAGGAATATTCCAGGCGTTCAGAAACATATAATTTTTTATGATAATTTCGCAAAAATATAATTTTTTGTTATACAAAAAGGAGAAAGCCTTCTGCGTGAACTGGGTTCTTACCGTAAACTGGCTATACTGTTTCATCATCCCCATAGCCAGACTGAATCATGATCGTATCCGGACGCCACCCCTCTCTGCGCCTGTCACTGGCAGGACTTCTGACGCTGACGCTGTTTGGGATCGGCTATACCCTGCATCTGCACTGGGGAGCGTTTATTCAGTGGTGTCTGGCGACGCAAATCACCCTGCATCGTTATCTGGTGATGTACCTGCTGCAGCTAAATAATCATCAGTACAGCGGCGGTTTCTGGTTACTGACGGGGGCCTTTCTGTACGGCGTACTGCATGCCATCGGACCGGGACACGGAAAGTTCATCGTGACGACCTATCTGAGCACCAATAAAGAAAGCCTGCTGGCCGCGCGGGTCGTGCCCTTTGTTGGCAGCCTGATGCAAGGAGTCTGCGCGATTCTGTTTGTGTTTATTCTCGCAATTGGCTTTAACCTCGCATCCGGCGACTTGAGCGCCAGCCGATGGTACGTAGAGAAAATCAGCGCAGGGCTGATCGCCGGATTCGGCGCGTTTCTAATTTATCAGGCACTTAAATCCTTACGCCCGATAACCTTCACCCGATTCACTCCCTTGCACAGTCATGACGAGAAGTGCGGCTGCGGGCATCACGGCGTCGGACAGACGCTGGTGGACGGTCACTGGAAAACCCGACTGGGGGTGATTCTCGCCATCGGCGCCCGGCCCTGCAGCGGGGCGATCATGATCCTGCTGTTTTCCAATGCTCTCGGTATCGTCACCTGGGGTATAGCAGCGGTGATGACCATGTCCTTTGGCACCGCGCTGTCGATCATGGGTCTGTCTCTGGCGGTACGCTATGCCCGAAATCAGACGCTCTCGTGGTTCGGTACAGGACATCCAGCACTGAAATGGCTTGCACCTGCGGCGAAAATGGTTGGCGGTGTGGTGCTGATTCTTTTTGCCACAATCCTGTTTTTAACGGTGATCCCGATAAGCGCGAACGGCGATTATATCGCCGCAGGTTGCTGAGCGGGTATGCGCGATAATTATCCGATAATGGCACACCTGCGCCAGTGAATTTCCCTGCCACCTTTGAATTACGCGTCCCAATAGGGATAATACCCACACGAACTGTGAACCCGGGACCACCATGAGACACTCCCTGCCTTGCCGCAAGCTACGTGAACGGCCGATGAAACTCGGTACGACGGTGATATTGATGGTCAGCGCCGTGTTGTTTTCTGTCTTGCTGGTCGTACACCTGTTCTACTTCTCACAAATCAGCCACATGACGCGCGATGCATTAGCAGACAAGGCGCTGGCCGTTGCCCGGACGCTGGCAGACTCGCCGGAAATCCGCGAGGGGTTGATGAAAAAACCCGAGGAGAGTGGGATTCAGGCGATTGCCGAAGCGGTGCGTAAGCGTAACGATATGCTGTTCATTGTTGTCACCGACATGAAAAGCCTGCGTTACTCTCATCCGGAAGCCCAGCGCATCGGACAACCATTTAAGGGCGACGATATTTTGCTGGCGCTGGATGGCAAAGAGAATATCGCCATCAACCGGGGCTTTCTCGCCCAGGCGCTGCGCGTTTTCACCCCCATTTATGACGACAATCACCGCCAGATTGGGGTGGTGTCGATCGGTCTGGAACTGAGTCGGGTTACCGAACAGATTAACAACAGCCGCGGCAGCATCATCTGGTCCGTACTTTTTGGCGTGCTGGTTGGCCTGCTGGGGACATGGGGGCTGGTGAAAGTGCTCAAACGCATCCTGTTTGGCCTGGAACCGTATGAAATTTCCACCCTGTTTGAACAACGTCAGGCGATGCTGCAGTCAATCAAAGAGGGGGTCATTGCCGTTGACGACAAAGGCGAAGTGACGTTAATCAACGAGGCCGCCCAGGAGTTGCTGAACTACCGTAAGTCACAGGACGACCCCCAGTTTTCCACGCTCAGCCACGCCTGGTCGCAGGTAGTGGATCTCAGCGAAGTGCTGCGCGACGGTACGTCGCACCGCGATGAAGAGATCAACATCAAGGACCGGTTACTGCTCATTAATACCGTCCCGGTTCGCAGCGACGGCAAGATTATTGGCGCGATCTCCACCTTCAGGGACAAAACAGAAGTTCGCCAGTTGATGCAACGACTTGATGGCATGGTGAACTATGCCGACTCACTCCGTGAACGATCCCACGAATTCATGAATAAATTACATGTGATTCTGGGATTGTTACATCTGAAGAGTTATAAGCAGCTTGAAGACTATATTATTAAGACGGCAAACAACTATCAGGAAGAGATCGGCTCACTGTTAGGCAAAATTAGATCGCCGGTCATTGCAGGCTTTTTACTCAGTAAGATTAATCGCACATCCGATTCAGGGCACAAACTGGTGATTAGCCATGACAGCCAGGTCCCGGACAGCGGCAATGAAGATCAAATTGCGGTATTGATTACCGCACTCGGAAATCTGATTGAAAACGCGATCGACGCGTTAGCACAGCAGTCAGGAGGTGAGATCAGCGTCTCCTTATACTATCGCAATGGTTGGCTACATTGTGAAGTGAGTGACGATGGTCCCGGCATTGAACCGCACCGCCTTGACGCGATTTTTGATAAAGGCGTCTCGTCTAAAGGAACTGAACGCGGCGTTGGTTTAGCGCTTGTTAAACAACAAGTTGAAAGTCTTGGTGGCAATATTTTTGTGGAATCCGAACCTGGCGTTTTCACACAATTTTTTGTACAAATACCCTGGGATGGGGAGAGGACCAGCACATGATCAATGTCTTTATTATCGATGACGACGCCATGGTCGCGGAGTTAAACCGCCGCTATGTCGCACAGATCCCCGGTTTTCAGTGCTGCGGAACCGCCTCAACGCTGGAAAAAGCCAAAGAGGTTATTTTTCATAGCGATGTTCAGATTGACCTGATTCTGCTGGATATTTACATGCAGAAAGAGAACGGGCTGGACCTGCTCCCGCTTTTGCATGCCGCGGGCTGCAAAAGCGATGTCATTGTCATCTCGTCTGCCGCCGATGCCATGACGATAAAGGATTCGCTGCACTACGGCGTTGTTGATTACTTAATCAAGCCGTTTCAGGCCTCACGCTTTGAGGAAGCCCTCACCAGCTGGCTGCAAAAGAAAAGGGACATGGATAAGCACCAGTATTATGAGCAGTCAGAGCTGGACCAACTGATTCACGGCAATGCGTCCAATGAGCAGGACACCCGCCGCCTGCCGAAAGGGTTGACGCCGCAGACGCTGCGCACGCTGTGTCAGTGGATCGACGCACATCAGGATTATGAGTTTTCAACCGATGAGCTGGCGAATGCGGTGAATATCTCTCGCGTCTCTTGCCGCAAATACCTTATCTGGCTGGTTAACTGTCATATTCTGGTCACCAGTATTCATTATGGCGTCACGGGCAGGCCAGTTTACCGCTACCGTATTCAGGCAGAACATTATTCTTTACTTAAGCAATATTGCCAGTAGAAGATCAATCTTAACCTTGCGTTATTTCGTTATATATTGGTAACAATTATTACAATAATGAAAAAATAAAAAGGTTAAGGTTACTTTTTGAAAATCCAGAAATTGTGCCAGATCAAATATAATTGCATCATCTCTCATTTTTCAATGCGTTATTATTACCTGACATGCCATTGTTTTTAATTTCAAAAACGCTAACAAAAGTTAATAAAGTATTATCCCTTACGCAGAGTGTGTATTTTTAATCACAAAGGAGTAGTCCGGAAATAACCGGACGGATTAACAAAAACGATAAACGGTAGCAACGGAGCTCATGCTACATCTTACGGATAAGCACACTCTGTGAGCAGATGATATGTTCATAATTTTCATAAAGATACAAAAAAAGATCCCGAACCTGCCTCTGCTCTCCTTTTTTCAACACTACCCATCGCCAGGGAGTCTTGCTCTCTGAAAACAGCCTGAAAGAAAACGATGAGAGTTTTCCTGTCCTTATGAAAAACTTTTATTCGATGTTTAGAAACTAATCACACTTTCAGACGAAACGAATATTAGCCAGGCTCTGCGCCCACTTCACAAAAAACAGAACATGGCTGTGATCCATTTATCAAAATTGACTGGTTTTATCGCGAGGGTAAATAAATGCTATTTAGTATACAACTTCTCATAATATTAATATGTTTGTTTTATGGTGCCAGAAAGGGCGGTATCGCGCTGGGTTTGTTAGGCGGTATCGGCCTGGTCATTCTGGTCTTCGTTTTCCACCTCCAGCCGGGTAAGCCACCGGTTGACGTCATGCTGGTGATCATCGCCGTGGTCGCGGCCTCGGCAACACTACAGGCCTCCGGTGGTCTGGATGTGATGTTGCAGATCGCCGAGAAACTGCTGCGCCGCAACCCGAAATATGTCTCTATCGTTGCCCCGTTCGTCACCTGTACCCTGACTATCCTCTGCGGTACCGGCCACGTGGTCTACACGATCCTGCCAATCATTTACGACGTTGCGATTAAAAATAACATTCGCCCGGAACGTCCTATGGCCGCCAGCTCCATCGGCGCGCAAATGGGGATTATCGCAAGCCCGGTATCGGTGGCGGTGGTGTCTCTGGTTGCCATGCTGGGTAACGTGACGTTTGAAGGCAAGCACCTCGAATTCCTCGACCTGCTGGCGATCACTATCCCGTCCACGCTGATTGGTATTCTGGCGATCGGTATTTTCAGCTGGTTCCGTGGTAAAGATCTGGATAAAGACGAAGACTTCCAGAAATTCATCTCCGTACCGGAAAACCATCACTACGTGTATGGCGACACCGCTACGCTGCTGGACAAAAAGTTGCCGAAAAGCAACTGGCTGGCAATGTGGATCTTCCTTGCCGCAATTGCTGTCGTCGCTATCCTGGGTGCCTTCTCTGAACTTCGCCCTTCATTTGGCGGCAAAGCGCTGTCGATGGTGCTGGTTATCCAGATGTTCATGCTGCTGACCGGCGCGCTGATTATTATCCTGACCAAAACCAATCCCGCTTCAATCTCTAAAAACGAAGTCTTCCGTTCAGGTATGATCGCGATTGTGGCGGTGTACGGTATCGCCTGGATGGCGGAAACCATGTTCGGCGCGCACATGACAGAAATCGAAGGTGTGCTGGGTAACATGGTGAAAGAATATCCGTGGGCCTATGCGATTGTTCTGTTGCTGGTGTCTAAATTCGTTAACTCTCAGGCAGCGGCGCTGGCGGCTATCGTTCCGGTCGCGCTGGCGATTGGCGTTGACCCGGCCTACATCGTGGCGTCTGCCCCGGCGTGCTACGGCTACTACATTCTGCCGACCTATCCGAGCGATCTGGCCGCCATTCAGTTCGACCGTTCAGGTACCACCCGCATTGGTCGCTTCGTCATCAACCACAGCTTTATTCTCCCGGGTTTGATTGGCGTGAGCGTCTCCTGCGTCTTTGGCTGGATCTTTGCTGCCATGTACGGATTCCTGTAAAGGTCTCCCGCGTGCCGCCCATCGCCGGGCGGTACGTCACTTATGATATTAAAAGAAATCAATAGGCTGGAAGCACATGTCAAATAAAGCGTTCTTCTATCAGGCACCTTTCCCGATGGGGAAAGACGAAACAGAGTACTACCTGCTCACTTCCGATTATGTCAGCGTGAGTGAGTTTGAAGGTGAGTCCATACTGAAGGTTGAGCCGCAAGCCCTGACGCTGCTGGCGCAACAAGCCTTCCACGATGCCTCCTTCATGCTCCGCCCCGAACATCAGCAACAAGTTGCCTCCATTCTGCATGACCCCGAAGCCAGCGAAAACGATAAATACGTCGCCCTGCAATTCCTGAGAAATTCCGAAATCGCCGCCAAAGGCATTCTGCCGACCTGTCAGGATACCGGCACGGCCATTATCATGGGGAAAAAAGGCCAGCGAGTCTGGACCGGCGGCGGTGATGAAGCGGCGCTGTCAAAAGGGGTGTACAACACCTATATCGAAGACAATCTGCGCTATTCGCAAAACGCCGCGCTGGATATGTACAAAGAGGTGAACACCGGTACCAACCTGCCGGCACAGATCGACCTCTACACCGTCGATGGTGATGAGTATAAATTCCTGTGCGTAGCGAAAGGCGGCGGTTCCGCCAACAAAACTTATCTATACCAGGAAACCAAAGCGCTGCTCACCCCGGGCAAGCTGAAAAACTTCCTCGTTGAGAAAATGCGTACACTCGGTACCGCAGCCTGCCCGCCGTACCATATCGCCTTTGTGATTGGCGGTACGTCCGCAGAAAGCACGCTGAAAACCGTGAAGCTCGCCAGCACGCATTACTACGATGCGCTGCCTGTCACCGGTAACGAACACGGTCAGGCGTTCCGTGATACACAACTGGAACAGGAACTGCTGGAAGAGGCGCAAAAACTGGGTCTCGGCGCGCAGTTTGGCGGCAAATATTTCGCCCACGATATTCGCGTGATCCGTCTGCCGCGTCACGGTGCCTCCTGCCCGGTCGGCATGGGTGTTTCCTGCTCGGCGGACCGCAACATCAAGGCCAAAATCAACCGCGAAGGGATCTGGATCGAAAAGCTGGAACACAACCCTGCCCAGTACATCCCGGAAGCCCTGCGTCAGGCTGGTGAAGGCGAAGTGGTGAAAGTTGACCTCAACCGCCCGATGAAAGAGATCCTGGCTCAGCTTTCGCAATACCCGGTTTCAACCCGTCTGTCGCTGACCGGCACCATTATCGTCGGCCGTGATATTGCGCATGCGAAGCTGAAAGAGCGTATCGAATCTGGCGAAGGGTTGCCGCAGTACATTAAAGATCACCCGATCTACTACGCCGGTCCGGCGAAAACACCGGCGGGCTATCCGTCTGGCTCATTAGGACCAACCACCGCAGGCCGCATGGACTCCTATGTTGATCTGCTGCAATCGCACGGCGGCAGCATGATCATGCTGGCAAAAGGCAATCGCAGCCAACAGGTGACCGATGCCTGCCAGAAACACGGCGGCTTCTATCTGGGCAGCATTGGCGGCCCGGCAGCGGTCCTGGCGCAGCAGAGTATCAAGCATCTGGAATGCGTTGAGTATCCGGAACTGGGTATGGAAGCGATCTGGAAAATTGAAGTGGAAGATTTCCCGGCGTTCATCCTGGTCGATGACAAAGGCAACGATTTCTTCCAGCAGATAGTGAACAAGCAGTGCGCTAACTGCGCGAAATAACCTCTTCGGCCCGGCACCGGACTGCTCTCAACGTTTGAAGGCAGTCCGGTGATCCCCCCGGGCCACTTCTTATCCCCTCATGGCAGGAAGCGCTATCCCCTGCGGTATTTGATCACCAGAATCGGCAAGGCAAATACCAACGTCAGGAAGTTCGCCATGCTGACCGCGGTGTCCTCAATGAGTAATCCGTAGATCAACCACATTACTAACCCACAGACAAACATGACGTACATCAGGCCAGAAATCCCCTGCGTGTTACGGGTAGTGATGACTTTTATCGCCTGTGGCAAAAAAGAGAGCGTGGTCAGGCTTGCCGCCAGATAGCCTATTAGCGAAATCCATTCCATGATTACGCCTTCACATCGCCAGTCGCGCTAACCGGTATTGCAGGTGTTTCCGGTTGCAAGTCGGGCTGCGGCACTTTGCGATACTTATCCAGCAGGTGAATCTGGATTTTACGCAATGTATCGCCGTTCAGGCGGTAGTAGCGGAAATAGAGAATCAGCGTCGCGATGAAAAACAGCGTCGGCAGTGCAATCATGATGAACTGCATGCCCTGGAGAGTTTGCGCTGATTGCGCGACATTTGGGGTATAACCGATGATCCCCAGCACCACAGCGATAAAAAACGCGGCAAAGGCGGATCCCCCTTTCACCACCATCGTCTGTACGGAATAGGCAATACTCTCGCAACGCACGTTGAGTTTACACTCGCCATAATCAACCGTATCCGCCACCATAATGACCTGCAGCACCCAAAAGAGCGCCGTTCCCACATTGAGGAAAATCCCCGCGATCACAATCAGCGCCGCGTTGTGATAACCCGCTAACGCCATGGCAAACAGCCCCGCGCAACTCACCACAGGCAACACCGATGCACCGGCCCACAGGAGAGGACGAGACCACATCTTCACCAGCCGTGGGAAGAAAACCAGCGTCAGCAGGTTCGCGGCTCCGGCGTAAGATAAGTAATACGGAAAAAGATCTGCATCCCCAATGACATACGTGAAGTAATAGATCGCGAATCCGTTAATGATGTTAGATGCAATGTTATAGGCCAGCGCCATTCCCAGCAGGCAGGAAAGCTGATCGTTTTTATAGATCAGTCCCACAATCGATTTAAGCGTCAGACGTGAACTGTCGGCCGTCGCATGTCTGTCAGATGAGAACACTTCATGCACGTTGCGCAATGTCACGATGGTGGAGGCAATAAAGAACGCGATCAGCACCAGCGTGAACATCTGGAAACCAAACCCGCGATCCTCACCCCCGACATAACTCACAAACGGCAGCGTCACCCCGGCAGTGACAAATCCTGCCAGGCTGGCGAAGAAACGAGGAAACGGCACCAGTTGCTCACGCTCACGTTTATCAAGCGTGATGGTCGGTACCAGAGACCAGAATGGAATGTCCATAATGGTGTAGGTCATGCCCCAGAGAATGTAGGTCACGCAGACAAAGACCACCTGTGTGGTGCCTTCAAACAGATGGGCGCTAAACAGCAGGAACAACACCAGGGAGTTCGTCAACGTTCCGATTAATATCCAGGGTTTGAATTTTCCCCACCGCGAACGCGTGGCGTTAACGATCCAGCCCATAATCGGGTCGTTAATCGCATCCCAGATTCGTGCCACCAGAAACAGTGTGCCGACGATGCCAACCGATAGCCCGACGACATCGGTGTAGTAATACATCAGGTACATGTAGACGATGCCGATGGCGAAATCCTTACCAAACGCACCGAACCCGTAACTTAGTTTTGTTGTCAGAGAGATGCTCATAGGGTATCGGGTCGCTGTTACCAGCGCCCGCCTTCTGTTATTAGAAAGGGGTAACGCCGGGTTTGCTACCCGGCGAAATGGACGATTAACGGTGTAGCCAGGCCGGTAGCCAATCGCCGTGGGCGGCGATCAGGTCATCCACCAGCGCATAAATTTCCTCAATGCCCAATACCGCGGCCGTATGCGGGTCCATCATGGCCGCGTGGTAAACGCGATCGCGATTTTCCGTCAGAATGGCTTCGGTCAATAACGTCTGTACGTTGATGTTGGTCTGCATCATCGCCGCCAGATGTGACGGAATCGCCCCCACTTTGGTGGGCTGAATACCGTTTGCATCCACCAGACAGGCCACTTCCACGCAGCTGCCCTGTGGCAGGTTGTCGATCAGCGCGTCGTTACGCACATTGCCATAAATCACGCTCGGCTCACCCGTCCAGATAGCGTTCATAATGGTGCTGGCATATTCCCGTGACGGTTGAATATCGATTCGCTCCGCCGTTTTGTACTCCTCCAGCTCTTTATGCCAGTTTGCCAGTTGCTCAACACAGCGTTTCGGGTACTCATCCAGCGGCACCTTATAACGCTCAATCAGGTCATTGCGGCCTGGTTTAATAAACCACGGCGTGTATTCGGCAAAGTGTTCCGATGACTCGGTAACGAAATAGCCCAGCTTTTTGAACATCTCGTAACGCACAATATTCTGACAGCGATCATTACCGTGAATGTTGGGTTTCGGCGCCTGTCCGGCGTCGTAGGCTGCCAGCAGTTCCGGGTAGAGATTCACATACGTGCCGTCGGCAGCTTTACGTTCCAGCTCCAGATAAAACGCCATATGGTTAATCCCGGCACAGCGATAACGCAAAGACGCAGGATCAATGTTCAGATCGCGCGCCAGCTCTTCCGCCGTTCCCTGCACAGAGTGGCAAAGCCCCACCTGTTTAATGTGTGGATAACGGGCATACATCGCCCAGGTGTTCATGGCCATCGGGTTGACGTAATTCAGCAGAGTGGCATCCGGGCAGACCTGCGTCATGTCTTCACAGATCTGCCACAGGTGAGGGATGGTACGCAGCGCGCGCATAATGCCGCCGGGGCCAAGCGTATCGGCGATCGTTTGCTCCAGGCCATGACGTTTGCAGACCTCAAAATCGGTCACCGTGCAGGGCTCATAGCCGCCAATCTGAAAGGCGACAACCACAAAATCGGCATCCTGCAGCGCCGCTTTTTGGTCTGTATGACAGGTAATGTGGCCGGACGCACCGGCAGAATCCATGAGCTTACGCACAACGACGTGCGACTCTTCAAGGCGCGTCTCATCAATATCCATCAGGGCAACATGCGCCGACTTCAGCGCCTCGCGGTGAAAGACATCGCCGAGAATATTTTTCACGAAAATCGTTGAACCGGCGCCGATAAAAGTAATTTTGGGGGCTGTCATCATGACTCTCCAGAACAGTAGTGGACAGCTTCATGGTGGCACGCGATCTGAGTGAAAACCTCCGTCTTCCCCGGTGAGCATTCCCGAAAGCTCAGATCCTCTGCTGGCAGCACGGCGATCTGAGCTTTTGGGACAAAATGGCCTGAAAAGCAGAGTATCCGGGCGGTTAATAGGTCTACTATCCATCATAACCGTCGATTTTGTGCCCGAATTCCCGGTTCTGATCCCGTAAAGCTGGCATGATTCTGACAATTCAGGAAACGGAGTGATGATGAGCACGCAACCAATTCCCTTTCTCCCACCCGATCCACATATGTGCAACGGTGATGAAAAGCAGACGCGTAGTCCGCTGTCGCTCTATTCCGAATATCAACGGATGGATATTGAGCTACGCCCGCCGCATGCGATGGCCGCCAGTCACTGGCATGGTCAGGTCGAGGTGAATGTTCCCTTTGACGGCGACGTGGAGTACCTGATTAACAACGAAGTTGTGCAGATAAAACAAGGGCATATCACGATGTTCTGGGCCTGTACGCCACATCAACTTACCCGTCCTGGCAACTGTCGGCAGATGGCGATTTTCAGTTTGCCGATGCACCTGTTTCTCTCCTGGCCGCTGGATCGGGAGCTTATCAACCATGTCACGCACGGCATGGTGATAAAATCCCTGGCCACCCAACAGCTCAGCACCTTTGAAGTTCTGCGCTGGCAGCAGGAGACAAACAGCCCGAACGAACAAATTCGTCAACTGGCGATCGATGAAATCGGCCTGATGCTTAAGCGCTTTAGCCTTTCCGGCTGGCAGCCGATTTTGCTCAACAAAACCTCACGCACGCACAAGAATAGCGTTTCGCGCCACGCGCAGTTTTACGTCAGCCAGATGTTGGGATTCATTGCAGATCATTACGATCAGGCCCTCACCATCAATGACGTTGCGGACCATGTGAAACTCAATGCCAACTATGCGATGGGGATATTTCAACGCGTGATGCAACTGACCCTGAAGCAATACATCACCGCCATGCGTATTAATCACGTTCGCGCCCTGCTCAGCGATACCGATAAAACCATCCTCGACGTGGCGCTGACGGCAGGCTTCCGCTCCAGTAGCCGTTTTTACAGCACCTTCAGTAAATATGTCGGCATGTCGCCGCAACAATACCGTAAGTTGAGCCAGCAGCGTCGGCAAATGGCAGGGAATGCGTAATATCACTATCAGCTCAAAAAATAGTTCAGCTGTCGATAAACCGCCGCCCAAAACGCCTGATAAATCATTTTAATTCGTTGTTTATAAAAAACTATTCATGAATCCCCATCGTTTCGCGCCCTCTTTACACCTTTTTTAGTCAGGATAATACTTGCCCGCATCACAGATTCCTCCACAACCGGGTAAAAGATGATGAAAGTATTAATTGTTGAAAGTGAATTTCTGCATCAGGACACCTGGGTTGGCAAGGCCGTGGAACGTCTGGCAGACGCCTTAAGTCGGCAAAATATTACCGTCATTAAGTCCACGTCTTTCGACGACGGCTACGCCATCCTGTCAGCAAACGAAGCCATTGATTGCCTGATGTTCAGTTATCAAATGGAACAGCCTGATGAACATCAGAATGTCAGAGAACTGATCGGTAAGCTTCATGAACGCCAGCAAAATGTGCCCGTCTTTCTGTTAGGTGACAGAGAGAAAGCCACCGCCTCGCTGGACCGCGATATGCTGGAGCTTGTCGATGAGTTCGCCTGGATCCTCGAAGATACCGCTGACTTTATCGCCGGGCGCGCGGTCGCCGCGATGACCCGTTATCGTCAGCAACTGCTGCCGCCGCTGTTCAATGCGCTGATGAAATATAGCGATATCCACGAATACTCCTGGGCCGCACCGGGCCACCAGGGCGGCGTTGGCTTTACCAAAACGCCTGCCGGTCGCTTCTATCATGACTATTACGGCGAGAACCTGTTTCGCAGCGATATGGGGATTGAACGGGCGTCGCTGGGCTCTCTGCTCGATCACACCGGTGCTTTCGGCGAAAGCGAAAAATATGCCGCACGGGTCTTTGGCGCAGACCGTTCCTGGTCCGTTGTGGTCGGGACGTCCGGATCTAACCGCACCATTATGCAGGCCTGCATGACCGATAACGATGTGGTGGTGCTGGACCGTAACTGCCATAAATCGATTGAACAGGGGTTGATCCTGACCGGTGCGAAACCGGTGTATATGGTGCCCAGCCGTAACCGCTACGGCATCATCGGCCCTATCTATCCGCAGGAAATGCAGCCGGAAACCTTACAGAAAAAGATCAGCGAAAGCCCGCTGACCAAAGGCAAGGTGGGGCAAAAGCCGTCTTATAGCGTGGTGACCAACTGTACCTACGACGGTGTCTGCTACAACGCGAAATCCGCACAGACGTTACTGGCGCAGACCACCGACCGCATCCACTTCGACGAAGCCTGGTACGGCTACGCCCGCTTTAATCCGATTTACGCCGACCACTATGCGATGCGCGGTGAACCGGGTGATCACAGCGGTCCTACCGTTTTCGCCACCCATTCTACGCACAAACTGCTGAACGCCCTCTCTCAGGCGTCTTACATCCACGTGCGTGAAGGCCGCGGCGCGGTGAATTTTTCCCGCTTCAATCAGGCGTACATGATGCATGCCACCACCTCGCCGTTGTATGCCATCTGCGCATCTAACGATGTGGCGGTGTCCATGATGGACGGCAACAGCGGCCTGTCGCTGACTCAGGAAGTGATCGACGAAGCCATCGACTTCCGTCAGGCCATGGCGCGTCTGTATAAAGAGTTCAGCGCCGACGGCGACTGGTTCTTCAAGCCGTGGAACAAAGACGTGGTCACCGATCCGCAGACCGGGAAAACATTCGATTTTGCTGATGCGCCGACGAAACTGCTGGCAACAGACCAGAACTGCTGGGTGATGCGTCCTGGCGAATCCTGGCACGGCTTTAAAGACTTACCCGATAACTGGAGCATGCTTGACCCGATCAAGGTCAGCATTCTCGCGCCGGGGATGGGTGACGACGGCGAACTGGAAGAGACGGGGGTGCCTGCCGCGCTGGTCACCGCCTGGCTTGGGCGTCACGGAATCGTGCCAACCCGAACCACCGATTTTCAGATCATGTTCCTGTTCTCGATGGGCATCACGCGTGGGAAATGGGGAACGCTGATCAACACCCTGTGCTCATTTAAACATCACTACGATGCCAACACCCCACTGGCACAGGTTATGCCGGAACTGGTCGAAGAACATCCTGAAACCTACGCCAATATGGGCATTCACGACCTGGGCGATCGGATGTTCGCCTGGCTGCGGGAAAACAATCCGGGCGCGAAGCTCAACGCCGCCTATTCCGGCCTGCCGGTTGCCGCAATGACGCCGCGTGAAGCCTATAACGCTATCGTTAACGACAACATCGAAATGGTGGCCATTGAGAAACTGCCGGGACGCATTGCAGCAAACTCAGTGATCCCTTATCCACCGGGAATCCCGATGCTGCTTTCCGGCGAGAACTTCGGTGACGAAAACAGTCCGCAGGTGGGCTATCTCCGCGCCCTGCAGTCCTGGGATCACCACTTCCCGGGTTTCGAACATGAAACCGAAGGCACTGAAATCATTGATGGCGTCTATCACGTGATGTGCGTGAAAGCGTAAATCTATTCCGACGACTGCGTCATGACATGGCCACCCTGACGCAGCCTGGTTTAGGCCGTAGGGTTATGACGAGCGTTTCCTGAGTATTGCTGAAAAAAATCAACATTGTCATACCTTTTTGCGCGGGTCCCCCCGCGCTTTTTTTTATCTACAATACAGGGTTTCCACCCTGTAAAAGTTTCTGTACATAGCTATTATCTGACGCCTATTGTAATTCCGACAAAAACCATTATTTTATTACGGACTTAATTCATCATACAAATCAAAATATCTGCTTTATCTCTCCCCTTTGGCGAGAACGGATATTTTATGTTCATATTTCAGGAGTTGGGGTATGAGAATTTTCAGCAATAATCCTTGCATTATAGTGTTAACTGAAAAAGACGTCTGGCTACGTGTAAATGGTAAAGAGGCTATCAATTTAAAAGCGAATCATATGGCGCTTATCGCCTGTGAAAATAACATCATCGATATCTCATCAATTAATAACGCACTGGTTGCATATATTAGCCGCGATATCATTAAAGAATATCTGCGTTTCTTAAATAAAGATCTCACGGCTATTCCGCTCTGGCAACGGAACGCCTCCCCGGTATTAACCGCCGATTGCCTGACTCCCGATGTCTTTCGGGTCGCAGCGCAGCACAGCATTGCCCATACCGACAGTCCTGGTGAAGAGGAACGCACGCGCTCCCTGCTGTTCACCGTGCTATCACGCTTTCTCGACAGCAAGAAGTTCATGCCCCTGCTCATGTATATGCTGCGAAGTCGCGTCAGCGACAGCGTTTACCATATTATTGAGAGTGACATTCATAAAGCCTGGAATCTTAACCAGGTCGCCCGTTGTCTCTGCCTGAGCCCGAGTTTGCTAAAGAAGAAACTCAAAAGCGAAAATACCAGCTACAGTCAAATCATCACCACTTGCCGCATGCGCTATGCCGTTAATCAACTCCTGATGGATGGCAAGAATATATCCCAGGTTTCCGAACTGTGTGGTTATAACAGTACATCTTACTTTATCTCTGTTTTCAAAGAGTATTATGGCATGACTCCGCTGCATTATGTCAGCCAGTTTAAAGATCGCGCAGTCGCGTGATTTTTGAACATTTTGCAATGAGCTACGATAATATCAGCATTAGCGATAACCCACGTCGCACATAATTCAACCGACACCTGAAGGCGTATTATGAGACATCATTTATTGTTCCTTTCAGGAGTGTATTTATGTCCTCGGATGCTGATGCTCACAAAGTGGGCTTAATCCCCGTCACCTTAATGGTGTCGGGGAATATCATGGGCTCAGGGGTTTTCCTGCTCCCTGCGAACCTGGCCGCCACCGGCGGGATTGCAATCTACGGATGGTTAGTCACGATTATCGGCGCACTGGCGCTGTCGATGGTCTACGCAAAAATGTCGTCCTTAGATCCCAGTCCCGGCGGTTCTTACGCGTATGCTCGTCGTTGCTTTGGGCCATTCCTCGGTTACCAGACCAACGTGTTGTACTGGCTGGCCTGCTGGATCGGTAACATCGCGATGGTTGTTATCGGCGTAGGTTACCTGAGCTACTTCTTCCCGATTCTGAAAGATCCGCTGGTGCTGACGCTGACCTGCGTCGTGGTGCTGTGGATTTTTGTTCTGCTCAATATTGTTGGTCCGAAAATGATCACCCGCGTTCAGGCCGTCGCCACCGTGCTGGCGCTGGTCCCCATCGTCGGTATCGCGGTGTTTGGCTGGTTCTGGTTCCGTGGCGAAACCTATATGGCGGCCTGGAACGTGAGCGGCATGAACACCTTCGGCGCGATTCAGAGCACCCTTAACGTCACCTTGTGGTCATTCATCGGGGTCGAAAGCGCCTCGGTAGCGGCAGGCGTGGTCAAAAACCCGAAACGCAACGTGCCGATTGCCACCATTGGCGGGGTGCTGATCGCGGCCGTATGCTATGTGCTCTCCACAACCGCCATCATGGGGATGATCCCCAACGCCGCGCTGCGCGTCTCCGCTTCACCGTTCGGTGACGCGGCACGCATGGCGCTGGGTAACACCGCCGGCGCGATTGTCTCCTTCTGCGCGGCCGCAGGTTGCTTAGGTTCGCTGGGCGGCTGGACGCTGCTGGCCGGACAGACCGCGAAAGCCGCCGCCGATGACGGTCTGTTCCCACCTATTTTTGCCCGTGTAAATAAGGCTGGTACGCCGGTTGCCGGGCTGATTATCGTCGGTATTCTGATGACCATCTTCCAGTTCAGCAGTATGTCGCCAAACGCCGCGAAAGAGTTTGGTCTCGTCTCTTCAGTGTCCGTCATCTTTACGCTGGTGCCGTATCTGTACACCTGTGCCGCGCTGCTGTTGCTCGGCCACGGACACTTCGGCAAAGCGCGTCCGCTCTATCTGCTGGTGACCTTTGTCGCCTTTATCTACTGCATCTGGGCAGTGGTGGGTTCCGGCGCGAAAGAGGTGATGTGGTCATTCGTGACCCTGATGATCATCACCGCGCTGTACGCCCTGAACTACAACCGGATCCACAAAAACCCCTTCCCGCTGGATGCGCCGGTTAACCGCAACTAATCCCCTCTTTTACACTATGAAGCCAACCTTAAGTTCTTAAGGTTGGCTTAATTTTACTTTGCGAGGATCTGCGCGACTTAGTCTACGGAAGCTCCACCATGTTAAAGCGCATTGTCAAAAGACCTCTTCTCAGCCTGTTGGCCTGGTTACTACTGGTTTCATTCTATTTGTCGGTTTGTCTGAACATCGCGTTCTACAAGCAGGTTGTGCAGGACCTGCCGCTGGATTCCCTGCGTAACATCCTGGTCTTCTTGTCGATGCCAGTGGTGGCGTTCAGCGTCATTAATATTGTCCTGACGCTGGCCTCTTTCCTGTGGCTGAACCGCCTGCTGGCCTGCCTGTTTATTCTGATGGCCGCGTCGGCGCAGTACTTCATCATGACCTACGGCATCATCATCGACCGCTCGATGATTGCCAATATGGTGGATACGACACCTGCCGAAACGTTCGCCCTGATGACGCCACGAATGGTGCTCACGCTCGGTCTTAGCGGCATTGTGGCGGCCATCGTCGCCTGCTGGATCAAAATCAAACCGACCACGCCAGTCCTGCGCAGCGTGCTGTATCGCGCGGCCAACGTACTGGTATCCGTGTTATTGATCGTGCTGGTGGCGGCCTTTTTCTATAAAGATTACGCCTCGCTGTTTCGCAACAATAAAGAACTGGTCAAAGCCCTCAGCCCGTCTAACGGCATTGTCGCCAGCTGGTCATGGTATTCCCATCAGCGCCTCGCGCACCTGCCGCTGGTACGCATCGGTGAAGACGCACATCGTAATCCGTTGATGCAGCAAGAGAAGCGCAAAAATCTGACCATCCTGATCGTCGGTGAAACCTCGCGTGGCGAAAACTTCTCGCTCGGCGGTTACTCCCGCGAAACCAACCCGCTGTTGGCCAAAGATAATGTGGTCTACTTCCCGCGCGCCACGTCGTGCGGCACCGCCACGGCGGTCTCTGTACCGTGCATGTTCTCTAACATGCCGCGTAAGCATTACGACGAAGAGCTGGCGCAGCATCAGGAAGGGATGCTCGATATTATCCAGCGCGCGGGCGTTAACGTGCTGTGGAATGACAACGACGGCGGCTGTAAAGGCGCCTGTGACCGCGTGCCACATCAGAATATGACAGCGTTAAACCTGAAAGGGGAATGCATCGACGGCGAATGCTATGACGAGGTTCTGTTCCACGGTCTGGAAGAGTACATCAACAACCTGCAAGGTGACGGGGTGATCGTGCTGCATACCATTGGCAGCCACGGCCCGACCTATTACAACCGTTATCCGCCGCAGTTCAGGAAATTTACCCCAACCTGCGATACCAATGAAATCCAGACCTGTTCACAGGAACAATTAGTGAACACGTACGATAATACCGTGCTGTATGTCGACTATATTGTTGATAAAACAATTAATCTTCTGAAAGCGCATCAGGACAAATTCACCACCAGCCTGGTTTATCTTTCTGACCACGGCGAGTCGCTGGGTGAAAACGGCGTTTATCTGCACGGCCTGCCGTATGCCATTGCGCCAGACTCCCAGAAGCATGTGCCGATGCTGCTGTGGCTGTCAGAGGATTATCAGCAGCGCTATCAGGTTGATGCCAGTTGCCTGCAAAAACAGGCGCGTACTCAGGATTACTCACAGGACAATCTTTTCTCGACCATGCTGGGACTGACCGGCGTACAGACCACGCAATATCAGGCCGCAGATGATATTCTGCAGCCCTGCAGGAGAACCACGCAATGAAAATACTGATTGTTGAAGACGATACGCTGCTTTTGCAGGGCTTGATTCTGGCGGCGCAAACCGAAGGGTACGCCTGCGATGGCGTATCGACCGCCCGTGCGGCTGAGCAATGCCTGGAAACCGGTCATTACAGCCTGGTGGTGCTGGACCTCGGCCTGCCTGACGAAGATGGCCTGCATTTTCTTACCCGCATCCGACAGAAAAAATATACCCTGCCGGTACTGATCCTCACCGCGCGGGACACGCTCGGCGATAAGATTTCCGGGCTGGACGTCGGGGCCGATGATTATCTGGTGAAACCTTTTGCGCTGGAAGAGTTGCACGCCCGAATCCGCGCGCTGCTACGTCGTCACAATAACCAGGGCGAGAGTGAACTGGTGGTCGGTGACCTGACGCTGAACATGGGCCGCCGCCAGGTGTGGAAAGCGGGAGAGGAGTTAATTCTCACCCCTAAAGAGTACGCGCTGCTGTCGCGTCTGATGTTGAAATCGGGAAGCCCGGTACACCGGGAAATCCTCTATAACGACATCTATAACTGGGATAACGAACCGTCCACCAATACTCTGGAAGTGCATATCCATAACCTGCGCGATAAAGTGGGCAAATCCCGTATTCGTACCGTGCGCGGCTTTGGCTACATGCTGGTGGCGACCGCGACTGAGGAAAACTAATTGAATCTGAAGCGTTTTCTGCGCCAGCCCATGACCCTGCGTCGGCGGCTGATGATCACCATCGGCATGATTTTGCTGGTTTTCCAGCTTATCAGCACCTTCTGGCTCTGGCATGAAAGCACTGAGCAGATCCAGTTGTTTGAACAGGCGCTGCGGGATAACCGCAATAACGATCGCCACATCATGCATGAAATCCGCGAGGCGGTCGCCAGCCTGATCGTCCCCAGCGTGTTTATGGTGGGGTTAACCCTGTTCATCTGCTATCAGGCCGTTCGTCGTATTACCCGTCCGCTCGCCAATCTGCAACAAGAGTTAGAAACCCGCACGGCGGATAATCTCTCCCCTATCGAAATTCACAGCTCAACGGTCGAAATCGAAGCGGTCGTTTCGGCGCTCAACCAGTTGGTCAATCGACTGACCACGACCATCGAGAACGAGCGTCTGTTTACCGCCGACGTGGCGCACGAACTGCGAACGCCGCTATCGGGCGTCCGTTTACATCTGGAACTGCTGTCAAAAGCGCATAACGTGGATGTCGCGCCGCTGCTGGGTCGTCTTGATCAAATGATGGACAGCGTCTCGCAGCTGTTACAACTCGCCCGCGTGGGCCAGTCTTTTTCATCGGGAAATTATCAGCATGTCAGATTGCTGGAAGATGTGATCCTGCCGTCTTACGACGAGCTGAGCACGATGCTGGAACAGCGCGAACAGACGCTACTGCTGCCTGACAGCCAGGACGATGCCATTGTTCAGGGCGACGCGACGCTGCTGCGGATGCTGCTGCGTAATCTGGTGGAAAATGCCCATCGCTACAGTCCGGAAGGCACCACTATCGCCATTACGCTGAATGTCGATGACGACGCAACAATGACAATGGCGGTAGAAGATGAAGGACCGGGGATCGATGAGAGCAAATGCGGAGAACTCAGCAAAGCCTTCGTCCGTATGGACAGCCGTTACGGCGGAATCGGCCTGGGGTTAAGCATCGTCAGCCGCATTACGCAGCTGCACCACGGGCAGTTTTTCCTGCAAAATCGCAGTGGAACAACCGGAACCCGCGCCTCGGTGCTGTTGAAAAAGGTTTAGTAGGTTGAGACCCAAACGTACAGGAAGCTACTGACAATCAGTACGCTGAATACGGTCGTTATACTTTCATAAATACGCTGTTTCATCACACTCTCCTCCAGGGTATGGAAGAGAGTGTGCCAGTCAGAGATTAAGCAAACCTTAAGCTTTACTCGTCAATTCGCGGATGCTGCTGCACCAGGCGCGTACGCTTCGCCTGCAGGTCCGCAATTTCCTGATCGATATCCTCAATTTTCTGCTCGATATTATCGTAGTGTTCACCGAGAATTTCTTTCGCTTCCTGAATATCCGAGGCGGCGGGCGTTGCCCCTTTCAGCGGCTGATTCGCGGTCTCTTTCATGGTGATACCGGTAATGAAACCAATCACCGCGATAACCATCAGGTAGTAAGCAGGCATCATCAGATTCTGCGAGCTTTCCACCAGCCAGGCAGCCAGCGTTGGCGTCAGACCGGCAATCAGTACCGAAATATTAAATGCCGCCGCCAGCGCACTGTAACGAATGTGCGTCGGGAACATGGCTGGCAGCGAAGACGCCATAACCCCGGTGAAGCAGTTGAGGATCACCGCCAGCATCAGCAGACCGGCAAAAATCAGGCCGATGATATTACTGTTAATCAGAATAAAGGCCGGGATTGCCAGCGCAAACAGCGCAATGCTCCCCATGATCACAAACGGACGACGACCAAAACGGTCACTCAGCAGTCCCATCACCGGCTGGACAAACAGCATCCCGATCATAATGGCGATGATAATCAGCACGCCGTGATCTTCAGAGTAATGCAGGTTATGCGACAGATAGCTCGGCATATAGGTTAACAGCATGTAGTAGGTGACGTTGGTAGCAATCACCAGGCCAATACAGGCCAGCAGGCTGCGCCAGTGCTTAGTGGCAATCTCTTTAAAGGAGACTTTCGGTCCTTCCTGCAAGCCTTCGCGGTCGCCCTGTTCCAGTTTATCGACGTGCTGCTGGAACGCCGGGGTCTCTTCCAGCGCATGACGCAGATAGAGTCCGATAATCCCTAACGGCAGGGCGATAAAGAACGGAATACGCCAGCCCCATTCCAGGAAGTTCTCTTCTCCGACCACCGTCGAGATCAGGACTACCACGCCCGCACCCAGCACGAACCCGGCAATAGAGCCGAAGTCCAGCCAGCTTCCCATAAAGCCGCGTTTACGGTCCGGGGAATATTCGGCCACAAAAATAGACGCGCCGGTGTACTCACCGCCGACGGAGAAGCCCTGCGCCATCTTACACAGCAGCAGCAGGATGGGTGCCCAAATGCCTATCGAGGCGTAGGACGGTATCAGGCCGATACAGAAGGTACTGATCGACATAATCACTATGGTGATGGCAAGAATCTTCTGGCGACCATATTTATCGCCGAGCATACCGAAGAACAAACCACCGAGCGGACGAATCAGAAAGGGAACAGAGAAAGTAGCAAGGGCGGCAATCATCTGCACGCTGGGGTCAGCCCCCGGGAAGAACACTTTACCTAATGCGTAGGCAACAAAGCCATAAACCCCAAAATCAAACCACTCCATCGCGTTACCCAACGAAGCGGCGGTAATCGCCTTTCGCAATTTACCGTCATCGATAATCGTGACGTCGCGAAGCGTAATCGGTTTTACTTTTTTCCTTTTCAGCATAGCTGTCCTCGTAGACTAAGCCCTGTCTCGCGGCATATCGACTGCATTGGCGCACTGGGCGCAACGTCACCGTCGAGCGCGGGGTTGCTCAGACGCAACTCCTGTAACAAGCGTAGCAGGTTTACTTACACGGACTGGTTAAGGTCTGTACAACCGAACCTGTTGACGCCTGATTTGGGCGGTTAATGAGCTATCTACCCTACCAGTGTTTAAAATTGTGATCAACTTCACATATATGTTTAGGTTTCGTCAACGGAGGTAAATTAGGTGATCCTGAGTCTCTTTTTTTAACGCGCAGAGTTGTTCTTTTTTACGTTTTCGATCTCTATTTTGTAGTGCTTGCTTAATAAAAAGTCACTGCTGTTATTATTATTCTGCCAGGTAATACTCTCTCATTTTTCACAACTTCTTTACGGTAATTTTAAATATTCAGATCGCGCTGGAATGTTTACATTGATTATGTGACAAAGATAACTAAAACAGTGTTTCGTTTTGATTGAATCAGCATTCCAATGAATGCAAGATAATAGTCGTTGCAATACCACCGGGAAGCGAAAAACGCCGATACACGGTGCAATCGCTACGTAGAACATAAAGAGAATGTAGGTTTTCCTGCCTTCTTGTTAGATACAACCTTCTGAATTTTAATATTTTTTGCCACCTTACCCGTATGTTCCACGGGCAAGAAGTGAGGACATTTATGAGAATTAAAGCCACCATTGAACGCATCCCTGGTGGGATGATGTTGATTCCATTGCTGCTGGGTGCGGTTGTAAATACCCTGGCGCCGAATACCGGTGCTTATTTTGGTTCCTTTACAAAAGGCATGATTACCGGCACGGTACCGATTCTTGCTGTGTGGTTCTTCTGTATTGGTGCATCAATTGATTTACGCGCAACCGGTACGGTCCTGCGTAAATCCGGTACGCTGGTGATTACTAAAATTGCGGTGGCGTGGGCAGTGGCAATGATTGCCGCCTCGTTTATTCCGGATACCGGTATTCAGACCGGTTTCTTTGCCGGTCTTTCCGTACTGGCGATTGTATCCGCAATGGATATGACCAACGGCGGTCTGTATGCCAGCCTGATGAACCAGTACGGTACGAAAGAAGAGTCCGGCGCGTTCGTTCTGATGTCTCTGGAATCCGGTCCGCTGATGACGATGGTGATTCTGGGCGCGGCGGGTCTGGGCTCCTTTGAACCGCATCACTTTATCGGCGCGGTACTGCCGTTCCTGATCGGCTTCACGCTGGGCAACCTTGACCACGATCTGCGTGCGTTCTTCAGCAAAGCAACACCGGTACTGATTCCATTCTTCGGCTTTGCGTTGGGTAACACCATTAACCTGGGCGTGATTGTTGATACTGGTCTGCTGGGCATCCTGCTGGGTGTGGCAGTCATTGTCATCACCGGTATTCCGCTGATCATTGCTGACCGTGTGATCGGTGGTGGTAATGGTACTGCAGGTGTCGCGGCGTCCTCTGCGGCAGGTGCCGCCGTTGCCAACCCGGTGATCATCGCGCAAATCAACCCGGCGTTTGAACCGGTCGCCGCCTCCGCGACGGCGCTGGTCGCCGCCAGCGTAGTGGTCACGGCGATTCTGGTGCCGATTATTACCGCGCTCTACGCCAAACGCTTCGCCAGGCTACCGGCGCCTGTAGCGGCGGAAGAAGCGACAGCGGAATCCGCAAACCACTAATCATCAGCCCTCTCCTCTCAAAACCTGAGGGGAGAGGGTGGAAACACCTCTTCGACCATCGCATCCACCAACCGTTTTGCCGAACAGAGTCGCGGCATACCCAACGCAACCGTCTGCCAGCGCTGCGTCACAGACCAGCACACCGGATGTTTATCCGCCTCGCACCAGTCTCCCAACCAGCTCAGCATGTCGCTGTATTCGCCTGAACCGGCGGTCGCGGTGGTACTCAACCACTGATGATAATAGTGACGCGTCGTCGGCGCGGCATTGATACTGTGGGCCAGATAGTTTGTCGCCATCGCCCGGAGATTATCTTTCAGCATCGCCGCCACGTCCGGATTCGCCAGACGACAGGCATCGCCAAACGGTCCCCAACGCAACTCTTCAAGCGCAATAAAACACCTCCCCGGCAGCGACCATCCCTCATAGGCCCCCGCCAGCCATCGAGTAAACACCTGTTCACTGTGTTCCCCGGCCTGGACCGTGAGGCCACGCTGGCTCAGCGCTTTCTCCTTCCAGGCACTGCGCTGGCAAAACCACTCGCTGAGGGTGGTAAGTTGCTGAGCCAGCCCTGGGATGGACGGTCCACGAGAGAGATCCGTCTGTTGCAGAACCTGCAGTCGCGCAGAGATCCGCGTCAGCGCCAGATGCCCCGGATCGAGCATACCCGCCAGCTTTTCCACCAGCTTCAGGCGCATCATCAGATGTTCGCTGAACATTCCGGCCATCGCCCACGCCCGCAACTGCGTCTGGGACAGAATCTCCTGCGTCAGACGTTCGCGAAACTGCTGCTGTTGCAACGTGCCGCCTGCCCGTTTCGGTTCTTCTCCCTGAACCAGATCGACCATAAACTTCGGGTGGATACACTCCAGCGTCCGTCCGGGGCCTTCCAGTAACGCGTTTGTCATGTGTGTTCGGCCACAAAAAGGGTTTGAATGTCGTCACGGAGCAGGCGAGAGTCTTCATAAATCCAGGCGGTGGCGGCAATACTGTGCTGCAACTGCTGACTCAGACTCTGAACAGCCGATTCATTCTGCTGACGAACCAGCAAACTCTCGCGCAGGCTCTCCTGTAATCCCGCCAGGCACAATGAGAAATCGGCAAAAAACGTTGCCAGTCCTGCCGTAACTGAAACATCGACCTGCGCGGCTAAAGCTTTACGAATTTGTTGGCAGAAGTGGCTGACGTACTCCGCCAGGCTCTGGTGTAGCGCATTAATATCAATCAGATAGCGTGTCTTCGCTTCGACATAGTCATTCCAACTCCAGTTCGGCTGATTCAGCCAGCGGGAGAAAGTTTCACGCACCCCGCTTACACGAGGTTCGTCACTTTCGACGTGGTCCTGCTGGGCAATCGCATCGCTGAATAACTGGCGCGTCGTGAAGTTAAACATGGACGCGTGAAAGGCCGGAAAGCTGATTCGGGGGCGAAACCCGGCATGGCTCAACTCCTCTTTCACCCGCATTTCGATAGGGCGCATTGCCTCGTTCAGTGACCGGCTGAGCGTAGCTTCCAGTTGTTCAAAACGCATCGCCAGGTCGCGGCTGATGTTTTCCTGCGCCGCCAGCAGAACGCCCTCACAGGCGGAACGTAGCTTACTGAGGATCACCTGCGCCTGCGCTTCGTCATGCAGCACCAACATCTCCCCGTCAATCTCCGCCTGCGGCAGCGGCGACCAGCTATCGCCACGCGACAGTTTCAGGATCTGTTCGCGGCTGAAAAAGGTCTCGATGTTACGCAAGATCGTGGCCTGCTGCTGGTTGAGAAAGTCGTTGGCCGACGTCAGCGCCAGCCCGACCTCATGGTGGATTTCGTCACTGACGCTGTCCTGGCTCACCTTAAGTTGCTGCATATCCGCTTCCAGACGCACGATATTTTGCTGCAACGTGTCAAAGGCCACCGTCAGACAGTGATAGCGGAAATCCAGATATTCGCGGGCGCTGTGGGCGTAATTCAGCAATTTATGCGAGGCGGAACGCAGCGCATACAGCGACGCATTAGCATAGGCGGCATGAATTAAGGTCTGGATCGGCTGTTCAAACAGCGAATCTTCCCACAGCAAATCCGCCGCATGGCGCAGGTGTTCGATATCATCCAGATCGGCGCTTCGCCAGCGCCGACCAAGCGCGGCTTCAGCAAAGTCCTGTACCCAGCGCTGCTCTTCGTGATCCGGCAGATGACCTTGGTTTGCCAGCTCATGGCGTGCCCGATTGGCCAGATATCCCCACATCGAGGAGACCGGATAAATTTGCGCCGGATTAATACAGCCCTTCATCAGGGTACCGGAAATCAGCGCCCTCACCTGCTCTTCATCATCGCTGTTGCGATCTTTCTGGTCGAATTTATTCACCAACGCATACAACGGCACCGATTTTCCTACCGCGGCAATGGCCTGACGCACCTCTTCATCAGAAATCGATTTCAACTGCGTATAGTCCATCACCGCCAGAACGGCGGAGGCGCGAGCCAGTTGCTCATTGAGCATTTTTTGCAGATGCGGCTGCCCGGCTTCGTTTGGCCCGGGGGTGTCCAGTAACGTCAGTTGACCCGGATAATTCTCCAGCCCCGCCAGATGCACAAACTCCACCTCAATCACCGGAATATGTTCAATCGCCGCATAGGCAGAAAAGGGAAAATCGACGTCCAGCGCTTTCGACAGGCGCACCAAATCGTTAAGGCTTTTCAGGCAGTGAAAGATCGGCTGCGCGCCGAGGTAATGGCGCTCAAACGCTTCCCCTCTTTCGATGCGTTGCATGAGGCCGTTCATGTCTTTATCAATTTCCAACACCTGCGTCAGATTCTGCCGATCGCAGGCGTGCATGCTCTCTTGCAGTGTCTTCATCAGCGCATCGATGGGCGCAACGTGGGAAAAATGCAGCACCGGTTCTTTCTGACCTGGCGTATGACGGATCAGCGTCGGCAACGCGGTCATCGGACGGTTGCGATTGGGCAGCACCTCCGTGCCGACAATGGCATTGATCGTCGTCGACTTTCCCGCTTTCATGGTGCCAACGATCGCCAGTACCATTTCCAGTCGCGAGATTTTTCGCAACTCATTATTCAGCGTGGCCTGCTGGGCCTCGGCACCCCGGGTACTGAAATGCATGGGCTGAACGTTGAAGTCATCCTCACTCTTTAATGAGGAAGCGTCCTCCAGCGTGGCCGTTGGCATTTTTTTTACGGTCTTAAGATGCTCTAAAGAGAGCATCAGCAAGCGTTCCGCTTCCTGGCTCAATTCATATATTGTCTGTGTGTACATAAAAAATGTTTCCTTAACGCAAATTTTTATTGCTTTTATTTAGCCGTTTCGTTTATTAGTGAATGCTCGGCTTTAATAATTACGTATGGAAAAAGAATTTATTAATTAATCTACTGATATTGATGAAGTTATTATTTTAATTACTATTTTTGAATAACACTCAGTGGCATAAGAAAGTAAAAAAGCGTAGTTCAGTTTTATAAAAATCCAGGCCAGTTTTGGTGAATTTCACCTACCAGAAATAAGGGGGAAGGTGATGTAAATGAACCCTAACTAAAATTCGCTCAGCCAATTATTTCGAATATCTCTCGTCACCTTATCTCAAATAACAAACGGTAGCAATTTCCCTTAAAAATATTAGCGCGTTTTTTCTGTCTGGCAGATAGGTTACGGTCACAGTACGGTATTTACCTTAAAAACAGAGTAGTCCCGACAACGTTAAGGATTTTGTGTATAATTGCGTCCTTTTTCGGCAATCTGCCATTTTTTGGGCGCTTTTGCCCTTGCTGACTTTTGAGGAAATCGACATGTCATTACCCCACTGCCCACAATGCAACTCCGAATACACTTACGAAGATAACGGCATGTACATCTGCCCGGAATGCGCCCATGAATGGAACGATGCAGAACCAGCGCATGACAGCGACGAACTGATCGTGAAAGATGCCAACGGTAATCTGCTGGCTGACGGCGACAGCGTCACCGTCGTGAAAGATCTGAAAGTCAAAGGCAGCTCTTCAATGCTGAAAATCGGCACGAAAGTGAAAAACATTCGTCTGGTGGAAGGCGACCACAACATCGATTGCAAAATTGATGGCTTTGGCCCGATGAAGCTGAAATCAGAATTCGTGAAAAAGAACTGATGTAAATTGCCCGGTGGCGCTTCGCTTACCGGGCCTGTGATAACTACACTTAACTGGCTTCTCTTACCTGAGGTAAAGATTATGCCGTTAAGTCCCTACATCTCTTTTGCCGGAAACTGTGCCGACGCCATCGCGTATTATCAAAAGACGCTGGGTGCAGAACTCCTTTATAAAATCAGCTTCGGTGAAATGCCCAAACCGGCGCAGGACAGCGAAGACGGTTGCCCGTCCGGAATGATATTCCCCGACACCGCCATCGCCCATGCCAACGTACGCATCGCCCATAGCGACATCATGATGAGCGATGGCATCCCAACGGGAAACGCCCACTATTCAGGTTTCACGCTGGTCCTCGACACGCAAAATGTCAACGAAGGGAAGCAATGGTTTGACAATCTCGCCGCAGAGGGTCAAATCGAAATGGACTGGCAGGAAACCTTCTGGGCGCATGGCTTTGGCAAAGTCAGCGATCGCTTCGGCGTACCGTGGATGATCAACGTCGTCAAACAACCCCAGCCAACCGAGTAACCTCACGGGAGGCGTGCCTCCCGTCCTGTCATCAAACTCACCTTAACTCTTCATCGGCGGGTAACGTCCCCTTAACCCAAACGTCATATTGATCCGCCACGATGGGGCCACTTTTTTTAGAGAGGCCGCATCATGGAAACGATCATTCGCGTCGAGAAACTCTCCAAAACGTTCAATCAGCATCAGGCGCTGCATGCGGTTGATCTGAACATCGGTTCCGGTGAGATGGTAGCTCTGCTTGGGCCGTCGGGTTCCGGCAAATCCACCCTTTTACGTCATCTGAGCGGTTTGATTCCCGGTGATAAATCAGCAGGTAGCCGCGTCGAGCTACTCGGTCGCACCGTTCAACACGAAGGCCGACTGGCGCGCGATATCCGCAAAAGCCGCGCGCATACCGGTTACATCTTCCAACAGTTCAATCTGGTGAATCGACTGACGGTGCTGGAGAACGTGCTGATTGGCGCGCTCGGCAGCACGCCGTTCTGGCGCACCTGTTTTAGCTGGTTTAGCGCAGAGCAGAAACAGCGCGCGCTCCAGGCTCTGACCCGCGTCGGGATGGCGCACTTTGCCTGGCAGCGCGTCTCAACGCTCTCCGGCGGTCAACAGCAGCGCGTGGCCATCGCCCGGGCGCTGATGCAGCAGGCCAAAGTGATCCTCGCCGATGAGCCGATTGCCTCGCTGGACCCGGAATCCGCGCGCATCGTGATGGACACCCTGCGCGACATTAACCAGACCGACGGCATTACCGTCGTCGTCACGCTGCATCAGGTGGATTACGCCCTGCGCTACTGCGAACGCATTGTCGCGCTGCGTCAGGGACACGTCTTCTATGACGGCAGCAGCCAGCTCTTTGATAACGAACGATTTGACCATCTCTACCGCAGCATGAACCGCGTCGAACAGAGCGCACAGGCTGCCTGACATCCCCACAATGAGGAATGGAAATGAGTTATAAAGCCGTTGCCGCGCTGGCCTTCACCAGCATGTTCAGCATCAGCGCCTTGTTAAGCCCGGCGCATGCCGAGGAACAAGAAAAAGCACTGAACTTTGGCATTATTTCGACCGAATCACAGCAAAACCTGAAACCCCAATGGGACCCGTTTCTGAAGGATATGGAGAAGAAACTGGGCGTGAAAGTGAACGCCTTCTTCGCCCCGGACTACGCCGGGATCATCCAGGGCATGCGCTTTAACAAAGTTGATATCGCCTGGTACGGTAACCTCTCGGCAATGGAAGCGGTGGATCGCGCTAACGGACAAGTGTTTGCCCAGACCGTCGCCGCCGATGGATCGCCGGGTTACTGGAGCGTGCTGATCGTCAACAAGGACAGTCCGATCAACAACCTCGACGATCTGATCGCCAAACGCAAAGATCTCACCTTCGGTAATGGTGATCCTAACTCCACCTCCGGCTATCTCGTCCCTGGCTATTACGTTTTCGCGAAAAACAATATTACCGCCAGCGACTTCAAACGCACCGTCAACGCCGGTCATGAAACCAACGCTCTTGCAGTCGCCAACAAGCAGGTGGATGTTGCCACCAACAACACCGAGAACCTCGATAAGCTGAAAACGTCCGCGCCGGACAAGCTGAAAGCGCTGAAGGTGATCTGGAAGTCGCCGCTGATCCCGGGCGATCCGATCGTCTGGCGTAAGAACCTCTCTGAAGCCACCAAGGACAAGGTGTACGACTTCTTCATGAACTACGGCAAAACGCCAGAAGAAAAAACCGTGCTGGAACGCCTGGGTTGGGCGCCGTTCCGCGCCTCCAGCGACCTGCAACTGGTGCCGATTCGCCAGCTCGCGCTGTTTAAAGAGATGCAGGGCGTGCAGGACAACAAGGGACTGAACGCCGAAGAGAAGACCAGCAAATCTTCCGCGATTAAAGCGCAACTGGACGATCTTGACCGTCTGACCGCGGCGCTGAGCGCCATGACCAGCGTCACTAAAGCGGTGCAGTAAACCTGATGCCCGGTGGCGCTTTGTTTACCGGGCCGACAAACGTAGGCCGGATAAGGCGGAACCGCCATCCGGCAATAACCTACGCACGGAGCTAAACATGCAAACCATCACCGTTGCCCCGCCAAAGCGCAGTTGGTTCTCGCTCGTGAGTTGGGCCATTCTGCTTGCCGTGTTGGTCGTGTCGTGGAAAGGCGCCGAAATGGCCCCGCTCACGCTGATTCAGGATTCCGGCAACATGGCGACCTTCGCCGCCGACTTTTTCCCCCCCGATTTTAGCCAGTGGCAGGACTATCTTGGTGAAATGGCGGTGACCCTGCAAATCGCCGTCTGGGGTACCGCGCTGGCCGTGATCCTCTCCATTCCCTTCGGCCTGATGTGCGCCGACAACCTCGTGCCCTGGTGGATCTACCAGCCGATGCGCCGTCTGATGGATGCCTGCCGCGCCATCAACGAAATGGTGTTTGCGATGCTGTTCGTGGTCGCTGTCGGCCTCGGTCCGTTTGCCGGCGTCATGGCGCTGTTTATCCACACTACCGGCGTGCTCTCCAAACTGCTGTCCGAAGCGGTGGAAGCCATTGAGCCTGGCCCGGTTGAAGGCATTCGCGCCACCGGCGCCAACAAAATCGAAGAGATTCTTTACGGTGTACTGCCCCAGGTGATGCCGCTGCTGATCTCCTACTCGCTGTACCGCTTTGAATCCAACGTCCGTTCAGCAACCGTCGTCGGGATGGTGGGCGCAGGCGGCATTGGCGTCACGCTGTGGGAGGCGATTCGCGGTTTCCAGTTCCAGCAAACCTGCGCCCTGATGGTGTTGATCATTGTGACCGTCAGCCTGCTGGATTTTCTTTCCCAGCGTTTACGTAAGCACTTTATCTGATTAGCGAGGCATTGATTGCTATGCACTTGTCTACACATCCGACCAGTTATCCAACGCGTTATCAGGAGATTGCCGCGAGACTAGAGCAGGAGCTACGTCAACATTACCGCTGCGGCGATTATCTGCCCGCCGAGCATCAGCTTGCCGCGCGTTATGAGGTTAATCGCCACACCCTGCGCCGCGCCATCGACCAGTTGGTTGAGCGCGGCTGGGTCCAGCGTCGTCAGGGCGTCGGCGTACTGGTGCTGATGCGCCCGTTCGATTATCCGCTTAACGCCCAGGCACGTTTTAGTCAAAACCTGTTGGATCAGGGAAGCCATCCCACCAGCGAAAAACTGCTGGCGGTACTGCGCCCGGCCTCCCGTCACGTTGCCGATGCGCTCAGCGTGCAGGAGGGCGATAACGTCATTCACCTGCGCACCCTGCGACGGGTAAACGGCATCGCCCTGTGTCTGATCGACCATTACTTTTCCGACCTGACCCTCTGGCCGCTGCTGCAAGGTTTTAACCACGGCTCGCTGCACGACTATTTGCGCGAACAGTCCGGCCTGACGCTCAAGCGCACCCAGACGCGCATCAGCGCCCGGCGTGCGCAGGCCAAAGAGAGCAAGGTGCTGGAAATCCCCAACATGGCGCCGCTGCTCTGCGTGCGCACCCTGAACCACCGTGAAGGCGAGGAACGTGCGATGGAGTATTCCGTCAGCCTGACCCGCGCCGACATGATCGAATTCACTATGGAGCACTGAATGCATTTCGATACCGCCACCCGCCAGCGCTGGATGCGCGCGCTGGCTTACAGCAAGGCCGATGCCCTGAATGCGCGACTCCAGGCGTTAAAACTGGCACCAGAATATGAACTGATTCGCGCCCCGGAAAGCGGACTGATGCAAATTCAGGCGCGCATGGGCGGCACCGGCAACCGCTTTTTTGCCGGGGACACCACGCTGACCCGCGCAGTGGTTCGCCTGAAAAGCGGCACGCTGGGTTACAGCTACCTGCTGGGACGCAACAAACATCACGCCGAGCAGTGCGCCGTCATCGACGCGTTACTGCAGGAACAAACGCATTTCCAGAACCTGATGGAAACCTTAATTAGCCCGCTGGAAGCAGAACGCGATGCGGAAATCACCGCCCGTCGCGCCGAAGTCAACGCCAGCCGGGTCGACTTCTTTACGCTGGTACGCGGAGATAACGAATGACCCTACAGACCGCCTTTACCCTGCCCGTCCAGGACGCCCAACAAAGCTTTCGCCGTCTGCTGAAAGCGATGAGCGAACCGGGGGTGATTGTTGCCCTGCATCAACTGAAACACGGCTGGCAGCCGTTGAATCTGGCGACCACCAGCGTCCTGCTGACGTTAGTCGACGGCGATACGCCGGTCTGGCTGTCGCCTGCGATGAATAATGATATCGCCAGCCAGAACCTGCGTTTTCACACCAATGCCCCGATGGTCGAACAACCCCAACTGGCGGCCTTTGCCGTGGCCGACGAGCGCATCAGCAGCGAACAGCTTAATGCCCTCTCCGCCGGTTCCGCCGTCGCGCCAGAGACCAGCGCCACGCTGATCGTGCAGGTCTCCAGCCTGAGCGGCGGGCGGATGTTACGCCTGACCGGGGCAGGTATCGCCGAAGAGCGAATGATCGCACCGCAGTTACCAGAGTGCCTGATCCACGAACTCACCGAACGTCCGCATCCGTTCCCGCTGGGCGTTGACCTCATCCTCACCTGCAGCGAACGGCTGCTGGCTATCCCGCGAACCACCCATGTGGAGGTGTGCTGATGTACGTAGCCGTCAAAGGGGGCGAAAAGGCGATAGCCAACGCCCACGCGTTACAGGAGCAGCGACGCCGGGGCGACGATGCCGTTGCCGAACTGAGCGTGGCGCAGATCGAACAGCAGATGAATCTGGCGGTTGATCGCGTAATGACCGAAGGCGGCATTGCCGATCGCGAACTGGCGGCGCTGGCGCTCAAGCAGGCCAGCGGCGATAGCGTCGAAGCCATCTTTCTGCTACGCGCCTACCGCACCACGCTGGCAAAGCTGGCGGTAAGCGAGCCGCTGAACAGCGCGGAAATGCGCCTGGAACGCCGCATCTCCGCAGTCTATAAGGATATTCCGGGCGGACAGCTGTTAGGGCCCACCTACGACTACACTCATCGTCTGCTCGATTTTACGCTGCTGGCGAATGGCGAAACGCCGCCGCTGCGGACTGCAGAAAGTACGCAGGACGCCGCCCCGCACGTCTTTTCGCTGCTGGCGAATCAAGGGCTGGCGAAGCCCGAAGAAGATAACGGCGCCGCGCCGGATGACATCACCCGCACGCCGCCGGTTTACCCCTGTTCCCGCGCCTCACGTCTGCAACAGCTGATGCGCGGCGATGAGGGCTATCTGCTGGCGCTGGCCTACTCCATCCAACGCGGCTATGGCCGCAATCACCCGTTCGCGGCCGAAATCCGCAGCGGCTACGTTGCGCTGGAAACGGTACCGGAAGAACTGGGATTTGCGATCAACGTCGGCGAACTGCTGATGACCGAATGTGAAATGGTCAACGGCTTTGTCGCCCCGGACAACGATGCGCCTCACTTTACCCGCGGTTACGGACTGGTGTTCGGCATGAGCGAACGCAAAGCGATGGCAATGGCGCTGGTAGACAGAGCCCTACAGGCACCCGATTACGATGAAACGGTCACGGGACCGGCGCAGGACGAAGAGTTTGTGCTGGCGCACGCGGATAACGTCGAGGCAGCGGGTTTTGTTTCGCACCTCAAGCTCCCCCACTACGTCGATTTCCAGGCCGAGCTGGAACTGCTCAAACGCCTGCAACAGGAGGCCGCTCGTGACCACTAACCTCTCCGGCTACAACTTTGCTTATCTGGATGAGCAGACCAAACGCATGATCCGCCGCGCAATCCTCAAAGCGGTGGCCATCCCCGGCTATCAGGTGCCGTTCGGTGGCCGCGAGATGCCGATGCCTTACGGCTGGGGAACCGGCGGGATCCAGATTACCGCCAGCGTGATTGGCGAACCGGACGTGCTGAAGGTTATCGATCAGGGCGCGGATGACACCACCAACGCCGTATCGATCCGCAACTTCTTCAAACGCGTCACCGGGGTCAATACCACCGAGCGCACGGAAGACGCCACGCTGATCCAGACCCGTCACCGGATCCCGGAAACGCCGCTGGCGGAAGATCAGATCCTGATCTTTCAGGTGCCGATCCCTGAACCGCTGCGTTTTATCGAACCTCGTGAAACGGAAACCCGCACTATGCACGCGCTGGAGGAGTACGGGATCATGCAGGTGAAGCTGTATGAAGATATCGCCCGCTTCGGCCATATCGCCACCACTTACGCCTACCCGGTAAAAGTCAACGGACGCTATGTGATGGACCCGTCGCCAATCCCGAAATTCGACAACCCGAAGATGGACATGATGCCCGCCCTCCAGTTGTTTGGCGCGGGACGCGAAAAGCGTATCTATGCCGTGCCGCCGTATACCCGCGTGGAAAGTCTCGATTTCGACGATCATCCGTTCACCGTACAGACCTGGGATGAGCCCTGCGCCATCTGCGGTTCAACGCACAGCTATCTTGATGAAGTGGTGCTCGATGACACCGGCAAACGCATGTTTGTCTGCTCCGACACCGACTACTGCCGCCAACAGAGCGAGGCACTCAGCCAATGACGCAACCGCTGCTTTCGGTTAATAACCTGACCCATCTCTACGCGCCGGGCAAAGGCTTCAGCGATGTCTCCTTTGACCTGTGGCCTGGCGAAGTGCTGGGCATTGTCGGGGAGTCCGGTTCCGGCAAAACCACTCTGCTGAAATCCATCTCCTCGCGCCTGACGCCGCAGTCAGGCGAGATTCAGTACCAGAACCGTTCGCTGTACGCCATGAGCGAAGCCGACCGCCGCCGCCTGCTGCGTACTGAATGGGGCGTGGTACATCAGCACCCGCTGGACGGCCTGCGTCGTCAGGTCTCGGCGGGCGGTAATATCGGCGAACGCCTGATGGCGACCGGCGCGCGCCACTACGGCGAGATCCGCGCCACCGCCCAGCGCTGGCTGGAGGAGGTCGAAATTCCAGCCTCACGTATCGACGATCTCCCGACCACCTTTTCCGGCGGCATGCAGCAGCGTCTGCAGATCGCCCGCAACCTCGTCACCCACCCGAAGCTGGTGTTTATGGATGAGCCGACCGGCGGCCTCGACGTCTCCGTCCAGGCGAAACTGTTGGATCTGCTGCGCGGACTGGTGGTGGAACTGGATCTGGCGGTGGTGATTGTCACCCACGATTTAGGCGTGGCACGCCTGCTGGCGGACCGTCTTCTGGTAATGAAACAGGGTCAGGTGGTGGAAAGTGGATTAACCGACCGCGTGCTCGACGATCCGCATCATCCGTATACCCAGTTGCTGGTGTCGTCCGTATTGCAGAACTGATTTTTTGTTTTGCCGGATGGCGGCTGCGCCTTATCCGGCCTACGAGTCGGCATCGCTTGTGCCGGATGGCGCTTTGCTTATCCGGCCTACGGGTCGGCATCGCTTGTAGGCCTGATAAGCAAAGCGCCATCAGGCAATCGAATGCACAAATGCTTAAAGAGGCTAAAAATGAACGCGATCCGCGTTGAAAACGTCAGTAAAACCTTTGTGCTCCACCAGCAAAACGGCGTGCGCCTGCCGGTGCTGCAAAATGCCTCGCTGGAAGTCAAAAACGGCGAATGCGTCGTTCTACATGGCCACTCCGGCAGCGGGAAATCCACGCTGCTGCGTTCGCTGTATGCCAACTATCTGCCCGATGAGGGGCACATTCACATTCGCCATCACGACGAATGGGTGGATCTGGTGCAGGCCCCGGCGCGCAAAGTGCGGGAAGTCCGCCGCGCCACGATCGGCTGGGTGAGCCAGTTTCTGCGGGTGATCCCGCGGATCTCCGCGCTGGATGTGGTGATGCAGCCACTGCTGGATCTCGGCGTACCGCGCGAGGCATGCGCCGCCAAAGCCGCAAGCCTGTTGACCCGTCTGAACGTGCCGGAACGCCTGTGGCACCTCGCCCCGTCAACCTTTTCCGGCGGTGAACAACAGCGCGTCAATATCGCGCGCGGATTTATCGTCGATTACCCGATTCTGTTACTCGACGAACCAACCGCGTCGCTGGATGCCAAAAACAGTGCCGCCGTGGTGGCGCTGATTGAAGAGGCGAAAGCGCGCGGTGCGGCCATTGTCGGCATTTTTCACGATCAAACTGTGCGCGACCGCGTGGCGGATCGTTTGCACCTGATGGGAACAACACCATGATTATCAACAATGTAAAGCTGGTGCTGGAAGATGAAGTGGTGCAGGGATCGCTGGAAATGCAGGATGGCGTGATTCGCGCCTTTGCACAAAGTCAGAGCCGTCTTCCGCAAGCGCTGGACGGCGAAGGCGGCTGGCTGCTGCCGGGGCTGATTGAGTTGCATACCGATAATCTCGACAAATTTTTTACCCCACGCCCGAAAGTGGACTGGCCTGCCCATTCGGCAATGAGCAGCCACGACGCGCTGATGGTTGCCAGCGGTATCACCACCGTGCTGGACGCGGTGGCGATTGGCGATGTCCGCGACGGCGGCGATCGTCTGGAAAACCTGGAGAAAATGATCAACGCCGTGGAGGAGACGCAAAAGCGTGGGGTAAACCGCGCCGAGCATCGCCTGCATTTGCGTTGCGAACTGCCGCACCACACCACACTGCCGCTGTTCGAGAAGCTGGTCAGTCGCGAACCGGTCACGCTGGTTTCGCTGATGGATCACTCTCCGGGACAGCGTCAGTTCGCCAACCGCGAGAAATATCGTGAGTATTATCAGGGTAAATATTCGCTGACCGATGAACAGATGGCGCGCTATGAAGAGGAACAACTGGCACTGGCGGCTCGCTGGTCGCAGCCCAACCGGACCGCTATCGCGCAACTGTGCCGTGAGCGCAACATTGCGCTGGCAAGCCACGATGACGCCACCTCCGGGCATGTGCAGGAATCTCATCAGCTTGGCAGCGTGATCGCCGAATTTCCCACCACGTTCGAAGCTGCAGAAGCCTCACGCCAGCACGGCATGAACGTACTGATGGGCGCGCCGAACATTGTGCGCGGTGGCTCTCACTCCGGTAACGTCGCGGCGCACACGCTGGCTGAATTGGGGTTACTGGATATCCTCTCGTCAGATTACTACCCCGCCAGCCTGCTGGATGCCGCGTTTCGCGTCGCAGACGACGAGGCCAACCGCTTTACTCTGCCGCAGGCGATCCGCCTGGTAACCGCCAACCCGGCGCGGGCGCTCAGTCTCAGCGATCGCGGCGTGATCGGCGAAGGTAAACGCGCCGATCTGGTACTGGCGCACCGTAAAGGCGATCACATCCACATTGACCACGTCTGGCGCCAGGGAAAGAGGGTGTTCTGAGTATGGGAAAACTGATCTGGTTGATGGGGCCGTCCGGCTCCGGGAAGGACAGTTTGCTGACCGCACTCCGTCAGCAGGAACATGCGCAACTCCTGGTGGCGCATCGTTATATCACCCGCGCGGCGAATGCCGGGAGCGAGAATCATGTTGCCCTGAGCGAACAAGAGTTTTTCACCCGCGCCGGGCATAACCTGCTGGCGCTAAGCTGGCATGCTAACGGCTTTTATTATGGCGTCGGCGTGGAGATCGATCTCTGGCTCAACGGCGGCTTCGACGTGGTGGTCAACGGCTCACGCGCACATCTGCCCCAGGCGCAGGCGCGCTACGGCACGGCGCTGCTGCCGGTCTGCTTGCAGGTCTCCCCGACAATTTTGCGCCAGCGCTTACAGACGCGCGGGCGGGAAAGCGAACCTGAGATCGCCGCGCGTCTTGAACGCGCCGCCCGCTATGCTCCGTTTGACTGCCATATGCTCAATAACGATGGCAGTTTGCACCAGTCCGTCGATTCGCTGTTAACCTTAATGGGACGTAAGGAGCAACGCCATGTCTGCCTGTGAACTTCGTCGCGCCACCGGACAAGACACCGAGGCCGTGTACGCGCTCATCTGCGAACTGAAGCAAGCCCACTTTGATTACCCGACTTTTCGCGCCGGGTTCACCGCCAATTTGCAGGATGCCCGACTGCGCTATCAACTGGCACTGCTTGAGGGTCAGGCGGTTGGGCTAATTGGCCTGCATCTGCAGTATCATTTACATCACGCCAACTGGATTGGCGAGATTCAGGAACTGGTGGTGATGCCGCAGGCGCGGGGTCTGAAAATCGGCAGCCAGTTACTGGCATGGGCGGAACAGGAAGCCCGTGAGGCAGGTGCGGAGATGACAGAACTGTCCACCAGCGTGAAGCGTCATGATGCCCACCGTTTTTATCAGCGCGAAGGCTACGAACAGAGCCATTTTCGCTTCACAAAAGCATTGTGAGGTACGCAGGCCGGATAAGACGCTCGCGTCGCCATCCGGCGCGATACGACAAGGGGAGTCACGATGAGTCTGAGCATCACGCTAAGCGGCACCGGCGGTGCGCAAGGGGTACCCGCGTTTGGCTGCGACTGTGCTGCCTGTCGTCGCGCACGCCTGCAGGAACAGTATCGTAGACGCCCGTGTAGCGGCGTGGTCAAATTCAACGATACGGTGACGCTGCTGGATGCGGGCATACCGCACCTGATGGACGACTGGCCGGCGGGCAGCTTTCGACAGTTTTTACTCACCCACTACCATATGGATCACGTACAGGGATTGTTTCCGCTGCGCTGGGGCGTTGGGGCGTCCATCCCGGTGTACGGCCCGCCGGACGAACAGGGGTGCGACGATCTGTTTAAGCATCCCGGCATTCTCGACTTTAGCCACGCTATCGAGCCGTTTGTGGTGTTTGAGTTACAGGGATTGCAGGTCACACCGCTACCGCTAAATCACTCAAAGCTGACGTTGGGTTATCTTCTGGAGACCGCGCACAGCCGCGTGGCGTGGCTGTCTGACACCGCCGGACTGCCCGATAAAACGCTCACCTTTCTGCTCAACAATCAACCGCAGGTTATCGTCATTGACTGTAGCCATCCGCCGCGTCCCCAACCGCCGCATAATCACTGTGATTTAACCACAGTGATGGCGCTCAATGAGGTGATTCGCTGCCCGCAGGTGATCCTCACTCATATCAGCCACCAGTTTGACGTCTGGCTGATGGATAACCCGCTCCCGAACGGATTTGAAGCGGGCTATGACGGGATGCAGATTGTGGTGGATTAACGCTCGTAATCCTCTTCCATTCGCCGCTCTTCATCTTCCAGTTGGCGGCGCTCACGATCGAGCTGGCGCTGGCGATCATCCAATTGACGTCGTCGGTCCTCAAACTGACGGCGACGGTCATCATACTGTCTGCGGCGATCGTCGCTCATTTCGTTCTGCCACCTGTCGTCACGCGAATCCTCATAATCCCGCCCACTGTTGCTGTCAGGCTTATAGGCATCGTTGATCGCCTGCTGAATGTTGCCGATGGCATCATCAATGATATCGGCCTGTGTCGGCACGGTCGCCAGCAACAGCAGGCTGAATAAAAAGAGCGTCGGGGTACGTTTCATAAAACCTGCCTCAAAAGGGGACGGTTTCTACGGTAGTTAACGCAACCTGATGCAACCAGAGGACGAATCTCAAATTCGGCCAGCGCGGCCCCGCCGTTGTGCAGGGGCGATGTGTTGTCATTCACGGGAAATCGTCACGTCAAATATGACGACAGCCTGTTTTTCGTCAGGGTTTTGTCCAAAAATTACCCGTAATATCAGGGAAAGCCCCCAATTAAAATGTGGCATAAAAGATGCATACTCAGGGCGACAAGCGTGTATGCGCGATTTGATTAACTGGAGCGAGACCGATGAAAAAAGTCGTCACGGTTTGCCCGTATTGCGCATCAGGTTGCAAGATCAACCTGGTGGTCGATAACGGCAAAATCGTCCGGGCTGAGGCGGCGCAGGGGAAAACCAATCAGGGTACCCTGTGTCTGAAGGGCTATTACGGCTGGGATTTTATTAACGATACCCAGATCCTGACCCCGCGCCTGAAAACCCCTATGATTCGTCGCCAGCGTGGCGGCAAGCTGGAATCTGTTTCCTGGGATGAAGCGCTGAACTATGTCGCCGAACGCCTGAGCGCCATCAAAGCGAAATACGGCCCTGATGCCATCCAGACGACCGGCTCGTCGCGTGGCACCGGGAATGAAACCAACTACATCATGCAAAAATTTGCGCGCGCCGTTATTGGTACCAATAACGTTGACTGCTGCGCTCGCGTCTGACACGGCCCATCGGTTGCAGGTCTGCACCAGTCGGTCGGTAACGGCGCAATGAGTAATGCAATTAACGAAATTGATAACACCGATTTAGTGTTTATCTTCGGCTACAACCCGGCGGATTCCCACCCGATTGTGGCGAATCACGTGATTAACGCTAAACGTAATGGGGCGAAAATTATCGTCTGCGATCCGCGCAAAATTGAAACCGCGCGCATTGCCGACATGCACATCGCACTGCGAAACGGCTCGAATATCGCGCTGTTGAACGCGATGGGCCATGTCATTATTGAAGAAAATCTGTACGACCAGGCGTTTGTGGCCTCGCGTACGGAAGGCTTTGAAGAGTACCGCAAGATTGTCGAAGGCTATACGCCGGAGTCCGTCGAGGAGATAACCGGCGTCAGCGCGAGTGAAATTCGCCAGGCGGCGCGGATGTATGCCAGTGCGAAAAGCGCAGCGATCCTGTGGGGCATGGGCGTCACCCAGTTCTATCAGGGTGTAGAAACCGTGCGTTCACTGACCAGCCTCGCAATGCTGACCGGCAACCTCGGTAAGCCCAGCGTGGGCGTTAACCCGGTACGTGGCCAGAACAACGTTCAGGGCGCGTGCGATATGGGTGCGCTACCGGATACCTATCCGGGCTATCAGTACGTGAAAGATCCGGCTAACCGCGAGAAATTCGCCAAAGCCTGGGGCGTGGACAGCCTGCCTGCACACACCGGCTATCGCATCAGCGAACTGCCGCACCGTGCGGCACATGGCGAAGTGCGCGCGGCGTACATCATGGGCGAAGATCCGTTGCAAACGGATGCGGAACTCTCTGCGGTGCGTAAAGGCTTTGAGGATCTGGAACTGGTCATCGTGCAGGACATCTTTATGACCAAAACCGCATCGGCGGCGGATGTTATTTTACCGTCGACGTCGTGGGGCGAGCATGAAGGGGTCTTTACCGCCGCTGACCGTGGTTTCCAGCGCTTCTTTAAAGCCGTTGAGCCGAAGTGGGATCTGAAAACCGACTGGCAAATCATCAGTGAGATCGCCACCCGGATGGGGTATCCGATGCACTACAACAACACCCAGGAGATCTGGGATGAGTTGCGTCATCTGTGCCCGGATTTCTACGGGGCGACTTACGAGAAGATGGGCGAACTGGGTTACATCCAGTGGCCTTGCCGCGATACGTCGGACGCCGATCAGGGGACCTCTTACCTCTTTAAAGAGAAGTTTGATACCCCGAACGGCATGGCGCAGTTCTTCACCTGTGACTGGGTCGCGCCGATCGATAAACTCACCGAAGAGTACCCGATGGTACTGTCGACGGTGCGTGAAGTCGGCCACTACTCCTGTCGTTCGATGACCGGTAACTGTGCGGCTCTGGCCGCGCTGGCGGACGAGCCAGGCTATGCGCAAATCAACACGGCCGACGCGGCGCGTCTGGGCATTGAAGATGAAGCGCTGGTGTGGGTTCACTCGCGTAAAGGCAAAATTATCACCCGCGCGCAGGTCAGCGAACGCCCGAACAAAGGGGCGATCTATATGACCTACCAGTGGTGGATTGGCGCCTGTAACGAGCTGGTGACCGAGAACTTAAGCCCGATTACCAAAACGCCGGAGTACAAGTATTGCGCCGTGCGCGTGGAGCCGATTGCCGATCAGTCCGCCGCCGAGCAGTACGTGATTGATGAATACAACAAGCTGAAGGCCCGCCTGCGCGAAACCGCAATGGGCTGACCACAACGTTGATGCATCTCAACAGCCTCCACCCTGGAGGCTGTTTTTTTATCCATACGATCTCTTTATACTGTCCATTCCGTACCCTAATTAAAACTTAATAATGAAACCACTTCTTGCATTGATGTTATTGATGACATTCTTTGCCCGTGCTGCCAATCCTGAGCCTGGAAGCCAGTATTTGCAGGCCGCAGAGGCCGGTGACAAACGCGCGCAATATTACCTTGCTGACAGCTGGTTTAGCTTCGGCGATTTGAGTAAAGCCGAATACTGGGCACAGAAATCCGCCGACAATGGCGATGCGGACGCCTGTGCGCTGTTGGCGCAAATTAAAATCACTAACCCGGTCAGTCTGGATTACCCTGAAGCGAAAATGCTGGCGGAAAAGGCCGCTCAGGCGGGCAGTAAAGCGGGTGAAATTACGCTGGCACGTATTCTGGTCAATACTCAGGCCGGTAAACCCGATTACCCCAAAGCCATTTCCCTGCTGCAAAACGCCTCTGAAAATCTGGAGAGCGATGTTGCTGTGGATGCGCAGATGTTGCTCGGCCTGATTTATGCCAACGGCGTCGGGATTCAGGCTGATGATGATAAAGCCACCTGGTATTTCAAGCGCAGTTCTGCCATCTCTCGCACCGGGTATTCCGAATACTGGGCGGGAATGCTGTTTCTGAACGGCGAACAGGGCTTTATTGAGAAGAATAAACAGAAGGCGCTGCACTGGTTGAATCTGAGCTGTACCGAAGGCTTCGATACCGGCTGCGAAGAGTTTGACCGATTAACGAACGGCTGACTCAGATTGCCGGATGGCGCTTTGCTCATCCGGCCTACAAGCGATACCGACTCGTAGGCCTGATAAGGCGAAGCCGCCATCCGGCATAAGCGATACCGGCCCGTAGGCCGGATAAGGCGAAGCCGCCATCCGGCACAAGCGATACCAGCCCGTAGGCCGGATAAGCGCAGCGCCATCCGGCAGGCCGTTTACCGTTACTGGGCGGTCTTATCGAATTGACCCAATACTTCGCGCTCATACGCCAGCGCTTTTTTGCGATCAAACTTGTGTTCCCATTTGGCGATAACCAATACCGCCAGCGCATTCCCCACCACGTTCAGCGCCGTACGCGCCATGTCGAGAATACGATCAACCCCGGCGATAAAGGCCAGGCCTTCCAGCGGGATGCCCACGCTACCAAGCGTTGCCAGCAGTACCACGAAGGAGACGCCCGGCACGCCAGCAATCCCTTTCGATGTCACCATCAGCGTCAGCACCAGCACGATTTCCTGCCACAGCGACAGGTCAATACCGTACAACTGCGCGATGAAGATCGCCGCAATACTCTGATACAGGGTCGAGCCATCGAGGTTAAACGAGTACCCGGTCGGCACCACAAAACTGGTGATCGAGGCTGGCGCGCCATAGGCTTCCATCTTCTCGATAATTCGCGGCAACACGCTTTCAGAGCTGGCGGTGGAGTACGCCAGAATCAATTCGTCTTTCAGAATGCGGATCAGGATCCAGATACTCAGCCCGCAAATACGCGCGACGATACCCAGCACCACCAGCGCGAAGAACAAGATCGCGAAGTGAACCAACAGCACCAGCTTCGCCAACGGCCACAGCGAGGCAAAACCGAAGTTCGCCACGGTCACGGCGATCAGCGCGAACACCCCGATCGGCGCATAGCGCATGACCATGTGCGTCACTTTAAACATGGTTTCAGAAATGGAGCGGAACACCGTCACCAGCGGCTCACGATGCGTTGCCGGTAGCGAGGAAAGCCCCAGACCAAACAGCACCGAGAAGAAGATGATTGGCAGCATGTCGCCTTTCGCCATCGAAGCAACGATGTTTGTCGGGACCAGCGACAGAATGGTGCCCATCAGGCCATGCGCGTGGCTCTGCACCTCTGCCGTCGTGTTCTGGTATTTCGAAATGTCCACGGTCGCCAGTTGCGACATATCAATGCCGGAACCCGGCTGGAACACATTCGCCAACGTAATCCCGAGGATAATGGCGATGGTCGTGATCACTTCGAAATAGAGAATGGTTTTTGCACCAATACGTCCCAGCTGTTTCGCATCGCCGACACCGGCAATCCCGACAATCAGCGTGGAGATCACAATCGGCACAACGATCATTTTAATCAGATGGATGAAGATATCCCCTGCCGGAGAGAGCAGGTTTGCAATCAGCCACTCGCGGCTGTCGCTGTGATAATGCAGATAACTGCCGAGTAAAATGCCCAGCACCATGGCAATCAGGATCTGCCAGGCCAGGCTGAGTTTAAAACTTTTCATAACGACGGACTTCCTCAATGGAACACCACTCCGGTAAAAAACAGGAATGGTTACATACTGAAAGGGTATGAATTGTGTTGCGTTGGTTTGTCGATTTTATTAACGCTTACACCCTAAATAATTCGAGTTGCAGGAAGGCGACGACGCAGCGAATCCCCGGGAGCTTACATCAGTAAGTGACTGGGGTAAGCGGCCCTTTAGGGCGAGTCATGCCAACACACCTGCAGCTTGAAATATGACGGGTGTATAATCAGTACCATTTGCAGGGCATCTTGCGCAACCCTTTAAGAACAGGGCTTTTCGCTGAAATAATGCATAATAACGCGAATTTATCGGGTTTATATTGCATAACTATTTGTTATGGAAAGATTTTTAAATCTAAATTTTTGAATTATAACTATCATGAATTATTTTGGCCGCGAGGTTCATTTGCCTGTTTTTTAAACAGATAAATCGCACAGATCACAAAACTATTTCTGCCGATTCTGTAACAACTTTGCCATATTAATCGACTCTATCAGCTGCGCACGATTCACCCGCGGCGAATTTAAATCCAGGACTTTTTGCCACTGCAAAATCGCCTGTTTGTAATCCGCCTGCATAAATGCATCCGACGCCAGTAGCATCAGCGCGGTAACTTCCGAGGCATCCAGCGCCAGCGCCTTATCAATCATCTCGCGGGTCGTCGGCGTCATGTGCTGCCCGGCCTGGTAGTAGAGCACGGTCGCCAGCGCCGAATAGATCTCCGCATTCTCTCCTCGGCTACGCAGCGCCTGACCATAAGCCAGCAGCGCATTATCGTAATCATTGCGCCACAGATAATACTCGCCGAGGAGCGCCCACTTTTCGCTGTCCTGTGGGTTGGCGCGAATCTGTTTTTGCAGAGCTATCAGTTGGGCCTCCGGCGTCGCGGTCTCTGCAAATTCATGTAGCGGATCGGCCCGTCGTCGTTGTTCGTCTCGCACGGCCTGCCATTTTGGCGACAGCAGATAGCCACTGAGGCAAACGATAATCATCAGCCCAACGACCAGCGCCAGCCACTTCACCGGCAATGGACGGGAAGATGCATCTGAGCGTTCGGACAGACTCATGGTTCGCCCTCCTCTTTACGCTGGCGCGTACTGACCCGCCAGAGCACGCCGCCCACCAGCAGCAACAGCAGGCACGGCAACGCCCACAGCAGCAGCGTCTGTCCGGTGAGCGGCGGGTTATAGCGGACAAAATCACCGTACCGCGCGGTCATCCAGGCGGTGATTTCAGCTTCATCTTTCCCTTCAGCCACCATCGTATAGACCTGGTGGCGCATGCTGACCGCAACCGGGGCATTGGATTCCAGCAAGTTTTGATTCTGGCACTGCGGACAGCGCAGTTGGCTGGCGATCGACAGCGCCTTTTCCTGTTGCTGCGGGTTATCAAAAGCCCAGGTATCAACCACCTGAGCATGAGCGGAAAAGGAGATAACCAATAGAAAGATAAACGCCATGAGAGCGCCTGATGACGCTGCGCTTATCAGACCTACGCCGCGCGTAAATCGTAGGCCGGATAAGGCGCTTGCGCCGCCATCCGGCACATTGCAAATATGACTACGCATCGCGCTTTCTCCCCCGCCAGCCGCTGAGCAGCGCCCCGGCAATCATTAACAGCCCCCCGCCCCAAATCCAGCGCACACCGCTCTGCACATACAGGCGCATGGCATACCGCTCCTCGCCCGTTTTTTCACCCATCACCGCATACCAGTCATGAAGCAGATCCCAGCGGATGCCCGGCTCCATCATTTGCTGGCGGCGGGCGGAATAAAAGCGCCGCTCGGGCGTCAGGCTGCCGATTCGTTTGTCGCCCTGCCACAGCGTAATAAGCGCCTTTTCGGTGGTGTAGTTCCCTTTCGCGGCCAGATCCAGCCGTTCAAAGCGGAAGGTATAACCCGCCAGTTCAACCTGCTGACCTGGACTCAGGTTAAGGCTTACCTCCTGGCGACTGCCGCTGGAGAAGAGAACCCCCGCGGCAAAAACCAGCACGCCAGCGTGCGCCAGCAGCGCCGGAAGCTGACGGTGTACGGCCCCCTTCCGGCTCCTGACCATCGTGATCACGATCACCACCAGCATCAACAGGCCAAACGGCAAGGTGGCGCGATTGAAATACGGCGCGCCCACGGAGAGTCTTCCCCACCCCAACAGGCCATAAAGCATTGGGTAGAGCGTTCCAATCAGCACGATCAGCAGTACCGCGCAAAAGAGCAGCAGCGCCGCCAGAATCAGCATTTCGCGTGACCAGCCGCCCAGACGAACGGCCTGTTGGTTAGTCCGCGCGCGCCAGCCGTACAAGCCGAGCGCGGCCAGACTCAGAATGGCAAAGAGGGCAAACAACGGCACGGCGCGCACGTTATCCAGCGCAAAAGCGTGTACGGAAACGAGAATGCCGGAACGGACAATCAGCGTTCCCAGCAAAGAGAGGATGAGCGTGACAATGGCCAGCAGTAGCGACCAGTGGCGAAAAATGCCGCGTTCACGCGACACATACAGGCTATGCAGTAGCGCGCTGGCAGAAAGCCAGGGTAATAAAGACGCGTTTTCCACCGGGTCCCAGAACCACCAGCCGCCCCACCCCAGTTCGCAATAGGCCCACCATGAACCGAGAATGATGCCAAGCGTCAGTGCACACCAACCGGGCAGCGCCCAGCGCCAGCATACCCAGGCAGTCAACGTCGTGAAATCACCGCGCAGCAACGACGCCAGCGCCACGCCGGCGGCGACCATCAGGCCACCGTACCCCAGATACAGCAGCGGCGGATGCAGGATCAGCCCCAGATGTTGCAGCATCGGGTTAAGATCGCGCCCTTCTATCGCTGGCGGAAAGATACGGGCAAACGGATCGGACCAGAACACCACAAACAGCAGCAGCAATGCGGTGATCGCCGAGAGTACACTGAGCGTGAACGGAAACAGAGGATCAGATTCGCGGCGATAGCGCCAGGCAAACAGCGCGCTCCAGCCGGACAGAAATAACACCCACAGCAGCAGAGACCCTTCGTGACCACCCCACACTGCCGCCAGCCTGAGTCCCCACGACAGCAGGCTGTGACTATGTTGGGCCACATAGGTAACCGAGAAATCGCTGGTCAGAAAGCAGAACACCAGAATCAAGAAGGCAAGCAGCAGGCACGCAAATTGCGCCCAGGTGCCCACGCTCGCCAGACGCATGACGCCCTGCCAGCGCAGGCGTTCACCGGCCAGTACGGCAAGCGGGGTCAACACGTTGACCCCGAGACTGAATAACAGCGCCAGAAAACCGGCTTCAGGAAGGAGTACGTCCAGAAATCACCTTTCCCTCACAGCCATGCTTATGCAACCGTGAGCTGTCCAGCATAGAGAATGAAAAAGCGCAGCAACAGTACGCCCGTCAGGCTGGCACCACATACCGCCAGCACCCCGTGAAACGTCGAACCGCGGTTGGCCCAGGGTTTCAGTAGCATCGGAACGATCAGTCCCAGCCCCGCGACGCCGATCCAGAACCACCAGGTCCAGAAGCCGCCACCCAACGCCGCCGACAGCGCACGCATTTTGCCGTCATCGCCCAAAGCCAGCCCCACAAAGAAGGCGGCCAGCAAGAAGATCTCCAGCCACACCACCGGGGTTTCCACGCGGTGAATAAAATGCGCCTCGGTACTGTGCGGATTACCACGCTGACGTAATGCCATCGCGATCAGCGCCACCGCCGCACCGGAAGAGATCCCGGAAAACAGGAACAGCACCGGAAGAATCGGGTTATTCAGGAACGGGTAGGATTTCAACACCGAAAGCAGGAAGCCGGTGTAGGCGCCCAGCAGCACCGCCAGTACCAGCATCAGCGTTTCGAGTCCACGGTTGAACGGCGTTAACAGCGCCAACACCTTCTGCACCAGTCCCAGACGGGGGAACCAACGCTGTTGCAGGGCCATCACCTCTTTTTGAAAGATGATAGCCAGCCACAGAATCAGCACAACCATATACAACTGGAATAACAGAACCCCCATCGACATCACCGACGTAAAGCTGTAGTGGAACATCAGCTTCCAGAAGGTCCAGGGACGCGTCAGGTGGAAGATCAGAATCAGCAGGCCGAGAATAATCGCCCCCGGCCCCACCACCAGCGTAGTGCGCAGCAGCGTACTGTCCGCTCCGCCCGCCTCCGGATGGTAACGGCGCAGCAGGATTGACAGCGTTACCAGTCCGGCAGAGATACCGATCAGAAACAGATAGATGGCGATGGGCCAGTCCCACACCAGCGATTCAAAATGGAAAGCAGATGCGTTTGTCATTGGCTCACCTCCCCATATTTAAAGGGAACGCGGTAGACCTTCGGTTTGGTACCCAGCGCCAGCTTGTAGCGATAGGTGGTTTTCTGCCGCAGCAGCCGGGAAATATCGCTGTCAGGATCGTCCAGATTGCCAAACGTCAGCGCCTTCGTCGGGCAAGACTCGACGCAGGCAGGCAGTTTGCCCGCTTTCAGATTGGTTTTACGGCAGAAATCGCATTTATCCGCCGTTTTCGTGACCGGATGGATAAAGCGCACACGGTACGGACAGGCGGCGATGCAGTACTGGCAGCCGACGCAGAGATCCGGGTTCACATCCACGATGCCATTCGCGGCATCGCGATACGACGCTCCGGTCGGGCAGACGTCAACGCACGGCGCGTGATCGCAGTGCTGGCACGAATGGCGGAAGAAGCGGTACTTCACATCCGGAAACGTGCCCAGCGGTTCGCTGCGAATGATGGTCAGTCGCGACACCCCCTCCGGCACGTTGTTGACTTCCCGACAGGCATCCATACAGGCGGTACAGCCGATGCACAATGATTCATCATGCACCATGCCGTATCGCACGCCGTTGATATTCAACGTTTTCGCCACCACGCGTCCTGCAGTACCGCTGACGGCCACCAGCGCGCCGACGCCGGTGATGAACTGGCGACGAGAGCAACTCATGGATGCTCCTTAAGCAAAGGAACAGACGCCGGATTAAAGTTCGGGTTGTTACGCTGATCGCTGTGGCAATCGACGCAAATTTTAACTCGTCCTTTATCGCTTAACGTCTGCATCGTGTCTTGCTTCGGATGCAGCGAGTGACAACTGGCGCAGGCCACTTTAGTAACGTGGACATCGTGCGGCCAGAACGCTTTTTGCAACTGCTCAGGCAAGTGACAGGACAGACAAACGCTGTTCTGCTGCTCCACGTTGTACATCGGCTCGTTAAAGCGCATCACATCCTTCGCCCCTTCACGGTGCTGAGGCGATGGCTTGCCATGACAGTTGGTACAGGTGACCGGCAGTTTATTGTTCGGATTGGTCACAGACGCATGCTTACCATGCATCCCTTCGGTATCCGGCTTGTGACAGTCCAGACACGCGGCATCCGGGCTACGCTGTTGGGTGACCGTCCAGCGTTCAGACTCCTGCGGCGTTGGCGTGGCGGTTATCCCACTCAGGCTCCATAACAGACCTGACGCCAGCACCCCAGCAGTTAATAACGAACGGAATACGCTCATATTCACTCCGTTGAGTTATCCGCCCCTTGCGAGGCGGAATGGGGTTATTGGCTTAACAAACCGTTTTTACGCGCCTGTTCTTCCCACTGCGGGATCACCGTTTTGATAAAGTCCTGTTTATCGGCGTTAATCTGCTGCATGTTCAGACCAATGGCCGCCTGGGCTTTCTCTTTGGTGGAGATATCCGGAATCGCGATTTCATGGGTGATGCCTTTGGTTGCCAGCAGACGCGCCAGTTTAGTCCGGGCATCGGCAGCTTTGTCCATCGCGATGCCTAACATCCGCAGACCTTCTTCCGGTGCGTGCATATGGATACCGTGAGAGGCAATGGCCAGATCCCAGCGCCACTGCGCGTGACGGATATCGCTCAGAATCGGCTTCATTTCCGCTTCCGTTGCGCCCGCATCCCAGGCTGCTTTCGCTTCGAAGTGAGCACGAACCAGTTGATCTTCAACCTTGATTTTCAGCCCATTGATCGCCTTCTTACGCTCAGCGACCACATTTTGCAGAGAGGCTTTATCCTGGGTATGGCAGTTCGCACAGGTTTGCGGGAAGTTGTCGAATGGGTTGCCAATCTTGTGATCGGTATAGAGTTTGCCTTCGGCGTTCTGCACTTTCGGCATGTGACAGTCGATACAGGTCACATTGTTTTTGCCGTGAATACCCACGCTCCAGGTTTCATATTCCGGATGCTGTGCTTTCAGCATCGGCGCTTTTGACAGCGAGTTGGTCCAGTCAGCGAAGGTAATGGCGTCATAGTATTTCTCCATGTCTTCGACTTTCATGCCGTCATCCCACGGGAACTTAACGGCTTTGTCTTTGCCGTCAAAATAATATTCAACGTGGCATTGTCCGCAAACCATCGACTGCTGGTCGAAACGACCGGCTTTATCGAACGGCTTGCCGATGGTCTCCATCGCTCGTTCAGCGTACGGGCGAGACAACGTCAGCTCAGGTTTACCTTTCGCAAAGTCAGGTGACGCCGTGTTATGGCAATCGCCGCAGCCCAGGTTATTCACGATTTCCGGACCGCCGCGCGCCCATTTGCCGTGGAAGTAGCCGTCTTCACCGTCTTTCTGGATCAGACGCGCCACGTCCGGGCTTTTACAGCTCCAGCACGCCATCGGCAGTGGACCGTCTTCAGCATTTTTTGGGGCGCCGGTACGTAAGGTTTCACGCACATCAGTCACCGCATAGGCGTGCCCACGCGGTTTGTTGTAATCACGGGAGAACGGATATCCCGCCCACAAGATCACCAGACGAGGATCTTCCGCTAATGCGTCTTCACGTTTTGATTGTTCTGAGGTCGCTTTCCATGAGAGGTATTGATCGGGATGCTGAGGGGCGAAGACTTCATTCTTCGCTTCAACGGTAACAGTCTTTGCGGGTTCGGGCGTTTGCTCAGCATAAACCGCAGAAATGAAAAACAGCGGTACGATCAGGCTGAAGAAACGGCGTGCGCGTAGTGTAATCCTTGCCATAGAGGTCTCATCCAGATTGCGCCATTGCGTTCAATGACGGTTCTTTTTTATTCTATCCATGACGATAACCACACACACCGCCATGACATTGCCCTAATCTAGATGTAACAAAAAACCACACACAAAATGTTGTCTTTAATCAATTGTAAGTGTATGTAAAATACCACTTTAGAGTTAGTCAGGCCGTTTTTTCTCTACTCCTTTCCCCTTTTTCGACCGCGATCACCGTTCGTGAACAATTAACATAACCCTCTGTAACGGAAAGATTTTACCAACTTTTGTTGGTTTCCTTCAAAAAACGTATTGCCGTTAATTTGCACAATTCCTGTATTGCGTGATCTGTCGCGCAAAACCTAAACAAAACTGTCAAAGCCCCTACATTTAACGTTTGTGAGACATATTATTAACATCCTACAAGGAGAACAAAAGCCATGAGCCAAATTCACAAACACGCTATTCCCGCAAACATTGCGGATCGTTGCCTGATTAATCCGGAGCAGTACGAAGCGAAGTACCAACAATCTATTAACGAGCCAGATACCTTCTGGGGCGAGCAGGGAAAAATTCTCGACTGGATCACGCCGTACCAGAAAGTGAAGAACACCTCTTTCGCGCCAGGCAATGTCTCCATTAAATGGTATGAGGACGGCACGCTGAACCTGGCGGCCAACTGTCTCGACCGCCACCTGCAGGAAAATGGCGAACGCACCGCCATCATCTGGGAAGGCGATGACGCCTCGCAGAGCAAACATATTAGCTATCGCGAACTGCATCGCGATGTCTGTCGTTTCGCCAATACGCTGCAGGATCTGGGTATTAAAAAAGGCGATGTGGTGGCGATCTATATGCCGATGGTGCCAGAGGCCGCCGTCGCGATGCTGGCCTGCGCCCGCATTGGCGCCGTACATTCGGTGATCTTCGGCGGTTTCTCACCGGAAGCGGTCGCCGGGCGCATCATTGATTCCAGTTCGAAGCTGGTGATTACCGCTGACGAAGGCGTGCGCGCCGGTCGCAGCATTCCGTTGAAGAAAAACGTCGACGATGCGCTGAAAAACCCGAACGTGAAAACCATCGAGCATGTGGTTGTACTCAAGCGCACCGGCGGCAACATCGAGTGGCAGGAAGGTCGTGACCTGTGGTGGAGCGATCTGATTGAAAAAGCCAGCCCTGAGCATCAACCCGCAGAGATGAACGCCGAAGATCCGCTGTTCATCCTCTATACCTCGGGCTCCACCGGTAAACCGAAGGGCGTGTTGCACACCACCGGCGGCTATCTGGTGTATGCCGCAACGACCTTTAAGTATGTGTTTGACTACCATCCGGGCGATATCTACTGGTGTACCGCCGACGTGGGTTGGGTTACCGGACATAGCTACCTGCTGTATGGGCCGCTGGCCTGTGGCGCTACCACGCTGATGTTTGAAGGGGTGCCGAACTGGCCAACGCCGGCGCGCATGAGCCAGGTGGTGGATAAGCATAAGGTCAACATTCTCTACACCGCGCCGACGGCGATCCGCGCCCTGATGGCGGAAGGCGATAAGGCGATTGAGGGCACTGACCGCTCATCGCTGCGCATTCTGGGATCGGTTGGCGAGCCCATCAACCCGGAAGCGTGGGAGTGGTACTGGAAAAAGATCGGTAACGAAAAATGCCCGGTGGTGGATACCTGGTGGCAGACCGAAACCGGTGGCTTCATGATTACCCCGCTGCCGGGCGCAACCGAACTGAAAGCGGGTTCCGCGACCCGTCCGTTCTTCGGCGTGCAGCCAGCGCTGGTGGATAACGAAGGCAATCCGCAGGAAGGGGCCACCGAAGGCAACCTGGTGATCACCGACTCTTGGCCGGGACAGGCGCGTACGCTGTTCGGCGATCACGAACGCTTTGAGCAAACCTACTTCTCAACCTTTAAAAACATGTACTTCAGCGGCGACGGCGCGCGTCGTGACGAAGACGGTTACTACTGGATCACCGGCCGCGTCGACGACGTGCTGAATGTCTCCGGTCACCGTCTGGGCACGGCGGAGATTGAATCCGCGCTGGTGGCGCATCCGAAGATCGCCGAAGCGGCGGTGGTCGGTATTCCGCATAACATCAAGGGCCAGGCGATTTATGCCTATGTGACGCTGAATCACGGCGAAGAACCGTCCCCTGAGCTGTACGCCGAAGTGCGCAACTGGGTCCGTAAAGAGATTGGCCCGCTGGCGACGCCAGACGTGCTGCACTGGACCGACTCACTGCCAAAAACCCGTTCCGGCAAAATCATGCGTCGTATTTTGCGCAAGATCGCGGCGGGCGATACCAGCAATCTGGGCGATACCTCGACGCTCGCCGATCCTGGCGTAGTAGAGAAGCTGCTCGAAGAGAAGCAGGCCATCGCGATGCCATCATAACCACCACCGTGAAATGCCCGATGGCGCGCTGCTTATCGGGCCTACAGGTTCTGACCCTACCCTCTCTTCATTGGGAGGGAAAATATAAAAACCTCCCCAAAGGATTTCGTGTCACAGGAAAGCGGCAAGCGAGCACATCCCAGCAGCATAGTTCACTATGTGACTGGGGTGGGCAAGTGCGGCCAACGCACCTGTGACGCGAAAGACTCAGGGGGCCTCTGGAGACTCTGTGATGAATGACACCATTTATCAGCGGATAGAAGACAGTGCGCGTTTCAGGGAATTAGTTGAAAAAAGGCAACGGTTTGCCACGATACTGTCGATCATCATGCTGGTGGTCTATATCAGCTTTATTCTACTGATTGCTTTTGCGCCTGGCTGGCTGGGAACCCCGCTTCACGAGGGAACCAGTGTCACCCGGGGTATTCCGATTGGCGTGGGGGTGATTCTGATCTCCTTCGTTCTGACCGGCATCTATATCTGGCGGGCGAACGGCGAATTCGACCGTCTGAACAATGCAGTACTGCGCGAGGTTAACGCATCATGAAGAGAGTCCTGACGGCGCTTGCCGCCACACTACCCTTCGCGGCCAACGCGGCGGATGCCATTAGCGGTGCAGTACAACGCCAGCCGACCAACTGGCAGGCGATTGTCATGTTCCTGATTTTCGTTGTGTTTACGCTGGGTATTACGTACTGGGCCTCTAAACGCGTACGTTCACGCAGCGACTACTATACGGCGGGCGGGAATATCACCGGCTTCCAGAACGGACTGGCGATTGCGGGCGATTACATGTCGGCGGCGTCATTCCTCGGGATCTCCGCGCTGGTGTTTACCTCCGGTTATGACGGGTTAATCTACTCGCTGGGCTTCCTCGTCGGCTGGCCGATCATCCTGTTTCTGATCGCTGAACGTCTGCGTAACCTCGGTCGCTATACCTTTGCCGATGTGGCCTCTTATCGCCTGAAGCAAGGTCCGATCCGTATTCTGTCGGCCTGTGGTTCGCTGGTGGTGGTTGCCCTTTATCTGATCGCGCAAATGGTCGGCGCGGGCAAACTGATTGAACTGCTGTTCGGCCTGAACTACCACATTGCGGTGGTGCTGGTCGGCGTGCTGATGATGATGTACGTGCTGTTCGGCGGCATGCTGGCGACCACGTGGGTGCAGATCATCAAAGCCGTGCTGCTGCTGTTCGGCGCCAGCTTTATGGCCTTTATGGTGATGAAGCACGTCGGCTTTAGCTTCAATAACCTGTTCACCGAAGCGATGGCGGTCCACCCGAAAGGCAGTGCGATTATGAGCCCTGGCGGGCTGGTGAAAGACCCGATCTCCGCGCTCTCACTGGGACTTGGCCTGATGTTTGGTACGGCGGGCCTGCCGCACATCCTGATGCGCTTCTTCACGGTCAGCGATGCCCGCGAAGCGCGTAAGAGCGTGTTCTACGCCACCGGCTTTATGGGTTACTTCTACATCCTGACCTTCATCATCGGTTTCGGCGCCATTATGCTGGTCGGTGCGAATCCGGCGTATAAAGACGCGGCGGGCGCGTTGATTGGCGGAAACAACATGGCGGCGGTACACCTGGCGAATGCGGTGGGCGGCAACCTGTTCCTCGGCTTTATTTCCGCCGTGGCCTTTGCCACCATTCTGGCGGTCGTCGCCGGTCTGACGCTGGCGGGCGCATCCGCGGTTTCTCACGATCTGTATGCGAACGTGTTCCGTAAAGGAGCGACCGAACGTGAAGAGTTGCGGGTATCGAAAATCACCGTGCTGGTGCTGGGCGTCATCGCCATTATTCTCGGCGTGCTGTTCGAGAATCAGAACATCGCCTTCATGGTGGGTCTGGCGTTTGCTATCGCCGCGAGCTGCAACTTCCCGATCATCCTGCTTTCCATGTACTGGTCGAAACTGACCACGCGTGGCGCGATGTTAGGCGGCTGGTTGGGCCTGCTGACTGCCGTGGTGCTGATGGTTCTTGGCCCCACCATTTGGGTACAAATCCTCGGCCATGAAAAGGCTATCTTCCCGTATGAATACCCGGCGCTGTTCTCCATCAGCGTGGCATTCCTTGGGATCTGGTTCTTCTCTGCCACCGATAACTCGGCAGAAGGGAATCGCGAGCGGGAGCAGTTCCGGGCTCAGTTTATCCGTTCCCAGACGGGCTTCGGAGTCGAACAAGGCCGCGCCCATTAATCGACACGTTTTTCCCCGGTCACTCTGACCGGGGATCCCTTCTCAGAACATCAGCCTTGCTACCAGCGGGGCGACCAGCACCATCACCACACCGGAAAGCATCATCACCAGGCTGGCAACCACGCCCTCCTGCTGACCAAGCTCATACGAGCGCGCCGTCCCCGCGCCGTGCGACGCCGCGCCAAATCCTGCGCCTTTCGCCATCCCTTCGCGAATCGACAGACGTAAAAACAGCGCATCGCCGACCGCCATGCCAAAGACGCCGGTCACCACCACGAACAGCGCCACTAAATCCGGCTGCCCACCCAGTGGTTCAGCCGCCGCCAGGGCAAACGGCGTGGTCACCGAACGCACCGCCAGGCTGCGCTGAATTTCGTCCGGCAGGGTAAATAAACGCGCCAGCCAGACGGAACTGGTCACCGCAACCACCGTCGCCGTCACCACGCCTGCGGTCAGAGACATCCAGTGACGTTTGATAATGGCGAAATTGTCATAAACCGGCACCGCAAAGGCGATCGTTGCCGGGCCAAGCAGCCACAACAACCAATGGGATTCACCGATATAGCTTTGCCAGGAGATATGCCCCAACACCAGCATCAACACCAGCAGCGCGGGCGTAAGTACCAGCGGCATCAACGGCAGCTTACGAAAACGACGGTACAGACGTTTATTGGCGAAATAGATAACCAGCGTAATCGCCAGGCAGAGCACGCTGAGCTGGAGATTAGTCACGGTTTAACCTGCTTATTTCATAGCGATAAACCTTATCCACCACCCATGCCGTGGCACCGAGCACCATCAGCGTACTGATCGCAATGACCGAAAAAATCCGCCAGCCGTCCACCAGCAGCAAATGGGCATAGTTCACCACCGCCACCACCGCCGGAACAAAGAACAGCAGCATCTCCGCCAGCAGCCAGCGCGCCCCGGCGCGAACCCAGCTCAGCGGCAGGATGCGACAGACAATCAGCGCCAGCATCAGCACCATCCCCACCAGATTGGCCGGTAACGGCAGATGCAGCCAGGAGACAAGATATTGCGCAACGATAAACAAACCTGCATACAGCAGTACCTGAACCGGAACCTGGAGTCGTTGCAAAACGGCAGGCGTAACGCGGCTTATCGCCACAGCCATGAGGGAACATCCTGAAAAATAATACGGAACGCCAGTATAGAGAGACCCCGCCGATGACTGAAATGAATTAAAATCATTACAGGCATAGTCGGAAGGAATACTCATGGATATCAGAACGCTGCGTTATTTTGTTGAAGTGGTGCGCCAACAGAGCTTCACCCGCGCAGCGGAGAAACTCTTTGTCACCCAACCGACCATCAGTAAGATGTTGAAAAACCTGGAAGATGAACTGAACTGTACGCTGCTGATCCGCGACGGCCGCAAGCTGTTGCTCACCGATACCGGTCGCGTGGTGTTTGAGCGAGGACTGGCGATTCTGGCCGAGTTTCGTCAACTGGAAGCCGAACTGGGCGACATCAACCATCTTAATAAAGGGCTGCTGCGCCTTGGCATCCCGCCGATGGTCGGCATGCTGATGGCCGGACCGATCGGCCTGTTTCGCCAGCGTTACCCCGGCGTAGAGCTTAAGGTTTCCGAGTTTGGCGGGCTGACGGTGCAGCAGGCGGTGATGAATGGTGAACTGGATGTCGCAATGACCGCGCTACCCGTGGAAGAAGAAAGTGGTCTGGCGACGTTACCGGTATTCAGCCACCCCCTTTGTGTGCTGGTGCCGCGCTCCGGCCAGTGGACCACCTGTCAGTCAGTGTCGCCAGAAGCACTGGCCGAGCATCCGCTGTTAATCTACAACGAAGATTTCGCCCTGAGCCGCCAGTTAATGCGACTGTTCAACGAGCATGACGTAAAGCCGCGTATCGCGGTCCGCAGCGGACAGTGGGATTTTCTCGCGGCGATGGTGCAGGCAGGCGTGGGGATTGCCATTCTGCCAGAGCCCATTTGCGAACGACTGGACAAAAATACGCTGCGCTGGATCCCACTGGAAAGCGAGTTGCGCTGGCAGTTGGGGATGATTTGGCGCGAAGGGGTGTATCTCTCACACAGCGCCAAAGCGTGGTTATCGTGCTGCGAAGGTTTTTGGGCGGAGCAAGTGCCCTCAGTTGCCCGGTAAGCATCGCAATGCCGGATGGCGGCTAACGCCTTATCCGGCCTACCCCCGTTCACCAGCCTGTAACGATGTGATGTCACCTGCCCAATCTTGCGGGTATAAACCTCGCCGCACATCGCGATGAAACGTTGAATACGGCCAGTCTTTTACCTGCGTTACCCATCCATGCTTAATGGGATTGATATAAATATAATCAACATGTCGTCGGTAATCCTTCTGCTCCCGAATGGTGTGTTCCCAGAAACGGGGCTGCCAGACCTGCTGTAAACCGAGTGACTTTGAAAAAGTCTTTTTAATGGCCCGCCAACGTGCTGAAAAATCATACTCGTTGTCAGGCAAAGTCCAGATACAGTGCATATGCTCTGGCAGAACGACCCAGGCGTTGATTTGAAATGGTTTGTTCCTTTTAGCCATCCAAATAGCCTCTCTGAGCACCGTAATTTGTGTTGTTAAAAGATGACTTCTGCGATTACGCAGGTTAACGGTAAAAAACCATGTTCCACCGTTAATGTAGTTACGCCGATAATCAGACATATCCCCTCCTTTTTTCGCAAAAATAGGAGGGGGTGAGAGAGCTGGCAAGAGTAACAAACTCATTCAGGAATACGGCTCGCAAACTGAGTTGCCGGATGGCGGCAAATGCCTTATCCGGCCTACAACCTGTAGGCCCGGTAAGCGAAGCGCCACCGGGCAACATGACGGTGTTACTGATTTTCGATCAGTAACGCTTCCAGTAAGTCGAGATCGTGCAGCAGTTTTTGCAGCGTTTCATTGCTGATTTCACGCGTGGCGCGCAGGTGATACAGTTCCGCCCGCTCTGAACGCAGCGCCGCGAGGCGGAAGCGGCGTTCCAGATTCTCTTCCTGGAGCGAACTCTCAACATCGTTACGCCCGTCGGCACGACGCCGCAGGTTACCGATGACGCGGGAACTCACTTCGGTCAGAAGCTGGTTATCGATGTTCTCTTCGGCATCCGCCGCCAGACGCTCTTCCATTTTCTGGATCGCGACAATCGCCACTTCCGCCGTCGCCGCGCGGGCAATCCGTTCCTCTTTCAGTTGCTGAGAATGATCGGCCACTTCCAGATGTTGCAGCAGAATCGGTAGCATCACCACACCGACAAACAGCGAGAACAGAATCACGCCAGCGGCCAGGAAGACCAGTTCATAGCGCGCCGGGAAGACGTTGCCATCTGGCAGCAGCAGCGGGATAGACAGGACACCCGCCAGGGTGATAGCCCCGCGAACGCCCGCAAAGGAGGCGATTAAAATTTCCCGTGTCGTCCAGGAGCCAAACTCCATCGGTTTCTTTTTCAGGAAACGCATGCTGAAGTTTTTCATCGTCCACAGCCAGCCGAAACGCACCAGCATCAGCGCCACATAAATCAGAATGATATCGGTAAACAGCATCCAGATTTCCACGTTCGGATCGGCCTCCGCCGCCACCAGCGACGACTCGAGAATCCCCGGCAGTTGCAGGCCCAACAGCAAAAAGACCATGCCGTTAAACACAAACTCAAGCATCGCCCAGGTGCTGTTGGCGCGCAGACGCATCGCCAGCGGCGCACGGCGCATCACCCCGGAGCGGGTGATGGTCATCCCGGCGGCGACCGCCGCGAGGATCCCGGAGACGCCGATATGTTCTGCGATCAGGTACGATGCGAACGGCAGCAGGAACAGCAGGACGATTTGCGTCGCCGGCTCATCGCCGCCCCAGCGGCTGAGAAAGCGCAGCGAGCGACCGTACAGCCAACTAACCACAAAGCCCGCGAGGATACCGCCGATCGCCACCTTAAAGAATTCCACCGTCGCGCCGCCGACGGTAAACACCATCGTGCCCATCGCCACAGCAACGGCAAATTTCAGTGATACCAGACCGGAGGCGTCATTCATCAGCGCCTCGCCTTGCAGGATGCCCATAATCTTCTTCGGGATCCGCCCTTCACCGACAATACCGGAAAGCGCAACCGCATCGGTTGGCGACAGCACGGCGGCGAGCGCAAAGGCCGGGATCAACGGAATGCCCGGCACCAGCCAGTAAATCAGAAAACCAATCCCGACCACGGTGACCAGCACCAGCGCCAGCGCCAGACCGAAAATCTCTCGCCCATGTTCAAGAAATTCTCGCGTCGGCGTCTTCCAGCCATCAGCAAACAGCAGCGGCGGGATAAACAGAACCAAAAACAGTTCGGGGTCAAATTCTACGTGCAGACCAAACGTGGGCCACGCTAACAGCGCGCCGATAGCAATCTGCATGAGGGGTAAGGGGAGCTGGAAGGGCAATACGCGCGTAAATACCCCGGACAGCGAGACCACAAGGGTCATGATGAGTATTGTGAAGAAGATTTCCATGCGTTCCCTGTTTGCGATGTTTCTTATGTGTTTGAGAGGCGTCGTGCCTCGATTTTACCTTTCTCAGAGTATCGCAAAAGACAACGAGTGTGTGCTGAAAATAAAAACGGGTGGCAAAAGCCACCCGTTTTCGGAATCCCTTTCGGAATCAGATGGCCCAGCCGCCGGCATAGAACGCCACCAGCGCCACGGCAATCACCACGGTACCGATGTTCAGCTTACGCCATTCACCAGAGACCACGCGGCCAATCACCAGCGTGGCAAAACCAATCATGATGCCGGTCACGATGTTACAGGTCAGTACAATGAATACCGCCGTCACCAGACCCGCCATCGCATCGACAAAGTCAGCGAAATCAATTTTCGCCACGTTGCTCAGCATCAGCAGACCGACGTACATCAGCGCAGGCGCCGTTGCATACACCGGAACGAGGTAAGAGAGCGGGGAAAGGAACAGGATCAGCAGGAACAGCACGCCGACGGTGATGGCGGTCAGGCCGGTTTTACCGCCTGCTGCCGTACCGGCTGCCGATTCAATGTAGACCGCTGCTGGCGCTGCACCCACCAGACCTGAGAACACGCTGCTCAGGGAGTCCGTGGTCAGCGCTTTACCGCCGTCAATAATCTGCCCGTCTTTATCCAGCAGATTCGCCTGACCCGCCACAGCACGGATGGTGCCGGTGGCATCAAACACAGCGGTCATTACCAGCGCCAGAACGCTTGGCAGAACAACCGGGTTCAGCGCGCCCATGATATCCAGGCTACCAATCAGCGATTTACCAGTTTCATCACTCAGCGATGGCATGGCGAAAATGCCGGAGAATTTCACCGCCGGATCGAAAATCAGACCCACGACAGAAATGCCGATAATAGTCAGCAGAATGCCACCCGGCACTTTCAGTTTCTCCAGACCGATAATTACCGCCAGACCAACCAGCGACATAATCACCGGGAAGGTAGCGAAGTGACCAAGCGCCACCGGCAGACCGTCCAGCGGGTTCTTGATAACCAGACCCACACCATTCGCCGCGATCAGCAGTAAAAACAGGCCGATACCGATGCCGGTACCGTGCGCGATGCCCTGCGGTAAATTGCGCAGGATCCAGCTACGGATCCCGGTGGCGGAGATAATGGTAAACAGGACACCCATCAGGAATACCGCACCCAGTGCGACCGGAACGCTAATCTGCTGGCCCAGTACCAGACTGAACGCGGTGAAGGCGGTCAGAGAGATGGCGCAACCAATCGCCAGCGGCAGGTTGGCCCACAGCCCCATGACGATAGATCCCAGACCGGCCACCAGACAGGTCGCGACGAACACCGCCGCTGGCGGGAATCCGGCTTTGCCCAGCATACCAGGCACGACGATAACGGAGTACACCATCGCCAGAAACGTTGTTAAACCTGCCACCACTTCCTGACGGACAGTGCTTCCACGTTGTGAAATTTTAAACCAGGCGTCGAGCGAACCGCCGGTACGCGCTGAAGGCGTAGACATAGAAAACATCCCCTGAGAGTTTATTATTCGTTCTTATGCGTGGTGGACAATCCACTGCCAGCGCAACGTCAACTCCCTGTGCTCTGATCGCGACAAAGAGGGGTGTCGCAAAAAGCAAACGTTTAGCTCCGCGCATAAAAAAACGGGTAGTAAAAAAAAGCAAACGATTATCCAGCGATCATACGGGGATTATCAACTGAACTTTGCCGCTTTTTACTCATTTCTTGCGCTAACGCTGAAGAAATCGCCAACTGATGCGCAAACGTTATCGTCAATGCGCAATCCGGCAACAAATTTTGCCGGATTGCGTCGCAAATACAGGAGGCAAGACGGTGAAAAAACCGCCATCAACCACCGGGAATGTCAAAAGGGCCTCCCTGCTGGATGGCACGTTGCCAGGCAGGACGCATTTCCACGCGTTTTTTCCACGCGCTGATATGAGGAAGATCGGCAATACCGCCGCGCGCCAGTAGCGCAAACAGAGGAAAACTCATCTGGATATCCGCCATGCTGAGATGGTCGCCGGCAAACCACGGGCGCTCAGCGAGGTGCGCGTCGATAAAGCGCGCGTGGGTTTCCAGTTGCGGATTGAGATACGCTTTTTGTACGCCCTGCCCCAGCGCACCGCCCAGCGTGCGCAAACCAAAAGGCATCGGCGGTTTCCCCAGACTGACGAAAACCAGCTTCATTAACAGCAACGGCATCAGCGAACCCTCGGCGTAATGCAGCCAGAAGCGATACTGGCGCGTGGATTCCGCATCAGCCGGTTTGAACTTCCCTTCGCTGTCATAGGTATCCTGCAAATAGTCGAGAATCGCCCCCGATTCCGCGATGATCACACCGTTATCTTCCACGACCGGGGATTTACCCAGCGGATGGATTTTCTTCAGTGCCGGCGGGGCAAGCATGCTCTTTTCACGCTGGTAACGCACAATCTGGTAAGGCAGCGATAGCTCCTCCAGCGCCCAGAGAACGCGCTGTGAGCGGGACTGGTTTAAATGATGCACCGTCAACATGATGTTCTCCCGTCATTTCCTCTTACTCACTCTAGTAAATTATGGGAGATGGCGAAAAAAATTCGCCTAAAAAGTCGCCAGATTCACTGGCAAACGGGATGATGCGGCTTACACTTACAGTATCAACACAGACCGGAACCTCCACCACGTGCTCGAATGAGGGGTGTTGACGTCGGGGGAAACCCTCCCGTGAACCAGCGGGATAGAGAGAAAGACAAAGACCGGAAAACAAACTAAAGCGCCCTTGCGGCGCTTTAGTTTTGCTCATCCTCCAGCAAACGTGCCCCCGTGCCCTCTTCGCCCAGCCGGTCTCCGGGGTTACGCAACGGACAGTCTTTGCGCGATAAGCAGCCACAGCCAATGCAACCGTCCAGCTCATCACGCAGCGCCACCAGCGTATGAATGCGGCGGTCCAGCTCTTCGCGCCATTGCGAGGAGAGTTGCTTCCACTCTTTAGCGCTGAGGGTATGCCCTTCCGGCAGCACGCCCAGCGCTTCGCTGATGGTCGCCAGCGGGATGCCGATCCGCTGAGCAATTTTGATGATCGCGACATAACGCAGCACATCACGCCGGTATCTGCGCTGATTGCCGCTGTTACGGATACTGCTGATAAGCCCCTTGCTTTCATAGAAATGCAGCGCGGAAACCGCCACGCCGCTGCGCTTTGCCACTTCGCCCGGCGTGAGCATCGCTTTTATACGGGGTAATTTCTTTTCCATAAATCGCTTTACCTCAAGTTAACTTGAGGAATTATACTCGCCCGCAGACAAAAGACGAATCGGACACTGAGAAGGAGGCAGCAATATGTCCCATCAGCAAATTATTCAAACCCTTATTGAATGGATTGATGAACATATCGACCAACCGCTGAACATTGATGTGGTCGCAAAAAAATCAGGTTATTCAAAGTGGTATTTACAGAGGATGTTCCGCACGGTGATGCGCCAGACGTTGGGCGACTATATCCGTCAGCGCCGACTGCTGTTGGCCGCCGTCGAACTACGCAACACCGAACGACCGATATTCGATATTGCGATGGATTTAGGCTATGTGTCGCAACAGACATTTTCCCGCGTGTTTCGCCGGGAATTTGATCGTACCCCCAGCGACTACCGCCACCGCCTGTAGTATTACTGTCCGCGCTGCATCAGGAGTGCGGGCGGTTGTTGTAACCAGTGAATGAAGTCCTGCGGCGGCAGCGCCTTCGCGAAGTGCCACCCCTGGCAGTACTGCACCCCGCGTTTAAGCAGCCAGCTCACCTGATCCGCCGTCTCCACGCCTTCCGCGATGGTTTTCAGACGCAGGCTTTGCGCCATCTCAATGATATGTTCCGCAATCAGATGGCTGGTGCTGTTGGTGGTCAGCGTATCGATAAAGGACTTGTCGATCTTAAGAATATCAACGTTCAGTGAATAGAGGTTGTGCAGGTTAGAGTAGCCGGTGCCGAAATCATCAATCGCCACTTCATAGCCTGCCTGACGAAATGCCTGGATCACCGGCGTAGTTTTCGGCACATCGATAAATCCCCGTTCGGTCACTTCGACTTTAATTTGTTGCGCAAGCACGCCATGTTCGCGCGCTTTATCCGCAATCATGGCAATCAGTCGTGAAGAGTGGAAATCCGACGCGGAAAGGTTGATAGAGATATACAACTGCGGGTTTGCAGCCAGAAACGTCCCCATATCACGGAACACTTCTTCCACCACGTAGTCGGTAATCTGCGCGATCATCCCCTCTTTTTCCGCCAGCGGGATAAACTCCGCCGGACTCATCACCTGCTCTTTACATCCCGGCCAGCGCAGCAGCGCTTCCGCCCCACGCATTTCTCATTTTTAATATCAATGATCGGCTGATAGTGCAGGCAGAGCTGGCGCTGTTTAAGCGCGCGCTGGAGCATGCGCCGTGGCGAGTAGTATTGCCGACGCGCCCGCGACCAGAACATTAACAGCAATATACTGCTGATAACCGCCAGCGGAAGCGTAATCAACAACTGCTGATACAGATTCTGATAAAACCGCTGCATCGAGGTCGACACAATCACAGCAATGGGGCGTTTAGCCGAGTGAACGACGGTATAAAAATGGTCGTCCTGCTGGAAGACAGATTGATTACGCTGGACCAGTGGCAACAGTTGAGCCGCCCAGGCCTGTTCGCTGAGGGAGAAAAAGGTGTTGGTTACCGTGTCATAGACCCCCCAGGCCAGCTCGGGGTCTTCAGACATCACTTCGCTATATGACAATGGATTGATCACGGCAACATAGTTTCCGCGTTGCATATACGTCATTTTATAACCGGTGAAAAAAGGCGTATCGCGAAAGTAATAAATGGAGATATTGGGTTTTCGTTTATAGTCTGCCGTCGGCATAATATAGGGCGCTGACGGTGCCATTACCGTAGAGCATAAAAAACGATCGCCTTGCGCATAAATTAACTCGTTGATATACAGGCGCCCACGGATAATATTCAACATTCGTTGTTGATGCGCTGGCGTACACGCTTGTCCCTGATACTGTTCAGCGGCATCACGGGCTAAGTCTGCCTGTAAAACGACCAGTTCAGTTTTATCTAAAGCCAGATGAGCAAAGATGCTCAGTTGCTTACTGGTTTGGGAAGTCGCTTGCAGGTGGGCAAACCATAGCGCCAGCATCACGGGGAGCAAAACCACCATGATTATCCCGAGGAACTTCAGCACATTGCGTCGCACCCGATGATTCATTTCAGCCCTATATCCCTGCATTTCATATGCCTGTTATCATCAAGACAGGATGCTAAATTACACAGGTGGTTACGTTGCATGAATCTATCAATATTAGCAACAGACTTTTATTAGCAAAAGTCTGATATTGCAGGATGGTGATAATATTCGACCGTAAAGCAAACCCGCAGTGACGATTAATTTTATTAAGGGTAATCCATTCTCCGAAAGGAGCCGTGTTTTATGAAAGTTTTGTTGGCTCATTCGCAAAATGAAATTAAGTTAAATTTCTCCATCTGCTTATTTTTTGACAATACAGAAAAGGTAAAACCAATACCTCTTTATTACGTCGCGCTCTCCGGTTGCGCCACGATGAAAGCGTGTTGATTGTTGAATCCATAACCACGCTTTTATCATGGTTATAAAACAGGCAAAAAAGAGGCCGACAGGCTGGCGAACGACCGCTTAACCGTGATATAGTTCACAAATATTATGAAACAAAAACAACGTTTCATTCAGTGTTGATGTGAATGCCTGTCGATAGCCAAAGTGCGCCACGCCTCCCGTGAAAACGCCGCGCTGTCCAGGGCACCTGCTATTCTCAGAGGAAAACTTTCATGGCTACCCTGACCACTGGCGTGGTTCTTCTCCGCTGGCAACTGCTGAGCGCTGTGCTCATGTTTTTAGCCAGCACATTGAATATTCGTTTTCGTCGCTCAGATTACATTGGTCTGGCTGTGATCAGCAGTGGACTCGGGGTTGTCGCCGCCTGCTGGTTTGCGACGGGATTACTCGGCATCACCCTGATGGATCTCTCCGCCATCTGGAACAACATTGAATCCGTGATGGTCGAAGTGATGAGCCAGACGCCGCCGGAATGGCCGATGGTATTGACCTGATTTCCCCCGAGCCTCCCTGACGGAGGCTTTTTTATTGTTTCCAGAAAATCCCGTCTCTGTCTGTTGCAGACACACTCGCCCCCTCTCTTCGATTTCAGCAAACCTGCATCGATGATTCGCTTATCTGGCGCGGTCCATTTATTCAGCAGACCGCGCTTTATAATATATTCTTCCGTTGTCTCTGATATCCCTAATGTCATTATTGTTCAGGATTTAAAAGTTATGTAAGGAAGACTATTTTTATTATTCTCACCTCAGATATTTTACAAAGAAATAGGTTGAAATACCGCTAATTGCCGCAACAACAATTGCAAACATAATCAATAAAATCAACTTCTTAGCATTATATATTCCAAACATAAACACCTCCTTTCCTAAATTTACACTTCCATTTACCCTCATAAAAAACAAGGGAAAATATCACCTTCACTCAAAGATAAAATAATATTTACCGAAACACCATTGATTAATATCAAACATCTAAAGGCATTATTCAAATAGTATGCGTGTGTTTCAAAATATTAAAATTTTATTCTTTGAGGAAATTTACTTTGACCAGAATGCCGAACAGCAATCGTCTCCATTCTGCGCCATGCGCTGGAAAAAAGCCGTACCAGCTGACTGTTGAAGAGGTTCTGAAAAATCAGCAGAGCCAACCTTCCGGGCTGACTCACAATGAAGCCAGCGCACGTCTCGCCAGGGATGGCCTGAACGCACTACCGGAAAAAGCGGGCAAACCCGCCTGGCTACGCTTTCTGGCCCATTTTCACGATGTTCTGATCTATGTCCTGATCGCCGCAGCGGCCCTCACCGCCGTCATGGGGCACTGGGTGGATACAGCCGTCATCCTCGGCGTCGCGGTGATCAACGCCCTGATTGGCCATATTCAGGAAAACAACGCGGAAAAATCGCTGAAAAGCATCCGCAATATGCTCTCCGCATCCGCCGTCGTAGTCCGTAACGGGCAACATGAGACGGTCGCGACTACCGATCTGGTCGTCGGCGATATCGTGGTACTGCGCGCGGGTGACCGTATTCCCGCCGATCTTCGCGTCATGGAGGCCCATAATCTGCGGGTTGAAGAGGCCATCCTGACCGGTGAATCCACCGTTGTGGACAAAACGGCAGAGGCCCTGACTGGCGAACTGCCGCTGGGCGATCGCAAAAACCTGCTGTTCTCTGGCACCACCATTAGCGCCGGGGCTGGACTTGGCGTGGTGATCGCCACCGGAGAAGCGACGGAACTGGGTCATATCAACCAGATGATGACCGAAATCGAGAAGCACCGCACGCCGCTGCTGGTGCAGATGGATAAGCTCGGCAAAGCGATTTTCTCCCTCATTCTTGCCATGATGGTCGGGCTGTTTATCTTCAGCCTGCTGCTGCGCGATATGCCGATGGGCGAATTACTGCTTTCGTTAATCAGCCTGGCTGTTGCGGCGGTTCCGGAAGGTTTACCGGCGATTATCTCGATTATCCTGTCGCTGGGCGTACAGACCATGGCCCGCAAACGCGCGATCATCCGCAAACTGCCTACCGTTGAAACGCTGGGCGCCATGTCGGTGATCTGTTCCGATAAAACCGGCACGCTGACCATGAACGAGATGACGGTTAAAGCCATCATCACGGCGGATAAAAATTATCGCGTGCAGGGCAACAGCTATGAGCCCACGGGCGAGATCCACGTCGAGGAAAACGACGCGCTGGCAGAGATTGCGCCTGGTAGCCTGCTCGAAAGCTATCTGCGCACGATTGATCTGTGCAACGACAGCCAGTTGATTCGCGATGAACAGGGCCACTGGGGAATTACCGGCGGACCAACCGAAGGGGCGCTGAAAGTACTGGCCGCGAAAGCTATGCTGCCAGCCGTTGAGAGCGAACTGCGCAGTAAAATCCCCTTCGATTCACAGTACAAATATATGGCGACGCATTATCGCATCGGCAACGACGAGCGCGTGCTGGTGACCGGGGCGCCGGATGTGCTGTTTAAACTCTGCCGGTTACAGCAAACCGCGAACGGCACGGAAGCCTTTACCCAGCCGCACTGGGAGGCCGAAATCGCCCGTTATGCCAAAGAAGGCCTGAGGATGGTGGCCGCCGCCTGGAAACCCGCACATGCCGATGCCAATGCGCTAACCCATGACTGCCTGAACGAGGGGCTCATTTTCCTCGGTATCGCCGGGATGATGGATCCGCCGCGCCCAGAAGCCATTGCGGCGATCGGCGCCTGTCAGCAGGCCGGGATCCGCGTCAAAATGATCACCGGCGATCACCCGCAAACCGCCATGAGCATTGGTGGCATGTTGGGTATCCATAACAGCACACATGCGGTGACGGGCTATGAACTCGAGCAGATGGATGAAACAGAACTCGCCGAAGCTGCCGTCACCTACGATATCTTTGCTCGTACCAGCCCGGAGCATAAGCTGCGTCTGGTGAAGGCCCTGCAAGATAAAGGCGAGATCGTCGGCATGACCGGGGATGGCGTTAATGATGCACCAGCGCTGAAGCAGGCCGACGTAGGGATCGCGATGGGCATTAAAGGCACCGAAGTGACGAAAGAAGCCGCCGACATGGTGCTGACGGATGATAACTTCGCGACCATCGCCAGCGCGGTACAAGAAGGGCGTCGCGTCTACGACAACCTGAAGAAAACCATTCTGTTTATCATGCCCACTAACCTGGCACAGGGACTGCTGATCATCGTCGCGCTGCTGGCGGGCAATCTGATCCCGCTGACGCCAGTGCTGATCCTGTGGATGAACATGGCGACCTCCGCCACGCTGTCATTCGGTCTGGCGTTTGAAGCCGGAGAGCGCAACATCATGCGCCGCCCACCGCGTCAGAGTAATGAGAACGTGATGGATGGCTTTGCTATCTGGCGTGTAGGTTTTGTCGGTACGCTCATTGCCGCCTGTGCCTTTATGCTGGAAGCCTGGCTACAGCCGCGCGGTCACAGCCCGGAATTCATCCGCACGGTCCTGTTGCAAACGCTGGTGACGGCGCAGTGGGTGTACATGCTTAACTGCCGCGTTTCCGACGGCTTCTCGCTGGGTCGCGGTCTGCTGATGAATAAAGGCATCTGGCTGGTCAGCGGTATTCTGTTGCTGCTGCAATTGGCGATTATCTACGTGCCGTTCTTGCAGATGTTGTTTGGTACTGAAGCCCTGCCGCTGCGCTACTGGGGAATTACCTTTGCCATCGGCATCGCGCTGTTCTTCATTGTTGAGATTGAGAAGCCCCTTACCCGCAAATTCCGCCGGAAATAACCGGCGGTATCCGGCAATAAAAAGGCCTCCCAAAACGGGAGGCCTTTTTCGTCTACGATGACGGATTAACGAACAACCATTACCGGCACCTTTGCGTAACGCAAAATATTAGCGGCTGCCGAGCCCAGCAGATGGGTGGCAATCCCCGGTTTGCGTGAGCCGATAATAATCATTTCAGCATGATGCGCCGCTGCCGCGTCATTCACCTCATCGCGAATATTGCCGTGTCGGACTTCAAAGCGGATCCTCTCCAGCGGCGTTTTGAATTTTCTCGCCAGCGCGAGCATTTTCTCCTGCGCATCGTTGGTCATGTACTCTTCGTATTTTTTGATATCCGAAGCAAAACCACGAATTGGCGACGTGTGCAGCTTAGGGAAAACATGCAACAGATGTAGCACACCCTCTTCTTTATTGAGCATGTGATCGGCCCAGGCAATCGCTTTGTCAGAAAGGTCCATCGCCAGAATATCAACCGGCATTAAAATGGCTTTGTTCATACTAATTTCCTTATGTTCGCTGACAGGCTGATCGTGTTTCCCTGAAAAGCCCGGCAAGGTTCAGTCTTAATGGGTGAAAGTTGCGAACGCAGGATAACCGATAATCGTCGTCATGACTTGATCACACGCAGTTAATTTATCTTCCTGATAACTCTGCAGATTTATTTACTTAGCGTGAGAAAAACTGACAAAAAAGCCCCGTATTTACGGGGCTCTTTAACTGAATAAATCAGTGGGCAATTAACGAGGATCAGAACGGGATATCGTCGTCGAAATCCATCGGCGGTTCATTAGACGGCGCTGCCGGTGCTGACTGCTGCTGCGGGCGAGACTGCGCACCGCCGCTGAACTGGTTACCGCCCTGTGGCTGCTGAGGCTGACCCCAGCTGCCCTGCTGCTGCTGACCGCCTGCCGGTGCGCCGCCACCCTGACGGCCGCCCAGCATCTGCATGGTGCCGCCAACGTTCACCACCACTTCCGTGGTGTATTTCTCAACGCCGGACTGATCGGTCCATTTGCGGGTACGCAACTGACCTTCAATGTAGACCTGAGAACCTTTACGCAGATATTCGCTGGCCACTTCCGCCAGTTTGCCGAACAGCACAACACGGTGCCATTCCGTCTGCTCTTTCATCTCGCCGGTCTGCTTGTCACGCCAGGATTCGGAAGTAGCCAGCGTGATGTTGGCGACTGCGCCACCATTCGGCATGTAGCGTACTTCCGGGTCCTGGCCCAGATTACCCACGAGAATAACCTTATTTACGCCTCTGCTGGCCATGATCGAGTCTCCTGAAAACGTTTCTTAATAAGTGTAAACGCGCGATTGTAGCATTACCAATAGCGATTTTACTACGTTGCGACGCGTATTCCGCGAAACAACCTCAGCCGGACATTGTTACATAAGACTCTGCGTTTTGCATTCCAATACTGTATATCCATTCAGGTTTTATTGTGTCATAATTAACCGTTTGTGATCGCCGGTGGCACCCTGCTGCGCCGGGCAAAAAAGCGTTTAATCCGGGAAAGGTGAATGGATAAGATCGAAGTTCGGGGCGCCCGCACCCATAATCTCAAAAACATCAACCTCGTCATCCCCCGCGACAAACTGATTGTCGTGACCGGGCTTTCGGGGTCAGGCAAATCCTCGCTCGCTTTCGACACCTTGTATGCCGAAGGGCAGCGTCGTTACGTTGAATCCCTTTCTGCCTATGCGCGTCAGTTTCTGTCGCTAATGGAAAAGCCGGATGTCGATCATATTGAGGGGCTGTCTCCCGCCATCTCAATTGAACAGAAATCGACGTCCCATAACCCGCGCTCCACGGTCGGCACCATTACCGAAATCCACGACTACCTGCGTCTGCTGTTTGCCCGCGTTGGCGAACCGCGCTGCCCGGATCACGATGTTCCGCTGGCGGCGCAGACCGTAAGCCAGATGGTGGATAACGTCCTGTCGCAGCCGGAAGGCAAACGCCTGATGCTGCTGGCGCCGGTGATTAAAGAGCGTAAGGGCGAGCACACCAAAACGCTGGAAAACCTGGCAAGCCAGGGTTATATCCGCGCCCGTATTGATGGCGAAGTCTGCGACCTCTCCGATCCGCCAAAGCTGGAACTGCAGAAGAAACACACCATCGAGGTGGTGATCGATCGTTTCAAAGTGCGTGACGATCTGAGCACTCGTCTGGCGGAATCGTTTGAGACTGCGCTGGAGCTTTCCGGCGGGACGGCGGTGGTTGCCGATATGGACGACGAAAAAGCAGAAGAACTGCTCTTTTCCGCCAACTTCGCCTGTCCAATCTGCGGTTACAGCATGCGCGAACTGGAACCGCGTCTGTTCTCCTTTAACAACCCGGCGGGCGCCTGCCCGACCTGCGACGGGCTCGGCGTACAGCAATATTTCGACCCCGATCGCGTGATCCAGAACCCTGAGCTGTCGCTGGCGGGCGGGGCCATTCGTGGCTGGGACCGTCGAAACTTCTATTACTTTCAGATGCTGAAATCGCTGGCGGAGCACTATAAGTTCGATGTTGAAGCCCCGTGGGCCAGCCTGAACGCGAACGTGCACAAAGTGGTGCTGTACGGTTCTGGTAAAGAGAATATCGAATTCAAATACATGAACGATCGTGGCGACACCTCCGTGCGTCGCCATCCGTTTGAAGGCGTACTGCACAACATGGAACGCCGCTATAAAGAGACGGAATCCAGCGCGGTACGTGAAGAGTTAGCCAAGTTCATCAGCAACCGCCCGTGCGCCAGCTGTGAAGGAACCCGTCTTAAGCGTGAAGCGCGCCACGTCTTCGTTGAGAATACGCCGCTGCCGACCATCTCCGACATGAGCATCGGCCATGCGATGGACTTCTTCAACAATCTCAAACTCGCCGGTCAGCGGGCGAAGATTGCAGAGAAAATCCTTAAAGAGATTGGCGATCGCCTCAAGTTCCTGGTCAACGTTGGCCTCAACTATCTGACGCTGTCCCGCTCCGCAGAAACGCTCTCTGGGGGCGAAGCCCAGCGTATTCGTCTGGCAAGCCAGATTGGCGCCGGTCTGGTCGGCGTGATGTACGTGCTGGATGAGCCGTCCATCGGCCTTCACCAGCGCGATAATGAACGTCTGCTGGGGACGCTTATCCACCTGCGGAATCTCGGCAATACCGTGATTGTGGTGGAGCACGATGAAGATGCGATTCGCGCCGCCGACCACGTGATTGATATCGGTCCGGGTGCCGGCGTCCACGGCGGCGAAGTGGTTGCTGAAGGTCCGCTGGAAGCGATTATGGCGGTGCCGGAGTCCCTGACCGGCCAGTACATGAGCGGCAAACGCAAGATTGAAGTGCCGAAACAGCGCGTGCCTGCAAATCCGGAAAAAGTGCTGAAACTGACCGGTGCGCGCGGCAATAACCTGAAAGATGTGACGTTGACGCTGCCGGTAGGACTGTTTACCTGCGTCACCGGCGTGTCGGGTTCCGGTAAATCGACGTTGATCAACGATACGTTGTTCCCGATTGCTCAACGCCAGTTGAACGGCGCGACGATCGCCGAACCGGCGCCGTATCGCGACGTGCAAGGCCTGGAGCATTTCGACAAGGTTATCGACATCGACCAGAGCCCGATTGGGCGGACGCCGCGTTCTAACCCGGCGACCTACACCGGGGTGTTTACGCCGGTGCGTGAACTGTTTGCCGGGGTGCCGGAATCGCGCTCGCGCGGTTATACGCCGGGGCGTTTTAGCTTTAACGTTCGCGGCGGGCGTTGCGAAGCCTGTCAGGGCGATGGCGTAATTAAAGTCGAAATGCACTTCCTGCCGGATATTTACGTGCCGTGCGACCAGTGTAAAGGCAAGCGTTATAACCGCGAAACGCTGGAAATTAAGTACAAGGGCAAAACCATCCATGAAGTGCTGGATATGACTATCGAAGAAGCGCGTGAATTCTTTGATGCTGTCCCGGCGCTGGCACGTAAGCTGCAAACCCTGATGGACGTCGGTCTGACCTACATTCGTCTCGGCCAGTCGGCGACGACGCTTTCCGGCGGTGAAGCCCAGCGTGTGAAGCTGGCGCGTGAGCTGTCGAAACGCGGTACCGGTCAGACACTCTATATTCTGGATGAACCGACCACCGGCCTGCACTTTGCCGATATCCAGCAGTTACTGGACGTACTCCATCAATTGCGCGATCAGGGCAACACTATCGTGGTAATTGAGCACAACCTGGACGTCATCAAAACAGCGGACTGGATCGTCGATCTGGGCCCAGAAGGCGGTAGCGGCGGTGGGGAAATCCTCGTCTCCGGTACGCCTGAGACCGTGGCGGAATGTGAAGCATCACATACTGCTCGCTTCCTCAAACCGATGCTGTAAAACGCAAAACGCCGTTCATGTGAAGATGTGAACGGCGTTGTTCATTGCAACTGTTTGCGTTTCTCTTCCGGTAGTGTATTGACCGCCTGTTGGTACGACGCATCCACCAGATAATAGATTTGTGAATCCGGCAACGAACCGTCGAGGTAGACGGTGCTCCAGTGTGCCTTATTGAGATGTCGGCTCGGACGCACATCGCTATGCTGCTGGCGTAACAATTCCGCCAGTTCAGGGCTGGTTTTCAGAGATACCGCCGGGCGATCTTCCACCTCTTTCACCATGGCAAAGAGCACATCTTCAACTTTGATTTGTGTGGCTTTCCAGTCATTGTGCACACTCTGCTCCGCGCCGATTTTCGCCATGCAGTATTGCAGTAACTCCGAATTGGTCATCGTAATTCCCCTTGCAAGCGTGATGCTCCACTGAAATGTCATCTATTCAGTGTGCAGCAAGACAGCAAAAGGTAAAAGCTGGCAGATCAATTTTGTTTAAAAAAACAGCAGATGCCCACCCGCCGGTTAATACTCCGAGTTTACGATCACCTCTTCACCATACCCGCCAGCCTGCGGCAACGGTTTGTAGGTCGAGTTTGAAGCGCGCAGAATACGGATCCCACGAATACCCGCATCACGCGCGGCGGTAATGTCGTTATCCGAGTCGCCATAGAACATGCGGATATTTTTATCCTGCAACCACTGCGTTTTGGTGTTCTGACCAGGCTTATCTCCGGCAAAAATCACCGGATTCATATTTGCCGCCGGAATGTGGAAGTTATCGGCCAGCGTTTTCGATACGGTTTCGGTTTTGGTCGGCGAACGGCCGGTGATAAAAAAGAGGCTGTCGCCACGACGGACGTGCATGTCAATCAACTGACGCGCGACCTCTTTTGGAATACTGAACTCATCCCAGCCGTTGTTCATTTTCTCCCAGAATGCCGGGTTCTTCAGATACGCCTCGCTGTCCGGTGACCAGGTTTTCTTGCCACGCCAGAAACCAGGACTGGAAAACAGCACGGTGTCATCAATGTCAAAACCGACGGCCATAGGCGGACGACCGGTCAGTGTGTTTTCGATCTGCGCCACGGAAACCCAGTGAATGGGGGCTTGTTCCGCGAGTTTCGCAACGTTAGTGCCTGGATTCAGCGGAGAAGGAGAAGAGGCCAGCGCGCTGGCGGAATGGTTTAAGGTGAATAACAAGCAGATGGCGCTCAGCGCCAGTGTGAGCCTTCGCATATTTTTCCCTGTTAAGTCATTTAGTTATCATTTTATTAGACCGATTGTTCAAAAAACTCTCTGACCATAACCCTGGCGACAGGTGAAAGGAAGGATTTTCTGCGGTTTTGTCCCGGAAAAGGAGCAGGATCACATAAGCATGGGAGCACTCATGAACAGACCGGATAAGGCGGCATATCGCCTTATCCGGCTTACCGATTACATGACCGCAGCAAAGGCCTTCGCTACGCGCTGCACATTCGCCACGTTCAGACCGGCCACGCACATACGCCCGCTGGCGATCAGATAGACGCCAAACTCCTCGCGCAGGCGATCGACCTGAGCCGCGCTCAGTCCGGTGTAGCTGAACATGCCGCGCTGTTGCAGCAGATAGTCGAAATTACGGCCCGGAATCGTAGCGGTTAGCACATTCACCAGCTCCTGGCGCATGGCCAGAATACGGGTTCGCATCGCCTCCACTTCCGCCAGCCAACTGGCTTTCAGCGCGTCATCGCCGAGCACCGTCGCGACCACCTGCGCCCCAAAGTTCGGCGGACTGGAGTAGTTACGGCGTACGGTCGCCTTCAGTTGCCCCAGTACGCGGCCTGCGGTGGAAGCATCTTCACAGACGACAGAAAGCCCACCGACGCGTTCGCCGTACAGAGAGAAAATTTTCGAGAACGAGTTGCTGACCAGGGCAGGCAGTCCGGCGCTGGCAATCGCGCGAATAGCATAGGCATCATCGTCCATACCGGCACCAAAGCCCTGATAAGCAATGTCGAGGAACGGAATCAGCTCACCCGCTTTCAGGATCTCGATAACCGCATCCCACTGCGCATGCGTTAAGTCCGCACCGGTTGGGTTGTGGCAGCAAGGATGCAGCAGGACGATACTGCGCGCAGGCAGCGTTTTCAGGGTCGCCAGCAGATCGTTGAAGCGCACGCCGTTGGTGGCATTGTCGTACCAGGGATAGGTGCTGACGGTAAATCCAGCCCCTTCAAAAATCGCGATATGGTTTTCCCACGTCGGGTCGCTGACCCACACGCCGGAATCCGGGAAATAACGCTTGAGGAAATCGGCCCCCACTTTCAGCGCGCCAGAGCCGCCCAATGTCTGAATCGTCGCCACACGCTGCTGCTGGAGAACCGGATGATCAGCCCCAAACAGCAATGGCGCGATGGTATGACGATAGGTATTCAACCCTTCCATCGGCAGATACAGCGAGGCGCCGTGCGGCTGCGCGTTAAGACGCGCTTCGGCTTCCGCCACAGCTTTCAACTGCGGGATGATCCCGTCTTCGTTGTAATACAGACCGATACTCAGATTCACTTTGTCACTACGCGGATCTTCTTTGAACCGCTCCATGAGCGACAGAATCGGGTCGCCAGCGTAGGCGTCAACTTTTTGAAACACGCGATGGTTCTCCAGGTTTACAGGCAGGGTGTTAAGACACAATAAACCGGATGGAGAGGAAGATCGAGCGCCTGGTGGGAATATTGCCGGACAGCGCTTATCCGGCCTACATTATTGAAATTCGCGCTGACCGTAGGCCGGATAAGGCGTTTACGCCGCCATCCGGCACTCCACACGCCCGCTTAATCGACGTACTTCATTGCTACCCGTGAAGTCAGGCGGGTAATCAGTTCGTAAGCACTGACTTTAGTCATTGCCGCAATGCGTTCAACCGGGAGTCCCTCCCCCCATAAAATCACCGGGTCACCGGCCAGGTCTGTCGCCTGCGGCCCGAGATCAACGCAAATCATGTCCATCGCTACGCGGCCCACAATCGGCACTTCGCGACCGTTCACCAACACCGGCGTACCGGATGGCGCAGCGCGCGGATAACCATCGCCATAGCCCATCGCCACGACGCCAAGACGCGTATCACGTTCGCTGATCCACGTTTCGCCATAGCCAACCGGCTCGCCCGCTTTATGCTCGCGCACGGCAATCAGGCTGGAGGTCAGCGACATGACCGGCTGGCAGCCGAAATCGGCCCCTGTGGACTGGTTTTCCAGCGGCGATACGCCGTAGAGAATAATGCCCGGGCGAACCCAGTCAAAATGCGACTGCGGCCAGAGTAAAATCCCGCCGGAGGCGGCAATCGAGCGTTGACCCGCTTTGCCTTCACAAAAGGTATTGAACACATCAAGCTGCCGTTCGGTCGCACCACATTCCGGTTCGTCCGCACGGGCGAAATGGCTGACGATATTGACCGGCTGGCGCACATTTTTACATTGCGTCAACCGCTGCCAGAAGGCGTCCGCTTCTTCAGGAAGCACGCCCAGACGATGCATGCCGGTGTCGAGTTTCATCCACACGGTCACCGGTTCATCCAGTTCGGCGGCTTCCAGCGCGGCCAGTTGTTCCTGGTTATGGACAGCCGTATGCAGGTGTTGTGCGGAAATGGTGGGCAGATCGGATGCCTCAAAAAAGCCTTCCAGCAGCAGGATGGGCTGCGTGATCCCCCCTGCTCGCAGACGCAAAGCTTCTTCGAGACGCGCCACACCAAAAGCGTCAGCATCGGGGAGCGTTCGCGCGGTCTCTAACAGACCGTGTCCGTAAGCGTTCGCTTTCACGACCGCAACCAGCTTACTGGCAGGTGCCAGTTCACGCAGACGTTGCAGGTTGTGTCGCAGAGCGCGGCGGTTAATAACTACAGTTGCCGCTTGCATTGTCATTCCTTGCCTTAATAAAGAAATAATCTTCTCAATCATTTGCATCACAGCAAGGCGACCAACGCCGCTGTGGCACAAAGGATGACGAGAATTTACTCGTCGTCGTACTGCGGTCCCGCATAATTATCGAAGCGCGACCATTGTCCGTTAAAGGTCAGTCGCACCGTCCCGATGGGGCCGTTACGCTGCTTACCAATGATGATTTCCGCAATCCCTTTCAGGTCGCTGTTCTCGTGATAAACCTCGTCACGGTAGATAAACATGATCAAGTCGGCATCCTGTTCGATCGAGCCGGATTCACGCAGGTCGGAGTTGACCGGACGCTTATCAGCACGTTGTTCCAGCGAGCGGTTAAGCTGCGACAGCGCCACGACCGGCACATGCAGTTCTTTTGCCAGCGCTTTCAGCGAACGGGAAATTTCAGCAATCTCCAGCGTACGGTTGTCGGACAGCGACGGCACGCGCATCAGTTGCAGGTAGTCGATCATAATCAGACCGATACCGCCATGTTCGCGAGCGATACGGCGCGCACGGGAACGCACTTCCGTTGGCGTCAGACCGGAGGAGTCATCAATATAGATGTTACGTTTTTCCAGCAGAATGCCCATCGTGCCGGAAATCCGCGCCCAGTCCTCATCGTCCAGTTGCCCGGTACGAATACGGGTCTGATCCACGCGGGACAGCGAGGCCAGAGAACGCATCATAATCTGTTCAGAGGGCATCTCAAGACTGAAGATAAGAACTGGTTTATCCTGCAACATCGCCGCATTTTCGACGAGGTTCATCGCAAATGTGGTTTTACCCATCGACGGGCGCGCCGCGACGATGATCAGATCCGATGGCTGCAGGCCCGCGGTCTTTTTGTTGAGATCGTCATAGCCGGTGTTAACACCCGTCACCCCGTCGTGCGGTTGCTGGAACAGTTGTTCGATACGCGCAACGGTGGCGTCGAGCACATCGGCAATGTTTTTCGGGCCTTCATCTTTATTGGCGCGGCTTTCCGCGATTTTAAAGACGCGGGACTCGGCGAGATCGAGCAGATCTTCACTGGTACGCCCCTGCGGATCAAAACCCGCATCGGCAATTTCATGGGCGACGGCAATCATGTCGCGCACCACCGCACGTTCGCGCACGATGTCCGCATACGCGCTGATGTTCGCCGCACTTGGCGTATTTTTGGAGAGTTCAGCCAGATACGCAAAACCGCCGACGCTGTCCAGTTGCCCTTGTCGCTCCAGCGATTCCGCGAGCGTAATCAGGTCTATCGGACTGCCGGTTTCCTGCAACCGCCCCATTTCCGTGAAGATGTGACGATGTGGACGGGTATAAAAATCTTCCGCTACCACGCGCTCGGCGACATCGTCCCAGCGCTCGTTATCCAGCATTAAACCGCCCAACACCGACTGTTCCGCTTCAATCGAGTGCGGCGGTACTTTCAGTCCGGCAACCTGTGGGTCGCGGTCACGGACATCAGTCTGTTGTTTGTTGAAGGGTTTATTTCCTGCCATAGTGAATGGAGTTACCGAGATAAAAGTGAGTTGAAGCTAATCTTCCGATGATACTGGAGAAATCATGGCAACACGAATTGAATTTCACAAGCATGGTGGCCCTGACGTGCTTCAGGCCGTGGACTTTACCCCCGCCGATCCGGCGGCGAACGAAATCCAGGTCGAAAACAAAGCGATCGGCATTAACTTTATTGATACCTATATCCGCAGTGGGCTCTATCCGCCTCCCGCACTGCCCAGCGGTTTAGGGACCGAAGCTGCTGGCGTTGTCAGCAAAGTGGGTAGCGGCGTCAGCCATATTCGCGTGGGCGATCGCGTGGTGTATGCGCAGTCCGCACTCGGCGCCTACAGTTCGGTCCACAACGTACCCGCCGATAAAGCCGCTATCCTGCCTGACGCCATCTCTTATGAGCAGGCTGCCGCCTCTTTCCTTAAGGGACTGACCGTTTTTTATCTGCTGCGCAAAACTTACGAAATCAAGCCTGACGAACCGTTCCTGTTCCATGCAGCCGCTGGCGGCGTAGGGCTGATTGCCTGTCAGTGGGCGAAAGCGCTGGGCGCGAAACTGATTGGCACCGTCGGCAGCGCGCAAAAGGCGCAGCGAGCGCTGGATGCCGGTGCATGGCAGGTGATTAACTATCGCGAAGAGAACATTGCCGAGCGGGTTAAAGAGGTAACCGGCGGCAAAAAAGTCCGCGTGGTGTATGACTCGGTCGGTAAGGATACCTGGGAAGCCTCACTGGACTGTCTGCAACGTCGGGGGCTGATGGTCAGTTTTGGCAACGCGTCAGGCCCGGTGACCGGCGTGAACCTGGGAATTCTGAATCAGAAAGGTTCACTGTACGCCACGCGCCCTTCTCTGCAGGGCTACATCACCAACGCCGAAGAGTTGACCGAAGCCAGCAACGAACTGTTTTCGCTGATTGCCAGCGGCGTGATCAAAGTGGATGTGGCTGACAGTCAGAAATATCCGCTGACAGAGGCACGGCGCGCGCATGAAGTGCTGGAGAGTCGGGCGACGCAGGGTTCCAGTTTGCTGATTCCTTAATTGCCAGGCTCCTGAAAGAAATTGGGCTTCCCATTGGGAAGCCCTTTCTTTTTTAGTTCGGCTGTATGTAGGGTACAGCTCGATGAATCTGTTAGTCGCGCAATACTGACAGATTTGGTAGTCAATTCCTATTTGGTTCTGACGCCAAAATCACAGGTTGTGACGCATCCCTCACATCTTTAGTAACGCCAACGGTTATTGCGCTGATATTGTGGGATTTTTGGCGATTTAATCGCCTTAATCACCCACACTACTGCAACAGCCAGCAGCAGCCACGGCAACAGTTTGATCATCAGCGCAAACATGCCGCCAAGGAACATCACGAATGCGGCGACAACCAGCGCGGCCAGAATGCCCAACAGCGAGACGCCGGTGACCATCAGCATGATAAAGAAGCCAAGCACAAAAAGTAGTTCCAGCATGATGCTCTCCCATAATGAATTCCTGCTAAGACCATTACAAAAATCATGCCAAACGTAATTTATTGATTTATCAACAAAACACCCCGCAAACTTTTGCAGGGCGTGGTGAAATTGACTAACTTTTAGTGAAAATCTAACGCTTATCGGCCACCAACTTCAGCGCATGCTCCAGCACATTGACATCGGCACCGGCTTTATGGGCGTTTTCGCTCAGGTAGCGACGCCACTGGCGCGCCCCCGGGATCCCCTGAAACAGCCCCAGCATATGGCGTGTAATATGGCCAAGATACGTGCCCTGGCTCAGTTCGCGTTCGATATAGGGATACATGGCCCGCACCACCGCAACCGGATCGGCATCCGCGGTTGAGGAGCCAAATATTTCGCGATCGACAGAAGCCAGGATCCCCGGATTCTGATAAGCCTCGCGCCCCACCATCACGCCGTCCATATGCTCGAGATGCACCTTCGCCTCTTCCAGCGACGTAATCCCGCCGTTGATGGACATCGTCAGTTGTGGGAAGTCGCGTTTTAACTGATAAACGCGCGGATAATCCAGCGGCGGGATCTCACGGTTTTCCTTCGGACTTAACCCGGAGAGCCAGGCCTTACGGGCGTGGATGATGAACATCTCGCACTCACCGCGACCAGACACCGTATTGATGAAATCGCAAAGAAATTCGTAACTGTCCTGATCATCAATACCAATGCGGGTTTTCACCGTCACCGGAATCGACACCACGTCACGCATCGCCTTCACGCAATCTGCCACCAGTAGCGCATTCCCCATCAGACAGGCGCCAAACATGCCATTTTGTACGCGATCGGACGGACAACCGACGTTGAGGTTGATCTCGTCATAGCCGCGCGCTTCAGCCAGCTTCGCACAGTGCGCCAGCGCTGCCGGATCGCTACCGCCCAGTTGCAGGGCCACCGGATGCTCTTCTTCGCTGTACGCCAGATAATTTCCCTTGCCATGAATAATCGCCCCCGTCGTCACCATCTCGGTATAGAGCAGCGCCTGGCGAGACAGCAAGCGCAGGAAGTAGCGGCAGTGTCTGTCCGTCCAGTCGAGCATAGGCGCGATGGAAAAACGGTGAGCCGGAAAGGCAGATTGTGATTCTGGTAACATGGTGATTTTTTGAGCATCTGGTGAATTGGGGGCGCTACTATAGCACAGGCATAACCGGAGACGTAATGCCTCCGGTTATCACTCATCAGAACGTCACGCTGACCTGCGCGCCTGCGCCCCAGGTTTCGTCCTCGCCATACAGTCCCATCAAATCAAGATGTACGCGATTGAACGGGGCAAACCCGACGCCGCCAGTGAAGACATTACTGTCATTGTCCTTCACGTCAGCACGATAACCGGCGCGGACGGCCAGCCAGTCGAGCGGCCGGACTTCCGCGCCAACGCCGACATACTGTGAGTTTTCCTCGCTTTTGAAGCCTTTAGTTTCGGTCAGATCACCGTCTGCGCTCAGCGTCAGCAGATCGTTTTGCCACGCCACGCCAGCGGTGACCAGCGGGCGAATCTGGTAAGTGTCACGAACGCCCGCCACCTCTTTTGTGTCAATATCACGAGAGAACAGGTTTTGCCCGCTCAGGCCAACCGTCCAGTGTTCACCGAAGTCCGCAGCCAGACCGGCATCCATGTTAAAGCCGGTGTCATCGTTGCGATAACGGCTGCTGTTAATGTCGTCGCTGTTGAAATCATAAATCGAGACCGTGTAGTTATAGAGCCAGGTCTTTTGCAGCTTCGGCGTCACGCCAACCGAGACCGGTACGCCGCCCAGTTCGAACTGTCGCGCCACCGCCACACCGTAATCAGAGACGATAGCGGCACGGCCAAATCCTTTTGACTTCAGGTTATCGGGATCCACCGCCAGGATGCTGGATGGCACCGCTTCAACGCCGCGTAGCGTGTCAATGTCACCTTGATCGATAGAGGAACTCACACGGGCGCGGGCGTTGGCTTTCGCCACAAAGGCCACGGCTAACACATCGTTCGGAATGCTTACTGCAAGCCCACCTCCGGCTTTCGCACTGGCCGTTTTCCCTTTCAGGGATTCAAGCTGGTCGGCCAGATCGCCTGCGGCAGTTGACACTTGCCGGTAGCCTGCGCTGCCGGGAACAAAGAGATCGAGGGGATTGATATTGTCCAGAGAACGGCGGTATTGGTTAACGTCGTCGGTGACATCATCAATCTTATCGCGCAGATTATCCTTGTCGGAAATCTGTCCACCGATAGCCGGGAAGATCACCGTAATGTCATCATCCGGCTGTGACTTCGCCAACAATGCCGGGTTAATGAGGACACCGCTGCCATAATTTGCCGACGCCACGCCTGTTCCGCCCATCGCGTCATTCCGCGCTTCTGTCCAGGAATTTGCCGCACTCGCTGTTTGAGACGCCAACAGCGAGCCCGTTATCGCCACCACCAAAAGATTCAAATTTTTATTCACAGTAAGCCCATTTTATTCGCAGGTGAAAATTGTCTCTGCCAGTATCAACCGGACAGAGTTGGAGCATTGCTGTGATTAACAAGGAAAAAGTCGCCTGTTTTGCCCCTGTCATTTTAATGTTGGGGCATTTATTTTTGTGATTTGCCTCAATATATATAGAAGAGTTTGTAAATCAGGGAAAGATTAGCAGGCGATTTAACGTTCCGGCCTGGAACTCGGCGTTTCTCCCAGAACATGATAAAGTGAGGGTTTTCTTACTCAACGCGATCCGAGGTGCCCAATGGAAAAGACCACAACGCAAGAGTTGCTGGCGCAAGCTGAAAAACTGTGCGCGCAACGCAATGTGCGCCTGACCCCACAGCGCCTCGAAGTGTTGCGTCTGATGAGTCTACAGGAAGGCGCAATTAGCGCGTACGATCTGCTCGACCTGCTGCGTGAATCCGAACCGCAGGCCAAGCCGCCAACGGTCTATCGCGCACTCGATTTTCTGCTTGAACAAGGGTTTGTGCATAAGGTTGAATCCACTAACAGCTACGTATTGTGCTACCTGTTCGATCAGCCAACGCATACTTCCGCGATGTTTATCTGCGACCGCTGTGGCGCGGTGAAAGAAGAGTGTGCGGAGGGCGTGGAAGACATCATGCATACGCTGGCGGCGAAGATGGGATTTGCCCTGCGCCACAATGTGATTGAAGCACACGGATTATGTTCAGCCTGCGTGGAAGTAGAAGCCTGCCGTCACCCTGGCGAGTGCCAGCACGATCATTCGATTCAGGTTAAAAAGAAACCCCGTTAAGGAAGTGGGCGGCACGCTATGCCGCCCGAAGCAAACAGAGGGGTGTACATCCTTGTACCACGGGTATGAGGGTGGCTTACCAGCGATAGTCGTTGCGTTTTTCCCAGCTATCGACCTCTTTCTCCGCCTGGTCTTTCGCGTAACCATAACGTTCCTGAATCTTACCGACCAGTTGATCACGCTTACCTTCAATGACTGTCATATCGTCATCGGTCAGTTTGCCCCACTGCTCTTTCACTTTACCTTTAAATTGTTTCCAGTTACCGCCGGCTTCGTCTTTATTCATCATAAGGTCCTCTTTATCAGGCTGTGAATAGTGAGAGTAAACCGCCCAACTGCGTTCATTTTCTGCTGGACGTGAGATTAAGTGTAGTCATAGGTTCTGGGTTCAATTCACTATTCAGAATCTTTAACCATCACGAAGCCGCAAACCAGGTTCCGTTCCGCCAGTGCCGCCGCCAGATCCAGGCTAATGACAGTCCGCGCAGCGCCAGGAAAACCGCCAGCGCCAACCACAAACCGTGGTTACCCAACACAGGGAGCGCCAACAGCGTCAGCGCAAACCCAGCAGCCGCGACCGCCATACTGTTACGCATTTCAGCCGCCCGCGTTGCGCCGATAAACATACCATCCAACAGATAGCACCAGACGCCGACCAACGGCAAAATCACTTGCCAGAGCAGATAGCGATCGGCCAGTAGCTGGATTTGCGGGAGTGATGTCAGCAGCGCGACGATCTGTTCGCCCGCGAGCAGATAAACCAGTGAGAACAGCAGTGCGACAATACCTGACTGACGGCACGCCGCGCGCCAGACCTCCAGCAACTGACTGCCGTCGCGGGCGCCATAGGCCTGACCGGAATGCGCCTCCACGGCGTAGGCAAAACCATCCAGCGCATAGGCCGTAAACGTCAGCAACGTCATCAACACGGCGTTCACGGCGATGATATCGCTACCCAGTCTGGCCCCCAGCACGGTGATGGCGCCAAAACAGAGCTGCAGCAGCAGCGAACGCAGCATGATGTCGCGATTGAGCGCCAGAAGGCGACAAAAGTTTCCACGCCAGGCCAGCCTGAGCATGGCGAGAGAGACACCACGCAGGTGCAAGACCTTACGCACCATCAACAAACCGATCAGCAACGTCGCATATTCCGCAATCACCGTCGCCAGCGCGGCCCCCTGCACGTTCATATGCAGCCCCATGACCAGCCAGAGGTCGAGCACAATGTTCAGGATATTGCCGACAATCAGCAGGATCACCGGCGCACGCGCGTATTGCACGCCCAGTAACCAGCCGAGCAGAACCAGATTCGCCAGCGACGCCGGCGCGCTCAGCCAGCGAATGGCCAGGAATCGCCTTGCCTGTTCCAGCACCGCTTCGCTGCCGCCGACAATGTGTAGCGCCAGGTCGATAATCGGCGTGCGGAAAATCGCAATCAATGCCCCTGCGCCCAACGCCAGGATCAGCGGTTGCACCAGAGCCCGCGCCAGCGCCTGAGGATTCTTCGCGCCGAACGCCTGCGCCGTCAGCCCGGTGGTACTCATACGTAAGAAGAGCAGTAGCATGAACAGAAAGCTGGTTGCGGTTGCGCCCACCGCCACGCCGCCGAGATACACGGGACTGTCCAGGTGACCAATGACCGCCGTATCCACCAGTCCCAGCAGCGGAACGGTGATATTGGAGAAAATCATCGGTAAGGCGAGACGCCAGAGCGCTTTGTCAGCAGAAGCAAAAAACGGCATGGGGACGAGCCTGAGAAGAGGTCATAACGAGAGTGGTGAGAGCGCCGGATAGCGGCGTAAACGCCTTATCCGGCCTACAGGAATACTACAGCCATTCACCGTTACGGATGACGCCAACGGCCAATCCTTCGATGGTGAAATTCTGTTCGCGAAGGTCAACCAGGATAGGTTTAAATTCGCTGTTTTCGGGCAGTAACTCAACTTTATTGCCCTGTTTTTTCAGGCGCTTGACCGTCACTTCATCGTCGATACGCGCCACAACCACCTGGCCGTTACGCACGTCCTGGGTTTTATGTACCGCCAGCAGATCGCCATCCATAATGCCGATGTCTTTCATCGACATTCCGCTGACGCGCAACAGGAAATCGGCGTTCGGCTTAAACAAAGACGGATCCACCTGATAATGGCCTTCGATGTGCTGCTGCGCCAGCAGTGGTTCGCCCGCCGCAACGCGACCGATGAGCGGTAACCCTTCCTCTTCTTCCTGCAGCAGTCGAATGCCGCGAGAAGCGCCGGAGACGATTTCAATCGCCCCTTTACGTGCCAGCGCTTTCAGGTGTTCTTCAGCCGCGTTTGGGGAACGGAACCCCAAACGCTGTGCGATCTCCGCACGCGTCGGTGGCATACCTGTCTGGCTGATGTGATCCCGAATGAGATCAAACACCTCTTGTTGCCTGGCCGTTAACGCTTTCATTCCGCCCCCTGGGTGTATATACAGTTATGCTGTGAGTATATACAGCTAAAGGTGATTTTGGAACCACAAACTGCACATTCGACAGCAGATTTAGCCTGTTATGGAATCAGGGTCGAAAAACGTTAGCGAAAATGTGGCCACAACAGGAGTCCCCAGGTGATCAACGCCACAATGATAGAAAGCAGCACCGCCGCCGACCCCATATCTTTTGCGCGTCCGGAAAGTTCGTGATAATCAGAGCCGATACGATCCACTACCGCCTCGATGGCGCTGTTCAGGATTTCAACAATCATGACCAGCATAACGGAGCCGATCAGCAGAACGCGCGTAATGGCATCCACGTCCAGCCAGCAGGCGATAGCCACGGCCAGCAGCGCCGCCACGCTTTCCTGACGGAACGCGGCCTCGTTAATCCACGCGGCGCGAAAACCTTTCCAGGAATAGCCTGCAGCTTTGATAATTCGGGTGAATCCAGTGGTATTATTAGCCATTAAAAGAACCTTTTTGCATTATTGGCGTCAATGACATTGTCTTGTTAACTCATGTAATTCGAGTCAGGGCAACGCGGCGCGAAGTATGACGGGATAGACCAGAAATTCACATGACTTTCTGATATCCTTGCAACGCAATTGCATTATTAACCAGAGGCTTTACATCGTTTATGTCCGGCTGGCCACGAATTTACTACAAAATCCTGAATTTACCATTAAGCGTACTGGTAAAAAGCAAGTCTATTCCGGCGGATCCTGCCCCGGAATTGGGACTCGATACCTCTCGTCCAATTATGTACGTTTTACCGTACAACTCCAAAGCGGACTTGCTGACGCTGCGCGCACAATGTCTGGCGCACGATCTCCCCGACCCGTTAGAACCACTGGAGATCGATGGCACACAGTTGCCGCGCTATGTGTTCATTCACGGCGGACCGCGTGTCTTCACCTATTACACGCCGAAAGAGGAGTCCATCAAGCTGTTCCATAACTACCTCGACCTGCATCGCAGCAATCCGGATCTGGATGTGCAAATGGTGCCGGTGTCGGTGATGTTTGGACGCTCTCCGGGTCGTGAAAAGGGCGAGGTTAACCCGCCGCTGCGCATGCTTAACGGCATTCAGAAATTCTTTGCCGTCTCCTGGCTGGGCCGCGACAGCTTTGTTCGCTTCTCGCCTTCCGTCTCTCTGCGCCGAATGGCCGATGAGCACGGCACGGATAAAACCATTGCGCAGAAACTGGCTCGCGTGGCGCGTATGCACTTCGCCCGTCAGCGCCTGGCCGCTGTGGGGCCGCGTTTACCTGCGCGTCAGGATCTCTTCAACAAACTGCTGGCCTCCAAAGCGATTGCCCGCGCGGTAGAAGACGAAGCGCGCAGCAAGAAAATCTCCCATGAAAAGGCGCAGCAAAACGCCATTGCGCTGATGGAAGAGATCGCCGCCAACTTCTCTTACGAGATGATTCGCCTGACCGACCGTATTCTGGGCTTCACCTGGAACCGGCTGTATCAGGGGATTAACGTTCACAACGCAGAACGCGTTCGCCAACTTGCGCACGACGGGCACGAAATTGTTTATGTTCCCTGCCACCGCAGCCACATGGACTATCTGTTGCTCTCCTACGTGCTCTATCACCAGGGGCTGGTGCCGCCGCACATCGCTGCGGGTATCAACCTGAACTTCTGGCCGGCAGGCCCGATCTTCCGCCGTCTGGGCGCGTTCTTTATTCGTCGTACCTTTAAGGGCAATAAGCTCTATTCCACCGTTTTCCGTGAGTATCTGGGCGAGCTGTTCAGCCGCGGCTACTCGGTTGAATACTTTGTCGAAGGCGGTCGTTCCCGTACCGGCCGTTTACTGGACCCAAAAACCGGCACGCTGTCGATGACTATCCAGGCGATGCTGCGCGGCGGCACCCGCCCGATCACCCTGGTACCGATTTACATCGGTTACGAGCACGTGATGGAAGTGGGAACCTATGCCAAAGAGCTGCGCGGTGCGACCAAAGAGAAAGAGAGTCTGCCGCAGATGCTGCGTGGTCTGAGCAAGCTGCGTAATCTCGGTCAGGGCTACGTAAACTTTGGCGAGCCAATGCCATTGATGACGTACCTGAATCACCACGTGCCGGAGTGGCGCGAGTCTATCGATCCCATCGAAGCAGTGCGTCCGGCCTGGCTGACGCCGACGGTGAACGGGATTGCGGCTGAGCTGATGGTGCGTATTAACAACGCGGGGGCGGCGAACGCCATGAACCTGTGCTGCACCGCGCTGCTAGCCTCTCGCCAGCGTTCGCTGACCCGCGAACAGTTGACCGAGCAGCTCAACTGTTACCTGGATCTAATGCGCAATGTACCGTATTCCTCTGATTCGACCGTGCCGTCTGTCAGCGCCAGCGATCTTATCGATCACGCGTTGCAGATGAACAAATTCGAAGTCGAGAAGGATACCATTGGCGATATCATCATTCTGCCGCGCGAGCAGGCGGTGCTGATGACCTACTATCGCAATAACATCGCGCATATGCTGGTGTTGCCGTCGCTGATGGCAGCGATTGTCACCCAGCATCGTCATATTTCCCGCGAAGCGCTGCTGCAACACGTTGATGTGCTCTACCCGATGCTGAAAGCCGAGCTGTTCCTGCGCTGGGAGCGCGATGAGCTGACAGACGTGATTGACGCGCTGACGGCTGAAATGCAGCGTCAGGGGCTGATTACCGTTCAGGATAATGAGCTGCATATCAATCCGGCCCACTCCCGCACGCTGCAACTGCTGGCGGCGGGCGCGCGCGAAACGCTGCAGCGTTATGCCATTACCTTCTGGCTGCTGAGCGCCAACCCGTCGATCAACCGCGGGACGCTGGAGAAAGAGAGCCGCACCGTGGCGCAGCGTCTGTCCGTGCTGCACGGTATTAACGCGCCGGAATTCTTCGACAAGGCAGTGTTCAGCTCACTGGTGCTGACCCTGCGTGACGAGGGTTACATCAGCGATACCGGCGATGCGGAGCCGGGCGAAACGATGAAGGTGTATCAGATGCTGGCGGAACTCATCACGTCGGATGTACGCCTCACCATCGAGAGCGCCACGCAGGGCGAGTAATACATAGAAAAGCCGGTCAACATGACCGGCTTTTTTTATGTCAGATTGCCGGATGGCGGCGTTCCGCCTGATCCGGCCTACATCAGCTTACGGTTTGGTAAGCGCAGCGCCATCGGGCAAGATGCTTTATAAGTGCCAGTAACTCATCGCCAGACCAATGAACAGCACCAGCCCGACGTAGTTATTGTTCATAAACGCTTTAAAGCAGGCTTCGCGCTCGCGGTTGGCAATCAGTTTCTGTTGATAAACAAACAGCGCGCCAGCGACCAGCACAGACCAGTAATAGCCCAGCCCCAGGCCGTTTAGCCAGCCAATCAGCGCCATCAGCGCCAGCACCGCTACCTGCAAGATACCGATGATCAGCTTGTCATGTTCGCCAAACAGAATGGCCGTCGATTTAATACCGATTTTCAGATCGTCATCGCGATCAACCATCGCGTACTGCGTGTCGTAGGCCACTGCCCACAGGATATTGGCCAAGAACATCAGCCAGCAGCTCAACGGTACCGACTCACTCACCGCCGCAAAGGCCATCGGGATCGACCAGCCAAACGCCGCCCCCAGCACCACCTGCGGCAGGTGAGTGTAGCGCTTCATAAACGGATAGACCCACGCCAGTGCCAGTGCCGCAATCGACAGCAGAATGGTCATGGTATTGAGCGTCAGCACCAGCAGGAAAGAGAGCACCACCAGTATGACAAACAGCGTCCGGGCCTCTTTCTCCGTCACCGCGCCGCTGGGCAATGGGCGGTTCGCCGTACGTTTTACGTGCCCGTCAAATTTTCGATCGGCATAGTCATTGACCACGCATCCGGCGGCACGCATCAGCCAGACCCCGGCGACAAACACCGCCAGGATCCACCCTTGAGGGACGCCAGGGGTTGCCACCCACAGTGCCCACAGCGTCGGCCAGAGTAGCAATAAGGCGCCGATGGGCTTATCCGTACGCATCAAGCGGTGAAACGCCAGCAGCTTATTTTGCGTCAGACTCCACTCCATTTTATTTTCCTCTTAGTACAACGGCGATGCAGGTAAAAACAGTTCGGTCAGCATCAGCGGCTTACCGCTCAGTCGCAGGCGGGAACGACGTCCCCACAGCCCGGCATCACAACCAATCTCAATAAAATCTCGGGTCAACGTCGATGATGTAAACAGATAACGCCCCAGCGGGGTTTTGCCTAAGTTTTGTAAGGCCAGTTCGGGGCCGGACAGCGTGGATTCAGGCACCACGGTGCGTCCAGCCAGCCAGGGTTCATCATCGGCACATAACAGGATTTCACGCAGCCAGTAGCGGGATTCTTTTGGCAGTCGTGTCAGCTCTTCCATCACCTCATTTTGACCGACAAATCCCTCCCTGATCAGGGTCACCGTGACCCGTTTTCCCTGTTGCTCAAAACGTTTTGTCATGGAATCTTCCAGTAGCAGCCAGTCGAGCTGTTCTGGATCCAGGGCGGGAATCTCTTCAAAATAGCGCAGCGCACGCAGTTGCGTTAACGCGGGGTGTGACATGCCTGACTCTCCGTTTCATAACTGAAAGGCATTGTATCGCAGAAAAACGCTTACGGAAGATGGAAACATAATTAAGTGATCTGTTGCGCAACAGAAGTGTAACAAGTCGCAGGAAATGCTAAAAAAAAGGTGCGCCAGATGACGCACCAGTTGTTGCAAATCAGCAATGTGGGGAGAAGATTACCCCTTGCCTTTTACACTGCTGATAAAGGTGGAACGGGCAGATGTTGATCCCAGACGTTCAGCTTCATCAAGCAGTTTCAGCGCTTTATCAACGTCGCCTTTGGCAACGGCGTCTTTAATCGCTTTGTTAAAGTAGCTTTCGGTGTCGTTCAACATCGGCTCGCTTTTCTTCGCGGGCGCAGGTGCAGCCACCGGCGCGGCAACCGGTGCAGCATAGGTCGGTGCAGGCGCAGCGGTATTGCCCACCGTCACCGGACCAGGGCCGGAAGAACCAAACAGCGGCCCTACCAGCACGCTGGAGCTGCTGTTGGTTTTCACTTTCAGCTTCAGCAGGCCGTCGGTGGTATGGCGGGCGATCGGATCCGGAATATCCGGAACAGAGTTACCCACGCCTTTGGCATAGGCTTTCGCTGGATCCAGCAGTTTGGTGGTCTGCTGGAGATCTTTCTCGGTCGTAAAGACCAGAACATAGAGTTTCTGCTGGCCCAGCGCTGGCGTCAGGCGCATCACCCCTTCCAGACGATCCGCGCTCATCACGCCCGGTTCCTGGTAGGTGAAATAGCTGCTGGGAAAGAACGCAGAAGGCGTCATGTTCTGATCGAGGATCAGGACGTTGGGCGCAAAGACGCTGGTTTGTTTGTTCACTTCGCTGGTGAGCGTTATGTTTAGCTCCCCGATGTTCGCCGGCACGCTGTAAGCGGCAACCGGACCGGAGATGCCCGCGACATCAAGACGCTGACCGCCGGTCGAAAGCGGTGTCGTTTGCGTGTTTGACTGGTCAACCGGCGTCCAGGTTAACTGCTGGAGCGCTGCGGTCGGAATGGCGGGTGCCGCGCTGGTATTTTGCGGCACATAGTTAACGTCAGCCAGGCTGATACCCGGCGCGCTGGCAACTAACCCTGCGGATAAACAAAGGGCGACGAGACTTTTCTTCATTTTCATTGTTATCACCTCAGAAAGCATGGGTTCAGCGGTGGCCAGGCAATAGCGCGCTAAACCAGATTATGCCGGATGGCGGCGGACGCCTTATCGGGCCTACAAACTGGTGCCGTAGGCCCGATAAGCTTGCGCCATCGGGCATTGCAGCAGTTTGGGAGGGGCTTTCGCCCCTCGTTACGTCAGGTTAGTGCTGGATTACCACCAGATTTCCATCTGAGCACCGAAGGACCACTCATCGTTGTCTCCACGGCTGAAGGTATGCGCGCTGGTATCGCTGTAGGCGATGCCGTTGTCGTAACCCCATTTCTCATCCCACTTCGCGTAGGTCGCGAAGACACGGATAGCCGGACGGGACCAGATGCTGTCGCCAGCCTGCCACTGTTGCGCCAGGGTGATTTTGTACTGGTTGTTGGTGTCGTCGGTACGCTGAGACTTCACGTTGTCGTAGCCGACTTCCATCAGGGTGCTCATGATCGGTGTCCATTTGAACATCGGACGTACGCCTACGGTGTACCAGGTTGACCCGTTGTTATCGTCACGGTCGATATCCTGATACATACCGACGTACATCAGGTCCCAACGGTCGCCCAGAGAGATTGCACCGTGGTCGAGGATGCGCACCAGACTACCGTTGTTGTTGATTTCGTTGTTAACGACGCCAATTCCCGTATCAGGGTTGTAGCTGTTACCCGTGAAGGAACCCTGCGGGATCCCTTTACCCTGAGTCGTCATTGCATCGGTGGCGTACTGAACGACAAACTTGTTGTAGCCTTTCAGCATGCTCTGCGTATGTTCAGCGGTGAACATCCAGCCATCTTTAGTGGCGCCGTCGGCATAGCTGTAACCGTCAGTTTTGTTCGCACGACCGTAGTCAACACCCAGCTCCAGCACGCCGTCCGGGTTCGTTTCCAGACCGGCTAAACGCACGTCGAAAACATCGTTCGCGGTGTCTTTGTAACGGTTATAAATATCATTGCTGCTGAAGATATAAGAGCCGCCAGCTTCCTGAGAACGGGTGGCAGCAAGAGACAGTTTACCGAAGCCCAGATCGATATTTTCGATACCGGCGCCTGGACCTGAGATATCCCAGTAGTAGAAGTCGATCATGTGAACGTCATGACGCTGATAGAAGCGCTTACCTGCCCAGATGGTGGAGCCCGGCAGCCAGTCGATCAGGTTTTTACCCTGTACGTTAGCTTCACGGAATGCCGGGTCGGTAGCTTCCCAGTCATTCTGCTGTGCCACGGAGTAGGCAACATTGGTGTCAAAATAGAAGCTCTTATCGCCCTCTTTCCAGACTTCCTGGCCCAGTTTAATTTCCGCGTAAGTTTCACATTCGTTACCAAGACGGTATTTACTTTGAGCACCGGTTGCCTGGAAACATTGTTGTTCGCCGCCACTACCCGTCCAGCCGATACCGGAACGAGCATAACCATGGAAATCCACTGCCATTGCCTGAACAGACATAATGCCTGCTGCGACGGCAACCGCCAGGGGGAGTTTGCGCAGAGTAATCATCATTCTATCTCCTGAGATCATTGCTTTTCTTTGAACGCTTCACCGTAGGGTTTTGCGCTTTTTTTTAATGGGACACCTTAAACGCCTGGCTCTTTATGCAACCGACGACATGCGGTGCCATCTTCACGGAACAGATGACAACGCTCTGGCGGCAGGCCAATAGCGAATGTGGCGCCCTCTTCTACCAACACCACGTCGTTCTGGCGGTACACCAGGTTTTGACGAATGGCGGGGATCTGGATATGAATCTGTGTTTCGTGACCAAGCTGTTCGACGACCTGAACCTCGCCTTCCAGCGTGACATCAGCGATATCACTGGGCAGCAGATGTTCCGGACGAATACCTAGCGACATATTTACGCCGACCTGCACATCACGGCTGTCGACCGGCAGCCAGACGTGTTGACGGTTCGGCAGTTCCACCTGCACCTGGTCGATGGCGGTTGCGGTGACTTTCACCGGCAGGAAGTTCATCTTCGGTGAACCAATAAAGCCCGCGACGAAGCGGTCTGCCGGGTAGTGATACAGTTCCAGCGGTTTGCCAATCTGCGCGACGCGACCGGCATCCAGCACCACAATTTTGTCGGCCAGCGTCATCGCTTCGACCTGATCGTGGGTGACGTAGATCATCGTGCGCCCAAGGCGCTTATGCAGACGGGAGATTTCGATACGCATCTGCACGCGCAGCGCGGCATCGAGGTTAGAGAGGGGTTCATCGAGCAGGAACACGCGCGGTTCCGCCACCAGCGTACGGCCAATCGCCACACGCTGGCGCTGTCCCCCCGAAAGGGCTTTCGGTTTACGCTCCAGTAGATGCGCCAGTTGCAGTACTTCTGCAACCTGGTTAACGCGCTGATTCATCACCTCTTTTTTAGCGCCCGCCAGTTTCAGGCCAAACGACATATTTTCGGCAACGGATAAATGGGGGTAGAGCGCGTAGGACTGGAAGACCATACCAACGCCACGCTCTGCAGGTGGGATATCGTTCATGCGGGTTTCCCCAATATAGAGGTCTCCGCTGGTAATCGTTTCAAGTCCGGCAATCATACGGAGCAGGGTCGATTTGCCGCAGCCTGACGGTCCAACAAACACCACGAATTCCCCTTCGTGAATGTCGAGATTGATATCTTTCGATACCACCACGTCACCCCAGGCTTTCGTTACATTTCGCAGCTGTACGCTCGCCATGCCTTCTCCCTTCGTTACAACCTGTCATTGACAGCAACATTCATGATGGCCCGACTATGAGGGATTCACTGCGAGCGTGAATCCTCCACCCCCCGGCTTTTTTATGGGGGAGGAGTCGGGAGGATGAGGGAAGGAAGTCTGAGACCCTGGCCGGGGGACATCGCGTAATTTCGTGATGCCCCCCGCAAAAATGAGACTGTTTTTATGTGCGCCAGTACGCATTACTCACATTTATGCAACACGGATCACATAAAGAGCAGGTGGGGCGTAGGGGTAAGGAGGATGGAAAGAGGATGTCAAATAAGGAGACTGAGTGACGTTGAACCACTGAAGTCATACCACGAGCACATCACCAAAAGGATGGCAGATATGAAGATCAAGACTGGCGCACGCGTTTTCGCATTGTCCGCCCTCGCAGCAATGATGATTTCCGCACCGGCTCTGGCCAAAATTGAAGAAGGTAAACTGGTTATCTGGATTAACGGCGACAAAGGCTATAACGGCCTGGCCGAAGTGGGTAAAAAATTCGAGAAAGACACCGGTATCAAAGTGACCATCGAGCACCCGGACAAGCTGGAAGAGAAATTCCCGCAGGTCGCGGCAACCGGTGACGGTCCGGACATCATTTTCTGGGCGCACGATCGTTTTGGCGGTTACGCACAGTCTGGCCTGCTGGCTGAAATCACCCCGGAAAAAACGTTCCAGGACAAACTCTATCCGTTCACCTGGGATGCCGTACGTTACAACGGCAAGCTGATCGCCTACCCCATCGCGGTAGAAGCACTGTCGCTGATTTACAACAAAGACCTGGTACCGAACCCGCCGAAGACCTGGGAAGAGATCCCGGCACTGGATAAAGCGCTGAAGGCGAAAGGTAAGAGCGCCCTGATGTTCAACCTGCAAGAACCGTACTTCACCTGGCCGCTGATTGCTGCCGACGGCGGTTACGCATTCAAGTTTGAAAATGGCAAGTATGATGTGAAAGATGTGGGCGTCGACAGCGCAGGCGCGAAGGCGGGTCTGGGCTTCCTGGTTGACCTCATCAAGAACAAACATATGAACGCGGACACCGATTACTCCATCGCAGAAGCGGCCTTTAACAAAGGCGATACGGCGATGACTATCAACGGTCCGTGGGCCTGGTCGAATATCGACAAGAGCAAAGTGAACTACGGCGTCACCCTGCTGCCAACCTTCAAAGGCAAACCGTCTAAACCGTTCGTTGGCGTGCTGAGTGCCGGTATTAACGCCGCCAGCCCGAACAAAGAACTGGCGAAAGAGTTCCTTGAAAACTACCTGCTGACCGATCAGGGTCTGGAAGAAGTGAACAAGGATAAACCGCTGGGCGCCGTGGCGCTGAAATCCTATCAGGAGCAGTTAGCGAAAGACCCGCGCATCGCGGCCACCATGGATAACGCCCAGAAAGGCGAAATCATGCCGAACATCCCGCAGATGTCTGCGTTCTGGTACGCCGTGCGTACGGCGGTCATCAACGCCGCCAGCGGTCGCCAGACGGTTGACGCAGCACTGAAAGACGCACAGGGCCGTATCACCAAGTAATGCTGTCGATGTGCCTGATGGCGCTGCGCTTATCAGGCACACATGTTGTAGATAATATTTAAACCATTGTTTACACGAAATCATTCGCGCTACATCAAGGCGGCAAGGATGCAAATCCCCAGGAGCTTACATCAGTAAGTGACTGGGGTGCGCTTCCGCAGCCAACAAAGAGGTAGCGTGAAGGATAACGTGTAAAGAGGAAGATCCCCATGGATGTCATTAAAAAGAAACATTGGTGGCAAAGCGACACGCTGAAGTGGTCAGTGATTGGTCTGCTGGGCCTACTGGTGGGTTACCTTGTAGTTTTAATGTACGCACAAGGGGAGTATCTGTTCGCCATCATGACGCTGATTTTAAGCTCTGCTGGCCTGTACATTTTCGCCAACCGTAAGGCCTACGCCTGGCGCTACGTTTATCCTGGCATGGCCGGTATGGGACTGTTCGTCCTGTTTCCGCTGATTTGCACCATCGCCATTGCCTTTACCAACTACAGCAGCACCAACCAGCTCACTTTCGAACGCGCCCAAGAGGTGCTGATGGACCGCTCTTATCAGGCGGGTAAATCCTACAACTTTGGGCTGTATCCGGCCGGTGAAGCGTGGCAACTGGCCCTCACCGACGGTGAAACCGGCAAGAATTACCTCTCCGACGCCTTTAAATTTGGCGGCGAACAAAAGCTGGCGCTGAAAGAAACGAACGCCCTGCCGGAAGGTGAACGCGCGACGCTGCGCATCATCACCCAGAATCGTCAGGCGTTGAACCAGATTACCGCCGTGCTGCCCGATGACAGCAAAGTGATCATGAGCTCGCTGCGCCAGTTCTCCGGCACGCAGCCGCTGTACACGCTCGCCGATGACGGTATGTTGACCAACAACCAGAGCGGCGTGAAATACCGTCCTAATAACGACATCGGCTATTACCAGTCTATCAATGCGGCCGGCAACTGGGGTGACGAGAAGCTGAGTCCAGGCTACACCGTCACCATCGGCTGGGATAACTTTACCCGCGTCTTTACGGACGAAGGGATCCAGAAGCCATTCTTCGCTATCTTCGTCTGGACCGTGGTGTTCTCGGTACTCACCGTAATCCTGACCGTGGCGGTCGGGATGGTGCTGGCCTGTCTTGTTCAATGGGAATCGCTGAAAGGCAAAGCCATTTATCGCGTCCTGCTGATCCTGCCGTACGCCGTGCCGTCGTTTATCTCGATTCTGATTTTCAAAGGGCTGTTCAACCAGAGCTTTGGTGAAATCAACATGATGCTGAGCGCGCTGTTTGGCATCAAACCGGCGTGGTTCAGCGATCCGACCACCGCACGCTCGATGATTATTATCGTCAACACCTGGCTGGGTTATCCGTACATGATGATCCTGTGCATGGGTCTGCTGAAAGCGATTCCGGATGACCTGTATGAAGCGTCGGCAATGGATGGCGCAGGCCCGTTCCAGAACTTCTTTAAGATTACGCTCCCGCTGCTGATTAAGCCGCTGACGCCGCTGATGATCGCCAGCTTCGCCTTTAACTTTAACAACTTCGTGCTGATTCAACTGTTAACCAACGGCGGTCCCGATCGTCTCGGAACGACCACGCCAGCCGGGTATACCGACCTGTTAGTGAGCTACACCTATCGCATCGCCTTTGAAGGCGGCGGCGGTCAGGACTTTGGTCTGGCGGCGGCAATCGCCACGCTGATCTTCCTGCTGGTCGGCGCGCTGGCCATCGTGAACCTGAAAGCCACACGCATGAAATTTGACTAAGGAGGGCTCGACAAATGGCAATGGTCCAACCCAAATCACAAAAGCTGCGTCTCTTCATTACGCACTTCAGCCTGCTGATTTTTATCGCGGCGATCATGTTCCCGCTGCTGATGGTTATCGCCATCTCGCTGCGTGAAGGTAACTTTGCTACCGGGAGCCTGATCCCGGAAAAAATCTCCTGGGAGCACTGGCGGCTGGCGCTGGGCTTTAGCGTTGAACACGCTGATGGCCGCGTCACGCCGCCCCCCTTCCCGGTTCTGTTATGGCTGTGGAACTCGGTGAAAATCGCCGGGATCACCGCAATGGGCATCGTGGCGCTATCCACCACCTGTGCCTACGCCTTTGCCCGTATGCGCTTCCCCGGCAAAGCCACGCTGCTCAAAGGAATGCTGATTTTCCAGATGTTCCCGGCGGTACTGTCGCTGGTCGCGTTGTACGCGTTGTTCGATCGCCTCGGTCAGTACATTCCGTTTATTGGTCTGAACACCCATGGCGGGGTGATCTTCGCCTATCTCGGCGGTATCGCACTGCATGTGTGGACCATCAAAGGCTATTTCGAAACCATCGACGGCTCGCTGGAAGAAGCGGCCGCACTGGATGGGGCTACCCCGTGGCAGGCGTTCCGCCTGGTACTGCTGCCGCTGTCGGTGCCCATTCTGGCGGTGGTCTTTATTCTGTCGTTCATTGCCGCCATCACCGAAGTACCGGTTGCCTCACTGTTGCTACGTGATGTGAACAGCTACACCCTGGCGGTCGGGATGCAGCAGTACCTCAACCCACAAAACTACCTGTGGGGCGATTTTGCCGCTGCCGCCGTGCTGTCTGCGATTCCAATCACTCTGGTCTTCCTGCTGGCGCAGCGCTGGCTGGTTAACGGCCTGACGGCGGGCGGAGTCAAAGGTTAAGTTTCACCGAAGTCCCTGTAATGCCACTGCACCCTCAACTTGTTTTATCCAACTTGTGACTGTAATTCGGCGCTCCACGGAGCGCCCTTTTTTTGTCTGCCGGATGGCGGCGTTGCCTTATCCGGCCTACTCACTTTTTATTCGCGCCCCAGCCCATTGTAGGCCTGATAAGCGCAGCGCCATCAGGCAACCACGACACACATTGCCTTATCCGACCTACTCGCGCTTCAGGCGTTTCGAATTACACATCCAGAGCGTGATCACCAGCAGCAGGATCGCCGCCGAATAGATCAGCACATCGAGAGGGGATTTGTGATCAACAATGATCAGTCGGACAATCGCGGTGATCCCGATATAGATAAAATAGCGCAGCGGAAAGTGAAAGCCTGACTGAAAGTACTTCACAATCAGCGCGATAAATTCGAAATAGAGAAAGTAGACAACCAGCCCTTCCACCAGCTCATACTTGCTGGCTTGCTCAGGCGCGAAGAGCACATCTGCCAGATGCAGCGTCTCTTTACCGAGGAATACGACCAGGATCAGGCCCAGACTCAACAGCCCAAGGTTCAACACGGTCTGTAAGATCGTGGAGATAAACTCCACGCGCGGACGAGATAGTGACGTCATAACAGCACCTCTTTCTCAGTGGTGAGGTTCCTGTATAACGCAAAAATGTGACGGTGATCTATATTTTTTGTTTATGTTTTGTGCAGAAGCAAAAGGGTGCAACAATCCTCTCAACCCTAACCCCCTGAAAGGAAGGCCAAATGCTTCGGTTTCAAAGGGCAACACGTGACGATGCCAGCCTGTTGAGCACAATGGGATATGCCAGCTATCGTCATCATTTTGCCCCTCTGTGGAAAAATGATGACGAACTGGCGGCGTATCTTGAGCAGGAATATTCCCTGCCCGCCATCGCCAGAAGTCTCGCAGAAGCGGACACCTTCTGGTTAATCGCTTTTACTGACGCCCCGATTGGCTTTGCGAAGTATTCGTTGCATCAGGCCATTGAGCCGCAAGGCCCGCCAGGGACATTGCTGCACAAGATCTACCTCCTGCCCGGTGAAACCGGCAAACAGTACGGCGAACAGCTTTTTGCCGAAGTGGTCCGCCAGGCCAAAGCACAAGGAGAAACGCGGATCTGGCTGGATGTTCTGGCGGATAACCCCCGGGCACGCCAGTTCTATGAACAGCAGGGAATGACCTTTGTGAAAGACACTTTTTTTTCCACCACGTCGCAGACCGTTACGCTTCACGTCATGGAAAAACGGCTCTGAGAGACCCAAAATGGCAACGATACTGGCGGTCAGTATCTGCGATGGCGTCGTTATCGGTGCGGGTAGCGTGGTGACCAAATCAATCACCGAAAAAGGCGTATATGCCGGTAATCCAGCCAGGTTATTACGCCGTCTTCCGGCTGGATAATGCCACGCTACCTCAGCGGAAATTCACACTTTTATCGCTGGTCATGTCATAGAGCTGGAATTTACGTCCGAGCTGCTGCCCCCATCGCGCGTCAGCGGCGTCCAGCCGACGGCCGCACGACTGCGGGTCGGGCCGGAAGAGAAGAGATCCAGCGGAATCGACACGTAGACGCCTTTGGTGAAATCCCCTTCGCCGTACTCATCTGGCGAGACGTTAGTGAGAGTGGCGTAACCACCAACCACCACGCCGCTGTCGAAGCGTTTAGAGATATCCAGCGTGCCGCCTTTATCCCCCGCCAGATACTGACCGACACTCGCTTTCACCAGCACGTCCTGGGCGAATGACGGCGTCCAGTAGGCCGTCAGGTGTCCGGTCTTCACGCTGTAGTCGGTGAATTTCATCATGTCCTGCGCGCTGCGCCAGTCACGCTGTTTCACGTAGTTAGCATCCAGACCAAACGCCCAGTTGCTGTCGACCGGACGGTACAACACTTCTGCCCCCGCTCCGCCGTACATGGTTTCAAGATAACCACCGTAAGCCTGACCATAGAAACCGTTACCAAAGTACTGGAAGTAGTTAGCCTGCAGGTTGTTCACGTAAACGTCGTTCTGCACATATTCACGCACGCGGGTACGCACACGCGGCAGCTTCGAATCATTCGGCGGGTTGGTGTAGTTAAATTTATCGTAGTTATTGGCGAGATTGCCAAACAGGCTTCCGGTGGTCAGCAGGTGGTCGGTGACCCACAGATCCGCCGTCGCCATCACGCCCAACTGGTACATGTAGAAGTTTTCCGGTCCACCCACGGACTGATTCAGTACCGGATCGAGATGGAAGTCGAAGTGCGATTTGTCGATATACCAGCCCTGTTCAGTGCTTTCCGGCACTATCGGCTCAAGGCGTTGTTGCGCCAGCGGCGTTTCCTGTCCCAACGGTTCGCCTTCCAGATGGCGCTTCAGGCTGCTGACGTCCGTTTCGGTGGTCACCTGCGGCAGGTTAAGACGGTTTTCCGTCACCCGGATCGTGCGGATCCCCTCCGGCAGATCGTTCATCACGATCCGGTTCGCCCGTTCAATACCTTCACGCGAGTCGCGGTATTTCACCTGCTCGCCGGTCACGTACAGCGTATCGCCTTTCACCTGAATCTGCGGATCTGCCAGTCCGGCGTTGTATTTCAGCAGCGTCAACTGGTTCGCCACTACCGAGTGTTGCAGGATCGCGTCCTGCGGTTGCGGCTGGTATTTCGGCCGCGCGTTATCGTTATACGATGGGCGTAAGTCGTTGAAATTGGTCCGCAGGGTTACCCCAAACATAAAGGTGTTACCACGTTCATAGCTGAGGTTAACGTCGGCCCAGTCGGTGACGCGATAAATGGCGCCGACGTTAAACTTGCTTTTCTGTTCCAGTTTGCCCGCAAAATCCTGCTGGTAGTTGTTGCCCTCATATTCCAGCTTCAGCCGCAGGGGCTGCCACGGCGTCTGGTACTCTACACCGCCAAACAGCGATGCCGGGCCGTGGAACATCTGGCTGCCGTCGATGGAGCCAGCCTGTTTATAGCTGTTATCGCGGTAGCAATATTTATCGCTGTACGAACAGAGCGGGTTACTGACGTTGCCGCTGGTTCCCAGGTATCCCCAGCCGAGGCCGAGCGAGAAATCAAACGGTCCCCAGGCTTTATTCGCCACGATATATTCCGCATCGAACAAACCGGTCCCGCCGATATCCCGCGCGCCAACCGACACCTGCGGCGTCCAGTAACTCTCTTCCCACAGGCGTAACTTCAGATCGAACGCTTTATCTTTGTAGGTTTGATCACCGGAAAACGATTCGACGCTGCTGTACTTTTTGGTCCGCACGTCGGTGTAGCGCAGCGTCGTTTCCAGCCAGGGGAAAAGCTGCACGGAGGCGGAGTAGTAACGATACTGATCGTTATCACGATAGTTAAGGCTCAACTCCCCTTCACGCGCCATGCGCGCGGTTGGCGTCTGTAATAATCCCACGCCGCCAAAGTCCGACTGAGAGGGCCCAATCGGCGCCAGATACGTTTCGGCATGGCAGGCCGCGCTGATGCCCAGCGCCAGTAAGCTGAGCAGATATGTTTTTTTCATTATTCGGGTATCCGCTGCGTCAGGGTGTGAAGAACGTCGGCGTTCAGCGCTTCCGGTTCGCTGCTCCAGAAAGCATCATCCAACCCGACAACAATGATGCTGCCGGGCATCGGCTCAACGTGACGCTTATTCCAGTACGCCACCGGCACCTTCTGCGTTCGGCCATCGGGATAAACAATCCACGCATAGCTGCGATCCGCGCCGCTGAGCCGGTCTTGCCCGTCGAGATAACTGACAACGTCGCGTCCGGGCATAAACGGCTGCTTTCCGGGACGGCTTATCAGGCCAAAGAGCGTGACGTCCGTCGGCTGCCCGCCGACCCACAGCGTGTAGTTGCCCTGCAATGGCGGATTGCCGCGCTCGCTGACCCGTACACTATCCGGATCGAGATTCACCGGCTGCCGCCCCGTCACCTTCAGCGCCTGAACTTGCTGGCGCAGCGCATTAATGGCGGCGGCATCATCCCCGCTCGCGTTGGCGCTTAACGCCGCCAGGCGTGCCAGCAGCGCCTGCTGTTGGCTCTGCGCTTTCACGGTCGCTTTCTCTTCAGCGATCACCGCGCCCGGCCACCAACTGTTCGCCAGTCTGGGCTGCCCCACCAGATCGATAAGATGCTCAGCGCCGGTAAGCGTTTTCGGCTCTGTGCTACCGGCGCTAAAGACCTTAACGGTCCCCGCAGCAAAAACAGATGACGCGCTCAAACTGAAGATCAGCGCTGCAATAGTCCGTTTCATCATGATTTTGCCGCCTTAATCAGCGTGGTTTTCACCGGGAAAAAGTTCGCGCCAAGGTACTGTTCCGACTGGCGAATTTGCCCTTCGTTATCGATCCAGTAACGGTTATGCCAGCGCGCTTGATCGGTCGTGACGGTTTCGTCCAGCACGCGAACCGGGGTCTCTTCACTGCCGACGTTTACCGTGTCGTTGCCATCCCATGTAAAGACGGAGCGCGCGGTGGCATAGCGCACCTGCTTGTATTCCGTCCAACCCATCGTGCGGGTCCAGGTGGCGCCGTCGACGATCTGATTCGGTTTGCTCAGCGGGTCATCTGCGAGGTTATTCACATCGATAAGGTTGTCGCCGCCAAGGAGCGTTTTCACCAGACGACCATGCTGGGTCACGAGCGTGGCCTGATCCTGCGTCACCCATTTCTGCTGCCCGTTCTCTGCGAAAGCGAGCACCACAAACAGCTGCGGCCCGCCATTAAGCTGCATGTACTGGCTGGCGTAGGGCATGTTTTGGATATCATCGTCCGTCAGCTGTACGCCGGGCGTGCCAAACAGACTGTCCCACAGTGAGTTGCCCAGCTGCTTTGTGGTGGCTGAGCATGCCTGTAACAGCAGGCAAAACAGTATGATTACAGGTCGCTTCACGACTCTTCTCCAGAGGGGCAAAATAACCACACCGAAGTGTGGTTATGGTTAAACGTACCGGTATTACTGGGTACTGGTGGTGGTTGTGGTGGTGGTCCCGGTATTGGAACCGTCGCCGCCGCCGGTTGCCGCGAGAGCGACACCCACCGCCGAACTTACGGTGCTCACGCTGGATGCCGAGGAGCTACCCGCCGACACCGACGTTGCTGCCGACCCTGCCGCTTCACCCACCTGAACGGGGGCTGCATAGACAGAACTCGCCGCAAGCGCAGATATGGCAAAAATGCCATACAGAACTTTTTTCATAACAATTTCCCTTCATTGAATGAATGGAGATTTGCCCAAAAGAGTTTCAGGCGGGATCGAGTATACACAACTAAAGCATGCGAATTACGGCAGGGAGAAATAGCGGAACAGTTTTAGGATAATTGGACTTTTGTTGAATTATTCATTTTAATACAAATAATAATAAACATTAAAAACAATAAGTTATCATTAAATGAGTATATCTGAATGATCCGTATTATCCTAAAATAACACGGAGTTATTTTCCGGTTATTTATTATTTTAGGATTATGCTCAATATAGAATTGTGGAGAACAACACGGACAACCGGAATTATCTTATAAAAAAAGCCGATAATAATATCGGCTGATTTCATTATTAATTTGCCGGATGGCGCTACGCTTATCAGCCCCACCGTAGGCCGGATAAGGCATTCGCAGCCATCCGGCACTCCGGCACTCCGGCACTCCGGCACTCCGGCACTCCGGCAGATTAACGCCAGTTTTTATAACGGTTAATCAATCCGTTAGTCGAGCTGTCGTGGCTTTCAATCGCTTTATCATCTTTCAGCTCCGGCAGAATACGGTTTGCCAGCTGTTTACCCAGCTCAACGCCCCACTGGTCAAAGGTAAAGATGTTCAGGATGATGCCCTGAGTAAAGATTTTGTGCTCATACAGCGCGATCAGCGCGCCCAGGCTGAACGGGGTAATTTCACGCAGCAGGATGGAGTTGGTCGGGCGGTTGCCTTCAAACACTTTGAACGGCACCACGTGTTCCAGCGTAGCGGGATCTTTACCCTGGTCACGGTATTCCTGCTCAACCACTTCGCGGGATTTCCCGAACGCCAGCGCTTCCGTCTGGGCGAAGAAGTTAGACAGCAGCTTCGGATGGTGATCGGACAGCGGGTTATGGGTAATCGCCGGGGCGATGAAATCACAAGGCACCATTTTGGTTCCCTGATGAATCAGCTGATAGAACGCATGCTGACCGTTGGTTCCCGGTTCACCCCAGATGATCGGGCCCGTCTGGTAATCCACCGGGTTGCCGTTACGGTCAACGTATTTCCCGTTGGACTCCATGTTGCCCTGCTGGAAGTAGGCGGCAAAACGGTGCATATACTGGTCGTACGGCAGGATGGCTTCGGTTTCGGCGCCGAAGAAATTGTTGTACCAGATACCAATCAGCGCCAGCAGCACCGGCAGGTTGTTCTCCAGAGGCGTGGTCGAGAAGTGCTTATCCATCGCATGCGCGCCGGACAGCAGTTGCACAAAGTTGTCGTAACCGACAGACAGGATGATCGACAGACCAATCGCTGACCACAGAGAGTAACGACCGCCCACCCAGTCCCAGAACTCGAACATGTTGGCCGTGTCGATACCGAACTCACCGACCGCTTTCGCATTGGTAGACAGTGCGGCGAAGTGTTTCGCAACGTGTTTTTCATCACCGGCGGTTTTCAGGAACCAGTCACGCGCGCTGTGGGCGTTAGTCATGGTTTCCTGCGTGGTGAAGGTCTTGGACGCCACAAGGAACAGGGTGGTTTCCGGATTCACTTTCTTCAGCACTTCGGCGATATGGGTACCGTCGACGTTAGAAACAAAGTGCATATTCAGATGATTTTTGTATGGGCGCAGCGCTTCGGTCACCATGAACGGGCCGAGGTCGGAGCCGCCGATACCGATGTTGACCACGTCGGTGATCGCTTTACCGGTATACCCTTTCCACTGACCCGAAATAATGGCTTCAGAGAAGGATTTCATCTTCTCCAGCACCGCGTTGACTTCCGGCATGACATCTTTGCCATCGACGATAATCGGGGTATTGCTACGGTTACGCAGCGCCACATGCAACACGGCACGATCTTCAGTACGATTGATTTTCTCGCCAGAGAACATGGACTTGATGGCACCCGCCAGATCGGTCTCTTTCGCCAGATCCTGCAGTTTTGCCAGTGTCTCTTCGGTGATGCGGTTTTTGGAGTAATCCACCAGCATCAGATCGTCAAACGTTGCGGAGAATTTGCTGAAGCGATCGCTATCCTTCGCGAACAGATCCGCGAGGGTAACGTCCTTCATTTCGTCAAAGTGTTTTTGTAGTGCCTGCCAGGCAGAGGTCTGCGTTGGATTGATGTTTTTCATTAGCAATACTCTTCTGATTTGAGAATTGTGACTGAGATCGATTGTAACGCCAGTCACAGAAAAGTGTGATTGTTTTAGTGCCGTTGCCCTGGCTTCGGTCAAATACAGTGAAAAAGCCGTGTTGTTATAAGTACGGTTACTCAGCCACTTGCCAGCATGAAAAATCCGCATAATCCCGGCGTTGACAGTGCCCTCTGCACATTTTATTTATAAATACGGTATTTGCGCCTGCACCGGTTTCTGTTCTGCCTTTGTGCCCAGGTCGCTTTCTCACTCCCTGACACGAGGTTGTTATGACAGAAATCGTTGTTTCCAAATTTGGCGGTACCAGCGTCGCTGATTTTGATGCCATGAACCGCAGCGCCGACGTGGTGCTTTCCGATGCAAACGTGCGCGTAGTGGTGCTCTCGGCTTCTGCTGGCATCACCAATCTGCTGGTTGCGCTGGCAGAAGGACTCGAACCACAGGCCCGCTTTGAGAAGCTCGATGCCATCCGTAAAATTCAGTTCGATATTCTGGAGCGTCTGCGTTATCCAAACGTCATTCGTGAAGAGATTGAACGCCTGCTGGAAAATATCACCACGCTGGCGGAAGCCGCCTCATTAGCCACCTCTACCGCGCTGACGGATGAACTGGTCAGCCACGGCGAACTGATGTCCACTCTGCTGTTTGTTGAGATCCTGCGTGAGCGTCACGTTCAGGCGCAGTGGTTTGATGTACGTAAAGTAATGCGTACCAACGATCGCTTTGGCCGGGCCGAACCTGACGTCGCCGCGCTGGCAGAACTGGCAACGCTGCAGTTGACCCCACGTCTTAACGAAGGGCTGGTGATCACTCAGGGATTCATCGGCAGCGAAGGCAAAGGACGCACCACCACACTCGGACGCGGTGGCAGCGACTACACGGCAGCGCTGTTAGCCGAAGCGCTGCATGCTGCACGTGTCGATATCTGGACGGACGTTCCGGGCATCTATACCACCGATCCCCGCGTGGTGCCTGCGGCGCAACGCATTGATGAAATCGCCTTTGAAGAAGCAGCGGAAATGGCCACCTTTGGCGCGAAAGTCCTGCACCCGGCCACCCTGCTGCCCGCCGTGCGCAGCGATATCCCGGTGTTCGTTGGCTCCAGTAAAGATCCGAAAGCGGGCGGTACGCTGGTCTGTAACAAAACCCAGAATCCACCGTTGTTCCGTGCGCTGGCACTGCGTCGTAAGCAGACGCTGCTGACCCTGCACAGCCTGAATATGCTGCACTCGCGCGGTTTCCTGGCCGAAGTATTCGGCATTCTGGCGCGCCATAATATCTCTGTAGATTTGATTACCACTTCCGAAGTGAGTGTGGCGCTGACGCTGGACACCACCGGTTCCACCTCCACCGGCGATACGCTGCTGACGCAGTCGCTACTCATGGAACTGTCGGCCTTGTGTCGGGTGGAAGTCGAAGAGGGTCTCGCGCTGGTCGCGCTGATTGGTAACGATCTGTCGAAAGCCTGCGGCGTCGGCAAAGAGGTGTTCGGCGTACTGGAACCGTTCAATATCCGCATGATTTGCTATGGCGCCTCCAGCCATAACCTCTGTTTCCTGGTGCCAGGCACCGAGGCAGAACAGGTGGTGCAGAAACTGCACCAGAATTTGTTTGAGTGAGACAGACCTGAATGCCGGATGGCGGTGAAACGCCTTATCCGGCCTGGAAGCGCGCGCGTCATCGGGCCACACGATCATGACATCACCGTCTCGTAAAGCAGTCGATCCAGTGCCTTCACGTCACCTTCGCGGCTATCCGGCAGCATCGGCGGGATTTCGCCTCGCGCCAGTTCGGCGTGAATAAACGCATGCAGCAGCGGACGACGCGGGCCGTACTCCGCCTCTCCGGCCCGCTGTTTGCGCGCCAGCAGTTCATCTATTTCCTGACGTAACGGCGCATCCAGATCGCTTCCCGCCAGCAGTTCGGCAAAGCGCATGGGCGGAACGCCTTTTCCTGCTTCAACCCAACGCACCGCCAACAGCGGACGCAGGACGTAGAAGTACTTTTTCAGGCGCACCGCTTCCCCCTGCAAGTAGCCGCGAAAGTTTTTTCGCGCCATCGAGTAGTAATGCCAGCGCGCACGAAGCGGAGAAAACCACTGCGGTATCATCGTCTTAAGCGCGCTGACCGTCACATCATCCTGCTGATAAACCACCGGGGAATCCAGCCACTCGATCAGCGTCGGGTTGGCGCCCTTCAGCAGACCCAGCGTTTTACGCCACTCCCAGCCGCACACGTCCAACTCATCGTCTATCGGCAGTTCGATCACATCCCGCGGCGCCTCGACCCGCAGATACCACTCCGGCGGATGAACATACAAAAACCGCACATCGTAATCGCTATCCGGCGAGGCAAATCCCCAGCCGCGACTCCCCGATTCACAGGCATACAACACCCTGACGCCGTAGCGGGTTTCTATCTCTTTGAGCTGCCGCATGACCCGTTCGCGCATTGCGGCACTCACTGCATTTTTGGTCATCTTCTTTTATCCTTTTACACACACCACCTGCCGCAACGTATGCACGATCTCCACCAGCGAAGACTGCGCCGCCATCACGGCATCGATGTCTTTGTAGGCCATCGGAATTTCGTCGATCACCTCACTGTCTTTACGGCATTCGACGTGGGCCGTCGCGCGGATCTGATCCGCTACGGTAAAGTGTTTTTTGGCCGCCGTTCGACTCATGGTTCTTCCCGCGCCATGACTACAGGAACAGAAGCTCTCTTCATTTCCCAACCCACGCACAATGAAGCTTTTCGCCCCCATCGACCCGGGGATAATCCCCATCTGACCTTTCTGTGCGGAAACCGCGCCTTTACGCGTTACCAGCACCTCTTCACCAAAGTGACGTTCTTTCTGCACGTAGTTATGGTGGCAATTCACCGCCTCCTGCTGCGTGATAAACGGTTTACTCACGCTACGCGACAGCGCGGCCAGCACACGAGACATCATCACCTCCCGGTTTTGTCGGGCAAAATCCTGCGCCCATTCCACCGCGTCGATGTAGTCGTTATAGTGCCGACTCCCTTCCTGGAAATACGCCAGGTTTCGGTCAGGCAGATTCGCGATATGTTGTTGCATATCCTGCTGCGCCAGCGTGATGAAGACATTGCCGATGGCATTCCCCACGCCACGCGAACCGCTGTGTAACATCACCCAGACGCGCTGCTGCTCATCCAGACAAACCTCAATGAAGTGATTACCGGTTCCCAACGTTCCAAGATGCTGATGGTTATTGGTTTTCAGCAGCGAGGGATACTTGTCAGTCAGGCGCTTAAAGCGCGGTGCCAGTGTCCCCCAGTGAGTACTCACCTCCTCTGGCGGCGTGTCCCACGCCCCTTTATCGCGACGGGAACGCGTATTGGTTCGCCCGTGTGGAACGGCCTGCTCAATCGCGCTCCGCAACCCGCTGAGGTTGTCCGGTAGATCGCCAGCCAGCAACGAGGTCCGTACTGCAATCATCCCACAGCCGATGTCCACCCCCACTGCCGCCGGAATAATCGCCCCTTTGGTCGGGATTACGCTGCCAATCGTTGACCCTTTCCCCAGATGCACATCCGGCATGACCGCCAGATGTTTAAAAATAAACGGCATCTTCGCCGTGTTCAGCAGTTGCTGGCGCGCCTCGGGTTCCACCGGGACGCCGTGCGTCCACATTTTCACCGGCGCCGCGTTCTGCGACGTCAACAGCGCATAGTCGTTATGTGCCATGTTTTTTATCCTTTAATGTTCACTAAGCCGTGCAGAACCTGGTCCAGGCCACCGAATACCGAGATTTTATCGATACGCTCTGCCACTCTTTCGAGGGTTTCCAGCTCTTTTAAACGCAGAGCCACCGGGTTGTTTTCCATCACTTTCGCCGTATTCAACAACGAGCGCGTCGCAGCCGTTTCTTCACGACGGCGGATCACATTGGCCTGCGCCGATTTTTCCGCTTCAACCAGGCGGGACAGAATCGTTTTCATATCCCCCGGCAACACAATGTCCTTCACGCCCAGCGACGCCACGTCGATACCATATGGCGCCATGCGGTCTTTCACCTGCGCGCTGACCACGTCATCAATCACCTGTTTATCTTCCAACAGTTCATCGAGCGTGCGCGTCCCGACGGCCTCACGCAGCGCAAACTGCAGTTCGCGGTACAGATGATCGAGCGGTTTAGTGAGCTGCGCAAACGCCTGCAACACATCGCTGTAACGCCAGTTCGCCGCCAGGTTCAGGCGCAGGTTGACCTTATCTTTGGTCAAAATTTCCTGACCGCCCACTTCCAGCACCTGCAAACGGGTATCTACCACTTCAGCGTCCACCAGATGATTCACTTTCCAGTACGCCGTCAGACCCGGCGGCAACAGTGCCTGCGTCTCGCCGTCAATTTTCAATACCCCCGCGTGCCAGGCCGGAACCTGTACGGTGAGGATCGCGTCACGACCTTTTACCGCACCGCTACGTCGCGGTTGCAGAACCGCATTCATGACCTCTGCAGGCACCTGAACCTGACGCGTATCCATACGCACCAGTTTCAACGCGTCGTCGGCTCGCCAGTACAAACGGCGCGTCGACGGCGGCAGGATCTCCTGCAACACCTCGTTCATGTACAACGCGCCCGCTTCGCTGTCGTTAAGATCAACGGCCAGGGCATAACGCGTTACCCAGTCTGGCTGAAAGCGGCGTAAATAATTCGCCAGCGCTTCCGGCACTTCGCTGCCGTCCAGATTCACCACCAACACCTCTGGCGTATTGAACCACGGCAGACGGTGTTCACCCGCCTCCAGAACCTGATAGTAGTCGCCGTTTTTTGCTAACAGACCTAATTGTCCTTTACGGATAGTGATTTTCTTCGTCATTTTTCTCTTTTCCTTATCAAGTCAGGTGCGGGTGCGGAGGCGAAGCGACAGGGGAATTCCCTTTTGCCTGCGGCGCGGCATCGTGACCGGCAACCTGTTTTGGGGCCTGTTAACTGCGCAGTGCCCGTTTTTATTTCTATGATTAACAACCAGTTTCATTGGGAAAATGAATCGGGAATCGAACCCATTGTTCAGGTGTCATCGGTTGACGGAACACCTCCGGAAAACAGCCGCTGCCGTTCCTGACGTGCCGGCGGGGTTTAACCCCCTGCGCTTTCAACGTGTAGACGAGAGAGTTATTGCCAGAAGCGTGCCAGAAAGAGAACAGGACAAAATTAATTTTTAGTTATCTGATTAATAAGGAATTAATTTTTATTGCCAATAATGATGATTGCAGAGGCTGCACATATTTTTTATCTTTTAATATCTAACTTTATCTTTTGGGATAAGCCATGAAAAAACGGCGGGTGGTGATTGGCGTACTGGGTACGGTGCTGGATAAACGCGGCAAGCGAGCAAACCGGTTAAAGAAATGGCGGCCTACGGTCGGACTGTGCCAACAGCCGGATTTCCCGGTCGATCGGCTGGAGCTTATCCACCAGCCACGCGATGCCGGGATGTGTCAGCAATTAGCGGAAGATATTAGCCTGCTTTCTCCACATACCCAGGTCCGCCCGCATGCCATCACCATTGCTGATCCGTGGGATTTCGAAGAGGTCTACGCCGCGTTCCTCGACTTTGCCACTCACTACACCTTCGATACCGAGAATGAAGAGTATCTGGTGCACATCACTACCGGCACCCACGTGGCGCAAATTTGCTGGTTCCTGCTGACGGAAGCCCGCTATCTGCCCGCCAGCCTGCTGCAAACCGGACCCGCGCCGAAGGGCGCGCCGCAGGAGGATGTTGCCGCTGGCACCTGTTCGGTGATCGATCTTGATTTAAGCCGCTATACCACGCTTACCAGTCGCTTTCAGCGTGAGCAGCAGCAATCCGTCTCCTTCCTCAAAGCCGGTATCGAGACACGCAATGCCACGTTCAACACACTGATTGACCGTATTGAGCGCGTTGCCTTGCGCTCTGGCGATCCTATCCTGCTCACCGGCCCCACCGGCGCGGGGAAATCCTTCCTCGCAAAACGGATTTTTCAGCTTCGCCAGTCGCGGCATCTGGTGGGCGGAAAACTGGTGGCAGTGAACTGCGCGACATTGCGCGGCGATAACGCCATGTCGACACTGTTTGGTCATGTGAAAGGCGCGTTTACGGGCGCACTGTCGTCGCGAACGGGACTGTTACGCGAAGCCGACGGTGGAGTGCTGTTTCTGGATGAGATCGCTGAACTGGGGCTGGATGAGCAGGCCATGCTGCTGAAAGCGATCGAGGAAAAAACCTTCTTCCCGTTTGGCTCAGATAAAGAGGTACACAGCGATTTTCAGTTGATAGCCGGAACCCATCGCGAGCTGCCGCAGTGGGTCGCCGAAGGGCGTTTTCGCGAAGATCTCTACGCACGGATAAACATGTGGCGCTTTGCCCTGCCCGGCCTTGCGCAGCGGCGTGAAGACATCGCCCCTAACGTGGAGTATGAGCTACAACGTTTCTCCCGCAGCCGACAGAATCAGATTCGTTTTGATAAAGAGGCGCGAGAACGCTATCTGGCGTTTGCCTGTTCACCCCAGGCGCAGTGGCGCGGCAATTTCCGCGAACTGAGTTCCTCCGTCGCGCGAATGGCGACGCTGGCCGAGCAGGGACGAATTACGCTGACCCTTGTCGACGAAGAGATTGCGCTTTTGCAGGAGAGCTGGGGAGAGGCAAGGTCGCAACCGGAACTGGAGATGGAACTTGACCTTTTTGACCGCCGCCAACTGGAAACCGTGCTTGAGGTCTGTCGCCGCAGCGCATCGTTGTCCGAAGCCGGACGTGAACTCTTCGCCGTCTCCCGACAAAAGAAAGCCAATCCCAACGATGCCGACCGTTTACGTAAGTACCTGGCACGGTTTGGCCTGAGCTGGGAAAATCTCAAAGTCAGAACATAAGCATAATTTGTTTGAATAATATTCCTTCGCACGATAAAAAATAATGATGGTTGGGCTCGATCCCAACCCGTTAATAACAAGCAAACACAACATACGTGCAAGGAAAACAACATGCTCGCCACTCTCACTCGGCTGTTCCCGTTATGGGCGCTGCTGCTCTCGGTTATCGCGTATTACACGCCATCCACCTTTACGCCTGTCGGTCCGTGGGTGACCACATTGTTGATGCTGATTATGTTCGGCATGGGCGTACACCTTAAAGTGGACGATTTTAAACGCGTACTTTCGCGTCCTGCGCCGGTTGCGGCGGGGATCTTCCTGCACTATCTGGTGATGCCGCTGGCGGCATGGGGACTGGCGCTGGCGTTTAACATGCCGCCTGAGCTCTCCGCAGGGATGGTACTGGTCGGTAGCGTCGCCAGCGGCACGGCATCTAACGTCATGATCTATCTGGCGAAAGGAGATGTCGCACTCTCGGTAACGATCTCATCCGTTTCCACTCTGGTGGGCGTGGTTGCCACACCGCTGCTGACGCGTCTGTATGTCGATGCGCATATTCAGGTGGATGTGATGGGCATGCTGCTCAGTATTTTACAGATTGTGGTGATTCCGATTGCCATGGGCCTGGTGATCCACCACCTGTTCCCGCGCGTCGTGAAGGTAGTTGAACCTTACCTGCCCGCGTTTTCGATGGTTTGCATTCTGGCGATTATTAGCGCAGTGGTGGCGGGTTCCGCCGCCCATATCGCGTCCGTCGGCTTTGTGGTGATTATCGCGGTGATCCTGCATAACACCATCGGCCTGCTTGGCGGCTACTGGGGCGGACGTCTGTTTGGTTTTGACGAGTCAACCTGCCGCACGCTGGCAATCGAGGTTGGGATGCAAAACTCGGGCCTCGCCGCCGCGCTGGGTAAAATCTACTTCGGCCCGCTCGCCGCACTGCCCGGCGCACTGTTCTCGGTCTGGCACAACCTTTCCGGCTCTCTGCTGGCCGGCTACTGGTCCGGTAAACCGATTGATGAACAGCAGAGTGCTGTCAAAGAAAATTGATCACCTGTGAATGGGGGGATTTCCCCCATTCCTTGCCTTCCTTGTTTGAACCTCATCACAAAACAACAAATATCAACATAAAACAAAAATATAATTAATATCTTTATTTTCAGTTAATTAATGTCAATTAACGGATTTAATGATAGCTCACCTCGATCTTTTAATGTTGCTTTATTTTGTTTTGCTTGGGAATATGATTCCACTACAACACAGATAACCCTTACCCTATCTTTTCTTTGAGGCCGCTATGAAAAAAATTGCGATTATTGGAAGCAGTGGAGGCAACCTCTACAACCTGGGTGGCGCCGAGCCAGAGAAGTTACTCCAGGAGATTTATCAGCAGTGTGAAGCCGCGGGTGTCACCGTCGCTGCCGTGCAGTTCATTGCAGCAGAGGCTTCAATGGATGTCGCCAAACCTGACACTCCCGCAGCCGTCTATGCCTTAACCACAGAAAACAACACAAAACCACAACGTATCTTCCAGGGCAAACTCTCCGAGGTGAATGCCTCCGTCGTCGAGAGCGATCGCCAGATAGCCGGGATGATCCGCAGCGGTGAGATCGACGGGATCGTGGTGATGAGTGCCGATCCGGTAAAAGCCAACCAGGCCGTCTTTGATGCCGCCGTAGAGATGAAAACGCCGATTGTCGGTACCGGCGGCACCTCGATGGCACTGGTCGCCGCAAAGGGCGCCAATGTGGTCGCGACTTCAGGCACCACGGGGACCACCAGCCGCACTCGCGCGGTCTCCTTTGTCGCCTCGCTGTGTAAATGCTGGGGTATCAAATACAAACCCCAGTTGGGCAGCGCGTCGCCTGCACAAGGCGGTTCCGGAAAGAGTCTGCTTAAGCGCTTTAACATCCGCAGCATCATGATCCCGGCGCTGCCAGGCTTTATCGCGATGGCGATCGTACTCGCCCTGAGTCACATCCCCGGGCTGGAAAAACTCAATGATATCTTTGAAATCCTGCTGAAGGGCCTGCCGGTGCTGGTTGCCGTGCTGGCGGCAAAACAGATTTCCGAACTCGATGAAGTCTCTATTGTGGCCGGGGTCGTCGCCGGGGTGCTTTCCGTTGAAGGCGGCCTGATCGGGGGGATTATCGGCGGTCTGATGGCCGGGATTTTTGTGCGCTGGTTGTTTGAACTGTGCCTGAACTGGCGCTTCCCGATGACCACCGTCAACATCGTCGCCGGCGGGATTTCGGGTCTGGCGGCCGGTTTGATCATGCACTATCTGCTGAGCCCGCTGGCGCTCTCTGCGGGTAACTATATCAAGCTGGCTATCGAAAGCACGCTGGCATTCAGTCCGATTCTGGCCGGGCTGCTGGCCGGTCTGGTGATCTGGCCAGCCATTCTCGGTGGTGTCTATCACGCGGTCATTCTTCCGCTGGTGCTGCTGGAGATGGAGAAATCCGGCGTCAGCTTCCTCGGTGCCGTAGATATGGTGGGTCTGGTGATGGTTGCTGCCGGCATCAACCTGGCTAACGTCATCGCGCCACGCGAAAAAAGCGAAGCGGCCGTCGCCACACCGGGCCTGCTTATCAACCTGGGCTTCGGAACGTTTGTGGAATCCGCCTACCCCTTCATGTTCGCCAACAAAATCGTCTTTGGTTCCGCCATCTTCTGGGCCGGAATGGGCGGCATGATGCTCGGCTTCTTTAACGTCAAAGGGGTGGCCTACGTCCCGGCGTTCGCCTCACCGTTCTTATCCAGCAATGCGCTGCAGATGGCGATTGTGATGGTCACTGTCATGGCAATGACCTGTATCACCACCATCATTGCGAACCGTTTTAAGGCTGTCGTACAGAGTGAATCTGTGGCGTCTGCCCGTTAATAAATGCACCAACACCAGAGGTACACCATGTTTAAAGGCGATATGAATAAAAAACGCGCCAAAGCGTTACAGAAAGTGAAAGATGCCATCGCGCTGCACGGCGGGCAAACTATCCTCAGCACGGGGATCACCGGCGACGATGCGCGCCTGGCAAAAGCGGTCTGCGAGGCAGGCGTGAAACTGCTCGAGCCGAACCATCCTGCACTGGCGCTGGCGCGCGGACACAAAGGGGTGAGCAACATGCACGCGGCGGAGCAAATCCGCCACGAAATCACCAACGGTCAGATGGCAGAAGCGGTGCACGGCGTGCGTAATGTGGTGCCGGACGATATCTTCATCACCGTGGGCATTGCGGGCGGGTTTACCGAAACACTGCCCGTCCCGCTCACTGAAACGGAGATTCTGGAGATTGCCCGCGCCGGGGCCGACGGTTTACACACCCATAAATCTGACTGGGACGACCTGCAGGACATCGTCAACCTCGCCCATCAGTATGGCCTGACCGTGGATGCCTACATTGGTCATCCGGATGATCTGCATACCTTCGGTATTCCGGCACGCACCCCGGAAGAGGTCGCCAGCGTAGCGAAGCGCATGCAGGAGATTGGCGTCGATATGATTGGCCTGATGACGGGCATGAGCTATGAAGGCGTGGCGGCTGGCGATATCCCGCAGATGATTAAAGACCGTCTTCGGGCGCTGGTTGGCGCGGTGGACGTCCCGACGCTGGCGGAAGGAGGCATTAACCTCGCCAATGCCAAAGCGTTTAAGGACACCGGGGTCAATATTCTGGTCGTCGGTACGGCAATCGACAATATGGTTTGCAACGCCGCCAAAGAGGCCGTGACACCGTTTATCGCTCATGCATAACGACAGAGAACAATAATGCTACTGGTTACCGATCTGGATGGAACATTGCTGACGTCGCAGAAGACTATCACGCCACGCACACGTCAGGCGCTGGTTGACTTTCGTCAGCGCGGCGGTCTGCTGGCCGCCTGTTCCGCCAGACCGGTCTCCTCAATAGCGCGCCTGTTACAACAGCAGCAGGTTGAGTCACTGTTTGACTGGTGTGCAGGTTTCAACGGCGGACAGATCCTTGAGCTGGCGTCGCAACGCATTCTGCATTCTGCACCCCTCACCCGGATGGATCTCAGAGATATTGACCGGCATATTTCGCTGTCCCGTTATCCTCATCATTTTTTTACTGCACACGCGATTTATCATCGCTACGATCGCCTTATCGCCCCGTGGACATCCTATGAGGCCAGTTTATTTGAGTTACCGCTTATTAGCGCCGCACCAGGGAATATCTTTAATCGTCGCGATATATTTAAAATTACACTGGTCGCAGAGCATGCCAGGATCGAAGATCTCTGTCGGGAAATAAGTCGTCAGTTACCCAATGACTATAAGGCGACAATCACCGGTGGGAATTATATCGATATTCAACGTAGCGAAATAAATAAAGGCTATGCGATCGCTGAAATCGCCCGACAATTAAACCTGCCTCCTGCCGGGATTGCCGCCATTGGCGATCAGCAGAACGACATCAGCATGTTTGCCGCTGCCGGGTTCGGCATTGCGATGGGCAACGCGCCAGATAGCGTGAAACGTCAGGCCCGGTATGTGACAACCACCAATGATGATGACGGTATCGTCTGTGCGCTGGAGTGGTTGCGTTGCTCTGCGCATCCAGTTACCATGCGGCAAAGTTCGACCCTGGCGGAAAATAATGAACCCGATTAAAAGAAGAAAGCATATTCTTGATGAATTAAACAAATTCGGTGAAGTGACCGTTATTAAATTATCAGAAACGCTAAACGTGACCTCGGAAACCATTCGCCGCGATCTCTCTTTACTGGAGTCTGAAGGTCAAATCACCAAAATTCACGGTGGCGCGGTCAAAAAACAGGTTGTTCAGGAAGATGCATTTGGCGCGAGAATTGATGCGCATCGCGAAGAAAAAATGGCGATTGGCAAAGTGGCCGCGGGAATGGTCAGCGAGCGCGATACGCTATTTATTGATTCCTGTACCACGAATCTTATTCTTGCCGAACACTTACCCCCTCTCGCGTTTTCCGTTATTACCAATTCCGCCTTAATTGCCGATAAAATTAAAGAGCATAATCTCCAGGCGCGTGTCTACGTCTTAGGTGGCGAATACGATTACCATTTCCGCGCCAATCTGGGCGTCTCGGTGTGCCAGCAGATTAATGCAATTCACGCAGATATCTGCTTTATCGGTGCGGGCGGTATTTCACCGCAGCATGGTGTACTCGTGAAGAGCTTTGACGAGGCATACGTTGCCAAAGCGATGATTGCGATGAGTAAAAAATCCGTGATCCTCGCCGACCATACTAAATTTGGTCAGGACGGCGTGATGTGTATCGCCTCTCTCAAAGAGATCGATCACGTCATTACGGATAAGGGATTTAAAACAACGGGTTATACACAACAGGATTTCGCAGGAAAACTGCGTATTGCTGACTGAGCGCTATCCGCCCGAAGCGTATTGCCGTACACTGAAATCACCAGGCAGACAGAGGGCACCCGTATGGCACTCCCCCGCATTACCCAAAAAGAGATGACCGAGCGCGAACAGCGTGAACTAAAAACGTTGCTGGATCGCGCCCGTATCGCGCATGGTCGCCAATTGACCAACGCAGAGACCAACAGCGTAAAGAAAGAGTACATTGATAAGCTGATGGTCTTGCGCGAAGCCGAGGCAAAAAAAGCCCGTCAGTTGAAGAAAAAGCAGGCCTGGAAACCGGATGCAGAAGCCTCTTTTTCCTGGTCTGCGAATACGCCAACGCGCGGCAGACGTTAACGCCCTTTCTTCTTACGCCCCGGCGAGGTAAAGCGCTTACCGTTTGCCGCCGGGCGTGCTTTCTCTTTTTCCGCCGACTTTTCGATTTTCACCACCGGACGCTTGATTCCCGCCGTTTTCGGTTTCGCTTTCGCCTTCGGTTTCGCTTCTGAAGAAGAGTTTTCGATAAGCTTAAACAGCGTGATCAGCTCATCATCCGTCAGGTCACGCCATTCACCGAGCGGCAGACCGGAAAGGCCAACGTTCATGATGCGCGTGCGTTCAAGCTTCACCACTTCATAACCGAAATGTTCGCACATGCGGCGGATCTGTCGGTTCAGCCCCTGGATCAGGGTAATGCGGAATACAAACGGCGCCTCTTTCTTCACCTTACATTTCTTGGTGACGGTACCCAGAATCGGCACTCCCGCACTCATCCCACGAATAAACTCATCCGTAACTGGTTTGTCGACCGTGACCAGATACTCTTTTTCATGATCGTTACCGGCACGCAGGATCTTATTCACCAGATCGCCGTGGTTGGTCAGGAAGATCAGTCCCTGGGAGTCTTTGTCCAGACGGCCAATCGGGAATACGCGCTTGCTGTGGTTAACGAAATCAACAATGTTGTCGCGCTCGCTGTCTTCAGTGGTGCTCACGATCCCCACCGGCTTGTTCAGCGCGATAAAGACCAGATCTTCCGCTTCACGCGGCTCAATCAACCGACCATTCACCTTCACGACGTCGCCAGGCATCACCTGGTCGCCAATGGTGGCGCGTTTGCCATTGATGAAGACGTTCCCTTGCTCGATGAAGCGATCCGCTTCGCGACGCGAGCAGATTCCGCTTTCACTGATGTATTTGTTGAGTCGTGTTGTTGATGAGTCGGGCAGCATAATTTCTCCTTTGAATGCGGAATATACCCTACCTTGCTGGCGATAAAAAATAATCGTGCAAAATGGCCTCGGCGCTATTTGTGATCCGCCACACCTTTCGACACAAAAGTGTCTCCGATCTTTGCGTGCAATTTTGTTGAATGAAAATTAGCAGAATCAATACATTAGGATTATGTGCACATCTGTGCCAACAACGATCACTCCGCACATCATATGTGCAACATTAATCGCCAACTCAGGATGCGCAAAGAAGAGAAAATAGCTTTGAACTCCCGCTTTTATGAGGTTATATCAGATCAAGAGAGCAGGTTCGTGATTTGCACAAATGTGCAGGAGTCTACAAATGGCGACGGAAAACAGTGATGATATCCGCCTGATCGTAAAAATAGCGCAGCTCTATTACGAACAGGATATGACACAAGCGCAGATCGCCCGTGAACTGGGGATTTATCGCACCACCATCAGCCGCCTGCTGAAACGCGGTCGCGAGCAAGGCATCGTCACTATTGCCATCAACTACGACTACAACGAAAACCTGTGGCTGGAACAGCAGCTCAAACAACGATTCGGCCTCAAAGAGGCGGTGGTGATCACCTGCGACAACGAGCAGGAAGAGGAACAACTCGCGATGATGGGCGTGCACGGCGCGCAACTGCTGGAACGTTTACTGGAACCCGGCGACATCATTGGTTTTTCCTGGGGACGCGCAGTATGCGCACTGGTCGAAGGGTTGTCGCCTGCCAGCCAGTCACGCCAGCTGATCTGCGTGCCGATCATCGGCGGGCCGTCCGGGAAGCTCGAGAGTCGCTATCACGTCAATACGCTGACCTACGGCGCAGCGGCAAAGCTGAAAGGCGAATCACACCTGGCTGATTTTCCGGCACTGCTGGAAAACCCATTGATTCGCAACGGTATTATGCAGTCCCAGCACTTTAAGTCGATTTCTGCCTACTGGGACAATCTGGATGTTGCACTGGTAGGGATTGGTTCTCCGGCAATTCGCGATGGCGCAAACTGGCATGCCTTTTACGGCAGCGAAGAGAGTGACGACCTGCATGCCCGGCAGGTTGCCGGAGACATTTGTTCGCGCTTTTACGATATTAACGGCGTAACGGTGGAGACCACGATGAGCGAAAAAACGCTCTCCATCGAAACCAACAAATTAAAGCAGGCACGTTATTCCATCGGCATCGCAATGGGTGAGGAAAAACTCAGCGGAATTCTCGGCGCATTACGCGGAAAATATATTAATGGTCTGGTCACTAACAGCCACACTGCTGAATTATTGTTGAAGTAACTATATTCATCTTGATCCTGACGTAATTAACTTTATGCAGGATCCCCTTCTCTGAAATTGGGAGTTAATTATGCAAACGTGGTTAAATCTACAGGACAAAGTTATTATTGTAACCGGCGGCGCATCCGGAATTGGCTTAGCCATTGTCGAAGAGTTATTAGCACAAGGCGCAAATGTCCAGATGGCGGATATTCATGGCGGCGAAGCAAAACATGAAGGTAATAACGGCTACCACTTCTGGCCGACAGATATTTCCAGCGCCAAAGAGGTTAATCACACTGTGGATGAAATTATCCAGCGCTTTGGCCGCATTGACGGTCTGGTCAATAACGCCGGTGTTAACTTTCCCCGCCTGTTGGTCGATGAAAAAGCGCCAGCAGGAAAGTATGAATTAAACGAAGCCGCGTTTGAAAAAATGGTCAATATCAACCAGAAAGGCGTGTTTTTAATGTCACAGGCAGTGGCGCGTCAGATGGTGAAACAGCGTAACGGCGTGATCGTCAACGTCTCTTCTGAAAGCGGGCTGGAAGGGTCTGAAGGCCAGAGCTGCTATGCCGCCACGAAGGCGGCGCTGAATAGCTTCACCCGCTCCTGGTCAAAAGAGCTGGGCAAACACGGCATTCGCGTGGTCGGGATTGCTCCCGGGATTCTGGAAAAAACGGGACTGCGCACGCCGGAATATGAAGAGGCGCTGGCCTGGACCCGCAATATCACTGTTGATCAGCTGCGCGAAGGCTATAGCAAGAACGCCATTCCGATTGGTCGCTCGGGACGTTTGACTGAAGTGGCTGATTTCGTTTGTTATCTTCTGTCTGAACGTGCCAGCTACATTACCGGAGTAACCACTAACATTGCGGGCGGAAAAACGCGCGGCTAAGGAGACGTTATGGTCAATGCAATCTTCTGTGCTCACGGCAAACTGGCCTGCGCCATGCTGGAATCAGTGCAAATGGTCTACGGTGACGCCAACGTTGAGGCCGTCGCGTTTGTCCCCGGCGAGAACGCCAGCGACATCGTCACAAAGCTGGAAAAGTTGGTAAGTGCTCACACTGATAGCGAATGGCTGATTGCCGTCGACCTGCAGTGCGGCAGCCCGTGGAACGCCGCGGCAACGCTGGCGATGCACAACCCGGACATTCGGGTGATCAGCGGACTTTCCCTGCCGCTGGCGCTGGAGCTGGTAGATAACCAGAGCAGTATGAATGTGGATGAACTGTGCGAACACCTGACGACCATTGCACAACAAACCTGCGTGGTCTGGCAGCATCTGGAAACGACCGAAGAGGATTTCTGATGAATATTACCCTTGCCCGTATCGATGACCGCTTGATCCACGGTCAGGTCACCACCGTCTGGTCGAAGGTGGCGAATGCCCAGCGGATTATTATCTGTAATGACGAGGTTTATAACGATGAAGTGCGCCGGACATTATTACGCCAGGCCGCCCCGCCGGGGATGAAGGTCAACGTAGTGAATATCGAAAAAGCCGTCGCGGTTTATCATAATCCGCAATATCAGGACGAGACTGTATTTTATTTATTTACCCGCCCCCAGGATGCGCTGGCGATGGTCAAACAGGGGGTGAAAATTGCCACCTTAAATATTGGCGGCATGGCCTGGCGACCGGGTAAAAAACAATTAACCAAAGCCGTATCCTTAGATGACGATGATATTAATGCGTTTCGCGAACTGGATAAATTTGGCGTCACCCTGGATTTACGCGTGGTCGCCTCCGATCCCTCCATTAATATTCTCGAAAAAATAAAAGAACAGTCGTTCGCGGAATAAATAAAAGCGCCTGTATTTATTACACACCGTCATTCTGGATGCATCGCGGCGGAAAATGAGCAAATTACCAGGAACGTAGATAACCATGTGACTGGGGGTGAGTCACAAATCTGTCGGGAACAGATTTGAACGTTGCGAAGCGACGGCCCGTCAGGGCGACTCTCATGGATGAGACGAGTCATTCAGCCAACAAAGAGGCAGCCTGAAGGACGACGTGTAAATGCGTTAACAGGCAGGGATGTTCACATTTTAAGGTGACCCATTATGGAAATCAGTACCCTACAAATTATCGCCATATTTATATTTTCCTGTATTGCCGGAATGGGCAGCGTGCTGGATGAATTTCAGACCCACCGCCCGCTTATTGCCTGTACGGTTATCGGCCTGATCCTCGGTGATTTAAAAACCGGGGTGATGCTCGGCGGAACGCTGGAGCTGATCGCGCTTGGCTGGATGAACGTCGGTGCCGCGCAGTCCCCGGACTCCGCGCTCGCCAGTATTATCTCCGCCATTCTGGTGATTGTCGGCCAGCAGAGCATCGCGACCGGTATCGCTATCGCGCTGCCGGTGGCAGCGGCAGGCCAGGTCCTGACCGTCTTCGCCCGGACGATCACTGTGGTGTTCCAGCATGCGGCGGATAAAGCCGCAGAAGACGCGCGTTTTCGCACCATCGACATCCTCCACGTCTCTGCGCTGGGCGTGCAGGCGCTACGTGTCGCCATCCCGGCGTTAATTGTCTCGCTGTTTGTCAGTGCCGATATGGTCAGCAATATGCTGAATGCCATCCCGGAATTCGTCACTCGCGGCCTGCAGATTGCCGGTGGTTTTATCGTGGTGGTCGGTTACGCCATGGTGCTGCGCATGATGGGCGTGAAGTACCTGATGCCCTTCTTCTTCCTCGGTTTTATCGCCGGTGGTTACCTCGATCTGAGCCTGCTGGCTTTCGGCGGCGTCGGCGCGATTATTGCGCTGGTCTACATCCAGCTGAACCCACAGTGGCGTAAAGCCGAACCGCAGGCGCAGACCACCTCCTCCACCGCCCTTGACCAGCTTGATGACTAACGGAGCCCATCATGGAACAGAAAAAACTGACCAAATCTGACCTGTTTAGCATGTTTGTTCGCTCCAACCTGCAGCAGGCGTCTTTCAACTTTGAACGTATTCATGGGCTGGGTTTTTGCTACGACATGATCCCCGCCATCAAGCGCCTGTACCCGCTGAAAGAAGATCAGGTGGCGGCACTCAAGCGCCATCTGGTGTTCTTCAACACCACGCCCGCGGTGTGCGGCCCGGTGATTGGCGTGACCGCCGCGATGGAAGAGGCGCGAGCGAACGGGGCGGAAATCGATGATGGCGCGATCAATGGCATCAAAGTCGGCCTGATGGGGCCGCTGGCGGGCGTTGGCGACCCGCTGGTCTGGGGCACGTTGCGACCGATCACCGCCGCGCTCGGCGCGTCGCTGGCGCTGTCCGGCAACGTGCTCGGCCCACTACTGTTCTTCTTTATTTTCAACGCGGTCCGTCTGGCGATGAAATGGTATGGCCTGCAAATTGGCTTCAACAAAGGGGTCAACATCGTCAGTGATATGGGCGGCAACCTGTTGCAAAAACTGACCGAAGGCGCATCGATTCTCGGCCTGTTTGTGATGGGGGTACTGGTGACCAAGTGGACCAGCATCAACGTGCCACTGGTGGTATCGCAAACCCCCGGCGCGGACGGCGGCACTGTCACCATGACGGTGCAGAACATCCTCGACCAGCTCTGCCCCGGCCTGCTGGCGCTGGGCCTGACAATGCTGATGGTTCGTCTGCTCAACAAGAAAATTAACCCGGTATGGCTGATCTTCGCCCTGTTTGGTCTGGGGATTATCGGTAACGCACTGGGCTTCCTGTCCTGATTTTTTCACCCCGGTGGTAAGCCGGGGTTATCGCTCAATATGAGGTGGAATATATGTTAACGACAGCTCTGCGCCTTTATGGCAAACGCGATCTGCGCCTGGAAACGTTTGAACTTCCGGAGATGCAGGACGATGAAATTCTGGCAACCGTGGTCACCGACAGCCTGTGCCTCTCTTCCTGGAAAGAGGCCAATCTGGGAGAGGATCATAAAAAGGTGCCTGACGATGTGGCGACCCACCCGATCATCATCGGCCACGAGTTCTGCGGCGATATTGTCGCCGTCGGGAAAAAGTGGCAGCACAAATTTCAGCCCGGCCAGCGCTATGTGATTCAGGCGAATCTGCAACTGGCGGATCGCCCGGATTGTCCCGGCTACTCCTTCCCGTGGGTGGGCGGCGAAGCCACACACGTCGTGATCCCCAATGTGGTGATGGAGCAGGACTGCCTGCTGGCTTACGAAGGCGAAACGTACTTTGAAGGATCGCTGGTCGAGCCGCTCTCCTGCGTGATCGGCGCGTTCAACGCCAACTATCACCTGCAAGAAGGCACCTATAACCACAACATGGGGATTCGCCCGCAGGGTCGTACGCTGATCCTCGGCGGGACGGGGCCAATGGGGCTGCTGGCGATCGACTACGCGCTGCATGGCCCGATCAACCCGGCGCTACTGGTGGTGACCGATACCAACCACGACAAGCTGAGCTATGCCCGTAAACACTATCCTTCTGAACCGCAAACGTTGATCCACTACCTGCACGCACAGGATGCCGCGTACGACACGTTGATGGCGCTGACCGGCGGTCACGGTTTTGATGATATTTTTGTCTTTGTGCCGAACGAACAGCTGGTCACCCTGGCCTCTTCCCTGCTCGCCCCCGACGGTTGCATGAACTTCTTTGCCGGCCCGCAGGACAAGCAGTTCAGCGCCCCGATCAACTTCTACGACGTGCATTACGCCTTCACTCACTACGTGGGCACTTCGGGCGGGAATACTGACGATATGCGCGCGGCGGTCAAACTGATTGAAGAGAAGAAAGTGCAGGCGGCCAAAGTGGTCACTCACATTCTTGGCCTGAATGCCGCAGGAGAAACCACGCTGGAGCTGCCGAAAGTGGGAGGTGGTAAAAAGCTGGTCTATACCGGGAAAGCGTTACCGCTAACCGCTCTCAGCCAGATTGACGATCCCGCGCTGTGCGCTATTCTGGAACGCCATCACGGGATTTGGTCTAAGGAAGCCGAACAGTATTTACTGTCGCATGCCGAGGAGATTTAACATGATTAACCGCGACACCCAGTTGTGCATGTCGCTTGCCGGTCGGCCCGGCAACTTTGGCACCCGCTTTCATAACTATCTGTATGAAAAGCTGGGTTTAAATTTCATCTACAAGGCGTTTACCACCCAGGACATTGAAGCGGCGGTGAAAGGGGTTCGCGCGTTAGGCATTCGTGGCTGCGCGGTCTCAATGCCGTTTAAAGAGAGTTGTATGCCGTTTCTCGACGCTGTCGATCCGTCGGCGAAAGTCATTGATTCCGTCAATACCATCCTCAATGATGACGGCAAACTGACGGGCTACAACACCGACTACATCGCGGTAAAAAGCCTGATTGCCAGCCACCAGCTAGACACCGCTGCGCGGGTGATGATTCGCGGCAGCGGCGGGATGGGCAAAGCGGTGATTGCCGCTTTCCGCGACGCCAGTTTTCGCGATGTGATCGTCGCCGCTCGTAACCGGGACAGCGGCCCGGCACTGGCGAAACAGTATGGCTTTCAGTGGCAGCCGCTGCCGGAAGGCATTGCCTGCGACATTCTGGTCAATGTCACGCCCGTCGGCATGGCCGGTGGTAAAGAGCGCGATGAACTGGCGTACAGCGAAGCCATGGTCGCCAGCGCCAGCGTGGTGTTCGATGTTGTCGCCCTGCCGCCGGAAACCCCGGTGATCAAACTGGCACAGAAGCTGGGTAAAAAGACCATCAGCGGCGCAGAAGTGATTGCGTTGCAGGCCGTCGAGCAGTTCGCGATGTACACCGGCGTACGCCCGGATGACGCGCTGATTAGTGAAGCCGCTGAATTTGCCCGGGCGGGGTAACAGGGAGTAAAAAGAGCGCCGATGGGCGCTCTGGTCATTTTACGACGTCATGAATTAAAACGGTCGTTGGCACTCACTGAAAGAACCATGCTCATCAACCCACAGACTGATACTATCAATTGATTTTTGGTTCTCTCTTAACCATCGTTCCTGGTCATTCTTTCCTGCCGTCTCAGAAACTTTATCCCCTGATAAACGGCCCCCTTCGCCTTCGATTTCGTCTGAAATATCCATCGTGTCTTTCCTTAACATCCCGAAAAATATCCTGATTAATGACGCAGTTCGGAGGCAAACAACTGCTGATCGGCTTTCGTTTCCAGCAGCGCCAGCGCGGGAATCAACTGGCATACGCTCTCATTGCTGATGACGATCGCCCCCGTTTACCCATCATTGCCTCACTTGCCACGATCTTTTTCCCTCACCGTTCCGGCGCATTCGCTCAATACTGCGAGGCGCTTTCCCGTTTTCTCTACCCGCCATTTATTTGAGTACCCGATTTACATTAGCCTTTCCGTTCTGCTTGCAAATCAAGGTTGTAGTTTATAAAATACAAAGGAAAAGTATCGTGGAAATACTTCAAACGGCGGTCTTTCAGCGCTGGGAACAAAGTCTGAGGGATCGCAGAGCAAAAACACTCATTGCTTCGCGTCTGTTTCGTCTGGCAAATGGATTACCAGGCGATGTTAAACCCGTTGGCGAAGGTATCAGCGAATTGCGTATCCACCATGGACCCGGTTACCGGATTTACTTCAGGCAGCAAGGAAATGTCATCATCGTTTTGCTCTGTGGTGGCGATAAAAGCTCGCAAACAAAAGATATTGTTCTCGCCAAAGCCATTGCCAATTCACTGGATTATCAGGAGCTCGCCAACCATGACTAAGCTTACGCACTACGATCCCGCCGCTGCATTGGTTGATGACGAAGAGATGACCGTGTTTATGGCGGAGGCCCTGGAAACCGGTGACGCGACTTATATCGCAAAGGCGTTAGGCGTCGTGGCCCGTGCAAAAGGGATGGTGAATATTGCGGCGGAAACGGGTTTATCACGCGAGCAGCTTTATCGTTCATTCAGCGAGAAAGGCAACCCGACGCTGAAAACCACGCTGGCAGTGATGAAGGCGCTGGGAATCAGCCTCACCGTTAAAAAATGAATTTGCCTTTCCACAATCCCCTTCCAACATCGTGAGCCATGTCAGTAAGGCGCGACACTGTCAGTGGTACATTATCGCGTTTTGTAATTTTCTGATTTCACGGAGAAATGATGGAACTGCTTTTATTGAGTAACTCGACGCTGCCAGGTAAAGGCTGGATGGAACACGCGCTGCCGCTGATTGCGGAACAGCTGAATGGTCGCCGCTCAGCGGTATTTATTCCGTTCGCGGGCGTGACCCAGACCTGGGATGAGTACACGGAAAAAACAGCAGCGATCTTCGCCCCCATGGGCGTCAAGGTGGTGGGCATTCACCGCGTCGCCGATCCGCTGACGGCAATTGAAAATGCGGAAGTGGTGATCGTCGGCGGGGGGAATACCTTCCAGTTGCTGAAAGAGAGTCGAGAACGCGGGTTGCTGGCACCGATTGTTGACGTGGTTAAACGCGGGGCGCTGTACATCGGCTGGAGCGCGGGTGCGAACCTCGCCTGTCAGACCATCCGCACCACCAACGATATGCCGATTGTCGATCCGAAAGGTTTTGATGCGCTGGGCCTGTTCCCGCTGCAGATTAACCCACATTTCACCAACGCGCTGCCGGAAGGCCATAAAGGCGAAACGCGTGAACAGCGTATTCGCGAGCTGCTGGTTGTCGCGCCAGAGCTGACGGTGATCGGTCTGCCGGAAGGGAACTGGATTAAAGTGAGCAAAGGTCAGGCGGTACTTGGCGGCCCGAACACCACGTATATTTTTAAAGCAGGCGAAGACGCGGTTGCCGTTGAGGCGGGTCACTGCTTTTAACCGACGTTGCCAAATGGCGGCGTAAACGCCTTATCCGGCCTACAAATTGCGTTCATTGTAGACCGGATAAACGCCGCGTTATCGTTAATAATCATCCCGCTCGTCGTCTTCGTCCGGCTGTTCCAGCACGCTGTAAGCCACGGAACAGAACAACGAGTTCAGACGCTGCATATCGCCCAGTAACCCCAGATGCAGGGAACTGGTCTCGATACTTTGTACGTTCTGCTGATGCAGACGATCAACGTGCGCATGCGAGTAACGACGATTCAGGATCCGGAAACGATGTTTGCTGCGACGCAACCGCCGGGCGCTGGTCACGTCGCCGGAGAAGAACACCGACATCGCCAGTTGCAGATTGCTGAGCAGTTGGTCGAAGAGCGCATCCAGCTCTTTTAACCCCTCAATCGAAAACGCCCGCCGCGCCGCCAGCGACTTGTCAGCAATCTCGCTCCCCATGCGCTCCACAATATCCGACGCCTGTTCAAGGTTGAGCGACATTTCGATGATCACCGCCCAGCGGCGCGACTCCTCTTCCGCCAGTTCCTCTTTCGGCATCCGCGCCAGATAGAGTTTGATGGCGGTGTAGAGCACGTTGATGTCATCCGCTATTTTGCGCAGCTCTTTCTCTTCACGCGGCTCGCCGTGCATTACCTTCTTCAGCCCTTCCATCATCTGTTCCATCGCATCGCCGATGCGCAGCGCCTCGCGGGCGGCATTGGCCAGCGCAAGGGTTGGCGTATCCAGCGCGCTGACGTCCAGATGCTTCGGCTTGAGATGCGCATCCAGCTCCGGCTCGTCGCGGATGATGCGCTTACAGAAGCGCGCCATCGGCTCGGCAAAGGGAATCATTGCCAGGCAGCGCACCAGGTTGTAGAAGACGTGGAAATAGATCACCAGCTCGGATTTCGGTAACGGTAGCTCATCCATCAGATTCGCCAGTGGATGGACAAACGGCAGAATAATCAGGCTGCCTACCAGCTTGAACAGCAGGCTGCCGAGCGCCACGCGGCGAGCCGCGGCATTGGCCGCGCTGTTATTGAGCATCGCCAACAGGCCGGAACCGAGGTTGGCACCAATCACCAGACACAGCGCCACCGGGAAGGAGATGATTCCCGCCGCCGTCAGAGTGGCCGTTAACAGCACCGCCGCCAGGCTGGAATAACTGATGATCGCGAACATCGCGCCAATTAACGCATCCAGCATGATATCGCCGGTCAGCGAAGCAAAAATCACCTGCACGCCGTTGGCCTGCGTCATGGGGGTGACGGCCTGGACAATCAGTTCCAGCGCCAGCAGGATCAGGCCAAGGCCGATCCCCACGCGCCCCAGTTGTCCGGCGCGTGACTGTTTACGGCCAAGGAAGAAGATCACACCGATAAAAATCAGCAGCGGTGAGAGCCACGATAAATCGAAGGTGAGGATACGCGCCATCAGCGCGGTCCCCACGTCTGCGCCAAGCACAATCACCAACGCAGGCGTCAGCGCGACAAGATCCTGGGCAACAAACGAGGTGACCAGCATGGTGGTGGCGTTACTGCTCTGCACCAGCGCAGTGACGCCAATTCCCGCGCAGAAGGCGAGTGGTTTCTTTTCGACGCTACGGCTAAGCACGGTACGCAGGCGAGCGCCGAACACACGCATCACGCCAGTACGCACAATATGGGTACCCCAGACCAGCAGGGCGACAGCAGAAAGCAGGTGGAGCAGAGTTAACACGGAATCAGGTACTCCTTATTGTTATAGGTTCCCGGGGCTCATAGCGCCAGCATCATGCCTGATGACGCTGGGCTTATCAGGCCTACAAAGAAGCCCGGTAGGCCGGATAAGGCGTATACGCCGCCATCCGGCAAGCCACGCTCATGAGCCTTCTTCCAGTATAAGGGTTTAAACGCAAGAAAGAGACAGGGTCCCCGGTAAGCCCCCTGTTAGTTGTAAGGAAAGATGACAGTTTCGTGACATCCCGTCGGCAGTTTCCCGCTCACCTCATGCCGAACGTGTGTGATACCACCATAGCGATCCCACTTTGGCGCATTCGGATAAAAGAAATCCGGACAGTGCCAACGCCGCCGAATGGCTGCCGATGAAAGAGAAAAACAGCGGAAACAGGGAGACCGAACTGGTCAGTGATGCAAAGCGTAAAACTTCCTGAATGCCGAGCAGGATATAATTCAGTTTATCTTTAAAAAGAAACAGATATGCGGTGTAGACGAGCGAAATCTTCATCAACACGCCCATGAAGAAGAAGATCTGGATCGCCGCGCCGGGCCCTTCACTCGCCCCAAAAGCGGAAAAGGTGCGGGTGAAATTAACCACATCCGAATAAAAGGGAACGTTGCCCTGACGCATAGACAGCCAGAAATATGCGCCCAGCGCCAGCAGATCCATCAACCCCCAGAATAAGAGAATTTTATGTCGGGTTTTGAACTGGCTAAACATGTTACATGGCCTCCGTTGCCATTGCGTTTCCCACCAGCGCCGCTGAACGGCTCACGCTGGCGGGAGACTCCCGGACCGATCAGTCGGCGTCATAGCCCAGGTTAGGGGCCAGCCAGCGTTCAACTTCAGAAACGCTCATCCCTTTACGGAACGCGTAGTCCTCCACCTGATCGCGCTGAATCTGTGCAACCGCGTAATACTTGCTGTCCGGATGGCTGAAGTACCAGCCGGAAACCGACGCGCCAGGCCACATGGCGAAGGATTCGGTGAGCTTCATGCCGGTGTGCTTTTCCACCTCCAGCAACTGCCAGATGGTGCCTTTCTCGGTGTGCTCCGGACAGGCCGGATACCCCGGCGCCGGACGAATCCCCTGGTAGTTTTCGCGAATCAACTCCTCGTTGCTGAGGTTCTCGTTGGCCGCATAACCCCAGTAGACCTTACGCACGCGCTCATGCAGGTATTCCGCGAAGGCTTCCGCCAGACGGTCGGCAAGCGCTTTCACCATGATCTTGTTGTAATCATCGTGCTGCGCTTCAAACGCATCCGCCAGCGCGTCCTCCTCCAGACCGCCAGTCACCGCAAAAGCACCGATGTAGTCCGCTTTGCCGGACAGCTTCGGCGCCACAAAGTCAGACAGGCAGTAGTTAGCAAAGCCCACTTTTTCAGTCTGCTGACGCAGATGATGACTGACCGTCAGCACGTGCGTTCGCGTTTCATCGCGATAGATTTCGATGTCATCGCCCACGCGGTTTGCCGGGAACAGCCCCACCACACCGCGCGGATTCAGCGCCTTCTCTGCGCTCAGCTTATCCAGCATGTCGTTGGCGTCTTTAAACAGGCGCCTGGCCTCTTCACCCACCACTTCATCTTCGAGGATGCGCGGGTACTTACCGGCCAGCGACCAGGTCATAAAGAACGGCGTCCAGTCGATGTAGTTACGCAGCGTTTCGATGCTGGCTTCAACCTCCTGCACACCCAGACGATGCGCCACTGGCGGGGTATAGCTTTCCCAGTCAAACGCCAGATCGTTTTCACGCGCGGCGGCGAGCGTCACCGGCGGGGTGCGCGGTTTCTTACGCCCATGCTGGATGCGCACGGTTTCATACTCTTTACGGGTACGGGCGACGAAGTCATCGCGTTGGGTATCGGAAAGCAACGCGGCGACCACGCCAACGGTGCGCGAAGCGTTCTGCACATAAACCGTGGGGCCGCTGTAGTTCTGCTCGATTTTCACTGCTGTATGCGCTTTCGAGGTTGTCGCGCCGCCAATCAGCAACGGCATGGTGAAGCCCTGACGCTCCATCTCTTTCGCCACGTTGACCATTTCGTCCAGCGACGGGGTAATCAGCCCGGAAAGGCCGATCAGATCCGCATTCACCTCTTTAGCGGTTCGAAGGATTTTCTCCGCCGGCACCATCACGCCAAGATCGACGATTTCGTAGTTGTTACATTGCAGGACCACACCAACGATGTTCTTGCCGATATCGTGGACATCGCCCTTCACGGTGGCGATGACCATTTTGCCGTTGCTGGACCCTTTCTCTTTACTGGCTTCGATAAACGGTTCGAGATACGCCACCGCCTGTTTCATTACGCGGGCGGATTTCACCACCTGCGGCAGGAACATTTTACCTTCGCCGAACAGGTCGCCGACGACGTTCATACCGTCCATCAGCGGCCCTTCAATCACCTCTATCGGACGGGCCGCCTGCTGACGCGCCTCTTCGGTGTCCTGCTCGATAAACTCGGTGATACCTTTAACCAGCGAGTATTCAAGGCGCTTTTTGACTTCCCAGGTACGCCACTCTGCCAGTTGCGCGTTGGCCGTCTCATCGCTCTTGCTGCCACGGTATCTCTCCGCCAACTCCAGCAACCGCTCAGTGCCGTCATCACGCCGGTTGAGGATCACATCCTCGACCGCATCGCGCAGCTCAGCGGGGAGATCGTCGTAAATCGCCAGTTGCCCGGCGTTCACAATCCCCATGTCCATGCCGTTGCGAATGGCGTAGTAGAGGAACACCGCGTGAATGGCTTCGCGCACCGGGTCATTACCGCGGAACGAGAACGAAACGTTGGACACGCCGCCGGAGATCAGCGCATGCGGCAGCTCGCGTTTGATGTCTTCGCACGCGCCGATAAAGTCCTGCGCGTAGTTATTATGCTCGTCGATCCCGGTTGCGACTGCGAAAATGTTCGGGTCGAAAATGATGTCTTCCGGCGGGAAGCCCACCTCTTCGGTGAGGATCTTGTACGCCCGGCGGCAAATCTCGATTTTACGCGCACGGGTATCCGCCTGGCCCTGCTCATCAAAGGCCATCACCACCACCGCCGCACCGTAGCGACGCAGCAGCTTCGCGTGATGGGTGAAGATCTCAACCCCCTCTTTCATCGAGATGGAGTTAACGATGCCTTTCCCCTGAATACACTTCAGCCCTTTCTCAATGACTTCCCATTTTGAGGAGTCAATCATGATCGGCACGCGCGCAATGTCCGGCTCACCGGCGATCAGGTTGAGGAAGCGCACCATCGCCGCTTCAGCGTCGAGCATCCCCTCATCCATGTTGATATCAATAATCTGCGCGCCGCTTTCTACCTGCTGGCGGGCAACGTCCAGCGCTTCGCTGTATTTTTCTTCTTTGATCAGGCGCTTAAATTTGGCGGAGCCGGTGACGTTGGTACGCTCGCCGACGTTCACAAACAGGCTGTCGTCGCCAATATTCAGCGGTTCGAGACCGGATAAGCGACAGGCCACCGGGATCTCCGGCAATGGGCGCGGCGCCAGTCCCTCGACCGCACGACTCATCGCCGCAATATGTTCCGGAGTGGTGCCGCAGCAGCCACCGACGATATTCAGGAAGCCTGCTTCGGCCCATTCGCGGATCTGCTTTGCCATCGTATCGGCATCCAGATCGTATTCACCGAACGCGTTGGGCAGCCCGGCGTTCGGGTGCGCAGTCACGTAGCATTCAGCAATGCGAGACAGCTCCTGCACATACTGGCGCAGTTCATCCGGCCCCAGCGCACAGTTGAGGCCGAAAGTGAGGGGTTCAGCATGGCGCAGGGAGTTGTAAAACGCCTCTGTCGTCTGCCCGGAAAGGGTACGGCCTGAAGCATCGGTGATAGTGCCGGAAATCATGATCGGCAAGTCGACGCCCAGCGCTTCCAGCTCTTCTTTAACGGCGAAAATCGCTGCTTTCGCGTTCAGCGTATCAAAGACGGTTTCAATTAAAATCAGGTCGCTGCCGCCTTCCACCAGCGCTTTGGTGGACTCGCGATAAGCAGCCACCAGCTGATCAAAGGTAATATTACGGAATGCCGGGTCATTTACATCCGGCGAGATGGATGCGGTCCGGTTGGTTGGGCCGAGAACGCCCGCAACATAGCGCGGTTTTTCCGGGGTACGCGCGGTCCACTCATCGGCACAGGCGCGCGCCAGTTTCGCGGCGGCAAAGTTGATCTCCGCCGACAGGGATTCCATCTGGTAATCCGCCATCGCGATAGGGGTGGAGTTAAAGGTGTTGGTTTCAATAATGTCCGCGCCCGCGTCAAAGTACGCGTTATGAATAGCGGCGATCACCTCGGGCTTACTCAGCACCAGCAGGTCATTGTTGCCTTTCAGGTCGCACGGCCAGTCGGCAAAGCGTTCACCACGGAAATCCTCTTCACTCAGACGGTAGCTCTGGATCATCGTGCCCATGCCGCCGTCCAGCACCAGAATACGTTCATTTAACTGCGCACGCAGTTGTTCAACTTTGCTGCTCACACTTGCTCCCGACAACGCTCAACCAGACCGAAAAAGTCAACAAAACATAGTGGCATAAACAGGGCTGACGGAAAAGCCAACAACAGGCAACATGAGACATGTTCAGCTTCACTCATCCGATCAGTACAAGACTGCTTGCATTATAATTGAATAAAACGAAAATGATTTCCACGATACAGAAAAGGAGTCCGCTATGGTTGCACCCGTTCCCGCCAAACGCGGCAGAAAACCCGCCGCGACAACCGCCCCCGCCGCCGGACAGGTTCAGTCGCTGACCCGTGGACTGAAACTGCTGGAATGGATCGCGGAATCCAACGGCAGCGTGGCGTTGACCGAACTGGCACAGCAGGCAGGTCTTCCGAACTCGACCACTCACCGTTTACTGACCACCATGCAGCAGCAGGGCTTTGTGCGTCAGGTGGGCGATCTTGGACACTGGGCGATAGGCGCGCATGCGTTCATCGTCGGCAGCAGCTTTTTACAGAGCCGCAATTTGCTGGCGATCGTCCACCCGATTCTGCGCAAACTGATGGAAGATTCCGGTGAAACGGTGAATCTGGCGGTGCTGGATCAGAGCGATCATCAGGCGATAATCATTGACCAGGTGCAGTGCACCCAACTGATGCGCATGTCTGCGCCGATTGGCGGTAAGCTGCCGATGCACGCCTCTGGCGCGGGCAAAGCGTTTTTAGCACAGCTGAGTGAAGAACAGGTGACCCAGTTGCTGCACCGCAAAGGGCTGCATGCGTACACCCATGCGACGCTGGTCTCCCCGCTTCATCTGAAGGACGATCTCGCCCAGACCCGCAAGCGCGGTTATTCCTTTGATGATGAGGAACACGCGCTCGGTCTGCGCTGTGTCGCGTCGTGCATTTATGACGAACACCGCGAGCCGTTCGCGGCAATCTCTATCTCTGGCCCGATTTCGCGCATCACAGACGACCGCGTGACCGAGTTTGGCGCGATGGTGATCAAGGCGGCGAAAGAAGTCACGCTGGCGTACGGCGGGATTCGGTAAGCAAAATACCCCTGAGGGGTATTTTCGGTAGGCCTGATAAGCGTAGCGCCATCAGGCAGATCGGCGCACATTGCCAGATGGCGGCGCAATCGCCTTATCCGGCCTACAGGAATCAGGCAAACCGTACGCTGAATCGCTGGCGACGGCGATACGCGTAAACATCTTCGACATGCCCTTCCCGAATACGCGTCTGCAGGCCGCGCCAATAGTCGGCGCTGAACAGGTCGGCGTGCATCTCTTCAAACAGCGGCCCGATTCGCGGGTCAGCGCACAGCCAGTGGCGAAACTCCTCAGGAAACACATCGCCTGGCGACACGCTGTACCATGGCTCACCCGATAGTTCATCTTCCGGGTAGCGCGGCGGCGGAATATGGCGGAAATTCACTTCCGTCATGTAGCAGATTTCGTCGTAATCGTAGAACACCACGCGACCATGACGGGTGACGCCAAAGTTTTTGAACAGCATGTCGCCGGGGAAAATATTGGCGGCGGCAAGCTGGCGAATCGCGTTGCCGTACTCCTCAATCGCATCCCGCAGTTGCTGACCTTCTGCCTGCTCAAGCCAGAGATTGAGCGGCACCATCCGCCGCTCAATATAGAGATGGCGGATGACAATCTGCTCGCCAAGATCGGTCATCTTTTCCGGCACTTCCTCAAGTAACAGCGCCATCAACGCCGGATCGATCTGACGCTTATCCAGCACAAAATTTTCGAACTCCTGGGTATCCGCCATGCGTCCCACGCGATCATGCTCTTTCACCAGTTGATAGCAGGCGCGAACGTGGGCGGCAGACATCTCTTTTTGCGGCGCGAACTTATCTTTAATAATTTTAAAAACCCGGTCGAAGCCCGGCAGCGTAAAGACCAGCATCACCATGCCACGTATGCCCGGCGCTTCAATGAACTGCTCATCGCAGCTGCGCAGATACAATAAATACTCGCGATAGCTCTCGGTCTTCGCATGTTTCTGACAGCCGATCGCCATGTATAACTCGGCGGTGGTTTTTCCTGGCAGGATCTCACGCAGCCATTCCACCAGCGCGGCGGGCAGCGGTGCGTACACCATGAAATAGGAGCGAGCGAAACCGAACACGATACTGGCTTCTGCCGTGGTGGTCAGGCAGGTATCCACAAACAGCTCACCTTCATCGGTGCGATGGATCGGCAGTAAAAAAGGCTGCGTCGCCGTCGGCGTGATGAGTTTACCAACCAGCCAGGCGGCTTTGTTGCGATAAAACAGTTCGTTAGCCACCTGTAGATGGCAGTGTTGCAACGCCTCCTCACCAAAGGTTTCACGCAGATGCATGATGATGTAGTGAATATCGCGCCCTTTGTTCTGCCACGGCAGACGCAACGGCAGATCGCTGAGAATGCGGGTGAGCAGCGGTTCCCAGCCGTGATCGGGGAAGAAATCTTTTGCCAGCGGACGCGGGATCGTCCGGAAACGACGTTCTGGCTGGGAGCTAAAAATAAAGAGCCGCTCGGGAGTGAGCGAGCGGTGGTCAAATAACCGACAATATACGGAGTTAAAAAAGCTCTCCGCAATCTCGAAGCGCGGGTAATCCGGCAGGAGCCCGGTGTAATGCTCTTTTACACGCAGCAAAAACGCGGCGTCGGTAGTTTTGCCGCCAGTGATGCAGCGCAGTTGTTCCACCACCAGACCCACGTGGTGATCGTAGAGGTGAATACGGCTTTTCATCGCCTGCTGCACGGCATGCCAGTCGGCCTGTTCAAAGCGCTGTTGCGCGCCGGAGGTCACTTCCAGAAATCGACCATACTGGGCGTCGAAACCTTGCAAAATCGTCTGAGCAATCAGTAACTCCAGGCCACGTGTCATCGCTTCTCCCCATCCGGCACAACGTCATGCCGGATGGCGCGTTCGCTTATCCGGCCTACATCACTTCGTAGGCCCGGTAAGCGCAGCGCCACCGGGCATTAATCAAAACTGCGATTCTTCGGTCGAGCCGGTCAGCGCGGTCACCGAGGAAGTGCCGCCCTGAATGATGGTGGTGACTTTATCGAAGTAGCCTGTACCCACTTCCTGCTGATGGGACACGAAGGTGTAACCGTCTTTAGCCGCCGCAAATTCTGGCTGCTGTACCTTCTCAACATAGTGGCGCATGCCTTCACCCTGCGCATAGGCGTGCGCGAGGTCGAACATGTTGAACCACATGCTGTGAATGCCCGCCAGGGTGATGAACTGGTACTTGTAGCCCATATCGGACAACTGCTGCTGGAAGCTGGCGATGGTCTTATCGTCCAGATTCTTCTGCCAGTTGAATGACGGCGAACAGTTGTAGGCCAGCAGTTTGCCTGGGAATTTCGCATGAATAGCATCGGCAAAGCGCTTCGCCAGTTCCAGATCCGGCGTGGAGGTTTCACACCACACCAGATCGGCATACGGGGCGTAGGCCAGACCACGGCTGATCGCCTGCTCAATGCCGGCATGGGTACGAAAGAATCCTTCACTGGTGCGCTCGCCGGTAATAAATTCGCTGTCGTACGGGTCACAGTCGGAGGTGATCAGATCCGCCGCATCCGCATCGGTACGGGCAATCACCAGCGTCGGTACCCCCATGACGTCTGCCGCCAGACGCGCAGCCACCAGTTTCTGAATCGCTTCCTGAGTGGGCACCAGCACTTTGCCGCCCATGTGACCGCATTTCTTCACCGAGGCCAGCTGATCTTCGAAGTGAACAGCCGCTGCACCGGCTTCAATCATCGATTTCATCAGCTCAAACGCATTCAGTACGCCGCCAAACCCGGCTTCCGCATCGGCGACGATCGGCAGGAAGTAATCCACATAGCGCGGATCGTTGGGTTCAATACCGCTGGACCACTGGATCTGATCCGCACGGCGGAAGGTGTTGTTGATCCGATCTACCACTGCCGGGACAGAGTTCGCCGGATAGAGCGATTGATCCGGGTACATGCTGGACGCCAGGTTCGCATCCGCCGCGACCTGCCACCCCGACAGATATACGGCTTCGATACCCGCTTTCGCCTGCTGCAACGCCTGACCGCCGGTCAGCGCGCCGAGGCTGTTGATATAACCTTTCTTCGATTCGCCGTGCAGCAGACGCCACATTTTGGCCGCGCCCAGCTGCGCCAGCGTGCATTCCGGGTTAACCGAGCCGCGTAATTTCACCACTTCTTCCGCGCTGTACGGGCGACGGATGCCTTCCCAGCGCGGTTGTGTCCATTCTTTCTGTAACGCTTCGATCTGTTGGGTACGGGTTTTCATGTGCAGATGCTCCATATTATTCTCCTGGCTTCCCAGGCGTTATTGGTGAAGGCAGTTTGGTCACGGGAAGCCGCGCAAAAACCGGAACGTACTTATAGTACGTGAGGATTTTGAGCACTGCCCGGGGCCAAAATGGCGAACAAAATAGCCTGGGCATTTACGCCAGCAGGCGGTAGCCTGGCAATGTCAGGAAATCGATTAATTCGTCAGAGGTGGTGATTTGTTCCATCAGGCGCGCGGCATCATCAAAACGGCCGTTGCTGTAGCGGTGTTCACCCAGTTCGTCCTGGATGACCCGCATCTCTTCAGCCAACATCTGGCGGAACAGCGCTTTAGTGACCGGCTTGCCGTTGCTCAGGGTTTTCTCGTGATGGATCCACTGCCAGATTGAAGTACGGGAGATCTCCGCCGTCGCCGCATCTTCCATCAGGCCATAAATCGGCACGCAGCCGTTGCCAGAGATCCACGCTTCGATGTATTGCACCGCAACGCGAATATTGGCACGCATCCCCTCTTCCGTACGCTCGCCTTCACATGGCGCCAACAATTGTTCTGCGGTAATCGGCGCGTCTTCATCACGGGTCACAAACAGCTGGTTTTTGTTCTCGCCGAGCACCTCGTTGAAGACCGCCATCGCGGTATCCGCCAGTCCCGGATGCGCAATCCACGTGCCGTCGTGGCCGTTATTAGCTTCCAGCGCTTTATCCGCTTTCACCTTGCTGAGCACCTGATTGTTGCGTTCAGCGTCTTTGCTTGGAATGAATGCCGCCATACCGCCCATCGCGAAGGCGCCACGTTTGTGACAGGTTTTAATCAGCAGACGCGAATAGGCGCTAAGGAAAGGCTTATCCATCGTCACCACCTGGCGGTCCGGCAGAACGCGATCCGGATGATTCTTCAGCGTTTTGATATAGCTGAAGATGTAATCCCAGCGCCCGCAGTTCAGACCGACAATATGGTCACGCAGCGCGTGCAGGATCTCGTCCATCTGGAACACGGCCGGCAGGGTTTCAATCAGCAGCGTGGCTTTAATCGTGCCGCGCGGCAGATTGAAACGATCTTCGGTATAGCTGAAAACTTCACTCCACCAGGCCGCTTCCTGCCACGCCTGCGTTTTTGGCAGGTAGAAATAGGGACCGCTGCCTTTGGCCAGCAACGCTTTGTAGTTATGGAAGAAATAGAGGGCAAAGTCGAACAGGCTGCCGGGGATCGCTTCACCGCGCCAGGTTACATGTTTTTCCGGCAGGTGCAGGCCACGCACACGGCAAATCAGTAATGCCGGATTAGGCTTCAGCTGATAGATTTTGCCGGCTTCATTGGTGTAGCTGATGGTGCCATTAACCGCGTCGCGCAGGTTGATATGCCCGTCGATCACTTTGCTCCATTCCGGTGCCAGTGAATCTTCGAAATCGGCCATAAAAACCTTCACATTCGCGTTCAACGCATTGATAACCATCTTGCGCTCAACCGGTCCGGTGATTTCGACCCGACGATCCTGTAAATCCTCCGGTATACCGCGAATCTTCCAGTTATCGTTTCTAATGGAAACAGTTTCCGAAATAAAATCAGGCAATATACCGTTGTCGATATCCTGCTGCTGCTGGATACGAGCCGCGAGCAGCTTATTGCGCTTCGCCGTAAAGCGAGCCACCAGTTCAGTGAGAAATTCGACCGCTTCATCGGTCAGGATCTGCTTCTCCGGCTCACCATGGGGCCTCGTGAAGATCAATTCATCGGTAGTCGTTGCCTGTTGATTCATTCTGTAACTCCTCGTCATTGATAACAAAGCATTCCCAATGCGAACGAAGGATCGTTGTGCGCTTTTCGTTCAGCACAACTAAGACTACTCATTTAAATTTCAAAATCAAAAACAATTTCCATTTTTAATTTAATTATCAATTAACCTATTGATAACAATAAAAATAAAGTTTAATCACAAGTTGAAGTGCATTTCGGAAATAAAAAAGGCACCCGAAGGTGCCTGATTCAATATGCTGAAACGCTTTAGGATCGTCAGCGACAGACGATTAATCCAGCGTTGGATTCATGTGACGCAGATCATATGGCGTGATCTGGTAGACGTAATAGTTGAGCCAGTTGATGAACAGCAAATTACCGTGGCTTCGCCAGGTGGCACGAGGCTTGTTCTGGGGATCGTTTTTCGGGAAATAGTTGTATGGAACGTCGGGGTTTAATCCGGCGTCTACATCGCGGAAATATTCGCTGCCCAATGTGTTGGCGTCATATTCCGGATGGCCCGTGACAAACGCAATGCGTTTATCTTTGCTGGCAAACAGATAGGCATCCCCGTTCTCACTCTCGGCGAGGATCTCAAGATCGGTATAGTCACGAATCAACACTGACGGGAAGTCAGCGTAGCGTGAATGCGGGGCCAGAAACGAATCATCAAAACCCCGCGTCAACAGCGCATGAGGGTGAAGAATATGATGCTCATAAACGCCAGAGAGCTTATCGGTGCGGGTCTGTTTCGGAATACCGTAGAGGATGTTGAGTGCGGCCTGGACCGCCCAACAGACAAACAGCGTTGAGGTGACATGATCTTTCGCCCACTCCAGCACCTGTTTGATCTGTGGCCAATAGGCAACGTCATTGAACTCCACCAGACCCAGCGGTGCGCCGGTGACAATCAGGCCATCGAAGTTCTGATCGCAGATATCCTCAAAGTTACAGTAGAAGTTGTTCAGATGCTCGGCTGGCGTATTACGCGACTCACGGGCATCAATGCGCAGTAACTGTACATCCACCTGCAGCGGAGAGTTCGACAGCAGCCGCAAAAACTGATTTTCCGTTTCGATTTTCTTCGGCATCAGGTTGAGGATAAGCACCTTTAGCGGACGAATTTCCTGACCTGACGCGCGGGAAGTCGTCATGACAAAGACGTTTTCCTCACGCAAGAAATTGACGGCGGGTAGCTCGTCCAGCACGCGAATCGGCATAACCTGATAACCTCACTACATACGTTTAAACGTTTAGACATCCAGATAGCTGAAGATACCCAGAAATCACGTCAATGTCGAGCCTGCATGTTAAAGGTGAGAAAGTTTCACGACGACAAATACGTTAGAATATAAGCATAACGAAAAGGAGAGAGTATGGTTATTAACATACGCCGATCGCGGCATGATGAAGGGGAAAAACTGATTGCGATCTGGTGTCGGTCGGTCGACGCCACGCATGATTTTCTGTCTAAAGAGTACCGCATCGAGCTGGAAGAACTGGTCCGCTCGTTTTTACCCGAAGCCCCTTTATGGGTTGCCGCTAATGAGCAGGATGAACCCGTCGCATTTATGTTGCTCACTGGAGATCATATGGATGCGCTGTTTGTGGATCCCGACGTCCGGGGTTGTGGCGTGGGTAAGCTGTTGATTGAGCATGCGCTTTCGCTAGTGCCCACGTTGACGACTAATGTGAATGAACAGAATGAGCAAGCCGTTGGATTCTATAAGAAGATGGGATTCTGGGTAACGGGGCGCGCAGAGGTCGATGATCTTGGACAGCCATATCCGTTATTGCATTTGCATTACCAGGCTGCCTCGTCCTGACGGTAGGCCGGATAAGGCGAAGCCGCCATCCGGCGTTCTGCTGGATGGCGCTGTCTTATCAGCACCAGCCACTGGCTTACTACAGACGCAAAAAAGCCCATCCGTCAGGATGGGCTTCTTCACTTATTTGATGCCTGGCAGTTCCCTACTCTCGCATGGGGAGACCCCACACTACCATCGGCGCTACGGCGTTTCACTTCTGAGTTCGGCATGGGGTCAGGTGGGACCACCGCGCTACAGCCGCCAGGCAAATTCTTTTGTGCTCAGTACGCAATATTTTATCGCATCAGCTGCGCTGGCTGCATTCGTGAACCTCAGTCACATACTCATGTATGCTCCTTCCGTCACTTCATTTGCCGCCCTGCCGCTGCGCAAACTATTGCGCACTACAATCCGGTATCAAACTGAAAATTCTCTCTATTCCGCCAAAACATCTTCGGCGTTGTAAGGTTAAGCCTCACGGTTCATTAGTACCGGTTAGCTCAACGCATCGCTGCGCTTACACACCCGGCCTATCAACGTCGTCGTCTTCAACGTTCCTTCAGGACCCTTAAAGGGTCAGGGAGAACTCATCTCGGGGCAAGTTTCGTGCTTAGATGCTTTCAGCACTTATCTCTTCCGCATTTAGCTACCGGGCAGTGCCATTGGCATGACAACCCGAACACCAGTGATGCGTCCACTCCGGTCCTCTCGTACTAGGAGCAGCCCCCCTCAATTCTCCAGCGCCCACGGCAGATAGGGACCGAACTGTCTCACGACGTTCTAAACCCAGCTCGCGTACCACTTTAAATGGCGAACAGCCATACCCTTGGGACCTACTTCAGCCCCAGGATGTGATGAGCCGACATCGAGGTGCCAAACACCGCCGTCGATATGAACTCTTGGGCGGTATCAGCCTGTTATCCCCGGAGTACCTTTTATCCGTTGAGCGATGGCCCTTCCATTCAGAACCACCGGATCACTAAGACCTGCTTTCGCACCTGCTCGCGCCGTCACGCTCGCAGTCAAGCTAGCTTATGCCTTTGCACTAACCTCCTGATGTCCGACCAGGATTAGCTAACCTTCGTGCTCCTCCGTTACTCTTTAGGAGGAGACCGCCCCAGTCAAACTACCCACCAGACACTGTCCGCAACCCGGATCACGGGCCTACGTTAGAACACCAGCCATTAAAGGGTGGTATTTCAAGGTTGGCTCCACACGAACTGGCGTCCGCGCTTCAAAGCCTCCCACCTATCCTACACATCAAGGACCAGTGTTCAGTGTCAAGCTATAGTAAAGGTTCACGGGGTCTTTCCGTCTTGCCGCGGGTACACTGCATCTTCACAGCGAGTTCAATTTCACTGAGTCTCGGGTGGAGACAGCCTGGCCATCATTACGCCATTCGTGCAGGTCGGAACTTACCCGACAAGGAATTTCGCTACCTTAGGACCGTTATAGTTACGGCCGCCGTTTACCGGGGCTTCGATCAAGAGCTTCTCCGCGAGGATAACCCCATCAATTAACCTTCCGGCACCGGGCAGGCGTCACACCGTATACGTCCACTTTCGTGTTTGCACAGTGCTGTGTTTTTAATAAACAGTTGCAGCCAGCTGGTATCTTCGACTGATTTCAGCTCCACGAGTAAATCGCTTCACCTACGTATCAGCGTGCCTTCTCCCGAAGTTACGGCACCATTTTGCCTAGTTCCTTCACCCGAGTTCTCTCAAGCGCCTTGGTATTCTCTACCTGACCACCTGTGTCGGTTTGGGGTACGATCTGATGTTACCTGATGCTTAGAGGCTTTTCCTGGAAGCAGGGCATTTGTTGCTTCAGCACCGTAGTGCCTCGTCATCACGCCTCAGTGTTAAAGTGAACCGGATTTACCTGGAACACACACCTACACGCTTAAACCGGGACAACCGTCGCCCGGCCAACATAGCCTTCTCCGTCCCCCCTTCGCAGTAACACCTGGTACAGGAATATTAACCTGTTTCCCATCGACTACGCCTTTCGGCCTCGCCTTAGGGGTCGACTCACCCTGCCCCGATTAACGTTGGACAGGAACCCTTGGTCTTCCGGCGAGCGGGCTTTTCACCCGCTTTATCGTTACTTATGTCAGCATTCGCACTTCTGATACCTCCAGCATGCCTCACAGCACACCTTCACAGGCTTACAGAACGCTCCCCTACCCAACAACACTTAGTGTCGCTGCCGCAGCTTCGGTGCATGGTTTAGCCCCGTTACATCTTCCGCGCAGGCCGACTCGACCAGTGAGCTATTACGCTTTCTTTAAATGATGGCTGCTTCTAAGCCAACATCCTGGCTGTCTGAGCCTTCCCACATCGTTTCCCACTTAACCATGACTTTGGGACCTTAGCTGGCGGTCTGGGTTGTTTCCCTCTTCACGACGGACGTTAGCACCCGCCGTGTGTCTCCCGTGATAACATTCTCCGGTATTCGCAGTTTGCATCGGGTTGGTAAGTCGGGATGACCCCCTAGCCGAAACAGTGCTCTACCCCCGGAGATGAATTCACGAGGCGCTACCTAAATAGCTTTCGGGGAGAACCAGCTATCTCCCGGTTTGATTGGCCTTTCACCCCCAGCCACAAGTCATCCGCTAATTTTTCAACATTAGTCGGTTCGGTCCTCCAGTTAGTGTTACCCAACCTTCAACCTGCCCATGGCTAGATCACCGGGTTTCGGGTCTATACCCTGCAACTTAACGCCCAGTTAAGACTCGGTTTCCCTTCGGCTCCCCTATTCGGTTAACCTTGCTACAGAATATAAGTCGCTGACCCATTATACAAAAGGTACGCAGTCACCCCATAAAGAGGCTCCCACTGCTTGTACGTACACGGTTTCAGGTTCTTTTTCACTCCCCTCGCCGGGGTTCTTTTCGCCTTTCCCTCACGGTACTGGTTCACTATCGGTCAGTCAGGAGTATTTAGCCTTGGAGGATGGTCCCCCCATATTCAGACAGGATACCACGTGTCCCGCCCTACTCATCGAGCTCACAACACATGCGGTTTTGTGTACGGGGCTGTCACCCTGTATCGCCGGCCTTTCCAGACCGTTCCACTACCACACATGCTGATTCAGGCTCTGGGCTGCTCCCCGTTCGCTCGCCGCTACTGGGGGAATCTCGGTTGATTTCTTTTCCTCGGGGTACTTAGATGTTTCAGTTCCCCCGGTTCGCCTCGTTAACCTATGTATTCAGTTAACGATAGTGCAACGAATTGCACTGGGTTTCCCCATTCGGACATCGCCGGCTATAGCGGTTCATATCACCTCACCGGCGCTTTTCGCAGATTAGCACGTCCTTCATCGCCTCTGACTGCCAGGGCATCCACCGTGTACGCTTAGTCGCTTAACCTCACAACCCGAAGATGTTTCTTCCGATTCATCATCGTGATTGCGAAAATTTGAGAGACTCGAACACACCATTAACGGTGTGTCGTTTCAATTTTCAGCTTGATCCAGATTTTTAAAGAGCAAATATCTCAAACATGACTCTGAAGTCAGTTTTGAGATATTGAGGCAGGTGACTTTCACTCACACAAACCAGCAAGTGGCGTCCCCTAGGGGATTCGAACCCCTGTTACCGCCGTGAAAGGGCGGTGTCCTGGGCCTCTAGACGAAGGGGACACTGAAGTCTCAATCGCAAGACGCCTTGCTATTCACTTTTCATCAGACAATCTGTGTGGGCACTGCAAAGGCAGGTTCTTTAAGGTAAGGAGGTGATCCAACCGCAGGTTCCCCTACGGTTACCTTGTTACGACTTCACCCCAGTCATGAATCACAAAGTGGTAAGCGCCCTCCCGAAGGTTAAGCTACCTACTTCTTTTGCAACCCACTCCCATGGTGTGACGGGCGGTGTGTACAAGGCCCGGGAACGTATTCACCGTGGCATTCTGATCCACGATTACTAGCGATTCCGACTTCATGGAGTCGAGTTGCAGACTCCAATCCGGACTACGACATACTTTATGAGGTCCGCTTACTCTCGCGAGGTCGCTTCTCTTTGTATATGCCATTGTAGCACGTGTGTAGCCCTGGTCGTAAGGGCCATGATGACTTGACGTCATCCCCACCTTCCTCCAGTTTATCACTGGCAGTCTCCTTTGAGTTCCCGGCCGGACCGCTGGCAACAAAGGATAAGGGTTGCGCTCGTTGCGGGACTTAACCCAACATTTCACAACACGAGCTGACGACAGCCATGCAGCACCTGTCTCACAGTTCCCGAAGGCACCAATCCATCTCTGGAAAGTTCTGTGGATGTCAAGACCAGGTAAGGTTCTTCGCGTTGCATCGAATTAAACCACATGCTCCACCGCTTGTGCGGGCCCCCGTCAATTCATTTGAGTTTTAACCTTGCGGCCGTACTCCCCAGGCGGTCTATTTAACGCGTTAGCTCCGGAAGCCACTCCTCAAGGGAACAACCTCCAAATAGACATCGTTTACGGCGTGGACTACCAGGGTATCTAATCCTGTTTGCTCCCCACGCTTTCGCACCTGAGCGTCAGTCTTCGTCCAGGGGGCCGCCTTCGCCACCGGTATTCCTCCAGATCTCTACGCATTTCACCGCTACACCTGGAATTCTACCCCCCTCTACGAGACTCAAGCCTGCCAGTTTCGAATGCAGTTCCCAGGTTGAGCCCGGGGATTTCACATCCGACTTGACAGACCGCCTGCGTGCGCTTTACGCCCAGTAATTCCGATTAACGCTTGCACCCTCCGTATTACCGCGGCTGCTGGCACGGAGTTAGCCGGTGCTTCTTCTGCGGGTAACGTCAATGGCTAAGGTTATTAACCTTAACCCCTTCCTCCCCGCTGAAAGTACTTTACAACCCGAAGGCCTTCTTCATACACGCGGCATGGCTGCATCAGGCTTGCGCCCATTGTGCAATATTCCCCACTGCTGCCTCCCGTAGGAGTCTGGACCGTGTCTCAGTTCCAGTGTGGCTGGTCATCCTCTCAGACCAGCTAGGGATCGTCGCCTTGGTGAGCCGTTACCTCACCAACAAGCTAATCCCATCTGGGCACATCCGATGGCAAGAGGCCCGAAGGTCCCCCTCTTTGGTCTTGCGACATTATGCGGTATTAGCTACCGTTTCCAGTAGTTATCCCCCTCCATCGGGCAGTTTCCCAGACATTACTCACCCGTCCGCCACTCGTCAGCAAAGCAGCAAGCTGCTTCCTGTTACCGTTCGACTTGCATGTGTTAGGCCTGCCGCCAGCGTTCAATCTGAGCCATGATCAAACTCTTCAATTTAAGTTTGATGCTCTTAGAATTAAACGTCGTAATGAATTACGTGTTCACTCTTTGAGACTTGGTATTCATTTTTCGTCTTGCGACGTTAAGAATCCATGTCACTCTGAGTGCCCACACAGATTGTCTGATAAATTGTTAAAGAGCAGTTGCGACGCGCTTTAGCGCTCTGTCGCGAGGTGGCGTATATTACGCTTTCCTCTTTCAGAGTCAACCCCGATTTTCAGGATTTTTCTCTTCAACCGAACCGGCTGTTTGTGTGAAGTGATTCACATCCGCCGTGTCGATGGAGGCGCATTATAGGGAGTTCCCGAGCATCCGCAATAGAAAAGTTGCAGAAAAATGACTGACTGCTGCATTCCCCAGCAAAACCCCGCCTTATACCCTTTTACACACAGACTTATCCACAATCGTCGGGATCATTGAGCGGATCTTCCCTGTCGTTAACGATCTATATAGAGAGAAAATCAGTACCAGAATCGAAAAAGAAAAATTCGCGAGCGTTGCGCAAACGTTTTCGTTACAATGCCCCCGCAAAACAAGGATGCCCCGTAAGGGGCGTTAGCTAAGTTTTTCACGAAAAATTCAGCTAACGCTCTCTGTTATCGTCAAATCCAGGGGATTTACCATGCAACAACGTCGTCCAGTCCGCCGCGCCCTGCTCAGTGTTTCTGACAAAGCCGGTATCGTCGAATTCGCCCAGGCACTTTCCGCACGTGGTGTGGATCTGCTGTCGACAGGGGGCACTGCCCGTCTGTTAGCAGAAAAAGGTCTGCCGGTGACCGAAGTTTCCGATTACACCGGTTTCCCGGAAATGATGGATGGACGCGTGAAGACCCTGCATCCTAAAGTACACGGCGGCATTCTCGGTCGTCGCGGCCAGGATGACGGGATTATGGAACAGCACGGCATCGCCCCCATCGACATGGTAGTTGTTAACCTTTATCCGTTCGCCCAGACCGTTGCCCGCGAAGGCTGCTCACTGGAAGATGCCGTAGAGAACATCGACATCGGCGGACCGACGATGGTCCGCTCTGCCGCAAAGAACCATAAAGATGTCGCTATCGTAGTAAAGAGCAGCGACTACAACGCCATTATTAATGAGATGGATGCCAACGACGGTTCTCTGACCCTCGACACCCGTTTCGATCTCGCGATTAAAGCCTTCGAACACACCGCCGCCTACGACAGTATGATTGCCAACTATTTTGGCAGCATGGTTCCGGCCTATCACGGTGAAAGCAAAGATGCCGCGGGTCGCTTTCCGCGGACGCTGAACCTGAACTTCATTAAGAAGCAGGATATGCGCTACGGCGAGAACAGCCACCAGCAGGCTGCCTTCTATATAGAAGAGAATGTACAAGAAGCCTCCGTTGCGACCGCTCAACAGGTCCAGGGCAAAGCGCTTTCCTATAACAACATCGCCGATACCGACGCGGCGCTGGAGTGTGTGAAAGCGTTCAGCGAGCCGGCCTGTGTGATCGTCAAGCACGCCAACCCCTGCGGCGTCGCGGTCAGCACCTCGATTCTGGATGCTTACGATCGCGCGTATAAAACGGACCCGACCTCCGCCTTCGGCGGCATCATCGCCTTTAACCGCGAACTGGATGCTGAAACAGCGCAGGCCATCATCTCCCGTCAGTTTGTTGAAGTGATCATCGCCCCATCTGCGACCGAAGAGGCGCTGAAAATCACCGCCGCTAAGCAGAACGTGCGCGTCCTGACCTGCGGTCAGTGGGCTGATCGCGTGCCGGGTCTGGATTTCAAACGTGTTAACGGCGGTTTGCTGGTTCAGGACCGCGATCTGGGTATGGTCACTGCCGGTGAGCTGCGCGTGGTGACGAAGCGTCAGCCGACCGAACAGGAACTGCGTGACGCGCTGTTCTGCTGGAAGGTCGCGAAGTTCGTAAAATCCAACGCCATTGTTTACGCCAAAGAGAACATGACTATCGGTATTGGCGCAGGCCAGATGAGCCGCGTTTACTCCGCCAAAATTGCCGGGATCAAAGCCGCGGATGAAGGTCTGGAAGTGAAAGGTTCCGCCATGGCTTCCGATGCCTTCTTCCCGTTCCGCGATGGTATTGATGCTGCTGCCGCTGTTGGTGTGAGCTGTGTGATCCAGCCTGGCGGTTCCATCCGTGATGATGAAGTCATTGCCGCTGCTGACGAACACGGCATTGCGATGATCTTCACCGACATGCGCCACTTCCGCCATTAATGGAGCGAGACATGAAAGTATTAGTTATCGGAAACGGCGGGCGCGAGCACGCTCTGGCATGGAAAGCCGCTCAGTCACCAACAGTGGCAACCGTATTTGTTGCACCGGGTAATGCCGGTACCGCGCTGGAACCGACGCTGCAAAACGTCGCGATCGGCGCAACCGATATTCCGGCGCTGCTGAACTTTGCCCTGAGCGAAAAGATCGACCTGACGATCGTCGGCCCGGAAGCGCCGCTGGTGAAAGGTGTAGTCGATACCTTCCGTGCGGCGGGCCTGAAAATCTTCGGCCCAACCGCAGGCGCGGCTCAACTGGAAGGTTCCAAAGCGTTCACCAAGGATTTCCTTGCGCGTCACCAGATCCCGACGGCCGAATATCAGAACTTTACGGAGATCGAACCGGCCCTCGCTTATCTGCGTGAGAAAGGCGCGCCGATCGTCATCAAGGCTGACGGTCTGGCTGCCGGTAAGGGTGTGATTGTCGCAATGACGCTGGAAGAAGCCGAAGCCGCCGTACATGACATGCTGGCTGGCAATGCGTTTGGCGACGCGGGTCATCGCATCGTAATTGAAGAGTTCCTCGACGGCGAAGAAGCCAGCTTTATTGTGATGGTCGACGGCGAGCACGTCTTGCCGATGGCGACCAGTCAGGATCATAAGCGTGTAGGCGACGGTGATACCGGCCTGAACACCGGCGGGATGGGCGCCTATTCTCCGGCGCCGGTGGTGACGGATGACGTCCACCAGCGCACGATGGAACGCATCATCTGGCCAACCGTCAAAGGCATGGCGGCAGAAGGTAACACCTATACCGGTTTCCTGTATGCCGGTCTGATGATCGACAAGGAGGGCAACCCGAAGGTGATCGAATTTAACTGCCGTTTTGGCGATCCGGAAACGCAGCCCATCATGCTGCGCATGAAATCCGATCTGGTCGAACTCTGCCTGGCTGCCTGCGAAGGCAAACTGGATGAGCAAAAATCAGAGTGGGACGAGCGCGCCTCGCTTGGTGTGGTGATGGCAGCGGGCGGTTATCCTGGCGATTATCGCACCGGTGATGTGATCCACGGTCTGCCGCTGGAAGAAGTGGCAGATGGCAAAGTGTTCCACGCCGGTACCCAACTGACCAATGACGAGCAGGTCGTCACCAGCGGGGGTCGCGTGCTGTGCGTCACTGCGCTGGGTGATACGGTGGCTGAGGCGCAAAAACGCGCCTATGCCTTAATGACCGATATCCACTGGGACGACTGTTTCTGCCGTAAAGACATCGGCTGGCGCGCCATCGAGCGTGAGCAGAACTAACGCGACAGTTTCGCGAGCAGCGTCTTTCGCGTAATCCCTAACTGGCGGGCGGCTTCCGTTTTATTGCCGCCCGTTTTCTCCAGTGCCGCCAGAATCACCTCTTTTTCAACCTCCACCAGCGGCTGAATGGTCTGTTCCGTCATGTGCGGCAGCGGCTGACTCGCGATCGCCAGCGGCAGCTCGCGCTCAGAAATATACTCTCCGGTCAGCAGGACCACTGAACGCTCAATCGCATTTTCCAGTTCGCGGATATTCCCCGGCCAGTCGTAGTGAATCAGCAAATCCATCGCCCGCGGGGTAAACCCTTTCACCGCCTTACGGTTGCGTTCGGCAAACCGCTGGCGAAAGTGGTCAGCCAACAGGGGGATATCTTCCCGCCGCTGACGCAGCGCGGGCGTTTCAATGGTCACCACATTCAGGCGATAGTAGAGATCCTGACGAAAGCGCCCGACCTTCACCTCTTCCGCCAGATCGCGATGAGTCGCCGCGATCAGCCGGACATCGACCGAGATCGTCTGGTTGCTGCCCACGCGCTGGACTTCGCGTTCCTGAATCGCCCGCAGCAACCGCACCTGCATCATCGGCGAGATATCACCAATCTCATCAAGAAACAGCGTGCCGCCATCGGCTTCGACAAAGCGCCCTTCCCGGCGCTTGTCGGCACCGGTAAATGCGCCTTTTTCATGGCCGAACAGCTCAGATTCCAGTAGTGACTCGTTGAGTGCCGCGCAGTTCAACGTCACCAGCGGCTTGTCGCTCCGCCCGCTGCTGGCATGCAGCGCGCGCGCCACCAGCTCTTTCCCGGTACCGGAATCACCATGAATCAGCACCGTCGCATCGGAAGGCGCAACCATCGCAATTTCACTCAGCAGTTGCTGCATCGCCGGGCTTTTGCCGACCATCCCAAACTGCGAGGCGGAAACTGACGGCAGCTCGCTGGCGGGCGTTCGCGTATGCGCCAGCGCGTTTTCCAGCGTCGTTTGCAGATTGTCAAAATCCAGCGGTTTGATTAAGTAATCCAGCGCACCGGTTTTTAGCGCCTCTACCGCCGTCTCCACGCTGGAAAACGCGGTCATGATCAGCACCGGAATGGCCGGGTTCAGCGCTTTGATCTCTTTCAGCGTTTCGATGCCGTCCATCTCCGCCATGCGTACATCGCACAGCACGAGGTCAAAGACGTGTTCACGCACCTGCTCGAGTGCGGCTCGCCCGCTGTAGGCCAGCGCGACGTCATAGCCCCATCCTCGCAGTAATGCCTGTAAAATAGTGCAGTGGCTGACGTCGTCATCCACCACCAGAATGTCGATCTTTGCGCGAATCATCCTTGTGAATCCTTACGTGTTAACGTCACCGGGAGCCAGAGGGTGAACGTTGCGCCCTTTCCTGGCAAGCTATTCGCCTGAATCGTCCCGCCATGTTGTTCAATGATGTTCTGTACCACCGCCAACCCCAGCCCCGTACCGTCCGCTTTAGTCGTGAAATAAGGGGTGAAAATGGCGGCCAGCTGTTCCGCCGCAATCCCTTTCCCACTGTCTGCAACGGTGATTTTAACGCGATCGGCTCCGCTTGTGCTTGCCTCAACGCGGATGGTCCCCTGCCGATCGATGGCATGAATCGCGTTCAGATAAAGATTCAGCAACACCTGGGTCAGCCGGTCCGGGTCGGCCTGAATGGGCGGTAGCGCAGGGTCAGACACAAATTGCAGATCTATCGCCCGACTCTGCGCGTCCTGGCTGACCAGTTGCAGAGAGTGGCCAATCACCGCATTCAGATCCACCGACTGCAAAGACAAGTGCGCAGGCTTTACCAGCTCCAGCAGCTCGCTTACCACCCGGTTTAAACGATCGGCCTCTTTCGCCATCACCTGCGCCAGTTCATGCGCTTCACCGCCCGCCGGCGCGCGTTCAGCAAAGTACTTCGCCAGCCCTTTGATGGAAGACAGTGGATTACGAATCTCGTGCGCGACACCTGCCGCCAGATGCCCGAGCGCCACCAGCTTCTCTTTACGGTTCATCTCATCCTGCAATAGCTGGCGAGAACGCAGGTATCGCCGGTACCAGAAGAATGTCAGGAGGGTCGCCAGCAATACGGTGGTCAGTGCGAAAAGCATAATCAGCGTATTGCGCCACTCACGCGCCTGCGTCACGGCCAACTCACTGGCATCAAAGGCGATAAAAATAGACTGATGGGCAGAACCCGGCATTCCGGCATTGCCACGCGACATCCCGCGCATCCCGTGTCGTCCGGGGAAAAACAGTGGCTGGAACTGACGATAGATCTCCAGCGCCGGAACGGTTTCCCCCTGCGCATCCGTCGCGTCAAGCGCACGCCAGCGCGCCTCTTCTCCCGGATGTAATGTTTGCATCTCTGCCGGCGAGTAGAGCGTTTTCCCGACCAGGGCAGGATCGCTGTGCATGACAACGTTGCCCTGCGCATCCGTCACGGCAAACCACAGTACGCCAGGCTGCCCCGCCATCTCTTCGAGCAGCGTTTGCTGCTGAGCATGATGCATCCGCATGCCCATCCCGACGCGCGTCCCCGACTCCAGCGCACGGATCAGCACACTGCCTTTTTCCAGCAGCGTCTGCCGCGCTGCGTCACTTTCCCGTCCGTAATCGCGGATCACCATCACGGCAAATAGCCCAACCAGAATCAGGATGATGGCGGGTAGCACGCCGCTCAACCATCGGGCTACCGTATCCTTATGTTCTCGCATCATTCTCATCAGCTCTGAGTGACTCAATCCCTTTTTTGCTTCAGCAGAAATCATGCCACTTTTCGCGGCCCGTATCCCGGTCTTGCCACACAAACTGCCGACACCGCCGGGTAAAAATGACCCACTGCATCCTTCCGGCGAGTCATTTTTACTCGCTTTGCCAGCCTGCGCGTCGCCAGAACCCACACCGGGCGGGAAAAATCGGTCTGGCACGGAAGATGCAATACGGAAGATAAGACCACCCACAGGAGGATAAATGATGAAAAGGAACACGAAAAAAGCAGGCCTGGCGCTGATCGCCCTCTCTTTGATGGTGCTGGGCTCCAGCCCCGCACTGGCGCGACATCACTGGGGGAACGGCGGCGGCATGTGGCAACAGAATGGCAGTGGACTGAGCGCAGAGCAGCAGGCTGCCGCGCAAAAAATCCATAATGACTTTTACAACCAGACTAACGCCTTACGCCAGCAACTGATGTCCAAACGCTATGAATACAACGCGCTGTTAGCAACGAATCCGCCGGATACCGCCAAAATCAACGCGGTAGCGAAAGAGATGGAAACCTTAAGACAGTCACTGGATGAACAGCGGGTGAAACGGGATGTTGCCATGGCTCAGGCCGGTGTCCCTGGCGGTATGGGGATGGGTTACGGCGGATGCGGTGGCGGCGGTCATATGGGGCGCTGGTAATGTTTTGCCTGATGGCGCTACGCTTATCAGGCCTACAGAATGTCTGGTGTAGGCTGCCATCCGGCATCCATCAAAACGTTTTTTCTTTTGGCTGCCAGTGACAGAAATCGGAATTCGCCACCAGCAGAAGCTGTGACCCTTCGGGCGCCTCCAGCCATGCCACGCTGACGTCAACAGATGAACGGCTCTGGCGGCGCTCAATGTGACCCATCGCCCAGGCATCTAAATCCGGTTTAATCGTCTCGCCTTCGCAGGTGGTAACCGTACGTTCAGCGGCATGCCAGCGTCCCTGACGCAAGACCACCCGCCCCTGTCGCAATGCATCGCTGGTCTGGCGGATCTGCTCGGCACGATAACGGTACAATTCGATTTGGTCGTTCGACAACTGCTGTTTATGGCCATCGACTTCGCGCTGCATAAAGCTTAGCTCGCCGCGATCGTCAAAACGCACGCGGATATGCTCCGGCGGTTCGCCATAAATATTGAGTTCTATCAGTGAAAGGGAATCACCCTGCCAGCGGTACTCGCTGGTTGTGGTACTGCCATTACGCCACGGACTAAACACCGAAAGCATATGGACGCCATCTGACGCATCTTTACGCCAGATACGCACCGCCCCCTGGTTGTCAGCAAACCCACTGGCGGTAAACGGCGGAAGAGAGGCGTTATGGCTACAGGCCGTCAGCAACAGCACGCCTGCTAACGTCAACGTACGACGCCAGACAGACGAAAGGGGCGAAGCCGCCCCTTCATTAAAACTGTTCACAGCCACGCGGTCTTACTTAACTGCGTCTTTCAGTGCTTTACCAGAAACAAACGCCGGTACGTTAGCTGCGGCGATTTTGATTTCTTTACCGGTCTGCGGGTTGCGGCCAGTGCGCTCAGCACGGTGGTTCACTTTGAAGGTACCGAAACCAACCAGTTGTACAGCATCGCCTTCTTTCAGAGACTCAGTAATAGCAGCCAGAGTGGATTCCAGAGCAGCTTTAGCCTGGGTTTTGGACAGTTCTGCTTTGTCTGCAATTACATCAATCAGTTGAGTCTTGTTCATAAGTTATCCTTACAATGTGTTTATCGCTTGCTAAGCATCGAGTGCGACGGAAATGCCAGAAAAGCACTCTCCTGCATACACGCACCGATAGCCACTTTTTTTCGCCCTCCAAATGTAGACCAGACGGGGGGCGGAAGGGAAGCCTTCAGGTACGACAATTCAGAAGTTAAATCACGTTTTCGTGTCTTACTGCTGCAAATTTATACCGATATTGCTCTCGCCAGCCTCACGCAGGTCTGCTCTAAGCCCTTTTATCAGCTCAATGTCGCGTTCTTCGCTGTCAGCTAAAAGTCGGAATATTTCCCACTGAATATCCCACTCTTGCTCCACCGCCGGGTTATCTTTGAGCTCTTCATCGCTCATTTCTCGACCTGCCTGGGTCATTTCCAGCATCGCAACCGTGGTTATGGACGTCTTGCTGACTTCAATGGCGTGTTCCAGCGTCTCACCGCTCAAACGGGAATGAACCAGCTCGCTTAACGCCACGCAGGCATCAATGGCCGGATAAACCCCATACAGGTCATAATCGTCTGCCGCCGGAATCGCTTCTTCAAACTTCTCCAGTTGGCTGTCGAAATTCACTTTCGCGTCTTTGACCGTCAGTGTTTCCCAGATCAGGTCCAGAATACGGCGGTACACTTGTCCGTCGCCAAACCCGGTCTGTTGGCAGAACATGGCATAGTTCGGGTACATACGCTCACACAGGCAGGCCATAAACGTGACGTGCTGCCAGCTTTCCAGACGTTCCAGACGCAGATGAATCGGGTTTTGTAACATGATGAATTCTCGAATCAGAAATTAGCGGCAGTGTACCGCAATCAGGGCTGAATTTCCTGCCATCGCATAAACGCCGGACGTTCAGATGCCACCGCATCCGCCCAACGGGTTGGCTCCGGCAGGCGGTAACCTTTCATACAGCGCTGCACCCACGCCAGAGCGCTGTCCAACCCGACACGATGGCCCGTAGCGATAAACAGCGGATTACAGCGCGCTTTGCTGCGCCAGACCCATGCCAGTTGTTCATCTTTGTCCATCAGCGGCGCCAGTGCGCCGGGTTCATCACCAAGGGGCCCAAACGTGCCGCACAGACGCTTTTTCGCCACGCCAATGGTGGGCACATCCACCAGCAGCCCAAAGTGGCTGGCCACGCCGAGACGACGCGGGTGTGAGATACCGTGTCCATCCACAAACACTAAATCCGGTTTTTGCGGCAATTGTTCCCACGCGGCCAACAGCGCGGGATACTCGCGAAATGAGAGAAAGCCGGGGATATAAGGCATGGTGGTGGCGATCCGCGCCACCTGGTATTCGACCAATTCCAGCGAGGGATATTTCAGCAGCACGATCGCGGCTCGCGTTACCTCACCACCTTGCTCAAACCCGACGTCGGCACCGGCGATCAGTTCCGGCGGATCGTTATCGAAACGATCCGCACGGATCACCGATGAGGCCAGTTCACGCTGCTGAGCACGTAGCGATGCGAGATCCATACTGACGCTCTACTTATGATACTGCGCAGATAAGCGGTGAACCGCCTCAACAAAGACGCCAGCATGCTCTGGCGGCACATCCTGATGAATGCCGTGGCCGAGGTTAAAAACATGGCCCTCGCCCTGTCCGAAACCGGAGAGGATCGTCGCCACTTCTTCTTCGATACGCGCCGCAGGCGCATAGAGCATCGATGGATCCATGTTGCCCTGCAAGGCCACTTTATGCCCCACACGACGACGGGCATCGGCAATATCGGTGGTCCAGTCGAGTCCGAGCGCATCGCAGCCGGTTTCCGCCATGGCTTCCAGCCACTGTCCGCCGCCTTTGGTGAATAGCGTCACCGGCACGCGGCGACCGTCGTTTTCACGCAGCAGGCCATCGACGATTTTGTGCATGTAATACAGCGAGAACTGCTGATAATCGCGCCCGGTCAGCACGCCGCCCCAGGTGTCGAAAATCATCACCGACTGTGCGCCCGCCTTGATTTGAGCATTGAGATACAGCGTGACGCTCTTCGCCAGCTTATCAAGCAGCGCATGCAGCGTTTTCGGGTCGGCATACATCATCTTTTTAATCACGGTAAAGGCTTTACTGCTTCCGCCTTCCACCATGTAGGTCGCCAGCGTCCACGGACTGCCGGAGAAACCAATCAGCGGCACGTCGCCTTTTAGCTCGCGACGAATCGTGCGTACCGCATTCATCACGTAGCCCAGTTCATCTTCCGGATCGGGAACCGGCAGTTTGTCGACATCGGCTTTGCAAGCCACCGGAGCGGTGAAACGCGGACCTTCGCCGGCTTCAAAATAGAGCCCCAGCCCCATCGCATCCGGAATGGTCAGGATATCCGAGAAGAGGATCGCCGCATCAAGCGGATAACGGCGCAGCGGCTGGAGCGTCACTTCACAGGCCAGCTCGGCATTTTTGCACAGCGACATAAAATCGCCCGCCTCTGCGCGGGTGGCTTTATATTCCGGTAAATAGCGGCCCGCCTGGCGCATCATCCATACCGGGGTGACATCAACGGGCTGGCGCAGCAGCGCACGCAGATAACGATCGTTCTTCAGTTCGGTCATTTTTGCAGTTCCTTATTGCGTCAGGCCGTCAGTGTATCATGTCATTCATACTCAGCCCGACACATTGCCACGGTATCTTCGATCAGACGCCGTGCGACGGTGCCTGGCGGCGGCAGGAGCGGTAGATCATCGTAGCGATACCAGTTAGCCTCCAGCAGCTCTTTCGGGTCGATGACGATCTCGCCGCTGTCATACTCCGCCATAAACGCGGTCATCAGCGACATCGGGAAAGGCCACGGCTGCGAGGTGATATAGCGCAGGTTTTTAATTTTAATGCCGCTCTCTTCCATCACCTCACGCGCCACCGCCTGTTCCAGGGTTTCACCCACCTCAACAAATCCGGCAAGTACGGTATGTACGCCGTTGCGATGGCGAACGTGTTGGGCAAGCAGAATCGAATCCTCACGGCGAATGGCGACGATAATGCAGGGGGCGATTTGCGGATAGTAACGTTCACGGCAGTGGGTACAGAGCATCGCCCATTCGGTTTTACTCGGCTGCATCGGGTGCCCGCAGTAGCCGCAGAACTTATGCGATCGATAAAACTCAGCCAGTTGCACACCGCGACCCGCCAGTTGAAACAGCCCCGCATCCTGATCGAGCACCTGACGAACCGATCCCATCTCGTGACGCCGATGCTGTAGCACCAGCCAGACGGGCTCCCCTTCCCACTCTCCGATTTGCAGCGCTGGCTGCCCGACAAGATCGAAATTTGCCGCGTCGCCGTGTGGCAATTCGCCATGAGGCAACCATAATTTTTGCTCATGGCTGACGATCCACCAGCCGTGATCTAATTTTTCAATAATACGATCCATAGCTCTTGCACTACCTTTGCTTCACTGGCATGTTGATAACATTATTTTTACAATTCCTGCGTGAGCAGTTTTTAAATCTACACTTGCGGAGTCAATCATGCTAAACCAGCTGGAAGACCTGACAGAGCGCGTCAGAGGAAGTAACAAACTGGTTGATCGCTGGCTACATATACGTAAGCATCTGCTCGTGGCTTACTACAATCTGGTTGGCATTAAGCCTGGCAAAGAATCGTACATGCGGCTGAATGAAAAAGCGCTGGATGATTTTTGTCAGAGCCTGGTCGACTACCTTTCCACCGGACACTTCAGTATTTATGAACGTATTCTGTATAAATTGGAAGGTAACGGGCAGCTTTTAAAAGCGACAAAAATTTGGCCGCTACTGGAAGCTAACACACAACGCATTATGGACTACTATGACTCCAGCCTGGAAACGGCGATTGATCACGATAACTGCCTGGAGTTTCAGCAGGTTTTATCCGATCTCGGCGAAGCGCTGGAAGCCCGATTTGCGCTGGAAGATAAGCTGATCATGCTGGTCTTTGACGCCATGCATGACAATGCGGTCATTAAACGTCCTGCTTGAGTTCGGCGCACATAACGCGTAATTTACCCCTATTGCCTCTTATCAGAGGTTACATCTTGTCGGAGTGCCTGGTGTGAAAACACCGGCTGAGACCGTTAATTCGGGATCCGCGGAACCTGATCAGGTTAAAACCTGCGAAGGGAACAAGAGTAATTCTGCTTTATGCGTAAGCCTTAACGGGCGGCGCACACCTATTACTCCTCCGTCGTCTGACAAGCCATCTCCTTACTTTTTTGGAATGAGCTATGTCTGCAACTACCCCTAAATTGTCCCGCCGCGAACAGCGCGCGCAAGCACAACACTTTATCGATACGCTGGAAGGCACCGCTTTCCCGAACTCCAGACGCATCTACATCACCGGCTCGACGAGCGATATCCGCATTCCGATGCGAGAGATCCAGCTTAGCCCGACGCTCATCGGCGGTAGCAAAGCGGAGCCGCAGTTTGAAGAGAACGAAGCGATTCCGGTGTACGACACGTCCGGTCCCTACGGCGATCCCGAGGTGGCGATCAACGTTCAGCAGGGTCTGGCGAAGCTGCGCCAACCGTGGATTGACGCCCGTCACGACAGCGAGGTGCTGACCGATCGGAGCTCAGCATACACCAAAGCACGCCTGGCCGACGACGGTCTGGACGAGCTGCGCTTCACCGGCTTGCTGACGCCAAAACGCGCCAAAGCGGGTAAATGCGTGACTCAGTTGCACTACGCCCGCCAGGGGATCGTCACCCCGGAAATGGAGTTTATCGCCATTCGTGAAAACATGGGCCGTGAACGCATCCGCAGTGAAGTGTTACGCCAGCAGCATCCTGGCGAAGGATTTGGCGCACGCCTGCCGGAGAACATCACGCCGGAATTTGTGCGTGATGAAGTGGCCGCCGGACGGGCGATCATCCCTGCCAACATCAACCACCCGGAATCTGAGCCCATGATTATTGGCCGTAACTTCCTGGTGAAAGTGAATGCCAACATCGGTAATTCCGCCGTCACCTCCTCCATTGAAGAAGAAGTGGAGAAACTGGTGTGGTCAACGCGCTGGGGAGCGGACACCGTAATGGACCTCTCCACCGGTCGCTATATTCACGAAACCCGTGAGTGGATCCTGCGTAACAGTCCGGTACCGATCGGCACCGTACCGATCTACCAGGCGCTGGAGAAGGTCAACGGGATCGCTGAAGATCTGACCTGGGAAGCCTTCCGCGATACGCTGCTGGAGCAGGCCGAACAGGGGGTGGACTACTTCACCATCCATGCCGGGGTGCTGCTGCGCTATGTGCCGATGACCGCGAAACGTCTGACAGGGATTGTCTCGCGCGGGGGATCCATTATGGCGAAATGGTGTCTCTCTCATCACAAAGAGAACTTCCTCTACCAGCACTTCCGCGAGATTTGTGAAATCTGCGCCGCCTATGATGTATCGCTGTCGCTTGGCGATGGCCTGCGTCCAGGTTCCCTTCAGGACGCCAACGACGAGGCGCAATTCTCGGAGCTGCATACGCTGGGAGAACTGACGAAGATCGCCTGGGAATACGATGTGCAGGTGATGATTGAAGGCCCGGGCCACGTGCCGATGCAGATGATCCGTCGCAATATGACCGAAGAGCTGGATCACTGTCACGAAGCGCCATTCTACACCTTAGGCCCACTGACCACCGATATCGCACCGGGTTACGATCATTTCACCTCAGGGATTGGCGCGGCGATGATCGGCTGGTTTGGCTGCGCGATGCTCTGCTACGTCACGCCGAAAGAGCACCTCGGGCTGCCGAACAAAGAAGATGTCAAACAGGGGCTGATTACCTACAAGATTGCCGCCCATGCCGCCGACCTGGCGAAAGGGCATCCGGGGGCGCAAATCCGTGATAACGCGATGTCGAAAGCGCGCTTTGAATTCCGCTGGGAAGACCAGTTTAATCTGGCGCTCGACCCGTTCACCGCCCGCGCCTACCACGACGAAACCCTGCCCCAGGAGTCCGGCAAAGTGGCGCACTTCTGCTCCATGTGCGGCCCGAAATTCTGCTCAATGAAAATCAGTCAGGAGGTTCGTGACTACGCCGCCGCCCAGACAATCGAAGTGGGAATGGCGGATATGTCAGAAAACTTCCGCGCTAAAGGCGGAGAAATCTACCTCAAACGGGAGGAAGCCTGATGGTTCAACCTGATTTCCCGACGGTTCCTTTTCGCCTGGGCCTCTATCCGGTTGTCGACAGCGTGGCGTGGATCGCGCGCCTGCTCGACGCTGGCGTGAAGACGCTTCAACTGCGCATCAAAGATAAGCGCGATGAAGAGGTGGAAGCCGATGTGGTTGCCGCTATCGAACTGGGGCGGAAATACAACGCCCGTCTGTTTATTAACGATTACTGGCGGCTGGCGATCAAACACCGTGCATATGGCGTGCATCTGGGTCAGGAAGATCTGGAAACCACCGATCTGAAGGCGATTCAGGCGGCAGGATTACGCCTGGGCGTCTCGACGCACGACGATATGGAGATCGACGTGGCGCTGGCGGCACGTCCCTCTTACATCGCGCTGGGCCACGTCTTCCCGACGCAGACTAAGCAGATGCCGTCTGCGCCGCAGGGACTGGAGCAACTCGCGCAGCATATCAATCGTCTGAACGATTACCCAACCGTCGCCATTGGCGGGATCAGCCTGGAGCGCGCGCCCGCAGTACTGGCGACTGGCGTAGGGAGTATTGCGGTGGTCAGCGCCATTACCCAGGCCGAAGACTGGCGAGCAGCCACCGCGCAGTTGCTGGCAATAGCAGGAGCAGGCGATGAATGACCGTGACTTTATGCGCTATAGCCGTCAGATCCTGCTGGGCGATATCGCTATTGACGGTCAGCAAAAGCTGCTTGCCAGCCGTGTGCTGATCGTCGGGCTGGGCGGATTAGGCTCACCGGCCGCGCTGTATCTGGCAGGCGCCGGTGTCGGTACGCTGGTGCTGGCTGACGACGATGACGTTCACCTCAGCAATCTGCAACGGCAGATCCTGTTCACCACGGATGATATTGCCCGCGCTAAATCGCAGGTTGCACAGCAGCGGTTGGCACGACTCAATCCGGATATCGAACTGCTCTCGCTGACGCAGCGTCTGAGTGGAGAGGCGCTCAGACATGCGGTGGCGCAAGCAGATGTCGTGCTCGACTGCACCGACAACATGGCGACGCGTCAGGAAATTAACGCCGCCTGCGTGGCGCTTGATACCCCGCTGATTACCGCCAGCGCGGTCGGTTTTGGCGGCCAGTTGATGGTGTTGACGCCGCCCTGGACGCAAGGCTGCTATCGCTGCTTATGGCCAGACGACGCAGAACCCGAGCGCAACTGTCGTACGGCGGGCGTTATCGGTCCCGTCGTCGGGGTGATGGGGACCCTGCAGGCGCTGGAAGCGATCAAACTGCTCAGCGGTATGGAGATACCCGGCGGCGAACTGCGCCTGTTTGACGGCAAAACCAGTCAGTGGCGCAGCCTAGCATTACACCGCGCCAGCGGGTGTCCGGTGTGTGGAGGGCGACATGCGAATACAGTTCAATGATGAGCCAATGCAGTGTGCAGAGGGACTCTCCGTGCATAAGCTGCTGATTCAATTGAATCAGTTAAAACCCGGCGCCGCACTGGCGCTGAATCAACAGATCCTGCCCCGCGAGCAGTGGGAGCAGCACATCGTGCAGGAAGGCGACCAGATCCTGCTTTTTCAGGTTATCGCGGGGGGTTGACATGTTACGTATTGCAGATAAAACGTTTGATTCGCATCTGTTCACGGGTACGGGTAAGTTTGCATCACCAGCATTAATGATTGACGCGATCCGCGCCTCCGGTAGCCAACTGGTGACGCTGGCCATGAAGCGTGTGGATTTGCGCCAGCATAATGACGCCATCCTGGCTCCCCTTATCGACGCGGGCGTCACGTTGCTGCCCAACACGTCCGGGGCGAAAACGGCGGAAGAGGCAATCTTTGCCGCACAACTTGCGCGCGAGGCGCTCGGTACCCATTGGCTGAAGCTGGAAATTCACCCCGATGCGCGCTGGTTATTGCCGGATCCCATTGAAACGCTGAAAGCTGCCGAGGCGCTGGTAAAACAAGGATTTGTGGTGCTGCCTTACTGCGGTGCGGATCCGGTACTGTGCAAACGGCTGGAAGAGGTGGGCTGTGCAGCGGTAATGCCGCTCGGCGCGCCGATTGGCTCTAATCAGGGGCTGGAAACCCGGGCCATGCTGGAGATCATTATCCAGCAGTCCACCGTTCCGGTGGTGGTGGATGCCGGAATCGGCGTACCCAGCCACGCCACGCAGGCGCTGGAAATGGGCGCGGACGCGGTGCTGGTGAATACGGCGATTGCCGTGGCGGACGATCCGGTGATGATGGCCCGCGCTTTCCGTCTGGCGGTGGACGCGGGTCTTCTGGCGCGTCAGGCTGGACCGGGTAGCCGCAGCCGTCAGGCGCAGGCCACCAGCCCGCTGACCGGTTTTCTGGAGGCTTCAGCATGAAAACGTTCACCGATCGCTGGCAGCAACTCGACTGGGACGACATCCGCCTGCGCATCAACAGCAAAACGTCCGCTGACGTTGAGCGGGCGCTAAATGCGCCCCACCCCAGCCGCGACGATATGATGGCACTGCTGTCACCTGCCGCGAGCGCATACCTTGAACCGCTGGCACAACAGGCGCAAAAGCTCACCCGCCAGCGCTTCGGCAATACGGTGAGCTTTTACGTCCCGCTGTATCTCTCCAATCTGTGCGCTAACGACTGTACCTACTGTGGTTTTTCGATGAGTAACCGCATCAAGCGCAAAACGCTGGATGACGCGGAAATTGCCCGCGAATGCGCGGCGATCCGCGAGTTGGGTTTCGAGCATCTCCTGCTGGTCACCGGCGAGCATCAGGCAAAGGTCGGGATGGACTATTTCCGTCGCCACTTACCCACCATTCGCCAGCAGTTTTCGTCATTACAGATGGAGGTTCAGCCATTAGCCGAGGCGGAATATGCCGAACTGAAAACGCTGGGGCTCGACGGAGTGATGGTCTATCAGGAGACGTATCACGAGGCGATGTACGCGCAGCACCATCTGAAGGGGAAAAAACAGGATTTCTTCTGGCGTCTGGAAACCCCGGACCGGCTGGGGCGCGCAGGTATCGACAAAATCGGCCTCGGGGCGCTGATTGGTCTTTCCGACAACTGGCGGGTGGATTGCTATATGGTTGCTGAGCATCTGCTGTGGCTTCAGCAGCACTACTGGCAAAGCCGCTACTCGATTTCGTTCCCACGCTTGCGCCCATGCGCTGGCGGTATTGAGCCCGCCTCAATCATGGATGAGCGTCAACTGGTACAAACCATTTGCGCGTTCCGTCTGCTGGCGCCGGAGATTGAGCTGTCGTTGTCTACGCGGGAATCGCCCTGGTTTCGTGACCACGTGATCCCGCTGGCGATTAACAATGTCAGCGCGTTCTCGAAAACCCAGCCTGGCGGATATGCGGACGATCACCCCGAACTGGAACAGTTCGCGCCGCATGACAACCGCCGTCCCGAAACTGTCGCCGATGCGCTTTCCGCGCAGGGACTTCAGCCGGTATGGAAGGACTGGGATGCGTATCTGGGGCGCGCTTCGCAAAGGCTATGAACCGCCTTGCAAAGGCGGTAACTCTTTTACGAGCCGCGACGAAAGAGAGAAAACGAGAGGTTGTCGTTAGCCTCTCACTTTTTTAACGTATCACCGTCAGCCGTTGCGCTGTCCAGGGCGAAAAGCTTCTTCCTCGTTTCGCCCTGCCTTCACCGAAATCAGCGAGATAAAACGCCAATTTCAGCCAAAAATGGCCACTGGGGTGTACACTTCTTAAGATAAATCATCTCGACTTATATCAGCGAGATTATAATTGCCTACATTCTTTCCTGATATGCAGAGCCACGTTGCTGGCTTCACTTCGCACTTCTCTTCAGGATTTACACTTTCTGGATAAGTACAGTAATGGCCGGTCATAACAGAAAACTTTCATTCACGACTCCAATATTGGTGAGCTTTACGGGGATCATACTCAGCTTTGTATTGATCGCCATATTCATTACCTTTACGCAGAAGAATGATTTTCTTGAAGATTATCATGGCATTAATCGGAACTTCACCCATAACCTGGCGGTGAACTACACCGAGTCTTTGCTGCGCGAAAATGATTATATTCTTGGCCGGGCGGCGACCTACTTTTCTCGCGATGACCAGTTGAACAACACGGTAAACCTTGACCCGGAACAGGGTCTGAAAACCATCATGCAATTGCAGACGCTGATGCCGTCAGTCTCCTCGATCTCATTGGTGGATACAGAAGGCCATTACCTGCGCGCGCCCCAGGTGCAAAACACCGATCGCAGCAAAACGTTCGACGTGAAATCGCGCCCCTGGTTTATGGATCAGGCTGAAGCCAGTACGTTTAGCAACTATACCGCACCCTATATTGACTATTTTACGCACCACCCAACGGTGACGATCTACAAACCGGTCATCTCTCCCGAAGGGAAAATGAAAGGTACGATTGCGTTTCATCTTGATCTGACGTCAATGGGTTACGCACTGCGTCAGATGGTGGCTCCCGTCCAGGGTGAGTTCTTTGTGGTCGACCGTGATGGAAAAGTGGTATTGCATCCGGATACGGGCGCGCTGTTTAAACAGTATGTCAGTAAAAAAACCATGAACCGGATGACCAGCGGTGAAGGACATCTGTACGACCCGGATACGCAGGACTGGTACTACTACTATTCATTCACCAACCCGGACTGGTTTGTGATTTATCGGGTTTCAGATACAACACTCGTCGACCTGACACGCCATGAAACCAACATTGTGGCCTGGGGATTTGCCCTTGCGGCGATCATCATTGCGCTGTTTGGTCTCTATCTACGCCACGCCTCACGCACGGTGCTGATGAATATCATCAACGCGATCAAGACCGGCGACGTGAAACGCGCACCGCGCCTTGAAGCAATGCTGAGCAAAGCTATCGAATCCAATAAGGAGCGCGAACTGGCTTACGTCCGACAGGCGACCATTGATGCCCTGACCGGTTGTAAAAACCGCCGCGCTTTTGACAGCGATATCGCCGCACTGATGAACGATCACCAACCGTTCGCCCTGGCACTGGTGGATATTGATAACTTTAAATCCATCAATGATACCTGGGGACATTTGAATGGCGACATCGTCCTGCGCAACGTCGCGCGCGAAGGGATTCAGATCATGCAACCCGCCGCCGTGTCCGTCTATCGCTATGGCGGTGAGGAGTTTGCCGTGCTGTTCTCGGGTGAACAATTGAACAATGCGCATACCCTACTGGAACGCTGGCGCATTGAGGTCGCGCAGCGCTCATGGCGTGAAGAGGGTCTGCACGTCACCTTTAGCGCCGGACTCGGGGAATGGAATCTGGAAGCGCAGGAACAGTTGATCATGCGTGTTGATGAAGCGCTATACAAAGCCAAACAGGAAGGGAAAAACCGGATTATTGTCGCGAATCGCTAATCCCCTCTTCTCTGCAACGCCCGTTACGACGGGCTTTTTTTCATTTTGAGAAAAACCGTAACCGGTTTCATTATTTGTGCGATTTCTTTGTGATGCTTTACACACATTCGCGGTAAGGCGGTTGTTCTCATCACTTGCTCAGACTAAAGATGAAGTATCAATGGAACCGTGGGAGCGAACTATGAAGAATATCGTTTTATGCTGTGCCGCCGGTATGTCCACCAGCATGCTGGTACAACGAATGAAAGATGCCGCTCAGAAGAAAGGGATCGACGTGACGATCAAGGCTGTGCCTGTCGCAGAGTTTAAAGAGAATATTGCCACGGCGGACATCGTCCTGTTGGGCCCGCAGGTCAAGTATGAACAGGCGAAACTGCAGGCGCTGGCCGATCCGCTCGGTAAGAAAGTCGCCGTGATCGACATGATGGATTACGGCATGATGAAAGGCGATGCCGTTCTGGACAAAGCCCTGAAGCTGATGGAGCCATAACATGGAAGAGTTAGAAACCATCATTATGGAACTGTTGGTTAACGCCGGAGCCGCACGAAGCCAGGCATTGACCGCCCTGCAACTGGCCCGCAAAGGCGACTTTGCCGGTGCCGAACAGGCGATGGAAGAGTCACGCGATTACGTCAAGCTGGCGCATAAAATCCAGACGCAGCTGATCGGGATCGATGAAGGGACCGGTAAGCTGCCAGTGAATCTGATCACCGTCCACTCGCAGGACCATCTGATGAACGCGATGGTGATTCAGGATCTGGCAGGTGACATGATTGAACTGTATCGCAGGTTGCCGCCGGTCAATTGAGCAAACGTCTTATCCGGCCTACGGGTCGTATACTCCAGGCCTGATAAGCGCAGCGCCATCAGGTATAAAAAAACCCGCCGAAGCGGGTTTTTTACTGTCAGGCAGTCAACGATTACTCGTTGTCAGAACCACCCAGACCTGCGTTCAGCAGTTCTGCCAGGCTGGCAGAGGCGTCTTCTGCAGTCACCTGCGGTGCAGCCGGGAGTTCACCCGCAGCACGGCGACGCATACGATCCTGGTGGTACGCATAACCGGTACCCGCTGGGATCAGACGACCTACGATAACGTTCTCTTTCAGGCCACGCAGTTCGTCGCGTTTACCCGCAACGGCTGCTTCGGTCAGGACACGCGTGGTCTCCTGGAACGATGCGGCAGAGATGAACGATTCGGTTGCCAGAGACGCTTTGGTGATACCCAGCAGATCGCGGGAGAACGTTGCGCCCACTTTGCCGTTCGCTTCCAGTTCGCGGTTAGCGATCTTGACGCGGGAGTATTCAACCTGTTCGCCTTCCAGGAAGTCGGAGCTACCTGCGCTTTCGATGGTGGCTTTACGCAGCATCTGACGAACGATAACTTCGATGTGCTTATCGTTAATCTTAACGCCCTGCAGACGGTATACGTCCTGAACTTCGTTAACGATGTAACGAGTTACAGCATGAACACCACGCAAACGCAGAATGTCGTGCGGCGCTTCCGGACCGTCGGAAACCACGTCACCACGTTCTACACGTTCACCTTCGAACACGTTGAGCTGACGCCATTTCGGAATCATCTCTTCGTACGGATCGCTACCGTCTACCGGGGTGATAACCAGACGACGTTTCCCTTTGGTTTCTTTACCGAAGGAAATAATACCGCTGATTTCAGCCAGGATTGCCGGCTCTTTCGGACGACGTGCTTCGAACAGGTCCGCAACGCGCGGCAGACCACCGGTGATATCCTTGGTACCGCCGGATTCCTGCGGAACACGCGCCAGGGTGTCACCGGAGCTGATCTGTACGCCATCTTCCAGCTGAACGATCGCTTTACCCGGCAGGAAGTACTGCGCAGGCATATCGGTACCCGGGATCAGTACGTCGTTACCCTGAGCATCAACGATTTTCAGTGCAGGACGCAGATCTTTACCACCGGTAGTACGTTCTGCGGAATCCAGAACCACCAGAGAAGACAGACCGGTTAACTCGTCGGTCTGACGCGTAATGGTCTGGCCGTCTATCATGTCAGTGAAGCGGACAAAACCACTCACTTCCGTGATAACCGGCATGGTGTGCGGATCCCAGTTTGCTACGGTTTCACCGCCGGCAACCTGCTCACCATCACCTTTCGCCATCACAGAGCCGTAAGGCACTTTATAGCTTTCTTTGGTACGACCGAATTCGTCGATCAATTTCAGCTCAGTGTTACGGGAGGTGATCACCAGTTTACCGCTGGAGTTCACAACCGACTTCGCATTGCTCAGACGGATGCTACCTTTGTTTTTCACCTGGATGCTGGATTCAGCAGCCGCACGAGATGCCGCACCACCGATGTGGAACGTACGCATCGTCAGCTGTGTACCCGGCTCACCGATGGACTGTGCCGCGATAACGCCGATAGCTTCACCTTTGTTGATGATGTGGCCACGCGCCAGGTCACGACCGTAGCAGTGCGCACATACACCAAAGTCGGTGTCACAGGATACAACCGAGCGAACTTTCACAGAGTCAACGGAGTTTGCTTCCAGCAGATCACACCACTGTTCGTGCAGCAGCGTGTTGCGCGGAACCAGAATATCCGCCGTACCCGGCTTCAGAATGTCTTCTGCCGTTACACGACCCAGAACGCGATCGCGCAGTGGCTCTTTAACATCACCACCCTCGATAACCGGGGTCATGGTGATACCTTCCAGCGTGCCACAATCGTCTTCGGTCACAACCAGATCCTGTGCAACGTCAACCAGACGACGCGTCAGATAACCGGAGTTCGCTGTTTTCAGTGCGGTATCCGCCAGACCTTTACGCGCACCGTGCGTGGAGATGAAGTACTGGAGTACGTTCAGACCTTCACGGAAGTTCGCGGTGATTGGCGTTTCGATGATGGAGCCATCCGGCTTCGCCATCAGACCACGCATACCAGCCAGCTGACGAATCTGTGCAGCAGAACCACGCGCACCGGAGTCGGCCATCATGTAGATGCTGTTGAAGGAAACCTGCTGCTCTTCCTGACCGTCACGGTTAATCACGGTTTCGGTTTGCAGGTTGTCCATCATCGCTTTGGATACACGATCGTTCGCCGCAGCCCAGATATCGATCACTTTGTTGTAACGTTCGCCGGCGGTGACCAGACCAGACTGGAACTGTTCCTGGATCTCAGCAACTTCCGCTTCCGCTTCAGAGATGATCTCGTGTTTTTTCTCCGGGATGACCATGTCATCGATACCCACAGATGCACCTGAACGCGCTGCATAAGCAAAGCCGGTGTACATCGTCTGGTCCGCAAAAATAACGGTCGGTTTCAGGCCCAGAATACGGTAGCAAGTGTTCAGCATTTTGGAGATGGCTTTCTTACCCAGCGCCTGGTTGACGATGGAGAAAGGCAGACCTTTCGGTACGATCATCCACAGGATTGCACGACCTACCGTCGTATCAATCAGGCTGGTTTTCGCAACGAATTCGCCGTTAGCATCTTTTTCGTATTCGGTGATACGCACTTTAACGCGCGCATGCAGAGAGGCCAGGCCAGCGCGATAAATACGCTCAGCTTCTTTCGGGCCAGTCAGCACCATGCCTTCGCCTTTGGCGTTAACACAGTCACGGGTCATGTAGTACAGACCCAGTACAACGTCCTGAGACGGAACGATGATAGGTTCGCCGTTCGCCGGGGACAGGATGTTGTTGGTAGACATCATCAGCGCACGCGCTTCGAGCTGGGCTTCCAGCGTCAGCGGTACGTGAACAGCCATCTGGTCACCATCGAAGTCGGCGTTGTATGCCGCACAAACCAGCGGGTGCAGCTGAATAGCTTTACCTTCGATCAGTACCGGTTCAAAGGCCTGGATACCCAGACGGTGCAGTGTTGGCGCACGGTTCAGCAGTACCGGGTGTTCGCGGATCACTTCGTCCAGGATATCCCAAACGACAGCTTCTTCACGCTCAACCATTTTCTTAGCGGCTTTGATGGTGGTGGCCAGGCCACGCAGTTCCAGCTTGCCGTAGATGAACGGTTTGAACAGCTCCAGTGCCATTTTCTTCGGCAGACCGCACTGATGCAGACGCAGGTATGGACCTACGGTGATTACAGAACGACCGGAGTAGTCAACACGCTTACCGAGCAGGTTCTGACGGAAACGACCCTGTTTACCTTTGATCATATCGGCCAAAGATTTCAGAGGACGTTTGTTAGAACCGGTGATCGCACGACCGCGACGGCCGTTATCCAGCAGGGCGTCAACCGCTTCCTGCAGCATACGTTTTTCGTTGCGTACGATGATATCCGGCGCAGCCAGATCCAGCAGACGTTTCAGACGGTTGTTACGGTTGATCACGCGACGATACAGATCGTTCAGATCCGACGTGGCGAAACGACCACCATCCAGCGGAACCAGCGGACGCAGATCTGGCGGCAGAACCGGCAGAACGGTCAGGATCATCCACTCTGGCTTGTTGCCAGACTGCACGAACGCTTCCAGCAGCTTGATACGCTTGGTCAGCTTCTTACGTTTGGTTTCGGAGTTGGTTTCGTTCAGCTCTTCACGCAGAGTTTCACACTCTTGCTCCAGATCCATGCTCTTCAGCAGGGCCTGGATCGCTTCCGCACCCATCTTCGCGTCAAATTCGTCACCGAACTCTTCCAGCGCATCCAGATACTGTTCTTCAGTCAGGATCTGCTGGCGTTCCAGATTGGTCATACCGCCTTCGATAACCACATAGGATTCGAAGTACAGTACGCGTTCGATATCGCGCAGCGGCATATCGAGCAGCAGGCCGATACGGGACGGCAGAGATTTCAGGAACCAGATGTGAGCAGTCGGAGACGCCAGCTCGATGTGGCCCATACGCTCACGGCGTACTTTAGTCTGGGTCACTTCAACGCCGCACTTCTCACAGATCACACCGCGGTGTTTCAGGCGCTTGTACTTACCGCACAGGCACTCGTAGTCTTTTACCGGCCCAAAGATACGGGCGCAGAAAAGGCCGTCACGCTCAGGCTTGAACGTACGGTAGTTAATGGTTTCCGGCTTCTTAACTTCACCGAAAGACCATGAACGGATCATGTCTGGCGAAGCCAGAGCAATTTTGATCGCATCAAACTCTTCGGTTTTAGTTTGCGCTTTCAGAAACTTTAATAAGTCTTTCACGGATTTGCTCCCGTCGGAGTTAGCACATTCCGCTGCCGGGTGTTATCCCGGCAGCAGTGACCTGTTTGAGCGAGAATTACTCGTCTTCCAGTTCGATGTTGATACCCAGCGAACGAATCTCTTTCAACAGTACGTTGAAGGATTCCGGCATGCCCGGTTCCATCTGATGGTTGCCATCTACGATGTTCTTATACATCTTAGTACGGCCGTTCACGTCATCAGACTTAACGGTGAGCATTTCCTGCAGGGTGTATGCCGCGCCGTATGCTTCCAGCGCCCACACTTCCATCTCCCCGAAGCGCTGACCACCGAACTGCGCCTTACCACCCAGCGGCTGCTGAGTAACCAGGCTGTAGGAACCGGTGGAACGAGCGTGCATCTTATCGTCGACCAGGTGGTTCAGTTTCAGCATGTACATGTAACCTACGGTTACCGGACGCTCGAACTGCTCACCCGTACGGCCGTCGAACAGCGTGATCTGACCGGAAGTCGGCAGGTCACCCAGTTTCAGCAGCTCTTTAATTTCCGCTTCTTTCGCACCGTCGAACACCGGCGTTGCGATTGGCATACCTTTGCGCAGGTTTTCAGCCAGACGCAGAACTTCTTCATCGCTGAAGGTATTCAGGTCAACTTTCTGACGAACATCAGCGCCCAGATCGTACGCACGCTGGATGAACTCGCGCAGTTTCGCGACTTCCTGCTGCTGTTTCAGCATGGCGTTGATCTTATCGCCGATACCTTTCGCAGCCATACCCAGGTGGGTTTCCAGAATCTGACCGATGTTCATACGAGACGGTACGCCCAGCGGGTTCAGTACGATATCTACCGGCGTACCGTTAGCATCGTGCGGCATATCTTCGATCGGGTTGATCTTAGAAATTACACCCTTGTTACCGTGACGACCTGCCATCTTGTCACCAGGCTGGATACGGCGTTTAACGGCCAGGTATACCTTAACAATCTTCAGCACGCCCGGTGCCAGATCGTCGCCTTGGGTGATTTTGCGGCGTTTCGCTTCGAGTTTTTTCTCGAACTCGTGTTTCAGTTCGTCGTACTGCTCAGCCAGCTGTTCCAGCTGATTTTGTTTCTCTTCGTCGGTCAGGCCGAGTTCCAGCCAGCGATCGCGAGGCAGTTTGTCGAGCTTCTCAGCTTCAACACCACCGGCAACCAGCACAGCGTAGATACGGCTGAACAGGCCAGCTTCGAGGATCTGCAGTTCTTCAGACAGGTCTTTCTTCGCCTGCTTCAGCTGCATCTCTTCGATTTCCAGCGCACGTTTGTCTTTTTCTACGCCATCGCGAGTAAAGACCTGAACGTCGATAACCGTACCGGAAACACCGTTTGGTACGCGCAGAGAAGAGTCTTTAACGTCAGACGCTTTCTCACCGAAGATCGCACGCAGCAGTTTTTCTTCTGGCGTCAGCTGGGTTTCACCTTTCGGCGTGACCTTACCCACCAGAATGTCGCCGCCGGTCACTTCCGCACCGATGTAAACGATACCGGATTCATCCAGTTTGGAGAGCGCAGCTTCACCCACGTTCGGGATATCAGCGGTGATCTCTTCCGGCCCCAGCTTGGTGTCACGGGACACGCACGCCAGTTCCTGAATGTGGATGGTGGTGAAACGGTCTTCCTGGACAACACGCTCGGATACGAGGATGGAGTCTTCGAAGTTGTAACCGTTCCACGGCATGAACGCGACGCGCATGTTCTGACCGAGCGCCAGTTCACCGAGGTCGGTAGACGGACCATCTGCCAGTACGTCGCCACGTTCAACCGGCTCACCCAGAGACACACACGGCATCTGGTTGATACAGGTGTTCTGGTTAGAACGGGTGTATTTGGTCAGGTTGTAGATGTCGATACCCGCTTCGCCCGGGTACATCTCGTCTTCGTTAACTTTGATAACGATACGGGAAGCATCCACGTACTGAACGGTACCGCCACGTTTAGCCACCGCAGTGACACCGGAGTCAACGGCAACAGCACGTTCCATACCGGTACCTACCAGCGGCTTATCAGCACGCAGAGTCGGAACCGCCTGACGTTGCATGTTCGCACCCATCAATGCACGGTTGGCGTCATCGTGTTCCAGGAACGGGATCAGGGACGCACCGACGGAAACCACCTGCTGGGTGGAAACGTCCATGTAGTCAACCTGGTCGCGGCTGAACAAGCTGGATTCGCCTTTACTACGGCAGGTCACCAGATCTTCTACGAAGTGGCCATCGTCATCCAGGTTGGAGTTCGCCTGAGCGATAACGAAGTTACCTTCTTCAATAGCAGACAGGTAATGAATCTCATCCGTCACAACGCCATCAACAACGCGACGATACGGCGTCTCGAGGAAGCCATATTCGTTAGTCTGTGCGTACACGGACAGGGAGTTGATCAGACCGATGTTCGGACCTTCAGGCGTTTCGATTGGACATACGCGACCATAGTGGGTCGGGTGTACGTCTCGAACTTCAAAGCCTGCGCGCTCACGCGTCAGACCGCCTGGGCCGAGTGCAGAGATACGACGTTTATGCGTAATCTCAGACAGCGGGTTGTTCTGGTCCATAAACTGAGACAGCTGGCTGGAACCGAAGAACTCTTTCACTGCCGCAGAAATCGGTTTGGCGTTGATCATGTCCTGAGGCATCAGAGTATCCAGATCGCCCAGAGACAGACGCTCTTTCACCGCACGCTCAACACGTACCAGGCCAACGCGGAACTGGTTTTCCGCCATTTCGCCTACGGAACGGATACGACGGTTGCCGAGGTGGTCGATATCATCGACTTCGCCTTTACCGTTACGGATATCGATGAGCTTCTTCATCACTTCGATGATGTCGTCTTTGCTCAGGATACCGGAACCTTCGATTTCGTCGCGCAGCAGAGAACGGTTGAACTTCATACGACCGACCGCAGACAGGTCATAACGGTCTTCAGAGAAGAACAGGTTCTCAAACAGGCTTTCAGCTGCTTCACGTGTCGGCGGTTCACCCGGGCGCATCATGCGGTAGATTTCTACCAGCGCGCTCAGACGATCGTTAGTTGGGTCGACACGTACGGTTTCAGAAATGTACGGGCCGTGGTCCAGATCGTTGGTGAACAGGGTTTCGATACGTTTGTGGCCAGACTGGCTCAGCTTAGCCAGCAGATCCAGGCTCAGCTCCATATTCGCCGGGCAGATCAGCTCGCCAGTGGATTCGTCAACGTAATCTTTCGCAGCCACTTTGCCCGCAATGTACTCAACCGGAACTTCGATATGTTTGATATCGTCTTTTTCCAGTTGGCGGATGTGACGCGCAGTGATGCGGCGGCCTTTTTCAACGTAGATTTTACCGTTCGCTTCGATATCGAAGGAGGCGGTTTCACCACGCAGACGTTCAGGCACCAGCTCCATCTGCAGTTTGTTGTCGCGAATCTCGAAAATAACTTTTTCGAAGAACAGATCCAGGATCTGCTCAGTGGTGTAGTTCAGCGCACGCAGAATAATGGTCGCAGGCAGTTTACGGCGACGGTCGATACGTACGAACAGGTTGTCCTTCGGATCGAATTCGAAGTCCAGCCAGGAACCACGGTAAGGAATGATGCGCGCGTTATACAGCACTTTACCCGAAGAGTGGGTTTTGCCTTTGTCGGAGTCAAAGAAGACGCCTGGGCTACGGTGCAGCTGAGAAACGATAACACGCTCAGTACCATTGATAACAAAGGTACCGTTGTCGGTCATGAGCGGAATTTCGCCCATGTAGACTTCTTGTTCTTTAATGTCTTTAACGGTGCCTTCCGGCGCTTCGCGCTCGTAGATCACCAGACGCAGTTTTACGCGCAGCGGTGCGGAATAGGTCACGCCACGGATCTGACATTCCTGAACGTCAAACACCGGTTCGCCAAGGCGGTAGCTGACGTATTGCAGCTCGGAATTACCGCTGTAGCTCTGAATCGGGAATACAGAACGGAAGGCGGCTTCCAGACCATACTGCCCCTCAGGATCTTGCTCGATAAACTTCTGAAACGAGTCAAGCTGGATAGAAAGGAGATAAGGCACATCCAGAACTTGTGGACGTTTACCAAAATCCTTACGAATACGTTTTTTCTCGGTATAGGAGTAAACCATAGGGTTCCTCAGCTCGCTGACAAGTCGACCCATCTGTCCATTGAGCGGACAGTTTGTGCAACACTATTTTGTTGACCGGAAAATCGAATACTTTCCGCAATGCCTGTTGCTATCACGCTTAAACCATTTCATTGCGATTTACACAGAACGGACGCCCTGTCGCAGTATATTAAGTCGTCGATAGAAACAAGCATTGAAAGGCACAGCAGTAGTCAAACAGTGTGAAACGCTACTGGCGCCTTACAGCGCAAAAAGGCTGGTGACTAAAAAGTCACCAGCCATCAGCCTGATTACTCAAGCTGCAACCAGAAAAGTTGGCTTATTTAACTTCAACTTCAGCGCCAGCTTCTTCCAGAGATTTTTTCAGTGCTTCTGCGTCATCTTTGCTCACGCCTTCTTTCAGCGCAGCCGGAGCAGATTCTACCAGGTCTTTAGCTTCTTTCAGACCCAGGCCAGTTGCGCCACGTACTGCTTTGATTACAGCAACTTTGTTAGCGCCAGCAGCTTTCAGAATTACGTCGAATTCAGTTTTTTCTTCAGCAGCTTCAACCGGGCCAGCAGCTACAGCGACAGCAGCAGCAGCGGAAACACCGAATTTTTCTTCCATTGCAGAGATCAGTTCTACAACGTCCATTACGGACATAGCGGATACTGCTTCAATGATTTGATCTTTAGTGATAGACATTTAAATTGTTCCTGAATATCAGAATAAGTTTATACGTAAGCGGATGCTTTAAAAGGATAACTGCGATTAAGCAGCTTCTTTCGCATCGCGTACAGCAGCCAGAGTACGAACCAGTTTGCCGGCCGAAGCTTCTTTCATGGTTGCCATCAGGCGTGCAATTGCTTCTTCGTAGGTCGGCAGAGTTGCCAGGCGGTCGATCTGAGACGCCGGGATCAGCTCACCTTCAAAGGCAGCGGCTTTGACCTCAAATTTTGCATTCGCTTTCGCGAACTCTTTGAACAGACGAGCAGCAGCGCCCGGGTGTTCCATAGAGTATGCAATCAGGGTCGGACCAACAAACGTGTCTTTCAGGCACTCGAACGGAGTACCTTCAACGACGCGGCGCAGCAGGGTGTTACGAACAACACGCATGTAAACGCCAGCTTCACGACCTGCTTTACGCAGTTCAGTCATTTTATCTACAGTTACGCCACGGGAATCCGCAACTACTGCAGACAGCGCGCCTTTGGCTACTTCGCTGACTTCAGCAACAATCGCTTGTTTGTCTTGAAGATTTAAAGCCATTAGCTTTGCTCCTGGATGTTTGCCGGAACTCATGTTCCGGAACTCACTTCACTCTTTCCAACGAAAAGAGCGTCTTAAATACGGTGAGCAGAAACAAGCCAGAGTATCCAAAAATAATCTTAGCGTTCTGTCACCGTCTACGCAGGGGATTAAGTCTCTTACGAAACACCTGCGGTCTTCGACGGAGGCCTGGATAGGCCAGGCTCCAACGAACAAATCTGTTCTATGTCTTCGTCTTTCGAACCGCAATTCAAATGACTTGTATAGTGTCTGTCTCTTTCAACAGAAACGTGGGGGTAGAATTGTAGACAAATCCACCGCCCACGTAAAGCTAATCTTAGTTCGCGGAAGCGCTCAGACCAGCCTGATCAACGGCAACGCCAGCACCCATGGTGGTGGAGATGCTGATTTTCTTGATGTACACGCCTTTCGCCTGAGTCGGTTTTGCTTTCTTCAGCGCAACCAGCAGAGCTTCCAGGTTTTCTTTCAGTTTGTCAGCGTCAAAATCCACTTTACCGATGGTAGTGTGGATGATGCCGTTTTTGTCGTTACGGTAACGAACCTGGCCCGCTTTAGCATTCTTAACTGCTTCAGCAACGTTCGGCGTTACGGTACCGACTTTCGGGTTAGGCATCAGGCCACGCGGACCCAGAACCTGGCCCAGCTGGCCAACAACGCGCATTGCATCCGGGGAAGCAATAACAACGTCAAAGTTCATTTCGCCTTTCTTGATCTGGTCAGCCAGATCTTCCATACCTACCAGTTCAGCGCCAGCAGCTTTAGCAGCTTCAGCGTTTGCACCCTGGGTAAATACGGCTACGCGAACGGAACGGCCAGTACCGTGCGGCAGTACAGTTGCACCACGTACGTTCTGGTCAGATTTACGCGCATCGATACCGAGGTTAACGGCAACGTCTACACTTTCAACGAACTTAGCGGTAGCCAGTTCTTTCAGCAGAGAGATAGCTTCGTTGATATCGTACTGTTTGGTCGCATCAACTTTCTCACGGATCACACGCATGCGCTTGGTCAGTTTAGCCATTTCTTAGTCCTCCACTACCAGGCCCATGGAACGTGCAGTACCTTCAATGGAGCGAGTCATCGCTTCAATGTCGGCACCAGTCATGTCGGCAGCTTTGGTCTGCGCGATTTCCTGCAGCTGAGCGCGGGAAATTTTACCTACTTTGTCTTTGTTCGGCTTACCGGAACCAGACTTAATACCAGCCGCTTTCTTCAGCAGAACGGCTGCCGGAGGCGTTTTGGTAATGAAGGTGAAAGAACGGTCAGCGTAAACGGTGATAACAACCGGAATCGGCAGACCTTTTTCGATGGAATCAGTCTTAGCGTTGAACGCTTTGCAGAATTCCATGATGTTAACACCCTGTTGACCCAGAGCAGGACCAACCGGCGGACTCGGGTTTGCCATACCAGCTGCAACCTGCAGCTTGACGTAGGCTTGGACTTTCTTAGCCATTCTCAATTTCCTCTGTTGGGTGATAGCGCCTCAGAGAGGCTCCCCGTGATATAAAAATTCGTTCTACGGGCCAGGCCCATAAAAACAAAAGGCGCGAAATTGTATTCCAATCTCACGCCTTGTGCAACGATTAAATCGCCGCTTTTTTGATCGCTACTTAGGCTTTTTCAACCTGAGCAAAGTCCAGTTCTACCGGGGTCGCACGACCGAAGATAGAGACGGACACTTTCAGGCGGGACTTCTCATAGTCCACTTCTTCAACGACGCCATTAAAGTCCGCAAACGGACCATCGTTGACACGTACCATCTCACCCGGTTCAAACAGCGTTTTCGGACGCGGCTTATCACCAACCTGCTGCAGGCGGTTCATAATCGCATCAACTTCTTTGTCGCTGATCGGTGCCGGACGGTCAGATGTACCGCCGATAAAGCCCATCACACGCGGCACGCTACGCACCAGGTGCCAGCTCGCGTCATTCATGACCATCTGGACCAGCACATAACCCGGGAAGAATTTACGCTCGCTCTTACGGCGCTGACCACCACGGATTTCGACCACTTCTTCGGTCGGCACCATGACTTCGCCAAACAACTCTTCCATATTGTGTAATTTGATATGCTCGCGCAGCGACGTGGCTACGCGGCCTTCAAAACCGGAAAACGCCTGAACGACGTACCAGCGCTTTTTAGGAGCTTCAGACATCTCAGAACCTCAGGCCAGTGATAAAGGAAACCAGGCGAACCAGAATACCATCCAGTCCCCACAGGATCAGTGACATTACTGCGGTAACCGCAGCCACAATCAGCGTGGTGTGCAATGTTTCCTGGCGAGTCGGCCAAATGACCTTACGTACTTCAGTACGCGCTTCGCGGGCAAAAGCAACAGTAGCTTTACCTTTTGTCGTCAACAGCGCGACACCACCCGCTGCAGCAATCAGAATTACTACGGCCAGCGCACGCAGCGGCAGCATCATGTCACGATAAAGATAGTTGCCAACAATTGCCACGAGCAGCAATGCCACAACCACGATCCACTTTATCGCTTCCAGGCCACGCCCGCTCCCTTGAGCTTCGGTATTCGCACTCATAAACCAACCTGTCAGAAGTATTCTACAAATAATTTCACCCCGCGAATGCGAGGCTAACCAGTTAACCTTGTGCCGAAATGTATTTGGGCATTCCGGGCTCAACGCCCTCTTCAGAGCCTGTCTCAGCAATGATTATGACAAATAAAATCACTGATGAGCCAGGTTCTGGTTCGAAAGCGTGCAAAAAGGGCATCAAATGATGCCCTTTTAATGCGCATTGCGTCAAATGTTATCAGCGATTAGCTGAGAACTTTAGCAACAACGCCTGCGCCTACCGTACGGCCGCCTTCACGGATTGCGAAACGCAGACCGTCGTCCATCGCGATCGGGTGGATCAGGGTAACAACCATTTTGATGTTGTCGCCCGGCATTACCATCTCAACGCCTTCCGGCAGTTCGATGGTGCCAGTCACGTCAGTGGTACGGAAGTAGAACTGCGGACGGTAGCCTTTGAAGAACGGAGTATGACGGCCGCCTTCGTCTTTGGACAGGATGTACACTTCAGATTCGAACATCGTGTGCGGCTTGATGGTGCCCGGCTTAGCCAGTACCTGACCACGTTCGATTTCTTCACGTTTGATACCACGCAGCAGAACACCAACGTTCTCACCCGCACGGCCTTCGTCCAGCAGTTTGCGGAACATTTCAACGCCAGTACAGGTAGACTTAGCAGTCTCTTTGATACCAACGATTTCAACTTCTTCGCCAACTTTGATGATACCGCGTTCTACACGACCGGTAACAACGGTACCACGACCGGAGATGGAGAATACGTCTTCGATCGGCAGCAGGAACGGCTTGTCAATCGCACGCTCTGGTTCCGGGATGTAAGAATCCAGGAAGCCAGCCAGTTCGATGATTTTCGCTTCCCACTCTGCATCGCCTTCCAGCGCTTTCAGAGCAGAACCACGAACGATCGGCGTGTCGTCGCCCGGGAAATCGTACTGAGACAGAAGTTCACGAACTTCCATTTCTACCAGTTCCAGCAGCTCTTCGTCATCAACCATGTCGCATTTGTTCAGGAACACGATGATGTACGGAACGCCTACCTGACGACCCAGCAGGATGTGCTCACGAGTCTGCGGCATCGGGCCGTCAGTCGCAGCAACAACCAGGATCGCGCCGTCCATCTGCGCAGCACCGGTGATCATGTTTTTAACATAGTCGGCGTGGCCAGGGCAGTCTACGTGTGCGTAGTGGCGAGTCGGGGTGTCATATTCAACGTGAGAGGTGTTGATGGTGATACCACGAGCTTTTTCTTCCGGCGCGTTATCGATCTGATCGAATGCGCGAGCAGCACCGCCGTAGGTTTTAGCCAGTACGGTAGTGATGGCAGCGGTCAGCGTTGTTTTACCATGGTCAACGTGGCCGATAGTACCGACGTTAACGTGCGGTTTTGTACGTTCAAACTTTTCTTTAGACATCGATTGTCCCTCTAAGACACGGATAAATCGGTGATATCACCACATCAACCAGGCGATATGCCTGAACTGTTGAATCATTGAGTCGTTACAGAGAAAACACGGGGAGGAGAAGTGAAGTGGTGCTGATACCCAGAGTCGAACTGGGGACCTCACCCTTACCAAGGGTGCGCTCTACCAACTGAGCCATATCAGCACGTCTGGAGCGGGCAGCGGGAATCGAACCCGCATCATCAGCTTGGAAGGCTGAGGTAATAGCCATTATACGATGCCCGCATCCTGAAACTCGGCTACCCAGTTCTTTCTGTAACAAAAAAAGAGACAAGTCTCTTTTCTCATTCGAGCCGATTATTTTCTTAACCAGCTCAGACAGCAATTGCTGCCAGAAAGTGGTGGTGGGGGAAGGATTCGAACCTTCGAAGTCTGTGACGGCAGATTTACAGTCTGCTCCCTTTGGCCGCTCGGGAACCCCACCGGACTTGATGGTGCCGACTACCGGAATCGAACTGGTGACCTACTGATTACAAGTCAGTTGCTCTACCTACTGAGCTAAGTCGGCATCAAGTAGCGCGCATTCTATGGAGACCTGCGAGCTCATGCAACTAAAAAATTGCATAAAATGTTCTATCGCTCACATTTTGCGCTATACGGCCAATAAATGACGTATTTTCAGTCAGCTTAGCATAAAATTTCGACATTATCTGGCAGTCCATTTCCTCTCATCTGCGTCAGGTAGTGCTTCAACGCGCCAAACCATCGCCTGTACATCTGGAATATCCGTCACATTGCTTTTCAGGGAATGATGTTCAGAAGAGATTTTTTCTTATTATTCCCCCCCATCTGGTGTTACCCTCCTGCCCATTGTCCAAATTAACTGAAATGTGACGTGCCATTGCATGCCGGGGATGACGCGCTTTTTATCACTGCCCTGATGGTGTAATGACAGCCAGAAACATGCTTATGAGTATAAAAGAGCAAACGTTAATGACGCCTTACCTACAGTTTGACCGCAACCAGTGGGCTGCGCTTCGTGATTCCGTGCCGATGACCCTCACTGAAGAAGAGATCGCGCGGTTAAAAGGGATTAATGAAGATTTATCGCTGGAAGAAGTTGCAGAGATCTATTTACCCCTGTCGCGTTTGCTTAACTTCTATATCAGCTCGAACCTGCGTCGTCAGGCTGTTCTTGAACAGTTTCTGGGCACGAACGGCGAGCGTATTCCTTATATCATCAGTATTGCTGGCAGCGTGGCGGTAGGGAAAAGTACCACCGCGCGTGTATTACAGGCGTTACTGAGTCGTTGGCCAGAACACCGTCGTGTTGAACTGATCACCACTGATGGTTTTCTTCATCCAAACCAGGTATTAAAAGACCGTGGATTAATGAAGAAAAAAGGCTTTCCGGAATCGTATGACATGCACCGTCTGGTCAAGTTTGTCTCCGATCTCAAATCCGGCGTGCCAAACGTAACTGCTCCGGTTTATTCACATCTGATTTATGATGTGATCCCTGATGGGGATAAAACCGTGGCCCAACCCGATATATTAATTCTCGAAGGACTCAATGTTCTGCAGAGCGGGATGGACTATCCACACGACCCTCATCATGTATTTGTTTCGGACTTCGTCGACTTCTCTATTTATGTTGATGCGCCGGAAGAGTTACTCCAGACATGGTATATCAATCGTTTTCTTAAATTCCGCGAGGGGGCGTTTACCGACCCTGACTCTTATTTCCATAACTACGCGAAACTGACGAAAGAGGAGGCGATCAACACGGCCACCTCATTATGGAAAGAAATTAACTGGCTGAATTTAAAACAGAATATTCTACCCACGCGTGAGCGTGCGAGTCTGATTATGACCAAAAGCGCGAATCATGCCGTCGAGCAGGTTCGCCTGCGAAAATAATTAAAAAAGGGAGCGAAAGCTCCCTTTTTATTATTCTGCGCTTCTCAGGGAGATTTCTCCCCCAACCCACGGTTTTATAATGCCATCCTGTTCCAGAAGTAATGCGCCCTGCGCATCAATACCTCGTGAAATACCGTATATTTCTTTTTCGCCGATAATCAGTTTGACCTGGCGATTGATAAAGTTATCCAGTTTTTCCCAACGGGAAAGATAAGGAGCCAGCCCTTCCTGCTCAAATAACTCCAGCGCGGTACGTAATTCACGAACGAGCCTTGCTGCCAGCGTGTTGCGATCGAGCGTAATCCCTGCTTCCTGCAACGTAATCCATCCCTGATTCACCACGCCTTCTTCCACACGGCGCATCGCCATGTTAATGCCGGCACCAATGACAATCTGCGCAGCATCGCCCGTCTTACCCGTTAACTCGACCAGGATCCCCGCCAGTTTGCGATCCAGCAGGTAGAGATCGTTAGGCCACTTCACCCGTACCTTATCCGCCCCCAGATCGCGCAGCACCTCAGCCATCACGATACCGATCACCAGGCTTAAGCCGATCGCGGCGGCCGGCCCCTGCTCCAGGCGCCAGAACATCGAAAGATAAAGGTTTGCGCCAAAGGGGGAAAACCACTTACGTCCACGACGTCCACGACCTGCCTGTTGATATTCCGCCACACAGGCATCGCCAGACTGCAATAGATCGATGCGGTCCAGCAGGTACTGATTGGTAGAATCGATAACCGGAAGCACAGCCACCGTACCGCGATCCAACTGGCTGTAGATACGGTCGGAATCCAGCAACTGAATCGGCTCCGGTAAACTGTATCCTTTGCCTGGCACGGTAAAAACATCGACTCCCCAGTCACGTAGGGTCTGGATATGTTTATTGATGGCCGCCCGACTCATCCCCAACTTCTCACCTAGCTGCTCACCGGAATGAAACTCGCCATCGGCCAGTAAGGAGATAAGCGTCAGAGGAACGGTATTATCCTTCATGCAATGATCTCCACAGCATTGACTTCGCCAGTCTGCCCGATGAAGCGCACTTCAGGCTCCAGCCAGACGTTAAATTTTTCACCCACTTTCATACGAACAAGGTGCGCAAGCTGGACCACATCGTTGCTTGTCGCATTATCCGCATTGATCAGCACCAGGGCTTGTTGACGATGCACTGCAGCCCCACCGATCCCGGTGCCTTTTAGCTGACACTGGTCAATGAGCCAACCTGCCGCCAGCTTTACTGAACCGTCAAGTTGAGGATAATGGGGCGCATTCGGGAATTGGGACAGTAATGTTTGTGCCACATCGGCCGCCACCACGGGGTTCTTAAAAAAGCTGCCCGCATTGCCGTTCACTTTTGGATCGGGTAGTTTCGTCATGCGCATATGGCAAACCGAATCAAACACCTGCTGTGGCGTTACCGTGGCCGGATCCAGACGCGTCAGGTCACCATAGGTCAACACTGGCTGCCATTGCTTAGCCAGACGTAACCCCACCGCAACGATCGCGAAGCGATCCTGGTATTCATGTTTGAAGATACTGTCACGATAGCCAAAGCGACATTCAGCCGCACTCACGCGCCGAGATTGTCCTGTCGCCAGCTCAACACAGTCAACATAATCACAAACTCGCTGGAGCTCCACGCCGTAAGCACCAATATTCTGGATCGGTGAAGACCCAACGCAGCCGGGGATCAGCGCCAGGTTTTCCAGACCCGGCATGCCAAGCTGTAGCGTATGCTGAACCAGATGATGCCAGTTTTCACCCGCACCGACATGCAGCAGCCATGCATCTGGTTGCTCTGTCACTTCAATGCCTTTGATACGATTGACGATCACCGTCCCGCGGAAGGCGTCAAGAAACAGGACGTTACTCCCTTCACCCAGTATCAGTACCGGCTGATGCAACGCATTGGCAGATTGCCATGCGCTAAGTAGTTGTTGTTCATTTTCGGCGCAAATAATCTCATTGGCATTTTGATCGATGCCAAAGGTATTCCAGGATTTAAGGGAGTGATTCATAGACGCTTTCCTGATGCAAAATCGCGGTTAGTTTACCGCATATGCCGCAGTATGGCTTGTATTATGGCGGGATGGCGTTATTCGATAAAATGCTCCAGCAAATGACGGACGCAAAAAAGCCCATCCGTCAGGATGGGCTTCTTCACTTATTTGATGCCTGGCAGTTCCCTACTCTCACATGGGGAGACCCCACACTACCATCGGCGCTACGGCGTTTCACTTCTGAGTTCGGCATGGGGTCAGGTGGGACCACCGCGCTACAGCCGCCAGGCAAATTCTTTATACTCTGTCCTGTGTCTTTTGTGCTGATACTGCGTTGGCTGCTCTGGCGGGCGTCAGTCACATACTCATGTATGCTCCTTCCGTCGCTGCGTTTGCCGCCTTGTCTCAGCACAAAATCCTTCGGACTCTGAATCCAAGCTGAAAATCTCTCTATTCCGCCAAAACATCTTCGGCGTTGTAAGGTTAAGCCTCACGGTTCATTAGTACCGGTTAGCTCAACGCATCGCTGCGCTTACACACCCGGCCTATCAACGTCGTCGTCTTCAACGTTCCTTCAGGACCCTTAAAGGGTCAGGGAGAACTCATCTCGGGGCAAGTTTCGTGCTTAGATGCTTTCAGCACTTATCTCTTCCGCATTTAGCTACCGGGCAGTGCCATTGGCATGACAACCCGAACACCAGTGATGCGTCCACTCCGGTCCTCTCGTACTAGGAGCAGCCCCCCTCAATTCTCCAGCGCCCACGGCAGATAGGGACCGAACTGTCTCACGACGTTCTAAACCCAGCTCGCGTACCACTTTAAATGGCGAACAGCCATACCCTTGGGACCTACTTCAGCCCCAGGATGTGATGAGCCGACATCGAGGTGCCAAACACCGCCGTCGATATGAACTCTTGGGCGGTATCAGCCTGTTATCCCCGGAGTACCTTTTATCCGTTGAGCGATGGCCCTTCCATTCAGAACCACCGGATCACTAAGACCTGCTTTCGCACCTGCTCGCGCCGTCACGCTCGCAGTCAAGCTAGCTTATGCCTTTGCACTAACCTCCTGATGTCCGACCAGGATTAGCTAACCTTCGTGCTCCTCCGTTACTCTTTAGGAGGAGACCGCCCCAGTCAAACTACCCACCAGACACTGTCCGTAACCCGGATTACGGGTCCACGTTAGAACACCAGCCATTAAAGGGTGGTATTTCAAGGTTGGCTCCACACGAACTGGCGTCCGCGCTTCAAAGCCTCCCACCTATCCTACACATCAAGGACCAGTGTTCAGTGTCAAGCTATAGTAAAGGTTCACGGGGTCTTTCCGTCTTGCCGCGGGTACACTGCATCTTCACAGCGAGTTCAATTTCACTGAGTCTCGGGTGGAGACAGCCTGGCCATCATTACGCCATTCGTGCAGGTCGGAACTTACCCGACAAGGAATTTCGCTACCTTAGGACCGTTATAGTTACGGCCGCCGTTTACCGGGGCTTCGATCAAGAGCTTCTCCGCGAGGATAACCCCATCAATTAACCTTCCGGCACCGGGCAGGCGTCACACCGTATACGTCCACTTTCGTGTTTGCACAGTGCTGTGTTTTTAATAAACAGTTGCAGCCAGCTGGTATCTTCGACTGATTTCAGCTCCACGAGTAAATCGCTTCACCTACGTATCAGCGTGCCTTCTCCCGAAGTTACGGCACCATTTTGCCTAGTTCCTTCACCCGAGTTCTCTCAAGCGCCTTGGTATTCTCTACCTGACCACCTGTGTCGGTTTGGGGTACGATCTGATGTTACCTGATGCTTAGAGGCTTTTCCTGGAAGCAGGGCATTTGTTGCTTCAGCACCGTAGTGCCTCGTCATCACGCCTCAGTGTTAAAGTGAACCGGATTTACCTGGAACACACACCTACACGCTTAAACCGGGACAACCGTCGCCCGGCCAACATAGCCTTCTCCGTCCCCCCTTCGCAGTAACACCTGGTACAGGAATATTAACCTGTTTCCCATCGACTACGCCTTTCGGCCTCGCCTTAGGGGTCGACTCACCCTGCCCCGATTAACGTTGGACAGGAACCCTTGGTCTTCCGGCGAGCGGGCTTTTCACCCGCTTTATCGTTACTTATGTCAGCATTCGCACTTCTGATACCTCCAGCATGCCTCACAGCACACCTTCACAGGCTTACAGAACGCTCCCCTACCCAACAACACTTAGTGTCGCTGCCGCAGCTTCGGTGCATGGTTTAGCCCCGTTACATCTTCCGCGCAGGCCGACTCGACCAGTGAGCTATTACGCTTTCTTTAAATGATGGCTGCTTCTAAGCCAACATCCTGGCTGTCTGAGCCTTCCCACATCGTTTCCCACTTAACCATGACTTTGGGACCTTAGCTGGCGGTCTGGGTTGTTTCCCTCTTCACGACGGACGTTAGCACCCGCCGTGTGTCTCCCGTGATAACATTCTCCGGTATTCGCAGTTTGCATCGGGTTGGTAAGTCGGGATGACCCCCTAGCCGAAACAGTGCTCTACCCCCGGAGATGAATTCACGAGGCGCTACCTAAATAGCTTTCGGGGAGAACCAGCTATCTCCCGGTTTGATTGGCCTTTCACCCCCAGCCACAAGTCATCCGCTAATTTTTCAACATTAGTCGGTTCGGTCCTCCAGTTAGTGTTACCCAACCTTCAACCTGCCCATGGCTAGATCACCGGGTTTCGGGTCTATACCCTGCAACTTAACGCCCAGTTAAGACTCGGTTTCCCTTCGGCTCCCCTATTCGGTTAACCTTGCTACAGAATATAAGTCGCTGACCCATTATACAAAAGGTACGCAGTCACCCCATAAAGAGGCTCCCACTGCTTGTACGTACACGGTTTCAGGTTCTTTTTCACTCCCCTCGCCGGGGTTCTTTTCGCCTTTCCCTCACGGTACTGGTTCACTATCGGTCAGTCAGGAGTATTTAGCCTTGGAGGATGGTCCCCCCATATTCAGACAGGATACCACGTGTCCCGCCCTACTCATCGAGCTCACAACACATGCGGTTTTGTGTACGGGGCTGTCACCCTGTATCGCCGGCCTTTCCAGACCGTTCCACTACCACACATGCTGATTCAGGCTCTGGGCTGCTCCCCGTTCGCTCGCCGCTACTGGGGGAATCTCGGTTGATTTCTTTTCCTCGGGGTACTTAGATGTTTCAGTTCCCCCGGTTCGCCTCGTTAACCTATGTATTCAGTTAACGATAGTGCAACGAATTGCACTGGGTTTCCCCATTCGGACATCGCCGGCTATAGCGGTTCATATCACCTTACCGGCGCTTTTCGCAGATTAGCACGTCCTTCATCGCCTCTGACTGCCAGGGCATCCACCGTGTACGCTTAGTCGCTTAACCTCACAACCCGAAGATGTTTCTTTCGATTCATCATCGTGATTGCGAAAATTTGAGAGACTCGAACACACCAATAACGGTGTGTCGTTTCAATTTTCAGCTTGATCCAGATTTTTAAAGAGCAAAACTTCGCAGTGCACCTTTTCAGGTTCACTCTGAAGTTTTCTTGATTACGTTCTACAGTATGGTGGAGCTATGCGGGATCGAACCGCAGACCTCCTGCGTGCAAAGCAGGCGCTCTCCCAGCTGAGCTATAGCCCCATACAGTGTAGTTAAACCTCATCCCTAATTCGTTGCCGGGCGCGGCGTGGTGAAGCGAAGCATACTGAAGTATGCGAGCTTTGCCACAACAAAGCACGGGAGCGAATTTGGTAGGCCTGAGTGGACTTGAACCACCGACCTCACCCTTATCAGGGGTGCGCTCTAACCACCTGAGCTACAAGCCTGTAGAGGTTTTACTGCTCGTTTTTCATCAGACAATCTGTGTGGGCACTGCAAAGGCAGGTTCTTTAAGGTAAGGAGGTGATCCAACCGCAGGTTCCCCTACGGTTACCTTGTTACGACTTCACCCCAGTCATGAATCACAAAGTGGTAAGCGCCCTCCCGAAGGTTAAGCTACCTACTTCTTTTGCAACCCACTCCCATGGTGTGACGGGCGGTGTGTACAAGGCCCGGGAACGTATTCACCGTGGCATTCTGATCCACGATTACTAGCGATTCCGACTTCATGGAGTCGAGTTGCAGACTCCAATCCGGACTACGACATACTTTATGAGGTCCGCTTGCTCTCGCGAGGTCGCTTCTCTTTGTATATGCCATTGTAGCACGTGTGTAGCCCTGGTCGTAAGGGCCATGATGACTTGACGTCATCCCCACCTTCCTCCAGTTTATCACTGGCAGTCTCCTTTGAGTTCCCGGCCGGACCGCTGGCAACAAAGGATAAGGGTTGCGCTCGTTGCGGGACTTAACCCAACATTTCACAACACGAGCTGACGACAGCCATGCAGCACCTGTCTCACAGTTCCCGAAGGCACCAATCCATCTCTGGAAAGTTCTGTGGATGTCAAGACCAGGTAAGGTTCTTCGCGTTGCATCGAATTAAACCACATGCTCCACCGCTTGTGCGGGCCCCCGTCAATTCATTTGAGTTTTAACCTTGCGGCCGTACTCCCCAGGCGGTCTATTTAACGCGTTAGCTCCGGAAGCCACTCCTCAAGGGAACAACCTCCAAATAGACATCGTTTACGGCGTGGACTACCAGGGTATCTAATCCTGTTTGCTCCCCACGCTTTCGCACCTGAGCGTCAGTCTTCGTCCAGGGGGCCGCCTTCGCCACCGGTATTCCTCCAGATCTCTACGCATTTCACCGCTACACCTGGAATTCTACCCCCCTCTACGAGACTCAAGCCTGTCAGTTTCGAATGCAGTTCCCAGGTTGAGCCCGGGGATTTCACATCCGACTTGACAGACCGCCTGCGTGCGCTTTACGCCCAGTAATTCCGATTAACGCTTGCACCCTCCGTATTACCGCGGCTGCTGGCACGGAGTTAGCCGGTGCTTCTTCTGCGGGTAACGTCAATTGTTGCGGTTATTAACCACAACACCTTCCTCCCCGCTGAAAGTACTTTACAACCCGAAGGCCTTCTTCATACACGCGGCATGGCTGCATCAGGCTTGCGCCCATTGTGCAATATTCCCCACTGCTGCCTCCCGTAGGAGTCTGGACCGTGTCTCAGTTCCAGTGTGGCTGGTCATCCTCTCAGACCAGCTAGGGATCGTCGCCTTGGTGAGCCGTTACCTCACCAACAAGCTAATCCCATCTGGGCACATCCGATGGCAAGAGGCCCGAAGGTCCCCCTCTTTGGTCTTGCGACATTATGCGGTATTAGCTACCGTTTCCAGTAGTTATCCCCCTCCATCGGGCAGTTTCCCAGACATTACTCACCCGTCCGCCACTCGTCAGCAAAGCAGCAAGCTGCTTCCTGTTACCGTTCGACTTGCATGTGTTAGGCCTGCCGCCAGCGTTCAATCTGAGCCATGATCAAACTCTTCAATTTAAGTTTGATGCTCTTAGAATTAAACGTCGTAATGAATTACGTGTTCACTCTTTGAGACTTGGTATTCATTTTTCGTCTTGCGACGTTAAGAATCCATGTCACTCTGAGTGCCCACACAGATTGTCTGATAAATTGTTAAAGAGCAGTTGCGACGCGCTTTAGCGCTCTGTCGCGAGGTCCCGTATATTACGTTTTCCTCATTCAGAGTCAAGCATTTATTTTTGCTTTTCTCTGTCGGTGTTCATCACTGGTTTTCACCGGATAACCCCGCTGACCCGGCGGCTTGTTTGCCGTTGTTCCGTGTCAGTGGAGGCGCATTATAGGGAGTTATTTCAGACTGACAAGGGGAAATTTAAAATAATTTTCCGAGTGCGTAATATTTGCCCAAAACAGCGTTAAACCGCCAGTTTTTCGAGCGATTCAAAGCCATAGCGCTGCAAAACGGGCAATAATTGCTCAGTTTCTGGCGTCATCGCCATGCAATAGGCAATGTTGGCATCTGCTGATTTCGCATCCGGCGCTTCATGTTCTAATAGCCAGGCGGTACGTCGCGCAATGGCCGCCCCGGAATCGACCAGTCGCGTTCCTTCAGGCAGAACCTGTAAGAGTTCTTCCTGCAACAGGGGAAAGTGGGTACAGCCAAGCACCACGGTATCAGGCGGTTCCGGCATCCGCAGCCACGGGCGCAGGATCCGTTGCAGCTCTTCCAGCGGCACGGGCTCGCCGTGCAACTTCGCTTCCGCCAGTTCCACCAGCTCTGCAGACCCCAGCATGGCTATCTGGCACTCATTCGCAAAGCGCGCAATTAGCTCATGCGTATAAGGACGTTTCACCGTCCCGCGCGTTGCCAGTAACCCGACAATGCCATTCGCCGTCAGACGCGCCGCCGGTTTTATCGCTGGCACCACGCCCACGACCGGGAAAGCAAACTTCTCACGCAAGGCAGGAAGAGAGACCGTACTGGCCGTGTTACAGGCGATAACCGCCAGGGAGAGAGGATAATGCTGTTGTACCGCCGTCACGATCTCAACAACGCGCTCAACGATAAACGCCTCACTCTTCTCCCCGTAAGGAAAAGCCACGTTATCGAAAGCGTAGATATAGTGGAGATCCGGCAGGAGGTGCCGAATCTCATCATAGACCGACAACCCACCGACGCCGGAATCAAATACCAGCACGGTGGGACGTGGATCAGAAGGTGTAGCTGCCAGACAAGGTGTATTCCCGTCCTGCAGTTTGGTAGCCATAAACTGTCTCGTAATCTTTATCGAACAGGTTGGCTATTTTACCACGAACTGTGAGATGTGAGGTGACTGGATATGAAAGTCCGATGTCCCACACGCTCAGCCCGCCCATTTTCACCTTACGGGAATTGTCGTAGTCGTAATCGTAACGCTCGCCAATATACTGATAGGTCACATCCCAGCCCAGATCGTAGACCTGTCCGCTCAGCTCATACTTCACCTGCTGCTTAGCGCGGCGATAAAGCTGCTGATCGGTTTCATCATCACGCGGATCAACATACTGCAACGTTAAGCGATGATCGACCGGCCCGGTCGTCAGGTTCCCCGTCCATTCCAGACCTTTGATGGTCGCGGATTTGACGTTGAAGTAGGTATTGTTGTTGTAGTCGATCAGGTTCTGAATTTTGTAGCGATAGGTCGACAGACGCCAGTCAAGCGGACCGGTCAGCCCTTCTAACCCGGCTTCCCACTGCTTCGACTCTTCCGGCTTCAGGTTTGGGTTAGAGGCGATACCAAAACGCTCCGCACCAAACTGTTGCCCCAGTGAAGGTGCAAGGAAGCCCGTACCATAGGAAAGCGTCACCTTATAGTCATCAACAAACTGCCATCCCGCCGCCGTTTGCCAGGTACCGTGCCAGCCGAACTGGTCGTCATGGTCTTCACGGCCCGACGCTTCCAGCGTCACGCTATCAATCTGCTGTTGCCCGGTCAGATAGAGGCCCGTGTTATCACGCTTATAGTTGTCTGTCCCATACTCGCCAAAGGACATCAGCTTTTCTTGTTTCCAGTCGACGCCAGCACTGACAGCGCCGTGTCCGACAATAACGTTGTTGCCCCACTGGACGTAGCGCTGTTCCATATCATCAAGGCTATAACCTGTCGCATAGCGCCCGTTCAGGCTGCTGTAGTTATAGTCCTTTATACGCTGGTAGTTGGCGACCAGTTGCGACGAGTAGATACCGGAATTGAAGCGTAACCCCGTATCCCACGACTGGGTGTAATTCTGGTGCTCGTCGTTTCCGCCGTCATAACCCCAGCTTCCCTGATCATAATCAGCATTACTGGCATAGCCGTAGCCACGGAAGTAACCATCGAATTGGTCGTTAAATTTGTGCTCAACGCCTCCCCAGAACAGTTTATTGCGATAGCCATCGCGATCGCTATCGCCGCTGTAGCTGGAGCGCGGCTGAACATCGAAGCCTTTGGTGGTCTGATAAGCCCCGGCCGCGGTTACCACGGTATCGCCAAAACGCTGGCGGTACGTACCGTCATATTGCTGATAACCTTTTGACCCCACGCCAGCATTAATCTGCGAACGCTCCTCACCCGTCATGGTGATGATGTTCACCACGCCGCCAATCGCGCCAGAGCCATAAATCGCTGAACGCGGGCCGCGGATATACTCGATGCGCTGTACCAGCGAAACCGGAATCTGGTCAATATCGGAGTTATTCGAAATGCCCGGACGGGCGACCGGAATACCATCGACTAACACCAGAACGTGTTTCGCTTCGGTACCCCGCACAAACAGAGAAGAGCTTTGCCCCATGCCGCCATTCTGAGCGACATCCACGCCTGGCAGGCGGCGCATGACATCCAGAACGGTTCGGGACTGCCAGCGTTCGATATCCTCGCGGGTGACGATATCAGTAGGGGCCAGAACGGTATTAACAGGTTGTTGAAAACGGTTTGCCGTCACGACAAGCGTGTCAGGGGTGGCATCCTGTGCCCAACCCGAAAAAGCCGTGACGGAGAGTGCCGTCAGCAGCGATGTTTTTTTAATCATTGTAAAGCATCCACAATATAAGAAGGATGCCGCAGGTCCCACCGATAGTACGCGATGATGAAAACCAGTTGCGACGTAAGCCGGCAGGTCTTCGGGCTTGGAGGGTTATCCCCGTCAGGGATAATAGAAATGAAGACTTCCCACCCGAAGGCAGTGTCTGCTTACGCTCTCATTTCACCTTTCCTTACCGCTGCGCGTCAGCTCCAGATTTACACTGGATTCCCTATTAACTCACAGGACCGGCACACGGATGCTACAGTTTGTAACATCTTACTGTCCAGCGCGTTTGTTAAAAATTGGAAGTCATCAATGTCTGGACATCTGTTGAGCAATCCCTACAATCCCCGCGTACTTATATTTTTCAGGATACATCATGACCCCCGAACACCTTCCGACAGAACAGTATGACGCGCAGCTCGCCGAGAAAGTGGTGCGTTTGCAGAGTATGATGGCGCCCTTTTCTGACCTGGTTCCGGAAGTGTTTCGCTCACCGGTCAGTCACTACCGTATGCGTGCGGAGTTCCGCATCTGGCACGATGGTGACGACCTGTATCACATCATTTTTGATCAGCAGAGCAAAAGCCGAATCCGCGTCGACAGCTTCCCGGCGGCGAGTGAACTGATCAACCAGTTGATGACCGCGATGATCGCAGGCGTGCGCGACAACCGCGTGCTGCGCCATAAGCTGTTCCAGATTGATTACCTCACCACCATGAGCAATCAGGCGGTGGTTTCGCTGCTGTATCATAAAAAACTGGACGACGAGTGGCGTGAAGCCGCCGAAGCATTGCGCGATGCTCTGCGTGCGCAAAACCTGAATGTACATCTGATTGGCCGCGCAACGAAAACCAAAATCGCGCTGGACCAGGATTACATCGATGAACGCTTGCCGGTCGCGGGCAAAGAGATGATCTATCGCCAGGTAGAGAACAGCTTTACACAGCCGAATGCGGCAATGAACATTCAGATGCTGGAGTGGGCGCTGGATGCCACCCGCGCATCGAAAGGCGATCTGCTCGAACTGTACTGCGGGAATGGCAACTTTTCGCTCGCGCTGGCGCGCAACTTTGATCGCGTACTGGCGACCGAAATCGCCAAGCCGTCCGTTGCCGCCGCGCAATACAACATTGCGGCGAATCAGATTGATAACGTGCAGATTATCCGCATGGCGGCGGAAGAGTTTACTCAGGCAATGAACGGCGTGCGCGGGTTTAACCGCTTGCAGGGTATCGATCTGAAAAGCTATCAGTGCGAAACGATTTTTGTCGATCCGCCCCGCAGCGGTCTGGACAGCGAGACGGAGAAAATGGTGCAGGCGTATCCGCGCATTCTGTATATCTCCTGTAATCCGGAGACGCTGTGCAAGAACCTGGAAACATTAAGCCAGACGCATAACGTGTCACGTCTGGCGCTGTTTGATCAGTTCCCGTATACGCACCACATGGAGTGCGGGGTGTTGTTGACGGCGAAGTGATACGTTGCAGGCCTGATAAGCGCAGCGCCATCAGGCAATACCGCGCCGGATAGCGGCATAAATGCCTTATCCGGCCTGGACATCGACCGTTTTTATTCCGACACTTCCTGCTTGCGATTACGCATTTTCACGCCGATCCAGAAGACCAGAATGACCGACAACACGGCCGGGAAGAAGTTGGAGCCGATATCCGGATACTCCGCGCGCACCACGGTGCTGTAAAGCAGAACGCCGAGAATAAAGCAGGCGGCAGACAGGCCCGGCAACCCCACAGGCATGGTGCGATTCTGATAACGTTGATGCAGACAGTACACCGTCAGCACCAGCGAGATAATCGGGAATACAGAGAACGGCACGATGGAGCTAAACAGCGCCGCGAATGTGGCATTGATTGACAAGCCAGCGACCAGCGCCAGCAACAGCGTACCTTTATCCTGAACTGACTGTTTCATTACTCTTCCTTCACGTTACCCGGAATAAGGGGCATCTTCTCTTGTTCACGGCGATACCAGTAATACGCGCCTTTCGAAATCATGCGCAGTTGCAGTACCAGTCGCTCTTCTAACTGCCGACGCTGTTCCGCGCCCACGTCCAGCGCCTCGGCGCCTGCGCTGAAGACAATCGTCACCATCGCTTCGGCTTGCGCTTCAGTAAACGCACGCGGCATATGGTTTTCGATTTCCAGATAGTCCGCAAGTTCCGCGATGAAGTGCTGAATTTCTCGCGCAACGGCGGCACGGAACGCCGCTGAGGTGCCAGAACGTTCACGCAATAATAAACGGAAGGCGTTGGGGTTGTTACCGATGAACTCCATAAATGTGGAGACCGAGGTGCGGATCACACTCCCGCCCTTGGCGATACGCTGACGCGCCTGGCGCATCAACTGACGCAACATCAGACCGCTTTCATCGACCATGGTCAGGCCAAGCTCATCAACATCACGGAAATGACGATAAAAGGAGGTTGGCGCAATGCCCGCTTCACGTGCGACTTCACGCAAACTGAGACTGGCGAAGCTACGCTCCGCGCTCAGTTGACTAAATGCGGCTTCTACCAGCGAACGCCGGGTTTTTTCTTTTTGCTGCGCTCTAACGCCCATCACGATGTCTGAATCCTTCCAAATGTCTTGTCTGGCACTATACCAGAGTTCAAAGTTAATCTGCTTGTTCCGCTTTGTGAATGATTGTTTACGCGCAGTTTGTGCTTCAGCTTCGCAAAAAAGCACAACGATAATTGGGTTATCCCGGCAATGATGTTACTATTCTGTTGCTTTTATGTATAAGAACAGGTAAGCCTTACCATGCCACATTCCTACGATTACGATGCCATAGTAATAGGTTCCGGCCCCGGCGGCGAAGGCGCTGCAATGGGTCTGGTTAAGCAAGGAGCTCGCGTTGCCGTTATCGAGCGTTATCATAACGTTGGCGGCGGTTGCACCCACTGGGGCACCATCCCGTCGAAAGCGCTCCGCCACGCAGTCAGTCGTATTATCGAATTCAATCAGAATCCCCTTTACAGCGATCATTCCCGCCTGCTTCGTTCCTCATTCGCCGATATTCTCAACCATGCCGACAACGTGATTAATCAGCAAACACGGATGCGGCAGGGTTTTTATGAGCGTAACCACTGCGAGATCTTGCAGGGCAACGCCCATTTTGTTGACGAACACACGCTGGCGCTGGAATGTCATGACGGTACGGTTGAAACCCTGACGGCAGAGAAATTTGTCATTGCCTGCGGATCGCGCCCTTATCATCCGGCAGACGTGGATTTCTCGCACCCGCGCATTTATGACAGTGATTCGATCCTCAGCCTGCACCACGAACCGCGCCATGTGATTATTTATGGTGCCGGGGTGATTGGCTGCGAATATGCGTCGATCTTCCGCGGTATGGAGGTCAAAGTTGATCTCATCAATACCCGTGACCGTCTGCTGGCGTTCCTCGATCAGGAGATGTCCGACTCCCTCTCTTACCACTTCTGGAACAGCGGCGTCGTCATTCGCCACAATGAAGAGTATGAGAAGATTGAAGGTTGCGACGATGGCGTGATCATGCACCTGAAGTCCGGTAAGAAACTGAAGGCCGACTGCCTGCTGTACGCCAATGGCCGTACCGGGAATACCGATTCCCTGGCGTTGCAGAATATCGGTCTGGAAACCGACAGCCGTGGTCAGCTCAAGGTCAACAGCATGTACCAGACCGCATTGCCGCACGTCTACGCAGTGGGTGATGTGATCGGTTACCCGAGTCTGGCGTCCGCAGCATACGACCAGGGACGCATTGCCGCCCAGGCGCTGGTGAAAGGGGAAGCGAACGCGCACCTGATTGAAGATATCCCCACCGGGATTTACACCATCCCGGAGATCAGTTCCGTTGGCAAAACCGAACAGCAACTGACAGCGATGAAAGTGCCTTACGAAGTGGGACGTGCTCAGTTTAAACACCTGGCGCGCGCGCAAATCGTCGGCATGAACGTGGGCACGCTGAAGATTTTATTCCATCGGGAAACCAAAGAGATTTTGGGAATTCACTGCTTTGGTGAACGCGCAGCCGAGATTATTCACATCGGTCAGGCGATTATGGAGCAGAAAGGTGGTGGTAACACGATTGAGTACTTCGTTAACACCACCTTTAACTACCCGACCATGGCAGAAGCCTATCGGGTAGCGGCGCTAAATGGCTTAAACCGCCTTTTTTAACGCCTTATCGAAATGGCCATCCATTGCACCACGGATGGCCTCTGCCAGTTGCTCATAGCGACTACGCAACGGTGAGCCCGGACGATAAACCAGTCCCACCGTACGACGCGGCTCAGGCTTAATGCAGGGCAGATACACCACGCCATCACGTTTGCGTTCTTGCGGAACCGCCAGCGCAGGCAGCAGGGTAATACCGCTTCCTGCCGCGACCATGTTACGCAGCGTTTCCAGACTGGTCGCACGGAAGTGGGTGTCTTCGTCAGCGCCAGCTTCAAAGCAGAATCCCATCGCCTGATCGCGCAGACAGTGACCGTCCTCCAGCATCAGCAGTTTTTCGCCTGCCAGATCGGACATCGGCACGCAGTCGCGATTCGCCCACGGGTGATCCTCGTAGATCGCCAGCAGCATCGGCTCGTCGAACAACGGCACTTCAATAAAGGCCTCACTCTCTTTCACCAGCGCCAGGATCACGCAGTCAAGCTTGCCACTATCCAGTTGCGCCAGCAACTGATGGGTCTGCGCCTCATGCAGATACATTTCCAGCTTCGGGAAAGTCTGGTGCAGCATCGGGATAATATGCGGCAGCAGGTAAGGACCCACAGTGGGAATCAAACCAATGTGCAGCGGACCTGACATGGTTTCGCCCTGTTGGCTTGCCATCTCCTTGAGCACTTTGACCTCACGCAGCACGGTACGTGCCTGATCCACCAGCAGTAAACCCGCCTGGGTGAACAGCACTTTACGACTCGTACGCTCCAGCAGCATCACGCCAAGCTCATCTTCCAGCTTGCGGATTTGCCCGCTCAGCGTTGGCTGGCTGACGTGACAGGAGTCCGCCGCGCGCCGGAAGTGGCGATGTTCGGCTAATGCCACCAGGTATTCAAGATCACGAATATTCATTATTCATCCTCCATCGCCACGATAGTTCATGGCGATAGGTAGCATAGCAACGAACGATTATCCCTATCAAGCTTTCTGTCTGATAATCCATCACAGAAACGGAGCGGTCTCGTTTAACCCTTGAAGCCACTGCCCGTTCTGAGAGTCTCTCTCATACCCAAATAACTAAAGCCAACGTGAACTTTTGCGGACCTGAGGTCCGCATTTTTTTTGCGTAAAAAAGCCTGGCTTTACGCCAGGCATTGATGAATCAGCGACATGCTGTTACTCGCAATCAATAGAACTCAGGGCTTTCGCAACACGTCTGAATCGTTCGAACCGCCGGCGCAGCAATTGATGCTTTTCTGCGTCAGGCTCCAGACGAATCACCGGCGGCTGAGTCGCCTTAATCGCTTGCTCAAAACCGACATAATCCCCCGTCCCTACGGCCGCGCACATCGCCGCCGCCCGGCAGCCAGACTGCGCCACGTCCACAATCTCAAGTGGGAGATTGCTGGCATCGCAAAACATCTGCATCCAGATACGTGAATGTGTGGGACCACCGGTAAAACGAATTGTTTGAGTCCCCTCACTAAGCTGCAACAGTTTGTCCTGATGCAGCAGATGCGAGAACACAATTCCCTGATAGATAGCGAAAACCATGTCCTCTGCGCTGTGATGTCCTCCCACCCCAAAGAACCCGCCGCTTAATGAATCACAATAATTCGAACCGTATAGCCAGGGGAAAAACAGAATACAATCCGACTTCTCATACCCACGTTCCACCCACTGGTTAAGCGTGTCATGATCGTCCTGCAACTCCGGGAAAAAGTGCTGAATAAACCAGGTCAGATTACTGGCGGAGGTGGGGCTGCCTTCATGAGCGAAATAGTGTCCCGGAATACTGAATTTACCCCATACATACGGATAATCTGCCGGGATAATGCTATCAAAAACCCGGGTGGCAATAGACCACGTCCCGGCGACGGCACTTAACTGTGAACTGTCATAGACGCCAGAAGTGATGGCTGCGCCAACCACATCAAACACCCCGCCAAAGACTGGCGTTCCTGTTTTCAACCCACATAACGCAGCAGCATCTGGCGTGAGCGTCCCCGCCAGTTCAGCAGAGCCAATCACCTTCGGCATGCAACCGATCATCTCTTCAATGCCAAACAGAGCAAACAAGGTGGGATCAAACTCATTACGCTGCAAATTAAACAACTGACTACCCGAGATATTGGTTTCTTCGCAGGTGAACTCCCCCGTCAGGCGATAACGGATATAATCGTGGGCCATCAAGACATAGCCCGTACGTGCGTAGTTCTCCGGTTCGTGCAGTTTCAACCACTTCAGCAATACCGCCGGATGGGAAGGCCACAACTGCTGAAAGCTAAGCGGATACGCCAGTCGATCGACATCCTGTGCTTTCCAGGCTGCCACCAAAGACTGCGTCCGTGAATCCGAAGAGACGATCCCGTTACGTATCGGCGTTCCTGTCTTATTAACCAGGTAAAGTCCTTTGCCATGTGAGGAAAAACTAATCCCGTAAATCTGTTCTGCTGACAGATGGCTTTCAGCCAGCGCACGCCGAATGACTTCACAGGTTGCAACCCAAAGTTCATCCATATCGCGTTCACAGAATCCCGCCTGTGGGCTAAGTAACGGTAAGGTCTGAGCGGCTACCGTGATTTCCCTGCCCTCGGCGGTATAGATTCCCGCCTTGGTGACGGTGCCGCCCAAATCAATGCCCATAAAGTAATGGTTCATTGTCTTCTCCTTATCCTGCGATAAGCGACCGATCGTCATACCATCCCGCCGCCTGCATCTTACTTTCTATCCACTGCCGCGCGTGGATAATTTCCAGTAACGGTTCGGTGGACTTTTCCGTCCACATCTCAATCAGGAAAGTACCCCGGTAGTTCAGACGACGTAATATTCTGAATAACATGACGAAGTCCACGCATCCTTCACCAAAGGGAACATCGCGGAACTGCCCTGGAGACTCTGGCGTCACCGGGAAGGTATCCTTAAGATGAATGGCCGCAATCCGGTCAATACCTTTTACCAGCTCGCTCTCCAGCTCATTGCCCCATGCCGTGAGATTGCCCACGTCGGGGTAAACGGAAAACCACGGAGAATTAATTTTCGCATCCAGTACCTTCCATTTACTGATGGAGTTGATAAAGGGCGTATCCATAATTTCCACAGCACACATTACCTGTGCGGCGGCGGCCTGCTCTGCCACCCAGGCCATCGCCTCTTCAAACGAGGCGATGGTATCGTCATTCTGCGGCTCATAGTAAACGTCATACCCGGCAAGCTGAATGGTTCGAATCCCCAGGTCTTGCGCCAGCCGCAATGCTTTTTGCATAATCATTCGCGCTTGCTGGCGAATATCGCTATCGTGGCTGCCAAACGGGAACCGACGATGAGCAGACAAACACAGGGTCGGAATACGCACTCCGGTTTTCTGAATCGCGCTGATGATTTCCATGCGTTCTGCAAGCGACCAGTCCAGACGAGCCAGTCGTTCCTCACTTTCATCTACTGACATTTCAACAAAATCGAAACCACATGATTTCGCCAGAGCCAGTTTTTCTACCCAACTGGTATTCCTGGGGAGTGCCTTTTCATAAATACCTAATGGATGGCTACGCATTATCTTCCCTCACGAGTGGCCAGTTGTTGTTGAAAGGCTTTCAGGCTGTTATTCATGGCACGCCGCGCCTGCCATTTCTGTTTGAAGAATTTAAACGCCAGGGCGGCAATTAATGTCATTCCCCAAACGGCCAGATTGAAATGCAGACTGAGGCCTGACAGGCTTAATCCGGTGGCGATCACCTGAAGCACCAACAGCGCGCAGAAGACATGACCGACTTTGCCAACTCCGCCAAACGGATCGGTACCGCCCAGGACAATGGCCAGCACTGTCAGCAGTAGATAAGAATCGCCATAGCCCATACGCGCAGAGTTAAAGCGGGCCAACATAATGAGCCCAGCCAGCACGCAGAGCAGACTGGACAGTGCATAAATCGCAATCAGTACACGGTCAGTCCGAATACCGCTAAACCAGGTTGCATTGATATTGCTGCCGCACATGTAAATCACTTTTCCCGTGCGGGTTTTTCCGAGAAACAGCGCCAGCATGATCGTCGCGACGATAAAAATCACCATGGGAACGGGTATGCCATAAACCACTTCCGAGCCGATACTGCGGACAATCGGCGGCATCCCACTCAGCGCAGCGCCCTTGGTGAGATAGATACCAATGCCGCTGATAATCGTCATGCTGCCCAGCGTGACCAGAATCGGGTGAGCCCCAACCCGGGAAATAATCATCCCCGTAATGGCTCCAATTACGATGGCAATGATCATCGCTCCCAGTAATGCCAGTAATAGCCACCCTAACTGCAGGACAGTGGACGCATCCGCGGGCACAAACCGGATTAACAGCCAGGCCATAAACAAACTGGTCAGATTCGCAGTACCGATAATTGCCAGGTTCAGTCCGCCACTCAACATGGGGACAAACATCGCGAAGGTGAGCAGTCCCAGCTCCGGCAACTGGAAGGCAATACTCAGAAACGTATTATCAGTAAAAAAACGTCCGGGCATCGCCAGACTAAATGCCACCACGGCAAAAAAACATATCGCCAGTAAACCGGAGCTGGTGCCATCGATTGGTAAAAATGCCTGTTTTTTCATTTCAAGCCCCTTGTCAGACGAATCCAACGTCCGTTTCTTTACGTTTTTTGTAATGGGTAACGCAGATAGCCGAGACAATGACTACCCCGATGACAATATTGACGAAGTAGCTGGACACACCGATCAGATTGAGACCATTTTTGAGTATCCCGATGAGGAACACCCCCATCAGCGTACCTATCACGGAACCGCGTCCACCGGATAAGCTCGCCCCTCCCAGTACCGCAGCCGCCAGGACATCCAACTCCCCCCCAACCAACGCATTGGGAACCACTTCGCTCATACGATACGCCTGCAGCATTCCGCCAATCGCCGCTGCGACGCCAAGATAGCCATAGGCGAACAGATAAATCAGTGAAACCCGAATACCGATTCGCCGCGCCGACTCCGCACTACCCCCGACGGCATAAAGCTGACGTCCGATGTGAGTTTTATTCATGATCATCCAGGTGATGCAGGCCATACCCAGCATGACCGCCAACGGCAATCCGACCTGATACATTTCCCCTTCAATCTCAAAGCTAAAAAGGGATCGCTGCGTAACCCACCAGTCGGGTAAGTCGTAAATGCTGTGACCGTTCGTCAACCACATCAGCATGCCAAACAGCAGCGACTGCATACTGATAGTGATAATGATGGAAACCACATTGAGGTAATAAATCAGGATCGCGTTGATCAAACCAAATATCACACCCAGCGCGATCGCGAGCCCAAGACACAGCAAGGGATTGGCGATCGTTCCACTAAGTAGCAACGACGCCACTACGTACTGCACGACGGAAGCGACAGCCGCAAATGAAATATCAATACCGCCGGTCACCAGGACGACAAACAAACCGAGGGCGAAAATCCCCGTCACGGCATAGCTTTCGGTAAGATCCAGCAGATTCTGAATCGACAGGAATTCATCGCTCATCAGAGAAAAAAACGCCAGCATCAGAACAATGACCCACCCCAGCCATCCTTCAACCGAACGTGGAAATCGGGGCTGCAATACATTAGCCATTAATCACCTCCGCGAATTGCTGTTCCGTATAACAAGAAGGCAGCAGTTCATTAATAATCTTTCCACGCTGCATATGGAAAATACGATCGCAGTTGTAATAGGCTTCTGGTGCCTCATCAGTAATCAGCAATACAGAAATACCGACCCCGGAAAGCCGATGAATAAGCTGATAAATGCTGTCTTTCGCGCCGATATCGACACCAACGGTTGGTGCATCAAGAATCAGGACTTTCGGACGCGTTAAAATCCATTTCGCCAGCACCACTTTTTGCTGATTACCGCCCGAAAGGGTAGACAGTGGGTTATCAGGATCGGCGACTTTAATATCCAGATCCTGAATCCATTCCTTAACAAGGGTCGACTGGCGCTTTTCATCAATGCACTGCCACGGTGTTTTTAACCGATTCAGAATTGAGAGCACCATATTGTCGCTGACTGACTGTGGTAAAACGGCCCCCAGTGTCAGGCGATCTTCAGAGACATAGGCAATACCCAGGTTCACGGCTTGCGTATTATCTTTAATCGCGACTTTCTTCCCCTCCAGATAAATATCACCACTATCCGGATGCGTGATACCAAAAAGACTTAACGCCAGTTCTGTTCGTCCTGAACCTAATAAACCACACAATCCCAGCACTTCGCCCTGATGAAGCTGGAAAGAAATATCCTCAAACTGCCCTTTCCGACTTAATTTACTCAATTCAAGAACGACTTTTCCGCCAATGCTATTTGGCAATTTTTTCTGATGAACGATTGTTTTGCCAGTCATCAGCTCAGTAATGTGTCCAGGTGACAATAAATCTGCGGCCCAGGTGCCAATGATCTCACCGTCGCGAATCACCGTAATGCGATCAGAAATTTCTTTCACTTCATCCAGTCGGTGACTGACAAAAACTACAGTAATATTTTTCTCACGAAGATAATTCACCGTACGTAGAAGCTGGTTAACTTCAGTACGGGTCAGTGACGCCGTGGGTTCATCCATAATAACCAGCCTGGCTTCCGCGACCAGGGCACGACAAATCGCCACCTGCTGGCGTTGTGCAATAGGCAAATGCTGAACCAGCGCATCCGCATTGAGATTGAAATTCAATTCCTGGATGATTTTTTGCGATACGGTTTTAAGGTGGGATTTTTTATGCCAGCGCAAATACCCTTTCAGGTTGTACTCAAAGGCAATATTTTCCGCTACCGTCAGGTTAGGAAACAAAGAGAGATCCTGGTAAATAACCTGAATGCCTAATTCGCGTGCTTTATCAGGTGACAGTCTTTGCCAGGATTTATTATCAATGATAATTTCGCTGCCGGTATCCGGGGTATAAACTCCGCTCAGTGTTTTTATCAACGTGCTTTTACCACAACCGTTCGCACCCGCAAGACAGTGAACCTCACCTTTATTAATCGTGAGATCAATATTTTTTAATGCCTGATGACCACCAAAGCTTTTAGTCAGTGACTTTAATGTCACTAACGGCTCACCCGCATTTCGCTCTGTACTATGAGGCATCTTGCTGCTCCTGAACGACGGTAAGGATGTCCGGGCCAGCAACGACCCGGAGGTACATAGGCATTACAAACCTAATTTCACTAAACGTTGCGTATTTTCGAGATCGAGTTTTTCAGGGTTATCGCTCAGAATAGTGTTGTTCTGAACTTTAATTTCCCCCATATCACCGAGTGTTACGCCATCTTTAATGGGTTCGCCGTTCATCATTGCGGTTGCAACCTGGACAAAGACTTTGCCTGCCGTCATTGGGTTAGAAATATAGCCGCCATCAATGGCTCCTTTTTCCAGCAGCTTAATTCCCTGACCTGGCGTGAAAGTGCCAAATACGCAAATCGCATCGTTTTTCTTGCGTTTATCAATGGCACGGCCAGCACCAATCGGACCTTGCGAACCAAATGACATAATGCCTTTGAGATCTTTATATTTAGACATCAGGTCATTCGCAGTACGCATCGAATCATCCACTGATTCCGCCACGCCAAAGCGATCTTCTACCAGTGTCATTTTGGGATAATGTTCTTTTTGATAGGCAATAGCGGCATCAGCCCAATCATTCACCAACGGTACCGTCAGACTGCCCACAAACATGGCGTACTTGCCTTCTTCACCCATACATTTAGCCATGTCTTTCATATGATTGGCGCCCATGGTTTGGGTGTTCAGTAATTCAAAATCCCAGTCTGCATTGGCCTGGTTCGGCGACTCATGGGTAATGACTTTAATACCGGCTTCCTGAGCGCGCTTCAGCACTGGCTCCAGGACTTTTGCATCATTTGGCACAACGCCAATCACATCGACTTTTTTGGCAATTAAATCTTCAATAGCGCGGACCTGCTCAGCCGGGTCTGCCGTCGTCGGTCCGACTTGCCAGGCATTAACACCCAATGCCTTTCCCTCTTCCTTAATACCTTGTTCCATCACGTTAAACCATGGAATGCCCCCCACCTTGACCACAACGCCCATCGTAAAAGGTTTGTTTGCTTTTTGCGGTGCGGCAGGTTGTTCCGCCCAGGCAGTCGTTGACGTTAAAACAGCAGTAATCAGGCAGGGTAAAAGTAATTTTCTCATCGTAGTTTCCTCAAGAAATAGCTTCATGCGTCAGGAAAACCCGATAAAAATATCAGCCTGACTTTTTATTAATTTCGACCTTTCTCTGGTATTGGCTAAATAATCGGAGAATAATCTCAATTATTCAGATAACGATTTACATCTATTACTTATCGACTTCGACAACATTTAACTGTGGATGCAAACTACGGTAACGTTCGTCACAGCATCGATCAGTCACCATAATATCGATTTCATCCAGCATACATATTTTACTAAAGGCAAACTGCTCAAACTTACTGGAGTCAACCATCAATATTTTTTGTGCTGAAACCTGAAGCATAACCTGCTTCAGCCTGGCATTTATTTCACTACCATCACGGATCCCATTTTCCAGGTTCAGTCCCTGACAAGAAAAAAACAAACTGTTAATCTGAAAGTTCCTGATGGCACTCTCTGCAACCGGACCATGAAAATCGTCATGACGCTCAGAATATTCCCCGCCAATGCCAATAATACGAACTTTATCCCGGCAAGCCAGCGCCTGGATAATACGAAGCGAATTGGTCACAACGGTAATATCGATATCCGGAATTTGTCGGGCCAGAAACCAACAGGTACTACTGTTATCCATTAAAATACAGTCGCCAGGATGAATAAACTGAAGTGCTGCTTTGGCGATTTTAGCTTTAATATCAGGATGTTCCTCTGTGCGCTTACGAAATGATTCTGCACGATCTACACTGTTTACCTGCCAGGTATTATCTTCGATAGTTACCGACGTAATATCCGGAATATCCAGTGAGACTGCTCCTCCAAAGCTGCGGGTAAGTTTCTTATTTTTTTCCAGCCTTGTCAGATCCCGGCGAATCGTTTCCTGCGACACCTGACATAATTGCGACAGTTCCGTAACGCGCACTGCTCCTTGCTTCTGAACATGTGCACAAATCATTTTATAACGTTCTGCCTGCAGCATAATATCGACTCGCAACCACTGATTTCATCATGTCTATATAATCAGTCCTTTTGCCGTTAATTAAAGTGAGTCGTGTCAAGGATCGTTTTACATGAATGACACACGACCAATAAGTGTGATATTAATCATAAATGCCAATGCAATTGGTATAACCAACGACAACACAAAGCAATGCACATCACAAATTTCCCTATTTTCGTTCGGTTAACTCCACAATAAAACCACAACTCGGGCATTTATGGGCACTCAAAATATCATCAAATATGCCCGAATCATTCCGAATTCACCCGTTTACGTGGTTTTACGCCCTCGCTAGCACCACTGGCATTTTACATCTTATTTATTCGGCGTAATTTAAATAACAACACTCATGAATCATACAAATTAAAAAACGTGCACACTCCGCTTTCTTTAAATATTCAACAGTAATTCAGGAGTACCGAATGAATACGCTGAAACAAGACGTCCTTGCCGCTAATTTATCCCTGCCAGCCCATCAACTGGTCACCTTTACCTGGGGAAATGTCAGCGGTATCGATCGCGAAAAAGGGATCATGGTCATAAAACCTTCAGGGGTCGAATATAACAACATGAATCTGGATGATATGGTCGTCATTGATATAGACAGTGGCAACGTCATTGAGGGCAATAAAAAACCATCATCTGATACTGACACTCACCTGGCGCTATATCATGCTTTTCCTGACATTGGTGGTATCGTCCATACCCATTCCCGCCATGCCACCATCTGGTCGCAAGCCGGAAAAGATTTACTTCCGTTGGGGACAACTCATGCAGATTATTTTTATGGCCCAGTTCCTTGCACACGCCCCATGCGGGATGACGAAATCAACGGGCGTTACGAATACGATACCGGTCAGGTCATTATTGAAACCTTTCGACAGCGAGGGATCTCTTCCCACGATATCCCTGCGGTACTGGTAAACAGCCATGGACCCTTTGCGTGGGGAACCGATCCGTCCAACGCCGTGCATAACGCTGTTGTGCTCGAGGAAATTGCTTATATGAATTTGTTCACACAGCAGTTGCAACCTCACCTCACCGCCATGCAGCAAACGTTACTGGACAAGCACTTTTTGAGAAAACATGGCGCGAATGCATATTATGGTCAGTAATGCGTGTTTTTATGCCATAAAAAAGCCTGGCATCTCGCCAGGCCTGGTAAGACAGAATAACCGTTATGCCAGACGCGCCTTCGCGTAGCTGATCGCTTGTGCGACCTGCTGAGGAGATACCCCGCCCTTCGCCGCACGTTTATCCAGACACGACTGCAGGGAGAGGATCGGGTACACGTCATCGCCGATGACGCTACTGAATTTCTGCAGATCGGCGAGCGGCAGGTCTTCCAGCGGTTTCCCCTGACGAATCGCCTCAACGACCGTTTCACCCACGATATGGTGCGCTTCACGGAACGGGACGCCTTTCGCGACCAGATAATCCGCCAGTTCGGTGGCGTTAGCGTAACCCTGCTGTGCCGCTTCCTGGCAACGCGGACGTTTCACCTGAATGCCGTCCAGCACCAGCGCAGCCATATGCAGACAGTCCAGCCAGGTGTCGAGCGCGTCGAACAAACCTTCTTTGTCTTCCTGCATATCTTTGTTATACGCCAGCGGTAGCCCCTTCAGCGTCATCATCATGCCGGTCAACGCGCCCTGAACACGGCCACATTTACCGCGAATCAACTCCAGCGCATCCGGGTTTTTCTTCTGCGGCATCAATGAAGAACCGGAGGTCACGCGATCGGAAAGCTCAACAAAGCCCGCTTCGCCAGTGTTAAAGAAAATCAGGTCTTCGGCAAAACGCGACAGGTGTACCATACCGATAGAGGCGTCAGACAGCAGTTCCAGCACGTGGTCACGATCGGAGACGCTGTCCAGACTGTTACGTGTGGCCGAGGCAAAGCCCAGCCAACCCGCCAGCTGTTCACGATCGATTTCATACGCGGTCCCGGCCAGGGCGCCGCAGCCTAATGGGCTAACGTCCAGACGCTTTAACGCATCCTGCAGACGGCTTTCATCGCGCGCCAGCATTTCGACATACGCCAGACACCAGTGCGCAAACGTCACCGGCTGCGCGCGCTGCAGGTGGGTATACCCCGGCATCACCGCATCCTGGTTATTTTCCGCCGTCTCGACCAGTGCGCTCTGCAACTGGCGATTCGCGGTAAGCAGTTCGGTCACCGTCTCTTTGCACCACAGTTTCAAATCGGTAGCGACCTGGTCATTACGGCTACGCCCGGTATGCAGCTTTTTACCTAACTGACCGACTTTGTCGATCAGTTTTCCTTCCACCCAGCTATGAATATCTTCGGCATCGCTCTGAAGGATTTGCTGCGGATCCAGACGCACTTCTTCCAGCAGGTTATTCAGCGCCTCTTCCAATTGCAGCTGTTCATCGGCAGTCAGTACACCAACCGTTACCAACGCTTTGGACCAGGCCACAGAGCCAACAATATCCTGCTCCGCCAGACGGTAATCAAAACGCAACGAATCGTTGAACTGTTTGAACCGCTGATCTGCTGCCTGAGTAAAACGCCCACCCCAAAGTGCCATAACATGCTTCCTTAATTTCTTGAATTGCCGGATGGCGCTGCGCTAATCCGGCCTACAGGTTGTGTTCACGTAGGCCGGATAGGGCGAAGCCGCCATCCGGCACATTAATAGTTAAGCCAGAATACGCGTACCAATCGGCGTACCGTTGAACAGCGCCGGGAGCTGCTCGGCATGACGCCAGGAGGCGATATCCACCGGACGACCCAGCGTGCGTGCGGCATCCAGCGCAGCATTCACCTTCACAATCATGCCATCGGTAATAATGCCCTGGTCGATCAGCTGTTCCGCTTTCGCGGCGGTCATTTCAGCAATGCGCTGACCTTTACCGTCGAGAATACCACTCACGTCGGAGAGCAGGATCAGATCCGCGCCCAGCGTCGCCGCCAGCGCCGTCGCCGCCTGGTCCGCGTTCACGTTCATCAACTGCCCTTCTTCCGTCACCCCAATCGAGCTGACGACCGGCAGAAAACCATTTTCCAGCAGCGTGTTAATCAGCGTAGGCGAACCCGGCTGCGCCAGTCCAACATGACCAAGCTCTTCATCGAGCTGGGTCACTTTTACGCTATCGCCATCGCCAAGATACAGACCTACGGAGGCGATGTGGTGTTTTTTCGCCCAGGCCAGCAGCGTTTTGTTCGCCGTTCCCGCCAGCGCGCCGGTGATGATGTCGATCTGGTCAGCAGGCGTCACACGCAGGCCGTTTTTCTTTTTCACCGGCAGGTTGAGCCCTTTCATCAACTCATCGACGACACAACCGCCGCCATGGACAATGACCAGCGGACGCTGATGCGACTCACGATAGTTCACCAGCGCGGTAAAAAGACGCTCCAGCGCCTCTTCGCTATCCAGTAATACGCCACCCAGCTTGATAATTAATGGACTCATCATTGCACCCTTAAATAAGAGACTGCGTTTCAGCAAAGCCGAAACGGATATTGGCGCACTGCACTGCCTGTGCGGCGGCGCCTTTCAACAAATTATCTTCGGTTGCCACTACAATCAAATGTTCACCCTGCACGGCAAAACCAATATCGCAGAACGGCAACCCAACAACATTCTTCAGCGCCGGAACGCCTTTGTCATACAGACGCACCAGCGGTTTATCCGCATACGCCTGCTGTAAAACCTGTGCGACCTGCGCAGCGGTCACGCCCGGCTGCAGCCGACAAGCGATCGTTTCCAGGATCCCGCGCGGGAAATTGCCCAGATGCGGGGTGAAAATCACGTCCGTCCCCAGATGGGTGGCGATCTCCGGCTGATGACGATGGGTAAACACACCATACGGTTGCAGGCTCACTTCGCAGAAGCTGTTAGACAACGCCGCTTTACGTCCCGCTCCGCTCACTCCGCTGGTCGCATTAATCACTGGCCATTGCGCCAAATCCAGCAGTCCGGCATCAATCAGGGGTTTCAAAGAAAGTTGCGCCGCCGTGGGATAACACCCGGGCACCGCAATCAGATTCGCCTCTTTCAGTTTGTCGGCGCTCCACTCCGCCAGACCGTAAACCGCTTGTTCAAGCAGGTCAGGATGCTGATGGGTGAAGCCATAGTATTTTTCATAAAACCCGGCATCGTTCACACGAAAGGCACCGGAAAGGTCGAAGACCACGCAACCCGCAGCCAAAAATTGCGGCGCCAGGTCATGGCTGACTTCGTGGGCGGTGGCTAGAAACACCACATCCACGCCATCGGTAAACTCGCTGATATCGGACATCGGCTGCAACGGCAGATCGACAATGCCTTTAAGCTGTGGATGCAAATCAGAAATTAACTTTCCCGCATCATTGCTTTGCGCTGAGACGGTCAAAGCGGTTATGGTCATATGAGGGTGGCGATTCACGTAGCTTACAAGCTCTGCGCCCGCATAACCGCTAGCGCCTACAATCAGCGTATTCAACATCAGGTTCCTTTATGCTCAACGTTAATGTATTTTTATGCACATTTATTGCATGAATATTGATACTATCACGACCTAAGGTGTGTCAACAATGAAAATGAACTTACCGCCATTTATCGAGATCTACCGCGCGCTGATTGCCACGCCGTCCATCAGCGCTACCGAAGAAGCGCTGGATCAGAGCAATGAGTCTTTAATCAATCTGCTGGCGGGTTGGTTCAGCGATCTCGGTTTCAACGTTGAGATTCAACCGGTCCCGGGAACCCGCAATAAATTCAATCTGCTGGCCAGTACCGGACAAGGAGCAGGCGGCTTACTGCTCACGGGTCATACCGACACCGTACCGTTTGACGATGGGCGCTGGACGCGCGATCCCTTCACCCTCACCGAACATGACAATAAGCTCTATGGTCTGGGTACCGCAGATATGAAGGGCTTCTTCGCTTTTATTCTCGACGCGCTTCGCGACGTCGATGTGACACAACTGAAAAAACCGCTCTACATCCTGGCGACGGCAGATGAAGAGACCAGTATGGCGGGGGCGCGTTACTTCTCGGAAAACGCGTCAATTCGTCCTGATTGCGCGATCATCGGTGAGCCCACGTCGCTACAGCCGATTCGCGCTCACAAAGGTCATATCTCGACGGCAGTACGGGTGATGGGCCAGTCCGGTCACTCCAGCGATCCGGCGCGCGGCGTGAACGCCATCGAACTGATGCATGACGCGATTGGCCGCATTATGCAACTGCGCGACACCCTGAAAGAGCGTTATCACTACGATGCTTTCACCGTGCCGTACCCCACCCTGAATCTGGGCAGTCTGCACGGTGGCGATGCATCGAACCGAATTTGCGCCTGCTGTGAACTGCATATGGATATCCGCCCGCTGCCGGGAATGACGCTGGGCGATCTGGATGGCCTGCTGACGGAGGCTCTGGCGCCGGTAAGCGAGCGCTGGCCGGGTCGGCTGACCGTTTCCGAACTCCATCCGCCTATCCCTGGCTACGAATGTCCGCCGGACCACCAGCTTGTCGAGGTGGTGGAGAAACTGCTGGGCGAAAAAACCGATGTGGTGAACTACTGCACCGAAGCGCCGTTTATTCAGACCCTGTGTCCGACGCTGGTGTTGGGACCGGGTTCAATCAATCAGGCGCACCAGCCCGACGAGTATCTCGAGACGCGTTTTATTAAGCCAACCCGGGAATTAATTACTCAGGTTGTGCACCACTTCTGCTGGCACTGATCGAACTGCCCGCTTTCCCGGCCTACCTCCGATTGTAGGCCGGATACGCGCAGCGTCATCCGGCAATGCATTTTCACATTCCTATAAGCATTTCTTATCTGGCAGGATGTGAATTAACTTTCGTAAATTAGCCGCCATTTATTCGTTTGCTGAACCGATTTCGCCGCAATTGACGTCACGGATTTTACGTGGCTTTATAAAAGACGACTAATAAACAAAGTCCGAAAGATTCCGTGTCACAGCAAGGCGGCAAACGAGCCCATCCCTGAGAGCTTACATAAGTAAGTGACCTGGGTGGGCGAGCGCAGCCAACGCCGCTGTGGCGCGAAAGATACAGGACTCATAGATTAAAGATGGGGTGTCTGGGTTAATATGAACGAACAATATTCCGCGTTGCGTAGTAATGTCAGTATGCTCGGCAAAGTGCTGGGAGAAACCATCAAGGATGCGCTGGGAGAGAACATTCTTGATCGCGTAGAAACAATCCGTAAGCTGTCTAAATCCTCACGCGCTGGCAATGAAGCTCATCGCCAGGAGTTGCTCACCACGTTACAAAATCTGTCGAATGACGAGCTGCTGCCGGTCGCACGCGCGTTTAGCCAGTTCCTGAACCTGGCCAACACCGCCGAGCAATATCACAGCAGTTCGCCAAAAGGCGAAGGCGCTAGCAACCCGGAAGTGATTGCCCGCACCCTGCGTAAACTGAAAAGCCAGCCGGACCTGAACGACGCCATCATCAAAAAAGCGGTGGAGTCGTTGTCTCTGGAACTGGTGCTGACCGCACATCCGACGGAAATTACCCGTCGCACGCTGATCCACAAAATGGGCGAAATCAACGCCTGTCTGAAACAGCTCGATAACAAAGATATCGTTGAATACGAACGCCACCAGCTGATGCGCCGTCTGCGCCAGCTGATTGCACAGTCCTGGCACACCGACGAAATTCGTAAGCTGCGCCCGAGTCCGGTTGATGAAGCCAAATGGGGCTTCGCGGTGGTCGAGAACAGCCTGTGGCAGGGCGTACCGAACTATTTACGCGAACTGAACGAACAGCTGGAAGATAATCTGGGCTACCAGTTACCCGTTGATTTCGTTCCCGTACGTTTCACCTCATGGATGGGCGGCGACCGTGACGGCAACCCGAATGTGACCGCGGATATCACTCGCCACGTTCTGCTGCTGAGCCGCTGGAAAGCGACCGACCTGTTCCTGAAAGATATTCATGTTCTGGTTTCCGAGCTGTCGATGGTCGATGCCACGCCGGAGCTGTTAGCGATGGTCGGCGAAGAAGGCGCATCAGAGCCTTATCGCTATCTGATGAAAAACCTGCGCGCGCGCCTGATGGCAACTCAGGCCTGGCTGGAAGCGCGTCTGAAAGGCGAGAAGCTGCCGAAACCGGCAGGTCTGCTGACGCAAAACGAACAGCTGTGGGAGCCGCTGTACGCCTGCTACCGGTCGCTGCAAGCCTGCGGTATGGGTATTATCGCCAACGGTGAACTGCTCGACACCCTCCGTCGCGTGAAATGTTTTGGCGTCCCGCTGGTGCGTATTGATATCCGCCAGGAAAGTACCCGCCACACCGAAGCGCTGGGTGAACTGACCCGCTACCTCGGCATTGGGGATTACGAAAGCTGGTCAGAAGCGGACAAACAGGCCTTCCTGATCCGTGAGCTGAACTCCAAACGCCCGCTGCTACCGCGCAACTGGGAGCCGAGTAATGATACTCGTGAAGTGCTCGACACCTGTAAAGTCATCGCCGAAGCGCCGAAAGGTTCCATTGCCGCCTACGTCATCTCAATGGCAAAAACGCCGTCTGACGTGCTGGCCGTGCATCTGCTGTTGAAAGAAGCCGGAATTGGCTTTGCCATGCCGGTGGCCCCGCTGTTTGAAACCCTCGACGACCTGAACAACGCCGACGATGTCATGACCCAACTGCTGAACATCGACTGGTATCGCGGTCTGATTCAGGGCAAACAGATGGTGATGATTGGCTATTCCGACTCGGCAAAAGATGCCGGGGTAATGGCGGCCTCCTGGGCGCAGTATCAGGCGCAGGATGCGTTGATCAAAACCTGCGAGAAAGCCGGTATCGAACTGACGCTTTTCCATGGTCGCGGCGGTTCCATCGGTCGCGGGGGCGCACCGGCCCATGCCGCTCTGCTTTCACAACCACCGGGCAGCCTGAAAGGCGGTCTGCGCGTGACCGAACAGGGCGAGATGATCCGTTTCAAATACGGTCTACCGGAAGTCACCGTCAGCAGCCTGTCGCTGTACACCAGCGCCATTCTGGAAGCGAACCTGCTGCCGCCGCCGGAGCCGAAAGACGACTGGCGCCATATCATGGACGAACTTTCGGTCATCTCCTGTGACTTGTACCGTGGCTACGTGCGTGAAAATAAAGACTTTGTCCCGTACTTCCGCTCCGCAACGCCGGAACAGGAACTGGGCAAACTGCCGCTCGGCTCGCGTCCGGCGAAACGTCGCCCGACCGGTGGTGTGGAATCTCTGCGCGCCATTCCGTGGATCTTCGCCTGGACGCAAAACCGCCTGATGCTACCCGCCTGGCTGGGAGCCGGTACCGCGCTGCAGAAAGTGGTTGAAGATGGTAAGCAGAGCGAACTGGAAGCGATGTGCCGCGACTGGCCGTTCTTCTCCACGCGACTCGGCATGCTGGAAATGGTGTTCTCGAAAGCGGACCTGTGGCTGGCGGAATACTACGATCATCGCCTGGTCGCGAAAGAGCTGTGGCCGCTGGGCAAAGAGCTGCGCGAACTGCTGGAAGAGGACATCAAAGTGGTGCTGGCGATTGCCAACGATTCGCATCTGATGGCCGATCTCCCGTGGATTGCCGAGTCTATCCAGTTACGTAATATCTACACCGACCCGCTGAACGTCCTGCAGGCTGAGCTGTTACACCGCTCACGACTGACGGAACAACAGGGCAAAGAGCCCGATCCTCGCGTTGAACAAGCGCTGATGGTCACCATCGCCGGCGTAGCAGCAGGTATGCGTAATACCGGCTAATTTTACCCTCTCCCCCCTCGCGTGCTATTGCGCGCGAGGGGGCTGAAATATTTCTGTCATAACCCCCGCACATTCACTATATTTCTGTCTGTTTTTTCCGCCGTGAGATTTTTCAGAGCAACGTGCGCCTTTGCGCCTGTGCTTCAGATTCTCTTAAGGTTTAGTCGCTACGTTTGGCACCACGTTTAAAGACAGGCTGACAATATGCAATCCACAACCCTCCAGTCTACGCCATCATTTAGCTGGAAAGCCCTTGGCTGGGCGCTTCTTTATTTTTGGTTTTTCTCCACCTTATTACAGGCCATTATTTTAATTACGGGTTTCAGCGGTACCAACGGACTGCGTGACTCGTTGCTTTACAGTTCCCTTTGGCTGATCCCGATTTTCCTGTTCCCGAGTCGGACCCGCATTATTGCTGCGGTGGTGGGGATCGTGTTGTGGGCTACGTCGCTGGCCACGCTCTGCTATTTTGTCATCTACGGACAAGAGTTTTCGCAAAGCGTCCTGTTTGTGATGTTTGAGACCAACGCCAACGAAGCCAGCGAATATCTGAGCCAATACTTCAGCCTGAAGATTATTGCCATTGCGCTGGCTTATACCGTTGTCGCCGTGTTTCTCTGGACACGACTGCGCCCGGTCTATATCCCCGGACGCTGGCGTTGGCTCGTCTCTTTTGCGTTGCTGTATGGGTTGATCCTGAACCCGTTTGTGGTTCGTTCTGCGTTTGGCGACTCCCCGTATGAGAAGACGCTAAGCGGTCTCTCCTCGCGTATGGAGCCGGCGGCGCCATGGCAGTTTGTCATTGGTTACTACCAGTATCAGCGCCAGTTGACCTCACTCAACAACTTGCTAAGTCAGAACCACGCTCTGCCTCCGCTGAGCAATTTTAAAGATACGTCCGGCGACGCGCCGCGCACGCTGGTGTTGGTGATTGGCGAATCCACCCAACGTGGCCGCATGAGTCTGTATGGTTATCCGCGTGAAACCACGCCGGAACTGGACGCCTTGCATCAGTCAGATCCGAATCTGACCGTGTTTAATAACGTCGTGACCTCACGCCCTTACACGATCGAAATCTTGCAACAGGCGCTGACCTTCGCGAACGAGAAGAACCCGGACCTGTATCTGACAAAACCGTCGCTGATGAACATGATGAAACAGGCGGGGTATAAGACCTACTGGATCACAAACCAGCAGACGATGACCGCCCGTAACACCATGCTGACGGTTTTCTCTAAGCAGACCGACGAGCAGTTCTATATGAACCAGCAGCGGACGCAAAGCGCGCGCGAATATGACACTAATGTGCTGACGCCATTTAAGAAAATCATGGCTGACCCGGCACCGAAAAAGTTCATCATCGTGCATTTGCTGGGCACGCACATTAAGTACAAATTCCGTTACCCGGAAGACCAGGGCAAGTTTGACGGCAGTACCGACCATGTCCCGCCAGGCCTGAGCGCAGAAGAGCTGGAATCGTATAACGATTACGACAACGCCAACCTGTATAACGACAAAGTCGTCGCGAGCCTGATTAAGGATTATAAAGCGACTGATCCGAACGGCTTCCTGCTCTATTTCTCCGACCACGGTGAAGAGGTGTATGACACCCCGCCGCATAAAACGCAGGGTCGTAACGAGGACAACCCGACGCGCCACATGTATACCGTGCCGTTCCTGTTGTGGACGTCCGAGAAATGGCAGGCCGCGCATCCGCGTGATTTATCACAGGATGTGAATCGTAAGTACAGCAGCTCGGAACTGATCCACACCTGGTCCGACTTAGCCGGTCTGACCTACGACGGTTTCGATCCGACGCGTTCCATCACCAGCCCGCAGTTCAAAGAAACCACGCGCTGGATTGGTAACCCGTACAAGAAAAATGCGCTGATTGATTACGACACTCTGCCGTATGGCGATCAGGTCGGAAATCAGTAAGTCATTCAGCAGGCCACGCTTTTTAGGGTGGCCTTTTTTCCCCCTGGCGGTTACTGTTTCCCTGTCTGCGCAACGCAAGGGATCATCATGTATCAAGACGTCAGCCATCTTCTATCCCGCCTGATTCATGGCCCCGCGCCGCTGCGCCAGATTTTCTTTGCCAGTACGCTCACCCCCATCCCGGAGCTGGCGTATCAGGTCGATTTTCCCCGTCTGGAAATCGTGCTGGAAGGTGAACTGTCCGACGCCAGCCTTACCGACACGCTCACCCCGTGTGATGTCCTTTATGTGCCCGCTGGCGGCTGGAATCTTCCGCAGTGGCAGGTGCCGGTCATCACGCTCAGTATTCTGTTCGGCAAACAACAGCTGGGATTCAGCGTGGTGCAATGGGATGGAAAGACGTACCAGAATCTGGTCAAACAACACGTGGCGCGTCGCGGCCCGCGTATTGGCTCCTTTCTGTTGCAGACGCTCAATGAAATGCAGATGCAACCACAAGAGCAGCAAACGGCGCGGTTGATTGTCGCCAGTCTGCTCAGCCACTGTCGCGACCTGCTCGGCAGCCAGATCCAAACCGCCTCACGCAGCCAGGCGCTGTTTGAGGCTATCCGTGACTACATTGACGAGCGTTACGCCTCACCGCTCACCCGGGAATCGGTGGCGCAGGCGTTCTATATCTCGCCAAACTATCTCTCGCATCTGTTTCAAAAAACAGGGGCTGTTGGCTTTAACGAATACCTGAACCATACGCGACTGGAACACGCAAAAACCTTGTTGAAAGGCTACGACTTAAAAGTGAAAGAAGTCGCGCACACCTGCGGATTTGTGGACAGTAACTACTTTTGCCGCCTGTTTCGTAAAAATACCGAACGCTCGCCGTCAGAATATCGTCGTCAGTATCACAGCCAGCTAACGGAAAAGCAGATTACTCCAGAATAAGATGGGTATATTGCGGAGCGGAAAGCAACTTACGCACAGCGCTCATCACACGCTGCGGTTCGCGTAGAAAGGCGTTAATCCCGGACTGAACATAACGGCATTGGGTAAAACGCTCCGCGCCCGCCAGTTCGATATCGGTAATCAGCAACACGGCATCCGCCCGACGGATATCCTCTTCGGTTAAGTGATTTTCCGTACCGAGCGCCCCCTGCGTTTCAATCTTGATGGTCCACTTTTCCTGCTGGCACAACTTCTCCAGCCGTTCAGCCGCCATGTAGGTATGGGCCACACCGCTTACGCAGGCCGTCACCGCGACCAGAAATCGCCCTGTTGAAACGGACATATTAACCTCCTGTTGTGACCTGAAAGCCCGCGTTCTCCGCCATCTCACGCATTTGGGCAATAACCTGTTCCGTTGGCGCAGGAACATCCTTCATTACCCATTGCTGCCCAAGCAACCGATATTTCGGTTCACCATACAGATGAAACGGTAGCAGGTGCAGTTGCTTTATACCAAGCGATAACAGCAACGTCAGCGCGCGCTGCATATTCTCATGCGTGAGCGTGTAGCCGGGGATCAGCGGCAAACGGGGGATCACGTTTACGCCCTCCGCCACCAGCATTCGCAAATTCGCCACCACACGCGGCATATTTATCGCCACAATCTCACGGGCCCGTTCAGGCTCCATGATCTTTAAATCGAACAGCACTTCATCACACGCTTTCGCCAGCGGAAGCAGCCGACGGGCGGGGGCATCGCCTGCCGTTTCAATTGCACAATGCACACCCCAGCGCCGCAGCCGTTGTAAGAACCGGGTGGCAAAACCTGCCTGCATCAGCACTTCGCCACCCGATAGCGTCACCCCGCCGCCAGAGGTGCGAAAGAAAACGTCATCTTTCATCACCTCGCGTTCCAGTTCATCCAGGGTGACATCGCGGCCAATCCGCTCAAACGCTCCGGAAGGACACTCGTCGGCATCACGCAGACACGGCGTACAGTGCAGGCATTTGCTTTCCCGTCGCACCGTTTCAATTCGTGGCGAGATCGATTCCGGATTGGCGCACCACGGGCAGGTGTGCGGGCAGCCTTTAAAAAAGACCACCGTGCGGATCCCCTGACCGTCATTCAGCGAATACCGTTGAATATTGAAGATGCGCGCGACCTCCTCGCCGCACGACTCCACAACCTCACAACTGATGCGCGGTGCGGCGAATGATGTCATCCTGAATCTCCTTCGACAACTCGACAAAGAAGGCGCTATACCCTGCCACGCGTACCACCAGCCCGGCGAAATCCTGGGGTCGCAACTGCGCTTCCCGCAGCGTTTCGGCATTTACCACGTTAAACTGAATATGCTGCAGTTTGAGCTGGGTAAAGGCACGCAAGAAATCACACAGCTTGCGTAATCCTGTCTCTCCTTCCAGCGTGGCGGGCGTGAACTTCACGTTCAGCAATGTCCCGTTAGACAACAGCGTGTTATCCAGTTTACTGACCGATTTCAACACCGCCGTCGGTCCCTGCATATCCTGCCCAAGCATCGGCGACAGACCGCCATCCGCCAGCTGTTCTCCGGACAAACGGCCATCCGGCGTCGCCCCGACCACTGCTCCCAACGGCACATGCGCGGAAACGGTATACGAGCCCGGTGTAAACTGACCGCCACGCGGATTCTGATATTTCTCCACCTCTTTACAGTAATAACGCAGCAGTTCAGCGCTGATGTTATCCACCTCATCAATGTCATTACCGTATTTCTGGAAACGGTTGATCAGCCTGGCGCGGATCTTTTCCCCTTCCGGCGTGGCAAAGTTAGCCTTTAACACCGCAAGAAGTTCGTCAAAACGGAGGCGCTGCTGATCAAACACCAGTCCATTCAGCGCATGCAGAGAATCACTGAGGTTGGCAATGCCAATACCCTGCACACCAGAGAAATTATAGCGCGCGCCACCGTCGGTGATGTCACATCCCTTCTCCAGACAATCACTGATAAACGAAGAGAGCAACGGCACCGGCGCCCAGTCGCGATGACCGATATCGCAAATATTGCTGCCTTCGACCATCAGCGTGATGTAGTGGCTGATTTTGGCGCGAATATGCGCCAGCAGACCGTCCCAGGTCAGCTCGCGATTACCTTCATTCTCGTACAGGCTAATTTCCATGACCTTCAACAGGTTGAACATGGCGATATCATGCAGGCCGTAGGTTCTGCCCGGAATCGACAACTCCACGCATCCCACGACCGCATAATCACGCGCATCTTCCAGTGAGACACCCCGGTTGAGGAATGCCGGGATCACCACTTCGTCATTAAAGATCTGCGGAATACCGGTTCCCAGACGGATAGTCTCGGCGGTCTTCATCAGAAACGGCGTATCAATCAGCGCGTTGGTGCGGACACCCAGATTCGGCTGGGGTAACTGCACGCTCTGATAGGCATCCAGACAGAGGAATGAAAGCACGTTGACCGCACTGCGGCCATTCTCCGTCAGGCCACCAAGTAGCGCGGTATAGCCGGTCGGGAAGCCAGCGAAATAACGCGCGCTGCTGGTCGAACGCAGAAGCACGATGTCGTTGCATTTCACCCACAGCGATTCGAGCAACTCTTTCAGGAATGCGGGATCGTCTCCCTGCGTCAGCGACGCCTGATAAAACGGCAGCATGTACTGATCGAAACGGCCCAGCGACAGCGAGCTGGCGTTGGATTCGTACTGCAGAATGATGTTCATGTACCAGAACAGCTGGCACGCCTGCCAGAAGGTGTACGGCTTATGCTGCACGTTATGCCGCGAGTTGGCGGCGATAGTCAGCAACTCCTGGCGACGAGTGGCGTCCGGGCAACGTTCAGCCATCTCTTCCGCCAGTACGGCATAGCGCAGAATATGGCGCTGCGATGCTTCCAGCAGCAACAGCGCCGCCTGATAAAAGGCGTTATCCGGCTCCTGCTGGCAGTGCGTGCGCATCTGCGTCACCAGTTCACCCAGTCCGAGATTCAGCAGGCGCGGATAATCAATGATGATATGCCCCTGTCCCTTATCCGTCTGGTTGATGCTAAAAATCTGGGTACTGACGGCGGCCTTGACCTCATCCGTCATCTGACCGTTGATGAAATCCTTCATCGAGCGTTTTTCCCAGTAAGGGAACAGCACATCACGATAGAGACGTTTATCGTCTTCGCTGATGTCGAAACGGTCCTGGGGACGGGTCGGGAACTGATCCAGCTCTTTGAGCAGCCAGTACGGGTCCATCTCCGGCGACATAATGCCCGCACGCGGTTTAACGGTACGGTTGCCGGCAATCAGTTCCTCATCACGAATCGAAATCGCGACATGCTCGAGGATATACGCGGTCGCTTTAGCCCGACGTAAAATGACCGGCTCCCCTTCCGTCTGCTGATGACTGGCGGTATACAGCATTGCACGCTCAAGCGAAATTTCCCTGCTGTTCTGAAAGAGTGCCGCTTTTAAGCGGTGGATGCGGTTAATCATGAGGAACTCCTGTGGGCATGAATGCCTGATGGCGCTACGCTTATCAGGCCTACAGATTCGTAGGCCGGATAAGGCAACGCCGCCATCCGGCAAACAAAACGGTTACGCTGTCTGCACCAGATGCGCGCCAATCTTATTCATGATCGCGTCGGCACGTTTTACCGCATCGCTGATGTTGACGCGTACGATAGTCTTGCCTGCAAAACGCTCCTCAAATTTGATCCCGATATCCTTGGTCAGAATGACGATATCGGCCTGCGCCACGTCAGCGGGTGTCAGTTCATTTTCCAGACCAATCGAGCCCTGCGTCTCCACTTTCACTTCCCAGCCTTTCGCTTTGGCTGCACTTTCCAGCGCTTCAGCAGCCATATAGGTATGTGCAACTCCTGAAGGACATGCGGTTACTGCAATAATTTTCGTCATGACGCCACTCCTCACTTAATTAATTTCAAAATCTAAATCCAGATCGTCTTCTTTCTCGTCGGTCTGAGAGACATTCTTCCGCGCCAGACTTTTCAGCACGTTCACACAGACAGCCGTAACCACCGCACCCACCGCCACCGCGACGACATAGCCCAGTTTGCCTTCAACCACTGGTAGAACAATCAGTCCACCCCAGCCGGCGTAACACTGAGCGCCGAACAATGCCGCCGTGACCGCACCACAGGCTGAACCCAGCATGATGGAAGGAATGACGCGCAGAGGATCAGCAGCAGCGAAAGGAATCGCCCCTTCAGTAACGCCCACACACCCCATCACCAGCGCCGCTTTACCGGCTTCGCGCTCCTCAGAAGAGAAGTTTTTACGCCCCACCAGCGTCGCCAGGCCTAAGCCCAGCGGCGGTACGCAGATCCCGACAGCCGCAATGGCCACCACGGTGTAAACCCCTTGCGCTACGCAAATCAGCATGAAGGCGTAGGCCACTTTGTTGATCGGTCCGCCCATGTCAAAGGCCAGCATCAGCCCCATAATCACTGCCAACATCACGATGCTGCCCTGCTGCATGCCTTGCAGCCACTGGGTCAGACTGGCGGTCAGCGCGCCAACGGGTTCGCCCAGTCCCCACATCATGATGCCCGCCGTAATAAAGGTCCCGACGATAGGAATCACGAAGATGGGCATCACAGAACGCAACACCTTATGGACCGGAATCTTTTTCAGATAGTGCACGACAATACCGCCGATAATCCCGGCAATCAGTGCCCCGAAGAACCCGGCGCCGAAGCTGTTGCCTACCCAGGCGCCAATCGCACACGGCGCCAGCGCAGAGCGTTCCGCAATGGAATAACCAATGTACGCCGCCAGGAAAGGCACCATCAGCGTCAGCCCGGCCACGCCGATGTCAAACAGCTTTTTGAGATTCGGATCGGTCGCGGCATCGGGCACCGCGCCTTTGCCATACAGCATGACGGAGACCGCCAGTAATATGCCGCCTGCGACCACAAAGGGGATCATATGCGACACCCCCGTCATCAGATGCTGACGGGTATTTTTCAGGATTTGTACCAACTCATTCATAAGTCGCTCCCGGGCAGGTGTTTGCCCATGTCCATAACGTTGTTGTGGCAAACAATAGGCAATCCACAAGGTCGCAGACAGTGGATAAAAAGGCCATTTACTGGATTTTTGTAATGTCAGTACAAAAATGCGATCCGCTTCATAAGTTGAGGGATAAGAGAATTCACGGACACCGAGAGGACTTGTGAACTGTCTCCCACTTTTCGCCTTACATTACATTTGTCCAGTTTTTGGCAGAATTGTCACATGGCAGCGAACAAGCAAGGCCTTTTATGCTGTAGGCAGAAAACTGTTATGGGAGAGAGGCAATGGCCCTGATTGTGGAATTTACCTGTGAGCTGCCCAATGGCGTCCATGCACGTCCGGCAAGCCATGTTGAAACCCTGTGTAACACCTTTACTTCACACATTGAGTGGCACAACCTGCGAACCGATCGTAAGGGCAACGCCAAGAGCGCGCTGGCGTTGATTGGCACGGATACGCTGGCTGGCGACCACTGCCAGTTGCTGATTACGGGAGCGGATGAAGCTGATGCCCATCAGCGCCTGAGCCAGTGGCTGCGCGACGAGTTCCCCCACTGCGATGCCCCGCTGGCAGAAGTCAGCAACAGCGAATTAGAACCGCTACCGGCTTCACTGACTCACCTGAATCCGCAGCTTTTCCGCGCCCGTAGCGTTTGCACTGGCAGCGCGGGCGGCATCCTGACGCTTCTCTCTTCGCTGGATCTCAACGCGCTCGGCGAACTCCCTGTGGCAGCCGATGTGGAAAGCGAGCAGTCGGCGCTGGATCGCGGCTTAACGCTGCTGGTGAAAAACATTGCGTTTCGTTTGCTCGACAGCGACGGCGCCACCAGCGCGATTCTGGAAGCCCACCGCTCGCTGGCAGGCGATACCTCCTTGCGTCAGCATTTGCTGGCTGGCGTTTCTCGCGGCTTAAGCTGCGCGCAGGCGATTGTCGACAGCGCCAACCATTTCTGCGATGAGTTTGCCCGTTCCAGCAGTCGCTATTTGCAGGAACGCGCGCTGGACGTGCGCGACGTCTGTTTCCAGTTGCTGCAACACATCTACGGTGAAAAACGCTTTCCGGCACCGGGAAAACTGACCCAGCCCACCATTTGTATGGCGGATGAGTTGACGCCCAGCCAGTTCCTGGAACTGGACAAAACGTTCCTCAAAGGGTTGTTGCTGAAAAGCGGCGGTACGACTTCGCACACCGTGATTCTTGCTCGTTCATTCAACATCCCCACCCTGGTCGGCGTCACGATTGACGCCTTAACCCCGTGGCTACAGCAAGAGGTTTATATCGACGGCAATGCAGGGGCGGTGGTGGTCGCACCTGACGAACCGGTCAGCCGCTACTATCAGCAGGAAGCCCGCGTGCACGAGGCGCTGCGCGAGCAACAGCGCGTCTGGCTGACCCAGGAAGCGCGCACGGCCGATGGCATCCGTATGGAAGTTGCCGCCAATATCGCTCACTCCGTGGAAGCGCAGGCGGCATTTGGCAACGGCGCGGAGGCGGTGGGTCTGTTCCGCACCGAAATGCTGTATATGGACCGGGCCAGCGCCCCGGACGAGAACGAGCTGTACAACATTTTCTGCCAGGCGCTGGAGTCCGCACAGGGGCGCAGCATTATTGTGCGTACGATGGATATCGGCGGCGATAAACCCGTTGATTACCTGAATATTCCTGCTGAAGCCAACCCGTTCCTTGGCTATCGTGCCGTACGTATCTATGAAGAGTACGCCGCGCTGTTTACCACTCAGCTCCGGTCTATCCTGCGCGCATCGGCGCACGGCAGCCTGAAAATTATGATCCCGATGATCTCCTCGATGGAAGAGATCCTGTGGGTGAAAGAGAAACTGGCGGAAGCCAAACAGCAGCTTCGTAATGAGCAGATCCCGTTTGATGAGAAGATCCCGCTCGGCATTATGCTGGAAGTCCCGTCAGTGATGTTCATCATCGATCAGTGCTGTGAAGAGATTGATTTCTTTAGTATTGGTAGCAATGATCTGACGCAATACCTGTTGGCCGTTGACCGCGATAACGCCAAAGTCACCCGCCACTACAACAGCCTGAACCCGGCCTTCCTGCGCGCACTGGATTTCGCGGTGCAGGCGGTGCATCGTCAGGGGAAATGGATCGGCCTGTGTGGCGAGCTCGGGGCAAAAGGTTCCGTTCTGCCATTACTGGTCGGGTTGGGGCTGGATGAAATCAGCATGAGCGCCCCCTCCATTCCGGCCGCTAAAGCGCGAATGGCGCAACTCGACAGTCGAGCCTGCCGACAATTGCTGAATCAGGCGATGGCCTGTCGCACGTCGCTGGAAGTGGAACATCTGCTGGCGCAGTTCCGCATGACGCAGCAGGATGCCCCGCTGGTCACCGCTCAATGCATCACCCTCGACAGTGACTGGCGCAGCAAAGAAGAGGTGATCAAAGGGATGACCGACAATCTGCTGCTCGCCAGCCGCTGCCGTTACCCCCGCAAACTGGAAGCCGATCTGTGGGCGCGTGAGGCCGTATTCTCTACCGGGCTGGGATTCAGCTTCGCCATCCCGCACAGCAAATCTGAACATATTGAGCAGTCCACTATCAGCGTGGCACGCCTGAAAGCGCCTGTCCGCTGGGGAGATGATGAGGCGCAGTTCATCATCATGCTCACGCTCAACAAACACGCTGCGGGGGACCAGCACATGCGTATCTTCTCGCGCCTGGCCCGTCGCATTATGCACGAAGAATTTCGCAATGCGCTGGTGAATGCCGCGTCTGCCGACGCGATTGCCAGCCTGCTGCAACATGAGCTTGAACTTTAAGAGGAAGCAAAATGGAACTGTATCTGGATAGCGCCAATGTGGCGGAAGTCGAACGTCTGGCCCGCATCTTCCCTATCGCCGGGGTGACGACCAACCCGAGTATTGTCGCGGCAAGCAAAGAATCCATCTGGGATGTTCTGCCACGTCTGCAAAAGGTGATTGGCGAAAACGGCGTTCTGTTTGCCCAGACCATGAGCCGCGATGCGCAAGGAATGGTGAACGAAGCTAAACGTCTGAACAATGCCGTTCCGGGAATTGTGGTGAAAATCCCGGTAACCTCTGAAGGACTGGTCGCCATCAAGCAGTTGAAAAAAGAGGGCATAGTCACTCTGGGCACCGCCGTGTACAGCGCCTCTCAGGGACTGCTTGCCGCGCTGGCGGGGGCGAAATATGTCGCGCCTTACGTCAACCGCGTAGATGCCCAGGGCGGGGACGGTATCCGCACAGTTCAGGAATTACAGACGCTACTGGAACGTCATGCACCAAAAAGCAAAGTGCTGGCCGCCAGTTTTAAAACGCCACGCCAGGCGCTGGATTGTCTGTTGGCGGGCTGTGAAGCAATCACCCTTCCTTTAGATGTAGCGCAACAAATGCTCGATACCCCTGCGGTACAGTCAGCTGTTGAGAAGTTTGAACAAGACTGGAAAAACGCATTCGGAAGCATTCATTTTTAGGCTAAATAATTCACGCGGCAGGAAGACGGCGACGCAGCGAATCCCAGGAGTTTACACCAGTAAGTGACTGGGGTGAGCGACAAATCTGTCAGGAACAGATTTGAACGTCGCGGAGCGGCGGCCCGTAAGGGCAAGTCTCATGGATGAGACGAGTAACTCAGAAGCCAACGCATCTGCAGCCTGAATTATGACGGATAAAAGAGGAAATAAAGTATGGATCGCATTATTCAATCCCCCGGTAAGTACATCCAGGGTGCAGATGTCATCACACGTCTTGGCGAATACCTCAAGCCGCTGGCTGAACGTTGGCTGGTTGTCGGCGACAAATTTGTTCTCGGTTTCGCTCAGGGCGAGCTGGAAAAAAGTTTTAAAAATGCAGAACTGGCGCTGGAAGTTGCGCCGTTTGGCGGTGAATGCTCGCAAAACGAGATCGACCGTTTGCGCAGCGTGGCGGAAAACGCGCAGTGTGGCGCCGTGCTCGGCATCGGCGGCGGTAAAACGCTGGATACCGCCAAAGCCCTTGCCCACTTTATGAACCTGCCTGTGGCGATCGCCCCGACCATCGCCTCAACCGATGCGCCATGCAGCGCCCTTTCGGTTATCTACACCGATGCCGGTGAATTTGACCGTTATCTGCTGCTACCGCACAACCCGCATATGGTTATCGTTGACACCAAAATCGTTGCCGGCGCCCCGGCGCGTCTGTTAGCCGCAGGGATTGGTGATGCGCTGGCCACCTGGTTTGAAGCGCGCGCGTGTTCACGCAGCGGCGCGATCACCATGGCGGGCGGCAAATGCACTCAGGCGGCGCTGGCGCTGGCTGAACTGTGCTACAACACGCTGCTCGAAGAGGGTGAAAAAGCGATGCTCGCCGCCGAGCAGCACGTCGTGACCCCGGCGCTTGAACGCGTGATTGAAGCCAACACCTATCTGAGCGGCGTCGGCTTTGAAAGCGGCGGTCTGGCTGCCGCGCACGCGGTTCACAACGGCCTGACGGCGATCCCGGATGCGCACCACTACTATCACGGTGAAAAAGTGGCCTTTGGTACGCTGACTCAGCTTATTCTGGAAAACGCGCCGGTTGAAGAGATTGAGACCGTTGCCGCACTATGCCATTCCGTCGGTCTGCCGATTACGCTGGCGCAACTGGATATCAAACAGGATATCCCGGCGAAAATGCGTATCGTGGCGGAAGCCTCCTGCGCGGAAGGCGAAACCATTCACAACATGCCTGGCGGCGCAACGCCGGATCAGGTTTATGCAGCGCTGTTGGTTGCCGACCAGTACGGTCAGCGCTATCTGCAAGAGTGGGAATAACGCGCTCTACACTCCCGGCATCGCCGGGAGTGTTTCTCATTTCATCAAGCCTGTTCTACCGCCTGTAGCTCACGCTTTTTCCGGCTGACAATTGCCAGCGCCATAACGATCAGCACAATTCCCCCACCCTCAACGGGACCGGGATTTTCGCCAAGCAGCCACCAGGAAAACAGCACGCTACAGACCGGTACCGCCAGGGTGCTTAAACTGGCGATACTGGCAGGCAAATTCTTCAGGACAAACAGCCACAAACTCCAGGCCAGCGCCGTCGCAAGAATCGCGCTATATCCCAACGCCCAGAGGACCACCGGCTGCCAGTCAACTTCCCGCTGCGGCACCAGCCAGGCCACCGCACTCATCACCAGCGCGGCATACAACATCTGCCAGGCCGTTAACGACAGCAAATCGACGCGCGGATGGCGGGCATACAGACGTTTAGCGACAATGGCGCTCGCTCCCCAGCTCACCCCAGAGAGAATCGCCAGCAGGGCGCTCTTCAACGTTGATAAATCCAGTTGCCACGGTTGCAGCACCAGCAGTAGCCCTGTTGCAGCAAGGGCAATCGCGGCGTATTGCAGGCGTCGCAGTCGCTCACCCAGAAACAGCGCCGCCAGAATGACGACCCAGAACGGCATGGTATAGGTCAGGATAGCGACTTTCCCTGCCCCGCCGCTGACCAGCGCCCACTGGCCAAAGCCAATCATCCCGCAGGTCTGCAACAGCGCAATCGCCAGCGTAAACCGAAATGGCGTCGGGCGCAGACCACGGCCGCGCAAAAGGAGGACGATGAATAATATTAAGGCTCCGAAGATACAGCGTAATGCAGTGAAGTCGAACGCGCCGATATAGCTCGTGACCTGCTTCATAAAAATCCAGCTATAGCTCCAGATAAGGGTAAGCAAGATAAGACCACCGATTGCCAGTGGATTGCCCTTTCCTGAGACAGACATGATAGATCCAGTAGATTGACGTTTCCTGCGGACACTATACCCCTACAAATACACTTCAGCGACTGCAAGCAGTCGCTGAAGTGGGGTCAGATTACGTCAGTGTTGGGCTTACTGCAGGTCAAAACGGTCCAGGTTCATCACTTTCACCCATGCCGCGACAAAGTCTTTCACGAACTTCACGTGCGCATCGCTACCGGCATACACTTCCGCCAGAGCACGCAGCACCGCATGAGAGCCAAAGACCAGATCGGCACGGGAAGCGGTGTATTTCACTTCACCGGTCTGACGATCGCGACCTTCAAACTGTTCGTTTGACTCATCAACCGGTTTCCATTCGTGACGCATATCCAGCAGATTGACGAAGAAGTCATTGCTGAGTACGCCCGGACGATCGGTAAAGACACCGTGTTTACTGCCATCGTAGTTCGCGCCAAGCACGCGCAGACCACCCACCAGCACGGTCATTTCCGGTGCGGTCAAAGTCAACTGCTGCGCTTTATCGATCAGCAGAGATTCTGTCGCTGCCGCGCCTGGTTCGCCGCGATAGTTACGGAACCCATCGGCGAGCGGCTTGAGCAGTTCAAACATCTCAATATCCGTCTGATCCTGACGCGCGTCCACACGACCTGGAGTAAACGGCACATGAATGCTGACACCTGCAGCGCTGGCGGCTTTTTCAACCCCCACGACACCAGCAAGAACGATGATATCGGCCAGCGACGCTTTAGCGGAATCACGCTGGATTTTCTCCAGAACCGGCAGCGCACGCGTAGCAATCGCATTGACATCCCAGCCGCGCTGCGGCGCTAATGCCAGACGCGCACCGTTCGCCCCGCCACGTTTATCACCGCCGCGGAAGGTCGACGCAGACACCCACGCAACGGACACCAGCTCGCCCACTGAGAGACCGGAATCCGCAATGGCAGACTTCAGGCTCAGGATATCTTCTTCCGTTGGATTGAAGGTGGGTTGCGGCAGCGGATCCTGCCAAATCAGATCTTCTTTTGGCACTTCCGGTCCGATGTAACGCGCTTTCGGCCCCATATCACGGTGGGTCAGTTTGAACCACGCGCGGGCAAAGGCTTCGTTAAACGCCTGCGGATCGTTCAGGAAACGACGGGAAATTTTTTCGAATTCCGGATCAAAACGCAGCGTCAGGTCGGTGACCAGCATCGTCGGCTTACGTTTTTTCGACGGGTCGAACGGATCAGGAATAATTTCTGGCGCATCGACCGCTTCAAACTGAATGGCACCAGCCGGACTGCGCGTCTGTACCCACTCATATTTGAACAGGTTCTCGAAGAAGTAGTTGCTCCATTGGGTTGGGGTTTGCGTCCAGACCACTTCCAGTCCGGATGTAATCGCATCCGCGCCCACACCGCTGCCAAAATCGCTTTTCCAGCCTAAACCCTGGTTTTCGAGCGGTGCCACTTCCGGGTCAGGGCCGACGTGCGTCGCCGGGCCTGCGCCGTGGGTTTTCCCTAATGTGTGGCCACCCGCAATTAACGCAACGGTCTCTTCGTCGTTCATCCCCATGTTGCCAAAGGTTGCACGAATCGCTGAGGCCGCAGAAAGCGGTTCACCGCTGGCATTAGGACCTTCAGGGTTAACGTAAATCAGCCCCATCTCGGTGGCGGCTAAAGGACGTTTAGCCAGTTCTTCGGGGTCACGGTGGGCAAGCCACGTTTTCTCATCGCCCCAGTTTACATCCAGATCCGGTTCCCAGACGTCCTCACGACCCGCACCGAAACCAAAGGTACGGAAGCCGGAGTTTTCCAGCGCGACGTTACCCGCCAGAATAAACAGGTCAGCCCAGGAAATTTTTTGACCGTATTTTTGCTTGATTGGCCACAGCAGGCGACGCGCCTTATCCAGGCTCACGTTATCCGGCCAGGAATTCAGGGGAGCGAAACGCTGCTGTCCACGACCCGCGCCGCCGCGTCCGTCAACAGAACGATAGGTACCTGCGCCGTGCCAGGCCATGCGGATAAACAGACCGGCATAGGTTCCCCAGTCAGCAGGCCACCACGGTTGAGATTCGGTGAGAAGCGCTCTGAGATCGCCTTTTAGCGCGGCATAATCTAATTTGCTGAATTCTTTGCGGTAGTCAAACTCTTCACCCAGCGGGTTTGAGCGATTGGAATGTTGGTTTAAAAGGTCGACGCGGAGTTGGTTAGGCCACCAGTCACGACTGGTTGTTCCTGCTCCAGCGCTTTCATCATGATTGCCCTGATGGAATGGGCACTTTCCAGCAGATAACGTTTTGTGATCGTCTTCTTGATTGCTCATCTTCCTGCTCCCTTCAGTGTTTTATACCAAGATATACAGCTCTGCAGATAAGTTATAGATGATAAAATCTACAGATTTGATAGTTGTTTCCTTCTGGCGCTGTCCAACATAGCAAAACCTGTGCATAGAAATGTCGACGAGTCCGTAAACTTTCAACAATAACCCTGGATTATGAAGGTGAATGTGTCCAATGATCTCTTAACGCGTTAACGTCATTCACTCTGAAAATGTAACCTTAGGGTACTCAACGATACCAGCCGCATCAGAGTCGTCGCGCCACTGATGATGTTAATGGATACGGAGTGCAGAGTGCGTGGACCTTCAAATTGCCAAAATGTCTGTTATTCGCCAGTCACTGTGCCACGCGATTACAATTATACATAATAAATAGCCGCCTTTTTTCAGTAATATTTCAATGGCGACGCCGCACATCATTTTATTTCCCAATAAGTAATCTTTTAATTATTTTTATAATGAATATAAAAAGATAGAACACCCGACGACAACCAGCAAGCGTGACAATTATCACACCAATCATAAGACCGCAGTGTTTTAATTATCGTTTCGAGCCTTTTGTAGAGGACCGTTAATTACCCCAACGCATCAATTACAGATATATAGTTCGATGCTGATCGGCCTGCTCAATTAACGAATGAATTAAACATGCACCGTTTAACAGAGTGCCATGAACACCAGGGCCTACCGACGTACAGGCATAGATACCTTAGTGGCATAACCGCCTGGGTATCGGATATTAAAATCATTAAAAGTTTATTATTGATGCACAATCATTAAGTACAGAGAGTCATTAATTCTTCAAGGACATAAATATGACAGGAATCACAAGGCGAACATTCTGTGAAGCGATTGCCGTACTTGCTTTAGTGCAGCATCAGGCTTTTGCAAAAGAAATTAAGCAACGCCCTAATATCTTATTACTCATCTCCGATGACTGGAGTTGGCAAAATTCACGAGCGATTGATTGTCTGGGATTGAAGCTTCCAACATTTGAACGAATTAAGCGCGACGGTATTAATTTCACCCATGCCTTTGCGGCCGCACCAACCTGTACTGCATCACGCGGCGCTATTCTGACAGGCAGACCCATTTACCAGCTTGAACAAGGCGCGAACCTGGCAAGTACTTTCCCCGTGAAGTTTGATGTATATACCGAATTACTCGCAAAGCAAGGTTATCACGTCGGGTTCTCTGGGAAAGGCTGGGCTCCTGGACAAATCGCCCCCGGGGGACGAACACAAAACCCTGCAGGGAAAAAATTTGCTGATTTTGACGCATTTCTTGCCGAACGGAATTCGGATACGCCTTTCTGCTTCTGGTTTGGCAGCCGTAATCCGCACCGCCCTTTTGCGAAGGGGGAAGGAAAACGTCAGGGAATTATGCCAGCCGCAGGCGCAGTCCCATCCTATTTACCCGATGCGGAACCGGTAAGGGAAGACATTGCAGACTACATGGCCTCCACGCAGGATTTTGATAAACAAGCAGGAGAGTTGCTTGCGAAACTCGAAAAAGAAAATCTGCTGGATAACACGCTGGTTGTGATCACCGGAGATAACGGCTGGGCTTTCCCCAGAGCCAAAGCGACACTGTACGACGCAGGTACGCACGTACCGTTGGCGATGATGTGGAAGAAAGGAATTCGCCCGCAGGGCAACACGGATGCGCTGGTCTCTCTCGCAGATCTTGCCCCTACGTTTATGGCTGCTGGCGCAGGCAACGTCCCTGACTCTATTGGCGGACGCAATCTGCTGCCATTCATGCAGGGAGGAAAACCACCACATCGTTCTATCATCACCGCGATGGAGCGTCATATGGATGGCGGAGAAAAACCTCTGGAAGGGTATCCAATGCGGGCTATTCGTACGCAAGAGTATTTATATATTCGTAATTTCAAGCCCGATCGCTGGCCTGCCGGTCGCCCCAATCAGAAGCCGGTTGATTTCAATACCGTTGCAACAAAAGATTATGCAGGATTTGCTAACATCGATGCCGGACCGTCAAAAGCCTGGCTGGTGACAAATCGCAACGAGCCCGGCGTCGCCCCACTTTTCGCATTAGCGACGGGCAAACGAGCAGACAAGGAGTTATACCATGTTGTCTCCGATCCCGATCAGTTGAAAAACCTGGCTGGCGATCCGCAGTATGCTGCGGTTCTGCAAGAAATGGACGAGGCGTTAATGAAACAACTGAGAGAGGAGCACGACCCCAGAGTCGTGGGTGGAGGGGATAACTTTGATAGCTACCCGTTCTACTGCGATCCCGGTTTTGAACGGCCTGCTGATTTCTGATTCCTCAGCCAGGCGAGTCAGGGCCGGAAGGCCCTTCACCCGCAATGTGGCGTTCTCGCCGGATACGCCAACGCTTATCCGGCCCTCGCCAGTATCACGCCGTCGGACGCACACCCAGTGTGTGGCAGATGGCATAGCTCATCTCTGCCCGATTCAGAGTGTAGAAGTGGAAGTCCTTCACCCCTTCCCGGCTTAAAATTTTCACCATGTCCATGGCGATATTTGCCCCCACCAGCTTACGGGTTTCCGCATCGTCATCGAGGCCGTTAAACATTTGTGACATCCACGCCGGAATGCGCACATTGGTCATATCGGCAAACTTCTTCGCCTGCTTAAAGTTCGAGACCGGCAGAATGCCAGGAATGATTTCCACGTCGATACCCGCAGAGACGCAGCGGTCGCGAAAACGCAGGTAGCTTTCGACGTCAAAGAAAAATTGGGTGATGGCGCGGTTAGCCCCGGCATCCACTTTGCGTTTCAGGTTGAGCAGATCCGCCTGCGCGCTTTTCGCTTCCGGATGCACTTCCGGGTAAGCGGCGACGGAGATATCAAAGTCGGCTACCTCTTTCAGCAGGCTCACCAGGTCGGCAGCATACATATCCGGCTTGCCGCTGCCTGCCGGCAGATCGCCGCGCAGCGCAACGATGTGGCGGATTCCGTTGTTCCAGTAGTCCTGTGCAATAGTGCGCAGCTCATCGCGGGTCGCATCAATACAGGTCAGATGCGGTGCGGCTTCCAGACCGGTGCGATCTTTAATCCCTTTGATGATGCTGTGCGTGCGGTCGCGTTCGCCAGAGTTGGCGCCGTAGGTTACCGAAACAAACTTCGGCTTCAGGCTGCTCAGGCGATCGATGGAATTCCACAGGGTTTGCTCCATTTCACTGGTGCGCGGCGGGAAAAACTCGAACGAAACGTTAATCTGACCCTGGACTTCCGCCAGGCTCTGATTCAGGGCTTCCCGCTGGTTGGCGTGAAAAAAGCTCATACCTTACCTCATCAATCGCTTGTCATTATATGTTGTGTTGTGAACATCTATCCGTTTAGACGTCCAGATGTAAAAATGACGGAAAAGCGCGATGACGTCAACTGAAAAATCATCGTTGATGGTGAGGAAAAGTCAGGGAAGATGAAAAAAATTCACGTTAGTCGGCGATGCCGGCGGATAGCATCACGCTTTTCAGCCATTGTAAGCGCGCAGCGTTCTCCGGCAGCATCGCCAGCCCCGCCTGAACACTGAGCTCGCCGTCACTCAGTGGACGAAAAACCACGCCCTGACGCTGAATAGCAGCAAAGGAAGCAGGAAATAAGCTCAGACCATCGCCATGGGCAATTCGCGCCAGCAGAACGTCATGCTCCAGCGGTTCTTCAAGACAAGCAGGAGCGTAACCCACGCGCTGAAAGCGCGCCCGCGTAGCGTCAAAGAAGGCCGGATTTCGTTCCCGGCTGAACCAGAACAGCGGTCGGAGATTAAGTGCCTTCAGGGAGAGGGCGTCACTGCCAGACTCTGGCCAGATAGCAGGTAGCGCAGCGATGAGCGGCTCGCGCCAGTCGAGCGGCGTGATAGCCAGTCCGGTGGTCTCCAGCGGCAGCGCCACCACGGCAGCATCCAGTTTTCCGCGTCGCACCTGACGTACGAGATCGGGCGAGCCCTGGCGCACAAGACGCAGGGTGTCGACCCGGGTATTCAGTTGCGTTTCCAGCGCGGCGAAAACGCCCTGCTCAAATGCCGTCGTCAGCCCCAGGCGCAACGACTGCACGCCGTCTGGCGCAAGCTGGCTCAGGGCCGCATAGGTTTTATCCTGCTGTTCCAGCAGCGGACGCACGATCTCCAGCACGCGCAGCCCCTCATTCGTCAGCGTCAACCCTTTGGTGTGACGGACAAACAGCGTCACCCCCAGACGTTCTTCAAGCTGGCGTATATGGCGGCTAAGCGGCGGTTGCGACATAAACAGTCGCAGGGCTGCCCGGCTCATGTTGTTCTCTTCCGCCACCACGACAAAGTAACGCAGCAGGCGAATATCCAGAGAGTGCAGAGGCGGTGTTGTCATACCGAAAAGGTATCACGGAAACGGTATTATCCAAATCATTCCACCCATCCTATCCTCACGCCATCCCCTGACAGATGAGGAAGACACCATGCATTCAGAACGATTTATCACCGGTCAAAACCTGCTACAGCAGGTTGATGGCAAAGGCGGCGATGCCGTCGTCGAGAGCCTGAAGGACATCGCTCCCGACTTCGCTCGCTATCTGATTGAGTTTCCTTTTGGCGACATTTATTCCCGGCCTGGGCTGGATTTACGTAGTCGGGAAATCGCCACCGTTGCCGCCTTAACCGCACTGGGCAACGCCACGCCGCAGTTGAAGGTTCACATCGCTGCCGCGCTGCATGTTGGATTAACGCAGGAGGAGATTATCGAGGTCATGATGCAGATGGCGGTGTATGCCGGTTTCCCGGCAGCGCTGAACGGTTTGTTCGCCGCAAAAGAGGTGTTTGCCGGGCGGTAACGCGCCGGACAGGATGCTGAGGCATCTTATCCGGCCTGGATTATACCCGAACTACAGGCCGGATAAGCGCAGCACCATCCGGCAAAAAACTACAGCAGTTGCGCCAGACGGTTAATATCCGACTGAATTGCCCCGGCGGTGACGTCACGCCCGGCGCCGGGCCCGCGGATCACCAACGGGTTATCGCGATACCAGCGGCTTTCAATAGCGAAGACGTTATCGCACGGCAGCAGCGCTGCCAACGGATGCTCTGGACGAACGGCTTCCACACCGACACGCGCTTTGCCGTTGGCGTCGAAACGCGCCACATAGCGCAGGACCAGCCCCATTTCGCGGGCTGCTTCCAGACGCTGCACCATCTGATCGTTCAGTTCATCGCCATTCTCAAAGAAGTGGTCGATTGAGCCTTCTTCACAATGCGCGGGAACCAGCGACTCAACGCGGACCTGATCCGGCTCGATGTCGTAGCCTGCTTCACGTGCCAGAATCACCAGCTTGCGCATCACATCTTTACCCGACAGGTCAACGCGCGGATCCGGCTCCGTCAGCCCCTGTTGCCAGGCCTGATCCACCAGATCGGTAAACGGCACAGAGCCATCAAACTGCAGGAACAGCCAGGACAGCGTGCCGGAGAAGATCCCGCTGATCGACAGGATAGTGTCGCCGCTGTCGATCAGATCGCGCACGGTGTGGTTGATCGGCAATCCTGCGCCCACGGTAGCATTGTACAACCAGTGACGCCCGGTCTTATCAAACGCGTCGTGGATCTGGCGATACTTATTGCTGGTGCTCGCCCCGGCCAGTTTGTTGGCGCTGATAACGTGAAAACCGTGGCTGGCAAAGTCGAGATACTGATCCGCCAGCTGTTCGCTAGCGGTCACATCCAGCACCACCAGATCGTCATACGGGTGCGCGCGCATCCACAGGAACAGCGACTCTTCATCCTGTTCAATGGCTTCATCATTGAAGAACGCCAGCGCCCGACTGGCGTCCAGCCCTTCGTAGTTCAGCAGGCTGCGACGGCTATCCACCACCCCTGCCAGCACAAATTCAAAACCCGTACGCGCCGAGAGCGTGCTCTGCTCGCGGGCAAACAGCTCAAGCCAGCGGGAGCCGATGTTGCCCTTGCCGAAAAGCACCAGGCCGATGCGTTTTTCAGCGCGGAAAATGGACTGGTGCAGACCCTGAATCAGACTCTCCGTCGGGCCGGTACGCAGCACGGCCACCAGGCTGATACCCTCTTCCGACTGCCAGGTAAATTCTACTGGCTGTCCTTTCAACTGCTGCCAGAAACGATGGCAGTGTAGCGGGTTACGGGTGACGCCCGCGCCCACCATCGCCACCAGCGCCAGCCCCTGACGTAAACGCAGTTCACCCGGCAGGCCGGCTTCATCGAGGATTCGCAGGGCGCTGTCGGCCACTTCCGAGGTGTAGCAGAACTGCAGCAGATGACGATCGGTATGGACGCCAACGGCCAGCGGACGCACCTGCGCACGCTTGAGGACCTGATCGATATCTTTATGCGCTTGCTTAAAGTCCTGGCTGGCAGGCACCTGGAATTCAATCAGGCAGACGTCGTCATGGCTGGTCACGATACGCGCGCCGGTACCGGAAGCCAGTACGCGCTCAATACGCGTGGAGCCTTGATCCGCCGTGTAGCTACAACGCAACTGGAGATCGATATCGCTACCGGAAACCGGCTGCAGCGTGCGGGCGTGCAGAACCGGCGCCGCCAGACGCGCCAGCTCGCTGGCTTCATCCAGGCGCAACAACGGCAGCAGGCAGGCATCTTTGACTTTACGCGGGTCAGCGCTGTACACCCCGGCCACGTCGCTCCAGATGGTGACGCGGGAAACGCCCGCCAGCGCGCCAATCTGCGTGGCGGAATAGTCAGAACCATTACGGCCCAGCAGCACCGTATCGCCCGCATTACTGCGGCTGATAAAGCCGGTCACGACCAGACGTTTCTGCGGATGCTGGATCAGCAGTTGCTGCAATAACGGGTAAGAAAGCCCTTCATCCACCTGCGGCTGCGCAGCGCGCTCGGCGCGTAAGAACTCACGCGCATCCAGCCAGGCCGACTCCATGCCCTGCTGATTGAGCACCGCGGACATCAGTCGCGCCGACCACACTTCGCCGTGACCCACAACCTCCGCATACACGGCGTCATTCACACCGCTGTCCAGCAGATTTGCCAGACGTTCCAGATCGCTGATAAACAGGCTGGTTAATGCCTCCGCCACGTCGGCGGGAAGCAGGCCGCTAATCAGTTCACACTGATAGCGACGCAGGGTCTGTTGTACCTGATGCGCAGAGAGGCGATCGGTCTGACTTAATTTCAGCCAACTGATCAGTTGGTTGGTCGTACTGCCCGCAGCGGAAACCACCATCATGTCGTCAGGCTGTGAGTATTCCGCCATGATGCCCGCGACGCGCAGATAACACTTCACGTCAGCCAGACTACTACCACCAAATTTGTGCAGTTGACGACCCTTCGCCCCTGCCTGCGCAATCACACTCATGTTTACCCCTTGTTTGCAGCCCGGAAGCCATTTTCCAGGTCGGCAATTAAATCTTCGCCATCTTCAATACCGGTGGAGATACGCAGCAGCGTCTCGGAGATCCCGGCGGCAGCACGCGCTTCTGGCGCCATGCCGGCATGCGTCATCGTTGCGGCGTGAGAGATTAAGCTTTCCACTCCCCCTAAGGATTCCGCCAGCGTAAACAACGACAGACCGCTCAGGAAACGACGCAGCGTCTGCTCATCGCCATCCAGTTCAAAACTCAACATTGCACCAAAACCCTTCTGCTGACGCGCCGCAATGTCATGCCCCTGATTTTCCGGCAGCGACGGGTGATACAGCTTTTTCACCAGCGGCTGGGTTTGCAGATAATCGACGATTGCCTGTGCATTACGCTGCGCCACTTCCATGCGCGGCGACAGCGTACGCAGCCCGCGCAGCAGCAGGTAGCTGTCAAATGCGCTGCCGGTCACGCCGATATTATTCGCCCACCATGCCAGTTCGGTGACGATTTCCGGATCTTTGGCTATCACCACGCCCGCCACGACGTCAGAGTGACCATTCAGATATTTCGTGCATGAATGCAACACCAGATCGGCGCCCAATGCCAGCGGATTTTGCAGCGCCGGGCTTAAAAAAGTGTTGTCAACGACGCTGATGGCTCCGGCTTCACGCGCCAGTTGGCAGATTTTCGCAATATCCACCACGCGTAACAGCGGATTACTCGGACTTTCAACCAGCACCAGTTTAGGTTTTTCGGCCAGCGCGGCCTGCAACGCCTGCTCATCTCCCTGATCGACAAAGCGCACGCGATAGCATCCGCGCTGCGCCAGACTGTCAAACAGGCGGTAGCTGCCGCCGTAGCAGTCATGCGGCGCCACCAGCAGATCGCCAGGCTTCAGGAACACGGTCGTCACCAGATGAATCGCCGACATACCGGTATTGGTCAGCACCGCACCCGCACCGCCTTCCAGTTCGGCCAGCGCACGCTGAACCACATCGCGCGTAGGGTTGCCGCGACGGGAGTAGTCATGAGCACGAGGCTCATTAAAACCGGTAAAATTATAGGTGCTGGAAAGGTGAATCGGCGGAACGACGCAACCGTACTGTTCGTCGTCATTTAACCCGCTACGCACTGCGATGGTGGCCTGTTTACGCGTCATGTTAGGGTGTTCCTGAGCTGAGTCGATGAAAAATCAGGTCCCAGAGTAAACAGGTTAACAATAGACGTCAATACATCTGGACATCTAAACTTCTTTGCGTATAGATTGAGCAAACTGGAAATAGCCGTTAAAATTATCTGCATTAGCGCACAACTACAGGTGCTTAATCCGTGTCACGGTATCGCCTGTACGGTAAACTATGCGGAATTACGGCGAGTAGTCACACTGATGGTGTGGTCTTGCCCCATATTAATGACGAAGAGGATTAAGGTATCTCATGGCTGAATGGAGCGGCGAATATATCAGCCCATACGCTGAGCACGGTAAGAAGAGTGAACAAGTAAAGAAAATTACGGTTTCCATTCCTCTGAAGGTGTTAAAAATCCTCACCGATGAACGCACGCGTCGTCAGGTGAACAACCTGCGTCACGCCACCAACAGCGAGCTGCTGTGTGAAGCGTTTCTGCATGCTTTTACCGGACAACCCCTGCCAAACGATGCCGATCTGCGCAAAGAGCGCAGCGACGAAATTCCGGAAGCGGCAAAAGAGATCATGCGTGAACTGGGGATCGACCCGGAGACGTGGGAATATTGATGCAGAGAAGAGCGGCACGAGTGCTGCTCTTCTTAATTGTGTAACAAGGATGTTATGCCATGAATCGCGGTTTACTTATTTTCAGTCTTCTGGTTGCGACTCCTGTTTTTGCCTGGGAACCGCAAACTGGCGACATTATCTTTCAGGTTTCTCGCTCATCCCAAAGTAAAGCTATCCAACTGGCAACTCACTCGAACTATAGCCATACTGGCATGGTGGTCATACGTAACGGTAAGCCCTATGTCTTTGAAGCTATTGGGCCGGTTGTCTTTACCGCATTGCCGAACTGGATTGCTCGCGGTGAGAATGGAAAGTATATCGTCAGGCGAGTGAACGGTGGACTGTCATCGCAGCAACAGCACAAGCTAATACAAATGACGAAAAGCTATCTCGGCAAACCTTATGATCTGGTTTTTTCCTGGACTGACGATCGCCAGTATTGTTCGGAAGTGGTGTGGAAGGTTTATCACAATGCGTTGGGCATGCGTGTCGGCGAATTGCAAAAACTAAAAGATTTCGATCTCAAACAACCAGCGGTACAGGCCAAACTCAAAGAACGCTACGGTAAAAACATTCCACTGAATGAGACAGTTATCTCCCCACAAGCGGTTTTTGATGCTCCACAACTGAAAACCGTAGCCAAAGAGTGGCCTCTTTTTTCCTTGTGAACAGCTCTTATTAGAGTGACCGGCATAACAATGCAGACATTAAAAAACCGTATTCTGATCCTACCCGCGAATAGTGGACACGGGACTAAGTGAGTAAACTCTCAACCAGAGGTGACTCATGACCAAATCAACCATAACCAGCAACAAGCTCCGTAAGCAATACACGCCCGAGTTCCGGCAGGAGGCCCTAAAGCTTGCTGAACGCATTGGTGTGGCAGCCGCCGCCCGTGAACTCAGCTTGTATGAATCTCAACTCTATGCCTGGCGCAGCAAGATAAAAAATGCGCATTCCTCTTCCGAACGTGAGCAGGAAATGGCTGTTGAAATTGCCCGACTTAAGCGCCAGTTGGCAGAACGGGACGAAGAGCTGGCCATCCTCCAAAAGGCCGCGACATACTTCGCGAAGCGCCTGAAATGAAGTATGTCTTTATCGAAAGTCATCGGGCAGAGTTCAGCATAAAAGCGATGTGCCGGGTGCTGCGCGTGGCCCGCAGTGGCTGGTACGCATGGTGTCTGCGCCGCCATCAGCAAAACCGACGGCAGCGGTTCCGTCTGGTCTGTGATGCAACTGTCCGGCAGGCATTCAGTGGTGCAAAACAGCGGTATGGTGCACCGCAGCTGGCGGATGAACTGCCGGAATACAACATCAAAACCATCGCTGCCAGCCTGCGTCGTCAGGGCTTTAGGGCAAAAGCCGCACGTAAGTTCAGGCCGGTCAGCTACCGTGAACATGGTCTGCCGGTATCAGAGAATCTGCTGAAGCAGGATTTTCACGCCGGGGGGCCAAATCAGAAGTGGGCAGGCGACATCACGTATCTGCGCACAGATGGGGGCTGGCTGTATCTGGCGGTGGTGATTGACCTGTGGTCCCGTGCGGTCATCGGCTGGTCGATGTCGCTGCAGATGACAGCACAACTGGCGTGCGATGCGCTACAGATGGCACTATGGCGACGTAAACGCCCGGAAAATGTCATCGTCCATACAGACCGCGGCGGGCAATACTGTTCAGCGGACTATCAGGCATTACTGAAGCGGTATAATCTGCGCGGGAGTATGAGTGCGAAGGGTTGTTGTTACGACAATGCCTGCGCGGAAAGCTTCTTCCATTCGCTGAAAGTGGAATGTATCCACGGGGAACGTTTTATCAGCCGGGAAATCATGCGGACAACGGTGTTTAATTATATCGAGTGTGATTACAATCGGTGGCGCCGACACAGTGCCTGTGGCGGACTCAGCCCTGAACAATTTGAAAACCAGAACCTCGCTTAGCACCGTGTCCACATTACGTGGGTAGGATCATATAAGGGTTTAGCCCGCCTTTCAGCCCTATCGGGTCCTGAGTAAGATACATCCCTTGTCCCGATGCGTGACACCCGTTCCTATTAGAATACAATTTCAATCTTCACCACACAGTTACCATGACAGATGACTACTCGATTTATGGTGATCTATTTCATTATTCATCCGTACATTTAACTGACTTGTTAATGCCCTTGATCGTATCATCAATCCTCCATTGTATATTACTTTCATTCGCACATATATATTTGATATTTAAATCAGAGAATCTAGGTGCATTAGTTTTTTTTATAAATAGCACTTCTTTAATGCAATCATCTACAAGTTGTTTCGGGTTTAAATTTTTTAAAAATGGTTTTATACGCTTCCCTTTATTTAACAGATAACACGTATATGACTCAGAGAGGCTAGCATCTATTTTATATTGCATTATCTTTGATAATGAAGCAAGAGATGCTCTGTCATTACTTACTGCTATATAGGCTAATCCAAGTTCAGCATCTGAATCTTTGCACGCAAAAGAACTACTCCCACAAGCTTCTCTACCTTCCTTTGTGCTTGAAGATATTCTCTCCCACAATATAGCATTTTCAGCCACTTTTAACTCTCGCAATCTCAGGTCCGCCAGAGTCGCATTAGAAAAAAACAATAAAAACAGGAAAATGAAAATGATTGGTTTCATGCTAATTAATCCGTTACAGTTAATGAACTATCAGGTTCAGCAGCCAACATCTCATTTAATGTCTCCATATCCTCCGAAGAGCCAGTAACACAACCTTCAGAACAAAATCGTGGACCTAATGATGGCCCGAATGCATTCAAACAACTATGTGTTAAGAAACCACTTCGACCATAAGTCTCTGTATCATCAGAGGGAACCAGTCTGGTACCATTAGGTTTAGTATTTCTGGCACCAGGTCCATTGACATTCCATGTCCATAAACCTTGAGGGATTGGCCCCCTATTTGCTAAATGAGTACAGTCAGGATTATTTTTACATTGCATATTATTACCGTTATTCCCAGATGCAACGGGTATATTCAGCACATCATGGACATTATCAACATTTGGTATATCCGAAACACATGAAAGCATACCTATCGTTATACTATACATACAAGTAGCTAAACCTAAAGGGTCTATTCCTGCAATCGGATTCAATGGGTAATTATACAGGTTCCATCCCCCTTTCAGCCCTATCGGGTCCTGCGTGATATACCGTCCCAGCCCCGGCGCATAATACCGGTGCCGGTTGTAATACAGCCCCGACTCCTCATCGTACTGCTGCCCCGGCAGACGGATAAACTGTTGTAGATTATCCGGATTAACTTCATGCAACAGATTTCCCCATTCATCATACTCCCCGCGCCACGCCATCTGGTTATCCGGGGTAATCAGCGCCAGCGGCAGACCACGATGGTCACAGTGGTAAAGATGCAGCGTCCTCTGCGGCTCATCGTGTGGCTCCAGCTGTCCCGCCATCTGCTCCACCGTCAGGCCGCACTGCGCCAGAAATGCCCGGCTCTCCTCGCTCACTGCGTTACGCCTCAGCTCGTCCTCCAGCCTGTCCAGCAGGGTCACCAGCGCTGCCGGAAGCTGTACCGCCTGACCGTCTTCACTTCCTTCCTGCGCCAGCTTCTCCGCCAGGCTCCGGGGCTGTGCCTTCGCCTGCTCTGCACTGTCGGTTTCAATGCGTACCAGCGGCGTGAAGCTCCCCGGCCCGTACACTGTCTGGACGCGGCTCTGTGCCGTCTGAGTGGTCGTCAGCCTGTCTCCCTCCCAGCCGTACCACGTCACTTCCGCCTTTTTCGCCAGCGCCATATACCCCGCAAGACTGCGCTCCCGCTTCCACACCCGTTTACCCACCCGACGGCCCAGCGGGTCGTAAATATACCGTCCCTCTGTCTGCGTTTCGCCGTGTTGTGTGTGCACATAGTGGACCAGCCGGTGCTGGTTATCATATTCGTAACGGTGTGCTCGTTCGTCGTTCATCCTGATAACCCCTTCCGGGATGCGGTCCGTCTTCTCCGTCAGTCTGCCGTATTTGTCATAGCGGTACAGGTACTGCACATCTTCCGTGATGCGGTTATCCGCCCACACCGTGCTGCTGCTCTCAGGGTAAAACTCCGGGTCCGGCAGCCGGTTGCCCGCCGGGTCCGTGGCATACAGCAGGGTGATGTCCAGACCGGGACGGGTGGTGTGGACTCCTGTTAAGCGCCCTGTATCGCTGTAGTGGAACGCCCTTGTCTGCTGCGGCCCGCTGATGCGTACCAGCCTGCCTCCCTCATCGTAACCGTATTCCCGGTTCAGTTGCGGCTGCGTCAGGTGCTGCTGAAGCTGGCCGCCCGGTGTGTATATGCTGGTCAGTTCATAACTTTCCGGGAGGGTGTCCGGACCGAACCGCCGCGACACCTCACGGTGCAGTCGGTCTCGCGTGTATTCCACCAGCGGCATGTCGCCCAGCTTCATTCCCGCCAGATAACCGCTCCCGTACGTCAGCCACTCCACCAGCGGCAGACCGTCCGGCTTAAACCGGTTCGCCAGCCCCGGCTCACTGTATGCCTGCTGTGTCTCATGCTGCCATAACAGTTCCCCGGTCTCAGGGGCATTCACCGTCTGCTGCTCACTGATGAGGCGGCCTTTATCGTCGTAACCGTAGTGAATGGTGACGCGGTGTCCCTCGCTGAGATGGCTCAGCTCCGTCAGCCAGCCGTGTTCGTCGTAGCGCCACTGTTCCGCCGCCTCGTCGTTGACGGTGCGGTGCGTCAGCCGGTCTGATTCATCGTAATGCCAGAGGGTGACAAGGCTTTCGTCCTCACTGCGTATAAGCTGCCCGGTGGCGGCGTAGCGGTAACGCTGCGTCCTGCCGTCAAAGCCGGTCTGCTGTGTCAGACGGTCCGAAAGGTCGTACGTGAAGGTGGTGTGGCTGCCGTTTTCGTTAGTGAGTTGCGTCACACGGCCTGCGGTATCGTATTCCACCCGGCGCGTCAGGCCGCCGGTGGTGGTGTTCACTGCCCGGCCCGCCGCATCATACGCGGTTTCCGTGCGCACGCCGTCCGGTCCGGTGACGGCTGTCAGGTCGCCGGCGTCGTTATAGCCGTAACGGGTTTCATGTCCCTGTGCGTCTTTCTGGCTGACCAGCCTGCCGCGGGTATCATACTGCCGGTAAAGACTCAGCCCTTCCTCGCGGTGAATGGCGGTGGTCTGGCCGTAACGGTCATATTCATACCGGGTCTGATACCCCGAACAGTCGGTGAAGGTCAGCAACTGTCCGTAGCGGCTCCAGGTCAGCTGTTTCCGGCTGCCGGTGGCATCCTGTACTGCAGAGGGGGATTCATCCTGCGGACTGTCGTAAAAATACTGCGTCGTCCCGCCAGCACGCGACGTCTCCGCTGTCAGCCTGCCGTTATCGTCGTATTCCTGTGTGCTCCGCAGCCCGTCCGGGTATGTGATGGAGGTTAACTGCCGCCGGCTGTTGTAACCATAGCGCACACGCCGGCCATCCGGTGATGTGATTTCTGAAACGTCACCGGAGGCAATATTGTGCCGGTATTCCGTTTTTCTCCCCGCAGCGTCGGTCTGCGCGGTGAGCCAGCCCAGGATGTTGTACTCGCTGAGGGTTTCGCTGCCGTCGGCGTGACACTTTTTCACCACCCGCTTCAGCCCGCCTTCACCGTCAGTGTGCAGCACTTCACGGCGGTTCAGACTGTCGGTGATGGCGACGGCATTTTTCTCATACTCATAACGGTAATCCAGCCCTGCCGGGTTGTGCTGCTCCACCACACGGCCGGCGGCATCGTAGCGGTAGGTGGTCTGCGGACGTCCGGCATAACCGTGTGCCACCATCCTGCCGGGGTTACCGGCATCGTATGTGAAGCGCCGGACCAGCACGCCGCCCCGGTCATACACCGCCGCCAGTTCCCCGCGGTCAGTGTATTCATAGCGCACCAGCGGTATCGCCGGCAGGCTGTCCGGGTATGCCGGGTCCTGCACCAGCCAGACCGCCTCCAGACGGATACCGTCATCGGTACCGTACCCCGTGGCAGGCAGCGCCTCAGGCCAGGCCGCTAAACCAGACCGGCGGGCAGCGTCCGCGCGCTGCGCCTGCGTGGACAGCGCCAGGCGAAAGCGGCGACCGGCGCCGTCGGTGACGGCCGTGATATGGCCGGTGAACACCCCGTCAGCCTCACGATGACAGGTGAGCGTGCGCCCCGGGTTATCCGTCAGCCCGGTCAGCACCCGGTACGGCGGCAGCGGTGCGGGCAGGACCTCATCCGCACCCGGCACCCGCTCACTCCAGCCCAGCAGCCACCACGGTCCCTGCAGGCTGTCTGTTGCCAGGTACACATGCTCGCTGGTCCGGACGTCTTCCGGCAGACTCAGCCAGAGATGGTGCAGGGGATTGCTCTTGTCCAGTGTCAGCACACCGCCTCGCGCCAGCCAGAAGCGTTCGCTACGACTGAAGGCGGTTTCACCGGGAAACAGGTGTTCAAAGTAAATGCTGCGTCCGCCGTTGTCATTGAGGATAAGTTCCTCATCGCGAAGCTGTAAGCGGATATCGAAAGGGGCTTTCCAGCCGGGACCGAAGATGCCCGACGGGGCAGGCGTTTTCGTCCGGTAGCTGCTGTAGGCGCGGGTGAGAACAAACGGCAGGGGACCGGGCAGGGCGATATCGGTTTCACCGGGCAGGACTTTGGCGCCGAGTAAGGGATTGACCGGCGGGCCGTAGGTGACGCCGCCAGGGCAGACCGAGCAGGCCACGCCGGTGGGTGCGCCAATCATCACGCCCGCCGAGCCCTGGACTATCGGGCCGCCGACAGCCGTCATGTCGCCCATCCGGGCGACCGGTTTTCCGCTCATGATCCTCTCCTCAGCATTCCAATTCATCATTATCGAACATTCAGCAAGATGAGCGTAATCTTGTTGAGAGTAAAATTATTTATTCAAAGTCAAATTTATTATCTAATAACATAATTAAAAAGAAATAATAATAGATATAAATATTTAATAGAATCAAATAAATAAAACAAATAAAATAAATAAGAATTATATTCAAATGCGTAGTCTTTCGCGAAACCAATTCATAATCAATAAAAAAACAAATTTAATGTTTATACCCGTGATCATTGAAGATGCTTGATTTTTCGGCAACAGGAGATCATGCTGTTCACCATGAAAATATTCATCACTGACCAACAAAAAGCTGAACTTGAGCGCCTTCACGACTCCAGTCGTGACAAGCGCGTTTGCGATCGTATTAAAGCCATTCTTCTGGCCTCCGAAGGCTGGAGTTCTGCCATGATTGCTCAGGCTTTACGTCTGCATCAGACGACCGTTGACCACCATATCAGCGAGTTTCTGAACAAAGGCAAGCTTAAGCCCGAAAACGGCGGCTCAGACAGTAAACTCAGTTCTGAACAAACAGCCTTATTAATCAGTCAGTTAACCGATAATTTGTTTCACCATGCCCGCGATGTTATTGCGTTTGTTGCCCGGACATGGAACATCGTTTTCAGCGTTCCGGGCATGAACAAGTAGCTGCATCGTAACGGCTTCACTTACAAAAAGCCGTCAGGTGTCCCCCATAAGTTCAGTGAAGAGAAACAAAGACAATTTATTGAATATTATGAGGAACTGAAAGAAACCGTGGGTGATGAACCGGTTCTTTTTATTGATGGAGTCCATCCAACTCAGGCCACTAAAATCAGCTACGGCTGGATATGCAAAGGTCAGAAAAAAGCAGTAAAAACAACAGGCAGGTCGTACCCGGCTGAATATCATGGGGGCGCTGAATCTGAAGACCCCGGAATACCCGCTAATCTGCGAATATAAAACGATTAATGAATATAACGTATCCCGTTTTTTCAATGAGATACGAAAGGTTTATCCTGATTACAACCAGAAAATTCACGTTATTCTGGATGGAGCAGGTTATCACTGTTCACAGTTAGTGAAAGACTGGGCGGAGGTGGTAAATATCAGGCTACATTATCTTCCACCTTACAGTCCGAATCCGAATCCGATAGAGCGAATGTGGAAGTTAATGAACGAACATGCCCGGAATAATCGTTACTTCAGTAGTACGAAGGAATTCAGGGACGCAATATCTGAGTTTTTTAACCAGACGCTGCCGGATATAGCAGGTTCTCTGTCATCCCGAATTAATGATCACTTTCAGGTGCTGAAATCTGCATCTTGAGGTTTATTGGGTATAATTAAAAAATAGAAAAGAGATTAAAACTCTCATTAATCACCCATATTAAAATAGTGAGTCATAACATTCACCACAATATCCTTAGGGTTGCTGAAAAATCGCTTTCGCCATACAAAGGCAAGTTGGACGAAGGCGCAACGATGTCTGGAGAGTGTGAATGACATACGATTTTCGTATAATTCACGCCTTTGACCGCCCTTCTCTTGATCCAGAACACGTCAAAAGTATGATGATTCTTTAGAATCGTCATACTCATTAAGTCGTACCTCTACATCATTCGGGATCACCATTTTGTCCAGACTACGCCGCACACTTTTTGCGCTGCTGGCCTGTGCGTCATTCCTTACGCACGCCGCTGCCACTGATGAAATCACTACCGCCTGGCCGGTCAACGTTGGGCCACTTAACCCCCATCTGTATACCCCTAACCAGATGTTCGCCCAGAGCATGGTCTATGAACCGCTGGTGAAGTATCAGGCCGATGGTTCGGTCATTCCGTGGCTGGCGAAAAGCTGGACCCACACGGAAGATGGCAAAACCTGGACCTTCACCCTGCGTGATAATGTGACCTTCTCAAACGGTGATGCGTTCGACGCCCATGCCGCGGCGGAAAACTTCCGCGTGGTACTCGATAACCGTCAGCGTCATGCCTGGCTGGAACTGGTCAATCAGATCGTCGACGTGAAAGCGCTCGACAAAAACCAGTTACAAATCACCCTGAAAAGCGCCTATTACCCGTTCCTGCAAGAGCTGGCGCTGCCGCGCCCGTTCCGTTTTATCGCGCCATCGCAATTTAAAGACAACGAAACGATGCGCGGCATTAAAGCGCCGATTGGCACCGGCCCATGGGTACTGAAAGAGTCGAAGCTCAATCAGTACGATGTACTGGTACGCAACGATCGCTACTGGGGTGAAAAGCCGCAGATTCAAAAGATTACCGTCAAAGTGATCCCGGACCCGACGACCCGCGCCGTAGCGTTTGAAACTGGCGACATCGACCTGCTGTACGGTAACGAAGGGTTGTTGCCGCTCGATACCTTCGCCCGTTTCAGTCAGAACCCGAACTACCGTACCCAGCTTTCCCAGCCGATTGAAACGGTAATGCTGGCGCTCAATTCGGCCAAAGCACCGACCAATGAGCTGGCAGTACGTGAAGCACTGAACTATGCGGTGAACAAGAAATCGTTGATCGACAATGCGCTGTACGGCACGCAGCAGGTCGCCGACACGCTGTTCGCCCCGACGGTCCCTTATGCCAACGTTGGCCTGAAACCACGTCAGTACGACCCGCAGCAGGCGAAAGATCTGCTGGAAAAAGCCGGCTGGACGCTACCCGCGGGCAAAGACATTCGTGAGAAAAACGGTCAACCGCTGCGCATTGAGCTGTCGTTCATTGGCACCGATGCGCTGAGTAAGTCGATGGCGGAAATTATCCAGGCCGATATGCGCCAGATTGGTGTTGATGTCGCACTGATCGGCGAAGAAGAGAGCAGTATTTACGCACGCCAGCGCGACGGTCGCTTCGGTATGATCTTCAACCGCACCTGGGGCGCGCCGTATGACCCGCACGCCTTTATGAGTTCGATGCGCGTGCCGTCGCATGCGGATTACCAGGCACAGCAGGGTTTGGCTGACAAAGCCTTGATTGACAAAGAGATTGGCGAGGTGCTGGAAACCACCGACGACACCCAGCGTCAGGCGCTGTACAAAGACATCCTGACCCGCCTGCACAACGATGCGGTCTATCTGCCCATCAGCTATGTCTCGATGATGGTGGTCGCCAGACCTGAACTGGGCACAATTCCGTATGCGCCTATCGCTTCTGAAATTCCGTTCGAACAGATTAAACCGGTGAAACCCTGATGTTGCGTTATGTACTGCGGCGCATTCTGCTGCTGATTCCGATGATTTTCGCCGCCTCGGTGATCATCTTCCTGATGCTGCGCCTGGGCACCGGCGACCCGGCGCTCGACTATCTGCGCTTATCGAACCTGCCGCCGACGCCGGAAATGGTGGCCTCAACCCGCGTAATGCTGGGACTGGATCAGCCGCTTGTCGTGCAGTACGGCACCTGGCTGTGGAAAGCGCTGCATCTGGATTTTGGTATCTCGTTCGCTACCCAGCGCCCGGTACTGGATGACATGCTGAATTTCCTGCCCGCGACGCTGGAACTGGCGGGCGCGGCACTGGTGCTGATCCTGCTGACTTCCGTACCGCTCGGCATCTGGGCGGCGCGCCACCGCGACCGTCTGCCAGATTTCGTCGTGCGACTGATCGCCTTTCTCGGCGTGTCGATGCCGAACTTCTGGCTCGCCTTCCTGCTGGTGATGTTCTTTTCGGTATACCTGCAGTGGCTGCCCGCGATGGGCTACGGCGGCTGGCAGCATCTTATTTTACCGGCGGTGTCGATCGCCTTTATGTCCCTGGCGATTAATGCCCGACTCCTGCGCGCCAGCATGTTAGAAGTCGCCGGGCAGCGTCACGTCACCTGGGCGCGCCTGCGCGGACTGAACGACAAACAAACCGAGCGCCGCCATATTTTGCGTAACGCCTCGCTGCCGGTCATCACCGCGGTCGGGATGCACATCGGCGAACTGATTGGCGGGACGATGATTATCGAGAACATCTTTGCCTGGCCTGGCGTTGGCCGCTATGCCGTCTCGGCCATCTTTAACCGCGACTACCCGGTGATTCAGTGCTTTACGCTGATGATGGTGGTGGTCTTCGTGGTCTGTAACCTGATTGTTGATCTGCTGAACGCCGCGCTGGACCCGCGCATTCGTCGTCATGAAGGAGCGCACTCGTGAACTTTTTCCTCTCTTCACGCTGGTCGGTTCGTCTGGCCATGATTGTCATCGCCCTGCTGGCGGTGATTGCGCTGACCAGCCAGTGGTGGCTGCCGTATGATCCGCAAGCGATCGATTTACCCTCGCGCCTGTTGGCGCCGGACAGCCAGCACTGGCTGGGTACAGACCATCTGGGACGCGATATTTTCTCTCGCCTGCTGGCTGCGACCCGCGTGTCGCTGGGTTCGGTGATGGCCTGTCTGCTGCTGGTGCTGGCGCTGGGACTGATCGTCGGTGGTAGCGCTGGACTGCTGGGTGGTCGCGTCGATCAGGCCACCATGCGTATCGCCGATATGTTTATGACCTTCCCGACCTCCATTCTGTCGTTCTTCATGGTCGGCGTATTGGGCACGGGACTCACCAACGTGATTATCGCCATCGCCCTGTCACACTGGGCGTGGTATGCGCGGATGGTGCGCAGTCTGGTCATCTCCCTGCGCCAGCGCGAGTTTGTTCTCGCCTCACGGCTTTCCGGCGCGGGTCATGTCCGGGTATTCATCGACCATCTGGCCGGGGCGGTGATCCCATCGTTACTGGTGCTGGCCACGCTGGATATTGGCCACATGATGCTGCACGTTGCCGGGATGTCTTTCCTCGGCCTTGGCGTGACGGCACCGACGGCGGAATGGGGGGTGATGATTAACGACGCCCGCCAGTACATCTGGACCCAGCCGCTGCAAATGTTCTGGCCGGGGCTGGCGCTGTTTATCACCGTGATGGCCTTCAATATGGTGGGTGACGCCCTGCGCGATCACCTGGATCCTCATCTGGTCACGGAGCATGCCCACTGATGCCACAGCACATTGAACTGCAAAACATCGCCTTACAGGCCGATCGCCCGCTGGTGCACGACGTATCATTGACGCTCAAACGCGGACGTGTGCTGGCGCTGGTGGGTGGCAGCGGTAGCGGTAAATCGCTGACCTGCGCGGCGGCGCTGGGGATTTTGCCCGCAGGCGTTCGCCAGACAAGCGGAACGCTTCTTGCTGACGGTAAGCCGGTGGCACCTTGTTCCCTGCGAGGGTTCAAAATCGCCACCATTATGCAAAATCCGCGCAGCGCGTTTAATCCGCTGCATACGATGGCGACTCACGCGCGGGAAACCTGTCAGGCATTGGGTAAACCGGCAGATGACGCCACGCTTATCCACGCCCTGCAAGCCGTGGGCCTGGAGCATGCCGATCGCGTGCTGAAGCTCTATCCGTTCGAGATGAGCGGCGGCATGCTGCAACGCATGATGATCGCGATGGCGGTACTGTCCGATGCGCCGTTTATCGTCGCCGATGAGCCGACCACCGACCTGGATGTGGTGGCGCAGGCGCGCATCCTCGATCTGCTGGAGAGCATTATGCAGAGCCGGGCGCCGGGCATGCTGTTGGTGACGCACGATATGGGTGTGGTCGCACGACTGGCCGACGATGTGGCGGTGATGGATAACGGAAACATCGTCGAACAGGGCGACGTGGAAACCCTGTTCAGGGCCCCCAGACACGCCATCACCCGCGGTCTGGTATCGGCACATCTCGCCCTGTACGGTATGGAGTTAGCCTCATGACTTTACTCAGCGTCTCTGACCTCTCTCATCAGTATGCCCATGCCAGTCTGGGGAAACATCAGCATCAGCAGGTACTGAAAGACGTCTCCCTGAACCTGAAAAGCGGCGAAACCGTTGCCCTGCTGGGGCGCAGCGGTTGCGGGAAAAGTACGTTAGCGCGTCTGCTGGTCGGGCTGGAATCGCCTAGTCAGGGAAGCGTGAGCTGGCGCGGTGAACCGCTGGCAAAACTGAACCGGGCTAAACAAAAGGCATTTCGCCGTGATATCCAGATGGTCTTTCAGGATTCCATTAGCGCGGTGAATCCGCGTAAAACCGTCTGCGAGATCCTGCGTGAGCCGATGCGTCATTTACTCTCATTGTCCAAAGCCGAACAGCTGGCGCGAGTACGCGAGATGCTTAACGCCGTCGATCTGGATGAAAACCTGCTGGATAAACGTCCGCCACAGCTCAGCGGCGGTCAGCTCCAGCGCGTCTGTCTGGCCCGCGCACTGGTGGTGGAGCCGAAACTGTTGATTCTCGATGAAGCGGTGTCGAATCTCGATCTGGTGTTGCAGGCAGGCGTCATTCGTCTGCTCAAAAAACTACAGCAGCAGTTTGGTACCGCCTGCCTGTTTATCACCCACGATCTGCGGCTGGTGGAGCGTTTTTGCCATCGCGTAATGGTGATGGAAGACGGGCAAATAGTTGAGACACAAACGGTGGGTGAGGCATTAACCTTTTCCTCCGAGGCCGGTCGTGTGCTACAAAAGGCGGTACTCCCCGCCTACCCCGTGCGCCATCGCGCCATTTCGTAAGGTTGATATCTGATGCAACGAGTCACCATCACGCTTGATGACGATTTACTGGAGACGCTGGATAGCCTGAGCCAGCGTCGTGGTTACAACAACCGCTCCGAAGCCATTCGTGACATTCTGCGCGGCGCGCTGGCGCAGGAAACCACTCAGGAGCACGGCACCCAGGGCTTTGCGGTGCTCTCCTACGTGTATGAACATGAGAAGCGTGATTTAGCCAGTCGCATTGTGTCGACCCAGCACCATCACCATGATTTGTCCGTCGCCACACTGCATGTGCATATCAATCATGACGACTGTCTGGAGATTGCCGTCCTGAAAGGCGATATGGGCGATGTTCAGCATTTTGCCGATGATGTTATCGCCCAGCGCGGCGTGCGCCACGGCCATTTACAGTGTTTGCCGAAGGAAGAGTAAGCGTCAACGATGCCGCCGGGGGCGCTTCGCTTGCCCGGCCTGGATTTTGCGCTCCCGTAGGCCGGATAAGGTGTAACCACCATCCGGCATCTGATTACGCCATCGTGCCAATCGTCTTTCTGAAACGCAGTAGCGCGATCAGGAAGAATACGCCGCCAATGGCGAGGAGCGTCAGAAACTGCGGCCAGACAATGCTGAACCCGGCGCCGCGGTAGAGAATTGCCTGCGCAAGACTGACAAAATGTGTCGTCGGCATCGTCAGCATGATGTCCTGCACCGCCTGCGGCATGCTTTCGCGCGGCGTGGAACCACCAGATAGCATTTGCAGTGGCAAAAGCACCAGAATCATCAACAGCCCCAGTTGTGGCATGGAACGCGCCAGCGTGCCCATAAAAATACCGATCGAGGTGGTGGCGAACAGGCTCAGCGCCACACCCAACATGAACAGCGGAATGGACCCTTCTATCGGCACGCCGAGCGCCCCTTTCACCATCAGCATCAGCGACAGCCCCGAGACCACTAGCACCACCAGTCCCATCGACCAGACTTTCGCCATCATGATCTCAAACGGGGTGATCGGCATCACCAGCAGGTGTTCCACCGTGCCGTGTTCACGTTCGCGAATCAGCGCCGAACCGGTCAGCACAATCGCCAGCATGGTGATGTTATTGATGATCGCCATCACCCCGCCAAACCACGCCGGATCAAGGTTTGGGTTAAAGCGCATTCGGGTCTCCAGCGAAACCAACGGCTCGCTGTTATCGCGATAACGCGCGACAAAACTGTTCACTTCGCCGCTGATGATATTCTGGATGTAACTGTTGCCGGTGAACGCCTGACTCATACGCGTGGCGTCAACGTTCACCTGAATATCTGGTTGCCTTCCGGCCAGCACGTCCCGTTGAAAGTTAGGCGGAATATTGACCGCAAAGGTATAGCGACCCGCATCCAGCCCGGCATCCATCTCATCGGCGGTGATCATCTCCGGCGGTAAAAACCACGGACGGTAGAAGCTGTTGACGATACGATTCGAGAGCTGCGACTGGTCCATATCGGCAATGGCAATCGGCGCGAGATGCAGCGACCCCGGCAGCACGGTCGCGGAGGAGTATACCGAGACGGTAAAGGCAAACACGATCAGCGTCAGCATCGCCTTATCGCCCAACAGGCTGCGCAACTCCTTGATGCCTAAATTATAAATATTGCGTAGTCGGCGCATCACCCCTCCTGTTTTTTCAGCAATAGCACGCTCAGCCCCATCACCACCGGGATGGCGATCAGCAGCGGTACAAACAGCGGCCAGAGATCGGTGAGATCCAATGCTTTCGAGAATGTGCCGCGGGCGATCGTCAGGAAATGGCTGGTTGGGTAGATCTCGCCGATCCACCGCCCCGGTCCTTCCAGCGACGCCACCGGATCGATCATCCCGGAGAACTGCGTCGCCGGGATCAGGGTAATGATGGACGTGCCAAAAATCGCCGCAATCTGACTCTTCATGAACGTGGAGATCAGCAGCCCCATCCCGGTGGCGATGGTGACATACAGTAGCGCGGCCAGGCTGAGCGTGAGGAAACTGCCTTTGTGCGGTACGCCAAAAACAAACACCGACAGAGCACACAGCAACAGGAAATTCAGCATCCCCAGCGCGATATATGGCAGCTGTTTACCCAGCAAAAACTCACTGCGGGTGGTAGGCGTTACGTACAGGTTGATGATCGACCCCAGCTCTTTTTCCCGCACCACGCTCAGTGCACTCAGCATCGACGGAATCATCATCAGCAACAACGGGATGACCGCCGGCACAATGGCCGGCAGGCTCTTCACGTCCGGGTTGTAGCGATAACGCGTTTCAATGGTCATGAGTCCACTCTGCCCCACCGGCGTCGGCTGGCGGCTCGCCACGTCCTGTAACCAGCTCTGGTGCATCGCCTGCACGTAACCTTTTACCGTCTCGGCACGGCTGGGCATGGCGCCATCCACCCAGACGCCAATCGCCACCGGCGTCCCCCGCGCAATGTCACGGCCAAAGTTGGGCGGGATTTCGATGGCCACCGCCACCTCGCCGGAACGCATCCGCCGGTCGAGATCGTCATAGCTGGTCAGCGGCGGCTGTTCAATGAAGTAGCGCGAACCCGCCAGATTCAATGACCAGGCCTGGCTGCTGACGGTTTGATCGCGATCGAGTACGGCAAAACGCAGATTTTCGACGTCCATGCTGATGCCGTAACCCATGATCAGCATCAGGATCACCGTTCCCAGCAGCGCCAGCGTCGAACGTACCGGATCGCGCCTGAGTTCCAGTGCTTCGCGACGGCTGTAGCTGAACAGTCGCCGCAGGCTGAATCCCTGACGCGGCGGCTTCGCCTCTTCATGTTTTGTTTCAACTGGCACAGAGGCTTCAGGCGCCGGGCCCGCCGCCTCCTGGAGCCAGGAGATAAACGCCTCTTCAAGGCTTGCAGCCCCGCGCCGTTCAACCAGCTCCTGCGGCGTACCGCTGGCGAGCACTTTTCCGGCATGCATCAACGACATGCGGTCACAGCGCTCGGCTTCATTCATAAAGTGGGTGGAGATAAAAATGGTCACTTTGTCCTGACGCGACAGATCGACCATCAGTTGCCAGAACATATCCCTGGCCACCGGGTCAACGCCGGAGGTTGGTTCGTCGAGGATCAACATTTCCGGGCGATGGATCACCGCCACCGCCAGCGACAGCCGCTGGCGAATGCCGAGCGGGAGCGACTCGGGCAACGTATCCTCAACCTCCGCCAGCATAAAACGTTCGCTCATCTCCTGAACGCGCTGGGGGATTTCCGCTTCCGGGATGTGAAACAACCGGGCGTGGAGTTCAAGGTTCTGTCGAACCGTCAGCTCGCTGTACAGCGAAAACGCCTGCGACATGTAGCCCACCCGGCGGCGGGTGTCGATATCCTTCGGGTCAACCGGTTGACCAAACAGCCAGGCCTCACCTTCACTGGCAGGCAGCAGCCCGGTCAGCATCTTCATGGTGGTCGATTTACCGCAGCCGTTGGAACCGAGGAAGCCAAAAATCTCCCCTCGCGGGATGCGAAAGTTAACGTGATCGACGGCGACAAAATTGCCGAAGCGCATGGTCAGGTCTTTTGCCTCAATGGCGATCTCTTCCTGCTCTGCGTGATACGGCGGGATCACCACTGGTTGATACGCCTGGCGCTGCGCCTGCGGTAACAGGGCGATAAACGCCTGTTCCAGCGTCGCGCTGGCGGTTTGATCGCGGAGTTCCTGCGCGCTGCCGGTCGCCAGCACCTCGCCGGCGTTCATCGCCACCAGCCAGTCAAAACGCTCGGCTTCTTCCATATACGCCGTCGCCACCAGCACGCTCATGTTGGTCTGCCGCTGACGGATGTTGTCGATCAGATCCCAGAACTGGGCGCGAGACAGGGGATCAACGCCGGTGGTCGGTTCATCCAGTATCAATAATTCCGGATCATGGATCAGCGCACAGCACAGACCCAACTTCTGTTTCATCCCGCCCGAGAGTTTCCCCGCCGGACGATCGCGAAACGGGGCAAGACCGGTGCTGTTCAGTAACTCCGTAATCCGCGCTTCGCGCTCGGCTTTGTCATGACCAAACAAACGGGCGAAGAAGTCGACGTTCTCATACACCGACAACGTGTGATACAGGTTTTTTCCCAGCCCCTGCGGCATCCACGCAATACGCGGACAGACGTCACGACGGTGTTTCGGATCGCGCATGTCGCCGCCCAACACCATGACGTTGCCTTGCTCAATCACCCGAGCGCCGGAAATGAGCGACAGCAGGCTTGATTTCCCCACGCCGTCGGGGCCAATCAACCCCACCATGCAGCGCGCGGGGATATCCAGCGTGATGTTATTCAGCGCCACCGTGGTCCCGTAATGCTGACTCACGCCGTCAAGGTGCGCCACGGGAGGAACGGGAACCAGCGCCAGAGAGGTCATTGCGGCAACCTCACCGCCAGCGAGTCAGGCCAGGGAAGCTGTTCGTTCAGTCGCACCCACGCCATGCCTGGCAGTCCGGTTTTGACATATTCCAGATGCTGCTGGAGTAATTCCGGGGGGATACGCGCCTTGACGCGAAACATTAGCTTCAGGCGCTCATCGCTGGTTTCAACGGTTTTCGGCGTGAACTGCGCGACGCTGGCGACAAAACTGATAGTGGCAGGAATACGCAGATCCGGTGCGGCATCAAGCACCAGACGGGCTTCACCGCCAATTTTCAGCAAACCTGCCTGTTCGGTAGGCAGGAAGAACGTCATGTAAACATCGCTGAGATCGACCATATTCAGCACCCGACCGCCCGCCGCCAGCACTTCGCCCGGCTCCGCCACGCGGTACTGAACCCGGCCATCACGCGGGGCTTTAAGCTCGCTGTCTTCGATATCCGCAACAATCCGCCGTTCGGTCGCCTGCGCGGCATCGACGCGGGTTTGCGCCTGAATAATGCTGGTGCGTGCGGCTTCAATCGCTGCTTTCGTCGCGGAGACCTGCGCCTTTGCCGACTCCAGCGCCGCACGTGCGCTTTCCGCCGCGGCGCGATCGTCATCCAGCTGTTGCGCCGAGACCGCGCCACGCTGGGAGAGCGAGCGGGAACGGACGTGACGTTTGGAGACGGAATCCAGCTCGGCTTCACGCTGTTTCACCACCGACTGGGCAGCGCGGGTTTCGCTTTGCCGCTGTTCGAGCAGCGCCCGTGCGGCAGCCACGGCGCTTTCGGCCTCTTTGATTTGTGCGATGGCTTCCAGCCGTTGCTCCTGCAACACGCGGGTATCCATCTTCGCCAGCACTTCGCCCTGGCGAACAAACTGCCCCTCTGTCACCAGAATGGTATCAATACGTCCGGCGATTTTGGTGGCGATGTCCACTTCCGTCGCCTCGATTCTGCCGTTGCTGGCAGCAAAACCGTCCGGTACGCCTGCGGGCCGTAGTACCCACCACACGCCAGCAGCGATCACCACCAGTACGCCCACAACCCACCACGTCAGATGACGCTTAATGTTGTCCATAATCGACCCGCCATAATCCCTGTTAGTAAACAATGCGTGTCACAAAACCCCACTAAACGGACGTTCAGCGGTATCTTCCCTCCGGGATAAGAAGGAAAAAGTGAGAGTGGCCGGGCGACATGCAGACGTCATGACTGCGCTCGCCGTGAAGGAAAGTGAATGACAGAGAAGTGCGAAAAACGGGTAGTAATGTTGTCATCATCAGCGTTCCTGGCCGTAAATGAAACACGCATACTCATAGCTAGTATCAATGGAATACTAGCATCATTATGGATGATGTCTATTCGCTTATCGTTTGTAATGATATGCAGGGTGAATCACTTATTCCCCGGCAAGATCCTGCGCGCATGCCCAGGCGCTGGACCACGCCCACTGGAAGTTGTAACCGCCCAGCCAGCCAGTGACGTCCATCACTTCGCCGATAAAGTAGAGACCCGGCACCTTGCGCGCTTCCATGGTGCGTGACGACAGTTCGTGGGTGTCTACCCCGCCAAGGGTCACTTCTGCCGTGCGATAGCCTTCAGTGCCATTCGGCTGTACGCGCCAGTCGGTCAACGTATCGATCAGCGTCTGCTGGTCGCGAACGTTGAGCTGTTTGAGCGAGACGTCAGGGATCTGCCCGAGCTGTTGCAGGCACTCCACCAGACGCTTCGGCAGCAGCATCGCCAGCGTATTCTTCAGGCTTTGATTCGGATGGGCGCTGCGTTGTTCGTTAAGGACGTCATCCAGACTGACATCCGGCAGTAAATTGATGCTGACGAATTCGCCTGGCTGCCAGAAGCTGGAAATCTGTAAAACCGCAGGGCCAGAAAGGCCGCGATGGGTAAAGAGCAGATTTTCACGAAAGACGGTACCGTCCTGCGCGGTGATGACCGACGGAACGGAAACGCCAGACAGCACCTGAAGCTGCTCCAGCAGCGGTTTGTGCAGGGTAAACGGCACCAGCCCGGCGCGGGTTGGCAAAACGTTCAGGCCAAACCGTTCGGCAATTTTATAGCCAAACGGCGACGCGCCCAGACCTGGCATCGACAGCCCGCCTGAAGCAATCACCAGTTTTTTCGCGCCGACGATCGCCCCGTTCAGCTCCAGCGTAAAACCATCATCATCCCGCGCAACGCTCAGAACTTCACTGCGTAAGCGCAGGGTTACATTGCCTTTTTCGCATTCCGCCACCAGCATATCGACGATTTGCTGTGCGGAATCATCGCAAAAAAGCTGCCCGAGCGTTTTTTCATGCCAGGCAATACCGTGTTTACCCACGAGATCGATGAAATCCCACTGGGTATAGCGCGCCAGCGCAGACTTGCAAAAATGCGGGTTCTGACTCAAATAAGCCGCCGGCTCAACATAAAGGTTCGTAAAGTTGCAGCGACCCCCACCGGACATGAGGATCTTGCGGCCAGGCTTCTTTCCATTATCAATGAGCAGCACCCGACTGCCGGCCTGTCCTGCCTGTGCTGCACAGAACATACCTGCCGCGCCAGCGCCTATAATAATGGCATCAAACCTTTCCACTTTACGTTCCTCTCTGAATTCAGGGCGTGAATTGTAAAGTTATCTCAGTGGTCGCACCAGCGACAAAATCCTTAGGAAGAAGTATTTATATGAAATATATAAGATAATTCTTTATAGGCACTATTGTATTCAGACGTTAAATCAAAAAAAGTCTATATTTCACTTTGCCCGCGCCGCTAAAGTCACTGATAATGCGCCGCGTTCATGTCCTCAAGATGGCGTAACGTCCTATGCTACATTTGTTTGCTGGCCTGGATTTACATACCGGGCTTTTATTATTGCTTGCTCTGGCTTTTGTGCTGTTCTACGAAGCAATCAACGGCTTCCATGATACAGCCAACGCAGTCGCAACCGTGATCTACACCCGTGCGATGCGTTCGCAGCTTGCGGTGGTCATGGCTGCGGTGTTCAACTTCTTTGGTGTGCTGCTGGGCGGTCTCAGCGTGGCCTATGCCATCGTGCATATGTTACCGACCGATCTCCTGCTCAACATGGGATCTTCGCACGGACTCGCGATGGTGTTCTCCATGCTGCTCGCCGCCATCATCTGGAACCTGGGAACCTGGTACTTTGGTTTACCCGCCTCCAGTTCCCACACGCTGATTGGCGCGATTATCGGCATCGGTTTAACCAATGCGCTGATGACCGGCACGTCAGTGGTGGACGCACTTAACATCCCGAAAGTCATGGGTATTTTTGCCTCGCTGATCGTCTCGCCCATCGTTGGCCTGGTGGTCGCAGGCGGCCTGATTTTCCTTCTGCGTCGCTACTGGAGCGGTACCAAAAAACGCGCCCGTATTCACCTCACGCCTGCGGAACGTGAAAAGAAAGACGGCAAGAAAAAGCCGCCGTTCTGGACCCGTATCGCCCTGATTCTTTCTGCTATCGGCGTGGCCTTCTCGCATGGCGCGAACGACGGTCAGAAAGGCATTGGTCTGGTGATGCTGGTACTGATTGGTGTGGCGCCGGCGGGCTTCGTGGTGAACATGAATGCCTCGGGTTATGAAATCACCCGTACCCGTGATGCCATCAACAACGTCGAAATCTACTTCCAGCAGCATCCTGATCTGCTGAAGAAAGTGACGGGCGTCGATCAACTCATTCCATCTCCGGAACCGGCCGCGACGCAGCCGACGGAATTCCACTGCCATCCGGCAAACACCCTTAACGCGCTGGATCGCGCGAAGGCGATGCTGTCGAACAATGTGGAAAGCTATGACAAGCTGAGCGTTGAGCAGCGCGGCCAACTGCGTCGCATCATGCTGTGCATCTCCGACACAACCGATAAAGTGACGAAGCTGCCGGGCGTAAGCGCTGACGATCAGCGTCTGCTGAAGAAACTGAAAACCGATATGCTGAGCACCATTGAGTATGCGCCGATCTGGATCATCATGGCGGTCGCGCTGGCGCTGGGTATTGGTACCATGATCGGCTGGCGCCGCGTGGCGACCACCATCGGTGAGAAGATTGGTAAGAAAGGCATGACCTATGCTCAAGGGATGTCTGCGCAGATGACGGCAGCCGTCTCTATCGGTCTGGCCAGCTACACCGGGATGCCGGTGTCCACCACCCACGTACTCTCTTCCTCCGTCGCGGGGACGATGGTTGTCGACGGTGGGGGTCTGCAGCGTAAAACGGTGACCAGCATTCTGATGGCGTGGGTGTTCACATTACCCGCCGCGATTCTGTTGTCCGGTACGCTGTACTGGATCTCGCTGAAGCTTATCTAAGCGAAAGAGAAAAGAAGTTACCGTAGCAAGCGGGTCAGGAAACTGGCCCGCTTTTTTTGCTCAGTGCCAAATCATCAATGCAATAAGACTGACCACCACGAGCCCACATAGCGCGCTGGTCAGAATGAACTGACGACGTACCCGCTCACAGCGGCGGATAAACTCATCATCATGGTGATCGCGGTAGCGCTGGGCGTAGATATACCACACCAGGCGTACCTGCTTATTGGGTTGGCCGTGCGAGGTGAAAAAGCCGCCCCCGTCAACATACTGATAGAGCAAAGGATCGCAACCACGAAGTACCACGAGCAGCGCGCGTAGCGACGAGAAATAGCGCGCCATATTCACAATGCAAACAACACATAATGCCCAGAATAATGCAACGGTGCTTATCATACGACCTCCCCGGCGACCCGCCCACGGAGCTCCGCTCCGGGACTACCGCTCCCCGAAACTTGCCAGACAGTCAATGAAAAAGTACGACTAAAAACCGCTCATTTTGAGCTTATCATCAGAGCGGCTCTCTAAATAGTGTAGGAGATCAGTTAATTTTTTTGCCAGAAGGTTAATCACTATCAATGCAATTATCTAAATATTTTGTTTAACTATTTGGTAAGCAAGGCGGATTGACGGATTATCCAGGTCGCTATAATGTAAGGATAGTCTCTACAATTCACCTCATCGCGGCTGAGCTAGCCCCGCGTAGACATATCGCACAGTTCGCAGGACGCGAGTGACGCAAGGTAGAAAAATCGCTAGCTGGCTGGTCATCGACAACTTTATGGAAGGAGTAATACTATGGCTTACAAACACATTCTCATCGCGGTTGATCTTTCTCCGGAAAGCAAAGTTCTGGTAGAAAAAGCCGTCTCTATGGCACGGCCGTACAACGCAAAAGTTTCCCTTATCCACGTTGATGTAAACTACTCTGACCTTTATACCGGCCTGATCGACGTCAATCTGGGCGACATGCAAAAACGCATTTCTGAAGAAACTCACCACGCACTGACCGAACTGTCCACCAACGCAGGCTATCCGATTACCGAAACCCTGAGCGGCAGCGGCGATCTGGGTCAGGTGCTGGTTGACGCTATTAAGAAATACGACATGGACCTGGTTGTTTGCGGTCATCACCAGGACTTCTGGAGCAAACTGATGTCCTCCGCGCGTCAGCTGATCAACACCGTTCACGTCGACATGCTGATTGTTCCGCTGCGCGACGAAGAAGAATAAAACATCGCTAACCGGGTCATCCGGTCATGTCAGAGCGCCCGCCTATGCGGGCGTTTTTGTTTCTGCCATCCCCATACCTGAACAGTACAACCTTCCAGGCCATCAATCACAATTAGTGTGATCAACTGATTAGAATGAAATCAATCTGTATAATACTCTACGCTACCGGCCAATGGCCGCAGTCTATAACAGAGTCAGACTTTTTCGGCGCGTTTTGTATTACGCGTTCATACTTTTCGGGATGGCATTGAAAGGCGAAGCAATATGAATACATCTGCACCAACGGGTTTGCTGCAGCAACCCCGCCCGTTCTTCATGATCTTTTTTGTCGAGTTATGGGAACGATTTGGTTATTACGGCGTTCAGGGTATCCTGGCGGTTTTCTTTGTTAAGCAACTGGGATTCTCACAAGAGCAGGCGTTTATCACCTTCGGTGCCTTTGCCGCACTGGTCTACGGTCTGATCTCGATTGGGGGGTACGTTGGCGACCACCTGCTCGGCACCAAACGTACGCTGGTGCTGGGCGCGATTGTGCTGGCGCTTGGTTACTTCATGACGGGAATGTCGTTGCTCAAACCGGACCTTATTTTTATCGCGCTTGGGACGATTGCCGTCGGCAACGGCCTGTTTAAGGCGAACCCGGCAAGCCTGCTCTCCAAATGCTATCCGCCAAAAGATCCACGTCTGGATGGCGCATTCACGCTGTTCTACATGTCGATAAACATCGGTTCGCTGCTGTCGCTGTCACTGGCGCCGGTGATCGCGGATAAGTTTGGCTATGCCGTCACCTACAACCTGTGCGGGGCGGGGCTGATTGTCGCGCTGCTGGTCTATTTCGCCTGCCGCGGTATGGTGAAAGATATCGGTTCCGAGCCAGACCATCTGCCGATGAGCTTCCGCAATCTGCTGTATGTCCTGATTGGCACCGTGGCGATGGTCTTCCTCTGCGCCTGGCTGATGCACAACGTGAAAATCGCCAACCTGGTGCTGATTGTTCTGTCGATTGTGGTGACCATTATCTTCTTCCGCCAGGCTTTCAGACTGGATAAAACCGGACGCAACAAGATGTTTGTGGCGTTTATTCTGATGCTTGAAGCGGTGCTGTTTTATATTCTGTATGCGCAGATGCCAACTTCACTGAACTTCTTTGCCATCAACAACGTTCACCATGAGATCCTCGGTTTCACTATTAACCCGGTGAGCTTCCAGGCGCTGAACCCGTTCTGGGTGGTGGTTGCCAGCCCGGTACTGGCGGCGATCTATACGCGACTGGGTAGCAAAGGCAAAGACCTGACGATGCCGATGAAGTTTACTCTCGGGATGTTCCTGTGTTCGCTGGGCTTTCTGACCGCCGCTGCGGCGGGGATGTGGTTTGCAGATGCGCAGGGACTGACGTCACCGTGGTTTATCGTACTGGTTTATCTGTTCCAGAGTCTCGGCGAGTTGCTGATTAGCGCGCTGGGGCTGGCGATGGTCGCGGCGCTGGTTCCGCAGCATCTGATGGGCTTTATTCTTGGGATGTGGTTCCTGACGCAGGCCGCTGCGTTCCTGCTGGGGGGTTACGTCGCGACCTTTACCGCCGTACCGGAGAACATCACCGACCCGCTGCAGACATTGCCGATCTATACAGGCGTGTTCAGTAAAATCGGGCTGGTGACGCTGGCTGTCACTGTCGTGATGGCGCTGATGGTGCCGTGGCTGAACCGGATGATTAATACGCCGGATACCACGCAATAATCGTGATTGCCGGATGTTGGCTTTGCCTCATCCGGCCTGGATTTTCGTGCCAGAGACATTCATCCTTTGCGTACGTTAATCCATTCCTGTACCTCGACCACAAAGGTCTCGGGCGCTTTGCGATACATTTTGCGCGCCAGGTCGAGAATCGTATGCTGCCCTAATGCTTCTTCCATGCGCTGCTGCGCCATATCCATTACCGAGCGGACGCCGCAAATCCCTTCACAGGCCCATGCGGGCGGCTGTTCCTCAAAAACCGCCAGCCGCTGGCGGATCTCCCGACATTCAAAGATACGCTTGTCACCGTCGATCGCGTTGACCACATCCAACACCGTAATGTGCTCGGCAGGTCTGGCGAGCTGAAAACCGCCGCCTTTCCCCTCAATACTACGCACCAGTCCCGCCTTCGACAGACGGGTAAAAATTTTGGCCAGATAATCGTAGGGCACGCTTTGCAGATCGGCAATTTCGCGCACGCTCATATCGCGGGCATCCCCTTTGCTATCCACCATACACATCAGGCTATGAATGCCGTACTCAACCCCGGAACTGTAGAATGCCATGCTCTTATCTCAGCCAAAATAATTCTGAGTTATTGTAGCTTTTTCATCATCACCATTCCAGACAAGAAGCGAGAAGCAGGTAGGGTAAAATATTTAATTTATTATTTTTCAATATGATAAACACATATTACTCCGTTTATCCCCAGAGGAGCCTGAAATCAGATTGCATCTTTTAACTACGACAAATAAAATCCGAGTAAATCAACCATCATGACTACCGGATGAAACCAACATGCGTAAACAAATTCTGATCGTCGGGGCAGGCTTTTCGGGGATGTGGGCTGCACTCAGCGCGGCTCGTCTGCTTGATAAAGAAGCCAACCCGAACATTGATATCACCGTCATTGCTCCTCAGCCCGAGCTGCGTGTTCGTCCGCGTTTTTATGAGAATGCGGTTGAAACACTCGTCGCGCCGCTCCAGCCGCTGTTCGATATCACCGGCGTTAACTTTCTGCGTGGGACAGTTGACCAGCTTCTTCCCGCATCAAAAGAAGTGAGCTGGACGGATGCCAGCGGTGAAACGCGATTACAGCGCTACGACCGCTTAGTCCTCGCCAGTGGCAGTCACGTAAACCGCTCGCAGGTGGCGGGTGCACAAGCCCACGCCTTCGATCTGGATCAACTGGAAAGCGCAGCAGTACTTGAAAAACATTTGCAGGATCTGGCAAACCAACCCGAGAGTGATGCGCGTAATACGGTGGTCGTTTGCGGCGGTGGTTTTACCGGCATCGAAATGGCGCTGGAATTGCCTGGCCGTCTGCGTGATATCCTTGGCGCAGAAGCTAAGACCAGAGTGGTCGTAGTTGAACGCGGTGCGCAGCCTGGCTCACGCTACAGCGAAGCATTGCGTAACGTCATTGTCGACGCCTCGGCTGAACTGGGTGTGGAATGGCGAGTGAATGCCGAAGTGGAAAGCGTGGATGCCTCTGGCGTTACGCTGAAGGACGGACAAACCATTGCCTCACAGACTGTCATCTGGACCGTGGGTGTCCAGGCTAACGATCTGACAACACAAATTGATGCTCCGCGTGACCGTCAGGGGCGGCTGCACGTCAACGCCAACCTGCAAGTGGTGGGCTATGACGATATTTTTGCCACGGGCGATGTGGCTTACGCCGCCACTGACGATAAGGGCAATCACGCGTTAATGACCTGCCAACACGCAATCCTGCTGGGCAAATTTGCTGGCAACAACGCCGCAGCCAGCCTGCTGGACGTCGCCCCGCTGCCGTATCGTCAGGAAAACTACGTCACCTGTCTGGATTTGGGGGCCTGGGGCGCGGTCTATACCGAAGGATGGGATCAGCAGGTAAAACTGACGCGTGCCGAGGCAAAGAAACTGAAGCTGTCGATCACTCGCGAACTGATCTACCCGCCGAAAGCCGATAAAGCCGCCGCATTTGAAATTGCCGATCCGCTGGCACCGTTTGTGTAATCCGGATTGCCGGATGGCGGCTCACGCCTTACCCAGCCTACGCGCTTCACGTCGTAGGCCGGATACGCGCAGTGCCATCAGGCGGTCTGTTAATCCGCCAAAGGCGTGCCGGCATAAATATCAAACCGATGCCCTTTGGTTACCACCGCATTCGGCGTAGCAACATCCGCCAGCGGCGGCGCGTAGTCCGGGCGTTTCACCACCACGCGTTTGGTTGCGAGCTGACGCGCCGGTTCAAGCAGGCCGTCGGCGTCCAGATCCGGCCCGACCAGCGACTGAAAGACCCGCATCTCTTTCTTCACCAGCGCACTTTTCTGCTTGTGAGGAAACATGGGATCGAGATAGACCACCTGCGGACGCGGCGTGATATCGGTCAGCGCCGTCAGGCTGGAAGCATGGATCAGCTGCAGTCGCGCCTGCAACCACGGGCCGATTTCCGCATCGGCATAGCCGCGCGCCAGTCCGTCGTCGAGCAACGCCGCCACCACCGGATTACGCTCCAGCATCCGCACATGACAGCCAACGCAGGCGAGGACAAATGCATCACGCCCCAGACCCGCGGTCGCATCGACGACATCTGGCAGATAGTCGCCTTTAACACCCACGGCTTTTGCCACCGCTTCGCCGCGACCGCCGCCGAACTTGCGGCGATGGGCCATCGCCCCGCCGACAAAATCCACGAAAATGCCGCCGAGCTTCGGTTCATCGCGCTTACGCAGCTCCAGATGCGCCGGTGTCAGCACCAGCGCCATCAGGTTATCTTCGTCATGCTCCAGTCCCCAGCGGGCGGCCAGAACAGATAAGGCGCCGTCTCCGGCGCCCGTTTCATCAACTAAGCAGATTTTCAATTCCGCTTTACCCTAAATAATTCGAGTTGCATCAAGACAACAAGGGAACGAATCCCTGGAAGCGTACAACGCGTACGCGACCAGGGTGAGTGAGCGCAGTTGCCGAAGAGGCAACGTGAAGTATGACGGGTAAATCAGCCTTTGATCCCGTAATGCTCCAGCATCGCATCGAGCTGCGGCTCGCGGCCACGGAAGCGTTTGAACAGTTCCATCGGTTCTTCAGACCCGCCACGCGTCAGAATGTTGTCGAGGAACGACTGTCCGGTATCCCGGTTGAAAATACCCTCTTCTTCAAAACGTGAGAACGCATCCGCTGCCAGCACATCAGCCCACAGGTAGCTGTAATACCCCGCCGCATAACCACCGGCGAAGATGTGGCTGAATGCATGCGGGAAGCGGCCCCATGACGGCCCCGGCACCACGGCGACCTGTTTTTTGATCTCCGCCAGGGTGTCGAGGATTTTCGCCCCTTGCTGCGGATCAAATTCCGCATGCAGACGGAAGTCAAACAGGCCAAATTCCAGCTGACGCAGGATGAACAGCGCCGCCTGGTAGTTCTTCGCCGCCAGCATTTTATCCAGTAATTCCTTCGGCAGCGGTTCACCGGTTTCGTAATGACCGGAGATAAACGCCAGCGCGTCCGGCTCCCAGCACCAGTTTTCCATAAACTGGCTCGGCAGTTCGACCGCATCCCACGGCACGCCGTTGATCCCGGAAACGCCAGCGGTTTCAATACGGGTCAGCATATGATGCAGGCCGTGACCAAACTCGTGGAACAGAGTGATCACTTCATCGTGGGTAAACAGCGCCGGTTTGCCATTGACCGGACGGTTAAAGTTACAGGTCAGATAGGCGACCGGTTTTTGCAGTGAGCCGTCCGCTTTACGCATCTGACCAACGCAGTCGTCCATCCACGCTCCACCGCGCTTGTGCTCACGGGCATAGAGATCGAGGTAGAAACTGCCGCGCAGCTCGTTGTTTTCGTCATACAGTTCGAAGAAACGCACGTCCGGATGCCAGACATCCACATCGTGACGCTCTTTCGCGGTGATGCCGTAAATGCGTTTTACCACTTCAAACAGGCCATTTACCGCTTTGTTTTCCGGGAAATACGGACGCAGTTGTTCGTCACTGATGCTGTACAGATGCTGCTTCTGTTTTTCGCTGTAGTAAGCGATATCCCATGGGTTCAGTTCATCGACGCCAAACTCGGCTTTCGCGAAAGCACGCAATTGTGCCAGCTCTTTCTCGCCCTGCGGACGCGCGCGTTTCGCCAGATCGGTTAAGAACTCCAGCACCTGCTGTGGGTTTTCCGCCATTTTGGTGGCGAGCGATTTAAAGGCGTAGCTTTCAAAGCCCAGCAGTTGCGCCAGCTCGTGGCGCAGGGCGAGAATTTCCGCCATCACCGGGCTGTTGTCCCATTTACCGGCGTTAGGTCCTTGATCGGACGCCCGGGTCACATAAGCGCGGTACATCTCTTCACGAAGCTGTCCGTTGTCACAGTAGGTCATTACCGGCAGATAGCTCGGGATATCCAGCGTCAGCAGATAACCTTCCTGCTCTTTCGCTTCGGCCTGCGCTTTTGCTGCCGCCAGCGCGCTTTCCGGCATCCCGGCCAGCTCTGCTTCGTCAGTAATCAGCTTCGTCCAGCCCATGGTGGCGTCGAGCACGTTGTTGCTGTACAGGTTGCCCAGTTCAGACAGGCGGGTGGCGATCTCACCGTAGCGCTGCTGTTTTTCTTTCGGCAGGCCAATCCCGGAGAGTTCAAAGTCGCGCAGCGCGTTATCCACGGCTTTTTTCTGTGCGGTGTTCAGCGTGGCGTAATGATCGCCGTCACGCAGGTCGCGGTATGCCTTGTATAAACCTTCATGCTGACCGACCCAGGTGCTGTATTCCGACAACAGCGGCAGGGTTTGTTCGTATGCTTCGCGCAGTTCCGGGCTGTTTTTTACTGAATTCAGATGGCTGACCGGAGAAAAAACACGCCCCAGGACGTCATCGACTTCCGCCAGCGGTTGGCAGAGATTTTCCCAGCTGTAGGGCGCACCCTGCGCCACAACGCGTTCCACATTCTCACGGCAGTCGTTCAGCGCTTTCGTTACCGCCGGGACCACATGTTCCGGCTGAATTTTGGAAAAGGGAGGGAGCTCGAAAGGCGTCAGTAGAGGATTGGTCATAAGCGCTGTCCTGTTTGAAGAAGGTGAATGTAGCGCGCATCCGGCGCTGTGCAATATCCCTGTAGAATGGGGATAAGTGTAGAGGATTTCAATGCCAGGCGTTGCGCTTTCGCGGCAGCGGTGAGTTTTCTGTATACTGTGGCGATAGACTTTTTATTCGCCCGAAAGCGTGACGCTAATCGGGCCTACGTTTACAACCTGGAACACGTTTACCCATGCTCAGTTATCGCCACAGCTTTCACGCTGGCAACCACGCCGACGTCCTTAAACACACGGTTCAGAGCCTGATCATCGAGTCGCTCAAAGAGAAAGAGAAGCCGTTTCTCTATCTGGACACCCATGCAGGCGCGGGCCGTTATCAGTTAAGCGGCGAGCATGCTGAACGCACCGGTGAATACCTGGAAGGCATCGCCCGCATCTGGCAGCAGGACGACCTGCCAGCCGAACTTGAGCCGTACATCGGCGTGGTCAAACACTTCAACCGTAGCGGGCAACTGCGTTACTACCCAGGCTCCCCGCTGATCGCCCGTCAACTGCTGCGCGAGCAGGACAGTCTACATATGACGGAGCTGCATCCGAGCGATTTCCCGCTGCTGCGGGGTGAATTCCAGAAAGATGAACGTGCCCGCGTCGCCCGCGCCGACGGTTATCAGCAACTGAAGGCAAAACTGCCGCCGGTCTCCCGTCGTGGTTTGATTCTCATCGACCCGCCTTACGAAATTAAATCGGACTACCAGGCCGTTGTCGCCGGGATCAGCGAAGGCTATAAACGCTTTGCCACTGGGACGTATGCCCTGTGGTATCCGGTAGTGTTACGCCAGCAAATCAAGCGCATGGTGCACGATCTGGAAGCGACCGGCATCCGTAAAATCCTGCAAATTGAGCTGGCAGTCCGCCCGGACAGCGACCAGCGCGGCATGACCGCCTCCGGCATGATTGTGGTCAACCCGCCGTGGAAGCTGGAAGCACAAATGAACTCGGTGCTGCCGTGGCTGCACAGCAAGCTGGTGCCAGCGGGTACCGGGCATACCTCGGTAAGCTGGATCGTGCCAGAGTAATCGCAGTCATCGGTGGAAGCTATTGATTTCAGGTATACAATCGCGGCAATCAGAACGGAAGGATAAGACTCATGAGCAAGCATTATGACTACATCGCCATCGGCGGTGGCAGCGGCGGTATCGCCTCGATTAACCGTGCAGCCATGTACGGCCAGAAGTGTGCGCTGATTGAAGCCAAAGCGCTGGGCGGCACCTGCGTTAACGTCGGGTGCGTCCCGAAAAAAGTGATGTGGCATGCTGCGCAGATCCGTGAAGCGATCCACATGTATGGTCCGGACTATGGGTTTGACACCACGATCAATAAATTCAACTGGGATACACTGATTGCCAGTCGTACCGCCTATATCGACCGTATTCACACCTCGTATGACAACGTGCTGGGTAAAAATAACGTTGATGTCATCAAAGGTTTTGCCCGCTTCGTCGATGCCAAAACCATCGAAGTCAATGGCGAGACCCTTACCGCCGACCATATCCTGATCGCGACAGGTGGTCGTCCGAGCCACCCTGATATTCCGGGCGTGGAATACGGTATCGACTCCGACGGTTTCTTTGAACTGCCGGCCCTGCCGGAGCGCGTCGCGGTTGTCGGTGCCGGTTATATTGCCGTGGAACTGGCGGGCGTGATTAACGGTCTGGGTGCCAAAACCCATCTGTTCGTGCGTAAACACGCGCCGCTGCGCAGCTTTGATCCGATGATCACCGAAACCCTGGTCGAAGTGATGAATGCCGAAGGGCCTGAGCTCCATACCCATGCGATCCCGAAAGCGGTGGTAAAAAATGCCGACGGTAGCCTGACGCTCGAACTGGATGACGGTCGCAGTGAAACGGTCGATTGCCTGATTTGGGCGATTGGTCGTGAACCGGCCACCGATGACTTCAACCTGGCGGCAACGGGCGTAAAAACCAACGAAAAAGGGTATATCGTCGTCGATAAGTACCAGAATACCAGCGTGGACGGAATTTATGCGGTCGGGGATAACACCGGTGCCGTCGAGCTGACTCCGGTTGCCGTTGCGGCAGGTCGCCGTCTTTCTGAGCGCCTGTTTAACAACAAGCCGGACGAACATCTGGACTACAGCAATATCCCTACCGTGGTCTTCAGCCACCCGCCGATTGGCACCGTAGGTCTGACCGAACCGCAGGCCCGCGAGCAGTATGGCGACGATCAGGTGAAAGTGTATAAATCTTCGTTTACTGCGATGTATACCGCGGTAACCTCACACCGCCAGCCGTGCCGCATGAAGTTAGTCTGCGTCGGCCCGGAAGAGAAAATCGTCGGCATCCACGGCATCGGCTTTGGCATGGACGAAATGTTGCAGGGCTTTGCAGTGGCGCTGAAAATGGGTGCCACCAAGAAAGACTTCGACAACACCGTAGCCATTCACCCGACGGCGGCGGAAGAGTTTGTGACCATGCGTTAAGCATTAAAATGCCGGATAGGGCGTGAGCGCTATCCGGCACATCATAATCACTTACCCTGCATATACGGCGTATACACTCCGGTCTGACTCTCCAGGAAGGCGACGATGTCATCGATATCTTCCTGCGGGATCTCTTTCCCCACCTGATAACGCAGCATCAACTTAACCGCTCCATCCAGCGTTGGGACATCGCCACGATGGAAATACGGCGCTGTAAGCGCAACGTTACGCAGACTCGGGACTTTCTGGCGTAATTTATCGCGCATTTCTTTGGTCACATTCATTCGACCAATATCCGCTGCGGTAATCTCACCAAAATTAAAGTCCTTCTTCAGACCCAGCGGTTCAAACGAACGCCCGCCCAGAATCATCCCGCCATGGCAGGTGGCGCATTTATTGTCTTTAAACAATTGATAACCATGCTTTTGCTTAGCCGTCAGCGCGTTTTCATCACCGCGCAGCCAGTTATCAAACGGAGAATCAGGCGTAATCAACGTTTTCTCGAACTCTGCAATCGCATCGGTAATCGTGTCACCGCTGAATCCCTGCGGATAAACCGCAAGGAACTGCTGTTTCAGGATGGGATCCTTGTCGAGTTTAGCGATAATTTCATCCCAGGATTTCGACGCCATTTCTATCGGGTTCAATGGCGGTCCTCCCGCCTGTGCCTGCAGCGTTGGCGCGCGACCATCCCAGAACTGCTCCACGTTAAAGACCGAGTTGAATACCGTTGGCGCGTTGATCGGTCCAATTGCACCACCGACGCCAATCGATGTCTTCCGCCCATCCACGCCTCCCGCATTCAGGGCATGACAATGCGCACAAGAAATAGTGCTGTCACCTGACAAACGCGGATCGTGATAAAGGGTGAAACCGAGCGCCACTTTCTGTGCATCGGTCGGTAACGTTTTAGGAATCGGCTGCACCGGCTCATTGCGATGTTGGTTCGCCGTATCATTGCTGGCGTAATACTGCTCACGTTGTTTTGCAATCCAGCCAAGAATCGCTTCCCGTTCCTCATCACTCACCTTCCCCGCCCAGTGCAACGCGGTATAACGCGTTGGCGGCATGGTTTCATACTGCATCACCCATTCAATTTTATTCAGATCGCTCTGTGAAACGGCTTCATCGGCCAGCAGCGCGGCGCGAACGGCTTCAAGGTTGAATGATTTATAACCCAGTTGAATATCGTAATTCATCAACTGTTTCGCGATGGGAAAAGAGGAGTAAAACGGTAATTCTGCGGAAGGGGTATGACAATAATCGCATCCTTTCTCACGTAAAAATCCCAGAACCTGATTATTTTCTTCCCGCGTTGAGGCCTGAACGGAAGCAGCCTGACTGCGTTGTTTTTCGTGATACCAGACGTAACCGGATAATCCTAAATAACAGATAACGATGCCTGCTATGGCAATCGCGGTAAGACGGGTAATGATTTTCATTATTTTACCCTCACGGTAGTGAGTTATTGTGACCCAGAAAATTGAGAAAAGCGGGTGTCCTTTATGGACCTTGCCATCATAGAAAATAAGCAGGAGACTAACTTGATAAGTATCAATCAATTACATGGGCGGCATCTATCGATGAGATAGCTTTTCCCTATTAAGAGTAAGGTTTATTTCATTCACAAATCGTTGCAATCGAATGTTCCGAAAATAAGCCTTCTCGACTATTCCACTGAAATATAATTATTTCGAATTATCAGTGCACTATAGTGTTACAGCGTTAAATGCCTGCGGCATAAACGTGATCTACCGCACGCTTTGCACCCCGCGTACCGAAGCGAATGTCTACGCTTAAAAGACAGCCGGGCAACACCCGTATCCTTTACGACGCAATCCGGAGGTCTTTCTCATTATGATCAACCAGAAACTGCAACACGCCCCGTCAGAGGAAATCACGATCGACGTCGATCTTTTCTACGAAACGGATCCGTGCGAGTTAAAACTGGATGAGATGATTGAAGCAGAACCGGAACCTGAGATGATTGAGGGGCTCCCCGCCTCTGACGCCCTGACACCAGCCGACCGCTATCTCGAACTGTTCGAGCACGTACAGTCCTCGAAAATTTTTGCCGACAGCAAAACGTTTCCTGACTGTGCGCCAAAAATGGATCCGCTCGATATTCTGATTCGCTACCGCAAAGTCCGTCGTCATCGGGATTTCGATTTGCGACGCTTTATCGAAAATCATTTCTGGTTGCCGGAAGAGTACGGTACCGAATACGTCTCCAATCCTGAAAATTCCCTGAAAGAGCACATCGATCAGCTGTGGCCGGTACTCACCCGCGAGCCGCAGGATCATATTCCGTGGTCATCGCTGTTGGCGCTGCCGCAGTCCTATATCGTGCCAGGCGGCCGATTCAGTGAAACCTACTACTGGGACTCCTATTTCACCATGCTGGGTCTGGCGGAAAGTGGTCGCGAAGACCTGCTGAAATGTATGGCAGATAACTTCGCGTGGATGATTGAAAACTACGGCCACATTCCGAACGGCAACCGTACTTATTACCTCAGCCGCTCGCAGCCGCCGGTATTTGCGCTGATGGTCGAACTGTTCGAAGAGGACGGCGTACGCGGCGCACGGCGCTATCTCGACCATCTGAAAATGGAGTATGCCTTCTGGATGGATGGCGCAGAGTCGCTGGTACTCAACCAGGCCTATCGTCATGTGGTCAGAATGCCGGACGGTTCCCTGCTTAACCGCTACTGGGACGACCGTGACACGCCGCGTGATGAGTCATGGCTGGAAGATGTGGAAACCGCCAAACATTCAGGTCGTCCGCCGAATGAAGTGTATCGCGATCTGCGCGCCGGCGCGGCATCCGGCTGGGATTACTCCTCCCGCTGGCTGCGCGACGCCGGGCGACTGGCGAGTATTCGCACCACGCAGTTTATCCCTATCGATCTCAACGCGTTCCTGTTCAAACTGGAGAGCGCTATCGCCAATATTTCGGCGCTGAAAGGCGAACGCGACGTTGAGGCACTGTTCCGCCAGAAGGCGAGCAACCGACGGGCTGCCGTCAACCGCTATTTGTGGGATGAGGAAAATGGCTGCTATCGCGACTATGACTGGCGGCGGGAGCAGATGGCGCTGTTCTCTGCCGCCAGCATTGTCCCGCTCTACGTCGGGATGGCGACCCATGAACAGGCCGATCGGCTGGGGGATACCGTGCGTGCCCGCCTGTTGACTCCCGGCGGCATTATGGCCTCCGAGTACGAAACGGGCGAGCAGTGGGATAAGCCCAACGGCTGGGCGCCGCTACAGTGGATGGCGATTCAGGGCTTTAAGATGTACGGCGATGATGCGCTGGGAGACGAAATCGCCCATAGCTGGCTGCAGACGGTGAATCATTTTTATCAACAACATCATAAACTTATTGAGAAATATCACATCGCCAGCGGCACCCCGCGCGAAGGGGGCGGCGGCGAATATCCGTTGCAGGATGGTTTTGGCTGGACCAACGGCGTCGCACGCCGTCTGATTGGGCTGTATGGAGAGCCATAACGTCTAACGGATCACGTCGTAAATATCGCTCTGAATTTTCAGCCATTTCTTGTTATCCGCGCTGGGGTCGGCGCGGTAACGTCGTTCCGACTGTTCAGCATCATGCTGCTGCCGCGACACCACTGCAGGCACAGTGCAAAAGCGCCGCAAATACGCTTTATGTTGTCCGGTCAACGACGCGCCGTCAGACATCGCGTGGCCGAGCGTATTGATAAACCGGCGACAGGGTTTGCTCTCATCCATCTGTGAGGGATAACGCAACAGCAGGTCGAGGACATCCGTATTATCGCGGGAAAACGCCGTTTCGGTCCACGAGACCTGCCAGTTCATACCGCCCTGCAAAAAGAGCGCGGTGACCCGAGTGTCATTGCGATCAATCGCCGCACGCATATTAAACACATCCCAGGTGATGCCCATCTGCGTCACCATTTCGCGTGCGGAAGGCAATTCGCGCTTGGGTTCCGCCTGGGTGATCTTGATGTTTGGCGCGGGCGCGGGCGGCTGTGAACTCACTAACCACGCGCCACCGCCCAGGATAGCGATCACCATGAGCCCCACCGCGCCCCAGAGCACGCCTGTGATCAGTTGTTCACGTTCTTCCGCCGTGCGCAGGGAACGCTTGCGCGGGGGTTCAATGGATTCGCCAATTTCCTCGGTATCGCCTCCCGCCTGACGGTCCTTTTTCCGCGCCTCCTCCCAAAACTGCGCCAGTTGCCCCTCTTCCACAATCATCAACGCCGCCGGATTAATGCGGGCGCGCCCTTGCTCATAGGCCCGCTGGACAGGACGGACTATATGCTGAAACTGACAGGAGAGTAACGTCAACTGTGCCGATGACAGCGGCTCCCCGGCCAGCACCGTGTTACGCGCCTGGCGACAGTCATCGAGAAACACCCGCAGCGTCAGACGCGGTTCAACAAACAGGTTCAGCACTGACGCGTCGTTAAAGATGCCGGAATAGTGGCGGGTGAAGGTCTTTTTATCGACAATCATCAGCGCCAGCTCGCTAAAACGCATCCCATTCAGCGGATCCTGACGTTCACCCAGCTTAATCCAGCGTCTGAGTTTATCCGCGCCAAAGTTGTCTTTGAGGTAATTATTGAGCTGCGTTTTATCCGGCCACATCTGCGAGATAAGCGCGGTCAGGGTCAGCTCAATCGTGCGCAACTGCCGTTCTGCGCGCACTTGCTGACTGTGGTCGGCCTCTTCAATGTCCGTTTTAAAATTGAGTAACGATTGATGATGGCGCAGCAACTCCAGCGACCTGACCACGCGCAGGGCGGCAATCAGTTGGTTCTCACTGACCTCCTGCCCGCTGTCATATTGCGGTACGCATTGCTGGAGATGGCGCAGTTGTAGCGTGAACTGGCTCAGTTGCGCGTCGTTGAGATGCAGGCGCCGGGCGACCTGACTCCAGCCGCCCAGGTTCAGCCGGGCCTGATCCAGGTGTTCCAGAAACCAGCGCGGGTCTTTGCCATCAGAGGCATGCACCCCCAGCAGCAGCAGGATCTCCACCGAGGCCTGGCGGATAATCCCCAGACAGTGTTCAAAGGTGGTGCGTGTCGTCAAAACGCTAATCGTCATTCTCTTCCTTCGCTAAAAGCGCCCCCATGCGGAAGCCATTAATTTTGCTTTAGTTCTTTGTTTTAATTATTAGTTTTTATAGATATAACAAGTTCAATAATTAATACAGTGACCGCTACGTGAACATTGAGAAATATCCCAGGAGAGAGCCCCGTGCCCATACTGAAAACAACCCGCCTGACCTGTCGCCCGATAACCTCTGCCGACTGGCCCTTTTTTCTCGCACTGCAGCAGGATCCGGACGTGATGCGCCATGTGGCCGACGCGCGAAGTGAGCGCGACATTCGGGAAGCGTTCGATTCTCGCTTACCGGCATGGCATCCAGGCGACTCACACTGGCTGTGTTTGCTCCTGTGCGATAACGAAAACCACAAGCCGCTCGGGGTGACGGGCTACATTCATCGTGGGGAAGCCTGTGCCGAGGTCGGGTTCCTGTTGACGGCAGACGCGCAGGGAAAAGGATACGGGACAGAATCACTACGCGCCGTCTGCGATTACGCATTTACCACCGGGGGTCTGCGCCGTCTGACTGCCTGTGTCACTGAAGGTAATCAGGCTTCCCGGCATGTGCTGGAGAAAGTGGGGTTTGTACTGGAAGGTACGCTCAGGGAGAGTTACTGGCTGCAACAGCGCTGGCAGAATGACTGGCTGCTGGGGTTATTAAAACAGGAATATATTACGACCGCAGGAACCCGGTCGTAATATAATAGCGGGGTATTAAGGCTGAACCAGCAGCATCGCCGCCTGGGTGCGATTTTTAACATCCAGTCGGCGGTAGAGTGATTCAAGATGCGCTTTCACCGTTCCGGTACTGATATTTAACGCCCGGCCAATTTCCTTATTTGACTCGCCTGATGCCAGCATCGTTAAAATTTCCCGCTGCCGGGCGCTTAAGGCATTAATATCACGACATTCCGCTGCCGGAGTCGTTAACCATTCACCGGGTAAAAACATCATCCCCATCGCGACGCTATTGATCGCCAGTACAAATTTTTCCGGTTCAGAATCGCGGGAAATAATAGCGAGCACATTATATTGCGTCAGTTCCTGTAATCCTTTTTTCGCGCAGTCCGTCGCGATAATTAAGGTTTTGATGAGGGGGAATTGTTGCACCGTTTTTTGCAGGATCCAACGGCAAAAATCACCGTCAAGATCGCCGTCCAGCATGAGCAGGGCTTCCGGGTTCTCTTCCAGTTTATACCAGAGTTCATCGGTCTGACTGACACCCTGAATACTCACTCCTGGAATTCGTTGCTGTAAACTGATTTTCATTCCATGAATAAATATTGACTGCCTGTCAAACATGATGATTTGCATTACTCTCTCCACCGTTTCCGATATTAATATTAAGGAGGGGAAGGGTATTACCCGACGGGTAAAATAAACATTCGCCATTTGGCGGGGGGCCATTGTACAGATATCGCGTCGGGAGAGAAGTAAAAAAACAATTTTTTACAGCTGAAACACGAGAATTACATCCGGGGATAAAAAACAGGCGGTAAATTAAGGAATTCCTTATATTTCACCGCCCATAAACTTAATTGAAAATTAAATCTCAGTAAGAATAACGAACACGCATGAGAAAGGAAACCGTCGCCTGCGTGGAATTATGTTACAGAATTAAAATTCGCATTTGATGCTCATTCAGCGAGCGCAAAGGCTCGCTGAATTTAGCTTACAGGAACATCCCGCCCGAAACTTCAATACGCTGCGCCGTCATCCAGGCCAGTTCGTCGCTGAGTAACGCCGCAATCGCATCGCCAATATCATCGGGCAGACCGGCGCGACCCAGTGCCGTTTGCGAAGCCACATACGCATTCAACTCTTTGTTATCCCGCAGACGGCCACCGCCAAAATCGGTCTCAATCGCGCCAGGTGCAATGGCATTCACCGAAATCCCACGCGCGCCCAGTTCTTTCGCCTGGTAGCGCGTCAGCACTTCCATCGCCCCTTTCATCGACGCGTAGGCGGCATACCCCGGCAGGGCAAAACGCGCCAGCCCGGTTGAAACATTAAGAATACGCCCGCCCTCGTTAATCAACGGCAACAGGTGCTGCGTCAGGAAAAACGGGCCTTTAAAATGGATGCGCATCAGTTCGTCAAACATCTCTTCTGAGGTGTCGGCAAAAGGGGCGTATAAACCGATCCCGGCATTGTTCACTAAATAATCAAACGTCTCTCTGTTCCAGTGAGTATGCAACTGCGTTTTCACCTCAGAGGCAAAAGCCGCAAAACTGGCACTATCACCGACATTCAGTTGAATTGCCGCCGCTTTCCTACCTTTTTGCTCAATTTCAGCGACGACATCCCGCGCCGCCTGCTGTTGACTGTGGTAAGTAAAGAGAATATCCGTTCCTTTGTCCGCCAGCTTAAGCGCGGCGTTTTTACCCAGTCCGCGGCTCCCGCCGGTCACCAATGCGATACGTTGCGTCATAAGAAACCTCATTTCAGCTGTTGTGTGGATTGAGCTAAAGCTTATTAGGTGATAGAAAAACAATAAATGTCGCTAATTGCGCATGACTGTTTCACCTGGAACAACAATAGGGCTACAGGATGGATAAAATTCATGCAATGCAGTTATTCATTCGTGTCGCAGAGCTGGAGAGTTTTTCTCGCGCTGCCGACACGTTGGGACTCCCTAAAGGTAGCGTATCGCGCCAGATTCAGGCGCTGGAAAACCATCTGGGCACCCAGCTCTTACACCGCACCACGCGACGGGTACAACTGACGCAGGACGGCATGGTCTATTACGAACGGGCGAAAGATCTGTTGAGCAATCTGGATGAGCTGGACGGTCTGTTTCAGCACGATCCCACCAGTATCAGCGGTAAGCTACGGGTCGATATGCCGGTTGGCGTCGCGCGAAATCTGGTGATCCCCCGCCTGCCCGCCTTTTTGCAGCAGTACCCTGGGATCGAACTGGAGCTCAGCAGCAGTGACCGACTGGTGGATTTGATCCGTGAAGGCTTTGACTGCGTGGTGCGCGTCGGCACGCTGAAGGACTCGGGCCTGATCGCGCGTCCGCTGGGCAAGCTTACCGTGATCAACTGCGCCAGCCCGCAGTACCTGACGCGTTTTGGCTACCCGGAAAGTCTTGAGGATCTCGCCTCCCATGCGGTGGTGCACTACTCGCTAAACCTGGGAACACGACCGCCGGGTTTTGAAATCGCCACCAGCAGTGGGACACAGTGGATAAAAACCGGCGGCACGCTAACGGTTAACAGCACCGAAACCTATCACGCCGCCTGTCTGGCTGGGCTGGGCATTATTCAGGTTCCGCGCGTCGGGGTTCGTGAGGCGTTACGTAATGGCACGCTCGTTGAGGTGTTGCCGCAATACCGCGCCTCGCCGATGCCGGTATCGCTGCTTTACCCGCACCGGCGCAATCTTTCACGCCGTGTGCACCTGTTTATGGAGTGGCTGACCGGGGTAATGAAGGACTACGTGGACTGAGACGCTATACTGTCCAGAGAATTAACAAAAGAAGGACGCCTGACCTGATGATGCAGGATAACGACGTAAAACGCCCCACTGAGGAACTTGAACACGACCCGGTACGCAAAATCGACACGACCGGGGATGCTGAGCACGAGAAGAAAAGCACCGCCAGCGAGAAGCTGAAAACGGTGACCACCACAGTCGAAAAAATCCAGCGCATTCCCGTAATTGCGCACCTGCTTCGCGCGGCCGAACGCTTTAACGATCGGTTAGGGAACCAGTTCGGCGCGGCCATTACCTACTTCTCGTTTTTGTCGATGATCCCCATCCTGATGGTGTCGTTTGCCGCGGCGGGCTTTATTCTTGCCTCGCATCCCACGCTGTTGCAGGACATCTTCAATAAAATCCTGATGAACGTCAGCGACCCGACGCTTGCCGCTACGCTGAAAAGCACCATCAATACGGCGGTGCAGCAGCGTACCACCGTCGGTCTGGTCGGGTTAGGGATCGCCCTCTACTCCGGGGTTAACTGGATGGGCAACCTGCGTGAGGCGATACGCGCTCAGTCGCGGGACGTCTGGGAGCGCACGCCGCAGGATCAGGAAAAAATCTGGATCAAATACCTGCGCGATTTCATCTCGCTGATTGGCCTGTTGATTGCCTTGATTGTGACGCTGTCGATCACCTCGGTCGCCGGTTCGGCGCAACAAATGATTATCTCCGCCCTCTATCTCGACAGCATTGAGTGGCTGAAGCCCACCTGGCGGTTGATTGGCCTGGCGATCTCCATTTTTGCCAACTACCTGTTGTTCTTCTGGATTTTCTGGCGCCTGCCGCGTCATCGTCCACGTAAAAAGGCATTGATTCGCGGTACGCTGATTGCGGCGATTGGCTTTGAAGTCATTAAAATCATCATGACCTGGACTCTGCCGGCGCTGGTGAAATCGCCCTCCGGCGCGGCGTTTGGTTCCGTACTGGGACTGATGGCGTTCTTCTACTTTTTCGCACGTCTGACGCTGTTCTGCGCAGCATGGATTGCGACCGCCGAGTACAAAGACGATCCCCGGATGCCGGGCAAAACACACCGTTGATACGCGGTATTGTGCCGGATGGCGCTGCGCTTATCCGGCCTACCATTCACCCGCTACCCAGGCCAGATAAGTGTCTTGCGCCGCCATCCGGCACTATGTTCAGGCACTTACTTCCGCCTCGCTCCGCTCATTTAGCACATAAATCCAGTCCTTAACTTTTATTTAACCAAAAACCAGTTTTATCCACTAATTTTAAAATTATGTGAAGCATTTCATGGACGAGAAATCGCAGGCGTAAACATTATCCGCTTTTTGCCTGATTTTTAACCATGTTGAGCGGTTGTTACAGATTGAAATGTCGCTTTTGCTGTGCGTAATATGGCCGTTCGTTCGCCAAAAATAAGAAAATACTATGCAAGCAACCGCCACCACACTCGATAACGAGCAAGAACATACTCCGGTCAATTCGCGCAATAAGGTCGTCGTCGCCTCGCTCATTGGCACCGCCATTGAGTTCTTCGACTTCTACATTTACGCGACCGCCGCCGTGATTGTTTTCCCGCACATCTTCTTCCCGCAGGGCGACCCGACAGCGGCAACGCTACAGTCGCTCGCCACGTTCGCCATCGCCTTTGTCGCGCGCCCAATTGGCTCTGCGCTCTTCGGCCACTTTGGCGACCGGGTAGGACGTAAAGTGACGCTGGTGGCGTCTTTGCTGACAATGGGGATCTCAACGGTGATCATCGGCCTGCTGCCAGGCTATGCCACCATTGGCGTCTTCGCGCCGCTGCTGCTGGCGCTGGCTCGTTTTGGGCAGGGCCTGGGACTGGGTGGAGAATGGGGCGGCGCAGCGCTGCTGGCGACAGAGAACGCCCCGCCGCGTAAGCGTGCGTTGTACGGCTCGTTCCCGCAGCTGGGCGCACCGATTGGCTTCTTCTTTGCCAACGGAACCTTCCTGCTGCTCTCCTGGCTGCTGACTGATGAGCAGTTCATGAGCTGGGGCTGGCGCGTTCCGTTTATCTTCTCAGCGGTGCTGGTGATTATCGGCCTGTACGTCCGCGTTTCGCTGCATGAGACGCCGGTTTTCGCCAAAGTGGCCGCCGCGAAAAAACAGGTGAAAATCCCGCTGGGGACGTTACTGACCAAACACGTTCGCGTGACGATCCTCGGCACGTTCATTATGCTGGCGACCTATACGCTGTTCTATATCATGACCGTGTATTCAATGACGTTCAGTACCGCCGCTGCGCCGGTCGGTCTGGGCCTGCCGCGCAACGACGTGCTGTGGATGCTGATGATGGCGGTCATTGGCTTTGGCGTGATGGTGCCGGTCGCCGGCCTGCTCGCGGATGCGTTTGGCCGTCGTAAGAGCATGGTCATCATCACCACAATGATTATCCTGTTTGCGCTGTTCGCCTTTAAGCCGCTGCTGGGATCCGGTAATCCGGTGCTGGTCTTCGCTTTCCTGCTGTTGGGGCTGAGCCTGATGGGGCTGACGTTTGGGCCGATGGGCGCACTGTTGCCTGAACTGTTCCCGACCGAAGTACGCTACACCGGCGCGTCGTTCTCCTATAACGTCTCTTCGATTCTCGGGGCATCTGTCGCACCGTATATCGCCGCGTGGTTGCAGTCCAACTACGGGCTGGCGGCGGTGGGCACCTATCTGGCATCAATGGCGGCATTAACCCTGATTGCGCTGCTGTTAACCCACGAGACGCGTCATCAGTCGCTGTAATCTTTACATGCCGGGTAGTGGCGACGCCTTACCCGGCCTACAAACACTTCCATTTCCGTAGGCCGGGTAAGCGCAAGCGCCACCCGGCACAACGCAGGCACACCATCATTTCTTCATCTGCGATAAAATCGTCCGGCACTGGTTGGCGTCGCCTTCTGACGGTGAAATCAGCGCCAGCAGCGCGGCGGCGGGCGTCACTAACGTCGCCAGCGCCGCGGCTACCGCGCCACGCGCAATCAACGGCCCGGCTTTTACCCCCGCCTGCGGGTTCTTAAACGTCCCGCGCACATACAGCGGCGAACGCAAGGTTATGATGCGGATGCCTTTGCTCTCCGGGTCGATGGTCAAATCCAGCTGTTCTGAGGCAAAGCTCGCCGTCCCGGTGACATTGATCAGCGCATTTTCGGTGTCGAACGCGAAAATTTGTGGGCGCGCCACGCCGTTTACAATGTCGAGATTCGCCGCCGCGCAGTTAACCCGCACTTCGTCATCGCCAAAGATTTGCCCGACGATGAAGTTCCCGACGTTGAGACCGACAATCTCCATCAGGTTACGGCTAATCAGCCCGTCATTCATCAGCAGTTTCAGGTTGCCGTTGCTGTTACCCAGCAGCGCCGCCACGGAATTCCCGGTTCCACGAAATTCGGCATCACCGCTCATCTCCCCCAGCGTTTTCTGCATCAGTTCAACATCCGGCATCAGCGCTTTCAGTTTTAAACGCCGCGCCTGAATATCCGCACGTCCCTGCATCGGCTTTTTGTCCCCTTCCAGATGGATGTTCGAACTGATGCTGCCGCCCGCCAGACCAAACTTCAACGGCTGCAGACGCAGATCGGCATTCTGCAGAATAATGTGGGTCGAGAGATCGCTGATGGGCAGGCTGCTGCCATGTTCAATACGCCGCCCTTTAAAGCGCACATCGGCATCCATCACATTCCATTTGTCCGTTTCGAAGCGGTCATAGGGCAGCACTTTATCCGCGGGTTGTACGTTCTTCTCGCCCTTTTTCTGTTCCGAACGCTGCGCTTTCTCCGCGCCTTTACCGGAATCGACGCCGATCAACGGTCCTAAATCCGCCAGCCTGAGCTGGCGCGATTCCACATCACCTTCCAGCTTCGGACGCGGTTTCCCTGTCGTATAGGTCAGTGAGCCATGAATATCGCTGTCGCCGATCCGCCCATTGAACCCCCGGTAGTCAAACACCGATGATGCGTTGGTGTCGATTTTCGCCACCAGCCGACCGTCCGTTTCGAACGGCGGCGTATCCGGCAGCAGCACTCCCGTCAGATCGTACAGCTCGCCCAGTGAATCCCCGGAGAATTTCAGTTGCAGATCGACGCCGCCCATCTTCATTGGGTCCTTAACCACGCCCACCAGCGCCACCCGGGTATTGCCGGAACGGAAATCGGCCTGTACCGGAAACGCTGCGCCTTCGCTACGCAGCGCCAGCATGCCGCCCATTTTTCCCGTTCCGGTGAGTGGTTCGCCGTTGTATCGCCCCTGCGCCTTCAGGCCAAACACGTAGTCTTCAACCTTCGCGTTATCGCCTTTCGCTTTACTTCCCGTGACTTCACTGAACGGCAATGGTTTGCCCAGCGGATCGACCAGGATCTCGATATCGGCTTTGCTGACCTTATCGTCGATAGCGATCCGCCCCTGATCGAAGAGAATAGTGTCCAGCCGGAAGGACCAGTCAGACGGCTGGGCATTCGGATCTTTGTTTTCGCTATTCGCGAGGTCGAAGGTCCAGTTATTGTTTTTCTCGGACAGGCGAATCAGCCGCGCATCGGGTTTCACCAGCTTGATCCACGGCAGCCAGACGGTTTTGCTTAACAGCGCCAGCGGGGCGAGCGTCGCGTCGACGCGGGGAAGGTGCACCATCGTCACTTCAGGAATGTCGGGGGGATTGCCGAGGATAATATCTTCAGCATGTACGTGCGGCCACGGCACCCAACTGCGCCAGCCGGTCTCCTGCTTCTGGCGTTCCCAGACAACGCCTAAATCACCGCGAATAGCGAACGGTCGGTTAAGTTCGGTAGAGACTTTCTGGTTGATGGTCGGTTTGAGGCGGTTCCAGTCAAATGTCGCTATCAGCACGATAACGACCACGATCAACAACAAGAAAGTCCCTGTTATCACTGCAGTTATTTTTCCGGCTTTAGTCATAGTTAGCGTCCTCACGTCTTTCCTTGCCTGTCCTAAAGATAGTCCAGCCAGACGGAGTTAGCGGAAACTGCCGGTTTTTACAGTGACAGAATGACCTCGTCGAGACAGGCGAACGGGACCGGGCGCGACAGAAAATAGCCCTGTGCGGCAAAGGCGGGAGAACGTTGTACGTCGCGCCACTCTTCCAGCGTTTCCACTCCTTCAACGATCACGCCGCGGCAATAGCGGTTCATCAGTTGCAGCAACATGGTGAAGAGATTGCGCCCCTCTGGCGTCTGGCGAAGCATCACGAACAGTTCGCGCGCGACTTTTATGTAGTCATAACGGACTTCATTCAGCGCAGAGAAGTTAGCCATTCCGGTACCGAAATCATCCAGCCACAGCGGGCCAAATTCGCACATGCTGGCAAAAGAGGATTCTTTTGGTAGATGGATATGTTCGACCAGTTCAAAACGCAGCCACGGCATCCGCTCAATCATCTGCACAATGTTGGGCTGCTGGCGCATGGCGAGGAGCGTCGGGCCATCGACATTCACAGAGGCCAACAATTCATGACGCCGGAAAAAGTCGGCCTTCTGCTCCAGTAGCTGAAGTTGTTCTTTGACGATATCAATGCGATGGCGCACCGCCACCCCGGCAAAATAACGGTCGGGCGCGATACGTTGGGTTGGGTTGTCCGGATGCGTCACCACCGTCAACAGCTCAACGGCTAACAGGCGTCCGTCGGTCCGGTAAATCGGCTGATAAGTGTAAGCACGCTCGCACTGCAGCCAAAAGCGCCGATCCTGCAAGCTTTCAATGCTCGCCTCGGAATTGCTTCGCTGCTGGATAACCTGGTTTATCATCTCAGATGTCCCGTGATTAAGTGTGTTACTGCCCCGACTCGTCAAAGGTTATCGGCCTTCAGACGGAGAACTTTATGTTCAGCCACGCGCAAATTCGAAAACGGTTTGGTAAAAATCAATGCAGAATACGGACTGGCTCAAAAAAAAATTTGGAACGTTGTTTTAATATGATTGACCACCTAACACCCACAGCGCACACTAACGCTAACTTTTTTTAAGCAGGTTCACGACTATGTCCAAAAAGATTGCCGTGATTGGCGAATGCATGATTGAGCTGTCACAGAAAGGCGCAGATGTTCAGCGCGGATTCGGTGGCGACACATTGAATACCTCCGTTTACATTGCCCGTCAGGTTGATGCTGCGGCACTCTCCGTGCACTACGTCACGGCGCTGGGCACGGACAGTTTCAGCCAGCAGATGCTCGAGTCATGGCAAGGCGAAAACGTGGATACCTCGCTGACGCAGCGCATGGAAAACCGTCTGCCTGGCCTCTACTACATCGAAACTGACAGCACCGGTGAGCGGACGTTCTATTACTGGCGCAACGAAGCGGCAGCGAAATTCTGGCTGGAAAGCGAGCAGTCAGCGGCTATCTGCGAAGAGCTGGCGACCTTTGACTATCTCTACCTGAGCGGTATCAGCCTCGCGATCCTGAGCCCATCCAGCCGTGACAAACTGCTGTCGCTGCTGCGTGAATGCCGCGCCAACGGCGGGAAAGTGATTTTCGACAACAACTACCGTCCGCGCCTGTGGGCCAGCAAAGAAGAGACCCGGCAGGTGTATCAGAAGATGCTGGAATGCACCGATATTGCCTTCCTGACGCTGGACGACGAAGATGCGCTCTGGGGCGTGAAGCCGGTTGAAGAGGTGATCGCACGGACGCATGCCGCGGGCGTGCAGGAAGTGGTGGTGAAACGCGGTGCGGATTCGTGCCTGGTGTCTGTCGACGGTGAAGCACCGATCGACGTTCCTGCGGTGAAACTGCCGAAAGAAAAAGTGATCGATACCACTGCCGCTGGTGATTCGTTCAGCGCCGGGTATCTGGCCGTTCGCTTAATCGGCGGCGATGCCGCCGATGCCGCCAGACGGGGTCACCTGACCGCCAGCACCGTCATTCAGCATCGCGGGGCGATTATCCCACGCGACGCCATGCCGCAGTAAAACCAGCGCCGAGGCGCGACGAAAATGCGTTATCAGGCCTGGGAAACTCGTTCTCCAGGCCTGATAAGCGCAGCGCCAGCAGGCAATCCTCCTACTGTGCAGCCGGAATATCTGTCACTTCCGGATGTGCATCATCCGTTTCTACCGGCGTCGCCGCGGCAGTCACCGGTGCCATGATTTGATCCCACGTCGCCTGCAACTCCTTCATGTTGAATTCCGGCTCGCCTTTCGGCTGCAGCAGAATCAGCGCCATATCCTGCGACAACTGCTGACGCAGATCCTGATTCAACATCTCAACGGTCAGGCTGTTCAGGAAGTCCTGACGCAAACGCTGGTACTGTTCAGGCGCGATATCCACGACCTGATTTTGCAGCGAGCGCAGACGCTGGCTGATGAGAATATCGGTATCGGTACGGGCGTAGGTCGCAAACAGTTTCTGCAGTTCCAGATTCTTTTGCGCCACCAGGGCGTTGAATTCTTCTTCCGGCAGGCCGTTATCACGCACTTTCGCCAGTTCACGCGCCACGGTGCTCAGATTGGCGGAAATCTTGTCGTTTGGCGATTCGATGTTGATTGCACACTGGGCGCGCAGGAACAGCACGCGGCAGTCAAAGCCGAGGCCGATATCTTTCGCATTGCTCTTACTCAGCGCCTGCTGAACGTGCCAGAACAGCGCCTCACGCGCTAAATCCGCACGCCAGTAGCGCAACAGCGCGGCAGACTCGCGAATCGGCTGCCACGGCGTATCCCACATGACAGAGAGACGATCCTGGCGCACCGCGTCGGTCATAATGCTCACCGCCTCCGCACGCAACGGCGAGAGCGTCGGCACAGGCGCAGGGGTTTCACGTTTCCCTTTCAGTTCACCAAACGTTTTGTTGATTTGCTCGGCCACCGATCGCGCATCAACGTTGCCGACGACAATCAGCGTCATCGCATCCGGGGTGTACCACTTCTGATAGAACTCATGCACTTTCTCCGCGTCCACCGGCATTTTTACCGGCTCGGCGGGATCGTGACCCAACAGCGCCGACCCTTTCAGACGATAGCGCCACCAGCCGTCTTTCGTGTCGACGGGCAGCGTGGTGACCATGTCCTCTGTGCTTAGCGCATGATTGACGACGTCGGGGGTGATCGTCAGTTTGCCCATCGTGTTCGCCAGATAGTTCAGCGACTCTTTCAGCAGGTCGTTGCGGTTATTGGGCAGGCTAAGATTGTACTGTGTGGAGTCGTAAGAGACGGTCACGGGCGGCATCGGACGTTTAGGGTCAAATCCTTGCTGCCACAGTGAACGTGCCTGCGCGGCATCGAGGCCGCCACTTTGGGTTAACGCAATACGAGGAATAAGATGACTGAAACCGCTCTGTTGAGTACTTTCGGCGAGCGAACCGGTATTTACCAGCAGACGGACCTCGATACGGTCGCTGGGGCGCTGCGGGGTGGCTAACACTTGCCACTGTAAACCATTCGCCAGCGTCCCCTGTTGCCATGCCGGGTCAGGCTGGAGCGCATCTGCCTGCACATAGCCAGCAGTGGCCATCATCAGCAAACCGCCCGCTATAAGTCGAATTTTTGTGCCCTGCATGTGAACCCCTGATCAACAATCCTGGTAATAAAAAGACAACCCCTGTTGGGCTTGTCTGAATATGACGTTAAAAACACTTCGTGTTAGACCGCAAGAACATGAAAATGTCACGGAAGAAGTGAAATAAACCCGATACCTCCATGTTGAAGGATTCGGGCCCAGGGGTCAATTATGCGCAGGAGCCCGCAGCCCCACAAGGGACTGCGGTCATAAGTATCGAAATTAAGAGGATATTTCGTGCGTTTTGCCTTCAGGTGCACGATTATTCAGCACATCATCAAGCTTCTTGTGGTCCAGTTCCTTCACCCACTTCGCGACCACTACCGTTGCCACGCCGTTACCGACCAGGTTGGTCAGCGCACGGGCTTCAGACATGAAGCGGTCGATACCCAGGATGAGCGCCAGACCGGCAACCGGCAGATGGCCAACCGCAGAGATAGTCGCCGCCAGCACGATAAAGCCACTTCCGGTAACGCCCGCCGCCCCTTTCGAGGAGAGCAGCAGTACTACCAGCAGCGTAATCTGATGGAAGATATCCATATGACTGTTGGTGGCCTGGGCGATAAACACCGCCGCCATCGTCAGGTATATTGAGGTTCCATCAAGGTTAAACGAATAGCCGGTGGGAATAACCAGCCCCACAACCGACTTGCGACAGCCAAGCTTCTCCATCTTATCGAGCATACGCGGTAACGCAGACTCGGAAGAGGACGTCCCCAGCACGATCAGCAGTTCTTCACGGATATAGCGGATAAATTTAAAGATGCTGAAGCCTGTTGCACGGGCGATCGAACCCAGCACAACAACCACAAACAGAATACAGGTGATGTAGAAGCAGACGATCAGTTGCCCCAACTGCACCAGCGTACCCACGCCATATTTACCGATGGTAAACGCCATCGCCCCGAACGCCCCGATTGGCGCCAGACGCATGATCATGTTGATGATGCCGAAAATGACCTGCGAGAAGCTTTCAATGACGTTGAAAATCAGTTGGCCTTTGCTGCCCAGACGATGCAGGGCAAACCCAAACATCACCGCAAACAGCAGAACCTGCAGGATGTTACCGCTGGCAAAGGCGCCAATGACGCTGCCCGGGATAATATCCATCAGGAAGCCTACGATTCCCTGGTCTTTTGCCTGTTCAGCGTAAATCGCTACCGCTTTCGCATCCAGCGTTGCCGGATCAACGTTCATCCCGGCACCGGGTTGCACCACGTTAACGATAATGAGACCAATGATCAGCGCAATCGTACTGACAACCTCAAAGTAAAGCAGCGCAACCGCACCCGTACGGCCCACCGCTTTCATACTTTCCATGCCTGCAATGCCGGTCACGACAGTACAGAAGATAACTGGTGCGATGACCATCTTGATCAGCTTAACGAACGCATCGCCAAGCGGTTTCATTTGTGCGCCTAATTCAGGGTAGTAATGGCCAAGAAGAATACCAATGGCAATTGCTGTCAGGACCTGAAAGTAGAGGCTTTTAAACAGAGAGATTTTCATAGGGTGTCCTTGAAGTAAAAACCACAGGTCTTGTAAGGTTTTGGTTAACCTGCGGCCTTAAAATAACACCCAGACAACATCGCAGAAATGCACCAGGATCATAATTGAAACAAAAATGTTAAAAACCTTGAGCTGGCTCGCACAAGCCGGACCTTTTTAAAGTATTGTAATCACATCAATTGTGCTTCAGATAACGTTCTTCGAAGGTTTCTGCAGGTACCGCACGGGCATAAAGGAAGCCCTGAGCGATTTCAACACCCGCCTGCGCCAGCCATTCACGCTGCGCTTCGGTCTCGACGCCTTCCGCCACCATCTGCAAATTCAGACTGCGCGCCAACAGGATAATCGCCGAGATCATGCTGTTATCTTCCGGCAGGCCATCGACAAACATTTTGTCGATTTTCAGCACGTCGATGGGCAAGGATTTCATGTGCTGGAGCTGGCGCAGTCCCGCGTAGCCCATGCCGAAATCGTCCAGCGCGATACGCACGCCGGCGTTACGCAACGGACGCAGTATCGCCACGGCGGCATGCGGGTCGTCGATCCGCCGACTCTCCGTCACTTCCAGAATGAGCGTACCCGGCTGGATACGGTAACGATTTAACAGTTCCAGCATGTCTGACACCATATTCGGGTGCATCAACTGGAGCGCCGACAAATTGACCGACAGCGGCAGGGTGATCCCCCGTTCCTGCCAGGCTGCGAGCTGGCGGCAGGACTCTTCCAGCACCCAGTGGCCCACGGTGACCATAAGGCCGCAGGACTCAATCCGCTCAATCAGCCCTTCCGGCAATTCCCAGCTTCCGTCCGGCTGCTGCATGCGCAGCAACGCTTCAGCGCTGACCACCTTGCCGCTGCTCATCTCCACCTGAGGCTGCAACCACAGGGCAAAACGGTGGTTGTCCAGCGCAGTGAGAATATCGCTCTCTTCGGTCAGCCGTTTCTGGGCCGCTTCCATCTGCTCAGGGTCGAAGAACTGAATCTGATTTTTGCCCTTGCGTCGGGCGGTAAACGCTGCGGAGACCGCGCGTCCGTAGAGCTGTTCTGCACTGAGATCGCCGTAATACATCGCCACGCCAATACAGCAGCTCGGGCGGAGCTGGATCCCCTGCACCGGCAGTCGTTCATTGATGATAGTGAGTACTTGCTGACCTAAAGTAATCGCGTGCCACGGCTCTTTGACGCCGTGGGCGATAATGGCAAAATCGTAACCGCTGATCTGCGCGAGCACCATTCTCGGCGACAGTACTGACTTCAGTTTCTCTACCAGCGTCAGCAGCAGAATTTCCCGCTGCGCCTCTTTCAGCACACCTGCCGTATCGCGCAGCGTTTCACAGGTGACAATCATCAGCGCCGTGGTGTGCTGACGCGCCACGACCTGCTCAAGCAGCCCCATCAGGAACGCTTTGTTCGGCAGTTCAGAGACCGGAAAACGCATCGCGTTGTCCGTCTGCTCTTCGCTGTGGCGCTGGACCAGTTGTTGATTGAGGTTGTAGCTGCGCACCAGCAGGCCAATCTCATCATCATGATGCAGACGCGGCAACGCCAGCTGATGTCCAATCAAATCCTGTTGCGGAATGTTATTCAGCTCGCGGGCAATTTTGCGCAGCGGGTGCAGAATCAGGCGATTCACGCACCAGCTAATGGCCACCGTCAACATCAGGGATAGAAGTAAGTAAATGGTCACTAACGTAGACAGCGTGCTCATCACAAACTTATACATGCGGAATGAGTCGGCCTGGAGTACCAGATACGCCAGCGGTTGCGGATTCGCAGGACGTTCAAGCGAATAGAGAGGCAGCGAGATCTGCACCGGCAGTTCGAAGAGCCGGGTCACCATCACCGGGACGGGCCGTTCAGGGATAAAGCTCATGCGCAGCGCCTGAAACTGATTCGGTAGCACCACATCGGCCCGTTGCACCACCCCCGCCGGCTTGATACTGGCGAGAATCGCTTCGGCTCCGGGAATATCGGCCTTTAAAATTGAAGCAGACAGCGGTTCACGTACCGAACGGGCAATACTTTCCAGTTGCGTCGCCGTGTTATAGCGGTTCTGCTGCACCAGATGAAACAGCAAAACGGTACAAAACAGAAACACAAACACCATGACAACGGCAGCCACCATTGCCATCTGCTTAATTGTTAACGAGCGACTGACGCGCAATATTGTCTCCCCCGGATATCCCAGATTGCCGCCCGAGTATACCCGATCGCGGCGGCATTGAGAGAGGCTGTGTCTGAAAAGGACTTTTCTGATTACCAGTCTGCGTACGGTACCAGCGGCTGCGGCGGTAAATCCATATCACCCTGCCATCCTGCGGCGGAATAGCGAACATACAGCAGTAAATGGCTTGGCGCGTAGTCTTTTGCCTGTTGAATATCCACCGCGGTCCCGACAAACCAGTTAGAGGTCACCCGACGCTCGATCAGCGCCCGCGCGGTATAACCAAAGCCCTGGCTGCTGCCGCCGCCGTTAGTTTGTTCGCTGGCTTCCTGCCGGTAATCCGACGGAATCAGATTCAGTAACGGATAACGCGGCATGGTTTTGGTGCGCGAATGCGACCAGGATACGGAGCCGCCCAGTTCCCAGGACCAGTTTTCCGTGCGCTGACGCCACATCACCGGCACCGCGAAGGACAAGTATTCCTGCGGACTGTAGTAGCCGCCGTGGCCCAGCGAATAACCGCTCAGGTCTTTGTCGTAGTGCCAGATCATATTGTTCAGGCCCACGGTAACGCGGCGATTATTCTCGTTGATGATTTTGTAGTAGTAACCGGTCATCCACCGGACGCGCCAGTTATCCTCGACATTTTTTCCGGTTAACTGATCGGCGCCGAGTGACACCCAGACACCGTTGGCTTCACCTTTGTCGTAGCTGAGACTAATCCCGCCGCCGTCCGCGCGAACGCCCCCCCATTTTTTACCGGTGTTAACGTCGTTGCTGTCGCCGTTGTGGCTCTGCGCATCTTTCTGTCCGCCAAAGGCGAGCAGCGAACTGGAAATCGGACGGCGGTGCGCGTTCAGGGTATAACCCAGCGGCCCAATGTCATTGCTGTAACTGACGCCGCCGACCACATCGACGACGTTGAAGCCCATCGGCGTGGTGCCGATATCCCAGCTCCAGGTGTCATTCTTCCAGCCAACGGCAACGCTCGCCCCCGTGTCCGACTGGCTACGGCTGCCGCTACAGTCTTCCAGCGTACAGGTGCCCCAGTTATTGTCGTAGCGACCATTCGCATCTGTTGAGAAGCTGCCCGCGTTCATGTTGACCAGATCGGTACGGAAGAACATACGACCGTCCGAATACGGCGCATCCACATGCAGCATAGTGGTATGCGCTTTCAGATCAGAATAGCCGCCGGTACCGCTCGATCCCCAGTAGTCATGCTCCAGCGTGACGTTCAAATCCTGCTGACGATATAAATCCGCCGCATCGCTGCGCACGCCACGCTTCAGCCAGTCATCTTTTTCATCGTTACGGGTCAGACGGGTAAAGGTGTCATTATCCTGCGGACGCGTTGGCGTGATGCCGGACGCCACCATCGCGTCTTTGTACGTATCCAGCGCCTGTTGCGGCTCACCGCTCTGCGCCTGAAAATTCGCGGCGTCACGCAGCACCATCGCGCTTTCCATTGACGGCGGCTGCGCTTTGGCCTGTGGAATCAAAGTATTGAAGGTCTGTTGTGCCGCAGCGGTGTCGCCAAGCTGCATTTGCGCCAGCGCGATTCGCCGCTGCATGTTGATTGACGGAGTCTGCGTTGCGGGCAGTTTTGCCAGTTGCGCTCGCGCAGCAGACTTGTCGCCCTGGGCGATGTACACTTCCGTCAGCCCCAGCATCGCATCGACGTTGTCCGGTTCGCGCGCCAGCACGGCGTCGTAAGCGCCTCGCGCCGCATTGTATTCCCCACGCTGCTGCGCCCAGTCGGCCAGCGTTAAATCGAGACGGGTGGAGGCAGGCTGTTGGCGTAACAGCGCTTCCGCCTCAGCCTCCCGGCCGCTGTCGCGCAGACGGTTAGCCGTTTCCAGCACCTGGTTGCTTTGCAGGCGGTCGGCCAGTTCCTGAATGTTACTGTTCCACTGACTGCGCGGCAGGCTGTTGATATGCGCCAACGCCGCCCGATCCTGATCATTGCCGGACAGGTACAGCCCATACGCATACACTTGTTCCGGATCGTTGGGTTTCTGACGCGCCAGCGCACTCATCTGCGCATCAGCCTGACTACGCTGCCCGGCCTGCCACAGATCGCGTGACAGACGATACGTTATCCAGACGCTGCCTGGATCCAGCGCCAGTCGGCGGCGTTGCAGTTCCGCAGCCTGTGCCCAGTTGCCCTGGTTCTCCAGCGTTTCGGCCTGCTGCGCCAGACGATCGTTTTCCAGTCCGCGTTCAATATCATCAATACTGCGACGCTGGCTGGCAGAGAGCGTGGCGATAAACGCGGAGGCTTTCTCCGGCGACTGCGCGCGATAGAGGTTTGCCAGACCGCGTACGGCGTTGGTATTGCCGCTGTCCATGCGCAGCGTCTGCTGGTAGTAGCGCTCGGCAGCCGGATAATCTTTCCGCGCCATTGCCGCATCGCCCAGCCCCAGCACCGCATAGCTGTCGGTATTGTCGATGTTTCTGGCCTGCTGATAGAGACGTTCAGCCTGGTCAATATTGTTGGCTTTCAGCGCGGCATCGCCCTGTTGAATCGCCAGCCAGTAACTGTTCACTTTCAGCAGGCTTTCCCACTTGCTGCGGCTCCCGCTTTGCGGATCCATCGCCAGCGCTTTCTTAAACTGCGCAACGGCGCTGGCGCGATCGCCCCGCTGAGAGTAGGCCTGCCCCAGCGCGCCCACGGCTTCGCTGTCGCTTTGGTTGGCTCTCACCGCCTGCTGTAATTCAGAAACCGCCCGTCCGCCCTGACCAGCGTCGACTGCCGCCAGACCCTGCGCACGCGCGCGGAATGTTGGATCGGAGAGCTGCTTTTGCTGTTCGCTGAGCTTACTGCGCGCAGCGGCCACGCTGTCCCCCTCACTGAATACCGTGAGGTATTTTTGCAGCGCCTTCACGCTGGCGTCGCTGACCGGCAGATCCTTGATCTGGGTGTACCAGATAGTGGCTGCGGCATTCCGCCCGGTGTTGGATTTCGCCATCTGCTCCAGAATCACAAAGCCTTCGGCCGGGCGATCGTTATCAAACAGCAGCTGCGCCAGCGTATTTTGCAATGGGTTATTGCCCGGACTGCGGGCGTTAATCGCCTTGAGCTGATTGATCGCCTGATTGCGGCGGGCCGGAATTTTTGCCACCGCGCTCCAGTACTCCACTTCCAGGTCGCCTTCCGGCGGGTTGCCCTTGAATAACTTATCGTAGGCGGCGACAGCCTCTTCGGCATGCCCGGTTGTCGCCTGTAGACGCGCCTGCTGTAACGACTGACGCCCATCCGGCGTCGCTAACAGCATGGTGGTTTGCGACGATTTATAGGCGTCAGAACTTGGCGCTAACTGAGAAAGTCGATCAAGCTGTTTCTGCGCGCCGTCGTTATCGCCCTGACGCAGCATGTAACGAAAGCGAGCGGCAATAACATCCGGATTATTCGGGTCAATCAGTTCGAGGCGATAGAGCGACTGGCGCACCAGATCTTCACGGTGCGTTGCTTCTCCCAGCCGCACCTGCTCCAGCAACTGCTGTTGCGCCGACGGCGCGGCGTCGGCAAAGGGCATCAGGGCAATGCCGAGTGAAACCCCGAGTAAACTCAATTTGAACTTGCGCATTCCTGGCCCCAGTCAGGTAGTAACTCACCTTTGGCGGTGAAGCGATAACGATGCTGATCCCACCCTTGTCCGAAGAGGGTTAGCACGTAGCTGTAATAGGCATCGCTGCCGGGGAAATGGTCCGTTACGCGCTGTCGCTGCACCGCTTGTGCGTCGCGGTTTTGCAGGAAGGGCAGTAAGGCCGCAGAAAAGCCTACCGGGCCATTGCCCTGCGCTTTGCCGCTGGCGACGTCCACTTTCTCCGGCGGGAGACCGTTTTTAGTTGTCAGGGTTGCCATCGGTTTGAATTTTGCCAGCAGCCGCGCTTTCTGCGGGTCGCCATCATGCATCATGCCCGCCCACAGATAGACGCGAATCGCGTCGTAACTGCTGACCAGCGTTTTCTCTGCCTTCAGTTGCCAGCCTTTGTTTTTCTCGTAACGGACCCAGTCCGGCGAGAAACCTTTCGGTGCCGTTTCTAACAGTAGTCGCTGGTTGGTTTCACGCAGAGTGGACCACGGCGCGCCGAAACGGGTGAAATACTGCGCCAGCTGCGGCGGCAGATAGCTCGGGTTAAAGCGCCAGGTGTTGGCTTCGGCAAAGCCAATCTTGCCGGGCAACAGCATGGAGCCCAGCCCCGGCACCGTCACCACTTCTTCGCTGGCAATGCGTTTCAGCAAGGCTTTGCCGATGTCGGTATAGCGCGGTTCTTTCCACAAGCGTCCCGCCTCCAGCAGCGACCACGCGATCCAGATATCACCGTCAGAAGCCGAGTTGCTATCCAGCACCGCCCAGGTGGAGGGATCTTTCTGTCCCCACAGCCAGGCGGGCAGATGTTCCTGCAACGACCCTTGCGCGAGGTTGTTCTGCGTCCAGTCCAGTAGCTGGTCAAAGGACTGGCGATCGTTGGCGGCAAGAGCAAAGAACATCGCATAGCTTTGCCCTTCCGAGGTGGTGATTTTGCGTGCGTCGCTGGGATCAATCACCCGCCCTTCCTGACTGATGTAATCCTTTTTAAATTGATCCCACTCGGGCCAGGTACAGGCCGCCTGTACACTCAGTGCGGCCAGCATTAACACCATAACTATCCCACTTCGCAACGCGTTCATTATTTATCACTCATGATCCGGATCGAGACGGCGGCGACTGATGATGCGCAGCAGACGCCACAGCACCCAGGCCAGTAATACCACGCTGATCGCCGCCAGCACCGCTAACAGCACTGGATGGTTAGCCAGCGCATACCACAGACGTTCAAACCACGGCAGGTGGCCCACGTAGTAAATATCGCCAACACGTAAACTGTTCACACCAGATTCACGGATCACCGAGACGGAACCAAACATCGCCGCCCGTTTGCCGCTGTCATTGATGGCCTGGTTCAGCAACTCGTAGCCACGCGGACTGTCCGCCAGCAGCGCCACCACGCTACGCTGATCGTTAAACGGCGACTGGAAGCCGACGACCGCCGCCATCGGTCCACTTGACGTTACCGTCGCCTGCGCATCCGCTTTGCGATCGGCTTCATCAGGCATGATGCTCGGGAACGTCGTCTGACGCATCGGGGTTTTCACCCAGCTTTCCGCCGCCTGAACCAGCAGGTCGATACGCTTGTCGTCTTTCAGTTTGTCCGGGATCGAGCCGATAACCAGAATGTCCGCATCTTTGCCCTGAATCTGGCTGCTGTCATCGGTGATGGTCAGGTTAATCGCCGGGAAACCGGTTTGCGCGCCAATGGTCGCGGTGGCGTCGAGCAGCGTTTCCATCTGCGCTTCGTTCGGCGTTTTCGGCATCACGGTGATGGTTTCCGACAGATCCGCCATGCGGCTGAACGGGAAGCCCGCGTTCGCAAACGCGCGCAGATCCGGCATCGCAATGAAATGGTAGTACTTCGAGAAGTCGATGGTGGAGTCGTCGCCAATCACCACATGGTTCGGCACCGGCTGGAAGGTAACACAGTTTTCAACCGAGCCGCCCGGCATCGGGTTCATGTACTCGAAGTCAAACCGCAGTTGGTTCATCGCACCCAGTTTCAGCGCCGGAATGGCAACATCCGTTTTTCCGTCCAACAGCCCTTGCAGTACCGGCAGACGCAGCAACAGACGGTTACTCTTCTCATTGCTGGTCAGACTAAAGGCTTGCAGGAACTGGTTGTTCAGACTGATATCCATGCGCGAGCTGTCTTTGGTCGGCGGCGTGGTGTAACGGTAATTGAGGTTCATATCAATACCGGTACTGCGCAGCAGATAGAGATCCGGCGGCAGGTTCAGAGAGACGTTGATCGCCGCAGGTTCCATCCCGGTGGACTGCAACTGCTCTTCATAGGTTTTCAGTTCGCCGAAGGTTACCGGACGATCGGTGCGCACCCAGTTTGGCGCATCGTACGGTTTACGCGCCAGCAGCGGTTTCACCTCGTTCACTTCCACACTGCTACCGCGAAAGAGAATGTTGCCCTGGGCGATCCCTTTCGCGGCCTGCAGCAGATCGTTGTCGTCACGACCAAACACCACCAGCAGCTTCACATAAGGGTTATCCGGATGGCTGATCATTTCGATCACCGGCGCTTTCACCGGCGGATGTTCACGCAGGAAATCAGGTCGCTTATCGTTAGTGGCAAAGACGATCGCATTACGATCCGGCAGCGTGTTGTACAGCACCGGGAAGTGCTGACCTCGCCAGCCCGCCCGGGAACCAAACCAGGACGATACGATTGACGCCGCCTGTTGCAGGGTACGATCCGGCGAGCCGGCAAAGACCATTGGCAGCGTCACCGCGCGGTTGTCGCGTGGATCGAAGAACGGTACCGGGAAGTGCGAGAGATCGTTTTGCACTTCCAGCGTCTGGTAGGTGAGGTCCAGCATGCTGCTGCGACCGACGTCCAGCCACAGCGTACTGCTGGCCGGGTTTTCACAAACCTGCTGATAGTGGCCGACGAACTCCAGCCGCACGCGGTTAAAGTCGGTGATAAACAACGGGTTGATCGGCATTTGCGCCAGCGTCTTTTTGCCCAACTGTTCCTGGGTGACCGGCAGCACGCCCATCAGCTCATCGTTCAGATAGACCTTAAGCTGCGACTGTATCGGCAGCAGGGACGGCGACGGGGTGTACTCCAGATTCAGCACGGCTCTGGAGACCACTTCATCGCTGCGCATGCCAAATTCGATACTGCCGTTAGGGTTCACGCCACGCAGCACCATGCTGCCCGGCGGCGGCGCGATCTGCGCAAACGTCAGTTTCACGTCACGGGAGGGGCCATTCTGCGCCACAATCGGCGCATCCGCCCCCTGAACGCCCGGCATAACCTGACCCACCGGCTGATTTTCATCTGCCTGTGCAGGGGCCGCCGCCGGGGCCACGGTTGGCTCAGTGTTTATCAGTGGTTGCGTTGCAGGCGTCGCATTCGTCATGAAAGAAGGGATTGCGCTCATCCCCATTGCCACTGCACAAATCCAGGAAAGTTTTCTTTTCATCGCGTTATCATCATTGTTGAGCCATAACCTGATCCGGCTGTTGCACCGCCACCTCGTCCTGCTCCGGACGGCGTGGAATGAACGACACAACCCAGGAAACCAGAGAAGTCAAAGACCGGAAAACTATTTTCACGGAAGACGGGGAGAATTCCGCAAGATGGCGATAGCCACGGAAACCCAGCTTCAGAATATCCAACAGGCTTTCCAGCGGCTTATCTTCCGGATAGCTGTCCTGCCAGAGCGCCCATGTATCAGCACGGGCAAACGTACACTGCACAAAATCGATATGCTGTTTGGTGGTCAGCGGCATCAGTTGCAGCCCCACCTGTTCACCCCAAACGCGCGCCACCAGCGTCGGGAAGACATATTCCTGCTGGCCGCGTTTGAGCAGTAAATTCACCTTCTGCCCTTCCAGCACCTGGGCCTGACCGTTGATCTTGATCCCCAGACCGCCGTCGGAGAAATCATGGACGGTGCACGAGAACAGGTGTCCGTCCTCACGGGCAATCGCCGCCGGCATAGAAATTTCAACACGGTGTGAGCGGCGAACCTGTTTACTTTCAACCGACACCGCTACCGCGCCGCCGAGAATAATCAGGTTGTAGAACACCCACACCAGGCTGACGATAACCGTCAGCATTTCATTTTCCGGCCCGTAGAAGTAACGCCAGACGCCCACGACCACACCGAACAGGTTAAGCAACACCAGGTAGATGTACGGACGGGAAATCACCCAGTCGACATACTCTTCTTCGACCAGCCCGCCCTTTGCGGTGACGTTAAACTTCCCTTTGTGCGGGTTGATCAGCGCCACCAGCGTCGGCGGCGCGATGTACCAGGCCAGCACCGTTTCGTAGATCTCACTCCAGAAGGAGTGGCGGTACTTGCCCTGAATCTTCGAGTTGGTCAGGCTGGCGTGGACCATGTGCGGCAGGACGAACAGCGCAATCATCAGCGCGGGTGCATAAATGATATAGGCATGCAATAGCAGGAACGCCAACGGAGCGGTCAGGAAGATCAGTCGTGGAACACCTGACAGGAAGTGGAACATCGCGTTGACATAACATAATCGCTGAGCGAACTTCAGCCCCTTGCCGGTCAGCGGGTTATCGAGTCGGAAAATCTGTACCATCCCGCGCGCCCAGCGAATACGCTGGCCGATGTGGGCAGACAAACTTTCGGTCGCCAGCCCTGCCGCCTGCGGAATGCGCATGTACGCGGAGGTATAACCGCGACGGTGCAGACGCAGCGACGTATGCGCATCCTCCGTCACCGTTTCAACGGCAATACCACCAATTTCATCCAGCGGTTTACGGCGAATCACCGCACAGGAACCGCAGAAGAAGGTGGCATCCCACATGTCATTACCGTCCTGTACCAGACCGTAAAACAGCGTGCCTTCGTTTGGCGTCTTGCGAAAACGTCCGAGGTTACGTTCAAACGGGTCCGGTGAGAAGAAGTGGTGCGGCGTCTGCATCATCGCCAGCTTCTTGTCTTTCAGGAACCAGCCCATCGTCATTTGCAGGAACGAACGCGTCGGCACGTGGTCGCAGTCAAAGATCGAGACAAATTCGCCTTTGGCATATTTCAGCGCGTTGTTAATGTTCCCGGCTTTAGCGTGTTCATGGGTGGTACGGGCAATATATTTCACCCCCACGGTCTGGGCGAACTGGCGGAACTCTTCACGTCCGCCATCGTCGAGGATCCAGATATTGAGCTTATCTTTCGGCCAGTCGATACCCAACGACGCGTAAATGGTGTTTTTCACCACGTGTAACTCTTCGTTGTAGGTTGGCACAAAGATATCCACCGTCGGCCACTGCGACATATCTTTTGGCAGCGGCACCGGCTGGCGGTTCAGCGGCCAGACGACCTGGAAGTAACCCAACACCAGCACAATCCACGCATAGGTTTCGGCAAACAGCAGGATCAGCCCGCAGACCAGACTCACCGGATCGTCCCAGTTCAGCGTGGAGGTATAGCGCCACCAGATATAGCGGCACGATACCGTCAGCGACAGCACAATCAGCATCAGCGCAGAGAAGCGACCCGGCATACGGCGCACGATCAGCGCAACGCCCCACAGCAGCATCAGGAAGATAAATTGCGCCAACGGGTTAAACGGCTGGGTCACGCATATCAGCGCCAGAATCAACGAGAAGGTGACAATAATCCCGATAATAAAGCGACGCGCGCCTGGGCTCAGGTGACCGAGCTCCTTTTGTTTATCCAGGTGCGTGGTGTTTTGCGTCACGCGTCCCGGTAGCGTATCCATCCACTGATGGTAACGCCCTCTGACGCCTTGCAGACGGGAGAAGGTTTGCCAGCGGGGCTGCGTCGTCTCCTGACGCGGCGACGTCGCCATCAACCAGAGGGTCTGAATGGCGTAACGGGCAGGATCTAACGGACGCGGACGCGCGGCGTTAATATGCGGATAGAGCGCTTTACGTTCGGCACGGATCCGCTGCCAGCGCGGATGCTCCAGTGGGATGAAGACCCACGCGAGGATCACCCACAGGCAGCCCAGCGCCGCGCTGAAAGACGACGCGCCATGACGACGATAACCCTGATAACGCTCGCTTAAGCGGGCGCTGACCGGCGGAATAAGCAGCCACCGGGACAGGACACTCATGATGCGCTCCCGACAGGAGTTTTATGGCCTGAGTAATGTAATAAACACCAGTTTGCCAGCGTCAGCACTTCTTCTGCGGCCAGTGAGTCACTGCGGTATTCCCCCAACGGCTGTTTGGCGGCCATACACTCAGCCACGGCTTCATCACGGTGAATCACCATCGGCAGCAGACGACGCTGACTCTGTAGCCAGACCTGGTAGAGATCGTCCTGCAACTGACTGCCAACGCGTAAGTCGTTAATCAAAATATGCGCGCCCGCCGGCAGCGACTGCTGATGCAAACGGACATGGCAGTTGGTGTCGGCTTTGACAATCGCCAGCGTGTGATCGCACTCATTGACCAGTTGTCGGGTCAACGGCGCGGAACCCGGAGGCAGATCCAGTAAAATCCATGAGTAACGTCCACTCTCTTTCAGCGCGCGGATGCCCGCCGCGATGCTGTCCAATCGTTCCAGCCAGCGGTCAGGATATTCCCGCTCTTGCACCGTCAGTTGACCAAACGGCAGCAAATCAAGCTGCGAGGTATAACGCATCCCGCCTTCCTGCCAGTCACGACCATCAAGTATCGCTCTGGCCCAGCCGTCGCGATGAGTAAAATCGACGTTGAATGACAGGCGCAACAAATTATCGGGGCTGGTATCAACAACCAGGACGTTTTCCCCTAATAATTGCAATGACCAGGCCAGCGCAGCCGCGATCGACGTCGTGCCTACCCCGCCACGTATGCCCTGAAGTCCCAAAATGGCCATCCACGGCTCCCTTATTGTTGTTGCGCAAATTCAGCCAACAGCGGCCAGCGTTTAATCGCGGCGGCGAGCTGTTCACGCTGGGAAATATCAGTGTAATCAAATTCTGGCAATGAAAAAGCCTGGCTTAATGCCAGGAAATCGTTTTGAAAGGTATAGCCTAATGTTGAATCAGTTTGCGTGCCGGGTTCGTTGTCAGACATTTTGTTTTATCCCTTTGAATAGACTCGCCATGCTTCAAACATTTTTTTCTTTTCGCATTCCGCTTCGTTCTCACCGAAATTCCGCAAGCTCAAATGTTGCTCATTTTCTGACTTGTTGTTTCGTGAAAATACGCGTCATGGAATCGGAAAGGCCGATGTTACAAGGCTTCTTGCTCGCCAAATCGATTCACATGCTAAATCTGATACGTTTTAATTTCAATGTTAGGTTTATTTCTGGGCTTTCGCTAGTAAACTGATAAACAGATAAAATAGCGACCCGAGGAACGCTGTGGACCCTGTATTTTCAATTGGCATCTCATCATTGTGGGATGAACTACGCCATATGCCAGCCGGCGGAGTCTGGTGGGTTAACACTGATCGCGTTGAAGACGCTATCAGCCTGGCGAATCAAACGATTGCCTTTCAGACCGGGACTGCAAAAGTCGCGGGCATTTCTATGGGCCGCGATCCTGGAGAAATATTCAAATTAGATGAATCTCACGGTCCGGAAAAAATTCAGTTATTTTCCATGCCAAATTCGGAAAAGGGTCTACAATTTATGACCCGCGATTTGCTGTGTTCCGTGGATCCGACGCATTACTTATTCATTCTTATTTGCGCAAATAACGGCTGGCAAAATATACCAGTTGAACGTTTGCGTCTGTGGCTGGATAAAATGAATAAATGGACGCGTCTCCATCACTGTTCTGTAGTGGTGCTTAACCCCGGGAATAATAACGATAAACAATTCTCTCTTTTAATGGGGGAATATCGCTCGCTTTATGGCCTCGCCAGTATGCGCTATCAGGGCGATCAGCATTTGTTTGATATTGCCTTCTGGTGTAATGAAAAAGGGGTCAGCGCTCGCCAACAGCTCACCGTCCGCCATCATGAAGGACAGTGGGAACTGGCGCAGAAAGAAGAAGCGGAAATCCAGCCCCGTAGCGATGAAAAGCAGATCCTGAGTAATGTCGCCGTGCTGGAAGGGGCGCCGCCACTCTCCGAGCACTGGAAATTATTCGATAATAATGAAAGTTTATTCAATGAGGCGCGTACCGCTCAGGCGGCTACGTTGATCTTTTCGCTTCAGCAAAACAGCCAGATTGAGCCCCTGGCACGGAGCATCCATACTCTGCGTCGCCAGCGCGGAAGCGCGCTGAAAATCCTTGTGCGAGAAAACATCGCCAGCCTGCGCGCCACTGACGAACGCCTGCTGTTAGGCTGCGGCGCCAATATGGTGATTCCGTGGAACGCCCCGCTCTCCCGTTGTCTGACGCTGATTGAAAGCGTTCAGGGCCAGCAATTTAGCCGCTACGTGCCGGAAGATATCACAACGCTGCTGTCGATGACCCAGCCGATGAAACTGCGCGGTTTCCAGAAGTGGGACGTGTTCTGTGAAGCGGTGAACAATATGATGAGCAACACCCTGCTGCCTGCCGACGGGAAAGGGGTGATGGTCGCGCTGCGGCCCGTTCCGGGTATCCGCGTTGAGCAAGCCTTAACGATGTGTCGCCCACACCGTACTGGCGATATTGTCACCATTGGCGGCAACCGCCTGGTCCTGTTCTTGTCGTTTTGCCGCGTCAACGATCTTGATACTGCACTGAATCATATCTTTCCGCTCCCGACCGGCGATCTCTTTTCTAACCGCATGGTCTGGTTTGAAGATAATCTCATCAGCGCTGAACTGGTGCAGATGCGCTTACTGGCGCCGGAACAGTGGGGACAACCGCTGCCGCTGACCCAAAACGTGAAACCCGTCATCAATGCCGAGCATGACGGCAAGACGTGGCGGCGTATTCCGCAACCACTACGCTTACTGGACGATGAAACGGAGCGCTCATCATGATGACTATCAGCGATATCCTGCAAATCATCGTTGTTTGTGCGCTGATTTTCTTCCCGCTGGGATATCTGGCGCGCCATTCACTACGCCGGATCAGCAATATGACCCGACTGTTATTTGCAAAACCTCGTTATGTTAAACCGGCCGGAACATTGCGCCGCACGGTGATTTCCAGGGCAACGAAAAAATGACTCAACAAACACAAAACGCATCACTGCCTTCACCACTCTGGCAATACTGGCGCGGCCTTTCTGGCTGGAACTTCTATTTTCTGGTCAAGTTCGGCCTGCTCTGGGCGGGCTATCTTAATTTTCACCCGCTGCTGAACCTGGTCTTTATGGCCTTCCTGCTGATGCCTGTTCCGCGTTACAGCCTGCATCGCATTCGTCACTGGATAGCTATTCCGATCGGTTTTGGCCTGTTCTGGCACGACACCTGGCTGCCAGGCCCGGAAAGTATTATGAGCCAGGGGTCGCAGGTAGCGGGCTTTAGCGCCGACTATCTACTGGATCTCGCGACCCGCTTTATCAACTGGCAAATGATTGGCGCCGTGTTTGTCCTGCTGGTCGCGTGGCTGTTTTTGTCACAATGGATTCGGGTGACCGTCTTCGTGGTGGCAATTATGGTCTGGCTGAACGTCCTGACGCTGGCAGGACCAGGCTTCTCTCTGTGGCCGGCGGGTCAACCGACGACCACGGTGACCACCACGGGCGGAACGGCGGCAGAAACGGTCGCGACCGCCGGAGGGGCGCCGGTCGTTGGTGATATTCCGGCACAAACCGCGCCGCCGACCTCGGCGAATCTCAACGCCTGGTTGAATACGTTCTACAATGCGGAAGCCAAGCGTAAAACGCCTTTCCCGTCAGCGCTTCCTGCCGATGCGCAGCCCTTTGAATTGCTGGTCATCAACATCTGCTCGCTCTCCTGGTCCGATATTGAAGCCGCTGGGCTGATGTCGCACCCGCTGTGGTCGCACTTTGATATTCAGTTTAAGCACTTCAATTCCGCCACGTCGTATAGCGGCCCGGCGGCGATTCGTTTGCTACGTGCCAGCTGCGGACAGCCGTCGCACACTAACCTGTACCAACCGGCAGGCAACGAATGCTATCTGTTTGATAACTTGTCAAAACTGGGCTTTACGCAGCACCTGATGATGGGCCATAACGGCGAATTCGGCGGCTTCCTGAAAGAGGTTCGTGAAAACGGTGGGATGCAGGCTGAACTGATGGACCAAAAGGGCTTACCTGTGCCGCTGTTAGGTTTTGATGGTTCTCCGGTGTATGACGACACCGCCGTGCTACAGCGCTGGATGGAAACCACGGAAAAAGATAAGGATTCCCGTAGCGCCACCTTCTACAACACCCTGCCGCTCCATGACGGTAACCACTATCCTGGCGTCAGCAAAACGGCGGATTACAAAGCGCGCGCCCAGAAATTCTTTGATGAACTGGATGCGTTCTTCACCGAGCTGGAAAAATCGGGTCGTAAGGTGATGGTGGTTGTCGTACCAGAACACGGCGGCGCGCTGAAAGGCGACAGAATGCAGGTCTCTGGTTTGCGTGATATCCCGAGCCCATCGATCACCAACGTCCCGGCTGGCGTGAAATTCTTCGGCATGAAAGCGCCGCATCAGGGTGCGCCGATCGTCATTAATCAGCCAAGCAGCTACCTGGCGATTTCTGACCTGGTGGTACGCGTGCTTGACGGTAAGATCTTCTCCGAAGACAACGTGGACTGGGCAAAACTCACCAGCAACCTGCCACAAACAGCGGCGGTATCGGAAAACGCCAACGCGGTGGTTATCCAGTATCAGGACAAACCGTACGTCCGTCTGAATGGCGGCGACTGGGTGCCATATCCGCAATAACGAAAAAGGCCGCAAGGATCGCCCTTGCGGCCTGGTTCGGACGCATGTTGCCACTGCGGCAGGCAGACGCCCATCAGCGCATTTACTTCCGGCTACGTAGCCAGTTCACGACCATGCCCGCAATGATACCGGCAATGGCTGGAGCCGCTAAATCGTGCCAGAAAGCCATGCCTATCTGAGTCAACGTCATATCGCCGCCTGTGTTGCAATGGCAACCGTTCGCGGCTATCCTTAACTTGTCTAGAGATAGGGATGCCCCCGTTGTGTTGCCTGGTTTACCGAGCAATGTGCGGGGGTTTTCTACATCTAGCGTCATTGCCGCCAGGGATCAAGCCCCCGCAACGTTGCGCCTCACCGGGGAAACCCCGGCTTGCCGCCGATTCTACGATAACCCGCCAGGCCCGACATCCAACACGCTTTCGCTTTGCGTGACGCCTCGCAATCAGCCAACTGGCAGAGACCCACACTCTTCTGTAGAATTGCGTCCCCTCGCGGTCATCAAGCCGTGACGGCTCTTTTTGGCAGGGGACTCCATGCAGCACGACACATCACCACTTTCCGATCACCGCGCATCCGGCAAACCGGCGTCGCAGAGTTTACCGTTTACCCGCTACGATTTTGGCTGGGTGTTGCTGTGCATCGGCATGGCGATTGGCGCAGGAACGGTATTAATGCCAGTGCAGATTGGATTAAAAGGCATCTGGGTCTTTATTACCGCCTCTCTGATTGCCTATCCGGCCACCTGGATCGTGCAGGATATCTACCTGAAAACGCTCTCCGAGAGCGAAACCTGTAACGACTATACCGATGTCATCAGCCATTACCTGGGGAAAAACTGGGGCGTCTTCCTCGGCGTGATCTACTTCCTGATGATTATCCACGGCATATTTATCTACTCGCTTTCCGTGGTGTTCGACAGCGCATCGTACATTCGCACCTTCGGCCTGACTGATGCCGACCTTTCGCAGTCATTGATCTACAAGGTGGCAATTTTTGCGGCACTGGTGGCGATCGCCTCTGGCGGCGAGAAACTACTTTTTAAAATCTCCGGCCCTATGGTGGTGGTGAAAGTCGGTATCATCGTGGTGTTTGGACTGGCAATGATCCCACACTGGAACCTGAGCAATATCACCGCCTTCCCGCAAGCGTCGGTATTCTTTCGCGACGTGTTGCTCACTATCCCCTTCTGCTTCTTTTCGGCCGTCTTCATTCAGGTTCTCAACCCGATGAATATTGCCTATCGCAAGCGTGAAGCGGACAGAGTGCAGGCAACCCGCATGGCGATTCGCACTCACCGTATCAGCTACATCACGCTCATTGCGGTGATCCTGTTTTTCTCCTTCTCGTTCACCTTTTCCATTACCCACGAGGAGGCGGTCTCCGCCTTTGAGCAAAACATTTCTGCGCTGGCGTTAGCCGCACAGGTCATACCGGGGCCGATTATCCACATCACCTCGACAGTGCTGAATATCTTTGCGGTGCTGACGGCATTCTTTGGGATCTACCTGGGGTTCCATGAGGCGATGAAGGGCATCATTTTGAATGTGCTGGGGCGCATCATTAACGTCGGGAATATTCCTCCGCGCATCATTACGCTGGGTATTTGCGCGTTTATCGTCACCACGCTGGTGATTTGGGTTTCGTTCCGCGTCTCCGTGCTGGTGTTCTTCCAGCTCGGCAGCCCGCTGTACGGTATTGTCTCCTGCCTGATCCCATTCTTCCTGATTTACAAAGTGGCCCCACTGGAAAAACTGCGCGGTCTGAAAACCTGGCTGATCTTGCTGTACGGGATGTTGCTGTGTCTGTCGCCGCTGTTGAAACTGATTGAATAGAAAGAAAAGGCCCGGGAGCACAACCGCATCCCCGGGCCTGAAGAAGTGACGAATTTACGCTACGGGTTTCTGCGCATTTTCATCCTGATCAACCGCAAAACAGGCGACCAGTTGACCACTGTAGTCTTTCAGCTGCGGCTGCAACTGAGTGCAGGGCCCAAAGCGACGACGGCAGCGGGCGTTGAAGGCACAGCCCGGCGGCGGATTCAACGGGCTGGGCAGCTCGCCGGTCAGTTTGATGCGCTCGCGGCGCTCGTCCGGATTCAGACGCGGCGTGGCGGAGAGCAGCGCCTGGGTGTACGGGTGACGCGGGTTATTGAAGATCTGGTCCTTCGTCCCCTTCTCCACACAACGGCCTAAGTACATCACCATCACTTCATCTGCAATGTGCTCAACGACTGACAGATCGTGGGAGATGAACACGTAGGACAGCCCCAGCTCCTGCTGCAAATCCATCATCAGGTTCAGCACCTGCGCACGGACGGAAACATCGAGCGCAGAGACGGGTTCATCGGCAATCACCACATCCGGATCGAGCATCAGCCCACGGGCAATGGCAATACGCTGACGCTGGCCGCCGGAGAACATGTGCGGATAGCGATCATAGTGCTCGGTTTTCAGCCCCACTTTCGCCATCATCGCCAGCGCTTTTTCGCGGCGCTGCTCTTTGCTCAGCGAAGTGTTGATCAGCAGCGGCTCTTCCAGAATCTGTCCCACTTTCTTACGCGGATTCAGTGAACCATACGGGTTCTGGAACACAATCTGGATTTTCTGCCGACGCAGTTTCTGCGCATGCGGATCGTGCTTAAGCAGATCCTGTCCCTGGTAATACAGTTCACCGCCGGTCGGCGTTTCAATCATCGTCAGCAGACGGCCGAGCGTGGATTTCCCACAACCGGATTCGCCCACCACCGCCAGCGTTTTGCCGCGTTCAAGGGTAAAAGAGACCCCATCGAGCGCTTTCACCAGACGTTCCGGGGAGAAAATCCCCTTCTTCACCGGGTAATGTTTTTTCAGGTCGATCGCCTGCAACAGCGGTTGTTGCGAGGTGGCCTCATGCGTACTCATAGTGTGGGCCTCCCGGCATCATCGAGTGGGTAATGACATTTCGACTGGCGACCGCCATCCAGCAGGGCCAGCTCAGGTTCTTCACTGCGGCATTTGTCCGTCGCATAGGGGCAACGCGGGTTCAGCAGACAGCCCATCGGGCGGTCATATTTCCCCGGCACCACGCCTGGCAGCGAGGCCAGTCGCGCTTTATCCTGAGCAAACTCCGGCAACGCGCGCAGCAACGCCTGGGTATAAGGATGACGCGGCGCGCGGAAAATGTCGTGCGCCGCCCCCGTTTCCACCACCTGACCGGCGTACATGACAATGATTTTGTGCGCGGCTTCCGCCACCAGCGCCAGGTCATGAGTGATGAGCACCAACGCCATGTTCTCTTTCTGCTGCAGTTCCAGCAGCAGCTCGATAATTTGCGCCTGGATGGTCACGTCCAGCGCCGTCGTCGGCTCATCGGCAATCAACAGCTTCGGTCGACAGGCAATTGCCATCGCGATCATTACGCGCTGGCTCATCCCACCGGAAAGCTGGTGCGGATACACGTCCAGACGCGAGGCCGGATCGGGGATCCCCACCTGGTTCAGCAGGTCAATCGCCCGCTGACGACGGGTTTTCTTGTTACCACCCTGATGCACCTTGATCGCTTCCATAATCTGGAAACCGACGGTGTAACACGGGTTCAGGCTGGTCATCGGATCCTGGAAAATCATCGCCACTTCGGCGCCCACCAGGTTGCGTCGCTCTTTCTCAGAGATACGCTTCAGATCCTGACCGTTGAACAGCAGATTTTCCGCCATCACGCGGCCGGGATAATCAATCAGCCCCATAATCGCCAGTGAACTGACCGATTTTCCTGAGCCTGATTCTCCGACAATACCAACCACTTCACCCTGATTCACACTGTAGCTGATGCGGTCTACGGCGCGGAATTCGGAACCAACATCGCCGAAGTGCACCGATAATTTATCTACATTTAATAACGCCATCTCGAACCTCTTACTGCTTCAGTTTGGGATCGAGCGCGTCACGCAGACCGTCACCCATCAGGTTAAATGCCAGCACCGTCAGCAGGATCGCCAGACCCGGGAAGGTCACGACCCACCAGGCGCTTTGTGCGAACTGCAACACATCAGCGAGCATGGTGCCCCACTCTGGTGTTGGCGGTTGCGCACCCATGCCCAGGAAGCCAAGCGCGGCCATATCGAGAATGGCGTTAGAGAAACCGAGCGACGCCTGAACGATCAGCGGCGCAAGGCAGTTCGGGAAGATGTTGATGAACATCTGGCGCATCGCGCCGGCCCCCGCCACGCGGGAAGCGGTCACGTAGTCGCGGTTGACCTCCACCAGCACGGCGGCGCGCGTCAGTCGCACATAGTGTGGCAACGCCACAAACGTCAGCGCCAGCGCGGCGTTACCAATCGAGGGACCGAATACCGCCACCAGCACCAGCGCGAGCAGCAGGCTCGGCAGCGCCAGCATGATATCGACGATACGCATGATGACGTTATCAACGATGCCGCCGAAGTACCCGGCCACAAGGCCCAGCACGACGCCCATCACCAGCGACAGCACCACCACCAGGCAGCCCACCAGCAGCGACAGACGCGCACCGTACATCAGGCGCGACAGGATATCGCGACCCACATCGTCAGTTCCCAACAGATGCGCCAGCGTGCCGCCTTCCTGCCAGGCCGGCGGCGCCAGCAGGGTATCGCGGAACTGGTCAGCCGGGTTATACGGCGCCAGGAAGTTGGCGAATACCGCAATCAGGATCATGATCGCGACGTACACCAACCCCACCACGGCGCCCTTGTTGCGTTTAAAATAGTGCCAGAACTCCTGCATCGGCGTCATCGGCACCGGCGCAGCAATAACTTTATTTTCAGTAACCTGTGACATGATGGCCCCTTACTTCTTATGACGGATACGCGGGTTCACCACGCCGTACAGCAGGTCGACCAGCAGGTTGACGAGAATAATCATCGTCGCCACCAGTAACACCCCACCCTGCACAACCGGATAATCGCGACGTTGCAGCGCATCAATCAGCCAGCGCCCAAGGCCAGGCCACGAGAAAATGGTTTCGGTCAGAATGGCACCCGCCAGCAGCGTTCCCACCTGCAGACCAATCACGGTCACCACCGGCAGCATAGCGTTACGCAACGCGTGAATGATGATGACGCGCATACGCGTCAACCCTTTGGCTCGCGCGGTACGGATGTAATCTTCGCCCAGCACTTCCAGCATCGACGAACGGGTCATACGCACAATCACCGCCAGAGGGATAGTGCCAAGCACCATCGCAGGCAGGATCATATGCGCCACAGCATCAATGAAGTTGCCCTCTTCACCCCAGATTGCGGTGTCGATCAGCATAAAACCGGTCAGCGGGTTCGAGTCATCAAGGAACACCATGTCGCTCACGCGCCCGGAGACGGGGGTCAGGTTGAGCTGTACGGAGACCAGCATGATCAGCATCATGCCCCACCAGAAGATAGGCATGGAATAACCGGTCAGCGCCAGGCCAACGGCAGTATGATCGAAAATGGAACCGCGCTTAACGGCAGCCAGCACGCCCACGGGAATACCCACGGCGGTAGCGAAAATCATGGCGCAGACACCCAGTTCCAGCGTCGCTTTAAAGCGAGGCACGAACTCGTCCCACACCGGTAAACGGCTTTTCAGCGAGATACCTAAATCACCATGCATAACCCCCCAAATGTAATGGAGGTACTGCTGCCACATCGGTTTATCGAGACCGAGTTCAGCCAACAGTTGAGCATGACGCTCAGGGGAGATACCACGTTCACCTGCCATGATCATTACCGGATCGCCGGGGATCATATGGACAAAAGCAAAGGTGAGAAGAGTGATACCGATAAACGTGGGGATGACGAGTCCCAAACGTCGGAGAATGAACTGCAACATAACCCGGATTCTCTCTAATGACGCACGGCCTGGAACCGTGAGTCTGTATTGCTCACAAATCTTATCCCCTCCTCAATGAGAAGGGGATAAAGCATTACTGCCGGGTGGCGCTACACGTACCGACTTAACGGTGTGTAGCGCTTACCTGACGTTGCTTTTATTATTCGATAGAGACGTTTTCGAAGTGGTGTTTACCTAATGGATCAACCACATAGCCTTTGACTTCTTTACGCACTGGCTCATACACGGTGGAGTGAGCCACGATCAGCGCCGGAGCCTGGTCATGCATCACGACCTGAGCCTGTTTGTAGAGTTCAATACGCTTGTTGTGGTCGTCGGTCGCACGCGCCGGTTGAATCAGATCTTCAAACGGCTTGTAGCACCAGCGAGAATAGTTGGAACCGTCTTTCGCCGCTGCGCAGCTGAACAGGGTCGCGAAGAAGTTATCCGGATCCCCGTTGTCGCCGGTCCAGCCCATCATCACTGCCTGATGCTCACCCGCTTTGGCGCGTTTCAGATACTCGCCCCACTCGTAGGTCACGATCTTGGCCTGAACGCCAATCTTCGCCCAGTCGGCCTGAACCATCTCGGCCATACGGCGAGCGTTCGGGTTGTACGGACGCTGTACCGGCATTGCCCACAGCTCAACGGTAAAGCCTTTATCCTGACCGGCTTCTTTCAGCAGGGCTTTCGCTTTCTCAGGATCGTAGGTGTAGTCTTTAACGTCGTCGTTATAGCCCCACATGGTTGGCGGGATCAGGTTCTTCGCAGCAACGCCTGCACCCTGATAAACGGCTTTGATGATCGCGTCTTTGTTCACCGCGTAGGTCAGCGCCTGACGAACTTTTACGTCATCAAACGGTTTCTTCTCGGTATTGAAAGAGAGATAGCCGACGTTCAGACCCGCCTGCTCCATCAGATTGATGTTTTTGTCCTGCTTCATGCGCGCGATGTCAGCCGGGTTCGGGTACGGCATCACCTGACATTCGTTCTTCTGCAGTTTGGCGTAACGCACGGAAGCGTCAGGCGTAATGGAGAAGACCAGACGGTCGATCTGCGGCTTAGTGCCCCAGTAACCTTCAAACGCTTTGTAGAGAATACGGGAGTCTTTCTGGTATTGCTGCAGCTGGAACGGACCGGTACCGATTGGGTTCAGGTCTACTTTTTCCGGCGAGCCAGCTTTCATCATGTTGTCGGCATATTCTTTAGAAAGAATAGAGGCAAAATCCATCGCCAGGTCAGCGAGGAACGGCGCTTCAGGACGCGTCAGCACGAACTGAACGGTTTTATCGTCCACTTTCTTCACTTCGCTGATCAGGTCTTGCAGGCCCATGCCTTCAAAGTATTCATAGCTGCCGCCAGAGACTTTGTGGTACGGGTTTTGTGCGTTTTTCTGACGATCGAAAGAGAACACCACGTCATCGGCGTTGAAATCACGCGTCGGTTTGAACTCTTTATTGTCCTGCCACTTCACGCCCTGACGCAGGTGGAAGGTGTAGGTTTTACCGTCTTCACTGATTTCCCACTTCTCAGCGAGGCCCGGAATGACTTCCGTTGTCCCGGTTTTAAATTCCACCAGACGGTTATAGATAGGTACTGAGCTGGCGTCATAGGTTGTGCCAGAAGTAAACAGCTGCGGGTTGAACCCTTCAGGAGAACCTTCTGAACAATAAACCAGAGTTTTAGCCTGTACACTTGCTGCGACAGTCATAGCCACAAGGCTCAGACCAAGCTTCAGCATCCCTGACTTCTTCAAGGAAATACTCATTCTTCTGCTCCAAATGTGATGTTGTTTTACCCTTTGCAGTGGGTTTGCACCGCCTGGCCTTTTTTGTTTTTTAACCGGCTGGGTCGGCGTTAAGAGGTGGGGATTCCGTTCACATAGACGACTGAGTAGCAGCGCGGATTCTCCATGAAATGCCCCTCATGCCCTACAATCTGTCAACAGAATGTGAAAACGTCAATACAGGTAACCATGATTTACAACAACGGTGAGAATTAGCAAACAAAGATTAAAAAAACTTCAGGCGGGTATTTTCAGCAGAGAAATTTATGCTACGCCCAGAACACCAGAATAAATACCTTAATATTTCGCAACATTTGGTGATTAACAATCGTGCAGAATATGAAAAATTTCTGACGAAATGCTGCATATCTGAGCGATAAATCCCACGAACGTTAAAACGCACAGCGGAAAATGCTAGCGCCAGCCATAAGTAACGCAAAAAAAGATTCATGCATAGATAAAAAAAGACAATGGAATATGTCACAAAACCGTTAACAAATAGTGAGAAGTGATGCGCATTTTGTTGTTGTTCCGTAGGAATGGATATTTGCCTGATGGTGCGATTCGTAGGCCGGATAAGGCGTATGCCGCCATCCGGCAGTGTGCGCCGAATGCCTGATGGCGCTGCGCTTATCAGGCCTACAAATGCAAAAAACCCTGCTCACTGAGCAGGGTTTTGAATTTGGTCGGTGATAGAGGATAACTCGCCACGTCGTGGCTCGCCCTGCGGGCCGTTGCTGACGCAACGTTCTCTCGCTCCGCTCGAGTCGAACCTCTTCCCCCGGAGGTTCTCATCCTCTCAGGCTCCGAATGCAAAAAACCCTGCTCGTTGAGCAGGGTTTCGAATTTGGTCGGTGATAGAGGATTCGAACCTCCGACCCCTTCGTCCCGAACGAAGTGCGCTACCAGGCTGCGCCAATCACCGAATGCGGGGCGCATCTTACTGCGCAGGTGCGCCCCCGTCAATCCCTTAGTATCAAAATGCCATTTGATCGGCGAGAAAGTCGTCAGCCCGCTTACTGCGCGACGCTTTTCTGTCCATCAGGGATATGACACCAGTTGTTGTTCTCATTAATTCCGCCATTCGGCGAGGTATAACCTAGACAACCCATGATGGTGTCGTACAGCTCCACATGACGGCGCGGCACCTTCATTTCCGCTTCCTTCTTCAGGTGCGCGAACGCCTGGGCGTTGGTCGGATTCTCCAGGTATTTATCTGACATCCAGACCATCATCGGCACGCGGAACTGCTCCGGCGGCGCCATCTTACGCGGCGTACCGTGCAGGTGCTCGCGCTCGTTGATTGACTCACCGTGGTCGGCAGCGTAGAACACAATCGCTTTCTTATCACGTACCTGATCAATCACCGTGTCGATAAAATGATCGACGTAGGTAATCGAGTTATCGTATGAATTAATCATCAGGTCTTTCGGGCACTTACGATCGATAGCGTAGCATTCCGGCTTCCACTGAGCGAACTCGCGCGGATAACGCTGAGTATAGTTGTAGTGAGACCCCTTGGTGTGCAGCACAATCAGATGCTTACCCTGCGGGTTTTCCTGCAGCGAACGATCAATCTCATTCACCAGCAGCATGTCATCCACGGCTTTACCCCGGTTACGCGGCTCAGCGGCAATCTGTTCGCGATAGGCAATGTTGTCGGCCATCGTGTTGCTGTAAAACCACATCTCACTCTGCATCGCGTAGAGATCGGAACTAAAGCCTAATTGCTTGAGCACCGCAAAGACGTTTTGCTCTTTCAGCGTACGCTGCGGGTTGTCTTCGGCCCCGCCCTGACGAACGAACATACAACGCAGCGACAGTTTCGTCGCGGTATCGCAGGAATAACCGCGATACATCACCAGGTTCTTCTCTTTGGCAAGCTTCGGCGTGGTGTCGCGTTCATAGCCCAACATCCCCATATGATCCCAGCGCGTGGTTTCACCAATAATGAAAATCACGTAGGTGTCATCCAGGTTCTGTGTCGGGGTATAGGTAAATTTCTTCGCCGGGTTGATGAGCGATTTGTTATCCGATGATTCATCCACCTGCGCCCAGGCATACAGGCCCAGTGCAGACAGCCAGTTTGACGGCAGATAGGAGTTCGCCAGTACGCCGCCGTAACTCGGCATATCGACACCGGCAATACGATCGGCACGCTTCTGATGCATCTCCAGAAGACGAATCGGCACCCAGACCAGCAGCCCCGCCATCAGCACAATCAGCGCGCTGCGCCAGCGCACTTTTGGCGTGCAGAGCTGACGCCAGAAGGTATCCGTCGAGCGGTTAAACCAGATAAAGATCAGCGGGAGAAGACTCACCGCCACCAGCCAGAGGACAAACGTCCAGCCGACCACCTCTTTGGAGAGATCGATATCCGTGGTCATGACCGAGGCGACGATACCGTAACCGATCATCACGTTCATAAAGGTCATGTAATAACTTGCGCCCGCTGAAATCAGCACCAACAACGAAGCCAGAACACGCCATACCGTCCTGCCCATCAGTGACAGGAGTCGTAAAAAGAAGAACGTTGCCAGCACAGTGCCAGCCAGTTCAACCACCGCGGAGATTCCATTCCAGAGGGTAAAGTCTTGCGCGTAACCGTCAAACCGACGGAGGTAAACCGCGCCATTCATAAACAGACCGATATAGATCGCGAGCAAAAAACTCAGCTTTTGCTGCGACATCGACGTAATGTATCTCATGCAAGCAAGCCCTGGAAATCGAGGGGTTAACACCGCCTGCGCAACGGCGGCATCCGCCGGGCAGGTGAAATTGCGAAGGTAGTCAAATAGTAAAATCGACACGCGCGGCTAAGTAGACCACAAGCAGCAAAGAAAGTGGCAACAGAGAATGTGATCGAAAGAGATATTTACAAAAAATCAAGTTTGAAAGCGGACCATTCACAGCAGATATAACAAAAAAGGCCAGCTCATCGGCTGGCCTGTAAAAAAATCTTACCGGATATCAGGCGTGGGCCATTTCCAGCACCTCGCGTTTTGGCTGACGAATGGTGGTGGAGAGTGCCAGCGAGAGAATCAACAGCGCGAAGATGACACAGAAGGTCACGTAGAACCCACCGAACAGCGACGCGATAATCGAACCGCAGATGCTGCCAATCCCAAAGCCGAGATAAATCACGCCGTAATTTTTCGCCAGATTGTTCAGACCGAAGAACTCGCTGACCAGTGACGGGAAGACGGTGATAGTCCCGCCAAAGTTAAAAGCGATGCAGGCAATGGCAGCAAAGAAAGTCAGCGCATTCAGCGGTGCAAACAGCAGAGCGGCCATCCCCACCAGCGACACCACCTGACCAATGGTGATCACCCGGATACGGGCAATTTTATCGGACAGGATACCCAACACCAGACGGCCGGACAGGTTAGCAATAGAAATCACCGTCACCGCATTGGCCGCCGACGCCACGTCCATATGCGCCAGCCCCTGAGCGATATCCTTCGCCACACCAATCACATACAGTCCGCTCATGCACGCCGTCAGGAACATCACCGCCAGCATCCAGTACTGCGGTTTACGCATGGACTGCGCCAGGGTGTAGTCGTTTTCCACGACGCCATTTTGGGTTTTAACCTCATGATTCGGCGCATCTTTCATCAGCGTAGAGCCGAAGACGATCATCACCAGCACAATCGCACCCCAAATCACAAAGGTGTTTTCCAGACCGACGGTTGCCAGAAGTTGGCTATCGATGAATTTGAAACCCAGGCTTCCCAGGCCATAAGAGCCAATAGCGAAGGCGGAGATCAGCCCTTTACGCTCCGGGAACCACTTCACGCAGTTGGACAGCGTTAACAGATAGCCCGCGCCATCGGCCAGCCCCACCAGCACGCCTGCGCTCAGCCACAGCATCATCAGGTTGCTGGAGTGCGCGGTCAGGAAGAAACCGAGCCCGAGCAGAATACCGGACGCCATGGTGACGCGCTTCACGCCAAAACGTTCCTGCAACTTCCCGGCGACAGAAGAAGAGATCGCCAGACCTAAGCTCAACAGGCCGAAGGAAAAAGCCACCTGGCTGACGGGTTCACCCAGTTTTTCTGAAAGCACGCCATTAAACAGGCTCCAGGTATACACAGAACCTAAGGCGAATTGCGTAATGATGGTACCGATAAGGGTCAACCAACGGGTGCGCTGATATGATGCGGTTTTCATGGCAGTCTTCCTGCATAAGCAAAAGGGAAAATTCTCTGCCGACAACCATATCGAAATGCATTTTATGCAGGGAGAAAACGGCATGAAGTGCCATCAGAATGGAATGAAATGCCTGGAATGCGGAATGAATGACGAGACAAATATTCATTGAATGAATTTTTGCCCCGTCAGTTAGTGCGTACTATCGCCACAGATACTGTTATTACTGCGTTTAAATTGTAAATAGCAGGTTAAAACCTGGCGCTTACTCCCATCGTATAGAGGTAATCGGTACTGTTGGTGGTGTTTTCCGCCTGCGAGAGCGCAGCATAGGCCGCCATGTGCTGATTGAGCAGCATATCTGCGCCTACCGTCACGTCCAGCCAGTTGCTGTCCTGAGTGGTCGCCGTCATTCGACTCAGTCCCGACTGCGCCTTCCAGATATTTTCGCCAAACTGCTGGTTATAGCTGATTTGCGCCCACGGTCGCAGATCGCCAAATTGCGAATTCACCCGCCAACCCAGCGTGCTGACGCTGGCATGCCATAACGGGTCGGGCGACTGGCTGACCACGCTATCGCCAAATTCGTTATAAATGGCGGGCGTAGTGCCATCGTAATGTAATGCCGCCACCGGTCCGGTCGTGACGTCGCCAGAGACGGGAAAATTCCAGCCCATACTCATGCCGCTGGTGGCCTCCGTCGGCGAAGCTTGCTCAAGATTCACCGCCAGACCCGGCACACTTTGCGTCGTGCGGATACGTTCAGCCAGAATGTCGTCATAGCGCGGTTGGTGATCGCTGTCCCATGTATAGCGTTCAGTCGTATATCCAGGCGTGTTATCAACGATATATTCTTGCTGCCAGGCACGGGCTGTGTTGATGTAAAGCGAGCAAACCACGACGCTCGCCAGGAGAATAATTTCCCGGCGACCACTGCATTTTTTTATCATCATCAATGCGACTCCAGAAGAGAGCCGAAATCGGCGATATTATTGTCATTGTAATTAAGGATGACAGGCGAAAGCCCTGTATTAAATATTGTCTTTTTCGCGGGAGCGTCAAGGCACCCGGAACGATATTTTTATGGCAAGTCAAAGAGCGAGGGAAAGTATGGAACGTTGCGGTTGGGTCAGTCAGGACCCGCTTTATATTGCCTATCATGATAACGAATGGGGCGTACCCGAGCACGACGGTAAAAAACTGTTCGAAATGATCTGTCTGGAAGGCCAACAGGCCGGCCTTTCGTGGATCACCGTCCTCAAGAAACGCGAGAATTATCGCACTAACTTTCACCAGTTCGATCCCATCCGTGTGGCAGCCATGCAGGAAGACGATGTGGAAAGATTGCTGCTTGATGCCGGGATCATCCGCCATCGGGGGAAAATTCAGGCCATCATCGGTAATGCCCGGGCATATCTGGCGATGGAGCAAAACGGCGAACCGTTTGCCGACTTCGTCTGGTCATTCGTAGATAACCAGCCGCAAATCACCCGCGCCGCCGCGTTGGGCGAAATCCCGACCTCCACCCCCGCCTCAGACGCCCTGTCAAAAGCGTTAAAAAAACGGGGATTCAAATTCGTCGGCACCACCATTTGCTACTCCTTCATGCAGGCCTGCGGACTGGTCAACGACCACATCACCGGCTGTTTCTGTCATCCAGGAGATAAACATGATTCGCGAGTTTCATAGTGCTGACATGACGCCACTGTTGGTGCTATGGATGGAAAGCACCATCTATGCGCACCCTTTTATCGCAGAACGCTACTGGCATGAGAGCGAGGCGGTTGTGCGCGATGTTTACCTGCCCGCCGCCAGAACCTGGGTCTGGGAGGAAGAAGAAGCGCTAAAAGGGTTTGTCAGCGTCATGGAAGGACGTTTTTTAGGGGCGCTGTTTGTCGCCCCGGATGCGTTACGTAGCGGGATAGGGAAAGCGCTGGTACAGCATGTTCAGCAGCGTTTTGACGTGCTGAGCCTGGAGGTGTATCAAAAAAACCAGAACGCGGTGAATTTCTACCACGCGCTGGGCTTTCGTATCGAAGACAGCGCATGGCAGGAAGATACCCAGCATCCCACCTGGATTATGGGCTGGCGGGCGGATTAAACGCCGTCAGCGTGAGTGCTGGCCCGCTGTATTTCTCCAGCCACGCCAGCGCGGTATTGCCCGCGCAGCCGTTTCCCAGACGCGAACTGGGCAGGTCTTTGGTCAGCACATTCACCGCGCCGTTTTTACAGATGCCTCCCGCGGCAGGGTCGAGGTCCGGCCATGCCCCTTCATGAATGCAGATCACGCCGGGTTTGATACCGTCGGTGACCACGGCGCCTGCAAGGATCTGACCACGGTGATTCCAGATGCGTACCACATCGCCCTCGCGGATGCCACGCGCCTGCGCATCCTGCGGATGAATCGTCACCGGTTCACGATCCGCCACCGCATACCGTTCACGCAGATGACTGTAGTTAAGCTGGCTGTGCAGACGATGTGCCGGGTGCGCCGACACGATCTGTAACTGCTCCGGTTCGGCGTTGCCGTGCCACTCATCCGGCTCCAGCCACATCGGGTGTCCTGGGCAATCCGCATAGCCGTATCCGGCAATCCGCTGCGAATAAATCTCGATCTTACCGCTGTCAGTTTTCAGCGGATGCGCGTCCGGGTCACGACGAAAATCCGCAAAGCGGATGAACTGCGCGTTCGCCGGACTTTCTGGCATTTCAATCAGTTGGTTAGCATCCCAGAATTCGGCAAACGGCGGCAGCGTCACCTGCTGGCTGGCCCCGCGCTGCCCGGCAATGGTGTAGAACGTTTCCAGCCATTCCAGTTCGCTCTTCCCTTCGGTAAAGCGTTGATAACCACCCGCTTCCCAGCGCTCGCTCAGTTCAGCAAAGACATCGAAATCATTACGTGCTTCTCCCTGCGGCGGCACAACCTGCTTCATCGGCACCAGATGCTGATTACTGTAGTCCCCGGTCATGGTGAGATCGTGACGCTCAAAGGAGGTGGTCGCTGGCAGCACAATATCAGCGTGCTTCGCGGCAGCGGTCCAGAAGCATTCTGAGATGACCACCAGCTCCGGTTTTTGCCAGGCGCGAATCAGTCGGTTCGTGTCCTGATGATGGGTAAAATTCGCCCCGCCCGCCCACCAGATGAAGCGGATATCCGGGAAGTGACGGTTCATCCCGTTGTGCTGATACGGCGCGCCGGGGTTTTCCAGCGCTTCTACAATGCGCGCCACCGGGATTTTCTCCACCGCGTCGGTGCCGCCCTCCAGACTGCCCTGCATTGACGCCAGCACCGCAGAACGGCGGGTCGGATTCCCCCCGTTGGCAAAGTGATAGGAGAGACCAAAACCGCCGCCGGGCGTGCCAGGCTGCCCCAGCATCGCGGCCAGGGTGACAATCATCCAGTGCTTTTGTTCGCCAAACTGCTGGCGCTGCATGCCCCAGCCAGCCATCAACATCGTGGTATTTTTATGGAATAATTCCGCCAGTTCACGGATTTTTGCCGCCGGAACACCGCAAATATCAGCCGCCCATTCAGCCGTTTTCCCGATACCGTCGCTCACGCCCAGCAGGTAGTCTGAGAAGATCGCATAGCCCGTGGTGCAGCGGGCAAGAAACGCCTCGTCATGCCAGCCATTTTCCACCAGCGTATGCGCAATACCGAGCATCAACGCCACGTCGGTACCCATATGCGGCGCAATCCATTCCATTTTGTCGCCGAAGAAATCAACGGTTTCCGATCGCATGGGATCGATACAGATCAGCCTTTTTCCGCTTTCGCGCAGCGCGTCAAAGTAAGGGATCCCCTGTTCATCCGACGCGTTCCAGGCGATTTTCAATGTATTCAGCGGGTTGGCACTCCACAGCACCACCACATCGCTGTGTTCCAGAATCACCGGCCAGCTGGTCTGCTGCTGGTAAACCTCACTGCCGCCCACCACGTACGGCATGATGGCCTGCGCCGCGCCGGTAGAATAGTCGCCCAGATGCCCGGTATATCCTCCCGCCAGCGCCATGTAGCGTTGCAATAACGTCGCCGATTTGTGCAGGACACCGTTGGAACGCCAGCCGTAAGAGCCAGCAAAAATAGAAGAGGGCCCCCACGTGTCGCGGATCCGCTTGTGCTGCGCATGAATTAGCGCCAGCGCATCGTCCCAGCTCACGCGCACAAACTCATCCTGTCCGCGCACACCCTGCGGCTGCGCAGGCGAAGCGAGAAATCCTTTACGCACCATGGGATAACGCACCCGGGTTTTACTGTGTACCTGATCGCGAACCGCGCTTTGTAGCGAATTGGGATGCGAAGTGGGCAGCGCGCCCCGGGAGGAGAGCACCTTTTCTCCGTCCGTTTCGACAAGTATGGGTCCCCAATGGGCGGCGGTTAACACCGAATTGTGCGTCGTCAAACCAGGCGCTCCTGCAGATAAAATGATGTATTACGGCGTTCAATGTTACTTACAAATTTCAGAGAGATCCCTGGAATTTTCTTCATCTTCACACGTCATAATCAACCGCCACGGTCGCTGTGGCAAAAAATAAGAATGTCATTAAGGAATTAAGATGAAGAAACGTGTTTTAGTCATTGCCGCTATCGTGAGCGGCGCCCTGGCGGTTTCTGGCTGCACAACGAACCCTTACACCGGCGAGCGCGAAGCGGGTAAATCCGGTATTGGCGCGGGCATTGGATCGCTGGTTGGCGCGGGCATTGGCGCCCTCTCCTCGTCGAAGAAGGATCGCGGCAAAGGCGCACTGATCGGTGCCGCGGCAGGGGCAGCGCTCGGCGGCGGCGTCGGTTATTACATGGACGTGCAGGAAGCCAAACTGCGCGACAAAATGCAGGGAACCGGCGTAAGCGTGACGCGAAGTGGCGATAACATCATTCTGAACATGCCGAATAACGTCACCTTCGACAGCAGCAGCGCCACCCTGAAACCGGCAGGCGCAAACACGCTGACCGGCGTGGCGATGGTACTGAAGGAATACGAAAAAACCGCCGTCAATGTGATCGGTTATACCGACAGTACCGGCGGCCAGGATCTGAACATGCGTCTGTCACAGCAGCGTGCGGACAGCGTAGCCAGCGCGCTGATCACCCAGGGCGTTGCCGCTAACCGCATCCGTACCCGCGGTATGGGTCCGGCAAATCCGATCGCCAGCAACAGCACGGCGGAAGGGAAAGCCCAGAACCGTCGTGTCGAAATTACGTTAAGTCCGATTCAATAACGGTTGTGCCGGGTGGCGGCATTACCACCCGGCCGACAAAACCACGCGCCAGACCCGGTAAGCGTAGCGTCATCAGGCATTTTCGCGCTAAGGTATGCTCACCAAAAGCAAGGAAATCAGCGATGAGCAAATCAACACGCCCCACCATCAGCGATGTCGCGAAAGCGGCAAAAACCGGTAAAACCAGCATTTCACGTTATCTCAACGGCGAAAAACACCTGCTTTCCGATGCCCTGCTGGCGCGTATTGAAAAAGCCATTGCCGATCTCGACTATCGCCCCAGCCTGATGGCTCGTGGCCTGAAACGAGGTCGCACCCGCCTGATTGGTCTGATTATTGCCGATATCACCAACCCCTATTCCGTCCACGTGTTAAGCGGTATCGAGGCCGCCTGTCGCGAGAAAGGCTTTACGCCGCTGGTCTGTAACACCAATAACGAGGTGAACCAGGAATTACACTATCTCGATCTGCTGCGCAGTTATCAGGTGGAAGGCATTGTGGTCAACGCCGTGGGGATGCGTGAAGAGGGGCTGAATCGGCTGCAACAGTCCGCGTTGCCGATGGTACTGATCGATCGCAAAATCCCTGACTTCGCCTGCGACGTCGTCGGACTGGACAACACCCAGGCAGCCACCACCGCCACCGAACACCTGATTGAACAAGGCTTTGAGGCACTGCTGTTTCTCAGTGAACCGCTGGGGATGGTCAATACCCGCCGTGAACGACTGAGCGCCTTTCGGGCAACGCTGGCACGCTATCCGGGTGTTGTCGCCGAAAACGCCGAAGTTCCGCTTTCCGAGAATACGCAACTCGATAACACCTTACGTCAGTTCCACCAGCAGCATCGCGGGATGCGCAAGGCGGTGATCTCCGCTAACGGTGCGCTCACCCTTCAGGTCGCCCGCTCGCTGAAGCGCATTGGCCTCAACTGGGGCAGCGATATTGGTCTGTTGGGGTTCGATGAGCTGGAATGGGCCGAACTGGCCGGCGTCGGGATTACGACCATGAAGCAACCCACGTGGCAGATTGGTTATGCCGCTGTCGAACAGGTGGTACGCCGGATTGAAGGCGGTAGCGACGCGATTCATGAACAGGTTTTCTCCGGCGAACTGATTGTTCGCGGCTCCACCGCCCGTTAATTTTCCTTCGTGATGGTGATCATAATTTCGACACATCATGCTTTTCTTTGGAACCGGTTCCATCTAGCGTAATCACAATAGCGTGAGTTCTGGAGTTCCTATGCAAAGAAAAATGATGGTGGTCACCGCCGCCTATGGTCACGACACCGTTCGCGCCGCCGGCGGACAAACCGCGATGTTGCCAATCATTGCCGGTGCAGGTGCCGACGGCGTCGAGATTCGTCGCGAACTGTTTACTGACGCTGAGCTCAGCGCCCTGACCACACTGGCTTCAGCCATCGAATGCTTCGATCTGCTGGCCTGCTATTCCGCGCCACAACCGCTGTTCATGGACGATGGCCGCCTCAATCCACAACTGCCGTCACTGCTTCAGGAAGCGCAAACGCTGCGCGCGCTGTGGCTGAAGGTTTCGCTGGGCCATTTTGTCCACGCAGAACAGTTTGACACCCTGCGCGACTGGCTGGAAAGCAGCGGTATGGCGCTGGTAGTAGAGAACGACCAGACCGCCTGTGGACGACTGGCCCCCATGCAACGTTTTAACGTCGCCAGTCAGCAACATGCGCTGCCCGTGCAACTGACGTTTGATATGGGCAACTGGCTGTGGGTAGGCGATTCGCCGGAAGAGGCCGCTCGTCAACTGGCGGGGTCAGTCGGTTATGTTCACGTTAAAGCCGCCACAGCGCACCACGACAACTATCGCGCCGTTCCCCCGGACCAGGCAGAGCCTCGCTGGCTCGAACTGCTCAACCTGTTGCCCACCGACGTTCCACGCGGCATTGAATTCCCGCTGGAAGGGGCCGATCTGACTGCGGTTACCCGCCACTACGTCGATTTGTTACGTAAGGAGTAAGGCATGAAGCATTCACTGGATGTCATCACGATCGGCGAAGCGATGGCGATGTTTGTGGCGACACAGACCGGCGATCTGGCCGAGGTCGAGCAGTTTATCAAGCGTGTTGCCGGCGCCGAACTGAACGTCGCCACCGGCCTGGCGCGACTGGGTCTGAAGGTCGGCTGGGTGAGCCGCGTAGGTCACGACAGTTTTGGTCGCTTTGTTCTCAACTCACTGAAAAAAGAGGGTATTGATGCGCAGGGAGTCACCCTGGATGAGCGCTACGCAACCGGCTTTCAACTGAAATCTAAAGTTGAAAATGGAACCGATCCCATTGTGGAGTATTTCCGTAAAGGGTCCGCCGCCAGCCATCTGTCCGTTGCGGACTACCACGAAGCGTACTTCTCCAGTGCCCGCCATCTGCATCTGAGCGGCGTCGCCGCCGCGCTTTCTGCCAGCTCCTATGAACTGCTGGCACACACGGCGCGCATCATGAAAGCCCAGGGCAAGACGCTCTCATTTGACCCCAACCTGCGTCCGGTGCTGTGGAAAAGTGAAGCCGAGATGGTTGAGAAACTGAATCGTCTCGCGTTCCAGGCCGACTGGGTATTACCGGGCCTGAAAGAAGGGATGATTTTAACCGGACAACAGACGCCGGAAGGGATTGCGGATTTCTATCTCCGTCACGGCGTGAAAGCCGTGGTGCTGAAAACGGGCGCAGACGGTGCCTGGTATAAAACCGCCGACGGCGAGAAAGGCAGCGTTGCCCCGGTCAAAGTGGACAACGTGGTCGATACGGTCGGTGCCGGCGATGGCTTTGCGGTCGGCGTCATCAGCGCCCTGCTGGAAGGTCGTACGTTGCAGCAGGCCGTCACACGCGGCAACAAAATTGGCGCACTGGCCATTCAGGTACAGGGCGACAGCGAAGGCTTACCCACACGTGAAACGTTAGGCGAATAACCTTACGTAATGATAACAGCCCCCTGTACCCTACAGACAGCGGCGGCAGAAACCACAGAGGTTGATTATGGCAAACTCAACAAATGCAGCAAAACGCTGGTTGTACATCATGCCTATCGTGTTTATCACGTATAGCCTGGCGTATCTCGACCGCGCAAACTTCAGCTTCGCGTCCGCCGCGGGCATCAACGAAGACCTCGGCATCACCAAAGGGGTCTCGTCCCTGCTCGGCGCCCTGTTCTTCCTCGGCTATTTCTTCTTTCAGATCCCCGGCGCGGTGTATGCCGAACGCCGGAGCGTGCGCAAACTGATCTTTGTCTGCCTGATTTTATGGGGCGGTTGCGCGTCGCTGACCGGGATGGTCAGCAATATCCCGGCACTGGCCGCTATTCGCTTTATTCTCGGGGTAGTGGAAGCCGCCGTTATGCCAGCGATGCTGATTTACATCAGTAACTGGTTTACGAAGTCGGAGCGTTCGCGAGCGAACACCTTCCTGATCCTTGGTAACCCGGTGACGGTCCTGTGGATGTCAGTGGTGTCCGGTTACCTGATCCAGGCGCTCGGCTGGCGTGAGATGTTCATCATCGAAGGGGTTCCCGCCATTCTGTGGGCCTTCTGCTGGTGGGTGCTGGTGAAAGACAAACCGGCGCAGGTCGGTTGGCTGACCGAGTCAGAAAAAACGGCGCTGCAAACGCAACTCGAACAAGAGCAGCAGGGGATTAAGGCAGTACGCAACTACGGCGAAGCGTTCCGCTCCCGTAATGTGATCCTGTTATGCATGCAATATTTCACCTGGAGCATTGGCGTCTACGGCTTCGTGCTGTGGCTGCCATCAATCATCCGCGAAGGCGGTGCGAATCTGGGAATGGTCGAAGTGGGCTGGCTCTCTTCTGTACCGTATCTGGCGGCCACCGTGGCGATGATTATCGCCTCCTGGGCCTCGGATAAACTACAGAACCGTAAGCTGTTCGTCTGGCCTCTGCTGCTGATTGCCGCGTGCGCTTTTATCGGTTCCTGGGCCGTCGGCGCGAATAACTTCTGGGCCTCTTATACCCTGCTGGTGATTGCCGGTGCGGCGATGTACGCTCCGTATGGCCCGTTTTTCGCCATCATTCCGGAGATGTTGCCGCGCAACGTTGCCGGTGGCGCGATGGCGCTGATCAACAGTATGGGCGCGCTGGGCTCGTTCCTCGGCTCGTGGTTTGTCGGTTACCTCAACGGCGCCACCGGCAGCCCGTCCGCCTCATACATTTTTATGGGGGTGGCGCTTTTCGCCTCAGTATGGCTAACTCTAATTGTTAAGCCTGCTAATAATCAGCGCGTCCCGGTTGGCGCACGCCACGCGTAAACTTTAACTCACGGAGAGTCGTATGAAGCCGTCCATTATTCTCTACAAAGCGTTACCTGACGATTTACTGCATCGCCTGGAAGAACATTTCACCGTCACTCAGGTGCCGAACCTGAGCCCGCAGACGGTTGAACAACACGCGCAAGCCTTTGCCAGTGCTGAAGGTCTGCTGGGCTCCAGCCAAACCGTCGATACCGCGCTGCTGGAGAAAATGCCGACGCTCCGCGCAACTTCAACGATCTCCGTGGGATATGACAATTTCGATGTGGATGCGCTGAACGCCCGCAAGGTACTGCTGATGCATACGCCCACCGTGCTGACAGAGACCGTTGCCGATACGATCATGGCGCTGGTGCTGTCGACCGCTCGCCGCGTCGTGGAAGTGGCCGAGCGCGTGAAGGTCGGCGAATGGACCTCCAGCATTGGCCCTGACTGGTTTGGTATCGATGTACACCACAAAACGCTGGGGATTGTCGGTATGGGACGCATTGGTCTTGCGCTGGCGCAGCGTGCCCACTTCGGCTTCAACATGCCGATTCTCTACAACGCCCGCCGCCACCATCAGGAAGCGGAAGAGCGCTTCAACGCCCGCTACTGCGATCTCGATACGCTGCTGCAGGAATCAGACTTTGTCTGCCTGATCCTGCCGCTGACCGACGAGACGCATCATCTGTTTGGCGCAGAGCAGTTCGCTATAATGAAGTCCTCTGCCATCTTCATTAACGCCGGACGCGGTCCGGTGGTCGATGAAAACGCGCTGATTGCCGCGCTGCAACAGGGCGAGATCCACGCTGCCGGTCTGGATGTGTTTGAGCAAGAGCCGCTGCCGGTTGATTCACCGTTGTTGTCGCTGAGTAACGTTGTGGCGGTACCGCACATTGGTTCAGCCACCCACGAGACGCGCTATAACATGGCGGCCTGCGCGGTAGATAATCTGATTGATGCGCTGCAAGGAAAGGTCGAGAAGAACTGCGTGAACCCGCAGGTTGCGGGGTAACAAAACGGCCGGGAGGCGCTATCGCCTGCCCGGCAGCTTCATCACTGAATGGCGTTAACCGCCGCAGTCCAGGCCTGATTAAATGCCTGATGCTGCGAGGCCAGCGGCCCAATCAATGTGTTGTACTGACTTGCCTGTTGCGAAGTCGGGAACTGAATACCATTCGCCACAAAGCTCACCTGCGTATCCTGCTGCGCGACAAAATCACCCACCTGGACCAGTTGCTGAGTGAAGATCTGCGCGGCCGGGATCAGCGGCTGCAGCGCGTCTGCTGGCGTCGTCACCACTTTCTTATACACCTGGTCAAACACCGGCTTCAGGTCATCGGCTTGTTTCAGCGCGCCATGCGCCGCATCTGCCTGTAGTTTCGCATTTTGCAGCTGCTGGCCCAGTACGCCAAGAGAACCGTTCAGGTCACGCAGCGGCCCACGTTGCGTCACATAATCCTGTGGCACACGGATGGCATTAACGCTATCAACGACCGGACGCAGCGCGGAATCCATCGCCTGGTTCACCTGCTGTGAGTAGCCATACAGAATCGCGTAATCAGAAACAAACGGACCGAACTGTTTTTTCTGATCGGCGGTCAGGGTGGGTAGACGTTCGCCGCTACGCATCACCGTATTCTGTAGAAAATCGACAAACGCTTTACGCTGATCGCCTTCTTTATCAAAACACCCACTCAGGCTAACTACCATTAACAACGCCGCAAGAGGCGCAAACCAGCGAGAGCAGGACTTACCTGTCGCCATTTTAATACTCCTTTCACCCAAAAATGCGCACTGCGCAATACGCGTGCCTTACGGCTTACAAGGATAGTCCAGGTCAGGCTCGCAGGATACCCCTTCCGCGTAATCTTGTAGCGGAAATTCGCATGGCGAAATGGCGATGACTGAATTGTTATTTTATTGTTAATTGCATCACATTTACCACCTCTGTCATAGGGGCATTACCAGGAAGTAGTTCTATGATTTTAATAGAGTTTCATCGTGTATGCGATCAGTGAAGCGGCAATTCGTACGATTATCGCACGTTAACCTCGGCGGGGTGATTGCCGAACACGGGCTTCAATGTTTTGATTAATTGAACGATTAACGAATAAACGTTCGATAATCGCACAATTAATCCTAACGCTTGCGGTGGAGAAAATAAAAACACCCTCTGTCCCCCGCGTTGCTTTCGCAGGAATGACCGCATGACAAACAAAACGACTGATATTCAAGCGTTTATTAACGAGCATCCCTTTTCAAAATACCAGTGGATGATTCTCGTACTGTGCTTTGTGACCGTCGCGATGGACGGATTCGATACCGCGATTATCGGCTTCATCGCCTCCGATCTCGTTCAGGAGTGGGGCGTTGAAAAATCTGCGCTCGGCCCGGTCATGAGCGCCGCACTGGTGGGACTTGCCGTCGGAGCGCTCACCGCGGGTCCAATGGCTGATCGCATCGGTCGCAAAAAAGTCCTGATCATGTCGATTCTGGTGTTTGGCGGCTTCAGCCTGCTCACCGCTTTTGCCGGCACGCTGAACCAACTGACGGCACTGCGCTTTTTAACTGGCCTGGGTCTGGGGGCGGCAATGCCCAATGCCGCGACCCTGATGAGTGAATACGCGCCAGAACGCCGTCGCGCGCTGCTGGTGAATCTGATGTTCGTCGGATTCCCGATTGGCTCGTCGATGGGCGGGTTTGTCTCCGCCTGGCTGATCCCGCATTACGGCTGGCAAAGCGTACTGATCCTCGGCGGCGTGATGCCGCTGGCGCTGGCAGTGGTGTTGATCGTTTTACTGCCGGAATCTGCCCGTTATCTGGTGGTTAAGAACAAATCACAGCAGCAGATTGGCACCATTCTGCGCCGTATCGCCCCGCTACCGGAAGCGACGCACTTTGTCCTGCGTGAAACCGGCCAGATTAAAGAGAAATCGGCGCTGGGCGTTATCTTCTCGCCGCGTTACGCACTGGGCACGGTGATGTTGTGCCTGACCTACTTTATGGGGCTGCTGATCTTCTATCTGCTGACCAGTTGGCTACCGCTGCTGATCCGTGAAACAGGGGCCACGCTGAGTCAGGCGTCCATCATTACCGCCCTGTTCCCGTTGGGCGGTGGAATTGGCGTCCTGGTGCTGGGCGCGCTGATGGACAAATTCAACCCAAACAAAGTGGTGGCGGTCGGCTGGTTGCTGACCGGAGTGTTCGTCTGCCTGGTCGGGTTCTCCACCAGTAGCCTTGTGCTCATGGGGGTGATGGTCTTTATCGCCGGGACAATCATGAACGGTGCGCAATCGTCCATGCCCGCGCTGGCAGCGGGTTTTTATCCCACGCAGGGCCGCGCGACCGGTGTGGCATGGATGTTAGGACTGGGCCGTTTCGGCGGCATCCTCGGCGCGTTTAGCGGCGCCTTCCTGATGCAGGCGCAACTTGCGTTCGAAACCATCTTTACGTTCCTGGCGATTCCAGCGCTGGTGTCTGCTTTTGCCTTGATGGTGAAATACTGGGCAGGTAAACGCCAGCTCTCTGGCGCATCAACACCGACAGAATCACCGACTCACGCCACGCAAAAAGCCTGATTTCCCCTCCTGGCAGGTAATGGCCTGCCAGGAAATAGTCATATTTTCGTAATCTTTACAATTCTCATTACGACGCGGGATATAGTGTCCGTTATCAGATCGTTAGCAAGCTACAAATCCGCCGTCTCCTCGTCGCTGAAACGAGTCTTGTCCTCCTCATAAACTGTGACGCCCACCGCGCTTTCTCATTTACGACTATTCTTAACTGGCTTCGATGAAATTCACGATCCCGCAGTGTGATTTAAAGGAGTTCTCAATGGAATCTAAAGATCCAATGTTTGAGCTGCTGAGCAGTCTGGAACAAATTGTTTTTAAAGAAGAATCATCAAAAATCGCCCTGACACATAAGCCAAGCCCCTTTAGCGAATTTGAACAATTACGACGGGGGAGCGGCCTGGAAACAGATGATTTCGCCAGAGCGTTAGGCGTAACGGTTGCACTGGTACAGGAGTGGGAATCAAAACGCGTTAAACCGTCCAGTACCGAATTGAAGCTGATGCGCCTGATACAGGCTAACCCGGCATTGAGTAAGCAGTTGATGGAGTAATCGACAATCGTTGATGAACGGTCCTGATACAGGGCCGTTTTCTGACCACTTAACCCACAGGAAGAAAAATAACAGTTGCATCACCTGGCGTTACATGAGTTAATGCGCTCCACGGTTTGACGTACAGACCATTAAAGCAGTTTAGTAAGGCAGTCCCCTTCAAGAGTTATCGTTGATACCCCTCGTAGTGCGCATTTCCTTAACGCTTAAAAAATCTGTAGAGCACGCCATATCGCCGAAAGGCACACTTATTTTTTAAAAGGTAATACACTATGTCCGGTAAAATGACTGGTATCGTAAAATGGTTCAACGCTGACAAAGGCTTCGGCTTCATCACTCCTGACGATGGCTCTAAAGACGTGTTCGTACACTTCTCTGCTATCCAGAACGATGGCTACAAATCCCTGGACGAAGGTCAGAAAGTTTCCTTCACCATCGAAAGCGGCGCTAAAGGCCCGGCAGCTGGCAACGTAACCAGCCTGTAAGCTTAAATAAGCTCAGAATTCAAGATCCCTGCCAGACGGCGGGGATTTTTTTTATCTCTTTCCCGCCTTTCGCTATCCCTCTTCCCCTTCTTTGCATTACTTTACCTGGCCAGGCTTTGACCTTTCCCTAAGGGTAAGCTTTATAGTGAAGACCCTGTTTTTCACATGGAATTGACGCTATGTCCAGACTCCCTTTGTTCTTCACGCTAGGTTTACTCACCAGCGGCGCCGCGTTTGCCGCATCGCCAGAAGCCACATTCCTTGCCGAACATGGTCTTGCCGGTAAGTCAGTCGAGCAGATCGTGGATACCATCGATCAAACGCCACAATCCCGTCCGCTGCCGTATTCAGCGTCCATCACCAGTACCGAGTTAAAACTCGCTTCTGATGGGCAGATGTATACCCTGCCGTTGGGCGAAAAGTTCTATCTCTCCTTCGCACCTTACCAGCAGCAGACGCACCCATGCTTTAATCACAGCCTGTCCGGCTGCCAGGGTGAAATGCCGGACACTACGTTCAACGTTAAAGTGACGGATAACAAAGGTGATGTGCTGATTCAGAAACCGATCAAAAGCTATCAGAATGGGTTTATCGGCGTCTGGTTGCCACGCAATATCGAAGGGACAATAGAAGTGAGCTACAACGGCAAAACAGCGTCACACGCCATTGCCACGAAGGATGACAGCCAGACCTGTCTGACGGAATTGCAGTTGCAGTAACGCTTTCTGTTCCGCCCATAAAAAAACCTGCCCGAGGGCAGGTTTCAGCGCGTTGAAAACACATGCGATAGTTTTTGCCGGATGACGGCCTGCACTGTGTTCTGTAGGCCCGATAAGCTTGCGCCATCGGGCACTTCAGCGTTTGTCTGCGGTGGTGACTTGCGCGCTATTTATTGCAGCAGCGAAATATCCGCCACGCGCAGGAACAGCTCGCGCAGTTTTTCCAGCATCGAGAGACGGTTAACGCGCAGGTCTTTATCCTCGACGTTCACCATCACTTTTTCGAAGAATAAATCAACCGGCTCACGCAGTTCAGCCAGTTCCACCAGCGCGTCCTGATAACGACCTTCGGCAAAGTACGGTTCAAGCTTGTCACGCAGCACGACAACCTGCATCGCCAGCGCAATCTCTTCCGGCTCTTTCAGCGTCGCAGCGTTAACACGCTCGTTCAGCGTCTCATCAGACTTCGCCAGAATGTTGGAAACACGCTTGTTGGCTGCCGCCAGCGCAGAAGCCGCTTCCAGAGTGCGGAAGTGGGAGACCGCCTTCATACGCGCATCGAAATCTGCCGGACGGGTCGGACGACGTGCCAGCACCGCCTGGATGGTATCTACGGTGTAGCCTTCGTCCTGATACCAGGCACGGAAGCGACCGAGCATAAAGTCGATAACGTCATCAACGACGTTGGCGTTGGTCAGCTTGTCACCGTACAGACGCACCGCTTCTTCCGTCAGCGTTTGCAGATCGAGGTTCAGGTTCTTCTCAACGATAATGCGCAGCACACCCAGCGCTGCACGACGCAGAGCGAACGGGTCTTTGTCCCCTTTCGGGTGCTGACCGATACCGAAGATACCCGCCAGGGTGTCCATTTTATCCGCAATCGCCAGTGCGCAGGCAATCGGGTTAGACGGCAGGTCATCACCGGCAAAGCGCGGCTGATACTGTTCGTTCAGAGCAACGGCAACATCTTCCGCTTCGCCATCGTGGCGAGCATAGTGCATGCCCATTACGCCCTGGGTGTCGGTGAACTCGAAGACCATGTTGGTCATCAGGTCACATTTCGACAGCAGGCCCGCACGGGTGGCATGGTTAACGTCTGCGCCAATCTGACCGGCAATCCAGCCCGCCAGCGCCTGAATACGATCGGTCTTATCGCGCAACGTACCCAGTTGCTGTTGGAACAGCACGGTTTGCAGGCGCGGCAGGTGATCTTCCAGTCGTTTTTTACGGTCAGTATTGAAGAAGAACTCGGCATCCGCCAGACGCGGACGCACGACCTTCTCGTTACCGGAGATGATTTGCTGAGGATCTTTCGATTCGATGTTCGCAACGAAGATAAAGTTCGGCAGCAGTTTGCCGTCGTTGGCGTAGACCGGGAAGTATTTCTGGTCACCTTTCATGGTGTACACCAGCGCTTCAGAGGGCACCGCGAGGAATTTCTCTTCGAATTTCGCCGTCAGTACCACCGGCCATTCCACCAGCGAGGTCACTTCTTCCAGCAGGCTTTCGCTCAGATCGGCATTACCGCCAATAGTCCGCGCCGCTTCTTCGGCATCCGCTTTGATTTTGGCTTTACGCTGTTCGTAGTCGGCAATGACCTTACCGCGCTCCAGCAGGATCTGCGGATACTGATCGGCATTGTCGATGGTGAACTCCGGCTCGCCCATAAAGCGATGGCCGCGAATGATGCGATCGGACTGAATACCCAGAATGGTCGCTGGAATGACTTTATCGCCCAGCAGCAGGGTTACCGTATGAACCGGACGCACGAAATGCACATCGCTTGCTCCCCAGCGCATCAGTTTCGGGATCGGCAGTTTCGCCAGCGATGTCGCGATCATGTTCGGCAACAGCGCTTCGGCGCTTTCGCCTTTCACGTGTGCACGATACAGCAGCCATTCACCTTTATCGGTGGTCAGACGCTCGGCCTGATCAACGGTAATACCACACCCCCGAGCCCAGCCTTCTGCTGCTTTGCTCGGTTTGCCTTCAGCATCAAATGCCTGGGCAATCGCCGGACCACGTTTTTCAACTTCGCGATCGGGCTGGGATTCCGCCAGATTAGCGATTTTCAGCGCCAGACGACGCGGCGCCGCAAACCATTCAACATGGCCGTGCGCGATGCCGGCGTTGTCCAGCTCCGCCGTCACGTTCGCAGCAAAGGATTCCGCCAGGCTGCGCAGGGCTTTTGGTGGCAGCTCTTCAGTGCCGATTTCCACCAGGAAAGTTTTCTCAGACATGGCCGCCTCTTATTTGTCTTTATTGCACATCGGGAAGCCGAGGGCTTCACGGGAAGCATAGTAAGCTTCTGCCACTGCTTTGGTCAGGGTACGAATACGCAGAATATAGCGCTGACGTTCGGTGACGGAGATGGCTTTACGCGCATCCAGCAGGTTGAAGCTATGGGCGGCCTTCAGAATACGCTCGTAGGCAGGCAGCGGCAGCGGATTTTCCAGCGCCAGCAGTTGCTGCGCTTCTTTCTCATACTGCTCAAAGCAGGTGAACAGGAAGTCCACATCCGCGTATTCGAAGTTGTAGGTGGATTGCTCCACTTCGTTCTGATGGAACACGTCGCCATACGTGGTTTTACCCAGCGGGCCGTCGCTCCAGACCAGGTCGTAAACGCTGTCTACGCCCTGGATGTACATTGCCAGACGTTCCAGACCATAGGTGATTTCACCGGTGATCGGCTTACATTCCAGTCCGCCAACCTGCTGGAAGTAAGTGAACTGCGTCACTTCCATCCCGTTCAGCCACACTTCCCAACCCAGACCCCAGGCACCCAGCGTCGGGTTTTCCCAGTTATCTTCCACGAAACGAATGTCGTGAATGGTGGGGTCCATACCCAGCTCTTTCAGCGACCCGAGATACAGCTCCTGGATGTTGTCCGGAGAGGGTTTAATCACTACCTGAAACTGATAGTAGTGCTGTAAACGGTTCGGGTTTTCGCCGTAGCGTCCATCAGTTGGACGACGAGAAGGTTGCACATACGCGGTTGCCATCGGTTCTGGCCCCAACGCACGCAGGCTGGTCATCGGGTGCGAGGTACCTGCGCCCACTTCCATGTCCAAAGGTTGAACAATGGTGCAGCCCTGACGAGCCCAGTAATCCTGTAATGTCAGGATCAGGCCCTGGAAGGTCTTGGTATCAAACTTTTGCATAGTATTTCGTGCTGGATACGTGTGGTTTTAAAAGGAAGGGATCAGTATACCCGCTGACTGCAAGATATACAGTACGAAACGGGAAAAAGGCAGGGCTTAACGCATGGAAAGATGTAAAAACTGCCCATCCGCGTCAAAAGAGCAGACAAAACTCTCTTTACGGAAGGTAGCGCCGCGCATCTCATAACTCCCCTGAAATTGTTCAAAGCCCGTAACATCAATTTTCTGCGTACCGGTATTATAGCGTCGCGCAGCCTGATCTTTGCACAGCGCTTCCATATCCAGCGTGCGCGTGGGACTGACTTTCACTTTCTGCGCCTTTTGCGTCGGCGATGGCTGGGAGGGAGTACATCCTGCCAGCAACAGAATCACCATTGCTGGAAAGAAAGATTTCATCATCATTTTATTACCGCCTAATTTACTGATCAGTCTTATTATTATTACGTTCGGTGTGGCAGACGCATTTTGCGAATCTCATCGGACCATCACAAGCTTTAGTGTAAAAACTCAGATTAATCCAGCGGGACAGGCTGACAAAATGTGAGTCAGACCATTTTTGAAACGAAAACAGAGGAACTGATGCAGCCCAAAATTTTCTGGATTGATAACCTGCGAGGGATCGCCTGTCTGATGGTGGTCATGATTCACACCACAACCTGGTACATCACCAATGCACAGAGTGTCAGTCCCGTTAACTGGGATCTTGCCAACGTACTAAATTCGGCTTCACGCGTCAGCGTACCGCTATTTTTTATGATTTCGGGCTACCTCTTTTTTGGCGAGCGCAGCGCACAGTCGCGCCATTTTTTACGCATCGCGCTGTGCCTGCTGTTCTACAGCGCCGTTGCCCTGCTTTACATCACGTTGTTTACTTCGATTAACGCCGAACTCTCCTTAAAAAATCTGCTGCAAAAACCGGTGTTCTATCACCTGTGGTTTTTCTTCGCGATCGCCGTGATCTACCTGGTCTCACCGCTGATTCAGGTGAAAAACGTCAGCGGCAAAATGCTGCTGGTGCTGATGGTGGTCATTGGCATCCTCGCCAATCCGAATACCGTGTCGCAAAAAGTGGGCGGGTTCGAGTGGCTCCCCATCAATTTGTATATCAACGGCGATACCTTTTACTACATTTTGTACGGGATGCTGGGACGCGCTATCGGCATGATGGAGACACAAAAACGCGCGCTTTCCTGGTTAAGCGCGGGGCTTTTTGTGGTTGCGGTGTGGATCATCTCTCGTGGGACGTTGCATGAACTACAGTGGCGCGGCAATTTTGCCGATACCTGGTATCTCTATTGCGGCCCCATGGTCTTTATCTGTGCCGTCGCGCTGCTGACGCTGGTGAAAAACACGCTGAATACGCAAACGGTCCCTGGACTGGGGCTGATTTCCCGCCATTCGCTCGGCATTTATGGCTTTCATGCGCTCATTATTCATGCCTTGCGCACCAGCGGGCTGGAAATCAAACGCTGGCCGCCGCTGGATATGTTGTGGATTTTCAGCGCGACCCTCGCCGGCAGTTTACTGCTTTCAATGTTGTTACAACGCGTCGATACGCGCAGGCTGGTCAGTTGATGATGAAATGCCCGGTCGTGACGCCGGGCATTTCAGAGAGACTAAAACCGTTATCAGAGAGAGCGCCGTCTCAGACGCCGTAACAGATAGCAAGCCAGGAAACCCCACAGCAAAGTGATCCCCTTTTATTTAATGACCCGATGCACGAAATAAACGAACAAAACCCAATAGACCCACAAAAAACGCCACCGGATAGAGACCCCGCCCACTCAGTGATAACGGCGCGTTGAGGATGCCTACCAGAAACAACCCCAGCGTGATCAGCGCGACCATTTGGCACACGGTAACGAAGCCATCGTCCAGTAGCCCGCGTTTTTCTTCTCGCAGATAAGCGTACGTAACAAATATGGCGGTCGTCAGGACGCTGAGAAAATAACCCTTTCCGCTTAGTGACGGACATGCCAGCCCTAAGCCAATAACGTAAGTCGATGTGCCTGAAATGAGCAACAGCCATGAAATTAACGTCGAGCTTTTCACTGGAATCTCCTTATCCAACGGATGCAGATTAGGGACACACCATGAAAGACAACACTGGAAAATGAGCAAGAAGTGGAATTTCAGAATAAATCCATACATTTAATGTATTGATGAATTTTTTATATGCGTTGAGTTAATCCCCCCTGCGTTGCAGGAGGGATTCAGGCTCAGGACATCAGTGGAAGTAGTTGCTGGTAAAGACGGCGGAAGGTTTCCCGGCGCTGTTGATAAACGGTATGACGTTGTGCATCGGGCATGTGTGTCTGTTCAAGCGGAAGTTGCGGCAACAGCTCTACCAGCGATCTCTCCGGGTTTTGCGCTATTTGAGCCAGACGAGCGGCGCCCAGCGCCGGTCCCACATCGCCACCGGTGCGATAATCCAGTTGCAGACCGCTGATATCCGCCAGCATTTGCCGCCAGTACGCGCTACGCGCACCACCGCCTATCAACGTGATACTGCGCGGCTTCACGCCACAGGCATGTACCACATCCATTCCGTCGGCCAGCGCATAGCCCACGCCTTCCAGCACCGCGCGCGCCAGCTCAGCCGGTCCATGCTGATGGGTCAGACCAAAGAAAACGCCTTTCGCCTGCGGATTATTGTGCGGCGTACGTTCACCTGAGAGATACGGCAAGAACCAGACAGGGTCGGCTGCATCATCAGCCTGCTGCGCCGCATCAATTAGCGCCGGCACCGTCTCCAGACCGGTTAACGTTGCCGCCCAGTCCAGACAGGAGGCCGCACTTAGCATCACCGACATCAGATGCCAGCGCTCAGGCAACGCATGGCAAAAGCTGTGTACTGCGCTTTCGGGCTTGCTCAGGAAACCGTCACTGACGGCAAAATAGACGCCAGACGTCCCCAGTGACAGCATAGCCTGATCGGCATTGACCATCCCCACGCCGACTGCGCCTGCCGCGTTGTCGCCACCGCCTGCAACGACAGAAACCGCAGGCATATCCCATGCCATTGCGACATCAGGCAGCAATTTGCCGGTAATCTCACTTCCTTCGAATAACGCGGGCATATGGTCACGGGTCAGGCCGCAGGCATTCAGCATCACGTCACTCCAGTCACGTTTTTCTACATCCAGCCACATCGTTCCCGCAGCGTCAGACATATCGCTGGCAAACTCACCGGTCATGCGTAAACGCAGATAGTCTTTCGGTAGCAGCACCTTTGCCACCTGACGGAATACCGCCGGCTCGTGGCGCTGTACCCACAGCAGCTTCGGTGCCGTGAATCCAGGCATCATCAGGTTACCGGTGATGGCGCGCGACTGCGGCACCATTGACTCCAGCAACGCGCACTCCTCGCCACAACGTCCGTCATTCCACAGAATGGCTGGTCGTAGTACCTGTTGTTGGCTGTCGAGCAACGTCGCGCCATGCATCTGCCCGGCAATCCCCAGCGCTTTCACTTTGCTTAACGAATGCTGTTTGCCCAACGCCTTCAGGGCGCGGTCCGTCGCCAGCCACCACTGTTCGGGATCTTGCTCCGACCAGAGCGGATGAGGACGGGAGACGGTGAGTTTTTCCGTTTGCGATGCGACCACCTCGCCTTGCTCATTGAGCAAAATCGCTTTCACGCCCGAGGTGCCAAGATCGATCCCAATATACATAGCGTGGGTTCCTTAAACTGAAATGCCCGGTGCCACAATGCTCACCGGGCCTGTCAAATCACCGACCGGGAAACGCAGCGTCACCCGGCGATGTCGATTATTTATCGAACAGGTAATGATTCACCAGGTTTTCCAGCTGTTCCTGATGACCGCTCTGATGCACCGGCGCCAGGTTGTGCTGTTCAGCATAATGCGCCAGTTCGCTTAATGACATCTGTCCTTTCAGGATCTGCTGGCCCAGTTCGCTACTCCAGCCGGCATAACGTTTCGCGACGCGCTTATCCAGCTCGCCATCCTCAACCATGCGCGCGGCAATTTTCAGCGACAGCGCCATCGTGTCCATCGCGCCAATATGGCCATAGAACAGATCGTATTTATCCGTGCTCTGACGACGCACTTTGGCGTCAAAGTTCAGGCCGCCAGTGGTGAAACCGCCAGCTTTGAGGATTTCGTACATCACCAGCGCATTCTCTTCTACGCTGTTCGGGAACTGGTCGGTATCCCAGCCCAACTGCGCGTCACCCCGGTTGGCATCCACAGAGCCAAACAGACCCAGCGCAATCGCCGTGGCGATTTCGTGGTGGAATGAATGACCCGCCAGCGTCGCGTGGTTAGCCTCAATATTCAGTTTGATCTCTTTTTCCAGACCGAACTGCTTGAGGAAGCCGTAAACGGTCGACGCATCGTAGTCATACTGATGTTTGGTCGGTTCCTGCGGCTTCGGCTCGATCAGCAGAGTGCCCTGGAAGCCCGTTTTGTGTTTGTGCTCAACCACCATTTGCATAAAGCGGCCAATTTGCTCACGCTCCTGGCGCAGGTCGGTATTCAGCAAGGTTTCGTATCCTTCACGACCGCCCCACAGCACGTAGTTTTCACCGCCCAGTTTGTGCGTAGCGTCCATCGCCGTTACCACCTGAGTGGCCGCCCAACTGAACACTTCTGGATCCGGGTTCGTCGCCGCCCCGGCACCGTAACGGGGATTGGTGAAGCAGTTTGCCGTGCCCCACAGCAGCTTCACGCCGCTCTGCTCTTGCTTCTCAGCCAGCACATCCACCATTTGGGCGAAGTTATTTTTGTACTCTTTCAGCGACGCGCCTTCCGGAGAAACATCGACATCATGGAAGCAGTAGAACGGAACGTGCAGCTTGTGGAAAAACTCAAACGCGACGTCCGCTTTACGTTTTGCCAGCGCCAGTGCATCCCCCGGTTGCTGCCACGGACGATCAAACGCCCCGACACCAAACATATCAGCCCCGTTCCAGCAGAAGGTATGCCAGTAGCAGGCTGCAAAACGCAGATGATCTTCCATCCGTTTGCCCAATACGATCTCATCAGGATTGTAATGACGGAATGCTAACGGATTAGTGGAACGGGGGCCTTCATAACGAACGCGATCGAGTTGGTCAAAATATGCCTGCATAATGAACTCCATAATCAGGGAATACGACGGAAATAGGTCATGTCGTAATATTGAGCACTCCCATCTCGTTGCTCAATTATGTTATTTCACACTGCTATTGAGAGAATTCACAAGTGTGCGCCACCTCGCAAAATAAAAATATCCATTTGCAAAAAATGGGTATCCTGCTGGCATAAATGCAACATTCAGTCTCCACGGTAAAAAGTAAGATCCTGGTCATAATTCAGGAAATAAACCAAATTTCGTAACCGCAAGATAAAAATCTGTAATTGTCTTCCCCGTATGAATTGCTAAATTCTGCAACGTCTTATGCTGTGATTGTTACTTTTATTGTTGCTCCCTCTAACAAAAGGCATCACGATTATGAAGATGAAGAATCTCTTACTCACTGTCTGCACCTCCCTTTTGCTTACCAGCGTGGCGGGACATGCCAAAGAAATTAAAATCGGTATGGCGATTGATGACCTGCGCCTCGAACGCTGGCAGAAAGATCGCGATATTTTCGTCAGCAAAGCCGAATCGCTTGGTGCAAAAGTCTTTGTCCAGTCCGCGAACGGGAATGAAGAAACCCAGATGTCGCAGATTGAAAATATGATTAACCGAGGTGTGGATGTCCTCGTTATTATTCCTTATAACGGACAAGTATTAAGTAACGTGGTTAAAGAGGCGAAACAAGAAGGTATTAAAGTTTTAGCTTATGACCGCATGATCAATGACGCTGACATCGATTTCTATATTTCATTTGATAACGAAAAAGTCGGTGAATTACAGGCCCAGGCATTAGTTGAACGTGTCCCTCAGGGAAATTATTTTCTGATGGGTGGTTCGCCGGTCGATAATAATGCCAAACTTTTCCGCGCCGGGCAGATGAAAGTGTTAAAACCGTATATCGATTCCGGAAAAATAAAGGTGGTTGGCGATCAGTGGGTTGACGGCTGGCTGCCGGAAAATGCGCTGAAAATTATGGAAAACGCCTTAACCGCCAACAATAACAACATTGATGCCGTTGTCGCCTCCAATGACGCGACGGCAGGCGGGGCGGTTCAGGCGCTCAGTGCGCAAGGGCTTTCAGGGAAAGTGGCGATTTCCGGTCAGGACGCCGACCTTGCGGGTATCAAGCGCATTGTCGCAGGAACCCAAACAATGACCGTCTATAAGCCGATTACGTTGCTGGCCAATACCGCCGCCGAAATCGCCGTAGAACTGGGTAACGGACAGCAACCTAAAGCCGACGCTACGTTAAACAACGGTCTGAAAGATGTCCCCTCCCGCTTATTAACGCCGATTGACGTTAACAAAAACAACATCAATGAGACCGTGATTAAAGACGGATTCCATAAGCAGAGCGAACTGTAAGCGTAGCGCCCCAGCGATGGCTGCGGGCGCGCATTTCCCACCACGCCCGGTTCTCTCATTGGCTACTGCGGAGTCGCTATGTCCTGTCTACTTGAAATGAAGAACATCACCAAAACCTTCGGTGTCGTCAAGGCGATTGATAACGTCAGCCTCAGACTGAATGCCGGTGAAATTATTTCATTATGCGGCGAGAATGGCTCAGGTAAATCGACGCTGATGAAAGTACTGTGCGGTATTTATCCCCATGGCAGTTACGAAGGTGAAATTGTATTTGCCGGAGAAACGCTACAGGCTAACCATATTCGTGATACCGAACGCAAAGGGATTGCCATTATCCATCAGGAGTTAGCGCTGGTTAAACACTTAACCGTGCTGGAGAATATTTTCCTCGGTAGCGAAATAAGCCGTCATGGCGTGCTTGATTACGACATGATGACCCTGCGCTGCCAAAAATTGCTCAGGCAGGTCAGTCTGGCGATTTCTCCCGATACCCGGGTGGGCGAGTTGGGCCTTGGTCAGCAACAGCTGGTTGAAATTGCGAAAGCGCTGAATAAACAGGTGCGCCTGCTGATTCTGGACGAGCCGACAGCGTCACTCACCGAGCAAGAAACGACGGTGCTGCTGGAGATCATCCGCGATCTGCAACAGCACGATATCGCCTGCATCTACATTTCACACAAACTGAACGAAGTGAAAGCCATTTCCGACACGATCTGCGTGATCCGTGATGGCAAGCATATTGGCACCCGCGACGCAGCTGGCATGAGCGAAGACGATATCATCACCATGATGGTTGGTCGCGAACTCACCGCACTTTACCCCAGCGAACCTCACACCACGGGTGAAGAGATTTTACGCGTTGATCATCTCACGGCCTGGCATCCCGTCAATCGCCATATCCGGCGCGTGAATGACGTTTCCTTCTCGTTAAAACGCGGCGAAATCCTGGGGATTGCTGGTCTGGTGGGCGCGGGACGCACGGAGCTTGTTCAGTGTCTGTTTGGCGTTTGGCCCGGACGCTGGGAAGGAGAGGTCGCGATTGACGGCCGGTCCGTTAACATCCGCAACTGTCAGCAGGCCATCACCCACGGGATCGCCATGGTCCCGGAGGATCGCAAACGCGATGGCATTGTGCCGGTCATGGCAGTGGGGAAAAACATTACCCTCGCCGCGCTTGATCAGTTCACTGGCAAGGCAAGCCAGTTAGACGATGCCGCCGAGTGCAAATGCATCCTCGAATCCCTGCAACGTCTGAAAGTCAAAACGTCTTCTCCTGAGTTGGCGATCGGCCGTCTGAGCGGCGGGAATCAACAAAAAGCCATTCTGGCGCGCTGCCTGTTGCTCAACCCGCAAATTCTCATCCTCGATGAGCCTACGCGGGGCATCGATATCGGCGCGAAATATGAAATCTACAAACTTATTAACCAGCTCGTTCAGCAGGGTATCGCTGTGATCGTCATTTCGTCTGAATTGCCCGAAGTGCTGGGACTCAGCGATCGCATTCTGGTGATGCACGAAGGAAAACTGAAAGCCAACCTGGTCAATCATAACCTGACGCAAGAGCAGGTGATGGAAGCCGCTTTGAGGAGCGAACATCATGTCGAAAAACAATCCGTCTGACGTTAAACTCACCGCCCCACTGACGGGCGTTTTTCCCGGGATTAAATCGCTGAATCTACAGGTGTTCGTGATGATCGCGGCCATCATTGTGATCATGCTGTTCTTTACCTGGACAACGGACGGTGCGTATCTCAGCGCACGTAACGTCTCCAACCTGCTCCGCCAGACCGCGATTACGGGGATCCTGGCGGTTGGCATGGTATTCGTCATCATCTCAGCGGAAATCGATCTCTCCGTCGGTTCCATGATGGGATTGTTGGGCGGCGTCGCGGCTATCTGCGACGTCTGGCTGGGCTGGCCGCTGCCGTTCACCATTATCGTCACGCTGGCGCTGGGCTTGCTGCTCGGTGCCTGGAATGGCTGGTGGGTCGCTTACCGCAAAGTTCCCTCATTTATTGTGACTCTGGCCGGGATGCTGGCGTTTCGCGGTATCCTCATCGGCATCACCAATGGTACAACCGTATCGCCGACCAGTTCCGCCATGTCGCAGATTGGGCAAAGCTACTTATCCAATGGATTGGGCTTCACCCTCGGCGCGATGGGTTTGATGGCGTTTATCGGCTGGCAGTGGCGCGGGCGCATGCGTCGGCAGTCCCTGGGTCTTGATGCCCCGGCGTCAACCAGCGTCGTGGGCCGTCAGGCATTAACCGCCGTTATTGTGTTAGGCGCCATCTGGCTGTTGAATGATTATCGCGGCGTGCCGACGCCCGTTCTGCTGCTGGTATTTTTGCTGCTCGCCGGGATGTTCATGGCGACACGAACCGCATTTGGCCGACGTATTTATGCCATTGGGGGCAATCTGGAGGCCGCCCGTCTTTCCGGTATTAACGTCGCGCGGACCAAACTGGCGGTGTTCGCCATCAACGGTCTGATGGTGGCGATTGCCGGGCTGATCCTCAGTTCGCGTCTCGGTGCCGGGTCGCCATCTGCGGGAAACATCGCTGAACTGGATGCCATTGCCGCCTGCGTCATCGGCGGAACTAGCCTGGCTGGCGGCGTTGGCAGCGTTGCGGGCGCGGTGATGGGCGCATTTATTATGGCTTCTCTGGATAACGGAATGAGTATGATGGATGTCCCAACGTTCTGGCAGTATATCGTGAAGGGCGCGATTCTGTTGCTGGCAGTATGGATGGATTCAGCGACAAAACGCCGCGCCTGAACTGCTGAAAAATAGGGCTATTTTTATGCCGGTCACTCCTGTCCGGCATTGTCGTTTATGAAAGATTGAGCAGAGACAGAACCATGTTTGATAAACGTCACCGTATTACCCTGTTATTTAATGCCAACAAAGCCTACGACCGTCAGGTGGTGGAAGGGGTCGGTGAATATCTACAAGCCTCGCAATCCGAATGGGACATCTTCATTGAGGAGGACTTCCGCGCCCGTATTGATAACATCAAAGAGTGGTTAGGTGACGGCGTGATTGCCGACTATGACGACGATGAGATCGCACGATTGTTAGTTGATGTCCATGTGCCCATCATCGGTGTCGGAGGCTCCTATCATCTGGCGGAAAATTATCCTCCCGTCCATTACATTGCCACCGATAACCATGCCCTCGTTGAGAGCGCCTTTCTGCACCTGAAAGAAAAAGGGGTCAACCGTTTTGCCTTTTACGGCCTGCCTGCCTCCAGCGGAAAGCGTTGGGCGGCGGAACGCGAGCATGCCTTCCGCCAGTTGGTGGCGGAGGAGAAGTATCGTGGCGTGGTGTATCAGGGACTGGAAACCGCGCCTGAACTCTGGCAACACGCGCAAAATCGACTGGCGGACTGGCTGCAAACCCTGCCGCCGCAGACGGGTATTATCGCGGTCACTGACGCCCGCGCCCGTCATGTGCTTCAGGTCTGCGAACATCTGCATATTCCGGTACCCGAAAAACTGTGCGTCATTGGCATTGATAATGAAGAACTGACCCGCTATCTGTCACGGGTTGCGCTGTCGTCGGTGGCTCAGGGTGCGAGGCAAATGGGCTATCAGGCGGCAAAGCTGCTACATCGCCTGCTGGCCGATGAGGCACTGCCGCTCCAGCGCATTCTGGTGCCTCCGGTGCGCGTCGTTGAACGTCGTTCGACAGACTACCGCTCCCTCTCCGATCCCGCCGTTATTCAGGCGATGCACTATATCCGCAACCACGCCTGCAAAGGCATCAAGGTGGATCAGGTGCTGGATGCGGTTGGGATTTCACGTTCCAATCTGGAGAAGCGGTTTAAAGAAGAAGTGGGAGAGACCATTCACGCGGTGATCCACGCTGAAAAGCTGGAGAAAGCGCGCAGCCTGTTGATTTCCACGACGCTGTCGATTAACGAAATCTCGCAGATGTGCGGTTATCCGTCGCTGCAGTATTTCTATTCCGTCTTTAAGAAAGAGTACGACACGACGCCAAAAGAGTATCGCGATCTGAACAGTGAAGTGCTGATGTGATGCAGCAGGAGTGAAACAAAAACGCCTTCTTTGCAGAAGGCGTTTGGGGATTACATATGGGCTGCGATTAATCGCTGGTTATCCTGATACATCGCGAACAGATAGTTGTTGTAACTCTGCCCCTTCGTTGAATAACCCTTCAGCTTATGAATCATCGCCGTCGCCGTCACTTCCTGATCCGCTTTACGCAACTGCGCGCGTGATTTACGGAAAGAGGCGTAAGCCGGATGCGTGTTCAGGTTAATCACGTAGGCGCTGACCGACTCTTTGACCGAATCGAACTGAGAGTAACCTTTCACTTTACCTGGCGCATTGTTACAACTCCCTTTCGCGCACTTCATGCCGAACAGGTTGTTATTGCTACGCGCAAGTTTAGAGGTACCCCAACCGCTTTCTGCCGCAGCCATCGTCGCCACCATACTGGTCGGGATGATGTCTACGCGTTCCAGCAACGTATTCCACGGAATGCTCCGGGTGTTGCCAGACCATTTCACCTTGTAGCGCTTCGCAATATCTTTCATGCGCGTACGCTCAGTCGGTGACCAGCGGTTCTGATACTGCTTTGAGATCAGCCAGTTACGATCGGCAGTGATCGCAGCATTTTGACTGGTAATATAAGGCATAACCGTCCGGAGAAACGCTTTTTTCCTTGGTGTTCCGGAAGGGTATTTTCGCAAATCAGGAAGTGAACTGCTCTTTGCACTATTGCGAGAATACTCTTGTTTACTGCTTACCTGTTTATTACTTGTCTTGGTTACGTGGGACTTTTGACTCGATGTCGTTGTGTGCGTCTTTGCCAGCACCTCACCCGAAAATACGATGGTGAGTAACATAAGAATCATTGCCCCATATCGTCGTATGGGAGTCAATATCATTAGGTCTCCTGGTCGGATTGAATCATTCCAACACCTTATCTTTTTCACAATTTTGAGAGTTGAATCTCAAATCATATCAAAAATAGCGATCAAGAGCACCCTAAGGAATAGGCCAATTCCGAAACCGTGTCACGCATAAACTATCCCGCAAGGGACTAATTCGAAAGATTTGTGGTGGTTATCGCAAATTAAGGCTATTTTTTGCCCAAAATCACTCATCCGCGCCCCTCATCCTGGTTGAATGCGGTTGAAGGATGAGTTTCGTCAGCGGTTTCTCAGGCAAACTGGTTAAAATCGCCGCAAAAAGGACCGCACAATGAAACTTGCCGCCATCGCCCTCGCGCTACTGCCAGGCATCACGAGCGCCGCAACATGGACGTCTCAGGGCTTCCCCTCGTTTACCGCTGAGGGAACCGGTAAGTTTGCCAGTCACGCTGAACTGACGAAGGGTACTCGTTCATTAACGCTAAATTTTGACCAACAGTGCTGGCAGCCGGCTAATACGATAAAACTCAATCAGATGCTGTCGCTGATCCCGTGCGAAGGGACCCCGCCACAGTGGCGTCTGTTCAAAGATGGCCGTTATACGCTGGAAATCGATACCCGTTCTGGTACGCCAACGTTAATGATTACGGTGCCGCGCGAGGCCGAACCTACCGCCAATGTGGCGCGCCAGTGTCCGAAGTGGGATGGAAAGCCACTGACGTTAGCCGTCGCGCAGACTTTCCCGGAAGGGAGCGTGGTACGCGATTTTTACAGCGGACAGACCGCCACGGTGAAAAACGGACAGATAACGTTGCAACCCGCCCCTGCCAGTAATGGCCTGTTACTGCTGGAACGGGCGGAGACCGACGCACCAGCGTCGTTCGACTGGCACAACGCCACGGTCTATTTTGTGCTCACCGACCGCTTCGAGAATGGCGATCCGTCCAATGACCAGAGTTACGGTCGCCATAAAGACGGCATGGAGGAAATCGGCACGTTTCATGGCGGCGATTTACGCGGACTGACTCACAAACTGGATTATCTGCAACAACTGGGCGTGAATGCGTTGTGGATAAGCGCACCGTTCGAACAGATCCACGGCTGGGTGGGTGGCGGCACGAAAGGCGATTTCCCGCACTATGCCTACCACGGTTATTACACGCAAGACTGGATCACGCTTGATGCCAACATGGGCAACGAAGCCGACCTGCGCGCGCTGATTGACGGCGCACACCGGCGCGGGATCCGCATTCTGTTTGATGTCGTAATGAACCATACCGGCTACGCCACGCTGGCGGATATGCAGGAATATCAGTTCGGCGCGCTCTACCTTTCTGGCGATGAGTTGAAAAAAACGCTCGGCGAGCGCTGGACAGACTGGAAACCTGCCGCCGGGCAGAGCTGGCACAGCTTCAATGATTACATCAACTTTAGCGATAAGGCCGCCTGGGAAAAATGGTGGGGGAAAGCGTGGATCCGCACTGACATTGGCGATTACGACAACCCAGGCTTTGACGATCTCACGATGTCGCTGGCTTTCCTGCCGGATCTGAAAACCGAATCGACGATCCCATCTGGCCTGCCAGTGTTTTATCAACATAAAGCCGATACGCACGCAAAAGCCATTGAAGGCTACACGCCCCGGGATTACCTGACCCACTGGCTGAGTCAGTGGGTGCGCGATTATGGTGTCGATGGATTTCGCGTCGACACGGCGAAACACGTCGAACTTCCGGCCTGGCAACAGTTAAAAACGCAGGCCAGCGCAGCACTGGTTGAATGGAAAAAAGCGAATCCGGACAAAGCGCTCGATGATAAACCGTTCTGGATGACTGGCGAAGCCTGGGGCCATGGCGTAATGCAGAGCGACTACTATCGCCACGGTTTTGACGCGATGATCAACTTTGACTACCAGGAGCAGGCCGCAAAAGCCGTTGATTGCCTGTCAGATATGGATCTCATCTGGCAACAGATGGCGGAAAAATTACAGAGTTTCAATGTATTGAGTTATCTCTCCTCACACGATACTCGTCTGTTCCGTGAAGGTGGAGATAAAGCCGCTGAGTTACTGCTGTTAGCGCCCGGCACCGTGCAAATATTCTATGGCGATGAGTCCGCGCGGCCTTTTGGCCCCACCGGCTCTGATCCTTTACAGGGCACACGCTCAGAGATGAACTGGCAGGATGTCAGCGGAAAAATGGCCGACAACGTTACCCACTGGCAGCGCCTCGGTCAGTTCAGAGCCCGACATCCGGCCATCGGCGCAGGCAAGCAAACCACGCTCTCGCTCAAACAGGGATACGGCTTCGTCCGCCAGCACGGCGACGACTCGGTGATGGTCATCTGGGCAGGTCAGCGCTAACGTAAACCGGCGTCTGAGGTCAGCCCCCTCAGACGCAGCAAAATAAAACACTACTCTTAAGAAAATTATAAGCATAAAACGTCAAAGCACCCGTTTCAGCTCGATTTGCACCCTGCCAGTGCTAGCGTTAAGGTAACCCACTTCGACTCAGCGTTTGACAGACCATCCGTTATGACATTTTCACTTTTCGGCGACAAATTCACCCGCCATTCAGGCATTACCCGCCTGATGGAGGACCTCAACGACGGTTTACGCACCCCAGGCGCAATCATGCTGGGCGGCGGTAATCCGGCACAAATCCCGGCGATGCAGGATTACTTCCATACGCTCCTGACTGAGATGCTGGAAAACGGCAAACTCACTGATGCGCTTTGCAATTATGACGGTCCGCAGGGGAAAACCGAGCTGCTGACCATGCTTGCTTCGCTGCTCCGTGAAAATCTGGGTTGGGATATCGAACCGCAGAATATTGCGCTAACAAACGGCAGCCAGAGCGCATTTTTCTACTTGTTTAACCTCTTTGCCGGTCGTCGCGCTGATGGGACCACCAAAAAGGTACTGTTCCCCCTCGCGCCGGAATATATCGGCTATGCGGATTCCGGGCTGGAAGAGGATCTGTTCGTCTCGGCGCGTCCCAATATTGAGCTGCTGCCAGAGGGTCAGTTCAAGTATCACGTAGACTTCGAACATCTGCACATTGGTGAAGAGACCGGGATGATTTGCGTCTCCCGGCCAACTAATCCGACGGGTAACGTCATCACAGATGAAGAGCTGATAAAACTCGATACGCTTGCCAACCAGCACGATATTCCGCTGGTGATTGATAATGCTTATGGCGTGCCGTTCCCGAGCATTATTTTTAGCGAGGCGCGTCCGCTGTGGAATCCCAACATTGTGCTGTGCATGAGTCTCTCCAAGCTGGGGCTGCCAGGCTCACGCTGCGGCATCATCATCGCCAATGAAAAAATCATCACGGCCATCGCCAATATGAACGGCATCATTAGCCTTGCGCCAGGCGGGATTGGGCCGGCCATGATGTGCGAAATGATTAAACGTAACGACCTGATGCGACTGTCAGAAACGGTTATCAAACCGTTCTATTTTCAGCGTGTTCAGCAAACCATTGCGATCATCCGCCGCTATTTACCAGAAAATCGCTGCTTAATTCATAAACCAGAAGGGGCAATTTTCCTCTGGCTGTGGTTCCAGGATCTGCCGATCACCACCGAGTTACTCTACCAGCGTCTGAAAGCACGCGGTGTACTGATGGTGCCGGGACATTACTTCTTCCCGGGCCTCGATAAACCCTGGCCGCACACGCACCAGTGTATGCGCATGAACTATGTTCCCGATCCGGAGAAAATTGAAGCTGGGGTGAAAATTCTGGCTGAAGAGGTGGAACGCGCCTGGACGGAAAATCAGTAATGCCGTCCCGGCCTGGTCAGGCCGGGTAATGCGCTTATAAAGGCTGAGCGTGCAGACGCTGGCGCTGCACGCTCGCCGCATCCAGACAATTCAATGCCCCCGTCGGGCAAGCCTCCACGCAGGCAGGTCCGGTATCGCGATGCCAACAGAGATCGCACTTCACCGCCTGTACGCGCGAGGTTTGCGCAACAACGTTCATTGCGCCGAACGGGCACGCCAGCATGCAGCTTTTACAACCAATACAGCGCGCCTGCTCAACAAAAATGTGTCCACGATCGCGACGAATGGCCTGTGTCGGGCAAACATTGGCGCACGGCGCATCTTCACACTGATGACAGGCTACGGCGGTGGTAAAGGTATTTTCCTTAATAACCCGGATGCGCGAGACAAAGTGTCCTGCTGACACCGCAGCGCAGTCCTGATTCTCCTGATGCGAGACCACACAGGCGACTTCACAGGTACGACAGCCAATACACTTAGTCGCATCCGCCATGATAAACCGGTTCATTGCACCCTCCCCCGCCATAAAACCACAGAGTGCCAGAGAGAATGGCGCGGCTGCCTTGATCAAACAGGGGAAATGGTCGAATTTTGTCAGATGCCAGAAGCGTTCAGGGGATTCGCCTTATCCTTACGGGCGATTTTCTGCCTGAGGCATAAAAAAAACCCTGGGCGTTGACGTCCAGGGGGAATAATCCGCAGGCGACATCACGCTGCGGAATAAGCTGGCACCCGATTGAGTGATACCTATATTTGATAATCTGCCTCATCGACCACACTGTAGAGCGGTTGAATATTATCCAGTGCCAGTATGTACCCGCTTCCTTTTACGCTAACGATGGAATGCTGAGGTAATCCCAGCAAATATAATTTGTTGTTGAGATTTTTAACCATCGTAGACAAACGCTGTGTGGAAGCACTTAATTCATTTTTTTCCCAGACGTTGACGAGTAACTCATCTTTTGAAACATAATGGGTCCTGGCGTTCAGTAAAAGATAAACAAACAAGCGTAGCATCGTGCGGTTAAAAAATACGCCACCAAATGCAATTACACTGTCCATTTTATTTACCGGAAGCCTGAAAATTCTCGACTCATTGATGTCAAAAAATATTTCCCGACCTATCATAAATCCATGTAACTGGTATTCCATCATTACATACTCACGTTTTACTGAACTATCGATAGCTAAACATGTGTAAGTCCTTGTAGATATTGTCTTACGCAAGTTTAAAAAAAATAGAGTTAATTTCAATAGATACCTGAAGCGTTCATTTTAATCTCGCCGCAAGCAAAGTGCAGACTGAATACCTAAAGGATAAATCCAGGCGCTGTTAAATAACCTCTAAAAACAAATTATCAGAGTGTTACTCTATTTCAGTATGAATATTCGACAACGCAAGTTAAACGGGCATATTTATCACAAATTACAGCTTAATATGCTGCATGGATCAATAATGCGTCATGGAGAGGGAAAGTGACTCCCGGCAACAGGCCGTTCCGGGACAATTATCATTACAGTGTAGTTCTCTTACCAGAATAGCGGTAGAAATATGCCGAACGGCGGCAGACCTGTGGATTGCACAATTCCAGGCCGGGACAATGGCCGCTGTCCGGCAATTCTTCTCATACCTTTAGAAGCGCCAGCTCACGCCTGACATAAACGTGAAGCTGTCATCACGGTCGATCATCGGGCTGTCTTTGATTTCATCCGGCAGCACGCTATAAGCCGCGCTCGCCGTCAGAACAATGTTGTCAGTGACGGGATATTTTGCGGTCAGGCTGACGTAAGGAACCCAACTGTCCTGTGCGGAATAGCGGTCCAGGCCGCTGCGGCGGGATTCACTTCCTGACACACCGTAATAGTAATCGTTGAAATTTTCATCGTAGTAGAGCACGCCAACGGACGGGATCAGAGCAAGCTGGCCGACAGGAATTTTACGGAACAGTGACAATTCCCCCATCCAGCCATTGTTGTTATCCAGAACATCAGCGGCCGCTGAAACTTTCACGCTGCCCCAATTCTCATGGTGATACCATGCCGCGCCCGCCATCATCGTGCTATCACGCTTGTCGAGCTTTTTCATGGCATGGTCGTCGTTATCGGAAGGATCAAATTCCAACGGCATCCAGGAAGCGGTCAGGCTAAATTCATTTTGTTCACTTTTAGACAAAATGTAGCCCAGCGTGGTCTGCCGGACATAGAATGACTCGCCTTCATAACTAATGAGGGGAATAGCATGGGTATTTTCATTATACCCGCGATAAGGAGATTCATTATATATCGCACCCGCACCGATGGATAATTCCGAAGCAGATGCACTGGCGATAAAGGAGAAAGCAAATAGTGCCACTATATTGCGTTTAATTAACATGCCCGACATTCCATTTAAAATAAGCCACAAAGCGTCGGAATAATAATGCTTACAAATTCTTCGGTGCAAGGCACATATTTATATAGTAATATATAAAAACTTATATATATTGGGCTGCTGCGATGAATAAATTACAACTCAAGCATCGGGAATTAAAGATCATCTCGGTCATTGCCGCCAGTGAAAACATCAGTCATGCCGCGACTGTTCTCGGCATCGCCCAGGCCAACGTCAGCAAATATCTTGCTGATTTTGAATCAAAAGTCGGCCTTAAGGTTTTTGACCGGACGACCCGGCAGCTGACGCTGACTCCTTTTGGCGCGGCGCTTCTGCCCTACATTAATGATATGCTCGACCGAAACGCGCAGCTAAATCATTTCATTGCTGATTATAAACACGAAAAGCGAGGGCGAGTAACGGTGTACGCGCCGACAGGCATCATCGCTTACTTATCGAAACAGGTTATCGCCAGAATTAAAGATATTGGCGACATCTCTTTGTCGCTGAAAACCTGCAACCTTGAGCCAAAAGCCTTTTATGAAGGCGTCGAGTTTCCTGACGACTGTGACGTGTTAATCACCTATGCCCACCCGAAAGATGAATCGCTGGTTGCCAGTTTTATTACCAAATACGCAGTGACGGCCTTTGCCAGCCCAACTTACCTTGAAAAGCACCCACTACGTCGACCTGAAGACCTTGAGCATCACTCCTGCATTCTGATCGATTCCATGATGATTGACGACGCCAACATCTGGCGCTTCAACAGCGCCGGCAGTAAAGAAATGCGGGATTATCGCGTGACGGGGAATTACGTTTGTGACAATACCCAGTCGGCGCTGGAACTGGCGCGTAACCATCTGGGCATCGTGTTTGCGCCAAACGAAAGCGTGCAAAACGATCTGAAGGCCGGAACGCTGGTTCCTTGCTTTTCAGAACAGCACGAGTGGTGGCTGGACCTGGTCGCGATCTTCCGCAAGCGGGAGTACCAGCCCTGGCGAGTTCAGTATGTACTGGATGAAATGCTACGTGAAATCCGCAACCAGCTTGCCCGGACGCAACTGCTGCGTCCTGAGCAACCCTCAGTCAACGATAATTAATGATCGAGATAGAGGTAATGTACCCAACTGGTCATGCGTAACAATACCTTACGCATGACTGAGACATGGCTGAAATGGTCAGAGTAGACCGCCACCTGCGCATAGATCCCATCCGGTAAGGCACTTAAATCAGCATGATCGTTCAACTCGATCGTGGCAATAACACCTTCCGACCCCGGTACCGTATTCAACGACTGTAACGTCCCGGTAGACTGGTACGTCCCGCCAGGTACCGCCGGACTGATGGCAGCCAACTTACCGCTGAATACCTTGCCTGGCAGGGCATTGAATACCACTTCCGCTTCATCGCCGGGTTCCAGTCGCAGCAACGAGTTCTGGCGGAATTGCGCAACAATTTGCCGCTTCTGAGCAGGAATAAATACCATCACCGGGCGCAGAGGCAACGAGGCGGCATAGGTTCCCGGACGAATCAGCACCTGGGTTACATAGCCATCGCTCGGCGCGCGAACAACAGTCTGCTCAAGGTTATATTCCGCTTCGGCCAATTGCGCTTTCAGACTGGCAATTTGCGAGTGCTCTCCCAACACCAGACTGTCTAACTGACTTTGAATCTGCTGTTGCTCCGCCGCTGACGATTTCACCGAAGCCTCTTGCGCCAGGTAGTTCTGCCGTGCGACGTCAATGTCGCGCTCAGAGAACGGATTCACCTTCGCCTGGCTCCCTTGCGCATAGCGCTGATACTCTTTCGCGAACTTGTCTCGCGTGGCTTTTGCCTGCTGCGTATTAGCGGCCATTTCATCCAGTTCGGCGCCCAGCGCATGCTGCTTATATTGCGCCGTCACAATATCCGCCAGCAGACGATCCACCCTGGCCTGATAGCGCGTGGGATCAAGCCGGAACAGCACTTCACCTTTTTTAATCAGCGTATTTTTCTTATCCGTCACTTCAATTACTACACCGGTGACCTGCGGAACAACAGGAATAGACACCACCGCTTTTTGCGCTTTAAACGTATAGGGGTGGTTGTAATTCATTAATAAAATTAAACCGCTGACAATAAATATGCCGCCCAACGCCGCCGTCGGTATCGTCCATTTATTAACGGGAATTTTAAAGATCTTAAAAATCGCCCATGCGAAAGCCACATAGGTCAGGATAATCAGTAAATCCATAATTAATACTCACCAGAGGAGGATTTCAGGTCAGCCAGTTGTTTTTCCAACCCGGCAATGCGCTCCTGGAGTTGTATAACGCCAGATTCAGGATTTTGCATTCCCCACCCGCGTTCCGGACGATAGAGCGTGGCCCAAATCCACAAGAAAGGCCAGATAACATGTAATGTAAACAAACTCACCCACCCCGCAACATGAATAGCATCGGCATGAGGATGATTGCGTTTTTTCGCAATTAAATAGGGAATATCATGTAAAATAATAATCCCGTAGAAAATGACGAGGAATACAAAAACCAGCACTCCAAGCGCAAAATAATCGAGAAACATATTCCTCCCAGAGAATAGAATCAAAAAGAAAAAAGAGTTTAAGAATGATAGTGGAATGACCAGATGTCCTGCAATTCTCATATTTATATATCAACATATGCTTTTTTATATACAGTACGTTTTTTAGTATGTTGTTTTTTATGCACGTCGCAGTTTATTATGTTTTAACATCAATACAAGGGAACAAAAATGAACAACGCGGAAACCTCATCCACCGTCAGCCTTAAGCGCATCAAAGCGGCCACTATTTACCGTTTATTACTTATTGGCCTTGGTATCCCAATGATATCTTTCAGTTTTATTTGTGGCGTTTTGAGTCTCTTCGGCTTCGACCTGGTGAAATGGAACGATCAACCCGTGCATGGTGTACTGGCGATTCCTGCCGCACTGTTCAGCGGTGTGTTTATCACCGTACTGTTCACCGTTTTCATCGGGTCGATTGCTTGCCTGGGACTGTGGGTCTACAGCCGTTTCCGTCCGTTACAGGTTAAGGTGATGGATTAATCGTTATGCCCGATAAGCAAAGCGCCATCGGGCATAACGCGGTCAGTTAAAAGAGTCCCAGCGGTTTATCGGAGTAGCTCACCAGTAAACATTTTGTCTGCTGATAGTGCTCCAGCATCATCTTGTGAGTTTCTCGGCCGATCCCCGACTGCTTGTAGCCGCCAAAGGCCGCATGAGCCGGGTAAGCATGGTAGCAGTTGGTCCACACGCGTCCTGCCTGAATACCGCGTCCCATTTTATACGCCAGGTTACCGTTACGACTCCAGACGCCCGCACCGAGGCCGTACTGGGTGTCGTTGGCTAGCTCCAGCGCCTCGTCCATTGTTTTGAACGTAGTCACCGCCAGTACCGGGCCAAAGATCTCCTCCTGGAACACGCGCATATTATTCTTACCAAACAGGATGGTCGGCTCGAGGTAATAGCCGTCTTTCAGTTCACCTTCAAGCTGCTTACGCCGCCCGCCGGTCAGGACATCCGCCCCTTCTTTCTTACCGATATCAATGTAATTCAGAATAGTTTCCATCTGCCCATGAGAGACCTGCGCCCCCATTTGCGTCACGCTGTCCAGCGGGTTCCCGCTGCGGATACTTTCTACCCGGCGAATGGCGCGCTCCATAAAGCGTTCGTAGATGGATTCCTGCACCAGCGCGCGACTCGGACAAGTACACACCTCGCCCTGGTTAAAGGCAAAGAGCGCAAAACCTTCCAGCGCCTTATCGAAAAAGGCATCCTCTTCGTCCATCACGTCGGCGAAGAAAATGTTCGGTGATTTCCCGCCCAGCTCCAGAGTGACCGGGATGATATTCTGCGTGGCGTATTGCATGATCTGCTGCCCGACTTCCGTCGAGCCGGTGAATGCCACTTTGGCAATGCGCTTCGAGGTTGCCAGATACTCGCCAATCTCACCACCCGCGCCGTTCACTACGTTCACCACGCCAGGCGGGAGGAGATCGCCAATCACTTCCATCAGCAGTAAAACGGACAGCGGCGTCAGGCGCGCAGGTTTAAGCACTACGCAGTTTCCTGCCGCCAGTGCGGGCGCCATTTTCCAGCTCGCCATCAATAAGGGGAAGTTCCACGGGATAATTTGTCCGACCACGCCGAGCGGTTCGTGGAAGTGATAAGCCACGGTGTCGCTATCCACTTCACTGATCCCGCCCTCCTGGGCGCGAATACAGGAGGCGAAATAGCGGAAATGGTCGATTGCCAACGGGACATCCGCCGCGCTGGTTTCACGGATCGGCTTACCGTTATCCCAGGTTTCTGCCGTCGCCAGCAGTTCGAGGTTCTGCTCCATACGGTCGGCAATCTTGAACAGAATCGCTGCCCGATCCTGAACAGAAGTATGTGCCCACTGATCTTTCACCTTGTGGGCCGCGTCGAGCGCCAGGTCAATGTCCCTTTTACCGGAAGAAGCCACTTCGCATAACAGTTGCCCGGTAACGGGCGTCAGGTTCTGGTAATACTCGCCGTCACTCGGGGCAACCCAGTCACCACCGATAAAGTTATCGTAACGGGCCTTTAACTTCAGGGGAAAACCATACTCGCCGGGCTGAATACGGGGGGGATTATTAGTCATGATCGTCTCCTTGTTCCAGGGGTATAACAAGGGTAGTCTGCGCTGGCGATTTTCTCGCCAGGGTGTGACAGCTTTACGACTACGGTCACGTTATCTGTAAGGCTATTTCAAGGAGTGAAACATCTCGGTGTTGATGTGCGGTTTGTTGTCGATTACGCCGTGGCGGTGGGGTGACGTGATCAGCTTATCGGAGGATATTATCTGGCCTGCAAATCCCGTCCGATCGGCAAGCCAGAGTGTCAGGTAAACGAATTACATCGCCGCGCGATAGATTGCCATAATCTCGTCGTGCGTGGCCTGGATTGGGTTGGTCAGACCGCAGGCATCTTTCAATGCATTGGCCGCCAGCACCGGAATATCTTCTTCTTTCACGCCCAGATCGCGCAGGCCCGCCGGGATATTCACCTGCCGCGCCAGGGTGCGGATCGCATTGATACAGGCTTCGGCACCTTCGGCGTCGGTCATCCCCGCGATATGCACGCCCATTGCTGCCGCGCAGTCACGCAGACGCGCTGCGACCACCTGGCTGTTGAACACCTGAACGTGCGGCAGCAGGACGGCATTACACACGCCGTGCGGCAGGTCATAGAAACCGCCTAACTGGTGCGCCATCGCGTGGACATAGCCTAATGACGCGTTATTGAAGGCCATCCCCGCCAGGAACTGCGCATAAGCCATCGCTTCACGCGCATGCACATTGCCGCCTGATTCCACGGCGATGCTCAGATTGTCAGAAATCATGGTTACGGCTTTCAGCGCGCAGGCATCGGTGATCGGCGTGGCGGCCACAGAGACATAGGCTTCAATCGCATGGGTCAGCGCATCCATGCCGGTCGCCGCCGTCAGCGATTTTGGCATGCCGATCATCAGTGAAGAGTCATTCACCGAAAGCAACGGCGTGACGTGTTTATCCACAATCGCCATTTTGATGTGACGATCGACGTCAGTGATGATGCAGAAACGCGTCATTTCAGACGCCGTCCCTGCCGTGGTGTTAATCGCAATCATCGGCAACTGCGGTTTTGCCGAGCGATCAACGCCTTCATAATCGCGAATATCTCCCCCATTCGCGGCCACCAGCGCAATCCCTTTGGCACAGTCATGTGGAGAACCGCCGCCCAGTGAAATAACGCTGTCACAGTCATTATCTTTCAGGATTTTCAGGCCGTCAGCGACATTTATCGTCGTCGGATTAGGATGCGTGCCATCAAATATAACGCTGAAAATATCCTGTTCCTGCAATGCTTTTTGAATATCACCCGCCATGCCTAATTTCGTCAGCACACTGTCCGTGACAATTAACGTCCGACGAAAACCATATTCCGCCATAGCATTCATTGCATCTTTTAATGAATCAGCCCCTATTATATTCACAGAGGGAATATAAAATGTTGAAGCAGCCATATGCTCAATCCTTAATAGTTTCAGAAGGGGTTGCAGCATACGAACGAATCACAGGAGAAAATATGATCACAGTGGTCATTTATTTAATGAAAAAATAAAAGAGCACATTAGGCTACAAATTAATGGGCTCTTTTCGTTTCAAACTATTTATTGTATCAATTCATTTTTATTTTAAATAAATTGTACTATTCCTTTGCCGGAAATAATAACGCATCACGTAACAAATGATCGTTTCCACGGCGACGCGTAAAACCAATCCGGTCAAAATATTCCAGAATCTGAATCGCCAGCTTTCGCCCTACGCCTAACCGATCGCGAAAATCCGCAGCGCAGGTTGAGCCTTTTTCCTGATCCAGTTCGCGGATCATGCTGGCGAAAGCCACAATGCGATCGTTGCGGTAATAACGATCTTTTACGATCGCCGTAATCATCCCTTGCTGCGCGGCCTGCCGCAACACCAGACGCATGGTCTGCTCCTCGGTCGCGGTTTCACGAGCAAGATCGCGGACCCACCAGGGCTCGTCACCAAATAACGGCGCGGCCTTAAGCCAGGTAGCCTGCTGTTCGTCAGTAAATCCGGCCTTGTGATCCGGCAGATGCAACCAGCCATGGTGGCTGTGAATATCGCCACTGTCGCGCATTTGTTCAATCAACAACAGCACCAGCGCTTCATCTTCCATCGGCAGCGCCATACGGCGCAGGCGTTCGCGCCCCGGACCTGGCTCATCGCGATGTTGTTCATGGTAAGTCGCCAGCGTGTCGAGAATTTTGCGCTGCCAGCGCGCGGCAACTTCCGCATTCAGCAAGCTGTAGCCTGCCTGAATAAATCCATGCTGGTGAATAAGCGAACGCATACCGTCGCCATTTAACTGGCGCGCCCACGCAAAGTCGGGCAGATTGACCGCCCCGCGTTGCAGGTGTACAGCCAGCGCGGCACCGTCATCTTTCGCCGCCGCCAGCGACGCCAGCCATTGCAGATACTCTGGTTTACGTTTACCGCGACGTGGCGGATTAAGTGCAACCACCCGCGCCCCGGCAAGCGTCGCGCGCGCGGAGATATCCCGCAGCACCAGACGGTCGTTATCGGCCAGCAGCAGGGGCGTATCAAACACCAGTTCCGCCAGGTTATCTTCCAGCAGCGATACCCGCCCGGTCACATGACTCGCCGCATGGTGAATATGTAGCGGCTGCCACTGCGTAAGCGGAACATGGCTTTCCAGCGCGACAATCACCCGCGTGAACGGCTCAGGCGGGGCGTCTGAAAGCAGCCAGTCACCCCGGTTAAGCTGCTCTTTTTCAGCATCGCCGACGATATTCAGCGCGATGCGCTGCCCGGCATGAGCATACTCACTCGCCTGGTTTTGCGCGTGAAGTCCGCGCACGCGCACTGATGCGTTCACGCCGGTCAGCCACAGCGTATCCCCGACATTCACTTCACCGCTCAGCGCGGTGCCGGTCACTACCAGCCCGGCGCCTTTTACGGTAAAGGCACGGTCGATAGCCAGTCTGAACGACTGATCCCGAGCGTGTTCGCGGGCGGGCAGTTGCTGCAAATGTTCGCGTAACACCTCAATCCCGCGGCCTTCATTCGCGGCCGTCACAAATAGCGTCGCCTGCGAAAAGCCATACTCGCGCAGGACATCCTCCACCTGCTGTTGAACCTCCTGCACCCGCGTATCATCCACACGGTCGGCTTTGGTCAGCGCTACCGTCAGCGTTGGATTCCCGGTCAATTGCAGAATCGCCAGGTGTTCGCGCGTTTGCGCCATTACGCCATCGTCGCAGGCCACCACCAGCAACGCATGATCGATTCCGCCCACGCCCGCCAGCATGTTTGAGAGAAACTTCTCGTGACCGGGAACATCGATAAAGCCCAGCACGCGCCCGTCCGGCTGCGGCCAGTAGGCATAGCCCAGGTCGATGGTCATGCCGCGTTTTTTCTCTTCCGGCAGGCGATCGGCATTCACGCCGGTAATGGCCTGCAGCAGCGTCGTTTTCCCGTGGTCGACATGTCCGGCGGTCGCAATAATCATTTCAACAACATCTCCATAAACCGGGTCTCATCTTCAAGACAGCGTAAATCCAGCCACAGTCGGCCCTCGTAAATCCGGCCGATAACCGGAACCGGTAGCTCACGCCAGCGGGTCGCCAGGGCTTCAAGACGGCTTCCACGGCCGTCGTGCGGTGTAAAGGTTAATGCCGCGCTGGGGAGCCGATCAACCGGCAAAGAGCCACTGCCGATTTGCGACAGGCAGGGCTGTACGCTCACCGCAAACTCCGCGCCATAGTGCGCGGCCAGCGGCGCCAGCAGCCGCTCCGCCTGAGACTGAATCGCCTCTTTGCGTCGGGTCAACAGGCGCAGCGTCGGCAGTTTTTCAACCAGCGCTTCCGGGTGGAGATACAGACGCAATGTCGCTTCCAGCGCGGCAAGGGTCATTTTATCCGCACGCAGCGCACGTTTAAGCGGATGACGCTGCAATTGTGCAATCATCTCTTTCTTACCGACGATGATCCCAGCCTGCGGACCGCCCAACAGCTTGTCGCCCGAGAAGCTCACCAGGCTGACACCCGCAGCAATCAACTGCTGCGGCATTGGCTCTTTCGGCAGGCCGTACTGGCTCAAATCAATCAGCGAACCACTGCCGAGATCGGCCACCACCGGGATATCCAGCGCCTGGCCAATCTGAACCAGTTCCGTTTCATCAACAGAGTGGGTAAAGCCTTCGATGCTGTAATTACTGGTATGCACCTTCATCAGCAGGCTGGTGTTTTCATTCACCGCCTGACGATAGTCATCGGCATGCGTCCGGTTAGTGGTTCCCACTTCATGTAGCGTACACCCGGCCTGACGCATCACATCCGGGATACGGAACGCGCCGCCAATCTCCACCAGTTCACCACGAGATACCACAACCTCTTTACCGGCAGCGGTGGCGGCCAGCATCAGCAGCACCGCCGCCGCGTTGTTATTCACAATACAGGCATCTTCCGCGCCGGTGATACGGCGCAGCAATTCCGCCAGCGCACGGTCGCGATGCCCACGCCCCGCACCGTCCAGATCATACTCCAGCGTCACCGGCGAGCGCATGGCCTGCGCGACAGCCGCGACGGCCTCTTCGGCCTGTAAGGCGCGCCCCAGATTCGTATGCAACACCGTGCCCGTCAGGTTAATAACCGGACGCAGCGCACTCTGGGCCTCTTTTTCCAGCCGAAGGTTCACCTCCTGCGCCCAGTCTTCACACCACGCTGGCAACGCCTGCGTGTCGCGTATCACCTCTCTTGCTTCATCAAGCAGTTGACGAAGCAGATCAACGACACGGGTATGCCCGTGAGTCTCACGCAGGGTAAGAAATTCACTTTCACGCAATAAGCGATCAATGGCGGGAAGCTGACTGTAGAGCGAACGGGTTTCGGTCGTCATGAAAAGGCCTGGCTGCTGGTGACCCTCCCCACAACGGAGAGGGATATCGACATAGAGGGGATTGTAACGTGAGATTGCCCGGACGGACAGAATATGAATCAAGCCTTTGGGGGTTCAGTGCGGGCAAAACTCTCGCGCTGGAACAATGTCTCCACCAGCTTGACCAGGTGAGGTCGGCTCACGCACCAGCCCGGTGAGACGCGGCGGAAGTTGAGATAGCCCACCGCGCAGGCAATGGCGATGGTCGCCAGATCGACGGTGTCAGGTTTAATCGTCCCGTCCACCAGGTACCCTTCCAGCGCATCCAGACTGCGGTTGATTTTCTCGCGCTGGCGCAACAGTTCGGTTTCCGATTGCTGCGCGGCGGGACGCGCCTGTTCGCGCACTGACACCAGACCGGCGTCCATAATCCCATCGGCCAGCGCCTCAAGCTGTCGGACTTTCAGCGAGGCCTTCGATTCACGCGGTAGCATCGCTGGCGCAATATCCAGCAGTTCAATGTATTCGGCGATAATCGGCGAATCGAACCAGTACTCGCCATCGTCAGTCACCAGCGCCGGTACTTTACCTAACGGATTGTACTGCGCCACGCCGTTTTCCGCGTTGTAGGGCAGTTCATTAACAAATTCGAACGTGATGCCTTTTTCCAGCAGCAGGATCGAAATCTTTCGTACAAACGGGCTGGTGTAGCTACCAATGAGTTTCATGATCAGTCCTTTTCGCCAACACAAAACAATGAGTATGGCGCACACGGCGGGAAAAGGCAGGTGACGGCGCTCTCAATGATCCAAATAAAGGTAGTGCATCCAACTGGTCATGCGCAGTAACACCTTGCGCATAACCGAAACATGGGCGAAATGGTCGGAATAAACGGCCACTTGCGCGTAGATGCCGTCAGGCAACGCATCCACATCGGCATTCGGGTCCAGTTCAATCGTCGCCAGGACGCCATCGGTCCCGGGCACCACCGTCAGAGACTGTAATGCCCCCTGCGCCTGATACGAACCGCCCGGCACCACGGGCAATATGCTGGTCAACTTGCCGTGAAAAACCTGTCCGGGCAGCGCGTTGAACACCACCTCCGCGTCGTCACCAGGTTCAAGGCGAAGCAGCGAGTTCTGCCGGAACTGGGCGACAATCTGTCGTTTTTGTTCCGGGATAAAGACCATCACCGGACGCAGCGGCAGCGCAGCAGCGTAGGTACCAGGTCGGATCAGTACCTGGGTGACATAGCCGTTGCTGGGAGCGCGAATAATGGTCTGATCAAGATTATATTTGGCCTCTGTCAGTTGCGCCCGCAGGCTGACAATCTGCGATTGTTCGCCGTTAACCATGCTGTCTAACTGGCTTTGAATTTGCGCCTGCTCAGCCACTGACCCTTTCACCAGCGCATCCTGCGCCAGATAGTTTTGCCGCGCCGTATCAATATCGCTTTCTGAGAAGGGATTCACCTTTGCCTGACTGCCCTTCAGGTAACGCTGATAATCTTTGTACAACCGATCACGCTCCGCAGAGACCCGCGTCGTATTGGCCTGCGCTTCGGCCAGTTGGGCCTTGAGCGTCTGGATATTGTGCGTTGCGGTCACCAGATCGGCCTGTAGCCTGTCCACGCGCGCCTGATAGCGAACCGGGTCGAGTTTAAACAGCACTTCCCCCTTTTTAATCAGTTGGTTATTTTTATCCGTCACCTCGCTGACAATTCCGGTAACCTGCGGCGTAATGGGAATAGAAATAACGGCTTTTTGCGCAGTAAAGGTGTACGGGTGGTTATAATTCATTAACAGGATCAGGCCGCTGACCAGAAATACGCCGCCTAAAGCCGCCGTCGCCAGCGTCCATTGATTGACCGGAATGCGGAATATTTTGAATACTGCCCACGCCAGCGCTACGTAGGTTAATACAATCAACAGATCCATGATTAAATCTCCGGAAACGTCGTATTGTCAGCCGTTTTTACTTCGGCCAGTTTTTTCTCGAGTTGTGTAATACGCGCGGATAACGCGGCAATTTCAGGATCGGGCTCTTGTCCCGGCGGCGTGGTGTGATTATGCATTCCCCAGCCGCGTTCCGGTTGGTAGAGGGTTGCCCAAATCCACAAAAACGGCCAGATCACATGGAGCGTAAACAGGCTCACCCAGCCTGCGGTATGAATAGCATCGGCATGCGGGTGGTTGCGTTTCTTCGCAATTAAATAGGGGATATCATGGATGGCAATCACGCCGTAAAAGATCACCAGAAAGACAAAGATCAGCACACCCAACGCGAAATAATTTAGAAACATATCCGCCTCGACTTCACGCCCATTTGAGTTTTTATTGCAGGCAGCCGAATGCAATTTGGCTGATGATTTGAACATAATTGGAGTTATGCATTTTCGCCATCACGCCAAAGACTATTTTTCGCGCCAGATGGTTACTTAATGACATCAGGCCATGTGACGACGAGAGGAATCTGCCCAGGATCACATCGGGACAAATCCGGATGACGATTTCTTGTGATTCAGATCACAAACATTCAACAAACAGGCAAATATAAAACGTGAGCCATATCACAAATTTATGCCATTAATGGTTTATAACGGCGGTTTGTTGTTTTTTTACACAGTCATTTTGTGATTAACATCACATCAATTACCTCCCTACCCCCTATATTTATGTGACACAAATCACATTAAAGGTCGCTGACTGGACAGCTTAACGATTCAGTGCCAGATTTCGCAATATATCTACAGGGTCCGGCTACCTCTGCCGCTACATTAACAAAACCTCGGGCTTCCAGCCTGCGCGACAGCAAACATAAGAAGGGGTGTTTTTATGTCATCCGATATTAAGATCAAGGTGCAAAGCTTTGGTCGATTCCTCAGCAATATGGTGATGCCAAATATCGGCGCGTTTATCGCGTGGGGTATTATCACCGCACTATTTATTCCGACAGGGTGGTTGCCAAACGAAACGCTGGCGAAGCTGGTCGGCCCAATGATCACCTATCTCCTGCCGCTGCTGATCGGTTATACCGGCGGTAGACTGGTGGGTGGCGAACGCGGCGGCGTGGTGGGTGCAATCACCACCATGGGCGTTATCGTCGGCGCAGACATGCCGATGTTCCTCGGTGCGATGATCGCCGGTCCTCTGGGCGGCTGGGCAATCAAACATTTCGATGGTTGGGTAGACGGTAAGATCAAATCCGGTTTTGAGATGCTGGTGAATAACTTCTCCGCTGGCATCATCGGTATGATCCTCGCCATTCTGGCATTCCTCGGCATTGGTCCAGCAGTTGAAGTTCTGTCGAAAGTGTTGGCTGCAGGCGTTAACTTCATGGTTGTCCATGACATGCTGCCGCTGGCGTCTATCTTCGTTGAACCGGCGAAAATCCTGTTCCTGAACAACGCCATCAACCACGGTATCTTCTCACCTCTGGGCATTCAGCAGTCCCATGAGTTGGGTAAATCCATCTTCTTCCTGATTGAAGCCAACCCGGGTCCGGGGATGGGTGTTCTGCTGGCGTACATGTTCTTTGGTCGCGGTAGCGCTAAACAGTCTGCAGGCGGTGCGGCAATCATCCACTTCCTGGGCGGTATCCACGAAATTTACTTCCCGTATGTGCTGATGAACCCGCGTCTGATCCTCGCCGTTATCCTCGGCGGTATGACTGGCGTGTTTACGCTGACTATCCTGAACGGCGGTCTGGTTTCTCCGGCGTCTCCGGGTTCTATCCTGGCTGTGCTGGCGATGACGCCGAAAGGCGCCTACTTCGCTAACATCGCGGCAATCTGTGCGGCAATGGCGGTCTCCTTCGTTGTCTCTGCCATTCTGCTGAAAACCAGCAAAGTGAAAGAAGATGATGACATTGAAGCGGCGACCCGCCGTATGCATGACATGAAAGCAGAATCCAAAGGCGGTACTCCGCTGTCTGCTGGCGATGTCACCAACGACCTGAGCCACGTGCGTAAAATCATCGTTGCCTGTGATGCTGGTATGGGTTCCAGCGCAATGGGCGCCGGCGTACTGCGTAAGAAAGTGCAGGATGCAGGTCTGAGCCAGATCTCGGTCACCAACAGCGCGATTAACAACCTGCCATCGGATGTTGACCTGGTCATCACCCACCGCGATCTCACCGAACGTGCGATGCGTCAGGTACCGCAGGCGCAGCATATTTCGCTGACCAACTTCCTCGACAGCGGCCTGTACTCCAGCCTGACCGAGCGTCTGGTTGCCGCGCAGCGCCACACTGACAATGAAGTCAAAGTCCGCGACAGCCTGAAAGACAGCTTTGATGAAGGGGATAACAACCTGTTCAAACTGGGTGCGGAGAATATCTTCCTCGGACGTACGGCAACGACCAAAGAAGAAGCGATTCGCTTCGCTGGTGAGCAACTGGTGAAAGGCGGTTACGTTGAGCCAGAATATGTCGATGCGATGCTGGAACGTGAGAAACTGACCCCAACCTATCTGGGTGAGTCTATCGCCGTTCCGCACGGTACAGTTGAAGCGAAAGACCGCGTACTGAAAACCGGCGTCGTGTTCTGCCAGTACCCACAAGGCGTTCGCTTCGGTGAAGAAGAAGACGACATCGCCCGTCTGGTGATCGGTATCGCCGCTCGCAACAACGAGCACATTCAAGTGATTACCAGCCTGACCAACGCGCTGGATGACGAATCCGTCATCGAACGCCTGGCTAACACCACCAGCGTGGATGAAGTGCTGGCGCTGTTGGCGGGTCGTAAGTAAACCCCGTGGCCCGATGGCATTACGCTTATCGGGCCGACCCAATCCTCTCCCTTGTGGAGAGGGTTTGGGTGAGGGATCAACAGATTTCCCCTCACCCCAGCCCTCTCGGGTAAAAACATTAATGAAGGTTACTACTATGAAAGCATTACATTTTGGCGCAGGTAATATCGGTCGTGGCTTTATCGGCAAACTGCTGGCGGACGCGGGGATACAACTGACATTCGCTGATGTAAATCAGGTCGTGCTCGACGCCCTGAATGCCCGTCATAGCTACCAGGTTCACGTTGTGGGTGAAAACGAGCAGGTGGATACCGTGACTGGCGTCAACGCGGTAAGCAGCATTGGCGATGACGTTGTTGAGCTGATCGCGCAGGTTGACCTGGTCACCACAGCCGTTGGCCCGGTCGTGCTGGAGCGCATCGCTCCGGCCATCGCCAAAGGCCTGGTCAAACGCAAAGCGCAAGGGATCACCACCCCGCTGAACATCATCGCCTGTGAAAACATGGTACGAGGCACCACTCAACTGAAAGGCCATGTGCTGAATGCATTGGCTGAAGACGACAAAGCCTGGGTTGAAGCCCATGTCGGCTTCGTGGATTCCGCCGTTGACCGCATCGTGCCGCCGTCAGCTTCTGCGACCCACGATCCGCTGGAAGTGACTGTCGAAACCTTCAGCGAGTGGATCGTTGACCAGACCCAGTTCAAAGGCGAGCTGCCGAACATCCCGGGAATGGAATTAACTGATAACCTGATGGCATTTGTCGAACGTAAACTCTTCACGCTGAACACCGGGCATGCTATAACCGCGTACCTCGGAAAATTGACCGGTCATCAGACCATCCGCGACGCGATTCTCGACGAGAAAATCCGCGCTGTGGTCAAAGGGGCGATGGAAGAGAGCGGCGCGGTGCTGATCAAACGCTACGGTTTTGATGCCGACAAACATGCGGCATACATTCAGAAAATCCTCGGTCGTTTTGAAAACCCGTATCTGAAAGATGACGTTGAGCGCGTTGGCCGCCAGCCGCTGCGTAAACTGAGCGCGGGTGACCGTTTAATCAAACCGTTGCTGGGTACGCTGGAATACCATCTGCCGCACGCTAACCTGGTCAAAGGGATTGCTGCCGCCATGCACTTCCGTAGCGAAGACGATCCGCAGGCGCAGGAGCTGGCTGCGCTGATCGCCGAGAAAGGCCCACAGGCTGCGCTTGCCCAGATTTCCGGGCTGGATATCAACAGCGATGTCGTTGTCGAGGCCGTTAGCGCATATAACGCAAAGTAATGCTGCAGGAACTGGCGCAGGAGCCCCTGCGCCTGATTAATAGATTGTCAGATATGCAGGCAATAATGGAACAAACCCAGGCCTTTGAAAATCGTGTGCTTGAGCGTCTGAATGCTGGCAAAACCGTACGGAGCTTCCTGATCACCGCCGTGGAGTTACTCACCGAGGCGGTAAACATTCTGGTGCTTCAGGTGTTTCGCAAAGATGACTACGCAGTGAAGTACGCTGTAGAACCGTTACTCGACGGCGACGGACCGCTGGGCGATCTGTCTGTGCGCCTGAAACTGATCTACGGTCTGGGCGTCCTGAGTCGTCCTGAATATGAAGACGCGGAGCTGCTGATGGCGATGCGCGAAGAGATGAATCATGACGGCAATGAGTATGCCTTTACGGATGATGAGATTCTCGGGCCGTTCGGTGAACTGCACTGCGTACTGGCGCTGCCGCCACCGCCGCAGTTTGACGCCGCCGACCCCAGTTTGTACGCCATGCAAATCCAGCGCTACCAGCAAGCGGTGCGCTCGACGATGGTTCTCTCCCTGACTGAGCTGATTTCTAAAATCAGCTTAAAAAAAGCCTTCCAGAAGTAGGCCTCTCCCTGCCTGCTACTCCTTTTCCTGCACGGGTTGATACAGGCGCCGATAATAATTCAGTCGTTGCAGGTACATCTGCGCATTTTCTGCAGGCACTTCGCTCGGAACGTCATCACGCTCAGGCATTTTATTCAGATACTCTTTGAAGGCCTGACTTGAGGCCATAAAATCCACAGCTTTATCAATCAGAAGCGGAACATTCTCGCCTATTTTTGCCATGTTATATCCTCCATGCGTTCCCGTCGGGCTTAAGCGCAACGGTTAATTTTAGTGTAGGATCGTCCGCGTTATGATATTAAGGAAAACGTGCTTAATCCGTCGGCGGCAAATTATCTCTTACATGATCCTGTTATTGTCTAAAATTCTTAATTAATCAGTCCATTAGAAAAATAGTTAGCAAATAAATACTCGCAGCATTTGATTATTATTATCCCATTAGTTGTGAATAAACCCGCTCTGCGCGCATACTATAGGCCATTCACCTTATTTCTATCAGAAGCCATCCCATGAAAGAAGTCGAAAAAAACGAAATCAAACGTCTGAGCGATCGCCTCGACGCTATCCGCCACCAGCAGGCCGATCTGTCCCTGGTTGAAGCCGCCGATAAATACGCTGAGCTGGAAAAAGAGAAAGCCACGCTGGAAGCAGAAATCGCCCGTCTGCGTGACGTTCACAGCCAGAAACTGAGCAAAGAGGCGCAGAAACTGATGAACCTGCCGTACCGTCGTGCGATCACCAAAAAAGAGCAGGCCGATATGGGCAAGCTGAAGAAAAGCGTGCGCGGTCTGGTGGTGGTTCATCCGATGACGGCCTTAGGCCGCGAAATGGGCCTGCAAGAGATGACAGGCTTCGCTAAAACCGAGTTTTGATTTTATACCGGGCAGCACGTCCGCTGTCCGGTCCTTCCTTAATTGGCCCTACCAATCCCCTTCTGTTACGACCACTGGTTCACAATTCATTAATTTAAGCCTACACTGCCGTTGCCAATAAATAACATTTGATTAACTATTCGTTGTCATTATCCCTACACTACAATATTGGCAGGACCACTTTTACACATAATGTGACGAAAAGATGAGCACAGACTCATTACATTGTGCGTGTGGTCCTCAGGAGACCTGCAATGAATCTCTGGCAACAAAACTACGATCCGGCCGGTAACATCTGGCTTTCCAGTCTGATCGCATCGCTCCCGATTCTGTTTTTCTTTTTCGCGCTGATTAAGCTCAAGCTGAAAGGCTATGTTGCCGCCTCGTGGACGGTGGTGATTGCGCTGGCCGTGGCGCTGCTGTTCTACAAAATGCCGGTCGATCATGCACTGGCCTCGGTGGTGTACGGTTTCTTCTACGGTCTATGGCCGATTGCCTGGATCATTATCGCCGCGGTGTTTGTCTACAAAATTTCGGTGAAAACCGGGCAGTTCGACATCATCCGCTCGTCCATTCTGTCGATTACCCCTGACCAGCGTTTGCAAATGCTGATCGTCGGCTTCTCATTTGGCGCCTTCCTCGAAGGCGCGGCGGGATTCGGTGCCCCCGTTGCCATCACCGCCGCGCTGCTGGTAGGTCTCGGCTTTAACCCACTGTATGCCGCCGGACTGTGCCTGATCGTCAACACCGCGCCCGTGGCGTTTGGCGCCATGGGGATCCCGATTCTGGTCGCCGGCCAGGTGACCGGACTCGACAGCTTTGAAATCGGCCAGATGGTTGGTCGTCAGTTACCGTTCCTGACGATTATCGTGCTGTTCTGGATCATGGCGATTATGGACGGCTGGCGCGGCGTGAAAGAGACGTGGCCTGCGGTCATGGTGGCGGGCGGTTCGTTTGCTATTGCCCAGTACCTCAGCTCCAACTTTATCGGCCCTGAACTGCCGGACATCATCTCCTCGCTGGTGTCGCTGGTTTGTCTGACGCTGTTCCTGAAACGCTGGCAGCCGGTTCGCATCTTCCGCTTTGGCGATATGGGCGCATCGCAGGTTGATCAGACGCTGGCACGCACGAACTATACCGCCGGACAGGTTGTTCGCGCCTGGTCACCGTTCCTGTTCCTGACGGCCACCGTGACCCTCTGGAGCGTGCCGCCGTTTAAAGCCCTGTTCGCTCCCGGCGGCGCGCTGTACGACTGGGTGATTAACATCCCGGTCCCGTTCCTCGACAAACTGGTTGCCCGCATGCCGCCCGTGGTGCACGAAGCCACCGCCTACGCGGCAGTGTATAAATTTGACTGGTTCTCCGCGACCGGCACCGCCATCCTGTTCGCCGCGCTGCTGTCCATCGTCTGGCTGAAGATGAAGCCTTCCGCGGCCATTCAGACCTTCGGCAGCACGCTGAAGGAACTGGCGCTGCCGATCTACTCCATCGGGATGGTGCTGGCCTTTGCGTTTATCTCCAACTATTCCGGGCTCTCCTCGACGCTGGCGTTAGCGCTGGCGCACACGGGCAGCGCCTTTACCTTCTTCTCGCCATTCCTCGGCTGGCTGGGGGTGTTCCTGACCGGTTCAGATACCTCATCTAACGCGCTGTTCGCCGCCCTGCAGGCGACTGCCGCACAGCAAATCGGCGTGTCCGATGTGCTGATGGTGGCGGCCAATACCACCGGTGGCGTCACCGGCAAAATGATTTCGCCGCAGTCCATCGCCATCGCCTGTGCGGCGGTCGGACTGGTCGGCAAAGAGTCGGATCTGTTCCGTTTTACCGTCAAACACAGCCTGATTTTCACCTGCATGGTGGGCGTTATCACCACGCTTCAGGCTTACGTCTTAACCTGGATGATTCCATGATCGTGATGCCCAGACGCCTGTCAGACGAGGTTGCCTCTCGTGTGCGGGCGCTGATTGAAGAACAACAGCTGGAAGCGGGCATGAAATTGCCCGCCGAGCGCCAGCTGGCGGTACAGCTTGGCGTCTCGCGCAACTCGCTGCGCGAAGCGCTGGCAAAGCTCGTCAGCGAAGGCGTGCTACTCAGCCGTCGCGGCGGCGGCACGTTTGTCCGCTGGCAGCATGAAGAGTGGTCTGAACAAAACATCGTTCAGCCACTGAAAACCCTGATGGCCGACGACCCGGATTACAGTTTCGATATTCTCGAAGCCCGACACGCCATCGAAGCCAGTACGGCCTGGCATGCGGCGATGCGCGCCACCACGGCCGACAAAGAGAAAATCAAACTCTGCTTTGACGCCACGCTCAGCGAAGACCCGGATCTCGCCTCACAGGCCGACGTTCGTTTTCATCTGGCTATCGCCGAAGCCTCGCATAACGTGGTGCTGTTACAAACGATGCGCGGGTTCTTCGACGTGCTGCATTCGTCGGTGAAGCAAAGCCGACAACGCATGTATCTCGTTCCACCCGTCTTTTCCCGGCTGACGGAGCAACATCAGGCCGTATTAGATGCCATTCTCGCGGGCGACGCCGACGGCGCGCGTAAGGCGATGATGGCGCACCTCAGTTTCGTCCATACCACCATTAAACAATTTGATGAAGACCAGGCCCGCCAGGCGCGCATTACCCGTCTGCCCGGCGACCACAATGAAAACCCCAGGGAGAACAAAGCATGATTATTTCAGCCGCCAGCGATTATCGCGCCGCAGCCCAGCGCATTCTGCCCCCGTTCCTGTTTCACTACATCGACGGCGGCGCGTATGCGGAGCATACCCTGCGTCGTAACGTGGAAGACTTATCGGACGTGGCGCTACGCCAGCGCGTGCTGAAAAACATGTCTGACTTGAGCCTGGAAACCACGCTGTTTAACGAAAAACTGTCGATGCCGGTGGCGCTGGCGCCGGTCGGGCTGTGCGGCATGTATGCCCGCCGCGGCGAAGTGCAGGCCGCCGCGGCAGCCGATGCGAAAGGCATCCCGTTTACCCTTTCCACCGTCTCCGTGTGCCCGATAGAAGAAGTCGCGCCAACCATGAACCGTCCGATGTGGTTCCAGTTGTATGTTCTGCGCGACCGTGGATTCATGCGTAATGCGCTGGAACGCGCAAAAGCGGCGGGCTGTTCAACGCTGATCTTTACGGTCGATATGCCAACGCCGGGGGCGCGCTATCGTGACGCCCACTCCGGGATGAGCGGTCCGAATGCCGCGCTGCGTCGCTACTGGCAGGCAGTCACTCATCCACAGTGGGCCTGGGACGTCGGTCTGAACGGTCGTCCACACGATCTCGGCAACATCTCCACTTATCTCGGCAAACCGACCGGGCTGGAAGATTACATCGGCTGGCTGGCAAACAACTTTGATCCGTCAATTTCATGGAAGGACCTTGAGTGGATCCGGGAGTTCTGGGATGGCCCGATGGTGATCAAAGGGATCCTCGATCCGGAAGACGCCCGCGACGCCGTTCGCTTTGGCGCCGATGGGATTGTGGTCTCTAACCACGGTGGTCGTCAGTTAGACGGCGTGCTCTCTTCCGCGCGCGCCCTGCCCGCTATTGCCGATGCGGTGAAAGGCGATATCGCCATTCTGGCGGACAGCGGCATCCGTAACGGGCTGGACGTGGTACGGATGATTGCGCTGGGTGCCGACACCGTCCTGCTGGGCCGTGCATATCTGTATGCGCTGGCGACGGCGGGTCAGGCCGGTGTGGCCAATCTGCTGAATCTGATCGAAAAAGAGATGAAGGTTGCCATGACGCTGACCGGTACGAAATCTATCAGCGAAATCAGCCGCGATTCACTGGTGCAAGAGCTTACCAAACTGCCTGCCGCGCTGGCCTCATTGGCGCAGGGTGATGCGGCGTAGTGAAAGTGCTATTCTGCCCCCCGTCATTAAGGGGGCAGCATGTTTAACATCGTTTTATTTGAACCAGAAATCCCGCCGAACACGGGCAACATCATTCGCCTTTGCGCCAATACCGGTTTTCGTCTGCATATCATTGAGCCGATGGGCTTTACCTGGGACGACAAGCGCCTGCGCCGTGCCGGTCTGGATTATCACGAGTTCGCCGCCGTCCAGCGCCATCATGATTATGACGCCTTTGTCGCCGCAGAAAACCCGCAGCGCCTGTTTGCCCTCACCACGAAAGGTACGCCTGCACACAGTGCGGTGAGTTATCAGGATGGTGATTATCTGATGTTTGGTCCGGAAACGCGCGGTCTGCCAGCCAGCATTCTCGATGCCCTGCCCGCTGAACAAAAAATCCGTATTCCGATGATGCCGGACAGCCGCAGTATGAACCTGTCAAATGCCGTGTCGGTGGTGGTGTATGAGGCGTGGCGCCAGCTGGGATATCCTGGCGCAGTCTTGCGCACACTTTGAATTGTCGGATGCCGGCTGTCGCTTTATCCGACCTGCGGTTTTGTAGGCCCGGTAAGCGCTGCGCCACCGGGCAAGAGATCAGATACCGTCGCCGTACTCGAAAGTATGGTGTATCCCGTTGAAATGCTGATCCATATCCATGGACGGCTTATCGCTGTCTGGCTTACCGACAATGCGCGCCGGGACGCCTGCGGCGGTGGTGTGCGGCGGAACGGGCTGTAACACCACGGAACCGGCACCAATTTTCGCGCCACGTCCGACTTCGATATTGCCGAGGATTTTCGCCCCCGCGCCAATCATTACGCCTTCACGAATTTTGGGATGACGATCGCCGCTGGTTTTACCGGTCCCGCCGAGGGTGACCGATTGCAGGATTGACACGTCATCTTCGATCACCGCCGTCTCACCGACGACAATGCCGGTGGCATGATCGAGCATGATCCCACGACCAATCTTCGCCGCCGGGTGAATATCCACCTGGAACGTCACGGAGACCTGGTTTTGCAGGAAGATTGCCAGCGCGCGACGACCTTCATTCCACAGCCAGTGGCCGATGCGGTAGGCCTGCAAGGCATGAAAACCTTTCAGGTACAAAAGCGGAGTGGAGTATTTATCGACCGCCGGGTCACGCGTGCGGACGGCCTGAATATCACAGGCTGCTGAGGCGATCATTTCCGGGTCTGCCGCATACGCTTCTTCGACCACTTCACGGATCGCTATGGCGGGCATAATGGGCGATGCCAGTTTGTTCGCCAGCATGTAGCTTAGCGCACTGCCCAGATTCTCATGCTTGAGTAGCGTTGCGTGGTAAAAACTGGCCAGCATAGGCTCACAGTCTGCCAGAGCGCGGGCTTCGGCTTTTATATTGTTCCAGACGATATCCAGTTCTTCACACGGCATTGCGGGCTCCAGGTAATGAGGCTAACGACCGGCCCGTTCTTCGCGGGCCGGGTCATTTTTTAAAAACGGATCCTTGAGACTAGTGGCTGCTTCGCTCGTCCTTGCGTGCACGACCTAATAACGTCAATGCTGCCTCGCGCGCGTTTTTTCCGCAATATAATACTTGATAAATTTCCTCGGTTATTGGCATTTCGACACCAAAACGGTGCGCCAACTCGCGAACTTCTTTCGTATTGCGGTAGCCTTCAACCACCTGTCCAATCTTGTCCTGCGCGCCTTGGACATCCATGCCCTGACCGAGCATCATGCCAAAACGGCGGTTACGCGACTGGTTGTCGGTACAGGTCAGCACCAGATCGCCTAACCCGGCCATTCCCATAAAGGTTGCCGGATCGGCGCCCAGCGCCGCGCCCAGACGCGACATTTCCGCCAGACCGCGAGTAATCAGCGCGGTACGGGCGTTAGCGCCAAAACCAATGCCGTCAGACATTCCCGCGCCAATCGCAATCACGTTCTTCACCGCGCCGCCCAACTGGACGCCGATGAAATCCGGATTGCTGTAGACACGGAAACTCTTACCACAGTGCAGCAGTTGCTGCAGATCGTCAGCAAAGGTGTCGTCAGTGGAAGCCAGGGAGATGGCCGTCGGCATGCCTGCCGCCAGTTCTTTCGCGAACGTCGGTCCGGAAATCACCGCCAGCGGGATTTGATCGCCCAGCGCTTCACGGGCAACGTCCTGCAACAGGCGACCCGTCTCTGCTTCCAGCCCTTTGGTTGCCCAGACCAGACGCGCGTCAGGACGCAGCAGAGGCTTAATCTGTCGCAATACTTCGCCAAAGACATGGCTGGGCACGACTACCAGAATATCGCGGCTGGCCGCCAGCGCAGTGGCTAAGTCGCTTTCGAGGCGTAACGTATCGGGGAAAGGCACATCCGGGAGGAACGCGACGTTGCAGCGATCGTGCTCAAGGGTCGCGATATGTTTAGGATCATGGCCCCACAGGACAACCTGGTGGCCATTTCTTGCCAGGGTGATGGCAAGAGCGGTGCCGTACGAGCCGGCACCGATCACAGTCATTGAAGCATTACTTTGGTTCATCAGGCATCCTGATGTTCTTCAGTACCTTCGCCAGCCTGCTGCTGTAAATAGTTCATGAACAGCGCATCAAAGTTAACCGGCGCAAGGTTCAGTTGCGGGAACGTACCGCGTGAAACCAGGCTGGTGATGCATTCGCGGGCATACGGGAACAGAATGTTCGGGCAGTATGCGCCCAGGCAATGCGCCATCTGGGTGCCTTCGATTCCGCTGATAGAGAAGATACCGCCTTGCTGAACTTCGCACAGGAACGCCGTTTCTTCACCCAGGGAAGCCGTTACGGTAACACGCAGCACTACTTCGTATACGTCATCTGCCAGTTGAGTAGATGCTGTATCCAGATCAAGTTTAACCTCTGGCTGCCAATCTTTCTGGAAAACATGCGGCGCATTCGGCGCTTCAAAAGAGACATCTTTGGTGTAAATACGCTGGATCTGGAAAGCCATTTCGGTGTTGTTTTGTTCTGACATGTGTAGAAAACCCTTTAGTGTTGTCCTTAAATAGCGCTTGATGCCAATAACATGGCCCAGCGTTAGCTCAGCAGGGGATCAAGTCCACCACGCGCATCCAACGCATACAAGTCGTCACAGCCGCCAATGTGCTGTGCATCAATAAAAATCTGCGGAACCGTCGTACGACCACTGCGCTTGATCATCTCTTCACGCTTCACGGCATCGCCGTCGATCGGCAGTTCCTGGAAGCTCACACCCTTGCTGTTCAGCAGCGCTTTCGCACGATGGCAAAACGGGCAGGTTGCTTTGGTGTAGATCTCGATATTGGCCATACTTATCTCCAAATTCGTTTACGTCGGGAAAATTATTTCCCACGAACCAGCGGCAGATTCTCACCGCTCCAGCCCGCAACGCCTTCTTTCAGCACAGACACTTTCTCAAAGCCCGCTTTGATCAGCGCGTTTGCCGCTTCCTGGCACTGCATGCCGGAACCATCGACCACGATAACCGGTTTGTCTTTGTGCTTTTCCAGCTCGCCCACGTTGTTCGCTTTGATTTCGCTCGGCAGCAGGTTAATGGAACCCGCGATATGGCCTTTGCGGAAATCGTCACGCTGACGTAAATCCACGATCACGGCGTCTTCTTTATTGATAAGACGCGTGGCTTCGCCGCGAGTGATGACCTTAACTTTCGACGTCAGGCCTTTAAACGTGGTGAACAATACCGCCACCAGTAACGCAATCCAGGCGATACTCAGTATGGGATGGCGGCTAACAAATTGCATAATTTCTTGCATGGGGGGTAACAACTCCCGACTCAGTGATTAAAAAAACCAGGACAGGAGTATACCTGCGCGTTGGCGCAAATACAGCCAGCGCGTGCAATGGATTGCATTTTTGCGGGGCGCTACGGAAAAAAAAGTGCAAATCCGTGCCATCCATGAACCAGCCTGCCCCATTCTTTGATCTTCTGAGGCTATTTTATCGATTCAGCTGTAGTAAAATTACGCAATTATTTTTGTCTCTTGAGTGTGAGGTTTCGCAATGTCGGTTTCTAAAAAACCTATGGTACTGGTGATTCTGGATGGCTATGGCTACCGTGAAGACAGCCAGGATAACGCCATTTTTACTGCCAAAACCCCGGTAATGGATGCGCTGTGGGCAAAACGCCCGCATACCCTGATCGATGCTTCCGGTCTGGAAGTGGGCCTGCCCGATCGTCAGATGGGTAACTCCGAAGTCGGTCACGTTAACCTGGGCGCGGGCCGCATCGTGTATCAGGACCTGACCCGTCTGGACGTTGAAATTAAAGAACGTACTTTCTTTGCTAACCCGACGCTGACTGCAGCGGTTGACCAGGCGAAAAACGCCGGTAAAGCCGTGCACATCATGGGTCTGCTCTCTGCCGGTGGCGTCCATAGCCACGAAGATCACATCATGGCGATGGTTGAACTGGCCGCAGAGCGTGGCGCAGAGAAAATCTATCTGCACGCTTTCCTCGATGGCCGCGATACGCCGCCACGCAGCGCAGAGTCATCTCTGAAAAAATTCGAAGAGAAATTTGCCGCGCTAGGCAAAGGCCGCGTCGCCTCCATCATTGGCCGTTACTACGCGATGGACCGTGACAACCGTTGGGATCGCGTGGAGAAAGCGTATGACCTGATGACGCTGGCGCAGGGTGAATTCCAGGCTAATACCGCCGTTGAAGGTCTGCAGGCCGCCTATGCCCGCGATGAAAACGATGAATTCGTGAAAGCCACTGTGATCCGCGCCGAAGGCCAGGCCGATGCCGCGATGGAAGACGGCGACACGCTCATTTTCATGAACTTCCGTGCTGACCGTGCGCGTGAAATCACCCGCGCCTTTGTTAACGCTGACTTTGACGGCTTCGCGCGCAAGAAAGTGGTTAACCTGAACTTCGTGATGCTGACCGAATACGCAGCCGACATCAAAACGGCCGTTGCCTATCCGCCCGCCTCGCTGGCGAACACGCTTGGCGAATGGATGGCGAAGAACGACAAAACGCAGTTGCGTATCTCCGAAACGGAAAAATACGCCCACGTCACCTTCTTCTTCAACGGCGGCGTTGAAGAGCCGTTCACCGGTGAAGATCGCATCCTGATTAACTCACCGAAAGTGGCGACCTACGATCTGCAGCCGGAAATGAGCTCCGCAGAGCTGACCGAAAAACTGGTGGCCGCTATCGAAAGCGGGAAATACGACACCATCATCTGTAACTACCCGAACGGCGACATGGTCGGTCACACGGGCGTGATGGAAGCGGCGGTTAAAGCGGTTGAAGCACTGGACCACTGTGTTGAGCAGGTGACGAAAGCGGTTGAGTCCGTTGGCGGTCAACTGCTGATCACCGCTGACCACGGCAACGCCGAGCAGATGCGCGATCCGGCAACCGGTCAGGCGCACACCGCGCACACTAACCTCCCGGTTCCGCTGATTTATGTCGGCAGCAAAAATGTGAAAGCGGTGGAAGGCGGCAAACTTTCCGATATCGCCCCTACCATGTTGACGCTGATGGGTATGGAAATCCCGCAAGAGATGACTGGTAAGCCGCTGTTCATCGTGGAATAATCCTTCCCCATGAGGGGAAAGACGATAAATAGCGAAAATGGGGCCATGAAACCAAGACGGTTTTCAGTCAGGCCTCTGATTTACGCCAGCGTGGTGAGCGCTGGCGTATTGTTGTGCGCCTTTTCCGCCCACGCGGATGACCGCGATCAGCTTAAATCCATTCAGGCCGATATCGCCGCCAAAGAACGCGCCGTTCGTCAGCAACAGCAACAGCGTTCCGGCCTGCTCGCGCAGTTGAAGGCGCAGGAAGAGGCCATCTCCGCCGCCGCACGCCAGTTACGTGAAACGCAAAACACGCTCGCGCAGCTGAACAAACAAATCGATGAGATGAATGCTTCTATCGCGAAGCTGGAACGGCAGAAAGCCAACCAGGAGCGCAGCCTCGCCGCGCAGCTGGATGCCGCGTTTCGCCAGGGTGAACACACCGGTATTCAGCTTATCCTCAGTGGTGAAGAGAGCCAGCGCGGCCAGCGTTTGCAGGCCTACTTTGGTTATCTGAACCAGGCGCGCCAGGAGACGATCAACGAGCTGAAGCAGACTCGCGAAGAGGTCGCCGCTCAGCGTGCCGAACTGGAAGAGAAGCAGAGTCAGCAACAGACGCTGCTGTATGAACAGCGCGCCCAGCAGGCGAAGCTTGAACAGGCGCGTAACGAACGTAAGAAAACCCTCGCCGGGCTGGAGTCCTCTATTCAGCAGGGCCAGCAACAGCTCAGCGAACTGCGCGCCAACGAATCCCGTTTGCGTAACAGCATTGCCCGTGCCGAGGCGGCCGCCAAAGCCCGTGCCGAACGTGAAGCACGCGAGGCGGAAGCGGTGCGTAATCGCCAGAAAGAGGCCACCCGCAAAGGCACCACGTACAAGCCCACAGACAGTGAGAAATCGCTAATGTCGCGTACCGGCGGCCTGGGTTCACCGCGCGGCCAGGCATTCTGGCCGGTTCGCGGCCCCACGCTGCATCGCTATGGCGAACAACTGCAAGGTGAGCTACGTTGGAAGGGGATGGTTATCGGTGCGTCTGAAGGCACTGAAGTGAAAGCCATTGCCGATGGTCGCGTCATTCTGGCGGACTGGCTGCAGGGATACGGACTGGTCGTCGTCGTTGAACACGGCAAGGGCGACATGAGTCTTTATGGCTACAACCAGAGTGCGCTGGTCAGCGTCGGTACGCAGGTTCGCGCCGGCCAGCCGATTGCGCTGGTGGGTAGCAGTGGGGGTCAGGGTCGACCGTCGCTCTATTTCGAAATTCGTCGCCAGGGTCAGGCCGTCAATCCACAGCCGTGGTTGGGAAGATAAGTTTTGCCTCAGTTTCGTCGTACGGTTCTTTCATTCGCCAGCCTGCTGGCATTCGCCTCCCCTGTTTTTGCTGGCAAACTTGCCATCGTCATTGACGATTTTGGCTACCGCCCGCACTACGAAAATCAGGTGCTGGCGATGCCCTCTCAAATCTCCGTCGCCGTGCTGCCCAATGCGCCTCATGCGCGCGAAATGGCGACCAAAGCGCATAACAGCGGTCATGAAGTGCTGATCCATCTGCCGATGGCACCACTGAGTAAACAGCCGCTGGAGAAAGACACCCTACGTCCGGAGATGAGCAGCGACGAAATTGAGCGGATCATTCGCGAGGCGGTTGGCAAAGTTCCTTACGCGGTGGGGCTCAACAACCACATGGGCAGCGCAATGACTTCCAGCCTGTTTGGTATGCAGAAAGTGATGCAGGCGCTGGAACGCTATGATCTCTATTTTCTCGACAGTATGACCATCGGTAATAGTCAGGCGATGCGTGCCGCATCCGGGACCGGCGTGAAGGTGATTAAGCGGAAAGTGTTTCTCGACGACACGCAAAACGACGCGGACATTCGCCGCCAGTTTACCCGCGCGATTGATCTGGCTCGCCGCAACGGTTCTGCCATCGCGATAGGCCACCCTCATCCGTCGACGGTACGTGTGTTACAGCAAATGGTGTATAACCTGCCAGCCGACATCACCCTTGTCCGTCCGAGCAGCCTGCTCAATGAGCCGCAGGTGGATACCTCCACGCCGAATCTGACACCACCGAAAACCAACGACGCCCCGCGAAATCCATTCCGCGGCGTGACGTTGTGTAAACCGAAGAAACCAGTAGAACCGGTCTATACCAGTCGATTCTTCAGCGTGTTAAGCGAAAGCATCAGTCAGAGCACGCTGGTGAACTGGTTCCAGAATCAGTGGCAGGGCTGGGGAAAATCGCCCCGCGATAACAGCGTTAACCCAGGTTAAGCGCTTTACGTGCAGTACGATGGTGCGAACGCGTTTTGTCGCGCCATTGGTACAATCTCACTGACCACAGTAACGCCTGATAGGCGACCTTGGCGCTGCGCACATTCATTATCATACGTTTATACATCCCCGAGGTAAAAATCTCGGCGATCATTCGCTGGCGCGTCAAAATATCGGGTTCTTTGCGCACAGAATGACAAACACGCAATGCTTCATACGTTATTTGTTGATGAAATTCAGGATAGACAGTAATCCTGTCTGCGTAATTCCGGTTCAGCTTCTCTAATAAGCGGGTGATCTTAATGTAATGCCGCTGATAGTTCAGATTTTTATTACCCTGACGTTTCAGTCGGCTGACAGAATTATTATGTAAGAAATATTTATACAAGGATTCTTCCGTATAACGCGCACGCAACGCGTTAAACATAAATTCCGTGGTCCACACAATATCCTGATGATGTAATCCGGGAATAAAGCGGATGTTATTCTTTTCAATCACATCCCGACGATAAACCCCCATCCACACCACGTGAGTCCAGCGGCGGGAAGAAAGCGCCATACGTAGCCAGTCAGGGCCGGTGAGTACGCCGGTTGAACGGATCCGGTCGGTTGGGATAGATTGCCAGGTCACGCCGGTATCCCGCTCGCTCCAGTCGGCATTGCACTGCGCGACGTCCAGATCGTCTTCCAGCGCCATTGTCATTAGCGTTTCGTACATGTGCGGATAGACGAGGTCATCGGCATCAACAAACGCGATGTACTTACCGCTCGCCACCTCCATCCCGCGGTTACGGGCGACCGATGCCCCGGCATTCGCCTGGTGCAGCAGTCGTACATGGGGATAGTTTTCGGCGTAATACTTTGCTATATCAACAGAATTATCCGTTGACCCGTCATTTACAATAATAATTTCCAGGGCAGTCCATGTTTGCGCGATGAGAGATTCCATGCAGGCTTTAAAATCATTACCCGCATTATATAACGGGATAATAACACTGAGTCTGTTTGTACTGTTCATCATAATAAATTACCGAATGCCTTTGAAGTTATCCGCCTTTTTACAGCCTTTGTATTAAGAAACGATTAAGGCTGATAATAATATTTGTAAAGGTTCCAGGAGACTTCAGCGTAGGGGCATCAGGTAAACAGCAATATAAGACTACGACGCAATTACGAATTATTTATGACAATGACAATTCTTTACAGCTTTCCGGATATTCCTCAGGAAATAAGGCCGGATTTTCCGGCCTTTTCTGATTAATTCCAGCTGAGAATGACTTTCCCGGACTGGCCTGAACGCATGGCGTCAAAGCCTTTCTGGAACTCATCAATCGAGAAGCGGTGGGTGATGATCGGCGACAGATCCAGCCCCGACTGAATCAGCGCGGCCATCTTGTACCAGGTTTCGAACATCTCGCGGCCGTAAATGCCTTTAATGAACAGCCCCTTAAAGATCACCTTCGTCCAGTCGATAGACATGTCAGAGGGAGGAATGCCCAGCATAGCAATCCGACCACCGTGGTTCATGGTGTCCAGCATCGCGCGGAAAGCTGGCGGCGCACCGGACATCTCCAGGCCGACATCAAACCCTTCGGTCATGCCCAGTTCGTCCATCACCTCGTTCAGGCTCTCTTTCGACACGTTGACTGCGCGGGTGATACCCATCTTACGCGCCAGTTCGAGACGGTACTCGTTCACGTCGGTGATCACCACGTTGCGTGCGCCCACGTGCTTCGCTACCGCCGCCGCCATGATGCCGATAGGGCCAGCGCCCGACACCAGCACGTCTTCGCCGACCAGATCGAACGACAACGCCGTATGCACCGCATTGCCAAACGGGTCAAAGATGGAGGCCAGATCATCCGAGATATTGTCCGGGATTTTGAACGCGTTGAACGCCGGGATCACCAGGTATTCTGCGAAACAGCCCGGACGGTTCACGCCCACGCCCGTGGTATTACGGCACAGGTGGGTGCGTCCGCCACGACAGTTACGGCAGTGTCCGCAGGTAATGTGACCTTCCCCGGACACGCGGTCGCCGATCTTGAAGCCTTTCACTTCCTGACCGATACCGACCACTTCGCCAACGTACTCATGACCAACAACCATAGGAACCGGGATGGTTTTTTGCGACCATTCATCCCAGTTATAGATGTGAACGTCAGTGCCGCAGATGGCTGTTTTACGGATTTTAATCAGCAGATCGTTGTGGCCGACTTCCGGTTCCGGAACGTCGGTCATCCAGATGCCCTCTTCCGCTTTCAGTTTGGATAACGCTTTCATCTCACATCCTCAGGCAATAACGCCCAGTTGTTTACCAATGCGGGTGAAGGCTTCCACCGCGCGGGTGATTTGTTCCGGGGTATGCGCCGCAGACATCTGAGTACGAATGCGCGCCTGACCTTTCGGAACAACCGGATAGAAGAATCCTGTGACGTAAATGCCCTCTTTTTGCAGCTCGCGGGCAAAGTCTTGTGCAATCACCGCGTCGCCCAGCATCACCGGGATAATCGCGTGATCGGCGCCGGCCAGGGTAAACCCGGCGGCAGACATTTGCTCACGGAACTGACGCGCATTGGCCCACAGGCGATCGCGCAGTTCACCGCCAGACTCAACCATCTCCAGCACTTTGATGGAGGCAGCGACAATCGCCGGCGCCAGCGAGTTAGAGAACAGATACGGACGGGAGCGCTGACGCAGCCATTCAACCACCTCTTTGCGCGCGGCGGTATAGCCACCAGACGCGCCGCCAAGCGCTTTACCCAGCGTGCCGGTGATGATGTCTACGCGGCCCATCACGTCGCAGTACTCATGGGAGCCGCGACCGTTCTCACCGACAAACCCCACCGCATGAGAGTCATCGACCATCACCAGCGCGTTGTATTTGTCAGCCAGATCGCACACGCCCTTCAGGTTGGCGATGACGCCGTCCATTGAGAACACGCCATCAGTGGCAATCAGCACATGACGAGCCCCGGCGTCTCGCGCTTCTTGCAGGCGCGCTTCCAGTTCCTGCATATCGTTGTTGGCATAGCGGAAGCGCTTTGCTTTACACAGGCGCACGCCGTCAATGATGGAGGCATGGTTCAGGGCATCGGAAATAATCGCATCTTCGGCGCCGAGCAGCGTTTCGAACAGGCCGCCGTTGGCATCAAAGCAGGAGGAGTAAAGAATGGCATCTTCCATGCCGAGAAATTCAGCCAGCTTTTGCTCCAGCTGTTTATGGCTGTCCTGGGTGCCACAGATAAAGCGCACCGACGCCATCCCAAATCCGTGAGAATCCATACCGGCTTTTGCCGCAGCAATCAGCTCCGGATGGTTCGCCAGCCCCAGATAGTTGTTGGCGCAGAAGTTAATGACGTGGCTGCCATCCGCCACCGTGATATCTGCCTGCTGAGCAGACGTAATAATGCGCTCTTCTTTAAACAATCCTTCCGCACGGGCGGTTTGCAGATCGTTGGTTAACTGTTTGTAAAAATCCCCACGCATTGCGATTCTCCAGACTGGGCAAATTTCAGCACATCTTACCTAACCCTGGACGCTGATACGAGATGACGCATTATCACTTCTTTAAAATGCAGGATAAATCACGCGTACCCACACGACCATTCGGTGAATGGCTGAAGCCAACGCTATGTAGTGATATGATAAGAGGTATTCGTGTCTGAGATTGTCTCTGACTCCATAATTCATAGGTTACAGTTATGATCATCGTTACCGGCGGCGCGGGCTTTATCGGCAGCAACATCGTTAAGTCCCTGAATGATAAAGGCATCACCGATATCCTGGTGGTGGACAACCTGAAAGACGGCACCAAGTTTGTTAACCTGGTGGATCTGAACATTGCCGACTATATGGATAAAGAAGATTTCTTAATCCAGATCATGGCGGGCGAAGAGTTCGGCGAGATCGAAGCCATTTTCCACGAAGGGGCCTGCTCTTCCACCACCGAGTGGGACGGCAAGTACATGATGGATAACAACTATCAGTACTCCAAAGAGCTGCTGCATTACTGCCTGGAGCGCGAAATTCCGTTCCTTTATGCCTCTTCCGCCGCCACCTATGGCGGTCGCACTTCTGACTTCATCGAATCCCGCGAATATGAGAAACCGCTGAACGTCTACGGCTACTCCAAATTCCTGTTTGACGAGTATGTCCGTCAGATCCTGCCAGAAGCCAACTCACAGATCGTCGGCTTCCGTTACTTCAACGTCTACGGACCGCGTGAAGGCCATAAAGGCAGCATGGCGAGCGTGGCTTTCCATCTCAATACGCAACTCAACAACGGCGAAACGCCGAAGCTGTTTGAAGGTAGCGAAAACTTCAAGCGTGACTTCGTGTACGTCGGCGACGTGGCGGATGTCAATCTGTGGTTCTGGGAGAACGGCGTGTCCGGCATCTTTAACCTGGGTACCGGTCGTGCAGAATCCTTCCAGGCGGTGGCAGATGCCGCGCTGGCCTACCATAAGAAAAGTGAACTCGAATACATTCCGTTCCCGGAAAAACTGAAAGGTCGCTATCAGGCATTTACTCAGGCCGATCTGACCAACCTGCGCGCTGCGGGCTACGATAAGCCCTTCAAGACCGTTGCCGAAGGCGTAACGGAATATATGACCTGGCTGAACCGCGACGCGTAAGGCAGGCAATCTATGAGGATTCTGGTGATTGGCCCGTCCTGGGTGGGCGACATGATGATGTCGCAAAGTCTCTATCGCACGCTCAAGGCGCGCTATCCCCAGGCGATAATCGACGTGATGGCACCGGCATGGTGCCGTCCGTTGTTATCGCGGATGCCGGAAGTCAACGAGGCCATTCCGATGCCGCTCGGTCACGGCGCACTCGAACTCGGCGAACGCCGCAAACTGGGTCACAGTCTGCGTGAAAAACGCTATGATCGTGCTTATGTGTTGCCCAATTCGTTTAAATCAGCGCTGGTTCCTTTCTTTGCCGGTATCCCTCACCGTACGGGCTGGCGCGGTGAAATGCGCTACGGCCTGCTTAACGACGCGCGCGTACTGGATAAAGCCGCCTGGCCCTTAATGGTCGAGCGCTACGTGGCGCTGGCTTACGACAAAGGCGTGATGCGCACGGCGAAAGATCTGCCTCAGCCGCTGTTATGGCCGCAGCTCCAGGTGAGCGAAGGTGAAAAGTCGTTAACCTGCAGCGCGTTTTCGCTTTCTGACGAACGTCCGATGATAGGTTTTTGCCCCGGCGCGGAGTTCGGTCCGGCAAAACGCTGGCCGCACTACCATTATGCGGAACTGGCGAAACAGCTCATTGATGAAGGCTATCAGATAGTGCTGTTTGGCTCGGCGAAAGATCATGAGGCCGGAAACGAAATTCTGGCGACATTGAGTGATGAACAACAGGCGTGGTGTCGTAACCTGGCGGGCGAAACACAGCTCGAACAGGCGGTCATATTGATTGGCGCGTGTAAGGCTGTTGTCACTAACGACTCCGGCCTGATGCACGTCGCCGCGGCGCTGAATCGTCCGCTGGTCGCCCTCTATGGTCCGAGCAGCCCGGATTTCACCCCGCCTCTGTCACATAAAGCACGCGTAATTCGCCTGATAACGGGCTATCACAAAGTACGCAAAGGCGATGCCGCCGAAGGCTATCATCAGAGTCTGATCGACATTACGCCGGCGCGCGTACTGGAAGAACTCAACAGTCTGTTACTGCAAGAGGAAGCCTGACGAATGCGGGTTCTGATCGTCAAAACGTCCTCAATGGGTGATGTGCTACATACGCTACCCGCGCTCACGGATGCGCAACAGGCTATCCCGGATATTCAGTTTGACTGGGTGGTTGAAGAAGGGTTTGCGCAGATACCGTCCTGGCATGCCGCGGTGAACCGTGTCATCCCCGTGGCGATTCGCCGCTGGCGTAAAGCCTGGTTTTCCGCGCCGATTAAAGCAGAACGCAAAGCCTTTCGCGATGCCGTACAGGCTGAGCACTATGACGCTATCATTGACGCCCAGGGACTGGTGAAAAGCGCGGCGCTGGTCACGCGTCTGGCGCACGGGGTTAAACACGGCATGGACTGGCAAACCGCGCGTGAACCGCTGGCCAGCCTGTTCTATAATCGCCGCCATCATATTGCCAGACAACAGCATGCCGTAGAGCGTACGCGCGAACTGTTTGCAAAAAGCTTAGGCTATCAAAAACCGGCGTCGCAGGGCGATTATGCCATTGCGCAGCATTTCCTTACCTTCGGAAATACGGATGAACAGCCCTATGCCGTATTTTTGCATGCCACAACGCGCGATGATAAGCACTGGCCGGAGGCCAACTGGCGAGCGTTAATCGGTCTGTTGGCTGACAGTGGGATAAGCATTAAATTGCCCTGGGGTGCGCCTCATGAAGAAGCACGGGCGAAAAGGTTATCTGAGGGATTCGCTCACGTTGAGGTATTACCGCGAATGACGCTGGAAGGCGTCGCACGCGTGCTGGCGGGAGCAAAATTTGTCGTTTCAGTCGATACGGGGTTAAGCCATCTGACCGCCGCACTCGATCGACCTAACGTCACGTTGTACGGTCCTACGGATCCAGGGCTTATTGGTGGTTACGGGAAGAACCAGGTGGCGTGTCGTGCGCCAGGAAATCAATTAGCAATGCTAAATGCTGATTCAGTCCGCGACGAACTATCATCATTATTATAAAGGTAATTGAATGCCAACCTTGAGTCTTATCAGTCCCTGGCGTCACTACGCCACAAAGACGTCTTCAGCACTGGAAGTGACAACCTATTTGCTCTGTGCCATCACGCTGATTGTTGCAATGTTTGATAATACGCTAAGCATGAAGTTATATAATGTTACGGCGATATTGGGTCTGTTGGCGCTGCTATTACGCGGTAAACCTGAAAGCTATTCGGTACAGTACTGGTTGCTGCCGCTCGCTATTTTTATCATCGGCGCGCTGGACGTCGCGTGGTATTCCGCCTTTAAGGTTGATCACTCTCCCTTTCGCGCGACCTATCACAGTTATTTGAACACGGCGAAAATCTTTCTCTTTGGCGCTTTTCTTACTTTGCTGGCGCTGACGTCAAGAATTCGCTTTAAGAAAGAGTTACCGCTTTATATCCTGTATTCGCTGTCATTCTTTATCGCGGGATATGCGTATTATATAAAAGCGACCACTGGCATAATTCGTCTTGATTTTGGCATTGGTTCGGCCACGGGCGCGGCCTACTCCATTATGTTTGTCGGAATTGTCAGCGGGATATCGATTCTCTACACCCAGCGGAATCATCCGATATTATTTTTACTGAATGCCATCGCGATATTCTATGCCCTGGCACTTACCCAGACGCGCTCCACGCTGTTGATCTTCCCGGTGATTTGCGCGCTGTCGTTGGTTGCCGGATATATCAAGTCGCCAAAGAAACTCTTCTTTTCAGTCATTGGCTTTTTCATCGCGTTGGTTGTGCTGATTGCCTTGTTTAGTAAGCCGATTTATAACCGCTTCCACGAAGGTGTGTCGGATCTGACACGCTATAGCCAGGGTAATAGCAAGAGTTCTCTGGGTGCACGTCTGGCAATGTATGAAATTGGCTTCGACATCTTTAAAGAGGCTCCGCTCGCGGCGAGATCCGCCGATACACGGGCCCAGCGAATGACAGAACTCGCAACTGAGCATAAATATTTGCAAGGCGCGCTGGAGTTTTCGAATGTCCATCTACATAACGAGTTTATCGAAGCCGCTTCACTGAAAGGGATCGCCGGTGTCCTGTCGACACTGTTATTCTATATCGCGCTGTTCTTTACGGTTTATTATCACCGTTCGCTGGGACTTTTTGCGTTAACGCTAGCGATCGTCGGAACGGGGCTCAGTGATGTCATTCTCTGGTCTCGTAGCGTGCCAATCATCTTAATAACCGCGATCGTTTTAATGCTTTTCCTCAAGAAAAATCGATTGCACGGCGATATTGCGACACAATAAGCTGACCATCAGAAGTGAGCTATCACTCACTTCTGATGTTTCGACAGCAACCCCTCTACCGATTCAGTCAGAACCTTCAGGCTAATATCCTTTACCGTATACGTCGGAGAGACCACCTGTAATGCATTGCAGTTATTCGGTGCCCAGATGAGGTGCGAGGGGTAGGTCGTTTGTCGCGCATTTGGATAAAGTGCGAGCGTAGGAATTTCATATGCCGATGCAATGTGGACCAGTGCGGTATCCACGGAAATCACATACTGACTGAATTTTGTCAGTGCAACGGTATAAATGAATTCTTTAAAGGGCAGGGATTCAATGCCCGGTATTGCAATAGCGCGAATATCTTCGGCTAAGCCGGTAAAAATAACCCGGTAATCCGGATGCTGTTTACGGAGATGCGAATAAATCGTACCGATCTGCTCATCAGACAGTCGACAGATTTTCTTTGCCCCTAGCGCATTGATAATAATTACTTTTGCGTCGCCAACAAAATTCAGAACATCCTTTTCAACCGACTCTGGTAACGGTAAATCATAACTCACATCAAATTCATGACGCTCATCGCCATAAAAATGACGCAGTATCTCACTGGCCCGTGTACACATGTGCGCCGTTAACTTCTCATCATGCGGATGGTAAACGGTATAGTAACGTTTATACCACTTATCAAAACCCAGGATATGAGCGTGTCTGACACCCGACAGCAACAGGCTATGACCAAAGGAAGGCATGGTTTCAAAGGGGTCAAGTACGATATCGAAAGATTCGCGGGAAAGACGTTTACGTAATGCCAGCACATCGCTGATAGCATTTGATTTTTTAATATAAAACTGATGTATCCGGCTATTACCAGAAAGAAACGCTTTCCCCGTTTCTGTGGTTAATATTGACAGTTGTACACCACGATTAGTCAGTTCGCGATACAACGAACTCAATACGATTAAATCGCCTAACTTGTTGTTATCATGGATTAGCAAGCAGGTCTGAATCTTATCTGCATTAATTTTTGCATTCTTTTTGCTGGCGAAGAAAAATGACAAAAAATTAATCTTAATTTTATTAATACAGTATCTTTTTTTCTTATGAAAAGCACCTAAACCCATGCGAGTTACCACACTACAAATAAAAAAGAGGTTAATACTAACTTACATAAGAATCGGCACGATCGTGAAGACCATGCGCATTGTTCATGATGTGCTGTCTGGAAGGTAACGTTGCAACATCCGCTGCCTTGATATAGGGAATAATATCGTAGCTTATGGCGGTATCGTCAGACAGATTATAAATATTAAAGTCGTCAACATTCTCACACATAAACTGGAAAAATGGCAGAATTTTGACTAAATCCTTGCTCAGTTCAGAAGGCATCGGATGGCGACTCTCATCATAAAAACGCGCACAGCTCCCGGTGATGTCTAATCCGGAACAGATCGTGTTGTCATAACCTAATGAATACGCTATCTGCATCGCCGTATACGCCACAGTATGGCATGAGCAGTAGCCTGAACTGATATCCTTACTAAACCCAACCAGTCTTTTACGTTTAGAAATGGGCACTCGAATCAAGAGATGCTTATTCCATTTTGAAAGCATTTCCAGCTTCAGTTTCTTGAAAAAGCCGCCTTTTTCACGCTTATAAAATGCGCGTAAAATCAAACAATGAGTCCGCATATATTTCTTATCTTCTTCGGTAGCGGCTTCATAAACATCCATATTGACGACAGTAAACTTGCTCGCCCGGCTAAATTGATAAAAATCGTGACGTCTTTGTAGCAAAAAACGTGCATCTGTTAAGACATAAATGAAGGGAGTAATACTATTACTGAGCAAGTATTCCGCGGCGCCGTTAACGGTAATGACATCATTGTTCTGCAAAAGAGAAAGCGGTGTCCCTCGGGAGGTGGGTCCCGATAAGAAAATGATCACGTTATCAGATGTTCTGTTGGCAATAAGTTGCTGAACACCTGCTCGAGTTATAAACTTAACATTACTCATATGAAACCTGTAGGTTTGTCATGCAACTTAAATCACGATGAATCTTTGAGGAAAGTGTTCATGGTTTATCTTTAGCGAGGATGAACAAACCAGGCCGCCCAGATTTGCTCATAAAATATACAAACTCATTTTTGCATTTAGAACGACCAAAAGCAATATTCTAAATAATCACATTGAAACTTAGCGCACACTTTTACCTTTCAGACGGCGCAGGAAATTTCGCCACTTTTTCTTATAAACCAGGAGATAAAAACCCAGGTCTTTTCTATTATTTTCAATACCATAGTGGCGTTCTAAATCAATACGATCTTTCGCCATTCTCTGTCGGGAAGGTCTTTTTCCGGACAGATCGATTATTCTTATTTCATCATTTTGTAATATGAAGTTACCTTTATGCGGATCACCTGAGACCATACCATGCCGATGCAACCCTTGAATGGACTGCTTTATCTTCTCTTTCACATCAGCGGAGATGACGGGCAGGTCAACCAGTTCAACACCCTCGATATACTCAATGATCATTATGTAGGTATGCACATAACGCAGGGTCTTCACTTCGGCAAGCAAATAAAAGTCATTTAAGGCGTCAAAACCTTCCTGCCGCACACGATCGGTCTGGTAAAAAAGCTTTTCGTAGTAATCCCCTTTAACCAACGACTTAAAGAATCGCTCAGTATTTTTTACTTTAGGGTGAAATACTTTCAGGATATATTTTCCATGGTCGGTATCAACTAACACGACCTTGGTATCTTCAATACTACGAAAGACTTTTAATACTTTAAGATTATGTGTTAAAAAATCATTGAAAATATCAATGTATTTTTCGCCGTCTTGTTTTACAAATACTGTATAGTTTTTAATTTTTGTTTCAGTGATCATAATTATAAAGGTATTATTTCGCTAAAATTTTACGATAGAGGTACGCTGCACCCGCAATCACTCCACGCAGATAATGTTTCTGAACCAAAAGATGTTTATATCTTTTTTTATACTCAACCATCGTCCGTGCATCTTTGGCAGGAACATCTTTCCACGGTGATTTAATAAAAGCAGTGGTATAATAAATCACGGAAGGATAATTTGCCCAGGCATGCCAGGGTTTTGTTGCCCCTGTATAGTGAATCAGTTTTGTATCAGCATGGATAACATTTAAATATTTTTCATGCGTCTTATCGTTTAATTCACTTTTAATAGTATAAATTGTATTATATTCACGAGGTAAAAAATACACTTTATCACGCAGCAATATATTCAGCACATCCTGATCTGGATATTTAAAAAAAGTTGCACTCCCATCATTGCCTGTCAAAAGCGACAACGCCCTTGCCGTTAATTGATTCTCAGCCCATTGTCGGAGGTTTATCAAGACAACACCGGAGTTGAAATATTGGCCCTGTAGATTAAAAGAGGGAAGTCTTTCATTTACCCTGGACTGAATGGAGTCAACATCCTTTACCACAGCAGCGACGTTATCATTGAGATCAAGGTCCAGAAGATAATCCAGAGAACCTTTGCAAATGACATCAGCATCAAGATACAACAATTTATCCAGTTTATGATGCAAATAATCAAAAGCGAAAAGTCGAAAGTACATGGCTCTTGACCAGACCTGTGTTTTCGGCAATACCTCAAGGCATTTGACATTGATAAGATATAATGAAATTTTTATCTTATGCTCGTGCACCAGCGCTTCAATCTTATCAACGAAGCTTTGTGTATATTTGTCGCAGATAATATGAAAAGCAACATTAATATCATTATGAATTAGCACCGAAGTAATCGATACCCCGACACCATCAAGATAGTTCTCATCAATTCCATAAGAGATATTTAATGTGTTACCATTATTATCATAGCGCTCATCAAAAACTTTATATTCTGCTATCTCTATTTCAGGAAATGAGTCCACTGCGTCACCTATAATTATTTTTATTTAATAATTTTGCTTTTAAAGTAAAGGGCATAATCGACCAGACCAGAAAAATATTGCTTCTGGTTGAACATATGCTTCGCCGCATAACGCAACTGATGACTATTTTTAGGTTTCAGCAATTCAACATTACACCAGGGTGATAACTTTTTCGCATTCAAAAAACTTTGCGCAATGGGGTAGTTGCCCCATTGATGCCAGGGCTTAGTCGGCCCAATATAATGAATGAACACCGTGTTTTCATCCACTGGGTTAACCACATCATGCTTTAATTCGTAATTGATGCTGAATTGGGTATTAAACTTCTTACCAATAAAACGCGCCTTGCCAACCAGCAACATATTCAGTACATCCTGGTCCAGGTGAGTGATACGCTGTACCACATCCGGATCGCGTAACATTTCGATGGCCTTGCGGGAAATATCCTCAGCGGTCCAGACAGGTAGGTTAATCAGCAAAAAGCCCGCATTAAAGTAGCCAGAAACCAGTCCCGGCGTTGCCAGACTAACTGAGCGCTTCGTCCACCACTCTGACTCGCCCTCTGCTACCACGGCCGCAATTTCATGTTCAGCAAACTGAAGGTCAATCAGTTCTTGTACACTTCCCTGACAGGCAATATCTGCATCCAGATACAGTACCTTATCCGTTTTTCCCGCGAAGTGGTCAGCGATAATAAACCGGAAGTACGTTGCATATGACCAGTTTTTAGTACTCGGTAATGATTTCAACTGCTCGCAGTCAACGAGATACACCACAATTTGGGTGGCATATTGCTTTGCCAACGCATTAAATCGCGTCTGTTCCTCATTGCTAAATGAGTCAGTAAAGACATGAAAGGCAAACGAAGTATTGGGGTTAGCAATCAGTATCGACGCAATAGACACACCGCAACCAAAAAGGAAGTTCTTGTCAATGCCATAGGCAATATTAAACTTATCAACATCACTATGTTCTGCATAGTTATAATCTAAAGTCTGCTGAATGACTTTTGCTTCAAAATACGTTTGAGTCATAGTGATCACTTATTGATTTTGGAGAATATCGCACTTCTTAAATGTTGAAAATAGACTTCATTATAGAAGTTATCTATCGTCTCAGGAATCAGATGACTATCATACTTCATTTGACCAGAGAGGATTTGGTTGAGCAGATGAGTAAACTGTTCAAGATCGTTCGGCGGATACAAATCGCCATTGATACCCGGTTTGATCATATCCCGTGGACCAGACATACAGTCAGAGCTAATGCACGGAATGCCATACGACATGGCTTCCAGCAGGGTCATCGGAAAGCCCTCGAACGATGATGTCAGCAACAGTGCCGTGACGTTCTTTATCTTATTTTGCACCACATCCCAGGGAGAGACCTGCCAACCATGCCAGGTTATACGCTCGTCAATACCCAGTTCTCGTCCATAGGACTGACATTTTTCGAAATCTGAACCGTCACCAACCACATGCAACCGCCATTCGCCTTCTGCATGGGATAATCCATCCAGCAGGTCCTTAATTCTTTTTTGCCCTTCAAACTTCATCCTTCCGACATACAGAAAGACCGCGGGTTGGCCTTTTTCTGGTTGCGGAATAATCTCTGATTTTCTGGAAACGGGATTATAAACAACGGTAATGTCCTTTTGATCAATACCCCGCGCGATCATCTGTTGTTTAATACCGCTACTGATTGCCAGATGATAATCAGCCCAGCTAACACATTCGGCGTGTTTTTTATGATCCAGAGAAAAATGTGGCCAGGAGAATATCGTAAAATTTTGGCCTGATTTCTTCCGCGCTTTACTGGCAAACAGGCAAGACAGCACATCAATACAGATCACCACATCGGGTTCTGTTTTCTTTAGCCAGTGGCTAAACGTATGGATATGCTTTGCCCGACGTAAAAAGCCCAGACGGATAGTGGAGAAAGAGCATGAATAGTTAATACCGCTTAACCATGCCTTATCCATTTTGTCATGTCGGCAAAAGAAAAACATCTCACACTGGATTGCAGAATGTTCGGCCTGAAAGTTGTTGATAACATCCCGGATGACCGTTTCCATTCCACCAAACCCGGACACAGCTTCGCCAATAAATGCGATTTTCATAATTTTTTGCTTTATATTATAAATTGAGCCATCGTTATTGATACTCATCTCTCTTGAATTCGTTGATTATCGTTTCCAACATGCAGTCCGGACTGTATTTATACAAAACATCATGTGTAACGGGCTCGATAGGCGCATTCAAAAAAGACTCAAATTTATCCCACCCATGATAACCAAGGATAAAGAAGCGATTTGTTGCATATATATTAGAATTCAATATACTTTTATTATTGGTGATTGTTTTTTTATTAAAATACAAAGATTCTAAGATGCGTAAAGTCCAGCCAGTTTGATCTTCCCGAGTTATGTCAATAAGTATATCTGATGCCAACGAACGCTTTAAATTTTCATTATAGGATAAAGGATTATCTATTACATAGTTCGAATCATACTTGACGTTATTATCACCGACAATATTAAAATCCAGGGTGACATTGTATGACATTAGCTTGCTTGCAAGCTCCGTTAATAAATTTAATCTGCTTTTATCTTTCCCCAGAAAATAGCAAACTAATTTATCATTTATTCTTTCATCAGAAGCACACTGCGCTACATCATGGAGTCCGATAGGGAAAAACTGCTCTAAGTGTTTTACTTTTTGAAAATTAATATCCTTGCGCTCAAAATCATAAATCAAATCAAAAGAGTCAACATGTTTTTCAATAAATGACTCATCCACAGCATTTCTTAACAGAAGCACTTTATGGCATTTTAAATTAGTAATAATTTGCGGAGTAATACCTTTAGTTATAACACTATCATTAAATACTGCAACGTCGTGCGGTTCCAACTCCTGAAGATAGGTTTTAATAAACTTCTTCCCTAACCAATTGGTATTGATGTTCAGTTTTCTTATTTTTTTTGCAACCCAAACATACCGCGATGGGACTGAAATATTAACTACCTGATAATGTTTTTGTAGGTAACCGATCATGTTTAATTCATAATCAGCCTTCCAATTTATAAAATATACTGTCATCTGGGATCACACTATCAGTATTTTATAAATACACAAATAAAAGATCTAAATCATAGGCCTTTACGCTGTGTCCGCTCTCTAATTTGCGCAGCTTTTGCCTCGGCATGTGATAGCAGGCTCGATTCTTCGCGCATAATCGTTTTCAAAGGAGCACCAAAATAAACCCGCATAAACCGCCAGATATCCCGCTGTGTCAACCCGATGTTTAGCGACGAAAAATAGAGGCCAATCAGGTCTTTATCACGCCAGCGGCGAGGAACTTTCGTACGAATCTGTGCCCTGTGTAGATCAATAATCGAAATCTTTAAGTCTTCTTTATTGCCTGAAAAAGGCAGATGCAGCAGGAAGTGGCAGATATAGCAATCACGGTGATTGATCCCGCCTGCGTGCATCTTGCGCACCATCGTGGCCACGCGGTCAATAAGCATCCACTTGACGTTGACGTCCGGTGGATTCGTTGCCCAATCCGCACAATAGTCTTCCAGACTGATGGTCGGCGTGAGATCTTCGGTAATAATGAACGACGTTTTGGTCAGAGGGTTGAGCCCCTTCTCACCAAACCCAACGCCATACATCGTATCCACGCCTAAATCCTGGAGGCGATGAATTGCATTCCACTCTCTGTCGGCGCCCAAAACCGGCATCCGCAGTGAGAGAAGGTTTTTGACAATCTCCTTGAGAGAAGTACCCCGATGCCATTTAAGGAAATAGCTTTTCCCCGCCAGTTCAAATCGCAGCGTACGCCGGGTTTCCAGTTCCCTGAAGACCTCACCCTGCAGCGTTTTGACTTCCTCAAACGCATCTTTCCCGCGCCATAATGTGGCTAACGGTTCTTTCAATTCAACCATCCAGACCACCTGTAATAATGTCCGCCGCCTTTTCCGGCAGACTGTACAAATCTTGCGTATCCGCATAATGCCGCGCGTTTTCTGCCCATGCTGCACGCAATGACGGCTGGGTCAGCGCTTTACGCAAAATGTCGTTCAACGCGTCCTGCCGCCAGGGTTCTTCAATGACATCGCCACAGTTAGCCTGCGCAATATAATGCGCATAGCCGCAAACGGCAGAGGTCAACACTGGCAGGCCAGCAGTAATCGCCTCCAGCAGAACAATACCTGCCGCTTCCTGATAGGCCGGGTGCAGTAACAAATCCGCGGCAGCCATCAACTCCGCGACATCATTGCGCCCGGAGAAAAAGTGCACATTACTGCGCACGCCGCGTTTTTCTGCCAGTGCTTCAAATTTGCGAGGCTTATCCTGACCGACAATATATAAAAGCGTGTTATGCCGCAGCGCCGCCGGCAGTGAAGCAAGCGCTTCAATCGAACGATCCACCCCTTTGCGGGTAAAATCAGAACCGACCTGCAACAGTAAGTTTTGCTGCTCCGAAATACCGTTCTTCTGGCGAACGATTTCACGGGCATTCGGGATTTGCGCACTGTATTTTCTGTCCGGATATATCCCCGGAGGGAGAATATGAAAACGCTCCGCTTCGGTTTGATAATGCTTCTGGAAATCAGCAATCTGTGTATCCGTCAGCATTAATAACTGCGTCGGTTTACCCTGCTCAAACGTTGCCCGTTCAAACGCCGCATAATGGCGATAACGGGAGGTCAGACGATAGAAAAAACCTTTTTCCTGTGCCACCTTTTCGGCGTAACAGACATCCGCGGCAAAATAAACGTCCAGACCCGGCATCTTGTTAAACCCCACGACCCTGTCAACGGGATGCTCACGCAAATGCGCCTGCACCCAGGCATAATATTCCGCATTACGCCCATGGTTGGTCCGCGATTTAACCGGTACACGAATGAGCTCAAAAGCATCCGGGCATTCTCCGTCCCACGATTGAGTATAAATACGGACCTGATGACCTCGAGCTGCGACGGTTTGCGCAATGCGCATAAAGTCACGTTGTAATCCGCCGAACGGAAAATACTTATACAAACAAAAAGCCACGATCATACTGGCGCATCCATTTCGATAATTTGCGCATTCTGCGGCAACAGTTTTTCCGTTGCCGCAATCACATCCTCCGCGGGAATAACGGACATATATTTTTTGTTACGGTCCAGTTCAGATCGTTTAGGCATGGGCTGATAGTCACCTGCCCAGAACTGAATAATATTGTCAGTCCAGGGACGCCAGAAGACGTGGTCTGTCGCGCCAAACAGACATACCACCGGCGTTTTGACCGCCGCGGCGATATGCCCAGGGGCTGAATCAACGCCAATAAAAAGGGCGGCATGATCAATCAGCGCGCCTAATTCCGGGAATCGGGTTTTGCCTGCCAGCCCGGTTACCGGTTTGGTTTCGCACCCCAGCGCAATCTCTTCCACACAGGCTAAATCGTCAGCAGAAGGGCCGGACGTCAGCACCACCTGATAACCACGACGCTCAAGAGCATCAATGACGCGGGAAAATTTGTCATTATCCCAGCACTTAAATAACTGCCTTGCCGTGGGTTGAATCACCACATACTGATGCGTCACGCCGAGCTGGCGCAACTGTCGACGCATGTTCTCCCAGTGTTCAGGTCGATAGCTCATGGTCGTTTCAGTAACAATATGCTCCAGACCCAACGGTTTGAGTGCTGACAGCGTACGTTCGACAACGTGTTCCCCGGAATAGGGAACGAGATGGGTAAAACTCTGTTTCCAGAATGCAGACTGCCGGTTGGCGAAATCCTGGGATATTTTTACTCTTGCGTGCAAAAAACGAACAATCAGCGCCACAATCCACTGATCGGTCAGGTTGATGACCAGATCATATTGGTTGTTGCGTAAGGTCTTAATCAGCGAAAGCGTATTTTTAATTTTTTCTGCCGCTCCCGTCCCCTTATTGCTGATGCCATAGAGGGCATTAATCTCGGGGTTTTCCGACAAAATAGGCATCGTATCCTGGTAAAGAAGCATATCGATTTTGGCGTCAGGATAGTTCTGCTTCAGCGTACTGATAACGGGAGTGGTTAATAGCATATCCCCGTGGAAACGCATCTTGATGACCAGAATTTTTCGAAAAGGCTTTTCCACACGCGACTCTTTTGTTGTGATTGTCCGATAAAGTTAAGCAGAAAACAGCACGCTACCGCCCCAGGCTCAACAGCTACCCGATCACTGATATTGCACTGACTTTTACGCGCTAGTGTATCACTTCTTTCGCTGCGATCCGACTCGAATAAATTAACCGCAAAACGGATACTTTTCTTTTTTAAATCAAATTGATATTAATCTTATCATCGCTTTTTTCGTCACCGATTGAATCGGCTAACAACGGCAGAGGCAGTAAAAATCAATAAATGGCATAAAAATGCAAAAAAACTGAGCCGGGCTGGCGGAATTAGTCGGACTTAAAGCTATTTAAGTCAAAAACAGGAAAAGTAATGGTAAAGCCCTGGCTAAATACATAGAATCCCCAGCACATCCATAAGTCAGCTATTTACTATGCTCGAATTGCTTTACACCGCCCTTCTCTACCTTATTCAGCCCTTGATCTGGATACGGCTTTGGGTGCGCGGACGTAAGGCCCCGGCCTACCGTAAACGCTGGGGTGAACGCTACGGTTTTTACCGCCGCCCCCTGAAACCGGGCGGTATTATGCTTCATTCCGTCTCTGTCGGAGAAACACTGGCAGCCATTCCTTTGGTTCGCGCCCTGCGACATCGCTACCCCGATCTGCCGATCACCGTCACCACGATGACGCCAACCGGCTCCGAGCGTGTCCAGTCTGCCTTCGGCAGCGATGTTCAGCACGTCTACCTGCCTTACGATTTACCCGATGCGCTGGGTCGCTTCCTGAACAAGGTTGATCCCAAGCTGGTGCTGATTATGGAAACGGAGTTGTGGCCGAACCTGATTGCCGCGCTGCATAAACGCCATATTCCACTGGTCATCGCCAATGCGCGTCTTTCCGCCCGCTCCGCTGACGGTTACGCGAAGCTGGGGAAATTTATCCGCCGAATCCTCCGTCGTATTACGCTAATTGCCGCGCAAAATGAAGAGGATGGTCAGCGCTTTGTGACGCTGGGCGCGAAGAACAATCAAGTGACCGTCACCGGCAGTCTGAAGTTCGATATTTCCGTAACGCCACAGCTGGCCGCAAAGGCCGTTACGCTGCGTCGCCAGTGGGCGCCGCATCGCCCGGTGTGGATCGCAACCAGTACTCATGATGGTGAAGAGAGTATTATCATCGCTGCCCATCAGGCATTGTTGCACCAGTTCCCCAACCTGCTGTTGATTCTGGTCCCGCGTCATCCGGAACGCTTCCCGGATGCGATTAACCTCGTGCGTGAAGCCGGACTAAGCTATACAACACGTTCCTCCGGCGAAGTTCCCTCAGCCAGTACCCAGGTGGTTGTGGGAGATACGATGGGTGAACTGATGCTGCTTTACGGCATTGCGGATCTGGCGTTCGTCGGAGGATCACTGGTTGAACGTGGCGGACATAACCCGCTGGAAGCTGCGGCACACGCGATTCCTGTGCTGATGGGACCTCACACCTTCAACTTCAAAGATATCTGCGCCCGTCTGGAGCAGGCCAGCGGTTTGATTACGGTCACTGACGCCACAAGCCTCGCCAAGGAGGTTTCCTCTTTACTGACCGATGCCGATTATCGTAATTTCTATGGTCGTCACGCAGTTGAAGTTCTCTATCAAAACCAGGGTGCGTTACAGCGCCTGCTACAGCTGCTGGAACCTTATCTGCCACCGAAAACGCATTGAGGGCTGTTATGCAAAAACGGGCGATTTATCCAGGTACTTTTGATCCGTTGACGAACGGCCATATCGATATCATCACGCGTGCTACGCAGATGTTTGACCATGTCATTCTGGCGATTGCGGCGAGTCCCGGTAAAAAACCGATGTTCAGCCTTGAAGAGCGCGTTGCGCTGGCTAAGCAGGCCACTGCCCATCTGTCTGGCGTTGAAGTGCTGGGCTTTAGCGATCTGATGGCCAACTTTGCGCGTGAGCAACAGGCCAACATCCTGATTCGTGGATTGCGCGCCGTGGCGGATTTTGAATACGAAATGCAGTTGGCCCACATGAATCGTCATTTGATGCCAGAACTGGAAAGCGTCTTTCTGATGCCTTCTAAAGAGTGGTCCTTCATCTCATCGTCACTGGTGAAAGAAGTGGCCCGCCATCAGGGCGATGTCACCCACTTCCTGCCCGAGAATATTCATCAGGCGCTGTTGGCTAAGCTCAAATAGCGTCCCGGATCCGGGACGCCCCGCCTTACTTCTGGCACTGACGGCAATAGAACGTCGCACGTTGCGCGTGTTTCGATGCTACGATCGGCGTTCCGCACACTCTGCATGGCTCACCTTTGCGGCCATAGACCTGTAACTCCTGAGCAAAATAGCCCGGTTTACCATCGCTTTGCAGAAAATCTTTCAGCGTCGTTCCCCCCTGTTCTATCGAGCGCAGCAGAACGGCCTTAATCACGCGCACCAGCAGTTCATATTCAGCCGGCGACAACGACGACGCCAGACGGTCAGGATGAATACCCGCAGCAAACAGGGATTCACTGGCGTAAATATTTCCGACCCCCACGACCAGCTTGTTATCCATCAACCAGGGTTTAATCGCCGTTTTCTTCTTCGCGCATTTCTGTTGCAGGTAGTCGCCGTTGAAATCGTCGCTTAGCGGTTCAGGGCCAAGATGCGCCAGTACGTTGTGCCCTTCCAGTTCTTTTGTCCACAGCCAGGCGCCAAAGCGACGGGGATCGGTGTAGCGCAGGACTTTACCATTACTCATCACTAAATCAACATGGTCATGTTTTTCTGCCGGAAGTTCTTCAGCAAGGATACGTAAACTACCTGACATCCCCAGGTGAATGATGATCCAGCCATCGGGTAGCTCCAGCAGAAGGTATTTCGCACGGCGCTGAACGCTGAGCACCGGTTTGTCGCTCAGACGGTAGATCTCTTCTGATACCGGCCAACGCAGACGTCCATTACGCACATTGGCATGCAGAATGGTTGCCCCGACCAGATGCGGTTCAATACCGCGGCGGCTGGTTTCGACTTCAGGTAATTCAGGCATAACGTCTCCGGCTTTGTATCAGGTCTCACTAATATGGGGATGGCCAGAAAACAAAAAACCCCGCCGAAGCGAGGTTTTTCATTACAGCAAAGCGAGAATTACTTAATTTTCGCTTCTTTGTAGAGAACGTGCTGACGGACAACTGGATCGAATTTTTTCAGTTCCAGTTTTTCCGGCTTAGTACGTTTGTTCTTCGTGGTGGTATAGAAGTGACCAGTACCAGCAGAAGAAACCAGCTTGATCTTCTCACGAATACCTTTAGCCATGATTTATTTCCTCTTAGTACTTAGTACTTTTCGCCACGGGCACGCAGTTCAGACAGAACTGTATCGATGCCTTTCTTATCAATTACACGCATACCTTTAGCAGATACACGCAGGGTGACAAAACGCTTTTCGCTCTCAACCCAGAAACGGTGAGAGTGCAGGTTAGGCAGGAAACGGCGTTTAGTCGCGTTCAGTGCGTGGGAACGGTTGTTACCGGTCACCGGACGCTTGCCAGTAACTTGGCAGACTCGGGACATGTCTATTCTCCAAAAATCAAATTAGCTCGAGCTTCGTATGGGGTATCGGCGCCTCGTCAGGCTTTACAGCCCGGTCATCGCGGTTCTACACCTCACCCTTCAGGCTGCCTTAACGCAACGTGAATGATTGGGCGTCTAAGTGAACACTCGATTGCCAGGCCCAAATGCCAAACCCGAGATTCTCAAAGGTGGCGTAGTATACGCTGAGTCAGCGATGTGCTCAAGTCCCGAACAGACAAAGATCCCGATGGATCGCGCAAAGTGCGTCAAATCCAACCACGTTCCGCAAACGAAACGTACTCTCCGCGTCCAATGACAAGGTGATCAAGCACACGGATATCCATGAACTGACAGCATTTTACGACACGCTCGGTGATAAGTTTATCCGCTTTACTCGGCTCTGCACACCCCGACGGGTGATTATGAGCAAGGATCACCGCAGATGCATTGATTTTTATCGCTTCACGAATAATTTCACGCGGATGGATCTCAACATGGGTGAGTGTGCCAGAGAAAAGGCGGCTATGTTTAATGACATGGTGTTGGGAATCGAGAAAAACCACCATGAAAACTTCACGCGCTTCTCCCGCAAATTGACTCTGCAAAAAATCCCGGGTTAACACCGGGCTAAGTAACGGGTTCGTGCCTTTTATTTGCACTTCATAAAAGCGCCGGGCCAGCTCCGCGATACCTTTAAGCTGCGCATACTTTGCTACGCCAATCCCTGTCACGGCGCTGAATTGAGAGTAATCCGCCGTCAACAAGCTATAGAGAGAGCCAAAATGTTCCAGGATCTCTTTTGCCAGCGCAAAGACATCTTTCCCGGGCGTTCCGGTCCGTAAGAAAAGCGCCAGTAGTTCGTCATCCGTCAGCGTGTCGACCCCAAGCGCCAACAGTTTTTCCCTCGGCAGCACGTATTCAGCAATTTCCATCCCCACCCCTCCTCATGCCAGTACGCATGGTGGCATGGCCCGGTGGGGGAATCGACGTACAATTTTCACTCCTGCGTAGCGCCTCGCAAAGTGATTCATGGGTGAACGCACGACAGTTTACGGATTGTGATAAAATATCCGCCTTCTGGTGTAATCCAACAGGAATGATCATGATGAGCCTGGCCGGTAAAAAAATCGTTCTCGGCGTCAGCGGCGGCATTGCAGCCTACAAAGCCCCTGAACTGGTGCGTCGTCTGCGCGAACGCGGCGCTGATGTCCGTGTGGCAATGACCGAGGCGGCTAAAGCCTTTATTACCCCACTCAGCTTACAGGCAGTCTCCGGGTATCCCGTTTCCGACAGTCTGCTGGATCCCGCAGCAGAAGCCGCGATGGGCCACATTGAGTTGGGGAAATGGGCCGACCTGGTGATGCTCGCCCCGGCCACCGCAGACCTTATCGCGCGGGTTGCAGCCGGCATGGCAAACGATCTGGTGTCCACGATTTGTCTGGCTACCCCTGCGCCCGTTGCCGTTTTACCAGCAATGAACCAGCAGATGTACCGGACTGCGGCAACTCAGCATAATCTGGACGTTCTGACTTCCCGCGGGCTGCTCATCTGGGGACCGGACAGCGGCAGCCAGGCATGCGGCGATGTAGGGCCGGGCCGTATGCTGGATCCCTTAACGATTGTCGATATGGCCGCGGCACATTTCGCCCCTGTCAACGATCTGCAACATCTCAACATCATGATTACCGCGGGCCCGACGCGTGAACCGCTCGATCCGGTACGCTACATTTCCAACCACAGCTCCGGCAAAATGGGGTTTGCCATCGCCGCCGCCGCCGCCCGCCGTGGGGCGAACGTTACGCTGGTCACCGGCCCCGTATCATTACCCACGCCGCCCTTTGTGCAGCGTGTTGATGTAATGACCGCTCTGGAGATGGAAGCGGCGGTGCAATCCGCCGTCCAACAGCAACATATTTTTATTGGCTGCGCGGCCGTAGCAGACTATCGCGCCGCAATTGTCGCCCCGGAAAAAATTAAGAAACAGGCGACACAAGGTGATGAATTAACAATAAAAATGGTCAAAAACCCAGATATCATCGCCGGGGTTGCCGCACGTAAAGACCATCGCCCCTATGTCGTTGGGTTTGCCGCGGAAACGAATAATGTGGAAGAATATGCCCGGCAAAAACGTATCCGTAAAAACCTTGATTTGATCTGTGCAAACGATGTTTCGCTTTCAACTCAAGGGTTTAATAGCGACAGCAACGCTTTACACCTTTTCTGGCAGGATGGAGATAAAGTCTTACCGCTTGAGCGCAAAGCACTCCTGGGCCAATTATTACTCGACGAGATCGTGACCCGTTATGATGAAAAAAATCGACGTTAAGATTCTGGACCCGCGTGTCGGCAAGCAATTCCCGCTGCCGACGTATGCCACCTCCGGCTCCGCCGGACTTGACCTGCGGGCTTGTCTCGATGACGCCGTAGAACTGGCGCCGGGCGCAACCACACTGCTGCCAACCGGGCTGGCTATTCACATCGCCGATCCGTCTCTGGCTGCCGTCATCCTGCCGCGTTCGGGCCTGGGCCATAAGCATGGTATCGTGCTGGGCAACCTGGTGGGGTTGATTGATTCTGACTATCAGGGGCAGCTAATGGTGTCCGTCTGGAACCGTGGTCAGGACAGTTTTACCATTGAGCCGGGCGAACGTATCGCGCAGATGGTCTTTGTGCCAGTCGTGCAGGCCGAATTTAATCTGGTGGAAGAGTTTGATGCCACCCACCGTGGTGAAGGCGGTTTCGGCCATTCCGGTCGTAAGTAAGAAAGTTACGCATCCCGATAACGTCATAACATCACCGCAAGCCTTGGGTTTGCGGTCATAGTGTGGATGCTCGCCTGCAAGTGCTTATTTTCAGGGGTATTTTGTAACATGGCAGAAAAACAAACTGCGAAAAGGAATCGTCGCGAAGAAATACTTCAGTCTCTGGCGCTGATGCTGGAATCCAGCGATGGAAGCCAGCGCATCACAACGGCAAAACTGGCGGCTTCTGTCGGCGTTTCCGAAGCGGCATTATATCGCCACTTTCCCAGCAAGACCCGCATGTTCGATAGCCTGATTGAGTTTATCGAAGACAGCCTGATCACCCGTATCAATTTGATTCTGAAAGATGAAAAAGATACCCACGCGCGTGTGCGCCTGATTGTGTTATTGATTCTGGGTTTCGGTGAACGTAATCCAGGCCTGACGCGCATCCTGACCGGACATGCGTTGATGTTTGAACAGGATCGTCTGCAAGGACGTATCAACCAGCTGTTCGAACGCATTGAAGCACAACTGCGCCAGGTATTGCGGGAAAAGCGGATGCGCGAAGGTGAAGGGTACGTGACGGATGAAACGTTACTGGCAAGCCAGCTGCTCGCCTTCTGCGAAGGTATGCTGTCGCGCTTTGTGCGTAGCGAATTCAAATACCGTCCTACGGATGATTTTGACGCCCGCTGGCCACTGCTCGCTGCGCAACTGCAGTAATGTTTGCCGGATAGCGCGCGCGTTATCCGGCCACTCACGTTAAACGCCGAACGCTTCCCGATACGCCCGCACTGCTGCCAGATGCTCTGCCATTTCCGGCTTCTCTTCCAGATAGGCAATCAGGTCTTTCAGGGTGATGATGGAAATCACCTTACAGCCATAATCGCGCTCAACTTCCTGAATGGCGGAAATCTCGCCACGTCCGCGTTCCTGACGATCCAAAGAGATCAGCACGCCAGCCAGCGTTGCACCGTTGGCCTGGATGATTTCCATCGATTCCCGGATTGCCGTACCCGCGGTGATCACATCATCTACCAGCATCACGCGGCCTTGTAATGCGCTGCCAACCAGATTGCCACCTTCTCCGTGATCTTTAGCTTCTTTGCGGTTAAAGCAGTACGGCAGATCTTTGTCATGATGCTCCGCCAGCGCAACCGCCGTGGTCGTCGCAATGGGAATACCTTTGTAAGCCGGGCCAAAAAGCAGATCAAATTCAATGCCAGAATCCACTAATGCTTCAGCGTAAAAACGGCCTAACAGTGCCAGATCGCGCCCGGTATTAAACAGCCCGGCGTTGAAGAAATAGGGGCTCTTGCGCCCGGATTTCAGCGTGAACTCGCCAAACTTGAGTACCTGTTTGTTAAGCGCAAACTCAATAAACTGGCGTTGATAGGGTTTCATGGATTCGCTCCTCATTTCACTTTCATCATTGACAAAATCTACGGACAAAAAAAAGGCGACTCATTGGTCGCCTTAAAATCAATTCTCTAGCGCCGCCTTCTGCGTCGCGACAATGGATTCGATTCCCCCTCGGGCCAGTGCCAGCAAGGTGAGAAGTTCTTCATGGCTGAACGGCTCGCCTTCTGCCGTCCCCTGTACCTCAATGATTCGCCCGTCTTCGGTCATCACCACGTTCATGTCGGTTTCCGCCGCCGAGTCTTCAACGTACTCCAGATCGCAGAGCGCTTCGCCGTTAACGATCCCCACGGATACCGCGGCAACCATCCCTTTCATCGGATTGGTTTTCAGCTTACCGCTGGCCACCAGTTTGTTCAGCGCATCCGCCAGCGCCACACAGGCGCCGGTAATGGAAGCGGTACGCGTGCCGCCATCGGCCTGGATCACATCGCAGTCCAGGGTGATAGTAAATTCACCCAACGTTTTGAGATCGACTGCAGCGCGCAGCGCACGGGCGATCAGACGCTGAATTTCCATTGTACGACCGCCCTGCTTGCCTTTTGCGGCTTCGCGCGCGTTACGGGTATGTGTTGCACGCGGCAGCATGCCATATTCAGCGGTGATCCAGCCTTGGCCCTGACCTTTCAGAAAACGCGGTACGCCTTCTTCAATCGAGGCCGTGCACAGTACTTTGGTATCTCCAAATTCGACCAGCACCGAGCCTTCAGCATGTTTTGTATAGTTACGGGTCAGGGTTACGGGACGCACCTGATTAGCGCTACGGCCTGCTGGACGCATATTGAGATCTCCGGCTTGAAACGAATGTGGCTGCGCATTATACGGACTTCCGGCGGTTATTCCTATCCTGACAAGGCCGGGATGGCTATAATCCTCCCATCTCTCCTTTAAAAACAGGAACGTCTATGATCCGCAGTATGACCGCCTACGCCCGGCGTGAAATCAAGGGTGAATGGGGTAGCGCCACCTGGGAAATGCGCTCGGTAAACCAGCGTTATCTGGAAACTTACTTTCGTCTGCCGGAACAGTTCCGTAGCCTTGAACCTGTTGTTCGTGAACGCATTCGTACGCGCCTGACGCGCGGTAAAGTTGAATGCATGCTGCGCTTTGAACCCGATGCCAGCGCGCAGGGCGAACTCATCCTGAATGAAAAGCTCGCAAAACAACTCGTGAATGCGGCCAACTGGGTCAAAATGCAGAGCGATGAAGGGGAAATCAATCCGGTCGATATCCTGCGCTGGCCCGGTGTAATGGCAGCACAGGAACAGGATCTGGATGCCATTGCGGCTGAAATCCTGACCGCACTCGACGGCACGCTCGACGATTTCATCGTCGCCCGCGAAACGGAAGGTCAGGCACTGAAAGTCCTGATCGAACAACGTCTGGAAGGCGTCAGCGCTGAGGTTGTTAAGGTCCGCGCCCATATGCCAGAAATTCTGCAATGGCAGCGCGAGCGTCTGGTCGCTAAGCTGGAAGACGCTCAGGTCCAACTGGAAAATAACCGTCTGGAACAAGAACTGGTCCTGATGGCACAGCGCATTGATGTGGCGGAAGAGCTGGATCGTCTGGACGCCCACGTCAAAGAAACCTACAACATCCTGAAGAAAAAAGAGGCAGTAGGCCGCCGTCTGGACTTCATGATGCAGGAATTTAATCGCGAGTCGAATACGCTGGCGTCAAAATCCATTAATGCGGAAGTGACCAATTCCGCCATCGAACTGAAGGTCTTAATCGAGCAAATGCGCGAGCAGATCCAGAACATCGAGTAAAGCGTCTTTCCGCGTAGCCCGTCAGTCAATGGCGGTGCTACGTTTTTCACGAACCACGCTAAATTGTGGATATCTTCAGTTTAGTTTTTCTCATTCATTTTGTTGATAAAAAAAACCTCATACTACGCACCACCTCAGAATAATAACGATTTCACATTACCTGAAGTTATTAAAAATCACTCGCCTTAGAAAATCTCAATCGTGACGACGAGCACAAATCGTTACTCTTTGTCCCCAAAATACTGGGGGGAGTCATGCTGTTACACGTTTTGTACCTGATAGGAATCACTGCCGAAGCCATGACCGGCGCGCTGGCGGCGGGTCGTCGTCGGATGGATACATTCGGCGTCATCATTATTGCCACCGCAACAGCCATCGGCGGTGGCTCTGTCCGCGATATTCTGCTCGGCCACTATCCTCTGGGTTGGGTTAAACATCCCGAATACGTGATTATTGTCGCCACAGCGGCAGTCCTGACGACTATTGTGGCTCCCGTCATGCCCTACCTGCGCAAGGTGTTCCTGGTGCTGGATGCCTTAGGCCTGGTGGTTTTTTCCATTATTGGCGCCCAGGTGGCCCTGGATATGGGGCATGGGCCGATCATTGCCGTCGTTGCAGCGGTCACCACTGGCGTCTTCGGTGGAGTGCTGCGCGATATGTTCTGTAAACGTATTCCGCTCGTTTTCCAGAAAGAGCTGTACGCCGGGGTTTCATTCGCCTCTGCCGTGCTTTATATCGTCCTGCAACACTATGTTTCCAATCAGGATATCGTGGTTATCTCAACCCTGATGTTTGGCTTTGTCGCCCGTCTCCTGGCGCTGCGCCTTAAGCTGGGTTTGCCGGTGTTTTACTACCACCACGAAAGCCACTAAGGAATAAAGCTCTCAATTTGCTGAGCCGCCAGCCAGCGGCTCAGCTGTTTGACCTCCGCGTTGTCCAGCCATGCCATCACCTGACGTGCGCGACGCGGGCCGACTGCCGGGAGTTGTTGCCAGTACAATTCCGTTCGCCCTGACAACTGCCGCCATGAACGATCGCCACTGGCATTGAGCGCCACCAGTGGTAATGGGATGCCTAACGCCTGTATCCAGCGAATAAATGGCTGTTTTCTCACCAAATTAAACTGATGCCATACCTGTTCGCCCTTTGCTTTCGCAAATCCTGGCGTGTGCTGAATCTGCTCCTGAGTTAAGGCCAGCCAGGAAAAGATATGCTCAAAGTGGTGCTGCTGATGAAGCGCTCGCCAGCCCGCCTCACCCACACCGTCTAATTTTAAAACCGTGCCAGAGCCCAACCAGACCAGGCGGGAGATAAACTGCTCCTGACACGATGCGGAAGCAAAAAAGCAGGTCAATGAATTGAAGCGATTATCAGGTGGTATTGGTTTAGTGCGGTCTGAACTCCGCCAGACGACATCGTCAATACGTGGGATCCCCTGCCCGGCAAGGCTCACCAGGATTTGATCGCCAGGGGCGATATCCCACTCTTTCCAGCGAGTTACGGAACCGATATTCACCCGTTGTACCCGTTTATCGTCCAGCATGACGGGGGCAAGCGTTGCGACAACGGCGATTTTTCCGCTTTTGCCGACCGTAAATTGAATCGCTGTGACCTCCGCCACCTGCGCAACGGGTGGGTATTTCCAGGCGGCCAGCCAATTCCCTTGTCCTGGTAACCACTGATGGGACGCAGGTTCTTTGTCCATTCGCACAACCACCCCATCGGTAACGAAGGGCAAAGCAGACGTCCACCAGTGCGTACGCGCCCGCTCCACGGCCTCAACGTTGTCAGCCGGTAGCGTGAATGTCTTCGCCAGCGTAAAACCCGCGGCACTCAACTGGTTGACTCTTTCGGACATCGTCTGCGGGCCATCAGGCCAGGCCCAGATAAAAATCCCCAGTGATGATAAGTCGCTCACGTTGGTTTTGCGCATCAGCAGCCCCGCCACCTTCGAACGGGCATTCATCCCGCCCATTTTTTGCTGGATATGCCCTTCCCGTCGCAGAAAGATCTCACCCTGTAACACGCTGTTTGTCAGCGCCCCCGCCACGGTTTGCGGCACGGCTGGCATCAGCTGTACTTTTTGCGTCCAGTCTTCGCCCTTCAGACCATCGCCACGGCTGATCGCCTGCGTCAATTTGCCATGCTGATATTTCAGCGTAACCGCCACGCCATCGACCTTCGGCTGTACCCACAAATCGTTGTGCCCGCGCATCCATTGCTGCACTGCTCGCTTGTCAGCCAGCTTTTGCACTCCGGTATGGGCGACGGGATGGGGGACAGTGCCGCCTGGAGAAGGTAACGTCAGGCTGGGCGGGGAGTTGTCAGCAAAGCAGTGCTGCCACTGAAGCAGTCGTGCATGCAGTTGATCGTAGACGCCGTCCTCGACCGCACTCACCCCCTCCTTCCAATAGGCGTCATCCCACTGCGCAATTTGCTGTTGCAAACGAGAGATCTCTTCGTGAGCCCTCGCTGACGACCATACCGGGCATACCGCCCAGGACTGCCCGTGCCATAACCACAACCCTATCAATATCGCTATCCCCGCTTTCATCGCCACCTCCGCTGTACGTTTCCAGGCAGATATAGCGCGTTGTGTGGCCAGCGCCGAGCAACAAAAGTTAAGATTGCGTTCAGGCTTCCAGTGATTCCGCTCATTTGCAGAGAATGTTGCGTAAATCAGGAAACAGGCGCGCAAAAAGCAATAATCTGGCGTAAAAAGTGTGACAAAGACTACGTCGCGTAGCGGCGACGTGTATAATAAGCCCGTATGTAGGTTCATTTTCGATAATCACATACGTAAGATACTCATGGCTCAAGGCACGCTTTATATTGTTTCTGCCCCCAGTGGCGCGGGTAAGTCCAGCCTGATTCAGGCTTTGTTAAAAACCCAACCGTTGTACGACACCCAGGTTTCTGTTTCACACACTACGCGCGCTCCGCGCCCGGGTGAGGTTCACGGCGAACATTATTTCTTTGTGGATCATGCCGAATTCAGAACCATGATTGGCAACGACGCGTTTCTGGAACACGCAGAAGTGTTTGGCAATTACTATGGCACCTCGCGTGAAGCCATTGAGCAAGTACTGGCTTCCGGGGTAGATGTCTTTCTGGATATCGACTGGCAGGGCGCGCAACAAATTCGCAAGAAGATGCCGCAAGCGCGCAGTATCTTTATTCTTCCGCCGTCTAAACTTGAACTGGACCGCCGCTTGCGGGGTCGTGGACAGGATAGCGAAGAGGTGATTGCGAAACGTATGGCGCAAGCTGTTGCAGAAATGAGCCATTACGCCGAATATGATTATCTTATTGTGAATGATGACTTCGACACCGCCCTGGGCGATCTGAAAACCATCATTCGCGCCGAACGTCTGCGCATGAGCCGCCAAAAGCAGCGTCATGACGCTTTAATCAGCAAACTGTTGGCAGACTGAACCCACATTCAGTATCATGCCCAGTCATTTCTTCACCTGTGGAGCATTTTAAGTATGGCACGCGTAACTGTTCAGGACGCTGTAGAGAAAATTGGTAACCGTTTTGACCTGGTACTGGTCGCCGCGCGTCGCGCTCGTCAGATGCAGGTAGGCGGAAAGGATCCGCTCGTACCGGAAGAAAACGATAAAACTACCGTAATCGCGCTGCGCGAAATCGAAGAAGGTCTGATCAACAACCAGATCCTCGACGTCCGTGAGCGCCAGGAACAGCAAGAGCAGGAAGCCGCTGAATTACAAGCCGTAACCGCAATTGCTGAAGGTCGTCGTTAATCACAAAGCGGGTCGCCCTTGTATCTGTTTGAAAGCCTGAATCAGCTGATTCAACACTACCTGCCGGAAGACCAGATCAAACGTCTTCGGCAGGCGTATCTCGTTGCACGTGACGCTCACGAGGGCCAGACACGTTCAAGCGGTGAACCTTATATCACGCACCCTGTTGCCGTAGCCTGCATTCTGGCCGAGATGAAACTCGACTATGAAACGCTGATGGCTGCGCTGCTACATGACGTGATCGAAGATACTCCCGCCACCTATCAGGACATGGAGCAGCTGTTTGGTAAAAGCGTTGCTGAACTGGTAGAGGGGGTGTCGAAGCTTGATAAACTCAAGTTCCGCGATAAGAAAGAGGCGCAGGCCGAAAACTTTCGCAAGATGATTATGGCGATGGTGCAGGATATCCGCGTCATTCTCATCAAACTCGCCGACCGTACCCACAACATGCGCACGCTGGGCTCATTACGCCCGGATAAACGTCGCCGCATCGCCCGTGAAACCCTCGAAATCTATAGCCCGCTGGCGCACCGTTTAGGTATTCATCACATTAAAACCGAGCTTGAAGAGCTGGGCTTTGAGGCGCTGTACCCGAACCGCTATCGCGTGATTAAAGAGGTGGTTAAAGCCGCACGTGGCAACCGTAAAGAGATGATCCAAAAAATCCTCTCTGAAATCGAAGGGCGACTGCAGGAAGCGGGAATTCCATGCCGTGTGAGTGGTCGTGAGAAGCACCTCTATTCCATCTATTGCAAGATGGTGCTTAAAGAGCAGCGTTTCCATTCGATCATGGATATCTACGCGTTCCGCGTAATCGTCCATGACGCCGACACCTGTTATCGCGTGCTCGGTCAAATGCACAGCCTCTATAAACCACGTCCTGGGCGGGTAAAAGACTACATCGCCATTCCAAAAGCGAACGGCTATCAGTCTTTGCACACGTCGATGATCGGTCCGCACGGCGTTCCGGTTGAAGTCCAGATCCGTACAGAGGATATGGACCAGATGGCGGAAATGGGGGTCGCAGCGCACTGGGCTTATAAAGAGCACGGCGAAACCAGTACTACCGCGCAGATTCGTGCCCAGCGCTGGATGCAAAGCCTGCTGGAACTGCAACAAAGCGCAGGTAGCTCGTTTGAATTTATCGAGAGCGTGAAATCCGATCTTTTCCCGGATGAGATTTACGTTTTCACACCGGAAGGGCGCATTGTCGAACTGCCTGCCGGTGCCACCCCCGTCGACTTTGCTTATGCGGTGCATACCGATATTGGCCATGCCTGCGTAGGCGCACGCGTCGACAGACAGCCTTACCCGCTATCACAACCGCTGACCAGCGGCCAGACGGTCGAAATCATTACTGCGCCGGGGGCTCGTCCGAACGCGGCGTGGCTTAACTTCGTCGTCAGTTCAAAAGCCCGCGCCAAGATCCGCCAGTTGCTGAAGAACCTCAAGCGCGATGATTCTGTCAGTCTGGGACGTCGCCTGCTCAACCATGCGTTGGGTGGCAGTCGTAAGCTGGCCGAAATCCCGCAAGAGAGTATCCAGCGTGAGCTTGAGCGGATGAAGCTTGCGACCCTTGACGACCTGCTGGCGGAAATCGGCCTTGGCAATGCCATGAGCGTGGTGGTAGCGAAAAATCTGCAGCAGGGTGATGCCTCAGCTATCCAACCTGCGGTGCCCGGCCAGGGTCATTTGCCCATCAAAGGCGCAGATGGCGTGCTGATTACCTTTGCCAAGTGCTGTCGTCCGATTCCGGGCGATCCGATCATTGCCCACGTCAGTCCGGGTAAAGGTCTGGTCATCCACCATGAATCCTGCCGTAACATCCGTGGCTACCAGAAAGAGCCAGAGAAGTTTATGGCGGTGGAATGGGACAAAGAGACAGAGCAGGAATTTATCACCGAAATCAAAGTGGATATGTTTAACCACCAGGGTGCACTGGCAAATCTGACGGCGGCGATCAACACCACCACCTCTAATATTCAGAGCCTGAATACTGAAGAGAAAGATGGTCGCGTCTACAGCGCCTTTATTCGCCTTACCGCGCGCGACCGTGTGCACCTGGCGAATATCATGCGCAAAATTCGCGTGATGCCAGACGTGATAAAAGTCACCCGTAACCGAAACTAGTTTTATGAACCTACAGCGCTATGCACGTATTTGTGAGATGCTCGCCAGGCGCCAGCCGGACCTGACCGTCTGCATGGAGCAGGTCCACAAACCTCATAACGTTTCTGCGATTATTCGTACCGCAGATGCCGTTGGCGTCCACGAAGTCCACGCCGTCTGGCCAGGCAGTCGTATGCGCACCATGGCCTCGGCAGCGGCAGGCAGCAACAGTTGGGTGCAGGTGAAAACCCACCGCACAATTGGCGATGCCGTCACCCATCTAAAAGGCCGGGGCATGCAGGTTCTGGCAACTCATCTCTCTGATAATGCCGTCGATTTCCGCGAAATCGATTACACGCGTCCGACCTGTATCCTGATGGGGCAGGAGAAAACCGGTATTACCCAGGAAGCGCTGGACCTGGCGGATCAGGATATCATCATCCCCATGATCGGCATGGTTCAATCCCTTAACGTTTCCGTTGCCTCTGCGCTGATTCTGTATGAAGCGCAGCGCCAGCGGCAGAATGCCGGGATGTATCTGCGCGAAAACAGCATGTTGCCGGAAGACGAACAGCAGCGCCTGTTGTTTGAAGGCGGCTATCCGGTACTGGCGAAAGTCGCCAAACGCAAAGGGCTACCCTATCCGCATGTCAATCAGCTGGGTGCGATTGAAGCCGATGACGCCTGGTGGTCCACCATGCAGGCGGCGAAGTAAATCATGAGTGGGCGCCTGTTAGATGCTGTCCCGCTCAGTTCACTAACGGGCGTTGGCGCAGCGCAAAGCAGCAAACTGGCGAAAATTGGTCTGCACACCGTGCAGGACCTGCTGTTACACCTTCCTCTGCGTTATGAAGACCGCACCCAACTCTATCCCATTGGCGAACTGCTGCCAGGCTTTTACGCCACTGTCGAAGGGGAAGTACTGAACTGCAACATCACCTTCGGGGGGCGTCGGATGATGACCTGTCAGATCAGCGACGGTTCCGGCATCCTGACAATGCGCTTTTTCAACTTCAGCGCGGCGATGAAAAACAGTCTCGCAACCGGACGGCGCGTACTGGCTTATGGTGAAGCGAAGCGCGGGAAGTACGGCGCAGAGATGATCCACCCGGAATACCGTGTTCAGGGCGATCTCAGTACACCAGAGTTGCAGGAAACCCTCACCCCGGTTTATCCCACTACCGAAGGCATCAAACAGGCAACACTGCGCAAGCTCACCGATCAGGCGCTGGATCTGCTGGACACCTGCGCCATTGCCGAACTCTTACCGCCGGAATTGTTGCAGGGCATGCTCAGCTTGCCTGAAGCACTCCGCACGCTGCATCGCCCACCGCCGACGCTGCAGTTAAGCGATCTCGAGACCGGCCGACACCCGGCACAGCGTCGTCTGATCCTGGAAGAGCTGCTGGCGCATAACCTGAGCATGCTGGCGCTTCGTGCGGGTGCGCAGCGCTTTCATGCCCAACCGCTGAGCGCCAATGACACGCTGAAAAATCAACTGTTAGCCTCGCTCCCCTTTAAGCCGACCGGCGCACAAGCCCGCGTGGTAGCGGAAATCGAGCACGATATGGCGCTTGATATTCCGATGATGCGTCTGGTGCAGGGTGACGTCGGCTCCGGTAAAACGCTGGTTGCCGCGCTCGCCGCCCTGCGGGCGATTGCGCATGGAAAACAGGTCGCGCTGATGGCCCCGACCGAGCTACTGGCGGAGCAGCATGCCAATAACTTCCGTAACTGGTTTGCCCCGCTGGGTGTCGAAGTCGGCTGGCTGGCGGGCAAGCAGAAAGGCAAAGCGCGTCTGGCGCAACAGGACGCGATTGCCAGCGGACAGGTACAAATGGTGGTAGGAACGCACGCGATCTTCCAGGAACAGGTGCAGTTCAATGGCCTTGCGCTGGTCATTATCGACGAGCAGCACCGTTTTGGCGTGCATCAGCGCCTCGCGCTGTGGGAAAAAGGCCAGCAGCAGGGTTTCCATCCGCATCAGTTGATCATGACCGCTACGCCTATTCCTCGGACGCTGGCGATGACCGCCTACGCAGATCTCGATACCTCCGTCATTGACGAACTGCCCCCCGGACGCACTCCCGTCACAACGGTTGCCATTCCGGATACGCGCCGCAGCGATATTATTGACCGCGTGCGCAACGCCTGTACGCAGGAAAGCCGCCAGGCCTACTGGGTCTGTACGCTGATTGAAGAATCTGACCTGTTAGAAGCGCAGGCCGCAGAAGCCACGTGGGAAGAGTTAAAACTCGCGCTACCAGAACTGAACGTCGGCCTGGTCCACGGGCGCATGAAGCCTGCCGAAAAACAGGCGGTGATGGCGGCGTTTAAACAGGGCGAACTGCACCTGCTTGTCGCCACCACGGTGATTGAAGTCGGTGTGGATGTCCTTAATGCCAGTCTGATGATCATCGAAAATCCGGAACGTCTCGGTTTAGCACAGTTACACCAGCTACGTGGACGTGTCGGGCGTGGCGCGGTGGCGTCGCACTGCGTACTGCTCTACAAGTCGCCGTTATCAAAAACGGCGCAGAAACGCCTGCAGGTGTTACGCGACAGCAGCGATGGCTTTGTGATTGCGCAAAAAGATCTCGAAATTCGCGGACCCGGTGAATTGCTGGGTACGCGGCAGACGGGGAATGCAGAGTTTAAGGTAGCGGATTTACTGCGCGATCAGGCCATTATTCCGGAAGTTCAGCGTATCGCACGTCACATTCATGAACGTTACCCCCAAGAGGCAAAAGCGTTAATCGAGCGCTGGATGCCGGAAACAGAACGCTATTCTAACGCCTGATGGCGATGCAAAAGCGCGGTGGTTCATCACCACCGCATCTTCACGTTATTGCGCAAAAATAGGCAACAGCAGATACAGCTTAATTACCAGCGCGTTGACGATATCGATGAAAAACGCACCGACCATCGGAACCACCAGAAAGGCCATATGTGAAGGTCCGAACCGCTCGGTAATTGCCTGCATGTTGGCGATTGCCGTCGGCGTCGCCCCCAGACCAAACCCGCAATGGCCCGCCGCCAGCACGGCTGCATCGTAGTTTTTGCCCATCATCCGCCAGGTCACCACTATCGCGTACAGCGCCATAAAGATGGACTGCACCACCAGGATTGCCAGCATCGGCAGGGCCAGCGAAGCCAGTTCCCACAGCTTCAGACTCATCAGCGCCATGGCCAGAAACAGCGACAGGCTAACGTTCCCGAGAACGGACACCGCGCGCTCAAAGACGCGATAAAAGCCCACCGCCGCCAGGCCGTTACTGACAATCACGCCGACAAACAGCACGCAGACAAACGTAGGCAGCTCAAACACCGTTCCCGCCAACAGTTGCGCAACAATCCGACCTACGGTCAGACAGATAGCGATAAGCGCAATGGTTTCGATCAGCACCAGAGAAGTGATCATCCGCCCGACGTCCGGCTTTTCAAACGCGGTGGGTACCGCCAGGTCGTCAGGCATGCCGTCCGGCGTCGTCGAGTGCTTGACCAGGTAACGCGCAACAGGCCCGCCAATCAGACCGCCGAGGATCAAACCAAACGTCGCGCACGCCATCGCCACTTCCGTGGCGTTAGCAAAGCCGTAGCGTTCGATAAACAGCTTGCTCCAGGCGGCGCCGGTACCGTGGCCGCCAGACAGCGTGATCGAGCCGGCAATCAGCCCCATCAGCGGATCAAGTCCCAGCAGGCTGGCCATCCCAATGCCGATGGCGTTTTGCATCAGCAGCAATCCCACGACGACGATCAGGAAAATGCCCACCACGCGACCGCCTGCCCGTAGGCTGGCGATGTTGGCGTTTAAACCGATGGTAGCGAAAAACGCCAGCATCAGCGGATCGCGTAACGTCATATCAAAGTTCACTTCCCAGCCCATGCTCTTTTTCAGTACTAACAGGGCCAGCGCCACCAACAACCCGCCGGCAACGGGTTCTGGAATCGTGTATTTCTTGAGGAAGGAGACTGAATGAACCAGTTTTCGTCCCAACAGCAACGTCAGCGTTGCAGCAACGAGGGTTGATAAGGTATCGAGTTGAAACATACAAAGCTCCTTGAGTACGTCTGAATCAGTTACGCACGATGTCTTATTCCTGCGGATATTTTTAGCTTTTAGTAGTAATTCGGCATGGATTTTAAGCAGAAAAGAGGGAAAAGTTATATAAAAATGTGATTTTATCTATTTTAAATATTAAGAATACCCACTCGCAAACGTTTGCTTTTACCATCTGGTCAGATAAAATGCCCGCTTTGTCACCACGGGATTATCATTGATGTCTGTTAACACCCTCGAGTCGGAAAATGCGCAACCGGTTGCGCAGACTCAAAACAGCGAACTGATTTATCGTCTTGAAGATCGCCCGCCGCTTCCGCAAACCCTGTTTGCCGCCTGTCAGCATCTGTTGGCGATGTTCGTTGCGGTCATTACGCCAGCGCTGCTCATCTGTCAGGCGCTGGGGTTACCGGCTCAGGATACGCAACACATTATCAGTATGTCGCTGTTCGCCTCTGGCGTGGCCTCCATTATTCAGATTAAAGCGTGGGGTCCGGTGGGTTCAGGGTTGTTATCGATTCAGGGCACCAGTTTTAACTTCGTGGCACCGCTGATTATGGGCGGCACCGCACTGAAAACCGGCGGCGCAGACGTCCCCACCATGATGGCGGCGCTGTTTGGCACCCTGATGCTGGCCAGTTGCACGGAGATGGTGCTCTCCCGGATCCTGCATCTCGCGCGTCGTATCATCACCCCGCTGGTCTCGGGCGTGGTGGTGATGATTATCGGTCTGTCGCTAATTCAGGTGGGGCTGACGTCCATCGGCGGTGGTTATGCCGCGATGAGCGACAACACGTTCGGCGCACCCAAGAATCTGATGCTGGCAGGCGTTGTACTGTTGCTGATTATTCTGCTAAACCGTCAACGTAACCCGTATCTGCGCGTGGCTTCACTGGTTATCGCTATGGCGGCGGGCTATGCGCTGGCATGGTTTATGGGCATGCTGCCGGAAAACAACGCGCCAGCCTCCCAGGAACTGATCATGGTGCCGACGCCGTTGTACTATGGGCTGGGCATTGACTGGAACCTTCTGCTGCCGTTGATGCTGGTGTTTATGATTACCTCGCTGGAAACCATCGGCGATATCACTGCAACGTCCGACGTTTCCGAACAGCCCGTTTCTGGCCCGCTGTACATGAAACGTCTGAAGGGCGGTGTGCTGGCGAACGGCCTGAACTCCTTCGTCTCTGCGGTCTTTAACACCTTCCCGAACTCCTGTTTCGGGCAGAACAACGGGGTCATTCAGTTAACCGGCGTGGCCAGCCGTTACGTTGGCTTTGTGGTTGCGCTGATGCTGATCGTACTCGGTCTGTTCCCGGCGGTGAGCGGCTTTGTGCAGCATATCCCTGAGCCAGTGCTTGGCGGGGCGACGCTCGTCATGTTCGGAACTATCGCGGCGTCTGGCGTGCGCATTGTTTCCCGCGAACCCCTGAACCGCCGCGCGATCCTGATTATTGCGCTGTCGCTGGCTGTCGGTCTTGGCGTCTCTCAGCAGCCGCTGATCCTACAGTTCGCGCCTGACTGGGTGAAAAACCTGCTCTCTTCCGGCATTGCTGCGGGCGGTATCACCGCTATCGTACTGAACCTGATTTTCCCACCTGAAAAGCAGTAAACGTAATGCGACGGTGATTCAAATTCACCGTCGCTATCATACTCTTTCACGATTCCTGCCTTGAGGATTGCGCGTAAATCGTGCATAACTCAACTATGTGCCCTTCGCAGGATGGAAGACCATGAAATTTATTGGAAAGCTGATTCTCTACGTGCTGATCGCCCTTCTGGTGGTGATTCTCGGCCTCTATTTCCTGCTGCAAACGCGCTGGGGCGCAGAACACATCAGCGCCTGGATATCGGAGCACAGCGACTATCAGTTATCCTTTGAGGCGATGGATCATCGTTTTTCCTCTCCTTCACATATCCTGCTGAAAAACGTCACCTTTGGGCGTGACGGTCAACCAGCCACGCTCGTGGCAAAAGCGGTCGATATTGGCCTGAGCACTCGCCAACTGACGCATCCGCGGCATGTCGATACGATCCTGCTGCAAAACGGTACCCTGAATATTTCGCCTCAGACGGCGCCGCTCCCCTTCCAGGCCGACCGCCTGCAGTTGCAGGATATGGCGTTTAATAGCCCGGGCAGCGAGTGGGATCTGAGCGCTCAGCGGGTAAATGGCGGCATCATTCCCTGGCTGCCCGAAGCCGGTAAAGTGCTCGGTAGCAAAGCGCAGATTCAGCTCAGCGCGGGTTCTCTGACACTAAATGACGTTCCTGCTGCCAACGTCCTGATTGAAGGCAGTATCGATAACGAACAGGTGACATTAAGCACTATCGGCGCTGATATCGCGCGCGGTGCCTTAACCGGTGTGGCAAAACGCCATGCTGATGGCAGTTGGATGGTGGAGAATCTGCGGCTGAACGACATCCGACTGCAAAGCGATAAATCGCTGGCCGACTTTTTCGCGCCGCTTAACACCATTCCATCGCTACAGATTAATCGCCTTGAGGTCACTGACGCGCGCCTTCAGGGGCCGGACTGGGCGGTCACCGACCTTGACCTTAGCTTGCGCAATCTGACTTTCAGCAAAGACGACTGGCAGACGCAGGAAGGAAAACTGTCGATGAATGCCAGTGAGTTCATTTTTGGCTCGTTGCATCTGTTCGACCCTATTCTGAATGCCGAGTTTTCGCCGCAAGGTATCGCGCTGCGCCAGTTCACTACCCGCTGGGAAGGCGGCATGGTCAGGACTTCCGGCAACTGGCTGCGGCAAGGTAAAGCCCTTGTCCTCGATGACGCCGCTATCGCGGGCATAGAGTACACCCTGCCGGAAAACTGGAAACAGCGCTGGATGCAACCGCTGCCGGCATGGCTGAACAGCCTGACGCTGAAGAAATTTACTGCCAGCCGCAACCTGGTGATTGATATCGACCCGACATTCCCGTGGCAGTTGACCGCGCTGGATGGTTATGGCGCAAATCTGGGGCTGGTCCAGAACCAGAAATGGGGCGTCTGGAGCGGAAACGCGACCCTGAATGCCGCCGCTGCCACCTTCAACCGCGTTGACGTGCGCCGCCCCTCTTTGTCTTTAGCCGCCAACGCTAACACGGTGAACATCAGCGAACTGAGCGCCTTTACGGAAAGAGGGATTCTGGAAGCGACCGCCAGCGTGTCACAGTTACCGCCGCGTCAGACGCAGGTCAGCCTGAATGGCCGCGGCGTCCCGGTGAACGTTCTACAGCAATGGGGATGGCCGGTACTACCGATCGCCGGTGACGGTAATATCCAGCTGACAGCCAGCGGAACGGTGCAGGCAGACGCGCCGCTCAAACCCACAGTGAATGGACAATTGCACGCCGTGAATGCGAATAAACAGCAGGTCACGCAAACCATGCAGGCTGGAGTTATTTCCGCAGGTGAAGTGACGTCAACCGAACCAGCCCCCGTCTCCCCCGCGCCCGTTACGCCATAATCTCCTCTTAACGCTCCCGGATATCCTCGATCCGGGAGCGTTCTCTGTCTGAAAACGAAACAGGTATTCATTTATCGGCTATTTGTGCCTATTTTCCGCAACAGGTTTTCATCCCCACCGAGAGTTGTTATAACGATGATGTTGGAAGTCTTATTTAATAATTACAAACACCCTACATAAAATAAAGGAATAGCCATGTCTGTAATACGTCAACGTATTCTGGCGGATATGCAAAGATTCTCCAGAGCAATGATCGGGGCGGTCTTGTTCTTACCTGTTATTGGCTTAATTCTGGCATTAAGCTCAATATTAACTAACCCGACGCTTATTTCCGAAACCAGCTTTTTACATCAAATAGGTCAACTCCTCGGTGATACCTTCTGGCCATTATTTGGCAACCTGGGACTGCTTTTCTGTGTCGGCATCAGCTATGGTCTGGCGAAAGATAAAAAAACCGAAGTCGCGCTGGTTGCCGTCATGTGCTTTATTATGTTTTTAGGCGCCAATCACTCCTGGCTGGAATATACTCACGGCATCGCTGAAAAGGTCAATGGCGAATATTATGGCACCGGACAAACGCAAATTTTAGGCTTTGTCGTTGTCGACATGGGGATCTTTTTAGGGATTATTCTCGGCTGCACCATTGCCTGGGTCCATAATAAAGTCTCTGAAATAGAGCTGCCGGGCGCACTCTCGATGTACGGCGGAGCAAAACTGACTTTAATCGCCATGACGCCGGTGATCCTTTTTTACGCCATTGCCTTTACCTGGTTCTGGCCGTTCATCACACACGGCATCGCGGCATTAACCAGTTTCATGAAAAACGCCGGTGTGGCAGGCGTCTTCGTGTACGGCTTCTTTGAAAAATTCCTGATCCCAACAGGGCTGCACCACTTTGTCTGGTCTCCCTTCCAGTTGACCCAGATTGGCGGCACCCTGAGCGTTGACGGGCAGGTGGTGTCCGGGACGCAGGCCATCTTCCTGGCCTATATGCGCCATCCGGATCTCACCCCGGTGATGAACGAAGCCCTGCGCTTTTCCCAGCAGGGCATGACGACAATCTTTGGTCTCTCCGGTGCGGCGCTGGCGTTCTACCACACCGCCACGCCGGAGAAGAAAATGATGGCGAAGGCGATCCTGTTGCCCGCTATTATTACCTCTATTCTGACCGGAATTACCGAACCGATTGAATTTACGTTCTTATTTATTTCACCGCTGTTGTGGCTGATTCACGCCACGCTGACCGCCGCCTCTCAGGCGATTTGCGATCTGCTGACGGTTCGTCCATGGGGCGCGTCCGGACTCATTGAGTTTCTGATATATAACCTGCCGCTGCCGGCAGCCCTCACCCGCTGGCCGCTATACGTTCTGATCGGTATCGGGCAATTCGCTGCGTACTACGTCATTTTCCGTACGCTGGTCATCAGGCTGAACCTGAAAACACCAGGGCGCGAAGATGACGGCGAAGTGAAACTCTACAGCAAAGAAGATTATCGCAATAAAAAGGCCAATGCAGGTCAGGCTGTCGCCGATGAGATCATTAAGGGTTTAGGCGGCAAAGAGAACATTATTTCTGTTGATAACTGTTTTACCCGATTACGCGTCGCGCTCCATCATCCCGACAAAATTGATGAAGCCTTATTAAAAAGTACCGGCGCCAATGGCGTAGTGCGTAATCAAAATGAAGTTCAGGTTATTTACGGTGTGAGGGTTGGACAGGTTCGATCCCGGGTAGATAACTGGCTGGCAAATAATTAATCAGGAGTTGTTATGAAATTAACCGTATTAGGCGGGGGCGGCGTTCGTTCCGCGTTCCTGGCAAAATCTCTGGCCTATAATGCGCATCGTATTGGTTTACAAGAGGTGGTATTCCTCGATAACGCAGAAGAGAACCTGAAAATTTTCGGCGAAATCGCCCGTTATGTTTTTGCCACGATTCGACCTGATATTCGTTTCAGCCTGACGACAGATCCGGTATCCGCTTTAAAGAACAGTAATTATGTCATCACCACGCTACGCGTCGGCGGCGATGAAAGCCGCGTGCGCGATGAACGTATCGCGCTGAACCATAACACATTAGGTCAGGAAACCACCGGCGCGGGCGGTTTTGCGATGGCGATGCGCTCAATTCCCGCCATTCTCAATTACTGCCGTCTGATTGAAGAGCATGCCGCACCCGATGCCATTCTGTTCAACTTTACGAACCCATCCGGACTGGTTACCGAGGCGATCATTAAGTCCGGGTTTAAACGTCGGGTTTACGGCATTTGCGATGCGCCATCAGAGCTGATTCGCGAGTTGCCTGCCATTCTCAACTGCGACGAAGCGGATCTAAAGGTGGAATGCTATGGCCTGAACCATTTCTCCTGGTTTACCCATTTCACAGTGAAAGGTGAGGACGTCACCGACAAACTGGTGAGCAACCCGGAACTGTACAGCAAAACGGCGATGCAATACTTCTCACCGGTGCTGGTTCAGCTTTGCGACAAGCAATTGCTGAATGAATATCTCTATTACTACTACTATCGCGAAGTGGCGCTGAAGGCGATTCAGGATGCGCCGGAAACGCGCGGTGAAACCATCGCGCGGATCAACAAGGAAATGCGCGAGGAACTGCAGAACGTGGATGCGCAGGCAAACCCGGAAGCCGCATTTGATATCTGGATGAAACACTATCTGCGCCGCGAAAATAGCTATATGCAGAGTGAGTCACATCAGGAAAAATTCAATACCCGCACGCCGCTAACGCTGCAACAGTTTATTGAAGAACCGGATAGCGGCGGTTACGCCGGGGTGGCGCTGGATATTCTCGAAGCCGTGAACAGCGCCACCAGCAAACGCATCGTTGTCTCACTGCAAAACAATGGCACGCTGGATTTCTTACGCCCGGATGATGTCATTGAGATCAGCTGTGATCTGAGCAAAGAGGGGCTGAAACCGGTGACGCCGATCCACGTACCGGACGCGCAGAAAAACATGATCGCCTGCGTGAAAGAGTATGAACGTCTGGCAGTGGACGCCATCATGCACAAAGATAAGTTTCTGGCAATCCGCGCATTAATGGCGCATCCGCTGATTGGCTCCTGGTCGTTGGCCGAACAGTTGGTTGGCGAGTATCTCGACGAAGCACAGTTTAGCGACTGGAAATGATCGTCCCCGGGGCGTCGACTGGCGCCCCGCCCGGGTTTTGCAAAAACCAGAGCTTCAGCAGATGTTCGAATCCCAGGATGCAGTAACCAAAGAAAGGGTTGCTCCAGTAGATATCATCATCAAACTTCTGCGGATCGTGAATGATGACGGCGGTGTTCGCCGCCTGGGCCAGCGGACTTTGGTAGTCACCGGTAAAGCAGACAAGGTCGGTATTTTTTCCTTCCAGCGCCTTGACCCAATTTAATGCCGAACTGCTGCGACCAGATTTAGACACCAGCCAGATAGAATCGAATTTTGCAGCCGTTTTTTGTTCCAGTATTTCGTAGTCCGGCCAGAGCGCCAGACTGGCATTCACGCCAATCACCAGGAATTTATTATAAATATATTGTGCAATCAGTTGAGAGAAACCGCTGCCATGAATAAGAATACGGTCGTGCTGCAGACGATTTAATAGCAACGCCAGGTTTTCGGTTGGCTGAACATTCATAAAGTTAATATCATTGGTCACATCAAGCTTTGGCATTGTGATATTAAATTTAATGAAATACACCAGCTCCAGCCAACCGCTAAACTTGAGCTTTTTCGCCAGCCGGACCAGCGATGACGGGTTGCTGTAACAGTGCTCCGCGACGGTGCGGATACCCTCACGAATGCATTGCTCTGGATTATTCTGAATAAAGCGCAGTACGGTAACTTCTGTCTTACTTAATTTTACATCACGAAATACATTTTCCAGTTCCATTTTCTGCTCCTGTGAGTGCAGAATAAATTTATCATTTTTTTAAGTAAACGGTCTGTGCAACAGGTCACTTCATCACAATTTCATATTAAAAAAAGAAATGAATAAAAATCTGACATTACTCGCCATGATATTTTTCTTATGGGGAAATATAACCGCCATCAACAGCGTGCTGATCATCTTTTTCTATCAGTATTTTCATCTGTCATGGTCGCAGTCTATTTTCATTACCGTTATTTTTTACGTGGCGCCTTTTCTGACCTGCCTGCCCTGTTCAATGCTGATTGAACGCCAGGGGTACCGTAAGGTGTTACTGCTGTCGTTAACGTTGTCGGTTGCGGGATGCCTGCTGTTCACTCTGGCGCTGCGGCTGGATTCCTTCGCCCTGTCGCTGCTGGCGATGTTTGTCGTGGCGACGGGCGTGGCGGCGATGCAGGTTGTCGCTAATCCTTATCTGACGTTGCTCAGCGCACCGCACAAACGAATTGGCAATCTGTGCCTGGCCTCTGCGGTTAATTCGCTGGGAACCACGCTGGCCCCCATGCTGGTTGCGCTACTCCTGGCGTTTTCCCCCATCGATATCCTGGCGCGCGAAGAACCCATCAGTGCGCTCTGGCTTTGCCTCTCCTGCTTTTCGCTGGCATTGATTGCCGGGGTTTTCTGGATCCGCCTGCCGGATGTGGCGCGCCCGGAAAAAGCCGCGTCGGGGACGCATAACGCCTGGAAGAACAGAGAACTGTTATTCAGCGTGGCGGCGATTTTTATCTATGTCGGCGTCGAAGTGAGCCTTGCGACCAGTCTGGTAAAATATCTCATCACCATCAGCGGCTGGAGCACCACTGTTGCGATGTCGCTGGTCTCTTTTTACTGGGGAGGCGCACTGGCGGGTCGCTTTCTTTATGGTTTTCTCGCCGACAAAACAGGCAATTACACGCCGTTTCTGATGGCGACGCTGGCCTGCGCAACGGCGGTGATCATGGCGATATGGCTGAACAATACCACCGGCGGTTATCTGCTTATCCTGACCGGCTTGGGGAACTCAATTCTCTATCCGATTATCTTCGGGCACACCATCAACAAAAATCCGGCGATCGCCAATATTTCTGCCGCCGCAATGGTGATGGCCGGGATTGGCGGTGCGGTTATTCCCTTACTGCAGGCGGCCTGCATTGACGGACTCAACCTCCGGTTCAGCTTTCTGTTACCGGTCGCGTTGTATCTGCTGCTGGCGCTGTGGGGGCGGCTGAATCTCCGCCCCCTCGGTACATCAGCTTAAAGTGAAATGACGATCTCATGACTTTGCGGCGTCACCACCACGCCCAGTTCGCTTCCCCGGTGTGAAGCGCCGCGAATACCGCTAATCTGCGCGATGTTACGCAGGCACAACGTCCAGTCGCGCGCATCACCCTTGCCCGTCACGGTGAGGGTGTTGCCATTGCGCTTAGCAGTCAGCGTAAAGATCACTGAACCGTCAGCGGCAGGGACTTCGCACACGGCTTCACGTCCCTCCTCGAGAGCGAACAACTGGAAGGCAGTGCCTTCGTTCCATGCGTAATCGGGTTTCTGATTATTGCTGCCCAGCGCCAACAGGGTGTTGCCACGCACATACACTGGCAGACTCAGGAAGTCATGCTGCTGTTTGTACCAGCGACTGCCCTGCACGTCGTCATTGTGCCACAGATGCGTCCAGCGCCCTTCCGGCAGGTAAAACTGCACATCCCCCGTTTCCGAGAACACTGGCGCCACCATCACTGAATCCCCCAGCATATACTGGCGATCGAGATAATCGCAGGCCGGATCGTCCGGGAACTCCAGCATCATGGCGCGCATCATCGGCGTGCCCCGCTCGTGCGCGCGAACCGCTTCACGGTACAGGTACGGCATCATGCGGCACTTCTGCTCGGTGAAGAAGCGCACCACATCGCAGGATTCCTCGTCATACGCCCAGGGCACGCGATAGGATTTACTGCCGTGCAGGCGACTGTGGCTGGAGAGCAAACCAAACGCACACCAGCGTTTATAAACGTGGGCAGGTGCGGTGTTTTCGAAGCCGCCGATATCGTGGCTCCAGAAGCCAAAACCGGACAAGCCGATAGACAGGCCGCCACGCAGGCTTTCCGCCATTGACTCGTAGTTCGCGTAGCAGTCGCCGCCCCAGTGCACCGGGAACTGCTGCGCCCCCACCGATGCGGATCGGGCGAACAGCACCGCCTCTTTTTCGCCGACGGTCTCTTTCAGCACATTCCACACCAGTTCGTTGTAGATGTAGGCATAATGATTGTGCATTTTCTGCGGATCGGCGCCATCAAACCATTGCACATCGGTGGGGATACGTTCGCCAAAGTCGGTCTTGAAGCAGTCAACGCCGATATCCACCAGACCTTTCAGTTTGTTGGCATACCATTCACAGGCCTGCGGATTGGTGAAGTCATAAATCGCCAGCCCCGGCTGCCATTTATCCCACTGCCACAGCGAACCGTCTGGACGTTTTAGCAGATAGCCTTTCTCTTTCAGCTCGTTGAAAACTGGCGATTTCTGCCCGATGTACGGGTTGATCCATACGCAGACCTTCAGCCCTTTCTCCTTCAACCGACGAATCATTCCTTCCGGGTCGGGAAACGTCACCGGATCCCATTCGAAATCGCACCACTGAAAAGCCTTCATCCAGAAGCAGTCGAAGTGGAAGACGTGCAGCGGCAGATTGCGCTCGGCCATGCCGTCGATAAAGCGGTTTACCGTCGCTTCATCGTAGTTGGTGGTGAACGAGGTGGTCAGCCACAGGCCAAACGACCAGGCAGGCGGCAGCGCCGGGCGCCCCGTGAGGCGAGTATAGCGGTTCAACACCTCTTTCGGCGTCGGACCGTCGATCACGAAATATTCAAGATATTCGCCCTCGACGCTGAACTGTACTTTCGACACTTTCTCCGAACCGACTTCGAACGAGACGCACTGTGGATGGTTGACCAGCACGCCGTAGCCACGGTTGGTCAGGTAGAACGGAATATTCTTGTAGGACTGTTCGGTACTGGTGCCGCCGTCGCGGTTCCAGGTTTCTACCGTCTGGCCATTACGCACCAGTGCGGTAAAGCGCTCACCCAGGCCATAAACCGTTTCGCCGACGCCCAGATCCAGGCGCTCGAACATGTAATTACGCTGCGTGTTGTTATCCTGTACATAGCCGTTATTCTTCAGTTGGCTGCCGGTGATACGCACGCCATTACGTAGAAAATCCAGCGACCAGAACTCACCTTTAGTGACGCGCACGCTCAAGTTACCGCTTTTCAGCTCAGCCACGTCAGCGGTGTTTTGGATGTCAACCTTCACGTCCTGTAAAACGTTGAGTGGATAATGCGGACCGTTATCCAGCGCCCCCTGAAAGTGTTCCATGCGCACGCCAACAACCCCTTCCTGCGGCGAAAAGAAACGCAACGTAAACAGCGGGGTATCCAGTTGCCAGGTGCGCTCGCGGACGTCACGCGGCGCGGCATAAACCACCAGTTCGTTACCGTGCTGTTCAACATCAAACACCTGGATCGGATGAAGTAAATTAAGGCCAGGCTGAATCAGCCAGTTTCCGTCACTAATCTTCATGACTCTGTTCCTTTAGTTCTGAAATTCGTTATGCGTAAATTCTTGCTGATTGCGGCGCGCACCCTGTGCCAGTTGGTCGAGGATTTTTCTCAGGTAAGGCGTTTTCAGGGTGTAGAAGCGTTTGGCAATCACGGCGCTCAACAGGTAGCAGATGGCCGGGACAATCGTGAACAGGGCAATAATGATGCTGATAGTGGCACTGTTCTGGGTTTTCGCGGCCGCGTCGTAGCCACCACCCGCCAGCATCCAGCCAATAAGCGCGCCACCAAACGCCAGACCCAGCTTGAGCACGAACAGCGTGCCCGCAAAACTGATGCCGGTAAGACGTTTACCGTTGCACCATTCGCCATAATCGACGGTATCGGACATCATCACCCACTGGATCGGCGTCACCAGTTGGTGCAACACGCCGATCACGAAGATAAAGACGAACATGGTGATGTCGGCCTGCATCGGGACAAAGAACATCGCGAGGCTAACCACTGCCAGCGCTGCGTTGGTCCACCAGAAGATACTGACTTTGCATTTCCAGTCGGTGAGGGGTTTTGCCAGCGCGGAGCCAATCAGGTTACCGACACAGTAGGTGGTGAGGAAGGCGACGAATACTTCCGGTGTTCCCAGAATCCAGGTGACGTAATACATCATCGCGCCACCGCGTACGCAGACGGCGAGGATATTGAGGATGGTGAGCAGCCCCACGATCCGCCACTGGTCGTTTTGCCAGATATCGCGGAGATCTTCGCGCATTGAGGTGGTGCTCGGCGGCGCTTCTACACGCTCTTTGGTCGTGAAGAAGCAGAACGCCAGCATCAGGAATGCCACCACCGACAGCACTGCAATCCCGCCCTGGAACCCCAACGCTTTGTTATCGCCGCCAATGAGATTCACCAGCGGCATCATCAGTACCGTCGAGAGCATCCCGCCCGCCGTCGCCAGCACAAAGCGCCAGGACTGTAGGGAAATACGTTGCGTTGGGTCGTTGGTGATCACCCCGCCCAAAGCGCAATACGGGATATTCACCACGGTATAAAGCAGCGTCAGCAGCGTATAGGTGATCGCGGCGTAAATCATCTTACCGTTCAGGCTGAGGTCGGGCGTGCTGTATGCCAGAACGCAAACAAGGCCAAACGGCAGCGCGCCAAACAGCACCCACGGACGGAATTTTCCCCAACGGGAACGCGTGCGATCCGCCAACAGTCCCATGCACGGGTCTGAAATGGCGTCCAGCGCGCGCGCCAGTAAAAACATGGTGCCGACAAAACCGGCAGGGATGCCGAAAATATCGGTATAAAAAAACATCATATACAGCATGACGTTATCAAAGATGATATGACTGGCAGCGTCGCCCATCCCGTAGCCAATCTTTTCCTTAACAGACAAAATATGAATAGTCATAACGCATCCTTTCGCGCTCTCATGCGCACTGGTACCGGTTACCGTTTTTGTAAACCATTCGCGGTGGCGACGGATATTCCGATATCTCGTTATCAAATTACGATTCTTGTTTTCTGTGATCGCGGTTGCGCCAGAAGATGTGAGGAAATGTAACTAGAGGAATTTATGAGGATTTATATGAAACCGATCATAGTAAGAAGAAAGGGAAGTTAAAAAAGTCAGTGAGGGGGTGTGGAAACGTCAGGAAGTAGCTATAATGCGCCCCGCCTCCATGTAGCAATGCAGGCGCGGAAGATCGTCGTCTCCGGTGAGGCGGCTGGACTTCAAATCCAGTTGGGGCCGCCAGCGGTCCCGGGCAGGTTCGACTCCTGTGATCTTCCGCCAAAATCCTATGCCCTGTTCCCGCTTCAAAAAGCCTAAAACGCCTTCTAAATGATGTTTCGCACGGTTTTCATCGCGTCTCTTACAATGCCATCACCATCTCGTGCCACGCCATCCCGCCGTGATCGGATGCAGACGGTTTGACGTAGCGATAGCCAAAGTGGGTATAGAGATCGACATGGCGATCTTTGCACATCAGGTGAATCGTCTTTTTGTGCATCGCTTTCATCCGCGCCACAAACTCACGCATCATCAATGACGAATAACCTTTCCCCTGAAAATCCGGATGCACCACCACCGACATAATCACCGCATTGGGCGCATCCGGATCGTGCCCGACCAGCTCCTTAAATGCTTCATCAGACATCACCACCTCCCAGGCGCAACCGGCATTAATAAAACCGGCCACCTCGCCGTTCAACTCCATGCACATAAATCCTTGCGGATAGCGCTGGATACGGGTGGCAATCTTTTCCCGGGTTGCTGCTTCATCGCCTTCGTAGGCGAGCGTTTCAATTTCATAGCAGCGGTTAACATCGGCGGGCGTAGCCTGACGGAATAGCGGAGTGGACATGCGTTTACCTTTTCTTGAATCAACTGGACTGCCTCATCATACCCGCGGACAACACGGTTTGCGCTGATGGTATTCACATGAAAACGAAAGGGATGCACAAAGCCCGGCGTTATGTTATTCGCCGGGCTTCGCCGCGCTGTGTCATGAAAATCAGCTAGCCGGGTAATCCAGATACCCTTCTTTCCCACCACCAAAGAACGTCTCTTTAATAGGCGCATTCAGCGGCAAGTCATTTTTCAGGCGATGCGGCAGATCCGGGTTGGCAATAAACGGACGACCAAAACCGATCAGATCGGCCCAGCCGTTCGCCAGCGCCTTTTCAGCACGCGCTTTGGTGTATTTACCAGAGTAAATCAGCGTGCCGTGGAAGATAATACGCAGCGCTTCTTTGAACGCGGCAGGCATAACCGGCGCATCTTCCCAGTCCGCTTCGGCGATATGAATATAGGCAATGCCCAGCTCGTTCAGCACGCTGGCCGCCGCCAGGTAGGTCGCTTCCGGCGTATCATCTTTTGACCCCATCAGCGTGGTCAGCGGGGCGAGACGAATGCCTACACGCTCTTTACCAATCGCCGCAGAGACCGCCGTCACCACTTCTCGCATAAAGCGCAGACGGTTTTGCAGCGAGCCGCCGTATTCGTCATTACGCAGGTTGGCCTGTGAGTCAATGAACTGGTTAATCAGATAGCCATTCGCCCCATGCAGTTCAATGCCGTCAAATCCTGCAGCGATAGCATTGCGCGCCGCCTGAGCATAGTCATTGACGATAGCCGGGATCTCTTCCAGCGTCAGGGCGCGCGGCATGTCATGCTGCACCATCTCGCCGACACCATTTTCCGGGCCGCGCCCTTCCACATCGACAAAAACCTTCACTCCTGGCGCCTGAATGGCAGAAGAAGAGATCGGCGCCGCGCCGCCAGGCTGCAGAACGGTATGTGAAACACGACCGACGTGCCACAGCTGAGCGAAGATTTTACCGCCCGCCTTGTGTACGGCGTCAGTGACTTTTTTCCAGCCAGCTATCTGCGCATCGGAATAGATGCCCGGCGTCCAGGCATAGCCCTGGCCCTGCTGGCTGATTTGCGTGCCTTCGCTGATGATAAGGCCTGCGCTGGCACGCTGTGCGTAATAGTCCGCCATCATGTCAGTCGCAACGTCGCCTGCCCCGGCGCGAGAACGCGTCATCGGCGGCATAACAATCCGGTTTTTTAACGGCAAGGCATTCAGCGCATAGTGATCGAATAACATAATGGGTTCCCCTCGCGATTATTTATACAGTTCTGCACTCATGGTGACGGTATTACCCATGCGAGCGCTGGTGATTTTGTATTCAGAGGCGTTCATCTCTTTCGCTTTTTGCGCAATCACTGCTTCAGCAGAATCTAGCGTGGTACCAGACGCCGTAACGCTCTGCGCAGAGGCGCTAAAGGTCATAGCAGAGAACAAAGAAGCGGTGAAAATAGCGATAATGGTTTTCATATTTAATCCCAGAGTAAATTGATTGGTTGGCGTTGAATCACGCGTTGGGAGAAGAATACGCTGACGGTCTAATGACATAAATGATATAAATGGCAATAGACTATTCTATTTTTGTTAATAATCAGAAATAGGATGGAGCGCGGAACCGCTCGCCTTATCTGCTATCATGCCTGCAAACAACGTCGAAAAAACACAGCTGAGGAAAACATGGGGTCCACCAGAAGAGGGATGCTGAATGTCCTGATCGCCGCCGTATTATGGGGAAGTTCAGGGGTTTGCGCGCAGTACATCATGGAACAGAGCCAGATGTCGTCACCGTTTCTGACCATGACGCGTCTGATATTTGCCGGATTCATTCTGCTGATGCTCTCCTTTGTGCACGGCGACAAAATCTTTTCCCTTTTCAAAGACCGCAAAGATGCTCTGAGCCTGTTGATTTTCTCTGTCGTCGGCGCGCTGACGGTGCAACTCACCTTCCTGTTGACCATCGAAAAATCCAACGCCGCGACCGCCACGGTGCTTCAATTTCTGTCGCCAACCATTATCGTGGCGTGGTTCGCGCTGGTACGTAAGGCCCGTCCCGGCGTGCTGGTGCTGACCGCGATCCTCACCTCGCTCATTGGTACCTTTTTACTGGTGACGCACGGCAACCCTACTTCGCTGTCAATTTCGCCCGCCGCGCTGTTCTGGGGAGTTGCCTCGGCGTTTGCCGCCGCGTTTTATACCACCTACCCGTCAACGCTGATTGCACGCTACGGCACCTTGCCGATTGTCGGCTGGAGTATGTTAATCGGCGGGATGATCCTGCTGCCGTTTTACGCCGGAGAGGGCACGGATTTCGTGGTCAATGGCAGCCTGATTCTGGCATTTTTCTACCTGGTCGTGATCGGCACGTCGCTGACGTTCAGCCTGTATCTGAAAGGAGCGCAGATGATTGGCGGGCCGAAAGCGAGCATTTTAAGCTGCGCCGAACCGCTGAGTAGCGCCTTGTTGTCGCTGCTCTTGTTGGGAATTACCTTCACCCTGCCGGACTGGTTGGGCACGCTGCTGATTTTGTCTTCCGTGGTGTTGATCTCAATGGATTCCCGTCGCCGCGCCAGAACGATATAACAAATGAGAGTGGACTCACGTCCGTGCTGTCCACTCTGTTCCTTCATGTCGCTTTAGTATTTATTAACCGTTTGTATAGTCTGCTATTTTTTTGGTCAATCAGCTTACGCGTTAGCGCCCAACGTTCCCGGTAGACAAGCTTGTCGCTCACCTCAAGTTCAAGCGCGATTTCTTTAACTGACATTCCCTGCAGTAAATGAAAAACAATTTGCTGTTCGCGTAATGTGAACAAAAAACTTCGTGAACGGCATTTCCTATTACCACTGATCACGGCATCACAATGCACCATGAAAGCATCTATGCGCTCTCTGGTCGCATTGAGGTCTTGCAGCCCTTCGAACGACAGAAAAGAGGTATGTTCTGGTTTATACATGTCCACAAAAAAAAGGATATGATTAAAACTCATTCGCTTTATCTCTTCCCCTTTTGCCGACAGGGTGATGTCATTTTCAAGTACGCGATCGCGTTGCTTATAAGTCACATTAAAACGCAATGAAAACGGGATAAAGTTAATGTATTTATCAATCAGGTGAAATGGAATATCTTCATTGAGTTCCATTTTCAATCCGGATTCATGCAATGCATCTTCAAAAAGTGTATGAATAGCAATACCATCATAGATATTTTTTGTCAGATAAATAAACTTATACCGTAAGGATGAGGAATTAAAATTGAGCATAGCAGTATCCTTCGCATTAATTTTTATAGGTATTGACCACGCCATAATCATCAATCCATGAAAATGTTTTGACAGTACTGTTTCCCGTTGCACTTTTAGGTAAAACAACCGTTTTTGTCGACAACGGTGTGAGGAGACCATCATCAGGCAACTGTTTTATTTCCGTACCGTCTTTGAGCGTAAAATCCATTAATGTCACATGCAAAGGCGAATTATTCTTTACCAACAAACAACGATTCTCTCCACAATTCGAGGCGGTTATCTGTATTTTTTTTACACTGTCTTCCAGCGTGTTATCCGCCAACGCCAGCGGTCGCCAGAATAACTTTACGCGGGTACGAAAAGCGACCTGCAACGCGCCGGAGCCACTCTTGTCTTCCGCAACTGGCGGGACTTCCAGCGTATTCAGCCAGAATAGAGACTCTCTGTCTCCAGGCAGCGTATGCCGATCGCCGACGAACTGAATACGCACCGTACGAGATGTGTTGCCTTCAAGTCTGAAAATTGGCGGCAAAATCATAAACGGCGTTTTTATTTCCTCTGGACGCTCTAAAAGTGACTCTTTTTCCGTCCATAGCTGTAATAAAACAGGCCTCAACCCTTCATTGTAAACCGTAAATGTAGACTCACGATCTTTCTCATTAATTATCACTCGGGTGTAATTAATATAGGTCGCCGCCATTACCGATGACGGTAGAAAAAGTAAAATCAGGAAGTGATTCAAAACATGCTTGAGTCGTTTCTTCATGCACCCTCCTTTATTTATAAACCAGGGTAAAGGTCACCGCGCCATTGACAGTTCCTGAAGACACGTTCGTCTCAGTCTGGTATAACCCGGCACGTAGCGGCACGGTATAATTCGCGTTATTCTGCGTCGAATCGTAATCGGTCAGAAGATACGCGGTATTAAATGACAGAGGGATATCCTGATCGTTCAATAACTGGATCCCAACCCCGCTGGCGGTTGACGCACTTGCCAGCGCAAAAACACCATTGGCATTATTAATAATGGCCGTGGTCGGCGTAAATAAATAACTGATACTCGATAATCCCGCCGGGCACTTCGTGAAATTCAGGTTAAAATCGGTACGCGCCGCGGTATACCCTACGCCGCTAAAATCCGTTCGACTGACCGGGGGCAAATTAACCGTGACATCCGATGTCGTACAGGTTCCCCCTGTTGTCGAAATCACCAGTCCCCCCGCCAGAAAATCAGCAATCATATAGGTTCCGCTTCCGACGGAAGTGCTGCCCCCATAAGTCTGGTAATGACGCATGTACATCGGGTCGAAAACGGAGGTGCTGCCCGCGGTCAATGACGTGGAGGTTTTAACAAAGCGAATCTGGACATCCACGCCAAGATTCCATGAACTGCCATCGCCTGTCACCGTGAATAACTGCGTGGGTGTCTGATAAACCCCGTTGGCAACCATGAGCGGATACCAGTCGCTGGTTTGCCCTTTCACCGTGTAACGCCAGCGGGCAATATAGCCCAGACCGACTTTTACCGCGGTGTTATAGACATTGTAACTTTGTCCATCAACCTGGGTGGTGCCCCAAATGGTATAGGGAGGGTATCCCTGTACGGCCATCGGGATAGCATAACTCTGGTAGTTGGTTCGATGAGAGCAGGTCCAGGCTGTTGGGTTGTATGAGGTTACCCAGTTTCCCAGTAAGTCCCCTACTGCAGCGTCTTTACCCACCTGGATGGTCGTCGAGTCAAAGTACTGGTAGTAGCCATTAGTACGATCACAATTTACCCATGTCCCGTCGGCACGCGCCACGCCGCACATCGCGACCAGTGTCAAAAAAGAGAGTACGACTCCCGTTACGATAGATTTCATTTTTCACTCCTTAATGACTGGCATACCGCGTCAGCGCGACGTAAATCGGCGGCATTCGCACTTTCTTGTTCTGATAAGCGGTAGCTGAACTGGCATTCCTGACCTGCAGCACTTCCCCATTTCACGCGTAATGTGCCCGACAGATTCTTAACGCGAGCGAAACTTTGCCCACCCTGGGCGATATAACCAACAATATTGCCACGCTCATCCACGACATCTGCGCCAAACGGCAGCAGCTCGCCGGTATGTTGAAGGGTAAAAAGAACCGAATATCCCTTGTCCGTTGCGTATTTCATCAATACCACCGCGCCTGCGGTAGGCACGCTGTTCTGACTGGTGACGTCCAGGGAGACATCATTCGATAACCCTTTCGGATCGAGTTCGATGGTGTTCTGGCGATACGGGGAGAGATAAGGCACAGCGGCATTACCGCTACGGTTAAGGCTGAGGCTGCTGTTGTTCGCAATCTTCGCGCCTCCGGCATGCTCGGCTTCGATAACCGCCATGGTGTCACCCATGATCGGCGTCAGTACAACGCCGTTTTGCCAGGCAATAGCACCGCCAGAGAGGTTCATACCATACTGTTGATAACCCTGACCCGCAGAGAAGTTGCCCCCCATGGTGGTCCAGGGTGACGTCCAGCTTCCACTGGCCCCACCGGTGGTTTTACTGCTGCTATGATCGTAATGATCCTGATTGGCAAACGCGCTCCAGTTATACTGGCGGTTTTCTCCGGAAGTTCCGGCGATTGAGTTTTGCAATCCCCGATGCCCGCTCTCCTGGACATAGGTGGAGCTGAGATAAGCTGAGCGCGCACTGTTCCCTAACGGTAAAGAGATACCAATTGCGATTTTGTTGTCCCACTTGTCTTTAACCAGATCGCGGGTACGACTGGCATTGAGGTTAAAGTTGAACCACTTAAACGCATTCGTATAGCCCAATTGATATTCGGTATCGCGTCCGCTTTTATTCCAGTAATCCTGGGTACTGGCGCTGACGTTAATACTCCCGAGCGTATCTGAAATGGTTTGCGTCGCGCTGAGTTGCAGCCGATTTTTACGGTTGATACTGCTGGAATAGGCGCCTTTATTCGTTCGCTCTAAGTCGCGCATCAGCATTGCGTCATCAATATCGTAATAACCCGAACTGGAATAGCGATAGCTCGCCAGCGTGATGTTGGTATCCACGACAGGTAAGATCTTGGCAAATGAAAAACGGATGCTTTGGCCTTCACGTTTACTGTCATCCGCAAGCGTCGTGCGAGCATGCGTGATATCAGCAGAAAGGGCGCCAATAGGGGTATTGAGCGCGACACCGCCGGCGACAGATTGATAATCTTCCCCTCCAATGGCACCGGTGTAAGTCGTCAACAGGTTGGTGAAACCGTGACGAAACGTCCCCATCGCAATCTGCGGCTTTTCATTAACGGAGGAATTTCGATAGCGCCCGGCCATCAGCGAATAGCGACTGGTTCCCGGACGCAGTAATTCAGCGATAGAGGCGTAGGTGACGGTAAAGCTGTGCTCACTTCCGTCTGCCTCTTTAACGGTAACCAGCAGATCGCCGCCCGTGCCGTTGGGGTACAGATCATCAATACGGAACGCGCCAGGCGGGACGGTCGATTGGTAAATGCGCACGCCGCGCTGACTGACGCTGACCAGAGCGTTCGTGTTGGCCACGCCAGTAATGACCGGCGCATATCCACGCTGTGAATCCTCATACATACGATCGTCTGAAGTCAGCATCACGCCGCGAAAACCAACGCTGTCAAAAACCTGACCATCGGTGGTGGAATCGCCCATCACCAGCTTACTGCGTAACGGGATAATGCCCCGTTCAAGGTAAGTGCTGGTTGAGTCATATTGCCAGCCCTTATCATTATTCCAGTTAAAAATACCGCGATAGCGTAAGCGCCACGCCTCCCAATTGAGTCCCCCCATCAGACCTAAATACTGGGAAGACATGGAATCCGATCCGGACATATCGGCATGCCATGCGTTGTAATCATATTGCAGCGTCGCAGCAGGGATGCCGTTATCCCATAATTCCGGATTCACATAGCCGCGAACCTGGCGAAGTAGCCATACCTGAGGCGCCTGCACATTAATACGCTGCGATGTCACATCGTAATAGGCTGTTAAATCGGGAGAAATATCATTAATACGTACGCAGCTGTCATCATTTTTGAGCAACTGACGCATTTCTGGTTCAATTTTATCAATATCGATACCCAGCATGGAGACCAGCGTTAACGTAAAGCAAGGTCTGGCGACGAGAGGATTACTTTTGTCGTTTTCAAATTTAACTTCGCCGCGTCCTTTCCACTTATCATTCACATAAAGATCAACATGATATTGTCCCTGCGGGACAGGATTTCCCCGTGAATAATTACTCACATCAATCGCTGAACGCAAAAAATCACTATTAAATTGCACGTCATCAGTGTCAGCGAAGGCAACCTGAACGGATACGAAAGAAAAGACAATGAATTGAGCAACGCGGGTGAGTCTCAGAGAACAAGAAATAGCATTATGGGCTATTTTGTAATTTATGCTCATTTGTTGTTTCTCCACCATAATCATTTATTACACTGTAAAAAAATGAAGCATCACTTAACCTTGCTGACTTTTTATTAGCGAGGGGGAAGACTATTTCACTTTTAGGATTGACCATCCGTTGTGGAAAGTTCTCTACAGATGCTAAGACTTCGGACTCTTTTGTCTTACGAATCTCAACCTTGCTAAAGGTGATGTAATAAGGAGAGTCGTTGACAACTTTTATATTGTTCCCTTGCAGGGATAGTTTTAGTTCTTTATATGACTGTAATGGTGTTGGCTGCAGATTATCCGGACGGTAGAACAATTTAATACGGGTACGAAATGCCAACTGCATACGTGTATTCCCCGACGTCGCAGCCTGTGCTTTTGGCGGAATCTCCAGCATGTTAAACCAAAAAAGAGACTCTCTGTCCCGCGGCAATGCTGGATTTGTCGCCATGATTCGCACAGCCTGTCCTTTCGCCGGGTCGATTCGAACCACAGGAGGCGTAATGAGAAATGGAACCGTGACTTCTCCAGGTTTTGCCCGTGGGTTACCATCGTCCATCCATATTTGTAAAAGATAAGGATGACTCCCCCGGTTTTTTAGCTGTACTGTCGACTCCTTGTCTTTTGCATTAAAGACAATGCGTGTCCCATTAATAACAACATCAGCCATGACGTTCAGTGAGAACATCGAAAATAATAAAACCATACCGGAAGATAATATCTTTAACATCTCGTTACCTCATAATCAGGAGTAAAGGATGTCCCCCTTACTCCTGTTTCTGTTACTCGTATACCATGGTGTAATCGACCTGAGTCGTTACAGAACCCGCAGTAGATGTGCCTGTTGCATAATATTGTGCAAAGTAATTCAGTGAACCGCTGCCAGACGAGATATCAACCGGGATATCATTCTGACCAGCCGTTACAGAAGCCCCTGCCACAATCGCATTACGATCGGCATTTAATAATTGAACCTGAACGAAAGTTGCTGCATCAGCCGCTGCAGTATCAATATTCAGACGACCGGTGGTGCTATCAACATAGGTACCGGGTTCAAAATAGGTGCTGGCATTATTCAACGCCGTACCTGAACAGTTGCTCAGTGAGATCGTAAATGGCGTCGCACCGGCTGTTGCCCCTGCTGTGGCGAGGGTAGAAGCAGAGACGGTTGGCAGTGTTACCGTTGCATCATTACTGCCGCCATCGACAGAAATAGTACAAGTGGTATCAGTAATTTGTCCGTTAATTGTAATAGTGCCATCAACTGCAAATGCCGAAGCAGTAAATGCAGAAGTGAAAACCATTGCTAATGCGGACAACGCAAAATTATATTTACGCATAATAAATTCCCTGTTGTGGTTGATATAAATGAACAGCCCATTGAATGTGTTATTAAGATAAAACGATTATCGCCCCATTATGAATACGGGTACTGAATAACACCTTTCGGTTCCATTGACATGATATACGCAAAACTTTCATCCGCAATATTAGGATTTTTCAACCGAAACAGATCAATCCAAATGCTTATAGGAAAATAAAGTGCTGCCTTCTATCTGTGCTATTCACCCTTATAAATATATCGATTATTAGGTTTTTATAAGACAGCATCGGTTAAAAAAAGATATAATTTTATAAATCGATTAAATTGATCTAGATCAATGCATAAAGAAAAACGCACCTAAATTAAACGCCTCAAGATCACATTTAAAACAAAAAACAAAAACAATTTAAACAAAAAAGATACATTTATTGCCGCATTTTTAGCCATAAATACCTTTTTTCACAATTAAGAGAATAATCCTGATAAATCGACTCAAGTACTTTACGTAATGCATTAATAACTAATAATTAATTACGAATGAAACATTTTTTCATTTTTTTGTAAGAAAAATCTTAAATCAATAAAAAACGTAACCATCGTTAAGCTGGTGTTGCAAAACCTGCCAATTCCAGGAATTTTCCCGGAACGATCTTTTCTTTTAGTCACATACTTTTTCTTAGAATATAAATCTACAGATTACTCATCATAACCTTACAAAAAAGGACAAATGACTATTAGAAACGGGGTTTTTGAGTACAAAAAAGAAGGGAAGAACATTGTTGATTGAAAAATCCGAACACAAGAAAAAGAAGGGGTATTCTCAATACGCGTTCAGGATAACGATCGCAATGAGCTTTATCGCCAGAAGAACACCTCTGGCGATAAAATTTATGTATCTGAATACGTTACCGATCACCAGCCCGGCACCGCGCCGCCGTTAAAAATCGTCTCAGCCGCTTTTGCGACTTCAGGTGACTGATAAGACGCCAGAAATTCCTTAACATTTTCCGCCTCTTTGTTATCTTCCCGCGCCACCAGGATGTTCACATACGGCGAATTTTTATCCTCAATGAAGACGCTGTCGTGTACCGGCGAAAGCCCGGTTTGCTGAATGTAGGTGGTACTGATAATCGCCACGTCGACTTTCGGGTCGTCCAGTACGCGTGGCAGTTGTGCCCCTTCCAGCTCCATGATCTGTAAATGACGCGGATTGGCGGTGATATCCAGCGCCGTTGGCAGCAGACCTTTTCCTTCTTTCAGGGTAATCAGCTTCTCTTTTTGCAGTAACAACAGCGCCCGCCCAAGGTTGGTGGGGTCGTTCGGGATTGCCACCGTCGCGCCGTCCGCTAATTGATCGACCGTTTTTATTTTTTTCGAGTAGCCGGCCATCGGGAAGACAAAGGTATTCCCCACCGCCACCAGCTTATAGTTGTGTGCCTGATTATCCTGCTCAAGGAACGGACGATGCTGGAAAACGTTGGCATCCAGTTCGCCGTGGTTGGTGGCGTCGTTCGGCAGCAACGAGCCGCTGAAACCGACCAGTTCAACGTCGAGACCGTATTTCTCTTTCGCCACTTTTTTGGCGACTTCCGCCACATCCTGCTCGGCGCCGTTAATCACCCCGACTTTGATGTGCTTTGCATCGCTGCTCTGTTGGTCGCAACCGGCCAGCAACAATCCCGCCAACAGTACTGCCGCCCCTGTCCGTAAATGAGGTATCGTCAATTTCACGTTTTTATCCTTTTGAAATAACCGCCTGATGAGTAATGAAATGACTATAGCGGGAAGGCCGCTGCGGTTTAAAAAACGAAAAGGCATCAATAAGAAGAAAAAGGCATAACGGGGGAATAAATGAAAAACCGACGGCGCTGCGCAAATCACACGCAGCGCCATTCGGTTCAGGCCAACGCTTTGACGCTCTCCATTAAACGGACGATATCTTCAGGGCGGGTATTGCCGGTTTGCGGGTCGATAATCGAACTGTACACATGCGGCATAACACGCGGCATCCCCGCTTCCAGGCAGGTTTGCAATATGACGCCAAAGTTATCCAGGTCGATACCGCCGGTTGGTTCAATCAACGTCATGCCGTTGCGGGCGGCAGTGGTTGCCAGCACGTACAACTCCGGCAGCGAAGCCTCTCCGCCCATCGGAAAGAACTTCGCCGCGTGCGCCCCCATATCCTGCATCATCCGCACGGCAGCATCGCAGGAGACGCGCGCCGGCGTGCCCTGGCTGCTGTTGACGCCGGTGGAGATCAGCACCTCACCCGGCGTGCCCGTCGGGCTGACCAGCGCATTGATATGGGTCTGTTCTCCCCCCGTCGCCGCCAGCGCGCCCGCGGCAAAACCACTGCCGGTAAAGGTCTGGTTGACGTGCGCCGGATGAACCTGTGACGCAATCATCGCGGCTTTGTAATACTGCGCGGGATCGCCCGCCCCCAGGCCTACGGAAATCGAGGGAACGTCTACCATCCAGCGTTTCACCTCCTGAACGCCTTCGTCGACCGACGAAAACTGCGCAGACAGGATGCCAATCACCGCATGTCCCTCAGCGGCGTCATAGATTTCCCTGGCGTTAGCGATATCTTTCGCCAGCACGTTAATCGCCACACGCTGACGATAAAAGTTAATCTGCTGCATGTTCTGCTATCTCCTTGAGTCGCGCCACAATCAACGCCATTTCCCCCTCAGCGACCGTACGTGGGTCGAGGCTGAATACGCCCTGATGGAGGTTATAGCGCCGTGCGTAAATGGCGATATCGCCACTTCGCAGTTGGGCTTCGACTTCACGCGCGTCCAGACCAAACGCCTGCGCATCAACCCGAACGCGAATGCGCCAGATGGCGCGCCCGGCTTCGTCCTGCTCGATATCAGCGGTCAGCCCGCGAATGGACGAAATCGCCTCCGCCGTCGGTTGCAACTGTTCGGCGGTCACCACGGCCTGCCCCTGGTGATAGTTTTCCAGCGCATACACCAGCCCGACCATGTTCTCCTTGCCGATTTTCATCGCTCTGGCAATCCCGTGATGTTGCGCTTTACAGGCGGCAATCCACGTTTTATTGCCGGTGATAAATCCGGAGGTAGGCGCATTAAAGGCTTTCGCCCCGCTGTAGACAACCATATCCGCCCCGCTCGCGATCCAGGCGTGTAAATCCTCCTCGGCGGCAGCATCGACAATCAGCGGCAGGTTATGAATCTGCGCAACCTGCACAAAGTCGTCAATGCTGAGCATGCCCTTCTGCACGCAGTGGTGCGATTTCACATACAGCAGCGCGGCGGTCTCGTCAGTAATGGCGCTCTCCAGTTGCCAGCGTGCAACCAGGTTACTCGAGCCGACTTCCACAACGCGCCCGCCGCCCAGACGAATGGCGCTGGTAATCGGCGCGCCGTAGTCCACGTTATGCCCGCGCAGCATTACCACTTCGTTGGCCATTCCGCGGCTGTCCGGCATCAACGCTACACGCGCCTGATCGCCGCGGGTAATGGCGGCCGCCACGGCAATGGCGATCCCCGCCGACGCGCAGGAGGTCACATAGCTGTCCTGTGCGCCGGTAAAGCGGGAAACCAGTTCACCGGTGCGATCCACCAGCTTATCGATTTCGACAAAGGCGGAGGCCGCCCGCGCCGTGGCCTGCATCACCTCCGGCGCGACGCTGGAGACGCCAAGAATCGTCATCTTGCCGCAGGCGTTAATCACCTGTTTTAGCCCCAGCTGTTGATAGATATTTTGTGTCATGACTTACAACACTCCCAGCAGCGAACAGACCACGCTAAGCGCCACAATCGACAGCAGAATGGTGGTGTATCGCGGCCCTTTCTTCACCAGAAAGATGTAGATGGCAAACACCGCCGCCAGCGGCAACAGACCCGGCGCGATGGAGTCGAGGATCTGCTGCACGACCACTTCAGAACCCTTCAGGGCGCTGATTTTCAACGGCGTGGTGATCTTGACGTAGCTTGCCGACAGCGCGCCCATCATGATCAACCCCAGCACGTTCGCGCCGTAGATCAGTTCTTTGATTCGCCCCCCCTGCAATAGCCCGACGATAGAATCACGTCCCAGAGTGTAGCCTTTGTGGATCAGACCGTAGCTGATCGCCAGGGTAATCGCCGGATAGAGGATCAGCGGCGCAATACCGCCAAACGCGCTGCCATTGGCGGCGAAAGGGATGAAAATCGCAATGAGCAGCGGCATGACGGCAGCCCAGACGATGGAGTCGCCCATCCCGGCCAGCGGACCCATCAGACCGGTTTTAATCCCGGTAATTGAGGCATCGCTGATCGGCTCGCCGCGCGTTTTCTGCTCTTCCATGGCGATGGAAATCCCCTGGATCACCGCGCCAAATGTTTGCTCGGAGTTGAAGAAGTTCAGGTGTCGTTTCAGCGCCTCCACCTGTTCCTCTTTTTGCGGGTAGAGCTTTTTGATGATCGGTGTCATCGAGGCGCAGAAAATCAGGCTCTGCAAACGTTCATAAGAGTTGGAGACTTCCGCGCCCAGCCAGTAGATAAACCACGCTTTGGTGATATCCGCTTTGGTCAACGCCCCGGTTGTCCGTGCGCGCTCAACCAGTTCATGCTGCATTACGTCGCTGCTCATCATGCTGCTCCTTCATTTTTCGCCAGACCTTTAATCAGGAAGGCCACACAGGTACCGAAGATCGCCATCGCCATGATGTCCACCTTGAGGTACAGCACCGCGAAGAATCCACCGATAAACCACGGCAGCAGGCTCTTTTTACCGATCACCATAATGGTGATCGCGAAGCCCAGCGCTGGTAGGATCCCGCCCATGATTTCAAAGGAGTGGGTCAGCCAGTGCGGCATCAGTTTGAGGAAACTTTCCACCACGTCCTGACCGAAGTAGTTCGCGGCAAACACCACCGGGAAACGCAACGCCAGTCCGAGCAGCGCCGGGTAGAGGAACGCACAGCGCATAATGCCCGACATGTTCGCCGTTTCCGCGTGCTTATCCGCCATATGCACCCAGGCGGCGTTCAGGGTACGACGTAACTGGTCAAGGAAGACGCCGATCACGCCGAAGGGGATCGCCAGCGCAATGGCCAGGTTCGGATCCATCCCGGCTTTCACCGCGATGGGAATCGAGATACAGGCCGCCAGCGCCGGATCTGACGGCACGTTACCGCCAGGCGTTGAGGTCACGCCGAGATAAACGAGCTGCATCCCCGCGCCGATAATCATCGCGGTCTGCATGTTGCCAAGCAGCAGCCCGACGAAGACAGCCACCACCACCGGCTGAAGCAGCATGGCAGAGAAGGTGTAGCCAAGGCGTAAGCGGGCAAACCAGTAATACAACCCCATGAGGCTTGCAAAAACTAAGGTATCCATAGTGTTATCCCATTATCAGAGAATTAGAATTTTTTCAGGATATCGTCCAGCGACTGCGGTTTATCTTCCGGGATAGTCTGGAAGAACACCTGAATCCCACGACTTTTCAGGTCGTTAAGAATGCCAACGTCTTTTTCATCGAGCGTAATGTTCTGGAATACCGCTTTGCGGTTTGGTCCACCGCCCAGACCACCAACCTGAATCGTGGAGACATCAAACCCCTGTTGTACGGCCTGCTGAATCGCCGCCAGAGAAGGGAACAGCACCAGCACATTGCCGTCGCCCAGTTGGCTCTCTTGCCATGAGGCCGCAAAGCTCTGGTTGCTGTAGCAATCCACTTTGATGTTCGGCGGCGCGGCCATCAGGTAGATGTTTTTCATAAACGGATCGGCATCCAGTTCATCGCTGACCACCGCGATGCGGTTGGCCTGGGACTGTCCGACCCACTTCGTCACCACCTGTCCGTGGATCAGTCGGCTATCGATACGACATAACACGATGTTTGCCATGATGATTTTCCTTATTGTGATTGTTGTAATTGACGGACGTGAGCGACAACGTCCAGGCAACTGCTGCGTCCGGCTTCCACCAGTTCGCTGACGCAGGTGGTCAGTGAACCGTGTTCACGTTTGTCCAGTGCTTCCAGCAGCAGCGACGCGTTCAATCCGGAAATGACTGCCACCGGATAATCCGCGCTCAGCCGCGCCGCCACATTCGACGTCGTGCCGCCAACAAAATCGGTCAGAATCAGTGAGCCATCCGGCATGGTTTTCACCACGTCTTCGACACGCTGATAAAACTCGCCCAACGTATCGACGGGCATCAGCGCAATTTCCGTCACGCCTTTAATTTCGCCCATCACCATGCGCAGGCTGTTACAGAGCTGTTGTCCCCAGCCGCCATGCGTAAGCAGCAGAATTTCGGGCAACGGTTGAGTGGTAGTCAAAATGGCCTCCTGGCGCGATTACATGAGACTTGCAATGCCTGATGGCGCTTCGCTTATCAGGCCTACGGATAGTGCTTTTGTAGGCCGGATAAGGCATTTATGCCGCCATCCGGCAAAACTCATCAAAGTAAGAGCAAAGGCTGTGCCAGTATTTGTGTCACGCGAGGGGGAAAGGAGAGCGGGCAAGGCGCAACGCCTCGCCCGTTAAGGGATCAGCTATAAAGCAGTTCGTAGATATAAAAATATTCCGCATCCGATAACCGGATGGCATAGGCCTCTTCGGTCGGCAGAAACGCAGATTTAATGACACTAAACGCGCGGGGATCCAGATTCGGTTTGTTTTCCAGCGCCATCTGTAACGGTTTACGGTTGATCACGATACGCTCAACCATGCAACAACAGTGGATCAGGAAGCGTAGTGTCACCTGGCGACTGGGTTTGAGGGAAAGCGCAGTCGTCAGATGGTTAAGCACGCCCTCCATCTCCTTCAGAATGCGCTGCGGATTGAGCACTGAAATATGGTTGATGATGCTCTCCATAGTCAGCGCGCTGATAAAGCGCATCGCGCTGCGCTCCATCTCCAGACGGCGCTCGGCGCTGGAGAGATCCGGCGTCAGCAGGCTTAACACCAGCTCCGGTCCTTGCTCAGAGAACAGTTCTTCCAGCGAGATAAACGGAATATCCGGTAGACCGGGCTGGAAAGTGCCGACAATCCCCGCCAGTCGCTCATTGGCATTCAGCGCCTGCTGGACTCGTTCGAGACTGCGTACGTCGTTGTAATCGAGGATCACCATTCGCGTGTCCTGCGACATCAGTTCGCCGAAGCTCTCCTCGAGCACTTTTTTAATCTTTTCCGCCGTCCCCATGCCGGTAATGCAGGAGACGACCAGCACTTTGCCGCCGTTTTCCTGCTGCGGCGTACACAGCTGGCAGGGGATGTTTTTACTCTGCATGAGCGCCGCCAACTGGGGTAAATCGCTGGTTTCGTAGCTTAAATCTAGCCCAATCTCCAGCAGGCTGGTCAGCGTGATGTTGGGCATCAGCAGGACGTCTATCTGAAATAACTTGCTGATCGTACTGCCAAAATGTACCAGCGAACCAATATCGACCATCAGGATCAGCCGCTGATAGCGTTGGGTCTGAATAATCTGGGTCAGCGTTTCCAGCGTGTCATGTACTGACTGCTCAAACGGCATGTCGACTGCGCTGAACAGGTCGCGTTCCAGTACACGGTTAACATACTGCGCCATGCTGGTCGCGGTTGTCGCGCCGTGAGCGACCAGAATCACCCCGCAATCCGGACTGGCATCAATGCGCTGGCGGTAGTGACGACACTCTTTCAGGAACAGACACAGCCAGACGACTTCTGTCGCCGGGCACTGAATATGCAGCAGTTCATTGATTTTGCGGCACAGCAGCGTGGCGTTATCGTATTCATCTTTGCAGCGATCGAGGATCAGGCTGGAAGAGTAGAGCTGGGGAATCAACCCGCGCTGGACATAGCCAATCAGCGCCAGGAAGTGCTTGCGCAGCGGGTTTACCAGATTTTCCGGCAGCGTAAAACCCAGCACCTGTTCCACGCAGCCGATCAACAGCGTCACACGTTCTTCGATTTGATCGCCATAACGCGGTGGATGCGCCACGCTATCGCGACTATAGAGGCCATATTCGAAGATTGAACTCAGCTTGTTTTTCAGGATAGCCAGCGTTTCCGCTGGCGGGACATTACTGTTGCGCAGATTGACATATTCACGGGTCAGGAAGCTGTAAAACAGATCGCTCTCTTCGATTTCCGCCCCGGTCGCCAGCGACGTTTTCAGCGCCGGCAACGTGCGCGCATCAATGTTCAGCCGCTCTTTCCCTTCAAACAAGGCATCAACCAGCAGACGTTGCTCCGGCGTGGCGTGGAACGGTATCTCTGCCAGCCGTTTATCCAGCTGTAGTGTGTCATTATGTTCCGTCATCCCCGACGCCCACGCCTGGGCGCACAGGAACTGGATATCGCTCTTCAACTGACCAATGTTGCCCTCCAGCGGTTTGTTCAACAGCCAGAGCAGTAGCGTTTTGTCGATGCTGACCGTGCGCTCGATTTTGCGACTTTCGCGCTGCAGGAAACCGACAATCAGCTCCACTTGTTCTTCAATCGATCGCTGACGAATTCCCGGCAAATCGATACTCACCTGAATTCGTCGCTGGAAGGTACGCAACAGCGACGAACTCGCCGGTTCCGTGGTGGCGCAAATCAGCCGTACCGAGATCGGACGCGCCTTGCTGCTGTCCCCCAGTGGACGGTACTCACCCTTATCGAGAATAGAGAACAGTTTTTCTTGACCTTCGTAGGGCAGACGGTGCACTTCATCAAGCAGTAAATAGCCGCCATCCGCCTGCTCAACCAGACCGGGTTTATTCTCGTTCGCGCCGGTAAATGCCCCCTGACGATGGCCAAACAGGTGTGAAGAGAGCAGTTCCGGGTTATGGGCGTACTCGGCGCAGTTAAAGTAGACCAGCGGCGGCGGGGAACCGACGGCCTTTTCGCAGGCGAAGCGGTGCATCAGTTCGGCAAAAAAGGTTTTCCCCACGCCGGACGGGCCGGTCAGCAGCACATGCAACCCCTGCGGATAGAGCACGGCGGCGCGGCCTTTTTCAACCGCATCGCGCAGGCTGCGGTCGTAGCCAATCAGGCCGGTGAAAGGATCGTCGTCGCCCGTATTTTCCGCTTGCGGAAGCAGGTCGGCCACTGAGCGCACCTCGCGCTCGCTACTCTCCAGTTTGCGTCCCAGCAATGTCTCCAGCGTCTGGCGGTGCAGGAAGAACACCGGACGCCCCCGGCTTTTAATCGCCAGACCGTCATTCCACAATTGGTTGAGATCTTTACTGACCGAGTTGCGCGCCAGCCCCAGGTTGAAGCCAATCGCCTCCGCGGTGAATGCCGTCTCCTGCGCCAAATCGGCACGATCCAGCCCACGCGTCAGCCTTTCAAGCTCTCCCAGTACGATCTCGATCCGTCTCATCTCTTTACCGCTTAAGAATTAAATGATTGTTCAGAACATACACTATTCTGCTATGCAAGAAAGTGAATCGGCGTCCAGACGTCACGGCGAATGCCTCCGGTCATCAAAATGTTTTCGATAAATAATGCCGGGCAGCCCCTTTTTCCGGGAAGTCATCAAGCGTCAGTTGCAGTTGGTAACCGTTCTTCTGGTAGAACGGCAGCGCCTGAAAACTCAGGGTATCGACCAGCGCATGGAGACATCCTCTTTCGCGAGCGGCGTGCTCTGCGGCCTGGATTAGCTGGCTACCGTAACCGCCTTTACGCAGAGATTCATGCATCCATAACAAATCAATGCTCAGCCATTCCCCTTTGATTTTGCCAATTAATCCCCCCCGGATTTTCTGCTGCTCGTCACGCCAGTAAACCGCCAGATCGCCAAAATTTCTCGTTTGCAGAAACTGAAAATTGTAAGCACGCAATCCGGTGAGCAGCGCGTTTTGATCGTCTTCGGTAACGGTATCGGTAATCTGTATCTGCATTCTATCCTCCTGAAAAAATACAACTTTTGGCTGAAGCGTTTTCCGACATTCGCACGGGCAGCTGAGAGAGTCGTACACCGTCTACACTTATTCTTGAAATGATGCGCATCGACTACAAGGATTATTATCATGAAACGAGCCGTTTTACCGATCATTGCCGCCCTTTTCTTGCTGCCGGCTCTGGCGCAGGCCGACTCGCCTTACGGCGCACTGCAATCCGCGCACGAAAAAAATACGATACTCAAAGACTTACGCAAAATTTGTACGCCGCAAGGTTCGCCTTCAGACGAGGCGTGGGAAAAAACGATCATGGCGAATGAAGGCAATCAGCAGCACATCCGCGAGGCGGCGGTGGCGATGGAAAGGAATAATCAGAGCAACTACTGGGAAGCGCTCGGCAAGGTGGAATGCCCGGATATGTAGCGTGAAGCCTGCGCTTCACGCCCGATAATAAGCTTACCGCTGGCGAACATCCGGAATGATGAGGTCGCCGCGCAGCACGTACGATCCCAACATGCTTTGCGTTTTTTCATTCAGCCAGCTGACAATCCGCGCCGCCATCGCATCCATGGAGTATTCGATTGCCGGGATGGTCGGGATCCCCGGCAGATGCAGCGAACCGGCAAGGCTGAAGATCATAATATCTTCCGGAACCGACTTATTAAACGCCTGCAATTGCGGGATCACCCGCTGAGCCTGCTGCTCATCCGCCACCAGCAGCGCGTTAAAATTGAGCGTGGAGGCGTTATTCAACAACTCCTGTAACGCTACCGAGGAAGAGGTGGCTTCCATAAACACCAGGTTACGGTTAAAGGGCAGGAAATTCTTCTCCAGCGCATGTTTGTAGCCGAGCAGCACCTGTTTGGAGAAACCCATGCCTTCAGGATGAATGAGGGCTATCTGCCGACGATTTTGACTAATCAGATAGTTACAGGCTGTTTCGGTGGCAAAGCTGTGGTCAAACTGAATACTGGTCACATCGTCGCCCGCTTCCAGACAATCTACCAGAATGACGTTTTCCTGGCTGATATTCAGCGGGAAACGCGCCCCAATAATCAGCACATCGTCACACAGGCCACAGCTTAATTCATCGAGGGCGCTCATCACCTCTGCTTTGGTGTTAGCGAAGCGAAGCAACAGGTGTTTTTGGTGCTGGCTCAGATGTTTTTCCAGTGCGTAAAGGTAGCCCGTCGTCTGGTTGATGTTGTCCTGCGCGCAAATCACGCCAATGCAGCCGGTGCTCTGGCTGAGTAGCGACTGGGCAATCACATTCGGACGATAGTTCAGCTCATCCACCGCCTTTAACACGGCAAGACGACTGGCTTCCTTCACACCACGCGATCCGCTCAACACGCGCGACACCGTGGCTTTAGACACGCCAGCCAAACGCGATACATCGTTGATAGTAGACATCATTCTCCCCTGACAGAGCCTGCCTGGCTCCTTCAATCCTGAATTTAACATTGGCTCAAATAATCACCACCCGCAGTATAGCTGTTTCCGTTTTTCATGGAAACCGATTTTCCGTTTCCACTCAAAAAGCGTGAAATAGCACCAAAAGCGTGAGCCAAATCCAAATAATTAGCCTTATAAGAATAAGATATTGACGGTTGTCACAGTTCCGTTTGCTTCGTATGGAAACCGGTTTCCGTATGATATCAAATCAGACTCGCAATAAGTTTTTACATTTTGAGGATGGTTAATAATGTTCAGGATTATGTTGTGTTGCTCTGCAGGGATGTCCACCAGTCTGCTGGTTCGTAAAATGGTCGAAGCCGCAGAAGAGCGGAAGCTGCCAGTCCAAATTGATGCATATGGCGTTTCCGAATTTGACATTCAGTTTCCAAATTACCAGGTGGTGCTGCTTGGCCCCCAGGTAAAATACATGCTTAACACGCTCTCAGAGAAGGCTGCCACCCAAAACATCCCCGTAAAGGCCATTGATATGCAGGATTACGGAATGCAACGCGGTGACAAGGTGCTGGATTTTGCTCTGTCGCTGATTGAAGCGGCACATTAGAAAGGTGTCATTATGAGTTCGTTATATCAGTCAATGGTTGCTGTCATAGAACAATCCATCACGCCTCTTGCCGGTAAACTGGGCCAGCAGAAATACGTGATTGCGATTCGTGATGGTTTTACCGCGGCGCTGCCGTTTATGATCATCGGCTCGTTCATGCTGGTGTTTATTTTCCCGCCGTTCTCTGCCGAAACCACCAACAGCTTTGCCCGTGGCTGGCTCGATTTTTCCGCCACATACCGTGAACAGTTGATGCTGCCGTTTAACCTCAGCATGGGCGTTATGACGTTCTTCATCTCCGTGGGCATTGGCGCCAGTCTGGGCCGTCAGTTTAATCTCGATCCGATTATGTCCGGTCTGCTGGCGTTTATGGCCTTTTTACTGGTCGCCGCACCGTATGCCGACGGGAAAATCTCCACACAGTACCTTTCCGGTCAGGGGATCTTTACCGCGCTGATCACCGCGATTTATTCCACCCGCGTTTATGCCTGGCTGAAGCAACACAACATCACTATCCGCCTGCCGAAAGAGGTTCCGACCGGCGTCGCCCGCTCATTTGAGATCCTTATCCCGGTTCTGGTGGTCATTGCGACGCTACATCCGCTGAATCTGTTTATTGAAGCGCAGACCGGAATGATTATTCCGCAGGCGATTATGCACCTGCTGGCACCGCTGGTTTCAGCATCTGACTCCCTGCCGGCGATTCTGCTTTCGGTCCTGATGTGCCAGATTTTCTGGTTTGCCGGTATTCACGGCTCGCTGATCGTCACGGGCATTATGAACCCATTCTGGATGGCAAATCTGTCGGCAAACCAGGCCGCTCTCGCGGCGGGTGTCGCACTGCCGCACGTTTATCTACAAGGTTTCTGGGATCACTACCTGCTGATTGGCGGCGTGGGCTCGACTTTACCACTGGCTTTCCTGCTGCTGCGTAGTCGCATTACCCATCTGCGGACGATCGGCAAAATGGGCATCGTTCCTAGCTTCTTCAACATTAATGAGCCTATTCTGTTCGGTGCGCCGATCATCATGAACCCGATGCTGTTTATCCCGTTCGTTTTCGTGCCCATGATCAACGCCGTACTGGCTTACGCCGCGACCCGCCTGGGCTGGCTGGATCAGGTGGTGTCACTGACGCCGTGGACCACGCCCGCACCCATTGGCGCCTCGTGGGCGGCAAACTGGGCCTTTAGTCCGGTGGTGATGTGCCTGATCTGTATGGTGATGTCAGCGTTGATTTACCTCCCGTTCCTGCGCGCATACGAACGCTCCCTGATGAAAACAGAAGAGCAAAAAGCCCAGGATGCCGTCTCCGTGGCGAACGCTGCCCGTAGCAACTCATAATGAATCAAGGAGTCAGAACAATGAGATACCGTTTTCCTGAAAACTTCTGGTGGGGCAGTGCTTGCTCAGCGCTGCAAACCGAAGGGGATAGCCTGAACGGCGGCAAAAGCCAGACCACATGGGATGTGTGGTTCGACCGCCAGCCAGGTCGTTTCCATCAGGGGGTTGGCCCGGCGAACACCTCAACCTTTTATCAGCACTGGAAACAGGACATCACGCTGCTGAAGCAGTTGAAACATAACAGCTTCCGCACCTCGTTAAGCTGGTCGCGCCTGATTCCTGACGGCACGGGCGAGGTGAACCCTGATGCGGTGGCGTTCTATAACAACGTTATCGACGAACTGCTGGAGCAGGGCATCACGCCGTTTATCACACTGTTTCACTTCGACATGCCGATGGTGATGCAGGAGAAAGGCGGCTGGGAAAACCGTGACGTCGTGGAAGCCTTTGGCCGCTACGCACAGACGTGTTTCGAATTGTTCGGCAACCGCGTTAAGCACTGGTTCACCTTTAACGAGCCGATTGTGCCGGTGGAAGGCGGTTATCTGTATGACTTCCATTACCCCAACGTGGTGGATTTCAGACGCGCAGCCACCGTGGCGTATCACACCGTGCTGGCACACTCGACGGCGGTTCGCGCATATCGCGCGGGCAACAACGACGGCGAAATCGGCGTCGTGCTCAACCTGACGCCTTCTTATCCGCGCTCACAGCACCCTGCGGATGTGAAAGCCGCGCACCACGCGGATCTGCTGTTCAACCGCAGTTTCCTCGACCCGGTGCTGAAAGGGGAATATCCAGCTGATCTGGTGGCATTACTGAAAGAGTACGATCAACTGCCAGCCTGCCAACCGGGTGACGCGCAGCTGATTGCAGAGGGCAAAATCGACCTGCTGGGCATTAACTACTACCAGCCGCGTCGGGTGAAATGCCGCGATACCGCCGTTAATCTGAATGCGCCCTTTATGCCGGAGTGGCTGTTTGATTACTATGAAATGCCAGGCCGCAAAATGAACCCTTATCGTGGTTGGGAAATTTATGAGCCGGGTATTTACGATATTATTACCAATCTGCGTGATAATTACGGCAACCCACGCTGCTTTATTTCTGAAAACGGAATGGGCGTAGAAAACGAACACCGCTTTATTCAGGATGGACAAATTAACGACAGCTACCGTATTGAATTTGTCGCTGAACATCTTAAATGGCTGCATAAAGGGATCAGTGAAGGCTGTCAGTGCCTTGGTTACCATATGTGGACCTTTATTGATAACTGGTCATGGCTCAACGGATATAAAAACCGCTATGGTTTTGTCCAGTTAGATTTAGATACGCAAAAACGTACGGTGAAAAAGAGCGGCGAGTGGTTCGCCAATACCGCCGAACATAACGGATTCGATTAAGAGATACAGACAATGATTGCATTAGAAGAAGCAGTAATGGAAATTATCGTCAATGCCGGACAGTCCCGTAGTCTGTGCTTCGAGGCGCTGCACGCCGCGCGCGCAGGCAACATTGACGAGGCGAAAAGCCTGCTTCGGGAAGCTGACGGTTACGCCCGTCAGGCCCACCACATGCAAACCAAATTGATCGAACAGGATGCCGGGGAAGCCCGGCAACCCATGACGTTAATTATGGTGCATGCGCAGGATCATTTAATGACATCGCTGCTAGCCCGCGAACTGTCAGAAGAAATTATTCACCTCTATCAACGTTAATTTAAATCTATACCCAATGGATTTCGAGTTGCTTCGAGGCGGCAAGAGAGAGAATCCCCTGGAGCTTACTCAAGTAAGTGACTGGGGTGAACGAACGTAGCCAACAAAGAAGCTGCTTGAAAGACGAAGGGTATAATAATAAACGGAGACGTCACTACGATTAAATAAATACTATCTGTACCTCTATCTATAAATAACAGATCAACTTGTTTTGGTGATAGCGAATGACACCGAGGCGGGATGGTTATTATCTTAAAATAAATTAATGCGCACATCTATTCAGAATGCTCAATGCAAACTGAAGGATAAAACGTAAATGAGATAACCATGAACATGATAAAAAAACTTCCATTAGCCATGGCGGTCGTGGCCGCGCTTTGCCCGATTTCTGTACTCGCACAGGAATTTACTCAGGAACAAATCGACGCCATTGTCGCCAAAGCCGTAGACAACGCCCTTGCGGAACGTCAGGCGAAAATGGACGCTGCTGTGGCGAAAAAAACCGATGTGATTGTTGAGCCGCAAAGCGCCGCGCAGTCGCCCGATATGGCCATTCCGTTCGGTGTGAAATTCAGCGGCTATGCGCGTTACGGCGCGCACTTCCAGAGCGGCGATCAGAAGTACGTCGGCGTGGACGGTTCCTATAACGGCGCGTCCGCCATTGGTCGTCTGGGTAATGAAGGCAACGGCGGCGAATTCCAGCTTTCCAAAGCATTCAAAGGCGACAACGGCGCAATCTGGGATATCAACGTCATGATCGACCACTGGGGCGACGAGGTGAACCTCAAAAAAGCCTACGCGGGAGTGACCAACGTTCTGGAATCTAACCCGAACGCTTATATCTGGGCGGGTCGCGACTTCCACCAGCGTCCGCAACAAGGGATCAACGACTACTTCTGGATGAACCACGACGGCCAGGGCGCCGGGGTGAAGAACTTCGATATTGGCGGCGTGCAGTTTGACGTGGCGACCGTGGCCGCCGTGGAATCGTGCAGCCCGGAAGTGATGGAGGATGAAGCCAACCCGTCACGCATCACCTGTACCGGCGGTTCCGGCACCGGTGACAAAGGCAACTACGCCGTGACCTCAAAAATTCACGGTATGAAGCTCGGCCCGTTAGATCTGGAAATCTATGCCAACTATGGCTTTGACTCGAAGGCTGTCGATACCGACGACCGCCTGAACGCCTGGCAGGGCGCGTTTGTGGTAAGCCATACCAATGACAGCGGCGTCAACAAAGTGATCGCCCGTTACTCTGATAATTCCGACAATAGCGTCTACAACAAAACCGACGATCTGACGGCAATTTACGCCAGCTTCGAAGGTAGCCACAAGTTTACGCAGCAGGCGCAGGTTGAATACCTGTTGGCATTCCATGACTACGACAACAGCGCCGATCAGAGTGAAAATCGCAAGAACTACGGTGCCATTGTGCGTCCAATGTACTTCTGGAACGACGTGCACTCCACCTGGCTGGAAGCGGGCTATCAGCGTGTTGACTATGACAACGGCGGCGATAACAAAGGCTGGAAGCTGACGCTGTCGCAGAACATGTCGATTGCGATGGGACCGGAGTTCCGCCCGATGCTGCGCTTCTACGTCACCGGCGGCAAAGTGGATAACGACCGCACCGCTCGCGTGAACGGCACGGATGACGAAACGCTGGACGATTTCAACGTCGGCGCGATGTGGGAAGCGTGGTTCTGATGGGCAATATCGCGTTATGCCGGATGGTGGCATAAATGCCTTATCCGGCCTACAAGTCTCTGTATTGTAGGCCGGATAAGCGCAGCGCCATCCGGCAAACAGAGTGTGAGATCATTGCATACCCTTTATGCGAACTTTCGCTGCCACCAGAAGCGCCGTCAGCAGCATCAGGCTGCCGGAGAGCATCAGGGGCGACAGCAGGCCAAGGTTATCGAGTGCATAGCCTCCCACCGCAGCCCCACAGGTATTGGCAAGCTGGATCACGGCGACCTGGACGGATCCAGCCTTTTCAGCCTGATCGGCAAGCGATCGGGTAATCCATGTCGACCACCCCACCGGCACCAGCGCAAACGCCAGTCCCCAGATAATCGCAATGCTGGCCGCCACAATCTTGTCACTCCCCCACAGCGTCAGCACCAACGCGCTCAGCGCCAGTACCAGCGGCGCACCGGCTAATGCCAGCTTGACCGAGCGTTTAAGAATCATGGACGACAGCGAGGTGCCGACAAAACTGGCGATGCCAAAACTCAGCAGCACCAGCGTCAGGCCATCGACATCAAAGCCTGCCAGATTCATATACACCGGGCGGATGTAAGTGAAGAACGCAAACTGTCCGGCAAAGGACATAAAGATGGCGATCATCCCTGCCGCAACACCGGGACGATTCAACAGACTGAACATGTTCTGCTTCTGATGAGAAGGCTCGCCGGGCAGTGACGGCAGTGATTTCACCACCCAGACAATACACAGCACACCCATCACCGCCGCCGCGTTAAAGACGTTACGCCAGCCGATGATCCCGCCCAGAAAACTGCCCAGCGGAGCGGCAATCACCAGCGCGATGGAAACTGCACCGAAAATCACCGACAGCGCTTTCGGCACCGTACGCGGCGGAACCAACCGCATGGTCAGTGAAGCCGACATCGCCCAGAATCCGCCCAGCGCCAGCCCCAGACTGGCGCGTCCCACCAGCAACAACGCAAAGGAGTTGGCAAAAGAGACCAGCAGGCAGGAAAGGGTCAGTAATACGGAGAACAGAATCACCACATAGCGACGATCGGTAGACTGAATGATCTGCGTGATAAACAGACTGGCAAACATGGCGACAAACGCGGTGACGGTCACCGACTGTCCGGCAACGCCTTCAGAAATCCCCAGGTCCTGCGCCATTGGCGTCAACAGACTGACGGGTAAAAACTCGACGGTAATCAGGCAAGCAACACAGAACGCCACGGCAAATACCGCCGACCAGTTCGGGCGGGCGACAACGTCAGCGCGGGTTTTCTCTTCGATACATTCACTCATTTATGCGACCTGCGTGGTGTTCTTGTGGAAAAGTCACGCAGTGTAACATTTTAATTGTGACGTATTTAACGTTTTGGCAACTTTCGTCGTTTGCATCGTCGCTTTCGAGGAGGTTCGCAGAGATGAAATATATGCGTAGAGGTTATTTAACATCGTTTTGAAACGCATAGTATGCCACCAGGTGCTATACTTATAGTTACAGGATGTCTCCGATGCGTGTATTCAAAACCAAATGGTTTTCCAGGGAAGCAAAAAACCATGCCATCAAAGATGATGCGTTATATCAGGCAATTGCAGCCATTTTGCAGGGGCAGGCAGACGATCTGGGAGGCGGCGTGTTTAAAAAGCGTCTAAACCAGAACCGTGACCGCGCAATTATCCTCGCGAGGGGTGGAATCCACTGGTTTTACACGTTTTTGTATGCCAAACAGGATATGACAAATATCACTATCAACGAACTGGCGGGCTTTCGTGAGTTAGCAAAACATTACTCTCGTCTAACTGATGACAACATTATGGCGTTGCTTAAGAGTAAAGAACTGGTGGAGGTCAGCGATGACGGAAAAAAATAACTTTAAAAGCCCAGCCTTCGAAGCCATCCACAGCGCAGCATCCGGATTGTATAGCGTTGAGGTGATTCCTCAGGAAACAATGCGCCATTTCGACAAGACCTGTCTGAGCGAGGTTAACGATCTCCTGCCGCTTGAAATTAAAGCACTGCGCGAGAAGTTCAACGTGAGCCAACCCGTATTCGCACGCTACCTGAACACCAGTGTGTCCACAGTGCAAAAATGGGAGAGCGGTGCGAAACGCCCAAGCGGAATGTCTCTCAAACTACTGAGCGTCGTCCAAAAGCATGGACTAAAAGTTCTGGTATAAAGACGAATGGCAGGGTTCATGATGAATATCGTCAGCTCAGTTAACGACATTCATCATCCATATTGATCTTAATGCAGCCAGTGCACACCGTCTTCGGGCTGAAAAAAAGCGTTGTAGCGCATCTGGAAGGCATTGATGTCCTGCATATCCGGATCAACCTCACGTAAGAAACCGAGCGCCAGACGCACCTGCGCGTCGGTGATTGGCGCAGCCAGCCTGGCCTTTTGTAGCAGGCGATGCCACTGCAACAGGTTCTGCTCACTGCCGTCCACAATGACGCTCTGCCAGATCAACAAAACCTGAGCGGCATTTTGCAGATGTGACTCGTCGGGGCGATGGAGATACTGCATAAATGCCTCACCCTGCGCTTTGCCCATCTGATCGATCATCGATTCTACCGCCACCACATCAATATTCAGACGCTCGCTCAAGCGGCGAATCGCCCGTCGGGATCCGGAAGTGAGTATCCGAAACCCGATAACAAACACCACCGCCAGTGTGGCCAGCATTATCCAGATCATGCGTTCTCCTGCTTTATCAGCGCTCATGATATCTGGAAACGGCCCGTGAATACTAATCCACCAGAATGATTTTCAGCGCAAACAGCACCGCGACCACAACGACGCACAGGTTCAGTTCCCGCCAGCGTCCGGTAAACACTTTCATGATGCAGTACGACATAAAACCAAGCGCGATCCCCTCAGTAATGGAAAAACTAAAAGGCATCATCACCGTGGTGATAAACGCAGGTACCGATTCGGTTAAATCATCCCAGTTAACGCGGGAGAGGCTGGAAGTCATCAGCACACCGACAAAGATCAGCGCGCCTGCCGTTGCATAAGCGGGAACCATACTCACCAGCGGAGAAAAAAACATGACCAACAGGAAGAGCACGCCAACCACCACCGCCGTCAGGCCGGTGCGCCCGCCAACCGCCACGCCCGAGGTACTCTCAATATAGGCCGTCACGGAAGAGGTGCCGATAAACGCCCCGGCAACCGAACTCACACTGTCGACATACAGCGCTCGCCTCATACCAGGAAATTTACCGTCGCTACCGATTAACCCGGCTTTATCCGTCACACCAATTAATGTTCCTGATGAATCAAACAAATTGATGAGCATGAACGAAAAGATAATCCCGGCCAGATTAAGCGATAAAGAACCACTTAAATCGACCTCACCCATCACCCCGCTAATACTGGGAGGCACAGAATAGATGCCACTAAAATGGACATCGCCGAAAAATAATCCACAGCAGGAGGTGACGACAATAGAGACCAACACCGCAGCATGAAAATGGCGTGATGACAGTACGGTAATAATAAAGAAACCTAAAATACCGAGTAAAACGCTGTGGGAGCTTAAGTTACCAATGGTCACCAGAGTGTCTTTATTTGCAATAATGACGCCCGAGTTTTTTAATCCCATTAACGCAATAAACAAACCGATTCCGCTGGTGATGCCGATACGTAAATTAATCGGGATATTGGAAATCATCCAGTAACGAATGCGAAAAAGGGTGAGTAAAAATAGTCCGACCGCCCCCCAGAAGATAGCCCCCATTCCCGTTTGCCAGCTTACCCCCATCGCGCCCACCACCACAAAGGCAAAAAACGCGTTCAATCCCATCGCCGGCGCTAATGCAACGGGAAGATTAGCGACGAGGCCCATCGCGATGCTGCCAATACCGGCGATCAGGCAGGTGGTGACAAACACCACTTTGGGGTCCATCTGCGCGGCCCCGAGTATTTGCGGGTTAACAAAAACAATGTACACCATCGTTAAAAACGTCGTCATCCCGGCAATCGTTTCGGTCCGCACGTCGGTGCCATGCTGGCGGAGTTTAAATAATCGCGAAAGGTGATTTGAATCATGCTGCACGTCATCACTGATATCATTATTCATTTTTCTCATCCATTCATGAAGATATAAGCAGGCCTCATTTAAAACATCTCCCGTCTTTAATTCAGTGATTGTAATCACAATGCAAATGCCCGTTAATCGATAAACTTAAAATAATCACCCGGCATTTCTTAATGATAAATAATAATCAAATTGATAAAATCAAAATGAGAAAAATATGAATAACGTCATAAGTCATAAATTTCATTATATTAGCCGTCAGGAACAGCAGGAATTGTTAGCCGTCGCACGCGGCGAAGCGGTTGCTGATTATATTATTGATAATGTCATCCTTCTCGATATTATCAATGGCGGAGAAATGACCGGCCCTATCGTAATCAAAGGACGGCATATCGCGGGCATCGGGGCGGAGTATTGTGACGCTCCGGCATTACGGCGCATCGACGCCCACGGCGCAACGGCAGTACCCGGCTTTATCGACTCTCACCTGCACATTGAATCCAGCATGATGACGCCGGTGACCTTTGAAACCGCGACGCTGCCGCGCGGGCTCACCACCGTCGTGTGCGATCCACATGAAATCGTCAATGTGATGGGCGAAAAAGGATTCTCCTGGTTTATCCGCTGCGCCGAACAGGCGAAGCAGAATCAGTATCTGCAGGTGAGTTCCTGCGTTCCCGCTCTGGAGGGATGTGATGTGAATGGCGCACATTTCTCCCTCGACCAGATGCTGACCTGGCGCGATCACCCGCTGGTCGCCGGACTGGCAGAAGTGATGGATTACCCAGGCGTCATTGCCGGACAGGATGCGTTGCTCGACAAAATGGACGCCTTTCGCCCTCTGACGCTGGACGGCCACTGTCCAGGACTGAGCGGTAAGGCGCTCAACGCCTACATCGCCGCCGGGATCGAGAATTGCCACGAGAGCTACACATTGGAGGAGGGGCGTCGCAAGCTACAACGCGGGATGGCACTGATGATCCGCGAAGGTTCCGCCGCCCGCAACCTCGATGCGCTGGCACCGCTGATCAACGCGTTCAACAGCCCACAGTGTCTGCTCTGCACCGACGACCGCAACCCGTGGGAGATCGCTCATGAAGGGCATATCGACGCCCTGATTCGCCGGTTGATTTTGCATCATAATGTCCCGCTACACGTTGCTTATCGCGTCGCCAGTTGGTCCGCCGCTCATCATTTTGGCCTGCGCCATCTTGGCTTACTGGCCCCCGGAAAACAGGCGGATATTGTCCTGCTCAGCGATGCTCGCAACGTGACGGTACAGCAGGTGTTTGTCAAAGGAGAACCCGTTGACACCGAACGTCTGAAAACCGAAGAACCGGCAAGGCTGGCGCAAACCGTTCCGCCGTATGGCAATACCATTGCGCGCCTCTCCGTTTGCGCCGATGACTTCCCGCTGCATTTCACCCCCGGCAAACGCTATCGGGTGATCGATGTTATCCCTAACGAGCTGGTGACAGGCGCCAGTGACTGCGTGTGCTCCGCGGAGGGCTTCGATCGTCATGATATTTGCTATATCGCCGTGCTTGAACGCTACGGTCGCCAGTCGCCCCCGGCCTGCAGTTTATTAGGTGGATTCGGGCTACGTGAAGGCGCACTGGCGGCGACGGTCAGCCATGACAGCCATAACATTGTGGTGATCGGTCGCAGCGCGGAAGAGATGGCTCTGGCGGTTAATCAGGTGATTGACGATGGCGGCGGGCTTTGTGTCGTCCGCAGCGGACAGGTGCAATGCCATTTGCCGCTGCCGATTGCCGGGTTAATGAGCACCGACACCGCCGATTCTCTGGCGGAGCAGATCGATGCGCTAAAAGCGGCGGGTAGAGAATGTGGCACTCTGCCTGATGAGCCGTTTATTCAGATGGCGTTTCTCTCTCTGCCGGTGATCCCCGCACTAAAACTCACCAGCCAGGGGCTGTTTGACGGTGAAACCTTTACCTTCACCTCCCATGAGATCGCTGACTGATTTCAGTTAACCATCGCCAGAAACAGGCATAAAAAAGCCCAGCGCACTGGCTGGGCAAAATGTTACCCACTACACACTTAAGCGGTTCTTAACTGCTGAATTTTTCTTTCCCGGCGGATTTTGCGCTCTTCCATGACGGCGACCATCGCCATCAGGCAGATGCAGCCAATCGCGGCAGCGTCCAGCGCGGCGAAGGTACCCGCCCAGCCGGTCAAACCAAACACCGGCGTACCGTCGGCAATCATCCCCAGACCTAACTTGGCAAAGCTATCGCCGATCAGATAGGCAAAGGTGCCTTTGATACCGTCCGCCGCGCCAATAGCTTTTTTCGGAACAAAGCCTACCGCCGCCACGCCAATCAACAGTTGCGGGCCAAACACCAGGAAGCCGAGCGCAAACAGTGACGCGAGATAGACATACTGGTTACTGGCATGTTGATACACGCCAAGCGTCGCGATGATCAGTGCCAGCGCCACACAGGCCACCAGCGCACGGCGACCGTTCGCCAGATCCGAGAGCCAACCCCACAGCAGCGTACCGACCAGCGCCCCCACCTCAAACAAGGTAAAGCCCTGAATTGCCACCTCTTTGGACAGTTTCAGCTCCTGGAAAGCGTACACCGTAGACCACTGGTCGATACCGATACGCACCACGTACAGGAAGATGTTGGAGAAACACAGCAGCCAGATCACTTTGTTTTTCAGCACATACTCAACAAAGATCTGCCATTTGGTCATCTCATTTTCTTCAGTCTCTTTATCCTCTTCGCTGATCTCTTCGCCGAACAGTTCTTCAGCTTTACCGAGACCGTAAGATTCCGGCGAGTCGCTACCAAAGCGCAGACCGATAAAGCCGACAATCAGAGCGATAATCGACGGGAAGATAAACATCCCAATCACGTGTCCGTCGAACAGTACGTTCGCACCGAACAGCGCCACGCCGGCCGCACCAGCACCGCCAAGGTTATGAGAGATATTCCAGAAACCGAGGAAAGTGCCGCGCTTACGGCGAGGCGTCCATTTGGTGATGGTGGAATAGCTGCACGAGCCGCCGGTGCTCTGGAAGAATCCGCTCAGGGCATAAAAGGCGATCATCAGGAACAGACTTACGGAACCCGTTCCCATGCTGGCGCTGAAGCCGAGCATACAAATCGCAGAAAGGATCAGCATAAGCGGCAGGAACTGCTTGGTGTTTTTGCCGTCAGCGTAATAGGAAACCAGCGTTTTACCCACGCCGTAGGTGATGGAGAACCCCAGACCAATCATCCCCAGTTGCGTCATGCTCAACCCGTAGGTGGAAATCATATCGTTCTGGGCGATGTTAAAGTTCTTGCGGATCAAATACATGGTCAGATAACCGATGAAGACCACCAGATAAGACTGCATGAACGGTTTGAACCACATCTTGCGCCGCACATCGAGCGGCAGATCCAGGGTCGGTTTACGCACCTGGTTTAGAAAGGCCAGCATAGGACACTCCCGAGCGAATTTTTATACCTGCGAATGGCAGGCATTGTAAAAATCAGTCGGGAGACACGCCTGAGACAGCGTCCAGGCGAAACCGGGAAAATTTCTTAGTTTTGCCCCACTCGCGATAAAAAAGTGAGCTGCATCACGCTTCGCTGACCTCACGTGGAGCCTGAGCGTTGAGGAACGGCAATAACAACAGGGCAGAGATGCCTGCCGCGATAGCAATAACGACGAAGAACCCCGTCCAGTGCCAGGTTTCCAGCACCTGCGCCAATGGCCAGCCGGAAAGCGATGCGCCGAGATAGGCGAACAGTCCAACAAACCCGGTTGCCGCTCCTGCCGCCTCTTTGTGCGAACACTCCGCTGCCGCCATACCGATCAGCATCTGCGGACCAAAGACAAAGAATCCGGTGGTGAAGAAGCAGGCCGCCTGCATCACATAGCTGGCAAACGGCATCAGCCACAGTGAACCCACCGAAAGTAAAATTCCGGCGGCAAAAATCAGGTTCATCGGTCCACGGTTGCCGTTGAACAGTTTGTCCGACCCCCAGCCTGCCACCAGCGCACCGATAAATCCGCCCAGCTCGAACATCGTCACCGCCATGTTGGCAGACACCAGATCGACGCCCAGCGTCTCGGACATATACAGATTGCCCCAGTCGTTGATGGCCGCGCGCACCACGTACACCAGCACATAACAGAGCGATAGCAGCCAGATGTAAGGGTTGAGCAGTACGTATTTTGTGAGGATCTCTTTACGGGTCAGTCCCGCGCCCTCCTGCTGCTGAGCAATTTCCAGCGCATCGTGCTGCCAGTCCCCCACCGGTGGCAACCCCACGGCCTGCGGACGGTCGCGTAGTCGCCAGCAAAGAAAAACACCGACGACGATTGCCAGCGTTCCGGCCATCATCATCCCGGCACGCCAGCCATAATGCAGTGCCGCAGCAGCCATGACGATCGGAATCAACGCGCCGCCAACGTTGTGTGCGGTATTCCAGATAGCCCACCAGCCGCCACGCTCGTTGCGGGAGTACCATGCCGTCAGCAGACGTGCGCACACCGGCGCGCCCCATCCCTGAAAGAAGGCGTTCAGCGCCCACAGCAGGGCAAACGCCCAGAGTGAAGTGGAGAAACCAAACAGAATATTGACGATGCCGGTGGCAATCAGCCCTGTTCCCATAAAATAGCGGGCGTTAGAACGGTCACTGACGATGCCGGAAACGAATTTCGACACGCCATAGGTGATGTAAAACAGCGTCGCCAGCAGACCGATATCGCTACGGGTTAACACGCCGCTGACGAGAATGTCCGGCACGGCGGCGTTAAAACTTTTACGGGTGAAATAGAACAGAGCGTAGCCCAGCCAGATAGTCAGCAGGATATGGCGACGCCAGTAGCGATAGAGATCGTCGATCTCGCGCTTGTCCGTTAACTGCGGCGCATTCGCCGGGGCGTTAAAAAAGGTTAGCATTGCCGCTCCTCAAACGTAACGCAGGGGTAGCGAGACACTGACTCGCGTACCGTGCGTGCAGGAAATCGTCAGCGAACCGCCGAGCGCCGTCACGCGCTCGCGCATCCCGGTCAGGCCAAAACCCTGCTGACCGGAACCCGGCGGCAGACCGCTGCCGTCATCCTCAATCACCAGCATCAGCCGCTCGTCCTGCTGCCAGCCCTGTAGCGTCACCGCACTGGCGTTGGCATGTTTCACTATATTATTCAGCCCTTCCTGACAGACGCGAAACAGCGTCACCCGCAAGCCCTCACTGAGCGCCGTCTCGTCGATCCGCCAGTCGAGATGGCTGACGATGCCGCGACTTTCCAGCTCCATTTCCCGCATCAGCGAGCGGATCGCCTGTTCCAGCGTTAAATCATCCAACTGGCGCGGACGCAGGCGTCCCAGCAGGCGGCGCACGGAATCATAGACGCCCAGCGACAGCTGTTCGATAAGCTGCCCGCTCTGCTTCACGCCGCCGTTTTCAACCGCCAGGCGCTGCACGATTCCGGCCTGAGTACGGATCGCGGTGATGGTCTGGCCGATATCGTCGTGCAACTCACGCGCCACGTCGCGGCGTACACTCTCTTCCGTTTCCAGCAGGCGCTCCGCCAGCCGGTGATTACGCGCCAGTTCGTTTTGCAGCGACTGATTTAACTCACGCAGACGCTGAATACCCGCGCCGAGCAGCAGTCCGGTCAGGCTCTGCGCCAACAGGGAGAGCAATAAATCCACGGGGTGATCGTGCCAGGTCTGGCTGGCAATCAGCGCGATAGCGTTCATCAGCGTTGCGATCAGCGCTCCCTGCCAGCCGTAATGCCAGGCCAGCGCGATGATCGGCAGCGCCAGACAGAAGGGGGTAAATCGCGAAAGCTCAGCGGGTAATCCCAACTGGAGCCACAGGCTGACGCTGAACAGCAGCAGATACCAGATCAGGTGCCGACCGCGCCAGTTCACCGGTTGCGACACCAGCGCCGGGCCCAGCGGCAACCAGGTGGTGCTGGTCAGATAGTGCCAGAACACCAGGCAGATCGGCGCCAGCGTCAGTCCGCCGGTCAGGGTCAGTAGGAGGGCATTCCACGCCGCCTCCCCCTGTCCCAGCCAGGGCAGCGACTGCAACAGCGCTGCCGCCGTCAACGCCGCCCCCTGAAGCAACAGCGTTCGCCAGTCGCGCTGATGGCGATAACGGGAGATCAGCGCCACGGGCAGCAGCGTCAGCAGGCTGCCGATCAGCAAAAGGGGAAGATGCGCCAGCGCCACTTCCTGCGCCAGCCAGAAGGTCAGCAGCCATTCCGCGCCCAGCAATACCGGCCAATAGCCGCGTGGACATTGCAGCATCAGCCCAAGGCGTAAGCCAAACGGGAACAGCAGTACCGCCAGTTCCGGGCGCTCAACCAGATGCAGACTGATGCTCCACAGACAAAACCAGGCCGCAGAGAAGATAAAAAAGCAGGCGAGAACGGTGATTAACCGCGAGAACAGAGTTTTCATTACCAGCCGTCAAACATGCGCCGCGCCAGCTCAACGTCATTGCTGACGCCCAGTTTTTCCATCAGGTTAGCGCGATGGACGTGCACCGTTTTCGGCGATAGCCCCAGCTCGACGGCAATCTCTTTTACCGCCATCCCCTGCGCCAGCTTTTCCGCCACCTGGCGCTCGCGTCGGGTCAGTGGATCCTGGCGTCCGGCCGCCAGTTTGACGGCAATTTCCGGCGTCAAATAACAGCCGCCGGTAGCCACGGTATGCACCGCGGCAATCAGTTCATCCGGGCTGCAGCGTTTGGAGAGAAAACCGCGCGCCCCGGCGTTCAGCGCCTGTTCCACCAGAGCCGGGCTGTCGTGTACCGAGAGCATGATGATTGCCATCCCTTTCGGCAACTGGCTCAGCAGTTCCAGGCCGGAGATATCCGGCATCGAGATATCGCAAATACACACCTGAACACCGCGTCCCGGCAATCCCGCCAGCGCCTCACGCCCCGAGCCAAACTCGGCAACCACCTGCAAATCGGCCTCCAGCCCCAGCAGTTGGGCAAAGCCGGAGCGAACGATAAGGTGGTCGTCTATCAGGGCAACGGTAATCATGGGGTTCATCCTGGCGCTAAAAAAAACGCGCTTACCTTAACGATAAGCGCGTTGCTGTTCAAGCCTTGAGCGATCAGGCGATGCCGGTGGTGACCGAAAATGTCCGGGTTTGTTGGGGTTGGATCTCAAGCAACGTGCCGTTTCGCTGGGCGGCGAGAAATCCTTCCGGACGGCAGGTGGCGGGCAGGGCGAATGCCGCGACCTGCTGATCGCCGTTATACAGGATCCAGCGGGTCACGTAGTTGAGCTCCGAACTGGCGAACCGGGTGACAAACGTGGTGCCATCCGGGGCGATCATGCAGAATTCGGGTTTATCCGTATACCTGTCCAGTTTGTCTGCAAAGAAGACGATTTCCGGATCGTAAAAGTCAGGTTCATTGAGCGCTGCCAGCGACGCTTCGCCTTGTAAGATCCGCTGATTAAACGCCAGCCACTGTTCGGTGGGTTTCACATGCGCCGGGACCGATTCGCGAAGCCGCAGCGCCTCATCCGGGATATTCTGGCTGAAGGTGGCTTGCGGTACGTACGCATAGTTCATATGGCACATGTACTGCAATGGCATCGCGACGGATGCGAGGTTAGTGACGGCCATCTGAATATCAAACAGCGCGCTCGCTTTATGCATCACCACCGCAGGCTGCGCCTGATAATGATGACCGAATCCCATCACATACTCGTAGCGTCCGGTCACACGCAGACTGTCGCCATCCAGTTCAAGCCAGGCCTCGTCCATCGCGGCACAGGCCATTTCACCGTGCAACGGGTGAGTATCTTCTGGCGACGGGCAGCCATTGGCCAGCAGTCCGGAATGGAAGGCAAAACAACCATAGGTCGCCACGACTTCCGTTGCGAGTTTCGGCTGGCGGAACATGTTGCGCATGGTCAGATCGTGACCATCAAACCGGGCATCCCAGATCATCTGCCCCATCCAGGGCAGAATCACCAGATGACCACGACTGTTCTGCACCTTTAGCCCTTCCACACCGCTGGCATAACGAAAGGCGGTGACCGTGAAATCGCTGTTCTCCAGCAGGACTTGAGGATGTTCACCAAAGAGCGTCCGCCACAGCGTGATACGTGTTGTCATAATCGTTCTCCTCAGGATGCGGTCGCTTCAGCCAGGCTGCGCACTTTGCTTTCACGCCAGAAATAGACCCCCACGTAAACGAAGCACAGCATGGAAACGAGGAACGAGAGTTGTAGCGAGTGGAACATATCCGCCACATAACCCTGAATCGCCGGGACCACGGCGGCGCCAACGATGGCCATCACGATCACCGCACCCGCCATTTCAGTATGTTCGTTATCGACCGTATCCAGCGTACCGGCATAGATAGTCGCCCAGCAAGGTCCAAAGAGAATGCTTACCAGCACCGCGACGTATACCGCACTAAAGCTCGGCGCCAGCGAAACATAGGCAAGGAACAGCGCACCGATAATGGAGTAAAGAATCAGCACTTTTTCCGGATTAAAACGGGTCATCAGGATGTTGGCGATAAACTTGCCAATAAAGAAGCAGGCAAAGCTATAAACCATGAAGTTAGAAGCATCACGCTCGTTGATATCGCCCAACTCCAGCGCCAGACGAATGGTGAATGACCACACGGCCACCTGCATCCCCACATACAAGAACTGCGCCACAATACCGCGGCGGAAACGGGCATTGCTCGCCAGATAGCGCAACGTGTCCATCGCCGACGGGCGTTTATGGTTGGCGGTTTGCGCTACTTTACAGGTCGGGAAGCGGGTCAACAGGAACAGCACCATCACCACTACCAGAACCATAATCATGTACTTATACGGCTCAAGGGTGTTTTCCAGCATCAACACTTTAAAGTTATGGATCTGCTCGGCATTCATCCCCGCCATCTGTTTTTCCAGACTGTCGCCTTCGGAAAAGACCAGATATTTACCCAGCAAAATGCCGGATGCCGCGCCAATCGGGTAGAAAGTCTGACTGATATTCAACCGTAAGGTGGCATAGGCTTTTGGACCGATCATCGAACTGTAGGTGTTCGCCGCGGTTTCCAGGAAGCTCAGACCAATGGCAATCGCGAAGATCGCCGCAAGGAACATGGTGTAGGTTGCCATGTGCGAGGCCGGGAAAAAGAGCGTACAGCCGACGATATACAGCGTCAGGCCGATTAATATCGCCACTTTATAGCTGGTCTTTTTAATCACCAGGGATGCCGGGATCGCAATTAAAAAATAACCGCCATAAAAGGCGCTCTGAACTAATGCTGAGGCAAAGTTGCTGAGTGAAAACACGCTTTTAAATTGCGTAATCAGAATATCATTTAATGCGGCTGCGCATCCCCATAACGGGAATAAACAGGATAACAAAATAAACTGGAACAGAGGGGTCTTATTCAGATACCCATCGGGCATCTGAATGATGTTTTTATCGTTCATAGTGCTACCTTTTACAGTGCAGGAGTATTATTCGTTTAGGGTAAGAAATTCATTAAATTGTTCGATACTCGGATAAGAGGATTGTGTACCTTTCCCGGTAACGCTAAACGCAGCGAAAAGGACGGCTTTCTTCATCGCGGCTTCAACATCTCCGCTCTGGACATAGTAATGGGCAAAGCAACCGATAAAAGCATCGCCTGCGCCACTGGTATCAACAGCATTAACGCGAAACGCCGGAACATGGACTTCCTGGTCACGCGTCATCCATAACGCACCTTTTTCGCCCATGGTCACAATAATATTGTTTAACCCTTTATCCACTAAGGAGCGGGCGGCGGCACGAATATGGTCATACGACTCCACCGACATGCCGGTTAATATTTCCAGCTCGGTTTCATTCGGTACAAAGAAATCACATTTACAGGCGTACGACATATCTAATTCCCGCAATGCCGGAGCGGGATTTAATAACACTTCGATGCCATGCTTTTTACCAAACTCAATAGCGTGATAAACCGTCTCCAGCTGAACTTCCAGCTGCAGGACAATAAGCTGACATTTTTTTAAATCTTCCGCTGCGCGATCGATATCTTCCGGGGAGAGGAACTTGTTCGCCCCTTTAATAATAAGAATGCTGTTACTGGAGTTCGCATTCACAAAAATCGGCGCCACGCCGCTACTGGTGCACGGGACTTTTTCGACATAGGTGGTGTTGATGCCCCAGGATTCGAGATTGCGAATCGTGTTATCCGCAAAGATATCGTCACCGACTTTGGTCAGCATCAGCACTTTCGAGTTGAGCTTCGCCGCTGCAACAGCTTGATTCGCGCCTTTTCCACCGCAGCCGATTTTGAACGCTGGCGCTTCCAGGGTTTCCCCTTCTTTAGGCATCTGATTGGTGTAGGTGATGAGATCCACCATGTTAGAGCCAATAACCGCGATATCCATTTTACTACCTCTCAGAAACAATCACACAACAATGATATTAAAATAACATTATCATGTTACTTCCGTATCATTTGTGACTACGATCGCGATTGGAAGATCATTTCACTGTTTATTTATTAGGCGCATTCTGCACAAGCGATCCCCCTCCCTCATCCATTACTCGTTACAATTAACTGAAATTAAACTAGTTATAATCAAAAAAACGCGAACAAACGCGCTTTTAATTCCTGCCTGCCGGACGTATAGTAATGCAGCAACATAATGTTCCAGCAGACACAAAAATGTTACTCATGGAACATACGCAACATGAATCGCGGAGAGGGTGAATGGAAACCAAGCAAAAAGAACGTATTCGACGTCTGATGGAACTGTTGAAGAAGACCGACCGCATCCATCTGAAAGACGCCGCGCGGATGCTGGAGGTTTCCGTAATGACCATCCGCCGGGACCTCAGTCAGGATGACGAACCGTTACCCCTGACGCTGCTCGGCGGCTATATTGTGATGGTCAGCAAGCCCGCCGCGCCCGTTAACGCGCCCCTGCCGACAAAAAAGACCCATCATCGCGACGATTTACCTGTCGCGATCCTGGCGGCCGGTCTGGTGAGCGAAAACGATCTGATCTTTTTCGATAATGGTCCGGAGATGCCGTTGGTGATCAGCATGATCCCGGACGAGATCACCTTTACCGGGATCTGCTATTCGCATCAGGTTTTTATCGCGCTCAATGAAAAACCCAACGCCACAGCAATCCTCTGTGGGGGAACCTATCGGGCGAAGAGCGATGCGTTCTACGATGCCAATAACCCGTCACCATTGGATTCACTGAATCCGCGGAAAGTCTTTATCTCCTCCAGCGGCGTACACGAGCACTTCGGCGTCAGTTGGTTTAACCCGGACGACCTTGCCACCAAGCGCAAAGCAATGGAACGCGGACTGCGTAAAATTTTACTGACGCGTTACGCCCTGTTCGATGAGGTCGCTCCCGCCAGCATTGGTCCGCTTTCCACCTTTGATGTCCTGATATGCGATCGTCCGTTACCGGCAGATTACGCCACCCACTGCCGGAACGGTTCTGTCAAAGTGATCACCCCTGATTCAGACGGCGATTAAGTTACTCAAAGAATACGGCAATTTTGTTGAACATCGTCGGGTCTGACTGGTTACGCACCACTTTCACCACATCTTCCAGCTTATCGATTTGGCTAATCATCTGCTCCAGACGCTGATCGTCGTTGACCAGTAGCCAGATGCGGCTCTGGTCGCTGCTCTGAATCGGCAGACAGAGGATGCCCTCGACGTTAAATGCACGGCGGGCGAATAGCCCGCAGACGTGGGTCATAACGCCTGGATGGTTGCGGACGGTGAGTTCCAGAATGACGTTCTCATGTGATTGTTTCTGCATGGCTTATTCCCCCACCATCTCAGTATTTGCCGCGCCTGGCGGTACCATTGGATACACTTTTTCTTCCGCATCAATGCGGACATGGATCAGCGCCGGTCCCGGCCGACTGATGATCTCCTGCAGGGCCGCCTGCGGGTCCGCTTCATTATTCAGATCGCAGGTATGCAAACCAAACCCGGCGGCAATCTGCATAAAGTTGATGGTTCCCGGATACGTCGCAGCAAAAACGCCCTGCTTGTAGAACAGACTCTGCTGCTGATGCACCAGCCCCAGCGCTTCGTTATTCATCAGGATGATTTTCACATCCAGCTGGTTTTCGCTGGCGGTCGCCATCTCCTGAATGTTCATCATCAGACTGCCGTCGCCGGAGAAACACAGCACTTTCTTATCCGGGTTCGCCAGCGCCGCGCCAATTGCCGCCGGCAGACCAAATCCCATCGTGCCCAGCCCGCCTGAGGTCAGCCACTGGCGAGGACGGTTCAGCGGATAAGCCTGCGCCGCCCACATCTGATGCTGGCCCACGTCAGTCGTAATAATCGCGTTATCGTCCACACAGGCCGCCACCGCATTGATCAGGCCGTAGTGACACAGCGGGTCGCGTTCTTGCGGGATGGCGCACGGGAACTCACGTTGCAAATCGCTGACCAACTGGTGCCAGTCTGCGCGCGGGTTCGCGTCAATTTGCGGAATCAACTGGGTCAGCACGTCATCCACATCAGCCTGAATAGCGATGTGCGGCTGCTTGATTTTGCCCAGTTCCGCGCGGTCGATATCGACGTGGATGATTTTGGCATTCGGGCAGAACTGCTCGGTTTTGCCTATCGCCCGGTCATCAAAACGCGCGCCCAGCACGATCAGCAGATCCGCCTCTTGCAGGATGAAGTTGGTGCTGCGCGCACCGTGCATCCCTAACATGCCTAACGACAACGGATGCGCCTTCGGCAGCATTCCCAGCGCCATCAACGTCATGGTGGTGGGCAACTGCGCCTTTTCCGCCAGTTCACGCACCCGCTGCGGCGCATTAATCACCCCGCCGCCGAGGTACAGCACCGGGCGCTGTGCAGCGTTAATCATTGCGGCAGCTTCACGAATGCTGTCTGCGCTGAATTCCGGCGTCGCCATTTTCTGTGCCGGTTCTGGCATCTCGTCAATCTCGAGAATCGCCATCTGGATATCCTTAGGTATGTCTATCCACACCGGGCCAGGACGTCCGGACTGAGCAAGACGAAATGCGTCGCTCATCACCTGCGGGAGTTCATCGATATGTCTGACCAGATAGTTATGTTTTGTGATGGGGATAGAGATGCCGTAGGTGTCCACTTCCTGGAAGGCGTCGGTGCCGATCATGGAGGCCGGAACCTGCCCGGTGATACACACCATAGGGATAGAATCCAGGCGCGCATCGGCGATAGCGGTCACCAGATTGGTCGCACCCGGCCCGCTACAGGCCATGCACACCGCCGGTTTGCCGTCGGTTCGCGCCATGCCCTGCGCAATGAACCCCGCACCCTGCTCGTGGCGCGCCAGAATATGGCGGATTTGCGTGCTCTGACTTAAGGCATCATAGACGGGGAGAATCGATCCGCCCGGGATCCCAGTGACAATCTTAATGCCCTGACGTTCCAGAAAATGAACGATGAATTCAGCGCCCGTAAAACGCATACGCTGGGGTGTTGATGTTGTGCCCGAACTTGCCATGCTCCAGTCCTTTTGTTCTGGGCCGACGCTCCGGGCAGGTCTCTTAAACGAAAAACCCCGCCCGGTTTGCGCCGGCGGGGTTTTGGAATCGTGTGTTGTTCCGGACCCTACGGCGCATTGCCGACGACCACCACCACACGCACGACGACCGCTGCGCGAGATGGCGCAGTGTTTAGTAGGGTCGACGTCAGCATGGAAGGGTTCATTAGGGACCTTGTCTGTTTAATGATTAACAGGATTTATACAAGCACAGCTTTCATAAGCTGACAACGGAAAAATTTTCATCTGCGTAAAAATGCGCCGACGATCACGTTTTGCCAGGAAAAAACGCCCAAAACAAAAAACCCCGCCGGAGCGAGGTTTTTTCAGCGTTATGCGGTTGGTTGCCGCAAAGCACACTGTGTTATGTCAACAGCAAAAGTATACGCGTTCTACGAAGAACACGCAATTTCGGCACGGATTTTGACGCTTTTGAGTATGGATCAGAAGTTAGGTACTGTCCACAAATACCTGTTCATTCATACAGTATTTATCTATAATATCTCCGTACGCAATGTGTTAGGTGGGGCCGCATCGTAAACCGGCGCAACAAAGTCCTGGCTGAAACGGGTGGTGCCGTCAGCGCCTTAACCCCCCGGTGAGCACACTGTGTTATGTCAACGAAGGTGCTGGTAACAGGCGGCGGAAAGGTACGTCAGCACCGTGCTCCTTTGCCAAAAGGAGACGCGTATGAGCCTCGTGGATATCGCTATTCTTATCCTGAAACTCATCGTTGCAGCCATGCAACTGCTTGATGCTGTTCTGAAATACCTGAAATAATTCAGATTCAAGTCGCACCAAAGGGGAGCGGGCAACCGCTCCCCTTTTACATCGCAGATGCTTGTGTGGCGATGATATGTTACGTTTTTATGACATTCCCTGATGACGCCTGAGCTATGACCCTTTCCGTTTTCTGCATTTTGCTGTTCGCCGCACTGCTGCACGCCAGCTGGAACGCCATTGTGAAAGCCGGAAACGACAAGCTCTACGCCGCCATCAGCGTCAGCGGTTCCGCCGCCATTATGGCGCTCCTGTGCCTGCCCTTTGCGCCACACCCCTCAACCGCCAGCATCCCGTTTTTAGCGGCCTCGACCGCATTACAGGTGGTCTACACCGTACTGGTTGCCAGAACGTATACCGTTTCCGATATGAGTCAGACCTACCCGCTGATGCGCGGGACAGCGCCGCTGCTGGTGGCCGTCATCAGCGTACTGTTTCTTGGCGACAGCCTGTCCGCAGTGGCATGGACGGGTATCGCGGTGATCTGCGCCGCCATCCTCGGCATGGCCTTTAACGGCCGGGCTCGTTCGCAGCAAGGTATTGTGCTCGCCCTGATTAACGCCTGTTTCATTGCCGGGTATACGCTGGTCGACGGCACTGGCGTCAGGCTCTCGGAAACCGCACTGGGGTACACGCTCTGGACCTTCTTTTTGAACGGATCCTGCCTGCTGGGATGGGCGATGATGGCCCGTCGCCGTGAGGCATTGCGCTATTTGACGCAGCACTGGAAGAAGGGGATTTTTGGCGGCATTGCTACCATGGGTTCCTACGGACTGGCGCTCTGGGCAATGACTCTCGCGCCGCTGGCGGTCGTCGCTGCACTGCGTGAAACCTCAATCCTGTTCGGTGCGCTGATTGCCTGGCTGCTGCTGAAGGAACGAGTGGCGGGGTTGCGCCTGGTGGCTGCTGGCGGGATTGCCGCTGGCGCCATTCTGTTACGCCTGTCCTAGAACACACACTCGGCAACATTTGTTGCCGCTTTTTGTTTACATATCCTGCCGTTCAGTCCCTTTCCATTCCCGCTCACCATCTGGCCTTCTTTTTTCAGTGTGGTAGATTTCACTCGCATTTATGGGAATGCGCAGCACCTTATTCTTATTTTTTCTCTTTTTGAAAAGTATTCAGCGAAATGAAAAGGCAGAGAAACGTCAATTTGTTGTTGATGTTGGTATTACTTGTGGCTGTGGGTCAGATGGCGCAAACCATTTATATCCCTGCCATTGCCGACATGGCACGCGAGCTAAACGTTCGCGAAGGGGCCGTGCAAAGCGTGATGGCAGCCTATCTGCTGACCTATGGCGTATCGCAACTGTTTTATGGCCCGCTTTCTGACCGCGTCGGACGCCGCCCGGTGATCCTCGTCGGGATGTCGATTTTCATGCTTGCCACGCTGGTCGCGATGACGACTCACAGCCTGACGGTGCTAATCACCGCCAGTGCATTGCAAGGAATGGGGACCGGCGTCGGCGGGGTAATGGCACGAACCTTACCGCGCGATCTGTACGAAGGCACACAGCTGCGCCACGCCAACAGCATGCTGAATATGGGCATCCTGGTCAGTCCGCTACTGGCTCCGCTGATTGGCGGGCTGCTGGATACGATGTGGAACTGGCGCGCCTGTTACGTTTTCCTGCTCGTGCTCTGTGCGGGCGTCACCTTCAGCATGGCGCGCTGGATGCCGGAAACGCGTCCTACCGGCGCGCCGCGCACGCGGCTGATTGCCAGCTATAAAACTTTGTTTGGTCACAGCGCGTTTAACTGCTACCTGCTGATGTTGATTGGCGGACTGGCGGGCATCGCGGTGTTCGAAGCGTGTTCCGGCGTGCTGATGGGCGCGGTGTTAGGGCTGAGCAGTATGGTGGTGAGCATCCTGTTTATCCTGCCGATCCCGGCGGCGTTTTTCGGCGCATGGTTTGCCGGTCGCCCGAATAAGCGCTTCTCCACGCTGATGTGGCAGTCGGTGGTGAGTTGTCTGCTGGCGGGGCTGATGATGTGGATCCCCGGCTGGTTTGGCGTGATGAACGTCTGGACGCTGCTGATCCCCGCCGCGCTGTTCTTCTTCGGCGCCGGGATGCTGTTCCCGCTGGCAACCAGCGGTGCAATGGAGCCATTCCCGTTCCTCGCCGGTACGGCAGGCGCGCTGGTCGGCGGTCTGCAAAACATCGGCTCCGGCGTACTGGCATGGCTTTCTGCGATGCTACCGCAAACCGGGCAGGGCAGTCTCGGCCTGTTGATGACGCTTATGGGGCTGCTGATTTTACTGTGCTGGCTGCCGCTGGCGGCGCGTTTTTCACACCAGGGGCAGGCGATTTAATGACCGTGTGGCCGGGCGTTTCGCAGTCCGGCGTAATCATCGCCATTAACAGCGGCTCGGGCGCGGGCCGCCACGCCCCCTCTTCCCCATCGTAGAACTGCGTATCGGCGTTGATTGCATAGGGAATTTTCGCTTTCTTCAATTCGCAGGCCATAAACGTGGCAAAGGCAAGCTGTGAAGAGGATGGGGGGGTCTTACTGGTTTCTCCCGTGGCCCAACCGCCAACCCAGCTGACATGTCCGCTTTTTTGTTGCCAGTGCACGGCGGTAGCGATGCGCGCGCGAATCGCCGCTTTCTCTGTCGCCGTCCCCGACGTCCAGGGGTATTTACCGTTATTTTTCACCGGTCCCCACGGGAAGATATGCCATTCCGCCAGGACATAGTTCTGGCTCTGCGGCGGCAGTCGCAGATTCTGCAGATCTTCCGGCGCGGCGCGCAGACGCGGCGCGACAAAAATCATCCGTTGCGAATCGATGGCATGGATAGTGCGAATGGTTTTGTCATACACCCGGTTCAGGGCGGTCAGATTATGATTCAGCTTACCGGCTGGTTCGTAAATCAGATCAAACCCCAGCAGCGGCGCGCTGTGAGCAAAATAGTGCGCCACCGCGACCCACCAGTTGGTCACCTCTTTTTCGTTGCTCGCACTGGGATCATTTTTATACTCATCGGCCTGGTAGGCGATAATCGGAATGACGCCATACTGCTCGCAAGCTTCCACCAGCTTGCGCAGATGAATAAGCCGCGCCTCGGTGGGTTCTCCCGCCACCCGAATGCGTACATGGGTAATCCCTTTCGCGTGGAAGTCCCGCACCACCAGCGGGTCAAACTCCCGGATGCCTTGTTCGGTACGCGCCCAGTCGACGTCCATCCCCACACCGAGCTGCTGCGCATAATGTGTCGCCGTCAGCGGCGGTTGCGCCGCCCCCAGAGCGAAACTGACCAACACGAAGAGCGAGACGAGCGGTTTAATCACGATGACCCTCAGTAATGTTGCAGGCGCACTATCACGTATTTAGCACGCTTTTTGCGTTATCGTGTAGCAGTTTCGCTTTGGGAAAACGACTTCGCCTGCTCACGCAGCCAGCTGATAAAGGCTTCAATTTTCGGCCATTGCCTGCCGGGTAGCGTCGTCATGTAGTAATGCTGGTGACAGGTCAACGCCATCTCGCCAAACGGGGCGACCAGCTCACCGCTTTCGAGTCGCTTCTGTACCAGCCGTTTGCGTCCCATCGCCACGCCGATATGGTTCATGGCGGCAATCACCGCTAAATCGGAACGATCGAAGCCAATTCCGGACGATGTCGGCAAATTCACTGCAAAATGTTGCGCCCAGCTATGCCATTCATCGGTTCCTGAATCATTGCTCCAGGCCTGACGGTCATGCAACAGCGTGCAATGCGGCAAATTCACCAGCGAACCCATTAAATCAAAGCGCCGGGCATAATCCGGGCTACAAACGGGGAGAATCGCTTCGTCCATCAAGAAATGGTGTTCCAGTTGGGCCGACGGCGCATCGTCAAAGTAGAGCGCCAGATCGACCCCGGCGCGCTGCAGGTTTACGTTGTCGTTGCCGGTTAAGATCGTGAGCGAGATTGATGGATAGCGGCGGGTGAAGTCACCCAGCGCGGGCACCAGCCAGCATTGCGCGATAGACGGGCGAGAATAGACGGTCAACGTCCCGGAGAGTTCCTGATTTTTGATATCGAGGATCTCCTGGTTCAGCGTATCCAGCGACGATTTCAGCGCCCAGAACACCCGCTTACCTTCATGGGTAAGCTCCACTTTGCGGTGCGAACGCACGAAAAGCTGGATCCCCAACTCTTCTTCCAGTTGGTTAATGCGGTGGCTGATGGCGCTGGGACTCAGCGACAGTTCGTCTGCGGCCATCGCAAACGACTGATGCCGCGCGGCCACTTCAAACGTGTACAGTTTGGATAATTGCCAGCCGTTGAGGAGATGGTTTCTGACTTCGCGAAGGGGTTCCATGGATACCTCGGTGACTTCAGCTTCAGTCCGGCGAAGTGTAAAAAAAACCGCAGAAAAAAACAGCACAAAGATGAATGAGAGTGAACCATATCGCAAAATTGCGTGAATATTCGATGTAAATCACCTCTTTGATTCAATCTGATTCATGTGAGTGAGGATTTATATCGTTTGTCAGCCCACGCCGAATTTTTGTCCAATAAGGACAGGTTAATCACAGGGCAAGGTGAGATATGCACTCTCAAATCTGGGTTGTGAGCACGCTGCTAATTAGCATTGTGTTAATTGTATTGACCATCGTGAAATTCAAATTCCACCCGTTCCTGGCACTGCTGCTCGCCAGTTTCTTTGTGGGAGCCATGATGGGCATGGGGCCGCTGGATATGGTCAACGCCATTGAGAGCGGGATTGGCGGAACGCTGGGCTTTCTCGCCGCCGTCATCGGTCTGGGTACGATTCTCGGCAAAATGATGGAGGTTTCCGGCGCGGCAGAACGTATCGGCTTAACGCTCCAGCGCTGTCGCTGGCTCTCTGCTGACGTCATTATGGTGCTGGTGGGGCTGATTTGCGGGATCACGCTGTTCGTTGAAGTTGGCGTGGTGCTGTTAATTCCGCTGGCGTTCTCCATCGCGAAAAAAACCAACACCTCGCTGCTGAAACTGGCCATCCCGTTGTGTACCGCGCTGATGGCCGTTCACTGCGTCGTACCACCGCACCCGGCAGCGCTGTTTGTCGCCAATAAACTGGGCGCGGATATTGGTTCGGTGATCGTCTACGGCCTGTTGGTTGGCCTGATGGCATCGCTGATCGGCGGCCCGCTGTTCCTGAAATTTCTCGGCAATCGCCTGCCGTTCAAACCGGTTCCTGCTGAGTTTGCAGACCTCAAGGTTCGCGAAGAAAGCACGCTGCCGTCACTGGGCGCAACGCTGTTTACCGTCCTGCTGCCGATTGGTTTGATGCTGGTGAAAACCGTGGCTGAACTGAACATGACCAAAGGCAGCACGCTGTACACTCTGCTGGAATTTATCGGTAACCCGATCACCGCGATGTTTATCGCCGTCTTCGTGGCGTATTACATTCTCGGTCTGCGCCAGCATATCGGTATGAGCGCACTGCTCACCCATACCGAAAACGGTTTTGGTTCTATCGCCAACATTCTGCTGATTATCGGGGCGGGCGGGGCGTTCAACGCCATCCTCAAGAGCAGCGGTCTGGCAGACACGCTGGCGGTGATCCTCTCCAACATGGATATGCACCCGATTCTGCTGGCCTGGCTGGTGGCGCTGATTCTGCACGCGGCGGTCGGTTCAGCCACCGTCGCGATGATGGGTGCCACGGCGATTGTCGCGCCGATGCTGCCGCTTTATCCCAACGTCAGTCCGGAGATTATCGCCATTGCCATCGGTTCCGGCGCTATTGGCTGCACAATCGTTACCGACTCCCTCTTCTGGCTGGTTAAGCAGTACTGCGGCGCCACCCTGAATGAGACGTTCAAATACTATACGACCGCGACATTTATCGCCTCGGTCATTGCACTGGCTTGCACATTCCTGCTTTCCTTTATCATCTAAGCGCAAAGAGACGTCCTATGGAAAACATACAAAAACTCATCGCCCAGTATCCGTTGGTGGAGGATCTGGTGGCTCTGCGAGAAACGACCTGGTTCAACCCGGGAACCACCTCTCTGGCGGAAGGTTTACCTTATGTAGGGCTGACGGAACAAGACGTTAAGGGCGCCCACGCCCGTCTGGCACGCTTTGCGCCGTATCTGGCCAAAGCCTTCCCGGAAACCGCTGCGACCGGGGGGATTATTGAATCTGAAGTCGTCGCCATTCAGGCCATGCAGCAGCGCCTGGAAAAACAGTATGGCCAGAAAATCAGTGGCGAAATCCTGCTGAAAAAAGACAGCCATCTGCCGATTTCCGGCTCAATTAAAGCGCGCGGCGGCATTTATGAAGTGCTGACGCACGCCGAAAAACTGGCGCGGGACGCCGGGATGCTGACCCCCGAAGAGGATTACAGCGTTCTGCTTTCTCCGGAGTTCAAAGCGTTCTTTAGTCAGTACAGTATCGCGGTGGGTTCAACCGGCAACCTGGGGCTGTCTATCGGCATTATGAGCGCCCGCATTGGCTTTAACGTCACGGTGCATATGTCTGCGGATGCCCGTGCGTGGAAGAAAGCCAAACTGCGCAGCCACGGCGTCACGGTTGTTGAATACGAAGATGATTACGGCGTGGCGGTTGAACAGGGCCGTAAGGCGGCGGAGTCCGATCCGAACTGCTTCTTTATCGATGATGAAAACTCCCGCACGCTGTTTTTAGGCTATGCGGTTGCGGGCCAGCGTCTGAAAGCGCAATTCGAACAGCAAGGTCGCGTGGTAGATGCCAATCACCCGTTATTTGTTTACCTGCCGTGCGGCGTGGGGGTGGCCCTGGCGGGGTGGCGTTTGGTCTGAAACTGGCATTTGGCGATAACGTGCACTGCTTCTTCGCTGAACCGACTCATTCGCCTTGCATGCTGCTGGGTGTGTATACCGGTCTGCATGATGCGATCTCCGTGCAGGAAATCGGTATTGATAACCTGACGGCGGCAGACGGCCTGGCGGTAGGGCGGGCATCGGGCTTTGTCGGCAGAGCGATGGAACGCCTGCTCGATGGGTTGTATACCCTCAGCGATCAGTCCATGTATGACATGCTGGGCTGGCTGGCGCAGGAAGAGAACATTCGTCTGGAACCGTCGGCGCTGGCGGGAATGGCCGGACCTCAGCGTGTTTGTGCATCCACTGACTATCAGCAAATGCAGGGTATTAGCGCTGAGCAGCTCAATAATGCAACGCACCTGGTCTGGGCGACGGGCGGCGGCATGGTACCAGAAGCAGAAATGGCGCAATACCTGGCGAAAGGGCGCTAACGCCCGGCACGCAGCATCGCCATCAGCTCTGCCGGTGAGCGATGCTGCCTGATCAGATCGCGCATCACGCGCATGTGAGGCGCGGTATGACGGATAAAGTCGCTGTATCCGGCGCACAGCATGCTTTTCCCACTCTCATCCCGATGCTTAGGGCAATCACCATGACAAAAGCGCAGCAGCGAACAGGTCTGGCACGCTGCGCTTAACGTGGACCTTTTCAGCTCCCCAAAAGCTATCGCCTGCGGACTGGCATTGAGCGCCTTCAGCGGAGTGTGATGAATATTGCCCAGCCGGTATTGCGGATAAACATAATGATCGCACTGGTACAAATCACCATTGGCCTCCAGCGCGAAAGCATGACCACAGTCCTGACTTAGCGCGCACATCTGCGACGGATAGCCGCACCACACGCCCAGGGTCGAGTCAAAGAGCTGAATATACACACGGCCAATATCTTCCCGTACCCAGATATCAAATACCGAGTTAAGAAACTGCCCCCACGCCTGTGGCTCGACCGATTCCGCCGTCAACCTGCCGTGCTCATCCTGCTCAACGAGCGGAATAAACTGTAAGAAAGGCGTCCCAAGCTGGCGAAGATAGTGATACATCCGCTCCGGCTGGCTGCTGTTAAGGCGATTCACCACCACCAGCAGATTGAATTCCACGCGGTATTCGACCAGTTTTTGCAGCGCAATCATCACTTTTTGATGGGTCGGATTGCCGCGACGACTAACGCGAAAGGCATCATGCAAATCGGCGGGACCGTCCAGTGAAAGCCCCACCAGCCAGTTATTGTCGTGCAGAAAACGGCACCATGCGTCATTGAGCAAAATGCCGTTGGTCTGAAAAGCGTTCTGGATCTGCTTCCCCGCGCCGAACTGCTTTTGTAACTCCACCACGCGCTGGAAAAAATCCAGACCGCAGAGTGTCGGTTCTCCTCCCTGCCAGGCAAACAGAACATCTGGCCCTGGCTGTGCGGTAATGTGCTGCTGAATAAACGTCGATAACGTGGTGTCATCCATCACCGGGTGGGCGGGTTTATCAATGTAAAAGCAGTAACGACAATCCAGGTTACAACGTGAACTGGCCGGCTTGGCCATGACCTGACATCCTGTCATGCTAAATTCCCGAGAAATACGATAAGTTGGCGAACGTGCGTTACAGCAAACAGTATTGCGAGAGATAACACCGCGAGGGAGATCATAAATTTGTCACGAACCGCGCGCGATTGGGCAAAATCAAGATGCGAGACATCCATCAGATTACGCTTGCGCGTATAACGCCAGAGGATTACAGCCACGATAGCCAGCACCGCGATAGAGACCCAGAACAAGAATCCCGCCTGATGCCAGTGATGTTTTATCGCCAGCGCCATTAGCGCACCGTAGCCCAGCAGCGTGCGAAACCATGCCAGCGACGTGCGCTCCGGCTGCAGTCCCGGATCGGCCAGGCGACGGGCCTTACGGCTATCCGGCATACAGCACCAGCGCCATGACCACAATCGCCACAATGGTCAATATCAGACTGATGATCAGCAGGCTACGGGTATAAGGTAAATCCTCTTTCAGCCGCATCGCCTTTTCATTGCGCAGCCAGCGCAGATAACCGTAAATCGCCAGGCCGCCGGCGAACAAACAGAGCAGCAGCGCCAACAGCTCGCGGATCACCGGCGTGGCGAAGTCCGGCGCCAGTTGGTCAAGCCCAACGCCGGCGGCCAGGAAACCCAGCGCGGTGCGGATCCACGCCAGAAAGGTACGCTCGTTTGCCAGTGAGAAGCGGTAATCCGGGGCTTCTCCGAGGCGGGAAATCTTCATTTAACCCCCTACTGAATGCGCAACAATGTGCATGAAATAACCGCAATATTACCTGAGCACCTGGATAAATAGCATTAATAAACTCTGCAAATCAGGTCGATGCATGAAGCGTTTGCGAAACCTGTTTCATTTTTTCCGTAGTCAACCGGTAGAAGCATTTGGCGATTAACGCACAGCACAGATAACAAAGTCCCGGCGCAACCGTAAACAAGGTGATGATGGTCTTCAGCGTTTCCGGCAACTGCGCATCGGCTCCCGCCTGATAGCCGCCCATAGCGAGCATCCAGCCAATAATCGCCCCCCCGACCGCCAGCCCCATTTTCAGCACAAACAACGTTCCCGCGAAGCTAATTCCCGTCAGTCGTTTCCCGCTGACCATTTCACCATAATCGACGGTGTCTGCCATCATGACCCACTTTATCGGCGTCATTATCTGATGCAGCACACCAATGATGAAAATCAGGCAAAACATCACCATCATTTTATCCATCGGCACAAAGTACATTGAAAAACTCAGCGCCATTAAAATAAAATTACAGCAAATAAAGACCGTCACTTTACAGAAGCGAACGCTTAACGGTTTTGCCAGCGCACTGCCGACGATATTTCCGACACAATATGTTGAGAGAAATATCGAAAACACTTTTGGCGACTCCATAATCCAGGTGACATAATACATCATCACCCCACCACGAACTGAAGTTCCAATAATAGCGAAAACGGTCAAAACCCCCACCACTCGCCACTGATCGTTTTTCCAGATATCCTTTAAATCGCTCATCATACCTTTAAAGCCACTGCTAATTGGCGGTGAAACAACGCGCTCTTTGGTGGTGAAAAAACAAAAATAAAACATCAAAACAGCAATAATAGAAAGCAGTGTGATACTGGCCTGAAAACCTAATTTTTTATCCTCTCCACCCAACCCGTTCACCAGACTCATCATCAATGCGGTGGATAACATGCCGCCCGCCGTCGCAAGGACAAACCGCCACGACTGCAAAGACATACGCTGTTGCGAATCGCCAGTGATAACCCCACCCAACGCGCAATAGGGGATATTGACGATGGTATACATCAGCGTAAGCGCGATATAGGTCACCGTGGCATAAATCATTTTTCCATATAGCGATAAATCCGGAACCGTATAAGTAAGAACACAACTAATACCAAAAGGAATAGACGCCCACAGCAGCCACGGGCGAAATTTTCCCCAGCGCGTGCGGGTACGGTCTGCAAGCAATCCCATACAAGGGTCAGATATTGCATCAAGTATTCGCGTAACTAAAAACATACTGCCAATAAACGCCGCAGGCAAACCAGCAATATCGGTATAAAAAAACATGAGATACAACATAACATTATCAAAGACAATATGACTTGCTGCGTCACCAAGGCCATAGCCAATCTTTTCCCTGACACTCAAAACTTGACTATTCATATTATTCCAGATAGTGGTGAGATTGTGTCCCTATAGTAGATTTAATGAAGTCAGACGCTGAATTATGATTTTTCACTTAATAGTTATGTTTATTTTCATATGTGATATCTCTCACAACCTCGCATTCCTCCTCTAAGACAATATGTTCAGTAACATATAAATAAAAACAATACATTCACAGCCAATATTAAAAAGATAATTTTTACGGAAATTCATTACTAACACCAATAAATCGATGAAACACCGATAACTGGATGATATAAGCCACCCGACAGGAGAAAAAATGAAAGCGATAATGGTAATGTATGATTCATTAAACCGACATTGCTTAACCCCTTATAATTCCCACTGGACTCAGACGCCTAACTTTACCCGCCTGGCGAATAAATGCGTGGTATTCGATAAAAGCTATGTCGGAAGCCTGCCCTGTATGCCAGCCAGACGTGAACTGCACACCGGACGTTATAATTTTTTGCATCGCGGTTGGGGGCCACTGGAGCCCTTTGATGACTCCTGTTTTGAAATTATGAAAAAGAATGGCATACACAGCCATTTAATCAGCGACCATTACCACTACTGGGAAGATGGCGGCTGTACCTATCATAACCGCTATGCCACATGGGAAATCGTCAGGGGTCAGGAAGGCGATCGCTGGGAGCCGGATATCATAAAACGTGAGTTCCCGATTCACCTTGGGCAAATGATGTCGCAGGACTTATCCAACCGCGAAAAAATCCTGCAACAGGATAAATTTCCCATTGAGAAAACCTTCGATCTTGGTCTGGAATTTATCGAAAAATACCACACGCAGGACAACTGGTTTCTGCAAATTGAGACCTTCGATCCTCACGAGCCTTTTTTCCATCGTCGGCAAAAAGAGAAAGCGGCTGGGCCTCTTTTTGACTGGCCACACTATGCGCAGGTGTCCGATGAGGAACGTCCATGGGTGGATAATCTTCGTCAGGAATATAGCGGTTTGCTGGATATGTGCGATACGGGTCTTGGCCGCGTGCTCGACATGATGGACAAATACGATCTCTGGCAAGACACCCTGCTGATCGTCAACACTGACCACGGCTATTTACTCAGCGAACACGACTGGTGGGCAAAAGCCAACGATGCCAACTTTTATGAGGAGGTCTCCCATACACCGCTGTTTATTTACGACCCACGGAGTAAAAAAACCGGCAGGAATCGCCAGTTAGTGCAGACCATCGATTTAGCCCCGACACTGTTAGATTTTTTTAATCAGGCCATCCCGCCGGATATGCAGGGGAAACCATTAGGAGAAACCATTGCCCATGATACCCCTGTACGCAAAACAGCGTTGTTTGGTGTCTATGGCGCGCAGATCAGTTGCACGGACGGCACCTGGGTTTATACGCATGCGCCGACGCGCGAAAATCGTCCGTTGAATCACTACACGTTGATGCCCACGCATATGCGCCATCCTTTTACCCCGCAGGAACTCCAGCATACGGAAATGGTGGAATCGTTCAGTTTCACCAAAGGATGTCGGTTGATGAAGATTGCTGACATCGGCCTCGGTATGGTGCCTTTAACGCATCACTGGCAGAGCGTGCTGTTCAACGTCACTGACGATCCCCGGCAAACCACGCCGCTCCATAATCCCACAGTCGTCGCACGCATGAAGCTAGAAATAGTTCGTCTGATGAGGGAAAACGATGCGCCACAAGAACAATACGAACGCCTGGGTTTACCCCTCCCACACAAGGATGAACCGAAATGAAAGCCATCATGGTGATGTTTGACTCACTTTGCCGCCGCATGCTGTCACCCTACGGTGCAACGGATGTACACACGCCTGGTTTCCAGCGTCTGGCTGAACATAGCCTGCGTTTCGATCAGTGCTGGATTGGTTCGATGCCCTGCATGCCCGCCCGTCGGGATCTGCATACCGGGCGCTATAATTTCCTGCATCGCGCATGGGGACCGCTTGAACCTTTCGATGACTCCTTGCCAGAGATTCTGAAAAATAACGGCATTTATAGTCACCTGATTACCGACCATTACCACTACTGGCAGGATGGCGGCGCAACCTATCACAATCGCTACGCCTCAGCAGAATTTATCCGCGGTCAGGAAGTCGATGAATACAAACCCGCCATCACCACGCCCGAGTTTCCCGATAACTACGATCCCTCACTCTCCGGTTGGCGCAAAGAACTGGAAAAACGTGACTTCGTTAACCGTTCCTACATGGATAGCGAAGAAAAAATGTGTACCCCGCAGGTCTTTGCGCTGGCAGAAGCATTTTTAGAAAAACACCATGCCGAGGACAACTGGTTTTTACATCTGGAAGCCTTCGACCCCCACGAGCCTTATTTTTCTTCACCAGAATGTCAGGCGTTATATCCAGAAAACTATGATGGTCCCCATTTCGACTGGCCCTTCTATCGACAGGTTGAGGAGAGTCCGGACAGTATTGAACATTGTAAAAACCGCGCCCGCGCGCTGTTTTCACTGTGCGATAAATACCTGAATCGTCTGCTGGATGTGATGGATAAGCATAATTTGTGGGAGGACACGCTGCTGATCGTAAATACCGATCACGGCTTTATGTTTGGCGAACATAACTGGTGGGCGAAAAACAACCCGCCGAGTTATTGTGAAATCGCACACATCCCGCTTTTTATCTGGGATCCTCGCAGTCAGCGAAAAAATGAGAGCCGTCAGGGACTGGCATCCATGATCGACATGGCGCCCACCCTACTGAATTTCTTTAACCTTGCACCTACCAAAGAGATGGATGGCAAAGACCTGTGCCCAGTAATCAAAGACGATCACCCAATCCATGACTCACTGATTTTTGGTTACTTTGGCAAAGAGGTGAATATCACCGATGGTCGTTACGTCTATATGCGCGGCAGCAAACATGATCAGCAGGTACACGAATACACGCTGATGCCCTGCTACATGAATTACCGTATGTCGCCGGAGTTGCTGGCTACCGCAACGTTTGTACCACCGACGAAAAGTTTCCCGTTCGCTAAAAACTGCCCATTATTGAAAATCCCGCAGCGTTCGCAAGGGCTAGAAGAGAATTTACTGTTTGATTTACAGGAAGACTATCACCAAATCTATCCGCGGCAGGATCCACAGACCGAGGCGCGACTGGCGCAACAAATGAAAAACTGGCTGGTTAAAAATCAGGCGCCAGAGGAACAATTCATCCGCCTGAATCTATAACCGTTATCGTTAGCGTAACCCCTTGTTGACAGCATCTCATGGATGCCGTCAACAAAACCGAAACTAGCCCAGCCCCCAGAAAATCACCGCCAGCAGTTGAGGCGTGATAATACGCAGGAACATCACCAACGGATATACCGTCGCATACGACAGTGCCGCCGCGCCGCTGGTGGCATGCAGGTTGTTAGCAAACGCCAGCGCAGGCGGATCGGTCATCGAACCGGCCAGCATCCCGCACAGCGTCAGGTAGTTCATTTTGGCAAAAATACGCGCCAGTAAACCGACGGTGATAAGCGGGATAGCAGTAATAAAAATACCGTAGCCCACCCAGCTCAGACCATCGCCCTGAGTCAGCGTATTGATAAAGTCACCACCCGATTTCAGCCCCACCACGGCCAGAAACAGCACAATCCCCAGTTCACGCAGCGCCAGGTTCGCGCTTGGCGGCATAAACCAGTACAGCTTACCAATGCTGCCGATACGCCCCAGAATCAGCGCCATAATCAGCGGCCCACCCGCCAGTCCCAGCTTTAACGCCACCGGAAAGCCGGGAACAAAGAGCGGAATGGACCCCAGCAGCACCCCCAGACCGATGCCAATAAACACCGGTAGCATCTGCACCTGCTGCAGTTTTTGCTGGGCATTACCCACAACATTGGCAACGGCATCAATCGAAGCGGGTCGTCCCACCAGATTAAGGATGTCACCAAATTGCAGACTGGCATCGCTGCTGGCCACCAGTTCAACGCCCGCACGGTTCAGTCGAGAAATCACAACGTCGTAACGCTCTTTAAAGTGCAAATCGCGGATGCGTTTGCCGAGCACTTTTTCGTTGGTGACCACGACGCGTTCGACGCGCAAATCGGTGCCCCGGGTCGACAGTGAGGTATCCACCTCCTGACCTATCACCAGTCGTGCGTTATGCAGATCGCCCGGCTGCCCGACCAGGTGCAGCAAATCACCCAGTTGAATCACCGTTCCCGGCGACGGCACCATCAGCGTCTCTTCACGCTTCAGTCGTGAGCAGATGATTTTATCGCTGTTGAGGATTGGCACATCCTTAATCGCCATATTGTTGAGGTTTGGGTTCTCAACGCGAATATTGATGGTCTGAATCAGCGAATGCCCGTTGGTGAGCGTCGATTCATGCTGTTGCGCTTCCGCTTCCACATTGACGCGAAATATCATGCGCATCAGCCACATGGTCAGCAAAATACCGCAAATCCCAAACGGATACGCCATCGCGTAGCTCATCCCCATCTGATCCACCAGCTCCATTGGCGTACCCAGATCGCGCAGGATTTGTTGTCCGGCCCCCAGCGCCGGAGTATTGGTGACCGCACCGGAGAAAATCCCCAGCACCACCGGCAGCGGAATAGCAAACACTTTATGCAAGATGGCGGTGACCAGTCCGCCGATGATGACGATCAGAATCGCAAACAGATTGAGACGCAGGCCAGAAACCCGCAGCGAGGCGAAGAACCCAGGCCCCACCTGAATCCCAATGGTGTAGACGAACAGAATCAGGCCAAATTCCTGGATGAAGTGCAGCATATCGCCGCTCAGCGTCACCCCTGCCTGATCAACGAAGTGGCCGACGATAATGCCGCCGAACAACACGCCGCCGATGCCAAAGCCGACACCCCGCACCTTGATATTGCCGATCCATAATCCGACAACCGCCACCAACGCCAGAACGCTGACCGTCAATGCTATATCACTCATTTTTTATTCCCTGTGAATAACATTTCTATTTACGTGGATTATGACTGAACCGTTCAGGCATATATGCAAGATGGCGCACATTCTGGTGCTGAAACGACGCTAAAACGCCCTCATGATGGGCGTCTCTTCCCCTTTTTCTTCATCGTAACCTGAAGTTGCTGAATGCTTTCTTCTGGTAAGGGCATCATTCCCCAAAACCCGGTGTTGTCTTCGCGCACAAAAAAGCCCCGTCATTTCTGGCGGGGCAAAGGCAAGGAGCTAAATTAGCTATTTAATGCGGGACGTTCGCTGATGGCGATACGTTGCGGAGCAACTGTTTCCGGGACATTACGGGTCAAATCGATATGCAACAACCCGTTGGTAAACGTCGCGCCGGAAACCTCCATGTTTTCAGCCAGGGTAAAACTCAGGCTGAACGACTGGGTGACCAGCCCCTGATGCAACCATTTGGTCTCTTTTTCAGTCTGCTGCGGTGCGCCTTTTACGGTCAGGCGGGTGCCTTCCAGTTGAATATCCAGATCTTCCTGACGGAACCCCGCCAACGCAAGCGTAATGCGATAGTGGTTATCGTCACTTTTTTCAATGTTATAGGGTGGGAAGCTCTGGCTTTCACCGGTGTTTTGTAACGCGTTGGCCAGTTTGTCAAAACCGATCCATTGACGCAGCAGCGGGGATAAATCGTAGTTACGCATAATCATTCTCCTTCTAAGAAGCGAGTTTTCACTAAACCCTGCAACGTAAATGTTTTAGGGCATAGTCGTACCTGCAAATCCGTGGATTCGCATAGGCCCCTGTCGGCGAGCCCGGGATAACAGGCCGCGCAACGCGGCCCGACAGAATTAATTGATTTCGATACGGCGCGGTTTGTTCGCTTCCGGAATCACGCGCTCAAGATCGATGTACAGCAGACCATTGACCAGATTCGCGCCGCGAACATGGATGTTCTCAGCTAACTGGAACTTACGCTCAAAGTTGCGCTCCGCGATACCCTGGTAAAGGTAGGTCCGTTCTTTTTGCTCGTCCGCATGTGCGCCTTTCACCACCAGCAGGTTGTCCTGTGCGGTAATTTCCAGCTCGCTCTCTGCGAATCCGGCAACGGCGATGGCAATGCGGTAATGGTTTTCGTCTACCAGCTCAACGTTATACGGAGGGTAGCCGCCATTACTCTGGCTCTGATTGCTTTCCAGCAGGTTAAACAGGCGGTCAAAACCAATAGCAGAACGGTACAGCGGGGATAAATCAAAGTTACGCATAATCAATAGCTCCTGAAATCAGCGAGAAGTTAAATGACCTTCCATCATGGACAGGCCCGGTAGTCAGAACACCCATCAGGCGTGCTCTTCATTTGCCTACACCATCAAAATGGGTTTGATTACGCACTTTTCAAGCACTCGTGGCTGACTTTTTTTTGCAGTTTGCTGTCCATTGCATAGACTGGGAGGGGAAAGCACTAAACGTTAAAGTGCGATAGCCGCCACAGTGCGACGTGATGAGGATGTTATTTCTGGCAAGGGATCGCTATAACTCATCATGCAAACACCGATGATCAACAGATGAATAAATCATGATAAGAAATGTGTTATTAACGCTGATGATGTGCAGTGGGATGGTTTTACTGAGTGGTTGCTCCAGCGTAATGTCACATACCGGTGGTAAAGAGGGAACTTATCCTGGCACCCGCGCCAGCGCCACGATGATAGGTGACGATGAGACAAACTGGGGTACCAAATCGCTGGCGATACTGGATATGCCCTTTACGGCAGTAATGGACACGATCCTGTTGCCGTGGGATCTGTTCCGTAAAGACAATTCGGTCAGATCGCGTGTCGAAAGAAGCGAGGAGAGAACACAGATAACCAACTCCGTGATCCCTCCGGCAAAAATGTCCGCCCCCTGATCACCGCCCGGTTTCTGTCATCCACAGCTGACGGAAACCGTCTACATCTTCCATCCACGCCACAAACTGACCATCAGGCGAGAAAACCACAGCATCCCCAGAAGGCGGGGTGCCGTGATTCTGCGTTAAAAACGTGATGTCTCCGCTGCGCGCATCACAGCAGACAATGCGGTTATCCAGCACACATCCCAGCCATTTCCCCGACGGATGCCAGTTAAACGCGGACTGAATTCCCGTGGCGTGACGGGTCAACTGGCGGGGCTCCCCACCCTGCGGCAAAATTAGCCACAGTTGCACGATACCAACCTCATCGCGCATCAGGAACGCAATCTCCGTCGCCTGCGGATTACCGCGTACCCAGTGACGTGGAACCGTTGCCAGCCCAGGAAAACGACGTGCATGGGTAAACGTCAGGCGGCGCTGTGTCACTCCGCGCGGCGGTGCGGGTAACGTGGAATCCGTGCCTTCCAGCGGTGCCTCACCGGACATTTTCCAGCTCGCCTCCGTCTGCGGGAGTTCGACCAGAAACAGCTCCGGTACTTTCTCGCCGCTTTCAGACAACGTGTCGCCGATAAACGCCAGCGCATGATTTCCCACCCAGCCCTCTTCGTAGGCACGAGAGATTTCATCGCTGCCCGGCGTGGGTTCAGGCGTTGTCTGGCTGACCAGCACGCACCAGTGGCTGCCGCAGTATTCTCTTGGATGCTGCGCCGACACCGTCACCGGCCCATAAGGCACCGCGACGCCAACGTTGCGTAAGTCCAGCGCCAGATCGCGTTCATGCATGACATGATCGTTGTAGGTAAAGCTGACAAACTCGCCGTTCGGGCTGAAAACATGAACATGGCTACCCCCGCGCAGTGCGCCCGGCGTGTAGGGTGACGTGATATCCATCGCATCCAGATTCGTCACTTTCCCCTGTTCGGCAATCACGCCGCGACGATGATGAAAGTCATATTGCCACGTCGCATCCGGGTTTTCAGGTCCATGAATAAACACATATTTCTCCGCCTGCGGATGCACCGTTACCACGCCGACATGCGCCCCCTGCGTCGCGCGATAAATCACCTCCAGCTCACCGGTATGGACATTTACCCGTTCAATGGTTTCACCGGTGAAAGACGCCCCTGACGGGCGGACATCAAAAACCAGCCAGCGGCTGTCCGCCGTCCAGGTCCGGGTATTGGTAAGCTGATGATTACGCGGCGTAAAGGTGATTTGCTTCATGGGATGCTCAGGTCGGGGACAATTTCATCAATCATACTTCACAAGGACTTCACTTTCAGGCATTAGCGTAGTGCCATCTTCATTTTTTGCGGACAAAGAGATGGAACATTTCGACGTAGCGATTATCGGTCTCGGCCCGGCCGGCGCAACGCTGGCGCGTAAATTGAGCGGTAAAATGCGCGTGCTCGCGCTGGATAAAAAACGTCACTGCGGCAATGAAGGGTTCACCAAACCCTGCGGCGGTTTACTGGCTCCGGATGCACAGCGTTCGTTTATTCGCGACGGAATTACGCTGCCGGTGGACGTCATCGCCAACCCGCAAATTTTCAGTGTCAAAACGGTGGATGTCGACACCTCGCTGACGCGCAACTACCAGCGCAGCTATATCAATATCAACCGTCATGCCTTTGATTTATGGATGAAGTCGCTGATCCCGGATGAGGTACAGGTGTATCACGACAGCCTGTGTCGAAAAATCTGGCGAGAAGAGGGGAAATGGCACGTGATTTTTCGCGCCGACGGTTGGGAGCAACAGATTACTGCCCACTATCTGGTGGGGGCCGACGGTGCAAACTCACTGGTGCGTCGCTATCTTTATCCGGAACATCAGATTCGCAAATATGTCGCCATCCAACAATGGTTCGCAGAAAGTCATCCGGTCCCGTTTTACTCCTGCATTTTCGATAACGCCGCAACGGACTGTTACTCCTGGAGCATCAGCAAAGACGGCTATTTCATCTTTGGTGGCGCTTATCCCATGAAGGATGGCCAGACCCGCTTCGAGGCGCTGAAAGAGAAAATGGCGGCCTTTCAGTTCCGCTTCGGCACGCCGGTGAAAAGCGAGAAATGTACCGTACTCTTTCCGTCGCGCTGGGCGGATTTCGTCTGCGGTGAAGATAACGCATTTCTGATTGGTGAGGCCGCCGGGTTTATCAGCGCCAGTTCACTGGAGGGGATTAGCTACGCCCTGGATAGCGCAGAGATCCTCAAGTCTGTGCTGCTGAAGAATGCGCCGGAGATGAACCGCGCTTACCGGAAGGCCACCCGCCCACTGCGCGGTAAACTGTACGGCAAGATCCTGAAGAGCCGCTGTTTGACTGCGCCCGTATTGCGAAGCGCGATTATGCGAAGCGGCATCGCGCATATCCCACTGAGCCAGGATGACCAGCCCACCACAACGTCTGGCGGGCTGGTAAAGGGGTATTAACCTACACGTTTTACATCACCCACCAGCAGGATGTAAGAGAGCGCGCCAATCAGGGCAACGGCGGAGATATAGACCAGCGCGGGACCAAAGCCGTAGTCCTGCGCAAGGTAGCCAATCACCAGCGGAACGGTGATGCCCCCCAGCCCACCGACAAAGTTAAACACGCCGCCCGTCAGGCCGATGAGGCGCATCGGTGCCAGCGAAGAGACCAGTGACCAGGTGATGGAAGCAAAGCCGTTACCGAAGAACGCCACCGCCATCAGGGTCATAATCCACACCGGATCGTTGGTGTAGTTTGCACCCATAATGCAGGTGGAGATTAACAGACCACAGATAATCGGTGTCTTACGCGCCACGCCCAGCGAGAAGCCTTTTTTCACCAGCTTATCCGCCAGCCATCCGGAAAGCAGTACGCCAAAGAACGCCGCGAGGAACGGAACGGTGGTCATAAAGCCCGCTTTCAGCGCGGTAATGCCTTTTTCCTGCGTCAGGTAGTTCGGGAACCACGTCAGGAAGAACCACAGCGTAGAGGTGACGGCAAACTGGCCCAGATAAACACCCACCAGCTTACGGTGGAACACCAGTTTCCAGTCCGCTTTGGTCAGCGGCTGACGCGCCTCTTTCTTGACGGGCGCATCGCCATCCACCAGGCCGCCGCCGTCACGAATATAGTCCAGTTCCGCTTTGGTGATACTTTTGGTCAGACGAGGCGGTTGGTACACCTTAAACCAGACCAGCGACCAGATAATGCCGATCCCCCCGGTGACAATGAACACCCAGTGCCAGCTCAGCATCTCCTGGATCCAGATCAACAGCGGGGTCAGGAACGCCAGACCAACAAACTGTCCGGATGTATAAAAACCGACGGCGGAGGCGCGTTCGTGCTCGGGGAACCAGCTCGTCACCATGCGGTTGTTGGTCGGAAACGCCGGGGCTTCGAATATCCCGGTAATGGCACGCAGGCCAATTAACGACATCAACCCGGTGGCGAAGCCCTGGAAGAGGGTTGCCACCGACCAGCCAAATATCGCGATAAAGTAGGTCAGACGTGAACCGACGCGGTCAAGGAACCAGCCGCCCGGGATCTGGCATAGGGTATACAACCAGGCAAAAGCCGAGAAGACATAGCCCATTTCCGCTTTCGTAATACCAAACTCTTCCTGAATATGCGCCGACGCCACCGCGAGATTGGCACGGTCGACATAACAGATAACCACGGTAATAAAGATCATAATCAGCGTCAGGTAACGGCGACGCCCTATTTTTGCAGCAGTAACTGGAATATCCATCGCAATCTGTCTCCAGATTTTGGGCATAGCGAAGCCGCTCACCATGCCCGGTAATTTACAGAGGGTGTTTGTTTTATTTTTAAAATTAAAAATTACGCTAATGCGCTAAATAATTCGTGCTGGGGGAAGGCGGCAAGTTTTCGCATCCCCGGGAGCATACAAAAGTATGTGACCGGGGTAAGAAAACGCAGCCAACGCACCACCAGCGCGAAGTATGACGCGCATTTACCATTCGGCGACCGAACCGTCTTCATGACGCCACAGCGGATTACGCCAGTCCGGCGCATTCTTACTCAGCTCAATGACTTTGGCTTCATCAATATCCACGCCAAGGCCCGGCTTCATCAACGGTTTAAAGAACCCGCCTTCCATGTTGAAATCGTCTTTGTTTTTCACAAAGTCGAGCAGTTCCGCGCCCTTGTTATAGTGAATGCCCATACTCTGTTCCTGGAACACGGCGTTGCGCGAAACAAAGTCGACGTGCAGACACGCTGCCAGCGCAATCGGTCCCAGCGGGCAGTGCGGGGCCAGCGCCACGTCATAAGCTTCCGCCATCGCGGCAATTTTGTAGCACTCGGTAATGCCGCCAGCATGTGACAAATCCGGCTGCAAAATCGCCAGTCCACCCGCTTCCAGCACCCGTTTAAACTCGAAGCGCGAGAACATACGTTCACCCGCCGCGATCGGAATATGGGTCTGTTCCGCCAGTTTCGGATAATACTCTGCCTGTTCCGCCAGCACCGGCTCTTCAATAAACAGCGGGCGATAAGGCTCCAGCTCTTTAATCAGCACTTTCGCCATCGGCGCGCTGACGCGTCCGTGGAAATCCAGACCAAACTCAATTTCATTGCCAAAGGCTTCGCGGATTTGCGCCACGGTGTTGACCGCGCGATCGACCGCCTGTGAATTATCAATCACGCCCATCTCTTCGCAGCCGTTGAGCTTAAAGGTGTCAAAGCCGATATTCCGCAGTTGTTTAATACCGTCGATCACTTCCGCAGGACGATCGCCGCCAACCCAGCTGTAGGCTTTGATTTTGTCGCGCACCAGGCCGCCCATCAACTGCCAGACCGGGGCATTCAGCACTTTGCCTTTGATATCCCACAACGCCTGGTCGATGCCGGCGATGGCGCTCATCAGTATCGGGCCGCCGCGGTAGAAGCCTGCGCGGTACATTACCTGCCACAGGTCGTTAATGCGCGCCGGGTCCTGACCAATCAGGTAATCGCCCAGTTCATGTACCGCCGCTTCGACGGTACGCGCGCGACCTTCAATCACCGGCTCGCCCCAGCCAACGACGCCTTCGTCGGTTTCGATTTTCAGGAACATCCAGCGTGGAGGTAAACGGTACGTGGTGAGTTTGGTTATTTTCATTTCACAGCCTCTCGATATGCCTTAACAAATGCCGCCGCCTGCTGCGCGGTGCGCGCTACGGACTGCCCGGCGCGATACAGATCGCTGCCCAGTCCCGCACCCACGCACCCGGCGTTCATCCACTGCGCCAGGTTGTCTGGCGTTACCCCGCCCACGGCGAAGACCGGCACGCTGGCGGGCAATACCGCTTTCAGCGCTTTGATGTAATCCGGTCCAAAGGCCGATGACGGGAAAATTTTCAGCGCCTGCGCGCCAGCATCCAGCGCGGTAAAGGCTTCTGTGGCGGTGGCGCATCCCGGACAGACCGTCATGCCGTAATCCACCGCGCGACGAATGACCTCTGCATTGATATTTGGCGTCACAATGAGCCGACAGCCCATCTTCGCCAGGCGATCCACCTGCTCCGGTTGTAATACCGTCCCGGCACCGATCAGCGCTTTATCACCAAACGCATCCACCACGGCCGGAATGCTCTTTTCCCACTCAGGGGAGTTAAGCGGGATCTCCACCGCGTCAAATCCGGCGTCGATCACCGCACCAACGTGCGCGAGCGCCTCCTCGGGGGTAATTCCGCGCAAAATCGCAATAAGCGGAAGATTAGTTTGCCACTGCATGGGCGATGCTCCTTATACCTGCCTGAAATGCCGTATCGCCGGACACCGTACAGACGTCACGCCCCATGGCGTGGAACGCCTGCTGATAGCGTGACGTCAGCGCGGTACCTGCGACGATCGTAATGGACTGCGACCCGGCGAATTGTTCGCTCATACTGGCGACTTCTGCGCCAATCAACAGGCCGGAGAGAAATTCGCTGACCTGCTCGCGCGGGAGATGTCCCAGCACGTGCGAGGCACGAACCTCAAAAAGTTGTGGCAAAACGGCAGGGGAGTGGATCCCGCGCGCAAGTCCGGCGGCAAACGCGTCTGAAGAGGCTTGCTGTTCCGGTAAACCCGCGCCCACCAGCGAGTGTTGCAGTAGCAAATGGTGTAGTTCGCCGGTCATCACGGTACGAAAATCGTGAATTTGCTCGGCGTCAGCCTGCACCCATTTGCAGTGCGTCCCCGGCATGACATAGACAGAAGAAGGAGAAAGCGTGCGCGCGCCGAGCAGTTGTGTCTCTTCGCCGCGCATCACATTGTGGTTATCGTCGCGCGAAACACACAAACCTGGAATGATCCAGACATTGTCGCTAACGGCGGTTAATTGCTCGCCAATTGCAGAGAAACAGGCAGGAACCGGCAGGTACGGGGCAATCTTCCAGCCCACGTTGCTTCCGACCATTCCGGCCATGACCACCGGTGTGGCGCTGTCGCGCCAGTGCTGTGTGACCTCTGCTAACACCGCTTCGGGGGATTTACCGTTCAGACGCGTAACGCCTGCTTCTGATTGCCTGCTTTCCAGGCATTTGTCACCCTGGTAAAGCCAGGCGCGCAAATTGGTCGATCCCCAGTCAATTGCGATGTAGCGAGCTGTCATGTGATTTCCTTCAACCTTCGTGTCGAGCTGGCGATCATGGTCAGGGCCGCCTGCTCTGCCGCATTGCTATCCTGATGCCGTATCGCATCGAATAGCGCCTTATGTTCCTGGAGCGTTTTTGGCATGTTGGCTTCATCGCCCATCCAGGTCCGTTCAAATACCGCCCGTTGAAGCGAAGTGATTGCCACGCTCAGCTGTTGTAAAACCGGGTTATGCACCGACTGCAATACCGCCTCGTGATAGCGGATATCCGCTTCATTAAAGGCCTCCCGATCCTGATTGTTGGCGATCATGTCATTGAGCGCCGATTCAATTTCAGCCAAATCACTCGACGTTGCGCGTTCCGCAGCCCAGCGGGCAATAGCGGGTTCCACCAGGTTTCGGACTTCGCTCATCGCGCTGATGAGTCGTGGGTCGTAGTCGTTTTCCAGTACCCATTGCAACACGTCGGTATCGAGGTAATTCCACTGATTCCGCGGTGTGACAAAGGCGCCGCGATAACGCTTCATTTCAATCAGCCGCTTTGCCATCAGCGAGCGGAACACTTCGCGAATGATGTTGCGCGAGGTTTCAAACTCCTCACACAGCTCCGCTTCCGCAGGGAGCGCGGCACCCGGTACGTACTTACCGCTGACAATCTGTTTGCCCAGCGTGATCACGATGCGATCGGTTTTATTGAGAGTCATGGAGAGTCCTTATGCTCTGGATGGTCCTCTCTACTTTACCGTTATCGCTGAAATTCGCCTCACTTTTGTAGTACTAACGTGATGTCATTCGCCGTTGCCTTGCGCACAATGTAGTACAACACAATCATGTTGTACTACAATTTAGATCACAAAAACGACAATCGGTAATGAAAATGTTATGAGGAGTAAACTGCGGGGATAAAAAAACCCGCGATCAACGCGGGTCATGGCAAACCATCCAGAGGAATTACTTCAGGACGTGCTGCTCAATGGCATACGCAACGCCATCTTCCAGATTTGATTTGGTGACAAAGTTGGCAATCTCTTTCACCGAGGGGATGGCGTTATCCATCGCCACCCCAAGCCCGGCATACTCGATCATCGCAATGTCATTTTCCTGATCGCCAATCGCCATAATCTCTTCCGGTTTGATGCCCAGCGCATCGGCCAGTGATTTCACACCCGTGCCTTTATTGACGCGTTTATCGAGGATTTCGAGGAAGTACGGCGCACTTTTCAGCACGGTATACTTCTCTTTCACTTCCGCCGGAATGCGGGCGATGGCCTGATCGAGGATCGCGGGCTCATCAATCATCATCACTTTCAGGAACTGGGTTTCCGGATCCATCTTTTCCGCTTCGCAGAACACCAGAGGAATGGTCGCGACATAGGATTCATGTACGGTGTAGTAGCTGATATCACGGTTTGCGGTATACAGCGTGGTACGGTCCAGCGCGTGGAAGTGCGAGCCGACCTCGCGGGAGAGTTTTTCCAGATAGCGGTAATCGTCATAGCTCAGTGCGGTTTGCGCGACAGTGCTACCATCGCCCGCTTTCTGCACCAGCGCGCCGTTATAGGTAATGCAGTAGTCGCCGGGTTGTTCCATATGCAGCTCTTTCAGATAGCTGTGCACACCCGCATACGGACGACCGGTGGTCAGTACCACGTTTACCCCTTTTTCACGGGCTGCGGCAATCGCACGTTTAACCGCCGGTGAAATGGTGTGATCGGGCAGCAGAAGGGTGCCATCCATATCGATAGCAATGAGTTTGATAGCCATGAATTCCCCGCATTAAATGAGTCCTGGCTCATGCTAACGCGATTCCGCTCAAAAAACAGTAAAAGAGTCGGGGATAAAGGGGGATAGGAAGGGGAAGCACGATTCCCCTTTTGATGATCAATTGCAGGCCTGATAAGCAACGCGCCATCAGGCCTGGCACTGAATCTTGCCGGATGGCGGTGTAAAACCGCCTTATCCGGCCTACAGACAGGGATTAGATATCGATATTTGCCGCTTTCAGGGCATTCTCTTCGATAAACGCACGACGCGGTTCTACGGCGTCGCCCATCAGCGTGGTGAACAACTGGTCAGCAGCAATCGCATCCTTCACGGTCACGCGCAGCATACGACGGCTTTCCGGATCCATGGTGGTTTCCCACAGCTGATCCGGGTTCATCTCGCCCAGACCTTTATAACGCTGGATCGCGAGGCCACGACGTGACTCTTTCACCAGCCAGTCCAGCGCCTGTTCGAAGCTGGCAACCGGTTGACGACGTTCACCACGTTCGATGAAGGCATCTTCTTCCATCAGGCCGCGCAGTTTTTCACCCAGCGTGCAGATACGGCGGTATTCCGCACCGGTCACAAACTCGTGATCCAGTGCGTAGTCGGTGTCCACACCGTGGGTACGCACGCGAACGATCGGCTCAAACAGATTCTGTTCCGTATTGTGCTGGATATCGAACTTCCACTGGCTACCGTGCTGCTCTTTCTCGTTCAGCTCGGTAATCAGCGCGTTCACCCAACGGGTCACGGTCTGCTCGTCAGACAGATTGGCTTCAGTCAGCGTCGGCTGATACACCAGCTCTTTCAGCAGCGCTTTCGGGAAGCGACGCTCCATACGACCAATCATTTTCTGCGTGCCGTTGTACTCAGAAACCAGTTTTTCTAACGCTTCGCCAGACAGTGCCGGCGCGCTGGCGTTGGTATGCAGCGTTGCACCGTCCAGCGCGATGGAGATCTGGTACTGGTCCATCGCTTCATCGTCTTTAATGTACTGTTCCTGCTTACCTTTTTTCACTTTGTACAGAGGTGGCTGTGCGATATAGACGTGGCCACGCTCGACAATTTCCGGCATCTGACGGTAGAAGAAGGTCAACAGCAGCGTACGGATGTGCGAGCCGTCGACGTCCGCATCGGTCATGATGATGATGCTGTGATAGCGCAGTTTGTCCGGGTTGTACTCGTCACGGCCAATGCCACAGCCCAGCGCGGTAATCAGTGTCGCCACTTCCTGAGAAGAGAGCATCTTGTCGAAACGCGCTTTTTCTACGTTGAGGATTTTACCCTTCAGCGGCAGAATCGCCTGGTTCTTACGGTTACGCCCCTGTTTTGCAGAGCCGCCCGCGGAGTCCCCTTCCACAAGGTACAGTTCGGACAGCGCCGGATCGCGTTCCTGGCAATCCGCCAGTTTGCCTGGCAGACCCGCCAGATCCAGCGCGCCTTTACGACGCGTCATTTCACGTGCACGACGGGCCGCTTCACGGGCACGGGCCGCATCAATAATTTTACCGACCACGATTTTGGCGTCAGACGGATTTTCCAGCAGGTATTCGCTCAGCAGTTCGTTCATCTGCTGTTCTACCGCCGATTTCACCTCAGAGGAGACCAGTTTATCTTTGGTCTGAGAGGAGAACTTCGGATCCGGCACCTTCACGGACACCACGGCAATCAGGCCTTCACGGGCGTCATCACCGGTGGCGCTGACTTTTGCTTTTTTGCTGTAGCCTTCTTTGTCCATGTAGGCGTTCAGGGTACGGGTCATCGCCGCACGGAAGCCTGCAAGGTGTGTACCGCCGTCACGCTGCGGAATGTTGTTGGTAAAGCAGTAGATGTTTTCCTGGAAACCGTCGTTCCATTGCAGCGCCACTTCTACGCCGATACCGTCTTTTTCGGTGGAGAAGTAGAAGATATTCGGGTGGATCGGCGTTTTGTTCTTATTCAGATACTCAACGAACGCCCTGATACCGCCTTCATAGTGGAAATGGTCTTCTTTACCATCGCGCTTGTCTTTCAGACGAATGGAGACGCCAGAGTTCAGGAACGACAGCTCGCGCAGACGCTTCGCCAGAATTTCGTATTCGAACTCTGTCACGTTAGTGAAGGTTTCGTGGCTCGGCCAGAAACGCACCATCGTACCGGTTTTGTCGGTATCGCCAGTCACCGCCAGCGGTGCCTGCGGGACACCGTGCTCGTAGATCTGACGGTGGATTTTGTTATCGCGCTGGATAACCAGTTCCAGTTTCTGCGACAGGGCGTTCACTACGGAGACACCCACGCCATGCAGACCGCCGGACACTTTATAGGAGTTATCGTCGAATTTACCGCCTGCGTGCAGAACGGTCATGATCACCTCCGCCGCCGACACGCCCTCTTCCGGGTGAATACCGGTTGGGATGCCACGACCATCATCCGTTACGGAGACGGAGTTATCGGCATGGATAGTGACCACGATGTCTTTACAGTGACCCGCGAGCGCTTCGTCGATAGCGTTATCTACCACCTCGAATACCATGTGGTGCAGACCGGTGCCGTCATCCGTATCGCCGATATACATACCCGGGCGCTTACGCACCGCATCCAGTCCTTTCAGGACTTTGATACTGGAGGAGTCATAAGAATTCGACATCAACGTTTCTCGCTCATTTAAACTTGGGTTAATCCGTTATTTTACCCTTTTCCACGGTGAACATCTTCGAATTTTTGTCCGACATGTCCAGAACGTGTTCAGCGCTGATTGCGCTGACAAAGACCTGAGATTGCGTCGCTTTTAATCGACTGGCCAGCAGTCCGCGACGCGCATCATCAAGCTCTGAGGCAAAATCATCTATCAGGTAGAGACACCGCCGCCCGCTTTCACGGGTGAGGAACTCCCCTTGCGCCAGACGTAAGGCGCACATTAGCAGCTTTAACTGCCCACGCGACAAGGTATCTTCTACCGGCGCACCGTCGGCGCGAATGCGGAAATCCGCTTTATGCGGGCCGTGCGCGGTGTAAGTCAACATGCGGTCGCGTTCAAAACCGCGTTCCAGCACCTCGGCATAATCTGTCTCTTTCTCCCAGCCGCGCTGAAAAGAGAAGGAAAGAGAAAATTCAGGAAGAAACTGCTGGCAAGTATCCGCCATATCCTGCGCGATACTGGCGCTGTACTCCGCGCGCCAGGTGCTGATTTGTTCCGCCAGCGGGATCAGTTCTTTATCCCACGGACGCAGTTGCTCGTAACGACTCACCTGGCGCAGCGCCGCATTGCGCTGCTTAAGCAGACGCTTCAGGTTGCTCCAGGCGGTGAAGAATCCGGCTTCATTGTGAAAGCATCCCCAATCGAGGAACGCTCTTCTGTATTTGGGGCCGCCGTTGAGTAAAGTAAACCCCTCAGGGGTGATCAGTTGCATCGGCATCAACAGCGCCAGTTCCGCCACCTTGTGGCCGTCAGTGCCGTCGATGCGCACTTTGCTGTCACCCAGCTTATCTTTGGTTAACCCAATCGATGTCTCTCGCGCTTCGCCCTGCAACCGCCCGTGAAGCACGAACGACTCCTGCTCGTGGCGAATGACACGACCAATCTGCAAACTGCGAAACGCCCGGCCATGGCCGAGCGTATAGATAGCTTCCAGAACGCTGGTTTTACCGCTGCCGTTAGCGCCAACCAGGAAGTTAAAGCCGGGGGATAAAGCGAGATCCGCATTTTCAATATTGCGGAAATCTTTGATAAGTAAGCGCGTCAGAGACATATATCAGGCTTCTTCGTACCAGGGCGTTATCGGTGCAGCCAGTTTCAACACGGACTGTGCGCAACCCCTGGAGCGTACACGAAGTACGTGACAGGGGTGAGCACAGCCCAGGTTGAAAATGGCAAGTAAGATAGCCCGATATTTTTCACTACAGTCTCATTGGCATAACAACGTAAGCCGCACTTTGCGACGCCGCATCTTCAATTTGTACGCTTGAGACGGAGTCGGTCAGCATGATGCGCACGTTTTCGCACTTCAGCGCATTCAGGACATCTAACACGTAGCTGACGTTAAAGCCGATCTCCATTTCAGTCCCCGGATAGGTGACGTCCAGAATCTCTTCAGCTTCTTCCTGTTCCGGGTTGTTCGCGGTGATCTTGAGCTGATTTTCACTCACATACAGACGCACGCCGCGGAATTTCTCGTTCGACAGGATCGCCGCGCGGGCAAAAGCCTGCTTGAGGATATCGCAGCCAGCTTCCAGATGTTTATCCGGATTCTTCGGCAGTACGCGACGGTAATCCGGGAAACGACCATCCACCAGCTTAGAAGTAAAGATAAAGTCGCCAACGTGCGCGCGGATGTTGTTGCTGCCAATCTGCACGCGCAGCGGGTTATCGCCGCCGTCGAGCATACGCATCAGTTCAATCACACCTTTACGCGGCACGATCACCGAATGGTTGGGCAGCGACTGACCAACAGGCATAGAGCAAACCGCCAGACGGTGACCATCGGTCGCCACGGTACGCAACTCTTCACCTTCAGTCTCAAACAGCATGCCGTTTAAGTAGTAACGCACGTCCTGATGCGCCATGGAGAACTGCGTGGCTTCAATCAGACGCTTCATCGTCGCCTGCGGTAGGGTGAATTCTACCTCGCTCTGCCAGTCATCCAGATTCGGGAAGTCGGCGGCAGGTAGCGTGGACAGCGAAAAACGGCTGCGGCCCGAACGTACCAGCATGCGATCGCCTTCGAGTTGGACGGCGATTTCCGCCCCTTCCGGTAGGCCACGGCAGATATCAAAGAACTTCCGCGCCGGGACGGTGGTGGCGCCAGGCTCATGCGGCTGAATCAACGCAACGCGGGCCACCATTTCCATTTCAAGATCGGTACCCGTCAGCGAAAGCGCACCGTCAGCCACCTGCAGCAACAGGTTGCCAAGAATAGGCAGCGTAGGACGACCACCCAGCGGGCCGCTGACCTGCTGAAGCGGCTTTAATAAATGTTCACGTTCAACGGTAAATTTCATAGCGTCACGAAGATAATGTTCTGATTAAGTTTGAGAAATCTTCTTTAATATCATGGCTTTCTTCACGCAACTGCTCAATCTTACGGCAGGCATGAAGCACCGTAGTGTGGTCGCGCCCACCAAATGCGTCGCCAATTTCCGGCAGACTGTGGTTAGTGAGCTCTTTCGCCAGCGCCATGGCCATCTGACGCGGACGCGCTACCGAGCGAGAACGACGCTTGGACAGCAAATCCGCAATTTTAATTTTGTAATACTCCGCCACCGTCTTCTGAATATTGTCGATGGTGACCAGTTTTTCCTGCAACGCCAGCAGATCGCGCAGCGCTTCGCGAACGAAGTCGATGGTAATCGCCCGACCGGTAAAGTTGGCGTTGGCAATCACACGGTTCAGCGCCCCTTCCAGCTCACGCACGTTAGAGCGTAGACGCTTGGCAATAAAGAAGGCCACTTCGCCCGGCAGACGAATGTCATTTTCGTCGGCCTTTTTCATCAGGATCGCCACGCGAGTTTCCAGTTCTGGCGGTTCGATCGCCACCGTCAGCCCCCAACCGAAGCGGGATTTCAGACGATCCTCAACGCCGTTGATCTCTTTTGGATAACGATCCGAGGTCAAAATGATCTGCTGATTACCTTCAAGAAGGGCGTTAAAGGTGTGGAAAAACTCTTCCTGGGATCGTTCTTTATTAGCAAAGAACTGGATGTCATCGATAAGCAGGGCGTCGACAGAACGATAATAGCGTTTAAACTCTTCGATCGCGTTGTTTTGCAGGGCTTTTACCATGTCCTGTACAAAACGTTCGGAGTGCATATACACCACTTTGGCATTAGGCTTGCGCGCCATAATGCCGTTCCCCACCGCGTGCAGCAGGTGGGTTTTACCCAGACCGGTGCCGCCATAAAGGAACAGCGGGTTATAGGCGCCGCCAGGATTGTCCGCCACCTGACGCGCCGCCGCGCGGGCCAACTGGTTGGATTTACCTTCAACGAAGTTATCAAACGTGTGTTTGACGTTAACGTTAGAGCGATAGGTCGGTTCTGCAGGCGCAGGCACATTGTCCCAGCCCGGACGCGCCGCGACAGGCGCCGCGCGCTGCGGCTGAACCTGGTGCGCCACCTGAGCCGGTGCAGCGACATTGTTGTTCACGGGCGTCTTCAGCGTCTGGCTGACGGGCTTCGTCCCGACCTCAAAACGCAGCTGCGGGGCATCCGCACCGCAGAAGTTATTCAGCAGCCCATTGATATTGTTAAGGTACTTGTCTCTTACCCAATCGAGCACAAAACGGTTTGGCGCATACAAAGCCAGCGTGTTATCGCTCAGTTCCGCCTGCAAAGGGCGTATCCACATACTGAATTCTGTGGCTGGTAACTCATCCTGCAATCGGGCAAGACACTGCTGCCAAAGCGAAAGTGACACGGCGGACTCCACTCGAACAAAAGTCGATAAATGACAAAGGCTGAAACATTCATGATTGTTGACGCACATCGGCTAGACCCTATGCAAAGGGTGACGTGCGAATTGCTATCTGCAATTTTAACCCGATCAGGATCCTTTGAAACGATCGGGACCGCGGATCATAGCGTAAACTGAGCAAGAGATCTTCTGTTTCTCACAGATTCTTCCCGATTTATCCACAGGCCTTCACAGGACCGGATAAGTGTAAACGATCCTGGAGAAGTGCTGCACGATTTCGCCCGCATATTGGAAAAATTAATGAGTAAAGACGCTATACTGCTAAAACGATCTCATAAAGATCCCGAGCGATCCTTGCGCTTTGTTCATCAGGCCGTATAATCTTTCCCCCGTCGCGCGATGCCCGTAACACGGCGTCAACGCTGCCTGTTTTTCACGCGAAAAGGTGCGGAAAAAGGCAGGGATTTAAGCAAAGAGAATTGACTCCGGAGTGTACAATTATTACAATCCGGCCTCTTTAATCACCCACGACTTGGGCGTCCGTCATTCGAAACTCGTTCGGGCTCTCGTAAATGTCATGAATTTATTCAAGTTTAGGTAGAAATCGCCATGAAACGCACTTTTCAACCGTCTGTACTGAAGCGCAACCGTTCTCACGGCTTCCGTGCTCGTATGGCTACTAAAAATGGTCGTCAGGTTCTGGCACGTCGTCGTGCTAAAGGCCGCGCTCGTCTGACCGTTTCCAAGTAATAAAGCTAACCCCTGAGTGGTTAAGCTCGCATTTCCCAGGGAGTTACGTTTGTTAACTCCCAATCATTTCACATTCGTCTTCCAGCAGCCACAACGGGCTGGCACGCCGCAAATCACCATCCTCGGCCGCCTGAATTCGCTGGGGCATCCCCGTATCGGTCTTACTGTCGCCAAGAAAAACGTTCGACGCGCTCATGAACGCAATCGGATTAAACGTCTGACGCGTGAAAGCTTTCGTCTGCGTCAACACGAATTGCCAGCAATGGACTTCGTGGTGGTGGCGAAAAAAGGGGTTGCCGACCTCGATAACCGTGCTCTCTCGGAAGCGTTGGAAAAATTATGGCGCCGCCATTGTCGCCTGGCTCGCGGGTCCTGATAGCCCTTATTCGGGTCTATCAACGCCTGATCAGTCCGCTGCTTGGGCCGCATTGCCGTTTCACTCCAACGTGTTCAAGCTACGGAATTGAGGCATTGCGCAGGTTTGGAGTGATAAAAGGCAGTTGGTTGACGGTGAAACGCGTATTAAAATGCCACCCTTTACACCCTGGTGGTGACGATCCCGTCCCGCCCGGACCATTTGATACCAGAGAACACTAACGATGGATTCGCAACGCAATCTTTTAGTCATCGCTTTGCTGTTCGTGTCTTTCATGATCTGGCAAGCCTGGGAGCAGGATAAAAATCCTCAACCTCAGACCCAACAGACCACGCAGACAACGACCACCGCAGCGGGTAGCGCCGCCGACCAGGGCGTACCGGCCAGTGGCCAGGGGAAACTGATTACGGTTAAGACTGACGTGCTTGATCTGACCATCAACACCCGTGGTGGTGATGTGGAACAGGCCCTGCTGCCAGCTTATCCGAAAGAACTCGGTTCCAGCGAACCGTTCCAACTGCTGGAAACCACGCCGCAGTTTATCTATCAGGCTCAGAGCGGTCTGACTGGTCGTGACGGCCCGGATAACCCGGCTAACGGCCCACGTCCGCTGTACAATGTCGAAAAAGACGCCTTTGTACTGGCTGATGGTCAGAACGAACTGCAGATCCCGATGACCTATACGGATGCCGCGGGTAACACCTTTACTAAAACGTTTGTCCTCAAACGTGGTGAGTATGCGGTTAACGTGAACTACAGCGTGCAGAACGCCAGCGAGAAACCGTTGGAGATCTCCACCTTTGGTCAGCTGAAGCAATCCATCAATCTGCCGTCTCATCGCGACACCGGAAGCAGCAACTTCGCGCTGCATACTTTCCGTGGCGCGGCGTACTCCACGCCAGATGAGAAGTATGAAAAATACAAATTCGACACCATCGCGGATAACGAAAACCTGAACGTCAATGCGAAAGACGGTTGGGTCGCGATGCTGCAACAGTATTTTGCCACGGCATGGGTGCCACGTAACGACGGTACCAACAACTTCTATACCGCGAACCTGGGTAACGGCATTGCCGCTATCGGCTATAAATCTCAGCCGGTACTGGTTCAGCCAGGCCAGTCTGGCGCGATGACCAGCACCCTGTGGGTTGGCCCGGAAATTCAGGACAAAATGGCGGCCGTTGCACCGCACCTGGATCTGACCGTGGATTACGGTTGGTTGTGGTTCATCTCTCAGCCGCTGTTCAAACTGCTGAAATGGATCCACAGCTTCGTCGGTAACTGGGGCTTCTCCATTATCATCATCACCTTTATCGTTCGTGGCATCATGTACCCGCTGACCAAAGCGCAGTACACCTCCATGGCGAAGATGCGTATGCTGCAGCCGAAGATTCAGGCTATGCGTGAACGTCTGGGCGATGACAAACAGCGTCAGAGCCAGGAAATGATGGCCCTGTACAAAGCGGAGAAGGTTAACCCGCTGGGCGGCTGCTTCCCGCTGATCATCCAGATGCCTATCTTCCTGGCGTTGTATTACATGCTGATGGGCTCCGTCGAACTGCGTCATGCGCCGTTTGCCCTGTGGATCCATGACTTGTCTGCACAGGACCCGTACTACATCCTGCCGATCCTGATGGGCGTAACGATGTTCTTCATCCAGAAGATGTCGCCGACCACCGTGACTGACCCGATGCAGCAGAAGATCATGACCTTTATGCCGGTCATCTTCACGGTGTTCTTCCTGTGGTTCCCGTCAGGTCTGGTGCTGTACTATATCGTCAGCAACCTGGTCACCATTATTCAGCAGCAGCTGATTTACCGTGGTCTGGAGAAGCGTGGTCTGCATAGCCGCGAGAAGAAAAAGTCCTGATTCGGTTGTAGGCCGGATAAGGCGAAGCCGCCATCCGGCAAACGGAGCATAAAACAAAGGGCGGTCTTATGACCGCCTTTTTTATGGGTATTGAAAGAGAAAAACCATGAGCCATAACGACACTATCGTCGCCCAGGCAACCCCACCGGGACGCGGTGGTGTAGGTATTCTGCGAATCTCCGGCCTGAAGGCGCGTGAGGTAGCCGAAGCCGTTCTGGGCAAACTGCCCAAACCCCGTTACGCTGACTATCTGCCGTTTAAAGATGCCGACGGTACTGCGCTGGACCAGGGGATCGCCTTGTGGTTTCCCGGCCCTAACTCGTTTACCGGCGAGGATGTACTGGAGCTACAGGGACACGGCGGCCCGGTCATTCTCGACCTTCTGTTAAAACGCATCCTGACGCTGCCTGGCCTGCGCATTGCCCGCCCCGGCGAGTTCTCCGAGCGCGCGTTTCTCAATGATAAACTCGACTTAGCCCAGGCCGAAGCCATTGCCGACCTGATTGATGCCAGCTCTGAACAGGCGGCTCGTTCAGCGTTGAACTCATTGCAGGGGGCGTTTTCCACCCGCGTAAACCATCTGGTGGAAGCACTCACTCACCTGCGCATCTACGTAGAAGCGGCCATCGACTTTCCGGATGAAGAGATCGACTTCCTGTCCGATGGTAAAATTGAAGCGCAGTTGAATGGCGTGATTGCCGACCTCGATGCCGTTCGCGCTGAAGCGCGTCAGGGCAGCCTGCTGCGTGAAGGGATGAAGGTGGTCATTGCCGGACGCCCTAACGCCGGTAAATCAAGCCTCCTGAACGCCCTGGCGGGTCGTGAAGCGGCCATTGTCACCGATATCGCCGGTACCACGCGCGACGTGCTGCGTGAGCACATCCATATCGATGGTATGCCGCTGCACATTATCGATACCGCCGGTCTGCGTGAGGCCAGCGATGAAGTGGAGCGTATCGGTATCGAACGGGCCTGGCAGGAAATTGAGCAAGCGGATCGCGTGCTGTTTATGGTCGATGGCACCACCACGGATGCCGTTGACCCGGCTGACATCTGGCCGGACTTTATCGCCCGTTTACCGTCAAAACTGCCCATTACCGTGGTGCGAAACAAAGCGGATATCACCGGCGAGCCGCTGGGCATCAGCGAGGTGAATGGTCACTCACTGGTTCGTCTTTCGGCGCGCACCGGTGAAGGCGTGGATGTACTGCGTAACCATCTCAAGCAGAGCATGGGGTTTGATACCAACATGGAAGGCGGCTTCCTGGCCCGTCGTCGTCACCTACAGGCGCTGGCCGACGCCGCTGAGCATCTCCAGCAGGGCAAGGCCCAACTGTTAGGTGCGTGGGCCGGTGAGCTACTGGCTGAAGAGCTCCGTCTGGCGCAGCAAAGCTTAAGCGAGATCACCGGTGAGTTTACCTCCGACGATCTGCTGGGGCGAATTTTCTCCAGCTTCTGTATCGGTAAGTAATCCCGTAGCTCCGGATTTACCAACGGTTAATTCGGAGCTTTATCGTTTTATAAGAGGGTCTCTTTTTATGGAACATAAACGTTTACTTGACTGTAGTGCTTCTGATTTCGTGTGCATGGACAAAACCGCGCTGCTGTACGCAATCCGCGCCAGTGAAGGCCGCGTCCTGGTCAGTGAAACTATCGCCATTACCCAACCACTGCTCAATAACGTCACTAATGCCGAACTTGCCGCGTCGCAGGGGGCGGACATTCTGCTGATCAACATGTTCGATAGTGAAGCCCCCCTAATCCAGGGAATGCCTGCCGGTACCGCACCGGATCAGACGTTGCATGAACTCCAGCGCCTGACCGGGCGCATCATCGGCGTCAACCTGGAGGCCGTCGATCCTGAATTTGCCATTGCGCATGATGATATCTGGAAGATGAAGCCAGGCCGTGCCGCAACCGCAGAGAATGCTCGCAAACTGGTAGAAATGGGAGCGAAGATCCTGGTACTGACGGGAAATCCCAACAACGGCGTCAGCAATCACTCTCTGGGAAAAGCAGTGAAAACGATCCGTGAAGCCGTTGGCGATAAGGCCATTATCATCACCGGTAAAATGCACGGCGCAGGCATTGTCCGGGAGAACGGCAGCGCAATTATCAGCGAAAGTGACGTCGCTGCCTTTGCCGATCAGGGCGCAGATATCGTGCTCATTCCAGCGCCGGGCACTGTACCGGGTATGAGCCAGCAAAAAGTAGAGTCGCTGATCGCGTGTGCGCACGCGCATGGCGCGCTGGCAATGACGGCAATCGGCACCTCTCAAGAGGGCGCAGACGTCAGTACCATTCGCCAGATAGCCCTGATGAGTAAAATGGCAGGAGCGGATCTCCATCATATTGGCGATACCGGCTATATGGGGATGGCGTTGCCGGAAAATATACTGGCCTACAGCGTGGCGATTCGTGGCGTCAGACATACTTATACACGTATCGCGCGTTCGGTAAATCGCTAGCGTTATATTGTATTTTCTATTTTATTGAATGATCCTTAATTAATTAAATGTTAATTTAACTGTGATAACAATCACAGTTAAATTATTCTCTCATAGACAAATATTTTCATTGCCATAATGTAGCATGGTGTCTAAAGAGGATAACTCAATCATGATTATCTTAAATACATACATCATTTCAAAATGGTTTAATGTTGACAATAAAATTGTCAATCATCACCCTTAAGTTTCCCTGCCTTTATTTTGCCAGAGCATAGGCTATTTGTAGCCTGTTCATTTGGCACATCTCAAACATAGCTCAATTCCTCATTGTGGTTGCATATCGCAACGCCACGTATGCCTGTTCGTTTTTTTAAACGAAAATACAGTCATGGCTGGAATAAATGAGGGATGAATTATGCCGGGTATATTTATACCCGCGTGCAGACGTATTGCGTCAATACAGTCAAATAAATTAAAGGATTATGTCATGGATAACTTTAAACATTTACCAGAACCCTTCCGTATTCGTGTTATTGAACCGGTAAAACGTACAACGAGAGAACATCGGAATAACGCAATCATTAAATCCGGGATGAACCCTTTCCTGCTGGATAGTGAAGATGTCTTTATTGATCTGCTGACCGACAGTGGTACTGGCGCAGTGACACAGAACATGCAAGCAGCCATGCTGCGCGGGGATGAGGCCTATAGCGGCAGTCGCAGTTATTACGCGCTATCTGAAGCAGTGAAAAACATTTTTGGTTATCAATATACTATTCCAACGCACCAGGGCCGCGGTGCAGAACAAATTTATATTCCGGTACTCATCAAAAAACGTGAACAGGAAAAAGGGTTAGACAGAAGTAAGATGGCGGTTTTCTCCAACTACTTCTTCGATACCACCCAGGGACACAGCCAAATCAACGGCTGTGCCGTGCGTAACGTATACATCAAAGAGGCATTTGATACTGGTGTTCGTTATGACTTTAAGGGAAATTTCGATCTCGATGGATTAGAGCGCGGCATTCAGGAAGTCGGTGCAAACAACGTACCGTATATTGTGGCGACCATTACCAGTAACTCTGCAGGCGGACAACCGGTTTCATTAGCCAACCTGAAGGCCATGTATAACATCGCCAAAAAATATGACATTCCGGTGGTAATGGACTCCGCACGCTTTGCCGAGAATGCTTATTTTATCCAGAAACGCGAAGCAGAATACCGGGACTGGAGCATCGAAGACATTACCCGCGAGACTTACAAATATGCCGATATGTTAGCAATGTCCGCGAAAAAAGATGCGATGGTGCCAATGGGCGGCTTATTGTGCATTAAAGACGACACCTATTTTGACGTCTATACCGAGTGCAGAACCCTGTGCGTCGTACAGGAAGGCTTCCCGACATACGGTGGTCTGGAAGGCGGGGCAATGGAGCGTCTTGCGGTGGGTCTGGTCGATGGTATGAATCAGGACTGGCTGGCCTATCGTATTACGCAGGTGCAATATTTAGTCGATGGCCTCGAAGCGATTGGTGTCACTTGCCAACAAGCCGGCGGCCACGCGGCATTTGTGGATGCCGGTAAATTATTACCGCACATTCCGGCAGAACAGTTCCCGGCCCAGGCTCTCGCTTGCGAACTCTATAAAGTGGCCGGTATCCGGGCCGTTGAGATTGGTTCATTCTTATTAGGCAGAGATCCTAAAACCGGTAAGCAATTACCTTGCCCGGCCGAGCTTCTGCGTTTAACCATCCCAAGGGCAACATATACCCAATCTCATATGGATTTCATTATTGAAGCCTTTGAGCATGTCAAAGAAAACGCGGTGAATATTAAAGGATTGACCTTCACCTATGAACCGAAAGTATTACGTCACTTCACCGCTAAACTGAAAGAAGTTTAATTATAAGCATCAGGGGGGTTATACGATGTAACCCCCCCAGCGATAAATCCACTTCCTTTATATTGTTGCATAATTAAAACCTTATAGGTTCACTATAATTAATGAGGCATCATGGAAGAAAATTCGAATGCTAAACACTCCTCCTTTTGGGGGATTATGGTCATAGCCGGCACGGTGATTGGTGGGGGGATGTTTGCTCTACCCGTTGATTTGTCCGGTGCGTGGTTTTTCTGGGGGGCGTTTATCTTAATAATCGCCTGGTTTTCAATGTTGCATTCCGGACTCCTGTTATTAGAGGCAAATTTAAATTACCCCATCGGATCCAGTTTTAATACCATCACAAAAGATCTTATTGGCAACAAATGGAACATTGTGAGTGGATTTACGGTCGCCTTTGTTCTCTATATTCTCACGTATGCCTATATTTCTGCTAATGGCGCCATCATTAGCGAAACGATCTCCATGAACATGGGATATCGCGTTAACCCCCGAATTGTCGGAATCTGTACTGCCATTTTTGTCGCCAGCGTGCTGTGGATCAGTTCACTGGCTGCCAGTCGAATTACCTCTCTGTTCCTCGGGATTAAAATCATCTCTTTTATTATCGTTTTTGGATCGTTTTTCTTTCAGGTCGATTTTTCAATATTGCGCGATACAGCTGGTCAGGCCCAAAACAACGCCTCCTACTTCCCCTATATTTTTATGGCACTACCGGTATGCCTGGCCTCATTTGGCTTTCACGGAAACATTCCCAGCCTGATCATCTGCTATGGCAAGAGAAAAGATAAATTAATAAAAAGCATTGTCTTTGGTTCTCTGCTGGCGCTGGTGATTTATCTGTTCTGGTTGTATTGCACCATGGGTAATATTTCACGAGAAAGCTTCAGTGACATCATCGCCTCAGGCGGTAATGTTGATTCATTAGTAAAATCATTCCTCGGCACCAGGCAAACCGGAATCATCGAATTTTGTCTGCTGGTTTTTTCAAACCTGGCCGTTGCCAGCTCCTTTTTTGGCGTGACTCTGGGGCTATTTGATTATCTTGCGGATCTGTTCAAATTCGACAACTCGGCGGTGGGACGTTTTAAAACCGTCTTGTTGACCTTCCTGCCCCCGGCGCTTTTATACTTAATCTTCCCGAACGGTTTTATCTATGGCATCGGCGGTGCAGGGCTGTGCGCAACGATATGGGCCGTGATCATCCCTGCAGTACTGGCCCTGAAAGCCCGCCAGAAGTTCCCCAATAAAATGTTTACCGTCTGGGGCGGAGTCATTATCCCGACTATCGTGATCCTGTTCGGCGTAGCGGTTATTGTTTGCTGGTTCGGCAACGTCTTCAACCTGTTACCCCGATTCAGTTAAATTGCTGTGCCACCTGGCTGACATGCCGCCTCATTCAGGGCGGCATGTCCTTTCAGGAAATCACTGTTGTCCAAATGGCAATTCGCCTTCTCTCACATCGCCCCGTATTCTTAGCGCCACGCTTATCGTGAGGACGCTATGATCCGCTTTCTACTCTGCAGTTTTGCCCTTGTTTTACTCTATCCCGCCGGCATCGATATGTATCTGGTGGGTTTACCGCGCATCGCGGCCGATCTCAACGCCAGCGAAGCGCAACTGCATATTGCCTTCTCTGTCTATCTGGCCGGGATGGCTTTCGCCATGCTGTTTGCCGGACGCGTTGCCGACCGCTCCGGACGCAAGCCTGTTGCCCTTGTGGGGGCCGTCATCTTCATTATCGCCTCCACGCTGTGCTCACAGGCAACCAGCGGTACGCTGTTCCTTTGCGGACGTTTCCTGCAGGGTGTTGGCGCCGGTAGCTGCTACGTCGTCGCCTTCGCCATCCTGCGCGATACGCTGAACGATCGCCTGCGGGCAAAAGTACTGTCATTGCTAAACGGCATCACCTGCATCGTTCCAGTACTGGCACCGGTCCTCGGACATCTGATCATGCTACGCTTTCCGTGGCAAAGTCTGTTCTACACCATGATCGCCATGGGCGTTACGGTGGGGCTGCTGTCGCTGTTCATTCTGAAAGAGACGCGTCCGACCGCGCACACCACCTCTCCTTCGCCGCAGGGGAACGAGTCGCTGGTAAACCGTTTTTTCCTCAGCAGGTTGGCGATAACGACCCTTAGCGTGTCGGTGATCCTCACCTTTGTGAATACATCGCCGGTGCTATTGATGGAGGTGATGGGCTTTGAGCGCGGTGAATATGCCACCATCATGGCGATGACGGCAGGTGTCAGCATGGTGGTCTCTTTTTCTACACCGTTCGCGCTGAGCATTTTTAAACCACGCACCCTAATGTTCACCTCACAAGCGCTCTTTCTGACCGCCGGTGTTGTGCTTAGCCTTGCCGATTCCAGCACGGTGACGCTGTTTGGTCTGACGCTGATTTGTGCCGGATTTTCCGTCGGCTTTGGTGTGGCGATGAGCCAGGCGCTGGGGCCATTTTCACTGCGCGCGGGGGTAGCCAGTTCAACGCTGGGCATTGCACAGGTCTGCGGGTCGTCGCTGTGGATTTGGCTGGCAGCGGTGCTGGGCATCAATGCGCTGAATATGCTGATCGGGATCCTGATTGGCTGTAGCATGGTGAGTCTGTTACTGATTATGCTCGTCGCGCCCAACAGGCCCGTTTCCGACCATGAAAAAATCCATCACCAGTCTCGATCTTAATTTGATGCTATGCCTGCAGCTTCTGATGCAAGAGCGCAGCGTAACCAAAACGGCCAAGCGGATGAACGTGACGCCCTCGGCGGTGAGCAAGTCGCTGTCGAAGCTCAGAGCGTGGTTTGACGACCCGCTGTTCGTAAACACGCCGCTCGGCCTGTCGCCAACGCCGCTGATGCTCAGTATGGAGCAAAATCTGGCGGACTGGATGCAAATGGGCAATCAGCTGCTGGATAAGCCACATCACGAGACGCCACGCGGCCTGAAGTTTGAACTGGTTGCCGAATCTCCGCTGATGATGATTATGTTCAATGCGCTGTCGCAGAAGATCTATCAACGCGACCCGCAGGCGACGATCAAAGTGCGCCGTTGGGATTACGACTCCCTGGATGCCATCACCCGTGGCGAGGTGGATATCGGGTTTACCGGGCGCGAAAGCCATCCGCGTTCGCGGGAATTATTGAGCCTGCTGCCGCTGTCGATTGATTTTGAGGTGCTGTTCAGCGATTTACCGTGGGTATGGCTGCGTGAAGATCATCCTGCGCTACAGGAAGAGTGGAATCTGGAGACGTTTCTGCGCTACCCACACATCAGCATTTGTTGGGAACAAAGCGATACCTGGGCGCTGGATGATGTGTTGCAGGAGATGGGCCTGAAACGCAATATCGCGATGAGTCTGCCTGGATTCGAGCAGTCCCTGTTTATGGCCGCGCAACCCGAACACGCGCTGCTGGCAACCGCTCCACACTATTGCCACCGCTATAACCAGCTCCACCATCTGCCTCTTGTCGCCCGTCCTTTGCCGTTTGATGCCGCGCAGCGGGAAAAACTGCTGGTGCCGTTTACCCTGCTTTGGCACAAGCGCAACAGTCATAATCCAAAAATCGTCTGGTTAAGAGAGACCATCAAATCCCTGTATAGCGACTTGTCCTGACGCAAAAACAGCCAATACGCGCCAGGAAATGTAAATGCGCGTAAGGGAGGCTGATTCAGTCGTACTTTTTGGCTATTTACTCTGTCTATAAACCGAGTAAATGTTACTCTCGTCATTATCAACGACCATTAATCATGGAGAGAAAAATGGCGACCCATTTTGCCAGAGGGATCCTGACGGAAGGACACCTGATTTCGATGCGCCTCCCGTCATCCTGCCATCATGAAGCACGAAGACTACCCACACATCGCCAGACCCGTTTTCTGGCATCCCGAGGACTTCTCGCCGAGCTGATGTTTATGCTGTATGGCACGCTCGAGTTACCGGAAATCGTATACAAAGCCAAAGGCAAACCGGCATTTCGCGATAAAAATTTGCCCAGTTTTTCCATCGCCTATGCCGGTAATATGGTCGGTGTGGCGCTGACAACCGAAGGGGAATGCGGACTGGATATGGAACTCCAGCGTGCCACCCGAGGATTTATCAGCCCCCATACCGCCGAAGTCCCGACCTTCTCCAGCAATGAAAGTCTGTGGATCAGCAAGCAAAACGATCCGGATGAAGCGCGCGCGCAGATGATCACCTTACGCCAGAGCGTCCTGAAACTGACGGGTGACGTCCGCAATGACGATCCTCGTGAACTGCAACTGCTGCCGGTCTCCGGGCGTCTGAAATGTGCCCATGTCGCTCAGATTGAGGCTATTTGCGATGCTGAAGACCTGCTGGTGTGGTCGGTTGCGGTTACGCCAGCCATTGATAAACTTCAACTTTGGGAGTTTGATGTTAAGCAGGGCTGGAAAAGCCTGCCTGATATCCAGACCCGCGCGAATGCGTCGACGGGTCGTCTGATGCGATTCGCGCAATTATCTGCCGCGACGTCTTATACGCACAACTGATGGAGTTACCATGTCTGAAACGTTGAATGTTGTTACGTTACTGGGAAGCCTGCGCAAAGGTTCGTTTAACGGTATGGTTGCCCGTACACTGCCGAAAATCGCTCCGGCGGGTATGGAAGTCAGTGCGTTACCGTCTATCGGTGATATCCCGCTTTATGATGCTGACGTACAGCAGGAAGAGGGGTTTCCGGCAAGCGTCGAAGCGCTGGCTGAGCAGATCCGCCAGGCCGATGGCGTAGTTATCGTTACGCCGGAATACAACTATTCGGTGCCGGGTGGTCTGAAGAACGCCATCGACTGGCTGTCACGCCTGCCCGATCAGCCGCTTTCCGGCAAACCGGTGCTCATCCAGACCAGCTCGATGGGCGCGATTGGCGGCGCACGATGCCAGTATCATCTGCGTCAGATCCTGGTCTTCCTGGATGCGATGGTCATGAACAAGCCGGAATTTATGGGCGGCGTGATTCAGAACAAAGTAGACCCGCAGACGGGTGAAGTGATTGACCAGAGTACGCTGGACCATCTGACCGGCCAGCTCACCGCGTTTGGCGACTACATCCAGCGCGTGAAGGCGTAAGCCAGAAACAAAAAACCCGGTAAGCATCACGCCACCGGGTTTTTTTATGTCCTGACGGACTTAGTGCGCGTCGATAAACACAATCTTCAGCACAAACAGCAGCGCCACAACGACCACGCACGGACTCAGGTCACGCAGACGACCGGTACCGATTTTCATCACGCAGTAAGAGATAAAGCCCAGCGCGATCCCTTCGGTAATCGAGAAGCTGAACGGCATCATCACGGCAGTGATAAACGCCGGTACGGATTCGGTGAGATCGTCCCACTTCACGCGCGCCAGACTGGAAGTCATTAACACGCCGACGTAAATCAGCGCGCCTGCAGCCGCATAACCTGGCACCATTCCCGCTAACGGCGACAGGAAGATCACCAGCAGGAACAGCAGACCAACCACCACGGCGGTCAGGCCGGTACGCCCCCCGACAGAAACGCCGGAAGAGGACTCGATATAAGCAGTGACGGAAGACGTACCGATAAATGCCCCGGTCACAGAGGAGACGCTGTCGACAAACAGCGCCTGCTTCATGCGCGGGAATTTCCCTTTTTCATCCGCCAGACCGGCTTTATCAGTTACGCCGATCAATGTGCCGGAGGAGTCAAACAGGTTAACCAGCATGAAGGAGAAAATCACCCCTGCCAGACCAATGTTAAACGACCCGGCCAGATCGACATGCCCAATCACCGACGAGACGCTCGGCGGCGCAGAGACAATGCCGTTATAGTGCACATCACCCAGCATCCAGCCCAACAGCGTCGTGACGATGATGGATACCAACACGGCGGCGTGAATATTACGTGACGCCAGAATAGCGATGATAAAGAAACCGAGCACGCCCAGCAGGACGCTATGAGAGGTCAGATTACCAATGCTGACCAGCGTTTCCGGATTCGCGACGATGACGCCCGCGTTTTTCAGACCCATCATGCCGATGAATAAACCGATACCGCTGGTGATCCCCACGCGCAGACTGACCGGGATATTGGCAATCATCCAGTAACGCACGCGGAAAATAGTCAGCAGCAGCAGACCGACGGCGCCCCAGAAAATCGCCCCCATACCGACCTGCCACGGCAGGCCCATCGCGCCAACCACAACGAAGGCAAAGAACGCATTCAGCCCCATCGCGGGCGCCAGCGCCACCGGCAGGTTAGCGAACAGCCCCATCAGAATGCTGCCGAACGCGGCAATCAGACAGGTGGTCACGAAGACGGCGCTGGTGTCCATGCCAGCAACGCCCAGAATTTGCGGGTTAACAAAAACGATGTAAACCATGGTCAGGAAGGTGGTAAAACCGGCGATCACTTCGGTTCGTGCCGTTGTGCCATGTTCGCGCAGTTTGAACACGCGTTCCAGCATCCCCTGACCAGACGTCTGGGTTGTGTGTTGTTGACTCATTATCAATTTCCAAACAAGGAGGGAAAATTCGTCGCTATCCTATACCAAAATGCGACAATAGGGGGTGATTGTGCGATGTTTTTTTCATTGATTTTGCTTATACGGCAACGATTGCGTTGCACAATCAAGCAGTACGTAAACGTTAAACTAGTGAAAAGGGAAAGGCATGTCCGGAATTGAAGCGGTATTTTTTGACTGTGACGGTACGCTGGTCGACAGTGAAGTGATCTGTTCCCGCGCGTACGTCGCAATGTTCCAGGAATTCGGTATCACCCTCGATCTCGAAGAAACTTTTAAACGCTTTAAGGGCGTAAAACTCTACGAAATCATTGATATCATTAATGAGGAGCATGGGGTGACGTTGGCCAAAGCCGACTTAGAACCTGTCTACCGCGCCGAGGTCGCACGCCTGTTCGACTCAGAACTGGAAGTGATCCCTGGCGCGAATACACTGCTGGACAGCATGACGGTGCCGATGTGCGTGGTCTCTAACGGTCCGGTCAGCAAAATGCAGCACTCACTGGGTAAACTGGGCATGCTGCATCATTTTCCGGACAAACTGTACAGCGGTTACGATATTCAACGCTGGAAACCCGATCCGGCGCTGATGTTCCACGCGGCAAACGCGATGAACGTCAACGCGCAGAACTGTATTCTGGTAGATGACTCTTCTGCTGGCGCACAGTCGGGGATTGATGCGGGAATGGAAGTGTTCTACTTCTGTGCCGATCCGCACAACAAACCTATCGAACATCCCAAAGTGACGACCTTTACCGATCTGGCGCAGTTGCCGGCGTTGTGGAAAGCACGCGGATGGAATATTACGCGGTAATTTTTTGTAGGCCCGGTAAGCTTGCGCCACCGGCCTACTTATTACGTTTTTATCACTCTTTTGGATCTTTGCCCGCCAGCAGCTTATCCAGCTCATCGCCGCCCACGTGACGGAAATCCTGACCCTTCACGAAGTAGAAGATGTATTCACAGATATTCTGGCAGCGGTCGCCGATACGCTCGATAGAGCGCGCGCAGAATAACGCGGTCAGCACGCTGGGAATCGTACGCGAATCTTCCATCATATAGGTCATCAGCTGACGCACGATCCCTTCGTATTCCTGGTCCACTTTCTTGTCTTCACGGTAGATACGCACCGCTTCGTCCAGATCCATCCGCGCAAACGCATCCAGCACGTCGTGCAGCATCTGTATGGTGTGACGACCCAGAGACTCCAGGCTCACCAACAGCGGCTGATGTTGCTGGGAGAACTTCTCCAGCGCGGTACGACAGATTTTATCCGCCACGTCGCCAATACGTTCCAGCTCGGCGATAGTTTTGATGATCGCCATCACCAGACGCAGATCGCTCGCCGTCGGCTGGCGCTTGGCGATGATGCGAACACAGGCTTCATCAATCGCCACTTCCATCATATTGACGTGCTTATCGCCATCAACAACGCGTTTCGCCAGCTCGCTGTCCTGATTGTGCATCGCGGTGATGGCATCAGAAAGCTGCTGCTCGACCATGCCACCCATCGTCATTACCTGAGTGCGGATGCTTTCCAGTTCGGCGTTGAACTGACCGGAAATGTGTTTATTAAGGTTTAAATTGTCCATCATTTCTCCAGATGCCCGGGCATATCAACCGTAGCGGCCAGTAATGTAATCTTCGGTTTGTTTCTTCGCGGGCTTGGTGAACAGGTCGTCCGTGTTGCTGAACTCAATCAACTCGCCCAGGTACATAAACGCCGTATGGTCGGAACAACGCGCAGCCTGCTGCATGTTGTGGGTCACAATCACCACGGTGTAATCCTGTTTCAGCTCGGTAATCAGCTCTTCGATACGACCGGTTGAGATCGGATCCAGTGCTGAGCACGGCTCATCCAGCAGCAAAACTTCCGGGCGAATGGCGATACCTCGCGCGATGCACAGACGCTGCTGCTGACCACCGGAGAGAGAGTACCCGCTCTGGTGCAATTTATCTTTGGTTTCATTCCACAGTGCGGCCTTGGTCAACGCCCACTGTACGCGCTCGTCCATATCTGCCCGGGACAGCTTCTCGAACAGACGCACGCCAAAGGCGATGTTGTCGTAGATAGACATCGGGAACGGCGTCGGCTTCTGGAACACCATCCCGACTTTGGCACGCAGCAGGGCGATATCCTGGGTATTGGTGAGAATATTGTCACCATCGAGCAGGATTTCACCTTCCGCACGCTGTTCCGGGTAGAGTTCAAACATCTTGTTGAACGTACGCAGCAGCGTCGATTTACCGCAGCCAGAAGGCCCGATGAATGCCGTTACCTGGTTCTTTGCAATATCCAGGTTGATGTTCTTCAGGGCATGGAATTTGCCGTAGTAGAAGTTCAAATCACGAACCTGAATCTTACCCGGAGCAGTATCAACCATACTCATTTCAATCTCTTCCTCATTCGGCGTCGCATCCGCCACGCCGTAAATTTTGCCTGATGGCGCGCAGCTTTCAGGCCTACAAAAGGTACAACCGTAGGCCGGATAAGGCGATTACGCCGCCATCCGGCAAGTCGTCTTAACCGTGTTTACTCTTGGCGAAAATAACGCGCGCCAGAATGTTCAGCAGCAATACGCACAGCGTGATAATCAGCACCCCGGCCCACGCCAGTTGCTGCCATTCCGCAAACGGGCTCATCGCAAATTTAAAGATGGTGACCGGCAGGTTGGCGATCGGCTGCATCATGTCGGTACTCCAGAACTGATTGGAGAGCGCGGTAAACAGCAGCGGAGCGGTTTCACCCGCGATACGCGCAATCGCCAGCAGGATACCGGTCATGATCCCGGAGACCGACGCTTTCAGCGTAATCGCGGAGATCATTTTCCACTTCGGCGTCCCCAGCGCATAAGCCGCTTCACGCAGACTGTCCGGCACCAGCTTCAACATGTTCTCGGTGGTTCGAATCACAATAGGCACCTGCAGCAGCGCCAGCGCAATCACGCCCGCCCAGCCGGAAAAATGCTCCATCTGCGCCACTACGATGGTGTACACGAACAGACCAACCACGATAGACGGGGCGGAAAGCAGAATGTCATTGATGAAGCGAATCACTTCCGCCAGCCAGGATTTGCGGCCATATTCCGCCAGATAAATCCCGGCCATGATGCCCAGCGGCGTACCAAACACGGTTGCCCAGAGGATCAACAGACCACTGCCTGCCAGGGCGTTCGCCAGACCGCCACCCGCCGTGTTCGGCGGCGGCGTCATTTCGGTGAACAGCGCCAGTGACATCCCGTCGATACCGCGGGTAATGGTGGACATCAGGATCCAGACGAGCCAGAACAGACCAAACGCCATCGTCGCCATAGAGAGCGTCAGCGCGATGCGGTTTTTCATCCGGCGCTTAGCCTGCATTTTGCGGCGTGATTCCGCCAGCTCTGCGCTGGTTTGCATTTCAAGCGTTGCCATTAGCGTGCCCCCTCGTTCTTCGCAAGGCGCAAAATCATAAACTTAGACGCTGCCAGCACGATGAAGGTAATTACAAACAGAATCAGACCCAGCTCCATCAACGCGGCAACGTGCAGGCCAGATTCCGCTTCCGCAAATTCATTCGCCAGCGCCGAGGTGATGCTGTTACCCGGCATATACAGCGATGCGCTGTCGAGCTGGTAGGTGTTGCCGATGATGAAGGTCACCGCCATCGTTTCACCCAGTGCACGTCCCAGACCCAGCATGATGCCGCCAATTACCCCATTTTTGGTGAAAGGCAACACGATGCGCCTGATCACTTCCCAGGTGGTGCAGCCGATACCGTAGGCAGACTCTTTCATCATCACCGGCGTCTGTTCAAATACATCACGCATTACGGCTGCAATGTAAGGAATGATCATGATGGCGAGGATCACGCCTGCCGCCAGAATACCGATACCAAACGCCGGGCCGGAGAACAGTGCGCCAACAAACGGAATGTTGGAAAGGACATTCCCGACCGGTTCCTGGAAATAAGTGGCAAACAGCGGGGCAAAGATAAACAGGCCCCACATGCCGTAGACGATACTCGGGATAGCCGCCAGCAGTTCAATCGCGATCCCCAGCGGGCGACGCAGCCAGCCAGGCGCGAGTTCGGTCAGAAACAGGGCAATGCCGAAGCTCACCGGAACGGCGATCAGCAGTGCGATAAAAGAGGTGACCAGCGTACCGTAGATCGGTACCAGCGCTCCGTAGATGTCGTTTGGCGCGTCCCAGTCTTTGGTCCACAGGAAGGAGAAACCAAATTTCTCAATGCTGGGCCAGGAGGAGATGATCAGAGAGACAATAATGCCACCCAACATCAATAGCACAATCAGCGCAGCCAGTTTTACCAGCGCGCTGAAGATTTTGTCACCCTTTTTACCCGGTGGGTTAAAAGCAGGCTTGGTTGCAGCCATAAATCACTCTTTAAGTTTGGGCCAGGAAGCGCGCATTTTATCGCGCTTCCTGGCTAACGTAATGCCATACCCTAAATAATTCGAGTTGCAGCAAGGCGGCAAGCTTGTGAATCCCCAGGAGCATAGATTCACTATGTGACTGGGGTGAACAAACGCAGCCAACACAACTGCGGCTCGAAGTATGACGGGTATTTAGTACAGCGCTTTACCGCTGCTGTCTTTCACATTGGTCTTCCATGCCGCACGGATCTGCTCAACCACGCTGTCTGGCAGACTGGCGTAATCCAGGTCATTAGCCTGTTTGCCGCCATTTTTGTATGCCCAGTCGAAGAATTTCAGCACTTCAGCCCCCTGCTCAGGTTTCTTCTGCTCTTTGTGAACCAGGATGAAGGTGGTGGAGGTAATCGGCCACGCATCATCACCTTTCTGGTTCGTCAGATCCTGGGCAAAGGATTTACTCCAGTCAGCGCCTTTCGCGGCGTTAGCGAAGTTCTCTTCAGTCGGACTAACCGGTTTACCGTCAGCAGAAATCAGCTTGGTGTAGGCCAGGTTGTTCTGCTTAGCGTAAGCATATTCAACGTAGCCGATGGAACCCGGCAGACGCTGTACGAATGCGGCGATACCGTCGTTACCTTTACCGCCCAGACCGGTTGGCCAGTTAACGGTAGAGCCAGCGCCCACTTTGGTTTTCCACTCTTCGTTCACTTTCGCCAGATAGCTGGTGAAGACGAAGGAGGTACCAGAACCATCAGCACGACGCACAACGGCGATGTTCTGAGAAGGCAGTTTCACGCCTGGGTTCAGTTTGGTGATGGCTTCATCATCCCACTTCTTGATTTTACCCAGGTAGATGTCACCCAGCGTTTTACCATCCAGCACCAGTTCGCCAGACTTCAGACCTGGGATGTTCACTGCCAGTACCACGCCGCCAATCACGGTCGGGAACTGGAACAAACCTTCCTGATTCAGTTTTTCGTCAGACAGCGGCGCATCAGAGGCACCGAAATCAACGGTATTCGCTGTAATTTGTTTAACACCACCGGAGGAGCCGATACCCTGGTAGTTAACTTTACTACCAGTCTCTTTCTGATAAGTATCAGCCCATTTGGCATACACCGGCGCAGGAAAAGTTGCACCTGCACCTGTCAGACTTGCTGCTGCTAATGCAGAGAAAGCGCTCATAGATAAGGTCGCGGCGACAACAGTTGCGACAGTGGTACGCATAACTTTCATAATGTCTCCTGCAAGATTTTCGTAAATCATTGTTAAGTGGCTACGATGAGCAAAATAGGACAAACAGGTGACAGTTAAATGTACGAAATATGACAGTTTTATGACAATGAAAATTTCCGTTAAATCAGAATCATTTTTTCCCTGTTTATCATTAAGTTAACTGAATATATGACAACAGCTTTTCAGGAAAATTTTCTTTTTGTGACACTGAAAAAAGTAGCTGAAGATGACGATTTGTCACATTAAAACGGCGAGAGAATTGATTAAAAACAGCGCAGGGGTGAAAAAAAAGCCCCGCTTTCGCAGGGCATGAGCGTTTTACTCGACGGTAACCGATTTTGCCAGGTTACGCGGCTGATCCACGTCGGTGCCTTTAATCAGCGCCACGTGATAAGCCAGCAGTTGCAGCGGCACGGTATAGAAGATCGGTGCAATCACCTCTTCCACATGCGGCATCTCAATGATGTGCATATTGTCGCTGCTGGCAAAACCAGCGTCCTGATCGGCGAAGACATACAGCTGACCGCCACGGGCGCGTACTTCTTCAATGTTGGACTTCAGTTTTTCCAACAGTTCGTTGTTTGGCGCAACAACGATAACCGGCATATCGGCATCAATCAGCGCCAGCGGACCGTGTTTCAGCTCACCTGCTGCATAGGCTTCAGCGTGGATGTAGGAGATCTCTTTCAGCTTCAACGCGCCTTCGAGAGCGATCGGATACTGATCGCCACGGCCCAGGAACAGGGCATGGTGTTTGTCAGAGAAATCTTCAGCCAACGCTTCAATGCGTTTGTCCTGAGAGAGCATTTGCTCGATACGGCTCGGCAACGCCTGCAGGCCATGAACGATGTCATGCTCAATGGATGCGTCCAGACCTTTCAGACGCGCCAGTTTCGCCACCAGCATCAACAGAACGGTTAACTGAGTGGTAAACGCTTTCGTCGACGCCACGCCGATTTCCGTGCCGGCATTGGTCATCATCGCCAGATCCGATTCACGCACCAGAGAAGACCCCGGAACGTTACAGATGGCGAGTGAGCCCAGATAGCCCAGCTCTTTCGACAAACGCAGACCTGCCAGCGTATCCGCCGTTTCGCCCGACTGAGACAGGGTGATCATCAGGCTGTTACGGCGTACTGCTGATTTGCGGTAGCGGAATTCAGAAGCAATTTCGACATCGCACGGAATACCGGCCAGAGATTCAAACCAGTAGCGAGAAACCATCCCGGAGTTGTAGGACGTGCCACACGCGATGATCTGGATATGCTCAACCTGCGACAACAGTTCGTTAGCTTTTGGTCCGAGTTCGCTTAAATCCACTTCGCCGTGGCTGATGCGCCCGGTCAGGGTGTTTTTAATCGCATTCGGCTGTTCGTAGATCTCTTTCTGCATGTAGTGGCGATAGATACCTTTATCACCCGCGTCATATTGCAGATTAGATTCGATATCCTGACGCTTCACGTCCGCGCCAGTTTTATCAAAAATCGCGACGGAACGGCGGGTGACTTCCGCAATATCGCCTTCTTCCAGGAAGATAAAGCGACGAGTCACCGGCAGCAGCGCCAACTGATCGGAGGCGATAAAGTTTTCGCCCATCCCCAGACCGATAACCAGCGGGCTACCTGAACGCGCAGCCAGCAGCGTATCCGGATGACGGGTATCCATGATTACCGTACCGTACGCGCCGCGCAGTTGCGGGATGGTGCGCAGCACGGCATCACGCAGCGTACCGCCCTGTTTCAGCTCCCAGTGCACTAAGTGAGCAATCACTTCGGTGTCGGTTTCTGAAACGAAGGTATAGCCACGCGCTTTCAGTTCTTCACGCAGCGGTTCATGGTTTTCGATGATGCCGTTATGCACCACCACAATGTGCTCAGAAACATGCGGATGCGCGTTTGCTTCCGAAGGTTCGCCATGCGTTGCCCAACGGGTGTGAGCAATACCGGTACCGCCATGCAGCGGATGTTCTTCCGCAGCCTGGGACAGCATCTGTACTTTACCCAAACGACGCAGACGGGTCATATGACCTTCTGCATCCACCACGGCCAGACCCGCAGAGTCGTAACCACGGTATTCCAGACGACGTAAACCTTCGAGAAGGATTTCAGCTACATCACGTTGCGCGATAGCGCCAACAATTCCACACATAGTTTTTTATTCCGAATCAAGGCATTATGCCTGTCGTTGTCTTTCGACCTGTATGCCCGTATTTTCGGGCGCCCCGAGCCTTGTAGAGAGTGGGGTTATTTTTATAAGTACTGCTGGGGGGAAATATATCTTTATTTCCTCACCCGGGTTTGCCTGATGAAGGCTGCGCCTTATCCGGCCAACAAAACATCACTGAACCCAGGCCGGATAAGCGAAAGCGCCATCCGGCAAAAATATTTACTTTTTCTTCACCGGGCGTTTCCAGCCCTGCTTGTTAACCTGCGGCACGCGGCTTATCACCAGTTCATTATCCGCAACGTTACGGGTGACGGTGGTGCCCGCCGCAATCGTCGCCCCATTACCCACTGTCACTGGCGCCACCAGCTGAGTATCGGATCCGACAAACACATCGTCGCCAATAATGGTTTTAAACTTGTTCGCGCCGTCGTAGTTGCAGGTAATAGTGCCAGCGCCAATGTTCACGTTGTCGCCAATTTCCGCATCACCCAGATAGGTCAGGTGACCGGCTTTTGAGCCTTTACCGAGACGCGCTTTCTTCATCTCAACGAAGTTACCGACGTGAGCACCTTCCATCAGCTCCGCACCAGGGCGCAGACGAGCGAAGGGTCCAATGGTGCAGGCCGCGTCCAGATGGGCATCTTCCACCACGCTGTACGGGCTGATTTCACAATCATCACCAATAACGCTGTTTTTAATGACGCAACCGGCGCCAATCTTCACGCGATGACCCAACGTGACGTGACCTTCGATGATAACGTTAGTATCAATTTCAACATCTTGCCCGTGAACGAGCGTACCGCGCAGGTCAAAACGCGCCGGATCGCGCAGCATCACGCCCGCCAGCAGCAGTTTTTCTGCCTGCTCGGACTGGTAAACGCGTTCCAGACGGGAAAGTTGCAGACGGTTGTTGACGCCTTCGACTTCACTCAGACGATCGGGATGAACGGCCGCGATTTCACGACCTTCCTGATAAGCCAGCGCAATGATATCGGTGATGTAGTATTCACCCTGCGCATTGTTATTGGTCAGTTTAGACAACCAGCGCTTCATGTCCGCGCCGTTTGCAATCAGGATCCCGGTATTGATTTCCTGGATCTGACGTTGTTCCTCGCTGGCATCTTTATGCTCCACGATGCCGGTCACTTTGCCGTTTTCACGCGTGATGCGACCATAGCCGCTCGGATCGTCCAGTTTAACCGTGAGCAGGCCAATTCCCCCCTGGGGTTTGGCATCGCGCAGGCGCTGTAAGGTCTCAATCGAGATCAGCGGGACATCGCCGTAGAGCATTAAAATGTCTTCATCATCGCCAAAGAATGGCGCCGCCTGCTGCATAGCGTGGCCGGTGCCCAACTGCTCCGCCTGCAACACCCAGTTCAGGTTGTCTTCTTTCAGGCTTTCTTTAAGCAGATCGCCACCGTGGCCGTAGACCAGATGAACCTGAGATGAACCTAATTCATTAGCAACATCAATGACATGCTGAACCATCGATTTCCCGGCAAGGGTATGCAGCACTTTTGGAAGATCGGAATACATACGTGTGCCTTTGCCTGCGGCAAGGATCACTACGCTCATCGCTTTATTCAACATACGCGCCCTGACTGTAATTTGAGAACGAATTTATACCGTTTCACTTTGAAAATACTACATTTTTTTCATCGTGAAATGGGCAGAGGATAAAACGCACAATCACGAGTTTTCCTCAACGAAGATAGAGACATTTTCGTCCATTGATGCGGCTTTTGTCTTCTGAAAAGTCACCTGACCTCGTGATTAACGCGCCAGACTAATGTTTTTGCTCTTTTTTTGATCCAAAAAGAAAGATGACGTAAAAAGCATAATAATGACAGGCAAAAAAAAACCAGCCTGAAATCAGACTGGTTTTCGTATTTTAACCCGGTGTTACATCGCTTTTTTGGTCAACTCGATAACGCGCAGTTTCGCGATCGCTTTGGCCAGTTCCGCAGATGCCTGAGCGTAATCCACGTCACCATGAGAGCTCTTAATGTGCTCTTCAGCCTTACGTTTCGCTTCCAGGGCTCTCGCTTCATCGAGATCCTGCCCGCGAATCGCGGTATCAGCCAGTACGGTCACGCTGCCAGGTTGCACTTCAAGAATGCCGCCAGACAGATAGATAAACTCTTCATGACCAAACTGTTTAACGATGCGGATCATACCAGGCTTAATGGCGGTGAGCAGTGGGGCGTGCCCTGGGAAAATACCCAGTTCACCTTCACTACCCGTTACCTGGATTTTCTCGACCAGACCAGAGAACATTTGTTGCTCTGCGCTGACGACGTCCAGGTGGTAAGTCATTGCCATATCACCCTCCGATTAAGGCGTTAAAGTTTTTTGGCTTTTTCTACGGCTTCGTCGATAGAACCAACCATGTAGAACGCCTGCTCTGGCAGGTGGTCATACTCGCCTTCCATGATGCCTTTAAAGCCACGGATGGTGTCTTTCAGGGAAACGTATTTACCCGGAGAACCGGTGAATACTTCCGCAACGAAGAACGGCTGGGACAGGAAGCGCTGGATCTTACGCGCACGTGCTACCACCAGTTTGTCTTCTTCAGACAGTTCATCCATACCCAGGATGGCGATGATGTCTTTCAGTTCCTGATAACGCTGCAGCAGGGACTGTACGCCACGCGCGGTGTCGTAGTGTTCCTGACCGACCACCAGTGGATCCAGCTGACGGCTGGTAGAATCCAGCGGGTCAACGGCCGGGTAGATACCCAGAGACGCGATCTGACGGCTCAGTACCACGGTTGCATCTAAGTGAGCAAAGGTGGTGGCTGGCGACGGGTCAGTCAAGTCATCCGCAGGTACGTATACCGCCTGAACGGAAGTGATAGAACCGGTTTTGGTAGAAGTGATACGTTCCTGCAGAACACCCATCTCTTCCGCCAGGGTCGGCTGGTAGCCTACCGCTGATGGCATACGCCCCAGCAGTGCGGAAACTTCCGTACCGGCCAGGGTGTAACGATAGATGTTATCGACGAACAGCAGTACGTCACGACCTTCGTCACGGAATTTCTCTGCCATGGTCAGACCAGTCAGTGCAACGCGCAGACGGTTTCCCGGCGGCTCGTTCATCTGGCCATAAACCAGGGATACTTTATCCAGAACGTTGGAGTCGGTCATTTCGTGGTAGAAGTCGTTACCCTCACGAGTACGTTCACCTACGCCCGCAAACACGGAGTAACCGGAGTGCTCGATCGCGATGTTACGGATCAGCTCCATCATGTTTACGGTTTTACCTACACCCGCACCACCGAACAGACCGACTTTACCGCCCTTCGCGAACGGACACATCAGGTCGATAACTTTGATACCGGTTTCCAGCAGTTCCTGAGAGCTGGACAGCTCTTCATAGGACGGTGCTGCGCGGTGGATAGCCCAACGCTCTTCTTCACCGATATCGCCTTTCATGTCGATCGGGTGACCCAGGACGTTCATGATACGACCCAGGGTTGCTTTACCTACCGGGACTTCGATCGGGTGCTCGAGGTCTTTGACTTCCAGACCACGACGCAGACCGTCGGAAGAACCCATTGCGATGGTACGTACGATACCGCCGCCGAGCTGCTGCTGAACTTCCAGCACCAGACTCTCTTTACCATTCATAACCTCAAGAGCATCGTACACGCGCGGTACGGCATCCTGAGGGAATTCGACGTCAACCACGGCGCCGATTACCTGGACAATTTTTCCAGTAGCCATCTTGAATCCTCTACGAATTAACCTGGTTATACCGCGGATGCACCACCGACGATTTCGGTGAGTTCCTGAGTAATGCTGGCCTGACGAGCTTTGTTGTATACCAACTGCAGCTCTTTAATCAGGCTGCCGCCATTGTCGGTCGCGGCTTTCATCGCCACCATACGTGCGGCCTGCTCGCTGGCCAGGTTTTCTACCACGCCCTGATAAACCTGAGATTCAACGTAACGACGCAGCAGGGTATCCAGCAGCGGTTTCGGATCGGGTTCATACAGGTAATCCCAGGCTTTTTGTTTTAACTCTTCATCTTCTGATGCCGGTAATGGCAGCAGTTGAGTCAGCGTCGGAACCTGAGACATGGTGTTGATAAATTTGTTGCTGACAACGTACAGTCTGTCCAGACGACCTTCATCGTAAGCCTGCAGCATCACTTTAACCGGACCGATCAGTTCGGACAGGGAAGGGTTATCCCCCATACCGGTTACCTGAGCAACCACATTACCGCCAACGGAATTAAAGAAAGACACGCCCTTAGAGCCGATCATTGCGATGTCGCACTGAACGCCTTTATCGGACCATGTTTTCATATCCGCCAGCAGCTTTTTGAACAGGTTAATGTTCAAGCCACCGCACAGACCACGGTCAGTCGACACCACCAGGTAGCCCACGCGTTTAACGTCGCGTTCTTCCAGGTACGGGTGCTTATATTCCAGATTACCATTCGCAAGGTGACCAATCACTTTGCGCATGGTCTCTGCATAAGGACGGCTGGCCGCCATGCGATCCTGCGATTTACGCATTTTGGAAGCGGCGACCATCTCCATCGCTTTAGTGATCTTCTGCGTGTTCTGGACGCTTGCGATCTTACTACGTATCTCTTTTGCGCCGGCCATGAGCTTCTCCTCAATGCCTTGCGGCCTGTCCTAAGACAAGCCGCCAGACGTTACCAGGACTGGGTTGCTTTGAAGGAATCGAGGATAGCTTTCAGCTTGCCTTCGATTTCGTCGTTATAGTTACCAGTCTGGTTGATTTCTTGCATCAGCGGAGCATGGTCACGGTCGACGTAAGCCAGCAGAGCGGCTTCGAAGCTACCGATTTTCGCCAGTTCCACATCTTCGAGGTAACCGCGTTCAGCCGCGAACAGAACCACACCCTGTTGTGCTACAGACATAGGGGCATACTGTTTCTGTTTCAGCAGCTCGGTCACTTTCTGACCGTGGCTCAGCTGTTTACGGGTTGCTTCGTCCAGATCGGATGCGAACTGAGAGAACGCAGCCAGTTCACGATACTGTGCCAGCGCGGTACGGATACCACCGGACAGTTTCTTGATGATCTTGGTCTGAGCAGCACCACCTACACGAGATACGGAGATACCCGGGTTAACCGCCGGACGAATACCGGAGTTGAACAGGTTAGTTTCCAGGAAGATCTGACCATCGGTAATAGAAATTACGTTGGTCGGAACGAACGCAGAAACGTCACCCGCCTGGGTTTCGATAATCGGCAGAGCGGTCAGGGAGCCGGTTTTACCTTTCACTTCACCCTTGGTGAAGTTCTCAACGTATTCCGCGTTAACGCGGGATGCGCGTTCCAGCAGACGGGAGTGGAGGTAGAACACGTCGCCCGGGAATGCTTCACGTCCTGGCGGACGACGGAGCAGCAGGGAAACCTGACGGTAAGCAACAGCCTGTTTAGACAGGTCATCATAAACGATCAGCGCATCTTCACCGCGGTCACGGAAGTATTCGCCCATTGCGCAACCGGCATACGGCGCCAGGTATTGCAGTGCAGCAGATTCAGACGCGGTCGCCACAACAACGATAGTGTTGGCCAGTGCGCCGTGTTCTTCCAGTTTACGAACCACGTTAGAAATGGTGGACGCTTTCTGGCCAATAGCCACGTACACACATTTGATGCCGGAATCACGCTGGTTGATGATGGCATCGATTGCCATCGCGGTTTTACCGGTCTGACGGTCACCGATGATCAATTCACGCTGACCACGACCAATTGGGATCATGGCATCAACGGATTTATAACCAGTCTGCACCGGCTGATCGACGGACTGACGTTCGATTACGCCCGGTGCGATAACTTCGATTGGCGAGAAGCCATCGTTATCAACCGGACCTTTACCGTCAATCGGGGAACCCAGTGTGTTAACCACACGGCCCAGCAGGCCACGGCCAACCGGAACTTCCAGAATACGACCCGTACACTTAACCTTCATACCTTCGGCGAGGTCAGCGTATGGACCCATCACCACAGCACCCACGGAGTCGCGCTCCAGGTTCAGTGCGATAGCGTAACGGTTACCCGGCAGGGAAATCATCTCACCCTGCATACAATCGGCCAGGCCGTGAATGCGGATAACACCGTCACTTACAGAAACAATAGTACCTTCGTTGTGAGCTTCACTCACAACATTGAACTGAGCAATGCGCTGCTTGATCAGTTCGCTGATTTCGGTGGAATTCAGTTGCATGCTCCAGTCCCCTTAAGACTGCAAGACGTCTGCAAGACGTTCAAGACGGCCGCGTACGCTGCCATCAATGACCATATCACCCGCACGGATGATTACGCCCGCCATTACAGACTTATCGATTTTGCAATTCAGCTTAACTTTGCGTGACAGACGTTTTTCCATCGCAGCGCTAATCTTCGCAAGCTGTTCTTCACTCAGTTCGTTCGCGGAAGTGACTTCTACCTCAGAGATAGACTCACTCGCGGCACGCAGGTGAATAAACTGCTCAAGAACATCCGGGAGCGCGTTCAGACGGTTATTCTCAGCCATAACCTTAATCAGGTTCTGACCGTTTTCGTCCAGTTGCTCACCGCAAACTGCGATAAACGACCCGGCGAGCGTTTCCGGCGCCAGTGCGCCAGAGAGAAGCTCTGCCATTTGTTCGTTCTTAGTCACCTCGGCGGCAAACGCCAGCATGTCCTGCCAGCGCTCTACACTTTGGTGTTCGACGGCAAAGTCAAAAGCTGCTTTGGCGTAGGGGCGAGCTACCGTAACAAATTCAGACATCAGCCCCTCCCTCCTTACAGTTCAGCGACAAGTTTGTCCACGATGTCGCTGTTAGCAGCTTCATCCACGGAACGTTCGATGATCTTCTCGGCGCCAGCAACAGCCAGGATAGCAACTTGCTTACGCAGCTCTTCACGGGCACGTTTACGCTCGGCATCAATTTCCGCCTGCGCCTGGGCCACGATTTTAGTACGTTCCTGTTCTGCTTCCGTTTTGGCTTCGTCCAGGATCTGAGCGCGACGTTTGTTCGCCTGCTCGATGATTACCTGAGCTTCCGCCTTCGCTTTTTTCAGCTGGTCGGTCGCGCTGGCCTTTGCAAGGTCAAGATCCTTGTGTGCGCGTTCAGCAGAAGCAAGACCGTCAGCAATTTCTTTTTGACGCTTCTCGATGGCTGCCATTAACGGCGGCCATACATACTTCATGCAGAACAGAACAAACAGGACAAACGCGATGGCCTGGCCGAGGATTGTTGCGTTAAGATTCACAGCACAATGCCTCTATCTAGTTAACGTTCTGATATTGCTCTTAATTCAAGCAACGCTTACTACGCGACAGCGAACATCACGTACAGACCCAGACCTACAGCGATCATCGGGATAGCATCCACCAGACCCATAACGATAAAGAACTGAGTACGCAGCAGAGGAATCAGATCAGGTTGACGCGCTGCGCCTTCCAGGAATTTACCCCCGAGGATGCCGATACCGATCGCAGCACCGATTGCCGCCAGACCCATCATCACAGCGGCAGCCATGTACAGCAGATCCATATTCAGGTTTTCCATGACAGTCTCCAGTTTGTTTCAGTTAAAACGTAGTAGTGTTGGTAAATTAATGCTCTTCAGACGCCATCGACAGATAGACGATCGTCAGAACCATGAAGATGAAGGCTTGCAGCGTAATAATCAGGATGTGGAAAATGGCCCACGGCACATTCAGGATCCACTGTGACCACCACGGCAACAGGCCAGCAATCAGAATGAAAATCAGCTCACCGGCATACATGTTGCCGAACAGTCGCAGACCGAGAGAAACCGGTTTAGACAGCAGACTTACCCCTTCAAGGATTAAGTTGACAGGGATGAACGCCCAGTGATTGAACGGCTGCAGCGTCAACTCTTTCGTGAAGCCACCGATGCCTTTCATTTTGATGCTGTAGAACAGAATGAGGATAAATACGCCGAGCGCCATGGACAGGGTAACGTTCACGTCAGCAGACGGAACCACACGCAGTGCAGGCAGACCGAAGATGTGCTCGCCGATGTACGGCAGCAAGTCGATTGGCAGTAAGTCCATCAGGTTCATCAGGAATACCCAAACGAAGATCGTCAGGGCCAGCGGTGCAATCAGCTTGCTTTTGCCATGGTACATGTCTTTCACGCTACCATGCACAAAGCCGATTATCAGCTCAATCGCGGTCTGAAACTTGCCTGGTACGCCGCTGGTCGCCTTCTTGGCCACGCTGCGGAACAAAGCCAGGAACAACAGACCCAGCACCACCGAGAAAAATATGGAGTCAATATTGAGCGTCCAGAAGGTGGCTGGGGGGTTATGCGGATCCACCAGCGAGAATGTACGCAGGTCCAACTGAAGGTTGTTCAGATGGTGTCCTATGTAATCCTGCGGCGTCATATTTTCTGAAGCCATGATGCCTTTTACCCTTTGTTGTTAATTACAGCCGGCGCCAGTATCTGAACCACCAGCACCAAAACCCACGTAACGATCAGCGGCAAAAATACCGCCTTGAAAACCGCCAGCGCCACCACCAGCAAAATCAGCATCGCTAACACCTTGAAGGCTTCGCCGAAGGCGAACGTCCAGGCCACTCGGCCTTTAGCAGGTGTATGCGCCTGGTGACGCCAGGCAAATATCATAAACAACACGTTAGGCAGAAAGACTGCCATACCTCCGCATATTGCGGAAGTGCCCCAGAAGAGGTCTTTGAGGCTGAACAGCAATCCACTTGCTACTACCGCCAGAAACTGAATGAACAGAAGCTTACGAGCAACGTTTCGACTCAAGAGCGACACAGACATCACGTTTTTAACTCCTGCTCCCTTCGAGGTATGCCGCGTGTCGTATAAAACGTTCTTTGAGGCTTAGAGTCAAGCATCAAAAAGCGGTCAAATTATACGGTGCGCCCTCGTGATTTCAAACAATAAGTAGCTAAAAGGTGAATAAATGTTTAAATATTTTTCCCTGGCCCACATTTATGACTTTTAGCCAAACTGTGAACGATCATGCAAAACTGCAAATAGCGCGTAAACACTGGTGTTAAAGCGTGCTTCAGATCACATATTGAGCATATTCGCGCCGACGGTATTTATTTACTTGGCAAATGATGCCTTTTCAACTTTCTGATATTTAAGCCTAAAATCAATCACTCTTTTAAAAACGACCGATTACATCTCAAAAACCAACCATTGACATTTTTAATAAAAATTCAACACACGAGAGTGATTCTATGCCTGGATTTTTAGCAGCCTGATATTTTCAGTGTTGACTAATTTTGTCTTTAGCCAAAAAAGCCACGTTGCTCTGTTGATAATAGACAGTAAACGTGGCGTTAAGTGTAACGACTTATATCGGCAAAAATGTCTCAGTGTTTTAACAATAAAAAGACCGATTTTTCTCTATTTTTTTTGATAAATATTAAATTTTGTTTGGCTTAATCACCACCAAATGGCGCTCACCTTCCAGATTTGGAACCTGCAGTTTAACCACAAATTCAACGCAAAACGCCGGGGGAAGCGACGCAATCTCGTCTTCCGGGAGCTGGCCTTTCAGCGCATAAAAACAGCCCTTCTCGCCCGGAAGGTGGTGACACCAGCTCATCATGTCATTGAGTGAAGCGAACGCCCGGCTGATCACGCCATCAAACGGCGGCTCTGCGGGAAATTCCTCTACACGACTTTGCACTGGCGTGATGTTATCCAGTTTCAGCTCATGCTGGACCTGACGCAGGAAACGCACGCGTTTACCCAGACTGTCGAGCAGAGTGAAATGCGCTTGCGGAAGCACAATGGACAACGGAATGCCCGGCAACCCTGGTCCGGTACCGACATCAATAAAACGCTCACCCTGTAAATGCGGCGCAACGATAATACTGTCGAGAATGTGACGAACCAGCATCTCGTTGGGATCCCGCACAGAGGTCAGGTTGTACGCTTTGTTCCATTTGTGCAGCATTTCAACATACGCAATCAACTGATTTTTCTGGTGATCGGTAAGCGAAATGCCGGCGTCTGCCAGCAGGCGTGAGAGTTTGTTGAGCACGGTGATTACCTGTTTTAACTAATTTGCCCGGTAAGCAATGCGCCACCGGGCAACGTTCAACACATTAAGCGCTGCGGCGCAGCATACCTTGTTTTTTTAGCCACACCAGCAGAATGGAGATAGCGGCAGGCGTGACGCCGGAGATACGCGACGCCTGACCGATCGAAACCGGCTTGTGATCGTTCAGCTTGGCAATCACTTCGTTCGACAGGCCGGATACCTGGCGGTAATCCAGCGTGGCAGGCAGCAGCGTGTTTTCATTGCGCAGCTGTTTTTCAATCTCATCCTGCTGACGCGCGATATAGCCTTCATACTTCACCTGGATTTCGACCTGCTCAGCAGCCTGCACGTCTTCCAGTGCGGGGGCAAACGGCGTCAGGGTCGTGAGCTGTGCATAGGTCATTTCCGGACGACGCAGCAGATCTTCGCCACTGGCTTCACGAGACAGCGGCGCAGTAAGGTGAGCGTTCACTTCGTTGGCCGATTCCGCCGCAGGCGTCACCCAGGTGGATTTCAGGCGCTGACGTTCGCGTTCGATGTTCTCCAGCTTCTCGTTGAAGCGAGCCCAACGCACGTCATCCACCAGACCCAGTTCACGCCCCATTTCGGTCAGACGCAGATCGGCGTTGTCTTCGCGCAGCATCAGACGGTATTCGGCACGCGAGGTGAACATGCGGTACGGTTCTTTGGTCCCCAGCGTGCACAGGTCATCAACCAGTACGCCGAGATATGCCTGAGAACGCGCCGGTGCCCACCCCTCTTTGTCTGCGGACAGACGCGCGGCGTTGAGCCCTGCAAGCAGGCCCTGCGCGGCAGCTTCTTCGTAGCCGGTTGTGCCGTTAATTTGTCCAGCGAAGAACAGGCCCTGGATAAATTTGCTTTCCAGCGTCGGTTTCAGGTCGCGCGGGTCGAAAAAGTCATACTCAATGGCATAGCCCGGACGAACGATTTTCGCGTTCTCCATCCCTTCCATGGAGCGGACAATCTGCATCTGCACGTCGAAAGGCAGGCTGGTGGAGATCCCATTCGGGTAAATTTCGTTTGAGGTTAGTCCTTCCGGCTCCAGGAAGATCTGGTGCTGGTTACGATCGGCAAAGCGCATCACTTTGTCTTCGATCGACGGGCAATAACGCGGCCCGATCCCTTCGATCACGCCGGCATACATTGGGCTACGATCGAGATTATTGCGGATCACGTCATGGGTTTTCTCGTTGGTGTGCGTGATATAGCACGGCACCTGTTGCGGATGCTGGGCAGCATTGCCCATGAACGAGAAGACCGGCATTGGGTTGTCGCCATGCTGCTGCGCCAGTACGCTGAAATTAATCGTGCGCGCATCGATACGCGGCGGGGTACCGGTTTTAAGACGGCTTACGCGCAGCGGCAGTTCGCGCAGACGGCGAGAGAGCGGAATGGACGGCGGATCGCCAGCACGGCCACCGCTGTAGTTATCCAGACCAATATGAATTTTGCCGTCAAGGAAGGTGCCAACGGTCAACACGACCGCTTTGGCGCGGAATTTCAGCCCCATCTGGGTCACGGCACCAACGACACGATCGTTTTCAACAATCAGATCTTCAACCGCCTGCTGGAAGATCATCAGGTTGGGTTGGTTCTCCAGCGCAGTACGCACCGCCTGACGATACAGTACACGATCCGCCTGAGCACGGGTGGCGCGAACCGCCGGTCCTTTGCTCGCGTTTAGTATCCTAAACTGGATACCTGCCTGGTCGATTGCTTGTGCCATCAGCCCGCCGAGCGCATCCACTTCTTTTACCAGGTGTCCCTTCCCAATACCGCCAATCGCCGGGTTGCAGCTCATCTGCCCCAGCGTGTCGATATTGTGTGTCAAAAGCAGGGTTTGTTGACCCATACGCGCTGCGGCCATCGCGGCCTCAGTGCCTGCATGACCCCCGCCAATGATGATGACGTCAAAAGGATCCGGATAAAACATGGTAATTGCCTCGCATAACGCGGTGTGAAAATGGATTGAAGCCCGGGCGGTGGATTCTACTCAACTTTGTCGGCTTGAGAAAGTCCCCGGGATCCTGGGTATTAAAAAGAAGATCTTTTTATTTAGAGATCTGTTCTATTGTGATCTCTTATTAGGATCGCCATTGGCTGTGGATAAGCCGGATCCAGGTATTAAGATCAATACGTTGGTAAGGATCATTAGCTGTGAATGATCGGTGATCCTGGTCCGTATAAGCTGGGATCAGAATGAAGGGTTATACACAACTCAAAAACTGAACAACGGTTATTCTTTGGATAACTACCGGTTGATCCAAGGTTCCTGACAGAGTTATCCACACTCGATCGCACGATCTTTACACTTATTTGAGTAAATTAATCCAGGATCCCAGCCAGGCTTCTGCCGGATCTTCCGGAATATCGTGTTCAAGGATGTTGATCTTCAGCGTTTCGCCGATCTGTCTGGCGCCGGAATGCTTCAGTTCGGCTTCGATCTTCTCGATAGCGCCACAGAAGGTGTCATATTCGCGACTGCCGATACCGATCGCGCCGAAACGAACCTGCGACAGATCCGTTTTTTGCGCTTGAAGATCTTCATATAAAGGAACAAGGTTATCCGGAATGTCTCCCGCACCGTGCGTGGAGCTGATGACCAGCCAGATCCCGGAGGTTGAAAGATCCTCTAACAGCGGGCCGTGCAGGGTTTCAGTAGAAAAACCGGCATCTTCCAGCTTTTCAGCCAGGTGTTCTGCAACATATTCAGCGCCGCCGAGGGTGCTGCCGCTAATAAGAGTTATGTCAGCCATACGAGCCCATCCTGTTAAAGAAGGGCTATTGTACGCTGTGAGTGAGCTGGGATCTACCTGTGGAAAAATGTGGGATTAAAAAAGGCGATCACGGCTTGATGGTACGCATGATCGGGTTCTGCAGGACGATCAGCGTCTCGGTGGACTGAATTTCATCAATTGTTTGGATCTTGTTGATAAGTACATGCTGGAGCGCATCAATCGACCGGCACATGACCTTAATAAAGATGCTGTAGTGGCCGGTGGTGTAGTACGCCTCAGTGACTTCATCCAGGCTTTCCAGTCTGGCCAACGCCGAAGGATAGTCTTTGGCGCTTTTGAGAATGATGCCGATAAAGCAGCCGACGTCATAACCGAGTTGCTTCGGGCTGACGTCAATGCGCGCGCCGGTGATGATCCCCGCCTGTTTCATTTTCTCCACGCGCACGTGAATGGTCCCCGGACTGACGCCAAACTGTTTTGCCAGTTCGGCATAGGCAGTACGGGCATTTTCCATTAAGGCATCAAGAATGCCGCGGTCCAGATTGTCGATCTGATAATTTTCCATAGGTTTTTCTTATGTGTATTAATGATTCACTCTATTTTAGCGGGTAATTTTAACGAATCAAAATCGAATTCGGCTTTTTGTTTGTTGATTATTGAATGTTGACCCCATTCTGTTGCTTAATCATAGGCAACAGGACGCAGGAGTAAAAAAATGAAAACCGCTTACATTGCCAAACAACGCCAAATTAGCTTCGTGAAATCTCACTTCTCTCGTCAACTGGAGGTGCGTCTGGGTCTGATTGAAGTCCAGGCACCGATCCTCAGCCGTGTAGGGGATGGCACGCAGGATAACTTGTCGGGCTGTGAAAAAGCGGTGCAGGTGAAAGTGAAAGCGCTGCCAGATGCCCAGTTCGAAGTGGTTCATTCGCTGGCGAAGTGGAAGCGTCAAACACTGGGACAACACGACTTCAGCGCCGGCGAAGGGCTTTACACGCACATGAAAGCCCTTCGCCCGGATGAAGATCGTCTCTCCCCACTCCACTCGGTGTATGTCGATCAGTGGGACTGGGAACGCGTGATGGGCGACGGTGAGCGTCAGTTCTCCACTCTGAAAAGCACGGTAGAGGCTATCTGGGCGGGAATTAAAGCGACCGAAGCGGCGGTAAGCAAAGAATTTGGTCTGGCACCGTTCCTGCCTGAGCAGATCCACTTTGTGCACAGCCAGGAATTACTGAGCCGTTATCCGGGTCTTGATGCAAAAGGTCGTGAACGTGCGATCGCAAAAGAGTTAGGCGCGGTATTCCTGGTGGGGATTGGCGGCAAGCTCAGCGACGGTCACCGCCATGACGTTCGTGCGCCGGACTATGATGACTGGAGCTCCGCATCCGATCTGGGGTATGCCGGTCTGAACGGCGATATTCTGGTCTGGAATCCGGTGCTCGAAGATGCGTTTGAACTCTCTTCCATGGGGATCCGTGTCGATGCCGACGCGCTGAAACATCAGCTGGCGCTGACCGGTGATGAAGATCGCCTGAGTCTGGAATGGCATCAGGCGCTGCTGCGCGGTGAAATGCCGCAGACTATCGGCGGCGGCATTGGTCAGTCGCGCTTAACCATGCTGCTGCTGCAACTGCCGCACATTGGTCAGGTTCAGTGTGGCGTATGGCCTGCGCAGGTCCGTGAAAGCGTTGCTTCGCTGCTGTAATCTTATCGCCGCCAGCGTCTGAGCAGGCGGCTTCGCATCCCGGTATCAAAGCGCCAGATATGATCGAAAATGCGCATGATGCCGGGTTTGCCATGTGCTGACATCGCTACGGCATGAAAGCGATGTTGATGAACGCGCTGCAGCTCTCCGACTTTACTCACCACGTCGTCAGGCAACCGCTGGGCGATAAAATCTGAAATCACCACCGCATCGGCATCAAACCACTCCCGCCCCTGCATGCGTTCAATAATGGCGCGAAAACAGCTGGCGATATCCGTACCACCGCGAAAGCGTTGGCTCAGAAAGCGGATTGCCTGCTCAATGCCTTGTGGACCGGAAAGCTCATAGCGCACCACTTCGGTGGAAAACAGCATGATGAAGCAACGACGGTTATCGGCAAGAGCAATGCGCATCAGGGCAAGGCAGAAGGCCTTCGCACACTGTTCATTAAATCCGCCCATTGAGCCGGAGGTGTCAACGCACACAATGAACGGCCCGCGCGGCTGTTCGTCGAAATCCTGATGAATCACCGGCCGTTCAGTGACCTTCTCGCGCCAGGCTTCACCGTGCAGACGATAAGTGAGCAGTTGTTTTTCCACCAGCCGCCGGTAGAACTCATATTCCAGTTCTGTTATGCCGAGCGTGGCCAGTTCCGGCGGCAACAGACGCAGAATATCGTCACTTTGCTGAATACCATCAACCTGCTCAGGAACCGTTGCAGGCTCGCGTACCAGCGTGCGGAAGGTCTCCATCGGCGCATCTTTTCGCGGAACGGATTTGGCTTCTCTGGAACGCCCCAGTTGCTCTGCCAGTCGCATCAATTCCGGCTGTTCACTCAGAAAATCGCCATACTTCACAATCAACTGATAATCACCGCGTCTGAGCTGGCCTGCGCTCATATCCCACAGGCGGCCTGCAGCGGTTTCGTTTTCTGCCAGAACCGGATCCAGTTGACCGCTCAGGGTCATTCGTTCCTGAACTTCACTGAGTAACTGCTCACGCTCCTCTTCAAGTAGCTGCTGATTAAGCGTGGTGGCCTGTACCACCAGACTTAAGCGCCAGCGTTGTAAAAAGAGCGTGTGCAGGGCGGGGGTGAATACCGCATTGCTGTCCACCAGTTGCTGCGCCTGTCCGGCATATGGCGAGTGTAGCCGGTGTAACAGCGTTAATATTTGCGGTAGCTGGACGATGAACTGCGGGGTGGAGAGGAGCTGGCTATGCTGATAGCACATGACCTCTTCCGTCAGCTCAGGCGGTACGCGTGCATCTTTCAGTCGACTACGAAGCGCTTCGCGCCAGCGCGGCAGATCGTCCGTGATTGCGGCTTTCAGACGGGGAAATTTTTCAAAAAAAACCGCCAGCTGTGGTGAGGCCAGCAGCGCGAGGATCATCTCTTCGATCATCCCCTCTTCACTGACGGCTAACATGACATTGAGTGTATCCAGTGTCAGCATTGTTGCGCCTGACGGATCTGCTCACCGACATCCTGAAGGCTGGCCTCGATACGACCTAACCAGTCGCTATGAATAAACAGGCACTTTTGTTGTTCGCTAAAGCGGGTATGCTGCTGGCGCCAGTCATTTTCCAGCGCTTCCAGTTGTTGCTTGATTTCGCCGGGCATCGCTTCTTCAGACGCACCTGGAAGCGCCAGTCGCGTGCCTTGTAGACTGACATCACGCACTACCAGATGCTGGGCGCTATCGACTTCCATATTCAGCGTCTGGGCAAAACCGATCCCGTTAAGTTTGCCGCGGATTTCGCCCCCTTTCGCCAACCATTGCTCCAGCGCGCTGCGATCAAAAGCGATGTGGATCACTTCCATATCATGCAATTTCAATGGTTTTTGCAGGAGTAGCGTTAGCGTTGTCGCGGTGACCTCGGCGGGCAAATCGTAATGCGGACGACGACTGAACATGCCTCCCTGACGCAGCACGGTAAAAGCGGTTTTATCGCTTTGTTGTTGCTGCAACTGAATGCGTTGCTGAACGATGCCGCCGAGGCGCGTCAGCATCGTTTGCTGTTGCCAGGCGTGTCCGGTCATCAATATTTCGAGCTGTTGCTGCATCAGGTTCAGGCTCTGGGCGTCATACCACAGGCAATCCTTCAGCAGAATGAGATCGATAGGGGCAACAGCGTCACGCCCGCTAAAGAAGGCGCTGGCCTGTAACAGACGAATCGCTTTTTTCCAGCGACGGTCTGAGACGTAAGGCGCATTCGGCAGATTATCCAGCTGCTGGCGCAGCGTAAAAATCAGCTCAAAAACATGATCGGGCAGCGTAATCGCGCCAATCTCCTTCTGCCACCGGTAATACTCTTCATCGCTCACCTGCAGTGAGGCGGGGACCGGGTTTTCGCTTTCGTCCTGTTGGCTGATCAGCAGGGAGCGAAAGTTAGCTTTGTCCTGCACTTTGTCCAGCCACAGACGGATCAGCATACGGTCGTACAGCGCTTCCAGACTGCTGTCTGCTTCCGGCAGTTCGTTGGAGGCGGCCACCAGCAGGCGCATGGGGATTTTTTCTTCGTGCGCGCCGTTACGGAAATGACGTTCGTTAATCGCAGTCAGCAGCGTATTGAGGATTGCCGGACCCGCTTTCCAGATCTCATCGAGAAAGACGATTTCCGCTTCGGGAAGATAACCGGCGGTTAAGCGTTCGTAACGACCTTCATCTTTAAGCGCCTGGATAGAGAGCGGGCCAAAAACCTCTTCCGGCGTGGAGAAACGCGTCATCAGATATTCAAACGCGCGCGCATTCTGGAAGGCAAATTTCAGCCGACGGGCGATCAGGCTTTTGGCGATCCCCGGAGGACCAAGCAAGAAAACGCTTTCGCCGCTCAGGGCGGCCAGCAGGCAAAGCCGAATGGCGTGACTGCGCTCATAGAGACCTTTTTCCAGCGCGCTGCTCAGGCGGGAAATTCTTTCCGCTAATAAATGTGGGTGAGCCATAATAGAGTGGCGTCCTTTCATAAAATGTACTGCGTTAACAGCGAGTATAGACGTTTCGCTCCAGAGGCTGAACTTGTCTGAGAGGCTGTTTATTTTTCTTTGAGCCAGGTTAATCTGGGCTCATTTAGGGGTACGATTTTGCTTTGAATCGTGCATACTGTGCGCTTTTTGTGGGCCAAGGGACTACGCACACATTTCTTTATATATGAAAGACTAGTCTATGAGCACTGATAATAAGCAATCATTGTCTGCGATAACCCTCGCAGCCATTGGGGTTGTCTACGGTGATATTGGTACCAGCCCACTTTATACACTTCGTGAATGTTTGTCCGGTCAGTTTGGTTTTGGCGTTGAACGCGATGCCGTTTTTGGTTTTTTGTCGCTGATTTTCTGGCTACTTATCTTTGTTGTTTCCATTAAGTATCTGACCTTCGTCATGCGTGCTGATAACGCTGGCGAAGGGGGGATCCTGACGCTGATGTCGTTGGCGGGTCGTAATACCTCCGCTCGAACGACCTCTATGCTGGTCATCATGGGCTTAATCGGCGGCAGCTTCTTTTATGGCGAGGTGGTGATCACCCCGGCCATCTCGGTGATGTCGGCCATTGAAGGGCTGGAGATCGTCGCGCCGCAACTGGATACCTGGATTGTCCCGCTGTCGATAATCGTCCTGACGCTGCTGTTTATGATTCAAAAGCACGGAACCGGGATGGTGGGGAAGTTATTTGCGCCTATCATGCTGGCCTGGTTTTTGATTCTGGCCGTGCTTGGCCTGCGCAGTATTATTGCCAACCCCGAAGTGCTGCAGGCGTTGAACCCGATGTGGGCGGTACATTTCTTTCTGGAATATAAAACCGTCTCCTTTATTGCGCTTGGCGCGGTGGTGTTGTCGATCACCGGCGTCGAAGCGTTGTATGCCGATATGGGGCACTTTGGTAAGTTCCCCATCCGCCTGGCGTGGTTCACCGTGGTACTGCCATCGCTGGTGCTCAACTACTTTGGACAGGGCGCGCTGCTGTTAAAACATCCGGAAGCGATTAAAAACCCGTTCTTCCTGTTGGCGCCGGACTGGGCTTTGATTCCGCTGCTGATCATCGCGGCGCTGGCGACGGTGATCGCCTCTCAGGCGGTGATTTCAGGCGTCTTCTCGCTGACGCGTCAGGCGGTTCGCCTGGGATATCTGTCGCCGATGCGTATCATTCATACGTCAGAAATGGAGTCCGGGCAGATCTACATTCCGTTCGTCAACTGGATGCTCTATATCGCGGTGGTGATTGTGATTGTCAGCTTCGAACACTCGAGTAACCTGGCGGCGGCATACGGGATTGCCGTGACCGGTACGATGGTGCTGACCTCTATTCTCTCAACTACCGTGGCACGTAAAAACTGGCACTGGAATAAGTACTTCGTGGCGCTGATTCTCGTCGCGTTCCTGTGTGTTGATATTCCGCTGTTCTCGGCAAACCTCGACAAACTGCTGTCCGGTGGTTGGTTGCCGTTATCGCTGGGTCTGGTGATGTTTACCATCATGACCACCTGGAAGAGCGAACGTTTCCGCCTGCTGCGTCGTATGCATGAGCACGGTAATTCTCTGGAAGCGATGATCGCCTCGCTGGAGAAATCCCCGCCGGTACGCGTGCCGGGTACTGCGGTTTATATGTCTCGCGCGCTGAATGTGATCCCCTTTGCTCTGATGCATAACCTAAAGCACAACAAGGTATTGCATGAGAGGGTGATCCTGCTGACGCTGCGGACTGAAGATGCGCCGTACGTGCATAACGTCCGTCGTGTGCAGATTGAACAGCTGTCGCCAACCTTCTGGCGCGTCGTCGCCAGCTACGGCTGGCGTGAAACGCCGAATGTTGAAGAAGTTTTCCATCGTTGCGGTCTGGAAGGCTTGAGCTGTCGGATGATGGAAACGTCGTTCTTTATGTCGCACGAGTCGTTAATCGTCGGCAAACGCCCCTGGTATTTGCGTCTGCGCGGCAAGCTGTATCTTCTTCTCCAGCGTAACGCGCTGCGCGCGCCTGACCAGTTTGAGATCCCGCCTAACCGTGTGATTGAACTGGGGACACAGGTCGAGATTTAACGTGTTAATTCAGCCGGGCGGCGCAACGCTTGCCCGGCATTTTCCTTCCCCTCCAGCCCTGCTTTGTCTCTGTCTCCATTTCACTTAGCGAAACGTTTCGACGGTGATCACAAATCTGTTACGTTATGATGGTTATTTGCTCACTTCTCAGACTACACTGAATACCAGCGAAACGTTTCGCTAGTGGAGTAAGAAAATGAAGAAAGGCACTGTACTCAATTCAGAGATTTCATCGGTGATCTCCCGTCTGGGGCATACCGATACGCTGGTGGTGTGTGATGCAGGTTTACCCATCCCGAACAGTACTACGCGTATCGATATGGCATTAACCCAGGGCGTACCTTCTTTTATGCAGGTACTGGATGTGGTGACTCGTGAAATGCAGGTTGAATCGGCCATTCTCGCGACGGAAATTAAACAACATAATCCGCAGCTCCACGAAACGTTGCTCAGCCACATCGAGCAACTGCAACAACACCAGGGAAATACCATAGAAATTCGTTACACCACGCATGAACAATTTAAAAAACAAACCGCAGACAGTCAGGCGGTAATTCGCAGCGGGGAGTGTTCCCCGTATGCGAATATCATTCTCTGTGCTGGCGTCACTTTCTGAGGCCGTCATGGACGCATTACTGCAACTCAAAGGGATCGATAAAGCGTTCCCGGGCGTAAAAGCGCTATCCGGCGCCGCACTCAATGTTTATCCCGGCCGCGTGATGGCGCTGGTGGGGGAAAACGGTGCCGGCAAATCCACCATGATGAAAGTGCTGACCGGTATCTATACCCGCGATGCCGGTTCGCTGTTGTGGCTGGGTAAAGAAACCACCTTTAGTGGCCCTAAATCGTCCCAGGAAGCCGGTATCGGCATCATCCATCAGGAACTTAACCTGATCCCGCAACTGACTATTGCGGAAAATATTTTCCTCGGCCGCGAATTCGTTAACCGTTTTGGCAAAATCGACTGGAAGAAAATGTATGCCGAAGCGGACATCCTGTTAAATAAACTCAACCTGCGCTTTAAGAGCGACCGCCTGGTCGGTGAGTTGTCGATCGGCGACCAGCAGATGGTTGAAATCGCCAAAGTGCTGAGCTTTGAGTCGAAAGTCATCATTATGGATGAGCCGACGGATGCGCTCACCGATACCGAAACCGAATCCCTGTTCCGCGTGATCCGTGAACTGAAGTCGCAGGGGCGCGGCATTGTCTATATTTCTCACCGAATGAAAGAGATCTTCGAGATTTGTGATGACGTGACCGTTTTCCGCGACGGGCAGTTTATTGCCGAACGTGAAGTGGCCTCGCTGACCGAAGACTCCCTGATTGAGATGATGGTGGGACGCAAGCTCGAAGAACAGTATCCACGCCTGGATAAAGCGCCTGGCGACATCCGTCTGAAGGTCGATAACCTGTGCGGACCTGGCGTGAACGATGTCTCTTTTACTCTGCGTAAAGGTGAAATATTAGGGATCTCGGGCCTGATGGGCGCTGGACGTACCGAACTGATGAAGGTTCTGTATGGCGCGCTGCCACGCACCAGTGGTTATGTCACGCTAGACGGGCATGAAGTGATCACCCGTTCTCCGCAGGACGGACTGGCGAACGGCATCGTCTATATTTCTGAAGACCGTAAGCGCGACGGTTTAGTGCTCGGTATGTCGGTGAAAGAGAATATGTCGCTGACCGCGCTGCGCTATTTCAGCCGCAGCGGCGGCAGTCTGAAGCATAAGGATGAGCAGCAGGCGGTAAGCGATTTTATCCGCTTGTTCAACGTGAAAACGCCGTCGATGGAACAGGCTATCGGTTTGCTGTCCGGTGGCAACCAGCAGAAAGTGGCGATTGCCCGTGGGCTGATGACCCGTCCGAAGGTGCTGATCCTCGATGAACCTACCCGCGGCGTGGACGTGGGGGCCAAGAAAGAAATTTATCAGTTAATCAACCAGTTTAAGGCCGACGGCCTGAGCATCATTCTGGTCTCCTCTGAGATGCCAGAAGTATTAGGCATGAGCGATCGCATTATCGTCATGCATGAAGGGCATCTCGGCGGTGAATTCACTCGCGAGCAGGCCACCCAGGAAGTTCTGATGGCTGCCGCTGTGGGCAAGCTTAATCGCGTGAATCAGGAGTAAAAAAGATGACTACCCAGGCTGTTTCTGGTCGCCGTTATTTCACCAAAGCGTGGTTGATGGAGCAGAAGTCGCTCATCGCCCTGCTGGTGCTGATCGCGATTGTCTCGACGTTGAGCCCTAACTTTTTTACCGTCAATAACCTGTTCAACATTCTTCAACAGACATCCGTGAACGCCATTATGGCGGTGGGGATGACGCTGGTGATCCTGACATCAGGTATCGATTTGTCCGTCGGTTCCTTGCTGGCGCTCACCGGCGCGGTGGCGGCTTCAATTGTAGGGATTGAAGTTAACGCGCTGGTGGCCGTTGCCGCTGCCCTCGCATTAGGTGCAGCGGTAGGTGCAGTGACAGGCGTAATTGTGGCAAAAGGCCGCGTGCAGGCGTTTATCGCCACGCTGGTCATGATGTTACTGCTGCGCGGCGTGACGATGGTGTACACCAACGGGAGTCCGGTTAATACGGGCTTTACCGATAACGCCGATCTGTTTGGCTGGTTCGGTATCGGTCGTCCGCTGGGGGTTCCGACGCCGGTCTGGATCATGGGGATTGTTTTCCTGGCGGCATGGTACATGTTGCACCACACTCGTCTGGGTCGCTATATCTATGCGCTGGGCGGTAACGAAGCGGCAACGCGTCTGTCTGGCATTAGCGTCAGTAAAATCAAGATTATCGTCTATTCACTGTGTGGGCTGCTGGCGTCGCTGGCGGGCATCATTGAAGTGGCGCGCCTCTCCTCTGCCCAGCCGACTGCCGGTACGGGCTACGAGCTGGATGCCATCGCGGCCGTTGTGCTGGGCGGGACCAGTCTGGCGGGCGGCAAAGGACGTATTGTTGGGACCTTGATCGGCGCATTAATTCTGGGTTTCCTCAATAATGGTTTGAATTTGTTAGGTGTTTCCTCCTATTACCAGATGATCGTCAAAGCGGTGGTGATTTTGCTGGCGGTACTGGTAGACAACAAAAAGCAGTAACAACGACTACAGGACATCTTAAATATGAACATGAAAAAACTGGCTACCCTGGTTTCTGCTGTTGCGCTAAGCGCCACCGTGAGCGCGAACGCAATGGCGAAAGATACCATTGCGCTGGTGGTCTCCACGCTTAACAACCCGTTCTTTGTCTCGCTGAAAGATGGGGCGCAGAAAGAGGCTGACAAGCTGGGTTACAACCTGGTGGTACTGGACTCCCAGAACAACCCGGCGAAAGAGCTGGCGAACGTTCAGGATTTAACCGTACGTGGTACTAAAATTCTGCTGATCAACCCGACGGATTCCGACGCGGTAGGTAACGCGGTGAAGATGGCGAACCAGGCGAATATCCCGGTTATTACCCTTGACCGCCAGGCAACTAAAGGTGATGTCGTCAGCCATATCGCATCTGATAACGTGCTGGGCGGGAAAATCGCCGGTGATTACATCGCCAAAAAAGCCGGTGAAGGCGCAAAAGTCATTGAACTGCAAGGTATTGCCGGGACTTCTGCGGCGCGTGAGCGTGGCGAAGGTTTCCAGCAGGCTGTTGCTGCACACAAATTTAACGTTCTGGCCAGTCAGCCGGCAGACTTCGACCGCACCAAAGGTCTGAACGTCATGCAGAACCTGCTGACTGCGCATCCGGACGTGCAGGCTGTCTTTGCACAGAACGATGAAATGGCGCTGGGTGCGCTGCGTGCGCTGCAAACCGCAGGTAAATCTGATGTGATGGTGGTCGGATTTGACGGTACGCCTGATGGCGAAAAAGCGGTAAATGATGGCAAACTGGCTGCGACTATCGCACAGTTACCGGACCAGATCGGCGCGAAAGGCGTTGAGACGGCAGATAAGGTACTGAAAGGCGAGAAAGTTCAGGCCAAGTACCCTGTTGACCTGAAGCTGGTCATTAAGCAGTAACTGGCGATTCAGGCGACCGCGCGTCGCCTGAGGGACTAAATATAAAGAAAAGTGTGGCATACGCCACCGGGTAATACCGGTGGCGATCTCAGATGGACACCCCGAACATGAAAACCGCAGGCACTCTTGTCGTTCTTGGCAGTATTAATGCCGACCATATCCTGAACCTTAAAACATTCCCAACGCCGGGTGAAACCGTTACCGGAAACCACTATCAGGTGGCTTTTGGCGGCAAAGGGGCGAATCAGGCGGTGGCTGCGGGTCGCAGTGGGGCGAATATTGCGTTCATTGCCTGTACGGGCGATGACGACATCGGAAGTAACATCCGTAAACAGCTTGTCAGTGACAACATTGACGTCGATCCGATCAGTGTCATTAGCGGTGAGGCCACCGGCGTGGCGCTGATATTTGTGAACGGCGACGGTGAAAACGTTATTGGTATCCATGCAGGCGCGAATGCGGCGCTTTCCCCTGCATTAGTTGAGGCGCAGCGCGAGCGTATTGCTCAGGCATCCGCATTGTTGATGCAACTGGAGTCGCCGATAGAAAGCGTGCTGACGGCCGCGAAAATCGCAAAGCAAAACAACACGATTGTGGCGCTAAACCCGGCTCCGGCGCGTGAGTTATCCGACGAACTGCTGGCGCTGGTGGATATTATCACCCCCAACGAAACCGAAGCGGAAAAGCTGACGGGGATCCGTGTTGAAACCGATGAAGACGCGGCGAAAGCATCCCAGGCGCTGCATGCGAAAGGCATTCGTACCGTATTGATTACTTTAGGAAGCCGGGGTGTCTGGGCCAGTGTGAATGGCGAAGGCCGTCGGATACCTGGATTTAACGTTGACGCTGTCGATACTATCGCTGCGGGCGATACCTTCAACGGCGCGCTGATCACCGCTCTGCTGGAAGAAAAACCGTTATCTGACGCGATTCGCTTTGCTCATGCCGCTGCGGCGATTGCGGTGACTCGTAAAGGAGCACAGCCTTCCGTGCCGTGGCGTGATGAAATTGAGGCGTTTTTAGGTCAGCAGAGGTAACGCTTGGCTACCATGAAGGATGTTGCCCGCCTGGCGGGCGTTTCCACTTCGACCGTTTCGCACGTCATTAATAAGGATCGCTTTGTCAGTGAAGCGATAACTGAAAAAGTCGATGCGGCGATCAAGTCGTTAAATTACGCCCCTTCTGCGCTGGCGCGCAGCCTGAAGTTGAATCAGACGCGCACTATCGGCATGCTGATTACGGCGAGTACCAACCCCTTTTATTCTGAACTGGTGCGTGGCGTTGAGCGCAGTTGTTTTGAACGCGGCTATAGCCTGGTGTTATGCAATACCGAAGGCGATGAGCAGCGCATGAACCGTAATCTGGAAACCCTGATGCAAAAGCGGGTGGATGGTTTACTGTTGCTCTGTACCGAAACACACCAGCCATCGCGTGAAATCATGCAGCGCTATCCTTCTATCCCCACCGTTATGATGGACTGGTCGCCTTTTGATGGCGAAGGGGATAGCGATCTTATTCAGGATAATTCGTTGCTCGGCGGCGACCTGGCGACACAGCATTTGATTGATAAAGGCTTTACCCGTATTGCCTGCATTACCGGACCGTTAGATAAAACCCCGGCGCGATTGCGTCTGGAAGGGTATCGCGCTGCGATGAAGCGTGCCGGGCTGGATATCCCTGACGGTTACGAAATTACTGGTGATTTTGAATTTGGCGGTGGGTTTGAAGCCATGCAGAAACTGCTTTCTCATCAACCGCGTCCACATGCGGTTTTCGCCGGCAACGATGCGATGGCGGTAGGCGCTTATCAGGCGTTGTACCAGGCCGGATTGCGAATTCCGCAGGACATGGCTGTGATTGGCTACGATGACATAGAACTGGCGCGTTACATGACGCCGCCGCTTACCACGATTCATCAGCCGAAAGATGAACTGGGTGAGCTGGCCATCGATGTTCTGATTCATCGGATGGCGCAACCCGCCCTACAGCAGCAGCGTTTGCAACTTACTCCTGTTTTGATGGCGCGGGGTTCGGTGTAGGTTTGTGTCGCTCTTTGATCAGGTTGCGGCCATCTTTGGCTCTTAGCAACATGAACATCAGTGCGGATACGATCGTGATAGCACCCATCGTTATAAAGGTGTAGTGGAACTGTTCAACGGTATTGGTTCCTTCCATCCCTTCATAAATGCGCAATACCGCTGCGCTGATGGCCACCCCTAAACTGATGGATAGTTGCTGTGTAACAGCCAGTACGCTGTTGCCGCTGCTGGCGTTGTCATCGGTCAGATCGGCCAGCGTAATGGTGTTCATTGCGGTGAATTGCGTCGACATTGCCATCCCGAGAATGAATAACGGCAGAATCAACATCCAGACGGGCATGGCGGGGGATTGCAGAGAAAACTGCGCAATCATCAGTCCGATAAAGACCGTAATGCCCACCAGTGTGGTTCGATAACCCAGACGGCGCAGTACCTGCGTCACCATCGACTTTGCCAGTATTGAACCCAGCGCGGTGGGCGCCATCATGCAACCGGCAATCAGCGCCGGGAGGCCAAATCCTACCTGTAGCATCAATGGCATCAGGAACGGCACACATCCTGTTCCCAGACGGGTAGCAAGGTTGCCGGAAATGCCGACAGAGAAAGTGCGGGTCTTAAACAATGATAACGAAATGAGCGGGGTGGGATGGCGTCGCGCATGACGAATATAAGCCAGCAGCAACACAATACTCAGCAGAATAATGGTCAGTGCTATCCAGGTGGCGACAATTTTCTCACCAAATAACTCCATCCCGCTGGAAAAGAGAACCAGACTCAGGCCGAAAAGAAAGAAGCCAGTCATATCAAATTTGCGCCGAGGGGTGGTGAAGTTCGGCATATATTTGCGCGCATATAAAATGCCGGCGATTCCTATCGGAATATTGATCAGGAAAATCCAGTGCCAACTGGCCCAGGTGACCAGAACGCCTCCCAGTACCGGGCCCAGGATGGGGCCGACCAGTCCAGGCATCGTCACAAAATTCAGCACCGGCAGCAGTTCACTGCGCGGGTAAGCTCTTAATAACGCCAGGCGAGCAACGGGCATCATCATTGCGCCGCCAATCCCCTGAATCACGCGAAAGATAACCAACTCCGGCAGCGTACTGGAAAGCGCACAGGCGAGTGAGCCGAGCGTGAACAAGCTCACGGCGATCATGAATACGCGTCGGGTACCAAAGCGATCGGCCAGCCATCCACTCACCGGAATTAGCATGGCTACCGTCAGGGTATAACTGATAATTGCGGACTGCATTGCCAGCGGGGAGCGATTGAGACTCTGGGCAATGGCGGGTAAAGCGGTATTTAGAATAGTGGCGTCCAGTGCCTGCATGAAGAAAGCCATTGCCGCTATCCACGGCAATCCGGCCATACTGCGCGCTTTTTTGTTGGTCATGCACAATCCTGGTTATTTTCGGGACGTTCATTTGGGGCGAACAGTAGCGCCTGACAGGCCTTAAACGCACCGTCACCGTCGCTTTGTGCAATGGCATCGACAATCGCCTGATGCAAATCCAGCTTCACGACGGTGTTATAGGTGATTGAATTAAAATAGGTGTGGTAGACAGAATGAAACAACGAGGCAAAAGAGGTTAAGAACGGGTTCGCGCTCATTTCATAAATATGTTCATGCCAGGCCATGTCTACTTCAATCCAGCGCTCGCGCTTAAAGTTCTTTTTCAGCGCCACCATCTCTTCCATTAATGTATTCAGATGCGCTTTCTGTTCCGCGGTGCCAATTGTTGCCGCCAGCGCGCACGCCTGAGGCTCCAGGCTGATACGCATCACCAGAAAGTGTTCAATAACCTGCTGAAAGTTCTCTTCAGTCATCCACCAGGTGAGTAACTCCTGATCGAGGAAGTTCCAGTTTGCCTGTGGCATCACGCGGGTGCCAATGCGAGGGCGCGGCAGCACCATCCCTTTGGCCGTTAATGTTTTAACCGCTTCCCGAACGGCGGTCCGGCTCACACCAAACTGTTCGCCAAGCTCAATTTCGCCAGGGAGAATGGCACCAGGGGCATATTCACCTTTGAGGATCTGCTGCGCCAGCTTCTCAGCCAGGACATAGGAAAGGTTTTTCTGTGCAGCCAACTGTTGTGCGCTTAAAGGCATGACTCTTTGTCCTTTATCTTCTTCTTACTCATTAGTATGCCACCAGGAAGTGTGATTGCGGTTGCAAAAACAGCAAAACGCTTATTTTATGGCACGTTAATACCGGTTTTGGTGAAAAAAGGAACACTCGGAAAATTATTTTAAATTTCCCCTTGTCAGCCCGAAATAACTCCCTATAATGCGCCTCCACTGACACGGAACAACGGCACGCAAGCCGCCGGGTCAGCAGGGTTCTCCGGTGAAAACCAGTGATGAACACCGACAGAGAAAAGCGAAATAAATGCTTGACTCTGAAGCGGGAAAGCGTATTATGCACACCCCGCGCCGCTGAGAAAAAGCGAAGCGGCACTGCTCTTTAACAATTTATCAGACAATCTGTGTGGGCACTCAGAGTGACATGGATTCTTAATGTCTTCGGACAATAAATGAATACCAAGTCTCAAAGAGTGAACACGTAATTCATTACGACGTTTAATTCTAAGAGCATCAAACTTAAATTGAAGAGTTTGATCATGGCTCAGATTGAACGCTGGCGGCAGGCCTAACACATGCAAGTCGAACGGTAACAGGAAGCAGCTTGCTGCTTCGCTGACGAGTGGCGGACGGGTGAGTAATGTCTGGGAAACTGCCCGATGGAGGGGGATAACTACTGGAAACGGTAGCTAATACCGCATAACGTCGCAAGACCAAAGAGGGGGACCTTCGGGCCTCTTGCCATCGGATGTGCCCAGATGGGATTAGCTTGTTGGTGAGGTAACGGCTCACCAAGGCGACGATCCCTAGCTGGTCTGAGAGGATGACCAGCCACACTGGAACTGAGACACGGTCCAGACTCCTACGGGAGGCAGCAGTGGGGAATATTGCACAATGGGCGCAAGCCTGATGCAGCCATGCCGCGTGTATGAAGAAGGCCTTCGGGTTGTAAAGTACTTTCAGCGGGGAGGAAGGGGTTAAGGTTAATAACCTTAACCATTGACGTTACCCGCAGAAGAAGCACCGGCTAACTCCGTGCCAGCAGCCGCGGTAATACGGAGGGTGCAAGCGTTAATCGGAATTACTGGGCGTAAAGCGCACGCAGGCGGTCTGTCAAGTCGGATGTGAAATCCCCGGGCTCAACCTGGGAACTGCATTCGAAACTGGCAGGCTTGAGTCTCGTAGAGGGGGGTAGAATTCCAGGTGTAGCGGTGAAATGCGTAGAGATCTGGAGGAATACCGGTGGCGAAGGCGGCCCCCTGGACGAAGACTGACGCTCAGGTGCGAAAGCGTGGGGAGCAAACAGGATTAGATACCCTGGTAGTCCACGCCGTAAACGATGTCTATTTGGAGGTTGTTCCCTTGAGGAGTGGCTTCCGGAGCTAACGCGTTAAATAGACCGCCTGGGGAGTACGGCCGCAAGGTTAAAACTCAAATGAATTGACGGGGGCCCGCACAAGCGGTGGAGCATGTGGTTTAATTCGATGCAACGCGAAGAACCTTACCTGGTCTTGACATCCACAGAACTTTCCAGAGATGGATTGGTGCCTTCGGGAACTGTGAGACAGGTGCTGCATGGCTGTCGTCAGCTCGTGTTGTGAAATGTTGGGTTAAGTCCCGCAACGAGCGCAACCCTTATCCTTTGTTGCCAGCGGTCCGGCCGGGAACTCAAAGGAGACTGCCAGTGATAAACTGGAGGAAGGTGGGGATGACGTCAAGTCATCATGGCCCTTACGACCAGGGCTACACACGTGCTACAATGGCATATACAAAGAGAAGCGACCTCGCGAGAGCAAGCGGACCTCATAAAGTATGTCGTAGTCCGGATTGGAGTCTGCAACTCGACTCCATGAAGTCGGAATCGCTAGTAATCGTGGATCAGAATGCCACGGTGAATACGTTCCCGGGCCTTGTACACACCGCCCGTCACACCATGGGAGTGGGTTGCAAAAGAAGTAGGTAGCTTAACCTTCGGGAGGGCGCTTACCACTTTGTGATTCATGACTGGGGTGAAGTCGTAACAAGGTAACCGTAGGGGAACCTGCGGTTGGATCACCTCCTTACCTTAAAGAACCTGCCTTTGCAGTGCCCACACAGATTGTCTGATGAAAAGTGAATAGCAAGGCGTCTTGCGATTGAGACTTCAGTGTCCCCTTCGTCTAGAGGCCCAGGACACCGCCCTTTCACGGCGGTAACAGGGGTTCGAATCCCCTAGGGGACGCCACTTGCTGGTTTGTGAGTGAAAGTCACCTGCCTCAATATCTCAAAACTGACTTCAGAGTCATGTTTGAGATATTTGCTCTTTAAAAATCTGGATCAAGCTGAAAATTGAAACGACACATCTTTATTGGTGTGTTCGAGTCTCTCAAATTTTCGCAATCACGATGATGAATCGGAAGAAACATCTTCGGGTTGTGAGGTTAAGCGACTAAGCGTACACGGTGGATGCCCTGGCAGTCAGAGGCGATGAAGGACGTGCTAATCTGCGAAAAGCGCCGGTAAGGTGATATGAACCGCTATAGCCGGCGATGTCCGAATGGGGAAACCCAGTGCAATTCGTTGCACTATCGTTAACTGAATACATAGGTTAACGAGGCGAACCGGGGGAACTGAAACATCTAAGTACCCCGAGGAAAAGAAATCAACCGAGATTCCCCCAGTAGCGGCGAGCGAACGGGGAGCAGCCCAGAGCCTGAATCAGCATGTGTGGTAGTGGAACGGTCTGGAAAGGCCGGCGATACAGGGTGACAGCCCCGTACACAAAACCGCATGTGTTGTGAGCTCGATGAGTAGGGCGGGACACGTGGTATCCTGTCTGAATATGGGGGGACCATCCTCCAAGGCTAAATACTCCTGACTGACCGATAGTGAACCAGTACCGTGAGGGAAAGGCGAAAAGAACCCCGGCGAGGGGAGTGAAAAAGAACCTGAAACCGTGTACGTACAAGCAGTGGGAGCCTCTTTATGGGGTGACTGCGTACCTTTTGTATAATGGGTCAGCGACTTATATTCTGTAGCAAGGTTAACCGAATAGGGGAGCCGAAGGGAAACCGAGTCTTAACTGGGCGTTAAGTTGCAGGGTATAGACCCGAAACCCGGTGATCTAGCCATGGGCAGGTTGAAGGTTGGGTAACACTAACTGGAGGACCGAACCGACTAATGTTGAAAAATTAGCGGATGACTTGTGGCTGGGGGTGAAAGGCCAATCAAACCGGGAGATAGCTGGTTCTCCCCGAAAGCTATTTAGGTAGCGCCTCGTGAATTCATCTCCGGGGGTAGAGCACTGTTTCGGCTAGGGGGTCATCCCGACTTACCAACCCGATGCAAACTGCGAATACCGGAGAATGTTATCACGGGAGACACACGGCGGGTGCTAACGTCCGTCGTGAAGAGGGAAACAACCCAGACCGCCAGCTAAGGTCCCAAAGTCATGGTTAAGTGGGAAACGATGTGGGAAGGCTCAGACAGCCAGGATGTTGGCTTAGAAGCAGCCATCATTTAAAGAAAGCGTAATAGCTCACTGGTCGAGTCGGCCTGCGCGGAAGATGTAACGGGGCTAAACCATGCACCGAAGCTGCGGCAGCGACACTAAGTGTTGTTGGGTAGGGGAGCGTTCTGTAAGCCTGTGAAGGTGTGCTGTGAGGCATGCTGGAGGTATCAGAAGTGCGAATGCTGACATAAGTAACGATAAAGCGGGTGAAAAGCCCGCTCGCCGGAAGACCAAGGGTTCCTGTCCAACGTTAATCGGGGCAGGGTGAGTCGACCCCTAAGGCGAGGCCGAAAGGCGTAGTCGATGGGAAACAGGTTAATATTCCTGTACCAGGTGTTACTGCGAAGGGGGACGGAGAAGGCTATGTTGGCCGGGCGACGGTTGTCCCGGTTTAAGCGTGTAGGTGTGTGTTCCAGGTAAATCCGGTTCACTTTAACACTGAGGCGTGATGACGAGGCACTACGGTGCTGAAGCAACAAATGCCCTGCTTCCAGGAAAAGCCTCTAAGCATCAGGTAACATCAGATCGTACCCCAAACCGACACAGGTGGTCAGGTAGAGAATACCAAGGCGCTTGAGAGAACTCGGGTGAAGGAACTAGGCAAAATGGTGCCGTAACTTCGGGAGAAGGCACGCTGATACGTAGGTGAAGCGATTTACTCGTGGAGCTGAAATCAGTCGAAGATACCAGCTGGCTGCAACTGTTTATTAAAAACACAGCACTGTGCAAACACGAAAGTGGACGTATACGGTGTGACGCCTGCCCGGTGCCGGAAGGTTAATTGATGGGGTTATCCTCGCGGAGAAGCTCTTGATCGAAGCCCCGGTAAACGGCGGCCGTAACTATAACGGTCCTAAGGTAGCGAAATTCCTTGTCGGGTAAGTTCCGACCTGCACGAATGGCGTAATGATGGCCAGGCTGTCTCCACCCGAGACTCAGTGAAATTGAACTCGCTGTGAAGATGCAGTGTACCCGCGGCAAGACGGAAAGACCCCGTGAACCTTTACTATAGCTTGACACTGAACACTGGTCCTTGATGTGTAGGATAGGTGGGAGGCTTTGAAGCGCGGACGCCAGTTCGTGTGGAGCCAACCTTGAAATACCACCCTTTAATGGCTGGTGTTCTAACGTAGGCCCGTGATCCGGGTTGCGGACAGTGTCTGGTGGGTAGTTTGACTGGGGCGGTCTCCTCCTAAAGAGTAACGGAGGAGCACGAAGGTTAGCTAATCCTGGTCGGACATCAGGAGGTTAGTGCAAAGGCATAAGCTAGCTTGACTGCGAGCGTGACGGCGCGAGCAGGTGCGAAAGCAGGTCTTAGTGATCCGGTGGTTCTGAATGGAAGGGCCATCGCTCAACGGATAAAAGGTACTCCGGGGATAACAGGCTGATACCGCCCAAGAGTTCATATCGACGGCGGTGTTTGGCACCTCGATGTCGGCTCATCACATCCTGGGGCTGAAGTAGGTCCCAAGGGTATGGCTGTTCGCCATTTAAAGTGGTACGCGAGCTGGGTTTAGAACGTCGTGAGACAGTTCGGTCCCTATCTGCCGTGGGCGCTGGAGAATTGAGGGGGGCTGCTCCTAGTACGAGAGGACCGGAGTGGACGCATCACTGGTGTTCGGGTTGTCATGCCAATGGCACTGCCCGGTAGCTAAATGCGGAAGAGATAAGTGCTGAAAGCATCTAAGCACGAAACTTGCCCCGAGATGAGTTCTCCCTGACCCTTTAAGGGTCCTGAAGGAACGTTGAAGACGACGACGTTGATAGGCCGGGTGTGTAAGCGCAGCGATGCGTTGAGCTAACCGGTACTAATGAACCGTGAGGCTTAACCTTACAACGCCGAAGATGTTTTGGCGGAATAGAGAGAATTTTCAGTTTGATACCGGATTGTAGTGCGCAATAGTTTGCGCAGCGGCAGGGCGGCAAATGAAGTGACGGAAGGAGCATACATGAGTATGTGACTGACGTTCACGAATGCAGCCAGCGCAGCTGATGCGATAAAATATTGCGTACTGAGCACAAAAGAATTTGCCTGGCGGCTGTAGCGCGGTGGTCCCACCTGACCCCATGCCGAACTCAGAAGTGAAACGCCGTAGCGCCGATGGTAGTGTGGGGTCTCCCCATGCGAGAGTAGGGAACTGCCAGGCATCAAATTAAGCAGTAAACTGATGTAAAAATCAGTGGTTGTAGAAAAATTCGGTGGAGCGGTAGTTCAGTTGGTTAGAATACCTGCCTGTCACGCAGGGGGTCGCGGGTTCGAGTCCCGTCCGTTCCGCCACCCTAATTAGGGGCGTAGTTCAATTGGTAGAGCACCGGTCTCCAAAACCGGGTGTTGGGAGTTCGAGTCTCTCCGCCCCTGCCAGAAAATAATCCTTAGCATCTGCTAAGGATTTTTTTTGTCTGTAAAACGCGCCTCCAGATACCGATCTCTTCCTTTTCTGGCATCCTTGCCAATCTCATTTTTGCTTACTCTTCCAGCACATCTATCTTTAGAAGATCTTTGATCAGTGCATGTTTATCACTATTTTGCAGCCAAATAGCGTACAACGGACGTGAAAGCGTTGCGCTGTCTGCAACGGTATGCAACCCACCTTTCTCTTTTGCCCAACGCGTGGGTAACCAGGTGCAACCGTTCAGAGCGTGAAGTTGCTGTCTGGCCAGTTCAGCAGAACTGGTGGTGAGTACCGGGACTTCATCGGCGGCAATCAAACCCACTTCGTTCTGTTGAAAGTCCGGTCCCCACTCCAGGCGCAGATAGTTCAGAGCCTCTTTCATCGTTGAAGGGCTGGTGCAATATAACGCCAGGGTGAAATACCCCAGTAACTGACTGCTAAACTCATCCATTTTGGGGGCTTCTGTGGTGATAAGCAGATCAAGCTGACGTTCATGCAACTGTTTTACCAGTGACTGGCGCTGCGCAATACGGGCTTCGAATTGCAGACCGTTCTGAGGCTCTTGTGACTGATACAAACGCCCCAACCAGCCGTTGAGCATGCACTCCCACAGAGAGGCGCTGGCGCCGATTGAAAATTCATTATGCCGTGATGTATGGGCGACTTCTTTGCGTGCTGCCTGCCATGTATTCATCAGCGTTTCTGCATAGGGCAGAAGCTTCTCGCCGGCCGCCGTTAAGCGGATATTATTTCTGTGGCGGGTAAAAAGATTCACACCCAGTTGATTTTCCAACTGTCTGATGCGAAAGCTTACCGCCGACTGAGTCAGGTAGAGCGCTTCCGCAGCCCGGCCAAAGTGGCGCGTTCGGCTAACTTCCAGGAAAGTTTTTAACAATTCCGTATCCACAGTGCTCTCCGCAAAATTATTTGTCGTTATGATTTAAATGTTTTGTTTTACACTCTGTCAAGCGTAACTAATACTCCGCGCCATAAATAGCTCGGCCAAAAGAATTAGGAGCGTGCAGGATGGCGGAAAGCTTTACGACGACTAATCGATATTTCGACAACAAATATTATCCACGCGGATTCTCTCGTCATGGTGATTTCACCATCAAAGAGGCGCAACTGCTTGAACGTCATGGTTATGCCTTCAACGAGCTGGATCTGGGCAAACGCGAGCCGGTTACCGAAGAAGAGAAGCTCTTTGTCGCGGTATGTCGTGGTGAACGTGAGCCGGTGACCGAAGCGGAACGCGTCTGGTCCAAATATATGACGCGTATCAAGCGTCCAAAACGTTTCCACACCCTGTCCGGCGGTAAACCGCAGATGGAAGGTGCTGAGGACTACACAGAGTCTGATGACTAATAAAAAAAGGGCGAAGGCCCTTTTTTTATGTCAGTTGTTTCTGCAGGTAAGCAAGCAGTCGATCTATCGCCCGGTAGCTGACGGCTTCCTGCAAGTGTCTCCGTGAAATGTGTTCGGCTTGCGCCAGATCGGCAATAGTCCTCGATACCTTCAATAACCGCTGCCAGGCCCGTATAGACAATCCAAGATGGATGAGTGTCTCTTCAAGCCACTGCGCGTCTTCGTCCGTTAACGGACAGTGCTCACGTATCTCCCTGTTTTGCAGGTGCGCATTCAGTTTTCCCTGGCGTTTATGCTGACGTTCCCGTGCAGCAATGACCCGTTGTTTAACCGTAAGGCTGCTTTCTCCCTTTACACCGGGCTGGCTGAGTATGCCTGGCGGCGGGAGAGGGATCTCAAGAGAAAGATCGAAGCGGTCCAGAAAGGGGCCCGATAGCCGACTGAGATAGCGTAATGTCTGTTCAGGCGTATTGCGGCTATGGTTGCCCTGATAATGACCTGTGGGACTGGGATTCATTGCCGCCACCAATTGAAAGCGCGCAGGATAGGTGATCTTAGCGCGCGTGCGCGAAAGGTGGATCTGACCAGACTCTATCGGTTCACGTAGAGCATCTAATGTCCGTCGTTCAAACTCAGGTAACTCATCAAGAAACAGTATGCCATTGTGTGCCAAAGAAATTTCGCCTGGCGCGGGGATGGTACCACCACCGACCATTGCGGTCAGGGATGCGCTGTGGTGTGGTGAGCGAAAAGGTCGTTGTTTCCACAACTTTTGCACGCTGGTTGAATTAACCAGACTGAGGATGGCGGCGCTTTCCAGGGCTTCTTCGTTACTTAATGCCGGTAACAGACCATTAAGACGGCTGGCAAGCATCGTTTTCCCTGTACCCGGTGGGCCAACTAACAGCAGATTGTGCCCACCCGCGGCGGTGATCTCAAGACTGCGCTTCCCTTGCTCCTGACCAATAATGTCACTGAGATCGTCAGATGACACACTGATAGTTTCGTTGCTGACAACAGGATGGCTAAGGTCATGTTTTCCTTCCAGGAAGGCACAGACGGCTTGTAGATGCTCGGCAACCAGACATCCTTCACCCTCAATCAGCCCGACTTCTTCTTCGTTCTCTTTTGCCACGATAATGCCCCTTCCCGCCCGTATCGCTTCGGTTGCACTGGATATGGCGCCGGGAACGCCGCGTAACGCACCTGTAAGCGCTAATTCACCCACTAACTCATATTGGTCGAGTTTATGGGTTGTAAGCTGCTCAGATGCAACCAGAAGCGCCACAGCAATAGGTAAATCATATCTCCCGCCCTCTTTGGGAAGATCGGCTGGGGCGAGATTGATGGTGATTTTCTTTGCGGGAAAGTCATATCCGCTATTAATGATTGCGCTGCGTACCCGGTCGCGCGCCTCTTTGACGGTCGTTTCTGGTAACCCCACCAGTGTTAAACCGGGTAAACCGTTGCTGATATGCACTTCGATAGTAATCGCCGGTGCATTGATACCCAGCGCAGCGCGTGTATGAACAATTGACAGTGACATAGCCCCTCCAGATGCCACTATTATGTCTGAACTCTTTTCTGCATTATCATTGCAAAATAATGTTTATTCGCAGCGGATTCCGCACTTTTAATGCAATTTTCCTGGGCTTTCTCTTTTACTGGAAGGGGGCTCGCAGTCAGGTTTCCCCTTTCCCTGGCCTTCTGAAAAAGAGGTTTACTCTCGCCCGGAAAGTGAATTTTTTTCAATTCTTTGTTTTTGTATAAAAAACAATGATTTTTCATTAATCCGTTAGCTGAGTCAGAAAAATGAAAAGAAAAAAATCTTGTGCTATTGGCGAAATCTATGGTAACTCTTTAGGTATTCCTTCGAACAAGATGCAAGAATCGACAAAAATGACAGCCCTTCTACGAGTGATTAGCCTGGTCGTGATTAGCGTGGTGGTGATTATTATCCCACCGTGCGGGGCTGCACTTGGACGAGGAAAGGCTTAAGAATCAAGCCTTAACGAACTAAGACCCCCGCACCGAAAGGTCCGGGGGTTTTTTTTGACCTTAAAAACACAACAGAGGAACAGAAAATGAATAACAGCATAAAATTCTGTTTCTTAAGATTTACGACGGGGAACTAACTATGAATGGAGCACAGTGGGTGGTACATGCGTTGCGTGCACAGGGTGTCGAGACAGTATTCGGCTATCCCGGTGGCGCAATTATGCCGGTCTACGATGCGTTGTACGACGGTGGCGTGGAACACCTCCTGTGCCGACACGAACAGGGGGCCGCGATCGCAGCCATTGGCTATGCCCGTTCCACCGGTAAAACGGGCGTCTGCATCGCCACTTCTGGTCCGGGGGCAACCAACCTGATCACCGGACTTGCGGATGCGCTGTTAGATTCGGTCCCTGTTGTAGCGATCACCGGGCAGGTTGCTGCGCCGCTCATCGGCACTGATGCGTTTCAGGAAGTGGACGTATTGGGGCTGTCGCTGGCTTGTACCAAGCACAGTTTCCTGGTGCAGTCGCTGGAAGAGTTGCCACGCATCATGGCCGAGGCGTTTGAGGTCGCTAATACCGGTCGTCCGGGTCCGGTTCTGGTTGATATCCCGAAAGATATCCAGTTAGCCAGCGGAGCGCTGGAGCCGTATTTCACGACCGTCGAAAACGCGGCTGTTTTCCCTCAGGCTGACGTTGAGCAGGCACGAAAAATGCTGGCCCAGGCGCAAAAACCGATGCTGTATGTGGGAGGCGGCGTAGGAATGGCGCAGGCGGTTCCGGCGCTGCGTGAGTTTATTGCGGTAACGCAAATGCCAGTCACCTGCACGCTGAAAGGACTGGGGGCTGTCGAGGCGGATTATCCCTACTATCTGGGGATGCTTGGCATGCATGGCACCAAAGCCGCGAACTTCGCCGTGCAGGAGTGTGATTTGCTGATTGCGGTAGGCGCGCGTTTTGATGACCGGGTGACCGGTAAACTGGATACCTTCGCGCCGCATGCCAGCGTGATCCACATGGATATCGACCCGGCCGAACTGAACAAACTGCGCCGGGCGCATGTCACCTTGCAGGGTGATTTGAATGCGCTGCTGCCTGCACTGCAACAGCCGGTCGACATCGATGAATGGCGTCAGCGTAATGCGGAACTGCGTACTGACCACACCTGGCGTTACGATCATCCCGGAGAGGCTATCTACGCGCCGCTGCTGTTGAAACAGCTGTCGGAACGTAAGCCTGAAAACAGTGTAGTAACGACGGATGTCGGTCAGCATCAGATGTGGTCTGCACAACATATGACGTACAGTCGCCCGGAGAATTTCATCACCTCCAGCGGCTTAGGCACGATGGGTTTTGGTTTACCGGCTGCCGTTGGGGCGCAGGTTGCGCGACCGGACGACACTGTTATCTGTATCTCCGGTGACGGCTCCTTCATGATGAATGTTCAGGAGCTGGGCACCGTAAAACGTAAGCAGTTACCGTTGAAGATAGTTTTACTGGATAACCAACGATTAGGCATGGTTCGACAATGGCAGCAGCTGTTTTTCCAGGAACGATATAGCGAAACCACCCTGACCGATAACCCCGATTTCCTCACGTTAGCCAGCGCCTTCGGCATCCCTGGCCAACACATCACCCGAAAAGACCAGGTTGAAGCGGCACTCGATACCCTGCTGAACAGCGACGGGCCTTACCTGCTTCATGTCTCAATCGACGAACTTGAGAATGTCTGGCCACTGGTGCCGCCTGGCGCCAGCAACTCTGAAATGCTGGAGAAATTATCATGATGCAACATCAGGTCGCCGTAGAGGCTCGCTTTAACCCGGAAACGCTGGAACGTGTTTTACGTGTGGTACGCCACCGTGGTTTTCAGGTGTGTGCCATGAATATGGAAGCCGCCCGTGACGCGCAGAATATAAATATCGAATTGACCGTTGCCAGCCCACGGTCGGTCGACTTACTGTTTAGTCAGTTAAGTAAGCTGGTGGATGTAGCACATGTTGCCATCTGCCAGAGCACAACAACATCACAACAAATCCGCGCGTAAGCGTGACAGGAAGAAGAAATGACGACGAAAAAAGCTGATTACATTTGGTTCAATGGCGAGATGGTTCGTTGGGAAGACGCGAAAGTTCACGTAATGTCCCACGCGCTGCACTACGGTACGTCTGTCTTTGAAGGCATCCGTTGCTATGACTCGCACAAAGGCCCGGTGGTGTTCCGTCATCGCGAACATATGCAACGCCTGCATGACTCAGCCAAAATTTATCGTTTCCCGGTCTCTCAGAGCGTGGATGAACTGATGGAAGCCTGCCGTGAGGTGATCCGTAAAAATAACCTGACCAGCGCTTATATTCGCCCGCTGGTATTTGTTGGCGATGTGGGTATGGGCGTGAACCCGCCTCCGGGATACTCCACCGACGTCATCATTGCCGCGTTCCCCTGGGGCGCGTACCTGGGCGCTGAAGCGCTGGAACAGGGGATCGATGCAATGGTTTCCTCGTGGAACCGTGCCGCACCTAACACTATCCCGACCGCGGCAAAAGCGGGCGGTAACTACCTTTCTTCACTTCTGGTCGGTAGCGAAGCGCGTCGTCATGGCTATCAGGAAGGTATTGCGCTGGATGTGAATGGTTATATCTCCGAAGGTGCCGGTGAAAACCTGTTTGAAGTGAAAGACGGTGTGCTGTTTACCCCGCCGTTTACCTCTTCCGCGCTGCCGGGGATCACCCGTGACGCCATCATTAAACTGGCGAAAGAACTGGGTATTGAAGTCCGCGAGCAGGTTCTGTCCCGCGAATCCCTGTATCTGGCGGATGAAGTCTTCATGTCTGGTACCGCGGCGGAAATCACCCCGGTTCGCAGCGTTGACGGCATCCAGGTGGGCGAAGGCCGCTGTGGTCCGGTCACCAAACGCATCCAGCAAGCGTTCTTCGGCCTGTTTACCGGTGAAACCGAGGACAAATGGGGCTGGTTGGATCAGGTAAATTCATAACAAAAAAATTATTTTTCCCAAAATAATTCGCGTCACAGGAAGGCGGCAACACAGCGAATTCCCTGGAGCTTACCGTTGTAAGTGACAGGGATGAGTGAGGCAGCCAACGCACCTGTGGCGTGAAGTATGAAGGGAAAACAGACACCAGGAGTAAATAACGCATGCCTAAGTACCGTTCCGCCACCACCACTCATGGCCGCAATATGGCAGGAGCCCGCGCGCTGTGGCGCGCAACCGGAATGACGGATGCCGATTTTGGCAAACCGATCATTGCCGTCGTGAACTCATTCACCCAGTTTGTGCCAGGGCACGTGCACCTGCGCGATCTCGGTAAACTGGTCGCTGAGCAGATTGAAGCGTCCGGCGGCGTGGCTAAAGAGTTCAATACCATTGCCGTGGATGATGGTATCGCCATGGGCCACGGGGGCATGCTTTATTCACTGCCGTCGCGCGAGCTGATCGCCGATTCGGTGGAGTACATGGTGAATGCCCATTGCGCCGATGCGATGGTCTGTATCTCCAACTGCGACAAAATCACCCCGGGGATGCTGATGGCCTCCCTGCGCCTGAACATTCCGGTGATCTTCGTTTCCGGCGGTCCGATGGAGGCCGGGAAAACTAAGCTGTCTGACAAAATCATCAAGCTCGATCTGGTTGATGCCATGATTCAGGGTGCAGACCCGAAAGTGTCTGACGATCAGAGTAATCAGGTTGAACGTTCCGCCTGTCCGACCTGCGGTTCCTGTTCCGGGATGTTTACCGCAAACTCGATGAACTGCCTGACCGAAGCATTGGGCCTGTCGCAGCCGGGTAACGGTTCTCTGCTGGCGACCCACGCCGACCGTAAACAGTTGTTCCTCAATGCCGGTAAACGCATTGTTGAGCTGACTAAACGTTATTACGAGCAGGATGACGCCTCCGCGCTGCCGCGCAACATTGCCAGCAAGGCGGCGTTTGAAAACGCCATGACGCTGGATATCGCGATGGGCGGTTCCACCAATACCGTTCTGCACTTACTGGCGGCGGCGCAGGAAGCGGAGATCGACTTCACGATGAGTGATATCGACAAGCTTTCCCGTAAAGTGCCACAGCTGTGCAAAGTGGCGCCGAGTACGCAGAAATACCACATGGAAGATGTCCACCGAGCGGGCGGGGTACTGGGGATTCTGGGCGAGCTGGATCGCGCGAGCCTGTTGAACCGGGACGTGAAGAACGTGTTGGGGCTGACGCTGCCGCAAACCCTTGAGCAGTATGACATCACGGTGACGCAAGATGACGCCGTGAAGCAGATGTTCCGCGCAGGCCCTGCGGGTATTCGTACCACAGAAGCGTTCTCGCAGGATTGCCGCTGGGACTCGCTGGATGACGATCGCGCTGAAGGTTGTATCCGTTCGCTGGAACATGCCTACAGCAAAGATGGCGGTCTGGCGGTACTTTACGGTAACTTCGCGGAGAATGGCTGCATCGTCAAAACCGCCGGCGTGGACGACAGCATTCTGAAATTCACTGGCCCGGCCAAAGTGTATGAAAGCCAGGATGAGGCGGTTGACGCTATTCTCGGCGGCAAAGTGGTAGCAGGCGATGTGGTTGTGATCCGCTACGAAGGGCCGAAAGGCGGACCGGGGATGCAGGAAATGCTCTACCCGACCACCTTCCTCAAATCGATGGGCCTCGGCAAAGCGTGCGCGCTGGTTACCGACGGTCGTTTCTCTGGCGGCACTTCTGGCCTCTCCATTGGTCACGTTTCACCGGAAGCGGCCAGCGGCGGTAATATCGCGATCATTGAAGACGGTGACATGATTGCTATCGATATTCCGAACCGTGGCATTCAGCTGCAACTGAGCGATGCGGAAATTGCTGCGCGTCGTGAAGCACAGGAAGCACGCGGCGACAAAGCCTGGACCCCGAAAGATCGTCAGCGTCAGGTGTCGTTTGCGCTGCGCGCCTATGCCAGTCTGGCGACCAGCGCCGATAAAGGCGCGGTCCGCGATAAATCGAAACTGGGAGGCTGATGATGGCCGAATCACAACCTCTGTCAGCGGCCCCGGAAGGGGCAGAATATCTGCGTGCGGTACTCCGCGCGCCGGTATACGAGGCGGCGCAGGTGACGCCGCTACAAAAAATGGAAAAGCTCTCATCGCGCCTGGATAACGTGATTCTGGTGAAACGCGAAGACCGGCAGCCGGTGCACAGCTTCAAGCTTCGTGGCGCTTACGCGATGATGGCAGGGCTGACCGAGGCGCAAAAAGCTCACGGGGTCATCACCGCTTCTGCGGGCAACCATGCCCAGGGCGTGGCGTTTTCCTCCGCTCGTCTGGGCGTGAAGGCGCTGATCGTGATGCCTGTTGCGACGGCGGATATCAAAGTCGATGCCGTTCGTGGCTTCGGCGGCGAAGTACTGCTGCATGGCGCAAACTTTGATGAAGCGAAAGCGAAAGCGATTGAACTGTCGCAGCAGCAGGGTTTTACCTGGGTTCCGCCATTCGATCATCCGATGGTGATTGCCGGTCAGGGGACGCTGGCGCTGGAATTACTTCAGCAAGATGCTCATCTCGATCGTGTGTTTGTGCCGGTCGGCGGCGGCGGTCTGGCGGCGGGCGTTGCGGTACTGATCAAACAGCTGATGCCGCAAATCAAAGTGATTGCGGTGGAAGCAGAAGACTCCGCCTGTCTGAAAGCGGCGCTGGATGCGGGTCATCCGGTCGATCTCCCGCGCGTTGGGCTATTTGCCGAAGGCGTGGCGGTGAAGCGCATTGGCGATGAAACCTTCCGTCTGTGCCAGGAATATCTCGACGACATTATCACTGTGGATAGCGATGCAATATGTGCGGCGATGAAAGACTTGTTCGAGGATGTGCGCGCAGTGGCAGAACCTTCCGGCGCGCTGGCGCTGGCGGGAATGAAAAAGTACGTCGCTCAGCACAACATCCGCGGCGAACGTCTGGCGCATATCCTTTCCGGCGCTAACGTCAATTTCCACGGTCTGCGCTACGTTTCCGAGCGTTGCGAGCTGGGCGAACAGCGTGAGGCGCTGCTGGCCGTGACCATTCCGGAAGAAAAAGGCAGCTTCCTGAAGTTTTGCCAGCTGCTGGGCGGTCGCTCGGTCACTGAATTTAACTATCGCTTTGCCGATGATAAGAACGCCTGCATTTTCGTCGGTGTTCGGCTGAGCAGGGGGATGGAAGAACGCACCGAGATCCTGAATCTGTTGCGCGACGGTGGCTACAGCGTGGTCGATCTCTCTGACGACGAAATGGCGAAGCTGCACGTGCGCTACATGGTAGGTGGACGTCCGTCGAAACCGCTACAGGAACGTTTATTCAGTTTCGAGTTTCCGGAATCACCCGGCGCGCTGCTCAAGTTCTTGCATACGCTGGGGACCCACTGGAATATCTCGTTGTTCCATTACCGCAGCCACGGCACGGACTATGGTCGCGTCCTGGCCGCGTTTGAACTGGGCGATCACGAACCCGATTTCGAAACGCGACTGCAAGAACTGGGCTATGAGTGTCACGACGAAACGCATAACCCGGCATTTCGCTTTTTCCTCGCGGGGTAAGCGTGTTGGTATGACCGGATGGCGCAGGGCTTTGCGCCGTCCGGCAATTATTTTAGAGGCAAGCAGATGGCTGGACGCTTTCAGGGCTTTGCGCAGGAAGGGCTGACGTTTCTTCAGCAGGTAAAAATTGAAAATGATAAAACGTGGTTCGAGGAGCACCGTTTTATTTACGATCGCAGCATACTCACGCCGTTCCGGGCGCTGGTGGATGACTTAGCGCCGGTGATGCTGGAGATCGATCCTCAGCTTGAGACACGTTCCGCCATCGGCAAAACGCTATCTCGCATTCATCGCGATACCCGCTTTTCCCATGACAAATCGCTTTACCGTAGCCGGATGTGGCTGACCTTCAAACGTTCAGCCAAAAACTGGACCGATGCGCCCGCGTATTTTTTTGAGATCAGCCCCGATACATTGCGCTATGGACTGGGTTACTACAGCGCCAGTAAGCCGACGATGGATCTGTTTCGCCATACGTTAAAACAGCGACCTACGCAGTTTCTGGAAGTGGCTAACTGTTGTCGGGCGCCGTTTGAGCTGGTGGGAGAGCGCTATAAGCGGCTGCTGGTGAAAGATCTTGAACCGACGATTTCCGACTGGTATCACCGTAAATCTTTTGCCGCAATGGCAACGGATACCGACGTGGAAAAACTCTTCCATGCCGATCTGGTGACGTTGCTGGCCGACGGTTTCCGCCAGCTGGAACCGTTGTACCAGTGGCTCATGCAGGTGGAAACGCTGAAGCAAATTGACCCGGCGGATCTGTAACCGTTACCGTCCTTCGTCGATTTTCCTTTCGAGGACTATTTTCCAGAACGCATCAATGAGCGGCTCATGCAGCCGCTTTTTCGGCGCACAGACGCCCAGTTCGAACGGGGTTTTCTCGTCGCTGCGTTCTAAAATCATCACGCGATTGCGCACCGGTTCGGGGCTGTTTTCCAGCACCACTTCGGGCAGTAGCGCCACGCCACAGCCGAGCGCGACCATCGACACCATCGCTTCATGCCCGCCCACGGTGGCGTAAATCTGCGGATTGCTGATTTTATGGCGACGGAACCACAGTTCAATGCGACGGCGCACGGGTCCCTGATCGGCCATGATGAATGGCACCGTAGACCAGTCGGGTTTCTCTACCGAAACCTGATTGCGTACCGGGCAGGGCAGCGCCGGGGCAATGAGTACCACCGCCAGATTCTCCAGCATTGAAAACGCCACCGCACCGGGCAGCGTCTCCGGCTTTCCGGCAATCGCCAGATCCGCTTCGCCGGTTACCACTTTTTCCATGGCATCGGCGGCGTCGCCGGTGGTGAGTTTAATTTCTACTGAGGGATGTTCAGCGCGAAAGCGATCGAGGATGGGCGGCAGATGGCTATAGGCGGCGGTCACCGAGCAGAAAATATGCAGTTCCCCCGACAGCGATGGACCTTGCTGATCGAGAGTGTGGCGCAATTGCTGATACTGCAACAGCGTCTGTTGGGCAAACGTTCGTAGCTCTTCGCCGGCTTCGGTCAGCGTAACCGTGCGATTATCGCGGACAAACAACGGTTGGCCGAGGTCTTCTTCAAGGCGCTGGATCTGTCGTGACAGTGTGGAAGGGCTGACATGCATCGCCCGCGCGCTGCGACCAAAGTGGCGGCTTTCCGCCAGATGCAGGAACATTTTCAGATCGCGTAAATCCACCGGCGAACCTCTTCATTTTTACGTTGCAGTTATTGCAACGTGACGTTGTGAATATATCAATTTCCGCAATAAATTTCCTGTCATATAGTGGATTCATTCTCGCAAAAGCGAACCGAATAATAAGCACCACAACACAACATCACGGAGTACACCACTATGGCTAACTACTTTAATACACTGAACCTGCGCCAGCAGCTGGCACAGCTGGGTAAATGTCGCTTTATGGGCCGCGATGAGTTCGCCGATGGCGCGAGCTACCTTCAGGGTAAAAAAGTGGTCATCGTCGGCTGTGGCGCTCAGGGTCTGAACCAGGGCCTGAACATGCGTGATTCCGGTCTGGATATCTCCTACGCGCTGCGTAAAGAGGCGATTGCTGAGAAGCGCGCATCCTGGCGTAAAGCGACTGAAAACGGCTTCAAAGTCGGCACGTATGAAGAACTGATCCCACAGGCGGACCTGGTGGTTAACCTGACGCCAGACAAACAGCACTCCGACGTGGTGCGTTCCGTACAACCGCTGATGAAAGACGGCGCGGCGCTGGGTTACTCTCATGGTTTCAACATCGTTGAAGTGGGCGAGCAGATCCGTAAAGACATCACCGTGGTGATGGTGGCGCCGAAGTGTCCGGGTACCGAAGTACGTGAAGAGTACAAACGTGGTTTCGGTGTGCCGACGCTGATCGCGGTTCACCCGGAAAACGATCCGAAAGGCGAAGGCATGGCGATTGCTAAAGCCTGGGCTGCTGCGACCGGCGGTCACCGTGCGGGCGTGCTGGAATCTTCTTTCGTGGCGGAAGTGAAATCTGACCTGATGGGCGAGCAGACCATTCTCTGCGGCATGCTGCAGGCCGGTTCTCTGCTGTGCTTCGATAAACTGGTGGAAGAAGGTACCGATCCGGCGTATGCCGAGAAACTGATTCAGTTCGGCTGGGAAACCATTACTGAAGCGCTGAAGCAGGGCGGTATCACGCTGATGATGGACCGTCTGTCTAACCCGGCGAAACTGCGCGCTTACGCACTGTCCGAACAGCTGAAAGAGATTATGGCGCCGCTGTTCCAGAAACACATGGATGACATCATCTCCGGTGAGTTCTCTTCCGGCATGATGGCTGACTGGGCCAACGACGATAAGAAACTGCTGACCTGGCGTGAAGAGACCGGTAAAACCGCGTTTGAAACCGCACCGCAGTTTGACGGTAAGATCGGCGAGCAGGAGTACTTCGATAAAGGCGTGCTGATGATCGCCATGGTGAAAGCAGGCGTTGAGCTGGCGTTCGAAACGATGGTGGATTCTGGCATCATCGAAGAGTCCGCGTACTACGAGTCACTGCACGAGCTGCCGCTGATCGCCAACACCATCGCGCGTAAGCGTCTGTACGAAATGAACGTGGTTATTTCTGATACTGCAGAATACGGTAACTACCTGTTCTCTTACGCTTGCGTACCGCTGCTGAAAGAGTTTATGACGACGCTGCAGACCGGCGACCTGGGTAAAGAGATTGCTGAAGGCGCAGTGGATAACGCTCAACTGCGTGATGTAAACGACGCGATTCGCAGCCATGCTATCGAGAAAGTCGGCCAGAAACTGCGTGGCTATATGACCGATATGAAGCGCATTGCTGTCGCGGGTTAATTGTTGATGTCGGGTGCGGCTACGCCTTACCCGACCTACAAAAACACGTAGGCCTGATAAGGCGTAGCCGCATCAGGCAAAAAAGCCTTCTCTTATGAGAAGGCTTTTCTGTTAGTTGCGATATAACACTTTGATAATGTGGTAACCGAACTGAGTGTGCAGTGGGCCGGTAGGTTCCAGCACCGGGCAGGAAAAGACCACTTTATCGAACGCCGGGACCATTTGGCCCTGGCGGAATTCACCTAAGTCACCGCCTCTTTTGCCGGACGGGCAGATAGAGTGTTTCTTCGCCAGCTTGCCGAAGTCGGCGCCGTTTTTAATCTGCTCCAGAAGATCCAGTGCCAGTTTCTCTTCTTTAACAAGAATATGCAGTGCTGCTGCGGTTTTTGCCATTATTTCGTTCTCATGTCTCAAAGGTTGCCCGCCACTTTATCATTCCTCAGGGCGTCAGACATATACTCTTCGCCAGCGCAGGACAGATGTCTCATCGGGTTTATCGAATCGGGAGATAGATAGCATTTTCATCCAGTGTATTCCTGAGGGAGCGGGACAGCGGTCCTGTCTTTCCGTCAGAGGGACGCGATAACATGAACACAATGAAAAAAGCAGATTTTTCAGGTGACTGGCTGGTCGGATTGACTCAGGTTGTAGACGACCCCCTGTTGTATGAACTCCTCAAATACTGCCCGCTGGAGGTCATGCAGCGCTGGCGTTTTGACGATATCGCGTGCGGTGCGCTGATTTGCCGTCAGGGGGAGGTCTGTCGACAGTTTTCCCTGATCGTATCGGGTGAAGTGGATGTCTTTTACGAGGCTGAAGATGGTCGTCGTTATCGACAGGCTCATTACTGCAAAGGCGACATGCTGGGTGAACTGGAGATATTTGAGTCGCGGCATTACATCTGCTCGGTGGTGGCGGTGGGAAATGTCCAACTGTTAAGTCTGTCGCAGGAACATTTTAATCACTGGCTGGCACTGGATAATCATTTCAACCAGCGAATATTACGCTTCTTCAGTCAGCAATATTATCAGCTGTCGAAAAAGGCCAGTAGCGACAATTTATATTCGCTGCACCAGCGGGTATGCCAGGCATTATGGCAGCGATATCAACACAATAAATCGACGTCTATTTTGCTGGATAAGCAAAATCTGAGTCAGGAATTTGCGGCGACGACACGCAGTATTAACCGTATTTTGCACGATCTTAAATCACTGAAAATTATTGATACCGATGGGGATCGTATTGTTCTGCTGGCTCCTGAAAAACTGAAGCGGGAGGCGGAAAGTTAAGCGCCAGGGGCGTAAGGAGACAAGAGATGCAACCCCATATTCGATTAAGCAAAAACATGACGAGCGCAAGGTATGCGCTATTGCCTGGCGATCCCGAACGTGTGGATCGAATCGCTCGTTTTCTGGATAAGCCCGAAATGCTGGGGCAAAACCGGGAATTTCGCGCGGCGCGTGGTGAGTATAAGGGCGTTGAAATTCTGGTGCTATCGACGGGAATCGGCGGACCATCAACGGCTATTGCGATTGAAGAGTTACGCCAGATTGGCGTCAACACGCTGATCCGAATCGGAAGCTGCGGAGCATTGCAGGATACGCTGGCGCTGGGCGAGGTGATTATCGCCCACGGTGCGGTCGCGGATGATGGCACCAGTAAAACCTATGCGCCTGTCAGCTATCCGGCATGCGCGGATCCGCAGCTCACGGCAACGCTGATGCAGTTGGCGTTGCAAATGAACATTCCCGCCCGTTGCGGACTGGTACGCAGCCATGACAGTTTTTATACCGACCGCGAGGCTGAACTGGATGCGGAATGGTCTGCTCGCGGCATTCTTGGCGCAGATATGGAGACGGCCGCACTGATGGTGGTCGGTGCGCTACGCGGGCTGCGAACGGCGTCGTTGCTCAATGTGGTTGTCACCCATAACGGCTGTCTGGACAGCAGCATCAACAATTATGTGCAACAAGAAATGCGGTGTCAGCAGGGTGAAATTCATCAGGTTTCCCTAGCGCTACAGGCCATTTACTTCGACAGTCAGCAAGGAGAGCAATGATGGATTTTTTCAGTATTAACAACGTAATGGTCAACATTCCTCTCGGAGAGGGTGGGTATGCGCTCTCGTGGATTGAGGCTATCGGTACGGTCTTTGGCTTACTGTGTATCTGGTACGCCAGCAGGGAAAAAATTATAAATTACCTGTTCGGACTGATTAACGTCACTCTGTTTGCCGCGATCTTTTTCCAGATCCAACTGTATGCCAGTTTACTGCTTCAGGTGTTCTTCTTTGCGGCGAATATCTACGGCTGGTATGCGTGGAGTCGCCAGAATGAGGAACAAGAGGCGACGCTGAAAGTTCGCTGGCTTTCCCGGCAACAAACGCTGGCGCTGGGTAGTGTTTGTATTGTTGCTATCCTGTTGATGACACTGTTTATTGATCCGGTATTTGCGACACTCACCCGTATCATGCTTGCGCTGTTGCACACTGTGGGAGTGTCGGTGGCAATGCCAGAGCTACAGCCGGATGCTTTCCCGTTCTGGGATTCCACCATGCTGGTGTTGTCGATTGCCGCAATGGTGTTGATGACCCGCAAGTATGTGGAAAACTGGTTGCTGTGGGTGCTTATTGATGTCATTAGCGTCGTGATTTATGCGGTTCAGGGCGTCTATGCCATGTCGCTGGAGTATGTCCTGCTGACAGCCATTGCGGTGATGGGTTCTTACAGTTGGATTCTGAGCGCAAAACGTAACGGCTATTCGCCGCTCGCGGCCAGCGCATCCTGATGGATATTTTTCAGGCTGCCTGACGGGCAGCCTCAGACCGCAGCAAAGAAGGAAAAAACGTGGTTTTTCCTTCTTTGTGGTTATCAGCCGAAAATCAATGAATTGATTTTCCTGGTTTTTAATGAGGTGCTCTCTGCTTGCCCGGTATCAAAATGAGGTTTGTCATCACTCTCCGGCTGCCTGACGGGCAGCCTGTTACTCCCTTGGCCTCGCTTTCTGCTACAATTCGTCCCCCGTTCGAAGATTGAGCACTTTTTCCTATGCGTTTAAACCCCGGCCAACAACAAGCTGTCGAATTCGTCACCGGACCGTGCCTGGTGCTGGCGGGGGCGGGTTCCGGTAAGACACGCGTTATCACCAATAAAATCGCTCACCTGATCCGTGGCTGCGGCTACCAGGCGCGACATATTGCGGCGGTGACCTTTACTAACAAAGCGGCGCGCGAGATGAAAGAGCGTGTCGGACAGACGCTGGGACGCAAAGAAGCGCGCGGGTTGATGATCTCCACTTTCCATACGTTAGGGCTGGAGGTGATTAAACGCGAATACGCCGCGCTGGGGATGAAATCGAATTTCTCGCTGTTTGATGACACGGACCAGGTTGCGCTGCTCAAAGATCTGACGGAAGGGCTGATTGAAGACGACAAAGTTGTACTGCAACAGCTGATCTCGACGATCTCGAACTGGAAGAACGATCTCAAAACGCCCGCACAGGCGGCCGCCGGTGCGAAAGGCGAGCGCGATCGTATCTTTGCGCACTGTTACGGGCTGTACGATGCGCATATGAAAGCCTGTAACGTCCTCGACTTTGACGATCTGATTTTGCTGCCGACGCTGCTGTTGCAGCGTAATGAAGAGGTGCGTGAGCGCTGGCAGAACAAGATTCGCTATCTGCTGGTGGATGAATATCAGGACACCAACACCAGTCAGTACGAACTGGTGAAACTGCTGGTGGGAAACCGGGCGCGATTCACCGTCGTGGGGGACGACGATCAGTCGATTTACTCCTGGCGCGGGGCGCGTCCGCAAAACCTGGTGTTGTTAAGTCAGGATTTCCCGGCATTACAGGTGATCAAACTGGAGCAAAACTACCGCTCCTCCGGGCGGATCCTGAAGGCGGCGAACATCCTTATTGCCAATAACCCGCACGTCTTTGAAAAACGTCTGTTCTCCGAACTAGGCTACGGCAAGGAGCTCAAAGTATTGAGCGCCAACAACGAAGAGCACGAAGCCGAGCGGGTGACCGGGGAACTCATCGCCCATCACTTTGTGAATAAAACGGAATATAAAGATTACGCCATTCTGTATCGCGGTAACCACCAGGCGCGGGTGTTCGAAAAATTCCTCATGCAGAACCGTATTCCCTACAAAATTTCCGGCGGCACCTCGTTCTTTTCGCGTCCGGAAATTAAAGATTTGCTGGCCTATCTGCGGGTGTTGACCAATCCGGATGATGACAGCGCGTTCCTGCGTATCGTAAATACGCCAAAACGTGAAATCGGCCCCGCCACGTTGCAAAAACTGGGCGAGTGGGCGATGACGCGGAATAAAAGCCTGTTTACCGCCAGTTTTGATCTGGGACTGAGCCAGACGCTCACCGGGCGCGGCTATGACTCGCTCACCCGTTTTACCCACTGGCTGGGTGAGGTTCAGCGGTTGGCTGAACGTGAGCCGATTGCCGCCGTTCGCGATCTCATCCACGGAATTGATTACGAATCCTGGCTTTACGAAACCTCGCCCAGCCCAAAAGCCGCTGAAATGCGCATGAAAAACGTTAACCAGCTGTTTAGCTGGATGACCGAAATGCTGGAAGGCAGCGAACTGGATGAACCGATGACGCTCACTCAGGTTGTCACCCGCTTCACACTACGTGACATGATGGAGCGCGGCGAGAGCGAGGAAGAGCTGGATCAGGTGCAACTGATGACGCTGCATGCCTCGAAAGGGCTGGAGTTCCCGTATGTGTTTATGGTGGGTATGGAAGAAGGCTTTCTGCCGCACCAGAGCAGCATCGATGAAGACAACATTGATGAAGAGCGCCGTCTGGCCTATGTCGGCATCACCCGAGCGCAGAAAGAGTTGATTTTTACGCTGTGTAAAGAGCGACGTCAGTACGGTGAACTGGTGCGCCCGGAGCCGAGTCGCTTCCTGCTGGAGTTACCGCAGGACGATCTGATCTGGGAGCAGGAGCGTAAAGTGGTGAGCGCCGAAGAGCGAATGCAGAAAGGGCAGAGCCATTTGGCGAATCTGAAAGCCATGATGGCGGCGAAAAGAGAAAAATCGTAGGTTGTAGGCCGGATAAGGCGTTTACGCCGCCCTCCGGCAGTGAATCATTCACACACTTCTAAAGGCCAGTGGACATAGCTCTGCCACTGGCTTTCTTGTTCAATCAACTCTTTCCCCAGCGGATGCTGTTCCAGCCAGTCCGGCGGCAGCGTTAAGGCGAGAATTTCATTTGACGCCTGTAACGTAATGGCTGGCACCAGATCGTCACGACGGCGGCTGGCAAAGATAATCGCCAGTCTGAGCAGACGACAAAGATGCTCCGCCACACGCGGTGGTACGGCATTTTGCTGATGCAACGACGAGAGATCGACCGGGTTGGTCTGATTTAACAATAGCGTGGCGAGCAGTTTTTTCTGTGCAGGCGTGAAGCCCGGCAGATCCAGATTACGGACCAGATAGGCGGCATGCTGAGGCGCTTGCTTAAAATCAACGCTCAGGCCAATCTCGTGCAACTGGCAGGCGCTGATCAGCAGTTCGCGGCTGATCGGCTCAAGATGCCACTCATTTTCTACCTGATCGAGAAAACTCACCGCCAGATTCGCAACGCGATGCGCCTGTTCGGTATCCACCATAAACCGGCGCTGAATGTTACGCAGCGTGCGGCTGCGAATATCCTGATCCACCGCGAGATGCAGCATCCCGTAGACCAGCCCTTCACGCAATGCCCCACCGGCCAGGGTCATACACTGAATATTGAGCTCGGTGAAGATGGCGATCAGAATGGCCAGCCCGCTGGGGAACACCAGCGCGCGTTCCAGGGTTAAGCCTTCAATTTCCAGTTCTTCCAGACGACCGCAATGAATCGCCCGCTGTTTCAACTGCTGCAATTTCGCCAGCGTGATGCGCTCATCCATCCCTTGCGCCATCATGATTTCCTGCAACGCCTGAACGGTACCGGAGGCACCGACGCAGACTTTCCAGCCGTGATAGCGAAGTTCATCGGCGATCGGGCGCAGCACATCGCGCGCGGCTTTTTCCGCTTCGTCGAAATTCTCTTGTGCCAGATTGCGATCGGTAAAGTAGCGTTCGAGCCAGGTGACACAGCCCATCGACAGGCTGAACAGGGAGGTGGTTTGCGCCCCCGTTCCGGTGACCAGTTCGGTACTGGCGCCGCCAATATCGACGACCAGACGCTGATCTGCTCCGCCAGTGGTGTGCGCCACGCCCTGATAAATCAGGCGCGCTTCTTCTTCACCGCTGATGACCTGAACCGGACAACCGAGGATTTCCTGCGCTTTCGCGATAAACTCGCTGGCGTTCACCGCGATACGCAAGGTTGCCGTGGCGACCACGCGGATTTGCGGCAGCGGAATATCCTGAAGGCGCTCGGCGAACAGACGCAGACATTGCCAGCCGCGTTCCATTGCTTCAGCAGAAAGAACATTGCTGCTGTTCAGACCGGCGGCCAGACGCACTTTGCGTTTAATGCGCGTGAGCGTCTGGATGCTACCCGCTACCTCGCGTACGACCAGCATATGAAAACTATTGGAACCGAGATCGATAGCGGCGTACAACGAGGTAGAATTCATACACTTCATCCTTCAACCTGTATCTGTGTTGGCGGCGTTCTCTCACCCGAATCACTGACGACAGTGAGCTCATCGGGATTCGTTTTCTTGCTGCCTTGATACGGGCTGAATGATTTTGTGTATGGCATAACTTTTCTTAACCTGAACGACGACGATTACGCGGGGCACCGCCAGAGCGACGCGGGCCATTGCCAGGACGCGTGCGCGTCAGACGCAGCGGTTTCGGCAGATTGTTCATCAACGCATCCGGATTATATTTACTGACCGGAATAGAGTGACCAATGTAGGTTTCAATCGCGGGCAGGTTCAGGGCATACTCTTCACAGGCCAGGCTGATGGAGTGACCGCTTGCGCCAGCACGGCCTGTACGACCGATACGGTGTACGTAGTCTTCGCAATCGTCCGGCAGATCGTAGTTAAAGACGTGCGTGACGGCAGGAATGTGCAGGCCGCGCGCGGCAACGTCGGTTGCGACCAGAATATCCAGATCGCCACGGGTGAATTCATCGAGAATACGCAGACGTTTTTTCTGCGCCACATCGCCGGTCAGCAAGCCAACGCGATGACCATCGGCGGCCAGATGGCCCCAGATATCTTCGCAGCGGTGTTTGGTGTTCGCGAATACGATGGCGCGATCCGGCCATTCTTCTTCGATCAGCGTTTGCAGTAAGCGCATTTTCTCTTCGTTAGACGGATAGAAAAGCTCTTCTTTAATACGGTGACCCGTTTTCTGTTCCGGCTCGACTTCAACGTATTCGGCGTTGTTCATTTGTTCGAACGCCAGTTCACGAACGCGGTAAGAGAGGGTGGCAGAGAACAACATGTTCAGGCGCTGGTTGGCCGGCGGCATGCGGCGGAACAGCCAACGGATATCTTTAATAAAGCCCAGATCGTACATGCGATCGGCTTCATCGAGGACCACCACCTGGATGGCACCCAGGTTGATGTGATTCTGTTTCGCGTAGTCGATCAGACGACCCGTGGTGCCGATGAGAATATCGACGCCGCTTTCCAGCACTTTTAGCTGTTTGTCGTAACCGTCACCGCCGTAAGCGAGACCCAGCTTCAGACCGGTCGTCTGTGCCAGCGGCTCGGCATCGGCGTGGATCTGCACGGCTAACTCACGCGTCGGCGCCATAATTAAGGCGCGTGGCTGGTTCACCTTGCGATCGTCAATCGCGGGATGAGAGAGAAGATAATGAAACGTTGACGTCAGGAACGCCATCGTTTTTCCGGTACCGGTTTGCGCCTGCCCTGCAACATCGCGACCAGCCAGCGTAAGCGGCAGTGCGAGGGCCTGAATGGGCGTGCAGTTATGAAAGCCTTTATTTTCAAGGGCTTCGATAACCTTTGGGTGCAGGGCGAAGTCGGAAAACTTCTGTTCTGTTAAATGTGTTTTGCTCATAGTGTGGTAGAATATCAGCTTACTATTGCTTTACGAAAGCGTATCCGGTGAAATAAAGTCAACCTTTAGTTGGTTAATGCTGTACACAAATCATTCATGATGCGTCGAGGCGGCAAGCGAACGCGTTCACAAGAGCGTACAGAGTACGTGACCGGAGCGATGAGCGCAGCCAACAAAGAGGCAGCTTAAAGGATGATGTGTATACACCAACACACCAGGCTTATTCCTGTGGAGTTTATATGAGCGATAAAATTATTCACCTGACTGACGACAGTTTTGACACGGATGTACTCAAAGCGGACGGGGCGATCCTCGTTGATTTCTGGGCAGAGTGGTGCGGACCGTGCAAAATGATCGCCCCGATTTTGGATGAAATCGCTGACGAATATCAGGGCAAATTGACGGTTGCTAAACTGAACATTGACCAAAACCCAGGCACTGCGCCGAAGTATGGTATCCGTGGCATCCCGACCCTGCTGCTGTTCAAGAACGGTGAGGTTGCAGCGACCAAAGTGGGCGCACTGTCCAAAGGTCAGCTGAAAGAGTTCCTCGACGCTAACCTGGCGTAAGCCGGGCGTCTCATGTTCGGGTGCCCAGGATCCTAATTGATTCGGATGACTGGACGCCCGACTTGAGTCGTGCTAAGTTAGTGTTGACTTCGTATTAAACATACCTTATTAAGTTTGAATCTTGATAACTCCAATACTTCCCGTTTTTTCTCGCACGCGAAGTGGACAGATTCCTGGCTTATCATTCAATCCGTCTTGTCGTTTCAGTTCTGCGTACTTTCCTGTGACCAGACAGCGAACAGACATGAGTTGATGGCCGTAAACAGGCATGGATGACCCTGCCATACCATTCACAACATTAAGTTCGAGATTTACCCCAAGTTTAAGAACTCACACCACTATGAATCTTACCGAATTAAAGAATACGCCGGTTTCTGAGCTGATCACTCTCGGCGAAAATATGGGGCTGGAAAACCTGGCTCGTATGCGTAAGCAGGACATTATTTTTGCCATCCTGAAGCAGCACGCAAAGAGTGGCGAAGATATCTTTGGTGACGGTGTGCTGGAGATATTGCAGGATGGATTTGGTTTCCTCCGTTCTGCAGACAGCTCCTACCTCGCCGGTCCTGATGACATCTACGTTTCCCCCAGCCAAATCCGCCGTTTCAACCTCCGCACTGGTGATACCATCTCTGGTAAGATTCGCCCGCCAAAAGAAGGCGAACGCTACTTTGCGCTGCTGAAAGTTAACGAAGTTAACTACGACAAACCGGAAAACGCCCGTAACAAAATTCTCTTCGAAAACTTAACCCCGCTGCACGCAAACTCTCGTCTGCGTATGGAACGTGGTAACGGTTCGACCGAAGACTTAACGGCGCGCGTTTTGGATCTGGCTTCACCAATCGGTCGTGGTCAGCGTGGTCTGATCGTCGCACCGCCGAAAGCCGGTAAAACCATGCTGCTGCAAAACATTGCGCAGAGCATCGCTTACAACCATCCTGACTGTGTGCTGATGGTGCTGCTGATTGACGAACGTCCGGAAGAAGTGACCGAGATGCAGCGTCTGGTGAAAGGTGAAGTCGTTGCTTCTACCTTTGACGAGCCAGCATCCCGTCACGTTCAGGTGGCGGAAATGGTGATCGAGAAAGCGAAACGTCTGGTTGAACACAAAAAAGACGTTATCATTCTGCTCGATTCCATCACCCGTCTGGCGCGTGCTTACAACACCGTGGTTCCGGCCTCCGGTAAAGTGCTGACCGGTGGTGTGGACGCTAACGCCCTGCATCGTCCGAAGCGTTTCTTCGGTGCGGCGCGTAACGTGGAAGAGGGCGGCAGCCTGACCATCATCGCAACGGCGCTGATCGATACCGGCTCTAAGATGGATGAAGTCATCTACGAAGAGTTTAAAGGCACCGGTAACATGGAACTGCATCTCTCTCGTAAGATTGCTGAAAAACGCGTCTTCCCGGCTATCGACTACAACCGTTCCGGTACCCGTAAAGAAGAGCTGCTCACCACTCAGGAAGAGCTGCAGAAAATGTGGATCCTGCGCAAGATTATTCACCCGATGGGCGAAATCGACGCAATGGAATTCCTCATTAATAAACTGGCGATGACCAAGACTAACGACGATTTCTTCGACATGATGAAGCGCTCGTAAACGTGCTCTGAGCCGAAAACGCCACGTTTTTACGTGGCGTTTTGCTTTTATGTCTGTAATCTTAACGACAAGTTAACAAATCAGGGGTTATCGTCCTCCGCTGCACGTGCGTCAACCATCAAGTGCGACACGTGGTTAATAATTATACAAAACAGACGGTTCGGAGTGGAGTTTCCCTTCTGAATACAGGCCTTCGTGGTTATACTTCTGCTTATAATTTTCTCTGAGAGCACGCATTGTGAATTTACTGACAGTCAGTACTGATCTCATCAGTATTTTTTTATTCACGACACTGTTTCTGTTTTTTGCGCGGAAGGTCGCAAAAAAGGTCGGTTTAGTGGATAAACCCAACTTCCGTAAACGCCACCAGGGATTGATACCGTTGGTTGGGGGCATCTCAGTTTATGCGGGGATTTGTTTCACATTTAGCATTGTGAATGTCTATATCCCCCACGCTGCTCTCTATCTGGCTTGTGCCGGTGTCCTGGTCTTTATCGGCGCACTGGACGATCGCTTTGATATTAGCGTAAAAATTCGCGCCACCATTCAGGCTGCTATCGGCGTAATTATGATGGTGGTGGGCAAGCTCTATCTCAGCAGCCTGGGTTATATCTTTGGCCCGTGGGAAATGGTGCTCGGGCCGTTTGGTTATTTCCTCACGCTCTTCGCCGTATGGGCTGCGATCAACGCCTTTAACATGGTGGATGGTATCGATGGCTTATTAGGCGGACTCTCAAGCGTCTCATTTGCCGCAATGGGGCTTATTCTGTGGTTTGATGGACAGACCAGTCTGGCTATCTGGTGCTTTGCCATGATCGCCGCCATCCTGCCCTATATCCTGTTGAACCTCGGTGCGCTTGGCCGTCGCTATAAAGTGTTTATGGGTGATGCCGGCAGTACGCTGATTGGTTTTACCGTTATCTGGATCCTGCTTGAAACCACCCAGGGGAAAACGCACCCGATAAGCCCGGTTACCGCGCTGTGGATCATCGCCATTCCGCTGATGGACATGGTGGCCATCATGTATCGTCGTCTGCGTAAAGGGATGAGCCCCTTCTCGCCAGACCGCCAGCATATTCATCATTTGATCATGCGTGCAGGGTTTACTTCCCGTCAGGCGTTTGTCCTGATCACACTTGCCGCCGCAATACTGGCCTCGATTGGCGTGCTGGCGGAATATTCTCATTTTGTCCCGGAATGGGTCATGCTGGTGCTCTTTTTGCTAGCATTCTTCCTCTACGGTTACTGCATTAAGCGTGCATGGAAGGTGGCGAGGTTTATTAAGCGCATGAAGCGCAGATTACGAAGAAACCGTGATAACAATCCAAAATTAACCAAGTAAATGAGGGTGCGATGACTCAACCATTACCGGGGGCACACGCTGTGAGCGCTGAAAATGAACTGGATATTCGTGGGTTGTTTCGTACCTTGTGGGCCGGGAAGGTGTGGATTGTCGGTATCGCGCTGTTATTCGCGCTGATCGCGCTGGCGTATACTTTTTTTGCTCGTCAGGAGTGGAGCGCGACCGCGATCTCCGATCGCCCCACGGTGAATATGTTGGGCGGTTACTATTCCCAACAGCAGTTTTTGCGGAATCTGGATACGAAAGCGGACAACGCGTCAGGCGATCAACCTTCGGTGATGGATGAAGCCTATAAAGAGTTCGTGATGCAACTGGCCTCCTGGGATACGCGTCGCGACTTCTGGCTGCAAACCGACTATTACAAGCAGCGGATGGTTGGCAACAGCAAGGCCGATGCCGCCATGCTGGATGAGATGATCAATAACATTCAGTTCACCCCCGGTGATTTTGCCCGCGCAATTAACGACAGCGTCAAGCTCATTGCCGAAACCGCGCCTGATGCGAACAATCTGCTGCGTCAGTATGTGGCGTTCTCCAGTCAGCGTGCGGCAAGCCATCTCAACGAAGAACTGAAAGGCGCGTGGGCTGCGCGGACCGTGCAAATGAAGGCGCAGGTCAAACGTCAGGAAGAGGTGGCGAAAGCGATTTTCTCCCGCCGCGTGAGCAGCATTGAACAGGCGCTTAAAATCGCGGAACAGCACAATATCTCCCGCAGTGCGACCGATGTACCGGCGGATGAATTACCGGATTCGGAGCTGTTTCTGCTCGGACGTCCAATGCTCCAGGCGCGTCTTGAAAATTTACAGGCGGTCGGCCCCTCTTTCGATCTGGACTACTTCCAGAATCGAGCCATGCTAAATACATTGAATGTGGGTCCAACTCTGGACCCGCGTTTTCAGACCTATCGCTATTTGCGTACACCGGAAGAACCGGTAAAACGCGATAGCCCGCGCCGTGCCTTCCTGATGGTGATGTGGGGCATCGTGGGGGGGCTTATCGGCGCAGGTGTTGCGTTAACCCGCCGCCGCACGATTTAGCACGACTGCCGCAGTGAGGGGCTGGGCCCTCACTGACTATTCGAAGAGAATCGATGTGAAAGTACTGACTGTATTTGGCACGCGACCGGAAGCCATAAAAATGGCACCTCTGGTGCATGCGCTGGCAAAGGATCCTGATTTCGACGCAAAAGTCTGCGTCACCGCGCAGCACCGTGAGATGCTCGATCAGGTATTGAATCTCTTTTCTATTGTTCCTGACTACGATCTCAACATCATGCAGCCAGGTCAGGGATTGACAGAGATAACCTGTCGGATACTGGAAGGGCTGAAGCCTATCCTCGCTGACTTCAAGCCGGATGTGGTACTGGTACACGGAGATACCACCACCACGATTGCGACCAGTCTGGCCGCTTTTTACCAACGTATACCGGTCGGCCATGTCGAAGCCGGGTTACGCACTGGCGATCTCTATTCCCCGTGGCCGGAAGAGGCAAACCGTACGCTGACCGGGCATCTGGCGATGTATCACTTTGCGCCGACGGAGAACTCGCGGCAAAACCTGCTGCGCGAGAATATTGCCGACAGCCGCATCTTTGTTACCGGCAATACGGTGATCGATGCGCTGATCTGGGTGCGCGATCGCGTTCTGGCGAGCGATACGCTACGTTCCGAACTGGCCGAACAGTATCCCTTCCTCAGCTCGGATAAAAAGCTGATCCTGGTGACCGGTCATCGTCGCGAAAGTTTTGGTCGCGGATTTGAGCAGATTTGCCATGCGCTGGCGGAGATTGCGGCCGCCAATCAGGATGTGCAGATTGTCTATCCGGTGCACCTGAACCCGAACGTCAGCGAGCCGGTCAACCGCATTCTCGGCCATGTTAACAACGTAACGCTGATTGAACCGCAGGACTATCTGCCCTTTGTCTGGCTAATGAATCACGCCTGGCTGATTCTGACGGACTCCGGCGGGATTCAGGAAGAGGCGCCGTCACTGGGTAAGCCGGTGCTGGTGATGCGTGAAACCACCGAACGACCCGAGGCCATTACGGCGGGCACGGTGCGTCTGGTGGGGACCGACTCACGGCGTATTGTTGAAGAAGTCACGCGTTTGCTGCATGACGAAAACGAATATCAGGCCATGAGCCGCGCCCATAACCCTTACGGTGACGGGCAGGCCTGTGGCCGCATTTTACACGCGTTAAAAAACAATCGGGTATCGCTATGAGTTTTTCTACCATTTCTGTTATTGGGTTGGGCTATATCGGTTTGCCGACGGCGGCTGCCTTTGCTTCGCGCCAAAAGCAGGTGATTGGGGTGGACGTTAACCCGCATGCGGTGGAGACCATCAACCGCGGTGAAATCCATATTGTTGAGCCGGACCTGGATAACGTCGTGAAAACGGCGGTGGAAGGCGGTTTTCTGCGCGCCACCACGACCCCTGTCGATGCCGATGCGTATCTGATTGCCGTACCGACGCCGTTTAAAGGTGAGCATGAGCCGGATATGACCTATGTCGAAGCAGCGGCGAAATCCGTTGCGCCGGTGCTGAAAAAGGGCGCGCTGGTGATCCTCGAGTCGACCTCTCCGGTTGGCGCGACCGAACAGATGGCGGCGTGGCTGGCCGAAATGCGTCCGGATCTCACTTTCCCGCAGCAGGCGGGCGAGCAGGCGGATGTGAATATCGCCTATTGCCCTGAGCGCGTTCTGCCGGGTCAGGTAATGGTTGAACTGATCAAAAATGACCGGGTCATCGGCGGCATGACGCCAGTGTGCTCGGCGCGTGCCAGTGAGCTGTACAAAATATTCCTTGAAGGCGAGTGCGTGGTGACCAATTCCCGTACGGCCGAAATGTGCAAGCTGACGGAAAACAGCTTCCGCGACGTCAATATCGCCTTTGCTAACGAACTGTCGCTGATTTGCGCCGAGCAGGGGATTAACGTCTGGGAACTGATTCGCCTGGCGAACCGCCATCCGCGCGTCAACATTCTCCAGCCGGGACCGGGTGTGGGCGGGCACTGTATTGCTGTCGACCCGTGGTTTATCGTGGCGCAGAATCCGCTGCAGTCGCGTCTGATCCGTACCGCGCGTGAAGTGAACGACGGTAAACCGCACTGGGTTGTCGATCAGGTCAAAGCCGCCGTTGCGGACTGCCTGGCGGCGACGAACAAGCGCGCCAGCGAAGTGAAAATCGCCTGTTTTGGCCTCGCATTTAAACCTAATATCGACGATTTGCGTGAAAGCCCGGCAATGGGGATCGCAAAAAGCATCGCCCAGTGGCACAGCGGTGAAACGCTGGTGGTGGAACCGAACATTCACCAGTTGCCGAAAAAGCTGGACGGTCTTTGCACTCTTGCCGAACTGAACGACGCGCTGGCGACTGCCGACGTGCTGGTGATGCTGGTCGATCATAGCCAGTTTAAAGCCATTCAGGGCGATGCGGTGCCGCAGCAGTACGTCGTGGATACCAAAGGAGTGTGGCGTTAATGAAACGGATTCTGGTGACGGGTGGCGCAGGTTTCATCGGCTCAGCGGTGGTACGGCATATCATTAATGAGACGGCAGATGCGGTCGTGGTGGTGGATAAACTCACCTACGCCGGCAATCTGATGTCGCTGGCGCCGGTTGCGCAGAGCGAGCGCTTTGCTTTCGAGAAAGTGGATATTTGCGATCGCGCTTCACTGGATCGGGTTTTTCAACAGTATCAGCCAGACTGCGTGATGCACCTGGCCGCCGAAAGCCACGTCGATCGCTCTATCGACGGTCCGGCGGCGTTTATCGAAACTAACATTGTTGGCACCTACACGTTGCTGGAAGCGGCGCGGGCGTACTGGAGTGAACGGGCTGACGAGAAAAAATCGGCGTTTCGCTTCCACCACATCTCGACGGACGAGGTGTATGGCGATCTGCACTCAGCGGATGATTTCTTTACCGAGACGACGCCGTACGCCCCAAGCAGTCCCTATTCCGCATCAAAAGCCAGCAGCGATCACCTGGTGCGCGCCTGGTTGCGTACCTACGGTTTCCCGACGCTCATTACCAACTGCTCCAACAACTATGGCCCATATCACTTCCCGGAAAAACTGATCCCGCTGATGATTCTTAATGCGCTGGCGGGCAAATCGCTGCCGGTGTATGGCAACGGACAGCAGGTCCGCGACTGGCTGTATGTGGACGATCATGCGAGAGCGCTGTACTGCGTGGCGACCACCGGAGAAGTCGGTGAAACGTATAACATTGGCGGCCATAACGAGCGTAAGAATCTGGACGTGGTTGAGACGATTTGCGACCTGCTGGAAACACTGGCGCCGAACAAACCGCAGGGTATCGCTCACTACCGCGACCTGATTACCTTTGTGGACGATCGTCCTGGTCACGACTTACGTTACGCCATTGATGCGTCCAAAATCGCCCGTGAGCTTGGCTGGACGCCACAGGAAACCTTTGAAAGCGGCATGCGTAAAACCGTGCAGTGGTATCTGGCGAATGAAGCCTGGTGGAAGCCCGTGCAGGACGGTAGCTATCAGGGGCAACGTTTAGGTCTGAAGGGTTAATTTCCCGGAGGAGGAAGGCATGAAAGGTATCATTCTGGCGGGCGGCTCCGGCACCCGTTTGCATCCTATCACGCGCGGCGTGTCGAAACAGCTGCTCCCCATTTACGATAAGCCGATGATTTATTATCCGTTATCGGTGCTCATGCTGGCAGGTATTCGTGAGATCCTGATTATCACTACGCCGGAAGATAAAGGGTATTTTCAGCGTCTGTTAGGCGACGGTTCTGAATTTGGCATTCATTTGCAGTATGCCGAACAACCGAGTCCGGATGGTCTGGCGCAGGCATTTATCATCGGTGAGACGTTCCTTAACGGCGAACCTTCCTGCCTGGTGTTAGGCGACAATATCTTCTTCGGTCAAGGGTTCAGCCCTAAATTGCGCCATGTCGCAGCACGTACCGAAGGGGCGACCGTGTTTGGCTATCAGGTGATGGATCCAGAACGGTTTGGCGTGGTGGAGTTTGATGATCATTTCCGCGCCATCTCGTTAGAAGAGAAACCGAAGCAGCCTAAATCTAACTGGGCGGTGACCGGACTCTATTTCTACGACAGCAAGGTGGTGGAGTACGCAAAGCGCGTGAAACCGTCTGAACGCGGCGAACTGGAGATCACGTCTATCAATCAGATGTACCTTGACGCAGGCAATCTGACCGTTGAGCTGCTGGGGCGCGGTTTTGCCTGGCTTGATACGGGAACGCATGACAGTCTGATTGAGGCGAGCACCTTTGTGCAGACGGTTGAAAAGCGTCAGGGATTCAAAATTGCCTGTCTGGAAGAGATTGCCTGGCGCAATGGCTGGCTGGATGATGACGGTGTGAAACGTGCCGCCAGCGCGCTGGCGAAAACGGGCTACGGCCAATATTTACTGGAGCTGCTTCGTGCACGTCCACGCCAGTATTGAGCCGCTGGGCTGGGAAAACCACTTCTTTGGCGTCAACAGCGCCATTGTCCGACTGGATCCGGCGGCACCGTTATTGACCGCAGACGCCTTGCAGCCCTGGTCACGGGTACAGGCTAAAATTCCGGCGGCTGATACCGCCGGGCTGGATGCCCTGCAACAACTGGGTTTCGCACTGGTGGAAGGAGAAGTGGATCTTGCCGTCAGCGTCGGGGAAATGGGTGGGCAAACTGGCGCAGAAATTGCACAACTGACGGACATCCCGGCGTTGCGCCAGCTCGCGGCGGCGGCTTTTGCGCAAAGTCGCTTTCGCACGCCGTGGTATGCGGCTGACGCTAGCGCCCGCTTTTATGCGCAGTGGATTGAAAACGCGGTGCGCGGCACGTTTGATCATCAATGTCTGGTTCTTCGCACCTCAAACGGGGATATTCGCGGCTATGTCTCGCTGCGTGAACTGGATGAGCGCGAGGCGCGAATCGGCTTGCTCGCCGGGCGTGGCGCTGGGGAAGAGCTGATGCAGGCGGCGATTGGCTGGGCGCAGGCGCGCGGCAAAACAACATTGCGGGTGGCGACCCAGATGGGCAACACCGCCGCGCTTAAACGTTATATACAAAGCGGTGCGAATGTAGAAAGCACTGCGTACTGGTTATACAGGTGACAACATGATTCCGTTTAACGCACCGCCGGTGGTGGGAACCGAACTCGACTATATGCAGTCCGCGATGGGCAGCGGCAAACTGTGCGGCGATGGCGGCTTTACCCGCCGTTGCCAGCAGTGGCTGGAGCAGCGTTTTGGTAGCGCGAAGGTGCTGCTGACGCCTTCCTGTACCGCCTCACTGGAGATGGCGGCACTGCTGCTGGATATCCAGCCGGGTGATGAAGTGATCATGCCGAGTTACACCTTCGTGTCGACCGCGAATGCCTTTGTGCTGCGCGGCGCTAAAATCATCTTTGTGGATATCCGCCCGGATACCATGAACATCGACGAAACACGCATTGAAGCGGCGATCACCGAAAAAACACGGGCGATCGTGCCTGTGCATTATGCGGGCGTGGCCTGTGAGATGGACGCCATCATGGCGCTGGCGGATAAGTACAACCTGTTTGTGGTAGAAGACGCCGCGCAGGGGGTGATGTCGACTTACAAAGGTCGGGCGCTGGGAACGATTGGCCACATCGGCTGCTTCAGTTTCCATGAAACCAAAAACTACACCGCCGGTGGCGAAGGCGGCGCAACGCTGATTAACGATCGTCACCTGATCGAGCGTGCGGAAATCATTCGTGAAAAAGGCACTAACCGCAGCCAGTTCTTCCGTGGACAGGTCGACAAATATACCTGGCGCGATATCGGTTCCAGCTATTTGATGTCCGATCTACAGGCCGCTTATCTCTGGGCGCAACTGGAAGCGGCGGACCGCATTAATCAGCAACGTCTGGCGTTGTGGCAGACCTACTACGATGCCCTCGCACCGCTGGCGCGTGCGGGCAGAATTGAATTGCCATCCATTCCGGATGACTGCAAACAGAACGCCCATATGTTTTATATCAAGCTGCGCGACATTGACGATCGTAGCGCGCTGATTAACTTCCTGAAAGAAGCCGAGATTATGGCGGTGTTCCACTACATTCCGCTGCATGACTGCCCGGCTGGCGACAAGTTTGGTGAATTCTCCGGTGAGGACCGTTACACCACCAAAGAGAGCGAACGTCTGCTGCGCCTGCCACTGTTCTATAACCTGTCGGCAGTGAATCAGCGCACGGTGATCACGACATTGCTGAACTATTTCGCCTGATATGTCGCTTGCGAAAGCGTCCTTGTGGACGGCGGCCAGCACGCTGGTCAAAATTGGCGCGGGGTTACTGGTCGTTAAGCTGCTGGCGGTGTCATTCGGCCCGGCTGGCGTCGGGCAAGCGGGAAATTTCCGTCAGATGGTCACCGTGCTCGGTGTCCTGGCAGGGGCCGGGATTTTCAACGGCGTCACCAAATACGTTGCGCAGTCTCACGATAACCCCGAACAACTGCGGCGGGTGGTCGGGACATCCTCGGCCATGGTGCTGGGTTTTTCGACGCTGCTGGCGTTGGTGTTTCTGCTCGCGGCGGCACCGATTAGCCAGGGACTGTTTGGACATACTCAGTATCAGGGGTTAGTGCGCTTAGTGGCGCTGGTGCAGATGGGAATTGCCTGGGCCAACCTGCTGCTGGCGTTGATGAAAGGATTTCGCGATGCGGCCGGGAATGCGCTGTCACTGATTGTTGGCAGTCTGGTGGGCGTTGTCGCCTATTATGGCTGTTACCGGCTGGGCGGCTATGAAGGCGCGCTGCTCGGCCTGGCGCTGGTGCCCGCACTGGTGGTGATCCCGGCAGCAGCCATGCTGATGAAGCGCGGGATGATCCCGCTGCACTATCTGCGGCCATCCTGGGACAAGGGACTGGCGGGTCAGCTCAGCAAGTTTACCCTGATGGCGCTGATCACCTCCGTTACGCTGCCGGTGGCGTATGTGATGATGCGAAACCTGCTGGCGGCGCATTACAGTTGGGATGACGTCGGGATCTGGCAAGGGGTGAGCAGTATCTCGGATGCTTACCTACAATTTATTACCGCCTCGTTCAGCGTCTATCTGTTGCCGACACTGTCGCGCCTTACCGAAAAGCGGGACATCACACGGGAAGTGGTGAAGTCGCTGAAGTTTGTTCTGCCTGCGGTGGCTGCCGCGAGTTTCACCGTCTGGCTGTTGCGTGATTTTGCTATCTGGCTGCTGTTCTCTGAGAAATTCACCGCCATGCGCGATCTGTTTGCCTGGCAGTTGGTCGGAGATGTGCTGAAAGTCGGGGCATATGTCTTCGGTTATCTGGTGATCGCCAAAGCGTCACTGCGGTTTTATATTTTGGCTGAAATCAGCCAGTTCATTTTATTGACGGCATTTTCGCACTGGCTGATCCCGGCACATGGCGCGCTGGGTGCGGCACAGGCCTATATGGCCACGTATGTCGTCTATTTCTCTCTGTGTTGTTGCGTATTTATACTCTGGCGTAGGCGGGCATGACTGTACTGATTCACGTACTGGGATCGGATATCCCTCACCATAATCAAACCGTGCTGCGGTTTTTCAACGATACGCTGGCATCGACCAGCGAGCATGCCCGTGTCTTTATGGTCGCCGGTCAGGATACCGGGCTGACGGAAAGTTGCCCGGCGCTCTCCATCCGTTTCTACAGCGGTAAAAAATCGCTGGCGGAAGCGGTGATAGCGCAAGCCAAAGCGAACAGACAGCAGCGCTTCTTCTTCCACGGTCAGTTTAATACGGCGCTGTGGCTGGCGTTACTGAGCGGCGGAATTAAACCCGGTCAGTTTTACTGGCACATCTGGGGCGCGGATCTATATGAAGTCTCCAGTGGGCTGAAATTCAAACTGTTTTATCCGCTTCGCCGTCTGGCGCAAAGCCGTGTTGGGGGCGTTTTTGCCACCCGTGGCGATCTGAACTATTTCGCCCAACAGCATCCGCGCGTGCCAGGGGAACTGCTCTATTTCCCGACGCGAATGGATCCCTCGCTCAACAATATGGTGAACGATCGCCAACGCCGCGGAAAAATGACCATTCTGGTGGGTAACTCTGGCGATCGCAGCAACGAACATATTGCCGCGCTGCGGGCGGTGCATCAGCAGTTTGGCGATACGGTAAATGTGATTGTCCCGATGGGCTATCCGGCGCATAACGAGGCGTATATTGCGGACGTCCGTCAGGCGGGGCTGAAACTGTTCAGCGCAGATAACCTGCAGATCCTCAGCGACAAACTGGCGTTCGACGACTATCTGGCGCTGCTTCGCCAGTGCGATCTTGGGTACTTTATTTTTGCCCGTCAGCAGGGGATTGGCACTTTATGCTTGCTGATTCAGGCTGGCGTGCCGTGTGTGTTGAACCGCGAGAATCCCTTCTGGCAGGACATGGTGGAACAGCATCTTCCGGTGCTGTTTACGAGCGATGCGCTGAACGAACAGGTGGTGCGCGAGGCGCAGCGCCAGCTGGCGTCAGTGGATAAAAATACCATTACCTTCTTTAGCCCGAACTATTTGCAGCCCTGGCATCACGCGTTGCAGGTTGCAGCAGGGGAGGCGCTATGAGTCTGATGCAGTTCAGCGGCCTGTTTGTCGTCTGGCTCCTCTCCACGTTGTTTATCGCCACGCTAACCTGGTTTGAATTCCGCCGCGTGCGCTTTAATTTCAACGTGTTTTTCTCGCTGCTGTTTTTGCTGACCTTCTTTTTTGGCTTTCCGCTGACCAGCGTGCTGGCGTTCCGCTTTGACGTCGCCGTCGCACCGCCGGAAATTCTGCTACAGGCGCTGCTTTCCGCCGCCTGTTTCTACGCGATCTACTATGTGACCTATAAGACCCGCTTACGCAAACAGGTTGCGGACGCGCCGCACACACCGCTGTTCACGATGAATCGGGTGGAAACCCATCTCACCTGGATGATTCTGATGGGGATTGCGCTGATCAGCGTGGGCATCTTCTTCATGCATAACGGCTTTTTGCTGTTCCGCCTGCAGTCGTATAGCCAGATTTTCTCCAGCGAAGTTTCCGGCGTGGCGTTAAAACGCTTCTTTTACTTTTTCATCCCGGCAATGCTGGTGGTCTATTTCCTGCGCCAGGACAGCAAAGCGTGGCTGTTCTTCCTGGTCAGCACCGTCGCATTTGGCCTGTTGACGTATATGATTGTCGGCGGCACGCGCGCCAATATCATCATTGCCTTCGCCATCTTCCTGTTTATCGGCATTATTCGCGGCTGGATCTCGCTGTGGATGCTGGCGGCGGCAGGCGTGCTGGGGATTGTCGGTATGTTCTGGCTGGCGCTGAAGCGTTACGGGCTGAATGTTAGCGGCGACGAGGCGTTCTACACGTTTCTCTACCTCACCCGCGACACGTTTTCCCCGTGGGAGAACCTGGCGTTGCTGCTGCAAAACTACGACAAAATCGACTTCCAGGGGCTAGCGCCAATTGCCCGTGATTTCTACGTCTTTATTCCTTCCTGGCTGTGGCCGGGGCGGCCGAGCGTGGTGCTGAATACGGCGAACTACTTTACGTGGGAAGTGTTGAACAACCATTCCGGTTTGGCGATCTCGCCAACGCTGATTGGTTCGCTGGTGGTGATGGGCGGTGCGCTGTTTATCCCACTGGGCGCGGTTGTGGTGGGGTTGATCATCAAATGGTTCGACTGGCTGTACGAGCTGGGCAATCGTGAGACCAACCGCTACAAGGCCGCGATTTTGCATAGTTTTTGCTTTGGCGCGATTTTCAATATGATCGTGCTGGCGCGAGAAGGACTGGACTCGTTTGTCTCGCGTGTTGTTTTTTTCCTGGTGGTTTTTGGTGCCTGTTTGCTGGTGGCAAAACTTCTGTTCTGGCTGTTTGACCAGGCCGGACTGATTCATAAACGTTTGCGAGCCCTGCCAGACAAACGGGTTGAAGGATAGCAATGACTGATAATACAACGGCACCGATTTACGATCTGCGCGGACTCCAGCTGATTGGCTGGCGTGATATGCACCATGCGATGGATTATCTCTATGCTGGCGGCCAGCTTAAGCAAGGTACGCTGGTGGCAATTAACGCAGAAAAGGTCCTGACGGCGGAAGATAACCCGGAAGTTCGTACCCTGATTGAGGCGGCTGAGTATAAATATGCTGACGGGATCAGCGTCGTGCGATCAATACGCAAAAAATTTCCGCATGCCCAGGTTTCTCGCGTGGCGGGTGCCGATCTCTGGGAAGCGTTGATGGCCCGTGCGGGCGAGGAAGGCACGCCGGTATTCCTGGTTGGCGGAAAGCCGGAAGTGCTGGCGCAAACGCAAGCGAAACTGCGCACCCAATGGAATGTGAACATTGTCGGCAGCCAGGACGGCTATTTTACGCCGGAGCAGCGCCCTGCGCTGTTTGAGCAAATCCATGCCAGTGGGGCGAAAATCGTTACCGTGGCGATGGGATCGCCGAAACAGGAAATTTTTATGCGCGATTGCCGTCAGGTGCATCCGCATGCGCTCTATATGGGCGTCGGCGGTACCTATGACGTTTTCACCGGTCATGTAAAACGCGCGCCGAAAGTGTGGCAGAATCTGGGGCTGGAGTGGCTGTATCGGCTGCTGTCGCAGCCGAGCCGCATTACCCGTCAGCTCCGTTTACTGCGTTACCTGCGCTGGCACTACAGCGGAAATATCTAAAACCCCTTTCTCATGCGGGTAGCGCATTCTGCTTCATGCGCTACCTCGCTGCCGCATTTTTGCTCCGTTATTACCTGAAACATGCATTTTTTTAATGCTTCGTTTGCCATTTTGCCAAATTTGCGAAAACATGCGCCCCCAGCGATGTACCCATAACAATAACCGGCGATGCCGGAAAGCATGTAAACACGACAAGAGGATTTATGGCAGAGAAAAAAACTGAGCTACAGCGTGGGCTGGAGGCTCGTCATATCGAATTGATTGCCCTCGGGGCACCATTGGCGTCGGCCTGTTTATGGGGGCGGCAAGCACCCTGAAGTGGGCAGGACCCTCGGTACTGCTGGCATATATTGTCGCCGGCCTGTTCGTCTTTTTCATTATGCGTTCAATGGGCGAGATGCTGTTCCTGGAGCCGGTTGCCGGTTCTTTCGCCGTTTACGCTCACCGCTACATGAGCCCGTTCTTCGGTTATCTCACCGCGTGGTCATACTGGTTTATGTGGATGGCGGTCGGTATTTCGGAGATCACCGCGATCGGCGTCTATGTTCAGTTCTGGTTTCCGGAGATGCCGCAATGGATACCCGCGCTGATTGCCGTTGGACTGGTGGCGCTGGCAAACCTGGCGGCCGTTCGTCTGTATGGCGAAATCGAGTTCTGGTTTGCGATGATTAAAGTCACCACCATCATCGTGATGATTGTGGTGGGTCTGGGCGTGATTTTCTTCGGTCTCGGCAACGGTGGTCAGCCGATTGGCTTTGGTAACCTGACCGGGCACGGCGGTTTCTTTGCCGGTGGCTGGAAAGGCTTCCTCACCGCATTGTGTATTGTGGTCGCCTCTTATCAGGGCGTGGAGCTGATCGGGATTACGGCGGGCGAAGCCAAAAACCCGCAGGTCACGCTGCGTAGCGCGGTAGGTAAAGTGCTGTGGCGTATTCTGATCTTCTACGTGGGCGCGATTTTCGTGATCGTCACTATCTTCCCGTGGAACGAAATTGGCAGCAACGGCAGTCCGTTCGTCCTGACCTTTGCCAAAATTGGTATCACTACCGCGGCGGCGATTATCAACTTTGTTGTGCTGACCGCCGCGCTATCTGGCTGTAACAGCGGAATGTACAGCTGTGGACGTATGCTCTATGCGCTGGCGAAGAACCGTCAACTGCCGGCGGCGATGGCGAAAGTCTCCCGTCACGGCGTTCCGGTGGCGGGTGTCGCGCTGTCGATTGTGATCCTGCTGGTCGGTTCGTGCCTGAACTACATCATTCCTAATCCGCAGCGCGTCTTCGTCTATGTTTATAGTGCGAGTGTGCTGCCGGGGATGGTGCCGTGGTTTGTGATCCTGATTAGCCAGCTGCGTTTTCGTCGGGCGCATAAAGCGGCGATGGCCAGCCATCCGTTCCGTTCGATTCTGTTTCCCTGGGCAAACTATTTGACGATGGCTTTCCTGGTTTGCGTACTGATCGGCATGTACTTTAATGAAGATACCCGTATGTCGCTGTTTGTCGGCATCATCTTCCTGCTCGCCGTGACGGCTGTTTACAAGGTTTTTGGCCTCAACCGTCAGGGGATCGCCCAGAAAACGGGGGAATAAGCGACAAAACGCGCAAAGCGTAACCAAACGCGCATTTTATTTAAAAAGGCACTAGACAGCGGGGTGTGAAGTCCGTATTATCCACCCCCGCAACGGCGCTAAGCGCCCGTAGCTCAGCTGGATAGAGCGCTGCCCTCCGGAGGCAGAGGTCTCAGGTTCGAATCCTGTCGGGCGCACCATTCACCCGGTGCTGGAGCTGCGGTGGTTTCGATACCGCGTAAATAGATTTGTAGTGGTGGCTATAGCTCAGTTGGTAGAGCCCTGGATTGTGATTCCAGTTGTCGTGGGTTCGAATCCCATTAGCCACCCCATTATTAAAAGTTGTGAAATGCGAAGGTGGCGGAATTGGTAGACGCGCTAGCTTCAGGTGTTAGTGTCCTTACGGACGTGGGGGTTCAAGTCCCCCCCCTCGCACCACGACTTAAAGAGTTGAACTAAAAATTCAAAAAAGCAGTACATCGGCGAGTAGCGCAGCTTGGTAGCGCAACTGGTTTGGGACCAGTGGGTCGGAGGTTCGAATCCTCTCTCGCCGACCAATTTTGAACCCCGCTTCGGCGGGGTTTTTCTTTTTCTACACCACTCTCTTTCTTCTTCTTTGACCCTGTTGCTTCCCTGAGACAATCCTGTTTGCCATTGTCGCCATTTGGTGACGATTAACATTCTGATATTTCAAAACTTTCGCGTATCGGACGAGATCTGTCTCTGCTGAGCGACAATGTGGTGTATTCCCGGTGGGCAGAAAAAGGGAAAATTGCCGACAACCCGCGCCAGTACAGGGATAGTGAAATACCGTAATCCCTATTTTTAGCGGTGCAATCCTGGCACGCAATGTGCAATAATAGACGGGTAGATGCTCATTCCATCTCTTATGCTCGCCATAGTGCCTCATAAACTCAGGAATGATGCAGAGCCGTTTACGGTGCTTATCGTCCACAGACAGATGTCGCTTCGGCCTCATCAAACACCATGGACATAACGTTGAGTGAAGCACCCATTTATGTTGTCATACAGACCTGTTTAACGCCTGCTCTTTTAGAGCAGGCGTTTTTTTATGAATGCACGTCATCCTTCAGGTTGCCTCTTTGTTGGCTACGCTGGCTTGCCCCGGTCACTGACTTATGTAAGCTTCCGGGGATCCTCAGACTGGCCGCCTCGATGCATCCTGAATGATTTTGTGTCTTTGATTAATGCCCGGAGCGCGTAGCGCCACCGGGCATCAGGGCGTTACTGCGGGGGCGTGTTCTGTAACGTCAGCATCAGGCCGTCACGGCGCATGGTGGCCGCTTCTTCCGGTTGATGCAGGCGGTCGAGCGCGTCGGCAAGCCAGGCATAATCGTACGCGTCCGGGCGCTGCTTCAGCGCTGCGCGGAAGGCAACGGTCGCTTCCTGCCATTCGCCGTGCTTCATCAGCGACTGACCCAGCGTGCTCCACAGCAGCGGGCGATCGCCAACGGTCTTGATCTGCTGACGCAGGACTTTCTCCAGCTGTTCCGGGTTATTGGTTTTCAGCCGCGGAATCGGCAGCACCAGGCGATCGTCATACTGACGCTTCAGACCGTCGATAATGATTTGCTGCGCCATGTCGTGATCGTCGCATTCAATCAGATGTTCGGCCATGGCCACCTGCAGGGCAACCTGATGGCGGGTTTTGCGGCTCTGGTTTTTCCACCACTCACGTAGACCATCGCTGCCCTGATCGGCGCGTGCCTGATCCATCAGACCAATCCACGCCTGCTGTTCCAGCATCGCACGATGCTCTTCATCACCGACGTTCGCTTTCGCCATTGACGGGATGATATCCAGCAGCGAGCTCCAGGCTCCGGTGCGAATGTAGGCCTGTTCCGCCAGACGCAATACTTCCGGATGACGCGGCGTCATCTCCAGCAATTTATCCACGCCGTGGCGCGCAGCATGATTCTCATTGCGCGCCAGTTGCAGGCGGACACGCGCAATCTCAACCGGGATTGTGTCGTTGCCCGCGAGTTCTGTCGCACGTTCCAGATGTTGGTTCGCGCGCGCTTCGTCACCACGCTGTTGCGCTGCTTCAGCGGCGAGCAGGTAGTTCACTACCGGCTGTTCAGCATGATCGGCATTTTTCGCCATCAGCTTCTCAACCTGCTGATAGTCTCCTTCCGCCAGTTTCAACAGCGCCTGTTCGGTCTGTTTGCGGGCGCGACGACGTTTGCGACCCACAAACCAGCCGCGCGTATGTGCGCCGGTACGGAAGAGGCGACGCAGCAGCCATTCGATGGCAAACAGTACCACCATCGCAAGGATCAGGATGATGACCAGCCCGGTCACGCTGGTTTCAATGTTGTACGTGTCGGTCTGGATCAGGACGTAACCCTGATGACCGGCAATCATTGGGCCGATCACGATACCCGCGATCAGCAGCACAAAGAGCAACAATACTTTTAGCATCATTATTCTCCTTGCGGCGCGGCTGCCGGGGTTTCTGCCTGCGGTGCTTCAGGCGCAGGTGTCGCTTCAGATGGCGCGGCACCCGGTTGTGCCAGCAGGTTACGCACACGGGTTTGCATCAATTTTTCGAGGATCGCCTGGCTTTGTAGCGTTTCCGGTACGTCCATCGTGATGCTCTGCTGACTCAGCTTGTCCACTTCTTCAAGGAAGGCTTTTGTCGTGGCGTCGTCGGTATCGTAGTAAGCACGTACCCAGGTGGAGACGTTATCCAGCGCCTGGCGATAGGTCTCTTCCTGATGACGCGGTACCGCCTGGGCGGCAACCAGCAGACGAGAGCGGATGTTTTCCCGTAGATAAACATCCTGATTCGGCGCTAACAGCGGAACCGCGGTGTCATCGCGGCGGCGGATGGTGATAAAGCTGTCCATAAAATTCTGCCAGCTTTTTTGCAGATTGACGCGCCATTCGCTGATTGAACTGGAAAGCTCAGGGCTGTCGGCGTCCATTGGCGAACCGTCGCTGTCGTTATCCGCCAGACGCAGGTTATCGATCTGATTAGAAAGCTGATTAATTTTCAGGATGATGCCGTCGTAATCCACCTGAGCGACAGAGGAAAGACTGGCGATATCATCGGTGATTGCCCGGCGTGCGGTAATCAGGCTGGGATCGTTCATGTCCGCGAGGCTGGCATCTGCGCTCTTCAGCAGCGCGGCTGCTGTCGTCACATCCTGATCGCTCCACAGCTTACGTCCGGCCAGCTTGACCAGAAAATCGGCCTGTGCGAGCAGCCACGTTTTGGCATCGCTGCCGGAGATAGTGGCGACTTTCTGTTGGACTTCATCCAGCTGTTTCGCCAGTTCCGTTTGCTGACGGTTGGCTTGCTCCAGCTGCGCCGCCTGCTGTTTAATGACGCCTTCCAGCTCCGCCTTTTGGCTTTCCTGCGCTTTTTGCAGCGCGGTCAGTTGAGTAGCCAGCGCATCGCTGGTGGCGGTCTGCGTGGTCGCCTGTTGTTTTCCCCAGCCATAGAGCCCAACACCGGCTGCCAGCGCGATGGCGATTGCCACCGCACTCAGGATCAGCGCAGTGCCGTTTTTACTCTTTTTTTCTGCAGTAGCTGGCTGTGGCTGAGTCTCCACGGCCTCCCTGGTCTCTTCAACCACGGCGGAGGATTTTTCTTGTTCCGTCATTATGGCTTCCCATTATGAGAGTTATTGTAATGCGCGCAGTAGCGCATCGTTGTCGGCGTTATCAGCGACCTTAATATCTTGCCAGCCCAGTTCCCGGGCGAGGTGCGCCAGACGCTCGCTGACGACAATAAGCCGACAGCGTAGTAACCAGTTTTCGCGATACCACTGCGGGATCAGCGCGTTAAGCTGTTGCAGCATTTCCCCGCTGGTGACCACTATCGTTGTCACGCCGCGCGACTGCCAGCGCATCGCTTCTTGTGCCCCATCGTAATGTTTAGCACTACGTTGATAACATTCATAAAACGTGACATCCGCTCCGCGTGCCGCCAGGGTTTCGCCTAACAGCTCCCGACCGCCGTTGCCGCGTAAGATCAGCGCACGTTTGCCCGCAATATTTTGTAATTCAGGTAATTGTAGCAAGACTTCGCTGATTTCCCGATCCAGCGGATAGCGAATGTCGTATCCGCTGACGGTATGCAGCGCCAGGGCGGTCGTGCGACCAATAGCAAAATAGCGCGCGGCGGCGGGCCACTTCAGCCCTTCGCGTTCCAGTTGCGCATGGGCAAAAGAGACCGCGTGCTGTGACAGCACAAAGAGCAGATCGTTATCAGTGATCGTCGAAAACACCCCGGCCAGTCGCGATAAATCCTGCCCCGGGGTAAATTCGATGAGCGGAAAACTCCAGGCCTCCTGCCCCAGTGTGCGCAGACGGCTCACTAACTCTTCCCCTGCGGGAGACGGGCGGGTGACCAGGATACTCATGCGGGGGATTCTCCGTTATAAACTTCGGTCAGAATCGCGCGCGCGCCGTTATCCAGCAGCTCTTCGGCCAGCGAAATGCCCATCTGCTCCGCCTGATCGGGCGAGCCACGGCGTTCTCCGCGTACCATTTGTGAACCGTCTGGCGAACCGACCAGCGCGCGTAGCCAAATCTCACCATCAATGATTTCAGCATAGCTGCCAATTGGCACCTGACAGCTCCCTTCCAGGCGGGTGTTCATGGCGCGCTCGGCTTTGACGCGAAGTGCGGTGATTTCATCATTCAGCGGCGCCAGCAGCGCCTGAGTCCGGCTATCGTCGAGGCGGCATTCGATGCCAACCGCGCCTTGCCCTACGGCAGGCAGCGACACTTCTGGCGGTAGCGCTGTGCGGATACGCGATTCCAGCCCTAAACGTTTTAAACCGGCAACGGCCAGGATAATGGCGTCGTAGTCGCCGTTATCCAGCTTACTCAGGCGGGTGCCTACATTGCCGCGCAGTGAACGAATGACGAGATCCGGACGGCGTTCTGCCAGCTGACACTGGCGGCGCAAACTGGAAGTGCCCACGATGCTGCCGGCAGGCAGTTCATCAAGGGTGTTATAAGTGTTCGAGACAAAGGCGTCGCGCGGATCTTCGCGTTCACAGATAGTGACCAGTCCCAGGCCTTCCGGGAATTCAACCGGTACATCTTTCATTGAGTGCACCGCGATGTCGGCGCGTTTTTCGAGTAGCGCAACTTCCAGCTCTTTTACGAACAGGCCTTTGCCGCCTACTTTCGCCAGTGGGGTATCAAGAATGACATCACCACGCGTCACCATAGGCACCAGCTCCACGACCAGGCCGGGATGGCTCGCCATCAGAGCGTCTTTGACATAATGTGCCTGCCAGAGCGCAAGGGGGCTTTGGCGTGTGGCAATTCTTAAAACATTGTCTAACATGCTTGTTACCGTCATTATCGTCCGTGGTTCATCCTAACATCCTTACAAGTGGGATGTCAGTGTTACGGTCAAAGGTAAGTCAAGGATAAGACGCTGTGTTGCGGCTGGCAGTATTTAATGACGAGAAACCGTCCGGGCGTACTTCAGAATTTACGCGAAGCGATTGGTGCTACACTTGTCTGTAGCGCATCTTTCTTTACGGTCAATGAGCAAGGTGTTAAATTGATCACGTTTTAGGCCATTTTTTCGACTGAACGCACAAAAAAAAGGTCGTAAAAGGTAACGGTTATTTTTGTCATTTGGTTTATCCCGAATGGTGAAGATTGTTGGTAAGCGGATCGCGCTGCGACAATCGACAGCATGACGGGTAGCAACATCAGGCGATACGTCTTGTACCTCTATATTGAGACTCTGAAACAGAGACTGGATGCCATTAATCAACTGCGTGTGGATCGCGCGCTTGCTGCCATGGGCCCTGCTTTCCAGCAGGTGTACAGTCTTCTGCCGACATTATTGCACTATCACCATCCGCTGATGCCGGGATACCTCGATGGTAACGTTCCCAGAGGCATTTGCTTCTACACGCCTGATGAAACCCAACGCCACTATCTGAACGAACTGGAACTGTATCGCGGTCTGGCACCGCAGGATCCGCCAAAAGGTGAACTGCCGATCACTGGTGTGTATTCCATGGGCAGCACCTCCTCTGTCGGACAAAGCTGTTCGTCGGATCTTGATATCTGGGTGTGCCACCAGTCCTGGCTCGACAGTGAAGAACGACAACTGCTGCAGCGTAAATGCAGCCTGCTGGAAAGCTGGGCCGCCTCGCTGGGGGTGGAAGTTAGCTTTTTCCTGATTGATGAAAACCGTTTCCGCCATAATGAAAGCGGCAGTCTGGGGGGCGAAGACTGTGGCTCGACGCAGCATATCCTGCTGCTGGATGAATTCTACCGCACCGCGGTGCGTCTCGCCGGTAAGCGTATTCTGTGGAATATGGTGCCGTGCGATGAAGAAGAGCATTACGACGACTACGTCATGACGCTCTACGCTCAGGGTGTACTCACGCCAAACGAATGGCTGGACCTGGGCGGATTAAGCTCGCTCTCCGCCGAAGAGTACTTTGGCGCCAGCCTCTGGCAGCTGTATAAAAGTATCGATTCACCGTACAAAGCGGTGCTGAAAACGCTGCTGCTGGAAGCCTACTCCTGGGAATACCCCAATCCGCGCCTGTTGGCGAAAGACATTAAACAGCGCCTGCATGACGGCGAGATCGTCTCGTTTGGTCTTGACCCGTACTGCATGATGCTGGAACGCGTGACTGAATACCTCACGGCGATTGAAGATCCGACGCGCCTGGATTTAGTGCGCCGATGTTTCTACTTAAAAGTTTGCGAAAAACTGAGCCGTGAACGCGCCTGCGTTGGCTGGCGTCGTGAAGTGCTCAGTCAGCTAGTGAGCGAGTGGGGATGGGACGAAAATCGTCTGGCCATGCTCGACAACCGGGCGAACTGGAAGATTGATCAGGTGCGTGAAGCGCACAACGAACTGCTCGATGCCATGATGCAGAGCTACCGTAATCTGATCCGTTTTGCGCGCCGCAATAATCTCAGCGTCAGCGCCAGTCCGCAGGATATTGGCGTTCTGACCCGTAAGCTGTACGCCGCGTTTGAAGCGTTACCTGGTAAAGTCACGCTGGTGAACCCGCAGATTTCGCCGGACCTCTCTGAACCGAACTTAACCTTTATCCACGTTCCGCCGGGCCGCGCCAACCGTTCAGGCTGGTATCTCTACAACCGTGCGCCAAACATGGATTCCATCATCAGCCATCAGCCGCTGGAATATAACCGCTATCTGAATAAGCTGGTGGCCTGGGCGTGGTTTAACGGTCTGCTGACGTCACGCACGCATCTGTTTATTAAGGGCAACGGTATTGTCGATCTGCCGAAGTTGCAGGAGATGGTGGCCGATGTGTCGCACCACTTCCCGCTGCGTTTGCCTGCGCCGACGCCGAAAGCGCTCTACAGCCCGTGTGAAATTCGTCATCTGGCGATCATCGTTAACCTCGAATATGACCCGACGGCGGCATTCCGCAATCAGGTGGTTCATTTTGACTTCCGTAAGCTGGATGTTTTCAGCTTTGGCGAAGAGCAAAATTGCCTGGTGGGCAGCGTAGACCTGCTGTATCGCAACTCGTGGAATGAAGTGCGTACGCTGCATTTCAACGGCGAACAGGCGATGATTGAAGCGTTGAAAACGATTCTGGGCAAAATGCACCAGGACGCCGCGCCGCCGGACAGCGTGGAAGTGTTCTGCTACAGCCAGCATCTGCGTGGTTTGATTCGTACCCGCGTGCAGCAACTGGTTTCAGAGTGCATCGAGCTGCGTCTTTCCAGTACCCGTCAGGAGACAGGGCGCTTTAAGGCACTGCGCGTTTCCGGTCAGACATGGGGCCTGTTCTTTGAACGCCTGAATGTGTCGGTACAGAAGCTGGAAAATGCTATTGAGTTCTACGGCGCAATCTCGCATAACAAATTGCACGGCCTGTCTGTTCAGGTGGAAACCAATCAGGTGAAACTGCCGTCGGTCGTGGATGGTTTCGCCAGCGAAGGGATCATTCAGTTCTTCTTTGAAGAGACGGGTGATGAGAAGGGCTTTAACATCTACATTCTGGACGAGAGTAACCGGGCGGAAGTGTATCATCACTGCGAAGGCAGCAAAGAAGAGCTGGTGCGCGACGTCAGCCGTTTCTACTCCTCGTCGCACGACCGCTTTACCTACGGCTCCAGCTTCATCAACTTCAACCTGCCGCAGTTCTATCAGATTGTGAACACGGAAGGGCGCGCACAGGTGATCCCGTTCCGCGCACAATCACTCGGCAACGTTCCGCCAGCCAATCAGGATAACGACACGCCGCAGCTGCAGCAGTATTTCTCGTAATGGTTTTGCCGGATGGTATCCGGCAAATAAGCCTTAACGAAAGCTGACTTCTTCGCCCGCCTGATGCGTTGCCGCCTGTTCCAGCAGATCCCAGAAGGTTTCCCCGCTCCGGTCGCAAACCCATTCGTCGCCTTTCAGGTCAAAATGGTAGCCGCCCTGTTTGGTCGCCAGCCACACCTGGTGTAGCGGTTCCTGACGGTTAATAATGATTTTGCTGCCGTTTTCAAAGCTAATGGTCAGTACGCCGCCATTGATTTCACAGTCGATATCGCTGTCGCCATCCCAGTCGTCAAGACGCTCTTCGATGGTCATCCACAGGGTATCGGCCAGGCGATGAAATTCACTGTCGTTCATTGTCGTTTCCCGTTTTTTCGTGATGGCGGCAGTATAACCTGAAACAAATCGCGTTGCAGATTACAGGCAAACTCTTGCTTTTACGCCTTCTCCTGCGATGATAGAAAACAGAAAGTATGAACTTACAGGCAATCCATAATGAAAAACGTGTTTCAGGCACTCGCTGTTCTTCTCACTCTGTTCAGCCTGACGGGTTGTGGCCTTAAAGGGCCGCTCTATTTCCCTCCGGCTGATAAAAATGCACCGCCGCCGACTAAACCGGTTGATCCACAAACGCAATCCACCACGCCCGATCAAAACGATCGCGCCACGGGAGATGGGCCTTCCCAGGTGAACTACTGACGGTGTGTTTCTGTACCCGCGTGAACGGAGTGAATAATGCAATTCTCTAAAATGCATGGCCTTGGCAACGATTTTATGGTCGTCGACGCGGTAACGCAGAATATCTTTTTTTCGCCAGAATTGATCCGTCGCTTATCTGACAGGCATCTGGGGGTGGGGTTTGATCAACTGCTGGTGGTTGAACCTCCGTACGATCCTGAGCTGGATTTTCATTACCGCATTTTTAATGCCGACGGCAGTGAAGTGTCGCAGTGTGGTAACGGCGCGCGCTGTTTTGCCCGTTTTGTGCGCCTCAAAGGGTTAACCAACAAACGTGATATTCGCGTCAGTACGGCGAATGGGCGGATGGTGTTGAGCGTGACGGACGATGAGCTGGTGCGCGTCAACATGGGCGAACCCAATTTTGAGCCATCGCAGGTGCCTTTTCGCGCTAACAAAGCGGAAAAGACCTATATTATACGAGCGGCAGAACAGACAATATTGTGCGGTGTAGTTTCAATGGGAAATCCGCACTGCGTGATTCAGGTCGACGATGTTGACACGGCGGCCGTGGAAACGCTGGGACCGGTTCTGGAAAGTCACGAACGTTTTCCTGAACGGGCCAATATCGGCTTTATGCAGGTCGTGAAACGCGAGCATATTCGCTTACGCGTTTATGAGCGCGGCGCGGGAGAGACACAGGCCTGTGGGAGCGGCGCATGCGCGGCCGTCGCCGTCGGCATTCAACAAGGTTTGCTGGCGGAAGAGGTTCGCGTGGAATTACCGGGCGGTCGCCTTGATATCGCCTGGAAAGGTCCGGGTCATCCGTTATACATGACTGGCCCGGCGGCACATGTCTATGACGGGTTTATCCATCTATGAAGCAACCAGGGGAAGAACTACAGGAAACGCTTACGGAACTCGATGACCGGGCGGTCGTCGACTATCTGCAGAAAAATCCTGAGTTTTTTATCCGCAATGCGCATGCCGTGGAAGCGATGCGGGTGCCGCACCCGGTGCGGGGCACCGTCTCACTCGTTGAGTGGCACATGGCCCGCGCACGCAATCACATCAACGTCCTTGAAGAAAATATGTCGCTGTTGATGGCGCAGGCGAATGCCAACGAAAGCCTGTTTTATCGCCTGCTGCATTTGCAGGGACGTCTGGTTGCCGCGACCAGCCTGGACGATATGCTGATGCGTTTTCATCGCTGGGCGCGTGAACTGGGCCTTGCCGGTGCAACGGTGCGTCTGTTTCCCGATCGCTGGCGTCTCGGCGCGCCGTCGAGCTATACCCATCTGGCGTTAAGCCGTCAGGCCTTCGAACCGCTGCGTATTCAGCGGCTGGGGCAGGAACAGCACTATCTGGGCACCTTAAACGGTCCGGAATTGCTGGTGGTGCTGCCGGAGGCGAAGGCGATTGGTTCGGTGGCGATGTCGATGCTGGGACGCGATGGCGATTTGGGCGTCATTCTGTTCAGCAGCCGCGACATACATCACTATCAGGCAGGCCAGGGAACGCAACTCCTGCATGAAATCGCGCTGATGATGCCGGATCTGCTGGAGCGCTGGATTGAACGCGTATGACGGACTTCACCACCGATGTCACCCGATTTCTGCGCTATCTGGGCGTAGAACGCCAGCTTAGCCCCATCACGCTGAAAAACTATCAGCGTCAGCTTGATGCCATCATCGCCTTAGCCGGAGAAACCGGACTGCAAAGTTGGCAGCAATGTGACGCTGCAATGGTGCGCAGTTTCGGGGTGCGCAGTCGCCGTAAAGGGCTTGGCCCTGCGAGTCTCGCGCTACGTCTTTCTGCACTGCGTAGCTTCTTCGACTGGATGGTCAGCGAAGGCAAGCTGAAAGCCAATCCGGCGAAAGGGGTACAGGCGCCCAAGGCGCCGCGCCATTTGCCGAAAAATATCGACGTTGATGATGTCAACCGTCTGCTGGATATCGACCTTAACGATCCGCTCGCCGTGCGTGACCGCGCGATGCTGGAGGTGATGTACGGTGCGGGTCTGCGTTTGTCGGAGCTGGTGGGGCTGGACATCAAACATCTGGATCTCGACACCGGTGAGGTGTGGGTGATGGGGAAAGGCAGCAAAGAGCGTCGCCTGCCCATTGGTCGCAATGCAGTGGCGTGGATTGAGCACTGGCTGGATCTGCGCGGGTTGTTTGGCAGTGAGGAAGACGCGCTGTTCCTGTCGAAGCTGGGCAACCGTATTTCCGCGCGCAACGTGCAAAAGCGTTTTGCCGAGTGGGGCATTAAGCAGGGATTAAACAGCCATGTGCATCCGCATAAGCTGCGTCACTCGTTTGCCACGCATATGCTGGAATCGAGCGGTGACCTGCGAGGTGTACAGGAACTGCTGGGACACGCCAACCTCTCAACCACGCAAATCTATACTCATCTTGATTTTCAACACCTGGCCTCGGTGTACGATGCGGCGCATCCGCGCGCCAAACGGGGGAAATAATGCGTTTTTACCGGTCTCCAGGACCCATCTCGGCGATCACTTTCGATCTCGATGACACCCTTTACGATAACCGCCCGGTTATCCAGCGCACCGAACAGGAAGCGCTCGCCTTTATGCAAAACTACCATCCGGCGCTACGCACGCTGCAAAATGCTGATCTGCAACGCCTGCGTCAGGCGGTACGGGAAGCGGAGCCGGAAATTTATCACGATGTCACCCGCTGGCGTCATCGCGCCGTTGAGCGTGCCATGCTAAACGCCGGGCTTTCTGCAGAGGAAGCGATTACGGGGGCGAATGCCGCGATGATGAACTTTGCGAAGTGGCGCAGTCGGGTCGATGTCCCGCAAGAGACGCACGACACGCTGAAAGCGTTAGCGAGAAAGTGGCCGCTGGTGGCGATTACCAACGGCAACGCGCAGCCGGAACTGTTCGGCCTCGGCGACTATTTCGAATTTGTGCTGCGGGCCGGTCCGGACGGACGCTCAAAGCCGTTCAGTGATATGTACTTCCTGGCGGCGGAAAAGCTGAATGTGCCGATCGGCGAGATCCTGCACGTGGGCGACGATCTGACGACCGACGTTGCCGGGGCGATCCGTAGCGGGTTGCAGGCTTGCTGGATTAAACCGGAAAATGCCGACTTGATGCACACCTTTGACAGCCGCTTACTGCCACATATTGAGATTTCACAGTTGGCATCTCTGACCTCGCTGATATAATCACCAACAGTTCTGTATAAATACACAGCTTTTTGGCGGATGGCGCGACGCTCATCCGCCCTACCTCTTTTAATGCGGCGGTGCCAATGGACGTTTCTTATCTGCTCGACAGCCTCAATGATAAACAGCGCGAAGCGGTGGCCGCGCCACGTAGCAACATGCTGGTTCTCGCGGGGGCAGGGAGTGGTAAGACACGCGTACTGGTGCACCGTATCGCCTGGCTGCTGACGGTAGAAAATAACTCGCCGTACTCGATTATGGCGGTGACCTTTACCAATAAAGCGGCGGCGGAGATGCGTCACCGTATCGGCCAGATTATGGGCACCAGCCAGGGCGGCATGTGGGTCGGCACCTTCCACGGTCTGGCGCACCGACTGCTGCGCGCACATCACATGGATGCGAATTTGCCGCAGGACTTCCAGATCCTCGACAGCGAAGACCAGTTGCGTCTGCTCAAGCGTCTGATCAAGGCGATGAACCTCGACGAGAAGCAGTGGCCGGCGCGTCAGGCGATGTGGTACATCAACGGACAGAAAGACGAAGGTCTGCGCCCGCATCATATTCAGAGTTTCGGTAACCCGATTGAGCAGACCTGGCAGAAGGTATATCAGGCCTATCAGGAAGCGTGCGATCGTGCGGGGCTGGTGGATTTTGCCGAACTGCTGCTGCGCGCGCATGAGCTGTGGCTCAACAAACCGCATATTCTTCAGCACTACCGCGAACGTTTTACCAATATCCTGGTGGACGAATTCCAGGATACCAACAACATCCAGTATGCCTGGATCCGTCTGCTGGCTGGCGATACCGGCAAAGTGATGATCGTGGGCGATGACGACCAGTCGATCTACGGCTGGCGCGGTGCGCAGGTAGAGAACATCCAGCGCTTCCTGAACGACTTCCCCGGCGCGCAAACCATCCGTCTTGAGCAGAACTACCGTTCAACCAGCAATATCCTCAGCGCTGCGAACGCCCTGATCGAGAACAACAATGGGCGTCTGGGTAAAAAGCTGTGGACCGATGGCGTAGAAGGCGAGCCCATTTCACTCTACTGCGCGTTTAACGAGCTGGATGAAGCGCGCTTTGTCGTCAATCGGATCAAAACCTGGCAGGATAACGGTGGCGCGCTGGAGCAGTGCGCCATTCTCTACCGCAGTAACGCCCAGTCGCGTGTGCTGGAAGAGGCGCTGCTACAGGCCAGTATGCCGTACCGTATTTACGGCGGCATGCGCTTCTTCGAGCGTCAGGAAATCAAAGATGCGCTCTCTTATCTGCGTCTGATTGCGAACCGGAATGATGACGCCGCCTTTGAACGCGTGGTGAATACCCCGACGCGCGGGATTGGCGATCGGACGCTGGACGTGGTGCGCCAGACGTCACGCGATCGTCAGCTCACGCTGTGGCAGGCGTGCCGTGAACTGTTGCAGGAAAAAGCGCTGGCCGGTCGTGCCGCCAGTGCGCTGCAACGCTTTATGGAACTCATTGACGCGCTGGCGCAGGAAACCGTCGATATGCCGCTGCACGTGCAGACTGACCGGGTGATTAAAGATTCCGGCCTGCGCATGATGTACGAGCAGGAGAAAGGCGAGAAAGGCCAGACTCGCATTGAGAACTTAGAGGAACTGGTGACGGCGACGCGCCAGTTCAGCTACAACGACGAAGACGAAGATCTAATGCCGTTGCAGGCATTTCTCTCCCATGCAGCGCTGGAAGCGGGCGAAGGGCAGGCGGATACCTGGCAGGATGCGGTACAGCTTATGACGCTGCACTCGGCGAAAGGGCTGGAGTTCCCGCAGGTGTTTATCGTCGGGATGGAAGAGGGGATGTTCCCCAGCCAGATGTCGCTGGATGAGGGCGGACGCCTTGAAGAGGAGCGTCGTCTGGCCTACGTCGGCGTGACCCGTGCGATGCAGAAACTGACCCTAACCTATGCCGAAACGCGTCGGTTGTATGGCAAAGAAGTGTATCACCGTCCGTCGCGCTTCATCGGTGAGTTGCCGGAAGCGTGCGTTGAAGAGGTCCGTCTGCGCGCAACGATCAGCCGTCCGGTGAGCCATCAGCGGATGGGGACGCCGATGGCGGAGAATGACACCGGTTACAAGCTGGGCCAGCGTGTGCGTCATGCCAAGTTCGGCGAGGGCACCATTGTGAATCTGGAGGGCAGCGGCGAACACAGCCGGTTGCAGGTGGCTTTCCAGGGACAGGGAATTAAATGGCTCGTTGCCGCGTACGCGAAGTTGGAAACGGTCTAACTTATAGATAAATATCACTTTAATTTCCCTCTCTGCTAACCTTTCTGCATAAGGGGAAATTATTACTTTTTCGCGTTTCGTTGCGTGTTGACGGCAAATTTTTGCTGGCGTAACATGCGCGCACGATTACGCTAAGAGGACATTCGCCTTGGACACACCCAGTAGATACTGGCTCATTATCCTGTCATCCAGGATCAACTCCTAAGGCTATCCCTTTTTGCTGATAGCCTTAGCGGTTGTCAGCGACCTTCTCTATTTTCCCGTCGCGCTGAGTCAGGCTGTTTAATGGTCTGAAACCCAATTTGTTTCTGTGTGCCCACCGAACTGTCCGATATTTTTAAGCATTGGGAGTCCCGGTCATGCTGAGCGCATTTCAACTGGAAAATAACCGACTCACCCGGCTGGAAGTCGAAGAGTCACAAACCCTGATTGATGCCGTCTGGGTCGACCTGGTCGAGCCCGACGACGACGAGCGACTGCGCGTACAATCTGAGCTGGGCCAGAGCCTGGCGACCCGTCCTGAACTGGAAGACATCGAAGCATCCGCCCGTTTCTTCGAAGACGAAGACGGTCTGCACATCCACTCCTTTTTCTTCTTCGAAGATGCGGAAGACCACGCGGGTAACTCCACCGTGGCATTCACCATCCGCGATGGCCGCCTGTTTACCCTGCGTGAACGTGAGCTGCCCGCGTTTCGTTTGTACCGTATGCGCGCCCGCAGCCAGGCCATGGTTGACGGTAACGCCTATGAACTGCTGCTGGATCTGTTCGAAACCAAAATCGAACAGTTGGCGGATGAAATCGAAAACATCTACAGCGATCTGGAAGAGCTGAGTCGGGTGATTATGGAAGGGCACCAGGGCGATGAGTACGATGAAGCACTCTCGACGCTGGCGGAACTGGAAGATATCGGCTGGAAAGTTCGCCTGTGTCTGATGGATACCCAGCGTGCGCTGAACTTCCTGGTCCGTAAGGCGCGTTTACCGGGCGGACAACTGGAACAGGCGCGCGAGATCCTGCGAGATATCGAATCCCTGCTGCCGCACAATGAATCCCTGTTCCAGAAAGTGAACTTCCTGATGCAGGCGGCGATGGGCTTTATCAACATCGAGCAGAACCGCATCATCAAGATCTTCTCGGTGGTCTCCGTGGTCTTCCTGCCGCCGACGCTGGTGGCATCCAGCTATGGGATGAACTTTGAGTTTATGCCTGAACTGAAGTGGAGCTTTGGTTACCCGGGCGCGATTATCTTTATGCTGCTCGCCGGTCTGGCGCCGTATCTGTACTTTAAACGGAAGAACTGGCTGTAATTGTCATGCCGGATGGCGCTTCGCTTATCCGGCCTACAAAAAGTACATCATCGTAGGCCGGATAAGGCACAGCCGCCATCCGGTAATCCCCTAACTCCGACGTCCCCGTCTCTGGGTATAAATCGCATCCGTCACGAAGATCGCCAATGCGACCCAGATAAAGGCGAATGTCACCATTTTATCCGACCCCGGCACTTCGCCGTAGAACGTCACGGCCAGCAGGAACATCAGCGTAGGGCCGATGTATTGGAAGAAGCCCAGCGTGGAAAGGCGCAGGCGCGTCGCCGCACCGGTAAAGCACAGCAGCGGAACCGTGGTCACCACCCCGGCGGCAATCAGCAGCAGGTTGAGCGACATCGGGTTCTGCCCCATATGGCTGGTTGAGCTGTCGGCGATACCGAACAGGTAGATTGCGGCAACGGGCAACAGCCACAGGGTCTCCACTAACATCCCGGTTTGCGCTTCAACGGCAATTTTCTTGCGTACCAGACCGTAAAACGCAAAGCTGAACGCCAGTCCCAGTGCGATGATTGGCAATGAACCGAAGGTCCAGAGCTGCACCAGAACGCCACAGGTCGCCAGTATTACCGCCAGCCACTGCATCCGACGGAAGCGTTCGCCGAGGAAAAGCATTCCCAGCACAATGTTCACCAGTGGGTTGATAAAGTAACCCAGGCTGGCTTCCAGCATATGGTGGTTGTTTACCGCCCAGATAAACAACAGCCAGTTGCCCCCCACGAGTACCGCCGAGAGCGCTAACAGGAAGATCTTTTTCGGTGTTTTCAGCAGCGCTTTCACGCTCGACCACTGCCGGCTGATGCTGATCAGCGCCACCATAAAGAAAAACGACCAGATCACGCGATGGGTCAGGATTTCATCTGCGGGGACGTAATAAATTAGCTTGAAGTACGCCGGAGCGATCCCCCAAATAAAATAGGCGGCAAGCGCGAGTAACACGCCCAGCCGCGTTTGTTTTGCATCCATCGGGAAAACTCATGTCTGAAGTGTAACAACAGTTTACCTGTTTTTACCCCACCATATAAGTGGCGGTGGCGCTGGCAATATAAAGCTGCTCTTCGTTGTGTAATTCCACGCGCGCGACGGCGACTTTATTCCCGGCGCGCAGCAGACTGCTGGTGGCGGTAAAGCGATTGCCCCGACCCGGACGCAGGTAGTCTACGCGCAGATCGATGGTCCCCATGCGGGACAGCCGCTGGCGCAGTTCGTCTTCACTGATGGTTTCATGGCGCGTCAGAGTACTGCCGACACACACCAGCCCGGCAGCCACATCCAGAGCAGAGGCAATTACCCCGCCATGCAGGATGCTCTGCGCCCAGTTTCCAACCATCATCGGCTGATTATTAAACGCCAGTTGGGCAAACTCTTTCTCATAGCGTTCCAGTTCCAGCCCCAGCGCCCGGTTGAACGGCATGTGGTAGACAAACATCTCGCCCACGAGCTTCAGGGCTTGCTCAGCAGTCAGTACGGCAGACATACGGTTCCAACACTCCATTAGTTAATGAAATGTTGATGTTATGCTTCTTAAATGTTGTTTTCCACTTTAAGACGGGATAACTAACGAGGATGTGTGTAAATATGTAAAATGGTTGGCAGAATAATAGACAAATTAAAAATCTTTCGTTCAGGAGAACAACAAGAATGCGGGCGATTCTGGCTTGGTTGCTACCAGCAGCACTGCTGCCGCTGGCGGCGTATGCGCAAGAGGCGACGGTGAAAGAGGTTCATGATGCACCGGCGGTGCGGGGCAGTATTATCGCCAACCTGCTGCAGGAGCATGATAATCCTTTTACGCTCTACCCCTACGATACAAACTACCTGATCTACACCAATACCAGCGACATGAACAAAGAAGCGATCAGTTCCTACAACTGGTCCGAAAATGCCCGCAAAGATGAAGTGAAGTTCCAGTTGAGTCTGGCGTTTCCGATCTGGCGTGGAATTGCGGGGCCAAACTCGGTTCTGGGCGCCTCTTATACGCAGAAGTCCTGGTGGCAGTTATCCAACACAGAAGAGTCATCGCCATTTCGTGAAACCAACTATGAACCGCAGCTGTTCCTGGGTTTTGCAACAGATTACCGGTTGGCTGGATGGACGCTGCGTGACGTGGAAATGGGTTACAACCATGATTCTAACGGGCGTTCCGACCCGACATCACGTAGCTGGAACCGTCTTTACACGCGCCTGATGGCGGAAAACGGCAACTGGCTGGTGGAGGTTAAACCGTGGTACGTCATCGGCAGTACCGACGATAACCCCGATATCACCAAATACATGGGCTATTATCAGCTTAAGGTCGGCTATCACCTGGGCGATGCGGTACTGAGCGCGAAGGGCCAGTACAACTGGAATACCGGTTACGGCGGCGCGGAACTGGGGCTGAGTTATCCGATGACGAAGCATATTCGTCTCTATACCCAGGTGTATAGCGGGTACGGCGAATCGCTGATCGACTATAACTTTAATCAGACGCGTGTCGGTGTGGGTGTGATGCTCAACGATATCTTCTGATCGATGATTGTGTTTTAAACATTGCAGTTTCTCCCTCAGGCGCTGAAAATAGCGCCTGTTTTGATTTAAGCGAACGGGGTTAATGTGGCGCAGGCGGAAGTGTTGAATCTGGAATCTGGAGCTAAGCAGGTTTTGCAAGAAACCTTTGGCTACCAACAGTTTCGCCCGGGTCAGGAAGCGATCATCGACACCGTCGTTTCGGGGCGCGACTGCCTGGTCGTGATGCCGACCGGGGGCGGAAAATCCCTCTGCTATCAAATCCCTGCATTATTGCTCAACGGCCTGACCGTGGTGGTTTCGCCGCTGATCTCCCTGATGAAAGATCAGGTCGACCAACTGCTGGCGAACGGCGTGGCGGCCGCTTGTCTGAACTCGACGCAAACCCGCGAGCAGCAGCTTGAGGTGATGACAGGGTGTCGTACCGGACAAATCCGTCTGCTGTATATCGCTCCTGAACGCCTGATGCTGGATAACTTCCTTGAGCACCTGGCGCACTGGAATCCGGTGTTACTGGCCGTGGACGAAGCGCACTGCATCTCGCAGTGGGGACATGACTTCCGCCCGGAATATGCCGCACTTGGTCAGCTCAGGCAGCGTTTTCCCGCACTGCCGTTTGTCGCGCTGACCGCGACCGCCGATGAAACCACGCGGCTGGATATTGTTCGTCTGCTAGGGCTGAACGATCCCTTAATCCAGATCAGCAGTTTTGACCGTCCGAACATTCGCTACATGCTGATGGAGAAGTTTAAACCGCTCGATCAGCTGATGCGCTACGTGCAGGAACAGCGCGGTAAATCCGGGATTATTTACTGTAACAGTCGTGCGAAGGTAGAAGACACCGCTGCGCGTCTGCAAAGCCGGGGCATTAGCGCCGCGGCATACCATGCAGGGCTGGAAAATCACATCCGTGCCGACGTGCAGGAGAAATTCCAGCGCGACGACCTGCAAATCGTGGTGGCAACCGTCGCTTTTGGTATGGGCATCAACAAACCTAACGTGCGTTTTGTGGTGCATTTCGATATTCCCCGCAACATTGAGTCCTACTACCAGGAGACCGGTCGTGCCGGGCGTGACGGCCTGCCTGCGGAGGCGATGTTGTTTTACGATCCGGCGGATATGGCGTGGCTGCGCCGCTGCCTGGAAGAAAAACCGCAGGGACAGCTACAGGATATCGAACGGCACAAGCTGAATGCGATGGGCGCGTTCGCCGAGGCGCAAACCTGCCGTCGTCTGGTGCTGCTTAACTACTTCGGGGAAGGGCGTCAGGAACCGTGCGGCAACTGTGATATCTGTCTTGATCCGCCAAAACAGTATGATGGCGTGAAGGACGCACAGATTGCGCTCTCGACCATTGGTCGGGTAAACCAGCGCTTTGGGATGGGTTACGTGGTGGAAGTGATTCGCGGGGCTAACAGCCAGCGCATTCGCGAGCTCGGTCACGACAAGCTCAAAGTGTACGGTATGGGACGCGAGCAAAGTCACGAGCACTGGGTGAGCGTGATCCGCCAGTTGATTCACCTGGGTTTCGTCACTCAGAATATCGCCCAGCATTCTGCGCTACAACTCACCGACGCTTCACGTCCGCTGTTGCGCGGCGAGGTCACCCTGCAACTCGCTGTGCCGCGTATTGTCGCCCTGAAACCGCGCGTCATGCAGAAATCTTTCGGCGGCAATTACGATCGCAAACTGTTCGCTAAACTGCGCAAGCTGCGTAAAGCCATTGCCGATGAAGAGAATATCCCGCCGTACGTCGTCTTCAACGACGCCACGCTGATTGAGATGGCAGAACAGATGCCGGTTTCCGCGAGCGAAATGCTCAGCGTCAACGGGGTGGGAATGCGCAAACTGGAACGCTTCGGTAAAGCATTTATGGCGCTGATCCGCGCCCACGTCGATGGTGACGACGAAGAGTAGTCAGCCAGGCAAAAAAGTGCCAGGATGGTGACTCACTGAACTGTTTCCCCCGCGAGTATTTTCGATCATGTTAATGTTATTTCTCACCGTGGCGATGGTGCACATTGTGGCGCTGATGAGCCCAGGGCCGGATTTCTTTTTTGTCTCGCAGACGGCGGTCAGCCGCTCGCGCAAAGAAGCGATGATGGGCGTGTTGGGCATTACCTGTGGCGTCATGGTCTGGGCGGGCATCGCGCTGCTCGGCCTGCATCTGATTATCGAAAAAATGGCCTGGCTACACACCATCATTATGGTCGGCGGCGGTCTGTATCTGTGCTGGATGGGCTACCAGATGCTGCGCGGCGCGTTGAAAAAACAGGATGTCGCCGCACCCAAGCCGCAGGTTGAGCTGGCGCAAAGCGGTCGTAGTTTCCTGAAAGGGTTACTGACGAACCTGGCTAACCCGAAAGCCATCATCTACTTCGGTTCGGTCTTTTCTCTGTTTGTCGGCGACAGCGTCGGTACTGCCGCGCGCTGGGGGATTTTCGTGCTGATTATCGTTGAGACTTTCGTATGGTTTACCGTGGTTGCCAGCCTGTTTGCGCTGCCGAAAATGCGGCGTGGTTACCAGCGTATGGCGAAATGGATCGACGGTTTTGCCGGGGCGTTGTTTGCCGGGTTCGGTATCCATCTGATCATTTCGCGCTAAATCTTCGTGCCGGATACGCGCCAGCCGCTATCCGGCAACCTGTCAGGCGTGGCGCGCCGACGCCAGCAGTGCACCCACCAGCATAAACAGCGAGCCGAAGACTTTATTCAACGCCTTCATCTGCTTCGGCCCTTTGATCCACAACGCGATACGCTGCGCCAGCGTGGCGTAGCCGATCATCACTACGATATCGACCACAATGGTGGTTACGCCGAGCACGATGTACTGCATCAGCTGGGGTTCTTTGGGCATCACGAACTGTGGGAAAAGGGCCGCCAGAAAGACGATGCTTTTGGGGTTTGTCAGGTTCACGAATACGGCGCGTTTAAACAGGCGACCGCGTGACTGGGTCTGGGCCATGGTATTCAGATCAATCGCACCGGCAGCGCGCCATTGCTGGATGCCTAACCAAATCAGATAGGCAGCGCCCGCCCATTTCAGCACCTCAAAGGCGATGACGGAGCGAGAAAACAGCGTGCCCAGACCGACGCCGACCAACACGATATGAATGCCCAGTCCGGCCTGTAACCCGGCAATCGACGCCGCTGCGCCGCGATAGCCGTGATTAATGGAAGTCGTCATGGTATTGATGGCGCCGGAGCCGGGTGAAAGGCTCAAAATTATGGATGTCAGCAGGTAGGCGAACCACCATTCAAAGGTCATGAGAAACTCCCTGATTGCACTTTAAATACACTAAATAATTCGAGTTGCACAAAGGCGGCGACGCAGCGAAATCCCAGGCGCGTACAGGGAGTACATGACGGGGATGAGCGAGGAGAGCCAACGCATCTGCAGCTTGAAGTATGACGGGTATATGCCACAATACGCTACTGTTGCTGTGTTGTGTCAGACATGACTGAAAAAACGATTTTTACCTGGTAAACGAGGCTGGATACCCGATGTTTCAGCAGCAAAAAGACTGGGAAACGAGAGAAAACGCGTTTGCGGCTTTTTCCATGGGGCCGCTGACAGACTTCTGGCGTCAGCGCGAGGAAGCGGAATTGACCGGCGTCGGTCGTGTGCCGGTGCGTTTTGTCCGGTTTCGCGCAGCGCATAACGATCGTGTCATTGTCATCTGTCCGGGGCGAATTGAAAGCTATGTAAAGTACGCCGAGCTGGCGTATGACCTGTTTCATCTGGGCTTTGATGTCCTCATTATTGACCATCGCGGTCAGGGACGTTCAGGGCGCATGCTATCGGATCCTAATCGCGGTCATGTCGACAATTTCAACGACTATGTTGATGATTTATCGGCGTTCTGGGAACAGGAAGTGCAGCCGGGACCGTGGCGTAAACGTTATATTCTGGCGCACTCAATGGGTGGGGCGATTGCGACGCTGTTTTTGCAGCGTCATCCGCATCAGTGCGATGCGATCGCGCTCTGTGCGCCAATGTTTGGTATTGTGATGCGTTTACCTGACTGGATGGTGCGCCATATCCTCGACTGGGCCGAAGGTCATCAGCGTATCCGGGAAGGGTATGCGATCGGCACCGGACGCTGGTGGGCATTGCCCTTTGGCATGAATTTATTAACCCACAGTCGACAACGCTATCGGCGTAATTTACGTTTTTATGCCGATGAACCGCAGCTGCGTGTCGGCGGCCCGACCTTTCATTGGGTGCGGGAAGGTATTCTGGCGGCTGAACAGGTGCTGGCCGGTGCGGGCGATGACGCCACGCCAACGCTGCTGATTCAGGCCGAAGAAGAGCGTGTGGTGGATAACCGCATGCACGAACGTTTTTGTGAACTCCGCGCCGCAGCGGGCCATCCTGTTGAAGGGGGTCATCCGCTGGTCATTAAAGGCGCTTACCATGAGATCCTTTTTGAAAAGGACGCTATGCGCTCAGTTGCGCTTCAGGCTATCGTTGATTTTTTCAACAAGCATAACTCATCAGCGGAAACCGCTTTGCTCAGAGGTTGAATTTTTATATGTATCAGGTTGTTGCGTCTGATTTAGATGGCACACTGCTTTCTCCCGACCATACCCTCTCCCCCTACGCGAAAGAGACGTTGAAGCTGCTGACCGCACGCGGCGTTAACTTTGTCTTTGCGACCGGTCGTCATCATGTCGATGTGGGGCAGATCCGCGATAATCTGGGGATTAAGTCCTGGATGATCACCTCCAACGGTGCGCGGGTACATGACATGGACGGAAATCTGGTGTTTACCCATAACCTCGATCGCGATATTGCCAGCGATCTGTTTGGGGTGGTGAACGCGAACCCGGATATCATCACCAACGTTTATCGCAATGACGATTGGTTCATGAACCGCCATCGTCCGGATGAGATGCGCTTTTTCAAAGAGGCGGTGTTCCATTACTCGCTGTTTGAACCTGGTTTACTGGAGCCGGAAGGCGTCAGCAAAGTGTTTTTCACCAGTCATTCCCATGACATCCTGCTGCCGCTGGAACAGGCCATTAATGCGCGCTGGGGCGATCGCGTGAACGTGAGCTTCTCTACGCTCACCTGCCTGGAAGTGATGGCGGGCGGCGTGTCGAAAGGCCATGCGCTGGAAGCGGTCGCCAAAGCGATGGGTTACAGCCTCAAAGATTGCATCGCGTTTGGCGACGGCATGAACGACGCTGAAATGCTGTCGATGGCGGGTAAAGGCTGCATTATGGGCAATGCCCACCAGCGCCTGAAGGATTTGCATCCGGAGCTGGAAGTGATTGGCATCAACGTCGATGATGCGGTGCCGCACTATCTGCGCGATCTTTTCTTACGCTAAGATGACTGCGCGTTAATTAATCAGTTGTCAACTTAACTCTCCGCTACAATGGATACTCCTTATTCTAAGAGATATCCATTGTGGCGTTACTGATCATTACCACGATCCTGTGGGCCTTCTCCTTCAGCCTGTTCGGGGAATACCTTGCCGGACATGTCGATAGCTACTTTGCGGTGCTGGTTCGGGTCGGTCTGGCCGCACTGGTGTTCCTGCCTTTCCTGCGTACGCGCGGGCACAGCCTGAAAACTATCGGCCTGTATATGCTGGTGGGCGCCATGCAGCTTGGCATCATGTATATGCTGAGTTTCCATGCTTATCTCTACCTGACCGTCTCTGAACTGCTGCTGTTTACCGTGTTGACGCCGCTCTATATCACGCTGATTTACGATCTGATGAGTAAACGGCGGCTGCGCTGGGGCTATGCTTTCAGCGCGTTGCTGGCGGTGATTGGCGCAGGGATTATTCGCTATGACCAGGTGACCGATCACTTCTGGACCGGTCTGCTGCTGGTACAGCTTTCCAACATCAGTTTTGCCATCGGCATGGTGGGCTATAAACGCCTGATGGAGACGCGCCCGATGCCGCAGCATAACGCGTTTGCATGGTTTTACATCGGCGCGTTTCTGGTCGCGGTAGTCGCCTGGTTCATGCTGGGCAATGCGCAGAAAATGCCGGAAACTACGCTCCAGTGGGGGATTCTGGTGTTCCTGGGCGTGGCCGCTTCAGGGATCGGCTACTTTATGTGGAACTACGGTGCGACACAGGTCGATGCGGGCACGCTCGGCATTATGAACAATATGCATGTGCCCGCCGGGCTGCTGGTCAACCTGGCGATCTGGCACCAACAGCCTCACTGGCCCAGTTTTATTACAGGCGCGATGGTGATACTGGCTTCACTGTGGGTGCATCGCCGCTGGGTCGCTCCGCGCTCCGAACAAACGGCAGATGATCGCAGGCGTGATTGCGCGCCGATCGAATAAACGCCTCAGTCACCGGCTGGCGCTGCTCGCCGTCACGCACGGCGGCGTACAGGCGGCTCCATAAGCCTTCTCCCAGGGTTCTGGTCACGACCAGACCCTGACGTTCAAAACTCTCCACGACCCAGTGCGGCAGGGCGGCAATGCCCATGTTCGCCGCCACCATCTGAATCAACAGCAGAGTATTATCCACGCTTTTCAGTGACGGGCTGACCCCTGCGGGCTGAAGAAAATGACGCCAGACGTCTAGTCGACTGCGCTGTACCGGATAGATCAGCAGCGTTTCGCTGGCTAAATCTTCCGGCGTGATCTGCGTTTTGCTGGTCAGCGGATGCTCGGGGGCCAGCACCAGGAGGACTTCAAAATCAAACATCGGCGAATAGTGCAGCCCGCTGCGCGGCAGAATGTCAGAGGTCATCACCAGATCCAACTCGTCCTGCTGGAGTGCCGGTTGAGGGTCAAACGTCACGCCGGATTTAAAATCCATCTCCACCTGCGGCCATTTGGCGCGGAAGTTTTCCAGCGCCGGGGTCAGCCACTGAATACAGCTATGACATTCAATGGCGATACGCAGACGGGTCTGCTGCGGTTCGTTGCAGGCCTGTAACGCGCGGTTAATTTGCGGCAGTACCTGGCTGGCCAGTTGCAACAGGATCTCACCCTGTGGGGTGAAACGCAGCGGCTGACTTTTACGTATGAATAGCCGAAAGCCAAGGCGCTGTTCCAGATCGCTGAACTGGTGAGACAGGGCGGATTGGGTCTGATGCAGCGTCGCCGCGGCGGCTGCCAGTGACCCGGTATTCCGCAACGCCTGGAGCGTTTTCAGGTGTTTAATCTCGATCATGAAAGTCCTTCACTTCGGCATGAACAAATTGCGCTTGAGGAATATACAGTACTTGCGAATTATAGCAGTGTAAACATCTGGACGGCTAAAACCTGCAAATTTTCTAAGAGGCATACAATGACAATACTGAATCACACCCTCGGTTTTCCTCGTGTTGGCCTGCGTCGCGAGCTGAAAAAAGCGCAAGAGAGCTACTGGGCGGGCAATGCGACCCGTGAAGAACTGCTGGCGGTGGGCCGCGAACTGCGTGCGCGCCACTGGGATCAACAAAAGCAAGCGGGTATCGATCTTCTGCCGGTCGGCGACTTCGCCTGGTACGACCATGTTCTGACCACCAGCCTGTTGCTCGGTAACGTCCCGGCTCGTCATCAGAACAAAGACGGCTCCGTCGATATCGACACTCTGTTCCGCATTGGTCGCGGTCGTGCGCCGACCGGCGAACCGGCGGCAGCGGCAGAAATGACCAAATGGTTTAACACCAACTATCACTACATGGTGCCGGAGTTCGTTAAAGGTCAGCAGTTCAAACTGACCTGGACACAACTGCTGGATGAAGTGGACGAAGCGCTGGCGCTGGGTCACAAGGTGAAACCTGTGCTGCTCGGCCCGGTGACTTATCTGTGGCTGGGCAAAGTGAAGGGCGAGTCGTTCGATCGTCTGAGCCTGCTGAAAGACATTCTGCCGGTTTATCAGCAGGTGCTGGCGGAACTGGCAAAACGCGGCATCGAGTGGGTGCAGATCGACGAACCTGCGCTGGTGCTGGAACTGCCGCAGGCGTGGCTGAATGCCTTCAGACCGGCCTACGATGCGCTTTCCGGGCAGGTGAAACTGCTGCTGACCACCTACTTTGAAGGGGGGACGCCTAACCTTGATACCATTGCCGCGCTGCCGGTACAGGGACTGCACGTTGACCTGGTCCACGGTAAAGATGACGTGGCAGCGCTGCACAAACGCCTGCCGACTGACTGGCTGCTGTCTGCAGGGCTGGTCAATGGACGTAACGTCTGGCGTGCCGATCTGACAGAAAAATATGCCCAGATTAAAGATATCGTAGGCCTTCGCGATCTGTGGGTGGCCTCGTCCTGCTCACTGCTGCACAGCCCGATCGACCTGAGCGTTGAAACGCGTCTGGATGCGGAAGTGAAGAGCTGGTTTGCCTTCGCCCTGCAAAAGTGTGGTGAACTGACGCTGCTGCGCGATGCGCTGAACAGCGGCGATACCGCCGCCATCGCCGAATGGAGCGCCCCGATTCAGGCGCGTCGCCACTCAACCCGCGTGCACAATGCGGCAGTGGAAAAACGTCTGGCGGCCATCACCGCACAGGACAGCCAGCGGGCGAACCCGTACGAGGTGCGTGCTGAAGCTCAGCGTGCGCGCTTCAACCTGCCAGCGTGGCCAACGACCACTATCGGTTCTTTCCCGCAGACCACTGAAATCCGCGGCCTGCGTCTGGACTTCAAAAAAGGTCAGCTTGATGCCAACAACTACCGCACCGGCATTGCGGAGCATATTAAGCAGGCGATTGTAGAGCAGGAGCGTCTGGGCCTGGACGTGCTGGTCCACGGCGAAGCCGAGCGTAACGACATGGTGGAATATTTTGGCGAGCACCTCGACGGTTTCGTTTTCACCCAGAACGGCTGGGTGCAGAGCTACGGCTCTCGCTGTGTGAAACCGCCGGTGGTGATCGGCGACGTCAGCCGTCCGGAAGCGATCACCGTGGAATGGGCGAAGTATGCGCAGTCGCTGACTGACAAACCGGTAAAAGGCATGCTGACCGGCCCGGTGACCATTCTCTGCTGGTCCTTCCCGCGTGAAGATGTCACCCGCGAAACCATCGCCAAACAGATCGCGCTGGCACTGCGTGATGAGGTGGCGGATCTGGAGGCGGCAGGCATTGGCATCATTCAGATTGATGAACCCGCACTGCGTGAAGGGCTGCCGTTGCGTCGTAGCGACTGGGCCGCTTATCTGGCGTGGGGTGTGGAAGCGTTCCGCATCAACGCGGCGGTGGCGAAAGACGATACCCAGATCCACACCCACATGTGTTACTGCGAGTTTAACGACATCATGGATTCTATTGCCGCGCTGGATGCCGACGTGATCACCATTGAGACCTCACGTTCCGACATGGAACTGCTGGAGTCGTTCGAAGAGTTCGACTATCCGAACGAAATCGGGCCGGGCGTGTATGACATTCACTCGCCGAACGTCCCGAGCGTGGAGTGGATTGAGGCGCTGTTGCAAAAAGCGGCACAGCGTATCCCCGCTGAACGCCTGTGGGTGAACCCGGACTGCGGCCTGAAAACCCGCGGCTGGCCGGAAACCCGCGCCGCGCTGGCGAACATGGTGCAAGCCGCGCAGAATCTGCGTCAGGCATAATCTCCGTAGGCCGGGTAAGGCGAAGCCGCCACCCGGCCTGTTGTCGGGTGGCGGTCCAGACCTGCGTTATTTCTTACTTCCGTACTGCGCGAACCACACCAGCATTCTTTGCCAGCCGTCTTTGGCGGATTCTTCGTGATAGCTCGAGCGGTAGTCGGCATTGAAGGCATGACCGGCATCGGGATAGACGACAATCTCCGTATTGGCGTTAGCGGCGCGTAAGGCCTGGCGCATGGTCTCCACGCTCTCCTGCGAAATACTGTTATCCTGCCCGCCGTACAGACCTAATACCGGGGCGTTCAGATCGGTCGCCACATCGACAGGGTGCTTCGGCGAATTCAACGACTTATCGCCAACCAGCTTTCCATACCAGGCTACGGCGGCTTTCAGTTGCGGATTATGCGCCGCGTACAGCCACGCAATACGTCCGCCCCAACAAAAGCCAGTGATCATCAGACGATGAACATCACCACCGTTGCGGGACGCCCAACTGGCGACGTGATCCAGATCGGCCAGAACCTGAGAATCCGGCACTTTTGCCACCAGACCGCTCAGTAGCGTGGGAATATCGGCGAAATCATTGGGATCGCCCTCGCGGAAGTAGAGTTCTGGCGCGATAGCCAGATATCCGTCCAGCGCCAGACGACGGCAGATGTCGCGGATATGTTCATGCACGCCAAAGATTTCCTGCACTACAATGACCACAGGCAGTGGGCCATCGCTCTTTTTCGGCCGGGCGTGAAACGCCGGCATATCGTCCCCCTGGGAAGGGATTGACGTAATACCCGCGACGATGGCGTCGTCCGGGGTATGAACTGAGGTAGAGGCAATAGGGGATGCTGCAGGTGCAAAACCGGTTTGTGGTGTTGATGTCATGGTATTCTCCGTACCCTTAGAAAAATAGCGCACTATTAACTATAGACAGGCTTTAACCATTCACACTGCCTCAAACGGCTCGCTTTTTGCGCAAAGAAAGAGAGAATCGGGTTGTTAATGTGATGTTCGTCACTTTTTATCAGTAAATTCATGCAACTGAATTGCTCCATGGTGATGATGGTCACGAAAATATCTTAAGTCCTTCGGTAAAGTGTCTTTTTGCTTCTTCTGACAAAAACCGAATCACAGAGGAGTTTTATATGTCCAGGTCTGACGTTTTTCATCTCGGCCTCACCAAGAACGATTTACAAGGGGCTACGCTGGCTATCGTCCCTGGCGATCCGGAACGTGTGGAAAAGATCGCCGCGCTGATGGAGAAGCCGGTTAAGCTGGCATCTCACCGTGAATTCACCACCTGGCGTGCAGAGCTGGACGGTAAAGCCGTCATCGTCTGCTCGACCGGTATCGGCGGCCCATCTACCTCAATTGCGGTGGAAGAGTTAGCTCAGTTGGGCATTCGTACCTTCCTGCGTATTGGTACCACTGGCGCTATTCAGCCGCACATCAATGTCGGCGATGTTCTGGTCACCACGGCGTCCGTTCGTCTGGATGGCGCGAGCCTGCACTTTGCTCCGATGGAGTACCCGGCAGTCGCTGATTTTGAATGCACTACCGCGCTGGTTGAAGCGGCAAAATCCATCGGTGCCACCACTCACGTGGGCGTAACCGCCTCTTCTGACACCTTCTACCCAGGCCAGGAACGTTACGACACCTTCTCCGGTCGCGTAGTACGTCGTTTCAAAGGCTCTATGGAAGAGTGGCAGTCAATGGGCGTGATGAACTACGAAATGGAGTCCGCCACGCTGCTGACCATGTGCGCAAGCCAGGGCCTGCGCGCCGGGATGGTTGCGGGTGTGATCGTTAACCGTACTCAGCAAGAGATCCCGAATGCTGAGACGATGAAACAAACCGAAAGCCATGCGGTGAAAATCGTGGTGGAAGCGGCACGTCGTCTCATCTAATTCTCTTCTCTTCCGTAAAAGGCCGATGCGTTCGGCCTTTTGCTTTTACGCGATTATTTGCGTAGCGCCTCGCAGGAAAGTTCTTTAAAACTGGACGTTTATACAGCACAATTCTATTTTGTGCGGGTGATGTATGGCGTCGGGAGGCATTTTGGATATCTCAATCATCATTTATGCGGTTATTGCGCTGGCGGGCATTGCGCTTGGCTGGCTGATGGCCAGCTATCAGCATGCGCAACAGAAAGCCGAGCAATTCGCTGAACGTGAAGAGATGGTGGCGGCATTAAGCGCAGCCAGACAACAGCTTGCCCAAAGTGAACACTGGCGCGATGAGTGTGAATTACTCAATAACGAATTGCGTAGTCTGCGCAGTATTAACACCTCTCTGGAAGCGGATTTGCGTGAAGTGACCACGCGAATGGAAGCCACACAGCAGCATGCGGAAGATAAAATCCGCCAGATGATCAACAGCGAGCAGCGTCTGAGCGAACAGTTTGAAAATCTGGCAAACCGAATCTTTGAGCAAAGCAATCGCCGGGTTGATGAGCAAAACCGACAGAGCCTGAATGGTCTGCTGACGCCGCTGCGTGAACAACTGGACGGTTTCCGTCGCCAGGTTCAGGACAGCTTTGGTCAGGAAGCGCGCGAACGTCACACCTTGGCGCATGAAATTCGCAATCTCCAACAGCTTAATGCACAAATGGCCCAGGAAGCGGTCAACCTGACGCGTGCGCTAAAAGGCGATAACAAAACGCAGGGGAACTGGGGCGAAGTGGTGCTCACCCGCGTGCTGGAGGCCTCCGGGTTACGGGAAGGATACGAGTACGAAACGCAGGTCAGTATCGAGAATGACGTCCGTTCCCGTATGCAGCCCGACGTAATTGTGCGTTTGCCGCAGGGGAAAGATGTGGTGATCGACGCCAAAATGACGCTGGTGGCCTATGAACGCTATTTTAATGCGGAAGACGATTACACCCGCGAAAGCGCACTTCAGGAGCACATCGCTTCGGTGCGTAACCATATCCGCCTGTTGGGACGTAAGGACTACCAGCAGCTTCCGGGACTACGCACGCTGGATTACGTGCTGATGTTTATCCCGGTGGAGCCCGCGTTTCTGTTAGCGCTCGACCGACAGCCCGAACTGATTACCGAGGCGCTTAAAAATAATATTATGCTGGTCAGCCCCACGACGTTACTGGTGGCGTTGCGAACCATTGCGAATCTGTGGCGTTACGAGCATCAAAGTCGTAATGCGCAACAGATTGCGGACCGTGCGAGTAAGCTCTACGACAAGATGCGCCTCTTTGTCGATGATATGTCCTCCATCGGGCAGAGTCTGGACAAAGCGCAGGATAACTATCGTCAGGCGATGAAAAAGCTGTCGTCGGGGCGCGGCAACGTGCTGGCGCAGGCCGAAGCGTTTCGCGGCTTAGGGGTAGAAATTAAGCGCGAGATTAATCCTGAACTGGCGGAACAGGCCACGACGCAGGATGAAGAGTATCGGTTGCGATCGGTACCTGAAGAGCAGGAAGATGCATCTTATTCCGACGATGACGGGATAAAGCAGCAATCGAATTAGTCCGTTCGGGGTAGCCAGGACGGGCAGAAGGGTAGGGCAATGAGCCCCAATCTGTTACACTTCTCGAACAATTTTTTGATGAGCAGGCACTGAGATGGTGGATAATTCACAAGAAACGACGCACTTTGGTTTTCAGACTGTCGCTAAAGAGCATAAAGCGGACATGGTGGCCCACGTTTTTCATTCTGTGGCATCAAAATATGATGTTATGAATGATTTGATGTCTTTTGGCATTCATCGTTTGTGGAAACGCTTCACCATCGACTGTAGCGGCGTCCGCCGTGGTCAGACAGTGCTGGATTTAGCCGGCGGAACCGGCGATCTGACGGCCAAATTCTCCCGTCTGGTCGGGGAGACTGGCAAGGTAATTCTGGCGGACATCAATGACTCGATGCTCAAAATGGGCCGTGAGAAGCTGCGCAATATTGGCGTGATTGGCAACGTAGAATACGTTCAGGCCAATGCGGAAGCGCTGCCGTTCCCGGACAATACCTTTGACTGCATTACGATTTCCTTCGGTTTGCGTAACGTCACGGACAAAGACAAAGCTCTGCGTTCCATGTTCCGTGTCCTGAAACCGGGTGGTCGTCTGCTGGTGCTGGAATTCTCTAAACCGATTATCGAGCCGCTGAGCAAAGCGTACGATGCCTACTCTTTCCATATCCTGCCGCGTATCGGTTCAATGGTCGCCAATGATGCCGACAGCTATCGCTATCTGGCGGAATCCATTCGTATGCATCCCGATCAGGACACATTGAAAGCGATGATGCAGGACGCCGGGTTCGAAAGCGTCGACTATTACAACCTGACAGCGGGTGTGGTTGCGCTACATCGCGGCTATAAGTTCTGACAGGAGAACGGGAATGCCTTTTAAACCCTTAGTGACTGCAGGAATGGAAAGTTTGCTTAATTCATTCCTGTATCGTTCGCCGGCGTTGAAAACGGCGCGAGCGCGTCTGCTGGGAAAAGTGCTGCGTGTAGAGCTAAAAGGCTTTTCGACATCATTAATTCTGCTGTTCAGCGAACGCCAGGTTGACGTGCTGGGCGAGTGGGCTGGCGAGGCCGATTGTACGGTGATCACCCATGCCAGCGTGTTGCCAAAATTACGCGATCGCCAGCAACTGACAGCGCTGATTCGCAGTGGTGAACTGGAAGTGCAGGGTGATATTCAGGTTGTGCAGAATTTCGTTGCCCTTGCCGATCTGGCGGAATTCGATCCTGCTGAACTGCTGGCGCCCTATACTGGCGACATCGCAGCAGAAGGGATCAGCAAAGCCCTGCGCGGCGGGGCAAAATTTCTCCGTCACGGGATCCAACGTCAGCAACGTTATGTTGCCGAAGCCATTACGGAAGAGTGGCGAATGGCGCCCGGACCGCTTGAGGTTGCCTGGTTCGCGGAAGAAACGGCAGCTGTGGAACGCGCTGTCGATGCGCTGATCCGGCGGCTGGAAAAACTGGAGGCTAAATGACGCCAGGTGAAGTACGGCGCCTATATTTCATCATTCGCACTTTCCTAAGTTACGGACTTGATGAGCTCATCCCCAAAATGCGGATCACGCTGCCGCTACGGTTATGGCGTTACTGCCTGTTCTGGATGCCAAACCGGCATAAAGACAAATTACTGGGAGAGCGACTGAGACTGGCTCTGCAGGAGTTAGGGCCGGTGTGGATCAAGTTTGGCCAAATGCTCTCGACCCGCCGCGATCTCTTCCCTCCGCATATCGCCGATCAGCTGGCGTTGTTACAGGACAAAGTCGCCCCCTTCGATGGCAAGCTGGCGAAAGCGCAAATTGAAGAAGCGATGGGTGGACTGCCTGTTGAAGCCTGGTTTGATGAGTTTGAGATTCAGCCGCTGGCATCGGCGTCGGTTGCCCAGGTGCACACCGCAAGACTGAAATCGAACGGCAAAGAGGTCGTTATCAAAGTCATCCGTCCGGACATTCTGCCGGTCATCAAAGCAGATCTGAGACTGATCTATCGGCTTGCCCGTTGGGTGCCGCGCCTACTGCCGGACGGTCGCCGTCTGCGCCCGACGGAAGTGGTGCGGGAATATGAAAAGACGCTGATTGATGAGCTGAATCTGTTGCGCGAATCGGCCAACGCGATTCAACTGCGGCGAAACTTTGAAGACAGCCCAATGCTCTATATCCCGGAAGTCTATTCTGACTACTGCAGTGAGAATATGATGGTGATGGAACGCATTTACGGCATCCCGGTTTCCGATGTGGTGACGCTGGAGAAAAACGGCACCAACATGAAGTTGCTGGCGGAGCGTGGCGTGCAGGTTTTCTTCACTCAGGTCTTTCGCGACAGCTTTTTCCACGCGGATATGCACCCCGGGAACATCTTTGTCAGTTATGAACACCCCGAAAACCCGAAATATATTGGCATTGATTGCGGCATTGTCGGCTCCTTAAACAAGGAAGATAAGCGTTACCTGGCGGAGAACTTCATCGCGTTCTTTAATCGTGATTACCGCAAGGTTGCGGAACTGCATGTCGATTCTGGCTGGGTTCCGCCGGATACCAACGTTGAAGAGTTTGAGTTTGCGATTCGTACCGTGTGCGAGCCTATCTTCGAGAAACCGCTGGCAGAAATCTCGTTTGGTCACGTTTTGTTAAACCTTTTCAATACGGCGCGTCGATTTAACATGGAAGTGCAGCCCCAACTGGTATTGTTGCAGAAGACATTACTGTATGTTGAGGGCGTAGGTCGTCAGCTCTATCCGCAGTTGGATCTCTGGAAAACGGCGAAGCCTTTTCTGGAATCATGGATTAAAGATCAGGTCGGTATTCCGGCGCTGGTCAGGGCATTTAAGGAAAAAGCGCCGTTCTGGGTCGAAAAAATGCCAGAACTCCCCGAACTGGTGTACGACAGTTTGCGCCAGGGCAAATATTTACAGCACAGTGTTGATAAGATTGCGCGCGAGCTTCAGGAGAATCATGTGCGTCAGGGCCAATCCCGTTACTTATTGGGAATTGGCGCCACGTTACTATTAAGTGGGACATTCCTGCTGATTAATCGTCCTGAATGGGGCTATATGCCCGGCTGGTTAATGGCGGGTGGCCTGGTCGCCTGGATTGTCGGCTGGCGCAAAACTCGCTGATTTTTTCATCGCTCAAGGCAGGCCGGGTAACGTATACTACGGCCTTAATAATTCATCATCTATCACAGAGGAACATGTATGGGTGGTATCAGTATTTGGCAGTTGGTGATCATTGCCGTCATCGTTGTACTGTTGTTTGGCACCAAGAAGCTCGGCTCCATCGGTTCCGATCTTGGCGCATCCATCAAAGGCTTCAAAAAAGCCATGAGTGATGATGATGCTAAACAGGATAAAGCCAGTCAGGACGCTGACTTTACCGCGAAGTCTATTACTGACAAACCGGCAGACGCTGATAAAGAAACTGCGAAAAAAGAAGACGCGAAAAGCCACGATAAAGAGCAGGTGTAATTCGTGTTTGATATCGGTTTTAGCGAACTGTTACTGGTGTTTATTATCGGCCTCGTCGTACTGGGGCCGCAGCGATTGCCGGTAGCCGTCAAAACGATAGCTGGCTGGGTACGCGCATTGCGATCCCTTGCGACCACCGTTCAGAATGAACTGACCCAGGAGCTTAAGCTCCAGGAGTTTCAGGACAGCCTGAAAAAGGTTGAGAAAGCGAGCCTGGAAAACCTGACTCCCGAGCTGAAAGCCTCGATGGATGAACTGCGCCAGGCGGCGGAGTCAATGAAGCGTTCCTATAGCGCAAACGAGCCCGAAAAAGCGAGCGACGAAGCGCACACCATCCATAACCCGGTGGTGAAAGGGAACGAAGAACAGCATGAAGGGGTCACGCCCGCCACTGCTGAAGTCCAGGCCAGCGCACCGGAACAGGCTCCTGAGATTGTCGGGGAGACGCCTCCTGCCGTCAACGTGAAGGACGCTGAACCGAAAACCGCTGCCCCTGTTGCTGGCTCCTCCCCTACGTCGAGTGATAAACCGTAAACATGGCTGTAGAAGATACTCAACCGCTTATCACGCACCTGATTGAGCTGCGTAAACGTCTGCTTAACTGCATTATTGCGGTTATCGTGATTTTTCTGGCATTGGTCTATTTTGCCAATGACATCTATCACCTGGTTTCCTCGCCGCTTATCAAACAGTTGCCGCAGGGTGCGACCATGATCGCGACGGATGTCGCATCACCGTTCTTCACCCCGATCAAATTAACCTTCATGGTGTCGCTGATCCTGTCAGCGCCGGTGATCCTTTATCAGGTCTGGGCGTTTATCGCGCCAGCGCTGTATAAGCATGAGCGCCGCATGGTGGTGCCGTTACTGATCTCCAGCTCGTTACTGTTCTATATCGGCATGGCGTTTGCCTACTTTGTCGTGTTCCCGCTGGCGTTTGGCTTCCTTGCCAATACCGCGCCGGAAGGCGTACAGGTTTCGACGGATATTGCCAGCTATCTGAGCTTTGTCATGGCGCTGTTTATGGCGTTCGGGGTCTCGTTTGAGGTTCCCGTAGCCATTGTGTTGCTCTGCTGGATGGGGGTGACTACACCGGATGATTTGCGTAAAAAACGGCCTTACGTGCTGGTCGGCGCGTTTGTGGTGGGGATGTTGCTGACGCCGCCGGATGTTTTTTCGCAGACGTTACTGGCGATTCCGATGTACTGCCTGTTTGAAGTCGGCGTTTTCTTCTCACGTTTCTATGTCGGTAAACGACAGACGCGGGATGAAGATAACGAGGCGGAATCAGAAGCCGACGCTGAGAAAGCCGAGAAGACAGAAGAGTAAATTCAACCGCCCGCCAGGGCGGTTGTCATATGGAGCGAAGCATGTTTGATATCGGCGTTAATTTAACCAGCTCGCAGTTTTTAAAAGACCGTGATGAGGTTGTGGCGCGCGCGACCGCCGCTGGTGTGAATGGCCTGCTTCTTACCGGAACCAATGTGCATGAAAGCCAGCAGGCGCAGCGACTGGCGCAGATCTATCCTCACTGCTGGTCGACGGCCGGTGTTCATCCACACGACAGCAGCCAGTGGCAGCCTGCAACTGAGGAGGCGATTGTGGCGCTGGCGTCCAGGCCTGAGGTCGTGGCGATTGGCGAATGTGGCCTTGATTTCAATCGCAATTTTTCCACCCCGCAGGAACAAGAGCGGGCGTTTGACGCACAGTTGCGTATCGCTGCTGAGTTACAGATGCCGGTCTTTATGCATTGTCGTGATGCGCATACACGATTTCTGACGCTGTTGGATCCGTGGCTGGACAAACTCCCGGGTGCGGTGCTGCACTGCTTTACCGGCACGCGCGAAGAGATGCAGGCGTGTGTCGACAGGGGCATGTACATCGGTATTACGGGCTGGGTATGTGATGAACGTCGTGGGCTTGAGCTGCGCGAATTGCTACCGTTTATTCCGGCCGAACAGTTGCTGATTGAAACCGATGCGCCGTATCTGTTGCCGCGCGATCTCTCGCCGAAACCCGCATCGCGACGTAACGAACCGGCACATCTGCCACATATTCTTGAGCGTATTGCCCACTGGCGAGGAGACGATCTGCAATGGCTTTCCGCCACAACGGATGCGAACGTCAGGAAGCTGTTTGGAATTACGTTCTGAGTCGCCGTTAAAGCTTACGGAAACCGGTATTTTTCACGCTCTGCTTCACCTCTTTATTCAACAGGTTGAGCAGCAGCATGGAACGCGCTTCACCGTCCGGTTCAGTGAAGATCGCTTGCAGGCCTTCAAAAGCGCCTTCCGTGATGACCACACGGTCGCCAGGGTAAGGCGTTTCAGGGTCGACAATGCCTTCTGGTTTATAGACGGAGAGCTGGTGAATTACCGTGGAAGGGACAATTGCCGGTGATGCGCCAAAGCGGACAAAATGGCTGACGCCGCGCGTGGCATTGATCGTCGTGGTATGAATCACTTCCGGGTCAAATTCCACGAACAAATAGTTAGGGAACAGGGGTTCGCTGACTGCAGTACGTTTTCCACGCACCATTTTTTCCAGGGTGATCATCGGTGTCAGGCAGCTCACTGCCTGTCTTTCGAGGTGTTCCTGAGCACGCTGAAGTTGCCCGCGTTTGCAGTACAGTAAATACCAGGATTGCATAATGACTCTTATCCGCTTATTCGGGGCGCAAGCATAGCAAATGCAAGGCGTGAAGTTAATTATAATCCCGGCGGCGGCGGTGGGCTGCCAGAGTTCACGCTAATTTAACAAAAATACAGCATCACGATGATGAACGCCGTATAATGAGGCGCTTACGAAGAGGCCACAATGGACGCCATGAAATATCACGATTTACGCGACTTCCTGACGCTGCTTGAACAACAGGGCGAACTCAAACGCATTACGCTTGAAGTGGATCCATACCTGGAAATCACAGAAATTGCCGACCGCACGCTGCGTGCCGGTGGCCCTGCGCTGCTGTTTGAAAACCCCAAAGGCTATTCAATGCCGGTGTTGTGTAACCTGTTCGGTACGCCAAAACGTGTCGCGATGGGGATGGGGCAGGATGATGTCTCTGCGCTGCGGGAAGTGGGTAAATTACTGGCCTTTTTGAAAGAGCCAGAGCCGCCGAAGGGCTTTCGCGATCTGTTTGATAAGCTGCCGCAGTTCAAACAGGTGCTGAATATGCCGACGAAGCGACTGCGCGGTGCGCCTTGTCAGCAAAAAATCATCTCTGGCGATGACGTCGATTTAAATCGAATTCCCATTATGACCTGCTGGCCAGAAGACGCTGCGCCGCTCATTACCTGGGGGCTGACCGTAACGCGTGGCCCGCATAAAGAGCGGCAGAATCTGGGCATTTATCGCCAGCAGTTGATTGGCAAAAATAAACTGATCATGCGCTGGCTGTCCCATCGCGGCGGCGCGCTTGATTATCAGGAGTGGTGTGCGGCGCATCCGGGTGAACCTTTCCCGGTTTCCGTTGCGCTGGGGGCTGATCCTGCCACTATTCTGGGCGCAGTGACGCCGGTACCGGACACACTCTCAGAGTACGCCTTTGCCGGTCTGCTGCGCGGCACGAAAACCGAAGTGGTTAAATGCCTGTCTAACGATCTTGAAGTGCCTGCCAGTGCGGAAATTGTGTTGGAAGGGTATATCGATCCGGGTGAAACGGCGCCGGAAGGCCCGTATGGCGACCATACGGGATATTACAATGAAGTGGATAGCTTCCCGGTCTTTACCGTTACGCATATTACTCAGCGTGAGGATGCGATTTACCATTCGACCTACACCGGTCGTCCGCCGGATGAGCCTGCCGTACTTGGCGTTGCGCTGAATGAAGTGTTTGTGCCGATTCTGCAAAAACAGTTCCCGGAAATCGTCGATTTTTACCTGCCTCCGGAAGGGTGCTCTTATCGCCTTGCCGTCGTCACGATTAAAAAACAGTACGCGGGGCATGCGAAACGCGTCATGATGGGTGTCTGGTCATTTTTACGCCAGTTTATGTACACCAAATTTGTTATCGTTTGTGATGATGACGTCAATGCACGCGACTGGAACGATGTGATTTGGGCGATTACCACCCGTATGGACCCGGCCAGGGACACGGTGCTGGTAGAGAATACGCCAATTGATTATCTGGATTTTGCCTCGCCGGTCTCCGGTCTGGGTTCAAAAATGGGGCTGGATGCCACAAACAAATGGCCAGGTGAAACCCAACGTGAGTGGGGACGTCCAATTAAAAAAGATCCCGACGTGACCGCCCGCATCGATGCGATTTGGGATGAGCTGGCCATCTTTAATGACGGTAAAGGCGCCTGAGGCGCTCGTTTTGCCCTACAGACCCATAGAGGGAGCGCATGACAACCTTAAGCTGTAAAGTGACCTCGGTAGAAGCTATCACTGATACCGTATACCGTGTTCGTTTAGTACCCGACGCGGCATTTTCCTTTCGTGCCGGTCAATATTTGATGGTCGTGATGGATGAGCGGGACAAACGCCCGTTCTCGATGGCCTCTACGCCGGATGAGCAAGGTTTTATTGAGCTCCACATTGGCGCGTCAGAAATTAATCTCTATGCCAAAGCGGTGATGGATCGCATCCTGAAAGACCATGAGATAACGATAGATATTCCGCACGGCGACGCATGGCTGCGTGACGATGAAGAGCGTCCGCTGATCCTGATTGCTGGCGGTACGGGTTTTTCTTACGCCCGTTCCATTCTGCTGACAGCGCTGGCGCATAATCCCAATCGTGAGGTCACGATTTACTGGGGGGGGCGCGAAGAGAAGCATCTCTACGATCTCTCTGAACTTGAAGCGCTCTCTGTCAACCATCCCAATCTGCGCGTCGAAGCCGTGGTGGAACAACCGGAAGCTGGCTGGCGTGGACGTACAGGAACGGTCTTAACGGCGGTGTTGCAGGATCACGGAACACTGGCCGATCATGACATCTACATTGCCGGACGTTTTGAGATGGCGAAAATTGCGCGTGACCTGTTCTGTAATGAGCGCAGCGCACGTGAAGATCGCCTGTTTGGCGACGCGTTCGCATTTATCTGAGAAAAGAAACGAAGAAGAAAAAACCCGCCCCTGACAGGCGGGAAGAACGGCAACTAAATTGTTATACAGTGACGTTTTCGTTGTAGGCCGGATAAGATGCTTTAGCGTCGCCATCCGGCAATCGAGCCGGGGGCGCTTCGCTTACCCGGCCTACAATGAGTGAATATCTTTACACCCGCTCAAATACCGTCGCGATACCCTGACCCAATCCAATACACATCGTCGCCAGACCGAACTGGACATCTTTGCGTTCCATCAGGTTCAGCAGCGTGGTGCTGATACGTGCACCAGAACAACCCAGCGGGTGACCGAGCGCGATCGCCCCACCGTTAAGGTTGATCTTCTCGTCGATCTGCTCCATCAACCCCAGATCTTTAATGCATGGCAGGATCTGCGCAGCAAACGCTTCGTTCATCTCAAACAAACCGATATCGCTGGTGGAAAGCCCCGCTTTTTTCAGCGCCAGCGTTGACGCAGGCACCGGGCCGTATCCCATGATGGAAGGGTCACAACCCACCACCGCCATTGAACGCACCCGGGCGCGTGGTTTCAGGCCTAACTCGCGGGCACGACTCGCGCTCATCACCAGCATGGCGGCGGCGCCATCGGAGAGTGCAGAAGAGGTGCCTGCGGTGACCGTGCCGCTGACCGGGTCAAACGCCGGACGTAAGGTGGACAGCGCTTCAACCGTGGTTTCCGGACGGATCACTTCGTCGTAGTTAAACTGCTTCAGCACGCCATCGGCGTCATGCCCGCCGGTTGGGATAATTTCATTCTTAAATGCGCCAGACTGCGTTGCGGCCCAGGCGCGGGCGTGTGAACGCGCGGCAAAGGCATCCTGCATTTCACGGCTGATGCCGTGCATGCGGGAGAGCATCTCCGCCGTCAGTCCCATCATGCCCGCCGCTTTGGCGACGTTACGGCTCAGACCCGGGTGGAAATCGACGCCGTGGCTCATCGGCACATGGCCCATATGTTCCACGCCACCCACCAGACAGGCCTGTGCATCACCGGTCATGATCATTCGTGCGGCGTCATGCAATGCCTGCATGGAGGAGCCACACAGACGGTTGACGGTCACCGCCGGAACGGAGTGGGGAACTTCCGCTAACAACGCCGCGTTACGGGCGATGTTAAAGCCTTGCTCCAGCGTCTGCTGCACGCAACCCCAGTAGATGTCATCAAGCGCTGCCGCTTCAAGCGCCGGATTACGCGCCAGCAGACTGCGCATCAAATGTGCGGAGAGATCTTCCGCACGCACGTTGCGAAACGCGCCCCCTTTCGAACGGCCCATTGGGGTACGGATCGCATCAACAATTACAACCTGTTCCATTGTGACTCCTTAAGCCGTTTTCAGGTCGCCGACCGGACGGGCAGGCTCAACCGGGGGATAATACGGTTCGTTATGACGCGCTTTATTACGCAGACCTTCCGGAACGTCATATAACGGACCGAGGTGCTGATACTGTTGCGCCATATCGAGATACTTCGCGCTGCCGAGCGTATCCAGCCAACGGAACGCGCCGCCGTGGAACGGAGGGAAGCCCAGACCGTAAACCAGCGCCATATCGGCCTCTGCCGGACTGGCGATAATGCCTTCTTCGAGACAGCGCACCACTTCGTTGACCATCGGGATCATCATACGGGCGATAATCTCGTCTTCGCTGAAATCACGCTTCGCGTTACTGACGTCAGCCAGCAGGTCGTCAACGGTGGCATCCTCTTCTTTCTTCGGCTTACCTTTGTTGTCTTCTTTATAGCGCCAGAAGCCCAGACCGTTCTTCTGACCAAAACGACTGGCGTCAAACAGCGCATCAATCGCGTCGCGATAATCTTTTTGCATCCGCTGCGGGAAGCCTGCGGACATCACAGCCTGCGCGTGATGTGCGGTATCAATGCCCACGACGTCAAGCAGGTACGCCGGGCCCATCGGCCAGCCGAACTGTTTTTCCATGACCTTGTCGACTTTGCGGAAGTCCGCACCGTCGCGCAGTAACTGGCTGAATCCAGCGAAGTAAGGGAACAGCACGCGGTTAACAAAGAAGCCAGGGCAGTCGTTCACCACAATCGGCGTTTTGCCCATTTTGCTGGCCCAGGCGACCACTTTCGCGATGGTTTCATCGGCGCTTTTCTCGCCACGAATGATCTCAACCAGCGGCATCCGGTGAACCGGGTTAAAGAAGTGCATACCGCAGAAATTTTCCGGGCGTTTCAGCACGCTTGCCAGTTCGCTAATGGGGATGGTGGAGGTGTTCGATGCCAGCACGGTATCCGGTCGAACTTTATCTTCGGTTTCCGCCAGCACGGCCTTTTTCACTTTCGGGTTTTCAACCACCGCTTCGACCACGACGTCGACGCGATCAAAACCGGCATAGTCCAGCGTAGGGTGAATGGTCGAAATCACGCCCGCCATCTTCAGACCGTCAATTTTGCCTCGCTCAAGCTGTTTGTTCAGCAGTTTCGCCGCTTCGGTCATTCCGAGGGTCAGGGATTTGTCGTTGATATCTTTCATGATAACCGGCACGCCTTTCCACGCCGACTGATACGCGATACCGCCGCCCATAATACCTGCGCCCAGCACAGCAGCCTGCTTTGGCGTTTCAACGTCTTTGGTCAGCTTCTTCGCTTTGCCTTTCACATATTGATCGTTAAGGAAGATACCGACCAGCGCGCGGGCTTCATTGGTGTGCGCCAGCGGGACAAAGCTTTTGTTTTCCAGATTAAGCGCTTCTTCACGGCCAAATCGCGCGGCGGCTTCAATGGTTTTCACCGCGGTCATCGGGGCCGGATAATGTTTGCCTGCCGTTTGCGCGACCATGCCTTTGGCAATGGTAAAGCTCATGGCGGCTTCAATTTTGCTGAGCTTCAGCGGTTCCAGCTTCGGTTGACGCTTCGCTTTCCAGTCCAGATCGCCGTTGATGGCCTGACGTAAAACGGCTTTTGCGCCCTCAATCAGTTTTTCTGCTTTTACGACGCCATCGACCAGACCGATTTTCAGCGCTTGTTCCGCACCAACGTCTTTACCGGCTGCAATGATCTCCAGCGCGCTGTCCGCGCCTAACATGCGCGGCATACGTACGGAACCGCCAAAGCCAGGCATGATGCCCAGTTTGGTTTCTGGCAGACCGATACGCAGATCCGGCGTCGCCAGGCGGTAATCGGTCGCCAGTACACATTCGCAGCCGCCGCCCAGCGCATAACCGTTAACCGCAGAGAGGGTCGGAACCGGCAGATCTTCCAGACGGTTAAAGACGCTGTTGGCGAAATGCAACCACTGGCTGAGCTGTTCTTCGGGAACGAGAAACAGCGACAAGAATTCGGTGATATCCGCACCGACGATAAAGGCCGCTTTATTCGAACGCAGCAGCAGCCCTTTTAAATCTGTTTGTTTTTCCAGTACGTCCAGCGCCTGGCCGAGGCTGGCGACGGTTGCTGTGTCGAGTTTGTTCACTGAGCCTGGGGCATCGAACACCAGTTCGGCGATGCCATCTTCCAGCCAGTCGAGGTACAGGTTGTCGCCTTTGTAAAGCATGTCAGTCTCCTGAATCCGCAAGGTGATCTGGTCATACCAGATGAAGCGAAGTGTGTATTTTATGTTAATAAAATGCAAATGACTGATTAAAAAAATGCCGATCCGATCACACCTGGTAGAAATCACGCTCTCGTGAATCGATGTGCTAAGATGCGGAGACTTGAGGTCGAAAAAACAGAAGGATAGAAAATGGAATCACTGGCCGCACTCTATAAAAATCATATCGTTACCTTACAAGAACGGACGCGTGATGCGCTGGAACGCTTTAAGCTTGATGCGCTGCTTATTCACTCCGGCGAGCTGGTTAACGTTTTTCTCGACGATCATCCTTACCCGTTTAAGGTTAATCCGCAGTTTAAAGCCTGGGTACCGGTGACTCAGGTTCCCAACTGCTGGTTGCTGGTTGATGGGGTGAACAAACCCAAGCTGTGGTTTTACTTGCCGGTCGATTACTGGCACAACGTAGAACCGCTGCCGACCTCCTTCTGGACTGAAGACGTTGAGGTGATTGCCCTGCCGAAGGCGGATGGCATTGGTAGTCAACTGCCTGCCGCGCGCGGCAATATTGGTTATATCGGCCCGGTTCCGGAGCGTGCGTTGCAACTGGAGATCGCCGCCAGCAATATCAACCCGAAAGGGGTGATCGACTATCTGCACTATTACCGCGCCTACAAAACGGACTACGAACTGGCCTGCATGCGTGAAGCGCAGAAAATGGCAGTGAATGGGCACCGTGCGGCGGAAGAAGCCTTCCGTTCGGGGATGAGCGAGTTTGATATCAACCTGGCCTATCTGACTGCGACCGGTCACCGTGACACCGATGTGCCGTACAGCAATATCGTGGCGCTGAACGAGCATGCGTCGGTTCTGCATTATACGAAGCTGGATCACCAGGCACCGTCTGAAATCCGCAGCTTCCTGTTGGATGCCGGTGCGGAGTACAACGGTTATGCCGCAGACCTGACCCGTACCTGGTCGGCGAAAAGCGACAACGAGTATGCGCAGTTAGTGAAAGATGTGAATGACGAACAGCTGGCGCTGATTGCCACCATGAAAGCGGGTGTCAGCTATGTGGATTATCACGTTCAGTTCCATCAGCGTATTGCGAAACTGCTGCGTAAGCATCAGCTCGTCACCGACATGAGCGAAGAGGCGATGGTCGAAAACGATCTCACCGGACCGTTTATGCCGCACGGTATCGGCCATCCGCTGGGCCTGCAGGTGCATGATGTTGCTGGCTTTATGCAGGATGACAGCGGTACGCATCTTGCCGCGCCGTCCAAATATCCGTATCTGCGCTGCACCCGTGTGCTCCAGCCGGGCATGGTGCTGACCATTGAACCGGGCTTTTATTTCATCGAATCTCTGCTCGCGCCGTGGCGTGAAGGGCAGTTCAGCAAACACTTCAACTGGCAGAAAATTGAAGCGCTGAAACCGTTTGGTGGTATTCGTATTGAAGACAACGTGGTGATCCACGAGAACAACGTTGAAAACATGACGCGGGATCTGAAACTGGCGTAATGGACAGTTGGTTAATCCCTGCGGCACCGGTCACCGTCGTCGAAGAGATCAAAAAAAGCCGCTTCATTACGTTGTTGGCGCATACCGATGGCGTTGAGGCGGCAAAGGCGTTTGTGGAATCAGTCAGAGCGGAGCACCCGGACGCCCGTCACCATTGCGTGGCGTGGGTGGCGGGAGCGCCCGATGATTCGCAGCAACTGGGCTTTTCAGATGATGGTGAACCGGCGGGAACGGCAGGCAAGCCGATGCTCGCGCAGTTGATGGGCAGCGGAGTTGGGGAAATTACCGCCGTCGTCGTGCGCTATTACGGCGGGATCTTACTCGGCACCGGCGGACTGGTTAAAGCCTATGGCGGTGGGGTAAACCAGGCATTGCGTCAGTTAACGACGCAGCGCAAGACGCCATTAACCGAATATACTTTGCAGTGTGAGTACGCGCAGTTGGCTGGCGTTGAAGCACTTCTGGGTCAATATGACGGCAAAATCGTCACCAGTGATTACCAGGCATTCGTTCGGTTACGGGTGGCGCTTCCTTATGCGAAATTGGATGAATTTTCAGCAAAGCTGGCGGATTTTAGTCGTGGTTCATTGCAATTGTTAGCGATTGAAGAATAATCCCCACCTCATTTTGAAGAACTAAGGAAGCGGCAGAGATGCATTTTCGCGCCATTACCCGAATCGTAGGACTACTGGTCATCTTATTTTCGGGCACGATGATCCTCCCGGGGCTGGTAGCGCTTATCTATCGTGATGGGGCGGGACGCGCATTTACGCAAACCTTTTTTGTCGCGCTGGTGATTGGTTCCATGTTGTGGTGGCCGAACCGTCGTGAGAAAGGCGAACTGAAATCCCGTGAAGGGTTTCTGATCGTGGTACTGTTCTGGACCGTGCTGGGTAGCGTGGGTGCGTTGCCCTTCATTTTTTCTGAAAGCCCGAACCTCACGATTACCGATGCTTTTTTCGAATCATTCTCCGGACTGACCACTACCGGCGCCACCACGCTGGTGGGGCTGGATTCGCTGCCGCATGCGATCCTCTTTTATCGCCAGATGCTGCAATGGTTTGGCGGGATGGGAATCATTGTACTGGCTGTCGCGATCTTGCCGATACTCGGCGTCGGTGGGATGCAGCTCTATCGTGCTGAAATGCCTGGGCCGCTAAAAGATAACAAGATGCGCCCGCGTATTGCCGAAACGGCAAAAACGCTGTGGTTGATCTACGTCCTGCTGACGGTCGCCTGCGCGCTGGCGCTGTGGTTTGCTGGCATGCCAGCGTTTGACGCCATCGGACACAGTTTCGCCACTATCGCGATCGGCGGGTTTTCTACCCATGATGCCAGCGTGGGTTATTTTGACAGCCCAACGATTAACACCATCATCGCTATCTTCTTATTAATCTCCGGCTGTAACTACGGTCTGCACTTCTCGTTACTGAGTGGCCGCAGCCTGAAGGTTTACTGGCGTGACCCCGAATTTCGCATGTTCATTGGCGTCCAACTGACGCTGGTGGTCATCTGCACATTAGTGCTCTGGTTCCATAACATCTATAGCTCCGCGCTGACGACGCTCAATCAGGCCTTTTTCCAGGTGGTGTCGATGGCCACCACGGCCGGATTTACAACCGACAGTATTGCGCGCTGGCCGCTTTTCCTGCCGGTACTGCTGCTATGCTCCGCGTTTATCGGCGGTTGTGCGGGATCAACGGGCGGGGGACTGAAGGTTATCCGTATCCTCTTGCTGTTCAAACAGGGGAACCGCGAGCTGAAGCGTCTGGTACACCCCAATGCGGTCTATAGCATCAAACTGGGGAATCGCGCGCTGCCGGAGCGTATTCTTGAAGCGGTCTGGGGATTTTTCTCGGCGTATGCGCTGGTCTTTATTGTCAGTATGCTGGCGATTATCGCGACTGGCGTGGACGATTTCTCTGCTTTTGCTTCCGTGGTGGCGACGCTGAACAACCTTGGACCCGGCCTGGGCGTCGTGGCGGATAACTTTGCCAGTATGAATCCAGTGGCAAAATGGATCCTGATTGCCAATATGCTGTTCGGTCGTCTGGAAGTCTTCACTTTGCTGGTACTTTTTACCCCGACCTTCTGGCGTGAATAATGGAGTAACACGTGAAAACACTGATTCTTTTCTCATCTCGTGATGGACAGACCCAGGAAATCGCCGCTTATCTGGCGTCAGAACTCAAAGAGCTTGGCGTTTGTACGGATGTCGTCAATCTGCATCGTACCGAAGAGCCTGACTGGGAACGCTATGATCGTGTGGTCATCGGCGCATCCATTCGTTATGGGCACTATCATTCCGCATTTCTCGAGTTTGTGAAGAAACATGCGACGCGACTGAATCACATGCCAAGCGCGTTTTACTCCGTCAACCTGGTGGCGCGTAAACCGGAAAAGCGGACGCCGCAGACCAACAGCTACGCGCGCAAGTTTTTAATGAACTCGCAGTGGCGACCAGACCGTTCTGTGGTTATCGCCGGGGCGCTGCTGTATCCACGCTATCGCTGGTATGACCGCATAATGATTCAGCTCATTATGAAAATGTCGGGCGGCGAAACGGATACGCGTAAAGAAGTTATCTATACCGACTGGGAACAGGTTGCGAGTTTTGCCCGAGAAATCGCTCAGTTAACTCCCGATTCGGTGGTTAAATAAACGTAAAGAGTAAAAAGTGCGCGGTTGAGAAATTATTTTAAATTTCCCCTTGTCAGCCCGAAATAACTCCCTATAATGCGCCTCCACTGACACGGAACAACGGCACGCAAGCCGCCGGGTCAGCGGGGTTCAGAGATGAACGCCGACAGAGAAAAGCGAAAATAAATGCTTGACTCTGAAGCGGGAAAGCGTATTATGCACACCCCGCGCCGCTGAGAAAAAGCGAAGCGGCACTGCTCTTTAACAATTTATCAGACAATCTGTGTGGGCACTCAGAGTGACATGGATTCTTAATGTCTTCGGACAATAAATGAATACCAAGTCTCAAAGAGTGAACACGTAATTCATTACGACGTTTAATTCTAAGAGCATCAAACTTAAATTGAAGAGTTTGATCATGGCTCAGATTGAACGCTGGCGGCAGGCCTAACACATGCAAGTCGAACGGTAACAGGAAGCAGCTTGCTGCTTCGCTGACGAGTGGCGGACGGGTGAGTAATGTCTGGGAAACTGCCCGATGGAGGGGGATAACTACTGGAAACGGTAGCTAATACCGCATAACGTCGCAAGACCAAAGAGGGGGACCTTCGGGCCTCTTGCCATCGGATGTGCCCAGATGGGATTAGCTTGTTGGTGAGGTAACGGCTCACCAAGGCGACGATCCCTAGCTGGTCTGAGAGGATGACCAGCCACACTGGAACTGAGACACGGTCCAGACTCCTACGGGAGGCAGCAGTGGGGAATATTGCACAATGGGCGCAAGCCTGATGCAGCCATGCCGCGTGTATGAAGAAGGCCTTCGGGTTGTAAAGTACTTTCAGCGGGGAGGAAGGGGTTAAGGTTAATAACCTTAGCCATTGACGTTACCCGCAGAAGAAGCACCGGCTAACTCCGTGCCAGCAGCCGCGGTAATACGGAGGGTGCAAGCGTTAATCGGAATTACTGGGCGTAAAGCGCACGCAGGCGGTCTGTCAAGTCGGATGTGAAATCCCCGGGCTCAACCTGGGAACTGCATTCGAAACTGGCAGGCTTGAGTCTCGTAGAGGGGGGTAGAATTCCAGGTGTAGCGGTGAAATGCGTAGAGATCTGGAGGAATACCGGTGGCGAAGGCGGCCCCCTGGACGAAGACTGACGCTCAGGTGCGAAAGCGTGGGGAGCAAACAGGATTAGATACCCTGGTAGTCCACGCCGTAAACGATGTCTATTTGGAGGCTGTTCCCTTGAGGAGTGGCTTCCGGAGCTAACGCGTTAAATAGACCGCCTGGGGAGTACGGCCGCAAGGTTAAAACTCAAATGAATTGACGGGGGCCCGCACAAGCGGTGGAGCATGTGGTTTAATTCGATGCAACGCGAAGAACCTTACCTGGTCTTGACATCCACAGAACTTTCCAGAGATGGATTGGTGCCTTCGGGAACTGTGAGACAGGTGCTGCATGGCTGTCGTCAGCTCGTGTTGTGAAATGTTGGGTTAAGTCCCGCAACGAGCGCAACCCTTATCCTTTGTTGCCAGCGGTTAGGCCGGGAACTCAAAGGAGACTGCCAGTGATAAACTGGAGGAAGGTGGGGATGACGTCAAGTCATCATGGCCCTTACGACCAGGGCTACACACGTGCTACAATGGCATATACAAAGAGAAGCGACCTCGCGAGAGCAAGCGGACCTCATAAAGTATGTCGTAGTCCGGATTGGAGTCTGCAACTCGACTCCATGAAGTCGGAATCGCTAGTAATCGTGGATCAGAATGCCACGGTGAATACGTTCCCGGGCCTTGTACACACCGCCCGTCACACCATGGGAGTGGGTTGCAAAAGAAGTAGGTAGCTTAACCTTCGGGAGGGCGCTTACCACTTTGTGATTCATGACTGGGGTGAAGTCGTAACAAGGTAACCGTAGGGGAACCTGCGGTTGGATCACCTCCTTACCTTAAAGAACCTGCCTTTGCAGTGCCCACACAGATTGTCTGATGAAAAACGAGCAGTAAAACCTCTACAGGCTTGTAGCTCAGGTGGTTAGAGCGCACCCCTGATAAGGGTGAGGTCGGTGGTTCAAGTCCACTCAGGCCTACCAAATTCGCTCCCGTGCTTTGTTGTGGCAAAGCTCGCATACTTCAGTATGCTTCGCTTCACCACGCCGCGCCCGGCAACGAATTGGGGATGAGGTTTAACTACACTGTATGGGGCTATAGCTCAGCTGGGAGAGCGCCTGCTTTGCACGCAGGAGGTCTGCGGTTCGATCCCGCATAGCTCCACCATACTGTAGAACGTAATCAAGAAAACTTCAGAGTGAACCTGAAAAGGTGCACTGCGAAGTTTTGCTCTTTAAAAATCTGGATCAAGCTGAAAATTGAAACGACACACCGTTATTGGTGTGTTCGAGTCTCTCAAATTTTCGCAATCACGATGATGAATCGAAAGAAACATCTTCGGGTTGTGAGGTTAAGCGACTAAGCGTACACGGTGGATGCCCTGGCAGTCAGAGGCGATGAAGGACGTGCTAATCTGCGAAAAGCGCCGGTAAGGTGATATGAACCGCTATAGCCGGCGATGTCCGAATGGGGAAACCCAGTGCAATTCGTTGCACTATCGTTAACTGAATACATAGGTTAACGAGGCGAACCGGGGGAACTGAAACATCTAAGTACCCCGAGGAAAAGAAATCAACCGAGATTCCCCCAGTAGCGGCGAGCGAACGGGGAGCAGCCCAGAGCCTGAATCAGCATGTGTGGTAGTGGAACGGTCTGGAAAGGCCGGCGATACAGGGTGACAGCCCCGTACACAAAACCGCATGTGTTGTGAGCTCGATGAGTAGGGCGGGACACGTGGTATCCTGTCTGAATATGGGGGACCATCCTCCAAGGCTAAATACTCCTGACTGACCGATAGTGAACCAGTACCGTGAGGGAAAGGCGAAAAGAACCCCGGCGAGGGGAGTGAAAAAGAACCTGAAACCGTGTACGTACAAGCAGTGGGAGCCTCTTTAATGGGGTGACTGCGTACCTTTTGTATAATGGGTCAGCGACTTATATTCTGTAGCAAGGTTAACCGAATAGGGGAGCCGAAGGGAAACCGAGTCTTAACTGGGCGTTAAGTTGCAGGGTATAGACCCGAAACCCGGTGATCTAGCCATGGGCAGGTTGAAGGTTGGGTAACACTAACTGGAGGACCGAACCGACTAATGTTGAAAAATTAGCGGATGACTTGTGGCTGGGGGTGAAAGGCCAATCAAACCGGGAGATAGCTGGTTCTCCCCGAAAGCTATTTAGGTAGCGCCTCGTGAATTCATCTCCGGGGGTAGAGCACTGTTTCGGCTAGGGGGTCATCCCGACTTACCAACCCGATGCAAACTGCGAATACCGGAGAATGTTATCACGGGAGACACACGGCGGGTGCTAACGTCCGTCGTGAAGAGGGAAACAACCCAGACCGCCAGCTAAGGTCCCAAAGTCATGGTTAAGTGGGAAACGATGTGGGAAGGCTCAGACAGCCAGGATGTTGGCTTAGAAGCAGCCATCATTTAAAGAAAGCGTAATAGCTCACTGGTCGAGTCGGCCTGCGCGGAAGATGTAACGGGGCTAAACCATGCACCGAAGCTGCGGCAGCGACACTAAGTGTTGTTGGGTAGGGGAGCGTTCTGTAAGCCTGTGAAGGTGTGCTGTGAGGCATGCTGGAGGTATCAGAAGTGCGAATGCTGACATAAGTAACGATAAAGCGGGTGAAAAGCCCGCTCGCCGGAAGACCAAGGGTTCCTGTCCAACGTTAATCGGGGCAGGGTGAGTCGACCCCTAAGGCGAGGCCGAAAGGCGTAGTCGATGGGAAACAGGTTAATATTCCTGTACCAGGTGTTACTGCGAAGGGGGGACGGAGAAGGCTATGTTGGCCGGGCGACGGTTGTCCCGGTTTAAGCGTGTAGGTGTGTGTTCCAGGTAAATCCGGTTCACTTTAACACTGAGGCGTGATGACGAGGCACTACGGTGCTGAAGCAACAAATGCCCTGCTTCCAGGAAAAGCCTCTAAGCATCAGGTAACATCAGATCGTACCCCAAACCGACACAGGTGGTCAGGTAGAGAATACCAAGGCGCTTGAGAGAACTCGGGTGAAGGAACTAGGCAAAATGGTGCCGTAACTTCGGGAGAAGGCACGCTGATACGTAGGTGAAGCGATTTACTCGTGGAGCTGAAATCAGTCGAAGATACCAGCTGGCTGCAACTGTTTATTAAAAACACAGCACTGTGCAAACACGAAAGTGGACGTATACGGTGTGACGCCTGCCCGGTGCCGGAAGGTTAATTGATGGGGTTATCCTCGCGGAGAAGCTCTTGATCGAAGCCCCGGTAAACGGCGGCCGTAACTATAACGGTCCTAAGGTAGCGAAATTCCTTGTCGGGTAAGTTCCGACCTGCACGAATGGCGTAATGATGGCCAGGCTGTCTCCACCCGAGACTCAGTGAAATTGAACTCGCTGTGAAGATGCAGTGTACCCGCGGCAAGACGGAAAGACCCCGTGAACCTTTACTATAGCTTGACACTGAACACTGGTCCTTGATGTGTAGGATAGGTGGGAGGCTTTGAAGCGCGGACGCCAGTTCGTGTGGAGCCAACCTTGAAATACCACCCTTTAATGGCTGGTGTTCTAACGTAGGCCCGTAATCCGGGTTGCGGACAGTGTCTGGTGGGTAGTTTGACTGGGGCGGTCTCCTCCTAAAGAGTAACGGAGGAGCACGAAGGTTAGCTAATCCTGGTCGGACATCAGGAGGTTAGTGCAAAGGCATAAGCTAGCTTGACTGCGAGCGTGACGGCGCGAGCAGGTGCGAAAGCAGGTCTTAGTGATCCGGTGGTTCTGAATGGAAGGGCCATCGCTCAACGGATAAAAGGTACTCCGGGGATAACAGGCTGATACCGCCCAAGAGTTCATATCGACGGCGGTGTTTGGCACCTCGATGTCGGCTCATCACATCCTGGGGCTGAAGTAGGTCCCAAGGGTATGGCTGTTCGCCATTTAAAGTGGTACGCGAGCTGGGTTTAGAACGTCGTGAGACAGTTCGGTCCCTATCTGCCGTGGGCGCTGGAGAATTGAGGGGGGCTGCTCCTAGTACGAGAGGACCGGAGTGGACGCATCACTGGTGTTCGGGTTGTCATGCCAATGGCACTGCCCGGTAGCTAAATGCGGAAGAGATAAGTGCTGAAAGCATCTAAGCACGAAACTTGCCCCGAGATGAGTTCTCCCTGACTCTTTAAGGGTCCTGAAGGAACGTTGAAGACGACGACGTTGATAGGCCGGGTGTGTAAGCGCAGCGATGCGTTGAGCTAACCGGTACTAATGAACCGTGAGGCTTAACCTTACAACGCCGAAGATGTTTTGGCGGAATTGAGAGATTTTTCAGCTTGATAACAGATTATGTCACTGCGTGAAAACGGGGTGATAAAACAGAATTTGCCTGGCGGCTGTAGCGCGGTGGTCCCACCTGACCCCATGCCGAACTCAGAAGTGAAACGCCGTAGCGCCGATGGTAGTGTGGGGTCTCCCCATGCGAGAGTAGGGAACTGCCAGGCATCAAATAAGTGAAAAAGCCCATCCGACAGGATGGGCTTTTTTGCGTTTCTGGACCGCCAAATTATGTAGGCCGGGTAAGGCGAAGCCGCCACCCGGCAAGTCGTCAGATCGCACTCCACTCCACAATAAACTCCGCAATCACATCCACATCATTTAAATTCAGCACCGGAACTTCAAGCGGCAATACAACATCACTGGCCACCGCAATCACATGCTCATCCAGCGTTAACTCGCTGAAATCATGCCCGGCATCGCTTCTGAACAGCAGGATCTTAGGCACGGCCTCATGCTTAAATCCCTCAACCAGCACCAGATCCAGCGTGGCATGATCCATCCTGCTGACCAGGTACGCCAGATCCAGTTCGGGTTCTTCAGGCGTCTCAGTCATTAATGCCCAACGTTGCTGACTGGCGACCAGCGTTTGTGCCGCTCCTGCTTTGCGTAGCTCGTAGCTGTCTTTGCCTGGCTTATCCACATCCATATCATGATGCGTATGTTTGATAAGCCCTGGGCGGATCCCGGCGGCGCACAGCGCCGGGATGAGCTTCCTGAGCAGCGTCGTTTTTCCCGTTCCGCTCCACGCGGCGATAGCCAGTAGAGGGATCATGGTTTCTCCTGCCATTTATCAAGCTCCTCAAGGGTATTCACATTCACAAACGCTTCCTTGCAGTCGCTGAAGTCAACGGCATGCCCACCTGCCTGACGCATGAAAACCATTACCCGCCGCTCGCCTGACTGTAAATAGCGCTGCAAAAATGGCTGGACTGAGCGGTGAACCAGCGCAATGGTGGGATGATCGCGCTCTCCATCATGCACCCATACCACCGGTGCCTGATTGCACCGGACACGTAATCGGGCTGCCAGCGTCTGCGGGATAAAAGGGGTATCGCAAGGGCAGAACAGAAACCAGTCGCCAGCCTCCTGCTGAAAAACAGAAAGCATGCCCGCCAGCGGGCCGGGAAAATCCGCCATCACATCTGAAATGACTTTCAGGCCACCCGAGCGATAAATTTCCTGATGTCGATTCGCATTCACAACCACTGTATTCAGTTGCGATAACAGTGTATCGGCGACATGTTTCCACAGCGGTTTCCCTCTAAGCTCAAGCAAGCCTTTATCAATGCCCCCCATTCGCCTGGCCTTTCCGCCAGCCAGTACAACCCCTGTTATTGCACTATCCTGATTCACTGATATCGCCTCTTTTATTGTGGGATTGACCCTGCTAACGTGTCTGTCTCAAGAGTAAGGAGCACGACCATGAAATGTAAACGCCTGAATGAAGTTATTGAACTCCTCCAGCCAGCCTGGCAAAAAGAGCCCGACCTGAACCTGATGCAATTTTTGCAGAAACTGGCGAAAGAGTCAGGTTTTGACGGTGAACTGGCGGATTTAACCGACGACATTCTGATCTATCACCTGAAAATGCGCGACTCTGCAAAAGACGCGGTTATTCCCGGTATTCAGAAAGATTACGAGGAAGATTTCAAAACGGCGCTGTTGCGCGCTCGTGGCGTAATTAAAGAGTAAAAGCTTGTAAGCGGGGCCACCGAAGTTGTTATGAAATGATATCCTGAATCATTCGACGTATTTTCCGGATGATGGGATGAATAACAACGCTTTCAATTTCCAGACATTACACCCGGATACCATCATGGATGCGCTGTTTGAGCAGGGGATCCGGGTGGATTCTGGTCTTACCCCGCTTAACAGCTATGAAAACCGCGTCTATCAGTTTCAGGATGAAGACCGTCAGCGTTTTGTCGTTAAATTTTATCGCCCTGAGCGCTGGTCGGTTGACCAGATCCTGGAAGAGCACCAGTTTGCAATTGAGCTGCTCGAGGATGAGGTCCCGGTTGCTGCGCCGCTGGCTTTTAATGGTCAGACGCTATTATCGCATCAGGGGTTCCACTACGCGATTTTTCCAAGCGTAGGCGGTCGACAGTTCGAAGCCGATAATATCGATCAAATGGAAGCGGTGGGCCGTTATCTGGGGCGTCTGCACCAGACCGGCCGTAAGCAGCCATTTACCTGGCGACCAACCATCGGCCTGGACGAATACCTCGTCGAGCCGCGTAAACTCTTCGAACATGCCCGACTCATTCCGTCCGCACAAAAGGCCGCTTTCCTGAAAGCGACGGATACGCTGATTGCGGCCGTCACTGAGCGGTGGCATACGAATTTTGACCGCCTTCGTCTACATGGCGACTGCCACGCTGGAAATATCCTCTGGCGCGAGGGGCCGCTGTTTGTCGATTTAGATGATTCCCGCAATGGTCCTGCCATTCAGGATTTGTGGATGCTTCTTAATGGTGATAAAGCTGAGCAACGTATGCAGCTTGAGACGATTATTGAAGCTTATGAAGAAGTTAGTGAGTTCGAAACATCTGAAATTGAACTGATTGAACCTTTACGTGCTATGCGTTTGGTTTATTATCTTGCCTGGCTGATGCGTCGTTGGGACGATCCTGCGTTTCCTAAAAACTTCCCGTGGTTGACCGGGGAAGATTACTGGCAACGACAGACCGCGACATTTATCGAGCAGGCAAAAGTCCTGCAAGAACCCCCATTACAATTAACACCCATGTATTAATCGGAGACGTAATCATGAAAAAGATTTGGCTGGCGCTGGCTGGTATGGTTTTAGCTTTTAGCGCATCGGCAGCGCAATTCGAGGATGGTAAGCAGTATACCACCCTGGAAAAGCCCGTTGCCGGTGAACCGCAGGTGCTGGAGTTCTTCTCTTTCTATTGCCCACACTGCTACCAGTTTGAAGAAGTTCTTCATGTTTCTGAGAACGTGAAGAAAAAACTTCCTGAAGGCGTCAAAATGACCAAATACCACGTTGAGTTCCTGGGCCCGTTGGGCAAGGATCTGACGCAAGCGTGGGCCGTCGCGATGGCACTGGGCGTAGAAGATAAAGTGACTGTGCCGATGTTTGAAGGGGTACAGAAAACCCAGACCGTGCAGAGTGTTGCAGATATCCGTAAAGTGTTCGTGGATGCCGGCGTTAAAGGCGAAGATTACGATGCCGCGTGGAACAGCTTTGTCGTGAAATCACTGGTTGCGCAGCAGGAAAAAGCCGCTGCCGATCTGCAACTGCAGGGCGTTCCGGCGATGTTTGTTAACGGTAAATATCAGGTGAATCCGCAGGGCATGGATACCAGCAGCATGGATATCTTTGTTCAGCAATATGCTGACACGGTGAAATACCTGGTCGGTAAGAAATAAAAGCAGCGCCGGTCAGCGACCGGCGTTTTTAGTTGCCGCTTTAATCTCTTCTATTAACACGTCTTTTTCGCTCCACAGCGTATTCAGCCAACGCTGGAAACGACGCTTAAATCCTTTATCGTTAACGTAGTCGCCGTGCAGTTCTTCCTGAATGGGTTGCATGTCCACGCGAACCACAATGCGCGTCAGTTTCCCGCTCAGCATATCGAAGAATGGTGTACGGTCGTTTTCCGGATAGCACAGCGTAACATTAAGTAATTTATCGAACTGCGAGCCTAACACGTTAAGCGCCATCGCAATGCCTGCCGCTTTTGGTGGCAACAGGTGTTGATACGGCGAGTGGGTCTGCTGACGTTTTTCTTCGGTAAAGCGAGAGCCTTCGACGAAATTAACGATCGTGGTGGGATGCGCGCGGAATTTCTCGCAGGACCGGCGGGTAGTCTCGACGTCTTTACCGCGCCGTTCCGGATGGCGCAGAAGGTAAGCGCGTGAATAGCGCTTCATAAATGGCATATCCAGCGCCCAGCAGGCGAGGCCGATAAAAGGCACCCAGGCCAACTGCTGCTTCAGGAAATACTTGTTCATGGGAATGTGTTTGCGAAAGAGTACGCACAGCACCACGATGTCCGCCCAGCTGTGATGATTACACACCAGCAGATACCAGTTTTTCTTGCTCAGTCCTTCCAGACCCTGCACATCCCATTTCAGCCATGGATTGAGATGCAGCAGCAGGGCGAGGCCTTCACACCAGCAGTACATCATGAAATTACAAAACAGAGAAACCTTGCGCCAGACGAACGGAACGGGCAGCAGGAGCTTTACCAGTCCGGCCAGAATGATCGGTACGGAGCACAAAATCGTGACCACAATGGTCAATGCGATGCTCAGCAACAGGGTGACTGTAGCGAGTAATCTCGCCATGATTAAATTATTCAAAGGATTAGCCATAAACAGTACGCTAAAGTCGCGCAAGGGGGCTGATTTTATCAGAAAATGGCTCAAATGACGGTTCTTCGCGACAGAGAAAAACACGCCATATCTATCCACATTCGGTAATTCAATGAAAACATAAAGGGTTTATTCTGTGGTTTTTATAACTAATTGAAATTAAACAATATAATAGATGATGGTTAAAGCATCGATTTGAAATTAATGCGATGAAAATTAATTATGCACAAAGTTATCCACAGGCGGCTTTGCGAGCGATCCAGAAGATCTGCAAAAGAATTACGACAAATGTGGTGAAAAACTCATGTTTTCATCCTGTCTGTGGCATCCTTTATCCATAATCTGATAAACAGGCACGGACATTATGGTTCAGATCCCAGAAAACCCACTTATCCTTGTAGACGGCTCCTCTTATCTCTATCGCGCATACCATGCGTTTCCGCCGCTGACCAATAGCGCAGGCGAACCGACAGGCGCGATGTACGGTGTCCTCAATATGCTGCGCAGCCTGATCCTGCAGTATCAGCCAACGCATGCCGCAGTGGTATTTGATGCCAAGGGTAAAACCTTCCGTGACGAATTATTCGAGCATTACAAATCGCATCGCCCGCCGATGCCGGACGATCTGCGGGCGCAGATCGAACCGCTGCATGCCATGGTGAAAGCGATGGGGCTGCCGCTGCTGGCCGTATCCGGTGTGGAAGCGGACGACGTAATCGGTACCCTGGCGCGTGAAGCAGAAAAAGTGGGGCGCCCGGTGCTGATCAGCACCGGTGATAAAGATATGGCCCAACTGGTCACGCCAAATATCACCCTCATCAATACCATGACCAACACCATTCTTGGCCCGGATGAAGTGGTGACCAAATATGGTGTGCCGCCCGAACTGATCATCGACTTCCTGGCGCTTATGGGCGATTCCTCCGATAACATTCCTGGCGTGCCGGGGGTCGGGGAAAAGACCGCGCAGGCGTTGTTACAAGGATTGGGCGGTCTGGATACCCTGTACGCCGAGTCAGATAAAATTGCCGGGTTGACGTTCCGTGGTGCGAAGACCATGGCGGGTAAACTTGAACAAAATAAAGAGGTGGCTTACCTCTCCTATAAACTGGCGACGATCAAAACAGACGTTGAGCTGGAACTGACCTGCGAACAGCTGGAAGTGCAACAGCCACAAGCTGACGAACTGGTTGGGTTGTTTAAAAAGTATGAGTTCAAACGCTGGACCGCCGATGTCGAAGCGGGCAAGTGGTTACAGGCGAAAGGGGCGAAACCGGCGGCTAAACCGCAGGAAACGATCGTCGTTGATGAAGCACCGGAAGAAGCCGCTACTGTGCTTTCCTACGATAACTACGTGACTATTCTCGATGAAGCGACGCTGGAAACGTGGATTACGAAGCTGAAAAAAGCGCCAGTGTTTGCCTTCGATACCGAAACCGACAGTCTGGATAACATCTCCGCCAACCTGGTAGGTCTCTCATTCGCTATTGAGCCGGGGGTGGCGGCTTATGTGCCAGTGGCGCATGACTATCTGGATGCGCCAGATCAAATCTCCCGCGACCGTGCACTGGCGATGCTCAAGCCGCTGCTGGAGGATGAAAATGCGCGTAAGGTCGGGCAAAACCTCAAGTACGACCGCGGCATTCTGGCGAATTATGGTATCGAACTGCGCGGCATCGCTTTTGATACCATGCTCGAGTCGTACATTCTGAACAGCGTTGCCGGTCGTCACGATATGGACAGTCTGTCTGATCGCTGGCTGAAGCATAAAACCATTACTTTCGAAGAGATTGCGGGCAAAGGGAAGAACCAGCTGACCTTTAATCAGATCGCGCTGGAAGAGGCGGGACGTTACGCGGCAGAAGATGCCGATGTCACCTTACAGCTGCATCTGAAAATGTGGCCAGAGCTGCAGCAGCACAAAGGGCCGCTGAACGTCTTTGAAAACATCGAAATGCCACTGGTTCCGGTGTTATCTCGAGTAGAGCGTAACGGTGTGAAGATCGACCCTGCGGTGCTGCACAAGCACTCCGAGGAGATCACGCTCCGTCTGGCGGAGCTGGAACAGAAAGCCCATGAGATTGCAGGCGAAGTATTTAACCTCTCTTCAACCAAGCAGTTGCAGACGATCCTGTTCGAAAAACAGGGCATTAAGCCGTTGAAGAAAACCCCAGGCGGCGCGCCGTCAACCTCTGAAGAAGTGCTGGAAGAACTGGCGCTGGATTACCCGCTACCTAAAGTGATTCTTGAGTATCGCGGTCTGGCGAAGCTGAAATCGACCTACACCGACAAACTCCCGCTGATGATTAACCCGAAAACCGGGCGTGTGCACACCTCGTATCATCAGGCTGTGACCGCGACGGGCCGTTTGTCATCGACCGATCCGAACCTGCAAAACATTCCGGTACGTAACGAGGAAGGGCGCCGTATCCGTCAGGCATTTATCCCGCCGAAGGATTACCTGATTGTTTCTGCGGACTATTCGCAGATTGAACTGCGTATTATGGCGCACTTGTCGCGCGACAAAGGGCTGCTGACAGCGTTTGCCGAAGGGAAGGACATTCACCGCGCCACCGCCGCCGAAGTGTTTGGTCTGCCGCTGGAGACCGTGACCAGCGAGCAGCGTCGTAGCGCGAAAGCGATCAACTTTGGTCTGATCTACGGTATGAGTGCGTTCGGTCTGGCGCGCCAGTTGAACATTCCGCGTAAAGAAGCGCAGAAATACATGGACCTCTATTTTGAACGTTATCCCGGCGTGCTGGAGTATATGGAACGTACCCGCGCTCAGGCGAAAGAGCAGGGCTACGTTGAAACGCTGGAAGGTCGTCGCCTCTATCTGCCGGATATCAAATCCAGCAACGGCGCGCGTCGTGCGGGTGCTGAGCGTGCGGCGATTAACGCCCCGATGCAGGGTACCGCTGCCGATATTATCAAACGGGCGATGATTGCGGTCGATGGCTGGCTGGAAACGGAAAAACCGCGCGTGCGTATGATCATGCAGGTACACGATGAACTGGTGTTTGAAGTACACAAAGACGACCTGGATACGGTAGCGAAAAAGATCCATCAGTTGATGGAGAACTGCACGCGCATTGATGTACCGCTGCTGGTGGAAGTCGGAAGTGGTGAAAACTGGGATCAGGCGCACTAAGTGCTCGCGAGATAACGCGCTTTTTTCGTAATTAAGCAACATAAGTGCGCGAGTTTTGTGATGGGCATTGGAATTCCCTATGTAAAGAATGAAAAAAAATTACAAAAAGTGCTTTCTGAGCTGCTCAAAAAAGAGTAAAGTTATTCGCGTAGGGTACAGAGGTAAGATGTTCTATCTTTCAGACCTTTTACTTCACGTAATCGGATTTGGCTGAATATTTTAGCCGCCCCAGTCAGTTTCTGACTGGGGCGTTTTTTATGGGCGAAAGAAAGAGAGGGCAGGCGTGCCAGACCGGATAAGACGCACCGCGTCGCTATCCGGCGTTGCGATAAATTACTCCCCGCCTTGATCCTCTTCAACCGGCGCCAGTTCGTTAAACCAACTGTCCAGCTTCTGCCGTAATTTATCCACACCCTGTTTTTTCAGCGATGAAAAGGTCTCAACCTGCACATCACCGTTAAAGGCTAATACCGCTTCACGGACCATATTCAGCTGCGCCTTACGCGCACCGCTTGCCAGTTTGTCCGCTTTCGTCAGCAGTACCAGTACCTGGATGTTGCTCTCGACGGCCCACTGGACCATCTGTTGGTCGAGATCTTTCAGCGGGTGGCGAATATCCATCAATACCACCAGTCCCTGCAGGCTCTGGCGTTTTTCCAGATACTCACCCAGCGCGCGTTGCCACTTGCGCTTCATCTCTTCCGGCACTTCGGCGTAACCATAGCCTGGGAGGTCGACAAGGCGTTTGCCGTCGACCACTTCAAACAGGTTAATCAACTGAGTGCGGCCAGGCGTTTTCGACGTTCGCGCCAGGCTCTTCTGATTGGTCAGCGTGTTCAGTGCGCTGGACTTACCTGCGTTGGAACGGCCAGCAAAAGCCACTTCAATCCCCGTATCGGAAGGTAAATGGCGAATATCAGGCGCGCTCATCACAAAGTGCGTCTGTTGATAATTCAGGTTAATCAAAGCGGTCGTCTCCGTCAGTCAAAGCTTTGCCGCGATTATACCTGAACAGGAGCAAAAGACTGATTTTTCGACATGGGTCTGTTGTGAGTAAAAACCCTGCATGTTGTGAGACATTGCCGATCGTTCTTATACGAAATTTCAGAGTAATTGCAGAGCAAATAATTAAATAAATCAACTAAATCATGATATTAAAAAGTATGTAATATTCTGAAAATGCCAGAACTGTGCTGCCAGTGACTTGTTACTTTGCTCCAAAAGAGTAGAGTAATCCCCATAGCGAGGATAGCTGTACAGGAAGACGACTCAGGATGAGGGTCAGGAGCGCCAGGAGGCGAAGACACAGGATTGTCAGGATGACAGGCGTTCGGAGACGTTGGTATACGGAAACGGAAAAGACACGGAATGTTCCAGGCTGAAGGATAGACAGGGTGTGTTGACGGCCGACAGGGAATGTAGGACCCGTTCAGGGTTGTGAGTAAGGTGAAAAGGCGACAGAGCAATCTGTCGCCTTTTTTCTTTATTTCTGCTAGATTCCGGCGCAATTATATACTGAATAAAACAGCCAAAGACGAATCACTATGAAATCCACTTCTACACCACGCGGCAAAGGCCCTGCAAAGGCACGCCGTAAAACCCGTGAAGAGCTGAATCAGGAAGCTCGTGACCGCAAGCGTCAGAAAAAACACCGTGGACACGCGGCGGGTAGCCGTGCGACCGGTGGTGACGCGGCGTCAGGCGGTAAAAACAAGAATCAACAGAAAGATCCACGTATCGGCAGTAAAACCCCTGTTCCATTGGGTGTGACCGAAAAAGTCACCAAACAGCACAAACCGAAGAGCGAGAAACCTATGCTTTCACCGCAGGCTGAGTTGGATTTACTGGAAACGGATGAGCGCCTGGATGCGCTGTTAGAACGTCTGGAAGCAGGCGAAACCCTGAGCGCAGAAGATCAGTCCTGGGTGGATGCCAAACTGGATCGCATTGATGAACTGATGCAGAAGCTAGGCCTCTCCTACGATGATGACGAAGAAGAAGAGGAAGAGGACGAGAAGCAGGAAGATATGATGCGCCTGCTGCGTGGCGGTAACTAACGGTTTACACCGTGGGCCTGCCCGTCCTGCTTATAACCCTTCCGGTTATATGTTATCTGGTGTGGTTATTCGTTAAACTACAGCGGTTGTCGCGGCGACAGAAGTGGCTGCGCAGCCGGCTTAGTACTCGACATGGAGTGCGGCCGGTACGCCGTACCCGCCAGAGACGCCATCGGAAGGAGTGAGCATGTCAGAACAACAAATAGACTGGGATCTGGCCCTGATCCAGAAATATAACTATTCCGGGCCACGCTATACCTCGTACCCGACCGCGCTGGAATTTTCTGATGCGTTTGGCGAACCGGCGTTTTTACAGGCTGTCGCGCGCTATCCTGAGCGTCCGCTCTCGCTTTACGTCCATATCCCGTTTTGCCACAAGCTCTGCTACTTCTGCGGCTGCAATAAGATTGTGACCCGTCAGCAGCATAAGGCCGATCAGTATCTGGATGCGCTGGAACAGGAAATTGTGCACCGTGCGCCGCTGTTTGCCGGACGTCAGGTCAGCCAACTGCACTGGGGCGGCGGCACGCCAACCTACCTGAATAAAGCGCAAATCAGTCGTCTGATGACGCTGCTGCGAAATCATTTCCACTTCAATGCGGATGCGGAGATTTCGATCGAAGTCGATCCCCGTGAGATTGAGCTGGATGTGCTCGATCATTTGCGCGCGGAAGGCTTCAACCGTCTCAGCATGGGCGTGCAGGACTTCAACAAAGAGGTCCAGCGACTGGTTAATCGTGAGCAGGATGAGGAGTTTATCTTTGCGCTGCTCAATCACGCGCGTGACATTGGCTTTACTTCGACCAATATCGATCTGATTTACGGTTTACCTAAACAGACGCCGGAAAGTTTCGCCTTTACCCTGAAGCGGGTTGCGGAATTAAGCCCCGATCGTCTGAGCGTCTTTAACTATGCGCATTTGCCGACGCTGTTTGCCGCGCAGCGCAAAATTAAAGATACCGATCTGCCCAGCGCGCAGCAGAAGCTGGATATTTTGCAGGAAACCATCTCCTCGCTGACAGAGACCGGCTATCAGTTTATCGGTATGGACCATTTTGCCCGCCCGGATGACGAGCTGGCGATTGCCCAGCGCGAAGGCGTTCTCCACCGTAATTTTCAGGGATACACCACCCAGGGCGACACCGATCTGCTGGGGATGGGCGTTTCTGCCATCAGCATGATTGGCGATTGCTATGCCCAGAACCAGAAAGAGCTGAAACTCTACTATCAGCAGGTGGATCAGCAGGGAAATGCCTTATGGCGCGGTATCGCGCTGACCCGCGATGACTGTATCCGTCGTGACGTCATCAAGTCGCTGATCTGCAACTTCCGTCTCGACACTGCCGCAGTTGAGCAGCAGTGGGATCTGAACTTCGCGGATTACTTTGCCGAAGACCTGAAGCTGTTGGCGCCGCTGGCGAAAGATGGGCTGGTGGATGTGACAGCGAAGGGTATTCAGGTTACGCCGAAAGGCCGCCTGCTGATTCGCAACATTTGCATGTGCTTTGATGCGTATCTGCGCCAAAAAGCACGGATGCAGCAGTTCTCACGCGTGATATAAAACGTTGCCCGGTGGCGCTAACGCTTACCGGGCCTACGATTGATGTTGCCTGTAAGCCAGATAAGCATAGCGCCATCCGGCACAGTGTTAGCTGAACAGCCCAACCAGCGCGGCGCACAGTACTGCGGCAACCGCAGTTTGTGGCGTATGGCTGTCGACCGCTCCGCTTGATAGCAGATTTATAATCGATTCCAGCATGTTTTGTCCCCCGTTTGCCGGGCACGATCATACTGAACTCATCGGAACAGTAAAGCGCAAAATAACGGCAATTTGCGCTCAATTATTAATCTTTACACAAACGTGTGATGTTACTCCATTCCCAGCTCTTTTAACTTACGCGTCAGGGTATTACGCCCCCATCCGAGCAAACGTGCTGCTTCCTGTTTATGGCCTTGTGTATGACGCAGCGCGGTGGTCAGTAACGTGCGTTCCATTTCAGGTTGTGCTTCCGACAGCAGGTTTTGATGACCGGAACGCAGCGCCCGATCCGCCCACTGCGCCAGGAGCGTGGCCCAACTGTCCGGCTGGAGATGCGACGGACTTTCCGGCGCGGTGGCTTCGAACAGTTCAGCGGGGAGATCCTGAATTAATACCTCTTGTCCGGCCGCCATCACGGTTAACCAACGACAGGTATTTTCCAGTTGGCGAACGTTGCCCGGCCATGCCAGCCGCGTCAGCGCCGCTTCGGTTTCCGGGTGCAATAACTTGGCTTCTACGCCCAGTTCGCGAGCCGCAACCTGCAGGAAGTGGCGCGCCAGACGCGGAATATCCTCCCGGCGCTCGCGCAGCGGCGGCAGGTGTACGCGGATAACGTTCAGACGATGGAATAAATCCTCACGAAACTTGCCTTCCTGCACACGCAGTTCCAGGTTCTGGTGAGTCGCGGCGATGATTCGTACGTCCACCTTCACCGGCGCATAGCCGCCAACGCGATAAAACTGCCCGTCGGCTAATACGCGCAAAAGACGGGTCTGTACATCCAGCGGCATATCGCCGATCTCATCAAGAAACAGCGTGCCGCCATCGGCCTGTTCGAAGCGTCCCTGACGGATGGTATTCGCTCCGGTAAACGCCCCTTTTTCATGACCAAACAGTTCGGATTCGATCAAATCTTTTGGAATCGCCGCCATGTTCAGCGCGATAAACGGCGCTTTGGCGCGTGGGCTGTGGCGGTGCAGGGCATGTGCGACCAGCTCTTTACCCGTCCCGGACTCCCCGTTAATCAACACGCTGATGGAGGAACGAGAGAGCCGCCCGATAATACGAAACACATCCTGCATGGCCGGCGCTTCACCGATGATGTCGGTTGTCGGGCCGTTGAGCTGAATATTGCGCGGCTGCTGCTGTTCCTGATAATGGCTGATGGCGCGTTCAACCAGCGCCACCGCTTCATCGATATCAAAGGGTTTCGGCAGATAATCAAACGCCCCTTGCTGATAGGCGCTGACGGCGGCATCCAGATCGGAATGCGCGGTCATTATGATGACCGGAAGCATTGGATGACGCTGTTTAATCTGTTTTAACAGCGCCAGCCCGTCCATTCCCGGCATCCGAATGTCGGACAACAGCACGTCCGGCGTTTTGCTCGCCAGCGCGCCCAGCACGTCGTTACCGTTTTCAAAGGTCGTACAACTCAGACCCGCCCCGGCGAGAGCACGTTCAAGCACCCAACGGATGGAACTATCGTCATCGACTACCCAGACTATCCCTCGTTGCATAAGCACCTCTATTTCCGAATCGGCAGATAAACCGAGAACTCGGTATGACCTGGCCAACTGGTAAATTCAATTTTGCCGGAATGCTGATCGATCAAATTACGGGCGATGGATAATCCCAGCCCGGTGCCGCCTTCGCGGCCGCTGACCATGGGGTAAAACAGCGTATCCTGTAAGTGGGAAGGGATCCCCGGTCCGTTATCTTCGACGTCGATACGCGCCGCCAGGCGATAGCGCTCGCCGTGCAGCGTGAGCTGGAACGCGGTACGGGTACGTAGCACGATCTCCCCACCGTCAGACCCCAGCGCCTGCAATGCATTACGGACAATATTTAACAACACCTGCTCGATCTGTTCCGGGTCGTGCGGCAGTTCCGGCAGGCTGGGATCGTAATCGCGGACCAGCGTGACGTTGGCCGGTAATTCCATAGAAACCAGCGCCACCACGCGCTCTGCCACCTTATGAATGCTTTCCGTGACATGCGTTCCCGGCATCTGCGGGCCCAACAGTCTGTCGACCAGATTACGCAGCCGATCAGCCTGTTCAATAATGACTTTGGTGTATTCCAGCAGCGCCGGATCGGGCAGGGCTTTACTTAATAGCTGTGCAGCGCCGCGTAAGCCACCGAGCGGGTTTTTAATCTCGTGCGCCAGTCCACGTACCAGATCGCGCGCGGCGACCTGCTGAGCGTGCTGTAGCTGCTCCTGGCTGAGGCGGCGCTGGTTATCCATCGGCGCCATTTCGAGCAGGATCTGGCTGTCCGGCAAACGCTGTGCGGTGAGCGACAGAATGTGCGAACGCCCATCAATTACCAACGTGACCTCATTGTCGGTAAACCCTTGACCCGCCTCTAAGCTTTCGCGCATCAGTTCGATATTCAAAGAAAAATAGCTCAGGAGTTCAGGAAGCGGCGTACCAAACAGTTTGCGGGAGCTTTGGGCGAGTAACTGCTGCGCGGCCGGGTTGGCGTAATGCACCGCCAGCTCATCGTCGACCAGTAAGATGCTGTTGATTAAAGAATTGAGGATCTGCCCAGCATCGGGCAGCGTGCCTGTTGCCATACAGCAGTCTCCTGAATAGTTTGCACCAATTTAGTGCATTATAGCTTTTTATGTAGAAAAAGCGCGAAGGATCAGATTGTTGACGGTGAAAAAAGCCCATCGTGAGATGGGCTAAAAGTTTCCACGGCAACTAAAAACTCCTGACGCTTTTCACGCCGTTGCTGCGTTGGCTACCTTCGCTCACCCCAGTCGCATAGTTATCATGATCCTGGGGATTCGCTCCGTTGCCGCCTTGCCGCAACGCGAAATTCGTCGGACGTTTAAGATACGGTTACACGCTGTAGTACAGCTCAAACTCTACCGGGTGCGGCGTCATGCGTACGCGGTCGTTTTCTTCAATGCGCAGCGCGATGTAAGCATCGATGGCTTCATCAGTGAACACGCCGCCCGCTTTCAGGAACTCGCGATCCAGGTTCAGCTCGTTCAGTGCTTCTTCCAGAGAGCCTGCAACCTGTGGGATCTCTTTCGCCTCTTCCGGCGGCAGGTCGTACAGGTTTTTGTCCATGGCTTCGCCCGGGTGGATCTTGTTCTTAATGCCGTCAAGACCGGCCATCAGCAGGGCTGCAAAGCACAGGTACGGGTTCGCAGCCGGATCCGGGAAGCGGACTTCGATACGACGTGCTTTCGGAGACGCTACCACTGGAATACGGATAGAGGCAGAACGGTTACGGGCAGAGTAAGCCAGCATAACCGGTGCTTCGTAACCCGGGACCAGACGCTTGTATGAGTTGGTGGTCGGGTTCGCCAGGGCGTTAATCGCTTTAGCGTGTTTGATCACGCCGCCGATGTAGTACAGCGCTTGTTCAGACAGGCCCGCATATTTGTCGCCAGAGAACAGGTTGGTACCGTTCTTAGACAGGGACATGTGGCAGTGCATACCGGAACCGTTATCGCCGAACATCGGTTTTGGCATAAAGGTCGCGGTTTTGCCGAAGCGGTGAGCGACGTTGTGTACCACATATTTGTAGATCTGAATTTCGTCCGCTTTTTTGGTCATGGTGTTGAAGCGGGTTGCCACTTCGTTCTGACCCGCAGTCGCCACTTCATGGTGGTGAGCTTCAACGACCAGGCCCATCTGCTCCATCACCAGACACATTTCAGAACGGATGTCCTGAGCGGAATCTACTGGTGGAACCGGGAAGTAGCCGCCTTTCACTGCCGGACGGTGACCTTTGTTACCACCTTCGTACTGGGTGGAGGAGTTCCATGCGCCTTCGATGTCATCGATAGCCACGTGAGAACCGGAGATTGACGCGCCGAAACGGATATCGTCAAACAGGAAGAATTCTGGTTCTGGCCCAAACAGAACGGTATCCGCGATACCGGTGGAGCGCAGGTACTCTTCAGCACGCTTGGCGATAGAACGCGGGTCGCGGTCATAGCCTTGCAGGGTACCAGGTTCCAGGATGTCACAACGGATGATCAGGGTAGAATCCGCGAAGAACGGGTCGATGACCGCGGTAGAAGCATCCGGCATCAGCACCATGTCGGATTCGTTGATGCCTTTCCAGCCACCAATCGAAGAGCCGTCAAACATTTTGCCTTCTTCGAAGAATTCGGCATTTACCTGATGAGCAGGAATCGTGACGTGCTGTTCTTTACCTTTGGTATCAGTGAAGCGCAAATCAACAAACTTCACTTCGTGCTCATTCAGCATCGTCAAAACGTGTTCAGCGGACATACTTAACTCTCCAGATTGGTCATAGTCGTCGTGGTAACGAGGTGTTCAATTCTTTAATCATTGGCCGTGTCGCCGTAAAAAAGATAAAGCGAAATCTGTGCCAACTTTTAAATTGCCCCTAAAAGGCGTTATCATGCGCACCATCGTGCAAAAGGGTTGCACCATGTTGTGTATGTTGCACCAGTATAGTGCTTTAATGTGAACATTAAGCACCATATTGGTGCAATGGACCGTACATAACCCTTTTAACGCTCCGTGAAAGCGATCACAAAGAAACTCTGCAATACTTGTTTGCGGAGGATGTTTGTGATCCTGTTTTGTAGTGCGATTAATCCGTGTACAATAACGCGCTATTTCTAATGCCTGAGGCAAAGTTGTGATCGAAAATTTGCGTAACATCGCCATCATCGCGCACGTTGACCATGGTAAAACTACCCTGGTTGATAAGCTGCTGCAGCAATCCGGTACGTTCGACTCTCGTGCCGAAACTCAAGAGCGTGTGATGGACTCCAACGATTTGGAGAAAGAGCGTGGGATTACCATCCTCGCGAAAAACACCGCTATCAAATGGAATGATTATCGTATCAACATCGTTGATACCCCTGGGCACGCAGACTTCGGTGGTGAAGTTGAGCGTGTCATGTCCATGGTTGACTCTGTGCTGCTGGTGGTTGACGCATTTGACGGCCCGATGCCGCAGACGCGCTTCGTGACCAAAAAAGCCTTTGCGCATGGCCTGAAGCCGATCGTGGTCATCAACAAAGTTGACCGTCCTGGCGCGCGTCCGGACTGGGTTGTCGATCAGGTATTTGACCTGTTTGTGAACCTCGACGCGACCGACGAACAGCTGGATTTCCCGATCATCTACGCTTCTGCGCTGAACGGTATTGCTGGTCTGGACCACGAAGATATGGCGGAAGACATGACCCCGCTGTATCAGGCGATTGTCGACCACGTACCTGCGCCGGACGTTGACCTTGATGGTCCGTTCCAGATGCAGATCTCTCAGCTGGACTACAACAACTACGTTGGCGTTATCGGCATCGGCCGCATCAAACGCGGTAAAGTGAAGCCGAACCAGCAGATTACTATCGTGGATAGCGAAGGCAAAACCCGCAACGGTAAAGTCGGTAAAGTGCTGACTCACCTGGGTCTGGAGCGTATCGATAGCGATCTGGCAGAAGCAGGCGACATCATCGCGATCACCGGTCTGGGCGAGCTGAACATCTCTGACACCATCTGCGATCCGCAGAATGTGGAAGCGCTGCCGGCGCTGTCTGTTGATGAACCGACCGTCACCATGTTCTTCAACGTCAACACCTCTCCGTTCTGTGGTAAAGAAGGTAAATACGTTACCTCTCGTCAGATCCTTGACCGCCTGAACAAAGAGCTGGTGCACAACGTTGCACTGCGTGTTGAAGAAACTGAAGATGCGGATGCGTTCCGTGTATCCGGTCGTGGTGAGCTGCACCTGTCTGTTCTGATCGAAAACATGCGTCGTGAAGGTTTCGAAATGGCGGTTTCCCGTCCGAAAGTTATCTTCCGCGAAATCGACGGCCGTAAACAAGAGCCGTTCGAGAACGTGACGCTGGACGTTGAAGAGCAGCACCAGGGTTCTGTCATGCAGGCACTGGGTGAGCGTAAAGGCGACCTGAAAAACATGAATCCAGATGGCAAAGGCCGCGTACGTCTCGACTACGTGATCCCAAGCCGTGGTCTGATCGGCTTCCGTTCAGAATTCATGACCATGACTTCCGGTACCGGTCTGCTGTACTCCACCTTCAGTCACTACGACGACGTACGTCCGGGTGAAGTGGGTCAGCGTCAGAACGGCGTACTGATCTCCAACGGTCAGGGTAAAGCGGTTGCGTTTGCACTGTTCAGCCTGCAGGACCGCGGTAAGCTGTTCCTGGGTCACGGTGCCGAAGTGTACGAAGGCCAGATCATCGGTATTCATAGCCGTTCCAACGACCTGACCGTAAACTGCCTGACCGGTAAGAAACTGACCAACATGCGTGCTTCCGGTACCGACGAAGCCACGGTTCTGGTTCCGCCGGTTAAGATGACCCTGGAACAAGCTCTGGAGTTCATCGATGACGACGAACTGGTAGAAGTGACTCCGCAGTCTATCCGTATTCGTAAACGTCACCTGACGGAAAACGATCGCCGCCGCGCGAACCGTGGTCCGAAAGAAGATTAATTCATCATCTTGTGACGAAAAAGCCGCTGATATCAGCGGCTTTTCTTTACCTCAATCTGTTCAGAAGAAATATTTAACCCCAACGCGAATCTGATTTTGTTCGCGGTGATAGGGTTCTACGTTACGATCCAGCCAGCGTAGTTCGAAGTAGGGCAGCCAGTTCTGGTTGATCCGATAACGGAAGGTATTCGTAATTTCCCAGTGATGATCCTTGCCATTGCTGCTATTAAAATCATTTACCCGCATAAAATAGTGGGGTTCAAAGGTATACGAGAATTTATCGGTAATAATAAAGTTCCAGTAGTTGCCGATCTCATAGGTATCGTTATTATCCCGATCGCCATTTAAATCGACCGAGCTGTAATTATTATGATTGTAGCGGTTACGTACCGTCAGATTAAACCACGGAGTAAACTTGTAATTGACGTCGAGATAGACCGCGCCGCTGGAACCAATACTCTTGTCGGTAATCAATCCGCCGGGTTGGATGGTTAATTTGTCCGTGGGTTTGAATAACGGGTACCAACCTTCAATCTCGTTATAACCGTGCTTTAACTCGTCTTCACGCTGGAGCGTGTAGGTGTTGGTGAGCATGATGCCGGCACCCATATCGAAGTTATAGCCAACACGTAACATGATCTCCTGCTGGTCGGAGGCCAGATTATAAGCTTCCCGGTTTTCGACATAAGCACCGGCAAAAACAGAGGTTGATATCACTGAAGATAACAGGATGATGGTGTTTAATGTTTTCATCATAAATCCATTTTTTAAGCGTAGGGAAGCCGCCATCCATTAGGATGGAAATAGCGGCAAGTTTTATTTATAGATTTACAGTAGCGATGTTATTATCGTTATTAGTTACGTCAGAAGTAGTGTTATTCTTTTTTCGTTGATTAATTTCCTCGATAATAAAAGCGAAGCGCGCTTCGTTGAGCTTATAAAAGAAACCCATAGTCAATGCGGCAATCATCGCCAGACCACAGGGCCAGAGAAAAATTAACTGGCGTAATCCCAGTAAGGTGGCATCACTTTGTGCGATGTTTGGGACATAGCCAATCTGGGTCAGCATAATACCGGGCAGGAACCCCGCCAGCGCAGCGGAAATCTTCCGCGAAAAAGTATATCCCGTGTAGACGGAACCTTCTGCGCGAATCCCCGTTTTCCATTCGCCGTAATCGACGGTATCCGGCACCAGTGCCCAGTTCAGGCTGTTAACGAAGGCGGTGCCGAAAAAGGCAATGCAGGAGAAGATGATAAAGGTGAAGGAACTGTCGCCCCAGAAATAATTCAGGATATCGCCAAGCGCCCATAACACCATACCGGCTAAGTACACCTGTTTTTTACCGAAGCATTTAACCGTCCAGGGGACAAGAATGACACCGATTAAAACACATCCCATGCTGAAGAATCCCATCCATGATAATAGATGCGGATCGTTCAGGACGTATTGTGTGTAATAGACCTGAATGGCTAATTTGATATTAAAGGCAGCCAGCGTACATAAGTTGGCGATACAGAGTACGAGCAGTGGCGGATTATGAAAAATGGCGAAGAACGACTTGAGGATACCCATCTTATGCTCTGATGAGACGGTTTCTCTGTAATGCTCCTTCACGCCTTTGAAGCACAGCATCATGAACCCAAATCCACAGACAGAAAAAATGAATGCGGCACAAGCATAGCCGAGGGCTGAAGAAGAAAAGAGCGATTGCAGAGGAATAAATGCCACCGTGCAAACTAATAGCCCCACGGTTGCGCCTCCCTGCCGGAAAGCAGCCAGTTGCGCCCGTTCGTTCGAGTTTTTGGTCATCGCAGGGATCATTGCACCATAAGAGCAGTTCATCAGGCTGTAGAAAAGGCCAAATAACATAAACAACCCTGTTGCGATGGCGGTTTTGATCGGCAGGCTAAATGTGGTGGTAATAAATTGTACCGTCGCAATAATCGCTGAAGGGATTGCCGCATACAGGATAAAGGGGCGGAATTTCCCCATTGGTCCAATATTTCTGCGTGAGTCAAGCAGAAATCCGGTGAGCATATCGGTGAATGCGGTAAAGAATTTTGCCACCAGAAAGATGATCCCACCGTAATAGGCGGGCATTCCCAACTCATCAGTATAAAATTTCAGCAGATATAATGTGCCGACGCTCAGCATGAGATTGGAGCCAATATCGCCCACGCCGTAGGCCAGTTTTTCTCGCAAACTCAGTTTCAGGGTTAGTGGATCTTGGTCAGACATAATCAATCCTCGTGAAGTCCCGCAAATTGCCACTCTTTCTCACACTGGAATAACGCGTTTACGGGCTTCGATTTCGCCAACGATACGGATATACATCTTTTCGTTGAGATCGTAGAAACAGCCCATCGCAATAACGGTGACGACTGCCAGCGCACAGGGATAAATAAAGATCAGTTGTCGCAGGCCCTCGACCGTTCCCGCCGATTGCACCACGTTTGGCACATAGCCTATTTGGGTCAGCATCCATCCCGGGAAGAAACCCGCCAGCGCTTGTGAGACTTTACGGAAGAAGGTGAAGCCAGTGTAGACCGTTCCTTCAGAACGTACGCCGGTACGCCATTCGCCGTATTCTACCGTATCGGAGACCAGCGCCCAGTTCAGGCTGTTTACAAACGCAGAGCCGAAGAACGCCAGGCATGAGAAGGCGACAAAACTGACCGATCCTCCGCCGAAGAAGTAGTTAAGCAGATCGCCTGCGACCCAAATCAGCAGTCCGCCGATATAGACCTTTTTCTTGCCAAAGCGGCGGACCATCCCCGGCATTAAAAAGACGCCGATGAAAATACATCCCATGCTGAAAAAGCCCATCCATGAAAGCAAAATCGGGTCGTTCAGCACGTACTGGGTGTAATAAACCTGGATCGCCAGCTTGACGTTAAATGCGCCGAGCGTACAGAGGTTGGCAATACACAGAATGAACAGTGGGCGGTTACCGGCGATGGCGCGAAATGATTGCAATAATCCGGGTTTCTGCGCCGCGTCGATGGGTTTCACTTCGACATAGCGCTCTTTTACCCCGGCATAGCACCACCACATGAAAAACAGTCCGAACAGAGAGAACAGCGTTGCGGCGAAGATATACCCTAGCTGCGAATTGCCTTCGATCAGGTTCATGACCGGCACAAAACCGACGGTACATAGCAATAGGCCAAGCGTCGCACCACCCTGCCGCCAGGCGGCGAGCGAGGCGCGTTCGTCCGGGTTTTTAGTGATGGCGGGCACCATTGCGCCATAGGAGCAGTTCATCATGCTGAAGAACAGCCCGTAGAGCATGAACAGGACAGTCGCCATTACCGTTTTTCCGGTAATTTCAAACGGTGTACCGACAAAGTTAGCGATAGCCAGCAGGGTCACCGGAAACGCAGCATACATAACGAAAGGGCGGAATTTACCTTTTGGACCGATTTTACGCCGTGAATCGAGCATAATACCGGTTCCCATATCGGTAAACGCGGTAAAAAACTTGGCAATAAGGAAAATAATGCCACCATATGTGCCCGGTAAACCGAGAACATCGGTATAAAACTTCAGTAAATAGAGCGTACCGATATCCAGAAGAATATTGGAACCTAAATCACCTATCCCGTAGGCGAGTTTTTCCTTAAAAGGCAAGCGTAGGGTTGCCGGATTGGTTATGTTTTGACTCATGATTATCCCTCATTTGCCCGTGAGTTTCCCCACGGGCGAGCCTTATTAGATGTGGCGTAAAGATGCAAACAGCGACGCCCACTCACTTTTCGCGCGATAAAAGACCGGCGGTTTACCCAGCGGCGCATCCACGGTGATCTCGCCACCCCGATGGGTTTCACCAGTCCAGAGGTTCACCCAGTTATCCTCCGGCAGATACAGCGTCCAGTCGTTGCGACCCTGCTCATGTACCGGAGCGACCAGCAGATCCTGTCCCAGCAGGTATTGGTATTTCAGGGTGTAGGTGTGTGCATCGTCTTCGTAATGCAGGAATAGCGGACGCATGACTGGCAAGCCGGTTGCGGTGTTTTGTGCGACGGCTTGCTTGAGATACGGCTTCAGAGAGGTAAAGACAGTCGTCATTCTGGCGAAATGGGCAATGGTTTCGCCATCGCCGTCAAACTGCCAGTTATCACCGGGACGGTTACCTTCATGGGTACGCATCATCGGCGTGAAGGCGCTGAAATCACACCAGCGCAGCAGCAGCTCTTTGCTGCGTTTCATGTCAAACAGCGTGGTGTAACCACCGATGTCGCTGTGGTGCAGGCCGTGACCGGTCATGGCCAGCGAGAGCGCGGCGGGGACAACGGAAGCAAGGCCATCATCCAGACTCCAGTCCACGTTCTGATCGCCAGCCCACATCATGGTGGAATACTTCTGACTGCCGGTATAACCCGCACGCATGAAGAACAGGATTTCGCCAAGCTTGCCGGTTTCCTGAAGCGCCTCGTAGTTACATTTTGCCCACAGTGCAGGCCAGGCGTTATGCATGATCTCAGCACTGACGCCGTTATGCAGAACCGTGTCGGTCGGCAGGTATTCGCCAAAGTCCGCCATCCAACCGCCGCAGCCGAGTTCGATCATGTTTTTCTTGATGACGCCTTTGAACCAGTCATAAGCCGCCGGGTTGGTCAAATCAATCACGCCACCGTAAAACTCACCAAATTCAACAAGGTAATTATTACCTGACATATCTTTTGCCAGATAGCCGTGTTTTGCCGCTTCGGCGCACAGGTCTTTATCGCTGGCGACATACGGGTTGATATATGAAAGGAATTTCACGCCTTCGGCATTCCACTGTTTGATACGGCTGTCCAGTTGTGGATAGTTGTCGCTGTTCCACTTCCAGTTCCACATCACGCGCTTACCGAATGAAGTCATGCGAATCCCGGACCAGTCCTGCGCCCAGATGCCGTTTACCTTCACGCCAGCACGGCGCATCGTATCCAGTTTTTTCTGGCAAACGTCGGTGCCGCCCTGAATGCCCAGTGTGACGCCATCATAAATCCAGTCTGGCAACTCGGGTTGACGACCTAACAGCGCGGTCAGTTTTTCCAGCAGCGCGATATAGGTGTCGGCGCATTCAATACGCAGGGTGGTTTTATCCTCCCACAATGCCAGTTCGTGATAATCCGGCGCGCTAAAGTCAAAATTCATGTAGCAGCTATTATCAACGTGGCAGTAATACTTCTGCGTACTGACAAACGTAGGTTGCGGGAAGAAGGTCCAGTAGTAGTCCCCGCCGGCGTTCTCTTTGCAGTCGGCTTGCCAGGTGACGTAGCTGGTTTTGTTACGGCCCACCCCCTGTTCGCTGGTCCACAGCGGGAACGGTTTCCCGCGCAGGTCGAAGTAAGAGAACTGTTCACCGCAGCCATAAACATGGTCGTCCGGGTTAGCAGCCAGTCTTAGCCAGATGCGGTTATGGTTGCGATCGTCGTTGTGCAGATCCAACTGCAGACGACCCGCTTCATCGACAGAGATATGCAGCGTCGCATTGACGGCATCACCACGGCTAAAGCGTACTTGCCAGCCATCGGTTGATTCGCTGACCGTGGCATCGGTCAGGGCAATTTTCTCGTTAAGCTTATCTTTAATGCTGAAGTTACCGCGAAACATATCGATATCGGCGACGCCAGCACCTACCCACAGACAGGGGGATTCTGTCGTATGGCGTAAGATCACGCGCTGCTGATAACGTAATGCAAAACCATCAATAATTTTTTCGACCTGAACAAACGATAAATGTCGGGTTTGCGTACTCATATAAAACTCTCCATGAAATAGGGAACGCGAGCACAGTAATGGATTATGGTTTGCTATTTTTCATTCGCTTTAAACCGTTACGCGCGACCATTAGGTAGCGCGTAAAAAAGATAATTCGTTATTATTGACCGGTATCCGCTTTACGGATCTCCGCTATTTTTTTACCCAGCAATAGCTGTAATACTGCCAGCAAGACAAAAGGTGGCAGGAGCGCAGTGAACGCGGAAATACCCATTGCCCCTTTTATTAACATGGCCCCAGAGGCAATCAACAATAAAAAAACCAGAACACGGAAGACTTTTACGGAAATACGTTTATGCACATACTGTCCAACCAGTGAACCGAGGATCATGGTAGGAATACAGAAAATGACCAGTTTAAAGGTTGAGATCGTCAATATCCCGCTGGTCGCCAGACCGCCAACCACGGCAATATTATTCGCCGTAAAGAACGCATTCAATGTACCGCGAAAAGCCGCCGGGCCTAAATTACGCAACATGCCGTACATCACTACCGGTGGGCCGTTCGTCGAGAAGGCAGCACCCAATGCACCCGCGACAGCACCCAACGGCGCAGCAATCCAGCGGCGGTCGTAAACGGGCAGGCGAGGAATAAACATGCTGTAGAACGAGTAGAGGATCAGAAATCCACCCAATCCAATTTTCATGATGTGATCGGGCAGGTAAGACAGCGCATACAGGCCTACCGGGATCCCCAGGAATGAGAAGCCGATCAGCACCGCCGCCGAACGCCAGTCTGTCTCTTTGCGTGACAGCCAGGTGGCATAAATGGCCGTCGCCGTACCGACAATAACGGAAAGTGGGGTCGCCATTTTAACGGGCAGCATCAGAGTGATGAGCGGCATGGTGGTTAATCCGCCACCAAAACCTGCACATATCCCCACAAAGGTATAAAGAAACATTAATGCGATGACGGTATAGACAACCTGGTTATCTAACATCACGCCATCGGGAGTAAATAAAGTAAAGAAATCCATTGTCATTCCTTCATTATCAAATAAAGCTTCAAAATGTGACTCCGGATATTTTTAAGTCCGAAGAGATGAGCTTTTTGCATTAAATAAGTTATTACACTGCTGTTTTTTTGCCTCGAATATTAAAAAATAACTGATGTTGTTCTTGGGGCTTGAGTAATATTAAATCTGTCCCAGAGTTAAACGCATTGGGTGGACAACTCATGGGTTCGACAGCTAATCCCTGACGATCTAATTTTTCTCCACTGTAAACCTGTAACCACGGCTGATCGGAAAATAAACTGACGGACAGTGCCTGCTGTTGATGAATCATCTGCATTTCCCACGGGCTACCGTGTGTCCTGAAGGTATGATCAATTTTTTGATCGCCTACAGTACGCAAGGTGGAATAGTCCAAATCCATTTCTTCAACGGGATATAACGTCGTGGGGTTGGCCTTTGCATCGACAGCAAAAACCTGCTTTGCCGGAAGTTGCAGCATACAGTCATCAACAGGCGCTAAATTGCAGGTTAAATAGGGGTGGATCCCGACGCCGTAGGGTGCGGGTTGTTTACCACTATTTTTACTGATGATGGCAACAGAAAGCCCCATCTCCGCGTCCAGTGAGTAGATAACCTGAGACATCAACGAGAAGGGGTAACCATAACTGGGCGGTAAAAAAAGCGTCAAAGAGACCCTTGTCGCCGTCAACGCCTCAATCTGCCAGTCGCGCCAGGCAAGCAGACCATGAATGGCCGCCTGAGAACTGTGCTCATTGATCGGTAACTGATAGTCCCGCCCCTTATACTGGTAGCAGCCGTTGGAAATGCGATTAGGCCAAGGGATCAATACCTTGCCCAGATGAGCCAGTGGCATTTCTTCTGGATTGTGCGGTATGACCAGATGCTTGCCCTGCCAGGTCAGTTCGGCAAGACCTGCACCGACAGAAACAATCTGCGCCCGATAATCGCCCGCAACGAGTAAAATCGAATTCCCACTACTTTGCATACACGTCACCTGTCTATGAGAGCCCCTTCGTGAACAACGGCACAGGCAACGTTCGCATGTTGCTATGCCGTGTTTCTCAGACTGATTTATTTCGCATTAATGTCCAACAGGCCCGCCGCAACGGCAGGTGCCAGACCAGGTGCTAGCGGGATGCGCGGGATGACCAGACAATGCAACAGGTGATAAATATCCTGCTTGCCGTCCCATACCCGGGTTGTGACCTTGTTGTCAGCATCCAGCTCCTGCCACCATGAACCATTTTCGTAATCCATCAGGTACTTAATGCAGTATTCCCACCATGTCTGATACCAGGTTTCGTACTGACGATCGCCCGTTACCGTATACAGTGCATAGGCGGTGCCCATCGCTTCCACAATGGGCCAGCGCACACGTTCACGAACAATGGGCTTACCATCCCAGCCAACGGTGTACACGATACCGTCAGCGCCATCGGGTGCCCAGGCATCACGAATGGTGGCGTGGAAAAGACCTTTTGCGTCTTCCAGTAACCAGGCGGGCGGCTGCTCGCATCTTGCTTCTAACGCGGCGTGGATATGCAGCATCAGACGCCCCCACTCAATCCAGTGGCCAGGCGTGCCGCCATAGGCGCGGAAACGATGAGCGGGGTTGTCTTTGTTGTAATCGCGGACCGGGTTCCAGTTCACGTCGAAGTGCTCATTGACACGGTATTCCCCTTTGCGGGCGACATCGTGAATGATGACCGAGGCGATGCGGATCGCACGATCCAGCCATTTTTTGTCATGGGTGACGTCGTAAACAATCAGGAAGGCTTCAACGGCGTGCATATTGGCATTGCCGCCGCGATAGTCTTCGGTTTTGCTAAACGCTTCATCCCAGGATTCCAGACACATTTGCTCTTCTTCACTCCAGAAGTATTTCTCAATGACTTCAATGGTGTAATCGAGCAGTTTCCTGGCCTCAGGGTGTCCGGTGGTGACCGCGCTGGCAGCGCCCAGCAGCGCAAAAAAGTGTTGGTATCCCTGTTTGGAGGCATCCACCACGCCTTCGTCATTCACACAGGCGTACCAGCCGCCGTATTTTTTATCCCGTAGCGCGCCGTTCATAGCCTTGATGCCGTGATCAACCAGGCTGTAAGCGCCTGGTCTGCCCATCGCAGCGGCGACGGAATAGACGTGCAGCATACGGGCGGTGATCCACAGGTGCGTGCCCATCTCTTCTTTGATCTGTCCTTTGTTACCCAGCCAGCCGAATCCGGTCGGTACTGCCGCATTCTTACCAAAATTGAAGATGCGGTCGGTTTCTTGTTCCAGCCAGCGGTTGTGGCTCATTGTGTTAAACCATTTCATTCTTTGATCCTCGTATTAACGGCGGCGGGCCATCATTTCATCGACAATTTCACCTAAGCGTTGCAATTTAGGTGCAGAAACATCACGCAGCATCATCTCGCTGTCCGGCAGGCCAACCACCGATGACCAGACCGCACGACCGGCCAGGAAACCGGAAGCGCCAGCACTCATCGCGACGCTGACCGCGCGTGGAAACAGCTTTTCGTCAACGCCGGAAGAGAGAATGACCCACGGCATATTGATGTGTTCGTTCAGATGTTGAGACGCGCTGAGCAGGGCTTGTTGTGTGCCTTTACCATGCAGCGGCATTTCGACCTTGTAGAGATCGGCGCCGCTGTCGCCCAGCTCTTTAGCGGCATCGATAATTGCCTGTTCGCGATCGAATTTATCTCCGCGACGCGGCGGACGGACCACCGGTTCGATGATGCTCAACAGACCATGGCTATGGCACAACGCATTGAACTCTTTCACCATTTCAAGACGTTGCTGCGCGTCTTCATCACTACGCCAGAGCACCAGCAGCTTTAAGGCTTTCGCGCCATCCTGCTTTACGGCTTGCGGATTGATGCTTTTATCAATCACCACGCTGTCGACGGGAATGCCATTACCTGGGATGAAGGCGTCGGCGGCGACAATCATGGCGCAGCTTTTGGCAACTGCGTTTTGCTCTACCGCCTGGCGGTAGCAAAACTGTTGGTCAAGCAGGATCGCGGAGGCATACGGCGAGAGAATCTTTGCAGCATTGACTTTAAAATCCGTGAGATGCTGATCGGTGACCGGCATTGGCGTGCCTGCGGCGGCAAACATCAGGCGCATCGCTTCACGCTGGTCAACGGCCAGCATGGCGAAACCGCCGGAAGGTCGTGTGATATCTTTCAGGGTGTACGTGGTCATTCTTCAGTCCTTTTTACCTGTCAATGGTGGTTTTTCAGTCCGGCAGAAGTGCGAACCTGTTCAAGAATGGCGGTCCAGTCTTCCCGCCCACGGCCAGCGGCTCGCGCCTGGTTATAAACTTCCCTGGACGCTGCGCCGAGCGGCATAGGAACGTGCAGCTGGTTGGCGACATCCAGCGCGATGCCAAGATCTTTGTGGGCCAGGTCGATCATGAAGGCCGGGGAAAGATCGCCTTTCAGCACTTTATTCGGCCACGAGGTGGTGAAGTGACCTTTACCTGCGGGTGTACCGCTCATGACCTGTAACGCCACATCGAAGGAGAGGCCCAGTGCTTCACACAGCACGGCGGCTTCGGCTGACAGGGCATTCAGCGCGATGCTCATATAGTTGTTAATCAATTTCACGCGGATCCCCATCCCGGGGCCTCCGGCGTTAATCAGTTCATTGCCCATTGCCATCAGTACCGGTGTGGCGCGCTCGACCTGGTCCGGTGTGCCGCCCGCCAGCAACAGCAATGTACCGGCAACGGCGTGGTCGGAGGTTCTCCCGACCGGTACATCCATCATGGAGAAACCTTTAGCGCGCAGGTCGGCGATCAGCTTGTCAGTCTGTAAGGGATGGATGGTTGACATATCGATCACCAGAGCTTGTGGGGAGAGGCTTTCACAAACACCGCCTTCACCCAATAACACGCTGTGTACCAGATCGCCGTTGGGCAGCATCGTGATGACAAACTCAGCGCCTTCTGCGGCCTGTGCTGGAGAGCGGGCTGGTTGTGCCCCTTTTTCGACCAGACGCTGTACGGCATCGGCGTTAACGTCAAAAACGCTGAGTTGGTGACCCTGCTTTAGTAAATTGCTCGCCATTGGGGCGCCCATCTGTCCTAATCCGATAAATGCGATTACTGCCATATCGTTCTCCTGAGACGGTGGTGTCATTTTTTGTCACTTATGACCGGTTGTTTATGTCTGTTTTTGATCGTATTTGTAATTTATGGTCAAAAAATTGACAGCCGTCACTTTTTAAACATTTTGTGGAATTAAAATAATCTCATCCCGAAATGCTTAAGGAACGACCATGATTCGTATTGCTTGTGTAGGTATTACTGTGCTGGATCGCATCTATTATGTAGAAACGCTACCAACGGAGGGCGGTAAGTATGTGGCGAATCGTTATACCGAAGTGGGCGGCGGGCCTGCTGCGACAGCCGCAGTGGCTGCGGCAAGGTTGGGCGCTCAGGTGGACTTTATTGGCCGCGTGGGTGATGACGACACCGGAAAACACCTGCTGGCGGAGCTGGAATCCCTGGGGGTAAATACCCGATACACCCGGCGCTATGCCGGAGCGAAGTCTTCGCAGTCCGCCATTATGGTCGACGCTCATGGGGAGCGGATTATCGTTAATTTCCCCAGCCCCGATCTGCTGATGGAGGCTGACTGGCTTAACGACATCGACTTTTCTCAGTGGGATGTGGTACTGGCGGACGTTCGCTGGCATGAAGGGGCAAAGCAGGCCTTTACGCTGGCGCGTCAGGCGGGCGTGAAGACGCTACTGGATGGCGATGTGACGCCGCAGGACATTAGTGAGCTGGTGGCTTTAAGCGATCATGCCGCGTTTTCGGCCCCGGGTCTGGCGCGCCTGACGGGCATCAATGAGACCGCCAAGGCGTTGAAACAATCACAAACGCTCACAAATGGACATGTCTACGTCACGCAAGGTAGCGAAGGGTGTTACTGGATAGAAAATGGCATGCTGCAACACCAGGCCGGTTTTGCGGTGGATGTGGTGGATACAACCGGGGCAGGCGATGTTTTCCACGGTGCACTGGCATTCAGCCTCGCGTCAGGAAGCGAACTGAAAGACGCGGTCAGATTCGCCAGTGGGGTGGCGGCGCTGAAGTGTACCCGACCCGGCGGGCGTGCAGGAATTCCTGACTGTGATCAAACCCGATCTTTTCTGTCACTTTTTGTATAAAATGCAGGGCAATGGTTTTTCGAGGAATTTTCATGAGTTTTACCGAACTGACCGGTAACCCACGGCATGATCAGTTGCTATCGCTCGTTGGTGAGCGTGGGTATATGAACATTGATGAACTGGCGGGTTTACTGGATGTCTCTACGCAGACGGTGCGCCGTGATATTCGTAAATTAAGCGAACAGGGGCTGATTACCCGTCATCACGGCGGTGCAGGCCGCGCATCCAGCGTGGTTAACACCGCTTTTGAGCAACGTGAAGTCTCGTGGACGCAAGAGAAGAAAGCCATCGCGGAAGCGGTGGCGGACTATATTCCAGATGGTTCAACGGTGTTCATTACCATTGGCACCACCGTGGAACAGGTGGCGCGAGCGTTATTGAACCACAATCATCTGCGCATCATCACCAATAGCCTTCGGGTTGCGCATATTCTCTATAACAATCCCCGCTTCGAAGTGATGGTCCCCGGTGGAACACTGCGGCCACATAACAGCGGTATTATTGGCCCTTCTGCGACCGCGTTCGTCGGCGATTTCCGTGCGGACTATCTCGTCACCAGCGTCGGGGCGATTGAAAGCGATGGCGCGATGTTAGAATTTGACGTCAATGAGGCCAGCGTGGTGAAGACGATGATGGCCCACGCAAGGCATATTCTGCTTGCTGCCGACCATACGAAATACCACGCTTCAGCGGCGGTTGAGATAGGCAATATCTCTTCCGTCACTGCACTGTTTACGGATGAGCTTCCCGGTCCGGCCCTCCATACGCTTCTCCAGTCTCATCAGGTTGAAATCGTCCAGGTTAGTCCGGACCAGGATGATGTCGTTTCTGCGTAACTTTCCGCGCCATCGAAGACCGTCCCTGAAGGCGGTCTTGCTCACATTTTTTACTGTTCGAGATTCATCCTGGTCTGTATTGTAAAATTCCTAATATTCTTTCGTTATTTTTCACGACCTGCAAAAATTTCTTTGTTTTATCGGTGTTCACTTCTCTGGAAAACCATTCTTTAATTAATTTCGATTCATCCTATAAGAATTCTATCAATATATTAATTGTGTTCTTAATTTTGTCTTTTTAGCGCTGCAGGCTATTAGTTGACAGGCGATATAATTAAATGTATTCAGTCTATAAAGGTGCTAATTCCCTCCATCTTATGTGATTCCGTTTATTTAGCTAATGGATGGCGGGGGGCTTATATTAATTTTTTCTTCAACTACATATTACGGCGTTCTGATTCCTCAATGGTCAGCAGAGCAGTAGGAACCTTTAAGGAAGAGGTGAGTAAATGAAAATTACAAATAAGAGTATGGATGAAAGTTCCATATTAAAAAAAACGGCATTAAGCATTGCCGTAGCGCTTGTTACTGCTGGCGGCTTTGTTCCAACAGCCAGTGTAGCGCAAACGCTTGACTTTGATAACGTTCTTTATTTCTATGGAGGCGCGACCCCACTCAGTGATTATGACAGCATAACGGTCACGACTACTGCCCAGGGAAAGATACCTTTACAAGGTTTCGGTGTTTATTTGCAAACCAGTGGCATGAGCGCGCTAGATCTCAAAGACCTGACGGTTAAAACATCTGGTTCGGCGGCTGATGCGATCAGAGGTAACAGCGAGGCCGTTTTCTTAAAAGCCCGAAACTTAACGATTGAAACCACGGGTTCCTCGGCGGACGGTATTAACGCTGCATCTGATTTTAATAACAACTATGATTCATTAGTATATGTCACAGGATCGTCCAATATTGCTGTAAAGGATGGGGTAGCGGTCCGGGCCAACAACTTCCAGAATGCCAGTGCCAATAGTATTATTGTGTTAGCCGGTAGTAATGTGATTAAGGTTACAGGTACTGGGACGGCGACAAATACCAGCGATAGTAGAGGTTATGCAGTTTATGCCGGTAACCGGGATGTCGATCTGAACAACATTAGTGCGCTAGATTATCTTTTATATCAACGAAACAATAACACCTTAGGTAACGCTTACGTCTTTGTCGGTGATGATTCTGAGATCTCGACCGCCACGAAAGCAGGCCACGCCGTCTACGCCAACAAAGGCGGTATTGTCCAGCTAGGTGATGGTGCTGATATTTCGACGACGGGTGAAAACGCGTTTGCGATTTATGCAGCAACTGAGCAGCAGGGGACTTACACCGATAACGTGCGTCCCGGCCATGTCTATCTGGCTGGCGGTGCTAAACTCCGAGCCGCTAATAGCACGGATGTGATTCAGGCCAACGGGGTAGATTCTATTATCTCCAGCCAGGCGCTGGCCGTTCCGGCGATCGCCGATACTCACCAGAGAACCGACAGACTCAATATTGACAGAACGGCTCTGACGGATACCGAAGGCGTCTTTGATATTGAAGGCAATATTAACGCTATCAACGGCGGCAAAATTGCGCTGAATATGGCAGATACCTCCAGCTTTGTGGGTTCTTCCAGTGTCGACGATGTGTCAACCGTGAATCTGAACATCAAAGGGGATGACAGCCAGTGGATGATGACCAAATCCTCTGTGTTAACAAACCTGACCCTGGATCAGGCGACGCTGCGCTACAGTCCTGACGGCGTGTCTCGCGATGATGCGGGAACGTTCAAGACGTTGACTGTGATAGGAAACTACATCGGGACCAACGCGTTGTTAGTGCTGAACACCGTACTGGAAGGTGACGGTTCATTAACTGACATGCTGAAAGTGAATGGCGATACCTCCGGTAATACCAAAGTGGGCATCAACAACATTGGTGGTGTCGGTGAACTGACTGTCGATGGGATCAAAATTGTCGAGGTTGCCGGCAACTCTGACGGTACCTTTACAAAATCAGGGCGTATCGTCGCCGGTGCGTATGACTATGATGTGGTGAAAAAAGCCAGTGACTGGTATCTGACCAGCGAACTGTCACCGGTGGATCCGCCGCCGCCCGTTGATCCAGAACCGGAGCCAGATCCCGATCCCGCACAGCCAGACCCGGTTGATCCTCCAGGACCGCCAGCGCCAACCCCACCGCCTGTGGAGCACCAGTATCGCCCTGAATTTGGGAGCTATCTGGCGAACAACTATGCGGCTAATACCATGTTTATCACCCGTCTGCACGACCGTCTGGGTGAGACTCAGTACACCGACATGCTGACTGGCGAAGAAAAAGTCACCACCATGTGGATGCGTAACGTAGGTGGCCATAATCGCTTCACTGACGGCAGCGGACAGCTGAAAACCACCGCTAACCGTTATGTTCTGCAGTTAGGCGGCGATTTGGCGCAATGGAGCAGTGACGGCCTCGATCGCTGGCATCTGGGTGCCATGGCGGGTTATGCCAACCAGAAAAGTAAAACCCGTAACAGCTACACTGGCTATGCGTCTCGTGGTCAGGTAGATGGTTACAGCGTGGGTCTGTATGCCACCTGGTATGCCAATGAAGCGGATAAGACCGGGACCTATCTGGATAGCTGGGTGCTGTATAACTGGTTTGATAACACCGTTAGCGGCGATCATCTGGCCAGCGAAAACTACAAATCCGACGGTATCACGGCGTCTGTTGAAGGCGGTTACAGCTTCCTGGTCGGGGAAAGTGAGAATAAAACCTACTGGATCCAACCGAAAGCACAGGTTATCTGGATGGACGTGCAGGCTGATTCACACCGCGAACACAACGGAACTCAGGTGAAAGACAAGACGGATGGTAACCTGATGACACGCCTTGGTGTCCGTGCTTACCTGAAAGGTCACGCGGAGAAAGATGCCGATAAAGGCCGCGATTTCCAACCGTTTATTGAAGCAAACTGGATCCACAATACCAATAATCAGACCGTACAGATGGGCTCCATCAAGGATGAAATCAGCGGGACACGTAACATTGGTGAACTGAAAGTGGGCGTCGAAGGGCAAATCAATCCTCGCCTGCAGGTGTGGGGTAACGTTGCGCAGCAGGTAGGCGACAACAGCTACAGCGATACCACCGCGATGTTCGGGGTGAAATACAGCTTCTGAGAAACCGATAAATATCACACCAGAACAAGGCGATGCCCTCAGGGCATCGCCTTTTTTTCCTTCATCTTTCCCTGACGGGCGCATAGTCAAAACGCCCCTTTCCCGCTACAGTTATTCATCCACGGCAAGTAAGGAGAGGGACATGCTCTATATCTTTGATTTGGGTAATGTGATTGTCGATATCGACTTCAACCGCGTATTAGGTACCTGGAGCGATCTGAGCCGTGTGCCGCTGGCATCGCTAAAGCAGAGCTTTACGATGGGTGAGGCCTTCCATCAGCACGAACGGGGAGAAATCACTGACGAAGCGTTTGCCGAGGCCCTTTGCCATGAGATGGATCTGTCGCTGAGCTACGAACAGTTTTCCCACGGCTGGCAGGCCGTTTTTGTCGCGCTGCGGCCTGAGGTTATCGATATCATGCAGAAACTGCGTGAGCAGGGGCATCGCGTGGTCGTCCTGTCGAACACCAACCGGCTGCATACGACGTTCTGGCCAGATGAATATCCAGAGATTCGCCAGGCGGCGGACCATATTTATTTGTCGCAGGATCTGGGGATGCGCAAGCCGGAGACGCGGATTTATCAGCATGTGTTACAGCAAGAGGGTTTTTCAGCGAGCGATACGGTCTTTTTTGACGACAACGTCGATAATATAGAAGGGGCCAACCAGTTGGGGATAACCAGCATTCTGGTGACCGATAAAACCGTCATCCCTGACTATTTCGCGAAGTTGTTATGCTAAAAACCGTGCATCAAAAAGCCAGGCATCATACCCGACCGATCTGGGCCTGGCTGAAGCTCCTCTGGAAGCGCATTGATGAGGACAATATGACGACCCTGGCAGGGAATCTTGCCTACGTCTCGTTGCTCTCATTAGTGCCGCTGATCGCCGTTGTATTTGCGCTTTTCGCCGCTTTTCCGATGTTTTCCGATGTCAGCGTCCAGTTGCGACACTTTATTTTTGCCAACTTTATCCCGGCAACGGGCGATGTGATCCAACGTTATATTGAACAGTTTGTCGCCAACTCTAATAAAATGACGGCGGTGGGAGCCTGCGGGTTAATCGTCACCGCGCTGTTGTTGATGTATGCCATTGATAGCGCTCTGAATACTATCTGGCGCAGTACGCGCACGCGGCCAAAAGTGTACTCCTTTGCCGTGTACTGGATGATTTTGACGCTGGGACCATTGCTGGCAGGGGCCAGCCTGGCGATCAGTTCCTATCTTCTCTCATTACGCTGGGCCAGCGATCTCAATACGGTGATTGATGATGTGCTGCGCCTCTTTCCGCTGATCCTCTCCTGGCTCTCATTCTGGCTCCTCTACAGCGTGGTGCCGACCACGCGCGTACCGAATCGAGATGCGATTGTCGGCGCCTTTGTCGCCGCGGTACTGTTCGAGGCCGGAAAGAAAGGTTTCGCGCTTTATATCACCATGTTCCCGTCATATCAGCTTATTTACGGCGTGCTGGCGGTGGTACCCATTTTGTTTGTCTGGGTGTACTGGACGTGGTGTATCGTCTTGCTTGGCGCGGAAATAACTGTCACTCTCGGGGAATACCGCAAACTCAAACAAGCCGCAGAACAAGAAGAAGCAGACCAACCATGATTGCATTAATTCAGCGCGTAACCCGTGCCAGCGTCACCGTGGTGGACGAAGTGACGGGTGAAATTGGCTCAGGACTTTTAGTGTTGTTGGGTGTCGAAAAGGATGACGACGAGCAGAAAGCGAATCGCCTGTGTGAACGCGTGCTCGGCTACCGTATTTTTAGCGATGCCGAAGGCAAGATGAACCTGAACGTGCAACAGGCGGGCGGGAGCGTGCTGGTGGTTTCACAATTTACGCTGGCGGCGGATACCGAGCGCGGCATGCGCCCGGGGTTCTCTAAAGGGGCGACGCCGGAGCGGGCGGAGGCCCTGTACGACTATTTCGTCGAACGCTGCCGTCAGCAGGAAATGAACACGCAGACCGGTCGCTTCGCTGCGGATATGCAGGTTGCGCTGGTGAATGATGGCCCCGTGACGTTCTGGTTACAGGTATGAATCAGCTTCCGGCGTGGCCGCGGGTAACAAGAGAGAGTACAGCTATGTATCACCTTCGAGTACCGCAAACAGAAGAAGAATTAGAGCGTTACTATCAGTTTCGCTGGGAAATGCTGCGCAAGCCGCTGCATCAACCGAAGGGTTCCGAGCGTGATGCCTGGGACGCGATGGCGCACCACCAGATGGTGGTGGATGAAGAGGGCAATCTGGTTGCCGTCGGGCGGTTGTACATCAATGCCGATAATGAGGCTTCCATCCGTTTCATGGCTGTCGATCCCACCGTGCAGGAGAAGGGGTTGGGAACGCTGATGGCGATGACGCTGGAGTCCGTCGCGCGTCAGGAAGGGGTCAAACGAGTGACCTGTAGCGCGCGGGAAGACGCAGTCGAATTCTTCGCCAAGCTGGGGTTTGTCAATCAGGGCGAAATCACCACGCCGCAAACTACGCCAGTCCGCCACTTTTTGATGATCAAACCGGTTGCCTCGCTCGATGACATTTTGCATCGCGGCGACTGGTGCGGACAACTGCAGCAGGCGTGGTATGAGCACATCCCGCTGAGCGAGAAGATGGGTGTCCGTATTCAGCAGTACACCGGGCAAAAATTTATTACCACCATGCCGGAAACCGGAAATCAAAATCCGCATCACACGCTGTTTGCCGGGAGCCTGTTTTCGCTGGCTACGCTGACCGGCTGGGGGCTTATCTGGCTGATGCTGCGTGAGCGCCATCTGGGTGGCACGATTATTCTTGCTGACGCCCATATCCGCTATAGTAAGCCTATCAGCGGCAGACCCGCCGCAGTTGCCGATCTCGGCTCATTGAGCGGCGATCTCGACCGTCTGGCGCGCGGGAAAAAGGCGCGGGTTCAACTGCAGGTAGAACTGCTGGGCGATGACACACCGGGCGCTATTTTTGAAGGTATTTACATCGTCCTGCCCGCCCGACCATTTGGCCCCTATGAAGAAGGTGGAAACGAGGAAGAGTAGGGGTCAAGTGAAGTAGCGCATTGGGTCCATCTGATGATGCAAAATGCGGATTATCAGAACACCGTAATCCGTATTTTGATAAAAGATGGCATGCTGACGGTGATTCACCTGGCGTGTACCTTCTTTGATGTTGGACGTGTCGTGTCCCATTACGGGGTTTTTGGCTAATAACGTAAACAGTAAATCCAGTTCTCCGGTGTATTTATCGGCCTGCAGGGAGCCAAACTTTTTCCACGTATATTCGTAAATAGATTCGAAATCGTCGACAGCCCGATGAGTGAGTTTATACATTCAAATGGCGCTTTTTCCTTGCTGCGATATCCTGCAATGTGAGGTCGCTTTCACCACTACGAATCCCCTCCTCCAGCGTATCACGCAGCGCGTTGTTACGGAGTTCTTGCTCTTCAAGCAAGCGTAACGCTGAACGAATGACTTCGCTGGTGGAACCGTAGCGCCCACTTTCAATCATGTCATTGATAAAACGATCCAGGTGTTCTCCGATCGTAATGCTGGTCGTTCTGGGCATGTGTTTATCCTCTTGTGTTATTAATTCACACAAGATAGCACTATCAACGGAAAACCGGGATATTTTACCGTGCAACACGCCAGGCAATATCCTGCATTGCGCTGCGTGCTGCATGACTGACGCCGGCTAGCTGGAAAAACCCATGAATCACGCCGAGGTAGCGCTGGCAGGTGCAGTCGACGCGTTGTGCCGTCAGTCGGTGATACAAAAGTTCGCCTTCGTCGCGCAGCGGATCAAATTCAGCGGTGATGATGTGCGTGGGCGGTAAGTCGTTGAGATCATCTCGCCAGAGTGGGCTGGCTTCGGGATGCTGGCGGTCGGTATGGGGCATATACCTCTCATACCCGGTAAGCAAGGTGTCGCGGGTAATGATGTAGTCCAGACCGTTGCGGGTATAGCTCTCACACTTTGCGGTCGCGTCGAGCATCGGGTAGATCAGCACCAGTTGTGCGGGTAGCCATTGCTTTGCTGCCTTCAGGCGCAATGCCGTTACCAGCGCCAGGTGTCCGCCCGCACTGTCCCCGGCAAGCGTGATGTGCTGACGTTCAACGCCAAGCTGCTCCGCATATTGCCAGATCAGGTTGGCCCCTTTTTCGGCATCGTCATGCGCCGCAGGAAACGTGTGTTCTGGCGCGAGGCGGTACTGTACGGCAATCACCCGGCAACCGCTGGTATGCGCCAGTTGCCGCAACTGATTATCGTGGGTGGCAAATCCGCCGCTCACGAAACAGCCGCCGTGGTAGTAAATAACGCAGGGCAGAGCGCCCGAAACGTGGCGCGGCGATACGACGCGCAGCGTCATCCCCTCCAGCTCAACATCGCTGACTTCTACGCGCGTTTCGGTCTCTCCGGCCAGCACGGTACTGGCGATATAGCCCGCTCTCCGGTCATCAATATGTTGCTGTCGAGCAGAAGGGCGACCCGCCGCAATAAATTCCTCGACCAGTTGTGCGATACCGTTTTCAAGCGCCATTTTCTTAATCCCTTAAATCTGTATGAATATACAGTGTTATAACCTGGTTTTTCATGAAAGAGAATGGTGGATTTGGGTCAGGGTGAAATTCTGGAAAGCGCCTCGCAAAAGGAAAAGTCACTACGGGGATCGCTTTTTTCCTGCTTGCCGACGGTGTATGTTGTTTGAAAATTATTCGCCACTGATATACTGGAGGTATATGTGAGCATAATGGCTGGAATGGACATGGGCAGAATATTACTCGACTTATCCGATGAGGTGATCAAACGCCTTGATGATCTCAAGCAGCAGCGGAATCTGCCCCGTGCGGAGTTGCTGCGCGAAGCGGTTGAACAGTACCTTGAAAGGCAAGGCCAGGCTGAAACCACAATTTCCAATGCGCTGGGGCTCTGGCAGGGTTGTGAGGAAGACGGCGTTGAGTATCAGAGGACGCTGCGCGAGGAATGGTAATGCAAAAGGGACCCGTGTTGTTCGATACCAATATCCTGATTGATTTATTTAGCGGGCACCAGGAAGCGCAGCGGGTACTGGAAGCGTATCCGCCGCAGAATGCCATCAGCTTGATTACCTGGATGGAAGTCATGGTGGGGGCAAAAAAATACCATCAGGAATATCGTACGCGTGTGGCATTGAGTGCGTTCAATATCATCGGTGTATCACTGGAAATTGCTGAGCGAAGCGTGAATCTCAGGCAGGAATATGGGATAAAACTTCCGGACGCGATCATACTGGCTACCGCGCAGATTCATCGGTTTGCGCTTGTGACGCGCAACACCAGAGATTTTGCAGGGATCCCTGGCGTCATTACCCCTTATCAGTTGCAAACCGGACGATAAGCACCGTCCGGTATCACACGTTGCAGGCGTTTACTCCCCTTCACCCGGGAACAGGAACGGGTTGATGGAACTGCGGGCGAAGCCTTCTTGTTCCATGCGCGCGTCCAGCACCAGCGACGCGAGGTCGTCGGCGACGGCTTCCACTTTCGGGTCTTTTTCCTGATAGAGGATCTTCAGGTAGGTTCCGCAGTCACCGCAGCTTTCGGCTTTGATTGCCGCCTGCTCATTGTCCAGTGACCAGTAGTGCAGATCGCGGCTTTGCTCGCAGTTGCTACATTTAACACGAACCACATGCCACTCAGTTTCGCAGAGGTTGCAGTGCAGATAGCGCAGCCCCTGAGTGGTGCCAATTTGCACCATGCTGGAGACCGGCATCGAGCCGCACACCGGGCAGTACTGACGTTGCTCGCCGTATTCCGCGCGGGCTTTGCCCGGGATCAGGCTGGCCATTTGCGCCCAGTACAGCGACAGCGCGGCCCAGATGAACGGGGCCTTATCGCTGCTGACCGAGGCGAAATCAGAGGCAAACAGGGCGCTGGCCATCTGTTCCAGTTCCTGTTCGGAGGCTTTTTCCAGATTTTCGATCACCGCCAGCGCCGGGCCGCTCATCTCAGGTTTCAGTTCGGCGATCAGCGAGTGCAGCAGTTTCTGCCAGTGTTTGTCGCGCGGCAGAACATGGATATCCAGCGGTGGCTTACCCTGATCGTTGGCTTCTTTGATGCGTGCGGTCAGATCCATCTGCAACGGATGGTCATACAGCACCACCTCCTGGGCATGGGCGATCAGCGCAGCAAAGCGCAGGTAATCCCCCAGCGGGTTATTCTCAGCCAGTTCGCGCAGACGCTCGGCGCGACGGTTATACAGATTTTTGAGCCGGGGGAATAATAACGGTGGAATCATATCCGTCGCGCGTTTCTCGCTCTTTTCCAGCTCATCTTGCGGGATGATACGAATGCTCATTCAGTCACTTCCTGGTTAGGCAGATTTAGCTATGTGTAATCCGCTCTGTGAATTGGCGGGCATTTCGCGCCCGCTCTGGTGAATGTCATTAATGATAACCGCAATCGACCTGCGGGTTATAGCGGTGACATCGCAATGTGTGCGTTACGATACCTGATATCGATACCCCAGACCATGCACCGTTCGGATTAGCTGCGGCTGATTGGCATCCTGTTCGATGACTTTGCGGAGCCGGGAAATGTGCTGATCCAGCGTACGGCTATTGGGCAAATAGTCGTATCCCCACGCCGCATCGAACAGCATATCGCGCGTAACCACCTGATTTTGATGACGCTCCAGACAGCTTAAAATGCGGACTTCCCGCAGCGTAAGCTCCAGCTTTTGCTCGCCGCGCCAGGCGCACAGCTCATTCGGGAACACCGTCAGGTCGCCAAAAGCAAAGCTGAGGTTAGGCTGCGTGGCGCTATGGTTCAAACAGCGACGGGCGATGGTTTTTATCCGTGCCCGCAGTTCATGAATACCAAACGGTTTGCTGATGTAGTCATCTGCCCCCAGTTCCAGCCCCACGACACGGTCGATCTCTTCATCTTTGGCGGAGAGAAACACGATGGGAATGTGTTCGTTCTGGCGGCGAATTTCCCGGCAGACCGTGTAGCCATCCATTTCGGGCATCATAATATCTAACAGCACAAAGTCCGGTTTATCGCGGTGATAACTCTCCAGCGCCGCACGCCCATCCGGTGCGGCAATGAGCGAATAACCCTCGCGGGACAGCGCATCCACCAAACCCTGGCGGATGTTGGCATCATCTTCGGCAATCAATATCTTCATGTTCTCATCCCTGCGGCAGCGTAAGGGTAAAGCGGACGCCGGGCTCTTGCGCCGTTACCTGAACCTTGCCGTTCAGGCGTTGCGCCAGTTGGCAAGCGATGGTGAGCCCAATACCGGTACCTGAAACACCCTCGGTAATGGAGGATTTGACCCGATAAAACGGGCGGAAGATCAAGGACATCTCATTCTCTGCAATACCGGGACCATAGTCGCGAACGGCGATCTCCACGTTTTCCGCAACGCGTTCAACGGTCAGATCCACCCGCTGACCCTGCGAAGCGTATTTTTCGGCATTACTCAGAAAATTGCTGACAATTTGCGTGATCACGTCGCGATCGCTGTGCAATGTCAGATTCTCAGGGCAGGACATGTGAATCGTCATGCCTTTTGCCTGCAACGCAGGCGTAAAGATCTGCGTGATTTCTGTCATCAGACAGCGGAGATTGACTGGCTGAAGATGCAGTTTCGGTGCGCGCGTAAAGGTCAGGATATTCTGGATAAGCCGTGATAACCGTTGCCCTTCCTGAGTGATCACATCCACATAGCGTCGCTCGTGCGTTTGTTCATCATCCAGCCCTTCACGCAGCAGTTCGGCATAGAGCGTGATGTTGGTCAGCGGTGTTTTCAGTTCGTGCGACACCTGACTGACAAAATCGACCTGCTGGCGCGCCTGACGCGCCGCGCGGGTATATTCCCGCCACAGCGAGAAGCCCAACAGTGCGACGGCGACCAACAGCAGGACGATTAACGCGCCGCCCCACAGCCAGATATGCCAGAGCGGCACGTTGACGCCGTAAGCGCTGACCTGCCATGTTGTGAGCGGATACTCCAGCGTGCGGGAGTCCAGTAAGGTGAGCCGCCGCAGATCCGCCTGCGCGTTCTGATAAAGCTGCCGGCCATTTTCCGTCACCCTGACAATCTGCTGCGGATCCTCCGGGTTCACCTGAATGCCGTTCGCCATATCCATCATCAGCTGTACCCAGGAGAGGCGAAAACCGATGATCGCCCCGTCTTTCTGTCGCCAGTAGATCAACAACGGTTCCTGAGTCTCAAAGCTAATAAACCAGCCGGCCTGCGGCGTGTCTTGCTCGCTGTGCGTCATATGACTGGCAAGTTGGCTGGGATCGTTGACCAGCGGGCTGAGCAGGCGTACCCACTCTTTATCCTCGTTGCTCAACGGCTGACGCTCATCGGGGTAGAGGAGGTGATTTTTCCGCAAAATAAAGACGTCGGCAATGTCGCTGTCGTTCTCTTTGAGCGTGCTGAGGGTGGCGGCATCAGCAGGGTCGATAAAATCGCCAATCGCATGTAGCCGGGAGGCTTTTTGCTGCAGAATATTTTCGATACCCCTGGCGACGCTGGCGGTTTGCGATTTCGCCAGGGTCTGGGTCTGGTACTGACGCAACAAGACTTCATGTTCCAGAGTGCGAACGCCCAGGTAAGCAAGCAGGATAAAAAACATCAGCGTCATGACGAGATAAATCGGCTTGCGTCTGAGCATCCAGCACTCCTTGTGGATCAGTTCGATTTCGAACTTTGGTTTTTGGTTTTATAGCTCTGCTCTTTCAGGGATTTGCGCGACGCTTCTTTGCTTTCGCTTTCCATCCTGTCCAGCAACTTAAGGTTTTCCTCTGCGCTCTCCTGTGCCTTCATTCTGGCAGCCGGAGCGCTAAGCGGTAACGCGCTAAGCGTACTGGAGTTTTCGCGCAGGATCGCTTTCGCCTCGTCCATTTTACCTTCATCGATGAGCTGTAACGCCTGCTCATTCTGAATGGCGGATTTCTGAATGGCGGAATCGACGACCACATCCTCTACTTGCGCTTTCTGAACGTCGCTGGCAGAGGCGGTATAGCTGACGGCCATCTTGTTATCCCAGCGCTCTTTTTGCCCGGTGGCGAGGTTGTTATAGCTGACGTTGACCTCAGCGAGCGGCTTACTCTGTGCGGCCTGGCCTTTCGCCGGCAGCACCTCCAGCATGACATATTTCTCCTGATTGGCGTAAAGCTGGTTCAGTTTTACGGTCACCCTGTTGTCGCGGATTTCACCTTCACGCCCCAGCAGACGCAGTGGCTTAACGTTATCGGCAACATTAATTTGTACCACCACATCCTGAGCGACGACGGACATCACATCGCCAAACTCATGGGCAAAGGCCTTCTCCAGCGCGTCGGTATTCTGTACGAACACGTGGTTGCCGTCGCTGTACTGGGCAATCGCCGCCATCAGATCTTCATTGTAGCCTTCGCCAATGCCCATCGTTGTGATGGCAATGCCTTTGCGGGCGGCAATTTTACCCAGTTCCGCCAGTTCGCTGGTGGAGGAGGGACCGACGTTCGCCTGACCATCAGACAGCAGGATGATGCGGTTAACATGGGCCTTATCGAGGAATTTACTGGTTTCTTTGATACCGCGGCTGACCCCGGCAAACAGTGCGGTACCGCCGCGTGCGGTCAGTCGTTCACGGATTTGGCTGATAAGCGTCGCTTTATTGCCGACTTTGGCCGCCGGCACGATGACATCCACGACGTCGTCGTAAATCACCACCGAGAGCGTGTCCTGGGCGCTTAAGGTGTTCACCGCCATCACGGCGGCTTCCGTCGCCTGTTCGATGCGGTCGCCGCGCATCGAGCCGGAGCGGTCAATTACCAGCGCGAGGTTGATCGGGCTGCGTTTAGTTGCATGCAGCGGGAAACCCGTCAGTGACACTTTGAGGTAGTTTTTGTCCTGGCTGTTTTCCAGCACCAGAGGGGAGGCCAGTTCGGATTTAATCGTCACTTTCGGCGCGGGGGGTTGTGCCGCCGTTGTTGTCGCAAGCAGTCCCAATGCCAGGGCTGCGAAGAGGTGTTTGAGATTCACGGTACGTCTCCTTGTCTTAAGAATCGACTCCATTCTTATGCGACCGCAACGACGATTGGTCTGTTATCTGTATAAAGTTGTCAAAAAGTTGTCAAAACAAAAAACAATTCTTAAAAAAAACGCCGGAAACTCAGTCTCCGGCGTCATTTTATCGGTTCACGAACAGCCTTTGCTTACGGCTGAGTCTTATCCTGCTTTTCGCGAACTTCACGGTACCAGCGTGGGTGATGCTTCTTCGCCCAGGAGCGGGTTACCCAGCCTTCCACCATCGCGGTGATGGTGCCTTTTACCCACAGCGCGGCGTAAATATGCACCATGATAACCACAATCAGCGCGACGGCGGCAAATGAATGCAGCATTAACGCGAAGCGGATCACCGGAATGGAGAACGCGGGCGCAAAGTACGGACGCCAGATGATCACACCGCTCACCAGCAGCAGCACCAGGAAGATAATCGCCGCCCAGAACACGCATTTCTGACCGAAGTTATACCGCCCGGTGTCACCCACCTCTTCGTTGACGACAATCTTGCGAATGTTCTTCGCCCAGAAAATGTCATCCCGGTTAATCAGGTTGTGGTGCCAGTAACGGAAGAACATGATGATGAACGAGGCAAACATGATGACGCCCACAAACGGGTGCAGAATACGCGCCAGCTGCGGAGTCCCCATGATTTGCATCAGCCAGTTGAAGGACGGGAAGAAAAAGCCCAGTCCACTCACCGCCGCCAGCACGAAGCAGAAGGCGGTGACCCAGTGGTTGATGCGTTCCGGCGCCGTGTAGCGCACGATGGTGTCACGTCTTTTCATTTGCGCACCTCATCGTCTTTCTCTTCATGCAGGTTGTCTTCTTCCTCATCCGCACGGTTCGGACCGACACCGACGTAGTGGAAGATGCTGGCCGCAAAGGTCGCGGCAAAGCCGACCGCTGCAAGAGGCTTCCAGATCCCTTTCCAGAATTTCACGGTGGCGCTGATTTCCGGGTTCTCCGGCAGACCGTGGTACAGATTCGGTTTGTCGGCATGGTGCAGCACATACATCACGTGCGTCCCACCAACGCCTGCCGGATCGTACAGGCCAGCGTTGTCGTAACCACGGGTTTTCAGCTCTGCCACGCGCTCGCCTGCCAACGTTTTCATATCCTCTTTGGAACCAAAGTGGATAGCACCGGTTGGGCAGGTTTTCACACAGGCTGGCTCCTGGCCGACGGTCACGCGGTCAACACACAGCGTACATTTGTAGACGCGGTTGTCTTCCGGGTTCAGTCGCGGCACGTCGAACGGGCAACCGGCGATACAGTAACCGCAACCGATGCACTGCTCAGACTGGAAGTCGACAATCCCGTTGGCATACTGAATGATAGCGCCTTCAGCCGGACATGCCTTCAGGCAGCCTGGATCGGCACAGTGCATACAGCCATCCTTGCGGATCAGCCATTCCAGTTTGTCGTTCTGCTCCACTTCCGAGAAGCGCATCACCGTCCAGGATTTGGCAGTTAAATCCGCCGGGTTGTCGTACACCCCGACGTTGCTACCGATTTCATCACGGATATCGTTCCACTCAGAACAGGCCACCTGACAGGCTTTGCAGCCGATGCAGGTGGTGACGTCGATGAGCTTCGCTACCTCTTCCTGGAAGTCCCGCGCCTGAGGCGCGGGGGTGAGACCGTTAGTCGCGGAACGACGGATAATGTCTTGCGATTGATAAGCCATAAGTCGTCTCCGTTACACCTTTTCCACGTTCACCAGGAAGGACTTAAATTCCGGCGTTTGTGAGTTTGCATCGCCCACCGACGGCGTCAGGGTGTTCGCAATAAACCCTTTCTTCGCCACGCCTTCATAGCCCCAGTGAATGGGAATACCGATAGTATCGATATCCTTACCGTCTGCCTTCAGCGTGCGAATACGCTTGGTCACCACTGCTTTGGCTTTGATATAGCCACGGTTAGAGGAGACTTTAACGGTATCGCCATGCGCGATGCCGAGCTTGTTCGCCAGCGTTTCACCGATCTCCACAAACTGTTCCGGCTGTGCGATAGCGTTAAGCAGCGCATGCTTGGTCCAGTAGTGGAAGTGCTCGGTCAGACGGTAAGTGGTCCCGACGTACGGGAACTTATCGGCTTTACCCAGCGCTTCGGCGTCGCCCTTAAAGATACGGGCGGCAGGGTTAGAGATAACGTTCGGATGCAGCGGGTTAGTTCCCAGCGGCGTTTCAAACGGTTCGTAGTGTTCCGGGAACGGCCCTTCCGCCATCTTGTCGAGGGCAAACAGGCGACCCATCCCTTCCGGCTGCATGATGAACGGTCCGACATCGCTGCCTGGTGCGGCGGCGCTGTAGTCCGGAATGTCCATCCCGCCCCATTTCGCGCCGTCCCATTTCAGGATTTGGCGCTTCGGATCCCACGGGTTGCCCTGCGGGTCAGCGGAAGCACGGTTGTACAGGATGCGGCGGTTCAACGGCCACGCCCATGCCCAGCCCAGCGTATTGCCCAGACCGGATGGATCGGCGTTATCGCGACGCGCCATCTGGTTGCCTTCCGGCGTCCAGCTACCGGCGAAAATCCAGCAGCCGCTGGAGGTGGTGCCATCGTCACGCAACTGAGCAAACGAGCTGAGCTGTTGGCCTTTCTTCACGATCACTGCGCCCGTTGCCGGGTCGATGAGATCGGCCAGCGCTTTGCCGTTACTCTCCATCGCCACTTCTTCCGATGCCGGTTCATGTGGGGTGGAGTAGTTCCAGGTCATGCTCAGCACCTGTTCCGGGTTGGCACCGCTCTGCTCGGCATACATCTTGCGCAGGCGCAGGAAGATACCGGCCAGGATTTCACCGTCGGTGACTGCGATCCCCGGGGCGTCCGCGCCTTTCCAGTGCCACTGCAGCCAGCGACCGGAGTTCACGATCGAGCCGTTCTCTTCGGCGAAGCAGGTGGACGGCAGGCGGAACACTTCGGTCTGGATTTTCGACGGATCCACATCGTTCGACTCACCGTGGTTTTGCCAGAAGGTGGAGGTCTCAGTGTTGAGCGGATCGATCGTCACCAGAAACTTCAGTTTGGACAGCGCGGCGATGGTTTTGTTTTTGTTCGGGAATGATGCGACCGGGTTGAAGCCCTGGCAGATATAGCCATTGACCTTGCCCTCTTTCATCATCTCGAAGTACTGCAGCACGTCATACCCTTTGTCCCACTTCGGCAGCAAGTCAAAGCCCCAGCTGTTTTCTGCTGTCGCTTTATCGCCATAGAAGGCCTTCATCAACGAGACGAAGAATTTCGGGTAGTTTCCCCAGTAGTTGACCTGGTCTTTCAACAGCGGTTTCGGCGTGTTGGCGGCCAGATACGTTTGCAGGTCGGCTTGTTTTTCACTCGGCAGCGTCAGGTAGCCCGGCAGACTTTGCGATAGCAGGCCTAAGTCCGTCAGCCCCTGAATGTTGGAGTGGCCACGCAGGGCGTTAACGCCGCCGCCTGCCATCCCCATGTTGCCAAGCAGCAACTGGATCATCGCCATGGTGCGAATGTTCTGTGAACCGATGGAGTGTTGTGTCCAGCCGAGGGCATACAGGAACGACGCGGTTTTGTCTTTCGCGCTGGTTTCCGCAATGTACTCGCAGACTTTCAGGAAGTCGGCTTTTGGCGTACCGCAGATGTTTTCCACCACGTCCGGCGTGTAGCGGGAGACGTGCTGTTTCAGCAGGTTCCAGACGCAGCGCGGGTGTTGCAGGGTGGTATCGCGTTTCGCAAAGCCCTCTTCGTCCAGCTCATAGTTCCAGCTGGTCTTGTCGTACTTGCGTTGATCCGCGTTATAGCCGGTGAACAGGCCATCTTCGAAGCCGAAATCTTCACGCACGATCAGGCTGGCGTTGGTGTAGGCCTCGGTGTATTCGCGGTTATATTTTTCGTTCGTCAGCAGGTACAGCATCACGCCTGACAGGAAGGCAATGTCAGTACCAGAACGGATTGGAGCATAGAAATCGGCCACCGACGCCGTACGCGTGAAACGTGGATCGATCACAATCAGCTTCGCGCCGTTGTGAATTTTCGCTTCCATCGCCCAGCGGAACCCGACCGGGTGTGCTTCAGCGGCGTTACCGCCCATCACCACGACGAGGTTGGCGTTCTTAATGTCGACCCAGTGGTTGGTCATCGCACCGCGACCAAATGTTGGAGCAAGACTTGCTACCGTTGGTCCGTGTCAGACACGCGCCTGGTTGTCGACCGCGAGCATACCGAGCGCGCGGGTGAATTTTTGCGTTAAAAAGCCGGTTTCGTTACTGGACGCGGAAGCACACAGCATCCCGGTCGAGAGCCAGCGGTTAACGGTGACGCCATCGGCGTTTTGCGCAATGTAGTTGGCATCGCGGTCTTCTTTCATCAGTTTCGCGATGCGGTCAAATGCCTCATCCCAACTGATCTGTTGCCATTTATCCGAGCCTGGCGCGCGGTATTCCGGGAATTTCAGGCGGCTTTCGGAGTGGATGAAGTCCACCAGACCGGCCCCTTTCGGGCAGAGCGCACCGCGGTTGACCGGATGGTCCGGGTCACCTTCGATATGGAAGATCGACGCTTTGGCGTTTTTTGCACCGTCGCCGAGGCTGTACATCAACAGCCCACAACCAACGGAACAGTAAGTGCAGGTATTACGGGTTTCGCGGGTGCGCAGCAGTTTATATTGCCGTGTTTCCGCGAGCGCTACGCCGGGCGCGAAGCCCAGTGCTGCCGCCGTGGTGCCTGCCATACCGCCAGCGCAGATCTTAAAGAACTGCCTTCTGCTGACCTGCATGGTTTGCTCCTTTTTCGACATTGTCACATCCCTTTCACATTCATGTTGGTGAGCGCTCAGGGTGTGGTTGTTATTTTTCTTTGCGGACGGGACCGCAAAGGTCCAGAATTGGGTCAATTCCCCCCATCCAGGAGGGGCTTGTGACAGAATACCACAATGTTGGTACGTGTGTTCTTATACGGTTAAAAGAAAGTGAATAAGATACATCCAAAAGAAGTCGAAAATGTGATAAATGTCACGAGTTCTCGCCAGATTAACCTTTGGAAGCGTGAGGATTTGCAACACCCTCAGCCGGATGAGGTAGCTGAAGAGGTGCCTGTGGCACTGGTTTATAACGGCATTTCTCATGTTGTCATGATGGCCTCGCCGAAGGATCTGGAACATTTTGCGGTCGGTTTTTCCTTGTCTGAGGGGATTATTGACAGCCCGCGCGAGATCTATGGCATGGATGTTGTGCCCTCCTGTAATGGTCTCGAAGTCCAGATCGAGCTTTCCAGTCGCCGTTTTATGGGGCTGAAAGAACGCCGTCGCGCGTTGGCCGGACGCACCGGCTGTGGCGTGTGCGGCGTTGAGCAGCTCAATGACATCGGTAAACCCGTGCAGCCGCTGCCGTTCACCCAGACCTTTAACCTCGCCAGACTTGATCACGCATTAAGGCATCTGAAGGATTTTCAGCCAGTGGGGCAGCTCACCGGGTGTACGCATGCTGCGGCGTGGGTGATGCCATCGGGTGAACTGGCGGGCGGGCATGAAGATGTCGGTCGACATGTTGCGCTGGATAAACTGCTGGGGCACCGTGCCGCCGAAGGTGAGAGCTGGATGCCGGGAGCAGCGCTGGTCTCCAGCCGTGCAAGCTATGAGATGGTGCAGAAGTCTGCAATGTGCGGCGTTGAGATCCTGTTTGCGGTTTCTGCCGCCACCACGCTGGCGGTAGCCGTCGCGGAGCGCTGCAATCTGACGCTGGTGGGGTTCTGTAAGCCAGGCAGGGCGACCATTTATACCCATCCGCAACGTTTAATCGCTGAGTGATTTTGATTCAATTAATTTGAATAAGATGGGCAAATCCTTCCGCTTTTAGTTGTCTGAGTAACGGCCTATTATTTATCACATCAAGGCACGGTGCCTTATTCAAACAACTAAGTTAAAGGGTTTATATCATGAAAAGCATCAAAACTTTTGTCGCAGTTATCGCTCTCGCTACTTCTTTCGGTTCTTTCGCTGCTCAGTCTGTGACGGCGACCGGTTCTACTCTGGAAAGTGCTGAAGCAAAAATCGCCGCTCAGGCTGAACAGGCTGGTGCAAGTTCCTATAAAATCACTCAGGCTTACACCGGTAACCGCGTGCACATGACGGCGGAACTGCTGAAATAAGTTCATCTTCATTGTCGAAAGAGCGCCCTTGAGGCGCTTTTTTTGTCTCTGCTATTCCTTTCCCGTCCCTCTTTTTCCCTTCAAAGGCACTAACAGAAAATAAAAATGGGGTCTTAATCACATTTTTATCTTTTTATAAAATACGTCTGCTAAAGGAAAAACAGTTCGAAGCTAAGGGATTTTCCTCTCTGCATTAACTCAATGATATCTAAATAAATAAAAAAATAAGTGTTAACTCCGTCGCTAATTTTAAATGTGAAGAATCTCACAAAAAACGTCTGGTTATGGCGGCTGTCAATACTACTCCCTGACAAATTTATCGGCATAATGTGATCTTCGTTGCAAATAACGGGCTTGAAGTCAGGGAAAAATGTTTCCACGGGTGCTTCGGAGGAAACGCAATGAAAATTGGTATTGTCATTAGTGGTGGCGATGTTTCTGGAATAAATAATTTCATATTCCAGATCGCCAGACTCGCGGATGCAGAAATTACCTTATTCAATGGTGGTATTCCAGGCTTGCTGGAAAAAAATCACCATGATGTTGCATGGCGTGATTTGGTCGATTTTTCTATCGCGGCAATCCCTCTCATTACCTCGGGAAGAACAACCCGTAAGTTGCAGCGTAGCGAATATGAAACGATCGCCAGAAAACTCAAGTCGCTGCATATTGATGTGCTAATTATGGCGGGCGGCGACGGCAGTTTACAGTTTCTCAATACCCTGAGCGAATTTGATATTAATTGTTTTGGCGTGGGGATGACTATCGATAATGATGTTTATGGCAGTCATTATACGATTGGTTTTTCGACCGCCTGCGAACAGATTATTAAGGAGGTTTCTCGTTTACGAAATACGGGCAGAGCGCTACCCGGTCGCGTGTTTATGGTGGAGTTATTGGGAGGATATTGTGGTGAATTAACGCTGCAATCCGCGATTAAATGCAATGCGGATATCGCCCTGATTCCGGAATCCCAGATGTCGCTTGACGCCCTGGCGGAACGGGTAAAGCAAAAACTGACCGTCCAGAACAGCGTGATTATCCTGTGCTCAGAAGGCTACACCAGAGAATATTCTCCCGGCTTTCAGGGGGCGATTGACACCATGATTAAGCAACTCGAACCGCGTATTGGCGAGCGAATTCGTAAAACGATTGTTGGTTACGGTTTACGTAATGGCGATCCGACCTGTGAAGAAATTTATCAGGGCACCATTATGGCGAGCGAAGTGGTTCGGTGCATCCAGTCAGGGATGAAAAATAAAGCGATTATTATAAATCAAAGCAACAAACCTATTCCGATTGATCTCGTAAGTATGAAAAAACGTCTGGTCGATACAGAAGGACATCATTACAAACTTGCCAAACAACTCAATATTATTTGAGGAGACCTTACATGCTGAAAATTCTTTGCGTATGTGGCTGCGGCCTCGGTTCAAGTTTTGCTATTGAAATGACGGCGAAAGCGGTTTTAAAGAAACTGGAAATTCCTGCTCATATCGAACATACCACGGTATCTGAAGCAGGGGCGTTTAAATCTGACATGATCCTGACGCAAAAAACCTTTGCTGACATTTTAACGGCTGATGCCAGTGAAGAAGAAATTAAACGGGTCGTGGTTCTGAATAAGCTCACGGACAAAGACGAAATTGAAGCCAAAATCGTCGCGTTTTTAAAAGAGCGGAATCTGAAGGTAGCTCATTATGAATAGCTTCGTTGAATTCATCGTTAAGGATTTGCTCGGTCAGGCGTCGATATTAATCGCGTTTATCGCGATGCTCGGACTGATCCTGCAAAAGAAATCACCGGGAAAAACCGCAGAGGGGACGTTTAAAACGCTGCTCGGTTTTTTAATCATGATGGCCGGGATCAATATTATTGTCGCCACACTGACCTTCCTGAACGATATTTTTACTCAGGGATTTGGTATGAAGGGCTACATTACCGATGTGGCCGCCATTGCCGGGTTAGCTAACCGTGAGTTGGGCTCAGAAGTGGCGTTAACCCTGATGGTGATTTTTGCCGTCAATATCATCATCGCACGTCTGACACCGCTGAAATACATCTTCCTGACCGGACAAGCTTTATTGTGGATGGCGACCATTGGCGCGGTCATTGGCTATAAATCGGGGCTCACCGGACTGCCGTTGATTCTGACTGGCGGGATTTTTGGCGGCGTGATGGCGGTACTGATGCCTGCGCTGGCGCAACCGGTGGTCAGACGCATCACCGGCTCGGATGATGTGGCGCTGGGACACTTTTGTACTATCGGCTATCTCGTGCAGGCGGCGGTGGCCAAAGTGGTAGGTAAAGGATCTCGCTCCACGGAAGATCTTGAATTACCCGATAACTTCAAGTTCTTACAGGATACCTATCTCGCCATGGCGGTAGTGATGGTGCCGATGTACCTCATTCCGGCGCTGGCGGCGGGTCCGGAATATATCGCCCAGTTCTCCGGCGGCGTGAACTACCTGATGTATGCCTTCATGCAGTCCATTCAGTTTGTGGCTGGCGTCTTCGTGCTCTACAGCGGCGTGCGCTTATTGCTCAACGAACTGGTTCCGGCGTTTCGTGGTATCGCCATGCGTATCGTTCCCGATGCTAAGCCCGCGCTGGATTGCCCGGTTCTGTTCCCTTATGCGCCCAACGCGGTGATTGTTGGATTCCTGGCGACCACTGTCGGTTCCATCATCGGCATGCTGGTGTTCCCGATGTTTGGTCTGGCGATGATCCTGCCGGGTCTGCTAACCAACTTTTTCGCCGGGGGGACCGCAGGCGTCTTTGGCAACGCGCTGGGCGGCCGTCGTGGCGCGATGATCGGCGGCGTCGTTCACGGTCTGTTCATCACCTTCCTGCCTGCGATTCTGGTGCCGATGCTGGAAACCTACGGCTTCACCGGCGTCACGTTTAGCGATTCTGACGTCATCAGTTCCGGCCTCGTTTTAGGCCACGCCTTCCAGAATAACTGGCTGTTTGTCGCGTTGTTCATTGTTTTTGTTGCCGCACTGGCATGGTTCGTAAACGGTAAATCCGCTAAGCCAAAAGGGGAAAATGTTCATGAGTCTGTATAACTTCAACGAGATCCTAAAAATCGGCCAGGAAAGAAATTTCAAAGCGATTGGATCCTTTAACCTGCACTGTATTGAAATGATGCCTGCGTTTTTTAAAGCGGCGCAAAAAACGAATAGCCCGTTAATGATTCAGATTTCAACCGGGACGGCAGAATATCTGGGTTATCGCCTGCTGGTTGATGCGGTGCGTTCACTGGCGGAGAGCGAGAATGTCCCGACCTGTCTGCATCTGGATCACTGCTCTGATATCAGCGCCATTGAGACGGCGATGAATGCCGGATTCTCCTCAGTCATGTATGACGGCTCGCACCTGGAACTGGAAGAGAATATCGGTAATACCCGCATCGTGGTGGAGATGGCGAGACCGCGCAATATTACGGTGGAAGGCGAGCTCGGGGCTATTGGTGGCTCAGAGGATGGTAAAGCGGTGGCGGCAGAAGATATCTGCTTTACGACGGTAGAAGATGCCAAACGCTTTGTCGATGAAACGCGGGTCGACATGCTGGCGGTGTCGGTGGGCACAGTGCACGGCCTGTATACCGGCAAGGCGCAGATTCAACATCAGCGGCTACAAGAGATCAGCGCTGCGACCGGTGTTCCACTGGTGTTACACGGTGGGACGGGGGTGAGTGACGACGATATGCGCCTGGCCGTCACCGAAGGGATTAATAAAGTGAATGTCGGCACGGAAATGAACGTGCAGTGGGTTGATCAGTGTAAAAACACCTTTGAGAAAGGCAAGGTGAATGACAGCGTCCGTAAGTTTTTAATTCCGGCAAATAATGCAGTAACCCAGGTATTAATGGAAAAGATCGCGTTATTTAAATAACTCCGTTATTAATAAATGATGTTTTGTTGCCCTGTTGTCCATCAGGGCGGGGGATCGCTATGTTTGAATCTTTGAAATCGTTATGGAAAAAAGAAACACGCCCGCCGGAAGATTATGATGAACAATCCCGTGTTCTGGCGGGAGAAATCGCCAGGCTGGAAGGTGAACTGCAGGGCAACCCAGGTAATGGTGAAATACAGAAAGCATTAATGCTGATCTATAACCGGGCGTTGTCGGTCTATGCCAAAAGTCAGACGCATCGGCAGGATATTGATTCGCTTTTTGTGCGTATAGATGAGTTGCGTAATGTTATTCGCCGGAATATTTAGCGTCGGGTTTATTAAGCGCTTAGGGAGTCGTCATGACGATAAAAGAATTACTGGTCGAGGCCGATGCGATTCAGGTTGGCGTCGCGGAAAACGACTGGCAGAAGGTGATTCAACTGGCGGCCAGACCACTGGTCGCAAAAGGGTATATTTCAGCGGAATACAGTCAGGCGGTTATCGACAATACCCTCAGTCATGGGGCGTATTATGTCTTTGATGAAGGTGTTGCGATCCCCCATGCCCGTCCAGAATGCGGCGTGAAGCGTAACTGTTTTAGCATGGTGCTGTTGGATAAACCCATTCAGTTTGCCGACAGTGAAGCTGCCGACATTGTCATTATGTTTGGCGCACAGGACAGTAATGCGCATATTGAAGAGGGCATCCGCGCCATCGTCGCCTTACTCGATAACGATGAACGCATGGCGAAGTTGCGGGCGGCACGTTCCCGGGAAGAGGTGGTCGCGTTGCTATGAAACGACACCTCGCGCCGGACTGTAAAACAGTCATCCTGATTAACGGGATTCCCGCTTCAGGTAAAAGTACGATTACTCGTCAACTCTCCGAGACGTTCAGTCTGCCACTGCTGACGATTGATGGGATCAAAGAGCCGTTTATGGCGCGCTTTACGGATATCGACCGGCCTTTCAACCGGCAGCTGGGCTGTGCGGCCTATGAGGTGATCTGGTCGATTATCGGCCACTCTCCGGCGAACGTTGTCTGGCTGGTTGATGCCTGGTTTGGCTTTCAGCCTCGCGAGACGTTGCAACAGCTATTGCAGCAGGCGGGTGTTGAGAAGGTGTTGGAGGTGTGGAACCGCATCACGCCTGAGCTGGCGGTGACGCGCTATGCCACCCGCTTACAGGATCGCAAGCCGGGTCATCCTGGCGAGGAGTATCTACCCGAGCTGGCGCAACTGGCAGAACGCGCTGAGCCAATGCGGCTCGGACCGGTATTTACAGTAGATCAACAGCAAACGCTGGATGTTGAATCCGTTATCGCCTGGATAGGCGAACAGACAGACAAAACCTGAACGGTAGATTGTCGTTACCACTTCAAGGGCGCCCGCGGGCGCTTTTTTAGTGTATCCCCACCATTCGCAGCAGCGCGGTCACCACGGCTGCGGCGACGATCACCACAATCAATGGCATCTTACGCCAGGCAAGAAAGACCGCGAATGCCACGCCGAGGACGCGCGCCATGCCAGCAAAGTGCTCGCCTTCATAAAAGGTGGTGGCCAAAGCGACGGAAAACAGCAGTACTGTGGCGGCGTCGGATAACAGCGCCTGAGCGCGTTCAGAAAGCGCCAGGCGACTGCCCAGCTTTGCGCCGCCGAGGCGCATTAAATAGGTGCCTGCCGATAAAAGAGCGATACCGACGATAAACAGCGTCATGTTGCCCATTATTTTTTCCTCGTCAGTAAGCCCAGCAGGGAGAGCAGCACCGGCAGTCCGACCGGCGCAAAAGGAACGGCGGCGAGCGACACGGCGGCTCCGCTCAGGCCCCGAATCAGGGTGGTACGGTTTTTAAACGCCGGGACGACGAGAGCCAGCAGGATAGCCGGGAACACGGCGTCCAGCCCGATGGTTTCGGGGGCTGGCAGCAGTTGACCCACCACGGTGCCCAGCAGGGTCCCCAGCGGCCACAGAATGGCAACGCCGAGGCCGCATAGCCAATAGGCGGCTTTGCGCTGTTCCGGGGTTTTCTGCGACAGGCCGAACACGACGCTTTCATCGTTCATAATATGGCAGCCGAAAAAACTCGCCGCGCGGGTGCCGACCAGGTCGCGTACCGTCACGCCAAACGGAACATGGCGGGCGTTAACCAGTAAACCGGCTGCGGCAGCGGCTAACGGATTCCCGCCGCTGGCGACAATGCCGATAAACATAAATTCGGACGCCCCTGCCAGTACACAAATAGAGAGTACAAACGGCACCCACACCGGGAAGCCGTAAGCCATCGCCAGTGAACCGTAGGACATCCCTACTACGCCTACCGCCAGGCAGACCAGAAAGATTGCTTTTATCGTATCTGCCTTCAGACAGGAGAAGAAGTGCGCCATGATTTAGCCATATCGAACGAATTTCCATTATAATGAACGCAACATCAGCGTTTGACAAGATGAACGATTCGTTCGATATAAAAAACATGGAGTCGGGTATGACACAACCCATCAGCGTGATCGCCAAAAGTCTGGTTCGCGAACGTCAGCGGACGGGGCTGTCGCTGGCAGAAATCGCCCGACGGGCGGGGATCGCCAAGTCGACGCTTTCCCAACTGGAAGCGGGGAATGGTAATCCTAGTCTGGAAACCCTCTGGTCGCTTTGCGTGGCGCTGGATATTCCCTTTGCGCGACTGCTGGAGCCGCAGGTGCAAAAAACGCAGGTGATCCGTTGCGGTGAGGGCACGAAAGTGGTGGCCGAACAGGCGCACTATCAGGCGATTTTACTGGCCGCTTGCCCGCCTGGCGCACGGCGCGATATCTATCTGTTGTTGACCCAGCCCGGAGCCGACCGCATTTCTCAGCCGCATCCACCAGGCTCGATCGAACATATTATTGTGACGAAGGGAAAAGCGTTGGTCGGACTGACAGAAGCGCCAGAAGTGTTAGGTGAGGGCGACTATATTTGTTATCCCGCCGATCAGGAGCATATCTTCCAGGCGCTGGAAGCGGATACCCAGGCGATTCTGGTGGCCGAGCAGAGTTTAGCGAACCTGGAATTTCACCGCTATGGTATGCAAAAAGCGCCCCCGAATGATTACTTCTAATTATTTTTCATCTTAATTCATATTTAATTGTTTTTATGATATTTCGTTTATTTAAGCCCTTTTGTTATATTCCTCACGAACTGAAAGCTTTCTGCGTTTACACAAAGAAAGCTGCATGTTAGTAATTGCTGGCCTGTGGCGCTGTAACAGTTGATTATTATCGTCAATTGCTGCCGTTATTAAATATAAAAATAATACATACTATCTTGTTATTCATTTTGCGTATTTCTAAAAGAAATACGCTGTCCGTTATTTATTTTCAAGGAGCGCAAATAAATGAGGAAATCGACGCTGGCTTTAGCAATAGGTCTGTTATTAATCGCTAATAATGGTTTTGCTAAAACGCAAAAAATGACTCTGGAACAACGGCTCGAACAACTGGAAGCACGACTGGAGGCCGCAGAAAATCGGGCGGCGAAGGCGGAAGGCCAGGTCCAGCAATTACAGACCCAACAGGCAACCGAAATCCGTGAAATTAAGGCGGCGCAGGGCAACACGCCAGTTAACGGCCAGACCCCTCCTGAGGAGACAAAAAAGAATGCCGCGACACCGAATCTGCTGCTTTCCGGTTATGGCGATCTGAAAATCTATGGTGATGTTGAATTCAACATGGATGCGGAAAGTAATCATGGCCTGCTGGCAATGACCAATGCCAATGTTGACCATGATCCGACTAACGAACAGTGGAATATCAATGGCCGAATTTTGCTGGGTTTTGATGGCACACGTAAGCTGGATGATGGTTATTATGCCGGATTCTCCGCCCAACCGCTGGGTGATATGTCCGGTACGGTGAATATCGATGATGCCGTCTTCTTCTTTGGTAAAGAAAATGACTGGAAGGTGAAAGTGGGACGCTTCGAAGCCTACGACATGTTCCCACTGAATCAGGATACCTTTGTAGAGCATTCGGGGAATACCGCCAACGATCTGTATGACGACGGCAGCGGGTATATCTACATGATGAAAGAAGGCCGCGGTCGTTCTGATGCCGGCGGCAACTTCCTCGTCAGCAAGCAGGTGGATAACTGGTACTTCGAGTTAAACACGCTGCTGGAGGAAGGAACTTCACTCTATAACGATGACGAATTCCACGGTCGGAAAATGGATCAACAGAAAAACGTTGCCTATTTGCGTCCGGTTATTTCATGGTCGCAGGATGCGTTCTCTGTCGCTGCCGCGATGGAATCGAACGTCGTCAATAACGCCTATGGTTACACCAACTCAAACGGCAAATTTGTCGATCAGTCGGACCGTACCGGTTACGGTATGACGATGACATGGAATGGTTTAAAGACCGATCCGGAGAATGGCATCGTGGTAAACCTGAATACTGCTTATCTTGATGCCAGTAATGAAAACGATTTTACCGCCGGCCTGAACGCGCTGTGGAAACGTTTTGAATTAGGTTATATCTACGCGCATAACAAGATTGATGACTTTGAAGGGGTGGTGTGTGATGACGGCTGCTGGATTAATAATGAAGGCACCTATGACATTCATACTATTCACGCTTCGTATCAGTTCGCTAACGTGATGAATATGCAAAACTTCAATATTTACCTTGGCGCATATTACTCAATTCTGGATAGCGACGGAGATAATGTGAACGGCGACGATTCTGATAATCGTTATGGTGGTCGCGTTCGCTTTAAATATTATTTCTAAACGAAAAGGCCCGGTAGCGCTGATGTCTACCGGGCTCATCGATTACTCCAGATAAAACACTTCTTTCAGCTCTGCGCTCACCGGGCTGTTATCCGGATTCGCGGGCATGACGTCGCGCATATGCTTCCACCAGCGCTGACAAACGTCAGTGTTGGCAACGGCGTTCCAGCGTTCTTCGGACTCAATCTCTACAGTCGCAAACAGCAAATTGCGCGGCGCATCGAGATAGATCGCGTAATGATGCGCGCCGTGCGCTTTCAGCACGGCTTCCAGCTCCGGCCAGATGGGATTATGACGACGCTGATACTCCTCATGCGCGTCGGCATTCACCTGCATCACGAACGCTTTGCGGATCATAACGCCTCCAGATACAACTCGCGCACTTCGTCACGGCTGGCCGTACGCGGGTTACACGGTGCGCAAGGATCAGCCAGCGCTTTGTCCAGCCAGCCTTCGATATCCTCTTTGGTGACGCCAAGCTGGCTGAAACCTGCCGGAATACCGACACGTTTGCTTAGCGCGCGGATGGCGTTGATCGCTTCCATACTTGCTGCTTCATCGCTCATACCACGGGTATCGACACCCATCGCCTGCGCGATGCGGGCAAAACGCGCTACCGCGTTCGGGCGGTTAAAGTTTTCGATAATCGGCAGCAGGATGGCGTTACAAACGCCGTGCGGCAGGTTATGCGTGGCGCCCGGCTGGTGCGCCAGGGCGTGAACCAGCCCCAGACCGGCGCTGTTGAACGCCATCCCCGCCAGATACTGACCAAACGCCATTTGCTCGCGCGCTTCCAGGTTGTGACCCTCATCGACCGCTTTCGGCAGCCACAGGTTAATCAGGCGAATCGCTTCCAGCGCATTGGCGTCGGTCAGCGGATGCGCGCCAACAGAAACATACGCCTCCACCGCGTGGGTCAGCGCATCCATACCGGTTGCTGCCGTCACGGAGGCCGGGATTTCCAGCATCACGCTGGCATCGTCCACGGCGATATCCGGGATAATGTTCGGATCGATGATGACCTCTTTCACCTGACGTCCGGAGTCGATGATCACTGCGTTACTGGTCATCTCGGCGGCGGTTCCGGCAGTGGTGTTGATGGCAACCAGCGGTACGCCTGGGTTTTTTACTTTCCCCACGCCGGAGTAGGCGGTGGAAGGTCCCGGGTTCGCGGTGAGGATTTTCACGGCTTTAGCGGTATCGATCGGGCTGCCGCCGCCAAAGGCGATGAGGTAATCACAGTTCGCGTCCTGATAAGCCGCGTAGCCTTTTTGCACCAACGCTTCGGTCGGGTTCGGGAACACCTCATCGAACAGATGGTACGACATGTTGTGCTCATCCAGCGCCGCAAACAGACTGTCGAGCAGGCCCAGCTTAACCAGTTGACCGTCGGTGACGATCAGCGCTTTTCCCCATTGTTTATTTGCAACGAGGTTCACCATATCGCCAATCGCGCCTGCGCCGTGCAGACTGATTTTCGGAAGTGCCAGCATAAAGCTCATGTTGTTTCTCCTTAAAGTGATGATATTTCCGGCGGCAAAACTCCATGTCGCCGGAGGGATTCAGATTCGTCGTCGTTGCATCATTCGGCGGGTAAGAATCGGCAGCGAGATCACCACGATCAGCATCGCGCCGATAATGATCGACATCACGATGCCCGGCACGTTGAGCAGGCTCAGGCCGAAGGTCACCAGCCCCATCAGGAACGCTGCGATGATGACGCCGGTCATGCTGCCGGAGCCGCCGAGAATATTGACGCCACCCAGCACCGCCATTGTCACCACGGCCAGCTCCCAGCCCATCGCGATGGTGGGACGCGTACTGCCGAGTCTGGAGGTGAGCAACACGGCGGCCAGTCCCGCCATGAGTCCGACCAGAGCGAATAAAATCAGGTTGTGACGTTTCACGTTAATGCCGGAGTACCACGCGCCCACCGGGTTATTGCCGATGGCGTAGGTGCGGCGACCAAAGTTCGTTTTGTGCAGCAGGAAGGTGAACACTATCGCCAGCACGATAAACAGCGCAAACTCGAACGACAGCGCGCCCCAGACGTAGCCCTGACCAAACCACGCAAAGCTTTCCGGGTAAGCATTCAGCGCCTGATCGCCGAGTAAAATGTAGGTTATGCCGCGATACAAACTCATGGTGCCGATGGTGATCACGATGGATGAGAGGTTAAACCGCGTCACCAGGATGCCGTTCAGCAGCCCGCACAAGAGTCCGGTTCCCAGCCCGACGCAGACCAGCAGGGGCGTATCCATTCCCGCTGCCGCGCAGAACCCCATGGCCGTCGAACTGAGCGCCAGGGTTGACGCCACCGAGAGATCAATTTCCCGGGCGATAATCAGCATCGCCATTGGCAGCACGATGATCGCTTTTTCGGTGAAGTTGAACGTTGCGTCGGAGAGATTCCAGATGTTGAGGAAGTACGGCGAGGCCAGCGCGTTGACGATAAACACCGCCAGGGTGACGGCGAACAGAAAACCTTCCCAGCACAACAGGCGTTGCCAGACCGCGCGCGTGTCGGGGGAGCGTTCGATCGCTTCAGACGTCATCACTTTACTCATGAGTTCACCGCCTGTTTTTGCCGTGCCAGCGCCGCGTTGCGCAGAATTAAGCGGCCTCTGTGTTTATTGCTGCGTTCGTTGAGCAGAACGGCAATCACGATCACTGCGCCGGAAATAGCCATCTGCCAGAAGGGTGAGATGCCAATGACGGGCAATGCGTTATTGATCACGCCAAGGAACAATGCGCCACACAGGCAGCCGAGAACGCGACCGATTCCTCCCATCGTACTGATACCCCCAATCACACAGGCTGCCACAACCTGTAACTCAAAACCGTTAGCTACATCGACATAGGCAACAGCGAATCGGGAAATCCACAGGTAGCCGCAGAAACCGGCGAGGGCGCCCGACAGGCAGAAGCTGACGAACTGCATTTTCCCGGCGTTGATTCCGGTGTAATACGCCGCAGTGGCATTCCCGCCTGCGGTGTACAGCGCCCGCCCTGTGCGGCTGTAGCGCAGGAAGTAGCTCACCACGATAACGGCGGCGATGGCGCACCAGCTCAGTACCGGCAGGCCAAGCAGTGCAAAACGAGGAACGGCGAGGAAGCTGTCGCTCATCTGATGCGAGTTAATCCAGCCGCCATTCGACAGCAAAAAGATAATGCCGCGATAAATGCTCATGGTGCCGAGCGTGACCACAATCGCCGGAATGCCTAACTTCCAGACCAGCAGACCGTTGATCATTCCCATCACCAGACCGCAGACGGTTGCCAGTAACATCAACGCCCAGACGGGGATCTCAGGATGCTGGAAGTTGAGCAGGGCGACGATCATCCCGGTGAGCGCCAGATTAGCGGCCATCGACAGGTCGATACCTTTGGTCAGCAGCACCATCATTTGCCCGAGCGCGAGGATGATCAGAATCGAGGTGTCATTGAAGATCTCGGCCAGGTTGCCGGGAGAGACAAACGACGGGACGCGACTGCCGATGGCGGCGATCATCAGGAGGATGACTGCTGCCAGCAGGGCTTCGCGATGTTTGAGCAGGCGCTGAATCATTATGCGGCCTCCTTACCGATGCCGCTGGCGGCGCTGACAATGGCCTCCGCCGTGGCTTCTCCGGCGCGGTATTGCGCGACCATCAGCCCTTCGTGCATGACGATAATTCTGTCCGCCATGCCCATCACTTCCGGGAGCTCAGAGGAGACCATGATCACCGCCAGCCCTTGCGCCACCAGTTCGGACATAAACTGGTGTACCGCCGCTTTTGAGCCGATATCGATGCCTTTAGTCGGCTCGTCGAGAATAATCACTTCAGGGTGGGTGGCGAGCCATTTACCGATCACCACCTTTTGCTGATTGCCGCCAGAAAGCGTCTCGACCGCCTGACGCCAGCTAAACGCTTTGACCTGCAGGCGTTTAGCATAGCTGTCCGCCAGTTGCCACTCTCGTGCCGCATTGAGCACGCCGTGCGGATTCAGCTTACTCAACTGCGGCAGGCTGATGTTCTCGGCGATACTCATTTCAATGATGGCCCCCTGTTTTTGCCGCTCTTCCGGCACGCAGACAATACCGGCACGAATCGCATCGGCGGGCTGATGAAAATGAATGGCCCGTCCGTTGAGACGGATTTCACCGTGAGAAGGCCGGGATACGCCGGACAGCGCCTGCATCAACTCGGTCCGTCCCGCCCCCACCAGCCCGTAGAAGCCGAGGATCTCCCCTTTTCTCAGGGTGAAATCAATGTGGGCAAATTCAGTGGGATGGCAGAGATCTTTCACCTCCAGCACCGTCTCACCTTTCTCGCAGGCCACTTTCGGGAAGGTCTGGGTAATCGCGCGTCCTACCATCATGGCGACCATCCGCTCTTCGCTAATCTCATGGATGTCGCCGGAACTGACGAATGCGCCGTCGCGCAGAATGGTGTAGTGGTCCGCCAGCTCAAAGATTTCATCGAACTTGTGGGAGATAAACAGAATCGCTTTGCCTTCCTGCTTCAGGCGCTCAACGATTTGATAGAACTCCAGAATTTCGTGTTGCGACAGTGCGGCGGTCGGTTCATCGAGAATCACCACCTGGGCCTCAAAGGAGAGCGCGCGGGCAATGGCCACCATATGGCGCTGGGCGATGCTCAGGGTTTTCAGCGTGGCGCGTGGATCGATCTGCACTTCCAGGCGGGTGAGGATCGCCTGCGCCCGACGGTGCATTTCTGGCCAGTCGAGCTTTTTGAAAAGGCCGGTGTACAGGTACTGGCCGACAAAAATATTCTCGGTCACCGACAGTTCATCGAACAGCACCGTTTCCTGATGAATCGCAGTGATGCCGACTTTATGCGCCGCTTCCGGGTTCGGGAGTTGAATGGGAATGGCCTTGTAGAGGATTTCCCCCTCTTCAGGCTGATAGATGCCGGTCATGACTTTGACCAGCGTGGATTTCCCTGCGCCGTTTTCGCCCACCAGCGCGGTCACTTTGCCTGGCCAGAGATCGAGCTGAACGTTCTCAAGGGCGCGCACGCCGGGGAATATCTTGGTGATCCCATGAAGTTGTAGTAAAGGGGTGGACATGTCAGTTCTCCTCTTCATGTAGCGTTGCCGGATGGCGCTAACGCTTATCCGGCCTACAAAACGTTTCGGTACTCGCCGGCCGGATAAGCACAACGTCATCCGGCGGCGTGACCCTGGGATCAGAAGATTTTTGAGAACTTATCAATGTTGCTGGCATCGTAAACAAATGGTTCAGCCATCGCGCCATTGCCGTCGGCATCCAGTTGCACTTTGCCCAGTTTCCCCATATTGGCTTCGGTTTTGCTGGCGGTGCCTTTGACCAGATCGTCCGCCAGATACGTCGCGGCATAGCCCAGATCGATAGGATTCCAGATCGCAAAACTTTTCGACGCGCCTGACTTCACCGCGCCCGCCATTTCAGACGGCAGTCCGAGGCCGGTCACATACACTTTGCCAATTTTGCCCTGATCCTTCACCGCCTGTGCCGCGGCGACAATACCGACGGAAGATGGGGAGACGATCACTTTCAGGTCCGGGTAAGATTTGAGCAGTCCTACCGCTTCGCGGTAGCTCTTGTCTGAGAGATCGTCGCCATAGGCCACAGTCACCAGGTTGATAGACGGATACTGCGCAAGCACCTTTTTCATCTCCGCAATCCAGATATTCTGGTTGGTCGACGTTGGCGTGGCGCTCAGGATCGCCACATCGCCTTTCTCCACGTTCAATGCCTTCAGCGCATCGGCGGCGAGTTTGACGTTGGTTTCGCCAATCAGGGCGTTATTTGACGGGTTAAGGTGGATCTGCCGTCCCGCAGGCGCGACGCCGGAATCCCATGACACCACTTTGATTCCGCGCTGCATCGCTTTCTTCAGGACGGGCACAACGGCATCGGGATCGTTGGCAGAGATGGCGATCGCATCGACGCCCTGGGCGATCAGCCCATTTAATACTTCGATCTGCGCTTCAGCGGTAGTTGTGGTGGGACCGGTGTAGATCACTTTGACATCACCGATCTCTTTAGCCGCTTCCTGGGCGCCGACGTTTGCCGCTTCGAAAAATCCATTACCTAACGATTTCGCCACCAGGGCGATTTTTACTTCAGCTAAAGCGGAACCGGACAACGCCAGAGCGGCAACGGTGAGGATCAAGCTTGTCTTTATATTCATTGCTTTTACTCCACATCATGTTGATTCCCATAGGGAATGGTTTGGATTTGCAGGTGACAGAGTTCGCCCCGTCTCAGTGAGCGGGGCGCGATGTTGTTATCAATACAGTTCTAATGCACTGGCGAGCGGGGTGACGCCAAAGCGTTTACCCAGCGCGATCAGTTCCTCGCGGCTGATGGTTTGCTTCATACCGCCCATCGACAGCACTTTGACTAACACTTCGGCGGACTTCTCGGCGGTATCGATCAGTCCAAACGCCTCATCCAGCGTCGGGCCGCTGCCGAATACGCCGTGGAACGGCCACAGCACCAGCGAATGTTTCTGCATTTCCTGCGCGGTGGCCTGGCCGATTTCATCGGTGCCCGGCACCATCCATGGCAGAATGCCCACGCCATCCGGGAAGACCACCAGACACTCGGTACTGCCTTCCCATAATTTGCGGGTAAAAAGCGCGGTGCTGTTTTCCAGCACATAGGTCAGGGCGATCAGGTTGGTGGCGTGGCAGTGCATGATCACGCGATCTTTACCTTGCGTGGTCTGGATGCGTTCACAGTGTGACAGGAAGTGTGCCGGCAACTCAGAGGTAGGCACCGCCTCGTTCGTCAGCCCCCATAGAATGTGGTATCCCGCTCCGTCGCTGTCCACTTTCACGATGCCTAAATTGGCGGCGGGATCGAGCTGTACGTTGCGGAAGAATTTACCGGAGCCGGTCACGATAAACGGCGTGTTCGCCAACAGCGGCATTGGCTGGCTCAGGGCAATGTAGCGTGGCGTTGGATGGAAATCGGCGCTGAAAGGGGCAATATCCGCGTCATCGAGACGCAGCGTCAGGTTGCCGCCGTTGCGCTCGTCCCAGCCTTTCAGCCAGGCGTCGGAGGTGGCTTTAATCATCCCCTGGACAAACCAGGCGTCGAGAATATTTTGCATAAAAGATCTACCTGTCTTAGTCAATGCCCGATGTCGCTGCGCTTATCGGGCTTACGATGTTGAGTGTGTCAGTAGGCCGGATAAGCGCAGCGCCATCCGGCAATGATGTGTTAACCGCGTTTGCTCAAAATCTCTTTCTCATAGGCGCGCACGCTCTCCAGCCACTGACTGCCGGCGGGCGTGTCATGGCGCTGGCAATACATCTCCCATACCGCCTGCCACGGCAGACATTTCTGCTCTTCCAGCAGCGCCAGACGTGCGGTGTAATCGCCGTTGGTCTCCAGTTGGCGCAGATGTTCGGTTGGCTCCAGCAGGGCGCGCAGCAGCGCTTTTTTCATATTGCGGGTGCCGATGACCCATGCCGCGATGCGGTTGATGGAGGCGTCGAAGAAGTCGAGACCGATGTGGACGCGATCGAACAGGTTGTGGCGTACGATCTCGCTGGCAATCGCCTGGGTTTCATCATCCAGCAGCACCACGTGGTCGCTATCCCAACGCACCGGGCGGCTCACGTGCAGCAGCAGACGCGGCACATACAGCATGGCGGCGGAGATTTTGTCGGAGATCACTTCTGTCGGATGGAAGTGGCCCGCATCAAGGCACAGCGCGGTCTGGCGGCTGGTGGCATATCCCATGTAGAACTCGTTGGAACCGACGGTGTAGCTTTCTGCGCCGATGCCAAAGAGTTTGCTTTCAACGGCGTCGATATGATGCGCCGGGTTCAGTTTTTCGCTGATGACTTCGTCAAGCGCGTCCATCAGACGCTGACGCGGAGCCAGGCGGTCCACGGTGACATCTTTCATGCCGTCCGGGATCCAGATATTCATCACTGACGGCGTGCCCAGTTGCTCGCCAAAGTATGCGGATACGCGGCGGCTGGCCTTGCAGTGGTCGATCCAGAACTGGCGGATAGTGTCGTCGGCATGTGCCAGCGTGAAGCCGTCAGCGCTCAGCGGATGCGAGAAGCAGGACGGGTTGAAATCCAGACCGAGTTGATGCGCTTTTGCCCACTCCACCCAGTTTTTAAAGTGTTCCGGTTTGATTTTGTCACGGGCGACCGGGGTATCGGATTCCAGATAGATGGCGTGCAGGTTCAGGCGTTTAGGACCTGGGATCAGGCTGAGCGCCTGCTCCAGATCGGCGCGTAGCTCATGGGCATTACGCGCTTTACCCGGGTAGTTACCGGTGGCCTGAATACCGCCGGTGAGCGATCCTTCCGGGTTTTCGAAACCGGCAACATCATCGCCCTGCCAGCAGTGCATTGAGACCGGCAGACGATCGAGCTGGCGCAGTGCCTCCTCGACATCAATACCTACTGCGGCGAAGCGTTGTTTCGCCAGTTCCCAGGCTTGTTCCAGTTGAGTGGTCATGCGCAAAGCTCCTTTGTCTGTCGTTTTGAATGAAATTGCGTCACATAGCGGGCAATCTCACTGTCAGGATTGGGGGTAAACGTGGTCAGGTTGTAATTGGCGGTGACCACCTGGCGGAAGTCATCGACGTTGTTGAGTTCATCCAGCGTCATCAACTGGATACCGATGTTGCCGAGCGTAGACGCTTCAACAGGCCCCGCCATGACGCGAATACCGCAGGCATCGGCGCACAGTTGGTTCAGCAGGGCGTTCTGGCAGCCACCACCGACAATGTGCAGTTGGCTGAACGATTCGCCGCGCAGTGTCGCCAGTTCCTGCAGAACATCGGCGTACAGCAGTGCGAGGCTGTCGAAAATACAGCGCGCCAGTTCCGCGTCGCTATCAGGCACCGGCTGTCCGGACTCGCGACAGGCGGCCTGAATTTCAGCGCTCATGTTGGCGGGGTTGATAAAGCGATCGTCATTCGGGTTGATCAGAAAACGGCAGGCGGGCAATGCGTGCGTTGCGGCAATCAGCGCGGACAGGTCATCCACCTGACGCTCTTTCAGCACGCGCTGTAGCAGCCACAGACCCATGATATTTTTCAGTACCCGATAACGCCCTTCCGCGCCGCCTTCATTGGTGATGTTCGCAGCCAGCGCGGCGTCGTTGGTGTAAGGCGTTCTGCTTTCAAAGCCCATTAACGACCAGGTGCCGGATGAGAGATACGCGCTGTGTTTATCAGCCAGCGGCGAGGCGATCACCGCGCTGGCGGTGTCGTGACTGGCGACGGCCACTACGGGGATCTGATTCTTCTGCGGGCAAATCCAGTAACCAATCACGTTGCCCGGATGCGTCGGGTGACCAAACCAGGCGTTGTCCGCTCCCGTCCACGCCAGCAGCGTCTCATCCCAGTCATCACTGTTGATGTTTACCAGTTGCGTGGTGGTGGCGTTGGTGTATTCCCAGTTCAACTCCCCGGTCAGACGGAAGCTGAAGTAGTCGGGGATCAGCAGGGCATGTGCGACCTGTGAAACCCACTCCGGCTTTTGTTCAACCAGCGCACGCAGCTGGTAGAGCGTGTTGAACGGCAGAAACTGGATCCCGCTGCGTTGATAAATGGCGCATTTACCGAGCTGTTCCTGTGCGCGTTGCATCACGCCCGTGGTACGGCTGTCACGGTAGGAAACCGGCAGCCCGACGCGCTGGCCTTGTTTATCGATCAGGACATAGTCCACACCCCAGGTATCAATACCGATACTGTCAATGCGGATACCTTCATCGCAGACTTTTTCCAGCCCCAGGCGGATGGCGTCTTCGAGACTGTCGAGATCCCAGGTGTCGAAACCGTCCTGCTTTTGCAGACAGTTGACGAAGCGATGGATTTCACGCAGCGTCAGGGTGCGATGTTCACTGTCATAGCGCGCCAGCATTACGCGTCCGCTGGAGGCGCCAAGATCGACAGCGACACAATGGCGAAAAGTCATAGTGAGGTCCTTCTGAGTTTCATTAGGCCCAGTCTAGAAAACCTCGTCATGGCTCACCTTCTTGTTACTGACAGGCAAAATTGGCCGCTGGCAAGAAAGCAAAGGTGAACGTGATAACGTTCACAGTTTCCGGTAATAAGCGCGATTTCCCCTGATGTGACGCCGTCCGCATTTCCGGATCTTTCCCGTCTTTTCTTGAAAAATTGACCCTGTTTGCACGGTTTTATGTCAAAAATTTAAGGTGAGGTGGCTAACCCTTAATTACTATTTCTGACATGTTCATTTGACCTGGATGCCATCATGACCGTACTGCACTGCGTGGATTTTTTTCCATCAGGTAAAGCGCCTGTGGCCATTGAGCCCCGGCTACCCCAGTCCGCTTTTCCAGAACATCATCATGATTTTCATGAGATTGTGATTGTGGAACATGGCACCGGTATTCATGTGTTCAATGGACAGCCCTATACCATCAGCGGCGGTACGGTCTGCTTTGTCCGCGATCATGACCGACACTTGTATGAGCATACGGACAATCTTTGTCTGACCAATGTGCTCTACCGTTCGCCCGATGCGTTCCGCTTTCTGGCCGGGTTGGATCAGTTACTGCCGCAGGAACAGGATGGCGTGTATCCCTCCCACTGGCGGGTGAATCAGAGTGCGCTACAACAGGTGCGCCAGCTGGTGGCAAAAATGGAACAGGACGGCGATGAGAGCGATCTCCCCGGCGTGGCCAATCGCGAAATTCTGTTTATGCAACTGCTGGTGCTGTTACGCAAAAGTAGCCTGATGGAAGGGGCGGAAAATAACGATGCGCGCCTGAACCATTTGATGGCCTGGCTGGAAGATCATTTTGCGGAGGAGGTCTGCTGGGAGGCGTTGGCCGATCGCTTCTCGCTTTCTCTGCGCACGCTGCACCGCCAGTTGAAACAACAGACCGGGCTGACGCCGCAGCGCTATCTCAACCGTCTGCGCTTAATCAAAGCCCGCCATCTGTTGCGTCATAGCGATGAAAGCGTTACAGAAATCGCCTATCGCTGTGGTTTTGGCGACAGTAACCACTTTTCGACCCTGTTTCGCCGTGAATTTGACTGGTCGCCGCGTGACATCCGCCAGGGACGAGATGCGTTACTTCAGTAACGCGAATGCTATCAACGTTTTTCACCGCCAGAATGTTAATAATCATCAATCTGTGATGCCGGATGGCGACGCGGTGGCGTCTTATCCGGCCTGGGTGTTGACGTAATTTGCGGGCCGGGTAAGGCGAAGCCGTCATCCGGCAAGGAATATTCAGGTGGTGAATCAACTGATTCTTCTAAAAGACGACTTCTTTGCGAATGCCGGACAGGCCGTCGCTGTCGCCGATCGCTATCCGCAGGATGTGTTTGCCGAACATACGCATGATTTTTGTGAGCTGGTGATCGTCTGGCGCGGTAATGGCCTGCATGTGCTCAACGACCGTCCCTATCGCATTACCCGTGGCGATCTATTCTATATTCGCGCTGAAGACAAGCACTCCTACACCTCCGTTAACGACCTCGTGTTACAGAACATTATCTATTGCCCGGAGCGGCTAAAGCTGAATCTGGGCTGGGAGAACGCGATCCCGGGTTTTAACGGTACGCCGCGGCAACCGCACTGGCGACTGGGTAGTGTCGGTATGACGCAGGCGCGCCAGGTGATAAGCCAGCTTGAGCATGAAAGTAACCAGCATGATCCGATCGCCAACGACATGGCGGAGCTGCTCTTTGGCCAACTGGTGATGACGTTGAAGCGTCATCGCTATGCGACCGACACGCTGCCGGCGACCTCCAGCGAAACGCTGCTGGATAAACTGATTACCGCGCTGGCCGCCAGTCTGGAACGTCCGTTTGCGCTGGATGCCTTCTGCGATCGGGAAGCGTGCAGTGAACGCGTGCTGCGCCAGCAGTTTCGTAGCCAGACCGGAATGACAATTAACCAGTATCAGCGCCAGGTCCGTGTCTGTCATGCGCAATATTTGCTTCAGCACAGCCGTCTGATGATCGGTGAGATTTCGATGAAGTGTGGGTTTGAAGACAGTAACTACTTTTCTGTGGTGTTTACGCGGGAAACCGGGATGACGCCCAGTCAGTGGCGTCATCTCAGTAATTCAACGGATTAGCTTGCCATACCCAGACCGACAATGTTGGCGGCGATGATGATCACCACGCATCCCAGACTCAGGACGCTGACAGGACGACGTCCGGCGTTGTTCCACTCTTTCAGTACCAGACCGACGATACCGCCGCACAGCACGTAGAAACTCATGTGCAGCATCCAACTGATGTAGTCATATTGCGCCGGAATGCGCGCGTGGCCCCAGGCGTAGAAAAAGAACTGCAAATACCACATCAGGCCACCCAGCGCGGACAACAGCACGTTGGTGATGATAAGCGATTTTGCCAGTGAGAAGTCGGCTTTTACCGACAGGTTCTTCACTTTTGCCAGACGAATAAAACAGAAGCCCAGGTTGACCAGCGCGCCGCCGCCCATGATCACCACGTAGCTTGGCAGGGCGACATACAGCGGGTCGACACCCAGCGCCGCGGCGGCTTCATGCATCGGCTTCGCGGCGTTCATCGCAAATGACATGCCTGCGGAGAAAATGCCGCACATTACCGCCAGCAGCAGCCCTTTTTTCAGGTTGAAATCTTCGGCTTTGATGCCCATTTTGCGCTCTTTGAGCTGGCCCGCGCGGGTGACGATCCCGACGCCAATCAGCGCAACCAACACCCCGAGCAGCGTCATACGCCCGCCTTCGGTGTTAATCAACACATCAAAATTGCCGTTGATGATAGGAGTCATCAGCGTACCGACAATCAGCGTGATGCCAATGGCAATGCCAATCCCCATCGACATGCCGAGGTAGCGCATGGTCAGACCGTAGTTGATATTGCCGATGCCCCACATTGCGCCGAACAGAAACACCGGAAGCAGAGTGGAGAGGCTGAACGAACGGTAGTAGGCCCAGAAGTCGGGCAGCAGCATGGCGCTGATGGTCCACGGAAGGATCAGCCAGGAGACAATCCCGCCGACCGACCACATGGTTTCCCATGACCACTGTTTCACTTGTTTGAACGGGGCATAGAAACAGGCTGCACTGGCCGCACCTATCAAATGCCAAAAAATACCCATCGTAATCGCGTTACTCATCACATCATCCTCATTGTTTTTATCGTCGTTTCTACCCTTCCGACGTCATGAGTTTAAAAATTGCGCAGATGTATAACCTTTTGCCGATTGCCGCGATTTTCCCTTTCTGGCAAAGACCCGGTTAAGTGGGTGATATGGCTCACATAATCAGCAATAGACGCTAATGTAATAACCTTAGTAAAAGTACGGCATTGATAATCATTTTCAATATCATTTAATTAACTATAATGAACCAACTGCTTACGCGGCGTTAACACCCGGCCGCTCGACAATAATGGAGATGATTATGAGTTATACACTGCCATCCCTGCCGTACGCTTATGATGCGCTGGAACCGCACTTCGATAAGCAGACGATGGAAATCCACCATACCAAACACCACCAGACCTATGTAAACAACGCCAATGCGGCGCTGGAAAGTCTGCCTGAATTCGCTAACCTGTCTGCTGAAGAGCTGATCGCTAAACTGGATCAGGTACCGGCCGACAAGAAAACCGTTCTGCGTAACAACGCAGGCGGTCACGCTAACCACAGCCTGTTCTGGAAAGGCCTGAAAAAGGGCACTACCCTGCAGGGCGATCTGAAAGCGGCTATCGAACGCGATTTCGGCTCTGTTGATAACTTCAAAGCGGAGTTTGAAAAAGCGGCCGCAACTCGTTTCGGTTCCGGCTGGGCCTGGCTGGTGCTGAAAGGCGACAAACTGGCGGTCGTTTCAACCGCAAACCAGGATTCCCCGCTGATGGGCGAAGCGATTTCTGGCGCGTCCGGCTTCCCGATTGTGGGCCTGGACGTCTGGGAACACGCTTACTACCTGAAATTCCAGAACCGTCGTCCGGACTACATTAAAGAGTTCTGGAACGTGGTGAACTGGGACGAAGCGGCTGCGCGTTTCGCTGCAAAAAAATAAGTCTTATTTAACAAGACATCGCGTTTATATGACCCCGTCGGCGTGGCCGGTGGGGTTTTTTTGTGATCAAAATCGAATCGAAAACAGTGATCCACAAAAATTGAAACATTGTTTTGTTATGTGGTGGGGATCACTTTTATTATTGTGCTGAATGTCTATCGTTGACACATCTTTACATCGGAAGGTGATGGAAATGCAGATTAAACGCACGATAGAAAAAATCCCTGGTGGCATGATGCTCGTCCCTCTGTTCCTGGGCGCGTTGTGTCACACGTTCTCTCCTGACGCGGGGAAATATTTTGGCTCATTCACCAACGGGATGATCACCGGCACGGTGCCTATTCTGGCCGTGTGGTTCTTCTGCATGGGGGCCTCCATCAAGCTGAGCGCGACGGGTACCGTCCTGCGTAAGTCCGGGACGCTGGTGGTGACTAAAATTGCCGTGGCGTGGGTGGTGGCGGCGATTGCCTCGCGGATTATTCCTGAACATGGCGTGGAGGCAGGATTCTTTGCCGGGCTGTCGACACTGGCGCTGGTTGCGGCAATGGACATGACCAACGGCGGGCTGTACGCGTCCATTATGCAACAGTACGGCACCAAAGAAGAGGCCGGGGCATTTGTTCTGATGTCACTGGAATCTGGCCCGCTGATGACGATGATCATCCTCGGTACGGCCGGGATTGCGTCGTTTGAACCGCATGTGTTTGTCGGCGCAGTGCTGCCTTTCCTGGTGGGCTTCACGCTGGGTAACCTGGACCCGGAACTGCGCGAATTCTTCAGTAAAGCCGTCCAGACGCTGATCCCCTTCTTCGCCTTTGCGCTGGGTAATACCATCGATCTGAGCGTGATCGCACAGACCGGTCTGTTGGGTATTCTGTTGGGTGTGGCGGTGATTATCGTCACCGGTATCCCACTGATCATTGCCGATAAACTGATTGGCGGCGGTGACGGTACAGCAGGGATTGCCGCCTCCAGCTCAGCAGGGGCTGCAGTGGCGACACCGGTACTGATCGCAGAAATGGTGCCCGCGTTTAAACCGATGGCGCCGGCTGCAACTTCGCTGGTCGCTACCTCGGTGATTGTGACATCAATCCTGGTGCCGATTATCACCTCCATCTGGTCGAAGAAGGTCAAAGCAAAAGTGGCGACAGTCGAAATCCAGAATGCAGTGAAATAATACAATAAAGCCGGATAGCACTACGCTTATCCGGCTTGTTTTTGCGTCATAACAAGGCCTGGTGAATCTCACCGGGCCTTGTCTTTTAACGACCAAACACCTCATCAATCGTTCGGCAATCGTGTTCGTTTAACTCGCCGCCCGCATTGCGTGAAACCCCCGTGCAATAGCCAAACTTCCGCGATACCACCGTCTTGATGGTGGTGACGAAATCTTCGCCGATAGCATAAATCGACATGTACACGCCAATTTTCTGCTGAATGTCGCGAAGGGCCGCCAGGTCACCGGCCTTGAACGCTTCACGCGCACTGACAAACAGCTCCGGCATCACGTTGTTGAGTCCAGAGATAATCCCCGCGCCGCCAGCCAGCAGATTGGGAATAAAGTACTCGTCATAGCCTGAGAGGACAGCAAAGTCGTCACGCACGGCCTGAGTTGCCTCGATCATTCTGCGGGTATGCGACTGACAGTCAACGGTATCTTTGATCCCGGCAAAGTTCGGGAACTCGCTGGCAAGCTGGGCGACCAGATCCGGCGTTAAATCGCTGCCGGTGCGCGGCGGAAAGTTGTAGGCGAACCATTTACCACTAAGCTTTTGTCCCAACTGGCGGAAGTAGCTCAGCAGCTGCTTCGGCGTTTGACCGTAGTAATAGGGCGGCAGAACCATCACTGCATCGTAGCCCGTACGATAGGCTTCCTGCGCCATCCGCAAGACATCGTGGATGCAGGTGGAGGAGACGTTAGCCACCATCTTCAGCGAGCTCATGGCGCGCGCCTCGCGAATCAACAGCAGGCGTTCGTCGAGGGTGAAGGAAGCGAACTCCCCGATACTGCCCATCAGCAAAATTACGTCGATTTTTGCGTCAGTCAGGCGTTGAAGGTGTTGGCTCAGACCGTTGAGATCGATATTACCATCCTGATCCATTGGCGTAATGGAGGGGCACCAGACGCCAGCAAACTGCGTTTGACCTGTCACGTTGTTGACTCCTTATTATGAAATGGCGTTTCAAAATCACTTCCATTGATAGCATGGATATCTGCGCGTCGTGTGAACCTTGCTCTCATTTTGCGCGGTTGAGGTAAAATAATTGTGGTTAAATAGGGCAAATTTATCGGGGAGAGGGACCAGATGCGATATCCAGTAGACGTGTTCAGCGGCAAGATTCAGGACTACGCGGGAAGCCGCCCCAGTGCGATTGGCAAAATTCAGGTCGATGGCGAACTGATGCTGACGGAACTGGGTCTGGAAGGCGATGAACAGGCAGAAACGAAAATCCACGGCGGGCCCGATCGTGCGCTATGCCATTATCCGCGCGAGCATTACCTGTACTGGGCGCGTGAATTCCCGGAGCAAGCGGATCAATTCGTGGCCCCGGCGTTTGGCGAGAACCTCTCTACCGATGGCCTGACGGAACAAAATGTTTATATCGGCGATATTTTCCGTTGGGGCGAAGCGCTGATTCAGGTCACTCAGCCGCGTTCACCGTGCTTCAAGCTCAATTTCCACTTTGGTATCAGTGATATGGCGAGCCTGATGCAGAACTGCGGCAAAACGGGTTGGCTGTGCAGCGTGATTGCGCCTGGCATGGTGTCAGCCGATGCGCCACTGGAGTTGCTCTCCCGCGTTAGCGACGTCAGCGTGCAGGAGGCGATCGCCATAGCCTGGCATATGCCTTTTGATGATGAACAGTACCATCGTTTACTGTCAGCGGCAGGGCTGTCGAAGAGCTGGACGCGAACGATGCAAAAGCGTCGTTTAAGCGGCAAAATCGAAGATCAATCACGGCGTTTGTGGGGAAAATAAGCGCTGCTATCCGCAACGGAAAAAATGCCTGATGGCGTTACGCTTATCAGGCCTACCGTTCGTGGAGAGTTGTAGGCCGGATAAGGCGTTTACGCCGCTATCCGGCACTATACCGTTACGAACGTTTATACAGCGGCAACCAAATCACCAGCCGTAAACCGCCCAGCGGGCTGTCTTCGGCTTTCACCCAGCCGCGATGCTGCTGAATGGCGGTTTCTACAATCGCCAGACCCAGACCGGTGCCGCCGGATTCGCGATCGCGCGCTTCATCGGTACGATAGAACGGGCGGAAAATCTGCTCACGGTCTTCCGGACTGACGCCAGGACCATCATCATCCACCGTGATCGTAATCCCGTCTTTATCCACCGCGAAGCCGACTTCAATCTTCGTGTGTGAATAGCGCAGGGCGTTACGGACGATGTTTTCCAGCGCACTTTCCAGCGCGTTCGGGTTACCGTACAGCGGCCACGGTCCCGGCGGGAAATTCACCGTGAGCGATTTGCCCATCTGTTCGGCTTCAAAGGCGGCGTTATCCAGCACCTCGCCCCACAGATGATTGGCCTTCATCGTTTCGCTGACCAGCGCGTTTTTCTGCTGATTGCGCGACATGACCAGCAGATCGTTGATCATGCTGTCCAGACGCTGCGCTTCGGTCTCAATACGCTCCAGTTCCTTACTCTCGCCGCTGCGGCGACGCAACAGCGCGGTCCCCAGTTGCAGACGGGTGAGCGGGGTTCTCAGTTCGTGTGAGATATCAGACAACAGACGCTGTTGCGTGGTCATCATCCGTTCCAGCGCGGTCACCATCTGGTTAAAACTGGCGCCTGCGGCAAGAAATTCCTGCGGGCCGGCTTCCAGTTCCGGATGCTGACGCAGGTTACCCTGAGCCACCTCATCCGCCGCGTTTTTCAACTTACGCGCCGGTTTCGCCAGGCTCCACGCCAGCCATAACAACAGCGGGGAACTGACTAACATCGTGACAATCAGCAACAACAGCGGGCGGTCAAACAGCAGGTTGATAAAATCGGATTGGGAACTGCTGGCCGGTCGAATCAGGTAAAGCTGGTAGTTATCTTCCCCGTCTCTGACGGAGAAGGGCCCCACCATTTCAACGCGACCGTACTTTTTCTTCTGCGGATGATCGGCGTTGTCCGCCTGACCAATAAAGTTACGAATGATCTGCATTTCACTACGTTCTGCGCCGATCACGCGTCCTTCGGTGGTCACAAGCAATAACCGCTGTCCCGGCGGCGCCCACTTGTCAATCGCACGGAACAGGCGACGCCACCACATTAAATCATTGGGTGGATCGTTCGCGAGTTCAGCTTCTACGTGTTGCTCAATCATTAACCCCTGGCGCTGTTCGCTGTCCAGTAGCTCGGTCATCTGGCGTGAGTCGAGCTTGGGTAACATCAGTACCAACATCAACACCAGTGCCAGCGTCAACCAGAAGATGGCAAAGATGCGCGCGGTTAAGCTCCCTATCATGAAGCGGAAACCATCAGATAGCCGCGACCACGCAGGGTTTTAAACCACGGATGCCCGTCTTTCCGCTCCGGCAGTTTGCGCCGCAGGTTGGAGATATGCATGTCGATGGCACGGTCGAAAGGCGTCAGGCGTTTACCCAGCACTTCCTGGCTCAAATGTTCACGCGATACCACCTGGCCGAGATGCTGCGCCAGCAGATAGAGCAGGGTAAATTCGGTACCGGTTAACTCCAGCGTCTGGCCATCAAAGCTGGCTTCCTGGCGGCCCGGGTTAAGGCTAAGGGCATCCACTTCCAGCGTCGGCGAACCGTTATCGCTGCTCTGCTGCTGCTCGCTCCAGTGTGAACGACGCAGGATCGCGCGGATACGGGCGACCAGTTCACGATCGTTAAACGGTTTCGGTAAATAGTCATCCGCACCCAGCTCAAGGCCGAGTACGCGATCCAGTTCGCTGCCGCGGGCGGTCAGCATAATCACGGGGGTCTGGTGTGTCTGGCGAAGCGCTTTCAGCGTATCGATACCGTTTTTCTTCGGCATCATGACATCAAGCAAAAGTAAATCAATGCTGTCGTCCAGAAGCTCAAGCGCCTGCTCCCCGTCATGGGCAACCAGCACATTGAAGCCTTCCATTTCGAGCAGCTCCTTTAACAGGGAAGTCAGCTCTCGGTCATCATCAACTAACAGGATTTTATTCATTGTTTAAGTACCTCCGAGGCAGAAATTACGTCATCAGGCGTCGCTAATCCATGACTTTACGTTGTTTTACACCCCCTGACGCATGTTTGCAGCCCGAATCGTAAACTGTCTCTCGTTGAATCGCGACAGAAAAGATTTTGGGAGCAAATGATGCGCAAAGTTACCGCTGCCGTCATGGCCTCAACGCTGGCACTCAGTACGGTTAGCCATGCAGCTGAAGTCGTTACAGGCGATAACTGGCACCCGGGTGAATCCCCTGCGCCGCGCACTGTACAAAGCCATATGTTTGACGGCATAAGTTTAACCGAACATCAGCGTCAACAGATGCGAGATCTGATGCAGCAGGCCCGACATGAACAGGCGCCTGTTAATGTTAGCGAAATGGAGACGATGCATCGTCTTATTACCGCAGAAAATTTTGATGAAACCGCGGTACGCGCTCAGGCAGAAAAGATGGCGCAGGCACAGGTTAGCAGACAGGTCGAAATGGCCAGAGTCCGCAACCAGATGTATCGCCTGCTTACCCCCGAGCAGCAAGCGGTTTTAAACGAGAAGCATCAACAAAGAATGGAGCAGTTGCGCGACGTGACGCAATGGCAAAAAAGTTCTTCGTTGAAGTTATTGAGTAGTAGCAACTCACGTTCCCAGTAGTAAACCCTGTTTTCCTTGCCATAGACACCATCCCTGTCTTCCCCCACATGATGTGGGGGTTTTTTTTGCCTGTAAATTGTCACTGTCATAATCACTGACTGTCTTACACCATCCGTTATACTACCGGCATAAGAGGGCAGGAGTGTTTATGAATCAATCCTATGGGCGGTTAGTCAGTCGGGCGGCCATTGCCGCGACAGTGATGGCGTCGCTGTTACTTTTGATCAAAATTTTTGCGTGGTGGTATACCGGATCGGTGAGTATTCTGGCGGCGCTGGTCGACTCGCTGGTAGATATCGCCGCGTCGCTCACTAACCTGTTAGTGGTGCGCTATTCGCTGCAGCCGGCGGATGATGAACATACCTTTGGTCATGGCAAAGCGGAATCGCTGGCCGCGCTGGCGCAAAGCATGTTCATTTCCGGTTCGGCGCTGTTTTTGTTTTTAACCGGTATCCAGCATCTGATTTCACCTACGCCGATGAAGGATCCCGGCGTGGGGGTTGTGGTAACCATTATCGCCCTGATATGTACTGTGGTGCTGGTCTCGTTTCAGCGCTGGGTGGTGAAGCGGACGCAAAGCCAGGCAGTACGGGCAGATATGCTTCATTATCAGTCTGATGTTATGATGAACGGTGCGATTCTCGTGGCGCTCGGTCTGGCCTGGTACGGCTGGCATCGCGCGGACGCATTGTTTGCATTGGGGATTGGCATCTATATTTTATATAGTGCATTACGCATGGGCTATGATGCCGTCCAGTCGTTACTGGATCGCGCATTACCCGATGAAGAACGTCAGGAAATTTTTGACATCGTGACATCATGGCCGGGCGTCAGTGGTGCTCACGATCTCCGTACGCGGCAGTCAGGGCCGACCCGCTTTATTCAGATTCATTTGGAAATGGAAGATAATCTGCCGCTCGTTCAGGCGCATGTTGTGGCTGAACAGGTAGAGCAGGCGATTTTACGGCGTTTTCCGGGCTCCGATGTCATTATCCATCAGGACCCGTGTTCCGTCGTCCCCAGGGAAGGCAAAAGGTTTGAGCTTTCGTAAGTGAGCGTAAAAAAAGAGAGCCAGGCCCGCATTTTGTGTATAAATTACCGCCATTTGGCCTGACCTGAATCAATTCAGCAGGAAGTGATTGTTATACTATTTGCATATTCGTTGGATCGTCTCGCTATGCAGGATCGACTTCCGGCAACAGACTTCATTTTGCATTCCAAAGTTCAGAGGTAGTCATGATTAAGAAAATCGGTGTGTTGACAAGCGGCGGTGATGCGCCGGGCATGAACGCAGCAATCCGTGGTGTGGTGCGTGCAGCACTGACGGAAGGACTGGAAGTCATGGGGGTTTATGATGGCTACCTGGGTCTGTACGAAGACCGCATGGTGCAACTTGACCGTTATAGCGTGTCCGACATGATTAACCGCGGTGGTACCTTCCTGGGTTCCGCTCGCTTCCCGGAGTTCCGTGACGAAAACGTCCGCGCCGTGGCTATCGAAAACCTGAAAAAACGTGGAATCGACGCGCTGGTGGTGATCGGCGGTGACGGTTCTTACCTGGGGGCGAAACGCCTGACTGAAATGGGCTTTCCGTGCATCGGTCTGCCTGGCACTATCGATAACGATATCAAAGGCACTGACTACACCATCGGTTACTTTACGGCGCTGGGCACCGTGGTTGAAGCGATTGACCGTCTGCGCGACACCTCGTCTTCTCACCAGCGTATCTCTATCGTTGAAGTGATGGGCCGTTACTGTGGCGACCTGACGCTGGCGGCGGCGATTGCCGGTGGCTGTGAGTTCGTTGTGGTACCGGAAGTGGAATTCAGCCGTGACGATCTGGTCGCTGAAATCAAAGCGGGCATCGCGAAGGGTAAGAAACACGCTATCGTGGCAATCACTGAGCACATGTGCGATGTCGACGAACTGGCGCATTACATTGAGAAAGAGACGGGCCGTGAAACCCGCTCGACCGTACTGGGCCACATCCAGCGCGGCGGTTCTCCAGTGCCTTACGACCGCATCCTGGCTTCCCGTATGGGTTCTTACGCCATTGAACTGCTGCTGGAAGGTCACGGTGGTCGTTGCGTCGGTATTCAGAACGAAAAACTGGTTCACCATGACATCATCGATGCTATCGAAAACATGAAGCGTCCGTTCAAAGGTGACTGGCTGGATTGCGCGAAGAAACTGTACTGATTCTTCTCTGCGCCTGATGGCACTACGCTTATCCGGCCTACAGATCGCAAAGACTTGTAGGCCGGATAAGGCGTCAGCCGCCATCCGGCATAAGCCCTTCATATATTCCCCCAAGTTATAGCCAATCTTTTTTTATTCTTTAATGTTTGGATGCCTTTCTGGCACGCTTTGCTCATCACAACACAACATAAGAGAGTTGGGCGATGAACAAATGGGGCGTGGGGTTAACCTTGCTGCTGGCATCCAGCGGCGTTCTGGCAAAGGATATTCAATTACTGAACGTGTCTTACGATCCAACACGTGAGCTGTACGAGCAGTACAACAAAGCCTTTAGCGCGCACTGGAAGCAAGAAACGGGCGATAACGTGGTGATTCGTCAGTCGCACGGCGGGTCAGGCAAACAGGCGACTTCGGTGATTAACGGCATTGAGGCGGATGTGGTGACGCTGGCGCTGGCCTATGATGTTGATGCGATTGCCGAGCGCGGCCGTATTGATAAAAACTGGATCAAGCGCTTGCCGGACAACTCTGCGCCTTACACTTCCACCATTGTGTTCCTGGTTCGCAAAGGTAACCCGAAGCAAATTCATGACTGGAACGATCTGGTTAAGCCCGGCGTTTCAGTGATCACCCCGAACCCGAAAAGCTCCGGCGGTGCACGCTGGAACTACCTGGCTGCCTGGGGCTATGCACTGCACCACAACAACAACGATCAGGCGAAAGCGCAGGACTTTGTGAAGGCACTGTTTAAGAATGTCGAAGTGCTGGATTCTGGCGCGCGCGGTTCGACCAATACCTTCGTGGAACGTGGCATCGGCGATGTACTGATCGCCTGGGAGAACGAAGCGCTGCTGGCGACCAATGAGTTGGGCAAAGATAAATTTGAAATCGTGACGCCGAGCGAATCCATTCTGGCTGAACCGACGGTTTCCGTCGTGGATAAAGTGACCGAGAAGAAAGGCACTCAGGCCGTGGCAGAAGCCTATCTGAAGTATCTCTACTCACCGGAAGGTCAGGAGATTGCGGCGAAAAACTACTACCGCCCACGTGATGCGGATGTGGCGAAGAAATACGAAAATGCGTTTCCGAAACTGAAGCTCTTCACCATTGATCAGGAGTTCGGCGGCTGGACGAAAGCGCAGAAAGAACACTTCTCGAATGGCGGAACGTTCGATCAGATCAGCAAGCGCTAAACGCGGAGCGCAGTAGAGGCCCGGGGCACTTGCCGCCGGGCTTTTTTATTTGTCATCATTTTGCGTTACTCTTGCAGGCCGTTGAGATACAGGGAACGCGTTATGAAAAAAACAGGCTGTGGACTACTGGCCGTTGTCGTTATTGTCGCAGCGGCAGGTTTTGGCTACTGGAAGCTGGCCGGAAACCCGGATGCGTTGCGTAAGATTGTCCTTGAGCAATGCCTGCCCAACCAGTTGCAGCATCAAAACCCTGCGCCATGTGCCGAAGTGAAGCCCGATGCCGGATATGTGGTCTTTAAAGATCGCAATGGCCCGCTGCAATATCTGTTGATGCCGACTTACCGCATTAACGGCACCGAGAGTCCGTTGCTGGTGGAACAATACACGCCGAATTTCTTCTGGCTGGCCTGGCAGGCGCGCGATTTCATGAGCCAGAAGTATGGCCAGGATATTCCGGACCGCGTCGTTTCGCTGGCAATCAATTCGCGCAGCGGACGGACGCAAAACCATTTCCACATCCATATCTCCTGCCTTCGTCCTGATGTCAGAGCGCAACTGGACGCTAACCAGGCCAAAATCAGCACCCGCTGGCTACCGTTGCCGGGCGGACTGCGTGGTCATGAATATCTCGCCCGTCGCGTGACGGAAAGCGAACTGGCGCAGCGCAGTCCGTTTATGATGCTGGCAGAAGAGGTGCCGGAAGCGCGCGAGCGAATGGGCAGCTATGCGCTGGCGCTGGCGCGTCAAAGCGATGACGCTTTTGTTCTGTTGGCGACGCAGCGCAACATGCTGGCGTTTAACCGGGCCTCGGCGGAAGAAATTCAGGATCACGACTGTAAGCTCCTGACTCAGCCCTGATCGCCATGCCGACGGTTGTCGGTGTTTTTTTGCACAATCTCCCACTTCAGGCCAGCGAAGATGTATCGTTGGTTAAAATAATGTGAATTCGATCAAAAGATATAAAGGTATACCTTTATATCTTTTATGATTCCATTACACTCCCTCATAACACCTGATCCTGGTTTTCTGGGTCATGCGTTAATCATAAAAGCTTTTATTTCACGTAGTTACGTCATCCTTTTTTCGACATTCTTGCGCTGAACGGCGCAAAAGGAATACCGATATGAAATTGTCTATCGTGGAAAAAATAGGTTTCGGCGCCGGGGATATGGCGATCAACGTAGTGATTATTGCCATGCAGCTACTGCTGGCATATTTCTACACGGATATTTACGGTTTACGGGCAGCAGATGTGGGGGTGCTGCTGGTGGTTGTGCGGATGATCGATGCCATTATCGATCCGGCAATGGGAATGCTGACCGACAAAGTGTCGACCCGCTGGGGACGCTATCGTCCATGGTTGTTATGGTTTGCCATTCCATTTGGCTTTGCCGTCTATCTGATGTTTATCACGCCGGATATGGCGTATACGGCGAAGCTGGCGTGGGCCTATTTCACTTACATCCTGATGACGCTGGTCTATACCGCGATCACCATCCCTTATATCTCTCTGATTGGCGTCATCACGGACGATCCGGGTGAGCGTCTGAGCGCCAACGGGTATCGTTTTGTGATGACCAAAATCGCCGCGTTTCTGGTGACGATTGTGGTTCCCATGCTGGCGGTCTGGCTGGGACAAGGCAATAAAGCGCTGGGTTATCAGCTCTCTATGGGCCTGATGGGGGCGATGGGCGCTGTGCTGTTTATCTTCTGCTTTATGACCACCCGCGAACGCAGCGAGCCTGAGTTGCCGTCACTGTCAGTCAAACAGCAGTTCGCGAATCTGCTGCGTAACGACCAGTGGCTGATTCTGGGCGTGGTGATTATGTTGCTGATGTGCGGCTACGTGATCCGCGGTTCGGTCGCCGCCTATTACGCCAAATATTATCTGAATGGCGGTGACAGCCTGATTTCACCGTTCCTGACCGTCGGCGTCGTGGCGTCTATTCTGGCGATGATTGCGACCACGTGGGTGACTAAGTTCTGGGACAAAATAAAAATGTTCCGCTACACCCAACTGATGACCTTCGCGCTGAGTATCGGCATGTATCTCTGCGTCGGGCAGCAGAACCTGATCCTCGCCTTTGTCTTTTACTTTCTCATCAACTTCTTTTGCGACATGCAAATGCCGGTGTTCTGGTCTTCCATCGCGGAGGCGGTCGATTACGGCGAGAAGAAAACCGGGCTGCGCGTTTCCGGACTGGCTTTCGGCGGCATTCTGTTCTTTCAGAAATTCGGGATGGGGATTGCCGGCGGCGTCCTTGGCTTCCTGCTGAGCCACTTCGGCTACCAGGCGGATGTCCAGCAGAGTGCAAGCTCGCTGACCGGCATTGCGCTGATGATGACGCTCATCCCTGCCATCTTCCATCTGGTGGTTGGCGTGGTGATGAAAAAGTATCTGATCAACAACGATTATTACCGCGATATCCAGAGTGAACTGGCGCAGCGTCAGGCGTGAGGAGGAGCAGATGAATCATCTCAAAAAAGTCTGGGTGATTGGCGATGCGTCCGTGGATCTGGTGCCGGAAGGCGCGGACACCTACCTGAAATGTCCGGGTGGCGCATCGGCTAACGTCGCCGTTTGCATCGCGCGACTGGGTGGCGACTGTGAATTTATCGGCTGTCTTGGGGAGGATGACGCCGGACGTTTCCTCCGCCAGACGCTGGCGGAAAACGGGGTAGGCGTGGGTTCGTTGCGCCTCGACCCACAGCAAACCAGCGCGGTACTGATCGTCAATCTGACGCCAGAAGGCGAGCGCAGTTTTACCTATCTGGTACATCCCGGCGCGGACACTTTTGTCTCGGTGCAGGATTTACCGACCTTCAGCGCCAACGAGTGGTTTTACTTCAGCTCGATTGGCCTGACCGACAGTCCGGCGCGTGAGGCGTGTCTGGAAGGCGCCAGACGCATGAAGGCGGCGGGAGGGCACGTCATGTTCGACGTCAACCTGCGCGTCAGCATGTGGCGGGATACCCATGAAATCGCCCCCTTACTTGCACAATCTATTGCGCTGGCCTCTATCTGCAAGGTCTCTGCGGATGAGCTGTGTTGGCTGGGTAAGGTCGAACGCTGGCAGGACGCACGCTATCTGATGCGTGAACTTGGCTGTGAAACCACCGTTATCTCACTGGGCGATGCTGGGGCGTACCTGGTGACGCCAGAGGGCGAATGCGCGTTCCCGGCCGCGAAAATTTCCGTGGTGGACACCACCGGAGCGGGCGATGCGTTTGTCGGCGGGCTGCTTTATACCCTTTCACAGGCCGCTTCCTGGGACAGTCACTTGCTGGCGCAGGCGATCGGTACCGCCAACGCCTGCGGCGCGATGGTGGTCACGGCAAAAGGGGCGATGACCGCGCTGCCTTACCCTGAACAGCTCGCGGCTTTTCGCGCCAGCCATCCACTGGAACAAATATGCTAAACCGTTAAGGAGTCATTCATGCACGTTGAAATTAACAAAATACTGGGCTGCCTGATTGGCGCCGCTGCGGCGGACGCGATGGGCGCGGCGACCGAAGTGCGTACTCAGCAACAAATTCGCGAATACTTCGGTGGTTGGGTAACCGGTTTTGAGAAACCGCCCGCCGATACGTTTGGTCGCTGTAATGAAGCCGGAATGTGTACCGATGACTTTATTCAGGCGAAGTACATCATGGACGCCCTGCTACAGCACCATCGTCAGGTGAGTGATGAGGCAATGCGTGAAGCCTTCCAGCGCTGGCTGGCCTATCCGTACTACGCCAATTTTACCGGGCCAACCACCCGGGCCGCGATGAAAGCCATCTTTAACGATAATCGCGTATCCCTGCAGGGGGAACTGGAAGGCGAGAAGCAGTCGGTACAGATTATCAATAAGGGGAATGCGGAAGCCACCAACGGCGCGGCAATGAAGATTTGGCCTGCCGCTGTATTGCATCCTGGCGACATAGAAAAAGCGATTCAGACTGCGCTGGATATCTGCCGCTTTACCCACAATAACGTACTGGCGATGTCTGGCGCAGCGGCGATGGCGGCGGCAACCAGCGAGGCGCTACAGTCTGTCGCGAGTGCGGAAAGCATCATTGCGGCCGGGATTTACGGCGCGGACCGGGGCTATGCGCTGGCGGCAGAACAGGGTGCGATGATGGTTGCCGGGCCGTCGGTGGCGCGTCGTATTGAACTGGCGGTGGCGATCGGCAAGCGGCACGCCCACTGGGAGACGGCGATTGTCGAGATTGCCGATATCATCGGGTCCGGGCTGCACGTCAGCGAGGCGGTTCCGGCAGCGTTTGGTCTGTTCGCGTGTTGTCCGGATTCGGCCGTTGATGCTATCATTTCCGCCGTTAATATCGGCAATGACACCGATACCGTCGCCACCATGGTTGGGGCACTCTCCGGCGCCTGGCACGGTGCTGATGCTTTTCCTGCCGACTATTTAACTACCGTTAATCGTATGAATCATTTCGATTTGGCTGAACTCGCCAGACAGATTAAAGGGTAGCGCGCTGCCCTGCGGGGGCGGCGACAACCGTCCCCGACTGGCAGACTTTCGAGGTAAATGGCTTGCAGGTTGATAAAACGAGTTTCACTCCGCTGTATAAGCAGTTGTTTTATATCATCTGCCAGCAGATCCAGAACGGCACTCTGCCGCTGGGGAGTCAGTTGCCAACGCAAAAAGCGATCGCGCAAACCTATAATGTGTCGCTGATCGTCGTGAAACAGGCGTGGAGTGAGTTGATCAACGCCGGTGTGATCACCTCTCAGCGCGGAAGTGGTTCTGTGGTGAGCGCGGTGCCGGAAGGCGTCAGCTATGGTCATACCTTTCGCGGGATCACCAGCGACCTGCGTGATGCCAGCGTGGCGGTTGAGAACCGCATTCTGGAGATCGCCACACGCCGGGCGCGTGACGCGCAGGAAGATGGTTTAAGTCTGCCGGCCCATCATCACTATCTCTATATTTCTCGGGTGCGATACCTGAACGAGCGCCCGTTTAACCACGAGAAAATTTATCTCGATCTCTCCTTTTTTCCGGGCCTCACGCTGACGGCCGATGAACTGGCCCATACCTCGCTTTATCACCTGTTGAATGTGAAAAGCGATTCGGCGATCGAAAAGGTCGATGCCATTTTGCCCGGTCCCGATCTTTGTGAGAAGTTGCAGATCGCTGAGAACAAACCGCTTCTTTCTGTGGCGCGCCAGACGTTTATGGCGGGGGAAGCGCATCCCTTTGAGTATTGCCGCTACTATGTGCTGTCTGACTACTTCGGCGAAATCCATTATCACTGACCCTCTGCTTTTTTAGGGGGAGACGCGCGTTTACAGAAGGGGGATGCCCCCGTATTCTTGTTGAAAAAAACAACAGGAGACAGGCATGTCGCTCTGGTTTTCACACCCTCTGTTTCTGCCCTCGCTGGTGGTGATTGTCACCATCCTGCTCTGGGCAACTTCGCTATTGCCGGAATTTATCACCGCGCTGCTGTTCTTCACGGTGGCGATGGTGGCGAAAATCGCCCCACCAGATGTCATCTTTGGCGGCTTTGCCTCCTCGGCGTTCTGGCTGGTATTCAGCGGCTTTGTGCTGGGCGTGGCGATCCGCAAAACCGGACTGGCGGACAGGGCGGCAAGAGCGCTGTCATCACGGCTGACGGAATCCTGGCCGCTGATGGTCTCAAGCGTGGTGCTGCTGAGCTATGCGCTGGCGTTTGTGATGCCCTCCAATATGGGGCGTATCGCACTGCTGATGCCCGTCGTTGCGGCGATGGCGAAGCGTGCCGGGATCCTCGATGGCACTCGTGCGTGGTATGGACTGGCGCTTGCTGTGGGTTTTGGCACTTTTCAGCTTTCCGCCACCATTCTGCCCGCCAACGTGCCGAATCTCGTGATGAGCGGGGCGGCGGAGGGGTCGTACGGCATCCACCTCAACTATCTGCCTTACCTGCTGCTGCATACGCCGGTATTAGGCTGGCTGAAAGGCGGGCTGTTGATTGCGCTGATCTGCTGGCTGTTTCCCGGAAAACCCCATGCGCCCCGTGAATTCTCACCACCGGAGCCGATGAGCCGCGACGAAAAACGGCTGGCCTGGATGCTGGCAGTCGTGCTGGTGATGTGGGTCAGCGAAAGCTGGCATGGCATTGGCCCGGCGTGGACCGGACTGGCGGCAGCGGTCATCACCCTGTTACCGCGCGTCGGGTTCATCAACGGAGAGGAGTTTTCCACGGGAGTAAACATCCGTACCTGCATTTATGTTGCCGGTATTCTTGGCCTGGCGAGCGTTGTGACGCAAACCGGTATTGGCAGTGCTGTCGGTGAAGCGCTGCTGCATGTGATGCCGCTGGATCCGGAGAAACCGTTCACCAGTTTCCTCGCCCTGACCGGCATCACCACCGCGCTTAACTTCATTATGACCGCCAACGGCGTTCCGGCGCTGTATACCACCCTGGCGCAGAGCTTTTCTGAGGCCACGCAGTTTCCGCTGCTGTCGGTGATTATGATTCAGGTGCTCGGCTATTCAACGCCGCTGCTGCCGTATCAGGCATCGCCTATTGTGGTGGCGATGGCGTTGGGCAGGGTGCCGGCGAGAGCCGGGATGCTACTGTGTCTGGTGCTGGCGGTGATGACTTATCTGGTCCTGCTGCCACTGGACTATGCATGGTTTAATCTATTAGGAAAATTGTAGTGTTAATTGCCTGATTATTTTAGTTTTGTGAGAGGGTGGTGAGTTTTACCTGCACGAATGACGGTTAATACTGAAACGCATACTTATGCGCAGGATACTCAAGGATTGATCCATGGATAGATTGACCCCCATTCGCGGTTGGCCCGCCATCATCTCGATTGTTATCACACTGACCATCTGGTTTATCATCCCTTGTCCGGCGGACGTGACGCCACAGGCGTGGCATCTGCTGGCGCTGTTTATCGGCACGATTGCGGCCATTATTGGTAAAGCGATGCCCATCGGGGCGATTGCTGTTGTGGCGATCATGCTGGTGGCGATGACCGGCGTGACGAATCCCGGTAAGCCTGCGGCAGCGCTTAACGATGCGCTGAGCGGCTTTTCTAACCAACTGATCTGGTTGATCGGTTTATCGATCATGCTGTCGCAAAGCTTGCTGAAAACAGGACTTGGGGCGCGTATCGGCTACGGATTTATTGCGTTGTTTGGTAAGCGAACCTTAGGTATCGCATGGGCATTAACCCTCGCGGAAACGCTGATTGCCCCCGTCACCCCAAGTAACACGGCGCGCGGCGGCGGCATTATCCACCCGGTGATGCGCGCCATCGCCGACAGCCTTGGGTCGCAGCCTGGTAATAGTGAAAATGGCTCAACGGGGCGCTATCTGGCGCTGGTGAATTACAACATTAATCCGATCAGTTCGGCGATGTTCATCACCGCAACGGCGCCTAACCCTCTCATTGTCACCTTTTTGTCCCAGGGAACGGATGGGGTATTGAACATGACCTGGGGGATGTGGGCCATTGCGGCGCTTCTTCCTGCGGTAGTCTCGTTGCTGGCGATGCCCATCGTCATCTGGTGGCTCTATCCACCTGCCATTACCCGCACGCCCAATGCGCCGCAGTTCGCCCGGCAAAAACTGGATCTTCTCGGCCCGCTGTCGCTGGCGGAAAAAATCACGCTGGCGGTGTTCATTTTACTGCTCTGCCTGTGGGCTGGCGTTCCTGCGATGATCATGGGCAGCGGCTGGACCGTTAACCCCACCAGCGCAGCGCTGATCGGCTTATCGATTCTGTTGGTGACGGGGGTATTACACTGGGAGGATATCCTTAAGTGCCGCGGCGCCTGGGATACCATTGTCTGGTTTGCCGCGCTGGTGATGATGGCGGATTTCCTCAGCAAACTGGGTCTGGTCGGCTGGCTGGCGACCAGTGTGGGGACGGCAATCAATCATCTTGGCGTCCACTGGAGTATTGCGACACTGCTGTTGATCCTGCTTTACGTCTATTCTCACTACTTTTTCGCCAGCACCACGGCGCATATCACGGCCATGTTCTCCGCCTTCTTCATCGCGGGGTTAGGTCTGGGCGCGCCACCGGCCCTGCTGGGGCTGATGCTCGGTTTCTCTTCCTCATTGATGATGTCGCTCACCCACTATGGTACGGGCACTGCGCCGATTATTTTTGGATCTGGCTACGCCACGCTGGCGGAATGGTGGAAGACGGGGCTGGTGATGAGTGTGGTGAACCTGACTATCTGGGCGGTGACCGGGGCTTTCTGGTGGCGCTGGCTGGGATACTGGTAATACGGAGATCAGTCGGGGGAGAGGTTCCCCCGACTGCACAACTTAAGCCTGTTTTGCCGCTTCAGCTGCTTTGACGATCACAGCGAAAGCGTCAGCTTTCAGAGAAGCACCGCCAACCAGCGCGCCGTCGATGTCCGGCTGAGTGAACAGTTCTGCCGCATTGGCTGCGTTTACGGAACCGCCGTACTGGATGATGACCTGCTCAGCAATTTTCGCGTCCGCTTTGGCAATGTGGTCACGGATAAATTTGTGAACGGCCTGTGCCTGCGCTGGCGTTGCGGATTTGCCGGTGCCGATTGCCCAAACCGGTTCGTAAGCGATAACCACGCCTTCGAATGCCGCAGCGCCCTGTGTTTTCAGCACGGCGTCGATCTGACGCGCGCACACTTCTTCTGTTTTGCCCGCTTCGTTTTCAGCTTCGGTTTCACCGATGCACAGAACCGGAGTCAGACCCTGCTCTTTCAGCACGGCGAATTTTTTCGCGATCAGTTCGTCAGACTCTTTGTGGTAAGTACGACGCTCAGAGTGGCCAATGATGATGTACTGTGCGCCGATGTCTTTCAGCATTTCAGCGCTTGTTTCACCGGTAAATGCGCCGGACAGGTTCAGGTCAACGTTCTGTGCGCCCAGGAGGATGTGGCTACCGGCCGCAGCGTGTTTTGCCAGATCGATATACATTTCCGGCGGCGCGATCGCTACCGCACAGCCAGCGACGCCAGCCAGCTCTGTACGCAGGTTAGCAACCAGTTCGTTTACCATGTGGCGGCTGCCGTTCAGTTTCCAGTTACCCATCACTAAAGGATGTCGCATTTCTATTCTCCACGCTTTGTCAGCGAATTAAGGAAGATGGCCGCCCCTCAGGGCAGCATGGTCTGTGAAACAGTATAGAGATCACTCCCCGGAAAGGCTTTGCTTTTTATCATCAATTGGACCTGTCCAGGTTTTCAGATAACGCCAGCTTAATCGGTTCAACCGCGAAGGTCAGCCCCTTTTCGCCGTTATCTGCGACAACATAGCGAATTGCGCCTTCGGTCTCCGCGTAATAGCGCTTATTTTTCCCCGACGTAAGCAGCTTTTGCAGCTTTTTCTGGCTCTGCTCTTTGGTCAGCAAGGGGGCGACCGTACGGATCACTGCCGCCATATATTCCAGCGCTTTGGCTTTCGCCGCTTTCTGTTCTGGCCCCTGAATCGGCAGCCAGGTTATCTGCATGCTCTTGATCTTCAGCGTTCCGCGCTCAAGAGCGGTCGAGGCGTACAGGTTTTCATTAATTTTGCTGGCCGCACGGGTGAGGTTGGCCTTGTCGCGACTACTGTCGATGGCGCGGAATTCATTTAAGGTAAGCTTCGGATTTTGCGTATTAAAGTTTTCGCGAAACTGGCTGATGGAAAGGTCAAACGTGGGAGCGCCAGCGAGTAAATACGGCGCGGTGGTGGCCGCCAATGGCTCAACCGCCAGCGCCGGAGGGCTGGAGAGCATCGCAGAAAACAATAATAAAAACAGTGAACATCCTGGCTTCATCAATCTTACCTTTCGTTATGACTGTTCACGATTAAAACGATAACCGTCTGGCTTGTCAAAAGGGTAAACTGTCGAAGATAGTCATTTTAAAGGAACAGACATGACCCTACAGCAGTGGTTATTCTCATTTAAAGGGCGTATTGGACGCCGTGATTTCTGGATCTGGATTGCGCTGTGGATTGTCAGCATGGTGGTTCTGTTTTCGCTTGAGAGTCAAAAATTACTCCCCGATCAGATTGCTCCCTTTGCCCTGGTGTGTCTGCTCTGGCCGACGGCGGCGGTTACGGTGAAACGTCTGCACGATCGTGGGCGTTCGGGGTTGTGGGCATTATTGATTATTCTTGCCTGGATGCTGTTAGCCGGCAACTGGGCGATTTTGCCGGGGATGTGGCAATGGGTAGTCGGACGCTTTGTACCGACGCTGATCCTCATCATGACCCTTATCGACCTGGGGGCGTTTGTTGGTACCCAGGGCGAAAATAAATACGGTAAAGACACGCAGGATGTCGCGTTTAAATCAGCGCCCTGAACCGCACGCCGGATGCGCTTCGCTTGCCCGGCCTACGGTAGGCCGGTTAAGGCAGAACGTTCATCCGACACCGTATTACCAGTAGTGTTCTGCGGTCATATGACCAGGTCGGCGGCGCAAATGTTTGGTCATCTGCCGGGTCTCTTTCAGCAACTGCTGCGTGTCGCGAACCATTTGCGGATTTCCACACAGCATCACATGGCTGCTCTCTTTATCCATCGGTAAGCCTACCGCTTTTTCCAGTTCGCCACTTTCAATCAGTGCCGGAACGCGGCCGGTCAGTGAACCTGCGACGGTCTCCCGGCTCACCACCGTCTGGATCCGCAGTTTGCCTTCGTAGCGCTTTTGCAGCGCCTGCATTAGCGGCAGGTAGCTTAAATCGGCGGCGTAGCGCGCAGCATGGACCAGCACCAGATTTTTGAAACGTTCGAGATCTTTACCCAGTTGCAGAATCGATAAATAGGGACCGATGGCGGTGCCGGTTGCCAGCATCCACAGCGTGTCACAATCCGGTACTTCGTCGAGCACAAAGAAGCCGGCGGCTTCGCTCACCACCTGTACTTCATCGCCGGGCTTGAGTGCCGCCAGACGTGGGCTTAGCTTACCGTCAGGCACGGTAACCAGGTAAAACTCCAGATCGGGATTATCAGGGGCATTCACATACGAGTAAGCGCGTTGAACGCGCTCGCCGTCAATCTCAAGACCGAGCTTGGTAAATTGACCTGCGGTAAAGGGATGAACGGGGGCGTGAACGGTCAGACTAAACAGGGCATCGGTCCAGTTCTGTACCTTTGTGACTTTGCCTGTTACCCAATCTGCCATGGTTTTCTCCTGTACTGGTCTCGTTCCCTTATCTTCGTTCGTTGGCGGAAAGATTTCCAGCCCGGAGGGGCTGGAAGGCTCGAACGAACAAATCAATTACAGGATGTGCGCCTGCACGTCCGGGTCTTTGCGATCGAGGTAGTGAATCGACTGAATGCGGCGGATGGTGCGTGACTTACCGCGGATTAGCAGCGTTTCGGTGGTCGCGATATTACCTTTACGGCTGATCCCTTCCAGCAGATCGCCTTTAGTGATGCCGGTTGCGGAGAAGATGACATTGTCGCTGCGCGCCATTTCATCCAGACGCAGCGCTTTACCGGCCTCGATGCCCATTGCCTGACAGCGTGCGAGCTCCTGTTCGCCGATGCGTCGGTTCTCTTCGCTGTCGCCTTTGACATCATGACGTGCCAGCAGGCGGCCCTGCATGTCGCCATCCAGCGCGCGGATCACCGCAGCGGACACCACGCCTTCCGGCGCACCGCCAATCCCGTACAGCACATCCACTTCGCTGTCCGGCATACAGGTCAGGATGGACGCGGCAACGTCGCCATCAGGAATCGCGAATACGCGTACGCCAAGCGTCGCCATCTTTGCGATCACGTCATCATGGCGCGGTTTCGCCAGAATCGTCACCGTCAGTTCGCTCAGCGGTTTGCCCAACGCGTCGGCGATATTGCGCAGGTTTTCTTCCAGCGGCAGATTGAGATCGATGCTGCCTTTTGCGCCTGGTCCGACAATCAGCTTTTCCATGTACATGTCAGGCGCGTTCAGGAAGCAGCCCTTGTCACCAACGGCCAGAACGGCCAACGCGTTGGCCTGGCCCATCGCCGTCATTCGTGTGCCTTCAATGGGGTCGACGGCAATATCCACCGCGTCGCCGCGACCGGTACCGACTTTCTCACCGATGTAAAGCATCGGCGCTTCGTCGATCTCGCCTTCCCCGATCACGATGGTCCCGTCAATGTTGACCTGGTTTAGCATTATGCGCATGGCGTTAACCGCCGCGCCGTCGGCGGTGTTTTTATCACCACGTCCTAACCATTTGTAGCCAGCCAGCGCCGCCGCTTCGGTTACGCGGGAAAATTCGATGGCAAGTTCTCGTCTCATAGCAAACTCGTAGCAGAAAGGAATGGCGCGAAGTGTAGCACAGGGGAGAGGAGGGAATTATTGATATCAGAGGGGGAGTGTGCGGGGTTGTTCCCGCACCCGTAATACAATTCGTAGGCCGGATAAGACGCTTTCGCGTCGTTATCCGGCAATTCACGATTACTCTTCGTGGTCTTCCCACGCCAGCGCGCGTTTGACCGCTTTCTTCCAGCCGCTGTAACGGTAGTTACGCTCGGTGGTTTCGATGCCAGGACGGAATTCACGTTCGATGACCGCTTTCTCCTGTAGTTCATCAAGGTTCTGCCAGAAACCGACCGCCAGACCGGCCAGGTAGGCCGCACCTAACGCCGTTACTTCACGCACTTCCGGACGTTCAACGCGCGTGCCGAGAATGTCAGACTGGAACTGCATCAGGAAGTTGTTGGCGACCGCGCCGCCGTCCACGCGCAGGGCGTGCAGGCGAATACCGGAGTCTGCTTGCATTGCTTCCAGTACGTCGCGAGTCTGGTAAGCGATAGATTCCAGCGTTGCACGGATGATGTGGTTGGAGTTCACACCACGGGTCAAACCGAAGATCGCGCCACGCGCATACGGGTCCCAGTACGGCGCGCCCAGGCCGGTAAAGGCCGGCACGACGTACACGCCGTTGGTGTCCTTCACTTTGGTCGCGAAATACTCGGAATCGAAGGCGTCGCTGATGAGCTTCATTTCATCACGCAGCCACTGAATGGAGGCGCCCGCCATAAACACGGCACCTTCCAGCGCATAATTCACTTCCCCGGTCGGGCCGCAGGCGATGGTGGTCAACAGGCCGTTTTCAGACTTCACCGCTTTCTCACCAGTGTTCATCAGCATAAAGCAGCCGGTGCCGTAGGTGTTTTTCGCCATCCCTTCCTTCACGCACAGCTGGCCGAACAGCGCCGCCTGCTGGTCACCGGCGATGCCGGAGATCGGAATACGCGTGCCGCCTTTACCGCCGATGTTGGTCTGACCGTAGACCTCGGAAGAACGACGCACTTCCGGCAGCATGGCGCGTGGAATATCCAGCGCATCCAGCATCTTGTCGTCCCAGTCCAGCGTGTGGATGTTGAACAGCATGGTACGTGAGGCGTTGGTGTAATCCGTTACGTGTACGCGTCCCTGGGTCATTTTCCAGATAAGCCAGGTGTCAACGGTTCCGAACAACAGTTCGCCGCGACGTGCGCGCTCACGAGAGCCTTCGACGTGGTCGAGGATCCACTTCACCTTGGTGCCGGAAAAATACGGGTCAATGACCAGACCGGTGTTATTGCGGATGTACTCTTCCATGCCATCGCGCTTCAGGCGTTCGCAGATATCCGCGGTACGACGGCACTGCCAGACAATCGCGTTATAGATAGGTTTACCGGTCTCACGTTCCCAGACGATGGTCGTTTCACGCTGGTTAGTAATCCCGATAGCTGCAATCTGATCGGAACTGATGTCCGCTTTCGCCAGGACTTCCACCAGAGTAGAGCTCTGCGTTGCCCAGATTTCCATCGGGTCGTGTTCTACCCAGCCTGCTTTCGGGTAGATCTGCTCAAATTCGCGCTGTGAGACGCTTACGATATTGGCATCATGATCCATCACGACGGCGCGGGAGCTGGTGGTTCCCTGGTCGAGCGCAACGATATATTTTTTCTCAGTCATAATTATTTGTCCCGTAGTCACATTACAGCGAAGCTTTTTGTTGTGAAGTGGTCGTGGTTTCCTTCTCTTCCACGGCACAGGTATCGCACGGCAAATGGCGACCGATCAGCTTGCGATAGGCGAAAGCGCCCAAAATAGCGCCAACGATGGGGCCAAACAGCGGCACCAGGAAGTAAGGAATATCTTTGCCACCGGTGAAGGCGACATTACCCCAGCCCGCGAGCCAGGCGAACGCTTTCGGACCGATGTCACGTGCCGGGTTCATCGCAAACCCGGTCAGTGGGCCCATGGATGCGCCGATAACCGCAATCAGTAAACCAATCAACAAAGGAGCCAGCGGGCCACGCGGTACACCGTTACCGTCATCAGTCAGCGCCAGAATAAGCCCCATCAGGATAGCGGTAATCACCATTTCAACCGCGAAGGCCTGCACAAAATTGATATGTGGGTTGGGATACGTTGAGAAAGTGCCGGCCAGATCAACACTCTCAATGCTGCCACGTACAATGTGGTGCGTTTGTTCGAAGTCGGCGAAAAGATTGTAGTAAAGCCCGTAAACTAACGCCGCTGCGCAAAAGGCACCGGCAAATTGAGAAAGGATAAAAGGAACAACTTTGCGCTTGTCGAAACACGCAAACAGCCACAACGCGATAGTGACTGCCGGGTTGAGATGTGCGCCAGACACACCTGCGGTCAGGTAGATAGCCATGGCTACCCCCAGTCCCCAGATGACGCTGATTTCCCACTGTCCAAAAGACGCACCCGCGACTTTAAGCGCAGCGACACACCCCACACCGAAGAAAATCAACAACCCGGTACCGAGGAATTCAGCAATGCACTGGCCTTTTAAGGTTGATGTTTGACTCATAATCGGATCCTGAAGAGTTTAATGTTTATTGTATGCGAGGAGGTCACTGACGTCCGCGATGCCCTGTAGGCACACTGTTAATTTATCGTTAACGAGCACAAACGAGAAATATCGAACTTAAAATGTGTGTGCTCCGTCAATAAAATGAGCGTTTTCGCGCCATAAAGCGCGTTTTGTTATACAAAAATAGTGTGAGCTGAATCATTTCATTAACCAAAGTGTTAACACTTAAGGGGTAGGCCGTCGATGTCTGTAAGAGTCGACTGAAAAGTGTTGCAAACCGCAATCAGCGCGGGATGCCGCTGGACAGGGAGGGCGGGGCTTCATACAATCGGCACTATATATTGTGCGCGTTCACGTGAAGCGTCGCCTTGCAATTCAGGAGAGTATGACCATGTCTTTAGAAGTGTTTGAGAAACTGGAAGCAAAAGTACAGCAGGCGATTGATACCATCACCTTGTTGCAGATGGAAATTGAAGAGCTGAAAGAGAAGAACAGCTCGCTGGCGCAGGAAGTGCAATCTGCACAGCACAGCCGCGAAGAGCTCGAGCGCGAAAATCAGTCTCTGAGAGAACAGCAGAATGGCTGGCAGGATCGTCTGCAGGCGTTGCTGGGCCGCATGGAAGAAGTCTAATCCTCGTCATCTTTCACATTATGGCGGCGTTGGCTGCGCGTATTCACCCCAGTCACGTAGTTTACTACGTTCCTGGGGATTCATTCGCTTGCCGCCTTGCCCTAACGCGAAATCTTTAGAGGATTCCTGAGCAAGTCGCTTGTAGGCCGGATAAGGCGCTTGCGCCGCCATCCGGCATTGTCTCAGATGATACCGCGCATAAAAAAGGCACCTTGCGGTGCCTTTTTTGATCACTCGATATCAAGCGGGTCTTCGGAGAGAATGATTCCGGTGTTATCGGCGTACAGATGGTCGCCGGAGAAGAAGGTCACGCCGCCGAAATTGACGCGCACATCGCTTTCCCCAATCCCTTCACCTGCTGCACCTACCGGAATCGCGGCAATCGCCTGAATGCCGATGTCCAGCTCTTCCAGATCGTCTACCTGACGCACCGCGCCGTAGATGACCAGGCCTTCCCATTCATTTTGTACAGCCAGACGCGCCAGTTCGGCGTCGACCAGCGCACGACGGACAGAACCGCCGCCGTCGACCAGCAGAATGCGACCACGGCCATTTTGTTCGAGCAGATCGTACAGCAACCCGTTGTCCTCGAAACATTTCACCGTGACGATTTGTCCGCCAAACGACGACCGTCCTCCAAAGTTAGAGAACAGGGGTTCCACGACGTTGACATCTTCTTGATAGATGTCACAAAGCTCGGAAGTATCGTATTTCATAGGCTTAACGTTCAGTTGCTGCGAGAATTTTTAGTATATCGCGCTAAGCGTACTGTTGGCAAAATCATCAATTGTTAATTGATATTTGTCAGTTATCTTGCCCACTGACTTAAGAAAATCCCGACGACAAACAGTAGGTTAGTCAGCAACGCGGCTTTTACTGTACGTTCAAGCATTGGGCGCATCGCTGCCGGTTCCATCTGGCGCATCACGTAACGCGCCTGTTTTACCAGCACTGGTGCGGCCAGCAGGAACAGCCAACCCCACGGACTTTGCAGCGAAAGCAGGTTAAACAGCGCCAGGCAGACCAGCGTTCCTATCAGTAAGCAAGCGTGGTAACGACGGGCATTTACGGCGCCGAGGCGGACAACCAGCGTGTTCTTGCCGTTTTCCCGGTCGCTGTTGATATCGCGCAGATTATTGATGTTAAGCACGGCGGTGGCCAGCAGACCGCAGGCGGTAGCCGGAAGGATTAACGCCGGGATCAGCGTATGCGCCTGCAGATACCAACTGCCCATCACGCTCAGCCAGCCAAAGAAGACCAGCACGGAAATATCGCCCAGACCGATATAGCCATAAGGACGATTGCCCACGGTATAGGTGATAGCGGCAATGATCGACAGCACGCCGAGCACCAGGAAACCGACAAAATCCGCCGGTGTGCGGCACGCCACCGCAACCAGCGACAGACCGGACAAGCAAATGAGCACGACGGTGATGATCAGCGCGCGCTTCATCTCCTGTTGGGTGATCACCCCTTTTTGCATCCCACGCAGCGGCCCAATACGATCCGGCTTATCGCTGCCCTTAACGGCATCACCATAGTCGTTGGCGAGGTTTGACAGGATTTGCAGAAGCCCTGCCGTAATGAGCGCCAGCAGGGCGACCAGCGGATCAAAGTATCCCTGCCACCATGCCAGGGCCGTACCGACGATGATCGCCGCGAAGGCGAGCGGTAGGGTCTTGGGTCGTAAACTTTCCAGCCAGGCCTGGGAGCGGCTAATTTGTTGTTGTTCAGTCATATTTAGCGCCAATAAAAATGGGGCCTTTCAGCCCCATCAACAATGATGAAAATGCAGTGAACGCGATTATAGGATAAAACGGCTCAGATCTTCATCTGCGACCAGCGCATCCAGATGTTTGCTCACATAATCCGCATCAATTGTTATGCTTTGACCGTTCAAATCGCTCGCATCATAGGAAATATCTTCCATCAGACGCTCCAGAACGGTGTGCAGGCGACGGGCACCGATGTTTTCGGTAGTCTCGTTAACCTGCCATGCTGCTTCAGCAATACGCTTGATACCGGATTCTGTAAACTCAATGTTGACGCCTTCGGTCGCCATCAGCGCTTTGTACTGCACGGTAACAGAAGCGTTAGGTTCCGTCAGAATACGTTCGAAGTCGCTGGTGGTCAGCGCCTGCAGCTCTACGCGAATCGGCAGACGGCCCTGCAGTTCCGGGATCAGGTCAGACGGTTTCGCCACCTGGAATGCGCCGGAGGCGATAAACAGAATGTGGTCGGTTTTGACCATACCGTGTTTGGTCGAGACGGTGCAGCCTTCAACCAGCGGCAGCAGGTCGCGCTGTACGCCTTCACGGGACACGTCCGGGCCTGAGGATTCGCCGCGCTTACAGATTTTGTCGATTTCGTCGATAAACACGATCCCGTGCTGCTCAACGGCGTCGATAGCTTCCTGTTTCAGCTCTTCCGGGTTCACCAGTTTGGCCGCTTCTTCTTCAATCAGCAGCTTCATCGCGTCTTTGATTTTCAGCTTACGCGCTTTCTGCTTCTGCCCGCCCAGGTTCTGGAACATGGACTGCAGCTGGCTGGTCATCTCTTCCATTCCCGGAGGCGCCATGATTTCCACGCCCATCGGCGCGGCGGCAAGATCGATCTCGATTTCTTTATCGTCGAGCTGACCTTCACGCAGCTTTTTACGGAACGCCTGACGCGCAGCGGACGGTTCAGACTGTTGCTCCGCCTGGCCCCAGTTATTTTTAGCTGGTGGGATCAGCACATCAAGAATGCGCTCTTCTGCCATCTCTTCCGCACGATAGCGGTTTTTTTCGATCGCCTGGACGCGAACCATTTTGATGGCGGCATCGGTTAGATCGCGGATGATAGAGTCGACTTCTTTACCGACATAACCCACTTCGGTGAATTTGGTCGCTTCCACTTTGATGAACGGTGCGTTGGCAAGCTTTGCCAGACGACGGGCGATTTCGGTTTTACCGACGCCGGTTGGGCCGATCATCAGAATGTTTTTCGGTGTGACTTCATGGCGCAGCTCTTCGTCGAGCTGCATGCGGCGCCAGCGGTTACGCAGTGCAATCGCCACGGAACGCTTGGCGTTATCCTGGCCGATGATGTGCTTATTCAGTTCGCTGACGATTTCGCGTGGGGTCATTTCAGACATGGGAGATCCTTACGCTTTAGACGGTAATTCTTCAATGGTATGGAAATGGTTGGTGTAAATGCAGATATCACCTGCAATATCCAACGCTTTTTCAGCAATGTCGCGAGCGCCGAGCTCGGTGTTTTCCAGCAGAGCACGTGCCGCAGCCTGGGCGTAGGGACCGCCGGAGCCGATGGCAATCAGATCGTTTTCCGGCTGCACGACGTCACCGTTACCGGTGATGATGAGGGAGGCGGTTTCATCCGCGACCGCCAACAGCGCTTCAAGTTTGCGCAGCATGCGATCGGTACGCCAGTCTTTCGCCAGCTCAACGGCGGCTTTGACCAGATGTCCCTGATGCATTTCCAGCTTGCGCTCAAACAGTTCGAACAGCGTGAATGCATCCGCCGTACCACCCGCAAAGCCAGCAATGACTTTGTCGTTGTACAGACGACGCACTTTCTTCACGTTGCCTTTCATTACGGTGTTACCCAGTGTGGCCTGACCATCACCGGCGATAACCACATGGCCGTTACGGCGTACGCTTACTATTGTTGTCACGAGCAGACCCCTTGGTTACAAATACAGAATACAAGCCCCGCACAGTGTACGGGGCGTAATGCAACTATAGATGGGGGGGATTTTGGGGGTTTCAACCCCCGGAGGCGAGTCGAATACAGTTTGTGTGACCTGCCATCTTCAGACGGCTAATGGTGCTGTCGGCATTCTCTTTGCCTTTCACCGGCCCGATGACCACGCGGTTCCAGCCATTGTTGGTGGTGATTTTGGAGTCAAAGCCTTCAAAAGCTAACTGCGCACGCACGGTTTCTGCCTGCTCAGCGCCTTTAAACGAACCACACTGCACCATCCAGCGACGTTCATCTTTCTTCTCTGCCGTCGGCTTCGGTGCCTCTGGCACGCGCTCAACCGGCGCAACTGGCTGTGTTTTTGGCTGCGACGCTGTGGTGTGCGCTGGGGTCTGTAGCAGATCCTGGTACGGCTGCGACGTCGCGGCAGGTTTCTGCGGCTGCGTGGCAGGCTTCGACGGTTGCTGTACTGGCGCCGTTTGCGCAGTACGCGTTTGCGTCTGTGGCGGCGTACGCGGCTGTTGAACCGGCGGCGTGCTGTTCCACTGCTGCTGTTGTTGCTCAACCTGACGTTGCTGAGCCTGGCGCTGCAACGTTTGCTGACGCTGTGCCGGCGTCTGCTCGTTCCACGGCACTTCGTTGAGCTGCGTCGGCTGCTGACGCATATCGGCTTGCATTTGCGCAAGTAGCTGGCGCTGTTCTTCAGTCAGTTGATCCGGCTTCATGACTTCACCACCGGCAGACGGTTCTGTAGGCGCACGTACGCCCGGCTGGCGGCTTTCCAGCTCTTTAATATAGCGCCAGCGCTCTTCCGGCTTTGGCGGCAACCCGTTGCCGGTCACTTTCTGACCCTGCAACGTTTCGGATTCTTCTTTTTTATGATGCGTAATGAAGTACAGACCACCGATAAAGGCCACAAGCACGGCGGCGGCAATGGCGACCATTGCGGGCGATACCGCAGACGTGTTGCGTTGCTTTTTCCGTGAGGTGCTCTTTTTGCGCCGCGAAGGTGCCGGTTGGCCGCGACGTACATAATCTCGTTGTGCCACTATCGTTTCGCTGTATTGATTCGTTCGTCAGCCCGCCATGTTACTTAAGCGGCGGGCCTTTGACCAGACACGGTGTCTGAAAGGTTTACGTTAAGGCGCGCGTCGTGCCCCGAAGGATTAGCTCACAATCCATTAAACGCGAGCCGCTGTTGACATTTTGCCCCTGAATTTGGTCAAGCAGCAACAGCATCGCTTCGCGACCAATTTCGAAGCGCGGTTGTGCAACGGTGGTCAGCGGCGGATCGCAAAATTCCGCCAGGGCGATGTTGTCGAAACCAATAATCGACAGGTCATCCGGGACGTTGATGCCCTGACGTTTGGCCCATGAGAGGGCGCCAAGCGCCATGACATCGCTATGACAGAATACCGCTGTCGGTGGTTGCGGCAAGTCGAACAGTTGTTTAAGCGCATTGCCGCCCGCTTCGTAGGTAAAATCCCCACGGGCGATATAGTGTGGATCAACGGTAATACCGCAACGACGCAGCGCCTGTACGTAACCCTGCAAGCGGTAATGACACAGCGGCATCTCTTCCGGCCCGGCAATGCAGCCAATGCGCTGATGTCCCAGCTCATGCAGGTAGTTCACGGCATTGAAGGCGGCGGTCAGGTTATCGATATGGACGGTGGGCAGTTCCAGTTCCGGCGCAAATTCGTTCGCCATCACCATCGGCGGCAGATTGCGCTGCTCTTCAATACTGGCGTCAAACGGCAGACGAGAGCCCAGTAGCAGCATGCCATCAATTTGCTTGGTGATGATCAGATTGACGAAGGTTTTTTCCTGCTGGTTCTGATGCGCACAATCGCCGATCAACACCAGATAACCATGACTGGCGGCGGTGACCTCGATCCCACGGATCAGTTCGCTAAAGAAGGGATCGCAAATATCCGGAACAATCACCAGGATGGTTCGCGATTCATTGCGTTTGACGTTGCGTCCCGCCGCCTGCGGTAAATACCCCACCTCTACAGCTGCCTGTTCAACCCGGTTTCGGGTGGACTGAGAGACTTTATCCGGGTTCATTAGCGCGCGAGACACGGTTGCCGTTGAGACTTTCGCCTTCATAGCAACATCTTTCATTGTAGCGGCAGCAACCTGCTTATTCGGTTTCACTCTTTCTCCTCGCCTGGGAAATCCGGCGCAGCACAATCCCTGTTTAAATTCACATCGGAAACATTTTTATCAGATAGCGAATGGAAACGGTTACAGAATTTTCATAAAAAGTGTGATGGGTGTTAAATTTTACGATCCGCCTCGCATCGTGAGGGGATTATCCCTCAATAGGATCGACATCCAGCACCCATTTCACCTTGCGTGAATCCGGTAAGGTATTGATGAGCGCGAGCGTTCCACTGACGATATGTTGCAAACGAATTCGTGACGGATGTTGCAATAAAATCTGCCAGCGATAGCGTCCGCCGCGCTTTGGCGCCAGCGCCGGAACGGGACCTAACACCCAGAGCTTGTCATCTGCCAGCGGGCTGGCCTGGATCAGATTACGCAACTGCTGCAAAAACAGCGGAGCCTGCTGATTATTATGATCTTCTGCACGCACGATGACGTGGCTGGTCCACGGCGGCAGTTGCATCGTTTGGCGTTCGGCCAGCGCCTGTTCGGCAAACGCGTCATAGCCTTTATGCAACAGGGTTTGCAGCAGCGGATGTTCCGGATGGTGAGTCTGCAAAACCACTTCCCCCTGTTTGCCTGCGCGTCCTGCGCGCCCGGAAACCTGAGTATAAAGTTGGGCAAAGCGCTCCGCCGAGCGGAAGTCTGCGGAGAACAACGCACCATCCACATCCAGTAGCGCAACCAGCGTCACATCAGGGAAATGGTGGCCTTTCGCCAGCATCTGGGTGCCGATCAGGATCCTTGCGCCGCCGCGATGCACCTCCGCCAGATGCTGCTCAAGCGATCCTTTTCGGCTGGTGGTGTCGCGGTCAATGCGGGAAATCGGCACGCCGGGAAAGAAGGGGGCTAAGGCTTGTTCAAGCTGCTCGGTGCCTAACCCGACTGGCACCATATGCGTGGAGCCGCAGGAGGGGCACTGACGCGGCACCGGGCGCTGACTGTCGCAGTGGTGGCAGCGCAAGTGGTGTTGCGCCTGGTGCAGGGTGTAATAGTGATCGCAACGCGGACACTCTGCAATCCAGCCGCAGTCGTGGCAAAGCAACGCAGGCGCAAAGCCCCGGCGATTGAGGAATAAAATCACCTGGTTGTCGGCCTGTAAATGCTGGCGCATACGGGCGATCAGTGCCGGCGCCAGACCAGCCTGTACCTGCTGACCTTTTAAATCCAGTACGTGCTGGGTGGCGGGGCGCGCGTTTCCGGCCCGGCGCGTCAGGCGCAGCATGCGGTATTTTTTCTGCCGCACGTTGCACAGCGTTTCCAGCGCCGGGGTGGCCGAACCGAGGATAATCGGGATGCGTTCACTATGGGCGCGCCAGACCGCCAGATCGCGGGCATGGTAGCGCCAGCCTTCCTGCTGTTTATAGGAACTGTCGTGTTCTTCATCGATCACGATCACGCCAAGATTTTTAAACGGTGTAAATAAGGAGGATCGGGTGCCAATGACGATCGCCGCTTCGCCGTTTTTCGCCTTCAGCCAGGCAGAGAGGCGTTCGCTGTCGTTGAGCGCGGAGTGGAGCACTTCCACCGGCGCGTTGAAACGTTCGCGAAAGCGGGCGATGGTTTGCGGCGTCAGGCCAATTTCCGGCACCATTACCAGCGCCTGTTTACCCTGCGCGAGGACGTTTTCCAGTACGCTCAGGTAAACTTCGGTTTTACCTGACCCCGTCACCCCGGCCAGCAACCAGGCAGAGAAACTGTCTGACGCACTGTGAATGGCGCCAACGGCGGTGGCCTGTTCGGTGTTCAGGCGCAGACGTTCGCCGCAGACCGCGTAATTTGTGCGCCAGTCGCTAAAACCAGGCGTTTCGCTCGCCAGTTCGCACAAGCCTTTTTTACGCAGCGCCTGAAGCGCGGCATCGTTGAATTCGAGATCGGCCACGCGATCGCGCCAGATTTTTCCCTGTCGCAACGCAGCCAGCGCCTGCTGTTGTTTGGGGGAACGCTTCAGGCTATTGAGATCAACGGCCTGACCCTCTTCGGTGGCAAACCAGTACCACATTGGCGCGTTGGTAGCGGGTTTCCCCTGGCGCAACAGGATGGGCAGGGCGTGGAACAGCACATCGCCGATGGGATGATGATAATAATCCGCCGCCCAGATCAGCAGACGCCAGACGGAGGTCGAAAAGAGCGGCTCATCATCCAGCACGTCAACGATCGCTTTCAGTTCATGCAGCGGCAGCTCGCTTTTGTCGCTGACCGAGACCACGATCCCGACACGCTCCTGCTGCTTGCCAAACGGCACGCGCACGCGACACCCGGCCTTGACGTTCATGCCTTCCGGCAGAAGATAGTCAAAGGTGCGTGGAAGCGGAACGGGTAAGGCAACGTGCGCTACGGGCATAAATCGTCCTGACTTGAAATCTGGCGGGTTAGTATACACATTAGTCGTGGGTGACGAGCGAATCAGTTTGCATGAGTGGGCTAATTTCTGTATGATTCGCCGCCTTTGATGCAAATTGCTTGTGTCAAAACTATACTATCAACATCGCGTGGTGTCTGGCGTTAGGGCTGGAAGAGCGACGCGGCCTTAAACTGAGGTTTCCCCATGAAAAAAGATATTCACCCGAAATACGAAGAAATTACTGCTACCTGTTCTTGCGGTAACGTCATGAAAATCCGCTCTACCGTTGGTCACGATCTGAACCTGGACGTGTGCGGTAAATGCCACCCGTTCTACACTGGCAAACAGCGTGACGTTGCAACCGGTGGCCGTGTTGACCGCTTCAACAAGCGCTTCAACATCCCGGGCAGCAAATAAGTTTCAGCTGTCAAAAAAAAGCGCCGACTGGCGCTTTTTTTGTATCCCCTGATCTTTATATATTCTCAAAATTTCCCCCAGCGCCTTTTTTGCTCTTTTTTCACGAACTGTTCCCGGTAGGCTCCTTGCTCAATACCTGATTTAAAAAGGATTTGAGCATGAGCGGAAAACCGGTCGCCCGGATGGGCGACATGACGGCTGTCGGCGGCCCGATAGTCCAGGGCTCGGCGGGCGTGATGATTGGCGCACCCACCGGCGTGGCCTGCTCGGTCTGCCCTGGCGGCGTCACCTACGGCCCGCCGGTCAATCCCTTACTCGGCGCCAAAGTCCTGCCCGGTGAAACCGATATCGCCCTGCCCGGTCCCCTGCCGTTTGTTCTCACCCGCGCCTACAGCAGCTACCGGACGAAAACGCCTGCCCCGTCGGGCATCTTCGGTCCCGGCTGGAAAGCCCCTTTCGATATCCGCTTACAGCTTCGCGATGAGGAACTTATCCTCAATGACAACGGCGGACGCAGCATTTACTTTGAACACCTGTTTCCCGGTGAAACCGCCTTCAGTCGTAGCGAACGCTTCTGGCTGGCGCGAGGCGGTGTGCTGACACTGGACAAGAGCAATCCCCTGCACCATCTCTGGCTGAGTCTGCCGGAAGACGTCCGGACCAGCGAGCATGTGTACCTGGCAACAGACAGCCTGCAGGGACCGTGGTGGCTGCTGGGCTGGAGTGAGCGGGTGCCGGGTGCGGATGAGGTCCTGCCCGCACCGCTGCCGCCGTACCGGGTGCTGACCGGGCTGACGGATAACCCGGGGCGCACGCTCACCTGTCATCGTGAGGCTGACGGGGTGTTCACCGGCCATATCACGGCCGTCACCGACGGCGCCGGTCGCCGCTTTCGCCTGGCGCTGTCCACGCAGGCGCAGCGCGCGGACGCTGCCCGCCGGTCTGGTTTAGCGGCCTGGCCTGAGGCGCTGCCTGCCACGGGGTACGGTACCGATGACGGTATCCGTCTGGAGGCGGTCTGGCTGGTGCAGGACCCGGCATACCCGGACAGCCTGCCGGCGATACCGCTGGTGCGCTATGAATACACTGACCGCGGGGAACTGGCGGCGGTGTATGACCGGGGCGGCGTGCTGGTCCGGCGCTTCACATACGATGCCGGTAACCCCGGCAGGATGGTGGCACACGGTTATGCCGGACGTCCGCAGACCACCTACCGCTACGATGCCGCCGGCCGTGTGGTGGAGCAGCACAACCCGGCAGGGCTGGATTACCGTTATGAGTATGAGAAAAATGCCGTCGCCATCACCGACAGTCTGAACCGCCGTGAAGTGCTGCACACTGACGGTGAAGGCGGGCTGAAGCGGGTGGTGAAAAAGTGTCACGCCGACGGCAGCGAAACCCTCAGCGAGTACAACATCCTGGGCTGGCTCACCGCGCAGACCGACGCTGCGGGGAGAAAAACGGAATACCGGCACAATATTGCCTCCGGTGACGTTTCAGAAATCACATCACCGGATGGCCGGCGTGTGCGCTATGGTTACAACAGCCGGCGGCAGTTAACCTCCATCACATACCCGGACGGGCTGCGGAGCACACAGGAATACGACGATAACGGCAGGCTGACAGCGGAGACGTCGCGTGCTGGCGGGACGACGCAGTATTTTTACGACAGTCCGCAGGATGAATCCCCCTCTGCAGTACAGGATGCCACCGGCAGCCGGAAACAGCTGACCTGGAGCCGCTACGGACAGTTGCTGACCTTCACCGACTGTTCGGGGTATCAGACCCGGTATGAATATGACCGTTACGGCCAGACCACCGCCATTCACCGCGAGGAAGGGCTGAGTCTTTACCGGCAGTATGATACCCGCGGCAGGCTGGTCAGCCAGAAAGACGCACAGGGACATGAAACCCGTTACGGCTATAACGACGCCGGCGACCTGACAGCCGTCACCGGACCGGACGGCGTGCGCACGGAAACCGCGTATGATGCGGCGGGCCGGGCAGTGAACACCACCACCGGCGGCCTGACGCGCCGGGTGGAATACGATACCGCAGGCCGTGTGACGCAACTCACTAACGAAAACGGCAGCCACACCACCTTCACGTACGACCTTTCGGACCGTCTGACACAGCAGACCGGCTTTGACGGCAGGACGCAGCGTTACCGCTACGCCGCCACCGGGCAGCTTATACGCAGTGAGGACGAAAGCCTTGTCACCCTCTGGCATTACGATGAATCAGACCGGCTGACGCACCGCACCGTCAACGACGAGGCGGCGGAACAGTGGCGCTACGACGAACACGGCTGGCTGACGGAGCTGAGCCATCTCAGCGAGGGACACCGCGTCACCATTCACTACGGTTACGACGATAAAGGCCGCCTCATCAGTGAGCAGCAGACGGTGAATGCCCCTGAGACCGGGGAACTGTTATGGCAGCATGAGACACAGCAGGCATACAGTGAGCCGGGGCTGGCGAACCGGTTTAAGCCGGACGGTCTGCCGCTGGTGGAGTGGCTGACGTACGGGAGCGGTTATCTGGCGGGAATGAAGCTGGGCGACATGCCGCTGGTGGAATACACGCGAGACCGACTGCACCGTGAGGTGTCGCGGCGGTTCGGTCCGGACACCCTCCCGGAAAGTTATGAACTGACCAGCATATACACACCGGGCGGCCAGCTTCAGCAGCACCTGACGCAGCCGCAACTGAACCGGGAATACGGTTACGATGAGGGAGGCAGGCTGGTACGCATCAGCGGGCCGCAGCAGACAAGGGCGTTCCACTACAGCGATACAGGGCGCTTAACAGGAGTCCACACCACCCGTCCCGGTCTGGACATCACCCTGCTGTATGCCACGGACCCGGCGGGCAACCGGCTGCCGGACCCGGAGTTTTACCCTGAGAGCAGCAGCACGGTGTGGGCGGATAACCGCATCACGGAAGATGTGCAGTACCTGTACCGCTATGACAAATACGGCAGACTGACGGAGAAGACGGACCGCATCCCGGAAGGGGTTATCAGGATGAACGACGAACGAGCACACCGTTACGAATATGATAACCAGCACCGGCTGGTCCACTATGTGCACACACAACACGGCGAAACGCAGACAGAGGGACGGTATATTTACGACCCGCTGGGCCGTCGGGTGGGTAAACGGGTGTGGAAGCGGGAGCGCAGTCTTGCGGGGTATATGGCGCTGGCGAAAAAGGCGGAAGTGACGTGGTACGGCTGGGAGGGAGACAGGCTGACGACCACTCAGACGGCACAGAGCCGCGTCCAGACAGTGTACGGGCCGGGGAGCTTCACGCCGCTGGTGCGCATCGAAACCGACAGTGCAGAGCAGACGAAGGCGCAGCACCGCAGCCTGGCGGAGAAGCTGGAGCAGGAAGGGAGCGAGGACGGTCAGGCAGTGCAGTTTCCGGCAGCGCTGAGGGCGATGCTGGACAGGCTGGAGGGAGAGCTGCGGCGTAACGCAGTGAGTGAAGAGAGCCGGGCATGGCTGGCGGGATGCGGGCTGACGCCGGAGCAGATGGCGGGACAGCTGGAGCCACACGATGAGCCGGAGAGAAAGCTGCATCTTTACCACTGCGACCACCGTGGTCTGCCGCTGGCGCTGATTACCCCGGATAACCAGGTGGCGTGGCGCGGGGAGTATGATGAATGGGGAAACCTGCTGAGTGAGGATAACCCGGCAGACCTGGAGCAACTTATCCGGCTGCCGGGGCAACAGTATGATGAGGAATCGGGGCTGTATTACAACCGGCACCGTTACTACAATCCGGGACTGGGACGGTATATCACGCAGGACCCGATAGGGCTGATGGGGGGATGGAACCTTTATAATTACCCATTAAATCCGGTCACAAATATCGATCCCTTTGGATTGGACACTCTCATTTTATCTGGAGGACCAACAGACGGTAATCCATTAGGACATTCTGCGATGGCGTTTACTGGAAAGGGAGTATACAGCTATGCAACACAAACTAAACGTGGTGAAAGTGTTATAACTTATTTAGCTAGCCAGGCAAAGCGTAGAAGTACAATAGCATATACAATTAAAACTACCCCAGAGCAAGAACAACTCATGATTGATTATATTAATAATAATTACAGGACAGATGCAAGTGATTATGGATATATGACCCATAACTGCGCAACTATGGTTATAGATGCAATGGATCACGCAGGAGTTGCAAAAGATGCAATAAGTGCTGCTTTAATGCCAAATAGCTATGGTGAAGCCATACAAGGAATACCATCATTTCTTCCATCTACTGTATCGATGATTGCAAGAACATCTTCAAGTGTCCCCTCTGTATTTTTACCCCAAGATGGTGCTATTCCTTATAATCTAACGAGTTTTAACCCATGAATAAGCGTTATCTGGTTGTACTGATTATGTTTATTGTCTCGCTTCTTTTTTTAGGGGGATTAATTTATCGGATATTTACGCACGGAGAGTTGGCAAATAAACCATTCTATGTTTTATTGCAAGGTTTTGCTGAAAGAAGTGAATACAATTCTCCTTTTACACTAAACAAAGAGATAGTTCCAGTATTTATAAAACAGGCTATAAATTATAAAGGTCAATCATATGATATTTTAGGAATCTCCACCAAGAATGAAAAATCCCCGTATTTTTGGATTATTACAAACACCCATGAAAATGCTGAGCCACCGGATTATGTCTTTTCTATTAGTGAGGGGACTCAATTCTACCTTTCCTGTAATTACCTGGATAGGTTAGAGAAAAAAGAAAGAATTGACAATATGGTAAGTGAATTCCTTAGAAAACATTGCATAAATGATGAAAAATTATCTAACTAATGCTTAGTGAGAGAACGGGACAAGATTCATCAAAAGTATGTTTTTTGTACTAATGAATCAGCATTTTTTGTTTAAAAATTAAGCCAATCCTCATCTGGTGCAACTGTCCTTCTGACTTTATATATGATCAAATATCTCCTGAAAAATAAGGAGAACAGATTATGAAGCTTGAAAAATTAATGGCTCATATTTCAATTATTCCAGATTACAGACAACCCTGGAAAGTAGAGCATAAATTGTCAGATATTCTTCTTTTGACGATTTTCGCTATTATTTCTGGCGCTGAGGGTTGGGAGGATATCCAGGATTTTGGCGAGACTCACATTGATTTTTTAAAGGAATATGGCGATTTTGATAATGGTATTCCGGCTCATGATACTATCGCACGTGTTGTTTCCTGCATAAGCCCACAAAAATTTCATGAATGCTTTCTTAACTGGATGCGTGATTGCCATAGCTCAGAAGACGGCAGTGTTATAGCTATCGACGGAAAAACGCTTCGAGGCTCTTATGATAAAAGCCGTCGGCGTGGGGCAATACATGTTATCAGCGCATTTTCCGCAATGGGCGGTGTCGTTCTTGGGCAACTAAAAACTGCTGACAAAAGCAATGAAATCACTGCTATTCCTGAGTTAATTAACTTGTTGAATATTAAAGATAAAATCATTACAACAGACGCAATGGGGTGCCAAAAGGATATTGCAGAGAAGATCGTTTCTCTGGAGGGGGATTATTTATTTGCAGTGAAGGGAAATCAGGGACGATTACAAAAAGCACTTGAAAAAATTCCCTCTGAAAGAATTTAATAACCCTGAGTACGATAGTTATTCAACAACTGAAAAAAATCATGGAAGAGAAGAAACTCGTTTACATATTGTAAGTGATGTTCCTGATGAATTGATTGATTTTACTTTTGAATGGAAAGGGTTGAAGAAATTATGCGTGGCTGTTTCCTTCCGTAAAGAAGTAGCATCTCAAGTTAAAGAACCAGAAATGCAGGTGCGTTATTATATAAGTTCAGCAAATTTAACCGCCGAGAAATTTGCGAAATCCATCAGGGAACATTGGTCGATAGAGAACTGTTTGCATTGGTGTCTGGATACTGCAATGAATGAAGATGACTGTCGAATAAGAAGAGGGAATGGTGCTGAATTATTTTCGGGGATAAGACATATTGCAGTAAATATTCTTCGGCAAGAAACGGTGTTCAAAGCAGGACTGCGACGCAAGATGAGAAAAGCAGCAATGGACAGAGGGTATCTGGCTACAGTCCTTGCGGGGTGCGGGGTGCGGGGTGCGGGGTGCGGGGTTTCGTAATCTTGCCCTGGTATACGTATCCTTTAAATCCGATACAGGGGGTTGATCCCCTGGGGTTGGATGCGATACAAATTAACTATGATTATTACCCAGTTAATACCGGAATGGTGTTCAATTTGCCTCTCGGCCATGGTGCAATTGTTACTGTTGATCCTAAAACAGGAAAAACTCGGTATTATGAATTTGGTCGCTACACAGACAAAGAGTGCGGGAATGTAAGATGGAGGCCTGTTCCAGACTTAAGCATAGGTAAAGATGGACAACCAACCAAAGAGTCGCTAGATGCATTGTATAAATTCACCTCAGAAACATATGGACATGGCTCGGCCATAACGCCAACGTATTATTCCGATACTAATTACAACAATGCGAATAAATATGCCGAAGATTTTAGTAAAAAACATGACTGTTATAGCCTGATAGGGAATAATTGCAAGACATTTGCACATGATGCTGCAACAGCGGGCGAAAAATAATTCCGTGGGGGACGATGTGATGGTGAGAATAATTAGATTTGCGCTGTTATGTTCGATCTTGATAAATGTTGTTTTGTTATATCGAGTATTTGATTTAGGGGTGATGACAACTTACGGGATGGATGAAATTCATTACCGGAATCGGCAGGCCTCCGATCTGAAAAAATTACTACCTTTATTACTGAAGTCAACCTCACAGGAACAGATATTACTTGCAGCAAAGCAAGCAGACCTAGAGGTGATCAAGAAATCTGGCGAGGGTACTTATGTTGGCACAGTACTTTTCACTTACTCCGACAGCAAAGTAATAGCTGTTGATTTACAATGATACACCGTAGGCTGCCGCTGATTAATCCGAACAACAGCATTACGTGGAGCGAGGAATATGACGATGAGTGCGACCTGTACTACAATCGACATCGTTACTATGACTCGCAGCAGGGAAAGTATATCACCCAAGATCCGATAGGGCTGATGGGGATGGAATTTATACAGATACCCGCTGAACCCGGTATCTGGAATAGATCCACTAGGTCTAAATGGATGGAATTCATTAGGGGATGGTGGGTTAGGACCGTATTGTCAAAACATTGATTCAGCAGTACGTTTCTTACCACAAGAAGATACAGAGCAAGCCATACATAATGCTGAGGCAATGCATAATGTATATAACCCACTGGGTGAATATGTACTTGGAGTCGCCACTATTCCAGCCATCGCGGGAATGGCTACTTATGGAAGCGCGGCGTCTGTAGCAGAAAGGAGTGCTGCATGTATTGAAAGTACTGCCAAATCAATTATAACTCAGAATGAGAGAGACTCTAAAAAATTGATGTTGACTTGTGCCAAAAGCTTTATGAATAAAGGATCTTCAAAGTTTCAAGGTAAGGTATCTGATTTTTTAGTTGATACATTATTTTCATACAGTCAAAAGCAATAATTACAATATTCTAATGGATTGAAAATGAAAAAATATGTTGGTTTTATTTTTTTAATGTTGATGGGAATCCTGTTCCTGGTAATTTATTTTTCTGGCAGGATTGTATTGATTGATAAAAAATAAGTAATATAGATAAGCAGAAGGTCTATGAAAATGAACTGCGTAGAGCAGCTGAGCAAGGTGATAAGTTTGCTCAGAACGAACTGGGTATCTTGTATGAAAAAGCTAAAGACCATACGAAGGCTGCATACTGGTATAATAAATCTGCAGAAAAAGGATATGCGTTGGCTCAATATAATATTGGTGTTGCCTACGAAAATGGTAGGGGTGTTAATGAAAATCTTCAAGAAGCAAATGAATGGTATCGAAAATCAGCTGTTCAGGGATATGCAAAAGCAGCATTCAATCTTGGCATGTTATATTTTGAAGGGAAAGGTGTTCCTCAAAATTATAGAGCGTCTCACAAGTGGTTTATACAAGCAGCAGTAAAGAATAATACTATGGCAATGTATGCAATGGGAAGGATATATTACTATGGTTTAGGTGTTCCAAAAGATGATAGGTAAGCTATGATATGGTATCAGAAAGCTGTAGATCTAGGTTCGATGAGGGCTAAGAATTCACTTGCTTTGCTTTATGCCCAAGGGGGTAATAGCTTTAATAAAGATAGGAGGGCGGCGTTATCATTATTGATACCATCTGCTTGTCAAGGATATTCCGTAGCTCAAAATAATTTGGGGATACTGTATTCCGATGGCACAGAAGAGATGATTGCAGATCATAAAAAAGCTTATGCTTGGTTTGCTATAGCCGCTTCAAATGGTTTGAACGAGGCTAGGGAGTTGCAAGAAAAACTCGTAAATGAAATGTCTTCGCAAGAACTTGAATAATCAAAAAATATAGCTATAGAATATATTAAAGAATATCCTTCACCAATGGATGAAGACGATAGTTATAAATCAAATGCCGAATATAAATATCCGTAATTATTTCTATTGCAATGGCAAGTTGAATATGGATAAAATAAATTTACCCTTCGGCAGTTTGTCACTAATCATTTTGGGTCGCGACGCTTATTTAGTGTCTGATGTATACTCTGTTTTTTTGAGAGTGAACTCTGAATGGCTACGATTGATATTATCTGTCCCCGTTGCAATGAAACCCATGGCGTCCGCAGTAATGGTCATTCTGCATCCGGTGTCCGACGTTATCGCTGTATGCTCTGCCTCAAAACCTTCCAGCTCAATTTCCGTTATGTCGCATCTAAACCCGGTACTCATCAAGCTATTGTCAATATGGCGATGAACGGAGCGGGTTGTCGTGATACCGCCCGTGTTCTCAATATCAGCCTTAATACCGTACTACGCCATTTAAAAAACTCTCGCCAGAACGGGTAGTCAACAATATTGCCCCGACACTGAGGTTGTTATCTGTTGCGAGGCAGATGCACAGTGGTCTTTTGTCCGCTGCAAGGGCAACCCGCGGTGGCTCTTTTATGCTTATGACCGCATCCGCAAGCGGGTTCTGGCACATGTCTTTGGCCCCCGCAATGCACTGACTTTGAGCGTCTGCTGGCATTATTAGCCCCCTTTAAGATCGCCTTTTACATGACGGATGCCTGGCTAGTTTATGGAACACTTCTGCCCCCGTTACTTTATTCGAACCCCTTATACTAGGGGTGTTAGCCAGCCAGACCCGGCATGATTACTGCCCCCAGTCGTCCATGATCCGGGGGGTGATGTCACCGGGTCTGGTGGGGCGCTGGTAACCGCTAATAGGGGCTAGGTCAGGCACTTTATGCCGGGACCGTCTGTAACGTGGATGCCGGTACCTGCTCCCCGAGGTTATCTGGTTAACCCGTATAAACAGGGAGACAGAATGACCGAATCCAGCGATTACGAATCAGTCCAGGTCTTTATTGGCGTTGATGTCGGTAAAGATACCCATCACGCCGTTGCCGTTAATCGTTCAGGTAAACGCCTGTTCGACAAAGCATTACCCAACGACGAAAACAAACTCAGAGCGCTGGTATCTGACCTGAAACAACATGGTCAGATACTGCTGGTTGTTGACCAGCCTGCCACCATCGGTGCGTTACCCGTCGCCGTTGCCCGTTCTGAAGGTGTCCTTGTCGGATACCTCCCCGGGCTGGCAATGCGCCGTATCGCCGACTTACATGCCGGTGAAGCCAAAACCGATGCTCGTGATGCAGCCATCATCGCCGAAGCTGCCCGTACTCTGCCTCACGCGCTACGCACTCTGAAGCTGGCTGACGAGCAAATCGCCGAGCTCTCCATGCTCTGTGGCTTCGATGATGATCTTGCTGCACAGACAACGCAGGCCAGCAACCGTATCCGCGGTCTCCTGACACAGATACATCCGGCACTGGAGCGCGTTATCGGTCCGCGACTGGATCACCCGGCAGTACTCGATCTTCTCCAGAGATATCCCTCACCCGATAAACTTGCTTCGCTGGGTGAGAAGAAACTGGCAACCCAGCTCTGCAAACTCGCGCCCCGTCTGGGAAAGCGCCTTGCTACAGATATCACCCAGGCACTAACACAGCAAACCGTCGTCGTTCCCGGCACGAATGCCGCTGTCGTCGTTCTGCCACGCCTGGCACTCCAGCTCATCACGCTGCGTAAGCAAAGAGACGAGGTGGCCCTTGAGGTGGAACAGCGGGTTCTTGCTCACCCTCTTTACCCGGTCCTGACCAGCATGCCCGGAGTCGGTGTCAGGACCGCAGCCAGACTCCTCACAGAGGTCGCCTGCCGCGCCTTCGCCTCTGCCGCACATCTCGCTGCTTATGCTGGCCTTGCGCCGGTAACCCGGCGCTCCGGTTCGTCAATACGTGGCGAACACCCATCAAGGCGAGGCAATAAAACCCTCAAACGGGCGCTGTTCCTGTCGGCCTTCGCGGCGCTAAGAGATCCGCTCTCCAGGGCTTACTACACACGCAAAATGAGGCAGGGAAAGCGACACAATCAGGCACTTATCGCCCTGGCAAGACGACGCTGTGACGTTCTGTTCGCCATGATGCGTGACGGTACTTTTTATACCCCTGCGGCATCATAAACATGCTTGACAACTTTATAGGGGCACCCCCCCGCCAGCCATGTCATCAGCAAAAAATACACGCAGCGTATTGAACGTCACAATCTGAATTTGCGCACATACATAAAACGACTGGCTCGCAGGAAGATTTGTTTTTCAAAATCAGAGGTGATGCATGACAAGATCATTGGCTGGTATTTAACCATTCATCATTATCACTAAATTGGCATCACGACCCGAATTTCCCACAAATCTTACGTCAAATTTTCCAGCCACTGCACCGCCTCTGCGGTCAGGGTAAAGGGCGTGGGGGTGCAGACGGCCAGGCTCAGGTTATCGACCTGGCAATGGCTCAGTGAAAGCCCGGAGTCAAAGGTGCTGTCGACGCTGACGATTTGCCACGCGCTGCCGCCGCGCTGTTTCACTATCGCCTCTTTTTGCGTCCAGATACGCCAGAATGCGGCGAGCTGCCGATCCGGATGTTCCGCTTCCACTTCGGCATGTTCTCCGAGGCTGAAGACCGCATTTGCCAGCGAGCGCCAGTTGGCGCGCGGGCGGATGATTTCGAGATCGCAACCCACTTCGCCTTCGTCGCTCAGCAGCAGGGCGATGTCGTCACCGCTGTGGCTCAGGTTGAACCACAACGATGTCTCGGGTGAAAACGCGGGTTTCCCCTGTTCGCCGTAAACAATCTCCGGCAGCGGCGAGAGGGTATGGGAAAGCAGAACGCGACCGGCCAGCCAGCGTGCGCGTCGCGGACCCTGCGGCGCCAGATCGGTTAACGCAGACGGCAAGGCGCCTGCGCTGAGTGTCGAAACTTTTCCCAGTACGATCCGATACATGTCAGGACCAACGTTTGATGATGATGGACGTATTGATGCCGCCAAACGCAAAATTGTTGCTCTGTAAGAATTCACAATCAATCTTGCGGGCTTCACCCATGATGTAATCCAGCGCGCCGCAGTTGGCGTCGGGCTGTTTTAAGTTTAGCGTAGGCGCAAACCAGCCTTCGCGCATCATTTGCAGACTCATCCAGGCTTCCAGCGCGCCACAGGCACCAAGGGTATGCCCAAAATAACTTTTCAGCGAGGAGATTGGCACATTATCGCCATAAATTGCGGCGGTCGCCTGACTTTCCGCAATATCGCCACGATCCGTCGCCGTACCGTGCGCGGAAATATAGCCGATATCCAGCGCGTTTAACCCGGCCATTTTCAGCGATTGTTCCATGCAAATTTGCATGGTTTCCCGTTGTGGCTGAGTGATATGTGCGGCGTCGCAGTTGGTGGCAAAACCAATGATTTCACCGTAAATCGTCGCGCCGCGCGCTTTGGCGTGTTCGAGTTCTTCAAGGATCAGCGTCCCGGCGCCTTCGCCAATCACCAGCCCATCGCGCTGTTCATCGAACGGCGACGGCGTGGTTTTCGGTTGCTCGTTGCGCTGACTGGTGGCGAACAACGTATCAAAGACGGCGGCTTCCGACGGGCACAGCTCTTCCGCGCCGCCTGCCACCATCACGGTTTGATAACCGTGGCGAATGGCTTCCCACGCATAGCCAATCGCCTGGCTGCCGGACGTGCAGGCGCTGGACGTAGGGATCACGCGTCCGCGCAGGCCGAAAAACAGACCGGTATTGACGGCGGTGGTGTGCGGCATCATCTGCACATAGGTGGTGCCGGTGATGTTATTGGTGTGCTTCTCGGTCAGCATGGTGGCAAATTCACTCACCGGGCCAGTACTGCCGGTGGATGAGCCATACGCAATCCCCGTTTCCCCGTTGGTGAGCACGTCGTCGCCAATCAGTCCAGCCTGTTCGAGCGCCAGTTCGGTGGCGCGCGTGGACATCAACGACACGCGACCCATCGCGCGGATGCGCTTACGGGTGTAATGCTCCGGCAGCGTGAAGTCATCGATCGGCGCGCCCAGTAGGGTATGTAGTCCGTCATAAACCTGCCACTCCGGCATTTTGCGCACGGCGTTTTCATAGGCCCGCAGTCTGGCGGAAACGTCCTGCCAGTTTTCCCCAAAGGCGGTGACGCCGCCCATGCCCGTTATCACCACGCGACGTGTCATAACATCCCTCCATTGATGGAAATCACCTGACGGGTGACGTAGCTCGCCACATCCGACATCAAATAGCTGGCAAGTCCGGCGACTTCGTCCGCCTGACCCATGCGTTTCATTGGGATCATCGCCATCGCTTCTTTTAGCGCGGCCTCTTCCATGTCGATCATTCCGGTGTCGATCAGCCCCGGCGCGATGCAGTTGACGGTAATTTTGCGTTTCGCGAGTTCAATCGCCAGCGCTTTGGTGGCCCCGATAATCCCGGCTTTGGCGGCGCTGTAATTCACCTGCCCACGATTGCCCATCACGCCGGATACCGACGACAGGGTGATGATCCGACCGCCCTGGCGCGCGCCAATCATCGGCATGATGCACGGCTGAATGACGTTATAAAAACTGTCGAGGTTGGTGTGGATCACCGTGTCCCAGTCGCTGTCGCTGAGCGCCGGGAAGGCGGCATCGCGCGCAACGCCTGCATTACTGACCACGCCGTACCACGCGCCATGCTCTTCGATATCCTGTTCCAGCACTTCGCGGCATTGCTCGCGGTTCGCCACGTCAAAACTGAGCAGACGGCCTGCGCCGCCGACGGCGAGAATGGCGTCCAGCGTCTCCTGCGCCCCCTGCGCATCACGGTGATAGTGGACGCCGACCACAAAGCCGTCTGCTGCCAACTGGCGGGCGATTGCGCGACCGATACCTTTGCTGGCGCCGGTAACCAAAACTGAACGACTCATGCGGACGCTCCTTGTTGAAATAGAGAATGAAGTTCTTCTGCCGACGGCTGGAAGGTATTGACGCGGCCTGTCGCCAGTGTCTCTTCGTCAGCGGTAATTGTGCATTCGAAGCTGCCGAAACGGTCGTCCTGCATCAGCAACTTGACGGTAATGGATACTGTTTTTCCTGCAGGCAGAACACCGGCTGCGCAAATCAGTTCGCGCGCGCCGAGCACCATCCCGAGCGAAATCGCCCCCTGACCTTGCTGATGGCGGTGCCAGCCGGACCAGACGCCGACGGTCTGCGCCATCAGTTCCAGCGCGAACCAGCCGGGTAAATTGCCCTGCGGATCAAGGAACGGTGCGAGAACGCCGCCGCCCCCCACCGTGACGCAACAAACGGCGGTGTCTTCACCCACACTGACCACCTCTTCGAGTAGCAGCATGGGCGCGTCGTGCGGCAGGTATTCGCCGGGTGATAAATAGTGGCTCATGACATTCTCCCGAGCAGAATACTGGCGTTATTGCCGCCAAAGGCGAACGAATTCGACAAGACAAACGGGCGTTCAAGCGGCTGAGGTTGCTCGATGATGCCGCAGGGCGGCAGCGCCGGATCGCGCGGCGACAGGCTAAAGTCCTGCGCTGGCAGAGGGAGGTCATGCTGCAAAATCAGCATGCTGAGCGCCGCTTCGGTAATCCCTGCCGCGCCCAGCGTGTGGCCGGTGAGGTGTTTGGTCGAGCTGCACGGGACGCGTTCGCCAAACAGCGCGTTGACCACTCTGGATTCGATCTGGTCGTTCAGCGGCGTGGCGGTGCCATGCAGATTGATGTATCCCACCTGTTCCGGTGTGATACCGGCATCGTCCAGCGCCTGTTGGATGGCGCGAATGGCCCCGACGCCCTCCGGGTGCGGCGCCGAAATATGGTGCGCGTCGCTGGATTCCCCTACGCCAAGCAGCGCGATAGGCTGCGGTTCGCGGGTCAACAGCATCAGCGCCGCGCCTTCACCAATGGTAATCCCGCTACGGTCACGGCCAAATGGCAGACAGCGCGTTGGCGAGAGCGATTCGAGACTGTGGAAGCCGTTGATCGGCATCCGGCTCAGGGTATCTGCGCCGCCGACGATCGCAACGTCCGCCAGACCGGACGCTATCAGGCGACGACCGCTGATAATCGCGCGAGCGCTGGAAGAACAGGCGGTGGAGAGAGTGAATGCCGGGCCATCCAGCTTCAGCCAGTGGCTGAGAAAGCGCGACGGGTCGCCCAGTTCCTGTTGCGGGTACTGCCAGTGCTGGCTCTCTTCGCCGTTCAGCGTCAGGTTAACGTGCGTGTCGCCTTCGTCCAGACCGGACGTACTGGTGCCGAGCACCACCGCAACCCGATCGTGACCGTAGCGCGCAATGGCCTCATCAACCTGCGGCTGGATCTGCCTAAGCGCCGCCAGCAGTAACTGATTGTTGCGCGAACGGTGGGCGCTAAAGTCGTCCGGGATGGCGGGCAGTTCGCCGTCCACGCCGGCGAGTACCGCGTGAGGATATCCCTGTAGCCAGCCGGTACGCGGGCGCATGCCGGGCGCAACGCCATGCGTCAGGTTGGCGGCGATTTCATCGGTATCGTTGCCCAGCGCGTTAATCATGCCCACCGCAGAAATGTAAATCATATCAGTCACCCAGATATTGAATGGTGATGTGGTATTTAAAGACATGCTGTTCGATGCTGATCGGCTCGCGCTTGCCTTTGCGGTTCAGGTAGGTGATTTCCGTCACCAGTTTGCCGCGGGCATTACGCAGTTCACGCCTGTCGCCGCTGTCCGTCAGCGTCCAGCCTTTCGGCAACTGCGGCTGCCAGACGCTAATCGGCCAGTGGCTGAGCATTACGTCAGCCAGCACCTGACTGGCGGGCGGCAGTTGCGGAACCACGATGGACTGCTCGGTGTGCAACCCTTTTTCATCGTAAGTGACGAGGAACAGACGAATACCCACCGACGACAGCCCCGCCAGCGTGATTTTTTTATCATCGGCATTCAGCATCACCAGCAGCGACTGCGTTTTGCCGTTAAAGCTGCCGGTGAGCAACTGCTGAGCATTCACTGCCGGAGATATGCCCGGTGCAGGCAGCGTCACCCGCGTACCTGGCTCCAGCCACGCCTGTGGTCGGCCTTCCTGCGGTTTCTGAGAGTGGCTGCAGCCGGTGAGGATCAGCGCGAAGAGGCACAGTGTTAACTGCCCGATGGCGCTACGCCAACCTGTTGACCCACCAGGCCGGATAAGGCGTAGTCGCCATCCGGCAAAAAGACGTTTCATCATTTTCGTTTCTTCTCTTTTTTCGTCGGCATCGCCAGAGGGGAAAGCAGGAACGCGGTGAAAATACCGCTTACCAGCACAATGCCAAAACTGCTGATCGCCTGGGTGGCGCTAAAGACCAGCATGCCGAGCGTCAGTAGGGTGGTCATCATTGCCAGCGTGATGGCTAACAGGGAGGTCAGAGGCGTCCCACGCGGATTACTGAAAAACAGCGTGTAGTTAATGCCGATCCCCAGTACCAGCACCAGCGCCAACAGCGAGAACAGATTGACCGCATGCCCGCTCAATGCCAGCACCGCCAGGCCGCAGCCCAAAGACAATACCGACGGCACGAGGCTGACACCTCCTCTGCGCCAGCCCAATCGGGCGATCGCGCCGCAGGCAATCACCGCCAGCGCAATAAACAGCAAACCGGTCAGTACGTTGCGATACAGCGCAAACAGACTGTCAAAGGTGCTTTTGCGATCCACCCACGCGACGCCGGGATATTTCTCGCTGAGCGCGTTGAGCGCAGCGCTCTGTTTGACGCCTTCCACCGGCACCAGTACGCCGCTTTCACCGTCGGCCAGGCTCAACCACAGCAGCCGCCAGCCTTCGCTGGCCGGGCTGGCAAGCCAGGCGTCAACGGTAACCGGCATAGGGGTTAGATCGGGATTGACCGTCGTCAGCCCGGCGCTGTTCAGGGCGTGGATGACCGCCGGCGCGGCGTTTTTCAGCAAGGCGAGATCCTGTTGCTGACGGGCCAGCGAATTCAGTGGGATCGTGCGATAGCCGCTGAGCAGTCCCTCTTTTTTCGCCTGCGCCAGCGCAGGGACAAAGGCTTCCAGCCGTTCCAGCGTCTGCTGGGGGGCGTCGCCGTACACCACAAACCACTTCTGATCGACGCTCTGTCCGGTCAGCGCGGTAATGGTTTTTTCCTGCGCCAGTATGTGCTGCGGTAGCGCCTGCAACTGTGAGATATCGTCATCCACGCGCAGGGCCGCCAGACCCGCCAGTGAGAAAAGCGCGAGTGCGACCGGCAGACCTACGGAGAGCTTCTTATTGCGTCGCCAGGCGGCAAGCCAGCGCAGCATCAACACCATCGCCGGAACCGGACGCACCGGTAGCCCGCGACACAGCCACGGATGCCAGAAAATCACCGTCAGGCAGGAGGCACTCAGCCCCACGGCCGCAAATACTGCCATCTGGCGAATGCCGGGGAAGGGGGCGAGCATCATGATCAGGTAGGCCGCGACGGTGGTCAGCAGCGCCAGCAGCAGGGCATTTCGCACTTTCGCCAGGCTTTGCCACGGCGAGGTTTCCGCGCCGTGCACCATCCGTTCGGTCAGGTAATACAACGTGTAGTCGGCGGAGATGCCGATGATGCTCATGCTCATCACCAGCGTCATCAGATGCAGTTCACCGAAGGCAAGCAGCGTGACGACGGTTCCCGCCAGCGCGCCCATGCCAATCGACAGCAGACACAGCAGCAGCGGGCGCAGCGAGCGGAACACCGCGACAATCAGCAGCAGCACGCCCAGCACCGTCGCCACGCCGAGCGTGGAGACATCCTGTTTTGCCTGCTGGCTGGCGTAATCGCTGTAGAAGACTGTGCCACGCGACAGTAGCTGCGCCTGCGGATAGCGCGCTTTCAGCTCCTCTGCAAGCGTGCTGAGCGTGGTCACCAGATGATGCGTTTGTTGCATATCGAACGACGAACCGGCCAGTTCACCATGCAGCAGATACCAGTAGTTTCCCTCGGGGTCTTGCGCCACCAGCCAGCCGTCCATCAGCCGCAGACGCTGGCCGTTTTCGGCCATCGCCAGCTGCGATCCGCGCATCAGCATCAGCGGGTCGTTTTGCAGCTCTTTCCCGCTGACGCCAGAAAACGCGGAATAGAGTTGAGACAGGATCCATTGCGCCTGCGCGTCGCCGCCGTTTTGCAGACGGGCGCGAGTTTGCGGGTCAATCAAACCATTGCGGTGCTGCCAGAAGAACGCGCCCCATGCCTGTTGGCTGTCGGTGTCCATCGGGCCTTTCACCTCTGCCAGCGCCTGTGATTGTTGCAGCATCGCCAGCCAGTTACGGGCGATTGTCGGGTCAGCCTTTTTACCGGGGCTGACCAGCCAGACCAGTTGGCGGTCAAGACGCTGCATAAAGCCGTCATTCAGGCTCGGCGGAATCGCCCCCAGCGCCTGTTTTGGCAGCATCGCCAGCACGCTGCTGTTGAGCCGCGCCTGAGGCAGCAACATCAGCAACACGCCCAGCATCATGATGCAGGCGATTCCCCATAACAGCGCGGGGCGTTTACTGGGCGGCAAAGCGTTGGCGTTCGTCATCAGTCAGTTGCGCAGGCGTCAGTTGGTGTTGGGAAAGCGCGATATCCGTGCGGTCGCCCTGTTTGTCGTTTAGCTCAATACGTTCCAGATAGGTTTTTCCGGCCAGGTCGATGGTGGCGAAGATCTTATCCAGTGGCGTGGTGATCGGCGTCAGGCGAAGCGTCCAGCGACCCTCTCCGCTATCTGCAAACTCCACGCGGAAGTTTTGTTCCAGCACCTTGCGGTCGGCCTGAAACAGCCCGCGCAGCAGGTGGTTAAACTGGAACATCTGCGGGTTGTTATCGGCGGTGATGGTCTGCGGCGGCTGACCGTTGATGGCCTGCACCATTCGCGTATCGTCCAGCAACAATTGCATCGGGAACGGACGGGTTTGATCCCACAAAAGCCCCTGGTCGCGGGCGATCAACATCGTTCCCGCGGATCGCAGCGGCTGCGGCAGATCCTTAATCGTCCGGGTTTGATCGAAATGCGCGCGGATCACCGGCTGTTCGGTAAAGCGCTGTTGCAACTCGTCGAGCGTCAACGCGCTAACAAACGGGATGATAAGCAGCGCCAGCAGCGGCAGAAATCTCATGGCGTTACTCCCATTCGTTCAAACAGAATGTCCGGGCAGACGAAGCACATTTCGCGGCTTTTCTCTTCCACCGCGACCTGAATGGTGTAGCCCGTCGTCGCGCGTTTCCCGCTTTCGGCATCGAAAATTTCATAGCCAATGCGCAGGCGGTTTTCGAACTCTTCCAGACGCGCGCGTACGCGAATGCGCTGTTCAAAGGTCAGCGGATTGCGGTATTTGACGCGGGTATCCACCACCGGCCACAGGTAGCCGGAGGCTTTCATCTGGCGATAGCCGTAGTCGAACTGGTTCAGCAGCGCTTCGCGGGCGATCTCGAAGTAACGGAAATAGTTGCCATGCCATGCCACGCCCATCATATCGACGTCGTGAAACGGAATGGTCAGCTCAACTTCAGCCGTAAAGCGGGGATCGTTCAGCACCCTTTACTCCTTGTTTTTGGGTTCCGGCAACTGCCAGAAATCGAAAAAGTTAAACCAGTCGAGCGGCGACTGTAACGCGTAATGCTCAAGACGTTCGGCATAGCGGTCGATGGTCTGCTGTAGCGCCTGCTGGCGTTCGGCACGCGGTAGTACCAGCGGATCGGCGAACGGCTCGCAGTGAATGCACAGCTTCTCCTGCTGACGCAGGGCAAAGAGGAGATCCACCGGGCAGCGCAAAATTGAGGCGAGGATAAATGGCCCCTGCGGGAACGGGGCGGCTTGCCCCATGAAACGGCTCCAGCAGACGCGCCATTCGCCGCCACGCTGGGGATTTACCGCAATGCGATCGCCGACAATAGCAATCCATTCCCCGCGCTCCAGCTTCTCTTTGAGCGCAATGGCGGTGTCCGGGCCGATGTCGGTCACTGGCATCAGGTTGAGTCCGGCCTGCGGCGCCATCTCTTCCATAATCTGCTTAAAACGCCGGGCGTTATCGCTGAACACCAGCGCGTTGATGGTTTTGCTGCCCTGCAACTGCGCCAGCGCGCGACAGGCTTCAACATCGCCCAGGTGGGAGGCCAGCAGTAGCTTACCGCGAGGATCGCTGACGTTCAGCGCCTCTTCAGCCCCTGGCGCAAACACCACGTCGCGGCCAAAATGCAGTTCACCGCGCCAGCTGGCGATTTTATCGAGCATCGCGTTGCCGAAGCGCAGAAAGTGTTGATAGCTGGTGAGGTTAGCTGGAACTGGCCTCTGGCGTGCGGCCAACTGCGCATGCACGCGGGCGATCCAGTTCTGTGAGGCGCGGCGTGCAGAGGACGCGGTCAGCCAGTAGACGCCGACCACCGGCCAGAGCAGCAACGTGAACGCCTTGCGTCCCAGCAAACGCCATACCCATAGCATCAGGCGCATTCCCCACAGCCCTTTCACCTCCTGCTGGCGCGCCCAGTGCGGCGACGTTCGACGCAGCAGCAGTGACGGGATGCGTGGCAACATGCCGAAGAACAGGCGCGTGTGCATCAGCGAAATGCGACAGTTATCTTTGAAAGCATCGAAATGCGACAGTCCGTCCGGCGGATAGGTCACGCGAGTCGGGACAAAATAGCTGGGAGTACCCTGCCACCAGAGACGCACCATCACTTCGGTGTCGAAATCCATTCTCTTGCCAAGCGTCACCCGCTGCGCCAGCTGGCGCGTAGGACCGACAGGGTAGACGCGAAAGCCGCACATGCTGTCTTTCAGTTGCAGGGAAAGGGTTTCAATCCAGACCCAGACATGGGTTATCCAGCGCCCGTACAGGCGCGAACGGGGAATGGAATCATCGTAAATCGGCTGTCCGGAGATCAGCGCGGCAGGATGGGTCTGCGCCAGTTCCAGCAGTTTTGGGATGTCTTCAATGGCATGTTGACCATCGGCATCGACCTGGACGGCATGGGTAAATCCGGCTTCTGCCGCCGCCTCTAATCCACGGATCACCGCCGCGCCTTTTCCGGTGTTTTCCGCCAGACGGATTAAGGTCAGACCGGCGGTGTCCACGGCGAGTCTGTCCAGTTCCTGCTGCGTGGCTGCATCGCTGCCGTCGTCCACCACAATACACGGCAGATTAAACGGCTGCAGTCGTGTCAGGACACGCGACATCATGGCGCCGTGGTTATAGCAGGGGATCAGCACGCAAGGGGAAAAGGTTAACGACATAGTCGGATCTTCCCGCTGCTGGCGGTATGGCGCGCGTCGCCATCGTGGCGTTGATAGCTGAACGTCAGGATCTGACGTGCCTCCTGCCAGCTCAGCGTTAGTGTGACGGTGTTTTCCGGCAGCAGCGGCGCCTGGAACTTCACGTTCTGAATGCTGTGAAAACGCCAGCCGGGAGCGAGCAGGGTGGTGGCATAGTGCATCACCCAGTCCATCTGCGCGACGCCAGGCAGCAGCGGCTGCACGGCAAAATGGCCGCTAAACCAGAACAGGGAAGGATCGAGATGCAGGACGATCTCTACCTGTTGGGGCTGTGCCTGATGGCGCTCAATTTCATGGGGTATCATGAAACAACTCCTGTAATTGCGCATAGACACGCTTATTCATACTGTTGACCGGGATTTCGTCGATGACCCGCCAGTAACGCGGTACGGCGACCGGCTCGAGCCACGGCAACAGCGCTCGCCGCCACGTCAGCTCCTGCGTTTTTCCCCCGCTGTTCTGCCAGCGCTGGCGCGCCTCGTCATCCAGTACCAGCAGTACGCCCACGCCCTGGCGACCGCCGCGGGTGATCGGCAGGGCGGCGACTTCGCGGATGCCCTTCAACTCCAGCAGGCGTTGTTCGACTTCGCTGAGCGAAATGCGCTTCTCTTCAATTTTGACTACCCGTCCACGGCGTCCCATCAGGCGGAACTGGCCGTTTGGCTCAAATTGCAGGATATCGTCGAGCAACAGACCGTTAGCGTCGGCAATCAGCGGAGAAAAGACGCGAAATGCGGCATCTTCTGCGGTAAATGACACGCCAGGGAAGGGTAGCCAGGCGACGTTCTCCTGCTGACGATAGCGCCAGGCGAGAATACCGGTTTCGGTGCTACCGTAGATTTCATCCGGCCAGACGTTCAGCCAGGCGGCGGTTTGCGTGACGTCCTGCCACGGTAGCATGCCGCCCGCCGACAAAATCATTGCCACCGGCGGTGCGGGAAGCTGGTGGTCGAGACGCTTTAAAAACGCCGGGCTGCTGATGAACACATAGCGATGTTCGTGACCCAGCGCAGCCAGCTGCTCCGCGTAGTAGAGCATGGCTGCATGCAGCGGCAGGCCCAGGGCCATTGGCAGGAAAATACGGAACGTCAGACCGTACAGATGCTGCGGCACGACGGAGGCTACCACCCGGCACCCCGTCAGGCGGTCGGCAAAGCGCGCCGCCAGCAGTTCGGCTTCGTGGTCCAGACGGGCAACAGGTTTGACGATGCGCTTCGGCTGTCCCGTCGAACCGGAGGTAAACAGCTCAACATACGCATCGTGGCGCAGGGGCGGGAAGAAGCACGCCTCATCGCTGAGCGTCATTGCTGAGCTGACCACCCACAGCGGCCCCTGCCAGCCGAGCGTTTTATCGCTCAGCACGCCGTCAAACAACGCCCGCTGCTCGTCGAGCAAAGAGACGCGATTATGCCCCGGAATCACGGGCGTTTTCCCCGCATGCAGGGTCGCTAGCAACGCGACAATAAACAGATAGCTGTTTTCAAAACAGAGCGCCCAGCGATCGCCTTCCTGCTGTTGCAGGTGTGCCATCAGTTGCGCGACATCGTGGCGCAAGTGACCGAGCGTCCAGTGGCGTTCGTCCAGCCAGGCGACAGGCGTGTTCGCTGGACGGGGGGAGGTGAGCCATTCGGCAAGCGTCAGGGTCTGTTTCATTGTGAATCTCGATTCATCATCCAATGGCGTACCAGCCATTCGCTGCCCATCAGTAACCCCATCAGCAGGTAGGCAATCATGCCATTCCATGCGGTCCACATCGCCATATCGCCATGGAGGGCGGTAAACAACGCCACGCCGCCATTGACGATAAAAAAGGCGCACCAGATCTGCGTCACCCGGCTGGTGTATCGCACCGCCACATCCGGAAGTTGGGGATCGCGCAGTCGCGCCAGTCGTTCAACGATGGGCATCGATGACCAGAGCGAACCGCCAAAAACGGCAAGCATGACGGCATTCACGACAACCGGATAAAACAGCAGAAGCTGATGGGCTTTAAGCAGGTAACTGGCGACGCACAGGGTGATACCCACTGCTGCCACCACCTGAGTGACTATGCGCAGCGGACCCGCCTGTCGCCGGGTCTGGCGAAAGCGTAAGAACAGCAGGAGTGCCATCAGCGGCAGTAACCACTGCAGGCTGTGGTGCGCCAGACCAAACCAAATCAGGAAAGGCCAGGCAAGCAACAGCACGCCTGTCAGCACAGGCAATGTGCGAACGCCCGACACGGCGAATCAGGCTTCTTTAAGCAGGCGTTCTACCGCGACAACGACATCCTGCACGGTGCGTACGGCTTTGAACTCTTCCGGCTTGATCTTCTTACCGGTTTTCTTTTGCAGATGGACGATCATGTCGACCGCATCGATGCTGTCCAGCTCAAGATCTTCGTACAGACGCGCCTCAGGTTTGATGTCCTGCGGGTCTATCTCAAACAGCTTAACCAGCAGCGCAGAGACTTCGTCATAAATGGCGTGTTGATCGGTCATAACGGACTCTCCTCAGGCACGTTGCGCATTAATGAACGATGCCAGCGTGGCGACGGAGAAGAAGTGCTGACGCATCTCTTCACTTTCCGCGGAAAGCACCACACCGTACTGATTTTTTACCGCCAGTCCCAGTTCCAGGGCATCAATCGAGTCCAGCCCCAGGCCGTCGCCAAACAGCGCCGCCTCGGTGTCAATGTCGTCTGTCGACAGTTCGTCCAGATTCAATGTTGTTATGATGAGATTTTTAATTTCAAGATAAAGCGCTTGCATCATTAATTCCTGAGAGAGGTAACGTACCTGGTTGTAATTGAAGCAAAAGATGCCGGTTTAGCTGTCTTGCCGCCAGCGCCGGTTCTTGTAAATTTGCGTCGTAAAAGTGGTCAATCTTCACCCGCTCGCGTACCTCGACGGTAAACAGCGGTTTTGTGGGGGGACCTGATACCATTTGCTTTCTTTATCCAGCATGCGCTGGCTGCAATGGATGGTCACTACGCGAATATCGCTGCCGCAGCGCACGGCGATATTGGCCGCGCCGCGTTGCAGCGTCATGGTCTCGCCGGGGCGAGTGCGGGTGCCTTCGGGGAAAATTAAAATCGTATCGCCCTGCGCCAGGCGTTGCTGGCTGGCTGGTAACAGGGCGTCGGCCTGGCTGTTCACCAGATAATCCGCGGCACGCACTACGCCGCTAAGGAACGGGTTCTTCAGCAGTGCGCTCTTCACCAGACAGTCTGTTTCGGGCATCACCGACGCCAGCAGGACATAATCGATCAGGGTGGGGTGATTTGCGACCACCAGACATCCGCGTTCCTGACGCAAAATATCCACCCCGTTCATCTGATAATCCAGCACGCCCAGCACCCGGGTTACCGTTAAAAAGAGACGGAAACTGGCGGCAATGCTGCGTCGGGCAATGCGGCGACGCCGGGCATTGTCCCATACGAACACTAATAAAATGTTAAACCAGACGACCGAAAGCAGCAGCCCGCCGAGTCCGAAGAGGGCGAAGCAGAAGCCGGTCATGGCGATCCGCCAGAGTCGGTTCAGCATGGAGATAACCCCTTTCATGACCGACTCCAGTGCCAGTTCACTCGCTCACCCGGAAGGGTAAACGAGCTGGCATTCTGCAAATAGTGCTGTAAAAACAACAGGCTTTGCGGGAGTGCCGTTTCAGTGCCAGCCTGAGTCGGTTCGCTCTGACACACCCAGTCGTTGCCTGCTTCACAGACCAGCGCGGTGGCGTAAGGCCAGGTTGGCATATTTTCCGGGAGGCGCGGGTGGTAAAACTCGGGAAGAAAACCGTCGAAATCGACCATCAGCACACGCTGATAACCCGCCTGTAGCAGGCAGATGACTTCACATAGCCCCTGCTGGAAGCTATCGCGCCCGGCAGAAAGTGATGACGAGACGATAGGGTGTTTAGCCGCGATGGTCAGGTTGCCCACCGCTGAATTGTGTACCGACAGGGCAAAATCGGTCGGCGAGAGCGCCTGCTCCGTCGCCAGCGCATGCAGAATCCGGTAGTTACGTTCGAGTTCTCCGTGGCGACTGGTGTATAGCACCGCATCAATATCGTGGCGACGCAGCATCGCCAGCCCGCACTCGACGGCCAGTTTACTGCCGGAGCTAAGACGACGGGCGGTCATCATCGGCAGTTCACGCAGTTTGCCTTGTGCCGCCGACGGATCGATGGCGTACGGATGCCGTGACCATTGCAGCCACTGTATCAATTCGCTCAGACCTGGCGCCATCGCCCGCCAGTCGGTAATGTTTAGTGAGAATTTCATCAACGCGCGTCCGCGGTAAACCGGTGATTCCAGTAGCGTTCAGATGCTACTTTGTTATTTTTTCTTCTGACATATCAATAAGGTATGTCCAACGCCTAAGTTGTCGTGGCGTTCGTCCACCTGGAACCCTGCCTTGTCCAGATAGCCATAAAATTTCTCTGCGCTGTAGAAACGGCTGTTGCCGTTCGCCATGCAGGTAAAATAAAGCGAAGACGCATTCAAACTGAATGAGGCGGCTTCAAAACGCTGTGCATCCCAGAACAGCTCCATAATGCACAGCCTTGCGCCGGGTTTCATCACACGGGCAACCTTGCTGAGCATGGCGACAATTTGCTCCGGTGAAAAACAGTCAAGAAATTGACTCATCCACCAGATATCGGCCTCGGTGGGTAAAGGCGCGTCGCCAAGCATATCCACTGCATGAAAATCGATGCGATCGGATAATCCTGCATTTTCGATATTTTCGCGGGCAAGTGCAATTTGTTGTGGCAAATCTAATAACGTTATCGCGATATTTTCGTCGAATTGACTACAGCGTATTGCCCATTTTCCCGTATTTCCGCCTACATCGTACAGGGTTGCAGGACAACTGGCGAATACATGCGGTAATGCCGCGTCAAACGCCCCGTCAGAATAGTAATGATCGAAGGCGAACCAACTTTCACGTGCGGACGGCGGTAATTGCGACAATGCCGGATAAATGGTGGGCCAGTCGCCAAACACTTTTAACCCGGACGGTTTTCCTTCTTTCAGGGCATTCTCTAAAAAGAACAATCCCTGATAACAGACATCATGGGTGAAATCCATATTCACGCGAGTCATGGTGTCATGCAAAAGGAAATGTCCGATTTTCGCCAGATAATAGCGTCCCGCTTTATGGGTGATGATGCGCCCGCTTAATCCCATATCCAGTAATACGCTGACCGCATATTCGTTGACGTGGCTGTTTTCGGTAATGTCTTCCAGCGTTGCACCCTGTTTACCCTGGCGGTCAAGGTAGGCCAGTACATCAGCATTTCGCAGGCAAAGTGCGGTTTGAAACAGCATGGGGGCGAAGGCGATACGCTGCGCTTCAGTGATCGCATCCAGTGCGCTGAGGGGATCCTGTTCGTACATGGCGAGTACAACCTGTTAAGAAAACAAAAAGAGATTATCGGGCCGAACGCGGCCCGACTTTAGGCGTTATTACAGAGCCGCACCCGCAGACAGGTTCAACTGAATGTCTTTATCCAGGTTACGTACCCAGCGGTTGTAGTTTTTATGAATTTTACCGCCAGAAGCCTGCAGGTTGAGGCTGCTGTCGTATTTGATATCGTAGCTGGAGGCGGTGTAGGTAATACGCACTTCTGCGACGTGGTCGCGAGACTGCTGACGCGCTTTGATCACGCCTGGACCCGCTTCCGTCATGATCCATTTACGCTGAACGCCTGCTTTCAGGATCGCGTTTTTCACCTGATCCTGGGTATGGCCTGCAGTCACTGAAGAGTGAACCTGATCGATGGGGGCAGTACGCGCACAACCTGCCAGCGCACCGACAACGGCAATCGCCGCAAACCACTTAATGTATTGTTTCATGAAAACTCCCTATCAAAATCACTATTTATATTAACGTTGAATGCATTTCTGAATTTAGTTTTAGTAACAATAATACCGACTATTTTTAATGTTAACTTTGACGGAACACCGTGAAAATTCTGAAATTAATTCATGCACACGGCAGAACGTTTATCTTCCGGATTATCATGGTATTAGTTAGTTTTCACTTAAATTAAACTGTCGATATCATTTAATTTGGATTAAATGCACTGCGGAAAAACCTGGAACGCATTTCGCGAAGGAAACCGCGCGCTTATTGAAACGTCCAGGTAACAAAAGCGCGCCTTATAATACTTTCACCTGTAAGTGAATAAAACTACCCTGGTTGGTAGGGCGGATTTATCCCGGTAATCGATTTTTCGGCCGCCCTGGGCCCAGTAATATTGCCAGTTTGCTGCCGCCTGTTGTGGTCTCCATCCAGATTTTACAGACGCTGGTCAGGGGAACGGAGAGCAACATCCCCACCGGGCCGAGCAACCAGCCCCAAACCAGTAAAGAAAGAAACACCACCAGCGTCGACATGCCCAGGCGATGGCCCATCATGCGCGGTTCAACCATGTTGCCCAATACCATATGGACCACCAGAAACAGCGCCCCCACCAACACGCACTCATAGACGCCATTGAAAAGCAGCGCCTGAACCATTGGCGGAACAGCGGAAATCACCGAGCCAATATTGGGTACATAGTTCAGCAGGAACGCCAGCACCCCCCACATCAGGGCAAACTGAATGTTCATCAGCTCCAGTCCCAGCCAGACGATGAGTCCGGTCCACAGGCTGAGTAGCGTTTTTAACGCCAGATAGTGCGAAACGCCCTTCAGCGCCCGGTGCAGTCCGGCAATGTGGATTTGCGGGTTATGCAGCGCAAAACGCATTTTGTAAGGCACATGGCGGACCTCAAACAGCATGAAAACGACGGTCATCACCAACAGAATGACGCTGGCCATCGCGCCTGACAGCCCGGTCATCAGCGTGGTGGTGAAGGTGACAATTTTGTCGGAGTCGATGCGTTGTAACATCCGTTCCGGAGACATGTGCAGATTTAAAAACGGCATCATCTCCTGCACATACAGCACTTTGCGCGTCAGTTCTTTGTTGTATTTCGGCAGCATGGCAATAAATTCATTCACCGAGGCCGCCAGCACGCCAATCAACGCGGTGAGCACGAACAGCATTACGACCACCACAATGGTGATCGCCACCGGGCGTTTCACTCCCCGACGGATAAACCAGGTGACCAGTGGATTGAGGACAATGGCGAAAAAGAGCGCCAGCAACAGTTGCACAATGATATCTGCAGCGGCGTGGATCCCGGCGAGAATGACGACCAGCGAGGCCAGTTTGAGCAGAATATGTAGACCGGCTTTGTCGGGCTGAGGGGTTGTCATGTTTACATCCTTTTTTGATTTTCATTAAGTGTAGCGGCTCGCTGGCTGCCGATATTCCTAATCTGGCTGCTGATTTTCCCGGCGTAGCGTGGTAGAAATGAAACATTGTTGTAAAAACGTGGTGATCCCCCATGCCCGAACCCGTCGCTGAACCGGCGCTTAATGGATTGCGCCTCAATCTGCGCATTGTTTCTGTTGTGATGTTCAACTGTGCCAGCTACCTGACCATCGGCCTGCCGCTCGCGGTTTTGCCCGGCTATGTGCATGATGTCATGGGCTTTAGCGCCTTCTGGGCGGGTCTGGTCATCAGCCTGCAATACTTCGCGACCTTGCTCAGCCGCCCTCATGCGGGACGCTATGCGGATCTGCTCGGGCCAAAAAAGATTGTGGTTTTTGGCCTGTGCGGCTGTTTTCTCAGCGGGGCGGGCTATTTTCTGGCAGGAAGCGCCAGTAGCTGGCCGGTCGTCAGTTTATTGCTGCTCTGTCTGGGGCGTGTGATCCTGGGGATTGGACAGAGCTTCGCCGGGACCGGCTCGACGCTATGGGGTGTGGGCGTGGTGGGCTCGTTGCATATCGGGCGGGTGATCTCCTGGAACGGCATTGTGACCTACGGGGCGATGGCGGTCGGCGCGCCGCTCGGCGTGCTGTTTTACAGCTGGGGCGGGCTACAGGGATTAGCGCTGATTATCATGGGGATCGCGCTGCTGGCCATTTTGTTAGCGATTCCGCGCCCTGCGGTGAAAGCGAGCAAAGGGAAGCCTTTGCCGTTTCGCGCGGTGCTTGGACGCGTCTGGCTATACGGAATGGCGCTGGCGCTGGCCTCGGCAGGTTTCGGGGTGATCGCCACCTTTATCACCCTGTTCTATGACGCCAAAGGCTGGGACGGCGCGGCATTCGCGCTCACCCTGTTTAGCTGTGCATTTATCGGTACGCGTCTGTTGTTTCCGAACGGCATCAACCGCCTGGGCGGTCTGAATGTGGCGATGATCTGCTTTAGCGTTGAGATTGTTGGACTGTTGCTGGTGGGCGTGGCGATGGTGCCGTGGATGGCAAAAATCGGTGTACTGCTGACAGGAATGGGGTTTTCGCTGGTCTTCCCGGCGCTTGGCGTGGTAGCGGTAAAAGCGGTGCCGCAGCAGAATCAGGGCTCGGCGCTGGCAACTTATACGGTGTTTATGGATCTGTCACTGGGGGTGACGGGACCGTTGGCTGGGCTGGTGATGAGTTGGGCGGGGGTTCCGGTCATTTATCTGGCGGCGGCAGGTCTGGTGGCGGTTGCGCTGCTGTTAACCTGGCGGTTAAAAAAACGGCCTCTGCAGGAATCGCCAGAGGCCGTCTCATCATCCTGATGGTTACTGAATAACCAGCGTATTGATGATGTTTTCAGCGGCCGTTTGCGCTTTCTGCTGGTCGTCCGCTGGCAGCGTAATTTGCAGAGTCAGCAGTTGGTTATCGACTTTACCCAGCACCACAGAAGAGTAAGCCGTCTGGCCTTTCGCCGAGATGATGCTGTCTAACTGTTGCAGCGTGTGACCTTTCAGCTCGATGGATTTGTTGGTCACCACCTGCAACTGCGGGTCACGGCTGCGCTGCTGATCTTCAAGGCGTTTTGCCAGCACAGACAGCTCTTCGTTGGTGTTATCGCCGACGATAACAATCACCGCTTTCTGGCCGGTCGCGTCAGAGTAGACGTGCATATTGTTGGCCTGCGTACCCAGCTTGCCGCTCTGATCGGTCATATCTGCCGGCAGTGAGAAACTCAGTTTGCCATCCAGCAGAGAAACCGGCTGACCGGTTGCGTTGCTTTCTGCCGCCGTGCCTTCTGCCGGCGCTTTTGTATCACTATTATCACAGGCCGCCAGCCCCATAACCAGCAGGCCAATACCGACATATTTAACCAGATTACGCATTGACTTCTTCCTTTCGATAAACGGCCATAACGGCGCATCTGTTCATCTTATCACAACCCGGAAAAGGAACCTTTAGCTCAACTTGTCTGCATGGCCGGGATTTCAGATTTATCTGCCAGTTTTTTCAGCAACATATTCAGCAATACGCCATACATCGGCAGGAAGAACAGGATGCTGATCAGCACTTTGAAACAGTAATCGACGATGGCGATTTCCATCCAGTGCTCGGCCATGAAGGCATCCGGACTGCGCCAGAACGCAATAAAGAAGAAAGCGAGGGTGTCGCTAACGTTGCCAAACAGCGTCGAGGCCGTCGGTGCCATCCACCAGCGGCGGTTCTGACACAGGCGGTTAAAGACGTGCACATCAAGAATTTGTCCCAGTGCATAGGCCATAAAGCTGGCGACCGCGATACGGGCAACAAACAGATTGAAGTGCATCAGCGCGCCGAATCCCTGCCAGGAGCCCATATAGAACAGCGACGAAATCACATAGGAGATCAGCAATGCGGGCATCATCACCGCAAAGATAATTCGACGGGCCAATGGCGCGCCAAAAATTCGCACGGTCAGGTCGGTAGCGAGGAAAATAAACGGAAAGCTAAACGCGCCCCAGGTGGTGTGAAAACCAAAAATGGAGACCGGGAGCTGGACCAGGTAGTTACTGGAGGTGATCACCAGCAGATGGAATAGCGATAGCCAGAACAACGCTTTTACGCGCTGCGAGTGTGTAAATGCATTCATGTTGTACCTTTTTAATTGATGATTGGGGTGAGGGAACCCAATTCGTGCTACACGCTATTGCATGGCCATTTTGCTCTCGGGCAGTGCTCGCGCTCTTCACGTACGACGTGTACGTTCCGGGCGCTGTGCGCTGGCCTCAAACAAACTGACTGCACCAATAACGCGTCTTCCTTTTTCAGGCCGCCGCATAATACTGCTTTGCGGTGGCATTGCAATGGCTATTTTTCACGCAATCGTTAACCTGATTGGCTTACGCCCGAACTGAGCGTAAACTACAGCCGTTTTTTTAGCGAATGAGACCACGATGAGCGATCTGTTTTCCTCTCCCGACCATACCCTTGATGCCCAGGGACTCCGCTGCCCGGAACCGGTGATGATGGTGCGTAAAACCGTACGCAACATGCAGACCGGCGAAACGCTGCTGATTGTGGCGGACGATCCGGCGACCACCCGTGATATTCCCGGGTTTTGTACCTTTATGGAACATGAGCTGGTGGCAAAAGAGACCGACTCTCTGCCGTACCGCTATCTGGTGCGTAAAGGCCAGTAATCTTGTTATGCCGGATGGCGCTAACGCTTATCCGGCCTACGAATGAAGAACAGCCTGTAGGCCTGATAAGCGTTAGCGCCATCAGGCGAGAAATAGGCTCTACCCTTTACGTAACAACCGCAGTGCGTTAGCGGTGACCAGCACCGTCGCCCCGGTATCCGCCAGCACCGCCAGCCACAGACCCGTTATTCCGAGCAGCGTGGTGACGAGAAATATCCCCTTCAGTCCCAGCGCAATGGTGATGTTCTGACGGATATTGGCGTGGGTCGCGCGCGCCAGTTGGATCATCTGCACCAGCCCCGTGAGGCGGTTATGCGTCAGTGCGGCATCCGCCGTTTCCAGCGCGACATCCGTCCCACTCCCCATCGCGATACCAATCGCGGCGGCCTTCATCGCTGGCGCATCGTTAATGCCGTCACCTACCATCGCCAGCGGCGACTGTTGATTCAGCGTGGTGACCGCCTTCACTTTATCTTCCGGCAGCAGCCCGGCGTTAAACGTCAGACCCAGTTCGCCAGCAATGGCGGCCGCTGCGCGCGGGTTATCGCCAGTCAGGATCACGCCGTTCACACCCAGCGTGTTCAGTTCGCGGATGGCAGTGCGAGCATCGTCGCGCAGCGTATCCTGCAGGGCGATGACGCCGATCACGGTCTCGTTGCGCAGGACCAGAACGACCGTCTGCCCGGCACTTTCAAGCTGGTTAATTTCTCCGGAAAAGGCGTCGGCAGGACGTTTACCGGCAGCGCAAATCAGAACGCTTTCGCCATTCACCTGTGCTTCAATACCTGACCCTACCAGCGCCCGTTGCCCCTCGGCGGACGGGATTGTCAGACCTGTGGTTTGAGCTTCGCGCACAATGGCCTGCGCCAGCGGGTGCGTTGCGCCTTGCTCGACGGCTGCCGCCAGCGCCAGCAGTTCAGACTCACTGACGCCGGTGGCTGGATGAATCGCCGTGACGCGCGGTTTCCCGACGGTCAGCGTCCCGGTTTTATCAAAGGCGACCTGGGTAATACGGCCCAACTGTTCCAGCGCCGCGCCGCCTTTAATCAATGCCCCGCGACGGGCCGCTGCCGCCAGTCCAGAAGTGATGGCCGCAGGCGTGGAGATGACCAGCGCACACGGACAGCCGATCAGCAGCAGCGTTAACCCTTTATAAATCCACTCCTGCCAGGAGCCGGCGAACAGCAGCGGCGGGACGAGCGTCACCAGCAGGGCGACGGCCATAATCGCAGGCGTATAAATCCGGCTGAAGCGGTCGATAAAACGCTCGATTGGCGCACGACGCTCCTCGGCCTCTTCGATTAACTTCAGAATGCGGTCAATCGCGCTGGCGCCTGGTTCAGAGAGTACTTCCAGCGTGACGAGACGGTCCACGCTGGTCGCCCCCGCCGGGACTTTATCACCGGTGGCGCGTTCCACCGGGATCGACTCTCCCGTCAGCGCACTCTCATCAAAACTGGCAAAACCAGAGACCAGTTTACCGTCGGCAGGCAGACGTCCCCCGGCAGCGACTTCAATGATGTCGCCCGGTTGCAGGGTGTTGATTGCCACCTCTTCGCGTACGCCATCGCGCAGACGCGTCGCGGTTTCTGGTTTCAACGCCATCAGCGCGCTGACCCCTTTACGGGCACGACTGGCGGCCCAGCCTTCGAGGCGTTCGCCAATCAGGAACAGCAGCAACACCATTGCCGCTTCTGCCGTGGCGCCGATGAACAGCGCCCCGATAGCCGCGACGCTCATCAGCGTTTCAATGGCAAACCAACTGCCGGTTTTAATCAGACGCAGCGCCTGGCGGGCAATCGGGAACAGGCCGACCAGCGTCGTGGCGATAAATGCTAACTGGCCAAACGGGTGGTTGAACTGCTCCAGTCCCCAACTGAGCGCCATCATGACGATCAACGTCAGCAGCGGCAGGTTCTCTTTAAAGCGTGATTCAGGAGCCTCTTCCTTCGCCTGTTCATCGCGTAGGGTGTAACCCGCTTTTTGCACCGCGTGCTCGATTTGCTGGCGGAGATCGCCGTTGCTGTCGACGACCAGCTTCTCGGTGGCAAACAGCACCTGGACCTGGTTGACGCCGCTGACCTGGCGCACTGCATTTTCCACTTTGCGGGCACAGGCGGCGCAGTCCATTCCGGACACTTTCCAGCTGTAGCGGGTGCCTTTTACCGTATCGACAACGGATTCAGGGGGAGAGCATGTACCTTCGCAGCAGCAGTCATCGGACTTCTGCGGCGAGGGAGCAGGCTTAAAAGATGAAAATTGTGGGGCTTTTTTGCCATCGTGAGCAGGTATCGACATGGCATCCTCCGGTTGATGATAATTTTCTCATTAACCGGAGGATACACTCTGGAGTCGACTCCAGAGTCAAGCGTTATTAGAGATAAAGCGAACGGACGATCAGGAAGTGTCCGGCAAAGTAGCAGGCAGCAGCGATGGCGTTGTCCGCGCTGAAACGACAGCGGTAATGACTGCCCAGCCAGACGATGTTGCCAATAAACAGCAGTGACGCGCCCAGAAACGCCGACAACGCAGGCGAGGTGGGGCGGAAAAACCACAGTTCACCGGCCAACCAGACCATAACCAGCGTCATGGCGATAAAGGTGCAGACCGGCCAGCGCAGCTCTTCGAGGCGTGTCCAGATCACCGCAATCAGCAGAGCGCCCAGCACCATCAGCACCAGCGGCAGCGGCCAGAAGAAAGAGAGCGTCATCTGGCTGGCAAAATAGATGGTGTACAACAGGTGCGAGAGGAAAAAGGCGCCAATCGCATAGAGCAGTCGCTGACGTGGCAGTAATGTCAGCGCATCGCCAACCAGTGAGGCGCAAAGACCGGCCAGTACCAGATAGCTCACCGCATTGAACATCGGCGCCTGCCAGGCCAGTAACAGCAGGAGTAATAAGGTGACGGGTTTAAAGACCCAGCGTTGCCAGACGGGGCCACGGTAGGAGGCATCCACAAATAACCACGCGGAAAGGCAGACAGCGATAAACGACCAAAGCATCTTAGTTCCTTGAATTCGTTATTTTTTCGTAAGCGGTATGCTCACAACCCTGCTGTTCAGTGTAGAGGTCGTGACCACCTGATGACAACACCATAACGGGCAGAGTATGCTTATTTCCGCATTTTCTGATGGGTTATCAATATGAGTAAGCCGCCACTTTTCTTCATTATTATCATTGTGTTAATCATTGTTGCAGCCTCGTTTCGCTTTATGCAACAGCGGCGGGAAAAAGCCGATAACGAGGCGGCGCCGCTCCGGCAAACGCAGATGGTGGTCAGTAATAAGCGTGAAAAACCCATCAATGACCGACGTTCCCGACAACAACAGGTCACGCCAGCGGGAACCAGCATGCGCTATGAGGTCAGCTTTAGGCCGCAGAACGGAGGACTGGAAAAAACGTTCCGCCTTAACGCGACGCAGTATCATGCGCTGACGGTAGGAGAGAAAGGGACGCTGAGCTACAAAGGGTCGCGCTTCGTCGATTTTGTTGCTCAGCAATAAGACGGGAAACCGCTCGCCTTTGCAGGCCGGATAAGCGAAGCGCTATCCGGCACTTTCATGCAGCATTACTTTTTGACGTTAAACTTCTTCTGCCAGACCAGCAGCTCAAACACGCCAAACAGGAAAATACGAACTTTCTCGCCGGTGGTCATTTGCGGCCCGTCTTTGGGCAGAGTGGACTTCAGCAGCGCCAGTTGCATGCCGTGCATCAGTACCATGAACACGAGGGCGACGTTAACGAAGATGTTGAGCGGTCGCGGGAAGGGTTGCACCAGGTTTAGCAATAAGAATGCCCACACGCCGAGCATCAGTAGTCGACCAAGATTAATCAGCATCGCTTTCTCCTTGTGCTTCGCGTTGATACAAACGGTACGCGACCTGCCCGGCGATTTTTTCCCGGTACAATGACCAGTTCGTCGGCACGGGCGGCAGACCGTTTTCCACTTCGCTTTCCACGTAAATCCAGGCAACATCCGCCAGCCAGCCGTGAGTTTCCAGCAGGCTTAAGGTCTCTTCCAGTAACCCTTTACGAAACGGCGGATCGACAAACACCACGTTGTGCGGCGTGCCCGACTGCGCCAGGAATGTCAGGGTATTCGTGTTAACGACTTTTGCATTCCCTGCTTTCAGCGTAGCCAGGTTCTTTTGTAACTGCTGAGAGACCGCGCGATCCATCTCCAGCAGCGTGGCGCCAGCGGCATAGCGTGATAGCGCTTCCAGCCCCAGCGCGCCGCTTCCGGCGAAACAGTCCAGACATTGGGCCTCTGGCATCACCGGCGCCAGCCAGTTAAACAGCGTTTCACGCACGCGGTCCGTTGTCGGGCGGAGACCGGGGCTGTCGGGGACCGGGAGTTTGCGGCCGCGCCATTGTCCGCCAATAATGCGGATTTGGCCGCTACCTGAGTGATTCGTTTTTTTCATTTCTGTTGCTCAAACCGCCGTGTGCAGATGATTCCAGGCGGTGATGTGGATTAAGTAAAGTGATAGACTATTTCATCATTTTTTTTAGCGTGTATACACAAAATCATTCAGGATGCCTCAAGGCGGCAAGAGAATGAGTCCCCAGGAGCGTAATCGCAGATGGCAAAACAGAAAAAACGTGGCTTCTTTTCCTGGCTGGGCTTTGGTGAAAAAGAGCAGGAACAAGAACAAAAAACCGAAGAGCAGCAGGGTGTTGAAGCGCAATTACCGTCCGACGAGCCCGTTGAAACGTCGGCTGACGTAGAAGAGCAAGCGCCGCTTCACAGCAAAGAAGAGACGGAAGCCTTTGCTGAAGAAGTGGTTGAGGTGACGGAACAGGTTCAGGAAATCGAAACCTTCCCGTCTGCTGAACCCGAACCCGTGGTCGCTGAAGAGCGCGTTGAGCCACAGATTGCCGTTGAGCATGAAGAATTGCCGCTGCCGGAAGAGGTGAACGCCGAAGAGGAAACCTCTGCCGAAGAGTGGCAGGCCGAAGCGGAAACCGTTGAGATTGTTGAAGCGGTGGAAGAAGAGGCGCAAAACGAACCGGAACTGACTGACGAAGAGCTGGAAGCACAGGCGCTGGCGGCGGAAGCGGCGGAAGACGCGCAGATGGTCGTGCCGGTAGCGGAAGAAGACGCGCCGGTTGAAGAGATGATTCAGGAGCAGGAAAAACCGACCAAAGAAGGCTTTTTTGCGCGTCTGAAGCGCAGCTTACTGAAAACGAAAGAAAACCTCGGTTCCGGATTTATCAGTCTGTTCCGTGGTAAGAAAATCGACGATGATCTGTTTGAAGAACTGGAAGAACAACTGCTGATTGCTGATGTGGGCGTGGAAACCACGCGCAAAATCATCACTAATCTGACCGAAGGCGCCAGCCGCAAACAGCTTAAAGATGCCGAGGCGCTGTATGGCCTGCTGAAAGACGAGATGGGCGAGATTCTGGCGAAAGTCGACGAACCGCTGAACGTTGAAGGCAAAACGCCGTTTGTGATTCTGATGGTCGGCGTGAATGGGGTGGGGAAAACCACCACTATCGGTAAGCTGGCGCGTCAGTTTGAACAGCAAGGGAAATCCGTGATGCTGGCGGCGGGCGATACGTTCCGCGCCGCAGCGGTCGAACAGTTGCAGGTCTGGGGCCAACGTAACAATATTCCGGTGATCGCCCAGCATACCGGCGCGGATTCCGCTTCCGTTATCTTTGACGCCATTCAGGCGGCGAAGGCGCGCCACATTGATGTGCTGATTGCCGATACCGCAGGTCGTCTGCAAAACAAATCGCACCTGATGGAAGAACTGAAAAAAATCGTTCGCGTGATGAAGAAACTGGACGAAGACGCGCCGCATGAAGTTATGCTGACGCTTGACGCCAGCACCGGGCAGAATGCGATAAGCCAGGCCAAACTGTTCCATGAAGCGGTGGGTCTGACCGGTATTACCCTGACCAAGCTGGACGGTACGGCGAAAGGTGGGGTGATCTTCTCGGTGGCCGATCAGTTTGGCATCCCTATCCGCTATATTGGTGTGGGCGAACGTATCGAGGATTTACGTCCGTTTAAGGCGGACGATTTTATAGAGGCACTTTTTGCCCGAGAGGATTAACAATGATTCGCTTTGAACATGTCAGCAAGGCCTATCTCGGTGGGAGACAAGCGCTGCAAGGGGTCACATTCCATATGCAGCCAGGCGAGATGGCGTTTCTGACCGGCCACTCCGGCGCGGGGAAAAGTACCCTGCTGAAGCTTATCTGTGGGATTGAACGGCCCAGCGCCGGGAAAATCCTCTTCAGTGGGCATGACATCACACGTCTGAAAAACCGTGAAGTGCCGTTTTTGCGTCGTCAGATCGGCATGATTTTCCAGGATCACCACCTGTTGATGGACAGAACGGTATTCGACAACGTGGCGATCCCGCTGATTATCGCCGGTGCCAGCGGGGATGACATTCGTCGTCGCGTGTCGGCGGCGCTGGACAAGGTCGGACTGCTGGACAAAGCGAAGAACTTCCCGATTCAACTCTCCGGCGGTGAGCAGCAGCGTGTCGGTATCGCTCGTGCGGTAGTGAACAAGCCTGCGGTACTGCTGGCGGATGAACCGACCGGTAACCTGGACGACGCGCTGTCGGAAGGGATCCTGCGTCTGTTCGAAGAGTTTAACCGCGTCGGGGTGACGGTGCTGATGGCGACGCACGACATCGGACTCATTTCCCGTCGGTCGTACCGTATGCTTACCCTGAGCGATGGCCATTTGCATGGAGGCGAAGCCCGTGAATAAGCGCGACGCTATCAACCAAATCAAACAGTTCGGTGGACGACTGGACCGTTTTCGTCGTTCTGGCGGCTCCTCCGGTGACGGTGGACGTAACGCGCCGAAGCGGGCGAAACCGTCGCCAAAGCCGAACTCGCGTAAAACCAACGTCTTTAACGAGCAGGTGCGCTATGCGTTCCAGGGCGCGTTACAGGATCTGAAAAGCAAACCGCTGGCGACGTTTCTGACGGTGATGGTGATTGCCATCTCCCTGACTCTGCCGAGCGTCTGCTACATGGTCTACAAAAACGTTAACCAGGCGGCGACGCAGTATTACCCGTCTCCGCAGATCACCGTTTATCTGCAAAAAACGCTGGATGATGATGCGGCGGCAGGCGTCGTCGCTCAGTTGCAGGCTGAGCAGGGCGTGGAAAAGGTGAACTACCTTTCCCGTGAAGATGCCCTTGGTGAATTCCGCAACTGGTCCGGATTTGGCGGCGCGCTGGATATGCTGGAAGAGAACCCCTTGCCTGCGGTAGCGGTGGTGATTCCGAAACTTGACTTCCAGAGCACCGATTCGCTGAATACGTTGCGCGACCGCGTCTCCCGCATTAACGGGATTGATGAAGTACGGATGGATGACAGCTGGTTTGCCCGTCTGGCAGCGTTGACCGGTCTGGTCGGGCGTGTGTCGGCGATGATTGGTGTGCTGATGGTTGCCGCCGTCTTCCTCGTCATTGGTAACAGCGTGCGGCTGAGTATTTTTGCCCGTCGCGATACCATTAACGTGCAAAAACTGATTGGTGCGACGGATGGATTTATCCTGCGTCCGTTCCTGTACGGCGGCGCATTGCTCGGTTTTTCCGGCGCATTTCTTTCACTGATTTTGTCAGAAATTTTGGTGTTACGACTGTCGTCGGCGGTCACGGAAGTGGCGCAGGTTTTCGGAACGAAGTTTGATCTCAATGGCTTATCGTTCGATGAGTGCCTGTTACTGCTGCTGGTGTGTTCGATGATCGGCTGGGTGGCGGCGTGGCTGGCGACGGTTCAACATTTACGTCACTTTACTCCCGATTAGTAAAACCGTGATATAATCTTTCCCTGCAATGGGTTTCCGTTCGCAGGGAAAGAGTTCCTGTTGTCTCTTCCCCGCTTTTCATCTTCATGTCACAATTTGTGCGTAATTTATACACAACGTTGCATTGAACTTGTGGATAAAATCACGGTCTGATAAAAGAGTGAATGCTAATCTCGTTGCTCATTAACGCTGGCACGGTTGTTGCTGATGTCTATCGCTGTAGTGCCAGACGATAAAAATTGAGAGGATTTGAATGACCAAAGAAATGCAAAATTTAGCTTTAGCCCCTGTTGGTAACCTGGAGTCTTACATCCGGGCTGCGAACGCGTGGCCGATGTTGTCGGCTGACGAGGAACGGGCACTGGCTGAAAAGCTGCATTACCAGGGCGATCTGGAAGCAGCTAAGACGCTGATCCTGTCTCACCTGCGCTTTGTTGTTCATGTTGCTCGTAACTATGCGGGCTATGGCCTGCCGCAGGCGGATCTGATTCAGGAAGGTAATATCGGTCTGATGAAAGCCGTGCGCCGTTTCAACCCGGAAGTGGGTGTGCGCCTGGTTTCCTTCGCCGTGCACTGGATCAAAGCTGAGATCCACGAATACGTCCTGCGTAACTGGCGTATCGTGAAAGTGGCGACCACTAAAGCACAGCGTAAGCTGTTCTTCAACCTGCGTAAAACCAAGCAGCGTCTGGGCTGGTTTAATCAGGATGAAGTCGAAATGGTTGCGCGTGAGCTGGGTGTTTCCAGTAAAGACGTCCGCGAGATGGAATCTCGTATGGCGGCGCAGGACATGACGTTTGATATGTCCTCGGACGATGAGTCCGACAGCCAGCCGATGGCACCAGTCCTGTATCTGCAGGATAAAACCTCTAACTTTGCCGACGGCATTGAAGAGGATAACTGGGAAGATCAGGCTGCCAACAAACTGACCCACGCGATGGAAGGTCTCGACGAGCGTAGTCAGGACATTATCCGCGCCCGCTGGCTGGACGAAGATAACAAATCCACGCTGCAGGAACTGGCCGATCGCTACGGTGTTTCCGCAGAACGTGTGCGTCAGCTTGAAAAGAACGCCATGAAAAAACTTCGCGCCGCTATCGAAGCGTAACTCCCGCGAAGTCCCCGCTAAAACCCTGGATAACTGTCCGGGGTTTTTGTTTTTTTAGCGCCTGCTCTGGCGAATTCCTCCCCCCTGGCAAACACTTACCGATGGGTTGTGCGCATCTTAGGGGAAGAAAATGAAAAATAACGAACTGAATGAACGGCGTTTGCAGGCGACGCCGCGTGGGGTCGGCGTGATGTGTGGCTTTTACGCCGAGAGAGCGGAAAACGCAACGTTGTGGGATGTGGAAGGCCGCGAGGTGATCGATTTTGCCGCGGGTATTGCGGTGCTGAATACCGGGCACCGGCATCCCAGAGTGATCGCCGCCATCGAAAAACAGCTCCATTCCTTTACCCATACTGCCTACCAGATTGTTCCCTACGAAAGCTATGTCCGACTGGCAGAACGGATCAATCAGCGTGTCCCTATTCAGGGGCCGGTAAAAACGGCGTTTTTCTCCACCGGTGCCGAAGCGGTGGAAAATGCGGTGAAGATTGCCCGCGCGTATACCAGACGGCCTGGGTTAATCACCTTTGGCGGCGCATTTCATGGCCGGACTTTCATGACGATGGCGCTGACCGGTAAGGTGGCGCCCTACAAAATCGGTTTTGGCCCGTTTCCTGGTTCGGTTTATCACGCTCAGTATCCTAATGCGTTACATGGCGTGAGCACCGTTGATGCGCTGCAAAGTCTGGAGCGCATTTTCAAAGCCGATATCGCGCCGGATCAGGTCGCCGCCATCATTCTTGAACCGGTTCAGGGCGAAGGGGGTTTTAATATTGCGCCAACGGAGTTCATGCAGTCACTACGGGCGTTGTGCGATACCCACGGTATCTTGTTGATCGCCGATGAGGTGCAGACCGGTTTTGCCCGTACCGGCAAGCTGTTTGCGATGGAGCACCATGGCGTACAACCCGATCTAATGACGATGGCGAAAAGTCTGGCGGGCGGTATGCCGCTCTCTGCGGTCGCTGGCCGTGCCGAAGTGATGGATGCGCCTGCGCCTGGTGGTCTGGGGGGAACGTATGCCGGGAACCCGCTAGCGGTTGCTGCGGCACACGCGGTGCTGGATGTGATTGATGAAGAACAGCTCTGCGCCCGCGCCGCCACGTTGGGCGCGACGCTGGTCGGGGCGTTGAACCAGGCAAAAGCGGACTGCCCGTTTATTGCTGATATTCGCGCGCAGGGGTCGATGGTGGCGGTAGAATTTAACGACCCGCACAGCGGAAAACCTTCCCCGGAATTCACGCGCCAGGTGCAGGATCGCGCCTTGCAGGAAGGACTTCTGCTGCTGAGTTGCGGTGTGTATGGCAACGTCATCCGTTTTCTTTATCCGCTCACCATCCCTGACGCGCAATTTCGTCAGGCGCTCGGCATTATCACCCACTCGCTGACACGATAAACCTGTGCCGTCCATCACCGGGCGGCACGACGTTATGTCGTTCACTTATTATTTGAATATGAAATTAGCTATTCCAAAACTATAAAAATGGGGTATGTTTTAGCAGAGTGTGCTGAAAATGCGCGAGCCGCACACCTATAATTGAAATAAAGCGCTACACAACAACATCACAATAGTCGTAATAACCATAAGAATGGGGAAGGTCAGGATGAATATGAAGGGTAAAGCGTTACTGGCAGGATGTATCGCGTTGGCATTCAGCACAATGGTTCAGGCCGATATTAAAGTCGCTGTTGTCGGTGCGATGTCCGGTCCGGTAGCCCAGTATGGCGACCAGGAGTTTACTGGCGCGGAACAAGCGGTTGCAGACATTAATGCCAAAGGCGGAATCAAAGGCGAAAAACTGCAGATCGTAAAATATGATGATGCCTGTGACCCGAAACAAGCGGTCGCAGTCGCAAACAAAGTGATTAATGACGGCATCAAATACGTTATCGGCCACCTGTGCTCCTCTTCCACTCAGCCTGCGTCTGACATCTACGAAGACGAAGGCATTCTGATGATCACCCCGGCGGCAACGGCGCCGGAACTGACCGCGCGTGGCTATAAGCTGGTGCTGCGCACCACGGGCCTGGATTCAGATCAGGGCCCGACCGCCGCGAAATACATTCTGGAAAAAGTGAAGCCGCAGCGCATCGCGATCGTTCACGACAAACAACAGTACGGTGAAGGTCTGGCGCGTGCCGTGCAGGAAAACCTGAAGAAGGGCAACTCTAACGTGGTGTTCTTTGACGGTATCACCGCCGGTGAGAAAGACTTCTCCACGCTGGTGGCGCGTCTGAAGAAAGAGAACATCGACTTCGTTTACTACGGCGGTTATCACCCGGAAATGGGTCAGATCCTGCGTCAGGCACGTGCCGCGGGTCTGAAAACGCAGTTCATGGGCCCGGAAGGGGTGGCCAACGTTTCCCTGTCTAACATCGCCGGTGAATCGGCCGAAGGTCTGCTGGTGACCAAACCGAAGAACTACGACCAGGTGCCTGCGAACAAACCTATCGTTGATGCGATCAAGGCGAAGAAACAGGATCCGAGCGGTGCGTTCGTGTGGACCACCTACGCCGCGCTGCAATCTTTGCAGGCGGGCCTGAACCAGTCAGCCGATCCGGCTGAAATCGCCACCTGGCTGAAAGCGAACTCCGTGGATACCGTAATGGGGCCGCTGTCGTGGGATGAGAAGGGCGATCTGAAGGGCTTTGAATTCGGCGTCTTCGACTGGCATGCCAACGGTACGGCGACCGACGCGAAGTAATTTCCACGGCGCCTTTGCGGCGCTGCTTTGTTGGCCGGATAATCGTTATCCGGCCTTTTCTTACCAGCCGCCCCCGCCACCACCGCCGGATCCCCCGCCTGACGATCCTCTGCCTGAGGAACCGGAACCGCTGTAGCCTGAACCTGAAGAGCCTGTGGAGCTACGATCGGGTTTTGCGCTGGCCGCAGAATGACAGCCCCGACAAAAGTGATTCACATTCTCCCAGTCAGCCTTTTCAAAAATCTCTGACATCGTGCCCGTACTCTCTAAGTACCGGGCAAAAGTATTTGCCCACGTTTTCCCTACACCGAGTGCCAGCGCAACGGGCAACAGGCTTTCAAAGTGCGCAATCCGCTGGTCGGGTGGATAAAGCGCCTGATAACGTGGCTCTTCGGCCGTTTTGATATAGCGCATTAGCCCTTTAGCGACGGCTAAATCGTTCAGCCCACGCTGCGTATAGCGCGGCGTTTTCCAGCCAATGACCGCGCACAACACCATGGCGGTCAGCAGTGCGCCAACGTATCCCGCTGGAAGTTGGGTGATGGGGATCATGCCAAACAGGAACAAACTTCCTGCTGTGAGGGCAAAAGGACCAAATACGAGCGCCATCAGGATAGGAATCGGTCCCCAACTGCGCACTGCTATTATCGGGTGGCGTAAAAAGTTCAGGGAAAAGAGTACCAACGAAACCCCCACCGTCATAAACAGCAGGCCCGGAATAGTAAGGAGCGCTGCTGCCGGGCTAAACCAGACGCCGCAAACGATCGGAACAAGCAGAGCAATGTAAATGCAGCGACGAAACGGTTTCCCCCAGCTCTGGCATAACTGTGGCTTCTGCTCCTCGCAACGTTTTTCCAGCCACTTACGGGCATTAATCATCATCTGCTGATGTGGCGTACTGAGGTTGATATTCTTACGTTTACCGCTGAAAAGTGTACTCAATAGCTGTTTATCGGTGGCATTTAACGGCCTGTTTCTATCGTCCGGCGAACGGGATAGCCACTGTTCATCAATGGAGGATGAAGACCATATGCTTTTGGCTGTTGTCTTCTTGCTCGTTATCGTCACGGCACGTTTGGCAACCAGATCCAGCAGGTCGCTGCTGAATGCCACATCGTCATACTTACGCCGGGTGATGAAGCGCAGATAGCCAGGCGACATCGTTGCGGGCAGCGAGAATTGCGGTACGACCGGCGGCATTTTTAACCCTTTGGCGATAACGTTTTTACGCCACCAAAGCCCGTAGTAGCCAATAAGCAACAGAAGAGGGAGCCAGATGACACTGGTTTTCAGCGTTGGCATCAGTAAATGAACGAACGGCAATACCGCCTCTGGTGCGGCGGCATTCGACAGAATTGTGCGGGGCCAGGTATAGACAACGGTTAACCCTTCACCTGTGGCGAGAGGACGCGACGTTTGTATGCTGCCATCGGGCAGGATGACCGCGTTGTTTTCTTTTGCCCCCAGGCGACCAGTGTAAACGTCGATACTACGCAGTCGGGTATCTTTGCCCTCTGCGTTCAAATTATCTGCAGCTTCAGGCAGTTGCAGATGAAAACTGGCTCTTCTAATCGGCCAGTTCCAGTCGTTGCCCGTCACATTCCAGTAAAGCTCATCCCAGTCAGGAAAGCGGCTGAAATGGTTCCTGACCTGATAGCGAATCTCATACTGATAAATTCCCGGTTTCAGGATCCGCTCGGCGCTGCCAATACGAACGGTCAGCGTTTTGGTTGCCCGATCGAGGCTGTAAGATTCCGCGGCGCCATCGCGTGAGACTGATTTGATGGCATAGTCCACACTGAAAATTTTGCCGTCCTGTCGGTTCCAGGTCAGTGGCAGCGTTCGAAAAATCCCCCGTCTGATTTCGTTGCCCAGAGAGAGTACTTTGATGTTTTCCTGCATCTCCATGCTGCCATCCGGATTAAAACTCGCCCGGGAATCGAAGGAGAGAATATGTTCGTATGCGGGAATCCGTCGCGCATTGGCCGGAATCTGCGAGGCATCGATAATGTTGATGTCGTTGTGTGTGGCAGAACCAAAGCCTGTCAGTAACAGGAGCAACAGGCTGAAAGCGCGCAGTATCCGGGCGGAAAACGTTGGCATGTGGTCATTCCATCCGGGGTAATTGAGCTTCTTCAGGAGAGTCCAGTTCAAAGAAGACTTCCGCTCTGAAATTAAACAGGCGGGCCAGCAGCAGGCTGGGGAAAGATTCAACCAGAATATTAAAATCTCGCACTGTGCCGTTGAAATAGCGGCGTGCCATCTGTAGCTGTTCCTCTATTTCACTCAGGGATTGCTGTAGAGAGAGGAAGTTTTCACTGGCTTTGAGTTCAGGATACGCTTCCGCCAGCGCGAAGATACGGCTCAGCGTTGCAGAATACTGCTGCTCGCTGTCAGCGACCTGTTGAGGATTACCGACCAGGACGCTCCGTTGCCGGGTGATCTCTTCCAGTAGCTCTTTTTCGTGCTGGGCATAACGTTTGACCACGCTGAGCAGATTGGGGGCCAGATCGTGACGGCGCTTGAGTTGTACGGCAATGCCGCTCCACGCTTCGTCTTTAAAACGACGCAGCGAGATAAAGCGGTTATAGGTGAAGATGGCCCAGAGGATCACGACGGCGGCGACGGCCAGCCCGATGTACATTTCCATATGCTCATTCCATGACAGTAGTTGATGAGAGCGCAAATTTGATGATTCTCTGCGCAATTAGAGGCATGGTGAATCTTACCTCATCCATCACGGAGGGGTAAGTCGTCACCCTGATGAGATTGTCTGAATCCGCGTTAAGCGAGGAAAGTCCATTGATGGGCTTTCCTGTGAGAGGGGAACATGAGGACGCGTGTCGCTAACGCTTTTCCCAGCCGTTTTGCTGTGCGGTGAAACCCAGTACCTGCATAAACGCCGCCATGACGCCCCGGTCTTCCACGCCGACATCCGCCATCCACCAGGAGGAGACGTCCGGATTATCATGGATCACCTCTTCCACCAGATATTTTCCCACCCCCCGACGCCGCGTGACGTCACGGATGCGCAGTGAATCCAGCGCGCCCTGAGTGCCGCTCAGAGTGACCCTTACGGCGCCTAACAACCGCTCATTAAATCGTGCCGCGTAGATTCGGTGCGTTTCATCTACGCTTAAAGAGGCGGCGGAATACTCCGGCCAGATTTTGCCCAGGTCGATCAGATCCTGATCGCTAAAGTGTTCTAAACGAATGATGGTCAGCTTCATCGACAGCATGTCCAAATCACAAAAGAGAGTGCAAGTGTACCGAAATAATTCATCCGGACGCTTTCTCTTTTTTAAATCATTTGGCAGGTGATTAATTTTATGACGGTCAGAACCTCAGTTCGAAACATCAGAGAATGAAAAACAGGCAGGATAATACCCTGGAAGGCAGTGTTTTATTCGGCTCATTGTCCCGTTATTTTATGCTGACAAGTGTGCTTTTTTTTGTTTATCTATGATGAAAAGCAGAATATTATCTGTTCTTAATAGCCTGAAAAATAGAGATTTTAATCTGTATTTGCGAAAAATACTGCGCTAAACCATTAATCAGACTGGTAAAAATAGTGTAGTACAAATAAAGCACAGTCTGCTTTTTAACCATATAAATACAAAATAAGTACATCACGAATGGGGATTCAGTAAATGAAACGGAATGCGAAAACGGTCATCGCAGGGGTGATTGCACTGGCGATGTCACAGGCGGCAATGGCAGAGGATATTAAAGTTGCTGTTGTCGGCGCGATGTCGGGTCCGGTGGCTCAGTGGGGCGACATGGAATTTAACGGCGCACGTCAGGCCATTAAAGACATCAACGCGAAAGGCGGCATCAAAGGCGACAAGCTGGTGGGTGTGGAATATGACGACGCCTGCGATCCCAAACAGGCCGTGGCGGTGGCGAACAAAATCGTCAACGACGGTATTCAGTATGTGATTGGTCACCTCTGCTCTTCTTCTACTCAGCCTGCGTCGGATATTTACGAAGACGAAGGCATTCTGATGATCTCGCCTGGTGCGACTAACCCGGAACTGACGCAGCGCGGCTACGCGCACATCATGCGTACCGCCGGACTGGACTCTTCTCAGGGACCGACCGCGGCAAAATACATTCTCGAGCAGGTAAAACCACAGCGCATCGCCATTATTCACGACAAACAGCAGTACGGTGAAGGACTGGCGCGCTCCGTTCAGGACACGCTGAAAGCGGCAAACGCCAATATCGTCTTCTTTGATGGCATCACGGCAGGCGAGAAAGATTTCTCTGCGCTGCTCGCGCGCCTGAAAAAAGAGAACATCGACTTTGTGTACTACGGCGGCTACTACCCGGAAATGGGTCAGATGCTGCGCCAGGCGCGCTCCGTCGGGCTGAAAACCACGTTCATGGGGCCGGAAGGCGTGGGCAATGCGTCGCTGTCGAACATCGCGGGTGAGGCGGCCGAAGGCATGCTGGTCACCATGCCAAAACGCTATGACCAGGATCCGGCCAACAAAGCGATTGTTGATGCGCTGAAAGCCGATAAAAAAGATCCCACGGGTCCGTATGTGTGGATCACCTACGCTGCTGTGCAGTCACTGGCAACGGCAATGGACCGTTCTGGCAGCAAAGCGCCGCTGGATCTGGTGAAAGATTTAAAAGCAAACGGTGCTGATACCGTCATTGGGCCGCTGAAATGGGATGAAAAAGGCGATCTAAAGGGATTTGAATTTGGTGTCTTCCAGTGGCACGCCGATGGGGCATCCACGGCCGCCAAATAAGGCAACCACTCGTCATACTTCGAGCCGCAGATGCGTTGGCTGCGTTCACCCACCCCGGTCACGTACTCTGTGTACGCTCCCGGGGATGGGCAAACTTGCCGCCTTTCTGCAACTCGAATTATGTAGAGTGGGTTCAACATCCCGGTTTGTCGGGTTTAAAAGGTTATTTTATGTCCGAGCAGTTCCTGTACTTTTTGCAGCAGATGTTTAACGGCGTCACGCTGGGAAGCACCTACGCGCTGATCGCTATCGGTTACACCATGGTGTACGGCATTATCGGCATGATCAACTTCGCCCATGGCGAGGTGTACATGATCAGTAGCTATGTCTCTTTTATGATTATCGCAGCACTCATGATGATGGGGATTGATACCAGTTGGTTGCTGGTGGCTGCCGGATTCATTGGGGCGATCATCATTGCCAGCGCCTACGGCTGGAGCATTGAGCGGGTGGCTTATCGGCCCGTCCGGAGTTCCAAACGTCTGATTGCGCTTATCTCCGCGATTGGGATGTCTATCTTCCTGCAAAACTACGTCAGCCTGACGGAAGGTTCGCGCGACGTGGCGCTGCCCAGCCTGTTCAACGGTCAATGGGTGGTAGGGGCCAGCGAAAACTTCTCCGCCTCGATCACCACCATGCAACTGGTCATCTGGGTTGTGACCTTCCTGGCGATGCTGGCGCTGACCATTTTTATTCGTTATTCCCGCATGGGTCGCGCCTGCCGCGCCTGCGCGGAAGACCTGAAAATGGCCAGCCTGCTCGGGATTAACACGGACCGCGTGATTGCGCTGACCTTTGTGATTGGCGCAGCAATGGCGGCAGTGGCCGGCGTGCTGCTCGGGCAATTCTACGGGGTGATTAACCCTTATATCGGCTTTATGGCCGGGATGAAAGCCTTTACCGCAGCGGTTCTTGGCGGGATCGGCAGCATCCCAGGCGCGATGATTGGCGGCCTGATTCTGGGCGTCGCGGAAGCGCTTTCTTCTGCTTATCTGAGTACGGAATACAAAGATGTGGTGTCGTTCGCCCTGCTGATTCTGGTACTGCTGGTGATGCCGACCGGGATTCTGGGTCGTCCGGAGGTAGAGAAAGTATGAAACCGATGCATTTTGCAATGGCGCTGCTCTCTGCCGCGATGTTCTTCGTTCTGGCGGGCGTCTTTATGGGCGTTCAGCTACAGCTGGATGGCACCAAACTGGTGGTGGACACCGCTACCGACATCCGCTGGCAGTGGGTGTTTATCGGCACGGCCGTGGTCTTTTTCTTCCAGATGCTGCGCCCTATCTTCCAGAAGAGCCTGAAGAGCGTCTCCGGGCCGAAGTTTATTCTGCCAGCGATTGATGGCTCAACCGTGAAGCAGAAGCTGTTCCTGATTGCGCTGCTGGTGATTGCCGTGGCGTGGCCGTTTATGGTTTCGCGCGGCACGGTGGATATCGCCACGCTGACCATGATTTATATCATTCTCGGCCTGGGGCTGAACGTCGTCGTCGGGCTCTCCGGCCTGTTGGTACTGGGCTACGGCGGCTTCTACGCGATTGGCGCATATACCTTCGCGCTGCTGAACCACTATTACGGTCTCGGCTTCTGGACCTGTCTGCCGCTGGCAGGACTGGTTTCGGCAGCCGCGGGCTTCCTGCTGGGCTTCCCGGTGCTGCGTCTGCGCGGCGACTACCTGGCGATTGTGACGTTGGGCTTCGGTGAGATCGTCCGTATTCTGCTGCTCAACAATACGGAAATCACCGGCGGTCCGAACGGCATCAGTCAGATCCCGAAACCGACGTTGTTCGGTCTTGAGTTCAGCCGCAGTGCACGTGAAGGCGGTTGGGATACCTTCAGCCACTTCTTTAATGTGAAATACGATCCGTCCGATCGTGTGATTTTCCTCTACCTGGTCGCGCTGCTGCTGGTGGTGTTGAGCCTGTTTGTGATTAACCGCCTGCTGCGCATGCCGCTGGGACGAGCGTGGGAAGCGCTGCGTGAGGATGAGATCGCCTGTCGCTCGCTGGGCCTGAGTCCGACGCGCATCAAGCTGACCGCCTTTACCATCAGCGCCGCGTTTGCCGGTTTCGCCGGTACGCTGTTCGCGGCGCGTCAGGGGTTTGTCAGCCCTGAATCGTTCACCTTTGCCGAATCGGCGTTTGTGCTGGCGATTGTGGTGCTCGGCGGGATGGGCTCACAGTTTGCAGTGATCCTCGCGGCTATTCTGTTGGTGGTGTCGCGTGAACTGATGCGTGATTTCAACGAATACAGCATGTTAATGCTGGGTGGTTTGATGGTACTGATGATGATCTGGCGTCCGCAGGGCTTGCTGCCGATGACCCGTCCACAGTTGAAGCTGAAAAACGGGGAAGCGAAAGGAGAGCAGGCATGAGTCAGCCATTATTATCGGTTAACGGCCTGATGATGCGCTTCGGCGGTCTGTTGGCGGTGAACAACGTTGAACTGGAGCTGCATCCGCAAGAAATTGTGTCGCTGATTGGGCCGAACGGTGCCGGTAAGACCACGGTGTTTAACTGCCTGACCGGTTTTTATAAGCCGACGGGCGGCACCATTAAGCTTCGCGATCAGCACCTTGAAGGGCTGCCAGGACAACAAATTGCCCGGATGGGCGTGGTGCGAACCTTCCAGCACGTGCGTCTGTTTCGTGAAATGACGGTGATTGAAAACCTGCTGGTGGCGCAGCATCAGCAGCTGAAAACAGGCGTGTTTTCCGGTCTGCTGAAAACCCCGGCGTTTCGTCGGGCGCAGAGCGAAGCGCTGGATCGTGCGGCCACCTGGCTTGAGCGTATCGGGTTGCTGGAACATGCGAACCGTCAGGCCAGCAACCTGGCTTATGGCGACCAGCGCCGTCTGGAGATCGCCCGCTGTATGGTGACGCAGCCAGAAATTTTGATGCTGGATGAACCGGCTGCGGGTCTTAACCCGAAAGAGACCAAAGAGCTGGACGAACTGATTGCCGAACTGCGCAACCATCACAACACCACCATTCTGCTCATTGAGCACGATATGAAGCTGGTGATGGGGATTTCCGACCGTATTTACGTGGTGAACCAGGGCACGCCGCTGGCGAACGGGACGCCGGAACAGATTCGTAATAACCCGGACGTGATCCGTGCATACCTTGGTGAGGCATAAGATGGAAAAAGTCATGTTGTCCTTTGACAAAGTCAGTGCCCACTACGGCAAAATTCAGGCGCTGCACGAGGTGAGCCTGCACATCAATCAGGGAGAGATTGTGACCTTGATTGGTGCCAACGGCGCGGGAAAAACCACGCTGCTCGGCACGCTGTGCGGCGATCCGCGAGCAACCAGCGGCCGGATTGTGTTTGATGACAAAGACATTACCGACTGGCAAACAGCGAAAATCATGCGTGAAGCGGTGGCGATCGTTCCGGAAGGGCGTCGCGTGTTTTCCCGCATGACGGTGGAAGAGAATCTGGCGATGGGCGGTTTTTTTGCCGAGCGCGATCAGTTCCAGGAACGCATCAAGTGGGTATACGAATTGTTCCCGCGTTTGCATGAGCGTCGTATTCAGCGTGCGGGCACCATGTCCGGCGGTGAACAGCAGATGCTGGCGATTGGTCGTGCGCTGATGAGCGAGCCGCGCCTGCTGCTGCTTGATGAGCCATCTCTGGGGCTGGCGCCGATTATTATCCAGCAGATCTTCGACACTATCGAACAACTGCGCGAACAGGGAATGACCATCTTCCTTGTTGAGCAGAACGCCAATCAGGCGCTGAAGCTGGCCGATCGCGGTTACGTGCTGGAGAACGGCCATGTCGTTCTCGAGGATACCGGCGCGCGGCTTCTGGCCAACGAAGCGGTGCGTAGCGCCTATTTAGGCGGTTAAACGGTCGGTGATGCCTGATGACGACGCATTGCGTCTTATCAGGCCTACAAGACCAGGCCGTTTGTATTGCCCGGTGGCGCATACGCTTACCGGGCTTATAGGATCGACCAGGCCGGGTAAGGCGAAGCCGCCACCCGGCTTTTTTTCTGTTTTCTTGCCACCGAAACGTCATTCACCTGAAGCCTGGCTGTCACCGCTTCGTCATCTAACGGTTATCTTTCTGTCATTCGCGCATGTCATGTTACCTCGCGAGCATAAAACGCGTGATTTCGCGCATCCGGCACAATAAGAGAGATGATGACAATGACATCGTTACGACACACAGCTTTGGGTCTGGCGGTTGGTCTGGCTTTTGCGACGAACGCAATGGCCGTTACCACCATTCCGTTCTGGCATTCCATGGAAGGGGAGTTGGGTAAAGAAGTTGACTCCCTGGCGCAACGTTTCAACGACACCCACCCGGATTACAAGATTGTGCCGGTGTACAAAGGTAACTACGAGCAGAGCCTGAGCGCCGGTATCGCCGCGTTCCGTACCGGAAATGCACCGGCACTGCTGCAGGTTTATGAAGTCGGTACCGCGACGATGATGGCCTCGAAAGCGATCAAACCGGTTTACGAAGTGTTCAAGGATGCGGGCATCAACTTCGACGAATCGCAGTTTGTACCGACCGTTTCCGGTTACTACACCGATTCGAAAACCGGGCATCTGCTGTCTCAGCCGTTTAACAGTTCCACTCCGGTGCTGTACTACAACAAAGACGCCTTCAAAAAAGCGGGCTTAGATCCGGAGCAGCCGCCGAAAACCTGGCAGGATCTGGCGGACTACACCGCGAAGCTGAAAGCCGCGGGGATGAAGTGTGGCTACGCCAGCGGCTGGCAGGGTTGGATCCAGATTGAAAACTTCAGTGCCTGGCACGGTTTGCCGGTGGCGACCCAGAACAATGGCTTCGACGGTACTGATGCGGTGCTGGAGTTCAACAAGCCAGAGCAGGTAAAACACATCGCGCTGCTGGAAGCACTGAACAAGAAGGGCGATTTCAGCTACTTCGGTCGTAAAGACGAATCCACTGAGAAGTTCTATAACGGCGATTGCGCTATCACCACCGCCTCTTCCGGTTCGCTTGCCGATATCCGTCACTACGCCAAATTCAACTATGGCGTCGGCATGATGCCTTACGATGCTGACGCCAAAGGCGCACCGCAGAACGCCATCATCGGCGGCGCGAGCCTGTGGGTAATGCAGGGCAAAGACAGCGACACCTACAAAGGCGTTGCCGGGTTCCTCGACTTCCTGGCAAAACCGGAAAATGCGGCCGAATGGCATCAGAAGACCGGTTATCTGCCGATCACCAAAGCGGCTTACGACCTGACTCGTGAGCAGGGCTTCTATGACAAGAACCCTGGTGCGGATATTGCGACCCGCCAGATGCTGAACAAGCCGCCATTGCCGTTCACCAAAGGGCTGCGTCTGGGCAATATGCCGCAGATTCGTACCATCGTTGATGAAGAACTGGAAAGCGTGTGGACCGGCAAGAAAACCCCGCAGCAGGCGCTGGATGCCGCTGTTGAGCGAGGTAATCAGTTGCTGCGCCGCTTTGAGCAGTCGACGAAGTCTAAATGATGGAAATGCCGGATGGCGCTGCGCTTATCCGGCCTACGGGGTATCTCCTGTAGGCCGGGTAAGGCGGCAGCCGTCACCCGGCACAGTTCAGGACAACTATCTCAATGTCATCATCTCGTCCGGTGTTTCGCTCGCGTTGGCTGCCTTATTTGCTGGTCGCACCACAGCTGGCGATCACCGTCATTTTCTTCATCTGGCCTGCGGGCGAAGCGCTCTGGTATTCACTACAAAGCGTCGATCCGTTTGGGCTGTCCAGTCAGTTCGTGGGGCTGGACAATTTCGTCACGCTGTTTCATGACAGCTACTATCTCGACGCTTTCTGGACGACGATCAAATTCAGCGCGCTGGTGACCTTCAGCGGCCTGCTGGTGTCGTTGTTCTTCGCCGCGCTGGTGGATTACGTGGTGCGCGGCAGTCGTTTGTATCAGACGCTGATGCTACTGCCCTATGCCGTGGCGCCAGCGGTGGCCGCCGTGCTGTGGATTTTCCTGTTTAACCCAGGACGTGGGCTAATTACCCACATCCTTGAGCAGTTTGGTTATGACTGGAACCACGCGCAGAACAGCGGACAGGCGATGTTCCTGGTGGTTTTTGCTTCCGTCTGGAAGCAAATTAGTTACAACTTCCTTTTCTTCTTTGCCGCATTGCAATCGATCCCACGTTCGCTGGTTGAAGCCGCCGCGATCGATGGCGCAGGGCCTGTCCGCCGCTTCTTCAGGCTGGCGTTACCGCTGATCGCGCCGGTGAGTTTCTTCCTGCTGGTGGTCAATCTGGTCTACGCCTTCTTCGACACGTTCCCGGTGATCGATGCCGCGACCGCCGGCGGTCCGGTACAGGCCACCACGACGCTGATTTATAAGATCTATCGCGAAGGGTTTGCCGGGCTGGATCTCTCTGCGTCTGCCGCGCAGTCGGTGGTACTGATGTTCCTTGTCATCATTCTGACGGTGGTGCAGTTCCGCTATGTGGAAAGTAAGGTGCGTTACCAATGATTGAGAACCGTCGCGGGCTGACGATATTCAGCCACACCATGCTGATTCTGGGGATTGTCGTGATTTTGTTCCCGCTGTACGTCGCGTTTGTCGCGGCGACGCTGGACAACAACGCGGTGTTTGAAACGCCGATGACGCTTATCCCCGGTACGCATCTGCTGGAAAACATGAAAAACATCTGGGTCAACGGCGTCGGTGTGAACAGCGCGCCGTTCTGGCTGATGATGCTCAACAGCTTCATCATGGCGTTTGGCATTACGGTGGGGAAAATCGCGGTCTCAATGCTTTCCGCCTTTGCCATCGTCTGGTTTCGTTTTCCGCTGCGTAATCTGTTTTTCTGGATGATTTTTATCACCCTGATGCTGCCGGTTGAAGTGCGTATCTTCCCGACGGTGGAAGTGATCGCCAACCTGAGAATGCTCGACAGTTACGCAGGATTGACGCTGCCGCTGATGGCATCGGCGACCGCCACCTTTCTGTTCCGCCAGTTCTTTATGACCCTGCCGGATGAACTGATTGAAGCGGCACGCATTGACGGCGCCTCGCCGATGCGCTTTTTCCGCGACATCGTGCTGCCGTTGTCGAAAACCAATCTGGCGGCGCTGTTCGTCATCACCTTTATCTATGGCTGGAACCAGTATCTGTGGCCGTTGCTGATTATTACCGACGTCAATCTGGGGACTGCCGTAGCGGGGATCAAAGGCATGATTGCCACCGGCGAAGGCACCACCTTGTGGAATCAGGTGATGGCGGCAATGCTGCTGACCCTCATCCCCCCGGTCATTATCGTTTTAGCCATGCAGCGGGCGTTTGTGCGTGGTTTAGTAGACAGTGAGAAGTAGGATACCGCGATGGCAGGTTTAAAATTACAGGCAGTAACTAAAAGCTGGGATGGCAAAACCCAGGTGATTCAACCGCTGACGCTGAACGTGGCGGACGGTGAGTTCATTGTGATGGTCGGCCCGTCCGGCTGTGGGAAATCAACGCTTCTGCGGATGGTGGCCGGGCTGGAGCGCGTTACGAGCGGCGATATCTGGATCGACCGCCAGCGCGTGACTGAAATGGAGCCAAAAGATCGCGGGATCGCGATGGTCTTCCAGAACTATGCGCTCTACCCGCACATGAGCGTGGAAGAGAACATGGCGTGGGGACTGAAAATCCGTGGGATGGGCAAGGGCCACATCGAACAACGGGTGAAAGAAGCGGCGCGTATTCTCGAACTGGACGGTCTGCTCAAACGCCGTCCGCGTGAACTTTCCGGCGGTCAGCGCCAGCGCGTGGCGATGGGGCGCGCCATTGTGCGTGACCCTGCGGTGTTCCTGTTTGATGAGCCGCTGTCGAATCTCGATGCCAAACTACGCGTGCAGATGCGTCTGGAGCTCCAGCATCTGCACCGTCGTCTGAAAACTACCTCGCTATACGTAACCCACGATCAGGTCGAAGCGATGACGCTCGCCCAACGCGTGATGGTGATGAACAAAGGTATTGCCGAGCAGATTGGCACGCCGGTAGAGGTCTATGAAAAACCGGCCAGCCGCTTTGTGGCGAGCTTTATCGGCAGTCCGGCGATGAACCTGCTGGAAGGTCGTATCAGCCATGCGGGTACGCACTTCGAACTGGAAAGCGGCATGGCGCTGCCCATCAATTGGTACTATCGTGGTTACGCCGGGCGAAAAATGACGCTGGGTATCCGCCCGGAACATATTGCGCTAAGCTCCCAGGCGGAGGGCGGTGTGCCGCTGGTAATGGACACGCTGGAGATGCTGGGTGCCGATAATCTGGCGCACGGTCGCTGGGGCGATCAGAAACTGGTGGTGCGTCTGGCCCATCAGGAACGCCCAAAGGCAGGCAGCACGCTGTGGTTACATCTGCCGGAAAATCATTTGCACCTTTTTGATGGTGAAACAGGACAACGTGTATGAGTCACTGGCCTTATCCCCACATCGTCGCCCATCGTGGCGGCGGTAAACTGGCGCCGGAAAACACGCTGGCGGCGATCGACGTCGGCGCGCATTACGGGCACACCATGATTGAGTTCGACGCAAAGCTGTCGAAGGACGGGGAAATTTTCCTGCTGCACGACGATAACCTTGAGCGCACCAGCAACGGCTGGGGCGTGGCGGGAGAGCTCAACTGGCAGGATTTGCTGCGGGTGGATGCCGGTGGCTGGTACAGCGGCGAGTTTAAAGGCGAACCGCTGCCGCTGCTCTCGCAGGTGGCAGTGCGTTGCCGCCAGCATGGCCTGATGGCCAATATCGAAATTAAACCGACTACCGGAACCGGACCGCTGACGGGGAAAGCGATTGCCCTCGCCGCACGCGATCTGTGGCAGGGGATGGCGGCGCCGCTGCTGTCATCATTTGAAATTGATGCGCTGGAAGCCGCACAAGCGGCAGTGCCTGAACTGCCGCGCGGGCTACTGCTCGACGAGTGGCGTGATGACTGGCGCGAGCTGACCACTCGCCTGGCGTGCGTGTCGATTCACCTGAATCACAGGCTACTGGATGAAGCGCGGGTCAGGCAGTTGAAAGCGGCGGGATTACATATTCTGGTGTACACCGTCAACAAACCCCAGCGTGCGGCGGAACTGCTACGCTGGGGCGTGGATTGCATCTGTACCGATGCAATTGATGTGATTGGTCCGGACTTTACTGCTGCGGATTAAGCATATCGCCATTCTGACGCGGCGGTAGCATGTGCTGCTGGCCGCTCTCCAGGCGCGTATTGCCGCTCAACATTCCGCCGTTGGTATTGGGTAACGGTTGTTCGCGTACCTGACCCTGTTGGATCCGCTGTTGATTGTTGTTCATCTGCGTTTGCAGATTTTGCTGCTGAAGCTGCGTCTGCGTTTTTAACTGCTGATTCAGCATCCCTTTCTGCTGGATTTGCTGCGTCTGCATTTGCGTTTGCATCCGCTGCTGGCTGGGGATCTGATAACCCGGCTGGTTCGGATTGTTCAGCGTGTTAATCGGCTGTGCGAGACAGGCAAACGGCAGTAGCGCTGTCAAAATTAAGTATCGTTTCATCATCTTTCCTCCACTGAGGTATCTCTTAAGTTTACCCCTTTCCCGGCGAAACGAGGATCATTTCAGAGTTATGCACCAGGCTTAGTGGGGGGCTGACCCCGCATCTTTGGAGAATCACGATGATAAAACCGACGTTCTTACGCCGGGTAGCCCTTGCTGCTCTGCTCTCAGGAAGCTGTTTCAGCGTACTTGCTGCTCCCCCTCCACCCCCTCCGGTATCGTATGGGGTGGAAGAGGATGTGTTCCATCCCGTTCGCGCGAAGCAGGGGATGGTGGCCTCGGTCGATGCCATGGCCACAAAGGTTGGTGTGGATATTCTCAAACAGGGCGGGAACGCCGTGGATGCTGCGGTCGCCGTAGGGTATGCGCTGGCGGTGACGCATCCGCAGGCCGGTAATCTGGGCGGCGGCGGCTTTATGTTGCTGCGCACCAAAGACGGAAAGACCACGGCGATCGATTTTCGCGAAATGGCGCCCGCTCACGCCACGCGCGATATGTTCCTCGACGACCAGGGCAATCCGGACAGTAAAAAATCGCTGACCTCCCATCTGGCGTCCGGCACGCCGGGCACCGTGGCCGGGTTCTCTCTGGCGCTGGAAAAATATGGCACCCTGCCGCTCAACAAGGTGGTGCGTCCGGCGATCAAACTGGCGGAAGAGGGCTTTGTGGTTAACGATGCGCTGGCGGACGATCTGAAAACCTACGGCAGCGAAGTGTTGCCGAACCACGAAAACAGCAAAGCTATTTTCTGGAAGGATGGTGTACCGCTGAAAAAGGGCGACAAGCTGGTACAAAAAAATCTGGCGAAAAGCCTGGAGCTGATTGCGGAAAAGGGACCGGATGCCTTCTATAAAGGGTCGATTGCCGACCAGATCGCGCAGGAAATGCAGAAAAATGGCGGGCTGATGACCAAAGAAGATTTGGCGGGCTATCAGGCGGTAGAGCGCACGCCGATTAGCGGTGACTATCGCGGATATCAGGTCTTCTCCATGCCGCCGCCGTCCTCTGGCGGGATCCACATCGTGCAAATCCTGAATATCCTTGAAAACTTCGACATGAAGAAATACGGCTTCGGCAGTGCGGACGCCATGCAGGTGATGGCGGAAGCGGAGAAACAGGCCTATGCCGATCGCTCAGAATACCTGGGCGACCCGGATTTTGTGAAGGTGCCGTGGCAGGCGCTGACCAACAAAGATTACGCCAAATCGATTGCTGAACGGATCGATATCAACAAGGCGAAACCCTCCAGCGAAATTCGTCCAGGTAAACTGGCGCCATACGAGAGTAACCAGACCACTCACTTCTCGGTGGTGGATAAAGACGGCAACGCCGTGGCGGTCACTTATACCCTCAACACCACCTTCGGGACCGGCATTGTGGCGGGTAACACCGGCATTCTGATGAATAACGAGATGGATGACTTCTCAGCCAAACCGGGCGTGCCAAACGTTTATGGTCTGGTGGGGGGCGATGCCAACGCCGTTGGACCGAAGAAACGCCCGCTGTCGTCAATGTCGCCCACCATTGTGGTGAAAGACGGCAAAACCTGGCTGGTTACGGGCAGTCCGGGCGGGAGTCGTATTATCACGACCGTGCTGCAAATGGTGGTCAACAGCATCGATTTCGGGATGAATGTGGCGGAAGCGACCAACGCGCCGCGTTTCCATCATCAGTGGCTGCCGGATGAGCTGCGTGTGGAGAAAGGCTTTAGCCCGGATACCCTCAAACTGCTTGAGCAAAAAGGGCAAAAGGTTGCGCTGAAAGAGGCGATGGGTAGCACGCAGAGCATTATGGTAGGGCCAGACGGCGCGCTGTACGGCGCATCAGACCCACGCACAGTGGACGATTTAACGGCAGGATATTGATTTTGTTGCCGGGTGGCGGTTTCGCCTTACCGGGCCTACGTTTGTGCAGCTGTCGGCCCGGTAAGCGTAGCGCCACCGGGCAATTTGTCACTTCATCCGCGCCATAAAATAGGCATCGACGTACTCGCCGTTACGCAGGCCGTATTTTTTGCCGGTACCTTCAATCTCAAATCCATACTTTTGATACACGGCTACGGCGGGGGCGTTATCGACAAACACCGTTAATTCGATGCGCTCAACGCGCAGCCAGTTGTCGCACATGTCGATCATGGTACGCATTAATGCGCTGGCGACCCCGCGGTTTTGCCATTGCGCATCGACACAAATACCAAAATCGGCGACGTGACTGCGACGCGGACGCTGAACGACCGCAATGCACAAATGTCCGACAACGCGATCATCAATGCAGGCGACAAGTTGTTTGATGCCAGGCTGTTCGCCGAGTCGCACCTGCCACATCTCGAGGGAAGGATGAGGAACCTGTAGCGTGTTGTGATACACCTCCGGCTGGGCATGGATCTGACGAATCGCGTCGTAATCTTTAGTTTCAGCGTGGCGTATCACGATCTCACTCATTCCTGATCTCCTTCAGGGTTCATTGAGCCTTTACAGTCGCTGAGATTAAAAATGTCGTCAACCGCATTTTTTTGTAAAAATCGCTGGACAACTGCGAATGAGAATGATTATTATTGCTCTGCGTTCAGGAAGACCCTTGCGGAGAACCTGAAAGCACGACATTGCTCACATTGCTTCCAGTATTACTTTAGCCAGCCGGGTGCTGGCTTTTTTTTTGGTTTTTTTTCAGCCTGGCTTACTTGTCATTTTGTTCACGGGAAGTGCTCGTGCTCCTCACGTACATTAATTACGCTTCGGGCCCTGCGCGCTTGCTGTGAACAAACTGACCGCGACGCCGACGGCCGATCGGTCTGCATTGGCATCCCCTTCTCCAGGGTCGTCCCACATTTTGTCTCTCTCCGCTTTGCGCTATGGTGTAAGTCATCACCTTCTGAAAGGACAGCATCATGACCTTACATTGCGCATTTATTGGATTCGGCAAGAGCGCGACTCGCTACCATCTCCCGTATGTACTTCACCGTAAAGATACCTGGCATGTGGCCCATATCTTTCGCCGTCGTGCGAAGCCGGAAGAGCAGGCGCCTGCCTACTCACACATCCATTTCACCAGCGATCTCGATGACGTGCTCAATGATCCTAAGGTGAAGCTGGTTGTCATCTGTACCCACGCCGACAGCCACTTTGACTATGCGAAACGGGCGCTGGAGGCCGGAAAGAACGTGCTGGTGGAGAAACCATTCACCCCGACAATGATTGAAGCGAAGGTGCTGTTTAAACTGGCGCAGAGCAAAGGGTTGACGGTGACGCCGTATCAGAACCGTCGCTTCGACTCCTGCTTCCTGACCGCCAAAAAGGCGATTGAAAGCGGCAAGCTGGGTGAGATTGTGGAAGTGGAAAGCCACTTCGATTACTACCGCCCGGTCGCGGAAACTCAACCTGGTTTACCGCAGGATGGCGCGTTTTATGGGCTGGGCGTACACACCATGGATCAGGTTATCTCGCTGTTCGGTCGTCCGGACCATGTGGCGTACGATATCCGCAGCCTGCGTAATAAGGCCAATCCGGACGACACCTTTGAAGCGCAACTGTTTTATGGCGATTTAAAGGCCATCGTCAAAACCAGCCATCTGGTGAAAATTGACTATCCGAAGTTTATCGTACACGGCACCAAAGGTTCGTTTATCAAATACGGCATTGACCAGCAGGAAACCAGCCTGAAGGCCAACATCATGCCGGGCGAACCGGGCTTTGCAGCGGATGATTCCGTTGGCGTGCTGGAGTACGTCAACGACGACGGGGTGACGGTGAAAGAAGAGGTCAAACCGGAAACGGGCGACTATGGTCGTGTCTATGACGCGCTGTATGACACTCTCACCACGGGCGCGCCGAATTATGTCAAGGAATCTGACGTTCTGACCAACCTTGAACTCCTCGAACGGGCATTCGAACAGGCTTCTCCGGCCACGATCACCCTTGCCCGATAAGCCGGGTTGACTCCTCTGGACTTGTTCATAATTTTTGAACAGAGGAGTCAATTTTCACCCTCTATGATTGATGATGGATTCGGTCCACACTTACTCCATCGAAAACATCTGGGGGTGAACACAATGATCTACTTACGCAAAGCAAACGACCGTGGCCACGCGAATCATGGCTGGCTGGATTCCTGGCATACCTTCTCTTTTGCTGACTACTACGATCCCAACTTTATGGGCTTCTCGGCACTGCGCGTGATTAACGACGACGTGATTGATGCCGGCCAGGGTTTCGGTACCCACCCACATAAAGACATGGAAATCCTGACCTACGTGCTGGAAGGCGCAGTAGAACACCAGGACAGCATGGGCAATAAAGAGCAGGTGCCGGCAGGTGAATTCCAGATTATGAGCGCGGGGACCGGGATCCGTCACTCTGAGTACAACCCGAGCAAAACGGATCGTCTGCGTCTGTATCAGATCTGGATCATTCCGGAAAAAACCGGCATCACGCCGCGTTACGAGCAGCGCCGTTTCGACGCCGCGCAGGGCAAACAGCTGGTGCTGTCGCCGGACGCTCGCGACGGTTCGCTGAAAGTGTACCAGGATATGGAACTGTATCGTTGGGCGCTGGTGAAAGGCGAACAGTCAGTGCACCAGATTGCCGCTGAACGTCGCGTCTGGATCCAGGTGGTAAAAGGTGAGGTGAGCATTAACGGCACTAAAGCCACCACCAGCGACGGTCTGGCGATTTGGGATGAGCAGGCGCTGTCAATTCATGCTGACAGCGATAGCGAAATCCTGCTGTTTGATCTGCCTCCGGTATAAATAATTACGCAACCTTCCCTTTAAACGGGGAAGGTTGCGCTTTGTCCGTGATAAACTGAGCAAATCTCTCACTTACGATTTCTCAGGACGATGAAGAAGAAAAGACCAGTACTTCAGGATGTAGCTGACCGTGTTGGCGTGACCAAAATGACGGTCAGCCGCTTTTTGCGTAATCCGGAGCAAGTCTCCGTTGCATTGCGGGGCAAGATCGCTGCTGCACTTGATGAACTGGGTTATATTCCCAATCGCGCGCCTGATATCCTCTCCAACGCCACCAGCCGGGCCATTGGCGTTTTGCTGCCGTCGTTAACCAACCAGGTTTTTGCCGAAGTCTTACGCGGTATTGAGACCGTGACGGATGCGCATGGTTATCAAACCATGCTGGCGCACTACGGCTATAAGCCGGAGATGGAACAGGAGCGTCTGGAGTCGATGCTCTCCTGGAACATCGATGGTCTGATCCTGACTGAACGTACCCACACGCCGCGCACGTTGAAAATGATCGAAGTGGCGGGGATTCCGGTGGTTGAACTGATGGACAGTCAGTCGCCCTGCCTCGATATCGCCGTCGGTTTTGACAACTTTGAAGCCGCACGTCAAATGACCGCCGCGATTATTGCACGCGGGCATCGGCATATCGCCTATCTGGGGGCACGTCTCGACGAACGTACTATCATCAAACAGAAGGGTTACGAACAGGCGATGCTGGATGCCGGTCTGTTGCCCTACAGTGTGATGGTGGAGCAGTCTTCTTCTTACTCCTCGGGGATTGAGCTTATCCGTCAGGCGCGTCGCGAATACCCGCAACTGGACGGTATCTTCTGTACTAACGATGACCTGGCAGTGGGCGCGGCCTTTGAATGCCAGCGTTTAGGGTTGAGGATCCCGGACGATATGGCGATTGCCGGTTTCCACGGCCATGATATCGGTCAGGTGATGGAACCGCGTCTGGCCAGCGTGCTGACGCCGCGTGAGCGTATGGGCAGCATTGGCGCAGAACGTCTGCTGGCGCGTATTCGTGGCGAGAGCGTCACGCCAAAAATGTTAGATTTAGGTTTCACCTTGTCACCAGGTGGATCTATTTAACCCGACAAATTTGAAGTAGCTCACACTTATTCACTTCTCGCACGTTTGGATATTGCTTCTGTTTTAGTCAGGCTGGACAATGTTACCGATAACAGTTACCCGTAACAATTCCTGATTCTTGTACTGTGGGGGCACCACTTTGAGCACGACTAACCATGATCACCACATTTACGTTCTGATGGGCGTATCGGGCAGCGGCAAATCCGCTGTCGCCAGCGAAGTGGCGCATCAACTGCATGCCGCGTTTCTTGATGGCGATTTTCTCCATCCGCGTCGCAACATTGAGAAAATGGCCTCCGGTGAGCCGCTCAATGATGACGACCGTAAGCCGTGGTTGCAGGCGCTGAATGACGCCGCGTTTGCGATGCAGCGTACCAACAAGGTTTCGCTGATCGTCTGTTCCGCACTGAAAAAACACTACCGTGACCTGCTGCGTGACGGTAACCCGAACCTCTCTTTCATCTACCTGAAAGGCGATTTCGACGTGATCGAAAGCCGTCTGAAGGCGCGTAAAGGCCATTTCTTCAAAACCCAGATGCTGGTGACGCAGTTTGAAACCCTGCAAGAACCGGGTGCTGACGAAAACGACGTACTGGTGGTGGATATCGATCAGCCACTGGAAGGTGTTGTTGCCAGCACCATCGAGGTCATTAATAAAAGGCAGTAAGTTTTGAGTACATTAACGCTTGTTTTAACAGCAGTAGGCTCTGTTCTGCTGCTGTTGTTTTTAGTGATGAAGGCGCGTATGCACGCCTTCGTTGCTTTGATGGTGGTGTCTATTGGTGCCGGTCTCTTTTCCGGTATGCCGCTCGATAAAATCGCGGCGACAATGGAAAAAGGGATGGGTGGTACGCTTGGCTTCCTGGCGATTGTGGTTGCTCTGGGGGCTATGTTCGGCAAGATTTTGCATGAAACGGGCGCGGTCGATCAGATTGCGGTCAAGATGCTGAAATCCTTCGGCCACAGTCGCGCGCACTATGCGATTGGGCTGGCGGGACTGATTTGTGCGCTGCCGCTGTTCTTTGAAGTGGCAATTGTTCTGCTGATTAGCGTCGCGTTCTCGATGGCGCGTCATACCGGTACGAACCTGGTGAAGTTGGTGATCCCGCTGTTTGCGGGCGTGGCGGCGGCCGCCGCATTTCTGCTGCCGGGGCCTGCGCCAATGCTGCTCGCTTCTCAGATGCACGCCGACTTTGGCTGGATGATTGTGATTGGTCTGTGTGCCGCCATTCCAGGGATGATTATTGCCGGGCCGCTGTGGGGCAATTTTATCAGCCGCTACGTTGAGCTGAATATTCCTGACGATATTACCGAACCGCACCTGGGCGAGGGCAAAATGCCGTCCTTTGGCTTCAGCCTGTCGCTGATCCTGTTGCCGCTGGTGCTGGTGGGGCTGAAAACCATCGCCGCACGCTTTGTACCGGTCGGTTCCACGGCTTACCAGTGGTTTGAATTTGTTGGTCATCCGTTCACCGCGATTCTGGTGGCTTGTCTGGTGGCGATTTACGGCCTGGCGATGCGTCAGGGGATGCCGAAAGATAAGGTCATGGAGATCTGCGGTCACGCGCTGCAACCGGCGGGGATCATCCTGTTGGTGATTGGTGCTGGTGGTGTCTTCAAGCAGGTGCTGGTGGATTCTGGCGTGGGCCCGGCGCTGGGTGAAGCGCTGACCGGGATGGGCTTGCCGATTGCCATTACCTGCTTCGTGCTGGCGGCAGCGGTACGTATCATTCAGGGCTCCGCGACCGTAGCCTGCTTAACGGCGGTGGGGCTGGTGATGCCGGTAATTGAACAACTGAACTTCTCCGGGGCGCAGATGGCGGCGTTGTCTGTCTGTATCGCGGGCGGTTCGATCGTCGTCAGTCACGTGAACGATGCCGGTTTCTGGCTGTTCGGGAAATTCACCGGTGCGACAGAAGCACAAACGCTGAAGACCTGGACGATGATGGAAACCATCCTCGGCACCGTGGGCGCGATGGTGGGGATGGTGGCGTTTTCACTGCTTAGCTGAAAAAAATGTAGGCCGGATAAGCATAGCGCCATCCGGCAATACCGGGCAGATTGCCGGATGGCGGCGTAAACGCCTTATCCGACTTACAGGTGACACAAAGCCGGGCAATCGCCCGGCTTTGTTGTTTTATCCCTTCATCCACATCCGAATACCGTCCAGGAACATCTGGGTCGCCATCATCACCAGAATCAATCCCATCAGGCGTTCCAGCGCGTTCACCCCTTTCTCACCCAGCAGACGCAGAAATAGCGACGACTGCAGCAGAATCACAAACGTACCGCCCCAGGCCAGCAGCAGGGCAATCACCAGGTGCCCCATTTGATTCGGATACTGATGCGATAACAGCATCAGCGTGGCCAGAATCGTTGGACCGGCAACTAACGGGATCGCCAGCGGAACAATAAAAGGTTCTTCGCCTGCCGGAAGACCGGCGCTGTTTCCGGTGGCGCTGGGGAAGATCATCTTGATGGCGATCAGGAACAGGATAATGCCCCCGGATATTGAAACCGTTTCGGCTCGCAAATTCAGAAATGCGAGAATTTTCTCGCCCGCGAAAAGGAAAATCAGCATCAGCAACAGCGCAATGAACAGCTCGCGCACCATGATCGCCCGACGCCGCTTTGGTTCGGTATGTTTCAGTACGGACATGAAAATGGGCAAGTTACCGAGCGGATCCATAATCAGGATCAATAAAACGGCTGCAGAAATGATTTCATTCATAACTCAAATTCCCTGATAATTGCCTCGGACTTTCTGCTCGCTTAAGCAGCGGGATAAGTCGCATTTCTGATGGCATCGCTATCATTGATTAAATTCACTTGCGACTTTGGCTGCTTTTTGTATGGTGAAGGATGAGCCAGTAGGACACTGGTCAGCATACACAGCACACATCTTTGCAGGAAAAAAACGCTATGAAAAATGTTGGTTTTATCGGCTGGCGCGGTATGGTCGGCTCTGTTCTCATGCAACGCATGGTTGAAGAGCGCGACTTCGACGCCATTCGCCCTGTTTTCTTTTCAACTTCCCAGCTTGGGCAGGCTGCGCCGACGTTCGGCGGTACCTCGACCGGCACACTTCAGGACGCCTTTGATCTGGACGCGCTAAAAGCGCTCGATATCATTGTGACCTGTCAGGGCGGCGATTATACCAACGAAATCTATCCAAAGCTTCGTGAAAGCGGATGGCAGGGTTACTGGATTGATGCGGCCTCTTCGCTGCGCATGAAAGATGACGCGATCATTATTCTCGACCCGGTTAACCAGGATGTCATCACCAATGGCCTGAACAACGGGATTAAAACCTTCGTCGGCGGTAACTGTACCGTCAGCCTGATGCTGATGTCGCTGGGCGGTCTGTTTGCCCATGACCTGGTGGACTGGGTGTCGGTCGCGACTTACCAGGCGGCCTCCGGTGGCGGCGCGCGTCATATGCGCGAACTGCTCAACCAGATGGGCCAACTGCATAACTACGTCGCTGATGAACTGGCAACCCCTTCTTCCGCCATTCTCGATATCGAACGCAAAGTCACCCAACTGACCCGTAGCGGCGAACTGCCGGTGGATAACTTTGGCGTCCCGCTGGCAGGAAGCCTGATTCCGTGGATCGACAAACAGCTTGATAACGGCCAGAGCCGCGAAGAGTGGAAAGGCCAGGCGGAAACCAACAAGATCCTCGACACCGCGTCCGTCATCCCGGTAGATGGCCTGTGTGTGCGTGTTGGCGCGCTGCGCTGCCACAGCCAGGCATTCACCATCAAACTGAAAAAAGACGTTTCCATTCCGACCGTGGAAGAACTGCTGGCGGCTCACAATCCGTGGGCGAAAGTGGTGCCAAACGATCGGGATATCACCATGCGTGAGTTAACCCCAGCGGCCGTTACCGGTACGTTGACCACGCCAGTTGGCCGTCTGCGTAAGCTGAATATGGGGCCGGAGTTCCTGTCAGCCTTTACGGTGGGCGACCAGCTGCTATGGGGGGCGGCAGAGCCGCTACGCCGCATGTTGCGCCATCTGGCGTAACAGCGATTGTTATTTCAAGGGGTGCTGAGTCACCCCTTTTTATGCGTAAAAAAGGAGTAAACGCAGATGTATTATCTTTATGCAGGAGTTAATGAAAGTGTTGGCTATTCTTTAAGGGTGTCCTGATCGCGGTATCAGGGCTTTACCTGAAGGTAGGACGGGGCAGAGAGGATGCACAATTGTGCTGCGCCGTTCAGGTCAAAAAAAAGTGTCGCTGACTGATATCAAACATCAGTTGGAGGAGTGACACCAAAAAACAGGATGAAAACCATGTCCGATCGTATCGATAGAGACGTGATTAATGCGCTAATTGCCGGTCATTTTGCGGATCCTTTTTCCGTACTCGGTATGCACCAAACCCCAGCCGGACTTGAAGTCCGCGCGCTTTTACCTGATGCCACTGAAGTGTGGGTGATCGAACCTAAAACCGGGCGCAAAGTCGGCAAACTGGACTGCCTCGACTCACGCGGTTTTTTCAGCGGTGTATTACCTCGTCGTAAAAATCCTTTTCGCTACCAGCTCGCCGTTGTCTGGCACGGCCAGCAAAATCTGATTGATGATCCCTACCGTTTTGGCCCTCTGATTCAGGATATGGATGCCTGGCTGCTGTCGGAAGGCACCCATTTGCGTCCCTATGAAACCCTGGGCGCGCACGCGGACACCATGGATGGCGTCACGGGAACCCGTTTCTCCGTCTGGGCGCCGAACGCCCGTCGTGTTTCAGTTGTCGGACAATTTAACTTCTGGGATGGTCGTCGTCACCCGATGCGTCTGCGCAAAGAAAGCGGCATCTGGGAACTGTTTATCCCCGGCGCACAGCACGGTCAGCTCTACAAATATGAGATGATCGACGCCAACGGTAATCTGCGGGTGAAAGCCGACCCTTACGCCTTTGAAGCGCAGATGCGTCCGGAAACGGCCTCGCTCATTTGCGGTCTGCCCGAAAAAGTGGAACAGACCGAGGCACGCAAAAAAGCGAACCAGTTCGACGCGCCAATCTCCATCTATGAAGTGCATCTGGGCTCGTGGCGTCGCCATACCGACAACAACTTCTGGCTGAGCTACCGCGAACTGGCCGATCAGCTCATCCCATACGTGAAATGGATGGGCTTTACCCATCTCGAACTGCTGCCGGTGAATGAGCATCCGTTTGACGGCAGTTGGGGTTATCAGCCTACCGGTCTTTATGCGCCAACGCGTCGTTTTGGCACGCGCGATGATTTCCGTTATTTCGTGAACGCTGCGCATCAGGCGGGTCTGAACGTGATCCTTGACTGGGTGCCGGGCCACTTTCCGTCGGATGATTTTGCTCTCGCGGAGTTCGATGGCACCAAACTGTACGAGCATAGCGACCCGCGCGAAGGGTATCACCAGGACTGGAACACGCTGATCTATAACTATGGTCGTCGTGAAGTCAGTAACTATCTGGTGGGCAACGCCCTGTACTGGATTGAACGCTTTGGTATTGACGCCCTGCGCGTGGATGCCGTGGCGTCGATGATTTATCGCGATTACAGCCGCAAAGAGGGCGAGTGGATCCCGAATGAATTCGGCGGTCGCGAAAACCTGGAAGCGATTGAGTTTTTACGTAACACCAACCGCATTCTCGGTGAACAGGTGCCGGGGGCGGTGAGCATGGCGGAAGAGTCGACGGATTTCGCCGGCGTCTCTCGTCCCCAGGATATGGGCGGCCTGGGTTTCTGGTACAAGTGGAACCTCGGCTGGATGCACGACACTCTCGATTACATGAAGCTGGATCCGATTTTTCGTCAATATCATCATGATAAGCTGACGTTCGGCATGCTCTACAACTACACCGAAAACTTTGTTCTGCCGCTGTCGCACGATGAAGTGGTGCACGGTAAGAAATCGATTCTCGACCGTATGCCTGGCGATGCGTGGCAAAAATTTGCCAACCTGCGCGCCTATTACGGCTGGATGTGGGCCTTCCCGGGTAAAAAACTGCTGTTTATGGGCAACGAATTCGCTCAGGGGCGTGAGTGGAATCACGATGCCAGCCTCGACTGGCACCTGCTTGAGGGCGGTGACAACTGGCACCACGGCGTGCAGCGCCTGGTGCGCGACCTCAACCTGACCTATCGTCATCACAAAGCGTTGCATGAACTTGACTTTGATTCCTACGGCTTCGAATGGCTGGTGGTGGATGACAACGAACGGTCAGTACTGGCGTTTGTCCGTCGCGATAAGGTCGGGAATGAAATTATCGTCGTCAGTAACTTCACGCCGGTGCCGCGTCACGGTTACCGCTTTGGCGTCAATCAGCCGGGCAAATGGCGTGAAATTCTCAATACCGACTCGATGCACTACCACGGCAGCAATGCCGGGAACGGCGGGGCGGTCCATACCGATGAGATATCCAGCCACGGACGCCCGCAATCCCTGAGTCTGACGCTGCCGCCGCTGTCGACAATCTGGCTGGTTCGGGAGGCGGAATGACGCAACTGGTTGCCGGCAACGCCACACCGCATGGCGCAACGTATGACGGACATGGCGTGAATTTCACGCTCTTTTCCGCCCATGCCGAGCGCGTTGAGCTGTGTGTGTTTGACGCGTCGGGCAATGAGCAGCGCTACGACCTGCCGGCGCGCACCGGCGATGTCTGGCACGGCTATCTGGCCGACGCCCGTCCCGGTCTGCGTTATGGCTACCGTGTACATGGGCCGTGGCAACCAGCGCAGGGTCACTGGTTTAATCCGGCTAAGCTGCTGATTGATCCCTGCGCGCGTCGCGTAGAGGGCGACCTGAAAGATGACCCGCTGATGCATGCGGGTTATGACCAGCCGGATCATCGCGATAACGCTGCCATTGCGCCGAAGTGCGTGGTGACAGCCGATCGCTATGACTGGGAAGACGATGCCCCGCCGCGCACGCCGTGGGGCAATACCGTCATCTATGAAGCGCATGTCAAAGGGTTAACGTACCTGCATCCGGAGATCCCGGAGGAGATTCGCGGCACGTACAACGCGCTTGGTCATCCGGTGATGATCAACTACCTGAAGCATTTGGGGATTACCGCGCTGGAATTGCTGCCCGTCGTGCATTTCGCCAGTGAACCGCGTTTACAACGGCTGGGGTTGTCGAACTATTGGGGCTACAACCCCGTCGCATTGTTTGCGCTGCATCCAGCCTATGCCTGCTCGCCAGAGACGGCGCTGGATGAATTTCGCGATGCCGTTAAGGCGCTGCACAAAGCAGGCATTGAGGTCATTCTCGATATAGTGCTCAACCACAGCGCTGAGCTGGATCTGGACGGTCCGCTCATCTCCCTGCGCGGAATCGACAACCGTAGCTATTATTGGATCAGAGAGGACGGTGATTATCACAACTGGACCGGTTGCGGTAACACGCTCAATCTCAGCCATCCTGGCGTGGTGGAATATGCCCTTGAATGCCTGCGCTACTGGGTTGAAACCTGCCACGTCGATGGGTTTCGTTTTGACCTGGCACCGGTGATGGGGCGCACGCCGGCGTTTCGCCAGGATGCGCCGCTGTTCACCGCCATCAAACAGTGTCCGGTGCTGTCCGGCGTTAAGCTTATCGCTGAACCGTGGGATATCGGGGCCGGTGGGTATCAGGTGGGGAATTTCCCCGCGCCGTTCGCGGAGTGGAACGATCATTTTCGCGATGCGTCACGCCGCTTCTGGCTACAGCGCAATGTGTCGCTCGGCGAGTTTGCCGGGCGCTTTGCGGCCTCCAGCGACGTGTTTAAGCGTGATGGGCGCAGCCCTTCCGCTTCCGTCAATCTGGTCACCGCACATGACGGTTTTACGCTCAGAGACTGCGTTTGTTTCAATCAGAAACACAATGAGGCAAACGGAGAGGAAAATCGGGACGGAACCGACAATAACCATAGCAATAATCATGGTAAAGAAGGATTAGGCGGCACTCTGGAGGTCGTCGAACGTCGCCGCGACAGCATTCATGCGTTGCTGACGACGCTTTTACTTTCTCAGGGAACGCCCATGTTGCTGGCCGGTGATGAACACGGACACAGTCAGCATGGCAACAACAACGCCTACTGCCAGGACAATGCATTGACCTGGCTGGACTGGTCGCAGGCGAGCGGGGGATTAATCGATTTTACCGCCGCATTAATCAAACTGCGCCAGCAAATCCCGGCGCTGGTGGGAGACCATTGGTGGGAAGAGGGCGATGGCAACGTGCGCTGGCTTAATCGCTACGCACAACCACTGAGTGCGGATGAATGGCAATACGGGTCAATGCAGATGCAAATCCTGCTGTCGGACCGTTTTCTTATTGCCATTAATGCCGCGCTTGATACCGCTGAAATTGTTTTACCTGAAGGGGAATGGCGCGCTGTTCCCCCGTTTGCCGGAGAGGATAATCCGGTAATTACGGCTGTCTGGCCGGGACCTGCGCACGGACTGTGTGTGTTCCAGAGATGATCAAAAAGGAGTTAGTCATGGTGAGTTTAGATAAGAATGACCGTTTAATGTTGGCGCGCCAGTTGCCGTTGAAATCGGTTGCCCTGATTCTGGCGGGAGGACGAGGCACTCGTCTGAAGGATTTAACCAACAAACGTGCAAAACCGGCCGTTCACTTTGGTGGTAAGTTTCGTATTATCGATTTTGCGTTATCCAACTGTATTAACTCCGGGATCCGCCGTATTGGCGTCATCACGCAATATCAGTCTCACACTCTGGTACAGCATATTCAGCGTGGTTGGTCATTCTTCAGCGAGGAGATGAACGAGTTCGTCGATTTGCTGCCTGCCCAGCAAAGAATGCAGGGCGAAAACTGGTATCGCGGCACGGCAGACGCGGTGACGCAAAACCTCGATATCATCCGTCGCTATAAAGCGGAATATGTGGTGATCCTGGCGGGTGACCATATCTATAAGCAAGATTATTCGCGCATGCTGATCGACCACGTCGAGAAAGGCGCGCGCTGCACCGTGGCCTGTATGCCGGTGCCTATCGAAGAGGCCAGCGCGTTTGGCGTGATGGCGGTCGATGAAAACGAGAAGATCATTGAGTTCGTTGAAAAACCGGCGAACCCACCCGCGATGCCAGGCGATGCCACAAAATCCCTCGCCAGCATGGGGATCTACATTTTTGATGCCGATTACCTCTATGAGTTGCTGGAAAAGGATGACGGCGACGACGGCTCAAGTCATGACTTCGGCAAAGATATCATTCCGACAGTCACCAAAGCTGGCATGGCTTATGCACATCCCTTCCCGTTGTCCTGCGTTCAGTCGGATCCAGAGTCTGAGCCGTACTGGCGTGATGTCGGAACGCTGGAAGCGTACTGGAAAGCGAACCTCGATCTGGCATCCGTGACTCCGGAGCTGGATATGTACGATCAGAACTGGCCGATTCGCACCCACATGGAATCGTTGCCGCCAGCGAAATTTGTGCAGGACCGTTCGGGTAGTCACGGCATGACGCTGAACTCGCTGGTTTCCGGCGGTTGTATTATTTCGGGTTCAGTGGTGGTGCAGTCCGTTCTGTTCCCGCGCGTGCGGGTGAATTCATTCTGTAATATTGATTCGGCAGTGTTGTTACCTGAAGTCTGGGTTGGCCGCTCATGTCGCTTGCGCCGCTGCATTATCGATCGCGCCTGCGTTATCCCTGAAGGCATGGTGATTGGCGAAAATGCGGAAGAAGATGCCCGTCGCTTCTACCGTTCTGAGGAAGGCATTGTGCTGGTGACGCGCGAAATGCTGCGCAAACTGCAGGTCAAACAGGAGTGAGAATGCAGGTTTTACATGTATGTTCGGAGATGTTTCCCCTGTTGAAAACAGGGGGGCTGGCAGATGTGATTGGCGCGTTGCCGGCAGCGCAAATCGCGGATGGTGTGGATGCCCGCGTTCTGCTGCCCGCGTTTCCCGACATTCGTCGAGGCATCACGGATGCGCAAGTGGTCACCCGCCGCGACACGTTCGCGGGCAGGATTAGCCTGCTGTTTGGTCATTACAACGGTGTGGGGATTTACCTGATTGATGCCCCGCATCTCTACGATCGTCCAGGGAGTCCGTATCACGATACGAACCTGTTTGCCTACACCGATAACGTGCTGCGTTTTGCACTGCTGGGATGGGTAGGATGTGAAATGGCCTGTGGGCTTGATCCATTCTGGCGCCCGGATGTGGTGCATGCGCACGACTGGCATGCTGGCCTGGCGCCTGCGTATCTGGCCGCGCGCGGACGTCCGGCGAAATCGGTGTTTACTGTGCACAACCTGGCGTATCAGGGCATGTTTTATGCACAACACATGAATGACATCCAACTGCCATGGTCGTTCTTTAACATGCATGGTCTGGAGTTTAACGGTCAGATTTCATTCCTGAAGGCCGGTCTGTACTACGCCGACCATATCACGGCGGTCAGCCCAACCTACGCGCGGGAGATCACCGAGCCGCAGTTTGCCTACGGTATGGAAGGGCTGCTGCAACAGCGCCATCGTGAAGGGCGTCTTTCTGGTGTTCTGAATGGGGTGGATGAGAAAATCTGGAGCCCGGAGACGGATCTGTTGCTGGCGTCGCGCTATACGCGTGATTCGCTGGAAGAGAAGGCGGAAAACAAGCGCCAGTTGCAGATCGCGATGGGACTGAAGGTGAATGATAAGGTTCCGCTGTTTGCCGTCGTCAGTCGCCTGACCAGCCAGAAAGGGCTGGACCTGGTGCTGGAGGCGCTGCCGGGTCTGCTGGAGCAGGGTGGACAACTGGCGCTGCTGGGGGCGGGCGATCCGGTGTTGCAGGAAGGCTTTCTTGCCGCCGCCGCCGAATATCCCGGCCAGGTCGGCGTGCAGATTGGCTATCACGAAGCGTTTTCGCACCGCATCATGGGCGGCGCGGACGTCATTCTGGTGCCGAGCCGCTTTGAGCCGTGTGGATTAACGCAGCTCTACGGGCTGAAGTACGGCACGCTGCCGCTGGTACGACGTACCGGTGGACTGGCAGATACGGTGTCCGACAGTTCGCTGGAAAACCTTGCCGATGGCATCGCCAGCGGGTTTGTGTTTGAGGACAGCAACGCCTGGTCCCTGCTGCGGGCTATCCGGCGCGCTTTCGTGCTGTGGTCTCGACCTTCGCTCTGGCGGTTTGTGCAACGGCAAGCGATGGCGATGGATTTTAGCTGGCAAGTCGCGGCGAAGTCATACCGCGAGCTTTACTATCGCTTGAAATAGATATTCAGGAATCATCATTATGAATGCTCCATTTACCTATGCATCGCCGACGCTGAGTGTAGAAGCGCTTAAGCACTCTATCGCTTACAAGCTGATGTTCACGATTGGTAAAGACCCGGTTATTGCCAATAAGCATGAATGGCTGAACGCGACGCTGTTTGCGGTGCGCGATCGTCTTGTGGAGCGCTGGCTGCGTTCTAACCGTGCCCAACTGTCACAGGAAACCCGCCAGGTTTATTACCTGTCGATGGAGTTTCTGATTGGACGTACCCTTTCCAATGCGCTGTTATCGTTGGGGATTTACGACGATGTCCAGGGCGCGCTGGAGGCGATGGGCTTAGATCTTGAAGAACTCATCGATGAAGAAAACGACCCAGGTCTCGGTAACGGCGGTCTCGGGCGGCTGGCTGCCTGTTTCCTGGATTCACTGGCAACCTTAGGGCTGCCGGGGCGCGGCTATGGTATCCGCTACGACTACGGGATGTTCAAGCAGAACATCGTCGATGGGCGACAGAAAGAGTCTCCCGATTACTGGCTGGAATACGGTAACCCGTGGGAATTTAAACGCCATAACACGCGTTACAAAGTCCGTTTTGGCGGGCGTATTCAGCAGGAAGGCAAGAAAACGCGCTGGATTGAAACCGAAGAGATCCTCGCGGTTGCGTACGATCAGATTATCCCCGGTTATGATACTGACGCCACCAATACGCTGCGTTTGTGGAATGCGCAGGCCAGCAGCGAAATCAACCTCGGTAAATTCAATCAGGGCGATTACTTCGCCGCCGTGGAAGATAAAAACCACTCCGAGAACGTGTCGCGCGTGCTGTATCCGGATGACTCCACCTACTCCGGGCGCGAACTGCGTCTGCGTCAGGAGTATTTCCTGGTCTCCTCGACGGTGCAGGATATCCTGAGCCGTCACTATCAGTTGCACAAAACCTACGACAACCTCGCGGATAAGATTGCCATTCACCTGAATGACACGCACCCGGTGCTGTCGATCCCGGAGCTGATGCGCCTGCTGATCGATGAACATCAGTTCACTTGGGACGACGCGTTTGAAGTGTGCTGCCAGGTCTTTTCCTACACGAACCACACGCTGATGAGCGAAGCGCTGGAAACCTGGCCGGTGGATATGCTGGGTAAAATCCTGCCGCGCCACCTGCAGATCATCTTTGAAATTAACGACTACTTCCTGAAAACGTTGCAGGAGCAGTATCCGAACGATACCGGTCTGCTGGGACGCGCGTCGATCATTGACGAGTCCAACGGTCGCCGCGTACGTATGGCGTGGCTGGCGGTCGTCGTGAGTCATAAGGTGAATGGCGTTTCCGAATTGCACTCTAACCTGATGGTTCAGTCGCTGTTCGCGGATTTTGCGACCATTTTCCCGACCCGTTTCTGCAACGTGACGAATGGTGTGACGCCGCGTCGCTGGTTGGCGCTGGCGAACCCGTCGCTTTCCGGTGTTCTGGATGAGAATATTGGTCGCACATGGCGTACCGATCTGAGCCAACTGCATGAACTCGAACAGCACTGCGATTTCCCGCTGGTCAATCATGCGGTACGTCAGGCGAAGCTGGAAAACAAAAAGCGGCTGGCAAACTATATCGCGCAGCAACTCAATGTGGTGGTGAATCCGAAAGCGCTGTTTGATGTCCAGATCAAGCGCATTCATGAGTACAAGCGTCAGTTAATGAATGTGCTGCACGTGATTACGCGCTACAACCGCATCAAGGCCAATCCGGATGCGCAGTGGGTACCGCGGGTGAATATTTTTGCCGGTAAGGCCGCATCGGCCTATTACATGGCGAAGCACATCATTCACTTGATTAATGACGTTGCGAAGGTTATCAATAACGATCCGCAGATTGGCGATAAGCTGAAGATCGTGTTTATCCCCAACTACAGCGTGAGCCTGGCGCAGCTGATCATTCCGGCGGCGGATCTGTCTGAGCAGATTTCGCTGGCAGGGACGGAAGCCTCCGGCACCAGTAACATGAAGTTCGCACTCAACGGCGCGTTGACTATCGGTACGCTGGACGGGGCGAACGTGGAGATGCTGGAACACGTTGGCGAAGAGAACATCTTTATTTTTGGTAACACGGCGGAAGAGGTCGAAGAACTGCGCAGGCAGGGCTATAAACCGCGTGAATATTACGATAAAGATGAGGAACTGCATCAGGTGCTGACACAAATCGGCAGCGGCATGTTCAGTCCGGAAGAGCCTGGGCGTTATCGTGATCTGGTGGATTCACTGATCAACTTCGGCGATCACTATCAGGTGCTGGCGGACTATCGCAGCTATGTCGATTGTCAGGACAAGGTGGATGAGTTGTATGGCCGTCCGGAAGAGTGGACCGCCAAAGCGATGCTCAATATCGCCAACATGGGCTACTTCTCCTCTGACAGGACCATCAAGGAGTATGCTGACCACATCTGGCATATTGATCCGGTGCGGTTGTAAGTCGTCATGTTAAAAAAGGAGCCTTCGGGCTCCTTTTTTGTGCGCGGTGATTGTGCATTGATATGGAATAACAACCGTCTGCTGGTGTATAGTGTCCGAGGAATTAATTATAATTAATTGATAAAGTTATGAAAAAAATCACAACATCGATTCCCGCCCTCGACAAAATTATGCGCGTCTTCGCTTATCTGATGGAATGCGATGGCGCGACGTTCACGCAAATTCATCAAAATTCGGGAATCGCAAAAAGCAGTACCTCCTCTTTACTGACGGGCATGGTTGCGCATGGCTTATTGCGTCAGGAAAAAGACAAATATTATCTGGGGCTACGTCTCTACGAATTAGGGAATAAAGCCGCAGAACAGTACGATATTAAAAAAATAGCGCTGCCCGTCCTGGAAGAAATTCGCAATGCGACGGGTTTAACCTGTCATCTTGGCGTGCTTGAAGGAGACTCTCCTATTTATCTTCTCAAGCTGGAAAGCCCACAGGCAATTGTGATCCGCAGTTGGGAGGGCAAGCGCCTTTCGCTGCATAGTTCGGGTCTGGGGAAAGTGCTGATTGCCTGGCTTAATCCGGAAGAGCTGGATGAGCTGCTGCCGCCCGATCAGGTTCTGACGCGCTATACCGAAACGACGATTACCGATGTGAATATCCTGAAGCAGGAATTGGCCGGGATCCGTCAGCGCGGCTGGGGCTATGATAACGAAGAAGATTCTTTAGGCGTCCGTTGCATCGCTGTGCCCATATTTAATGCCGAAGGGAAGGTAGTGGCGGCCTTGAGCGTGTCGGGCGTTGCGTTCCAGATCCCGGATGATAAACGAGAAGCGCTTGCCATGCAGATGATGGATGCCAGTCGTCGTCTGTCGTCGATGTTGCGCTAGTCTTTTCGCTGCACAAAGAAAAGGCGGGCGCTAAGCCCGCTGATGAGGGTTACAACCCGGCGCGCTGTAAAACCTTTTTCAGGCTGGCGATATGCGCCTCGCTTGCCGGTTGCACTGGCGGCATAACCTCAACCGGGATATCAATGCCGCTGAGTTGGATGGCTTTTTTGATGATCCCGAAGAAAGGCGTATCCAGACTGTAAATGGTTGATAACGCAGACAGTCGGCGTTGCAGGCGAAACAGCGTCTCATACTCTTTTTCGCACCAGGCACGATAAATTCCACAGGTTAACTGCGGAGCAAAGTTAGCGGTCGCAGGGATACCGCCATTTCCCCCCATGATCAACGTGTCCATCATATATTCATCGTAACCCGAGAAAATAACAAAGTCAGGGCGAACCGGTCGTACAGTATTGATGATTTCGCGAATATGGCTAATGTTATCCACGGTATCTTTTATACCGATGATATTGGGAATGTCATGTGCCAGCCGGGTAATTAAATCAATGCTGAGATCCTGGCCGGTAAGCGCCGGAAAGTTATAGAGAATAACCGGTGTTTTGATACTTTCGGCGACAGTTTTGAAATGGTGATAAATATAATCATCGGTCAGCCGCGCATAATAAGGATTGAGGACCAGTACGGCATCGACTTCCAGACTGTCAGCATGTCGACCGTAATCAATGACGTCTTGCGTGCTGGTACTGCTGATCCCTAACAGCACGGGAATTCGATGATTGATATGTTGAACGCAAAATTCAGCGGCTTCCAGACGCTGCTCTTTTGTCATATGGCAGAACTCACCGCCGCTGCCAAGCAATAATACACCGTTAACCTCGTTCGCAATAAGATGGTCAAGTAAGGTCGCCATCCCTTTCTTATCTAATTTCCCCTGGGCATTAACAATGGTCGGAACAGGCGGAAAGACACCGTTGAATTTTTCTGTTTGCATAATGAGTTTATCCTTAAAAGCAGGTGGGCTGGCGATAATGCCGCCCACCAGGGACGTTATTTAATCCAGGCTCCCGCCATTAATGAGGTTGCGTTGGTCGTAAATTGCTTAAAGACGCCGCGTCGGTTTGAATAATCCGGTTTTGTCCAGTTTGTCCGACGGCGTTCAAGACAGTGCTGAATTTCTTCTTCTGTTTTGTACTCCCCGTGAATGCCAACAATGTTGAGCTTGCGCCCTTTGACGTCCATTTCGATGAGGTCGCCATCTTCGACAAGCGCAATGGGACCGCCATCAGCGGCTTCCGGTGAAACATGGCCGACACAAGGGCCGCTGGTCGCGCCGGAGAAACGACCATCGGTAATCAGGGCGACTTTGCCATCAAGACGTTTGTCGTAAACAATTGCGTCTGTGGTCATGAGCATTTCCGGTGCTCCCGATCCTTTAGCCCCTTCGTAGCGGATAAAAATGACATCACCCGGTTCGATGTGGTTATGAATAATGGCTTGCTGGGCATCCTCTTCCGAATTGAAGACGCGCGCAGGGCCGATATGGTGGTGCATATCTGGCGCGCAGGCGGCATATTTAATGACTGCGCCTTCTGGTGCGATATTGCCTTTTAACACGGCAATCGACCCTTTCTTGGTGGCGTTTTCTGGTTTACGAATCACCTCTTCCGAACTGACCCGGTAATTACTCAGATAACCGTGGTTGCGGGTAAAGAAACCGGACTGATGGAGCATCTCCAGGTTTTCACCCAGCGTCCGGCCAGTCACCGTCAGGACATCCAGATCCAGATAGTCGCGGAGATACCATTGCACCATCGGCACGCCGCCCGCGAACCACATCATTTCTGTCACATACTGACCACTGGGTTGAATATTGGTGAGGTAAGGGATCTCATTGTTTATCTGGTCAAACAGTTCAGGTTTCAGTTCCCAACCCAGCTCATGGGCGATTGCCGGGAGATGGATCATGGCATTGGTACTGCCGCCGATGGCGGCATGGACCTTAATGGCGTTTTCAAACGCGGCAGGCGTGAGAATCTTATGCGTCGTGATATTTTTCTCTGCCAGATATAGCGCCTGATGACCGGCGCTCCGAGCGATGCGACGAATTTCCGCCAGTGTGGAGGGCAGTAACGCGCTTCCCGGTAAGGCAAGGCCCAGCGCTTCAGACATGCACTGCATCGTGCTGGCGGTGCCCATAAACTGGCAAGCGCCTGCCGTCGGACAACCGCACTGCTGCATGGCCTCCACCTGCTGGATGCCGATCTCGCCTTTCTTGAGTTTGGCGGTAATGCCACCGAGATCGGACGTGCTCATATTCGGCGCCGGACGCATAGAGCCGCCGGGGATATGCAGCATCGGTAGATTCAGGCGTGCAGCGGCGATCAGATGCGCCGGGATCGATTTATCACAACTGGAGATCAAGATACCGGCATCGTATGGCACGACGGAGGCATGAATTTCGACCATGTTCGCGATAGCCTCGCGGGAGGCTAAGATATAGTTCATCCCGTCATGACCCTGACCCCAGCCATCACAAATATCGGTCACGTGGTGACGAACGGCACGACCGCCGCTTTCGTGAATGCCTAAGACGGCTTCATCACCCAGATGATTAAGATGAAAGCTGCCGGGATGACTTTCGCCGTAGCAATCATCCACCAGAACCTGCAGTTTATTGACATCTTCTTTGGTGTAATTCATCCCCAGACGCAGGGCGTCCAGTTGTGACCACAGGTCACGGGCGTGTTGGCATTTCTGACTCATTTGGCGATTCCTTCTTGTTTGAGCGACGTCTCAGGCGCCGATGCATGATGAGAGTGGCTACTGCCTGCAGGACGGGCAGTAACCGAAGGTAAACTGAACAGCAGCGCGACGGCGATGAGGAGTGCGGCTACCAGCACCGTCATCCCCGCCGTTTGTGAGAACGTGACGGTTAACAAGCCCACCAGATAAGGGCCAATAAAGCCGCCGATGTTGCCTAATGCGTTGATGGTGCCGCGTACGCCGCCCAGCACGTTGGGAGCGAAGAGTAATGGCGGTAATGTCCAGAACGGCCCCGCATAGGCTTGCAGGAAGAAGCCGCAGATGACCATCATGCCGTATGCCAGCCAGACGTTATCTTTCAACAGCAGGGAGAGTGCGAGACAGGCGGCAAAGCCCAGCAACGGAATTGCCGTGTAGAGGCGGCGATTCATGGTTTTGTCGCACCATTTGGCAATGTAGTACTGACCGACGATGCACAAAATGTACGGTGCCGCCGTCAGCAAGCCGACGATAGTCATTCCGCTGCCGGTCAGGTGTTTAATCAGGTTTGGCATCCAGAGCGCGAAGCCGTAGAAACCGACCTGCACGAAGAAATAGATCCCGATCAGCTTCCATAAGTTAATGCTGCGCAGAACATTGCGGATGCTGTTTGTCTCACCCCCGATCGTCAGTGCGCGATCGGCCTGCAGTTTTTGTTCGATCCAGGCGCGCTCTTTAGGATCCAGCCATTTGGCCTGGTGAGGATGGTCAGAAACCAAAGGCAACCAGACGAACAGCAGGCCGAGAGAAAGTAAGCCTTCGATGATGAACATTTCTCGCCAGCCATAGGTTTCGATCAGCCAGCCGGAAAGCGGCCCGGTGATGATTGAGGCCACGGCAAGGTTCATCTGGAAATAGGCAATCGCTCTTGCGCGCTCTTCATTGGGAAACCAGTGACCAATCAGCGCGAGGATAGCGGGATAGACCGCACCCTCCGCGACGCCAAGGATAAAGCGGATAATCAGCAACTGGGTTGGTGTCTGGACAAAACCGGTCAGCAGCGCGAAGCCGCCCCATGCGACGATGGTCCAGGCGATTAATTTCTTGGCGCTGAATCGTTCTGCAATTTGACCACCGGGGATTTGCAAAAAGATATAACCAATAAAGAAAATACCGGCGACCAGACCAGCAAACGAGGCGGTCATCCCCAGGTCTTCTTCCATCCCTCCCGCAATCCCAATCGCGATGTTCGTCCTGTCCATGTAAGCCACGATATAAACGAGGATGGTGGCTGGAATGATATGTAGCCAGCGTCCTCGCGTAGTCGGTTTATCGAGTTCAATGCTCATTAGTGCATCCCTTAATAGTAGAGGTAACTTGTTCTGTATATAGAACTATTGTTCTGTATACAAATACTATGAGGGGATAAATTTTGAGCGTCAATTCCATATTGTCAGCAAGGTTATGTTTTGTGATTTGCTTCATATCCTGCTGCAAAAACCGCAGAATCACGTTTCCTTGCTAAAAGCAGGCCAGTTTTCCGGGGAAGCATCAAAAGTGTGTCACTCTTCACAGTATGACGCTTTCTACTGATTTGTGAGTTGTGTACGTCGAGGATCTTGCAATAAATTCCCCATATAGAATCTATGTTCTGTATATTGAACTTTACTGGTAAGGAGAATTTGAATGGTCACAACGGCAATATTTCCGTCTCGCTATGTTCAGGGAAAGGGCGCATTGACAACGCATCTGCCTCAGGAACTCGCCTCTTTAGGGCATAAAGCGCTTATTTTACAAGATCCTGTGGTTTACGAGAGATATCAGGATACGCTCGCGTCGGCACTTCACGGCGTGCTTGATTTTGAAATTGAGGTTTTCAATAGCGAATGCAGTGATGAAGAGATCGCCAGAATTTCTGCGCGTGCGCAGCAAGTCGGGGCGGATGTTATTGTGGGTATGGGCGGTGGAAAAACGTTAGACACCGCCAAAGCGACAGGGGCAAGCTTGCGTCTTCCTATTGCCGTCGTTCCCACGCTTGCCTCAACAGATGCCCCCTGCAGCTCATTAGTCGTCATCTATACACAGGAAGGTCAATTCAAACGCTATCTGATGATCCCCCGTAATCCCACGTTGGTGTTGGTGGACAGCGCCATTATTGCCGCCGCGCCAGTGCGTTTCTTAATCTCCGGAATGGGGGATGCGTTGGCGACATGGTTTGAAGCCGAGGATTGTCGGATAAAAGGGGCCGGGAATATGACATCCCGTCCAGGCCCTATGACGGCTTTTGAGCTGGCCCGTTTCTGTTACAACACATTGATTCGCTACGGTCGTATGGCAAAGCTGGCCTGTGAGCAGCACCAGGTTACGCCAGCGCTGGAACATGTGATTGAAGCCAATACGCTGTTATCCGGGCTCGGTTTTGAAAGTGGAGGGCTGGCGGCAGCGCATGCTATTCATAATGGTTTAACCGTACTTCCCGCAACACATCAGTACTGGCACGGTGAAAAAGTGGCCTTTGGTACGTTGGCAATGCTGGTGTTAACCGACAGGGCGCCTGAACTTGTCGAAGAGGTCTATCAGTTCTGTGAGGACGTGGGGCTACCGATAACGCTGGCAGATATTGGTCTGGCTGACGTCAACGATAATGAGCTACTGGCAGTGGCACAGGCAGCCTGTCAGGTGGGAGAAACGATGCATAATGAACCCTGCGAAATTACGCCTGAAGCGGTACTTGCTGCATTACGAACTGCAGATGCGCTTGGACAAGCGCGGAAACGGAAAATGAAGTCACTCTGAAAGTAATAAAACGCCCGGTAGCGCGTGTCTATCGGGCGTAATATTATTTAAGACGCCAGTGAAAGCTGATGTTTCTCGACGTACTCCGCCAGCCACTGGGTCATGCGGGACTGCTGTTCGGCGTTGAGCCACATGCCTTCTTTCGTACGACGCCATAGCGCATCGTCCGCGCGGCGAACCCATTCGTGGTCCACCAGATATTTCAGCTCTGCTTCGTAGAATTCATGGCCGAAGTCTTCGCCCAGGTCAGCGATCGTCGTGGCTTCACCCAGAATCCACTCCGTGTTGCTGCCGTAGGTGCGCGAATAGTGGCGCGCCAGCGATTCTGTCAGGAACGGATAGCGACGGCGCAGTTTCGCCGCGTAGTCTTCGCGATCGCCACCGATTTCACCGCCTGGCAGCACGCAGTCTTTGGTCCATGCCGGGCCAATGCCCTGATAGTACGACGACAGTTTCTCCATCGCGTGCTCGGCGAGCTTACGGTAGGTGGTTAACTTACCGCCGAAGACAGAAAGCAGCGGCGCTTTACCGTTTTCATCATGAATATCCAGCGTGTAATCGCGGGTGATGGCCTGCGGTGAATCCGACTCGTCGTCACACAGCGGACGCACACCAGAATAGGTCCAGACGATATCGTTGCGACCAAGCTGTTTCTTGAAGTGCGCGTTGTACACTTTCAGCAGGTAATTGATTTCGCTTTCGTCGATTTTTACCGCTTTTGGGTCGCCTTTGTATTCGACGTCGGTGGTGCCGATGATTGAGAATTCATCCATCCACGGAATAACAAACACAATGCGTTTATCTTCGTTTTGCAGGATATAAGCCTGTTTCTGGGTATGGACGCGCGGCACCACGATGTGGCTGCCTTTGATCAGGCGAATACCGTATGGCGAAGGCAGATGCATGCCTTCGTCGAAAAATTCTTTTACCCACGGACCCGTGGCGTTGACCAGCCCACGCGCCTGCCAGGTGAATGTCTTACCGGTATCGATATCTTCGGCTTCGACGATCCACAGACCGTTTTCGCGACGCGCAGAGGTTGCGCGAGTACGGGTTAGCACTTCCCCCCCTTTACGCACCACCATCTGGGCATTGGCCAGTACCAGACGCGCATCGTCTACCCAGCAATCGGAATATTCGAAACCGCGCACAATTTCCGGTTTCAGTACAGACTCTGCGCCAAAACGCAAACCGGCAGAACCCGGCAGGCTGGTGCGTTTGCCCAAATGATCGTACATAAACAGACCAATGCGAATCATCCATGCCGGACGCAGGTGCGGGCGATGCGGCAGACGAAAGCGCATCGGGAAAGCGATATGCGGTGCCATTTTCAGCAGCACTTCGCGTTCAGCCAGCGCTTCGCTCACCAGCCGGAATTCGTAGTGTTCCAGGTAGCGCAAGCCACCGTGGATGAGTTTAGAACTGGCAGAGGAGGTCGCACACGCAAGATCTTGCGCTTCCAGCATCAGCACGGATAAACCGCGTCCAGCGGCATCTGCCGCGATACCGGCACCGTTGATGCCTCCCCCTATCACAATCAGATCTTTGGTTTCCATGCTGCCCTCTTGCACTTTCGTTATAGCTCATAAATGTTCGTTATCGAGCATAATAGCAAAGAAACGTGTCATTGGTAACATCGAATAAACAATTTACAGTGATACATATAACATTATGGCGTTTCACTCCCATGGGGACGTACACTAACGGGTAAAATGCCGAAAACGTTTCACCTGCACGATATAAAGAAGAGAATGTATGGATCAGTTTGAATGTATTAATGTTGAAGAAGCGCACCAGAAGCTGCATCAGGGCGCGGCGGTACTGGTGGATATCCGCGATCCACAAAGTTTTGCGATGGGTCATGCTCCCCAGGCATTTCACCTGACGAACGACACGCTGGGCTCGTTTATGCGCGATCATGATTTCGATACGGCGGTTATGGTCATGTGCTACCACGGCAACAGCAGCAAAGGCGCGGCGCAATATTTGCTCCAGCAAGGCTATGACGCGGTCTACAGCGTAGACGGCGGATTTGACGCCTGGCATCGCCATTTCCCTGCAGAAGTGACATACGGTTCGTCTTTGTAGCCAACAAAGATGCAGCTTGAAATAAGAAGGGTATATATACTGTCCTCTTTTGTATGGATTAAGCGACAGCAACAATGTTGATGATTACCTCTTTTGCTAACCCCCGCGTGGCGCAGGCCTTTGTTGATTACATGGCGACGCAGGGCGTTATCCTGACCATTCAACAACATCATCAAAGCGATGTCTGGCTGGCGGATGAAACGCAGGCCGAACGTGTGCATGCGGAGCTGGCGCGTTTTCTGGAGAATCCCGGCGATCCGCGCTATCTCGCGGCCAGCTGGCAGTCCGGTCATACCGGCAGTGGACTTCATTATCGCCGCTTCCCGTTTATTGCCACACTGCGTGAGCGTGCCGGCCCGGTCACCTGGCTGATTATGGCGGCCTGCATTCTGGTGTTTATCGTCATGAATATCGTTGGCGATCAAACCGTGATGGTGTGGCTGGCCTGGCCGTTTGACCCGTCATTACAGTTTGACGTCTGGCGCTACTTCACTCACGCCTTCATGCACTTTTCGCTGATGCATATCCTCTTCAACCTGCTGTGGTGGTGGTATCTTGGCGGTGCGGTTGAAAAACGTTTAGGCAGCGGCAAACTGATTGTGATTACGGTCATCAGCGCCCTGCTGAGCGGATATGTACAGCATAAGTTTAGCGGCCCGTGGTTCGGCGGGCTTTCCGGCGTCGTTTATGCGCTGATGGGTTACGTCTGGCTGCGTGGCGAGCGCGATCCGCAAAGCGGGATCTACCTGCAGCGGGGGCTGATTATTTTCGCGCTGATTTGGATCGTCGCCGGATGGTTTGATTTGTTTGGGATGTCAATGGCCAATGGCGCACATATCGCCGGGCTGGCAGTTGGGTTGGCAATGGCGTTCGCGGATACGATAAATGCGCGAAAACGAACATAGTTCCAGGGAATAACAATGAAACAAACACAACGACATGATGCAATCATTGAGCTGGTAAAAAAACAGGGATACGTCAGTACTGAAGAGTTGGTGGAGCATTTCTCCGTCAGCCCACAAACGATTCGCCGGGATCTCAACGACCTGGCCGATCAAAACATGATTCTGCGCCATCACGGCGGCGCGGCGCTGCCGTCCAGTTCGGTCAACACGCCGTGGCACGACCGTAAAGCCACGCAGACGGCGGAAAAAGAGCGCATTGCGCGCAAGGTCGCCACGCAGATCCCCAACGGTTCAACGCTGTTTATTGATATCGGGACCACGCCAGAGGCCGTGGCGCACGCGCTGCTCAGCCACAGCAATTTGCGTATCGTGACCAACAACCTCAACGTGGCGAACACGCTGATGGTAAAAGAAGATTTTCGCATTATTCTCGCGGGCGGCGAACTTCGCAGCCGTGACGGCGGCATCATTGGCGAAGCGACGCTCGACTTTATTTCCCAGTTCCGTCTGGATTTCGGCATTCTGGGGATCAGCGGCATCGACAGCGACGGCTCGCTGCTGGAGTTCGACTATCATGAGGTGCGCACCAAGCGCGCGATTATCGAGAATTCCCGCCACGTTATGTTAGTGGTGGATCATTCGAAGTTTGGCCGTAATGCGATGGTGAATATGGGCAGTATCAGCCTGGTGGATGCGGTATATACCGACGTTCTGCCGCCGGCGGGCGTACTCCAGGTGATTACCGATAACCATATTCAACTGGAACTGTGCTAAACGTACTGCCGTCCCCGGCGTGCCGGGGACATGCAGACGACAGGCTCACAGACGTTCAACAATCACCGCGATCCCCTGACCACCGCCGATGCACAGCGTTGCCAGCCCGGTGTTTTTATTGCGCTGCTGCAACGCGTGAACCAGCGTTACCAGAATCCGTGCGCCGCTTGCGCCGATAGGATGCCCCAGCGCGATCGCGCCGCCGTTGACGTTCACTTTCTCTTCCGGGAAGTCGAGTTCGCGAGCAACTGCAAGATACTGTGCGGCAAAGGCTTCGTTGGCTTCGATTAAATCCAGATCGCTGACGGTCATTTTGGCTTTTTCCAGCGCCCGTTTTGTCGCCGGGATCGGCCCGAGTCCCATCATACTGGCGTCAACCCCAGCCGAAGCCCAACTTTTCAGGCGCGCCAACGGCGTAATCCCACGCGCACGCGCAGCGCGTTCGGACATCAGGACCAGCGTCGCCGCCGCGTCATTGATGCCGGAGGCATTACCTGCAGTTACTGTACCCGTACTTTCAAAGGCCGGACGCAGTTTCGCCAGCGAACCGGCATCGGTCTGCGGACGTGGAAACTCATCGGTATCAAACAGGCAGACCTCTTTTTTACGCTTCAGGGTCACCGGTACGATTTCCTGTCTGAAATAACCGGCATTAATTGCAGCGAGTGCTTTTTGTTGCGATGCCAGCGCCACCTGGTCCTGCTCTTCGCGACTTAAGTGATAGCGTTTGGCAATGTTTTCTGCCGTGACCCCCATGTGATAATCATTGAAGGCGCACCAGAGTCCGTCGTGGATCATCACGTCAGTCAGCTCACCGTTGCCCATACGATATCCCTGACGCGCGCGGGCCAGCAGGTAGGGGGCGGCGCTCATGTTTTCCATCCCGCCGACAATGCAGGTCTGGTTATCACCACTCAGAATGGACTGCGCGCCCAGCGCGACGGTTTTCAGGCCGGAACCGCAAACTTTATTGACCGTGAATGACGGAACGCTCTCCGCCAGGCCCGCATGATGCGTCACCTGATGAGCCGGGTTTTGCCCTAATCCGGCCTGTAACACGTTGCCGAGGATCACTTCGTCAATGTTCATATCTGACGGAAGGTCCAGCAGGTTTGCCCGGACGCTGGTCGCGCCCAACATTACCGCCGGGATGTCAGCCAGGCTGCCGGAAAATTTACCGATAGGGGTGCGTTTCGCACTCACAATCACAATCGAGTCGTTCATGCCAGAGCCCCCGCAGGTTGCAATGTTTTCAGGTGTGTACTAAGACGGAAGTTCGCTTCCGTGCGCGCACGAAGTTCATCAAGCGTGATGGTGTCGCTGATTTCATCGAGGATCATTTCTCCGTTCACAAAGCTAAATACGGCGAGTTCGGTGATGACTTTGCTGACCTTGCCGACCGCCGTTAAGGGGTAATTGCACTGGTGCAATAGCTTCGGCTCGCCATTTTTTGCGCAGTGCTCCATCGCAATAATGACTTTTTTCGCCCCTGCCACGAGGTCCATCGCCCCGCCCATACCGGGCACCATTTTGCCAGGCACCATCCAGTTGGCGAGGTTTCCGCGTTCATCGACCTGCAAACCGCCGAGCACACAGACATCAACATGTCCCCCGCGAATAAGGGCGAAAGAGAAGCAACTGTCGAACATCGCCGCCCCCGGGATCATGCCGCAAGGCTGACCGCCTGCATTGACGAGGCAGGCATTTACCTCGTCCAGAGGACCGAGGCCAAGAAAACCATTTTCTGACTGCAACGTGACCTGAATATCTTCGGCCAGGTAGTTCGCGACCTGCGTTGGCAGGCCAATGCCCAGATTGACGACATCGCCATCGTGTAATTCCTGCGCCACGCGGCGGGCAATACGTTCTTTTGCATTCATCACCGAGCCTCCACAAACAGATAATCCACCAACGCACCAGGGGTGATGACGTGCACGGGAGGAATGCTTCCCAGCGCGCCGATGTCGCGGGTTTCAGCCACGACCACATCGGCGGCCAGCGCCATTACCGGGTTGAAGTTTCGGGCCGTCAGGTCATAGGTGAGATTGCCAGCCTCATCGGCGTGACTGGCGAGAAGAATAGCGAGATCCGCGCGCAGAGGTTGTTTCAGCAGCCATTTTTCACCGTTGACCAGCAGGGTCTGTTTATTTTCTTCCACCACCGTGCCCAGCCCGGTTTGCGTGAGGAATCCCCCCAGTCCGGCGCCGCCAGCACGGATCTGCTCGGCGAGCGTCCCTTGCGGCACTAACTGAACATCGAGCTCGCCGGAAATCATCTTCTTACCGGTTTCCGGGTTGGTGCCAATATGAGAGGCGATCACTTTTTTGACCTGACCATTAGAAATCAGCGGACCAATGCCTTTATCGATAAAAGCGGTGTCATTGCCGATGAGCGTTAACGCTTTCACACCCGAGCGCATAATTTCTGCCACCAGATATTCCGGCGTCCCGACGCCCATGAAGCCGCCAAACATAATGCTCATGCCGTCATGTAATAATTCGCGGAATTTCTCCGCCGTTATTCTTTTGTTTTGCATAATGGTGTTCTTGCTGTTTTGAGGACAAGGATCCCTTGGCGGAGTTATGAAACCCCGCCGAAGATTGAGGATGTTCGTGTCCGAAAAGAATTAAATGGGCATATCCAGCAACGCGGAACTCAGCCCTTTGCCGTGCATATCCAGTGCCAGTGAGCGAGTGACGCCACCGCCCAGAGCTTTATGCATCACGAAATTCAGGGCGCCGAGTTCCGGTAATTCATAGCGAATCACCTCGCCCTGTACGATATCGCCAAACCAGGCTTTGACTTTTTCGGCGGTGACCTGTTCTGCCAGCGCGACATAATCTTCCGCACGCCAGGCAATTAATGAAATATTGGAAATATTTCCTTTATCTCCGGTACGGGAATGGGCTATTTCACGTAATTTCATTATTTATTCTCCAGTACGGTAACGTGGTGTTGAACGCATTGACGCGGAATGAGGGTGGAGTCCATGGCCAGTATTTCTTTTACCGATTTCATGACACCACCGCCGCCCGCAGGGCCATTGGTATAAAGCGTTTCCACTTCGTTGCCGACGGTAACCGCCTGCGCACGGGTGGCACAGCGGGCAGCAACACGGGCGCGCACTTCATAGGGATCGCTGTACTGACCGCGCGTTTCACCATGCAGCGCATTGACGCCAATGAGGTCGTAACGTGTTTCCTGTGCGTTAACGTGGCAAATCGCGAAGCGCTCACGCACGATGTCGAGGGCGAGACGACCGCGATTTACCGCGCCCGGACCGGCGTAGGAAATTTCACCTTCACCGATAAAACCGTCCTGATAACCGACGGAGACCTTCAGCGTTTCGGTACGTGGTGCGCCTGTCGCGCCAGTAACCCATACCGCATCCGGACCGCATTGGCTGAAACGCACATGGCTAAAGTCAGCGACGACGTCAGGAGTGAGATAACGATCCGGCCGGTGGATCTCGTACAGCAGTTGCTCTTTGCAGGTGTCTTCGGTGACTTGTCCGCCAGAGCCGGCCACTTTGGTGATGGTGGCGCTGCCATCTTCACTGACTTCTGCCAGCGGGAAACCGAGGTGTGCCAGATGAGGAACATCTTTCACCCCAGGATCGGCGTAATATCCGCCGGTGATTTGTCCGGCGCACTCCAGAAGATGGCCGATACAGGTCCCCATGCCCAGGTGATGCCAGTCATCAGCGGCCCAGTTGAACTCATGCATCATGGGTGCAAGAAAGAGAGACGGGTCGGCGACGCGTCCGGCAATCACCACATCTGCATCGGAATCAAGCGCTTCCAGTAACCCCGTCGTGCCTAAATACGCGTTCGCGGAAAGTAAGGTTTTTTCAAAGCGAGAAACAGGGACGCCGGCTTCGTCCAGCGTCAGGTCCATTGATTGTATGAGCGACAACACTTCATCGCCCGTGACCACCGCGACTTTAAGACCATGCAAACCCAGCTCCTGGGCAATTTTCAGTACCGCTTTTCCGGCTGCGAGCGGGTTGGCGGAACCCATGTTAGAGATGATCCGCACACTTTTGGCGTGACAGATCGGTAACACCGCGCGCATCCGCGCTTCGAGCAGTTCGTTATAGCCTTTGTTCGGATCCTGCTGCTTCTGTTTTTGTCCAATGGCGATAGTGCGCTCTGCCAGACATTCAAACACCAGGTAATCCAGTTCCCCTTTTTCGGCCAGTTCAACCGCAGGCTCAATGCGGTCGCCTGCGTAGCCTGCTCCGGAACCAATTCGAATGGTTTTCATTTTATTTCCTTAATTCTTAACAAGAAATGTGCTGTTAAATCGGGAAGACGCCGGTGAGGGCGGCGGCAAAGGTCATAATGACGCTGGCTGCCCACAGGACCGGGATGGAGAATTTTTGGTGATCCGCGAGGTCGACACCGGCAAGACTGACCAACAAGAAGGTCGCGGGAGTCAGTGGACTGACCGGGAAGCCGGTAGTCATCTGACCTAGCACTGATGCCTGAGCAACCTGAATGGCAGGGATACCCATAATGTCCACGGTATGCGCAACGACAGGCATGATGCCGAAGTAGTAAGAGTCTGGATCGAAAATCAACGACAACGGCATCGAGATCAGTCCGACAATGAACGGAATATGGGATGCCAGCGCCGCCCATGATTCCGGTAAATGCCCCCGCCGCGAACAGGATACTGGCCATCATCAGCGCCGCTTTTGCGTGGGCGTTGATCCGTTCTTTCTGCATTTCAACATTTGGGTAGTTGATCATCAGCGCCAGCGTCAGGGCGATCATGAAGGCCACTGTGGGGGAGATGCGGGTGAACACCATCGTGCCGATCACGGCAATAACCAGTGCGATATTCACCCAGAAAAGATGCGGGCGACGCAGGACTTTTTCCTGCTCGGTCAGTTCCTTATGATGCGAAAAATCGCCTGCGGCTGCAGCAAAGTGGGCTGCGCCAAGGCGTTTCTCTTCGCGTTTACCCCAGTACCAGCCCATGATGACCATAAAGGTCAGGCCTGCGAGCTGTGCTGGAATTAACGGAATAAAGAGGTCATGGGTGGTGACGTTCAATGCGGCAGAGGCGCGAATCATTGGCCCGGTCCAGGGTAAAAAATTGACCCCGGCGCTGAGCGCAACAATGCCAAGCAGGATCCGTTTGTCCATGCCGAGGCGATTGAACAGCGGCAGCATGGTGGGGACGGTGATTAAGAAAGTCACCGCGCCATTACCGTCAAGGTGGGCGATAAGCGCCAGAAGGCCCGTGCCGATGATGATTTTAACCGGATTGGTCCCTACGAAGCGCAAAATACCGCGCACAATAGGGTCAAACATCCCGGCATCCGTCACGACGCCAAAAAAAGCGATCGCAAAGACAAACATTGCCGCCATTGGGGCCAGTTTTGTGATGCCTTCGACCACATATTTTGCGGTATCTGCTCCGCAACCTGCGGCCAGCGCGCCAATCACCGGAATGACGATCAGAGCAACCAGAGGTGACATCCTTTTAGACATGATAAAAAATAATAAGGTGGCTATGGTAAGCACACCTATTAGCGCCAGCATGTGTTTCTCCTTAATATTTTTATAAATTTATCTGCTTCGAAGGTTGAAAGTAAATATAATGTTAATTATGTGCAGAGGGTTATAGGCTTTATCAGTGCATTAATTTTTATCACAGTGTGCCTGGTAGTACTAATTTGTAAATCCGATGAAGTCATTTGTCGTAAAAGTTAGTACGATTATTTGAAATAAGAATAACGCTATAGTTAATTTGCTTGAATATAAAAATGCAATTATAAACAATATGTTATTCTGTATATCGAGTATGTTCTTCTTAAATGACTTTAGTGGTGGCAGGGCAGTTCATCGAAATTAAAATGCGGTTAATGTGGGGTTGGTCATAAAAAGAAATTATCTGCCTTTTATTCATTTTAAAAACCGATAAAATAATTAGTGATTTCGATGGCAGGAGTGTGAAATGAATCTTTCGATTAAGCAACTCAGGGCATTTTTAATATTAAGTGAGGCTGATAGTTTTACTCAGGCGGCCCGTCGGTTTAACCTTTCTCAGCCCGCGTTTAGTACCCTGATTGCATCACTGGAAGAGGAAATTGGCTACCGGCTATTCGACAGGGATACGCGGCGCGTGTTGTTGAATGCGGATGGCATTCATTTTCTCGATCTGGCGCGCAATATTGTACAGAGTCATGATGATGCTGTGGGTGAAATCAAAGACCGGGTGGCGGGTAATAACAACGATATCACCCTGGCGGTGTTGCCTTCGCTGGCGGTGGAGTGGCTACCTGAAATACTGGTGAAATACAGTAAGAGAGTGCCGCAAAGTAATGTGAAACTGATCGACACTCAGTGGGATCGTTGTTTAAAAGCATTGCTGGATGGTCAGGCGGATATGGCATTAACCGCCGGGCAACCCTCGCTGACCACGTTTGATTCAACGTTATTGTTCTCGGATAAATTTTATCTGCTCTGCCATCGCGAACATCCTCTGGCACAACAATCTTCGGTATCGCTCAGTCAGGTTTGCGATTATCCCTTTATTGGTTTCAGCGTCGGCACCAGCATTCGGCAGTACACCGATAAGCTCTGCGAAAATCTGGCCATGAGCTTTGATTATCAACTGGAAGTGCGCCAACTCACCACGATGATGGGCCTGATTGCCGCCAACTACGGGATCAGCATTACGACCGGATTAACCCTGTTCCAGTTTAACCATAAAGATATCGTGATTTTACCGTTTGAAGATTTGGCGCTGGAGCGGGCAATCTATCTGGTGACGCCGAAGGGGCGGCATCTCGCGCCTGGCGTCGCGTCATTTGCGGAATTCATTACCTGCCAGGCGCACCAGTTTGCGTCAGAACATACCTGATGTTGACGCCAGCGAAAGACCGGCGTGCTACACCCCATAACCCATCATTTTCAGCAGCCGCTGTGCGTGTTGTACCGCATCCTGACGGTGCGCCACGCCCAGTTTCTGATACAAATTGCGGATATGCGTCTTGATGGTGGTCGCCGCCACCGCCAGTTCGCCAGCGATTTGCTCGTTGCTGTAGCCGGAGTAGATTAGCCCCAGCACCTGCCATTCGCGCTGCGTCAGCGGGCTGGTGCGGATCAGCTCCGGGACCTCCGGGTGGTTCAGCAGGCGTTCTACAAAACCTTCGTCAAAGTGGGCGTACTTGTGGCGGTGATGTTGGTTGATCTCACGCAGAATGCGCTGCGCGCGGTGCTGGTCCAGTTCCGGCAGCGTATTCAGTTGAATAAGCTGGCGTAGCTGTTGCGCCATCGACTCGCCTTCAATCACGAAATGGCTGATGAATCCGGTGCGGTTGGCTAATTGCAGGGCATCAAGCAGCACGCGCTGAGCGTCATTTTTGCGCCCGGCCTGCCAGTAAAGTTGGTTGAGCAGCAGCAGGTTACGGTTCAGATCGCTCATCAGGCGCAGGCTGCGCGCATTTTCATTCAGCTCTTCGAGTACGATTTCAGCGGGTTCAAATTCGCCCAGCAGAATTTGCGCTCTGGCGATATTACGCCACTGGCCTTGCAGGAAGTGGTTATTGGCAAACTCCGGTTTCGGCGTCTGGCGCAGCCAGTTGGCGGCCGACTTTTTATCGCCGACCATTTGCCAGTAGATCACCCGAACTTTATCGGCGTTTGAGATCCAGTCGCTATGGTAGTGACCGTTGCCCAGTAGATTTTCCAGGCGGTTAAGATGGCTGCGGGCGTTGTCCAGATCGCCACGGGCCAGCGAGCACTGTACCAGTAGCGCCAGGCACTGTAGCTGCTGCTGCGGCTGAAAGGCTGAGAGTACTTCGATACCACTACGTGCAGAAGCTTCTGATTCGTCCAGTCGTGCCCACGCCCATAGCAGTTGGGCACGAATGCGCACCAGAAATTCATGCATGGGCAACTGTTCCAGATGCTGATCTTTAATCAACTGAAACGCTTTCTCCTGGGTTTCCCAGGCGGCCTGCAAGAATCCCTGGGCAAAGAGGATTTCACTCTGCTGGATCAAGCTCCAGAGCGCGTAGTGCCAGACATCATGATGACGCGCCATCTGTTCGGTCTGCTGCATCAGCGTTAAGGAGCGAGAGAGATCGCCCTTACAGTGCAGCACTTCGCCGTGTACCGAGGTCGCCACAATACGGCTGTAATACAAGGCAATGGGCAATTCATCCAGCGCCAGTTTTGCCAGATGTTCGGCTTCATCGGGATTCCCGTCGTTGATCGCCACCTGAGCGCGGAGCGCGTTAAACTCGGCGTGCAGCGTGCTGTCCATCACGCCCTGAATCTCTTGTTCAGCACGGGCCAGCAGGGTGTTTACTTCGCTGTAGCGATGCTGGCTCTGCATCAGCCAGGCCTGCAACAGCACCAGACGCGGGTTCTCCAGCAGGCTTTCCCACGGCAGCGCTTTTAACGACTCTTCCAGTAGCGCCAGTTCGCTGTGGTTGAACAATCCCCACGCGTGGTTAAGCAAAATATCGCGCAGCATATGCGCATCGCCCGCCGCCAGTGCATGGTGGATGGCTTCGCTGGGAAATCCCTGTGCCATCCAGCTCTCTGCGGCGGCACGATGGATATCGGGTAACTCGGTCGCCAGTTCCCACTGACAGCGCTGACGCAGGAAGCTGCCAAACAGCGGGTGATAGCTGAACCACTCGCCAGTATCATCCATCCGCTGCAGGAAAAGTCCCTGCCGCTCGATCTCTTCCAGTCGCATCTGACCGTTTTCTTCGCCGGTCACACGCACAATCAGCGCATCGTTCATCGAACGTAAAACCGCACTTTTCAGCAGGAAGAGGCGGGTGCTGACGTCGACGCTGTCCAGCACTTCATCGACCAGATAATCCGAGAGATGGCTGGCGTTAATTCCCGCCAGACGGCGAGCCGACTGATGAGCAGAGTGGTTGTTTTGCCGCGCAGAAAGGGCGATGAGCTGCAATGCGGTCGCCCAGCCCGCCACATCGTCACACATCCGACTGCTTTCGGCAGCTTCGATGGGGGAGGACAAGCGGCGGTCAAAAAACTGTTTGGCTTCCTGGTGATTAAAGGCCAATTGCTGACTGCCTATCTCCAGAAGCTGGTCGCGCACGCGCAGGTTGGCAATTCCGAGCTGCGGTAGGTTACGCGACAGCACCACCAGCGTGAGATTTTCAGGCTGGTGACGCAGGAAGAAGCGCATGGACTCATGAATCACCGGATTGGTGATCAGATGGTAATCGTCGATGACCAGATACAGCGGGCGATGCCACTCCGCCAGTTCAATAAAGAGCTGCGCGAAAAGCGAGGTCAGGCTGACATACTGCCGTTTTTGCACCATCACTTCGCTGGTGGTGCAATGACCGTTGGTGGCCTGCTGTACCGCGGCAATCAGATAGCTGGCAAAACGCTCCTGCTGGTTGTCGCCTTCATCCAGTGAGTACCAGCCGAGTTCACTTTTTCCGGCGGCCCATTGTGAAATGAGCGTCGTCTTCCCATAACCTGCAGGACTTGTGATCAGGGCCAGTCTGTAATTGTTCGCGCCGGAAAGTTTAGCCAACAGGCGCTCACGAACCACCGTATGGTCGAGTCGAACCGGACGACTTAGTTTAGACGGAATCAACATAGTTAACACTTCACTGTGGAAAATGGGGGACTGCGATTTTTTTTTGCGCTTCGTAATTAATAGATATAAGGTCGGCCAGAAAGCACCTTATTGCAAGTTAAGAGGCCGTTTTGTGTTTCTGAATTTGCACTCTGTCACAAATCTTTATAACTATGACAGAAACCGCTTTCAATCACGCGCAAGGCGCAAACTGACTGGTCTGGAGGGGGGATTCTACAGTGCGAAATATGACCATTTTATCCCGATGATCTTTGCTTTTATTAGCGAAAGTGGCCCTCTAACGTGACAGAAACTTAATTTCAATGCGATTATTCCGACCGCCTTTTGATATTTCAGGTTAGAAACGGTTTCTCAATTAACATATACCTGATGAGTGCCTTCTGAATTTTTGTCATTGTCCAGCGCTACCCTTGTCTTCAGCGTGGTGAATTTGCCACCAATCTTCATCCTGTACGCTACCTTTAAGTGGCGGCGATCACACTTTTACGCTCATCCCCACTACTCCTCCCCGCCTAATCCAGAGTGGGATGAGGAAGGTCAACATTGAGCCTGGCAAACTAGCGATAACGTTGTTTTTTATCAAAGGACCCGGAATTCCTATGTCACAGCCTACCTTCAATCAAGAGCAATTTCAGGCAGCCCTGACACGTCAGTGGCAGCGTTTCGGTTTACTGTCAGCTCACGAAATGACGTCCCGTCAATGGTGGCACGCCGTCAGCGGCGCGCTGGCGGAACTTCTCAGTGCACAACCGGTAGCGAAACCGGCGAAAAATCAGCGCCATGTGAACTACATCTCTATGGAGTTCCTGATTGGTCGTCTGACGGGGAATAACCTGCTTAACCTGGGCTGGTATCAGGCAGTGAGTGATGCGCTGAAAGCGCACAGCATCAATCTGACCGATCTGCTGGAAGAAGAGACCGACCCGGCGTTGGGCAACGGCGGATTAGGTCGTCTTGCCGCCTGCCTCCTGGACTCAATGGCGACCGTGGGGCAATCTGCCACCGGTTATGGTCTGAACTATCAGTACGGTCTGTTCCGTCAGTCCTTTGCCGACGGTCAGCAAAGGGAAGCGCCGGATGACTGGCATCGTGGTAGCTACCCGTGGTTCCGTCATAACGAGCAGCTTGACGTGCAGGTGGGGATTGGCGGTAAGGTGACAAAAGACGGTCACTGGGAACCCGGCTTTGTGATTACCGGGCAGGCGTGGGATCTGCCGGTGCTGGGCTACCGTAACGGCGTGGCGCAACCGCTGCGTCTGTGGCAGGCCACGCATGCTCATCCGTTTAACCTGACCAAATTTAATGACGGCGATTTCCTGCGTGCAGAACAGCAGGGGATTGACGCCGATAAACTGACCAAAGTGCTTTACCCGAACGACAACCACACGGCGGGTAAGAAGCTGCGTCTGATGCAGCAATACTTCCAGTGTGCCTGTTCAGTGGCCGATATTCTGCGTCGTCATCATCTGGCTGGCCGCAAACTGCATGAGCTGGCGAATTACGAAGTCATTCAACTGAACGATACCCATCCGACAATTGCGATTCCGGAACTGCTGCGCGTGCTGCTTGACGAGCATCAGATGAGCTGGGACGACGCCTGGGCGATCACCAGTAAAACCTTCGCCTATACCAACCATACCCTGATGCCTGAAGCGCTGGAGTGCTGGGATGAGAAGCTGGTGAAAGCGCTACTGCCGCGTCATATGCAGATCATCAAAGAGATTAACGATCGCTTTAAGACGCTGGTCGATAAAACCTGGCCTGGCGACAAGCAGGTTTGGGCAAAGCTGGCGGTGGTTCACGACAAACAGGTGCGCATGGCGAACATGTGTGTGGTCAGTGGCTTTGCGGTTAACGGCGTTGCCGCGCTGCACTCCGACCTGGTGGTGAAAGATCTGTTCCCGGAATATCACCAACTGTGGCCGAACAAGTTCCATAACGTGACCAATGGCATCACGCCGCGTCGCTGGATCAAGCAGTGCAACCCGGAACTGGCCGCATTGTTTGATAAAACGCTGAAGAAAGAGTGGGCGAACGATCTCGATCAGTTGATCAACCTTGAGAAGTACGCCGACGATGCCAAATTCCGCAAGACCTGGCGTGATATCAAGCAGGCAAATAAGGTGCGCCTGGCTGAGTTTGTGAAGGTTCGTACCGGGATTGAGATTAACCCGCAGGCGATTTTCGATATTCAGATTAAGCGTCTGCACGAATACAAACGTCAGCACCTGAACCTGCTGCATATCCTGGCGTTGTATAAAGAGATTCGCGAAAACCCGCAGGCAAACCGCGTACCGCGCGTGTTCCTGTTTGGCGCGAAGGCGGCACCGGGTTACTACCTGGCGAAAAACATCATCTTTGCCATTAACAAGGTGGCGGAAACCATCAACAACGACCCGAAGGTTGGCGACAAGCTGAAAGTGGTGTTCCTGCCGGATTACTGCGTGTCAGCGGCAGAAATGCTGATTCCGGCGGCGGATATCTCCGAGCAGATCTCCACGGCGGGGAAAGAGGCTTCCGGAACCGGCAACATGAAGCTGGCGTTAAACGGCGCACTGACGGTCGGTACCCTGGACGGCGCGAACGTGGAAATCGCCGAGAAAGTGGGTGACGAGAATATCTTTATCTTTGGCCATACCGTGGAACAGGTGAAGGCGCTGAAAGCCAAAGGCTACGATCCGCTGAAATGGCGCAAAAAGGATAAAGTGCTCGATGCCGTGCTGAAAGAGCTGGAGAGCGGGAAGTTCAGCGCAGGCGACAAGCATGCTTTTGATCAGATGCTGCACAGCATAGGCAAACAGGGTGGCGATCCGTATCTGGTGATGGCGGACTTTGCGGCCTACGTTGAGGCGCAGAAACAGGTGGATGTGTTGTATCGTGACCAGGAGGCCTGGACGCGTGCGGCGATCCTGAACTCCGCGCGCTGCGGCATGTTCAGCTCGGATCGCTCCATTCGCGATTATCAGACCCGAATCTGGCAGGCGAAACGCTAAGGAAGCGCGATGGATAACAAACGTCTGGATAATGCCGCGCTGGCGGCGGGGATCAGTCCCGATTATATCAATGCCCACGGCAAGCCGCAGTCAATTGGTGCCGAAACCAAGCGACGTTTGTTGGATGCTATGCACCGTACCGCTGCCGCCGCAAAGGTGGCGGTCACGGCGGTGCCGAATGTGATGGTCTACACCGCAGGCAAAAAAATGTCGCTGACGGTGGAGGGACACGGTGAATTCAACTGGCTGTTGACCACCGAAGAGGGGGCGCAGTTTAAGGGGCACGCCACTGGCGGAAAATCCTTTACTCTGCCAACAAAGCTGCCGCTGGGTTATCACACGTTGACCCTGACGCAGGATGAACAGCGCCACCATTGCCGCATCATCGTGGCGCCAAAACGCTGCTACGAGCCGCAGGCGCTGCTGAATGGGCAGAAACTCTGGGGCGCCTGCGTGCAGCTGTATACGCTGCGTTCAGCGCGTAACTGGGGGATTGGTGACTTTGGCGATCTGAAATCGATGCTGGTGGATGTGGCGAAACGTGGGGGCGCGTTTATCGGCCTCAACCCGATCCACGCGCTCTATCCGGCAAACCCGGAGAGCGCCAGCCCATACAGCCCGTCTTCGCGCCGCTGGCTGAACGTCATTTATATCGACGTGAACGCGGTAGATGATTTTCGCCTGAGTAAAGAGGCGCAGGCCTGGTGGCAGAAACCCGCCACGCAAAAGGCGCTGCAACAGGCGCGCGACGCAGAATGGGTTGATTATACCACCGTTACCGCGCTGAAAATGACGGCGCTGCGCATGGCGTGGAAAGGATTTGCCGCGCGCGACGATGAACAGATGGCGGCGTTCCGGGCGTTCGTGGCTCAGGAAGGCGATAGTCTGTACTGGCAGGCGGCGTTTGATGCGCTGCATGCCCATCAGGTGAAAGAGGACGAACTGCGCTGGGGTTGGCCGGTCTGGCCAAAAGCTTACCAGTCGATCGATTCACCCGCGGTGAAAACATTCTGTCATGAACATCGTGATGAGGTGGATTTCTGGCTCTGGCTGCAGTGGCTGGCATACACCCAGTTTGCCGCCTGCTGGGAGACCAGTCAGGGCTTTACGATGCCAATTGGCCTGTATCGCGATCTGGCGGTGGGCGTGGCGGAAGGTGGGTCGGAAACCTGGTGCGATCGCGAGCTGTATTGCCTGAAAGCCTCTGTTGGCGCGCCGCCGGATATCCTCGGCCCGCTTGGACAGAACTGGGGCCTGCCGCCGATGGATCCGCATATTATTACGGCGCGCGCCTACGAGCCGTTTATCGAACTCCTGCGGGCGAATATGCAAAACTGCGGCGCGCTGCGTATTGATCATGTCATGTCGATGCTGCGTTTGTGGTGGATCCCCTACGGTGAAACCGCCGACCACGGCGCCTATGTTCACTATCCGGTCGATGACCTGTTGTCGATTCTGGCGCTGGAAAGTCAGCGTCATCATTGCATGGTGATTGGTGAAGACCTGGGGACCGTTCCGGTGGAGATTGTCGGCAAGCTGCGAACCAGCGGCGTGTACTCTTACAAAGTGCTCTATTTCGAGAACGACCATGAGAAAAACTGCCGTGCGCCGAAAGCGTATCCGGAACAATCAATGGCTGTCGCGACGACGCATGATCTTCCTACGCTCAAAGGCTATTGGGACAGCGGCGACCTGACGCTCGGCAAAGCGCTGGGACTGTATCCTGATGAAGTGGTACTGCGCGGACTGTATCAGGATCGTGAACGGGCGAAACAGGGGCTATTAGATGCGCTGCACAAGTACGGTTGCCTGCCAAAACGTGCCGGGCATAAGGCCTCGCTGATGGCGATGACGCCGACGCTTAATCGCGCGATGCAGCGTTATATCGCCGACAGCAACAGTGCGTTATTAGGATTACAGCCGGAAGACTGGCTGGATATGGCGGAACCGGTCAACATTCCGGGGACCAGTTCACAGTATAAAAACTGGCGTCGTAAGCTCTCCACGACCCTTGAAGCGATGTTTGCCGATGAAAGGGTGAACAAGCTGATTAAGGATCTGGATAAGCGGCGAAAAGCGGCAGCGAAGAAGACGTGAAAATAAAGAACCCGCCAGCTGGCGGGTTCTTTTTTAGCGTTAAACCACTGTTCCCAGTAGCAGACAGCCAATCAGGCCGCAGACAGAGATAATGGTTTCCAGCATTGACCAGGACTTGATGGTCTCGCCGATGGTCAGGTTAAAGTACTCTTTGAACAGCCAGAAGCCCGGATCGTTCACGTGAGAGAAGATGACGCTACCGGAACCGACGGCGATAACCATCAGCTCAGGGCTGACGCCGGTGGTCGCGATCAGCGGAGCGACAATCCCACCCGCCGTAATAGCGGCAACGGTAGCAGAACCCAGCGCGATACGCAGAACGGCGGCGATCGACCATGCCATCAGCAGCGGAGAGATATTGGTTTCGTGCATCATGGACGCAATGTATTTGTCCACGCCGCTGTCGACCAACACCTGCTTGAACGCACCGCCACCGCCGATGATCAACAGCATCATCGCGATAATTTTGATGGAAGAGGTCAGCGTATCGTTAATCTGATCCATTGAACGGCCACGGTTCAGACCGAAGGTGAACAGGGCGATCAGTACTGCAATCAGGGTTGCCATCACCGGATCACCAAAGAACTCGGCAACAGGCAGGAAGGCATGGCCTTTGGGCAGGATCATCTCTGCAATGGCGCGCATCGCCATCAGCACCACCGGAACCAGTGAGGTCCAGACGCTGACGCCAAAGCTCGGCATCTCTTCTTCCGTGAAGGTTTTTGCGCTGTACAGACCTTCCGGGATCGGCTTATCAATGCCTTTCAGGCAGCGAGCGAAGACCGGACCCGCCAGAATGACGGTCGGGATTGCCAGAATCGTACCGAACAGCAGGGTTTTACCCATGTCGGCATGGAAAATGGTGGCGATAGCGGTCGGGCCCGGGTGCGGCGGCAGGAAGCCGTGCGTTACGGAGAGCGCCGCAGCCATTGGAACACCGACATACAGCAGCGGGATGTTAGCCGCGGCGGCAATGGTGAACACTAGCGGCAGCATCAGCACAAAGCCCACTTCATAGAACAGAGCAAAACCGACGGTGAAACCGGTTAATACCACGGCCCACTGAATGTGTTTCTTACCAAATTTCGCAATCAGCGTGGTGGCGATACGTTGCGCACCCCCGCAGTCTGCCAGCATTTTGCCGAGCATGGCGCCAAAGCCCATGATCAGGGCAAGACTTCCCAGGGTGCCGCCGACGCCAGCTTTGATGGAACCAATGACTTTATCCAGCGGCATTCCTTGCATCAATCCAACCGCAAGCGCCACCAGGACGAGGGCGATGAAGCCGTTCATTTTGAAGCGGATCATCAGGAGTAATAACAAAATTACACCGATAGCAACGATGACTAATGGCATGATTTACCTGGCCTTTCAATTTGTTATGGGTAACGTCAACGTTTTGACGACAAACTACGTTTGTCCCAACCGGGAACAGAGACGTAACGGCACCTCGACGGATTACCCTTAAAACTATCTAGTTTAGTCGGATGTGATGTGTGTGTTTGGTGCCCATATGAATGATACGGGTAACATGGGGTGATTGAGAATCACCCCGGCAGGCAAAATTTAAATTATGCGAGGCAGGTCAAATTATCGAAGAGGATGTTGCAGAAGACGCAAAGAGGGGGCAGTGTGCCCGATAAGCGCTAGCGCCATCGGGCATTACGCGAGCAGAGAACTTAGTAGTAGGAGTGTTCGCCGCGCTGGTGTTCGGTCAGGTCGCGAACGCCTTTCAGTTCCGGAAACTCGTTCAGCAGCTGCTTCTCGATCCCTTCTTTCAGAGTCACGTCGACCATGGAACAGCCGTTACAGCCGCCGCCAAACTGCAGAATGGCGTAGCCTTCGTCGGTGATCTCCATCAGAGAGACACGACCACCGTGACCGGCAAGCTGCGGGTTGATTTGCGACTGGAGCATATACTCCACACGCTCCATCAGCGGCGCATCGTCAGCCACTTTACGCATTTTCGCGTTCGGCGCTTTCAGCGTCAGTTGGGAACCCAGTTGATCGGTCACGAAATCGATCTCAGCGTCTTCCAGATAGGGCGCGCTCAGCTCATCAACATAAGCGGTCAGCAGGTCAAATTTCAGGGCGGTGTCGGTTGCTTCCACGGCGTCCGGCGGACAATAAGAAACGCCACACTCAGCGTTAGGCGTACCGGGATTAATCACAAATACACGGATTTGTGTCCCTTCTTCCTGATTTGCCAGCAGTTTGGCAAAGTGCGCTTGTGCAGCATCGGAAATACGAATCATAGTAATGGCCTAATAGTTGACTATTTTAGTTGGTTATAATACGCCCATCATCGAGGCTCTACAAGGTTCGACACAGGCACCATACCTGGACAGTCGCCGCGCCGTTGCGTAAAAGCAACTGCGCGATCTCCGCGACGGTACTCCCGGTCGTGATGACATCATCCACAACAACCATATGGAGTCCCTTTACCGGCAATTCAAGGCGAAAGGCATTTTTCAGGTTATGCTTGCGCAATCTGGCGCTGAGATGGTGCTGAGTGGCGGTAGGGCGAATGCGCGTAACGCTTCGACTGTCCCAGGGGCAGCGCAGCCAACGGGACAGCGACTGGCATAACAGATCGCTCTGATTAAACCCTCTTCGCCAGTGACGTCGCTGCCAGAGAGGTACGCTAATCAGCCTGTCCGGCAGGGTCAGTCCGGTCTGACGATGTGCCTGCAACACCTCCAGCAGCAAAACGCGCGACAGCGCGGGGGCGATGTCGCTGCGCCGGGAAAACTTAAGTTGATGAATAAGCGTGCTGAGCGGCGGGGCATAATCGCTGACGGCAATCAGCCGCTGCCAGGGCGGCGGTTTTTGCAGGCAGCGACCGCAGGCCATTGTGGGATGCGCGGAGGGGAGTCCGCATCGTGGACAGAGCGATACGTGCCGACGCGCAGCGCGTTCGCAGACAGAACAGATCCCCCAACGACTCAGCGCCAGCGGCATTCGGCATAGCCAGCATAATCCCGGTACTGTTAGCATAGGTTCATCCTTGTTGGCGAAAAGAGAACAGTAACTGATGAATGACATCTGGTGGCAGACCCGTGGAGAGGGAAATTGTCATCTTGTGCTGCTGCACGGATGGGGACTTAACGCCGAAGTGTGGCATTGCATTAGCGAGGAACTGAGCTCGCATTTCACGCTGCATCTGGTCGATTTACCGGGCTTTGGCCGCAGCCAGGGTTTTGGGGCTATGGCACTTGAGGAAATGGCGGAGTGCGTGTTGCAACAGGCGCCAGAGAACGCTATCTGGCTCGGCTGGAGTCTTGGCGGACTGGTAGCAAGTCAGGTGGCATTAACCCATCCCGAACGCGTTCAGGCGCTGGTAACCGTGGCGTCATCACCCTGTTTCAGCGCACGTGACGCATGGCCGGGGATTAAGCCAGATGTTCTGGCGGGATTCCAGCAGCAGCTCAGCGAAGACTTCCAGCGGACGGTGGAGCGCTTTCTGGCATTGCAAACGATGGGGACGGAAACGGCACGCCAGGATGCCCGCGCGCTGAAGAAAACCGTGCTGGCGCTGCCGATGCCGCCGGTAGATGTGCTTAACGGCGGGCTGGAGATCCTCAGGACGGTTGATCTGCGCGAGTCACTGACATCGTTAACGGTGCCGTTCCTGCGCTTGTACGGCTATCTGGATGGGTTGGTTCCCCGCAAGGTGGTGCCACTGCTTGATGCACTATGGCCAGAGAGCGAATCGCTGATCTTTGCCGGGGCGGCGCATGCCCCGTTTATTTCGCATCCTGATGCGTTTTGTCAGGCGCTGGTGGCGCTGAAGCAGAGGCTGTAACGCGAAAAGAAGCGCCCGGGAAGGGGAAAGAACCTTCCGGGCCTGAGATTAATGGTTTCGCGTGATGAGGTCATCGGCGGTAAGCCCGGTGATTCTGAGGATGGTCTGGCGGTCAATGCCGTCAGCCAGCATGCTGGCCGCGATGCGCAGTGCTTCCTCACGTTTACCCTGCTGCAAACCCTTTTCCATCCCCCTCTTCCATCCCCCTTTCCAGTCCTTCCTGTAATCCACTGACATGGCCCTCCTGAAGACCACGGTGATGCCCTTCCTGACGTAATCTTTCGGCGATAGTCATCAATCTCTCCTTGTGCTTGGGTAATCGGTCGGCCATGCCATGAATAAAATCGCGAAAGCGATCGGTGTCGCCCGCCTGCAACAGATAATTAAACAGAGCTTTTAGTTGGTTGTCATTAGCGTGTCCTGTAATAAGCAGGGTCGCCAGTTTTTCCACTAACCCCAGTAGATCCCGCTTGCGGATATGCTTTTGCACCAGTTCGAGGAGTGCCATGCGACGATGCTGCATAATCTCGTCATCGGAAACGACGGTAATATCCACCAGTGGCAATGCTGCGCCATACAGTCGTCGTGCGGCTTCCGGGTCGTCAAATTCGTCCAGCCAGCAGAGCGAGAAAGGGTAGGGGCTGACCGTACCGTGATAAAACAGCATGGGTATCACCAGGGGGAGTGTCCGGTGGCCGGCATCCAGATGTCGTTGCATTGCTGCAATCGCGTAGCGCATGAGACGGAACGCCATATGCGGATCGGCGGTGCTCTGATGTTCAATGACGACGTAGATATACCCCTCTCCTTCGCGGGTTTTCAGTGACCACAGCACATCGCAATAGTACGCACGCAACTCCTCCTCAATAAAACTCGTCGGTTCCAGTTTCAGTGTTTGCAGGTCGCAAAGCGCACGTAAGGAGGCAGGAAGGTGGAGTTGAAGAAAATCCTGCGCGGTTGCCGGGTGGCTCAAAAATGTTTTGAAAATTGCATCATGCGGTGTCGCGCTGGAGGCTGTATTCATGGCGATCCCTCACCGGAATAAAAGATGGCGTGACTCTAGCGGGCAGGAGGCGGGAAAGCATCTCCCTATTGTTAACGGTGCGAAGAGGGCGGGAGGAAATCGTGGCCTTGCAGAAAGTGATTGAGTGTTGTGGGACCGGGCACGCAAAATACCGGATGGCGGCGTTTATCCCACCATCCGGTATCAACCTAGCGTAACGCCCACCATTCACGCAGGCAAGCTTTGCCTTCCGGGCAACTTTTGCAGCTTCCGGAGAGACAGCCGTCAGGCTCTTCCTGAATTCGCATGGCTTTACCCATCATTTCCAGTTGATTGAGCATGGCGTCGATCATCGGCTGCGGCGTATGCAATGTATGGCTAATTTGCGCGGCCTCCATGCGCCCCCGCAGGGCCAGTAAATCGCGAACCTGAATCAGCGAAGCCATCGTGACACCTTAGTGGCAATCGCCGGTGGTTGTACTGGCGCAGCAGTCGCTGGCGTTTTTCCGCGTGGCCAGCAGATTGACATCCACCCGGCTACGCGCCCGACGCAGCAGTCCCAGCACCACAACGTTAAACAGGATCACGGCCAGGATGCAGACCAGACTGTAGCGTGGATGCTCACTGTAGCTGGCAACCTGGTAGAACAGGGTTGACAACGAGTAGGCAATGTTCAGGCCCCACATAATGGAGAAGCCCATCCAGCCGCGGCTCGATTCACGGGCAATTGCCCCCATTACCGAGATGCACGGAACGTACAGCAGGACGAAAATCAGGTAACTGTAAGCTGCCGCCGCGCTGCCAAATTTCGCATCCATGACACCCATTGCGCCGGTCGCCATTTCTCCGTCGCCTTTGCTGGCTTCAATAGGGTTCGCCAGTACGCTCAGGCTGAAGGTGTCTTTCAGGCTCTGCCAGGTTTCATCCAGCGCGCTCAGCAGCTCATCGCCAAGATGAAATTCAGCCGGATTAAATTCCTCATCCTGAATGTTTTCTGCGGTATAGAGCGTGTTGAGCGTACCAACCACTACTTCTTTCGCCATCGCGCCCGTGAACAGCCCGACCGTTGCCTGCCAGTTGTCTTCGTGAACGCCAATCGGTTTGAAGATGGGGGTGATGACGCGACTGACGGAGGCCAGCGCCGAATCGTTGATGTTATCGACAATCTTGCCGCTGAGCGAAAAGCTGTTAAACGCGCTCAGGAAGATGCTGACAATGACGATCACTTTACCGGCGCGCAGCACAAATCCTTTCAGCCGCTGCCAGGTCTGGATGATCAGGCTCTTGATATGCGGGACGTGATAAACCGGAAGCTCCATAACAAACGGAGAGGCTTCGCCACGCATGATCGTGTGTTTGAGCATCAGACCGGTCAGTACTGCCATCACAATGCCCAGCACATACAGGGAGAACACCGCCAGCGCGCCGTTCTGCCCGAAGAAAGCCGCAGCAAACACGGCGAAAATCGCCAGTCGCGCCCCACAGGACATGAACGGTGCCATCATGATGGTCATCAGACGCTCGCGTGGCGCATCCAGGGTACGGGCTCCCATCACCGACGGCACGTTGCAGCCAAAGCCGACAATCAGAGGAACGAATGATTTGCCCGGCAGTCCCAGCGCCTGCATCAGACGGTCCATCACAAACGCTGCGCGCGCCATGTAACCGGAGTCTTCGAGGAACGAGAGGAACAGGTACATCATGCCGATCTGCGGAACCAGCGGCAGAACGGTGTTAATCCCGCCGCCAAGCCCTTGTGCGAGGAAGATGGTTAGCCAGTCCGGGAAGTGAAGGGTATAACCGATCCACTGGATACCGTGAATAAAGATCGCCACAGAGCCAGCATCAAAAATCGGGGCCAGCGCGCCGCCAATGTTAATGGCGAGCAGGAACATCAGGTACATCACAAACAGGAAGATCGGCAGACCGAGAAAACGGTTGAGGATGATTTTATCCACCGCTGTTGTAAAGCGGCTGGGCTCTGCCGTCAGGGTGTTGCTCACCACGTCGCAGATCGCCGCAATGCACTGGTAACGCGCATCGGCGATATGCAGTGCCGGATCGTCCATCTCGTCGCTCAGATGCGCCAGTGAAATCTCCAGCTGCGCAGCGGCGTCACCAGCGTATGCCCGGCTGTAGATATCCCCTTCCAGCATTTGCAGGCCGAGCCAGCGGCGTTGTTGTACCGGCATCTCTTTTGCCATTGCGTTTGCCAGTTTATCGGCCTCACGCAGCAGCGGCTGGGCGTAATGCACCAGTTCGACGTTTTCATTCTTGCTGTGGCGGTCAATCGCCAGCTTCAGCGCTTCGATACCGCGTCCACGAGTAGAAACCAGCGGGACGACCGGGCAGCCAAGGCGGGTTGAAAGGGCGTCGATATCAATACGGATTTTCTGTTTTTCCGCAATGTCGAGCATGTTGAGTGCGACAATGCACGGAATGCCCAGCTCAAGCAGTTGCAGCGTCAGATAGAGGTTACGCTCAAGATTTGAGGCATCTACCACGTTAATTAACAGGTCGGCGTCGCCGCTCAGAATATAGTGGCAGGCAATCTGCTCATCCAGAGAGGTTTGCGAAGAGATGGTAGTGAGCGAATACGTGCCGGGCAGATCGACCAGCGTGACCTGATGATCCGTGGTCGTGAATTGCCCCTCTTTACGTTCTACGGTGACCCCGGCCCAGTTGCCTACGCGCTGGCGCGCACCGGTCAGTTGGTTAAATAGGGTCGTCTTGCCGGAATTTGGATTACCAATTAAACCAATGGTTAATTTTTTCATCGTTATTGACTCACTGTATTAACAGGAAACCGCTTCCACTTCTAATAATGCCAGGTCTTTTTTACGCAATACCAGGCTAACGCGACGCGTTTCAATATGAACAGGATCGCCTAAGGGGGCGACGCGCACCACGTTAAATGAGGAACCCGGGAGCATGCCGAGGGAAAGCAGTTTCTGACGGTATGCAGGACTTATTTCACGGGCAAAACCGGTAATTTTCCACGCAGTATCTGGAGTAAATTGCATAAGAGCCTACTTATTTCTCGCTAACTGGATGTTTACCTCATGGGGCAAAGGGGCGCGGCATGAGACCAGATGATTAGCCAACGAAGGAAAGACTAAATATTCTACAATACAATGATAATGAGAATGGTTTTTATCTTCAACCGATTAAATGTGACGGAATGTTGGTTTGAATAATAATCTGCGTCATTTTTGATATGGCTCAAAAATAATAACCAGCAGGTGAAATGATTTGAATTTTTAATAAATTAACGTTGTTAATGTTTAATTAAGGTTTCATCTGTTAATGGCGTGATAAATATAACGTGATGGAGAAGGTGAATGCGTTAACGGGCCGGATAGGGCGATTCCGCCGCCATCCGGCACATGATCCAAACTTAACGTTTTTTACCCATTGCTGCCGCCAGCGCATCCATCATCGCGCTGTTGCCGGCGGGTTGCGCTTCACGAGTACGTGGTTTTGCCGCTTTCGCTGCCGGACGGTCATTGCCGCCGCCGCGACGGGCATTGGTTTCACCCGGCTGTTCGTCCAGGCGCATTGTCAGGGCAATACGCTTACGCTGCAGGTCAACCTCCAGCACTTTCACCTTCACGATATCGCCTGCTTTCACCACCGTGTGTGGATCGTCGACAAACTTGTTCGACAGCGATGAGATGTGGACCAGTCCATCCTGGTGAACGCCGATATCCACAAACGCGCCAAAGTTGGTGACGTTGGTGACGGCACCCTCGAGAATCATCCCCGGCTGTAGATCGTTCATGGTTTCGACGCCATCGGCAAACTGCGCGGTTTTGAACTCCGGACGCGGATCGCGACCCGGTTTCTCCAGCTCTTTGATGATATCGCTGACGGTCGGGACACCAAACTTGTCGTCGGTGAAATCGACGGCTTTCAGATTGCGCAGTTCGCTGCTGTTGCCCATCAGGTCTTTCAGCGCCTGTTGGGTTACCGCCAGAATACGTTCCACGACCGGATAGGCTTCCGGGTGAACGGTGGAAGCATCCAGCGGGTTATCACCGTGGTTAATACGCAGGAAGCCTGCGCACTGTTCGAAGGCTTTCGGCCCCAGACGGCTGACTTTCAGCAGTTGCTGACGATTCTGGAACTGCCCGTTCTCATCGCGCCAGGCCACGATATTCTGCGCCATCATGCGGGTCAGACCGGCTACACGGGTTAACAGCGGAACCGATGCCGTGTTCAAATCAACGCCGACGGCGTTCACACAGTCTTCCACCACCGCATCCAGCTTACGGGCTAACTGTGTCTGGCTGACGTCATGCTGATACTGTCCGACGCCGATCGATTTCGGATCGATTTTCACCAGCTCAGCGAGCGGATCCTGCAGACGGCGCGCAATGGAGACCGCGCCGCGCAGCGAAACGTCGAGATCCGGGAACTCCTGGGCCGCCAGTTCTGACGCGGAATAGACTGACGCTCCGGCTTCGCTGACAATCACTTTTTGCGCCGTCACTTTCGGGAACTGTTTCTGTACGTCGAGGAAGAAGCGTTCGGTTTCACGCGAGGCGGTGCCGTTACCAATCGCCACCAGTTCCACATTGTACTTTTCACACAGCGCAGCCACCACTACGGCAGCTTTCGCCGCCTGACCGGTGTGAGGATAGATGGTATCGGTGGCGACCAGCTTACCGGTGCCATCCACCACGGCGACTTTTACCCCGGTACGCAGACCCGGATCGAGACCCATGGTGGCGCGCAGACCCGCCGGTGCCGCCATCAGCAGGTCGTGCAGGTTGCGGGCGAATACGTTGATTGCTTCGTCTTCCGCGCGCTCGCGGACGGTCCCCATCAGTTCGGTTTCGAGGTGCATCAGCACCTTGATACGCCACGTCCAACTCACCACGCCTTTGCGCCAGCTGTCTGCCGGTGCGTTGTTCAGACGCAGGCCGAGGTGATCCATAATGATTTGCTCGCAGTGACTCTCTTTCGGCGGCTCATCGAACTGCGGATCGGCATTCAGCGAAAGCTGCAACACGCCTTCATTACGGCCACGGAACATCGCCAGCGCACGGTGAGAAGGCACGGAGGCGATCGGCTCGTGATGATCGAAATAGTCGCGGAATTTTGCGCCTTCCTCTTCTTTGCCGCTGACTACGCTGGCAACCAGATGGGCATTTTTCCACAGATAATCACGTACCTTCGCCAGCAGCGCAGCGTCTTCGGCAAAGCGTTCCATCAGGATATAGCGTGCGCCATCAAGTGCGGCTTTGCTGTCGGCAACCCCTTTCTCTGCATCGATATATTTCGCCGCTTCGGTGTCCGGATCGTGTGACGGGTCGTTCCACAACAGGTCGGCCAGCGGTTCCAGACCGGCTTCAATCGCTATCTGTCCACGGGTGCGGCGTTTGGGTTTATACGGGAGGTAAAGGTCTTCGAGTTCGGTCTTACTTAACGTGCCATTGATGGCATTAGCCAGATCATCGGTCAGTTTGCCTTGCTCGGAAATGGACTTGAGAATGGCCTGACGGCGCTCTTCCAGTTCACGCAAATAGCCCAGTCGGGTCTCCAGATTACGCAACTGCGTATCATCCAGGCCGCCGGTGATTTCCTTACGGTAACGTGCGATAAACGGCACGGTGTTCCCTTCGTCAAGCAGGCGAACGGCAGCGGTGACCTGGTCGGCCCGGGCCTGAATTTCACCCGCAATAATGCGGCAGAAAGAATCATTCATCATGGATTGGCTTCATCTACTGAGTAAAAAATCAGGGAACAGTTATACGGATTGATGGGCAAAAACGCCAGCCATAGCGCGGGGCTTCGGATTGTTCCTGCTCATTTTACGTATTCGATCGCATTCACGTACCAGCTTGCTTCCCCGCCAGGCGTGTTGACCACCGCGAGATCGCCGACCTCTTTTTTCAGCAGCGCGCGCGCCATCGGCGAGTCGATGGAGATGTAATCTTTGCGGCCGAAAATTTCATCGTAACCGACAATCCGAAAGCGACGGGTGTCGCCATCGTCATTTTCGATCTCGACCCAGGCGCCGAAAAACACTTTGCCTTCCTGTTGCGGGGAGTAATCGACGATCTTCAAATTCTCCATGCATTTGGTCAGGTAGCGGACGCGTCGGTCGATCTCACGTAGCCGCTTTTTATTATACTGGTAGTCGGCATTCTCGCTGCGGTCACCCAGACTCGCCGCCCAGGTCACCTTCTTGGTGACTTCCGGGCGTTCTTCACGCCAGAGGTAATTGAGCTCGCTTTTGAGTTTTTCGTACCCTTCCCGGGTGATCAGAGGCGTTTTCATCTTGTTGATTACCTTTAAGTCTGTGACGAAGCGCACAATTCGTATTACGTCACCCTGATAACAGAATAAATAATGTGCTGCGCGTTTCATTGTATACTTAAGCTGCTGTTAAATATGCTTTGTAACAATTTAGCCTGGAATTCATACCAGAATTCGCTGGTGACGAACGTAAGCTTTTTTAAGAATACATACCTTCAATTGTTGCGAACCTTTGGGAGTACAAACAATGCAAGAGAACTATAAAATTCTGGTGGTCGATGACGACATGCGCCTGCGCGCGCTGCTGGAGCGTTATCTGACCGAGCAGGGCTTCCAGGTTCGAAGCGTCGCTAACGCCGAGCAAATGGATCGTCTGCTAACCCGCGAATCTTTCCACCTTATGGTACTGGATCTGATGCTGCCGGGTGAAGATGGACTGTCTATTTGCCGCCGTCTGCGCAGCCAGAGTAACCCGATGCCGATCATCATGGTCACGGCGAAAGGGGAAGAAGTTGACCGCATTGTCGGGCTGGAAATCGGCGCCGATGACTATATCCCGAAACCGTTTAACCCACGCGAACTGCTGGCGCGTATTCGCGCGGTGCTGCGTCGTCAGGCGAACGAACTGCCGGGCGCGCCTTCTCAGGAAGAAGCGGTCATTGCCTTTGGTAAGTTCAAGCTGAACCTGGGAACCCGCGAAATGTTCCGCGAAGACGAGCCGATGCCGCTCACCAGTGGTGAATTTGCGGTACTGAAAGCGCTGGTGAGCCACCCGCGTGAGCCGCTGTCCCGTGACAAACTGATGAACCTGGCGCGTGGCCGTGAGTATTCTGCAATGGAACGTTCCATCGACGTACAGATTTCCCGTCTGCGTCGTATGGTCGAAGAGGATCCCGCTCATCCGCGTTATATCCAGACCGTGTGGGGCCTGGGCTACGTCTTCGTACCGGACGGTTCTAAAGCATGAGGCGAATGCGCTTCTCGCCACGAAGTTCATTTGCCCGCACGTTGTTGCTCATCGTCACCCTGCTGTTTGTCAGCCTGGTGACGACCTATCTGGTGGTGCTGAACTTTGCGATTCTGCCGAGTCTCCAGCAGTTTAATAAGGTCCTGGCCTACGAAGTGCGTATGCTGATGACCGATAAACTGCAACTGGAGGACGGCACGCAACTGGTGGTGCCTCCCGCTTTTCGCCGGGAAATTTACCGTGAGCTGGGGATTTCTCTCTACTCCAATGAAGCCGCCGAAGAGGCGGGACTGCGCTGGGCGCAACACTATGAATTTTTAAGCCATCAGATGGCGCAGCAGCTGGGCGGGCCGACGGAAGTGCGCGTTGAGGTCAACAAAAGTTCACCGGTTGTCTGGCTGAAAACCTGGCTGTCGCCCAATATCTGGGTGCGCGTGCCGTTAACGGAAATTCATCAGGGCGATTTCTCCCCGCTGTTTCGCTATACGCTGGCCATCATGTTGCTGGCGATAGGGGGGGCGTGGCTGTTTATTCGTATACAAAACCGACCCCTTGTGGATCTCGAACATGCCGCGCTGCAGGTAGGGAAAGGCATTATTCCACCGCCGCTGCGCGAGTATGGTGCGTCCGAGGTGCGCTCGGTGACCCGTGCGTTCAACCATATGGCGGCGGGGGTGAAGCAGTTAGCGGATGACCGAACGCTGTTGATGGCGGGGGTCAGTCACGATCTCCGAACGCCGCTGACGCGTATTCGCCTGGCGACAGAGATGATGAGCGAGCAGGATGGTTATCTGGCGGAGTCCATCAACAAAGATATCGAAGAGTGCAACGCGATCATTGAGCAGTTCATCGACTATCTGCGTACCGGTCAGGAGATGCCGATGGAGATGGCCGATCTTAACGCCGTGCTGGGCGAAGTGGTGGCGGCAGAAAGTGGCTATGAGCGTGAAATTGAGACCGCGCTACAGCCGGGCAGCATTCAGGTGAAAATGCACCCGCTGTCTATCAAACGAGCGGTGGCTAATATGGTGGTTAACGCCGCACGTTACGGCAACGGATGGATCAAAGTCAGCAGCGGGACGGAACCTCATCGCGCCTGGTTCCAGGTGGAAGATGACGGTCCCGGCATTAAGCCCGAACAGCGTAAACACTTGTTCCAGCCCTTTGTGCGTGGCGACAGTGCGCGTAGCACCAGCGGTACCGGGTTAGGGCTGGCGATCGTGCAGCGAATCATCGATAACCATAACGGTATGCTGGAAATTGGTACCAGTGAGCGGGGCGGACTTTCTATCCGCGCCTGGCTACCGGTTCCAGTGGTCCGCGTCCAGGGAACAACCAAAGAGACGTAAAAAAGGGAGGCGAAATGCCTCCCTTGTTATTTTTGCTTTATCCGCTCTGGTGGCTTACAGCTTCGGTCCGGCGCTGACCAGCGCTTCGCCTGCTGGCGTATCGGTGTATTTCTCGAAGTTCTCGATGAACAGTTTCGCCAGCGCAGTCGCTTTTTCCTGCCACTGCTCCGGAGACCCGTAGGTATTACGCGGGTCGAGAATACGAGTATCTACACCTGGCAACTCAGTCGGGATCGCCAGATCAAACATCGGCAGGCTGAAGGTTTCCGCATCGTCCAGAGAACCATTCAGGATGGCGTCGATAATCGCGCGGGTATCTTTGATAGAGATACGTTTGCCCGTACCGTTCCAGCCGGTGTTGACCAGGTAAGCCTGCGCGCCAGCGGCCTGCATGCGTTTCACCAGCACTTCAGCATACTGCGTCGGGTGCAGCGACAGGAATGCTGCGCCGAAGCAGGCTGAGAAGGTTGGCGTCGGCTCGGTGACACCGCGCTCAGTCCCTGCCAGTTTAGCCGTGAAGCCAGACAGGAAGTGGTACTGCGTCTGGTTGGCGGTCAGGCGGGAAACCGGTGGCAGCACGCCAAAAGCGTCAGCGGTCAGGAAGATCACCTTCGTGGCATGACCGGCTTTGGAAACCGGCTTAACGATGTTTTCGATGTGGTAGATCGGATAGGAAACGCGAGTGTTCTCGGTTTTCGAACCGTCGTCAAAATCAATAGTCCCATCGTCGCGCACGGTGACGTTTTCTAACAGCGCATCACGGCGGATAGCGTTGTAGATTTCCGGTTCCGCTTCTTTCGACAGCTTGATTGTTTTTGCGTAGCAACCGCCTTCAAAGTTGAACACGCCATCGTCGTCCCAGCCGTGCTCGTCATCGCCGATCAGACGACGTTTCGGGTCGGTGGAGAGAGTCGTTTTCCCGGTGCCGGAAAGACCGAAGAACACGGCAACGTCGCCTTTCTCGCCCACGTTGGCGGAACAGTGCATCGATGCAATGCCTTTCAACGGCAGCAGGTAGTTCATCACTGAGAACATGCCTTTCTTCATTTCGCCGCCGTACCAGGTACCACCAATCAGCTGGATACGTTCGGTCAGGTTGAAGGCGACAAAGTTCTCGGAGTTCAGACCCTGCTCTTTCCACTGTGGGTTTGTGCATTTCGCGCCGTTCATCACGATAAAGTCAGGCTCAAAGCCTTCCAGTTCGTCATCGCTCGGGCGAATAAACATGTTCTTCACGAAATGCGCCTGCCACGCCACTTCAGTAATGAAGCGGACAGAGAGGCGGGTGTCGGCGTTTGCGCCACAGAAAGCATCAACGATAAACAGACGTTTACCGGAAAGTTGTTTGGTGACTAATCCTTTCAGGTGCTGCCAGGTTTCCTGGGACAGCGGTTTGTTGTCGTTCTTGCCTTTTCCTTTGTCGGACCACCACAGCGTGTCACGCGTGGTGTCATCACGAACAATGTACTTATCCTTCGGCGAACGTCCGGTGAAAATACCGGTATCAACTGCAACGGCACCCAGGTCCGTCAACACACCGCGCTCGTAACCTTCCAGGCTTGGGTCTAGCTCTTCCTGATAAAGGGTTTCATAGCTCGGGTTGTAAACGATATCCTGAACGTCGCTGATACCATAAGCCTTGAGATCTTGCGGGGTTAATCGTTTCACGCGCATATCACTGCTCCTTAGCCAATATGTATTACCTGAAATAGTAAGGTTTTTTTGGGGGTGTTAACCGCGACAAGGCTCATAGATTTACTTATCTGGACAAAATCACGATTGACTGAAAACGCTGTGACTCCAGTCACGAAGCGGGGCTTATTATGGCAGGAATGACTTTTTAGTTGTGGAAAATGTTCCTGAAAGGTTAAAAATTAGTATTTTTCACGGGAATGTTGTGAGTGTAATCGCATTCATGCGGGAAATTAACAAACCACTTACATACAAAATATCGATTCACCACGAAAGAAAATTTTAGCAAAAAGTGCGGAATAAATTGCAGACGGTCGGAGACGCTTCGCGTCGTCCGACCGGTTCAGGATATTGATCAGTGAACCTGCGGATCGGCAGGGGAGGCGTTATTACGGATCTCGGCAATATCCATAGCATTGAACAGGTAGTGACTCCCGCAATAGTCGCAATGCATATCGATTTCGCCTTCTTCCGCCAGAATGCTATCCACCTCTTCGTCCGGCAGCGTTTTCAGTGCGCCAGCACAGCGTTCGCGAGAGCAGGTGCATTTGAACTCAACGTCCTGCGGATCGTAAAGGGTGACTTCTTCTTCATGATACAGACGCCACAGTACCTCATTAGCGGGCAGGGTCAGTAACTCGTCCGCTTTGATGGTTTCGGTCAGCGTGGCCAGATGGTTGAAGTCATCTGCTTGCGCATCCTGGGCCGGCATCACCTGCAGCAGCATTCCGCCGGCAGCGGCTTTCCCGTCAACATCACCGGTACGAATGAACAGACGGGTTGGCAACTGCTCAGAACGCAGGAAGTAATCTTCCAGACATGCCGCCAGAGTATCGCCTTCCAGACCGACAACGCCCTGATAACGCTCACCTTCTTCCGGGGTAATGGTAATGACCAGATAACCATTGCCGACCAGCGTTTTCAGGTCTGCATCATCCGGGATCTCACCCTGGACACGCGCGACGCCGCGCATCTGCTGATTATTGTTGCCGTTGATCACCGCGAGGCTCAGCGGACCATCACCCTGGAGCTGAACGGTGATATCACCGGCGAACTTCAGCGTCGCCGTGAGCAGACTGGTGGCGACCAGTAACTCAGCCAGCACGGTTTTCACCGGCTGCGGATAGGTATGGTTTTCGAGGATCTGTTGCAGGGTTTCCGATACGGTTACCAGTTCGCCGCGCACGGCAAAGTTTTCAAACAGATAGCGGTGTAATTGGTCATGTTGCGGCATAATCATCTCTCTTGCGGGCGACAGTTATTCACTGTCGCCGTGTTTAAATCGTAACAGGTCGCGGCGTTCTTTTTTGTCCGGTCGCCTGTCCGGGTGCGGCATGGTCAAAGCGTTAAGCTTACGCGCCAGCGCCATTTTTTCGCGTTTCTCTACGCTTTCCGGCGTCTCTTCGTACAGCGTGACGGCTTCACTGGCCGGACGACGCTGCTCGGTAATCGCTTTGATCACCACGGTGCGCTCATCATTGCCCTGACGCAGCGTCAGCGTAGCGTTCAGTTCGACGATCTTGCTCGGCTTACTGCGCTGTCCGTTATAGTGAACTTTCCCGCCGTCCACCATTTCGCGGGCCAGTGCGCGGGTTTTATAAAACCGCGCAGCCCATAGCCATTTATCCAGTCTGACCTCAACCGGGGGCTTCTCTTTCATGGCGTCTCCTTCACATCAGTGAGGGGATCAGTCGGCGGTAGTCATTCAGTGACGGATGGCGCGTATATTCTTTTTCCGCAATGCCAGAGTCGGGGTTAGTTACACCGAGGCAATAACGAATACCAAACTTCGCCGCCGCATCGAGAATAGGTTCGCTATCGTCGATAAACAGCGTTTTCTCTGCACTCATTCCCGTTTCTTCCGCCACGGCGCGCCATAACCGCTGATCCTCTTTGGGATATCCAAATGTGTGGGTAGAAAGTAATAAATCAAGGTGTGAGGCCAGACCGGTATGCTCCAGCTTCACGGCCAGATTATGCGGATGCGCGTTGGTCAGCAAAATCCGTCGTTTACCGCAGGCTTTGAGCGCATCTAAAAAGGGGACCGTATCGTCACGCAACACGGCTCGCGGCCCCATCGCGGTGGTCATCGCGCAGATATCCAGACCCAGACGATCGCTCCAGTAATCAAGACAGTACCAGTTTAGCGTATGCTGCACGGCGTGATATTCCTGGCGGATGCGTTCCTGCGCCTCTTGTGGCGAGATCCCGTTCTGCGCCCCGTAGGTTTCAGGCACCAGCTTTTGCCAGAAGTAGTTATCAAACGCCAGGTCGAGCAGCGTGCCATCCATGTCTAACAGAACGGTATCCACGTTCTGCCAGGCAATATCAATATGCATGGGAACTCTCCAGAAGAAAACGCGATGCGGCACAGGGTAGCACACCCGGCGCCGCAGACATGTTATCAGATGAGGCTTTCCGGAGCGCTGATGAGCTTCGGATTCAGACAGCTTTCATAGTACTGCTGAATCTCCATCATGCGGGTGCGATGGCGCTGATAGCGGCGGAATGCCTGCACGCCATTATAGAGTGTGCAGGCTAACATCGTCAGCATCAGCAGCGTGGTGCCGAGATAACGCCACAAACCGGAACGATCGGGAATGCGGTGCAGGCCAATGTGCTGCGTGCCATTGGCATCAGTATAAATATTGGTGACGATCCCTTCGGCGCTAAACGGCGTGTTCATCAGCATTTGCGCCAGTCGCTGGAAGGCGCTCCACTGTTCCTGCGCCGGGTAGTCGTACAGCGATACGGTCGGCCAGGGCTGATCGACCAGATCGCTGCCTTCATCACTGACGATCAGGAATCCGCCAGGGGCAGGGCTGTTCAGCGACTGGGCGGCGCGGGCGGTCTCGCGGGTAATAAAGGGCGCGGTGGAGGTGGTGACCAGATTGTCGAGCGATTCGGCGCTGACGGGACGCAGCAGAACATTAACCCCGTCCAGTTTGCCTGCGTTGGCACGTTTCACCAGCGCGTTCCAGTCTTTACTGTTCCCCAGGTTAACCAGCGCATTTTTGAGGCGCACACACTCATCTTCTGCTGCGCACAGTTCGGCGGTTTTCAGGACGATATCGCCAAAATCATCCAGCAGCACCATGCCCGATTTCTGAATAGCGGAACGCAAGGCCGCGCTGACGCGAGAGTCATCTTCCGGTTTGGGGTGCAACTGGCGGTTAACGGCCTGCGAGAGCGCAGTGGCTTTGTTCACCAGATCGGATTCTGGCAACGGCAGCGCTGGGGCGTCATTCCAGATGATCTGCGAGCAGTCAAACGGCATAAACGGCGAACTGGTTTGCGCACTCCAGGTACCCTGCGCATGAATATTACACATGCCGGTACCGCGAAGATTCAACGTGTCGCCGACGCGCACGCCCGACTGTTCAAGCTGTTTTACGCTGGTCGCTTCGATGGTTTGTGCACCCTTCATCCACGATAGTGTGAACTTAATCGGCATATCGAGCGGGATCCAGAACAGCAGCATGAGCAATACCAGCAGCGAACCACCCGCGATGATCGTGCTGCGTACCCAGTGCTGCAACGGGAAGTTTTTGACCTCGTCATGCAGGGATAAAAACCGCCCCTGACGCACGACGTGGCGATCGAGATAAATATCAATATCTGTTTGCTGGCCGAGATCCTGCGCAATGTAAGGCTGCCAGTGAGTCGGATAAACCAGGTCGATAATCCCCAGCGAGATATTGTTAATCTGCTCCTGGTCATTTTCGCCAAACAGTCCCCAGCGGCGCGGCGTTCCCCGCAGGCAGTGAATTTCGCGTAGCGCGGTTTTCGACGGCGGAGCGAATAAGCCCCACAATCCTGCCGCCAGCAACAGCACGGCTCCGCCCACCATCCACGGCACAAAGACGTCCGGCGTTACCAGACAGAAAAAGAACAGCAGGAAGGCGGCGACAATCAACAGCGCTTCGCGGAAACCGGCCGGGCGGCTGAGCGCATACTCTTCATGCGTCTCCTGACGAATGTTCAGCAGCTCAATTTGCTCGCTCTCTTCGCCGCGAATCGACGCCTGTGTGGACGTGGTCGGTTGCAGCGCGTAACCACGCGCCTCCTGCATATACTCTTGCAGGGAATGACCATTCAGCGAGATCACCAGCGGCAGCGTATCGGTGTGGATCAGTTCAACGCTGTTTTCATCATTAATATACTGTTCCCAGAAGGGCGGCAGATGGACTTCAACGGAATCGAGGTAGTAGCGCCACTTATTCGGATCGTCCGTCGTGATGCCGTAGCGGGTGATGGAATGGGTCAGAATGATGACGCTATTGCTTTCAGCATTCAGCGTCAGGGAAACCGGGGCCGCGCTGGCGCCTGTCGGACCGGGTACCTGCTGGATTTGGCTCAGGCTATCAAGATAATTTTCAACGGCGCTGCGTTCTTCAGGCGTGAGTTTGCGCGTTGCCGCCTCTGAGAACGCATTCGTCCATGGCAGCTTACGCCGTCTGGCACGAACGTTAAGTCGCCACCAGGCCAGCAATACGCAGGCCAGCAACGCCGCTAAAAAAATCAGAATGGTGCTCATGCTTTCCCCATCTTACTTAATCTGTCAGGCGTGGTCAGTCGCACCCTGTCACAATAAACGTGATCCCGTGGTTGGCTATCGGCAAGCATGGAGTTGAACTTGAGCATTTTTCAGCGCATCCCAGTGAATGCTGATGATAGCAAAACCTACAAAAGCGGAATATCAGCAAATTCCTGGACCTATTTCAACCTATTGACTTTTAATTTGAACCAGGAATTATATTTTTATTAGGTTACATAAATGTAAATAACCGGCAATTCGCATTGCCGAAACCGTGTTACGTATCGCACAATAACGACTGATTTCACGGCATAGATTCTCACGATGAGCAAATCATTACAAAAACCCACCATTCTGAACGTCGAAACTGTCGCGCAGTCGCGGCTATTTAGCGTTGAAAGCGTGGACCTCGAATTCAGCAACGGCGTGCGTCGCGTCTATGAACGGATGCGTCCCTCTACCCGTGAAGCGGTAATGATTGTCCCGATCGTTGACGATCATCTGATCCTGATTCGTGAATACGCGGTGGGAACAGAGTCCTATGAGCTGGGCTTTTCCAAAGGGTTGATCGACCCCGGTGAAAGCGTGTTTGAAGCGGCGAACCGGGAACTGAAAGAAGAGGTCGGTTTTGGGGCAAACGATCTGACTTTTTTGAAAAAACTCAGCATGGCGCCGTCTTACTTCTCCAGCAAGATGAATATCGTGGTGGCGGAAGACCTTTATCCCGAGTCACTGGAAGGCGATGAACCCGAACCGTTGCCGCAGGTGCGCTGGCCGCTGGCGCATCTGATGGATCTGCTGGAAGACCCCGACTTCACCGAAGCACGAAACGTGAGCGCGTTGTTCCTTGTTCGCGAATGGCTGAAAGGGCAGGGGCGGCTGTAAACGGGATTTCTTGTAGGAATGAAAAAAGGCGCCGCAGCGCCTTTTTTATTTAGAACAGTTCGTGTGTTTCACCACCATCAGTGATGGTGGTTCCCACCTCATGCACCGCCTGCTGTGTCGGCTGCGTGCCTTCGATGAAATATTCTGCCCGGCTGTTACCGCCGTTTGCCAGTTGTCCGGTACTGCGGTCGATATTGACCGTGACGATGCCCGGTGGCGGCGTCAGCGGCTCCTCAGGAACCCCTTCCAGCACCGCCTTCATGTAAGCATCCCACGCGGGTTGCGCACTCTTCGCGCCGCCTTCGTAGCCGGAGATTTGATCTTTGATCGCGCCAGAGGCAGTGGTGCGCCCCAGGTCACGACGGTGATCGTCAAATCCAATCCACACGGAGGTGACCACCCCCGGACCGTAGCCGGAGAACCAGGCATCTTTCGAGCTGTTGGTGGTCCCGGTTTTACCGCCGATATCGTGGCGATTCAGATCGCGACCTGCACGCCAGCCGGTGCCCATCCAGCCGGGTTCGCCGAAGATGTTGGTATTCAGCGCGCTCTTAATCAGGAAAGCCAGCGGCGTGTTGATCACGTGCGGTGCGTACTCTTGCGCCCCGATCTGTGCCACTAACGCCTGATTTGCCTGCTCCAGTTTGGGCATTGGCACGGCGGCATTCTGCTGCTCGCCAGAGATGGCGACATCTTCCACATTGTTGTTTTCCAGAACGTTGGATTTCTGTGTATCACCGTAAATCACCGGGATATCACACTCCGGGCAGGCAATTTTCGGTTTCGCTTCGAAAATCACACCGTTCTGGTCCGTTTCAATCTTGCTGATGAAATACGGATCAACCAGGAAGCCGCCGTTCGACATGACTGCATAACCACGCGCCACCTGTAGCGGAGTAAATGACGCGGAGCCCAGCGCCAGGGATTCGGTATGCACAATGTTTTGTGCCGGGAAGCCGAAACGCTGCAAATATTCCGCCGCGTAGTCCACGCCCATTGCCCGCATGGCGCGCACCATCACCACGTTTTTCGATTCACCCAGCCCCTGACGTAAACGAATCGGGCCTGCGTACTGTGGTGGTGAGTTTTTCGGACGCCAGTCGGAACCGGCACCCGCATCCCAGCGAGAGATTGGCACGTCGTTCAGCATGCTCGCCAGGGTCAGACCTTTGTCCATCGCGGCAGTGTAGAGGAACGGCTTAATGTTCGAACCGACCTGACGCAGCGCCTGAGTAGCACGGTTGAACTTACTCTGGTTAAAGTCAAAACCGCCGACCAGCGCCAGCACAGCCCCGTTTTTCGGATTGATAGAGACCAGCGCGGAGTTCACATCCGGGACCTGCGCCAGCCACCAGGCTTCGCCCATCTTCCGCACCCAGATCTGCTGGCCGGTCTGTACCGCGTCAGTGACTTTACGCGGCGTCGGGCCTTGTTGAGTGTCCGAACGATAAGGACGCGCCCAACGAATGCCCTCCATCCGCAGCGAGACCGAGGTGCCATCTGCCAGAGTCGCCGTCGCTTCCTGCGGGTTTGCACTGGTGATCACCGCCGGCAGCAACGGTCCGTAAGTTGGCAGCGCTTTCAGCGTATCGGTGATTTTTTTACTGTCCCATGCGGTTTCACCCACTTTCCACAGCACGTTGGCCGGACCGCGATAGCCGTGGCGCATGTCATAGTCCAGCACGTTATTACGTACCGCCTGTTGCGCGGCCTGCTGCACCTTGCGGGTGATCGTGGTGTAAATGCGGTAACCGTCTTCATAGGCGTTTTCGCCGTAACGGTTGTACATCTCCTGACGCACCATTTCTGACAGGTACGGGGCGGAGAAAGCGATTTCCGGCGCATGATAGTTGGCGTCGATCGGCTCATTACGCGCCTGATCGTACTGTGCCTGAGTGATGTACCCTTCGCTCAGCATACGCGACAACACCACGTTACGACGTGCGGTCGCGCGGTCCATCGAATAAAGCGGGTTAAAGGTAGATGGCGCTTTCGGCAGACCGGCAATCACCGCTATCTCACCCAGATCCAACTGGTCGACTGATTTACCGAAATAGACCTGCGCCGCAGCCCCAACGCCATAAGCGCGGTAACCGAGGTAGATCTTGTTCAGATAGAGTTCGAGGATCTCATCTTTACTCAGCAATTGCTCAATGCGGATCGCCAGGAACACTTCCTTAATCTTACGCATCAGCGTGCGTTCAGGACTGAGGAAGAAATTTCTTGCGAGCTGCTGCGTGATGGTACTCGCCCCCTGAGAGGCGTGACCGGAGAACAGTGCAACGCTGGCCGCACGGAAAATCCCCACCGGGTCAACGCCGTGGTGCTCATAGAAACGACTGTCTTCTGTGGCGATAAAAGCTTTGACCATTTCCGGCGGGATCTGATTGAGCGTCACCGGAATACGACGTTTTTCACCATATTGCGCAATGAGCTCGCCATCTGCGCTGTAAACCTGCATCGGGATCTGCAAACGCACATCTTTAAGCGTCGCGACGTCAGGTAACTGTGGCTCAATATAGCGATAGAGGCCATAAATCGAGCCTGCTCCCAGCAGGATGCAACATACTGCAAGGATCAATAAATACTTTACGAACTTCACCGGAGATTTCCCATTTAGTTTCATTTGGGCAGTTTATAAACAACCGCGCGGTAGTATAAAGGCAAGCCAGACGCATTGATATACCCGCGAGAGCGACGGGTGATAAGGAGATCATCAGCAATGGCTTTCAGATTCTGGCAAGTCGGCTTACACATTCAGCCACACGAAGCCCTGGCGGTTGCCGTCGTTCGCGGCGCGTCGGGGTGGTATCTACAGCGCTGGTGGCGTCTGCCGCTGGTGCAACACACCATCAACGACGGACATTTCCACGACGCCGAACAGCTTGTTGCGGTGTTACAACCGTGGAGTCGCGAGCTGCCGCAACGCCATCATATTCACCTCTCTTTTCCTGCGAGTCGGACGCGGCAAAAGCGCTTTCCACGCCCCTCAATGTCGCTTCGCGAGCGTGAACAAACTGCCTGGCTGACAGGTTCGATGGCACGTGAGTTGGACATGGAATCGGCGGCGCTGCGCTTTGACTATAGCGAAGATGCGCTCGCCCCGGCCTATACGGTCACTGCCGCGCAGGACAAAGAGATTTCGGGTCTGTTAACGCTGGCGAAAACACTCGGTGTAAACGTCACGGCGATCACGCCGGATGCCTGCGCATTGCAGCGTCTGCTGCCTTTTCTTTCCCCGGAACAGACCTGCCTGGCGTGGCGTGATGATACGCAGTGGCTGTGGGCAACGCGCAACGCCTGGGGGCGCAAATCGCGGGCAGAGATCGCTCATCTTCACGACCTGGCTGCCGGGCTTTCCCTCAGACCCGAAGAGGTGGCGCTCTGCGCAGAAGAGGATTTTGACCCCTGGCAGGCGGTTTCAATCCGTCAGCCTCCCGTGCCCAGGGAAGGTCATGCATTCGCCGTTGCGCTTGGACTGGCGCTGGGAGAAATGCGTTGATGCATCCTCCCGTCAATTTTTTGCCCTGGCGACAACAGCGGCGTAACGCCTGTCTGCGTATGTGGGGTGGGCTATTCGGCGCATCAGCGGCGATCGTGCTGGTACTAACGCTGCTCGGATATCTCACCCGCGCCACGAGCGGGCAGGCAAATGTGGTTTTACTGCAGGCGGAGCAGCAACTTGCCACGGCACTGACAACAGTGAAACCCCGGCTGGAGGCGCGCCAACGTCAGGCGCAGCAAGCCATTCAACGAGACAGATTGCGCGAGCAGACCCGCCGCTGGCAGCCCGCGCTGGAAAACCTTGCGTTGAGTTTGCCGGCACAGGCCTGGCTGACCAGCATGGACTACCAGCAGAGCTCGCTGGAGCTCAGTGGAAAAGCGCTCACCTTTTCTGCGCTCAGCACACTGGAAGCCGCCCTGCGAGACTCACCGATGTTTGAGATAAGCCATACCGGCGCCACCCTACGGGATGCGCAGGGATACTGGCAGTTCCAGTACCGGGTGATATGGAGAGAAGCGCATGATCGCCCTCTTTGACGCCTGGTGCGCCTTTTCGCCGCGTACCCGCATTATCTGTTGGGTAAGTTGGGTGGCCGCGCTAAGTACGATCGCGCTGTTTTTTCTGTTCTTACCGGGAATGCGTGATGATGACGCGCTTAACCAGCAACGGGTGGCAAACCGTCAGCTCAGTTCAACGTTGTATCACCTCTTTGGCGCGCAGACAGAGGCACAGATTTCATCGGCATCGCAAACGCCGGTGTTTTCACCACTCACGCTTCAGGTGCCGAATGTGCAGTTACTGTACTGGCGCCCATCGGCGCAGGGCGGAGAACTTGCGGTGAAGGCGCCGTGGGAGGCGATGGTGTCATTGTTTGGTTATCTGGCGGCGCGAGGCATGTCCGTGAGTGGATTCTCATTGAAAGCGGAAAACGACGAGCGAGTGTTAACGCTCAGGCTGGAGCCTCTCCATGAAGGGTAGGGACGCGGTGTTGGTGGCTCTTTCATTGTCGATGCTGACCGGCATGCGCGATCCGTTCCGCCAGCCTGAAGATCATTGCCATGGTGCTGAGCTGGCGCAATGGCGATTCCAGGGGATGGTGAGCCGGGGGGAACGAAATATTGGACTGCTTCAGGACGGGCAGCATCACTGGCGCCGTGTCGAGCAACATGAGGTTCTGGATAACGGCTGGACTATCGTGCAACTCACGGCACAGACGCTGACGGTGAGCACAGGTAAAGAGTGTGACCCGCCCCGGTGGCAGTGGCAACGACAAGGAGAGGGTAATGAAGCAATGGATACTGGTGGTGTTGATCGCCATCCTGCAGCCGGTTCAGGCCGGAAAACCCCAGAACGTGACGCTGGTGGTGGATGATGTTCCCGTCACGCAGGTTCTTCAGGCGCTAGCTGAACAGGAGCGAAAAAACCTTGTGGTATCGCCGGATGTCAGCGGCGTGGTGTCGTTGCATCTGACGGATGTCCCGTGGAAACAGGCGCTCCAGACGGTAGTGAAAAGCGCCGGACTGGTGTTACGTCAGGAAGGGGCGATTTTGCATGTGCATTCCGAGAGCTGGCAGAGTGAAGAGGCGGCGCGACAGGAGGCGGAAGTCGCAAGACGCCAGGCGAACTTACCGCTGGAGAATCGGCATATTGCCCTGCATTACGCCGATGCCACTGAACTGGCGAAAGCGGGGGATAAACTGCTGAGTGCCAAAGGTAGCCTCACGGTGGATAAGCGCACTAATCGACTGCTGGTCAGGGATAACTCGCCGACGCTGGCGCTGGTGGAACAGTGGGTGGCGCAAATGGATCTCCCGATAGAACAGGTAGAACTGGCGGCGCATATCGTCACCATTAATGAAAAAAGCCTGCGTGAGCTGGGGGTGAAATGGACGCTGGCAGAGGCCGAGAAAGCCGGTGCCGTGGGGCAAGTGACGACGATAGCCAGCGATCTCTCGGTCGCAAATGCCACCACTCGTGTCGGGTTCAATATTGGTCGTATTAATGGGCGGTTGCTGGATCTGGAGCTGTCCGCGCTGGAGCAACAGCAGCAGCTCGATATTATCGCCAGTCCGCGACTGCTGGCTTCTCATCTGCAGCCCGCCAGCATCAAGCAGGGGAGCGAGATCCCCTATCAGGTTTCCAGCGGCGAAAGCGGCGCGACGTCGGTGGAATTTAAAGAGGCCGTGCTTGGGATGGAAGTTACCCCAACGGTTTTACCGAAGGGGCGAATTCGCCTGAAGCTGCGCATCAGCCAGAACATGCCGGGGCAGGTGCTGCAACAGGCAGACGGCGAGGTACTGGCCATCGATAAGCAGGAAATTGAAACGCAGGTCGAGGTAAAAAGCGGAGAGACGCTGGCGCTGGGCGGCATTTTTTCAAACAAGAATAAAACTGGGAAGGACAGTATTCCGCTGTTAGGCGATATCCCCTGGTTTGGACAACTCTTTCGCCACGATGGGAAAGAAAACGAACGTCGTGAGCTGGTGGTATTTATTACGCCCAGATTGGTCTCGACAGAATGATTTATGCATGAAACACCGTTGTTTTTGCACTTAACTCGTTTCAGGGATTTGACGTGCGCAGCTATTTAGCATACAAGGAGTACCGATTTGAGAGTCGGTACTTCTCATCGCCGTCCGGCAACGCCGACTCGGGTTGTCTACAATCTGGTTTGATGATTTATTCAGTTGCCAAACCTGCTTGAGTATTGAGATAATTTTCAGTCTGACTCTCGCAATATCTTATGAGGTTTCAGTTCATGTCCTGCTGCGCTCAGTGTCTGCGACGCGGGTTTATCATTAACGAATAGTCTTAGTAGTACCGAAAAAATGGCAGAGAAACGCAATATCTTTCTGGTTGGGCCTATGGGTGCCGGAAAAAGCACTATTGGGCGCCAGTTAGCTCAACAACTCAATATGGAATTTTACGATTCTGATCAAGAGATTGAGAAACGAACCGGAGCTGATGTGGGCTGGGTCTTCGACGTAGAAGGTGAAGACGGCTTCCGCGATCGTGAAGAGAAAGTCATCAACGAATTGACGGAAAAACAGGGTATTGTGCTGGCTACCGGTGGTGGCTCTGTAAAATCGCGTGAAACCCGTAATCGTCTTTCCGCGCGTGGCGTCGTGGTCTATCTCGAAACGACCATCGAAAAACAACTTGCGCGTACGCAGCGCGATAAAAAACGTCCGCTGTTGCAGGTAGAAGCGCCGCCTCGTGAAGTTCTGGAAGCGTTGGCCGACGAACGCAATCCGCTGTATGAAGAGATTGCCGACGTAACCATTCGTACCGATGATCAGAGCGCCAAAGTCGTTGCAAACCAGATTATTCATATGCTGGAAAGCAACTGATTCTGGCTTAATACACACTCGGTAAGCGGGTATAAGTCATTAAGGTGGATGTCGCGTCATGGAGAGGATTACCGTCACTCTCGGGGAACGTAGTTACCCTATCACCATCGCGGCTGGTTTGTTTAACGAACCAGCTTCATTCTTACCGCTGAAATCGGGCGATCAGGTTATGTTGGTCACCAACGAAACCCTGGCTCCCCTTTATCTTGATAAGATTCGCAACGTACTTGAACAAGCGGGTGTGAACGTTGATAGCGTCATCCTGCCTGACGGCGAGCAGTACAAAAGCCTGACGGTGCTGGATACGGTATTCACCGCCTTGCTGCAAAAACCGCATGGTCGTGATACGACGCTGGTCGCACTGGGCGGCGGCGTCATTGGCGATCTGACCGGTTTTGCCGCTGCCAGCTATCAGCGCGGCGTGCGCTTCATCCAGGTCCCGACGACGCTTTTGTCGCAGGTCGACTCCTCCGTTGGCGGTAAAACCGCCGTAAACCATCCCCTCGGCAAAAATATGATCGGCGCGTTTTACCAGCCGGCCTCCGTGGTGGTGGATCTCGACTGTCTGAAAACGCTCCCTGCCCGTGAACTGGCGTCCGGTCTGGCGGAAGTGATCAAGTACGGCATTATCCTTGATGGCGAATTCTTTAGCTGGCTGGAAGAGAATCTGGATGCGTTACTGCGTCTGGACGGACCGGCAATGGCCTGGTGTATTCGTCGTTGTTGTGAGCTGAAAGCCGAAGTTGTTGCCGCAGACGAGCGCGAAACCGGCTTACGTGCTTTACTGAATCTTGGGCACACGTACGGTCATGCCATTGAAGCTGAAATGGGTTATGGCAATTGGTTACATGGTGAAGCGGTCGCAGCAGGTATGGTAATGGCTGCGCGGACGTCGGAACGCCTGGGGCAGTTTGCACCAGAAGATACGCAGCGCATCATCACGTTACTTAAACGTGCCGGCTTGCCGGTCCACGGACCGCGCGAGATGTCCGCGCAGGCTTACCTGCCGCACATGTTGCGTGATAAAAAAGTGTTGGCGGGAGAAATACGTTTAGTCCTTCCGCTGGCAATAGGGAAAAGTGAAGTACGCGGCGGTGTGTCGCATGAGGTGGTTCTTAACGCTATTGCTGATTGCCAGCAGGCGTAGCAACAAGAAAGGCGGACTGATACGGCTCACGTATCGGCCATTTAGATTCAGGTTAGTTGCAACGTCGTAAGCATTAGCCTTTGAGTGGGGTGTTAAATGGATGAATTCAAACCAGAAGACGAGCTGAAACCCGATCCCAGCGATCGTCGTACTGGTCGTTCTCGTCAATCTTCAGAACGCGGTGAACCGCAGATCAACTTTGATGATGTTGATCTGGACGCTGACGATCGCCGTCCTGCGCGCGGGCGTAAAGAACGCCTTGATGAGCAAGAGAGGGAAGAGGATTACGAATCCGATGATGAAGAGTTCGTGGATGAAGAACGCGTCGAGCGTCGTCCGCGTAAGCGTAAAAAAGCCGCCGGTAAACCCGCTTCCCGCCAGTACATGATGATGGGCGTGGGCGTGCTGGTTCTGCTGCTGCTGATCATCGGTATTGGCTCCGCGCTGAAAGCGCCGTCCACCCCGTCTTCAAGTGAACAAACGGCGTCTGGCGAGAAAAATATCGATCTCACCGGCAATGCCGCTGACCAGGCAAACGGTGCCCAACCGGCTCCGGGAAGCACTTCCGCTGAACAGACTGCGGGCAACACGCAGCAGGATGTTTCTTTGCCGCCTATCTCTTCCACGCCAACGCAGGGCCAAACGCCTGCGACCACAGAAGGTCAACAGCGTGTAGAAGTGCAGGGCGATCTGAACAATGCACTGACGCAACCGCAGGGCCAGGAACAGGTGAACAATGTGGTGGCGAACTCTACGCTGCCAACAGAACCGGCGACCGTTGCGCCCGTGCGTAATGGTAGTACGTCGAGCCAGACGGCGAGTGTACCTGGCAGCGAGCGTCCGGCCACCACGCGTCCAGAACGTAAGCAAGTTGTGATCGAACCGAAGAAACCACAGACCACCGCGAAAACGACGCCTGTAGCGCCGAAACCGGCAGCTCAGCCTAAACGGACTGAACCCGCAGCGCCTACGGCCACGACGGCGCCGAAAGCGACGGTCAGCACCGCGCCGGCACAGACAGCAGCACCCGCACAATCGGCAGCACCTGCTCAGACCGCACCAGCGGCAACGGCGGGTAGCGCAGCTGGCGCTAAAAGCGCCGGTAACGTCGGATCGCTGAAGTCCGCACCGTCCAGTCATTACACCCTGCAGCTCAGCAGTTCTTCTAACTACGACAACCTGAATGGTTGGGCGAAGAAAGAGAATCTGAAAAACTATGTGGTGTATCAGACGACGCGTAACGGTCAACCGTGGTATGTTCTGGTGTCTGGCGTGTATGCCTCGAAAGAAGATGCGAAACGCGCGGTTTCCACGCTGCCAGCCGATGTGCAGGCAAAAAATCCGTGGGCCAAACCGTTGCATCAGGTACAGGCCGATCTGAAATAATGTTAAAGCGCAGGATGCTGTCGGAGCTTTCTCCACAGCCGGAGAAGGTGTAATTAGTTAGTCAGCATGAAAAAAAATCGCGCTTTTCTGAAGTGGGCAGGGGGAAAATATCCCCTGCTTGACGACATCAAACGGCATTTACCGCAGGGTGAATGCCTGGTCGAACCCTTTGTGGGTGCAGGGTCGGTGTTTCTTAACACCGACTTTTCTCGTTATATTCTTGCCGATATCAACAGCGATCTTATCAGTCTCTATAAGATCGTGAAGACCCGTACCGACGAGTACGTGAAGGCTTCCCGTGAACTGTTTAACCCAGAAAGCAATCAGGCTGAGGTCTACTATCAGTTCCGGGAAGAGTTCAACGCCAGCCAGGATCCTTTCCGCCGCGCGGTCCTGTTCCTGTATCTGAACCGATATGGTTACAACGGCCTGTGCCGGTACAATCTGCGCGGTGAGTTTAACGTGCCGTTTGGACGTTACAAAAAGCCTTACTTCCCGGAAGCTGAGTTGTATCACTTTGCGGAAAAAGCGCAGAATGCGGAATTCCACTGCCTCTCATATGATGAGTGCATGGAGCAAGCGGATGCGAACTCGGTTGTCTATTGCGATCCGCCCTACGCCCCGCTGTCAGCAACGGCGAATTTCACCGCGTATCATACCAATAGCTTTAGCCCGAAAGAGCAGGCCCATCTGGCGAAAATGGCCGAAAAGCTGGTCAGTAAGCAGATCCCGGTGTTAATTTCGAACCATGACACGCCGGATACCCGCGAATGGTATAAAGCGGCGGAACATTTTCAGGTCAAAGTGCGGCGCAGTATAAGCAGCAACGGCGGCACACGTAAAAAGGTGGACGAACTGCTGGCTCTGTACAAACCAGGAGTCGTTTCACCCGCGAATAAATAATTCTCAAGGAGAAGCGGATGAAACAGTATTTGATTGCCCCCTCAATCCTGTCGGCTGATTTTGCTCGCCTGGGTGAGGACACCGCGAAAGCTCTGGCTGCCGGTGGTGACGTCGTGCATTTTGACGTCATGGACAACCACTATGTACCGAATCTGACCATGGGTCCGATGGTACTGAAATCCCTGCGTAAATATGGCATTACGGCTCCCATCGATGTGCATCTGATGGTGAAACCGGTCGATCGAATCATCCCGGATTTCGCTGCCGCCGGCGCCAGCATCATTACCTTTCACCCGGAAGCCTCCGAACACGTTGACCGCTCGCTGCAACTGATTAAAGAGCACGGCTGTAAAGCGGGGCTGGTCTTCAATCCAGCGACGCCGCTGAGCTATCTGGACTATGTGATGGACAAGCTGGACGTGATCCTGTTGATGTCCGTTAACCCGGGCTTTGGCGGTCAGTCCTTCATTCCGCAAACGCTGGACAAACTGCGCGAAGTCCGCCGTCGCATTGACGAGTCGGGTTACGACATTCGCCTCGAAGTGGATGGCGGCGTGAAGGTGAGCAACATTGCTGAAATCGCCGCTGCGGGAGCCGACATGTTTGTCGCCGGTTCCGCCGTTTTCGATCAGCCAGACTACAAAAAAGTCATTGATGACATGCGCAGCGAACTGGCAAAGGTAACTCATGGATAAATTGCAGGATATTCGGGGCGTCGCCTTCGATCTCGACGGAACTCTGGTGGACAGCGCGCCGGGATTGAGCGCCGCAGTGGACATGGCGCTGTATGCGCTGGAGCTGCCGGTTGCCGGTGAAGAGCGCGTCATTACCTGGATTGGTAACGGTGCTGATGTATTGATGGAGCGTGCGTTAACCTGGTCTCGTCAGGAGCGCGCCACACTTCGTAAGACGATGGGCAAACCGCCGGTCGATGAAGATATTCCCGTCGAGGAGCAGGTCCGTATTCTGCGTAAGCTGTTTGACCGTTACTACGGAGATGTTGCAGAAGAAGGGACGTTTCTGTTCCCTGATGTCGCCGATACGCTGGGTGCACTGCACGCCAAAGGGCTGCCGCTCGGTCTGGTGACTAACAAGCCGACGCCGTTTGTTGCGCCATTGCTCGACGCGCTGGATATCAGTAAATATTTCAGCGTCGTTATTGGCGGTGACGACGTCCAGAACAAAAAACCGCATCCGGATCCGCTGCTGCTGGTGGCAAGTAAGCTCGGCATTGCGCCAGAGCAATTGCTCTTCGTTGGGGATTCGCGTAATGATATTCAGGCGGCAAAAGCCGCTGGCTGCCCGTCCGTTGGCCTCACCTACGGCTACAACTACGGTGAACCGATCTCGCTGAGCCAGCCAGACGTCATGTACGACCGCATTAATGAACTACTGCCCGCTCTCGGGCTTCCGCATAGCGAAAATCAGGAATCGAAAAATGACTAAGCCCATCGTTTTTAGTGGCGCACAGCCCTCAGGTGAATTGACCATTGGTAACTACATGGGTGCACTGCGTCAGTGGGTGAACATGCAGGATGATTACCATTGCATCTATTGCATCGTTGACCAGCATGCTATCACCGTTCGTCAGGATGCCCAGCAACTGCGTAAAGCGACGCTGGATACGCTGGCGCTCTACCTCGCGTGCGGTATCGATCCTGAGAAAAGCACCATTTTCGTTCAGTCTCATGTGCCTGAACATGCGCAACTGAGCTGGGCGCTGAACTGCTACACCTACTTTGGCGAACTGAGCCGTATGACCCAGTTCAAAGATAAGTCAGCGCGCTACGCTGAGAACATCAACGCCGGTCTGTTTGACTATCCGGTACTGATGGCGGCAGATATCCTGCTGTATCAGACCAACCTGGTGCCGGTGGGTGAAGACCAGAAACAACATCTGGAACTGAGCCGCGATATTGCTCAGCGTTTCAACGCGCTGTATGGCGATATCTTCAAAGTTCCTGAGCCGTTTATTCCTAAATCAGGCGCCCGCGTGATGTCTCTGCTGGAGCCGACGAAAAAGATGTCCAAGTCAGACGACAACCGCAACAACGTGATTGGTCTGCTGGAAGATCCGAAATCGGTGGTCAAGAAGATCAAACGTGCGGTAACAGATTCCGAAGAGCCGCCGGTGGTGCGCTACGACGTGCAGAACAAAGCGGGCGTTTCTAACCTGCTGGATATTCTCTCTGCCGTGACCGGACAGAGCATTCCTGAACTGGAAAAACAGTTTGAAGGCAAGATGTATGGTCACCTGAAAGGCGACGTCGCCGATGCCGTTTCCGGCATGCTGACCGAGTTGCAGGAGCGTTATCATCGTTTCCGCAACGACGAAGCCTTCCTGCAGCAGGTGATGAAAGATGGCGCGGAAAAAGCGGGTGCGCGGGCATCGGCTACGCTGAAAGCGGTCTACGAAGCGATTGGTTTTGTCGCCAAACCGTAACGGCTGTGAAAAATAAAAAAAACCGGGAAAATGTTCCCGGTTTTTTTAACTCTGTCTATTCTGGATTTGAAACGATTACTTCGCTACCGGAGCGACTGGCCCACAACCGCCAATCATTTTGGAAATAGAAATAGCCGGGTGCAGCAGGTAATCATAAGAGCAGGTCTTATCACGGTTTTCGATATGGCCGGTACATGCTGTCAGTGTTGCCAGTGCTGCACCTACCAGTGCCATTTTAATAAACTTATTCATTTACATTCCCTATGTGTTAAATATGTATAATTTACCGATTGAAGAGGTGAATATAATTCGCCACTGCTCATGTTAACGATATCGGAATATTATTTTGGCGTCAGTAGTTACCTGAATAAGAAAGCAGGGAATGGGCTTAACTTGTTGTAATGTATTGATTAACAATTAGTCCATTTTCGGACTTTTTATTAGGAAGAGAATAAAAAGGCCGGATATATCCGGCCTTCACAATTAACGACCTGGTTTTAATGATTTGAGAACCAATTTAGCTTATCACGCAGCCCAACCACGCGGCCGACAATAATCAACGCCGGGCTGGCGACTTGTTGCGCCAGTTCGCCCAGTTGCGCCAGTTCGCCACTCACAACCCGCTGTTTCACCGAGGTGCCATTCTCAACCAGTGCGACCGGCATATCGGCCTGCATGCCAAATTCGATCAGTTTTTGCTGGATAGTGGCCGCCTGATTCAGCCCCATATAGAACACCAGCGTCTGTTTTTCTGCTGCCAGGTTTTCCCAGTCCAGCTCGCCGCCGGTCTTCAGGTGTCCGGTAACCAGACGTACGCTCTGGGCGTAGTCACGGTGAGTCAGCGGAATGCCGGAGTAGGCGGAGCAACCGGACGCTGCCGTAATTCCCGGTATCACGGAGAATGGAATGCCAGCGTGGCACAGCGTTTCCAGCTCTTCGCCACCACGGCCAAAGATAAACGGATCACCGCCTTTCAGACGGACGACGCGTTTGCCCTGTTGCGCTTCTCGCAGCAGGATTTGGTTAATTTCTTCCTGCGGAACGCAGTGGTAGCCTGCGCGTTTACCCACAAATACACGGTCGGCGTCGCGACGCACCAGGTTCATGATATCGTCAGAAACCAGACGGTCATAGACCACCACATCGGCCTGCTGGATTTGCTGCAATCCTTTTAGCGTCAGAAGTCCGGCATCGCCAGGGCCTGCGCCTACCAGCACCACTTCACCACGATGATCCAACGGCTCGCTGAGCATCTGCTCGGTAGTGTCTTCTACCGCTTTATGGTCGGCATTCGCCAGCGACTGCGCCAGCCTGTCGTTAACAAACAGCTTTTCCCAGAAGCGGCGACGTTCTTCCATCGTGGCAAACTGTTTTTTCACCCGGGGACGAAGCTGCCCGGCGTAGTGTGCAACCTGACCCAAATGTTGAGGTAAAACGGATTCCAGTTTTTCACGCAGCAGACGGGCCAGCACCGGTGAGGTGCCGCCGGAGGAGACCGCCACCATTAGCGGTGAACGGTCGATAATCGAGGGCATGATGAAACTGGCGGCTTTTGGCGCATCCACGACGTTACAGAAGATACGACGGGATTCTGCGGCATCGCTGACGCGCTGATTGACCGCATCATCATCGGTCGCGGCAATCGCCAGCCAGCACGGGTCGAGAAGGGCTTCATCAAACGGTCCTTCCACCAGCGTTAACATGTTTTCATTTGCCCATACGGTGAACTGCGGAATAAACGCCAGCGCATTAACCGTTAAACGAGCGCCTGCTTCCAGCAGTAACCGTGCTTTGCGTTCTGCGACATCACCACCGCCGACAATCAGACAGTCGCGGTCACGTAGTTGACAAAATATAGGCAAATGATCCACGACATTACCCCTTAATTATTGGCTGTAGCCTCAGTTTGGTTGATTTTTGCCGGAGCCGGTCGCTCCGATTTTGGCGTAGCATACCAATAACCTAACCCCATGAACACGACACCGGACAAAGTATTGCCGAGTGTTACCCACAGTAAGTTATGACCAATCCCCGCCAGGGTATAGGCTTCGCTGTGGTGACCGAACCAGGAGAGGGCGAACAGCGTCATGTTGGCAACCGAGTGTTCATAGCCGGATGCAATAAACGCCAGCAGACACCACCAGATAGCGATAAATTTCGCGGCGCCTTCGGTACGGATTGCCATCCAGATTGCCAGACAAACCAGCCAGTTACACAGCGCGCCTTTGAAGAACAGTACCGTTGCCGGAGCCGTGGTTTTCGCCAGCGCGACCGAGTGTACGATGCTGGTATCGACCGGTAGCAGGCTACCGCCACCCCAGCTGTACAGCAGTGCGACGAACACAGAACCCACCAGATTACCCAACCAGGTCTGCGGCAAAATCGCCCACATTTGCCCCTGACTGATGGTGCCCGCTTTGACGCCAAGCGTCAGGAACATCGTGTGACCGGTAAACAGTTCGGAACCCGCAATAATCACCAGCGTTAAGGCGATCCCAAAGGTTGCGCCCATCACCAGTGGACGCACGGACGGATCGAGTAAGTTACCGAGAGTGAAAATCAGGATAATACCGAGACCAACGTAAGCACCGGCCATCGCAGAACTGACCCAAAAACCGAGAGGATTATTTGCCGACAGGCGTGCGATGCGGGCAGCGTTAGCCGCACATTTGTTAATCGTATCTGTGAACATGATTATCCTTGAAATGAAAAAAATAAAAACGTAACCGTAGGCCGGATAAGCATTTATGCCGCCATCAGGCAATGCGCTGATGCAATTTGCCTGATGGCGCTACGCTTATCAGTCCTGCGAAAAAACAGAACTACTAATACGTTAAAAAAGGGAGGCGTTGCGCCTCCCTAAAATTCATTAACCGCGCAACTGCACGACGCCGTCTTTCACCCGCGCGTCGTAATGCGCCACGGAATGACTTTCATCCTCCATGCACAGGCCGTCGCTCAGGCGGAAGCGTTGCTTTTTCAACGGGCTGGCGACCCACAATTCACCCTGGTGTTCCGCAATCAATCCGCGGGACAGCACGCTGGATTCAAAGAACGGGTCGATGTTGCTGATCGCAAACACCTGGTCGCTGTGATACGGACGAAAAATAGCGACCTGTTCCTCACCTAACAACGCGCAGACGCCGGTTGCGGGCAGGATGTCATCAATGTGGCAGATGTTTTTCCACTGGCTCATGCGTTTTCCTCCACCAGAGTGACCGGGATGCGTTCATACGGCGTGGCCGGACGGTGCTGTTCACGTTCAGGCACCACCTGGACGTTCGGATCGCGTTTATCGCTGTTGATGAAGTGTCTGAAACGCGTCTGGGCAGACGGCGTGTTGACGGTTTCCGTCCACTCGCAGACTACGGCTTCGCGCAGACGAGCCATCTCTTCTTCCAGATGTTCGTTCAGACCCAGTTTGTCGTCGATGATGACGGAGCGCAGATACTCAATGCCGCCTTCCAGGTTGTCTAACCAGGGTGCGGTACGGGTCAGTTTGTCCGCCGTACGGATGTAGAACATCATGAAACGGTCGAGATATTTGAGCAGAGTTTCACGATCGATATCCGCTGCCAGCAGATCCGCATGACGCGGCTTCATCCCGCCATTACCGCAGACGTACAGGTTCCAGCCTTTCTCGGTCGCGATGATACCGACGTCTTTGCCCTGGGCTTCGGCACATTCACGGGTACAGCCGGAAACGCCGAACTTCATCTTGTGCGGGGTACGAATGCCTTTGTAGCGGTTTTCCAGCTCAACGCCGAAGCCCACGCTGTCACCCACGCCGTAACGGCACCAGGTGCTGCCCACACAGGTTTTCGCCATGCGCAGCGCTTTGGCGTAGGCATGGCCGGTTTCGAAGCCAGCTTCAATCAGTTGGCGCCAGATTTCCGGCAGGTCGTCTTTTTGCGCGCCGAACAGGCCGATACGCTGAGAACCGGTGATTTTGGTGTACAGGTTAAATTCACGGGCGATACGACCTACGGCAACCAGACCTTCCGGCGTGATTTCACCGCCGGCAGAGCGCGGGATCACGGAGTAGGTTCCGTCTTTCTGAATGTTCGCCAGGAAGTTGTCGTTGGTATCCTGCAGCGGGGTGTGCTGCGGTTTCAGGATGTACTCATTCCAGCAGGAGGCCAGCAGAGAGCCCACGGTCGGTTTACACACTTCGCAGCCATAACCTTTACCGTGTTTTGCCAGCAGTTCATCGAAAGTTTTGATGCCTTCCACACGAATCAGGTGGAACAGTTCCTGGCGCGAGTAAGCAAAGTGCTCGCACAGGTTGTTGTTTACTTCGATACCCTGTTTCGCCAGTTCGGCGTTCAGCACCTGGGTAACCAGCGGGATACAGCCGCCGCAGCCGGTACCGGCTTTGGTTTCGGCTTTCAGCGCGGCAACGGTGTGGCAGCCTTTGTTGATGGCGGCGACCAGCATACCTTTGGTGACGTCGAAACAGGAGCAAATCTGCGCGCTGTCTGGCAGTTTATCCACGCCGATAGACGGCTTACCACTGCCGGCATGGGCGGGCAGGATCAGCGAGTCCGGGTTTTCCGGCAGTTCGATAGCGTTCAGAACCAGTTGCAGCAGGTTGCCATAATCACTGGTATCTCCCACCAGTACAGCGCCGAGCAGGGTTTTGTTATCTGGGCTTACGATAAGGCGTTTGTAGACCTCTTTGCTTTCGTCGAGGTAAACGTAACTACGGGCACCCGGCGTACGACCATGTGCGTCGCCAATACCGCCAACGTCAACGCCCAGCAGTTTCAGCTTGGCGCTTAAATCTGCGCCTTCGAAGGCGTTTTCGTTCTCGAGGATATGGTCAACGGCGACCTGCGCCATTTTGTAGCCCGGTGCGACCAGACCGTACACCCGGTTGTTCCAACTGGCACATTCGCCGATGGCGTAGATATCCGGATCGGACGTCTGGCAGGCATCGTTGATCACAATCCCGCCGCGTGGCGCGACCTCCAGACCACACTGGGTCGCCAGTTTGTCGCGTGGGCGAATACCGGTGGAGAAGACGATAAAGTCCACTTCCAGCTCGCTACCGTCGGCAAAACGCATCGTTTTACGGGCTTCAGTGCCTTGCTGAACGATCTCCTGGGTGTTTTTGCTGGTGTGCACGCGCACGCCCATGCTTTCAATCTTGCGACGCAACTGTTCGCCGCCCATATGGTCAAGCTGTTCGGCCATCAGCATCGGGGCGAATTCAATCACGTGGGTTTCCACGCCAAGATTTTTCAGCGCGCCTGCCGCTTCCAGACCTAACAGACCGCCTCCGACGACCGCACCACGCTTGCTGCGACGGGCGCAGGATTCAATCGCGTTGAGGTCTTCGATGGTGCGATAAACGAAGCAGTCCTGGGTTTCGGAACCTTTAATAGGCGGGATCCACGGATAAGAACCGGTCGCCATAATCAGCTTGTCATAGTAAACCGTACGGCCCGCACTGGAGTGAATCACTTTTTCCTGGCGGTTGATGGTAATCGCACGTTCGCCGACCAGCACGTTAACACCGTGCTTCTCGTAAAATCCTTCACGGACCAGAGACAGTTCTTCTGCGGTGTGATGTGAGAAGTAGGATGACAGGTGCACACGGTCATATGCCTTGCGGGGTTCTTCGCAGAAAACAGTAATATCAAAATTGGCAGCGTCGGATTTATCAAGAAGGTCCTCAATAAAGCGATGGCCGACCATACCATTACCGATAATAGCGAGTCTGACTTTGCTCATTTTTGCCTCGATTTCTTTTCTATTACTGCCTACCTTAACGATTCAGCACTCCCACTTATTGATGCAAATCAAATTCACCTTTATATACCTCTTAAGGGGTATATTGCTGATTTGACAGCATTTTCTTAAGTTGCGGAAATATCAGACTTTTCGCGATCGTACAAATAACGTACAAAACAAGGGGTTTTTAGCGGAGGAAGGCTACCACTAAAGATTGGCTGGCCTACATCCTTCGAGGAAGGGGAGAGAAACGTGAAAAGGCCGGATGGCGACAGCGCCTTATCCGGCCTACAAAGAGGATCACTATCCGGCAAATAACGTTACTGTGCTGCCGGGGCGTCATGCTGGCGATGACGGGTCACAAAACCGAGGATAAAACACATGACGAAGACGATGGCGTACAGGCCATTCGCGGTGAGCAAGGCCGCCTGAGGACCGCTGTGCGCCACGATAGGACCGGTGACGACAAACGTCAGCATGGTGCCGATGGTGCCGCAGGTCAGGACGAAGTTAACCAGTTTTGGCGAGGCTACGCGGGTCTGCTGCGAACCCAGGGTGATAATAGTGGTATAGATGGCGCTGGAGAAAAAGCCGAGAGCCAGAATAAACCACGGCATATGTTCAGGCGTCCCGGTGATGAACAGGTACATCAGCACGGTGGCCAGTGCCGCCAGGACGGTCAGAATGCGCTGTAAGTCGAAGAAACGCAGAATGAAACTGAAGGCCCACATCCCGAACATGTACGACATCCAGAAATTGCTGACCAGCGTACCGGCATCGTTCAGGCTCATCCCCAACCCTTTCGCGTACTCAGGTACCCAGGAGATAAAGCCCAACTGACCGAGGATGTAACACAGCGCAGCGACAGACAGAAACAGGACGCCGATGCCCCATTTCTCTTTCACGACTGGCGTATCGCTTTGCGGCGCGTGTTTGCCCAGCGGCGGGAATTCACAGCCGAAGGTCAGAAGAAAAATAGCGACATAGACCAGGCCGATGCAGGCGTACACCCAGTACCACTCGATGCTGCGCGCCAACAGGAACGCGGCGACCATTGGGAAAACCATCCCAGCCATGCTGAAGAAGGAGTCAGTAAACAGCAGGCGGGAGCCGCGCTGACGACCTTCATACATCTGCGTAATCAGGAACGTACCAATCGACATGGTGATCCCGCTGACCAGCCCCAGCACAAACATTGCGGCAGAGAACAGAGCCAGACTATGGCTGAACATCAGACCGGCAACGGCCAGCACCATCAGGATAAAGCCAAAGCGCAGTTGCGTTTTCAGCGGAACAATTTCCATCAGCCAGGCATTAAGGAAAATGGAGATCAAGATACCGGCGTTCAGGAAGGTGAAAGTGTTACTCATACTGGAAACCGGCAACTGGAAATACTCTGCGATGTTTCCCATCACCATCCCGGTGACAATAACCAACGCACCGGTGAGGGCGTAGGAGAGAAAGCTAATCCATGTGAGCTTGATACGATTGCTGTTAGTCATGACTGGCCTGTAAATGGAAGTAAAGCGCATTGACGGCGCCGGGAACGGGCGGATTTTAGGCGTTTTAGTGATGGATTTAAACTTTTATCGGAAATTACAGAGTCTGTTACATATTTAAAGGTGATATAAATCACAATAATTAAGGCATTGATGAAGTTACATATGTTTCAGGTACGTAAAATTAGGTAAAGGGATGGCCTTGTCCCTGAAGGCTCTTTAGAATCAAACCACTGGCTTTTGTTACCGCTCTCCTAAAGGAAATCTCATGCTCAAATCGACCCTGGCGGCTGTTGCAGCTGTTTTCGCCCTTTCTGCTCTCTCTCCCGCAGCGCTGGCAGCAAAAGGGGATCCGCACGTTTTGCTGACAACCTCTGCAGGTAATATTGAACTGGAACTGAATAGCCAGAAAGCGCCTGTTTCAGTGCAAAACTTTGTCGATTATGTGAACAATGGTTTCTATAACAACACCACGTTTCACCGTGTCATTCCGGGCTTTATGGTCCAGGGTGGCGGCTTCACCGAGCAGATGCAGCAGAAGAAACCTAATCCTCCGATTAAAAACGAAGCCGATAACGGCCTGCGTAACACGCGCGGCACCATCGCGATGGCGCGTACTGCCGATAAAGACAGCGCGACCAGCCAGTTCTTTATCAACGTGGCGGATAATGCTTTCCTCGATCACGGCCAGCGTGACTTCGGCTATGCCGTATTTGGTAAAGTTGTGAAAGGGATGGACGTGGCCGATAAGATTTCCCAGGTGCCGACCCATGATGTCGGCCCTTACCAGAATGTGCCGTCAAAACCGGTGGTTATCCTCTCCGCAAAAGTGCTGCCGTAATCCTTCCCCGCGCGGGTGTTGCAAGCCCGCGTCGTTTTATCCTCCCTGCGTAACCGCGTTTTGCTGCTTATACTTGTGGCAAACACGGATCAATCAGGGAGGCGTACAGTGAAAAAACTCACCGACAGGCAAAAATCCCGGCTCTGGGAACAGCAGCGCAACGTGAATTTTCAGGCCAGCCGCTGTCTTGAGGGCGTCGAAAGTCCGTTAGTCACGCTTAATGCCGCAGAGGCGCTGGCGCGTCTGGAAGAACTCCGGAGGCACTATGAGCGATAAAATCGGCGACGACCGCGATCCGTATCTCTACCCCGGACTGAATGTGATGCGTAACCGTCTGGGGATCCACCAGGTCGGGCGTCTGGAGCAGGCCGCTTACGAACTGACCGCATTGCGTGCGGCGACCATCGAACTGGGCCCGTCGAAGCGCGGGTTGCCTCATCTGTGTGCGATTCATCGTCAGCTTTACCAGGACGTCTTTGACTGGGCGGGTCATCTGCGTGAAGTGGATATCTATCAGGGTGATACCCGTTTCTGTCATTTCGCTTACATCGAAAAAGAGGGGAATGCCCTGATGCAGGATCTGGAGGAAGAGGGCTACCTGATGGGGCTGCCGAAAGAGAAGTTCGTCAGCCGCCTTGCGCATTATTACTGTGAGATCAACGTGCTACATCCGTTTCGTCTTGGCAGCGGCATGGCACAGCGGATTTTCTTCGAACAACTGGCTATTCATGCTGGTTATCTTCTTCGCTGGGCAGATGTGCCGGTGGCGGAATGGAGTCGGGCGAATCAGGAAGGGGCGATGGGCGACCTTAGCGCATTGCAGGCGATATTTCGTAAAGGGGTAAGCGAAGCCGAGGAAACTGAGTAAAATAGCGCGGTTTTCCTCGACCGGAGCCGCCATGATCCTGCTTATCGACAACTACGATTCTTTCACCTGGAACCTCTATCAGTATTTTTGTGAGCTGGGCGCTGACGTGCAGGTTAAGCGCAACGATGAGTTGACGCTGTCGCAGATCGATGCGCTACAGCCGCAAAAAATCGTCATCTCGCCCGGCCCCTGCACCCCGGATGATGCCGGAATTTCGCTGGAGGTGATTCGCCATTATGCCGGACGGTTGCCGATCCTGGGCGTCTGTCTGGGGCATCAGGCGATGGCGCAGGCTTTTGGTGCAACGATCGTACGCGCCGCAAAAGTGATGCACGGAAAAACGTCGCCTATCCACCACACGGGACAGGGCGTGTTTCAGGGGTTAATTAACCCGCTTACCGTCACCCGCTATCACTCGCTCGTCATCGACCCCGCCACACTCCCCGACGGCTTTGAGGTGACTGCCTGGAGCGAAACGCAGGAGATTATGGGGATCCGCCATACGACGTGGGATCTGGAAGGCGTGCAGTTTCACCCGGAAAGTATTCTCAGCGAACAGGGGCATCAGCTGCTGGCAAATTTCCTTAATCGGTGATTTGTGGTTGCTATCCGATGATTTTTTATGCATATTTTGTGATTATATTTTCACATTCATTTTTGCATAACTGGATGGGCATGAGATGGCAACTGAACAAACGGCAGTAACCCGGGCAACTTTCGATGAAGTCATTCTGCCGATTTATGCACCGGCGGAATTTATTCCGGTAAAAGGGAAAGGCAGTCGGGTCTGGGATCAGCAGGGCAAAGACTATGTTGATTTCGCGGGAGGAATTGCGGTGACCGCGCTGGGGCATTGCCATCCGGCGTTGGTGGCGGCCCTGAAAACCCAGGGTGAAACGCTCTGGCATACCAGTAACGTCTTTACCAACGAACCCGCACTGCGTCTGGGACGAAAAATAATCGATGCCACCTTTGCCGAGCGCGTGCTGTTCATGAATTCCGGGACAGAAGCCAACGAAACGGCGTTCAAGCTGGCGCGTCATTATGCCTGCGTGCGCCATAGCCCGTTCAAAACCAAAATTATTGCCTTTCATAATGCGTTCCACGGTCGTTCACTGTTTACCGTCACTGTCGGCGGTCAGCCGAAGTATTCCGATGGTTTCGGGCCAAAACCGGCGGATATCGTCCACGTTCCGTTTAACGATCTTCACGCAGTGAAAGCGGTGATGGATGATCATACCTGTGCTGTCGTGGTTGAGCCGGTACAGGGTGAGGGGGGCGTTCTGGCCGCGACGTCAGCGTTCCTGAAAGGTCTGCGCGAGCTCTGCGATCAGCATCAGGCACTGCTGGTGTTTGATGAAGTACAAAGCGGGATGGGGCGTACCGGCGATCTGTTTGCCTATATGCACTATGGCGTGACGCCGGATATTCTCACCAGTGCGAAAGCGCTGGGCGGCGGCTTCCCGGTGAGCGCGGTATTGACGACGCAGGAGATTGCTTCAGCGTTTCACGTCGGCTCTCATGGCTCGACCTACGGCGGTAACCCGCTGGCCTGCGCCGTGGCGGAAGCGGCATTCGACATCATCAACACGCCGGACGTGCTGGGTGGCGTACAGGCGAAGCGGCAGAGATTCGTTCAACATCTGCAGCAGATTGATGAGCAGTACCACGTGTTCAGCGATATTCGTGGTATGGGCCTGTTGATTGGTGCCGAGCTGAAACCACAATACAAAGGACGCGCGCGTGATTTCCTTTATGCGGCGGCGGAGGCTGGCGTGATGGTGTTGAATGCCGGTCCTGACGTGATGCGCTTTGCCCCATCGCTGGTGGTGGAAGAGGCGGATATCGACGAAGGGATGCAGCGTTTTGCACAGGCTGTTGCGAAGGTTGTCGGTTAACCGTTTGCCTGATGGCGTAGCGCTTATCAGGCCTGGTGTCGATAACGCGCTCCGTGCAGGCCGGATAAGGCGTTATGCCGCTATCCGGTAATCCGTGTTAACCCCGCATATCCCGCAAGCGACGGCTGAGCCAGATTCCGTGGTGCGGCCGCTGACGCCATGCCACAGACGAGATGGTGTGCATAGTGTTAAGGTGACCAATAACGCGCTGCAGATGCTGTTCCAGGGTACTTAACGGTCCGTGGGACAGCATTTCTGGCGCTTCCAGAATATTCACATCCCCTGAGCTGCCGGGCCCGTCATACTCCAGTCGCTGCTGACAGCGTTGCAGCGCTATTTCACACGATTGCAGATACCGCTGCGCCAGGTCCGGCGTCAGCATCGTATGCTCACGCGCCAGCGTGGTCATCGCATTGATATGTTCGACGATAAACTGACTGTGTGTCACCCACAGCTTCATATCTTCCAGATAATGGCTGTTAAAGCCGGGTTCCTGCATCGCCTGGTTGAGCGAGTTGAACAACGTATTGTGCGCCTGGTTGACCCGCATACGTTGCCAGGCGAGCGGCGTGGGTTGCGGATCGTCGCTCAGAATCAGACGAATGGCTTCCTGATCGGCCTCCAGCGCATCATGGGCGTTTTTACGCAACAGACCGCTCTGCCACTGCGGCCACAGCCAGACGGTGCCACCAAACGCAATCAGGCAGCCTATTACCGTATCGACAAATCGTGGAATGATGAACTGTTCGCCGTCCAGTGTCAGCAGTTGCAGGGTATACACCGCTGTGACGGTAAATCCAACCGTCGCCCAGCCGTAGTTTTTGCGGATGGTCAGATAACTGACAAGGGTTATTACCAGCATCAAGGCCAGCGTATATCCCTCAGGAATATGAAAGTGCAGCGTCACGCCTGCGATAATCAGCCCCACCAGCGTTCCCGCTGAACGGTGCAGAATGCGCACGCGGGTGGCGCCGTAACCGTTTTGCGTCACAAACAGCACTGTCATCAGGATCCAGTAAGGCTTCGGCAGATGCAGCGCGGTTCCCATCAGACTGGCGATGCTGAGCATGACGCTGATCCGCCCGGCGCTACGTAGCGCCGGAGATTTCAGCGAGAGGTAGTTTTTCAACGCCGGCAGCAGCGGTAGCCGACGCTGCTTATCGGCCATCAGATCGCGGGCGTACAACGGGCGCTGGGTGCGAAGCACGCGGGCGATACGGCTGAAGTGCCAGTAACAGAACTGCCCGACGGGGTTATCCGGATGCTGATGAGCAATTTTTTCCAGCGCGCCAATCTGCTTTTGCATGGTGAACCGCGTCGGCAGCCGGTGATACAGAATGTCATCCGCCAGTACGCGCAGGCGAGCGGCGACCGTTTGCGCATTCCAGCGAATCACCTGTTCCGCGTGGCTGCGCTCGACCAGCTTCTGCACTTCTTCCGGTTGATGCAGACTGACGGAGATATGTTCCTGCAGATCCAGCGCTTCCTGAAAGGCGCGCAGCATCCGTTTATAGTCATTATTGTGATGTGCCGACAGCATGTGCATCTGCTGATAGCACTGAGTGATGAGGTCGACGGCTTTCTGCTGGCGCACCAGAAGCGGCGGCAGGGCTTTTTCCGGGTCGGTGTGCTGGGTCAACATGCTGTATTTGGCTTCGCAGTAATCCGCCAGTTCCCGGTATAACAGACTCAGTGACTCGCGCAGCGGCTGTTCGCGCCAGAGCCAAAACCAGAACCAGTTAAATAACCCATACCATAATGTGCCCAGCGCGTAGATCAGCAGCGGCTCCCAGACCGGCATATTTCCCGCGAGGCTCAGTGTGAAAATCGCCGCAATCAGCGAGGCCGGAAGCAATCGCGCGTGAAGGGAGCTCAATTCAGCGGTGACGCCGAGCGTGAGCGTCAGGCCGGTCAGGATCAGGGGTAACGGCACCGCCTGCGCCAGCAGCAGCTGCATGATCAGGCTACAGCCGGCAAACAGCGATGCACCGATAATCAGGCGTTTGAAAAAGCGTTTGTGCGGAGTATCAAGCCCGGCAATGTTGCAGCAGGCGGGAACCAGAGAGAAGAGCAGGCCCAGATGTAACTGCCCGATGATCAGGCCGACGGCCACGGGCAAACAGAGCACCAGCGTTTGACGTAGTGCATAGTTGATTTCTGGGTGATAAATCAGTCTGCGCCACATTGGCAAAACAAAAATGACGCACTACCGGGTAGCGCGTCATTTCCGATGAGATTAACGAGTGCCGTAAACGACGATCGTTTTACCGTGAGCGGAGATCAGGTTCTGATCTTCCAGCATCTTCAGAATACGACCAACGGTTTCGCGAGAGCAGCCAACGATCTGACCAATCTCCTGGCGAGTGATTTTGATCTGCATACCGTCCGGGTGAGTCATCGCATCAGGTTGTTTCGCCAGATTCAGCAGAGTCTGGGCGATACGACCGGTCACGTCGAGGAAGGCCAGGTTACCGACTTTCTCTGAAGTGACTTGCAGGCGGCGAGCCATTTGGGAAGAGAGGCGCATCAGAATATCCGGGTTCACCTGGATCAACTGACGGAATTTCTTGTAGGAAATTTCAGCCACTTCACACGCTGTTTTCGCCCGAACCCATGCGCTACGTTCCTGGCCTTCTTCAAACAGGCCCAGTTCGCCAATAAAATCACCCTGATTCAGATAAGAAAGGATCATTTCTTTCCCTTCCTCATCCTTAATCAACACTGCCACTGAGCCCTTAACGATGTAGTACAACGTTTCTGCTTTTTCACCCTGGTGAATCAGCGTGCTCTTGGACGGGTACTTATGAATGTGGCAATGAGACAAGAACCATTCAAGTGTCGGGTCTGTTTGCGGTTTGCCAAGCACCATGCGCGATTATCCTCTGTTATAAGCTGTCTCCAGAGCCAAAAAATGCCGCTGTCTCTGGGGTTGCAAAAATGTGCTTCCCGCGTCCTGGGAAGAGGCTGTCAAAAACAAACTGCAGCCTTTAATGTGAAGTCCTCTGCATACATGCAGTACATCAATGTATTACTGTAGCATCCTGACTGTTTTAGCATAGCTTTAGCCGTGTGTCTCCTGGTGTCTCGCTTCAGCATGACGGAGGTCGCCTTCCGTTGCGAGAATTGTTATGTACGCGTAATCTGTCAGGAAAATTGACGCACTGGAGTTAAAAAATATGCAAGCGCGTGTTAAATGGGTTGAGGGGTTAACCTTCCTGGGTGAGTCGGCTTCCGGACACCAGATTTTGATGGACGGTAACTCTGGCGATAAAGCGCCGAGCCCGATGGAAATGGTGCTGATGGCCGCGGGCGGTTGCAGCGCAATTGACGTGGTTTCTATCCTGCAAAAAGGCCGTCAGGATGTGACGAACTGCGAAGTGAAACTGACGTCGGAACGTCGCGAAGAGGCGCCACGCCTGTTCACCCACATCAATCTGCACTTTATTGTCACGGGAAATGACCTGAAGGATGCCGCTGTTTCGCGTGCGGTCGATCTGTCGGCGGAGAAGTATTGCTCTGTGGCGCTGATGCTGGGAAAAGCGGTCAACATTACCCATTCGTATGAAGTGATTGCGGCGTAATTATTCATGTCGCCGGATGGCGGCTAGCGTCTGGTCCGGCCTACAGATTCCTGATTTGTAGGCCCGATAAGCGTAGCGCCATCGGGCACTTCCCATCGTTTATTCGATCTTCTTGCCTTCCATCAGTCGCTGTACCAGCGGCAACATGATGAGTTCCATTGCCAGCCCCATTTTGCCGCCAGGTACCACCAATGTATTGATGTGGGAAATGAATGAACCCTGCAGCATCGCCAGCAGCCAGGGGAAATCGATCCCTTCCAGATTACGGAAATGGATCACGACAAAGCTCTCATCCAGTGACGGAATGCCTTTGGCCGCGAACGGGTTTGAGGTGTCCACGGTAGGAACGCGCTGGAAGTTAATGTGGGTGCGGGAGAACTGCGGCGTGATGTAGTTGATATAGTCGTCCATCGAACGCACCACCGAATCCATCACCGCTTCACGAGAATGGCCTCGTTCGCTGGTATCGCGGGTAAGCTTCTGGATCCACTCCAGGTTAACGATGGGGACCACGCCGACCAGTAGATCAACATGGCTTGCGACCTCATGCTGGGGCGTGACGACGCCGCCGTGCAGGCCTTCATAGAACAGCACATCGGTGGGTTCCGGCAGGGGTTGCCACGGGGTAAACGTCCCCGGCACCTGATTCCACGGGACGGCTTCATCGTAGGTATGCAGATATTTACGCGACTGGCCTTTGCCCGTCTGACCGTACTCAATAAACGTCTGTTCCAGCAGACCGAAGTCATTGGCTTCGGGGCCAAAATAGCTGATGTGGCGTCCGGCGTCGCGTGCTTTGCGGATCGCCATATCCATTTCCGGACGGGTATAGCGGTGAAAACTATCGCCTTCCACCTCGGCGGCGCGCAGGTTGAGCTGCGCAAAAATTTTACGGAACGCGAGGCTGGTGGTGGTGGTCCCCGCGCCGCTGGATCCTGTTACCGCAATCACCGGATGTTTGGCAGACATGTTAACTCCATCAATAAATTGATTTTTTATTATAGTCGGCCGATAGCGTGCGGGTTATTCGCGAAATTGCTTGCGCGGCATGATGTTGACGGTTTCGTGCAACTCAGACCACACCAGCACCGCTTCTCCACACTGTAACTGGCGTTTGACGTCGGCGACTTTTTGCTCAAGGGTACGTTCATGTTCACCATAATCGGTACCTTCGCGCAACACAAAGCTTTCGATCAGATTGTCCAGCGTCTCGGGGGAAAGGTCCTGCCAGGGGATCTGCATGATTAGGCCTCCAGATACGGTGTCAGCCAGCCAGGGATACGCGATTCCAGCCACATTTCTGGCCGACGTAGCGTCCCGCCGATGAATCCAACGTGCCCGCCATGTTCGGTTAACTGATATTCCACCTGCGGCGGCAAATCTTCCGCTTTGGGGATCACATGATGATCCATAAACGGGTCGTCTTTCGCGTGGATGATCAGCGTCGGAATGGCGATGTCGCTGAGTAAGGGCATTGCACTGCACTGACGATAGTAGTCGATAGCGTCGGCGAAGCCGTGGATTTTAGCGGTGATCAGATCGTCAAACTCGCGGATCCGGCGCAGGGATTTCAACTGCGCCAGACTCACCGGCAACGAGCCCGGATAGGCCGCCAGCTTGCGCGACGCGTTAGCCTTCAGCAGGTTGAGCAGATAGCGCTGATAAACACGGGAAAAGCCTTTATCCATATGGTAGCTACAGGCTTCCAGTACAAAAGGAGCTGAGACAATGACCGCCGCATCAAGCGGGATGTTTTTCCCTTCTTTAGCCAGCAGGCACGCCAGCACATTTCCGCCGAGCGAGTAGCCTACGGCGGCCGTCGGCGCATGGCCAAATTCCCGCTGCAACCAGCCTAAGAACCAGGTTCCGTCTTCGGTTTCACCGGAGTGATAAATGCGGTTCAGGCGATTCGGTTCGCCGCTGCAACCGCGAAAGTGCATCACCACGCCAAGCCAGCCACGGTTCTTTGCCGCCTCGATCAGGCCATGCGCGTACGGACTGTTCAGGCTGCCTTCCAGACCATGAAAGACCACCAGGCGCGGCTTGTGCTTCGCCTGATGGGGATCTTCACTCCATGCCAGATCGACAAAGTCGCCGTCGGGCAATTCCAGACGCTGCCAGTGGGCGTCAAAATTCACCTTTCGGCGGATCAAACGCGGCAACATAGTCTGTAGGTGGCAGTTACTGATACCGCGCATCGGGCGAAATTCGTCACTGCTGCCGTTTGGCATTTCAGGGTCGTGAAGGATTACGTGTGTCATCACCGTTACTCGCTCAGCATCTGCTCGAGCTGTTCCTGGGCGTACAGCCAGGCCATTTCGCACGCCTCCAGCCCGGCTTTAGCGCTGGCTTGCTGTTGCAGACACTCCGTCAGCTCGGCTTTGCGGCTCTGGTCGTAAAGTTCGCTGTCGCCCAGCTTCTCTTCCGCCTGCGCCAACTGTGCGTTCAGCGTCTCCATCTCTTTTTCCAGACGGGCGATCTCTTTACGCAGCGGTTGGGTTTGCGTCCGCAGTTCGGCTTCTCGACGCTTCTGATCTTTACGCGCTTGCGCGCTGTTGATGTTCTCTTTTGGTGCCTCGTCAGACTGGCTTTCCTGCTTCTGCACATCGCTCAGCCACTGCTGATAATCTTCCAGATCGCCATCGAACGGCTCGACCTTGCGGTCATGCACCAGGTACAGGTCGTCGGTTGTGGATCGCAGCAAATGGCGGTCGTGCGAAACCACCACCAGCGCGCCTTCAAATTCAATCAGCGCTTCGGTTAATGCCTGACGCATGTCGAGATCAAGGTGGTTAGTCGGTTCATCGAGCAGCAGCAGGTTCGGGCGCTGCCAGACGATCAGCGCCAGCACCAGTCGCGCTTTTTCGCCGCCGGAGAAACGACGCGTCTCTTCGCTGACTTTATCGCCCTGGAAGCCGAAGCCACCCAGGTAGTCGCGTAGCTTCTGTTCCAGCTCTTGTGGCGCCAGTCGCGCCAGATGCTGTAACGGAGACTCATCCGCCCGCAAATACTCGAGCTGGTGCTGGGCGAAGTAACCGAGCTTGATGCCTTTCGCCAGTCCGATTTCACCGCTGACAGGGGACAGCTCACCCGCCAACAGTTTGATGAGCGTGGATTTACCGGCGCCGTTACGTCCCAGCAGACCAATACGCGATCCCGGCACCAGGTTCAGTTTGATGGAGTCCAGGATGATGCGTTCGCCATAACCGGCACTCACTTTCTCCATTTTCAGCAGCGGATTCGGCAGGCTCTCCGGCGCGCGGAAACTGAAATGGAATGGGTTATCGACATGCGCCGGGGCAATCAGCTCCATGCGTTCCAGCATCTTGATACGGCTCTGCGCCTGCTTTGCTTTCGTGGCTTTGGCGCGGAAGCGATCGATATAGCTTTGCAGATGCGCCACGCGCTCCTGCTGGCTTTCATACATTGCCTGCTGTTGGGCCAGACGCGTGGCGCGCTGAATTTCAAACGCGCTGTAGTTGCCGGTGTACTCGAACATCGTTTGCTGTTCGATATGAATGATTTTATCTACTACCGGGTCGAGGAAGTCACGGTCGTGAGAGATCAGAATCAGAGTGCCCTGATAGCTCTTCAGCCATTTTTCCAGCCAGATAACCGCATCCAGATCGAGGTGGTTGGTCGGTTCATCGAGCAGGAGGAGATCGGAGCGACAAATCAGCGCCTGGGCCAGGTTGAGACGCATACGCCAGCCGCCGGAAAAGTCGCTGACCGGACGTTCCAGTTGTTCATTAGAAAAACCGAGACCATGCAACAGGCTGGCAGCGCGGGAGCGTACGGTCCAGGCGTCGATGGCATCCAGCTTGCCGTGGACGGTGGCAATGGCGTGTCCATCGTTACGTTCGTTAGCGTCATGCAACTGGGCTTCCAGTTGACGATATTCGCGGTCGCCGTCAATGACATATTCCAGCGCGGGCTGGGGCAGGGCTGGTGTTTCCTGATTCACCCACGCCAACTGCCAGCTACCGGGAAAGGTAAAACCGCCGGCATCTGCGCTGATTTCATTTTTCAGCAATGCCAGCAGGGTAGATTTCCCGCAGCCGTTCTTACCCACCAGACCCACTTTCTGGCCCGGATTAATGGTGGCAGTGGCATTGTCCAGTAAGACGCGCACGCCGCGACGAATTTGTAACGAGGAGAAAACAATCATAAGGCGCCGTATGTTCAGACTATGTTAATTTATCATTATGATAATGTAAGGTGTGGGCCATTTTCCGCACCGGGCCGCAATGGTAGCCCAAAACGACGACTATACACAAAAACAGAAACAAACCGGGAGGGGGATGATGTCTCAGCCAGCAAAGGTCTTGCTGCTGTATGCCCATCCGGAATCTCAGGACTCGGTGGCTAACCGGGTACTGCTTAAGCCGGCCACGCAGCTCAGCAACGTTACGGTGCACGATCTCTACGCACACTATCCTGATTTTTTTATCGATATCCCGCATGAGCAGGCGCTACTGCGTGAGCATGACGTGATCGTGTTTCAGCACCCGCTGTACACCTATAGCTGTCCGGCGTTGCTGAAAGAGTGGCTGGACCGCGTATTGAGCCGTGGCTTTGCCAGCGGCCCCGGGGGAAATCAGTTGGCGGGAAAGTACTGGCGGAGCGTGATCACAACGGGTGAACCGGAGAGCGCCTATCGCTATGACGCGTTGAACCGCTACCCGATGAGCGATGTACTGCGGCCATTCGAACTGACGGCAGGGATGTGCCGGATGCACTGGCTGAGTCCCATTATTATCTACTGGGCCAGACGACAAAGCGCGCAGGAGCTGGAAAGCCATGCAAAAGCGTATGGCGACTGGCTTGCCCATCCTGTTCCTGTGGGAGGCCGCTGATGGAAGGTTCCGATTTATTGACTGCGGGAGTGCTGTTTCTCTTCGCGGCGGTGGCTGCGGTGCCTTTGGCATCGCGGCTGGGTATTGGCGCCGTGTTGGGCTATTTGCTTGCGGGAATTGCCATTGGCCCGTGGGGGCTGGGGTTCATCAGCGACGTGGATGAGATTCTCCACTTCTCTGAACTCGGCGTCGTGTTTCTGATGTTTATCATCGGGCTGGAGCTGAACCCGTCGAAGCTCTGGCAGCTCCGGCGTTCTATCTTTGGCGTCGGGGCGGCACAGGTTCTGCTGAGTGCGGCGCTGTTGGCCGGACTGTTGATGTTGACCGATTTCTCATGGCAGGCGGCAGTTGTCGGCGGGATAGGGCTCGCGATGTCGTCAACCGCGATGGCGCTACAGTTGATGCGCGAAAAAGGGATGAATCGCAGCGAATCCGGACAACTGGGCTTTTCGGTTTTGCTGTTCCAGGATCTGGCGGTGATCCCGGCGCTCGCGCTGGTGCCGCTGTTAGCCGGTTCGGCCGATGAAGACTTTGACTGGATGAAGATCGGCATGAAGGTGCTGGCGTTTGCTGGCATGCTGATTGGCGGACGCTATCTGCTGCGTCCGGTGTTTCGCTTTATTGCCGCCTCCGGCGTGCGCGAAGTGTTTACCGCCGCCACGCTGCTGCTGGTGCTGGGATCGGCACTGTTTATGGATGCGCTGGGGCTGTCGATGGCGCTCGGCACGTTTATCGCCGGGGTGCTGTTAGCGGAAAGTGAATACCGGCACGAGCTGGAAACCGCGATCGATCCGTTTAAAGGACTGCTGCTGGGGCTCTTCTTTATTTCTGTCGGGATGTCACTCAATCTGGGCGTGCTGTATACCCACTTGCTGTGGGTTGTGGCAAGCGTGGTGGTGCTGGTGGCGGTCAAAACGTTGGTGCTTTATCTGCTGGCGCGACTGTACGGCCTGCGCAGTTCTGAAAGAATGCAGTTTGCTGGCGTGTTGAGCCAGGGCGGAGAGTTCGCTTTTGTGCTGTTCTCGACTGCGTCGTCGCAGCGGTTGTTTCAGGGCGATCAGATGGCGCTTTTGCTGGTGACCGTCACGCTGTCGATGATGACCACGCCGATGCTGATGAAGCTTATCGATAAATGGCTGTCCCGCCAGCTTAACGGCCCGGATGAAGAAGATGAAATGCCGTGGGTTGAGGATGATAAGCCGCAGGTCATCGTGGTGGGCTTTGGCCGTTTTGGTCAGGTTATCGGCCGTTTGCTGATGGCGAATAAGATGCGCATCACCGTGCTGGAGCGGGACATCAGCGCGGTGAACCTGATGCGTAAATATGGCTATAAGGTCTATTACGGCGATGCCACGCAGGTAGATCTGCTGCGTTCCGCGGGCGCAGAGGCGGCAGAATCTATCGTCATTACCTGTAATGAACCGGAAGATACGATGAAACTGGTGGAGATCTGCCAGCAGCATTTCCCGCATTTGCATATTCTTGCGCGAGCGCGCGGACGCGTCGAAGCGCATGAGTTATTACAGGCGGGGGTCGCGCAGTTTTCCCGTGAGACCTTTTCCAGTGCGCTGGAGTTGGGACGCAAAACGCTGGTGTCGTTGGGAATGCATCCTCATCAGGCGCAGCGGGCGCAACTGCATTTCCGCCGGCTGGATATGCGGATGCTGAGGGAACTCATCCCGATGCATGCCGATACGGTACAAATCTCTCGCGCCAGAGAAGCCAGACGGGAACTGGAGGAGATTTTCCAGCGCGAGATGCAACAAGAACGACGCCAACTGGATGGCTGGGATGAATTCGAATAGAGGATAAGTATGGCAATCCGTAAACGTTTTATTGCAGGGGCGAAATGCCCTTCCTGCCAGGCGCAGGATTCTCTGGCGATGTGGCGCGAGAATAATATTGATATTGTTGAATGTGTTAAGTGCGGGCATCAGATGCGGGAAGCGGATAAAGAAGCCCGCGACCACGTTCGCAAAGAAGAGCAAGTGATCGGGATATTTCATCCAGACTAGCGATATGGCCCGAGATTTTTTAAGCTAAGGGGTACACAGGTGCAGATTTCCGCTACAATCTGCGCCAGCAATTTTCCCACGCTCAGGAGATATCATGAAAGTAGCAAAAGACCTGGTGGTCAGCCTGGCCTATCAGGTACGTACAGAAGACGGTGTGTTGGTTGATGAGTCTCCGGTGAGTGCGCCGCTGGACTACCTGCATGGTCACGGTTCCCTGATCTCTGGCCTGGAAACAGCGCTGGAAGGTCATGATGTTGGCGACAAATTCGATGTTGCGGTAGGCGCGAACGACGCTTACGGTCAGTATGATGAAAACCTGGTGCAGCGCGTTCCTAAAGACGTCTTCATGGGCGTTGACGAGCTGCAGGTTGGTATGCGTTTCCTGGCTGAAACTGACCAGGGTCCGGTACCGGTAGAAATTACCGAAGTGGAAGACGACCACGTTGTGGTTGACGGCAACCACATGCTGGCGGGTCAGAATCTGAAGTTCAACGTTGAAGTTGTGGCGATCCGCGAAGCGACCGAAGAAGAACTGGCTCATGGCCACGTTCACGGTGCGCACGGTCACGACCATGACCACGATCACGACGGCTGCTGCGGCGGTCACGGCCATGACCACGGTCACGAGCACGGCGGCGAAGGCTGCTGCGGTGGCGGTGGTAAAGGCAACGGTGGCTGCGGTTGCCACTAATACCCGTTGTCTTTCAAGCCACAGCAGCGTTGGTTGCGCTTTCGAACCCCGGTCACATAGCTTTCTATGCTCCCGGGGCTTGCTCAAGCTTGCCGCCTTGCTGTGACTCGAAATCCTTTGGGTATTTATGAGACTGTCCGATAAGCGTTGGTGCCGTCGGATACAAAAAAAGCGGGTTTACCCGCTTTTTTTACGTCTCAATAATGAGGCGGCGGCGTCTCCTCGGCCTGGGAGGCGATGTGGGAAGGCTGGCTCGCCTTGAGCTTTTCCGTCAGCAGTCGCAGATGATCGCGCAATTTGGCCATTTCCATCTCGTGAGCGGTTACCGTTACGTTGAGCTCTTCAATGGTGATTTCCTGAAAAGCCAGCCGACTTTCCAGCTCGGCCAGCCGGGTTTCCATCGTTGTATCCTGCATGATTCACCTCATCGATTGTCTCTGGTCGCGGCGGATTCTACTTAACTTTGTCTGAATACACAGCCCTGATTCAGTCTTATCGAAACTAATTTAAACAAAAAGAGTCTCAAAAGTAGCGATAATCAGGCATGTCCGTATGTTGATTTGTTCGACAACGCTTTATAGTACGCTTCTCATAGTAAAGTTAACCATGGGGTGAGATGCCCCGGCCCTGGAGATATGGATGAAATCACTGTTTAAAGTCACTCTGCTGGCGACCACGATGGCCGTTGCTCTGCACGCCCCGATCACCTTCGCAGCGGACGCCGCAAAACCGGCCGCCGCCGCTGACAGCAAAGCTGCGTTCAAAAATGACGACCAGAAATCGGCTTATGCACTGGGCGCATCGCTGGGCCGCTATATGGAAAACTCCCTGAAAGAACAGGAAAAACTGGGCATCAAACTGGACAAAGACCAGTTGATCGCCGGCGTTCAGGATGCGTTTGCTGATAAGAGCAAACTGTCTGACCAGGAAATCGAGCAGACTCTGCAGGCTTTTGAAGCACGCGTGAAAGCTTCCGCTCAGGCGAAGATGGAAAAAGACGCGGCTGACAACGAAGCCAAAGGAAAAGCGTTCCGCACCAAGTTTGCGAAAGAGAAAGATGTGAAGACCTCTTCGACTGGCCTGCTCTACAAAGTTGAGAAAGCCGGTACCGGCGAAGCGCCGAAAGACAGCGACACTGTGGTGGTGAACTACAAAGGTACGCTGATCGACGGTAAAGAGTTTGATAACTCCTACACCCGTGGCGAACCGCTCTCTTTCCGTCTGGATGGTGTTATCCCTGGCTGGACTGAAGGTCTGAAGAACATTAAGAAAGGCGGGAAGATTCAGCTGGTCATCCCACCGGAGCTGGCTTACGGCAAAACCGGCGTTCCGGGGATCCCGGCTAACTCCACGCTGGTATTCGACGTAGAACTGCTGGATATCAAGCCAGCACCGAAGGCGGATGACAAGCCAGAAGCAGCAGCAGAAGCTGATGCAAAAGCAGCAGATGCCGCTAAAAAATAAAAACTGAGAACCGCCGCCGAACAGAGCGGCGGTTTTTTTTGTGCAGGCCGGATATAATTAATAGTGGAAAGTGGAACCACCACTGTATTAATTTAATCATCCACAAAATTAATGAGCCTGCCCTGAAAACATAACGACAGGCTCCTGAAAAGGAGTGTTTTTTTTCATGTCCAGGTCGCTATTAACCAACGAAACCAGTGAGCTTGATTTACTGGATCAACGTCCTTTCGATCAAACCGACTTTGATATTCTGAAATCCTACGAAGCGGTGGTGGACGGGTTAGCGATGCTCATTGGTTCCCACTGTGAAATCGTATTGCACTCTTTGCAGGATTTGAAATGTTCCGCCATTCGCATTGCCAACGGCGAACATACGGGACGCAAAATCGGTTCGCCGATTACTGACCTTGCGTTACGGATGCTGCACGATATGACCGGTGCAGATAGCAGCGTTTCCAAATGCTACTTTACCCGTGCGAAAAGCGGCGTTCTGATGAAGTCAGTGACGATTGCCATTCGCAATCGCGAGCATCGCGTGATTGGTCTGCTGTGCATTAACATGAACCTTGATGTCCCGTTCTCGCAGATCATGAATACCTTTATTCCCCCGGAGACCCCGGAAGTGGGATCGTCTGTTAACTTCGCCTCTTCCGTGGAAGATCTGGTGACGCAGACGCTGGAGTTCACCATTGAAGAGGTGAACGCCGATCGTAATGTCTCCAATAATGCCAAGAACCGCCAGATCGTCCTGAATCTCTATGAGAAAGGCATCTTCGATATTAAGGACGCCATCAACCAGGTTGCCGATCGTCTGAACATCTCCAAGCACACCGTGTACCTCTATATTCGCCAGTTCAAGAGCGGCGACTTCCAGGGGCAAGATAAGTAATGCGTTTTGCCATTGTGGTTACCGGTCCGGCGTATGGTACCCAGCAGGCGAGCAGCGCATTGCAGTTTGCTCAGGCGCTGATTGAAGAAGGCCATACGTTAAGCAGCGTCTTTTTCTATCGGGAAGGGGTGTATAACGCCAACCAGTTGACCTCTCCGGCCAGTGATGAATTTGATCTGGTCCGGGCCTGGCAACAAATGAATACACAACATGGCGTTGAGCTGAACATTTGTGTGGCGGCGGCGTTGCGCCGCGGTGTGGTCGATGAAACAGAAGCGGGCAGACTGGGGCTGGCGTCCGCCAATCTGCAGCCGGGTTTTACCCTCAGCGGGCTGGGCGCGCTGGCACAAGCCTCACTGACCTGCGATCGCGTGGTACAGTTCTGATGAAACGTATTGCCTTTGTCTTTTCCACAATGCCGCACGGTAGCGCATCGGGTCGTGAAGGGCTGGACGCGCTGTTGGCGACGTCGGCGCTAACTGAAGAGATCGGCGTCTTCTTTATAGGCGATGGCGTCTTTCAGATCCTTCAGGGACAAAAGCCGGATGTCATTCTGGCTCGCGACTATATTGCGACCTTCAAACTGCTGGGGCTGTACGATATCGAACAGTGCTGGTTATGCGCCGCCTCGCTGCGCGAGCGTGGACTCGAAGAAGGGGCCAGTTTTGTCGTCGAGGCGACGCCGCTGGAGCCAGACGCGCTGCGTCGCGAGCTGGGCAACTACGATGTCATCCTGAGATTCTGAGGTTTTCATGCTGCATACTTTACACCGCTCCGCGTGGCTCTCTGATTTCTCTGCAATCCTGCGTCTGCTCGCAGAAGGCGATGAACTTTTGTTGCTCCAGGATGGTATTACCGCTGCAGTAGAAGGCAGCCGCTTCCTTGAAAGCCTGCAAAACATCCCCATAACGGTATATGCACTGAAAGAAGACATTGACGCTCGTGGTTTGGGTGGTCAAATTTCAGACAGTGTCGTCAGGGTTGACTATACTGACTTCGTCAGACTTACGGTTAAGCACGCCAGCCAGATGGCCTGGTGATTGTGTGATCGTTGTATATTTCTTGACACCTTTTCGACACCGCCCTAAAATTCGGCGTCCTCATATTGTATGAGGTCGTTTTATTACGTGTTTACGAAGCAAAAGCTAAAACCAGGAGCTATTTAATGGCAACAGTTAACCAGCTGGTACGCAAACCACGCGCTCGCAAAGTTGCAAAAAGCAACGTGCCTGCGCTGGAAGCATGCCCGCAAAAACGTGGTGTATGTACTCGTGTATATACTACCACTCCTAAAAAACCGAACTCCGCACTGCGTAAAGTATGCCGTGTTCGTCTGACTAACGGTTTCGAAGTGACTTCCTACATCGGTGGTGAAGGTCACAACCTGCAGGAGCACTCCGTGATCCTGATCCGTGGCGGTCGTGTTAAAGACCTCCCGGGTGTTCGTTACCACACCGTACGCGGTGCGCTTGACTGCTCCGGCGTTAAAGACCGTAAGCAAGCTCGCTCCAAGTATGGCGTGAAGCGTCCTAAGGCTTAATGGTTCTCCGTTAAGTAAGGCCAAACGTTTTAACTTAAATGTCAAACTAAACTCGTAGAGTTTTGGACAATCCTGAATTAACAACGGAGTATTTCCATGCCACGTCGTCGCGTCATTGGTCAGCGTAAAATTCTGCCGGATCCGAAGTTCGGATCAGAACTGCTGGCTAAATTTGTAAATATCCTGATGGTAGATGGTAAAAAATCTACTGCCGAAACAATCGTATACAGCGCGCTGGAGACCCTGGCTCAGCGTTCTGGTAAATCTGAACTGGAAGCTTTCGAAGTAGCCCTCGAAAACGTGCGCCCGACTGTCGAAGTTAAGTCTCGCCGCGTTGGTGGTTCTACTTATCAGGTACCAGTTGAAGTCCGTCCGGTTCGTCGTAATGCTCTGGCAATGCGTTGGATCGTTGAAGCTGCTCGTAAACGCGGTGATAAATCCATGGCTCTGCGCCTGGCGAACGAACTTTCTGATGCTGCAGACAACAAAGGTACTGCAGTTAAGAAACGTGAAGACGTTCACCGTATGGCAGAAGCCAACAAGGCGTTCGCACACTACCGTTGGTAATCCCTTCGGAGTTTTAGTCACCAGGCGGGCGCTTCCAGTAAGCAGCCCGCTTTGGGCTACTTAAATTGAACGCCTAAAAGATAAACGAGGAATCAAATGGCTCGTACAACACCCATCGCACGCTACCGTAACATCGGTATCAGTGCGCACATCGACGCCGGTAAAACCACTACTACCGAACGTATTCTGTTCTACACCGGTGTAAACCATAAAATCGGTGAAGTTCATGACGGCGCAGCCACCATGGACTGGATGGAGCAGGAGCAGGAACGTGGTATTACTATCACTTCCGCAGCGACTACTGCATTCTGGTCTGGTATGGCTAAGCAGTATGAACCGCATCGCGTAAACATCATCGACACCCCGGGGCACGTTGACTTCACTATCGAAGTAGAACGTTCCATGCGTGTTCTTGATGGTGCGGTAATGGTTTACTGCGCAGTTGGTGGTGTTCAGCCGCAGTCTGAAACCGTATGGCGTCAGGCAAACAAATATAAAGTTCCGCGCATTGCGTTCGTTAACAAAATGGACCGTATGGGTGCGAACTTCCTGAAAGTTGTTGGTCAGATCAAAACCCGTCTGGGCGCGAACCCTGTTCCGCTGCAGCTGGCGATTGGCGCTGAAGAAGCGTTCACCGGTGTTGTTGACCTGGTGAAAATGAAAGCCATCAACTGGAACGAAGCAGATGCAGGCGTTACCTTCACTTACGAAGATATCCCGGCTGACATGCAGGAACTGGCTGAAGAATGGCACCAGAACCTGATCGAGTCCGCTGCGGAAGCTTCTGAAGAGCTGATGGAGAAATACCTGGGTGGTGAAGAACTGACTGAAGAAGAGATCAAAAAAGCTCTGCGTCAGCGCGTTCTGAACAACGAAATCATCCTGGTAACCTGTGGTTCTGCATTTAAGAACAAAGGTGTTCAGGCGATGCTGGATGCGGTAATTGATTACCTGCCATCCCCGGTTGACGTACCTGCGATCAACGGTATCCTGGACGACGGTAAAGATACGCCTGCTGAGCGTCACGCTAGCGACGACGAGCCTTTCTCTGCACTGGCATTCAAAATCGCTACCGACCCGTTCGTGGGTAACCTGACCTTCTTCCGTGTGTACTCCGGTGTGGTTAACTCTGGTGATACCGTACTGAACTCTGTGAAATCTGCACGTGAGCGTTTCGGTCGTATCGTTCAGATGCACGCTAACAAACGTGAAGAGATCAAAGAAGTTCGTGCGGGCGACATCGCTGCTGCGATCGGTCTGAAAGACGTAACCACTGGTGACACCCTGTGTGACCCGGATGCGCCGATCATTCTGGAGCGTATGGAATTCCCTGAGCCGGTAATCTCCATCGCCGTAGAACCGAAAACCAAAGCTGACCAGGAAAAAATGGGTCTGGCTCTGGGCCGTCTGGCTAAAGAAGACCCGTCATTCCGCGTATGGACTGACGAAGAATCTAACCAGACCATTATCGCCGGTATGGGTGAACTGCACCTCGACATCATCGTTGACCGTATGAAGCGTGAATTCAACGTTGAAGCGAACGTCGGTAAACCTCAGGTTGCTTACCGCGAAGCGATTCGTGCGAAAGTTACCGATATCGAAGGTAAACACGCCAAGCAGTCTGGTGGTCGCGGTCAGTATGGTCATGTTGTTATCGACATGTACCCGCTGGAGCCGGGTTCTAACCCGAAAGGCTACGAGTTCGTCAACGACATTAAAGGTGGTGTAATCCCTGGCGAATACATCCCTGCCGTTGATAAAGGTATCCAGGAGCAGCTGAAAGCCGGCCCGCTGGCAGGTTACCCGGTTGTTGATATGGGTGTTCGTCTGCACTTCGGTTCTTACCATGACGTTGACTCCTCTGAACTGGCGTTTAAACTGGCTGCGTCTATTGCCTTTAAAGAAGGCTTTAAGAAAGCTAAACCAGTTCTGCTTGAGCCAATCATGAAGGTTGAGGTAGAAACGCCGGAAGAAAACACCGGTGATGTTATCGGTGACTTGAGCCGTCGTCGCGGTATGCTGCGCGGTCAGGAATCCGAAGTCACTGGCGTTAAGATCCACGCTGAAGTTCCGCTGTCTGAAATGTTCGGATATGCAACTCAGCTGCGTTCTCTGACCAAAGGTCGCGCATCGTACACTATGGAATTCCTGAAGTATGATGATGCACCGAACAACGTTGCTCAGGCCGTAATCGAAGCCCGTGGTAAATAATCCACAGGATTAAAACCTAAGTCCCGTGCTCTCTCCACAAGGGGAGAGCGCTATAGTAAGGAATATAGCCGTGTCTAAAGAAAAATTTGAACGTACAAAACCGCACGTTAACGTCGGCACCATCGGCCACGTTGACCACGGTAAAACTACCCTGACTGCTGCAATCACTACCGTACTGGCTAAAACCTACGGCGGTGCTGCTCGTGCATTCGACCAGATCGATAACGCGCCGGAAGAAAAAGCTCGTGGTATCACCATCAACACTTCTCACGTTGAATATGACACCCCGACTCGCCACTACGCACACGTAGACTGCCCGGGTCACGCCGACTATGTTAAAAACATGATCACCGGTGCTGCGCAGATGGACGGCGCGATCCTGGTTGTTGCTGCGACTGACGGCCCGATGCCGCAGACTCGTGAGCACATCCTGCTGGGTCGTCAGGTAGGCGTTCCGTACATCATCGTGTTCCTGAACAAATGCGACATGGTTGATGACGAAGAGCTGCTGGAACTGGTAGAAATGGAAGTTCGTGAACTTCTGTCTCAGTACGATTTCCCGGGCGACGACACGCCGATCGTTCGTGGTTCTGCTCTGAAAGCGCTGGAAGGCGAAGCAGAGTGGGAAGCGAAAATCATCGAACTGGCTGGCTTCCTGGATTCTTACATTCCGGAACCAGAGCGTGCGATTGACAAGCCGTTCCTGCTGCCGATCGAAGACGTATTCTCCATCTCCGGTCGTGGTACCGTTGTTACCGGTCGTGTAGAACGCGGTATCATCAAAGTTGGCGAAGAAGTTGAAATCGTTGGTATCAAAGAGACTGCTAAGTCTACCTGTACTGGCGTTGAAATGTTCCGCAAACTGCTGGACGAAGGCCGTGCGGGTGAGAACGTTGGTGTTCTGCTGCGTGGTATCAAACGTGAAGAAATCGAACGTGGTCAGGTACTGGCTAAGCCGGGTTCTATCAAGCCGCACACCAAATTCGAATCTGAAGTGTACATCCTGTCCAAAGACGAAGGCGGCCGTCATACTCCGTTCTTCAAAGGCTACCGTCCGCAGTTCTACTTCCGTACTACTGACGTGACTGGCACCATCGAACTGCCGGAAGGCGTTGAGATGGTAATGCCGGGCGACAACATCAAAATGGTTGTTACCCTGATCCACCCGATCGCGATGGACGACGGTCTGCGTTTCGCAATCCGTGAAGGCGGCCGTACTGTAGGTGCGGGCGTTGTTGCTAAAGTAATGAGCTAATAATTACTCATTAGTTCTGCACTAAAAAAGGGCGCTTCGGCGCCCTTTTTGCTGCCCGTTATTTGGCTTGTCATATTTCTTCGCAATTTTAACTCCACTCCCGTTACGTAGAGAGAATTGTGCTATTGTAATCATAACTATTCTCATTTACACTTTGCGCAGAAATTGAACGGGAGCGATCATGTACGTTTGTTTGTGTAATGGTGTAAGTGATAAAAAAATTCGCCAGGCGGTACGTCAGTTTCATCCTCAATCCTTCCAGCAGTTACGCAAGTTTATTCCTGTGGGAAATCAATGCGGTAAATGCGTTCGTGCGGCACGCGAAGTCATGCAGGATGAATTAATGCAAATGCCAGAATTTAAAGAGATCGCCTGAGTCACACTCTTTTTTTTGACATCCCTGTAGCCCCATCTATGCTCTGGAGAGTGGAAGCGGAGGGACTATAAAATGAAAGGTGATGTTAAAATCATAAATTATCTCAATAAACTATTGGGAAATGAGCTTGTCGCGATCAACCAGTATTTTCTCCATGCACGTATGTTCAAAAACTGGGGCCTGACTCGCCTCAATGATGTCGAGTACCATGAATCCATCGATGAAATGAAACACGCGGATAAATATATTGAGCGTATTTTGTTTCTGGAAGGGATCCCGAACCTACAGGATCTCGGCAAATTGGGGATTGGCGAAGATGTCGAAGAGATGCTGCAGTCCGATCTCCGGTTAGAGCTCGAAGGGGCGAAAAACTTACGTGAAGCTATCGCCTATGCCGATACCGTTCATGATTATGTCAGCCGGGATATGATGATCGAAATCCTTGCGGATGAAGAAGGACATATCGACTGGCTGGAGACAGAACTGGATCTCATCTCGAAAATTGGTCTGCAAAATTACCTGCAGTCGCAAATTAAAGTGACCAGCTAATCGCCCCTGAGGTGAAATGGTAATATCCGGTAATGAAACCCGCAGCTGCCAGAAATGGCCCAAAAGGCAGCGGGTTTTTTAATGCCGATTTTCCATGAACTATCCCCACAGCCACAATACCGAAACACGCCAGCAGCGCCGCCCAAAAGATTAAAAAAGGCAAAGGCATCCACCCATGCCAGGCACCCAGCGCGGCAAGGAATTTCACATCACCATAGCCGAGCCCTTCTTGCTTACGAACCAGCCGATAACCCCAGTAGATAAAGGCAAAGCTGGCGTAACCCGCGACGGCGCCCCATACGGCATCGGCAAGTTGTGTCGGGATGATGCACAGGTGAAAGATCAATCCGCCCCACAGCAACGGGCAGGTAAACCGGTCCGGCAGTCGTCCGCTGCGCATATCGCAGAAACTCAAAGTCAAAGACAATGCGGTATACAGCAGCAGAAAGGGTAGGGCAGCAGATATCATGTCATCCTCCATCAACCATAGCGCTACTTTAAAGAAGGTTGATAAGGGAGCAAGGCGCTACTATGAGTATTGAGGGACGCTTTCCAGTAAATCCGCTGTGTTTCTTTCACAACAGAAAATCCCGGAACCCTGTTCGCATTACGGGCGAAGTGATTAATATCTACGCGACACTTGCTTCAGTCTGATATTTGCGTATAATGCGCGGGCTTGTCTTAATTGACGGCAGGTTCGATCTGAACCTCGGATAGCCGATTTGGCTGTCTAACAATGCTCCCAATCGGGGAGCTACGTAAGAACGGTTACACTCTCCCATCAATCGTAATGGGTCTGAGGAGTAATCATTTTCGTTTATAAAATAATTGGAGCTCTGGTCTCATGCAGAACCAAAGAATCCGTATCCGCCTTAAAGCGTTTGATCATCGTCTGATCGATCAATCAACCGCGGAAATCGTCGAGACTGCTAAGCGCACTGGTGCGCAAGTCCGTGGTCCGATCCCGCTGCCGACCCGCAAAGAGCGTTTCACCGTTCTGATCTCTCCGCACGTCAACAAAGACGCGCGTGATCAGTATGAGATTCGTACTCACAAGCGTCTGGTTGACATCGTTGAGCCAACTGAAAAAACCGTTGATGCTCTGATGCGTCTGGACCTGGCTGCCGGTGTAGACGTGCAGATCAGCCTGGGTTAATCAGGTCATCGAGCGATTGAGAGGTTGATACAATGATTGGTTTAGTCGGTAAAAAAGTGGGTATGACCCGCATCTTCACTGAAGATGGCGTATCTATCCCAGTAACCGTAATCGAAGTTGAAGCAAACCGCGTTACTCAGGTTAAAGATCTGGCTAGCGATGGCTATCGTGCTGTTCAGGTTACCACTGGTGCTAAAAAAGCTAACCGTGTAACTAAGCCGGAAGCTGGTCACTTTGCTAAAGCTGGCGTAGAAGCTGGCCGCGGCCTGTGGGAGTTCCGTCTGGCAGATGGTGAAGAATTCACTGTTGGTCAGAGCATTAGCGTTGAACTGTTTGCTGACGTTAAAAAAGTTGACGTAACCGGTACCTCTAAAGGTAAAGGTTTCGCAGGTACCGTTAAGCGCTGGAACTTCCGTACCCAGGACGCGACTCACGGTAACTCCTTGTCTCACCGCGTTCCGGGTTCTATCGGTCAGAACCAGACTCCGGGCAAAGTGTTCAAAGGCAAGAAAATGGCAGGCCAGATGGGTAACGAGCGTGTAACCGTTCAGAGCCTTGACGTAGTACGCGTTGACGCTGAGCGCAACCTGCTGCTGGTTAAAGGTGGTGTTCCGGGTGCAACCGGTTGCGACCTGATCGTTAAACCAGCTGTGAAGGCGTAAGGGGATAGCAATGGAATTAGTATTGAAAGACGCGCAGAGCGCGCTGACTGTTTCCGAAACTACCTTCGGTCGTGATTTCAACGAAGCGCTGGTTCACCAGGTTGTTGTTGCTTATGCAGCTGGTGCTCGTCAGGGTACTCGTGCTCAGAAGACTCGTGCTGAAGTAACTGGTTCAGGCAAAAAGCCGTGGCGCCAGAAAGGTACCGGCCGTGCGCGTTCAGGTTCTATCAAGAGCCCGATCTGGCGTTCCGGTGGCGTGACCTTCGCTGCTCGTCCGCAGGACCACAGTCAAAAAGTTAACAAAAAGATGTACCGCGGCGCGCTGAAAAGCATTCTGTCCGAACTGGTACGTCAGGATCGTCTGATCGTTGTCGAGAAGTTCTCTGTTGAAGCGCCTAAAACTAAGCTGCTGGCACAGAAACTGAAAGACATGGCTCTGGAAGATGTGCTGATCATCACCGGTGAGCTGGACGAAAACCTGTTCCTGGCTGCGCGCAACCTGCACAAGGTTGACGTACGCGATGCAACTGGTATCGACCCGGTTAGCCTGATCGCCTTCGACAAAGTCGTAATGACTGCTGATGCTGTTAAGCAAGTTGAGGAGATGCTGGCATGATTCGTGAAGAACGTCTGCTGAAGGTGCTGCGTGCACCGCACGTTTCTGAAAAAGCGTCTACTGCGATGGAAAAAACTAACACCATCGTTCTCAAAGTTGCTAAAGACGCGACCAAAGCAGAGATCAAAGCTGCTGTGCAGAAACTGTTTGAAGTCGAAGTCGAAGTCGTTAACACCCTGGTTGTTAAAGGGAAAGTTAAACGTCACGGACAGCGTATCGGTCGTCGTAGCGACTGGAAAAAAGCTTACGTCACCCTGAAGGAAGGCCAGAATCTGGACTTCGTTGGCGGCGCTGAGTAAGTCGGAGGAGTAATACAATGGCAGTTGTTAAATGTAAACCGACATCTCCGGGTCGTCGCCACGTAGTTAAAGTGGTTAACCCTGAGCTGCACAAGGGCAAACCTTTTGCTCCGTTGCTGGAAAAAAACAGCAAATCCGGTGGTCGTAACAACAATGGCCGTATCACCACCCGTCATATCGGTGGTGGCCACAAGCAGGCATACCGTATTGTTGACTTCAAACGCAACAAAGATGGTATTCCGGCAGTTGTTGAACGTCTTGAGTACGATCCGAACCGTTCCGCGAACATCGCGCTGGTTCTGTACAAAGACGGTGAGCGCCGTTACATCCTGGCCCCTAAAGGCCTGAAAGCTGGCGACCAGATCCAATCTGGCGTTGATGCTGCAATCAAACCAGGCAACACCCTGCCGATGCGCAATATCCCGGTTGGTTCTACCGTTCATAACGTAGAAATGAAACCAGGTAAAGGCGGTCAGCTGGCACGTTCCGCTGGTACTTACGTTCAGATCGTTGCTCGTGATGGTGCTTATGTCACCCTGCGTCTGCGTTCTGGTGAAATGCGTAAAGTCGAAGCAGACTGCCGTGCAACTCTGGGCGAAGTTGGCAATGCTGAGCATATGCTGCGCGTTCTGGGTAAAGCAGGTGCTGCACGCTGGCGTGGTGTTCGTCCGACCGTTCGCGGTACCGCGATGAACCCAGTCGACCACCCACATGGTGGTGGTGAAGGTCGTAACTTTGGTAAGCACCCGGTAACTCCGTGGGGCGTTCAGACCAAAGGTAAAAAGACCCGCAGCAACAAGCGTACTGATAAATTCATCGTACGTCGCCGTAGCAAATAATTTTAGAGGATAAGCCATGCCACGTTCTCTCAAGAAAGGTCCTTTTATTGACCTGCACTTGCTGAAGAAGGTAGAGAAAGCGGTGGAAAGCGGAGACAAGAAGCCCCTGCGCACTTGGTCCCGTCGTTCAACGATCTTTCCTAACATGATCGGTTTGACCATCGCTGTCCATAATGGTCGTCAGCACGTTCCAGTATTTGTAACCGATGAAATGGTCGGTCACAAACTGGGTGAATTCGCACCGACTCGTACTTATCGCGGCCATGCTGCTGATAAAAAAGCGAAGAAGAAATAAGGTAGGAGGAAGAGATGGAAACTATCGCTAAACATCGCCATGCTCGTTCTTCTGCTCAGAAGGTTCGCCTTGTTGCTGACCTGATTCGCGGTAAGAAAGTGTCGCAGGCTCTGGATATTCTGACCTACACCAACAAGAAAGCGGCTGTACTGGTCAAGAAGGTACTGGAATCTGCCATTGCTAACGCTGAACACAACGATGGCGCTGACATTGACGATCTGAAAGTTACGAAAATTTTCGTAGACGAAGGCCCGAGCATGAAGCGCATTATGCCGCGTGCAAAAGGTCGTGCAGATCGCATCCTGAAGCGCACCAGCCACATCACTGTGGTTGTGTCCGATCGCTGAGACTCTGGAGACTAGCAATGGGTCAGAAAGTACATCCTAATGGTATTCGCCTGGGTATTGTAAAACCATGGAACTCTACCTGGTTTGCGAACACCAAAGAATTCGCTGACAACCTGGACAGCGATTTTAAAGTACGTCAGTACCTGACTAAGGAACTGGCTAAAGCGTCCGTATCTCGTATCGTTATCGAGCGTCCGGCTAAGAGCATCCGTGTGACTATTCACACTGCTCGCCCGGGCATCGTAATCGGTAAGAAAGGCGAAGACGTAGAAAAACTGCGTAAGGTCGTAGCGGATATCGCTGGCGTTCCTGCACAGATCAATATCGCCGAAGTTCGTAAACCTGAACTGGACGCAAAACTGGTTGCTGACAGCATCACTTCTCAGCTGGAACGTCGTGTTATGTTCCGTCGTGCGATGAAGCGTGCTGTACAGAACGCAATGCGTCTGGGCGCTAAAGGGATCAAAGTTGAAGTTAGCGGCCGTCTGGGCGGCGCGGAAATCGCACGTACCGAATGGTACCGCGAAGGTCGCGTACCGCTGCACACTCTGCGTGCTGACATCGACTACAACACCTCTGAAGCGCACACCACTTACGGTGTAATCGGCGTTAAGGTATGGATCTTCAAAGGCGAGATCCTGGGTGGTATGGCTGCTGTTGAACAACCGGAAAAACCGGCTGCTCAACCTAAAAAGCAGCAGCGTAAAGGCCGTAAATAAGGAGCGTCGCTGATGTTACAACCAAAGCGTACAAAATTCCGTAAAATGCACAAAGGCCGTAACCGCGGTCTGGCTGCTGGCGCGGATGTTAGCTTCGGCAGCTTCGGTCTGAAAGCTGTTGGCCGTGGTCGTCTGACTGCCCGTCAGATCGAAGCAGCACGTCGTGCTATGACCCGTGCAGTTAAGCGTCAAGGTAAGATCTGGATCCGTGTATTCCCGGACAAACCGATCACTGAAAAGCCGCTGGCAGTGCGTATGGGTAAAGGTAAAGGTAACGTGGAGTATTGGGTTGCCTTGATTCAGCCGGGTAAAGTCCTGTATGAAATGGACGGCGTACCGGAAGAGCTGGCCCGTGAAGCATTCAAGCTGGCAGCAGCGAAACTGCCGATTAAAACCACCTTTGTAACTAAGACGGTGATGTAATGAAAGCAAAAGAGCTGCGTGAGAAGAGTGTTGAAGAGCTGAACACCGAGCTGCTGAACCTGCTGCGTGAGCAGTTCAACCTGCGTATGCAGGCTGCAAGTGGCCAGCTGCAACAGTCTCACCTGTTGAAGCAAGTGCGTCGTGATGTCGCACGCGTTAAGACTTTACTGACTGAGAAGGCGGGTGCGTAATGACCGATAAAATCCGTACTCTGCAAGGTCGCGTTGTTAGCGACAAAATGGAGAAATCCATTGTTGTTGCTATCGAACGTTTTGTGAAACACCCGATCTACGGTAAATTCATTAAGCGTACGACCAAACTGCACGTACATGACGAGAACAACGAATGCGGTATCGGCGACAAGGTTGAAATCCGTGAATGCCGTCCGCTGTCCAAGACTAAGTCCTGGACGCTGGTTCGCGTTGTAGAGAAAGCGGTTCTGTAATACAGTACGCGTTCTCAACGAATAAACGGCTCAGCGATGGGCCGTTTATTTTTTCTACCCATATCCTGAGAGCGGTGTTATAATGCCGCGCCCTCGATATGGGGCTTTTTTAACGACCTGATTTCGGGTCTCAGTAGTAGTTGACATTAGCGGAGCACTAAAATGATCCAAGAACAGACTATGCTGAACGTCGCCGACAACTCCGGTGCACGTCGCGTAATGTGTATCAAGGTTCTGGGTGGCTCGCACCGTCGCTACGCAGGCGTAGGCGACATCATCAAGATCACCATCAAAGAAGCAATTCCGCGTGGTAAGGTCAAAAAAGGTGATGTGCTGAAGGCGGTAGTGGTGCGCACCAAGAAGGGTGTTCGTCGCCCGGACGGTTCTGTCATTCGCTTCGATGGTAATGCATGCGTTATTTTGAACAATAACAGCGAGCAACCTATCGGTACGCGTATTTTTGGGCCGGTAACTCGTGAACTTCGTAACGAGAAGTTCATGAAAATTATCTCTCTGGCACCAGAAGTACTCTAAGGAGCGAATCATGGCAGCGAAAATCCGTCGTGATGACGAAGTTATCGTGTTAACCGGTAAAGATAAAGGTAAACGCGGTAAAGTTAAGAATGTCCTGTCTTCCGGCAAGGTCATCGTTGAAGGTATCAACCTGGTTAAGAAACACCAGAAGCCGGTTCCGGCTCTGAACCAACCAGGCGGCATTGTAGAGAAAGAAGCAGCTATTCAGATCTCTAACATTGCACTCTTCAATGCGGCAACCGGTAAGGCTGACCGTGTAGGCTTTAGATTCGAAGACGGCAAAAAAGTCCGTTTCTTCAAGTCTAACAGCGAAACTATCAAGTAATTTGGAGTAGTACGATGGCGAAACTGCATGATTACTACAAAGACGAAGTAGTTAATAAACTCATGACTGAGTTTAACTACAATTCTGTCATGCAAGTCCCTCGGGTCGAGAAGATCACCCTGAACATGGGTGTTGGTGAAGCGATCGCTGACAAAAAACTGCTGGATAACGCAGCAGCTGATCTGACAGCAATCTCCGGTCAAAAGCCGTTGATCACCAAAGCACGCAAATCTGTTGCAGGCTTCAAAATCCGTCAGGGCTATCCGATCGGCTGTAAAGTAACTCTGCGTGGCGAACGCATGTGGGAGTTCTTTGAGCGCCTGATCACTATTGCTGTACCGCGTATCCGTGACTTCCGTGGCTTGTCCGCTAAGTCATTCGACGGTCGTGGTAACTACAGCATGGGTGTCCGTGAGCAGATCATCTTCCCAGAAATCGACTACGATAAAGTCGACCGCGTTCGTGGTTTGGATATTACCATTACCACTACTGCGAAATCTGACGAAGAAGGCCGTGCTCTGCTGGCTGCCTTTGACTTCCCGTTCCGCAAGTAAGGTAGGGTTACTGAATGGCTAAGCAATCAATGAAAGCACGCGAAGTAAAACGCGTAGCTTTAGCTGATAAATACTTCGCGAAACGCGCTGAACTGAAAGCGATCATCTCTGATGTGAACGCTTCCGACGAAGATCGTTGGAACGCTGTTCTTAAGCTGCAGTCTCTGCCGCGTGATTCCAGCCCGTCTCGTCAGCGTAACCGCTGCCGTCAAACAGGTCGTCCACATGGTTATGTGGGCAAGTTCGGGTTGAGCCGTATCAAGTTACGTGAAGCCGCTATGCGCGGTGAAGTACCAGGCTTGAAAAAGGCTAGCTGGTAATTGTCACCAATTGAATCACGGGAGTAAAGACAGATGAGCATGCAAGATCCGATCGCGGATATGCTGACCCGTATCCGTAACGGTCAGGCCGCGAACAAAGCTGCGGTCACCATGCCTTCCTCCAAGCTGAAAGTGGCAATTGCCAACGTGCTGAAGGAAGAAGGTTTTATTGAAGATTTTAAAGTTGAAGGCGACACCAAGCCGGAACTGGAACTGACTCTTAAGTATTTCCAGGGTAAAGCTGTTGTAGAAAGCATTCAGCGTGTCAGTCGCCCAGGTCTGCGCATCTACAAACGTAAAGATGAGCTGCCGAAAGTTATGGCGGGTCTGGGTATCGCGGTTGTTTCTACCTCTAAAGGTGTTATGACTGATCGTGCAGCGCGCCAGGCTGGTCTTGGTGGCGAAATTATCTGCTACGTAGCCTAATCGGAGGAAAAAATGTCTCGTGTTGCTAAAGCACCGGTCGTTGTTCCTGCCGGCGTTGATGTAAAAATCAACGGTCAGGTTATTACGATCAAAGGTAAAAACGGCGAGCTGACTCGTACTCTCAACGATGCTGTTGAAGTTAAACATGCAGATAATGCACTGACCTTCGGTCCGCGTGATGGTTACGTAGACGGTTGGGCTCAGGCTGGTACCGCGCGTGCCCTGCTGAATTCAATGGTTATCGGTGTTACCGAAGGCTTCACTAAGAAGCTGCAGCTGGTTGGTGTAGGTTATCGTGCAGCGGTTAAAGGGAACGTAGTAAACCTGTCATTAGGTTTCTCACACCCGGTTGACCATCAGCTGCCGGCAGGGATTACTGCAGAATGTCCGACTCAAACTGAAATCGTGCTGAAAGGCGCTGATAAGCAGGTAATCGGCCAGGTTGCAGCAGATCTGCGTGCCTACCGTCGTCCTGAGCCTTACAAAGGCAAGGGTGTTCGTTACGCCGACGAAGTCGTGCGTACCAAAGAGGCTAAGAAGAAGTAAGGTAACACTATGGATAAGAAATCTGCTCGTATCCGTCGTGCGACCCGCGCACGCCGCAAGCTCAAAGAGCTGGGCGCAACTCGCCTGGTGGTACATCGTACCCCGCGTCATATTTACGCACAGGTAATTGCACCGAACGGTTCTGAAGTTCTGGTAGCTGCTTCTACTGTAGAAAAAGCTATCGCTGAACAACTGAAGTACACCGGTAACAAAGACGCGGCTGCAGCTGTGGGTAAAGCTGTCGCTGAACGCGCTCTGGAAAAAGGCATCAAAGATGTGTCCTTTGACCGTTCCGGGTTCCAATATCATGGTCGTGTCCAGGCACTGGCAGATGCTGCCCGTGAAGCTGGCCTTCAGTTCTAAGGTAGAGGTGTAAGATGGCTCACATCGAAAAACAAGCTGGCGAACTGCAGGAAAAGCTGATCGCGGTAAACCGCGTATCTAAAACCGTAAAAGGTGGTCGTATTTTCTCCTTCACAGCTCTGACTGTAGTAGGCGATGGTAACGGTCGCGTTGGTTTTGGTTACGGTAAAGCGCGTGAAGTTCCAGCAGCGATCCAGAAAGCGATGGAAAAAGCCCGTCGCAATATGATTAACGTCGCGCTGAACAACGGCACCCTGCAACACCCGGTTAAAGGTGTTCACACGGGTTCTCGTGTATTCATGCAGCCAGCTTCCGAAGGTACCGGTATCATCGCCGGTGGTGCAATGCGCGCCGTTCTGGAAGTTGCTGGAGTTCATAACGTTCTGGCTAAAGCATATGGTTCCACCAACCCGATCAACGTGGTTCGTGCAACTATTGATGGCCTGGAAAATATGAATTCTCCAGAAATGGTCGCTGCCAAGCGTGGTAAATCCGTTGAAGAAATTCTGGGGAAATAAACCATGGCAAAGACTATTAAAATTACTCAAACCCGCAGTGCAATCGGTCGTCTGCCGAAACACAAGGCAACGCTGCTTGGCCTGGGTCTGCGTCGTATTGGTCACACCGTAGAGCGCGAGGATACTCCTGCTGTTCGTGGTATGGTCAACGCGGTTTCCTTCATGGTTAAAGTTGAGGAGTAAGAGATGCGTTTAAATACTCTGTCTCCGGCCGAAGGCTCCAAAAAGGCGGGTAAACGCCTGGGTCGTGGTATCGGTTCTGGCCTCGGTAAAACCGGTGGTCGTGGTCACAAAGGTCAGAAGTCTCGTTCTGGCGGTGGCGTACGTCGCGGTTTCGAGGGCGGCCAGATGCCTCTGTATCGTCGTCTGCCGAAATTCGGCTTCACTTCTCGTAAAGCAGCGATTACAGCCGAAGTTCGTCTGTCTGACCTGGCTAAAGTAGAAGGCGGTGTTGTAGACCTGAACACGCTGAAAGCGGCTAACATTATCGGTATCCAGATCGAGTTCGCGAAAGTGATCCTGGCTGGTGAAGTCACTACTCCGGTAACTGTTCGTGGTCTGCGTGTTACTAAAGGCGCTCGTGCTGCTATCGAAGCTGCTGGCGGTAAAATCGAGGAATAAGTAGCAGATGGCTAAACAACCGGGATTAGATTTTCAAAGCGCCAAAGGTGGCTTAGGCGAGCTGAAACGCAGACTGCTGTTTGTTATCGGTGCGCTTATCGTGTTCCGTATTGGCTCTTTCATTCCGATCCCTGGTATTGATGCCGCTGTACTTGCCAAACTGCTTGAGCAACAGCGAGGCACCATCATTGAAATGTTTAACATGTTCTCTGGTGGTGCTCTCAGCCGTGCTTCTATCTTTGCCCTGGGTATTATGCCGTACATTTCGGCATCAATTATTATCCAGCTGCTGACGGTGGTTCACCCAACGCTGGCAGAAATTAAGAAAGAAGGGGAGTCTGGTCGTCGTAAGATCAGCCAGTACACCCGCTACGGTACTCTGGTGCTGGCGATATTCCAGTCGATCGGTATTGCTACCGGTCTGCCGAATATGCCTGGTATGCAAGGCCTGGTTATGAACCCGGGCTTTGCATTCTACTTCACCGCTGTTGTCAGTCTGGTCACAGGGACGATGTTCCTGATGTGGTTGGGCGAACAGATTACTGAACGTGGTATCGGTAACGGTATCTCGATCATTATCTTCGCCGGTATTGTCGCGGGACTCCCGCCAGCCATTGCCCATACTATCGAGCAAGCGCGTCAAGGCGACCTGCACTTCCTCGTGTTGCTGTTGGTTGCAGTATTAGTATTTGCAGTGACGTTCTTTGTTGTATTTGTTGAGCGTGGTCAACGCCGCATTGTGGTAAACTACGCCAAACGTCAGCAAGGTCGTCGTGTCTATGCTGCACAGAGCACACATTTACCGCTGAAAGTGAATATGGCGGGGGTAATCCCGGCAATCTTCGCTTCCAGTATTATTCTGTTCCCGGCAACCATCGCGTCATGGTTCGGGGGCGGTACTGGTTGGAACTGGCTGACAACAATTTCGCTGTATTTGCAGCCTGGGCAACCGCTTTATGTGTTACTCTATGCGTCTGCAATCATCTTCTTCTGTTTCTTCTACACGGCGTTGGTCTTCAACCCGCGTGAAACAGCAGATAACCTGAAGAAGTCCGGTGCATTTGTACCAGGAATTCGTCCGGGAGAGCAAACGGCGAAGTATATCGATAAAGTAATGACCCGCCTGACTTTGGTCGGTGCGCTTTACATTACCTTTATCTGCCTGATCCCGGAGTTCATGCGTGATGCAATGAAAGTACCGTTCTACTTCGGTGGGACCTCACTGCTTATCGTTGTTGTCGTGATTATGGACTTTATGGCTCAAGTGCAAACTCTGATGATGTCTAGTCAGTACGAGTCTGCATTGAAGAAGGCGAACCTGAAAGGCTACGGCCGATAATTGGTCGCCCGAGAAGTTACGGAGAGTAAAAATGAAAGTTCGTGCTTCCGTCAAGAAATTATGCCGTAACTGCAAAATCGTTAAGCGTGATGGTGTCATCCGTGTGATTTGCAGTGCCGAGCCGAAGCATAAACAGCGCCAAGGCTGATTTATTCGCATATTTTTCTTGCAAAGTTGGGTTGAGCTGGCTAGATTAGCCAGCCAATCTTTTGTATGTCTGTACGTTTCCATTTGAGTATCCTGAAAACGGGCTTTTCAGCATGGTGCGTACATATTAAATAGTAGGAGTGCATAGTGGCCCGTATAGCAGGCATTAACATTCCTGATCAAAAACATGCAGTGATCGCGTTAACGTCGATCTACGGCATCGGTAAGACCCGTTCTAAAGCCATCCTGGCTGCAGCGGGTATCGCTGAAAATGTTAAGATCAGTGAGCTGTCTGAAGGACAAATCGACACGCTGCGTGACGAAGTTGCCAAATTTGTCGTTGAAGGTGATCTGCGCCGTGAAATCAGCATGAGCATCAAGCGCCTGATGGATCTTGGTTGCTATCGCGGTTTGCGTCATCGTCGTGGTCTGCCAGTGCGCGGTCAGCGTACTAAGACCAACGCACGTACCCGTAAGGGTCCGCGCAAACCGATCAAGAAATAATCGGGGTGATTGAATAATGGCAAAGGCACCAATTCGTGCACGTAAACGTGTAAGAAAACAAGTCTCTGACGGCGTGGCTCATATCCATGCTTCTTTCAACAACACCATCGTGACTATCACTGATCGTCAGGGTAACGCGCTGGGTTGGGCAACAGCCGGTGGTTCCGGTTTCCGTGGTTCTCGCAAATCTACTCCGTTCGCAGCTCAGGTTGCAGCAGAGCGTTGCGCTGACGCCGTAAAAGAATACGGTATCAAGAATCTGGAAGTTATGGTTAAAGGTCCGGGTCCAGGCCGCGAATCTACTATTCGTGCTCTGAACGCCGCTGGTTTCCGCATCACTAATATTACTGATGTGACTCCGATCCCTCATAACGGTTGTCGTCCGCCGAAAAAACGCCGCGTATAACGCTTCGTTTTCCAGGTTTGTTGGAGAAAGAAAATGGCAAGATATTTGGGTCCTAAGCTCAAGCTGAGCCGTCGTGAGGGCACCGACTTATTCCTTAAGTCTGGCGTTCGCGCGATCGATACCAAGTGTAAAATTGAACAAGCTCCTGGCCAGCACGGTGCGCGTAAACCGCGTCTGTCTGACTATGGTGTGCAGTTGCGTGAAAAGCAAAAAGTTCGCCGTATCTACGGTGTGCTGGAGCGTCAGTTCCGTAACTACTACAAAGAAGCAGCACGTCTGAAAGGCAACACCGGTGAAAACCTGTTGGCTCTGCTGGAAGGTCGTCTGGACAACGTTGTATACCGTATGGGCTTCGGCGCCACTCGTGCAGAAGCACGTCAGCTGGTTAGCCATAAAGCGATTATGGTAAACGGTCGTGTTGTTAACATCGCTTCTTATCAGGTTAGTCCGAATGACGTTGTTAGCATTCGTGAGAAAGCGAAGAAGCAGTCTCGCGTGAAAGCCGCTCTGGAGCTGGCTGAGCAGCGTGAAAAGCCAACCTGGCTGGAAGTTGATGCTGGCAAGATGGAAGGTACGTACAAGCGTAAGCCTGAGCGTTCTGATCTGTCTGCGGACATTAACGAACACCTGATCGTCGAGCTTTACTCCAAGTAAAGCTTAGTACCAAAGAGAGGACACAATGCAGGGTTCTGTGACAGAGTTTCTAAAACCGCGCCTGGTAGATATCGAGCAAGTGAGTTCGACGCACGCCAAGGTGACCCTTGAGCCTTTAGAGCGTGGCTTCGGCCATACTCTGGGTAACGCACTGCGCCGTATTCTGCTCTCATCGATGCCGGGTTGCGCGGTGACCGAGGTTGAGATTGATGGTGTACTACATGAGTACAGCACCAAAGAAGGCGTTCAGGAAGATATCCTGGAAATCCTGCTCAACCTGAAAGGGCTGGCGGTGAGAGTTCAGGGTAAAGATGAAGTTATTCTTACCTTGAATAAATCTGGCATTGGCCCTGTGACTGCAGCCGACATTACCCATGACGGGGATGTCGAAATCGTCAAGCCGCAGCACGTGATCTGCCACCTGACCGATGAGAACGCGTCTATTAGCATGCGTATCAAAGTTCAGCGCGGTCGTGGTTATGTGCCGGCTTCTACCCGAATTCATTCGGAAGAAGATGAGCGCCCAATCGGCCGTCTGCTGGTCGACGCATGCTACAGCCCTGTAGAGCGTATTGCCTACAATGTTGAAGCAGCGCGTGTAGAACAGCGTACCGACCTGGACAAGCTGGTCATCGAAATGGAAACCAACGGCACAATCGATCCTGAAGAGGCGATTCGTCGTGCGGCGACCATTCTGGCTGAACAACTGGAAGCTTTCGTTGACTTACGTGATGTACGTCAGCCGGAAGTGAAAGAAGAGAAACCAGAATTCGATCCGATCCTGCTGCGCCCTGTTGACGATCTGGAATTGACTGTCCGCTCTGCTAACTGCCTTAAAGCAGAAGCTATCCACTATATCGGTGATCTGGTACAGCGTACTGAGGTTGAGCTTCTTAAGACGCCTAACCTTGGTAAAAAATCTCTTACTGAGATTAAAGACGTGCTGGCTTCCCGTGGACTGTCTCTGGGCATGCGCCTGGAAAACTGGCCACCGGCAAGCATCGCTGACGAGTAACCGGATCACAGGTTAAGGTTTTACTGAGAAGGATAAGGTCATGCGCCATCGTAAGAGTGGTCGTCAACTGAACCGCAACAGCAGCCATCGCCAGGCTATGTTCCGCAACATGGCAGGTTCACTGGTTCGTCATGAGATCATCAAGACGACCCTGCCTAAAGCGAAAGAGCTGCGTCGCGTAGTTGAGCCGCTGATTACTCTTGCCAAGACTGATAGCGTAGCTAATCGTCGTCTGGCATTCGCCCGCACTCGTGATAACGAGATCGTGGCAAAACTGTTTAACGAGCTGGGCCCGCGTTTTGCGAGCCGCGCCGGTGGTTACACTCGCATTCTGAAGTGTGGCTTCCGTGCAGGCGACAACGCGCCGATGGCATACATCGAGCTGGTTGATCGCTCTGAGTCGAAAGCAGAAGCTGCTGCAGAGTAATCTGTAGTAACGTAAAAAAACCCGCCCCGGCGGGTTTTTTTATATCCGCAGCACCCCCACTTATCTACAATATCTGTACTCTTTTTGTTCATCCCCTGGAGTCATTATGTGGTTACTGGACCAGTGGGCAGAGCGTCATATCATTGATGCACAAAGAAAAGGCGAATTCGAAGATCTTAGCGGCGCTGGCGAACCGTTGGTGCTGGAAGATGATTCACATGTGCCTGTTGAGCTACGTGCCGGTTATCGTTTACTGAAGAACGCAGGCTGTCTGCCGCCCGAACTGGAGCAGCGAAAAGAAGCCATCCAGTTGTTGGATCTGCTGAAAGGCCTTAGGCAGGATGATCCGCAGTATCTGGAAGTGAGTCGGCGTTTGTCACTGCTGGAACTGAAGCTGCGGCAGGCCGGTCTAAGCACGGAATTTTTACGCGGTGAGTATGCCGATAAGCTGCTGCATAAAATTAACGACAATTAATGGAGTGGACATGTATCGCATTGGTGAGTTAGCAAAGCTGGCGGAAGTGACCCCTGATACGATCCGCTACTATGAAAAACAGCAGATGATGGAGCATGAGGTGCGCACAGAAGGTGGTTTCCGGTTGTATACGGGAAAGGATCTTCAGCGGCTTAAATTCATCCGCTATGCCCGACAGCTCGGATTTACCCTTGAGTCGATCCGTGAATTGTTGTCGATCCGTATCGATCCCGAACATCACACCTGCCAGGAATCCAAAGGGATCGTGCAGGACAGGCTGAAAGAAGTCGAAGCGCGCATTGCCGAACTGCAAAGTATGCAGCGTTCATTGCAGCGTCTGAACGATGCCTGTTGTGGCACAGCGCATAGCAGTGTGTACTGCTCAATCCTGGAAGCTCTGGAACAAGGAGCCAGTGGAGTGAAGTCGGGCTGTTGATTTATCAGACAGGTGGGACTACACTCCCGCCGTTAAACTACAAACTGGAGCTATTATGAGTCGTTATCAGCATACGAAAGGGCAGATAAAGGACAATGCCATTGAGGCATTATTACATGACCCGCTATTCAGACAGCGTGTTGAAAAGAATAAGAAAGGGAAAGGGAGTTATTTACGTAAAGGCAAACACGGTAGCCGGGGTAACTGGGAGGCCAGTGGCAAGAAAGTGAATCACTTTTTTACCACTGGCCTTCTGCTTTCTGCCGTCTGTTAAGAACGATTATTCTGTTCTTTCAGCAGGTCGCGGATCTCAGTAAGCAAGACTTCTTCTTTCGTCGGTGCAGGTGCAGCCGCCGGCTCTTCTTTCTTACGATTGAGTTTGTTAATGAGCTTAATTGCCATGAAAATAGCAAATGCCACAATCACAAAGTCGAAGATGTTCTGAATAAACACGCCATAATGCATCACAACGGCCGGGATATCTCCCTGCGCATCGCGCAACGTGACGGCAAACTGCTTAAAATCGATCCCACCAATTAACAAACCCAGCGGCGGCATAATGATATCGGCAACCAGTGACGATACAATTTTACCGAACGCCGCACCGATAATGACACCCACCGCCAAATCGACAACATTCCCGCGCATCGCGAATTCGCGAAACTCTTTAATAATGCTCATTATATTCTCCCTATGCAGCTGACGTTAATAAGTTTAACAAATGTTAAGGCATTTGCCATTTAAGTATTGAGATTAACCGTATGAATTAAGCCTTGATAAATCAGGGGATTAAAAAGGGTGCGAATAATGCACCCTTCAATGTTAAAGGAAGAAAGGACTTGGCTGGAATAAGCGTTCGACGTCGGTAATAAACTTTTTATCCGTCAGGAACATAATGACGTGATCGCCTTGTTCGATACGTAAATTGTCATTGGCAATCATCACATCGTTGCCACGCACTACTGCACCAATAATCGTGCCTGGCGGCAGTTTTATCTCGTCGATGACCCGGCCGACAACGCGTGAGGTACTTTCATCGCCGTGAGCGACGGCTTCAATCGCTTCCGCGACGCCACGGCGTAATGAAGATACGCCAACGATGTCCGCTTTTCGCACATGGCTAAGGAGAGCCGAGATGGTTGCTTGCTGGGGGGAGATCGCAATATCGATCACGCTACCCTGGACAAGATCGACATAAGCGCGGCGTTGGATCAGCACCATCACCTTTTTCGCCCCCATTCGCTTAGCCAACATCGCTGACATGATGTTAGCTTCATCGTCGTTCGTAACGGCAATAAACAGATCGACCTGATCGATATGCTCTTCGGCCAGCAATTCTTGATCCGAGGCGTCGCCAAAGAAGACGATCGTATTCTGCAGTTTTTCGGCCAACTCGGCAGCGCGCTGTTGATCGCGTTCGATCAATTTCACGCTGTAATCTTTTTCCAGACGACGCGCCAGACCTGCCCCGATGTTCCCGCCGCCAACCAGCATAATGCGCTTGTAAGGTTTTTCGAGGCGCTGCAGTTCGCTCATCACCGCACGAATGTGCTGGGAAGCGGCAATAAAGAAGACTTCGTCACCCGCTTCGACAATGGTGGAGCCCTGTGGGCGGATTGGTCTGTCGTGACGGAAAATCGCCGCAACGCGGGTATCGATATGCGGCATATGCTCCCGCATCGTTGAGAGCGCGTTCCCGATCAGTGGGCCACCGTAATAGGCTTTTACTACCGCAAGGCTCACTTTACCTTCTGCGAAATTGACGACCTGTAACGCGCCTGGATATTCGATCAATCGGTAAATGCTGTCGATGACCAGCTGCTCGGGCGCGATCAGGTGATCGATAGGCACGGCTTCTGAGTGGAACAGCTTGTCCGCATCACGGACATAATCAGGAGAGCGGATACGGGCGATTCTGTTCGGCGTGTTGAACAGCGAATAGGCCACCTGGCAGGCAACCATGTTCGTTTCATCGGAACTGGTCACGGCAACCAGCATATCTGCATCATCCGCGCCGGCTTCGCGCAACACGCGTGGGTGCGAGCCATGTCCCTGAACGACACGCAGATCGAACTTATCCTGCAGGCTGCGCAGGCGTTCACCGTTAGTATCCACCACAGTGATGTCGTTGTTCTCGCCGACCAGGTTCTCTGCCAGCGTTCCACCCACCTGTCCTGCGCCCAGAATGATTATTTTCATCAGTCGTGACCCGTTATCCCATCACTTTTTGATTAGCTTAGCGTAAAAGAAGCCATCACCGTCTTCTGCACCCGGCAGATTTTGCAGACCCGGCATGTCGGGTGTGCCTGTCTCGCTCAGCATGGCATCCGCCGTACGCTGCAAGAAGGCGTGAACTTGCTGACTGTTCTCTTCCGGCAGCACGGAACAGGTGGCATAGACCAGCGTGCCGCCGGATTTCAGATGCGGCCAGACGGCATCAAGAATTTCAGCCTGTAGCTTTGCCAGTTCGGCAATATCGCGATCGCGGCGGAGCCATTTGATATCCGGGTGACGACGGATAACCCCGGTTGCAGAGCAGGGGGCATCTAACAGGATGCGATCAAACTGCTGCTCGCCGCACCATTGTGCAGGGAAACGCCCGTCACCCTGCTTAACCGTTGCTTTCATCCCGAGACGTTTCAGGTTGTCATAAACGCGGGAGAGGCGCTGTTCATCCACATCAACTGCCAGCACGTTTGCTTCGGGAGCTGCTTCGAGAATGTGGGTGGTTTTACCGCCTGGTGCTGCACACAGATCTAAAATGTGCTCGCCGTTTTGCGGAGCAAGGAAGGTTACGCACCCCTGAGCAGAGGCGTCCTGAACGGTGACCCATCCTTCCTCGAACCCCGGAAGCGCATGGACCGGTGCTGGTGTTTCCAGACGGACGGCATCAGGATAGTCTGGATGGGGGAAACCGTTCATCCCGGCATCTTCGAGCAGCGCCAGCCAGCTGTCGCGCGTATGGTGTGTGCGATTCACGCGTAGCCACATCGGGGGGCGCTGATTGTTGGCATCGACAATGGCTTCCCATTGCGTGGGATACGCCTTTTGCAGGCGTTTCAGTAGCCAGCCAGGGTGCAGAAAACGCGCGTCGCTGCTGGCGAATTCTGCGAGCAGTTCTTCCTGCTGACGCTGGAACTGACGCAGAACTCCGTTTATCAGCCCTTTAAGCTGCGGGCGCTTTATCGCCACGGCGCCTTCGACCGTTTCCGCCAGCGCTGCATGTGGAGGAATACGGGTATGCAGTAATTGATAGAATCCCACCATAATCAGGTAGTGCACGGTGCGCTGTTTTCCCGTCATCGGGCGGGACATCAGTTTGTTGATCAACCAGTCGAGTTGCGACAGCGTGCGCAAAACCCCAAAACAGAGTTCCTGAAGCAGCGCTTTGTCTTTATCGGAGACTTTTTGTTGTAGCGGCGGCAGGACATTGCTCAGTGAATGCCCTTGCTCGACGACCTGTTCAACGGCCTGCGCCGCCATACTGCGTAAGTTAAATTTCTTATTCATAACCGCAAAAATAAAAAGGCCCGGCAACACCGGGCGTTATCAGAAGTGGCCGTCAGACCAGACGGTTGCCAGGAATGAACCATTCCCGACGTGAATTCAGAAGATCCTGGGCGCTCATCGCTTTTTTCCCGGCGGGTTGCAATGAGAGTAGGTTCAGGACTCCGTTGCCGGTCGCGACCTGAATGCCTTGTTTCGTGGCGTCAAGGATGGTTCCCGGTTCTGCCTGCGTCGGCGTCTCTATCACGGATGCCTGCCAGACTTTCACCGGCTGGCCGTCAATTTCCAGCCAGCTCATTGGCCAGGGATTGAATGCGCGAATGCAACGTTCCAGTTGTGCCGCAGAAAGCGACCAGTCGATGCGCGCTTCTTCTTTACTGAGCTTTTCTGCGTGGGTGACTAGCGCTTCATCCTGCACTTGTGGATTTGCACGGCCCTCAGCTAACTGCTTCAGCGTTTCAATCAGCCCTTGCGGACCAAGATCTGCCAGCTTGTCGTACAGCGTGCCGCTGGTGTCTTGCGCGGTGATAGGACAGGCGAGTTTGTAGAGCATATCGCCCGTATCCAGACCGACGTCCATCTGCATAATGGTGACGCCCGTTTCAGCATCGCCCGCCCAGAGTGAACGTTGAATAGGGGCCGCACCACGCCAGCGGGGCAGCAGGGAGCCGTGGACGTTAATACAGCCGAGACGCGGCATATCCAGCACGGCCTTCGGCAGAATCAGACCATACGCTACGACGACCATAACATCTGCGTTCAGGTCAGACACCAGGTGCTGGTTTTCCTGCGGGCGCAAGGAGACGGGTTGGAAAACCGGAATGCCTTTTTCTTCGGCCAGGACTTTCACCGGGCCTGGCATCAGTTTTTTCCCCCGACCTGCCGGGCGGTCAGGTTGGGTAAACACACCGACAACGTGATGTCCAGAAGACAACAGCGCGTCAAGATGACGCGCTGCAAAGTCAGGTGTACCCGCAAAAATAATACGTAGTGAGTCTGACACGTTGATTCTTGTCCTTAAGCTCGTGCGTTCAGGCGGTCGAGTTTCTCAACTTTCTGACGAATACGTTGCTGCTTCAGCGGTGACAAATAATCGATAAACAGTTTACCGACCAGGTGATCCATCTCGTGCTGAATACAGATAGCCAGCAGGCCGTCGGCTTCCAGTTCAAACGGTTTACCTTCGCGATCGAGCGCGCGAACTTTCACTTTCTCAGCACGCGGCACTAAAGCACGTTGTTCCGGAATAGACAGACAACCTTCTTCAATACCGGTCTCGCCTTCTTTTTCCAGCAGTTCCGGGTTAATTAACACCAGGCGTTCGTCACGATTTTCCGACACGTCAATGACGATAATCCGCTGATGAATATCAACCTGCGTTGCTGCGAGGCCAATACCTTCTTCTGCGTACATCGTCTCGAACATATCATCGACGATACGCTGAATTTCTGCATTCACTTCTTCTACCGGCTTTGCGACTTTGCGAAGGCGCTCGTCCGGAATATGTAACACTTGCAAAACTGACATAGTTATCCAGAGTTGTGTTCAGGAGTTGGAAAGATTATTACCTCTATTCTAGACAAATCCCCCTCTGATTGACAGCATCAGTGACCAATCGCAAAGATTGCTAAGACTGCTTGTGGCAGGGGGACAAGGATGACCCGTACCGAAATTTGGTTACGTTTAATGGCTGTGAATGAGTTGTTTGGCGATGAGATGGTGCAAGTCGCTCACGGACTGATATCACACCCGGATATTGATATTGCCGCACTGCGACGTGCGGGCCTTTCCCCTTCCCAGGCCACGCGCTTTTTGACCTTTCCGGAAAAAGAACTGGAAAAGACCCTTCGCTGGCTTGAGTCGCCGCACCATGACTTATTGCTGGCAGACAGTGATGATTATCCTGCGCAGCTTCGCGCCATTGAAGATTATCCCGGCGCGGTTTTTGTCGTTGGCTCCCCGCAATGTCTCCATGATTTTCAACTCGCCGTCGTGGGAAGCCGAACGCCGTCATGGTATGGCGAACGGTGGGGGCAGTTGTTTTGTGAGAAACTGGCCAGTTGGGAAATCACCATTACCAGCGGTCTGGCACGAGGTATTGATGGCATCGCCCATCGGGCGGCGATCCAGTCAAAGGGGAAAAGCATTGCCGTATTAGGAAACGGCCTGCAATCCATCTATCCCCGCCGACATGCCGGGATGGCCGATGCGTTGCTGGAAACGGGAGGCGCGCTGGTGTCCGAATTCCCGCTGATGATGGCCCCTTTACCGCGCAACTTTCCCCGTCGGAACCGTATCATTAGCGGCTTGAGCAAAGGGGTTCTGGTGATTGAGGCGGCATTACGCAGTGGCTCGCTGGTCACCGCGCGCTGTGCCTTGGAGCAAGGACGAGAGGTGTTCGCCATACCCGGCCCCCTCGGCAGCCCTGGAAGCGAAGGGCCACACTGGCTGGTGAAGCAGGGCGCCACCCTTGTGACGGCCCCGGAGGAAATCATGGAAAATTTGCAGTACGGCTTGCATTGGCTGCCAGATGAGCCTGAAAAATCACTTTATTCATCAGATCAGGAAGGCGCAGCATTGCCATTTCCCGAGCTCCTGGCTAACGTAGGAGATGAGGTAACACCTGTTGACGTCGTCGCTGAACGTGCCGGCCAACCTGTGCCAGAGGTAGTGGCTCAGCTACTCGAACTGGAGTTAGCAGGATGGATCGCAGTTGTACCCGGCGGCTATGTCCGATTGAGGAGGGCATGCCATGTTCGACGTACTAATGTATTTGTTTGAGACATATATCCACAATGAAGCTGAATTACGTGTGGATCAGGACAAACTTGAACGGGATCTTACCGACGCTGGTTTTGATCGTGAAGACATCTACAACGCGCTCCTGTGGCTGGAAAAGCTTGCTGACTACCAGGAAGGTCTTGCCGAGCCGATGCAGCTCGCCTCCGATCCTCTCTCTGTGCGTATCTATACTCCAGAAGAGTGTGACCGACTGGATGCCAGTTGCCGGGGATTCCTGTTATTCCTTGAGCAGATTCAGGTGCTAAACCTCGAAACGCGAGAAATGGTGATTGAACGTGTGCTTGCGCTGGATACCGCAGAATTCGACCTGGAAGACCTGAAGTGGGTCATCCTGATGGTTTTGTTCAACATTCCGGGTTGTGAAAATGCATATCAGCAAATGGAAGAATTACTCTTTGAAGTGAATGAAGGTATGCTGCATTAATCAACTTTAATTCAGCATGAGTTGTTATGGCTAAATCAGCACTGTTTTCGGTGCGTAAAAATGAGCCCTGTCCACAGTGCGGGGCTGAACTGGTGATTCGCTCCGGGAAACACGGTCCGTTTCTTGGTTGCTCGCACTATCCGGAATGTGACTATATCCGTCCGTTGAAATCCTCAGCGGACGGACATATCGTCAAAGTTCTGGAGGGGAAACATTGCCCTGACTGCGGCGCTGAGCTGGTGTTGCGCCAGGGGCGTTTTGGCATGTTTATCGGCTGCAGCAACTATCCGGAATGTGAGCATACCGAGCTCATTGATAAACCTGATGAAACCGCAATTACCTGCCCTCAATGCCAGACGGGCCATCTGGTCCAGCGGCGTTCCCGTTATGGCAAAACCTTCCACTCCTGCGATCGCTATCCGGAGTGCCAGTTTGTCATTAACTTCAAACCGATAGCCGGAGAGTGTCCTGAGTGCCACTATCCGCTACTCATCGAAAAGAAAACCGCGCAGGGTGTGAAGCACTTTTGCGCCAGTAAACAATGTGGAAAGCCGGTTTCGGCGGAACAAACAAGTGAATAATAACCTGCCAACAGACCCTATCGCTGACGCAATAGAGGTACTGAATAAAGAGAATGTCATCGCCTATCCAACAGAAGCCGTCTTTGGCGTCGGGTGCGATCCCGACAGCGAAGTGGCCGTAAATCGTCTGTTGGCCTTAAAACAGCGTCCGGTCGATAAAGGGTTAATTTTGATCGCCGCCAGTTTTGAGCAGCTCAAGCCGTATATTAACGACAGTATGCTGACCGATGCCCAGCGTGATGCCGTGTTTGCACGCTGGCCTGGTCCGGTGACCTTTGTTTTCCCCGCGCCGGCGACGACGCCTCGTTGGTTGACGGGGCGTTTTGATTCATTGGCGGTGCGCGTGACGGATCATCCGCTGGTGGTCGCCTTGTGCCAGGCTTATGGCAAACCGTTGGTTTCAACCAGCGCTAACCTGAGTGGATTACCCCCTTGCCGTACGGTTGAGGAAGTCCGCGCACAGTTTGGTACAGACTTCCCGGTGGTATCAGGAGAAACCGGCGGTCGCTTGAATCCTTCGGAAATCCGTGATGCCCTGACGGGCGAGCTGTTTCGACAGGGGTAAGATGATGGAAACCTATGCTGTTTTTGGTAATCCAATCGCGCACAGCAAATCGCCGTTTATTCATCAGCAATTTGCGCAGCAGTTGCAGATTGCGCATCCGTATGGCCGTGTGCTGGCGCCTGTTAATGATTTCATCAACACGCTGAACGCGTTCTTTGCCGATGGCGGTAAAGGAGTGAACGTCACGGTGCCGTTTAAAGAAGAAGCATTTGCCCGCGCTGATGAACTCACGGAGCGGGCTGCGTTGGCCGGTGCGGTGAATACGATCAAGCGGCTCGATGATGGTCGCTTGCTTGGTGATAATACGGATGGCATCGGTCTGCTAAGCGATCTTGAACGTCTGTCATTTATCCGGCCGGGGCAGCGTATCCTGCTGATTGGCGCGGGTGGCGCTTCGCGTGGCGTACTGTTACCACTGCTTTCTATGGATTGCGGGGTGACTATCGTCAACCGAACGGCATCCCGTGCGGAAGAACTGGCACAGGTTTTTGCACATACCGGCAGCGTGCAGGCGTTGGGTATGGATGAGCTGGAAGGACATGAGTTTGATCTGATCATTAATGCCACCTCCAGCGGCATCAGTGGTGAGATCCCGGCGATCCCGGCATCGCTCATTCGTCCGTCCGTATGTTGTTACGACATGTTCTACCAAAAGGGCAATACGCCGTTTCTCTCCTGGTGTGAACGTCAGGGCGCGAAACGTTATGCCGACGGCCTGGGGATGCTGGTGGGGCAAGCGGCTCATGCCGTTCTGCTCTGGCACGGCGTGTTGCCGGAAATTGAACCGGTGATTGCGCGCCTCAAGCAGGAGCTGTCCGCATGAATCAGGCCATTCTGTTTCCAGACCGGGAAGAGTGGGACGCGCAGAAAAAAGCGGTCTGCTTTCCCGCGTTGGTTAATGGTATGCAGTTAATGTGCGCGATTAAGGGAGAAACGCTGGCAAATCGCTTTGGTGGTGAAACGGCGGAACAATGGTTAGCTCACTTTTGCGAACATCGCTGGGATCTGGAAGAAGAAGCGGAAGCGCTGATCCAGTCCCAGCAAGAAGACGTTCATGGTTGGGTTTGGTTACCCTGAGCGAGATACTCGTCTTTCCATTTCACATAATTTCTGGCGGAGTATTGCAAACCCGCTTTCTCCTCCTCTGTTAGCGGCCGGATCTGTTTGACCGGGCTCCCTAAGTAGAGATAGCCGCTCTCCAGGCGTTTGTTTTGCGGCACCAGGCTTCCCGCCCCGATCATTACGTCATCTTCTATCACCGCGCCATCCAGCAGAATCGATCCCATACCGACCAGGACCCGGTTGCCAATGATGCAGCCGTGCAACATCACTTTATGCCCGACTGTCACATCTTCTCCCACAATGAGCGGGTTGCCATCCGGGTTGGAGGCGGATTTGTGCGTGACGTGCAACACGCTGCCATCCTGAATATTCGTACGCGCCCCGATCGCAACGTAATTCACATCGCCACGGATCGCGACAAGTGGCCAGATCCCCACATCGTCCGCCAGGCGAACATCGCCAATGATCACACTGCTGCTGTCGAGCATCACCCGTTGGCCGATCTGTGGGAAAAGATCCTTATAAGGACGTAATACGTCAGACATGTTTACCTCAAGGAAAGAGAACAGTAATGATGACTTTGGTTGCATTTCTGGCCTTGCGCAAGTGCTTTAGCTATCAAAAATCCGCCAAATTGCGCATGAATGGAGCGAAAGGGATGAAAAAGCAGCAAACGGAAAAAAAGATCCAAAAAAGGCTTGTGCAAAAAAATGGGATCCCTATAATGCGCCTCCGTTGAGACGACAAAGTGAAATGCTTCACAAGATGGTCGTCACAGCGAAGAGAAAAATCCTGAAAATCAGGGTTGACTCTGAAAGAGGAAAGCGTAATATACGCCACCTCGCGACAGAACGCTAAAGCGCGTCGCAACTGCTCTTTAACAATTTATCAGACAATCTGTGTGGGCACTCAGAGTGACATGGATTCTTAACGTCCTCGGACGATAAATGAATACCAAGTCTCAAAGAGTGAACACGTAATTCATTACGACGTTTAATTCTAAGAGCATCAAACTTAAATTGAAGAGTTTGATCATGGCTCAGATTGAACGCTGGCGGCAGGCCTAACACATGCAAGTCGAACGGTAACAGGAAGCAGCTTGCTGCTTTGCTGACGAGTGGCGGACGGGTGAGTAATGTCTGGGAAACTGCCCGATGGAGGGGGATAACTACTGGAAACGGTAGCTAATACCGCATAATGTCGCAAGACCAAAGAGGGGGACCTTCGGGCCTCTTGCCATCGGATGTGCCCAGATGGGATTAGCTTGTTGGTGAGGTAACGGCTCACCAAGGCGACGATCCCTAGCTGGTCTGAGAGGATGACCAGCCACACTGGAACTGAGACACGGTCCAGACTCCTACGGGAGGCAGCAGTGGGGAATATTGCACAATGGGCGCAAGCCTGATGCAGCCATGCCGCGTGTATGAAGAAGGCCTTCGGGTTGTAAAGTACTTTCAGCGGGGAGGAAGGCATTGTGGTTAATAACCACAGTGATTGACGTTACCCGCAGAAGAAGCACCGGCTAACTCCGTGCCAGCAGCCGCGGTAATACGGAGGGTGCAAGCGTTAATCGGAATTACTGGGCGTAAAGCGCACGCAGGCGGTCTGTCAAGTCGGATGTGAAATCCCCGGGCTCAACCTGGGAACTGCATTCGAAACTGGCAGGCTTGAGTCTCGTAGAGGGGGGTAGAATTCCAGGTGTAGCGGTGAAATGCGTAGAGATCTGGAGGAATACCGGTGGCGAAGGCGGCCCCCTGGACGAAGACTGACGCTCAGGTGCGAAAGCGTGGGGAGCAAACAGGATTAGATACCCTGGTAGTCCACGCCGTAAACGATGTCTATTTGGAGGTTGTGCCCTTGAGGCGTGGCTTCCGGAGCTAACGCGTTAAATAGACCGCCTGGGGAGTACGGCCGCAAGGTTAAAACTCAAATGAATTGACGGGGGCCCGCACAAGCGGTGGAGCATGTGGTTTAATTCGATGCAACGCGAAGAACCTTACCTGGTCTTGACATCCACAGAACTTTCCAGAGATGGATTGGTGCCTTCGGGAACTGTGAGACAGGTGCTGCATGGCTGTCGTCAGCTCGTGTTGTGAAATGTTGGGTTAAGTCCCGCAACGAGCGCAACCCTTATCCTTTGTTGCCAGCGGTCCGGCCGGGAACTCAAAGGAGACTGCCAGTGATAAACTGGAGGAAGGTGGGGATGACGTCAAGTCATCATGGCCCTTACGACCAGGGCTACACACGTGCTACAATGGCATATACAAAGAGAAGCGACCTCGCGAGAGCAAGCGGACCTCATAAAGTATGTCGTAGTCCGGATTGGAGTCTGCAACTCGACTCCATGAAGTCGGAATCGCTAGTAATCGTGGATCAGAATGCCACGGTGAATACGTTCCCGGGCCTTGTACACACCGCCCGTCACACCATGGGAGTGGGTTGCAAAAGAAGTAGGTAGCTTAACCTTCGGGAGGGCGCTTACCACTTTGTGATTCATGACTGGGGTGAAGTCGTAACAAGGTAACCGTAGGGGAACCTGCGGTTGGATCACCTCCTTACCTGAAAGAACCTGCCTTTGCAGTGCCCACACAGATTGTCTGATGAAAAACGAGCAGTAAAACCTCTACAGGCTTGTAGCTCAGGTGGTTAGAGCGCACCCCTGATAAGGGTGAGGTCGGTGGTTCAAGTCCACTCAGGCCTACCAGATTTTCCCTGAATACTGCGTTGTGAAACGACTCGCATACTTTAAGTATGCTTCGCCATTCCACGCCTTGTCTCAGGAAAAATTATCGGTACAGAGGTTCTGACTACACTGTATGGGGCTATAGCTCAGCTGGGAGAGCGCCTGCTTTGCACGCAGGAGGTCTGCGGTTCGATCCCGCATAGCTCCACCATACTGTAGAACGTAATCAAGAAAACTTCAGAGTGAACCTGAAAAGGTGCACTGCGAAGTTTTGCTCTTTAAAAATCTGGATCAAGCTGAAAATTGAAACGACACATCTTTATTGGTGTGTTCGAGTCTCTCAAATTTTCGCAATCACGATGATGAATCGGAAGAAACATCTTCGGGTTGTGAGGTTAAGCGACTAAGCGTACACGGTGGATGCCCTGGCAGTCAGAGGCGATGAAGGACGTGCTAATCTGCGAAAAGCGCCGGTAAGGTGATATGAACCGCTATAGCCGGCGATGTCCGAATGGGGAAACCCAGTGCAATTCGTTGCACTATCGTTAACTGAATACATAGGTTAACGAGGCGAACCGGGGGAACTGAAACATCTAAGTACCCCGAGGAAAAGAAATCAACCGAGATTCCCCCAGTAGCGGCGAGCGAACGGGGAGCAGCCCAGAGCCTGAATCAGCATGTGTGGTAGTGGAACGGTCTGGAAAGGCCGGCGATACAGGGTGACAGCCCCGTACACAAAACTGCATGTGTTGTGAGCTCGATGAGTAGGGCGGGACACGTGGTATCCTGTCTGAATATGGGGGGACCATCCTCCAAGGCTAAATACTCCTGACTGACCGATAGTGAACCAGTACCGTGAGGGAAAGGCGAAAAGAACCCCGGCGAGGGGAGTGAAAAAGAACCTGAAACCGTGTACGTACAAGCAGTGGGAGCCTCTTTAATGGGGTGACTGCGTACCTTTTGTATAATGGGTCAGCGACTTATATTCTGTAGCAAGGTTAACCGAATAGGGGAGCCGAAGGGAAACCGAGTCTTAACTGGGCGTTAAGTTGCAGGGTATAGACCCGAAACCCGGTGATCTAGCCATGGGCAGGTTGAAGGTTGGGTAACACTAACTGGAGGACCGAACCGACTAATGTTGAAAAATTAGCGGATGACTTGTGGCTGGGGGTGAAAGGCCAATCAAACCGGGAGATAGCTGGTTCTCCCCGAAAGCTATTTAGGTAGCGCCTCGTGAATTCATCTCCGGGGGTAGAGCACTGTTTCGGCTAGGGGGTCATCCCGACTTACCAACCCGATGCAAACTGCGAATACCGGAGAATGTTATCACGGGAGACACACGGCGGGTGCTAACGTCCGTCGTGAAGAGGGAAACAACCCAGACCGCCAGCTAAGGTCCCAAAGTCATGGTTAAGTGGGAAACGATGTGGGAAGGCTCAGACAGCCAGGATGTTGGCTTAGAAGCAGCCATCATTTAAAGAAAGCGTAATAGCTCACTGGTCGAGTCGGCCTGCGCGGAAGATGTAACGGGGCTAAACCATGCACCGAAGCTGCGGCAGCGACACTAAGTGTTGTTGGGTAGGGGAGCGTTCTGTAAGCCTGTGAAGGTGTGCTGTGAGGCATGCTGGAGGTATCAGAAGTGCGAATGCTGACATAAGTAACGATAAAGCGGGTGAAAAGCCCGCTCGCCGGAAGACCAAGGGTTCCTGTCCAACGTTAATCGGGGCAGGGTGAGTCGACCCCTAAGGCGAGGCCGAAAGGCGTAGTCGATGGGAAACAGGTTAATATTCCTGTACCAGGTGTTACTGCGAAGGGGGGACGGAGAAGGCTATGTTGGCCGGGCGACGGTTGTCCCGGTTTAAGCGTGTAGGTGTGTGTTCCAGGTAAATCCGGTTCACTTTAACACTGAGGCGTGATGACGAGGCACTACGGTGCTGAAGCAACAAATGCCCTGCTTCCAGGAAAAGCCTCTAAGCATCAGGTAACATCAGATCGTACCCCAAACCGACACAGGTGGTCAGGTAGAGAATACCAAGGCGCTTGAGAGAACTCGGGTGAAGGAACTAGGCAAAATGGTGCCGTAACTTCGGGAGAAGGCACGCTGATACGTAGGTGAAGCGATTTACTCGTGGAGCTGAAATCAGTCGAAGATACCAGCTGGCTGCAACTGTTTATTAAAAACACAGCACTGTGCAAACACGAAAGTGGACGTATACGGTGTGACGCCTGCCCGGTGCCGGAAGGTTAATTGATGGGGTTATCCTCGCGGAGAAGCTCTTGATCGAAGCCCCGGTAAACGGCGGCCGTAACTATAACGGTCCTAAGGTAGCGAAATTCCTTGTCGGGTAAGTTCCGACCTGCACGAATGGCGTAATGATGGCCAGGCTGTCTCCACCCGAGACTCAGTGAAATTGAACTCGCTGTGAAGATGCAGTGTACCCGCGGCAAGACGGAAAGACCCCGTGAACCTTTACTATAGCTTGACACTGAACACTGGTCCTTGATGTGTAGGATAGGTGGGAGGCTTTGAAGCGCGGACGCCAGTTCGTGTGGAGCCAACCTTGAAATACCACCCTTTAATGGCTGGTGTTCTAACGTAGGCCCGTGATCCGGGTTGCGGACAGTGTCTGGTGGGTAGTTTGACTGGGGCGGTCTCCTCCTAAAGAGTAACGGAGGAGCACGAAGGTTAGCTAATCCTGGTCGGACATCAGGAGGTTAGTGCAAAGGCATAAGCTAGCTTGACTGCGAGCGTGACGGCGCGAGCAGGTGCGAAAGCAGGTCTTAGTGATCCGGTGGTTCTGAATGGAAGGGCCATCGCTCAACGGATAAAAGGTACTCCGGGGATAACAGGCTGATACCGCCCAAGAGTTCATATCGACGGCGGTGTTTGGCACCTCGATGTCGGCTCATCACATCCTGGGGCTGAAGTAGGTCCCAAGGGTATGGCTGTTCGCCATTTAAAGTGGTACGCGAGCTGGGTTTAGAACGTCGTGAGACAGTTCGGTCCCTATCTGCCGTGGGCGCTGGAGAATTGAGGGGGGCTGCTCCTAGTACGAGAGGACCGGAGTGGACGCATCACTGGTGTTCGGGTTGTCATGCCAATGGCACTGCCCGGTAGCTAAATGCGGAAGAGATAAGTGCTGAAAGCATCTAAGCACGAAACTTGCCCCGAGATGAGTTCTCCCTGACCCTTTAAGGGTCCTGAAGGAACGTTGAAGACGACGACGTTGATAGGCCGGGTGTGTAAGCGCAGCGATGCGTTGAGCTAACCGGTACTAATGAACCGTGAGGCTTAACCTTACAACGCCGAAGATGTTTTGGCGGAATAGAGAGAATTTTCAGTTTGATACCGGATTGTAGTGCGCAATAGTTTGCGCAGCGGCAGGGCGGCAAATGAAGTGACGGAAGGAGCATACATGAGTATGTGACTGACGTTCACGAATGCAGCCAGCGCAGCTGATGCGATAAAATATTGCGTACTGAGCACAAAAGAATTTGCCTGGCGGCTGTAGCGCGGTGGTCCCACCTGACCCCATGCCGAACTCAGAAGTGAAACGCCGTAGCGCCGATGGTAGTGTGGGGTCTCCCCATGCGAGAGTAGGGAACTGCCAGGCATCAAATTTAGCGTGCTGATATGGCTCAGTTGGTAGAGCGCACCCTTGGTAAGGGTGAGGTCCCCAGTTCGACTCTGGGTATCAGCACCACTTAATTAGGTTAAAGTTCGGCACAGTAGAAAAGAATTTGTCTGGCGGCTGTAGCGCGGTGGTCCCACCTGACCCCATGCCGAACTCAGAAGTGAAACGCCGTAGCGCCGATGGTAGTGTGGGGTCTCCCCATGTGAGAGTAGGGAACTGCCAGACATCAAATAAAACAAAAGGCTCAGTCGAAAGACTGGGCCTTTTGTTTTTCCTGAACGACAGACCTGATCTGGGCCGCCATCAGGCGGGGTTGGGCACAGAAAAGCAAAAAGCCATCCGTCAGGATGGCTTTTTTGCATTCTGCTTAGTGTATTACCTGCGATAAAAACGCACGAGTACGTTCTGATTTAGGATGTGCAAAAAACTCATCCGGCGGGGCCTGCTCAACAATTTCCCCACGATCCATAAAGATCACCCTGTCTGCCACCGTCCTGGCAAATCCCATCTCATGTGTGACGCAAAGCATTGTCATTCCTGATTGCGCCAGGCCAATCATCGTATCCAGTACCTCTTTCACCATTTCGGGATCCAGCGCCGACGTGGGCTCATCAAACAGCATAATTTTGGGTTTCATACATAGCGAGCGGGCAATAGCCACGCGTTGTTGCTGTCCTCCGGAGATCTGCCCTGGAAATTTATGCGCGTGCTCCGCAATACGCACGCGTTCCAGGTAGTGCATTCCCAGCGCCTCGGCTTCTTTTACCGGCATCTTACGCACCCAAATCGGCGCCAGCGTACAGTTTTGCAGAACCGTCAGATGAGGAAAGAGATTGAAATGCTGGAACACCATGCCGACTTCCTGCCGGACGCGCTCGATATTGCGGATGTCCTCATTCAACTCAATGCCATCGACAATGATTCGTCCCTGCTGATGTTCTTCCAGATGGTTAATACAGCGAATGGTGGTTGATTTTCCCGAACCTGAAGGCCCACATAACACAATGCGTTCCCCTTGTTTTACGCGCAGGTTGATATCCTTAAGAACATGAAACTGTCCGTACCACTTATTGACGTTTTCCAGCGTAATCATCGCGTCGGCAGGTTGTATTAATAATTGGCTCATAGAATCCTCAGTGCGGTGTACGCCCGGTGTTAAAGCGCTTTTCCAGATGCTGGCTATAGCGCGACATGCTGAAACAAAAAATCCAGTAAATCAGAGCAGCGAAGACATAGCCTTCTGTCGACATACCCAGCCAGGCTGGGTCAACCGTCGCTTGCTGCACGCTGCTGAACAGATCGAACAAGCCGATGATGATGACCAAACTGGTATCCTTAAACAGGGCGATAATGGTGTTCACCAGCCCAGGGATCACCAGCTTCAGGGCCTGAGGAAGAATGACCAGCCCCTGGGTTTTCCAGTAGCCCAACGCCAGCGACTCTGCTGCTTCGTATTGCCCTTTCGGTAATGCCTGTAGCCCCCCACGAACGACTTCCGCGACGTAGGCCGACTGGAAGAGGATCACGCCAACCAGCGCCCGAATAAGCTTATCGATGCTGGTTCCTTCTGACATAAACAGCGGCAGCATGACCGAAGACATAAACAGTACGGTGATCAGCGGTACGCCACGCCAGAACTCGATAAAAATGACGGATAAGATCCGCACGACGGGCATATGAGAGCGACGTCCCAGTGCCAGCAAAATTCCTAATGGCAGTGCCCCCGCGATCCCGACGGATGCGATGATTAAGGTTAACGTCAGCCCGCCCCATTGGCGCGTTTCAACGCGATCCAGACCAAGAAAACCGCCATACAACAGGAACCAGACAATGATCGGGTAGATGACAGCCCAGGCAGCGATATAGCGCCCGCGCCGCGGCAATGCTTTCCAGAACATCGGCACAATGGAAGCCAACCCAATGATCAACGCCAGATTGATACGCCAGCGCTGGTCATGCGGGTACAAGCCATACATGAACTGTCCAAAACGTTCGTGAATGAACACCCAGCAGGCGCCAGCTTTGGTACAGTCTGCACGGGTGGAGCCCACCCAGTTGGCCTGCAGGAACGCCCAGTTCAACAAAGGGGGAATCAACTCCCACATCAGCCACAGACAGAACAGCGTCAGCAGGCTGTTTGACCAACTGGAAAAGAGATTTTTGCGTACCCATACGATCGAACGACCAGGACCGTTACTGGCCGGGCGCATGGGATGAGACAGCAATGCTTTTGTCATCATGATTCCTTAGCGCTCAATGAGGGCGATTCGTCGGTTATAGATGTTCATCAACAGCGAGATGCTCAGGCTGATGATCAGGTACACCGACATCGTGATGGCGATCGTTTCGATAGCCTGTCCTGTCTGATTAAGTACCGTACCGGCGAACAGCGATACCATGTCGGGATAGCCAATGGCGGCGGCCAGCGATGAGTTTTTCACAATATTCAGATACTGGCTGGTCAGCGGTGGAATAATGACGCGAAGTGCCTGAGGAATAATGACCTGGCGAAGGGTCACGGTATTGGGTAACCCCAGAGAACGGGCGGCTTCATGCTGACCGTAGGGGACAGCCTGAATGCCTGCCCGGATGATTTCGGCAATAAACGCCGAGGTATATACCGATAACGCCAGCGTCAGGGCCGCCAGTTCAGGAATGAGCACCATTCCGCCACGGAAGTTGAAGCCGCGTAGTTGCGGGATATCCCAGTGCAGCGCCGCGCCAAAAAGCCAGTGCGCGATGAGCGGCAATAGCACAATCAGACTTAATGCGGTAGGCCAGGTTCTGCGAAGTTGTCCCGTTTTCATCTGATGCATTTTATTGAAGCGGAACAGACCCACGGATAGCACAATGGCAATCACTGCCGAGAGCACGAAAGCGAGTACGCCTTCCCCTAACTGCGGAGACGGGATATAGAGTCCCCGATTACTCAGAAAGACCATATCCAGCGCGCTCGCGGCCTGACGTGGGCCGGGTAAATTGCGCAGAACCGCGAAGTACCAGAAAAAGATTTGCAGCAGGGGCGGGATATTACGAAAGGTCTCAATATAAACCGTCGAGAGTTTACGCAGTAGCCAGTTATCTGAAAGACGCGCCAGTCCGAGAAAGAAGCCGATAAATGACGCGAAGACAATACACAATGCGGAAACCAGCAGCGTATTAAGCAAGCCCACCACAAAAACACGTCCGTACGTGTCACCCTGCTGATAGTCGATCAGGTGCTGGACGATGCCAAACCCAGCGCTACGGTCGAGAAAGGCAAAGCCCGAGGTAATGCCGCGACTGCTTAGATTATTAATCGTGTTATGAATGAGATAGATAGCAACTGCAACGACCGCAAGAATGGCGAGGATCTGGAACAGCCAGGCGCGGACCGCAGGGTTTGAAAAGGAGAGTGACCCTTTTACACTTGAGCGGCGATGGAACATAGGAAAGCCTCGGTAACCATAACTCTGAACTGAGCGCCGCCTGTGCGGCGCTCGTTACATCACAACGACTTAACGCACCGGCGGTGCGTATTGAATGCCGCCGTTATTCCAGAGATTGTTCTGTCCACGTTTGATCTTCAGCGGGCTTTCCGATCCGACGTTGCGTTCAAAGATCTCCGCATAGTTACCCACCTGCTTGATGATGTTGTAAGCCCATTTATTGTCGAGCTTCAGATCTTTACCGTAGTCGCCTTCTTTGCCCAGCAGGTGTGCCATATCCGGTGTTGCCGGGTTCGCCGCTTTCTCATCGACGTTCTTCGACGTCACGCCCATCTCTTCGGCATTCAACATGGCAAACAGCGTCCAACGCACAATAGAGAACCATTCGTCGTCGCCGCGACGAACAACCGGCCCCAGCGGCTCTTTCGAGATGACCTCTGGCAGCACAAGCCATTCAGCCGGGTTGCTGAGTTTGATGCGCAGGGCATACAGTTGGGACTGGTCAGAGGCGAGGGTATCGCAACGTCCGGATTCCAGCGCTTTTGCCGACTCATCTGAACGGTCAAAAGTCACCGGGGTGTATTTCATGTTGTTGGCTTTAAAATAATCCGCCACGTTCAGTTCCGTATCTGTTCCCGCCTGAATACAAACGGTAGCGCCATCTAACTCTTTCGCGCTTTTCAGACCCGCTTTGTTGTGAGTCAGGAAGCCAATGCCGTCGTAATAGGTGAAGCCAGTGAAGGACATACCCATTCCGGCATCACGCGAGGAGGTCCAGGTCGTATTACGGGAGAGAAGATCGACTTCGCCAGACTGTAATGCGGTGAAGCGTTCTTTTGCGGTGAGTGGGGTATATTTTACTTTTGTATCATCTCCCAGGACGGCGGCGGCAACGCCACGGCAAACATCCACATCTATCCCGGAGAATTTCCCGTCCGCGTCAGCGTAAGAAAAACCGGGAAGACCGTCACTGATACCGCATTGTACGAACCCTTTCTTTTTTACCGCATCCAGCGTGGTTCCTGCATGTGCCTGATTGGCAACCGCAAGCAGCACGCCGGCCGCAGCCAGTGTGGCTATCATCATCTTTTTCATAATGCATCCTGTGTGGCAAAGAAATTATTGTTATAGAGAGACGTTCTGCAACGTCTTTAACCTGTCTGTGGCATTGGCCATACTCTTCTAAGCAAAGGTAATGCCAGGTTTTGCGCGTGAATATCCGACGCAATAAGCAGAGTGTAGACAGGAAAAAATAAATGCAGCGCCCTGAAATGGTGCGAAATTGAAACGTAAGCCACATTTTGGAGCAAAATATTTAAAATAATGCGCGCAAAATGAAATAACGATTTCGGGCGTGAATATCGAGGGCGTGAGTATTGAAAGATAAATGAGAAACGAGAAAGGGCTGGACGTTATTGATTATTAAAATGTATTAGCTAACGTATTTTTCAACACGTTGAATGATATGAAAAACAGTGTTCTTAGGCTAAGAGCGCGGCAAGTACCGCGCTCTGAGAATGTTATTTTGACAGCGCGATGATCCCCATCGTCAGGCCTGCAACCGCTGCGGCCCCGCCAGCAATGGCGCCTGCGGTTTCCCAGTTATCCTGGGTCGTCCCTTTCATACAGGTATTGGTATGAACGAGACGTCCTTGATCATCATAAACCGGAACGCAGGGTGAATCGTGTGCACAGCCCGCCAGCAATGCCGTGAGCAATGCTACTGGAATTAATCTTTTCATGGTGTTACCTCAACAATAAGCGTTCCGCTAAATGCAGCAACAGAGAATGCTGACCCTTTGCGAATACGGAACGAATTTTACCACCGCTTAAAAAAAGATTGGCATATGGAATAATCTCAATTCATGTGGATTGTAAAAATAATGAAGGAGAGAATTGAGTATTACGCAGAGCAAATGACTATCTGTTTAATAAATAAAGAAAGATACCAGAAGGAAAAAGGCGTCCGTAGACGCCTTAATTTACACATTAACTCTGGGATTTGTTAAATCGGCCTCTGACGACCACAAAAAACACCGGCACAAAGAAGATGGCCAGCAGCGTTGCCGTCAGCATCCCTCCCATCACACCGGTTCCGACCGCATGCTGGGCGCCACTTCCTGCCCCGCGACTGATGACCAGCGGCATTACGCCGAGGATGAACGCGAGTGAAGTCATCAGAATAGGGCGCAGACGCATGCGAGCCGCCTCAAGCGTGGCCTCGATCAGGCCACGACCTTCCTTCTCCATCAGATCCTTGGCAAATTCCACGATCAGAATGGCGTTTTTCGCGGAAAGCCCAATCGTGGTTAACAGTCCGACCTGAAAATAGACGTCGTTATTTAGCCCACGCAGGGAAGTAGCCAGAAGCGCACCCACCACGCCGAGCGGGACTACCAGCATTACCGAGAACGGAATGGACCAGCTTTCATACAGTGCGGCAAGACAGAGGAACACGACGATCAGCGAGATGGCATACAGTGCCGGTGCCTGATTGCCTGAAAGACGTTCCTGATATGACATTCCCGTCCAGTCATGACCAATACCATTAGGCAGATTTGACGCGAGACTTTCCATCATGGTCATCGCTTCACCGGTGCTTCGACCGGGGGCAGCCTCACCCAACAGTTCCATCGACGGCATACCGTTGAAGCGTTCCAGGCGCGGAGAACCATACACCCAGCGGGCTGAGCTGAAGGCTGAGAAAGGCACCATCTCGCCGTTGGCACTACGAACGTACAGATTATTGATATCTTCTGGCAGCATACGGAATTTCGCATCTGCCTGAACATACACTTTCTTCACTCGTCCGCGGTCAATGAAGTCGTTAACGTAGTAGCCGCCTAACGATGCCGAGATTGTTTCGTTAATGTCTGACAGCGCAATACCAAGCGCCTGTGCTTTTTCCTGGTCGACATCCAGCTTGAACTGAGGGGTATCCTCCAGACCGTTAGGTCGAACACGGACCAGCAGATCGGCGTGCTTAGCCACCATACCCATTAACTGATTACGCGCGGATGTTAGCGCTGTATGCCCCAACCCCCCCTGGTCAATCAGTTCAAAGTCGAAACCAGTCGCGGTGCCCAGTTCAATTATCGCCGGCATGTTGAAGGGGAAGACCAGCCCATCCCGGATCTGGCTGAACGCGCGCGTTGCACGCGCAATCACCGCTTCAACGCTGTTTTCCTTACCGCTACGCTCATCCCAGGGTTTCAGGCTGATGAAGGCCAGACCCGCGTTCTGCGCCTGGCCGCTAAAGCTAAACCCGTTGACCGTAAACACGCTTTCGACGTTCGCTTTTTCATTCGTCAGATAGTAATGGGTGACTTGATCCAATACGTTTTGGGTGCGTTCCTGGGTTGAACCTGCGGGTAACTGAACCATCGTCATGAATACGCCTTGATCTTCATCAGGCAGAAAGGAGGTGGGGAGACGGAGAAACAGTACCCCCATCCCGACGACAATCAGGATGTAAAGAAGCAGGTAGCGTCCGGTTTTGCGCACAATGCCGCTGACGCTGTTGGTGTAGTGGTTAACGCTGAGATCAAATTTGGCATTAAACCAGCCGAAAAATCCCCCTTTCTTCTCGTGGTGTTCGGCGGACGCTGGTTTTAGCAATGTTGCGCAAAGTGCCGGGGTCAGGATCAATGCCACCAGAACCGAAAGCGCCATTGCCGACACAATCGTGATGGAAAACTGGCGATAAATAGCCCCGGTGGATCCGCCGAAAAAGGCCATTGGGATGAAGACGGCAGACAGCACCATCGCGATCCCAACCAGCGCCCCCTGGATCTGCGACATGGATTTCTCGGTTGCCTCTTTGGGCGGCAACTTTTCCTCCATCATCACACGTTCAACGTTTTCCACTACCACAATGGCGTCATCGACCAGCAGGCCGATCGCCAGCACCATCCCGAACATCGTCAGGGTGTTGATCGAGTAGCCAAACGCCGAGAGCACGGCAAATGTACCTAATAGCACAACGGGAACCGCAATCGTCGGAATGAGCGTCGCACGGATATTCTGTAAAAACAGATACATCACGAGGAAGACCAGGACGATCGCTTCAAACAGTGTTTTTACCACTTCGTGAATGGAGATCTTCACAAACGGCGTGGTGTCATACGGGTAAACCACTTTCATCCCTGGCGGGAAGAAGGGTTGCAGCTCAACGAGTTTGGTTTTAATCGCTTTGGCGGTATCCAGAGCGTTGGCCCCGGTCGCCAGTTTGATCCCCAGACCCGCTGCCGGTTTACCGTTAATTCGGGCGACAACGTTATAGTTTTCCCCCCCGAGTTCGATACGTGCGACATCTTTAAGATGGACGACGGAACCGTCACTGTTTACCCGTAATGTGACTTTGCCGAATTCCTCAGGATCTTTCAGTCGCGTCTGCGCGATGATAGATGCGTTCAACTGCTGCCCTGGCAGCGAGGGCGTTCCGCCCAACTGACCCGCTGCGATCTGGTCGTTCTGTATTTTCAGTTGATTGATCACATCGACCGGCGTGAGCTGGTATTTGTTCAGCAGATTAGCATCCAGCCAGATACGCATCGCGTACTGCGCGCCAAACAACTGTACATCGCCCACACCGTTCTGACGGCTGATCGTATCTTTCACGTTTGAAGCAACGTAGTCGGAGATATCGTCCTGGGTCGTTTGCGGATCGTCAGAGACAAACCCCGCCACTAACAAGAAACTGCTGCTCGACTTTTCTACGCTGATCCCTTGCTGTTGAACTTCCTGAGGCAGCAATGGCGTCGCCAGCTGCAGTTTGTTCTGTACCTGAACCTGGGCAATATCCGGGTCGGTTCCGGACTGAAAGGTTAAGGTGATGGTCACGCTACCCGCAGAGTCGCTGGTGGAGGACATATACATCAGGTTATCGATACCGTTCATATTCTGTTCGATAACCTGAGTCACCGTATCCTGCACTGTTTGCGCATCGGCTCCTGGATAGGTTGCGGAAATGGCTACCGCTGGCGGAGCGATAGTCGGGTATTGCGCAACGGGCAGTTGCATAATCGCCAGGGCACCAGCCAGCATCAAAATGATGGCCAGCACCCAGGCAAAGATAGGACGTCTAATGAAAAAGTTTGCCATATCCGGTGACCTTATTGCGCTGCGTTTGCCGCAGGAGTATTGGCATCCGTGGTGGCTTTCACTTTCGCGCCGGGATGGGCTTTTTGTAATCCGCTGACAATCACCCGATCGCCAGGCTGCAGGCCTTCGCTAATCAGCCATTTGTCACCGACGGCCTGAGAAGCGACAACCGTGCGCGGCTCAACCTGACGTTGGCTATTGACGAGCAGCACTGTCGCATCGCCACGAGGCGTACGCGTTACGCCCTGCTGGGGGATCAAAATGGCGTTGGGCTGAACGCCTTCGTCAATGCGAGCGCGAACAAACATCCCCGGCAGCAGAGCGTGCTGCGGGTTAGGGAAGACGGCGCGAAGGGTGATGGAGCCTGTGCTTTCGTCCACCGTGACATCAGAAAACTGCAGTGTCCCTTTCAGGGGATATGCCGTGCCATTTTCCATCACCAACTGGACGCTGCTGCTGGCGGGGTCTTTATGCAGGCTGCCCTGTTCAACGGACTGCTTAAGTCGCATAAAGTCACTACTGGACTGGGTGACATCGACATAGATAGGATCGAGCTGCTGCACGGTAGCCAGTGCTGTTGCCTGACCATTGGTGACCAGCGCGCCTTCCGTGACGCTGGATTTGCCAATACGGCCATCGATTGGCGAGGTGACTTTGGTGTAAGCAAGATTGATACGTGCGCTCTCAACCGCGGCTCGTGCGGCAATGACCGTCGCATCGGCCTGACGCGCATCCGCCATCGCCTGATCGTATTCCTGTTGGCTAATGTATTTTGTGCCTACCAGCGGAACATAGCGCTTAACCGTCAGATGGGCGATGGCGGCGGCAGCTTCACTTTTCGCCAGTTCCCCTTTTGCGCTATCGTAATTTGCCTGATAAGTGGCAGGATCGATCTGATACAGTGATTGCCCGGCCTGAACATCGCTGCCCTCAGTGAAGTTTCTTTTGAGAACAATACCACTGACCTGTGGACGAACTTCCGCAATGCGGAATGCCGATGTCCGCCCCGGCAGTTCGGTCGTTACCGCTAACGGCGCGGCGGTGACCACATGAACGGTCACCTGCGGTTCGGTTGCCTGAGCTTGCTTATCTCCCTGATCGTTACAACCGGTAAGTAACGCAGCAGAGATGAGGATAAATGAGGGCAGGAGTGAAAACCTGGCATGTTTCGTCATTACTGTTCCTTAAAAACCAATAGCTCGTTATTTACCGGATAACGGTAAGGCGATAACGTGCACGAAGAAATAACAGTGGGCTATCCTACAAATTATTAGCGTGCGATGTAAGCAATACTTATTTTATGACCAGGTCTACGGCACGTAAAAGCAAAAAAGTGATGGCTTTGTCTTTTCATTTTGTTTTTCTTTGTCATACCTTGTTGCTGGTTAATATATTTGGAAATGCACATTTGCTGTATGAATGTTTTTTGTTGGTTTCATTTGTGGTTTTTATTTAATTGAATGTTTCGTGCTGAGGCTATTCGCTTTTATTTCATCTCTGAACGGATGAAGTGATACAGTTATTTTTTATCGGCAATTCTGAATTGCCATGTTCCTTTTTTATTCTGCCTCTGAAGCGATAACCGATGGCTAAGAGAACAAAAGCCGAAGCGTTAAAAACGCGACAACATTTGATTGAGACCGCAATCATCCAGTTTGCCACGCGAGGTGTTGGTAACACGACGCTTAACGACATTGCCGACGCAGCCCAGGTCACCCGGGGTGCCATCTACTGGCATTTTGACAACAAGACGCAGCTCTTCAATGAACTCTGGCGACAGCAGCCGCCATTACGTGATCTTATTCAGGAACGCTTAGCTTTGCATGTCTGTGATAATCCCTTACAGCAGTTGCGCGAAAAGTTAATCGCCGGATTGCAATATATCGCGGAAATTCCCCGACAGCAGGCATTGCTGCAAATTTTATATCATAAATGTGAATTTCATGAGGGAATGATATCAGAACAAGAAATACGAGAGAAAATTGGGTTTAGCCAGAAGGGACTGCGCGACGCATTGCAGGCGAGTATGACGCAAGGGTTGATTCCCAGAACCCTGGATTTAGACGTTGTCTTAATTATTATTCACGGTAGTTTTAGCGGGATCGTGAAAAACTGGTTGATGAATTCCGCCCGCTACGATCTTTATCAGCAGGCTCCGGCGCTGGTGGATAATGTATTAAGGATGTTAATTCCTGATGGATATGTCATGCAATTAACGCCGGAAAGCCTATAATTATTTCTCCTGCCTATCAATCTCCCGTTATTGCAAATCGGTACAGTTGACCAGCTTGAGCGGATTGACCGAATCCATATTGCGGCATTTATCGACGTCTGTGGTGATCAGTTCAATCCACTGGATCAGTAACGCATCAAAAAGGAACACGGAGACCGCGAAAACAACCAGCCACCAATACTTACGAATCATTGCCAAATCCTGTGTATTCATGCCCAAGCGTGCAGGAAATATACACGAAAAAAGCGTCCTGAAAAGCAGGATTACAATGCTTTTACTTTGCTGTGATCTTCACCACATCCGACGCCGTTCGGCTCTTTTTTGACAGGTTTTTCGTCTTTCTCTTTTTGACTTTCGCCAGGTCTGGCGGGGAGTAGTGCGAGCTGACGTTCAGCCGTCTGAGTCCCATCTTCACATACTCATTATTGACTTCAATACCGATGAATTTACGTCCCGATGCGACCGCCACGGCGCCAGTGGTAAAGCTGCCGGCGAAGGGATCCAGCACCGTATCGCCAGGATTGGAGGAGGCCAGAACGATCCGTTTTAACAAGGCAAGGGGCTTTTGCGTCGGGTGGTTTTCATATTCATCCATCAAATAACGCACGCGGGGGAATTCCCAGACGTTGCCTGGAACTTTTTGCGTGTTGTACGGCTGTGGCGGGTTTTTACGGTAGTCAATTAGCGCTCTTTTCGCGCCAGTTTTGGTCTCGACCAGAATGGCATCACTGTTGAACGTATACTGTCTGGCATCTTTGACCATCATCAGGATCGGTTCATACATTGAGCCAAAGAATTTCTTCGCCTGCACGCCTGAACTGTCATAAGACCAAACAATCCGGCTTTTGATGGTGAACAGCGTTCTGCATTTGAGATCGATATGCGGCATGTTTTCGGTGCTGTTCATGATGTACATCGTGCCCTGTTTTGTCAGCACCCGATGACACTCCTCAATGCACGCGAACAGCCAGCCCAGGAAGACGTCTTCATCCCAGGACTCGACCATCCCGTCAAAATCCTTTCCGATATTGTAAGGCGGGTCGGCAAAAATTAAATCGACGCTTTCAGCGGGGAGTTTTTTGAGTTCTGTCAGCGCATCTCCGTGGATGATCGACGCGGATTCATCACCAAAGTAGTGTGGTTCACATCGTGAGTTCATATCAACTCCGCAAAAGAGGCGTATAAAAAAGGCGCTTCCCCATGCCGAGTAGCGCCTTTTTAAACAAGCAATTCGCTAATCGAGATTAGTTCATGCCGTATTTTTTCAATTTTTTACGCAGCGTACCACGGTTGATGCCCATCATCAGAGCAGCACGGGTCTGGTTACCACGGGTGTATTGCATCACCATGTCCAACAGGGGCTGTTCTACTTCAGCCAGTACCAGCTCATAGAGGTCATTAACATCCTGACCGTTCAGTTGAGCAAAATAGTTCTTCAGTGCCTGTTTAACCGAGTCACGCAGGGGTTTTTGGGTTACCTGATCCTGAGAGTTAACGGTAGAAACGGTCAGTACGTCAGAATTTACGCGTTGTTCGAACATAGTTCTGTCAGCTCTTTATTTCTGTTTACGCAAAATTTTCGAAGTATGCCTCCAACGCCTCCAGCTGTTCGCTGGCATCCTCAATGGCGTTGAATGTGCGCCGAAACTGGTCATTTGGAGCGTGCTCCTGGAGATACCAGGAGACGTGTTTACGCGCGATTCGGTACCCTTTTGCCTGGCCATAAAAGTCATGCAGTTCCCGAACATGCGCACAAAGCAAGCGCTTAACCTCTGCCAGAGGCAGGGGGGATAGCAACTCCCCAGTGTCCAGATAATGCTGGATTTCCCGAAAGATCCAGGGTCTTCCCTGAGCTGCGCGGCCTATCATCAGGGCATCAGCCCCCGTATAGTCAAGCACAGCTCTGGCTTTAAGCGGGTCAGTAATGTCACCATTCGCGATAATCGGAATGGAAACTTTCTGCTTAACTGCCCGAATACTGTCGTACTCAGCGTCTCCATTGAACAAACAGGCGCGGGTGCGTCCATGAATGGTCAGAGCCTGAATGCCACAGTCTTCAGCCAGTTGGGCAATCTCTACGCAGTTACGGTGTTCCGGAGCCCAGCCGGTGCGAATCTTCAGGGTCACAGGGACGTCCACTGCATTAACCACCCCGGTCAGTATCGACTTCACTAAATCCGGGTACTGCAAGAGGGCTGAACCTGCGAGCTTACGATTCACTTTTTTAGCCGGACACCCCATATTGATATCAATAATCTGGGCGCCGCTTTCCACGTTAATCCGTGCGGCATCGGCCATCTCAACAGGGTCGCTACCGGCAATTTGCACCGTGCGAATTCCTGGCTCATCAACGTGCACCATCCGTAAACGGGACTTGTCGCTTTCCCAAACCTGCGGGTTAGACGACATCATCTCGGATACGGTCAATCCGGCTCCCATCTCATAGCACAGCGTCCGAAAAGGTCTGTCAGTGATGCCAGCCATGGGCGCTGCGATCAGGCGATTTCTAAGCTGGTATTGTCCGATGCGCATGAGTTAAGAAATGACCATACTGTGACTGCAAGGCGGCGTATATTACGCATTTTTTGCACGAGATGAAAGGCCAAACTTTGACCAATCCTCTGAGGTGGATCAAAGAATCGCCGTTCAAGTAAGCGCCTTTAAATAATTAGCCATACAAATCATTATATTACAAAATTGTGATGAAAATCTGTACGCATATAATTTTGCGTAACTTCTCATTTTTTCTTCGCAACGGTGAAGGCTGACAAGATATTCTGCTGAATTAATCAGCGGAATATGGTGACTTAATGTGACTATGCTCTCATTTCAGCAGATGATTGCGCCGCAAAGTGGAGACGGCGCAATCGGCGCTGGAGATTACTTCTTACGGCCAGTGATTCGACACCACTCTTCTTTCTCAACGACCGGATCGAGAGTGAAGAGATCCGCATAGGCTTCACACACGCTGTCGGCCTGGCTGGCAAGGATACCGGAAAGGCCCAGCAGACCGCCTGTAACGGGCAGGACGCTGATTAACGGTGCCAGTTCGCGTAATGGGCCTGCCAGGATGTTGGCGACCACCACGTCGGCTTTCATGGCGTCTGGCTGATCCTGTGGCAGGTAGAGTTCCAGACGTTCTGATACGCCGTTACGCTGGGCGTTATCACGGCTGGCCTGAATCGCCTGCGGGTCGATATCGATACCAATCGCTTTCGCGGCGCCCAGTTTCAGCGCGGCAATAGCGAGGATGCCGGAACCGCAGCCAAAGTCGATCACGGTCTTGCCGGTTAAATCGAGACTGTCGAGCCACTGCAGGCACAGTGAGGTGGTGGGATGCGTGCCGGTGCCAAACGCCAGACCGGGGTCGAGCATCACGTTGACGGCGTTTTCATCCGGTACATCGCGCCAGCTTGGGCAGATCCACAGGCGTTCGCCAAAACGCATGGGGTGGAAGTTATCCATCCACTCGCGTTCCCAGTCCTTATCTTCCAGTTGTTCGATTTTATGCGCGAACCCGGCGCCCAGCAGCGGATGGTGTTCCAGGATGGCGACGACCTCTTTCATATCGGTTTCTGCATCAAACAGACCAATGACATCAGTATCGCCCCACAGGCGGGTTTCGCCCGGCAATGGCTCAAAAACCGGCGTGTCGTGCGTGTCCTGGAAGGTGATGGAAACGGAACCCGCTTCCATCAGGGCATCGCTCAACTCTTCCGCGTTAGCGCCCGTCGTATTCAGTTTTAATTGGATCCATGGCATAGCAAAACTCTTTATTTATCAGTAGTCAATACAGCGGCTTGCGGGGCAGGAGAACCGAAACGGTTTCCGACCAGGAAAGCCAGCAAACTTAGCAGCAACGAGGGCACAATCGGGTGGAAGCCCAGGTACTGAACGTTAAAGGTGGCGAGAATCGCATACAGCACGCCGCCGACAATCATCGCACTCAGCGCCCCGGTCGCGTTCGCGCGTTCCCAGTAAAGGCCAAGTACCAGCGGCCACAAGAACACCGCTTCCAGACCGCCAAACGCCAGCAGATTCAGCCAGATAATCATCTCTGGCGGTTTCCAGGCGGCAAGCAATAACAGTGCGCCTAAGATGAGGGTGATCATCGCCGACATTCGCTTCAGGCGCGTCTCGTTCTGCAGCTGTTCCGGGCGAATATTGAGATAGAGATCTTTAATGATCGTAGCGGAACTTTGCAGCAACTGGGCGTTGATCGTCGACATAATGGCCGCCATCGGCGCGGCAAGGAAGATCCCGGCAGCGAAAGGCGGCAGCACTTTTACCATCAGCGTCGGAATAACCAGATCCGGCACCGTCAGGTCAGGGATCACCGCACGACCCAGCGCGCCGGCAAGGTGCATACCAAACATCAGGATCGCCACCACGATGGTACCGATGATAATCCCCCGGTGTACCGCTTTACTGTCTTTGTAGGAGATGCAGCGCACCGCCGTATGCGGCAGGCCGATCACACCAAAGCACACCAGTACCCAGAATGAGGTCATAAAGGTCGGAGACAGAATGTCATCGGCGCCCTGTGGTGAAACCAGTTTCGGGTCAATGGCGTTTAAGGTCTCCACGGCATGGCTCAGGCCACCGGCCGCATGCACGATACCGACCAGCAGCACGATGGTGCCAATCAGCATCACCAGTCCCTGCATCGTGTCGTTAAGCACGCTGGCACGAAAGCCGCCGAATGCGGTATACAGCGCAATGCTGATACCGAAAATCAGCAGGCCCGTTTCATAGGGAATACCCGCCGCCGTTTCCAGCAGGCGTGCGCCGCCGATGAACTGTACGGTCATGGCGCCGACAAACGCCACGAGCAGGCTGAGGCTCGCCAGCCACACCAGCAGGCGACTCTGGTAGCGGGCAAACAGCATGTCGTTGAGGGTGACAGCATTATAGCGACGGGCAAGGATGGCGAATTTCTTGCCGAGGATCCCCAGCGATAACCAGACGGCGGGGAGCTGAATCATAGCCAGCAGTACCCAACCCAGCCCGTATTTATAGGCAGCGCCTGGCCCACCAATAAACGAACTGGCGCTGATGTATGTCGCGGTCAACGTCATTGCCAACACGATCCCGCCCATTGAGCGGCTGCCGAGGAAATACTCATTCAGGAAGGTGCCGGTTTGCCGTTTACGCATGGCGTAAACAGAGAGGCCAAACACCACGATCAGATAGGCTACCAGCGGCAGAATGACTTCAAGCTGCATCGTCATCCTCCAGGGGAATGTCACGGTAGATAAATTTCACCATGGCCCAGCACAGTAAAATGAAGATCAGCGGCGTCAGCAGACAGGCCAGTTCAAACCAGTGCGGCAACCCGGTAATACCCGGCGTTACGCCTGGCAGGTAAGCGGCAACTATCCAGGCAGCCAGATAGAGAAGGGTCAGCCACAGCGCCCAGCGCGCCTCTTTGTGGGCCTGAACAAAACGTTTGTCCATTTTTTGTCCCTTGTGGAAAAAGAAAGCGGGGATTGTACCTTAAGCCGCAGGCCTGGGGGGAGAGAAAGGTGACGGTAGATGAACGATCTCAATCCGGTGTTATAAATCGACAAGAATAAAAACGATAAATTTATTAAACAAAATAGATCCAGAAATTGCATATATCATGAATGGTTTTTAAATTTTTATTTCATTCATATGACTATGATTGTTTTATTTTTTAACGTTAAGAAGAGTATCGCTTTAGATGGTTTTAATCGGGTGAATTAATAATAAAGTCACTAACAAGATATTATTAAATACCATAGTAATAAAGATGTCTATTTATTATTAAAATGAATGTTCGGTTGTTTGCTAATTAATATTTATATGGATATTTTCTTATGTATCTTATTTTGTTTGTCGGATCGCATATTTCCCCTGTAACTGTAATTTACAGAGTGATATAACGATAATATTCTTAACCGGTGCTGAACCCTGCTCTCAGGTTTTTAGGCATGTCGATTCACAGTGGCATTACCTTTTCTTTTTTCTGTCGGAGACGGAAAGGTTTTTTTGCGTTTATACATGGAATTATTATATGAGATTAAATAAGAGAATTAGTATTAGTGCCGTCGCATTACTGGTTAGCTGCAATGTCCTGGCGGCTGAATCGGTTATCGATTTACGCCATGATTATTTTGATGACGGTAAAGTCAATAAAGACCGTATCTATTTTTCGCATCGCTTTGATAACCAATTCGGTTTTTCTGTTGAGGCCCGCTACAAATCCAGCGGCGAAGATGCGGATGAGCCTTTTAATGAATTAGATAATAACGGTAGTGAGGCCACTATCAGCTATCGTTATGTGATCAACCCGAATATCTATCTGATTCCCGCGTTTAACATTGATAGTAACTCGGGTAACACTATCTATAAGCCTAACCTGTTACTCGGTACTTTACTGGGCAATGGTTTTTATCTCAATCTGCGTTATCGCTATGACTATACCGTGCAGAATGATGAATCTTTATATAATAAAGAAACCGGGCGTTACGATACATGGATTGGGTATAAAACAGGTAACTGGAAGTTTGAATATAACTATGTTTACTTCCATGCCAACACGGATATCTACAACAACAGCCATTCTGACTATGAACACGATTTTAAGATCGCGTATTCCATCGATAAGAATTGGGCCCCTTATATGGAGATCGGTAATGTATCCGTAAATAAAATGCAAGACGACAGACAAACGCGCTTCCGGGTGGGTTTCCAGTATTCATACTAATAAAAAGACAGTTTAGGGTGGAGAATGATATGACGTTAAAAAAAATTGATGAAATATTTCATCGATACACTAATAATCCGGATGCGGCTAAATTAATTCTCAGGGTGGTCTTTGGCGGACTGATGCTTTTTCATGGTGTGGCGAAGGCAAAGCACGGTCTTGGATCTGTCGTATTCCTGTTGGAATCCCATCATTTACCGGGTTTTATCGCATGGGGATCGTTCATTGGTGAGATCATTGCGCCCTTGATGTTGATTCTCGGGGTGATGACGCGATATGCGGCGGCAATTTTTACTTTTACAATGCTGTTTGCAACCTGGTTGGTGATGGACGGAAAAGTATTTGCGCTGACGCCTCAGGGATCATGGGCACTTGAGCTTCAGGCTTTGTACTTGTGTGGAGGGTTCTGCATGATGTTTCTCGGTAGCGGGAAATATACCGTCATGCCTGAGTATTCCTCTCGCCGATAAAAAGATAAAGATAAGGCCCGAAAGTTCGGGCCTTATCAGAATAGCGATGGTTTGCAAAACGGGCTCTTTCGAGCCCGTTTTTATTGCACGGAGAATTACTTCTCCTGAAGACCGAGTTTCTTTTCCAGATAGTGGATGTTGGTACCACCATGCTGGAAATGCTCGTCGTTCATGATGCGGGTCTGCAAATCAATGTTGGTTTTGATGCCGTCGATGATCAGCTCCTGAAGCGCATTCTTCATACGGGCAATCGCCACGTCACGGGTATCGCCGTAGCAGATCAGCTTACCGATCATTGAGTCATAGTATGGCGGTACGGTGTAACCGGCATAGATATGCGATTCCCAACGCACGCCAAAGCCACCTGGCGCATGGAAACGGGTGATTTTACCTGGGCTCGGCAGGAAGGTGTTTGGATCTTCGGCGTTGATACGGCATTCCACCGCATGGCCTTTCACCTGCACTTCTTCTTGCTTGATTGACAACGGTTGGCCTGCGGCGATACGCAGCTGTTCTTTGATCAGGTCAACGCCGGTGATCATTTCAGTTACCGGGTGTTCAACCTGAATACGGGTGTTCATTTCGATGAAATAGAACTCGCCGTTTTCGAACAGGAACTCAAAGGTGCCCGCGCCGCGATAGCCGATATCCACACACGCTTTCGCGCAACGCTCACCGATGTAGCGACGCAGTTCCGGGGTAATGCCCGGTGCCGGTGCTTCTTCGACGACTTTCTGGTGACGACGCTGCATAGAGCAGTCACGCTCAGCCAGATAAATCGCGTTACCCTGACCGTCTGCCAGCACCTGAATTTCGATGTGGCGTGGGTTCTCGAGGTATTTCTCCATATAAACCATGTCGTTGCTGAAAGCCGCTTTCGCTTCCGCTTTGGTCATGGAGATGGATTGCGCCAGTTCGGCATCACCGCGTACTACGCGCATACCGCGACCGCCGCCGCCGCCTGACGCCTTGATGATAACCGGATAGCCGATGCGTTTTGCATGGGCGCGGTTCGCATCCATATCGTCAGTCAGAGGGCCGTCAGAACCCGGTACGGTCGGGACGCCCGCTTTCTTCATCGCGGTGATCGCCGACACTTTGTCACCCATCAGACGGATGGTGTCCGCTTTCGGGCCGATGAAGATAAAGCCAGAGCGTTCAACCTGCTCAGCAAAGTTGGCGTTCTCAGAGAGGAAGCCATAACCTGGGTGAATCGCTACCGCGCCAGTGATTTCAGCGGCGCTGATGATAGCCGGGATGTTCAGATAGCTTTTTACGGACGGAGCCGGACCAATACAAACCGTCTCATCCGCCAGCAATACGTGTTTTAAATCGCGATCCGCGCTTGAGTGCACAGCGACAGTCTTGATACCCAGCTCTTTACAGGCACGAAGAATTCGCAATGCAATCTCGCCGCGGTTGGCGATAACAATTTTATCCAGCATGTGCGCCTCGTTACTCGATGACGACCAGCGGCTCGTCAAATTCTACCGGTTGACCACTTTCGACCAGGATGGCTTTCACGGTACCTGATTTGTCCGCTTCGATCTGGTTCATCATTTTCATGGCTTCAACGATGCACAGGGTATCGCCTACATTGACTTTCTGACCCACTTCGATGAACGCTTTTGCGTCCGGGCTCGGGGTGCGGTAGAAAGTACCAACCATTGGGGAACGTACGATGTGACCACTGATTTCTGCTGCGGCGGCTGCCGGCGCTTCTGCTGCCGGAGCAACTGCGTTAGACAGAGCAGGTTGCTGCTGCATCATTGGTGCAGCGTAGGCTTGTTGCATTACCGGGAAGCTACCTGCTGGCGCTGCGCGGCTGATGCGTACAGACTCTTCGCCTTCAGAGATTTCCAGTTCGGAGATGCCTGATTCTTCAACCAGCTCGATCAGTTTTTTAATCTTACGAATATCCATGAGTGGGTTCCGTACTCTTTGTTTAGTGTGATTGTGACAGGCGTTAAGCGCTGTCTGTAAAGCGTGAGTCCTGACGGCAAAACGGCTTCTGCCAGCCAGGGCGCCGGTATATTCCGCCTCAACGATTCATGTGAGACTTGTCGGTTAACATGCAGCGATTTGCTGCAATCCTCCGGCAAAAAACAAAATATACCTTCAATGCTCGATTGTCACCTTTTCAGCGGTCTAAAAACGCCGTCCAGGGAGCCAAGGTCGCACATTATAATGATTTCGTAGCAATTGGCAGCTAAATACTGGTCTTATCAGGGAAGATAATCAACCGCTAACACACAAATAACATCCGAGTCTCTGCATTTTGTAACCGACTGCACAGTTCGCCAAACTAGCGCCACCACTGGCGGAACTTCTTGTAACGGCAGGCCAAAAGCAGCAGTGCGAGCAGGGCATAAATGATGGGTTGAGGCGACAAAATCTTCACCGACCACAGATAATGTATCGGCGCGAGGATCGCCACCAGATAGACGACGTTGTGCAAAAGTTGCCAGCGCTTACCCAATTTTCGTTGTGCCGCCTGTGTTGATGTTAGCGTCAGCGCGAGCAGGATGAGCCAACTGAAGATCCCAAGCGTTAAATACGGACGCGTAATCAGTTCTCGTCCCAACAATCCGAGATTATGGATACCTAACTCCAGCAGCGCGTAACTGGTCAGATGCAGCGTGGCCCAGGCGAAACACCATAACCCCAGCAGACGACGGGTGCGTATCAATAATGGCTGTTTAGCGTAGCGTGCGAGCGGCGTGACCAGCAAGGCGGCGAGCAAAAATTTCAGAGCCGTCCTACCGGTAAAGTGCTGGATGTCCTTTACCGGATCGGCGCTGAGCCCGCCGTTATTAATGGCCCAGAACAGCCAGAGAAACGGCAGCAATCCCGCCAGATGAAGCACTACTTTCAACCAGGTTATCTGTTTTGCTCTCAGCCGCACTTAGAAATTCTCCCGCAAATTCAGGCCGCGATAGAGCGAGGCCACTTCATCGGCATAGCCGTTAAACAGTAGGGTGGGTTGCCGTTGGACATCCAGAATCCCGCCTGCGCCAATAAATCGTTCCGTTGCCTGCGACCAGCGCGGGTGATCAACATGCGGATTCACATTGGCGTAAAAACCGTACTCATCGGCAGCCGCAAGATTCCAGGTGGTGGGTGGTCGTTCGCGAGTCAGTTTAATGCTGACGATCGATTTAATGCCTTTAAAGCCATATTTCCATGGCACCGTCAGGCGTACAGGCGCGCCGTTTTGTGGCGGTAATGCTTTACCGTATACGCCAACGGTCAGCAGCGTCAGGGGATGCATCGCTTCGTCCAGGCGCAGTCCTTCGACATAGGGATATTTCAATCCGCCGCCAATGAAGCGATCTTTTTGTCCCGGCATATCGTCCGGCGCATAAAGCGTCTCGAACGCGACATATTTTGCATTGCTGGTGGGTTCGACGAGTGCCAGCAGCTTATGTAAAGGAAAGCCAATCCACGGCACCACCATCGACCAGGCTTCGACGCAGCGCATTCGGTAAATCCGTTCCTCTAAAGGAAAGCGTGTGGTTAGCGCATCGTGATCCAGGGTTAATGGTTTGGCCACTTCACCACTGATTTTCAACGTCCAGGGATCGGTTTTCATGCTGCCCGCATTGGCGGCAGGATCGGCCTTATCCAGACCAAACTCGTAAAAATTGTTGTAGCCAGTGACTTTATCTTCTGGCGTTAAAGGCAGCGTGTTTTGCCATGCGGCGGGTTTGCTGAATTCCAGCGGTTTGCCGGCGGGCGCGGGTGGGCGATCGTTGCCCTTGAACCAGCTCAACAGATCCGCCTGCGCGGATATCGGCAGCGACAGCGCGGCAGCCCCGATCCCCAGCGCTTTCAGCACCTGGCGGCGATGCATAAAGAAAGCCGATTCGGCGGTGACATCGGCTTCTGTGAGTGGACGTAATTTTTTCATAACAGACTCCCGGCGTACACATAATGCGTAGTTACTATGGCAGGGAGTCTGTCAGCGCGCAGCGAAATTTCGTTAATTAAGTGTAAATTTCTGCGGCGTCTGCGTTTACTTCACTTTAACCAGCGTACGGCCTTGCACCTGGTTATTAATGATGGCCTCGGCGAACGTCGGCGCATCGGCCAGCGAAATTTCCGTCGCCGCCTGTGCGTAGAATGATTCCGGTAAGTCATTCACCAGACGCTGCCAGGCCTGAGCGCGGCGTGCTGGTGGCGTCATTACAGAATCCACCCCTTGCAGGCGAACGTTGCGCAAAATAAACGGCATCACCGTCGTTGGCAGGGCAAAACCGCCCGCCAGGCCACAGGCTGCGACACAGCCGCCGTAGTTCATTTGCGCAAGCACTTTCGCCAGTACTTTATCGCCCACGGTATCAATTGCCCCCGCCCACAGTTGTTTTTCCAGCGGACGAGATTCGGCGAACTCATCACGACCCAGAATACGGCTTGCGCCCAACTGGCGGAGATAATCATGGGTGCTTTCGCGTCCGGACACCGCAACGACCTGATAGCCCAGTTTATGCAGCAGCGCGACCGCGGTACTGCCGACGCCGCCGCTGGCGCCGGTGACTACGATTTCACCGTCTTGCGGACGAATACCCGCGTCTTCAAGCGCCATCACGCACAGCATGGCAGTAAACCCGGCGGTGCCGATCACCATTGCTTTACGGCTGTCCAGCCCTTTTGGCAGCGCAACCAGCCAGTCCGCTTTCACGCGTGCCCGCTCCGCCAGACCACCCCAATGGTTTTCACCAACGCCCCAGCCGGTCAGCAACACGTCCTGGCCCGCATGAAAACGAGGATCTTCGCTGGTCCGAACGGTACCGGCGAAATCAATGCCAGGAATCATCGGAAAGTTGCGGATGATTTTTCCTTTTCCGGTGATGGCGAGCGCATCTTTATAGTTCAGACTGGACCAGTGAACATCCACTGTGACATCGCCTTCCGGCAGCCGACTTTCTTCGAGAGTCTGCACGGAAGCAAGGGTTTTACCGTCCTGCTGTTCTAAGATCAAAGCCTGCATAACCTGTCCTCAATTCTGCATGGTGGATTGGAAAATGACGTCTGAAGACTATACTCGCTAATTGAAACGTGAATCCGATGCAACGCAATAAATTGCCAGATACACCTGATTTGGTAGTATGCACTCACTCTTTGCGCAACCGGACGAATTTTGCGTTTGGTTAAGCAGTTTCGTGTCGCAATTCAACCGTCGGAGTTAACTCAAGGATGCGATTAACGACGAAATTCTCAGCTTTTGTCACGCTGCTCACCGGGTTAACGATCTTTGTCACCCTGATCGGCTGCTCGCTGAGCTTTTACAACGCCATCCAGTACAAGATGACCCATCGTGTCCAGGCGGTGGCGACAGCCATTGACACGCATCTTGTTTCACGCGATTTCAAACAGTTAACGTCGAAAATCGACGAACTGATGGTGTCAGCCGACGTCGTACGCGTCGATCTGTTGCAGGGCGAAAAGGTCATTTATAGCCAAACCCGCAACAGCAGCTATCGCCCGGTTGGTACCAGTAATCTCTTTCGCGAGCTCTCGGTTCCGCTGATGAAGCATCCGGGAATGACGATGGATCTGGTCTATCAGGATCCGATGGGTAACTATTTTCATTCACTGATGACGACGGCACCACTCACGCTGGCCATTGGCTTTATTGTGCTGATGCTGTTTCTGTCGGTACGTTGGCTTCAGCGTCAACTTTCCGGTCAGGAACTGCTGGAGATACGTTCGACGCGAATTTTGAATGGAGAACGTGGAGCCAGTGTACGGGGTACGGTCTATGAATGGCCGGCGCGCACCAGTAGCGCGCTGGATATGCTGCTGTCCGAAATCCAGAGCGCCCAGGAGCAGCGGAGCCGTCTTGATACACTGATTCGCTCTTACGCCGCCCAGGACACCAAAACCGGCCTCAGCAATCGGCTCTTTTTTGACAACCAACTGGCGACGCTGCTGGAAGATCAGGAGAAGGTCGGCGCGCATGGCGTGGTGATGATGATTCGCCTGCCGGACTTTAACCTGTTGCGCGACAGTTGGGGACGTAACCTCGCCGAAGAAGAACTGTTTAGTCTGATCAATTTATTGTCCACCTTTATGATGCGTTATCCGGGGTCGCTACTGGCGCGCTACCATCGCAGCGACTTTGCCGTTCTGCTGCCGCACCGCACTTTGAAAGAGGCGGAAAGCGTAGCCGGACAACTTTTAAAAGCGGTCGATGCACTTCCGACTAATAAAATGCTCGATCGTGACGATATGGTACATATCGGCATTTGCGCCTGGCGTAGCGGGCAGTCGACTGAGCAGGTGATGGAACATGCGGAGGCGGCAACCCGCAATGCCGTGTTGCAGGGCGGAAATAGCTGGGCGGTGTATGACGACTCTCTGCCGGAAAAAGGGCGTGGCAACGTGCGCTGGCGGACGCTGATTGAGCAGATGCTCAGCCGTGGCGGCCCGCGAATTTATCAGAAACCGGCCGTCAGCCGCGACGGACACGTGCATCATCGGGAACTGATGTGCCGCATCTTTGATGGTAATGAAGAGGTCAGCACGGCGGAATACATGCCGATGGTTTTACAGTTCGGTTTATCAGAAGAGTATGACCGCTTACAAATAAGCCGCGTCATCCCGCTGTTGAACTACTGGCCGGAGGAGAATCTGGCGATGCAGGTGACGGTAGAGTCGCTGATTCGCCCGCGTTTTCAGCGTTGGTTGCGCGATACCTTGATGCAGTGTGAAAAATCGCAACGAAAACGCATAATTATTGAACTTGCGGAGGCGGATGTAGGTCAACACATCAGCCGGTTGCAGCCCGTTATCCGTTTAGTGAATGCATTGGGCGTTCGGGTTGCCGTCACGCAGGCGGGTTTAACGCTGGTGAGCACCAGCTGGATTAAAGAACTCAATGTGGAATTGATCAAGCTCCATCCGAGCCTGGTCAGAAACATTGAGAAGCGAACGGAAAACCAGTTGCTGGTTCAAAGCCTGGTGGAGGCGTGCTCAGGCACCCGCACCCAGGTTTACGCAACGGGCGTACGTTCGCGCGGTGAGTGGCAGACGCTGACAGCGCGTGGTGTTTCCGGTGGACAGGGGGATTTTTTTGCCGCCTCCCAGCCGCTGGATACCAATGTGAAAAAATATTCTCAAAGATACTCGGTTTAACCTGCCGTTTGTTCAGTTTTCACGTAGAATAACGCGCGCTGTGCCTTCATGGGGGTGTGCTTGTCTGCTCGCCATTTTGTAACAGCACACATGCAGGTGAATGACCTTAAATCGGTTGCAAATGAGGGCGAGGATTGCTGCTGAAGTGCTCAGCCCTGAGGGACTCAGGTAGAGATTTGTAACAAAGGAAACGAACTGCACTAATTTTCACCGTAGCAGATGATTTTTGCGCCTTGTCGCTGCTGCGTGTGGTTGGTAAAGTAAGCGGATTTTGTTTTCCGCCCCAGCTTTCAGGATTATCCCTTAGTATGTTGAAAAAATTTCGTGGCATGTTTTCCAATGACTTGTCCATTGACCTGGGTACCGCGAATACCCTCATTTATGTAAAAGGACAAGGCATCGTATTGAATGAGCCTTCCGTTGTGGCCATTCGTCAGGATCGTGCCGGTTCACCGAAAAGCGTGGCTGCAGTAGGTCATGATGCGAAGCAGATGCTGGGTCGTACGCCGGGCAACATTGCTGCTATTCGCCCAATGAAAGACGGTGTTATTGCCGACTTCTTCGTGACTGAAAAAATGCTCCAGCACTTTATCAAACAAGTGCACAGCAACAGCTTTATGCGTCCAAGCCCGCGCGTGCTGGTGTGTGTACCGGTTGGTGCCACTCAGGTTGAGCGTCGTGCTATTCGTGAATCCGCACAGGGCGCTGGCGCCCGTGAAGTCTTCCTGATTGAAGAGCCGATGGCGGCGGCAATCGGTGCGGGTCTGCCTGTTTCTGAGGCAACCGGCTCGATGGTTGTGGACATCGGTGGCGGTACGACGGAAGTCGCCGTTATCTCCCTGAACGGTGTGGTCTATTCTTCTTCTGTCCGTATCGGCGGCGATCGCTTCGATGAAGCCATCATTAATTATGTGCGCCGTAACTACGGTTCCCTGATCGGTGAAGCCACCGCAGAACGTATCAAGCATGAAATCGGTTCTGCCTATCCGGGCGACGAAGTGCGTGAAATCGAAGTGCGCGGTCGTAACCTGGCAGAAGGTGTTCCTCGCGGCTTCACCCTGAACTCTAACGAGATTCTGGAAGCTCTGCAGGAGCCGCTGACCGGTATTGTTAGCGCGGTGATGGTTGCACTGGAACAGTGCCCGCCGGAACTGGCGTCTGATATCTCCGAGCGCGGAATGGTGCTCACTGGCGGTGGCGCGCTGCTGCGTAACCTTGATCGTCTGTTAATGGAAGAAACCGGTATTCCAGTTGTTGTCGCTGAAGACCCGCTGACCTGTGTGGCGCGTGGCGGCGGCAAAGCGCTGGAAATGATCGACATGCACGGCGGCGACCTGTTCAGCGAAGAGTAATCGGGTGCCGGCAGGAGAGCGTCACGCTGTCCTGCCGACTCTGATACGAGAATACGCAAACTTATGAAGCCAATTTTTAGCCGTGGCCCCTCGCTACAGATTCGCCTTATTCTGGCGGTGTTGGTGGCGCTCGGCGTTATTATTGCCGACAGCCGCCTGGGTACGTTCAGTCAGATCCGTACGTACATGGATACCGCCGTCAGTCCTTTCTACTTTATTTCCAATGGTCCCCGTGAACTGCTTGATGGCGTCTCGCAAACGCTCGCATCACGCGACCAGCTTGAGCTTGAAAACCGGGCGCTGCGCCAGGAACTGCTGCTGAAAAACAGTGAATTGCTGATGCTGGGGCAGTACAAACAGGAGAACGCGCGCCTGCGCGAGCTGCTGGGTTCGCCGCTGCGTCAGGATGAACAAAAGATGGTGACGCAGGTCATCTCCACGGTTAACGATCCCTACAGCGACCAGGTGGTTATCGACAAAGGCAGCGTGAACGGGGTTTACGAAGGCCAGCCGGTAATCAGCGATAAAGGCGTTGTCGGTCAGGTCGTCGCGGTGGCGAAGCTGACCAGCCGCGTCCTGCTGATTTGCGATGCCACTCATGCGTTGCCCATTCAGGTGTTGCGCAACGACATCCGGGTGATCGCGGCTGGTAACGGCTGTACCGACGATCTGCAACTCGAACACCTGCCGGCCAATACTGATATTCGCGTTGGCGATGTGCTGGTAACGTCTGGTCTGGGCGGTCGTTTCCCGGAAGGCTATCCGGTTGCGGTGGTCTCTTCCGTTAAGCTGGATACTCAACGTGCTTACACCGTGATTCAGGCGCGTCCTACTGCGGGCTTACAGCGTCTGCGCTATCTGCTGCTGCTGTGGGGGGCCGACCGTAACGGCGCCAACCCGATGACGCCGGAAGAGGTGCATCGTGTGGCGAATGAACGTCTGATGCAGATGATGCCGCAAGTGTTGCCGTCTCCGGATATGATGGGGCCGCCGCCGCCCGTGCCTGCGCCAGCGACCGGTATCACGTCATCACCTGCCGCTCCGCCAGCGGGTGCGACGCCGCCTCCAGCGCGTGCGCCGGGAGGCCAGTAGTGGCAAGCTATCGTAGCCAGGGTCGCTGGGTTATCTGGCTCTCGTTCTTTATCGCACTGTTACTGCAAGTGATGCCCTGGCCAGATGAGATCATTGTCTTTCGGCCAAACTGGGTGCTGCTCATTTTACTCTACTGGATCCTCGCCCTGCCGCATCGCGTCAATGTGGGCACAGGTTTCGTGATGGGTGCCATACTGGATCTCATTAGTGGTTCCACGCTCGGCGTGCGGGCATTGTCGATGAGCATCATCGCTTACCTGGTTGCGCTGAAATTTCAGCTCTTTCGCAATCTGGCGCTCTGGCAGCAGGCGCTGGTGGTGATGTTGCTTTCGCTGGTGGTGGATATTATTGTTTTCTGGTCAGAGTTTTTAGTGATCAACGTCTCTTTCAGACCTGAAGTGTTCTGGAGTAGTGTAGTCAACGGTGTGCTCTGGCCGTGGCTTTTCTTGCTGATGCGTAAAGTCCGCCAGCAATTTGCAGTGCAATAAAGGTTTCTATGACATCTCTATACTTAGCTTCCGGTTCGCCGCGTCGTCAGGAACTGCTCACGCAGTTAGGCGTTTCTTTCGAGCGTATTGTTACGGGAATCGAAGAAACGCGTGGCGAGGGAGAAAGCGCACAGCAATATGTGTCGCGTCTGGCGCGGGAAAAAGCCCAGGCCGGCGTGGCGCAGACGCCGCGCGATCTCCCTGTGCTGGGGGCGGATACCATCGTTATCCTCAACGGTGAAGTGTTAGAGAAACCGCGTGACGCACACCATGCGGCGCTGATGTTGCGCAAGTTGTCCGGCCAAACGCATCAGGTGATGACGGCCGTTGCGTTGGCGGATAGCCAGTATGTGCTCGATTGCCTGGTGATGACCGAGGTGACGTTCCGAGCGTTGACGGATGCGGATATCGCTGACTATATCGCCAGCGGTGAACCGATGGATAAAGCAGGTGCATACGGTATTCAGGGGCGGGGTGGCTGTTTTGTCAGGAAGATAAATGGCAGCTATCACGCCGTGGTCGGCTTACCGCTGGTTGAAACGTATGAGTTGCTGAGCAATTTTAACTCACTGCGTGAGAAAAGGGATAAACATGACGGCTGAATTATTGGTAAACGTAACGCCATCGGAAACACGCGTGGCGTACATTGATGGCGGTATTCTGCAAGAAATTCATATTGAGCGCGAAGCGCGACGCGGGATCGTAGGCAATATCTACAAAGGTCGGGTCAGTCGCGTACTTCCGGGTATGCAGGCGGCTTTTGTAGATATTGGGCTGGATAAAGCCGCGTTTCTTCACGCTTCCGATATTATGCCGCACACCGAATGCGTAGCGGGTGAAGAGCAGAAGCAGTTCACCGTTCGCGATATTTCGGAGCTGGTGCGTCAGGGGCAAGATCTGATGGTGCAGGTGGTGAAAGATCCGTTAGGCACCAAAGGCGCGCGTCTGACCACCGACATCACTTTGCCGTCTCGTTATCTGGTCTTTATGCCCGGCGCCTCGCACGTGGGCGTTTCTCAGCGTATCGAAAGTGAAGCCGAGCGTGAGCGTCTGAAGAAAGTGGTTGCTGAGTACTGCGATGAGCAGGGCGGGTTTATCATCCGCACTGCGGCAGAAGGCGTTTGTGAAGACGATCTGGCGTCAGATGCCGCGTATCTCAAGCGCGTCTGGACCAAGGTGATGGAGCGCAAAAAGCGCCCGCAGACGCGTTACCAGATGTATGGCGAGCTGGCGCTGGCGCAACGTGTGCTGCGTGATTTTGCTGACGCACAGTTAGACCGCATTCGCGTGGATTCCCGTCTGACCTATGAAGCCCTGCTGGAGTTTACTGCGGAGTACATCCCGGAAATGACCAGCAAGCTGGAGCATTACAGCGGACGCCAGCCGATTTTCGATCTCTTTGACGTTGAGAATGAGATCCAGCGTGCGCTGGAGCGAAAAGTTGAACTGAAATCCGGCGGCTATCTGATTATCGATCAAACTGAAGCGATGACCACCGTCGATATCAACACCGGCGCGTTTGTCGGCCATCGTAATCTTGATGACACCATCTTCAACACTAATATTGAAGCGACCCAGGCGATTGCCCGTCAGCTGCGACTGCGTAATCTCGGCGGCATCATTATTATCGATTTTATCGACATGAATAATGAGGATCACCGTCGCCGGGTACTGCATTCGCTTGAGCAGGCGCTGAGTAAAGATCGGGTGAAAACCAGCATTAACGGTTTTTCGCAGTTGGGTCTGGTGGAGATGACGCGCAAGCGCACGCGTGAGAGCGTGGAGCATGTGTTGTGCAACGAGTGTCCGACCTGTCACGGACGCGGCACGGTGAAGACGGTGGAAACCGTCTGCTATGAGATCATGCGTGAGATCGTTCGCGTGCACCACGCCTACGACTCCGACCGCTTCCTGGTCTATGCTTCTCCGGCAGTGGCAGAAACCCTGAAAGGGGAAGAGTCGCACGCGCTGGCGGAAGTTGAGATTTTTGTCGGCAAACAGGTGAAAGTCCAAATTGAACCGCTCTATAACCAGGAGCAGTTTGACGTCGTAATGATGTAAACCGATACGGTGCCGTGTGACGGGCGGCGCATTTTCAGGCAGACAAGGAGAGACGCGTGAGGCGATTGCCGGGGATATTATTGCTCACTGGAGCCGCGCTCGTCGTTGTCGTAGCGCTGTTGGTCAGTGGTTTGCGCCTGGCATTACCGCATCTCGACAGTTGGCGTCCGACGATCCTCAGCAAAATTGAGTCTGCGACGGGGCTGCCGGTTAAGGCCAGCCAGCTCTCTGCCAACTGGCAAAATTTTGGTCCCACCCTCGAAGCACGTGATATCCGCGCGGAGCTGAAAGACGGCGGCGAATTCTCGGTAAAACGCGTTACCCTGGCGCTGGATGTCTGGCAGAGCTTGCTGCACATGCGCTGGCAATTTCGCGATCTCACCTTCTGGCAACTGAATTTCCGTACCAACACGCCGATTGAACGTAGCGAAAGCGGTGACGGGCTGGAAGCCAGCCGAATCAACGATCTTTTCCTGCGCCAGTTCGATCACTTCGATCTCCGCGACAGTCAAATCAGCTTTCTGACGCTCTCCGGTCAGCGCGCTGAACTGGCGATTCCGCAACTCACCTGGGTTAATGGTAAAAATCGCCACCGCGCGGAGGGACAAGTCAGCCTCTCCAGTCTGACCGGTCAACACGGCGTCATGCAGGTGCGCATGGATCTGCGTGATGATGAAGGGCTGCTGAATAATGGTCGGGTCTGGCTGCAGGCCGACGATATCGACGTGAAACCGTGGCTGGGCAAATGGATGCAGGATAACGTGGCGCTGGAGACTGCGCGCTTTAGCCTCGAAGGCTGGATGACCATCAGCAAAGGAGAGATCGCCGGTGGCGACGTCTGGCTGAAACAGGGGGGCGCGAGCTGGAAAGGCGACAATAACCTCCATACGCTCTCTGTCGATAATCTGACGGCGCATATCAGTCGTGAACAGCCGGGCTGGCAGTTTTCTATTCCCGATACCCGCATCACGATGGACGGTAAGGCCTGGCCGCGCGGAGCGCTACAGCTCGCCTGGATCCCCGAGCAGGAAGTCGGCGGCGCAGACGGCAAGCGCAGTGACGAACTGCGCATCCGCGCCAGCCATCTGGAGTTGGCCGGACTTGAGGGGCTGCGCCCGATGGTGTCTAAGCTTTCGCCCGCGCTGGGTGATATCTGGCTTGCCACCCAACCGAGCGGAAATATCGATACTCTGGCGCTGGATATCCCGCTTCAGGCCACGGAAAAGACACGTTTTCAGGCCTCATGGCGCGATCTGGCGTGGAAACAGTGGAAGCTATTGCCGGGGGCGGAGAACTTCTCAGGAACGCTCTCCGGGAGCGTGGAAAATGGCGCACTGACCGCGTCGATGAAACAGGCAAAAATGCCCTACGAAACGGTCTTCCGTGCGCCATTAGAAATTGAAGACGGCGTTGCCACGCTGAACTGGCTGAAGAATGACAACGGTTTTCAGCTGGACGGTCGTAATATCGATGTGAAAGCGAAAGCGGTCCACGCGCGCGGCGGCTTCCGCTATCTGCAGCCGACAGGCGATGACCCCTGGCTGGGGATTCTGGCGGGTATCAGCACCGATGACGGCTCTCAGGCCTGGCGTTACTTCCCGGAAAATCTGATGGGCAAGGCGCTGGCGGACTATCTCAGCGGCGCGATTCAGGGGGGAGAAGCGGATAACGCGACGCTGGTGTACGGCGGTAATCCGCATTTGTTCCCGTACAAGCACAACGAAGGCCAGTTTGAAGTGCTGGTCCCACTGCGCAATGCGAAATTTGCCTTTCAGCCGGACTGGCCTGCGCTGACCGATCTGAATATCGAGCTGGATTTCCTTAACGACGGCCTGTGGATGAAAACCGATGGCGTCAATTTAGGCGGCGTGAAGGCCACGAACCTGACGGCGATCATCCCGGACTACGCCAAAGAGAAGTTGCTGATTGACGCCGATATTCAGGGGCCGGGCAAGGCGGTGGGGCCGTATTTTGATGACACGCCGTTGAAGTCGTCGCTGGGCGCCACGCTTGAGCAGTTGCAGATCGACGGTGATGTGAATGCTCGCTTACATCTGGATATCCCGCTGGATGGCGAAATGGTTACCGCAAAAGGCGATGTGTCGCTGCGCGATAATAGCCTGTTTATCAAACCGCTCGACAGCACCCTGAAAAACCTCAGCGGCAAATTCAGCTTTACCAATGGCAACCTGAAAAGCGAGCCGATGACGGCGAACTGGTTTAATCAGCCGGTGAACGTTGATTTCACCACCACGGAAGGAACGAAAGCCTATCAGGTCGCGGTGAATCTCAACGGCAACTGGCAGCCCGCTCGTACCGGCGTATTGCCATCGCAGGTCAATGACGCGCTCAGCGGCAGCCTGGCCTGGGACGGTAAAGTGGGTATCGACCTGCCGTATCATTCCGGGACAACGTACAACATTGAACTGAACGGCGATCTCAGGAATGTAAGTAGTCACTTACCTTCTCCGCTGGATAAAAAAGCCGGTGAGGCGTTACCCGTCAAAATTAAAGCAACCGGCGACCTGCGTAGCTTTACGCTGACCGGTAGCGCCGGACAGGAAAATCATTTTAACAGCCGCTGGTTGCTGAATCAGAAGCTGACGTTGGATCGCGCGATCTGGACAGCGGAAAGCCGGACGGCGCCGCCTTTGCCTGAACAGGAAGGCATTGAGCTGAATCTACCCGCGATGGATGGCGCACAGTGGCTGGCCCTGTTCCAGAAAGGTGCGGCGGACAACGTCGGAGCCAACGCGAATTTCCCGCAACATATTACGCTGCGCACGCCAGCGTTAACGCTGGGGGGACAACAGTGGAACAACTTGAGCCTCGTTTCTGAACCGGCGTCGAATGGCACTAAAGTCGAGGCGCAGGGGCGTGAGATCAATGCAACGCTGGCAATGCGCAATAACGCGCCGTGGCTGGCAAACATCAAATACCTCTATTACAACCCCTCCGTGGCTAAAACGGATAACAGCGACGCGCCGGCTTCGCCATTTGCATCCGTAGAACGCTTTAGTTTCCGCGGCTGGCCTGACGTGCAGTTGCGCTGTGAAGAGTGCTGGATGTGGGGACAGAAATACGGACGCATCGATGCGGATGTGGCCATTCAGGGCGACACCCTGAACCTGAGTAACGGCCTGCTGGATACCGGCTTCACCCGACTGACGGCGGACGGACAGTGGGTGAACACCCCTGGCAGCGAGCGTACCTCTTTAAAAGGGAAACTGCGGGGTAACAAGATTGATGCGGCGGCCGGATTCTTTGGCGTTTCGACACCGATTCGCAACGCCTCGTTTAACGTGGATTACGATCTGCACTGGCGCAACCCGCCGTGGAAGCCGGAGGAAGCCTCGCTGAACGGCATTATCCGCACCCGCCTGGGTAAAGGGGAGATCACCGAGCTAAGCACCGGTCACGCGGGGCAGTTGCTGCGCCTGCTGAGCTTTGACGCGCTGCTGCGTAAACTGCGTTTCGATTTTAGCGATACCTTCAATGAAGGATTTTACTTCGACTCCATTCGCAGCACCGCCTGGATCAAAGACGGCATATTGCATACCGACGACACGCTGGTGGACGGACTGGAAGCGGATATCGCCATGAAAGGCTCGGTCAACCTGGTGCGCCGCGAGCTGGATGTTGAAGCGGTGGTGGCACCGGAAATCTCCGCCACGGTGGGGGTCGCCGCTGCGTTTGCGGTGAACCCGATCGTTGGTGCGGCAGTCTTTGCCGCCAGTAAAGTGCTTGGACCGCTGTGGAGTAAAGTCTCGATTCTGCGCTATCGGATCACCGGTCCACTCGATAAACCACAGATCAACGAAGTCCTGCGCCAGCCGCGGAAAGAAAATTCGCAATGATTTGACGGGGGCAAGGAATTGCCCCACTCTCAGTACATAGATCCTCTATCTGCAGTCACTAACGAGTAGCAATAACGATGAGTCTGAACCTGGTAAGTGAACAATTGCTAGCGGCGAACGGCCTGAAACATCAGGATCTGTTCGCCATTCTGGGCCAACTGGCCGAACGTCGTCTTGATTACGGCGATCTCTATTTTCAGTCGAGCTATCACGAATCCTGGGTTTTAGAAGACCGCATCATTAAAGATGGTTCTTACAATATCGATCAGGGCGTTGGCGTTCGCGCAGTGAGCGGTGAAAAAACCGGGTTTGCCTATGCTGACCAGATCAGTCTGCAGGCGCTGGAACAGAGTGCGCGCGCCGCGCGTACCATCGTGCGTGACAATGGCGACGGGAAAGTGAAGACTCTCGGTGCCGTGGAGTATCCGGCGCTGTACACCTCTGTCGATCCGCTGCAAAGCATGAGCCGTGAAGAGAAGCTCGATATTCTGCGCCGCGTCGATAAAGTCGCCCGCGAAGCGGATAAGCGAGTACAGGAAGTGTCGGCCAGCCTGACCGGCGTGTATGAATTGATCCTCGTTGCCGCCACGGACGGGACGCTGGCCGCCGATGTGCGTCCACTGGTGCGTTTGTCGGTCAGCGTGCAGGTGGAAGAAGACGGTAAACGTGAGCGCGGCGCCAGCGGTGGCGGTGGGCGTTTTGGCTACGATTATTTCCTCGCCGATCTGGATGGCGACGTCCGCGCCGACGCGTGGGCGAAAGAGGCCGTGCGCATGGCGCTGGTGAACCTGTCCGCGGTTGCCGCGCCTGCCGGGACGCTGCCCGTCGTATTGGGTGCCGGCTGGCCGGGCGTACTGCTGCATGAAGCGGTGGGGCATGGTCTGGAAGGGGACTTTAACCGTCGCGGCACCTCGGTATTCAGCGGTCATATGGGCGAACTGGTCGCCTCTGAACTGTGCACTGTGGTGGACGATGGAACGATGGTGGATCGTCGCGGGTCGGTGGCCATTGATGACGAAGGCACGCCGGGTCAGTACAACGTCCTGATCGAAAACGGCATTCTGAAAGGTTATATGCAGGACAAACTGAATGCGCGCCTGATGGGCGTTGCACCTACCGGAAACGGCCGTCGCGAGTCTTACGCGCATCTGCCGATGCCGCGCATGACCAACACCTATATGCTGCCGGGTAAATCCACGCCGCAAGAGATCATTGAGTCCGTAGAGTACGGGATCTATGCGCCAAACTTTGGCGGCGGTCAGGTGGATATCACCTCCGGTAAGTTCGTCTTCTCTACCTCAGAGGCGTATCTGATTGAGAACGGCAAAGTGACGAAGCCGGTGAAAGGGGCCACGTTGATTGGTTCGGGTATCGAAGCGATGCAGCAGATTTCGATGGTCGGGAACGACCTGAAGCTGGATAACGGCGTCGGCGTCTGTGGCAAAGAAGGTCAGAGCCTGCCGGTTGGCGTTGGTCAGCCGACGCTGAAGGTCGATAACCTGACGGTGGGGGGCACCGCGTAACGCCATTTTCCGGATGGGGATAAACGCCCCATCCGGCCATCTCTGGCTTCAGTCTGAATTAATATGTTCCTTACAATACCGGCGTTTCCACGCAGCTGGCGTCAGTCCAGTGTGTTTACGAAAAATCTGCCGAAAATAGCCGACGTCATTAAATCCACACTTCTGTGCCACCTCGCTTAATGCCAGCGAATCGCTAATCAATAGCTTCTCTGCGGCGCTGACGCGCTGGCGATGAATGGCTTCAGTCATCGTCATGTGAAATATCCGTCGGTAGACTCGCCCGAGATAATCGGCATTGCAGTGCAACTCCCGGGCAAGTTGCGACGTCGAGATTGGCAGGTGATATTGTGTGCGAATATGTTTACGCGCCTTATAGGCCAGCGCCACACCGGCGTTATCACCGTGGGTTTCACTCCCCACCGCAGAGGCGATTTGTTGCAAAATCAGCAACAGAATAAATTCCAGTGCCGGACCGTGACGTCTGTTTTCCTGTTCACTTAAAAACTGACGAAACAGCGACATGACATACTGTGGGCTGCTGACGCTGATATGCTGCGGTAGCGATAGTAACTGCGTCGGATTGGTGGTCGCTGGCAGCACGTCAAAATGCACCCAGTAAAATGTGAGATCCGGCGGGAAATCCCCTATCCCGACGTGGCGGCGCCGGGGCCATAGCAACAAACTTTCTCCGGCCTTAACCTCAAACAGGACGTCGTTTTCTCTGATTGTCAGCGTCCCCTGCTGTACAAAAATCAACTCCCAGGATTCCAGCCTGCGTGCCGGGTGGCTACCTACGCCGCGCGAGATAAACAAACCGCCGTTTTGTACCCTAATCGGAAGCGCTATGGATAAATCAAGCATGGATATGTAATTTCTCGCGTTTTTTTAGATAAAAATAACCTTTCTATATGATTAATAAAAAGTTATTTGATATTCACCGATCGGCCTCACAGTTTTGCCAGCAGGTCGGAATCGTCATCTTTTTATACCTGTTTATCGCCTTGTTGACACGGTAATTCCGGGCAAAATTACATCTGAATTTTCTTATTAAAACCGGAATCCTGTGAATTTATCGGGATAAATCTGCTTCAGACGAGGAACCTTTATATGACCTCTACTTCACTGACGGAAACGGATATTGCCGGAAGTCATCCCGACGAAAAATTGTCGATACGCGAAAAGATCGGCTACGGGCTGGGCGATGCAGGTGGCACAGTGATCACCTGCCTGATCATGAACTTTTTAACCTTTTTCTATACCGATATCTTCGGGCTGACCCCCGCGCTGGTTGGCATCTTGTTTTTAGTACTGCGTGTTTTTGACGCTATTTCCGATCCGATTATGGGCGTGGTCGCTGACCGTACCCGCAGCCGCTGGGGGCGTTTCCGCCCATGGCAACTGTGGATAGCCGTGCCCATCGGCGTTATTGGGGTGCTGACCTTTACCGTCCCGGATGCATCAATGGGGATTAAAATCGCCTGGGCCTTTGGCACGTATTTGTTGCTTTCGGTGAGCTATACCGCGATCAACGTTCCCTACTGCGCGCTAATCAACACCATGACGACGCGTCACTCTGAAGTGATCGCCTGCCAGTCCTGGCGCTTTGTGCTGTGTGGCGTCGCGGGCTTTCTGGTCTCCGTTGGGTTGCCGTGGCTGGTGGAGACGCTTGGTGATGGCAACACCGCGCAGGGTTATCAGCTTGGCGTCGGTGTATTGTGCGCCGTCGCGGTAGTGATGTTCCTGTGCTGCTTCTTCTGGGTGCGTGAGCGGGTGTCGCTCAACGTGATGGGGCACTTTTCCCTGCGCGAACATCTGGCGGGCCTGCGCAAAAACGACCAGTTACTGCTAATGCTGTTGATGTCATTTCTGCTGATTAACGTGTTCAATATTCGCGGCGGCGGCTACATGTACTTCATCACTTACGTGTTGCAGGGCAGCACCGCTTATACGTCGTTGTTTTTTACCATGGTAACGTTCGCTTCCATTATCGGTTCGGTGATGGTTAACCTGCTGTCGCGCCGCGTTGATACGGTCAAACTCTACTATTACACCAACCTGGTGTTAGCTTTACTTGCGGTCATTATGTGGTTTCTGCCCGCCAGTCCTGACTGGCAGACATTATGGCTGGTCGTGATCCTCGGTAACGGCATTATCCTTGGCTTTACTCTACCACTGCACTTTTCACTGATGGCCTTTGCCGACGACTACGGCGAGTGGAAAACCGGCGTGCGATCCTCCGGCATGAATTTCGCCTTCAACCTGTTTTTTATCAAGCTGGCGTGGGCCTCCAGCGCCGGGATTATCAGCCTGGTGTTTATTGCCGTGGCCTACAAAGCAGGGGCGGAAAACCAGACGCCCGCGTCATTGCAGGGGATTTTCTCCATGGAAAGTCTGCTGCCTGCACTGTTCCACCTGCTGCTGGCGCTGTCCATCCGCGCCTGTAAACTCAATAACCCGATGATGGCCCGTATTTCCGATGATTTACGCCAGCGTCACGCCCAGGTCCTGTAGGAGCAAAAAATGAAACCTGAAATCATGGAAGTGGATCTCCACCGGCTTAAGGTCAGCGATCCATTTTTCGGCCAGTACCAGCAACTGGTGCGCGATGTGGTCATCCCTTATCAGTGGGATGCGTTGAACGATCGTATTCCGGAAGCGGACCCCAGCCATGCGATTGAAAACTTCCGCATTGCCGCCGGGCGGCAGCAAGGGGAGTTTTACGGCATGGTGTTCCAGGACAGCGACGTGGCGAAATGGCTGGAGGCGGTGGCGTGGTCACTGTGCCAGAAGCCAGATGCAGAACTTGAGAAAACCGCCGATGAGGTGATCGAGCTGATTGCCGCCGCCCAGTGTGAAGACGGTTATCTGAATACGTATTTCACCGCCAAAGCGCCGGACAAACGCTGGAGCAATCTGGCCGAATGCCACGAGCTTTACTGCGCCGGACACATGATTGAAGCGGGCGTCGCCTTCTTTCAGGCCACCGGCAAGCGTAGCCTGCTGAACGTGGTGTGCCGCTTTGCTGACTATATCGACAGCGTGTTCGGTAAAGAAGAGCACAAGCTGCACGGATATCCCGGCCATCCGGAGGTGGAACTGGCGCTGATGCGGCTGTATGAAGTGACACAGGAATCGCGCTATCTGAATCTGTCGCGCTATTTTGTTGAAGCGCGCGGTACGCAGCCGCACTATTACGACATTGAGTTTGAAAAACGCGGCGGCACGTCGCACTGGCTGATTTACGGCGCGGGCTGGATGACGCACGATAAAGACTACAGCCAGGCGCATTTACCGTTAACGGAGCAACAGACGGCCATCGGTCACGCGGTGCGTTTTGTCTACCTGATGACCGGCGTGGCGCATCTGGCGCGCTTGAGTCAGGACGAAGAGAAGCGCCAGATCTGCCTGCGGCTGTGGAAAAACATGGCGCAACGCCAGCTGTACATCACCGGCGGCATCGGCTCGCAGGGGCGAGGCGAAGCGTTCAGTTGCGATTACGATTTGCCGAACGATACGGTATACGCTGAAAGCTGCGCCTCCATCGGCCTGATGATGTTCGCGCGCCGGATGCTGGAAATGGAAGCCGACAGCCAGTACGCCGATGTGATGGAGCGCGCGCTCTACAACACCGTTCTGGGCGGCATGGCGCTGGACGGCAAGCATTTCTTCTATGTGAATCCGCTGGAAGTGCAGCCAAACGTACTGAAATTCAACCATATTTACGATCACATTAAACCTGTTCGTCAGCGCTGGTTTGGCTGTGCCTGCTGCCCGCCGAACATCGCGCGAACGCTGACCTCTATTGGTCACTATATTTATACGCCGCGCCCGGAAGCGCTTTACATCAACCTGTATATTGGCAACAGCGTAACGGTTCCGGTTAACGGCGGCGAGCTGGGCCTGAAGATTAGCGGTAATTTCCCCTGGCAGGAACGGGTGGAGATAAGTATTGAATCCCCACAGCCGGTGGCGCATACGCTGGCACTGCGACTGCCGGACTGGTGCAATAATCCACAGGTACTGCTCAACGGTTTGCCTGTCGAGGGTGAGGTACGCAAGGGCTATCTGCATCTCCACCGTGACTGGAGGGCGGGCGACATCCTCACGTTAACGCTGCCGATGCCGGTACGCCGTGTTTACGGCAACCCGCAGGTGCGCCACGTGGCGGGAAAAGTTGCGCTACAGCGTGGGCCGTTGGTGTACTGTCTGGAAGAGGCCGACAACGGCGCGTTGCTGCATAATCTGAGCTTGCCGAAAGAGAGCGCGTTTACCCTTATCGAAGGGAAAGGCGTTTTCGCCCACAAGGTATTGCTCCAGGCGCAAGGATCGCGAAAATGCCCGACGCAGCCGGGTGAACAGTCGCTGTGGCACTATGACACCGCCCCTGGCGCGTGTCAGGCTCAAACACTGACATTTATCCCATGGTTTAGCTGGGCCAACCGTGGCGAAGGGGAGATGCGGATTTGGGTGGATGAGGCGTAGTCAGACGGCTGGCGTGTTGCTGGCGGATAACGGGGCTTTTTGGCCGTTATCCGCTATTGTCTTGCCTCAAGAAGATGCCTATTTCTCTTTTCCCCGACCGTACATACCCTGAAAAATCTGCGACACGTCGACGAAATAGTCGGTCAGATAGTTGATCACTACCTGTACCTTCAGCGGCAGTTTGTCTTTTTCGGTATATAGCGCATAGACCGGGCGCGGATCGGACTGGTAGCGCGGCAGTAAGATCTCAAGTTCGCCCCGGTTGATCTCGTTGATCACCCACATCAGCGGGACGTAGGCGACCCCCGCACCGGCGGTCAGCCAGCGGTTGAGGGTCATTGGATCGTTGGTCACAAACCGTCCCTGTGGGATCAGTCGCGTGGAGATCCCTTCCGGTGCGATCAGCTCAAACTCATTATCCGGACGCACGCTGTATTCAAGCCAGGAGTGGTTGGTGAGGTCGGCCGGTTTTTCCGGTATCCCGTACTGGGCGAGATAGCTTTTCGCCGCGCATAACACCATCGGCATTGCGCCCAGGCGGCGGGAAAACAGACTGGAATCCTGGAGGGCGCCCACGCGGATAACCACATCCAGACCGTCGGCAATCAGGTCGGGTGCCGGAATGCCGGTGACCAGATTGACCGTCAGGCCAGGGTGCTCTTTGAGCATTTTGGCGGTGATCCCCGCGAGGACATTTTGTGCCATGGTTGAAGAACAACCAATGCGCAGCGTACCAATCGGCGTGTTGTTAAAGGCATAAAGCTGTTCGTGAACATCCTGCACTTCATGCAGCATACGCCGACAGCCCTGATAATAAATTTTTCCGGCTTCGGTAAGCCCAATGCTGCGCGTGCTGCGGTTCAGCAGCTTGACCTGAAGTTCATCTTCCAGTTTTGCCACCGTCTGGCTGATTGACGAAACACTCATTTGTAGCTGTCTGGCGGCGGCGGTGAAGGAACCAAATTCCACCACTTTCGCGAACACCGACATGCGCTTTAATCGTTCCATTATTCACTCTGGCTTAAAAGTGATTTAGATCACATATTATAGATAACAGCATAACAGTTACGGTAATATATTATTATTCAAATAAAGGCTATGTCGCTCTCGCCTGGCTTTCCTTGCCCTTCTCCGCGTCGACATTCGCTGAAAACGGTATCGCCTGCACTCTCTACAATATCAAGGTCAACATGAGTCTGTTTCCCGTTATCGTGGTGTTTGGTCTGTCCTTCCCACCGATATTCTTTGAATTGCTTCTGTCACTGGCGATTTTCTGGCTGGTGCGCCGGGTGCTGGTGCCTACGGGCATCTATGATTTTGTCTGGCATCCGGCTCTGTTTAATACTGCGCTGTATTGCTGTCTCTTTTACTTGATATCGCGCCTGTTCGTTTGAGGTTGAAGTGAAAACGCTAACAAGAAAAATCTCCCGTACGGCCATTACCCTCGTTCTGGTCAGCCTGGCGTTCATCGCTATTTTCCGCGCCTGGGTCTATTACACCGAATCACCGTGGACGCGTGATGCCCGCTTCAGCGCAGACGTGGTTGCCATCGCGCCGGACGTTGCCGGACTCATCACTACCGTTAAGGTGCATGATAATCAACTGGTGAAGAAAGATCAGGTGCTGTTCACCATCGATCAACCACGCTACCAAAAAGCGCTGGAAGAGGCCGAAGCCGACGTAGCCTATTATCAGGTGCTGGCGCAAGAGAAACGCCAGGAAGCCGGACGCCGTAACCGTCTTGGCGTCCAGGCCATGTCCCGTGAAGAGATTGATCAGGCCAACAATGTTCTGCAAACCGTATTACATCAGCTTGCCAAAGCGCAGGCGACTCGCGACCTCGCCAGGTTAGATCTCGAACGTACCGTCATTCGCGCGCCTGCGGATGGCTGGGTGACCAACCTGAACGTCTATACCGGTGAGTTTATTACCCGAGGTTCAACCGCCGTGGCGCTGGTGAAACAGAACTCCTTTTATGTGCTGGTCTATATGGAAGAGACCAAGCTGGAGGGCGTCCGCCCGGGTTATCGTGCCGAAATTACCCCGTTGGGTAGCAATAAGGTGTTAAAAGGGAGAGTCGATAGCATCGCGGCAGGGGTCACCAATGCCAGCAGCACACGCGATGACAAAGGCATGGCGACGATCGATTCCAATCTGGAATGGGTACGCCTCGCACAGCGCGTTCCGGTGCGTATCCAGCTTGACGATCAACAGGAAAACCTGTGGCCAGCCGGTACCACCGCGACTGTCGTGATCACCGGTAAGCAGGATCGTGACGAAAACAATGACTCGTTCTTCCGTAAAATGGCGCACCGTCTGCGCGAATTTGGTTAATCGCGATGGGCATTTTTTCCATCGCCAACCAGCACATTCGCTTTGCGGTCAAACTGGCCTGCGCGATTGTCCTTGCGCTGTTTGTCGGTTTTCACTTTCAGCTTGAAACACCACGCTGGGCGGTGCTGACGGCGGCGATTGTTGCAGCGGGTCCGGCCTTTGCCGCCGGCGGCGAACCGTATTCTGGCGCGATTCGTTATCGCGGAATGTTGCGCATTGTCGGCACCTTTATGGGTTGTATTGCGGCGCTGGTGATCATCATTGCGATGATCCGCGCACCGCTGCTAATGATTCTGGTGTGCTGTATCTGGGCGGGGTTTTGTACCTGGCTCTCTTCACTGGTGCGCATTGAGAACTCCTATGCGTGGGGATTATCGGGCTACACCGCGCTGATTATTGTCATCACTATTCAAACCGAACCGCTGCTAACGCCGCAATTTGCCGTAGAACGCTGTAGCGAGATTGTTATCGGGATTGTCTGCGCCATCATTGCGGATCTGCTCTTTTCTCCGCGATCGATCAAGCAAGAGGTCGATCGTGAGCTGGATAGCCTGCTGGTGGCGCAGTACCAACTGATGCAGTTGTGCATTAAACATGGCGATAGTGAAGAAGTGGACAAGGCCTGGGGCGATCTGGTGCGCCGGGCCACGGCGCTGGAAGGAATGCGCAGCAACCTGAACATGGAATCCTCCCGCTGGGCGCGGGCGAATCGCCGCCTGAAAGCGATCAATACCCTGTCGCTGACCATGATTACGCAATCCTGCGAAACCTATCTGATCCAGAACACGCGTCCTGAGCTGATCACCGATACCTTCCGCGAGTTTTTCGCCATGCCGGTTGAAACCGCGCAGGATGTGCATAAACAGCTTAAGCGCCTGCGCCGGGTGATTGCCTGGACCGGCGAGCGTGAAACGCCCGTCACGCTGTATACCTGGGCTGGGGCGGCAACGCGTTATCTGCTGCTAAAGCGCGGCGTGATCAGCAATACCAAAATCAGCGCTACGGAAGAGGAGGTGTTGCAGGGAGAACCGGTGGTGAAAGTCGAGTCCGCGGAACGTCACCATGCCATGGTGAACTTCTGGCGCACCACGCTCTCTTGTGTGCTGGGAACGCTGTTCTGGCTGTGGACCGGCTGGACTTCTGGTAACGGCGCGATGGTGATGATTGCGGTAGTGACTTCGCTGGCGATGCGTCTGCCGAACCCACGCATGGTCGCTATCGACTTTATCTACGGTACGCTTGCCGCGCTGCCGCTGGGGGCGCTCTATTTTCTGGTGATCCTCCCCAATACCCAGCAGAGCATGCTGTTGCTCTGTCTGAGCCTCGCAGTGCTGGGGTTCTTTCTGGGGATCGAAGTACAGAAGCGGCGACTGGGGTCGATGGGCGCGCTGGCCAGTACCATTAACATTATCGTGCTGGATAACCCGATGACCTTCCACTTCAGTCAGTTCCTGGACAGTGCGTTAGGGCAGATTGTGGGCTGTGTGCTGGCCTTTCTGGTCATTGTGATTGTGCGCGATAATTCTCGCGATCGTACGGGTCGTGTGCTGCTCAACCAGTTTGTTTCTGCGGCGGTGTCAGCGATGACCACTAACGTGGTCCGGCGCAAAGAGAACCATCTTCCCGCGCTTTATCAGCAGCTATTTCTGTTGATGAATAAATTCCCGGGGGATTTGCCGAAGTTCCGCCTGGCGCTGACGATGATCATTGCGCATCAGCGTCTGCGAGATGCGCCGATTCCGGTCAACGACGATCTTTCCGCGTTCCACCAGCAGTTGCGTCGTACGGCGGATCATGTCATTTCAGCCGTGAATGACGACAAGCGCCGACGCTATTTTGGTCAGCTACTGGATGAGCTGGACGTGTACCAGGAAAAACTGCGAGTCTGGGAAGCGCCGCCGCAGGTCACCGAACCGGTGAAACGACTGACCGGCATGTTGCACAAGTACCAGCATGCGCTAACCGACAGCTAACCCTCAGAAACCGATGCCAAAAGCGTCGGTTTTTTTATGGCTATACTTATTCGATGTGCGCAACGCAGGACATCAGAAGGAGAAAACATCATGCAAACGCTTCAGGACAACGAACTTTTTCAGACGGGATATTTGGTTGATGGACGGTGGAAAACGCTTGATAGCACCTTTGACGTGCTTAATCCGGCGACCGGCGAAACGATCGCGAAGGTGGCGAAATCAGGAAAACAGCAGACCGAAGAGGCTATTGCGGCGGCCAGTAAGGCATTTCCTGCCTGGCGGGCAAAAACGGCAAAAGAGCGCTCGGCAATTTTGTACCGCTGGTATGAATTGATTATCGAAAACAAAAGCTGGCTGGGACGGCTGATGACCACCGAACAGGGGAAACCGCTGAAAGAAGCCGAGGGTGAGGTCGAGTACGCAGCCAGTTTTATCCAATGGTTTGCCGAACAGGCGAAGCGTGCCAACGGTGAAATCATCCCGCCGATCAAACCCGGCTCCCGCATCCTGGCGACCCGTGAACCGATTGGTGTCGTGGCGGCAATCACGCCGTGGAATTTCCCGATGGCGATGTTGACCCGTAAGCTCGGTCCGGCGCTGGCGGCGGGCTGTACCGGGGTGATAAAACCGGCCAATAACACGCCGCTGAGTGCCTTTGCGCTGCTTACGCTGGCGAAGAAAGCGGGGGTACCTGATGGCGTACTCAACGCCGTAGCGGGCAATACGCCGGAAATCAGCGATGCCATCATGGCAAGCCATGCGGTGCGCAAAATTTCGTTCACCGGTTCAACGGCTGTCGGTAAAACGCTGGTACGTAACGCAGCGGAAACCATGAAAAAAGTGTCGATGGAACTCGGTGGCAATGCTCCCTATATCGTGTTCGACGATGCGGACATCGATGCGGCGGTAAAAGGCGCTATCGCTAATAAGTTCCGTAATGCCGGCCAGGTTTGTGTCAGCGTGAACCGCTTTTATATTCAGGAGAGTGTCTACGACGAATTCACCCGCAAACTGGCCGATGCGGTTCAGGCATTGCAGGTGGGGAATGGTCTGGATGACGGCGTCGTCGTCGGGCCGCTGATCGAACCGTCTGCGGTCGATAAAGTGCGTGAGCACGTTGAAGATGCTGTCGCGAAAGGAGCCAAAGTGCTGGCGGGCGGGAAAGCGCACGCGCTCGGCGGCAACTTCTGGCAACCTACGGTATTGGGTGAGTGTCGTGACGACATGAAACTGGCGAGCGAAGAGACGTTTGGTCCGGTTGCCGCTTGCTTCCGCTTTACCGGCGAAGAAGAGGTGATTGAGCGCGCGAACAACACGCCGTTTGGCCTGGCCGCTTACTTCTATACGCAAAACCTACAACGGGTGTTCCGTGTCTCTCAGGCTATTGAGAGCGGCATGATCGGGATAAACGAATGTGCGGTTTCCACCGAACTGGGACCGTTTGGCGGGGTGAAAGAGTCCGGGCTGGGGCGTGAAGGATCGGTGCTGGGGTTAGACGAATTTCTGGAAGTGAAAACCCTGCATATTGGCGGGCTGTAGTCAGACCGATATCGGGAAGGTGGCGATAGATGAATATCTATACATTTGATTTTGATGAAATTGAGGATCAGGACGACTTTTACCGCGAGTTTGCGCGGATGTTTGGCCTGGCCAAAGAGAAAGTGAGCGATCTCGACTCTCTGTGGGACATCATCATGAGTGAAGCGCTGCCGTTACCGCTGGAGATCGAGTTTGTACATCTACCCGAGAAGTCACGCCGACGTTATGGCGCATTGATTTTGTTGTTTGATGAAGCGGAAGAAGAACTGGAAGGTCAGTTGCGTTTTAATGTGCGTCATTGAGAAATAAAAAAGCCCCCGACAGTCGGGGGCAAGGTCGTCGGACTAGACGACGAGGGTTTATTTGTACAATTCGGCAGTGGCATGCCAGGTGTCACCGCTACGGGCTTCGGTGATCTGATACGCTGATGCGCCTTTTTCCTGGGCTTTTTTGTTCAGCATTTCATGCATGTCCATTGGGCTAGAGCCGATTGCACTTACGGAGACAGAGCCAATCGCTTCGCGATTTTGTGCTTGTTCTGCGCTGATAGAATCTGCGGCGAATGCGCCGAAAGAAAGAACAGAGAGAACGCTTAACGCAGCAACAGTTGTTTTGATTTTCATGATAAGTACCTCGTCGAATTTATTATTGGGGGTCTTCGTTTCGTGACCCTCATCACAAAATCAAGTATACACTAATCACGTGATAAATTAATACCACGCTAATTGTTTCATCGATACGTAAGTAATGAAAATTTCTTTTTTTATGCTTATCTGGAATTAAAAAGTAATGGTTTTTGTTTATATCTAATAAAATCATGTAGATATGAAGTTTTGCGATTTGTGCGGTTTTGAGTTTGCATATTCACTGCGTGAATGATTTTGGGCAGATAAGCGCACTATTTGCTAAATAACAGGCAGATAAATTAACGGGAAGTGGGCGTTAATGCAGGGTTTTACCCCGCCGCCTCAGGCGACGGGGGAGAGAGGGTCAGAGCTCTTGTTCGAACAGCTCCAGAATGGCTTCGTAGAGATCTTTTACCGTAAAGCCATTCGCCGGGGTGGTAAAAATGGTGTCATCCCCGGCGATAGTGCCCAGAATGCCTTCCGCTTTACCCAGCGAGTCCAGCAGACGGGCGATCAACTGCGCCGCGCCAGGACTTGTGTGGATCACCACCACTGCATCGTTAAAATCGATATCAAGCACCAGGTTTTTCAGTGGGCTGGAGGTGGTGGGTACGCCCAGTTCCGCCGGGAGGCAGTACACCATCTCCATTTTCGCATTGCGGGTACGCACCGCACCAAACTTTGTCAGCATGCGTGATACTTTGGACTGGTTGATGTTATCAAAGCCCTGATCCTGCAAGGCGAGGACAATTTCACCCTGAGAGCTGAATTTTTCTTCTTTAAGTAGCGCTTTAAACGCTTTAACTAATTCTTCTTGCTTAGCTGAGCTTCGCATAAGTCACCCGTAGTATGAGAGTGGAAACAACATTATTATGCATACAGATGAATTTTTATGCAAATGGTCTGCCCAAATGAAGGCTGAAATAATGTTATGAAAGAGCGGAATTTTATCAAATATTGTTATCAAGAAACATGCCTGTGTCACGCCTCGCAAATAAGCTTAAAAGTAAATTAATTGTTATCAAATTGATGTTGTTTTGGGCTGGCAGTAGGGTATATTGTCACCACCTGTTGGAAAGTTGCTCTACTGCACAGACATCTTCGGATTACGTCAATTAAATGCATAAAAGCTAAATTCGCGTGACAACACAGAATTGAATACGGGTGATTGTATTCATCGAATTTGTGGTTTAACGTCGCCGCCGCGGAGCAACAAACACTAGTTTATCAATATAATAAGGAGTTTAGGATGAAAGTCGCAGTCCTCGGCGCTGCCGGCGGTATCGGCCAGGCGCTTGCACTACTGTTAAAAACCCAACTGCCTTCAGGTTCAGAACTCTCCCTGTACGACATCGCTCCAGTGACTCCCGGTGTGGCTGTAGATCTTAGCCATATCCCAACTGCTGTGAAAATCAAAGGCTTCTCCGGTGAAGATGCGACCCCGGCACTGCACGGTGCTGACGTGGTGCTGATCTCCGCGGGTGTGGCGCGTAAACCGGGCATGGATCGTTCCGACCTGTTTAACGTCAATGCGGGCATCGTGAAGAACCTGGTACAGCAGATCGCGACGACCTGTCCGAAAGCCTGCATCGGTATCATCACCAATCCGGTGAACACCACTGTCGCTATTGCAGCAGAAGTACTGAAAAAAGCAGGCGTTTACGACAAAAATAAACTGTTTGGCGTGACCACGCTGGACATCATCCGCTCCAACACCTTTGTGGCGGAACTGAAAGGTAAACTGCCGACTGAAGTTGAAGTTCCGGTTATCGGCGGACACTCTGGCGTGACCATTCTGCCACTGCTGTCGCAGATCCCGGGCGTGAGCTTCACTGACCAGGAAGTCGCTGACCTGACCAAGCGTATTCAGAACGCAGGTACCGAAGTGGTTGAAGCGAAGGCAGGTGGCGGATCGGCAACCCTGTCTATGGGCCAGGCGGCCGCTCGTTTCGGTCTTTCTCTGGTTCGCGCGCTGCAGGGCGAAAAAGGCGTTGTTGAATGTGCCTACGTTGAAGGCGATGGCCAGTATGCACGTTTCTTCTCGCAGCCGCTGCTGCTGGGTAAAAATGGCGTAGAAGAGCGCCAGTCTATCGGCAAACTGAGCGCATTCGAGCAGAACGCGCTGGAAGGCATGCTGGATACCCTGAAGAAAGATATTCAACTGGGTGAAGAGTTCGTTAACAAGTAATCGAACCGCGAAGCCATAAAAAAACCGGAGCGAATATATGTCTCCGGTTTTTTATTGCCTGATTGCCGGTAACTAATTGGTTGCCGGGTATTCCTGAATAGTGACCTGTAGCGTCAGCTTCTTATCATCACGCATGACAATCACCGGAATGACCGAACCTGGGCGAATCTCTGCTACCTGGTCCATGGTTTCCAGTGCGGAGACCGCAGGTCTGCTGTTCACGGAGATAATCAGGTCGTTAACCTGAATACCGGCCTGCGCCGCCGGGCCATCCGGCGCCACTTCGTTCACGACGATCCCCTGGATTTGGTCCATACCGCCGCCCTGCGTGTGCAGTGGGGCAATTTCACGACCGCCAATCCCAATGTAGCCACGGATAACACGGCCATCGCGGATCAGCTTATCCATAATTTTGGTTGCCAGCTGGAACGGAATGGCAAAGCCGATCCCTTCCGGCGTTTCGCCGTCGTTGCTTTTATCAAACGACAGGGTGTTGATGCCCATGAGCTCGCCCAGCGAGTTCACCAGCGCCCCACCGGAGTTACCGTGGTTGATCGAGGCATCCGTTTGCAGGAAGTTCTGCCGTCCGGTCGGGTTCAGACCAATACGCCCCGTGGCGCTGATAATGCCCTGGGTGATGGTTTGTCCGAGGTTATAAGGGTTACCGATCGCCAGTACTACGTCGCCGATATGCGGTGAACGCCCGGCGTTGATCGGAATCGTCGGCAGACCGCTGGTGGCATTGATTTTCAGTACCGCCAGATCGGTTAGCGTATCGGAGCCAACCAGCAGCGCTTCAAACACACGCCCATCCTGCAAAGCGACGATGATCTGATCGGCATCGTTGATCACATGCTTGTTGGTAATGATGTAGCCGCGCTGATCCATAATCACGCCTGAACCCAGGGTGCGAATTTCCAGTTGATTATGCGCGGTGCTGTTCATACTGCGGTTATAGACGTTGACCACAGCGGGAGCCGCGCGACGTACCGCAGAGTTATAGCTGGCGGGCGTCTCGTCGGCACTGTCATATTGCGGCGCAGAAAGGGTGTTGATTTTGCGTAGCGAAGGCATGGCGGCCAGAAGAATGGCGCCAACAATCAAACCAATTGCGACCGAACGTAAGAGCTTCACTAACATGATGGAGGCGTCATTAATAAAGGGAACGGCAGCAGCATATCACGAGTTAACCGGACATCACACGCGAGGCTGATGCCCGGTCGTCTGGATTTAACGCAGGAGCAGATAAATGCTCTCGTTACCGCGGACGATCTGTAGCGCAATAATGGACGGTTTGGCCTCCAGCACTTTGCGCATCTCGGCGATAGAATTCACGCGGTCACGGTTGACCCCGATGATCACATCATCCTTCTGCAAACCAGCCTGTGCGGCGGGACTGCTCTTTTCAACGCTGTCAATTTTGATGCCTTTATTACCGTCTTTGAGCTGACCATCGCTCAGCGTCGCGCCCTGTAATGCCGGGGCAATCATCTCCGCGCTGGCAGACGACGAGGTGCTGGTATCCAGTGTCACTTCCACTTCCAGCGGTTTGCCGTTACGCAACAGGCCCAGCTTCACTTTAGTGCCGGGTTCTGTGGTGGCAATCCGGGAACGCAGCTCAGCAAAACTGTTGAGCGGTTTGCTGTTGAGACTGGTAATCACATCGCCGGACTTAATGCCCGCTTTGGCTGAACCGGAGTTCGGCAGTACTTCGCTGACAAAGGCGCCGCGCTGCACGTCTATCTTGAAGGCTTTGGCGATGTCGGCGGTCATTTCGGTCCCTTTAATCCCCAACAGACCCCGCTTGATTTCACCAAACTGAATCAGCTGCTGCGCCAGGATGCGGGCCATATTGCTGGGGATGGCAAAACCGATCCCGACGCTGCCGCCGCCAGGCGCAAGAATAGCGGTGTTAATACCGATCAGCTCGCCGTTCAGGTTAAGCAGCGCGCCACCGGAGTTCCCGCGGTTGATTGAAGCATCGGTTTGAATAAAGTTTTCCAGACCTTCCAGGTTCAACCCACTGCGTCCCAGCGCTGAGACGATACCGGAGGTGGCGGTTTGCCCCAGACCAAACGGGTTACCGACCGCCACGGCAAAATCGCCCACGCGCAGTTTATCCGAGTCGGCAATGGCGATTTGCGTCAGCTTGCTGGCGTTTTGAATTTGCAGCAGGGCGATGTCGCTTTGATCGTCGCTGCCAATCAGTTTGGCCTCGAATTCACGCCCGTCATTCAACTGAACGCTGATCTTCTGCGCCTGATTAATCACATGATTGTTGGTCAGGACATAGCCTTTTGCGGCATCGATAATGACCCCGGAACCCAGTCCTTCAAACGGCTGCGCCTGCTGATCGGGCAGATCATCGCCAAAGAATTTTTTAAACTCTTCCGGGACTTTCTGCGTTTGAGTCGCGGTGCCTTCAACCTTCACGCTAACGACGGCAGGCAGCACTTTTTCGAGCATCGGGGCAAGACTGGGAAGCGCGGGCTGGCCGGGAACCTGGCCTGGAATCGACGCAATGGCCTGAAACGGCGCCGAGAGAGTTAACCCGACACTTAACGCTAATGCACTCAACAGCTGGGTTTGTATTTTCATTGATCCTGCTCTCGTACCTTGAGTAAAGGGAAAGACGATTCAAAACAGTTTGATGTTATTGAATTTTCAATCTGCTAACAATGCGGATAATGATTAAATGATAGTCGGGACGGGAGAGAAGCGGTGGGCGCAATCGCTGCGCCCAGGAAAAATATTATCGCTGTGCGGTCAGTCGCGTTTTGCCCCACTACGCAGCAGGCCGGATGCGCCTTCGGAGTAGTCACGCGGCATTTGTACCGGAGCCTGGTCGTTGCCGGCTTCAGACTCGGCCAGACGGTTACGGAACGGGTTAGATTCCGCAGACAGTTCCGGCAGCAGACTGCTGGAACTTTTCGCCATGTGCTGATACAGCTGACGGTAATCGTGGGCCATGGTGTCCAGCAACTCGGCGCTGCGGGCAAAATGGCTGACCAGCTCTTCGCGGTACTCTTCCAGCTCAGCTTTATTCTTTTCCAGTTCGTACTGCAACGCCTGTTGCTGGCGTAATTTCCGGTTACCAAAACGCATGGCTACAGCACCGACGATGATGCCGACGACTAACCCAATTAGCGCATATTCCCAGGTCATGAACATCTCCCGTTGTCTTTTGTTTCCGTAGGGTGTTGGCTTTAGGCTCCATGCCTGCGCCTGATACTGCCACTATAACCGCTAATCCCACAGAAGTGGAATCCCGTCTTTATATCGCGTAGTGTAGAACGGCCTTTTTTTCGTCAACCGTGAACGACGGCACACCGATTTTCAAGGAATAACAATAACATCATGCAGAGCTCTACCCCCACATCGCGTTATCTGAAAGCCATTAACGAAGGCACTCACCAGCCCGACGACGTGCAGAGAGAAGCGGTCAATCGTCTGGAGAACATTTACCAGGCGTTAACGGCGAACACATCTGCGGTTCCCGAAGCAAAAGGGTTTATGGCCCGCGTGGGTAAACTGCTGGGGAAAAAAGAAGAGATACACCGCGCGCCGGTGCGAGGCTTATATATGTGGGGGGGCGTAGGGCGCGGAAAAACCTGGCTGATGGATCTGTTCTACCATAGCCTGCCAGGCGTTCGTAAGCAGCGTCTGCACTTCCATCGCTTCATGCTGCGCGTCCATGAGGAGTTAACCGCGCTGCAGGGACAAACCGATCCGCTCGAAATCCTGGCCGACCGCTTTAAGGCCGAAACGGATGTGCTGTGTTTTGATGAGTTTTTTGTTTCTGATATTACCGACGCCATGCTGCTCGGCGGCCTGATGAAGGCGCTGTTTGCGCGCGGTATTACGCTGGTGGCAACCTCGAATATTCCGCCAGATGAGCTGTACCGTAACGGGTTACAGCGCACGCGTTTTCTTCCCGCCATCGATGCGATTAAGCAGCATTGCGACATCATGAACGTAGACGCAGGCGTGGATTATCGTTTGCGGACATTGACCCAGGCGCATTTGTGGCTCTCACCGCTGAATAATGAAACGCAGCAGCAGATGGACAACCTCTGGCTGGCGCTGGCGGGCGCCAGACGTGAACAGCAAGGACCGGTTCTGGAGATTAATCATCGCCCATTGCCGACGCTGGGCATGGAAAATCAGACGCTGGCGGTATCATTTCACACCCTGTGCGTCGATGCCCGTAGCCAACATGACTACATTGCGCTGTCACGCCTCTACCATACGGTGATGCTGTTTGACGTGCCAATAATGACGCCGTTAATGGAAAGCGAAGCGCGTCGGTTTATCGCGCTGGTGGATGAATTTTACGAGCGCCACGTCAAGCTGGTGGTGAGCGCCGCCGTGCCTTTATATGAGGTGTATCAGGGCGAACGACTGAAGTTCGAATTCCAGCGCTGCCTGTCGCGTTTACAGGAGATGCAGAGTGAAGAGTATCTGAAGCGAGAGCACATGCCCTGACGGCTGGCAATAAACTGTTGAGCAAATCACATTTAGGGGTCGATCTTTGACCCCGACTTCTCTATAATCTTGCGACCCCACGTTACAAGAAAGTTTTTTTCCCAAAACTTTTTGTGTGCTGGCATTGGCTATTCGAAGGGGTAGGTTTGCCGGACTTTGTCGTGTGAACCTCAACTGACATAACGTTTGGGTGTTCACCAACGTGTAACTTATTTATTGGGTAAGCTTTTAATGAAAACTTTTACAGCTAAACCAGAAACCGTAAAACGCGACTGGTACGTTGTTGACGCGACCGGTAAAACTCTGGGCCGTCTGGCTACTGAACTGGCTCGTCGCCTGCGCGGTAAGCATAAAGCGGAATACACTCCGCACGTAGATACCGGTGATTACATCATCGTTCTGAACGCTGACAAAGTTGCTGTAACCGGCAACAAGCGTACTGACAAAGTGTACTATCACCACACCGGCCACATCGGTGGTATCAAAGAAGCGACCTTTGAAGAGATGATTGCTCGCCGTCCTGAGCGTGTGATTGAAATCGCGGTTAAAGGCATGCTGCCAAAAGGCCCGCTGGGTCGTGCTATGTTCCGTAAACTGAAAGTTTACGCTGGCAACGAGCACAACCACGCGGCACAGCAACCGCAAGTTCTTGACATCTAATCGGGATTATAGGCAATGGCTGAAAATCAATACTACGGCACTGGTCGCCGCAAAAGTTCCGCAGCTCGCGTTTTCATCAAACCGGGCAACGGCAAAATCGTTATCAACCAACGTTCTCTGGAACAGTACTTCGGTCGTGAAACTGCCCGCATGGTAGTTCGTCAGCCGCTGGAACTGGTCGACATGGTTGAGAAACTGGATCTGTACATCACTGTTAAAGGTGGTGGTATCTCTGGTCAGGCTGGTGCGATCCGTCACGGTATCACCCGCGCTCTGATGGAGTACGACGAGTCCCTGCGTTCCGAACTGCGTAAAGCTGGCTTCGTAACTCGTGATGCTCGTCAGGTTGAACGTAAGAAAGTCGGCCTGCGTAAAGCACGTCGTCGTCCGCAGTTCTCCAAACGTTAATTGTTTTCTGCCTTTGGCAGATTACGGTTGGCGAAAAAACCCGCTTCGGCGGGTTTTTTTATGGATAAATCTGGCGTAATCCTCTGACAAAACCCTCTTTTTCCCCATTTCCAGAATCGACTCACCACAAAGGTCACAAAATCTGGTAAACTATCATCCAATTTTCTGCCCAAATATCGGGTATTGCTCATTTTTTGTTTGCTTTTTGAACGATGATGACTTTTCCGACGTGGGTGACATCACTTCTGACTGGCCATGCGATGGCTGGTAGCAGTAAAAATTCTGAATATACCTGGAGGTTTTCATGGCTGTCGCTGCCAACAAACGTTCGGTAATGACGCTGTTTTCTGGTCCTACTGACATCTATAGCCATCAGGTCCGCATTGTGCTGGCTGAGAAAGGTGTAAGTTTCGAGATCGAGCACGTGGAAAAGGACAATCCACCTCAGGATCTGATTGACCTCAACCCGAATCAGAGCGTCCCGACACTGGTAGATCGTGAGCTGACCCTGTGGGAATCTCGCATCATTATGGAATACCTGGATGAGCGTTTCCCGCATCCGCCATTAATGCCGGTTTACCCGGTGGCACGTGGTGAAAGCCGCCTGTACATGCACCGTATCGAAAAAGACTGGTATACGCTGATGAACGTCATCGTTAACGGGTCTGCTTCAGAAGCTGACGTTGCCCGCAAACAACTGCGTGAAGAACTGCAGGCGATTGCGCCGGTATTCGGTCAGAAACCGTATTTCCTGAGCGATGAATTCAGCCTGGTGGATTGCTACCTGGCGCCGCTGTTGTGGCGTCTGCCGCAGCTGGGTATTGAGTTCAGCGGTGCGGGCGCGAAAGAGCTGAAAGGTTACATGACCCGCGTCTTTGAGCGTGATTCTTTCCTGGCGTCCTTAACCGAAGCTGAACGCGAAATGCGTCTTGGCCGGGGTTAATACTGATGGATTTGTCACAGCTAACACCACGTCGTCCGTATCTGCTGCGTGCTTTCTATGAGTGGTTGCTGGACAACCAGCTCACGCCGCACCTGGTGGTGGATGTGACGTTGCCGGGTGTGCATGTTCCGATGGAATATGCCCGCGACGGACAGATTGTCCTGAACATTGCACCGCGCGCGGTGGGGAATCTGGAACTGGCTAACGACGAAGTGCGTTTTAACGCGCGTTTCGGCGGCGTTCCGCGTCAGGTTTCTGTGCCGTTAGCGGCAGTGCTGGCTATTTATGCGCGTGAAAACGGTGCCGGAACGATGTTTGAACCGGAAGCGGCTTATGATGAAGATGTTGCCAGTCTCAATGATGATGATGCGACATCTGGCGCAGAGAGCGAAACCGTTATGTCAGTCATTGATGGTGATAAACCGGATCATGACGATGACAACAATCCGGATGACGATCCGCCGCCGCCGCGTGGTGGGCGACCGGCATTACGTGTTGTTAAATAGATGAAAACAGGCCCACTGGGCCTGTTTTTGATCGCGCCGGCCGTGGTTTCCCCCTCCTTCCGATCCTGTGTTACGATGAGCCTGCTGTTGTTTGTCACCGTGACTCGCAAATAGGTCTTATGAACGCATTCGATTCTCAAGCAGAAGATTCTCCAGCCACTATTGGGCGTAGCCTTCGCCGTCGTCCGCTGGCGCGTAAAAAGCTGTCGGAAATGGTCGAGGAAGAGTTAGAGCAGATGATCCGTCGCCGTGAGTTCGGTGAGGGGGAACAGTTGCCGTCCGAACGGGAACTGATGGCCTTTTTTAACGTCGGTCGTCCCTCTGTGCGTGAGGCGCTGGCAGCGCTGAAGCGTAAAGGTCTGGTGCAAATCAACAATGGCGAACGCGCCCGCGTTTCGCGCCCTTCGGCGGACACCATCATTGGTGAACTGTCCGGGATGGCAAAAGATTTCCTCGCACATCCTGGCGGTATTGCCCACTTTGAGCAGTTGCGCCTGTTCTTTGAGTCCAGCCTCGTGCGTTATGCCGCGGAGAATGCGACAGAAGAGCAGATCGATCTACTGGCAAAAGCGCTTGAGATCAACAGTCAGTCGCTGGATGACAATGCGCTGTTCATTCGTTCAGATGTCGATTTTCATCGCGTGCTGGCGGAGATTCCCGGCAATCCGATCTTTATGGCGATCCACGTTGCGCTGCTTGACTGGCTGATCGCCGCTCGCCCGACCGTGCCGGATCGTGAACTTTACGAACATAATAATGTGAGTTATCAGCAGCATATCGCCATCGTGGACGCGATTCGCCGACGCGATCCGGATGAAGCCGATCGCGCATTGCAATCTCATCTCAACAGCGTTTCCGCCACCTGGCACGCCCTCGGTAAAAATTCAAAAATGCGTAAGTGATCGCGATCCTGACGATCGTTTAGTGAAGCAGATCGCACTATAAGCGTTCTGCATTATATTGCTGCTTCGTTGTTCTGGTATAACAGGTATAAAGGTATGCAGTTAGATAACACTAATCATGACAGAGGTCGTTATGGCAAAAGATTTACGAGGCGTAATGCCAGCGTTGTTAACCCCTTTCGATAACCAACAAAAGCTGGATATTGAGAGCCTGCGCCGGCTGGTGCGTTTCAACATTGCGCAGGGTATCGACGGGTTGTACGTAGGCGGTTCCACCGGCGAAGCCTTTGTGCAGAGCTGCGCGGAAAGGGAGCAGGGGCTGGAAGTGGTTGCGGAAGAGGCGAAGAGCAAAGTCACGCTGATCGCGCACGTTGGGACGGTCAGCACCCATGAGAGCCAGCAGCTCGCCCGTGCAGCGCATCGTTACGGCTTTGACGCTGTCTCCGCAGTGACGCCGTTCTACTATCCGTTCAGTTTTGAAGAGCACTGCGATCATTACCGGGCCATCATTGATTCGGCGGATGGCCTGCCGATGGTGGTCTATAACATTCCGGCGTTAAGCGGCGTGAAGTTAACCCTGGATCAGATCAACACGCTGGTGACGTTGCCAGGCGTTGGCGCACTGAAACAAACGTCAGGCGATCTGTTTCAGATGGAGCAGATCCGTCGCGCGCATCCGGATCTGGTGCTTTACAACGGTTATGACGAAATTTTCGCTTCTGGCCTGCTGGCCGGAGCGGACGGCGGTATCGGCAGTACTTACAACATCATGGGCTGGCGATATCTGGGAATTGTGAAAGCGCTCAAAGAAGGGGACATCCGGACTGCGCAAAAGCTGCAAACAGAGTGCAATAAGGTTATCGATCTCCTCATTAAGACCGGCGTGTTCCGCGGGCTGAAAACGGTTCTGCACTATATGGACGTGGTGTCTGTCCCGCTGTGTCGTAAGCCGTTTGCCCCCGTGGATGAAAAATATCTGCCGGCACTGAAGGCGTTGGCGCAGCAGTTAATGGCAGAGAAGGCGTAACCACGTAACGTAGTGCCGGGGGGCGCTGCGCTTACCCGGCCGACAAAAAGAATCGTGTGCCGGATAAGGCAAAGTCGTCATCCGGCACAACAACAAAAATCGTCGGGAGAGTAAAATGAGTACTTCTACCCAAAGCATCCCGTGGTATCGCCATCTCAACCGCGCGCAATGGCGGGCATTCTCCGCTGCATGGTTGGGATATTTACTGGATGGTTTTGATTTTGTGTTGATTGCCCTTGTGCTGACGGAAGTGCAGGGAGAATTCGGGCTGACGACGGTTCAGGCGGCGAGCCTGATTTCGGCAGCCTTTATTTCCCGCTGGTTTGGCGGGTTAATGCTGGGCGCAATGGGTGACCGCTATGGACGCCGTCTGGCGATGGTCACCAGTATTATTCTGTTCTCAATGGGGACGCTGGCCTGTGGTTTCGCGCCGGGTTACACCACCATGTTTATCGCCCGACTGGTGATTGGCATGGGAATGGCGGGAGAATACGGTTCCAGTGCGACCTATGTTATTGAAAGCTGGCCGAAACATCTGCGTAATAAGGCCAGTGGTTTTCTGATCTCGGGTTTCTCCGTTGGCGCCGTGATTGCGGCTCAGGTCTACAGTCTGGTGGTGCCGGTCTGGGGCTGGCGCGCGCTGTTCTTCATTGGCATTCTGCCGATTATTTTTGCCCTCTGGCTGCGGAAAAACATACCGGAAGCAGAGGACTGGAAAGAGAAGCATGAAGGCAAAGCGCCAGTACGCACGATGGTTGATATTCTCTATCGGGGTGAGCATCGCGTCGTCAACATTCTGATGACGATCGCGGCGGCGACCGCACTGTGGTTCTGTTTTGCCGGTGATCTTCAAAATGCGGCGATTGTCGCGGTACTGGGTTTGCTGTGCGCGGTGATCTTTATCAGCTTCATGGTGCAAAGCAGCGGCAAGCGCTGGCCGACGGGCGTGATGCTCATGATTGTCGTCCTGTTTGCTTTCCTCTACTCGTGGCCGATTCAGGCGCTGTTGCCGACGTATCTGAAAACGGAACTGGCGTACGATCCTTCCACCGTGGCGCGCGTACTCTTCTTCAGCGGCTTTGGCGCCGCGGTCGGTTGCTGCGTGGGCGGTTTTCTCGGCGACTGGCTGGGGACCCGCAAAGCTTATGTGTGCAGCCTGCTGGCCTCGCAGGTGTTGATCATTCCGGTGTTTGCGATAGGTGGGACAAACGTCTGGGTCCTCGGTTTCCTGCTGTTTTTCCAGCAGATGCTGGGCCAGGGAATCTCAGGAATCTTACCGAAACTGATCGGCGGCTATTTCGATACCGACCAGCGTGCGGCGGGTTTGGGCTTCACCTATAACGTCGGGGCGCTCGGCGGGGCGCTGGCACCGATTCTGGGGGCGCTGATTGCCCAACGCCTGGATCTGGGCACCGCGCTAGGATCGCTCTCTTTTAGCCTGACCTTTGTGGTGATTCTGCTGATTGGTCTGGATATGCCATCCCGCGTCCAGCGCTGGTTGCGACCGGAGGCGCTACGTACCCATGACGCTATCGACGGTAAACCGTTCAGCGGCGCCATCCCGTTCGGCGGTGATAAAAGCCCCTTAGTCAAAAGCAAAAGTTAATCCACTTGCCCGGTCCTGCGCCGGGCAATACTCGTAAGGGAAGAAGTATGTCGTTACTTGCACAACTGGATAAAAACATTGCCGCGCGTGGTGGTTTGATTGTCTCCTGCCAGCCGGTTCCCGGCAGTCCGCTGGATAAACCCGAGATTGTGGCAGCGATGGTGCTGGCGGCAGAGCAGGCTGGGGCCGTCGCGTTACGTATTGAAGGGATTGAGAATCTGGAGGCGACGCGCGCGGTGGTTTCCGTGCCGATCATCGGCATTCTCAAGCGCGATCTTGCGGATTCTCCGGTGCGCATCACCGCGTTTCTGGAAGATGTGGATGCACTGGCGCAGGCCGGCGCGGACATTATCGCGATTGACGGGACTGACCGTGTGCGTCCGGTGCCGGTTGCGGCGCTGCTGGCGCGTATCCATCACCACCAGGTGCTGGCAATGGCCGATTGCTCCTCGCAGGAGGACGGCCTGGCCTGTCAGGCGCTCGGTGCAGACATTATTGGCACCACGCTTTCGGGTTACACCACGGCAGAAACCCCTGATGAACCGGATCTGGCGCTGGTGAAATCGCTGAGTGAGGCCGGGTGCCGGGTGATTGCTGAAGGTCGCTACAACACCCCGGCGCAGGCCGGTGAAGCGATGCGCCACGGCGCCTGGGCCGTAACGGTAGGATCTGCGATTACCCGGCTGGAGCACATCTGCGAATGGTATAACACGGCGTTGAAAAGGGCGGTGCTATGACGACGCTGGCAATTGATATTGGCGGTACTAAACTCGCCGCCGCGCTGGTGGAGGATGATATGCAGATTCGCGAACGTCGCGAGCTGCCCACCCCCGCCAGTAAAACGTCTCAGGCACTACGCGACGCGCTGAAAACGCTGGTGCAACCGTTGCAGGCACAGGCGCATCGGGTGGCGGTTGCCTCGACGGGGATTATTCGTGAAGGCAATCTGCTGGCGATTAACCCGAGAAATCTGGGCGGATTGCTTCACTTTCCGCTGGTGCAGACGTTAGAAACGCTCACCGGATTACCGACGCTGGCGATCAATGATGCGCAGGCTGCCGCATGGGCGGAATATCACGCGATTGCCGATGATACGCGCGATATGGTGTTTATCACCGTTTCAACCGGAGTGGGCGGCGGTGTGGTCAGCGACGGTCAGTTAGTCACCGGTACCGGCGGTCTGGCCGGACACCTGGGCCATACCCTCGCGGACCCTAATGGGCCAGTGTGTGGCTGTGGGCGGGTGGGGTGCGTCGAGGCTGTCGCGTCGGGACGCGGTATTGCTGCCGCAGCGCAAGGTGCACTTGCCGGATGTGATGCAAAAACCATTTTTTCCCGCGCGGCAGAGGGCGATGAACAGGCCCGCCGACTGGTCGCTTACTCCGCACAGGTGCTGGCGCGGCTGATTGCCGATACGAAAGCGGTCACCGATTGTCAGCGGGTGGTTGTCGGCGGCAGTGTTGGACTGGCGCAAGGGTATCTGGCGCAGGTCCGTGCCTGTCTCGAACAGATGCCCCCGGTCTATCACGTAGAACTCAGCGCGGCGTACTACCGCCACGACGCGGGATTGCTGGGCGCGGCATTGTTAGCACAAGGAGAGAAAGGATGATATTGGGTGAAGTTCGTACGTTATCTGCTGCCGGTCTGCATCCTGTGCTGGAAGAGGCACTGACGCTGGCGTTAACCGCCAGACCGCAGGAGAAAACCCCGGGCCGCGTTGAGCTTCGTGGGGACGATGTCTTTATGAATGTGATGCAGTTTGCCACGCAATCGCCGACGGAGAAAAAGGCAGAGCTGCACGAGCAGTACATCGATATCCAGCTACTGCTGGCAGGAGAGGAACGCATTCAGTTCGGCGTGGCGGATTCTGCACGCCAGTGCGAAGAGATGCATGTTGAGGAGGATTATCAGCTTTGCCGTGAGATTGCTGACAGTCAAAGCATTACCCTACAACCAGGTATGTTCGCGGTGTTTATGCCCGGAGAGCCGCACAAACCGGGGTGCAGTGTGGGTGAACCGAAAGCGATTACGAAAGTTGTCGTCAAGGTTCGCGCCAGCCTGTTAGTCGCATAACAATACCGGATGGTTTTTACCATCCGGATTTACGTTATACATATTCAGTCCTTTCATCATTCCGTCAGCGACGTTTCTGAGGATTCAGCTTTTTGCGCTGTCAGTGCTATTTGCGAACGAATGAGTTCATCTGCCAGTAATTTTTCGTCAGGCTTTCGAAGAATGAAGGTGGGATATTGCGAAAAGCAAGGGTGACTCCCCATCCCTGAGCGAGTACTCGGGGCAGGGGAGTCAGAAAGGTTTACTATACTTCCAGCCAGTTCATGATCCCGTCAGCCGCTTTGCGACCTTCGGCAATGGCGGTCACCACCAGATCCGAACCACGCACAATGTCACCACCGGCGAAGATTTTCGGGTTACTGGTCTGGAAGGCGTTGTCGCTGCCTTCCGGAGCGATGATACGCCCCTGTGAGTCCAGTTCTACGCTGTGTTTTGCCAGCCACTCCATGCTGTGGGGACGGAAACCAAACGCCATGACCACGGCATCTGCCGGTACGATGTGCTCGGAACCTGGAACGATCTCCGCACGGCGGCGGCCTTTCGCATCCGGCGCACCCATTTCGGTACGTGCCATTTTCACGCCGCTGACCTTGCCATTGGCGTTCACTTCCACACCCAGCGGTTGCACGTTGAACTGGAACTCAACGCCTTCCTCGCGCGCGTTTTTCACTTCGCGGCGGGAGCCCGGCATGTTCTCTTCATCACGGCGATAGGCACAGGTGACGTGCGTTGCGCCCTGACGAACAGAGGTCCGCACACAGTCCATGGCAGTATCACCGCCGCCCAGCACCACCACGCGTTTACCTTCCATATTGACGTACGGCTCGTCGGTGGTTTCACCAAAGCCCATGATCTGCTTGGTGTTGGCGATCAGGAACGGCAGGGCGTCAAATACGCCATCGGCGTCTTCGTTTTCCAGCCCGCCGCGCATGGACTGATAGGTGCCGACGCCGAGGAATACCGCATCGTACTCTTTCAGCAGATCGTCGAGCTGTACGTCACGCCCCACTTCCACATTCAGTTTGAACTCAATCCCCATACCGGTGAAAATTTCACGGCGGCGAGTCATCACCTCTTTTTCCAGCTTGAAGGCAGGAATGCCAAAGGTCAGCAGGCCGCCAATCTCCGGGTGACGGTCAAACACCACGGCCTTCACGCCGTTGCGGGTCAACACGTCGGCACAGGCCAGGCCAGCCGGACCGGCACCGATGATTGCCACTCGCTTGTCGGTCTGGCGAACGCCGGTCATATCCGGACGCCAGCCCATTTCGAACGCTTTATCATTGATATAACGCTCGATGTTGCCGATGGTGACGGCGCCAAACTCATCGTTTAGCGTGCAGGAACCTTCGCAAAGGCGATCCTGCGGGCATACGCGCCCGCACACTTCCGGCAGCGTGTTGGTCTGGTGAGACAGTTCCGCTGCTTCAAAAATGCGTCCTTCGTTGGCGAGCTTCAGCCAGTTCGGAATGTAGTTATGAACCGGGCATTTCCACTCACAGTACGGGTTGCCGCAGGAAAGACAACGGTCCGCCTGCGCTTTTGCCTGACCTTCTGAAAACGGTTCGTAGATTTCAATAAACTCGATTTTGCGGATCTTCAGCGGCTTCTTCGGCGGATCAACGCGCTGCAGGTCGATAAATTGGTATACGTTCTGACTCATTGCTGCTACCCCTTACTGCGCCTGCACGCGCAGCTCTGCTGCGCTACGACTACGGTGACCCAACAGTGCTTTCACATCACTGGACTTCGGTTTAACCAGCGCGAATTTGTTAGCGAAGGCTGACCAGTTAGCCAGAATCTCTTCTCCGCGCTGTGAACCGGTATGCTGCACGTGTTCGGTGATCAGGCCACGCAGATGCTCTTCGTGGATAGCCAGTTCGTCAACGCCCAGCACTTCGACCAGTTCCGGGTTTACGCGTTTACGGAACTCACCATCTTCGTCCAGCACGTAGGCGAACCCGCCCGTCATACCCGCGCCGAAGTTCACCCCGGTTTTGCCGAGGATACAGACGATCCCACCAGTCATGTATTCACACCCGTTGTCGCCAATCCCTTCCACCACGGTGATCGCGCCAGAGTTACGCACCCCGAAACGTTCACCCGCACGCCCTGCGGCATACAGACGACCACCGGTCGCGCCATACAGGCAGGTGTTGCCGATGATGCTCGCTTCATGGCTGCGGAAAGCGGAACCAACCGGAGGACGCACCGCCAGCAGACCGCCTGCCATGCCTTTGCCGACATAGTCGTTAGCATCGCCGGTCAGGTACAGTTCCACGCCGCCCGCGTTCCAGACGCCGAAGCTCTGGCCTGCGGTACCGCTGAAGTGCGCTTTGATTGGGTCAGAGGCCAGTCCCTGATCGCCGTGGGTCTGGGCAATATATCCCGAGAGCGATGCGCCAACAGAACGATCGGTGTTACGAATATCGAACCAGAAGGTTTTGCTCTGGCGCTCATCGACATACGGTTTCGCCTGTTGCAGCAACTGCGCATTCAGCACACCGTTATCGAACGGCGGGTTGTTTTCGGTGCAGTACAACGCTTTGCCGGGATGCGGCTCCGCGGTTTCCAGCAGTCGGGACAGCGCCAGTTTCTGCTGTTTGGCGGTAAATCCGTCCAGCTCTTTCAGCAGGTCGGTACGGCCAATCAGATCCACCAGGCGGGTTACGCCCAGGCTTGCCATCAGCTCGCGCACTTCACGGGCGATAAACTCAAAGTAGTTGGTCACTTTGAACGGCAGACCGTGATAGTGGTTCTTACGTAGTTTGTCGTCCTGGGTTGCCACACCGGTTGCACAGTTATTGAGATGGCAAATACGCAGATATTTACAGCCCAGCGCCACCATCGGGCCAGTACCGAAGCCGAAGCTTTCTGCACCGAGGATCGCCGCTTTGATGATATCCACGCCGGTTTTCAGACCGCCATCGACCTGCAAACGGATCTTATGACGCAGGCCGTTGGCGACCAGCGCCTGCTGGGTTTCCACCAGGCCCAGTTCCCACGGACAGCCCGCATATTTTACCGAAGAGAGCGGGCTCGCACCGGTGCCGCCGTCATAACCGGCGATGGTGATCAGGTCAGCGTAGGCTTTCGCCACGCCGGTGGCGATAGTACCGACGCCCGGTTCGGACACCAGCTTCACGGAGATCATCGCTTTCGGGTTCACCTGCTTCAGGTCGAAAATCAGCTGCGCTAAATCCTCGATAGAGTAGATATCGTGATGCGGCGGCGGGGAGATCAGCGTCACACCCGGTACCGAGTAGCGCAGTTTGGCGATGTACGGGGTCACTTTATCACCCGGTAGCTGACCGCCTTCTCCCGGTTTTGCGCCCTGAGCGACTTTAATCTGAATCACGTCGGCGTTAACCAGGTATGCCGGGGTGACGCCGAAACGACCGGAGGCCACCTGCTTAATGCGTGACACTTTATTGGTGCCGTAGCGCGCCGGGTCTTCGCCACCTTCGCCGGAGTTGGAATTACCGCCGATGCTGTTCATCGCTTCGGCCAGCGCTTCATGTGCTTCCGGGCTCAGTGCGCCGATCGACATTGCTGCAGTATCAAAACGTTTGAACAGTTCGCTCGCCGGTTCGACGTCCTCGATGCTGACCGCGTCGTCGCCAGGATTAATCGCCAGCAGATCGCGCAGTGTCGTCGCGGGACGCTCGTTGACCAGTTTTGCGTATTCCTGATAGTCGCTGTATTCCCCACTCTGTACCGCCTGTTGCAGGGTACGTACCACGTCCGGGTTGTAGGCGTGGTATTCGCCGCCATGCACATACTTCAGCAGGCCGCCCTGCGAAATGGGTTTACGTGCCAGCCAGGCGCGTTTGGACAGGTTCAGCAGATCCTGCTGGAAGTCTGCAAAGCCCGCGCCGCCGATACGACTGACCACGCCCTGGAAGCACAGCGCAACGACATCATCATGCAGGCCCACCGCTTCAAACAGTTTGGAGCAGCGGTAGGAGGCGATGGTCGAGATGCCCATTTTGGACATGATTTTGTACAGCCCTTTATTGATGCCGTTACGGTAGTTCAGCATCACGGTACGGTAGTTTTTGGCGATCGCCTGCGTGTCGATCAGACGGCCCAGCGTTTCGTACGCGAGATAGGGGTAGATGGCCGTCGCGCCAAAGCCCAGCAGCACGGCGAAGTGGTGCGGGTCACGCGCGCTTGCGGTTTCGACAATGATGTTGGCGTCGCAGCGCAGGTTCTGTTCTACCAGGCGCGTCTGTACTGCGCCGACAGCCATCGGGGCCGGTACCGGTAGACGATTCTTGCCGATATTGCGGTCCGTCAGCACCAGCAGAACGGTGCCGCTGCGTACCATCTGCTCGGCGGTATCGCACAGTGCTTTGACCGTCTCTTCCAGTGTGGTTTGCGTCGCATCGAAGGTGATATCGAGCCGGTCGGCGCGATAGTGCTCTTCTTTCATCGTCGTGAGCTGCTGGAAATCAGAGTACAGCAGAATCGGTGATTTAAAGCTCAGCCGGTGCGCCTGGCCTTCCGCTTCGCAGAAGACGTTCATCTCGCGACCGATGCTGGTCGCCAGCGACATGACATGCGCTTCACGCAGCGGATCGATCGGTGGGTTCGTCACCTGGGCAAACTGCTGGCGGAAGTAGTCGTAAATGATGCGCGGCTGGCTGGAAAGCACGGCAAATGGGGTATCGTCCCCCATTGAACCGACCGCTTCCTGACCGTTTTCGCCGAGCACGCGGAGAACGGAATCCAGTTCTTCGGCGCTGTAGTTAAACTGTTTCTGGTAGCTGGCGAGCGTATCGTCGTCCAGTTCACGCTGGCCCACCTGATCGTCAGTCAGATCTTCAAACGGCACCAGGCGGCGGACGTTTTTCTCCATCCACTCTTTATACGGATGGCGGCTTTTCAGGTCGTCGTCCGTTTCGGCGGAGTGCAGAATGCAGCCGCCGCGGGTGTCGATAACCATCAGTTCGCCGGGGCCGACACGGCCCTTTTCGACCACTTCGTCAGGCTGGTAGTCCCAGATCCCGACTTCAGATGCGCAGGTGATCAGCTTATCTTTGGTGATGACATAGCGCGCCGGACGCAGACCGTTACGGTCGAGGTTGCAGGCGGCGAAACGCCCGTCGGACATGACGATGCCAGCCGGGCCGTCCCACGGTTCCATATGCATGGAGTTGAAGTCAAAGAAGGCGCGCAGATCCGGGTCCATATCCGGGTTGTTCTGCCAGGCTGGCGGTACCAGCAGACGCATGGCGCGGATGATGTCCATCCCGCCCGCCAGCAGCAGTTCCAGCATGTTATCCATTGAACTGGAGTCGGAGCCGGTTTCGTTAACGAACGGCGCGGCGTCGTGCAGATCCGGGATCAACGGGGTCTGGAATTTATAGGTACGGGCGCGGGCCCATTGGCGGTTACCGGTAATGGTGTTGATCTCACCGTTGTGCGCCAGATAGCGGAACGGCTGCGCCAGTGGCCAGCGCGGCACGGTGTTGGTGGAAAAGCGTTGGTGGAACAGGCAGATGGCCGATTCCAGACGCAGGTCCGCGAGGTCCAGGTAGAAGCGCGGCAGATCCGCCGGCATACACAGACCCTTATAGATGTTGACCAGGTTTGACAGGCTACAGACGTAGAAGTCTTTGTCTTCCTGCAGTCGTTTTTCAATACGGCGACGGGCGATGAACAGGCGACGTTCCATATCGCGCGGACGCCAGCCCGCAGGGGCATTCACAAAAATTTGTTCAATACGCGGCAGGGAGGAGAGGGCGATTTCACCCAGTACACCTTCGTTGGTCGGCACATCGCGCCAGCCAACAATCGACAGGGTTTCCTGCTGAAGCTCTTCTTCGACAATACGGCGAGATTCGGCGGCCAGTTCAGGATCTTTGTTCAGGAAGATCATGCCGACCGCGTAGTTTTTGGCTAAACGCCAGCCGCGCTCTTCGGCAACGATGCGGAAAAAGCGGTCAGGTTTTTGCAGCAGCAGACCACAACCATCGCCGGTTTTACCATCTGCGAGGATTGCGCCACGGTGCTGCATTCGGGCCAGTGCATGTATGGCGGTACGCACTACCTTGTGGCTAGGTTCGCCTTCTATGTGGGCGATCAGGCCGAAACCACAGTTATCCTTCTCAAGGGATTTATCGTACAACATATCAGTGAACCTCCCCAGGCTCTGCGAGACCCCCTTCCGATACCGTTTGCGCACGGGCACACCAAGAGCATGGCGACGGGGTTTGCGTGTCATACGCGTACCTCGCATTCGCCCTCTTTATCCATTTCGCTTAGGTCAAACAAGTTTGAGGACTTGCTGTCAGAGGGAATCTCAATTACTGCATAAATATGATGAGCACACCGCTCATCCAGAAAGCTTCCAGCGGATTTCCACGTTATCGGGAATCCACACACAGGTCAAATGGCAATCTTATTTCTCTAATAATGTGCTACAGAGCATATATCTTTATGAAAATATTAAGAATAATATCATTTTGACATTGAATTAACGTACTGGAAACGAGACGGGGAGTGTGATCTGTCTCACTGTCATAACCGCTTGTTAGCTCATGTCTCCGCTTTATTCGTCGTCAGATGTAGTGTTTTGTGCTGGTTTGTTGCGATATGACATTCCATGATACTGTTTTTGCGCAATCGACGTCAGAAGATAAAAAAAATGACCGGAGATAAGGAAAAGTAATTGGCTGGGTTGTGAATGAAATATCGTTTATTTTGACTGGATATGCAATTGATAAAAGCCTGCCAGGGCGATTGATCCAGGTCATCGCCGATAAGGGCTAAAAATGGCAGGCTTTGGCCTCTTTTCAAGGCGCGGTCTATCAGATTATGCAGTTACAGAAATTAGTCAATATGTTTGGTGGGGATCTTTCTCGGCGTTATGGGCAAAAGGTTCATAAACTGACGCTCCACGGCGGATTTAGCTGCCCAAATCGCGATGGCACCATCGGACGCGGCGGCTGCACTTTCTGTAATGTGGCCTCTTTTGCGGATGAAGCGCAGCAGCATCATTCGATCGCCGAACAACTCGCGCGCCAGGCGCATCTGGTTAATCGCGCGAAACGCTATCTGGCCTATTTCCAGGCCTATACCAGTACCTTTGCTGAAGTGCAGGTGTTGCGCTCGATGTATCAGCAGGCGGTCAGTCAGGCCAGTATTGTCGGCCTGTGTGTGGGAACGCGTCCCGACTGCGTACCGGAGGCGGTTCTCGATCTGCTCTGTGAGTATAAAGACCAGGGCTATGAAATGTGGCTGGAGCTGGGGCTGCAAACCGCGCATGACAAAACGCTACACCGTATTAATCGTGGTCACGATTTTGCCTGTTACCAGCGCACGACCCGCCTTGCCCGTGAGCGCGGCCTGAAAGTTTGTTCGCACCTTATTGTCGGCCTGCCGGGAGAAGGGCAAACGGAATGCCTGCAAACGCTTGAGCGGGTGGTAGAGACGGGTGTGGATGGCATCAAACTGCATCCGCTGCACATCGTGAAGGGCAGCATTATGGCCAGGGCGTGGGAAGCAGGGCGTCTGAACGGGATTGAACTGGATGACTACACGCGAACCGCAGGCGAGATGATCCGTCATACCCCGCCGGAGGTGATTTATCATCGTATTTCCGCCAGCGCGCGCCGTCCCACGCTGCTGGCGCCGTTGTGGTGCGAAAACCGCTGGACCGGGATGGTGGAACTGGATCGTTATCTGAATGCGCATGGTGTACAGGGTTCTGCGCTCGGACGGGCATGGGTTCCGCCTGACGCCTGAACTATGACGGGCATTCGCATTTCTTGCACATTCTTCAACGTCTTGCCCAGAATTGAGTATTATTGTGCCAGGTTGTCGTAAAGGAAATCCCTGATGAAGCAAATTCGTATGCTGGCGCAGTACTATGTGGACCTGATGATGAAATTGGGTCTGGTGCGCTTTTCGCTGTTGTTGGCGTTAGCGCTCGTTGTGCTGGCAATTGTGGTGCAGATGGCGGTCACCATGGTGCTGCATGGTCGGGTCGAACAGATCGATGTCATCCGCTCCATTTTCTTTGGTCTGTTAATCACCCCCTGGGCGGTCTATTTTTTGTCGGTGGTGGTGGAGCAACTGGAGGAATCCCGTCAGCGGTTATCCCGACTGGTGCAAAAGCTGGAAGAGATGCGCGAGCGCGACCTTAAGCTTAATGTCCAGTTGAAAGATAATATTTCGCAGTTGAATCAGGAGATTGCCGACCGCGAAAAGGCAGAGGCGGAACGCCAGTCCACGTTTGAGCAGCTCAAAGTTGAGATCAAAGAGCGCGAAGAGGCGCAGATCCAGCTTGAACAGCAATCCTCCTTCTTACGCTCCTTTCTGGATGCCTCGCCGGATCTGGTTTTTTATCGCAACGAAGATAAAGAGTTTTCCGGCTGTAACCGGGCGATGGAGTTGCTCACCGGCAAAAGCGAAAAACAGCTGGTGCATTTAAAGCCTGCCGATGTGTACTCGCCGGAAGCGGCCGAAAAGGTCATTGAGACCGATGAAAAAGTCTTTCGCCATAATGTGTCGCTGACCTATGAGCAATGGCTCGATTATCCGGATGGGCGCAAAGCCTGTTTTGAAATCCGCAAAGTGCCTTATTACGATCGCGTCGGTAAACGTCATGGTCTGATGGGTTTTGGTCGAGATATTACCGAGCGCAAGCGCTATCAGGATGCGCTTGAGCGCGCCAGCCGCGATAAAACTACCTTTATTTCCACCATCAGCCACGAACTGCGCACACCGCTGAACGGAATTGTCGGTCTGAGCCGCATTCTGCTGGACACTGACCTGACGACCGAGCAGGAAAAATACCTGAAAACCATCCATGTCTCCGCCGTGACGTTGGGGAATATTTTCAACGATATCATTGATATGGATAAGATGGAGCGGCGTAAGGTTCAACTGGATAACCAGCCGGTGGATTTCACCAGTTTCATGGCCGATCTGGAGAATCTCTCCGGCCTGCAGGCGCAGCAGAAAGGACTGCGTTTTGTGCTCGACCCAACCTTGCCGCTGCCGCATAAAGTGGTGACCGACGGCACGCGTCTGCGGCAGATCCTGTGGAACCTGATCAGCAACGCGGTGAAGTTTACCCAGCAGGGCCAGGTGACCGTGCGCGTGCGTTACGATGCAGGCAGCATTCTGCACTTTGAAGTAGAAGATTCCGGCATCGGCATTCCGCAGGATGAGCAGGACAAAATCTTCGCCATGTATTATCAGGTGAAAGACAGTCACGGCGGAAAACCAGCGACCGGTACAGGCATCGGTCTGGCAGTCTCGCGTCGTCTGGCGAAAAACATGGGTGGAGATATCACCGTGGCAAGTCAGCCAGGTAAAGGCTCGATCTTCACCCTGACCGTCCATGCGCCAGCGGTGGCAGAAGAAGTTGAAGATGCATTTGAGGATGACGATTTACCGCTGCCGGCGTTGAATGTCCTGCTGGTGGAAGATATCGAACTGAACGTCATAGTGGCGCGCTCGGTGCTGGAAAAACTCGGCAATAGCGTGGATGTCGCCATGACCGGAAAAGCGGCGCTGGAGATGTTCACGCCGGGCGAATACGACCTCGTATTGCTGGATATTCAGTTGCCGGACATGACCGGCCTCGATATTTCACGCGAGCTGACCCAGCGCTATGCGCGTGAAGATCTGCCGCCGCTGGTGGCGCTGACGGCAAACGTCCTGAAAGATAAAAAAGAGTATCTGGATGCCGGTATGGATGACGTGCTGAGCAAGCCGCTGTCGGTACCGGCGTTAACCGCCATGATTAAGAAGTACTGGGATACCCAAGATGAGGAGGAGTGCACGGTGAAATCTGAAGAGAGCAGTAAATCGCAAGCGCTATTAGATATTCCGATGCTGGAACAGTACATAGAGCTGGTGGGGCCGAAACTGATTACCGATGGCCTGGCGGTGTTCGAGAAGATGATGCCAGGTTATTTAAGCGTTCTGGAATCCAATCTGACCGCGCGAGACAAAAAAGGCGTGGTTGAAGAAGGACACAAAATTAAAGGAGCTGCGGGTTCTGTTGGCCTCCGTCATCTGCAACAGTTGGGGCAGCAGATCCAGTCACCCGATCTTCCGGCATGGGAAGATAACGTGGGTGAATGGATTGAAGAGATGAAGCAGGAGTGGCAACACGACGTTGCGGTATTAAAGGCCTGGGTGGCAAACGCTGGAAAAAAATGACCCCGGTTTGACCGGGGTGCGCGAATACTGCGCCAACACCAGGGAAATCGTGGCTGCGCCGTAAGTTATAATTGTGATTTAAAAGGCGCAGCGCTCAAATTCGGGCCGCACGCAGTTAAGATAGCAAATCTTAAATGCTTTGTTACATGAATCAGTTAAATGTGTGAAGCGTAGCATTTTAATCACAATTATTAATGTGCTGCAGACAGTGGTGAAAAGGACATTTGAATGAAAAAAATTGGCGTAGTTCTCAGTGGATGCGGTGTGTATGACGGTGCTGAAATTCATGAAACCGTACTGACGTTGCTGGCCATTGCCCGCAGCGGCGCGCAGGCCGTCTGCTTTGCGCCCGACAAAGCGCAGGCCGATGTGATTAATCATCTGACGGGCGAAACGATGGCGGAAACCCGCAATGTGCTGATCGAAGCGGCCCGTATTACGCGCGGCAATATTCGTCCGCTTTCTCAGGCAGTCTCAGCAGATTTGGATGCGCTGATTGTTCCCGGTGGTTTTGGCGCGGCCAAGAATTTGAGCAACTTTGCCAGTCAGGGCAGTGAATGCCGGGTTGACCCGGATTTAGCCGGGCTCGCTCTGGCGATGCATCAGTCGGGCAAGCCGCTGGGTTTTATGTGCATCGCGCCGGCCATGCTGCCGAAAATCTTCGACTTTCCGCTGCGTCTGACAATCGGGACCGATATTGATACAGCGGAAGTGCTGGAAGAGATGGGGGCGGAGCATGTGCCGTGCCCGGTCGATGATATCGTCGTTGATGAAGACAATAAAATCGTCACCACGCCGGCCTATATGTTGGCGCAGGACATCGCTCAGGCGGCAATGGGGATTGAAAAACTAGTATCACGCGTGCTGGTTCTGGCGGAATGAAAAAAGGAGTCGCCGCCTTTCTGCGCCGGATAATTTTACGTGTCGTGCTGGTGCTCGCTGTATTCTGGGGTGGGGGCATCGCGTTGTTCAGCGTGATGCCAGTTCCTTTTTCGGCGGTGATGGTCGAGCGGCAGATTGGCGCCTGGCTTCAGGGCGATTTTGGTTATGTCGCCCACTCTGACTGGGTGAGCATGGACGAAATCTCACCGTGGATGGGACTCGCGGTGATTGCCGCAGAAGATCAGACCTTCCCGGATCACTGGGGTTTTGACGTCGCCGCTATCGAGAAAGCGTTGTCACATAACGAACGTAATGAAAACCGCATTCGCGGCGCGTCAACATTGTCACAGCAAACGGTTAAAAATCTCTTTCTCTGGGATGGGCGTAGCTGGTTGCGGAAAGGGCTTGAAGCCGGACTTACCGTCGGTGTAGAGACTGTCTGGAGCAAGAAGCGGATCCTGACGGTCTACCTGAATATCGCGGAATTTGGTGATGGCGTATTTGGCGTCGAAGCCGCCGCACAGCGCTATTTTGGCAAACCGGCCAGCCGATTGACCCAGTCAGAAGCGGCGTTGCTTGCCGCGGTATTACCCAATCCTCTGCGTTTTAAGGCCGCAGCACCTTCAGGCTATGTGCGTAGCCGTCAGGCGTGGATACTGCGTCAAATGCGACAATTGGGTGGGGAGTCGTTTATGACCCGCCACCACCTGCATTAAATCTGCATTACGCCTCGCGCGAAGAGAGTGACAGCCCGCTGCGTTCTTTTGGATGGGCGTCTTTTTCCAGCGCGACGGCCAGTACCGGTTGGGCGATAAAACGCTGCCACAGTCTTTCCTGCTTACGATGGCAGAACCATTTTGACCAGGTCGCCAGCGGGATCAGCGTCCCTTCACCAATGTTATCGCACACTACCGGCACTACTTCCGATTCGCTGATACGGTGACAAAGAACGTTTTGTGGTTTCAGCGTCATGGTGACGATATGGTTGTCACGCAGGTAGCGTTTTAGCGTCTTCAGCAGATGACGTAGCACGACAAAGTCGTCTTCGTAACGACATTGTTTGGCAAATTCGGTGAGAGTGATGGACGGCTTGCCGTCGTAATCGGCAATCACATCGTAAACGTAACCCGTTCCGCAGTCGGTCTCGACCGTGCCGTAATAGCGCGGGATACCGCTCCAGTCTTTCAGGTAGCGAGAGAGGTGGGCATAGTACTTCAGTTCACGCTGTGTCTCTTTGTCGCCGCCCTGGCCACTGTTGTAAACGATCTTAATACAACGTTGGGCATCATCCGGATGCGCATAACACTTACGATGTCGTCCGGTGCCCAGGGGAGTCTCTGCTGATAAACGAATCATGAGTGATATCCTGGAAATATTTACTGACAATAATTCAGTATGAACACTCAGGTTAAATGAAACCTAAACGACTTGTCTTAAGGTTTTCTTAAGGTAATTCTTAAGTGAAAAAGCGCACGAATTGTACAGTTAAGGGGAGCAAAAACGAAAAAAACGCCAGATGGCGTTTTCTGTGAGGGTATCCGTGGCGCGAGAAAACTCAGTCTTCGTCGAATCCCGAATTGAAAAGCGCGATGACGGCCGCCAGCGCTTCAACCTCTTGCGGGCCGGAGGCTTCAACTTCAATCTGTCGGCCTTTGGCGGAGTCCAGCATCAGCAATGCGATGACGCTGTTGGCTTCCGCTTCGGTGCCTTCATCATTTCGTAGCAGGACTTCCGCGTCAAATCCCTGCATTAATTCAAAGAGCTTCATTGCTGGCCGGGCATGCATGCCCAGCTTGTTCGTGATTTCAACAGTTTGCTTCACGGTCATGTTTTGCGTTTTTCCAGCGTACGATGGCGTGACTGTACGTTTTTACCGCGTGAGCGGAAGTAGTCTGCCAGCTGTTCTGCAATATACACCGAACGGTGTTTCCCGCCGGTACAACCGATAGCAACGGTCAGATAGCTACGGTTGTTGGTCTCCAGCATGGGTAACCATAGCTCAAGATAGCTGCGAGTCTGGTAGATAAAATTGTGTACTTCTGTGTGTCTGTCGAGGAAGGCGGCGACGGGTTTGTCGAGACCGGTCATCGGCCGCAGTTTCGGGTCCCAGTGGGGGTTTGGCAAAAAGCGGACGTCGAAAACATAATCGGCATCGATGGGGATTCCGTGCTTAAAGCCGAAGGACTCAAACACCATCGTCAGTTCACGTTCGCGTTTACCCAACAGGCGTGTCCGCAGCATTTCTGCCAGTTCATGCACCGACATTTCTGAGGTGTCGACAATCAGGTCGGCACGAGAACGCAGCGGTTCCAGCAGGTCACTTTCCTGATCAATGGCGCTTTCCAGCGACAGGTTCTTGCTGGAGAGGGGGTGCAGACGACGCGTATCGCTGTAGCGACGAATCAACGTGTTGCGATCGGCATCGAGGAACAGCAGCTGCGGCGAGAACGCCTCGGGCAGGTTGTTCATCGCCTGCTCAAAAATTTCCGGCGACTCTGGCATATTGCGTACGTCAATGCTGACGGCAGCCGAAATCTGGCGTTCGGCAAGCGTGCGAGCCAGATCGGGTAACAATACTACGGGAAGGTTATCCACGCAGTAAAAGCCCATATCTTCCAGCGCGCGCAGGGCGACAGATTTACCTGACCCTGAACGACCGCTGACGATCATCAGTACCATGTACTGTTTCTCCTCACCACGACAAAAGGGGAGTTACGCTTCATCCTGACCGCCTTCGGTGTCAGTGATGATTTGATACAACTCTTCATCGCTCTGCGCGGCGCGCAGTCGACGGCAGATGGTTTTATCCGCCAGACGCTTAGCCACCAGCGATAGCGTATGCAGGTGCGTTTTGGTTTGATCCGCAGGCACCAGCAGGGCAAAAAGCAGATCAACAGGTTGATTATCAATCGCGTCGAAGGCGATGGGTGTTTCCAGTTGCACAAACACGCCGACGGCGCGCAGGGTATCTTCTTCCAGCTTACCGTGCGGGATGGCGATCCCATTGCCGATGCCGGTACTGCCCATTTTTTCGCGCGTCAGGATCGCTTCAAAAACGACCTGCGGCGGTAGACTGAGCTGTTTTGCAGCCAGTTCACTGATGATTTCCAGCGCGCGTTTTTTGCTCTGGCAGTGAACGGCACTGCGCGTACATTCCTGGTTAAGTACACTGCTCAGTTGTAGAGTCGTATCGTTATTTATCATAATTTCACCTAAGAATCCGTCCCACAACAGCGGAGCGGATTCGGAGCGCTAACTGTACAAATGGCCTGTTGTTCTGCACAACAGGCCGTCCTGCACCCGCTAACTGCCCGGACAATTAGTGTTGTTTCAATTTATCTTTGTGTTTGGTGAGCTGTCTTGCCAGCTTGTCAATTAAGCCATCAATGGCGGCGTACATGTCCTGACCTTCCGCGCTGGCGTGAATTTCGCCACCGTTTACATGCAGTGTTGCATCCGAGATGTGGGTGACTTTCTCCACTTTCAACACAATATAGACCTGATTGATCCTGTCAAAATACTGTTCGAGTTTGGCGAACTTGGTATTCACAAAATCACGCAGGGCTTCTGTGATCTCGACGTTGTTTCCAGTGATGTTGAGCTGCATAGTGTCTTCCTTATCGGTTGGGTCAAACCAGTTGTTTGCGCTGGTTTGACGGCGGAATGGATAAAGACTCTCGGTACTTCGCAACGGTGCGGCGCGCCACCATGATGCCTTGTTCCGACAGCATCGACGTTAGCTTGCTGTCGCTCAGGGGCTTCGCGGGGTTTTCCGCCGCAATCAACTTCTTCACCAGTGCGCGGATCGCCGTGGAGGACGCTTCGCCACCCCCCTCGGTATTCACATGGCTGGAGAAAAAATACTTCAGTTCAAAAATGCCGCGTGGACTGTGCAGATACTTCTGCGTCGTCACACGAGAAATGGTCGATTCGTGCATCTCGACGGCCTGGGCGATGTCTGCCAGCACCATCGGTTTCATAAATTCTTCGCCTTGCTCAAAGAAGGCTTGTTGCTGCTCAACGATGCAACGGCTGACGCGCAGCAGGGTATCGTTGCGGCTTTCCAGACTCTTAATCAACCACTTCGCATCCTGCAAATTACTGCGGATGTACTGACTGTCGGCGTCATTACGCCCACCGTTGCACATTGCGGCGTAGTGCTGATTGATCTGCAGGCGGGGAATGCTGTCACCGTTGAGCTCAACCGTCCAGTGACCGTTATGCTTACGTACCAGCACGTCCGGGATCACGTATTCTGGTTCGCCGGTCTGGATCGACTGACCCGGGCGGGGATCGAGTGACTGAATCAGATTGACCGCCTCTTTGAGCACTTCTTCTTTGAGACGTGTGACGCGCATCAGAGTGCGGAAGTCGTGGTTCGCCAGCAGATCGAGATGATCGCTGATGATCAATCGGGCTTCTTCAAGGAAGGGGGTCGCTTTGTCGAACTGTGAGAGCTGGATCAGCAGGCAATCGCGCAGATCTTTTGCCGCCACGCCTATGGGATCAAACCGCTGAATACGTTTGAGAACGGCTTCGACTTCATCAAGACCGACCTCTTCATTGCCCATGCTTTCGAGGATGTCGTCCAGCGAAACGGTGAGATAACCCGTGTCGTCAACGGCATCCACAATCGACGTGGCGATTGCGCGGTCGGTATCGGAGAACGGGGTGAGTTCCACCTGCCACATCAGGTAATCCTGTAGGGTCTGCGTGGTTTCACCCTGGTAAACGGGGAGCTCATCGTCGATGTAGTCGCCGCTGGTGCCCGACGGCGTACCGGCGGTGTAGATTTCATCCCAGCTGGCGTCGAGCGGCAACTCTTCCGGCATCTCTTTTTGTTCGAGAGCGTCGGCGGTATCCAGCGTTTCGCTGTCCTGAGTTTCGCGGGTATCAACTTCGTCGTGAAGATCGGTTTGCTCCAGCAACGGATTGCTTTCCAGCGCTTGCTGGAGTTCCTGTTGCAGTTCCAGCGTGGACAACTGCAACAGACGAATCGCCTGTTGTAGCTGCGGCGTCATCGCCAGTTGTTGGCTCAGCCTGAGTTGCAAACCTTGCTTCATGTTCAGAGTCGTTTTCTCCCGCTATGACGTCGCAAACTTCTACCCTATCAGAGTCTGAAGTCTTCCCCAAGGTATACGCGCTTCACGTGCTCGTCCTGCAGGATTTCTGTCGGCGTACCGTGCGCGATCAGGTGTCCCTGGCTCACGATATAGGCTCGTTCACACACGGCCAGCGTTTCGCGGACGTTATGGTCGGTAATCAACACGCCGAGACCGCTGTCACGCAGATGCTCAATAATGCGTTTGATATCGATAACGGAGATGGGGTCAACGCCGGCAAACGGTTCATCCAGCAGGATAAATTTCGGGTTAGCGGCCAGGGCGCGGGCGATTTCCACACGGCGACGTTCCCCGCCGGAGAGTGACTGACCCATGTTGTCGCGCAGATGCTCAATGTGGAACTCTTCCATCAGCTCGTTAGCGCGGTCTTCACGTTGTTCGCTGGAGAGATCGTCACGAATTTGCAGCACGGCCATCAGGTTATCGTACACGCTCAGGCGGCGAAAAATCGACGCTTCCTGCGGCAGATAGCCAATTCCGCGGCGCGCGCGGGCGTGCAACGGCAGCAGGCTGATGTCTTCATCATCAATAATGATGTTACCGGCATCGCGCGGCACAATGCCGACGACCATGTAGAAGGTGGTGGTTTTACCCGCACCGTTCGGCCCAAGCAGACCGACAATCTCGCCCGAGTTGACGGTCAGGCTGACATCTTCCACGACGCGGCGGCCTTTGTAGGCCTTCGCCAGATTCTTTGCAGTTAATGTTGCCATAACGAATTAGTTACTCTTCTTCTGAGCCGGGGCCTGGTTTTTGTCCTGCAACTGCGACGGAACCAGAACGGTGGTCACACGCTTGCCTTTCTCACTGAAGGCCTGCATTTTCTGCTCTTTCACCAGATAGGTAATTTTGTCCCCGGTGATGTTGCTGTCGAGCTGTTCCAGGTACGCATTGCCGGTGAGCACGACAAAGTCTTTCGCCAATTCATAATGCATTTTCGACGCATGGCCTTTTACCGGCTTACCGTTGTCCTGCATTTGATAGAACGTGGCCGGGTTGCCGAAGCCGTCAATGACCTCTTTACCCTCTTCACCGCCAGGGCGGGTAACGACCACTTTATCGGCGTTAATTTTGATCGTGCCCTGGGTCACAATGACATTGCCGGTGAAGGTCACGACGTTGCCCTGCATATCCAGAGACTGCTGGTCCGATTCAATGTGGATCGGCTGTTCGGTATCGCCGGTGACGGCGAACGCCGGAATGCTGGCGGCCAGAAGTGAGCTGGCAAGCACAAGATTAAGGCTGAGTTTGTTTGTTTTGAATTTCATAGGAGGTTCTAACCTTTTCAATCAGCTCGGCGTTCTTGCTGCGTAAGTTGCCGCGCATTTTCAGTCCGCTGGAGTTAAATGTTGTTCCGTATAACGTGACGAGGTCTTCAGAGGTAACATCCTGCGTCACCAGATTGATCTGCGCGTTATCGGTGGTAATTCTGCGAAGTTGAGCGTCAGGCACCAGCGCGTTGACTTCAACGTGACCATAAAGATACAGCATCCGATCCTCAGTCAGCTTGGCTTTATCAGCCTTGATTGACCACGTCGGGATCTTGTCCTTATCAAACGTCGTTAATACGGGTTGTGTGAACCACGAAACGGCCTGATCGGAATAATATTCAACATGTTGGGCGATCAAACGATAGCTCAGCGCGCCTTCCGGACTGTAGACAACGGTATCCGTATGCTCGCTCTTGTAGGTCGGATCGCTCGTATTCACCACCACTTGCGCCGTGTCGTCTTTATCGGCCAGGTTAATCCCAATCAGCACCAGCACGGCCAACGACAGTAGAATGATAACCCAACGTCTGGCTTTACTCATATCGATTGCCCTTTGGCCTCATCAAGCTTACCCTGCGCCAGTAATAATAAATCACAGACTTCTCGTACCGCGCCGCGTCCGCCCGCGATTTTCGTAACGTAATCCGCGCGCGGGAGCAGTAACGGATGCGCATCCGCAACGGCAATACTCAGGCCAATTTTTTCCATCACCGGCCAGTCAATCAGATCATCACCGACGTAGGCCACATTTTCCGGTGCAATCGCCAGTTTTGCCAGCAGATCGTGAAAGGCGACCAGTTTGTCTGATTGCCCCTGATACAGATGCGTGATCCCCAGTGTGGCACACCGATCTTCTACTAGTTTAGCCTTTCGTCCGGTAATGATGGCGACGTCGATATCAGACGTTAGCGCACAACGGATCCCGTAACCATCACGGACGTTGAAAGCCTTCAGTTCTTCACCGTTGTTGCCCATATAAATCAGGCCATCCGACAGCACGCCATCAACATCAAGAATCAGCAGACGGATATTCTCTGCTTTGGCGATGACATCCGCGCTGACGGGTCCATAACAGGTCGCAAGCGACGCACCTGCTTTGCTCATTTCTCTTTATCCTTGAATTTCTACACAACGCCTGCACGCAGGAGATCATGCATATGTAACACACCGAGTAACTGGTCGCCATCGGCAACCATTACGGAGGTGATATGACGAGACTGCATTAAGTTCAGGGCATCGACCGCCAGAATTCCTGGACGCACGCGAATGCCCCCTGGCGTCATCACGTCGGCGATACCGAGCTGGCGCACATCAACGCCCATATCAAAGACGCGACGTAAATCACCGTCGGTGAAGATACCGTCGATCTTCATCGCATCATCGCAAATCACGGTCATCCCAAGGTTCTTGCGGGTTATCTCCAGCAGCGCATCGCGCAGGCTGGCTTCTTTGGTGACATGCGGGATTTCATCACCCGTATGCATAATATCGTTCACGCGCAGCAGCAGTTTACGCCCCAGCGCACCGCCCGGATGTGACAGCGCAAAATCCTCAGCGGTAAAGCCGCGCGCCTTTAACAACGCCACCGCCAGCGCATCGCCCATCACTAATGTGGCGGTGGTGCTGCTTGTCGGGGCCAGTCCAAGCGGACAGGCTTCCTGCGGTACTTTAACACACAGATGGACATCCGCAGCACGCGCCATGCTGCTTTCTGGTCGACCGGTCATGCAGATAAGCTGAACCTGCAGTCGCTTAAGAACCGGAATCAGGGCCGCGATCTCGCTGGATTCCCCGGAGTTGGAGATGGCAATCACTACATCCTGCGAGGTCACCATCCCCAGATCGCCGTGGGCGGCTTCGCCCGGATGAACGAAGAATGAGGAGGTACCGGTGCTGGCAAAGGTCGCGGCCATTTTGCGGCCAATATGCCCCGATTTCCCCATGCCCATCACCACCACTTTGCCGGTGCAGTTGAACATTTTTTCACAGGCGAGAGTGAAATCCTGGTTGATGTACTGATCGAGCTCCGCCAGGCCTTCACGTTCAATCGCCAGAACCTCTTTGCCGGCTTGCTGAAAGTCAAAACCCGGTTGTAACGCTAAGTGCGACATATGTCTGTTTCCAGTTATCCAACGAGAAGTGGCGATAGCCAATACAACGTCGCCAGCCATACGATAAAACCGCCGGTCAGCAGCACGCCCGCGCCGCGACTGGACTGGCGGGGACGCCGCCAGCAAACTAATGCAAAGATGATGCTCACCAGCAGCATCACGCTGTAATCACGGCTGAACGCCAGCGGATTGACGTCACCCGGCGTAATCAGCGCGGGAAGGCCGAGAACAATGGTGAGGTTAAAAATGTTCGCGCCGATGATATTGCCCACCGCGATATCGTTCTCACCTTTGCGCACGCCCGCGATGGCGGTTGCCAGTTCAGGCAGGCTGGTGCCAATGGCGATCACCGTCAGGCCAATCGTCAGTTCGCTCATCGCGAAGTAATTGGCAATCACAGTGGCGTTATCCACCACCATTCGGGTCGCCATCGGCATGATAATCAGCGCAATGCCCAGCCATAAAAACGCCACCGGTAATCCGCCTTCACGCGGCAACTCGGCAACCTGCTCCCGGGTGAGGCTGTCATTGCCCTGACGCTCAGCGAGACGGGCGATTTTAACAATGAACAGCAGCCATAACACGGCTAACAGTAAAAGAAAGATACCATCGCTGCGGCTGAGTTGTCCGTCATACAGTACGGATCCGGCCACAACGCTAACCAGCAACATTAGCGGCAATTCGCGACGCAGAACATCGGAATGCACGGTAAAAGGGTGGAGCAGCGCGGCAAGCCCGAGGATCAACAAAATGTTGGTAATGTTAGAGCCGAGCGCGGTGCCGACGGCTAAATCTAACTGCCCGTGCAGAGAGGCGGCGACAGAAACAATAATTTCAGGCAGAGATGTGCCTATACTGACTACCGTCATACCGATAATCAGCGGCGGGATCCCGAAGGTTCGACATAAGATTGACGCGGCAAAAACCAGGCGGTCGGCGCCGTAGACGACCAATAATAAACCAATAATTAACAGCGCCGTTGCTAAAAGCATCTAAAGTCCTTTCTTCAGGTATACTCGCCGGTCCACCGGGATCGTCTGGAAACCGTAACGAAGTCTTAATTTTGACTTTATGCAGCTAAAAAGTAAAACAAATGCCAGCTTTAGCTAACCAGCACGGGTAATATTCTGTAAATATGTTGGGTTCATGGCTGAATTCCACGCCATGCTGAGATCAACAAGCAACACGAAGGATGAATCAATGGGGCAGTCTGTGGCGAATTTAGTCGATATGCGCGATGTCAGCTTTACGCGCGGCGACCGCTGCATTTTCGATAACATCTCTCTGACCGTACCGCGTGGCAAGATAACCGCGATCATGGGGCCATCGGGCATCGGTAAAACGACGCTGTTGCGTCTGATCGGCGGACAAATTGTGCCGGACCAAGGAGAGATCTTGTTTGATGGCGAGAACATTCCTGAGATGTCTCGCTCGCGCCTCTACACGGTACGCAAACGGATGAGTATGCTGTTTCAGTCCGGGGCGCTGTTCACCGACATGAACGTGTTTGATAACGTGGCCTATCCGTTACGCGAACATACCACGCTTCCCCCGCCGTTGCTGAAGAGCACGGTGATGATGAAACTGGAAGCCGTCGGTCTGCGCGGCGCGGCAAAACTGATGCCCTCTGAACTCTCCGGTGGGATGGCGCGCCGGGCGGCGTTAGCACGCGCCATTGCGCTGGAGCCGGATCTCATCATGTTTGATGAACCGTTTGTCGGACAGGATCCGATCACCATGGGCGTGCTGGTCAAACTGATTTCTGAATTAAATAATGCGCTGGGCGTGACCTGCGTCGTGGTTTCTCACGATGTGCCGGAAGTCCTGAGCATTGCCGATCACGCCTATATTATGGCGGACAAAAAGATTGTGGCCCACGGCAGCGCGCAGGCGTTGCAAGAGAATGACGACCCGCGTGTGCGTCAGTTCCTGGATGGCATTGCAGACGGGCCGGTCCCGTTCCGTTATCCTGCGGGCGATTATCACTCTGATTTACTCGGAACAGGGAGTTGAGCCACTCATGCTGTTAAATGCACTGGCGACGCTGGGACATAAGGGGATTAAAACTCTCAGAACGTTCGGGCGCGCCGGGTTAATGTTGTTCAATGCGCTGGTTGGCAAACCGGAGTTTCGTAAGCACGCGCCGTTGCTGGTGCGCCAGCTTTATAATGTGGGCGTCCTGTCGATGCTGATCATTATTGTTTCTGGCGTGTTTATCGGCATGGTGCTGGGGCTGCAGGGCTATCTGGTACTCACCACCTATAGTGCGGAAACCAGTCTGGGGATGTTAGTGGCGCTGTCGCTGCTGCGTGAACTCGGTCCGGTCGTCGCCGCGCTGCTGTTTGCGGGGCGTGCGGGCTCTGCGCTGACCGCTGAAATTGGCCTGATGCGCGCGACCGAGCAGCTTTCCAGTATGGAAATGATGGCCGTCGATCCACTGCGCCGGGTGATCTCTCCGCGTTTCTGGGCGGGCGTGATTTCGCTGCCGCTGCTGACGATTTTGTTTGTGGCCGTCGGGATCTGGGGCGGTTCTCTGGTCGGCGTAAGCTGGAAGGGGATTGATGCTGGCTTCTTCTGGTCCGCGATGCAGAATGCCGTCGACTGGCGTCTGGATCTGGTCAACTGTTTGATTAAAAGCGTGGTGTTCGCCATTACGGTAACCTGGATTGCATTATTCAATGGGTATGATGCGATTCCAACCTCGGCGGGAATCAGCCGGGCAACCACACGCACCGTTGTGCACTCGTCGCTGGCCGTTCTGGGTCTGGACTTTGTACTGACCGCATTGATGTTTGGGAATTGAGTTCATGCAAACGAAAAAAAATGAAATTTGGGTGGGGATCTTCTTGTTAGCCGCATTGCTGGCCGCGCTGTTTGTCTGCCTGAAGGCGGCCAACGTGACCTCTATGCGCACAGAACCGACCTACACGATTTACGCGACATTCGATAATATCGGCGGCCTGAAAGTGCGTTCGCCAGTGCGTATCGGTGGTGTGGTCGTGGGCCGCGTGGCGGATATCTCCCTGGATCCGAAGACCTATTTACCGCGCGTGACGCTGGACATCGAAGAACGCTATAACCACATCCCTGATACCAGTTCGCTGAGCATCCGGACGTCCGGTCTGCTGGGGGAACAGTATCTGGCGTTGAACGTTGGTTTTGAAGATCCTGAGCTGGGAACGTCTATCCTCAAAGATGGCGGCACAATCCAGGACACCAAATCCGCGATGGTGCTGGAAGACATGATTGGTCAGTTCCTTTACAACAGCAACAGTAAAGGCGATGACAATAAGAATTCTGGCGATGCGTCGGCGCCGACCGAAGGCCATAATGAAGCCACTGGGCCTGCGGGCACAACGAATTAATCTCAGGAGAATCGAATTATGCTTAAGCGTTTAATGATGGTGGCTCTGCTGGTGATTGCACCGCTGAGCACCGCCATTGCAGCCGATCAGACCAACCCTTACAAGTTGATGGATGAAGCGGCGCAGAAAACCTTCGACCGCCTGAAAAACGAACAGCCGAAAATCCGCTCTAATCCGGACTATCTGCGTGATGTGGTTGATCAGGAGCTGCTGCCGTATGTGCAGGTGAAATACGCTGGCGCGCTGGTGTTGGGGCGTTACTACAAAGAGGCTACTCCGGCTCAGCGTGAAGCCTATTTCGCCGCGTTTCGCGAATACCTGAAACAGGCCTACGGCCAGGCGCTGGCGATGTATCACGGGCAGACGTATCAGATTGCTCCGGAACAACCGTTGGGCGATGCGAGCATCGTTCCGATCCGTGTAACCATTCTCGATCCAAACGGTCGCCCTCCGGTGCGTCTGGACTTCCAGTGGCGTAAAAACACCCAGACGGGTCACTGGCAGGCCTATGACATGATCGCCGAAGGTGTCAGCATGATCACCACCAAACAGAACGAGTGGAGCGATCTGCTGCGTACTAAAGGAATCGATGGTCTGACGGCGCAGCTGAAATCTATCTCGCAGCAAAAAATCACGCTGGAAGAGAAGAAGTAATGACGCAGTCACTCAACTGGACGCGTGACGGTGACAAGCTGTCGCTGGTGGGAGAACTGGACCAGGATGTGCTTAATCCTTTGTGGGATGCGCGCATTGAAGCGATGACCGGTGTGACCTGCATCGATCTCAGCCAGGTCTCCCGAGTGGATACGGGGGGACTGGCGCTGCTGGTCCATCTCATCAGTCTGGCGAAAGAGCAGGGCAACAACGTGTCGCTGTCGGGGGTGAACGACAAAGTCTTTACCCTGGCGGAACTCTATAATTTGCCGGCTGACGTGCTTCCGCGTCAGTAATATCAGTACGTTATTATCTACAGCCTCGCCGGATTGACCCGCGAGGCTTTTTGCTTATTTATGACAGCGCAACTTTGCTCTAAGATGTTGGGCTGTTTTCACAATCTGACGAATGAAGAGCCCATGGAAAATAATGAAATTCAGAGTGTGCTGATGAACGCACTCTCCCTCCAGGAAGTCCACGTCTCTGGCGATGGCAGTCACTTTCAGGTTATTGCCGTGGGTGAGATGTTTGACGGCATGAGCCGGGTGAAGAAGCAGCAGTCGGTCTATGCGCCGCTGATGGAGTACATTGCGGACAACCGCATTCATGCCCTGTCGATCAAAGCGTATACCCCCGCAGAGTGGGCGCGCGATCGCAAACTAAACGGTTTTTGAGTTACGGGTGATACACCGGTAACGACGATGAATTTTAACTGAGAACAACATCATGGATAAATTTCGTGTACAGGGGCCAACCCGGCTCCAGGGCGAAGTCACAATTTCTGGCGCGAAAAACGCCGCTCTGCCGATCCTTTTTGCGGCGTTGCTGGCGGAAGAGCCGGTAGAGATCCAGAACGTCCCGAAACTGAAGGACGTTGATACCTCGATGAAACTGCTGAGTCAGCTTGGCGCGAAAGTGGAACGCAATGGCTCCGTGCACATCGATGCCCGCGACGTGAATGTTTTCTGCGCACCGTATGACCTGGTAAAAACCATGCGTGCATCAATTTGGGCGCTGGGACCGCTGGTGGCCCGTTTTGGTCAGGGCCAGGTTTCTCTGCCTGGCGGTTGCACGATCGGCGCACGTCCGGTTGACCTGCATATCACCGGTCTGGAGCAACTGGGCGCCACGATCACGCTGGAAGAAGGCTATGTGAAAGCTTCCGTGGATGGCCGCCTGAAAGGCGCGCATATCGTCATGGATAAAGTCAGCGTTGGCGCAACGGTCACCATCATGTGTGCCGCCACGCTGGCGGAAGGCACCACCATCATTGAAAACGCCGCACGTGAACCAGAAATTGTCGACACGGCCAACTTCCTGATTGCGCTGGGCGCGAAAATCTCCGGCCAGGGTACCGATCGTATCACCATCGAAGGCGTAGAACGTCTGGGCGGCGGTGTCTATCGCGTATTGCCGGACCGTATCGAAACCGGGACTTTCCTGGTCGCCGCGGCGATTTCTCGCGGCAAAATCATCTGCCGTAACGCGCAGCCGGATACGCTGGACGCGGTACTGGCGAAACTGCGCGATGCCGGCGCGGATATCGAAGTAGGTGAAGACTGGATCAGCCTCGACATGCACGGTAAACGTCCAAAAGCCGTCAACGTGCGCACCGCGCCGCACCCGGCATTCCCGACGGACATGCAGGCCCAGTTCACGCTGCTGAACCTGGTAGCGGAAGGGACCGGATTCATCACGGAAACCGTGTTTGAAAACCGCTTTATGCACGTGCCTGAGTTGAGCCGTATGGGCGCTCATGCGGAAATCGAAAGCAATACCGTCATTTGTCACGGTGTCGATAAGCTCTCCGGCGCGCAGGTGATGGCGACGGATCTGCGTGCTTCGGCCAGTCTGGTACTGGCGGGATGTATTGCGGAAGGGACGACGGTTGTGGATCGTATTTATCATATCGATCGCGGATACGAGCGTATCGAAGATAAACTGCGCGCGCTGGGTGCCAATATCGAGCGCGTAAAAGCCGAATAAGTGTCAATGAAAGCAGTAGCCCCATTGCCGATGGCCGGGGCTACTGCTTTGTGCCTTACTCTACATCCTGCTTGTCACGACGTGCCGCCCGCATCATGCGCGTTCTGTCGATAAACGCATGGGTTTTCGCGTCATGGTAACGTGAAGGCCAGATCACCCAGGGATCCGTTCCGAGCGCTTTCGCAATGATCAGCTCGCCTTTCGGCCACGGTCGGGTTAAGGCGTTTGCCAGCGTGGAGGAACTTAATCCATTTCTGCGCGACTCGGCAGCCATTGATGTCCCTCTTTTACGTAATCCAGCAATGATATCTGCCGGATGCCAGTCAATGAGTTTGCTCTCCATTTATCCCCTCGTTTATGGTCATTCATCGTTGATTGACACAATCAATTTGCAGAAGACACTATACGCTCAGAGAATTGTCGTTCTAATATGTTCGAGTAAAGAGTTTGAATATTCAGAATTTATTAAGAGTTTTTGCTTTATTTGCAGTGGAGTAGAGAGATTGCGTGGGTTTTATTAGAGCTTTTATGAATCATCCCGCGCAGAGCAGCGGGATGATTCCATCGTTATTAACGGTCGCGCTGGACGGCGATATGTGCCAGGCCGATCAACGCTTCGCGCCATTGGGAATCCGGCAGCACTTGCAGCGCAGCGATGGCTTTGTCAGCCTCTTCTTCCGCACGCTGGCGTGTCCACTCCAGTGAGCCGCAGGCGTTCATCGCTTCCAGCACGGGCTCCAGGAGGTGTCGGCCATTGCCTTGCTCGATCGCATGGCGAATCATTTGCGCCTGCTCTGGCGTGCCGTTACGCATCGCATGCAGCAGCGGTAACGTCGGTTTGCCTTCGTTCAGGTCATCACCGACATTTTTACCGAGCTGTTCGCCGTCGGCGTTATAGTCCAGCAGATCGTCAATCAACTGGAATGCAGTGCCCAGATAGCGACCATAATCCTGCAGTCCTTTTTCCTCGGCTTCACTACAGCCCGCGAGGAGACCGGAACACTGCGCCGCCGCTTCAAACAGACGCGCTGTTTTACTGTAGATCACGCGCATATAGCTTTCTTCCGTAATGTCCGGGTCGTTAACGTTCATTAACTGCAGGACTTCACCTTCAGCAATGACGTTCACGGCTTCAGACATCACTTCCAGCACCTTCAGCGAGCCGAGGCTGGTCATCATCTGGAAAGCTCGGGTATAGATAAAATCGCCAACCAGCACGCTGGCGGCATTGCCAAACGCGGCGTTAGCCGTGGCTTTACCCCGGCGCATATCGGATTCATCCACCACATCGTCATGAAGCAGGGTGGCGGTGTGGATAAATTCGATCAATGCCGCGATCGTGACATGGGCATTTCCCTGATAGCCAACGGCGCGCGCCGCGAGTACGGCAATCATCGGGCGAATGCGTTTACCGCCACCGCTCACAATGTAATAGCCCAACTGATTGATCAGTTGGACGTCGGAATTAAGCTGTTCAAGGATTGTCGCATTGACACCCGCCATATCTTGCGCGGTTAACTCATTGATTTTTTCTAAATTCATCGCAAAAGCCGGGCTTTTCGCCCCGTTTACCTCATCATGCGGCAAGGTAACTTAGGGTTTAGGGTTAGAAATATATGCTGATTGTACTGAAAAAACGCCGCAGATAAACGTTACCATACACGTTGTGTTTTTTTTCTTCATGTATTGACTGTAGCACTTGTCAAAGGCTCACGTTTTGCGTAATATTCGCGCCCTATTGTGAATATTTATAGCGCACTCTGAATCATTGAAAAGGTGTGCGCGGAAGCGGAGTTTTTTATGTACGCGGTTTTCCAAAGTGGTGGTAAACAACACCGAGTAAGCGAAGGTCAGACCGTTCGCCTGGAAAAGCTGGACATCGCAACTGGCGAATCTATTGAATTCGCTGAAGTTCTGATGATCGCAAACGGTGAAGAAGTCAAAATCGGCGTTCCTTTCGTTGATGGCGGCGTTATCAAAGCTGAAGTTGTTGCTCACGGTCGTGGCGAGAAAGTTAAAATCGTTAAGTTTCGTCGTCGTAAACACTATCGTAAGCAGCAGGGCCATCGTCAGTGGTTCACTGATGTGAAAATTACTGGCATCAGCGCCTAAGACCTGAGGAGAGATTTAAATGGCACATAAAAAGGCTGGCGGCTCAACTCGTAACGGTCGCGATTCAGAAGCTAAACGCCTGGGCGTTAAGCGTTTCGGTGGCGAATCCGTTCTGGCGGGTAGCATCATCGTTCGTCAACGTGGTACCAAGTTCCACGCTGGCACTAACGTAGGTTGCGGTCGTGACCACACTCTGTTTGCTAAAGCAGACGGTAAAGTGAAATTTGAAGTTAAAGGCCCGAACAACCGTAAATACATCAGCATCGTTGCTGAGTAAGTTTTTCGTGGTCCGGTAACGGATAAAAGCCCCGCAACCTGTTGCGGGGCTTTTTACATTCGACGACCGGTAAATATGCTCGTGAAACCGTTTTGCACCGGATAACGAGCCCTTGCAGGGAAAACGGGCATGAAGCAGCAGGCTGGCATTGGTATTCTTTTGGCGCTCACAACGGCGGTGTGTTGGGGGCTTTGCCAATTGCTATGAAGCAGGTGCTGGAGGTGATGGAGCCTCCTACCATCGTTTTTTACCGTTTTTTAATCGCCAGTGTTGGCCTCGGGGCGATTCTGGCCGCGAAGCGTAAGCTTCCGCCGCTGCGCATTTTTCGCAAGCCGCGTTGGCTGGTCCTGTTGGCGATTGCTACCGGTGGGCTCTTTGGCAACTTCATCCTGTTCAGCTCTTCCCTGCAGTATTTAAGCCCAACGGCTTCGCAGGTGATCGGCCAACTGTCGCCGGTGGGCATGATGGTCGCGAGCGTATTTATCCTTAAAGAGAAAATGCGCGGTACGCAGATTGTCGGCGCGATAATGCTGTTGTGCGGACTGGTGATGTTCTTCAATACCAGTCTGATCGAAATTTTTACCAGGCTGACCGATTACACCTGGGGTGTCATTTTTGGCGTCGGTGCGGCTACGGTCTGGGTAAGCTATGGTGTCGCGCAAAAGGTGTTATTGCGGCGTCTGGCATCACCGCAGATTCTGTTTTTACTGTACACTTTATGTACGATAGCGCTATTGCCGCTGGCGCAGCCCGGCGTGATAGCTCAGCTCAGTGACTGGCAGCTAGCCTGTTTAATTTTCTGTGGGCTGAATACACTGGTAGGATATGGCGCCCTGGCGGAAGCGATGGCGCGATGGCAGGCAGCGCAGGTGAGCGCATTAATCACGCTCACCCCGCTGTTTACGCTGTTATTTTCAGATCTTTTATCTATGGCCTGGCCCGATTTCTTCGCCAGACCGATGTTAAACCTTCTCGGTTATCTCGGTGCGTTTGTCGTGGTTGCGGGCGCGATGTACTCCGCCATTGGTCATCGTATTTGGGGCGGATTACGTAAGCATGAATCGGTGGTATCGCAGCCCCGCTCAGGCGAATGATTTACGGAGAGTAAAATGAAGTTTGTTGATGAAGCAACGATTCTGGTCGTTGCAGGCGATGGCGGTAATGGTTGCGTAAGCTTCCGCCGTGAGAAATATATCCCGAAAGGCGGTCCGGACGGCGGCGATGGCGGTGATGGTGGCGACGTCTGGATGGAAGCAGACGAAAACCTGAACACCCTGATCGACTACCGTTTTGAGAAATCTTTTCGCGCAGAGCGAGGTCAGAATGGCGCCAGCCGTGACTGCACCGGTAAACGCGGGAAAGATGTCACCATTAAAGTGCCGGTAGGGACGCGTGTGATCGACCAGGGCACGGGCGAAACCATGGGCGACATGACCAAACACGGTCAGCGTCTGATGGTCGCAAAAGGCGGCTGGCACGGTCTGGGTAACACCCGCTTTAAATCCTCCGTCAACCGTACGCCGCGGCAGAAAACAATGGGGACGCCGGGTGACAAGCGTGACCTGCTGCTGGAGCTGATGCTGCTGGCGGATGTGGGCATGCTGGGGATGCCAAATGCCGGTAAATCGACCTTTATCCGAGCGGTCTCTGCGGCGAAGCCTAAAGTGGCGGATTATCCGTTTACCACGCTGGTGCCGAGCCTCGGCGTTGTCCGTATGGATAACGAGAAGAGCTTCGTGGTCGCGGACATTCCAGGGCTGATTGAAGGCGCTGCGGAAGGTGCTGGTCTGGGCATCCGCTTCCTGAAACACCTTGAGCGTTGCCGCGTACTGCTGCACCTCATCGATATCGATCCGATCGACGGTTCCGATCCGGTTGAGAATGCGCGCATCATCATCGGCGAGCTGGAAAAATACAGTCAGGATCTGGCAGCCAAACCGCGCTGGTTAGTGTTCAACAAGATCGATTTGCTGGACAAAGCCGAAGCGGAAGAGAAAGCCAAAGCTATCGCGCAGGCGCTGGGCTGGGAAGATAAGTACTATCTGATCTCTGCCGCCAGCCAACTGGGCGTGAAAGATCTCTGCTGGGATGTGATGACCTTTATCATCGAGAACCCGATTACTCAGGCGGAAGAAGAGAAGCAGCCAGAGAAAGTCGAGTTCATGTGGGATGATTATCATCGCCAGCAAATCGCAGAAGTGGAAGAAGAAGCAGAGGACGACTGGGATGACGACTGGGACGAAGACGACGAAGAAGGCGTCGAGTTCATCTATAAGCGTTAATCTCAAGAAAACCCCGGCATGTTGCCGGGGTTTTTGTTTCTGCTGACTCAGTTATTCTGATAGATATCTTTGTACAATCGGCTTTCAAAGCGAACCAGCGGAATGCGGCGGTTACGTTGATCGGCAGGTTCTACCGCATAACCCGACAGATATTGTACAAACGCCATCCGTTGCCCGCTTACGGTGGTAATAAAGCCCGCCAGGTTGTATACCCCCTGCAATGACCCCGTTTTCGCTGAGACCTTACCGTCGACGCCCGCCTGATGCAGACCCGCACGGTACTGCAGAGAGCCGTCATAGCCCGCCAGCGGCAGCATTGAGATGAAGTTCAGCTCGTTGTCGTGCTGTGCGATGTATTGCAGTACCTGCATCATGGTAGCGGGGGCAATCAGGTTATGGCGCGACAGGCCGGAGCCATCGGCAATAATCGTGTTGCCAATATCGACCCCTGCTTGCTGACGCAGGATTTGCCGCACGGCATCGGAGCCCGCACGCCACGTTCCCGGTACATTAAACCGTGCGTGACCAATCATCCGGAAGACGGTATCGGCAATCATGTTGTCCGACTTTTTCAGCATAATCTTAAGCAGATCGTGCAGCGGCGCAGACTGCTTGCTTGCCACAATGGTGCCTGGCTCATTGACCTGCGTCTGGCGTAATAACGTTCCGCTGTAGGTGATACCGGCCTGTTTGAGCTCATCTTTCAGGATCGCCCCGGCATAGCTGGCGCCGTCCTGAATGGCAAATGCCAGCGGCAGAGGGTCGGCACGCTGCGGCAGACACCCGGTCAACGTGAAGCGGTTTAAATCGCCCGGCACCACGTCCAGCTCACAATATTGCGCCTCCGCAGAGCCGCGCGCGAGGGTGCGAACCTGGCTGAACATCGTGACCGGGTAGTAAGACGCCACGCGAATATAGGCCAAATCGTTCGCTTTTTGCGCGCTGTAGAGCGAAATCGAGAAGCAGTTTCGATCGACAATGGCGGCCGCAGGCGGCGCGCTGAAGCACTGGGTCATGTCGTTCCAGGGCCATCCCGGCGCTTTATCGTGACTGGCAAAAACAGAGGTATCAATCAGGACATTTCCGGTGATTTGCGTGACGCCTGATTTTTTCAGGTTCGCTACCATATTCCGAATATCCTGTCTTTTTAGCGTCGGATCGGCACCAAATCGCGCCACTAAGTCACCTTTGAGAACGCCCGCATCAACGCTACCTTTGGTCTCCAGCGTGGTCGTAAAGCGGAAGTCAGGGCCAAGCTGAATTAAGGCCGCCAGCGCGGTAATCACTTTCTGCGTACTGGCAGGAAGTGCCATTTGCTGACTATGATAATCAATTGCGGGAGTCGGGGCGCCGACCTTCTGAACCATGAGGGCAAGGTTGGCTCCGGCAGGGAGCTGGTTGATGTACTCGTCAACGTTCGCGGCCTGGACGCTGAACGCTACACTGGTGGTCAATCCGATGATAAATCTGGAAAATCGCATAATCTCGCGCTAACAACCTGGAAACAAGCCGTCATACTACGGCGCAATGCCCTGGAAAGTAAACGATGACCCATAGGGAACTCCAGGGTAAAATACGTATCAAATTAAGAATTGTAGCTGACCTGGACCTTGCGTCCGGGTCGGTATTTTTTTGCTTCTGGCCCGGGTATGACGCCATACCGGGGCAGGCTTAACAGCCGGGGCACAGCGTCGCCCCCTACAGGAATGTTCAAGAGGTATAACCAATGCAAGCGATTCCGATGACCTTACGTGGTGCAGAAAAATTACGCGAAGAGCTGGATTTTCTGAAATCTGTGCGCCGCCCTGAAATTATCGCCTCTATTGCCGAAGCGCGTGAGCATGGCGATCTGAAAGAGAATGCGGAATATCACGCGGCGCGTGAACAGCAGGGGTTCTGTGAAGGTCGTATCAAAGACATCGAAGCGAAGCTGTCGAATGCACAGGTCATCGATGTCACCAAAATGCCGAATAACGGTCGCGTTGTCTTTGGCGCGACGGTCACCGTTCTGAACCTTGATAACGACGAAGAGCAGACCTGGCGTATCGTGGGCGATGACGAAGCGGACTTCAAACAGAACCTGATTTCCGTCAACTCGCCAATTGCACGCGGTCTGATTGGCAAAGAACAGGATGACGTCGTGGTGATCAAAACGCCGGGCGGTGAAGTGGAATATGAAGTCACTAAGGTAGAATACCTGTAAGTGCTCAAGATGTTGATGTATTGTAAAGAAAGGAAAAAGGCCGCATAGCGGCCTTTTATCAACGAAGAGAGCGTGGCATTTTGCTCTCCTGCTTGCGGGAAATCCCTCGTTTTACACAGGTTTTGTGTTCGACTTTAGGATATTCTTAGCGTGGCAGCGAGATTTTGCGTTCTTTACTCGGGCGATAAAGCACCAGCATTTTACCGATGACCTGTACATTACAGGCGCCGGTTTCGCGCACGATAGCGTCCACGATCAAGGTTTTTGTTTCGCGATCTTCAGACGCGACTTTCACCTTGATAAGTTCATGGTGCTCTAACGCTTGTTCAATCTCGGCCAGTACCCCTTCGGTCAAACCATTATTGCCAAGCATAACGACCGGCTTGAGCGGATGTGCCAGACCTTTCAGGTGCTGTTTTTGTTTAGTACTCAGATTCATCGTATATTTTTGCTTACGTTGGGATTGAAAACGGGTCATTCTACCGCCATCTCCCATATATCGCCAAATAGTGCGTGGAAATTTACGCCGTATGGCAACGATGTTCTGCCCCGATGGGAAAGTTAAATGACAGGTAAGAAGCGTTCTGCCAGCTCGAGTCGCTGGCTTCAGGAACACTTTAGCGATAAATATGTTCAAGAGGCACAGAAAAAGGGGTTGCGTTCCCGTGCCTGGTTTAAACTTGATGAAATACAGCAAAGTGACAAACTTTTTAAGCCGGGGATGACAGTAGTCGATCTCGGTGCTGCGCCAGGAGGCTGGTCACAGTATGTGGTCTCGCAGATTGGCGGCAAAGGCCGTATCATCGCTTGTGATCTTTTACCTATGGATCCTATCGTTGGTGTGGACTTTCTTCAGGGCGATTTTCGTGATGAACTTGTCATGAAAGCGCTGCTGGAACGCGTGGGTGACAGTAAAGTCCAGGTTGTCATGTCAGATATGGCACCAAACATGAGCGGAACACCGGCGGTGGATATCCCCCGTGCCATGTATCTGGTGGAACTGGCGTTAGAAATGTGTCGTGATGTGCTAGCGCCAGGTGGCAGTTTTGTAGTGAAGGTGTTCCAGGGCGAAGGTTTCGATGAGTACCTAAGGGAAATTCGCTCCCTGTTTACGAAGGTGAAAGTTCGTAAGCCGGACTCTTCTCGCGCACGTTCGCGTGAAGTGTATATTGTAGCGACCGGGCGTAAACCATAACTGGTCGATTTCAGACGAAAGTTTGAAAGACGCTGGATATAGAGTATCCTGACGCTGTTTTTAACACAGTTGTAATAAGAGGTTAATCCCTTGAGTGACATGGCGAAAAACCTAATACTCTGGCTGGTCATTGCCGTTGTGCTGATGTCAGTATTCCAGAGCTTTGGGCCCAGCGAGTCTAATGGCCGTAAGGTGGATTACTCTACCTTCCTGCAAGAGGTCAACAACGACCAGGTTCGTGAAGCACGTATCAACGGACGTGAGATTAACGTTACCAAGAAAGATAGTAACCGTTACACGACTTACATTCCGGTAAACGATCCGAAGCTGCTTGATAACCTGCTGACTAAGAACGTCAAGGTTGTGGGTGAACCACCAGAAGAACCGAGCCTGCTGGCTTCCATCTTCATTTCCTGGTTCCCAATGCTGCTGTTGATCGGCGTCTGGATCTTCTTTATGCGTCAGATGCAGGGCGGTGGTGGCAAAGGCGCCATGTCGTTCGGTAAGAGCAAAGCGCGCATGCTGACGGAAGATCAGATCAAAACCACTTTTGCCGACGTCGCAGGCTGTGACGAAGCGAAAGAAGAGGTAGCGGAACTGGTCGAATACCTGCGCGAGCCGAGCCGCTTCCAGAAACTGGGCGGTAAAATCCCGAAAGGCGTCCTGATGGTCGGTCCTCCGGGTACTGGTAAAACCTTGCTGGCGAAAGCCATTGCAGGTGAAGCGAAGGTTCCATTCTTTACGATTTCAGGTTCTGACTTCGTGGAAATGTTCGTCGGTGTCGGTGCATCTCGTGTGCGTGACATGTTCGAACAGGCCAAGAAAGCAGCACCGTGTATTATCTTCATCGATGAAATCGATGCTGTAGGTCGCCAGCGTGGCGCAGGTCTGGGTGGTGGTCATGATGAACGTGAACAGACCCTGAACCAGATGCTGGTTGAGATGGATGGTTTCGAAGGTAACGAGGGTATCATCGTTATCGCGGCAACTAACCGTCCAGACGTTCTTGACCCTGCGCTGCTGCGTCCAGGCCGTTTCGACCGTCAGGTTGTGGTCGGCTTGCCGGATGTGCGTGGTCGTGAACAGATCCTGAAAGTGCATATGCGTCGCGTACCGCTGGCGCCGGATATCGACGCGGCAATCATTGCCCGTGGTACGCCGGGCTTCTCCGGTGCGGACCTGGCGAACCTGGTGAACGAAGCGGCATTGTTTGCTGCTCGTGGCAACAAGCGCGTCGTGTCGATGGTTGAGTTCGAGAAAGCGAAAGACAAAATCATGATGGGTGCGGAACGTCGCTCCATGGTGATGACGGAAGCGCAGAAAGAATCGACCGCGTACCACGAAGCAGGCCACGCGATTATCGGTCGCCTGGTACCGGAACACGATCCGGTGCATAAAGTGACGATTATCCCGCGCGGTCGTGCGCTGGGTGTGACCTTCTTCCTGCCTGAAGGCGACGCGATCAGCGCCAGCCGTCAGAAGCTGGAAAGTCAGATCTCCACGCTGTACGGCGGTCGTCTGGCAGAAGAGATCATCTACGGTGTTGAACATGTTTCTACCGGTGCGTCGAACGACATTAAGGTTGCAACTAACCTGGCGCGTAACATGGTGACCCAGTGGGGCTTCTCCGACAAACTCGGTCCGCTGTTGTACGCGGAAGAAGAGGGCGAAGTATTCCTCGGTCGTAGCGTTGCAAAAGCGAAACATATGTCCGATGAAACCGCGCGTATCATCGACCAGGAAGTGAAAGCGCTGATTGAGCGTAACTACAATCGTGCGCGTCAGCTCCTGAATGACAACATGGACATCCTGCACGCCATGAAAGATGCGCTCATGAAATATGAGACCATCGATGCGCCGCAGATTGATGACCTGATGGCTCGCCGCGATGTTCGCCCGCCAGCTGGTTGGGAAGAACCGGGCTCTAACAATTCTGACAACAATGGCACACCTCGTGCGCCGCGCCCGGTTGATGAACCGCGCACGCCGAACCCAGGTAATACCATGTCAGAGCAGTTAGGCGACAAATAAGTTACCGTTGTTGATGACTGCGTTTTATTGAAAACCCTGGTGCTTGCTCCGGGGTTTTTTCTTATCAATTTATACCAGGGATAACACCATGAAACTCTATGCCCAGGGCACTTCACTGGATCTTAGCCATCCTCATGTGATGGGGATCCTTAACGTCACGCCGGATTCCTTCTCAGATGGTGGAACGCATAACACGCTGATTGAGGCGGTTAAACATGCCAATCTGATGATTAATGCCGGGGCGACCATCATTGATGTCGGCGGTGAGTCTACGCGCCCCGGTGCGGCGGATGTGAGTGTGGAAGAGGAACTGGCGCGTGTTATCCCGGTGGTTGAGGCGATTGCCCAACGTTTTGAAGTCTGGATTTCGGTGGATACCTCAAAGCCTGAAGTGATCCGCGAATCAGCAAGAGTGGGCGCTCACATCATTAACGATATTCGCTCGCTCTCTGAACCCGGCGCGCTGGAGGCAGCGGCAGAAACCGGTTTGCCGGTTTGTCTGATGCATATGCAGGGACAGCCGAAGACCATGCAGGAAGCACCCAAATATGAGGACGTGTTTGCGGATGTAAATCGCTACTTTATTGAGCAAATAGCACGTTGTGAAAGGGCTGGCATCGCAAAAGAGAAATTGTTGCTCGACCCGGGATTCGGTTTCGGTAAAAATCTCTCCCATAACTATACATTACTGGCGCGACTGGCTGAATTTCACCATTTTAACCTGCCGCTGCTGGTGGGAATGTCACGTAAATCGATGGTGGGCCAACTGCTCAATGTGGGTCCATCAGAGCGTCTGAGCGGTAGCCTTGCCTGTGCGGTCATTGCTGCTATGCAGGGGGCGCAGATCATTCGTGTCCATGACGTCAAAGAAACCGTAGAAGCGATGCGTGTGGTGGAAGCCACATTGTCCGCAAAGGAAAACAAACGCTATGAGTAACCGTAAATATTTTGGCACTGATGGGATCCGTGGTCGCGTGGGCGATGCGCCGATTACGCCTGATTTTGTACTGAAGTTGGGCTGGGCGGCCGGTAAAGTCCTGGCGCGCCACGGCTCGCGTAAAATCATCATCGGCAAAGACACCCGAATTTCCGGTTACATGCTGGAGTCAGCGCTTGAAGCGGGCCTGGCGGCGGCAGGGTTGTCCGCCTCGTTTACAGGACCAATGCCGACGCCTGCGGTTGCTTACCTGACGCGTACTTTCCGCGCCGAAGCCGGGATTGTGATCTCCGCATCGCATAACCCCTTCTACGACAACGGTATTAAATTCTTCTCCATCGACGGTACCAAGCTGCCCGACGCCGTCGAAGAAGCCATTGAAGCGGAGATGGAAAAAGAGATCACCTGTGTGGACTCCGCTGAGCTCGGTAAAGCCAGCCGCATCGTTGACGCAGCGGGGCGTTACATTGAATTTTGCAAAGGCACATTCCCGAACGAGTTGAGCCTGAATGAACTTAAAATTGTGGTGGATTGCGCCAATGGAGCAACCTATCACATTGCGCCTAACGTGCTGCGTGAACTGGGTGCGAAGGTGATTACCATTGGCTGTGAGCCAAATGGCGTGAATATTAACGAAGAAGTCGGCGCCACCGATGTGCGTGCCTTGCAGGCCCGCGTGCTCGCGGAAAAAGCCGATCTGGGTATCGCGCTGGATGGCGACGGCGACCGCGTGATCATGGTTGACCATGAAGGCAATAAAGTCGATGGCGATCAGATCATGTATATCATCGCCCGTGAAGCCCTGCGTCAGGGACAACTGCGCGGTGGCGCGGTCGGGACGCTGATGAGCAACATGGGTCTGGAACTGGCGCTCAAGCAACTCGGCATTCCGTTTACCCGTGCGAAAGTCGGTGACCGCTACGTGCTGGAAAAAATGCAGGAAAAAGGCTGGCGTATCGGCGCGGAAAACTCTGGTCACGTCATTCTGCTGGATAAAACCACCACCGGTGATGGCATTGTTGCCGGTCTGCAGGTGGTGGCTGCGATGGTGCGTAACCACATGAGCCTTCACGATCTGTGCAGCGGCATGAAAATGTTCCCGCAGATTCTGGTGAATGTGCGTTACACCGCCGGCAGCGGCGATCCGCTGGAAAATGAAACGGTGAAAGCCGTGACCGCGGACGTGGAATCCGCACTGGGAAGTCGTGGGCGAGTACTGCTGCGTAAATCGGGCACTGAGCCGTTAATCCGCGTGATGGTTGAAGGCGAAGACGAAGCCCAGGTGACCGAGTTCGCCCATCGCATCGCGGATGCGGTCAAAGCGGTGTAAGACAGACTTAACTGCATAAAAAGGCGGCGTTTGCTGCCTTTTTATTAAAGGGAAAACCGGCTTTTGCTGTTTTTTTCCGCAGTTGATACAATGCACTAAAATTGCCCTTGCGAAGGTCATTCGCTTTGGTTAGTATTCACACCCGCTTCAGTGGGAAACAGTAAAATATCCCGCGTTATTGGTTAGAAGCATTGGTATGCGGCAACTCCGCAAGGAACAGGTTGATTATGTACGAAGCTCTTTTGGTAGTTTTCCTTATTGTGGCAATTGGCCTTGTGGGCTTGATCATGCTGCAGCAAGGTAAAGGCGCTGATATGGGAGCCTCCTTCGGAGCAGGCGCTTCCGCTACGCTGTTTGGTTCAAGTGGTTCTGGTAACTTCATGACCCGTATGACGGCTGTGCTGGCGACATTGTTCTTTATCATCAGTCTGGTGCTGGGCAATATCAACAGCAACAAAACCAATAAAGGAAGTGAGTGGGAAAATCTGAGTGCGCCGGCGAAAACCGAACAGCCTCAGCCAGCTGCTCCGGCTAAGCCGACCAGCGATATCCCACAGTAATCGTAGTATCCGTGCTGAGGTGGTGGAATTGGTAGACACGCTACCTTGAGGTGGTAGTGCCCTAACGGGCTTGTGGGTTCGAGTCCCATCCTCAGTACCAATATTCCGAAAGAAAGACGCTGAAAAGCGTCTTTTTTTTCGCCTGTCATTTGTGGCTGTCCTGTGTAGGCCTGATAAGCGTAGCGCCATCAGGCGTTGTGATAATGTCGGATGGCGGCGTAAACGCCTTATCCGATCTACAGACGCCCTATATTCCGCGCATAAAAAAGGCCGCTTTCGCGGCCTTAAGATGATGAATATTTATTTCGCTTTATTTTCCAGATTCTCAACCTGTGGTAGGCCGGTTGCGGAAGAGGCGGTCAGCAGACCAGACTGCGCATAGCCGAACAGCTTCTCGCGGGTATCGGTGATATCCAGGTTACGCATGGTCAACTGCCCAATACGATCGTCCGGTGAGAACACGGAGTCACCTTTCTCCATTGTCAGACGCTCTGGCTTATAGGTCAGGTTGTCGGACACGGTATTGAGGATCGAATAGTCGTTGCCGCGACGCAGTTCCAGCGTCACTTCACCGGTAATCTGGCTGGCGACCCAACGTTGCAGACCATCACGCAACATCAGCGCCTGAGAATCGAACCAACGGCCCTGATAGAGCAGACGACCTAACTGACGGCCGTGGGCGTGATACTGCTCGATGGTGTCTTCGTTGTGGATACCCGTCAGCAGACGCTCATAGGCGATATGCAGCAGCGCCATCCCAGGGGCTTCGTAAATACCACGGCTTTTGGCTTCAATAATACGGTTTTCAATCTGGTCGCTCATTCCCAGACCGTGACGACCGCCGATGCGGTTCGCTTCCAGCATCATTTCCACATCGTCACTGAAGGTCTTACCGTTCAGCGCGACCGGATGACCCTGTTCGAAACGAACGGTGACTTCTTCCGCCGCGATCTTCACGTTCTCATCCCAGAACTTCACGCCCATGATTGGGTTGACGATCTTGACGCTGGAATTCAGAAACTCGAGGTCTTTGGCTTCGTGCGTCGCGCCGAGCATGTTGGAGTCCGTGGAGTAGGCTTTTTCGACGGACATTTTGTAGTCGAAACCGCAGGCGATCATAAACTCAGACATCTCATGACGGCCGCCCAGTTCATCGATAAAATCCGTATCCAGCCACGGTTTGTAAATCTGCAATTCAGCGTTTGTCAGCAGGCCATAGCGATAGAAACGCTCGATGTCGTTTCCTTTATAGGTGCTGCCGTCGCCCCAGATATTGACGCCATCTTCTTTCATCGCTGCAACCAGCATGGTGCCGGTGACTGCACGACCCAGCGGCGTGGTATTGAAATAGGTGAGCCCGCCAGTGGTGTTATGGAATGCACCGCACTGAATCGAGGCGATACCTTCAGCAACCAGTTGTTTACGGCAGTCGATCAGTCGAGCGTTCTCTGCACCGTATTCCATTGCACGACGAGGGATCTCATCATAGTCCTCCTCGTCTGGCTGACCCAGGTTCGCAGTATATGCATATGGGACAGCCCCTTTTTGTCGCATCCACAGCAGTGCCGCGCTGGTGTCCAGGCCGCCGGAAAAAGCGATACCAATACGTTGACCTACCGGGAGATGCTTGAGAATCGTCGTCATAAAATAAAACCCTGCTTGATAGACTGAAGGTGAGATCGGCTTTCTGCTCTCAGTGCATTTTTATGCAAAATAAATGAGTTTTCATTTAATCATCTTTTTACGGAGACAGGAAGAGTTTCGTGTTTTTTTCCGCAAATTACGCTGATGACGGCGTGTCAGGTTATGTCGTTAACAAGGTTGACACAATGGGGGGGTAATCAATATAATACGCGCAGATTTTACGTCCCGTCCTCGGTACCAAATCCCAGCAGTATTTGCATCTTTTACCCAAAACGAGTAAAATTTGCCACGTTTCAGGCGCGGGGTGGAGCAGCCTGGTAGCTCGTCGGGCTCATAACCCGAAGGTCGTCGGTTCAAATCCGGCCCCCGCAACCACTTTCCCTTAGAGTTCTTTTTCAAATATACTGTGAAGACTATGGCCTTCGTAGCTGGATTTGAAAAAAATTCTTTCGGAAGGTTCTCCAGACCGCAGTTGCGGTTATAGGGTTCAGTTATCTAAAGCCCCGATTTATCGGGGTTTTTTGTTATCTGACTACAGAATAACTGGGCTTTAGGCCCTTTTTTTATGTCTTGGGGGTGGGCTTGTCCACATTAGAGCAAAAATTAACAGAGATGATTACAGCGCCAGTTGAAGCCTTAGGTTACGAGCTGGTCGGCATCGAATTTATTCGCGGTCGCACATCCACACTGCGCATCTATATTGATAGTGAAGATGGCATCAATGTTGATGATTGTGCTGATGTGAGCCACCAGGTGAGCGCAGTTCTGGACGTCGAAGATCCTATTACTGTGGCTTACAACCTGGAAGTCTCCTCACCGGGTCTCGACCGCCCAATGTTCACTGCTGAACACTATGTGCGTTTCCTGGGTGAAGAAGTTTCGCTGGTACTCCGCATGGCGGTACAGAATCGCCGTAAATGGCAGGGCGTTATCAAAGCGGTAGATGGTGAAATGATCACCGTCACAGTCGAAGGAAAAGATGAAGTGTTCGCGCTGAGTAATATCCAGAAGGCGAACCTGGTTCCCCACTTTTAACAGTCTGGATGAGGTGAAAAGCCCGCGATGAACAAAGAAATTTTGGCTGTTGTTGAAGCCGTATCCAATGAAAAGGCGCTGCCACGCGAGAAAATTTTTGAAGCGTTGGAAAGTGCGCTGGCTACAGCGACAAAGAAAAAATATGAACAAGAGATTGACGTTCGCGTAGAAATCGATCGTAAAAGCGGTGATTTTGACACTTTCCGTCGTTGGGTGATTGTTGAAGAAGTGACCCAGCCGACGAAAGAAATCACGCTGGAAGCCGCGCGTTTTGAAGACGAAAGCCTGAACCTGGGCGATTACGTTGAAGATCAGATTGAATCTGTGACCTTTGACCGTATCACTACCCAGACCGCAAAACAGGTTATCGTACAGAAAGTTCGTGAAGCTGAACGCGCGATGGTTGTCGATCAGTTCCGTGAACACGAAGGTGAAATCATCACCGGCGTGGTGAAGAAAGTGAACCGCGACAACATCTCTTTGGATCTGGGCAGCAATGCTGAAGCTGTGATCCTGCGTGAAGATATGCTGCCGCGCGAAAACTTCCGCCCTGGCGACCGTATTCGTGGCGTTCTTTACTCTGTTCGCCCGGAAGCACGTGGCGCACAGCTGTTCGTGACGCGCTCCAAGCCGGAAATGCTGATCGAACTGTTCCGCATTGAAGTGCCGGAAATTGGCGAAGAAGTGATTGAAATTAAAGCAGCCGCTCGCGATCCGGGTTCCCGTGCGAAAATCGCGGTGAAAACCAACGACAAGCGTATCGACCCGGTCGGCGCGTGTGTCGGTATGCGTGGCGCACGCGTTCAGGCGGTTTCGACCGAGCTGGGCGGCGAGCGCATCGATATCGTCCTGTGGGATGATAACCCGGCGCAGTTCGTGATTAACGCTATGGCGCCTGCTGACGTTGCGTCTATCGTGGTGGATGAAGATAAACACACCATGGATATCGCCGTTGAAGCCGGTAACCTGGCGCAAGCAATTGGACGTAATGGTCAGAACGTCCGCCTGGCTTCACAATTAAGCGGCTGGGAACTCAACGTGATGACCGTTGATGACCTCCAGGCTAAACATCAGGCTGAAGCACATGCCGCGATCGATACCTTCACCAAATATCTCGATATTGATGAAGAGTTCGCCACTGTTCTGGTTGAAGAAGGGTTCGCAACCCTGGAAGAACTGGCCTACGTGCCAATGAAAGAACTGCTGGAAATCGATGGCCTTGATGAGCCAACCGTTGAAGCATTGCGCGAGCGTGCTAAAAACGCACTGACCACTCTGGCACTGGCCCAGGAAGAAAGCCTCGGTGATAACAAGCCGGCTGACGATCTGCTGAATCTGGAAGGATTAGATCGCGATATGGCCTTCAAACTGGCTGCCCGTGGTGTTTGTACGCTGGAAGATCTCGCCGAACAGGGCATTGATGATCTGGCTGATATCGAAGGGTTGACCGACGAAAAAGCCGGTGAGCTGATTATGGCTGCCCGTAATATTTGCTGGTTCGGCGACGAAGCGTAATAAACTGTAGCAGGAAGGAACAGCATGACAGATGTAACCGTAAAAGCGCTGGCCGCAGAGATACAGACCTCCGTGGATCGCCTGGTACAGCAATTTGCTGATGCCGGTATCCCGAAGTCTGCTGATGACTCTGTGTCCGCACAAGAAAAACAGACTTTACTGGCGCACCTGAACCGTGAAAATGGTTCTGGCCCGGATAAGCTGACGCTGCAGCGTAAAACGCGCAGCACCCTGAACATTCCAGGTACCGGTGGAAAAAGCAAATCGGTACAAATCGAAGTCCGCAAGAAGCGCACCTTTGTGAAACGTGATCCGCAAGAGGCCGAACGCCTTGCCGCGGAAGAGCAAGCGCAGCGTGAAGCGGAAGAGCAGGCCCGTCGTGAGGCAGAAGAAATGGCCAAACGCGAGGCGCAACAAAAAGCTGACCGTGAGGCCGCAGAACAAGCTAAGCGTGACGCCGCTGATAAAGCGAAACGCGAAGCTGCGGAAAAAGACAAAGTGAGCAATCAACAGACTGACGATATGACCAAAACCGCCCAGGCCGAGAAAGCCCGCCGTGAGAATGAAGCTGCAGAGCTGAAGCGTAAAGCGGAAGAAGAAGCACGTCGCAAGCTTGAAGAAGAAGCGCGCCGCGTAGCGGAAGAAGCTCGCCGTATGGCGGAAGAGAATGCAGGCGTGTGGGCTGAGCAGGAAAAAGTGGAAGAAGATAAGAGCGATTATCATGTCACCACTTCTCAGCACGCTCGCCAGGCCGAAGACGAAAACGATCGTGAAGTGGAAGGCGGCCGTGGCCGTGGTCGCAACACGAAAGCGGCGCGTCCGGCGAAGAAAGGCAATAAACACGCTGAATCCAAAGCTGACCGTGAAGAAGCGCGTGCCGCGGTTCGCGGTGGTAAAGGCGGCAAACAGCGTAAAGGTTCCGCACTGCAGCAGGGCTTCCAGAAGCCAGCTCAGGCCGTTAACCGTGACGTTGTGATTGGCGAAACCATCACCGTTGGCGATCTGGCGAACAAGATGGCGGTTAAAGGCTCTCAGGTCATCAAAGCGATGATGAAGCTGGGTGCAATGGCGACCATCAACCAGGTGATCGACCAGGAAACCGCACAGCTGGTTGCCGAAGAGATGGGACACAAAGTTATCCTGCGTCGTGAGAACGAGCTGGAAGAAGCCGTAATGAGCGACCGTGATACGGGTGCTGCGGCTGAACCGCGCGCACCGGTTGTGACCATCATGGGTCACGTTGATCACGGTAAAACGTCTCTGCTGGACTACATTCGTTCAACGAAAGTGGCCTCTGGCGAAGCGGGCGGCATTACCCAGCACATCGGTGCTTACCACGTTGAAACCGACAACGGTATGATCACCTTCCTGGACACCCCGGGTCACGCCGCGTTTACCTCCATGCGTGCTCGTGGTGCGCAGGCAACGGATATCGTGGTTCTGGTTGTTGCAGCAGATGACGGCGTGATGCCGCAGACCATCGAAGCTATTCAGCACGCGAAAGCGGCGGGTGTGCCGGTTGTGGTGGCGGTGAACAAAATCGATAAGCCGGAAGCCGATCCGGATCGCGTTAAAAACGAACTGTCCCAGTACGGCATTCTGCCGGAAGAGTGGGGCGGTGAGAGCCAGTTCGTCCACGTTTCTGCAAAAGCAGGTACCGGTATCGACGAACTGCTGGATGCGATCCTGCTGCAGGCCGAAGTTCTCGAACTGAAAGCGGTCCGTAAAGGGATGGCGAGCGGTGCGGTTATCGAATCCTTCCTGGATAAAGGTCGTGGTCCGGTTGCTACCGTACTGGTGCGTGAAGGTACGCTGCACAAAGGCGATATCGTACTGTGCGGCTTCGAATACGGTCGCGTTCGTGCGATGCGTAACGAACTGGGTCAGGAAGTACTGGAAGCGGGTCCGTCCATTCCAGTGGAAATCCTGGGTCTGTCTGGTGTTCCGGCTGCCGGTGACGAAGTCACTGTGGTACGTGACGAGAAGAAAGCACGTGAAGTTGCGCTGTATCGTCAGGGCAAATTCCGTGAAGTGAAACTGGCGCGTCAGCAGAAATCCAAACTCGAGAACATGTTCGCCAACATGACCGAAGGCGAAGTTCACGAAGTGAACATCGTGCTGAAGGCCGACGTTCAGGGCTCTGTGGAAGCGATCTCCGACTCCTTGCTGAAACTGTCTACCGACGAAGTGAAAGTGAAGATCATCGGTTCTGGTGTCGGTGGTATCACCGAAACCGACGCGACCCTGGCTGCGGCGTCCAACGCGATTCTGGTTGGCTTCAACGTCCGTGCTGATGCCTCTGCACGTAAAGTGATCGAAGCAGAAAGCCTGGATCTGCGCTACTACTCCGTCATCTATAACCTGATCGACGAAGTGAAAGCGGCGATGAGCGGTATGCTGTCTCCGGAACTGAAACAGCAGATCATCGGTCTGGCTGAAGTTCGTGATGTGTTTAAATCACCGAAATTTGGTGCCATCGCGGGCTGTATGGTTACCGAAGGGACGATCAAACGTCACAACCCAATCCGCGTCCTGCGTGACAACGTGGTTATCTATGAAGGCGAGCTGGAATCCCTGCGCCGCTTCAAAGATGACGTTAACGAAGTCCGTAACGGCATGGAATGTGGTATCGGCGTGAAGAACTACAACGACGTTCGCGTTGGCGATATGATCGAAGTGTTCGAGATCATCGAGATTCAGCGTACGATCGCATAATCTTCGTCGTCTTTCGGGCCGCCACTGCGTTGGCTACGTGCGTTCACCCCGGTCACATAGTTATCTATGCTCCCGGGGATTCACGCCCTTGCCGCCTTGTTGCAACCCGAAATACTTAGAAGATGGTTTTGCGTAGGCCGGGGAAGCGAAGCGCCACCCGGCAATAATTTTTAAAAGGGGCTCAAGGCCCCTTTTTTGTCTGGAGAATTTATTATGGCGAAAGAATTCGGTCGCCCGCAGCGCGTGGGACAGGAGATGCAAAAAGAAATCGCAATCATCCTGCAGCGCGAAATTAAAGACCCGCGTCTGGGCATGATGACCACCGTTTCCGGTGTCGAAATGTCACGCGATCTGGCGTATGCCAAAGTGTATGTCACCTTCCTGAATGACAAAGATGAAGACGCTATCAAGGCGGGCATCAAAGCGTTACAGGAAGCGTCCGGTTTCATCCGTAGCCTGCTGGGTAAAGCGATGCGTCTGCGTATCGTGCCGGAACTGACCTTCTTCTACGATAACTCGCTGGTGGAAGGGATGCGCATGTCCAACCTGGTGACCAACGTGGTTAAACATGACGAAGAACGTCGTGTAAACCCGGACGACAGCAAGGAGGACTAATGAGTCGTCCTCGTCGTCGTGGTCGCGACATTCATGGTGTCCTGCTGCTGGATAAGCCGCAGGGCATGTCCAGCAATGACGTACTGCAAAAAGTCAAACGCATCTATAACGCCAACCGCGCCGGGCATACCGGAGCGCTGGATCCGTTAGCGACCGGCATGCTGCCGATTTGCCTCGGGGAAGCGACCAAGTTTTCGCAGTATCTGCTGGATTCTGACAAGCGTTATCGGGTGATTGCCCGTCTGGGACAGCGTACAGACACGTCCGATGCCGATGGGCAAATCGTGCAGGAGCGCCCGGTCACCTTCACCCCTGAGCAATTGGCTGCCGCGCTGGACACGTTCCGCGGTGATATCGAGCAGGTGCCGTCGATGTATTCGGCGCTGAAGTATCAGGGCAAAAAACTGTACGAGTACGCGCGCCAGGGCATTGAAGTGCCGCGTGAAGCCCGACCGATTACCGTTTACGAGCTGCTGTTTATCCGTCATGAAGGAGATGAACTGGAGCTGGAAGTGCACTGTTCGAAAGGCACCTATATTCGTACTATTATTGACGATCTGGGTGAGAAACTGGGATGTGGCGCGCACGTAATCTTCCTGCGTCGTTTGACGGTCAGCAAATATCCGGTGGATCGTATGGTCACACTGGAACGTCTGCGTGAAATGGTCGAACAGGCGGAGCTACAGGGGATCCCGGCAGCACAACTGCTTGATCCGCTGTTGATGCCGATGGACAGTCCAGCTTCGGACTACCCTATCGTTAATTTGCCGCTAACCTCTTCGGTTTACTTCAAAAACGGTAACCCGGTTCGTACAAACGGCGCGCCGCTGGAAGGGTTAGTCCGTGTCACGGAAGGTGATGACGGTAAATTTATCGGTATGGGCGAGATCGACGACGAAGGTCGGGTGGCTCCTCGCCGATTAGTGGTGGAGTATCCGGCGTAGCACGGGTTCGTCTTGCGATAAGAAGGCGCTACGAGTAGAATACTGCCGCTTAACGTCGCGTGAATTTTTTAACAGTTCACCTGGCGTACACTGGGAACGCTGAATTAGAGATCGGCGTCCTTTCATACTTAATACTTTGGAGTTTTAAAATGTCTCTAAGTACTGAAGCTACAGCTAAAATCGTTTCTGAGTTCGGTCGTGATGCAAACGACACCGGTTCTACCGATGTTCAGGTTGCTCTGTTGACTGCACAGATTAACCACCTGCAGGGCCACTTTGCAGAGCACAAAAAAGATCACCACAGCCGTCGTGGTCTGCTGCGCATGGTTTCTCAGCGTCGTAAACTGCTCGACTACCTGAAACGTAAAGATGTTGCACGCTACACCGCGCTGATCGAGCGTCTGGGTCTGCGTCGCTAATTCTTGCGAGTTTCGTAAAAGGGGGCCTTCATGGCCCCTTTTTTCAAGCAGATGGCAGCAATTCACTGGAAACTATTGTATTGTTGCTATGAATGATCTTCCGTTGCAGAGGTTCGCGCGGCTAATGAGAGGCTTTACCCAATTTCGTATGGGTTAGGGTTGTCATTAGTCGCGAGGATGCGCAGAAGATCGGGTATTAACGGCGATTCAGTCTGTGTCGCCAAAAATTTGAAAGGATATTATTTTGCTTAATCCGATCGTTCGTAAATTCCAGTACGGTCAGCATACCGTCACGCTGGAAACCGGCATGATGGCCCGTCAGGCCACTGCCGCTGTTATGGTTAGCATGGATGACACTGCGGTATTCGTGACCGTTGTCGGCCAGAAAAAAGCGAAGCCGGGCCAGGACTTCTTCCCGCTGACCGTTAACTATCAGGAGCGTACCTACGCTGCTGGCCGTATCCCAGGTAGCTTCTTCCGTCGTGAAGGCCGTCCAAGCGAAGGCGAAACCCTGATCGCGCGTCTGATTGACCGCCCGGTTCGCCCGCTGTTCCCGGAAGGTTTTGTGAACGAAGTTCAGGTTATCGCCACCGTCGTTTCCGTTAACCCGCAGGTTAACCCGGATATCGTCGCGATGATCGGTGCCTCTGCTGCACTGTCTCTGTCTGGTATTCCGTTTAACGGCCCAATCGGTGCGGCACGTGTGGGTTATATCAATGACCAGTACGTACTGAACCCGACTCAGGACGAGCTGAAAGAGAGCAAGCTGGATCTGGTGGTTGCTGGTACCGAAGCCGCCGTGCTGATGGTTGAGTCCGAAGCAGAACTGCTGAGCGAAGACCAGATGCTGGGTGCTGTCGTGTTTGGTCACGATCAGCAGCAGGTTGTTATCAAAGAAATCAACGAACTGGTGAAAGAAGCCGGTAAACCACGTTGGGACTGGCAGCCAGAAGCCGTCAACGAAGCGCTGAACGCGCGCGTTGCTGCGCTGGCTGAAGCGCGCCTGAGCGACGCTTACCGCATCACCGACAAACAAGAGCGTTATGCTCAGGTTGACGTGATCAAGTCTGAAACCATCGCGACGCTGGTGGCAGAAGATGAATCCCTGGACGCTAACGAACTGGGTGAAATCCTGCACGCAATCGAGAAAAACGTGGTTCGTAGCCGCGTACTGGCCGGTGAGCCGCGTATCGATGGCCGCGAAAAAGACATGATTCGTGGTCTGGACGTACGTACTGGCGTACTGCCGCGTACCCACGGTTCCGCTCTGTTCACCCGTGGCGAAACTCAGGCGCTGGTTACCGCGACCCTGGGTACCACCCGTGATGCGCAGAACCTCGACGAACTGATGGGCGAGCGTACTGACAACTTCCTGTTCCACTACAACTTCCCTCCGTACTGCGTCGGCGAAACCGGCATGGTAGGTTCTCCGAAGCGTCGTGAAATTGGTCACGGTCGTCTGGCGAAACGCGGCGTGCTGGCAGTGATGCCGGATCTGGATAAATTCCCGTACACCGTTCGTGTGGTTTCTGAAATCACCGAATCCAACGGTTCTTCTTCCATGGCTTCCGTGTGTGGTGCCTCCCTGGCGCTGATGGACGCAGGCGTGCCGATCAAAGCGGCCGTTGCGGGTATCGCGATGGGTCTGGTGAAAGAAGGCGACAACTACGTTGTTCTGTCTGACATCCTGGGCGACGAAGATCACCTGGGCGATATGGACTTCAAAGTTGCGGGTTCCCGTGACGGTATCTCTGCTCTGCAGATGGATATCAAAATTGAAGGTATCACCAAAGAGATCATGCAGGTTGCTCTGAACCAGGCTAAAGGTGCGCGTCTGCACATCCTGGGCGTGATGGAACAGGCGATCAATGCGCCACGCGGCGACATTTCTCAGTTTGCACCGCGTATCCACACTATCAAGATCAGCCCGGACAAAATCAAAGACGTGATCGGTAAAGGCGGTTCTGTTATCCGTGCGCTGACCGAAGAAACCGGCACCACCATCGAAATCGAAGATGACGGTACCGTGAAAATCGCAGCAACCGACGGTGAAAAAGCGAAATACGCAATTCGCCGTATCGAAGAGATCACCGCAGAAATCGAAGTAGGCCGTATCTACAACGGTAAAGTGACCCGTATCGTTGACTTTGGTGCGTTCGTTGCCATCGGCGGCGGTAAAGAAGGTCTGGTACACATCTCGCAGATCGCAGATAAGCGCGTAGAGAAAGTGACCGATTACCTGCAGATGGGCCAGGAAGTACCGGTTAAAGTTCTGGAAGTTGATCGCCAGGGCCGTGTACGTCTGAGCATTAAAGAAGCAACTGAACAATCTCAGCCAGCGGCTGCACCGGAAGCTCCGGCTAGCCAGCAGGGCGAGTAAGGTTGCCATTTGCCCTCCGCGGTTGCGGAGGGCTTTTAACCTGGCAGGACGCCTTGTTAGCAACCGGGGAACAGGACGTTCAATTAATCGTTGTCTTCGGGAGTGGGAAATGAAGCCTTTTTTGCGCTGGTGTTTCGTGGCAACAGCACTCACGCTGGCTGGATGCAGTAACTCCACCTGGCGTAAGAGTGAAGTCCTCGCAGTACCATTGCAACCGACTTTGCAGCAGGAAGTGATTCTGGCACGCATGGAACAAATTCTTGCCAGTCGGGCTTTAACCGATGACGAACGCGCACAGCTTTTATATGAGCGCGGAGTGTTGTATGATAGTCTCGGTTTGAGGGCATTAGCGCGAAATGATTTTTCACAAGCGCTGGCAATCAGACCTGATATGCCTGAAGTATTCAATTACTTAGGCATTTATTTAACGCAGGCAGGCAATTTTGATGCTGCCTATGAAGCGTTTGATTCTGTACTTGAGCTTGATCCAACTTACAACTACGCGCACTTAAATCGCGGTATCGCATTGTATTACGGCGGTCGCGACAAGTTAGCGCAAGATGATCTGCTGGCGTTTTATCAAGACGATCCCAATGATCCTTTCCGCAGCCTGTGGCTTTATCTCGCTGAGCAGAAGCTCGATGAGAAGCAGGCGAAAGTCGCGCTGAAACAGCGCTTCGAGAAATCGGATAAAGAACAATGGGGATGGAACATTGTCGAGTTCTACCTGGGCAACATTAGCGAAGCAACGCTGATGGATAGGCTCAAGGCGGACGCAACGGATAACACCTCGCTCGCTGAGCATCTCAGTGAAACCAACTTCTATTTAGGTAAGTACTACCTAAGTCTGGGGGATTTGGACAACGCTACGGCATTGTTCAAACTGGCGGTGGCTAACAACGTTCATAACTTTGTTGAGCACCGATATGCATTGTTGGAATTATCGCTCCTGGGCCAGGACCAAGATGACCTGGCAGAATCGGACCAGCAATAGCTGACGTACACATCAGCCCGTAATCTTTTTTGATTGCCATCACCTTCACGGGTGAGGGCGTTGTTGTTCGTTAATACACCTACTTTGAGCCGGTTCACACTTTTCAATGAAAATTGCAGATCAATTTCATGATGAGTTATGTAGACTGGCCGCCATTAATTTTGAGGCACACGTACTACATGGCTGAATTCGAAACCACTTTTGCAGATCTGGGCCTGAAGGCTCCTATCCTTGAAGCCCTTAACGATCTGGGTTACGAAAAACCATCTCCAATCCAGGCAGAGTGCATTCCGCATCTGCTGGGCGGTCGCGATGTTCTGGGCATGGCCCAGACCGGTAGCGGCAAAACGGCAGCGTTCTCTTTACCGCTGCTCAACAATCTTGATCCTGAGCTGAAGGCACCTCAGATTCTGGTGCTGGCACCGACCCGCGAACTGGCGGTTCAGGTAGCCGAAGCCATGACGGATTTCTCTAAACACATGCGCGGCGTGAACGTGGTTGCCCTGTACGGCGGCCAGCGTTATGACGTGCAGTTACGCGCCCTGCGTCAAGGGCCGCAGATCGTCGTCGGTACGCCGGGTCGTCTGCTTGATCACTTAAAACGCGGTACCCTGGATCTGTCTCGTCTGAGCGGTCTGGTACTGGACGAAGCCGATGAAATGCTGCGTATGGGCTTCATCGAAGACGTTGAAACCATCATGGCGCAGATCCCGGAAGGTCATCAGACCGCTCTGTTCTCTGCCACCATGCCGGAAGCGATTCGTCGCATTACCCGCCGCTTCATGAAAGAGCCGCAGGAAGTGCGCATTCAGTCCAGCGTCACGACTCGTCCGGACATCAGCCAGAGCTACTGGACTGTCTGGGGCATGCGTAAAAACGAAGCGCTGGTGCGTTTCCTGGAAGCGGAAGATTTTGATGCGGCGATTATCTTCGTTCGTACCAAAAACGCGACTCTGGAAGTGGCTGAAGCGCTGGAGCGTAGCGGCTATAACAGCGCTGCGCTGAACGGCGACATGAACCAGGCACTGCGTGAGCAGACCCTGGAACGTCTGAAAGACGGTCGTCTGGATATCCTGATTGCAACCGACGTTGCGGCCCGTGGCCTGGACGTTGAGCGTATCAGCCTGGTCGTAAACTACGATATCCCAATGGATTCCGAGTCTTACGTTCACCGTATCGGTCGTACCGGTCGTGCGGGTCGTGCAGGCCGTGCGCTGCTGTTCGTTGAGAACCGCGAGCGTCGTCTGCTGCGTAACATTGAACGCACGATGAAGCTGACCATTCCGGAAGTTGAACTGCCGAACGCAGAACTGCTGGGCAAACGTCGTCTGGAAAAATTTGCGGCTAAAGTACAGCAGCAGCTGGAAAGCAGCGATCTGGATCAGTACCGTGCGCTGCTGGCGAAACTGCAGCCGACGGCGGAAGACGAAGAGCTGGATATCGAAACCCTGGCTGCCGCTCTGCTGAAGATGGCGCAGGGCGAACGTCCGCTGATTCTGCCGCCAGATGCGCCGATGCGTCCGAAGCGTGAGTTCCGCGACCGTGACGATCGTGGTCCGCGTGACCGCAACGATCGTGGCCCGCGTGGCGACCGTGAAGACCGTCCGCGTCGTGAACGTCGTGACGTTGGCGATATGCAGCTGTACCGCATTGAAGTGGGCCGTGATGATGGTGTTGAAGTTCGTCATATCGTTGGCGCGATTGCAAACGAAGGCGACATCAGCAGCCGTTACATTGGTAACATCAAGCTGTTCGCTTCGCACTCCACCATCGAACTGCCGAAAGGCATGCCGGGTGAAGTACTGCAGCACTTTACGCGCACTCGCATCCTGAACAAGCCGATGAACATGCAGCTGCTGGGCGATGCACAGCCGCACACTGAACGTCGTGGCGGTGGTCGCAGCTTCGGTGGCGAGCGTCGTGAAGGCGGTCGCGGTTTCGGCGGTGAGCGTCGTGAAGGCGGTCGTGGTGATGGTCGTCGTTTCAGCGGTGAACGTCGCGAAGGTAGCCGTGCCCCACGTCGTGAAGAAGGTTCCAGCCGTCGTCGTGACGCGTAAAACTTCTTGCTTACTGATGTAAAGTAATAGATACAGCCCCGGTAAAATTATCGGGGCTTTTTTTATTTCATTCGTACTATTGTACTGGTACAGTGCAGCACATTAAAATGCGGCCACAACATTATTCGCTGGAGAAATCGCTAAATGGCAACACTAACCACCACCCAGACATCACCTTCGCTGCTCGGCGGCGTGGTGATCATCGGCGGCACCATTATCGGCGCAGGGATGTTCTCTCTGCCGGTGGTCATGTCCGGTGCGTGGTTTTTCTGGTCAATGGCGGCGCTGGTTTTTACCTGGTTCTGCATGCTGCATTCCGGTTTGATGATCCTCGAAGCAAACCTCAACTATCGTATTGGTTCAAGCTTCGACACCATCACCAAAGATCTGCTGGGCAAAGGCTGGAACGTGGTCAACGGTATTTCTATTGCCTTCGTGCTCTATATCCTGACCTACGCTTATATTTCCGCGAGCGGTTCTATTTTGCACCATACCTTCAGCGAAATGTCGCTGAATGTACCTGCGCGTGCGGCAGGGTTTGGCTTTGCCCTGCTGGTGGCGTTTGTCGTGTGGTTGAGTACCAAAGCGGTGAGCCGCATGACGGCGATCGTGCTGGGTGCGAAGGTCATTACTTTCTTCCTGACTTTCGGCAGTCTGCTCGGGCACGTCACGCCGACAACGCTGTTTAACGTCGCGGAAAGTCACGCCTCTTATACGCCGTACCTGTTGATGACGCTGCCGTTCTGTCTGGCTTCGTTTGGCTACCACGGTAACGTCCCAAGCCTGATGAAATACTACGGTAAAGACCCGCGCACCATTGTGAAGTGCCTGGTGTACGGCACGCTGCTGGCGCTGGTGCTGTACAGCGTCTGGTTGCTGGGGACGATGGGAAACATTCCTCGTCCTGAGTTTATCGGTATCGCGCAGAAGGGCGGCAATATTGATGTGTTGGTGCAGGCGCTAAGCGGGGTGCTGAACAGTCGCAGTCTGGACCTGTTGCTGGTGGTGTTCTCCAACTTTGCGGTGGCGAGTTCATTCCTCGGCGTTACGTTGGGACTGTTTGACTATCTGGCGGATCTGTTTGGTTTTGACGATTCGGCGCTGGGGCGCTTCAAAACGGCGCTGCTTACCTTTGTTCCGCCGATTGTCGGTGGGTTGTTGTGGCCGAACGGATTCCTGTATGCCATTGGCTACGCAGGACTGGCGGCGACCATCTGGGCCGCGATTGTGCCGGCGCTGCTGGCTCGCAAGTCACGTCAGCGCTTTGGCAGCCCGAAATTCCGTGTCTGGGGTGGTAAGCCGATAATTGTCCTGATTCTGGTTTTCGGTGTCGGTAACGCGCTGGTACACATCCTGTCGAGCTTTAATTTATTACCTGTGTATCAGTAACCAAAATGCCCGGTGGCGCTACGCTTACCGGGCCTACAGGAATTGAGTAGGCCGGATAAGGCGAAGCCGCTATCCGGCAAAAAAACTACCCCACCAGCTCCTCTTTCACATCTATCGCCAGATCAAACGAGTGCAGACGCGCCTGATGATCAAAAATCTGCCCGTTAACCATGATCTCGTCCGCCTGGGTTTCACGCAGAATTGACTCCAGTCCGTGGCGTACTTTCGTTTTATCGCCCACCAGCGACATGCTCAGCGCCTGCTGTACACCGTACTGCTCTGACGGCGACCAGAACTGATCCATATTTTGAATCGGCGCCGGGAGCTGGCCCGTTTCACCACGCCGCAACTTGACGAAAGCCTGTTGCATCGAGGTGAACAGATACTCCGCATCACGGTTGCTGTCGGCGGCAATGATGTTGATGCACACCATGGCATACGGTTTTTCCAGCCGTGCTGATGGCCGGAACTGCGTGCGGTACAGATGCAGCGCCTGGAACAGCATATCCGGTGCGAAGTGGGAGGCAAAAGCGAACGGCAGGCCAAGCTGTGCGGCTAACTGTGCGCTGTAGAGGCTGGAGCCTAACAGCCAGACCGGGATCTTCTCGCCGTAGCCAGGCACCGGGCGTACCTGCGGATTGGGATCGCGCGCGTCAAACCAGTCCACCAGCTCAGCGACGTCGCGAGGGAAGTTATCGATATCGCCGCCCATATGACGACGCAGGGCTCGCATTGTCGGCTGGTCGCTGCCCGGCGCGCGTCCTAGGCCGAGATCAATGCGTCCCGGATAGAGCGTATTCAACGTACCGAACTGCTCGGCGATCACCAGCGGTGAGTGATTGGGAAGCATGACGCCGCCGGAACCGAGGTGCAACGTGCGGGTGTTGGCGGCCAGATAGCCGATCAGCACTGAAGTTGCGGCACTGGCGATACCGGTCATATTGTGGTGTTCCGCCAGCCAGTAGCGATGGTAGCCCCGTTTTTCCGCGAGACGGGCAAGATCCAGCGAGTGCGAGAACGCCTCTTTTGCTGAGGATCCGTCAGGAATCGGCGCCAGATCCAGCACCGAGAAAGGAATGGTTTTGTCAGTCATAACGGCTCACTTTGTCATCGGCATATTTTTTAATAGTGCATTAAAAAATGATAACCGTAGTTAACAAAGTGAGCTTTATAAAACGCGTGGCGGACAGAAAATACCTGATGATCAGGCCTGGAGTTGGCCGGATAAGGCAGTTATGCCGCCATCCGGCAGAGAGGCATCAGGCCTGCAATTCCAGACCGGCCAGGCGTTTCCAGTAACCGTTACAATCACTGTGTGCTTCAAGGGCCAGAGGCGATGCGCCATTTTCATTGGCGCGGAAGGCGTCGAGCATAGCGAATGTTTCGGTTCCCAGCGGTGACAGACGCACGATATCCACCAGACCCTGCATTGACGTCAGTTCGTTACCCAGATTGTAGATATAGCCGCTCATGGTCTGAATGCCATTGAGGACGAACACCTGTTGATTTTCCTGAGAGAGCACGTCGCGGCCATTCGGGTACTTGATGCAGCAGGTTTCGCATTCATCTTTCGGCCGGTCTTCCGAGCGAGCGGTAAAGCAGCGAGCGGAGTAAGCCAGCGGCAGATGCCCGTAGCTCAGGACTTCCACTTCAAACTGCTGGCGAATCCCCAGTTCATCACACTGATTGAGCAGGTTCATCAGCCAGTCGCGGGACAGTTCTACCGGCATACACCAGCGCACCATCCCGTGTTTGAGCAGCAGGCGCAGCGTGACCGCGTTGTAGCAGTTCAGCGCGTGTCCGGCGACAAACGGGAGTTTGCGGTCGGCGCACATATTCACCACGCCAAGATCGCTGGCCTCCAGCAAAAAGTCGCCGTTTTCGACATAACGCTTCAGCTCATTCAGCTCAGAAGAGGCTTGCACCAGCGCCAGCGTTGAAAGCACCACCTGCTTGCCGCTACCGGCGAGCGACTTCGCCATATCCAGCCAGTCGCCGACTTTCGTGGCGCGGCGTTTGCTGCACACCGCTTCGCCGAGATAGATAACATCCGCGCTGCTGGCGGCGGCCTGCTGATAGAAGTCTTCCAGCGTCTCTTTCGGCCAGTAGTAAAGCACCGGCCCTAAGGAATATTTCATTGCTTTTCTCACTGCCATTTACGGTGATACGCGCCGAGCGTCGTCTGAGTGCCTTCGGACATCGCGCCGAGCGTCTCCATCCAGGCTGCCTGCGGCGCATAGTTTTGCGGGTCGGCCATGCAGCGGTCGATCGCCTGACGCCACACTTTCGCGACCTGGCTGACATAGGCCGGGCTGCGCTGACGGCCTTCGATTTTCACCGAGGCAATATTCGCTGCCAACAGTTCCGGCAGCAGTTCCAGCGTGTTCAGGCTGGTTGGTTCTTCCAGTGCGTGGTAACGCTCGCCATCAACCAGATAACGACCTTTACACAGCGTCGGATAACCGGCGTTTTCCCCGTCCTGATAGCGGTCGATCAACACTTCATTCAGGCGAGATTCCAGCCCCTGCGGCGTCTGCTGCCAGCGCACAAAGCGGGCAGGGGAGCAGGCGCCTACCGTATTGGGAGATTCACCGGTTAAATAGGACGAGAGGTAACAGCGACCTTCCGCCATAATGCATAGACTGCCGAAAGCAAAAACTTCCAGCGGTACGGGCGTCACGCGGGCAAGCTGTTTCACCTGATGAATCGAGAGCACGCGTGGCAGGACGACGCGGGCAACATCAAAATTGCGGTGATAAAAGTTGATCGCTTCTTCATTCGTTGCCGAAGCCTGAACAGAGACATGGCGCTCAATATGCGGATAACGAACTGCGGCATACTCAAGCATCGCGAGATCGGCAAGGATCAGCGCATCCGCGCCCAGTTGCGCGGCCATATCCACCGCGTGCTGCCAGCGGGCATAACCGTCCGGATGCGCAAAGGTGTTAATGGCGATGTGCAATTTACGGCGGTGTTGATGGACAAAACTCACCGCTTCCTGCAATTTCTTCTCGGTAAAGTTAAGGCCGGCGAAGTGGCGGGCGTTGGTATCATCTTTAAGCCCGATATAAACAGCATCAGCGCCGTTTTCGATGGCCGCCTTAAGCGCCGGGAGATTTCCGGCAGGGCAGAGCAGCTCCATAATTTATCCTGAAGATTGCGCCGCCTGGGACGCATAATTGTTAACGAACAAGGATTTTAGTTAACCTTGCTGCGACAATTTTTGATTTAAGGCAGTTAAAGTCGTATTGATATCAGTAATAAAGAGGTAGAGATTTCGTACGCAATTGTTGATTTACGCCGCTATGTCGTTTATCTGATATGGCAAAATAGCAGGATAATTGAAACAGGGAGTAAAGCTCGTGTTAGATAAGCTGCGTTCACGCTTAGTACATTTCGGTCCGTCTCTGATGAGTGTGCCAGTTAAACTGACGCCCTTTGCACTGCAACGCCAGGTTCTGGAACAAGTCCTGAGCTGGCAGTTTCGCCAGGCCCTGGCAGACGGTGAACTGGAATTCCTGGAAGGCCGTTGGTTAAGCATTACGGTTCGCGATATCGGCCTGAAGTGGTATACCTCAGTCGAGAATGACAAACTGATCGTCAGCGAGGATGCGCAAGCCGACGTGAGTTTTAGCGCTGATGCCAGCGATCTGTTGATGATCGCCGCGCGTAAGCAGGATCCGGATACGCTCTTCTTCCAGCGCCGCCTGGTGATCGAAGGGGATACGGAGTTAGGGTTGTATGTGAAGAACCTGATGGATGCCATTGAGCTGGAGCAGATGCCCAAAGCGTTGCGCGTTATGCTGCTGCAACTGGCAGATTTTGTTGAGGCGGGCATGAAATACTCGCCAGAAACCAAACAAACATCGGTAGGTGAACCATGCTGATTCGAGTAGAAATTCCCATTGACGCCCCCGGCATTGATGCCCTGCTGCGTCGTTCATTCGAAAGCGATGCGGAAGCAAAACTGGTTCACGATCTACGTGAAGATGGTTTTCTGACGCTCGGTCTGGTCGCCACCGACGATGAAGGTCAGGTGGTGGGGTACGTGGCATTCAGCCCCGTCGACGTGCAGGGTGAAGATCTGCAGTGGGTCGGTATGGCACCGCTGGCCGTCGATGAAAACTACCGTGGGCAAGGTCTGGCGCGCCAGCTGGTCTATGAAGGACTGGATTCGCTCAACGAATTTGGCTATGCCGCCGTGGTCACCCTGGGCGATCCGGCACTGTACAGTCGCTTTGGTTTTGAACTGGCCGCCCATTACGATCTGCATTGCCGCTGGCCGGGCACCGAAAGCGCGTTCCAGGTACACCGTTTAGCGGAAGACGCGCTAAGCGGCGTGACGGGACTGGTCGAGTATCACGATCACTTTAATCGTTTTTAAGCGCCGGGGTTTGCAGGTCATTCAGTAACGCTGCAAACCCTTCGCCTTCTGCAACCAGCCGTTCTTTTTGCCGCTTGGTGAGTCTTTTGACCCGGTATTCTGCGCGTAACGCCAGTGAACGATCGCCAACCGGTGCGGAAAATGCCAGCGTCAGCTCCCCTTTTCCCCGTAGCGCCTTCGCGCCTTTACCCCGTTGATGCTGCTGGTAGCGGCGCGCTACGTCGGTCGTGATCCCGGTATACAGGGCATTGTCGGCGGTACGGATCAGATAAAGATACCAGGGTGTCATCGTGGCCTTCGGCGTGTTACGTTTCTGGCATCCAGTATAAAAGAGAACCGAGATGGAAACACTCACTGCGATCAGTCGTTGGCTGGCGAAACAACACGTTGTGACCTGGTGCGTGCATCATGAAGGCGAACTGTGGTGTGCAAATGCGTTTTATCTCTTCGACGCTAAAAAGGTCGTTTTTTATCTGCTGACGGAAGAGAAAACGCGGCATGCGCAGATGTCAGGCCCGCAGGCCCCCGTAGCGGGAACGGTAAACGGTCAACCCAAAACGGTCGCATTGATTCGCGGCGTGCAGTTTAAAGGCGAGATTCGTCAACTGACAGGGGAAGAAAGCGACGCCGCGCGACAGGCCTATCTCCGCCGCTTCCCGGTCGCCAGAATGCTGTCAGCGCCAGTATGGGAAATCCGCCTGGATGAACTCAAGTTTACCGACAACACCCTGGGCTTTGGTAAAAAGTTGGTTTGGTTACGTCAGTCAGGCACCGAGGATACGTAATGCTTCGCGATTGAACGCCGGCAGATCGTCAGGGGTACGACTGGTTACCAGTTGGTCTTTATCAACCACCACTTCCTGATCGTAAAATTCCGCACCCGCGTTTTTCACATCGATAATGATCGGTTTCACCGCTGTGAGTTTACGACCACGAATGACATCGGCGCTGATCAGTAGCTGTGGCCCGTGGCAGATGGCGAAGACCGGTTTACCGGTGTTCACGAAATCACGCGTAAAGGTGACGAAGCGATCGTCACCTCTCAGGTAATCCGGTGAGTGACCGCCAGGTAACAGCAGGGCATCAAAATCAGCAGGCCGGACCTCATCAATCGCTTTATCAATGGTGACGCTGGCCTCGCCCTTTTTGCCTTTCACCGTTTTACCCGCCTGTTTTTCAATCGTAATGACCTCATGCCCGGCCTGGCGAAATTCTGCAGCGGGTGAGGTGAATTCTGAATCCTCAAACTCGTCAGTGATCAAAACGGCAATCTTCTTACTCATGCGTCCTCCGCGATATTGGCATTGGATAAGGCAATTTTTCCATGATGATGGATAATTACACCGTGAACTAATAAGCCTGGTCGATGAGACTGAGGGCGCAAGGCGGACTATTCTGGAAAGGGGTGAGGATGAGTCAGGTACTGATTACCGGAGCAACCGGGTTGGTTGGCGGACATTTACTGCGGATGCTGCTTAATGAACCGAAGATCCATTCCATTGCCGCGCCGACGCGACGCCCGCTGGCGGATATGCCTGGCGTCCATAATCCCTACGATCCGCAACTGACCGATGCGCTGGCGCAGGTCACCGATCCTGTCGATATTGTTTTTTGCTGCCTGGGCACGACCCGCCGGGAAGCCGGCAGTAAAGAGGCGTTTATCCATGCCGACTATACGCTGGTGGTCGACACCGCGTTGACCGGCCTCCGTCTGGGCGCACAGCATATGCTGGTGGTGAGCGCGATGGGGGCCAACGCCCATTCGCCGTTTTTCTACAACCGTGTAAAAGGTGAGATGGAAGAGGCGCTAATCGCGCAAGATTGGCCAAGGCTGACGATTGCGCGTCCATCGATGCTGCTCGGCGACCGGACCCGACAGCGGTTCACTGAAACCCTTTTTTCGCCGTTGTTTTGGCTACTACCGGGCAACTGGAAGTCAATTGACGCGCGGGACGTGGCGCGCGCGATGCTGTCAGAAGCGCTGGCGCCTGAACACGACGGCGTGACGATCCTGACCTCGTCTCAACTGCGGGAAAGAGCCGCCTGACGCGTGAATCGTAGGCCAGACAAGGCATCCGGAAAATATAACGTTTCCAAACATTTCCCAAAGGCGTAGTATTCCCCGGCTTATTACTCTCATACTCCCTGGGGAATGCTATGGCTGGTCAGTCTTCATCTCAGGCGGCAACACCGTTTCAATGGTGGAAACCCGCTCTTTTCTTTCTCGTCGTCATCGTCGGTCTCTGGTATGTGAAATGGCAGCCTTATTACGGGAAAGCCTTCACCGCCGCAGAAACTCACAGCATCGGTAAATCTATTCTGGCGCAGGCTGATGCGAACCCCTGGCAGGCGGCCTGGGATTATGCAATGGTCTATTTCATTGCGGTCTGGAAGGCAGCGGTATTGGGGGTGATCCTCGGCTCGCTGATTCAGGTTCTGATCCCGCGTGACTGGCTGTTACGTACGCTCGGGCAAGCGCGTTTTCGCGGCACGCTGTTCGGGACGCTTTTCTCCCTGCCCGGCATGATGTGCACCTGCTGTGCCGCACCGGTGGCGGCGGGGATGCGTCGCCAACAGGTTTCGATGGGCGGGGCACTGGCTTTCTGGATGGGGAATCCGTTATTAAATCCGGCGACGCTGGTGTTTATGGGCTTTGTCCTCGGCTGGCATTTCGCGGCGATCCGTCTGGTCGCCGGACTGGCGATGGTGCTGGTAGTGGCGACGCTGGTACAAAAATGGGTGAAAGAGCCTCCGCAGACTGCGTTGCCGGTGGAAATCACGCAGCCGGACGCACAGGATGGGTTCTTTGTTCGCTGGGGCCGCGCGCTATGGACGCTGTTCTGGAGCACTATTCCGGTCTACATTCTGGCGGTGCTGGTACTGGGTGCTGCGCGTGTCTGGCTGTTCCCGCATGCGGATGGGGCGATCGATAACAGTCTGCTGTGGGTGATTGCGCTGGCGGTAGCCGGTTGTCTGTTTGTGATCCCGACCGCAGCAGAAATCCCGATTGTGCAGACCATGATGCTGGCAGGGATGGGGACTGCGCCTGCGCTTGCACTGTTGATGACATTACCCGCCGTCAGCCTGCCGTCGCTGATCATGCTACGTAAAGCGTTCCCGGCAAAAGCGCTGTGGTTAACGGCGGTGCTAGTGGTTATCACTGGCGTGATAGTGGGGAGTCTTGCGCTGATATAAAAAAGGTATGCCGGGGGCGCTTCGCTTACCCGGCCTACGGCCGTACATTCTGTCGAATGCCGGGGCGCTTCGTTGATACATTCTGTAGGCCGGATAAGGCGTTTACGCCGTCATCCGGCACACAAGGACTTACTTAATAAACGTAAACGCGGTGGTCACGCGCTTCACGCCGCTGACCCGGCTGGCGATATCCGCAGCCGCTTTTGCTTCACGTTCGGTCACCAGGCCTAACAGGAACACTTCACCGTTTTCGGTTGTCACCTTCACGTTTGAAGATTTAACCTGGTCGCTGGTCAGTAACTGAGAGCGTACTTTGGTGGTGATCCAGGTGTCGTTCGAGGCGGTGCCCATGCCAATCGGCTCACCCTGACGGATCTCGTTATAGACTTCGGTGGTACCATCGACGCCCATAGCAATCTGTTTGGCGCGTGAGGAGAGCTCGCTATTCGGCGACTGGCCGACCAGCAACACTTTACCCTGATAAGCCGTCACGTTAATTCGCGTTTCTTTCTTGATCTGCGCATCTTTCGACAGCGCACTGTTGACGCGGACTTCCAGGGTTCCATCGTCCACCTGAGTGCCTACACTACGTGGGTCTGTTGCTGCTTTGGTACCAACGGCGGCTGTACCGACAACAGCGGCGGCCACACAACCTTGCAACAGCAGAGCAGAAATAAGGACTGCGATTGGCGATAAAGCCTTCATGTGTACTCCTTAATCATCCTGGTGGGGGAAAAGCGTGTTATCGATCAGATCGCACAGGCAGTTTACCGTCAGCATATGCATTTCCTGAATGCGCGCGCTGTGATGCGAAGGGATGCGGATCTCAACATCCTGTGGCCCTAACAGTCCAGCCAGTTCACCCCCGTCATACCCGGTCAATGCCACAATCGTCATGTCTCGCGTGACCGCTGCTTCCACGGCCTTCACGATATCGCGGCTGTTACCGCGCGTCGAGATGGCCAGTAAGACATCACCCGCATGACCCAACGCCCGAACCTGTTTTGCATACACTTCGTCATGCAGACGGTCGTTGGCAATCGCTGTTAAGACCACATTATCCGTATTTAGTGCAATCGCAGGTAAACTGGGACGTTCTGTTTCAAAACGGTTGATCATGCTGGCAGCAAAATGCTGTGCGTTGGCAGCGGATGTCCCATTACCACAACAGAGAATTTTGTTGCCATTGAGCAGTGAATGAACCAGCGTCATGGCGGCACGAGAGATAGCATCCGGGAGGGCTTCTGCTGCGGCAATTTGAGTTTGAATGCTTTCGGTAAAGCAGACTTTAATTCTGTCTAACACGCTAATCCTTAAGAGCTAACTCATTAGGTTATTTTATTTGCCATTTCAGACCAGGGCAGTACTCACACTCCTCACGTACGACCAGTACGCTCCGGCGGTTCCGCGCTGTCCGTGTCCAGGCTGACTGCAACAATATACGCCCAATGGGTCTGCTCTGAATCTTCAATTATGAGCAGTCAGTAAACGCATTCCTGAACCACTCAACATCATTTCCGGTGAAGGCTAACACATCGAACCGGCAATCCACAGTATCAAAACTCCCATTGTGGCGCGCGAGCCACAAGCGGGCAGCCTGTAATAATTTGCGTTGCTTGCTGCGCGTCACACTGGCAGCGGCGCCACCGAACGCCGTAGAGCGTCGGTAGCGAACCTCAATAAAGACGGTTGTCTTGCCATCACGCATAATCAGGTCGATCTCGCCGCCGCGTTCATGCACGTTGGCGGCGATGAAATGCAGTCCCTTGCACTCCAGCCAGCGACGCGCAGTGGTTTCCCACGCGTCACCGGCCTGTTTACTCGTTAACTGGCGGGGACAATCTGCCCTTGCTGGTACTGGAGCCATGATAACTTCCTGTTAATCACACAATCCTGACTGGCGGTCAGCGCGCCGGTATTCCCATTAATTTCGAAGCCCTGTACCTGACGCATCTGGGAGAAATGGTTTGCCAGCGACCAGGCGTCCACGCCCATCGCATACATGCGCGCCAGCGAGTAGTCGTTATTCACAGCGCCGAGCGCCTGCTGCATCAGCGACGGGTTTGCGCCCGCCAGCATCGGGATCTCGCTGTACTGCAGGCCATCCATTTCCAGACGGAAGTCCGGACCGGCATTTCCCTGCGCGCTGCGCGAACTGGCGTACAGCGTTGCACCGCTCTGGCTACCGTTGCGCATGGCGATCATCGGCTTGATGAAGGCGATCTCATTGGGCGTTGCCAGAATATACACGGCGTCCACACGCCCACCGTTACCGCTGATTTGCGCATCCGTAGGCGGCGCTGGAATGGTTAAATTGCCAATGGTGACGCCAGGTTGAGACGGTGTGCCCGCGGCAACCGGGCTACCGGTTAAGGCAATGCCGGAACCGCCGTTAACGCCCATACGCAGTTCCGCGGTTGAGCCAAATTTCTGCTGCAACACCGTACCGCCACCCAGTTTTTGCCACTCCTGGGCAAAGGCGTTAGCAACACGATCGCCAAGCGCGCTACGCGGGATCAGCAACAGCGGCGACTGTTTACCCTGTTCACGGATATGGCGCGCGGCATCACGCGCTTCATCTTCCGGTGAGAGGGCGAAGTAGCAGATGTTTGCCCGGCTCTGTACCGATTCCGGCTGGTTTAGCGCCAGTACATTCAGCGGGGTGTTACTTTTGATCAGTTCGTCGACGTTGTTTTTCAACAGCGGGCCGACCACGATGCTTGCGCCATCCTGCTGAACCTGCGTCAGGATCTGATCGAGCGGTTGGGCGCTGGTGTCATAAATTTTCAGTTCAGCAGATGGATTTGCCGCCGCGCTTGCGGTGGCTGGTTGCGCCGGCGTTGCCTGCGGTGCGCTGACCGGCGCCGGCTGTTCAGCCTGCTCGTCGTGGGTCAAATCGCTCACCGACGCCTGGGAAGGACTGGCGACGCCATCGGTTGGCTGCGGCTGCGGGTCTGCCGGCGTTGGGGCAGCGACCGGAGCCGGTTGCGCGGCGGGCTGTGCGTCAACAGGTTGCGTACCGAGATTCTTGGCCGCTTCAAAGCCCTGTTGGATCGTGCGACCAAATACGGCAGCCTGACCGTTCAGCGGCAGCAGCAAGGCAATTTTGCTGGTTGAGGCGGGTTTAAAGCTCTGCACATTGACCAGTTGAGTGGGCAGCAGTTTTGCTCCCGGGTTTTGCGGATAGCGTTTTTGCCAGTCGGCAATACCGGCTTTCATCATGTCCGGATCGCTGCGGTTATCAAACCAGACGCGTTGCAGATCCAGCCAGCCCTGCAGCACGTTTTCATCGGCATTGATCACCAGCGCCTGGGCCTGTTCCTGCGTCATGGCAGACAGTGCTTGCCAGGTGGCGTCCATGTTTTTCTGTTTATCTTTCTCGCTGAGCAGCGGCTCCTGAGCTATCAGGGCACGCAGTAGCGCGAGTGACGGGCGACCCTGGCTGGCGTCAATCTGCGCCTGCCAGTAGCGAGCCTGTTGATGTTGCTCAAAATCAGACGGGGTGAGCTTATCCAGCAGCGCCTGCGCGCCGGCAAAATCTTTCTGTGCCAGTTTGATCTCAACGGCTAACAGCGATTGTTCCCGACGCTGGGTATCATTCAGATCCTGCGGCAACTGATTAAACAGGTCGATAGCCTGCTGGCTTTTGCCTTCTTTCAGCAGTGCACGAATGGCGAGTAATTGCCAGTTGGTCTTGCTATCATTTGCGCTTTGCTGCATCTGTTGCAGATAAAAGCCGGAATCAGCTTGCGCTGTGCCCTGCATATGGGCAGTGCTCTGATCGGGCGCCTGGGTGCCACAGCCGGCGAAAATCAGGGCTGCCAGAACGATGGGCAGACAGCGCGCGGCTTTTAAACGAGAGAATGTTAAGGGTACCATACTGTATCCAGTGATATTTTTTATACGCAATGCTCAATATTAAATCGGCAATACGGACGACACAATGACACAACACGAATCGGCGGAGAATTCTCGCGGCCAACTCTTTATTGTACCTACTCCAATCGGGAATTTGTCTGATATTACCCAACGAGCCCTCGAAGTGTTACAAGCCGTTGATTTAATTGCCGCGGAAGATACTCGTCATACCGGATTATTATTGCAGCATTTCGCGATTAATGCCCGATTGTTCGCCCTGCACGATCATAACGAGCAGCAAAAAGCGGAAACGCTGGTGGCGAAGCTGAAAGAGGGGCAGAACATCGCGTTGGTTTCCGATGCCGGAACGCCGCTGATCAACGATCCGGGGTACCACCTCGTGCGTACCTGTCGTGAGCAGGGCATCCGTGTCGTGCCGTTGCCGGGGCCCTGTGCGGCGATAGCTGCATTAAGCGCGGCGGGGTTGCCGTCCGATCGCTTCTGCTATGAAGGTTTTTTACCGGCGAAATCAAAAGGACGCCGTGACGCGCTGAAAGCTATCGAAACCGAGCCGCGTACGCTGATTTTCTATGAATCCACCCATCGCCTGTTAGACAGTCTGGAAGATATGGTCGCGGTGTGGGGCGAATCCCGTTATGTGGTGCTGGCGCGCGAGCTGACCAAAACCTGGGAGACGATCCACGGCGCACCGGTGGGTGAACTGCTGGCGTGGGTTAAAGAGGATGAAAACCGGCGTAAAGGCGAGATGGTGCTGATTGTAGAGGGGCACAAGGCGCAGGAAGATGAACTGCCCGCCGATGCCCTGCGCACCCTTGCGTTGTTACAGGCCGAGTTGCCGTTGAAGAAAGCCGCGGCGCTGGCGGCTGAAATCCACGGCGTGAAAAAGAACGCCCTGTACAAACATGCGCTGGAGCAGCAGGGGGCGTAAATTCAACAGACACGCTGCAACGTTGCAGCGTGTCTGTTGAGGTGAGTTGTTACCGATCAGAATATCGCGAGCCATCCAATAAGCATGTCGTATTGTCATGCAGCCATAAAAACGAGGCCGGAATCGCCGTTGTCACGGTAGCGGTCAGGTATTTTTCGACAGCGGCCTGCTTGCCTTCCCCGGCAACCAGCAGCAAAATTTCTTTTGCGTTGAGGATCTCCTTCAGGCCCAGCGTGATACCGTGCGTCACCGGACGACCGGCCGTTTTCAGCATGTCGTGATGGCGCGTTTGGTCATCAAGCCTGCTGATATGGCAACACGGCTCCAGCGCGGTTCCCGGCTCGTTCAGCCCCAGATGACCATTTTTGCCGATGCCCAGTACGCATAAATCGAGACCGCCCCGACAGGCAATCAAATCCGTCACGCGTTCGCACTCCGCTTCGTCGATATTTTCCGACTGAAAACCGATCAACTGTTCCGGGCGCAGGCCAAGCGGTTGCACGATGTGCTGTTGCAGGAACGATTCGCAGGTACCCGGCGTGTGTAAGGGAATTCCCAGCCACTCATCGAGCTTCACGAAGGTCACGTTCCGAATATCAATGTGATGCTGCTGTATTTTCTCGACAAAGAAACGATAGGTCAGTTCAGGTGTGGCACCGGTCGCCAGGCAAATCGTCGCGTCAGGTTTGTCCTGTATGACCTGAATCAACCGTTCGCTGGCGCGATCGCTGAGCGCATCGTAGTGGTCGCAGTACTGTATGCATTGCATTTGTCAGTCATCCTTTTGACGAGGGGCGCACGTATCGTCGCGCCCCGTTCGGTTTACAAAATGCCGAGTGCGGAAGAGACGATAGAAAGCACAAAAGTGACACCGATTAACAGGACCGGATGCGCTTTTTTCACCCGCAGCAGGTAGTACATCAGCAGCGTGTAGCCCATCGGTAAAATGTTCGGGAAGACCTTGTCAAAGAAGTCCTTTTGTAGTGCCACATTGTGCGTGCTGTCGATGGCAAAAGAGGTCACGACATCGATATGGACGTAAGAGGCGATCAGACCGCCAATCACCGTGATCCCGAGAATCGTCGCTGAACGGGCGATCATCTGCGAGTTTTCCCTCACCTTATCAATGGCTTTTACCCCAACCGAATAGCCGACGTGAGTCCAGCCGACGCGCAGGAAAAAGATCATCAGATAGACGGCGAAAAACAGAATTGGCCCCAGCAAATTGCCCTGGCTGGCGAAAGAGGAGCAGATCCCCGCCATGATCGGCAGTAAGGTGAACCAGAAAATAGCATCGCCAATCCCGGCGATGGGGCCAAACAGCGCCACTTTCAGACCTTTAATGGTGTCGCGGTTTTCTCCTTTCTCTTCCATGGAGATCAGTAACCCCATCAGAAAACCGACGAGGTTGGGGTGAGTATTGATAAATTCCAGATGATCTTTCATGGCCGCACTCAGGCCCGGCTTATCATCTTTATAGATTTTTTTCAGAATCGGCAGCATCGCCCAGGTAAAGCCGCCCGCCTGCATCCTTTCATAGTTAAAGCTCGCCTGAAGAAGGGAAGAGCGGAAGCCAAGACGGGTAATGTCTTTTTTACTGATTTCAGATCCCATTGCTGTAATCCTCTTCATCATCATTTTTACGGGCGACAGGCTGGGGTTGCGCCTGCTGTTTAGCTTTAGCATTGAAAAATTCGTACACGGCGAATCCCGCGCCGAGGACGGCGACCGGGAGCAGGTTGTTGACCTGGATGTAGCAGACAAAGAGGAAGCCAGCGATCAGGTAAGGAATGTACTGCGCTTTGAACATCACGCGCAGCAACAGACCAAAACCAACGGCAGGCAGAATACCGCCCGCGACTTCAAAACCATGAGTAAGCCAGGCGGGCATGGCTTTCACCAGTGCCTGCATGGCGCCCTGCGCCAGATAGGTACACAGAAACGCGATAATGGCGTAAGAGCAGGCGACAATCAGCGTCGTCAGCCAGTTCAGACGGGCAAATGCGCGGGTGTTGGCTTCTTTCGCGCAGTTGTCGGCCCTGGACATAAACAGGGAGAAGGCGGAATAGAAGAACAGAATCACGTATTGCATCAGCAGGCTGAAGGGCAAGCCAAGGCCGATGGCGGTTTTGGCGTCCACGCCAGTAGACCAGGCGATCACCGTGGTCATCAACCCTGCCATGATGGGGTTTGGCGGTTGTACACCGCCGGCAGGCGTCAAACCAGCAAAAGCCAGTTCGGTCAGACCGCCGGTGATCAAACCAATATGAATGTCGCCAAGAATGGCGCCAGTGAGCGTACAGACAATAATTGGTCTGAATAAAAACAGGGCTTCCAGCCAAAAATCGATTCCCAGAAAGAAGACTAATGCCGCGAGGGATATCCCTTGTAAAAGCGTTATTTCATGCATTTTGAACACCTCATGTAAATAAGTCCCTTTAATATGAAAACATTGGCTTGTTATTTACTCCGGGATCGCTTCTTTTTGATCGCCAGGGACATCCTGAATAAAAATGTTTACGCCATGTTTCTTAATGAACTGCAGGTCCTGAAGATCCTGCTCATTGACATAAACTTTGCTGCTGATCTGCTTTTTGCCTTCCGAGAAGTGCATATTGCCGACGTTCACGTCGTTGAGCGTGATACCGCCTTCGAGCAGCTTTCTGACCGTTTGCGGGGTGCGGCAAATCAGGAAGATCTTCTGATGTGGCGCGGCCTTACCGATGACATTGATGGTTTTTTCTATAGAGAAGAAGCGGATACCGAAACCGTAGGTTTCTGCGGTGATGCCCATTAATTTCTGCTGAATCTCATCCTGAGCGACATCATCATCCACAACGACCAGTAGATTGGCGCCGATTGTTGATGTCCAGGTGACACCCACCTGACCATGCACCAGTCGGTTATCAATACGCGTTAACAGGATATTTGGACTGCCCATACTTAAATCCTCACCATAAAATAATTGAATGACCGAGTTTGTTGAAATATATTATTCTTACCGTATCGCATTCATTAATTAAATCAGCGTGATGTAATCTCGTTATTCTCCTCCGCTATTTGGCCAGAAAGCGCTACCTGATATTAATCAGATAACGCTTCTGAATATCGTGTTGAAACGGTTTTAGGCTATACCCGTCATACTTCAAGCTGCAGGTGCGTTGGTTGCTGAGTTACTCGTCTCATCCTTGAGACTCGCCCTTACGGGCCGCCGCTCCGCGACGTTCAAATCTGTTCCTGACAGATTTGTCGTGCACCCCAGTCACTTACTCGAGTAAGCTCCTGGGGATTCACTCCCTTACCGCCTGCCTACAACTCGAATTATTTAGGCTGTAAATCGTGATCAACCACTAATCTGTTGGCCGAACCGCAAACCGTGATTTTACTTCTCACCACTTCTTTCATCGCATCCATACCGACACGCATGTAGTAGCGCGGATCGTTGCCCTGTGGGTTGTCGGCAAACCACGCTTTTACGGCATCGGCGAAGGCAATTTTCAGTTCGGTGGCGACGTTAACCTTACAGACGCCAAGCTCTATCGTGCGGCGGACATACTCGTCAGGCACATCGCTCGCGCCATGTAGCACCAGCGGAATATCCACCACTTCACGAATTTCAGCCAGACGCTGGAAATCGATTTTCGGTTTTTTGGTGTAAAGGCCGTGCGCGGTACCGATGGCGACGGCAAGGCTGTCGACGCCGGTCAGCTCAACAAAGCGTCTGGCCTCTTGCGGATCGGTCAGAAAGGCGCTTTCTGCGTCAACGCTCATATCATCTTCGACGCCACCCAGTCGCCCCAGCTCCGCTTCGACGCTGCAATCGCGGGCGTGGCAGAAATCTACCACCGATTTCACCAGCTTCACGTTTTCTTCAAACGGGAAATGGCTACCGTCGATCATGGCGCTGCGCACTCCGGCGTTCACTTTATGGCGAATGTCGTCCAGCGATTCATGATGATCGAGATGCAGCGCCAGCGGCATACCGTAGGTGGTGGAGTAGGCGGTGCACAGCGCGTAAAGCTCTTCCAGCGCGATATGTTTAAAGGTGCCTGGCGTACCGGCGAGGATCACCGGCGATTGCATTTCGCTACACACTTCGAGGATCGCCTGGATCGTCTCGGCATTATGGATGTTGAAGGCCGGTACGGCGTAGCCTTTTGCCTGGGCATCCTGCAAGAGATACTTCGTGGAAATGATGCTCATGATCGGATCCTCTTAAGCCTGCCACGGGTGAATAACGACGCCCTGTACCACGCGGTTGACCGTACCGCTGCGGGAAGGGGTATCCGGCGTATTACCGACAGTAATGGACTGGGTGAGCGCAAAGACCTGGGCGTACATCAGGTAGCAGAACGCCAGTTCGGTATCGATGAAATGACGCGCAGGCGGCAGCAAAATATGCGGGCCGGCTTCGATAAGGGAATCGCTTTCGGCTGCAATGGCAACAACGCGCATGGCCTGATCATCGCGACGCAGCTCCGCCAGCAGATCGAGATCGTACTGTCGGGTGTAAGGGTGGCTGGAGATATACACCACGATCAGCGTTTCGTTATCCACCAGTGATTTCGGACCGTGACGGAAGCCGGTTGGCGAATCGTAAAACGCCGCCAGCTTACCGGCGGTCAGTTCCAGCACTTTCAGGGCCGATTCACGCGCCGCACCTTGCAATCCGCCGCTGCCGAGGTAGACGATCCGTTTCCAACTTTCATTGCCAAACACGCCGTGGCTGAAATCCCCCAGTGAAGACAGGATCGTCTGGCAGCGATCCGCGACATCGCGGAAGGTCTGGCTGTTGAAGAGTTTCGGTGCGAACACCGCCAGGCAACTGGCCATCATGGTGGTAATACTGCTGGTCATCGCAAAACCGCGATCGTGTGTTTCTGCCGGCATCAGCAAAGCAAAGGCGTTATCGCTTGCCACCGCGTTCTGGTACAGGCTGCCCGCTTCATTGCAGGTGATCGAAAGGTGATAGCACTCAGGGACGAACTGGTTTGCCAGTTCCACTGCGGCCACGCTTTCCGGACTGTTGCCGGAACGGGCAAACGAGACCAGCAGCAGCGGATGCGCCGGATTCAGATAATCCATCGGATTGGTGACCAGATCGGTGGTCGGTACTGCGCTGATGTTTTGCCCCGTGTGGCTGGCAAGCCAGGGAGAGATGATCTCGCCAATGAATGCCGAGGTACCCGCTCCGGTCAGAACGATCCGCAGATCGTCTTTGCGCAGTAGTGGTGCGAGAAAGTTGTCGATCGCGGTACGAATCGCGTCAATGTTCGTCAGCGATCGGATCCAACTGGCAGGCTGCTGGCGGATCTCTTCTTCAGTCCAGGTTCCGGTTGTTGCCGCTGCAGGGGTATAGGTTTCTGGCATAACGTAAGTCCTTAGTCTTGTGAATTCCACATCAGACGCTGGCAAAATGTCGCTATCTTTCGTTTCGTTTCACTTGTTCACATGATCGATTGATTAAAATCTATAGGAAAGAAATCGAAAGTTCAATGATGCAAAATGAAATAAAACGAAAAGTGTGATCGATTGTACGGAGAGCGTTTTTATCTTATTGATCTGTAATAATTCTCTCTGAACGTCCTGGGGTGAGGGTTTTCTTAAGCGAAAGGAAAAGAAAGGCCTTACGATTCATGATCGAAGGCCAGGGAGAAAAAAAAGGGTCAAAGGGGGAGGAGCTGACCCTGAATCCAGATCTGTTGTAAATGCAGTCCGCCGTCGAGGGCGATCATGCTGGCGCGTTTGCCCGCGGCTAACGATCCTAAGTGGCTGTCGATCCCCAGCAGTCGCGCCGGATGGAGCGAGGCCATATGGATCGCATCCTCAGGGGCGATACCTGTCAGTTCAACCATATTGCGCACTGCCGCATCCACCGACAACGTACTGCCCGCCAGGCCACCCGATGCGGTTCGCACAATTCCGTCGTGCATTTCGACTTTTTCACCACACAGCGTGTAGTTTCCGTCGGGCATACCGGCGGCCTGCATCGCATCAGTGATCAGTACCAGCCTCTCTTTGGCACAGCAGCAACAGAGCTTCATGGCGGCCGGATGGACGTGGTGTCCGTCGGCGATGAGCTCCAGCCACGCGCGTGGATCGGTGAGTCCTGCGCCGACCATTCCAGGCTCCCGGTGATGGAGTCCGGTCATGCCGTTGTAGCAGTGCACAAGTCCGTTCGCGCCTGCGTCAAAGGCGGCCTGGGTTTGCGCCCAGGTTGCTGCGCTATGCCCCAGCATCACCCGCACACCCTGCTGTCTGAGATGGCGAATCGCCTGCAATGCGCCCGGTTTTTCCGGTGCCAGCGCCACCACCCGCAGGGTCTGTCGTGAAATGGCGATCAGCTCATCCAGTTCCGTGAGGTCCAGTTCCCGAAACAGTTCCGGGGGATGGGCGCCTTTGTTCTGCGGCGTGAAGTACGGCCCTTCCAGATAACTTCCGAGCACCTGAGCGCCAGGCCCGCCGGAATAACAACGTTGAGCGATGCGCTCAAGCGCGCGGTGAATCGTCTTCAGCGGCGCGGTGACGGTGGTGGGGAGCCAACTGGCAACCCCTTCACGCGCTTTGTGCATCGCCAGCTTATCGAGTGCGTCCGGTTCATCGTCCATCACATCGACCCCCGCGCCTCCGTGGACGTGAGTGTCGATATAGGCGGGACACAGTAGCTCGGCGTCGCGCACGGTGATACCCGCAGCAATCGGCTCGATGGCCGTGATGACGCCTTCTTCAACGCGCAACTGATGATCGTCCAGCCAGCCCTGCTCGGTGAGCAGGCGTCTGGCGCGCAAAACCTGCGTCATATCCCTTCCTCGATGGGGTGCTCCTCGCGGCAACGCCCCAGTTCATCGACCAGGCTGGTCAGGCCGCGATGCCCGCACTCCAGCGCCTGCACACGAAATGCTTCGCTGCTGAGTCCTTCGCGATCCAGCACCATCTCCAGCAGCAGTTGCAGGTTAGTGCCGGTGATCACTTCCCGGCCAGGTTTCAACATCGCCAGCGTAGAGGCGACGCGAAACGGTGTGCCGCCGAGCAGGTCGGTCAGGAACACGATATCTTCCTCGCCGTCCAGTTGTTCAATCGCCTGCTCAAGCTGCGAGGTGAGCAGCGCAGTGGTGGAGGTTTCCGGAAAGTCGATGGCGATAAACTGCGACTGCTCGCCGAGGATCTGTTTCATCGCTTTTTCCATACCGCTGGCAAACCCACCGTGCCCCGTCAAAATAATACCTAACATCGAAGACCTCTTTGCTTTACAGGAAGTGACAGAACTTGCCGACGACACCCAGTACCACGGTGATACCGATAAGGCGCAGCGGACTCCAGCCGCGACGGACTAACCAGAACATCGTCAGGGTATAGACCAGCGGTAAAAAAGCGGGCATCAGTTTGTCGATCACGTCTGCCTGGAGCTTAACGACCGCATCCCCCGCCTTGATTTCGAGCGTGGTGTTCAGACGCACATAGGTCGCCACGAGCGCGCCAATGACCGTCATCCCGACGATAGACGCCGCGTGGCCCACTTTCTTCGTATTGGCCTTGATGAGCGGAATGGCGGCGACCCCCATACGATAAGCATAGTGCGCCAGGCCAAAACGCAGACCCAGATGGACCACGTTAAACAGTACAATAAAGACCACTGCGCCGAGGATCGAACCCTGCAAGGCCAGACTGGCCCCGATGCCGCCGCAAATCGGCAACAGCGTCAGCCAGAACATCGCATCGCCAATCCCGCCGAGCGGTGCGCCAACGGCAATTTTGGTGCTCTGAATACTGTTAACGTCCTGCTTTGAGCGCTCCATCGCCAGAATGATGCCAATGACAAACGTCACCAGGAAGGGGTGGGTATTGAAGAAACCCATGTGGCCTTTCATGGCGCGCGCCAGGTCGCGTTTATTGGTGTGGATCTTTTTCAGCGCAGGCAGCAGCCCGTAAAGCCAACCGGAAGCCTGCATACGTTCATAGTTAAATGACGCCTGCAACAGCATGGAACGCCAGGCGACCCGGTTGATATCTTTTTTGGTCAGCTCTGCGCCAATGCTCTGATCTTCATAGATGTTTTCGTTTACGCCGGAAAGCAGCGTTTCTTCGCTGTCGGAAACAGTCGGAAGAGTTTGTTGATTAGATGCCATCTTCGAATTCCTCTTTCTGGGCCGCTGGTTGGGTTGGTTCTGGAGATTTACGCAGCAGGTCGATCAGCGCCATAGCCAGTGCCGCGGCGGCGATCGCCAGTACCGGCAGCTTGAGCCAGGCGGCTCCCACGAAACCGATGATAAAGTAAGGGATATAGACGTTTTTCATCATGATTTTCAGCAGTACGGCAAAGCCGATGGCTGGCATGATGCCGCCTGCGACGCCGAGACCGTCAATCAGACGTTCCGGCAGAACATCAATGGCTGTTTTCGCGTGCTCTGCGCCGAAGTAAATCGGCAGGAACGCACACAGAAAATAGAAGATCCCCAGTGCCAGTAACGCCAGATAGTTGACCCGTTCAATACCGGCGGTGTCGGCATTCGCCGCCATGCGATCGCAGCGGGACATCACCCCAGACATCACGGAGAACAGGAACGTAATCCCCATTTGCACCGCCACGGCAAACGGCACGGCGACGCCCACGGCGACATCCGGTTTCACCCCTGTTGTAATGGCGAACGTTGTACCCACGATGGTGCCGATGATGACGTTTGGTGGTTGCGCGCCTGCCAGCGGTGCGAGTCCCATCCACACCAGTTCCAGCGTACCGCCGGTTAAAATACCGGTATGCAGATCGCCCAGAATCAGGCCGACCAGCGGCCCAAGCACCACCGGGCGGTGCATGTGTGTTAATCCGTTGAACATATCCAGGCCGGCAATAAAGGCGAGGATACCTAATGCAAAAGCCTGTAACAGACTAATTTCCATGGTGAAGGCCTCAGATGAGTTTAAAGAGATCCTGCGCGGGTTCTGTCGGAACGCCCTGAACAAAGCATTCCACCCCCGCGGCTTTCAGGCCGTTAAACGCCGTAATATCGGTCGAGTCGACAGAGACTGTTTTCGCAATCTGCTGTTTGCCATTGGCGTAGTGCATATTTCCGACGTTGATGCGTGTAACAGGAACCCCACCTTCGACCAGCCTGAGGAAATCGGTGGGGGATTTGCAGACCAGCAAAATTTTCTGCCGGTCGGCGGCGCGGTGAATGTTGTCGATCACTTTTTGCAGCGACCAGAAACGCACGGCGATCCCTTCCGCCAGCACCATCTCCATCAGGTTCTGTTGCACAGTGTCTTCCGCCACTTCATCGTTGGCGACCAGGACCAGATTTGCCCCCGCAAATCCGACCCACTGCACCCCGACCTGACCATGAATGAGCCTTTCGTCGATACGGCTGAGTACAATATTTGGCATAGCGTGTTCCTCTTTTTTGTTATCCGTTTTGGGACGTTACGCCCTGGCAGGCGGCATGGTACTGCTGCAGTATGTCCTGAATATGGTTGATGATGAGTTCTCGCGGTGTGGCATTGAGATCTCCCTCGCGCACTTTCACGTACTGCAAAGGTAAATACTGGCTAATGAGCGGCAGGGGAATCGGTTCATCCGCCAGATTACGCACCAGTCGTTCAAACGCCTCATCAATCTGGCTGTCCGGCCAGTAGTAACGAACACGATCGGAATAGCTGTAGCCGCGCGCCAGGCGACGGGTATTGCCATCGCCGTGGTAGTGACTCTGCCAGTATTCCGGACGATCGAGCATGACGCTCTCAAGGACATGACGCAGGTCGGAACAGGCTTTTGCCGGGAGCAACTCTTCTTCAATGGCGGCCAGCGAGAACAGCGCTTCGCGCAGGGCGAAGGTCAGGGCAGGACCGACTTTCAGGATGGCAAAGTGATCTTTCACTAACTGGCGCAGCGACTGCGGCGTCTGGTAGTCCGTGGAGTGCGCCTCAAAAACCAGCGTGTCATACGCTTCCACCATCTTGCTTAACGCGACGGCTTTCTGTGGCTGATAATCAATGATGTGGGTATGGTCGAACTCAACGCCGGGTTGTACCACCAGCGCGATAATGCGGGGCCAGATGGCATCGAGTCCCTGTTTTTCAAAGGCGTGACGATGGGCTTCCAGCGTCGCACGTGCGGCCTCGGGCGTGGTTACCGCCAGTTCGGTCAGCGTCTCATGGGCTCCGCCCGGTACTGGTACTTCAGTGCCAATCACATAAACCAGATCCGACTCACCAAAATGATCAATGCAGGTCTCTTCGGCGATCTTCGCCAGACGCGCGGCACGTTCCGCGACGATGGCATCGGTCAATGGCACGGGATCGCCCTGGCAGGACATGCTGCAATCAAGGTGGATTTTTTTGAATCCGGCGGCGACATAGCTTCTGATCAGTTCGTCGGCATTGGCCATTGCCGGTTCTGCGGCCAGATTTTGCCAACGGTTTGGACCGAGGTGGTCGCCCCCCAGAATCAGCTGCTCCTGTGGGAAATCAAGTGAGTCGGCCAATTGGCAGACAAAATGGCGAAAATCGGCTGGGGTCATGCCCGTGTAACCGCCAAACTGGTCAACCTGATTTGAGGTTGCTTCAATCAGCAGCGGCGAGTGATTTGCCTGCGCGTAGCGTATTGCGGATTCCAGCACCAGCGGATGCGCGGAACAAACGGCGTAAATTCCGTTTGTCTTACCTCGTTTATGCTGTTCCACCATATCAGTCAGATGTTTCACTTTCCTCTCCAGGTCAGATAACTGCGACATGTAATCTTTCGTTTTGTTTCACTTGATACTGCATCATGGTCTTATAAAAATAAAACGAAAGATAATAGTTTTCCGATCTGTTTCACAAAAGAAACATAATGAAAGCATTCAGCCGGGTTTTTCACCCCTCTGGTCGGCTTTTTTCGGCTTGCATTCCGATAAAAGAAAGGCGTTAATAGGCGAAACGAAATGAAACGAAAGAATTAGCCAAAGGATTTCTTATGAGCAATACCGATGCTTCTGGAGACAAGCGGGTGTCAGGCACCAGCGAAAGGCGTGAGCAGATTATCCAGCGGTTGCGGCAGCAAGGAAGCGTACAGGTGAACGATCTTTCGGGATTGTTTGGCGTTTCCACGGTGACGATCCGCAACGATCTGGCGTTCCTGGAAAAGCAGGGGATCGCCGTTCGCGCCTATGGCGGCGCATTGATTTGCGACAGCAATACGCCAGGCGTGGAGCCTTCCGTCGAAGATAAAAGCTCACTGAACACGGCGGTGAAACGCAGTATCGCCAAAGCGGCCGTGGGGTTGATCAAACCGGGTCACCGCGTGATCCTGGACTCCGGCACCACGACCTATGAGATTGCGCGTCTGATGCGTCAGCATACCGATGTGATTGCGATGACCAACGGGATGAACGTCGCCAATGCCTTACTGGAAGCGGATGGCGTGGAGTTGTTGATGACCGGTGGTCACTTGCGTCGTCAGTCGCAGTCGTTTTATGGCGACCAGGCCGAGCAGTCGTTGCAGAATTATCACTTCGATATGCTGTTTCTGGGCGTCGACGCCATTGATTTAGAGCGGGGCGTCAGCACCCATAACGAAGACGAAGCCCGACTGAATCGCCGGATGTGTGAAGTGGCGGAACGGATTATCGTGGTCACTGACTCCAGTAAATTTAACCGCTCGAGCCTGCATAAAATTATTGATACCCAACGTATTCACACCATCATTGTCGATGAAGGCATTCCCGAAGAGAGCCTGAAGGAGTTTCATCGCAGCGGCGTTGAGGTCATCATCGTCTAAGCGGCATCGTTAAAATTCAAAAATGTGATGTCCTTCAATTAAGCAAAAAGAAAAATGTCAGCGGGTTTTTGCCGAACCCGCTTTCGTTTTTTCACTGATTTTTCGTCTCCTTCTCCCGCTCACCTGTCCTGCACGCTTTTCGATCTTTCGCATTTTTCATTTTCGGTTTAGATAAAACGAAAGAAAAACAGGCTTTTTTGTCAAAATCCGCGCTGCGGACGTGTTCACAAATTCGCCTTAAGTCTTCTGATTTAATATATTAAAAAGAAAACGAAAGCGATAAATCGCTAAAACATAACAATATGCAATGGAGCAAAAGCAATGCTGGATAACTTAAGACGTCGCGAGCAAATAATAGATCTGTTATGCGATCAAGGTAGCGTTCGTGTCGAACCCCTGAGCGTGCATTTTGGCGTCTCAAGCGTCACAATCCGCAATGACTTACGTTATCTCGAGCAGAAAGGCTGCGTCATGCGCTCCTATGGCGGCGCCGTATTAAATCAACACTTTGCCCTCGATCGCCCCTTACAGGACAAAGACCGACTGAACCGCGATGTGAAATCGCGGATTGCCGAAAAAGCGGCCAGTTTTGTGAAAGATGGTGACACGCTGATTCTCGATTCCGGCTCGACCACCACGCTTATTCCTCCATTGCTTAAAAGTCGTCGCGATCTGGTGGTGATGACCAACGCGCTTAACATTGCCTGGGAACTCGCCAATTTTGAACGGGTGGATGTCATGATATTAGGGGGAAATGTCAGGCAAAGCGTTTACTCGCTGTACGGCCCTTCAGCGGAACATCAGCTCAGACAGTATCGGTTTGATAAGCTTTTTTTGGGCGTTGATGGATTTTGTCTGGAGGCCGGGATCACCACGCCGCATCCAGGGGAAGCGCACCTTAACCAGGTGATGTGTCAGGTGGCGCAGGAGGTTACGGTCGTCGCGGATTCCAGCAAGTTCGGCCGCAAAAGTTTTTGTATGATCAGTGAAATCAGCGGTATTGACCGGGTAATTACCGACAGCGGTATCCCGGAACATTACCATCAGGCGCTCAGCCAGATGGGGGTGGATGTCGTTATTGTGGATGAATAAGGGAGAACGCCGGCAAAAGCGTGTTTTGCCGGCGATCGCTTAGTGCATCAGTGCATCCTGTTCGACCAGCAACAGGGCGGCGCCGCGTACGCCGCTGGACGCGCCATGCACGGCCGGGAAGACATTCGCGGGGGCCAGTCCGGGGAAGAGATAGCGCGACATGGCGCCTGGCAATAAGGTGTAAATTTCCTCAATGTTGGAGACGCCGCCGCCCAGAACAAAGGCGTCAACATCCAGAATGAGCTGCAACTGCGCCAGCGTACAGCCCAGCATATCAATCCACGCCTCAACCGTGACGACGGCGCTGGCGTTGCCATGACGGTAGTTTTCCAGCAGCGTTTCCATTTTGAGCTGTTCCCCGCTGAAGTGCTTATGCAGCCAGAGTAAACCGGGACCGGACTGATAGCGCTCCAGACAGCCCTTTAAGCCGCAGCCGCACGTGATCTCCGGCAGGTTATAACGGCGCATAAAGGTGGCGGGCAGCGGTAAATGCCCAAACTCGCTGGCCATCCGGTTGCGCCCACGATACAACTGCCCGTCGATCACCAGTCCTCCGCCCATGCCGGTGCCGATAATGGCGCCAAAGATTCGCGAGAACTGACGAGCCTGCTGGGTATGCGCCTCCGACAGCGCGAAGCAGCAGCAATCATTGTCCAGGGCCACCGAGCGGTTGAGTCGGTGCGCCAGATCGTCCATCACCTGCCGTCCGGTCAGGCAGGGGACGTTTGACGACAGCAGCTTTCCGGTATGCCTGTCCATCAGCCCTGGCATGCCAATGCCTATTTTACCCTGCATTCCCGTTGCCCAGTCGGCGGTATCGATGAGCGAGGTAAAGGTCGAGAGAAAGAGTTCGTAATCCTGAACCGGCGTGGCTACGCGCTTGCGCCAGCAAACCTGCATTTCCTTATCAAAGGCGACAATTTCAGTTTTTGTGCCGCCAATATCAACACCGTAAAACATGCCACATCTCCTCGAACTTCACAGTGTAACCAGACAGTTTTCCTTGCGAGCGCGCTCTGCAGCAAAGACCATTAAGTGACTTTCCAGCGATTCATCCGGGCCGGAGAGAATCATACTTTGATCGCCCGCCATCACGGCGTGAATAAAGCGATCCATCAGATAGTAATCCCCGCCGCCATGGCCTCCCATCTGGGTCTGCGTGCCTGCGGCGATCTCATCGATCGTGTAGAGCGTCTCGCTGTCCGTCAGAAAATCAAACACCCGGATCTGCTCGCCATTGCCCTCGAGATAGCCTTTCGTACCGAAAAGACGCGTCTTTCGATCTTCCATACGGGTAAAGGCGGTCATGGTGAACGTCACGGTTTGCTGATGCGCGAAACGCAAGTTGACCACCTGATGATCCACCACGTCGTTATCGCAGCGATAAACGCAGCGGCCATACGGACCCTCGCGCAGCGCCTGACGGACGTTTTCCTCGGTGGGATCCGCCGTCAGCACGCGACGGAAATGTGGCGTGCATTTGTGATCCTCACCAAGATAAATTTTGCAGGCTGACCAGGGGCAGGTCGCCTCAACCTGGCAATCCAGGCAGCGGTCGGCGGCGCCCTCCGGCTGATTCTCCTTCACGAAATGACTCAGGTTGCCAAATGAGGTCACATCCTGACAGTGATCGCCCATGATGTAGCGGATCCAGTCCATATCGTGGCAGGATTTCTGTAACAGCATGAACGACGATTCCGCTTCGTTACGCCAGTTACCGCGAACGAAAGAGTGCGCCTGGTGCCAGTAACCTACCGGCTCGAGATGCTGCATGCTGACGATATCGCCAATCACCCCGCTGTCGAGCAGGGACTTGAGTTTTTGCGTGTAGCGGGTGTAGCGCAGAACGTGGGCGACACCCAATAAGACGTTGTTGCGCTTCACCGCAGCAATAATGGTGCGGCAATCTTCCGGCGTGGGGGCGATCGGTTTTTCCAGCAAAATATGATAGCCGAGGTCGGCAAACGCGACGGCAGGTTCTTTGTGCATCGTATCCTGAGTACAAATCAGTACGACGTCTGCCATTCGCGGGCGGGCCGCCGCCTCTTTCCAGTCGCGAAAGATGTTTTCCTGCTCAATTTTATGCTGAGCGACAAATTGTTGGCGATACGCGTCTCTGGGTTCCGCCACGCCGACCACCTGCATGCGGTCCGGATGCTCAAGCGCGTAGCGAGAATAGATTTCGCCGCGCGCGCCTGCACCCACCACTAACACAGTCACTTTCTTTGCACACATATAAGCCTCTCATTTTGCCCTCGCCTGAATTCGCGTTGTTCTGCGCCGTGGGGCATTAAAAAAATAAACTGAAATTTCTTGCGATTGCTGATGACGTTTGCGCCATCAGGCTCCGGCTAAATTCTCTTCATCCTGCTTATCGAATAAAAAGGCGGCTTCGAGATTGAATTTCACCTTGATCGATTCGCCGGGCAGCGGACTCCAGTCCGGTGACGAATTGACTCGCAGGATCATTTGCTGTGCGCCGATATCGAAATGCAGGAGATCTTCATTGCCCATTCTTTCCACGTTGGTGATCCGGGCGTCGAAAGCCGCAGGATCATTGTGCTGCGCCAACTGAATCGCCTCCGGACGAATGCCAAACCAGACGCTGTCGTGCGGATAATTCGTCAGTTGGGAGGCCAGTCGCGCGGTTAAGGGCAAGGTCAGCGCGTCATCCAGACGGAGTCCGTGCGTAGCCGGGTCGAGCGCCAGAAGATGGATATTCATCGCCGGATTACCAATAAAGCCCGCCACGAATTTATTCTTTGGCTGATGGTAGATATTGCCCGGCGTGTCGACCTGCATGATCCGTCCACCGTTGAGCACGCAAATGCGGTCACCCATGGTCATCGCTTCAATCTGATCGTGTGTGACATACACCATTGTCGCGTTCACCCCTTCGTGACGCAGTTGGCGGTGAAGTTCGGTCAGGCGCACGCGCATCGATACGCGCAGTTTGGCGTCGAGATTGGACAACGGCTCATCAAACAAAAACACCTCAGGCTTACGTACAATGGCCCTGCCAACGGCAACGCGCTGACACTGGCCCCCTGAAAGTTGACCGGGTTTTTTATCGAGAAGCGCTTCGATTTCCAGTTTGCGCGCGGCTTCCCGCACGCGAACCTCTATCTCCTGCTTGTCCATTTTGCCCTGCAGGCTGAAGGCCATATTTTTGTAGATTGTCATGTGGGGATAGAGGGCATAGTTTTGAAAAACCATCGCCACGCCACGTTCTTTTGGCAGCAGGTCGTTGACGCACCGTTCGCCAATTGAAATATGGCCATGAGTAATCTCTTCCAGACCGGCGATCATGCGCAGTAACGTTGATTTTGCGCAGCCAGATGGCCCGACAAAAACCATAAATTCGCCATCGTGAATTTCAAGGTCAACGCCATGAATCGCCTGGAAGCCATTCGGATAGATTTTGCCTACTGACTGTAATTGAATGCCTGACATAACAATGCCCCTTATCCTTTAATTCCGGCACCGGCGATGCCACGAATGAAATAGCGCTGGAAGAAAATATAAAGTAACAACATGGGGATAATCGCGAGCAACGCCCCCGCCATGAGCATGGGATACTCCACCCCGGCGCGACCTGAGAGCGAGGCCAGGCCCACCGGCAGCGTCATTTTGTCCATTGAGGTATTGACGATGAGCGGCCACATTAAGTTATTCCAGCTCCACAACCCGTTAATAATGACGCAGGCGATAATCCCCGGTTTAATCAGCGGCAGCATGATTTTGAAAAAGATCGTTAAATGGTTATAGCCATCCATAATGGCCGCTTCTTCCAGCTCTTTCGGTACGGACAGAAAAAACTGACGCAATAAAAAGGCGCTATAAATACTGAATAATCCCGGCAGCACCAGACCTGGAATTGAGTTCAGCAGACCTATTTTCTCGATCGTTAAAAACTGCGGGATCAAAAAGATCTGTCCGGGAACCATCAGAATCGAAATGCAGAGCATAAAGAGAAGATCGCGCCCTTTAAAACGCAGGCGGGAGAAACCATACGCCGCCATCGCGGCAATCAGCGTCTGTAAGATGACGATAACCAGCGTGGAAACGATCGAGTTAAAATAAAAGCTGCCGAATGGCATCTCATGCAAGATTTTATCGTACGCCTCAAACCCCGGATTGGCGGGCAGCAGGATCGGCGGAAAGGCAATACTTTCCGCCTGGGTTTTAAACGAGGTGATGATCATCCAGATAAAGGGAACCACCGTGACCAGCGTCGCCAGGATCATCAGGCCATAAATCAGCCATTTTTCACGTTTTGTCATGAACATAGTGGTTGCCTTACTGTGCTTTAAGCCGTTTGCCTATCCATATCTGCAGCAGGGTCAGTACCATCGTGATAACGAAAATCACCACGGCAATCGCGGAGGCGTACCCTTTTTCATGGTAGATAAAGGCGTATTTATAAAAGAGGTAAGCGATAGTCATGGTCTGCTCGTCCACCATCGAAGAACTGCCAAACAGCAGATACACCACATCGAATATTTGCAGCGTTTCGATAAACGAAATCACCAGAACAAAGAACAGCGTCGGGATCATTAACGGCAGGGTAATAGACCAGAAGCCGCGCAGTTTACTGATGCCATCCAGGGACATGGCTTCATAAATCTGCTTCGGGATCCCCTGCAATCCGGCGAGCAGAATGATCATCTTCAGGGCGATAGCCGACCAGATAATGACCAGTGAGGCGCTCAGACGGACAATATCCGGATCGGACAGCCAACCAATGGCGGGAATATCGAAATAAGCCAGGATCTGATTGAGCAAACCGAAATTACGGTTCATCAACCACTGCCAGACCATCGCAATGGCGGCAGGCATCGTGACGGCCGGAAGAAATAACAGCGTACGGAACAGCCACTGACCGCGAATTGCCTGGTTTAAACCAATCGCCAGCAGTAAAGACAGGACCGTGATCACCGGTACACAGATAAAGACATAGGCCAGTGTATTAACGATCGCCGAACGGAATTCATCATCGCTGAATAAATTAATGTAATTATCCAGACTGATTGTCGTCCAGATCTGAAACTCGCCCAGATCGGTAAAACTGTAAAATACGTTCTGGAAGAACGGCGTAAAGTAAAAAATAACTAATCCTGCCAACAGCGGCAGAATCATTATCCACCCCCAGAAACGTTCTTCTTTTTCCAGTCGGGTCAGGGATTTTTTATGGGGTTCCCTGGCCGATAACGGCGGGGATGCCGCTTCATCTGAATAGCTCATACAGACTCCGGGATGCTCACTTTACAAACAATTAATGGGTTAACGCAGGAGAGGTGAGAGGGAGCAAGGCTCCCTCACTATTATTTCTGCATTTCACGCTCAACGCGTTTTGCGACACCCGGCATAACCTGTTGCGGATCATTTCCCATCCAGACTTTTTTCAGCCCGTCGTTGAGAATGCTATTCCATTTCGCGGTATTGGATCCGGCGGTGGGATATTTATGAGAAAATGCCAGTGAATCGATATAGGCGGAAACATCAACATCCTTAAAGCCTTCCGCCCACGCTTTGGCGACTTTCTGATTGGCCGGAATCACCACTTTGCCCGCCGCCAGCGTTTGCTGCGCATGTTCTGAACTCATAAATTCAATGAATTTCCAGGCGGCCTCTTTATGCTGGCTTTTGGCCGACATGGCGAATGCCAGGCTATGAGAGACGCCAGCCTGTTCTGCCATTTTGGGCATCGGGACTACGCCGACATGATCGTTAATCAGTTCGTTCTGCGAGAACGGCAGCGCCCACCAGGAGCCCGCGTAGATCATCGCCACCCGGTTGGACTGGAAGACGTCGGCGGCTTTCATTTCGCCTGGCGGCTGGAGCAATCCTGCCTTCAGCATTCCCTGAACGTCGCGATACATGGCGATCGCGTTGTCGCTGGCAACGTCCGTTTTACCCTCTGGCAGGACAATCTGAGTGCCGGCCTGGAGCAGCAGGTTAAAGTAACTGTCCTGACCGCTGCCGAGATCCATCGCCAACGGATAAGAATGCTGATCCAGATTTTTACGTAACTGTTCCGATTTCTGTTTTAAATCGTCCCACGTCCAGTTTTTATCGGGATAGGTTACGCCAGCCTGATCAAACATTTTTTTGTTATACCAGACGGCAATCGCGTCGATATCACGTGGAATAGCGTATTGCGCAGATTGGTACTGATAAGCATCGACAGAGCTTTTCACGAAATCATCAAGATTTGGTGATGATTTGTCTTTTAAATAAGGGGTCAGTGGTTCCAGCATGCCGTTTTTAACGTACTGCTGAAAATTCGGCATATTCATCCAGAATACATCCGGCGCCACATTTCCCCCGACCGCTGAACTGAGTTTTATGAAATATTGATCATAGGGCGTTAGTTCAATTTCAACTTTCACACCGGGATTGTTTTTTTCAAACTCATTAACCAACTGCTGTTCGCCGGGAAGTTGATTTCGATCCCATAGCGTGTAGCGTAATTTAACGGGTTTATCTGTCGTCTGGCCTTCTGCACTGGCAACCGCCGGCGCGGCCAGTAAACAGGAAAAAAGGCATGCCAGGGCGACATTATTTTTATTCAAGGTATACATAACTTCCCTCTTTATTCGGGTCAGAATGTCGGTGAGGTAAATTACAGAAGCCATTGAATCTTGTGTTTAACAAAGGGGAAAGTCAAAGGGGGAAAAATGAGGGAATTATCGCATTAAAACAGCCCGGCTTTTCGGTAGGTTTCTCTTTTATCAAAACGAAAAGAGGGCGAAAAGAGAGGGCTCAGACATTATTCTTTCTTTCAACGGGTTAGGATTTTTACACCAACGAAAATCGAAAAATGGCGGGCGAAAAATTAACCTTCAAAACTGCGAGCACTATCACCTTATCTTTCGCGGACAGAAAAGAAAAAACGGGGATTAATCCCCGTTTTCTCGGTTGCTTTCGTTTCGAAAATATCAGGTCACTGGCGCCGGGTTAAATACGGCCAGCTGATTGTGAAGTCCCCATTGATCGGAGAACGTTTTCTTACGGCCGCTGGCGACATCGAGAATAAACTCAAACAGTTTCTGACCGACTTCCTCAATGGTCTCTTCGCCCGTGGCGATGGTGCCCGCATTGATATCCATTAAATCGTACCAGCGATTTGCCAGTTCGGTACGGGTTGCCATCTTAATCACCGGCACGGCCATCAGGCCGTAGGGGGTACCGCGACCCGTGGTGAACACCTGGACGGTGATCCCGGACGCGACCTGCTGTGTGCCGCAGACAAAATCGCTGGCGGGCGTTGCGGCATAAATCAGACCGCGTTTGGTCGGGCGCTGACCCGGAGAGAGCACTTCGACAATCGCGCTTTTACCGGATTTCGCAATTGAGCCCAGCGCTTTTTCCACCACATTCGCCAGACCACCTTTTTTGTTACCCGGGGAGGGGTTAGCGCTGCGATCGGTTTTCCCCATATCGAGATAATTGTCGTACCAGGCCATCTCTTCCAGCAGACGTTTACCCACCTCTTCGTTGATGGTGCGCGGCGTCAGCAGATGAATCGCATCACGCACTTCGGTGACTTCGGAGAACATCACCGTGGCGCCGCAGCGTACCAACAGGTCAGAGGCGTAACCCACCGCCGGGTTCGCCGTCACACCGGAAAACGCATCGCTGCCGCCGCACTGCATGCCGACGACCAGTTCAGAGGCCGGGCAGGTTTCGCGCTGGCGCAGATTCAGCTTAGCCAGATGGCGCTCAGCGACCTGCAGGATATCATCGACCATAGAACGAAAACCTACATGCTTCTCGTCCTGAAGGCTGACGATGCTTGCGCTGTCGACCGGAATACTTTGCACATCGTCAGTACCTTCCAGTAAACGCTCCGGCTGTAGTTTTTCACAGCCCAGGCCAATGACCATCACTTCGCCGCCAAAGTTTGGGTTCAGCGAGATGTTATGGATGGTACGAATCGGCACCACGGCTGCCGGAGCGTTAATTGCCACGCCGCAACCGTACAGGTGGTTAAGTCCGACCACACCATCGACGTTCGGGTATTTAGGCAGCAGATCGCGCTCAATGATTTTGACGACATAATCCACCACGCCCGCCACGCAGTGCACGCTGGTGGTGATACCGAGCAGATTCTTGGTGCCTACGCTACCATCGGCGTTGCGGTACCCTTCAAAGGTATAGCCTTCCAGCGGCGGCAACGGTTCCGGTACTTTGGTCGCCAGTGGCAGAGTGTTCAACGGCGGCGCTTTCGGTAGCTCAACCATGGATTCATCAATCCAGCTTCCGCGTGCAATGTCGCGCATGGCGTAGCCGATCACTTCACCGTAACGTACGATTTCGCCATGAACCGGAATATCCACCAGCGCGACTTTATGTCCCTGTGGAATATGTTCAATCAGCTCCAGTCCATCCGGGAATCGCGTCCCGGCTTTCAAACCATTGTCATTAACAATGATCGCCACATTATCTGTCTCGTGGACCTTTATATAAAATGCGCTCGGCGATTCTTGTCTGATTTCGATGTTGGCCATTGTCCAGTATTCTCCAGCCGGGGTGATATTAATATAGAGAGATTCTGCGAATCTGATTATTAAAATAAGGAAGATCTGTCGTGAAATAAGGATGTCAGGAGTTCAAAAATAAGAATGTGATCCAGATCACTCGTTATGGCGAAAGCCCTGCTATCAGGGGCAGTAAAGCGTAAATATGTGCATCAGCGCCCAGCGTTATGTGCATTTGCTCAAGATATTATTTGTAATTAACGTTGTTAATGAGCATCTGCACAATGCGTAATGCTTTCCGCCTGATTATACTGAATCACGAAATAAGTATCTGTACTTATTAATAAGCGATAGCGTCTGTCATCAATAAATAATAATAAAAATGTCTGCTTAAGTGCCTGAGGTAAATAAAATGATCCTGGATACAGTTGTAGAAAAAAAGAAAGGTACGCATACCCGCTATTTAATTCTGCTGATAATTTTTATTGTTACAGCGGTTAACTACGCGGACCGGGCGACGCTATCCATTGCCGGTACCGAAGTTGCTAAAGAGTTGCAGTTGAGCGCCGTGTCAATGGGCTACATCTTCTCTGCATTTGGCTGGGCCTACCTGCTGATGCAAATCCCCGGCGGCTGGTTGCTCGATAAGTTTGGTTCGAAAAAAGTTTACACCTACAGCCTGTTCTTCTGGTCGCTGTTCACCTTCCTGCAAGGCTTCGTGGATATGTTCCCGCTGGCCTGGGCGGGGGTTTCCATGTTCTTTATGCGCTTTATGTTGGGGTTCTCGGAAGCGCCTTCGTTCCCGGCAAACGCCCGTATTGTTGCGGCCTGGTTCCCGACCAAAGAGCGTGGAACCGCGTCGGCAATCTTTAACTCTGCTCAGTATTTCTCGCTGGCGCTGTTCTCGCCGCTGCTGGGCTGGTTGACCTTTGCCTGGGGCTGGGAGCATGTCTTCACTGTGATGGGCGTGATCGGGTTTGTCCTGACGGCGTTGTGGGTCAAACTGATTCATAACCCCACCGACCACCCGCGGATGTCCGCAGAAGAGTTGAAGTTCATCTCTGAAAACGGTGCGGTCGTGGATATGGACCACAAAAAACCGGGCAGCGCAGTGGCAAGTGGTCCAAAACTGCATTACATCAAGCAGTTATTGACCAACCGCATGATGCTTGGCGTGTTCTTCGGACAGTATTTCATCAACACTATCACCTGGTTCTTCCTGACCTGGTTCCCGATTTACCTGGTGCAGGAAAAAGGAATGTCGATCCTGAAAGTGGGTCTGGTGGCTTCGATTCCGGCGCTGTGTGGTTTCGCTGGCGGCGTACTGGGCGGCGTGTTCTCGGATTATCTGATTAAGCGCGGTTTTTCTATCACCGTTGCGCGTAAGCTGCCGATTGTGCTGGGAATGCTGCTGGCCTCCACCATCATTCTGTGCAACTACACCGACAACACCGCGCTGGTGGTGACGCTGATGGCGCTGGCCTTCTTTGGTAAAGGATTTGGCGCACTGGGCTGGCCGGTGATTTCAGACACCGCGCCGAAAGAGATTGTGGGCCTGTGCGGCGGAGTATTTAACGTCTTTGGCAACGTGGCGTCTATCGTAACGCCGCTGGTTATCGGTTACCTGGTAAGTGAACTGCATTCCTTCAACGCCGCGCTGGTATTCGTTGGCTGTTCCGCGCTGATGGCCATGGTGTGCTACCTGTTTATTGTCGGTGACATTAAACGTATGGAACTGCAGAAATAATTAACGGTTAAGTGACAAGGTAAAAGTGATGAATAACGACATCTTCCCGAACAAATTCAAAGCAGCGCTGGCTGCGCATCAGATTCAGATTGGCTGCTGGTCAGCGCTGGCAAGCCCCATCAGCACCGAAGTCTTAGGACTGGCGGGCTTCGACTGGCTGGTGTTGGATGGCGAGCATGCGCCAAATGATGTCTCCACCTTTATTCCACAACTGATGGCGCTGAAAGGCAGTTCCAGCGCGCCGGTTGTGCGTGTACCGACCAATGAGCCGGTGATTATCAAGCGTCTGCTGGATATCGGTTTTTACAATTTCCTGATCCCGTTTGTTGAAACAGAAGAAGAGGCGGTGAACGCCGTTGCGTCGACACGCTATCCGCCAGAAGGGATCCGTGGCGTGTCCGTATCGCATCGCGCCAACATGTTTGGTACCGTCCCGGATTACTTCGCGCAGTCCAACAAAAATATCACCATCATTGTGCAGATTGAGAGCCAGCAGGGCGTGGATAACGTCGATGCTATCGCCGCCACCGAAGGCGTCGACGGTATTTTCGTTGGCCCAAGCGATCTGGCTGCGGCGTTAGGTCACCTCGGCAATGCGTCTCATCCTGAGGTGCAGAAAGCCATTCAGCACATCTTTGCCCGTGCAAAAGCGCACGGCAAACCGAGCGGTATTCTGGCGCCGGTTGATGCCGACGCACGTCGCTATCTGGAATGGGGTGCCACGTTTGTTGCTGTCGGCAGCGACCTGGGCGTGTTCCGTTCCGCCACGCAGAAACTGGCTGATTCCTTTAAGAAATAACCACCACCGAAACAAGAGAGATAATTGATATGACTATGAAAGTTGGTTTTATTGGCTTGGGTATCATGGGTAAACCAATGAGTAAAAACCTCCTGAAAGCAGGTTACTCGCTGGTGGTTTCTGACCGTAATCCTGAAGCGATCGCTGACGTTATCGCGGCAGGCGCAGAAACCGCTTCTAACGCCAAAGCGATTGCTGAGCAGTGTGATGTGATCATCACCATGCTGCCAAACTCTCCGCACGTGAAAGAGGTTGCGCTGGGCGAAGGCGGCATTATCGAAGGGGCGAAACCGGGGACGGTACTGATCGATATGAGCTCCATCGCGCCGCTGGCGAGCCGTGAGATCAGCGACGCGCTGAAAGCCAAAGGCATCGATATGCTGGACGCACCGGTGAGCGGCGGTGAGCCGAAGGCGATCGACGGTACGTTGTCGGTGATGGTTGGCGGCGACAAGGCGATTTTCGATAAATACTACGATCTGCTGAAAGCGATGGCGGGATCCGTTGTTCATACCGGTGATATCGGCGCGGGTAACGTTACCAAGCTGGCGAACCAGGTGATTGTGGCGCTGAACATTGCCGCGATGTCTGAAGCGCTGACCCTGGCAACCAAAGCCGGCGTAAACCCGGATCTGGTTTATCAGGCGATCCGTGGTGGCCTGGCGGGCAGCACCGTCCTGGATGCGAAAGCGCCGATGGTGATGGATCGTAACTTCAAGCCCGGTTTCCGTATCGATCTGCACATTAAAGATCTGGCAAACGCGCTGGATACGTCTCACGGTGTTGGCGCTCAGCTTCCGCTGACAGCGGCCGTTATGGAGATGATGCAGGCGCTGCGTGCTGACGGCCTGGGAACCGCCGACCACAGTGCTCTGGCATGCTACTACGAGAAACTGGCGAAAGTGGAAGTCACTCGCTAATGACCTTGTGCCCGGATAGCGCGTCGCAGTCCGGGCCTGGATTGTTGGCCGGATAAGTAAAACGCCATTCGGCGTTGTGCAGTAACAGGCGATCATCATGAAAATCGTAATTGCCCCAGACTCTTATAAAGAAAGCCTCTCTGCTACTGAGGTAGCTCAGGCGATAGAAAAAGGATTTCGGGAAATTTTCCCCGATGCGCAGTATGTTTCCGTTCCGGTCGCCGATGGGGGCGAGGGGACGGTTGAAGCCATGATTGCCGCCACGCACGGTTCTGCACATTCCGCTCTGGTGACCGGACCGCTGGGTGAAAAAGTGAATGCCAACTGGGGCATGTCAGGCGATGGAAAGACCGCGTTTATCGAAATGGCGGCCGCCAGCGGACTGGCGCTGGTTCCCCCCGACAAACGTAACCCCCTGATTACCACTTCTCGTGGCACTGGGGAGCTTATTTTGCAGGCGCTGGACAGTGGGGCAAGCAATATTATTATCGGCATTGGCGGGAGTGCGACCAATGACGGCGGTGCCGGGATGGTTCAGGCGCTGGGTGCGAAGCTGTGTGATGCCAACGGAACTGAAATTGGCTACGGCGGCGGCAGCCTGAACACTCTCAACACCATTGATGTGTCTGGTCTGGATCCGCGCATTAAACAGTGTGCTATTCGCGTTGCCTGTGATGTGACCAATCCACTGGTGGGCGAACAGGGAGCCTCGCGGATCTTCGGTCCGCAAAAAGGGGCGACGGAGCCGCTGATTCTCGAACTGGACCGCAATCTGGCTCACTACGCGGATATCATTAAAAAATCACTGGGTGTGGATGTGAAAAACGTCCCAGGCGCAGGCGCGGCGGGCGGCATGGGGGCGGCGCTGATGGCATTTCTCGGCGCGGAGTTGAAAAGCGGGATTGAGATCGTCACTCAGGCGCTCAATCTGGAAGAACATATTCACGACTGTACGCTGGTTGTGACCGGTGAAGGGCGCATCGACAGCCAGAGCATTCACGGCAAAGTGCCGGTGGGCGTGGCGAACGTGGCGAAGAAATACCACAAGCCGGTGATTGGTATTGCGGGCAGTCTGACGCGGGATGTCGGCGTGGTACATCAATATGGTATCGATGCCGTATTCAGCGTATTGACCAGTATTGGTACTCTGGAAGAGGCCTTTCGCGGCGCATTTGACAACATTTACCGGGCGTCGCGAAACATTGCGGCGACGCTGGCAGTGGGAATGCGCAGTGCAGGGTGACAAGGGCGTGCAAACCCTCTATACTGCGCGCCGAAGCTGACCAGACAGTCGCCGCTTCGTCGTCGTCCCCTTCGGGGGAGACAGGCGGAGGGGAGGAAAGTCCGGGCTCCATAGGGCAGGGTGCCAGGTAACGCCTGGGGGGGAAACCCACGACCAGTGCAACAGAGAGCAAACCGCCGATGGCCCACGCAAGTGGGATCAGGTAAGGGTGAAAGGGTGCGGTAAGAGCGCACCGCGCGGCTGGTAACAGTCCGTGGCACGGTAAACTCCACCCGGAGCAAGGCCAAATAGGGGTTCATAAGGTACGGCCCGTACTGAACCCGGGTAGGCTGCTTGAGCCAGTGAGCGATTGCTGGCCTAGATGAATGACTGTCCACGACAGAACCCGGCTTATCGGTCAGCTTCACTCTTCAAAGAAAACCCCGCTTCGGCGGGGTTTTTGCTTTTGTAGGGTTGTGCGGCGAAGGTCAGATGAATGACTGTCCACGACGCTATACCTGAAAGAAAGCGGCTTATCGGTCAGCTTCACCACTTTAAGAGCTCCGCCATCAGGTGGGGTTTTTGCTTTTGTAGGGTTGGGTGGCGAAGGTCAGATGAATGACTGTCCACGACGCTATACCTGAAAGAAAGCGGCTTATCAGTCAGCTTCACTCTTCAAAGAAAACCCCGCTTCGGCGGGGTTTTTACTTTTATAGGCTGCAAAAACTTACAGGCGGCTACAACGCTGTTGCCTGATGGCGTTTCGCTTATCAGGCCGACGAACAGCACACTAAATCCTCCAGGCCGGATAAGATGCGATAGCATCGCCATCCGGCGTCCCGCGATCAACTTCCCGTCATTAGACAAAACGCGTTTTCTGTAAATCAATGTCGGTTTTCTTGATGGCAGCGCAAAGAACACCGGCACTGGTCACCTCGTTGACTGAGGGTTTAGGTGCAAAACGTAACACTCCCATCCGCCTGTGGCCCTGAATGTCTTACTTATCGCTCTGTCTTCCAGAGCAAAGGAATGCGCTGTGAAAATGAATCTCCACCGCCTCATGTTAATGGGGACGCTGTTTCTTGGTGTCGTACACCCCGCTCTTGCCAACCCTCTCCCGGTGCGGGTGACACCCGCAACCCAGATAAGCCACACCCCGGAACGACAGATCCCTGGACGTATTGAAGCTATCCATACCGTTGAACTTCGGGCCCGGACCGAAGGCGTCATTAACAGGATTCATTTTCGCGACGGACAGTATGTGAATAAAGGGGAGTTGCTGTTTGAACTTGATGACGCAGCCCATCGCGCCACCTTGCGTTTGGCGAAGGCCGAGTTGAGCAGCGTAGAAGCCACATTGCGCCAGTCACAACAACTGCTCACGCGTTATCAGGGGTTGAAGAATAATCACTCCATCAGCCAACAGGACGTCGATAACGCCCGCATGCAGCGTGATGTCAGTCGCGCAGCGGTAGAGCAGGCGAAGGCACGCATAGAAGCCATCAATGTGACGTTGGGATACACACGGATTCATTCGCCGTTGACCGGGCGTATCGGTCATAGCCAATTTCACGTCGGCAGTCTGGTGGGGCCGTCCAGCGGCGTCCTCGCAGAAGTCGTACAGCTCGACCCGGTGCGTATCGCCTTTGCCCTTGAAGAGCACAACTTCGTGATCAAAGCCGATCAGCATGCGGATATCACGGCGATGAAACAGGCCTGGCAGGCGCAGATTGAGGTGGCGGGTGGACGGGAAACTGGTGAACTGACGTCAGTGGATAATCGCGTTGATCCGCGAACCGCCAGCGTCATGCTGCGGGCAGAATTTGCCAATCCCCGCCACCTCCTGTTGCCCGGCGGCAATACCCGGGTTTGGCTGCGCCCGCAAATGGAACAGGAGATCGTGACGCTTCCGGTTGCCGCCATTCAACAAAATAGCGATGGTTTTTTTGCCTGGGTTATTGGCGAGGATGAAAGGGCGGAAAAGCGCCTGTTGACGCTTGCAGAGCAGGTTGATAACCATTTTCAGGTCCTTTCCGGTGTGGCGCCGGGTGAGCTTGTTGTCGTGGAAGGCGCTCAGCGCCTGTTCCCGGGCGCCCCGATCCAGCGACTGAAATAAGGACATGCCATGCTGACGTTTTTTATCCGCCGACCACGCTTTGCGATGGTGATTGCTCTGGTCATCATGATGCTGGGAGGGATCGCCCTCAAACTGATCCCGGTTGAGCAGTATCCACAAATTACCCTCCCGGTCGTGAATGTCAGCGCCAGTTGGCCTGGCGCGAGTGCAGCTGATGTGGCGGAAGCTATCGCCACACCGCTGGAGACACAACTGAACGGCGTAGACCATATGCTCTATATGGAATCGACCAGTTCAGACGAGGGGACCTGGAGCCTGAATATTACCTTTGCGGCAGGCACCGATCCGGATCTCGCGGCGATTGATGTGCAAAATCGGGTGGCGCAGGCTATTGCCCAGTTGCCGTCCGAGGTCCAACAAAATGGTGTACAGGTACGTAAGCGCGCCACCAATCTGATGATGGGGGTCAGTCTTTACTCGCCTGACCAGAGTCATTCACTGTTGTTTGTCAGTAATTACGCCAGTACGCAGGTGCGTGAAGCGCTGGCACGTCTGCCTGGCGTTGGGCAGGTGCAGATGTTCGGGGCGCGTGAGTACAGCATGCGCATCTGGTTGCATCCGGACAAAATGGATGCCCTGAACATCACGTCTGACGATATTGCTCAGTCCCTGCGTGAGCAAAATGTGCAGGGGGCTGCCGGTCAGGTTGGGATGCCTCCCGTCTTCAACGGACAGCAGCAGACCCTGACCATTAATGGGCTGGGGAGACTCACTCAGGCCGACGAGTTTGCCAATGTCATTATTCGTGCCGGAGATCAGGGACAACTGGTGCGTTTAGGCGATATCGCCACGATTGAACTCGGTTCCCGCAGCTACACCTCTGGCGCACAGCTTAATGGTCTTGATTCTGCTTATCTGGGGATCTATCCCACGCCGTCGGCGAACGCCCTGCGCGTCGCGGGAGAAGTGCGAACGGAGCTGGCGCGATTAGCGAAGCAGTTTCCGGATGGACTCACCTATGACGTCAAATTTGATACCACACGTTTTGTGGCGGCAACCATTAAAGAGATTGGCGTCTCGCTGGCGTTGACCCTGCTGGCGGTGGTGGCGATTGTATCGCTGTTTCTGCAAAGCTGGCGGGCGACTCTGATTGTCGCCGTCGCGATTCCGGTCTCGCTGATTGGCACCTTTGGCATGCTTTATGCCCTGGGCTATTCGGCGAACACGTTGAGCCTGTTTGCCATTATTCTGGCGCTGACCATGGTTGTGGACGATGCGATCGTGGTTGTCGAAAACGTGGAATCGCTGATGGCGGAAGGGATGGAGCGTCGTGCCGCCACCGCGCAGGCATTACGTCAGATCGCCGGCCCGGTGATCGCCACCACCCTTGTGCTGTTGGCGGTCTTTGTTCCCGTGGCGATGCTACCGGGGATTGTCGGGGAACTTTATCGTCAGTTTGCGGTGACGCTCTCCACGGCAGTGGCGTTATCCAGTCTGGTGGCACTAACCCTGACGCCAGCATTGTGTGCGATGCTGTTGCGCCCACGCCCGGCGCGTCCGGCAGCGATTTATCGCTATTTTAATGTCGGACTGGATGCCGTTCGGGGTGGCTATGCGAGCGTCGTCGATGCCATGAATCGCCGCCCGTGGTACGCGCTATTGGCGACATCGGCAGTGGCTGCTTTGATTGCCGTTGCGCTGTTGTCCATGCCAAAAAGCTTCCTGCCGCAGGAAGATCAGGGCTACTTTTTTGCCAGCGTACAGTTACCGGAAGCGGCATCGCTTGAGCGTACGGAGCGCGTGATGGCCAGCGCCCGGGAGATTATTGCGGCGAATCCAGCAGTTGCGGATGTGGTGCAGGTTTCCGGGTTTAACATTCTCAATGGTACGGCTGGTTCTAATGGCGGATTTATCTCCGTTATGCTTAAAGACTGGGGGCAGCGTCCCGCGTTGTCCACCGTCATGCAGTCCCTGCAACACCAGCTCATGGCGTTACCTGAAGCGACGATCATGACCTTTGCACCTCCAGCGTTACCTGGACTCGGTAATGCAGCTGGTTTCGACTTGCGCATTCAGGCTCAGGCCGGACAGCCTTCACAAGAACTTGAAAGGGTGACAAATCAGATTTTGCAGATAGCGAATCAACACCCGCAGCTTCGCCATGTTTTTACCACCTGGAGCAGCACGGTGCCGCAATTGACCTTAACTGTCGATCGCGAGCGAGCGGCCAGTCTGGATGTGCCGGTCTCCCGTATTTTCAGCAGTCTGCAAACCGCGTTCAGCGGCACGCGCGCCGGGGATTTCAGTGTGAATAACCGTGTCTATCATGTCGTGATGCAAAACGACATGCCGTGGCGCGAACGGGCCGATCAGATTCGCGATCAGTTCGTTCGCAGCAACAGTGGCGAGCGCGTGCGCCTGAGTCATCTGGTCACCGTTACGCCCACCGTGGGCGCCCCCTTCCTGCAACAGTATAACCAGTTCCCGTCTGTCTCTGTGAGCGGCTCCGCCGCACCTGGCGTCAGCAGTAGTACGGCGATGACCGTGATGGAGCAAATTCTCGCAGAGAATCTGCCCACAGGCTATCACTACGCCTGGAGTGGGATCTCCTTACAGGAGCGGCAGTCAGGCAATCAGGCAGTGTGGATCCTGATCGCCGCTGTGGTAATGGCATGGTTGTTTCTGGTCGCCCAGTATGAAAGCTGGACGCTTCCGGCGAGCGTGATGTTGTCGGTACTGTTTGCGATCGGCGGGGCGTTGATAACACTGTGGCTACTGGGGCTGGCAAACGATGTGTATGTGCAAATCGGTTTGGTCTTGCTCATCGCGCTGGCCGCTAAGAATGCCATATTGATCGTTGAGTTCGCCCGCGTGCGCCGCGAAAGCGGATTATCCGTGCTTGAGGCGGCAAAAGAAGGCGCGGCGCGCCGTTTCCGTGCGGTCATGATGACTGCCGTTTCCTTTATCATTGGCGTTCTGCCATTGATGCTGGCAACCGGTGCCGGGGCTCAGAGTCGTCGCATTATCGGGACCACGGTATTCAGTGGAATGGTTATGGCGACAGTCGTGGGGATCCTCTTTATTCCTGCGCTATATGTGCTATTTCAGCGACTGCGTGAATGGGGACATTCACTGGGCCGATAAAGAGATTTCTGGTTCTGTGAGCATCAACACAAAACGCTGCCAGTGATGACTTTGGCAAGAGAAACGAAAAGCAAACGTTCTCTTGTCTAAAATTACACACTAAAAAAAAGGAAAATGTCAGTGTTAACACGTTGTTGTAAATGATAACTGTTTGTGTGCTTATATTTAATTAATGATAAATTCAATGTTTCTTTACAAACAAATAAGGCAAAAAAACGTGATGTATAACGTTATTTAACCCAACTTATGTCCTGGATCTAATTATATTTGATAAATTACTTATTAAATTTAATGAACAAATTGACCATTAACTACGCGATAATTGCTTGAAATATCGTCATTCCTCATTTTTAGATGTGAGGGAAAAATAACGTGTGTTATCGCCATAAAATATAGTTATCCCCCCCTATTTTTTTGACAAAAATCAGACTAAAGTGACATGGTATTTGTATAACCAATTGAATATAAATGATTTATTTATTTACAAATAACCCCTTGAAATATAGGTGAAGGCAATTTGTGAGTGGTCGCACATATCCTGCTTCATGTAATTTGTTACACTTCACGCCGTCAACAAAGTTATTAACGCAGGTCGATATGAATACGTTTGCTCTCCCAAAAACACAGCAGTTGGTGGTCTTTCAGGAAGTAATCAGAAGCGGTTCTATCGGTTCTGCGGCAAAAGAATTAGGGTTAACTCAGCCAGCTGTTAGTAAAATCATTAACGATATTGAAGCTTATTTTGGCGTTGAGTTGGTGGTTCGCAAAAATACCGGCGTCACCTTAACCCATGCCGGGCAGGTTTTACTCTCCTGGTCCGAATCCATCACCCGTGAGATGAAAAACATGGTGAATGAGATGAACAGCATGACCGACAACACGGTGGTTGATATCTCATTCGGGTTTCCTTCGCTGATTGGCTTTACCTTTATGTCCGATATGATCCAGAAGTTCAAAGAGGTCTACCCAAAATCACAGGTCTCCATGTATGAGGCGCAACTCTCCTCATTCCTGCCGGCGATCCGCGACGGGCGACTGGACTTCGCGATTGGTACGCTCAGCGATGAAATGAAATTGCAGGATCTGCACGTCGAGCCGCTCTTTGAGTCGGAGTTCGTGCTGGTGGCGAATAAGTCCCGAACATGCACCGGCACCACCACACTGGAATCGTTGCAGAACGAACAGTGGGTGTTGCCACAAACGAATATGGGCTACTACAGCGAACTCCTCACCACCCTGCAAAGAAATGGCATCAGCATCGAAAACATCGTTAAAACCGACTCTGTTGTGACCATTTACAATCTTGTTCTCAATGCTAATTTTTTGACCGTCATCCCGTGCGATATGGCCGCACCTTTTGGTTCGAACCAGTTTATTACTCTCCCTGTAGAAGAATCGTTACCCATTGCGCGCTATGCCGCAATATGGTCAAAAAACTATCGTATTAAAAAAGCCGCATCGGTTTTGGTTGAATTAGCCAAAGAATATTCATCTTATAAAGGTTGCAGACGAAAGCAATTAATTGAAATTAACTAACAGATTAAATTTAATTTAATCCTCAATTCATACCATCGTTCTTAATATCAGACGTTGGTTACGGCTATCTATTACTTTACTATCAGGTAAGAGGTTACAATGCACATTACTTACGATCTCCCGGTTGCCATTGAAGATATCCTCGAAGCAAAAAAACGACTGGCGGGGAAAATATATAAAACAGGCATGCCGCGCTCAAACTATTTTAGTGAGCGGTGCAAAGGGGAAATATTCCTTAAGTTTGAAAACATGCAGCGTACCGGCTCATTTAAAATTCGTGGCGCATTTAACAAACTCAGTTCATTGACGGATGCGGAAAAACGCAAAGGCGTTGTCGCGTGTTCAGCGGGTAACCACGCTCAAGGGGTTTCCCTCTCCTGTGCGATGCTGGGCATTGATGGCAAAGTGGTGATGCCGAAGGGCGCGCCGAAATCGAAAGTGGCCGCTACCTGCGACTACTCGGCGGAAGTGGTGCTGCACGGCGATAACTTCAACGACACCATCGCCAAGGTCAGTGAGATTGTCGAAATGGAAGGGCGTATTTTTATCCCACCCTATGACGATCCGAAAGTCATTGCCGGCCAGGGCACTATCGGTCTGGAAATTATGGAAGACCTGTATGACGTCGATAACGTGATTGTTCCTATCGGCGGCGGCGGTTTAATCGCCGGTATTGCTATTGCCATAAAATCTATTAACCCGACCATTAAAGTGATTGGCGTGCAGTCTGAAAACGTACACGGCATGGCGGCGTCTTATCAGGCTGGAGAAATAACCACGCACCGAACGACCGGCACCCTGGCGGATGGTTGTGATGTTTCCCGCCCGGGTAAATTAACTTACGAAATTGTGCGTGAATTAGTGGATGACATTGTCCTGGTCAGCGAAGACGAAATTCGTAACAGCATGATTGCTTTAATTCAACGCAACAAAGTGGTGACAGAAGGTGCAGGCGCACTGGCATGTGCTGCTTTATTAAGCGGGAAATTAGATGCCTATATCCAGAACAGAAAAACGGTCAGCATTATTTCTGGCGGCAATATCGATCTTTCCCGTGTATCGCAAATTACGGGTTTAGCAGACGCATAAACCCGGCTATTAATCTCTTCGTTGAGGATAGGATATGAGTACTACTGACAGCATTGTATCCAGCCAGACAAAACAGTCGTCCTGGCGTAAATCAGACACCACCTGGACACTGGGTTTATTTGGTACTGCCATCGGCGCCGGGGTGTTGTTCTTCCCCATCCGCGCAGGATTTGGCGGTTTAATCCCCATTCTTTTGATGTTGGTACTGGCGTACCCCATCGCGTTTTATTGCCACCGTGCGCTGGCGCGTCTGTGTCTGTCCGGGTCAAACCCGTCCGGCAACATCACGGAAACGGTTGAAGAGCACTTTGGTAAGACGGGCGGCGTGGTCATCACGTTCCTCTATTTCTTCGCGATTTGTCCGCTGCTGTGGATTTATGGCGTCACCATTACCAACACGTTCATGACGTTCTGGGAAAACCAGTTACAGATGCCGGCGCTGAACCGTGGTTTTGTGGCACTGTTCCTGCTGCTGCTGATGGCGTTCGTTATCTGGTTTGGTAAGGATCTGATGGTTAAAGTGATGAGCTACCTGGTATGGCCGTTCATTGCCAGCCTGGTGCTGATCTCGCTGTCGCTGATCCCTTACTGGAACTCTGCGGTGATCGATCAGGTCGATATCAGTAATATCGCCTTAACCGGTCACGATGGCATTCTGGTCACCGTGTGGCTGGGGATTTCCATCATGGTGTTCTCGTTCAACTTCTCGCCGATCGTTTCGTCTTTCGTGGTCTCTAAGCGTGAAGAATACGAGAAAGATTTTGGCCGTGAATACACCGAGCAGAAATGTTCTCAGATCATCTCTCGCGCCAGCATGCTGATGGTCGCTGTGGTCATGTTCTTCGCCTTTAGCTGCCTGTTCACGCTCTCTCCGGCAAACATGGCAGATGCGAAAGCACAGAACATTCCGGTATTGTCTTATCTGGCAAACCACTTCGCTTCCCTGTCCGGAACGAAGTCGACTTTCGCCACCGTGCTGGAATATGGCGCCTCGATTATTGCGCTGGTTGCCATCTTCAAATCCTTCTTCGGTCACTACCTGGGAACGCTGGAAGGGCTGAATGGTCTGGTGCTGAAGTTCGGTTACAAAGGCGATAAAACGAAGGTTTCCTCCGGCAAACTTAACACCATCAGCATGATCTTCATCATGGGGTCTACCTGGATTGTGGCTTACGCCAACCCGAACATTCTGGACCTGATTGAAGCGATGGGCGCGCCAATTATTGCCTCACTGCTGTGCCTGCTGCCGATGTATGCCATTCGTAAGGCACCGTCGCTGGCGAAATACCGTGGCCGTCTGGATAACGTGTTTGTCACCGTCATCGGTCTGCTGACCATTCTGAATATCGTGTATAAACTGTTTTAATCCTTAAGCTCAGGATGAGCGGAGTAGTGAAATGAATGAGTTTCCGATAGTTCTGGTTATTAATTGTGGATCGTCTTCAATTAAGTTTTCAGTACTCGATGCAAATAACTGCGACGTATTAATGGCAGGTATTGCGGATGGTATTAACTCGGAAAATGCGTTCTTATCTGTAAATGGAGGTGAGCCAGTCACGCTGGCTCACCACAGCTACGAAGGCGCATTAAAAGCGATTGCGTTTGAACTGGAAAAACGCAATTTAAATGACAGCGTGGCCTTAATTGGCCACCGCATTGCCCACGGTGGAAATATCTTTACCGAGTCAGCGATTATTACCGATGAGGTTATTGATAATATTCGCCGTGTTTCACCCCTGGCGCCGTTACATAATTACGCCAATCTGAGCGGAATTGAATCCGCACAGCATCTGTTCCCCGGCGTCACCCAGGTGGCGGTGTTTGATACCAGCTTCCATCAGACCATGGCGCCAGAAGCGTATCTGTATGGCCTGCCGTGGAAGTATTTCGAAGAGCTGGGCGTGCGGCGCTACGGCTTTCACGGAACGTCGCACCGCTATGTTTCTCAACGCGCGCATGAACTGCTTGCGCTGTCCGAACAGGACTCCGGCCTGGTGATCGCCCACCTCGGCAACGGCGCGTCAATTTGTGCCGTCCGTAATGGTCACAGCGTCGACACCTCAATGGGGATGACGCCGCTGGAAGGGTTGATGATGGGTACGCGTAGCGGCGACGTGGACTTCGGCGCGATGGCGTGGGTCGCCAGCGAAACCCACCAGACTCTGAGCGATCTGGAGCGGGTAGTGAATAAAGAGTCCGGTTTGCTCGGCATTTCTGGCCTGTCGTCCGACTTAAGAGTGCTGGAAAAAGCCTGGCATGAAGGACACGAGCGGGCACAGCTGGCGATTAAAACCTTTGTTCACCGCATTGCCCGTCATATTGCCGGACATGCCGCTTCGTTACACCGTCTGGACGGCATTATTTTTACCGGTGGTATTGGTGAGAACTCGGTATTAATTCGTCGTCTGGTGGTTGAGCATCTGGCGGTATTGGGGGTGAATATCGACAGTGACCGAAATAATCTGTCGAATTCTCATGGCGAGCGCATTATTTCCACCCCTGATGCCCGGGTTATTTGCGCCGTGATCCCGACGAACGAAGAAAAAATGATTGCGCTCGATGCGATTCAATTAGGCCGCATTAACGCAGCCGTGGAATACGCCTAATTTATTTGTTGTTCTGTAGAGAGATTATTTTTCATGAAGGTAGATATCGATACCAGCGATATGCTGTATGCCGAAGCATGGCTTGGCTTTAAAGGTACGGACTGGAAAGAAGAAATTAATGTCCGTGATTTTATTCAGCACAACTATACGCCTTATGAAGGGGATGAATCCTTCCTTGCGGATGCAACGCCTGCAACTACGGCATTGTGGGAAAAGGTGATGGCGGGCATTCGTATCGAAAACGCGACCCATGCGCCGGTCGATTTCGATACCAATATTGCGACCACCATTACTGCGCACGATGCGGGTTACATTGAGCAGGAACTGGAGAAGATTGTCGGTCTGCAAACGGATAAGCCGCTGAAGCGTGCGCTGCATCCGTTTGGCGGCGTCAACATGATCAAAAGCTCGTTCGATGCTTATGGTCGTGAGATGGATCCGAACTTCGAGTACCTGTTCACCGAACTGCGTAAAACCCACAACCAGGGCGTTTTTGACGCCTATTCTCCGGACATGCTGCGCTGCCGTAAATCCGGTGTGCTGACCGGTTTGCCGGACGGCTATGGTCGTGGGCGCATCATCGGTGATTATCGCCGTGTGGCGCTGTACGGCATCCGCTATCTGGTGCGTGAGCGTGAGTTGCAGTTCGCCGATCTCCAGTCAAATCTGGAGTGGGGACAGAGTCTGGAAGCCACGATTCGCCTGCGTGAAGAGCTGGCGGAGCACCGTCGCGCGTTGTTGCAAATGCAGGAGATGGCGGCGAAATATGGCTGCGATATCTCTCGCCCGGCGCGTAACGCGCAGGAAGCGGTACAGTGGGTCTATTTTGCCTATCTGGCGGCGGTGAAATCGCAAAACGGCGGCGCGATGTCGCTGGGTCGCACCGCATCGTTCCTCGATATTTATATCGAGCGTGATTTCAATGCCGGGATCCTGACAGAGCAACAGGCGCAGGAGTTGATCGACCACTTCATCATGAAGATCCGGATGGTGCGCTTCCTGCGTACGCCGGAGTTTGACACGCTGTTCTCCGGCGATCCGATCTGGGCGACCGAAGTCATCGGCGGGATGGGGCTGGATGGCCGCACGCTGGTGACCAAAAACGCTTTCCGTTACCTGCATACGCTGCACACGATGGGGCCGGCACCGGAGCCAAACCTCACCGTGCTGTGGTCAGAAGCGTTGCCCATCGCGTTTAAAAAGTATGCCGCGCAGGTCTCTATCGTCACCTCGTCACTGCAATATGAAAACGACGATCTGATGCGGACCGACTTTAACAGCGATGATTACGCGATCGCCTGCTGCGTGAGCCCGATGGTTATCGGTAAGCAGATGCAGTTCTTCGGTGCGCGCGCCAACCTCGCCAAAACGCTGCTGTACGCAATCAACGGCGGGGTGGATGAGAAGCTGAAAATTCAGGTGGGGCCGAAAACCGCGCCGCTGCTGGATGATGTGCTGGATTACGACACGGTGATGGACAGTCTGGACCACTTTATGGACTGGCTGGCGGTACAGTACATCAGCGCACTGAACATCATTCACTACATGCACGACAAGTACAGCTACGAAGCGTCGCTGATGGCGCTGCACGATCGCGACGTCTATCGCACGATGGCGTGCGGGATTGCCGGGCTGTCGGTGGCGGCGGATTCACTTTCTGCAATCAAGTACGCGACGGTGAAACCGGTTCGCGACCATAACGGGCTGGCGGTCGATTTCGTGATTGAAGGGGAATATCCGCAATACGGCAATAACGACGAGCGCGTGGATAGCATTGCCTGCGATCTGGTTGAACGCTTTATGAAGAAAATTAAAGTGTTGCCGACCTACCGGAACGCGGTACCGACGCAGTCGATTCTGACTATCACCTCCAACGTGGTGTACGGACAGAAAACCGGGAATACCCCGGATGGACGCCGCGCCGGAACGCCATTTGCGCCGGGCGCTAACCCGATGCACGGGCGTGACCGCAAGGGTGCTGTCGCCTCGCTGACCTCCGTGGCGAAACTGCCGTTCACCTACGCGAAGGACGGGATTTCGTACACCTTCTCGATTGTGCCTGCGGCACTTGGGAAAGAGGATCCGGTGCGGAAAACCAACCTGGTCGGGCTGCTCGATGGTTACTTCCACCATGAAGCGCATGTGGAAGGTGGTCAGCACCTGAACGTTAACGTAATGAACAAGGAGATGTTACTGGATGCCATTGAACATCCGGAAAACTATCCGAACCTGACGATCCGCGTCTCCGGCTACGCTGTGCGCTTCAACGCGCTCACCCGTGAGCAGCAGCAGGACGTCATTTCGCGTACTTTCACCCAGGCGATGTAACGTTATCGGGGCGGTCTGCGGATCGCCCCGATTCACTATGCGTATAAAAACCTGGTCTCCACTGAACGAGTCCGAGGGTCTAGAAATGATTAGCGCATTCGATATTTTCAAACCTGGCATTGGTCCATCCAGCTCCCATACCGTAGGGCCGATGAATGCAGGAAAACGGTTTATCGATCAACTGGTCAGCAGTGGAAGCTTATCGCGCACGACGCGCATGTCGGTTGATCTGTATGGTTCACTGTCGCTGACCGGAAAAGGCCACGCGACCGATACCGCCATTATGATGGGGCTGGCCGGAAACACTCCGCAAAGCGTCAACATTGACGCCATCCCCGCGTTTATTGACGAGGTGAACCGTACCGGTCGCTTGCCGGTCGCTGAGGGGTTACATGTCGTCGATTTCCCGGTTACCGACAGCATTGTTTTTCATGGTGAAACGCTGCCACGGCACGAGAACGGTATGCGGATCACCGCCTGGGAAAACCAGGAGACGCTGCTGAGTAAAACCTACTACTCGATTGGCGGCGGGTTTATCGTGGAGGAAGAGCGCTTTGGTCAGGCGCACGACGTGGAAGCGCCGGTCCCTTATGATTTTCATTCCGCCAGCGAGCTGCTGAAACTGTGCGAGCGCAATGGCCTTTCAGTCTCCGGGCTGATGATGCAAAACGAACTGGCGCTGCGCAGCAAGGTGGAGATTGATGCCGGATTTGCTCAGATCTGGGAAGTGATGCACGCTGGCATAGAACGCGGGATGAATACCGAAGGCGTCTTACCCGGCCCGCTGAATGTACCGCGCCGCGCGGTAGCGTTACGCCGTCTGCTGGTCTCCAGTGACAGTCTCTCCAGCGACCCGATGAACGTCATCGACTGGATCAACATGTTTGCTCTCGCAGTCAGTGAGGAGAATGCGGCGGGCGGGCGCGTGGTCACTGCGCCCACCAACGGGGCATGCGGTATTATTCCAGCCGTTTTGGCCTATTACGATAAATTCCGTCGTCCGCTGAATGCCAACTCCATCGCCCGCTATCTGCTGGCGGCCGGGGCCATTGGGGCGCTGTACAAAATGAATGCGTCAATTTCCGGGGCGGAAGTCGGTTGTCAGGGGGAGATCGGCGTGGCCAGTTCAATGGCGGCGGCGGGGTTGACCGAACTGCTGGGCGGTAGCCCGGCGCAGGTTTGCATCGCGGCGGAAATTGCCATGGAGCACAACCTCGGCTTAACCTGCGACCCGGTCGCCGGGCAGGTGCAGATCCCGTGTATTGAGCGCAATGCGATCAACGCAGTCAAGGCGGTTAACGCCGCACGTATGGCGCTGCGCCGTACCTCCGAGCCGCGTGTCTCGCTGGATAAGGTCATCGAAACCATGTACGAGACGGGTAAGGACATGAACGATAAGTACCGCGAAACATCACGCGGTGGTTTAGCGATCAAAGTGGTGTGCAGTTAGCTAACGCCAGAAAGTTTGCCGGATGACGGCTGTCGCCTTATCCGGCCTACATGTTCATCGTTCGTAGGCCCGATAAGCTTGCGCCATCGGGCATTTAGTTGTTTTTGCCGGATGATGGCTGTCGCTTTATCCGGCCTACATGTTCATCGTTCGTAGGCCCGATAAGCTTGCGCCATCGGGCATTTAGTTGTTTTTGCCGGATGACGGCTGTCGCCTTATCGGGCCTACACGTTCATCATTCGTAGGCCCGATAAGCTTGCGCCATCGGGCATTTCATTCATTTCAGCCATCTGGAAAGCACACTTTGGTGTGCTTTTTTGTTGTGATCTCTTTCAAACTTAGAAAAAAATGACATATAAGCGTTTTTAAATAGAAAAAATTTCTTAACTTATAGAAAATATCAGGGTTATTTTGTGACGTTTTTCTCTGCGCCTGAGCGTATCCTTTTTTCCATTCTAATGACTCGCCTGCATACCCCGTACCGCGTATCGCCTTGATGCGGCACGACAAAAAATAAAAATATACCCTACACAATGAGCGAGAATTTTATGGAAACGGCAACGAACAGTAGCGTCATTCTCGACGCCAGCGCCCCTGCGCGCCGGGCTGGAATGACAGAGAGTGAGTGGCGGGAAGCGATTAAATTCGACAGTACCGACACCGGTTGGGTCATTATGAGTATCGGGATGGCGATTGGCGCGGGGATTGTTTTTCTCCCGGTCCAGGTCGGTTTGATGGGGCTGTGGGTCTTTTTGCTCTCGTCGGTTATCGGTTATCCCGCTATGTATCTGTTTCAGCGTCTGTTTATTAATACGCTGGCGGAGTCCCCGGAATGTAAAGATTATCCCAGCGTCATCAGCGGGTATCTGGGGAAAAACTGGGGCATTCTGTTAGGCGCGCTGTACTTTGTGATGCTGGTTATCTGGATGTTCGTTTATTCCACCGCTATCACCAACGACAGCGCTTCCTATTTGCATACTTTTGGTGTGACAGAGGGACTGCTATCCGATAACCCGTTCTATGGTCTGGTGCTGATCTGCATTCTCGTGGCTATCTCTTCACGCGGTGAGAAACTGTTGTTCAAAATCTCTACCGGTATGGTGCTGACCAAACTGCTGGTCGTGGCGGCGCTGGGGGTGTCGATGGTTGGCATGTGGCATTTGTACAATATTGGCGCGTTGCCGCCGATGGCGCTGCTGGTTAAGAACGCGATTATCACGCTACCGTTTACCCTGACCTCGATCCTGTTTATCCAGACCCTGAGCCCGATGGTGATCTCCTACCGCTCCCGTGAGAAATCCGTCGAGGTGGCGCGTCACAAAGCGCTACGCGCCATGAATATTGCCTTCGGCATTTTGTTTGTCACCGTGTTCTTCTACGCCGTCTCCTTTACGCTGGCAATGGGACACGACGAAGCGGTTAAAGCCTATGAGCAGAATATCTCCGCGCTGGCGATTGCTGCACAGTTCATCAGCGGTGCGGGCGCCGGTTGGGTGAAAGTCGTGAGCGTCATCCTGAACATTTTCGCCGTGATGACCGCGTTCTTTGGCGTCTATTTAGGCTTTCGCGAAGCCACGCAGGGGATTGCGATGAACATTCTGCGTCGCAAACTGCCGGCTGAGAAGATCAATGAAACGCTGGTGCAGCGCGGCATCATGCTGTTTGCCATTTTACTGGCCTGGAGCGCTATCGTGCTCAACGCGCCGGTTCTGAGCTTTACGTCGATTTGTAGTCCCATTTTCGGCATGGTGGGATGTTTGATCCCCGCCTGGCTGGTCTACAAAGTCCCTGCATTGCACAAATACAAAGGGGCGTCGCTGTATCTGATTATCGTCACCGGTTTGTTGCTGTGCGTATCTCCGTTCCTGGCTTTTTCCTGATTTATCCTGAAGGTTGTTGTTATGTCTGAGACGATAAAAAATCCGTTGTGGCAGCGTTTCATCCGCGCAGTAGAGGAAGAGGTGAAACCCGCACTGGGCTGTACGGAACCGGTTTCCCTTGCACTGGCAGCGGCGGTGGCGGCCTCTGAACTGCAGGGCGCGGTGGAGCGAATCGATGCCTGGGTCTCGCCCAATCTGATGAAAAACGGACTGGGGGTGACGGTGCCGGGAACCGGTATGGTTGGGCTGCCAATCGCCGCCGCGCTGGGGGCGATTGGCGGGAATGCGAACGCCGGACTGGAGGTGCTGAAAGATGCCTCTGCGCAGGCCATTGCCGATGCGAAAGCGATGCTGAAAGCGGGCAAGGTGTCGGTGATGTTGCAGCAACCCTGTGATGACATCCTGTTTTCTCGCGCGAAGGTCTATAGCCATGACGGCTGGGCGTGCGTCACCATTGTCGGCGGTCATACTCACATTGTGCGGATCGAAACCCATACCGGCGTGAAGTTTACTCAGCAGGCGAATGCGGACGATGAGGCGCAGGAATCGCCGTTGGCGGTGCTTTCTGAGACCTCGCTGGAAGAAATTCTGGCGTTTGTGAATACCGTACCGTTCGACGCTATTCGTTTTATTCTCGACGCCGCCCGACTTAACGGCGCGCTGTCACAGGAAGGGTTACGGGGAAACTGGGGACTGCACATTGGCGCAACGCTGGAAAAGCAGTGCGCACGCGGTCTGCTGGCAAACGATCTTTCGACGGCGATCCTTATCCGGACCAGTGCGGCGTCGGATGCGCGTATGGGCGGCGCGACGCTGCCCGCCATGAGTAACTCCGGCTCCGGCAATCAGGGGATCACCGCCACGGTACCGGTGATGGTGGTGGCTGAACACTTTGGCGTGGATGAAGAGAAACTGGCGCGTGCGCTGATGCTTTCCCATCTGAGCGCAATCTACATACACCACCAGCTCCCGCGTCTGTCGGCGCTGTGTGCTGCAACGACTGCCGCGATGGGTGCCGCGGCAGGGATGGCCTGGCTGGTGGACGAAGGGCGCTACAGCACGATCTCGATGGCGATCAGCAGCATGATTGGCGATGTCAGCGGAATGATTTGCGATGGGGCATCTAACAGTTGTGCGATGAAAGTCTCCACCAGTGCTTCTGCGGCGTGGAAGGCGGTGCTGATGGCGTTGGACGATACGGCGGTCACCGGTAACGAAGGGATTGTGGCGCACAACGTGGAACAATCTATTGCCAACCTGTGCGCGTTGGCGTGTCATTCCATGCAGCAAACGGACAAACAGATTATCGAGATCATGGCCCGTAAAGCGCATTAAGTGGAGGGCTGACAGCCTGATGGCGCGACGCTTATCCGGCCTACGAACGTGTAGGCCTGATAAAGCGCTTGCGCTGTCATCCGGCAACGAGGATCAGGCGGCAGCGTCTTCCTCGGAAAGACGAACTTCCGCGTCCGCGACAATCGCCTCCAGCTCGGTCAGCATCGCCTCGTAGTCAAACGCACGGGGCGCGGTGTCGGTTTCTGCCGTTGCCACTTTCCCTGTCGGGGCCTGTTTTTTCGCTTTCTTACTCATACACCACTCCGGTTACCGATTACACCGGCAAATCTATCAGCAAAGCGCGTAACGGCGTATCGGCAACGAGCGTTATGTTAGCTTCGTCACGAATAAAGGCCCCGTCGCCACAGGTCAGCGCTTCACGCGCTTCATCGTGGGTGACGGCGTGAAAGGTGCCGTGAATGGACTGCAAATAAGCGCGCGGGCCGTGAAGCTGAAAACTCAGTGACTCGCCCTGATTCAGCTCAATATGGTGTACCCACGCCTGCTGGCGCAACTGTAGACTGCCGTTCTCACCATCGGGTGAGGCGATCAGTTGCTGTTTAGCCTTCGTCAGTTTTGTCTTCTGCACCAGAGCATTCTCGCGCTCTGGACAGGCGTCGAGCCACAACTGCATACGCGTAAGCGGTTTGTCTTTGCTGATATTATGTTCGCTGTAGCTGATACCCGGCTGCGCCGCGAGCAGCAACGCTTCACCCGCCTGGGCCTGCACATGGTTGCCTTCACTGTCACGATACTCTGCAACGCCTTCGAGAATCAGATTAAGCACGTCCACCTTTGGCCAGGTGCGCGGCTGGAAGGACGCACCGGGCGCCAGGACTTCCTGATTGAGCACACGCAGCGATGCGTAGCCCAGCAGTTTTGGGTCGAAATAGTGTCCAAAGGAGAAGGTATAACGGGCCTGCAGCCAGCCGTAGTCTGCTTGTCCGCATTGTTTGGCTGTTCGGGTAGTAATCATAGTTCTTGACCTCTCTTTACTTCCTTTTATGTTAAGGGGCTGGACGCTGCATTGTTAGCCAGATATTCTGCCCGGTATGTTCAAATTTCCTGAATGAGAACGATATGGCCAAAGAAAGGGCGTTAACGCTTGAGGCATTACGCGTAATGGACGCGATAGATCGCCGCGGTAGCTTTGCCGCAGCGGCCGATGAACTGGGGCGCGTGCCGTCTGCGCTCAGCTACACCATGCAGAAGCTGGAAGAAGAGCTGGATGTGGTGTTGTTTGACCGCTCCGGACATCGAACAAAATTCACAAACGTTGGGCGCATGCTGCTGGAAAGAGGGCGTGTGCTGCTGGAGGCGGCAGATAAGCTCACCACGGACGCTGAGGCGCTGGCGCGAGGGTGGGAAACGCATCTGACCATTGTGACCGAGGCGCTGGTGCCAACCCCGGCCTTTTTCCCGCTGATCGACAAACTGGCTGTTAAAGCCAATACGCAGCTTTCGGTGATTACCGAGGTGCTGGCGGGGGCGTGGGAGCGCCTGGAACAAGGCCGGGCGGATATTGTGGTGGCCCCGGACATGCACTTTCGTTCGTCGTCAGAAATTAACTCTCGCAAGCTGTATACCCTGATGAACGTCTATGTTGCCGCGCCGGATCACCCGATTCATCAGGAGCCGGAGCCGCTGTCGGAAGTGACGCGGGTGAAGTATCGCGGCGTTGCGGTCGCGGATACCGCGCGTGAACGTCCGGTATTAACCGTGCAACTGCTGGATAAACAAGCGCGCCTCACCGTCAGCACCATCGAAGATAAGCGTCAGGCGTTACTGGCAGGATTAGGGGTGGCGACGATGCCGTATCCGCTGGTGGAACAGGATATTGCGGAAGGACGACTGCGCGTGGTCAGTCCGGAATCGACCAGCGAGATTGACATCATTATGGCCTGGCGAAGAGACAGTATGGGGGAAGCTAAAGCCTGGTGTCTGCGTGAAATTCCCAAACTGTTTGCCAGGAAATAAACGACGCTTTCTTCAGGATTACCATATTCGGGGCAAACCGATTGCCCCGAAGCCGATCAGCGCATTTCGTTTTACTTAGGGTTTGGCCCGAAGCGGTTTTCACCTGGCGTGCCGTCCTGACAGTTGAAGATGAGGATCACCAACCAGCCGATGACGGGAATCACTAACAGTAACAGCCACCAGGCCGTTCGATCAGTGTCGTGCAGACGTCGGAACTGAACGGCCCAACTGGGTAAAAAGACGAGGATCGCGTAAATCGTCGTCAGTACTCCTTCTCCTCCGGCGCGCTGCCAGCCAAGCATCTTATCCAGGACGCCCAGAACGAACGTGAAGATAATGTTGACCAGCACAAACATCCAGAACTCTTTGCGACGGGCCCGACCGCCGAAACCAATGTAATTGCGTAAAACGTTTATATACCAGTCCATTTTCGCCTCAACCTTGTGACAATCACTTGTTTTAAAAGCAATCAGAATAAGAATAGATGCGAATGATTAGGTGGTAAATGTCTGAATAGTGAATTAATAAGGCACCGCGAAGGGTGCCTTGAGAGGGATGACAAACTTCATCCCGATACCGGACAAGCAGAGCGCTCCTTAATTAAAAACCAGGAAAATCAATTCATTGATTTTCGGCTGATAATCACAAAGAAGGAAAAACCCCGTTTTTTCCTTCTTTGTCAGCGGTCTGAGGCACCACGAAGGGTGCCTGGATTCACTCTTTGAAACGGCTGTCACGCCCGTGCGGTTCGTCGAGATCCTGCCACGGGCCAATGGAGATAATGCCCGTCGGGTTAATGGTCTTATGACTGCGGAAATAGTGATTGCGAATATGATCAAAATTGACCGTTTCCGCGATGCCTGGCATCTGATAAATATCACGCAGAAAACCATACAGGTTGAGATAGTCGCTGATGCGATGCTTGTCGCATTTGAAATGTGTGACATACACCGGATCAAAGCGGATGAGCGTTGTCCATAAGCGAATATCAGCCTCTGTGAGTCGATTACCTGTCAGATAGCGATGCTGACCGAGGATCTGCTCCAGTCGCGCCAGCGCGGTAAAGACGTTTTCTACCGCGTCATCATAGGCTTGCTGACTGGTGGCGAAGCCCGCTTTATAGACGCCATTGTTAACGTTGTCATAAATCCAGCCGTTCAGTTCGTCGATCTTGTTGCGCAGTTCAGGGGGATAGTAGTCCCCGGCTTTTGCACCCTGCGCATCGAACGCCGTATTGAACATGCGAATGATTTCAGCAGATTCATTACTGACAATCGTATGGTTCTTTTTATCCCACAAGACTGGCACGGTGACGCGGCCGCTGTAATGGGGATCGGCGTGCAGGTAAAGCTGATACAGAAATTCGTGCTGATATAAGGTATCGCCTGTGGCCGCCGGGAAATCATCGTCAAAGGTCCAGCCGTTTTCCAGCATCAGTGGATTCACGACCGAGACGGAGATAAACGGCTCCAGTCCCTTGAGCTTACGCAGAATTAACGTACGGTGCGCCCATGGACAGGCGAGAGAAACATACAGGTGATAGCGGTCTTTTTCTGCCGCAAAACCGCCTTCGCCGGAAGGGCCCGGCGCGCCATCCGCCGTGAGCCAGTTGCGGAATGCCGATACCGAACGTTGAAATTTGCCCCCGGTGGATTTGGTGTCATACCAGGAGTCGTGCCAGACGCCGTCGATCAGTTGTCCCATGATTTCTTTCCCTCAGATAGCAAAAACGAGGAGAAAATCCCCTCGTTCTTTTTCATTCATTATAGAGCGCTTACCACTTTTTGTTCAGTACACGGTCGATACTGAATGCGCCCGGACCGGTGATGCCCAGCAGCAGGAAGCCGCCAGCGATGGTCAGGTTTTTCATGAACATCAGTGAGTTCACGCCTTCTGCAAAGTTGCTGTGGAAGATAAACGCGGTCAGCAGTGTAAAGCCTGCGGTAAACAGCGCGGTGGTACGGGTCAGGAAACCGAACAGAATCGCCAGACCGCCGCCGAACTCAAGCAAAATGGTCAGTGGCAGCAGGAATCCCGGAACGCCCATCGCTTCCATATACTGTTGGGTACCTGCGTAACCGGTGATTTTTCCCCAACCTGCAGTAATAAACAGGATTGGCATCAGAATACGCGCTACCAGTACACCAACATCTTCTAATTTTTTCATTCTTCTCTCCAGGAACTACACAGACTGCTGATTTTGTTTTTTGGGTGCAATTTCGCGATGTTCCGCGTCATTGCTGTCGATGGAGAGAATCATAAGCGTGAAGAATGAGAATTGTTAGCAAGGAAAACTGTTAATATCTTTCAAAAATTTTGATTTGCGGTGGCGCGATATTGAAGATTGGGTAAGCGAAGCGCTTCCAATACAGCTGCCGGATGGCGGCTACGCCTTATCCGGCCTACATATTGAGTGTGAGAGTCGGATAAGCGAAGCGCCATTAGGCGAAGTAGGAAGAGGTCGAGTGCGTAGGCCTGATAAGCGAAGCGCCATCAGGCAACAGATGAGCGCAGCGTCTTTTTAACCAGTCGCCAGGCGCTCCAGACGCCGAACCCGCGCTTTGCCCAACGCACGAGCAGGTTAGGGTGGCGAATCGTCCAGATCGCCATCACGCTGCTGCCGACCAGCGCCCAGGAGCGCAAGCTCAGCAGCGTGTTCCAGCCACGATCGTAAGCGCCCGTGGCATCCAGCCAGTCACGACGACTGGCTGAAAGATCCAGCCGTTGCTGTTGGATCTCACGAAGCAGTTGGGCCTTACGTTGTGCGCGTTCGACTTTACCGCTCACGGCTCTCCTCCTCGAGCAATTGCCGGTCATTCGCCAGTTCATGGCGGGTATGGCGCAATAACGTGGAGCGCCGCGCTTTTCGCAGCGTCCATATTCCGCCAATAAGCGCCAGAGCCAGCAGAACGACCGTGGTGGCAATCATCGCATTGAGCCGATACTGCGGGTCGACGGCCCAGATAATTAACACCATCAGGCTCATCAAACCAAATGCAGCGAAGAGCATGGTGAGTCCCAGCATCAGCAGAAGCTGAAAAAGGTTCGCCTTTTCTTCTTCAAGCTCGACGACGGCCAGACGCAACCGCGTTTCCACCATCTCAACGAGAAGAGTGACAATCCGCTGCCCGATACCCAGAACGCTTTTCCCGGGCCCTTGTGCGTGATGAGGATCCGCCATCATTAACGACGCGTCAGCAGAACGCCCAGCACGACGCCCACGGCCGCGCCAATCCCGACGCCGGTCCACGGATTTTCGCGCACATAGTCGTCAGCACGCGCAGCGGCTTCACGGGTCTGTTTGGCAATAGCATCACCCGTTTCACCGAGGCGATAGCGGCTCTCTTTCAGCGCACGCTCGGCTTTGCTGCGGAGCTTACTCAACTCTTCTTTCGATTTATCACCAGAGGAGTTCAGCACCTCTTCCAGCGTATCGGCCAGGGATTTCAACTCAGCGCGCAGATGTTCCGATGTGTTTTCTTTCGACATAGTATTCTCCAGGTGAGTAAGTGGTACTGATACTTAGTAGTCGCGAGCCTCGAGCTCTTTCAGTTCCGCTCGCGCTTCAGCCAGTTTACGCTCGCGTTTGGCAATTTTGTCCGCATCGCCTTTTTGCTTTGCTTCGGCGAGATCGCGCTGACGTTCGGCGATTTCTTCCTTCTGCTCAGCAATTTTTTCCTGATGATCGGCACGCAGCTTGCTGTCAGTACAGTGGGCCCTGACTTCGCTGAGCGCTTTTTTCAGCCCATTGATGCGATTCTGGTTATTGTGCTTCTCGGCGTAGCTGATTTCCCGTTGAATATCCTGCTCTTTTTCCTGGCAGAGCGTGTTAGCGTAGCTGCCGCCACTGAGAGCGAAAAGGGAGATAGCGAAAGCGATGCGGTATTTCATTCTTGAACCTTCCATTGTGACTCGTCCCCATGAATTCAGGAACGATGATCCAGTGATAAAGCGACAGGGTGACCCCATCGCCTCATTAATCATAGACATTAATCGCAGAAATCACCAAAGTGGGTGATATGATTCGGATTCCTGGAGATTACCCTACCCGATGTGGAGTGTCGCGTAAACGTGACAACCACTGGACGGCCTGATTGCTATCATCCTGCTGGGCAATGATGTAGCCGTGCGGCAGCGTTTTGTCGAGCACCGCTTTGGCGGCGGCACTCTGGGCGCTGGAATCGAAAGTGATGAGCAGAGTGTCATTCTTCGGTGTAATGCTTTTAAAACGAATGCCGTTAGCGTCGAGGTGATGCCAGATCGAGAAACCGTCCGGCACGCTGGCCCCCTGGTGAACGGCACGGATCGCCAGCGTGGATTCTTGCTGACGAACGGCCGACCAGACTAACAGCATGGCGCTCAACGCCAGCAGAAAGGCAGTGCTCCAGGCCAGTTGTTTAAGCGTTATGCGCGGTTTCAGCATCCCTTACCCTCGATTCCCGTATTTCTTTTTCCACAGGACGACCAGTGAACCGCCCAGGCCAAAAACCAGTAGCACGACGGGTAACAGCATCAGGCATGACATCAGCTGATCTTCATACTTCAGAAATACCGGCGTTTTCCCCAGCAGATAACCCAGGCTGGTTAAAATCAGCACCCACAACAAGCCACTCATCCAGTTGAAAAATTGAAAGCGGGCATTATTCAGGCCGGATAAGCCAGCGATGGTAGGCAGCAAGGTACGAACAAACGCGATAAAACGACCAATCAGCAGGGCGGAAAGACCATGCTTATGGAACAAATGGTGCGCGCGTTGGTGATAGTGGGCCGGCAGGTGCGATAACCAGTTTTGTACGATGCGGGTATTGCCCAGCCATCGACCCTGAATATAGCTCAGCCAGCAACCGAGGCTTGCCGCTGCAGTCAGCAACAGAATGGTTTGCGGAAAGCCCATGGCGCCTTTGGCAATCAGAACGCCCACTAACACCAGCAAACTGTCGCCAGGCAAAAAGGCGGCTGGCAGCAACCCGTTCTCCAGAAACAGAATCATAAATAAAACAAAATACAGCATGCCAATCATGGAAGGATTGGCCAGTGTTTCAAAATCCTGCGCCCACAGGGCATGCAGTAATTGAGTCAAAAGTTCCATTCAGTATTCCAGGTCGAATTGGTTAACGTCACGCCGGGTTTAACAGTTTGCTACGCCGCATCATTGTTAGTGTTTTACATGGTGTGCGGACGGCGCAAAGCCGCGGCCTGAACTATTCCCTGTTAAAAGTTATGAAGTAAGCAAGCACTGACAAACATAAATTCGAATTGCATCTAATTGTAACAAAGGTCAACGTAGTCCGTTATAGAAATTACACGTCCGTGAAAGGTGATTTTGCTGATCGCAGGAGAGGGTGGCGAGAGGATTTACACAGGCTGACACTTTATACCTTTCGCTTACTGACAGGCGCAGCGGCGCGCCTGTTGAATCAAGAACGTTTATTTTGTCGCGTTAGCCGCTGTATCGAGATGAACGACCGGATTTTCGGCAAACAGATAACGGTCGGCATTAAATTCAAAATCGTCGCTGGTTTCATTGAACAGCATGATTTTCGTGTTTTCGAGATGCTGCCACATCGCCAGTTTTGCCGCATGCGGGTCTTTGCGGATCAGTGCCTTCAGGATTTGATCGTGGTCGTCGCACCAGTTATCTACGGTACGCGCATCAATATGTTCGTGCAGTTTCTTCCAGTACGGGTTGTGACTACGCTGAGTCCACATTTTTTCCACGATAGCGGCCAGCGCGGAGTTCTGCGTGGCTAACGCGACCTGAATATGGAATTGCAGGTCCCATTCGGAGTCGCGGAAACATTTTTCGTTGCGCGCCTGTTCCTGGATCGCCATCAGTTTCATGATGTCCTGCTTGGTGACCTGAGTGGCGGCAAACTCCGCAATGTTGCTTTCGATAAGCTGACGCGCCTGGAGCAATTCAAAAGGACCGTAGTTGGCAAATTCCAGCGACTCGTCAGTGGCCTGCTGGTGGCGCGGTTGATTGGAAATCACGTGGATCCCGGAACCCTTACGGACCTCAACAAACCCTTCGACTTCCAGCATGATGATGGCTTCACGAACCACGGTACGGCTGACATTTTTTTCATCGGCAATAAAACGCTCTGCAGGCAATTTATCACCCACCAGGTAAACGCCCTGTTCGATGCGCTCTTTTAAATCAGCAGCAAGTTGTTGATATAAACGTCGTGGTTCAGTGATTTCCATATGCACTCCAGGCATGATACGGCAGACTGTATTTGTTATACCACTTTCGCGAGTTTGGCTCTATACGCAGAAACGAAAAAGCCGCCTGCGAGTGCCAGCAGGCGGCTGAGTTTGCTTATGCGTTACCCGTCGGCAGGCTAACTTTGCGCCGCTGGTTCATCGAACTGCGGGCCAGAATCGACGTCACTGGCCGGTTTGTTTTGCAGCACGGTCCAGATAACCAGCGCGCCCAACAGGTCGAACACGGCCAGTACCGCAAACAGCGGGCTGAAGCCAATGGTGTCTGCCAGCGCGCCGACCACCAGGGCGAACAGCGTACTCGCCAGCCAGGCGGACATCCCGGTCAGACCGTTCGCCGTTGCCACTTCGTTACGACCAAAGACATCAGAAGAGAGCGTAATCAGCGCACCGGACAGGGCCTGGTGAGCAAAACCACCAATACACAGCAGCATGATGGCGATGTACGGGCTGGTGAACAGACCGATCATCCCCGGGCCAATCATCAGTACGGCGCCCAGCGTAACGACCATTTTACGCGAGACAATCAGGTTAACGCCAAACCAGCGTTGGAACAGCGGCGGCAGATAGCCACCCACGATGCAACCGAGGTCTGCAAACAGCATCGGCATCCAGGCGAACATCGCAATTTCTTTCAGGTTAAAGCCATAGACTTTGAACATGAACAGCGGGATCCAGGCGTTAAATGTCCCCCAGGCCGGTTCTGCCAGGAAACGCGGCAGGGCGATACCCCAGAACTGGCGGTTACGCAGGATCTGCGCGAGTGACATTTTCTTTTTGGTGCTGTTTTTGTGCTGCGCTTCCTGACCATTAATAATGTAGTCGCGCTCTTCGTCCGTCAGTTTTTTCTGGTCACGCGGATGCTTATAGAAGATAAGCCAGGACATGGCCCAGATGAAGCTCAGGACACCAGAAATGATGAACGCCATCTGCCAGCTGTGCATCACGATCGCCCAGACAACCAGCGGCGGGGCAATCATCGCACCGATAGAGGAGCCGACGTTAAAGTAGCCGACCGCAATGGAGCGCTCTTTCGCCGGGAACCATTCGGAACTGGCTTTCAGTCCCGCCGGGATCATCGCGGCTTCTGCCGCACCGACCGCGCCACGCGCCAGCGCCAGGCCACCCCAGCTTCCTGCCAGCGCGGTTGCGCCACAGAAAACGGCCCATAGCACGGCAAACATTGCGTAGCCTATTTTGGTACCCAGTATATCCAGCACATAGCCGGCAACAGGTTGCATGACAGTGTAAGCAGCAGAATAGGCTGCGATGATATAGGAGTACTGTTGGGTGGAGATGTGCAACTCTTCCATCAGAGTTGGCGCCGCTGCCGCCACAGTGTTACGCGTCAGGTAACCCAGCACGGTGCCTAGCGTCACCAGCGCAATCATGTACCAACGTAACCCTTTAATTTTACGCATGTAAAACCTCATCGTTTTGTTATTTCCGCAAAGATCGCGGTCATCTTCCTGCCTGTGGCAGAGGATGCTGTTTACGACGGGGTAACCAAAAAAAAGCCGGTACGCCCGAACGTTGCCATAAATAAATTTTGCTAATTCGGTTTCCGTACCGGTCAATCCGATGATGAATCATCGGTAACTTTGCATTCCGTCGGCTTATGTATCGCGACGGCAGAAAGATAACTTGTCATACAACTTTAAAAGGTGAGTGCCATCACAAAAGTGTGAATCTTAGCAGGGTTATTATTTCGATTAGGCGATGCCAGAGCTGGCGCGGCCTGGGGCGATGTTTACCACTTCGAGGGTAAACAATTTGTCAGCATTTATTGATCTATCTCACGAAAATATCTACAGACTATGGAAATTGGTGTGATAACTTTGTCAGCATCGCTACATAAGCAATCAGACGCACTCGTTGAGAGGAAGACGATAATGACCCCGTTTATGACAGAAGATTTTCTACTTGATACTGAATTTGCCCGCCGTCTGTATCATGATTACGCTAAAGACCAGCCTATCTTCGATTACCATTGCCATCTGCCGCCGCAGCAAATCGCCGAAGACTACCGATTCAAGAATCTGTATGACATCTGGCTGAAAGGCGACCATTACAAATGGCGCGCGATGCGCACCAACGGTGTCGCCGAGCGCCTGTGTACCGGCGACGCTTCTGACCGCGAGAAGTTTGACGCGTGGGCGGCGACGGTTCCGCATACTATCGGCAACCCGTTATACCACTGGACACACCTTGAACTGCGTCGCCCATTCGGCGTGACAGGTAAGCTGCTTTCTCCGTCGACGGCGGATGAAATCTGGAATCAGTGCAACGAACTGCTGGCGCAGGATAAATTCTCCGCGCGCGGCATCATGCAGCAGATGAATGTGAAAATGGTCGGCACGACTGACGATCCGATCGATTCGCTGGAGCATCACGCAACGGTCGCAAAAGACAGCAGCTTCTCCGTGAAAGTCTTACCAAGCTGGCGTCCGGATAAAGCCTTCAATATTGAGCAGGCGACCTTCAACGATTACATGGCAAAACTGGGTGAAGTGTCTGACACCGACATTCGCCGTTTTACCGATCTGCAAAGCGCGCTGACCAAACGTCTGGATCACTTCGCGGCGCACGGCTGCAAAGTTTCCGACCACGCGCTGGATGTGGTGTTGTTCGCCGAGTCCAGCGACGCTGAACTGGATAGCATTCTGGCACGTCGCCTGGCGGGCGAGACGCTGAACGAACATGAAGTGGCGCAGTTCAAAACGGCTGTGCTGGTGTTCCTGGGCGCGGAATATGCGCGTCGCGGTTGGGTACAGCAGTACCATATTGGCGCCCTGCGCAATAACAACCTGCGCCAGTTCAAACTGCTGGGACCGGACGTGGGCTTTGACTCCATCAACGACCGTCCGATGGCTGAAGAGCTGTCAAAACTGCTCAGCAAGCAGAACGAAGAAAACCTGTTGCCGAAAACCATTCTCTACTGCCTGAACCCGCGCGATAACGAGGTGCTGGGCACCATGATCGGCAACTTCCAGGGGGAAGGGATGCCGGGCAAAATGCAGTTCGGTTCCGGCTGGTGGTTCAACGATCAGAAAGACGGCATGGAACGTCAGATGACGCAGCTGGCGCAATTGGGTCTGTTAAGCCGTTTTGTCGGCATGCTGACCGACAGCCGCAGCTTCCTCTCCTACACCCGTCATGAATACTTCCGCCGCATTCTGTGCCAGATGATTGGTCGTTGGGTGCAGGCCGGTGAAGCGCCGGCGGATATTCAACTGCTGGGTGAGATGGTGAAAAACATTTGCTTTAACAATGCGCGTGATTACTTCGCCATTGAACTGAACTAAGGTCCGGGGTTGATATGCAATACATCAAAATCCATGTGCAGGATAACGTTGCGGTCGCGCTGGCTGATTTGGCGCAGGGAACAGAAGTCACTGTGGACAACCACACCGTAACGCTTCGCCAGGATGTTGCTCGCGGACATAAATTTGCTCTGAGTGACATCAAGAAAGGGGCGTACGTGATTAAGTATGGCCAGCCTATCGGCCATGCTTTGGCGGACATTGCGGCGGGTGAACATATTCACGCCCACAATACTCGCACCAATCTGAGCGATTTGGATGAGTATAGCTATCAACCTGATTTTCAGGATCTCCCTGCGCAACCAGCGGATCGCGACGTGCAGATTTATCGTCGCGCTAACGGGGACGTCGGGGTACGAAACGAACTCTGGATCCTGCCAACCGTTGGCTGTGTCAACGGGATTGCGCGCCAGATCCAGAGCCGTTTCCTGAAAGAGACCCATGATGCCGAGGGCACCGACGGTGTCTTCCTGTTCAGCCACACTTACGGCTGCTCGCAGCTTGGCGACGATCACATCAATACCCGGACGATGCTGCAAAACATGGTCCGTCACCCGAATGCCGGCGCGGTGCTGGTGATTGGCCTGGGGTGTGAAAACAACCAGGTCGATGCTTTCCGCGAAACGCTGGGCGACTTCGATCCTGAACGCGTGCACTTTATGATTTGTCAGCATCAGGACGATGAAGTGGAGGCCGGACTTGAGCATCTCCATCAGCTTTATGACGTGATGCGTCATGACAAACGCGAGCCGGGGAAACTGAGCGAGCTGAAGTTTGGTCTGGAGTGTGGCGGTTCTGACGGGCTTTCCGGGATCACCGCGAATCCGATGCTCGGTCGCTTCTCTGACTACATGATTGCCAACGGCGGCACCACCGTGCTGACCGAAGTGCCGGAGATGTTCGGTGCGGAGCAACTGCTGATGAGTCACTGTCGCGACGAAGAGACGTTCGGCAAACTGGTCACCATGGTCAATGACTTCAAGCAGTATTTTATCGCCCACAACCAGCCGATTTACGAGAACCCCTCGCCGGGTAACAAAGCCGGTGGGATCACCACACTGGAAGATAAGTCGCTGGGCTGCACGCAGAAAGCGGGTTCCAGCCAGGTGGTTGACGTGCTGCGCTACGGCGAGCGTCTGAAAACCCACGGGCTGAATCTGCTGAGCGCGCCGGGTAATGATGCGGTTGCTACCAGTGCGCTGGCGGGGGCCGGTTGTCATATGGTGTTGTTCAGCACCGGTCGCGGTACCCCTTACGGCGGATTTGTGCCGACGGTGAAAATCGCCACCAACAGTGAACTGGCCGCGAAGAAAAAGCACTGGATCGACTTTGATGCGGGTCAGTTGATTCACGGCAAAGCGATGCCGCAACTGCTGAATGAGTTCGTGGATACCATCGTCGATTTTGCGAACGGCAAGCCGACCTGCAACGAACGCAATGATTTCCGCGAACTGGCTATCTTTAAAAGCGGCGTAACGTTGTAATTACCCTTTCCCTTTCGGGTAATCACGAGAATCTGGATTTTAAAAACGACGTTTCATATGATGAAGCGTCGTTTGTTTTTGTATTTCCTGACAAGGATCTCCCATGACCGCGTATTGGCTGGCTCAGGGCGTCGGTGTGCTCGCGTTTCTGATTGGCATTACGACGTTTTTTAATCGCGATGAGCGCCGCTTCCGACTCCAGCTTGCCGTTTATAGCGCCACGATAGGCGTACACTTCTTTCTGATGGGCGCCTGGCCCGCCGGGATGAGCGCGGAACTCAATACCGTGCGTACCCTGGTGTCGATGCGCACCCGCAAGCTGTGGGTGATGGCGCTGTTCATTATCCTCACGCTGGTGCTTGGGCTGGCAAAACTACAGCATGCGATGGAAATTCTGCCCATCATCGGCACGCTCGCCAGTACCTGGGCGCTGTTCCGCTGTAAAGGATTAACGGTGCGCTGCGTGATGTGGTGCGCGACTGCCTGTTGGGTGGTACATAACTTCTGGCTGGGATCGATCGGCGGTACGCTGATTGAAGGCAGTTTTCTGGTGATGAACGGGCTGAACATTATCCGCTTCTGGCGTATGAAACGCCGGGGTATCGATCCGTTCAAAATTGAGAAAAGCGTACAGGAAGAGAACCCTTCCGCCAGATGACGGAAGGGGCTGGGGCTTAGCTGCGCAGAGGATTATTCGCCAGACGTTCGTCTTCAGCTTGGCAGGCTGCCGCGGTAAACAGAACGTCAGTTGACGAGTTCAGCGCGGTTTCACAGGAATCCTGCAGCACGCCGATGATAAAGCCGACAGCAACCACCTGCATGGCGATATCGTTCGGGATACCAAACATATTACAGGCCAGCGGGATCAGCAGCAGCGAGCCACCCGCAACACCCGATGCGCCACAGGCACACAGAGAAGCGACGACGCTCAACAGCAGCGCGGTAGGCAGATCTACCGGGATCCCCAGCGTATTGACCGCCGCCAGCGTTAACACCGTAATGGTGATCGCCGCGCCCGCCATATTGATGGTTGCGCCCAGCGGGATAGAAACGGAATAGGTATCGCGATCCAGATTCAGTTTTTCACACAGCGCCATATTCACCGGAATATTCGCTGCGGAACTGCGAGTGAAGAAGGCGTAAACGCCGCTTTCACGCAGGCAGGCAAAGACCAGCGGATATGGGTTGCGACGAATTTTCCAGAACACCAGCAGCGGGTTGATAACCAGCGCGACCAGCGCCATACAGCCGACCAGCACAACCAGCAGTTGCGCGTAGCCCCACAGCGTTGCGAACCCGGTGGTCGCCAGCGTGGAAGAAACCAGACCAAAAATACCGATCGGGGCAAAACGAATCACCAGTTTCACCATAAAGGTAACGGCGTTCGACATATCATTGACCAGATTTTTGGTGGTGTCATTGCCGTGGCGCAGGGCAAAACCAAGGCCGACCGCCCACACCAGAATGCCGATATAGTTGGCATTCAGCAGTGCATCAATGGGGTTGGAAACCATGCTCATCAGCAAACCACGCAGTACTTCCACGATGCCTGACGGCGGCACGATATCATGCGAACTGGTGGCCAGATGCAACGTTGAAGGGAAGGCGAAGCTGAAGACTACCGCGGCGAGCGCCGCAGAAAACGTCCCCAACAGATAGAGAAACAGAATCGGGCGAATGCTGGTTTTTTGCCCGTGCTGATGGTTCGCGATCGACGCCATCACCAGCATCAGAACCAGCACCGGTGCGACGGCTTTTAATGCGCCGACGAACAGCGTGCCGAGCAGGCCAACGGCAATGGCCGCCGGTTTTGAAATCCATGCCAGTAAGATCCCCAGTACGAGACCCACCAAAATTTGTTTTACCAGGCTTCCTTGAGCCAAACGCTGGAGCAGCCCCGATGAACGTTGCGTAGTCATTTCTTGATCCTTTCATTGTGTTATTGCCCATCCTCTGGACGTTCTTGGGACGTCTCTTTCCGGATGTAACAAAGTGTTTGCCTGGTTGAGTATAAGGAAAGATAACGCTTCGGGAAGCGAAATATGCTGGATTTTATGTTGCGGTCATATTTTATAACTTTACATTAACAATGATGTGACATGTTCTGCAAATAGCAGACGTCAGATTGTCTATTGGCCGGGGACGCGCTAGCGCCGCCCGGCACGACAGAATTACGCCTGTTGTTTCTTATCATGCTGGTAGTTGACCCAGGCATTGATCAGTAACGTCACGACCAGGATGCCAAATACCACGCCGAGCGAAATCGCAATCGGGATATGGTAGAAGTCGACGATCAGCATCTTTATACCGATAAACACCAGGATCACCGCCAGACCGTATTTCAGCATGGAGAAACGCTCTGCAACCCCCGACAGCAGGAAGTACATGGCACGCAGGCCCAGGATCGCGAACAGGTTCGAGGTCAGGACGATGAACGGATCGGTGGTAACGGCGAAGATGGCGGGAATACTGTCGACCGCAAAAATAACGTCGCTCAGTTCCACCAGAATCAGCACCAGCAACAGCGGCGTGGCATATAACAGACCCTTTTTACGTACAAAGAAATGCTCGTTTTCGATGGTATCCGTCATACGCAGATGTCCACGCAGCCAGCGCACCAGCGGTCGGTCGCCGATACCGGAATTGTCCTCTTTCGCCAGCGCCATTTTCACTCCGGTAAACAGGAGGAATGCGCCAAACAGGTACAGGATCCAGTCGAACTGGGTGATAAGCCAGGTACCGGCAAAAATCATGACTGTACGCAGGATAATCGCGCCCAATACGCCGTACACCAGTACCCGACGTTGCAGGGCAGGCGGCACCGAGAAGTAGCTGAACAACATCAGCCAGACAAAGACGTTATCGACGGCGAGGGATTTTTCGATCAGATAACCGGTGAGGAACGCCAGCGCCTGCGGATCGGCGACGGCGCGGCCTTCAGTTTGTACCAGGTACCACCAGAATGCAGCGTTAAACAACAGCGAGAGCGTGACCCAGACCAGGGACCAGGCGGCTGCTTGCTTCATGGTCATCGTATGTACGCCACGACGCCCCTGCAAAAAGAGGTCGATAGCCAGCATGATCACCACAACAACAGCGAATCCGCCCCATAACAACGGTGTGCCGACAGTATTCATCATCATTCCTTACACATAAAAAAACGGCCAACGTCGGAAGACGTCAGCCGCTGCTTTTTTATGCATAGACCTCGCCTTCCGGCAAGGTCTCACTTACAACGAAAAAAGAATGCGTTAACGCATTCCTTTTTCGTTGCCCGGTGACCGGATGTGGTTTTTCACACATCGTAATGACGATCGACCGACAATGAAGTTACTCCCCTTTGCAGGTAACAAAATATGACAGGCCACGCATTCCGTCAATGGCCTGTAACATCTGTTTTACAATGTTTTACGCAGTGGCTGCGCGGCTGACATCGTCTGCCGGGAAGATGACGCCAGTCTGGCGACGAATCTCGGTTAACAGTTTTGCCGTGATGCGACTGTTGGACAATCCTGGGTGATTCACTTCATTGGCGTCCACCAGTGCTGCGAACGCCTGTGCCTCATACAGCATAGTATTGATGTGCTGCGGTTGGGTAAGATCCTGGGTTTTCCCGCCGCGTGGAACAAAGCAGACCTTCTGACATTCGGAGATTTTTTCGATCACCAGCGATCCGGCTTCGCCCTGAATTTCACTGTCGACAACAGAATCGCTTACTTTGGAATGCTGGAGGGTGACGCTGAAATCACCGTAGTTCATCACCACCACGCCGTGGGCATCGACGCCGCTCTCCAGCAGACTGGCAGAGGCCTGTACGCTGTGCGGTTCACCCCACAGCGCCACGGCGGAGGCCAGGCAGTAGAAACCGATGTCCATGATCGAGCCGTTTGAGAAGGCCGGGTTAAAGGTGTTCGGGTTTTCGCCGTCAAGATAGCGCTGATAGCGCGACGAGTACTGGCAGTAATTGAGGAACGCTTTGCGCACCTTACCCACTTTCGGCAGTGACTGCTGTAACAGCAGGAAGTTAGGCAGACTGGCGGTTTTAAACGCTTCGTAAAGCACCACTTGATTTTCCCGCGCACAGGCGATGGCGGCTTCGACTTCGGCCAGATTCGACGCCAGCGGCTTCTCGCAGATCACATGCTTTTTATGGCTCAGAAACAGTTGGGTCTGGGGAAAGTGCAGCGAGTTCGGGCTGGCAATGTACACCGCGTCAATCGCATCGCTTTGCGCCATCGCATCCAGCGAGGTAAACAGATGCTCGACGAGGTAATCATTGGCGAAGGTTTGCGCCTGTTCGAGGCTGCGGGAATAGACTGCGGTTAGCTTATATTTGCCGGTCTCATGGGCGGCATCCACAAACTGGCGGGTGATCCAGTTTGTGCCAATCACTGCGAAACGTATCATAAATGCCTTCAGGCTCCATAAAGGGATTCTGTCGTCAATTTAGCACGCCTTTATGACAAAGCCAGTGCGCTACTGCGCAGTTTCCTTTAACGACAACTGCGTCAACCAGAGGCGGGTATCAAATTCCAACTGGTGATAGTGCGGTTCCATGTGACAACAAAGTTGATAAAACGCCTTGTTGTGCTCCTTTTCCTTCAGATGCGCCAGTTCGTGGACGACGATCATTCGCAAAAAGGGTTCCGGCGCGTTGCGAAACACGGTGGCGACGCGGATCTCGGCTTTCGCTTTCAGTTTGCCGCCCTGTACGCGAGAGACTGCCGTGTGCAGGCCGAGCGCATTCTTCAGTACGTGGATCTTATTGTCATACATTACTTTGTTGATCGGAGGGGCATTACGCAGAAACTGACTTTTCAGATCCTGGGTGTATTGCCAGAGCGCTTTATCCGTCGCGAAATCATGCGTTCCCGGATAGCGCTTTTCCAGCACCGCGCCCAGGCGCTGCTCGGCAATCAGCGTGCGCACCTGCGAAAGCAGGTTCTCCGGGTAGCCCTGGAGGTAAGTTAATTGGCTCATCGTCACCCATGCAAATCATAAAAAGTGTATACTCACGCACCCTTTTACGGGATACGCCGAAATTTTACCATTCAGGAGGGCCGATGAGCCACACAGACAACGGTTTCCGTTCACTGACACTAAAACGTTTCCCGGAAACGGACGACGTTAACCCACTGTTGGCGTGGGAAGCGGCCGATGACTATCTGCTGCAACAGGTGGACGATACGGAGATTCGCGGCCCGGTGCTGATCCTGAATGATACCTTCGGTGCGCTGAGCTGTGCGCTGGCGGAGCAGTCGCCGTACAGCATTGGCGATTCTTATTTAAGCGAACTGGCCACGCGGGAAAACCTGCGCCATAACGACATCGCGGAGTCCAGCGTCAAGTTTCTCGACAGCACGGCAGAGTACCCGCAGGCGCCAGGCGTGGTACTGATCAAAGTGCCGAAAACGCTGGCACTGCTTGAGCAACAGCTGCGCGCGCTGCGAAAAGTGGTGACCCCGCAAACCCGTATCATTGCTGGCGCGAAGGCGCGGGATATCCATAACTCTACGCTGGAGCTGTTTGAGAAAGTGCTCGGTCCAACGACCACCACGCTGGCGTGGAAAAAGGCGCGTCTCATCCATTGCACCTTCAGCGAGCCGACGCTGGCCGATGCGCCGGAAACGCTGAGCTGGAAACTGGAAGGCACTGACTGGACCATCCATAACCATGCCAACGTCTTCTCCCGCACCGGGCTGGATATTGGCGCCCGCTTCTTTATGCAGCACTTGCCAGAGAATCTGGAAGGGGAGATTGTCGATCTCGGCTGTGGCAACGGGGTAATTGGCCTGACGTTGCTGGAAAAAAATCCACAGGCTAACGTGGTCTTTGTCGATGAATCCCCAATGGCGGTGGCTTCCAGCCGTCTGAATGTGGAAACTAACCTGCCTGAAGCCATCGATCGCTGCGAATTTATGATTAACAACGCGCTGTCCGGAGTGGAGCCTTTTCGTTTTAACGCCGTACTGTGCAATCCGCCGTTCCATCAGAAGCATGCGCTGACGGATAACATTGCCTGGGAAATGTTCCACCACGCCCGTCGCTGCCTGAAGATCAACGGCGAGCTGTATATCGTCGCCAACCGTCACCTCGACTACTTCCACAAGCTGAAGAAGATCTTCGGCAACTGCGCCACCGTTGCGACCAACAATAAGTTTGTGGTGCTTAAAGCGGTGAAAGTCGGTCGTCGCCGCTAACGTTTTGCCGGATGACGGCTGCGCCTTATCCGGCCTACGTATTGGGAGGCTATCCCGTAGGCCTGATAAGCGTAGCGCCATCAGGCACTTTAAATTCCCAATGCCAGACGGGTGCCCTGGGCAATGGCCCGGCGGGCATCCAGTTCCATCGCCACATCACAGCCGCCGATTAAGTGCACCGTTTTTCCCGTCGCACGCAGCGGTTCCGCCAGCTCACGTCGCGGCTCCTGACCCGCACAAATAATGACGTTATCGACTTCCAGCGTCTGCGCTTCACCGCCGATCAACACGTGCAGGCCGACATCGTCGATCTTCTGATAGCTGACTGCCGGGATCATCTTCACACCGCGTGAAAGCAGCGTGGTGCGATGGATCCAGCCGGTGGTTTTCCCCAGTCCCTCGCCGGGTTTGCTGGCCTTACGCTGGAGCATCACAACCTGGCGCGGACTGCGGGCCAGGTGCGGGCCTTCTGGACGTAATCCGCCGGCCTGTTGCAGGCTGGTGTCGATACCCCATTCCACACAGAAATCAGCAATGCTCTGGCTGGTGGGTTCGCCGGGCTGACTCAGGTACATCGCGGTATCAAAGCCGATCCCGCCGCAGCCAACGATCGCCACCCGACGTCCCACCGGGGTTTTGTCGCGCAGCACGTCGAGATAGGTTAAGACCTTCGGATGATCAATGCCGTCGATCGGCGGCCTGCGCGGCTCGATCCCGCTGGCGAGAATCACCTCATCGAATGCCTGCAGATCGTCTGCCGCGACATAATGATTCAGTTTCAGCGTTACGCCGGTGATATCGATCATCCGACGGTAATAGCGGAGCGTTTCATAAAACTCCTCTTTACCGGGGATCTGTTTGGCGATGTTAAACTGCCCGCCGATCTCGCCCAGCGCATCAAAGAGAGTGACATGATGACCGCGTGCCGCCGCATTAATGGCAAAGGCAAGGCCCGCCGGGCCCGCACCGACGACAGCCAGATTTTTTATTGTGGAAGCCGGAACCACAGGCATTTTGGTTTCATGGCACGCGCGAGGATTCACCAGGCACGACGTGACTTTGCCGACGAAGATCTGATCCAGGCATGCCTGATTACAGCCGATGCAGGTGTTAATTTCATCGGCACGCCCCGATTGCGCTTTCGACAGCAGTTCGGCATCCGCGAGAAACGGGCGCGCCATCGACACCATATCGGCATCGCCACGCGCCAGAATTTCATCGGCAACCTGCGGATCGTTAATGCGGTTAGTGGTGACCAGCGGCAGCGAAACGTGACCTTTCAGTTTACGCGTCACCCAACTAAAGGCACCGCGAGGCACCGGCGTGGCGATGGTGGGAATGCGCGCTTCGTGCCAGCCAATCCCGGTGTTGATGAGCGTTGCGCCTGCGGCTTCGATGGCCTGCGCCAGTTGCACCGTTTCTGCAAAGGTGCTGCCGTTTTCTACCAGATCAAGCATCGACAGGCGGTAGATAATAATAAAGTCGTTCCCCACCCGCTGACGCATTGCACGCACCACTTCAACGGCAAAGCGCATACGCCTGGCATAATCACCGCCCCATTCATCGTCGCGCTGGTTGGTGCGCAGGGCGAGAAACTCGTTAATCAGGTAGCCTTCCGAGCCCATTACCTCCACGCCGTCGTAACCCGCTTCCCGCGCCAGCTGGGCACAGTGCGCGAAGTCCTCTATCAGTTGCAGAACTTCTTCGTGGCTCAGGGCGTGTGGCGTAAACCGGTTGATTGGCGCCTGAATCGCGGAAGGGGCTACCAGTTGTGGTTGATAGCTGTAGCGCCCGGTATGGAGGATCTGTAGGGCAATTTTTCCGCCTTCGTTGTGAACGGCATCGGTAATGACGCGATGATGTGCCACCTGGCGAGCATCATTGAGCGTGGCACCGCCTTCCATTCCGACACCAGACTGGGCAGGCGCAATCCCCCCCGTGACAATCAATGCGACGCCGTGTCGGGCACGCTCAGCATAGAAAGCGGCCAGGCGTTCCGCGCCATCAGGATACTCTTCAAGTCCCGTGTGCATTGAACCCATCAGCACACGGTTTTTAAGCTGAGTAAAGCCGAGATCAAGCGGGGCGAACAGCGACGGATAGCTCATAAGATTGTCCAGTATGTAAAATTATTGTTATGTGGTCGGATGAGTTACTAATTTAGCCGTCGGCGGGTAAAAGGGAAAAGGGGAATGCGATGATTGTGATGGGATTCAAAAAAAGTGTGTGCCGTTGTAGACCGGATAAGCGCAGCGCCATGCGGCACTGACTTACCCGGCATAGAATTACATCTCTTCCACGTTCACCCGCAGCGCTGCCAGCGCTTTACGCGTGGCTTTCAGCACTTGCTCACACTGCTCAATGGTCAGCGTTAACGGCGGTTCGATGCGGATCGTTTTCGAGTTGTTGAGCGTTCCGGCAACCAGAACCCGCTGGCGAAACATCTCGCTGGCGAAACTGTAGCCGGTTTCATTGTCGACAAACTCGATTGCCATCAGCATCCCTTTCCCGCGGGCGTCCTGTACCAGGTCAGGGTACTCCCGCGCCAGTTGGCGAAAACCGTCCAGCAGGATATCGCCTTTCTGTTCCGCTTGTGCCGGCAAGTTCTGCTCCAGCAGCACATTGATGGTCGCCAGCGCGGCCGCACAGGCCAGCGGATTACCACCAAAAGTAGTGGTGTGCAGGAAGGGGTTATCGAACAGTACCGAGAAGACCTCTTCGGTGGCGATCGTCGCGCCAATCGGCATCACGCCGCCTCCCAGCGCTTTTGCCAGGCAGAGAATGTCTGGCTGCACGTTCTCATGCTCGCAGGCAAACATTTTGCCGGTACGCCCCATCCCGGTCTGGACTTCATCGAGGATCATCAGCGCGCCAAACTCGTCGCAGAGTTTACGTACGGCGGTGAGATAACCCTGCGGTGGCAGGATCACGCCGCCTTCACCCTGAATAGGTTCCAGAATCACCGCAGCCACATCATCTCCGGTTTTTTTGCACTCGCTGAGCGCGGTACGCATGGCCTCAATATTCCCGAATGGCACATGACGGAAGCCCGGCAGCAGCGGCATAAACGGCTTGCGGAACGTGGATTTGGCGGTGGCGGACAGCGCGCCCAGCGACTTACCGTGGAACGCGCCGCTGGTGGCGATAAAGGTAAATTTGCCCCGTGGTGACTGATACGCCTTCGCCAGTTTCAGCGCTGCTTCGACCGATTCGGTACCACTGTTGCAGAAGAAGCTGTATTTCAGTTTTCCGGGCGCCAGGGCGGCAAGGGTTTTTGCCAGCATGGCCCGCAGTGGGTCAAGCAGTTCCTGACTATGCAGAGGTTGTTTCGCGAGTTGATTCTGTACGGCGGAAACCACAACTGGATTACGGTGCCCCACGTTGAAAATTCCAAAACCTCCCAGGCAGTCGACAAACTCCTGTCCCTGGGTGTCGACAAGCGTATTCAGACTCCCCGCTTGCCACTCTACGGCTCCGTAATCCCCGCCGGCGGTAACAGATTTGCGATACTCTAAAAATCCCGGATTGACATGCTCTTTGAAGTAATCAATCACCTCTCGGTTAAGTGCTTTCATCTCCTCATGATCAAGCGTTCGCTTCTCAATGAGATTCAGTGCGTGCGCACTACAGGCCAAAGCCGATGCGCTGGAAGGTAACCTGTTCAAAATATGCTCCCGGAGATCGCGTATCACATGATACCGATTTAAGTATTGCAGGGATTGCGCCATCCCGGCGGCGCTGATGAAAATCGGGATAAACACCAGGGAGAACTGTTATTGCGCAACATTTAATCTCATTTGTTAACAGTTGCTGGGTTTTTGCGCAAAGTGAAGACCGTGCGAGAGCGGCATCAGAAGGGGCGATTGTGCAGAAATAGTGCAAAATTTGCGCGATGATAGTGCGCGTCCCACAGTGCGATTTTATAGTTTCAAAGCGAAAGTATTTTAAATCAATCAATTAGAATTCGTACAAATTATGAGGTTTAATCGCAAATTGCGATCTAAATCAAATTTAACATCTAAAGATAAATCTGTTAGCGCCGAAATAACATCTGACAAGAAGTTAACAACCAGATAACTTGCACAGGACGCGACTATGTCTTCTCAGCTCTACGTTACCCAGCAAAATACACCGCTGGATGACGATACGACCCTCATGTCGACTACCGATCTCCACAGCTACATCACGCACGCCAACGATACGTTCGTCAATATTAGCGGTTACTCACTCAATGAATTGCTGGCGCAGCCGCACAACCTGGTGCGTCACCCGGACATGCCGAAAGCAGCCTTCGCCGACATGTGGTACACCCTGCAGCAGGGCGAGCCGTGGAGCGGCATCGTCAAGAATCGGCGTAAAAATGGCGATCACTACTGGGTTCGGGCGAACGCGGTACCGATGGTGCGCGAGGGGAACGTGACGGGGTACATGTCAATTCGCACCCGCGCAACGGATGCGGAGATCGCCACGGTTGAGCCGCTTTACAAGGCGCTCAATGAGGGGCGTTGTCGACGCCGGATCCACAAAGGACTGGTGGTGCGTAAAGGATGGCTCGGGAAACTACCGGCAATGCCGGTGCGTTGGCGGGTCCGCAGCGTGATGGCGCTGATCTACGTGGTATTGGCGGCGGCGCTACACCTGTCCGGCGTGCCATGGCTTGCACAACTGACGTGTGCGCTGGTGATGCTGTTGGGTACGGCGGCGTTTGAGTGGCAGATTGTTCGCCCGATTGAGAACGTAGCGAAACAGGCGCTGAAAGTGGCGACCGGTGAGCGAAACAGCGTGGCGCATCTGAATCGCAGTGATGAACTGGGGTTGACGCTACGCGCTGTCGGGCAACTTGGTCTGATGTGTCGCTGGCTAATCAACGACGTTTCAAGCCAGGTGTCGAGCGTCAGAAACGGTAGCGAAACCTTAGCGAAAGGCAATGACGATCTGAATAAGCATACGCGTCAGACGGTCGATAACGTCCAGCAGACGGTGACCACCATGAATCAAATGGCGGCGTCGGTAAAACAAAACTCAGAAACCGCATCCGCCGCCGATAAGCTGTCGATTGCCGCCAGTAGCGCGGCGACGCAGGGCGGTGAAGCGATGGACACCGTGATTAAAACCATGGATGACATCGCCAACAGCACACAGCGCATTGGCACCATCACCACGCTGATTAACGACATCGCTTTCCAGACGAATATCCTGGCGCTGAACGCCGCGGTTGAAGCGGCCAGGGCGGGTGAGCAGGGCAAAGGGTTTGCCGTCGTGGCAGGTGAAGTACGCCATCTGGCCAGCCGCAGCGCCAGCGCGGCGAATGATATTCGTAAGTTGATCGATGCCAGTGCGGATAAAGTACAGTCGGGTTCTCAGCAGGTCCATGCGGCGGGACGTACGATGGATGATATTGTCTCTCAGGTACAAAACGTCACCCAGTTGATTGCGCAAATCAGCCATTCAACGCTGGAGCAGTCTGACGGATTGACCAGTCTGACGCGTGCGGTAGGCGAACTTAACGACATCACGCAGAAGAACGCCGAGTTGGTTGAAGAGAGCGCGCAGGTGTCCGCTATGGTTAAACACCGTGCCAGCCGTCTGGCGGATGCCGTGACGGTGCTGCACTGATCCTTTCTTTTATCCTCATCAACGCTTACCGGTAATGGTAAGCGTTATTGTAATAATAATGTTAATGATATATTAAATATTACCACCTGCGGGTGGTTTTTTTATTTTATTCATATCTTTCAATTTCTGTCTTTTGGCGATTAAGACATTATAAAAAATCGTTTATATAACGATCGGTCTGCGTCTATTCATCGTCAAAAACTATTTTCAGAAAATTATTGATAATAAAAAGCGATCAATATCATAAAGTTAGTGAGTTTGTTACCGATAAAGGAATCTGTCTGAAGAAAACTATCTCCAGGGAGAATATATGTTTTTGCGTAACATGAAGATCCGCTCAAGATTATTTATCGCGTTTGGATTGTTTATTGTACTGATGATGGTGAGTTCGGGCCTTTCATTATTTAGCCTGGACCGCGCCAACAGCGGTATGCAAAACATCATTACCAATGACTATCCCGTCACGGTAAAAGCCAATAAGCTCATCGATCATTTTCAGGATTTTGTCAGCACACAGCAGCTGATGCTGATGGACGAAGAGGGGCGCTGGGCCCAGACGTCACAGAAAAAGCTCGATACCATTAGCCAGCAGATTACAGTGCTGCTGGATGAACTGGACGCTGCGCCGCTAAACGCCGAATCGAAAAAGGTCATCGCCGGGATCCGCGACGTGCGCGAGCAATATCTCGCCTCCCGATTCCGCATTCTGCAGGAACTGCAAAACCATAACCGACAGGCGGCAATGCAGGAGATGATGACCACGACGGTCAATGTACAGCAGGCCTATAAAGAGAAAGTTCAGGCGCTGATCGCCATTGAAGATACGCAGATGTTGCGTGCTGGCGCCCAGGTGGCAAGCGACTTCACCGCGAACCGGGCGCTGCTTATCGCGCTGGCGCTCATTGGTATTGCTGCGGGCTGTATGATGGGCTGGTATATCGTACGGTCCATCACCCGGCCGCTGAATGAAGCGGTGCAGTTTGCCGAAGCGATTGCCGAGGGCGATCTGACCCGCAATATCCTCACCACGCAGAAAGATGAGACCGGCGAACTGCTGCATGCGCTGATGGTAATGAAAACTCGTCTGCTGGAGATTGTCCAGGAAGTTCAGAACGGGTCGGAGAATATCTCCAGCGCGGCAGCGCAGATCGTCGCCGGGAACCAGGATCTGGCTGCGCGTACCGAAGAACAGGCGAGCTCCGTCGAGCAGACCGCGGCGTCAATGGAGCAGATCACCGCCACGGTAAAAAACACGGCCGAACATACCGGAGAAGCGACGAAGCTCTCTGCGGGGGCGGCGACCGTTGTGAAGAACAATGGCGAGATGATGAATCAGGTGACGCAAAAAATGCGCGTGATTAATGAAACATCTAACCGCATGTCGGACATTATCAACCTGATTGACTCCATTGCATTCCAGACCAATATTCTGGCGCTTAATGCGGCTGTCGAAGCCGCGCGAGCCGGTGAGCATGGTCGTGGGTTTGCCGTGGTGGCAGGAGAAGTACGCCAGTTGGCGCAGAAGAGTGCATCCTCTGCCAGCGAGATCCGCCATCTGATTGAGGATTCCACCGGTCAGACCCAGGAAGGGATGCTGCTGGTCGAGAAGGCTAACGGCCTGATAAACGGCATGGTCAGCAACGTCGAGGAGATGGATGTGATCCTGCGGGAGATCGGCCAGGCCAGTCGTGAGCAGACCGAGGGGATTTCGCAGATCAACAGCGCGATTGGCCTGATTGACGCCACCACCCAGCAGAACTCCTGTCTGGTTGAGGAGTCCGTTGCGGCAGCGGCGTCACTGAATGAGCAGGCGTTACACTTAAAAGAGATGGTGAAAGTGTTCCGCGTTCGCGACGGCGACGCCTTGCCTGCTTAATCAAGCTGAGTGATTTCCAGCGCCGCGCGGTCGATCACGCCAATGATCTTTTTTAACTGTGCGTCGCTGATGTCACCCTGATTCACCCTCAGATCCAGTACCGCCTTGAAGTTTTCCAGCGCTCGCTTCATCTGCGGATTCTTACGCAGTTCAAAGCCGACATTACGTGCGTTGACGCGTTCCTGGATGTGACCGAGATGTTCACGATTCTCTTCCAGCCATTGTGCGCCGGTGTCAGTGATGGTGATTTTTTTACGCCCGCCATCCTCTTCGCTGATCGTAATAAAGGCCTGATCCTGGAGGAAATCCAGCGTTGGGTAGATCACGCCAGGGCTTGGCGTATAGTTGCCCTGCGTCAGATTCTCGATGGCTTTGATTAGCTCATAACCGTGGCTGGCTTCGCGGGAAAGAATATCCAGAATCACCAGACGCAACTCCCCATGACCGAAAAAGCGTTGACGCCGCCCGCCACCGCCGCCTCTACCGTGACGATGTTCGCAACCGTCGTGATGATGCCCTTCGCCTTTACAGCAACCTTCATGATGATGTCGCATGATAATCTCCTGTTGTTTAGATATATCTAATTTATATCTAAATTTAAGATTTTGACAAGGGTAGTGTTGAAGTTTTTACTAATTATATGAATTTAAATGATAAATATTTAACGACGCAACATTGTAGACGCTATCAAAAAATGACTTGCAATTCTGGCTATTAACAATCATTATCATTTGAAAAATCTATTTAGATATATCTGATTATCACACGAAGGCCAAAAAATGATGGATAAAACTTCACGTTACCCACAGCGCGTGCGCAATGAACTGCGCTTTCGCGAACTTACCGTTTTGCGCGTAGAACGTATCGGCACGGGTTTTCAGCGTATTGTCCTCGGTGGCGATGCGCTGGAAGGCTTTAATTCGCGCGGCTTTGACGACCATAGCAAGGTGTTTTTCCCGCAACCCGGCAGCCAGTTTGTTCCGCCAACCGTGACGGAAGAAGGCATTGTCTGGGGTGAGGGCGTACGTCCGGCTTCTCGCGATTACACACCGTTGTACGATGAAGCCCGCCATGAGCTGGCGCTGGATTTCTTTATTCACGACGGTGGCGTGGCAAGTTCCTGGGCGATGAAAGCGCGCGAAGGCGATACGCTAACGATCGGCGGGCCACGTGGTTCGCTGGTGGTGCCGGAAGACTACGCTTATCAGCTCTATGTTTGTGATGAGTCCGGTATGCCAGCGTTGCGGCGTCGTCTTGAGGCGCTGAGTCGCTTACCGGTAAAACCGACGGTGACCGCGCTGGTGAGCGTCGCCGATCCTGCGTATCAGGATTACCTCGCGCATCTGGACGATTTTGCCATTGAATGGCTGGGACACGATGAGCAGGCGATTGCCGCGCGACTGGCGCAGATCGAAGTACCGGAAGAAGATTACTTCATCTGGATCACCGGGGAAGGGAAAGTGGTGAAAAACCTCAGTCAGCGCTTTGAGCAGGCGCCGTTTGATCAGCAGTTAGTCCGTGCAGCGGCGTACTGGCACAGCAAGTAAAGTGAGCACCGTCGGGACAATGAAATTTAATGATTTCTTTGATGCTGAAATCGGTTTAAGGTCATAGGGTAGTCTTGTGTTTTACATGGTAAATTTTAAGGATAAAAGTATGCCTGCAGTCATTGATAAAGCATTAGATTTCATTAACGGTATGAACACCTCGGCCTCATCTCCAGAACCCATGGATGAAAGCACGGCGAAAGGAATTTTGAAATATTTGAAAGAACTGGGCCGCCCGGCAAGTGCGTCGGATATTGTTGCGCGTGGGGAGCAGGAGGGGTGGAACCCTGGGTTTACGCAAAAACTGGTTAAGTGGGCTGAGAAGTTTGAAGCCGGTGAACGGGTTTTGATTAGAGACCCTGAATATTTTTCATTGTATATGCGTGAGCAGCTTCAGGAACTGGTCGAAGTTGAGCGCGCGTGAAGCCAACAACCTGTCTTGATGCTCTTGCCAGTGGGGAAGAGCATCCCTTTCTCTGTATTGCTGCGCGAGTGTAACTCATTGAATTTGGTGGCCCCTGCTGGACTTGAACCAGCGACCAAGCGATTATGAGTCGCCTGCTCTAACCACTGAGCTAAGGGGCCGTGGCGGTGAATTATAAAGTAACTCCTGCGCGCAATCCAGCCATAACCGTACGTATGCTGTTTTATTAAACAACGTATTTTCAATCCGTTATACTTTTCCCTACGATGTTATGTAGTGGAGTCATCATGGTTAAGGACATTTTAGCGCCGGGGTTGCGGGTCGTGTTCTGCGGCATCAATCCGGGGCTCTCTTCTGCCGGGACGGGGTTTCCGTTTGCGCATCCGGCAAACCGTTTCTGGAAGGTGATCCATCAGGCTGGTTTTACCGATCGCCAGCTCAAACCGGAAGAGGCAGAGCACCTGCTGGATTTTCGCTGTGGCGTGACCAAACTGGTCGACAGACCGACGGTGCAGGCTAATGAAGTCTCGCGTAAGGAGTTGCACGATGGTGGACGTAGCCTGATTGCTAAGATTGAGCAGTACCAACCGCATGCCCTGGCGATTCTGGGTAAGCAGGCGTTTGAACAAGGCTTCAGCCAGCGCGGCGTACAGTGGGGAAAGCAGAGTATAACGATTGGCGCAACGCAGGTGTGGGTATTGCCGAATACCAGCGGATTGAGCCGTATTACCCTGGATAAACTGGTGGAAGCCTTCAGGGAACTGGATGAGGCGCTGATCGTGCGCGGAATGTAAAAAAAACGCCACCGGGAAGGTGGCGTTTGCAGTTTATGCGACGGGATTAATCGTCCAGGAAGCTACGCAGGACTTCAGAACGGCTCGGGTGACGCAGTTTACGCAGCGCCTTCGCTTCGATCTGACGGATACGTTCGCGGGTAACGTCGAACTGTTTACCCACTTCTTCCAGCGTGTGGTCGGTGTTCATATCGATACCGAAACGCATACGCAGGACTTTCGCTTCACGAGCGGTCAAACCGGCCAGCACGTCGTGCGTTGCCGCACGCAGGCTTTCGGTGGTCGCAGAATCCAGCGGCAGCTCGAGGGTGGTATCCTCGATGAAATCCCCCAGATGCGAATCTTCATCGTCACCGATCGGGGTTTCCATGGAGATCGGCTCTTTGGCGATCTTCAGCACTTTACGGATCTTGTCTTCCGGCATCAGCATGCGTTCAGCCAGTTCTTCCGGCGTCGGTTCGCGACCCATCTCTTGCAGCATCTGGCGAGAGATACGGTTGAGTTTGTTGATCGTCTCAATCATATGCACCGGAATACGGATGGTGCGCGCCTGATCCGCGATAGAGCGGGTGATCGCCTGACGGATCCACCAGGTGGCGTAGGTGGAGAACTTGTAACCACGACGGTATTCGAACTTATCGACCGCTTTCATCAGACCGATGTTGCCTTCCTGAATCAGATCCAGGAACTGCAGACCACGGTTGGTGTATTTCTTGGCGATAGAGATAACCAGACGTAAGTTGGCTTCAACCATCTCTTTCTTCGCACGACGCGCTTTCGCTTCGCCGATGGACATGCGACGGTTGATGTCTTTGACCTGTTCGATAGTCAGGCCGGTCTCTTCTTCGATCTGTTGCAGCTTCTGCAGGCCACGGTGAACGTCATCGGCCACATCGTGCAGTTTTTCGGACCACGGTTTGTTCATCGCGATAGCCGCGTTGAACCAGGTTTCGCTGGTCTCGTTGCCGGTGAACAGGGTGATGAAGTTCTTCTTCGGCATTTTGCACTGCTCAACGCAGAGCTTCATGATCAGACGTTCCTGGGTACGAACCCTGTCCATCATGACGCGCATGCTGTTCACGAGGTAGTCGAACTGCTTCGGTACCAGACGGAACTGCTTGAATACTTCAGACAGCTTCAGGATCTCAGCCTGGGCATCGGCGTGGCTACGACCTTTCGCTTTGATGGTGTCACGCGTGACTTCGTACTGCGTACGCAGTTCACCGAACTTCTCGCGCGCCAGCTCAGGGTCGATGCTGTTGTCGTCATCGCTGCTGTCGTCGTCTTCTTCTTCGTCTTCGTCCTCATCGTCATCCATGTCTTCCTGAGATAACTCAGAGCCGACATGAGTGGCGGTAGGGGCCATATCTTCTTCCGCGTTCGGATCGACAAAACCGGTGATCAGATCGGACAGACGGGCTTCTTCAGCCTCAACGCGATCGTACTGCTCAAGCAGATAGGTAATGGCTTCCGGATATTCAGCCACGGAGCACTGAACCTGGTTGATCCCGTCTTCGATGCGTTTCGCAATATCGATTTCGCCTTCGCGGGTCAACAGTTCAACGGTACCCATTTCACGCATGTACATGCGAACCGGGTCAGTGGTACGACCGATTTCAGACTCTACGCTGGACAGAACTTGCGCAGCCGCTTCTTCCGCGTCTTCGTCGGTACTGGTGGTGTTTTCAGCAAGCAGCAGATCATCGGCATCCGGTGCTTCTTCCATCACCTGAATACCCATGTCGTTGATCATTTGGATGATATCTTCAATCTGATCTGAATCGACGATATCTTCCGGCAGATGGTCATTGACCTCGGCATAGGTCAGATAGCCTTGCTCCTTACCACGGGTGACAAGAAGCTTCAGCTGTGACTGCGGGTTTTGCTCCATAAGACGGTATCCACACTTAATTCGTTTGATTAGCGTCAGCAAGCCGTTGCTGCCAACATTTAAAGCGAGGGCGTACTTATATTTGTGCCGCTGCCTCTCAGTGCGGCTGTCGGGGGCTTCCCGATCGCTATTCGGCACTTAAGCCGTTAAATACTTCATCCTTCAAGTTGTCTCTGTGTTAGCGGCGTTCTCTTGCTGCCTTGATACAACTCGAATGATTTTGTCTGTTTCAATTATTTCTTCGCCAGTTCCTGATTCAACGTCCAGAGTTCCCGGCGTTCTTCGCTGCTTAAACCGTGTGTGCGCTCGCGGGCGATTAGCTCTTCCTGGCGCAGCTCAAGCATCGAATCAAACATATGGTTGAGTGAGTCGGTGAAGGTTTTTTCAGCAATATCCTTATCTGCTATATCGTCCCACATCGACAGTTTTTCAAGGGTGGCCGCATCATTTGTGCCACGATAGTGTTCTAAAAGTTGTCCGGTAGTGAGTCCGGGCTGGGACAAACAAGTGTTGACCAGTTCAGCGAATAAGCCAAGTCCGGGCAGTTTATTCTGATCCAGACCACTTAGTGGCGGCACCATCGGCGCCAGTTCCGGATTTTGCACCAGCAGTCCTATCAGTATACGCATGGTCGTGCGTTTTAGCTGCGGAGCGGGTCGGGAAGCCCCACTTTCGGACAATTTTGGCATTAATCGTTCAAGTTGGCTGTCATCCAGAATGCCAAGCTTGTTGCCCAATTCCTGGCGCAGATAAATGCGCAACGTTTCACCCGGTACCTGTGTGATGAGCGGCAGCGCCAGCGTACTCAACTGCGCACGTCCGTCCGGGGTGCTCAGGTCCACCTGCGGCAGCAGGCTATTAAACAAAAACGCGGAGAGCGGCAGGGCCTGCTCCATCCGGGCTTCGAATGCCTCTTTCCCCTCTTTACGCACCAGCGTATCGGGGTCTTCGCCATCAGGTAAAAACATAAAGCGTAGCTGACGACCATCCGTCATGTACGGCAGCGCGGTTTCCAGTGCGCGCCAGGCGGCGTCTCGTCCGGCCCGGTCACCGTCATAACAGCAAATGACGTTGTTCGTGGCGCGGAACAGAAGCTGAATATGATCGGCGGTGGTTGAAGTGCCCAACGAAGCCACGGCATAGTTAATGCCATACTGCGCCAGCGCCACCACATCCATATAGCCTTCCACCACTAACAGACGTTGCGGATCGGCGTCATCCTGCTGCGCTTCATAAAGGCCATACAGCTGGCGACCCTTATGGAAAATATCGGTTTCCGGGGAGTTAAGGTACTTCGGCAGGGCATCACCCAGCACACGACCACCAAAACCTATCACCCGGCCACGCTTGTCGCGGATGGGGAACATCACCCGTTCGCGGAAACGATCGTAACTGCGTCCCTGATCGTTGGTGACCAACATGCCCGCATCCACCAGCGACTGGCGATTTTCGCTATTGCCGCCAAACCGTTTCAGGACGTTGTCCCAACCGGGGGGCGCAAAGCCAATAGCAAAACGCGCGATCACTTCACTACTGAGTCCTCGCTTTTCCAGATACTGGCGCGCAGGGGTAGCGGCGGGTTGCATCAGAGATTGCTGATAAAACGTGTTCAGGCCATCCATCAGTTGATAAAGGCTTTGCCGTTGATGGCGCTCTATCTGGCTGGGGCCTGTGCCTGCTTCAAACGGGACGTCAAGATTATGCATGGCCGCCAGTTCTTCGACGGTTTCCACGAACTCGAGCTTGTCGTAGTTCATCAGGAAGTCGATGACGTTGCCGTGCGCGCCGCATCCGAAGCAGTGATAAAACTGTTTTTCGCCGTTTACGGTGAAAGAGGGGGTTTTTTCGTTATGGAACGGACAGCACGCGTGATAATTCTTGCCCTGCTTTTTCAGCTTTACCCGCGCGTCGATGAGATCGACGATGTCGGTTCGTGCCAGCAGGTCATTGATAAATACGCGTGGGATTCGTCCAGCCATATGCCCCGTTTATTTTTATGACTCATATACACAAAATCATTCAGGTTGCATCAAGGCGGCAAGAGAGCGAATCCTCAGGAGCGTACATCAGTACGTGACTGAGGTGAACGAGCGCAGCCAACGCAGAGGCAGCTTGAATGACGACGTATATAAACGAAAATAAGCCGCGCATTCCTTTCGGAAGCACGGCCTTACAACTACAACTCGGTCTGAATCGAGAGCCTCAGCCCTCGACAGAGATTAGTACAGACGAGTGCGGCGTGCGTTTTCGCGAGCCAGTTTCTTCGCGTGACGTTTCACAGCAGAAGCTTTAGCGCGCTTACGTTCGGTAGTCGGTTTTTCATAGAACTCACGACGACGAACTTCCGCCAGAACGCCTGCTTTCTCGCAGGAACGCTTGAAGCGACGCAGTGCTACGTCGAACGGCTCGTTTTCACGTACTTTAATTACCGGCATGTAACTCTCACCTTTAATAAATTCGGTTTGCCGCTGGCATCAGCGCCAGCTTATTTCAAAATGGTGCGGAATTTTACTGCAATTGCTGCTGCTTTGTAAAGCACCGATGCGATTTTGAAAGGGACTTTTATAAGGGGGGAGAGTATACACGAAATCGGGAGTGAGGGTATACATCTACCCGCATTCGACCTACACTGCGCGGTAATAAAGTGAGGTAGAAACAAGTCATGCGTGTACTGGGAATTGAAACATCCTGCGATGAAACCGGCATCGCCATTTACGACGACGAAAAAGGTCTGTTAGCCAACCAATTGTATAGTCAGGTGAAATTACATGCTGACTACGGCGGAGTCGTGCCTGAACTGGCCTCCCGCGATCATGTTCGCAAAACGGTGCCGTTGATCCAGGCGGCGCTGAAAGAGGCGGGACTGAGTGCAAAAGAGATTGATGCGGTGGCGTATACCGCAGGACCGGGTCTGGTTGGCGCGCTGCTGGTTGGCGCAACCGTCGGTCGTTCTCTGGCGTTTGCGTGGAATGTGCCCGCGATCCCTGTACACCACATGGAAGGACATCTGCTGGCGCCAATGCTGGAAGATAATCCGCCGGAATTCCCCTTTGTGGCGCTGTTGGTGTCGGGGGGGCATACCCAGCTTATCAGCGTGACTGGCGTCGGACAGTATGCACTGCTGGGTGAATCGATTGATGACGCCGCCGGTGAAGCGTTCGATAAAACCGCAAAACTGCTGGGGCTTGACTATCCTGGCGGTCCGATGCTGTCGAAAATGGCGTCGCAGGGCACCGCCGGACGTTTTGTTTTCCCGCGGCCCATGACCGATCGTCCGGGGCTGGATTTCAGCTTCTCCGGACTGAAAACCTTTGCGGCGAATACGATCCGCAATAACGGCGACGATGAGCAAACCCGTGCTGATATCGCCCGGGCGTTTGAAGACGCGGTGGTGGATACGTTGATGATCAAGTGTAAACGCGCGCTGGATCAGACCGGCTTTAAGCGCCTGGTGATGGCGGGCGGCGTCAGCGCCAACCGCACGCTGCGAGCGAAGCTGGCGGAGATGATGCAAAAACGCCGTGGCGAAGTATTTTATGCCCGTCCGGAATTTTGCACCGATAACGGGGCGATGATTGCCTATGCCGGTATGGTGCGCTTTAAAGCGGGCGCTACGGCGGATCTCGGCGTGACCGTGCGTCCACGTTGGCCATTGGCGGAACTGCCTGCTGCTTAGATGTTGTTTGTCCTGCCCGGTGGCGCTACGCTTACCGGGCCTACGAATCTATTCTCTGCGTTTACCGGATCGACAAGACCGTAGGCCGGGTCGGGCGAAGCCGCCACCCGGCAATACACCGCATTATACCCGCAACATTCCTCTGTCTTCCAGAAATGCAATAATCGTCGCCAGACCGTCACCCGATTTCAAATTGGTAAACGTCCACGGGCGTTCGCCGCGCATGCGCAACGTATCGCGTTCCATCACCTCCAGCGACGCGCCGACATAGGGAGCGAGATCGGTTTTGTTGATCACCAGGAAATCCGATTTGGTGATCCCCGGTCCGCCTTTACGCGGGATCTTTTCCCCTTCGGCGACGTCGATCACATAGATCGTCAGATCCGCCAGCTCCGGGCTGAAGGTGGCGCTCAGATTGTCGCCGCCGCTCTCGACAAAGATCAGATCCAGATTGCCGAATTTTTCGCTTAATGCTTCCACCGCCGACAGATTCATCGAGGCGTCTTCGCGGATGGCGGTATGCGGACAGCCGCCGGTTTCTACACCGACAATACGTTCCGGCGCCAGTGCGCCCGCTTCGGTGAGAATCCGCTGATCTTCTTTGGTGTAGATATCGTTGGTGACCACCGCCAGTTGCCAGCGGTCGCGCATCGCTTTGCATAACGCTTCCAGCAGGGCAGTTTTACCGGAACCGACCGGGCCGCCTACGCCAACGCGCAGGGGATGTTTGTACTCACTCATTGTCTCTCCTCAGGAGCGAAATAAACGGCAATATTGGGTTTCATGGCGTGCAGAGGCGATGGCTGCCAGCGGCGTGGCGGAACCCAGACGGTCGTCCGGACACGCCAGCGCTTGCGTCATGCCTTTGGCGTACTGTGCGCAAAGTGAAATAATCAGCCGTTGCGCGGCCTGTTGACCAAACGGCACCAGCTTAACTCCGGCCATCACGGCGCTCTCGATCCAGCTGTAGCCGAGCGTTAACGCCAGGTCATGCAGCGGAATACGCCACTGTACGCCCAGCCAGGCCATACCGCAGAGCTGACTGTCGGCAAAGCGTGTGCGCCATTGCTGCGGGCACTCTGGCTGCCAGTCGACCACCAGTCGGGTGAACGCTACACCCCGGCTACGCTCTTCTTCCCGCAGCTCGCGGGTTTCCCGGCAGGCCAGCAGATACGCGGTCCAGCGGCGTGCGGCGTCAATATCATCCTGTTCACAGGCGTGATACAAACGGGCAAACAGCGGCAGATCAACGGTGAAAACGTTATTTTCCATCTGCCGGATTTGCCAGCATTCGAAGGCGTCCACGCTGTCCACCCAGCCGGTTTCTACCGCCCACTCCAGCCCCTGGGACCAGGTAAACGAGCCCACCGGCAGGCTGCTGCTGGCGAGTTGCAGCAGACGCAACTGCTGTTGTGCGTCACGCATCAGTGCGCATGGCTGTGGTGATGGCCGTGGGATTCACCGGCATACGCCCCGGCCTCGGGTTCAAACGGCAGATGGGCAAACGTCACCTCTAGCCTGAACTGGCGCAGCATCGTGTCCAGAACGTGATCGTGGTGATAGCGCAGTTCGTCCGGCAAAATTTGTAGCGGGACGTGACGGTTGCCGAGGTGGTAACAGGCTTTCGCGAGCAGGAACGGATCGGCGCAACGCACCACCGATACCGCTTCGCTGGCGGCGATGATTTCCACCACTTCCGCGCCATCCTCCGTGCTCAGGCAATCACCGCCGCGCAGCAGCAGACCACGGGGCAGCATCAGCCCCGCCTCGCGCCCGTCATTGAGCTGTACTTTCGCCCGGCTCTTCACGCGGATATCAATCGGCAGCGTCAGCGTGGCGGTGATGTGCGCTGGGGTGTCAACGCGTTGCGTCAATAACAGCATCTCGGCTCCTCAAAATAAAAAGTAACGTTGCGCCATCGGCAGAACATCGGCGGGTTCGCTGGTAATGAGTTCACCGTCAATACGAACCTCGTAGGTCTGGGCATCCACGGTGATAGTCGGTTGCAGGCTGTTGTGGATCATGTCGGCTTTTTTCACCGTCCGGCAGCCTTTCACCACGGCGGTTTGGCTTTGCAAATTGAGCTGCTGTGCGATGCCGTTTGCCATCGCCGCCTGCGACAGAAAGGTCAGCCGGGAATGGTGACGCGCCGCGCCGAGCGCGCCAAACATCATGCGGTAATGTACTGGCTGCGGCGTGGGGATGGAGGCATTAATGTCTCCCATCGGCGCGCAGGCGATCATGCCGCCTTTCACGATCGTTGCAGGCTTCACGCCGAAAAAGGCCGGTGACCAGAGCACCAGATCCGCCAGCTTTCCGGCTTCAATGGAACCGACTTCGTGAGCAATACCGTGGGTCAGCGCCGGATTAATGGTGTACTTGGCGATATAGCGCTTCACGCGCAGATTATCGTTTTCACCCGTCTCCTCGGCTAACGGACCGCGCTGGACCTTCATCCGGTGCGCCACCTGCCAGGTGCGCAGGATCACTTCCCCCACGCGCCCCATCGCCTGTGAATCCGATGAGGTCAGAGAAAACGCGCCAATATCGTGTAACACATCTTCGGCGGCGATGGTCTCCCGACGGATCCGTGATTCGGCAAAGGCGACATCCTCGGCGATATCCGGGTCCAGATGGTGGCAGACCATCAGCATGTCGAGATGTTCATCAATGGTATTGACGGTATAAGGCAGCGTCGGGTTGGTGGAGGAGGGGAGAATATTGGCATGTGCACAGGCGGTGATGATATCCGGCGCATGTCCGCCGCCAGCCCCTTCAGTGTGAAAGGTGTGGATGGTGCGATCGCCAATCGCCGCCAGCGTATCTTCGACAAAGCCTGACTCGTTCAGAGTATCGCTGTGCAGCGCCACCTGAATGTCCATCTCATCGGCCACGGTTAGCGCACAGTCGATAGCCGCAGGCGTCGCGCCCCAGTCTTCGTGGATTTTCAGGCCAATGGCACCGGCGGCAACCTGCTCGCGCAGCGCATCGGGGTGGGAGCCATTGCCTTTACCCAGCAGGCCGATATTGACGGGCAGTGTATCCGCCGCCTGTAGCATCCGGGCGATGTACCACGGCCCCGGCGTGCAGGTGGTGGCGTTGGTGCCGGCAGCCGGTCCGGTGCCGCCGCCAATCATTGTCGTCACGCCGGAGACCAGCGCTTCTTCCGCCTGTTGCGGACAGATCCAGTGAATATGAGTATCCACGCCGCCAGCAGTGACGATCTTGCCTTCACCGGCGATCGCTTCGGTGGCGACGCCGATCGGGATCGTCACGTCCGGCTGAATATCCGGATTCCCGGCTTTGCCAATGGCGAAGATCCTGCCGTCTTTAATGCCGATGTCCGCTTTGACGATCCCCCAGTGATCGACGATCAGCGCGTTGGTGATCACCAGATCCACGCATTCCTGAGACGGCATCTGTCCCTGGCCCATGCCATCGCGGATCACTTTGCCGCCGCCGAATTTCACCTCTTCGCCGTAGGTAGTGAAGTCGTGTTCCACTTCGATCCACAGATCCGTGTCCGCCAGACGCACTTTATCGCCGGTGGTCGGGCCGAACATGTCGGCGTAAGCCTGCCGGGAAATCTCAGCCATGCTTCACCTCCAGCGCACCCATGACGTCGCCGCGAAAGCCAAAAATACGCTGTGCGCCCGCCACGCGAACCAGTTCGATTTCTCGCTTTTGGCCCGGTTCAAAACGTACCGCGGTGCCCGCCGGAATATTCAGCCGAAAACCCCGCGCAGATTCGCGGGAAAAGCGGAGCGCCGGGTTGACCTCGTAAAAGTGGTAGTGCGACCCCACCTGAATGGGGCGATCGCCATGGTTTTCCACCACGATCGTGCGCGTTTCGCGCCCTGCATTGATCGCAATGTTTCCCGCTGCGATCCGGTACTCACCTGGAATCATAGGGTCTCCTTAGACGATCGGACTGTGGACGGTGACCAGCTTCGAACCGTCCGGAAAAGTCGCTTCCACCTGGATGTCCGGGATCATTTCCGGAACGCCTTCCATCACCTGCTCACGGTTCAGAACGTGGCGGCCCTCTTCCATCAGCGAGGCAACGCTTTTACCGTCGCGCGCGCCTTCCATGATAAAGGCGCTGATGAGCGCCACGGATTCCGGATAGTTCAGTTTCAGGCCACGCGCCAGTCGGCGTTCTGCGACCAGCGCGGCGGTAAAGAGCAACAGTTTGTCTTTTTCTCTGGGGGTCAGTTCCATAAGCGTCTCTCAGGTTTGCCAGATGCGCGGCAGGTGCGGTGGCTTTTGGGTTAACAGCGGGCGTAAAAACTGCCAGATGTCGCGCATGACGCGCTGAATAATCAGGTTGTCGTCAGCCAGAAAACGAACCGTCAGCAGTGAGTCGACGAGCGTTGCCCCGGCGTAATCACCGAGCGGAGCCAGACGTTCCCGTGCACCGTCGAGCATCTGTTCCGTGGCCGGATAGCAGAGCAGGGTGCCGCACCATGGCTGGTTGGCGATGGCTGAGAGATCCCCATCCCTCAGCGTCAGGCGTTCAATGAGCAGCGGCTGCCCCTCGCGCCAGATCTCCAGACGGTTATGCAGCGTGCCGTGGCTGAACATCTCTTGCATGACCGGTCGCCCGAGGCAGAGCAGATCCCAGCCCAGCAGGCGGCTTTCCGCGGTGAGATGAAATACGGAGCGGAGGCTGGCGTTAGCGCCGGGGAACAGGATCGTATCCTGCGGCAGCCATTCCAGCGTCGCGTTTGGGGCCAGCGTGAACGTCTGATGCAGGCGCGCCTGCGGGCCTGCGCTACGATAAAACTTACCCGCGCCGGGCATGGTGATTAATACGTGACTGTTTTCGTCCAGCGTGACGGAAATTTGAAGCTCATCGCCGCCGACAATTCCACCGGGCGGATGGAGTAAATAGAGGTGGCAAACATCGTCTTGCGGATAAAACGGCCGTTGAACCGTCAGGGGACCGACGTGGCGTGCGCGGGTGAGCACCGTTTTGTGCGCGGTATGGCTAAACCGCAGGTCGAGTTCGGCCTGCCAGCCCCGTGTCGGTGTCTTGTGCGCAACGGTTTCCAGAGCGTTTCCCTTCTCAGCGTGAGGGTGTTTGCATAGCAAAAAGTATGCCTCAGCGCGGCGGGAAAACGGTCATATGAGACGCTTATGGAAAAAAGGGGCGACAGCCCTGCCGCCCCAACGGGGTTAAAGCAAAACGAGAGGCATCCAGATAAGCCCGGTCGCCAGCAGCAGCACCAGGAAAATCAGGCCGAAAATTGCCCCCAGCCGCCAGTAATCGACGGTCGGCAGATAACCGCTGCCATAGTAGATAGGGCTTGGTCCGGTCGCATACGGGGTGAGAATGCTGCCCAGACCAATAGCCGCACCGACCATCAGGCAGAATACCGGTAATGGAATTTCCGGCATCGCCAGCGCGGCAGCGATCATCATCGGTGCCAGCGCGGAAGTGTAGGCCGTTGCGCTGGCAAAAAAGTAACGCAACAGCCAGAACACCACGATCAGCGCGATCATCACCATCACCGGTGAGTAGCCGCTCAATCCGCTGGCCAGCAGCTTGCCAAACCAGGTGATAAAGCCAGTGTTGTTCAGTCCGGTTGCGAGGGTGATAAGCGAGGCCAGCCAGAAGAAGACGTTCCACGCCGATTTATTACTGACGATGTCATCCCAGGAGATGATGCGCAGCACCAGCATCAGAGCGACGACGCTATAGCCGACCATGGCGGCGTCGATGTAGTCCCCACCGAAGATCCACAACACCAGGGCGCCTACCATCAGCACCAGCATTTTTTTCTCACGCGAACAGAGCGGCCCCATCTCCTTGAGTTCCGATTCCGCCCAGCGTGGCACCTGATCGCCCGACTTCAGCACGGGCGGATACAGCACATAGGCGAGCCACGGCACCAACAGAACCAGCAAAATGCTCAGCGGCAGCATGCCTAAGAACCAGTCGCCCCAGCTCAGCGCCGTATGGGATGCGGTCTTCATCAGGCCAATCAGCAGCAGGTTCGGCGCCATTGCCGTCAGGAAAATGGCGCTGGTCACGCAGTCGGCGGTGATCCCCATCCACATAATGTAAGAACCAATGGAACGGGCGCTGGGATCGTTGGGTTTTGAGTTATAGAGCGGTGGCAGGTTGCGGATAATTGGGTAGATGATCCCTGCGCCGCGTGCGGAGTTAGACGGTGTAACGGGAGCGAGGATCAGCTCGGAGAACATCACCGCATAGCCGAGAAACAGCGTGCGGTGCCCCATTTTTTTTACCAGCATCAGCGCGATACGCCGACCGAGGCCGGTTTTTTCATAGCCGGTGCCAAACATAAAAGCGGCGAAAATCAGCCAGATCACCGAGTTAGAAAAACCAGAAACCGCCCACGAGAGCGCTTTGGAGGTAAATTTGAATCCGTCCTGGGCGAGTTGTTCGGGGCTGAACAAAAGCCACGGCGAGAGAACCGCGATAATCGATATCCCAATCATCGCCACGACTGCGCCGGGTACCGGTTCCAGAATGAGTCCCACGATGACGCCGGTAAAGACCGCAAAGTAGAGCCAGGTGTGGCTCTCAAGACCGGTGGGGACGGGCAAAACAGCAATAATGGCGATGACCACCAGCGGAGCCAGATATCGCCACCAACCAGATAAAGGTGCCATTGTCGTATCCCTGCGAAAGAGGGAGAGGCACAGGCCTCTCCGGAAGGGTTATTTGATGTAATGCACGTGTTCGCAGATTTCGTCGATGATGGGACCGCGACGTTCGGCGAACTGTTTTTTGTTTTCGGCAATCAGGTTGTTGCCGTGGGTGTCGATAGAGACAATCAGCGGACCGAACTCTTTCACCCGGCAAACCCACAGCGATTCCGGCATACCGAGCTCCATCCAGTGCACTTCTTCGATCTCTTCCACCTGAGTGGCTGCCAGCACCGCGCATCCTGCCGGGAAGATCACGTGCAGCGCCTTGAATTTCTGGCAACCTTCTTCCGTTAACGGCCCCATGCCGCCTTTACCCACCACCAGTTTGACGCCCGTTTGCTCAATGAACTCTTTTTCAAAGGCTTCCATACGCATGCTGGTGGTCGGGCCGACGGAGACCATCTCCCATTTTTCACCGTTCTTACGCACGATCGGTCCGGCATGGAAAATCGCTTTGCCGTTGAGGTCGTAGGGGATCGGGCGCTTCAGTTCGATCAGGCGGCGGTGGCAGACGTCGCGGCAGGTCACCAGCGTTCCGGTCAGATAGATCACATCGCCAACGCGGATGTCTTCCAGGTCTTCGGCTTTGATCGGGGTTGTGAGGATCTTTTTCATAACGCGCTCCGGGTGTGAGACAGGTTTTCGAAGGAGAGGTCAGAATGGACCAGCAGCGTACCGCGACGGTGCGCCCAGCAGCCGGTGGAGACGGCGACGCCAATGGTTGACGGGTGACGCGCGGCGGATTCGATATGCACGCCTATCACGGAACTGTTGCCAGTCAGTCCCTGCGGACCAATGCCCAGCCGGTTCAGCCCCTCTTCCAGACGCAGTTCGAGCTCTGCCGCTTTGGGATTCGGGTGGCGGGTGCCGATCGGACGCAGCACTGCTTTACGCGACAGCACGGCGGCGGTTTCAACCGAGGTGGCGATCCCCACGCCGACCAGCACCGGCGGGCAAGCGTTGACGGCAAGCGTCGAGATGTTTTCAAAGACGAATTTCACAACGCCTTCGTAGCCTTCGGAAGGCATCAGCACTTTGGATCGCCCCGGCAACGTGCAGCCGCCACCGGCCATGTAGACTTCAATTTCCGCGTCTTCGCCATCAGGGATGATGTCCCACGTCACCCACGGTACGCCGCTACCGGTGTTTTTACCGGTATTCACTTCGTCAAAAATTTCTACCGCATTGTGACGCAGCGGCGCTTTCACCGTGGCGTCTTCCACCGCTTGCTTGAGAATGCTTTGCAACTCACCCAACAGCGGGAAACGGGAACCCACCTTCACGAAGAACATGATCTCACCGGTGTCCTGGCAGGCCGGACGGTTAAGATCGATAGCCTTCTGCATGTTGTCGAACATTGTGTGGTAGATGATTTGCCCCATCTTTGAGGTTTCGGCATCACGTAGCTGTTTTAATTTGTCCACCACATCGTCGGGCATGCGCGTGGAAATCATGGCGGTAAAATTGGCGACTATTTCCGTCAGCGTATTAACCGCATTTTGATTATTTTGATTGCTCATCATGTCAACTCCAGTTCTTTTATTTGTCTGGAAATAAATTCTCCCTCACAAACTACCACTGAATGTGTGGTTTTATATTATTTGCCACTGTGTATATGCAATTAACAGTTCGTGAATGATGCTGAAGAAAGATGATGAAAATTGAGCAAGGGCAGAGATTAACCTGAGATTGCGAATTACACTTCAGGTATCAATTTCATGGATAACCCGAAAAATGCTCAAAAACTGGCCCTTAGCCAAAGACCTTCAGGTGCTGGTGGAAATCGTCCATACGGGCAGCTTTAGCGCCGCGGCATGTGCCCTCGGACAAACGCCGGCCTTTGTGACAAAGCGGATCCAGATTCTGGAAACCACGCTTGCCACCACGCTGCTTAACCGCTCGGCGCGCGGCGTGGCGCTGACGGAAAGCGGTCAGCGCTGTTACGAACAGGCGCTGGTGATCCTGACGCAATATCAGCGCCTGATCGACGACGTGACGCAAATCAAAACGCGCCCGGAAGGGATGATTCGTATTGGTTGTAGTTTCGGATTTGGCCGCAGTCATATTGCGCCCGCGATTACCGAACTGATGCGCAATTATCCTGAGTTACAGGTCCATTTTGAACTCTTCGATCGGCAAATTGATTTGGTTCAGGATAATATCGATCTCGATATTCGTATTAACGATGAGATCCCGGATTATTATATTGCGCATTTGTTAACAAAGAATAAAAGAATATTGTGTGCCTCCCCAGGATATTTACAAAAATATCCTGAACCCAAAACCTTGCAGGAATTAAGTCACCACGATTGTCTGGTGACAAAAGAGCGTGATATGACGCACGGAATATGGGAACTGGGAAATGGCACGACGAAAAAATCGGTCAAAGTGAGCGGGCATCTCTCTTCCAACAGCGGTGAAGTCGTTCTGCAATGGGCGCTGGAAGGCAAAGGCATCATGCTGCGTTCAGAGTGGGATGTGCAGCCGTTTCTGGCGAGCGGCAAGCTGGTGCGGGTGTTGCCGGAATATGCGCAGAGCGCCAACATCTGGGCGGTCTATCAGGAACCACTGTACCGCAGCGTGAAGCTCGGAGTCTGCGTGGAGTTTCTGGCGGCATGGTGCCAGCAGCGCTTAGGCAAGCCGGACGAAGGCTATCAGGTGCTGTAGGCCGGACTGGACAACGCCATTTCCGGCCAGCGTTACTCGGGATCTTTTTCGCGTCTTTTGCGCAGTTTGGTCCAGATCTTCGTCTCCTGGCGGCGCCACAGGCGCTGGATGTTGTCATGATGGCGCAGCAAAATCAGGCACGACAGCATGGAGACCGGGAAAGTGAACTGCGGTTTGAACCACCAGACATAGAACGGGGCAATCAGCGCGCTGACGATCGCCCCCAGCGATGAATAACCACTCAACAGGACGGTGAGCAACCAGGTGCCCGCCATCACGCCGGTGAGATCCCAACCGATAGGCGCGATAGCGCCAAAGGCTGTCGCCACGCCTTTCCCACCTTTGAAACCGAAAAAGACTGGCCAGATATGCCCCAGACAGGCGGCGATGGCGATAAGACCCAGCCAGAACGGGCTAACGCCCAGCGCATACGCGCCCCAGACGGGCAACATCCCTTTCAGGACGTCGAAAATCAGGACCGCTGCGGCTGCTCCCTTGCCACCGATTCGTAACACATTGGTCGCGCCAGGGTTGCCGGAGCCGCTGCTACGCGGGTCGGGCAAGCCAGCAATGCGGCAGACCAGAATGGCACTGGAAATGGAGCCGCAGAGGTACGCGAAGAGGATCATTCCAGGCGCGATTGCACTCATAAGCTGTTCCGTTTTGAAAATGTCGTGTAAAACGCTACTTCTGTGGATAATACGCATATTTCGCCGGAAGTGGTATCCGGGTTAGCCAAAAAGCAGGCAGGTCGTGATGGATATTGTATTTATAGAGCAACTTTCGGTAATCACCACTATTGGTGTTTACGACTGGGAACAGACGATCGAACAGAAGCTGGTGTTCGATATCGAAATGGCATGGGATAACCGAAAATCAGCAAAAAGTGACGATGTCGCCGACTGCCTGAGCTACGCGGATATCGCCGAGACGATCGTTAACCACGTCGAGGGCGGACGTTTTGCGCTGGTGGAGCGCGTTGCCGAAGAGGTGGCCGAACTGCTGATCACACGCTTTAACTCGCCGTGGGTGCGCATCAAACTCAGTAAGCCCGGTGCGGTGGCGCGCGCGGCCAATGTGGGCGTAATCATTGAGCGTAGCAATAATCTGAAAGAAAAATAATTATCTTCATATTTGTTAAACCAAACGGATATAAAAGAGTCCTATACCCGTCAGACTTCAGGTTGCATGTGCGTTGGCTGCACTCGTTCACCCCAGTCACTTACTGATGTAAGCTCCTGGGGATTAATGAGAGACAGGATGTCTCTCACCGAAAGTCAGCCTGCGGCTGGTCAAATTCGTTCCCGACGAATTTGTCACTCCCTTGCTGCGTGACTCAGCCTTCGGCTTCGCCCCTTCGGGGCCCGCAACTCGAATTATTTAGGGTAAAAATCGGGATCTTTTTGTGCTGTAGATTTTTCTATTTAGGGGTTTATTGATGAGCGATATGCACTCGCTGCTGATTGCGGCAATTTTGGGTGTGGTCGAAGGATTGACGGAGTTTTTACCTGTTTCCAGCACCGGGCACATGATCATTGTGGGCCATCTGCTGGGATTTGAGGGTGACACGGCAAAGACGTTTGAAGTGGTGATCCAGTTAGGGTCCATTCTCGCGGTGGTAGTCATGTTCTGGCGGCGCCTGTTTGGCCTGATCGGCATTCACTTTGGTCGTCCGTTGCAGCGTGAAGGGGAAAGTAAAGGCCGTTTAACGCTGATCCACATTCTGTTGGGGATGATCCCGGCGGTGGTGCTGGGGCTGGTCTTCCACGATACGATCAAATCGCTGTTTAACCCGGTTAATGTGATGTATGCGCTGGTGGTAGGCGGTTTACTGCTGATCGCCGCAGAGTGTCTGAAGCCGAAAGAACCACGTGCGCCGGGTCTGGATGACATGACTTACCGTCAGGCGTTCATGATTGGCTGCTTCCAGTGTCTGGCGCTGTGGCCGGGTTTCTCCCGCTCCGGGGCGACCATTTCCGGCGGGATGCTGATGGGCGTGAGCCGTTATGCGGCGTCTGAATTTTCGTTCCTGCTGGCCGTACCGATGATGATGGGCGCCACTGCACTGGATCTCTACAAAAGCTGGTCGTTCCTGACAGCCGCCGATATCCCCATGTTTGCCGTCGGTTTTATTACCGCCTTCGTGGTTGCACTGGTCGCCATCAAAACCTTCCTGCAGTTGATTAAGCGGATCTCGTTCATTCCGTTCGCGATCTATCGCTTTATTGTCGCCGCGGCGGTTTACGTGGTGTTTTTCTGACAGACCGATCATGCCGGATAGGCGCAGCGCCATCCGGCATTCACACCTTAACTGACCGCCTTCGGGAAACGGGTTTCTTTCCAGTGGGAAAGCGCCGCAATCCGGCGTCGGGTCAACTCCTCGCGAATCTCAATACCTTTAAATCCGGCCTCGACAACGTCTTTGGTGGGCACCGACTGCGCGACTTCCCACGCTTCACGCAGTAAACGTCCCTGCGGATAATCCGCGGCTTCAAACCCCGTCCGTCCGCGTACGTCAGCTTCGCTGGTGAGCGCAATCTGCTCCACGCGCTGCGGTTTGCGCCAGGCATCGATCGAATCAAACAGTTTTACGATGGTTTTAGGTTGCAGTATCGGGAAGGTATGGATGAGATCGTGGAACTCCGCCACCAGTTTGGCTAAGTCTCGAATGTCATTCGGTACGCGCAGGCGCTGGCATAATTGCTCAACCAGTCTGACGCCCGCCGGGCCGTGCCCGTGGTGACGCGGCCAGAGCTCCGGCGGCGTCAGGCCTTTGCCGAGATCGTGGCACAGCGTGGCAAAACGCACGTCAACTTCTGGGCTGAGCAGCGCCGCCATCGACAGCGTCATCAGGGTATGAATCCCGGTATCGATTTCCGGATGCCACTTCGCCGGCGCCGGGACGCCAAACAGCGCATCGACCTCCGGGAACAACACGCGTAGCGCGCCGCAGTCGCGTAAGACCTGGAAATAGACCTGCGGGTTACGCGTGGTTAACGCGTTCTCGGTCTCTTTCCACACACGCTCTGCCGTCAGGTGTTCCAGTTCACCGGCGTGCGTCATTTCGCGCATCAGCGCCATGGTTTCGTCAGCAATGCGGAAGCTCAGATGCGCATAGCGGGCGGCAAAGCGCGCCACGCGCAGTACGCGCAGCGGATCTTCATTAAAGGCCGGCGAAACATGGCGCAGCAGGCGTTGCTCCAGATCGCGGCGACCGTGATAGGGATCGACGATCTCACCGTCATCATCCTGCGCGAGGGCGTTAATGGTCAGGTCACGGCGCTGGAGATCGTCTTCCAGCGTGACGTCCGGTGCAGCATAACAGGTGAATCCGGTATACCCCGAGCCGGACTTACGCTCGGTACGCGCCAGGGCGTACTCTTCGTGGGTTTGCGGATGGAGAAAAACAGGAAAATCGCGACCTACCTGCTGGTAGCCCGCGTTGAGCATTTGTTGCGGTGTAGCACCAACCACCACCCAATCTTTATCTTTAACCGGTAGCCCTAACAGCGTATCCCGAACCGCACCACCGACCAGATAAATCTTCACGCCACACCACCTCTCCAGGGAAATACAATCCCTTAATCATATGACAGTGTGGCGGAGAAGGCGATTTAGTTCATCCAGCGGTCTTTGCGTTTCCGGCTTGGGATCATGTGCGGCAGGATCAAACCGAGAAGCAGGCCGAGTCCCAGCACGCCGCCGCCATACATAAACCACTGCATGATGATGGTGCGTTGCTTATCATCAAGCTGCAAATTTGCGGCGCTGACCTTCTTCTGCGCTACAATCAGCTCGTTCTTCAACTTTTGATTCTCTTCTTTCAGCCCGTTGATCACGCTGTCGCTCTGCGACACTTTCTGCTGCATGTCAGCCGTGCGTTGATTCCAGGTGGTGTCGATATTGTTGAGCTTATCGGTCAGCGTTTTGACCTGATTTTCCAGATCCGGCACGCGGGTGCGCAGGCTGGGCGTGCTGTTCAGCTCTTTCATCGGGATCCAGGCCGTCCGCCCGGTGCTGTCTTTAACCTGCGCGTAGTTCGTGTTGGCGTCAGTTTGTAACAGTGTGACTTCTTCGCCCGCGTTGACCGTGCCAACGAGGCGATAATTATCCCCCGGACCACTGCGGACCCAGGTGTTCAGTTCATCAGAGACATAGCGCTTTTCTTCGGCGTGTGACACGGCAGTAGCGCTAAGTGCGAGTAACATAAATCCAATCAGGCGTAATTTTGGCATCAGGCTGTCGTTATTGTCATAGAAAGTGGAACGATAGTAGTGGTATCAGTGTCTCTACGCAAAGCATTCGACATCAATCGGAATCATCTGTGTCCGGTTTACCGCTACTTCAAAACTTTTACGCCCGTCAAATTGCTCGTTGCATGGCAATTTGGCGCAAAATACTATCTACTGACAAAAAAGATCACCGTAAGTTCGTCGTGATTCTCTCTTATGTGACATAACCGGTAAGTACAAGGCCATGGCTCAGGAAATTGAATTAAAATTTATCGTTAATCACGATGCCGTGAACGCGCTGCGTGACCATCTGAATACGCTCGGAGGCGAGCATCATGCGCCCAGCCCGTTGTTGAATATTTACTACGAGACCGAGGATAAGTGGTTGCGTGGTCACGACATGGGACTGCGTATTCGTGGGGAGAAAGGTCGCTATGAGATGACCATGAAAATTGCCGGGCGAGTGACCGGCGGTTTACACCAGCGACCAGAATACAATGTCCCCCTGAGCGAGCCCACGCTGGATTTAACGCAATTTCCGCCGGAGGTGTGGCCAAACGGTGAGCGACCTGCCGATCTTATCTCCCGCGTGCAGCCGCTGTTCAGCACCGATTTTGAACGTGAAAAATGGCTGCTGACGGTGGATGGCAGCCAGATTGAGATCGCCCTCGATTTAGGCGAAGTGAAAGCGGGTGAACTGGCGGAGCCGATTTGTGAGCTGGAGCTTGAACTGCTGAGCGGCGACACCCGGGCGGTCCTGAAGCTGGCAAATCAGCTGGTGAACCAGGCGGGGCTGCGCCAGGGCAGCCTGAGTAAAGCGGCGCGTGGATATCATCTGGCGCAGGGGAATCCTCCACGCGAGATCAAACCGACAGCGGTGCTGAAAGCGCCCGCGAAAGCCAGCGTGGAACACGGGCTGGAAGCCGCTCTGGAGCTGGCGCTGGCACAATGGCAGTACCACGAAGAACTCTGGATTCGCGGCAATAAGGCCGCGAAGGCGGATGTGCTGGCCGCGATGGGTCTGGTGCGTCACGCCCTGATGTTGTTTGGCGGTATTGTTCCGCGTAAAGCGAGCGCTCACTTACGCGATCTGTTAACCCAGTCGGAAGCAACCATTGCTTCCGCGGTTTCTGCGGAGACGGCGGTTTACACCACTCAAACGGCAATGGCAAAACTGGCGTTGACCGAGTGGCTGGTGACCAAAGCCTGGCAGCCGTTTCTGGACGCAAAGGCGCAGGCCAAAATGACGGACTCTTTCAAGCGCTTCGCCGATATCCATCTTTCGCGTACCGCCGCTGAGCTGAAAAGCGTCTTTGGGCACCCGCTGGGGGACCAGTATCGCGATCAGTTGCCGCGCTTACGCCGTGATATCGACACCGTTTTGCTGCTGGCAGGGTATTACGATGCGACGGTGGTTCAGGCCTGGCTGGAGAACTGGCAAGGGCTGCTTCACGCCATTACCACCGGTCAACATATTGAAATTGAACATTTCCGCAATGAGGCGAACAACCAGGACCCGTTCTGGTTGCACAGCGGGAAACGATAACTGGAGTGCCTGATGGCGCTGCGCTTATCAGGCCTACGGATCGACATGTTTTGTAGGCCGGATAAGGCGGAATGCCGCTATCCGGCAACGTTACAAGGAACCTTTTAATGAAGCCGCTCTCTTCACTGTTACAGCAGTACTGGCAAACCATAGCAGAGCAGTTGCCTGAATTCGCTTCGGGTGTACAAGCGAAGTCAGTACTTACATTCAGCGACTTTGTGCAGGACAGCGTGATTGCGCATCCGCACTGGCTGGCGGAGCTGGAAAGCGCGCCGCCGCAGGCTGATGAATGGCAACAGTACGGTGAGTGGTTACAGACAGCGCTGGCAACGGTGAACGATGAAGCGGCGTTGATGCATGAACTGCGTCTGTTTCGCCGCCGCGTGATGGTGCGCATTGCCTGGGCGCAGGCGCTGTCGCTGGTGGACGATACCGACATTCTGCAACAGTTAAGCCATCTGGCCGAAACGCTGATTGTCAGCGCGCGCGACTGGCTGTACGACGCCTGCTGTCGTGAATGGGGAACGCCGTGCAGTCAGGAAGGTATCCCACAGCCGCTACTGATTTTAGGCATGGGCAAACTGGGCGGCGGCGAGCTGAATTTTTCCTCGGATATCGATCTGATCTTTGCCTGGCCTGAGCACGGCTCTACCCAGGGGGGACGCCGCGAACTCGACAACGCGCAGTTTTTTACTCGCATGGGACAGCGGCTGATCAAGGTTCTGGATCAGCCTACCCAGGATGGCTTTGTCTATCGGGTGGACATGCGGCTGCGTCCGTTTGGCGACAGCGGCCCGCTGGTGCTGAGTTTTGCAGCGCTGGAAGACTATTACCAGGAGCAAGGGCGCGACTGGGAGCGCTACGCAATGGTCAAGGCGCGGATCATGGGCGATACCGACGGTCGTTATGTCGATGAACTGCGCGCCATGCTGCGCCCGTTCGTTTTCCGCCGTTACATCGACTTCAGTGTGATCCAGTCGCTGCGCAATATGAAGGGGATGATTGCGCGTGAAGTTCGTCGCCGGGGGCTGAAAGATAACATCAAGCTCGGCGCGGGCGGCATTCGCGAAATCGAATTTATTGTGCAGGTATTTCAGTTGATTCGCGGCGGGCGTGAGCCGTCGCTGCAATCTCGTTCTCTGCTGCCGACGTTAAGCGCGATCGCCGCACTGCATTTGCTGCCGGAAAACGATGCCGAACAGTTGCGACAGGCCTACCTCTTCCTGCGCCGTCTGGAAAACCTGCTGCAAAGCATTAATGATGAACAAACCCAGACGTTGCCGGGCGATGAACTTAACCGGGCGCGGTTGGCCTGGGGAATGAATGCAGATAACTGGTCGCAACTGACGGAAACGCTTGAGGGGCACATGGCGAACGTCCGGCGCGTGTTTAACGAGCTGATCGGCGATGACGAAACCGATACGCAGGAAGATGCGCTCTCGGAACAGTGGCGCGAGCTGTGGCAGGACGCCTTGCAGGAAGATGACACGCCGCCGGTGCTGTCGCATCTCGCGGATGACGATCGCCTGCGCGTGCTGGCGTTGATTGCCGATTTCCGTAAAGAGCTGGATAAACGCACGATAGGCCCGCGTGGGCGCCAGGTGCTCGACCATCTGATGCCGCACCTGCTGAGTGATGTCTGCACGCGGCAGGACGCTTCTCTCCCGCTGTCGCGCATTACGCCGCTGCTGGTGGGGATTGTCACCCGCACCACCTATCTGGAGCTGTTGAGTGAATTCCCCGGCGCGCTGAAGCATCTGATTTCGCTTTGCGCGGCGTCGCCGATGGTCGCCAGTCAGTTGGCGCGCTATCCGCTGCTGCTCGATGAACTGCTCGATCCGAATACGCTCTATCAGCCGACGGCGACCGACGCGTATCGTGATGAGCTGCGCCAGTATCTGCTGCGCGTCCCGGAAGACGATGAAGAACAACAGCTGGAAGCCCTGCGCCAGTTCAAACAAACGCAGCTGCTGCGCATTGCCGCCGCGGATATCGCCGGTACGTTGCCAGTGATGAAAGTCAGTGACCACCTGACCTGGCTGGCGGAGGCGATGATTGATGCCGTTGTGCAACAGGCGTGGCTGCAAATGGTGGCGCGCTACGGCCAGCCGACGCATCTTGCCGAGCGAGAAGGGCGCGGTTTTGCGGTGGTGGGCTACGGCAAGCTGGGCGGTTGGGAATTGGGCTACAGCTCCGATCTCGATTTGATCTTCCTCCATGACTGCCCCGTTGACGTGATGACCGACGGCGAGCGGGAAATTGACGGGCGGCAGTTCTACCTGCGACTGGCGCAGCGCATTATGCATCTGTTCAGTACCCGTACCTCCTCAGGCATTCTGTATGAAGTGGATGCCCGGTTGCGTCCGTCAGGGGCGGCGGGGATGCTGGTGACCTCCACTGAGTCCTTTGCGGATTATCAGAAAAATGAGGCCTGGACGTGGGAGCATCAGGCGCTGGTGCGCGCACGAGTGGTTTACGGCGACCCGCAACTGACCTCGCAGTTTGATACGGTACGCCGCGATGTTATGACGCTGCCTCGCGATGGCAAAACGTTGCAGAACGAGGTGCGTGAAATGCGCGAAAAAATGCGCGCGCATCTGGGCAATAAACATCGCGATCGCTTTGATATTAAAGCCGATGAAGGCGGTATTACGGATATCGAGTTTATCACGCAATATCTGGTGCTACGGTATGCCCATGACAAACCCAAACTGACCCGCTGGTCGGATAATGTGCGCATTCTGGAACTGTTAGCGCAAAACGACATTATGGACGAGCAGGAGGCGATGGCATTGACCCATGCCTATACCACGCTGCGCGATGAGCTGCATCACCTGGCGTTACAGGAACAGCCGGGCCATGTGGCGCAAACGTGTTTTGAGGCGGAACGTACGCTGGTGAGGGCGAGCTGGCAGAAGTGGCTGGTTGCCTGATGAAGTGTGCTATTATCGCGCGCAAATTTTGAATCTCTCAGGAGACAGGAATGAAAGTAACGCTGCCAGAGTTTGAACGTGCAGGAGTCTTGGTTGTCGGTGATGTGATGCTGGATCGCTACTGGTACGGGCCCACCAGCCGTATTTCACCTGAAGCGCCGGTACCGGTGGTGAAAGTCGATACCATCGAAGAACGTCCAGGCGGTGCGGCGAACGTGGCGATGAATATTGCCTCTCTGGGAGCAAATTCGCGCCTGGTCGGACTGACCGGTATCGACGATGCCGCGCGCGCGCTCAGTAAAACGCTGGCGGACGTGAACGTGAAATGCGACTTCGTTTCTGTCCCGACCCATCCTACTATCACCAAACTGCGCGTGCTTTCACGCAACCAGCAACTGATTCGTCTCGACTTCGAAGAAGGCTTTGAAGGCGTGGATCCGCAGCCGCTGCATGAGCGTATCAACCAGGCGCTGAGCTCGATTGGGGCGCTGGTGCTGTCTGACTATGCGAAAGGCGCGCTGGCCAGCGTTCAGCAGATGATCGCGCTGGCGCGTAAAGCCGGAGTGCCGGTGCTGATCGACCCGAAAGGGACTGATTTTGCCCGCTATCGCGGCGCGACGCTGCTGACGCCGAACCTCTCTGAGTTCGAAGCAGTGGCAGGAAAATGCAAAAGCGAAGAAGAGATTGTTGAACGCGGCATGAAGCTGATCGCCGATTTTGAGCTTTCCGCGCTGCTGGTCACCCGCTCCGAGCAGGGGATGACGCTGCTGCAACCGGGCAAAGCTCCGCTGCATATGCCTACGCAGGCGCAGGAAGTGTATGACGTAACCGGTGCGGGCGACACGGTCATTGGCGTGCTGGCGGCGACGCTGGCAGCCGGTAATTCGCTGGAAGAAGCCTGCTTCTTTGCCAATGCGGCGGCGGGTGTGGTGGTCGGTAAGCTGGGGACCTCCACTGTGTCGCCTATCGAACTGGAAAACGCGGTACGCGGCCGTGCGGAAACCGGCTTTGGCGTGATGACCGAAGACGAGCTGAAGCAGGCTGTTGCCAGCGCCCGTAAGCGTGGTGAGAAAGTCGTGATGACCAACGGGGTGTTTGACATTCTGCACGCCGGCCACGTCTCCTATCTCGCAAACGCACGTAAGCTGGGCGATCGCTTAATTGTCGCGGTCAACAGTGATGCCTCGACGAAACGCCTGAAAGGGGAAACGCGCCCGGTGAATCCGCTCGAACAGCGGATGATCGTGTTGGGTGCGCTAGAATCCGTTGACTGGGTGGTCTCTTTTGAAGAGGACACGCCGCAGCGCCTGATTGCAGGCGTATTACCGGATCTGCTGGTGAAAGGCGGTGACTATAAGCCGGAAGAGATTGCCGGTAGTGAAGAGGTATGGGCCAACGGCGGCGAAGTGCTGGTGCTCAACTTTGAAGACGGTTGCTCCACCACCAATATCATCAAGAAAATCCAGAAAGACAGCGATAAATAACCGCTGGCGGTGATGCCTGGAAATCGGGCATCACCCGTATTCCCAAAGTGTGAACTCAGGCAACTGATTTGCGCACAATATGTACAAACCTGCTACGCCTCCCGGTAAATACTGGTATCAGAAAAAAGCATATGACCTTAACAGAGATTCACCGACTGGAGGATATGCTAATGAACAACAGTGTTTATTCGATGAACAATTTCGATTTCCTGGCGCGGAGTTTTGCCAGAATGCAGGCTGAAGGTCGCCCTGTTGATATCCAGGCTGTTACCGGCAATATGGATGAGGAGCACCGCAGCTGGTTTTGCAAACGCTACGCGCACTACTGCCAGCAGGCAATGAACGCCAGAAAGTTAGAAGTGGAACATTGATGTGTCAACGGGCCTTGCGGCCCGTTGCTGTTTTTACGCTTGCGGTTCTACTGGCGGGATGGCGGGCGCAGGTTTGACTTCTTCAGTGGCCTGACGCGCTTCCAGTTCGCTCAAACGTTGCTCCAGCAGCGCCAGCTTTTCACGGGTGCGCAGCAGCACCTGGGTCTGAACATCAAACTCTTCGCGGCTCACCAGATCGAGACGCGTCAGCTGAGATTGCAGCGTTTGACGGATTTTCTTCTCGACATCTTCCCCGAACTCCCGGATCCCTTTCGGCATCGACTCGTGAACCTGGCGAGCGATCTGCTCAATTTTTTTCGGGTCAATCATAGTGGTTTCCCTGAACTGGTAAGTGTTAACGCCCATTGTAGTGCGATCTGCGTAAGGCATAAACCAGAATTGTGTGATGTTAATGCGGGTAAAGGCGTTGATGAAGGTAATCAATAGCGTTATAGTTAATCCGCTTATTCTCAGGGCGGGGCGAAATTCCCCACCGGCGGTAAATCAACTCAGGTTGAAAGCCCGCGAGCGCTTTGGGTGCAAACCCAAAGGTCAGCAGATCCGGTGTAATTCCGGGGCCGACGGTTAGAGTCCGGATGGGAGAGAGTAACGATCCAGTCGGGCATGGACCCGCTCACGTTATTTTTTTGCCGCTTGTCGGTACTCCTAAGACTGCCCTGATTCTGGTAACCATAATTTTAGTGAGGTTTTTTTACCATGAATCAGACGCTACTTTCCTCTTTTGGTACGCCTTTTGAACGTGTCGAACACGCTCTGTCTGCGCTGCGTGAAGGCCGCGGTGTGATGGTGCTGGACGACGAAGATCGTGAAAACGAAGGCGATATGATTTTCCCGGCAGAAACCATGACCGTTGAGCAGATGGCGCTGACCATCCGTCACGGTAGCGGTATTGTGTGCCTGTGCATCACCGAAGATCGTCGTAAACAACTCGATCTGCCGATGATGGTGGAAAATAACACCAGCGCTTATGGCACCGGTTTTACCGTGACCATTGAAGCGGCGACAGGTGTCACGACCGGCGTTTCAGCTGCCGATCGCGTGACCACCGTTCGTGCGGCGATCGCCGATGGCGCAAAACCTTCCGATCTGAACCGTCCGGGACACGTTTTCCCGCTGCGTGCTCAGCCAGGCGGCGTATTGACCCGCGGTGGCCACACCGAAGCGACCATCGATCTGGTGACGCTGGCGGGTTTCAAACCAGCAGGTGTCCTGTGTGAACTGACCAATGATGATGGCAGCATGGCGCGCGCGCCGGAGTGCATCGACTTTGCAGGCAAACACAATATGGCTGTAGTGACGATCGAAGACCTGGTGGCTTACCGTCAGGCGCACGAGCGTAAAGCCAGCTAATCGCAATGACGCGATGATGAAAATAAAAACCGAAGCCAGTTGCTGGCTTCGGTTTTTTGCTATGAAGGGCGGATATTATGTCCTGGCGAGTTTGATGACCCACGCTCCACTCATGATCACCAGCAATATGAGGCACAGGCCAAATGCCAACAGACACGCCTGAGCCATGTTCATAAAATGCCACGGCGGAAGTAAATACCAGCCTTCGGAGTGCTGGTATAAATCCACAAACCATTGCTGAATTTTGCTTAGCGTGACGCCGTCTGGCACGACGGGTGCATCATAGCCACAGTCTCCGGTCGGTTTGAACCATTCCGGTGCCCATTCCGCCAGGGGTAACCCGAAGGGAAAAGTGGGATCAGTGGAACAGCCCTGAACGCCAAAAAGTGCGTCAGGATCGGGATTGTGGACAGCGAAATGGATGCTGTTCAGCTTCAAAGAGAACCTGATACCCATAATGCTGCCGTAGAACGCTGCAATACAACCAATCAGTTTCAGGACGACATTTTTGGGGTTTATCGCTGCAATCAATCCACCAGCGACCATCACGAGCATGGCATAGCGAATATAAACGCATTGCTCGCAGGGCGCCATGTAGAGGTAAATCTGGAAGAATGAGTGCGCCAGAATGATGAGCGCACCCATCGCGATGGACATCACTAGCCACAAAAAGCGTCGTTCCTGCCAGCGGACCAGTGTATCCACGGGTGTCGCGCGCAGGTCTTGCCATAATCCCTTAATGTCAGCCATAAGCCTTTCCCTGTTTATTTGGTTGCCAGCTCTCTGACCAGTTCAGCCATCGAATCGATTGATTTGATATTTTTGGTGTAAATTAAGTACTTACCGTTTACGACATAAGCTGGAACACCCTGAATCTTCGCAACATCATAAGCCGCTTTCCACTTTTCCAGAGTTTGTTGAACAGCCGGGTCTTTCAGCGCCGTTTCAAAATCTGCCTGGCTCATACCTGCGGCATCAAGGCCCGTTTTGATGAAAGCGGCGGGATCTTTGCCATCTGACCAGCGCTCTTTTTTGTCGTGATAAGCAGTGTAGTAGGCAAATTTAGCTTTTTTGAACTGGGACTTTGCATCGAAAAGCGAAATGCCTGCCGCTTTATCTTTCGCAATCATGACCGCAAAGACTTCGCTGGCCTGTTTACCGTATTCCCCTTTGGTCTCCAGATGGAAAGGGGTAAAGGTAACGACGTCTGCGACTTTTTCTGAAACCGGCCCCGTAACTGCTTTATCGTATTTGTAGCAAAATGGGCAGGCGTAGCTGAATACTTTGATCAGCGTGTTATCCGCATCAGGTATCGGTTTTTCCAGAACCTTGTAGTCTGTACCCTCCGTAAATGCACATGCCGTAAAAGGAAGCGCCAGTGCCGCGGTTAATATCGCGCTTTTACATATTGAAGTAATCCATTTAGCAGACATAATAAGTCCTTAATATAAATAACAGGGTTATTTGAACATCTGTTGTGGGTGAATCAGAAGCGCTCGATAGTGAGTCTGGTTAGGCTTATCGGAAATAACATCAATTTCGACTTTGACTTCTTTCGTTTTGTAGTCAATTTCATTGAGTTTACCGATGGTCGGTTGGCCTACGTCAAATAAATGAATGGATCCACTAAAACCAAATACGGTATCGCGATCTTTTTGGTACTCAATGACCGAGGTGATAGGACTATAAAAATCGTATCCACGTTCTTTGCCATATTCCCAAAGTTGTTGAACGGTTCCTTTTTTCTCGTCAATTTTATATTCGACAAAGCGTGAATATTTCATGGAAGGTAGTGCGGGTTGTTCCAGCCCACGCCCATCCCCATTATCAAAGACGGTTAATGTGCCTTTACTTGAAATCCAGGCGCTATGTTGGGTATAGGTAAAATCGAAATCGGTATTGTCACATTTTCCGTTTTCGTCGCAGGTGAGCGCCTTCCCTTGTTTATCTACCGGTTTTAAGAGTTTACTGGCCAGTTGTTTATTCCAGCCTTTTGATGGCGCAAGAATCCATTTCACCTGTTTATCACGACCAATTTTGACAACGCCCTGGTGACGGGAAGAGATAATGATTGAGTCATCTTTGGCGTCATAGGCAATAGAGTTGACGTGCGCCCAGTTACGCCCCGCGCCAACGCCCAGCGCGTCGCCAAACGGCGTATCTGACTCCAGCTTGGCCTGTTGTCCTGCATGGGCTAAATCAACATTAACGCAGACTGCCCCTGCATCTAATGCACCTAAAAGTGCATCGCGCATGGGATCGAGGATTTTAGTCAGATCCCAGACATCGACGACACGGCCTGATTTATCGACCTCAATAATCTGATCGCGAATCGTATGGACATGCAGGCCGTCTTCTCTACGATAATCCCGTTTCCCTACACGTAACAATACCGTGCCATTAACCGTTTCGATGGATTCGTGAGACGCATCAAGGTACCCGCGCGGGAGTTTATGATCTTCCAGAATCTGCCCCAGCATATCGAATTCATACCAGTGTTGCCCCTGAACTGCGGTGAACGTACCGCGAGGCGTTTCCCGGATCCCCATCAGATAGCCACGTCTGTTGATATCCATGTCATGGCCGTCATAGAACGTGTCCTGATCCAACCACCAGCGGTATTCACCTTGCGTATCCACGACAAAGGTAAATGGCGCGATATCGAATGGCAGCGCGCCACCCGCAGGCCCTGCATCCAGAATCCCGGCATTTTTATCTTTTTCGCCATGCCAGTGGAATTCTGCGCCCTGTGGCGTGAAGGTATGGGTATTGACCAGATAGAGACGATCTTCAAAACCGGAGGCGACTTTAATGACTTTGGTTTGTTGCAGGTCAGAAATGGAGCGGTTATCCATGTAGTGATTTACGATGGCGGAAGTCTGTACGACATAATCATCCTTCATCGCTTTTCCGTTTTCAGTATATTCAACGGTTACGTTATTCGCATATTTCTGATAGAGACCAAAAATGGGGATGCCGTCATAGGTTTTTAGTGATTGCTCTCCAACGGAATAGGTAACAGGAACACCTTGTTCACCCTTACCATGAACGATGACTCTCACATTTGAAATATTATGACTATCCAGCTCTACGAGTGCCGTCAATGGCGCATTACCATAAGGATCGACAACCACGGCACCTAAATTTCCCGCTGGTGGCGCGGGTTGAAATCCTGCAGCAATAGAGCTTGTTACGGATAGCCCTAATGAAAGTGCGATTACCGCCGAGAGAATGGTTTTCTGATATTTATTAAGCATTGATATATCTCCTTATATAAACATAATGCTGTGTATATAAAATATTAAATATATTTACTTAGCTGATGGGTAATGTGCTTAATATCCCTCCATTTTTCCTGTGGAGAACGAGGTTATCATTATGGATAGCATGTGCTGTTGAGAGGTATTAATTGTTCAATATCTTTTTTTGATAGTAGGAGTGTGCTTTCACGAGGTAAATATATTATCGGTAGCTTTGTGATCGTATCGACAATGTTTATTCTTGTAAGAGAAAAATGAATATCTACACGATCTGCTCTTTTATATGATCAAAATCATATAATTATTGGCGTTCTGTGCGAGTATATGAATGTATCGATTGATTGATATGTGAAATTTTAACGTTAAATGTTTAGCAATGTTAAATTTTAAGGGTAAAAGGATGTTTATTGCCTGGTACTGGATTGTTTTAATTGTTCTGGTGGTCGTGGGGTATATTTGCCATATGAAACGTTATTGTAAGGCGTTTCGGCAGGATCGCGATGCGCTACTGGAAATTCGCAATAAATTACTTCGTCGTGATGATGAAGAACGCGTCATGACTAAAGAGCAGGAATAACCGCTTCCTGCCCTCTCTGTTACCCGATCCCCATCGCCTGTAGTATGACCAGACTCAGCCCCATCACCGACATTCCGCACAGAACGCCATAGCTGGGGTTGTTATTGGGATCGATCTCTTTTGCCAGCGGCATCAGCTCATCCACTGACAACGCCACCATAATGCCGGCGACAGCGGCCATAATCGCGGCCATGACGACAGGTGACACCAGGCTGCCAAGAATCAGCCACGCCAGCACGCCACCCAATATTTCCGCCATCCCGGAAATGCCCGCCCAGAAAATCGCGGTACGTTTAGAACCGGTGGCCGCATAGACCGGCCCGGCGACCGCCAGACCTTCCGGAATATTATGCAGGGCAACTGCCAGCGCGATGCCGAATCCCAGCTCCAGGTTACTGCTGGCGGTGACGTAGGTGGCAATCCCTTCCGGGAAGTTGTGCAGACTGATCCCCAGCGTGAGCAGGATGGCGGTACGTTTAATCGAGCCGGGAATCGGCTGCGTTCTTTTTTGCACCAGATCCTGCGGATGGGCGTGCGGAAGCAGACGATCCAGACCAAAGTAACCCAGCAAGCCGATGATAAACATGCCGTAGCCCAGAACTGGCGGCATTCCCTTCGTACCCAGCGCGGCGGGCAGCATCTCCATCAAGGAGATCAGCAGCATGATCCCGGCGGCAAACCCGAGCGAAAACGCCAGCAGGCGATTGGAGGGCTTTTGCCCCAGTACGCCAAGAAACGCGCCAATAAACGTGGCGGCGCCCGCCAGTAAGGTCAGAATTAAAGGTACTGACATCAATGACTCCTTATACATCTCGCTGACCTTCAAAATAACTGATGATCATCATCATGGTTATCAGAGTTCTTCATTCATCGAAAGAGGGTATTGTAAGACCATCAAAATGACTCCCTGAGTAAGGATATCATCATGTCTTCAATTCGTATGCCAGCATTGTTTTTGGGACACGGTAGCCCGATGAACGTTCTGGAAGATAACCTGTATACCCGTGCCTGGCAGCAGCTTGGGGAGACATTACCGCGTCCAAAAGCGATTGTGGTGGTGTCTGCCCACTGGTTCACCCGAGGTACCGGCGTCACCGCGATGGAAGCGCCAAAGACCATTCATGATTTTGGCGGTTTCCCGCAGGCGTTGTACGACACGCATTACCCGGCGCCCGGCTCTCCTGAACTGGCGCAGCACCTGGTTGATTTGCTTGCGCCGGTGCCAGTCGCGCTCGATAAAGAAGCCTGGGGCTTTGACCACGGCTCCTGGGGTGTGCTGATCAAGATGTACCCGAATGCTGATATCCCGATGGTGCAGTTGAGCATCGATAGCACCAAGCCGGCAGCCTGGCATTTTGAGATCGGGCGTAAACTGGCGGCGCTGCGTGATGAAGGCATCATGCTGGTGGCCAGTGGTAACGTGGTGCATAACCTGCGCACGGCGCGCTGGCACGGCGATAATAACCCGTATCCATGGGCGACATCGTTCAATGATTTTGTCAAAGAGAACCTGAGCTGGCAGGGAGCGGTTGAGCAGCATCCGCTGGTCAATTATCTCGATCACGAAGGTGGCTCACTGTCGAACCCGACACCGGATCACTATCTGCCGCTATTGTACGTGCTGGGCGCGTGGGATGGCAAAGAGCCGGTGACGATTCCGGTTGATGGTATCGAGATGGGCAGCCTGAGTATGTTGTCGGTACAGTTGGGGTAGGCCGGGTAAGGCGAAGCCGCCACCCGGCAAGGCTCTATTGCCTGATAGTGACACAAAGTGTCTTATCAGGCCTACACAGGAGCGCCATATTACTCGACAAAAATATGCGGGTAGAAGCGGGACAGATCCTGAGTGATCAGCGCTCTGTCTTCGCGAATGCCGATCCCGGCAGGTTGATCGTTGATCAACCAGCTACCAATCAGCATATAGCTGTCGCCAAATTTCGGCAGCTGATGGAACTGCTGCACGATCATGCCTTCTTCACCGTACGGTCCTTCCACCGCTTCGATCGTTTTACCGTTCTCGATAATGGAGACGTTCGCGCCTTCACGCGAGAAGATCGGTTTCACGACGAATTTATCCATCTGAGGATAGTCGTCTTCGGCGAAATAGGCGGGAAGCAGGTTCGGATGGTTCGGGAACATTTCCCACAGCAGCGGCAGCAGCGCCTTGTTGGAGATAATGCTCTTCCAGGCCGGCTCCAGCCAGCGCACGCCAGCGTCTTCCAGCTTGGTGGAGAACATCTCGCGCAGCATAAACTCCCACGGATAGAGCTTGAACAGGTTGGCAATCACCTGATCCTGTAGATCTGTGAACTGACCTTTTTCACCCAGCCCAATATCTTCGATATAGAGGAATTCGGTAGCGATCTCCGCTTCTGCCGCACAATCCTGCAGATACTGAATAGTGCCGCGATCTTCAACAGTATCGCGACAGCAGGTCAGATGCAGAAGCTGGAAGCCGTACTGCTCACGTAGCTCGGCGAAGCGCTCGATAAGCTTTTCCTGCAGGCTGTTAAACTGGTCGCTGCCTTCCGGCAGATTGCCCGCATTGATCTGATCTTCCAACCAGATCCACTGGAAAAACGCCGCTTCGTACAGCGAGGTCGGAGTATCGGCGTTGTTCTCCAGCAGCTTCGGTTCACCGGTGCCATCCCACGCCAGATCAAGACGTGAATAGAGCGACGGCTGGCTCGTCTGCCAGGATTGACGAACAAAGCCCCAGGTGTGCTTAGGAATACGGAATTTTGCCATCAGCTCGTCGCTGGCGATCACTTTCTCAACCACCTTGAGACACATCTGGTGCAGCTCTGCAGTCACATCTTCCAGCTTTTCAACCTGGGCCAGCGTTAGCTTGTAATAGGCGTCTTCACACCAGTACGGTTCGCCGTACATGGTGTGAAAATTAAAACCGTATTCCGTGGCTTTATCGCGCCAGTCCGGGCGCTCGATAATACTGACTCTTTCCATGCGTATCAGCCACCCATTGAACGCGTGGAGGTGCCGCTTGCGCTACGCTGCATGGTGCTCTGTTTGGCAACAGATTCACCGAAGCCGCCGCGCGTTACGGTAGAGGTGGTTGCCGGTTTCGGCGCCATGGCGGTTTTAGGAACCGTCATTGTGCGACCAGGCTGTGCTGCGCCGTAGTTTTTACCACCCGCATCGGTGTATTTACCGTAAGCCGGGCTGGCCGGGTTTTTCGAGCTGAACAGCGGTTGCTGCGCAAAGCCCGCGCCGCCGCCCATCATGCGGCCCATCATGTAACCCGCCATCAGCGGCATCCAGAAGCTACCGCTGGACTGCTGTGCCTGAGCTTCTGGCGCCATGCCTGCCTGAGCAGGGGCTTGCTGGCACTGGCCTTCACCGAACTCGGCGACGCAATCTTCACGAGTGGCATATTTCGGCGCGGTACGTTCCGCTTCTTTCAGCGCGTTATTGAACGCCGTGGTGCATTCCGCGCTTTTGCCCGGATTGGCTGCCGAGCAGTCATCCGCATTTTGATACAGCGACACGGTTTCATCGCTTTTCTCACAACCCGCCAGCATAAACACAGCGGTAACGGCGAATGCGACAGGTGTCAGATGACGCGCGCTCCAGCTTTTGCGGAACGAGGCGTGATGGATGGATTTTGTCCGTTTCATTTTTGTCTTTCCTGGACCCAGTGGTTATTACTGCTCAGGATAGAGGATGAGTGGTTGAAAATGAAGCGAGAAGAGGCGGGAATGCGGCACAATGGCGGGATCTTTACGTTGCCTTACGTTCAGACGGGGCCGAAGCCCCGTCATCGCGTTTAATTGCGGAACGGATTGTTACCGTTGCTGCTGGAAGAACGTGCTGATGCCGGTTGCGCGGCGGGCGCTGCTGCGTTGGCGGCATAGCCGTCAGCGTTCGCGTCCATCTGCGGGGTTTCCGGCGCGACGTGTTCCGGCGAGGTGGAGATCGGTTTGCCCAGCGTGTTGTTCAGCGCCACCAGATCCTGCTCGTTCAACGTACCCAGCGCTGACTTGATATTCAGCTGGTTGATCAGGTAGTTATAACGCGCATTCGCCAGTTGCTGCTTGGCGTTGTACAGCGTGGTGGTCGCATCCAACACATCAACGATAGTACGTGTACCCACGGAATAGCCCGCTTCCATCGCGTCTAATGAGCTCTGGGCGGAAACAACCGCTTGTTTGTACGCGTTAATGCTGCTGATTGACGCATTGATATTGTTGAAGGAAGAACGTACGGTCTGCACCACGCTACGGTGGGCGCTTTCCAGTTGCTCACTGGCACCAACAAAGTTGTATTGCGCCTGTTTCACCTGCGAGTTCACCATCCCGCCCTGATAAATCGGCAGCGAGAAACTCAGGCCGATTTTGTTCTGGCCCATGTTGCTGTCGTCATACTGAGAGCCTGTCGCGCCACGCGTTTTAGAGCCGCTGTACGAGGTATCCGATACGCCGGTAGAGGCGGTTAAGTCCAGCGTTGGCAGGTGACCATCCTGCGCCTGGCGAATCTGCTCACGTGCCAGATCCTGGCTCAGACGCGCCTGCAACAGCGTCAGGTTACGGTTTTCGGCTTCTTTCAGCAGGGCGTTCACCGCCTGCGGTTTGTCGGTTTTGAAGCTGTCAACGTTCAGCGACGCCAGTTCCGGGTAGTAGTTGCCAGTGACCTGACGCAGTTCTTCAACCGCGTTGTCGAGATCGTTACGGGCGGTCACTTCGTTCGCCAGCACGGTATCGTATTGCGAACGGGCGTTTTGTACGTCAGTGATGGCGACCAGGCCCACGTTGAAACGCTGGGTGGTTTGATCCAACTGACGATAAATCGCCTCTTTCTGCGCCTGCGTGTAAGAGAGAACGTCAATGGCGTTCAGTACTTTAAAATAGGCGCTCGCGGTGTTGAGGATCAGCGTTTGCTGGTCCGTCTGGAAGGTCACGTCCTGAATACCCGCAGATTTTTCCTGCAGGGTCAGCGCACGCCATTTCGACATATCGAAAAGGGTCTGCGTTAATTGCAGGGACGCGCTGGTGGCGTTTGAGTTCACGCCGTTAGCATCGCGGTAGCCGTTGCTGTAGGTGTAATCGGCACCTAAGCCCAGTTGAGGCAGTAAAGGACTACGTGCTTCGTTGATTTTTTCGAATGCAGCATCGCGATCGGCGGCGGATTTACGCAATTCCGGGTTGCTCAGGCGTGCTTGCTGATAAACTTGCATCAGGTTCTCTGCCTGGCTCAGTGTGCTGAACCCCGACAGGCTCAGGCCGATAAGGATGGGGAGCAATTTCTTCATTTGCATTCCTTGTTGTGAAGCAGTATTTAGCGCTGATCAAATTTTAAAAATAATTGCTGATTCTAGCAGAATCCGCCACCGCAAAAAGTTGGCGTTCTGTGCCATCAGGCGTTAATTTGCACCAATTTACCACAAGGTCGATGAAACGGCAGTCAAACGCCCTTGAAATTCACATTTAAATCACTATTGGTACAGGACGGCACAATGCGCAAATCAGGCAACTCGCCAGTAACTTTCGCCAAAAACGATGTAGAAATTATTGCACGAGAAACGCTATATCGCGGTTTTTTTTCGCTGGATCTTTATCGCTTTCGCCACCGTTTGTTTAACGGTGAAATGAGTCAGGAAGTGCGTAGAGAAATTTTTGAGCGCGGTCATGCGGCAGTCTTGCTACCCTTTGACCCTGAGCGGGATGAAGTGGTGTTAGTCGAGCAGGTGCGCATCGCGGCCTATGACACCAGTGAAACGCCATGGCTACTGGAAATGGTGGCCGGGATGATCGAAGAGGGTGAAAGCGTTGAGGATGTGGCCCGCCGTGAAGCGATGGAAGAGGCCGGCATCGAGGTAAAACGGACGAAACCGGTGCTCAGTTTTCTGGCAAGCCCTGGCGGCACCAGTGAGCGCTCGTCAATTATGGTGGGTGAAGTGGACGCCACGACCGCAAACGGGATTCACGGTCTGGCTGATGAAAACGAAGACATTCGGGTTCATGTGGTAAGCCGGGAACAGGCATACCGTTGGGTTGAAGAGGGGAAAATTGATAACGCGTCTGCGGTCATCGCTCTGCAATGGCTGCAACTGCACTATAAAGAGCTAATAAACGAGTGGAAAAAATGAAGCGCTATACACCTGACTTCCCTGAAATGATGCGTCTTTGCGAAACGAACTTTTCGCAACTGCGACGCCTGTTGCCGCGCAATGATGCGCCTGGCGAAACGGTGAGTTACCAGGTGGGCAACGCACAATATCGGATTACGATCGTTGAATCGACCCGATACACAACGCTGGTGACCATCGAGCAGACGGCGCCGACCATCACCTACTGGAGCCTGCCGTCACTGACTGTACGGCTCTACCATGACGCGATGGTCGCCGAAGTGTGTTCAAGTCAGCAGATCTTTCGCTTCAAAGCACGGTATGATTATCCAAATAAAAAGTTGCATCAACGCGACGAAAAGCATCAAATTAATCAGTTTCTGGCCGATTGGCTGCGATACTGCTTAGCACATGGAGCGATGGCGATTCCGGTTTACTAGCGTCGTGAAACCTAAGGACACCATTTGGAAAGCCTGTTAAACCTTTCTCTGGCTGGTGAGGCCAGGGTCAGGATCTTACAAATTACTGATACTCACCTGTTTGCCGAAAAGCACGAAACGCTATTGGGCGTAAACACCTGGGAAAGCTACCAGGCCGTGTTGGATGCCATTCATGCCGAAGGGCAGGAATACGATCTGATCGTGGCGACAGGTGATTTAGCTCAGGATCAAACCGCTGCGGCCTATCAGCATTTTGCTGAAGGTATCGCAAGCTTTCGTGCGCCTTGCGTTTGGTTGCCCGGCAACCATGATTTCCAGCCAGCGATGTACAGCGCGTTACAAGAGGCGGGTATCTCTCCTGCAAAATGCGTCATGGTTGGCGAGCAGTGGCAAATTCTGCTGCTGGACAGTCAGGTCTTCGGTGTACCTCACGGTGAACTGAGCGAATTTCAGCTCGAGTGGCTGGAGCGTAAACTTGCTGCGGCCCCTGAGCGCCACACTCTGCTGCTTCTGCATCATCACCCCATGCCTGCGGGATGCAGTTGGCTGGATCAACACAGCCTGCGTAACGCGGCGGAACTGGACAACGTACTGGTAAATTATCCGCGCGTGAAATATCTGCTTTGCGGGCATATTCATCAGGAACTGGATCTCGACTGGAATGGCCGCCGTCTGCTGGCGACGCCCTCCACCTGCGTTCAGTTCAAACCCCATTGCGCGAACTTTACCCTTGATAGCATCGGTCCAGGCTGGCGTACGCTGGAGCTGTTTGCCGACGGTACGTTGAAAACGGACGTCTGTCGTTTGCAAGGGACGGAGTTCCGACCTGATACCGCTTCTGAAGGCTACTGATGTCTACGCTTCTTTACCTGCACGGCTTCAATAGCTCACCGCGTTCGGCGAAGGCCTGCCTGCTGAAAAACTGGCTGCGCGAACAGTATCCTCATGTCGAAATGATTGTGCCGCAGCTGCCGCCGTATCCGGCCGATGCCGCAGAGATGCTGGAGTCTATCGTCCTTGAGCACGGCGGCGAGGCGCTGGGCGTGGTGGGATCATCATTAGGCGGTTATTACGCCACCTGGCTGTCACAGTGCTTTATGCTGCCCGCGGTTGTTGTCAACCCGGCTGTCCGGCCATATGAACTGTTGATCGACTACCTCGGTCAGAACGAGAACCCCTACACGGGGCAGCAATATGTGCTAGAGTCACGCCATATTTACGATCTTAAAGTCATGCAGATCGACCCGCTGGAAGCGTCGGATTTAATCTGGCTGCTGCAACAGACGGGAGATGAAGTGCTGGACTACCGCCAGGCAGTGGCGTATTACGCCTCATGCCGCCAGACTGTTATTGAAGGTGGAAACCATGCATTCACGGGCTTCGAAGATTATTTCAACCCGATTGTCAATTTCCTTGGACTGCACAGTTGCTGACAATCATTTCGAATTGCTATTAAAACCATGACGCAAACTTATAACGCTGATGCCATTGAGGTACTCACTGGGCTTGAGCCGGTACGCCGTCGCCCAGGGATGTATACCGATACGACCCGGCCCAACCATCTTGGGCAGGAAGTGATTGATAACAGTGTCGATGAAGCACTGGCGGGCCACGCGAAACGCGTGGATGTGATTTTACATGCCGATCAATCTCTGGAAGTTATCGACGACGGTCGCGGCATGCCCGTGGACATTCACCCGGAAGAGGGCGTTCCGGCGGTTGAACTGATCCTCTGTCGGCTGCACGCGGGCGGCAAGTTCTCGAACAAGAACTATCAGTTCTCCGGCGGCCTGCACGGCGTAGGGATCTCCGTGGTGAACGCCCTGTCGAAGCGTGTGGAAGTGAACGTGCGTCGTGATGGTCAGGTGTATAACATTGCGTTTGAGAACGGCGACAAGGTTCAGGATTTGCAGGTTGTTGGCACCTGCGGCAAGCGCAATACCGGCACCAGCGTCCATTTCTGGCCTGACGAAACCTTTTTCGACAGCCCGCGTTTTTCTGTCTCGCGCTTAACGCATGTGCTGAAAGCCAAAGCCGTGCTGTGCCCTGGCGTTGAAATCACCTTTAAAGATGAAGTCAATAACAGCGAACAGCGCTGGTGCTATCAGGATGGTCTTAACGACTATCTGGGCGAAGCGGTAAACGGCCTGCCGACGCTGCCAGAAAAACCGTTCATCGGCAATTTTTCCGGGGATACGGAAACGGTCGACTGGGCGCTGCTGTGGCTCCCGGAAGGCGGCGAACTGCTGACCGAAAGCTACGTGAACCTGATCCCGACCATGCAGGGCGGGACACACGTGAACGGTCTGCGTCAGGGGCTGCTTGACGCGATGCGTGAGTTCTGCGAATACCGCAACATTCTGCCACGTGGCGTGAAGCTCTCGGCGGAAGATATCTGGGATCGCTGCGCCTACGTGCTGTCGGTGAAAATGCAGGATCCGCAGTTTGCCGGACAGACCAAAGAACGTCTGTCGTCACGTCAGTGCGCGGCATTTGTCTCCGGCGTGGTGAAAGATGCCTTCAGCCTGTGGCTGAACCAAAACGTTCAGTCAGCCGAACTGCTGGCGGAGATGGTGATCTCCAGCGCCCAGCGTCGACTGCGCGCGGCGAAAAAAGTAGTGCGTAAAAAACTGACCAGCGGTCCGGCGCTGCCGGGGAAACTGGCGGACTGCACCGCGCAGGATCTGAATCGTACCGAACTGTTCCTGGTGGAAGGGGACTCGGCGGGCGGCTCCGCCAAGCAGGCGCGCGATCGTGAATATCAGGCGATCATGCCGCTTAAGGGTAAGATCCTGAACACCTGGGAAGTCTCTTCTGATGAAGTACTGGCCTCGCAGGAAGTCCACGATATTTCTGTTGCGATCGGTATCGATCCGGACAGCGACGATCTGAGCCAGTTACGTTACGGCAAGATCTGTATCCTGGCGGATGCGGACTCCGATGGTCTGCACATCGCCACGCTGCTCTGCGCGCTGTTTGTGCGACATTTCCGCACGCTGGTGAAACACGGACATGTCTATGTCGCGCTGCCGCCGTTGTACCGTATCGATCTCGGCAAAGAGGTCTATTACGCGCTGACGGAAGAAGAGAAGGCGGGCGTACTGGAACAGTTGAAGCGCAAGAAAGGCAAGCCAAACGTACAACGCTTTAAAGGGCTGGGTGAAATGAACCCGATGCAGTTGCGCGAAACCACGCTGGATCCCAACACTCGTCGTCTGGTCCAGCTCATCATTGATGATGAGGACGATCAGCGCACTAACGCCATGATGGATATGCTGCTGGCGAAGAAGCGCTCTGAAGATCGCCGCAACTGGTTGCAGGAAAAAGGCGACCTCGCGGATATCGACGGGTAATCGTGTTGTTGTGCCGGGCGGCGTCATTAACGCGCCTTCCGGCACGATCATTTATGCCGCTTACGGTACTGCAACGGTGTTTCGCCGATTCCCTTGCCAAACGCGCTGATAAAGTACGTCACCTCTGAAAATCCTACCTTGTTCGCAATCTCCCGCACGCTTGCTTCGCTGTGAAGTAGCGCTTCGCACGCTTTTCTCAGACGTAATGTATTGAGATAGTCGAGAATGCTTTCTCCTGTCTCAATATGAAAGCGGCGCGACACGTAACTTTTTGATTTCCCAAGTTCATCTGCCAGCGCGCTCAGGCTGAATTTTCGCGTGTAATTTTCGTCGAGCCAGAACATCACCTGGCTGGCGATACCGGTGGCAATTTCCTGCATACCGCTCTTATCTTCGGGTAACAGGCTGAATAAATTTAATAACAGGCAGGCAACGTGCTCGGCGTTGAGCGGCTTTTGCGTCGCCATTTTCTCGTAACGGCTAAAGAGGAAATCGATATGTGTATGGATCTCATGGGCGTCGATCACCCAGGCTTCACCACCGCGAATTGTCAGGTTTTGCAGGCGTTGCTGATTGAGCGGGAAATCACGCAGCACCTTCAGCACCGCATGTTGATCGAGATGAATAATGGTACGACGATAGCGATTCTGCGCCTGCTCATCGACCATGATTTTGTGCAGGGTGAAGGGCGGGAAAAAGAACATCCGCCCCGGCCGCATGGTGTATTGCTTATGATCGACCGTGACGACACCGAAACCTTCTTCCACATACAGTACTTCCAGACATTGATGCCAGTGGTGGTAGCGTACCGTATTGGCGAACAGTCGACTAAACGACGCAATAGCATCGTTTAAGGTAATCAGTTCGAGACGTTCTGCATTAAGGGCTGTGTTCATAGTGCAACAGATTTAAATTTTTACCCGCCGGATTACGTTTATAAACTCTATTTTTAAATTTTCTCAATCCCTGTTTTAAAAGAATGTGTCGGGTGTGATTGAGGTAACATTTCTGCTGATGAGCGATTCACTATGCTTTAGCCACTTTATTCAGAGGGGCAGAGTATGTGGTCGGCAACTGAAGAAAAATCAAATCCATTGTCATCCCGCGAAGACGTAACGCGGGCTGTTAATTCGATACTGGAGGCGCTGGATAAGCAGTTTCCCGCAGGGCAGGCCCAGTTTTCGCTGGGCGATACCTGTGCGCATTACAGTGTGGACATTGCCTGTATGGAAGGGCTTTCGAGAGCGCTGTGGGGGCTGTTTCCGCTAATGGCGGGAGGCGCTGAGGTCCCGTTTTCTGACAAGTACATTCAGGCGATCAAGTTGGGTACCGATCCGCAGAGTCCGCATTACTGGGGCGATACCGGGCCATACGATCAGCGTCTGGTAGAGATGGCGGCGTATGGTCTGGGTCTGACGCTTCTGCCGACGCGGTTAACGGCGGCGTTCAGCCCGTCGGAACAAGAAAATCTGCATCGCTGGCTGAATCAGATAACCGACGCGCAGATGCCGGACAGCAACTGGAACTACTTCGCCATCATCGTTCAGCTCGGTTTTAAACGCGCCGGACTGCCATACGACCAGTCGGCTATCGATCGTCGGTTTGCGCTGATGGAAGCCTATTATCTGGGGGACGGCTGGTATTCCGACGGCCCCGGGCGACCTCAGGATTACTACATCTCAATGGCCTTTCATTTTTATGGCCTGCTGTATGCCACACTGAATCCGGAAGATACCGCTCGCGCCGCAACGTTGCGCGAACGCGCCAGACAATTTGCGGAAGATTTTATCTATATGTCGGCTGCCGATGGGGCCTCGGTGCCGTTCGGTCGCAGCCTGACCTATCGATTTGCGATGGTCGCGTTCTGGAGTGCGGCGGCGTTTGCTGAGCTGGATGTGTTCACGCCGGGCATCATTAAAGGGGTGATCCTGCGACATTTGCGCTGGTGGCAACAGCAACCCATTTTCGATCGTGATGGGATCCTGACGTTAGGCTTCGCTTACCCGAATCTGGCGATGTGCGAGGACTACAATTCCCCGGGTTCTCCTTACTGGGCGCTGAAGGTTTTTCTGATCCTCGCGCTGCCGGAAACTCACCCGTTCTGGCTGGCTGAAGAGCAACCGCTGCCCTCCCTGGCACAGACGCGTGCAATCCCGCATGCCGGACAAATTCTTCAGCACAGCGAGCATTCTGCTCATGTCACGATGCTGACCTCCGGTCAGTTGGAGCTGAATAACTACGTTAACACCGAGGCAAAATACACGAAGTTTGCCTATTCCAGCCGCTTTGGTTTCACCATTGAACGCGGGCGTTATGGCCTCAAGCATGCGGCGTGTGATTCCATGCTGCTGTTAGCGGACGGCGATAACTATTTTCGCGGACGGCGCGACTGCGAACAGGTTCGCGTGGATGAGAATGCGATTTTCTCCCGCTGGCTGCCGTGGCATGACGTCACCATTGAGACCTGGCTGGTGCCGTTCGGTGAATGGCATATCCGTTTACACCGCATCAACAGCGCGCGGGTACTGCAAACGGTGGAAGGGGGCTTTGCGGTGATGAAGGCAGAGCATCAGTTGCACGGGCGCGGGTGCGTGATTGCCGCCAGCAACGGCAGTAGCACGATTGTGGATCTGTCTCCGGTGATGTCACGCATTCCGGACAGCATTATCACTCCGCCAAACAGCAGCATTATGTTTGCCGAATGTGCCGCGATCCCCGTGCTTTCAACAGAGATTGCGTCTGGGGAAAGCTGGCTTTGTTGCGCGGTCCGCGCTTGCGGGCAACACAAGGACTACACCGCCATTCCCCAGTTACAAATCAAGACTCACCAGGTCGTTATCCGCGAACCTGAATCTGCACGCCAGTTGTCGTTCTTTTTATAGCGAGGGTGGTATGAATATACGTTCACCGAGTCACCGAACGGAATACTATAAAATCAGTAGTTTTATCTTTCTCTATTTCTTTACCTGGTCGGCCAGCATTGGTTTATTAGCGATCTGGCTGGGACAGAAAGCGCAGCTTAGCGGTACGGTAATAGGAACGGTTTTTGCTGTGAATGGTATTTTCTCGGTTATCCTGAAACCCATTTACGGTTATATTCTCGATAAAATCGGCATGAGTAAATATCTGCTCTATTTTGTCGTGGGGATGTCGGCATTAATGGCCCCTTTCTTTATTTATGTTTACCAGCCATTATTACTTTCTCATACCCTATTGGGAATTATCGTTGGCGCGATTTACCTGAGTTTTGCCTGGTACGCCGGCGTAGCGGCCTGTGAATCCTATTCCGATCGCTACAGCCGCCTGAACGGCATGGAGTTTGGTCAGATTCGGATGTGGGGTTCGCTCGGGTGGGCGGTTGCGTCATCGTTCTCGGGGCTGTTGTTTAACCTTTCTCCGGCTTATAACTTCATCATGGGCAGCGTGGCGTCGGTGGTGATGCTGGTGGTTCTGCTGAGCCTGAAGGTAAACGTCAATGCCGCCAATGCCGCCGAGGTGCTGACCAAAGAGAAAATCGTCCCCGCGGATGTTTACGCGCTGCTGCGAAACCGTAAGTTCTGGGCGTTCTGCCTGTATGTGGCGGGCGTCGCGTGGATGATGTTTATCGCCGAGCAACAGTTCTCTCGCTATTTTGTGACCTTTTTCTCTGACATTCATGAAGGCAATGCGGTCTTTGGTTATCTGGGCACCGTGCAGTCCGGCATGGAATTTGTTATGTACATGGTGATCCCCTTATTTGTTAATGCGATCGGCGCCAAACGTGGACTGCTGATTGTCGGTGCGTTGGTAGGCGCGCGACTGGTGATTTCCGGTCTCTGTGATTCTCACCTGTTAATTTCTGTGCTCAAGCCGTTATATGGCCTGGAGATTTGTTTACTGTTGGTCTCGGTCTTTAAATATATCGCGGAACATTTTGATAAACGCGTCAATGCAACCATGTATTTACTGGGATATCAGGCAATGCTGTATGTCGGCAATGTGGTGGTCTCTTCACCAGCCGGATTAATGTATGACCGTATTGGTTTTGAGAAAACCTACATCATCATGGGGATTATTGCGCTGGTCTTTACGTTTATTTCGGCATTTACCTTATCGGCATGCCAGAGTAAACGGAAAAATAATACTGTCCCTGATATCGCTGAAAATAACGCAGCAAGATAATTTACGTCATAAGGAACCGAAATATGTTAAATCATATCGTTGAGGAACGCTTACGCGCTTTTCCTGGTCGCCCGATCGATGCAGGAGCATTTCAGGACGAAATGCGCAGCGCCCGTGAGCATGTCCTCGAACTGATTCGTCGTCATTTAACGGAATTCGGTGAACACTTTCCCGCCGAAACCTGTGTAAAGGGGTATTACCCGTTAACGGAGAATGTCGAGTGGACGACCAGTTTCTGGACCGGACAACTGTGGCTGGCGTGGGAAATGAGCGGCGAAGCGGCATTCCGCGACATGGCAGAAAAGCACGTCCGCTCTTTTGGCTTACGGATTGCCGGACGTCACGACACCAATACCCATGACCTGGGCTTCCTGTACACCCTTTCCTGCGTGGCAGCCTGGCGACTGACGGGAAATCGCGAGGCGCGCGGGTTTTCACTGCTGGCGGCAGACGCGCTGCTGGAGCGCTTTCATGAGAAAGCGCAGATCATTCAGGCATGGGGCGATTTGACTGACCCGGAACAGGCCGGACGGATGATCATCGACTGCAACATGAATTTGCCCCTGTTGTACTGGGCGAGCGAGCAGACCGGCGATCTGCGCTTTGCGGACGCGGCGAAAGCGCACGTTGCGCAGGCGGCAAAGTATTTAATTCGTGAAGACGCGTCCACCTTCCATACCTATTACATGGATGTGCACAGCGGCGCGCCACGCTACGGGAATACGCAGCAAGGCTATGCGGATGATTCGTGCTGGTCGCGCGGTCAGGCGTGGGGCATTTATGGTTTCCTGTTGAGCTATATCTACACCGGCGACCCGGAGATGGTGGCGCTGTCGAAAAAGCTGGCCAACTACTTCCTGAATCGTCTGCCGGAAGATGCTGTCTGCCATTGGGATCTGGCGCTGGTTGGCACCGATGCGTTGCGGGACTCCTCCTCGGCGGCCATTGCGGTCTGTGGCCTGCTGGAATTGATTAAACATCTGCCGGTCACCGACCCGGATCGCGAACGTTACCAGCAGTGGGCGATGGCGATCATGTCGTCGCTGACCAGACACTATCTGGTGGCGAAAGAGGAAAAGAGTAATGGCCTGTTGAAACACTCGGTGTATCACCTTTCAGGCAACAAAGGGGTGGATGAGTGTGCCAGTTGGGGAGATTACTTCTACGTGGAGGCACTGATGCGTTTTACCCAGTGCTGGAAGCTGTACTGGTAAGCGAGAGTTTTACTGTTGATCAAAAGGGTAAGCCACGGGAGCTTACCCTTTTGCCGTTATGATATCTGATTGATCTTGCCAGAGAGGTCTATTAGGCTCAATCGAGGCGAGAACGCGGATTTACGCTATGGCAATGACCGGGGATGGACGCCAGGAATACATAATAAGGAAACAGGATGAACAACACACATCTGTCTAAGAGCGTCGACGCCCTTAAACCCTCCGCTATCAGGGAATTACTCAAACATAGCAAAATGCCTGGCGTGATATCGCTGGGCGGCGGCATTCCCAGCCCGGAACTGTTTGATAAAACAGGGCTGGAAATGGCCACGCGCAACATGATGGAAAACCAGTTTCTGGATGCATTCCAGTACGGTCTGAGTGAAGGTTTTCCGCCTCTGCGGGAAGCGATCGCTCAGTTGTGTCAGAAGCGAGGCATTCAGGCCGCGTTTGACGCCATCCTGGTGACCAATGGGTCACAGCAGTCACTGGATATTCTGGCGAGAACGCTGATCAATCCGGGCGACAAAGTGGTGGTCGAACGCCCGACCTATCTTGCCGCTTTGCAGGTGCTGCAACTGTCTCAGGCGGATATTCTGTCTGTTGGCACCGATAAAGACGGCATGATCGTGGACGATCTGGAAGTATTGCTGCAGAACAACACGATCAAGTTTGTCTATATCGTGCCAACGTTCGGTAACCCCGGTGGTGTGGTCCTCAGTGATTCTCGTCGTCAGAAGCTGGTTCAACTGGCGAAGCAGCATGACTTTGCCATCATCGAAGACGATCCCTACGGTGAAATCAATTTCACCGACGAGACCTATAAAACGCTGTCCCAGCATGCCCGGGAGAGCGGATGTCCTGAGCAGGTGATTTATACCTCGACCTTTTCCAAAATTCTGGCCCCAGGCCTGCGCGTGGGTTGGGTGGTACTGCCGGAATGGATCAGACAAAAAGCGACCATCGTTAAACAGGCAACCGATCTGCATACCAGCGCGCATTCGCAGGCGATGGCGGCCAGTTATATGACGTTAGGTCGTCTGGAGGATCAAATCCAGCTCATTCGCCAGGCGTACCGTGAGAAGTGCTATTTGCTGGCGGATGCGATTCGCAGCGAACTGGGCGAGCATATTTCATTCCATATGCCGCAGGGTGGGATGTTCCTGTGGGGGACGTTCCGTTATGACTTCGATACCACGGCCTGGCTTTCCCGCACACTGCAGGAAAAAGTGGTATTCGTGCCGGGAGAGTTCTTCTTCTGTGATAATCCGGACAAACGGACGCTACGGATGTCTTTTGCGACGCCGACTGCGGATGAGCTTGAAGAAGCGGTACGAAGATTGAAAAAAGCGTTGCCCTGAGCTCGCTTTTGCCGGGTCTGACACTGATGGCTGACCCGGCGCAACACGATATGTTTAGATACCGGATTCCAGAATACGAATATTCATCTCCAGCACATCGCCTTTAACGGCTTCGCTGTAGGCTTTCATATGCGGGGTCTGCAGGTGCGCTTCAAGGTGCGCGATGCTTTCCCACTGCTCAATCATCACGATTGAATCAGGCGCCATGGTCTGGAAACTCACGTTTGCCGCATGATCTACCATCGGCGCGTAGCCGTGGCAGCCTTCTTCTTTCAATACGGTTGGAACAATTTTCGCAAACTGATCGAGGACGGCCTGACGGTGGTGTTGTCCCGGACGAGTGCGGATTTCAGCAATAACTGTAAGCATGGTTAACTCCTTCTAATTCCAGGTTACTAGTTAACCAAAAATCGCCTGCAGATGCTCGCGATATTCTGCAACAGAACGTGGTACATCCGGCATTTTAATGACGTCATTGGTGATAAAGGTCGGCAGCGCTTCCATTCCAAGGAATTGATTCGCCTTATGGAATGGCAGATAAACGCCATCAACGCCCACGCCATGGAAGAACTGATCTTTATCGGTGAAGGCTTCCATCGGTGCGTTCCAGGTCAGAGAAAGCATGTATTTTTTCCCCTGAATCAGGCCGCCGGAACCGTATTTTTTCGAGGCATCTGAGCGAGTACGACCATCGCTGGCATACAGTGTGCCATGTCCTTCGGTGAACACGTCATCAATGTATTTTTTCACGGTCCACGGCGCACCCATCCACCAGCCTGGCATTTGCCAGACAACCACATCAGCCCAGACGAAGTTCTGCACTTCTTCTTTTACGTCGTAATCGCTGTCAGCGCGGACGATTTTGACGCTATGCCCGAGGTCGCGCAGAGTGCCGTCAGCGACTTCCGTCAGGGTGTCGTTCAATTGGCCGTTGGAGTGTGCGAATTTTTTCGCGCCGTTGATAATCAGGATGTTGCTCATTGTTAATCCTCTCAGAAATGCGTTTGAGGCTAATTTTACGTCAACAGGTGCCAGGGTGAAATTAGCAAAATGTGCAAAGTCTTTTGCATCTGGCGCAATAATCGACGATTACCACTTCACTGTCGCGATAAAACCACCGTCTGGCGCATTGCCAAACGACACTGCCATCCCGTGCAGGGCGGCAATGCGACGGACAATCGACAGGCCCAGCCCGCTACCGGTAACGTGTTGCCCGGGCGGGCGATAAAAGCGTTCGCCAATGTGGGACAGGTCTTCTGCCGTGACGCCGGGGCCGTTGTCTCTGACCGTAAACTGCCTGGCGTCAAGCGTGACATCAACCACGCTGCCTTTCGGGCTGTAGCGGATGGCGTTATCCAGCAAATTGCGTACCAGCAAACTGAGCAGTAGCGGTTGCCCGGTGCGCGTCACATTGTGGGCGTTGATCTGCAAACGTACATCAATCTGCGCCTGCTGCGCGGGTTGCCAGATGTCCATTACTGCGGACTGAAGCACGTCCTCAAGAGAGAGCGTGGCGACGTCCTGCAGGTTATCCAGCGAGTCGAGACGGGAAAGCGTCAGCAGCTGGTCAACCAGACGGGTGGCGCGATCGATGCCCGTGTGGAGTTGCATCAGCGCTTTCTCGCGAGCCTGCGGATCATCATCAGAAAGCTGCGCCACCTCTGTCTGAACTTTCAGCGCGGTTAACGGACTACGCAGTTCGTGGGCGGCGTCTGAGGTAAAGCGGCGTTCGCGCACCATCATCTTATGGGTACGGGTAAAAAGCTGATTGAGCGATTCGACCAGCGGGCGCACTTCACTCGGGACGCCGTGTGAACTGAGTGGCTCGCTGGATTCCGGATCGCGCAGGCGCAACGCCTGCGCCAGCTTTTTCAGCGGCATGAGTTCCCGATGCAGCAGCATAATCAACAGCAGCAGCATCAGCGGCAGGGCGATAAGCCAGGGGACCAGTTGCGCCGTTACAATTGCCAGCGCCATATCTTCACGGTATTCCCATTCCTGACCAACCACGATGCGGTACTTACCATCGGCGGAAGTCAGCCAGATAAAACGCCATTTATCGTCATCGCCATTTAACTTGCCGTCATCAAAGCCTTCCCGGCGGTAGCTGTAGGGGATGTTCTGACCATTATCGCCGTCGTGCAGCACCATCTTGCCGTCCGTGGTGTAGACGGCAAAGGTCAGCACATCATCATCAACATGACCGTGCTTGAATTTCTTCGGCGTATGCGCCATCCGTTCAGTGGCGTGCAGTTCATTGATATCGAGCGTAATCAGGCGTTTGGCGAAGAGCATCAACTGGGTGTCAAACAGTTCATCAACGTTATCGGTGGTCTGCTTCCACGCGACAAAACTCGATGCCGCCCAGGTAATGGCTGCCAGAATCAGAAAGATGAGGGTAAGCCTGACGCGCAGGCTGAGTCGCCGGGTCACGATGATGCCTCGCCAAGCGTATAGCCGATGCCGTGAACGGTGCGAATGAAATCGCTGCCCAGTTTGCGCCGCAGATGGTGTACGTGCACTTCAACGGCATTGCTGGTGACCTCTTCGTCCCAGTTATACAGCTTCTCTTCGATGAGCTTGCGCGGCAGCACACGCCCGGCATTGCGCATCAGCAACTCCAGAAGTGCGAACTCTTTTGGCTTGAGTATCAACGGCTCGCCCGCCAGCGTCGCGACCCGATCGCCGGGACTTAACGTCACCCGCCCGTGGCGCAATTCACTGCTGGCCTGGCCGCTGGCGCGACGCATCAACGCCTCCAGTCTGGCGGCGACTTCTATCAGCGCAAAGGGCTTGCACAGATAATCATCCGCCCCGAGACGAAGTCCTTCGACGCGCTCGGCCAGCGCATCGCGCGCGGTGAGGATCAGTACCGGCTCGCGCTTTCCCTGTTCGCGCCAGTCGCGCAAAATATCGCGCCCGTCCATTCCCGGCAGCGTGAGGTCGAGGATCACCGCATCATAAGGCGCGCTGTAGAGCGCTTCTTTTCCCTGACGACCTTCGGTAAACCAGTCGACGCTAAAGCCCATTTTACTCAACCCGGTTTTAATGCCGTCGCCAATCAACGCATCATCTTCAATCAGTAAAATTCGCATCGTTTCATCCCTGCGCTCGCCGTAATAAAGGCAAGTAAACCGCGATGTCGCACGCGATGTACAGCAAAAATGAGACTTTTTTTTGCCTTAAGAACTCGTTAAGGATTACCGTATTTAATGGATGTGAAATGACATCAAAGGGAGACATGATCATGAAAAAACTGGCTGCAATGGTTGCCATTATGGCGCTCTGCTCCGCACCGGTTCTGGCGGCGCAGCAGGGTGGTTTTTCTGGCCCGTCCGCGACGCAAACGCAGAGCGGCGGCTTCCAGGGACCAAACGGCAGTAGCACGACGGTAGAAAGTGCGAAATCCCTGCGTGATGACACCTGGGTGACGCTACGCGGCAACATCGTTGAACGTATTTCCGATGACCTCTATCTGTTTAAAGATGCGACTGGCACTATCAATGTCGATATCGACCACAAACGCTGGAACGGCGTGACGGTTACCCCGCAAGATACCGTTGAAATTCAGGGTGAAGTGGACAAAGACTGGAACTCTGTGGAGATTGACGTGAAGCAAATCAGTAAAGTCAGCAAATAATCCCCGTCAGGGCCGCGTTCGCGGCCCTTTTCTTTGTGACTCAACGCGTCAGATAAGGTAGTATCTGCGGCAATATTGCCTGAAAAGATACCGGGTATCTGGCGGGCTTACAGTTGAGGAATCACGATTAATGAGCGATATGGCAGAGCGCCTTGCGCTGCATGAATTCACGGAAAACGCCTATCTGAATTACTCCATGTACGTCATCATGGACAGGGCGTTGCCGTTTATTGGTGATGGTCTGAAACCCGTTCAGCGCCGCATCGTCTATGCGATGTCAGAGCTGGGGCTGAATGCCAGCGCCAAATTTAAAAAATCCGCCCGTACCGTCGGCGACGTGTTGGGTAAATATCACCCGCACGGCGACAGCGCCTGCTATGAGGCCATGGTGCTGATGGCGCAGCCGTTCTCTTACCGTTATCCGCTGGTTGATGGCCAGGGGAACTGGGGGGCACCGGACGATCCGAAATCCTTCGCGGCGATGCGTTATACCGAATCCCGCCTGTCAAAATACGCCGAACTGCTGCTGAGCGAGCTCGGTCAGGGAACCGCTGACTGGGTGCCAAACTTCGACGGAACGATGCAGGAACCGAAAATGCTGCCTGCGCGTCTGCCGAACATCCTGCTTAACGGCACGACCGGCATCGCGGTCGGCATGGCGACCGATATTCCGCCGCACAACCTGCGTGAAGTGGCAAAAGCCGCGATCACCCTGATTGAGCAACCGAAAACGACGCTGGACGAGCTGCTGGATATTGTCCACGGCCCGGACTACCCGACCGAAGCGGAAATCATTACCCCGCGCGCCGAAATCCGTAAAATTTATGAAAACGGGCGCGGCTCCGTGCGCATGCGCGCGGTGTGGAAGAAAGAAGACGGCGCGGTGGTGATTACCGCGCTGCCGCACCAGGTTTCCGGCGCGCGCGTGCTGGAGCAAATCGCGGCGCAGATGCGCAATAAAAAGCTGCCGATGGTAGACGATTTACGCGATGAGTCAGACCACGAAAACCCGACCCGTCTGGTGGTGGTACCTCGTTCCAATCGCGTGGACATGGAACAGGTGATGAACCACCTGTTTGCGACCACCGATCTGGAAAAGAGCTATCGCATTAACCTCAATATGATCGGTCTTGACGGGCGCCCGGCGGTGAAAAACCTGCTGGAGATCCTCACCGAATGGCTGGCGTTCCGTCGGGATACCGTGCGCCGCCGCCTGAACTATCGCCTGGAGAAAGTCCTCAAACGCCTGCATATCCTGGAAGGTTTGCTGGTGGCGTTTCTCAATATTGACGAAGTCATTGAGATCATCCGTACGGAAGATGAGCCTAAACCCGCCCTGATGTCGCGTTTTGGTATTACTGAAACGCAGGCCGAAGCGATCCTCGAACTGAAATTGCGTCATCTCGCCAAGCTGGAAGAGATGAAGATTCGCGGTGAACAGGATGAACTGGCGAAAGAGCGCGATCAGTTGCAGGCGATCCTCGCGTCTGAACGCAAAATGAATACCCTGCTGAAGAAAGAGCTGCAGGCCGACGCCGACGCCTATGGCGACGATCGTCGTTCGCCGCTGCGCGAGCGCGAAGAAGCGAAAGCGATGAGCGAACACGACATGCTGCCGTCTGAGCCGGTGACGATCGTGTTGTCGCAAATGGGCTGGGTGCGTAGCGCCAAAGGTCATGACATCGACGCACAGGGACTGAACTACAAAGCGGGTGACAGCTTTAAATCCGCCGTGAAAGGGAAGAGTAACCAGCCGGTGGTGTTTATCGATACCACCGGACGCAGTTACGCCATTGATCCGATCACGCTGCCGTCGGCGCGCGGTCAGGGCGAACCGTTGACCGGTAAACTGACGCTGCCGCCAGGCGCAACCGTTGAGCATATGCTGATGGAAGGCGATGAGCAGAAACTGCTGATGGCATCCGATGCGGGTTACGGTTTCGTCTGTACGTTCAACGATCTGGTGGCGCGCAACCGCGCCGGTAAGACGCTCATTACGCTGCCGGAAAACGCCCGCGTGATGCCGCCGGTGGTGATTGAAGATGAAACGGACATGCTGCTGGCGATAACGACGGCCGGACGTATGCTGATGTTCCCGGTCAGCGATCTGCCGCAGTTGTCGAAAGGCAAAGGGAATAAGATCATCAACATTCCGTCCGCCGAAGCCGCGCGTGGTGACGATGCGCTGGCGCTGCTTTACGTTCTGCCGTCGCAAAGTACGCTGACTATTCACGTCGGGAAACGCAAAATTAAGCTGCGTCCTGAGGAATTGCAGAAAGTGACCGGCGAGCGCGGCCGTCGCGGGACATTGATGCGTGGTTTGCAACGCATCGATCGCATCGACATTGATTCGCCGCGTCGTGCCAGCAGTGGCGACAGCGAAGAGTAAAACGTGGTTAAACGCCTGAAGCCATGAGTAGCCTGATAAGAGGCAACGCGCCGCCATCAGGCAACACTATCGTGCCGGATGGCGGCGTTAAACCCTATCCGGCCTGCGGTTTTAACGATACCTCCAGGCCGGATGACAGTAAAATTTCCCGTAAAACCGTTGTTTATTCGTGAGTCGCGATTAACAATACAGTTTTCCAGAGAGCCACATTAACAATACCCTAACCTGATAGCAGGTGACGTAGAATCCCGGGCTCTTAGGCCTTCAGAGGTTGTTATGCTATTTATTTTTCGACTTATTATTACCGTTATCTATTCCATTCTGGTTTGTGTTTTCGGTTCTCTTTACTGCCTGCTCAGCCCACGTAACCCAAAACACGTCGCGACCTTCGGGCACATGTTTGGTCGCCTGGCGCCGCTGTTCGGCCTGAAGGTAGAGTGCCGTAAACCCGCGGATGCGGAAAGCTATGGCAACGCTATCTATATCGCTAACCATCAGAATAACTACGATATGGTGACCGCTGCGAATATCGTGCAGCCGCCCACCGTGACCGTCGGGAAGAAAAGCCTGCTGTGGATCCCGTTTTTTGGTCAGCTTTACTGGCTGACAGGAAACCTGCTGATCGACCGTAATAACCGCGCAAAAGCGCACGGCACGATTGCTGAAGTGGTGAATCATTTTAAAAAGCGTCGTATCTCCATCTGGATGTTCCCGGAAGGTACCCGCAGCCGGGGGCGTGGCCTGCTGCCGTTTAAAACCGGAGCGTTTCATGCCGCGATTGCGGCTGGCGTCCCGATTATTCCGGTGTGTGTTTCCAATACCTCGAATAAAATTAACCTGAATCGCCTGAAGAATGGTCTGGTGATCGTGGAAATGCTGCCGCCGGTGGATATCAGTCAGTATGGTAAAGATCAGGTTCGTGAACTGGCCGCGCACTGCCGCTCGTTGATGGAACAAAAGATTGCTGAACTCGATAAAGAAGTCGCCGAGCGCGAAGCCGCCGGGAAAGTGTGATTCAGCGATAAACGCTTACTCATTCACGCTGCGAGCATAACGTTACGCAGCCTGGAGTGTGACGAGTTTTTTGCAGGAAACGAATTCCTGCCCGTAATTTAGCCAGTTTTACATGGAGCTTATATGTCATTCAGTCGGCGTCAGTTCATTCAGGCATCGGGGATCGCGCTGTGTGCCGGTGCTGTTCCGCTGAGGGCCAATGCTGCCGGTCAGCAACAGCCGCTGCCCGTTCCGCCGCTACTGGAGTCCCGCCGGGGCCAGCCGTTATTTATGACGTTGCAGCGTTCGCACTGGTCCTTCACCCAGGGCACGCGTGCGCCGGTCTGGGGGGTTAACGGGCGTTACCTCGGGCCGACGATCCGCGTCTGGAAAGGGGATGATGTTAAGCTGATCTACAGTAACCGTCTGGCGGAAAACGTCTCGATGACTATCGCCGGTTTACAGGTTCCGGGTCCGCTGATGGGCGGTCCGGCGCGCATGATGTCGCCAAACGCGGACTGGGCGCCGGTGCTGCCCATCCGTCAGAACGCCGCCACGCTGTGGTATCACGCCAATACGCCGAACCGTACCGCGCAGCAGGTTTATAACGGCCTGGCCGGGATGTGGCTGGTTGAAGATGAAGTCAGTAAATCGCTGCCGATCCCCAACCATTACGGCGTCGATGACTTCCCGATTATTATTCAGGACAAGCGGCTGGATAACTTCGGCACGCCGGAGTACAGCGAGCCCGGCAGCGGCGGCTTTGTCGGCGATACGCTGTTGGTCAACGGGGTGCAAAGCCCTTACGTGGAAGTGTCCCGCGGCTGGGTGCGCCTGCGCCTGCTGAACGCCTCTAACTCCCGTCGTTATCAGTTGCAGATGAGTGACGGTCGCGCGCTGCATGTTATCTCCGGCGACCAGGGCTTTTTGCCTGCGCCGGTGTCGGTAAAACAGTTGTCGCTGGCGCCCGGTGAGCGCCGCGAAATTCTGGTTGATATGACCAATGGTGATGAAGTGTCGATTACCTGCGGCGAGGCGGCGAGCATTGTCGACCGAATCCGGGGGTTCTTCGAACCGTCGAGCATTCTGGTGTCCACGCTGGTGTTAACGTTGCGCCCAACTGGTCTTCTGCCGCTGGTGACCGACAGCTTGCCGATGCGTCTGCTGCCGACCGAGATCATGAGCGGGACGCCAATTCGCAGTCGTGATATCAGTCTGGGCGACGATCCGGGTATCAACGGCCAGTTATGGGACGTCAACCGCATTGATATCACCGCGCAGCAGGGCTCCTGGGAGCGCTGGACGGTGCGGGCCGATATGCCGCAGTCGTTCCATATCGAAGGGGTGTCGTTCCTTGTGCGTAACGTCAACGGTGCGATGCCGTTCCCGGAAGATCGTGGCTGGAAAGATACCGTCTGGGTGGATGGGCAGGTAGAGCTGCTGGTTTACTACGGACAGCCGTCCTGGGCGCATTTCCCGTTCTACTTCCACAGCCAGACGCTGGAAATGGCGGACCGTGGTTCTATTGGGCAGATTCTGGTGAATCCGGCGGCATAATCCTCCTCTCTCTCGCTGACAGGCGAGAGAGATTATCCTTCGATTTCTCTTTCGTTCCGGCATATAATCGCCGGCCTTTGATTATTTTTTTACCATTTTTGGAAGCATTATGAGCGCAATATCCCTGATCCAGCCAGACAGAGATCTCTTCTCCTGGCCTCAGTACTGGGCGGCCTGTTTTGGCCCTGCTCCTTTTTTGCCGATGTCACGCGACGAAATGGATCAACTTGGCTGGGATAGCTGCGACATTATTCTGGTAACCGGCGACGCTTATGTCGATCACCCGAGTTTCGGTATGGCGATTTGTGGCCGTATGCTGGAGGCACAGGGCTTTCGTGTCGGCATCATTGCGCAGCCGGACTGGAACAGCAAAGACGATTTTATGCGTCTGGGCAAACCGAATCTGTTCTTCGGCGTAACCGCCGGCAACATGGACTCGATGATCAACCGCTACACCGCCGATCGCCGCCTGCGCCATGATGATGCCTATACCCCGGATAACGTGGCAGGCAAGCGTCCGGACCGCGCCACGCTGGTCTATACCCAACGCTGTAAAGAGGCATGGAAAGATGTGCCGGTGATCCTCGGCGGTATAGAAGCGAGCCTGCGCCGCACCGCGCATTACGATTACTGGTCTGATACCGTGCGCCGTTCCGTGCTGGTGGATTCCAAAGCCGACATGCTGATGTTTGGCAACGGCGAGCGTCCGCTGGTGGAAGTGGCACACCGTCTGGCGATGGGAGAAACCATCGACCAGATCCGCGATGTGCGTAACACGGCGATTATGGTGAAAGAAGCGCTGCCTGGCTGGAGCGGCGTTGATTCTACGCGTCTGGATACACCGGGAAAAATCGACCCGATCCCGCATCCGTATGGCGAAGATTTGCCGTGTGCCGACAACAAACCGGTCGCGCCGAAAAAGCAGGAAGCAAAAGCCATTACCGTGCAGCCCGCGCGTCCGAAACCGTGGGAAAAAACCTACGTTTTGCTGCCGTCCTTTGAAAAAGTGAAGGGCGATAAAGTGCTGTATGCGCACGCTTCGCGGATCCTGCACCATGAAACTAACCCAGGCTGCGCACGCGCGCTGATGCAAAAACATGGCGATCGCTACATCTGGATCAACCCGCCGGCGATCCCGCTGTCAACGGAAGAGATGGACAGCGTTTTTGCCCTGCCGTATAAGCGTGTGCCACATCCGGCGTACGGCAACAGCCGTATCCCCGCCTATGAGATGATCCGCTTCTCGATCAACATCATGCGCGGCTGCTTCGGTGGCTGCTCGTTCTGTTCGATCACCGAACACGAAGGGCGCATTATTCAGAGCCGTTCAGAAGATTCGATCATCAATGAGATCGAAGCGATCCGCGATACCGTACCGGGCTTTACCGGCGTGATTTCCGATCTCGGCGGTCCGACGGCCAACATGTATATGCTGCGCTGCAAATCGCCGCGCGCAGAACAGACCTGTCGTCGCCTGTCGTGTGTTTATCCGGATATCTGTCCGCATATGGATACCAACCATGAGCCGACGATCAACCTCTATCGCCGTGCGCGCGATCTAAAAGGCATCAAGAAGATCCTGATCGCCTCCGGCGTGCGTTATGACATCGCAGTGGAAGATCCGCGCTATATCAAAGAGTTGGCGAGCCACCATGTCGGCGGTTACCTGAAGATTGCGCCGGAACATACCGAAGAAGGGCCGCTGTCGAAGATGATGAAGCCGGGTATGGGCAGCTATGACCGCTTCAAAGAGCTGTTCGATCTCTACTCGAAACAGGCCGGTAAAGAGCAGTATCTGATCCCGTACTTCATCTCCGCGCATCCGGGAACGCGTGACGAGGATATGGTGAATCTGGCGCTGTGGTTGAAGAAACATCGCTTCCGTCTTGATCAGGTGCAGAACTTCTATCCGTCGCCGCTGGCCAACTCGACCACCATGTATTACACCGGCAAAAACCCGCTGGGTAAGATTGGCTATAAAAGTGAAGATGTGGTGGTGCCGAAGGGGGATAAGCAGCGTCGTCTACATAAAGCGCTGCTGCGTTACCACGATCCGGCGAACTGGCCGATGATCCGTCAGGCGCTGGAAGAGATGGGTAAAAAGCATCTGATTGGCGGACGCCGCGAGTGCCTGGTACCGGCGCCAACGCTGGAAGAGATGCGTGAAGCACGTCGTCAGAATCGTCATACCCGACCGGCGCTGACCAAGCACACGCCGGTAGCGCATCAACGTCAGACGCCTGCCGCCAACAAAAAGCGTACCAAAGTCGCCGGGCGATAATGGGGTTGCCCGGTGGTCAACACCGGGCTTATTAAAAGTGAAGGGAATTAGCCGCCGAACTGATCCGGGTCGGGGCCCAGGCGTTTGCCCTGATCGAGCTTCGCAATCTCACCGAGTTCGTCTTTGTCGAGACGGAAATCCCAGACGTCGAAGTTCTCGGCAATACGCGATGGCGTGACGGATTTTGGGATCACCACCAGACCGTTATCCAGATGCCAGCGAATGACAATCTGTGCCGGGGTCTTACCGTACTTATCTGCCAGGTCACGAATGATTTTTTGATCGAAAACGCCTTCGCCGCCCTGTGCCAGCGGGCTCCAGGATTCCGTCTGGATTTTATGCGTCGCATTCCACGCATGTAGCTGGCGCTGTTGCATTAACGGATGCAGTTCGATCTGGTTAATCACCGGCGTGACGCCCGTTTCGTCAATCAGACGCTGGAGGTGGTTGACCTGGAAATTACACACACCAATGCTCTTAATCAGCCCCTCTTTTTGCAGCTCGATCATGCCTTGCCAGGCGGAAACATAGTGATCGATTGCCGGAACCGGCCAATGCATCAGATACAGGTCGAGATAATCCAACTGGAGTTTTTCCAGACTCTCCATCAACGCGTCGCGGGGGCGTTTCTGATCGTCATTCCACAGCTTGGTGGTGATGAACAACTCATCGCGGGGGAGACCTGCGCTGGCTAACGCTTTGCCGACGCCGTCTTCATTTTTGTATGCGGCGGCGGTATCTATGGACCGATAGCCGACTTCCAGTGCTTTATGAATGGCGGAGACGACCTCGTCGTTACCGGCTTTCCATACGCCTAACCCCAGTTGGGGCATTACGTTGCCATCCTGAAGCTTAATTACGGTTTGGTTTGCCATTTTTCCTCCTTCATGTGCTCATCACCGGAGGGGGACTCCGGTGATGTAAGGTGACTTAAGTCTGGACGAAATGCCCAAAAACGAAAGTCAGAGGTGAAAAAAGCTTAGCGGGCTGCCTCGTAAATGCGGCGGCTGACGTCCAGGGTAATGTCTTTATGCTCACCCAGTTGCGTCATGCCGTGCTCTTCCAGTTTCGCCAGCAGGGCCGGGATTGAACTGCCGTCAAGGCCATAGCCTGACAGGCGAGTCGGGACGCCCAGTTGCTCGAAGAAATTGCGGGTGGCTGCAATGGCGGCATCGATACGCTCATCTTCAGAACCGTCGGTGATGTTCCATACTCGCTCAGCATATTGCAGCAGTTTTTCGCGTTTGGTATCGCGTTTTTCATTCCATAGCGCGGGCAGAACGACCGCCAGCGTCTGAGCGTGATCCAGGCCGTGCATCGCCGTCAATTCGTGACCCAGCATATGGGTCGCCCAGTCCTGCGGCACGCCTGCACCAATCAGGCCGTTCAGTGCCTGAGTAGCTGCCCACATGACGTTGGCGCGAACATTGTAGTTTTCCGGGTCTTTCAGCGCTTTCGGGCCGTCTTCCACCAGCGTCAGCAGAATGCCTTCCGCGAAGCGATCCTGAATTTTGGCATCAACCGGATACGTGACGTACTGTTCAACGGTATGCACAAACGCATCAACCACGCCGTTCGCCACCTGGCGCGGCGGCAGGGTGTAGGTGTAAACCGGATCCAGTACCGCAAAGACTGGCTGCACATGCGCGGAATGGAAGGCCTGTTTGTCACCAGTGGTTTTACGCGAGATAACCGCGCCTTTGTTGGATTCAGAACCGGTCGCCGGTAGCGTCAGCACAGAGCCCATCGGGATGGCGCTTTTGATATCGCTACCGCTGGTCTGCAGGATGTGCCACGGGTCAACGCCATCCGCATAGTGGGCAGCAGCGGCGATGAATTTGGTACCATCAAGAACAGAACCCCCGCCGACAGCCAGCAGGAAGGTAATGTTCTCTTCACGGGCGATGTTGACTGCCTTCATCAGCGTTTCATACGACGGGTTAGGTTCGATGCCGCCAAATTCACGCACGTCCATCCCTTTCAGCGCATCCTGTACCTGCGCCAGTACGCCAGTTTTTTTCACGCTGCCGCCGCCATAGGTGATCAGCACGCGTGCGTCCTGTGGGATTTGTGCGCGCAGTTCAGCGATTGCGCCTTTACCAAACAGAATGCGGGTCGGGGTATGCAGATTAAAGTTATTCATTGCTCGTTCCCTTATGTGGGTAAAAAAAAGAGGGCAGGTGGGTCTGCCGGATGGAGAACATTGTGGTCGTGCGCGGCTATCCTCTCAATGCTCATTTCTGCCAATGTCTTGCCCATTTCTCCAGAGTGCTGGAGAAAAGCGATAAATTTGCGCACAATCAAGGCGTCGTCATCCGTTGAGAAAATAACCCGTTATGAACCGCGAAGAGATCTGTTTACTGCTGACAGATAAAGTTAAGCAGTTGAAAAGCAATGAACATAAGCTCAGTGAGCTGCTGCCGGACATCCGTCTGCTGTATGGTACAGAACCGGGTTTACGGACACCCGTGATGTACGACCCCGGCATCATATTTCTCTTTTCCGGCCATAAAATCGGTTACATCAATGAGCGGGTTTTCCGTTACGACGCCAATGAATACCTGCTGCTAACCGTACCTTTACCCTTCGAATGTGAAACTTATGCGACACCGGACGTACCGCTCGCCGGATTTCGCATCAATGTCGATATCCTGCAATTGCAGGAACTGCTGATGGATATTGGCGAGGACGAACATTTTCAGCCGTCGATGGCGGCAAGCGGGATCAACTCCGCCACGCTCTCTGAGGAGATCCTCTGCGCGGCAGAACGTCTGCTCGACGTTATGGAGCGACCGCTGGACGCGCGGATTCTCGGTAAACAGATTATCCGTGAAATCCTCTATCACGTGCTGACCGGGCCGCGCGGTGGCGCGCTGCTGGCGCTGGTGAGTCGTCAGACCCATTTCAGCCTGATTAGTCGCGTGCTCAAGCGCATTGAAAATAAGTACACCGAAAACCTCAACGTCGAGCAACTGGCGGCCGAAGCCAACATGAGCGTCTCTGCGTTCCACCATAATTTTAAGTCAGTGACCAGCACATCGCCGTTGCAGTACCTGAAAACCTATCGGTTACATAAAGCGCGGATGATGATGATTCACGACGGCATGAAGGCCAGTGCGGCGGCAATGCGGGTGGGTTATGAAAGCGCGTCGCAGTTCAGTCGTGAATTTAAACGCTATTTCGGTGTGACGCCGGGAGAAGATGCGGCGCGGATCCGCACCATGCAGGGGAGTTAACGTTATTGCGAGTCAGCCGGATGAGCGACGCGTCATCCGGCTGAATGCAGATCAGGCGCTGCAGTATTTCTTCTTAATCACCACCACCACCGTGCCGATCAACCCCGCTGCCAGCAGAAAAATGGGCAGGATCATCAGGAAGGTCATGACCTGATCTTCATGGCGCTTCACAAACGGGATCATGCTGAGTGCGTAGCCAAAGCTGGTGACCACGCCGACCCATAGCAGACCGCTCAGCCAGTTGAAAAACTGAAAGCGGCGGTTAGAGAGTCCGGAAATCCCCGCCATGGTGGGCAGCAGCGTGCGCACGAACGCCAGAAAACGTCCCGCCAGCAGCGCCAGCAGACCGTGACGGTCAAACATGCAGGTCGCGCGCTGGTGGTATTTCGCCGGAAGTTGCGCCAGCCAGCCTTTTACCGTTCGCGTGTTGCCCAGCCAGCGTCCCTGAATATAACTGAGCCAACAGCCGAGACTGGCCGCCGTCGTCAGGATCAGCAGGGTAGGGACAAAGCTCATGACGCCCTGCGCGACCAATGCGCCCGCTAAGAGCAGCAGGCTGTCGCCGGGTAAAAATGAGGCCGGTAACAGGCCATTCTCTAAAAACAGCGTGGCGAACATCACAAAGTAGACGACGCTAACAACATGTGGGTCCGCCAGCGCGGCAAAATCATGTTGCCAGAGCGCAGCGATAATATCTTGAATGACAGCCATGGACTTTCCTGTGGAACAGCGTTTACGCCTTAATGATCCTATTGTACTCCTGAACAGGCCCGGATGACTTGATCCCGGGCGCAACAAATGCAGACAATTTCGCTCGATGTGTCTGCACATATGTCCATTGGCGTCAATTTTACACGAGGCGGGAAAATCCGGCGGCTAAATCTGCCATCAGATCGTCAACATTCTCTAAACCAATGTGGAGACGAATCAGCGTGCCGCTGAAATCCACACCCCCTTCCGGGCGAATTTCTGCAATCTGTTCAGGCTGATTGGCCAGAATCAGCGACTCAAAACCGCCCCACGAATAGGCCATGCTGAAGAGGCTGAAGTGATCCAGATAAGCGGACAGCTCGTCATTATTGAGCTTTTTATTCAGCACAAATGAGAACAGGCCGCTGCTCCCCGTAAAGTCACGTTTCCAGAATTCGTGTCCTTTACTGCCTGGTAACGCCGGATGATTGACCCGTGCGACCTGCGGATGGGCTGCCAGCCATTCGGCAATCTTCAGACTGCTTTCATGATGCTGGCGCAGACGCACGCCCAGGGTGCGCAGCCCGCGGCTGGTCATATAGGCCGTATCGGCATCGACCATTTGTCCCATCAGATAGGCATTCTCACGCAATTGATCCCAGCAGCGGGCGTTCGAAACGGCAGTGCCGACCATGGCATCCGAGTGACCAATCAGGTACTTAGTCCCGGCCTGAATCGAGATATCAACGCCGAAGTCGAGGGCTTTAAACAATATGCCTGCCGCCCAGGTGTTATCGATCATAATGATGGCGTCCGGCACAACGCGTCTGACAGCGGCGACAATTGCCGGGACGTCGTGGACTTCCATGGTCACGGATCCCGGAGACTCGAGGAACACGACTTTGGTGTTGGGCTGAAGATGTTTAACAATGTCAGCGCCAATCAGCGGATCGAACCAGCCAGTCGTCACTCCCAGTTTGCCGAGGATTTTGGTGCAGAAATCCTGGCTCGGCTCATAGGCCGTATTGGTCATCAGCACGTGATCGCCCTGTTCGACAAAAGCCAGAATCGTATTGGCGACGGCCGCCGCGCCGCAGGGGAACAGCGCACAGCCCGCGCCGCCTTCGAGTTCGCACATCGCTTCCTGCAGCGAGAAATGGGTTAATGTGCCGCGACGTCCGTAAAAGAGTTCGCCGTTGGCGCGGTTGCGGGTGGCGTGCTTTTTGGCTTCGACCGTTTCAAAAACCAGCGAAGAAGCGCGCTGAATCACACTATTCACCGAGCCCAGCGTGTATTTTTTACTGCGCCCTGCGCCGACCAGTCGGGTGTCCAGTTGTTTATCTGCCATGTTGTGTTTCCTGTTTTTATACGTCTGGACGTCTAAACTATCACGAATGGAAAAATGCGCATCCTCAGGAACGGGATAAAGCACAATATTTTATCAAAATCGCCTCCCGTGACGTTTTACTGCGTAAGCGCAAGGAAAAGAAACCAAAGGTGCGGCACTATGTAAATAGTAATGAGAACGACTATCAATTCGACGTCGTTTTGATATTATTACGCTCAGAATTTGTGATTTGCGTCCTGGAGATACAGAGTGGGTAATAATTTGATGCAGACGGATCTTTCCGTCTGGGGTATGTATCAGCACGCCGATATCGTGGTTAAGTGCGTGATGATTGGTCTGATTCTGGCGTCAGTGGTCACCTGGGCTATCTTCTTCAGTAAGAGCGTGGAGTTCTTCTCCCAGAAGCGTCGGCTTAAGCGCGAACAACAACTGTTGGCGGAAGCCCGCTCTCTGGATCAGGCAAGCGATATTGCAGCAAACTTTGGTGCCAAAAGCTTAAGCACCCAATTGCTCAATGAAGCGCAGAACGAACTGGAACTGTCTCAGGGCAGTGAAGACAACGAAGGGATTAAAGAGCGTACCGGTTTTCGTCTGGAGCGTCGCGTTGCGGCGGCGGGACGTCATATGGGACGCGGAAATGGCTACCTGGCGACCATTGGGGCGATTTCACCGTTTGTCGGCCTGTTCGGTACGGTCTGGGGCATCATGAACAGCTTCATTGGGATTGCGCAAACGCAGACCACTAACCTCGCCGTCGTCGCCCCCGGCATTGCAGAAGCACTGTTGGCGACAGCTATCGGTCTGGTTGCGGCCATTCCTGCAGTGGTTATCTATAACATCTTTGCCCGTCAGATTGGCGGTCTTAAAGCGATGCTGGGCGATGTGGCAGCACAGGTGCTGTTACTGCAAAGCCGCGACCTGGATCTGGATGCAAGCGCATCTGCCCATCCGGTGCGTACCGCGCAGAAATTACGTGTAGGGTAATGTTTCATGGCAATGCGTCTTAATGAAAATCTGGACGATAACGGTGAAATGCATGAAATCAACGTGACGCCGTTCATCGACGTTATGCTGGTACTGCTGATCATCTTTATGGTGGCTGCGCCGCTGGCAACTGTGGATGTGAAGGTCAATCTGCCTGCGTCCTCCAGTACGCCGCAACCGCGCCCGGAAAAACCGGTGTATCTGTCGGTCAAAGCGGACAACAGCATGTTTATTGGTAACGATCCGGTGACGGACGAGACCATGGTGGCAGAACTGAACGCGCTGACCGAAGGGAAGAAAGACACCACGATCTTCTTCCGTGCGGATAAAACCGTCGACTATGAAACCCTGATGAAGGTGATGGACACGCTGCATCAGGCGGGTTATCTGAAGATCGGTCTGGTCGGCGAAGAGGTCGCGAAAGCGAAATAATCGTTGTCGCCACGGGCACAATGAGAAGAAAAGCCGGGTAAGGCGTTATCGCTGCCCGGCTTTTTTATTGCCCGTCGCGCCGGGTTTGTACCTGGTGTTCATTGAGCGCAACGCTGGTGATGGTAATCGTGCGGGTATTTCCTTCGGCCAGTTTACGCGTCAGTCGCAGCGTAGCGGTCTCACGAGCCAGCAAATGCTGCCAGGTGCTCTCCAGTCGCGCCATAATTTTATCACCCAGCGCCGGGTTCTGTTTGATAATGGCGTTGATCGTCGCGCCATAAATCTCTTCCTTCACCTGAAGCGCGTAAATTTCACGCCGGTTCTGCCATTTCAGACGAACCAGCGCCGCAGGAATAGAAGTCACTTCTTGCGCTACGCTTTCGAGGACCGCATTTTTATTGGCAATGAGCGCGGCAAGATTCTGCTTTAAGATAAATTGATCGCTTTTATTCTCATCCAAAGTCAAATAGACATTGTTATCTTCAACATCTTTAATCATTGTTCGTCGTCCAGAGAATAGAAAAGGGGCGAGTCTTTCTCCCGGGTAATTAAATTAAGCCAAATTTCGTTGCCGTTTTCATTTATATGCGTGGTCATTTCAGAGATTATTTTACTTAAGGTCTGGGCATCGATATCGCCTTCAGCCTGTAATGCATTAATAACCCGAGCGAAAGTCTCAATTTTTGCCACTCGCTCAAGACGTTCTTTAAAATGACGGTCACGTTCTTCGAGCAGGATATTTTTAGATTGTCCGGTGGCGGTTGTGCTAATTAAGATATCGGCCTCGTAATCGCTGAGGGTTGTTTTTCCCTGAGTGAAATTATCATTATTTTCAGCTGTTTCTTCCGTCTGACCTGAGGATGACAGATGAAAACGCGGTGGGACAAGGTGCTCGGGCAGCATGTCACAATATCCTTTAATATCAAATGTATAGTTATTTTTATTTGGCAGGTCGCGTTGACAATAACATGGGGTAATTTTAGAATCAAAAAAAATGGAGTCATTCTATGAACAGTATTTTTTACTCTGTCATTACCTTGCTATTGCTGACCGGCGGCGTGCTTTTATTAATGCGCGAGTTTAATAAACCGCGCAACGCTGAAGAACTGGCCTCTGCGACTCAATCAATACCGCTGACTAAAGAAGAGGGGGAGGACCATTTTTCCGCGCTGATGAATGCTATTACACCGGTATGGTACTGGCGCGTCAATCACGAATATATTGATTTCCTTCACGCAACAATAAAACGCATGACGATGGCGCAATTGAATGACACGCCAGGACTGTTTGACGCCCAGCGACGCTGCAGCGATCTCAATTCAGCGGTGTATAAATACTACGACACGATAAAAAAACGCTGTCTCAACGGCGAAAAAGTCCCCCATTCCGATCTCGATGTATTGAACTTACGCCAGTGCTTTCGGGAGTTTAGCGTCGAGGCGTATCCGTCGCTGGTGGCACTGGTGTGGCCCGAGTATCAGCGCCCGTGGATCAATCCCGACGAAGTTTGAGGGGGATGTTGATCTGATGTTGCACTGTTGGGATATACTGTCGCCCGGTTTTTGCTACATCACAGGAATTTATGGAACGCTTTCTCGAAAACGTTATGTATGCGTCTCGCTGGCTGCTGGCCCCGGTCTACTTTGGTTTGTCGCTGGCGCTGGTTGCGCTGGCGCTAAAATTCTTTCAGGAAATTTTTCATGTTCTGCCCAATATCTTTTCGATGGCAGAAGCTGACCTGATTCTGGTGCTGCTGTCGCTGGTGGATATGACGCTGGTCGGGGGACTGCTGGTGATGGTGATGTTTTCCGGCTATGAGAATTTCGTCTCGCAGCTCGATATCGCTGAGGGACGGGAAAAGCTGAACTGGCTGGGGAAGATGGATGCGACCTCACTGAAAAACAAAGTTGCGGCCTCGATTGTCGCCATCTCTTCCATTCATCTGTTGCGGGTATTTATGGATGCGAAAAACGTGCCGGATAACAAGCTGATGTGGTACGTCATTATCCATCTCACTTTCGTCTTGTCGGCGTTTGTGATGGGCTATCTTGACCGGTTAACTCGCCATAAGCATTGACAGAACAGGCCGGGCAGCCGTTGTCGCTACCCGGCGCTGAACGTTACTTATCGGACGATGCCTGCCAGAGGTTCAGTTGGCCGTCAGCGACATGCTTATCAATCTGTGTCAGCTCTTCTGCGGTGAACGACAGATTTTTCAACGCCTGAACGTTTTCTTCCAGTTGCTCCGGACGGCTCGCGCCAATCAGCACGGAAGTGACGCGATCGTCTTTCAGCAGCCAGCTAAGCGCCATTTGCGCCATTGACTGACCGCGCTGCTGCGCCATCTCATTCAGTAAACGCAGACTGCTGAGGTTAGCTTCCGTCAGCATATTCTCTGTCAGACCCCGCACTTTCTTCCCTTCGCGCTGCATACGTGAGCCGTCCGGGATACCGTTCAAATACTTCCCGGTGAGCAATCCCTGCGCCAGTGGCGTAAAGGCGATGCAGCCCACGCCGTTGGCTTTCAACGTATCCAGTAAACCGCTTTTATCCACCCAGCGGTTCAGCAGGTTGTAAGAAGGCTGATGGATTAGCAGCGGGATCTTCCACTCGCGTAAAAGCTCTGCCATTTTTTGCGTCCGTTCCGGCGAGTATGACGAAATGCCAACATACAGCGCCTTCCCGCTTTGCACGGCGTGCGCCAGTGCGGAGGCCGTCTCTTCCATCGGCGTGTTTTCATCCACGCGATGAGAATAGAAAATATCGACGTAATCCAGACCCATTCGCTTCAGGCTTTGATCGAGACTGGCGAGCAGATATTTACGCGAGCCGCCGGAGCCATAAGGACCTGGCCACATGTCATAACCGGCTTTGGTCGAAATGATCAGCTCATCGCGCCAGGCAGCAAAGTCTTTGCGTAGCAGGCGACCAAAGTTTTCTTCCGCGCTGCCCGGAGGCGGCCCGTAGTTGTTGGCTAAGTCAAAGTGAGTGATGCCTAAATCAAAGGCTTTTCGCAGCAGCGCGCGCTGCGAGTCGAGGGCTTGGACGTGACCGAAGCTGTGCCACAGACCGAGCGATAGCGCAGGCAGTCGGAGGCCGCTTTTACCGCAGTAGCGGTACTGCATATTCTCATAGCGGTCAGGGGAGGCGTTCCAGGACATGATGTCTCCTTTCTTGTGATGAATTTTCGAAACAGCGTTTTCATTCTATGCTTATAAAATCACAAATCCCGGAGATATGCGATGACGCGTCTGACAGCCAAAGATTTTCCGCAAGAATTACTCGATTATTATGACTACTACGCACACGGGAAAATCTCAAAACGGGAGTTCCTCAATCTCGCGGCAAAGTACGCCGTTGGCGGGGTGACGGCGCTGGCGCTGTTCAATATGCTCAAGCCCAACTATGCGCTGGCGGAACAGGTGAAATTTACCGATCCCGATATTTTGCCTGAATATATTCACTATCCGTCGCCAAACGGCCATGGCAGCGTGCGCGGCTATCTGGTGAAACCGGCCAACACAACGGGCAAGGTCCCCGCCGTGGTGGTGGTGCATGAGAACCGGGGGCTGAATCCCTATATTGAAGATGTCGCAAGGCGGGTAGCAAAAGCAGGTTACATTGCGTTGGCGCCCGACGGTTTAAGCTCGGTGGGCGGGTATCCTGGAAACGATGAAGAAGGGAAGGTCTTGCAGCAGAAAGTGGATCCGACAAAGCTGATGAATGACTTTTTCGCTGCCGTCGAGTTTATGAAACAACACCCGGACGCCAGCGGCAAAGTGGGGATCACCGGATTTTGTTACGGCGGCGGAGTCTCAAATGCCGCTGCCGTGGCCTATCCGGAACTGGCGTGTGCGGTGCCGTTTTATGGCCGCCAGCCTGCCGCTGCGGATGTGCCGAAGATAAAAGCGCCGATACTGCTGCATTACGCGGCGCTGGATAAAAATATCAATGAAGGCTGGCCCGCCTATGAAGCCGCGTTGAAGGCCAACAATAAGGTCTATGAAGCCTGGGTCTATCCCGGGGTAAACCACGGATTTCATAATGATTCCACACCACGTTATGACGAGGCTGCCGCCGAATTAGCGTGGAAGCGGACACTGGAATGGTTTGATAAATATTTGAACTAACTGAAAAAGTGCCCGGCAGGCGTAGCACCGCCGGGCACTCTGTCTCGCTTAGAAGCTGTAGCTCATCCCTGCCTGCACACTGGCATCGTTATCCACGTCACCTGTTCCTACATAGATACCGGTATTCACCACGAAGTGATGTGCGATGGTCGCGTTGATGCCCGCGCCAAAGATGCCCATTGTGTTGTTATGGCCCGCAGTGTTGTGATAGTCCGCTGCCTTGATGTCGGTATCATCACTGAACTCTTTCTGGAAGCGTGCGTCGATCCACGGCATGACCTGCACGTTCTTATTCAGATCGCGAATCGCTGTCGTCAGACGAATACCCGCGCCGCCGTTCCAGGAGGAAACCTGACTGTCAGAGAACGTAATCTGCTGGTCGGAGAAACCATCGGCTTTGGTTTGATCCCAACCCAGTGTGGCATAGGGTTGCAGCAGCGTGTCGCCTGGCAGCAGGATATTGACGCCGGTGCGGCCTTGCGCCATATACAGGCTGCCATCGGTCGACCCGCTCAGCGCTTCGGTCATACCGCTGGTATCGCCGGTCACATTGTTGGCTGACAGCGAGTAACGCATGTCACCGTAGCTAAAGCTGCCATCGGCAAACAGACCCCAGTCCTTACCGTTCAGCGCCTGCTGCCATCCGCCGTACAGGCTGTAATAGTTACCGTAAACCGTGTCTTTGAAGCTATCCGCGCTGTTGCTGGTGTCCTGCACGCGACTGCGGGTCCAGGCCAGTGCGATACCACCCGTTACGCTGTCGCCGTTATCCAGATGCGCCGTCCAGTCAACGCCGCCCTGTGCGCCCTGGGTGATGCTCTTGTAATCGACATCGTTGCTGAAGTTACCATTCTGGTACAGGAAGTCGCCCCACACCTGCGCTCCGTCCTGTTGTTCGCCAAACAGGCTGGCGAGATGAACCTGATTCATATGATTGCTGATATCGTCAGCGACCTGATGGCCCGCCTGTTCAGCGGCATCCAGACCGGCAATCAGCCCCTGAACGTCGCTTGCCAGCGATCCTTTTGAACTGCTGAACAGGATATTCCAGGTCTGGCTATTCTCCGCTTTCAGCCTCGTCTGCGGTGCGGTGTCGGCGGCGACAATGTCCAGACTATTGTCGTAGTTGTAGGCGCCACTACGGTTTTCAACGGACTGCTGTCCATTGGTAAACGAGGCGCCGGCATAGCTCTGCGGCGTCGAGGTGCCCGTGGTAGTGAAAGTGCCCAGCTTCAGGTTTGACTGATTCTGTGAGGAAGGGGAAATCGAGCTTACCACGACGGCATTGTTCGTACCGGTAATGGTGCCAAAATCAACAAAGCTGTCGGTACTCATATTGACGGACGCATTGCTGCCCGTGGTGCTGGCGATCAGCCTTGAACCATTTTGCAGATTCCAGGTTGTCGCATCGTTAATTGTATCGATGTTGATGTTGTTGTTACTGGTCGTATTGACCGTTTCGAACTGACTGATTTGACCGGAGACAGAACTTCCCGCGTCCATAGACAGGGTATCGCTGCCGTCGCCGCCGTTAACATTACCGCTCACGTGGGAGTTATTGGTCAGTACCAGCGTGTCATTGCCTGTCCCTGTCGTAATATCGCCGTTGACGTTCGCATTATTTTGCAGAGTGATGGTGGTATTGCCGCTGTTCGTACTGGCGTCTACATCGCCATTAATGACGCTGTTATCGACCAGAACGTTATTATTTGATTGGCCACTCAGAATGACATTACCGTTGATGACGCTGTTGTTGGTGAGAGAAAGGCGGGTGGTGCCATTTTCATTGTCTGCCCCCACATCACCGGTGACGGTACTGTGACTCATCGTCAGCGTTGTGTTGGTGGTACCGAACATCGCAACAGTGATATCACCATACGTATTAAGGTTGGTATCTTCAAATATCGTATCGTTCAGGAAGTCCGCAGCCTGGTCGGGATTTAACGCTACTCGACTCTCGGTGCCGTTTACTGTTGTATTGGTCAGTGAAATGGTCGTATCAGAATTTTCGCTACCGGCGTAAATACCGCCTTTATCCAGGGTGCTGTCGCTCATGGATATCGTTTGTGCGCCCGCGCCACCACTCATAATGCTGCCGTGCAAAACGCTGCCATTGGCAATATTGGCAGTATGATAACCGTCATCCGCCGGGTCGAGATAAATCGCTGCACCCAACATGTAATTTTTATTGTTGGGGTAGGAAATCGCATCATTTTCGCCATTTAGCGTCGAATGATTGACGGTGACAGTGGTATTGGTGGTGGTGCCGACATCACCCACTTCTATCATATCGACGGTTGCGCCGTTCATGACGGTGATATTTGCCGTACCGCCTTTGCTGCCCTGAATGTAACTGCCCGTCATATTGGTTCCGTTGACGGTTAATGACTGGGTTTCGCCCGCATTTTTATGGCCATTCATAAAAATTGAACCGGACGTCGGGTCTGCCATCACGGCGTTTGTGACGCCAGTGTCTTGCTGATAAACATTAATCCCGCTGGCCGTTGCCGCTCTTAAGCCACAGGTTTGTGAGGTATTTCCCTCAGTGCAGGTCGAGTTGGTTGAGGCTAAAGCATGAGTACTAAATGAGGCTAAAGCGACTAAAACACATTGCGACAACACTGTGCGGTTCATTAATTTGCGCATTTTTTATTCCATTAAACGTAGGGAGTGAATTTGATCTCTTTTTAATGGAAATAATCGCGATTAAGAAACATCTTAAGCTGTGTTGATGTAATAAAGTCTAAAATTGGACTGAAAAAATATCATGCGTGATGGCTATTTAAATTAATTAATTCACATGATTACATTTTTTCTATCAATGCAACTGTGCACTTAGCGGACAAATTATTAGTGTTTTATCCAAAATTGGACAACATTCATAGATGCTACCATTCAGAATGGCATGCCTCATTCGGGATGGGTAAATAATTTGCTGAGTCAGTGTTTTACATTTCAACATTCCCTGAAAAAAATAAACACGTAATTTCCAGAGGGATTTTCATCTTCTGAGCATGTGTTTCCTGGGAAATGAAAGGGATCGAAAATTTTTATAAAAATACCTACGAAAGATTATAACTTCGCCCGTTTCTGCCGATAACGAGGTTAAGACTCGCCTCTGGGCGACTTTTCCCTAACGGCAAGGAACATATATGTACATACTGCGTAATTTCACCATTCGGGCCGTCATGCTGACGATCCTGGGTATTTTCTGTTTAATGTGGGTGGGTGTGGGTCTGTACAGCACCTGGTCTCTTTCCCGTGTCGCTGAAGGCAACGAAGTCGATCGCCATCTTGTTCGCCAGATGACGGTGCTCAGCCAGGGCAACGATCAGTATTTCCGCTTTGTTACCCGTCTCAGTCGCGCGATGGAACTGAAAGCCAGCGGCGGCACGCCGGATTTCGCTCCCGTGCAGCAGGCGCTGGATAACATGAGCAAAAATCTGCAAGAGATGAAAACTCTTTCGCCGGGCCCGATGGATCCCGAGGTGTCTGCCGCCGTGCTGGCAAGCTGGCAGGATCTGCTTGATAAGGGTGTCACGCCGCAAATGCAGCTGGCACAACAGGGTACCCAGAGTGCCTGGAGCGAGCAGGCAAACAAGGTGACGCCGGTATTGAGCCGGGCGTTTGGTGCCAGTGCGGAACGTTTTAATAAAACTGCAGGCGTCATGCTGGATCAAACCCGCGTGATGGTAGATGGCAAAACGTCGATCATCCGTACGCTGATCATCGGTGCGGTGATCCTGGGTATCGCGATCCTCTTCTTCACCGATCGCTATCTGGTGACCATGCTGGTGAAACCGCTGGCGCGGATCCGCCAGCAGTTTCGCCAGATAGCTCAGGGCGATCTCAGTCAGCCGATTGACGATATTGGCCGCAACTGCGTCGGCCAGCTAGTGCCTTTATTACGGGCGATGCAGGACAGCCTGCGCGACGCGGTAAACACGATCCGTTCCGGCAGCGACAATATCTGGCGTGGCGCCACTGAAATCTCCAGCGGCAACAACGATCTTTCGTCGCGAACGGAAGAGCAGGCTGCGGCGCTGGAGGAGACCGCTGCCAGCATGGAACAGCTCACCGCTACGGTGAAACTGAATGCGGATAACGCCCGTCAGGCAAGTCTTCTGGCGGATGCGGCATCACGCACGGCAGGGAAAGGCGGTTCGCTGGTGTCCGAAGTGGTCGAGACCATGGACGGGATTTCCGCCAGCTCGAAGCAGATTGCGGAAATAACGACCGTCATCAATAGCATTGCCTTCCAGACCAACATTCTTGCATTGAACGCTGCGGTCGAAGCCGCGCGTGCGGGTGAGCAAGGGCGTGGTTTTGCTGTCGTCGCCGGTGAAGTGCGTAATCTGGCAAGCCGCAGTGCGAATGCGGCAAAAGAGATTGAAACACTGATTGCCGAATCCGTGCGTCGCGTCGACCATGGCGCGGTGCTGGTGAAGGATACCGGCTCAACGATGGAGGCGATCCTGCGTGGCGTGACGGAAGTCGATACCATCATGAAACAAATTGCCTCGGCGTCTGAGGAACAGAGCAAAGGGATTTCGCAGGTCGGCGTCGCGATTACTCAAATGGATGGCGTTACGCAGCAAAACGCCGCGCTGGTGGAGCAGGTTTCCGCCGCCGCCGCCGCGCTGGAGAGACAGACGGAAGATTTACAACGTTCCGTACAACAGTTCCGGTTGTCGCAAAATGACACGCCCAATCTCCCCGCCAAAAGTGTGGCACCCGCCGGTCAACGCCGCACGGAAACCGCTGCGCCAGGCGATGAGTGGGTGGCGTTCTAAGGGAGAGTAAAAAAGTCGCTGAACCCTCTGGCCTTTGTTTAAAAGATCGCTATATAATTTATTATATAGCGATTGAGGAGGGGTCATGAATAATCATTTTGGCAAGGGCCTGATGGCCGGATTAAGCGCCACGCAAGCGGACAGCGCTCGCAATGTGGTGGATTTTTGCTCGGATTATAAGCGCGGATTTGTATTAGGATTCTCGCATCGCATGTTTGAAAAAACCGGCGACAGACAACTCAGCGCCTGGGAGGCAGGGATCCTGACGCGGCGTTATGGGCTGGATAAAGAAATGGTGATGGACTTCTTTCGGGAAAATCAATCCAGCACCACAATTCGCTTTTTCATGGCGGGTTATCGACTCGAAGGTTGATCCAAAGGGGGTATTATCTTGCTTTAATTAATTACACTAGCCGCTACTCCCTTCGTTTTATTATTCCATCGCAGTATCATAGGCTACATAACCATAACAAAAGTGTGGTAAATGGCGCACCGATCGCAGTTACGGATTTGTGGTTGGTGCAAAATAAGAGCCAGGTCTTCGTAACGGAATAACTATAAAATGACTGGAGATAACACTCTCATTAATTCCCATGGCGTAAACCGTCGTGATTTCATGAAGCTTTGTGCAGCACTCGCCGCCACGATGGGGCTCAGTAGCAAAGCCGCCGCCGAAATGGCTGAATCGGTATCTCGTCCACAGCGCCCGCCGGTTGTCTGGATTGGTGCTCAGGAATGCACGGGCTGTACCGAATCCCTCCTTCGCGCGACCCACCCCACGGTAGAAAACCTTGTTCTGGAGACCATCTCTCTGGAATATCATGAGGTACTTTCCGCTGCCTTCGGCCACCAGGTTGAAGAGAACAAACACAATGCGCTCGAGAAGTACAAAGGGCAGTATGTGTTGGTCGTTGATGGTTCCATCCCATTAAAAGATAACGGTATTTACTGCATGGTTGCCGGTGAGCCGATTGTGGATCATATCCGCAAAGCGGCAGAAGGCGCGGCAGCGATTATCGCTATCGGTTCCTGTGCCGCATGGGGTGGTGTTGCCGCTGCCGGCGTGAACCCGACCGGTGCGGTTGGCCTGCAGGAAGTTCTGCCAGGTAAAACCATCATCAACATTCCGGGCTGCCCGCCGAACCCGCATAACTTCCTGGCGACCGTCGCCCATATCATCACCTGGGGCAAACCGCCGAAGCTGGATGCGAAAAACCGTCCGACCTTCGCCTATGGCCGCCTGATTCACGAACACTGCGAACGTCGTCCGCACTTCGATGCTGGTCGCTTCGCGAAAGAGTTCGGCGATGAAGGCCACCGCGAAGGCTGGTGCCTCTACCACCTCGGCTGTAAAGGGCCAGAAACCTGGGGCAACTGCTCTACACTGCAATTCTGCGACGTTGGCGGCGTCTGGCCGGTGGCGATTGGTCACCCATGCTACGGCTGCAACGAAGAAGGCGTTGGTTTCCATAAGGGCATTCACCAACTTGCTCACGTGGAAAATCAGACCCCCCGCTCCGAAAAACCTGATGTGAACATGAAAGAGGGCGGCAACATTTCTGCCGGCGCTATCGGGTTGCTTGGCGGCGTTGTCGGTCTGGTGGCCGGCGTCAGCGTGATGGCGGTACGTGAACTGGGGCGTCAGCAAAAGAAAGATAACGCTGACTCACGGGGAGAATAACCGTGAACAGACGTAACTTTATCAAAGCAGCCTCCGGCGGGGCGTTGCTGTTAGGCGCTGCGCCGTCTATCAGCCACGCGGCTGCAGAAAATCGCCCGCCCATCCCCGGTTCTCTGGGTATGTTGTATGACTCGACGCTGTGCGTGGGCTGTCAGGCCTGTGTGACCAAGTGTCAGGATATCAACTTCCCGATGCGTAACCCGGAAGGGGAGCAGACCTGGTCGAACAACGACAAACTGTCGCCGTATACCAATAACATCATTCAGGTGTGGCGTAGCGGCACGGGCGTCAATAAAGATCAGGAAGAGAACGGCTATGCCTACATCAAGAAACAGTGTATGCACTGCGTCGATCCCAACTGCGTTTCTGTCTGCCCGGTTTCCGCGCTGAAAAAAGATCCGAAAACCGGCATCGTTCATTACAACAAAGACGTTTGTACCGGCTGCCGTTACTGCATGGTTGCCTGTCCGTACAACGTGCCGAAGTATGACTACAACAACCCGTTTGGTGCGCTTCACAAATGTGAACTGTGTAACCAGAAAGGCGTTGAGCGTCTCGATAAGGGCGGCTTGCCTGGCTGTGTTGAGGTTTGTCCTGCCGGGGCGGTCATTTTTGGTACCCGTGAAGAGTTGATGGCCGAGGCGCAAAAACGCCTGGCGCTGAAGCCTGGCAGCGAATACCACTATCCGCGTCAGACGGTGAAAGCTGGTGATACCTATCTGCATACGGTACCGAAGTATTACCCCCATTTGTACGGCGAGAAAGAGGGTGGTGGTACGCAGGTAATGGTACTGACAGGTGTTCCTTACGAGAATCTGGATCTGCCGAAGCTGGATGAGATTTCAACCGGCGCGCGTTCCGAACATGTTCAACACACCCTGTATAAAGGCATGATGCTACCACTGGCCGTGCTGGCGGGCTTGACCGTGCTGGTTCGTCGTAATACCAAAAACGACCATCACGACGGAGGAGACGATCATGAGTCATGATCCTAAACCGCTGGGCGGCAAAATTATCAGCAAACCGGTCATCATCTTCGGGCCGTTAATCATCCTCTGTATGCTCCTGATCGTGAAGCGTCTGGTATTTGGATTGGGGTCTGTCTCCGATCTGAACGGCGGTTTCCCGTGGGGCGTCTGGATTGCCTTTGACCTGTTAATCGGCACCGGCTTTGCCTGTGGCGGTTGGGCGCTGGCGTGGGCGGTGTATGTCTTCAACCGGGGACAATACCATCCGCTGGTGCGTCCGGCGCTGCTGGCGAGTCTGTTTGGTTATTCTCTGGGTGGCTTGTCAATCACCATTGATGTGGGTCGTTACTGGAACCTGCCGTACTTCTACATTCCGGGTCACTTCAACGTGAACTCGGTGCTGTTCGAGACGGCGGTCTGTATGACCATCTACATTGGGGTGATGGCGCTGGAGTTTGCCCCTGCGTTGTTTGAACGTCTGGGCTGGAAGGTGTCGCTGAAACGCCTGAACAAGCTGATGTTCTTCATCATCGCCCTCGGTGCGCTGCTGCCAACTATGCACCAGTCCTCAATGGGCTCGCTGATGATCTCGGCAGGCTACAAGGTGCATCCGCTGTGGCAAAGCTATGAAATGTTGCCGCTGTTCTCGGTGTTGACCGCCTTTATTATGGGCTTCTCGATCGTCATCTTTGAAGGCTCGCTGGTTCAGGCGGGTCTGAAAGGAAACGGTCCGGATGAGAAGAATCTGTTCATCAAGTTGACGAACACCATCAGCGTGATGCTGGCGATCTTTGTCGTGCTGCGCTTTGGTGAGCTGATTTACCGGGACAAGCTGTCGTATGCCTTTGCAGGCGATTTCTACTCAGCAATGTTCTGGCTTGAAGTCGTGCTGATGGTCTTCCCGATAGTGGTGCTGCGCGTTGCGAAGTGGCGTTTTGACTCCCGTATGCTGTACTTGTCTGCGCTGAGCGCGCTGTTGGGTTGTGCTGCATGGCGTCTGTCCTATTCGCTGGTGGCATTCAATCCAGGCGGTGGCTACCACTACTTCCCGACCTGGGAAGAACTGTTGATTTCTATTGGTTTTGTGGCTATTGAGATTTGCGCTTATATCGTACTCATTCGTCTACTGCCGATACTTCCTCCTTTAAAACAAAACGATCACAATCGTCATGAGGCGAGCAAAGCATGAGCCAGAGAATTACTATTGATCCCGTAACCCGTATTGAGGGGCACTTACGTATCGATTGCGAAATCGAAAACGGCGTTGTTTCAAAAGCATGGGCTTCCGGCACCATGTGGCGCGGTATGGAAGAGATCGTGAAGAATCGCGATCCGCGTGACGCGTGGATGATTGTGCAGCGTATTTGTGGCGTTTGTACGACCACGCACGCGATCGCCTCCGTTCGTGCGGCAGAAAGCGCGCTGAACATCGACGTTCCGGTCAACGCTCAGTATATCCGTAACATCATTCTGTCGGCGCATACGACTCATGACCATATCGTTCACTTCTACCAGCTTTCGGCGCTGGACTGGGTGGATATTACCTCGGCGCTGAAAGCCGATCCGGCAAAAGCGTCAGCGATGCTGAACGGCGTGTCGACCTGGCATCTGAACAGCGCGGAAGAGTTCACGAAGGTTCAGAACAAGATCAAAGACCTGGTTGCCAGCGGTCAGTTGGGGATTTTCGCCAACGGTTACTGGGGACACCCGGCGATGAAACTGCCGCCGGAAGTGAACCTGATTGCGGTAGCTCACTATCTGCAGGCGCTGGAATGTCAGCGTGATGCTAACCGCGTAGTGGCGCTGCTGGGCGGTAAAACGCCGCACATCCAGAACCTGGCGGTGGGTGGCGTTGCCAACCCGATCAACCTCGATGGTCTGGGCGTGTTGAACCTGGAACGCCTGATGTACATCAAGTCCTTCATCGACAAACTGAGCGACTTTGTTGAACAGGTTTACAAGGTGGATACCGCGGTGATCGCGGCGTTTTATCCGGACTGGCTGGAGCATGGTAAAGGGGCGGTCAACTATCTGGCTGCGCCGGAATTCCCGACTGACGGGAAGAACGGCAGCTTCCTGTTCCCGGGCGGCTATATCGAGAATGCGGATCTGTCGAGCTATCGCCTGATCTCTTCTCACTCTGACGAGTACCTGATCAAAGGGATCCAGGAGAGCGCCAAGCACGCCTGGTATAAAGACGAAGCTCCGCAGGCACCGTGGGAAGGGACGACCATTCCGGAATATAACGGCTGGTCGGATGATGGCAAATATTCATGGGTGAAATCCCCGACCTTCTACGGTAAAACCGTCGAAGTGGGTCCGCTGGCGAACATGCTGGTTAAACTGGCGTCCGGACGTGAGGCCACGAAGGCGAAACTGAATGAAATCATTGCGATTTATCAGAAGCTGACGGGCAAAACGCTGGAAGTGGCGCAGTTGCACTCTACGCTGGGTCGCATTATTGGGCGTACCGTTCACTGCTGCGAACTGCAGGGTATCCTGCAGAATCAGTACAGTGCGCTGATTGCCAATATCGGCAAAGGTGATCACACCACGTTCGTGAAACCGAATATTCCGGCAACGGGTGAATTCAAAGGTGTTGGTTTCCTTGAAGCGCCGCGCGGGATGCTCTCTCACTGGATGGTGATTAAAGACGGCATTATCAGCAACTACCAGGCGGTAGTACCGTCAACCTGGAACTCCGGTCCGCGTAACTTCAACGATGACGTCGGTCCGTACGAACAGTCGCTGGTCGGTACGCCGATTGCCGATCCGGAAAAACCGCTGGAAGTAGTACGTACTATTCACTCCTTCGACCCTTGTATGGCGTGTGCGGTGCACGTTGTTGACGCTGACGGGAACGAAGTTGTCTCTGTGAAGGTTCTGTAATGCGGATTTTAGTCTTAGGGGTCGGCAATATTTTGCTGACCGATGAAGCCATCGGCGTTCGTATCGTTGAAGCCTTAGAGCAGCGATACGAATTGCCGGATTTCGTTGAAATCCTCGATGGCGGTACGGCGGGTATGGAGTTGCTCGGCGACATGGCGAACCGGGATCATCTGATCATCGCGGACGCCATTGTCTCGAGAAAAAACGCCCCGGGTACGCTGATGATCCTGCGGGATGATGAAGTGCCGGCGCTGTTTACCAACAAAATCTCCCCGCACCAACTGGGCCTGGCCGACGTTCTGTCGGCCCTTCGTTTTACCGGCGAGTTTCCGAAAAAACTGACGCTGATTGGCGTCATTCCGGAATCGCTGGAGCCGAACATTGGCTTAACGCCAACGGTTGAAGCAATGATTGAACCTGCGCTTGCGCAGGTTCTGGCAGCGCTGCGTGAGTCGGGCGTTGAAGCGATCCCACGGGAGGCGACGCATGTCTGAGGAGATTTCCGGGTTCCAGACTGCTCCGAAAGCACAGGTTCAGGCTGCGTTTGAAGCGATTGCGCAGCGTTCAATGCACGATCTGTCCTTCCTGCATCCTGATATGCCAGTGTATATCTCTGACTTTACGCTGTTTGAAGGGCAGTGGACGGGATGCGTGATTACGCCGTGGATGCTGAGCGCGCTGATTTTCCCAGGGCCAGACCAGCTCTGGCCGGTGCGTAAAGTTAGTGAAAAGCTTGGGTTGCGTCTGCCGTATGGCACAATGACGTTCACGGTGGGTGAGCTGGATGGTGTATCGCAATACCTCTCTTGTTCCCTGATGTCGCCGCTCAATCACAGCCTGTCGGCGCAAGAGGGCGTGCGTCTGGCCGATGACTGCGCGCGCATGCTGCTGTCACTGCCGGTCAGCGATCCGGATGCGCCGCAGACAAGCCGTCGCGCGTTGCTGTTCGGGCGTCGGGGTTTGCAGAATGCATGAGCTGTCTCTTTGCCAGAGTGCGGTTGAAATCATTCAACAGCAGGCTGAGCAGCATGGCGTAAAGCGCGTCACCGGCGTGTGGCTGGAGATTGGCGCGCTGTCCTGTGTCGAAGAGAGCGCGGTACGTTTTAGTTTTGACATTGTCTGCCAGGGGACGGTGGCGCAAGGCTGTGAATTGCACATCGATTACAAACCGGCACAGGCATGGTGCTGGGATTGCAGTCAGGCGGTTGAAATCACCCAGCACGATGCGCAATGTCCGCGTTGTCATGGCGACCGACTGCGCGTTGATACCGGCGATTCGCTGAAAGTGAAAAGTATTGAAGTTGAATAAACCATGATGTGACATGGGGCGGAGTCAGATATGTGTATAGGCGTTCCGGGCCAGGTTCTGGCCGTCGGTGAAGATATTCACCAGCTTGCGCAGGTGGAAGTGTGCGGCATCAAGCGTGATGTGAATATTGCGCTGATATGTGAAGGCAGTCCTGCAGAACTGGTCGGGCAGTGGGTGTTAGTGCATGTGGGGTTTGCGATGAGCATCATCGATGAAGAAGAAGCCAAAGCCACGCTGGATGCGCTACGCCGTATGGAGTACGACGTGACCAGCGCCTGATAACTCCAGATGACAATCTGTTAAGTGTTCTCACATCGCTGTATACTTAATTATACATCGAATGCGAGGATACACTCATGCTTAAATTCTTACGCCAGCTCTCCCTGCTGGCGTTGCTTTTTTCTCTCCCCTTCATGGCGCAAGCTGACCGTACCTTTACCGACCAGATTGGCCGCCAGGTTACCGTGCCGGACAAGGTGGATCGCGTTGTCGTGCTTCAGCATCAGACGCTCAACCTGTTGGTCCAGATGAATGCGACCGACAAAATTGTCGGCGTGATGGCGAACTGGAAGCAGCAATTGGGTGATGGCTACGCGCGACTGGCGCCGGAGCTGGCCCAAAAAACCGCGCTGGGCGATTTAACCCACGTTGATCCGGAACAACTGGTGGCGCTGCACCCACAGGTGGTGTTTGTCACGAACTACGCGCCGCAGGAGATGATCGACAAAATCAGCAGCCTCGGCATTCCGGTGGTAGCGATCTCTCTGCGTCACGACGCGGCAGGGGAACAGACCAAAATGAACCCCACCATGGCGGACGAGGAACAGGCCTACGATCGGGGGTTGCGGGAAGGGATCACGCTTATCGGCGATATTGTGAATAAACCGCAAGAGGCGAAGGCGCTGATCGACGCCACCGATAAGGGACGCAAGCTGGTGAGCGATCGTCTGCAGGCGATCCCTGAAGATCAACGCGTTCGCGCCTATATGGCCAACCCGGATCTGACTACCTACGGTTCAGGCAAATATACCGGCCTGATGATGGCGCATGCCGGGGCGCTGAACGTGGCGGCCTCAACCGTTAAGGGCTTCAAGCCAGTGGCGATGGAACAGGTGATTGCCTGGAACCCGCAGGTTATTTTTGTGCAGGATCGTTATCCGAAAGTGGTTGACGAGATCCTGCAAAGCCCGCAGTGGCAGGTGATTGATGCGGTGAAAAATCATCGTGTCTATCTGATGCCTGACTACGCGAAGGCCTGGGGCTATCCAATGCCGGAAGCGATGGGGATTGGCGAGCTGTGGATGGCGAAAAAGCTGTATCCGCAGAAATTTACGGACATTGATATGCGCAGCGTAGCGAATGGCTGGTATCAGCGTTTTTATCGCACCGACTATCAGGGCGTTGACTGATGCATATCCTCGCAGCGGGCAGTCTGCGTGCGGTGTGGCAGTCGCTGATGGCCTGTTATCAGGAGAAGGATGTTCTCTGTGATTTTGGTCCGGCGGGATTGCTGCGCGAACGGATTGAAGCCGGTGAACCCTGTGACTTTTTTGCCTCGGCGAATATGACGCATCCGCAAGCGCTGCTGGACGCTGGTCGTGCACAGTCAGTGGCTCCCTTTGCGAGCAATCGCCTGTGTCTTACCGCGCGGGCGGATGTCGTGCGAGAAGGTGATGACTGGTTATCGCTGTTAACGCGCCCGGACCTGCGGATTGGCACTTCAACGGCGGGATGCGATCCGTCCGGGGATTACACTCAGCAGCTCTTTTCACGAATGGGCGATGCAGGTGCACGCGCCCGGAAACGGGCGGTGGCGCTGGTCGGCGGCAGGGATACCTTACCGCTTCCGGCAGGAAGTCTGGCTGCTGAGTGGTTAATCAACAAGGATTACACCGATATCTTCATCGGGTATGCCAGCTATGCGCCCAGGCTGCGACTGATTGAGACGCTGACGGTGGTGGATATTCCGGAGCCTTATAATCCGGTCGCAGAATATGGATTTGCCTGCCTGAGCGAAAAGGGAAAGCCGTTCGCCGATTTTTTACTGTCGCCGCAGGCGGGATTAATTTTCTGTCAGCATGGATTCGCCTGACTCTCAGAGGGTGGCATCCAGCCGGATGGCGACGTAAACGTCTTATCCGGCCTACGGTTGGGGTAGTGTAGGCCTGATAAGCGTAGCGCCATCAGGCACTACTATGCCGGATGGCGTTTATCTTCGGTGCTCGTGTCGAAATCACTGGCGTCATGACGCTCATGAAGCTGCTCATTCAACGGTCCGTTGGTGCGATTCACAATCCGTCCGCGTTTGACCGCCGGACGTTCAGCGATCTCTTTTGCCCAACGTTGCACATTTTTATAGCTGTCCGCGTCAAGGAATTCTGCCGCGTCGTACACATTGCCCAACACTACGTTGCCAAACCACGGCCAGATAGCCATATCGGCAATGGTGTACTCATCGCCCGCTACGTAAGCGTTATGCGCCAGCTGTTTATCCAGCACGTCCAGCAGGCGTTTGGCTTCCATCGTAAAGCGGTTGATCGCGTACTCAATCTTCACCGGCGCGTAGTGATAGAAGTGGCCGAAACCACCGCCAAGGAAGGGCGCTGCGCCCTGGAGCCAGAACAACCAGTTCAGGGTTTCGGTACGTTTTGCCCGATCCTGCGGCAGGAAGTAGCCAAACTTTTCTGCCAGATACAGCAGGATCGAGCCCGACTCAAACACGCGCACCGGCGGATTCTGAGAATGATCGCGTAATGCCGGGATCTTCGAGTTCGGGTTAACCTCCACAAAGCCGCTGGAGAACTGATCCCCTTCGCCAATGCGGATCAGCCAGGCATCGTACTCCGCGCCGCTCACCCCCTGCGACAGCAGTTCTTCCAGCATGATGGTGACTTTCTGACCGTTCGGCGTGCCCAGCGAATAGAGCTGAAGCGGATGCTTACCGACGGGCAGTGTTTTGTCGTGCGTCGGACCAGAGATCGGACGGTTGATGTTGGCGAACGCACCGCCGTTGGATTTTTCCCACGTCCAGACTTTCGCGGGCTGATAAGTGTTATCTGACATGTTGACCTGCCTTCTGAGTGGTTGTGTTGAAGCAGTGTAGCAGGTCGCCATCCGTACCTTTAACAGATCGGCACATTTACACCTGCCTATTTTTTGTTGTTGCGCACGCTCCCGCTGCGTTGAGGTGTATGATGGTCGGCGGTGTAGGGCAGGCAAGCAGAAGCTGCCCAGCTGTACAGTTTTGAGGTAAGGTGCATGAGCAAAGGAACGACCAGTCAGGATGCCCCGTTCGGGACATTATTGGGCTATGCCCCCGGTGGTGTAGCGATATACTCTTCAGATTACAGCTCCCTCGACCCACGGGACTATGACGATGATGCTGCATTCCGCAGCTATATCGACAATGAATATATGGGCCACAAATGGCAGTGCGTCGAATTCGCGCGCCGTTTCCTCTTCCTGAATTATGGTGCGGTGTTCACCGATGTCGGCATGGCGTGGGAGATCTTCTCACTGCGTTTTCTGCGCGAAGTGGTGAACGACAATATTTTGCCGTTGCAGGCGTTTCCGAACGGGTCGCCCCGCGCGCCGGTCGCCGGGGCGTTGCTCATCTGGCAGAAAGGCGGTGAATTTAAAGACACCGGCCACGTTGCGATTATCACTCAGTTGCTGGACAACAAAATCCGCATTGCCGAGCAGAACGTCATTCACACTCCGCTTCCTCCCGGACAGCAGTGGACGCGTGAGCTGGAGATGGTGGTGGAAAATGGCTGCTATACCCTGAAAGACACCTTTGACGACACCACCATTCTGGGCTGGATGATCCAGACCGACGATACTGAGCACAGCCTGCCGCAGCCGGAGATTGCCAATGATTCGCTGAAGATTGGCGCTGCAAGACTGGAAGAACAAGGCCAGTTTGACGGTAAATGGCTGGACGAACAGGATCCGCTGCAAAAAGCCTATGTGGCCGCGAATGGTCACGTGATCAATCAGGATCCATACCAGTATTTCACGATGACAGAGAGTGCTGAGCAGGAGTTGATCAAAGCGACCAACGAGCTGCATCTGATGTATCTGCACGCCACGGATAAGGTGCTGAAAGACGACAACCTGTTGGCGCTGTTTGACATTCCCAAAATCCTCTGGCCGCGTTTGCGTCTCTCGTGGCAGCGCCGTCGCCACCATATGATCACTGGTCGTATGGATTTCTGTATGGATGAGCGCGGGTTGAAGGTGTACGAATACAACGCCGATTCCGCGTCGTGTCATACCGAGGCGGGGCTGATCCTCGAACGCTGGGCGGAGCAGGGCTATAAAGGGCCGGGGCACAATCCGGCAGAAGGGTTGATTAACGAACTGGCGGGAGCCTGGAAACACAGCCACGCGCGTCCTTTTGTGCACATCATGCAGGATAAGGATATTGAGGAAAACTATCATGCCCAGTTTATGCAGCAGGCGCTGCATCAGGCCGGGTTTGAAAGTAAGATCCTGCGTGGGCTGGATGAACTGCGCTGGGACGATGCCGGACAACTCATTGACGGTGACGGACGCCTGGTGAACTGCGTCTGGAAAACCTGGGCGTGGGAAACGGCGATTGAACAGGTACGCGAGGTCAGCGAAACCGAATATGCCGCCGTGCCGATTCGTACCGGGCATACCCATCAGGACGTTCGATTGATCGACGTGCTACTGCGCCCGGAAGTACTGGTTTTTGAGCCGCTGTGGACGGTGATCCCGGGTAACAAAGCCATCCTGCCGATCCTGTGGCAACTCTTCCCGCACCACCGCTACCTGCTGGATACCGATTTCATCGTCAATGATGAACTGGCGCAAACCGGTTATGCGGTGAAACCGATTGCCGGTCGCTGTGGGAGTAATATCGACCTGGTCAGTCATCAGGAAGAGCTGCTGGATAAAACCAGCGGTAAATTTGCCGAGCAGAAAAACATTTATCAGCAATTATGGTGTCTGCCAAACGTTGCCGGTAAATATATTCAGGTGTGCACCTTTACCGTCGGTGGAAACTATGGCGGCACCTGTTTGCGTGGTGATGAATCGCTGGTGATCAAAAAAGAGAGCGATATTGAACCGTTGATTGTGCTGAAGGGGTAGAGAAGACCAGAATATCGATTTGTAAGCCGAATCAAGCTGTCATGCAGCCTTTCGGCTTATCATTACAGAATCCCAAAAGCAAAAACCCGCCTTTTGGGCGGGTTCTTTAAAGAAGTGGTGCCGGACTCGGAATCGATGTTTTGATTTATTTTTATGATTTATAAATAAAATTTTTGATGTGATGAAATTTATGCCCTCATTTGTACCCTCTGTCCCGCCTGGTACGAATTTAAAACCCGAATCGGGGACGGCAAGGGGATGGTCATCTGAGGATGATGTGTAGATGCTTCATTGTGTTCTTTTGTCTGGCGACGCACCTGGTGCGTCACAAGGATCCAGTAACAAACCACCAGAAGAAAAGCACCAGGTACGCCAACTTTATTCTGGCCATAAGTAGTTGAGATGGCAAGGCGTTTGTTCAGCCCCTTCAAGGGTAATGAAATTCCACTTTGTGCAGACAGATAAATCATCCTGACTACTGCATGGATGCCAGCGTGCCAGGGTAGTGGTGGGCGATGATGTCATTCAGCTTATCAACCAACTCTGCCCGCTTAAATGTGATATGCGCTGTTCCCTTCTGAAAGTACTTAATAGAAAACATCTCATCTTCATAGCTGGTGCTGTTCCTGTTCTCATGAATATAATCGCCTAGACGGCAGGTAACATCGGCGCGGTTGTCGGGGATGGGCTTTCCATTCAGGAGCATCAGTACACGCTCCAGGTCAGCTAATCGATCGCGCTGCCAGCCCCAGCTCAGGCTGTAGCCCCATTTATCGTACTTCACCAGACTATTAATGATGATCTTTTTTCCAAACTTGCACGGGTTGTTGCTTTTGTAATCCCAGCTCAGATTTTTGAAGACGTTGATAACTCCCCGTTCAAATACCTCATCTTTACTCTGGTGCAGTTGCCGGAAAGTACTGAGGATATTGTCTTCAGATATCGCGGGGATATCGTCTTTCTCCAGGCTTTTGTGCCACTCGTCACGGGCATCAGCATCCATCAGGCTCAGCATGCCTGATTTATTCATCAGCTCTCGCCAGATGCGGCGATCAATATTGCGGGTCATCGCTTTCATTGCTTTATCGGTTTTTTCCGTGAACCAGCAATCGTAGCGATAGCCCTCTCGCATTCCCCACTCTTGTGCTGTACCACCGCCGATATCGTGGGTCAGAATGGAGATATCATCAAGTTCACTGATAAGGCTTTGAATCCGTGTCAGCGCAGCATTACGGCCTGTAACAATACGTTCAATGCTGGTGGAGCAAATCACATCAGTGTGCCCGGTTAACACTTCGGGTTCATTAACATTATTTCCGGCCATTATTTCTCTCCTTTATAGTCAGAAAAATACCAGCCGGTCAGGGCTGGTGTTGATGTACTTGCGGGACGCGGTTTGTTTCGTCCAGCTCATCGCTTGCTTGGAGCGCTGACCTGCGGATGTTGCCCTCTGGTAATCGCCGTCACCTCTTTATACGTGTCACGGTTCATCAGCCCCGTTGCTTTCCTGGCCCGGAGGATATCTATGGGTGTGATAAACGGAGACTGCGTCAGGATGCTGAAGCCTGGCCGGTCAGTCCGGACCAGTTCGTACTTTTCTACAATAAAATTCAGGGCATCGGCCAGCGAGATACCCGCCTCGATATGCTGCTGAATGACCTGTTCATCACTGAACGGCGTATCGTTAAGCGTGAGACCATAGTGGTGTGCCAGCAGGCTGGTCAGCAGGGTCTGCCAGACACCCACGGGAGACGGACATGACGATACCGCCCGCATGAAGGGCAATGTAGTTTGCATAAATGTTATCTCTATAGTGGAAGATGTGTTTGCTGAAGGGTGAAGTATTACGGTGTTATGCCGTGGCGGCAGGAGTGGGATAAATCGCGATATAAACATAACCGTGCGAACCGAGCGTATCGGCCTCGCAGGTCAGACCTTTTGCATACAGTGTGACGCAGTGCTGATGACGGGGATTCAGTTCACCGCTGGTGAGCATTAACCCCAGCTGTTTCATCAATACCGGGAAAGCCTGGTCAAGATGGCGCAAATCCGCATCGCAGAACTGACCATCAAAGTTCGCACGGTCAGCCAGGTAATGCAGGCGGTTTCCCTCCTGGACCAGGCGGGCACCAAAACACGGGGAAACACTGCGCCTGAGTCCCCACCAGGGTTCGCTGATATCATGTGTTGTTATCGTGGTTTTCTTCGACAAAATGGAGTTCTCCTTAATCGTGAATTAATTCAGGCTTACGCTGCGTAATACGACATACGGGCCGTTGCGGTCCTGGCGGCGTTCTGCGAATACGGCCAGTACACCGCTGATATCTTCCACCTCGCGACCGGCATAGTGGCAGATGCTGCCGGACCACGCGTATTTGCCGGTACAGAAGCGGAACAACCGGGAATGAGGATGCTGACGGTAAATCGTCATGGCCTGGCGTTTACTGATAATTTTCATTAATACTCCTCCCTTACAACCAGCCCCGTTCAGCAAACGAGACGATATCCATTCCGCCGATAACGAGGTGGTCCAGGAGACGCACTTCCACAAGGTCCAGAGCATTCTTCAGTCGCGCTGTTACTCGTCTGTCAGCCTGGCTGGGTTCGGCATGGCCTGAAGGATGACAGTGAGCAACAATCACCGCTGCCGCATTGTATTTCAGGGAGGCTTTCACCACTTCCCGTGGATGGACTTCGGTGTGGCTGATGGTGCCCCTGAACAGCGTTTCGTGCGTAATCAGCCGATGCTGGTTATCCAGCAACAGCAGAACAAATGCCTCTCTTTCCTCCATTGTCAGCTGGAGCCGTAACCAGTCACGTACTGAGCTGCTGGACGTAAACGATGCGCCGGGTTCGCGTAACTGGCGCTCCAGCAGGGTCAGTGCCTCGCGGATGGTCTGTTGTGCGGAGGCTGTCAGTTCATATGCAAACAACGGTAACTGTTTTTCCATGGTGCGGGGCCTCAGTCGATGATGTGCATAATGGCGTTGCACTCAGGATGGTTCAGCGCGTAATCCCGCAGACGGTAATAGTGTTCCGTCATGGCATCGCACTCCGCGCGGCAGGCATGGTGGCTGTAAGCCATCAGACAGACGGCAATACCCGCAGCTTCAGCACTCATTTCAGCGCCGTTACCATTAAGGGTATTAAACAGCGACCAGGGACCGTCACTCTCTTCCGGAGCCATGAAAGCACCACCGTTGCTGAGAGTGTAAAAAGCCCAGACGCCACCGCTGTAATCCGCACACAACCGGTCCATCCAGGCAAAGATGCTGGGCTCAAGGGTTATCCACTGCGGGATACAGCCAAAATGCTGAGGCCAGAAACGAAGGCGCTGTTCATCTTTAACAGGTGTGGCACAAAGAGTGTCTGTCGGAATGGTGTTATCCGTTAATGCGTTGTTCATGATTAATGACTCCGGAAATAAAAAGGCCAGCCGGTCAGGGCTGGCGGGAGAGGATGAGAATGAAGTCTGTTAAAGCCGGTCAGGACCTGCTGATGCCATAACGAGCAATGTAGCGATTCAGCATCACTCCGGCTTCAGGTTCAAAGTTCCATGCCCGCCAGACCATCACTCCTTCGCAACGAATAACCAGACGAAAATGCGTTCCCTGGTCGTCTTCAATGGCGACGTTGTCATATTGCGCTGCGATGCCTGAGGCCTGCTCACGGGTAAACGGGCCGGAGGGAAGTTGCGGATGGGTTTCGGTGTTCACGGGTATGTTTCTCCTCGTAGAAGTTATGCCTGCTCCAGCAGTTCGAGCATATTCTCTGCCATCACCCACAGCGCACGATTAAGTTTCACATCGCCGTCGATACCGTTCACAGCACGGGTACGGTTGCTTCGCCCTTGTGCGGTGCGCCCCGTCAGTCCTCCCTTCATCAGGTTCTCCTGCATCCGCTGATACACCGTCCAGAGGTCATCACTGCGGTCTTCGTAACGACGTGGCGTCAGTATCTGAGCGGTAGTGACGGGCTGGTGGTCTTCACCAAAACGATAGTGGAGAGCGGCCCTCGCCATCGCCTGTTGCGCTGGTGGCGGTAACAGAGCGGACTGCATGGCATCACGTTTCTCCTCCACCCGGTCAAATATCCCCAGCACCTCATAAGCACCTTCAATGACTTTCTCCACCACGTTGCCCTTGTGCGGTACGCGAACCTCACCAAAGGTTTCGCCACAGACAAGTCCGTTCTGGCAGACAAAGCGAAACAGGCCCGGCAGCATCTGGTATGAACTGGAGCCGTCGTGGCTGTTAAGCAGAATGATTTCGGGGACCTGTTTGCCGGTGATTTGCCCCTCACGCCGCAGACGCAGCATGTGTTTTGTGTGGTCGCGTTTATTCAGGTCGCGCACGCGGGTCTGGCAGGCAAAGAACGGCTGGAAGCCTTCCCGCTGCAGATTATCAAGCAGTGTGATGGTCGGGATATACGTATAACGTTCTGAGCGTGATTCGTGCTTTTCTTCACTGAATACGCTGGGAACGTAATGGGACAGTTCGTTGCGGGTCAGTGGGCGGTCGCGGCGTACGAGACTGGCCGCACCAAAACGGCTGGCTAAGCGCATGGTTAATACCTCTGATATCAGGTTAAAGGGCATAAAAGCAGAAAGGCCATGCTCCGGAAGGTGCATGGCCTGTGGGGGACTGTATTCTGTTGAAAAAGTGAGCAGGACTTCGCTGCTCAGTGGCTCAGTGACTGTGGTGACACAGGGATACCGTCGCTGATGAGACAGCGGTTCAGCATCTCTCCGGCCTGCGGGGCAAAATTCCAGTCCCGCCATATCAGCATTTCGCTGCAGTCGCGGATGACCAGACGAAAATGGGTGCCCTGGTCGTCTTCGACGGTGACGTTGAGATAGCTTGCGGCCATGGCTTCCGCCTGTGCCCGGGTGAAGGGGCCGGGTGGCAGCAACGCATTATCAGTGGTCTGCATAACTGATCCCTGATGAGAAACAAAAGAAAACGCCCCGCTCAGGTGAGCAGGGCGTCGGCGGTGTGAAATACTGCTGCAGTGGTCAGGGCTGGCGGATTTGTGTTGCCTGAACCGGGATATGCGTCATGGACTGAGGTTCCTGTTGTCGTGAGCGTGAATGAATTCAGAAAAAAGGCGTTACCTGTCTTTATTACGGCAGGGCATATTTCGGCAGACAGCCGCTGTCCCCGAACGCGGGAAGGACCTTCCCCGCACCGTTAAGCGTAAACACGGCGGCCTTTACGCCTTCCCCGGACACGATGACCCGCTTACCGGTGCGCAGTTTATCCCATGCCCATGCCACGTTGTCTGAGCCCACATGTGACTCGCTGTCACTGACGCTGACAGGCTCCTCATCGTCAATTTTCATGTCCAGCGACTGGCCGTTATCCATCCTGACCTGATGGCCTTTTTCGTCGGTGAAACTCAGCGTGGCCGCGCGTGAGCCGGTGTCTTCGCAGGTCAGGTAAAGCTGCGACTGTCCTTTCCCCTGAATCACAAACTCAGACACCCCCTGACCCCAGCCGCTGACCCAGACATCACGATTGCCAGAGGCCTGTGACACTGCCGGAGTCAGGGCAGATATCAGAAGAGTGGAAAGCAATATTTTCTTTTTCATGGTATTCCCTGAGGGTGATGGTTAAGACGATACGGGTCTCTCCTGAAGACGGTGAGACGCGTTAAGAAAGAGGGCGGATAAGTGATACTGACCATATCACTGGCTGACGGTGAATGTGCCCTGGTCGGTGAACACCCGTGCCTCAACAAAATTGCAGGCTTTACCAAAGTCGAGTGTGTGACCAAATTTCCAGAAGACACTGTCAGCGAAGGTCATTTTGCGGGGTGTGAACGGTTTATCTGTGGGCCACCAGCCATCCACGTTCCGGCCCCTGTAGGCTATTTTTCGGTGTGTCAGCATCGGGCATTTTCCCCGGTTAACATCGATTTTCTTTATCAGAACGGTGTCGGTTTTTGCTGTCACGGTGACATAGACGCAGCCATAGCACTCATGACCGGCATGGCTGACCTCCACTTTAACGGGCATATCGCTGCCGGCCAGGGAAGGAAGTGAGGTGAACAACAGACTGGCGGTCAGCGCCATAAAAAACCTTTTCATTACTTTTCTCCGGATGAAGGCATTCCTGCAATTCATCGCATTGATTTTTAATCAGTAAATGGCTGAATACAGTATCCCTGAGGGATTCTATAACCGGAAATTCATCATGAATAATGAATAAAACCGATCGGGTCGATCGACAAAATCGATCGTGACAGAGCCAGATTATTTATCGAAACGGAAGACAGGCTTATCGATGCGGAAGTCAGCCAAAGAAGAAGGACCAGACGGTCCGGGCAGCACGGGCCATGGTGTGTGTGACGGTCTTGAGTGCGTAACGTGCGGCCTGTGGCAACGGGGTCAGGTCGATGACCGCGTCAATCACTTCCACCACGGCATCGCCAAAGCTGTTGCGGGCGGTAGTGATAATGCCGGGGGTGTGGTACCCGCTTTGCAGGTGAGGCACCAGCGGGCTGCGGGCCTGCTTTGGGAGACGGGTAATCATCGCCTCCACCAGACGGGGAAGGTGGTACCGTCCCCTGACTGACACCGGAAGAATATTCGTCTCTGCGGTTCCCATCTGACGGGCGACGGCCTGGCGCTTCTGCGTAATATGCTCACTCTGTGATACTGAAGGCTGTGCCGACAGCCAGTTCCACTGTTCAGCCGGTTCGGTTTTATCCACCTGGTTGAGGACCCACAACACCGGTGGCAGCGGTCCGCTGTATTGTGCGAATACCCCCTGATAAAAATGCTCTTCCACCGAGAATGCCCTGTCATCGGCCTTGAGCACCCACAGCACCATATCGAGTTGTGGCATGAGTTCGCGGTACAGCTCACGGTATTCGTTGTCACGGCTGATGCTCTCTCCCACACCGGGTAAATCCACCAGCGTCAGGTAATGGTTACCGAAGCGCAGACGTACACGCTGAGGCTGGCGGGTACAGGCCTCCACGGCATTGACCGCACAGACCTGACTACGGAACAGCGCATTACACAGCGAAGATTTTCCGACGCCGGTTTTGCCCATGATGCCAATCACGGGTTCGTATGTGACGAGTTGGTTGAGTTCCCGGAGAAGATGCTGACGCAGGGCGCGGGGATAGCGCCGCAGATGGCGACGGATAAGGGCATAGCCCGAAGGATGTTTCATATAAGCCTCGGCATAATAAAAGGCCATCCGGTGGGGATGGCCTGACTGAAGTAAACGGGAGGGAATTCACTGAGGTGATATATAACTGAGAAAAATTTAAAAATGCGGATATAGCATTTTATTCAGATATCAGCAGGGGCGCGCGCGCCCCGCAGATATGTTTATTCAGTTTATGGTGCGCATAAAAGGAATTTTGTTGACTTTTTTTGCAATTCTTAAAAAATATTCCCTGTGAATTGCAGGTGTGTTTTTCAGTTTGTCATAACCACTCTTTTTTTTAGTCGCACTGATTTCTGTCTCCCTGTCAGCAAGACGTCGTCTGTGGGTTCTGTTGATGTTATCTTCCCTTTCTGTTCTTCTGACCAGACGGGAAAATAATGCACAGGGTTCACGGTTATCATATCCGGTAGCTGTGACGTCAGGGAACGGGTTCAGTATATCGGATATGAAAAAAGTTATTCCTCCTGGCGTGGGAGAACTTTTTTGTTCATTGATGACTTCGCGCTGGAAGTCGAGTAAAAAATCAAAGTCGAAGCCTGAAATACCTGCCCTGCATTCAATGCCTTCAGGGATGAAAGAGTACCAGACCTCAATAATTTCCCTGATGAAGTCATGACTGACGGCCCCGTCCTGAATAAAAAATAACACATGGGCGAAAGGCTCAAATTTTTCATCCAGTATGCCCAGCCTTACATGTCCGGCTATCCGGCTGTACATTGTGCGATGCTTTATTTTACTCATCATCGAGGCAAAGGCCATGTTAATCATGGTTAAGTCATCGATGATGTGTTCAAGTTTTCCATTTGTCTTGCGGTTGAGGTGAAAGCTGATTGGGATTATTGTGATTTTTCCGGATGTTTTATTTTTTATTTTGTTATATTCAGTCTGGATTTTAAGTAACGCATCTTCTTTATAAATAAGATTTTTCTTCAATTCTCCTTTATATTTTTGGGGGGCTTCGTAATGAAGTTTAAAATATTTATACGTTCCCGCGAGAGAACGGGATGAGTCAGGGAGTAATGAATACTCATATTTAAGAATGTCCGACAAAAGATTGCATGCGTAGCCGTCTGTTACCTGCGTTTTTCTTTTTTTAGTGGAAATTTCATCCGGCGGTATTTTTTCACATTCTGCATCTTTAAAGCTGATGAAGCTGTATATGTCAGCCAGGTCCGCGTAACGTATGGGTTCCGATGGATACGTGGCATCTATCTCCCTTAACCTCAGAAAGTTCACTTCATAAAAATCATTCAGTCCGTCCCTTCTCATTCTGCTCTCCCGAATACTGGTTCTGTTTTTATACCTCAGAATTATATCGTATAAAGCTCTGAATTAAGAGCGATTGGATCACAAGTCCGGCATGGTAAAACATAGCCTTTTAAGCATTATTCAGAGCTTGTGATTGCATGCTAATTCATTGAATTAGATGAATTATATATAATTTTATTGTCATTTTTTGTGTGTTTGTTTTTTTCTGTTGTTTCAGATTGTTATGACATGATTTTAAGGTGAAAACGATTCTGACTGTCTTTTCAGGCGACTGAGCGTGTTCCGTTACTGCCGGTCAGCGTCTTACAGGGAGACTGTTTTTCCGACTGCGTTTACCTGGTCAGGGAGTATCTTATCCTGTCATCCAGTTGCAGAGCATTCTGTGGTCTGATGGTTATCTCCGGGAAGAATGCGGTTTCCCCTCGAAAATAAATACGCTAGCCCGTCATGAATTTACCTTTTTTCATGTTTCCGGGCCGCTCATGGAATATTTTTCCGGAGTAACCAATAATTACTCTCTTCCCTGTGTGTTTTTTGTGCGTGAAAATGCCGGGGGCGTAATCAGGAAAGAAACCCCGTATCGGTATAAATAACGGCAAAATACTATTGCATTAAATGTTACAGTGGCAGGGGAACCAGTTCCGGGAGTCAAACAGTGTGCGTATACAAATCTTTCATGAACACATGCCTGTACAGGTATCAAGTCCGGAAGACAGAAATGGTGGCTGATATCATTTGAACACCAGGGTGTGAATAACTCAAACCTGCGTGGTGTGTGTATTCTCTGGAGGTTACTGACTGTGTGAAAAGAAACATTAAGGTTATTAGTGTTATTTTATAAAAGATGTATTATTTGTCCACTTACTTACTTACTTACTTACTTACTTACTTATTCCTTTGTATCCAGGAATAATGACTGTTCAGTAAGTACAGCATTCCTTCGTCTACTGGATGATGATTTCTTTTCAGACATCCCGGTACATTCAATGTTTACTAAATCAAGGAATAATTGTTTATTCTTTGCCGTAAAGCATCATGATTGTCAGACTTTCCTGTGTGATGAACACCTATTCCATTTCACGATACAGTACGTGTGAAAAATGATACTCAAGTAACATACTTTCATGGCTGACAACCTGAATTGGTATACTGCATAAAAAATTAATCTCTCCAGTAATCTCATGACCAATAACTGTTATGGGATATTTATCATGGAATACGTAATCAACTCAAACCACAAACCAGACTTTTCTCTTCAGTCAGTATTATTTAACCATCAGGACCGGTTATTTGACTGTCATTCGAAATTACTCATGCTTCGGGTGGATTTTGCATACAGGAAAAACTCTGATTCATTCGCGTATGGTGATATTCATCAACTGGCGGCTGAGATGACATGGCTGACTGAGCAATGCGCAGAGATATCTGGTCTGGAGGGATATGCCTGGGTAATGGAATATGGGGAAGACCACCGTTACCACATTCATGCGGCGTTTTATATCAATGGTCAGAGCCACCGGAAGGCCTGGTGCTTCTGGGAGACCATTAGCGCGTTGTGGGAGGACATTACGGATGGAGAAGGTTATGCACACCGGTGTGAGCCTAAGGGACATTACAGGGTGCGAGGTGAACGAGTAATCAACTTTTCAGATCGCAGAGGAAGGGAGGGTATGCAGTACATCCTTAGCTATCTGGGTAAACAGTCGCAGCGTACAGAGCGGCGGATTTACAGAGTCAGCGCAGTCCCTGCTCCGGCAGTCAGTGGCAGGAGGCGTAAGCGGAGCTGAATCTACCCGGTAAAAAATCACGCCAGTGCGTCATAGTTTGAAGAAGTCTGCATCATTCGAATACCTGGCTTCTTCTCCCTTACCACCAACGGAGAAAAAACGATGACCACACCCACCAGCCTGCTTAACGATAAGTTTGTCGATATGGCGTTTATCACCCAGCTCACCGGTTTAACAGACAAATGGTTTTACAGGCTCATTCAGCTCGGTGAATTCCCAAAGCCCATTAAGCTGGGCAGAAGCTCCCGCTGGCTTGAAAGCGAAGTGGAAGCCTGGCTACAGCAACGCATTGCAAAGTCCCGCCAGTGAGTGATTAAACGCAATCACATCTCCCACCTGATTTAACTCCAGAGACCAATGACCCACAGTGTAGCCCTCCCCGGGACGGTTTAGCCCTGCGCGTCATCCAGCAAAGGACCAATACTATGTACGCAAAATCGTTTATTGCTCTCGATGGTAATCGACGCCTCACGGGAGCGATCATTGCCCAGATTTATCCTTACGATCACTACTTCTGTCACCTCTGCGGCAGCGCTCTGATATTCCACCCGGAATGGATCACCAACCGCCCGTGGTTTGAACACTCATGGGAAGACCTGACAGAAAACGGACTCCACCATTGTCCGTATGTACGCCCTGAGCCGAAGGAAGCCAGGCGGGTACGCATGTTGCGTCGCTATGTGCCGGATATCTTACCCCTAGTGCGTAAAACTGACTGGCACTGTTCTGGCTGCGACAGCGATTATCACGGTGAGCGCTACTGCCTGAGTTGCCGGACTGGTGACCACAGCCATGAACGTTGCACAGAATGAGTCTGGGCTGTCAGCCACTTACCATCGGGACATCATGACAATATTTACACCATGCAATTTCGCACCATTCGTACGGCCCTTAACCACGGGGGGGTGCCCCTATAAAGTTGTCAAGCATGTTTATGATGCCGCAGGGGTATAAAAAGTACCGTCACGCATCATGGCGAACAGAACGTCACAGCGTCGTCTTGCCAGGGCGATAAGTGCCTGATTGTGTCGCTTTCCCTGCCTCATTTTGCGTGTGTAGTAAGCCCTGGAGAGCGGATCTCTTAGCGCCGCGAAGGCCGACAGGAACAGCGCCCGTTTGAGGGTTTTATTGCCTCGCCTTGATGGGTGTTCGCCACGTATTGACGAACCGGAGCGCCGGGTTACCGGCGCAAGGCCAGCATAAGCAGCGAGATGTGCGGCAGAGGCGAAGGCGCGGCAGGCGACCTCTGTGAGGAGTCTGGCTGCGGTCCTGACACCGACTCCGGGCATGCTGGTCAGGACCGGGTAAAGAGGGTGAGCAAGAACCCGCTGTTCCACCTCAAGGGCCACCTCGTCTCTTTGCTTACGCAGCGTGATGAGCTGGAGTGCCAGGCGTGGCAGAACGACGACAGCGGCATTCGTGCCGGGAACGACGACGGTTTGCTGTGTTAGTGCCTGGGTGATATCTGTAGCAAGGCGCTTTCCCAGACGGGGCGCGAGTTTGCAGAGCTGGGTTGCCAGTTTCTTCTCACCCAGCGAAGCAAGTTTATCGGGTGAGGGATATCTCTGGAGAAGATCGAGTACTGCCGGGTGATCCAGTCGCGGACCGATAACGCGCTCCAGTGCCGGATGTATCTGTGTCAGGAGACCGCGGATACGGTTGCTGGCCTGCGTTGTCTGTGCAGCAAGATCATCATCGAAGCCACAGAGCATGGAGAGCTCGGCGATTTGCTCGTCAGCCAGCTTCAGAGTGCGTAGCGCGTGAGGCAGAGTACGGGCAGCTTCGGCGATGATGGCTGCATCACGAGCATCGGTTTTGGCTTCACCGGCATGTAAGTCGGCGATACGGCGCATTGCCAGCCCGGGGAGGTATCCGACAAGGACACCTTCAGAACGGGCAACGGCGACGGGTAACGCACCGATGGTGGCAGGCTGGTCAACAACCAGCAGTATCTGACCATGTTGTTTCAGGTCAGATACCAGCGCTCTGAGTTTGTTTTCGTCGTTGGGTAATGCTTTGTCGAACAGGCGTTTACCTGAACGATTAACGGCAACGGCGTGATGGGTATCTTTACCGACATCAACGCCAATAAAGACCTGGACTGATTCGTAATCGCTGGATTCGGTCATTCTGTCTCCCTGTTTATACGGGTTAACCAGATAACCTCGGGGAGCAGGTACCGGCATCCACGTTACAGACGGTCCCGGCATAAAGTGCCTGACCTAGCCCCTATTAGCGGTTACCAGCGCCCCACCAGACCCGGTGACATCACCCCCCGGATCATGGACGACTGGGGGCAGTAATCATGCCGGGTCTGGCTGGCTAACACCCCTAGTATAAGGGGTTCGAATAAAGTAACGGGAGTAACCCTCATCCGGTATCTGACTCTGCATTCAAGGGGCTCTGATTCTGCCGTTCCTGTAATAATCCTCTACGTCTGCACTGAACGCATGACAGCGGCGGTTATTTCGAACATGAGCTGGAAGACGCTGACGAATGCAGGCTAACGCATTGTGCGTACCAGAGCATGCCCGGGATAAACCGGTATCTACTTTTGACCTGGCCGTTCGTGCAACTGGCCACCCTCAAGCAGCGAACGGAAAAAGCGGCTAGAACGGCAGGACGCGTTCCGGCAGGAAGTCAGACTCACCGCCAGGTTCCACTCTCCGATCACCAGTACGTCAGCCAGTTGGGTATGATGGTGGCCACACTAAAAATTCCGCTGGAGCGACGCAACAAACGTACCGGCCGAACGGAGAAGGCGCGCATCTGGGAAATTACCGACCGCACAGTACGCACCTGGCTGAATGAAGCTGTAGAGGCCGCAGCGGCCGACGGCGTCACGTTCTCTGTTCCGGTCACTCCACATACGTTCCGCCATTCGTACGCGATGCATATGCTGTATGCCGGTATTCCGCTAAAGGTGTTGCAGAGCCTGATGGGACATAAGTCGGTGAGTTCGACGGAAGTGTACACGAAAGTATTCGCGCTCGATGTCGCTGCTCGCCACCGGGTACAGTTTCATATGTCTGAAAAGGATGCTGTAAATTTGCTGAGGCAGAACATTCCGCCTGTAGGTTAACCTGCGTACATACCATACCGCGTGGCCAGTATTAGCGAATGGAAGCGCGGGGAAGATCTGACCATTTTGTTGTATAAGACGGTGAGAGCATTTCACGCTTCATCTGCCATTCAGGCGTTATCCCTCGTCCGGCAAACCACACTTTTCGCAGACCGGAATGATTTATCCCGTCCATCACGTTCATCAGCTTATCGCTGTTCAGGTGAGGCTGATCCTCGTCAAACAGGTTAAGCTGAGAAACGCCAGAAGGGGTAAAGTCATTCAGTATCACGCCTGCCTTTGCGTAACGATGCCCCTCAAGAAAGATACGATCCAGAGCCTTTACAGTGGCGTTAATGATGTCACATGTATCTCTGGTGGGAAGAAGCAACTTTTCGCTTGCCACGTTACCATAGTAAGTCTCTTTGACTGCAAATGGTGATGTTTTGATTAATACCGCATGTGTCGGCAATATTGTCGTTCTCCCCGCCGCTTCTCAGCTGCCCGTTCGGCGTATAGGCAAACAGCCTGGCGCAGCGAATCGTAAGTTGTGATCCTTTCTCCGAACGACTGCAGACAATTTGCTGTTTTGCCGGAGGTGCCTCTTCAAGCGATATACATGCCTCTCCGTTTAGTTCGCGCACAGTGCCAGCACTACCGCGAAATTCTTGCGCACAAAGGCTGGGTGCATGCGGGCCAGCTGCAGGGCAGTTGTGATCCCGTAAGTATTCAGTTTTTTGCTGATGCGTCTGCCAACCCCCCAGATTTCCTCGACGGGCTGCATCGAAAGCAGCTTTTCCGTTCGTTTCGGGTTTACGGAAGTCAGGGCCAGCACCCCTCCGAACTGAGGTCACTCCTTTGATGCCCACTGTGTGGATTTTGCCAGAGTTTTTGTTGGGCCCATTCCTACACCGATTGTCAGACCGGTTCCGTTCAGGACGTGCCCGCGCAATTGGCGGCCAAAATCCTCATAATTTATACAACCATCGATGCCATAAATGTCAGGAACATCTCATCGATGCTGTATTGCTCCACACGTGGTGCCAGTTCTTTAAGATGAGCCATATCAGGATTACTCATGCAGGCGTTTATGTGGAATAGAAAATCTACAAAAATTATTAATGCTTTGAATGGCAGCTATGAGGGAACAGCGGAAGTTCGGAATGCATACTTACATCAGGTGTCTTGAGTCATAGGGAGCAGGTCAGGGCCAACCCAGAGAAACGGAGCTTCGGAGGGTAAGCCGTTGCATACTTAATAACTACATCTAAATAATATTATCTATTCGGATGAAATAAGATCGTCGTATTTATTATTCTTTATTTTGCAAATTATTTTTCCAGGGATGTTTGGTCCTCCTTGGCTAAATATAAAGCCAACAACTAACTTATTTTTGGAGTTGCGTGGATCGCTTTCAAGAACTGTCCAGTCCCGGACATAAGGATAACCATTACCAGTATCACCTACACGTTTCTTAAAGTCGGTAATGCATTGTGAAACTAAATCACTTCGAGAGGGTTCTCTATAACTGTTTATCAGACTTAATACACAATCTCGACTTTCATTTATCTGTTCGCTCACGATCTTCATGGAACTTCCGTCCGAAGGCTTAAAGTTCTTAAACATACTGGTCATCTGAGTTTCAAGGTTTTGGCTAAACTTTGTTTCAAATTCAGCAGATACTTGTTTATTAGTCATCTGGTAAGCACCTCGATAAAGCGTTGCCGCTTCCGATGAGTATCCTAATCCACAAACTTTTAATGCCTGATCTACGGGGTCGGAGGAATGATATGGGGATTGTGTTACACAGCCTGAACCCATCATACTTATGATAATTAGTAAACACCTTAACTTTTTATTTATTAAACTCAGTAACATGTACTTTCCTTAATTACGATGATTCCGTAAAGAATTTAGCTTTTCGGATCAATTATCGACAATTCAGGAAGAATCTTTAGTGGAATAAGCATAGTCATTTCTTCATGGACGGACCAGTTACAACCAAAGAAAGTAACAATAACCTACTTCCCAACTAAATTTGAGTACCAAAAGATAATCAGCCGTAACAAAATAAATTGTACTATTACGTCATAAAATTGTGAGTCAGGTGATAACTATTATTACCTGACTCAGGCGTGAAATTTAAATGCTAAATTTATCTTGTGTAGGAATATTGATAACGTTGCTCATCGTAGCTTCATTGTCTAAGCTGTCGTACCTAAGGAATACTTTGTCCCGTAAATTAAAAAGCCTAGCTTGCGCAGTCCTAACCATTTCATCGAAAGTAATAGCTTTAACTTCGCCAAACTGATCATTTTCATTATTTCCAACTGCTTGATACTTGCTGGCAAATCTATCTATAGTATCACCAACAACAAATGCTTTAATAAAAGGACGTGAAGATCCTACGCCAGTATGCCAAATATCTTCCACATAAGATCTTGCCTGATTCATCTCATCACGACCAATAGTGAAACCGCCTTTCTTAAGCTCAATTAAAAGTACAGTCTTAGTCTTCTTTATTTCACCATCAAACTCTTCAAGCCCAAGCATGCTTAAAGATGAATTACTACCTACGACTATATCAGGACGTTTTGATGAATTTAAAAAACATTCTTTCCTATAACTTTTTTTAAATATGGTCTCCATTGTTTTGATAAGCCCTCTGTTACTTGAATATTCGGCACTATCGAATTCTGGACCGAAAATCCAACGGGCTTTCTCGATTAGTGGATGTAAAGTATGTAATTCATCCACACTATGGTCACCACTAATCTTGGAAATCATCTCAACTAACTTTATGCGAGAGTCAATTTCAGCAAGAATTGTCATTGCATCTGTTACATTCCATTCATCCAAAAAAACATTCAGCGCTTCTACATCATCAGGTGAAATGCTAATTAACTTTCTCAAAAGTGAAATCCCAGATCTGGATTTCTCTAAATTTATAGCTGCTTTAAATGCTAACTCCAAATATTCCAATTTAACATCTGGACTTTCCTCCAAAATATTGTCTAGAAAATCATTCAGTTCCTTTCTAGCAAGAATGTTTAGACTCTTTATATCCTCAACATGGTTTTGAATTACCGTGGATTTTGCTTGTTGCATGTCTATTTGAGATAACTCAATATACCAGCCTCGAAGAATCCTACCGATCTCATTAGATATAAGGTCTATAGTTGTAAAGTCTGACTTGAAGCTGGACCAATCAGGTTCAACATAGCTGAATAGATCATTCGACTCAGCAATTAAAGTATATCTTTTGGCAAATGACTTTCGCCCATCTATTATTTGATTTTTAGCAATGTACCAAGAAGGTTTTCCTAATAATCTCCCACCCAGCCAAAAAGCGACACCATGCTGATTTGAAGTTCTAGCCGCAGCAGAAGAATCTACTAAAGTCAGTTTTATTTTTATGTTTCCGATTGGATTTATTTCTTCCGTTTTTACCACCCCAGGATGCTCTAGCAAGGTGATTTTGCGGCCGTTAACATAAACATGAAATTCCGGATTAAAAAGAAACCTTGCAGATATAATATCTGATATTTGTTCAGAGTCGACATAGTTACGAGTAATATTTACTGTAATCTTAGAACCATGACCTGTTGATTTCTCGCTACGGTGTTCAATAACTTTTATTGGACTTTGACCGGAGGATACAGCTAAATGATAATAATTGCGGATGGAGTCCCTCCATGTTTCAACTATATAATTATCATCGAAACATAGTCCTGCATGTCTCCCTACACCATTGCATCCAAACGCAAGACGTTTAGTTTGGACATCAACATCGCTAGGAAATTCGACATAAGCCCCCTGATGCTTGTGCCTATCGTATCGTAATCTAAGCCACCTGCTTTCGAATTGTTCTTTCGTAAGTCCTACTCCATTATCTTCAATAGTGAGGACTTGCGGATTGGTTTCAGATATATTTATTTTTACTACCGTTGCGCCAGCATCATGTGAGTTAGCTACAAGTTCAGTAATAGCAACATCAGGTTTCGTAGCTATTGAACCGATTTCTTTAAAAAGAAATCTCTCTTCATAAGTCACCGAATAACCGCTCATTCTATAACATCCTTTTTAAACATGCGTTTATCATGAAATTTATACTATTGATGGTCGATACTTGTGTCTATCGATTGTTTAGGAATATATTGATTTTTTACAACGTACATCCGCCGTAGCAAGGTCAACGAATACAATTACTCATAATCCCCTCCAGCGCGGGCAACCTCGCTCGCCTGCCCGCTTCACTTAATGCAATAGTTTTCATGCATATCGTAGTTCGATACAGAAGCCACCACATATGGTTTTTTTGCGTGAGAAATACTGCATGAGACTCATGCGATTTCATGCAGTATAGACATGATCTCAGACAACAGACATCAACAACCGGCACTGGTCGGGCTTAAGTGAGCTGTGCTGTTCAGGTCAAAACAGTTTTCTTTTTTTCTGTCGTCATGTGGTCCTGATATCGGTGTTGAACCGGTCAAGCTCAACACGTCGTCCCGAAATCTCAACGGCAATATTTCATTCGTCTGTAAGTATCCCCGCAAAACGAACCATTAATTTTTTAAGAGTCTCTAGGCCGCCAACTTCCGCTTGTGGCACGGAGCGGACAGACCAAGCGACCTGTCAGGTCGGTTATGAGCAAGAAGCGAAAGATCACAGTTGTTTTTACAATTGATTAAGGCATCACTTAAATCTCGGTGTCTCAATCAGCTAAGAGCAGGTCAAGCGGATTCGCATTTAAACTCAGCGATGATAATTTTTTTTCATTGAGGATAATGTGTTGTCCTGAGGTGTGCATAGCACTTCTGATCAAGTTACCAAAATTATTAAACCGCTATACTCAGATTATCTCTGCGCTGATGTTTCTGCAGGGTAGTGTTTAGAGCGGTTGATTACAGCTCCTGAACTTCATCGCTGAGAGTCAGAGGTATGGTTGTCGGTTAACCCTGTTCAGAAGTTGAATCATCTGCTTCTTCCCTTCTGGTCGCTCTTATTTTTCGACGCACAGTTGACAGCGAAATGAGCTTAAAAAGTGGCCGGATAACTCCCGTCGCAAGCATCCGGCACAACAGCAATGTTTTGATAACAATAAACCTGATAACCATGAAAAGCCATGAAGGGGGACGAAAAAACATATTAGCCTTAGTTACCATATGCATAAAATTAATAATGTTATTTACAAAATCTTACTAATCCCTTATTTTCTCGTTCAATTTTCATACAAACTTCCCTTAAGGATAAGCAATGGGCAGGAAGCCAGTACGCGGATTTTCCGTCGTCACGCGCCTCTTCTGTATCTCCATTCTGGCGGTAGCGTGCGTGCGTGCCACAGCGGCACCGCTCTCTCCGGCTGACCGCGATACCATTCAACAGCAGCAACAACAGTTGCTTGAGCAGAACCAGCGTCAGCGTGATGAACTGGAGCGCAGCACACCGCTACCCCGCTCATCTGCGCCTGTCGTGCCGCCGATCACAGAAGGCCCGTGCTTTACCATCTCCCGTATTGAAGTGCGCGGTGCCACTCTGCTCTCTCCACGCGACGCCGACACAATTACCGCCCCCTGGCTGAATCAGTGCCTGGATATGACCCGCCTGACGCAGGTCACTAACGCCGTCTCCGACTGGTATATCAGCCAGGGATACATCACCAGTCGCGCTTTTCTGACCGAACAGGACCTCTCCTCCGGCGTGCTGACCCTCACGGTGCTGGAAGGCCGGTTACAGCAAATCCGTCTGGAAGGTGTACCGCAGCGGACGCTCGCCATGACGTTTCCCGGGCTGGAAGGAAAAATCCTCAACCTGCGCGATATTGAACAGGGTATGGAGCAATTAAACCGCGTGCGGCAGGCTCCGGTGGAAATTGAAATTCAGCCTGGAGACAAACAGGGCTGGTCAATTGCCAATCTCACTGCCGCCCCGGAATTTCCGCTTATCGGTTCGGTAAGTTTCGACAACAGCGGGCAGAAAAGCACAGGGACCGGCCAGTTCAGCGGTGCCCTGACCGGCAATAACCTGCTTGGGCTGGCGGATAAATGGTTCGTCAGCGGCGGGCGCAGCAGCGATTTTTCGGCTTCGCATGATGCGCAGAATTTTGCCGCGGGTGTCAGTGTGCCGTATGGCTACGGTCTGCTTGATTACAGCTACAGCTGGAGCAATTACCTCAACACCATTGATAACAACGGCTGGCCGTGGCGCTCAACCGGCGACAGCGAAACGCACCGGCTTATCGGCTCGTGGGTGGTGTTTCGCAACGGCGATATCAAAACCGGTCTTACCACCGGCATCATCCACCGCATCAGTCGCAATTATCTGGATGACGTGCTGCTGGAATCCAGCAGCCGTAAGCTCTCCAGTGTGATGTTCGGCATCAATCACACGCAAAAAATGTTCGGCGGTGTGGCGACCCTCAACCCGTCTTTTACCCACGGCGTACCGTGGCTGGGCGCGGAAGACGATCACGATAAATACGGCGATGTGCCGAAAGCGGAGTTTCGCAAATGGAGCCTCAACGGCAGCTTCCAGCGACCCGTCGCAGCCGATCTCTGGTGGCTCAGCAGCATTTACTTTCAGTGGTCACCGGACCGGCTTTACGGATCTGAACAGCTCACACTGGGTGGAGAAAGCTCTGTCCGCGGTTTTAAAGAACAGTACCTTTCCGGCAACAATGGCGGTTATCTGCGAAATGAGCTGAATTACTCGCTGTTTACCCTGCCGTGGATGGGGCAAATCAGCGTGATGGCAGCGCTGGATGGCGGCTGGCTGAAACAGGACGACCAGGACCCGTACGCCAGCGGCACGCTGTGGGGCGCGGCAGTCGGGCTGACCAGCGCGAACCGCTGGTTTTCGACACAGTTTACAGTGGGAACGCCTGTGAAATACCCGGACTGGCTGGCACCGGATCATCTCATTATATATTACCGCGTGGCGGTGGCGTTTTAAGGGACAAAAACGATGGATAACAATCAGACCCGTTTTTCTCAGCGTATCCTGAGCTGGCTGTTAAGTACCCTGCTGGCAACGCAACCGCTGCTGCCCGCGGTCGCAGCCACCGTCACCCCCACCGGTAATACGACGATGGACAAGGCCGGAAACGGCGTGCCGGTGGTGAATATCGCCACGCCCAACGGAGCGGGGATATCCCATAACAAATACGGTGAGTATAACGTCGGGAAAGAAGGTTTAATCCTTAACAACGCCACCGGTAAGCTGAACCAGACGCAACTGGGTGGGCTCATTCAGAGTAACCCGAACCTGAAAGCCGGACAGGAAGCGAAAGGCATTATCAACGAAGTCACCGGCGCTAACCGTTCACAGCTTCAGGGTTATACCGAAGTGGCGGGCAAAGCGGCGAACGTGATGGTTGCTAACCCTTACGGCATTACCTGTAACGGCTGCGGTTTTATCAATACCCCGAACGTGACGCTGACCACCGGGAAACCGGTGATGAACGCCGACGGCAGTCTGCAGGCGCTGGAGGTCTCGAAAGGCTCCATCACCATCAATGGCGCAGGTCTGGACGGCAGCCAGTCGGATGCCGTGTCCATCATTGCCCGCGCAACGGAAGTGAACGCCGCGCTGCACGCGAAGGATTTAACCGTCACCACCGGGGCTAACCGCGTCACAGCGGACGGCCGCGTCGCAGCGCTGAAAGGTGAAGGTGAGGTGCCGAAAGTCGCCATTGACACCGGCGCACTCGGCGGGATGTACGCCAACCGTATCCGTCTGACCTCCACCGAAAGTGGTGTCGGGGTGAACCTCGGTAACCTTAATGCCCGCAGCGGCGATATTACGCTGAACAGCGCCGGTAAGCTTGTCCTGAAAGACAGCCTTGCCAGCGGCAACACAACGGTCAGCGGGACGGATGTCACACTTTCCGGTGATAACAAAGCCGGTGGCAATCTTAACGTTACCGGGACAACCGCACTGACGCTGAATCAGTCCCGCCTGGTGGCGGATAAAAATCTGGCGTTGTCCTCGTCCGGGCTGATTACCTGGAACGGCGGGGAACTGACCGCCGGACAGAACGCCACGCTCAGCGCACAGCGTCTGAACCAGACCTCGGGGGCAGTGAATGCCGCCGGAAATGTCACCCTCACCACCACGGGTGATGCCACGCTGAAAGGTCGTACCGTTGCCGGGAAATTGCTTACCGTCAGCACTGGCAGCCTGAACAACAGCGGCACACTGGCCGCCGGGACGGACGCCACAGTTAACACCGGGACATTCAACAATACCGGCACAGTCCAGGGTAACAGTCTGAAGGTCACCGCCGCCGGGCTGACCAGCACTGGCAATCTCAAAAGTGCCTCAGCGCTGAATATCAACGCCCGTGACATTACGCTGTCCGGAGAGACCGTTGCGGATGGCACCGTGACCGTGAAAAGCAACCGTCTGACAACCACCGCCACCGCACTGACCCAGGGCAACAGCATCAGCGTGGATGTACAGAACGCGCAGCTTGACGGGATACAGGCCGCCAGAGATGGCTTCACGCTGAAGGCCAGCGACAGTCTGACTCACGGCGGAAAATCCTCAGCCTCCACGCTGAACACAGAAATCGCCAGCCTCAGCAACAGCGGTACACTGACCGCCTCCGCGCTTGCGATCAACAGCACCGCGGTTGTCAACAGCGGCCTGATCCACGGTGAACGGACGCTCGCACTGGTCTCCCGTCTGCTGGACAACCGGGAGAATGGTGTGGTGTACAGCCCGGCCGCGCTCTCCCTTTCAATACCTGAGTTGAAAAACGCCGGGATTATCACCAGCGATGTCGCGCTGTCCCTGTCAGGCTCTCAACTGACCAACAGCGGAGAGGTAAGTGGTGCTTCACTCGATGTTGATTACGGCACACTGAGTAACCTCGCGGGTGGCCTGCTGCTGGCACAGGGGGCAAACCACATCACGGCACAGTCACTGTCGAATGCCGGCAGCATCGCCGGTGACACGCTGACGCTGAGTGCAGACCGTCTCACCAGTTCTGGCCTGTTACAGGGTGATACCACCCTGTCGCTGACTGGTGGAATACTGGATTTACTGGCAGGCTCCCGCACGCTCACGGGCGGGGATCTCACACTTTCAGGTACCACGCTGACCACCGCAGGGCAGACTCAGGGGCAGAACGTCAGCGTTAATGTCCGTGACTGGCAGAACAGTGGCAGCTGGCTTGCAACCGGCAACCTTACCGCTTCGGCAACCCGGATGCTCAGCAACACTGGCGATCTGATGAGTCAGGGCGACATCACGCTGAATGCAGCCACCACAGACAACCGGGGCAGCCTGCTGTCGGCAGGCGACCTTTCCCTTAGCGGAAATTCGCTGGATAACCGCGGTACCGTCCAGGGTAACCATGTGACAGTTCGCCAGGACAGTATCACCAACAGCGGAACGCTAACCGGCGTAGCCGCACTCATGCTGGCGTCACGACTGGAGATGGCGGCACCACTGCTGACGCTGACAAATAACAGTGGTGGAACGTTACTCACGACCGGTGATCTAAATATCACCGCAGGCAGCACCAGTAACGCGGGCCAGTGGCAGGGACAGCGGATACTGATTAACGCCGGAACACTGACTAACAGCGGTGCAATTCAGGCGTCAGAGCGGCTGGATGCGCAAATCAGCAACAGCCTCACCGGCCTGTCCGGCAGCAAAGTCACCTCAAATGGAGAGCTGGCGTTATCGGCACTGACGCTGAGTAACAGTGGACAGTGGATAGCGCAAAACCTGACGCTGGATGCGGATTCGCTGGCGAACAGCGGTGAGATAACCGGCGTGGATGCGCTTGCGCTCACCCTGAACCAGACTTTGAACAACCAGGCCAGCGGTAAACTGCTGAGTGCAGGTAATCTTACGCTCAACGCGGGCGATATCACAAACGGCGGGCAACTCCAGGGCCAGACGACCTCTGTCACCACGGGGCAACTGACCAACAGCGGACGGCTTCAGGGTGAAGCGCTGACGCTGGCAGTCTCCGGAGGACTGAGCAACAGTTCTGGTGGCGTGTTACTGAGCCAGAATGCACTGAATGTCACCGCAGCGACACTGAACAACCAGGGCACGATACAGGGCGGTGGCGAGTCTTCCGGGAAGGCCACTACCCGCCTGCAGAACGACGGTAAAATTCTTTCCGGCAGTAAACTCACGCTCACTGCACCGGAACTGACGAACAACAGCAGCGGACTGGTACAGGCCGTCACGCTGTTGCTGGATGTGGTGAACGCCGTGAATGGCGGACGCGTACTTGCGACCGGCAGTGCTGAACTGAAAGGCACATCGCTTAATAACAGCGGCACGCTTCAGAGCGCGGACCTGCTGGTGAACTACCGGACGTTCGGCAACAGCGGTACCACGCTCGGGACAACTGCCCTGACCGTTAAGGGTGATGCGCTGACGCAAGCCGACGCCGGTCGTCTGTACAGCGCAGGTAATCTGTTGCTCGACGAACGGGACTTCAGCGGACGTGGTCAGGTGGTGGCGCTCGGTGATACGACGCTGAAACTGATTACAGCGCTCGCTAACACCGGCACGCTGGCGGCAGGAAGAACGCTTTCCGTCACCTCACAGAACGCCGTCACGAATAACGGTGTGATGCAGGGGAATGCGATTACGCTCAGTGCCGGTGACGCATTTACCAATAACAAAACGCTCACCACCGGCAACGGCAGCAGTACCCTCAGTGCGCAGAACATCCTGCTGAATGCCTCCGGTTCACTCCAGGCGGGTGGAGATGTACAGCTGGCTTCGCGTGGCAATATCACCGTAAACGGTTTTACTGGTACTGCTGGTAGTCTGACGATGACAGCCGCAGGCACCCTGCTCAATACCGCGCTGATTTACACGGGGAATAACCTGAAGCTGTTTGCCGACAGGCTGCACAATCTTCACGGTGATATCCTGGCGGGTAACAGCCTGTGGATGCAGAAGAATGCCTCCGGCACTGCGAATACCGAAATCATCAACCGTTCGGGCACCATAGAGACCACACGCGGTGATATCACCATAAAGACAGGGCATCTGCTGAATGAGCGTGACGGACTGACGGTGACGGAAACCAGTACAGACAACAGTTCGCTGATCCCGGGTATGGGTGATGCTCTCCTTTATGTCGATATCAGTCAGCTTAAAGACGGCAGTTACGGACTGAATAAATACCGGGATTATCATGAACAATGTATCGGAGGTGCCAATGGCAATGATCATTGTGTGATAACCGAATGGGACCAGTACTATTACACCATGGCGGAGTCGGCGGCTGAACAACGCTTTATTCAGAAGCAGCATCGTATTGATGTGATAAGTCAGGGGGGCGCTTCACGTATTGCAGCCGGACGGAACCTGTCAGTCAGCGCATCCAGTCTGGATAACCTCGCCAGTCTGCTGATGGCCGGACGTAATGTGACGCTTTCCGGTAATAAGCTGAATAACCAGTCCTGGCAGGCAGGGACCGATACCGTGTACTGGTTGTATCAGTATGTTCCGTATTCAGACTGGACAGTAAAAAGTCCGGGCTATGCCAATCCTCTACTGGAATTGTCCGCCCCCTGGCCATGGGATGGCAGCGGGAGTTCAGTGCGATCCCCTCTGTCTTCCACTATCAGATTTGTTTATCAGGGAAGAGAAACCGAAACGGCTGCCGGAGAACTTTTTCGCTCTGTCATCAGCGCAGGTGGTAATGTTTCTGCAAACTTCACAAATGACATCAGCAACGCTACAACCACCGCAAACGCAGGGGGTGTCAGTAACACCATTACTGCGCCGGTGCTGAACACGCTCACACCGGCGACGGTCAGCGGTGGCCTGAACAGTGAATCACTGACTGGTGCCGGCAACGTGAATGTCAGCGCCCCCGGCTGGCTGGACAGTATCACGGACGGACTGAAAGAAATTGCCGGAGGTTCGTCACTTTCCGGTCAGAACGGCAGCGGCGGCAGCTATCCCTTGCCCTCAGGCAACAACGGTTATTTCGTGCCCTCCTCCGACCCCGACAGCCCGTACCTGATTACGGTGAACCCAAAGCTGGACGGTCTCGGAAATGTGGACAACAGCTTGTTTGACGGGCTGTACGGACTTCTCGGGATGAAACCCGTTCAGGCACCGCAGGCGGATACGCGCTGGAGTGATGAAAAACAGTTCCTCGGCTCATCGTATTTCCTTGATCGCCTCGGTCTGAAACCGGAGAAGGATTACCGCTTCCTCGGGGATGCGGCCTTTGATACGCGGTATGTGTCAAATGCGATGCTGAACCTGACCGGTTCACGTTATATCAATGGAATGGGTTCTGATCTCGAACAGATACAGTACCTGATGGACAGCGCCGCCAGCCAGCAGAAGAATCTCGGGCTGCAGTTCGGCGTGGCGCTGACCGCTGAACAGGTGGCACAACTCACGGGCAGTATTCTGTGGTGGGAATCCGCGACCATCAATGGTCAGACCGTGATGGTGCCAAAGCTGTACCTTTCCCCGCAGGATATCACCCTTCATAACGGCAGCGTTATCAGCGGAAACAACGTGCAGCTTGCGGGTGGCAATATCACCAACAGCGCAGGCAGCATCACCGCACAGAACGGTCTCTCACTCGACAGTGCCGGCAGTATCGACAACCTGAATGCGGGGCTGATAAGCGCGGGCGGCAGTCTGGACCTGAGCGCCATCGGGGATATCAACAACATTGGCTCAGCCATCAGTGGTAAGACGGTAGCGCTGGAGAGTATCGGCGGCAGTATCAATAATGTGACCCGCTCACAACAGTGGAATGTCGGCACCGATCGTACCCAACTCAGTGGTACAGATATCGGTACCACTGCCACCATTAAAGCCAGTGATTCGCTCACAATGGAAGCAGGCAGGGATATTAACATTACCGGGGCTGAGGTCACCGCCGGTGGTTCACTCGGTATGTTTGCGGGTAATGATATTAATATTGCCGCAAACCCGTTAAGCGAAAGCGACAGCCGCCACGGGTGGCGGTACGAAGCCAGCAACAGTCGCACCACGCAGCAGGGCAGCACGGTCAGTGCGGGCGGAAACCTGCTGATGACGGCGGACAAAAATCTGAATGTCACCGCATCGTCCGTCTCCGCCGGTAACAGCGCCCTGCTTTCTGCGGGTAACGACCTGAACCTGAACGCAGCCCGTGAAGGTGAGTCTCACCGCAACGGCAACACTGAAAGCCACGAAAGCCATGCAGCGGTGTCCACGGTAACAGCAGGTAATAATCTGACGCTTGCTGCTGGTCGGGATATTACAAGCCAGGCCGCCGGTATTGCAGCCGAAAACAACGTCGCCATCCAGGCCGGACGTGACGTGAACCTGATGGCGGAGTCGGCCAGTGCCGGCGACAGCTATACGTCGAAGAAAAAGAAAGCGATTAACGAGTCCGTTCGCCAGCAGGGAACGGAAATCACGTCCGGTGGCGACACCACCATCGTGGCCGGACGGGATGTGACCGCACAGGCCGCTGATGTATATGCCAACGGAAACGCAGCCGTGGTGGCCGGACGGGATATCACCCTCACCACTGCCACTGAAAGTGACTATGAATACCGGGAGAAGAAGAAAACCTCCGGTGGCATGTTCAGTAAAAAGACCACCCACACCATCCACGAGGAAAACCACACCCGTGAGAAAGGGACTCAGCTTTCAGGGGAAAACGTGGTGCTCAGCGCAGATAATAACCTGACGATTCAGGGCTCATCCGTTGCCGCTGAACGCGACGTGGCACTGAAGGCCGGAAACAACGTGACGGTGGAAGCTGCCACCAACACCGACACGTATTACGACATGAAGAAGACGAAGAAATCCGGCATCTTCTCCAGTGGTTCGGGTCTCGGTGTGACCATTGGTTCGCAGTCGTCAAAAACCACCCGCCAGGGCGCGGAGACCACGCAGAGCGATGCACGAAGCATGGTGGGCACCTCCGGCGGTAACGTCATTATCAGCGCAGGAAATCAGGTCACGTTAAGCGCCGCCGACGTAATTGCCGGACGGGCAGAGGACGACACGTCCCGTGCCACCGGGCATATCGATATCACCGGCAGTGACATTGCCATTATCCCCGGACGGGACACGGTCACCGAATCGGTGAAACAGGAGACAAAATCCTCCGGTATCACCGTCAGCGTGAAAGCGCCGTTTGAGGACACGGTACGCAATGTGCGCGACACCGTGCGCGGGAAAGACGGCAGCGGTAACAGCACCGTTGATAAGGTGAAGTCACTGGGTGCGGAAGGCGCCGCCCTGGCCCTTGATGGTCCGGGACAGATGGTCGCTGTCTCCGCAGGCAGCAGCAAGTCGTCCTCTGAATCACACTACCAGGGCGAATTTAACAGCGGAAGCTCTCTGGCAGCAGCAGGCAATATTCAGATGACCGCCACCGGCAAGCAGGGTGGCAACAGCGGCAATATCCTGATTGCAGGCAGTCAGGTGAATGCCGGTGAAGCGGTGATACTGGATGCGAAGCGTGATGTGAACATCACCACCTCCACGGATACCGAAACCTGGGGCAACAGCAGCAAATCCAGTGGCTGGAACATCAGCTCAGAAATGCCGACCGCAGGCAGTGCCACCCGGGCCTCCACCGGGGGCGGCAAACACGGCAGCCAGCTTCTGCCGGGCGGGATGAGCCAGTCTGAAAGCAACAGCAGCGGTACCCGCACCTCTCAGAACGCATCGGTGATTCAGGGTTCCGATATTTATGTCAACAGCCGGGAAGGCAGCGTGAACATCAGTGGCAGCCAGCTGACGGCCACAGAAGACCTGATGCTGTCAGCGGTAAAAGGCGACATTAACGTGATCGCCGGACGTGACACGTCTCACAATGAAAACAGCGGCAGCAGCAAAACCATCGGCACGCTGGGTGGCGATGGTTACAGCGCCACGGCAGGCTTCAGTCGTGAGAAACACAGCAGCCGTGATGACGCGACCACTGAAAGCGGACAACGCAGTCAGTTAACGAGTACAAACGGCAACATTATTGCCCAGGCCGGAGGCGATCTGTCCCTTTCCGGTACGGATGTCAGCGCCGGTAAATCGGTTTCACTCAGCGGTGAAAATGTGCTGTTTGACGTGAGCCGCGACACCCGTGACGGGGAAGCCCACAGCAGCAGTTCACAGTACGGGGTGACCGCCTCCGCCGGTGGCTGGGCTGTTGATGCGGCTAAGGCGGCTGAAACGGCTGCCCGCAGCGCGGAAAACGGCGACGATGCCCGACTCACTGCCATTAAGGCGGGTCAGGCGGGCACCACCGCCGCACAGGGTATGATGACAGACTCGGCTGTTGTGAAGGGCAAGGTTTCTGTCACGGCAGGCTCGTCCTCACAGGACAGCCGGTATCACAGCACTGACACACAGGGCACCACCATCAATGCCGGTGAGAACGTCATTATTAACGCCCGTAACGATATCGCCGGTCAGGGCGTACAGATTGGCGGGAAACAGGTGGTACTGGATGCGGGGCGGGATATTCTGCTGACCGCCTCACAGAACACACACAACAGTCAGAGTAAAAACAGCGGCAACCAGGTCAGCGCCGGCGTGGGCGTCAGCCTCATCGGTTCACAGAACGGTATCAGTATTGAGCTGGGGGCGTCACAGCAGAAGGGTAAGGAAAACAGCCAGTCACAGAGCAACACCAACAGCGTTATCCATGCCGAAGAGCAACTGACCGTGAACAGCGGACGCGACACCACCCTGAAAGGAGCTGAACTGGAAGGCAACCGCGTGGTGGTGAACACCGGGCGCGACCTGACCATCAGCAGCGTGCAGGATACCGCTTCTTACGACAGCAAACAGTCCTCTTCCGGCGCGGGCCTGAGCCTGTGCATTCCTCCGCTGTGCTATGGCGCGTCTTCCGGCAATGTCAGCACCTCGGGCGAAAACGTCACCCAGAGTGGTAAGAGCGTCACTGACCAGAGCGGTATTTTCGCCGGAAAAGGCGGCTTTGATATCACGGTTGGAAACCATACCCAGCTTGATGGCGCGGTGATTGCCTCCACGGCAGACAGCGGCAAAAACAAACTGGATACGGGAACGCTTGGCTGGACCGATATTCACAACGAGAGCAAAACCTCCGGTGACAGCCACACCGTGGCGATTTCGGGCAGTATGGGCGGCAGCGGAAGTGGTGAAAACCGCAACGTGGCTCCGGCCATCGGTACCGGTCATGCAGAAGAGAGCAGCAGCGGCACCACGTCATCGGCCATCAGTAACGGCACCCTCATCATCCGCGACAGGGATAGCCAGACGCAGGATATTGCAGACCTGAGCCGTGACACCGACAACGCCCACCACGGTGTGGATGTAAACGGTGATGTACAGAAGGTGAAGGATAACCTGGCGGTACAGAGCGAAGGTGCGGCGCTTGCAACCTCTGTGCTGGATGTGTACGGCAAGTATGCAGAGCAGAAGGCGAAGGAATCCAATGCCGCGCTGGAAGCGAAACTCACCGCTGAAGGTAAACTGAACGGCAGCATGACAGCCGGAGAGCGGGAAGCCACGCTGAAGGCGCACCCGGATTATCAGGGGACTGACTACGGTCCGGGGAGTGAATTCTGGACGAAGGGCAGCGCGGCGGCGGGTCTGCTGGCCGGTGCGCTTGGCGGCAATCTGAAGGCAGGCGCGGCAGCCGGAGCGGCACCGCTGCTGGCCTCACTGGTTAAGGATGTGAAGAACGACGCGGCCCGAGCGGCGCTGCATGGTATTGTGGCAGCAGCACTGACGCAACTGAGCGGTGGCAGCGGCTCTGACGGTATGAAGGCCGGGGCCATTGGGGCCATCACCGCATCGGCGATGACGGAATACCTGGTGAGTGCACTGTACGGTAAGGATGTCAGCCAACTCACCGCCGATGAAAAACGTCTGGTGAGCAGCCTGGTGACGATTGCGGGTGGTCTGGCAGGGGCTGCTGTGACTGATGGTGACCTGTCGATGGCCGCTCTCGCATCAAACACGGCGAAAGTGGAAGTTGAGAATAACTCACTCAGTGAGGCCGCTGATTATCTGGCAACAGGTAAAAAGCCGGAAGACAGATACCGTGACGCTCAGCAACAACTGAAAGAAGCGGTTGATGAGTTTAAAGCGAAGAACTGCGCCGGACTCAGCAGTGAGGCGTGTGGTGAGAAGATGGATGCGCACCGGGATGAACTTCTTGTCGGGGCTATGGAATTTGGCAGCGATTTTGTCCCTGTCTACAGTGACATCAAGAGTTTTGCTGAAGCGCAGTCAGCGTATGATTATCTGATTGCGGTAATCGGGGTTTTCCCGCCTGCTAAAGGGGCTAAGACATTACTCAACGGGGTTGAAGCAGCCCTGAAAAAAGGTGATGTTGCGGAAGCATCGAAGCTGCTCAATAAAGCCAGCGATGAAATTGCTGCTATTTCAGGCAGTAAAGGAAGCTGGAGTAAAGAGCTTAATAACCCCAAGCCAAACTCTGTTTATCCGGTTGATGGTGATAAGATTTACAAAACGGATAATCTAGCGAGGCCAAGTCAGGTGGAAGCGACTCTGAGCCCTAACGTAAAGGATCGTAATGGCTATCAACAATGTAAAGCAGGAAAGTGTGGCTTTGAGGGAGATGAAGGCGGCCATTTAATTGCCAGCATATTCAATGGTCCGGGAGAAAAACTTAACCTTGTTCCGATGGATGGAAATCTGAATAAAGGAGCCTGGAAGCAGATGGAAAATATCTGGGCGAAAGCGTTAGGTGAAGGGAAAGAGGTTAAGGTTAACATTCAATCATCGTATATCGGTGATAGTGTCAGACCTGATAAATTTAAAGTAGTATATTCGATTGACGGTGGTCGCCCGATTGAAAAAGTATTTAACAATGCACCTGGAGGGAAATAATGCGTTCTGATCAAGATATATATAATGATATTGGTTCAGTATTGCTATCGGTCACTCCTGACGATGCGGTAAAAATCATTCTGTGTGCAGCGTTAGAGCCAGAAAACGACTGTGGTGAGTTTACTTATGATTATGTTGATAGGCAGGGTAACCAACATTGGATCACTGAAACAGCGGATGCCAGTGAAAGACTTTTAGATCTTTTAATTGAACTAAGGAATTTCTTTGTTGATAACTTTAAATCACAAGAAAAGCCATTCTGGCATAGCTGTGAAGTAACGGTAAATGTTGAAACCCTCAAGATAAATATCGACTTTAAGTACGATGATTAACAGACGACACTCCCGCTCATAATTGGCGGGGTTTTTTCCCTGCGTTTTTTAGAATCAGACAGACAAGATGGACCTGCGGGAGCATCCGAACAAGAATTTACGGTTTCGCGCTATAGCGTAACGTTGCAGCGATCTCGCATTGACGATCAGGTGCCTATTCGGCAAGCAAGGACTGGAGGTTAACTTGTAGTGCTGAGTCTGTCCCTGTGACTCAACCAGAATGAACCTGGTAGTAGGGAACTGGATTTACTGCGGGGAGCTTGAAGCGCAAGACCACACACAATCAGTATGTCGGCAGTTATTGAGTCAGGTAAGAGATTGGCGGAGAACACCCCACCTGCTCAGGTGTCAGGTTACTGTTCTGGTGATCTTCGTCGAGGCGGTAGCGTGTTCGGGCGAAAAAAGCTCGTCGGGGCAAAAAGTTGTCCCGCCGGAAGTGCAGCAGGAAAAACGACTGTAACTCACGAAAAACACAGGGAAAAATCGTAAACTTTACCACAATCCACGTCAGAGAGAGTTGTTGTTGAGAATAACTCACTCAGTGTCGTTATACAGGGCGGGAAACTGGCCGCACAGGGCTGTATGAAAATAGCCGCCTGTCGTGACTGAAGTGGTCAACTAAAACTGGCCACCACTTTAGAGTTTTTCCAGTATCGGTTTTCCGATTCGTTTGGGGATAACCCACCGTTATAGTTATGCGGCCTTAGCGAGTTGTAATACCCGACGATATAGTCTGTGATCGCATGAGCTGCTTCGCTAAAGTTTATATAGCCTGTCACTGGCACCCACTTGTTTTTCAAATTTCTGAAGAAGCGCTCCATCGGGCTGTTATCCCAGCAGTTTCCACGCCGACTCATACTCTGCCTGATCCGGTATCGCCACAGTAACTGCCGGAACTGCCTGCTCGTATAATGACTGCCTTGATCGCTGTGGAACATCACCCCGACGGGCTTACCACGGGTTTCCCATGCCATTTCCAGCGCTTTGATGGTCAGCTTGCTGTCCGGTGAGAATGACATTGACCAGCCCACCGGTTTTCTTGCGAACAGATCGAGAACAACAGCGAGGTAAGCCCAACGCTTGCCTGTCCAGATATACGTCACATCGCCGCACCACACCTGATTAGGCTCTGTCACTGCGAATTGTCGCTCAAGGCGATTCGGGATAACGATGTGTTCATGACCACCACGTTTATACCGGTGGGCAGTTTGCTGACAACTCACCAGCCCCAGTTCTTTCATGAGCCTGCTGGCAAGCCAGCGTCCCATTCTGAAGCCTCGCAGAGTTGCCATAGTCGCGATACTTCTTGCGCCAGCAGAGCCATGGCTGATGTTATACAGCTCCAGAACCTGACTGCGTAATACAGCCCGCTTGCCGTCTGGCTTTTCAGGGCTTTTTCCCCAGTATTTGTAGCTGCTGCGATGAACCCCGAACACGTGGCAGAGTGTGACCACAGGATACTGCGCTCTGAGTTTCCCGATTAGCGAGAACTGTTCAGGGAGTCTGACATCAAGAGCGCAGTAGCCTTTTTTAATATGTCGTTTTCCATTTCAATGCGTTGTAGCTTTTTCTTCAGCTCAAGTATTTCAATCTGTTCCGGGGTTATAGGGGAGGCTTTAGATATTTTGCCCTGTCGTTCATCACGCAACTGCTTTACCCATCGCGTCATTGTAGAAAGGCCCATATCCATAGCGCTGGCCGCAGCTGCAACGGTGTAGTTCTGATCAAGGACCAGTTGAGCGGATTCACGTTTAAACTCTGCGCTGAAATTTCTTTTTTTCATTAGGACACCTGTATTGTTCTGAGATGAGCATATCACCTCTGTTCAGGTGGCCAAATTCAGTAAACCACTTCAAGCCGTCATGAGTCCTTTGTTGGAGGAGTATGAAAAATTGGCTATCGGCTGACAGGTGATTTATTCCCGCATATCAGTGCCGGTGTGGTGGCAAAGTGATGGACGTTCCTTCCCAAGATATTAGTGCCATACTTTTACTGACAGCATTAATCCGGGAGTATCTTCGATTACGTTGAAGTGTTCTACAACCGGGCCCGACGCCACAGCCATCTTGATGGCGTTAGTCCTGTGGAGAGGACATGTCCACGGCCATGGAGTCAGTCCACTTAACACCACCTGTATATCTAAAACGATCTAATGTTGTTAACGATCAAAAAAATTGCCAGTACCCCTAAAAAAGTTGGGAAACCTGCCGATGAACTGACAGCCTATGTCAGCATTTCACATATAATCCATGTCAGGAAAACAGAAAAGTAGGTGCTTATGGCCGATTCAGCAAGGAGTTGCTCAGCGGGACGTTTAGTCGATATTCTGATAGAACTACAAACTTGTGGCGCTGTGAATCGCTATCAGTTGATGAGGAAATTTAATATTACTGAACGAACGGTCTATCGTGATCTTAATATGCTTTCCTCATTTATAGAGGGGTGTGGTGGTGGAGAGTATCGATTGATACCTATTCGAGCTCAGAATAATCGCTACGATGCTCTTCATTACCCACTGGCTAAGTTGCTGGACGCCGACGCGGTTTTTCCTGACAGAGATGAGGATTTTTGGCTTAACTTAGAGAAAAGAGCTGCAGAACAGCATGTTAGAGTTCAGTTTGGTCGCCCTGAACATTCAGTCAGAAATGATTTGCGAAAGTATTTTAACTTATTAGAAAAAGCGATTCAGAAAAACAGCATCTGTCATATTTTATATAAAGACAAAACGCGCACCGTTCATCCTTATAAATTAGTTAACCAGAAAAATATTTGGTATCTGCAGGCGACTGAGGACGGAAAACTAAAGTCTTTTTCGTTAAGTAAAATTCGGTGGTTGGATATCCGGAAAGAGCATTTTGCTGTAGATACACCCACACTGTCATTAATTGATGAGCATCGCGATCCTTGGGTGAGTGAAGAGACGTTTGAGGTGCGGGTGCGTATTAAACACAGTATTGCTGGCTACTTCGCAAGACGAGACTTACTGCCTCAGCAAGAATTGGTTCGCGAAGAGAATGATGGCGTGACTTTGCTTTGCAAGGCAGCACATCAGAATCAAATTATTCCACTAATTCTATTCTGGTTACCGAATATAGAAATTCTGGAACCAGAATGGTTGAAAAAAACGTTCATCAACTTACTGCATAACTACATCACTGGCGATCGCGACTCTGTTCCTGTTCAGGAATGTGATGCGTAGCGGGTAACAACGACTTATTGCACAGGAGATTATTATCTATGGCATTACCATTCATTATTCTGGGCGTCGCGGCAGCGGCAACGGCGTTTGGCGGTAAAAAAGCTTATGATGGCTACCAGAAAAAATCGGAAGCTGATGATGTATTAGATCGCGCGCAGCGTCGCTTTGATAAGCATAAAGAGAGCTTTGATCTGGCAAATGAAACAACGTCGAAAAAACTGGCCGAACTGGGTGAAAAAGAGCTGGAAATCGGTAAAGATTTCAATGAGTTTAAAACGATTGCCGACGATCTGCTGGCGCGTATGGCGAAAGATGGGCATAAAGATCTTTGGCTGAAGGTACCACAGCATAACATCAATAAAATTCAGAACCTGGCGATTTCCGCCACGGAATACCTGACGACGGTCGTCGGTGCCGGGGTTTCTGGTGCTGCCGCTGGTTTTGCCGTGTACAGCGGCGTGATGGCGTTTGCCGCAGCTTCTACCGGTACGCCGATCGCCGCCCTGTCTGGTGCGGCGGCGTATAACGCCACAATGGCGGCGATTGGTGGTGGTTCCCTGGCCGCAGGTGGTTGGGGAATGGCGGGCGGCGCGATGGTGCTTGGCGGTGCAGTGGTGGCTCCGCTGATTGCTATTGCGGGCTGGGCTTACGATAGCCATGCCGAAAAGGCGCTTAACAATGCTTATCAAAGCTCCCGTGAAGTGACCGCGGCGGTGGAGAAAATGAATGCGGCTGAAGCGCAGCTGACGAAGGTGCAGCAGTATGTAAATAGCATTTATGAATCAATCACCCGTATGCATAGCGTCTTTATTCAGCACTACTTTGAGCCGCTGAAAGCGATGCATGCCATCATTGTTGAACGTCATGAGAAGAATATCACTACCGAGATTAGTGAGTCGGAAGAGATCATGGCGATTATCGACCATGGTTATGAATTAGCCGCCATAATGACCGACGTGATCACCACGCCGTTGTTCAAGCCGGTGACGCAGGAAAACGGTGAAGCCGTTATCGAAGATGGCGTGATCCAACTGCAGACCGACAGCAACGGTATGAACCTGCTGAACAAAGAGATTCTGGACGAAAAACTGGCGGCTTCTGCTTCTGAGTTTGACGCATTTTCTTCTCGTATTTAATCGACTCGCCGGGCGAATCTGCCCGGTATTGCTATGGGCGAGCACAATGAACACAGCCAGGTTTGACTGGGGTGAAGAGTTACATCAGACGGTAGTCAAGAGTCTGACTACCTCTTTTGGGTTGGATTTTCTCTTGCTGGAGGATAAACACGGCGGCGATGTGAATACCATTCATAACGCTCGCGAGGGAGTGTATGCCTCCGATGCCGAGCGTCAACGGTACGAGCAACGCGAAGGGTATGATTCTCATCATTACCATAGCCACGAAAACTACATTGCCACCAACCGGGCGGGAAAAAAGGCGCACGAGGCCGGTACGTTGACCGATACCTACACTGGTGAGAAATTTGCGGCTAATGATAAAAAGAATCTCGACCATATTATTGCCGCCCATGAAATTCACAACGATCCAGGGCGTATCCTTGCCGAATGCGATGGTGCCGACCTGGCTAATGATTCATCAAATCTGACCTTCACGAATGAGTCGCTGAATAAGGCGAAGAAGGCGAAAACGATGGATGCCTTCGTGCAAACGCTACAAGAACAGCATGCTGTGACCACGCAGGAAATTGCCCGTTTGCGCAGCCAGCCAACGCTTTCCGAGCAAGAGCAAAAACAACTGAATAAGCTGGAAAATAAAGCAGCCGCCGATTTTGAACGGATGAAAGAGGCTGACAAAAAGGCGCGGGAAAAATACAACAGTACGATCAATCAGGAATATTATACCAGCAGCAAGTTTGCGAAGAATGTCGCCACTGCCACAATGAACAATACATTTCGCATGGGAACACGGCAGATGTTGGGGCTGGTTCTGGCAGAGACCTGGTTTGAGTTCCACGAGCGTATTCCCGTGATGTTCGAGAAGCATCGTCGTTCATTCGATGCCGGAGACTTCCTGCAAGATGCGGCGGAGGCATTACGCGCAGTCTGGCAGCGAGTGCAGGGTAAATTCAGCACTTTCCTGACGTCCTTTAAAGACGGTGCCATCGGTGGCGTGCTCTCCAGCATTACGACGACGCTCTTCAATATCTTCTTTACGACTAAGAAGATGATGGTGCGACTGATTCGTGAGATATGGAACAATTTGGTACAGGCCTTTAAAGTTATGGTCTTTAACCCTGAGGGGTTAGCGCCGGGGCAGCTAGCTAAAGCGGTGAGCAAGCTGGTGGCTGCGGGTGTGGCCGTGGCTGCTGGTGTGGTGGTTAACGAAGCTTTAGCCAAGATGCTCGTCTTTCCTTTTGGTCCGGAACTGGCGGCTTTCTGCGGCGCGCTGGCGACCGGTATTCTGACGCTGGTGATGAACTACTTCCTTGAACACAGCGCATTGATGAAAAAGGTCTGGGCGTTTCTGGATACGTTTAAAGATAAGTATCAGAAAGCACTAGAGTATTATCAGCATGTGAATGCTGAACTCGATCGTTATCTACTGGAGCTTTCGGCGTTAGAGTTTGCTATTGATACGTCTGCGTTATCGCGTTTCTCGCTGCATCTTAACGCGGTGAATAGTGAAATTGAGCGCGGTTTGTTGCTGCGTGCAGAGGTTGAGCGCCGTAATATTGCGCTACCGTTTGAAGCAGGGAATACCCGCTCTGTGCGTAGCTGGTTAAGTAAGCTATGACGCTAACGCCCGCGTTTCCCTGTAACCAGTGCGGCGCTTGTTGTCGCCACGTGAATCGCGCCAGTGAAACGCAATTTCTCGATCGTGGTGACGGTATTTGTCGTCACTATCAGATGGAGACAAAGCTGTGCGCGATTTATGAAACACGTCCGTTTATTTGTCAGGTGGAAAAACAGTATCAGCTTAACTACCAACAGCAACATAGCTGGCAGGAATTCATTACTCTTAATCGTGAAGCTTGTTTAATTCTAGAAAAACTTGAGCAGTAGGATGGACTGATCCCATGACCGTAGTCACGACTAGGCCAGTTTGAAGGCCTTTGGACTGATGCTGCCGTTGTTTTGACCACTTGAACCCGAAGCGAGGAGCAGACATACCATGAAACATGGACTCTTAGTGCAGTCAGATAAAAAGGACAGGAATGCTAGCAAAATCGCAGGTAAATTAACAAGGAGAAGATAACACTGATGCTGTTTTGCATATAGGGTATAGATAACCGATCTATACCCTAACCATCTTATTTACCAGTGGATTTACTTGGCTTTAATCCCGGAGTATTACCGGGGGTATCTTTATTATCACGCCGGCGTTGATCCGGTTTACCTGTCGATTTGGCGATTGGTTTAGGACCTGGCTTAAGACCCATGATAGTTATCCTTCATATGTTTGAGAGAAAATCTCCCAAAGTTGGTATATGGGAAATAGTAGAAATTATCAAGATGGGTAACTCACCTATTTATGATTAATTCGTCATTGTTTGAGCGATGTCAGTTTGTTGGTAAAAGCAGTAAAAATGCAGATGGATGGTAACGGCGTAAGAGTATCAATGATTAGCCGTGAGACGATGGCTCGCGCCCCAATAGCCTGGTCGGCTTAAGCGGGATACTTACAGTATGCCTTGATGCTCCTTATTTGATAACATTGTCCATTAATAGATCAGGGTTAACTTGTGCTCATCGATTAGCCGTGTCTGTTGTATGCGTGAGTATCCTCTCAAGGAAGGCTATGAATGAATATGGTTTATCTCTCAGTCGCTGCATTAACCATTGCAATACTGTCTGTTGTCATCGTTTTTATCCTTTTGACAAAATTACGTGCATTGAAGGGCTCTGACGCCAGTAAAACAGTACAACTTGAGCGTTATGCCGTCATTTCAGATGCAGAAACAGAAGCAACTCGAGTAATGCAGGAGGCGGAGCAACAAGCCCGAGAAATCGTCGACGGTGCAAAAAGTACAGCCACCTCTCTGGAGGAGGAAGCAACCGCATTGCTGAATAATGCACAGTCAACGACTCTATCATTACAGGATCAAATTACGTCATTACGTGCTTCATACTGTCCGCGATAGTATCAACATTGTGCCTGAACGCTTTCGTATACGTATCCGCCGGGCCACCTTTTGGTGAGAGCGCTTCAGGGTACAATTCACCAACCGGCTTCGCACCAGTTGCACTGGCGATTTGTTGACCAGACGCGGGTCGAGCTGATTTTCCATAAACCAGGTGGTGACGTGGTCCACTTTAATCCGAGCGATTAACGTTCATTATCAGTATCAATGTTCAGTTCTTCGTAAAAAAAGCTGACATCGAGCGGTTAGAGAAATCTAGGATCCAGCCCAGGGAGCTTACAAAAACGAGATTAAACAGTTTCAGATCCTGCATTTTAAGTTTCACGCCAGCCTCCTGTTTTTTCACAGTATGACGGATGTAAGTGCAGGTGGTGCTAAGTAAAGTTCTCTGCACTGGCTTCAGCAGGTATCGATGCTTTCTTTCCCGGAAATAAGGGAACAAAAAAGTCCGTCTGGATTTTGTGTGCTGTATGAATCGAATCTGTGGCACTGTATGTATTTATCCGCTGGATACATTATGTTCATTACTCTTATCCGGAGACGTCCCGTGAGCAAACTGCCTTCCAACTATAAGATCTGTCGCATCGAGGGAGGCTGCCAGTTCCGGCCTCTCGACACAACTGTGCTGCGTGAAGTGCAGACAGAACGGGACCACCCGCGCCAACAGTACATACGCAAGGAAGTCAGCGACGCGTTGACCAGTGAAAAGATGCTACGCTCAGGAGGGAAGATAATCTGATGAATGACCTGAAGGATGGTTTCTGGATTAAGGCTCGAAACAGCCTGATTATACTGGGTATGGGGGCTTGTGGAACGGCGCTAATGATTCTGCTGATTATCCTTCTGGATGAGCTGACAGCTAACGGCAGCGCCGCAGACTGGCTGGGCACGCTGATGGACGGAGTAATGGCTGTGACGGCCATTGCGGCCTTCGTCGTGGCGCGAAGTTGGTTGCCCCAGTTGACCACCCAGGAAGGCTATAAGCTTGCTATCAGGCTGGTGAATGAAGAAGTGCTGACACTTGATTCAGATAATCAGCTAAAACAACAACTGCATAATGCTGTACAGAAATTTAGTGTCCTGAGACACCGGGAAAAATTGACCAGAGGCGAAGCTGTTCTGGCGGAACTCAGCGCCGTGACTGATGCTGCCGAGAAAAGGCACCGGGCTATCCGGAGGCTGGAAAAACAAATGGCGACCTATTGGCTGATTCCCGCCCCGGCTAGGAAGCAGTCATTTGATGCGATGATGAGTGGCCTGGAAAACTTTATAGCCGAGGCGAGATCGCAATGGGTATTGCTCACAGCCCTTGCACGAGGTGGCCCTTCTTCGAAGAGAATCAATGATCTGGTTATGATCGACAGTTACGGTCTGATCAACAGGATGGGCTCTGGTGAAACCTGGACTAATTTGCGCAATGAGTGTCTGCAGCAAATTGATAATGCTTGGGGCAGAATGATCGAAAACTAAAAAGTCTTTCTGGGGGCTGACAGCCGGATAGGTAAACTGTTTACTGTACGCCGTTAATCGGTGTTTACTGTGGCTGATCCACCGTTGCTCAGATGAGTACACTGTCTAAAAGCTGGCATTATTGGCCTTCTGAAGATAGAAGGAGATAAATCAGCCAGACACTGCGCAGTCTGGCTGGACGCTATTATTTCCGCTATTGAAATCTGACTGCCCAGGCGTTAATCCCTGTTGGGGAAAGCGTGCCCGTAAAAAGTCTTATTCAACGCTTAAAGCCTGCTGTACTTCACGAGCCAGTATGGCATAGGCGTAAGGTTCAAAGCGATCTACAATCAGACGGCAATGATCAACACCGATTTCAATCGTTAAGTCAGACGGTAACTCATTGTTGAAATTGAAAATTACACTGCCAGGCTTGTAAGGATGGGAAAAGATCTCCCCCAGTTCATAACGTGATTGTCCGGGGAATTCCCGGTAGTGTTGCGCTTCGTCGTCAAAAGCCACCATACTGATGTTATACTTTTTTTCCTTTAAAAAGCCTGACAGGGCATTTATCATGCTGACCGCATTTATTTTTCTTGCCTCACCGCCAACACAGCGTATCCCGTCATTAATAACCTGTAAAAAAACGTTTTCCTCCTGAATGGTGGTAATATCTCGATACGGTCGACTAGGAGCAGGTCTGAGTTCAATATTTCAGTATCAAACAGGTTCTGAATCTTTCATCTGAAATAACATCCACAGTTATCGAAAATTGTCCCCAAAAATGGGCAGTATTGCTGGTGAGATCGAGGATATCCTCAGGTCTATAGCCATTATCCATCGCATCATTAGCGTGAATCCGGTAGTGTTTTACCCTCCCGCAAGTCTTTCTTCTCCATCATCGTCACTCGCAATAATACCACCGGTGATTGTTGTTATTCATCTGGTCTCATCGTTACCCAGAATCGGTCTGATCTGATAATTCACTGACCAGATTTCTGTGTCCTGAATTTTATTTTCCATACAGGCATTCCTGTTTGCTGAGGTGATGGGATTAGATCCCGGTCAAAATGAACTTCTGTTTAGCCACATGAGGACTGACTATCGTGAGTGTTGTCCGTTATCAGGGCCGAGTATGATCTCTGATTGCTTCATTTCAGCCCTGAAGGACACACAAGAACCCCGTTCGGTCCGCATTGGACCCACGAAGGAGTCAGAAACTGTAGCGCACTCAGAACCCAGGTGTAGCCAGACTGCAAGAGCATACTGATCGACCAGAATTCACTTGCTGCTGCTGTGAATAATAGCATGACCAGAATGAGTACGATGACCGACACTATTCTCTCAACCCGGTGATATGACTGCATTGCGGCATTAACAGGAAGACCTGCCAGCTCCTGGTAATCTTGTTCATCCAGAAAACCATATAGCTTATTTCTCCAGGTGGTTCTGTTTTTTCCCAGCAGTAAAAGGGAATGCCTGTTGATATAGACCGACACCCCGTATGAGATGGCGATATACAGGGCCAGTGCACAAAATGCCAGAGCATACACTTTTTGCGGACCACTTGCCTTCAGAGCCTCCAGACTGTAGCGAAGAACCAGCGTGCTGATAACCAGGGCCATATCTTTCCACAACGCGGAGGCCAGATCCCGCGACTGCTGTAGAATTTTCTGGGTCTCCTCCGCTAGGCTTTTTCGCAAATCGGCCAGCGATTTCAGGGTGTCTTTTCCCCCCGTCCGGATATGGGCCTTGTAGAGCAGCCTGGCTGACTCCAGCGCAGGGGGGAGCCGGTACACAATGCCTTCACAGAACGTGATACCCTCCGGCCATTCTCTGGCCAGTTCGCTGGACAGAAAGGTATGTTTAAGCTCAATTTCGTTCCCTTCCAGAAAAATCCATTTTGCCGTTTCCTGAATGACATCAAAGGCGGGCAGAGCTGCATGTTCTTCCCCGAAAGGGATTTTCCGTGGTGGTTTTCCGGACAATCCGACTTTTTTTATTTCGGCGGAAAAAAGCTCATTGACGAAACACTTCAACAACTCCCGGCAGGCGAGCGACGCCCAAAGCTTCATTGGTTCGTCGGTCATTTTATCACCGGATATTTGGATCCAGGGGGCAATGGTATCCGGAGGAAGAAAGTCGGTTGAAAAACACCTGATAATACTTTTTGTGATGGAGACTGTCCGGGCGGGGACGTTGGTTTCGCTCTCCTCCGGCTGCATCTGTTTCCATGGCACAACCTTCCACTGTTGTGTTTCAAACGATTCATTGACAAACAGGGCGTAGATACGGTGATACTGACGAAGCCTGGGATCCTGGAGTAAAAACGTGCGCCACCCTTCCAGGGTGAAGAGTCGCAGGATCCCGGGGATCTCATCGCTGATTATGGTGATAAAGTGCTTCTGACCGGGGACACCCTGCGCAGGGTGGATATCATCCCGACTTTCATCAACAAAGGTGATTCTAAGGTTTTCAGCATCAGTATCTATCACTTCTCCCCATAACTGAAGGGTGTCATTATCCATGGTTCCGGAAATGAACAGTTTCCGGGTGGTTGTTTGCTGATCTTCCGTGATCACCAGATCAGATGCGCGGCGTGAGCAGTCAATTGCCTTACCGATTTTTTCCAGTATCGATGTCATCTGTCACCAGTCCAGCAGTCACAATCACTATACGTTTTCGCCCGTCTTCCATCGTTTCGATATCCGGGGCATTATCCTCATCGTAGATAACGATAACATCTTCCAGTGTTTCCAGTTTTCTTTTCCGTGGCTTAGGGATGTTCTCAGGGACGATCCGGAAAGATTCACCTGAAATGCCCAGGTCTTTTATTTTTCGGGTGAAGGATTTGACCAGTGGATGATCTTCTTCCATTGGTCCAAAAATCTGGTTCAGCAGGGAAAGCGGCTCATCGGTATTAAAATCCTGTGCCCCGTGATGTAACGTTTCATAAATCTTGTTAACACCGCTGCGTCTGATGTCGTCCGGCAGCAGGTCGCGGTGCTTTTTGAAGACATCCTTGAGCGCGGCAACCAGTTTGTTGCTGAGGTCGGTTGTACTGTTGACTCGTTGTACTTGCAAAAAACGCTCAAAATAAACGGAGATATTGGTTCGTTTACTGCGATCCCGTACGACAACCTGTCCACCCTGAGCATCTGCCGTCAGGCGGACCAGAGCAATTTTCTGCATGGCTTCCGCTTTCTTGACGAAGCTTTCGCGGAAACGTTCGAGTCTGGGAACCTGAAACTCGTTTCCCTCTTCATCCAGCACGTAACGCACCACATCTTCATTATCATATTTAATGAGTGCGAACAGTTTTTCATCGTTGAGGGTGTGAAGCTCAAAAAGAAAGAATACCCCCATACTGGCATTCTTGGTGTGGTGGTGAGACTGAAAATCATTTGCAAGAAAGGTGGACTGTTCGGTGAAACTACTGGTGTCGGTATCGGCATGGTTCCTGATGAGGCGCAGAATACGCTCTGTATTGGACAATTCCGTAAACCGGAACATGTTACCGCTTAATGCAGATTTAATCCGCTCGAGAAAAAAATCGACGTGTTCAGGCGGTGATATTTCACTGAGCAGCACGGGGATCTCCAGCTCTCCGCCAACGACATGGAAAATCATTCGTTTTATTGTCAGTGCATTAATTTCTTCATCCGTTAAAAAGCTCATAGTGACATCCCGTTATTTCGTGTCTTATTTTATCATTAATTGCTGTGACAGGCTTTAACCTGGGTAGTATAGGTAATCCACTGTCCCTGCGTAAAATATTTCAGCTCAGGGTCAGGTGTTAGTGAGCCTCCAATACCTCTGTGAAGAAAGGTATACAGGGAAAAAAATAAAATAAGGAAACATTCTCCCGGCATTTCTGCCGGGAGAAAAGATTATAATTATTGTCTGGCGTAATCGAAAGGTGAGACCGGCTTTTCATGGTTTGCATCCAGAAAATCCCCCCACCACTGCAGCATCAGCTTGCGCTCATCCAGAAATTCCGCTTTATGGATATAAGCAGCACGTACGCCATTACGTTCCTGATGGCTCATCTGGCGTTCAACAGCATCTCTCGACCATAACCCTGACTCAATCAACGAACTACAGGCCATTGCCCGGAAGCCGTGGCCACAGACATCGACCTTTGTATCGTACCCCATCAGGCGTAATGCGTTATTCACCGTATTTTCACTCATGGGTTTCCACGGATTGTGATCGCCAGTGAAAATCAGCTCATATTCCCCGCTGATGGTGTGGATCTCTTTCAGAATCTCCAGCGCCTGAGTCGAGAGTGGCACCAGATGCTCTGTCCGCATTTTTGAGCCACGATAGGAATACTTCACCCCTTCAATCGGTTTCCGCTCTGGAGGAATGGTCCACATGGCTTTCCTGAAGTCGATCTCAGACCACCTGGCAAAGCGAAGCTCACTGGAACGGATGAAGATAAGCAGGGTAAGTTTAGTTGCCAGTCGGGTGAGAGGTTGTCCTCTGTAGGTATCCAGCCGTTCAAGTAGCTCTGAAATACGATTTAAGGCGAGGGCAGGGCGATGCTGGCGTTTCACCGTCGTTAAAGCACCAGTCATATCTACGGCAGGGTTATAACTGATAATCCCTGACTGAGCAGCATAGCGCATGATTGCAGTGATACGCTGCTGAAGGCGGGCTGCAATCTCATAAATCTCTTTAGCTTCGGCTGCTTTAACGGGAACAAGTAAATCGGGAGTCCTGAGGGTGGTAATGTCACGTGAACCGATAAAGGGAAACACATGAGTTTCGAGACTTTTCAGTATCTTCTCACTATGAGAGGCTGACCATTTTTTGTTGCTCTTATGCCACTGCCTTGCGATACCTTCGAATGTCTGAGCTGTTTCGGGTACCGACCTTCTGATCCGTTTCTGTTCGCACGGGTCAGTTCCCTCAGCTATCAGCTTCCTCGCCGTATCGCGTTTTTCCCTTGCTTCTGATAACGAGACTTCAGGATAGACACCCAGAGCAAGTGTTTTCTCTTTGCCCAGAAACCGGTAGCGGAGTCGCCAGTAGCGAGATCCGTTAGGGTGAACGAGCAAAAACATGTTGCCGCTGTCGGCAAGTTTATAAGGCTTTTCATCCGGTTTAGCTGCACGGATTTTTGCGTCAGTGAGCGCCATTGGCGGTATCTCCTGATAGTAAAAGGGGTATAAACTTTATCGAATCAGACTATACCCTCAGTTGTACCCTCGCAAGGGACTTGATGCGGGTTGAAGTTGATTGAGTTGGGTGGAGTTAAGGGATTGTTGAAGTGTTGATTTTGGCGGGTTTAGAATGCAAAAACGGACCTCCGTGGAGGTCCGTTGATATGAATTTGGTGCCCGGACTCGGAATCGAACCAAGGACACGGGGATTTTCAATCCCTGAGTCAAAGTTAATAGTTTGTAAACAGGCGTATTTGCATACTGTAAAGAGTGTGCAAAATGAAAATACTTCCCGTTATCTCTCCCAAAGGTGGAGAAGGCAAATCCACGTTTGCTGCTTACCTTGCCGGTTTTCTTGCCGATGCTGGCCTGAATACCCTTCTTGTGGATGCAGACTATTCCCAGCCCACAGCCAGCAGTATCTTCGCGCTGGAGCATGAATCCCCTTTCGGTCTCTATGAACTGCTGATGCAGATGGTCAGTGACCATACGCAATGCATTTCGCAGACCGCCATAAAAAATCTCGATGTCATCTACTCTAACGACCCGGACGAACTGTTGCCGACCGCGATGCTCCACGCTGCAGATGGCCGTCTTCGCCTGCGTAACATACTTCAGCATCCTTTCTTTAACCGTTATGACGCCATTATTGTGGATTCTAAAGGCGCAACAGGCGTTATGACTGAGCTTTCCCTCCTGTCCTCTACCGGTAATGTGATGGGCGTTGTTAAACCCATCCTTCCGGATGTCCGTGAATTTATCCGCGGCTCCCTTCACATGCTTACCCGCCTGAAAACCTATGAAAATTACGGTATCCGCCTTCCTGATATTTCCATTCTCGTCAATTGTATCGAAAACACTCTGCTTGACCGTGAAGCAATGGACGGTCTTGCCGCCATCATTAACGAAAAACATTACGACGCCTCTGCGCTGGGCAACCGTGACGTTTATCGTTTACTCAATACCCGTATCGAGGCGCTGGATATTTTCAAACTGGGGCACGTAAAACAGCAGCCCGTGCATCGTCTGGAATACAAAACACGCCGCAAAGGTCCGGCCGCAGCCGTCACCATGCACGACCTCGCGTGTGAACTGTTCCCTGAGTGGCAGAGCCATTTCAGTGACGTTCTGACCCGGGAGGTGCGTCATGTCTGAGATGATGATGCCCTGCTCTTATGAGGCTGAGCAGGCCGTACTGGGCGGACTGATGCTTGATAACGACCGGTGGGATGAGGTGATACTGCAAATCTCCCCGGAAGATTTGTTTTCCCGGCCGCACCGTATGGTCTTCCGCGTCATGGCCGAGCTGGCCGGAGAAGGGCTACCGCTCGATCTCATCACTATTACGGAACGGCTGGAGAACAGAGGCGACCTTGAACAGTGTGGCGGCTTTGCTTATCTGGCTGAAATGAGTAAAAACACGCCGTCTGCAGCCAATATCCTGGCTTACGCCGGGGTGGTGGCGGAGAAAAGCCGCCTGCGGCAGCTGATGACTGTGGGTAATAGTCTTCTTTCCGATGTGCAGGCCCCGAAAGCCAGCTCGGCGGGCATTCTTGAGTCGGCCGAAGGTAAGTTGTTTAACATTGCCGAACAGGGAGCCATGCAGCTCAACAGTGAGACCGGTGTTAACGAGGCGCTGGATAAACTGCTGACGCAGCTGGAAAGCATGTCCGCCAGTGACGGCCTCACCGGGACACCGACAGGGTTCAGTGAACTGGACGCGATGACCTGTGGTCTCCAGCCCGGCGAGCTGGCCCTGCTGGCCGCCCGTCCTTCCATGGGGAAAACGTCGCTGGCCATGGCCGCCTGCACAGCGGCTGTGAGCGCAAAACCTGACGATCACGTCTTTGTGTTCAGTCTTGAAATGCCCTCAGAGCAACTGATGATGCGCCTGCTGGCGATGGAAGGCCGGGTGGAACTGTCCCGGCTTCGCAGCGGCAGCATGGATGATGAAGACTGGGCTCGCGTGTCCGCGGCTACCGGTCGAATTATTGAATGGAAAAACCGCCTGATCATTGATGATACCAGTTACCAGACCCCGGCTACACTGCGCGCCCGCGCCCGACGCTATGTCCGCAAATACGGCAGACCCTCTCTCATCATGCTGGACTATCTGCAGCTTGTCCGCTCCCCCGAGCAGGAAAACCGCACGCAGGAAATAGCGGAAATTTCCCGCTCGCTTAAGGCGCTGGGTAAAGAGCTGGGCTGTCCGGTACTGGCGCTTTCCCAGCTAAACCGTTTGGTGGAGCAGCGGGCCGATAAACGCCCCAATAATGGTGACCTGCGTGACTCCGGTGCGCTGGAGCAGGATGCGGACCTCATCATGTTTATTTACCGGGACGAGGTTTATAACCCCGGCACCCCTGATGCCGGGGTGGCTGAGATCATTGTCGGCAAGCAGCGTCAGGGGCCAACCGGCACGGTAAAAGTCAAATTTGACGGGCGTTACACCCTCTTTTCGGAGTTTCAGGAAGGCAGCTATGACTTCGGTTACCGCAGCGGGAGGAAACAGGCATGAGTCGTAAAAGTTCTAATGTGGGGGCTGCTATGCTGCAGCCCGGACGCCAGTCGCAGGCGGCCGGCAATATCAGCGTCATGCCGGCGGCTGAAATGCCCATGGTCCTGACGCTCGACCAGTTAAGCCCGAATCCTGATAATCCGCGAACATCACGCAACCCGCGTTATGACGATATCAAGGCTTCCATCCGTTCGCGCGGGCTGGACACCGTGCCCAAAGTCACCCGTGACCCGGATGGTGAGCCCGATATGTACATCTTCAGCGACGGTGGTAATACACGTTATCAGATCCTGTCAGAACTGTGGCAGGAGACCGGAGAAGACCGGTTTTTCCGCGTCCATGTGTTGTTCAAGCCGTGGCCGGGACGGCTGCAGTGTGTTATCGGCCATCTGGCAGAGAATGAAGTGCGTGGGGAACTGAGTTTTATTGAAAAAGCGCAGGGGATCCACAAAGCCCGCTCTATATATGAAGAGCAGATGGGAAAGACGGTTTCGTTGCGTCAGTTGTCAGAGCTACTGACCCATGAAGGTTTTGGGAGGGCAGGAAACGTGATGCTCCGGACGAGACAGGGGTGAAAAAAAAGAGGCCTGAAATAATCAGCATGCCGCAAGCCATTGCGCGAGCTGGTAATGCTTCCCGAGACTCAGCGGCAGATAATCCCTATGCCGATATGGCTCTGGTACGGCTCGAAGAAGCCCTGCAACGAGCAACACTTAAAATTAATGAAAACGTCAGTTCACTGGATGCCATATTGTCAGCCGTACCCAAAGGGGTAACGCTCTCGGAAGTTGAATCAGCCGATCCGCTAAATGTCAGCGTTTTCAGCCGTTCACCATTAGGATACCGGTGCGTATGGCTTCTGGTTGGATATGATCAGTTAGCAATGAAAGCTTTCCAGGCTTTTCATTACGGACTGATTTCGCGTTCGCAACGTGACACTATCCTGGACAATGGTGGCCATGCTGTTCGTCAGGTCTATGGCGTGATTCAGCCTTACCGAACACTTGCAGTGACTCGCCGTGATATTGCAGAAAAAACCACGCAAGGGCTTGTTGCCATTGAGCGAAATGGCGAACCTGATCCGGATGTGTTAAGCGGTAAAAAACGTTCTTTGTTCTCACCTCCGCTTAAAAACAACATAGCAGAGGAGGAATAATATGATTCGCCCTGTGTTCCTCCTCACCTCCTTCTTTTTACTGAGCGGATGCGCAACAACGGACTGGGCTGCGATTAATAAACAGGTCAGTGACACAGCCGCAAACCTGACAAAAACGTTGGGCGGCAACAGCAGCGGAGAAAGTGGTGGGATGCCGCTGATGAGCCCGGCGGGGCAACAGGCCATGAAGTCCGTCGATAAAACGTTCTCCGTGCCGGTCGATGTGGATACCGCGGCGGCCCGCCTGAGGCGCCATTACAAATTTATCTCCACGCAGGAGCTTGAGGCACTGCGGCAGGCCGCAAATGACGGGGACTGGAAAGCGGCGGCTGAAGATGATGCGCATCCCGTCTGGGACGCCATGCCGGGCAGCTACTACAAAATGGGCTCCGACTGGAACGGACGTGATCACCTGGATATTGAAATCGAGAAAAACGGGTCCGGCAGCAGGCTCTATGTTGTCTATCGCTCATCATCATCACAGCGTCTGGCCGGGTCCGGCGTCACGAAGCTGATGAATGATGTCCGCGCTGTTGCGGCGGGTGAAAAACGCTGATGTGGGAGGCAACACATGCAACTCTTTCTGTGTGAAAAACCCTCCCAGGCAAAGGATATTGCCCGCGTGCTGGGTATCAGCAAGCGTGAGCAGGGATTTATCAGCGGCGGTAACATCGTTGTGACCTGGGCGGTCGGCCATTTACTCGAAACTGCCAGCCCTGAAGCCTATGGCGAGCAGTATGGCAGGCCATGGCGTGCCGATGTTCTGCCTGTACTGCCTGAGGCCTGGAAAATGGTCGTCAAAGAGCAGACAAAATCGCAGTTCACCGTTATCAGTAAGCTGCTCAAAAAGGCCGCTGAGGTGGTCATCGCCACCGATGCCGACCGCGAGGGAGAAGTTATCGCGCGTGAGCTGCTGGAATACTGCCGCTACAGTGGCGCGGTGCGCCGGCTCTGGTTATCAGCCCTGGATGAGGCCAGTGTGAAGGAAGCACTGAGCAGTATTCTTCCGGGGGAAAAAACAGCCCTGCTGTATGATGCCGGCAAGGGAAGGAGCCAGGCGGACTGGCTCATCGGCATGAACCTGACGCGTCTTTATACCCTTAAGGCCCGTGACTCAGGGATGTCAGAAGTGCTGTCCGTCGGGCGGGTACAGACGCCGACGCTTGCTATGGTGGTTAACCGGGATAATGAAATCACGTCCTTCGTGCCAAAGCCCTGGTGGCAGGTACATGCGCTTATTGAAAAAGAGGGCGTCCGGTTCCGGGCTGGCTGGGTGCCCGTTGAGCAGTACTGTGACGAGGAAAAGCGTTGCATCAATCCTCAGGCAGCCCGGGCGGTGGGACAGCTGTGTCAGCAGCAGGGCAGGGCTGCGGTACTGGAGGTGACACAGAAGCGGGAGAAAACGGCGGCCCCCCTCTGTTTTGACCTGGGTACCCTTCAGCAGGTCTGTTCCCGAAAATTCGGAATGGGCGCAAATGATGTGCTCGCCATTGCTCAGTCACTTTACGAAACCCATAAAGCGACCACCTACCCCCGGACAGACTGCAGTTTCCTTCCAACTTCGATGCAGCAGGAAATACCCGACGTTCTGGCGGCAGTGGCAAAATCCGATCCCGCTGTGGCCCCGGTACTGAATCAGCTGGACAGGAAGTTTGTCTCGCGTGTCTGGAATGACAAGAAAATCACCGCGCACCATGCCATCATTCCCACCCGACAGGCATTTGATTTGTCGCGCCTCAGCGCCGATGAGCTGAAGGTCTACCATCTGATTCGCCAGCATTATTTCGCCCAGTTCCTTCCGCTGCAGGAATCTGACGTGACGGAGGCGTCTTTCAATATCGGTGGCCAGCTGTTCCGTACACGCGGGAAAGTCGGTGTGGTGACGGGCTGGAAGTCATTGTTCCAGGCTGAAAAAGATGACGATGAAGAGGACGTCGACGGTGACAGTATGGCGCTGCCGGCGCTGGCAAAAGGGGATATCTGCGCGGTCACCGGTTCTGAGGTTAAGGATATGAAAACCAGTCCGCCCAAACCGTTCACGGAGGGGACGCTGATTGCTGCCATGAAGAACGCGGCCAGTTTCGTCAGTGACCCGAAGCTGAAGAAAGTGCTGCGTGATAACGCCGGTCTGGGCACAGAGGCGACGCGTGCGGCTGTGCTTGAAACCCTCTTCAAACGACACTATCTGGAGAAAAAAGGGAAGCACATCCACTCAACGCAGATGGCCCGGGAGCTGATTGCGGCCCTGCCGGAAACGCTGACGAGCCCGGGCATGACCGCATTATGGGAGCAGGCACTGGATGATATTTCGCAGGGGAAAATGTCGCTTGCGGTCTTTATGCAAAAGCAGCTGCAGTGGACCCGTCACCTTGTCGAAAAAGGCCGCCAGGACAGTGTGAAAATTACTGCTCCCGTCACGCCTCCCTGCCCGTTATGCAAAGGACCCACGCGTAAACGTAAAGGTAAAAATGGTGATTTTTGGGGGTGCATACGCTATCCGGACTGTGAGGGAATTATCAGTACAGGTAAGAAGAAAGCAGCGAAGCGTAAAAAAACATCGGTTAAGGCTAAAACAGAATAATCCGCGCAGTATTGAACTATTTCACTGTACAACCCCGGGCCGGGTTCTGCTATTGTTGCCAGGCTTTGATGCATAGGTGCCCCACTGGCCACGGTGCTGTAAGGTAAACTTTAACGGGATTTACCCCCAGCAGGCCTGGCAGGAAGTTATTGCACACTAACTGACCTGTAAGACGCATGCACTCCGTGAAAACCGCGTCGGGATTATTCCCCGGAGACAGATGAGACGACCGCAGGTTAAGGCACTGACCCCAGGGCCCCGGAAACGGTGCCCTTTTATTTTTACGGATCACGTTTTCCATTTAGACCGTTGACATTCCGGGAGGACGGTTTAATTATAAAAGTGCTAAACCGTCGTTCATTCGACCACCAATGATTCAGTAGCCTGTGAGAATCGCCTTCGGGTGGCTACAGCGAAAGCTCCTGTAACCTGAAAGGGAGCAAACTTTGGTACATCTGCGCACCTTTGAAAGCAGATATCGCCTGTACAAGCGCATTACGACGCGGCGATGAAGGTTCCTTCAACATACCAGACTCTCAGGATTCAACCGATCCTGACCCCCGACGGGAAACCACTCCCGTCAGGGCAGATGGTTTCTCCGCCGTACCTTTTTTTACCTCCATGGAGAAAACATCATGTCTGCAAACAACACTTCTGCATCTGCAAAATCTGAGTACTTCAACCTGACTATCAAAGGCATCGGGTATCTCAGCAACATCCGCCAGGTTAACCATCAGAATGGCTCGTTCCTCAGCTGCGTAATCAATGCACTGAGTGGTCCGACTGATAATCCGGCCTACGTCCGTTTTGACATTTCTGTCGCAGGTAAAGAGGCAACCAGCCTTATCGCCCGCTGCCAGAAAGCCGTCGATGAAGACAAGAAAGTCCTGTTGGGCTTTAACCTGAGTAACCCGTCCACGGACATATTTACGCTGAACAAAGGCGACCATGCCGGCGAACAGCGCGTCAGTGTGAAAGCCCGCCTGATAAAGGTGGACTGGATCAAAATAGGCCAGGACATGGTCTACAAGACTGAAAAATCTGACTCCGTGCCGCCACAGAATGGCTCTGCCGCACAACGCGACTATGCAGAAAACTCATTCTGATGCGCACCTGACACACCCCGTTCGCGGGGTGTTTCTTTATTCCTTACAGGAGAAATGATTATGTCCTCACGCGGCGTTAACAAGGTTATCCTTGTCGGTAATCTCGGCCAGGATCCTGAAGTTCGATATATTCCCAACGGCAGTGCAGTTGCCACCCTTTCTCTGGCCACGTCTGAGAGCTGGCGCGATAAGCAGTCCGGCGAGCAGAAAGAAGTGACCGAATGGCACCGGGTGGTTATTTTCGGCAAGCTGGCAGAAATTGCGGGTGAATATCTGCGCAAAGGCTCCCAGGTTTACATCGAGGGCCAGCTGCGCACACGCAAATGGACCGATCAGTCCGGCCAGGAGAAATACATCACAGAGGTGGTGGTAAACATTGGTGGCACCATGCAGATGCTTGGCGGTCGCCAGTCCGGCAGCGGTCAGAATACGTCTTCCCGGAATGACTGGGGCCAGCCTCAGCAACCTTCCGGACCGACTCACAGTGGCCAGGCTTCCGGCAGCAGTGCCGGTGCGCCACCGATGGACTTCGATGACGATATACCGTTCATTGGATTCGGGTATGGAGTACCAAAATCGGCAATCCATGCACTCTGAACAGCCTTTATGGCAGTTGCTCTGAACTTACAGATAATTCGGTCAGCATTTAAGGATAACTGACATGCCTGTTATACTGAGGATCAACGGTTTCCGGTTCTTTTTTTATTCTAATGAAGGTAACCCGCTCGAACCTGCACACATTCACGTAATGAAAGCAGGTAGTGAAGCCAAATTCTGGTTAACGCCATCAGTGGCACTGGCCAGTAACGATGGGTTTAATTCACGGGTATTAAAAGAACTGACGGGGATCGTTGAAGATAACCAAGCATTGTTTCTGGAGGCCTGGAATGACTATTTCAGCTAAACGGGTCAGCTTCGATGAGGCCACGATGTGGGTTGAACTCAACGACGCCCGTACCATCGGTGTGCCGCTGGCATGGTTTCCACGCCTGTTGCATGCTTCAACTGAACAGCTTAACAGCTATGAACTGAGTCCCCGTGGTATCCACTGGGACGCGCTGGACGAAGACATTTCTATTGCGGGTTTGCTTGAAGGCCGCGGCGATGTGACCCATCGTCCCCATAAAGTAGCCTGACAGCGCGCTATTAGTGAAAAACGCTGGCTTTTGCCGGCGTTTTTTTTCATCAACGGAAAATCAGTTGTTAATTGAGTGAAACCGGACCGATTCCGCACAGTGAGGGCTGTTTTATCACTGTACAGGAAAATTCCGGATGAAACGTAACACCTCTCACAACATATTTTCACCAGGCAGGCTTGCCACTGTTCTTCCCCTGCTGCTCCTTGCGGGCTGTGTTTCCCAGCCGCAAAAGTTGCAGCAACGTGCGCCTGCGGACCCGACACCCGGCACCACCGTCACCCGCAACGTTCAGCCGGTCTCTCCGGACGAGTATGCGCGGGCGCCGGAAGTGGTGCGCTACGATCGTTATCTGCTGGTCAGTACCGATCCGCAGGCGGCCCAGCGTGACCCTCTCTCGCAGATTATTGATATTCGCATCCCGTCATCCCTGCATCCTACCGTGTCGGACAAGCTCTTTTACACCCTCGGCGGCGGCTCGGTCATTTCCCAGCCGGCCACGCGCGGCAATATGCAGAAGCTGGGGCTGAATACCGGCTGGAGCAGTGACCTGATGTGCGGCAATTTTGACCTGAAAACCACCGTCGGCAACCAGCTCAACGGCGTCACATCCGGCTTTAAAAACCTGATGGGCGACGTGATTCAGGGGGCCACCGGCGCGGTGGCCAGTCTGCCGGCGATGGTCATTCAGCGGGCCAACCCGGGTCTGTACGACATGCTCACCAACGGCGTTCTTCAGGCCAATGTGTCATTCGACAAGGCGCAGCTTAACTGCCAGAACATGGCGAAAAAGATGATGGACTTCAGCGACAGCAGTAACTGGACGCAGCAGGCCATGATGGATGAATACAAGTCTGTTGTGAACAGCGGAGATACTGACGCGGTTCGTGCAGATGAGGCGGGGCGGAAAGTCACCGGCACGTCGGGCAACAACTGGATTGGTGGTCAGAAACGTGGGGGGGTGCCCCTATAAAGTTGTCAAGCATGTTTATGATGCCGCAGGGGTATAAAAAGTACCGTCACGCATCATGGCGAACAGAACGTCACAGCGTCGTCTTGCCAGGGCGATAAGTGCCTGATTGTGTCGCTTTCCCTGCCTCATTTTGCGTGTGTAGTAAGCCCTGGAGAGCGGATCTCTTAGCGCCGCGAAGGCCGACAGGAACAGCGCCCGTTTGAGGGTTTTATTGCCTCGCCTTGATGGGTGTTCGCCACGTATTGACGAACCGGAGCGCCGGGTTACCGGCGCAAGGCCAGCATAAGCAGCGAGATGTGCGGCAGAGGCGAAGGCGCGGCAGGCGACCTCTGTGAGGAGTCTGGCTGCGGTCCTGACACCGACTCCGGGCATGCTGGTCAGGACCGGGTAAAGAGGGTGAGCAAGAACCCGCTGTTCCACCTCAAGGGCCACCTCGTCTCTTTGCTTACGCAGCGTGATGAGCTGGAGTGCCAGGCGTGGCAGAACGACGACAGCGGCATTCGTGCCGGGAACGACGACGGTTTGCTGTGTTAGTGCCTGGGTGATATCTGTAGCAAGGCGCTTTCCCAGACGGGGCGCGAGTTTGCAGAGCTGGGTTGCCAGTTTCTTCTCACCCAGCGAAGCAAGTTTATCGGGTGAGGGATATCTCTGGAGAAGATCGAGTACTGCCGGGTGATCCAGTCGCGGACCGATAACGCGCTCCAGTGCCGGATGTATCTGTGTCAGGAGACCGCGGATACGGTTGCTGGCCTGCGTTGTCTGTGCAGCAAGATCATCATCGAAGCCACAGAGCATGGAGAGCTCGGCGATTTGCTCGTCAGCCAGCTTCAGAGTGCGTAGCGCGTGAGGCAGAGTACGGGCAGCTTCGGCGATGATGGCTGCATCACGAGCATCGGTTTTGGCTTCACCGGCATGTAAGTCGGCGATACGGCGCATTGCCAGCCCGGGGAGGTATCCGACAAGGACACCTTCAGAACGGGCAACGGCGACGGGTAACGCACCGATGGTGGCAGGCTGGTCAACAACCAGCAGTATCTGACCATGTTGTTTCAGGTCAGATACCAGCGCTCTGAGTTTGTTTTCGTCGTTGGGTAATGCTTTGTCGAACAGGCGTTTACCTGAACGATTAACGGCAACGGCGTGATGGGTATCTTTACCGACATCAACGCCAATAAAGACCTGGACTGATTCGTAATCGCTGGATTCGGTCATTCTGTCTCCCTGTTTATACGGGTTAACCAGATAACCTCGGGGAGCAGGTACCGGCATCCACGTTACAGACGGTCCCGGCATAAAGTGCCTGACCTAGCCCCTATTAGCGGTTACCAGCGCCCCACCAGACCCGGTGACATCACCCCCCGGATCATGGACGACTGGGGGCAGTAATCATGCCGGGTCTGGCTGGCTAACACCCCTAGTATAAGGGGTTCGAATAAAGTAACGGGGCAGCCCGCCATCCGTGTCACCCATGACCTTGTTGCTGCCGGCTACAACATGATGAACGGTTTACCTGTCACCGCTAATTCGACTGTCGGAGAAAGCAGCTGTAACGGTGGCGCATGCTCTAAATTCGGCAGCGCGGAAGAGGCGGCGGCCATGACCGTGAAGGTGCTGGGCGATCGTTCGATGCGCACCTGTGCCAACGCGAGCGAATGTACCAGCGGTGATGCGGATGACCAGCCCGGTACGACCGTTGCCGGCACCGGCTTTGCCCCACTGCTGGAGGAGGCAACCAAAGCCAACGCTGAGCAGCTGGTCAGGCTCGTCAACGGTACGGAAAAGCCCACGGCCGCGAATCTGGCGAAGCTGAAAACCGGCGGACTGCCGGTGACGGCCGGCGTGATAAAAGCCCTGCAGCGTGATCCGGATAATGCTGCCCTGACCGCCCGCCTTGCAGGTGAACTGGCCATGTCTGACACGGTGGAAACGGCGCTGCTGATGCGTCGCATGATGGTTACCGGTATGTCGGAGCCGAATGCCGCTGCCCAGCCAAAGGCCATTGATACCGCCGGCCAGCGTATTGAGGCGCTGGATCGGGAAATTGCGGCGCTGAAAAACGAGATGGAGATGAAGCGTGAACTGTCACGTAATTCGGTACTGACCATTATCGACAGGGAGAACCAGCGCGTCGAAACCAACCCGCAGACCCAGTCTGATGACAATACAGACAGTCGCTTCAACCAGATGGCAGCGCCGCAGTCGGCTGAATGAGGGAATAAGGATGCGTAATAAAACGACTGTCAGGAAAGTCCTGACCCGTGCCGGCATCTTCCTCGCCTGCATGGCGCTGTTCATGGTGGTCTCACTGATGATGGCTGACACCGCTATGAAACATCCGACTGAAGCTGCTGCATTCCGGAGCTGGATGCAGTCGACGCGTTACGGCTGGCTGATGTGGCGACTGGCGCTGTATGCGCTGGTCGCTTGGGGTCTCTGGAAAATCCGGCATGCGCCGGGTTTTCGGGAGGCATACCGGCGGCCGCTGCTGCGCATCAGTGTGGTCAGTGTGCTTTTTATCGCGTTGTGTGAGTACGCGATGTTTACCGGTCCGGGAGCCTGACGATGACGACAAACAGCTATCTTGAGTATTTTCTCACGCTGCTCGGCTGGGTGATCAATAACGGCCTGTGGAATGTCCTGCTGGGCACCGGGCTTTTTGTCCTGCCGCTGGCGTTTAAGGTGGTGGGGATCTGGCTGAAGGTCCGTGAAGAAGGGGAGGATGAAGGCAACAAGGGGATGCTGTCGCTGCCCCGTATCGAGAACGCGCTGTATGCTGGCTTCCTGGTGATGATTGCCTGCTGCGTACCGCTGATTAATGTCAGCCTGAGTACGATGCAGTACGACACAACCCGGGCAAAGAGCTGTGGTGTGTGGACGCCAAAAGCGCCGGATGAAAGCGGCTATGCCGGCGTGGTCACCAGTCTCAACGACCAGACGGCCGCAGCACCGGTATGGTGGGTGCTGATTCATAAACTCTCGAAAGGGGTAACCCAGGCGGCGGTGGCGACCATTCCCTGCCGCCCTGACATGCGGCAGATCCGCTTTGAAGTGCAGCATACGCGTATCGACAACAAAGCGCTGGCGCAGGAGCTGCAGGACTTCACCAACGACTGCTATTCGGTTGCGCTGTATCTGTGGAAGCAACAGGACCAGGGACAGACAAAAGATAAAACCACGCTGCGTGATATCGAATGGATTGGCAGCAGTACATTCCTGAGCCGGTATTATCCTTCGTTGCAGTCCAAACTGCCCCGGGCCGCGTTCCCGTGGACCGACAGCCGGGACAGCGGCCGGCCCAATACCGGAAGAGGCGGTTATCCCACCTGCAGCGAGTGGTGGAGCAGTACGGACACCGGTCTGAAAGCTCGCGTGAAGGACCAGGCCGACCCCGATATGTGGCTGCGTATCTCGGCCGCCATGAAAATGTCAGGCTTTAACGACAGTGACTATCAGGAAGCTGTCATACGGCGCCTGGTCAGCCCGGAGAGCCTGACGGTCTCACAGAGTGGCCATGTGTATGCCGGCTATGGCGGCAACGCCGATTTTACCCTGGATAATGCAGCGGCACGCGTGGCGGCTATTGGCGGGACATCTCTCGGCAGTCTGGCGGCATTCCCGGCGTTCGATGCGATGCGACAGGCGCTGCCTATGGTACAGGCCATCGTGTTGATGGCAATGTATGTCATGCTGCCGCTGATCCTGGCCTTTGCGGCCTATGAATTCAAAACGGTAATCACGATTACGTTTGTCATTTTCGCCCTGAACTTCCTGACATTCTGGTGGGAGTTGGCGCGCTGGCTCGACAGCTGGCTGCTGACCGCATTATACAGTTCTGACACACATAGCCGCTTTAATATGGCGGGACTGCAGAACAGCTCAGATGACCTCATTATGAATCTGGTAATGGGGGCGATGTTTATTGTACTGCCTGCAGTATGGTTAGGAGCATTATCTTGGGCGGGAGTAAGAATAGGCGATGTAATCTCTGGGGCACTTAAAACTGGGGTTTCTAAACCTCAAGAAACCGGGGGAGCAGCTGTAGATTCAGTTAAAAAAAGTGTTCGTTTATAATGGCATATTAAGCGAGGCGTGAATGCCTCGCTTAATCTAGTTTCTCAGACGTAATGTCATCAGAACCCGTATAATAACCATATCCATCTTTACCATATCTGTAACCGGGGCCTGTGCTTGAATCATCATCGTCAGGAGCTGACGAGCTGACATTTTTTGCAATGAGGGTAATACATAAAAGAAAGATCAGGCATGCGGAGATAACAAAACCCACTGTCAAAAGCCCTGCTAGTGTGCCGGCAAAAACCAGAACCAAGGGTATATGGCCAATCCATGTAGGTATTCTATTTTTACTTGCCAATGTTACGCAAACTTTATCAAAATTCAGGAGCTTAGCTTTCATTTGCTTATAAAGGATTGCAAGTCTTGCTCCACGATTCCACGCTCGATTTTTTTGAGATTGAGGCATTACATTCCTCCATACCTGGTAAGTCTCAAGACCACTATAGCCATAGCCGGTTTTTTGTGCAATTACCAAGGGCTGTTAGTATCCCCTAGGAAACTAATTAATTCATTAAAACTCATCAGGTTGCTTCATACTATCCAGCCAGGGCTTGTAATCGCTGGATTTCAATCACTATACTGTATGTATAAACAGTATTTTTGGGTTGGGACTAAGATGGCAGACTCTTTAGAGCAACTGGTGGAGAGATATAACCCTCCCGTTAAAAATGATGCGAGTGTACCGGCTTTGCTGATGGTGGCGTACGCCAAACTTCCTGGTGGTGACCGTTCACTGGCATGCGTTCCATTGTTTGGCGATGGAGTCTCCTGCGGTTTCCCTTCTCCAGCACAGGATTATGTCGAAAAACGTCTTTCCCTTGATGACCTTTGCATCCGCTATCCGGAAAGTGGCTTTGTTGAATAAATCGGGTTTAAATAAAAACTTTCCCTTTCAGTCACTTCCTCAGGCAATTCGTACACTTTCTGGCATGCCTGCTCGCGTCATTTTGTTTAAGGCACGGATCATGGCCATAGCTTCTCCAACCTGCGCATCATAATCCCGCAGCGTAAGATGCCCACCGAACAGTTGTTTAACACGGTACATCGCCGTTTCTGCCACAGAACGCCGGTTGTAAGCCGTGTGCCATTTCCAGTAAGCATTACTCCCCGTCAGACGCTGCCTCGCCACCGCCTGATTTCTGTCGGCATACTCCGCCGGCCAGTAACCGGAACGCGCTCGCGGCGGGATTAATGCCATAATTTTCTTGCGCCTTAGCTCGTCGTGGCACCGTTTTGTGTCATACGCCCCATCTGCGCAGGCGACCCGAATTTTCCTGTGCGTCTGACGGATAAGCCCCGGGAATGCCTCTGCATCAGTCACATTGTTCAGGGAAAGTTCAGCGCAGATAACCTCATGCGTACCGGCGTCTACCGCCAGGTGCAGTTTACGCCAGACGCGGCGCTTTTCCTGGCCGTGTTTTTTCACCTTCCACTCACCCTCACCGAAGACTTTTAATCCGGTGGAGTCGATAACCAGATGGGCTATTTCGCCGCGCGTGGGGGTTTTGAACGGGATATTGACGGACTTAGCCCGTCTGCTGACGCAGGAGTAATCCGGACAACGGAGCGGGAGCTTCATCAGGATAAAAATAGAGTCAATAAACCCCTGCGCGGCGCGCAGTGTGAGGTGAAAGACGCGTTTGAGCATCAGTACGGTGGTAATAGCGAGCTCAGAATAACGCTGAGTGATCCTACCCACGTAATGTGGACACGCCCTAAGCGAGGATTTGGTTTTCGAACTGTTCCGGGCTAATACCACCGCAGGCACTGTGGCGACGCCAGCGATTGTAATCACACTCGATATAATTGAACACCGCCGCCCGCATTATTTCCCGGCTGGCAAAGCGTTCTCCGTGGATACATTCCACCTTCAGTGAGTGGAAGAAGCTTTCCGTGCACGCATTATCGTAGCAGTTGCCCCTGGCGCTCATGCTCCCGCGCAGGTTATGCCGCTTCAGCAGTGCCTGAAAGGCCGCTGAGCAGTATTGTCCGCCCCGGTCCGTATGCATAATTACGTTCTCCGGCCGTTTACGCCGCCACAACGCCATCTGCAACGCATCGCAGGCAAGCCGGGCCGTCATCCGCGATGACATCGACCAGCCGATGACGGCCCGCGACCAGAGGTCGATGACCACCGCCAGGTACAGCCAGCCCTCGTCGGTACGCAAGTAGGTTATGTCTCCCGACCACTTCTGGTTCGGGCCGCTGGCGTAAAAATCCTGCTTCAGCAGGTTCTCTGACACCGGCAGGCTATGTTCACGGTAGCTCACCGGGCTGAACCGGCGTGCGGCTTTCGCCCGTAACCCCTGACGGCGCAGGCTGGCAGCAATGGTTTTCACGTTGTACGCCAGGCCCTGCGCACGCAGCTCTTCTGCCAGACGGGGCGCACCGTAGCGCTGTTTTGCCTGGCCGAAAGCATTACTGACCGCGCTGTCGCAACCCTGCCGGAAACGCTGGCGGGCACTGATGACGCTGCGGCGCTTGCGCCAGGCATACCAACCGCTACGGGCCACGCACAGTACGCGGCACATGGCTTTAATGCTGAATTCAGCCTGGTGTTGTTCGATAAAGACATACTTCATTTCAGGCGCTTCGCGAAGTATGTCGCGGCCTTTTGGAGAATGGCCAGTTCCTCTGCCTGCTCAGCCAGCTGACGTTTGAGACGGGCATTTTCAGCCGCCAGTTCACTCTCGCGCTCAGAGGATGCGGTCTGATGCTGCTGCTTGCTGCGCCAGTTGTAGAGTTGCGACTCATACAGGCTGAGTTCGCGGGCGGCGGCAGCGACACCGATGCGTTCAGCGAGTTTCAGGGCTTCATCGCGGAATTCAGGCGAATGCTGCTTACGGGGTTTCTTACTGGTTGATACGGATTTTGTCATGTGAGCTACCTCTGGTTGAGAGTTTACTCACTTAGTCGCGTGTCCACTAATGGTGGGTAAGATCAGAGGACGACCACGTGAAGACGTGTTGGGCTGTTCATACCAGGCCTGAGTAGTCGACTCATCAAGCCAGAATGTCAGTGAGCCCCGATTGACGAGCGCCTTGTTGTAGTCAGCCCAGTTGGTGATTTTGAACGTTTGTTTTGCCATGTGATACCGCTACAGGATCGGGAATATGGTGATCTGATCCTTACTACGGCCAAAAGTTCGATTTATTCAACAAAGCCAGTTTTTCACTGCATTTAACCATTCCAGTAATGGTTTTTTTTCCGATGAGTGCACCAGTCTAATGAGTTCTTGAACTGTTTCTTTTTCATCAGTATCACTAGTCAATATTTTGTCAGTTAGAACAATCTCTTCAATTTTAACGTGTTTTTTTTCGTAAAACATATCATCAATAACGTCTGTTGTTGATGATATGTTGAAAGCATACAGTTTTACTGTATTGGGTACGCCAGTTGCTGTTGCTTCATCTAACAAGCTATTTAATTCAGAGTTTTCTTTTTTAATTGAGTTTTTGTTTGTTTCGATATCTTGTAGTGTGTAATGAAATGTTTTAGATAATATTACCAATGCAGAGTAAGTGGAAATAACCAGGTCCAAGCTTACTTTAATTTGTTTGTTAGGGTGTTCTTTATGATGCTTAAATAAAGGTGAAAGCCCTGATATGATTGCGTTAATAACTCTAATATTGACAATTTTGTGTTTGTTTATTGTGTGTTTTAAGCTTTTTACATAATCATCTCCAAAATGCGGAAGTGTTTCTTCAAAAATGTCGTATATATCATGATCAGTAAGAGTGAATGGTACAATATTTGAAATGATCTTTTCTTTGTGTTCTATTTTAAATGGTGTTTCTTTGCTTGTATTACTTACAATTATAAAGTCAACCTTGTCGTTCTTCATATAAATTGAGTGGCAATAGCCTAATATTTCATCTGCTAGTTTATTGTCTATTCTCTCAATGTCATCAATCACGAATAAACCTTCGGTTTTTGACAATGTGTTTTTCAAAATCGCATTGTAAAAACCAGAAAGCATTCCTTTTATTGGGGCGCTTGCTGCGGGGGTTTGAGCGCTAAAAGCTATTAGTGGGCTTATTATTTCGGTGGCTTCTTTAATATCTTCTGGTGTGTTTAGATAGCTTACATTGATAATCTCTGACTTGAACATTTCTAGGGAGTTAACACCAAGCATGGAGATTATGAAGATTGTTTTATTCCCATATTTATTTTTTAACTCATTGGTTAAATAGTGGGTTTTTCCAGTTCCCCATTTTCCGTCTAATAAAATCAAGCCATCCCTTTTTGTGCTTAGTAAATGGATAAGATTCATTGTTACCTTGTCCAATCCCATTTCTCTCATTTTCAATCCTTGTGATGTGAAATGCAAATTTCATTGTGACATTACGAAGGGCGCTGAGTGATACTTTATAACGAGTTTTGGTAAAAATGAAGCTAAGGTTTTTATCTTAAAAATGTTTTTGTGTTGTTTTTGTCTTGAGTAATCCCTAAAAATTTCCATCACGTTAACTTTCAACGGATGGATGATCATGTCAGACAAGAAAGAAAAGAGAGCTGGTGCGCTGCACTCAGAGCTACGCATTGAACTGCATACCCAATACGCTATCAACACCTGGAGCGGGCGCCCTGCCTCGAATGGGAAGCCATCACTGATCGGGATGCCGCTATTCTTCAAGCTCATTTCCCGAATTAACCGCGATTCACTGGCGGATAACCCATGGGCGGATGCATCGCTGTTGGAAGTGGAAACACAGTTGGAGCAGGCCAGCCAGAAATTCCAGAAATGGCTGAATGATATTGATCTGCTGATGGCGATGCTGCCAGTGAACGCTTCTATATCCGAGGGTACCTCTTCGGCACCGTTGAGTATTGGCGTTCACAGCCATTCACCATTGGGATACCACAGCGTGTACCTTCTTGTGGGATTTGATCAACTCATTTTGCGTGTTTTCCAAGCTCACCACTACGGTCTCATGTCCCTTAAAGAGCGTAAAGCCTGGATACATCGCTGTAGCCATCAAATACGCCGTATCTTCTCTATTGCCCTGCGTTACCGTTCCCATCCCGTGACCCGCCAGGATATTGCCTCAGATAACGATGTTTCCCGTGAGGCAATCGAACAATTTGGTGAGCTGGATAGTGCGATATTGCTGGGGAATCGCCGTTCACGCTTCTCTCCACCGGTAAACGTCGAAAGTATTGAGTTGCTTGTTGCAGCTTCCAAACGTCAGTCGCGCAATGAGAAATCTGTAAAGCAGAAGGTACCGGATGATAAGAATGAAACTGCAACCTAACTGAATTCTGAATATCGGAACAAAGACACCCGCTTGAGGATGGAAAAGTTCCGAAAAGAAAAGAAACTGACTGGCTTAATGTTATAGATTGGAAGCAGGGCATAAATTTGATAATTTAAAGATGGCTTTGAAGTACCCCGCGACTGCGGTAATCAGATTTTTCGTTTCTACAGACGAACGATTGAACAGTATAGCGACCCATTATGTTACCTGGATGAGGTTGTAAGGCGTGACCCTCCGTTAGATTACACGTCGGCCAATAAGGCTCTGGCTCGGAGATGTGATATTAACCATGAACTATTGGTACAGGTTCAGAGGCATGGTTCCAGGATGGAACCATGACTTTCAAATTTCAGTAAAAAAATCACATTAAAAATTTGTATCTTTATTCCCATATTTCTCTTTGGGAGAGGATTTCTCGAAGTTGCCCTATCTGCCATGTAGGGTGCTCAGTTGGTATTGTTACCCCCACCTCTGTATAGCATCATTGTGCGCCACCGCTAACAACTGACAGTCTTGCCAGGGCCTGATAGAGGCTGAAACGGTTTTCTGTCACCCGATATTCTGCCTGCCGCCGCTGCTGTTGGGCATCCAGCCAGAAGTTCAGTGGTGCAGCTCCGGCCTGGTAACGAATTCGACTTAATGTTTCTGAGCGGTACGCCAGCTGTAGCAGTTCTTCAAGTTGTGACTGCTCTTCCCGCAGCTGTGCCTGCAGTGTCAGTGTATTATCAACTTCTACCATAGCTGCATAGAGGGTCTGACGAAAGTGAATAACTTCCTGTTGGTAACTCAATTGTGCCTGCTTTATGCTAAGTTCATGTGCGCGCCAGTTCAGAAACGGTAAGGAAAAAGCCGCTGACAGTGAGGCTACGGGATTGCTGATGAATGACATCAGCTCAGTGCTACTGGTGCCAAGTGAGGTGGAGAGGCTGAATCCGGGATAGAGTTCTGCATGGCTGATATCAACGTTTGTTAGTGCTTGCCGCAAGGCCAGTTCTGCCTGACTCACATCTGGGCGTCGAGCAAGAATGTTGACAGGCAGTCCTGCCCGAACCTGCGGAAGTTTTCCCCTGTGAAGAGCCGAAGGCTCCGCCAGAATTTTACCAACGGGCATTCCTGCCAGCAGACTCTGGGTATTACGAGCCTCGATCAGCTGACGTTTAAGTTGTCGGGTGTTTGTTTCCTGGGAAATCATATTTTGCCTGGCATTAACCACATCAACAGCGCTGACTTTTCCAGCCTGCCAGCGCAGCATAACCAGTTGAAGTGTCGCGCGGGCGGTTTCCTCATCCTGCAGGCTGAATGTGAGACGTTCATTCAGTACACCAAGTAACCAGTAATTGTCGCTGACGCTTTCCATCAGCAACAGATATGTCTGCCGCAGAGACTGCTCAGCAGATTTCACTGAAAGGGCGGCTGCATCCCGTTGTCGCGTCTGTATACCCCAGAGATCAATTTCACTATCTATTCCCAAGCTGGCCGACACACTGCGATTCCATTTATTGTGGTAATCAAGTGGACGACCGGAGCTGGCACCGATATTGCCTGAAACAGCAGGTTCAAATTGTACGGAGGTCTGTTCCAAACTCAGAGCTGCCTGTTTTACCCTGGTTGCGGCCAGTTCAACGTCTGCGTTACGGAGCAGTGTTTGTTTCTGAAGACTGATTAACAGAGGGTCATTGAATTCCTGCCAGGCGTAAGGATAACCAGCAGCTTCATTTATTGTCACACTCTGCCAATGTTCAGGTAAGATCATCGGTGGAGCGGAATACTTGCTGTTAATCAATCCTCCACACCCCGAGAGAAATGGCAGCACAGTGACGAGAAATAATTGCCTGATATTTATCATTCACTCTCCCGCCAGTGCCTGTACAGGTTCCATTCGTGCTGCCCGACGTGCGGGAAGCCACCCAAAGACGATGCCTGTCAGCAGGGCGCAGAAAAATGCAAGCACAGCAGATTGCCATGAAAACAGCAGAATTAGTTGTGAGCCCACCAGATTTGTCATCACCGGTCCAAGAACCGCTGAAAGCAGTAACCCCAGTAAGCCACCAGCAAGCGAAACCAGAAGCGCTTCAGCCATAAACTGCGACATAATATCCCCACGTCTTGCCCCCACGGCCATGCGGAGACCGATCTCACGGGTACGTTCAGAAACTGTGACTAGCATGATGTTCATTACACCCAGGTAACCGATGCCCAGTGCAACGCCCGCTACAATCAGGATCAGCAGGTTGAATATCCATGCTGTATGTAGGATTTGCTGGCGGGTACGATCGTTATCTATTAGGGTGAAGTCATGACGTCCATTGTGACGCTGTGATATCAGCGACTTCACAGCTTGCATGGTAGATGATCTATGAATATTTTCCTGCAGCTGGATATCTACATTTTGCAGGGGCTGCTGCCCGATAATCCTGACTATCATCGTTTGCCATGGAAGCCAGACAGAAACCTGCCCGGGTCTGCTGTAAATGTTATCAGGGATCACGCCAACCACCCGTACCGGAACACCTTTGACGTATATGATTTTCCCTATCGCCGTAGAACCACTCGCATCAAAAAGTGCATGCTGGGTGCTTTCATCAATGACAGCGGACTGGTCAGTTTCACCAGGAAATAAGATACCATCGAGTATCGGTAGCGCATGGATACGAAAGTATTCCGGGCCGACCCCCTGCAGTAATGCATCGTTAGATTTTTGTCTGAAACTGACTTTACCAGATGACAGGAACTGAGGACTGATCGCCCTCACACCAGGAAGGCGTGCCAGAACTTCCATATCTTCCTGAGTTATGGGATTGCCAGCGATTTTTTCTTCGAATAATCCAGGTCCGGAAATGAGCTGCACCACACCAGGGCTCAGATTCCGCAGCTGCTGCAGCGTCTGCTGTCGGGCTCCTGACCCTGCGGCCGTCACCATGACGACGGCTGCAATACCAAAGACCATGCCACACATTGTTACGGTGGTGCGCAGCCGTCTGGATTTCATCGAGTGTAGTGCCATCATGAAAGCTTCACACATTCGCACATACAGGTTTCGCCAGTGAGATGTACGAGGATTATGAAAATGTTTACGCGACGCATGAATGACCGGAACACCGCTATCAGCAACAATCCTGCCATCATGGAGTTTAATAATTCGTGGAGCGCGGGCCGCAATCTGATCATCATGCGTGACTATGATAACGGTATGACCCAGATGATGGAGTTCTTCCAGTATTGCCATGACTTCTTCGCCTGCGGCAGTATCCAGCGCTCCGGTCGGCTCGTCTGCGAGAATAATTTCAGCACCATTCATCAGCGCCCGGGCAATGCACACTCGTTGCTGCTGGCCACCAGACATCTCATCGGGATGGTGGTGCAGGTGTTCAGCCAGTCCCAGGCGTCTCAGCAAATCAGCTGCTCGTGACAACCTGGCCTGACGGCCTTGGAGTGTATAAACGGCGGGTAGAGCCGTATTAGACAGTGCATCCAGTTCAGGGATCAGATGATACTTTTGAAAAACAAATCCTACATGTATCTGGCGTAACCGCGCGAGATCGTCAGGGTGTAACTCTGTAATGGAATGCCCCTGAATGATACATTCTCCTCGAGAAGGATAATCCAGGCAGCCTATCAGATTCATCAGGCTTGACTTTCCGGCACCTGAAGGCCCGGTAATCGCCAGCATTTCCCCTGCCTCAATTTTAATACAGATGTTTTCCAGCACATTCTGACTTTGATCCGCATGATGATGAATACGATACACGTTGCGCAGCTCAGCGACTGTTCTCATGGTTGCGCCCCTGTATTTTCATCAGATTCAGAGGCAGATGTGGCTTGTGTCAGTACAACTCTTTCTCCTGCAATAATGCCAGAGATAATCTGAATCTCATTGCCATCATTAATCCCGGTGGTGACCTGTCTGTTCTCTAACGTGCCATCCGGATTCGATATCTGAACAAACGTGTTTCCGCCATTCTGGTGTAAGGCAATCAGGGGCACCAGCAACGCATCACGGGAATGTGCTTGAATGATGGTTACCTGTGCCGTCATATCTATCCTGAGAGTACCATCCGGATTGGGTACATCCAGCATAGCCGTGTAGTAGACGGCTCCCTCTGCCTGCACAGAGTTATTACTTTCGCTGCCTGTAAAGTTATCGGGTGCCAGGGCCACGCTGTTTAGCACTGCCGGATATTTTTTGGTCGGATCAGCAAAGATGGTAAAATAAGCATCCAGTCCAGAGTGAATAGTGTTGATGTCAGCTTCAGAAATATTGACCCGAACGTTCATACGATCCAGTCGCGCCAGTAGAGCAATGGTCGGAGTATTCTGGCTGGCATTCACTGTCTGCCCCTGCAGGGCAGAAATCGAGATCACGATACCGTCAAGGGGGGATGTGATATGCGTATATCCCAAATCGAGTTGTTTTTTCTCAACTTCAATTCTGGCCTGTGTGAGTTGGGCACTAAGAACATCCTGATCTGCACGGGCACCTGCAAGGGCGGCCTGCGCAGCTTCATAGTCCTCCTGCGAACCGGCGTCTCCGATAAACAGACGTTTCTCTCGCTGGAAACGTTGTGAGGCCTGCTTAAGTGATGCCTCACGGGCTCGCTGATTAGCAAGGAGTTCATTGAGGCGTGACATAGCGATACGCAGTTCACTGCGCTGAGGCTGGTCGTCAATTTCAGCAATTGTCTGGCCTTTTTTCACACTTTGCCCTGGCTTGACCCAAACCTTCTTAATCTGCCCTGAAACTTGGGTTCCGACGTTAATACGCTCTGCAGCATCAATTTTTCCTACAGCTTGTACGCTTTTTTCAATGTCTCCTATCCGAACGGCTATGGTGTTAATAGCAGGTACAGTGTTCGGGCTCGTATGTAAGAAGGCTGTAGCCGTGCCAGCCAGGATTAGCACGATAACGATTAGAAGTAGTTTCGACTTCATGTATAACATTAATTGCCCAAATATATTGTAAAAAGGTATCCAGAACATGGAACGTCTGAGAAGAAAAAAAACCACAACAAAGATTGAGTTTTTTTAATAGAGTCCTGTAAGAGGAACTTTTATAAGTTTTGGTGGAGGGAAAGTTTTCCTTATCTGAAAATGTAATTGGGTTGCTCGACCACTGCCTCGTGACCTCTACGGAGAGGTGATTCATGATCAGTTATGGGCTGAACTTATGCTGATGTGTGCAGGGCTAACAAGTCCCCTGCTAAAAATGCTTTGTGGGGCTATTTCTATCATTTGCGCGATTTTGTTGAGGAAAAATGGTCTCTCAATCGTTTATTCAGTGACACTAATGTTTCAATGGAAAGAGGTCTAAATGAAAAAAATTATTGTTATGCCTGATGCGTCATCTGCGGGTTTGTTTAAGGCACTCGTTGCAAGCAAAAAAAATACTATCATTAGTAGTAAATATGGTAAAGTAGATGTGGATTTTGTTATTTTTGAACCCGACTTGATAAATGACCCTCTGGTAAACGAAGAAGGAAGAAAGTTTTTCTTGATAAGAAAGGAATTGAGACTAGAAAAACCAGAAGCATTTAAAACCTTGAGGGTTTTCGACCCCGATGAAAAAAATATAACGGACTTCCAATCCATTCTTTATGCGATATCAAATAATATTGACATGGATATTTGGTTTGATAGGAGTGGTGTCTCACAATCCACGTTGGTTTTTTTATTGAACATAATAAATTCATCACCGAACTACCCGATTGATAGTCTGAATATTTTTTATTTTGATGGGGTCATTGCAGGCGAAGAACTGAATGATTTTGATGATTCAAAGGCTGAATTAATTTCTAATAAATCCGATTTAATCTTGGTGTCGAGTAAATTGTGGAGATGGTTTGTCTCAGATGAGCTTGATAAGTTACATAATTTATATTGCCGAGAATGCAAATCTGAATATAGATTTTCTAATTTATTTGAAGCTATCTTTGATAATCTACCAAGGGCTAATAGCGGGTTGGATAAAAATGAAATAATACTTTTGGGTTTAATAAAGAAATTAGGGAAAAGCACCTATCAAGAAATAATATCCGAATATTACTTGCATGTTTCTCATCCGTTAATATGGATGTTAATTCCATCATGCATACAAAACCTGAAAGACCTTAAATTAATCCGCTATGGGGTTGATGAGCTTCACGATAATTTTAAGGTTTTTGTTGAGGAACAAGTAGAATCAAATAAAAATGATTATGAATCATTTGTTATTGAGTATATGGCTGATGAACTTCCACCTGCCAATAGAATAAGATTTGGTAAAGAAGTAACTTGGGTTTGGGATGAAGAAATCGGGAAGGTAAAGAGGTTTTTTTGAATGCCTTTCTAAAAGGGGAGGGTTAAACCCTCTCCTAATTAAAGATTAATGAAGAAAATTAAAACAGAAGTTTGTTCTAGATACTTGTGAGCTGTTTTGCAGTCTTAAACATGAGCCTTTGAGAGAGCGTCCGTATTCACTTTTTAAGTTATTGCACATATTAGGCCATGCGGAAGTGTGATGTTCTGCAGCATCGCGGGCAGCAATGTAACATTGCGCATAATCAGCCGTTCTGAGGTTATACTCGGTTATCCGGGCACGCTGCCGGTCAACATGGGCACCCGTGCTGAAGGGCGAGGCTGCCATGCTGCCGGTATTCACGCCGGAGTTGCGCCCGGGCAGCGTGGCCGACCGGCCGCTGCAGCTGCCCGGCATCGGGGCGTTGTTTCTGGTCGGGGATGATGCCCTGTCCCGTGACTGGCTGAAGGCCAATGCCGGCGCGCTGGCTGAACAGCATGCGGCCGGGATGATCGTCAACGTCACAGATATGACTGCCGTGCGTGAGTTGCGTGAGCTGGCACCCGGTGTCAGTCTGGCCCCGGCTTCCGGCAGCGAGCTGGCCCGTCGCCTGCAGATTGCGCATTATCCGGTACTCATCACCGATACCGGCATGACGCAGCAGGTTAAGCCGTAATGGTCGCGACACAGCTCAACGGTCTGCTGACAGTCCACCCCGTGGGGATTGCCATGCTGGCCATCCTGTTCCTGGTGGTGATGGCCTTTCTGAACCTGCGCCGCCGGGAGAACGCCAGCACCCGCCGTCACCGGCGATACCGGGCAAAGGCGGGGCGGGTACTGGATAAACTGACCCGCCTGCCGGGAGACGGGCAGCGACTGACTTATCTGCGCAAAATCAGCCCCTATGTCTTTGAAGAGCTGTTGTTGTCTGCCTTTGAACGCCAGGGGCTGACCGTGGTGCGCAATGTCTCCTACAGCGGTGACGGCGGCCTTGATGGTCAGGTCATTATTGACGGGGAATACTGGCTGATTCAGGCCAAACGTTACAGCCGGGCTGTTTCCCCCGCACATGTTGAGGACTTTGGCGGCGTATGTCTGTGTGCAGGCACCCTGGGCTGTCGCTCTGGCTCCGTCTGTCAGCTATGTCACCGCCGCCGGGTTTGCGGCGCTGGCCGTCACCCGCACGCATCAGGGGATGAAGATTATTCGTTACCGCCGGAATCTCCGCCGCCTGCCGCGCTATGTCATGAGCACTAAGCAGATCCCCGTCAGCCATCGTCGCCTGTTTCTCGGGCGGGGTTTCCGCTGGACCCAGAAACACACCCAGCGCCTGCAGGATACGCTGCGCCCTGAAGTGGCCCGTTACCTGCAGCCAAACCGCTTTTACCTGGGGGCCCGTCAGCTCGAAATGATGACAGAGCACCGTCTGCCCTGGCTGGGAAAGCTGCTGAGTGCTGATACGCCGCTGAACCCGGTGCGGCCGTTACCGCCGGTGGGCGGGAATCCGGCGCTGCACGGCATCGAGCCCGACGAAAAAGACGTTACCCTGGCCCTGGGGGAACGCGTTGGCCATACGGTGGTGTACGGCACCACGCGCGTCGGTAAGACCCGGCTGGCAGAGCTGCTGGTCACCCAGGATATCCGCCGGGGTGAAGTCACCATCGTGTTTGATCCGAAAGGCGACGCAGACCTGATGAAACGCGTCTGGGCAGAGGCCCACCGGGCCGGGCGCGGGGATGAGCTGTATATCTTTCATCTCGGCTGGCCTGAAATTTCAGCCCGTTATAATGCCGTCGGGCGTTTTGGTCGCGTGTCAGAGGTGGCGTCCCGCGTGGCCGGTCAGCTGTCGGCTGAGGGGAACAGCGCGGCATTCCGTGAATTTGCCTGGCGGTTCGTCAACATTATCGCCCGTGCGCTGGTCGCCCTGGGTGAGCGCCCTGACTACACGCTGATCATGCGCTACGTGAACAATATCGCCGATCTCTATATCCGCTATGCGGAAAAAATCATCCAGGCGCAGCTGCCAGCTCTGCAGACGCAGATTGAGAATAATCAGCAGGTGCTGGGCGAGGACGACGTGCCCCGCAACATGCAGGGGCAGCCGGATGCCTTACGTATCTGGGCCATTGAAGTTGCCCTGAGTTCAGAAGAGGGTAAAAAACTCTATGATCCCATCCTTGACGGGCTGCGGTCAGCGGTACGTTATGACTGTACTTACTTTGACAAAATCGTGGCGTCGCTGCTGCCGCTGCTGGAAAAACTGACCACCGGCAAGACCGCCGAGCTGCTGTCGCCGGATTATCAGGACATTGACGACACGCGGCCGATTTTTGACTGGGAACAGATCATCCGTAAAAAAGCCGTGGTGTATGTGGGGCTCGATGCGCTCAGTGACAGTGAAGTGGCGAGCGCGGTCGGTAACTCCATGTTCGCCGATCTGGTGAGTGTGGCCGGGCACATTTATAAACACGGTATCAATGCGGGCCTGCCGGGCGGGAAAGAAGGGAAGTCCCTGATTAACCTGCACTGCGATGAGTTTAACGAGCTGATGGGGGATGAGTTTATCCCGCTTATCAACAAAGGGGGCGGTGCCGGCATGCAGGTAACGGCCTATACCCAGACGTCTTCTGATATTGAGGCACGCATCGGGAATGCGGCCAAGACGGCCCAGGTACAGGGTAACTTTAATAACCTGATTATGCTGCGCGTCAGGGAAAACCGCACCGCCGAGTTGCTGACCACGCAGCTGCCGCAGGTGGAGATTTACACCAAAACGCTGGTCTCCGGGCACCAGGACACGGCAGATGTCAATGCAGACCAGGACTTCACCTCAAGCACCCAGGACCGCGTCGGGACGGTAAAAGTCCCACTACTGGAGCCGGCCGATATCGTGACGCTGCCAAAAGGGCAGGCGTTTGCCCTGCTGGAAGGCGGGCAACTGTGGAAAATCCGTATGCCGCTGCCTGCGGGGGATGCGGATGATGTGCTGATGCCGGAAAGTATTGAGAAAATAGCGGAAGAGATGCGGCGCAGCTATCACAGCGGCGAATCCTGGTGGCGGGATGGTCCGGCCCTGAACGTGCCGGTCACAGGAGGGGCGAATGGCTGAGGTAAAACGTCCCCCACAGCAGCAGACACTGCCGGAACGCAAGCACGGCATTCTGTATAATCTGCTCTGGGGCTGGCCATGGGCCCTGGTGGGCGTGGTGCTGTCCTCGCTGCTGCTGAGCCTGCTGATTGAATATATCGGCATCGCCTTCTTCTGGCCGGAAGCCGGGGCGGCGCACAGTGAAGCGGTCATGAACACCGAGTTGGGATGGCTGTCCACAGAGTTCACCCGCAGCCTGCTGCTGTCTGAGCCATCTGTGACGGTTGTGCGCTGGGTGAGCACCGCCTATCAGTGGGCCTTTGTGGACAGTGGCTTCCTTGACTGGGTCCGGCAGCAGTATGCGTACCAGATGCACAGTGACAATGCAGTCACCCGGGAAATCAACAGCTGGAGCGGCTGGCTTGCCGGCTACCTGCGTGAGTACCTGCTGGCCACGGTATGGATCAGCATTATCACCCTGGTACGTGTCACCATCCTTGTACTGTCCGTGCCGCTGTTTGTGCTGGTCGTGGTGGTGGCGCTGGTTGAGGGGCTGGGGCGGCGTGATCTGCGGCGGTACGGCGCGGGGTATGAAAGTTCGTTTGTCTATCATCATGCCAAGAAAATGGTCAGGCCTGCAGCGATTGTACCCGCGATGCTTTATCTGTCATGGCCTACAGCGGTTTATCCCAATCTGCTGTTGCTTCCGGCTGCGATCCTGCTTGGTATTGCGGTGACGGTGACGACAGCATCCTTCAAAAAATATATATGAGCGCCTCCCGTTTGCCAGGTTTTGTACTTGATGACGGACAGGACGATTGCGGCTATATATCCGGTCTTTATGCAGCTTCGAAAGCGGCTGCTGACCCTAATGAAATCCGCTGACTCACGCCTCAATTACCTCTGCGAACCCGGAGTTCGATACTTTTTTCAGGCCTGGTGAATCACGGTCTGACCTGCTCTGCCATTATATACACTGCCTGCGCAACCTGCTGACGTTCTGCTTATACACTGTGATTTCGCAAGTAAGTGCTCAGTTAAGAGCCGCTTCCTTCTGGTAGGGCCTGCCATGAGCCAGCACAGCCCATATGATTCGTGCCATTTTGTTGGCCAGCGCCACGGAGACAACGTTTACCGGACGCCGCTTCAGCAGGTCGGTGACCCAGGGCCCCGGCTCACGGGCATTCTGTATGACGCTGTGCGCACCGTTGACCAGCAGCTTGCGCAGGTATTTATCGCCCCGCTTGCTGATCCCCAGCAACTGTATCCTCCCGCCGGTTCCGGTCTGCCTCGGGACAAGCCCCACCCAGGCGGCAAACTCCCGACCTGAACGGAATGCGTCCGCGCTACCCATTGACGCGACCGCAGCAGTGGCGGTCAGGAAGCCCACGCCGGGAATGGCACTGATGGCTTTTACTCCGGGGTCATCTCTGCTCAGCTCGCGTATCCGCCGTTCAATATCAGCAATCCGACCGTCCGTTCTTTCAACTTCACCCAGTTGTTCACGCAGGCTGTCGATGAGCACTGCCGGTAAACGTTCGGACAGGCGGGCAAGAATATCGGGGACATTTTTAATGAGGCTGGCATGCCCTGTACGCATCACCTCGCCATATTCTGCAAGTAAACCGTGTAAAGCGTTGGTCTGCATCAGCCGGAATTTCATCAGTTGTGAGCGTATCCGGTGCAGTGCCAGCATAGCCTGCTGCTGTTCGGTTTTTACAGCCACAGCCTTTCCCGGTTGCTGAACCGCGCGCCAGATGGCTTGTGCGTCGGCCGTATCATTCTTGTTACGGATATTAAAGGCCTTGACGAATTCGCCCGGCATCAGTTTTACCTGATGGCCGAGCCTGCTCAACTGGCGGGCCCAGTGATGTGCGCCACCACAGGCTTCCATGCCAATGAGGCAGGGTGCGCGATTGGTGAAAAACTCAATAAACTTCGCGCGCCTGATGGCCTTGTTAAAAATTTCTCCCGTATCCATATCCACGTAGTGAACCTGCATCACGTTCTTGGCAATGTCGACACCAACTGGCATGAGTTTCATTTTTGTCTCCTCCTGCATGGTTAAAAACGGTCGTTTTCCAGATCGTATCTGCTCCACGCTGCGTCAAGTTCAGGAAAATTTAGCTCTGCCCAGCGGTCAAGAGCTTTGAGTGTGCTGACAAGTGACTCAGCCACACCAGTCAGGCTGTATTCCACGCAGGCGGGTTTTTCACCGTAGTCGACTCTGGACACCAGTCCATGTCGTTCGAGCTGTCGCAGCGTCTGGGTAAGAACTTTTTGTGAGATGCCCTCTATTTTTCTCATCAATTCTCCGTTGCGAATCGGGCCCTCTTCCAGGGCAGGGAGTATGAGCATTACCCATTTGCCCGAGATAAGCGCCAGCGCATCCCGGGCTGAACACTTGGCTGAGTAAACGTTTCCTGGATATGCCATGGGTGGTTACCTCAAGGTGCGTAATTGAAGGAAATAATAAAAGAAAACACTATAACGATGAACAGTCGTTACGGAGTATCATTATGAATGTACTGATTATCACTGCTCATCCTGAAGCAGACTCATTTAACTCATATCTCGCATCTAAAGCCGCCAGAATATTTGAAAAAAAGGGCTCACTCGTTCAATCAGTCAATTTATACCGTGAAAACTTTGAACCGTGTGAGGGGCAAATTTTTTACCCTGACAGGCAGGACGTTGAAAGGTTTGACGCCCTGCGGGAGCAACGGCACCACTGGAACGCACATAAGCTGCCCGAAGATGTTACGAGGCATATTGAATTACTGAAAAATTCTGACCTGTTACTGCTGCATTTTCCCTTCTGGTGGTTCGGTATGCCGGCAATCCTGAAAGGCTGGATGGACCGGGTATTTGTTTATGGCGGGATTTATGACAGCAGCCACCGCCATGAAAATGGCGTAATGAAGGGGAAACGGGCTTTACTGACAGTATCCGCCGGTGCTTCTGCAAATGCCTGCGGGTATAACGGACGTGATGGCGACATGCGTTTAATGTTATGGCCACCTATACATGCCCTCCACTATATAGGTTATACGATGCTCGAACCTTACCTGATCCATGGTGTTCGCGGTGGCCTTGATGGGTTAGCCAAAGAAAAACAGCAGCAGTTTCTCGATGAAAAAGTGAAAGATTTCGAAATCAGGCTTAGCAATATCAATGAATGGCCCATTATCCCCTTCAACAGAGAAGAGGATTTCAATGATGATAAGACATTAAAACCTCAGGCACCTGAATTCAGCCCGTTCGTTCGACACCATTCGGATAAATGGAACGCTGATTCATTTTGAAATGTAACTGACTTCGGCCTGCCAGCTCCACACTACCGCCTCACCTTAAGAGAAGGGAGGTGCTCATTTCATTACCTTTAATCAGAGCTGGACGGAGGCGTGCAAAACTTGTTTTGTGCGCCTGCCGTCAGCAGACAAGCCCCGGGAGAACCTGCCCGGGCGCGTCAGCGGAGCAACCTGTTATCCCCTGTATATAAATGGGCCTGAGGTGCTGACGGCTCCCATCAGCATGCCAATTACCGCGATAACGATCAGCAGATCCACGAGAGCAGGGAAGTAGCTTCCACGGTAATACTCGCGGCTTTTTTCATCTCTGTTGATATAACGGAATCTTACCGTCAGGGAAACCGCTAAACCGATAAAGCTCACTATTAACAATAAAGTGCCATTCATATCTATCATCTCCTCTCGGTAAAATCCTGCCCAGATTACTGGCGCTCAACCTGCAATAACATGGCTAATCAAACTCTGGCCGGCTGTGATTTTTCCTCCTGAATTCCTGCCTGCAACCTTTGTTCCGGCAGCACCTGCCGCAGAGGATTAATTTTCAGGATTGCAGTTTGGGTTTATCGCAGACCTCAGTAACGTGCTCCCGCATCCTGTTCGCACCCCTTAATCCTTCTGGAGGTGCGTATGAACTCAAATCGTCCGGCCATGCGGCGCAACCGTCGTGTCCCGGGCATCACTGGCCTGGTATTGCTGACCTTTCTGGCATCAGCTGCTGCACAGGCATCCGAGAAAGACGAGCTTGCGTCTGTTCAGCGTCAGCTGGACCAGGTTCAGGCGTCGCTTGAACGGGCCCGCGTGGCGGCTGCACAGGCCGACCCGGCTGACCATGGCCGCTTTTTCTTTGATTACCGTCAGGCCACATCCGATCTCAACACCATCCGTAGCGGTATTGACCGCTATCTGGAGCCCTCCCGCGCGCAACCGCGCGACCCGTCTTTTGTGGCCGGTAATTACCGGCGGGAGCGGCCCTGATGTCCATGACATCCGAACAAACGAACGCGTTTAAAGCCGGCTCCGGCAGTCTTGATGTGAACATCCTTCATCTGCTCTGCATCGGGGCACTGCTGGCATTTCTTTTTTTATGGGCCGCGTGGGCGCTGTCGGATGTCTGGACCGGCTGGAGTAACACAAAGGTGCGGGACGCGGCGCTGGGGCGTTTTGCCGTCCGCACCGTGTTGCTGTTGCTTGTGTGTATCTGGATGTTTGCCAGTTAACCCGATTATTAACGTTACGTCAGGAGATAAATTCCATGCATCAATCTGAGTCTGTTGTTTCCCGTCTGCGCCGTCTCGCCAGCCGCGCGATGAACCGCGCCGGTACGCTGGCCCTTCTGGGCTGGCTCACCTGCAGGCCGGCCTTTGCGGATTTGCCAAGCGTTGAAGCACCTCAGTCCAGTGGTGGAACCGGTCTGATGGGTCAGATCAAGGGCTACCTGCAGGACGGTGTGGTCATTGGTGGTCTGGTTGTGGCAGCCATCGCCTTCATCAACGTCGCGATTGCTGCCGTCCATACCTTCACGGAAGTCCGCAACGAGCGGGCAACCTGGACCAAATTTGGCTCCATCATCGTGGTGGGTGTGGTGCTGCTGGTTGCGGTTATCTGGCTGCTGGGCAAGTCAGCAGAAATCATTCTGTAGGAGTTCACGACGATGCAGACCATTCGTTTTTTACCTGACCGTCTCAACAGTGAACCCGTGGTGTTTCGCGGGTTTACCACCCATGAGATGGGGCTGGCAGCCCTTGCCGGCGCGGGTGCGGGTCTGCTCCTGTCACTGCCGTTTATCCCGCTTGCCGGATGGGTTGTTGTGCCCACCGGCCTGCTGGTCATGCCGCTGCTGCTCGTCTGGTTCGGCGGCCGCTGGATGGCCAGGCTCAAGCGCGGTAATTCGACTGTGGGCGAAAGCAGCTGTAACGGTGGCGCATGCTCTAAATTCGGCAGCGCGGAAGAGGCGGCGGCCATGACCGTGAAGGTACTGGGCGATCGCTCGATGCGTACCTGTGCCAACGCAAGTGAATGTACAAGCGGTGATGCGGATGACCAGCCCGGTACGACCGTTGCCGGCACCGGCTTTGTCCCACTGCTGGAAGAGGCAACCAAAGCCAACGCTGAGCAGCTGGTAAGGCTCGTCAACGGTACGGAAAAGCCCACGGCTGCGAATCTGGCGAAGCTGAAAACCGGCGGACTGCCGGTAACGGCCGGCGTGATTAAAGCCCTGCAGCGTGATCCGGATAACGCGGCCCTGACGGCCCGCCTTGCAGGCGAACTGGCCATGTCTGACACGGTGGAAACGGCGCTGCTGATGCGTCGCATGATGGTTACCGGTATGTCGGAGCCGAATGCCGCTGCCCAGCCAAAGGCCATTGATACCGCCGGCCAGCGTATCGAGGCGCTGGATCGGGAAATTGCGGCGCTGAAAAACGAGATGGAGATGAAGCGTGAACTGTCACGTAATTCAGTGCTGACCATTATCGACAGGGAGAATCAGCGCGTCGAAACCAACCCGCAGACCCAGTCTGATGACAATACCGACAGTCGCTTCAACCAGATGGCAGCGCCGCAGTCGGCTGAATGAGGGAATAAGAATGCGTAATAAAACGACTGTCAGGAAAGTCCTTACCCGTGCCGGCATCTTCCTCGCCTGCATGGCGCTGTTCATGGTGGTCTCACTGATGATGGCTGACACCGCCATGAAACATCCGACTGAAGCAGCTGCATTCCGGAGCTGGATGCAGTCAACGCGCTACGGCTGGCTGATATGGCGACTGGCACTCTATGCGCTGGTTGGCTGGGGCCTCTGGAAAATCCGGCATGCGCCAGGTTTTCAGGAGATGTACAGGCGGCCGCTGCTGCGCATCAGTATGGTAAGTGTGCTTTTTATCGCGTTGTGTGAGTACGCGATGTTTACCGGTCCGGGAGCCTGAAGATGACGACAAACAGCTATCTTGAGTATTTTCTCACGCTGCTCGGCTGGGTGATCAATAACGGCCTGTGGAATGTCCTGCTGAGCACCGGCCTTTTTGTCCTGCCGCTGGCGTTCAAGGTGGTGGGTATTTGGCTCAGGGTCCGTGAAGAGGGGGAGGATGAAGGCAACAAGGGGATGCTGTCGCTGCCCCGTAACGAGAACGCGCTGTATGCCGGGTTCCTGGTGATGATTGCCTGCTGCGTGCCGCTGATTAATGTCAGCCTCAGTACGATGCAGTACGACACAACCCGGGCAAAGAGCTGTGGTGTGTGGACGCCAAAAGCGCCGGATGAAAGCGGCTATGCCGGCGTTGTCACCAGTCTCAACGACCAGACGGCTGCAGCACCGGTATGGTGGGTGCTGATTCATAAACTCTCGAAAGGGGTCACCCAGGCGGCCGTGGCGACCATTCCCTGCCGCCCTGACATGCGTCAGATCCGCTTTGAGGTACAGCACACGCGTATCGACAACAAAGCGCTGGCGCAGGAGCTGCAGGACTTCACCAACGACTGTTACTCAGTCGCGCTCTATCTGTGGAAGCAACAGGATCAGGGCCAGACAAAGGACAAAACCACGCTGCGTGATATCGAATGGATTGGCAGCAGTACATTCCTGAGCCGGTACTATCCGTCGCTGCAGTCGAAACTGCCACGGGCGGCATTCCCGTGGAGCGACAGCCGGGACAGTGGCCGGCCCAATACCGGAAGAGGCGGGTATCCCACCTGCAGCGAGTGGTGGAGCAGTGCGGATAACGGTCTGAAAGCCCGCGTGAAGGACCAGGCTGACCCCGATATGTGGCTGCGTATCTCGGCCGCCATGAAAATGTCAGGCTTTAACGACAGTGACTATCAGGAAGCTGTCATACGGCGCCTAGTCAGCCCGGAGAGCCTGACGGTCTCACAGAGTGGCCATGTGTATGCCGGCTATGGCGGCAACGCCGATTTTACCCTGGATAATGCAGCGGCACGCGTGGCGGCTATTGGCGGTACATCTCTCGGCAGTCTGGCGGCGTTCCCGGCGTTCGATGCGATGCGACAGGCGCTGCCAATGGTGCAGGCTATCCTGCTGATGGCAATCTACGTCATACTGCCGCTGATTCTGGCCTTTGCGGCCTATGAATTCAAAACGGTAATCACGATTACGTTTGTCATTTTCGCCCTGAACTTCCTGACATTCTGGTGGGAGCTGGCGCGCTGGCTCGACAGCTGGCTGCTGACCGCATTATACAGTTCTGACACACATAGCCGCTTTAATATGGCGGGACTGCAGAACAGTACCGATGACCTGATCATGAATCTGGTTATGGGCACTATGTTTCTGGTACTTCCTGCTGTTTGGTTAGGGGCATTATCATGGGCAGGAGTTACCATCGGGAATGCTTTAAGCTCAGCATATCAGCAAGGAACAGCAAAAGCTGAAAGCTCTGGAGGTAAGTTGGGAGAGGCAGGAGCTAATGCTGTTGCAAATAAAGCTATGAAGTAAGCGTAAAGCGTCACAAATGAGTAAGGGGGAGCCCTTACTCATCCTCGTTAACCATACGCCCTGCAGCGTCGTACCATCCCCATCCATGCTGGCCATCACGATATTTTCCATAACCTGGCTGCTCTCCCATAAAGTTCCCACATGGTGCATTTTCACTTTCGGAGAGATGTTTTCTATGAGGTGAGAGCACGGCACTAATGAGAAACAATGATCCAATAGTGAGGATTACAAAACATGCAATGGGTATCATTAGGATATGCCCACACCAAGACGGTAGACGATGAGTAGCCGCCCACGACACACACCGTTTATCCCAGTTTAATAGAGTAGTTATGGCTTGTTTCCATATACCGGCAAGGCGGGCACTACGATCCCGGAAGAATTTGTCTTGAGATTGATACATCGCGCCTCCGGTTTCAATAAGTCACGTATGAACTATAGCGGAATTTTTGTACAATTACGAGCATCCGTAACAACTGCCTGAGAGCCCTGCGTCTCGTAATATCTGCTACGAGCGGGAAGGAGAACTTAGTGCTCAATTATTTACATTAAAAAAATGATTATGTAAGCCATGGCTATTCACTAATACACTTAATGTGAGTTTTCGTTCCAATGAGCGTCTGACCTCTAGTGGCTTGATCCAAGTTGTGGAAGCGCCACTTTTTTCAGTAAGCGCCGCGCTACTATTTAGTCATGAGGGAAAGGCCATTAAACAAAATCTGTATGGATGTGTGCGTAGAAAATTTTGCACGCATCCACTAACATATAGAGAGTTCCGGTGACGGCCCCGACGAGTCAGTTTTTAGCAAAAGGCTCCTGACGGAGCAGTATCCTGTCAATGACATCCAGAACGCCATTTTCTGTATTTTTCCCGGCATTAAAGACAGAAACGTTTTTGACTGAATCAGAAGCGTTTTCCATTGAAAATGAATAAGTTGCCAGTGACAACATCTCAATATCATTTCCACTGTCACCGAAAGCAGCTATTTCTTCAGCAGTAATTTTCCAGCGATTCATCAGTCTCTGAATTCCACTGGCTTTATGTACTCCGGGGATGATCAAGTCCATAAACCCATGACCGCTTGTCACTGGTTTAACAGTTCCATGTAGTGATGTGGAAAGACTCCCGTAAAGAGCTGGAATGGCCGCATCATCCAGGCTCAGGGCATATTTAAAAATGACATCATCAATTTGGTCGTATGTATCTACAAGCTGCAGACGATGATAGTATTTCCTCATAATATCCAGGAAACTCCGGGGAGTACTTTTCTTCACCCAGGCACTCCTCAGACCACAAACGACAAAATCAATGCCCCCATAATTTTCCAGTATATTATTTATATTCGTCACCTGTTGTGATTCGAGTTCACCATGAAAAACCTGTGTTCCGGCATCTATCACCAGCGCACCATTTTCCGCGACAAAAGCAATCTCGTCTCTTATTTCAGGAAAAAAAGAGGCCAGCTGGTAATACTGATTACCGCTTGCCACAACAAAATGGATCCCCATTTTTTTCATTTCAATGTACTGCTCCCGGAAACGAGCACGATCATACTCACTGTTGTTATCCAGAAAGGTACCATCCATGTCTACTGCAATTATCTTCACACTCATCATTCACCTCAGGGTACGTTCAGTTTAAAGGTAAGACTGTAATTCTTTCATCAATAGTCAGAGCTGCGTTTACGCAAAACAGGAGCCAGTATGACCGGGAAAATGAGCAGTGACACGACCACCACCATAGCCATTCTTAAACCCGCATGTTCACCGATGAAACCCAGCATGGGAGGGCCGACAAGAAAGGCCGTATATCCCACGGTTGCCAGTATACTGACACGCGCAGCCGTGTCATGACCGTTCGCCGAACCGGCTGAAATAGCAACAGGAAATCCAAGTGCCGCTCCCATTGCCCAGAAAATAACCGCCACACCAGCCATCCATACATTAGGGGAGAGAATCACACCCAGAATTCCCAGTGCACCGATGATTCCACAGGCCCGTATAACGGTCACCGGTCCGAAACGGCGAAGAATGGGCGTGCCGATAAACCGACCTGCCGTCATTGTTATCGCGAAGGCGACAAAAACCAGCGATCCCAGTTTCTCGGAAACCCCATGGGCGTCCACAATGAGTAGCGGAAGCCAGTCATTCGCCGCTCCTTCAGCGAGGGCGACCGACAACACGATTAGTCCGGCGAGAAGGATCCGGGGGTCGTTACGGAGGACCGTTGTTACTCCGCCAGATGTGCCACCGGCTGAACCTGAATGATCTGGTATGGTGCGGACTGTAGCAATGACATAGGCTACGGCCGGAAGCAAAACTATGCTGGTAATCAGCATGTGCCATTCAACAGGCAACCGCCATGCAACGATCGCCAGCCCACACACTGCGCCTATAGCGGTTCCCATACTGTAACAGCCGTGGACCATGGTAAGTACGGGGTGCTTTAATCCTTTTTCAACCTGTACGCCAAGAATGTTGACAGCAACCTCAGCAATGGCCATACCAAATCCCACCAGGCCGAGCCCCAGGCCCGACAGCCATGCCGAAGCGATGATCGTTCCTCCGGCCAGCACGAGAAGGCCTGACAGGGCAATCAGTAATCCGCTGAAGACCGCCCGGGACGTACCGAGGCGTCTGGCTATATTTCCAGCAAGCAGGATCCCGCTCATAGAGCCCAGGGAAAATCCAAACAGAACCAGTCCCATCTCCCCTGTTGTTGCGCTGAGCGCATCTCGTATAGAAGGGGTCCTGACTATCCAGGATGCCATAGTGAATCCCAGGACAATGAAACAGCAGAACAATCCTCTCCGGGTACGATACAGTTCTTTCATATACTTACCTGATAAATTAAAATGATAAACAATGTACGTGCGTACATATTGCTATGTACGAGCGTACATAGCAATATGTATTCTTATGTTTAAGTGGAGGAATTGTGAAAAATAACCGAGCCCAGAGACGTTTCGATCCGGACCGGCGGGAAAGAATACTTGCCTCAGCTCTGGACGTTATCGCAGAACATGGCATTGCAGAAACTTCTTTACGCCGGGTTGCCGCTGCGGCAGATGTTCCTCTGGGATCGATGACTTATCATTTCGCAGACCGTGAGGCTTTTCTCTGTGAAGCCATGTCGCGCTTTGCTGACGAAATGTACTCATACCTTGAAAAAAAGATGGAAATCTGTCAGACGCGCGAAGATGCCATAAATGCTGTAATCAGTCATATGTCCGGTGAAGAGTGGGCTACAAGACGCAATCTTTTGCTTTGTTATGAGCTTTATGCTTTTTCTGGCAGAGGCGGGGACTCTGGTAAGATTCTCCCTCGATGGCTCAATAAAGTCAGGAACGAATTGCTGAGATTTTTTGACAAGATTACGGCTGATGCGCTGGATGCTCTTCTTGAAGGGTATAGTATTCACCGGTCTGTTGATGATGACCCTCCAACCCGGGAAGATATTGAGAAAATTGTAAAAAAATTAACCGATTAATTTATTGTGATGACCTTCCCCCTGAAAACAGTGCCAGGCTAAACTGAAGTTTCCGGTCTTTCTTCCATCTCAAAGAGAGGCACACCGCCATGAAAAAGACCCGTTATACCGAAGAACAGATAGCCTTTGCGCTGAAACAGGCCGAAACCGATACTCGCGTCGGGGAAGTCTGCAGAAAAATGGGCATTTCTGAAGCCACTTTTTATATCTATGGACTACCTCCGTTTTGCAAGTACTGAATCTGGTTTTGGGTTGTTGCTTACATCTATCCGGCATCAGGAAAATCTGTGCCCAAATGGGTAATTCGCACACAATCGCCTCAACAACTGGACGGCCTCTGAGGCCAGTATAAAAATCAGGTGATAATAGGAACATAACAAGACATATAAACTCTATGAAAATAATAAATTTTTTCACATTCGATCTTCAAGCATGCCCTCTTTAATGCCCCCGCATTGATTTTTACCACTTCAGCAGGGGCTTTTTCATGAATATCTTGCACAACGAATCACCAATCGAAATGCTCCACTCCAGGCAGCACATCTCCCGCAGCATTGAGATGGATAGAGGTGATCGCATACTGGTGGGATAACATCAGGATCAATCGACGACACGCTTTCGACAGGCCTAGTCGTTTCAATCTGAGCACTGGGTATTGCAAGGCACTGAGCCGGAGCAAGTAGCCCGTTCCGGTAAAGTGAATCCACTCCGCATCACTGTATTCAGTCTGATCATGCGACAGTTGATAAAACCGTTCGTTGTCCTGATCCATTATGTGAGCAGTACTGCACTGTATGCTGGTAAAGATGCAGTGCAGCGGGACGATGCAAAAGCCGCCCGACTTAGTATTCGGTTCAGTTAAAAACTGCATAAAATTAACTCCTGTTTAAATAAAGTTAAATACAGCTAATTCGGATTTTTACCCGTAAAGTTTGCAGGCAACCACGAAATCTTTATTACTGGCTTCAAACTAGGTCCAGATATCGAAAACAGGTGTTCCGGCGGGGAAGTGAATAAAAGGCTCGCTGATGACCTGCGTCCCCTCTTCTTCCCTGACGGCCATGTTTCCCAGTTCCCGCCATAAGCTATTCAGGCGTGCCACAGGGACAGGCATCGCTGCCTCCTTTATGCTGATGACGGGGTTGGATAAACAGAAAGATACACGTAGCCGCAACTCCCCAGTGTATCGGCCTCACAGGTCAGTCCATTGTGATAAAGGGTGACACAGTGCGGGTGGCGCGGATTGAGCTCACCGGTGGAGGGCATCAGCTCCAGTTGCTTCATCATCAGGGGAAATGCCTGGTCGAGTCGCAGCGCCTGCTCTTCGGTGAACTGACCGTTAAAACCGGCGCGGTCAGCCAGAAAGTGCAGACGGCTCCTCTCCTGTACGAGCCGTGCGCCAAAGCATGGTGAGATGTTGCGACATAATCCCCATTGCTGTAAGTCATTTGATGACATTTTTACTCTCCTTTATAGCCAGCCACGCTCTGCAAACGAACTCACCGTCATACCCTGTCAACGACGGGTAAAAAGTGATCCACTTTCATCTCCACCGACGATCTAATATTGATCCACTGTTTTACTCAGGATTAGCTTCAGCGATAACCCCGGCCTTTCGTTTCTGTTTCAGTCGATAGCTCTCTCTTTTTATTTGAAAAACGTGTGAGTGGTGTAAGATCCGGTCCAGCATAGCGGATGTCAGCGCCGCATCACCGGCGAACGTCTGATCCCACTGCCCGAACGGCAGGTTGGAGGTCAGGATCATCGCGCTCTTCTCATAACGTTTGGCGATGACCTGGAAGAACAGCTTTGCCTCTTCCTGACTGAACGGCAGATAGCCTATTTCATCAATGATGAGCAGCTTTGGTGCCATAACGCCACGGTGAAGCGTTGTTTTATAACGGCCCTGACGCTGCGCCGTTGACAACTGAAGCAACAGATCCGCCGCTGTTGTGAAGCGAACCTTGATACCCGCCCGCACCGCTTCGTAGCCCATCGCTATGGCCAGATGCGTTTTCCCCACGCCGGATGGCCCCAGCAACACGATGTTTTCGTTGCGCTCTATGAAGCTCAGTGAACGCAGCGACTGGATTTGCTTCTGTGGGGCACCGGTGGCGAAGGTGAAGTCATACTCCTCGAACGTTTTCACTGCCGGGAAGGCCGCCATCCGGGTATACATCGCCTGTTTACGTTGATGGTGGGCCAGTTTCTCTTCGTGAAGCAGATGCTCCAGGAAGTCCATATAGCTCCATTCCTGATCCACAGCCTGTTGCGACAGAGCGGGTGCGGCGCTGATAAGGCTGTCCAGTTGCAGCTGTTCAGCGAGTACCATCAGTCGTTGATGTTGCAGCTCGACCATCATGCGACTCCTCTGCTGAACGTGTCATAGATGGACAGCGGGTGATGCAGCGGCTGTCTGTCGAAGGTCACCAGGCTTTCGTCTATCTGCACGTCATACTGTTTTTTCTCCGGCGGTAGCGCCAACATGGACTGCTGTTCTTCGATCCAGCGATCGCAGGGCCGGGTCTGGATTGTTTCGTGCCTGCGCTGATTTGCCACATCGTGCAACCAGCGCAGGCCGTAACGGTTGGCGGTTTCAACATCGACGGTGATCCCCATCGGGCGCAGGCGGGTCATTAGCGGGATGTAGAAGCTGTTGCGGGTGTATTGCACCATCCGTTCCACCTTGCCTTTAGTCTGTGCCCTGAAGGGGCGGCACAGTCGTGGAGAGAAGCCCATCTCTTTGCCGAACTGCCACAGTGAAGGGTTGAACCGGTGTTGCCCGGTCCGATAGGCATCTCGCTGTGACACTACTGTTTTCATATTGTCGTAGAGCACTTCACGCGGTACGCCACCGAAGAAGCTGAACGCATTACGGTGGCATTCTTCCAGGGTGTCGTAGCGCATATTGTCAGTGAACTCGATATACAACATTCTGCTGTACCCCAGAACGGCAACGAACACATGAAGTGGTGATTTGCCATTACGCATGGCACCCCAGTCAACCTGCATCTGTTGTCCTGGTTCTGTTTCGAAGCGCACGACGGGCTCCTGTTCCTGAGGGATGGCGAGTGAACGTATGAATTCTCTCAGGATGGTCATGCCCCGGCTTTGTTGAATAAATCGAACTTTTGGCCGTAGTCAGGATCAGATCACCATATTCCCGATCCTGTAGCGGTATCACATGGCAAAACAAACGTTCAAAATCACCAACTGGGCTGACTACAACAAGGCGCTCGTCAATCGGGGCTCACTGACATTCTGGCTTGATGAGTCGACTACTCAGGCCTGGTATGAACAGCCCAACACGTCTTCACGTGGTCGTCCTCAGCGTTATTCTGAGCTCGCTATTACCACCGTACTGATGCTCAAACGCGTCTTTCACCTCACACTGCGCGCCGCGCAGGGGTTTATTGACTCTATTTTTATCCTGATGAAGCTCCCGCTCCGTTGTCCGGATTACTCCTGCGTCAGCAGACGGGCTAAGTCCGTCAATATCCCGTTCAAAACCCCCACGCGCGGCGAAATAGCCCATCTGGTTATCGACTCCACCGGATTAAAAGTCTTCGGTGAGGGTGAGTGGAAGGTGAAAAAACACGGCCAGGAAAAGCGCCGCGTCTGGCGTAAACTGCACCTGGCGGTAGACGCCGGTACGCATGAGGTTATCTGCGCTGAACTTTCCCTGAACAATGTGACTGATGCAGAGGCATTCCCGGGGCTTATCCGTCAGACGCACAGGAAAATTCGGGTCGCCTGCGCAGATGGGGCGTATGACACAAAACGGTGCCACGACGAGCTAAGGCGCAAGAAAATTATGGCATTAATCCCGCCGCGAGCGCGTTCCGGTTACTGGCCGGCGGAGTATGCCGACAGAAATCAGGCGGTGGCGAGGCAGCGTCTGACGGGGAGTAATGCTTACTGGAAATGGCACACGGCTTACAACCGGCGTTCTGTGGCAGAAACGGCGATGTACCGTGTTAAACAACTGTTCGGTGGGCATCTTACGCTGCGGGATTATGATGCGCAGGTTGGAGAAGCTATGGCCATGATCCGTGCCTTAAACAAAATGACGCGAGCAGGCATGCCAGAAAGTGTACGAATTGCCTGAGGAAGTGACTGAAAGGGAAAGTTTTTATTTAAACCCGATTTATTCAACAAAGCCCCTTGCCCGGTGTAAAGCCTGGATATCCTGCTGTTCGGGGCTTTTTGGCGGCACGAACTGCATTGTCGGTTGCATCAGAGCCACTGCGATGGCCTGTGCATCATTACCATCATTTTTTTGCCCGCGGACAAAGGGTTTTACATACTGAGGACTGATGACCTTTACTTTGCGCCCCAGTTTCTCAAACTCACGCTGCCAGTAAAATGCCCCGGTGGACGCTTCGATCCCAATCAGACATGCAGGAATATTTGCCAGCGTCTGGAGCAATTCCTTTCGGCCAGTTCGTTTCGTATAAACCGGTTTGCCGGCCTGGTTTAACCCGCAGAGCTGAAAAACATTTTTAGCCAGATCAATACCCAGAAATACGATATTCATGGTGATTCTCCTGGTGAGCACATTTCGTACAGTTAACCGCAGCGGGAGGAGGTAGTCCATCCCATTAACTGGAATAAGAAATTCGCTGGTCTGGGCCTGACAGAACTGCGTCGTTTACGGCAGCTGGAGGATGAAAATCAGCGGCTGAAAAAGCTTGTCGCTGACCTGAGTCTGGACAAAGAGATGCTACAGGAGGAACTGAAGCAAAAATTCTGAGGCCGGCTCAGAAGCGTCAGGCGGTACATTTCCTGCGGGAAGCTTACCGTATGAGTGTCCGGTGGGGATGTGGACTGCTGATGCAGAGCAGAACCGTTTACCACTGGCAGAGTCGGCGGGATGATCGGGCGATTACCCTTCGCATCAGGGAAATAGCGGAAACCCGGATCCGCTACGGCTGCCCGCGTATTCATATTCAGTTGCGACGGGAAGGCTGGCCTGTTAACCACAAGAAAACACACAGGGTCTATTGTCTGCAAGGACTGAACCTGCGGAGAAAGCGTCCGCGCAGGCATGTCAGTGCAGCACATCGCCAACAGCGCCCCTTCCTGACCGGTGTCGATCAGTGCTGGAGTATGGATTTCGTGTCGGATAATCTGTTTAACGGACGGCGTTTTCGGGCGTTAACTGTAGTGGATAATTTTAGCCGTGAGTGTCTGGCGATCCACGCAGGAAAGTCGCTGAAGGGCTAGGATGTGGTCGCTGTGATGGAAGCATTACGGTTACTGAGTAAACGCCAGCCTGTGCGTATTCAGACAGATAACGGCAGCGAGTTTATCTCGAAGAGCCTAGATAAATGGGTGTATGAAAATGGGGTGACAATGGACTTCTCTCGTCCAGGAAAGCCGACAGATAACCCATTTATTGAATCATTTAACGGTAGTCTGCGGGATGAATGTCTGAACATTCATTGGTTCCTCTTACTGGAAGATGCGCAGGATAAACTCGGCAACTGGCGCAGGGAATATAATCATGAGAGAACGCATTCATCATTAAATGACATGACCCCGGCTGAATTTATCCGGAGCCTACAAAAAGACGAAGATCTCTGATTTAGCACTGCATTGATTTTGGGCCAGGGTCAATCGTTGGATATTACAGCGCACTCAGACCGCATGAATATAATGGTGGGTTACCACCAAACGAATCGGAAAACTGCTACTGGAAAAACTCTAAAGCTGTGGCCAGTTTTTATTGACCGCTTCAGGTCAGGGTCACACTCGAGTAACTGGAGGATGAAAATAAGCGGTTGAAGAGGCAGGTTGCAGATTTGAGCCTGGAAAAGAAGATGCTGTAGGAAATGCTAGTGCTTAAACAAAAGTTCTGATGCCGGCTCAGAAGAGCCAGGCGGTACATCCCCTGCGGGAAGCTTATCCTATCAGCTTCCCGCTGGAATGGGTTCTGCTAATGTAGAGCAGAACAGTTTACCATACATATAGCAGAAAAATATATTTAACACCCCTTCCATTTAGATAACGAAGGCATAGTAATTAAGCTTACAGCACAGTTTACTAAATATAATATTTCTACTCGGGAAACGCAGTAAGCGACATTATCTAGGACGAATTCTGTGGTGCTGTAATATCTCTGGTTAGAAGAATACCTTCGGGGTTATTCTATCCAGCAGCGCTCACCGTCACAGGCTACCTTTTTTTTCACACTATCATCGGACATCGGCTCGCGAACCTGAGTGGCAAGTTCGGTCAGCATGGTAATGATGTCGTCAGCAAGGTCGGCCTTATGCGCCGCCGTAATCGCGTCCTGTGCATGCTGCCATGCTTCCTGGTGCTGGTGTTGTTTAAATCGCACCAGCGTCAGGCTGCGGGCGGCATGGCAAAGTGCCATCGCGTTTTCTTCTGCCTTTGCCTGTCTTTCCGCGAGCAGTAACACAGTGGCAGCAACCTCAAGTAATGCAGCCTCCTCATTCATTTCCGGTCCGGCGTCAATACCGTCGACTATGATGTATCCCAGTTCCTGTCGCAGCGTTGGCGACGTCGCGCCGAAAGTGGTCTCCAGATGACGTGCATAGTCCAGAGCAGCGTCGCCGTCGCCAAGACGCAGTTGCAGGGCCAGCTTCTCAAGTCCCAATACGCGCTCCAGTTCAGGGGTAGTGGCAAACGCAGCCTCACAGACGACAATTGCGCCAGCCAGATCCTGCCGGGCAGAGAGCTCCGCAAGTTGTTTTTCCAGCGTAGTTCTCTCTGCAACCATGCTTTCTGCTACCCAATTTCTATAGTCTGCGGCGGCGCTGCTCAGATCAAAGGTGCCGGCCACCACTTCAGCCAGTGGCTTATCCAGGTCCAGCGGATGGCCGAACCAGGCGATGCGGCCCTGCTGGTCGATCAAAAATGCGGTCGGAATGCCTTCCTGCCAGCTCGGCTTCAGCCATTCAGTTGGAATATCGCCCGGCCGATCTGCCGTGGCGGTAGGATTAAAGGCCAGGCTGTAACGCATCTCGTCGTCGTGTTCTCGCACAAAGTCACGCACCGAATTGATGTCATCTTCCCAGACGGCGGCACCGAGCACTGTCACCTCAGGATAGCGCTGCTGCAACGCGCTGAGGTGTGGGAAGGTAGCCACACAGGGACCGCACCATGTGGCCCAGCACTCCAGCACATAAATCTGCCCTGGCTGAAATTCTGTGAACGGTTCGCCCTTAATAAATTCAAGGCGCGGGAAGATTGGTGCTATTTCGCCGATATAAAGCGGATTCGCTGACATAGTTAACTCCTGAACGTTAAGTAGCATTGCGGAACCGTGCAGCGCGGATTATCCTTCGCTGCTGGTTTCCAGCAGGTGAATTAATAAATTTTTCAGTCCCTGATACTGTTGGTTGCAATAAATTTTAGTATCATCCAGTAGCTGAAAATAGTCGGCATAGCGGTCTTTAAGTTGTATATAAATTCGCTGCCGCAGAGCGATGACATCCTGTTCGCTGTATTTACCGGGCTTATCGATATCAGCGTTGAATAGCTGATCCTCATAATACTGATTCATTTCGTCCTCTCGCTGCTGCCAGCTGGCATCCCACCCTGACTGGTTGCGTGCCAGCTGTTCATGCAGGCCGCGTAGCGCGGGAAGCATATCGGCCAGTGCTGTGACCGATTCTCCGGCTGGCCAGCACAGCGCCTCAGTCAGCGTCGCTAGTAGCCATTCGGTTAGCCCATCAGCGGGTGGTAGTGTTAGCAGGTCTGCCTGCAAAGACTGCCACTGTTCGGGCGTTGCGGTCTCACTGGCCCGGTGCAAAACTGTCAGTTGCGTGAACGCCGCGCGCCGGGCAGGTAGCAAGGGCAGTTCTGCGCGGTGCAGCTGCTCCGCCAGTGGCGGCAGCAGCGCAGTCAGCAGCCGGGATTCAATCACCTCAAGACAGGCACCCGGCCGGAGTGCCTTAAACCAGCGCCGCATCCACGCGGCGTCCGGCAGATCATCGTCAAATGCAAGCCGGTCGGCGAGCAGGGCAAACGACGGTGGCAGGCCGGTGACGGCCTGGTATTGTTCCAGCCCGCCGCGCACCGCGCAGCCACTGAAGGTGCCCGTGCCGTCCTGCCATAGTGCACCGTCTGCGCGGATGCGTCCCTGCCGCAGGCTCTCCTCCAACTGGGCCAGTACCCGATCCCTGGCTGTGGCGCTGCCGCCCCACGCGCGTCTCATGGCATACTCCGCTGCCCTGCGGCCAGCCAGGCACGCAGGCGCAGCTTGTTGAACAGGCCGCTGTGGCGTGCCGTTTCGCGGCCACGGTGGAACAGCACAAGCGTTGGGATGCTGCGCACGCCCAGCTCCGCGGCAAGTTCCGGCTGGCGATCGATATCGATCCACGCCACGTGCAGCTGCCCGGCCTGCTGCTGCGCCACTTCATCGATCAGCGGGGCAATCAGCTGGCAGGGCTGGCACCAGTCGGCGCGGAAATCGAGCAGCACCGTCTCATGCTGCGCGAGCAAATCGGCCAATTCTGCTGAGTGGAGTTGATGCCCGTTCACGGCTGTTCCTCCGTTTTCGCGCGCAGACCGGGCAGCTCGCTCTCCTTCAGCCTGTAACGCGGCAGCCCTGTGGGCAGCACAACGTCAAGACTGTCGCCGAGCTGCGTTAAATCCCCGACCACAATCCACACCATATGCTGCGGGTTAACCAGCACCTCAGCCAACCGCTGCAGATCCGCCAGGGTCAGAGCTGCCAGATCTCGCGCGTATATGTGCCAGTAGTCGTCAGGCAGTTGCTGGGTGGTGGTGAAGCGCAGCGCGTTCATCAACTGGCCGACTCCCTCCGCGCCTCCGCGCAGTCTCAGAAGCTCGCTGCGTCGGAATTTCTCCAGCTCGTCCATGGTGACCGGGCGATCACCACTGATCGCCGCCAGCTGCCGCCAGATTTCAGCCAGTGCTGCGGCGCTGCTGTCCGTCTGCACCGATGTGAACAGCCCGTGTACCCGTGCCGCGCGTCCCAGTGTCAGGATGCTGTTCACGCCGTAAGTCCAGTTGTGCTCCTCGCGCAGCGAAGTATTCAGCCGGGAGGCGAAGCCGTTGAGCAGAATCTCATGCAGCAGGGTAAAAGCCGTGTCTTCCAGACCCTCGAGGCGCGGCAACAGGGTGGCGGCGGCGAGGGTGGTCTGCGCCACGCCGGGCTTATCGACCAGCCAGACCCCGGCCGGGCCAGTGCTGAAGGCAGGTAGTGTCAGCTCTGTACCATCATCCGGCAAGCGCCAGTCGCCCAGCAGTGTCTGAAGCTGGCTGACCACTGCATCGAAGTCGGCGCTGCCGACCACAGTCAGCTGGGCGCCTATGGGAATCAATAGCCGCTGCTGGTGCGCTTTCAGTCCTGCAAAGGTCAGCGTTGCCAGCGATGCGGGCGTCCCGGCACCGAACATTGGTTGTGCGTACGGGTGGCCAGCGGCAAAAAGCGTCTGTGAAAGCAGTAGCGAAACGATACCGTCCGCCGCGTTCAGCTGCGACTCCAGTCGGTTAATCTGGCGGCGGCGTGCGCGGTCAAATTCCTGCTCGCTGAAGCGGCTGTCGCGAACCCGTGTGGCAAATAGCGCCAGTGCCGGCTCCAGTCGCGCGGTAAGCGCACGTAACGTGATGAACAGGTGATCTTGACCGATACTGATGTCGATATCGGCACCGAGTCGCTCGGCCTGTTCCACCAGCTCCTCGGCGCTGAGGTCACCCGCGCCGCTCTCGTTGAGAAGGTGGCTTAGCAGTTGGCCCGCGCCGGGCGCGGCAAAGCCGTCCCAGGCCGTGCCACGCGGCACTGTCAGCGAAATCAGGGTTTCCGGTTGCTGCAGCCGTGCGGCAAAGCTTATCATAATACCGTTAGTCAGCATTGCGCGTTGCGGGGCAGGGAAGGTCAGATCACCTGTGAGTTCGACCGGCGGCACGGCGCGTGGCGCGGTGAGTGGTTCCGCGCTGCGGGCGGTGAAGGGCACAACGTGCAGCGTGTAACGATCTTCATTGAGCCAGCGCGCGGCGGTGCTTCGGATGGTTTCGCAGTCGATCGCTGCAACGGCGTTCATCATGCGGCTGAAACCCTGCGCGTCGCCGAGCATGCCGTAGCTGGATGAGAGTAAGTCGGCGATATCGGTTACCGTGCTGTAACTTTTGACCATGTTATTCAGGTAGAGATCCCGCACCCTATCCAGCGTCTCCACCGTCGGGCCATTGGCGTTAAACGCTGCTAGAATGTCCAGCATCGCCGCCTCCAGCTCCGCGGGATCGCCATCGCTTTGCACCTGAGCAGAAATGCTCAGCTGGCTGCACACCTGTCCGGGTTCAATCCATGCGTTAACAAAGGCGGCGAGGCCGCTTTCATGCACCAGTCGCCGGTGCATCACCGACAGCACACCTTGGGTCAGAATATTCGGCAGCAGCAGCAAAGCTGTCGTCGCCTCGTCGCCCCAGGGCGGCAGGTTCCAGCTCAGGACGACCCTGCCATGTGGCACGCGATCCTCCAAAACTTCGCGGCGACCACCCGCAATGGGGCTTACCCAGGTCGAAGGCCGTTGCAGTGGCTCACCCGCCGGGATATGCGCGAAGAAGCGGCTGATCTTCTCCTTCGCCGATGCCAGATCGATAGCACCCGCAAGCGTCAGCACTGCGTTGGACGGATTATACCAGCGGCGGAACCAGCCGCGTGCGTCCTCCAGGGTGGCGTTTTTCAGGTCGGCCTCTTCGCCCAGCACAGTGTGCGCATAGGGATGACCTGACGGGAAGCAGGCCTTTGTGATGCGCACCGGTACCATACCGTAGGGCGCTCCCTCTCGCTCCTGCTTCTCATTCAGCACCACCTTGAGTTGACGGTCGAGCACCGACTGATTCAGTCCCTCCATGAAGTGGCCCATACGGTCGGATTCGGCAAACAGCGCAAAGTCCAGCGCCTCCAGCGGCACCGTCTGGTAGTAGTTGGTGCGGTCGCGATTGGTGGTGCCGTTTACCGTCAGCGCTCCCGCCTCTGTCATCCGCTCCAGATAGGAGCCGGGCAGGTTGCCGCTGCCGCCGAACATCAGGTGCTCGAACAGGTGGGCGAAACCGGTTTTTCCCGCGGGCTCGTCTTTTGCGCCAACGCGATACCAGACATTGACTGCCACCACAGGCGCCTGATGATTTTCATGCACTATCACTGTTAAGCCGTTTTCCAACGTAAAGGTATCGCACGGGACGGTCAGCGCTGATGCATCGGTCATCGGAACCGTTGATGTTTTTGGGTTAACTGTTGTCATCATTTTTCTTCCATCTGAATCAGAACGTGCCGTCGATGCTCAGCACCACGTTGCGCGGCGCGCCGTACCAGTTGCCGCTATCCACACCGCCAGTGGTGCTGTAGTAGCGACGGTCAAACAGGTTGTTAAAATTAACCGCCGCCGACCAGTTGTCGCTGAATCGGTAACCGACCCGGGTGGAAATCACACTGTAAAAACCCTGGCCGAACTGATAGTCGATGTAGTTGTCGTCACAGGTATCGTCGGCGTTGGCTTTGCTGCACACCTGGCCGCTGGTGAAGCTGCGGGTCTGTGCAATGATGCCCAGCCCGACGCGAGTTTTATTCAGGTACTCCCCGCCGCTAAGCTGTACATCGTTCCATAGCTTGAAGAGGTGCTTGGGCGCGAAGCTCGCCAGCGTTCGGTCCTGATCGGCCGCCTTGGGGTCAGGTTTGGTTTTACTGTTATTGTAGGTGTAGCCGAAGTTAACCGACCAGCGCGGCAGTGGCTCGCCAGTGATATCAAAGTCGAACCCCTCGCTGATTTCCTCGGTGCTGCCGACGCGGTAACACCCGAGAGAACAGCCGACGTTCAGATCGTCGTACTCGGCTTTGTTACGGCGCACACTATGATAAGCTGCGAACGATGCGTTGGTCGCGCCGTTGCTGTACTTTACGCCGACCTCTTTGGTGTTGCCGGTCATCGGCGGCAACGTTGCGCCACTGACGCTGGTCATGTAGGCCTGATACTGATAAAGGTCGGTATAGCTGCTGTACACTGACCAGTCAGAGGACAGGTCATAGCGCAGCGCGTAGTAGGGCACAGAGGTGCGCTCTGTTTTCATCTTAATCCCGAGGCCAGAACCTAACACCGGGGCAAAGTTGGCGTCGTAGCTGTCCCAGCGCAATGCTGACTGGAAATGCAGGTCCGGCAGGAACGGCAGCAGCACGGCGTCAGCTTTTGCCACCAGATTTGCCGTAGTATAACGCGCCAGAACATTCCCTTCTGGCTGCCAGTCGGGCTGGGGGAGGGCGAGAGACGGCGCATCAAGCTCCTGCGTGAACGAGTTGACGTTGCTACGGTTCTTCTGATAACTGCCTGAAAAGGCTAGCTGCTGCGGCAGGTTAAACAGGTCAAACTTCCCCACCATGCTGATATCCGCCAGGTACTGTTTACCGTGCACATCCTCAGCAGTCAGTTGGGTGTAACGATCGTCCTCAGCCAGATCGGGTAGCGCGCCTACCAGCGATCCCTGGCGGTTGGTGTAGTTCTGGCTGAGCCACGTCAACTGGGAGTTGAGCGTCCAGTGTTCGCCAAGCTCCTGCCGCAGTTGGGCGAACAACTGGCGGGAAATAATTTCACGGTGGCTCCACGGCAGTGCCAGGCTGGTATCTCGCGGTAGTTCTGCATCACGCCCGGACTGGTAGCGCGGGAGCCCGCCTTCCCACGGCAAACTCTTTTTCTTGGTGTAGCTGCCACCGAAAGTCAGCAGAGTGGTCGGGGTCAGATCGGCCTCAAGTATACCGTAAAGAAGACGGGTTCCGTCCTCAGACGGATGATAATAGCGATCTTTGTCCTGCCAGGTGGCGACCGCGCGGCCACGTAGTTTGCCGTCAAAGCCCAGGGGGCCAGTCACATCCAGTGAGGTTCTATAGTCGTTCCACGAACCGGCCTGACCGCTCACCGCGATCTGTCCATGATCCAGCGGGCGTTTACGCGTCAGGTTGATGCTGCCCCCGGGAGAGCTGCTGCCGACGCTGTTCAGGCTGTCGCCGCCGCGCAGGATTTCCGCATGGTCAAACATCGACATGTCGAACGAGGAGAATGAACTATCATCGTTCAAAATGTTGTCGTAGAGCTGAATCGGGGTGCCACCGTCAAGTTGAATATTTGTAATGCGCCAGCCGCGCGAATAGTACTCTTCGGTATCGCCGGCACGTTTGGTGGTGACGCCCGACACTTTGGTCATCACCGTATCCAAATCGGTCAGATTCTGATCTTTTATCTGTTTACTGGTAATCACGCTGACGCTCTGCGGCGTCTCCTTCAGTGACTGCGGGGTCTTACCGCCGATGCTGACCGCGGTAGTGGTATAGCTATTGCTACCTTCGGTAGCGGTGATGTCGGTACTGCCGTTGGCACCGCCGGATACCGTACTCTGCATGCCCTCGACCCGCACCGCATCGAGCACGCTGGCGCTGCTGTCGGCTGCCGCTGCGTTACTCAGCGTGACTGTGTTGTGCTGGGCGTCGAGGCTGAAACTCAGCCCGCTACCCGCCAGCAGCCGCACGAGGGCATCCGTCGGGCTGAATCTGCCGCTCAGTCCTTGGGTGGCGTGCCCGTCGGTCAGGGGGCTGGGAGCAATCAGCTGCAGGCCACTCTGTAGGCTGAACTGTACCAGCGCCAGACTCAGATTGCCGGCGGGTATTTGATAATCCGTCTGTGTTGCCTGTTGTTCGCTATTTTCTACGGCGGCGTATGTCGCCGCCGACGGAATAAATATCGCCGAGGCGATTAATAATGATAGCATTTTTGTTTTCATTGTTTTTCCATTACCTGAATGACCCCAGAAAGTTGGCTGCGTTAAATAAAACGAAGCAGTTACTTAAATTCATCACTCGTTTTTAAATAATTTTTATCTTTATATTTGCAACATTCGCCGATGGTGCCGGGGAATTAATTATTCCCGGCGATGTAAAACTGGACCGGAACGATAATTTCCGTTTTGCCCGCCGTCAACATATCGGCAGGCGGTTCAGGCAGCGGTGCAACCCGCTGCAGCAGATCCAGCGATTCGCTGTCGAGCAGTGTAAAACCCTGGCTTTTCACAATCACCGCGTCGCTGATATGGCCTTCTTTATCCACCCGAAAGCGCAGCAGCACGGTGTCCTGTTGGCGGGTGCGCAGCGCGAAGGGCGGGTAACGCTTCTCTTTCTGCAACCGCGCCAGAATTTCCGACTGCCAGTTCATTTTAACCTTCAGCGCCATATCGCTGGCGGCACCTACCTGTGGGGCGCGGTTGGTTTCGGCCACTTTGCTGCTGCTGTTGTCAGCCAGCTGCTGACGCGGTGCGGCTGGCTGCCGCTCCGGGCGCGGTTTTTGCTTCTCGCGCGGCGGTTTCTTTTTGACCTCCGGCGGCGGCGGGCGCTTCTCCTCCGGCTGCTCGCGGACGGTCAGCTTCGCTTCGGCCTGCGGGATGATCTTTTCTGTCGCCTGCACCGCTTTAGGCTCTACTTCCGGTTCCGGCGGCGGGGCGGCGACGGCGGGTGCCTGCTGCGTCTGCGGCTGCATGGTGGTCGGCAGTGTAGCCAGTTCAATAACGATCGGTGCTGCGGCAGGGGGCTGCGGCAGCACCGGGGCGAGCGCCGCCGAGCGCAGCAGCAGGGCGATCACCGCGACATGCCCGCCGACAACCAGCAACGGGGGCAGTAGCCAACGCACCCCACGGCGCAGGCGGAACCCGTTGTGTAGCGGCGGGAACGGCACGGCGGTCATGGTGCGTTCCCCGCCGCGCCGCCGTCTGATTCCATTCCGACCAGCGAAACTTTGCTGTAGCCGCCGTCGCGCAGGCGATCCATCAGGGTCATCAATGCCTGATAGCTAACGTTTTTATCGGCGCGGATAAAGATGCGCGCCCCGCTGTTGTCACCGCTGGCGGTTTTCATCGCTGCCAGAAAAGCGCCGCTGGCGACCGGCTGGTCCTTGATAAATAGCTCGCCGTTTTCGCGCAGGCTGACGATCAGCTGCTGGGCATTATCCTGCTGCGGCGCTTTGCTGGTCGAAGGCAGGTCGATATCGAGATTGCTGGTCGACAGCGGCGCGGCGACCATAAAAATAATCAGCAGCACCAGCATCACGTCAATAAACGGCGTGACGTTAATCTCGCTCAGCGCGTTCAGATCGTCATCATGCGAGGAGGGGGATGAGAAGGCCATAATTATCCCGCCCGCTTAATATCGTGTGCCACGTGCAGCGGCGACGGTTCGTCGTCCAGCTGCTGGCTGAGCAGGCACAGCGTCAGCGTGGAGACATCGGCCATCTGCTGGCGCGCGCCGCTGATGTGGCGGGTCAGCATGTTGTAGAAGATCACCGCCGGAATCGCTACCGCCAGCCCCAGCGCGGTGGCGAACAGCGATTCGGCGATGCCCGGGGCCACCACGCTGAGATTGGTCGACTGCATTCGCGCGATGGCGGTGAAACTGTGCATAATCCCCCAGACCGTGCCGAACAGGCCGATAAACGGCGCGACCGCGGTGGTGGTGGCGAGGATGCTGACGCCGCGAGTTAGCCGGCGGGCTTCATAGGCTTCAACGCGACCGATCCGCGCCTGCACCCGTTCTTTCAGCGTTTCCGCCACCAGCCGTTTGCCGCTTTCGCGGCGGTTGTCCAGCTCGATCAGCGCCTGTTCGCCGATGGTGCGGCAGGAAGGTGATACCAGCTCGCGTGTTTCCTCCAGCGAAGTGGTTGCGGCCAGCTGGAAGGTGCTGGTCCGCAGGCGGCGGCGGTAAAACGCGATGCTGACCGTTTTCCCCAGCCATACCGACCAGCTGAGCACCGAACCGCTGAGCAGCAGCAGGATCACCAGTTTGCCAACACCGTCAGCGTGCTGATAGAGCGCCAGCGGCGAGAAATCCAATGCGGCCGCGGGTGGTGATGGGCTAATGCTGCTCGCTGGCGCGGTGGCGGTTTGCAGGCTTTCCTCCGCCGCGGCAGGGAGCGTGGTGAGGAGTAGCAACAGCGGCGCGGCGGCCATCAGCCGGCCGGGCGCGCGCAGGGTGCGGAATAAACGGGTAACGGTGGTCAACATGGTAAGCAATATCCTCTGGCCGCAATGAGCGAAATAACCGGGAGGATCTCCCGGCTGTTTTTCAGATAAACGCGCCAGCCCGGCGCTTCCCGCAATCATTTCGCCAAATAAACGTAATATTTTTATTTCTTGCCGGCGGCGGAATTAGCTTTGCCACCGCCAGCATAAAGACGCTAGCCGCTGACCAGTGATGCGCGGATATTTTCTGCGCCATCTTGGTGATATTGCGCCGCAGGATTGGCGCCCAGCTGCCACTCGCCTTTCGGCAGCAGGTAAAGCATCTCCTGATGGAATTCGGCAATCGACGGGCGGTGGCCGACGCTGATAAAGGTGGTGCCGATTTCGGCCAGCAGCTGATAAAGACGCCGCTCGGTGGCGATATCCACCGCGCTGGTGGCCTCGTCGAGGAAGGCAAACTGCGGCCGCGCCAGCAGCACGCGGGCAAAACCGATGCGCTGCTGTTCGCCGAGCGACAGAACCTTGCCCCAGTCGCGCACGCTGTCAAAGTCGCCGTATTTATCGCGCAGGTCGGGCAGGCTGACTTTTTCCAGGCAGGCCTGCAGCGTCTCGTCCGACACCTGCCGGTCGGTAGCGGGATAGAGCAGCTGGGAGCGCAGATCGGCGAGGATCATGTAGGGCCGCTGCGGCAGGAAGAAACAGGCTTCGATCGGCGGCATCAGGATTTCGCCTTGGCCGCGTTGCCACAGCCCGGCCATCGCCCGCAGCAGCGAACTCTTACCCACGCCGGTCTGCCCCTGAATCAGCAGGTTGCGGCCCGGTGAGACGGTCAGCGACAGATGCTGCGTCAGCGTCTGTTCGCCACCGGGGGTTTCCAGACTGACATTGCGCAGCGCGATCCCCGCGCCGCGCCGGATATGGATGCGGTGCTGGCCTTCCTCTTCGCGCTGGCGGTCCAGCTGGTCGAAGCGTTCGACGATCTGCGCCAGCCGCACCGCGCTCGGCGCCATACTGGCGACGGTGGGGATGAACTGCGACAATGTGGTAAGCGCAGTCATCATCTGCGTGGCGGCGGCGGTGGCCATGGCGATTGCGCCGTATTCAATTTTATGCTCGAAGAAAAGTGGGGCGATGAGGAAAAACGGTGCCAGATTCCAGAGTTGCCCCATTCCGAAGTTGATCATCGACATTTTCAGCTGATACACCAGGATTGCCATGCGGCTGTCTGTGGCGGTGGCCAGGCGTCCATCAATTTGCTGTTTCTCGGTGGCCTCCCCGCGGTAGAACGCCACGGTTTCCGCATTGTCGCGCACATGCAGCAGGCCGTAACGCAGATCGGCTTCCGCCACCGTGCTGTTGAAGTTCAGCCGGATCATCGGCGTGTACATTGCCAGGGTCACCAGGGTGGAAACGGCGGCGTAGAGCACCACGTACCACATCATGGTCTGGCTGATCGAAGCGATGATAATCCCGCCGGTCAGCAGCCCCATCAACTGGGCGACAATCTGGAGCGGAATGCCGGCCATAGTGGTGACAAAGGGGTCGACGTCACCCTGGATACGTTGATCGGGGTTATCGAGATCCTCATGCACGGTGATGCTGTAGTAGGTACGGTGATGCAGGTAACGACTGACCAGCCACTCGGTCAGCCAGCTGCGCCAGCGCACGGTGAGTACGCTGCTCATGTAGTACATCACCGCCTGAACGACCCAACTGACCATCGTTACTCCGGCAATCAGCCAGAACAGGCTGGAGTAGCCGCCTTCGTTGCGGGCGACGATGGCGTTGGTCATCTCGGCGGTGAGGTTGGCGGTCCAGTAGCCGATCGCTGCAAAGGCGGGGGTCATCAGCAGCAGGGCCGACATCAGCACCCACCAGCGGCGGTGCTCCCGTTGCCGCCAGAAGGGATGGGTCAGCATCCACACCCGGCGCAGCAACAGGTGCGAGATGCGGTAATCTTTTTTATCAATGGCGGGCGTCTTGCTGTCTCTCATTACGCCGCTCCCGGGCGCTTTTCGCCGGCTTTGCCTGTGTCACTACGCATTACGTCACCTTATCGTTAAGTCAGTTACGCGTCCTCCCTGGAAGGCGGGAGGATTAACGGGTTGCTTAAAGAACGCGTGAGCGGTGGATAATCAGCAATCGGTGGGAAGGAAATTATTAACCGCGCGCGTCAGGAGCCGTAGGAGGGGCATCGTGTATCCAGATGATCGGCCCCAGTCGGGTGATGCGGATCGGCAGTGCTTTCTCCAGCTGGCTGTACCAGTCGTCGACCCGGGCGATGTTAATACTGGCGCTGAGGCGCAGCTCATCCTGCTGGGATGCGTTGAGATAGACCATCCGCCGGTCGTAGCGGCGTAAGGTCTGCACGATGTCGCTGAGGGTGCTGTTTTCAAAGATCAGCAATCCCTGCTGCCAGGCCAGCTGCCGTCGTGCGTCGACACTGGCGACGGCCAGAGTGCGATCGGTCGGATTCACGGTGGCGGCCTGATCGGGCTGGATCACCACAGTTTTCTGCGCGGCGTCGCTAACGCTGACTCTGCCACGCTGCACAGTCACTACGGTGTTTTTACCGTCAATTTTGACCGCGAAGGCGGTACCGAGCACACGAACATGGCCGCCACCGGCGTCGACGGTGAACGGCAACTGTGCGTTGTGTTTGACATCGAAATAGGCCTCCCCGCGCGATAGTCGCACATGACGGGTGGCCGATGTCAGCTCGACATCGGCTGCACTGTCGGTATTAAGCCACATGGTGCTACCGTCGTTCAGTGAAATCTGGCGGAACTCGCCGAGTCGGGTGGCGTAGTTGAAGCGCCAATAGTTCATCCACTGATAGCAACCCAGTACGCTGACCAGCAGTAAAAACAACCCGGCCATTATCCTTCCCGGCGACGGCGCGTGAGCCCAGCCGCTGGATGTATGGGCTGGGAAGATCATCGCCCGGTATTGTGCCTCAAGCGGTCTACCGAGCTGCAGCCACAACTCCAGCGAGGTGGTCAGTGCTGCCTCGTGCGCCGGGCTGGAACTACGCCAACGGCTAAATTGTCTCAATTCGGAAGGTTTGATATCACCAGAGGTAAGTCTAACCAGCCAGTGAATAGCTTCGGTTTCCAGGGTGTCCTCGTCTGACGAAGAATATGAGTTGTTGTGCACCACGGTTCGCTTCCGTTTATGAATCAGGTCATGACGTTACAGACTCTACTTTAGCTTATTCTCCGGATTTTTTAGCGTATCCCGGCAGTGCAGCAGCGTGCGGACGGCGTATTTCTCCACCAGGCTGACCGAAATGCCCATTTTCTGTGCAATCTCTTTGTGGGTCAGTCCGTCCACGCGACTGAGATAGAGGATTTCGCGACACTTTTCTGGAAGCGTTGAGAGAGTGCTATCGAGCAGGTTAATTTTCTCGATGGAATAATGGTTATCCTCTGGTGACGGGGAGTAGTTTTCAAACATGTGCAGTGCGGCGTTGAGGATCTGCACCCGACGCTGTTCAGTGCGACGATAATCGCTGGAGGCGTTGAGAGCGACACGAATCAGGTAGTTACGCGCATCCTCGTACGCCGGAAATTCATTGGCAACTTTGAATATCTTGAAATAAATGTCTTGCGTTATGTCCTGCGCAACATGCACCGTTCCGGTGCGATAACTCACAATTTTAAATAACGTCGAGTAAATATCAATAAATACATCAATTAGGTTAACGCTTGCGTCTTTGGACAACATGGTTTTACCGTTTCTATAATTGTGAGGGAGATCACGAAGTTAATTCACAATTACATAGTGCTGGGAAAAATGAAAGTCTTATCGTTATAAGATTTACGCATACATATTATCGTATATTGAATAAGCTTTGTGTGTGTTTTTACATGATAATGGCTTTGTTGAATAAATCGGGTTTAAATAAAAACTTTCCCTTTCAGTCACTTCCTCAGGCAATTCGTGGCTTTGTTGAATAAATCGAGTTTAAATAAAAACTTTCCCTTTCAGTCACTTCCTCAGGCAATTCGTACACTTTCTGGCATGCCTGCTCGCGTCATTTTGTTTAAGGCACGGGTCATGGCCATAGCTTCTCCAACCTGCGCATCATAATCCCGCAGCGTAAGATGCCCACCGAACAGTTGTTTAACACGGTACATCGCCGTTTCTGCCACAGAACGCCGGTTGTAAGCCGTGTGCCATTTCCAGTAAGCATTACTCCCCGTCAGACGCTGCCTCGCCACCGCCTGATTTCTGTCGGCATACTCCGCCGGCCAGTAACCGGAACGCGCTCGCGGCGGGATTAATGCCATAATTTTCTTGCGCCTTAGCTCGTCGTGGCACCGTTTTGTGTCATACGCCCCATCTGCGCAGGCGACCCGAATTTTCCTGTGCGTCTGACGGATAAGCCCCGGGAATGCCTCTGCATCAGTCACATTGTTCAGGGAAAGTTCAGCGCAGATAACCTCATGCGTACCGGCGTCTACCGCCAGGTGCAGTTTACGCCAGACGCGGCGCTTTTCCTGGCCGTGTTTTTTCACCTTCCACTCACCCTCACCGAAGACTTTTAATCCGGTGGAGTCGATAACCAGATGGGCTATTTCGCCGCGCGTGGGGGTTTTGAACGGGATATTGACGGACTTAGCCCGTCTGCTGACGCAGGAGTAATCCGGACAACGGAGCGGGAGCTTCATCAGGATAAAAATAGAGTCAATAAACCCCTGCGCGGCGCGCAGTGTGAGGTGAAAGACGCGTTTGAGCATCAGTACGGTGGTAATAGCGAGCTCAGAATAACGCTGAGGACGACCACGTGAAGACGTGTTGGGCTGTTCATACCAGGCCTGAGTAGTCGACTCATCAAGCCAGAATGTCAGTGAGCCCCGATTGACGAGCGCCTTGTTGTAGTCAGCCCAGTTGGTGATTTTGAACGTTTGTTTTGCCACGTGATACCGCTACAGGATCGGGAATATGGTGATCTGATCCTGACTACGGCCAAAAGTTCGATTTATTCAACAAAGCCAGATGGGGATTCAATAATTTAGATGAAATTCTTTATTAAAACAAAAATGATCATCATCAATATAGTATAAACACTCATAAATTGTATTGAGTAGCGGTATAAATAATGCGGTCTGAACATGAAAAAAAATCAAACCCGTGAAAATGAGGATTTAAACGATCGCGGTGACACCAAACTATAGTATTGAGGTGATTCATAAGATTTTTTCAGGGCAGTGAATGATAATATCTGAGGCAACAAATTAAGTAGCATCCAAATATTAATTAGAGGGCGTAAATATTTTTTTCGTCGGCCAAAGGGTGTTGGTGTGTTTGAAAATATACATTTTACTATGCTAGTTTAATTATTGTTATTTTATTATCGAATAAGAAGCTTGGTCGGTGGGTAAAGTTAACTTATAAAATGGTATTTTATATTTTCATTAAGAATGAATTTGGGGTGTTTGCATTATTATGCATGTTTCTTTTCATCGCAATATGAGACTTCAAATGAGATGTCGCGCACACTTTTCGATAAAATCTGTTGTATGAAGAGAAGTGTCCTGTCAATGTGCAACCGGTTGCCCTGCTTGTTAACTACATGACTCCATTGAACTGGAAATCAGGAAAAATAAATGAAAAAAATAAGAGATTACAATAAATTAGCTAGAGATATTCTTCAGGAGGTAGGAGGACAAGACAACATTGTATCCTATTCACGCTGTGTTACCCGACTTCGATTAGTATTGAAAGATATTCCAAAAAGTGCAGTTGAAACAATAAAGCAATTACCTGGAGTCATTACGGTTGTTTTGAGCGGTGGTCAGTTCCAGGTGGTTATCGGAACACATGTTGCGGATGTGTACGATGCTTTAAATGATATTGTTGACCCTTCTAAACTTCAGGAGGGAAGTCGAGGAAATTTAGTCGACAGTGTAATTTCAGCAATGTCATCAGTGTTTGCACCTATCGTTTACATTCTTGCCGCGGCAGGTATTCTGCAAGGTTTTTTGATCATAATAAATTACTTTTTTTTAGATTTTCATAAAACGGGTACTTTTTATGTAATGGATCTCATATCCTGGACCCCATTTACGTTTCTCCCGGTACTGATCGCAGTAACAGCATCTAAATATTTCAAATGCAACATCTATATTTCATTACTATGTTGTTGCGCTTTAGTTAGTCCGGATTGGGCTGCAATTGCGTCAAGAATAGCAAGTGGAGAAAATATTTCATTTTTATATCTTCCACTTGCGAAAACAATTTATACTTCATCTGTATTACCCCCCCTCTTTCTTGTCTGGGGATTGTCTTTAGTTGAGAAAAAAATAAAGAAAATACTTCCAGAGATTGTTGAACCGTTATTAACGCCGCTACTGTGCGTGATCATTATGGTTCCATTAACACTCTTACTTATTGGCCCGGTTACTGCGGGTGTATCAGACAGTATCGCGATAGGCTATAACTGGCTATATCATAATTATCCAGCCTTGGCTGCGGCTATAATTGGTGGTCTGTGGCAGATCATTGTCATATTTGGTGTGCATTGGGGTTTCACTCCAGTAGTCATGGCAAATTTTGATATGTATGGAAATGATTCCCTGCAGGCTTTTATGACCATGGCAGTTGTAGCTCAGATGGCAGCCGCATTCTCATGTGCTATAAAATCAAAGAATAAAAATTTAAAATCAGTTTCTTACTCTGCGGGAGTAACTGCTATTTTTGGAATTACGGAGCCTACAATTTATGGTGTTACATTAAAGCTAAAAAAACCTTTCATATATGGTTGTATAGGTGGAGCATTGGGCGCAGTTGTTTCAAGTTTTTTTGGCAGTACATATTATGCTTACGCTGGTTTGGCAAGTATTCTGACAACAGTAAACGCTATAAGTACAACTAATGCGCATTCATTTTTGGGAATGATGCTTGGATGCATAACTGCGATAATTGTGACTTCATCGTTAGTATTTGCATTAGGTTTTAATGATCCCAAAGAAGAAGTTAATAATGAGAATGTTGCAGAGTTGCCTGAGAACGATGTTTTAACACTATTATGTCCAGTTGATGGAAAAATTATACCTATCGAGGATGTAAAAGACGAAAGTTTCTCCGGAGGATTACTTGGAAACGGAATAGCTATTGTACCTTCAGGAGGCATAATTTGCTCTCCATGTGATGCTGAGGTTGCAACCACTACACCAACCAAACATGCTGTTGGATTACTATGTGAAAATGGTGCTGAAATATTAATTCATGTAGGAATCGATACCGTCAAACTGGAAGGTATGTACTTTGACAGCAACATCAAAATAGGAGACAGAGTCAAGGCCGGTACACCTCTAATCTATTTTGATAACAACTACATTGCGGAACTTGGTTACGATCTGACGACGCCAGTTCTGATCATGAATAGTGATGAGTACACAATTTATTTTGAACGAGAACCACGTGTAGTCACAACTGGAACACCTTTAATTACAGTAAAATAAATTAAACTCAAACCCGATAATCCTCTGTGTTTAATGGATTATCGGGGGCGGGGTATGACAGATCAAACAGTTTTTCAGGTGATAAAGATATATGTGATATGATAAAATAGATCTGTCTATTAACGTTAGAGAGCAAGACAAAATGGTTACAATGTCGGACATAGCCAAACAAGCAGGTGTTTCGAAGTCAACTGTGTCACGGGTAATTTCCGGAAATACAAAGATATCCAAAGCAACCCGTGATATTGTGATGAAGGCCATTAATGAAACTGGTTACCGCCCAAATCTTGTTGCCCGAAATTTGGCCGTTAGCTGCACCAAAAACATTGGCCTTATGGTGGCAAATACTCTTTATAATGGACCATATTTCAGTGAATTGATTTATCAAATTGCAACAGTAACTGAAGAATTTGGTGGGCAACTTATACTGGCAGATGGCAAGCATAGTAATGAACAGGAAAGGCAAGCCATTGACTTTTTAATGGACCTTCAGTGTGATGGGATTATTGTTTATTCCAGGTATTTATCAATCAAAGAGCTTGAAGAGATAGTTAAAAAATATAAAAAACCTGTTTTAATTTTTAACCGGAAGTTAAATGATTTTAAAGAGTTCGCAGTATCCGTTAACCACAGGAGGGATACGTACAATGCGGTTAATTATTTAGTCAGTCATGGGCATCGTGACATTTTCTTTATTTCTGGTCCAAAGGATTCTCAAACTGGATCAGAAAGATTAACTGGTTTTACTGAGGCATTAAAAATAAATAATATACCCTTCAATAAAAATAATGTTTGCTTTGGCGACTGGTCAATGGAAAGTGGAAGAAAAGCAATGAATACTCTTTTTGCTCATATGAATAATGTTACCAGCATTATTGCCAGTAATGATTATATGGCGATTGGTGCAGCTAACTCCATCTATGAGAAAGGACTTAGGATCCCGGGTGATATGTCGATAGTGAGTTTTGATGATATCCCTGTGGCTTCATTTTTTGTTCCTCCGCTTACTACATTCCGTGTGCCAGTTGATGCAATGGTGAAACTAGCAATTGAACAGTTAATTAATATGATTAATCAAAATGTTGTAAATATATTACCATCTGTCGATGGAATACTTATTGAAAGAAAATCCGTTGGCCCAGGCCCGTTCAATTTTGGTATAAAATAACATTGTTAACCTCAAGCTTGTCTATTATAAAAAAATCAGGTCTTGAGTCGCTAAACAATCTAGCGAATGAATTATGTCCTTTGAATAATTGTAGTTAAATTTAAATATCAGAAGTACCTACTGTAATTTTTTGTAATTTACTAATTTTATCTTGCATAAATATATCAATCACCCGATAATGCAATCGGTTGCATTGATGATTTTCTTACTTTATTCATACTAAATGTCTGAGATAAATATAAGGAGTTGTATATGAATGGTTTTAACGACGAATTTTTATGGGGCGGAGCCGTTGCTGCTCATCAACTGGAAGGTGGATGGCAGGAAGGAAATAAAGGTATTAGTGTTGCAGATGTAATGACTGCTGCTTCACATGCTGTGCCAAGAGAAATAACGGATGGCGTTATACCTGATAAGTACTATCCGAATCATGAAGCCATTGATTTCTATCATCGATATAAAGATGACATCGCACTTTTTGCTGAAATGGGTTTCAAATGTTTCAGAACCTCAATTGCCTGGAGCAGAATATTTCCTGAGGGTGATGAAATAACTCCTAATGAAGACGGTTTGCTTTTCTATGATAACCTTTTTGATGAGCTGATCAAATATGGAATTGAGCCAGTGGTAACTCTTTCTCATTTTGAAATGCCTTTTAATCTAGTAAAAAAATATGGTGGATGGCGTAACAGGAAAATAATAGATTTTTTTATAAATTTTTCTGAAGTTGTATTCAAACGTTATAAAAATAAAGTCAAGTACTGGATGACATTTAATGAGATTAATAACCAGGCTAATTATAACGATGACTTTTCTACATTTACAAACTCAGGAATAATCTATTCTGAAGGTGAGAATAGAGAGGCTGTAATGTATCAAGCTGCGCATTATGAGCTTGTTGCAAGTGCGCTAGCTGTAAAAATTGGACGTGAAATAAACCCTGGTTTTAAAATCGGATGTATGATTGCAATGTGTCCTATTTACCCGCTCACCTGCGCACCGGATGATATAATGATGGCATTAAGCGCAATGCATAAACGTTACTGGTTTACGGATGTGCATGTCAGAGGTAAATATCCGTCACATGTTATGTCATATCTCAAAAGGAAAGGCTATTTGCTTGATATGACCAACGAAGATCTCGATATCCTGAAGAACGGTTGTGTAGATTATATCGCATTAAGTTATTATATGTCATTCACCACACAAGCAACAGCTGATAATCCTGAGTTTGATTATATCGAGACAAAGCACCTTGTGCGAAATCCGCATGTTCAGGAATCTGATTGGGGCTGGCAAATTGACCCTGTTGGATTACGTTATTCTTTAAATTATTTCTATGACCATTATCAACTTCCTTTATTTATCGTTGAAAACGGACTTGGAGCAGTTGATGAAATCAATGAAAGTAATACTGTTGATGATCAGTACCGAATTGATTACCTGGAATCGCATATCGCTGAAATGAAAAAAGCGGTAGTAGAGGATGGTGTAGACTTAATTGGTTATACTCCGTGGGGATGTATTGATCTTGTTTCTGCTGGTACAGGGGAAATGAAGAAAAGATATGGTTTTATCTATGTTGACAAAGATGACTCAGGAAATGGTTCCTTATCAAGGATTAAGAAAAAATCCTTCGAATGGTATAAGGGGGTCATTGCTTCGAATGGTAAAAACATTTCCTGAGTGCAAAGAAAATAAATATATATAACATTATGAAGTTTCAAATCGACAAGGATGTCGATTTTGTTATTATATATTTTAATACTCGTTTTAAAGCAGGCGCCTTGATCTTACCCACCATTAGTGGACACGCGACTAAGTGAGTAAACTCTCAACCAGAGGTAGCTCACATGACAAAATCCGTATCAACCAGTAAGAAACCCCGTAAGCAGCATTCGCCTGAATTCCGCGATGAAGCCCTGAAACTCGCTGAACGCATCGGTGTCGCTGCCGCCGCCCGCGAACTCAGCCTGTATGAGTCGCAACTCTACAACTGGCGCAGCAAGCAGCAGCATCAGACCGCATCCTCTGAGCGCGAGAGTGAACTGGCGGCTGAAAATGCCCGTCTCAAACGTCAGCTGGCTGAGCAGGCAGAGGAACTGGCCATTCTCCAAAAGGCCGCGACATACTTCGCGAAGCGCCTGAAATGAAGTATGTCTTTATCGAACAACACCAGGCTGAATTCAGCATTAAAGCCATGTGCCGCGTACTGTGCGTGGCCCGTAGCGGTTGGTATGCCTGGCGCAAGCGCCGCAGCGTCATCAGTGCCCGCCAGCGTTTCCGGCAGGGTTGCGACAGCGCGGTCAGTAATGCTTTCGGCCAGGCAAAACAGCGCTACGGTGCGCCCCGTCTGGCAGAAGAGCTGCGTGCGCAGGGCCTGGCGTACAACGTGAAAACCATTGCTGCCAGCCTGCGCCGTCAGGGGTTACGGGCGAAAGCCGCACGCCGGTTCAGCCCGGTGAGCTACCGTGAACATAGCCTGCCGGTGTCAGAGAACCTGCTGAAGCAGGATTTTTACGCCAGCGGCCCGAACCAGAAGTGGTCGGGAGACATAACCTACTTGCGTACCGACGAGGGCTGGCTGTACCTGGCGGTGGTCATCGACCTCTGGTCGCGGGCCGTCATCGGCTGGTCGATGTCATCGCGGATGACGGCCCGGCTTGCCTGCGATGCGTTGCAGATGGCGTTGTGGCGGCGTAAACGGCCGGAGAACGTAATTATGCATACGGACCGGGGCGGACAATACTGCTCAGCGGCCTTTCAGGCACTGCTGAAGCGGCATAACCTGCGCGGGAGCATGAGCGCCAGGGGCAACTGCTACGATAATGCGTGCACGGAAAGCTTCTTCCACTCACTGAAGGTGGAATGTATCCACGGAGAACGCTTTGCCAGCCGGGAAATAATGCGGGCGGCGGTGTTCAATTATATCGAGTGTGATTACAATCGCTGGCGTCGCCACAGTGCCTGCGGTGGTATTAGCCCGGAACAGTTCGAAAACCAAATCCTCGCTTAGGGCGTGTCCACATTACGTGGGTAGGATCACCTAACCTCTTCACTGAAAACATAAATTATTCTGATATCCGCTGGTCAAATTCATGACGAGCATTCTCAACCTGGTGCTGATTTTTAGCAACCCATGCACCCAGAGTGTCAAGCGGGTCACGCAAAGAATGCCCCAGTTCAGTAAGTTCATAACTCACCCGGGGGGGCGTTGTTGGATAGACAGTGCGAGTGACCAGTCCATCGCGCTCGAGTTTTCGTAGCGTCAGTGTCAGCATGCGCTGTGAGATATGACCGATCATCCTGCGGATCTCATTAAATCCTCGCGGCCCACCGGCAAGCTGCATGATTGTCATCACACTCCACTTGTCACCAATTCGCGCCAGCGTTTCCAGGACAGCAGAACAACATTTAAGAACTGCAGAACTGCTTTTCTCAGTCACACTTGAGTTATCAGGTATCACACATGTGCCCTCTTGTCTGGTTCTTATTAAGTCTCTAGTATCAATTTTACACTAACGAAGGAAGAGGAACTAGCTATGAAATTATTGCATCTCGATTCCAGCATTCTTGGACAGAACTCGGTCAGCAGGCAGCTCTCAGCTGATATTGTCCAAAAGATAAGTCATCAGGTTCAGCCCGTTATCGTGAAATACCGGGATTTGGCTGACAATCCAATTCCGCACCTTTCGGGTGCTTATCTGGCAGCCTCTGGTAGTCCAGGCACTGGTCATGACAGTACTCTACAGAGCGAGTTAGCATTGAGCAGCGAAGTACTCAATGAGTTTATTAATGCAGATGTGGTCGTTATTGGGGCCGCGCTTTACAACTTTTCCATTCCCAGCCAGCTTAAAGCCTGGATTGATCGTATTGCTATCAACGGAAAAACCTTTCGTTACACGGAAGCCGGGCCAGTTGGCCTGGTCGGAGACAAGAAGATTATCCTTGCGATTGCGCGCGGAGGTTATTATGGACATGGTTCTTCCGCTGAAGCGCTGGAGCATGCTGAGTCTTATTTGAGGGCTATCTTCAGCTTTATTGGTGTAACAAAACTGCAGGTTGTCATTGCCGAAGGGCACAACGTTGGGCCGGATCATCGAACGAGAGCACTGGATATCGCTGCTCAGCAGGTTGCTGCACTGGTTATTTGAGTCGGGAAATATTATGCCTGCGTCACGTGTAATTTGCCGACTTTACACACCAAAGATGAATCAGGAAGGCTCTGCTATTCACCGGTCAAGGCTTCTTCTCCTGTTGCCCTCGCAATAGATTTTAACCTGTCCTTTCTGGCTTCTTATGGAGGATTGGTATATGCAAAGGGCCTTCGGAAAGTGGCATTGAGAAGCTCATTTACATGGTGGATGGTACGAATTCACATTATGACAATCATGGTAACAGAGGAGTTATAGTGCCCGGAGAAGCTTTGCGGCTTGCTGGGGCAGGGGACCTATCCATGATGGATCCTCTGTCGATGACCGCCATGTCCACACGCTTCAGCTTTAGGTCAATCTACTCCGGGCCCATGTCAACAAGTTTACCTTGGTCAGTTTCCATGAGTGCCTGGGGTAATCAAACGACAGCAACGTACTCTGAGTCAGAACCGCACGCTGTTGCGCCAAGGGCCTGGTAACCGACTCAGTACTCGTCGTACTCGAGGTAAGCAAAGTTACAAGTAATAATAATGTTGGTTTCATAATCAAGGACATTAAAATTCGACAATGGGAATAACCAACTTATTACTTATCATAAATTAATTGATGATTATTTAACTAAATTTTATAATCAAAAGTCAGCAATACATTACATGGATCACCATAAATATGGTGCCAGAAGAACCCGATCATGGCATCATGTTTTTATCAACTAAGTTGGTTATGCTTAACTGCAAGATCTGGAATTCAGGAACGAGTCACAATGTACTCTGTCCCACTTCTTGGGAGAACAAGTCTGACTCCCTTATGTTCAAGTAAAACCATATATAATTTTGCCTGTTACATACTTTCTGGCTGTGTTAAAAATGGCTTCACTGTAAAATACCACACAATTAAATTATCGCGATGCCTGTATTTTTTATATTTCGAGTGCAGGTCATTTCTTTGATTATGTCTTTAATTAACTATACTTTCTCTGGCCATTGCTCTTCAAAAACCTGTCTGCTATCAGATAATGTCAAATATCATTCTCAATGTCGCTGTATATATAAGCCTGTGCCATAGGAGATGTAATTAATTTAATAACTTCCAGTTTTAAGTTATGGTTAACCGGTTTCTTTGGTAATAAATGGCCATCACTAGAAACAGGGAAACGCTTAAAATATGCTGAAGTGACATTTCGCTCAGAAGGAAACGTTAATAAAATCAACATTGTTAAAATTTACCACATATCACACTTTCGCTTAATGACATTTATATTCGAAAAGGAGACATAAAGGGTCATGAACAGAAAACTTCTGAAACAAAGCAACCTCTGTGTCTCCTACTACACTACGTAAACTATCCTGAATTTCTGAAAAATCGTGCCGGTGTAGTGGCGTACCGCGTGCGAAAGGCCGCAACAAAGCTTGACGAAGATTCATAACCGACTTTGATGGCTACATTCGTGACATTTTCTCCATAGGCAAGAAGTTCCAGCGCGGTGGTCATTCTCAACCGCAGACGCCATTCCGAAAAAGTCATCTTCACTTCCTGAGCAAAAATTCGCTCAATAGTGCGTGCACTGGCCCCTGATTTCCGGGCAAGAATATGAAGAGATTCACGGTTTGCCGGGTCTTCCCGTAACAGGTTGACAACCCTGACGGCACGGGGATCTACCGGCAGTGGAATATCAACAGAGGCCTGTGTCATATTCTGGAACTGATCGACAAGAACATGAGCTAGCCGTGACTGAACTGAATCAGGTTGATAGTTCCATGGGAATTCGGCACAGCTCAGGATAAGTTCACGTAACAGAGGGGTGACTTCAACCACCATACACTGCTCGTGTGTTGGCGCGCGATATGCGTTCGCATCAATATACAAAGTTCTGATTTGTGCCGGACGTTTCACTTCGGTTGCATGTTCGGTACCTGCCCTTATCCACATCGCTCTGCTGGGAGGTAACACCCATTTTCCCTCGGTCGTTGTAAGATGGAGAACGCCTGCGATGGCAAAGCTGAGTTGATGCCTTTCGTGTTTATGATACGGAACAAATTCTGGCTCTGAAAAATCACTCCTGCCAACTACCGGGGCTTTTGCAAGATCGGGATTTAGGTGATATTGGCATTTTGAAGACATAATTTGTCAGTTTATCGATTTCATGTCTTTTCCACTTTATCCATAATATTTTGTATGTACAACAGACAGAGTAAAATTAACGATGGCGGCAGGAAACAGGGCACGAAATGTGTCAAGCTATGCGTCAGGAGGCGGCGTCAATAAGGCGAAAGCAACCGGTCTCCCTCGAGCCAAGCATTCGACCCGGCTTTCATTTTTTATCGGTGGATTTGGTATTGCCTGCTGGGCCCCTATGGTGCCTTTCGCCCAGGAACGGCTTCAGGCAGATTCTTCACAGTTGGGCAGTATTTTATTGTGTCTGGGTCTTGGGGCTCTGGTCGGTATGCCAGTGGCGGGGGGGGTTGTTGCGCGTAAAGGTCCGCGGATTTCTGTCATTTCAGGGGCCGCCGGTTTATGTATCGCTCTGCCACTGCTGGCAACCATGACAAATCCCTGGTTACTTGCAATGAGTCTACTTTTGCTGGGGGCTTCTGTCGGTGCCGTGGATGTTGCTGCCAATATCCACGGAACTGAAGTTCAGAACGCCGCCAGTACGCCGCTGATGTCCGGATTTCATGGGCTTTACAGTATCGGGGGACTTGCCGGTGCCAGTGGCATGACGCTGGCTATTGCTGCGGGACTTCATGTCGCCAGCGCTGCAATGCTGGCTTCTGGGGTGATTATTCTGGCTGTGCTTATGGCCGCCCCAGGGTTCATGAAAGTGCGTGCACAGTCTGGCCATTCTGCTTTTGTGCTCCCCAGAGGAGTGGTTATTGTTATGGGATTACTGCTGTTTACCATATTCCTGGCTGAAGGCGCAGTGCTTGACTGGGGAGCTATTTTACTGACGCAGGTTAAACATATTGAAGTATCCCGGTCCGGTATTGGTTATACTGTTTTTGCGTTTTCACTGACCATTAGCCGTTTTTTTGGCGACTGGCTGGTCTCACGGGCAGGAGCGCGCATAGTTCTGTTCTCCGGTATTTTCCTGACAGGTATCGGACTTGCTGTAGCAGTAATAGCCACTCCAATTTTGATTGTCCTGGGGGGTATCGGTGTCGCGGGTTTAGCAGCAGGAAATGTAGTTCCGATAATATTAACAGCCGCTGGCCGACAACATGTTATGTCAGCTTCTGCAGCAATAGCTGCAACAAGCACGATGGGCTATCTCGGGATCCTTATGGGACCGGCATTAATTGGCTATATTTCGCACTTTACTGGACTACAAATCTGTCTCATTCTTGTTAGTATGTTTACCTTATCTACTGCCATGGCAGTTCCGGCAATAATGATTGGAAATAAAAATAGTTGAAATGCCCATTTTTTTCTAATGTTAAAAAAGAACTGATATATAAATTTTTAACGGATTTCCAACTCAAAAAATATATCCCTTTAAGCATGCGAGTTACCTGTGGCCGGTAACTCACATTATGTTGATTCTACCTATTCTAATCAATCCTGCATTTATCGCCTGCGCAAACCAAATTTTTTCATAAGTTTGACATCTTCAGCAATTTTATTGTCTGCTTATCGCTGTCAGAACGCTTAATAACTGGATAATATCTTCAGTCAGTCAGCCACTCCCCCTTGCCTGGCATTGCTCCCAATCAACCGCTGATTCGCAACAGTGTGGTTAAGATCTGCATACTCATCCAGCTAGTAACCCGCACCCTTTCGCTTGTACAGTCCGGAGACATCGTGAACACTTGTTCGGAGACATGGTCGACATTTACAACTAAGGCATAAGAACCCATTTCTGGAGTCACTTATGCCGTGGTATGCGAGAGATACCATGGCATTACGTTCTGAGTTTGTCCTTTTCGCCTCACAGGACGGAGCGAACATCCGTGCGCTTTGTCGCCGGTTCGGCATTTCACCCACCACCGCCTACAAGTGGCTCCGACGCTTTGCAGAAGAAGGCTTCGCTGGCCTCACTGACCGTTCCCGTGCGCCGCATCATTCCCATTCAGGAACAGACGACAGCATCATTGACCTTCTGCGTATGGCGCAGTAAGAGCATGACTGCTAGGGGCCCGCAAGATTAAGCGCTGGCTTGAGAATAAAGGGCATACCCTCCCGGCCTTCAGCACCGTACATAACCTGATGGCCCGTCATGGCCTGCGTCCCGGTCTGCCGCCTGGCATTCCGGTCACCGGACGTTTTGAACACAGTGCCCCCAATCAGCTCTGGCAGATGGATTTTAAAGGCCATTTCCCTTTTGATGCGGGCGCTGTCATCCCCTCACGTTGCTTGACGACCATTCCCGCTTTTCGCTCTGCCTGGCTCACTGTTCTGATGAACGCCGCGCCACCGTGCCGGCGTAACTGATTAAGGTGTTTGAACGCTACGGTCTGCCGGAGCGGATGACCATGGATAACGGCGCGCCCTGGGTGACACTACCGGAAGCTGGACCCCGCTGGAGCTCTGGCTGATGCGCCAGGGTATCCGGCTGGGCCACTCACGGCCTTATCATCCTCAGACGCAGAGCAAGCTGGAGCATTTTCACCGCAGCCTGAAGGCGAAAGTGCCGCAGGGGCAGTGGTTTACGGACAGCAGCCAGTTGCTGCAGGTGTTCGAACACTGGCGGACGGACTACAACTATGAGCGTCCACATGAGGCGCTCGTGATGGTGGTGCCTGCGTCGCGCTATCAGCCATCATCAAGGCAGAACAACGGGGCCGTACAGCCGCCGGAATATGATGAAGGCGTGCAGGTGCGCAAGGTGGATACCCGCGGAAAACTGAGCATAAAAGGGGTGAGTCTGAGCGCGGGAAAAGCGTTCAGGGGAGAGCAAGTGGGACTAGGTGAAACGGCAGAGGAAGGCTGTTATGAAGTGTGGTGGTACAGTACAAAAGTGGGGATGATCGACCTGAAAAACGGGTCGATCATCATGGGTAAAGAGTGTTCACCATGTCCCCGAACACCTGTCTACCATGTCTCCGGATCGTACACGCGGAGGGGGAGGGCGCTAATTTTCTTACGGCGCAGATTATCGTGACATAACCGGGTGTCATAAGCGCCGTTCGCTGGCCTGATTTTTCGATGTGTCTGCCGGACGAGTCCGGGGAAGACCTCTGCATCCGTAACGTTGTAAAGCGATAGGTCAGCACACATGACTTCATGCGTTTTCGTGTCAACAGCCAGATCAGTTGCCGCCAGATACAACGGCGTTCTTTGCCATGTTTTTTGACTTTCCACTCACCTTCGCCGAAGACCTTCAACACGGTCGAATCAATCACCAGGGACGCGATTTCACCGCGAGTGTGTGTTTTAAAACTTCTTTGCCCGCTTGCTGACACTGGCGTAATCCGGACTGCGCAGAGGGAAACCATCACGGTAAAGATGGAGTCAATGAAGCCCTGAACGGCCCGCAGGTTCAGCCGAAATAATCGTTTCACCCCCAGGACAGTGGTGATGGCGAGGGCGAGGGCAGAATAGCCTTGAGGTCGTCCCCGTGATGTGGCCATCGCTGACTCATATCAGACCTTTATTGCCTCGTCATCCTGCCAGAAAGTGACGGAGCCGCATTTGATAAGGGCTTTTTTATAAGTACGCCAGTTGGTAACTCTGAACTTTTACTCTGCCAAGGGACAGCCTGCGTTGTCAGGGGATACGTGATCTGAGCCGTCAACTTAGCAAAAGTTCGATTTATTCAACAAAGCCTATTGCTGGATAAACCTTTCTAGAAAATGCGATGAGCTTCACATTTGCATCTTTTGTAAGTTGCATAAATAGTATACATAGGATTATACATAAATCTGGATTGTTACTGCGTCAGCAGGCGAAACCTGATTTCTGGTCTTTGGCCAGAAGTTGGGTTTTTTTGTTTCTGGAGTCGTAATGAAGATCGCCAATATACTGAATAATAATGCCGTGCTTGTTCTCGATGATCACCAATGCGAACAGGTGGTCATGGGCCGTGGACTAGGTTTTGGTAAACATCCAGGGGATCTTGTGCCAGACGACAGGGTTGAAAAAATCTTCTCCCTGCAGGATGGTGAACTGATGAGAAAACTGAGCGAATTGATTCGACAGGTTCCTTCAGAAGTTATGACTACCTGTATGTATATTATTGAACTTTCCACCCAGCGTCTGGGGACATTGCAGGATAATCTTTATATCGCATTGACGGATCACTGTTATTTTGCCATTGAGAGACAGAAAAAAGGAATCGCAATCCGTAATGTACTTTTATGGGAAATAAAAAAGCTATATTCAAAAGAGTTTCAGCTTGGGCTGGAAGCGCTGCAAATTATTGATAAAAATTTGGGCGTCCTGCTTTCTGAGGATGAGGCAGGTTTCATAGCTCTGCATCTAGTTACAGCGCAGCTGGACAGTGAAATGACTGAGGTAAAGCATATTATTTCAGTAATGCAGGAGATACTGCAGATTGTCAGGATAAAGTTATGTATTGAATATGATGAAGACAGTCTTACATATCAGCGTTTTGTAACCCACTTGAAGTTTTTTGCTCACCGAATGCTCAACAAAACAGTGATTAAGGATGATGACGCAAGTATGCATATAGCTGTTAAAGATAATTATGCATTGGCATGGCATTGTTCTGAGATAATAAGTGAGCATTTGCTGAGAAATTATCAACGCGAACTGACAACCGAAGAGGTGATGTTTCTTTCGATTCATATAGAGCGAGTCAGAAAAGAAAGTCGAAAATTATAAGGGGTTATTTTTTTTGATTGAGAGCCTGTGCTGATTGTTTAGATTATTATTCTAATAGGATTGTTACTACTTCGAGTAGGCAAAACCTGAATATCTCTAAAGTGGAGAGTTCAGGTTTTTTTTTAACTCGATTCAGTCAATTCTGCCTGATTGAAGTCATGTTTAAAGGAAAAGTAAATGAAATATCATGAACTAGCGACGGAGATCGTCAACAATGTCGGTGGCCGGGGTAATGTGGTTAGCCTTGTACACTGCTCCACAAGGTTGCGGTTTAAGTTAAAAGATAAAAGTAAGGCTGATGCTGAAGTCCTGAAATCAAATCCAGGTGTAATAATGGTCGTCGAAAGTGGCGGACAGTTTCAAGTTGTCATTGGTAGTCATGTCAGTGATGTTTATCAGGCTGTATGTGAGATTGTAGGAATCAATGATGATAAACCTCTGGCCGAAATACCTGGCGAGAAAGTAACTTTACTGAGCCGCCTCATTGATATTGTATCAGCAATATTTACCCCTTTTATTGGACTAATGGCTGCATCAGGTATCCTCAAAGGTCTACTTGCTTTAAGCTTAGTTTGTGGCTGGTTGACTGAAAAAGATGGGACTTATAAAATCTGGTTTGCTGCAAGCGATTCCCTTTTTTATTTTCTACCTCTTATTATCGGATATACAGCTGGGAAAAAATTCGGTGGGAATCCTTTCATTACGATGGCCATCGGTGGTAGCCTGTTACATCCGGTAATCATGCAGTCCTTACAGTCTGCGGGAAACCTGGTATTGGTGGGAGAGCATTTTCTTGGCATCCCTGTCATTCTTATTAACTACAGTTCTTCTGTAATTCCCATTATCCTTGCATCATGGGCCAGTAGCTGGATTGAAAGGCAAAGTAATAAAATCATACCTGCAACCGTGAAAAGTTTTATCACGCCTTTGTTGTGCCTTGCGATTACGGTGCCACTGGCATTCATGCTGATTGGGCCTGCGGCAACATGGCTGAGTAAAATGCTGGCATATGGATATCAGGCGGTATACAGCGTTGCGCCCTGGCTCGCTGGTGGACTCATTGGATCGATCTGGCAGGTGTCAGTAATTTTCGGTCTACATTGGGGCCTTGTTCCTCTGATTATTAATAACTTTACTGTTTTTGGTCATGACTCGATGATCCCTATGATTTTACCAGCTGTTATGGGACAGGTGGGAGCAAGTCTGGGGATTTTCCTGAAAACTCGCGATATTCGTCTCAAAATGCTGGCTGGTTCCGCTACTACGGTGGGTTTTTTCGGAATTACAGAACCTGCAATCTATGGTGTCAACCTGCCTTATCGACGTCCTTTCCTGTTTGGCTGTATTGCTGGCGGAGCCGGGGGAGCTGTAGTCGGTTTCTTTAATACTCAGGTCTATTCTTTCGGTCTCGCTAATCTATTTACTCTGATCCAGACTATTCCGCCAAGCGGTATTGATTCTACGGTATGGGGAGCGGCGCTTGGATTGGCTATCTCTTTAGTATTGGCATGTGTGATGACATTTATAGCAGGTGTACCTGCTGAAGATAAAAAAGGTAAACCAGCATCAATGAATAATGATGTTAAATATGATGGGTATTCCATTTTATCTCCACTGAGTGGTGCTGTTGTCTCGCTTTCTGATGTACCAGATAACACATTTTCTGGCGGTTTATTGGGACAGGGGGTTGCAATCATTCCACTTGATGGACGCGTTATTGCTCCTTTTGATGGCGAAGTATCATCTCTCTTCCCGTCTCGACATGCGATAGGTCTACTCAGTAATGACGGTACAGAGTTATTGATACATATTGGTATCGATACTGTAAAACTGGATGGACATTATTTTACTACGCATGTAAAGACAGGTGATCGGATTCACAGTGGGGATGTGTTGCTGGAGTTTGATAGACAAAAAATAATAGATTCTGGATATGATATCATCACTCCAATTATTATTAGCAACAGTGATGATTATTCTTCTGTGGAAAACATAGTTAAAGGTAAATCTATACATGCCGGTGAACCATTACTGGGATTAAGTCATAAACCATAAAGTAAGGAGTCAATGAATATGAAAGCATTTCCGGACACATTTTTGTGGGGAGGCGGTCTTGCGGCAAACCAAGTGGAAGGTGCCTACCAGGAAGATGGTAAAGGCATATCTACCTCAGATGTACAGCCTGATGGGATGTGGGCACCTATCAGGGAAAGAACGGGGGCTGACTGGAGTATTAAAGATGTGGCTATCGATTTCTATCATCGTTATCCCGAAGATGTTGCGTTGTTCGCCGAAATGGGATTTACCTGTCTGCGCCTTTCAATTGCATGGACCCGCATTTATCCTAACGGTGACGAAGAAAAACCCAACGATGCGGGTCTTGCCTTTTATGATAGGTTGTTCGATGAATTGGCCAAGCACAATATCCAACCAGTAGTAACCTTGTCTCACTATGAAATGCCCTGGACACTGGTGAAAAATTACGGAGGTTGGGGGAGTAGACAAGTTATCGCTTTCTTTGAACGTTATGCGAAAACTGTATTTAATCGATATAGGGAAAAAGTTAAATTCTGGCTGACCTTTAATGAAGTCAATATTTCCCTGCATGCACCTCTGACCGGAGTGGGGATCCCGGACGACAGCAGCAAAAGCGATATCTACCAGGCCATCCATCATCAACTTGTGGCCAGTGCATTGGCAGTAAAAGCCTGTCATGAGATAATACCAGATGCCCGAATCGGGAATATGCTACTGGGTGGGATAATGTACCCTCTTACTTGTAAGCCAGAAGATATTTTGGAAACAATGCAGGCAAATCATACCTGGCAGTTCTTTGGTGATGTACAGAGCAGGGGAAGCTATCCGGGATATATGTTGCGCTATTTCAGAGAGCAGGGTATTGTGCTGGATATTACAGATGCGGATAAAGAAGTACTGAAAGAGACCGTTGACTTTATTTCTTTCAGCTATTACATGAGTGGTTGTGTTACCACGGATGAGGAACAAAATAAGAGGGCGCGCAGTAATATTCTGAGTATGGTCCATAATCCCTATCTTCCTGCGAGTGATTGGGGCTGGCAAATCGATCCCAAAGGTCTTCGCATTCTTCTGAATACGCTATGGGATCGTTATCAGAAACCACTATTCATTGTTGAAAATGGCCTTGGGGCTAAAGATAAAGTGGAATCCGACGGCACCATTAATGACGATTATCGTATCCGATATCTTAATGATCATCTCGTGCAGGTGAGAGAAGCCATTGATGACGGTGTTGAGATGCTAGGATATGCCAGTTGGGGACCAATTGATCTGGTCAGCTTTTCAAATGCCGAGCTTTCCAAGCGATATGGATTTATCTATGTCGACAGGGATGATCAGGGGAATGGTACACTGAAACGTAGCAGGAAGAAGAGTTTCTACTGGTACCGTGATATCATCGCCAGTAAGGGTGAACGACTGGAACCCTAGGGAGCTTGCAATTGCAATTTCTAACCGGAGAATTCAATTACAGTAGGTCGCCGTTGAAAAACTGGTGGTTGATGCCTGGATTGAAGGAAGCTATCAAAAACTGTGGCAGGCAATTACGCTATCGAAAACCGTGCCCAGCGCTTCGGTCACTAAAGCATTACTCGATGATTTAATCGAGGCTAATCAGGCGTACTGGCCGGAATTTCATTAATTGTTATGGCTGGCATTGAATATGCCAGCCCTCTCTTTCTTACCTATCAATACACTACTTGGCAATATACTTTAAATTACTCCCTACTGCTTAATATATAAGCTAAATAGCTGATCCTAATACCGCTACACTTTTTCCAAGCTATGTTTTCCTCCGGGGAATGGACTGGCTGTTTTCATAAAGTGATGAATTTTTTTCAACAGTTGCCACATTGAACGGCACTCATGATTGCGGGTGATGGTGTCGTGCAGTGCCTGCCATAAACGCTCAACATGGTTGACCCACGGTGAGTGAACTGGCTGGTAAATCACTCTTAACTTTGGTTTCTCTTTCAGCCAGCGCAGCGTTTCTCGGCTCTTATGGATGATGTAGTTATCCACGATCAGCGTGATACTTTTTGCTCGTCGATATGTGGCTTTCAGGTGTCTCAGCATGCTGATGCATAGCGCCGAGCTTTTGCTGCTGCCACCAACCTAACTGATCTTCCCCGTGTCACTGTGTAAGGCCCCGGCCAGATAGTACTTTTCATTCTGGCCCGGCGTGACCACTCGCTTTTGCTGACCGCGAAGTTGCCAGTCTGCGCCGATTTTGGGGTTGAGATGGATATCCACTTCATCTTCGTAAAACACCGGGTTTTCTTGGCTGCATTGTGAAAGAGCGGCATGGATAGCAGCCATTTTTTCTTCCTTGTGCGGATCACGGATCCTGAGTGTTGGAGTGACTCTTCGCCAGACAAGGCCAGCCTGGGGAAGCCACTGGTGGACAATAGATGCATGCAGATGACAGACCGTTATCTCTCTGATTTTTATTGCCATAAGTTCAGTACTCCAGCGTGAGCGCTAATAACCAAACTCATCCGGCGCGTGTTTTATCAGTTGGAGCAGGAGCGAACAGATATGCTCAAATGGCCAGCGTCGTCCACGTCCAGGTGGCAGCGATTTCAGTCCATCGGTGCAATAAAAGGTATCCAGCGGCCAACGGATGAACGGGCACAGCAGAGCGTTCCGGCAACCTCACTGATGGCGTCTCCCCGGTGCAGCATAAGCATCGCCATCAGTCGGCGGGCATGGTTTTTATCCCGGGTTTTGTGGATAGTTTTCTGCATCAGTCGTCGTTCATTGCGGGGTATTGGTGCTACGGTCGGCATCGCTCAGTCCGGTTGGTGATAGGGTTGGTTTGGCGATTGATCAGATCGCACAATCCGGGCTGAGTTCCCGCAAAGTGATCTAATATTCCGAACAGCTATTTAGGAAGGGATTTCAGCCCGAAGATTTTTCTGAGACGCCTGCTCTAAATCTTCATGCCTGGTATACAACAGATACTGGTCATTTGATTGATATTTCATGTCTGAGTACTCATTTAAATGTATTTCCTGATTGCCATGAATATACCGGAGGTTTGCTGGTAGGTAAGCCAAATGATATTTTTCCTAGCCATCAATAAGTACCTATAGTCGTTGGGAAAAATATAGTAGAAAAAACTCAAAGCAAATCTTTTATACCTTTTCTTGCTAATGATATTGAGGATCTAATGGCTGTTGGAATGGTGATATATGCAGACCCTAACAATGAATAATACAAGAAAGTTGACCATCATCAGGGGCGTTGCTAACATCACCAGTGCATTAGAAGTCGCTACGGTGACCATCCAAAACCCCTGTAACCTGAGAGGGGGTGCCTTCGGGCGGTTACCAGCCAATGCTTCAGCGGTCTGAGAGAAGCGCCTTCGGGTGACTGCCAGCCAATGTCTCACATACCTGAGAGTGAGGCCTTATGGCGTTAACCCCGTTTAACCTTTGAAAACGGGGGGCCACTAACGTGGATAAGGTCACCGACCAAAAACTGGCCGGCTAACGCCTCAATAATTCACATCTTCATGATGTTGAATTGTCATTAAATGAGCTGAATCAGGCTCTGATTTTCCAGTAGGTTATGATTCTTGCCAGGGATACGCCCTGAGTTTCGTACGACTTTTGCGTCGACGGATAAGGCCATTTGGTACATTTGGCCACTTACGGAGTTGCATTAGGAGCACCAAGTTGCGCGGCGTCACTTGTGAAGTGGCGGAGACACTACCAAGTGACGCGCGCAGCGCATAACGTCTCAACCCACGTACGACGTGGTTTTCAACGTTTTACTACCATCTGACCAACATGTAGCCCGTGTCAGTACGGTTTTAAAATCACTTTCACATCAACGTAAGCACGACGGGAGGCCGTCTGAACGTTCAACTATCAGTAAGGAGGAAATCGACTCGGTATCGATGGCGACACTACGAGCAGTAGTGTTGGAGGCAGCTTGACGTAAGTCAGCTCTGCATAAGCAGCAAACAGATCAGAGATCTGGGGTGCCTCGCAAGAACTCAACAATTCGCCGCCCCGATGCACAGATACCAGTCGAGACGCAGGAAGCGCAAAAGCAACCGTGTCGTCGGGGAATGAATGGCTGGTCTACAGATCCGTCTGCTTCTCTACAAGCAGAGGGACGTGTATGCCTTTGGAGAGAGTGAAATGTCCAGATTCAGTAAACAGCTGTGCAAACAACTCGTCACGCTTGCCCGTCAGGGGCGGGGAAGTTATAAAACGGTGGCTGACCGTTCAAGAATTGCAGAACGTTTTTCTGAACGACTTTCTGAACTGAATATTCAGATCAGGGACGTAAAACATATTAAAACTTCCCATATTGAAAAGTATATTGAGAGCAGGAAGGCAGACAATTTGTCTCTGAGGACGTTACAGAATGAGATGTCGGCTATCCGTTCTGTTTTATTGTCAGCAGGAAGAAATAAACTTGCCGATCCCAGTCACACTAAGCTGAGTAATCAGGCGCTCGGAATTTCTGGAGCTAACCGGGATGGAACTAAACTTCCTATTACAGACGAGAAACTTAATGCGGTGGTCAGTTTTGCACAAAGAAAAGATGAAGGTGTTGCTCTTGCTGTGCAACTTTCCCGGTATCTCGGATTGAGAACAGAAGAAACCGTTCAGTCTGCAAAGTCTTTAAAAACATGGAGGCAGGCACTGATTAATAATCATGAGCGTGTCCGTGTTGTTTTCGGGACTAAAGGCGGACGTCCAAGGGAAACGACAGTTTTTAATCGCGAAAAAGTTTTATCAATTCTTGATAAGGCAATTCATTATGTCAGTGAACATAACGGAAAACTGATTGATAAACCCTCTTTGCATACCGCTATTGATCGCTACCGTAATATTGTAAGAGAGGCAGGAATGAATGGTAAAAATGCGCCGCACAGTTTACGTTATGCTTACTCTCGCGATGCTGTGAATCATCATATTAAAAATGGAATGAGTCGTGATGAAGCCGAGGCATTAGTGTCGATGGATTTAGGGCATGGTGATGGCCGGGGGAGATATATCAAACAGGTCTATTTTCGTGAGGAAACAGAATAGACGTTTTTACACATTACTTCAGGACGTAACGCCACAGCACAATCAGGGCTGTGGCTTATTAAAAACTAATCTGAATCCTTACATGCTCTGATAACTGTCATGCGTGATACGCCAGCAAGTCTTGCCGTTTCGTTTATTGACTTTCCATTTTTCTTACGAAGCGTTCTTATTAATTCATGTTTTTCCTTATCTGGCAACCTTCCCCTGTATTTACCCTTTTCCCTGGCGCTTGTAATTCCCTCCATCTGTCTTCTGCGTCGATCTTCATAATCCTTACGGGCTATTGCTGCTAACATGTCAAGCATCATATTATTCACTGCACGGAGCATACTACTGGTAAAGTCATCTGTTGATGATCTGGAAAGGGCAAGATGACTTGTTGGCAGGTCAAGGCTTATTATTGAAAGTGATTTTTCATTTATCATCTTTTTCAAAGATGCCCAGCCATTATCATCCAGGCGTGAAAGTCGATCCACTTGTTCTATAAGTATCGCATCCCCTGGCTCTGTATCCTGAAGCATTTTCAACATACCAGCCAGCTATGCGATGGTTGTGTAATTGAGCAAAGTCCTTTAGCCTCGTTTTCGCACGCAACGCATCCTGTTTGTGAGTTGAAGCACGAAGATATCCAAATATGAACAAAGTCCCTCCGGTAGTAACATCAAGATAGTCACATTTTAGTCGGTATCATTTGAATGGTAACTTAATTATATTCTGTCAATAAACTGGACAGTATTTTACAGGTATACCCATTTGATACCACAGTTGACAGAAACTCCATTTGATTTGAAAATGACCATGCTTACTTGTTGCTTCGTGCAACCAGCTAATGCTCCGGTAGTCTGAGAGGAGCGCCTTCGGGTGACTGCCAGCCAACGTTTCACCGGTCTGAGAGAAACACCTTCGGGTGGCCGGAAAATCCTCATTGCCTGAGAGAGGATGCCTTTAGGTGGGAAATCCGTTTAACCTCTGGAAACGGAGATCACTGAACAGTGATTGAGGTCATTTCAACTAATCAGACAGTCAGAATGTCGTTTTTTCTGACTCCCCGACGGGAAACACTTCCCGTTCGGGCAGGTGTTTCCCTTTTTTATGGAGAAACATCATGTCTGTCATCTCTTCTGCGGTTTTCCCTGAACACCTTCTTACGCAATTTCAGCAGTCTGCTGACGCAGCTGTCCGGAGATTAAAATCTCTCTTTTATCTGCGCCGCAACAGCGTCTGGTATGTCAACGGCTCGGGCAATTGTGCCGTTCGTGCACATATCACCTCCGTCAAAGGCCAGGGCTCCAGGGTCTTTCTTACCGTCCGTACCGGGTGCCACCGCGCTGAGTATGTGTTTCACCGTCTGCCGGTTTCCTTTCCTGAGGGAATGACAGGTCGCCGGAACGCATACCATTATGCCTGCCGTCAGGCACAGCACCTGGCACACCTGCGCTATCGTTTTCTTATATCCACTGAACTGAACGGCTGATAGCTTTCAGCCAGCAAATGTTGTGGACCCTGACGGGGATATCTCTCCGTCGGAGGGGATATCCCGTTACTTACCTGAGGATATACCCATGCACGCAGACGTTTACACACTCAAGACACCTCTGGACACGCTCAGCTGGCTTTGCCTGCTTGAGAGTGAACTCCTGAGCATCAGGGCATTTCAGCGTCTCGATCTACATACAGACCGGGATGAACCGAATGAACTGACGTATCCGGAAGAAGCCATCATTAGCGCCGGCACAGCCTATGGCTGGTTTGTCTGTTTTCTCAGGGACGGTGATATTCCACCGCTGCCTGCCTCTGCCAGAGAACTTCTCTGCACCCTTGACGGTCTCGGTAAAGAAATTAACAAGGCCTTTCTGGGAGCAGGCTGTGGCCCGCGGGCAGGATGAGGCCTGTGGTGACAAAGCTATTGCCGCCCTCGAAATGATGTAACCAGCAGACAGAACACACCCTGACGGGGATTTATTCCCGTCCGGGGGATAAATCCCCCTTTTTTTTCTTCGCGGAGGATTTATCAATGAAAGACCTGTCTTCTTCCCCGGCTTCCATGTCGGTTGTCTATACCATCGAGCACGTCAGCACGGTTCCGTTGCGTCACTGGCATGCTTTCGTTCTGGCCGTAACAGAAACCTTCTGGCAACTGCCGGTGCGTCTGCGTCCGGGAAATATGTATCTGCCGTCGCTTAACCGCGCGGCTGACCTGTTTCCGGTTGCTGGCGTCATGGCATTCTGTGGCGATTCAGGCGGCAGTTTCTGGCCGGTCAGCATGACCATTGAGCGCGAGCGCAGCAATAATACGCTGAGTATTCAGGAGCTGGATTTTCAGCATCAGCCCTGCGATTTCTTTGCGCGTGTTGTGATGGTCCTGCTGCACAACCTGTGTCCGGGCAGCTTCCGGATACATTCTTCTGACGAAGGGCGCAGCTGGGCAATAGCGTTGCGCTGGATTGAGCGTCATATTGGCCTGCCTGAGCAATCTTCACTGACAACGCCTCAGCCGGTACTGCAAACGCCGGTGAGTGAGGGGGCGTTTGATTCCCTGCTGCTGCAGCTGCTCTCCGGTGGTGAGCGGGTGCTGAGCAGTGAGGACTGGAATGCCTTCGTGCTGGCGGAATTCCATCTGTACGAACTGAAGCGCGTCACTGAAAAAACTGACGCGCTGTAATCTCTTCTCTTTCGCTCATCCCCGTGTGAGCGTTCCCGTCGACGGGCGTATCACTGCGCCCGCCGGCGCAGGGGTATGCCTCTGATAAAGGTATATCTCATGAAAAAAACAACTTCACGCAAGGCGGCCCGCCGTCCGGCAAAACAGACTGATCTCTATCGCCAGATAACCGACCGCATCGTCGTCGCGCTGGAAAACGGTGTCGCGCCCTGGCGTAAGCCGTGGCGTGCAGCTGCCGGCAGCGGTCTGGCGGGTCTGCCCCTGAATGCCACCACCGGACGTCACTACAGCGGTGTGAATGTCCTGCTTCTCTGGATGTCAGCGGAAGAACAGGGTTTTCGCAATGACCGCTGGCTGACTTACCGGCAGGCGCAGCAGGCCGGCGGCCAGGTGCGTAAGGGTGAGAAAGCCACCCTGGCGGTGGTTTACAGGGACTGGACGAAACAGGCGGAAGACCGTGAAGGCAACCGTCTTTATGACAGCGACGGCAAACCGCTGACGGAAACCGTGCCGATGCTTAAACCCCTGCAGCTGTTCAACGCTGAGCAGTGTGAGGGGTTGCCGGCAGAGGTGGCGGCTTCACCTGAGCAACCGCCGGCGGTGGATGAGGACGGCATACTCAGTCCGGACGTGATGGACAGGGTGCTCCGGATGGTTAACGCCTCAGGGGTTAAACACCGGACGCTGCCTCAGAACCGGGCTTATTACCGCCCGCTGACGGATGAAATTGTGATGCCAATGGCAGGGCAGTTTTTTACGGAAGCGGACTGGTGGTCCACGCTGCTGCATGAGCTGGTACACAGTACCGGCCATGCGAAACGACTTAACCGGGAGGGGATAACATCCTCATCCCGGCAGTTCGGGGACCCGGTATATGCCTTTGAAGAGATCATCGCTGAAATGGGCAGTGCGTTTTTGTGCGCGCAGCTCGGCGTGTCCGGTGAGGTTCAGCACGACAGCTATGTGGACCACTGGCTGAAGGTGCTGAAATCTGACAAAAAGGCCCTGTTCCGCGCCTGCCGGCATGCCCGGGAAGCGTCGGAATACCTGCTGGCGCAGCCTGGACGTCAGGCCGTGGCGGCGTAATTAACTTATCCGGTGGCGGTTGTTCCGTAACTGTCACCGTCCCGTGAGGACACCGCTCCTCACGGGGCTGTGTCCTCTTTTTTTCATGAAAGAGGAGTATTCACTATGTCCGAATGGTGTCATAACCGCCTGGAAATTACCGGTAAATCCGTCTGCATCGATGTCATGCTGCAGTGGATAAACGGCACTGACGTCCCGCGTCACCGCCACGCCGTGCAGCAGAGCATACAGCTGTTTCTGGCCGGTGCGGCGGGGATACTTAAGCCGGTGCGCACCACGTCGTATCCGCCCTTTCAGGGGCTCGTCCGTGCAGGCACAGGGCTCTCCACTGCGGCCAACCAGGCGTTTGAAAGCTGGCTGGCGCTACTGCTGAAGGATGCCGTCCTCGATGCGGAAACCATCCGGGCCATTGACCGGCTGTATCACCAGTCAGGTCTGGGTGCGCTGAAATGGGAAAACATCCCCGTCTCATCCCGTGACGTGATGGCAGAACTGATTATCCGGCAATACACCGACTGGTTTGGTCTGGTCAGCGCCGGCGATGAGTCTGATGCCGCAACTGCCTGGGAGCGGCTCAGCCAGTATCCTGAACGTTCCCAGCCCTGCGATATGCTGGCCATCATACCCACGCGGCTGGCTGCAGAGCTGAACGGTGTCGGCGGGCTGATGTCCGGTGTGTCGACCACTACCAGCCTCTACTGCCGGCAGTACGGCATGGAGTGGCCGGCCGGGCACAATGTCACCTGGCAGCGGCATTCGCCAAACAGTCTTACGCTGCAGATGGATACGCCCTGGCTCCCGCCGTCAGGTGAGGTTGTCGGGGAAATCTCAGCGGTATTTGACTGCGAGGTGCGTCACAGCTACAGCGAGCCCGTGAGCGGGCTCAGCGGTTACGACTGCTATGACGGCGGTGAGCATGTTGACGGACACAAAGGCGCGTCCGGCGTGCCTCAGCCCGGTCAGGTGCTTTATCTGGTCAGCGATGAGCCGGCGTCACCGGCCCAGGAATCTGCATCTTATCGTGAGGTCCGGGGGTAAAAGCCTGCTCCTCCGTTAACCCCGCCACGGCGCTGCCGTGGCTTTTACCCTCAGGGGACACGTCCCCTGGTCAGGGTGCGTGTCCCTTTTTTATGGAGAAGACGCATGCCTGACATGATTAACCACGAAAAAGCCTTTGTTAAATTGTTCAGTCAGACGGCCCGGTATCATCACCGGTTCAAGGTATTTGAAGACTTCATCAGCTGCAGCGTCATCGCGCTTGAAAACCGGCTTCACTTCAGTGAGGTACGGGAGCAAAAGTATCTGCGTATCGTCGGTGGATACGAAAAGGAAGACGTCACGCGCATGGCGCAGCTGCTGGCCCACGTTGTTAACGGGCTGGGTGACGCGCCCGGAGACTTTCTGGGGCGTGTGTTCATGCAACTGGAGCTGGGTGACAAATACCGGGGGCAGTTTTTCACGCCCTGGGACGTGGCCAGAATGATGGCGGCCATGCAGCTGGGCGACACTGAAGCGTTGTTCCGTGACAAACCCTTCATCACCCTGAGTGAACCTGCGTGCGGGGCCGGCTGCATGGTGCTGGCATTTGCTGATGTTCTGCAAAAGGCAGGGTGGCCACCGCACCGGTATCTGTGGGTATCCGCGACAGATATCGATCCGCTTGCGGCCGGAATGGCTTACATACAGCTGTCCCTGTGCGGGATTGCCGGCGAAGTGGTGATCGGTAACACTTTGACGAGTGAACGACGCCGGGTACTTTACACTCCCGGGCACTACCTAGGGAGCTTGCCTGTTCGTCTGGATCCACGGCAAACTTAGGCTGCATAATTAATACCACACGCTCCCGACGGGAGCGTTTTTTTGTGAAGCATGAAAGCTGTTTCCTTTTCGAAGTAAGAGAGGAGTTTATTATTTTGTCTGAATCTCGCTGTGAGCAAGCTGCACAGAGTTTCGAAGTCCTCGCTGAATGAGCCACTCCATTAGCGATAGTGAACTCAATGAGGAGCAGTTAAAGAAATGCGGTACACAATATGTATTTGAGAATTGAACCGAAAGTCATATCCCTGTCTCATTATAAACGGTGAATACATCGTCTCGGATCATCTTACAGCAAACCTCGCCCAGCGCGCAGGATCACAGGTCAGCTCTGTGCCAGGAGCGGACATTGTTATAAATGGCAATTGATAAAACGTCATCCGTTTATCTCGTCTTACAGCATCTCAACCACTTCAAACTCTTCTGCGATCAACTCCATATCTTCAGAAAAATGACCTTCACGGGTGAAAAACCGCTGATGCTCTTTCTGCCAGTATTCAAGGCTTAAATCGCCTTCACCTTCTTTGCGGGCGAACGCCTCAGTCACATCACAAAAACGCACCAGTCGCATTGAAACCAGTCTGATCACGCAGACCGGAACATTCTGGCCATCAAGGATAATGTTATAACTCCCAATCCTCGGGGCAGATTCCTCCTGCTGGTAAGAGGCAAAAGATCCGCAAGAGGCCGTTTTAATCCCTTTTTTGATCAAGTCCGCAAGCTCGCTAGCCAGTTCCTGGCTGTCACCCATTTGCAAGGCATCTGCGCCTGGATACTTCATTTTTATTTCCTCAACCGAAACCATTAAAATCCCTTCTGAATCGTCGATGAAAAGAAAAGTTATACATTTTTTAGTATGAGCTGTCCCGACATTATCAGTGATGCCTTTCTTCAGATAATGTGGTCCGCTTACGCTCTAAGCGGACCTTGACTACGGCCATCCACTTTGTGTCAGAAAAGGACGTTCATGCAGATATTGCCGCTGTAAAAGCAACTAAATTTGTAAAGCAGGATTTACTTAAAGCAACATAGCCACCAGTACCATGCACAACAGCATCACGTAGATTCGCGCATGCCAGACATCAGGGACGGCGGGGATCGCCCGGCGGCTAAATACTATACCCACCCAGCCAGCTACCAGGAGCAGGCCCAGAATCTTCAGGCTGATAAAACCCACAAAACCGCCTGCCGAAATTTTGTGCCAACTGCTTATCGCATAGGTCACCGCACCGCACAACGCCACCGGCAGGGAAAGCGGGTTGGCCGCGCTAATACACTCTCGCATCGTATGACCGTGTCGCCGCAACAACGGCACCGTCATTACGCTGCCACCCACGCCCAGCAATGCGGCAATCGTGCCGATTAGCATACCGCCACCGGTGACCGTCAAAAGTGACAAACGACGCGGCGCATTACCGCTTAAGAAACCTTTGCGCAACAGACAGTCCCCAATCGTCATCAGCATATAAAAAATAAACAGCTCGCGAATCACCACCTCGCTTAATATTCCCGCCAACCATGAACCGGCCACTGCGCCCACGGCGATAAACCACAACAGCGGGAATAAGATGGGCAAAGAAAGCCTGCCCGCACGCCAGTTTTGAAAGCTGACCCAGCCCGCGTTAAAAATCATCACCGCCGTTGAAGTGGCCACGGCGATATGCATCGCATCACCTGCCAGCGGTGGCTGCCGCACCAGCAGCTGGTAAACAAAGGGCACCACTACAAAGCCGCCGCCAAAGCCAAAAAGCACTGTTGTCATGCCGGTAGTAAAACCGGCCAGTGCGATAATAATCAGATCGTTCAAAGAAGTATCCCGTTGTGAAAATGAGCCAGCAGCTTATCGCGCCGGTGCCACGCTTCCCATTTGCATAGCGCTCAATTATCCTTTCAAACCGGCCAGAAGGAGGCGGATGTGCGAAACGAAAAAATTGACGATTTCGATCAACTGAATCGGGAGGTAGTAGCGCTAGGAAACGACTATGCGGAGGGTTTTTTCCTGCCGCCACACCAGCACCGCCGCGCGCAGCTTCTGTATGGCGCAACAGGACTGATGCACGTTTCAACCTGTGACGGAGAATGGGTGGTACCGCCCCAGCATGCGGTATGGATCCCTGCCAAAACACTGCATGCCGTAAAGTTTGTGGGCGTCACGACGCGCAGCCTGTATATCGAACCCGCCTGCGCGGACAAATTACGTAACAGCAGCCGGTGCGAAGTGATCAGCGTATCGCCGCTATTGCGGCAGCTACTGCTGGAGGCGGTGGATCTGCCGCCATGCTATGACAGCGTACGCGATCGGGCACTGACGGATTTAATGCTGCTGGAACTAACGGCGATGCCGGTGCGCGAGTTCGATATTCCTTTGCCGCAGCAGCCAGGGTTGTTGGCGCTGTGTCAGGCTTTTTTACTCGCCCCAGCCATCCACGATCCGGTCGAGCGCTGGGCCAGCGCGCTGTTTATGAGCGCCAGCACCTTTCGTCGCTGTTTTCGACAGCAAACTGGCATGTCGTTTTCCGCCTGGCGCCAGCAAGCCTGAGTGGTTAGTGCGCTGGCATTGCTGATAACAGGCAAACCCGTGAATGAAGTGGCTTTGTCTCTTGGATATGAGAGTGCCTCCTCTTTCGCAACGATGTTCCGCCGCGTTACAGGGCAGCCACCGTCATATTACCATCCTGCTTGATTTCAAAAGTCACACAGGGTAACGGTCATCGCAGCAGCTTTGTATCAGAAGCAAACATAGCCAGTAAACTGGCACTATAACAACTGCAGTTCACGGTTAAACCAGTAAAACACCGGACACGCAGCCGTTATTCCATCGTCCGCGCTACAGCTTTAGCACGGATTACCGCTGGGGAAAGCAGTTCGGGTTCGGGGCCGTAATCGATTTACAATTGAGTATGGCGTGCAGTGTCCTCGCCGAGTATCAGGGCGACTGTGTTGAAAAGCATATCGAGGCCAGAAATTACTCCGTCTGAAGTCAAAACATTGCCGTCCATACATATAAAGAACTCGTCAGGATGGCGTCAAATGCACTCAAGAATTCCCGCGCCTGTCTGTGGCTGGCCACGCGCTTTCCACACAACAGTCCGGCCGCACCAGGCAAAATGAAACAGGTACAAATACCCGGGATGAATAGGGTCTGCTTAGCCTGGCGAGTGGTAATTCCACCCAGGCATAATCCGTTCCTGGTCCGCCAGCCACAACCGGTTGGTCGCAAGGTCGAGCGTGACGGAGAAAACATGGTTAACACCCTATCGGAACATAGCGGCTCCATTGATATCGAAACGAAATCAATTTCACAGGACCGGCCAGCTTGAACTGTGTGAATGCTGCGAAAACAGGAGATTGACTTGCATTAAAGCATCCTCATTAATCCGGTTTCCCTGTCGCGGAATGTAAATAACAGCCATATCCGGTCGCTATGACCGTGCATCAACATTCGCCAATCAGATTGGCTATTTCGCCATCAAGACGATCTTCTGTCACGACCCGAACCGGATAACCGAACACCCTGCACAACGGAACTACCAGAGGAGCCAAACCAGTCGCAACCATTTTGTTGGGGACGATCACAATACTGCCCGCGCAAACTTCGGCAAGCCGTTTCCGATTGCGTTTAAACCACAGAGCGAACGCTTTTTTCTCTGTGCTACTGGAGTGCTCTTTATCAGGCAGGTTGCGGGTCAATAAGACAAAACGTTCGCCCCGGCTTAGCAAAGCATCCAGCTCGGCCTCCCAGGTGGATGAAGGCGCGGCGGATACCCATACTTGCGGGAATTGATCGAGCAAAATGTGCATGAGAAAAATCCTTGTCACGTCAGGCAGGCGGACAGGTGCCTGCATGAATACGCAGTTGTATCCCGTCGATTAACAGATCCAGACCGACCGAGAACCTCCCCTCGAACTCTTCCGAAAATATCGCTTCACACGCACGCCAGTTGTGGGGGTATTTCTTTTGAGCCAGCTCGATGAATGCCTGCTTTCTCGAAGGAAGATCAAGCGAACTGCCTGGTCCCAGGGCCTGTTCTTCCATCACGAAACCCAGCACGTAATAGGTCACGCTGAAACTGCACGTCGCTGCAAGTTGAACGTCTGCGCCTGCCTGAACAATAGCGGAAATCAACGCTTCGCTGGTTCTCAGCACATTGTCTGTGACGACGTATGTGCCAGCGAATACACGCGCGCCGTCACGATGTTGCAGTAGCGCCTGACGCAGTTCTCCGGCGACTTGTCGGATGCGGTCTGCCCATGTTTGCGCGTCGGCAAAGTGAAGGGCGACGTCCTGCACCAATGCATCGGCCATGCCGTCGATCAGCGCCTGCTTACTTCCGAAATGCCAGTACAGAGAGGGCGCCTGGATGCGCAATGCCTGTGCGAGCTTGCGCAGGGTCAACCCTTCGAGGCCATTCTCATTCAGCAGTGCAAGAGCGGTATGGATAATCTGCTCTCGTTGTATTCGTGGGGCTTTCATTCTCTCATCCCTTATGGGGTTGCAACCTAACAATGTTAGTGTATCATCCAGCCCAAAGACTAACAACGTTAGGTTTGAAATGAAACACCATCTTTTGATCGGTTTACTGACGGCAAGCCTGACAGGGTGTGCCGGTATGGGGGGGCTGGATCGCAATACACCCAGGGCAAAGATGCTCACAACGACGGCAGTGGGCACCGTCAGCGATGCGCCCTGGCGATGGTCATCCCCTCACTGGTGGGAGCGTTATCGTGACCCGGAACTGAACAGCCTCATGGATCGCGCCCTGTCGTTGAGTCCGGATGTGCGTTTAGCCCGGGCCCGTCTGGTACAGGCCACCGCCATCGCTGAACAGGTCGGTGCGCAGCGATGGCCGACGATTAGCGCAGATGCTGATGCGGTACGCAAGCGCTACGCGCAGGCGTATGACGCGGCCCCGCCACTCGCAGGAAATTTCGGCACGACGTTTACGCTGAGTGCGGACGTGCAATACACCTTTGACTTCTGGGGGGGCAGCGTGCTGCGCTGCGGGCGGCACTGGGAGAAACGGCGGCGCGTGATGCCGAGGTCGAGGCCGCCCGGCTGATGTTGACCAGCCGTATCGCCAGCGCCTGGTTTGAATTGTCCCATTTGTTTGCCATGCGGGATTTGGCACAGCAATCACTGGAATTGCGGCGTCAGACCTTTCAGTTAGTCGAACAAAGAGTTCACGCTGGCCTGGATACCGAAGTGGAGCGTCAGCAGGCACAGGGCGATCTCCCGGTGACCGAGCGCGACATCCTGCAACTGAATGAGCAGATCGCCTTGCAACGGCATGCCTTATCCACTCTGGCAGGGCTACCGCTGGATGCGCTGGAGAATGCGCGACCGGATTTGATGACGGCGGCGGTGGACGGCGAGCTTCCTGACTCGATACCCGCAGAGTTGCTTGGGCATCGTCCAGATGTTGTTGCTGCCCGTTGGCGAGTGGAAGCTGCCACACAACATGCCGAAGTCGCCAGGGCGGATTTCTACCCCAATATCAGCTTGCGTGCGTTCGCGGGATTGGCTCGCACAGGGTTGACTGTCGGTTTGTCTGACTGGCTGACCGCAGGCAGTCGCACCTATGGTGTGACTCCTGCCATCAGCTTGCCTATTTTCGATGCCGGCCGATTGCGGGCGCAATACAAAAGCCGGGCAGCAGAGCTGGATGCCGCCATTGAGACTTACAATTCAGCGTTGTTAAACGCCATGCGCGATGTGGCTGATCGGCTGGTGTCTTTGGATGCTCTGCTACCGCAACTCAACACGGAAAAACAGGCACTGGAGGCCAGGCAGATTGCTTTCAGCCTGGCACGAAGGCAATACGAATCCGGACTGACCGACTACCTGACAGTTCTGAACGCCCAAAACGCGCTGCTGTATGAGCGTCGTGAGCAGTTAACCCTGAAAAAACGCGCGCTTGTTCTGGACGCGGAACTCAATCGTGCTTTGGGCGGTGGCTTTAGTGCAACCGATGCAACAAGCAATATCCTGCGGAAATAATCATGAGCACTCCTGAAAAAGCAACTAAACGACGTCCTTTTGCGCTACGTATTGCGCCCTGGCTGGGGTGCGTTGCCGTCATCACCTTCGTATTCCTGGCAACGACGCAATGGTCTGAATGGACGAGCAGACACAGAATTCAGACGACCCAGAATGCGTATGTGAAATCGGATTACGCTGTATTAAGTGCTAAAGTATCCGGTTATATCAAAAGCCTGCCAGTGGGTGACTATGAAAAAGTACACGCAGGTGACCTGATCGCGCAGATAGATGACAGCGAATATGGATTTGCGGTAGCGGCGGCACAGGCTGCCCTAGCTAAGGCACAGGCGAACCTGGATAACCTGGACGGTGAAATTGCCCAGCAACATGCGCGTATCAAAGCGTCGCAAGCCAACGTCAAAACGGCAGAGGTAAGGATTATCCAGTACAAGAATAATCCGGCACGGCAGGCGGAACTCGTCAGGCAAGGCGCGTTGTCACGTCAGCGTTTCGAAACGGCTCAGGCAGACTTCGATCAAGCCGTCAGCCAGCGTGACGCGACTGCTGCAGAGCTGGAACTGGCAAACCGTTCTATGAAAGTCCTGAAGGGTCAGCGTGCCGTGCGACAGGCTGATGTCGATGCCGCCAGCGCTCAGCTGGAAACCGCACTCAGAAATCTGACCTATACGCGTATTGTCGCGCCCTTTGACGGCATGTTGAATAAACGCCATGTGCAAGTGGGCAACCTGATCGGCAATGGAGCGCAGATCGTGTCGATCGTGCCGGACTCGCAGTCCTACGTGGTTGCCAACTATAAGGAAACCCAGCTTGCCCATGTTAAAGCGGGACAATCTGTGACACTGACTGTGGATGGCTTGCCAGGCAAAGCGTTCCGGGGCCGCGTTTCTGAAATAGCGCCCATGAGCGGTGCAGAGTCCGCTCTGCTGCCCGCGGATAACGCATCGGGCAATTTCACCAAGGTGGTACAGCGGATCCCAGTGCGTATCGAGCTGGAGCCGGGCCAGAATGATCTGAGCCGCTTGCGGGCCGGCATGTCGGTAGAAACACGCATCGACACCAGAGGGGAGATTATTGCGCCCTATGCGGCGGGCATGCAGAAAACAGTGCAACTTGCTACCGGCCCTGGCCGTGCAGGAGACTGACTATGGCGCTGATCAACTTTTTTGCAAACACGACGCGTCCGCGCCCCATATTGACGGTCGCGACAATTTTTCTTGGCGCGGTGCTCACCACATTGCAGGGGCGCTTATTCTCGGCGGCCCTGCCTGACCTGCGCGGACAGTTCGGCCTGGACTTGTTGGAAGCCGCCTGGCTGGGTACAGCATTGAATGGCGCGCAACTTGTCACAATGCCGATCGTTCCTTGGCTTGCCACGGTAATTGGTCCAACCCGTGTACTGATCGCGCCCAGCTTCCTGCTGGGGCTCGTCACCTTTCTTATCCCCGCATTTGCCCACCACTATCCGGTGCTGGTCACGCTGCACGCCATTGCCGGGTTGTGCCTGGGAATTTATCTGCCGTTAACCATTTCGCTGGCGCTGCGAAACTTACACCCCCGTTTCTGGTTATTGATCATGGGGGCATACAGCCTGCGCGTGTCCACGGGTATGGACGCGGGCTATGGCACCTCCGCTTTTCTGGTCGAGGACATTGGCTGGCATTGGGTATACTGGATAACTGCCTTTGTCGGCCCGATCATCGCTTTTCTGGCATGGAAGGCGTTGCCGTTGTCACCGCTCGACAAATCCCGATTGCGGCAGGGCGACTTGGCGGGGATGACCATGTTCTGCCTGGGACTGGTACTGGCCTTCATTGGCATTGACTCAGCTGAGCGGCTGGGCTGGAGCGATTCTGGACTCGCCATGTCCACGCTGGCCGGTGGATCCGTTTTGTTCTGCGCATCCGTCTTGCGCGCCTTGAGCAAGGAAAACAGCTTTCCAAGTCTCATTGCCTTCGGCAACCGCAATATTTGCATCTGTCTGATGATCGCCTGCCTGTTCGGCGTGCTGATGACCCCCACGTCTCTACTGATCCCGACATTTCTGACGCAAATGGGGAACCTGAAGCCAATGCAGACCGGCACATCGACGTGGATTGCTTTCGGTGCCTACCTTGCTGCGACACCATTGGCCATTTACCTGGCAAGACGAATGGAACCCCGGCTCCTTATCATCTGCGGCCTTATCGTTATTGCCTTGACCGCCTGGCAAGGCTCTCACATCAGCCATGACTGGAGGGTGGATCAATTCGTCACGATCCTTGTCATGCAGTCGTTAGGCGAAAGCATCATGCTTACCGGCCTTATTGCCGCTTTCGTCACTAATCTCAATCCACTGCACGGTGTGGCGCTGGGGGCATACGTATCCATCGCCCGCGTGCTGATGCCGGTTGCGGCCGGTACAGTCATGTCAACGTGGCTGCGAATATCCGGTGACACCAGTCGCGCAAGCCTGAGCAATTATTTTTCGGCTGGCGATCCCTGGGTAGTGGAACGTGCTGAACCAGGGGTGGCGGGAATCGCTCAATTGCTGGCGCGAGAAGCGCACGTTGCCGCACATATCAGCGGCTATCACCTTGTTTTCTGGTGCAGTTTGCTGGCACTTAGCCTAGCCGTCTTCATACGTCCATCCCCTCCTAATCAGATTGCACCTCCGCTGTTGAAAGTAACCAGTGGTACGTAACCGGCAGTCGACGCTGGTTATTCCTGATGATGACTGGATGAGCTTCGGGATAGGGCATGCGCTGAAAACGATTCCTCCTGTTAAGCCAGGCCATTTGTCGGCGCAACGCACTTTACCGACTATCCACTTTCGCGAGCGTCACGGATACTGCGAGCCGGTGGTTGACCGAACATACGCGAATATTCACGTGTAAACTGCGTCACGCTCTCGTAGCCTACGCGGTGGGCAGCGGTGCTGATTGCTGCACCTTGCACAAGCATAAGTTTTCGGGCTTCGACCAGGCGCAACTGTTTTTGAAATTGCAGCGGTGTAAGCGTAGTGACGTTGCGAAAATGCTTGTGAAACACCGAAATACTCATACCCGCTGTATCGGCCAGTGTTTTGATCCGCAACGACTGATCATATTTAGCCCGAATAATATCGACAGCCCGGGCGATCCGGCGGGCATGGCTATCTGTATTTCCCAGGGCGCGCATAGATTTGCCATATCGTCCGGACAGCAGCCAGTAGTGCAACTCGCGTACCAACTGGCGACCCAGCATCTTCAACGCGTGCGGTCTGTCGAGCAATTTCAGCAGGTGCAACGCAGTTTCTGCAACATCCTCTTCGATCTGGTCAACCCTCACGGGCAAATCCGGAGACGCCTCCAGTTTGTCCATATCGCCAACCAGTTCGGTAATCACAGCGGCGTCAAGCTCCACGACAAATGAATAATATGGGGTGGCGGCGCTGGCCGTGATTACCTGACTTACTGTCGGCACATCCATCGTGACCAGCAAAGACTCCCCCATGCCAAAATCGAAAGTATGACTTCCCATCGTCACGCGCTTTCGGCCTTGCAGCACAAGTGCAAGCAGTGGTTTAGTAATGGCGAACTGCAACATGGAAGGTGCGGTCTCGCTTAAAATGAATACTCCTGGAATGGGGGTTGTTGCCACACCTTCTTTATTGAGGTGCGCTTCGGCATATTTCCGCGCCACGCGTAGTAGCGCCGCAGACGTCTTTGCACCTTCAGACTGCTCAGTGTCTAAGGCGCATCCCTCAGATAATCGGGGCATCGCTATCATATTTTTAGGCTAAGAAATGTGATTTTAATGTGCGCTAATATTAGTGCGGTTCTGGTTGAAAAGAAATTTCAAAATTATCAGGCAAGTTTTCGATATTATCAGGCAACCTAAAATGCTTCGTGATGGGTAGTATTTTATCTCCATTCATCAGGAGATATTTCATGACAACCATTTCTCTTGTGACCGGTGCCAGTCGCGGCCTTGGTCGAAACACAGCACTGAACATTGCCCGCTATGGCGGCGATGTGATCATCACCTATCGTAATAGTAAAGAAGCTGCAGACGCAGTGGCGGCAGACATCCAGTCCCTTGGCCGTAAGGCAATTACACTTCAACTGGACGTGAGCAACATGTCCTCCTTTCCCGATTTCGTGACCGCCATAAGAGCGGCATTGAAAAGCAACTGGGGACGCGATACGTTCGACCATCTGATCAATAATGCCGGACATGGAGAAATGACCGATTTCATGAATACCACAGAAGAGCAGTTTGACACGCTCTTTGATGTCCACGTGAAGGGCGTATTTTTCCTGACTCAGTCACTTCTGCCGATCCTGACCGATTATGGACGGATCATCAATTTCTCATCGGGTCTGACTCGAGTGTCATTCCCTGGGTTCTCGGCCTACTCGGCAGCCAAAGGTGCGGTAGAAGTGCTCACCGTTTATATGGCTAAAGAGTTAGGTAGACGCGGCATTACAGTTAATGCCATTGCTCCTGGCGCGATCGAAACGGACTTCCTTGGCGGTGCTGTACGTGACATTTCCGATTACAATAAAGCCTTTGCAGGTATGACGGCGCTTGGTCGTGTGGGACTACCTGATGATATCGGCCCGATGATCGCAAGCCTGTTGGGCGAGGACAACCGATGGGTCAATGGTCAACGCATTGAAGTTTCCGGCGGGCAGTCGATTTAACCGCTCCGTAATAGATTCCGCTCCTGGTGGGATCTATCGTTTCCCCCTGTCTGCCATAACCATAAGAGGTCCTGGTGCAGGATAATACGCCGAGACCAGTACAGCGTTAAACGTAAGCGAACCAAATGAACTGGAAACGTTACTAGACGGGCTGCAGGTGCAGCCCGTAAAAGAGACAGCACTGCCTGACGAAAAATTTGTTTCCATCACCTGGCGGACAGTATCAATAGCCGCTTTGCCCGGGGCCATCTTTGCCTGAACACCCCGGCTGACCTGCCCGCCAGTATTAGATATAGCCCTCAGGTAATAATGTCGGATCCTTCACTCTCAAAATTACCTTTCTCCAGTCTGTTGCAAATCAGGTCAGACACTTAATCCGGCGACAGTTACCATGCGCAATTCAGCTCACATGTGTATAAGAACCTTGCCTATAATTTTGGATGATTCCAGTGCCTCGTGAGCTTCGGCTATATTTTGGAGAGGCATATTTAATCCGATTTTTGGCAAATAGCATCCTGATTCAAGGCACGAGTTGATATCTTCTATAGCAGTTTTTTTAAACTCGTTAGAAACATTGTAGATATATACGAAACGCAAAACACAGCCATGCTTCATTGCCTGCAGCAAGGGAATGGAAAGCTCGTCCGATGCGCTGGAAGTTGCATAGGCGCTTATAACCCCACCCTGGGACAAGCAAGCTAAATTGATATCAAGGTTATCTTTCAAAGCGACATCAACAATACGGTCAACGCCGAATCCTTCGGTCATTTTCATAATAATAGTCGCGATATCTTCCGATGTCCGGTCGAGCACTAAATCTGCACCGTTCTCCTTCGCTACGGCGGCTTGTTCTGCGTTCATTACTGTAGTTGCAACCCATGCGCCTGCCCACTTTGCCAACAGAATTGCCGCTGTTCCGACCACTCCAGCTCCGCCATGAATCAGCACTCGCTGGCCTTCGAGACGGCCATCAAAACACAGGCAATGATGAGCGGTGAGCGCGGGGATCCCGAGGGAAGCTCCTACTTCGAATGAGACCGTATCTGGCAAGTGAACCGCCTGAAGAGACGGAACCACAACGAACTCTGCTGCCGTGCCTGTTGCCCGGCCGTATTGTGCTTCGTATACCCAAACCCGCTCACCAAGCCTTTCCGGTGACACGTTCGCGCCAACCGCATCAATAACGCCTGCGCCGTCCTGATGAGGAATGATGCGTGGATAAGGCATATCTGCGGAGAAGCCAGTTCTTGCTTTAACATCGGTAGGATTTAACCCAGAAACATGAATGCGCACGCGCACTTCATCTGGACCCGGTTCCGGTATTGGCAATTCGCCGACTTTCAAAACATCACGAGCACTGCCCTGGACTTCATAAAAAGCGGCTTTCATCACTGTATCCTTCAATTTCTTCAAGAAAAAAGAACGCGGCACGGTACCGTGCGCTACGAGAAAGATATTTTAGATACTATGGTTTACATTGAAAAGTAGGGAATCTTTTGATACATAGGGATATATTTTATACTTAAGGTAGATGTTCAACTGATGAAGAAGCAAGCGACTCATGAGTATCGGTGTACTGTTGAAGCAACCGTTGTGGTTGCTGGAGGAAAATGGAAGCCGCTGATTATTTACTACCTGCTCAGCGGAACCAAACGATTTGGAGAACTTCGAAAACTCATCGGCGGCATCACTCAGCGTTCGTTGACACTGCAACTTCGGGAGCTTGAATCGCACGGTATTATTTCTCGGGAGGTGTTTGCCGAAGTTCCACCACGCGTCGAGTATTCGCTAACAGAGTTTGGGCTGACTCTGACCCCCGTTCTCAACGCTATGAAAGAGTGGGGAGATAGCTATCTCATCTGGCAAGAAATCAATGGGAACAATAAACATGCTGAATAACAGACTCTTTTAATCCTGGTAATTGACATGGCCAATCTTCGCTCTCTGGATCTTAATCTGCTGGTCGTCCTGCATGCTTTGTTAGAGGAACGGCACGTAACACGAGCTGCACGACGTCTCGCGCTGTCACAACCAGCAACCAGTAACGCTCTGGACAGGTGTCGACATGTCTTTGATGATCCATTATTGGAGCGTGTCGCAGGTGAAATGCGATTAACGGCTAAGGCACAGTCGTTAAAAGAGCCGTTGTCCCAGGCACTGCTTGCCATATCGGCCGTTGTAGAGACACCACAAACTAACTTGACGCATATTCGTCAAACTGTTCGTCTGGTAATGGCTGATCAACCAGGCCTGGCGGTCATGACCCATCTTTTAACCAAATTAAGTACCAGCGCTCCGAAGGTGAATTTAGCGCTATTGCCATGGCGCAGCAGTAAGGATGCCCTCCATCGTCTGGAGAATGGTGAGGCTGACATTGCGATCTCAACGTTTCCTGCGCTTCCTCCAGAATTTCATCGCCAGGAAATTGGACATGAAGGCTATGTTGTGGCCATGCGGGCCTCGCATCCTGCTGTTCAGAAATTTAACGTGGATGAGTGGTTGGCATGGCCCCATATAGTTGTTTCCGGCGAAGGGAATATACGTGGGTCTCTGGAAGAAGTATTAGCTCAACAAGGAAAAGCTCGTCATGTTGGCGCGGTTGTACCGAATTTCACCATGATCGAACCTTTGCTTAAAGCAACGGATATGATTGCTATTACGCCTATGAATTGTCTTTCTGACACCCAATCCCTGGCGCTTTTCGAGCCACCTACCCCGGTGCCAGGCTTCAGTCTGCATTTAGCCTGGCATACGCGAAGAGATAGCGATTTGGTCGTGAAACATGTAATCGAAACACTACGATCCTTCTTTCAAAAAGAGGGTAACGTAACTTCTGTTCGATAATATCTTATCGAACTTTAATCTTTCTGGCATAAGTACGAATGTCGAAAGCTATATCAGTCCCTGAAGGGCTTAGTAGCTGAGACAAGTTGATGTTTACGAAGAAAGACCAAGCTTGTCTGCTATCCTGTACTACTGACCAATATCAGATCTCCTGCAGCCCGGTTGAAGAAATCCAGGATTTTAATACCTCAACATAACGGGTTCCCTCGTCCTTGAGTTCGTCCCGAGACAGCTGATTGGCACGGTACACAATAAATGGGGTATTCCAGGTCAGGTCACAACGGTGGGCTGTAGCGCGAACAGGAGCAAGTAGTTCTGACATGGTGAACATATTACGTCCGCGCTGGCTATAAGCGTCAGGACTATTGCCTGCGGTAACCGAGACCATTATAGGCATGCCTCGTAGCCTGCGCCCCTCCGACTCGTAGTTAATGTAGAACAATCGAGTTAGCACGGCATCAAGCCATGCCTTCAATATCGGTGGGGTAGCGTACCACTGCATAGGGTACTGCAGGACGATACGCTCCACGACCAACAAGCGATGCACCTCGGCATCGGTGTCAATCACGCCATTGGGATAGGCCTGCTGTACATCGAAGATTTCGACCTCAGCAAGCTTGGAGGCGGCAGAGGAAAGAGCAGCGTTTGCACAGGAGCGAGTAATATCAGGATGGAAAAGTAAGACAAGCGTTTTCGACATGGGAATACTCCGGCTGGTATATCCTGTTAGCTTTATCCTGTACGTGTTATTTGTCTAATGGATTATTGATATGACAGACCATTGATTGTGTGAATGTATGGCATTGAATATTATTGATGCCTTAACGCAGCCATCAGAAGCGCAAGATGAGCGAAGACAACCCCGTCAAGCGACAGTCTACAAAACTCAAGGAGCTGTTACAGGAGTGAGGGATACGTGTTTTAGAGTTTATCGATAGCGAACGGGAAGTTGTGTAACTTTAAGATTATTAATTATTTTTTTCAGTATTTTCTTAGTGCTATGGTCACTATATAGTAAAACCTGCCGTTAAAGGTCACTTTACTGCAATTTTTTTGGAGATGAAATTTCACTCCGTTACCGTCAAGGCTATTTTAGTATATTGACGCTAAAAAAATAAAAGCAGTCTCTTTTCTCAGTCGATGGTCACATTACTTACGCTAACTCTGCTAACACTTTCCTGGTGGCTATGGCTGAAAATATGTTTTCTGATAACAGCTCATAATTAATAACATCAGAACGATATTACCGTTTAACCATAATGTCCGTTTTTCGCTGTGAGTTCAACTGATGGACGCAACACACTTATTGAACCGTTCTGCGGGTGATTCATAGTCTAGCGTTTTTCTCGGTCTTTCGTTGAGCTGTCTAGCAACGCTGTTTAGTCTGTGCTGACTGTGAACCGATAAGTCAGTTCCTTTTGGAAAATATTGTCTTAGCAACCTGTTCGTATTTTCATTTGAGCCACGTTGCCAGGGAGATTGAGGATCACAGAAGTAAATCTGGATGTCTGTTGCTACAGTAAACCGGGTGTGGCTGGTCATTTCAGCTCCCCGATCCCAGGTTAATGTTTTATATAGCTCAACAGGTAATTCCCGGGCTTGTCTGATGAGTGCAGATATAACCGTTATGGTCTTGTTGTCCCTGATTTTGGCTAACATAACAAAGCGGGAATGGCGTTCTACGAGGGTGACGATATAGGAGTTTTTCGAGCCCTGGATCAGATCACCTTCCCAGTGACCAGGGATGGCTCTGTCTGAGGCTTCCGGTGGCCTTTCGCTGATAGGTATCGCATTCGGGATTTTCCCTAATCCTTTCCCTTTAAGTGATGACGTTCGGGATCTACGAACCGCTCTTCCGCTTCTGAGGCATTGCTGCAGCTCTTTTTTTAATGCCCCCCGGGTTTGTATAAAAAGCGTTTTATAAATCGTTTCGTGTGACACATGCATTTCCTGATTATCCGGATAACAGCGTTTCAGCCAACCGGCGATCTGTTCCGGCGACCAGTCCTGATGCATCTTCTCTGCAATGATTTTACACAATGTGGGGCTTTCAATTAGCTTGCAAGGTTTTGGTCTCAGAGCATTTTCCCAAGCAGCATTGTCGGCTTTTGCTGCACGGTATTGCTTGGCACCTCCGTGCCTCCTGACCTCGCGGCTATTCGTTGAGGGTGCTCTTGATAAGTTGGCAGCGATGTCCCTGATACTGAGTTTTGCTACCAGTCCTCTGGATATTTCTTCTCTTTCATCAAGCGTAAGCGCTAATCGATGCCGCTTTCGAACGGGAGGACGGTAGCCACCTGTCTGGTGGATTGTGGGCATGATAGAAGAATGAAATCTGTCGAACATTCTGGCGATATCATGCAGGGAATCACCTTGTTTATATCTATCCCAGATAATTGCCTTCTGCTCTGGCGTGTAGTTAATACGAGTTCTTCGTTTCATGGCAACGTCCCCCCTTGATTAAGGATAGCGTTGCATCGAGCCATTGAACTCACAGCTCATAGCGGAACTTGCCGCGACTGCATGTCCGCTTCGTGCCCAAGCTGTTCTAAAACTATTTTGCTCGCTTGAAATGCCAAGAACAGGGCTGGAAAAAGTGTAAGTAAACCGGGAAACTGGACCATCCATTTTCAGAGCTCTTCCGGCATATTGACTATGTCTTTGAGCAAGATTGCCAGCGAGGTTGTGACCGATAACACTCAGGCGTATTAAAGACGCTGGAAACTTTACGTCCCCGGCTCCACCTCGGTAGCATGCCTGTTGGTCTTGATTCGCGGTACTTTCAAGCTTCATAATTTCCACCATACGCTCCGAACGGGAGCGTTTTTTATTTCTGAAGCAGGGTATCTGGTTTTTTATCGTAGTTAACGCCTCCCGCTGCCAGTCTGGCTATTTCATATGCACCTGCCGGAGAACCCCATGACCTGGAAAACCACAGCCGAGCAAAACGCCATCATCGAGTGGAAGGGCAGCCATCTCGTGGTCAATGCGTTTGCCGGCACAGGAAAAACCTCCACGTTAGTGAACTACGCTGAAGCCAACCCGGAAAGTAAAATGCTTTACCTTGCCTACAACCGCGCTGTGCGGGATGAGGCTGAACGCAAATTTCCCTATAACGTAGAGTGTAAAACGTCGCATCAGCTGGCATGGGCACGTTTCGGGAAACATTTCCGTGACCGGCTGACAGCCAGTCTGCGCATTACGGATGTGGCCAGAAAGCTCAACACCCGCCACTGGCCGCTGGCCAGACTGGCGCTCAGCGGGCTGAACATGTTCCTCTGCAGCGCAGACCCCGATCCTGGGCTGATGCATCTGCCCGCTGAGGATGATCGCCACGGTCTCGATGCAGGTAAAATTCTGGGGGCAATTCAGATCCTCTGGTATGAAATGAGCCGTACTGATTCAGTCTTTCCCGTCACGCACGACACCTACCTTAAACTGTTCCAGCTTTCTCATCCTGACCTGTCAAAACGCTGGGATACCATCCTCTTCGATGAGGCCCAGGACGCCAATCCGGTGACCAGTGCGTTTGTACTGAATCAGCCCTGCCGGGTCATTCTGGTCGGCGACCGTTACCAGCAGATATACCGGTTTCGCGGAGCAGATAATGCACTCAGCGCCCCGCAGCTGGCGAAGGCAGACCGGTTGTGGCTGACAGCAAGTTTTCGGTTTGGCCCTGAGGTCGCGCGGATCGCTAACATCCTGCTTGAACGTGCCGGAGAGGAAAAGCGCGTGACAGGTAACGGAGGCCAGGATGCTGTCGTCAGCAGCCTTCCGGCAGGGGCTGAGCACATTGCTGTACTGAGCCGTACGGTGTCCGGCGTGATCGGCAGCGCCCTGACGGCGAGCCTTATGGAGAAAAAGGTCTTCTGGGTCGGGGGGATTGAAGGCTATAAAACGGAAGAGCTGGAAGACCTGTACTGGTTCTCGGCCGATATGCCTGAAAAGATGCAGTCCCCGCGCCTCAGCCGGGACTACCGGGATTTTGACGAGTACTGCTCGATAGCCAAAGCCACCCAGGACGTGGAGATGAATCAGGCTATTCGCCTGCTCGATGACTTTTTCCCGCTTCCGCAAAAACTGGCCATTATGCGCCGTCAGGTAGTCACTCATGAAAAAGACGCTCAGGTCACGGTTTCCACCGCACACCGTAGCAAAGGGCTGGAATGGCCGGTGGTAATGCTCAGTGAGGATTTTACAGACATTACCGATCCGCTCCTCTCGCAGGAAGAGCGGCAGGATGAGACTAACCTGTTGTATGTGGCTGTCACCCGGGCAAGAGAGACGCTTGTGCTTAACGAGCTGATGCGCTGGCTCAGCGAGGCCGATGATGAAAACGGCAGCGAAGCCGGTGAGGGTGAGGATTAGAACGATGCCGTTATGCCCGGCGACACGGGAGAAACTTCCGGGACTGAATAACTGGTTTTTCATGGTGTGGCGCAGGGAGGGTCATAACACTGAGCAGCCCTGTACCAGGAGAACATTATGCTCAGCAGAATCCGGACCCTGAGGTCTCTGTTTTCAAAAGGCGAACCAGAAGCAGTACATCCTATATCCACAGTCACGCCTGTCGGCTACCACGCCCCGCGTGAGGCCAGCAGGCTGTGCGCCAGCCCGCTACGTGAAACCTGCCTGCAGCAATTGTGGGAGAACTGTTCTCTGCCCGCAGACATCTATCAGCAACTCTATTTGGCACCTCTTAATGGTTTATTAGCCAGGGTACAGAATGTGCCGGCCGCACAAAAGGGAAGGTGGTCACAGTCAGACGGTTTCGGCGACCTTACGCTGCAGTTCACGACCTGTGCGGTCAGGCTGGCAAAAGGGTACATGTTCCCCCCCGGCGCGGCACCGGAAGAGCAGGCAGCGCAGAATGTGATGTGGAATGCGGTGATTTACTGGTCGGCGCTGTTCTGGCACCTGCCTCTTCTTGCGACTCTGGAGGGGGAGTTGCTTGACGGTAAAAGCTGGCTTCCGGGAATGACCGTTCCGGACTCGCCTTATCGTTTCCGGTTCCGGGAGGCAGAGAACGCATCAGCGTTTGCGGCGCTTGCCGCCGGGCAACTTATGCCGGCAGAGGCAACGGGCTGGCTGGCAGAGAATCCCGGGGCACTGGGCAACCTGGCCGGCGCGCTCTGGAATCAGCATCCGGGCATGCCATTGATACGCAGTCTGATGAAGCAGGCTGCAGAGAAAACAGATTCTCCTCTAATAGAGTCGGAGACTGACGAAGTAGTAAATACCTTAGCAGGTGGACTATATGGAGATAAAACCACGGTTCAGACGATACACACTTCGATTTTATCCCCGGACGTTTCTTCTCAACAATCAGATACGAATACGGCAGATGCTTTAGCGGCTCCGGCAATTTTTGATCTTGCTTCCAGTATTGAGCCGGCTTCTCAAACTGACAGCCTTTTGTCAGATGACCTCAGCGATTCCGGATCAGAAAGCCCTGCCAACGAGACAGTAATGACGGCAGTTGCTGACGACACTGACGTGCTTTTATCTCTGTTTGAAGTACCGGAAAAGATGGCAACAGACGGTGATAGCAGTGAGGCTTTACCTGAAGAGCCCTTCTCTGAAAACGAGAAAAATTCTCCATCATACCCCACTGAAAATACTGAATTTTCTGAAAGTCCAGACAGTCATTCCACAGAGGAAAACTCAGAACATTCTGCAGTTGCTTTTGTTAACAAATGTGATGAAAGATTACATTCCGCATCCGGGGCAGTCAGCGGTACTGAAGAAGTGGAAGGAACGCGTTTTTTTGACTGGCTTCGGGAAGGGATCAACCGGGGAGAGATCGCTTTTAATGGTAAAGATGACAAAGTTCACATTATTGCCGGTTACGTCTTTTTACCCGTCCCCGGCATTTTTTTTGACTACCTTAAGGCCACCGGCTCCACAGATAATCGGGAGAAAGTTCAGTCGTCTTTTGAGCAACTTAATTTACATAAACGTCGGGATAACAGGAGGTTTTACTTCGCTCAGTTGTTCGATACCCCCGATAAATCAGGCAAGTTTAAACGGATGAAAGGCTATCTGGTTAAAAGCAGACAGGTATTCAGAAAGACAATCCCTCAGGACAGTCAGTTCCTTTTGTTTCCCTGACCGTAATCGCGGTCTGACATCTGGTGCGTATCTGTAACTTTGAGAGGAATGGAAAATGAACGAAATGAACGCTGACTGGCTATGGAAAGAACTTCTGGATGAATATTTTTTCTGTAAGTCGCTACGTGAAGACACAGAATGGAGTTATCAGAAAGTGGTTCGCGGGTTCAGAAAGCATATCGGGGAAGCGCGGGCACCTTACAGTATAACCAGTCGTGAAGTACTTGAGTGGCGAAGACACGTATTAAAAAAACAGGGCCTGTCAGCACATACCTGGAACAATAAGGTCACTCACATGCGCGCACTGTATAATTTTGCCATTACTTCTCAACTGACGGACTTTACAAAAAATCCCTTCAGCGGCGTTTCGGTTAAACATGACAAGAAAAGGAAAAAGACGCTCACCAAAAACCAGATGACAAAGATCTGGCTGACCATGCAGCAGTTTTCTTCTGAACAAATGTCCGAATCAAAATGTGCAATACGCCCTGTGTGGTACTGGCTGGCAGTTCTGGACACGCTGCGTTATACAGGGATGCGCCAGAATCAATTGCTGCACATTCGTCTGAAAGACGTCTGTCTTGAGGATGGCTGGATTGAGCTGAGAACAGAAGGCAGCAAAACCTATCGTGAGTGGCGGGTACCCGTTGTCAGCCATTTACGTCCGCGCCTAGAGGGATTGCTGCAACGTGCAAGAGACTGCGGTGCCGGCAACAATGACGCGCTGTTTCATTATGAGAGATTTGTGTCTTCGCCTGCTGACAGGGCATCTCTTTCTGAAAAGCCCTCGCTGCAGCCATTACGTTCATTTTTCCGGCGTCTCTCAAAAGAGTGCGGATTTGACATTTCACCCCACCGGTTCAGGCATACGCTTGCCACAACACTGATGAGCTCCCCTGAACGAAACCTGCAACTGGTTAAGGGATTGCTGGGGCATCGTAATGTGAGCACTACGATGGAATACGTTGATATCAGTATGGATATTGTCAGTAAGGCGCTGGAGAAAGAAATGGCGCTTTACACCGATAAGGCTGAAGAGATGTTTTACAATGGTTGACATTCAGTCACGTCATTGTAATTATTCACAGTGATCGAGAAAAGGGAGCCTGCGGGTAACAGGCTCCCTAACCGAGAGGGTAACTTCTTGATGTATGCTGATGTGAGGATCAACATCAACAAGTACCACTCCCGTTAAACGCCCGTCAGTTTTCTCACCTCTGACCAGCGTGCTTCGAATAGTGGTGCCCGGAGGCGGAATCGAACCACCGACACGGGGATTTTCAATCCCCTGCTCTACCGACTGAGCTATCCGGGCAACGGGGCGCATTAAAACCGATCCGCCTCGTTTCGTCAACGAAATTTCTTCAATTCAACGCAGACTGCACAATCTATCACCACTTTGCTGTTATTGCACGCATTCTCAAGCGAAATACGCGGTCCAGGCGGCGGAAAGCGGCATGGCGAGGAGCAGCGCCGGGAGCATATTGACCACGGCAAACATCTTAATCCCGCAGATGCGTAAACCGGTGGCGACCAGCAATAATCCCCCGACTGAACTGAAATCGGCCATCATTGCGGGGGTAGTGAGCGGCAATATCAGCGCCGCGCAGGTTGCCAGTGAAAGCTGGATGAGCAGCATCGGAGCCGAGATAGCCGACACGGCGATACCCAGCGAGCAGGCGAAGATCATGGCGGTAAAGAAATCGAGGAAGGATTTAGCAATCAGGATGCTCGGATCGCCGGTCATTCCTTCGCGCATTGCCCCAAAAATCCCCGTACCGCTGGCACAGAAAAGGACAATGATGGCGACATAATTCTGGATAAACGATTCATGGGGCGGCTTTTTACCCGACCGCATAAAGAGTGTCTGCGCTTTGGCGACGGCGGTGTTGATCCCCTTTTCCAGATAGCAAAACTCACCAATTAACGCGCCGACCAGCGTTGCCAGCACCATAACCGGAAGATTGGCGCATTTGACCACCAGTAAGATACCAATGCCAAGCGACGCGAGACCGAAAATAGAGGTCATGGAGACACGAATCCGTTCCGGTAAACGTTGGCTAAGAAGGGCGCCAATAACACCACCCGCCAAAACGGCGCTGGCGTTAATAAAAGGTCCGATTACCACGTAAGCTCCTGCTAATTATTTTGTCAGATTGCATTATTATGACCTGATTCTCATTTACCGTGTTGTTTAACCGCAACAAGTGTGCATAAGAATTAAATCTTGCCCCCCCTGGTTAAAGGTGCCATGATTGCGCGAATTTTCTCCAGTCTGTTCGGGGCCGCATGGGATGAACGCAACACCTTCACATCGCCTTTCGCATCGCCGCTTAGCGCGATGGCTGCCCCTTCTCGTTATTCCTTCCCTCTTACTCACCATGCGGTGAGGGCAACGTATGCTCACTGCAGGACAACAGTAAAATCAGAAGCGGTCTGCTTTTACTGATGTCTGGCGGTCGGAGCTGGTGACCAGTTTGACCTAAACATCTCGTGGGGCAGGGCAATGTGCCTTGTCCGGGACTCTTATTCTCCCGAAACGGGTTTTTGCGCTTATGAAATCAATGAACATTGCCGCCAGTAGTGAACTGGTTTCTCGTTTATCTACTCATCGCGGCGTTGTGGCGCTGGACAGTACCGACTTTACCGATGTCGCTGCCGTCGTCATGACCGTTGCCGATAGCCGTAGCGGCATTCTTGCGCTACTCAAACGCACGGGCTTTCATCTGCCGGTCTTTATTCTCACCGAAGAGAACATCGCTTTACCCGCAGGCGCGACGGCCGTTATTCGCGGCAATGCGCAGGAGTGGCTGGAGCTGGAATCTACCGCCTGCCTGTATGAGGAAGACCTTCTGCCGCCGTTTTACGACACGCTAACGCAGTATGTGGAAATGAAGAACAGCACGTTCGCCTGCCCGGGACATCAGCACGGCGCGTTCTTTAAAAAGCATCCCGCCGGACGTCATTTCTATGACTTTTTTGGCGAAAATGTTTTTCGTGCCGACATGTGCAATGCCGACGTGAAATTGGGGGATTTGCTGATTCATGAGGGGTCAGCCAAACATGCGCAGAAGTTTGCCGCCAAAGTCTTCCACGCCGATAAAACCTATTTCGTTCTGAACGGCACGTCAGCGGCGAATAAAGTGGTCACCAATGCGCTGCTGACGCGGGGCGATCTGGTACTGTTCGATCGCAACAACCACAAATCGAATCACCACGGCGCGCTGATTCAGGCGGGAGCCACCCCGGTGTATCTGGAGGCTGCCCGTAATCCGTTTGGTTTTATCGGCGGGATTGATGAACACTGCTTTGATGAAGCGTATCTGCGCGAACAGATCCGCGACGTAGCAGCCGAAAAGGCGCAATTGCCGCGCCCCTTCCGGCTGGCAATCATCCAGTTGGGAACCTACGATGGCACGATCTACAACGCCCGTCAGGTGATCGACAAAATCGGTCATCTCTGTGACTACATCCTGTTTGATTCAGCCTGGGTCGGCTATGAGCAGTTTATCCCGATGATGGCCGACGGCTCGCCGCTGCTGCTGGAGCTCAACGAAAACGATCCGGGTATTTTCGTCACCCAGTCGGTGCATAAACAGCAGGCCGGGTTCTCGCAGACCTCGCAGATCCACAAGAAAGACAACCATATTCGTGGTCAGGCGCGTTTCTGCCCGCATAAGCGGCTGAACAACGCGTTCATGCTGCACGCTTCAACCAGTCCGTTCTACCCGCTGTTTGCCGCGCTGGACGTCAATGCCAAAATCCACGAAGGGGAGAGTGGTCGACGCCTGTGGGCAGAGTGCGTGACGCTGGGGATCGAGGCGCGTAAGGCGATCCTGACCCATTGTAAGCTGCTTGCGCCGTTCATTCCGCCGGTTGTGGATGATAAGGCGTGGCAGTCGTATCCCACTGAGGTGATTGCCCGCGAGCGGCGTTTCTTCAGCTTTGCGCCGGGCGCGAAATGGCACGGCTTCGAAGGGTATGCCGACGATCAGTATTTTGTCGATCCGTGCAAGCTGCTGCTCACCACGCCGGGTATTGATGCGCAGACCGGGCGTTATACCGATTTTGGTATTCCGGCCACCATTCTGGCCCACTACCTGCGTGAAAACGGTATTGTGCCGGAGAAGTGCGATCTCAACTCGATTCTGTTCCTGCTGACGCCCGCCGAGAGTCCGGAAAAGATGGCGCATCTGACGGCGATGCTGGCGCAGTTCGAACAGCATATTGAAGACGACACGCCGCTTGCGCAGGTGCTCCCGACTATCTTCAATAAATATCCGGTGCGCTATCGCGACTACACCCTGCGCGAACTGTGTCAGGAGATGCACGATCTGTACGTCAGTTTTGACGTGAAGGATCTGCAAAAAGCGATGTTCCGTCAGGAGAGTTTCCCGACGGTGGCGCTGAACCCACAGGATGCCCACAGCGCTTTTATTCGTGGTGACGTTGAACTGGTGCGCATTCGTGATGCCGAAGGCCGTATCGCCGCGGAAGGAGCGCTACCGTACCCTCCTGGCGTACTGTGCGTGGTGCCGGGCGAAGTCTGGGGCGGTGCGGTGCAGCGTTATTTCCTGACGCTGGAAGAAGGGGTCAACATGCTGCCGGGCTTCTCTCCGGAGTTGCAGGGCGTTTACAGTGAAACCGACGCCGATGGCATTAAGCGGTTGTACGGGTATGTTTTGAAGTAATCGAAGGAGAATGCCGGATAGCGCTTGCGCTTATCCGGCCTGGTGTTCGGTGTGCCGGATAAGACGCGAAAGCGTCACCATCCGGCAGAGAGATTAATGTGCGACGGTCTGCGTGCCGGTCGGGACGCGAACGTGCTTGTACTTAAACAGCGCCACGAAGGCAAAGGCCAGAACCAGTGAGTAGCCGGCAAAAATCAGCCACACGGTCTGCCAGTCGGTAATGCCGTTCAGGGTGTAATGCTCCACCACTTTCCCGCTTACCACGCCGCCGAGGATACAGCCGAAGCCGTTGGTCATCATCAGGAACATGCCCTGCGCACTGGCGCGGATTTCCGGGCGAACTTCTTTCTCAACGAACACCGAACCGGAGATGTTGAAGAAGTCGAAGGCGCAACCGTAAACAATCATCGACAGAACCAGCAGCACGGTACCAAACGGGCTCGGGTCGCCGTAGGCGAACAGGCCGAAGCGCAACATCCACGCCACGATACTGATCAGCATGACGTTCTTGATCCCGTAACGGCTGAGGAAGAACGGAATGGTCAGGATGAACAGGGTTTCGGAGATCTGCGAGATCGACATCATCACCGACGCGTGCTCAACGATAAAGCTTCCGGAGAACAGCGGGTTGTTGTCGAAGCTGTGCAGGAAGGTGTTCCCGAACATGTTGGTAATTTGCAGTTCTGCGCCGAGCATCATCGAGAAGATGAAGAAGATCGCCATGCGCTTGTTTTTAAACAGTGCGAAGGCATCCAGACCCAGCATAGAAGTCCAGCTTTGATTCTTCTGCTGATTCGCCACCGGAATGTGCGGCAGGGTCAACGTAAACACCACCAGTACCACAGAGAGCGCCGCGCCAATATACAGCTGCATATGGCTCAGTTCGAAACCGGAGAAGCTCACGGCCCACATGGCGGCGATGAAACCGATGGTGCCCCAGATACGAATCGGCGGGAAGTCGGTAACAATGTCCATACCGGCGTTCTGCAAGCGGTAATAGGAAATGGTGTTGATCAGCCCAAGCGTTGGCATATATGCCAGCGAGTTAAGCAGGATCACAAAGAACATCGCTCCCGGCGTGGTGACTTCGGCGGCGATGAACAGCGTCACCGCACCCACCACGTGACAGATGGCGTAGACCCACTTTGCACTGAGCCATTTGTCCGCCACGATCCCCAAAAGGGTCGGCATCAGAACCGCCGCGATCCCCAGCGAGCTGTAGACAGCACCAATAGAAGCACCGTCAAATTTGAGGGTGACAAACATATAGGAGCCGAGGGTGGTCAGCCAACTTCCCCACAGGCAGAACTGCAGAAAGGAGAGTATTTTCAGCTGCAGCTTAAGATTCATGTTAATTTCCTCACACAGGAAGGCGAATGGATGTTTCGATTGGCACAAATGCCGTGACTGTATGATGTGATTCTATCAACGACGATGGGTGATTTTTTGTTACCTGTGACAAATAATTGCAAAACAATACCTTTTTGCAATGCGAAAGGGTGATGGTTATCACGCTTTTGGATCGCCCGCTCGCCGTTTTACCGGGAGCGGGGAAGAGAAGGATCAGTTCCGCCGATAGGTTTTTTGCGCGGAATTGACTTTATACAGGTAGCGGCGCGACTCAGAAGAGGGGTGACGCGTGGTTAACGTCTGGTACACATCCCCTGGCGTCATGCTGTTGATGATATTCGCGGCCTGCACTTTATCACTGGAGAAGACGCGCAGTACGCTGCCCGCCCCGCCATTGTAAGCGGTAATCACCGCATAGCGCCGCGAGGTAGGGTTATCGATTCCGCCCAGATAGACATTATTGAGCATCGCCAGATACGCGGTGCCGGTATCAATGTTGCTGGCCGGATCGAACAGTTCACTGCGGCTCGGCGTACCGGAGCGGCCCTGCGAACGATAAACGTCTTTCCCGGCGGTATGCTGAACCACCTGCATCAGACCCAGCGCATCAGAACGGCTCACGGCGTACGGGTTGAAGGACGACTCCGTTTGCATAATCGCCAGAATCAGCGACTCATCAATGCCATATTTATGGGAAGCCTTGCGCACCATGCCGAGGTATTTATGCGCACGTTTATCCAGGTGATTCGGCACCAGGTTAATCGTCACGCTGAAAATCATACGGATCCCGTTGCTGCGACTTTTCATCCGCGTTTGCAGCAGGTAATCGGCGAAGTTCGTCGCCCGGCCTTCCCAGCGGATTGGTTGTCCGGTGTGATCGAGCACCTGGCCGTACAGGAACGGCTCTCGGGAGATCTGTATGTCATCGACGTCAGAGTAGAGGTCGACGGAGGTGGGATCGTCACCCATCAGCAGCGTTTTAATGATGGCGCGACGCAAGTGTGCTGCAGGTTCCGTCCCGGCGATGGTCTCAACGGTAATGGTCCCGTCGTCAAAGTTGATATGGCTGCGGGTCTGGTACTGATCGGTATACTTCACGTAGTCCTTCGGACCGGCGATCAGCACTTCCTGATAGCCCCACAGATTTTCAATGTTGTGGGCAAACTGCCCCATCAGAATGTCAAAACCGTTGGTATCCTTGACCCAGGCTTCATTATAAGAATCGCCTTTTTTGGTCGAGCTGGAACAGGAGATAAGCAACGGTGCAATAACGGCAAGCGCGAGAAATTTTTTCATCATTCCGGGAGTGCGTGTTGTGTTTGTCGTTGTGCGGTGTTGCCGGACAGCGTTGAACCATCCGGCAACGTGCTTATTTTTTATCTTCCGGCGTATAACCTTCGATATGCACGTCTTTACCTTCAAACAGGAAGTTGATCATCTCCTGCTCCAGCAGTTTGCGATGCTCGACGTTCATCATATTGAGTTTCTTTTCGTTGATAAGCATGGTCTGCTTGTGCTGCCACTGCGCCCACGCTTCTTTTGAAATCTCGTTATAAATGCGTTTCCCCAGTTCGCCCGGGTACAGCTGGAAATCCTGTCCTTCTGCTTCACGCTGCAGGAAAGTGCAAAAAATCGTTCTGCTCATAACTCATCCTCTTCATCGTCCGGTGCGTTAAACGGGGGCACCGGTACGTAACTGCTGTAATAAACGCTCCACCGGAGCCGCCAGGCCAACAGATGGCGGTTGCGCTAAGTTATACCAGAGCGCGTTGCCTTCATCCATGCATGAACCGCATGAAGACACCGTAAGCCACATAGGCACAATATCCAGATGGAAATGGCTGAACGTATGGCGAAACGCGTTAAGTTGGGTCAAATTATCAGCGTTCACATGCCGTTGCGCCAGCCATTCCCGTAATTCCTCTTCACTGGCAAACTGCGGAAAACAGAATAACCCGCCCCACAATCCGCTTGGCGGGCGCTGTGCCAGTAAAACGTCGTCCTGGTGTTGCAGCAGCAGAAAATAGCCTGTCCGCTCAGGCAGCGTCTGTTTCGGTTTCTTGCCGGGGTAAAGTGACCAGCTGTCATTCGCACAGGCGACACAACCGTTCTGCAACGGGCACAGCGAGCATTTCGGTTTTGAGCGCGTACACACCATCGCGCCTAAATCCATCATCGCCTGGTTAAAACGCTCCACACCTTTCACCGGCGTAACGTGCTCGCTCAGATCCCAGAGCTTTTTCTCAACCTCTTTTTTACCCGGCCAGCCGCTAACAGCATAGCAGCGCGCCAGCACGCGTTTAACGTTGCCATCAAGAATCGGAAAAGGTTTACCCAGCGAGAGTGACAGTACGGCGCCAGCGGTTGAACGCCCGACGCCGGGGAGCGCCGCCACGTCTTCAAAGGTTTCCGGGAACACGCCGTTATGCTGTGTGGCGACCTGTTGCGCCGCCTTGTGCAGATTGCGCGCCCGGGCGTAGTAACCGAGCCCCGTCCACAGGTGGAGCACTTCGTCCAGCGGCGCGTTGGCGAGATCGGTCACCGTCGGGAAATGGGCCATAAACCGTTCAAAGTAAGGAATGACCGTCGTCACCTGGGTCTGTTGCAGCATCACTTCTGAGAGCCATACTTTGTAAGGCGTCTTATCAATTTGCCAGGGCAGGGTTTTTCGCCCGTATTTATCGTACCAGTCCAGAACCTGGGCTGAAAATTGAGACGCTTGCATGGTCACCGAATTCATTATGGTTGGGGGCAAGATTGCAGCACAGAGGCAACAGGGTGTAAACCGGAACTTTCCGCAGCGTGAGCGCTTCCTTTACTTGCATCCGGCAACTAACTTTGGATAATGCCCGTTTTCAGACCTCAACCACAAGCAGACTTAACTTTTATGAAAAACGACGTTATCTCACCGGAATTTGATGAAAACGGCCGTCCACTGCGCCGGATTCGTAGTTTTGTTCGTCGCCAGGGGCGACTGACCAAAGGGCAGGAGCACGCGCTGGAAAACTACTGGCCGGTGATGGGCGTTGAATTCAGCGAAGAGCCGGTGGATTTCGCGACGTTGTTTGGCCGTGAAGCGCCGGTCACGCTGGAGATTGGCTTCGGTATGGGCGCTTCTCTGGTGGCGATGGCGAAAGCGCGTCCGGAGCAAAATTTCCTCGGTATTGAAGTTCACTCACCAGGCGTGGGCGCATGTCTGGCGTCGGCGCATGAAGAGGGCGTTGAGAACCTGCGCGTGATGTGTCATGACGCGGTCGAAGTACTGCATAAAATGATTCCTGACAATTCTTTAACGATGGTTCAGCTCTTTTTCCCTGACCCGTGGCACAAAGCACGTCATAATAAACGCCGTATCGTTCAGGTACCGTTTGCCGAGCTGGTCAAAAGCAAACTGAAACTGGGCGGCGTGTTCCACATGGCGACTGACTGGGAAGCCTATGCAGAGCACATGCTTGAAGTGATGTCCTCCATTGACGGGTATAAAAACCTGTCGGAGAGTAACGATTACGTACCGCGCCCACCATCGCGCCCGGTAACCAAATTTGAACAACGTGGCCATCGTCTTGGTCACGGCGTATGGGACTTAATGTTCGAGAGGGTGAAATAATGGCAAAGAACCGTAGCCGTCGTCTGCGTAAAAAAATGCACATCGACGAATTCCAGGAATTAGGATTTTCGGTGGCATGGCGTTTCCCGGAAGGCACATCTGAAGAGCAGGTTGATAAAATCGTTGATGACTTTATCAATGACGTTATTGAACCGAACAAACTGGCCTTTGACGGCAGCGGTTATCTGGCCTGGGAAGGTCTGATCTGCATGCAGGAAATCGGCAAATGCACTGAAGAGCATCAGGCGATTGTGCGTAAGTGGCTGGAAGAACACAAACTTGAAGAAGTGCGTACCAGCGAACTTTTCGACGTTTGGTGGGACTAACTACGCATACGGGGCCAGCATTTGCTGGCCCGATTTGTCTTGAGGGAAAGTTATGATGCGCAAAACGCTGCTGGCGGCAGCCCTTTCTGTAACGGCGATGGCCGCTCATGCAGACTACCAGTGCAGCGTCACGCCGCGTGACGATGTGATTCTGAGCCCGCAAACGGTGCAGGTGAAGGGTGAAAACGGCAACCTGGTGATCACGCCGGACGGCAATGTGATATACAACGGTAAGCAGTACACGCTGAGCGCCGCACAGCGCGAGCAGGCGAAAGATTACCAGGCCGAACTGCGCAGCGCGCTGCCGTGGATTGATGAAGGTGCCAGAAATCGTGTCGAAAAAGGGCGCGTGGCACTGGATAAAATTATCGCCAAAGAAGTGGGCGAGAGCAGCAACATGCGGGGTCGTCTGACGAAGCTGGATGCTCAGTTGAAAGAGCAGATGAACCGGATTATCGAGCATCGCACTGACGGCCTGACGTTCCACTACAAGGCTATCGATCAGGTCCGTGCCGACGGTCAGCAACTGGTGAACCAGGCGATGGGCGGCATTTTGCAGGACAGCATCAACGAAATGGGTGCAAAAGCCGTCCTGAAAGGCGGCGGTAACCCGCTGCAGGGCGTACTGGGCAGTCTTGGCGGACTACAGACATCGATTCAGGACGAATGGAAGAAGCAGGAAAAAGATTTCCAGCAGTTCGGTAAAGACGTGTGCAGTCGCGTGGTGACGCTGGAAGATAACCGCAAGGCGCTGGTCAGCACCCTTAAATAAACTTTTCATATAAAACAATGGCACAGATCGCCTCTGTGCCATTTTCTTTTGCCTTTCCACCTCGTTTTGATATCCACCTCTAAATTTAACAATCTGATAGATACATTTGTCTGGTTAATTGGATGAAATCACATTATTCATCTCTGGCATTGGGATAATGCGGCAAATTCACGTAACTGGAGAAATAACATGGAGTTTTTCAGGAAAACGGCACTGGCTGCACTGGTTATGGGCTTCAGCGGCGCGGCGCTCGCCTTACCAAACGTCACTATTTTAGCGACGGGCGGGACGATTGCCGGTGGCGGTGACTCCGCAACCAAATCCAACTATACGGCGGGTAAGGTTGGCGTAGAGAACCTGGTCAGAGCCGTTCCTCAACTTAAGGATATTGCTAACGTTAAGGGCGAACAGGTTGTCAATATTGGTTCACAGGATATGAACGACGACGTCTGGTTAACCCTGGCGAAGAAGATCAATACCGAATGTGACAGCACCGACGGTTTCGTGATTACGCACGGTACTGACACGATGGAAGAGACGGCTTACTTCCTCGATCTGACCGTGAAATGCAACAAGCCGGTGGTACTGGTTGGGGCGATGCGTCCGTCTACCGGAATGAGCGCGGACGGTCCGTTCAACCTCTACAACGCCGTTGTAACGGCAGCGGATAAAGCTTCTGCTAATCGTGGCGTGTTGGTGGTGATGAACGACACTGTGCTTGACGGTCGCGATGTGACCAAGACCAATACCACGGATGTGGCGACCTTCAAATCCGTAAACTACGGACCGCTGGGCTACATTCATAACGGCAAAATCGACTACCAACGTACGCCTGCGCGTAAGCACACCACCTCCACGCCTTTCGACGTTTCTAAGCTGAATGAACTGCCGAAGGTGGGTATCGTCTATAACTACGCGAATGCTTCAGATCTGCCGGCAAAAGCGCTGGTGGATGCGGGTTATGATGGGATTGTGAGCGCTGGTGTGGGTAACGGCAACCTGTACAAAACGGTCTTCGATACGCTGGCAACCGCGGCGCATAAAGGGACGGTTGTGGTGCGTTCTTCCCGCGTACCGACCGGTTCAACCACGCAGGATGCTGAAATTGATGATGCGAAGTACGGTTTCGTTGCCTCTGGTTCCCTGAACCCACAGAAGGCACGTGTGCTGCTGCAACTGGCGTTGACCCAGACCAAAGATCCGAAACAGATCCAGACGATGTTTAATCAGTATTAATCGTTGATGCCCCAGCCAACTGGCTGGGGCAGTTTTCTGAAATATCTCCCTAAACAGTAAATCATTAATCTGCTAACGATCATTTTAATTATGATGGTGGCGGTTAGCATTATTCTGGACGGGAGGTCCGCGAATGTTTCGACAATGGATAGCAGGTGCTGCGTTATTTACGTTGGTTTCAGGTTATAGCTGGGCGGAGGTGGCTCAACCTACCGATTACGTCTTGAAAGAAGCGTTTAGTAAGCAGTACCACGGCGTGCTTAAACTGAATTCTGTCACCTTAAAAAACCTTGATTCCACAGGCAACCAGGCCACCTGGTCTGCGGAGGGGGATATTTCTTCTGGTGATGATCTTTATACCGGCGTTGGTATGGCTGCGGATTATTACTTTGTGGAACGTACCTGGATAAAAGATCGACCGGTAAAATTTTCCGCGATGTTAACCAGCACAGGGACGCCTGCTTCCGGCTGGACGGTTAATTTCTATTCATTGCAAGCGGCAGCCAGCAATGAAGGGCGGATTATTACTGATATTAAAACCAACGATAAATATCTCATCGTGAACGGAGATGATTTTAACTACCGATTCAGTCAAATTGATGCTTCGTATATCACCCAGAAAAAGTCGATTGCCAGCCTCGAAGAACAAATAAAAACGCTGGATAAACAAATTGATGTTGCTCAAAAAAAGGCCGATACCTATTGGGGTAAAGCCTCTGATGGTAAAAAACTGACCCGGGAAGATGCGTTCAAAAAGATGTTTAAAACACGCGATGACTTTGTAAAAGCGAACGACAGCGATGCGTTTGCCGAGAAATATGCAAAAGAAGTTTATCAGCCAGCGTTAGACGCATGTCATAAAAAGAGTGACAGTTGTTATGAAACGGCAATTCAGCAGAAAAGAGATTTCGATATACAAGAGCAAAGACGACAGGTCTTTCTGAAATCGCAAGAACTCAGCCGAAAAGCGCAAAATGACTGGATCGCGTATGAAAAAGGACAGTATCCGCTGAACATAGCCGCCTCTAAACTTCGTATGCAGCAGACGGATCTTCATATCAAGATTGACGATATCAATGAAAGCTATGATCGCTGGAAAAAGGATACCGATGAATTACGACGTCACGGCATTCTCCGGTAACGAGAAGGATGCGCCCCTCGGCGCATCCAGAATCATTCGGCGAGAAACAGTTCAAGCAGCGAGTTTAAGAACAGCTTACCGTGCCGGGTGATCTGCCAGTACGTCTCGCACTCGGTCAGATACCCCTGGGCAATGGCCTCATCAAGCGGTTGACGAATCACCGTCTCCGACAATCCCGTATACTGCGTAAATTCAGCTCGCGGCGCCGCTTCCAGCAGACGGAATCGGTTCATGAAAAATTCAAACGGCTTATCGACCTGCTCCACATCACGCTGGCTTTCCAGATAACGCCCCTGCATATAGCCACGGGGATGGCGCGTTTTGGTGGTGCGCAGAATGCGGCCATCGTGGAACGTGACCTTACCGTGCGCGCCGCAGCCAATGCCCAGATAATCGCCAAAACGCCAGTAGTTCAGGTTGTGCTGACACTGGTAGCCCGGTCTGGCATAGGCTGAGGTTTCATACTGCTGATAACCTGCGGCGGTTAATAACTGGTGGCCCTGCTCAAAGATGTCCCACAGCGCATCATCGTCCGGTAACACCGGCGGGCGAGAACCAAACAGCGTATTCGGTTCAATCGTCAACTGATACCACGAGAGATGCGGCGGATTCAGCGCAATCGCCTGGCGCAGGTCATCCAGCGCGTCGTCCAGCGACTGATCCGGCAGGCCGTGCATTAAATCGAGGTTAAAGCTGCGCAAGCCTAAGCCGCTGGCGAGATTCGCCGCGCGGCAGGCCTCTTGCGGGCCGTGAATGCGTCCCAGACGCTTCAGTTTGGGTTCGCTAAAGCTCTGCACGCCGATAGAGATACGGTTCACCCCGGCATGCTGATAATCGACAAAGCGATCGGCTTCGACCGTGCCCGGATTCGCTTCCATCGTAATTTCCGCATCCGCTGACAGATTCAGACGCGCACGCACGCCATCGAGCAGCGTTTGCATTGCCGGGCCGGAAAGCAGGCTCGGCGTACCGCCACCGATGAAAATCGTCTTCACTTCACGGCCCTGCGCATACGCAACGTCCGCGTCGAGATCGCTCAGCAGATGCCGGACGTAATCATCGTGCGGGACTTCACCTTTTAACGCATGCGAGTTGAAATCGCAGTATGGGCATTTCTGCACGCACCACGGAATGTGAATGTAAAGACTCAGCGGCGGCAACTTAACCATTACGTAAGGCTTCCAGCAGCAGCTTCAGCGCTTGCCCGCGGTGAGAAATCGCGCTTTTCTCTTCACGCGTCAGTTCGGCGGCGGTTTTGCCTTCCGAAGGCACGAAGAAGATCGGGTCATAGCCAAAGCCGCCGTTGCCTGCTGCCGTACGCGCAATCACGCCCGGCCAACTGCCATGGCACACCAGCGGTGTAGGATCGTCAGCATGACGCAGATAAACCAGCACGCAGTGGAAACGCGCCTGACGCTGTTCGTCCGGCACATCCTTCAGGGTATGCAGCAGCTTTTCCAGGTTCTGTTGGTCGCTTGCGTCTTCACCGGCATAGCGCGCGGAGTAGATCCCCGGCGCGCCGCCCAGCACGTCAACGGCCAGACCTGAGTCATCGGCAATCGCCGGTAAACCGGTGATTTGTGCGGCATGGCGCGCTTTCAGGATCGCGTTTTCAATAAAGGTTAGCCCGGTCTCTTCGGCAGAATCGACGCCGAGATCCGTTTGCGCTACCACATCAAGCCCGAAATCGCTGAGCAGCGACGCGAGCTCACGCACTTTACCGGCATTGCCGGTTGCGAGGACGACTTTTTGCATAGGATACCTAATCAGTTAATGCCGCGACTTCTGGCGGGATTTGTTGCGGATGAATGATTTTAACCTGTTTATGGCGGCCAAGTTCGCCCTTTTCAATGACAACTTGGCTCTTTGCCACGCGGAACTGCTTACCGAGAAACTTCACCAGATGACTGTTCGCCTGGCCATCTACTGGCGGGGCGGTAATGGCGACTTTCAGTTCGTCGCCATGTAAACCGACAATGCTGTCGCGACTGGCTTTCGGCTGAATATAGAGCCGTAAAACCAGTCCGTCATCGCAGCGGGTTACGGCACTCATAGCGCCATCCACAGCCCCGGCAGCAGCATATTACCGGTTGCCTGCAGAACCTCGCCAATCCCCATGTTGATCACATACAACAGCAGGACGAGAATCATTGGCGAGAAATCGATGCCGCCCATACCCGGAAGAATGCGACGAATCGGGCGCAGCAGCGGATCGGCCAGTTGAATCAGCACATACTCAATCGGGCTACGGCCCTGGCTTACCCAGCTCATGATGGCCATCACCAGCAGCACCCAGAAGATCAACAGGCCGATGGTTTTGAGCACGATCAGTACGGCGGCGATCCAGACGATCGGCAGGAACGTCACCACTTTAAACAGCACTATCGCTTTGATAAAGCTGAGGATAAACGCAACCAGCAGCGATGCGCTGTCGACCGGTCCCATCGGGGGAATAATACGGCGCAGCGGCCCAATAATCGGTTGCGTCACTTTCACCACAAACTGGGAGAAAGGGTTATAAAAGTCACAGCGAGCCCATTGCATCCACACGCGCAATAACAGCACCATGGTGTACAGCTCAATTACCGTTGAGAGCAAGAAGGTCAACGTATTCATGGCGTTCCTCAGATTTCCTTAATTTTTTGTGTAATCACGTGCACCAAAAATGGCGGTGCCGATACGTACCATCGTGCTACCCGCCGCAATGGCGGCTTCCATATCATCTGACATACCCAGCGACAGGGTATCGACGTCAGGATAGCGCGTTTTCAGCCCGGCAAATGCTACAGCCATTTGGCGGGCAACTTCAAACTGCCTTACATAATCTGACTCAGGGGCAGGGATCGCCATCAGACCACGCAGACGAAGATTCGGTAATTCGACGACCTCTGCGGCAAGCGCGTCCAGTTCCTCCAGCGGAATGCCGGACTTGCTGTTTTCATCGCTGATGTTGATTTGAATCAGTACGTTCAGCGGTCCCAGTTCTGCCGGACGCTGTTCGCTCAGCCGGGTAGCAATGCGCAGGCGGTCGAGGGTATGGCACCAGTCAAAGTGCTCGGCCACCAGACGGCTTTTATTGGACTGTAACGGGCCGATAAAGTGCCATTGCAGGCCGGCAATGCCTTTCTCGCGAAAGTGGCGAATTTTCTCCACCCCTTCCTGCACGTAATTTTCACCAAAGGCCAACTGACCGGCGGCGATGGCTTCTTCGATGGCGCTCGCAGGTTTAGTTTTACTCACTGCAAGTAACGTAACTTCTTCTGAAGCGCGCCCGCAACGCGATGCGGCGGCTGAGATTATGTCCCGGACCTGTGCCAGGTTATGCGCGATATCGTTCATTTTCCGAGGATCTGTATATGAATATGGAAGAAATTGTGGCCCTTAGTGTAAAGCATAACGTCTCGGATCTACACCTAAGCAATGCGTGGCCTGCGCGCTGGCGAAAACGGGGGCGCATGGAGCGTGCGCCCTTCACCGTAGCCGACATCACCGGACTGCTGGCGGACTGGCTGGATGAGGGGCAGCAGGCGGCGTTACGGCAAAACGGGCAACTGGATTTCGCCGTTTCGCTTGGGGATAACCAGCGCCTGCGGGCCAGCGCCTTTCACCAGCGGCAGGGGACGTCGCTGGCGCTGCGACTGCTGCCGACGCATTGCCCGACGCTGGAAACGCTGGGGACGCCATCCGTACTGCCCGAACTACTCCGCAGCGAGAATGGCTTGATTCTGGTGACGGGGGCGACGGGCAGCGGAAAATCAACCACCCTGGCGGCGATGGTCACGTGGCTGAATCAGCATATTGATGGACATATTCTGACGCTGGAAGATCCCATCGAGTATGTCTACGCCAGCCAGCGCTGCCTGATTCAGCAGCGTGAAGTGGGACTGCACTGCGCCTCATTTGCCACCGGATTACGCGCGGCGCTGCGTGAAGATCCGGATGTGATTCTGCTGGGAGAGTTACGCGACAGCGAGACCATTCGTCTGGCGCTAACGGCGGCGGAAACGGGGCATCTGGTGCTGGCGACGCTGCATACGCGCGGTGCCGCGCAGGCAATCGAGCGACTGATTGATTCTTTTCCGGCGCAGGAAAAAGACCCGGTGCGCAGCCAACTGGCAGGCAGTCTGCGCGCCGTGCTGTCGCAGAAACTGGAGTCCGACAAGCAGGAGGGGCGCGTTGCTCTGTATGAACTGCTGATCAACACCCCGGCGGCGGGGAATTTGATTCGGGAAGGGAAGTCCCATCAGTTACCCCATGTCATTCAGACCGGGCAGCAGATGGGGATGATGACCTTTGCCCAGAGCCTGCAACAGCGACAGGCGCAAGGGCGGCTTTAAAAAACGGATGGGATCAGTAGCCCTGCTCGAAGTAACTTTCGAGAATGATGACGGCGGAGGCGGAATCGATCTTACCTTTGTTCAGCGCGCGATAGCCGCCCTGTTCGAACAGGCCGGAGCGTGCCTCGACGGTGCTGAGTCGCTCATCGTGTAAGGTGACCGTAACGCCGAAACGCCCGTGAATGCGGTTGGCGAACTTGCGCGCGCGCGCGGTGAGCGGTTGCTCGGTGCCGTCCATATTCAGCGGCAGGCCAACGATGATCTCATCCGGCTGCCACTCTTTGAGCAGACGTTCGATCAGGCTCCAGTCCGGCGTCCCGTCCTGCGCTTTAATGGCAGGCAGGGCGCGCGCTGTGCCGGTTACCCGCTGACCAATCGCCACGCCGATACTTTTGGTGCCAAAATCAAAGGCCAGTAATGTTTCGTTCATCAGGCATGCCCCGCCACGCCGGGCATCGTCAGTATGTCGATGCCGATTAGTCGGGCGGCTTCACGCCAGCGATCGGCAATCGGGGTTTTAAACAGGATATTGAGATCGGCGGGAGCGGTCAGCCAGGCGTTGTCCAGCAGCTCTTGTTCAAGCTGTCCTTTCTCCCAGGAGGAGTAACCGAGCGCGACCAACACCTCGGCAGGTTGTTCGCTCGTGCCTAAGGTTTCGAGCACGTCGCGGGACGTTGTGATGACGGTGTTATCCGAGATGCGGATACTGGAGGCAAAACGCGACGGCGGCGTGTGCAGAATAAACCCGCGATCTTCCGCTAGCGGGCCGCCAAGCATCACTGCTTTATCCAGACGGATCGCCGGATCGCGCGGTTCTGGCGCGATTTTTAGTTTTTCCAGAATCCCTTCAATCTGGAGATTTTCCAGAGGCTTATTCACAATAATCCCCATTGCGCCATCTTCGTTATGTTCGCAAATGTACACCACTGAACGGCGGAAAATCGGATCCTGGAGAGCAGGCATGGCAATAAGAAAGTGATGCTGTAAATTCATTGTCAGAGGTTCTGTTTCCTGGTTCAAAAAAGCAACAGGGGTCAGTATGTGGGTAAAGCGCACGGATGTCACTACTGTAGGCCGGATAAGACGCCTGTGTCGCCCTCCGGCATCGGTGTCTTAATGCCTGATGGCGCTACGCTTATCAGGCCTACAATGCTGGTTCATGGCTGATTATTTTTGCAAACGTGCTTCGATTGCGTCCATCAGCATCCCGGTGATGGAGACCGGGAATTCGGCTTCAATCTCGCGGATGCAGGTCGGGCTGGTGACGTTAATCTCGGTCAGGCGATCGCCAATGATATCCAGACCGACAAAAATCAGGCCTTTGGCTTTCAGCGTCGGCCCGATACGGCGCGCGATTTCCCAGTCGCTCTCGGTTAACGGACGCGGTTCGCCGCGACCGCCTGCGGCCAGGTTGCCACGGGTTTCGCCGCCCTGCGGAATGCGCGCCAGGCAGTACGGAACCGGCTCGCCATCGACGACCAGCACGCGTTTGTCGCCATCTTTAATGGCTGGCAAATAGTTCTGCGCCATGCAGTAGCGGGTACCATGCTCGGTCAGGGTTTCCGTAATCACGCCGAGGTTCGGATCGCCTTCTTTAACACGGAAGATCGACGCGCCGCCCATGCCGTCCAGCGGCTTGAGAATAATATCGTTGTGCTTCTGCCAGAACGCCTTCAGTTGCGCTTTGTTGCGAGTGACCAGCGTTTCCGGCGTCAGGTCAGAGAACCAGGCGGTGAACAGCTTTTCGTTACAGTCACGCAGGCTCTGCGGCTTGTTGACGATAAGCGTCCCTTTTTCTTCCGCGCGTTCCAGAATATAGGTGGCGTAGATGAACTCGGTATCAAACGGCGGATCTTTGCGCATCAGAATGACGTCGAGGGCGTCCAGCGGCAGATCCTGCTCGCCGGTAAACTCATACCACTTGTCGTAGTTCTGCTCGACGCTCAGGGTACGCGTGCGGGCGCGGGCTTCACCGTTGATCAGATAAAGATCGGCCATCTCCATATAATGAAGTTCGTAACCACGACGTTGCGCTTCCAGCAGCATAGCGAAGCTGGAATCTTTTTTGATATTGATGCTTGCGATGGGGTCCATCACGATGCCGAGCTTGATCATTATTCTTCTCCGTTAGCCCAGATCGCCAAATCGCACCTGAAGCGCGGTAATGGCGGTGAGCGCAGTTGTCTCAGTACGCAGAACGCGAGGTCCTAACAGAATATCAGTAAACTGATAGCGTGCGGTCATGGCAATTTCCTCTGCCGACAGCCCACCTTCCGGGCCAATCAACAGACGAACGCGCTCAACCGGCAACGGCAATGTGTTGATGCTATCGCTGGCGCGGGGATGGAGGTTCAGCTTCAACCCTTCGTCCTCTTCCGCACACCAGGCTTCCAGATCCATGGCCGGGCGAATTTCCGGTACCCGGTTGCGACCACACTGTTCGCAGGCGGCAATGGCGATTTTCTGCCACTGCTGGAGCTTCTTGTTCAGACGTTCACTGTCCAGTTTAACGCCGCAGCGTTCAGAAAAAAGTGGCGTAATGAGGCTTACACCCAGTTCGATCGATTTCTGGATAGTGAACTCCATCTTCTCACCGCGCGACATGACCTGGCCAAGATGGATGTGCAGCGGCGATTCACGATCGTCAATCTCGCCATGCAGCACCTTTACGTCCACGCTTTTCTTGCTGGCGCGGGTGATTTCAGCGGTGAAAACCTGATTGCTGCCATCAAACAGCTGCAGTTCCTGACCCGGCCCCATCCGCAGGACGCGTCCGATATGGTTGGCGGCATCTTCGCACAGGGAAATCTGGCTGCCGGCGGTGATGGGCTCTGGGTGATAAATGCGGGGAATGCGCATAGTTAAAAATCCGCGTCATCTCCCCACGCAGGCTCGCCGCGCGGGGTAAGGGGTTAATCAAATATCCCGCTAGTGTAGGTTAGCTCTTTTGCGCCTGGCAAGCGCGTTGCACGTAAGGGTTATGGTTTCCCTGAGTCTTCGCGATCCGCTCGTCGCGCTCGCACTCCCAGTCGGTGACCGGATACCGCGTGTTCCAGGCGTTGAAAAGCTGGGTTTGCTGGCGGGATAGCGTCAGGTTGTACTGGTCGCGCATATAAAAGTAGGTCCGCGCAATCGCGCCGCGCGCGCGGGCGGGTGGTTCGGCGATCTTTTCTTTGAAATCGACCTTCATGGCGCATTGTCCGTACTGACCTTCGCCGCCGTTCCACTGGCTGTACATGAAGTTACCGCGATCGCCATTCACCTCACCGACGGCGGGTTGCAGGTTGTGCATGTCACTTTCCATTTTGCGATAGACCGGATCTTTGGCGCAGTTCTTCCGTCCGCCGTCCTGCCAGCACTGGCGCTGATGGCCAAACTGCCATGCCGGAACCACGTGTTCCCATTCGATTCGGCTGGCGCGATTCTCGTTCTTTCGCACTTTGTAGCCGCAGGAGTCGAGATCGACGACCCCCTTCTTGCCCTGCCAGTTGATTTTGCATCCGCAATAGAAGTCGCCAGGGACATCGGCGTTAACCTTGACGCCCGCGGTCTTTGCCTGTGAAAAACTGTTAATGCCAGCGGCCAACGTCTGGCCTGAAAGGGCTACCGTAAAAAGGGCGGCAGCCAAAGAAAGAGGACGGTACATCATGAACTCCGTATCAAAGCGAGCCCGCAACGTAACGAAAGTTGATGCGTGATGCAATCAGCCAGATCAGGAAAGTTCCTGATAGTTCTGACTATTTAAGCGGCACTAAGGGTTCGCCGCAGTGAACGCAGCGATAGGTGGCTTCGCCGCGCACAACGCGATTATGGCGACGGATGGTCAGTTGATGCTCCTGACACTGGCAGCGGTATGGGAACGTGTTGCGGCGTACTGATTGCAGTTCGAACTGATGCGTGCGGCGTGCGGGAACACCGAGCACGCTTTCCATCATCCACTTCCACTCTTTACCGTGCGGCGCAACCCGACCAAATCGCTTCCACACCAGTAAATGCGCCAGTTCATGCGGCACCACTTCGTTGATAAACGCCTCGACGTTTTCCATCAACAGCACCGGATTAAGGCGAATTTCGTAACTCTCCAGCCAGGCGGTGCCGGCAGAGGTGCCACGTTGCTGATACACCAGCTTTGGTTCGGGATAGCTGCGTCCGAGCTTCAGGTTAGCCTGAGCGAGATTTTCCCGCAGGCTGCGCATAACGGCTTGCTGGACGGCGATAGGGAGACGGGCGGTTTTCATAACGGCAGAGAATAGTGCGACAGGGACGGGACTGCAAGAGGAAGGCGTCCTCCCGCGGGGGAGGACGCAAAGGGCGGATTAATCGTGCGCGCCGATTTCGCGCAGCTTACGACCTTTCATCAGGTTACGTTCGATGTGTTCCAGCGAGACGTGTTTGGTTTCCGGAACCAGCCACAGCGTCAGCAGGATAAACAGGACATTCAGACCCGCATAGACCCAGAAGGTATTCGCGTTACCGAGGTTTTGCAGCATGGTCAGGAACGTTGCGCCGACAATCATGTTGGCAATCCAGTTGGTGGCGGTAGAGCAGGTGATGCCGAAATCGCGGCCTTTCAGCGGCTGGATTTCAGAACACAGCACCCAAATCAGCGGACCGGCGCTCATGGCGAAACCAATGATGAACATCAACAGCATTGCGATAGCAAAGTACTGCGCGGACGGCGAGTGGATGCCAACATGCATCATCGTTCCGAGGATCCCCATGCCGGCCGCCATCACCAGGAAGCCTAGCGTCAGCGTCGGTTTACGACCCCAGCGGTCAACCAGACCAATAGCGATAAAGGTGGCCAGTACGTTGGTCAGACCGACAATCACGGTGCCCCACATCTGCTCAGAGGTGTTGGTGTAACCCGCCATTTCAAAGATTTTTGGTGCGTAATACATGATGACGTTCATCCCGGTGAACTGCTGCATCACTTGCAACAGCACGCCAAGGAACACCGCGCGACGGAAGTTGCTGTTCTCTTTGAACAACGCCCAACCGCTTTGTTTCACCTGTAGGCTTTCGCGGATCTCATCCAGCTCGCGTTTGGCTTCTGCGCTGGTATCACGCAGACGTAACAGCACACGTTCGGCATCGACAAAGCGACGTTTCGCCGCAAACCAGCGCGGGCTGTCCGGCAGGAAGAAAACGCCGATCAGCAGCAGAATCGCAGGGATGATAATCACGCCCAGCATCCAGCGCCATGCGCCGCTGTAGCTGAAGGCGGTATCCGACAGATAGGCGCCGAGGATCCCGATGGTGATCATCAACTGGTACATGGAGATCATGCTGCCGCGAATTTTTTCCGGCGCGATCTCAGACAGGTACAGCGGGGCGGTGTATGAGGCCACGCCGACGGCCAGACCCAGCAGTACGCGGGAAAGGATCAGCACTTCAACGTTCGGCGCCGCAGCGGAGAACAGAGAACCAGCGACAAACAGGATCGCGCCGATCATCAGGCTTTTCTTGCGCCCGAGTTTGAAAGAGAGCCAGCCACTGCCGACCGCACCGACTGCTGCGCCGAACATCATGGAGCTGACGACCCACTCCTGAGTGTGCGCGGAGATCTGGAATTCATCCGTGATAAACGGTAATGCGCCAGCGATAACGCCGATATCCAGGCCAAAAAGTAATCCTGCCAGGGCTGCAAGGAAGCAGACAAAAAATGTCATCGCCTTATTGGAACGCCCCTGTTTTTTATTGTCAGGCATTATGCCCTCCGGTTGGGTTATCAGTTTTGTTGATAATTAGGGTAGGTGAGTACACCGCAAAAATATGTGATTGCTATCACGTAAGTGTAATCGGTTACACTAACCGTTCCTCGTGGTTTAAATTAACAAGTTGAAAATTATAGTTTAATTAAACTGAGGTGTATCACGTTTGCTCAGATTTAAGACTTAGCTGAAATAAAATGTAACAGCAGAGAAAGCCAGAACATGCAAAGTGATTATTCTGAAACTGGTGCTTTCACTCCATGGTGTAAGCGGTTTCAATTAATGGCGTACGGAAGAATCTCAGGCGGGGCGTAAATAAAAAAGGCCAGCGCGAGGCTGGCCTTAAGTCACGGATGTCGGTCGCTTATTTCAGACCGGCAGCCTCACGCAGTACTTGCGCTTTGTCGGTTTTTTCCCACGGGAAATGTTCGCGACCAAAGTGACCGTACGCGGCGGTCTCTTTGTAGATCGGGTGCAGCAGATCCAGCATCTGAATCAGACCGTACGGACGCAGATCGAAGAACTCGCGAACCAGCAGCGTCAGTTGCTCAGCAGGCACTTTCTCGGTACCGAAGGTTTCCACCATGATGGAAGTCGGTTCAGCCACGCCGATCGCGTAGGAAACCTGAATTTCACAACGGTCAGCCAGGCCTGCGGCAACGATGTTTTTCGCGACATAACGTCCTGCGTAAGCCGCAGAACGGTCCACTTTCGATGGATCTTTACCGGAGAATGCGCCGCCGCCGTGACGCGCCATGCCGCCGTAGGTATCAACGATGATCTTACGACCGGTCAGACCGCAGTCGCCCATTGGGCCGCCGATAACAAAACGGCCGGTCGGGTTGATGAAGAATTTGGTGGCCGAGTTCAGCCATTCGGTCGGCAGAACCGGCTTGATGATCTCTTCCATCACCGCTTCTTTCAGTGTCGTCTGATCGATATCTTCCGCATGCTGGGTGGAGAGCACCACGGCGTCGATGCCGACAATTTTGCCGTCGTCGTACTGGAAGGTCACCTGGCTTTTCGCATCCGGGCGCAGCCACGGCAGGGTACCATTTTTACGCACTTCAGCCTGACGCTGCACCAGACGGTGTGCGTAGGTGATCGGCGCAGGCATCAGCACGTCGGTTTCGTTGGTGGCATAGCCAAACATCAGGCCCTGGTCGCCAGCGCCCTGTTCCAGCGGATCGGCACGGTCAACGCCCTGGTTGATATCCGGGGACTGTTTACCAATTGCGCTCAGGATAGCACACGAGTTGGCATCAAAGCCCATGTCGGAATGCACATAGCCAATCTCGCGCACGGTATTACGTGTGATCTCTTCGATATCGACCCAGGCGCTGGTGGTGATTTCACCGCCAACTAAAACCATGCCGGTTTTCACGTAGGTCTCACACGCGACGCGCGCTTTCGGATCCTGTTCCAGGATAGCATCCAGCACGGCATCAGAGATTTGGTCTGCGATTTTGTCAGGATGCCCTTCTGATACGGACTCGGACGTAAAAAGGTGTTTTGCCATTTTTTATTTCACCTAAGGAGAATTTGGTTAGCTCAAACTGTTGTGCGGAAAAGCCAAAGCAGAAGATTCTACCAAGGCCTGCAGGTTAGTGACACTGGCAGTCTGAGTGTTAATCGGTATGGATGGATTAACATCTGGATGGCTATTTTAGGTCACTTCTTCACCCGATTTCCAGTATTTTTTGAATCAGCTCTCACTGTGTTGAAAACCCGGGTGGAAATTTTTGCAGACACTGCTGGCAATGTGCGCATTTATGTTTTGCTTTTTGGCGTCCATCCCGGTATAAAACGCGGCGCGCGGCTCTTACAAAAAGCGCACGACGTTTTCGTCGTGTCGCCACTTCCAGCCGGGTTAAAACGTTAGCTTTGGCTTGTGGGTGCGTTCCTGATGGAGCGACCATGGAGGTGATAAGAGATAATGAACCGTTGTATTCTGCTGAATCTGGCGCACCGTTCTGGTGTGCGTATGTCCCCCGCAATTTGCATCTCTGCTTTGCATACCTGCCGATGTTATACCCATCTCGGCGCTTCTCAGGACTCCAGAGCCGGTAACTGGCACTAAGGACTGAACAAGGGCGCTCTTGTGGAAACAAGAGTTTTCTCGTGGTTTCGCCGAACCGTCATACGTAAGTTCGGTTACGTGTTTTACAATGATATGAAAAAGAAACCGGTCGCGCAGGCGGAGTACCAGCACTTTCTGCTGGAAAATCCGACTGTTTATGGGTTGTTATCGCCTCTTCGGATTGCGATAGTAGTCAACTGTTTTACACTTGTTAATAAAATTTGAGGTTCGCTATGTCTGACGACATGTCTTTGGGTTCGCCTTCGTCAGCAGGCGAACAGGGTGTACTACGCTCCATGCAGGAGGTTGCAATGAGCTCCCAGGAAGCCAGCAAGATGCTGCGTACTTACAATATTGCCTGGTGGGGCAATAACTACTACGACGTCAATGAGTTGGGTCACATTAGCGTGTGCCCTGACCCGGACGTGCCGGAAGCGCGTGTCGATCTCGCTAAGCTGGTGAAAGCGCGTGAAGCGCAAGGGCAACGCCTGCCGGCGCTGTTTTGCTTCCCGCAGATCCTGCAACACCGCCTGCGCTCCATTAACGCCGCGTTCAAACGCGCGCGTGAGTCGTACGGCTACAATGGTGACTACTTCCTGGTTTATCCGATCAAGGTTAACCAGCATCGTCGCGTGATCGAATCCTTAATCCATTCTGGCGAACCGCTGGGGCTGGAAGCCGGTTCCAAAGCGGAACTGATGGCGGTCCTGGCACATGCCGGAATGACCCGCTCGGTGATCGTGTGTAACGGCTATAAAGACCGTGAATACATTCGCCTGGCGTTGATCGGCGAGAAGATGGGCCACAAGGTCTATCTGGTCATCGAGAAGATGTCTGAAATCGCCATTGTGCTGGATGAAGCCGAACGTTTAAACGTCATTCCGCGTCTGGGCGTGCGTGCCCGTCTGGCCTCGCAGGGGTCAGGCAAATGGCAGTCCTCCGGCGGCGAAAAATCCAAATTCGGCCTGGCGGCAACGCAGGTCCTGCAACTGGTGGAAACCCTGCGTGAAGCCGGGCGTCTCGATAGTCTGCAACTGCTGCATTTCCACCTCGGTTCGCAGATGGCGAATATCCGTGATATTGCCACCGGCGTACGTGAGTCTGCCCGTTTCTATGTTGAGCTGCATAAGCTGGGCGTTAACATCCAGTGCTTCGACGTGGGCGGCGGTCTGGGCGTGGACTACGAAGGGACCCGCTCGCAGTCTGACTGCTCGGTGAACTACGGCCTGAATGAGTACGCCAACAACATTATCTGGGCAATTGGCGATGCCTGTGAAGAAAATGGCCTGCCGCATCCGACGGTGATCACCGAGTCCGGTCGTGCGGTGACCGCGCACCACACGGTGCTGGTGTCCAACATCATCGGCGTTGAGCGTAACGAATATACCGTGCCTGTTGCTCCGGCTGACGACGCGCCACGCGCGCTGCAAAGCATGTGGGAAACCTGGCAGGAGATGCACGAGCCGGGCACCCGTCGCTCGCTGCGCGAATGGTTGCATGACAGCCAGATGGACTTGCACGATATCCACATTGGCTACTCTTCCGGCACCTTCAGCCTGCAGGAACGTGCGTGGGCGGAACAGCTTTACTTAAGCATGTGCCATGAAGTGCAGAAACAACTGGATCCGCAAAACCGCGCGCACCGTCCGATCATCGACGAACTGCAGGAACGTATGGCGGACAAAATGTACGTCAACTTCTCGCTGTTCCAGTCAATGCCGGACGCGTGGGGGATCGATCAGCTGTTCCCGGTCCTGCCGCTGGAAGGGCTGGATCAGGTGCCTGAGCGTCGTGCGGTTCTGCTGGATATCACCTGTGATTCCGACGGCGCTATCGATCACTACATCGACGGCGATGGTATTGCGACCACCATGCCGATGCCAGAGTACGATCCGGATAACCCGCCGATGCTCGGTTTCTTTATGGTCGGCGCGTATCAGGAGATCCTCGGCAATATGCACAACCTGTTTGGCGATACTGAAGCGGTTGACGTGTTTGTCTTCCCGGACGGTAGCGTAGAAGTTGAGCTGTCGGATGAAGGGGATACGGTGGCGGACATGCTGCAATACGTGCAGTTGGATCCGAAAACGCTGCTGACGCACTTCCGCGATCAGGTAAAACAAACCGGTCTGGACGATGCGCTACAGCAACAGTTCCTCGAAGAGTTCGAAGCGGGTCTGTACGGCTATACGTATCTCGAAGACGAGTAATGGCTGATGCCCGGACGACTTGAACCTGGGCAATTAAGCAGCGATAATTTACCCAATTAGTGTGTTTACGAATCAAACCCTTTCTCGTCGGGCCTAACGACGCGGGAGGGTTTTTTTATATCGACGAATATGAGGTTTTTGCCATGAGCACCTTAGGTCATCAGTACGATAACTCCTTGGTTTCTAACGCCTTTGGTTTCCTGCGTCTGCCGCTGAATTTCCAGCCGTATGACAGCGATGCCGACTGGGTGATCACTGGCGTGCCGTTTGACATGGCGACGTCGGGTCGCGCGGGTGGACGTCACGGCCCGGCGGCAATCCGTCAGGTGTCAACGAATCTGGCCTGGGAACACAACCGCTTTCCGTGGAACTTCGACATGCGTGAGCGCCTGAACGTGGTGGACTGCGGCGATCTGGTTTACGCCTTTGGCGACGCGCGTGAAATGAGTGAAAAACTGCAGGCGCATGCAGAGAAACTGCTGGCTGCCGGTAAACGTATGCTCTCTTTTGGCGGTGACCACTTTGTGACGCTGCCGCTGCTGCGCGCGCACGCAAAACACTTCGGCAAAATGGCGCTGGTCCATTTCGATGCCCACACCGACACCTATGCAAACGGCTGTGAGTTCGACCATGGCACCATGTTCTACACCGCGCCGAACGAAGGGTTGATCGATCCGAATCACTCCGTGCAGATCGGTATTCGTACGGAATTCGACAAAGACAACGGCTTTACCGTGCTGGACGCCTGTCAGGTGAACGATCGCGGCGTTGATGACATCATCGCCCAGGTGAAGCAGATTGTCGGCGACATGCCGGTCTATCTGACCTTTGATATCGACTGCCTGGATCCGGCATTCGCGCCGGGGACCGGTACGCCAGTGATTGGCGGCCTGACCTCCGATCGCGCCATCAAGCTGGTGCGCGGCCTGAAAGATCTGAACATCGTGGGGATGGACGTGGTGGAAGTAGCGCCAGCTTACGATCAGTCAGAAATCACCGCCCTGGCAGCGGCAACGCTGGCGCTGGAGATGCTCTACATCCAGGCGGCGAAGAAAGGCGAGTAACGGACTCAGTGCCGGATGGCGATGCTAACGCATCTTATCCGGCCTACCACATCGCCAATAACGCCCGATCACCGGGCTAAATTTGTAGTTCTGTAGGCCGGATAAGGCGTTTACGCCGCTATCCGGCACTGTTCTAATGGTTACTTAATCCCGTCCGCTTTCATACGATCGCGAATATGTTGCGCACGTTCTGCGGAGGCCGGGTGATCGTCAAACATTGAGCTTTGACGACCTTCCTCCAGTTTCGCCAGTTTTTCAAAGCTGGTGGCAAGCCCCGCCGGGCTGATACCGCGTTTGCGCAACAAATCATACGAGTAGTCGTCCGCTTCCGATTCCTGACGCTGGGAGAACTGCGAGTTCACCAGTTTTTCCCCCAGATCGCCGAGCTGTGACTGCGACAGGCTGCCGACGATCCCACCCGCTGAGGCTGCGGCTGCGCGAACGGCGTTAGTGCCCAGCGCCACCTGCATACCTTTCTTCACGTGTCCGAGCGCAACGTGACCCATTTCATGGCCAATCACCGCTTCGACTTCGTTGTCCGTCATCATATCCATCAGGCCGCTATATACACGAATACAGCCGTTCGCCATCGCGAAGGCATTCACGTCTTTCGCCATGTAGACCTTGTAGTTGACCGCTTGTCCGTTGATGTTATCGCCGAGCGCCGTGGCGATTTTGTTCAGGCGCTTCGCGTACTCGCTGCCGGCTGGCGCGATAGTCGCTTTACCATCCATTTCCGTACAGGCCTGGTTGCTTAACGCAATAACCTGCGCGTCGCTCAGACTGTAAGCCTGAAAAGCCTCGGCCCCTGAAGAGAGCAGTCCATTGGAATTCATATTCTGGCAGCCGGTCAGCACCGTCGCCATGCCCATAGCAAGCAGTAACGCGCGAATCTTCATGTTTTTTCTTCCACACGAAATGAGGATTGTTCTAAAAGTGCGCGATTTGCAGATGAATCCGCGCTCACGCTAAGTATAAAGAAAAGAACAACAAGCGGGCGAGCAGATTGCGCAACCTGCGAGTGCGATCCGGAGATTTCTGAAGCGGCAAAAGGATGCTCCATGTACATGACACGCGGCTTGGGTTACATTGTTGGCACTTTTTTCCGGCGTAGCCCAAAACGCGCTGTCGTCAAGTCGTTGCGGGTATGGCCTTCATCATCCGATCTGGAGTCAAAATGTCCTCACGTAAAGAGCTTGCCAATGCTATTCGTGCGCTGAGCATGGACGCAGTACAGAAAGCCAAATCCGGTCACCCGGGTGCCCCGATGGGTATGGCTGACATTGCCGAAGTCCTGTGGCGTGATTTCCTGAACCACAACCCGGGCAACCCGTCCTGGGCCGATCGTGACCGTTTCGTACTGTCCAACGGCCACGGCTCCATGTTGATTTACAGCCTGTTGCACCTCACCGGTTACGATCTGCCGATGTCTGAGCTGCAGAATTTCCGTCAGCTGCATTCCAAAACCCCGGGTCACCCGGAAGTGGGTTACACCGCCGGTGTGGAAACCACCACCGGTCCGCTGGGTCAGGGTATTGCGAACGCGGTCGGTATGGCTATCGCTGAAAAAACGCTGGCGGCGCAGTTTAACCGTCCGGGCCACGACATCGTTGACCACTACACCTATGCGTTCATGGGCGACGGCTGCATGATGGAAGGTATCTCTCACGAGGTATGCTCTCTGGCCGGTACGCTGAAGCTGGGTAAACTGGTGGCGTTTTACGATGACAACGGTATCTCTATCGATGGTCACGTTGAAGGCTGGTTCACTGACGACACCGCTAAACGTTTCGAAGCGTACGGCTGGCACGTGGTACGTGGTGTTGACGGCCACGACGCTGACGCCATCAAACGCGCAGTCGAAGAAGCGCGTGCCGTGACCGACAAACCGTCCCTGCTGATGTGCAAAACCATCATCGGTTTCGGTTCCCCGAACAAAGCGGGTACCCACGATTCCCATGGTGCGCCGCTGGGCGACGCCGAAATCGCGCTGACCCGCGAACAACTGGGCTGGAAATACGCGCCGTTCGAAATCCCGTCTGAAATCTATGCCCAGTGGGATGCGAAAGAAGCCGGTCAGGCGAAAGAGTCTGCCTGGAACGAGAAATTCGCTGCTTATGCTAAAGCCTTCCCGCAGGAAGCGGCTGAGTTCACCCGTCGTATGAAAGGTGAAATGCCGTCTGACTTCGATGCGAAAGCGAACGAATTCATCGCTAAGCTGCAGGCTAACCCGGCGAAAATCGCCAGCCGTAAAGCGTCCCAGAATGCAATCGAAGCCTTTGGTCCGTTGCTGCCGGAATTCCTCGGCGGCTCTGCTGACCTGGCGCCGTCTAACCTGACTTTGTGGTCGGGTTCTAAAGCCATCAATGAAGATGCTGCCGGTAACTACATCCATTACGGCGTACGCGAATTTGGTATGACCGCGATTGCCAACGGTATCTCCCTGCACGGTGGTTTCCTGCCGTACACCTCCACCTTCCTGATGTTCGTGGAATATGCGCGTAACGCGGTACGTATGGCTGCGCTGATGAAACAGCGTCAGGTGATGGTTTACACCCACGACTCCATCGGTCTGGGCGAAGATGGCCCGACTCACCAGCCGGTAGAACAGGTGGCTTCTCTGCGCGTCACGCCGAACATGAGCACCTGGCGTCCGTGTGACCAGGTTGAATCCGCCGTGGCGTGGAAGTACGGCGTTGAGCGTCAGGACGGCCCGACCGCACTGATCCTCTCCCGTCAGAACCTGGCACAGCAGGAGCGTACTGAAGCGCAACTGGCGAACATCGCGCGCGGCGGCTACGTACTGAAAGATTGCACAGGCCAGCCTGAGCTTATCTTCATTGCGACCGGTTCTGAAGTTGAGCTGGCGGTTGCCGCATGGGACAAACTGACCGCAGAAGGCGTGAAAGCGCGTGTGGTCTCCATGCCGTCCACCGATGCCTTCGACAAGCAGGATGCGGCTTACCGTGAATCCGTGCTGCCGAAAGCGGTCTCTGCACGCGTCGCTATCGAAGCGGGTATCGCTGACTACTGGTTCAAATACGTGGGTCTGAACGGCGCGATCGTCGGGATGACCACCTTCGGTGAATCTGCGCCGGCAGAGTTGCTGTTCGAAGAGTTCGGCTTCACCGTCGACAACGTTGTCGCGAAAGCAAAAGCACTGCTGTAATCATCATTGCAACAGTCTCTAACGGGTCGCTTCGGCGGCCCGTTATCATCTGGAGAGATAATTATTTTTTACTCAGGCAAGGACTTAATGTAGATCTTCCTCACAAAAATGATATTTAGTGATTTATTAGATTTGTAATGAATATCACATAATTGCTCTTGCTATTTTTGTTTTTATTTACAACATATTGTTTTTTAATGATTTGAATTATTCCCCCCTTTCCCGGTCTCTGTTTTTCCCTCGATTGCTTTCATTTTGCCGCACGCGTATTTTGTTTTTAGCGAGACGTTGTACCCTAAAAATAAAATAAGGATAATTTATGCGGTTGATTGACTATTTTCCTGAAGCTTCTATTTCAATAAAACCGGTGGCAAAGAACTGGCAGGAAGCCATTGATTTTTCCATGTCATCGTTGCTGGCAAATCATTATGTGAATGCCAGTTATATCCAGGCTATAAAAGATTCGACGATCACCAATGGTCCTTATTATATTCTGGCTCCCGGTGTGGCGATGCCTCATGCTCGCCCGGAATGCGGCGCGCTAAAAACAGGCATGTCATTAACGCTACTAAAACAGGAAGTACAGTTTGCCGATGATGACGAACCCGTAAAATTACTTATTGGGTTATCAGCGGCGAATGCCGATTCACATATCGGCGCTATCCAGGCTTTAAGCGAACTATTATGTGAAGAGGAAAACCTGGCAGCATTATTTGCTGCTAAATCAGAAAAACAGCTGGCGGATATTATCGCCCGCGCATAATCATTTTCTCCTCGACAGGATATTATCATGGAACACAAGTCTGCTCGTGCAAAGGTCCAGGCTTTTGGGGGATTTTTGACTGCAATGGTCATCCCTAATATCGGTGCTTTTATTGCCTGGGGTTTTATTACTGCATTATTTATTCCGACAGGGTGGATGCCCAATGAGCATTTCGCCAAAATAGTCGGCCCGATGATTACCTATTTATTACCCGTCATGATTGGCTCCACCGGTGGACATCTGGTGGGTGGGAAGCGCGGGGCGGTGATGGGGGGGATCGGTACAATCGGCGTGATTATTGGCGCGGATATCCCGATGTTCCTCGGTTCAATGATCATGGGGCCACTGGGTGGTCTGGTGATTAAATACATTGACCGACTGCTGGACCAGCGTATTCCTGCGGGCTTTGAGATGGTAATTAATAACTTCTCTTTAGGCATTGCCGGAATGATGTTGTGCCTGCTGGGGTTTGAAGTCATTGGCCCGGCGGTCCTCATTGCCAATAATTTTGTGAAAGAGTGTATTGAATCACTGGTACATGCAGGTTATCTACCGCTGCTTTCATTGATTAATGAACCCGCGAAAATCCTCTTTCTGAATAATGCTATCGATCAGGGGGTCTATTATCCGCTGGGAATGCAGCAGGCCTCGGAGACAGGAAAATCCATCTTCTTCATGGTGGCCTCAAACCCTGGCCCCGGTTTAGGTTTACTGCTGGCGTTTGCCTTCTTTGGTAAAGGGATGGCGAAGAAATCGGCTCCCGGCGCCATGATTATCCATTTTCTGGGCGGTATTCACGAACTCTACTTCCCGTACGTGCTGATGAAGCCACTGACCCTGATCGGCATGATTGCCGGGGGAATGAGCGGAACATGGGTGTTTAACCTGTTAGGCGGCGGCCTGGTCGCAGGTCCGAGCCCAGGATCGATTTTCGCTTATCTGGCATTGACGCCAAAAGGATCTTTCCTTGCCACGATTGCGGGCGTCACGGCGGGAACGGTGGTGACCTTTGTCATTACCTCCTTCATTTTGAAAATGGAGAAAAATAGCGAAGTTGAAAGTAAAGATACCTTCAGCGATTCCGCTAACGCCGTCAAAGCCATGAAGCAGGAAGGTCACTTTTCGTATCGCAATGTCAAACGTATTGCCTTTGTATGTGATGCGGGAATGGGGTCCAGTGCGATGGGGGCGACGACGTTTCGTAAGCGTCTGGAAAAAGCCGGGTTGTCTATCGATGTCAAACATTACGCCATCGAAAATGTCCCTGATGATGCCGATATTATCGTGACGCACGCCAGCCTTGAGGGGCGCGTTAAGCGAGTCAGTCATAAGCCTCTGGTGTTGATAAAAAATTATATTGGCGACCCGCTTCTTGACGATTTATTTAATCACTTAACGTCGAATTAGCATTTCTGGTTCCTGGAGTTAATATGAAAACGAAAGTTGCTGCAATATATGGCAAACAGGATGTCCGTATCCGTGAGTTTGAATTACCTGAAATTACGGAAAATGAACTGTTAGTCAGCGTGATCTCCGATAGCGTATGCTTATCCACCTGGAAGGCCGCGACATTAGGCAGTGAGCATAAACGTGTTCCTGATGATCTGGAAAATCACCCGGTGATTACCGGTCACGAATGTGCCGGAATCATTGTCGAGGTAGGAAAAAACCTGACCGGGAAATATAAGAAAGGGCAACGTTTTGTTTTACAACCTGCAATGGGATTGCCCAGCGGTTATTCCGCAGGATACAGCTACGAATATTTCGGGGGTAATGCCACGTATATGATTATTCCTGAAGTCGCGATAAATCTGGGATGCGTATTGCCATACCACGGTTCTTATTTTGCGGCCGCTTCGCTGGCGGAACCGATGTGTTGCATCATCGGTGCCTATAAGGCGAATTATCATACGACACCTTATGTGTATGAGCACCGAATGGGGATTAAGCCCGGCGGCAATATTGCGCTTTTAGCCTGCGCCGGGCCAATGGGGATCGGTGCGATTGATTATGCCATCAACGGCGGGATCCAACCGGCACGCGTGGTGGTTGTGGATATTGATGAAACGCGTCTGGAGCAGGCTAAAAAACTCCTTCCGGTCGAACTGGCCGCGCGCAAGGGAATCGAACTCATCTATGTGGACTCGTCCGGTATGACCGATCCTGCGACGCAACTGCGCAAATTAACGGGTGGCGCCGGGTTCGATGACGTTTTTGTCTATGCCGCTGTACCAGCCGTCGTGGAGATGGCTGACGATATTCTGGCAGAAGATGGTTGTCTGAACTTCTTTGCGGGTCCGACGGAGAGTCGCTTTAAAGTGCCGTTTAATTTCTACAACGTACATTACAACAGTACACACGTAGTCGGAACTTCCGGCGGTTCTACCGATGATATGAAAGAGGCGATTGCACTGAGCGCGACGGGTCAGCTTCAGCCGTCGTTTATGGTGACTCATATTGGCGGTCTCGATGCGGTGCCAGATACCGTTCTGAATTTGCCGGATATTCCGGGTGGCAAGAAGCTTATCTATAACGGTGTGACGATGCCGCTGACGGCCATTGCTGATTTCGCTGAGAAAGGCAAAACCGATCCGTTATTCAGAGAACTGGCGCTGTTGGTTGCCCAGACGCACGGTATCTGGAACGAAAAAGCGGAAAGATACTTGCTGGCGCAGTTTGGCGTGGATATCGGGGAGGCAGCGGCATGAAGTCGTTGGCATGGCCGCTGTTTCGCATCACGGAGCAGGCAGCGCTGGCTGCCTGGCCGCAAACCGGCTGCGGCGATAAGAACAAAATCGATGGCCTTGCAGTGAGCGCGATGCGCACGGCCTTGAATGACATTGCCATTCGCGGACGCATCGTCATTGGCGAGGGCGAGATTGATCACGCGCCGATGCTATGGATTGGCGAAGAGGTCGGCAGCGGCAGCGGGCCAGAGGTTGATATCGCGGTCGATCCTATTGAAGGCACCCGGATGGTCGCGATGGGGCAGAGCAATGCGCTGGCGGTGATGGCGTTTGCGCCGCGGGGAAGCTTGTTACATGCCCCTGATATGTACATGAAAAAGCTGGTTGTTAACCGGCAGGCGAAAGGGGTGATTAATCTGGCGCGGCCTCTGGCGGATAACCTGCGTCATGTGGCGAAAGCGCTGGGCAAACCGCTGGATCGACTGCGCATGGCCACGCTGGATAAACCGCGGCTTCAGCCAGCGATTGCCGAAGCCACGCAACTGGGGGTGAAAGTCTTCGCCCTGCCGGATGGCGATGTGGCCGCCAGTGTTCTGGCCTGTTTGCAGGATAACCCTTATGACCTGATGTACACCATTGGCGGCGCGCCTGAAGGCGTCATTTCCGCCTGTGCGGTGAAAGCGTTGGGGGGCGATATGCAGGCCGAGCTGATCGATTTTTGTGAAGCGAAAGGCGACACCGCAGAGCATCGTCTTATTGCCGCTCAGGAGCGCCAGCGCTGTGCGGAAATGGGCGTCGAAGTCAATCGGGTCTATACGCTCGATGAACTGGTGGCGGGACATGACGTCCTCTTTAGCGCGACCGGAGTGACCGGCGGCGATCTTGTGAATGGGATCCAACAGGTTGCAAAGGGGGTGCGTACGCAAACTTTACTGATCGGCGGCGCGGATCGAACGTGTAATATAATAGACTCTCTGCATTCATGGTGATTGATCGGGAAACAAATGACGACGCTGACAGAAGACGATGTGCTGGAGCAACTGGATGCTCAAAATAACTTACTTTCGTTCATGACGACGGCACATTCCATTTTGCTACAAGGCATTAAGCGCTTTCTGCCGTCGCTATTTGTCGATAACGATGAAGAGATTGTGGAATATGCAGTGAAGCCGTTACTTGCCCAGAGTGGGCCGCTTGATGATATTGACGTTGCGCTACGCCTGATCTATGCGCTGGGAAAAATGGACAAATGGCTTTATGCCGACATTACGCATTTTTCGCAGTTTTATCAGTACGTCAGTGAGCGGGATGAGATCCCGGGATTTGCCGATGACATCACCTGGGATTTTATCAGCAACGTCAACAGTATCACCCGAAATACGACCTTATATAGCGCGCTGGAGTCGATGAAATTTGCCGACTTTGCGGCGTGGTCTGAGGTGCGTTTTTCCGGAATGGTCAAGACGGCAATGACGCTGGCGGTGACGTCAATTTTGAAGGAATTAACACCGTGAAAATCGGACTGATGGTCAACGGGTTGCGGGTTGAAGCCCATTATCATGATGATGAGATAGAGAACGTTCATAAACCGTTATTACAGCGACTGGCAAACGTCCATTCCGCGAACGCCAGGCGCCGCACCGTTGTGTTTCTGAGTGCGCCGCCAGGGACCGGAAAATCCACACTGACCACGTTCTGGGAATGGCTTTCTCGTCAGGATCCCTCTTTGCCGGCGATCCAGACACTCCCGATGGATGGTTTCCATCATTACAATGACTGGCTGGAGACTCACCATCTGCGTGCGTACAAAGGGGCACCAGAGACGTTTGACGTTGAAAAACTGGCGCAGAATCTGCGCCAGATTAGCGAAGGCGAAGGGACCTGGCCGCAGTATGATCGGCAAAAGCACGACCCGGTCGAAGACGCGATTGTGGTGAGCGCGCCGATTGTCATTGTGGAAGGAAACTGGCTGCTGCGGGATGACGAGAGATGGCGGGCGCTGGCGGCGTTCTGCGATTTTTCCCTGTTTATTCGCGCGCCAGCGGAGGCCCTGCGTGCGCGACTGGTGGGACGCAAGCTGGCTGGAGGATTATCGACAGCCGATGCCGAGGCATTTTACACGCGCACAGACGGACCGAATGTGGAGCGTGTTCTGGAAAACAGTCTGCCTGCAGACCTTACGCTGGAGATGACGGTGTCAGGAGAGTATCGGATTGTGTGAGCGTTCCGTCGTGGAGTCGAACAATTCGTGAGAAATGACGCTGCGTAAATGCAGCGTCATGACTGATCGCCACAACGCTGGTGCCTCGTTTGCGACAAACGGCAAGCCAATGCTCAAATATAGCCAGCCAGTGCGCATCGAAGTCCCGACTGGGTTCATCAAGTAGCAAAACCGTCGGAGCCATCGCTTCCAGACTGGCGACGGCAACCATACGCCGTTGCGCGGTGTGAAGATCCAAAGGGTGTGCGTTGGCGACCTCTTCTAAATGACAGAGTGCTAAGGCTGCCTGAGTGCGACGGTTAATTTCTGCCGCCGGCCGTTTTTGTAGCTTCAGGCCAAAAGCCACTTCATCAATAACGTTGCTGTGAAAGATCTGATTTTCCGCTTCCTGAAACAACACCCCAAAGAGACCGGCACGCTGCCGATTTTTCAGTTGAATCAATGGCGTTCCTCTGAACGTCACCGTACCGGCGCTGGGGGCGAGCAGTCCGGCCATAATCCGCAGAAGCGTTGATTTACCCGCGCCATTATCACCCGTTAACGCCAGCCATTCGCCTTCCCGTAGTTCAAGCGAGATATCGCGCAAGCAGTCATCTTCCGCGTTTGGCCAGCGATAAGTCACCTGATTCAACCTCAACATAGTGGTGTCAACGCTCCCTCGTGCAGTTGCCAGGCCTGCTGGCAGCGGGAAAGGTAAGAGAAATGATGACGCTCGAAAAGCACAACCAGAGACTGCTGTTCCTGTGCCCATTGTTGCAGCCGTCCAAGTAGCATATCGGTGGCCTGTGATGTCAGTCGACTGAACGCTTCATCGAGTATTAGCAATTTCGGCATCATCGCCAGCGCGCTGGCAATGACCACGCGCTGGGTTTCGCCGCCGGAAAGCGTCCCGGGATGGCGATGGCGCAGCGGCTGGCATTCTGTCAGGGTCAGGGCCGTATCAATTCGCCGCATAATCTCAGCGTCGTCCAGGCAGAGGTTTTCTGGACCAAAGGCTATCTCCTCCTCAACGCTGAATGTACAACCGGAAAGCTGCAGGTAAGGCGATTGTTGCACAAGCTGGATGAAGGGGGCCTGCTCCACGAGCGGACGTTCCCCTATAGCGGTACCCAGCAGCGTTCCTTTGCCTTCAATGTCTCCAGGAAGAAAATCCGGATACCAGCCCGCCATCAGCTGCGCAAGCGTGCTTTTCCCACTGCCGTTATCGCCCAGGATTGCGACCATTCCGGGGGTTGAATAATGGAAATCCAGACAGGATGACGTGCGTGTGACGCAGGCAGGCAGATAGCGAAATTGTTCTAATGTAACCATATCCATACTCCTGTCTCAGCCACTATCAGAATCATCATGCCGTAGCGCGCCAGACGCTGTAAGGTGCTGTCTTTTGGTGCCCACAGCGTGGTGCGCGTCCGATGCAGGCGAAACCCTCGCATATCCAGCGCGGCGCCGCGTACGACTAAATCGTTGAGCGCATTATGGGTGAGGGGCACAATCAATGCTGGCATCGCGCGTAAACGTTGATGCCACGATTCATCCAGCGGTACGCCGCGAGCCCGCTGCGCTTCATGAATAATGGCTAACTGTCGTTTAAGCTGTTCGACGACCAGTAAGGGACCGGCGAAAAGATAAGCGATGCCTGGTGGCAGACGTGATGCGAACAGCGCCCGAATGAAACGCTGCACCGGGACGTACTGCATCCAGAGCTGTGATGTTGAAACAATGGCCAATATTCGCAACCACAACGTGACGGCATGCGCCCAGCGTTGCGGATCCCGGGGCTGACCGCTGATCCATTCTGTCAGCCAGCCGCCATGCACCAGCCATAGTCCCATTCCCAGAGAGAACATCAGCCAGGCTACATATTTCGCCCGTCGCCGCGTCGACGTCATCACCAGCAGGCAGAGAAAGGTGGCGGCGCTATAAACCGGCAAGACCGTCTGCGCCGGAAGAAGCAAGGTCGTGCATGCTGCCAGCGCCCACAATGTCAACGAGGTAAACGGATGCATTTAGCGCACAGCAGACATCGTTGGAAAGTGGCGTGTCGTACGTAGAGGCAACTGACGCAGCAAAATCCAGACAATAATCGCGGTCAAAATTTTATCGACCAGGTTTGCGCCCAGAACCGTAATGGCAACGGATTCCACCAGATTCTGGCCGACGGAATGCATCCAGGCGACAAATAAGTCAGCACCGCTGCCAGTGACGCCGCCAAATAATGTGGTACGTAGCGGTACCGCAACCAGCGTGACGGCCAGGGTAATAACGACACCGCTGACGACCACTTTCGGCAACGTGCGAAACCAGCCTGCCCGTGCCAGCCATCCGGCAACGAGACCAATGACCATGGCCACAGGGGCAAAGGCGGCAGCGATCGGATCGGTTAACAGCCCCCAGAGTAAGTTCGTCAGTAGCCCTGTCAGCATACCGATGACAGGCCCCAGCAGCACGGCGCTAATCAGCGTGCCAATCGAGTCGAGAAAGATGGGAAGCTTCAACATGCTGATTAGCTGGCCACCAATCATATTGATGGCTATAGCAATCACAATCAGAACTAAGGATTGGCTGGAAAACGGGCGGCGTACCATAGGTAACCTCTTGTTGAATAGTCAATTAACGGCGGGAGATATGCAATTCTTCATAGCCGGAAAGGGCGCAGGCTTGCCGGCTAAACTCCAGCTCGCTCAACTCGCCGATCACCAACTCAAGCGTGGTGCGTACGGTACACCCTGGCATCATATGCCCTCCCAGCATTGCGCCATGCGGGTCAGCAACACAGAGATGTAAATGTTCGCCGGTTAATTCCAGCGTGCCGTTGAGGGAGATGACTTCCCATGTGCCGGTGAGCAAAGTGGTGTCTTCTTCTCCGGCATAGCGCAGCGCAACATCGGTCAAACTACCGGTGCAACCTGCTATCCACGCGGCGTGTAATGCGTTCTGACGTATAAAGGTACGTAACCGGGAAAAGATCTCCTGCCCTGGAAGCAGGCGAAGCGCGTAAAAGCGTGCCGTTGAGGAATGGGCGTGAATGATCGTCATAATGTGCGGGACTCCGAAACTCGGACGTGGCGTTGATAATATCGCCGTTGGCAACGGTACTCTCTGATATAAATCAGGATTTAGAACAGGGCAACGAAAAGATCTTGCATCGCTTATTCACGATTCTGGAATATGGAATAAATCTCCCGGTCAAGCGGCTTGAAATGTGACGCAAGTCAGATAAATGGCGAATCCATCTGGACAATCGTTCCTTTTATTCCCCGTTTCGCTTATTCTAGCTGAAGCGTTTCAGTCGATTAAATGTTCGACAAATAATCAATCAGTCGCAGTTTGCGACAGGTAAGGTTTCCCTGAACGATGCGCTGGATTACTCTGTCAGCCACATCTGAATCGGGATAGCCTTGCAGGAGATCTATGACCGTACGCGTAGCGATTAATGGCTTCGGTCGCATCGGACGTAATGTGGTTCGTGCTTTATATGAATCCGGACGTCGGGCGGAAATCACCGTGGTGGCAATCAATGAACTGGCGGATGCTTCAGGCATGGCGCATTTGTTGAAATATGACACCAGCCATGGACGTTTTGCATGGGACGTTCGCCAGGAGCGCGAGCAGCTCATGGTGGGCGACGACGCGATTCGCATCCTGCATGAGCCTTCGCTTGAGGCGCTGCCGTGGCGCGAGCTCGGCGTTGATATCGTACTGGACTGTACGGGCGTTTACGGGAACCGTGAACACGGTGAAGCGCATATCGCCGCTGGCGCGAAGAAAGTGCTCTTTTCACATCCTGGCAGCAACGATCTCGACGCCACCGTGGTATTTGGCGTCAATCAGGATCAACTGCGCGCGGAACATCGCATCGTCTCCAATGCTTCGTGTACCACGAATTGTATTATTCCCATTATCAAATTATTGGATGATGCCTATGGCATAGAGTCCGGTACGGTGACGACCATTCATTCCGCGATGCACGACCAGCAGGTGATTGATGCGTACCATTCTGACCTGCGTCGTACGCGTGCGGCGAGTCAGTCGATCATTCCGGTCGATACCAAACTGGCGGCAGGCATCACCCGAATTTTCCCGCAGTTTAACGATCGTTTTGAAGCGATTGCGGTGCGGGTACCGACGATAAACGTCACAGCAATCGACTTAAGCGTCACGGTGATGAAGCCCGTAAAAGCTAATGAAGTCAACCAGTTGCTGCAAAAAGCGGCACAAGGTGCATTTCATGATATAGTTGACTATACGGAATTACCGTTGGTCTCCGTCGATTTTAATCACGACCCGCATAGCGCCATTGTTGATGGTACACAAACGCGGGTCAGTGGCGCGCACCTTATTAAGACACTGGTCTGGTGTGACAATGAATGGGGCTTTGCTAACAGAATGCTCGACACCACGTTAGCGATGGCTGCAAAAGGTTTCAGGTAGGGCGCAAGGGCGTCTGCAAAACTTTATCAAGAATCAACGAGAGGATTCACCATGTCTGTAATCAAGATGACCGATTTGGATCTTGCTGGTAAACGTGTTTTTATCCGTGCGGATCTGAACGTACCAGTTAAAGAAGGGAAAGTGACCAGCGATGCGCGTATCCGCGCTTCCCTGCCGACCATCGAACTGGCCCTGAAACAGGGTGCTAAAGTGATGGTTACTTCCCACCTGGGTCGTCCTACCGAAGGCGAGTACAACGAAGAATTCTCTCTGCTGCCGGTTGTTAATTACCTGAAAGACAAACTGTCTAACCCGGTTCGTCTGGTAAAAGATTACCTCGACGGCGTTGAAGTTGCTGCCGGTGAACTGGTGGTTCTGGAAAACGTTCGCTTCAACAAAGGCGAGAAGAAAGACGACGAAGCGCTGTCCAAAAAATACGCTGCACTGTGTGACGTATTCGTGATGGACGCATTTGGTACGGCTCACCGTGCGCAGGCTTCTACTCACGGTATCGGCAAATTTGCTGACGTCGCATGTGCCGGTCCGCTGCTGGCTGCAGAACTGGACGCGCTGGGTAAAGCGCTGAAAGAGCCGGCTCGTCCGATGGTGGCTATCGTGGGCGGTTCTAAAGTTTCCACCAAACTGACCGTTCTGGATTCCCTGTCCAAAATCGCTGATCAACTGATCGTTGGCGGCGGCATTGCGAACACCTTCGTTGCCGCTCAGGGCCACAATGTGGGCAAATCCCTGTACGAAGCCGATCTGGTTGACGAAGCGAAACGTCTGCTGACCACGTGCGATATTCCAGTTCCGACTGACGTTCGCGTCGCGACCGAGTTCTCTGAAAGTGCTGCTGCAACGCTGAAATCCGTCAACGACGTGAAAGAAGACGAGCAGATCCTGGATATCGGTGACGCTTCTGCACAGCAGCTGGCTGAAATCCTGAAGAATGCGAAAACCATTCTGTGGAACGGCCCGGTTGGCGTGTTTGAATTCCCGAATTTCCGTAAAGGGACTGAAATCGTGGCTAACGCGATTGCTGACAGCGACGCGTTCTCTATCGCAGGCGGCGGTGACACGCTGGCGGCTATCGACCTGTTCGGTATTGCTGACAAAATCTCCTACATCTCCACTGGCGGCGGCGCATTCCTCGAATTCGTGGAAGGTAAAGTTCTGCCTGCAGTAGCGATGCTCGAAGAGCGCGCTAAGAAGTAAGACACTCAAGGGCAGGGAAACCTGCCCAATTTTCAGCGCGCTTTAGTGGCACGCACCCCTTTCCAAGGCCGAAGATACAGGACTCGTAACATGTCTAAAATTTTTGATTTCGTAAAACCTGGCGTTATCACCGGTGATGACGTACAGAAAGTTTTCCAGGTAGCAAAAGAAAACAACTTCGCTCTGCCAGCAGTTAACTGCGTCGGTACCGACTCTATCAACGCCGTTCTGGAAACCGCTGCAAAAGTTAAAGCGCCGGTCATCGTACAGTTCTCCAACGGTGGCGCTGCGTTCATCGCGGGTAAAGGCGTGAAAACTGACGTTCCTCAGGGTGCGGCAATCATGGGTGCGATCTCTGGTGCGCACCACGTACATCAGATGGCTGAGCACTACGGTGTTCCGGTTATCCTGCACACTGACCACTGCGCGAAGAAACTGCTGCCGTGGATCGACGGTCTGCTGGACGCAGGTGAAAAACACTTCGCGGCGACCGGTAAACCGCTGTTCTCTTCTCACATGATCGACCTGTCTGAAGAGTCACTGGAAGAGAATATCGAAATCTGTTCCAAATACCTGGCGCGCATGTCCAAAATGGGCATGACCCTGGAAATCGAACTGGGTTGCACCGGCGGTGAAGAAGATGGTGTGGATAACAGCCACATGGACGCTTCTGCTCTGTACACCCAGCCGGAAGACGTGGATTACGCGTACACCGAGCTGAGCAAAATCAGCCCGCGCTTCACTATCGCGGCTTCCTTCGGTAACGTACACGGCGTGTACAAGCCGGGTAACGTGGTTCTGACCCCGACCATCCTGCGCGACTCTCAGGACTATGTTTCTAAGAAACACAACCTGCCGCACAACAGCCTGAACTTCGTCTTCCACGGTGGTTCCGGTTCTACCGCTCAGGAAATCAAAGACTCCGTAAGCTACGGCGTAATCAAAATGAACATCGATACCGATACCCAATGGGCGACCTGGGAAGGTGTTCTGAACTACTACAAAGCGAACGAAGCGTATCTGCAGGGTCAGCTGGGCAACCCGAAAGGCGAAGATCAGCCGAACAAGAAATACTACGATCCGCGCGTATGGCTGCGTGCTGGCCAGACTTCCATGATCACGCGTCTGGAACAGGCTTTCAAAGAACTGAACGCCATCGACGTGCTGTAATCAGGTCCGTTGTTGGTAAAAATGGCTTCCTTCGGGAAGCCATTTTTTTGCGTTGTTGCCGGAGAGGTTCGCCATCCGACAATGACAAACGGCAGGAGGCTACTGCGTCACGCAGGTGCCTTTCTCGCCCATTAATATCTGCGGCGCATCTTTCAGCGCGCCAATAAACGCCAGGCGTCCGGTTTGCTTAACAAACTGGATCACCGCCGCCGCTTTTGGCCCCATAGCGCCATCCGGCGCTGCAAACGGCGCCAACTCTTCTGTTGTGACATGTCGCAACGCACGCGCCTGCGGAGTGCCCCAGTGTTCATAGACGGCATCGGCATCGGTCAGGATCAGCAGATGATCGGCGTTGATGGCATTCGCCAATACCGCGGCTGTCAGATCTTTATCGATCACCGCTTCAGTTCCCAGGTATCCGTTACCCTGAGCCACCACCGGAACGCCGCCGCCGCCACAGCAAATCACCGTATGCCCCGCTTCCATCAGCATCTGGATGGCCTCGCCGTCGAGGATGTTTTGCGGTATCGGTGAGGGAACGACCCGGCGAATGTATTGCCCATCCGCCTTCATCGTCCAGCCATAGCGTTGTTCCAGTTCAGCTTGTTGATCCGGTTGATAGACAGGGCCAATGTACTTACCCGGAGCGACAAATGCCTCATCCTGCGGGTCTACTTCTACCCGTGTCATCAGCGTGGTCACAGGGCAACCCCCCGTATTTTGCGTCAGCGCCTGGGCGATGGCGACACCAATCATTCCCTGGCTTTCGGCCACCAGGATATCCAGCGGCCAGGCGGGTGATTCCGTGTAGGCCGCGTTCTGCAACGCCAGCAGCCCTACCTGAGGCCCGTTTCCGTGAACAATCACCAGTTGATAATCGCGAGCCAGGGTCGCCACCCGTTGCGCAAAAACCTGAATGCTGCGTTGTTGGTTTTCCGCACTCAATATCTCTCCGCGCTGTAATAATGCATTCCCACCCAGCGCAATGACCAGTTTCTTTTTCATTATGACCTCAATGTGCAAAATATCTCGTGGTCAAAATAACGTTCCGGGTTTTTTATAATGTGACTTATTCGACAGCTTATTGACTGATAAAAATAACGCGTTAATTAGGATTGTTTTTAATGACTTTGTTTAAAATATTTAAAAAATGATTGTTAGACTTTTTTTAATAATGTTGCGGTCAATTCCCAGGAATTTATAACAATGGATTTTGTGTGACTTTGCTCAAACGAAATGATGTCGCAGCCCGATATGGTGAGCAGAGTTAAAACATCAAGCCTCATCAATCGTCAGATAATCTGAGGTGTTCAACGGTAAATATTACCGGGAGATTGCTTATGTCTGAATCATGTGAAGTGACTGAGGTCACGAAGAAAAAAGGAATACCGGCCTGGTGGGTGACCATTTTCCTGTTCTGGCTGGGATGGATTTTCATGTATGCCGACCGGACGGTATTGAACCCGGTGATGGGCGAACTGGAGAAAGAGTTTGGCCTAAGTGGAACACAATTAGGCATTCTTAATTCTGTGTTTTATTTTTCTTATGCGTTATTACAGGTCCCGGCCGGAATACTGGGTGACAAAATCGGTAAGAAAAAAGTGCTGGTGCCTGGCTTTATTCTCTTTGGCGTTTTCACGGCCGTTACCGGTTGGGCAAAAAGTTGGTACACGCTGCTGTTTGCCCGCGTGGTCACGGGCGCGGGAGAAGGGACCTATTACGGTCCACAGTACGGCCTTTCTTCCGAGCAAATCCCCAAAAAATATCGCTCGCTTGGCAGCGCAATTATCAATAGCGGCATGGCCTTCGGTATCGCGCTGGGACTGATGACCTCAAGCTGGCTGGTGTACGATCAGGGTCATTCATGGCGGATGCCGTTCTACGCGATGGCGGTTCCTTCGGTACTGGTGGGAATTGCGATCTGGCTGTTTGTGAAAGAAAAGAAACGCACCGTAGATACCGACGGTCAGCCGGTAAAAAAAGGCAAATTCAGCGATCTCCTGAAAAACCGCAATCTCGTTCTGACCTATATCATGGTGTTCTGCAGCCTGTTTGGTTTCTTCGTTATTCTGACCTGGCTTCCCTATTATCTGCAAAATGAACGTGGTATTGCCGGTAGCGAAACCGGGTTTATCTCTTCGTTGGTCGCCTGGATTTCAATCCCTGGCGCGCTGTTATTCTCCAGCCTGTCTGACAAATTAGGTAAGCGCAAACCGTTAATTATGTTCCTCGTCCCGGTGGCGATCATCAGCATGCTGTCCATTGTCTGGATGCCAAATATGACCGGCGTGATTGTCGCCCTGTGTGTTTACGGTCTCGTCGGCAAACTGGCGCTGGATCCCGTGCTGGTTGCGCTGGTTGCCGATAGCGTTGATGAAAATAATTACAGCACCGCGTTTGGCTTATTTAATTTTATCGGCATGAGCTCTTCTATTCTTGCGCCCATTATTGCTGGTGCGGCGCGCGATATAACGGGCAGCCTGGCTTCCAGTTTTTATGTATCAGCCATTCTGTTAGCGATTGGATTGGTTGCGATGCTGTTTTTGAAAGAAAAACGTACATAAGAGGTAGCGGTAATGATTTACGCCTTTATTAAAAAGGGAAGCTTTCAGGACTCCGTCAGCCTGATGATCATTTCCCGGAAATTAAGTGAGCGACCGGAAGTTGACCAGGTTTCCGTGATGATGGGAACGCCAGCGAATAAAGCGATGCTGGATTCTACGGGCTTCTGGCATGACGATTTTGTCGAGGCCACACCGAACGATATTTGTGTGGCGGTACGAACGCATGACGAGCAACCTGCGATCCTCGAATTAATTCGCGAACAGCTGGAAAAAGAGTTGAGCGCAATTGCCAGCGCCTCAGGCAGTTCACAGCAACTGCTGAAGGCGCGTCGCTGGGAGAGCGCGTGCCAGAAATTACCGCAGGCCAATCTGCTGCTGGTTTCGGTTGCCGGGGAGTATGCGGCCTCCGTCGCTAAAGAGGGGCTGTTGGCCGGTAAAAACGTGATGATGTTCTCCGATAACGTACCGCTGGAGCAGGAAGTTGAGCTGAAAACGTTGGCTCGCGAGAAAGGGCTGATCGTGATGGGGCCGGATTGCGGGACGGCGATGATTGCCGGTAGCCCACTGGCTTTCGCGAACGTGTTGCCCGACGGCGGGATTGGCGTAATTGGGGCGTCCGGAACGGGTATTCAGGAGGTCACCTCTCAGATTGCGCTGCACCAGCAGGGGATCAGCCATGCCATCGGTTTGGGGGGGCGTGATCTGAGTGCGGAAGTGGGAGGCATCAGTGCGTTAACGGCGTTGGAGATGCTGGCGGCTGATGATGCCACGCGGGTGATCGCGTTTGTCTCCAAGCCGCCGTCGCCGCAGGTCAGAACCCGCATTATCAATGCGATGCAAAAGGTAGGTAAACCGGTGGTCGCGCTCTTTCTCGGGAATAAACCGGAACAGCGCCGTGAAGGGAATGTCTGGCTGGCGAATTCGCTTTCAGATGCCGCCCAACTGGCCGTGTTGCTGATGCGCGTGGCTCAGCAGCGCCTGATTCAACCTGAGGTGGCAGGAAAAGGCATTTATGGGCTGTATGCCGGCGGAACCCTCGCGGCTGAAGCGGCGATGTTGCTTTCGGCCGGGCTGGGTGTGCCGGTGAGCGAAAGCCACGCTGCTGGCGTCATGCTCGACGCGCAGGGCCATCGCATTGTCGATCTGGGGGATGACAGCTACACGTTGGGCAGACCACACCCGATGATCGACCCGACAACCCGCAGCATTGAAATCGAAAAGCTGGCAGCGATGCCGGACGTGGGCGTGCTGCTGCTGGATGTAGTGCTGGGCTATGGCGCTTGTGCTGACCCGGCGGGCGCCGTTGTTGAGGCTGTCGAGCAGGTTCGCGCAACGCGGAACGCGCCGCTGGTCACCATCGCCACCCTGACCGGAACCGATGCCGACCCACAGGGACGCAGTGGACAAACTGACATCCTGCGTGATGCAGGCATCGCCGTGGTGGAAACCCTGGAAGAGGCCGTGTTGCTCGCAATCAGCCTGACACATCATCAGGACTCCCGCCCATCCGTTGAACCTAACCCTTTGCTGGATGGCGTACAGGTGATCAATGCCGGACTGCGCAGCTTCGCGTTGGATCTGCAAAGCAGCGGCACGCCGGTTGTGCATTATCAGTGGGCGCCGATTGCCGGTGGCAATGCGCGTCTCGCCAGTTTACTCAAGCAGTTACATTAATTCAGAGGTACCGATATGTATTCATCAATTGCACAGGCCAACGACGCCATTATTGAACGCATCAAAGCCGCCCGCCCGCACTGGGTTGCTGTCCGTCCTGCGAAAGAGGCGGTGGTTGAATTGTCCTCCGGGCGTAAATTGCTGCACGCCGGCCCGCCGATTGCCTGGGAAGAGATGACGGGGCCCATGCGCGGCGCCTGTATCGGCGCATCGCTGTTTGAGGGGTGGGCAACCACTGAAGAGGAGGCCGTCAGTCTCCTGAGCCAGGGCGAAGTGGAATTTATCCCGTGCCATCATGTCGGCGCCGTCGGCCCGATGGGCGGCATCACCTCGGCGAATATGCCAGTGTTGGTCGTACGAGACGTGGTGCACGGCAATCAGTCCTGTTGCAACCTGAACGAAGGGATTGGCAAGGTCATGCGTTTCGGCGCCTACGGTGAGGATGTGCAGACGCGTCTACGCTGGATGCGCGATACGCTGGCACCGGTGTTACAGGAGGCCTTATCGTGCATGGATAACGGCGTGGATCTGACGGCGATGATGGCCCAGGCGATTACGATGGGGGACGAATTCCATCAGCGTAATATCGCGGCCTCGTCGCTACTGCTGCGCACGCTGTCCCCTGTGATTGCCGGTCTTGACCGCCCGAAAGCCGAAATCATTGAGGTGCTGCAATTCCTGAGCGTGACCGATCAGTTCTTCCTTAACCTGGCGATGGCCTACAGCAAAGCGGTGATGGATGCGGCGGCAGTGATTAAAGCCGGTTCGGTGGTGACGGCAATGACGCGCAACGGGCGTGAGTTCGGGATTCGCGTCAGCGGCACCGGCGACCGTTGGTTTACCGCGCCAGTGAATACACCGCAGGGTTTGTTCTTTACCGGCTACAGTCAGGCTGACGCTAACCCGGATATCGGTGATAGCGCCATTACCGAGACGCTGGGCATCGGTGGCGCAGCCATGATTGCCGCGCCTGGCGTGACGCGTTTCGTCGGCGCGGGCGGTATGGGGGCCGCGCTGGAAACGTCCGAGGAGATGGCGGAAATCTACCTCGCCAACAACCCTTTGTTCCAGATCCCGTCCTGGGATTTCAAAGGGGCGTGTCTGGGGCTGGATATCCGTCGCGTCGTGGAAACGGGGATTACGCCGCTGATCAACACCGGTATCGCTCACCGCGAAGCCGGAATCGGTCAGGTTGGCGCAGGGACCGTACGCGCACCGTTGTTGTGCTTTGAAAAAGCGCTGGAAGCGCTGGCGGAAGAACATCACATCACGGCGTAACAGCAATGCCCGGTGGCGCTAACGCTTACCGGGCCTACGGATCTGCGTCAATCGTAGGCCGGATAAGGTGAAGCCGCGATCCGGCATTTCGGAGCAACCTATGTTCATTCTCAATGCCCTGGCCTGCGCCGGGCTTTATCGACTTCCAGAGGGTGAATGGACGCTGCACAGTCGCTTCTCCCAGGCGATCAATTTCAGCCATGCAAACGGAGAATTACTGACGTTATACCGCTACGGTAAAGGCATGGGGCCGACCGGCGTACTGTTGAGTCGTGCACAGTTTTCCCGCCTGACGACGGTTTCGCGCCTGTGCAAAACCGGGGATCTGCTGACCGGGCAGGGGGTAACCCTTCGCCCCCAGCGCCAGCTCAGGCTGCAACTGACTCCTTCCGCCATCGCACTGCTCGACCTGTCTTCTTGTGTCCAGCAAACGGGTTTGGGGGGCACACTCAATCAGCCACTCCATACCCTGTCGTGCTATTCAGAGATTGTTGCCGGGCTGGAGCGTTGGGCGAAGGGCGCCGCGCCTGACTGGCGCTGGCTTATCGGACGAGGCCCCGGACTCACGCCCAGCGGTGATGATATGCTTACGGGAATGCTGGCGGTCTTTATTGCTGCCGGGATACCGGTTCACCTTTTTTTACCCCCGGCGGATCAACTTGCGCGGCTGACAACTTCGGTAAGCTGTAGCTATCTTAATAGCGCCAGAGTGGGCGAATTTTCGACGCCGGTGTTGGGGGTGATGCGCAGCTTGCAAACCGGGCGTGACGCAGGCCACGCACTTCGTCGTCTGCTCACGGTGGGGCACACCTCCGGCGCTGACACTGTGTTAGGGATTGCGCTGGCGCAACGCTGGTTGCAGATGGCTGACTCAAGGGGAAAGCATGCTCGATCAGGAAACAATACGCACATTTATTCGGGTAGCTGAGACGGAGAGTTTTTCCCGCGCTGCCAGCTCACTGCATAAAACGCCTGCGGCAATCAGCTACCGCATCAAAACGCTCGAGGAGCAGGTGGGGACGCAGCTCTTTTTACGAACCACGCGTTCCGTCAGCCTGACGTTGGCCGGTCAGCATCTGCTCGAACATTGTCGCCAGTGGCTTAACTGGCTGGACGCCATGCCTGATGAGTTGCAGCAGATTAATGCGGGCGTTGAGCGTCAGGTTAATATCGTCATCAACAATTTGCTCTATCAGCCGCAGACGACCGCCGATTTACTGACGTGGCTGCATCAACAATTTCCCTTCACCCGTTTCCAGATCTCCCGCCAGGTCTATATGGGCGTGTGGGATTCGTTGCTGTATGACGACTATCAACTGGCGATTGGCGTGACCGGTTCCGAATCGCTGTCAAACAACATTTCGCTGCTGCCGCTGGGGGACATTAGCTGGCAGTTTGTGGTGGCGCAGAATCACCCGCTGGCCAGCCATCCGGCAACGGTGTTATCGGATGATATGCTGCGTCGCTACCCCGCTATCAATATTGAAGATACGTCGCGCACGCTCACCCGTCGCGTGGCCTGGCTGCTGAGCGGACAAAAGGAAATTAAAGTCCCGGATCTCAGCACCAAGCTGGCCTGTCACTTAAGTGGCCTGGGCGTCGGTTTTTTACCGGAACGTCTGTGTCGACCTTACGTAGAATCCGGTGCACTGGTGGCTCGTTCGGTGGTGAACCCTCGCCAGCCGTCACCGCTCTCTATCGCCTGGAAGAATGCCGGAAGTGGAAAAGTGGTCAGTGAAATCGCCGCAATTTTTAAACAAAAACATGTGCTGGTGGGGGGATTTTTGCGGATGGTGGATCGTCCCGCATAACGGCAATAGTCGTGATATCCAGAATTGGAACATAACGGAAATGGCATATTCACCCATTATTGTTTACCTTTAACGGGGTGTTTTCGTGAGATTGATCTCATTTGCTTCTGATTTGTTATGACCAAGGAACATGTAATGGAAGATTTGAATGTTGTCGACAGCATCAACGGTGCGGGGACCTGGCTGGTCCGCAACCAGGAATTGCTGTTGAGCTATGCCGTCAACATCGTGGCGGCAGTGGCCATTGTTATTGTCGGGATGATCGTGGCGCGCCTGGTGTCGAATACGGTTAACCGCCTGATGGTGGCGCGTCATATCGATGCCACCGTGGCAGACTTTCTTTCCGCGCTGGTGCGCTACGGAATTATTGCCTTCACGCTGATTGCCGCACTGGGCCGGGTAGGGGTACAGACGGCGTCGGTGATTGCGGTGCTCGGTGCCGCCGGTTTAGCGGTTGGTCTGGCGTTGCAGGGATCGTTGTCTAACCTTGCCGCAGGCGTTCTGCTGGTCATGTTCCGTCCGTTCCGTGCCGGTGAGTATGCGGATCTGGGCGGCGTTGCCGGGACGGTGCTGAATGTGCAGATTTTCTCCACTACCATGCGAACCGTGGACGGTAAAATTGTCGTGATCCCGAACGGTAAAATCATTGCCGGCAATATCATCAACTTTTCCCGCGAGCCGGTACGCCGTAATGAATTTATTATCAGCGTCGCTTACGACTCTGATATCGATAAGGTGAAACAGATCCTCACCGGGATTATCGAGTCAGAAGATCGCATTCTGAAAGATCGTGAAATGACGGTGCGTCTGAATGAGTTGGGCGCGTCGTCGATTAACTTTGTGGTGCGCGTCTGGAGCAACAGCGGCGATCTGCAAAATGTGTACTGGGACGTGCTGGAGCGGATTAAGCGTGAGTTTGATGCCGCTGGAATCAGCTTCCCGTATCCGCAGATGGACGTGAATTTCAAACGCGTGAAAGAAGGCGCGGCAGAATAATGATATGCCGGATGCGCACCGTGGCATCCGGCAACCTTCCCTCGTCATTAATTTCCCTAATCCGCGATTAATATTATCCATTTCCGCTAATAATCATCCCGCGCTATAGTCTGCGCTATAGAGACAATGCTCAGGATGATTACCGTGATATCGTATTATTTTCAAGGTCTTGCGCTTGGTGCAGCCATGATACTTCCGCTCGGCCCGCAGAATGCTTTTGTGATGAATCAGGGGATTCGTCGCCAGTATCACATCATGATTGCGCTACTGTGCGCCGTCAGCGATCTGCTGCTGATTTGCGCCGGGATTTTTGGCGGCAGCGCATTACTGATGCAGTCGCCGTGGCTGTTGGCGCTGGTCACCTGGGGCGGTGTCGCCTTTTTGCTGTGGTACGGCTTTGGCGCCTTAAAGACGGCGATGAGCAGCAATCTGGAACTGGCCAGCGCGGAAGTGATGAAGCAGGGGCGCTGGAAGATTATCGCCACCATGCTGGCGGTGACATGGCTGAATCCACACGTCTACCTGGATACATTCGTGGTGCTGGGCAGTCTGGGTGGACAACTGGATGTCGAACCCAAACGCTGGTTCGCGCTCGGCACCGTCAGCGCCTCCTTCTTGTGGTTCTTCGGTCTGGCGTTGCTGGCGGCGTGGCTTGCGCCGCGACTGCGCACGGCTAAAGCGCAGCGGATCATCAATACGCTGGTCGGTCTGGTGATGTGGTTCATCGCTTTTCAACTGGCAAAAGAAGGCGTTGCGCATGTTCACGCCTTGTTCAACTAAGCGCCAGTCCGTTACGCTCCAGGCGTTGTCTGATGGACAACGCACTATTTCGCGCTAAGCTTGCCTGCATGCGCCCTGAAATTTGGGGCAATTTACGTAACATGGAGGAGCGACAGTGAAGTTCAAAGTGATGGCCCTGGCGGCATTAGTGGGATTCAGTGCAATGTCGGTGCAGGCAGGCGAATTGCCTGACGGACCGCACATCGTGACTTCCGGGACGGCAAGCGTGGACGCTGCACCTGATATTGCCACGCTGGCAATTGAGGTTAATGTTGCGGCGAAAGACGCAGCGACGGCGAAGAAACAGGCTGATGAGCGCGTTGCGCAATACCTTTCTTTCCTTGAGCAAAATCAGGTCGCGAAAAAAGACATCAGCTCAGCGAACCTGCGCACTCAACCGGATTACGACTATCAGAATGGGAAAAGCGTTCTGAAAGGGTATCGTGCGGTACGTACTGTCGAAGTGACGCTGCGTCAGTTAGATAAACTCAACCCGCTGCTGGACGGCGCGTTGAAAGCGGGGCTGAACGAAATTCGTTCCGTTTCGTTGGGCGTGGCGCAACCGGATGCTTATAAAGACAAAGCGCGTAAAGCGGCGATTGATGATGCTATTCATCAGGCGCAGGAACTGGCGGCCGGTTTTAACAGCAAACTGGGTCCGGTTTACAGCGTGCGTTACCATGTCTCGAACTATCAGCCAAGCCCGATGGTGCGGATGATGAAAGCGGATGCGGCACCGGTGTCAGCGCAGGAAACTTACGAGCAGGCGGCGATTCAGTTTGATGATCAGGTCGATGTGGTGTTCCAACTGGAACCTGCAGCGGGTCAGCAACCGGCAACGGCTAAAGCGCAATAATCGAAAATGCCGGATGGCGCTGCGCTTATCCGGCCTACAGATACGCGTCCTGTAGGCCGGATGAGGCATTTGCGCCACCATCCGGCAATCTTACTGATTACTTCGCGATACGTTTGTACTTGATACGCTTCGGCTCCAGCGCGTCTGCGCCCAGCGTGCGTTTCTTGTACTCTTCGTATTCAGTGAAGTTACCTTCGAAGAACTCCACTTTCCCTTCATCCTGGTAGTCCAGAATGTGGGTGGCGATACGGTCAAGGAACCAACGGTCGTGCGAGATAACCATTGCGCAACCCGGGAACTCCAGTAGGGCGTTTTCCAGCGCGCGCAGGGTTTCGATATCCAGGTCGTTGGTCGGTTCATCGAGCAGCAGCATGTTGCCGCCAACCTGTAACAGTTTCGCCAGATGCAGACGACCACGCTCACCGCCAGACAGTTCGCCGACGCGTTTGCCCTGATCAACACCTTTGAAGTTAAAGCGGCCCACATAGGCGCGACTTGGCATTTCGGTGTTGCCGATCTTCATGATATCCAGCCCGCCGGACACTTCTTCCCACACGGTTTTGCTGTTATCCATGGCATCACGGAACTGATCGACGGAAGCCAGCTTAACGGTTTCACCCAGCGTAATGGTGCCGCTGTCTGGCTGTTCCTGACCGGACATCATACGGAACAGGGTGGATTTACCCGCGCCGTTCGGACCGATGATCCCGACGATTGCGCCTTTCGGTACGGAGAAGCTCAGATCGTCAATCAGCACGCGGTCGCCGTAGGATTTACGCAGGTGGCTGACTTCAACGACTTTATCGCCCAGACGCGGTCCAGGTGGAATAAACAGTTCGTTGGTTTCGTTACGTTTCTGGTATTCAGTGTTGTTCAGCTCTTCAAAGCGTGCCAGACGGGCTTTGCCCTTAGACTGACGGCCTTTCGCGCCCTGACGAACCCACTCCAGCTCTTTCTCGATAGATTTACGGCGCGCCGCTTCCTGAGAGGCTTCCTGTGCCAGACGCTGATCTTTCTGCTCAAGCCAGGAGGAGTAGTTACCTTCCCACGGAATACCTTCGCCGCGGTCAAGTTCGAGGATCCAGCCTGCGACATTATCGAGGAAGTAACGGTCGTGGGTAATTGCCACCACGGTGCCTTCGAAGTCGTGCAGGAAGCGCTCCAGCCAGGCCACGGATTCTGCATCCAGGTGGTTGGTCGGTTCGTCGAGCAGCAGCATGTCAGGTTTTTCTAACAGCAGACGGCACAGTGCGACACGGCGACGTTCACCCCCGGAGAGGGTCGCGATTTTGGCGTCCCAGTCTGGCAGACGCAGGGCGTCGGCAGCGCGCTCCAGTTGCACGTTCAGGTTATGACCGTCGTGCGCCTGAATGATCTCTTCAAACTTGCCCTGTTGCGCGGCCAGTTTATCGAAGTCGGCATCCGGTTCGGCATATTTCGCGTAAACCTCATCCAGACCTTTCAGTGCGTTGACCACTTCCGCCACCGCTTCTTCAACAGACTCGCGTACGGTGTGTTCAGGGTTAAGCTGAGGTTCCTGCGGCAGGTAACCAATTTTGATGCCAGGCTGCGGGCGGGCTTCGCCTTCAATATCTGTATCGATGCCCGCCATGATGCGCAGCAGGGTGGACTTACCGGCACCGTTAAGGCCCAGTACGCCGATTTTTGCGCCAGGGAAGAAGCTCAGCGAGATGTTTTTAAGAATATGACGTTTCGGCGGAACGACTTTGCCGACACGATGCATGGTATAAACGAATTGGGCCACGTTGGACTCGCCTCTGTATTTATCGTGATGAATATACCCGTCATACTTCAAGCTGCATGTGCGTTGGCTGCACTCGTTCACCCCAGTCACTTACTTATGTAAGCTCCTGGGGAATTTACTCCCTTGCCGCCTTCCTGCAACTCGAATTATTTAGGATATAGATGTTTTCAGAGGCGAAGTGTAGCCTTTTTCCCTTCTCAATCCCAGCCAGCAGATCTCACTCGCAGTAAAAGTAAAAAAGTGTCCGCGACGTGGCGTAAATGCCAATGACTGGTTAGCATGAAATCATTAGGCGGCATGAGGCTGCAACGACGTATCATATTTAGAGGAAGAGCTTGTGGACAAAGCCCAACGATTTACCTGGCGTCTTATTGCCGCCGGCGTGTGCCTGCTGACGCTAAGTCAGGCTGCGCGAGCCGATTCACTGGATGAACAGCGTAACCGTTACGCACAAATTAAGCAGGCCTGGGATAACCGACAGATGGATGTCGTGGAGCAGATGATGCCAGGCCTGAAGAATTACCCCCTGTATCCCTATCTGGAATATCGGCAAATCACCGATGATCTGATGAATCAGCCGACCGTCACGGTGACCAACTTTGTCCGTGCCAACCCAACCCTGCCGCCAGCGCGTACGCTGGAATCGCGTTTCGTAAACGAGCTGGCGCGGCGTGAAGACTGGCGCGGATTATTAGCATTTAGCCCGGAGAAGCCGAGAACCACCGAGGCGCAGTGCAATTACTATTACGCGAAGTGGAATACCGGGCAAACGGAAGAGGCCTGGCAGGGGGCAAAAGCGCTGTGGCTGACCGGTAAAAGCCAGCCCAATGCCTGTGACAAACTGTTCAGCGTCTGGCGCGCGTCTGGCACACAGGATCCGCTCTCTTACCTGGAGCGCATTCGCCTGGCGATGAAAGCGGGCAATACCGGACTGGTGACGGTACTGGCCGGGCAGATGCCGGCGGAGTACCAGACGATTGCGTCAGCGATTATCTCACTGGCGAACAATCCGAACAGCGTCATGACCTTTGCGCGCACCACCGGCGCGACCGATTTCACCCGTCAGATGGCCGCGGTGGCCTTTGCCAGCGTCGCTCGTCAGGATGCGGAAAACGCACGTCTGATGATTCCGTCACTGGTGCAGGCGCAGCAGTTGAATGAAGATCAAACCCAGGAACTGCGCGATATCGTCGCCTGGCGATTAATGGGCAACGACGTCACCGACGAGCAGGCGAAATGGCGAGACGACGCGATTATGCGCTCGCAGTCCACCACGCTGGTGGAGCGTCGGGTGCGCATGGCGCTCGGGACTGGCGATCGCCGTGGCCTGAACACCTGGCTGGCGCGTCTGCCGATGGAAGCGAAGGAGAAGGACGAATGGCGCTACTGGCAGGCCGATTTGCTGCTGGAGCGGGGACGGGAAGCGGAAGCAAAAGAGATCCTGCATGCGCTGATGCAGCAGCGCGGTTTCTACCCGATGGTGGCAGCGCAGCGTCTGGGAGAAGAGTACGTTCTGAAAATTGATAAAGCGCCGGGCGATGTGAATAACGCGTTGACTCAGGGAGCGGAAATGGCCCGCGTTCGCGAACTGATGTACTGGAATATGGATAACACCGCCCGCAGCGAATGGGCGAATCTCGTCACCAGCCGGACGAAGACGGAGCAGGCGCAACTGGCGCGTTATGCCTTCAATAATCAGTGGTGGGATCTGAGCGTGCAGGCGACGATCGCCGGTAAACTCTGGGATCATCTGGAGGAGCGCTTCCCGCTGGCGTATCAGGATCTCTTTACCCGCTATACCCGCGGCAAAGATATTCCGCAAAGCTATGCGATGGCGATCGCGCGTCAGGAAAGCGCCTGGAACCCGAAGGTGAAATCGCCGGTCGGCGCCAGCGGGCTGATGCAGATTATGCCAGGTACCGCGACGCACACGGTGAAGATGTTCTCTATTCCGGGTTACAGCAGCCAGAATCAGTTACTGGATCCGGAAACCAATATCAACATCGGCACCAGCTACCTGCAGTACGTCTATCAGCAGTTTGGCAATAATCGGATCTTCTCGTCAGCGGCTTACAACGCCGGACCCGGGCGCGTGCGTACCTGGCTTGGCAACAGCGCAGGACGGATCGACGCCGTGGCGTTTGTCGAGAGCATTCCCTTCTCGGAAACGCGTGGCTATGTGAAGAACGTGCTGGCTTACGATGCTTACTATCGCTATTTCATGGGGCAGAAAGACACCCTGATGAGCGATTCTGAGTGGCAGAGACGTTATTAATCTGGTGGGTTATGTTATGATTTGTACTCGTGTGTGAGTACAACAGGGCGGCATAACATGACCCAGCATTCCCCTTATTCATCGGCGATGGCCGAACAACGTAATCAGGAGTGGCTTCGTTTTGTGGAGTTGCTCCGCCAGTCTTACGCAGAGGATCTGCACTTACCGCTGTTGCAACTGATGCTGACCCCGGATGAGCGCGAAGCGCTGGGGACGCGTGTACGCATTATCGAAGAGTTATTACGTGGCGAAATGAGCCAGCGCGAGCTTAAAAACGAGCTGGGTGCAGGGATTGCCACTATTACCCGCGGCTCTAACAGCCTGAAATCTGCCCCGGTTGAATTGCGTCAGTGGCTTGAAGCCGTATTGTTGAAAAACGCCTGAAAAGCGTTTTCGTAGGCCTGATAAGCGTAGCGCCATCAGGCTCGCAACCGCACCATCGCCGGATGACGACGTCGTCTTATCCGGCCTACACTCTCACTGATAAATTGCGTTATGAAACGGGCTGAGCGCCAGAATCACCGCCTGGTGGTAGACGCTGGCGCGCGTCAGTTTCCCGGCGGTAAACACGCCAATCGCCCCTTCTTTTCGGCCAATCTTATCGATACCTGTGTAGTGTGACATCACCGGGCCCAGCGCTTCACCCTCGCGCACTTTTTCAAGGATCACCGCAGGCAGTGGCAGCGTTGCAGAACGCGCTTCACCGCGCTGGGTTGCGTTTTCGACAACCACCCAACTGAAGGTTGCGTCTTCATCGATACCCGCTTCGATGGCTACCCAGAAGTCGGCATCGGGGCGCGCACGACGAGCGTTTTCGACCCGATTCCGTGCGCCAGCACGCGTTTCAGGACTTCCGATGGGTTGTTCCGGTACGCCGCTATCGACGTCCACGGACTCAATATGGCAGGATCCTTCACCGAAGATCTCGTTAAATGCCTGCAGAATTGCCTGAATTTTGGCGGGATTGGTGGTTGCTGAGACAACATGGTGCATAATTAAGCTCGATTTTATAAAAACTCTTTGCAGTATACGGAAAAATAGCATGTTACAGGTATACCTTGTTCGCCACGGTGAAACGCAGTGGAACGCCGAGCGACGCATTCAAGGCCAGTCCGACAGTCCGCTGACCGCTAAAGGTGAGCAACAAGCTATGCAGGTAGGTGACCGCGCGAAAAGCCTCGGTATCACCCACGTCATTAGTAGCGATTTGGGACGTACCCGCCGCACCGCTGAAATCATCGCCCAGGCCTGTGGTTGTGATGTCACCTTAGATGCTCGCCTGCGCGAGCTGCACATGGGCGTGCTGGAAAAACGTCATATTGATACCCTGACCGAAGAAGAAGAGAATTGGCGTCGCCAGTTAGTCAACGGCACCGTCGACGGACGTATTCCCGAAGGGGAGTCGATGCAGGAGCTGAGCGATCGTGTTCATGGCGCGCTCGCCGCGTGCCTGGATCTGCCGCAGGGGAGTCGTCCGCTGTTGGTCAGTCATGGCATTGCGCTGGGCTGTCTGGTCAGTACGATTCTGGGGCTTCCTGCCTACGCTGAACGCCGCTTGCGCCTGCGTAATTGCTCGATTTCGCGGGTGGATTATCAGGAAAGCTTGTGGCTGGCGCCGGGATGGGTGGTCGAAACGGCAGGGGACATCTCGCATCTGGACGCCCCTGCGTTGGATGAGCTACAGCGCTAACGGCGGATCGGAATCAGGAATTCGCAGCGTAGGTTAATAGGGCGGTCACCGGCTTTGGCATCTTCAGCCGGGTAGTACCGCTCGATATCCTGGCCCTTACGGCGTGTCAGGTTCAGGAGCGGCATGCAGGTACCATAGACCGTCAGGATGAACTCCTGAACGCCCGTTCCCAGCCCCTCGTAAGTAAACATCACATACTCGCCGCCCTGTAACAGCACCGGTTGTGCCGACTGTACGTAACCGTTGGCTTGATCCTGCGGCAGCGCGGTGGTGTAGAACACTTCCTGTTCGTCATCTTTTTCATGACTGGGACGCGTTTCGTTCAGGCCATAGAGTACTGGCGGAATTGTTGGCGCGTGGCCGAGGAAATCGTGCCAGAACTGATAGCGCATTTCGTGGCGGAAATCGGAAATTTGTTCCAGCGAACACGAGTAACTCTGTGTGACACCCAGCAGTTGCATATCTTCCAGAGTGACAAACTTATGTTCAGGCATAGCAAATTCGCCCAGACGCAGAGGCGGGCGAATACCGTATGCGCTCCATTCCGGTGAACGGCGATACAGTGCAGGCGTCTGGGAAAACTGTTTCTTAAAGGCGCGGGTGAACGTTTGTTGAGAGTCGAAGCGGTACTGCAGGGCAATATCCAGAATCGGACGAGCCGTCAGGCGAAGCGCAACGGCGGATTTCGATAAGCGGCGCGCGCGGATATACGCGCCAATCGCATGGCCCGTCACGTCCTTAAACATTCTCTGCAGGTGCCACTTGGAATAACCCGCTTTCGCCGCCACATTATCAAGCGACAGGGGTTGATCCAGATGACCTTCCAGCCAGATTAATAGGTCGCGAATAATGCCGGCCTGATCCATAAAATATCCTCATCCTTTCAACTACAAACACCTGACATCAGATTATTGGATAATAGCATTTTTTGCTGTTTTAGCATTCAGTGTTTTTTTTGCGCATTAATGCTTTTTTTGGATTCGATAAAACGAGATTATTGTAATCCTGTGATCTGTAAACAGTTTCTTTTACAATGTCGAATAATTGCGCAGCGTAAAATTTAATAATGGTAACAATATGAAATACAAGAGTTTAATCCTTTCCTCCTTGTTGGTCATGCTGGCACCGCTGGCATCTGCCGAGCAGATCGGTTCCGTCGATACGGTGTTTAAGATCTTTGGACCGGATCATAAAATTGTCGTGGAGGCGTTTGACGATCCCGATGTTAAAAACGTGACCTGCTACGTCAGTCGTGCCAAAACCGGTGGCATAAAAGGCGGGCTGGGGCTGGCAGAAGATACTTCTGATGCCGCCATCTCCTGCCAGCAGGTAGGACCGGTAGAACTGAGCGACAGAATCAAGAACGGTAAAGCGCAGGGCGAAGTGGTCTTTAAGAAACGCACCTCGCTGGTCTTCAAATCCTTACAGGTCGTGCGTTTCTATGATGCCAAACGCAACGCGCTGGCCTATCTGGCCTATTCCGACAAGGTGGTCGATGGGTCGCCGAAAAATGCCATTAGCGCGGTACCTATCATGCCGTGGCGCGAATAACAGGGAAGCATTATGCAGCAGGTGTCGGTCTGGCTGGTGGAAGATGAGCAGGGTATCGCGGATACCCTGATTTATATGCTCCAGCAGGAAGGGTTTAGCGTGGAAGCCTTTGAGCGCGGGCAGCCCGCGCTGGACAAAGCGCGTCATCAGTGCCCGGATGTGGCGATTCTCGATGTCGGGTTGCCGGATATCAGCGGCTTTGAGCTGTGCCGACGATTGCTGGAGTACCATCCGGCATTACCGATCCTCTTTCTGACGGCGCGCAGTGACGAGGTGGATCGTCTGCTGGGGCTGGAAATCGGTGCCGACGATTACGTCGCCAAACCGTTTTCGCCGCGGGAAGTCTGCGCCAGAGTCCGCACGCTGCTACGTCGTGTGAAGAAGTTTTCCACGCCGTCGCCTGTTGTCAAAACCGGCCATTTTGAGCTGAATGAACCGGCTGCCGAAGTGGCCTGGTTTGGCACGCCCCTGTCGCTCACGCGCTATGAGTTTTTGCTGCTGAAAACGCTGCTGTTATCCCCAGGGCGTGTCTATTCGCGCCAGCAACTGATGGATATCGTCTGGGCCGATGCGCAGGATACATACGACCGGACGGTCGATACGCACATCAAAACGCTGCGCGCCAAACTGCGCGCTATCAACCCGACGCTCTCGCCGATCAACACGCATCGTGGAATGGGCTACAGCCTGAGGAGCCTCTGATGCGCATTGGCATGCGTTTGCTGTTGGGCTATTTCCTGATTGTCGCTGTTGCCGCGTGGTTTGTTCTCTCTATTTTTGTACAGGAGATTAAACCTGGCGTACGGCGTGCAACAGAAGGGACGCTGATCGATACCGCCACGCTGCTGGCGGCGCTGGCGCGTGACGATCTCCTGTCGGGTAACCCGGCGCATGGCCAACTGGCGCAGGCGTTTACGCAACTGCATAACCGTCCCTTTCGTGCCAACATCAGCGGAATCAATAAAGTCCGCAACGAATACCATGTTTACATGACGGATGCGCAGGGCAACGTGGTGTTTGACTCCGTCAATAAAGCGGTCGGGCAGGATTACTCTCGCTGGAACGATGTCTGGCTAACGCTGCGTGGGCAGTATGGCGCGCGCAGTACGCCGCAGGATCCCGCCGATCCGGAAAGCTCGGTCATGTATGTTGCAGCGCCGGTTGTCGACAACGGAAAGATCATCGGCGTGCTCAGTGTGGGAAAACCCAATGCCGCGATGGCACCGGTGATTAAACGCAGCGAACGGCGGATCCTTTGGGCCAGCGCAATTCTGCTTGGCATTGCGCTGGTGATTGGTGCCGGGATGGTCTGGTGGATTAACCGTTCGATTGCCCGCCTGACGCGCTATGCGGATTCCGTAACCGAAAACCAGCCGATGCCGCTGCCCGAACTGGGCAGCAGTGAGTTGCGCAAGCTGGCGCAGGCGCTGGAGAGTATGCGTCTGAAGCTGGAAGGCAAGAATTACATCGAACAGTACGTGTACGCGCTTACCCACGAGCTGAAGAGTCCGCTGGCAGCCATTCGCGGCGCGGCGGAAATTCTGCGGGAAAATCCGCCTCCGGACATTGTTAAGCGCTTTACCGACAATATTCTCAGCCAAAATGCGCGGATGCAGGCGCTGGTTGAAACCTTGCTGCGCCAGGCGCGGCTGGAAAACCGTCAGGATATTGCCCTCTCTCCGGTTGAGGTCGATGAACTGTTTGCGCAAATCAGCGACGCGCGCGCTATTCAACTGGCGACGAAGGCGATATCGCTGGAGATTGTCCCCTCGGCGTTAAGCGTCTCTGCGGAGCCGGCGCTGCTGGAACAGGCGTTGGGTAACCTGCTGGACAATGCCATAGATTTCACCCCGGCAGGCGGAGCGATCACCCTCAGCGCACAGGCGCATGCAGAGATGGTGACGCTGACGGTGGCTGATACCGGTACAGGCATTCCTGATTTTGCCTTACCGCGGATATTTGACCGCTTTTACTCACTGCCGCGTGAGAATGGCCTCAAAAGCAGCGGTTTGGGACTGGCGTTCGTCCGCGAAGTGGCGCGACTGTTGAAGGGGAGTGCGGAATTACGTAACCGGCCGGAAGGCGGCGTTGAGGCCACGCTCACACTTCACCGTCACTTCACATAACTTCAAATTCCCCCCACATAGCGTGCGTACTCTGCGGGTATTGCATAAGGAGAACGCTATGTTGAAATCCCCCCTGTTCTGGAAAATCGTCACCTTAGGTGGCGCGATTGTGTTGCTGCTGATCCCCCTGATGATGGTCCGGCAGATTATTGTGGAACGTGCTGATTATCGTGATGCGGTGGAAGATGCGATTCGGCAGAGTACCAGCGGACCGCAAAAAGTGGTCGGTCCGCTAATTGCCGTACCCGTGACTGAGTTATACACCGTGCTGGAAAATGAGAAAGAGGTGCAGCACAGGCGCAGTTTTATCCATTTCTGGTTGCCGGAGTCGCTGATGGTGGAGGGGAACCAGAATGTCGAACCGCGAAAAGTGGGCATCTACGAAGGGCAGGTCTGGCATACCGATGTTACGCTGAAAGCGGAGTTTGATGCCGCGCGACTGAGTGAACTGAACCGGCCCAACGTAACCCTTGGAAAACCGTTTATCGTGGTTGGTGTGGGCGATGCGCGGGGGATTGGCGTGGTGAAAGCACCGAAGGTGAACGGAATGGCGCTTGCCGTCGAACCGGGGACGGGATTAACGGACCGCGGGGAGGGGCTCCACATTCCGCTTCCGGATGCGCAATGGGCGATGCGCGATGTGAACCTGGCGATGTCACTCAATTTAAGCGGTACCGGCTCTTTCTCGGTGGTTCCGGTGGGGCGCAGCAGCCAAATGACGCTCACCAGCAACTGGCCGCATCCCAACTTCCTCGGTGATTTTCTACCCGACAAGCGCGAAATCAGCGTGTCAGGGTTTCAGGCGCAGTGGCAAAGCAGTTGGTTTGCCAATAACCTGGGCGATCGGTTTGTGGATGCGCGAAAAGACGGGTGGTATAACCTGCCGTCATTTAGCGTCGCGGTTGCCACTCCTGCCGATCAGTATCAACTGACGGATCGGGCGACGAAGTATGCCATTTTACTGATTACACTGACATTTATGGCTTTCTTTGTGTTCGAAACGTTGACGGGTAAAAAATTGCACCCGATGCAGTATCTGCTGGTGGGACTGTCGCTGGTGATGTTTTATTTGCTGTTGCTGGCGCTCTCAGAACACATTGGTTTCACCCTGGCATGGATTATCGCAAGCCTGGTGGGCGCGCTGATGAACGGGGTTTATCTCCAGGCAGTGCTACAGGGCTGGCGTAGTAGCGTGGTCTTCACTCTGGCATTGTTAGCGCTGGATGGCGTGATGTGGGTACTGTTGCGCTCGGAAGACAGCGCGCTGCTGTTGGGGACGAGTGTGCTGTTGTTGGCGCTGGGGAGCGTGATGTTCTTGACGCGACATCTGGACTGGTATGCGTTCTCGCGCGCGAAACCGACACCAACACCGACAGCGCCGAAACCGTCCGCACCCGTGGACGATGCGCTACGCGTCTGGAAGTGAATTTAGCAAAAAGCAGATAAGAAAAACGGCGCATTGAGCGCCGTTTTTTTGACGGTGGTAACCCGATTAATCCTGCAGATCGCCACAAAAACGGTAACCTTCACCGTGAATAGTCGCGATAATTTCCGGCGTATCCGGCGTGGATTCGAAATGCTTACGAATACGGCGGATGGTCACGTCAACGGTACGGTCATGCGGTTTCAGCTCACGACCGGTCATTTTCTTCAGCAGCTCAGCACGAGACTGGATCTTGCCCGGGTTCTCGCAGAAGTGCAGCATGGCACGGAACTCACTGCGCGGCAGTTTGTACTGCTCGCCATCAGGCCCGATCAGAGAACGGCTGTTGATGTCCAGTTCCCAACCGTTGAACTTGTAGCTTTCAACGCTACGACGTTCTTCGCTGACGGTACCCAGGTTCATGGTACGAGACAGAAGGTTGCGGGCACGGATAGTCAGTTCGCGCGGGTTAAACGGCTTGGTGATGTAATCGTCTGCACCGATTTCGAGGCCGAGGATTTTATCGACTTCGTTATCGCGGCCAGTCAGGAACATCAGCGCAACGTTAGCCTGCTCGCGCAGTTCACGCGCCAGCAGAAGACCGTTTTTGCCTGGCAGGTTGATATCCATGATCACCAGGTTGATGTCATATTCAGAGAGGATTTGATGCATTTCCGCGCCATCAGTCGCTTCGAATACATCATAGCCTTCCGCTTCGAAAATACTTTTTAACGTGTTGCGTGTTACCAACTCGTCTTCAACGATAAGAATGTGCGGGGTCTGCATGTTTGCTACCTAAATTGCCAACTAAATCGAAACAGGAAGTACAAAAGTCCCTGACCTGCCTGATGCATGTCGCAAATTAACATGATCGGCGTAACATGACTAAAGTACGTAATTGCGTTCTTGATGCACTTTCCATCAACGTCAACAACATCATTAGCTTGGTCGTGGGTAGTTTCCCTCTGGACCCGACAGTGTCAAAAACGGCTGTCATCCTAACCATTTTAACAGCAACATAACAGGCTAAGACGTACCGGACACCCAATAAAACTACGCTTCGTTGACATATATCAAGTTCAATTGTAGCACGTTAACAGTTTGATGAAATCATCGTATCCAAATGCTAGCTTTCATCACAAAATTGCAATAATCCAACTAGTTGCACAGGATAACTAATTAACACGGCGAATCCTATGAATGAGATTCATTTTAAATCAAATTATCTCTGATAAACAGAAGGATATACTGTTTCTGTTAACATAAAAAACTTTAGTAAAGTAAGGAAACAGTTTAGCGTCTTTTATGGAAGGTAAAACGGTTTTTCACTGATTTTCGTTAAAATTTTGTAAATTCGCTCCGCGTAATATCTTGACATAGTTCACACAATTGTCTGCGGACAGGCATAAAGAGTAGAAAAATGCGCATTACTATTATCCTCGTCGCTCCCGCCAGAGCGGAAAACATTGGTGCCGCGGCACGCGCCATGAAAACCATGGGATTCACGCAGTTGCGTATCGTTGACAGTCAGGCGCATCTTGAACCCGCTACGCGTTGGGTGGCACATGGATCCAGCGATATTATTGATAATATTGCCGTTTTCCCAACCCTTGCGGATGCGCTTGTTGATGTTGATTTTACCGTCGCTACCACGGCGCGCAGTCGGGCAAAATTTCACTACTACGCGACGCCGGCGGAACTGGTTTCGCTGCTGGAAGAAAAATCGGCCTGGATGAATCACGCCGCGCTGGTTTTTGGTCGTGAAGATTCCGGACTGACTAACGATGAACTGGCGCTGGCGGATGTTCTGACCGGCGTGCCAATGGTTGCAGATTATCCTTCATTGAATCTGGGGCAGGCGGTGATGGTCTACTGCTATCAATTAACAAATTTAATGCAACAACCTGCTAAAGAAGTCGATTCATCTGATGAATTTCAGTTACAGGCATTACGCTCGCGCATCATGACGCTATTGACCACTCTGGAGGTTGCAGATGACATCAAACTGGTCGACTGGCTGCAACAGCGTCTGGGGCAATTAGGGCAGCGAGACACGGCAATGTTGCACCGCCTGGTCCATGATATCGAAAAAAATGTCACAAAATAATAATTTGTCTTTAGTTTTCTTTATGGTGATAACTGCTAATTTCAAGAGGGGTTATCCTGCGGGTTTGGTTGAAAATAAACCCTTCGCCAGCAGCTCATGAACAAGTTTCGTCAGGTGAGTAAATCAAATATTTATTGACTTAGGTCACCAGATACTTTAACCAATATAGACATACAGCACAGACAGATTACCCGTCATACTTCGAGTTGCATGTGCGTTGGCTGCTTTTGTTCACCCCAGTCACATAGTTTTCTATGCTCCAGGGGCTTCACGCAATTGCCGCCTTCCTGCAAGACGAATTATTTAGGGTAAATAATTACAGAGTACACAACATCCATGAAACGCATCAGCACCACCATTACCACAACCATCACCATTACCACAGGTAACGGTGCGGGCTGACGCGTACAGGAAACACAGAAAAAAGCCCGCACCTGAACAGTGCGGGCTTTTTTTTCGACCAAAGGTAACGAGGTAACAACCATGCGAGTGTTGAAGTTCGGCGGTACATCAGTGGCAAATGCAGAACGTTTTCTGCGGGTTGCCGATATTCTGGAAAGCAATGCCAGGCAGGGGCAGGTAGCGACCGTTCTTTCTGCCCCCGCTAAAATTACCAACCATCTGGTGGCGATGATTGAAAAAACCATCGGAGGTCAGGACGCATTACCCAATATCAGTGATGCCGAACGTATTTTTGCCGAACTTCTGACCGGACTCGCCGACGCCCAGCCGGGCTTTCCGCTGGCGCAGTTGAAGGTGTTTGTTGAGCAGGAATTTGCCCAAATCAAACATGTGCTGCATGGGATCAGCCTGCTCGGACAGTGTCCGGACAGCATTAATGCTGCGCTTATCTGCCGTGGCGAAAAGATGTCGATCGCCATCATGGCGGGGTTACTGGAAGCGCGCGGCCACCACGTTACCGTTATTGACCCGGTCGAAAAACTGCTGGCGGTGGGGCACTACCTCGAATCCACCGTCGATATCGCCGAATCGACTCGCCGCATCGCCGCCGGGCGTATTCCCGCAGACCACATGGTGCTGATGGCCGGTTTCACCGCCGGTAATGAGAAGGGTGAACTGGTGGTGCTGGGGCGCAACGGCTCTGATTATTCTGCTGCGGTTCTGGCGGCCTGCTTACGTGCCGACTGCTGCGAGATCTGGACAGACGTCGACGGTGTATATACCTGCGACCCGCGCCAGGTACCTGACGCCAGGTTGCTGAAATCGATGTCTTATCAGGAAGCGATGGAGCTTTCCTATTTTGGTGCAAAAGTGCTTCACCCCCGTACCATTACCCCCATCGCGCAGTTCCAGATCCCTTGCCTCATCAAAAATACCGGTAACCCGCAGGCGGCAGGCACGCTGATCGGCGCCAGCCGCGATGAAGACGATCTGCCGGTGAAGGGGATTTCCAACCTCAATAATATGGCGATGTTCAACGTCTCCGGTCCTGGTATGAAAGGGATGGTGGGGATGGCGGCGCGCGTATTTGCGGTGATGTCCCGTGCGGGAATTTCCGTGGTACTGATTACCCAGTCATCCTCTGAGTACAGCATCAGCTTCTGCGTGCCGCAGGCCGACTGCGCCCGCGCACAGCGTGCCTTGCAGGATGAATTCTATCTCGAGCTGAAAGAGGGCGTGCTGGAACCGCTGGCGGTCACTGAACGGCTGGCGATTATCTCTGTCGTTGGGGATGGTATGCGGACGCTGCGCGGTATTTCGGCGAAATTCTTTGCCGCACTGGCGCGCGCTAATATCAATATCGTGGCTATCGCTCAGGGCTCCTCCGAGCGTTCCATTTCGGTAGTGGTCAATAACGACGATGCCACGACGGGCGTACGCGTCACCCATCAGATGCTGTTCAATACCGATCAGGTGATTGAAGTGTTTGTCATTGGCGTCGGCGGGGTAGGCGGCGCATTACTGGAGCAGCTTAAGCGCCAGCAAACCTGGCTGAAGAAAAAACATATCGATCTGCGCGTGTGCGGCGTGGCGAACTCCAGAGCGCTGTTGACCCACGTGCATGGCCTGAACCTGGAAAACTGGCAGGCCGAACTGGCTGAAGCGAAAGAGCCGTTCAATCTCGGTCGCTTAATCCGCCTGGTGAAGGAATATCACCTGCTGAACCCGGTGATTGTGGACTGTACTTCCAGTCAGGCGGTGGCCGATCAGTATGCGGACTTCCTGCGTGAAGGATTCCATGTGGTCACGCCGAATAAAAAGGCGAATACCTCGTCGATGGATTACTACCATCAGTTGCGTTTCGCTGCCGCGAAGTCACGGCGCAAATTCCTCTATGACACTAACGTGGGGGCCGGTCTGCCGGTGATCGAAAACCTGCAAAACCTGTTGAATGCGGGCGATGAATTGCTGAAGTTCTCCGGTATCCTGTCTGGTTCGCTGTCGTTTATTTTCGGTAAGCTCGATGAAGGCATGACCCTCTCTGAAGCGACCCGCATCGCGCGTGAAATGGGTTATACCGAACCCGATCCGCGTGACGATCTTTCGGGGATGGACGTGGCGCGTAAGCTGCTGATCCTCGCCCGTGAAACCGGACGCGAGCTGGAACTGTCTGACATCGTCATTGAACCGGTGTTGCCGCAAGCGTTTGATGATTCAGGCGACGTTGACGCGTTCATGGCGAATCTGCCGCAGCTTGACGATGCCTTTGCCGCGCGGGTGGCAAAAGCCCGTGATGAGGGCAAAGTATTGCGCTATGTTGGCAACATCGAAGAAGACGGCGTCTGTCGGGTGAAGATTTCTGAAGTGGACGGTAACGATCCGTTGTACAAAGTGAAAAACGGCGAAAACGCGCTGGCGTTCTACAGTCACTATTATCAGCCGCTGCCGCTGGTTCTGCGCGGTTATGGCGCGGGTAACGACGTCACGGCGGCAGGGGTGTTTGCTGACCTGCTGCGTACCCTTTCATGGAAGCTAGGAGTCTAACATGGTTAAAGTTTATGCCCCGGCTTCCAGTGCCAATATGAGCGTTGGATTCGATGTGCTCGGGGCGGCGGTGACACCCGTTGATGGCTCACTGCTGGGCGACGTGGTAACGGTCGAGGCGGCAGACAGTTTCAGCCTGAATAATCTGGGCCGCTTTGCCGACAAGCTACCGCCAGAACCGCGTGAAAATATTGTGTACCAGTGCTGGGAGCGTTTTTGTCAGGAACTGGGTAAACCCATTCCGGTGGCGATGACGCTGGAAAAGAACATGCCGATCGGCTCCGGATTAGGTTCCAGCGCCTGCTCGGTGGTGGCGGCACTGGTCGCGATGAATGAGCACTGCGGCAAGCCGCTGAATGACACACGTCTGCTGGCGATGATGGGCGAACTGGAAGGGCGTATCTCCGGCAGCATTCATTACGATAACGTTGCGCCGTGTTTCCTCGGCGGTATGCAGTTGATGATCGAAGAAAACGGCATTATCAGTCAGCAGGTGCCAGGCTTTGATGAGTGGCTGTGGGTGCTGGCCTATCCAGGCATTAAGGTCTCCACGGCAGAAGCGCGGGCGATCCTGCCTGCGCAATATCGTCGCCAGGATTGCATTGCCCACGGGCGTCACCTGGCCGGGTTTATTCACGCCTGCTATTCCCGTCAGCCTGGGCTTGCGGCGAAACTGATGAAGGATGTGATTGCCGAACCGTATCGCGAACGTCTGTTGCCTGGTTTTGCTCAGGCGCGTCAGGCCGTCGCGGAAATTGGCGCGCTGGCCAGCGGTATTTCCGGTTCAGGGCCGACGCTGTTTGCGCTCTGCGATAAAACGGAGACGGCGCAACGCGTGGCGGACTGGCTGGGCAGTCACTACCTGCAAAATCAGGAAGGCTTTGTTCATATTTGCCGGCTGGACACGGCGGGCGCACGAGTACTGGGATAATTGATGAAACTCTACAATCTTAAAGATCACAACGAGCAGGTTAGTTTTGCACAGGCCGTCACGCAGGGGCTGGGCAAGAATCAGGGGCTGTTTTTCCCGCATGAGCTGCCGGAATTCAACCTGACAGAAGTGGATGAGATGCTGAACCAGGACTTCGTCAGCCGTAGTGCAAAGATCCTTTCCGCGTTCATCGGCGATGAAATCCCACAGGAGATCCTTGAAGAGCGCGTGCGCGCTGCCTTTGCTTTCCCGGCACCGGTTGCTCAGGTGGAAGGTGATGTCGGCTGTCTGGAGCTGTTCCACGGCCCGACGCTGGCGTTTAAAGATTTCGGCGGTCGCTTTATGGCGCAGATGCTGACCCACATCAGCGGCGACAAACCGGTGACCATTCTGACCGCAACCTCTGGGGATACCGGCGCGGCCGTGGCGCATGCGTTTTATGGTCTGCCGAACGTGCGTGTAGTGATCCTCTATCCGAATGGCAAAATCAGTCCGTTGCAGGAAAAACTGTTCTGCACGCTGGGCGGTAACATTGAAACCGTCGCCATTGATGGCGATTTTGATGCCTGTCAGGCGCTGGTCAAACAGGCGTTTGATGATGAAGAGCTGAAAGTAGCGCTGGGGCTGAACTCAGCGAACTCCATCAACATCAGCCGCCTGCTGGCGCAGATTTGCTACTACTTTGAGGCCGTTGCTCAATTGCCGCAGGAAGCGCGGAATCAACTGGTGGTTTCTGTTCCAAGCGGTAACTTTGGCGACCTGACGGCGGGCCTGCTGGCGAAATCTCTCGGTCTGCCGGTAAAGCGTTTTATCGCTGCCACCAACGTTAACGACACGGTGCCGCGCTTCCTGCAGGACGGGCTGTGGGCGCCAAAAGCGACCCAGGCGACGTTGTCTAATGCGATGGATGTGAGTCAGCCGAACAACTGGCCGCGCGTTGAGGAGTTGTTCCGCCGTAAAATCTGGCGTCTGAATGAGCTTGGTTATGCGGCTGTGGATGATGAAACCACACAGGAAACGATGCGCGAACTGAAAGCGAAGGGCTACACCTCTGAGCCTCATGCCGCCGTGGCCTACCGCGCCCTGCGTGATCAGCTCAATCCGGGCGAATACGGTCTGTTCCTCGGCACTGCGCACCCGGCGAAGTTTAAAGAGAGCGTGGAGGCGATTCTCAATGAAACGCTGGATCTGCCGAAAGAACTGGCGGAACGCGCGGATCTACCGCTGCTTTCGCAACATCTGCCGGCGGATTTTGCCGCCCTGCGTAAGTTAATGATGACGCGCTAAACATCGTGCCCGGTGGCGCTGTCGCTTACCGGGCCTACGAGGCGGTGCGGATGAGTAGGCCGGATAAGGTGTAGCCGCCATCCGGCGAATTGGGCATTACTGCTCGTGACGCTTAAACACCAGTTCGCCATTTCCGGAGGCGGCTTCATCAAAGAAGTAACCTTCGCTGTTAAAGCCGGTGAGCTGTTCAGGCTTCGTCAGGCGGTTTTCAATGATGTAGCGGCTCATCAGGCCGCGCGCCTTTTTGGCGTAGAAGCTGATGACTTTGAACTTGCCGTTTTTCTCGTCGAGGAAGACAGGTTTAATCAATGCGGCGTTCAGTTTCTTCGGTTTCACGGACCGGAAGTATTCATCCGACGCAAGGTTAATCACCACCTGGTCGCCCTGTGCGGCGAGCGCTTCATTGAGCTTGTCGGTAATGATATCGCCCCAGAAATGATACAGATCCTTCCCTTTGGCGTTCTCCAGACGAATGCCCATTTCCAGACGATAAGGCTGCATCAGATCCAGCGGACGCAGCACGCCGTACAGACCTGAGAGCATACGCAAATGCTGCTGGGCGAAATCGAAATCGGCTTCGCTAAAGGTTTCGGCCTGTAATCCGGTATAAACATCGCCTTTGAAGGCCAGAATCGCCTGACGCGCGTTTTCCGGCGTGAAGTCCGGCTGCCAGTCGTGAAAGCGGGTGGCGTTCAGATCGGCAAGTTTGTCGCTGATGCCCATCAGCTTACCGATTTGCGGGGCTGAGAGCGTGCGCGCCACATGAATCAGCTGCTGGGAGTGGTCCAGCAGCTCAGGCAGCGTATGGCGCGTTGTCGCCAGCGGGCTCTGGTAGTCGAGCGTTTTTGCAGGTGAAATCAGAATCAGCATGTTCAGTCCTTGCAGGAAATTTACTGCGACTGTAGCAAAAAACACGACTGAATTGATCGATAGTTGCGATTAGTCTCGCGGGATGTCGTCCCAGGCATCTGGCGCCAGTTGCTGTTCGATGTCCGGGTAGCGCAGCGGATCAAAGACCGGACGGATACCCAGTTTTCGCTGACGCAAATAATCACTCGCCAGAGTATGTACCACCGGAGAGAGCAGCAATATTGCCGTCAGGTTTGTGATCGCCATGCAGGCCATGATGATATCCGCCAGTTGCCATAACAGCGGGAAGCTAAGCAAGGTTCCGGCCACCACCGTAGAACAGGTGGCAACGCGAAGGATCCAGATGACGCGCTTATTGTCCAGGTTCAGAAAGTACAGGTTGTTTTCCGCGTAGATGTAGTTGACCACAATGGAGCTGAAGGCAAACAGAATGACGATGACCGCAACGAAGGCAGCCCCCCAGTCGCCGACCAGCGTACTCATTGCTTTCTGCACCAGTTGGATCCCTTCCATCGGCGCATAGGTCGTGCCGTTGCCTGCCAGTAAAACCAGCATTGCCGTTGCGCTACAGACGATCAGCGTGTCGATAAAAATCCCGATCATCTGCACAATTCCCTGCGCCGCAGGGTGCGGCGGCCAGGATGATGCCGCGGCAGCGGCGTTAGGCGTTGAGCCCATTCCGGCTTCATTGGAAAACATACTGCGTTGAAAACCGCTGGTGATCGCCTGGCTCAGCGTATATCCCGCCACACCGCCCGCCGCTTCTTGCCAGCCAAACGCGCTTTTGACGATAGAAATGATGATGTCAGGCAGTTGGTCGATGTTGATCAGACACACTACCAGGCTGGTGGTGACCCACATCAGCGCCATCACGGGGACAAACCACTGCATCATCCGCGCCACGCCTTTTATCCCCCGGACAATAACCAGCAGGGCGGCAATTGCCATGACAATACCGGTGGCGACCGGAGGGAAATCAAATGCGAATTTGAGGGCGCGGGAGACGGAGTTGGCCTGCACGCTGTTGAACACCAGGCCGTAGGCGATCAGTAAAAAGATGGCGAATAACACGCCCATCCAGCGCATACCTAATCCCCGCGCCATATACCAGGCGGGGCCGCCGCGAAACTGACCGTGGCGATCGCGCTCTTTGTACAGTTGTGCGAGGGCGCACTCGGCAAACGAGGTCGCCATACCGATGATGGCGGCGACCCACATCCAGAACACCGCGCCAGGTCCGCCAGCGGTAATCGCCAGCGCCACGCCCGCCATGTTGCCGCTGCCGATACGGGCGGCAAGGCTGGTACAGAGCGACTGAAACGAGGTCAACCCTCCTGGTTGCGGGTTAATGCTGTTTTTCAGACTTCTGCCAACCTGGCGGATATAGCGAAATTGTACGAAGCCTGTGCGCCAGGTAAACCAACACCCTGCACCGAAGAGCAGGTAGATCATTACCGATCCCCAGAGCACATCATTAATAAACGTGAAAAAATCAGGCATTAACATCCCTCTTGTTGCTGCCGGTACGCTGTAACAACCCTGTGTAAGCGTTACCAATTGTCGAATAGTATATACGCTGACGGACAATTGATAGCGGCCGCGTAGTATACATGAGGTTGAGCATCTGAATGGCGCGTCACATCAAGGCCGGATCAGAAATTGTCCGCAGATGCCCTCATGGGAATAAGCGCATTGTCTGCGGTTGCGCTGTCACAACGTCGTGTTATCATCAGGGCAGACCGGTTACATCCCCCTAACAAGCTGTTTAAAGAGAAACACTATCATGACGGACAAATTGACCTCCCTTCGTCAGTTCACCACCGTGGTGGCCGACACCGGAGACATCGCGGCAATGAAGCTGTATCAGCCGCAGGATGCCACAACCAACCCTTCTCTCATTCTTAACGCAGCGCAGATCCCGGAATACCGTAAGCTGATTGATGACGCCGTGGCATGGGCTAAGCAGCAGAGCAACGACCGTGCGCAGCAGATTGTTGACGCTACCGACAAACTGGCCGTGAACATCGGTCTGGAGATCCTGAAACTGGTCCCGGGTCGTATCTCCACGGAAGTGGATGCTCGCCTGTCCTATGACACCGACGCGTCTATCGCTAAAGCGAAACGTATCATTAAGCTGTATAACGACGCAGGTATCAGCAACGATCGCATTCTGATCAAACTGGCTTCAACCTGGCAGGGTATCCGTGCAGCAGAACAGCTGGAAAAAGAAGGCATCAACTGTAACCTGACGCTGCTGTTCTCCTTTGCGCAGGCGCGTGCTTGTGCTGAAGCGGGCGTATTCCTGATCTCCCCGTTCGTGGGCCGTATTCTTGACTGGTATAAATCCAATACCGACAAGAAAGAGTATGCGCCGGCGGAAGATCCGGGCGTGGTTTCTGTAACGGAGATCTACGAATACTACAAACAGCACGGCTATGAGACGGTTGTGATGGGTGCAAGCTTCCGTAACATCGGTGAAATCCTTGAGCTGGCTGGCTGCGATCGCCTGACCATCGCACCGGCGCTGCTGAAAGAGCTGGCGGAAAGCGAAGGGGCTATCGAGCGTAAACTGTCCTTCTCTGGCGAAGTGAAAGCGCGTCCGGAACGCATCACTGAGTCTGAGTTCCTGTGGCAGCACAACCAGGATCCAATGGCGGTAGACAAACTGGCGGACGGTATCCGTAAGTTTGCTGTCGACCAGGAAAAACTGGAAAAAATGATCGGCGACCTGCTGTAATCATTGATGCGTGACCGGTACGCCGGTCACGCTACCTCTTCTGAACCCTGTCTGTCCTTCCCTTCGCAGTGTATCATTCTGTTTAACGAGACTGTTTAAACGGAATAATCATGAACACCTTACGTATTGGCTTAGTTTCCATTTCTGACCGCGCCTCCAGCGGTGTCTATCAGGATAAAGGTATTCCGGCGCTGGAAGAGTGGCTATCGACGGCGTTGACCACCCCTTTCGAGGTGCAGACGCGCTTGATTCCTGACGAGCAGGCCATCATCGAACAAACGCTCTGTGAGCTAGTGGACGAGATGAGTTGCCATCTGGTGCTGACCACCGGCGGCACCGGTCCTGCGCGTCGTGATGTGACGCCGGATGCAACCCTCGCGGTTGCCGATCGCCAGATGCCAGGCTTTGGCGAACAGATGCGGCAGATTAGCCTGCACTTTGTGCCGACGGCGATCCTGTCACGCCAGGTTGGGGTGATCCGTAAGCAGGCGTTAATCCTCAATTTACCGGGCCAGCCGAAATCCATTAAAGAGACTCTGGAAGGCGTGAAGGATGCCGAAGGGAATGTCGTCGTGGCGGGTATCTTCGCAAGTGTACCGTATTGTATACAGCTCCTTGAAGGGCCGTATGTGGAAACCGCGCCGGAAATCGTAGCATCTTTTCGTCCGAAAAGCGCAAGACGTGAAATAAACGCCTGAAGTTAGTCTTTTCGTAAGATAAGCGGCGGTGAAAGTGGTGTGTTGATTTATTTACGATATAGTAAGTTTTGCTTTACACGTTTCGTTCATAACCACGCTCCACTGACTTATGGTTCGCTATGTCACAACATACACGCCCCCTGAATCGCCAGGATTACAAAACGCTGACGCTGGCCGCCCTTGGCGGCGCGCTTGAGTTTTACGATTTCATTATCTTCGTCTTTTTCGCTGCGGTGGTGGGGGAGTTGTTTTTCCCCGCCGATATTCCCGAATGGCTACGTCAGGTGCAAACCTTTGGCATCTTTGCTGCCGGATATCTGGCGCGTCCGTTAGGCGGCATCATCATGGCGCATTTTGGCGATCTGGTCGGGCGCAAAAAGATGTTTACCCTGAGCATTTTGTTGATGGCGGTTCCCACGCTGGCGATTGGTCTGCTGCCAACGTACGCCTCTATGGGAATTGTCGCGCCGTTATTGTTGCTGCTGATGCGTATTTTGCAGGGGGCGGCGATTGGCGGTGAAGTTCCGGGCGCATGGGTGTTTGTGGCCGAGCACGTTCCCGAACGTCGTATCGGCATTGCCTGCGGAACGCTAACGGCGGGTCTGACGGTGGGGATCCTGCTGGGTTCCGTAGTGGCTACTCAGGTGAATACCCTTTTGACGCAACAGGCCGTGCATGACTATGGCTGGCGAATTCCGTTCCTGTTGGGAGGGATTTTTGGTCTGGTGGCGATGTATTTACGCCGTTGGTTGCAGGAAACACCGGTCTTTCTGGAGATGCAACAACGTAAGCGGTTGGCGCAGGAACTGCCGGTGAAGTCGGTCGTGGTGAAACACCAGAAGGCGGTGGTGATCTCCATGCTTCTGACCTGGCTGCTCTCCGCAGGGATTGTGGTGGTGATTTTAATGTCGCCGGTGTGGCTGCAAAAGCAATACGGACTGGCCCCGGCCCTGACGTTGCAGGCAAACAGCGTGGCGACCATTATGCTTTGCGTGGGGTGCCTGTTGGCGGGCTTCATTGTCGACCGTGTCGGCGCCAGCAAAACCTTTATTGTTGGCAGCCTGTTATTGGCTTGTTCGAGCGGGCTGTTCTATCACCTGTCGGGCACCCATCCGCAACATCTGTTCCTGCTCTATGGGCTGGTGGGGCTGTGCGTGGGCGTGGTGGGCGCTGTGCCATACGTGATGGTGCGCGCGTTTCCTGCGGAAGTCCGCTTTACCGGCATTTCATTTTCCTACAATGTTTCTTACGCCATTTTCGGTGGGCTGACGCCGATTGCCGTCACGCTGCTGATGAGCGTCTCACCGATGGCTCCTGGCTGGTATGTGCTGGCGTTGTCGCTGGTGGGATTGGGACTGGGAATTTGGCTGCGACAGGATATGTATTATCGCGATACGGAAATACAGGCTGAGCTACAACAGCCGTAATAATGATCCCCCCTTCGCGGGGGGATACTGATGATCAGTGTTTTTCGCCAATCGGCAGAATGGTACGACCAAACTGTTCGTTCAGCACTTCACCCATCGCCAGGTAAATGGCGCTGGCGCCACACACTAAGCCAACCCAGCCGGCAAAGTGGATCACGGCTTCGTTACCCGCGATGTTACCCACCGCCAACAGAGCGAACAGAACTGTCAGGCTCAGGAACACGAACTGCAGCGCGCGTGCGCCCGTCAGCGTGCCGAAGAACATAAACAGAGTGAATACCCCCCACAGGCCCAGGTAGGCACCGAGGAACTGTGCATTAGGGGCTTCGGTTAGACCCATTTTCGGCATCAGCAGGATCGCAACCAGCGTCAGCCAGAACGAGCCGTAAGAGGTGAAAGCGGTCAAACCGAAGGTATTCCCTTTTTTGTATTCCAGCAGGCCGGCAAAAATTTGCGCGATACCGCCGTAGAAAATTCCCATCGCGAGAATAATACCGTCAAGAGCGAAGAAACCCGCGTTATGCAGGTTAAGCAGAATGGTGGTCATGCCGAAGCCCATCAGGCCCAGCGGTGCCGGGTTAGCCAACTTAGTGTTGCCCATAAATCCTCAAGATCATCATTAATTGAATGGTGAAATAGTTATCCCCGCTTAAACATGACGCCGTTCGGGGCGCGGCATAATAATCAGGAGAGAAGGGGCTGTCTATGATCTCATCGGGGGAAAAGGATGAATTTCTGCCGTGATCGTCATCACACACCGTCCAGGTGATTTATTTCAACAAAAGCAAAAATTTTTTCATTCCCCCCCTTGATGAAGTGGGTTACGACCCCACTTAGTAGTCAACCGCAGTGGTGAGTCTGAAAAAAAACGAATCAGGGGAGTTGAAACCGCACGTTTCGCCCTTATTACAGACTCACAACCACATGTTGACCGAATTTTTAGTGGAGACGTTTAGATGGGTAAAATTATTGGTATCGACCTGGGTACTACCAACTCTTGTGTAGCGATTATGGATGGCACTACTGCACGTGTGCTGGAGAACGCCGAGGGCGATCGCACCACGCCTTCTATCATTGCTTATACCCAGGATGGTGAAACTCTGGTTGGTCAGCCGGCTAAACGTCAGGCAGTGACAAACCCGCAAAACACCCTGTTTGCGATTAAACGCCTGATTGGCCGCCGCTTCCAGGACGAAGAAGTTCAACGTGATGTTTCCATCATGCCGTACAAAATCATTGGCGCCGACAACGGCGACGCATGGCTTGATGTGAAAGGTCAGAAAATGGCACCGCCGCAGATCTCGGCTGAAGTGCTGAAGAAAATGAAGAAAACGGCTGAAGATTACCTGGGTGAACCGGTAACTGAAGCGGTTATCACCGTACCTGCTTACTTTAACGATGCTCAGCGTCAGGCAACCAAAGACGCCGGTCGTATCGCAGGTCTGGAAGTGAAACGTATCATCAACGAACCGACTGCCGCTGCGCTGGCGTATGGTCTGGATAAAGAAGTCGGTAACCGTACTATCGCGGTTTACGATCTCGGTGGTGGTACTTTCGATATCTCTATTATCGAAATCGACGAAGTTGACGGCGAAAAAACCTTCGAAGTTCTGGCAACCAACGGTGATACTCACCTGGGTGGTGAAGACTTCGACAGCCGTATGATCAACTATCTGGTTGAAGAATTTAAGAAAGATCAGGGCATTGACCTGCGTAACGATCCGCTGGCTATGCAGCGCCTGAAAGAAGCGGCAGAAAAAGCGAAAATCGAGCTTTCTTCTGCGCAGCAGACCGACGTGAACCTGCCGTACATCACTGCAGATGCCACCGGTCCGAAACACATGAACATCAAAGTGACTCGTGCGAAACTGGAAAGCCTGGTCGAAGATCTGGTGAACCGTTCTATCGAGCCGCTGAAAGTCGCTCTGCAGGACGCTGGCCTGTCCGTATCTGATATCAACGACGTTATCCTCGTTGGTGGTCAGACGCGTATGCCAATGGTGCAGAAGAAAGTGGCTGAGTTCTTTGGTAAAGAACCGCGTAAAGACGTGAACCCGGACGAAGCCGTAGCGATCGGTGCTGCCGTTCAGGGTGGTGTATTGACCGGTGATGTGAAAGACGTACTGCTGCTGGACGTTACCCCGCTGTCTCTGGGTATCGAAACCATGGGCGGTGTGATGACGGCGCTGATCAACAAAAACACCACTATCCCGACCAAGCACAGCCAGGTGTTCTCTACTGCGGAAGACAACCAGTCTGCGGTAACCATCCATGTGCTGCAGGGTGAACGTAAACGTGCGTCTGATAACAAATCTCTGGGTCAGTTCAACCTGGATGGGATCAACCCGGCACCGCGCGGCATGCCGCAGATCGAAGTGACCTTCGATATCGATGCTGACGGTATCCTGCATGTTTCCGCGAAAGACAAAAACAGCGGTAAAGAGCAGAAGATCACCATCAAGGCCTCTTCTGGTCTGAATGAAGAAGAAATTCAGAAAATGGTTCGCGAAGCTGAAGCGAACGCCGAGTCTGACCGTAAGTTCGAAGAGCTGGTTCAGACCCGCAACCAGGGCGACCATCTGTTGCACAGCACTCGCAAGCAGGTTGAGGAAGCTGGCGAACAACTGCCAACTGACGACAAAACCGCTATCGAGTCTGCACTGACCGCACTGGAAACGGCGCTGAAAGGTGAAGACAAAGCGGCTATCGAAGCGAAGATGCAGGAGCTGGCGCAGGTTTCCCAGAAACTGATGGAAATCGCTCAACAGCAGCACGCACAGCAGCAGGCGGGTTCCGCTGACGCTTCCGCAAACAACGCGAAAGATGATGATGTTGTCGACGCTGAGTTTGAAGAAGTGAAAGACAAAAAATAATCGCCCTGATGCAGGGTAATTAATCGGCACGGGCGTAGAAGCTAATACACAAAATCAATCAAATTGCGTCAAGGCGGCAAGCGAGTGAATCCCCAGGAGCGTACAGTCGTACGTGACTGGGGTGAACGAACGAAGCCAACGTAGAAGCGGTTTGAGGGAGGAAGTGTATACTCTACGCCCGTGTTCGCATGTAAAGGGCAGATAAAAAGAGATGGCTAAGCAAGACTATTACGAGATTTTAGGCGTTTCCAAATCAGCGGAAGAGCGTGAAATCAAAAAGGCCTACAAGCGCCTGGCCATGAAATTTCACCCGGACCGTAATCAGGGTGATAAAGAGGCCGAAGCCAAGTTTAAAGAGATCAAAGAAGCGTATGAAGTCCTGACCGACTCGCAAAAACGCGCCGCTTACGACCAGTACGGTCACGCTGCGTTTGAGCAAGGCGGTATGGGTGGCGGCGGCGGTTTTGGCGGCGGCGCTGACTTCAGCGATATCTTTGGTGACGTTTTTGGCGATATCTTTGGCGGTGGTCGGGGTCGTCAACGTGCTGCGCGTGGGGCCGATTTACGTTACAACATGGATCTCACCCTGGAAGAAGCCGTACGTGGCGTGACCAAAGAGATCCGCATTCCGACGCTGGAAGAGTGTGATGTTTGCCACGGCAGCGGCGCGAAAGCGGGGACTCAGCCGCAGACCTGTCCGACCTGTCACGGTTCCGGTCAGGTGCAGATGCGCCAGGGGTTCTTTGCGGTTCAGCAAACCTGTCCACACTGTCAGGGACGCGGTACGTTGATCAAAGATCCGTGCAATAAGTGTCACGGTCATGGTCGCGTCGAGAAGAGCAAAACGTTGTCGGTTAAAATCCCGGCTGGCGTGGATACCGGCGACCGTATTCGTCTCTCAGGCGAAGGTGAAGCTGGCGAGCACGGCGCACCGGCAGGGGACCTGTATGTTCAGGTTCAGGTGAAGCAGCACCCGATCTTCGAACGTGAAGGCAACAACCTGTACTGTGAAGTGCCGATTAACTTTGCGATGGCTGCACTCGGCGGCGAGATTGAAGTTCCGACGCTGGATGGCCGCGTGAAGTTGAAAGTGCCCAGCGAAACGCAGACCGGAAAACTGTTCCGCATGCGTGGCAAAGGCGTGAAGTCGGTCCGTGGCGGCGCGCAGGGCGATTTGCTGTGCCGCGTCGTAGTCGAAACGCCGGTCGGTCTGAACGAGAAGCAGAAGCAACTGCTGAAAGACCTGCAGGAAAGCTTTGGCGGCCCAACCGGCGAAAAGAACAGCCCACGCTCCAAGAGTTTCTTTGACGGCGTGAAAAAGTTCTTTGACGATTTGACCCGTTAATCACTTCTGCCATAGCGGCTAAAAGCCTGAGATTGTGAGATCTCAGGCTTTTTTATTGCAGGAGACGGAAAACAGGATTGATGTTATTTAAATAACAAGCTGCTATTTGATAAAACAAAAGCTTAATAAACGTTCAGCAACATTATTCAACATATGATGTTCTACCACCGTTGGCTTTGATACTTTTGCGACATTTATCACTTACCCCAGATAACACTCCTCTTATTCTTTGAAAAGATGTTAATCCTATCTTCAATATTCTTACAGAGAGGGAATGCTCATGAGGATAAGTGTATTTGTAATTAATATACTGGCGTCTTGTGTTTTATTTTCAGGATTAAATTGTCAGGCCGCAGAGCTTAAACGTGTTTATGGGAAAATAAGTGCGCGGTATGGCGACTGGAATAAGGGGTTCGTTAACGTTGACCGGGGAGAAGTCTGGAGTTTAATCGGTGACTTTGGCGCTGATTTTGACAGAGGCGAATTTTCTTCATTTTTCGAGTCGAATGTCCTTAATCACGCAGTGGAAGGACGAAATCATGTTACTCAATTTTTAGGACATTATCGCCCACTGGAAGATTCAAATTTTTCCTTAATGGGAAAGTTATATATGACCATGGAAAACCAATTTGGTGATGAACTGAATATGATGTATGGAATTGGTTATCTGGGGTTAAAAGACAAATCATGGTTTATTAAGCCATATCTGGCATTGCATAACTTGTCCAGTGATTACAACTCCAAAAAATATGGTCAGGCATCAGGTTTCAACGGCTATGTTTTTGGTTGGGTTGCCGCTTACAATTTTGAAATGTTTAAAGAGAAGTTTTCCCTCTCTGACTGGAATGAAGTTGAATTTGAACGCAATGATGCTTATGCAGAGCAACAGGGAGGGAAGACGGGACTTAACGGCGCGGTTACGTTTACCTGGAAATTCATCCCTCGCTGGACAGCATCGGTATCGTATCGCTATTTCAACAATAAACTGGGTTGGGATCGGTATGGCGATCGTATTAACTACATTGTTGGTTATGAATTCTAGCTTTATCCAGGTGATGAATTGCGGAAAGCTATGATTCTCTTTCGGTAGCAGAATGAGTCTACGTATACTCAGTAATTAGGGATGAATAATATGAAAAATAAATTTTCGGTTTCATTGGTGTCACTGTGCCTCTGCGTTTCAGTTATTTCAATTTCGGTCGATGCAAAAGATATTACGGTTTATTATACTAATGATTTACATGCTCATGTCACGCCTGAAATCATACCTTATATTTCTACGACTCGTCCTGTCGGCGGATTTGCGGCAATCTCTAAAATTGTCAAAGATGCCAAAAAAAAAGAGCAGGATGTTTTTTTCTTTGACGCCGGGGATTACTTCACCGGTCCTTATATTAGTACCTTGACAAAAGGTGAAGCAATTGTCGATATCCTGAATACCATGCCTTATGATGCCGTTTCCGTGGGGAATCATGAATTTGACCATGGTTATAAAAACTTAACAGCACAGCTTAAAAGGCTGAGATTCCCGGTGTTGCTCGATAATGTGTTTTACAGCGGCACCAACACACCATTAATTGATAAGCCATATGCTATTGTTGAGAAAAATGGTTTCAAAATTGGTGTAATTGGTATGCATGGCGTATCAGCATTCTACGAAGCGATTGCCGCGACGGCGCGTGAAGGTGTGGATTGCCGGGATCCTTTACCGTATGTGAAAAAAGCGCTGACCGAGTTAAAAGGTCAAGTTGATCTGACTGTTCTTCTGGCACATGAAGGGGTACCGGGGCGTCAATCCAGCGGTGGCGATGACGATGTGGCGAGAGCATTGAAAACAGATATTGATATGGCAGAGGCTTTAAAAGATTATGGCCTGAATATCCTTATCACCGGACATGCTCACAAGGGAACCCCCGAGCCGATTAAAGCGGGTGAGACGCTTATTGTTTCAACGGATGCTTATGCTATTGAGTTAGGAAAACTTGTCCTGGACTGGAATCCACAAACGCATAAAGTCGATAGCTATAATGGGAAACTGATCACAATGTATGCGGATACGTGGCAACCCGATCCGGTGACGCAGGCAAAAGTTGAGGAATGGAACAATAAAGTCAAAAAGATTACCGACGAGGTTGTCGGTCATTCACCTGAAGTGATAACGCGGTCTTATGGGGAATCAGCCCCCGCCGGAAATTTAATTGCCGACGCGTTAATGTATAAAGTTTCTTATGCTGATGCGGCATTTTATAACGCGGGAGGGATTCGTTCAGAACTGCCGAAGGGAAATATTACCTATGGCGATGTATTGAGTATGAATCCTTTTACCAGCGATGTGATGAGTATGGAGATCAGTGGTAAGGATCTCAAAGCCATCATGTCTCATGCCGCCGATCTTAAAAATGGGATTTTGCACGTATCAAAAACCGTACAATTTAAATATGACAGCACGAAACCGTTAGGGCAACGCGTTGTTGAATTTGATATAAAAGGGCAGCCCGTTAATGACGACAAGATCTATACTGTGGCGATTGACTCCTTTATCGGGAAAGGCGGTGGCGGATTTGATTTCACTAAAGGGGAAAAAGTTAAATACATAGCAAACTTAAAAACGCCACAGGCGATTGTTGATTATATTAAGCATTTAGATAATGTTATTCCGGATCATACGTTGCGCGTGGATGATATCAGTAAATAGAAGCAGACTGCGCGATAGACGTTCTGACATCCATTTCCTGTGTGAATCTGAATAATCTGTAGAGGCCCCATCAGTGCAATGGTGGGAAAGAACCGGTATTTAAAGACTGAGTGCCGGTTCTTTATTATTTAAAATCGATATTGATTGTGGACCGCTGAAATGTGAGTTTTGCAACATGTAAAATCAATATCCATGCCAGCCTTAGATAAAAGAGCGGACAGGTGTTTATGCATATACATAAACTTAGCATGTCATAAACAACATTTTTTGACACCTTATTTTCGGCTGGCTTGATCTCTTCTGATGTGAGATTTACATCACTCTTCTTCGATTCTGTTCGGTTAGTATTTGTCGCCGTGGTAAAGGGGTTTTACTGCTGAATAAATTATAATTATGAGGAATGGATTAAATGCCTCGGATAAAAAATGTTTTATTAGCCAGCCTGGTGCTGGCTGCGCCTTCTCTTTTTAGCCACTCCGCACAGGCTCTGGAATATAAAAACGCGTTCGGTTCAATTAATGCCGGTTATGCTGACTGGAATAGCGGGTTTGTCAATGTTCATCGGGGCGAGGTCTGGAAAGCGACAGCTGATTTCGGTATCAATTTTAAAGAAGCTGAGTTTTATTCATTTTATGAAAGCAATGTCTTAAATCACTCTGTTGCCGGGCGTAACCATACGGTATCAGCCATGACCCATGTCCGCCTGTTTGATTCCAACTATACCTTCTTCGGCAAACTTTATGGTCAGTGGGAAAACACCTGGGGCGATGACCTCGATATGTTTTATGGCCTGGGCTATCTCGGCTGTACAGGTAATTGGGGGTTCTTTAAACCGTATATTGGATTACATAATCAATCTGGCGATTATGTTTCGCAGAAATACGGGCAAACCAGTGGCTGGAACGGTTATGTACTGGGATGGACTGCGGCCTATAACTTTACGTTCCTTGATGAGAAATTCGTTCTCTCAAACTGGAATGAAATTGAATTTGATCGCAATAACGCTTACGCGGAACAGCAATATGGCGACTATGGCATTAATGGCGGCCTGACGCTGGCATGGAAATTCTATCCCCGCTGGAAGGCGACGGTCACCTGGCGTTATTTCGAAAATAAATTAGGTTACGACGGTTTCGGTGACCAGATGATTTATATGGTCGGATATGAATTTTAATAAAAGGCAAAGGAGTTGAAATGAAAAGAACAGTCGTTGCCAGTATGATTGGTCTGGCGTTATGTGCCGGAAGCACATTGCAAACCGCGCAGGCAGCTTTGGATAAACGGCCTAATCTGGTCATTATTATGGCTGATGATCTGGGCTATGGTGATTTGGCCACCTATGGGCATCAAATCGTAAAAACCCCTAATATCGACAAACTGGCGCAGGACGGGGTGAAATTCACCGACTACTATGCGCCCGCTCCGCTGTGTTCTCCTTCTCGGGCCGGGTTATTAACCGGGCGAATGCCATTTCGTACCGGGATCCGTTCCTGGATCCCGGAAGGAAAAAATGTCGCACTGGGCCGTAACGAACTGACGATTGCCAACTTGTTAAAGCAGCAGGGCTATGACACGGCGATGATGGGGAAATTACACCTGAATGCAGGGGGGGAGCGTACCGATCAGCCGCAGGCAAAAGATATGGGCTTTGACTACAGTCTGGTGAATGCGGCGGGGTTCGTGACAGATTCCACGTTAGATAATGCAAAAGAACGACCGCGTAACGGCATGGTGCATCCGACCGGATTTTTGCGCAATGGCAAACCGATTGGCCGGGCGGAAACTTATAGCGGTGAACTGGTAAGTTCAGAAGCGGTTAACTGGCTGGATAATAAGAAAGATAATAATCCGTTCTTCTTATATGTCGCCTTTACGGAGGTCCACAGTCCGCTGGCGTCGCCGAAAAAATACCTCGATATGTATTCGCAGTATATGAGTGCTTATCAGAAACAGCATCCGGAGGAGTTCTACATTGACTGGGCGGATAAACCCTGGCGCGGCACGGGAGAATATTACGCGAACATCAGCTATCTGGATGCCCAGGTTGGTAAAGTGCTGGATAAGATCAAAGCAATGGGTGAAGAAGATAACACCATTGTGATTTTCACCAGCGATAACGGCCCGGTGACGCGTGAGGCGCGTAAAATATATGAACTGAATCTCGCGGGTGAGACGGATGGGTTACGTGGCCGTAAAGATAACCTGTGGGAAGGTGGGATTCGTGTTCCGGCAATCATTAAGTATGGCAATCATATTCCACAGGGAATGGTCACGGATACACCGGCTTACGGTCTTGACTGGCTGCCGACGCTGGCAAGCATGATGAATTTTAAACTGCCGACAGATCGTACTTATGATGGGCAATCCCTGGCTCCCGTACTGGCGCATAAAACCTTAAAACGCGAAAAACCGATGATCTTTGGTATTGATATGCCATTACAGGATGATCCGACCGACGAGTGGGCGATTCGGGATGGCGACTGGAAAATGATCATCGATCGTGAAAATAAACCCAAGTATCTCTATAACCTGAAAAAGGATCGTTCCGAGACGCTTAATCAGTTGGGTAAACAGCCTGAAATTGAAAAACGAATGTATGGCGAATTCCTGAAATATAAGCAGAACATTGATAACGATTCATTAATGAAGGCTCGTGGTGATAAACCGACACCGGTTACCTGGAGTTAATGGACGAATAATAAGAAACAGTAAGTATGCCACTTAGGGCGCTGCCCGCCTGATTCAGTACATCGTGCTGAATCAGGTTCTTTTATTGATGGGTCTGAAGGGTGATGCAAAGAAAAAGCTGTCAGGTCATGGTGAAACCGACAGGATCGGTCTGCAATCTGGACTGTAAATACTGTTTTTATCTGGAGAAAGAGAAGCTCTATCCCGATAGGAAAGGTCATTACAGAATGTCAGATGAGATGCTTGAATTATTCGTCAAACAACACATCGCCGCGCAGGATGTGGATGACGTTATTTTTGCGTGGCAGGGAGGAGAGCCTACGCTGATGGGGCTTGCGTTTTATCGGCGGGCAGTTGAACTCCAGCAGCGTTACGCGGCCGGAAAGACAATCATTAATACCTTTCAGACGAACGGCATTTTGATCGACGACGCGTGGGCGCGTTTTTTCAGGCAACAGGATTTTCTGGTTGGCATTTCTATTGATGGTGATGCCGCATTGCATGATGAATGGCGGGTGACGCGTGCCGGCAAATCGACACATGCTAACGTTGCCCGGGCGATTCAATGTCTGTTACGTCATGGTGTTGAATTTAATACGCTCACGGTGGTGAACCGCACGAATATGCACCATCCACTCCAGGTCTATCAATTTCTGAAAAGTATCGGGAGTCGCTATATGCAGTTTATTCCTCTGGTCGAGCGAAGGTCTGCCAGTGATCATTCGATGCTGGCGATGCCTTCGGATAAGCAAGCCGCAGTGATGCCATGGTCTGTTGAATCTCTGGCTTTTGGCGAGTTTCTCAATGCCATTTTTGATGTCTGGCTCCGTCAGGATATTGGCGACATCGGTATACAGTTATTTGAGCAGACGCTGGCGGCCTGGTGTGGGTTGCCACCGCAGGTATGCGTATTTGCTCCAACGTGTGGCAGTGCTTTTGCAATGGAAATGAACGGTGATGTCTATAACTGCGATCACTTTGTTTATCCGCAGTACGCGTTGGGAAATATTCAGAACACGACACTGCGCGCGATGAATAACAGCGAGCAAAATCTGCGGTTTGGCGATGAGAAGCGTCGAACCATGGCGCAGGAGTGCCATTCCTGTCCGTGGCAGTTCGCCTGTCACGGTGGCTGTCCTAAGCACCGTTTTTTGCCGGCTGACTCCGGCCCTTTTGCACAAAACTACCTGTGCGCGGGTTACCAGGCTTTTTTTGCTCACACCGCGCCAGCAATGAAAGCAATGAAAGCGCTCTATGAAAAAGGTATTTCACCTTCAGAGATAAAATCGTTATTCGCTTGAAGGCGATATTCGCAGGGAGTGAATATGTTTTCACGTATTAATGTCGATGCGTGCAAAACGTCAGGTTGTAAAAACCTCGGCGTGTTGAATAGCCCTGACTATTCGGTGCAGGGGAAATATGTCCTGTGTCGTGCGTGTGGGTTTTTGTTCCCGCTGATTTCTGAATGTTCGCTGAACCTTTTTCGTCAATCGGCTAATCAGATATGGTCAGGTCTGATTAAAGTTTGCCCGGGTTGTGGAGGGGCCACATTAAAGAAGTATGGCTTTTCCGCTCAGGGAGCGCCGCGGCTCTATTGTCTCCAGTGCCATAAAACTTTTATTTCTCCCGTCGGGGATAAAACCGACCCTCGCCAGGAAGCGCTCGCCAGGCTTATTCAGGAAGGACACTCGCTGGCGGATATTCGTACCTCGCTAACGCTCGATAGCACGGGCCTGAACCGGGCATTACAAAAATTATCCCGCCAGTCGAATCAGGCGGAGCGTGCGTATATGTTCCAGAAATTGGATTTAATCATGAGTACCCGTGCCTTTCGGGTAAAGTTTAACGGCGGCGACGGCTGTTTGTATGTTCTGGTCACAGCAGAGGAGAACAGTGGCAGGGTGATTGCCGTCACCACGAATTATTCAGCATTGCCTGTGGAAGACGAATACCGGTACACGTCCTACTATGAAGAGCGCCTCGCGCCCGGCACATTAACGCATCTCGTCCAGCGTAAAGAGCTGATCATCATGCGCCGAAATACCTTATTCGATGTAGACTATGGTCCCGCGTCGCTGCATAAAAACGATCCAGGGATGTTGGTCAAACCTGTTCTGCCTGCTTACCGACATTTTGAGTTAGTGAAAGCGTTGACGGATGAACGTTCCCTCAACGTTCAACACTACATAGAACAGGAATGTTTTATCTTTGGCGGATGCCTGATGGCTAATTTGCAGCATGTTCAGCAAGGCCGTTGCCATATTTCCTTTGTGAGAGAAAGAGGGTGTTCACCACGGCAAAACGACATTCCGTATCGAATGTTTCAGAGTGGCGGTATTCGTAACAATGTCTGGCGCACCTTTTCTACCCGGGATTATGCGCTGGCGATATGTAATCTCACCGGTATTAAAAAAACGAGCATGTTGCGCTATGCCACGCTTGCTGGCGCAACGGCGTTCATTCAATACATCAATAATCATCCGTTTCTACCACAGCTTAACCGTATGTCCCCAGCCAATGTCACCGCCACGCTGGACTACCTCCGCTACACCTTCAATCGTCTGCGCAACGAACGGTACGATCGCTGATTTCCGTCGTACTTCATGATACAAATCGCTCGAAAAAACCGATCGTTTAACCATATATAATCTAATTTTAACGATTATTCATGGGGAGTATGATAGTAATTACGAAGTATTCACCTTATAGAGAGAATAAAAAGTGAAACATCTGCATCGTTTCTTCAGCAGTGATGCCTCTGGGGGCATCATTCTTATCATCGCCGCCGTACTGGCCATGCTGATGGCCAACATGGGTGTAACCAGTGGATGGTACCACGCCTTTCTCGAGACGCCTGTCCAACTGCGCGTTGGCGCGCTTGAGATCAATAAAAACATGCTGTTGTGGATCAATGACGCCCTGATGGCGGTGTTTTTCCTGTTGATTGGCCTTGAGGTTAAGCGCGAGCTGATGCAGGGCTCCCTGGCGAGTCTGCGTCAGGCGGCTTTCCCGGTGATTGCCGCCATCGGCGGAATGATTGTTCCGGCGCTGTTGTACCTGGCCTTCAACTATGCCGATCCGATCACCCGCGAAGGCTGGGCGATCCCGGCGGCCACGGATATTGCCTTTGCTCTTGGCGTGCTGGCTTTGCTCGGCAGCCGGGTGCCGCTGGCGTTGAAAATTTTCCTGATGGCGCTGGCAATTATCGATGACCTGGGGGCGATCGTTATTATCGCCGTCTTCTATACCCACGATCTGTCGATGGTGTCATTGGGCGTGGCGGCATTCGCCATTGCGATTCTGGCGCTCCTGAATCTGTGCGGCGTCCGGCGCACGGGCGTGTACATCCTCGTTGGGGTGGTGTTGTGGACGGCGGTACTGAAATCTGGCGTCCACGCGACGCTGGCAGGCGTGATTGTCGGCTTCTTCATTCCGCTGAAAGAAAAGTACGGGCGTTCCCCGGCAAAGCGTCTGGAACATGTTCTGCATCCGTGGGTGGCGTATCTGATCCTGCCGCTGTTTGCTTTCGCCAATGCGGGCGTTTCATTGCAGGGCGTGACGATGGACGGACTGACGTCCATTCTGCCGCTCGGCATTATTGCGGGCCTGCTGGTGGGTAAGCCGCTGGGGATCAGCCTGTTCTGCTGGCTGGCGCTGCGTCTGAAGCTTGCGCAACTGCCGGAGGGCACCTCATTCCCACAAATCATGGCGGTCGGCATCCTGTGCGGCATTGGCTTTACGATGTCGATCTTTATCGCCAGCCTGGCCTTTGGCAGTGTGGATCCGGAACTGATTAACTGGGCGAAGCTGGGGATCCTGATTGGCTCCTTGCTGTCGGCGGTGATTGGCTACAGCTTGCTGCGCGCACGTTTACGCCCGTCAGTCTGATTGGGCGAGTTAACAGGGGAGCCTCGTTCAGCTCCCCCTTTGTGACATTTATCAGAGAGAGTGTATGTCCCACATTAATTACAACCATCTCTATTACTTTTGGCACGTCTATAAAGAGGGGTCCGTGGTCGGTGCGGCGGAAGCGCTTTATTTAACGCCGCAAACCATCACCGGACAGATTAAAGCGCTTGAAGAACGCCTGCAGGGCAAACTCTTCAAGCGTAAGGGGCGCGGTCTGGAGCCCAGCGAACTCGGCGAGCTGGTTTTTCGCTATGCGGATAAAATGTTTACTCTCAGCCAGGAGATGCTGGATATCGTGAACTACCGCAAAGAGTCCAATCTGTTATTTGATGTGGGCGTGGCGGATGCGCTGTCGAAGCGACTGGTCAGCAACGTACTGGATGCCGCCGTCGTTGAAGGGGAACAGATCCATCTGCGCTGTTTTGAATCGACCCACGAAATGCTGCTGGAACAGCTCAGCCAGCATAAGCTGGATATGATTATCTCGGATTGCCCGATTGACTCGACGCAGCAGGAAGGGCTGTTTTCGGTGAAGATTGGCGAGTGTAGCGTGAGCTTCTGGTGTACCCAGCCATTACCGGAAAAATCCTTCCCGGCCTGTCTGGAAGAGCGACGTCTGCTGATCCCCGGACGGCGTTCGATGTTAGGACGCAAGTTGCTGAACTGGATTAATTCTCAGGGGCTGAAGGTCGAGATTCTGGGAGAGTTCGACGACGCCGCATTGATGAAAGCCTTTGGCGCGACGCACAACGCGATTTTCGTGGCCCCGACGCTCTATGCGCATGACTTTTATGCAGACGATTCGGTGGTTGAAATTGGTCGCGTGGAGAATGTGATGGAGGAATACCATGCCATCTTTGCCGAGAGGATGATTCAGCATCCGGCGGTACAGCGTATCTGTAATACGAACTATTCGGCGTTATTTACGCCCCAGAACAAATAGTCCAGACATAAAAAAACCCGCTTGCGCGGGTTTTTTCACAAAGCAACAATCAACAGGCGATTAAGCCAGTTTGTTGATCTGTGCAGTCAGGTTAGCTTTATGACGTGCAGCTTTGTTTTTGTGGATCAGACCTTTAGCAGCCTGACGGTCCACGATTGGTTGCATTTCGTTAAATGCTTTCAGTGCAGTAGCTTTGTCGCCAGCTTCGATAGCTGCGTATACTTTCTTGATGAAAGTACGCATCATAGAGCGACGGCTTGCGTTGTGCTTACGAGCCTTTTCAGACTGAACGGCGCGCTTCTTAGCTGATTTGATATTAGCCAAGGTCCAACTCCCAAATGTGTTCTATATGGACAATTCAAAGGCCGAGGAATATGCCCTTTTAGCCTTCTTTTGTCAATGGATTTGTGCAAATAAGCGCCGTTAATCTAGCGGCACTCGTTACGTAGTGATGGCGCAGGATTCTACCAGCTTGCGGTCTGTGAATACAGCTTTTCAGCGATAAAAATTGAATTGCTTTGTCAGTTTGTGGTCGGTATTTGCCTCAGGGTAATGAAATCCATCTGCTTTCTGTTTCGCCACATCAATCGCCGGTTAACCTTGACCGCCGTACAAGGTATACTTTGGCGATTTTCACTGTTTTGAGCCAGACATGAAGCTGATACGCGGCATACATAATCTCAGTCAGGCCCCACACGGGTGTGTGCTGACTATTGGTAATTTCGACGGCGTGCATCGTGGTCATCGTGCGCTGCTGCAAGGTTTGCAGGAAGAAGGGCGCAGGCGCGGCTTACCGGTGATGGTGATGATTTTTGAACCGCAGCCGCTCGAACTGTTTGCGACAGACAAAGCCCCTGCGCGGCTGACCCGCCTGCGTGAAAAATTGCGTTATCTCGCGAAATGCGGCGTCGATTACGTGTTGTGTGTGCGATTTGATCGCCGTTTCGCCGCCCTGACGGCGCAGAGCTTTATCAGCGAACTGCTGGTGAATCGTCTTGGGGTGCAATTTCTCGCGGTGGGGGATGATTTCCGCTTTGGCGCTGGTCGCGAAGGCGATTTCTTGTTATTACAGAAGGCGGGTGTGGAATATGGTTTCGATATTACCAGCACCCAAACCTTCTGCGAAGGCGGCGTGCGTATCAGCAGTACCGCCGTGCGTCAGGCGCTGGCACAGGACAACCTGGCTCTCGCCGAAAGCCTGCTGGGCCATCCGTTTACCATTTCTGGCCGTGTTGTACACGGTGATGAACTCGGGCGCACCATTGGTTTCCCGACGGCAAACTTACCGCTGCGTCGTCAGGTATCCCCGGTAAAAGGGGTCTATGCGGTAGAAGTGATGGGGCTTGGCGAGAAGCCATTGCCCGGCGTGGCGAACATCGGGACCCGTCCGACGGTATCGGGCGTGCGCCAGCAACTGGAAGTGCATCTGCTGGATGTTGCAATGGACCTCTATGGTCGCCATATAGATGTAGTGCTGCGTAAAAAAATACGCAATGAACAGCGATTTGCTTCGCTGGATGAACTCAAAGCGCAGATTGCGCGAGATGAATTAACTGCCCGTGATTTTTTTGGGCTATCAAAACCGGCTTAAATGCCTGGGTAATCAATACGGAACCGAGAATCTGATGAGTGACTATAAATCAACCCTGAATTTGCCGGAAACAGGGTTCCCGATGCGCGGCGATCTCGCTAAACGCGAACCGGGAATGCTGGCGCGTTGGACTGATGATGACCTGTACGGCGTCATTCGTGCGGCCAAAAAAGGCAAAAAAACCTTCATTCTGCATGATGGCCCTCCTTATGCGAATGGCAGCATTCATATTGGTCACTCGGTTAACAAGATTCTGAAAGACATTATCGTGAAGTCCAAAGGACTCGCGGGATATGACTCGCCTTACGTTCCGGGTTGGGACTGTCATGGTCTGCCGATCGAGCTGAAAGTGGAGCAGGAATTCGGTAAGCCGGGCGAAAAATTCACCGCGGCGGAGTTCCGTGCGAAGTGCCGTGAGTACGCTGCAACTCAGGTTGACGGGCAGCGTAAAGACTTTATCCGTCTGGGCGTGCTCGGCGACTGGTCGCATCCGTATCTGACGATGGATTTCAAAACGGAAGCTAACATTATCCGCGCGCTGGGCAAAATCATCGGCAATGGTCATCTGCATAAAGGTGCGAAGCCGGTGCACTGGTGCGTAGACTGCCGCTCTGCGCTGGCAGAAGCGGAAGTGGAATACTACGACAAAACTTCTCCGTCCATCGACGTGGCCTTTGTTGCTGCGGATCAGGACGCGGTGAAGACGAAATTTGGCGTGGCGAATGTCAACGGTCCAATCTCGTTGGTTATCTGGACCACCACACCGTGGACACTGCCGGCAAACCGCGCGATTTCCGTGGCGCCGGACTTTGACTATGCGCTGGTACAGATCGACGGTCAGGCGGTGATCCTGGCGAAAGATCTGGTTGAAAGCGTGATGCAGCGCATTGGCGCGACAGACTATACCGTTCTCGCAACCGTAAAAGGGGCGGAGCTTGAGCTGCTGCGCTTTACCCATCCGTTTATGGGCTTCGACGTTCCGGCGATCCTCGGCGATCACGTGACGCTGGATGCCGGTACCGGCGCGGTACATACCGCTGGCGGTCACGGTCCTGACGACTATGTTATCAGCCAGAAATATGGGCTGGAAATCGCCAACCCGGTTGGGCCAGATGGCGCGTATCTGCCGGGCACTTACCCGAATCTGGATGGCGTGAACGTCTTTAAAGCCAACGATGTCATCGTTGACCTGCTCCGTGAAAAAGGCGCGCTGCTGCACGTTGAGAAAATGCAGCACAGCTATCCGTGTTGCTGGCGTCACAAATCGCCGATCATTTTCCGTGCGACCCCGCAGTGGTTCATCAGCATGGATCAGAAAGGTCTGCGCGAGCAGTCTCTGAAAGAGATCAAAGGCGTGCAGTGGATCCCGGACTGGGGTCAGGCGCGTATCGAATCGATGGTAGCGAACCGTCCTGACTGGTGTATCTCCCGTCAGCGTACCTGGGGTGTACCGATGTCTCTGTTTGTTCACAAGGACACTGAAGAGCTGCACCCGCGCGCCATCGAACTGATGGAAGAAGTGGCGAAACGCGTTGAAGTTGACGGTATTCAGGCCTGGTGGGATCTCGACCCGAAAGACATTCTGGGTGACGAAGCCGATCAGTACGTGAAAGTGCCGGATACCCTGGACGTCTGGTTTGACTCTGGTTCAACGCACTCCTCCGTCGTGGATGTACGCCCGGAATTCGCTGGTCATGCCGCGGATATGTATCTGGAAGGCTCCGACCAGCATCGTGGCTGGTTCATGTCGTCTCTGATGATCTCCACCGCGATGAAAGGCAAAGCGCCGTATCGCCAGGTACTGACGCACGGCTTTACCGTCGATGGTCAGGGCCGCAAGATGTCCAAGTCCATCGGTAACACCGTTTCGCCGCAGGATGTAATGAACAAACTGGGCGCCGACATTCTGCGTCTGTGGGTGGCATCAACCGACTACACCGGTGAAATGGCGGTGTCAGATGAGATCCTCAAACGTGCTGCCGACAGCTATCGTCGTATCCGTAACACCGCGCGCTTCCTGCTGGCGAACCTGAACGGGTTTGATCCGGTTAAAGACATGGTGAAACCGGAAGAGATGGTGGTACTGGACAGATGGGCGGTGGGCTGCGCGAAAGCGGCACAAGAAGACATTCTGAAAGCGTATGAAGCCTACGATTTCCACGAAGTGGTACAGCGCCTGATGCGCTTCTGCTCCGTCGAAATGGGGTCGTTCTACCTCGACATCATCAAAGACCGCCAGTACACCGCGAAAGCGGACAGCGTAGCGCGTCGCAGCTGCCAGAGCGCGCTGTACCATATCGCGGAAGCGCTGGTTCGCTGGATGGCGCCGATCATGTCCTTCACCGCTGATGAAATCTGGGGCTACCTGCCGGGCTCTCGTGATAAGTACGTCTTCACCGGCGAGTGGTACGAAGGCCTGTTTGGTCTGGCGGACAGCGAAGCGATGAACGATAACTTCTGGGACGAGCTGCTTAAAGTGCGCGGCGAAGTGAACAAAGTGATCGAACAGGCGCGTGCGGATAAGAAAGTGGGCGGTTCTCTGGAAGCGGCAGTCACCCTGTACGCCGAACCTGAACTGGCTGCGAAGCTGACCGCACTGGGCGATGAATTACGATTTGTCCTGTTGACCTCCGGGGCGAAAGTCGCTGACTATGCCGGGGCTTGTGCAGATGCACAGCAAAGCGAACTGCTCAAAGGGCTGAAAATCGCCCTGAGTAAAGCCGAAGGTGATAAGTGCCCGCGTTGCTGGCATTACACCACGGATGTCGGCAAGGTAGCGGAACACGCAGAAATCTGCGGACGCTGTGTCAGCAACATCGCCGGTGATGGCGAAAAACGTAAGTTTGCCTGATGAGTAAGCCTCTTTGTTCAACAGGGCTACGCTGGCTGTGGCTGGTGGTAGTCGTGCTGATTATCGATTTGGGCAGCAAGTACCTGATCCTCCAGAATTTTGCTCTGGGGGATACGGTGCCGCTGTTCCCGTCGCTTAATCTGCATTATGCGCGTAACTATGGTGCGGCGTTTAGCTTCCTCGCCGATAGCGGCGGCTGGCAGCGCTGGTTCTTTGCCGGTATTGCGATCGGTATCTGTGTCATTCTGGCGGTGATGATGTATCGCTCCAGAGCGACGCAAAAGCTGAATAACATCGCGTATGCGCTAATCATTGGCGGCGCGCTGGGGAACCTGTTCGACCGCCTGTGGCATGGTTTCGTGGTCGATATGATCGATTTCTACGTCGGGGACTGGCATTTTGCTACGTTTAACCTCGCCGATAGTGCGATCTGTATCGGTGCCGCAATGATTGTCCTGGAAGGTTTTCTGCCGAAAAGGCAGGCGTAACAAAATGCCGGATGGCGCTGATCAGGTGTTGTAGGCCTGATAAGCTTAGCGCCATCAGGCAAACATGTGCCGGATGACGGCGTAAACGCCTTATCCGGCCTACAGTTTTATCGATCTGTTTGCCTTCTGGCACACTATGTGAGCAACCTGCATGTCTAAATCAGTACAGAGTAACAGTGCGGTGCTGGTGCACTTCACCTTAAAACTCGACGATGGCTCCACCGCAGAGTCAACCCGTAATAACGGCAAGCCCGCGCTTTTTCGCCTGGGGGATGGCTCTCTGTCTGAAGGACTGGAGCAACATCTTCTCGGACTGAAAGACGGCGATAAAACCACTTTTTCCCTGGAGCCGGATGCCGCGTTTGGCATTACGACGCCTGACCTGATTCAGTATTTCTCGCGCCGTGAATTTATGGACGCAGGCGAACCTGAAATCGGGGCTATTATGCTCTTTACCGCAATGGACGGCAGTGAGATGCCTGGTGTGATCCGCGAAATCAACGGTGACTCTATCACCGTTGATTTTAACCATCCACTGGCCGGGCATACCGTTCATTTTGATATTGAAGTGCTGGAAGTCGATCCGGCACTGGAGGCGTAAAATGCAGATCCTGTTGGCCAACCCGCGCGGTTTTTGCGCCGGTGTAGACCGCGCTATCAGCATTGTTGAAAACGCGCTGGCCATCTACGGCGCGCCGATTTACGTTCGTCACGAAGTGGTACATAACCGCTACGTGGTCGACAGCCTGCGCGAACGCGGGGCGATTTTCATCGAGCAGATCAGCGAAGTGCCGGACGGCGCGATCCTGATCTTCTCCGCTCACGGCGTTTCTCAGGCGGTGCGCAACGAAGCAAAAGGCCGTGATCTTACCGTCTTTGATGCGACCTGTCCGCTGGTAACCAAAGTGCATATGGAAGTGGCGCGCGCCAGTCGTCGTGGCGAAGAGTCGATCCTGATTGGTCACGCCGGGCATCCGGAAGTCGAAGGCACAATGGGGCAGTACAGCAACCCGGAAGGGGGCATGTACCTGGTTGAATCCCCGGAAGATGTTTTTTCGCTCAATGTGAAAAACGAAGGCAAGCTCTCCTTTATGACCCAGACCACGCTCTCCGTGGACGATACGTCAGACGTGATTGACGCGCTGCGTCAGCGCTTCCCGAAAATCGTCGGACCGCGTAAAGATGACATTTGCTACGCGACCACCAACCGTCAGGAAGCGGTGCGCGCGCTGGCGGAGCAGGCGGATGTTGTGCTGGTGGTGGGTTCAAAAAACTCATCGAACTCCAACCGTCTGGCTGAACTTGCACAGCGGATGGGGAAAGCGGCGTTTTTGATCGACGATGCGACCGATATTCAGGAAGCCTGGGTGAAAGAGGCGAAATGCGTGGGCGTCACTGCGGGCGCGTCAGCGCCGGATATTCTGGTGCAAAACGTCATCGCCCGCCTGCAGGAACTCGGCGGCGGCGATGCCATCCCGCTGGAAGGTCGTGAAGAGAACATCGTTTTCGAAGTGCCGAAAGAGCTGCGTGTGGATGTTCGTGAAGTAGAATGATTTAGTTCACGCTAATCTATGCGAAGATGCCGGGTCTGATACCCGGCATTTTTTTATGGAGGAATCATGCGTCTGCCCATTATTCTCGACACCGACCCGGGCATTGATGATGCTGCGGCAATTGCTGCTGCGCTGTTTGCCCCTCAGCTCGATCTGCAACTGATGACCACGGTTGCCGGAAATGTTTCCGTGGAGAAAACCACCCGCAACGCTCTACAACTGCTGCATTTCTGGAATGCCGACATTCCCCTCGCCCAGGGGGCCGCCACGCCACTGTTGCGTACGCTACGCGATGCCGCCTATGTTCACGGTGAATCCGGCATGGAAGGCTATGATTTTGTCGAGCATGACCGACAACCGCTGGCGAAACCGGCGTTTATTGCCCTTCGTGACGCGCTGATGAGTGCTCCGGAGCCGATCACGCTGGTGGCGATTGGGCCGCTGACGAATATTGCGCTGTTGCTGATGCACTATCCGGAGTGCACCTTCAACATCCGCCGTCTGGTGATCATGGGCGGTTCTGCCGGGCGGGGGAATTTCACCCCTAACGCCGAATTCAATATCGCCGTCGATCCGGAAGCCGCTGCTCGCGTATTCCAGAGCGGCATTGAGATTGTGATGTGTGGGCTGGATGTCACAAACCAGGCAATGCTGACGCCGGATTATTTGGCCTCGCTGCCGACCCTCAATCGCACTGGAAAGATGTTACATGCCTTGTTCAGCCACTATCGCAGCGGGACAATGCGCACTGGCGTGCGGATGCACGATCTCTGCGCGATTGCCTGGCTGGTGCGCCCGGATCTGTTTACCGTCAAGCCGTGTTTCGTCGCAGTTGAAACCCAGGGGGACTATACCGCCGGGACGACCGTGGTGGATATTGAGGGGCGGATGAACAGACCAGCAAACGTGCAGGTCGCTCTGGATATCGATGTTGCGGGTTTCCAGCAGTGGGTGGCGGAAGTTCTGGCGCTGGTGCCGTAAACCCAGACGCTTATAACGGTATGACGCGACTTATTCCAGAGCGTCATGCCTTTTACTGATATCTCCCGCTGTTTATCATTAAATTCTAATTATCGACGTTTTTGGCTAGCGGCATGACGATGTGCTGGTTAATCTGAAAACGATTTACATCATTTTAACGTAAGAGAATAACTATGCATGATGCACAGGTCCGTGTCGCGATAGCGGGCGCGGGTGGCCGTATGGGCCGCCAGTTAATTCAGGCAGCGCTACAGATGGAAGGCGTTGCGCTTGGTGCGGCGCTTGAGCGCGAGGGATCGTCACTGTTGGGCAGCGACGCCGGAGAACTGGCGGGCGTCGGGAAGACCGGCGTTACCGTACAAAGCAGCCTTGAGGCGGTAAAAGGGGATTTCGATGTGTTTATCGATTTTACCCGTCCGGAAGGCACGCTGAATCATCTGGCATTTTGTCGTCAGCATGGCAAAGGGATGGTCATTGGCACCACCGGTTTTGACGATGCGGGAAAACAGGCGATTCGCGACGCCGCCCAGGACATTGGCATTGTCTTCGCGGCGAACTTTAGCGTCGGCGTCAACGTGATGCTTAAGCTGCTGGAAAAGGCAGCGAAAGTCATGGGCGACTATACCGACATTGAAATCATTGAAGCACACCACCGCCATAAGGTTGATGCGCCATCAGGCACCGCGCTGGCGATGGGGGAGGCGATTGCCCATGCGCTGGATAAAGATCTGAAAGAATGCGCCGTCTACAGTCGTGAAGGCTACACCGGCGAACGCGTGCCGGGAACGATTGGCTTTGCCACCGTCCGCGCCGGGGACATTGTGGGCGAACATACCGCAATGTTTGCCGATATCGGCGAACGTGTCGAAATCACCCACAAAGCGTCCAGCCGTATGACTTTTGCCAATGGCGCGGTGAGATCGGCACTTTGGGTCAGTGCAAAGCAGAATGGTCTTTTTGATATGCGAGATGTCCTTGATCTCAACAATTTATAGTCAATTATTACCTTTCGTGATGTGGTTATTGTAATCTCAATGCATTGATTACATAGGGCAATATTTTTATTGCCCTTTTATTTTGCTTGTTATGAGGTGTTTTAGTTTTAAATGGCGTAAAAATTTATCTTTTCTCTCTGTTTTACGTTATCTAAATGTAAATTTTGACCATATGGTCCACTTTTTTGAAGCCTGAGACTATTTTCTACGCATAATTGTTCACGCAAGCGTTTTCCTGCCAGGGTTAGATGATCTTTTTGCCTGTTAAATCCGCTGATTTCATCCTGGGTCGCAAAAGAATATAAAAAATACCGCCTTTAAGTTGACTTTTGCCTGCCTTATCTCCAGAATGCCGCCGTTTGCCAGAAATCCACGGGTAAGCAAATTTGCATTGATTCATGCTATGCGAATGCATTAATATGCAAATAAAGTGAGTGAATATTCTCTGGAGGGTGTTTTGATTAAGTCAGCGCTATTGGTTCTGGAAGACGGAACCCAGTTTCACGGTCGGGCCATAGGGGCAACAGGTTCGGCGGTTGGGGAAGTCGTTTTCAATACTTCAATGACCGGTTATCAAGAAATCCTCACTGATCCTTCCTATTCCCGCCAAATCGTTACTCTTACTTATCCCCATATCGGTAATGTCGGCACCAATGCCGCCGATGAAGAATCCTCCCAGGTCCATGCGCAAGGCCTTGTCATTCGTGACCTGCCGCTGATTGCCAGCAACTTCCGCAATACCGAAGACCTCTCTTCTTACCTGAAACGCCATAACATTGTGGCGATTGCCGATATCGATACCCGTAAGCTGACGCGTCTGCTGCGCGAGAAAGGGGCGCAGAACGGTTGCATTATCGCGGGCGATAACCCGGATGCGGCGCTGGCGCTGGAAAAAGCGAAAGCCTTCCCGGGCCTGAACGGCATGGATCTCGCGAAAGAAGTGACCACCACGGAATCTTACAGCTGGACCCAGGGGAGCTGGACGCTGGCGGACGACCTGCCGGAAGCAAAGAAAGAGGACGAACTGCCGTTCCACGTTGTCGCCTACGACTTTGGCGCCAAGCGCAACATTCTGCGCATGCTGGTGGACAGAGGCTGCCGCCTGACGGTTGTCCCGGCAAAAACGTCGGCAGAAGACGTGCTGAAGATGAATCCGGACGGGATCTTCCTGTCAAACGGTCCTGGTGACCCGGCGCCGTGCGATTACGCTATCGACGCAATTCAGAAATTCCTCGAGACCGATATTCCGGTGTTCGGCATCTGTTTAGGCCATCAACTGCTGGCGCTGGCGAGCGGGGCGAAAACCGTGAAGATGAAATTCGGTCACCACGGTGGTAACCATCCGGTCAAAGATATCGACAACAATACCGTGATGATTACGGCCCAGAACCACGGCTTTGCGGTGGATGAAGCGTCCATGCCGGCAACTCTGCGTGTCACCCACAAGTCACTGTTCGATGGCACCCTGCAAGGGATTCATCGCACCGACAAACCGGCATTCAGCTTCCAGGGCCACCCGGAAGCGAGCCCGGGACCTCACGATGCCGCGCCGTTGTTCGACCACTTTATCGAGTTAATTGAGCTTTACCGTCAGTCCGCGAAATAATCAGGAGTTAAGAGAGCCATGCCAAAACGTACAGACATAAAAAGTATCCTGATTCTGGGCGCGGGTCCGATTGTTATCGGTCAGGCGTGTGAGTTTGACTACTCCGGCGCACAGGCGTGTAAAGCGCTGCGTGAAGAGGGGTACCGCGTCATTCTGGTGAACTCCAACCCGGCAACCATCATGACCGACCCGGAAATGGCCGATGCGACCTACATCGAGCCGATTCACTGGGAAGTCGTGCGCAAAATTATTGAGAAAGAGCGCCCGGACGCGGTGCTGCCGACCATGGGCGGTCAGACGGCGCTGAACTGTGCGCTGGAACTGGAGCGCCAGGGCGTGCTGGCCGAATTCGGTGTGACCATGATTGGCGCGACCGCCGATGCGATTGATAAAGCCGAAGACCGTCGTCGCTTCGATATCGCGATGAAGAAAATCGGTCTCGACACCGCGCGTTCGGGCATTGCCCATACGATGGAAGAGGCGCTGGCGGTAGCGGCTGACGTCGGTTATCCGTGCATTATCCGTCCGTCCTTTACCATGGGCGGCACCGGCGGTGGTATTGCATACAACCGCGAAGAGTTTGAAGAGATTTGTACTCGCGGTCTGGATCTCTCCCCAACCAACGAGCTGCTGATTGATGAATCGCTGATTGGCTGGAAAGAGTACGAGATGGAAGTGGTGCGTGATAAAAACGACAACTGCATCATCGTCTGCTCCATCGAGAACTTCGACGCCATGGGCATTCACACCGGTGACTCCATCACGGTTGCACCGGCCCAGACGCTGACCGACAAAGAATATCAAATCATGCGTAACGCCTCGATGGCGGTACTGCGTGAAATCGGCGTAGAAACTGGCGGTTCAAACGTGCAATTCGCGGTGAACCCGAAAAACGGTCGCCTGATTGTGATCGAAATGAACCCGCGTGTATCCCGCTCCTCGGCGCTGGCATCGAAAGCCACCGGCTTCCCGATTGCGAAAGTGGCGGCGAAACTGGCGGTGGGTTACACCCTCGATGAACTGATGAACGACATCACTGGCGGTCGTACCCCGGCATCATTCGAGCCGTCCATCGATTATGTTGTGACTAAGATTCCACGCTTCAACTTCGAGAAGTTCGTCGGCGCGAACGACCGTCTGACGACCCAGATGAAATCGGTCGGCGAAGTGATGGCGATTGGCCGCACCCAGCAGGAATCTCTGCAAAAAGCGCTGCGCGGTCTGGAAGTGGGTGCCACCGGCTTCGACCCGAAAGTGAGCCTGGATGACCCGGAAGCGCTGACTAAAATCCGCCGCGAGCTGAAAGACGCAGGCGCTGAGCGTATCTGGTACATCGCCGATGCCTTCCGCGCAGGCCTCTCCGTTGACGGCGTGTTCAACCTGACCAACATTGACCGCTGGTTCCTGGTACAAATTGAAGAACTGGTGCGTCTGGAAGAGAAAGTGGCAGAGCTGGGCATTAACGGCCTGACCCCTGACTTCCTGCGCCAGTTGAAACGCAAAGGCTTCGCCGATGCGCGTCTGGCTAAACTGGCCGGTGTTCGTGAAGCGGAAGTCCGCAAACTGCGCGACCAGTACAATCTGCACCCGGTCTACAAGCGTGTGGACACCTGCGCGGCAGAATTCGCCACTGATACCGCCTACATGTACTCCACGTATGAAGATGAATGCGAGGCGAACCCGTCTGTTGACCGTGACAAAATCATGGTGCTTGGCGGCGGTCCAAACCGTATCGGCCAGGGGATCGAATTTGACTACTGCTGCGTACACGCCTCTCTGGCGCTGCGCGAAGACGGTTACGAGACCATCATGGTCAACTGTAACCCGGAAACGGTCTCTACCGACTACGACACCTCTGACCGCTTGTACTTTGAGCCGGTTACCCTGGAAGACGTGCTGGAAATCGTTCGCATCGAGAAGCCGAAGGGCGTGATCGTGCAGTACGGCGGCCAGACCCCGCTGAAACTGGCGCGCGCGCTGGAAGCCGCAGGTGTGCCGGTTATTGGTACCAGCCCGGACGCCATCGACCGCGCAGAAGACCGCGAGCGTTTCCAGCATGCGGTTGACCGCCTGAAGCTGAAACAACCGGCTAACGCCACCGTGACGGCTATTGAACAGGCTGTCGAAAAAGCGAAAGAGATTGGCTACCCGCTGGTGGTGCGTCCGTCCTACGTGCTGGGCGGTCGGGCGATGGAAATCGTCTATGACGAAGCTGACCTGCGCCGCTACTTCCAGACCGCCGTGAGTGTTTCCAACGACGCGCCGGTTCTGCTCGACCGTTTCCTGGATGACGCGGTAGAAGTGGATGTAGACGCTATCTGCGACGGCGAAATGGTGCTGATTGGCGGCATCATGGAACACATCGAACAAGCGGGCGTTCACTCCGGTGACTCAGCCTGTTCTCTGCCAGCTTACACCCTGAGCCAGGAAATTCAGGATGTGATGCGCCAGCAGGTACAGAAACTGGCCTTCGAACTGCAGGTTCGCGGTCTGATGAACGTCCAGTTTGCCGTGAAAGATAACGAAGTCTACCTGATTGAAGTGAACCCGCGTGCGGCGCGTACCGTACCGTTCGTCTCTAAAGCGACCGGCGTACCGCTGGCGAAAGTCGCGGCGCGTGTGATGGCCGGTAAATCGCTGACCGAACAGGGCGTGACCAAAGAAATTATCCCGCCGTACTACTCGGTGAAAGAAGTGGTACTTCCGTTCAACAAATTCCCGGGCGTTGACCCGCTGTTAGGGCCAGAAATGCGCTCTACCGGGGAAGTGATGGGCGTAGGCCGTACCTTTGCGGAAGCGTTCGCCAAGGCACAACTGGGCAGCAGCTCTACCATGAAAAAACAGGGCCGTGCGCTGCTCTCTGTACGTGAAGGTGATAAAGAGCGCGTGGTGGACCTGGCGGCGAAACTGCTGAAGCAGGGCTTTGAACTGGACGCCACTCACGGTACCGCGATTGTGCTGGGTGAAGCCGGTATTAACCCGCGCCTGGTGAACAAGGTGCATGAAGGTCGTCCGCACATTCAGGACCGTATCAAGAATGGCGAATATACCTACATCATCAACACCACCGCAGGGCGTCGCGCAATCGAAGACTCCAGGGTGATTCGCCGTAGCGCGCTGCAGTACAAAGTGCACTACGACACCACGCTGAACGGAGGCTTTGCCACCGCGATGGCGCTGAATGCCGATGCAACGGAGAAGGTAACCTCCGTTCAGGAAATGCACGCGCAAATTAAAAAATAAGCGGCGGCATCATTTGCCCCGCTTTTAAAAACGGCTCCGGAAACGGAGCCGTTTTTTTATGCACTCAGTTCATTCCTGGAGATATATTGCGCAGAGGGACAAATTTGAATGTAACAAGCAAGATTTGGCTCACACAAATGCGCCGCTAAGTTGCTTACTATCATTAAATCCCACAATTTAAATAGGGTCTTGTTTTGTATTTTTACGGACAGGGCATAACAAGATTTTTAATTTGTGAAATGGTGTGCTTATGTGTGAAGAATATGTTGAAAAGCCGCTTTACCTGCTGATCGCCGATTGGGTGATGGCAGAAAAGCGTTGGGTAAGTGCGAAAGAGATTGCGAAGCACTTTAATATGGATCACTGCAAAGCGATCAATACCGTCTCTTATATTCTCGCTGAGGTCGGGGAGATTAATTGCGAGACTAAGACTATCCCTAATCAACTGGAAGGTCGTGGATGTCAGTGTCAGCGCCTGGTCAGAGTGACACACATTGATCCACAGCTGTATGCCCGCCTTGGGCATAGCGCGCAGGAGAAGATGGTCAGCAAATCGCCGCGGATGTCGGCGGTGCCGCCATCAGAACTAAACCGCGAGCAGAAATGGCAGATGATGCTGTCAAAAAGTATGCGTCGATAAGGTCGGTTTTGCCGGATGGTGCTTTGCGCCGCCATCCGGCATGATTACATGGCCGATTTAGGCTTCACCTCTGTTGTGCCCTTCAGGCGCGGCCGATTTGCTTCAACCGCCGTTAATGGCGACGTTTCCCGTAGCGATGCCCGACAGCGTACGGCGAGATCCTGATATTCCTGCGTATTCAGCCGCTTCCAGTGCAGTTCCTGTTCGCTGACGTCACGAATGACGCGGGCGGGTGTGCCGACCAGCAACTGCCGTGCTGCGCCGGTAAATCCGGCTTTGACGAAACTCATGGCGGCGACAATGCTTTCGTCGCCGATCACCGCACCGTCCATAATCACGCTGTTCATGCCGACCAGCGCGTCCCGACCTATCACGCAACCGTGCAGGATAGCACCGTGTCCGATGTGCCCATTCTCGCGTACCACCGTGTCCGTATCGCAGTAGCCATGCATGATGCAGCCATCCTGAAGGTTAGAACCGGCTTCAAGGATCAGGCGACCATAGTCACCGCGCAGTGAGGCGAGCGGGCCGACGTATACGCCAGCCCCCACAATCACATCGCCAATCAGTACGGCGCTGGGATGCACATACGCCTCGGGATGGACCACGGGAATTAAGCCTTCAAAGGCGTAGAAACTCATCGACATTCCTCAATTGTTTTTTGCCGGATGGCGGCGTAAACGCCTTATCCGGCCTACAGGACAGCGTATATTTTTCCGGGTGATGGCGTAGGCCTGATAAGCGCAGCGCCATCAGGCATTACCGTCCTTTCCAGACCGGATCGCGTTTTTCAGCAAACGCCAGCGGCCCTTCGAACGCATCTTCGGAGTGCAGTACGGACGGATAGTGCTTCAGCACGCCGCTGCGGATGAAACGATAAGCTTCTTCCACTGGCATTTCACTGGTCGAGCGATAAATCTCTTTCAGCGCGGCGATTGCCAGCGGTGCGCTGTTTACCAGTTGTTGTGCCAGTTCACGCGCGCTGTCCATCAGTTCCTGCTGGCTGACCACGCGGTTGACGATCCCCCAGCGCAGCGCTTCTTCTGCATTCATGCGTCTGCCGGTCATGACCATTTCGTTGACGATGGCTGGGGGCAGTATTTTCGGCAGGCGCAGAACGCCGCCGCTGTCCGGTACGATCCCCAGTTTGGCTTCAGGCAGCGCAAAGCTGGCGTTATCGGCGCAAACAATAAAGTCTGCTGCCAGCGCCAGTTCAAAGCCACCGCCGAAGGCATAGCCATTGACGGCGGCGATCACCGGTTTGTCGAGATTGAATATTTCGGTCAGGCCGGCGAATCCGCCAGGGCCAAAATCCGCGTCCGGCGCTTCTCCTTCCGCAGCGGCTTTTAAATCCCAGCCAGCGGAAAAGAATTTTTCGCCCGCACCGGTAACGATCGCCACACGCAGTTCGGGATCGTCACGGAAATTAAGAAAAACCTCGCCCATTTGAAAACTGGTTTTGGCATCGATCGCATTTGCTTTTGGCCGATCCAACATAATTTCCAGAATCGATCCGTTGCGGGTTAAATGTAAAGATTCACTCATGGTTCATCTCCAAAAATAGGATGTCTGGCAGGGGCTATTCCTGCCTGTAGGGTTATTTCAGATTTTTTTTGATTATTTTTCCTGAACAATTTCGGGGCAGGTCAGTTCTAATCTCCATAATTGAAGGGACTTTAAATTTCGCCATATTTTTTTCGCAGAAGCTGAAAAACTCTTCTTCACTGAGCGTTTCACCTTCGTTGAGTACCACAAAGGCTTTTATCGCTTCGTCACGGATCGAATCTTTAATTCCGATAACGACGATGTCCTGAATTTTGGGGTGCGCCGAAATAATATTTTCCAGTTCCACGCAAGAGACGTTTTCTCCTCCGCGCTTAATCATGTTGCAGCGGCGATCGACAAAATAGAAAAAACCGTCTTCGTCGCGATAACCGGAATCACCGGTATGCAGCCAGCCGGTCGGCTCGAGCGCTTTGGCGGTGGCATCCGGCCTGCCGTAGTACTCTTTGAAAATCGTTTTACCCGGCACGCCCTTGATGCAGATTTCCCCAATTTCACCGGCGGGCAGCGCACGGTTTTGCTCATCGCGAATTTCCGCTTCGTAGCAAAAGCCGGGGCGTCCAATGGATGGCCAGCGTCGCTTATCACCGGGGCGATCGCCGATGATGCCGACAATGGTTTCCGTCATGCCGTAAGAGGTCAGCAGACGCACGCCGAAGCGTTCAAGAAACGCATCTTTTTCCTGCACTGACAGGTTGAGGTAATACATCACTTCCCGTAAGCAGTGCTCTCTGTCCAGCGGTGAGACGGGTTGAACCATCAGCGTTCTGATCATCATCGGGATGCATTCCGTGACGGTTGCGCGGTATTTACGCACTTGTCCCCAGAAAGCGCGGGCGCTGTACTTCTCTATCAGCACAAAGGTTGCGCCCGCCGAGAAGGCGGCCATGGCGGCAGTGCACTGGCAGTCGATGTGAAACGCAGGCATGACCGTCAGGTAAACGTCGTCATCGCGCAGGGCGCATTGCCACGACGAGTAGTAGCCGGCAAAACGCAGATTGTAATGGGTGATCACCACCCCTTTGGGGCGGGAGGTGGTGCCGGAGGTGAACAGGATCTCAGCCATGTCGTACGTGGACAACGCAGGGGTATAGCGTAATGTCGTCGGCTGTTGGTCCTTTAACGGCGCGAAATGGCTCACGTCGTCAGCCACCGGCAACGTGTCACCAATCAGACAGATATGGTTAAGCTGCGTCGCGTTTTCCTGTTGGATCTGGCGATACATCGGATAAAAAGCGGTACTGGTTACCAGCAACTGAACGTCGCTGTTTTGCAGGATCCATGCGCTTTCGTCGCGCAGAAGACGGGCATTGATAGGCACCATTACCGCACCTATTTTTGCCAGCCCAAACCAGCAGAAGAAAAACTCCGGGCAGTTATCCAGATGCAGGGCGACCTTATCACTTTTGCGGATCCCCAACATGTGGAAAAGGTTTGCTGTCCGATTGATTTCCTCGTTAAGCGAGGTATAGCTGTACTGGCGCACGATCCCTTCGCTGGATTCACAAATCAGCGCCGTTTTACTGCCATAAACTTCGGCCAGATCGTCCCACATCTGACGTAAGTGTTGTCCGCCAACGATATCCATTGCACTCCTGTCCATCTTCACAGGCGTTGCGCTAACCAGACGAGCCGGTCAGCGCGTCGCGTCTAGTTCTCAACTTTGGCCAGACCTTTACTGACCAGTTCCTTAATGTCTGCGTCGTTGTAACCGATATTTTTCAGAATGGCGGCGGTATCCATGCCGTGCGACGGCATGCCACGCCAGATTTTCCCCGGGTTGTTTTTGAATTTCGGCATGATGTTTGGCCCTTTACAGGTGCGGCCATCCATCGTTTGCCACTGGGTAATGGATTCGCGGGCAACGTACTGCGGATTGCCTTCCAGTTCCGGAATGGTCAGCACTTTGGCGCAGGCGATATTCAGTTCGGCGAAACGCGCCTGTACTTCCTCTATGGTATGTGCGGCCAGCCACGCATCCAGTTTCTCTTCGACCAGCGGTCCATACGGACACTCGACGCGGTGAATCAGCTGAGTTCCTTCCGGCACTTCCGGCGTACCGAGAATGTGGGCCAGGCCGATGTCTTTAAAGCATTCGGTGACCTGCGTAATCCCGACCAGCTCCATCACGATGTAACCGTCGGCGCATTTATACAGCCCGCAACCGGCGTAGTAGGGGTCTTTACCTTTGGTCATGCGCGGGCAAATTTCGCCGCCGTTGAAGTAATCCATCATGAAGTACTGACCCATGCGCAGCATCACTTCGTACATCGCAACATCGATGCTTTCGCCTTTGCCGGTTTCCCGCACCTTATACAATGCCGCCAGCGCGGCGGTGGTGGCCGTCATGCCGGAAAAGTAGTCGGCGGTGTACGGGAAGGCGGGCATCGGCTGGTCGACGTCGCCGTTTTGGATCAGATAGCCGCTGAAGGCCTGAGCGATGGTGTTATAGGCCGGAAGGTTGGTGTACTCCTCGGTACCGTACTGGCCGAAGCCGGACAGGTGAGCGATAACCAGTTTCGGGTTATGTTGCCACAGGACGTCATCGGTGATTCCACGGCGGGCAAACGCCGGACCTTTACTGGCTTCAATGAAGATATCGGTGGTTTCCATCAGTTTCAGAAACGCTTCCCGCCCTTCATCTTTAAAAATATTCAGCGAGAGCGCGTGCAAATTACGCCGCGACAGCTGCGGATAGTTCGGCTGAACGCGGATGGTATCGGCCCAGGCGACGTTCTCAATCCAGATCACTTCTGCGCCCCACTCGGCAAACATCTGCCCGGCGAATGGCCCGGCGATTTCGATCCCGGAGAAGACAACCCGCAGCCCGGCAAGCGGCCCAAAAGCAGGCATGGGTAAACGATCCATAAAAGACTCCTGATAAATTTGTAGGCCTGATAAGACGCAAGGCGTCGCCATCAGGCAATCGGCGCCGGATGGCGGCGTAAACGCCTTATCCGGCCTACAAAGCATTGGCCCGGTAAGCACAGCGCCACCGGGCATGCCGCCTCTTAACGGTATTGTTTCAACACGGCGCGACCGAGCGTCAGGATCTGCATTTCGTCAGAGCCGCCGGACACGCGGTCAACGCGCAGGTCACGCCAGAAGCGGGTGATGCGGTGGTTGCCCGCAATACCCACGCCGCCAAGGACCTGCATGGAGGTGTCCACCACGTCAAACGCCGCATTGGCGCAGAAGTATTTACACATCGCGGCATCACCCGAGGTGATGGTGCCGTTGTCGGCTTTCCACGCGGCTTCCAGCAGCATGTTTTTCATGGAGTTTAATTTGATCGCCATATGGGCGAACTTCTCCTGGATCAGCTGGAAACGACCGATCGTTTCACCAAACTGCACGCGCTGGTTGGCGTAGCGCGCTGCATCTTCAAAGGCGCACATTGCTGTACCGTAGTTGGTGAGGGCTACCAGGAAACGTTCGTGGTCGAACTCTTCTTTTACGCGGTTAAAGCCGTTACCTTCCCGACCGAACATGTCTTTTTCGTCCAGCTCGACATCGTCAAAGTTGATTTCACAGCAGCTGTCCATGCGCAAACCCAACTTCTCAAGTTTGTTGACCTTGATGCCGGGTTTGCTCATGTCGACAAACCATTCGGTATAGATAGGTTTATCCGGGGAAGCGCCGTCTCTTGCCATAACCACGATATAAGGGGTGTAGGCGCTACTGGTGATAAAACACTTACTACCATTAAGATAAACCTTACCATTTTTGCGGGTATAAGTGGTTTTCAGACTGCCAACATCCGATCCCGCTCCCGGTTCGGTGATGGCGGAGTTCCACATTTGTTTCCCGGTTCCCTGGAACGCCATGATTTTATCGATCTGCTCCTGGGTACCTTCGCGCAGGAAGGTATTAAAACCACCCGGCAGCTGATACAGCACGTAGGTTGGCGCACCGAGGCGTCCCAGTTCCATCCAGACGGCAGCGACGGTGACGAATCCGGCTTCCAGGCCGCCATGTTCTTCCGGGATCAGCAGGCTATCGATGCCCATGTCCGCCAGCGCTTTCACGAAACGCTCCGGATACACGCTGTCGCGATCGCACTCGGCAAAATAGGCTTCCCAGTTCTCACTGGCCATCAGTTCACGAATACCGGCGACAAACAGTTCCTGCTCATCATTGAAATTGAAATCCATCTTCTAACCTCTATGTCATGGGGTAATTAGGTTTATTTATCTTTCCAGTGCACTTTGGCGTCTTTGATAAAGGAGAGCGTCACCATAATGTTGACGAAGAACAGCGGGCAGCCCCCGGCGATAATCGCGGTTTGTATTGGCTTCAGGCCGCCGAGCGCCAGCAGCACGATGCCAATCACGCCGACCAGCACCGACCAGCCGATACGCACCAGCAGCGGCGGCTCTTCGCCATCGCGCACTTCACGACAGGTCGACATTGCCAGGGTGTAAGAGCAGGCGTTGATCAGCGTGACGGTGGCAATGAAACAGAGAATAAAGAATCCCCACATCGTGGCGGTGCTGAGCGGCAGGGCGGCCCAGGTTTCGATAATCGCGCGCGGCACGCCGTGATCGGCAATCAGTTGTGGGATGTTGATGATGTTTTTATCCATCAGCAGCAGGGTGTTACTGCCCAGTACCGTCCACAGGATCCAGGTGGAGGCCGTCAGGCCCAGCACCATGCCAAAGCACAGTTCACGCACGGTACGACCGCGAGAGATACGCGCCAGGAAGATGCTCATCTGGATGGCGTAAATCACCCACCACGCCCAGTAGAAGACGGTCCAGCCCTGCGGGAAACCGCCTTTGGCGATCGGGTCGGTGTAGAACAGCATGCGCGGCAGATACATCAGCAGCGTCCCGACGGAGTCGGTGAAATAGTTCATGATGAAGCTGGCGCCGCTGACGATGAACACCCAGCCGAGCATCAGGAAGCTCAGATAGCTGCGCACGTCACTGGCGATCCTGACCCCTTTTTGCAGGCCGCAGGCCACGCAAATAGCGTTCAGAATGATCCAGCAGGTGATGATGATCGCATCCAGTTGTAGCGTATGCGGGATACCAAACAGGTACTGCATACATTCGGTGACCAGCGGCGTCGCCAGCCCAAGGCTGGTGCCCATCGCGAAGATCAGCGCGACCAGATAGAAGTTATCGATGATGGTGCCTAACAGCCCTTTGGCGTGTTTTTCGCCGACCAGCGGCACCAGCGTGGAGCTGGGACGAATGACGTCCATCTTGCGTACAAAGAAGAAGTAGGCGAAGGCCACGGAGAGGAAGCTATAGGTTGCCCACGGCAGCGGCCCCCAGTGGAACAGGCTGTAAGCAAGGCCAATCTCTTTCGCCCCGGTGGAGTTAGGTTCGAGGCCAAACGGCGGTGTGGAGATGTAGTAGTAAATCTCTATCGATCCCCAGAACAGCACGGCGGCAGAGGTACAGGAGGCGAACATCATGAAGATCCAGCTGGCGGTGCTGAACTCCGGTTTCTCGTCACCTAATTTCTTTTTCGCGTAGGGACCAAACACCAGCCAGAACCAGCCGATGAGCATAATGACCATATACCACTCAAATGCCCATCCCCAGACATTGGTGACATAACTGAAGACGGCATTAATAACGACGTTTGCGGCATCGAGATCGCGTACCGTTAGCCAGCAAAGTATTCCGACTATTATTAGCGGCGGGAAAAAAACCTTTGGCTCAATTCCAGTCTTTCTCTTTTCATTTTTCATGAGTGAATTCCAGGTTGAAAACGAAATTTATTTAGCGTTCCCGTTTGTTTTATTTTTGTTTATTTTTATTAAATATTTGTTGATACCCGTTTAACCTCAGGACGCGTTGGCGAGTAACTCATAATGGGTATTCGTTTTGCGGCATTCTGTAATCTTCGTCACACTTTTTGTTTGGGGCGATTTGGTGCTGATTATCTTTAAAAGATATTGTAAATCATTATGTTATGTTTGAGTTTGATGGGTTTTTCACCGTTTGGCGTTCAATATTGGTGATCTGCCAGGCAATATTGAAAATATTTCTTTTTGACGCCGGGTTTCAATATTGGTGAGGTGCTTAACAATATTGAAAGTTGCGAATATCAGTGTGTGACATTTTCAATATTGGTGATTATGGTTTTATTTCCGAATTAAAGAGCGTGATATCTGTATTTAACACCGCCGATATAAATACGTTTCCTTCATGATTTCTGGAGATGCAATGAAGATAATTACTTGCTACAAGTGCGTACCTGATGAACAGGATATTGTCGTCAATCACGCAGATGGTTCATTAGATTTCAGCAAAGCAGATGGCAAAATCAGCCAGTACGATCTGAACGCGATTGAAGCGGCCTGCCAGTTGAAACAGCAGGCCAGCGACGCGCAGGTGATCGCCCTGAGCGTGGGCGGCAAGGCGTTAACCAACGCGAAAGGGCGTAAGGATGTCCTCTCCCGCGGCCCGGACGAACTGGTCGTCGTCATTGACGATCGGTTCGAGCAGGCCCTGCCACAGCAGACTGCCGCAGCGCTGGCCGCTGCCGCGCAAAAGTCGGGTTTTGACCTGATTCTCTGCGGCGACGGCTCCTCCGATCTCTACGCCCAGCAGGTCAGCCTGCTGGTAGGCGAAACGCTGAACATTCCCGCCATCAACGGCGTGAGTAAAATCCTCTCTCTGACGGAATGTACGCTGACCGTTGAACGTGAACTGGAAGATGAAATTGAAACGCTGAGCATTCCGCTTCCGGCGGTCGTGGCCGTTTCCACTGACATTAACTCCCCACAAATTCCGTCGATGAAAGCCATTCTGGGGGCGGCGAAAAAACCGGTTCAGGTCTGGTCGGCAGCGGATATTGGCTTTAGCGCCGGGGAAGCCTGGTCCACACAAACGGTGGCCGCACCGAAACAACGTGAGCGCCAGCGCATGGTGATTGAAGGCGATGGTGAAGATCAGATCGCTGCGTTTGCCGATAGTCTGCGCAAAATCATTAATTAAGAAGGGGATGTTATGAGCAAGTTTTCCAGCGTCTGGGTATTCAGCGATACCGCGTCTCGCCTGCCGGAACTGATGAGCGGCGCGCAGATTTTAGGTGAACAGGTTAACGCATTTGTACAAAGCGCCGATGAGGCGACCACGGCCATTCAGTTGGGCGCACATCACGTCTGGCAATTGAGCGGCAAGCCGGACGATCGCATGGTGGAAGATTATGCGGACGTCATGGCGCAGACCGTTCGTCAACAGGGCGATTCTGGCCTGGTGCTGCTGCCCAACACCCGTCGCGGCAAACTGCTGGCGGCAAAACTGGGTTATCGCCTCGCGGCGGCGGTTTCTAACGATGCCAGCACCGTGACGCAGCAGGATGGCCGGGCGACGGTCAAACACATGGTGTATGGCGGTCTGGCGATGGGCGAAGAGACGCTCTCCACGCCGTTTGCGGTACTGACGCTCAGTAGCGGTACTTTTGAGGCGCAACAACCGGATGCGACTCGCAGCGGCGAGACGCACAGCGTAGCCTGGCAGGCGCCGGGCATTACCGTCACGCGCACCGCGACGCAGCCACGTCAGAGTAACAGCGTCGATCTCGACAAAGCCCGGCTGGTGGTCAGCGTGGGACGCGGTATCGGCAGCAAAGAGAACATCTCACTGGCGCAAGCGCTGTGTCAGGCCATTGGCGCGGAACTGGCCTGCTCGCGTCCGGTCGCCGAAAACGAGAAGTGGATGGAGCATGAGCGCTATGTCGGGATCTCGAATCTGATGCTCAAGCCGGAACTGTACCTGGCGGTGGGGATCTCCGGGCAGATCCAGCACATGGTTGGGGCGAACGGCGCGCAGACTATTTTTGCCATCAACAAAGACAAAAATGCGCCGATCTTTCAGTACGCGGATTACGGCATTGTCGGCGATGCGCTGAAGATCCTGCCCGCGCTGACGACCGCACTGGCACGCTAACCCATTCAGGCAGGGAGTACGTATGTCCGAAGATATCTTTGATGCCATCATCGTGGGCGCGGGACTTGCCGGTTCTGTCGCGGCCCTGGTGCTCGCCCGCGAAGGGGCTCAGGTGTTGGTTATCGAGCGCGGAAATTCCGCTGGCGCGAAGAATGTCACCGGTGGGCGTATATACGCCCACAGTCTGGAGCGCATTATTCCAGGCTTTGCTGAGCAGGCCCCTGTTGAACGGGTCATTACTCACGAAAAACTCGCCTTTATGACCGATAACGGGGCGATGACCGTGGACTATCTCAACGGTGAAAAGGCGGGCCCGTCGCAGGTCTCTTATTCGGTGTTGCGCAGTAAATTTGACGCCTGGCTGATGGAGCAGGCGGAAGAGGCCGGCGCGCAGTTAATCACCGGGATCCGCGTGGATAACGTCGTGCAGCGTGATGGCAAAGTCATTGGCGTGGAAGCGGATGGCGACGTCATCGAATCGAAAGTGGTGATCCTCGCTGATGGCGTCAACTCCCTGCTGGCGGAAAAGCTCGGGATGGCGAAACGCGTTGAAGCCGCGCACGTGGCGGTCGGCGTGAAAGAGCTGATCGAATTGCCGAAGTCGGTGATTGAAGATCGCTTCCAGTTGCAGGGTAACGAAGGGGCGGCCTGTCTGTTCGCTGGATCACCTACGGATGGTCTGATGGGCGGTGGCTTCCTGTATACCAACGAAAATACCCTGTCACTGGGGCTGGTATGCGGGCTTCATCATCTGCAAGAGGCGAAAAAATCGGTCCCGCAAATGCTGGAAGATTTCAAACAGCATCCGGCCGTTGCCCCGCTGATCGCGGGCGGCAAACTGGTGGAGTACGCGGCGCACGTGGTGCCGGAGGCCGGGATGAACATGCAGCCTGAGCTGGTGGGCGACGGCGTGCTGATTGCTGGCGACGCGGCGGGTATGTGTATGAATCTCGGCTTCACGATTCGCGGGATGGATCTCGCGGTGGCAGCAGGTGAAGCGGCGGCGAAAACGGTGCTTTCCGCCATGCAAAGCAATGACTTTAGCCGTCAGGGACTGGCGGAATATCGTCAGCATCTTGACAACGGCCCGATGCGTGATATGCGCATGTATCAGCGGCTGCCCGCGTTCCTCGATAACCCACGCATGTTTACCCGTTATCCGGAAATGGTCGTCGGTATCGCACGCGACCTCTTTACCGTCGATGGCAGCGCGCCGGTGCCGATGCGTAAGAAGATTCTGCGCCATGCGAAGAAGGTGGGCTTCATCAACCTGATGAAGGATGGCATTAAAGGAGTGACCGTATTATGACTTCTCCCGTCAACGTAGACGTCAAGCTGGGCGTCAACAAATTCAATGTCGATGAAGAGCATCCGCACATCATCATGAAGACAGCACCGGACAAACAGGTGCTGGAGGTGTTGATCAAAGCCTGTCCTGCCGGGTTATACAAAAAGCAGGATGACGGCAGCGTGCGCTTTGATTATGCCGGATGTCTGGAGTGCGGAACGTGTCGAATTCTCGGACTTGATACGGCGCTGGAAAAATGGGAGTACCCGCGCGGCACCTTCGGCGTGGAGTTTCGTTACGGTTAATGAGTACAGGTTATACGCTCCACTGCCGGATGGCGGCGAAAACGCCTTATCCGGCCTACGGAGGATAAGTAGGCCTGATAAGCGCATCGCCATCAGGCAGTTAAGCACTAATGCCGAATGTCGGCAAACAGGACATTGCCATGCAACAGCCCAGGAACTTTGATGACATCCAGTTCTCCTCTATTCACCGCAGGATCATGCTGTGGGGAAGCGGTGGACCGTTTCTGGACGGGTATGTGCTGGTGATGATTGGCGTCGCGCTGGAACAGCTCACGCCTGCGCTGAAGCTGGATGCCGACTGGATTGGCCTGCTGGGCGCAGGAACGCTGGCCGGGCTTTTTGTCGGCACTTCGCTGTTTGGCTATATCTCGGACAAGGTGGGGCGGCGCAAAATGTTCCTCATCGATATCATCGCTATTGGGGTGATATCGGTGGCCACCATGTTTGTCTCCTCTCCGCTTGAGCTGCTGGTGATGCGGGTGCTGATTGGCGTGGTGATTGGCGCGGATTATCCCATTGCTACCTCGATGATTACCGAGTTTTCCAGTACTCGCCAACGCGCCTTCTCGATCAGTTTTATTGCGGCGATGTGGTACGTCGGCGCGACCTGTGCCGATCTGGTTGGTTACTGGTTGTATGACGTCGAGGGCGGCTGGCGCTGGATGCTGGGCAGCGCGGCGATCCCTTGCCTGCTGATCCTGATCGGCCGCTTCGATCTGCCCGAGTCTCCACGCTGGTTGTTGCGTAAAGGCCGGGTCAAAGAGTGCGAAGCGATGATGATCAAACTGTTCGGCGAGCCGGTGGCGTTCGATGAAGACACGGCGCAGGAGACGCGCTTTTTGCAGTTGTTTAATCGTCGTCACTTTCCGTTCGTGCTGTTTGTCGCCGCGATCTGGACCTGTCAGGTGATCCCGATGTTTGCCATTTACACCTTTGGTCCGCAGATCGTCGGCCTGTTGGGACTGGGCGCCGGGAAGAGCGCAGCGCTGGGAAATGTGGTGATCAGCCTGTTCTTTATGTTGGGCTGTATTCCGCCAATGTTCTGGCTGAACAGCGCGGGGCGGAGGCCGCTGCTGATTGGCAGCTTCGTGATGATGACGCTTGCGCTGGCGGTGCTGGGGCTGATCCCGGAAATGGGGATCTGGCTGGTGGTGACGGCATTCGCGGTGTACGCCTTTTTCTCCGGTGGGCCGGGGAATTTACAATGGCTCTATCCCAATGAACTGTTCCCGACCGACATCCGCGCCTCCGCGGTGGGGGTCATCATGTCGTTGAGCCGTGTTGGTACTATCCTCTCCACCTGGGCGCTGCCTATTTTCATCACTAAATATGGCATTAGTCAGGTGATGCTGATGGGGGCGGGGATCTCGTTGGTCGGGCTGCTGGTCTCCATTGCCTTCGCGCCAGAAACGCGCGGTCTGACGCTTGCCCAGACCAGTACGATGACGATTCGCAGGAAACCGTTATGTTAAGGTGAGCCTTCAGAGTGTTCTGTATTTGCCCTCAACCTCAGTCAGTGCGTCTACAGTTAATGGGTATATCACTGAAAATGACTGAAAAGCAGGGAGAACACCATGCAAAAGAAACTATTAATCGCTTCCATTTTTGCCGCAGCAACCGTCTTCACTCTCGCCGGCTGCTCCTCGAACCAGGCTGTGCGTACGACCGATGGCCGAACCATTGTCACCGACGGTAAACCGCAGGTGGATGATGACACGGGCCTGGTCTCCTACAAAAATGCAGAAACGGGTCAGACGGAGCAAATTAACCGCGATCAGGTGAAAAATATGAGCGAGCTGGATAACTAGTTCAATTTTCCCCATTCATCCGCTCAATAATATTCACTATTAGCCTGTTGGTTTACTGACTACACTCTCTTATAAAACAGAGTGGTAAAATAACAGGCTAATCATGATTCTCATCATTTATGCGCATCCTTATCCGCAGCATTCGCATGCGAATAAACGGATGCTTGAGCAGGCAAGGACGCTGGAAGGCGTCGAAGTGCGTTCGCTCTATGAACTCTATCCTGACTTCAATATCGATATTGCCGCGGAACAAGAGGCGCTTTCTCGCGCTGACCTGATCGTCTGGCAGCATCCTATGCAGTGGTACAGCGTTCCCCCCTTACTCAAACTGTGGATGGATAAAGTGCTTTCCCACGGCTGGGCCTATGGTCACGGCGGGACCGCGCTGCGCGGTAAGCAGCTCATGTGGGCGGTGACCACCGGCGGCGGCGATACTCACTTCGATATCGGCTCGCACCCGGGTTTTGACGTACTCTCACAGCCGCTCCAGGCGACGGCGATCTACTGCGGGCTCAACTGGCTTGTGCCGTTTGCGATGCATTGTACGTTTATCTGCGACGATGAAACGCTGCAGGCGCAGGCGCGTCATTACAAGCAACGACTGATGGAATGGCAGGAGGCGCATAATGGATAGCCATACGCTCATACAGGCGCTGATTTATCTTGGGTCGGCGGCGCTGATCGTGCCGATTGCCGTCCGGTTGGGCTTAGGGTCGGTGCTGGGCTATCTCATTGCGGGTTGCATCATCGGCCCCTGGGGTTTACGTCTGGTGACCGATGCCGAATCTATTCTGCACTTTGCTGAAATCGGCGTGGTGCTGATGCTGTTCGTCATTGGCCTGGAACTCGATCCCCAGCGGCTATGGAAACTGCGCGCCTCGGTGTTTGGCGGCGGTGCGCTACAGATGGTGGTCTGCGGCGGCCTGATTGGTTTGTTTTGTATGTTCCTCGGCCTGCGCTGGCAGGTGGCGGAACTGATTGGTATGACGCTGGCGCTCTCCTCCACGGCGATAGCCATGCAGGCGATGAATGAGCGCAACCTGACCGTTTCGCAGATGGGACGCAGCGCCTTTGCCGTGCTGCTGTTCCAGGACATCGCGGCGATTCCGCTGGTGGCAATGATTCCGTTACTGGCGACCAGCGGGGCGTCAACCACGCTTGGGGCATTCGCGCTGTCGGCACTGAAAGTGGCTGGTGCGCTGGTGCTGGTGGTACTGCTGGGGCGCTATGTGACCCGCCCGGCGCTACGTTTCGTTGCGCGTTCTGGCCTGCGCGAAGTATTCAGCGCCGTAGCGCTGTTTCTGGTCTTTGGCTTCGGGCTGTTGCTTGAAGAAGTTGGGCTGTCGATGGCGATGGGGGCGTTCCTGGCTGGCGTATTGCTGGCAAGCTCTGAGTATCGTCACGCGCTGGAAAGCGACATCGAGCCGTTCAAAGGGCTGCTGTTGGGGCTGTTTTTCATCGGCGTCGGCATGTCTATCGACTTCGGGACGCTTATCGATAATCCGCTTCGTATCATCATTCTGCTGGTCGGTTTCCTGGTGATTAAAACCGGAATGCTGTGGCTGATTGCCCGTCCTATACAGGTGCCGAATAAACAGCGCCGCTGGTTTGCGGTACTGCTCGGGCAGGGCAGTGAGTTTGCGTTTGTCGTCTTTGGCGCGGCGCAGATGGCGAACGTGCTCGATCCGCAATGGGCGAAGGCGCTGACGCTGGCGGTGGCGCTGTCGATGGCGGCGACGCCGATTTTCCTGGTCATCCTCACGCGAATGGAGAAATCGGCCACCGGTGAAGAGCGGGAAGCCGATGAAATTGATGAAGAACAACCGCGGGTGATTATTGCCGGATTTGGACGCTTCGGGCAGATCACCGGTCGTTTACTGCTCTCCAGCGGTGTGAAGATGGTTGTTCTCGATCACGATCCGGACCACATCGAGACGCTGCGTAAATTTGGCATGAAGGTGTTCTACGGTGATGCGACGCGGATGGATCTGCTGGAGTCCGCCGGGGCGGCGAAAGCGGAGGTGTTGATCAACGCCATTGACGATCCGCAAACCAGCCTGGAGCTGACGGAGATGGTAAAAGACCATTTCCCGAACCTGCAAATTATTGCCCGGGCACGCGATGTCGATCACTACATTCGTTTGCGCCAGGCGGGCGTGGAGCAACCGGAACGTGAAACGTTTGAAGGCGCGCTCAAAACCGGGCGTCTGGCGCTGGAAAGTCTCGGGCTTGGCCGTTATGAAGCGCGTGAACGCGCGGACCTGTTCCGTCGCTTTAATACGCAAATGGTAGAAGAGATGGCGAAGGGCGAGGACGACGCCACCTCCAGGGCGGCAGTCTACAAACGTACCAGCGCGATGCTGAGCGAAATCATCACCGAGGATCGCGAACATCTGTCGTTAATTCAGCGTCATGGCTGGCAGGGGACTGACGAAGGCAAACACACGGGAGACGTTGCTGATGAGCCAGAAGTCAAACCGTCAACCTAAGTCAAAAATGTGATGTACTGCAAACTTTACTGTTAACCAATTGTTTTTGAACTACTGTAATGCCGGGAGTCCACTGACAAGTCGTGGACTCGCCAGCAGAACGGAAAATTTTCGTGCTCTTCTTCTGTTCGTTAGTCGACGAAAGATTGCTCTTTCCGTATAGTGGCGACAATTTTTTTTGCTTCCGGGAAATATTCAATGATCAGTCTGATTGCTGCGTTAGCGGTAGATCGCGTTATTGGCATGGAAAACGCCATGCCGTGGAATCTACCTGCGGATCTCGCCTGGTTTAAACGTAATACGTTAAATAAACCTGTCGTTATGGGACGCCATACCTGGGAATCCATCGGCCGACCGTTGCCGGGACGTAAGAACATCGTCATCAGCAGCCAGCCGGGTACTGACGATCGCGTGCAGTGGGTGAAATCGGTTGATGAAGCGATTGCCGCCTGTGGTGATGCGCCAGAAATTATGGTGATTGGTGGTGGTCGTGTGTACGAGCAGTTCCTGCCCAAAGCGCAGAAACTGTATCTGACGCACATTGATGCAGAAGTGGAAGGGGATACGCATTTCCCGGACTACGAACCGGACGACTGGGAATCGGTGTTCAGTGAATTTCACGATGCTGACGGGCAGAACTCGCACAGCTATTGCTTCGAAATTCTGGAACGTCGCTAAGCGATGAGTGCCGGATGGCGACGCTTAGCGTCTTATCCGGCCTACAAAACGATCTCGCAGGCCGGGTAAGCACAGAGCCATCCGGCACTCACAATCTCAGGCGTTAACGGCCTCGCCTTCATTCAGATCCATCTGCCGGTTTGACGGCTGCACAAAGTACTGCTTATCTTCCCAACGCAGGCAGGTTAAATTCCCTCCCCAGCAGCACCCGGTATCCAGCGCATAGATTCCCTCCGGTGTTCCTTTTCCTTCCAGAGACGCCCAGTGACCAAACGCAATGCTATAGGCTTCACTGACCGGTCCGGGGATGGCAAACCACGGTTTTAATGGCGCCGGGGCATCCTCTGGAGATTCTTTGCTGTACATATCCAGTTGCCCGTTCGGGAAGCAGTAACGCATCCGGGTAAAGGCGTTGGTGATAAAGCGCAGACGTGCCAGTCCGGTTAGTTCCGGCGTCCAGTTATTTGGCATGTCGCCATACATGGCGTCGAGGAAGAAGGGGTAAGAGTCACTCGACAGCACCGCTTCAACATCGCGTGCGCAGTCTTTGGCAGTCTGCAAATCCCACTGCGGTGTGATACCCGCATGCGCCATCACCAGTTTCTTCTCTTCATCTATCTGCAACAGCGGCTGGCGGCGCAGCCAGTTGAGCAGTTCGTCTGCGTCTGGCGCTTCCAGCAGCGGACTCAGCCGGTCTTTCGGTTTGTTACGACTGATACCGGCGAAGACCGCCAGCAGATGCAGGTCGTGATTGCCCAGCACCAGGCGCACACAGTCGCCGAGTGATTTCACATAACGCAGCACGTCCAGTGAACCGGGGCCACGGGCAACCAGATCCCCCGTCAGCCACAGGGTATCGCTTTCAGGGGTAAAATTGACTTGTTGTAGCAATGCGATCAGTTCGTCGTAGCAACCGTGAACGTCGCCAATAAGGTATGTTGCCATAGCCATTGTTTTAGTGAATGAGAGTGGAAACGGCGAGTCGGAAAACCGGAATATCGATGGTAAAGGCGACGCCGTTCTCATCAATCATTTCGTAATGACCCTGCATCGTGCCCAGCGGCGTTTCAATAACGGCGCCGCTGGTGTACTGGTACTCTTCGCCAGGCTCAATGTGCGGCTGAACACCGACCACACCTTCTCCCTGGACTTCAGTTTCTCGGCCATGACCGTTGGTGATCAACCAATAGCGTCCCAGTAGCTGCACGGGCGCTCGCCCCAAATTGCGGATGGTTACGGTGTAGGCAAAAACGTAACGTTCATCATCAGGTGAGGATTGCGCTTCAATATAGACGCTTTGAACCTGAATACACACTCGGGGCGAATTGATCATACTTAACTCTCCTTCGATGGCGCGTTTTCTGACAGATAGTTCGCCATCTGGCAGTACTGCGCGACAGAGATATTTTCCGCTCGCATTGCCGGGTCAATACCCAGTTCCGTCAAGACCTCAACGCTGAACAGATTGCCGAGGCTGTTACGAATCGTTTTACGGCGCTGGTTGAACGCTTCAGTGGTGATGCGGCTCAACAGGCGAATATCGTTGACCGGGTAGGGCATCGTGGTGTGAGGCACCAGGCGCACCACGGCGGAATCCACTTTTGGCGGCGGCGTGAAGGCGGACGGCGGCACTTCAAGCACCGGGATCACGTTACAATAATATTGCGCCATGACGCTTAAGCGACCATACGCCTTACTGTTTGGTCCTGCAACCAGACGATTCACCACCTCTTTTTGCAACATAAAGTGCATATCGGCAATGGCATCAGTATAGCTAAACAGGTGGAACATCAGCGGCGTAGAGATGTTATAAGGCAGGTTACCGAACACGCGTAGCGGTTGTCCCATCTTTTCAGACAATTCGCCAAAATTCATGGTCATGGCGTCCTGCTGATAGATAGTCAGCTTGGGTCCCAGGAAGGGATGCGTTTGCAGACGTGCGGCCAGATCGCGGTCAAGTTCAATGACCGTCAGCGCATCCAGACGTTCGCCAACCGGCTCCGTCAGCGCAGCCAGACCGGGGCCGATTTCGACCATCGCCTGACCCTTTTGCGGGTTAATGGCGGAGACAATACTGTCGATCACAAACTGATCGTTGAGGAAGTTTTGCCCGAAGCGTTTACGGGCTAAGTGGCCCTGATGGACTCGATTATTCATTGGGTATTAACAATCATTTTGATGGCGAGATTAAGCGCCGTAATAAAACTGCCGACATCAGCTTCACCCCGGCCCGCCAGTTCAAGCGCGGTGCCGTGATCCACCGAGGTACGAATAAAGGGCAGGCCCAGCGTGATATTCACGCCACGACCAAATCCCTGGTATTTTAGCACGGGGAGACCCTGATCGTGGTACATCGCCAGCACAGCATCAGCATGTTGCAGATATTTGGCCTGAAACAGCGTGTCGGCGGGTAATGGACCTGTCAATTTCATCCCTTGCGCGCGGAGCGTATCGAGCACCGGAACGATCGTGTCGATCTCCTCGCTGCCCATATGCCCCCCTTCACCGGCATGCGGATTCAGACCACAGACCAGCACGTGCGGATCGTCCACGCCAAATTTGGTGCGCAGATCGTGATGCAGAATGCCAATCACTTCGTGCAGCAGCGCTGGCGTAATGGCATCGGCGACGTCACGCAGCGGCAGGTGGGTCGTCGCCAGTGCGACGCGTAACTCCTCCGTCGCCAGCATCATCACCACTTTTTTCGCCTGCGAGCGCTCTTCAAAAAACTCGGTGTGACCGGTGAAAGGCACACCCGCGTCGTTGATAACGCCCTTATGCACAGGGCCCGTAATCAGCGCCGCAAATTCACCCTCTACACAGCCGTCACAGGCACGCGCCAGGGTCTGCACCACATACTCGCCATTCTCCACGGCCAACTGCCCTGGAACGACAGGCGCACGAAGTGCGACCGGTAACAGCGTAAGCGTGCCGGCAGTCTGCGGTTGGGCAGGGCTTTGTGGGGAGTAAGGGCGTAACGTGAGGGGAAGACCGAGCAGTGCCGCCCGGTCAGCCAATACAGTGGCATCGGCACAGACCACCAGTTCAACCGGCCAGTCGCGCTGGGCAAGTTGAACGACGAGATCCGGACCAATCCCGGTGGGCTCGCCGGGAGTGATCACTACACGTTGAGCAACCGTCATTAATTGCTCAGGATTTTAACGTAAGCGCTGGCGCGCTGTTCCTGCATCCAGGTTGCTGCTTCTTCTGAGAACTTCCGGTTCATCAGCATACGGTAAGCGCGATCTTTCTGCGCGGCGTCGGTTTTATCGACGTTACGCGTATCCAGCAGTTCGATCAGGTGCCAGCCGAAAGAGGAGTGCACCGGTGCGCTCATCTGACCTTTGTTCATGCGGGTTAACGCATCACGGAATGCCGGATCGAAAATGTCTGCAGCCGCCCAGCCCAGATCGCCGCCCTGGTTAGCCGAGCCGGGATCCTGAGAGAACTCTTTCGCTGCGGCCGCAAAGGTGGTTTTACCACTCTTAATATCAGCGGCGATTTGCTCAAGCTTCAGACGCGCCTGCTGATCGGTCATGATCGGCGATGGTTTCAGCAGAATATGGCGAGCGTGAACTTCGGTCACGGAGATGCTCTGACTCTGGCCGCGCATATCGTTGACTTTCAGGATATGGAAGCCGACGCCGGAACGAATCGGGCCAACGATGTCGCCTTTCTTCGCGGTACTCAGCGCCTGAGCAAAAATACCTGGCAGTTCCTGAATACGACCCCAACCCATCTGGCCGCCTTTCAGCGCCTGCTGGTCAGCAGAGTAGGTGATCGCCAGTTTGCCGAAGTCGCTGCCGTTACGGGCTTGATCGACAATGGAACGCGCCTGAGATTCTGCTTCGTTCACCTGGTCAGACGTTGGGTTTTCCGGCAGTGGGATCAGGATGTGGCTCAGATTCAGTTCCGTGCTGGCATCATTTTGATTGCCAACCTGCTGCGCCAGCGCATCCACTTCCTGCGGCAGGATCGTCACGCGGCGGCGCACTTCGTTATTACGCACTTCAGAGATGGTCATCTCTTTACGGATCTGATTACGGTAGGTTGAGTAGCTCAGACCATCGTAAGCCAGACGGCTGCGCATCTGGTCCAGCGTCATGTTGTTCTGTTTAGCGATATTGGCAATCGCCTGATCAAGCTGTTCGTCAGAGATTTTTACGCCCATCTTCTGACCCATCTGCAGGACAATCTGATCCATGATCAGACGTTCCAGGATCTGATGACGCAGCGTAGCGTCGTCCGGAAGCTGTTGACCTGCCTGGTTGGCGTTCAGTTTGACGGACTGCATCAGACCATCAACGTCGCTTTCCAGTACCACACCGTTATTTACGACGGCTGCGACTTTATCGACTACCTGCGGGGCAGCGAAACTGGTATTCGCGATCATGGCGATACCGAGAAGCAGCGTTTTCCAGTTCTTCATACTTTTTCCATTTCAATTAACCGCACTGCGGATTACGTGGTAAATCAATCAGATCACAAAGAGTTTTGATACGGCAAAATGTTGGAACGTAACATCTCGCTCGTGCCGAGACCGTAGTTGGAACTCAGGCCGCGAAGTTCAATGTTAAAGCCAATCACGTTGTCATACACCGCGTGTTCTTTATCGCTATCCCAACCGTTCAGCTTACGCTCATAACCAACACGGATCGCATAACAGCAGGAGTTGTATTGCACGCCCAACATCTGGTCAGCGGGTTTACTCACGTTGGTGTCGAAGTAGTAGGCACCAACAATCGACCAGCGATCGGCGATTGGCCAACTGGCGACGGTACCGATCTGGCTAATCCCGTTTTTGTACTGCTCAGCCGTGGAATATCTTGCTGGCAATGTCGCCTGAATATACTCCGGGCTGGCGTAACGGTAGTTCAACTGAACCAGACGGTCTTCATCACGACGATATTCGATACTGGAACTGCTGGTGGCGACGCTATCCAGACGGGTATCGTACTGAATACCGCCACGCAGGCCCCAACGATCCGAAATACGCCAGTAGGTGTCGCCCGCCCATACTAATGAACCTGTCTGGTCATCATTCTCCCATTGGATGTTGTCATCGCCAGTGCGAGACTCCGTGAAATAGTAGATTTGACCAACAGAAACGTTAAAACGTTCAACTGCTGCGTCATCATATACGCGAGATGTGACGCCCGTCGTGACCTGGTTGGCGGAGGCAATGCGGTCCAGACCGCCATAGCTGCGGTCACGGAACAGGCCGGTATAGTCAGATTGCAGCAGAGAGGAGTCGTAGTTATAGATGTTGCTCTGGTCGCGATACGGCACGTACAGATACTGCGCGCGCGGCTCCAGCGTCTGGGTATAACCCGGCGCGAGCATGTTCATATCCCGTTCAAACACCATCTTGCCGTCGACTTTGAACTGCGGCATCACACGGTTGGCGGTATCGTCCAACTGGGTTGAATAACGGCTGTTGTACCAGTCCAGATTGGTTTGCTGATAATGGGTTGCCAGCAGTTTCGCTTCGGTGTTGATGCTGCCCCACTGGTTCGACAACGGCAGGCTGACGGTCGGCTCCAGGTGCAGACGCGTCGCTTCCGGCATGTTGTCTTTGGTATTCACAAAATGCACGGCCTGGCCATAAATACGGGTATCGAACGGACCCAGGTCGTTCTGATAGAAGTTGACGTCTAACTGCGGTTCAGCGGAATAACTGCTGGTGTTCTGATCGCTGAACACCTGGAACTGTTTGGTTGAGACCGTGGCGTCAAAGTTCTGCACCGCGTAGCCGACGCTGAATTTCTGCGTCGCGTAACCGTCGGTACTTGAACCGTACTTGTTATCGAAATCATTAAAGTAGCTGGAGTCGCTCACCTTGGTGTAGTTGACGTTGAAGCGCCACACCTGGTCCATCACCCCCGAGTGCTGCCAGTAAAACAGCCAGCGGCGTGAGTTGTCATCGTTCGGATGCTCGTCGTCGTAGACGCGATCGGAGTTCAGATAGTCGAACTCCATCAGACCGGCGCCCGCCTGGCTCAGGTAGCGGAATTCGTTCTCCCACATCACGCCGCCGCGACGGTGCATATAGTGCGGCGTCAGGGTCGCATCCATGTTTGGCGCGATGTTCCAGTAATACGGCAGATAGAACTCAAAATAGTTCTTTGTCGAGTACTTGGCGTTGGGGATCAAGAAACCGGAGCGGCGTTTATCCCCTACCGGCAACTGCAAATATGGACTGTAAAAGATCGGAACCGGACCCAGCTTAAAGCGGGCGTTCCAGATTTCCGCGACCTGTTCTTCACGGTCGTGGATCACTTCGCTACCGACGACGCTCCAGGTATCAGAACCCGGCAGACAGGAGGTGAAACTCCCGTTCTCAAGAATGGTATAGCGGTTTTCGCCGCGCTGTTTCATCAGATCCGCTTTACCGCGGCCCTGACGGCCCACCATCTGGTAGTCACCTTCCCAGACGTTGGTGTCTTTGGTGTTCAGGTTCGCCCAGCCCTTCGGCCCTTTCAGGATAACCTGGTTGTCATCGTAATGGACGTTGCCGAGCGCATCAACGGTACGCACGGGCTCAGGCTGACCCTGAGCCTCTTTCTGATGAAGCTGCACCTCGTCGGCCTGCAGACGGCTGTTGCCCTGCATGATGTCCACATTGCCGGTAAACACCGCGTCGTCAGGATAATTTCCTTTCGCATGATCGGCATTAATCGTGACGGGGAGTTCATTTGTCTCGCCCTGCACCAGAGGACGGTCATAGCTTGGCACGCCTAACATACATTGTGAGGCGAGACTGGCTGCCAGACCCTGTTGACTGTAAAGGGCAGTGGCAATCATGGTGGCCAGGAGGGTGGGAATACGTTTTTTCATACGTTGTATTTTATTGTTCCATCATCAGTAGCGTCGCGCGTGACAAACCGCCACAGCCTAACTTACTCATGTTCGTAGCGCTAGTGTTAATCCTGCCGCTATAGCGTCTGTGGTGTTAGTCACGGCTGTGAATGACAGGTATGATAATGCAAATTATAGGCGATGTCCCACAATTGACCGTAGCCGAAAGATCGTAAAAAGCCGCTTATTTTGTGGGACCTGGCCTCACCGAGAGTGAGACAAATTGGGGAGTCTATGCAGTACTGGGGAAAAATAATTGGCGTGGCCGTGGCTCTGCTCATGGGCGGCGGCTTTTGGGGCGTGGTGCTGGGGCTATTGATTGGCCACATGTTCGACAAAGCCCGCAGCCGCAAAATGGCGTGGTTTGCCAACCAGCGTGAGCGTCAGGCGCTGTTTTTTGCCACCACCTTTGAGGTGATGGGGCACTTAACCAAATCGAAAGGCCGGGTTACCGAAGCCGATATCCATGTCGCCAATGTGCTGATGGATCGGATGAATTTGCACGGTGAATCGCGATCGGCTGCGCAAAATGCGTTTCGTATCGGAAAATCAGATAATTACCCGTTACGTGAAAAAATGCGCCAGTTTCGTAGCGTCTGTTTTGGCCGCTTCGATCTTATTCGCATGTTTCTTGAAATTCAGATTCAGGCGGCGTTTGCCGATGGTTCGCTGCATCCCAACGAGCGTGAAGTGCTGTATGTGATTGCCGAAGAGCTGGGTATTTCCCGGACTCAGTTCGATCAGTTCCTGCGTATGATGCAAGGGGGCGCACAGTTTGGCGGCGGTTATCAACAGCAGTCCGGCGGCGGTGGCTGGCAGCAGGCGCAACGCGGCCCGACGCTGGAGGACGCCTGCAACGTACTGGGGGTGAAACCTACCGACGATGCGACCACCATTAAACGCGCTTACCGTAAGCAGATGAGCGAGCACCATCCGGATAAGCTGGTGGCGAAAGGTCTGCCGCCCGAAATGATGGAGATGGCGAAGCAAAAAGCGCAGGAAATTCAGAAGGCTTACGAGCTGATCAAAGAGCAGAAAGGCTTTAAATAAATATACACGGCATCCTTCAAGCTGCCTCTTTGTTGGCCGCGCTGTGAAACCCCAGTCACATAGTTATCTATGCTCCTGGGGATTTCTTCGCTTGCCGCGTCGATGCATCTCGAATGATTTGTGTCTATTCGCGAGCGTAATTCAAAGGGGCGACGTTATAAGATTAAAAATCAGCCGGCGCTTTAAACGTCATGCTGTTGCCGTATGCGGGATGGGTGATGGTCAGCATCTCGGCATGCAGTTGCAGTCGGGCGGCTCGCGCCAGCGCCTCCGGCGGTGCATAAAAACGGTCGCCGAGGATGGGATGGCCTAACGCCAGCATATGCACGCGTAGTTGGTGCGAACGTCCGGTGATGGGCTTCAACACCACTCGCGCGGTGTTATCTTCCGCAAACTCCACGACTTCATATTCGGTCTGCGCCGCTTTGCCGGTTTCATAACACACTTTCTGTTTCGGACGATTCGGCCAGTCGCAGATCAGCGGTAAATCCACCAGTCCCTCTGCGGGCGCGGGATGTCCCCATACCCGCGCCACATACTGTTTTTTCGGCTCGCGCTCGCGAAACTGACGCTTCAGCTCTCGCTCTGCCGCCTTGGTGAGGGCGACTACAATCACGCCGCTGGTCGCCATATCCAGACGATGCACGGATTCAGCCTGCGGATAGTCGCGTTGAATACGCGTCATCACGCTGTCTTTATGCTCCTCAAGACGACCAGGCACGGATAACAGGCCGCTCGGCTTGTTGACCACCATAATGTGCTCATCCTGATACAGGGTAACCAGCCAGGGATCCTGCGGCGGATTGTAGTTTTCCATCCCCATATTTGACTCCGTTACTGATGCGTGACGACGATAAGACGCAGGGCATCCAGACGCCATCCTGCCTGATTCAGGCTTTCCAGTACCTGCTGACGGTTGCTTTCAATCGCCGCGAGTTCGTCATCACGAATGTTTGGGTTGACGGCGCGCAGCGCTTCCAGTCGCGACAGTTCAGCAGACAGTTTTTCATCCGCTTCATTGCGCGCAGCGTCAATCAGGGCGCGGGCGGACTTCTCAACCTGCGCTTCCCCCAGTTGCAGAATCGCATGAACATCCTGCTGCACCGCGTTAACCAGCTTGCTGCCGGTGTGGCGGTTTACAGCACTCAACTGGCGGTTGAAGGTTTCAAACTCCACCTGCGCAGCGAGGTTGTTGCCGTTTTTATCCAGCAGCATGCGCACCGGCGTCGGCGGCAGGAAGCGGTTAAGCTGCAACTGCTTCGGCGCCTGGGCTTCCACAACGTATACCAGTTCCAGTAACAGCGTACCGACCGGCAGCGCCTTATTCTTCAATAAGGAAATGGTACTGCTACCGGTATCACCGGAGAGGATCAGATCCAGCCCGTTACGAATCAGCGGATGTTCCCAGGTAATAAACTGGGCGTCTTCACGCGACAGCGCCACGTCACGTTCAAAGGTAATGGTACAACCGTCTTCCGGCAGCCCCGGGAAGTCCGGAACCAGCATGTGATCGGATGGGGTCAGTACAATCAGGTTTTCGCCGCGATCGTCCTGGTTAATCCCCACGATATCAAACAGGTTCATAGCAAAGGCGATCAGGCTGGTGTCGTCATCCTGCTCTTCAATGCTCTCAGCCAGTTGTTGCGCCTTTTCGCCGCCGTTGGAGTGGATCTCCAGCAGACGGTCGCGGCCCTGTTCCAGCTGCGTCTTCAGCGCTTCGTGTTGTTCACGACAGCTTTTGATCAGCTCATCAAAACCGTCGGTCTCTTCTGGTGCCGCCAGGTAATTAATCAGATTGCTGTAAACCGAGTCATAGATGGCGCGACCGGTCGGGCAGGTATGTTCGAACGCATCCAGACCTTCGTGATACCAGCGAACCAGCACCGACTGGGCGGTTTTCTCTAAATATGGGACGTGGATTTGGATATCGTGCGCCTGGCCGATGCGGTCGAGACGACCAATACGCTGCTCCAGCAGATCCGGGTTAAATGGCAGGTCGAACATCACCAGGTTACTGGCAAACTGGAAGTTACGACCTTCCGAGCCGATTTCTGAACACAGCAGCACCTGCGCGCCGCTGTCCTCTTCGCCGAACCAGGCGGCGGCGCGGTCACGTTCGATAATCGACATCCCTTCGTGGAAGACCGCCGCGCGGATACCTTCGCGCTCGCGCAGCACTTGCTCCAGTTGCAGGGCGGTTGCCGCCTTCGCACAGATCACCAGCACTTTCTGCGAGCGATGGCTGGTCAGGTAGCCCATCAGCCACTCAACGCGCGGGTCGAAGTTCCACCAGGTGCCGGTATCCCCTTCAAATTCCTGATAAATCTGTTCCGGATAGAGCATGTCGCGCGCTCTGTCTTCGGCGTTTTTGCGGGCTCCCATAATGCCGGACACTTTAATGGCCGTCTGATACTGCGTCGGCAGCGGCAGCTTAATGGTGTGCAGTTCGCGTTTCGGGAAGCCTTTTACGCCATTACGGGTGTTACGGAACAGCACGCGGCTGGTGCCGTGGCGGTCCATCAGCATGGAGACCAGCTCCTGACGCGCGTTCTGCGCACCGTCGCGGTCGCTGTTCGCGGTTTGCAGCAGCGGCTCAATATCCTGCTCGCCAATCAGTTCGCCCAGCATGTTGAGTTCTTCATTGCTGAGTTTGTTACCGGCCAGCAGCATGGCGACGGCGTCGGCAACCGGGCGATAATTTTTCTGCTCTTCAACAAACTGTGCGAAATCGTGGAAACGGTTGGGGTCCAGCAGACGCAGACGTGCAAAGTGGCTTTCCATACCCAGTTGTTCCGGGGTGGCGGTCAGCAACAGTACGCCTGGCACGCGTTCCGCCAGTTGTTCTATCGCCACATATTCACGGCTCGGCGCCTCTTCGCTCCAGACGAGGTGGTGGGCTTCATCGACAACCAGCAGATCCCACTCGGCATCACACAAGTGTTCCAGACGCTGTTTATTACGGCGGGCGAAGTCCAGAGAACAGATCACCAGCTGTTCGGTTTCGAACGGGTTAAACGCGTCGTGCTGCGCTTCGGCGTAGCGCTCGTCGTCAAACAGGGCGAAGCGCAGGTTAAAACGGCGCAGCATTTCGACCAGCCACTGATGCTGCAAGGTTTCCGGCACAATGATCAGCACGCGTTCTGCCGCGCCAGAAAGCAGTTGTTGATGCAGGATCATCCCGGCTTCAATGGTTTTGCCCAGACCCACTTCATCCGCCAGCAGTACGCGCGGCGCATGACGGCGACCCACGTCGTGGGCGATGTTGAGCTGATGAGGGATCAGGCTGGTGCGCTGGCCGCGCAGGCCGCTCCACGGCATGCGGTATTGCTCACTTTGAAATTTACGTGCGCGGTAGCGCAGCGCAAACCGATCCATGCGGTCAATCTGACCCGCAAACAGGCGATCCTGCGGTTTGCTGAACGCCAGCTTGCTGTCGAGCAGGACTTCACGCAGCGTCACGCCGGTTTCTTCGGTATCAAGACGGGTGCCAATGTAGGCAAGCAAACCATTTTCTTCTTTTACTTCATCGATTTGCAGCTGCCAGCCTTCATGGCTGGTAATGGTATCGCCAGGGTTGAACATCACGCGGGTCACGGGGGAGTCACTGCGCGCATACAGACGGTTTTCACCGGTGGAGGGGAAAAGCAAAGTGACGGTGCGCGCATCCATGGCAACAACGGTTCCAAGTCCCAGTTCGCTTTCTGTATCGCTGATCCAGCGTTGACCAAGTGTAAAAGGCATATTTGTTCGGCTCTATATCTTTAATTGCAGGCAATAATCACCCTCTGCCAGGGAGAAGCTATGGCAGAACGGTAAATTGGGTCCAGGAATGGAAAGGGCGCTATGGTAATGGATGGCGATGGATTCGTCACGCGTCAAAATAACCCTAATTGGCCTGTCAGTAGTGTAGCAAAGTTATCATCAATGAAGGGAAGAATTCCTTCCGCAACGGGCTGGAGCTGGCGCGTCAGATAATGCTCGTAATCCAGCGGCGAGTGCTGATAATCCTTTGGCTCCGGGCCGTTCAGGGTCCAGACATAGTGAATGGTGCCGCGGTTCTGGTACTGCGCCGGGCGTCCCCGCTTCAGGTTTTCTTCGTCAGCCAGTCTGGCGGCGCGCACGTGTGGCGGAACGTTGCGCTGGTACTCGCTTAACGGTCGACGCAGACGCTTGCGATAGACCAGACGCTCGTCCAGCTCGCCCGCCATCAGCCGATCAATGGTGTCGCGGACGTAATCCTGGTACGGTTCGTGACGAAAAATGCGCAGATACAATTCTTGCTGGAACTGCTGCGCCAGCGGTGTCCAGTCGGTACGCACGGTTTCCAGTCCTTTAAAAACCATCCGCTGGTTTTCTCCTTCCTGAATCAGACCCGCGTAGCGTTTTTTGCTGCCGGTATCCGCACCACGGATGGTGGGCATCAGAAAGCGGCAGAAATGCGTTTCATACTCCAGTTCCAGCGCGCTGGTAAGATTCTTTTCCTGAAGTGACTGCGTCCACCAGGCGTTGACGTGTTCCACTAACGCGCGACCAATTTTCGCCGCCTCCTCTTCTGTGTGGGCGCGCTTCAGCCAGACGAAGGTGGAGTCGGTGTCGCCATAAATTACGTCATAGCCCTGGGCTTCAATGAGCGCTTTGGTCTGACGCATGATCGCGTGACCGCGCATGGTGATCGACGACGCCAGACGCGGATCGAAAAAGCGGCAGGCCGTCGTGCCGAGCACACCGTAAAAGGCATTCATGATGATCTTCAGTGCCTGAGAAAGCGGTTTATTACCGTGCCGTTTGGCGTCGTCACGACCCTGCCAGATCGACGTCACAATTTCTGGCAGGCAGTGTTTTTCTCGTGAGAACCAGGCGTCGAGAAATCCCTCGGTGCTGTGTTCGGGATCAGGGTGCGCCATCCCTTCCACCAGTCCGACAGGGTCGATCAAAAAGGTGCGAATGATCGAGGGGTACAGGCTTTTGTAATCCAGTACCAGTACCGAATCATATAAGCCGGGACGCGAATCCATCACGTAACCGCCGGGGCTGGCGTGGGGCGGCACTTCACCGAGGTTCGGCGCAACATACCCGACACGATGCATACGTGGAAAATAGAGGTGGCCAAACGCGGCGACCGAACCGCCGTGACGATCGACAGGTAATCCGTTGACCGTGGCACGTTCTAACAGGAACGGCACGATCTCGGTTTTATGAAAGACTCGCGTCACCAGCTCGCAATCTTTCAGATTGTAGGTGGCGAGCGCGGGTTTATCTTCGGCAAAACGTCTGTCGATCTCATCCATGCGATCCCATGGATTATCGATCGATTTACCTTCCCCAAGCAGTTCCTGCGAAACGGTCTCCAGCGAAAACGACGAGAAATTCCAGAAGGCAGACTTCAGCGCCTCAATACCGTCAACGATCAGCCGACCTTTCGCCTGGGCGAAAAAAACGCCATTTTTAAAACCGTGCTCACGCCACTCGAGTTCACTGTTATCGCGGCCAAAACGCAGCGGGATACGGTAGCGCTCAGCATGTTTTTGCAACACGCGCAGGTCGAACTGCACCAGATTCCAGCCGATGATGATGTCGGGATCGTGGCGGGCAACCCACTCGTTTAGCTTTTCCAGCAGTTGTGGGCGGCTGTTGACGTACTCAAGCTGGAAATCGAGCGCTGATGAATCGCCATTTTCGGGGCCGAGCATATAGACAATGCGCTGCCCGCAGCCTTCAAGCCCAATGCAGTACAACTCGCCGTGGCGGGTGGTTTCAATATCCAGAGACAACCACTTGAGCGGCGGACGATAGTCGGGATGGGGCTTTAATCGCGCATTGACGATTGCAGCGTTGCGCGTCTCACCTTCGACCCACACCGGTGAGGTGATAAAGCGTTCCATCAGATAACGCTCCGGCGGGCGGACATCGCCTTCATAAACCGTCACGCCATTCTCGCGCAACAGCTTTTCCAGTCGCATCAACTGGCGATGCGAGCGGCAGTAAAGACCTGAAACCGGCTGACGATGAAAATCTTTGAGGTTAAGCGGCGCTAGGCGGTAGCCATTTTCACTGCTTAATACCGACGTGACGCGGGCGGTCAGCGCGGTAGGGATAAACGCAACGGATTCCTGCGGCGCAAGCGTAACCTGCAAAGGCCCGCTGTCTGTTGCCAGCCAGAAGGAGACTTCAGTTCCCTGCGACGTATCCCGCCAGTGCCGGGTTAAGATAAAACCTGCCTGCGCCACGCTGTTTATCCATCAAAAAAACCAGGCATGATTATAGCCTGGTTCAACGTGTTGTGCTGGGGTTTTATACAGTTATTGGCGCTGCTACTGCCCGTAATAGGCTTTCGCTCCGTGCTTGCGCAGGTAATGCTTGTCCAGCAACGTTTGCTGCATATCGGGTAACTGTGGCGCGAGCTGGCGGCAGAAAATGCCCATATAGGCGACCTCTTCTAAGACGATGGCGTTATGCACAGCGTCTTCGGCGTTTTTCCCCCACGCAAAGGGACCGTGTGAATGCACCAGCACTCCGGGCATCTGCGCGGCGTCGATGCCCTGTTTTGCAAAGGTTTCGACAATGACGTTGCCGGTTTCCCACTCATACTCGCCGTTGATTTCGCTATCGGTCATTTTGCGGGTGCAGGGAATCGCGCCATAGAAATAGTCGGCGTGCGTAGTACCCGTTGCCGGAATGGACTGTCCGGCCTGTGCCCAGATGGTCGCATGGCGCGAATGAGTATGCACAATACCGCCAATAGAGGGAAAAGCCTGGTACAGCAGACGATGCGTTGGCGTATCGGACGAGGGCTTTTTCTTACCTTCAATCACTTCACCCGTCGCGATGCTGACAACCACCATATCATCTGCGGTCATCACGCTGTAATCAACGCCGGAAGGTTTGATCACAAAGACATCGCGCTCGCGATCGACCGCGCTGACGTTCCCCCAGGTGAGTGTGACCAGATTGTGCTTTGGCAGCGCCAGATTCGCTTCCAGTACCTGACGTTTGAGATCTTCTAGCATGTTTTTCTCCCTGCCTGATGACGACGTAAACGCCTTATCAGGCCTACGCAGAGAGGTAGGCCTGATCAGCAAAGCGCCATCAGGCAACCATTCGCTTAACGTTTAAAGCCGTAATACACTTCGTTCCAGCGCAGCGCGTCCTTGAAGGCGGGCAGGCGGGTATCGTTATCAATCACGGTGATTTCGATATCGTGCATTTCGGCGAACTGACGCATGTCGTTGAGATCCAGCGCATGGCTGAAGACGGTATGGTGCGCGCCGCCGGCCAGGATCCACGCTTCCGACGCGGTCGGCAGATCCGGTTGGGCTCTCCACAGCGCGTTGGCGACCGGCAGTTTCGGCAGCGCGTGCGGGGTTTTCACGGTGTCGATGCAGTTGACCAGCAGACGATAGCGATCGCCGAGGTCGATCAGGCTGGCCACGATCGCCGGACCGGTCTTCGTATTGAAGATCAGACGAGCGGGATCGTCTTTACCGCCAATGCCGAGATGCTGGACATCGAGGATCGGTTTTTCGTCCACCGCGATCGACGGACACACTTCCAGCATGTGGGAGCCGAGCACCAGATCGTTGCCTTTCTCGAAGTGATAGGTGTAATCCTCCATAAAAGAGGTGCCGCCCTGCAGACCGGTTGACATCACTTTCATGATGCGAAGCAGAGCGGCAGTTTTCCAGTCGCCTTCGCCGGCAAAGCCATAGCCCTGCTGCATCAGTCGCTGTACGGCCAGACCCGGAAGTTGTTTCAGACCGTGCAAATCTTCAAAGGTGGTGGTGAACGCGTGAAAGCCGCCCTGTTCCAGGAAGCGCTTCATGCCCAGCTCAATACGCGCCGCTTCCAGCACGTTCTGGCGTTTTTCACCGTGAACCTGCGTGGCGGCGGTCAGGGTGTAGCTGCTTTCGTATTCATCAATCAGGGCATTGATATCGCCGTCACTGATGGAATTCACCACCTGCACCAGATCGCCCACCGCCCAGGTATTGACCGAGAAGCCGAACTTGATCTGCGCGGCGACTTTATCGCCATCGGTAACCGCCACTTCACGCATGTTATCGCCAAAGCGACACACTTTCAGATGACGGGTATCTTGTTTCGACACCGCATGACGCATCCAGGCGCCGATACGTGCATGAGCCTGTTGATCCTGCCAGTGACCGGTGACTACCGCGTGTTGCTGGCGCATACGCGCGCCGATGAAGCCGAACTCGCGGCCGCCGTGCGCAGTCTGGTTGAGGTTCATAAAGTCCATGTCGATGCTGTCCCACGGCAGGGCGGCATTGAACTGGGTGTGGAATTGCAGCAGCGGTTTGTTGAGGATTGTCAGGCCGTTGATCCACATTTTGGCTGGAGAGAAGGTATGCAGCCAGACCACCAGACCCGCACAGCGATCGTCATAGTTTGCGTCACGGCAAATGGCGGTGATCTCATCCGGTGTGGTCCCCAGTGGTTTTAACACCAGCTTGCAGGGCAGCTTGGCTTCGGTATTCAGCGCCTTGACGACGTGCTCAGCGTGCTGAGTGACCTGACGCAGCGTCTCAGGGCCGTACAAATGCTGGCTGCCAATTACAAACCACACTTCATAGTTATCAAAAATAGTCATTGTCGTGTCCTTAGTGAGTCAGGGTTGCCTGGTCAGCCGGCGCGGTATTAACCGGGGTGGCAGTCGGAAGATAATGTTGCTCAGCGCTTACCGCCCACTGCTGGTAGCGGCGATAAAGCTGTTCGAAACGTTGTGCCTGTTCGGGGCGAGGTTGCAGCGTATTTTCCACCGCGCTGGCCATTTTCTGCTGCGCCGCAGGGATATCGGCATGCACGTTGGCCGCCACGGCGGCGAAGATGGCCGCACCCAGCGCACAGCACTGATCGGAGGCGACGATTTGTAGCGGTCGATTCAGGACATCGCAGCAGGCCTGCATAATGACCTTGTTTTTCCTGGCGATGCCGCCCAGCGCCATGACGTTGTTGACCGCAATACCTTGTTCGGTAAAGCATTCCATGATGGCCCTTGCGCCAAAGGCGGTTGCGGCGATTAGTCCGCCGAACAGCGCCGGGGCATCCGTGGCCAGATTCAGATCGGTCATCACCCCTTTCAGGCGCTGGTTTGCGTTCGGCGTGCGGCGGCCGTTAAACCAGTCAAGCACCACCGGTAGGTGATCCAGCGACGGATTGTTCGCCCAGGCTTCGGTTAATGCTGGCAGCAGTTGTTTCTGGCTGGCGCTGATCTGCGCTTTCAGTTCCGGGTGCTGCGCGGCGAGTTGCTCCAGCGGCCAGCCGAGAATGCGGCCAAACCACGCGTAGATATCGCCAAAGGCAGACTGGCCGGCTTCCAGACCGATAAAACCGGGGACCACACTGCCATCGACTTGCCCACAAATGCCTTTCACGGCGCGCTCGCCGACGCTCTGTTTGTCCGCAATCAAGATGTCGCAGGTTGAGGTTCCAATGACTTTCACCAGCGCATTGGGCTGTGCGCCCGCGCCAACAGCACCCATGTGGCAGTCGAATGCGCCGCCGGAGATGACGACGTTTTCCGGCAGGCCAAGGCGCTGCGCCCACTCGGCGCACAGCGTTCCAACCGGCAGATCGGCAGTGAACGTGTCGGTGAACAGGGGGTATTGCAAATGCTGGTTAATCAGCGGATCGAGGTCGTCGAAGAAACTGGCGGGCGGCAGACCGCCCCAGCTTTCATGCCACAGTGATTTGTGTCCGGCGCTGCAACGACCCCGGCGGATATCCTGCGGACGCGTGGTACCAGAAAGGAGGGCTGGCACCCAGTCGCACAGTTCAATCCAGGAGACGGCGGCCTGGGCAACTGCGCGGTCTTCGCGGGTGACATGAAGGATCTTGGCCCAGAACCATTCGCTGGAGTAAATGCCGCCGATGTAGCGGGAGTAATCGACGTTGCCTGGCGTATGGCACAGACGGGTAATGGCTTCGGCTTCTTCTACTGACGTGTGGTCTTTCCACAGGACGAACATCGCGTTGGGGTTTTCCGCGAACTCTTCCCGGAGCGCCAGCACGTTGCCATCGGCGTCAATCGGCGCTGGCGTTGAGCCCGTACTGTCGACGCCAATCCCAACGACCTCTGCACGTTGCGCCGCGCTGAGTTCTGCCAATACGCTTTTCAGCGCGGCTTCCATCGACTCCATGTAATCGCGGGGATGATGGCGGAACCGGTTGTTCGGGGCGTCACAAAAACGTCCTTCCTGCCAGCGCGGGTACCACTCAACGCTGGTGGCGATCTCTTCGCCGGTGGCGCATTCCACTGCCAGCGCGCGTACAGAATCACTGCCAAAATCGAGGCCAATTGCAATTGCCATCCTCTTGCTCCATCCAGAAATACGGGTATGGAGAAACAGTAGTGAGTGGGGATAAAAACCGTCAGGTAGGATCCGCTAATCTTATGGATTAAAATGCTATAGCATCGCAAAGTGTGACGCCGTGCAAATAATCAATGTGGACATTTCTGCTCTAGTTATAGACACTTTTGTTACCCGTTTTTGCCGCAGTCATCGCGCAGAGTCATGACATAATGCTTTTCACAAGCGGGGTTGATGGGGCCGCCCGTGATGGTGCGGCGACAAGGCAGGGCGCAAACCATGCTGTCCTGCGCAATATGGACAATTTGTTTCCTCACCGAACCTCGGGAGTCGTGAAATTATGGCTGAACCGCAAAATGACCCTCTCCTGCCAGGGTACTCGTTTAACGCGCATCTGGTCGCCGGTTTAACGCCGATAGACGCCAACGGGTATCTGGATTTTTTTATCGACAGGCCGTTGGGGATGAAAGGCTATATCCTTAACCTCACGATTCGGGGGGAAGGGGTGATTAAAAATCAGGGGCGGGAGTTTGTCTGCCGACCCGGTGACATTTTGTTGTTCCCGCCGGGCGAAATTCATCACTACGGACGCCATCCGGATGCCAGCGAGTGGTATCACCAGTGGGTTTACTTTCGTCCCCGCGCCTACTGGCAGGAGTGGCTGACCTGGCCGTCCATTTTTGCGCAGACCGGTTTTTTCCGTCCGGACGAAGCGCATCAGCCGCACTTTAATGAGCTGTTCGGCCAGATTATCCACGCCGGACAGGGGGAAGGGCGCTACTCTGAACTGCTGGCTATCAACCTGCTGGAGCAGTTACTGCTGCGGAGAATGGAAGCGATCAACGCGTCGCTGCATCCGCCGATGGATAACCGCGTGCGCGATGCCTGTCAGTACATCAGCGATCATCTGGCGGACAGCCACTTCGATATTGCCAGCGTTGCCCAGCACGTCTGCCTGTCGCCATCGCGCCTGTCGCACCTGTTCCGTCAACAGTTGGGTATCAGCGTGTTGAGCTGGCGTGAGGATCAGCGTATCAGCCAGGCGAAACTGCTGCTCAGTACAACTCGCATGCCGATTGCCACCGTCGGACGTAATGTCGGGTTCGACGATCAGCTCTATTTCTCCCGCGTCTTTAAAAAATGTACCGGCGCCAGTCCGAGCGAGTTCCGCGCCGGTTGTGAAGAAAAAGTGAATGATGTGCCCGTGAAGATGTCATAACCTGTAACTAATCTGATAACTGATAGCTTGACGAAGCAGGGATGGATTAGCAGAATCCCTGCTTCGTAAATCTGACGGACGCATTATGCAAGCATTGCTGGAACACTTCATTCTCCAGTCCGCCATGTACTCTTTGATTGCTGTGGCGCTGGTGGCCTTCCTGGAATCGCTGGCGCTGGTGGGGTTGATTTTACCGGGAACGGTAATGATGGCCGGGTTGGGCGCCCTGATCGGTAGCGGGGAACTCAACTTCTGGCATGCCTGGCTGGCGGGAATTATCGGTTGTCTGCTGGGTGACTGGATCTCGTTCTGGCTGGGCTGGCGCTTCAAAAAGCCGCTGCACCGCTGGTCGTTCATGAAGAAGAACAAGGCGCTGCTGGATAAAACTGAGCACGCGTTGCATCAGCACAGTATGTTCACGATTCTGGTGGGACGCTTTGTCGGACCAACGCGTCCGCTGGTGCCGATGGTCGCCGGAATGCTGGATCTACCGGTGGCGAAGTTCATCACGCCCAACATTATTGGCTGCCTGCTCTGGCCGCCGTTTTATTTTCTGCCGGGGATTCTGGCCGGTGCGGCAATTGATATTCCGGCGGGGATGCAAAGCGGTGAGTTTAAGTGGTTGCTGCTGGCGACAGCCATCCTGCTGTGGCTCGGTGGCTGGCTGTGCTGGCGCCTGTGGCGTAGCGGAAAAGCCGCGACGGACCGCTTAACGCATTACCTGCCAAAAGGCCGTCTGCTCTGGCTGGCGCCGGTGGTGCTGGGGATGGGGATTGTCGCGCTGGTGACGTTACTCCGCCACCCGCTGATGCCAGTGTATCTCGATATTCTGCAAAAAGTGGTAGGCTACTGATATTTCTGCCGGATGGCGTGTATCTCGTAGGCCGGATAAGCGTTAGCGTCATCCGGCAACCCATTATTTTTTAATCCCCAACAGCGCTGAGGCGCTGGCTCGACCGCTCAGCAATTCATCGGTTTTGCCCTGCCACGCGATGCGACCGTCGGCCACGACGACTGAGCGGGGGGCGATGCGCGCCGCATCTTCGACGCTGTGTGACACCATCAGTAGCGTCAGTTGTCGGGCATGGCAGATATCGCTTACCAGGGTCAGCATCTCCTGGCGCAGAGCGGGATCGAGGGCTGAAAAGGGTTCGTCAAGCAGCAGGACCGGCTGTTCGCGCACCAGACAACGCGCCAGTGCCACACGCTGGCGCTGACCGCCGGAAAGCTCGCCGGGCAGGCGGGCCATCAGCGTCTCGATCCCCATTTGTTGCGCGATATGCCGGCGCTTCTCTTTCTGTTCGGCGTTTAACTTCAGTCCGGGATCCAGTCCCAGACCGATGTTTTGCTCAACGTTTAAATGGCTGAACAGATTGTTTTCCTGAAACAGCATCGACACCGGACGACGTGATGGCGGCGTGGTGGTGTGGTCTTCCCCTTCGATCAGCAGGGTGCCGCGGGCAGGCGTGAGAAAACCAGCGATTAGACTCAGCAGCGTACTTTTCCCTGCGCCGCTTGGTCCCAGGATCGCCACCTGTTCACCGCGCGCCACGGACAGCGTAAAGCGCATGGGCAGATGGTGGTAGAGCCAGGTGATATCAGTCAGTCTTAGCATTTCGCCCCGGTAACGTCTCAATAACGGTAAATAAAATAAAGCACAGGATCAGCAATAAGAGCGCAGTGACGGCACCGTCCTCACTGCGATAAGAGCCAATTTGCTGATACAGATAAAACGGCAGGGTGCGGAAATCATCGTTGCCGAACAGCGCCACCACGCCAAAATCGCCGATAGACAGCACGCAGGCAAAGGCCAGAGCTTGCGCCAGCGGGCGCTTCAATGCCCGCAGTTCGACCACTTTTAGCCGCTGCCAGCCTTCAATCCCCAGCGACTGACACAGCATGGTGTAGCGGGCGGTAATATCGCGCATCGGGTTTTCCAGCACTTTCAGCGCGTAGGGAATGGCCATCAGCGCATTGGTGAAAATCACGATGCCGTCAGCGGATTCCGGCAGACCGATGCTGTTGTTGAGCAACAGGAAGAAGCCGGTGGCCAGCACAATGCCAGGCATCGCCAGAATAAGCATCCCGCTTAGCTCCAGCGCTTGCCCTGCCAACAGCTGCTGACGGGCGCGCAGTTCGCGGCTGCTCCACAGCAACATCATCGTCAGGATCACGCACAGCAGACCCGCTGCCAGCGCAATACGCAGCGAAGTCCACACCGCCTGCCATAAAATGGGCTGTGCGAGCACGTTCAGCAGATGGCGATTCACCCCGTCGACCATCACCGCCAGCAACGGTGGAAGCAACAGCAGCAGCGCGAGGACGATCAGCAGGGCATCGGTTAAACGGCTGTGCAGCCGATCGTCCGGATCGCGCCACCCCTGAACCAGCGTGGTGCCGGGAGCGATGGCTTTACTCAATCGCTGACTGAGGAGCACCAGCGCCAGACAGCACACCATCTGGATCAGCGCCAGCATGGCGGCGCGGGCAGGATCGTAGTCGAAATTCAGCGCCTGATAAATCGCCAGCTCAATGGTTGTCGCCTGCGGCCCGCCGCCCAGCGACAGTACGGTAGCGAAGCTGGCAAAACAGAGCATAAAAATCAGCGCAGCGACCGGTGGGATTTGGCGGCGCAGCCACGGCCACTCGACAAAACGGAAGAACTGCCAGCTGCGGATACCCAGTTGGGCGGCAAGCTGACGCTGCTCGCCGGGAATATTCTCCAGCGACTGCAACAGCAGGCGGCTTGCCATCGGCAGATTAAAAAAGATGTGAGCCAGCAGGATGCCCTGCAAACCGTAAGGCGAGAAGGTCCACTCCAGCCCAAGCATGTGCCAGAGCGAAGCCAGCCATCCCTGGCGTCCATAGACGCTGAGAATACCAAACACCGCGACCAGTACCGGGAGGATCAGCGTCATGGCGCACAGGCGCAGCAGGGCCAGACGCCCCGGAAAGCGGCGTCGGTACAGCGCGCGGGCAAGGAAGATGGCTGGAACGACAGAAAGCACCGCTGACAGGAAGGCCTGCCAGAAGGAAAAGCGCACCACGTGCCACAGGTAGCTGTCCTGCCACAGCGAAGACCATGCCGCCTGCGGCGCGTTGAACCACAATGCCAGAAAAGCGGCCAGCGCCACCGCCACCATCAGCGTGGCGGCACAAAGGCCTGGGATCAGCCAGCCGGCAATTAACGGCTGACGGCGCGTTGCCATTCGCTGATCCATGCCTGGCGTTGTGCCGCCACTTCCGCCGACGTGAATTCCAGGGTCGTTGCGGGTTTCGTCAGTTGTTCGAACCCGGCGGGCAGGGTGACATTCGCCACCGGATACATCCAGTTGCCGGTCGGGATAGCATTCTGAAACGCAGGCGAAACCATAAATTTGAGGAATTTTTCCGCCAGTTCAGGCTGCTTACTGGCTGCGGTACGCGCGGCGACCTCCACCTGCAGGTAATGGCCTTCGCTAAAGTTGGCCGCCACGTAGTTCTCTTTTTTCTCTTCGATGATGTGATACGCCGGAGAGGTGGTGTAGCTCAGCACCAGATCGCTTTCACCTTTCAGGAACAAGCCATAAGCTTCGCTCCAGCCTTTGGTGACGGTGACGGTTTTTGCCGCCAGTTTCTGCCACGCCTGCGGCGTTTTATCGCCATACACTTTCTGCATCCACAGCATCAGCCCAAGTCCTGGCGTACTGGTGCGCGGATCCTGATAAATCACCCGCCATTTCTGATCGCTCTCGACCAGTTCCTTCAGGCTCTTCGGTGGGTTTTTCAGTTTGTTTTTGTCATACACGAAAGCGAAGTAGCCGTAATCAAACGGGACGAAGGTGTCATTCTTCCAGCCGCCAGGGACATTGACCGCCTCGCTGGCGACACCGCTTTTCGCGAACAGTTGGGTTTGCGTCGCCGCTTCCAGCAGGTTGTTATCCAGCCCCAGCACCACGTCGGCCTTGCTGTTTTTCCCTTCCATCCGCAGGCGGTTGAGGAGTGAAACGCCATCTTCCAGCGCCACCAGTTTCAGCTCGCAGTTGCAGTCGGCTTCAAAAGCTTTTTTCACCGCCGGGCCAGGGCCCCAGTCTGCGGCGAACGAGTCGTAGGTGTAGACGGTAAGAACGGGTTTTGCGAAGGCAGGCGCTGCGCACAGGAGTAAAAGGGGAAGACATTTTTTCAACACTTTGCACCTCAAAAGATGGGTGGCAAAGGATTTTGAGCGGTAGCCTCAAATCCCTTCGCCGGCGTTATCCGGATCAGGTTCGACGGGTATTTTCTCAGCCCATACACTTCATCATTCAGGTAGCCTCTGTGTTGGCTGCGTTCGCTCACCCCAGTCACATAGTGTTCTATGCTCCTGGGGATTCACTCGCTTGCCGCCTTGATGCAGCTTGAATGATTTTGTGTATGTTTAATTAGCACCCCGTTGAGAACGGCGTTAGTGTAGTGATTTTGCCGCGTTGCGGCAATCAGGGATCCGGCGGGGCAAACCACGCGGATTTAAAGTCGAACCAGCCGAGGGTGTTCATGCGCAAGCCGCGCATACTGCGCTGACCCTGAATAATCAGCCAGTGGTGGATCAGCGGGACAATCGCTTTGCTGGCAAGCAGTTGCTGACACCACACGGCCAGATTCATTTCGCCGGTGCGCCAGCGCGCGGCATCGGCTTCCCAGTCCAGCGGAATACAGTGCTGTAACAGCGGGACTTCACACAGGTGCGCGAACAAAGAGAAGTCGAGCGGCAGGGTGAAGTTGGCGCTGTTAAGCCAGATGTCGCTTTCAATTTCCCCGGCATGCCATTGATCGTAGTCGATCTCCTGAATTTCCAGCTTCACCTGATGTTCAGCCAGAAGCTGACTCATGATCTGCGCAATCACCTGGTGTTCGATATGTTCGTGGTAATAGGTCAGCGTGAGCGTCTCCAGCCCGGCGGGTTTCTCGCCGTGGCCCGGCCGCGCATGATGCCAGCGCGGCAGCAGGCCATAGGCCGGGAACCAGTGGCGCTGATACTGTTCATCGGCATAGTAAAGCAGGTTGCTTGGTGACAGTATGCGGCTGACCCACTCCCGGACCGCCTGATTGGCGCCGCGATGGGTACGGGCGTCGAACAGCAGGTAATAGCACCCCTCTTCCAGACGGCTTTCGATGGCTTTTTCGTCGTCAGTGGGACCTTTCAGCGTCAGACCGCCGTTCGGCTCATCGCCGATATCCGGCAGTACCCAGACGTTCACTTCATCAATCAGGGCCCGAAAGCCGAAGAAATCGTCAAAAGCATGTATTTTCAACTGGTTGCGCGTATTCCGTATCACCGCGTACGGGCCGGTGCCAATCGGATGGCTGGAGAAATTGCTCAGGGTTTCCCATTCGCGCGGCAGGATCATCGCCGGGACCTGACCCAGCAGCCACGGCAGCCAGCGATCGGGTTGCGAAAGATGAATGTCCAGCGTCCAGGGCGTTGGCGAGACGATCTCGCTGATGTGCGAATAGAGCGGTAAGGCGTTAATTCGCGTTAGTGACAACACCACATCGTCCATTTCCAGTTCACGCCCGTGGTGAAAATGGATCCCAGGACGCAGGAAAAAGCGCCAGTGCAGGGGAGAAATTTGTTGCCAGTGGTGGGCAATGTCGGCTTCCAGTTCCCCATTTTCCTCATTTACGCGAGTCAGGGCGCTGAAGATTTGGCGGGCAATGTGGGTTTCTGAGCGACGCAGCGCGCTGCCTGGCAGCAGATTTTGCATCGGGCGGTAGTAAAGTACGCGCAGGATGTGACGGCCCTGACGGAAGCTGCGGCCCAGATGGGAAACCAGCATCTGCCGCACGGCCGTTTTGTCGCCGACCAGTTGCACCAGTTGATCGATGCGATCCTGCTCCAGCAGATCTTCCGCACGCTGCTGCTGGAGCGCCAGTCCGGTATACAGAAAGGTCAGGCGTGAACGTTTTCCGCGTCCCACTTCCGCCTCCCACGTCAGCCAGCCGCGCTCCTGCATGGTATTGAGCAGCGTGCGCATATGACGGCGCGAGCAGCTCAGCAGATCCGCCAGTTCGTTGAGCGTGGTGTCCTGCGTTTTGCCGTCGCAGCATTGCCACAAGCGGATGAACTGTTGTTGCAGACGGCCAGAAGACATAAAAGGGGAACTCCTGCGGAAAACTCAGCAATTTTATTATCCCTATATTAGGCCAATAATACATTCCGATGAAGCACTATGAAGGGGTCATCTATGCGCCAGTTTTATCAGAAGTACTTTGCCGCGACAGAAGGGTTGTCCTGGTTGGCTTGCCTGAGCGCGCCGCAGCGCTTAAAGATGCTGGAAGAACTGATGCAGTGGGAGGTGACAGCCTGACCCTGGAGTAGCAGACATCATGTGTGACTGAGTATTGGTGTTAATCACCGCGCCAGCAGGTATTATCTGCTGGCTTTTTTCGTTTCGGCTGCGCTGACTAAGGAAAGATATGCTCTGGTTAATGACGATGGGACGACGTCTCAACGGTGTGTACGCGGCGTTTATGCTCGTCGCTTTTATGATGGGCGTGGCGGGGGCGCTACAGGCCCCGACGCTGAGCCTGTTTCTCAGTCGCGAGGTCGGGGCGCAGCCGTTCTGGGTGGGGCTGTTTTACACCGTTAACGCCATCGCCGGGATTGGCGTGAGCCTTGCGCTGGCAAAACGCTCAGACAGCCAGGGAGACCGCCGCAGGCTGATTCTGTTTTGTTGCCTGATGGCCATCGGTAATGCGCTGCTGTTTGCCTTCAATCGCCACTACCTGACGCTGATCACCTGCGGCGTACTGCTGGCGTCGCTGGCAAATACCGCGATGCCGCAATTGTTCGCGCTGGCGCGGGAATATGCCGACAGCTCGGCGCGTGAAGTGGTGATGTTCAGCTCAGTGATGCGTGCTCAGCTCTCACTGGCGTGGGTGATTGGCCCGCCGATGGCGTTTATGCTGGCGCTGAATTACGGCTTTACCGTGATGTTTTCGATTGCCGCCGCGATTTTTGCGCTCAGTTTCATCCTGATTGCCTTTATGCTGCCGTCCGTCGCCCGCGTTGAACAACCCGCGGATGTGCCGGTCATTCAGTCTGGTGGCTGGCAGGATAAAAACGTCCGTATGTTGTTTATCGCTTCCACGCTGATGTGGACCTGCAACACCATGTACATCATCGATATGCCGCTGTGGATTAGCACGGAGCTTGGACTGCCGGATAAGCTTGCCGGGATCCTGATGGGCACCGCCGCAGGACTGGAAATCCCGATCATGATCCTTGCCGGCTTCTACGTCAAACGTTTCGGTAAGCGCCGGATGATGCTTATTGCTGTCACCGCGGGTGTGCTGTTTTATCTCGGGCTGATTTTCTTCCACAGCCATCAGGCGCTGCTGATGTTGCAACTGTTTAATGCGGCGTTTATCGGGATTATTGCCGGTATTGGAATGCTCTGGTTCCAGGATCTGATGCCGGGCAGGGCCGGTTCGGCGACGACGCTATTTACCAACAGCATTTCGACCGGCGTAATTCTGGCGGGGGTGATCCAGGGTGCGGTTGCCCAAAGCTATGGTCACTTCGCGGTATACTGGGTGATTGCGGCGATTTCGCTGGTTACGCTGGTGATGACCGGGCGGGTGAAAGACGTTTGATTTATGGATTGCCGGATGGCGGCTAACGCCTTATCCGACCTACAGAAATTCGTAGGCCGGATAAGCGCAGCATATCCGGTATTGCGGGCTTAGCGCATAAACGCGGGCTGCTTGTCTTCGTACTCGGTGATGGCGGCTTCGTGCTGCAGCGTCAGCCCGATGCTGTCCAGACCGTTCAGCATGCAGTGGCGGCGGAAGTCGTCGATCTTAAAGCTGTAAGACTTATCGCCTGCTTTCACTACCTGCGCTACCAGGTCCACTTCAAATGTAATCCCCGGATTGGCTTTGACCAGGTTGAACAGCTCATCGACCTGTTCGTCGCTTAATTTCACTGGCAGCAGTTGGTTGTTAAAGCTGTTGCCGTAGAAAATGTCCGCGAAGCTCGGCGCAATCACCACTTTAAAGCCGTAATCCGTCAACGCCCACGGCGCGTGCTCACGGGAAGAGCCGCAGCCGAAGTTTTCACGAGCCAGCAGAATCGAGGCCCCCTGGTATTCCGGGAAGTTCAGGACGAATTCTGGATTCGGCTGCTGGCCTTTTTCATCCAGAAAACGCCAGTCATTGAACAGGTGGGCGCCAAAACCGGTGCGGGTGACCTTTTGCAAAAACTGCTTAGGAATGATCGCGTCGGTATCGACGTTGGCGGCATCCAGCGGGACAACCAGGCCTGTATGTTGGGTAAATTTCTCTGCCATGGGAGTCTCCTTATTTGATGCGGCGAATGTCGGCAAAATGACCGGTAACGGCGGCGGCGGCGGCCATCGCCGGGCTGACCAGATGGGTACGACCACCGCGCCCCTGACGCCCTTCGAAGTTACGGTTGCTGGTCGACGCGCAGCGTTCGCCCGGATTCAGACGGTCATTGTTCATGGCCAGACACATGGAGCAACCCGGCAGACGCCACTCGAAACCGGCTTCGATAAAGATCTTATCCAGCCCTTCCGCTTCTGCTTGCGCTTTCACCGGACCAGAGCCTGGAACCACCAGCGCCTGGACGCCCGGCGCGACTTTACGACCTTTGGCGACCTCTGCGGCAGCGCGCAAATCTTCAATACGCGAGTTGGTGCACGAGCCGATGAACACTTTATCGATCGCCACTTCCATTAACGGCACACCCGGTTTCAGACCCATATAGGCCAGTGCTTTTTCGGCGCTGGCGCGCTCAACCGGATCGGTAAACGACGCCGGGTCGGGAATGTTGTCCGTCACAGAGATCACCTGGCCCGGGTTGGTTCCCCAGGTTACCTGCGGGGCAATCTCTTCAGCTTGTAAGGTGACAACCGTATCAAAGCGCGCGTCGGCGTCGGTTTGCAACGTTTTCCAGTACGCGACTGCGTCATCAAAATCTTTACCTTTCGGCGCGTGCAGACGACCTTTGACGTAGTTAAAGGTGGTTTCATCCGGGGCGACTAATCCGGCTTTGGCGCCCATTTCAATCGCCATGTTGCACAGAGTCATGCGGCCTTCCATGCTCAGAGCACGAATGGCATCGCCGCAAAATTCAACGACGTGGCCGGTACCGCCGGCGCTACCGGTTTTACCGATAATCGCCAGCACGATATCTTTCGCAGTGATCCCCGGCGCGGCGTTGCCGTTGACTTCAATCTTCATGGTTTTGGCGCGACCCTGCTTCAGGGTCTGGGTTGCCAGCACGTGCTCGACTTCGGAGGTGCCGATACCGAACGCCAGCGCGCCAAAGGCGCCGTGGGTCGCGGTATGCGAGTCGCCGCAGACGATGGTCATTCCCGGCAGGGTGACGCCTTGTTCCGGCCCCATCACGTGAACGATGCCCTGATACGGGTGGTTCAGATCGTACAGCTCAACGCCGAATTCATTGCAGTTCTTAATCAGTTCCTGCATCTGGATACGCGCCATCTCGCCGGACGCATTGATATCTTTGGTCTGCGTGGAGACGTTGTGATCCATCGTGGCAAAGGTTTTGCCCGGCTGGCGAACCGGACGACCATGCGCACGCAGGCCGTCGAACGCCTGCGGAGAGGTCACTTCATGTACCAGATGTCGGTCGATGTACAGCAGCGGGGTTTCGTTTTGCGCTTCATAGACGACGTGCGCATCAAACAATTTTTCGTATAACGTTTTAGCCATGATTACACCCCTTGTGCGACATAACGAGCAATGATGTCGCCCATCTCATCGGTACCAACGGCAGCTGCGCCACGGGCTAAATCACCGGTGCGGATACCTTCTTCTAATGCGCGGTTAACCGCACGTTCAATGGCGGATGCCGCGTCATCGGCATCCAGGCTGTAGCGCAGCAGCAGCGCCAGCGACAAAATTTGCGCAATCGGGTTAGCGATATTCTTGCCGGCAATATCCGGCGCGGAGCCGCCCGCCGGTTCATACAGACCAAAGCCCTGCTCGTTCAGACTGGCGGAGGGCAGCATGCCCATTGAGCCGGTGATCATCGCGCATTCGTCAGACAGAATGTCGCCAAACAGGTTGGAGCACAGCAGCACGTCAAACTGGGACGGGTCTTTAATCAACTGCATGGTGGCGTTGTCGATGTACATGTGCGCCAGCTCAACGTCCGGATATTCTTTGGCAATTTCATTGACGATTTCGCGCCACAAAATAGAGGTTTGCAGAACGTTAGCTTTGTCGATAGAGGTCACTTTACGGCGGCGTTTACGCGCAGATTCAAACGCAATGCGCGCGATACGTTCAATTTCAAAGCGGTGATAGACCTCGGTATCGAACGCTTTTTCATACTGGCCGCTGCCTTCGCGACCTTTTGGCTGACCGAAGTAGATCCCACCGGTCAGTTCACGGACGCACAAAATGTCGAATCCATTCGCGGCGATGTCGGCGCGCAGAGGGCAGAAGGCTTCCAGTCCCTGATACAATTTTGCCGGACGCAGATTACTGAACAGTTTGAAGTGCTTACGCAGCGGCAGCAGCGCGCCGCGTTCCGGCTGGCTGTCCGGTGGCAGATGTTCCCATTTCGGGCCGCCGACGGAGCCAAACAGAACGGCGTCGGCCTGTTCGCAGCCTTCTACCGTCGCCTTCGGCAGCGGTTGACCGTGGTTGTCGATCGCCGCGCCGCCGACATCATAATGACTGGTGGTAATGCGCATCTCAAAACGATGGCGAATAGCGTCCAGGACTTTCAGGGCTTGCGTCATCACTTCCGGACCAATACCGTCGCCCGGCAAAACAGCAATATGGTAATTCTTCGACATCACACGGTTTCCTTGTTGTTCTCGTTGTTCTGAGCTTTACGTTGCAACTCTTTTTCGACTTCTGCCGCACGCCAGATGTTGTTCAGCACGTGCACCATCGCTTTCGCGGAAGATTCAACAATGTCTGTCGCCAGACCGACGCCGTGGAAACGACGCCCGTTATAGTTGGCGACGATATCGACCTGACCCAGTGCATCTTTGCCGTGTCCTTTAGCGGACAGGCTGTATTTCACCAGCTCAATGTCGTAATCGGTAATGCGGTTGATCGCCTGGTAAATGGCATCGACCGGGCCGTTGCCGTTAGCCGCTTCGGCTTTCACGTCGCTGCCGCAGGCCAGCTTGACGGAGGCAGTGGCGATATCGTTAGAGCCAGACTGGACGCTGAAATAATCCAGGCGGAAGTGCTCAGGCTCTTCCTGTTGCTTGCCAATAAACGCCAGCGCTTCCAGATCGTAATCAAACACCTGACCTTTCTTGTCGGCCAGCTTCAGGAAGGCGTCGTACAGATTGTCCAGGCTGTATTCACTCTCTTTATAACCCATCTCATCCATACGGTGTTTTACCGCTGCGCGCCCGGAACGGGAGGTCAGGTTCAGTTGCACCTGATTCAGACCGATGGATTCCGGCGTCATGATTTCGTAGTTTTCGCGGTTCTTCAGCACGCCGTCCTGGTGGATCCCGGAGGAGTGGGCAAACGCGCCGCTGCCGACAATCGCTTTGTTCGCCGGGATTGGCATGTTGCAGATCTGGCTGACCAACTGGCTGGTACGCCAGATCTCCTGATGGTTAATACGGGTGTTGACGTTCAGGATGTCCTGGCGAACTTTAATCGCCATGATCACCTCTTCCAGCGAGCAGTTACCGGCACGCTCGCCAATTCCGTTCATCGCCCCTTCTACCTGACGTGCGCCAGCGTGAACCGCCGCCAGCGCGTTGCCGACGCCCAGACCTAAGTCGTCATGGGTGTGGACGGAAATGATCGCTTTATCGATGTTTGGTACGCGCTCATACAGACCGGAGATAATGCCGGCGAACTCGAAGGGCATGGTGTAGCCGACGGTGTCCGGGATGTTGATGGTCTTGGCGCCAGCATTAATGGCGGCTTCCACAACGCGGGACAGATCGGCGATAGGCGTACGGCCTGCATCTTCACAAGAGAATTCAACATCGTCGGTGTAATTACGTGCGCGTTTTACCATATAGACCGCGCGCTCAATCACCTCGTCCAGCGTGCTGCGCAGCTTGGTGGCGATATGCATCGGCGAGGTGGCGATAAAGGTATGAATACGGAAGGCTTCGGCAACCTTCAGCGACTCAGCCGCGACGTCGATATCTTTTTCCACACAGCGGGCTAATGCGCAAACCCGGCTGTTCTTGACCTGACGAGCGATGGTTTGTACGGATTCGAAGTCGCCAGGAGAGGAGACCGGGAAGCCGACTTCCATCACGTCAACACCCATACGCTCAAGGGCCAGCGCAATCTGCAGCTTCTCTTTCACACTCAGGCTTGCCTGTAACGCCTGTTCACCGTCGCGTAAAGTGGTATCGAAAATAGTGACTTGCTGGCTCATGTTTTAGGTCCTTAGTCTTTAGGGCGCCTTGCTTCGAGCATAAAAAAACCCGCGCAACGGCGCGGGTTTTTTATCTTACTGGATACGACTTAATGCTGAATGCCGCTCACCAGTCTACCGCGCAACGAAGATGCGTTTAGTAGTAGTAGACCGTTAAAGCGAGCGATACGAATCATTAAATCAACTCCAGGCGAATGCGATATGCTTTTAGTGGTACTGGATACGATGACTGATGTCAACCCCACCGCCGAAAACACCGCCCCAGGCAGAAGAAAAGGGAGGGGCTTATTTAGCTAATTGTGCTGAACTTTTTCTATTATTGCCGATGAAAAAACGGTGGAGGGCTTACACTTTTCATCGTTTGACATATTTGAGCATGTTTATTTTCAAATGAACCGATGGCGTTTTGACAAGAACAGACGACAATGGATTTGTTATCTGTATGATTTTGAAGGTATTATTATGATTAATAATTAATTTATAATTTCAGGAAATAGGCTTATTGATAAGTTAATGTTAAGAATTAACGCGTAAGTAATATAAACATTTAATTGAATCCAAGTTTTTTATTCATGAAGCGTATGATTGTTTATTGGCGTCGCTTATGTTTATATTGCTCCTGTCATTAAAAATTATGATTTACTGTGCTGTGAAGGATTCCACATCGTGCTGATGCGGGGTTTTTGCGATGTTCTTCCCGCACCTTTATGTTTTCCTAAATTTAATCTCTACCCTTTTTCTTATTTTATATGCATGGTAAATCATATTTTCTGAGATTATTTCTCTGCATTCCGGCAAGAAAAAAGGGAGTTAAGCGTGACAGTGGAGTTAACTATGCCAGAAGTAACCGTTGATAAACCCAATTCCCATCATTTAGAGATGGATAAACCGCAACTTCGTATGGTTGATCTTAATCTATTGACTGTATTTGATGCGGTAATGCAGGAGCAGAATATTACCCGTGCCGCGCATGCCCTCGGGATGTCGCAGCCAGCCGTAAGCAACGCCGTGGCGCGTCTTAAAGTGATGTTTAATGATGAGCTTTTTGTGCGCTACGGCCGTGGGATCCAGCCCACTGCGCGGGCTTTCCAGCTCTTCGGTTCCGTCCGTCAGGCGCTGCAATTGGTTCAGAATGAACTGCCTGGTTCCGGTTTTGAACCCGGTAGCAGCGAGCGCATGTTCCATCTTTGCGTTTGCAGTCCGCTGGATAATACCCTGACCTCTTTAATTTATAATCGTGTAGAAAAAATCGCACCTAATATTCATGTTGTATTTAAGTCATCCTTAAATAAAGACACTGAACACCAATTACGTTATCAGGAAACAGAGTTCGTTATTAGTTATGAAGAATTCCGTCGTCCTGAATTTACGAGTATTCCATTGTTTAATGATGAAATGGTGCTGGTCGCCAGTCGTAAACATCCTCGTATTAATGGACCTCTGCTGGAAAGCGAGGTTTATAATGAACAACATGCTGTTGTTGCACTGGACCGTTTTGACTCATTCAGTCAACCCTGGTATGACACGGCTGACTCACAATCTTGTGTGGCCTATCAGGGGATGGCATTAATCAGTGTTCTTAATGTTGTTTCGCAAACGCATCTGGTGGCGATTGCGCCACGCTGGTTAGCTGAAGAGTTCTCTACCTCTCTGGATCTCCAGATATTACCGCTGCCTTTAAAACTGAATAGCAGAACCTGTTATCTTTCATGGCATGAAGCTGCCGGTCGGGATAAAGGGCATCAGTGGATGGAAGAGTTGTTAGCGTCCGTCTGCACACGTTAGGCGCGAATGAGATAAACCGGGTGAAACATCCGGTTTATCCTGTCTACGTTTTATTTACTGGCATTTTGTCCTGAATTGAATTGGTCATTCTTTTTTCTATCCGCGAAAAAATTGATGATTCGCTGTATGTGCCCATTTTCAGCCGATTAATTATCAATACCTGAGAAAAATTTAGTTTAATTCGCCGTTTCTCCGTCACTTTCCTCTCGTTTATGCTTATTTCCCGGCGCATTTGCCCCTTTCTCAGAATTGCCTGCATCCAGGGGAGCGGTTAAGGTGTTTTACACATCATTAATCGTCATTCAGTGAGGCAAGCCATGGAGATGTTGTCTGGAGCCGAAATGGTCGTCCGATCGCTTATCGATCAGGGCGTTAAGCAGGTATTCGGTTATCCCGGGGGCGCAGTCCTCGATATTTATGATGCGTTGCATACGGTCGGTGGGATCGATCACGTGCTCGTCCGCCATGAACAGGCTGCCGTGCATATGGCCGATGGCCTGGCGCGGGCAACAGGGGAAGTGGGCGTGGTGCTGGTGACTTCCGGTCCGGGTGCCACCAATGCGATTACTGGAATCGCGACGGCGTATATGGATTCTATTCCGTTAGTGATTCTTTCAGGTCAGGTCGCGACCTCGCTGATTGGCTACGACGCCTTTCAGGAGTGCGACATGGTGGGGATCTCTCGCCCGGTCGTGAAACACAGTTTTCTGGTGAAGCAAACGGAAGATATTCCGCAGGTGCTGAAAAAAGCCTTCTGGCTGGCGGCGAGCGGTCGTCCGGGACCGGTGGTGGTGGATTTGCCGAAGGATATTCTCAATCCTGGCAAAAAACTGCCTTACTCCTGGCCTGAGTCGGTCAGCATGCGGTCGTATAACCCCACCACTGCGGGCCATAAAGGACAGATTAAGCGCGCCCTGCAAACGCTGGTGGCGGCAAAAAAACCGGTTGTCTATGTCGGCGGTGGGGCGGTAACGGCGGGGTGCTATGAGCAACTGCATCAGACCATCGAAGCGCTCAACCTGCCGGTGGTCTCTTCGCTGATGGGACTCGGGGCATTTCCCGCAACGCACCGTCAGTCGCTCGGGATGCTGGGCATGCACGGTACCTATGAAGCCAACATGACGATGCATAACGCCGATGTGATTTTTGCCGTTGGGGTACGTTTTGACGATCGCACGACGAATAATCTGGCCAAGTATTGCCCGAATGCAACGGTGCTGCACATTGATATCGACCCGACTTCAATCTCTAAAACGGTGACTGCGGATATCCCGATTGTGGGTGATGCGCGCCAGGTGCTGGAGCAGTTGCTGGAATTATTGCCGCAGGAATCCGCCCAGCAGCCGCTGGATGATATTCGTGACTGGTGGCAACAGATTGAACGCTGGCGTGCGCGTCAGTGCCTGAAATATGACATGCACAGCGAAAGTATCAAGCCACAGGCGGTTATCGAGGCGATTTGGCGCCTGACTAATGGCGATGCGTATGTGACCTCGGATGTGGGTCAACATCAAATGTTTGCCGCGCTTTATTACCCCTTCGATAAACCGCGCCGTTGGATCAACTCTGGTGGTCTCGGCACGATGGGCTTCGGTTTGCCTGCGGCCCTGGGAGTGAAGATGGCGTTGCCGGAGGAAACGGTGGTCTGCGTGACGGGTGACGGCAGTATTCAGATGAACATTCAGGAGTTGTCGACTGCGCTGCAGTATAAACTGCCGGTGCTGGTGCTAAACCTGAACAACCGTTATCTGGGCATGGTCAAGCAGTGGCAGGACATGATCTACTCGGGTCGTCACTCTCAATCGTATATGCAGTCGCTGCCTGATTTTGTTCGCCTGGCGGAAGCCTACGGACATGTCGGCATTCAGATCTCTCGTCCTGATGAACTGGAAAGTCAATTGAGTGAAGCGCTGGCGCAAGTGAAAAACGGTCGTCTGGTGTTTGTTGATGTTACCGTCGATGGCAGCGAACACGTCTACCCGATGCAGATTCGCGGCGGCGGGATGGATGAAATGTGGTTAAGTAAAACGGAGAGGACCTGATTATGCGCCGGATATTATCAGTACTGCTGGAGAACGAATCCGGTGCGCTGTCGCGCGTGATCGGCCTTTTTGCTCAGCGGGGTTACAACATTGAGAGCCTGACCGTCGCGCCGACGGACGATCCGACGCTTTCTCGCATGACCATCCAGACGGTGGGCGACGAGAAAGTGCTGGAGCAGATTGAAAAGCAACTGCACAAGCTGGTAGATGTGCTGCGGGTCAGCGAACTCGGGCATGGCGCGCACGTCGAGCGCGAAATCATGCTCGTGAAGATTCAGGCCAGCGGCTATGGTCGGGAAGAGGTGAAACGCAACACGGAGATTTTTCGTGGGCAGATTATTGATGTCACGCCAAACCTCTATACCGTTCAACTGGCGGGGACCAGCGATAAGCTGGACGCTTTTCTGGCAACGTTGCGCGAAGTGGCGAAAATCGTTGAGGTTGCGCGTTCCGGTGTGGTGGGGCTATCGCGCGGCGACAAAATAATGCGCTAATCATTCTCTGTTCGTTAATTCATATGCCCAACTTCCTCCGTTGGGCATTTTTTTGCGAAATCCGTGGTAACCCGGAATAAAAGCGGTTGCCGCAGTAACTATTCTGCGCTTAGATGTTACCGATTTTAACCCATGCCGTTACAATGGTTATGGTTTGTACATTTTACGCAAGGGGCAATTGTGAAACTGGATGAAATCGCTCGGCTGGCTGGTGTATCGCGAACGACTGCAAGCTACGTAATTAACGGAAAAGCAAAGCAATACCGCGTGAGCGACAAGACTGTCGAAAAAGTCATGGCGGTGGTGCGTGAGCATAATTACCACCCGAATGCTGTGGCTGCCGGGCTACGTGCTGGACGCACACGTTCTATCGGTCTGGTGATCCCGGATCTGGAGAACACGAGCTATACCCGCATTGCGAATTATCTTGAACGCCAGGCGCGCCAGCGTGGTTATCAACTGCTGATTGCCTGTTCGGAAGATCAGCCTGATAACGAAATGCGCTGCATTGAACATCTCTTACAGCGCCAGGTTGATGCGATCATTGTCTCCACATCGTTGCCGCCGGAACACCCGTTCTATCAACGCTGGGCCAATGATACTTTCCCAATTGTGGCGCTGGATCGTGCATTAGATCGTGAACATTTTACCAGCGTCGTGGGCGCCGATCAGGACGATGCCGAAATGCTGGCCGGAGAGTTGCGTAAGTTCCCGGCTGACACTGTGCTTTATCTGGGCGCGCTGCCGGAGTTGTCCGTCAGCTTCCTGCGCGAGCAGGGTTTCCGTGCCGCCTGGAAAGACGATCCGCGTGAAGTGAATTTTCTGTATGCCAACAGCTATGAGCGTGATGCGGCGGCACAGCTATTTGAAAAATGGCTGGAGACGCATCCGATGCCGCAGGCGCTGTTTACCACCTCATTCGCCCTGTTGCAGGGGGTGATGGATGTGACGCTGCGCCGTGATGGTAAGCTGCCTTCCGATCTGGCGATTGCGACCTTTGGCGACAACGAACTGCTGGATTTCTTGCAGTGCCCGGTTCTGGCCGTGGCGCAGCGCCATCGTGATGTTGCAGAGCGCGTGCTGGAAATTGTCCTGGCGAGTCTGGATGAGCCGCGTAAACCAAAACCCGGTTTAACGCGCATTAAACGTAACCTCTACCGTCGGGGCGTATTAAGCCGCAGCTAGTCAATTTCTGAATTCTGCGCCAGAAGACAATTTTTCTGGCGCAACTTAACGATCTCCTCTCCACAATACCCTCACCATAATTAAGATTATTCCTTAAAGTTTTCTCAACTTTACCGAAATAATCCGTATTTAAACGAAACAGAGCCGATTTCAGGTTATTGAGACGTAACGGCAGGTTAGAGTTGTATTATTTTGTTACATGCTTGTCGTGAATTGCCGAATTAACAAACACTTTTTGTCGCCGGAGCGCGAATGTCTCGGCGGGCTTGTCGGTGCGCGGTGTTAGCAGCCATAAACAGGGACTGTATTCATGATGCAATATGTCCTAAAATGCCGCTCGCGTCGCAAACTGACACTTTATATTCCCTTCTGAGAATAATTGTTCGTTTTAAAACGGTGATGAGTTTTGGGATTTTTTTCTTACAAATATTCATGACGTTAATTTGCTTCGTTCGTTGGACGGAATTTAATCAACGCTGATATTAGCCGTAAACATTGGGTTTTTTACTCAGGTAAGCGTTGTGACTCGCTTGACAAGCTTTTCCTCCGCTCCGTAAACTCCTTTGAGTGGGAATTTGTGGGGCAAAGTGGTAATGAGGGGGGAGACTGGCATGTTCCGGGGAGCAACGTTAGTCAATCTCGACAGTAAAGGGCGCTTATCTGTGCCTACCCGTTACCGGGATCAACTGATCGAGAGCGCTACCGGTCAAATGGTTTGTACCATTGACATCCATCACCCGTGCCTGCTGCTTTACCCCCTGCCTGAATGGGAAATTATCGAGCAAAAATTATCGCGTCTGTCGAGCATGAACCCGGTAGAGCGCCGCGTGCAGCGTTTACTGTTGGGGCATGCCAGCGAATGTCAGATGGACAGTGCCGGGCGATTACTGGTGGCGCCTGTCCTGCGGCAACATGCCGGGCTGACAAAAGAAGTGATGCTGGTTGGACAGTTCAACAAATTTGAACTGTGGGATGAAACGACCTGGTATCAACAGGTCAAGGAAGATATCGACGCTGAGCAGAGTGCGACCGGGACGTTGTCGGAGCGCCTGCAGGACTTGTCTCTATAAGATGATGGAAAATTTTAAACACACCACGGTGCTGCTGGACGAGGCCGTAAACGGTCTGAATATTCGCCCTGATGGCATCTACATTGATGGAACATTTGGTCGCGGTGGTCACTCGCGTCTCATTCTCTCGCAGCTTGGCGAAGAGGGACGTCTGCTGGCAATCGATCGCGATCCGCAGGCGATCGCCGTCGCCCAGACCATCAATGATCCTCGCTTCTCCATCATTCATGGACCTTTCTCCGCGCTGGCTGACTATGTTGGCGAGCGCGAACTGACCGGCAAGATCGACGGGATTCTTCTCGATCTTGGCGTCTCTTCACCGCAGCTTGACGACGCTGAGCGCGGTTTCTCTTTCATGCGTGATGGCCCGCTGGATATGCGCATGGATCCCACTCGCGGCCAGTCGGCTGCCGAATGGCTGCAAACCGCAGAAGAAGCCGATATCGCCTGGGTGCTGAAGACCTTTGGCGAAGAGCGTTTTGCCAAACGTATTGCCCGCGCCATCGTTGAGCGCAACCGCGAACAGCCCATGACCCGCACTAAAGAACTGGCGGAAGTGGTCGCGGCGGCAACGCCGGTGAAGGACAAATTCAAACATCCCGCGACCCGTACCTTCCAGGCGGTGCGCATCTGGGTGAACAGTGAACTGGAGGAGATAGAGCAGGCGCTAAAAAGCTCGCTCAGCGTGCTGGCCCCGGGTGGGCGGCTTTCTGTCATCAGTTTCCACTCGCTGGAAGACCGCATTGTGAAACGCTTTATGCGTGAGCAAAGCCGCGGTCCGCAGGTTCCGGCCGGATTACCGATGACGGAAGAGCAGCTCAAAAAACTGGGCGGTCGTGAGCTAAGAGCATTAGGCAAGTTGATGCCGGGTGAAGAAGAGGTTGCAGAGAATCCTCGTGCCCGTAGTTCAGTTCTGCGTATTGCAGAGAGGACGAACGCATGATCAGCAGAGTGACAGAGGCCCTCAGCAAAGTTAAGGGATCGATTGGAAGCAACGAGCGCCATGCTTTGCCTGGCGTGATCGGTGACGATCTTTTGCGATTTGGGAAGCTGCCACTCTGCCTGTTCATTTGCATCATTGTGACGGCGGTGACGGTGGTCACGACCGCACACCACACACGATTACTGACTGCGCAACGCGAACAACTGGTTCTGGAGCGCGATGCGCTGGATATCGAGTGGCGCAACCTGATCCTTGAGGAGAATGCGCTCGGCGATCATAGCCGGGTGGAACGGATCGCAACGGAGAAGCTGCAAATGCAGCATGTTGATCCCTCACAAGAAAATATCGTAGTGCAAAAATAAGGAAAAACGCGACGCATGAAAGCAGCGGCAAAAACGCTAAAACCAAAACGTCAGGAAGAACAGGCCAACTTTATCAGTTGGCGTTTTGCGTTGCTGTGCGGCTGCATTTTACTGGCGCTGGGTTTCCTGCTGGGCCGTGTCGCCTGGCTGCAGATTATCGCGCCGGATATGCTGGTCCGTCAGGGTGACATGCGTTCGCTGCGCGTACAGGAAGTGGCAACGTCGCGCGGTATGATCACCGACCGTTCGGGCCGTCCGCTGGCCGTCAGCGTGCCAGTGAAAGCTATCTGGGCCGATCCGAAAGAGGTGCATGAAGCCGGGGGTATTACCGTTGGCGACCGCTGGCGAGCGCTCTCCACCGCTCTGAATATCCCCCTCGATCAACTGTCTGCCCGGATCAATGCTAACCCAAAAGGGCGTTTTATCTATCTGGCGCGTCAGTTAAACCCGGATATGGCGGATTACATCAAAAAACTGAAGCTGCCGGGCATTTATCTGCGCGAAGAGTCCCGTCGTTACTATCCTTCCGGCGAAGTGACCGCTCACCTCATTGGTTTCACCAACGTGGATAGCCAGGGGATTGAAGGCGTTGAGAAGAGTTTTGACAAATGGCTCACCGGTCAACCGGGCGAGCGTATTGTGCGTAAAGACCGCTACGGTCGCGTCATTGAAGATATCTCTTCTACCGACAGCCAGGCAGCGCATAACCTCGCGCTGAGCATTGACGAACGCCTGCAGGCGTTGGTGTATCGCGAACTGAACAATGCGGTGGCGTTTAACAAGGCGGAATCCGGGAGCGCGGTGCTGGTTGATGTGAGCACCGGTGAAGTGCTGGCAATGGCGAACAGCCCGTCCTACAACCCGAACAACCTGAGCGGCACGCCAAAAGACGCGATGCGTAACCGTACCATTACCGACGTTTTCGAGCCGGGTTCTACCGTCAAACCGATGGTGGTGATGACCGCGCTCCAGCGTGGTGTGGTGCGGGAAAACAGCGTGCTCAATACCGTGCCCTACCGAATTAACGGCCACGAAATCAAAGACGTGGCGCGCTACAGCGAATTGACCCTGACCGGGGTTTTACAGAAGTCGAGTAACGTCGGTGTTTCTAAGCTGGCGTTAGCGATGCCGTCCTCAGCGTTAGTAGATACTTACTCACGTTTTGGGCTAGGAAAGGCGACCAATTTGGGGTTGGTCGGAGAACGCAGTGGCTTATATCCTCAAAAACAACGGTGGTCTGACATAGAGAGGGCCACCTTCTCTTTCGGCTACGGGCTAATGGTAACCCCGTTACAGTTAGCGCGAGTCTACGCAACGATTGGCAGCTATGGCGTTTATCGTCCGCTGTCGATTACCAAAGTTGACCCCCCGGTTCCCGGCGAGCGCATTTTCCCGGAATCGACCGTACGTACCGTTGTGCACATGATGGAAAGCGTGGCGCTGCCTGGCGGCGGCGGGGTGAAGGCGGCGATTAAAGGTTATCGTATCGCCATTAAAACCGGTACCGCGAAGAAAGTCGGTCCGGATGGCCGCTATATCAACAAATACATTGCTTATACCGCAGGCGTTGCGCCTGCGAGTCAGCCGCGCTTCGCGCTGGTTGTTGTTATCAACGATCCGCAGGCGGGTAAATACTACGGCGGCGCCGTTTCCGCGCCGGTATTCGGTGCCATCATGGGCGGCGTTCTGCGCACCATGAACATCGAACCGGATGCGCTGGCAACGGGCGAAAAAAGTGAATTCGTAATTAATCAAGGCGAGGGAACAGGTGGCAGATCGTAATTTGCGCGACCTTCTTGCTCCGTGGGTATCAGGTTTACCTGCGCGAGAACTGCGAGAGATGACACTCGACAGCCGTGTGGCTGCGTCGGGCGATCTCTTTGTGGCAGTGGTGGGTCATCAGGCGGACGGGCGTCGATATATCCCGCAGGCGATAGCGCAAGGTGTGGCTGCCATTATTGCAGAGGCGAAAGACGAGGCAACCGACGGCGAAGTGCGTGAAATGCACGGCGTACCGGTTATCTATCTCAGCCAGCTTAACGAGCGTTTATCTGCGCTGGCGGGCCGCTTTTATCACGAGCCATCTGAAAACATGCGTCTGGTCGGCGTCACCGGCACGAACGGTAAAACCACCACGACCCAACTGCTGGCGCAGTGGAGCCAACTGCTCGGCGAAACCAGCGCAGTGATGGGCACGGTCGGTAACGGCCTGCTCGGTAAAGTGATCCCAACGGAAAATACCACCGGCTCGGCGGTAGACGTTCAGCAAGTGCTGGCGGGACTGGTTGATCAGGGCGCGACCTTATGCGCGATGGAAGTCTCTTCCCACGGTCTGGTGCAGCATCGCGTCGCCGCGCTGAAATTTGCCGCTTCGGTGTTTACCAATTTAAGCCGTGACCATCTGGATTATCACGGTGACATGGAGCATTACGAAGCCGCGAAATGGCTGCTTTTCTCTACGCACCATTGTGGACAGGCGATTATCAACGCGGATGATGAAGTCGGTCGCCGTTGGCTGGCGAATCTGCCGGATGCCGTGGCCGTCTCCATGGAAGATCATATCAACCCTAACTGTCATGGCCGTTGGCTGAAGGCCGTTGAGGTGAATTATCACGACAGCGGCGCGACCATCCGCTTTGCCTCAAGCTGGGGCGAGGGTGAGATTGAAAGTCGTCTGATGGGCGCGTTTAACGTCAGCAATCTGCTGCTGGCGCTGGCCACGCTGCTGGCGCTGGGCTATCCACTGGCTGACTTACTGAAAACCGCCGCGCGTCTGCAACCGGTTTGCGGGCGTATGGAAGTCTTTAGCGCGCCGGGTAAAACCACCGTAGTCGTCGATTATGCCCATACCCCTGATGCGCTGGAAAAAGCGCTGCAGGCGGCGCGTCTGCACTGCACCGGGCAACTCTGGTGCGTCTTTGGCTGCGGCGGCGATCGTGACAAAGGAAAGCGCCCGCTGATGGGGGCGATTGCCGAAGAGTTCGCCGATGTTGTGGTCGTAACGGACGACAACCCGCGTACTGAAGAGCCGCGCGCCATTATCGACGACATTCTGGCAGGCATGCTGGATGCCGGTCGGGCAAAAGTGATGGAAGGCCGCGCCGAAGCGGTGACCAATGCCATTATGCAGGCGAAAGATAACGATGTAGTGCTGGTGGCGGGTAAAGGCCACGAGGATTACCAGATTGTCGGTACGCAGCGTCTCGACTATTCCGACCGCGTAACCGCGGCGCGCCTGCTGGGGGTGATCGCATGATTCGCGTAACGCTCAGCCAGCTCGCCGGTATTCTCGGCGGCGAACTGAAAGGGAACGATCTGTCCCTCGATGCCGTCACCACCGATACGCGTAAGCTGACGCCGGGCTGCCTGTTTGTGGCGCTCAAAGGCGAACGTTTTGATGCTCACGATTTTGCCGAACAGGCAAAAGAAGGCGGGGCAGGCGCGCTGTTGGTCAGCCGTCCGCTGGCAGTTGATTTGCCGCAGGTGATTGTGCAAGACACCCGTCTGGCCTTCGGCGAACTGGCTGCGTGGGTTCGCGCGCAGGTTCCGGCGCGCGTGGTGGCATTAACCGGTTCGTCCGGTAAAACCTCTGTGAAAGAGATGGCGGCGGCGATGCTAAGCCAGTGTGGCAACACGCTCTATACCGCAGGCAATCTTAACAACGATATCGGTGTACCGATGACGCTGCTGCGTTTAACCGCGGATGTTGACTACGCGGTGATTGAATTAGGCGCTAACCACCAGGGGGAAATCGCCTGGACCGTCGGCCTGACGCGCCCGGAAGCGGCGCTGGTCAACAACCTGGCGGCGGCGCATCTGGAAGGCTTCGGCTCGCTGGCGGGAGTGGCGAAAGCGAAAGGCGAAATCTTTACCGGTCTGCCTGAAAACGGCATTGCCATTATGAACGCCGATAACAATGACTGGCTGAACTGGCAAAGCATTATCGGCGATCGAAAAGTCTGGCGCTTTTCACCGAATGCCGCCAACAGCGATTTCACCGCCACCAATGTGCATGTGACGTCACATGGCACCGAATTTTTACTGCAAACGCCTGGCGGAAGCATTGATGTACTGCTGCCGTTGCCCGGGCGTCACAATATCGCCAACGCACTGGCGGCGGCGGCACTGTCGATGGCTGTTGGCGCGACGCTGGAGGCGATCAAAACCGGTCTGGCGAATTTAAAAGCGGTACCGGGGCGTCTGTTCCCTGTCCAGTTAGCGGAAAACCAACTGCTGCTCGATGATTCGTATAACGCCAACGTCGGGTCAATGACTGCCGCGGTACAGGTGCTGTCCGAAATGCCGGGTTACCGTGTGCTGGTTGTCGGCGATATGGCCGAGTTGGGCGCAGAAAGCGAAGCCTGCCACGTGCAGGTCGGTGAGGCGGCGAAAGCGGCAGGCATCGACTGCGTATTGAGTTCAGGGAAACTGAGCAAGGCTATCAGCGATACCAGTGGCGTCGGCGAACATTTTGCGGATAAACCCGCGCTGATCGCGCGTCTGCAGGCACTGATTGCAGAGCAACAGATTATTACCATTTTGGTGAAGGGTTCACGTAGTGCCGCCATGGAAGAGGTCGTACGCGCATTACAGGAGAAAGGATCATGCTAGTTTGGCTGGCCGAACATTTGGTCAAATATTATTCCGGCTTTAACGTCTTTTCCTATCTGACGTTTCGCGCCATTGTCAGCCTGCTGACCGCGCTGTTCATCTCATTGTGGATGGGCCCGCGCATGATCGCCCGTCTGCAAAAACTCTCTTTCGGCCAGGTCGTACGTAACGATGGTCCGGAGTCCCACTTCAGCAAGCGCGGCACGCCGACGATGGGCGGGATCATGATCCTGACGGCGATCGTTATTTCCGTTCTGCTGTGGGCCTATCCGTCAAACCCGTACGTCTGGTGCGTGTTGGTGGTGCTGATTGGTTACGGCATTATCGGCTTCGTCGATGACTACCGCAAAGTGGTCCGCAAAGACACCAAAGGCCTGATTGCGCGCTGGAAATACTTCTGGATGTCGGTCATTGCGCTGGGCGTTGCTTTCGCACTGTACCTCGCCGGGAAAGACACGCCGGCGACAGAGCTGGTGGTGCCGTTCTTTAAAGACGTCATGCCGCAACTGGGGCTGTTCTACGTTCTGCTGGCATATTTCGTGATTGTCGGCACCGGCAACGCGGTGAACCTGACTGACGGCCTGGATGGCCTGGCGATTATGCCAACCGTCTTCGTCGCGGGGGGATTCGCGCTGGTGGCGTGGGCGACCGGTAACATGAATTTTGCCAACTATCTGCATATTCCGTACTTACGTCATGCCGGCGAACTGGTGATCGTCTGTACGGCGATTGTCGGCGCGGGCTTAGGCTTCCTGTGGTTTAACACCTATCCGGCGCAGGTCTTCATGGGCGACGTCGGATCGCTGGCGCTGGGCGGCGCGCTTGGCATTATCGCCGTGCTGCTGCGTCAGGAGTTCCTGCTGGTGATCATGGGCGGGGTATTTGTGGTGGAGACCCTGTCGGTGATATTGCAGGTCGGTTCCTTCAAGCTGCGCGGTCAGCGTATCTTCCGCATGGCGCCGATTCATCACCACTATGAACTGAAAGGCTGGCCGGAACCGCGCGTGATTGTGCGCTTCTGGATTATTTCGCTGATGCTGGTCCTGATTGGCCTGGCAACGCTGAAGGTACGTTAATCATGGCTGATTACCAGGGTAAAAACGTCGTCATTATCGGTCTGGGATTAACCGGACTCTCTTGCGTGGACTTTTTCCTCGCTCGTGGCGTGACCCCTCGCGTGATGGATACCCGTGCGACACCACCGGGACTGGATAAGTTACCGGAGGCAGTAGAGCGTCATGTCGGCAGTCTGAACGATGACTGGTTGTTGGCGGCGGATCTGATTGTGGCAAGCCCTGGTATCGCCCTTGCGCATCCGTCACTGAGCGCAGCGGCTGATGCGGGCGTTGAGATTGTTGGCGATATCGAGTTGTTCTGCCGTGAAGCGCAGGCACCGATTGTGGCGATCACCGGTTCGAACGGGAAAAGCACCGTCACGACGCTGGTGGGTGAAATGGCGAAAGCGGCAGGAGTGAACGTCGGCGTTGGCGGCAACATTGGCCTGCCCGCCTTGATGCTGCTGGATGCAGAACGCGAATTGTATGTACTTGAACTCTCCAGCTTCCAGCTGGAAACCACGTTCAGCCTGCAGGCGGCTGCGGCCACCATTCTGAACGTGACCGAAGATCACATGGATCGGTATCCGTTTGGTTTACAACAGTATCGCGCGGCAAAACTGCGCGTTTACGAGAATGCGAAAGTCTGTGTGGTCAATGCTGATGATGCGTTGACGATGCCGATTCGTGGCGCCGACGAGCGCTGTGTGAGCTTTGGCGTCAACATGGGCGATTACCACCTTAACCGTCAGCAGGGCGAAACCTGGCTGCGGGTGAAGGGGGAAAAAGTGCTGAACGTGAAAGAGATGAAGCTTTCCGGCCAGCATAACTACACCAACGCCCTGGCGGCGCTGGCGCTGGCGGATGCGGCAGGTTTACCGCGCGCCAGCAGCCTGAAAGCGCTGACGACGTTCACCGGACTGGCGCATCGCTTCCAGTTAGCGCTGAACCATAACGGCGTGCGCTGGATTAACGACTCGAAAGCGACCAACGTCGGCAGCACCGAAGCGGCGCTGAATGGCCTGCATGTTGACGGTACGCTGCATCTGCTGCTGGGCGGCGATGGTAAATCGGCGGACTTCTCTTCGCTGAGTCGTTATCTGGAAGGCGATCGCGTGCGTTTGTACTGTTTCGGTCGCGATGGCGCGCAACTGGCGGCGCTGCGTCCGGAAATTGCGGAACAAACCGACACGATGGAAGAGGCGATGCGTCTGCTGGCGCCGCGTCTGCAGGCGGGCGATATGGTGCTGTTGTCTCCGGCCTGCGCCAGCCTCGATCAGTTTAAGAATTTTGAACAACGGGGCGATGTCTTCACCCGTCTGGCGAAGGAGTTGGGTTGATGCGTTTATCTCTCCCTCGCCTGAGACTGCCGCGCCTGCCGGGACTTGGAATCCTGGGATGGATCTTTGCGGCGCTTAAAGGCTGGGTGATGGGCTCGCGGGATAAGGATTCCGACAGTCTGATCATGTACGATCGCGTGCTGCTGTGGCTGACGTTAGGCCTCGCGGCGATCGGTTTTATCATGGTGACGTCGGCATCCATGCCGGTAGGTCAACGTCTGGCGGGCGATCCGTTCCTGTTTGCCAAGCGTGATGCGCTCTATATTTTTCTGGCATTTTGTCTGGCGATGATCACGCTGCGTCTGCCTATGGAGTTCTGGCAGAAGTACAGCACGACGATGCTGATCGCCTCGATCATTATGCTGTTGATCGTGCTGGTAGTGGGCAGTTCGGTGAACGGGGCATCGCGTTGGATCGCATTAGGTCCGCTGCGTATTCAGCCCGCGGAATTTACCAAGCTGTCGCTGTTCTGCTATCTGGCGAACTACCTGGTGCGCAAGGTTGACGAAGTTCGTAATAACCTGCGCGGCTTCCTGAAGCCGATGGGCGTGATTCTGGTACTGGCGATCCTGCTGCTGGCGCAGCCGGACCTCGGTACGGTGGTGGTGCTGTTCGTGACCACACTGGCGATGCTGTTTCTGGCCGGGGCGAAGTTGTGGCAGTTCATTGCCATCATCGGCATGGGGATTTCAGCGGTCGTGCTGCTGATTCTCGCCGAACCGTATCGTATTCGCCGCGTAACCTCGTTCTGGAACCCATGGGAAGATCCGTTTGGTAGCGGATACCAGCTTACCCAGTCACTGATGGCGTTCGGTCGCGGTGAGATGTGGGGACAGGGACTGGGCAACTCGGTACAGAAACTGGAGTATTTGCCGGAAGCGCATACCGACTTTATCTTCGCCATCATTGGGGAAGAACTGGGTTATATCGGTGTGGTATTGGCGCTTTTAATGGTATTCTTCGTCGCTTTTCGCGCGATGTCGATTGGCCGCAAAGCGCTGGAGATCGACCACCGTTTTTCCGGATTTTTGGCCTGTTCCATCGGTATTTGGTTTAGTTTTCAGGCACTGGTGAACGTCGGCGCGGCGGCAGGCATGCTGCCAACCAAAGGTCTGACGCTGCCGCTCATCAGTTACGGTGGCTCGAGTTTGCTGATTATGTCGACGGCCATCATGTTTTTGTTGCGAATTGATTATGAAACGCGCCTGGAAAAAGCACAGGCGTTTACACGAGGTTCACGATGAGTGGTCAAGCGAAGCGGTTAATGGTGATGGCGGGCGGTACCGGCGGACACGTGTTCCCGGGACTGGCGGTCGCGCACCATTTAATGTCCCAGGGCTGGGAAGTTCGCTGGCTGGGTACCGCAGACCGTATGGAAGCGGATTTAGTCCCTAAGCATGGCATCGATATTGACTTCATCCGTATCTCCGGATTGCGCGGAAAAGGCGTGAAAGCACTGTTGGTCGCTCCGTTGCGTATTTTCAACGCATGGCGTCAGGCACGCGCAATCATGAAAAGTTTTAAACCCGATGTAGTGCTGGGGATGGGCGGGTATGTTTCCGGTCCCGGCGGTCTGGCCGCGTGGTCACTGGGCATTCCGGTCGTGCTGCACGAGCAAAATGGTATCGCCGGGTTAACGAATAAATGGCTGGCGAGAATTGCTACGAAGGTCATGCAGGCGTTTCCTGGTGCGTTTCCGAATGCGGAAGTGGTCGGGAACCCGGTACGTACCGACGTGCTGGCGCTGCCGCTGCCGCAGGATCGTCTGGCCGGGCGCGAAGGTCCGATTCGTGTGCTGGTGATCGGGGGATCGCAGGGCGCTCGCGTGCTGAATCAAACCCTGCCCCAGGTTGCCGGCAGACTGGGTGATGCGGTGACTATCTGGCATCAGAGTGGGAAAGGCGCGCAGCAGACCGTAGAACAGGCCTATGCCGATGCGGGACAACCGCAGCATAAGGTGACGGAATTTATTGATGACATGGCGGCCGCCTACGCGTGGGCCGATGTGGTGGTCTGTCGTTCTGGTGCATTGACGGTCAGTGAAATTGCCGCCGCCGGTTTGCCTGCGCTGTTTGTGCCGTTTCAACATAAAGATCGACAGCAGTACTGGAATGCGCTGCCGCTGGAAAAAGCGGGCGCAGCCAAAATTCTCGAGCAGCCGCAGTTTACTGTGGATGCCGTCGCCAGCACCCTGTCCGGGTGGTCGCGAGAAAGTTTGTTAACCATGGCAGAACGTGCCCGCGCTGCATCCATTCCGGATGCCACCGAGCGTGTCGCAAATGAAGTGAGCCGGGCTGCCCGGGCGTAATTGTAGCGGTGCCTTTTGCATCGCATGAATTGAGAAGTGAATGGCGTAAAGAATGAATACACAACAACTGGCAAAACTGCGTTCCATCGTGCCCGAAATGCGTCGCGTTCGGCACATTCACTTTGTCGGCATCGGTGGTGCCGGTATGGGCGGTATTGCCGAAGTTCTGGCCAATGAAGGGTATCAGATCAGTGGTTCCGATTTAGCGCCAAACCCGGTGACGCAGCAGTTGACGAACCTGGGAGCAACGATTTATTTCAACCATCGCCCGGAAAACGTGCGTGATGCGAGCGTAGTTGTGGTCTCCAGCGCCATCTCGGCCGATAACCCGGAAATTGTGGCGGCGCATGAAGCGCGCATCCCGGTGATCCGTCGCGCGGAGATGCTGGCGGAGCTGATGCGTTTTCGTCACGGCATCGCGATTGCCGGGACACACGGTAAAACGACTACCACCGCGATGGTCTCCAGTATTTACGCGGAAGCGGGACTGGACCCGACCTTCGTTAACGGCGGTCTGGTGAAAGCGGCGGGCGTGCATGCGCGTCTGGGTCATAGCCGTTACTTAATTGCGGAAGCGGATGAGAGCGACGCGTCGTTCCTCCATCTGCAGCCGATGGTGGCGATTGTCACCAACATCGAAGCCGACCACATGGATACCTACCATGGCGATTTCGAGAATTTAAAGCAGACGTTTATTAACTTCCTGCATAACCTGCCGTTTTATGGTCGTGCGGTGATGTGTGTTGATGACCCGGTGATCCGCGAGCTACTGCCGCGCGTGGGCCGTCAGACGACCACTTACGGCTTTAGCGATGACGCTGACGTTCGTGTGCAAGATTATCAGCAGGTGGGGCCGCAAGGCCACTTCACTCTGTTGCGCCAGGGGATGCAAGACCTGCGCGTCACGCTGAATGCGCCAGGTCGCCATAACGCCCTGAACGCGGCGGCGGCCGTGGCGGTTGCGACGGAAGAAGGTATTGCAGACGAAGCGATCCTGCGCGCGCTGGAAAGCTTCCAGGGTACCGGGCGCCGCTTCGACTTCCTCGGTGAATACCCGCTCGAGCCGGTTAACGGTAAAGCCGGTACGGCAATGCTGGTGGATGATTACGGACATCACCCGACGGAAGTGGATGCGACCATTAAAGCGGCGCGGGCGGGCTGGCCGGACAAAAATCTGGTGATGCTGTTTCAGCCGCACCGTTTCACGCGTACGCGTGATCTGTATGACGACTTTGCCAACGTGCTGACCCAGGTTGATGCGTTGCTGATGCTGGATGTCTATGCGGCGGGTGAAGCGCCGATTCCAGGAGCGGACAGCCGTTCGCTGTGCCGCACTATTCGTGGTCGCGGTAAAATCGACCCGATTCTGGTTTCCGATCCCGCGCAGGTCGCAGAAATGCTGGCGCCGGTATTAACCGGCAATGATTTGATTCTGGTACAGGGTGCGGGAAATATCGGCAAAATCGCGCGTTCCTTAGCTGAAATCAAACTGAAGCCGCAAATTCAGGAGGACGAGCAACATGGCTGATAAAATCGCGGTCCTGCTGGGCGGTACCTCTGCTGAACGTGATGTGTCGCTGAATTCCGGCGCGGCAGTGCTGGCCGGATTACGTGAAGGCGGCGTGGATGCGCATCCGGTCGATCCGAAAGAGGTCGACGTTACGCTGCTGAAGTCGATGGGCTTTCAGAAAGTCTTTATCGCCCTGCATGGTCGCGGCGGGGAAGACGGAACCTTACAGGGACTGCTGGAGCTGGTTGGCTTGCCTTATACCGGCAGCGGCGTAATGGCATCGGCGATCTCAATGGATAAACTGCGCAGCAAGTTGCTGTGGCAGGGGGCGAGATTACCCGTCGCGCCATGGGTCGCGCTGACGCGATCTCAGTTTGAAAAAGGTCTTGACGAAGAACAGGTTACGCAAATTTCTGCGCTGGGTTTACCGCTGATTGTGAAGCCCAGCCGTGAAGGGTCCAGCGTGGGAATGTCAAAAGTGTCAGAATATGACGCTTTACAGGATGCATTAACGCTGGCATTTCAGCATGATGAAGAAGTTCTGATCGAGAAATGGCTCAGCGGTCCGGAATTTACGGTAGCGATACTGGGTGAAGAAATTTTACCCGCAATTCGTATCCAACCCGCCGGAACCTTCTATGATTATGAGGCGAAGTATCTGTCTGATGAAACACAGTATTTCTGCCCTGCGGGTCTGGAAAGCGAACAAGAGGCTATTTTGCAGGCAGTCGTGCTGAAAGCATGGACAACCCTGGGCTGTAAAGGCTGGGGGCGCATTGACGTCATGCTGGATAACGATGGCCAGTTTTATCTGCTGGAAGCGAATACCTCTCCGGGTATGACCAGCCACAGCCTGGTGCCGATGGCGGCGCGTCAGGCGGGGATGAGTTTCTCGCAGTTGGTGGTACGAATTCTGGAGTTGGCGGACTGATATGTCGCAGGCTGCGCTGAACACGCGAAACAGTGATGAAGAGGTTTCTTCCTCACGTCGCAATAATGGAACACGTCTTGCAGGTATTTTCTTCCTGCTGACGGTGCTGTGTACCGTGCTGGTCAGCGGCTGGGTGGTGTTAGGGTGGATGGAAGATGCGCAGCGTTTGCCACTGTCAAAGCTGGTGTTAACCGGTGAGCGCCATTACACGAAGAATGATGATATTCGCCAGTCGATTCTGGCACTGGGCGCGCCTGGCACCTTCATGACCCAGGACGTGAATATCATCCAGAGTCAGATTGAACGCTTGCCGTGGATCAAGCAGGCCAGCGTCAGAAAGCAATGGCCCGATGAATTGAAGATTCATCTGGTTGAATATGTGCCGATTGCGCGTTGGAATGATCAGCATATGGTAGACGCCGAAGGAAATGCCTTCAGCGTGCCGGCCGATCGCACCAGCAAGCAGGTTTTACCCATGTTATCTGGCCCGGAAGGCAGCGCGAGTGAAGTGTTGCAGGGGTATCGTGACATGTCGCAGGTGCTGGCGAAGGACCGGTTTACCCTGAAGGAAGCGGCAATGACCGCTCGTCGTTCCTGGCAGTTGACGCTTAATAACGATATTAAGCTCAATCTTGGCAGGGGCGACACGATGAAACGTTTGGCTCGCTTTGTAGAACTGTATCCGGTTTTACAGCAGCAGGCGCAAACCGATGGCAAACGGATTAGCTACGTTGATTTGCGTTATGACTCAGGAGCGGCAGTAGGGTGGGTTCCCTTGCCTCCTGAGGAATCTAATCAGCAACAGAATCAGGTACAGGCAGAACAACAATGATCAAGGCGACGGACAGAAAACTGGTAGTTGGACTGGAGATTGGCACCGCGAAGGTCGCCGCTTTAGTAGGGGAAGTTCTGCCCGACGGTATGGTCAATATCATTGGCGTGGGCAGTTGCCCGTCACGGGGGATGGATAAAGGCGGGGTTAACGACCTCGAATCCGTGGTGAAATGCGTACAGCGCGCCATTGACCAGGCAGAACTGATGGCAGATTGCCAAATCTCCTCGGTCTATCTGGCGCTTTCGGGCAAACACATTAGCTGTCAGAATGAAATTGGCATGGTGCCGATTTCGGAAGAAGAAGTGACGCAGGAAGACGTGGAAAACGTCGTGCATACCGCGAAGTCTGTGCGCGTTCGCGATGAGCACCGTGTGTTGCACGTCATCCCGCAGGAATATGCGATTGACTATCAGGAAGGGATTAAAAACCCGGTCGGTCTTTCCGGTGTGCGTATGCAGGCTAAAGTGCATTTGATCACCTGCCACAACGATATGGCGAAGAACATTGTTAAAGCCGTGGAACGTTGTGGCCTGAAAGTTGACCAACTGATATTCGCCGGACTGGCGGCCAGTTATTCCGTATTGACGGAAGATGAACGCGAACTGGGCGTCTGCGTCGTCGATATTGGTGGTGGTACAATGGACATCGCCGTTTATACTGGCGGGGCTTTGCGCCACACCAAAGTGATCCCTTATGCAGGGAATGTGGTCACCAGCGACATTGCGTATGCCTTCGGTACGCCGCCGAGCGACGCCGAAGCGATTAAAGTTCGTCACGGCTGTGCGCTGGGATCCATCGTCGGGAAAGACGAAAGCGTTGAAGTGCCAAGCGTGGGCGGGCGTCCGCCGCGCAGTCTGCAACGACAGACGCTGGCAGAGGTGATTGAGCCGCGTTATACCGAACTGCTCAACCTGGTCAACGAAGAGATATTGCAATTACAGGAACAGCTTCGCCAGCAGGGTGTGAAACATCATCTGGCGGCGGGGATTGTACTGACCGGTGGCGCGGCGCAAATTGAAGGGCTTGCCGCCTGTGCCCAGCGCGTGTTCCATACGCAAGTGCGTATCGGTGCGCCGCTGAATATTACCGGTCTGACGGATTACGCTCAGGAGCCGTATTACTCAACGGCGGTGGGGCTGCTTCACTACGGGAAAGAGTCCCATTTAAGTGGTGAAGCTGAAGTAGAGAAGCGTGTTACGGCTTCAGTTGGCTCTTGGATTAAACGTCTTAATAGCTGGCTGCGAAAAGAGTTTTAATTTTTTATGAGGCCGGCGAAAATTACGGCCTCAGGCGACAGGCACAACGGAGAGAGAAACTATGTTTGAACCTATGGAACTGACCAACGACGCGGTGATTAAAGTCATCGGCGTCGGTGGCGGCGGCGGTAACGCCGTTGAACACATGGTGCGCGAGCGCATTGAGGGTGTTGAATTCTTCGCGGTAAATACCGACGCTCAGGCGTTGCGAAAGACGGCGGTTGGCCAGACTATTCAGATCGGTAGCGGTATTACCAAAGGTCTGGGTGCGGGTGCGAACCCGGAAGTCGGTCGCAATGCAGCAGACGAAGATCGTGAAGCTCTGCGTGCAGCGCTTGACGGTGCAGACATGGTGTTTATCGCAGCTGGCATGGGCGGCGGTACCGGTACCGGTGCAGCGCCAGTGGTTGCTGAAGTGGCGAAAGATTTAGGGATCCTGACCGTTGCGGTCGTGACCAAGCCTTTCAATTTTGAAGGCAAAAAGCGTATGGCTTTCGCGGAGCAGGGGATCACTGAGCTGTCCAAACATGTGGACTCGCTGATCACCATCCCGAACGACAAACTGCTGAAAGTCCTGGGACGTGGTATCTCCCTGCTCGACGCGTTTGGCGCGGCGAACGACGTGCTGAAAGGCGCAGTTCAGGGCATCGCGGAACTGATTACCCGTCCGGGCCTGATGAACGTCGACTTTGCTGACGTGCGCACCGTGATGTCCGAAATGGGCTACGCGATGATGGGTTCTGGCGTGGCAAGCGGTGAAGACCGTGCAGAAGAAGCCGCTGAAATGGCGATCTCTTCTCCGCTGCTGGAAGATATCGATCTGTCCGGCGCGCGTGGCGTACTGGTCAACATCACTGCGGGCTTCGACCTGCGTCTGGATGAGTTCGAAACCGTGGGTAACACCATCCGTGCCTTTGCATCGGATAACGCGACCGTGGTGATCGGTACCTCTCTGGACCCGGATATGAACGACGAGCTGCGCGTGACCGTTGTTGCTACCGGTATCGGTATGGACAAGCGTCCTGAAATCACCCTGGTCACCAACAAACAGGTGCAGCAACCGGTGATGGATCGTTACCAGCAGCATGGCATGGCGCCGTTGACGCAAGAGCAGAAACCGGTCGCGAAAGTGGTGAACGACAATACGCCGCAAACCGCGAAAGAGCCGGATTATCTGGATATCCCTGCGTTCCTGCGTAAGCAAGCCGATTAAGAATAGGCTGGAATTTGGGATTCGAGGCTCTTTGTGCTAAACTGGCCCACCGAATGTATAGTACACTTCGGTTGGATAGGTAATTTGGCGAGATTATACGATGATCAAACAAAGGACACTTAAACGTATCGTTCAGGCGACTGGCGTCGGTTTACATACCGGCAAGAAAGTCACCCTGACATTACGCCCTGCGCCGGCCAACACCGGGGTCATCTATCGTCGCACCGACTTGAATCCACCGGTAGATTTCCCGGCCGATGCCAAATCTGTGCGTGATACCATGCTCTGTACGTGTCTGGTTAATGAGCATGATGTACGGATTTCAACCGTTGAGCACCTTAACGCTGCTCTGGCGGGTCTGGGTATCGATAACATTGTTATCGAAGTCGATGCTCCGGAAATCCCGATCATGGATGGCAGTGCTGCTCCGTTCGTCTACCTGCTGCTTGATGCCGGTATTGAAGAACTGAACAGTGCCAAGAAATTTGTTCGCATCAAAGAGACCGTTCGGGTCGAAGATGGCGACAAGTGGGCCGAGTTCAAACCGTACAATGGTTTTACGTTGGATTTCACCATCGACTTTAACCATCCGGCGATCGACTCCAGCACTCAGCGCTATGCGATGAATTTCTCTGCTGATGCGTTCATGCGCCAGATCAGCCGCGCGCGTACTTTCGGTTTCATGCGTGATATCGAATATCTGCAGTCCCGTGGCCTGTGCCTGGGCGGTAGCTTCGATTGTGCCATCGTTGTTGACGATTATCGCGTACTGAACGAAGACGGCCTGCGTTTTGAAGATGAATTCGTTCGTCACAAAATGCTTGACGCCATTGGCGACCTGTTCATGTGTGGTCACAACATTATCGGTGCATTTACCGCGTACAAATCCGGTCATGCACTGAATAACAAATTGCTGCAGGCTGTCCTGGCAAAACAGGAAGCCTGGGAATATGTGACCTTCCAGGACGACGCAGAACTGCCGCTGGCTTTCAAAGCGCCTTCGACCGTACTGGCATAACGACACAGGTTGTCGCATAAATTCGACTGGTTAATCTGGCACTCTCTCCGGCCAGGTAAGCCAGTCGTTTTTTTTGGCATTTTTCTGCCCTGCCTGTTGTCAAAAACGCCTTTCGGTTGTGTGCTTTCGCGTACTGAATCGCGATGCCGTGCGAACGCTGCTTTCTTAAGCACTTTTACCTGCAACTTCTCATCAATACTGCTGTAGTGCCTGCGCATTAATGATAAGATTTGTGCGCAAAAACGTTTTGAATAACACGATTGGGATGGCAATAACGTGAGTGGAATACTGACGCGCTGGCGACAGTTAGGTAGACGCTACTTCTGGCCGCATCTCTTATTAGGGATGGTCGCGGCGAGTTTCGGCTTGCCCGCGCTCGGAAATGCCGTTGAGCCGACTACGCCGGCAAAGGCGACAGCCAGTAGCCACGAACAACGCGTTAAAGTTAATTTCAGCCAACTGGCGCTGCTGGAAGCGAGCAATCGTCGCCCCAATTTCACCGTCGATTACTGGCATCAGCATGCTATTCGTACGGTCATTCGTCATCTTTCCTTCGCAATGGCGCCGCAGGCGTTGCCCGTTGCTGAAGAACCGTTACCGCTTCAGGCGCAGCATTTAGCCTTACTGAACACGCTCAGCGCGATGCTGACGCAGGAAGGTACGCCCCCGGCAAGCGCGTCGCGCGTAACGTATGCCCATTTTACGCCTCAGGCCGTATTCACCGTGCCCGCCTGGATCAGTCAGGCGCAGGGGATCCGCGCCGGCCCTCAACGCCTCAGCTAAAAAAAACCAATAAACTTCAATACATTATTATGACCCCACATCGCGGGGCGTTTGAGATTTCAATATGCTAATCAAATTATTAACGAAAGTATTCGGTAGCCGTAACGATCGTACGTTACGTCGTATGCGTAAAGCGGTTGCAGTGATCAATGCCATGGAACCGGAGATGGAAAAACTCTCCGATGACGAACTGAAAGCGAAAACCGGTGAATTCCGTGCGCGTCTGGAAAAAGGCGAAAGCGTGGAGAGTCTGATCCCGGAAGCGTTTGCTGTCGTACGTGAAGCCAGTAAGCGCGTGTTCGGCATGCGTCACTTCGACGTTCAGTTGCTCGGTGGGATGGTCCTTAACGATCGCTGCATCGCGGAAATGCGTACCGGTGAAGGTAAAACCCTGACTGCAACGCTGCCCGCTTATCTGAACGCGCTGAGTGGCAAAGGCGTTCACGTGGTTACCGTGAACGACTATCTGGCACAACGTGACGCCGAAAACAACCGTCCGCTGTTTGAATTCCTCGGTATGACCGTCGGTATCAACCTGCCGGGTATGCCTGCGCCAGCCAAGCGCGAAGCCTACGCTGCGGACATTACTTACGGTACCAACAACGAATATGGCTTTGACTATCTGCGTGACAACATGGCGTTCAGCCCTGAAGAGCGCGTACAGCGTAAACTGCACTATGCGCTGGTGGATGAGGTCGACTCCATCCTGATCGATGAAGCGCGTACGCCGCTGATCATTTCCGGACCGGCTGAAGATAGCTCGGAAATGTACAAGAAAGTGAACAAAATCATCCCGCATCTGGTTCGCCAGGAGAAAGAAGACTCCGACAGTTTCCAGGGTGAAGGTCACTTTTCTGTGGATGAAAAGGCGCGCCAGGTTAACCTGACCGAACGTGGTCTGGTACTGATTGAAGAACTGCTGGTGAAAGAAGGCATTATGGATGAAGGTGAGTCTTTGTACTCTCCGGGCAACATCATGCTGATGCACCACGTGACCGCTGCGCTGCGCGCGCACGCGCTGTTCACCCGCGACGTTGACTACATCGTAAAAGACGGCGAAGTCATCATCGTTGACGAACACACCGGTCGTACCATGCAGGGCCGTCGCTGGTCTGATGGTCTGCACCAGGCTGTTGAAGCGAAAGAGGGTGTGGATATCCAGAACGAGAACCAGACGCTGGCCTCGATCACCTTCCAGAACTACTTCCGTCTGTATGAAAAACTGGCCGGTATGACCGGTACGGCAGATACCGAAGCGTTCGAATTTAGCTCAATCTACAAACTGGATACCGTGGTGGTGCCGACCAACCGTCCGATGATCCGTAAGGATATGCCGGATCTGGTCTACATGACCGAAGCGGAAAAAATTCAGGCCATTATTGAAGATATTAAAGAGCGTACCGCCAATGGTCAGCCGGTACTGGTGGGGACTATCTCCATTGAGAAATCCGAAGTGGTTTCTAACGAACTGACCAAAGCGGGTATCAAACACAACGTTCTGAACGCCAAATTCCACGCTAACGAAGCGGCTATCGTCGCGCAGGCGGGCTATCCGGCGGCGGTGACCATCGCCACCAACATGGCCGGTCGTGGTACCGATATTGTGCTGGGCGGTAGCTGGCAGGCCGAAGTGGCCGCGCTGGAAAACCCAACGCCAGAGCAGATTGCACAGATTAAAGCCGACTGGCAGGTTCGCCACGAAGCGGTGCTGGCGTCCGGTGGTCTGCACATCATCGGTACTGAGCGTCATGAATCCCGTCGTATCGATAACCAGCTGCGCGGTCGTTCCGGTCGTCAGGGGGATGCGGGTTCTTCGCGTTTCTACCTGTCAATGGAAGATGCGTTGATGCGTATTTTTGCCTCTGACCGCGTGTCCGGGATGATGCGTAAACTGGGGATGAAACCGGGCGAAGCTATTGAGCACCCGTGGGTCACCAAAGCGATTGCTAACGCGCAGCGTAAAGTGGAAAGCCGCAACTTCGATATTCGTAAGCAACTGCTGGAATACGATGATGTCGCCAACGATCAGCGTCGCGCGATCTATACCCAGCGTAACGAACTGCTGGATGTGAGCGACGTTAGCGAAACCATCAACAGCATTCGTGAAGACGTGTTCAAAACGACCATTGATGCCTACATTCCGCCGCAGTCTCTGGAAGAAATGTGGGATATCCCGGGTCTGCAGGAACGCCTGAAAAATGACTTCGATCTGGAGATGCCGATTGCAGAATGGCTGGATAAAGAGCCGGAGCTGCATGAAGAGACGCTGCGTGAGCGTATTCTGGCGCAGGCCATCGAAGTGTATCAGCGCAAAGAAGAAGTGGTTGGCGCAGAGATGATGCGTCACTTCGAAAAAGGGGTCATGCTGCAAACGCTCGACTCCCTGTGGAAAGAGCACCTGGCGGCGATGGATTACCTGCGTCAGGGTATCCATCTGCGTGGCTATGCGCAGAAAGATCCGAAGCAGGAATATAAGCGTGAATCCTTCTCGATGTTTGCCTCTATGCTGGAATCACTGAAATACGAAGTGATCAGTACGCTGAGCAAAGTTCAGGTTCGCATGCCGGAAGAAGTTGAAGCCATGGAGCAGCAGCGTCGTGAAGAAGCTGAGCGCTTAGCACAGATGCAACAACTCAGCCATCAGGATGACGACAGCGCCGCGGCGGCCGATCTGGCGGCGCAAACGGGCGAGCGTAAAGTGGGTCGTAACGATCCATGCCCGTGTGGTTCTGGTAAAAAATACAAACAGTGCCACGGCCGTCTGAGTTAAGGTCTGCATAATAACGATGTCTGAAGGCGCAGGAAACTGCGCCTTTTTTATGGATACGACAATATGAAAAAACTGAACATCGCGGTCGGGATTATTCGTAATCCGTATAACGAAATCTTTATCACCCAGCGTGCGGCCGATGCGCACATGGCGAACAAACTGGAATTTCCTGGCGGAAAGATTGAGGCCGGAGAGACGCCGGAGCAGGCACTGAGCCGCGAGCTACAGGAAGAGGTGGGCATTACGCCGGTAGATGCCAGGCTTTTCGAGAAGCTGGAGTATCAGTTTCCGGACAGGCATATCACGCTGTGGTTCTGGCTGGTTGAAAGCTGGAAAGGCGAGCCGTGGGGGAAAGAGGGGCAACCTGGAAAATGGATGGTCGCCGGGACGCTGCAGGCGGAGGATTTCCCTCCGGCGAATGAGCCCGTGATTGCGAAGTTAAAACACAATCTGTAGGCCGGATGAGGCGACGCCGTCATCCGGTAACGCGCGGTGGGGGCATATTGATCCCCCACTCCGTCTCTGTTTACTCTTTCGTTTCGCTCCAGTCGTCGCTGTCGGAAAGATCGCCGCGACTGGCAATACGTTTCTCTTCAGCGGCCCATTCACCTAAATCGATCAACTGACAACGTTTGGAACAAAACGGGCGGAATGGACTGACTTCACCCCATACAACCGTTTTGCCGCAGGTGGGGCAATTAACGGTGATCGTCTCAGACATCTTAACTCCTTAACAGCAGGCCAGTTCGAAATCGAGGCGCTCAGGTACCACGCCATTGTCGCTATCGAGCGGCATAAAACGGATCGCAAAACGGCTCTTGTGGCCGGAAATTTGCGGATAAAGCTGTAAACCCAACGGCAACTGCAGGCGCAGTAAATCCGCGTCGTCCCCGTTGTCCTGATAAAAACCGTTCAGGCTGGTTTGCTTACGAAACGGTGCCGAGTTGCGAATTAAATCGAGGATCAGAGTCAGCGCCTGATTCAGCGGGTTCAGACTGGCAAGCCAGCTATCGACCTGTGCATCGCGCTGTGCCTGCGGCATATGCAGCCAGATATGCAACGTCGGTAAATCAAAGCTGCAACAACCGCCAGGAATACTCAGACGCTGGCGGACCAGGGCAATCAGCCGATCCTCACGCAAAAATTGTCCCATCCGCGGGGCGGAAATTAAAATACTGCCGGCCATTTTTAGCTGCTGGCGCAGAGCATCAATACGGCTCTGGTCGACGCCCGGGACTTCTGTCCATGCCTGAAGTTTACGCTGCTGGCGCTCAAGCTCTTTCAGTAATTCTGTACGCACTTCACCACGTTCGAATACGTCCAACAAATCTCCGGCATTGCGAAAGAAGTGCAGGGCATCTGAACTCTCTGCAATCGGTAAGCGTGCAGAGAGTTGTTGAATCAAAAACTCAATGCGCAACCACGTGCGCATCTTCTCATTGAGAGGGTGTTCAAAAAGGACCTGGGTGTGCATTACGGTTTTTCCTGTGAGACAAACTGCGACGCAAGCTGGAGATAACGTGCGTGCAGGCGGGCGACATCCGACATGATGGAGTCTGGTGCGCCATTATTATCAATAACATCGTCTGCCACGGCAAGGCGCGCTTCACGCGTCGCCTGGGCAGCGAGAATCTGTTCAACGTGTGCGCGCGTAACGTCGTCGCGCTGCATGGTCCGGGAAAGCTGCGTCTCGGGGGTGACATCGACCACGAGCACGCGATTTGCCTGGCGATAAAGGCCGTTTTCAACCAGTAATGGCACCACCCACAGCACATAAGCAGACGTCGCCTGTTGCAACTGACGTCGGGTCTCCTGCTGGATGAGCGGATGAAGCAAGGCACTGAGCCAGGCCTTCTCTTGCGGATCAGCAAAAATCCGTTCGCGAAGCCGCCGACGATGCAGCGTGCCGTCTGCGGCAATCAGTTCAGGGCCAAAATGTGCCGCAATCGCATCCAGCGCAGGCTTGCCCGGTTCGACCACCTGGCGGGCAATAATATCTGCGTCAATTATCTGAATTCCGAGGTCAGCAAAGGCATTTGCAACGGTGCTTTTACCACTGCCAATGCCGCCAGTTAAGGCTACTGTATACCTCATAAGCTCGGTTCCCGGGAATTCATTATGATAATCAATTGGTTGAAAGTTGAACGTGCACTGGCGATGATGACTCAGGGCGTGCCCGCCATTCGCCAGGTAAATTTATGGGATTGTAGCGTAAAAAAAGAGAATTTCGCAGTCTTGCGCGGCATTGATTAGTGCGTATGATAGCGTCACTGGAGTTGCGCTCTCATACTAATAGCCCTTAACCCCAGGAATCCGCACATGCGTATTGAAGAAGATCTGAAGTTAGGTTTTAAAGACGTTCTTATCCGCCCTAAGCGTTCTACCCTTAAAAGTCGTTCCGATGTCGAGCTGGAACGTCAATTCACCTTTAAACATTCAGGTCAGACCTGGTCCGGCGTACCTATTATTGCTGCAAACATGGATACCGTCGGGACGTTTGCGATGGCAACGGCTCTTGCCTCTTTCGATGTGCTGACTGCCGTTCATAAGCATTACACCGTTGAAGACTGGGCGGCCTTTGTGGGCACGGCGTCAGCCGATGTGCTCAAGCACGTCATGGTCTCTACCGGTACCTCCGATGCGGATTTCGCAAAGACCCAACAGATTCTGGCGCTGAATCCGGCACTGAACTTTGTTTGCATCGATGTCGCAAACGGCTACTCCGAACACTTTGTTCAGTTCGTATCGAAAGCGCGTGAAGCCTGGCCGACCAAAACCATCTGCGCCGGTAACGTGGTCACGGGTGAAATGTGTGAGGAACTGGTTCTGTCTGGCGCGGATATCGTTAAAGTCGGGATTGGTCCGGGTTCTGTCTGCACCACCCGTGTAAAAACCGGTGTTGGTTACCCGCAACTGTCTGCGGTGATCGAATGTGCTGATGCGGCGCACGGTCTGGGCGGGATGATTGTCAGCGATGGCGGTTGTACCATGCCTGGTGATGTGGCGAAAGCATTCGGTGGCGGCGCTGATTTCGTGATGCTTGGCGGTATGCTGGCCGGTCACGAAGAGAGCGGTGGTAAAGTCGTTGAAGAAAACGGCGAAAAATTCATGCTGTTCTACGGTATGAGCTCTGAATCCGCCATGACTCGTCATGTCGGCGGCGTTGCGCAGTATCGCGCGGCGGAAGGGAAAACCGTCAAGCTGCCGCTGCGTGGCCCGGTGGAGAACACCGCGCGTGATATTCTCGGCGGTCTGCGTTCAGCCTGTACCTACGTCGGTGCCTCTCGTCTGAAAGAGCTGACCAAACGTACGACGTTTATCCGGGTTCAGGAACAAGAAAACCGCGTTTTCAATAGCCTGTAACCCTCCCCAGGAACTGGCGCTGCCTTGAGCGCCAGTTCTGCTGTCGACTTCCCTTCGTTATCCCACGCCACTCATCGCATCGCCCAGATGGAAAATCGGTAAGTACATCGCCACGACCAGTGTGCCGATGATAAGCCCGGTAATCACCAGCAGCGCCGGTTCCAGCAGTGCCGCCAGGTTGTCAGCCATCGCCTGGGTATGTTCATCATGATGACGGGCAAGGTTGCGCAGCATGATATCCAGCGAGCCAGAGGCTTCTCCGGTCCTGACCAGTTGCAGACATAATGGGCTAAATTCTTCCGCATTTTTGAGCGCCTGCCAGACGGGCACGCCGGTACTGATATCGTGCTGTACCTGTGCCAGACGCCGTGCCCAGTAGGGGCACTGAATCGTCTCTTTCACACTCTCAAGCGCGGGTAAAAAAGCGATCCCCGCCGTTTGCGTCAGCGCGAGGATGGTAAAAATTTGTGTGAGCTTCTGACCTCTGATCAACTGGCCCATCACGGGCATGCGGAGTAATCCTCGCTGGCGCAGCATTTGCCAGCCGGGCTTTCGGCTCAGCAGGCTGTTGGCTGCAATTAGCATGACGATCATCAGGACAATCAGCCCACCCCAGCGTTGACTCCAGTCGGCAAACGCGATGATCCCCTGAGTGAGAGCAGGTAGCGGCGTGTTAAAGGTCCGGTAAATGGCGGCAAATTCAGGCAGGACAAATTGGAGCATCGCCACCACCACCATAACCGCCATCGTTAAAATAATGATGGGGTAACGCAGCGCTTTTTTGACCTTATCGGTTAACTGTCTTTGCGCCTTCTGCTGCCGGGCGAGTTCAAAGCAGCATTTATCCAGTTTCCCGGTCAGCTCTCCGGTGCGTATCATCGCCTGATACAGCGGCGGAAAAACGTCTGGCCACTGCGCCAGTGCGCTGGAGAGCGGCGTACCGTGTTCCAGTTCGTTTGCAAGGCTCCCTAACAGGGCTTGCCACTGCTTACTCGGTTGCTGTCCGGCAAGCAGTTCCAGCCCTTCAGACAGCGTTAGCCCCGCTTTTAGCAGCGTCGCAAGCTGGTGAATCACTTCCGTGGATTTGTCATTGCGCCAGAGCGCGCGCTTTACGCGTAAGGATTTCACGCGCAAAGGTATTATCTGAAGCCGTTCCAGTTCCTGCATCAACAGGAGTCGGTTTTCCGCCCAACGGGTTCCCTCGCCGGGCAGGCCATCGTGATTCATTCCCTGCCAGTACCATAGCTTTTTAGTGATCATCCGGCATACCCAGAATGCGCACCAGTTCCTCGAACGTGGTTAGCCCTTGATCGACGGCGCGGCACCCGCTTTCAAAGAGTGTGCTCATTCCTGCCTGTTTTGCATGGGCTTCCAGCGTTGCGGCTGAGGCGTCGTTAGCAATCTGATGACGCAGTTCAGCGGTGATCGCAAGTAGTTCAAACAACGCCGCACGACCGTAGAATCCGTGATAGCAATGTTCGCAGCCAACCGCCTGCCAGCGGGGCAGGGGCGTTGGGTACCATGCGGGCGGTAAGCGAATGGGATCGTCACTCAGCCGTCGGCAGTGTGGACACAGTTTTCTGACCAGCCGCTGCGCAACCACTAAGGTTAATGCGGAAGAGAGCATCCAGCGCGCCACCCCCATCTGCTGTAAGCGTACCAGCGCTTCGCAGGTTGAGTTGGTATGCAGCGTGGAAAGCACCAGATGCCCGGTCTGTGCGGCCTTAATGGCAATTTCTGCGGTTTCGCCGTCGCGGATCTCACCCACCATGATGACATCCGGATCCTGACGTAGCAGTGCCCGCAATACGCCCTGAAAGGTCAGCCCGGCACGCGGATGGATCTGCGTCTGATTGATACCGTCGAGGGGAATCTCCACCGGATCCTCAACGCTGCACAGATTCACCTCCGGCGCGTTTCGCGTTTGCAGCGCGCTATAAAGGGTTACCGTTTTACCGCTACCCGTGGGGCCGGTGACGAGGATCAACCCCTGAGGCTGTTGCAGGGCGTGGAGGAAGGCAGAGAGCTGCGTGTCGTGCATTCCCAGCGTGCAGGCATCCAGTGCCTGATTTACCTGATGCAGCAACCGTAGCACAACCTTTTCGCCATAACGACAGGGAAGGGTGGCGATACGAAACGAGACGGCAGCGCCGTTCAGCTCAATGGTAAATTGCCCGTCCTGTGGTAAGCGGTGTTCCGCGATATCCAGATGACTTAACACTTTCAAACGTGCTGTCAGGGCGATACCGGTCTCTTTGGCGATATCGGGTAAGCAATGCAGCACGCCGTCCACACGTAAGCGGAGACGGACGTGATGCTCTGCAGGCTCTATGTGGATATCCGAGGCCCGTTTCGCCAGCGCGCTCTGTAATGTTTTATCCAGTAAAACCGCGGCGCTGACGCTGCTTTCAGGAACCACTGACGGCTGCGCGGGTGAAGACTGATGCTGGTGTTGCTCCATTTGCTGGCGCGTCCAGCAGGCAATCTCAATACGGCGAGTCGTGGCGAAATGCAGGGCGTCCAGCAGTTCATGAGAAGGGGCATCTTCGACGGCAATGTGTACCGCATCGTTATTGGCATCAAGTAATATTCCCTGGTAGCGCTGGCACAGCGCGCTGAGTTGCGTCGTATTCATGGCGCTTCCTTAATGGCTATCGAAGCGAAAGACGTCTTCGCAGGCCTGTTTTAACGCGCTGTCATTCTGGATGTTGCAGTTACGCGTCCAGCCCGTAATGCCTTCTGCTTTGTCCCATCCAGGGGTCATGATGACGCTAAGCCCGTTCAGGCTTTCCTGACCAGTAAGAGAAACCACCCCATTTTCGACGCTCATTCCTGAGACATAGCGTGTTGTTGTCGGAGAGGGAATCCCGTTGACGCCTGCGTCGCAGGTGTCTGTACCGCCATGCTCCAGGGCGCAGAGTTCGACGGCAGTGCGATAGGGGACAAAGGTTTGCAGCATATCGGTCAGCGCCGCTTTGCGCAGATAGTTCTGATAGGCCGGAATGCCGATGGCGCTGAGGATGGCAATAATGCCGATCACCACCATCAGTTCAATAAGGGTAAATCCGCGTTGTTTATCCATTGTTCGCTCCTTGAGTGAGTGGACGTCACTTTGGCAAACGCCGGTACGCCAGGCGAGCAGCAAAAAATGAATCGGGAAGGTGGGTTCAGAGGAATGTTATCGGTTTGCAGTCGCAAGCAATAAGATTGCGAGGCACGACGAGGATTTTAGCGATTGAAAGGAATAAACAGGCCCGATAAGCAGCGCGTTATCAGGCCATATAATGATTACGCGTTAGCGAAGCGCATGGACAGGTCCAGCGCCCGGAGATGTTTGGTTAGCGCGCCAACGGAGATAAAATCGACGCCGGTTTCGGCAAATTCCCGCAGCGTTTCGTTGGTTACGTTGCCGGAAACTTCCAGTCGCGCCTGGCCGTTGGTCCGTTTAACTGCTTCACGCATCTGCTCCGTTTCAAAGTTGTCCAGCATGATGATGTCGGCACCGGCTTTCAGCGCGTCGTCCAGTTCATCGAGGTTTTCAACTTCGACTTCTACAGGCACATCCGGATGCAGCCAGAAGGCTTTCTCCACCGCCTGACGCACGGAACCAGAAGCAATAATGTGGTTCTCTTTGATCAGGAAGGCATCCGAAAGCCCCAGACGATGATTCGCGCCGCCGCCGCAGAGCACGGCATATTTCAGCGCGGTACGCAGCCCTGGCAGGGTTTTACGCGTGTCCAGCAGTTGGGTGTTTGTGCCCGCAAGGATATCAACGTATTTACGCACTTCGCTGGCGACACCTGACAGGGTCTGCACGAAGTTCAGCGCGGTACGTTCGCCGGTCAGTAGCACGCGAGAGGGACCGTCCAGCTCAAACAGCGGTTGGTTCGCCTTGATGCTGTCGCCGTCTTCCACATGCCAGGTGATGCTGACATCGTCGCCAGCCAGTTGAATAAAGACTTCTTCAACCCAGCGTTTGCCACAAAAAACGCCGTCTTCACGGGTGATGACCGTGGCATGAGAACGGCTGTTCTCCGGTAAAAGTTGAGCCGTAATATCGTTGCTGGCATCCACTTCACCGCCTAAATCTTCGCGCAGCGCCTGGGCGACAACGTTTGGGATATCCAGGTTAATACGTTCCAACAGCGCGTCACGTCGGTAGTCAGGGTTATAGCGGCGAGGCGGCATGAGAAAACTCCAAATTGCTAACGAATCATAAGGTAGAAACATGCTACTCTGAAGCGGCTATAAGCACCACTCAAAAGGAGATTCAGCATGTTGTTAGACAAGGGCTGGCTGGCAGAAGCGCGACGCGTTCCTTCTCCGCACTACGATTGCCGCCCGGATGATGAAGCCCCTTCTTTGCTGGTGGTGCATAATATCAGCCTGCCGCCCGGCGAGTTTGGCGGTCCGTGGATTGACGCACTATTCACTGGAACAATTGATCCCAACGCCCATCCCTTTTTTGCCGAAATCGCGCATCTTCGCGTTTCCGCCCATTGTCTGATTCGCCGTGATGGCGAAATCGTTCAGTATGTTCCTTTTGATAAGCGTGCATGGCATGCCGGCGTGTCGAATTATCAGGGGCGTGAACGCTGCAATGATTTTTCGATTGGCATTGAGCTGGAAGGGACTGATACGCTGGCCTACACCGATGTCCAGTACCAACAACTGGCTGCCATCACGCGTGCATTAATAAAGATTTACCCGGCCGTTGCCGAAAACATAACCGGACACTGTGATATTGCGCCTGAGCGTAAGACCGATCCCGGTCCGGCTTTTGACTGGGCAAGGTTTCGCGCCCTGGTCACCGCCTCGTCAGATAAGGAGATGACATGACGCTGTTTACGACATTACTGGTGCTGCTCGTCGAGCGCTTGTTTAAGCTGGGCGAACACTGGCAGTTCGATCACCGGTTAGAAGCTTTTTTCCGCCGGGTCAAACGCTTCTCGATGGCGCGGACACTCGGGATGATGATCATCGCGATGGTGATCACGTTCCTGTTGCTGCGCGCATTGGAGGGGCTGTTGTTTAATGTGCCGACGATCGTGGCGTGGATCCTGATAGGCCTGCTGTGTATTGGCGCGGGAAAAGTGCGGATGCACTATCACGCTTACCTTAACGCGGCGGCGCGCGATGATGCGCATGCCCGAACGGCGATGGCCAGCGAACTGACGATGATCCATGGCGTTCCGCCGGATTGCAATGAGCGTGAGTTTTTACGTGAACTGCAAAACGCGCTGCTGTGGATTAACTTCCGTTTCTATATCGCGCCGCTGTTCTGGCTGATCGTCGGCGGTCCGTGTGGGCCGGTACTGCTGGTGGGCTATGCTTTCCTGCGCTCGTGGCAGTCCTGGCTGGCGCGTTACCAGACGCCGCATGAGCGCCTACAGTCCGGCATCGATGCCATTCTTCATGTTCTCGACTGGATCCCGGTGCGTCTGGCGGGCGTGGTGTATGCCCTGATCGGTCATGGAGAAAAAGCGCTGCCGGCATGGTTTGCCTCGCTGGCGGATTTGCGTACTTCGCAATATCAGGTGTTAACACGTCTGGCGCAGTTCTCGCTGGCGCGTGAGCCGCATACCGATAAGGTTGAAACGCCGAAAGCGGCGGTTTCCATGGCGAAGAAAACGTCGTTTGCCTTAGTGGTGGTCATTGCTGTACTGACCATTTATGGCACGTTGATTTAACGTACAGGCAGGACGCCCGGTAAGTTGCGTGTTACCGGGCAACGATGTCAAAGCGTATCTGCGGGCGGAATACCGAAGTCTGGCATTCCGTGGTCATCCCACCGAATCAGCTTCAGACGGGTATGGCGATTAGGATCGTAGAGCGGATCGCCTTCAATTTCGGTGTAGTTACGCGCGTGATACACCAGCACGTCATCACCTTCCGGCGTTTGGGTAAAGCTGTTGTGCCCGGGGCCATACTGGCGATTTTCATTGCTGGTGGTAAACACCGGACGCGGGGATTTATGCCAGTTTGCCGGATTCAGCGGATCGGCGTGGATATCAATCCATAACAGTCCCATGCAGTAATTTTCATCCGTGGCGCTGGCGGAATAGCTGATAAACAGCCTGTCACCGTGGATTAATACTGCCGGACCTTCATTGACCCAAAAGCCCCGACACTCCCAGTCGTACTCCGGTTTGCTGAGCATTACCGGCTGGCCTTTAATCGTCCAGGGATTTTCCAGCTCCGCCAGATAAATGTTGGAGTTACCGGCGATATCTGGGGATTTTTGCGCCCACAGATACCACTGTTTTCCCTGATGGCGGAACGTTGTGGCATCAAGTGCAAAGGTATCAAACGGCGTTTTCACCTGACCCTTTTCGACCCAGTTGCCGGTGAGCGGATCGGTATCTGTACACTCCAGCGCGTACATCCGATGCTGAAACATGCCCAGTTTGTCGAGCGCCTGGGTATGCGCGGCGGCAAAGTAGATGACCCATCTGCCGTCGAGGTGATGAATTTCCGGTGCCCAGATCAGCTCGCTCATCGGGCCGTGTTCGGGTTTGCGCCAGACGACAACGGGTGGCGCTGTACGTAATCCTTCCAGCGAATCCGCCCGACGGATTTCCAGTCGGTTGTATTCTGGCACTGAGGCAATAAAGTAATAGTCGCTGCCGTCGCGCAGGATAAACGGATCGGCGCGTTGTTCAATAAACGGGTTAGGCCAGTTTTGCATCAGGCTTTCCTTACGGTTTCAGTGGCTTTCAGTTCCTGGTAATCATTGAGTTCGCGGTAGTTAGCGCGGCGTTTTTCCAGATCGTCCTGAATCTGTTTCATCAGTTCGCGGTCGACTTTCAACAGACGCACCACGCCGGCAGTGATCAGGTAGCCGACTCCCGGAATCACGGTAAAGAGCAGCACGATGCCGTTGATCGCGGAATCGCTTTGCGCTTTCGCCCCGGCATCATAGCCGTACCACGAGAGCAGGAAGCCAACCATCGCCCCGGCAATCGCCAGACCGAGTTTCAGGAAGAACAGGTTGCCGGAAAAGCTAATGCCGGTAATGCGCTTGCCGGTTTTCCATTCGCCGTAGTCGTCAACGTCCGCCATCAGGGACCAGTGCAGCGGCGACGGGATTTGGTGCAAAATGTTGAGCAGGAAGTAGAGCACGACAATCATCATCGTGGCTTTGGGATCAAAGAAGTAAAACGCGCAGGAGAAAAGGGCCAGCGCGATGTTGGTCCAGAAGAAGACCTTCAGCTTGCACCAGCGGTCGGTCAGCACTTTCGCCAACACGCTACCGATCATCATGCCGACCACGCCGAGACTGATAAAGATCGTGGCGAAATGGGTGCTTTGTCCCATGACCCAGGTGACGTAGTACATGGTTGCCGCCATACGGATAAAGCCCGGGCAGACGTTGCACAGCGTCAGCAGCAGTATGCGTACCCACTGGTCGTTCTTCCACACGTCTTTGAAGTCGTTTTTCATGTCATCGTGTGTGGGAACGGCAGGGCGCACACGTTCACGAACGGTAGCAAAGCAGAACAGGAACATACACATGCCGATAATGGCCAGCACGGTCATCGCCAGTTGATAGCCCTTCGCTTTGTCATCGCCGCCAAACCAGTCGACCATCGGCAGTAGAGTGAGCGACAGCAGCAATGTCGCGATACCGACCAGTACAAAGCGATAAGACTGGCAGGCCACGCGTTCTTTCGGGTCGTTGGTGATCACGCCGCCCAATGAGCAATAAGGAATGTTGATCGCCGTGTAGGTAATCGACAGCAGGAAGTAAGTGACGAACGCATAGATAACCTTGCTGCTATAAGTCCACTCCGGGGTGGTGAACATCAGAATGCTGAACAGCGCGTAAGGGAAGGCAATCCAGAGTAACCATGGACGAAAACGGCCATATTTGCTTTGGGTTCGATCAGCAATAGCGCCCATAATGGGGTCAGTAACGGCGTCGATAACGCGCACTGACAGTAATAACACCCCTACCAGAGCCGGGGCGAGACCAAAGATATCCGTATAAAAATAGTTCACAAACAGCATGATAGCGCCAAAGATGATGTTGCATCCGGCATCGCCCATGCCATAACCAATTTTTTCTCTTACCGACAGCTTACCTGTATCCATTGAGATGTCTCCCCATCAAGGTGATGGAAAGAATTATTCGTCTGTAAGCCATGAATTGCGTTGCAGGATAGCGCCGCTGATATGGACGAAATGGCTGTTGGGGGAAAGTGTGAGGCAGGTAACAACCCTCACCCAGGACGGGTGAGGGTTCAAGGAATTAATGTGCTTTCGCCGTCTTCGCGGATTTCTGTTTGCACAGATAACCGATGCCAAGGACAACCAGCCATACCGGGATCAGGTAAACCGAAATCGCCATACCCGGCGTCATCAGCATAATCACCAGCACCGCCGCCATGAAGGCCAGACAGACCCAGTTACCCAACGGGTAGAACAGCGCCGGGAAGCGGGTTTTCACCCCCTGTTGCTGCTTAGCGCGACGGAATTTGATGTGCGCAAGACTGATCATCGCCCAGTTGATCACCAGTGCGGAGACCACCAGCGCCATCAGCAGACCGAAGGCGGATTCTGGCGCCATGTAGTTGATCAATACGCACAGCGCCGTCACCAGCGCCGAAACGATGATGGTATTCACCGGCACGCCGCGTTTGTCGATAGTGAGCAGGATTTTCGGGGCGTTACCCTGTTGCGCCAGACCAAACAGCATGCGGCTGTTACAGTAAACGCAGCTGTTGTACACCGACAGTGCCGCCGTCAGAACCACGATATTCAGCGCGTTCGCCACGAAGGTATCGCCCAGCTCATGGAAGATCAGGACAAACGGGCTGGTGTCAGCAGTGACACGCGTCCACGGCAGCAGGGAAAGCAGAACGGCCAGTGAACCCACATAGAAAACCAGGATACGATAGATAACCTGGTTGGTGGCTTTGGGAATGCTCTGCTCCGGGTTATCGGCTTCGGCAGCGGTGATACCGACCAGTTCAAGTCCGCCGAAAGAGAACATGATGATTGCCATCATCATGACCAGTCCGGTCATGCCGTGAGGCAGGAAGCCGCCCTGTTCCCACAGGTTACGCACGGTCGCCTGCGGGCCGCCGTTGCCGCTGAACAGCAGCCAGCCGCCGAAGATGATCATCGCGACCACGGCGATGACTTTGATGATCGCAAACCAGAACTCCATCTCACCGAACACTTTTACGTTGGTCAGGTTGATGGCGTTGATCGCAATAAAGAAAACGGCTGCCGAAACCCAGGTGGGGATCTCCGGCCACCAGAACTGAATGTACTTGCCGACGGCGGTCAGTTCCGCCATTGCAACCAGCACATACAGCACCCAATAGTTCCAGCCCGACGCAAATCCCGCAAAACTTCCCCAGTACTTGTAGGCAAAGTGACTGAACGAACCGGCGACCGGCTCCTCAACCACCATTTCACCTAACTGACGCATAATAAGGAAGGCAATAAAACCGGCTATCGCATAACCCAGAATAATACCGGGGCCCGCGGACTGAATTACGGAGGCGCTTCCCAGGAACAGGCCTGTTCCTATCGCGCCGCCCAGCGCGATAAGCTGGATATGGCGGTTCTTAAGGCCGCGCTTTAGCTGCTCGCCGTGCTGCTGACTGTCCATCATGAAACCTCGTGTGTGGTTTACCCTTCAGCACTCGGCCGCGTGACGGCGACCGGGCAATTTGAGTAATTATTATTTGTCCTACGCAGTGATGCGTGTAAGTTTGCAATTCCGTCTGTTGTATTATTATGTTTACAGCAATGGTTTTTGAAATGTCGCCGAAACTCTTTTGTCCGGATCAGAATAATGGTATGCGGCAGGGAATGCACCTGCTTTGTGAATGGATGATGACGAGTTGAATAAAAAGAGAGCAGTTGTTTGTCCCGCCTCTTACTTCCTGATAACACTTCCGTTAGATGTAAAATGCTTACCTATATAGAAACCATGCATAAAAACGCATTTGAATCGGTTCAACCAGGATTTTTCTTCGTTTCAATAAGGTTAAAACTACCTCATGGGTGGTAAATTTAACATTTGTGCATAGTTACATGTTTGAAACGTTATTTCTGTGATGTTGTTAAAATGTGCCTGGTTTACTGATTTCAATCAAAACCTGTATGGACATAAGGTGAATACTTTGTTACTTTAGCGTCACAGATATGAAATTGGTAAGACCAATTGACTTCGGGCAAATGGCTTAAGACAGGACATCATGGCCTACAGCAAAATCCGCCAACCAAAATTATCCGATGTGATTGAGCAACAGCTGGAGTTTTTGATTCTTGAGGGCACACTGCGCCCGGGCGAAAAACTCCCACCGGAACGCGAACTGGCGAAACAGTTCGACGTCTCCCGTCCCTCCTTGCGTGAGGCGATTCAACGTCTCGAAGCGAAGGGATTGCTGCTTCGTCGCCAGGGCGGCGGCACTTTTGTTCAGAGTAGCCTGTGGCAGAGCTTTAGCGATCCACTGGTAGAATTGCTCTCCGACCATCCTGAATCCCAGTTTGACCTGCTTGAGACGCGCCATGCGCTGGAAGGCATTGCTGCATATTACGCAGCGCTGCGCAGTACGGATGAAGATAAAACGCGCATTCGTGAACTGCATCATGCCATTGAGCTGACGCAAGAGTCGGGTGACCGCGATGCCGAGTCCGATGCGGTCCTCCAGTATCAAATTGCTGTCACCGAAGCGGCGCACAATGTGGTGTTACTTCATCTGCTAAGGTGTATGGAACCCATGCTGGCCCAGAACGTACGTCAGAACTTCGAGTTGCTCTATTCGCGTCGCGAGATGCTTCCGCTGGTGAGTGGTCACCGCACCCGTATTTTCGAAGCGATTATTGCCGGTAAACCAGAAGAGGCGCGTGAAGCATCACATCGCCATCTGGCGTTTATCGAAGAGATTCTGCTCGACCGCAGCCGTGAGGAGAGCCGTCGTGAACGCGCCTTACGTCGTCTGGAGCAGCGAAAGAATTAGTGATTTTTCTGGCAGAACGTTAACCAGAAGATGTTGTAAATCAAGCGCCATATAAAGTGCGCGGCAACTAAACGCAGAACCTGTCTTATTACGCTCTCTGACGAGAACGTAATGGGACAGGTTCCAGATAACTCAACGTATTAGATAGATAAGGAATACCCCCATGTCAGAACGTTTCCCAAATGACGTGGATCCGATCGAAACTCGCGACTGGCTACAGGCGATCGAATCGGTCATCCGTGAAGAAGGTGTTGAGCGCGCTCAGTATCTGATTGACCAGCTTCTTTCTGAAGCCCGCAAAGGCGGCGTGAAAGTAGCGGCAGGTACAGGGGCCAGCAATTACATCAACACTATTGCCGTTGAAGATGAGCCGGAATATCCGGGCAATCTGGAGCTGGAGCGTCGTATTCGTTCTGCTATCCGTTGGAACGCCATCATGACCGTGCTGCGTGCGTCTAAAAAAGACCTCGAGCTGGGCGGCCACATGGCATCCTTCCAGTCCTCTGCGACGGTGTACGATGTTTGCTTCAACCATTTCTTCCGTGCCCGCAATGAGCAGGATGGCGGCGACCTGGTGTACTTCCAGGGCCACATCTCCCCGGGCATTTACGCACGCGCATTCCTGGAAGGCCGTCTGACTGAAGAGCAGATGGACAACTTCCGTCAGGAAGTTCATGGCAATGGCCTGTCTTCCTACCCGCACCCGAAACTGATGCCAGAATTCTGGCAGTTCCCGACCGTTTCTATGGGTCTGGGTCCAATCGGTGCGATCTATCAGGCTAAATTCCTGAAATATCTGGAACACCGTGGCCTGAAAGATACCTCTAAACAAACCGTTTACGCCTTCCTGGGCGACGGTGAAATGGACGAACCGGAATCCAAAGGGGCGATCACTATCGCTACCCGTGAAAAACTGGACAACCTGGTCTTCGTCATCAACTGTAACCTGCAGCGTCTGGACGGCCCGGTCACTGGTAACGGCAAAATCGTTAACGAACTGGAAGGCATCTTCGACGGCGCTGGCTGGAACGTGATTAAAGTGATGTGGGGCGGTCGTTGGGATGAGCTGCTGCGTAAAGATACCAGTGGTAAACTGATCCAGTTGATGAACGAAACCGTTGACGGCGACTACCAGACCTTCAAATCCAAAGATGGCGCGTACGTTCGTGAGCATTTCTTCGGTAAATACCCGGAAACCGCAGCACTGGTTGCAGACTGGACTGATGAGCAGATCTGGGCGCTGAACCGTGGTGGTCACGATCCGAAGAAAGTTTACGCCGCACTGAAAAAAGCGCAGGAAACCAAAGGCAAAGCCACCGTAATCCTGGCCCATACCATCAAAGGTTATGGCATGGGTGACACCGCTGAAGGTAAAAACATCGCGCACCAGGTGAAGAAAATGAACATGGACGGCGTGCGTTATATCCGCGACCGTTTCAATGTTCCTGTCACTGATGAGCAGGTTGAAAAACTGTCTTACATTACCTTCCCGGAAGGTTCTGAAGAGCACAAATACCTGCACGAACGCCGCCAGGCGTTGCACGGCTACTTGCCGAGCCGTCAGCCGAACTTCACTGAGAAGCTGGAACTGCCGACCCTGGAAGACTTCGGCGCGCTGCTGGAAGAGCAGAACAAAGAAATCTCCACCACTATCGCTTTCGTTCGTGCCCTGAACGTGATGCTGAAGAACAAATCGATCAAAGATCGTCTGGTTCCGATCATCGCCGACGAAGCGCGTACTTTCGGTATGGAAGGTCTGTTCCGTCAGATCGGTATTTACAGCCCGAACGGCCAGCAGTACACCCCGCAGGACCGTGAGCAGGTTGCGTACTACAAAGAAGATGAGAAAGGTCAGATTCTGCAGGAAGGGATCAACGAGCTGGGCGCAGGGTCTTCCTGGCTGGCGGCGGCAACCTCTTACAGCACCAATGACCTGCCGATGATTCCGTTCTACATCTACTACTCCATGTTCGGGTTCCAGCGTATTGGCGACCTGTGCTGGGCAGCAGGTGACCAGCAGGCGCGTGGCTTCCTGATTGGCGGGACGTCTGGTCGTACAACGCTGAACGGTGAAGGTCTGCAGCACGAAGATGGTCACAGCCATATTCAGTCTCTGACTATCCCGAACTGTATCTCTTACGATCCGTCTTACGCATACGAAGTTGCGGTCATCATGCACGATGGTCTGGAGCGTATGTACGGTGAGAAACAAGAGAACGTTTACTACTACATCACCACGCTGAACGAAAACTACCACATGCCAGCCATGCCGGAAGGTGCTGAGGAAGGTATCCGTAAAGGCATCTACAAACTCGAAACCCTGGAAGGTAGCAAAGGTAAAGTTCAGTTGTTGGGCTCCGGTTCTATCCTGCGTCACGTTCGTGAAGCAGCGCAGATCCTGGCGAAAGACTACGGCGTGGGCTCTGACGTGTACAGCGTCACCTCCTTCACTGAACTGGCACGTGATGGTCAGGACTGTGAACGCTGGAACATGCTGCACCCAATGGAAACTCCGCGCGTACCGTACATCGCTCAGGTGATGAACGACGCTCCGGCTGTAGCATCTACTGACTATATGAAACTGTTTGCCGAACAGGTTCGTACTTATGTACCGGCTGATGATTATCGCGTACTGGGTACCGACGGTTTCGGTCGCTCTGACAGCCGTGAAAACCTGCGTCACCACTTCGAAGTGGATGCTTCCTACGTGGTGGTAGCGGCACTGGGCGAACTGGCTAAACGTGGCGAAATCGATAAGAAAGTGGTTGCGGATGCAATTACCAAATTCAACATCGATGCAGAAAAAGTTAACCCGCGTCTGGCGTAAGAGGTAAAAGAATAATGGCTATCGAAATCAAAGTACCGGACATCGGGGCAGATGAAGTTGAAATCACCGAGATCCTGGTCAAAGTGGGCGACAAGGTTGAAGCCGAACAGTCGCTGATCACCGTAGAAGGCGATAAAGCCTCTATGGAAGTCCCGTCTCCGCAGGCTGGCGTTGTTAAAGAGATCAAAGTCTCCGTTGGTGACAAAACCGAGACGGGCAAACTGATCATGATTTTCGATTCCGCTGACGGTGCAGCAGCCGCTGCACCTGCTCCGGCAGAAGAGAAGAAAGAAGCCGCTCCGGCAGCAGCACCTGCAGCCGCAGCAGCGAAAGAAGTCCATGTCCCAGACATCGGCGGTGACGAAGTTGAAGTGACTGAGATCATGGTCAAAGTGGGCGACACCATCGCCGCTGAACAATCCCTGATCACCGTAGAAGGCGACAAAGCGTCTATGGAAGTGCCGGCTCCGTTCGCGGGCGTCGTGAAAGAGATCAAAATCAACACCGGCGATAAAGTGTCTACCGGCTCTCTGATTATGGTCTTCGAAGTGGCGGGCGCTGCGCCTGCTGCCGCTCCCGCTCAGGCCGCTGCTCCAGCAGCCGCTGCGGCTCCTGCAGCCACTGGTGCGAAAGACGTTAACGTACCGGACATCGGCGGTGACGAAGTTGAAGTGACCGAAGTGATGGTGAAAGTGGGCGACAAAGTGGCCGCTGAGCAATCACTGATCACCGTAGAAGGCGATAAAGCTTCTATGGAAGTCCCGGCTCCGTTCGCGGGTACCGTTAAAGAAATCAAAATCAGTACCGGCGACAAAGTGAAAACCGGCTCTCTGATTATGGTCTTCGAAGTGGAAGGCGCAGCACCTGCTGCTGCCGCGCCACAGCAGGCTGCCGCACCGGCTCCGGCCGCTGCACCAGCACCAGCTGCCGCTGCTCCAGCAGCGAAAGCCGAAGGCAAATCTGAGTTTGCTGAGAACGACGCTTACGTTCATGCGACCCCGCTGATTCGCCGTCTGGCGCGCGAGTTCGGCGTGAATCTGGCGAAAGTGAAGGGCACCGGCCGTAAAGGTCGTATCCTGCGCGAAGACGTTCAGACTTACGTGAAAGACGCTGTCAAGCGTGCGGAAGCCGCTCCGGCAGCCGCTGCAGGTGGCGGTATCCCGGGCATGCTGCCGTGGCCGAAAGTCGACTTCAGCAAGTTTGGTGAAATCGAAGAAGTGGAACTGGGCCGCATCCAGAAAATTTCTGGTGCTAACCTGAGCCGTAACTGGGTGATGATCCCACACGTTACCCACTTCGACAAAACCGATATCACCGACCTGGAAGCGTTCCGTAAACAGCAGAACGCTGAAGCTGAGAAGCGCAAACTGGACGTGAAATTCACCCCAGTGGTCTTCATCATGAAGGCGGTTGCTGCGGCGCTTGAGCAGATGCCTCGCTTTAACAGTTCGCTGTCTGAAGACGGCCAGCGCCTGACGTTGAAAAAATACATCAACATCGGTGTGGCGGTTGATACGCCAAATGGTCTGGTGGTTCCGGTATTCAAAGACGTGAACAAGAAGAGCGTTACCGAGCTGTCCCGTGAACTGACCGTGATCTCCAAAAAAGCGCGTGACGGTAAGCTGACGGCTGGCGAAATGCAGGGCGGTTGCTTCACCATCTCCAGCATCGGCGGCCTGGGTACTACCCACTTTGCACCAATTGTGAACGCGCCTGAAGTCGCGATCCTCGGTGTATCCAAGTCGGCGATGGAGCCGGTGTGGAACGGTAAAGAGTTTGTACCGCGTCTGATGATGCCGATCTCTCTGTCCTTCGACCACCGCGTGATTGACGGTGCAGATGGTGCGCGTTTCATTACCATCATTAACAATATGCTGTCTGACATTCGCCGCCTGGTGATGTAAGCAAAAAAGCCGGCCCGACGGCCGGCTTTTTTCTGGTAATCTCATGATGGTTTTGGGGTTATTAGTGCTAAAGATAAATCGTTGCCGTTTTGTTGTTTCAAAATTGTTAACAATTTTGTAAAATACGGACGGATAGAACGACCCGGTGGACGATGGGCGACAAGACCAGGGATCCCCGGAAATAAATTAAGAGGTCATGATGAGTACTGAAATCAAAACTCAGGTCGTGGTACTTGGGGCAGGCCCCGCAGGTTACTCTGCAGCCTTCCGTTGCGCTGATTTAGGTCTGGAAACCGTAATCGTAGAACGTTACAGCACCCTCGGCGGTGTTTGTCTGAACGTCGGCTGTATCCCTTCTAAAGCACTGCTGCACGTAGCCAAAGTTATCGAAGAAGCCAAAGCGCTGGCGGAACACGGTATCGTCTTCGGCGAGCCGAAAACCGATATCGACAAGATTCGTACCTGGAAAGAAAAAGTAATCACTCAGCTGACCGGCGGTCTGGCGGGTATGGCGAAAGGCCGTAAAGTGAAAGTGGTTACCGGTCTGGGTAAATTCACCGGGGCGAATACCCTGGAAGTAGAAGGTGAGAACGGTAAAACTGTGATCAACTTCGACAACGCGATCATTGCGGCGGGTTCCCGTCCGATCCAGTTGCCGTTCATTCCGCATGAAGATCCGCGCGTGTGGGATTCCACCGACGCCCTGGAACTGAAATCCGTACCGAAGCGTCTGCTGGTCATGGGTGGCGGTATCATCGGTCTGGAAATGGGTACCGTGTACCATGCGCTGGGTTCAGAGATTGACGTGGTTGAAATGTTCGACCAGGTTATCCCGGCGGCTGACAAAGACATCGTTAAAGTCTTCACCAAACGCATCGGTAAGAAATTCAACCTGATGCTGGAAACCAAAGTGACTGCCGTTGAAGCGAAAGAAGACGGTATTTACGTTTCCATGGAAGGCAAAAAAGCCCCTGCTGAAGCGCAGCGTTATGACGCCGTGCTGGTGGCAATCGGTCGTGTGCCGAACGGTAAAAACCTCGACGCTGGCAAAGCAGGCGTGGAAGTGGACGACCGTGGTTTCATCCGCGTTGACAAACAACTGCGCACCAACGTGCCGCACATTTTTGCTATCGGCGATATCGTCGGTCAGCCGATGCTGGCGCACAAAGGTGTTCACGAAGGTCACGTTGCCGCTGAAGTTATCGCCGGCATGAAACACTACTTCGATCCGAAAGTGATCCCATCCATTGCCTACACTGAACCAGAAGTGGCATGGGTAGGTCTGACCGAGAAAGAAGCGAAAGAAAAAGGCATCAGCTACGAAACCGCCACCTTCCCGTGGGCTGCTTCTGGCCGTGCTATCGCTTCCGACTGCGCAGACGGTATGACCAAACTGATTTTCGACAAAGAAACTCACCGTGTCATCGGTGGTGCGATTGTCGGTACCAACGGCGGCGAGCTGCTGGGTGAAATCGGTCTGGCGATCGAAATGGGCTGTGACGCAGAAGACATCGCGCTGACCATCCACGCGCACCCGACTCTGCACGAGTCCGTGGGCCTGGCGGCAGAAGTGTTCGAAGGTAGCATCACTGACCTGCCGAACGCGAAAGCGAAGAAGAAGAAGTAATCTTCAGCCTTCCGGCAACGAAAAAAGCGGCGTAAATGCCGCTTTTTTTATGTCTGTTACTCCACTGGCTTCCATGGATCGTGAGGCGTAAATTTCTCTATCGCGATGGCTTTTAGCCCGCTATCTTCCCCTAAATCCGTCTGATACACCCGGTCATCCTGACTTACCATAAAGCTCATCACACCCGTTTCGCCCCATGTAACCGGCCAGGCGAGCAGCGCAAATCCTTTCGCGTTGTCGCTGGCAATGATGCGGAAATAGTAGCCGTGATACCCTTCACCAGGCGAATCAGGGCTGAAGGCCGGTCCTAACGGACTGGGCGTTTCGCCGGGTTTGACAGGCCAGTACAGACCGTCCTGTTGACCGGCATGGCTGATAATTCGGGTGGCAAAAGCCTGTTTGCGCTGCCAGTAGTCATACTGGGCGTCGACATAGGCACGCATGGCCTGTATCGCCGAGAGTTCATTGCGACCCACCGTTCGGGTGAGGATCTCATCCTGCGCGGCAGACATATCAAAATGCCAGCCCTTACTTGCCTTCACAATGGGGATGGGCAACTGCCAGTTTTCCTGACCGACGTTCAGGTGGGCCACGTTACCTTGTTGCACAATCTGATGGCTGACCTTCCAGTCGCGGTTAAAGCGGGCGATAGCTTCCGGATCCGCGCCTTCCGGAGGTAAAAACTGTCGCCAGTCATCCCCCAACAGAGCGGTCAGCTGCGTGTCGTTATTCCCGGCAATCGCACGGGCAAAGGCGTTGGCCGCCTCGCCTGGCGTGGCGAACATCTGCTGGGCGTAGCTCATTAACGGCAGCGAGAGCAGCAGGGTGCTTAACAGTACTTTTTTCATTATCGGCTCCCGTTAGCGACGGCGAAATTCATGGTGTTCAGAAGCGCGTTCGCGCGCGTGAGCACGTTGTTCAGTGCTGACATTACTCAGACGACGGCTTTCCTGACCACGCTGTTGCTGCGATTGCCAGTTCGGTGAGCGACTGTCATTGCCGCTAAAGGCATTCGCCCGGTTTTGCTGGAACGTCTGTTGACGCTGCTGCGGCGAGGAGGACTCGATACGCTGGCGTGCCGTATCCCGCTGCGATTGTGAGACCGGGTGTTGCTGCGCTTTAGTCCTGAGATCGTCACGATGCTGTTGTTGTGCCGGCGAGGTCGATGGTTTCAACGTCTGCTGCGCGCTCTGACGGCGAGCGTTGTTGTCGTCATAGCCGCGATAGTTATTACGCTGGGCAACCTGATTCAGCTGTTGAGACGCCGCTTTACGCTGGGCATCACGCGTTGCGGCCGTCGGTTGCTGAGGGAGCGCTTTGGTGGCATCCGGATGACGCTGTTGCAGTTGCGCCATCGCCGCCTGACGCTGGCTGTCCCGGGAGGTAGTCGCAGCAGGCTGCTGCGTGGCGCTGAGACCGCCGCTGACGTTGGTCGGGTGGAAACGCTGCGCAGTCGCCTCATTCTGATACGGAACCCCACCCCGCCAGGCCGGGTTGTGCTGCCAGGTCATGTTCTGTGTTTTCAGATTCTGCCCGGAAATACGGTTGAAGTTATCGACGTTGATATTGATGTTATCGCCATTGTGCTGATAGCCATTACCGCCATGGTGATCGTCGTCATGATGGTGATCGTCATCGTGGTGATGGTCATCGTCATCCCAGTCGATATTGCTGAACAGCGCATAGGTGGTGGCGACGCCAAGGCTGTAGCCGAATCCCTTAACAAAACTGCCGGCAAACTGTTCGCCTGGCGTAGGCGGCATATACACTGGCGGATACGCGGTGTTGGGCCAGGCACCATAAACCGTGGAGGGGTTATAGCTGGGGACGTACACCACCTGCGGATCCGCAGGTTCAATTTTTATCACCGTGGAGGCCGGGGCGGCGGAAACGGCGCCGGACTTTGATGCGGAGGCGGTGGTTGAGGGCGTTGCTGCGACGCTCTTTTTCGGCGTGCTGGTTACCGTCTGCTGCGGAGTGGATTTCAGCGAGCCGGTTTGCTGGGCCAGTAAGCGCAGGCGCTGCACTGAATCCATCACATCCTGCGGTTGCGCCAGAAACGCATCACCGAGGTTTTGCACCCACTCCGTGTTTTCCCCCATCAGCGTCATGAGTTGCGGAAATGCGACCAGCGACTTCACGCTGGGATCCCACGGCTGGTTTGCGACAGCCTGAATGGCGGCATCGCCTTGTTGTGTCGGATTATCGCGCGACCATTGTACTGCCTGGACGACATTAGCCGGATAGGTCGAGGCCATCAGCACCTGAGAAAGCAGCGGGTCCGGATAGAGGGCGATCGGCGCGACCCATTGATCGATTTGCGCCGTGGTAAAGCTCGTTTTCGCGACCGGAGAGGGTTCGACAGGCACGGGCGGTTGCGCGGCGGCGGGCGTCGAGGGCTGAGTCGGGGCTTCCGGTGTGCGGCTTTTGACATACAGCACGCCTGAAGCAGCAAGTAGCCCGGCGCTACAGATCAACGCAAGCACGTGGGGTTTAAAGGGCAACGTCATATTCTTACTCCCGATTTCCTGGAAATCGCAATGGTCGAAGTGCTGCCACCCGCAGGTGCAGTGTTGCGTGAGTATAAAGAGACGATAGTTTAATTTTTGACTAATCTTGGGATCGGTAAAGCAGAGTGATTATAAGAATGCGAAATAGTGTGACGATTCGTAACAGCGATTAATTCCCCGCTTCTGAAATCGAAAAGGGCATTAGACCATCCTTAACGATTCAGCCACTTTTTTATGTTGCTTTTTTGTAAACAGATTAACACCTCACTAAAATCCTGTTATTCTGCCCATTGCGGTACCGGGCATTTACCCTACAAACTGCTGTCTCACAGGAGCGTGAAGAGAATCGCCCATCGATAAAGCGCCGCACTATGACAATGAGAGCGAGGAGAACCGTCGTGCTAGAAGAATACCGTAAGCACGTAGCAGAACGTGCCGCCGAGGGGATTGTGCCCAAACCCTTAGATGCAACCCAAATGGCCGCGCTCGTCGAGCTGCTGAAAGCACCGCCTGCGGGCGAAGAAGAATTCCTGTTAGACCTGTTGATCAACCGTGTTCCCCCGGGCGTCGATGAAGCCGCCTATGTCAAAGCTGGTTTCCTCGCTGCCGTCGCGAAAGGCGAAACGACTTCCCCACTGATTACGCCTGAAAAAGCGATTGAACTGCTCGGCACTATGCAGGGTGGTTACAACATTCATCCGCTGATTGACGCCCTGGACGATGCTAAACTGGCGCCGATTGCCGCCAAAGCGCTCTCCCATACGCTGCTGATGTTCGATAACTTCTATGACGTAGAAGAAAAAGCCAAAGCAGGGAACGAATATGCGAAGCAGGTGATGCAGTCCTGGGCGGAGGCCGAATGGTTCCTGAGCCGTCCGCCGCTGGCTGAAAAAATGACCGTCACTGTTTTCAAAGTCACCGGTGAAACCAACACCGATGACCTGTCTCCGGCACCTGATGCCTGGTCTCGTCCGGATATCCCGCTGCACGCGTTAGCGATGCTGAAAAACGCCCGTGAAGGCATTGAGCCGGATCAGCCGGGTGTCGTTGGCCCGATCAAACAGATCGAAGCCCTGGCGAGCAAAGGCTACCCGCTGGCTTACGTCGGTGACGTCGTCGGGACGGGTTCTTCACGTAAATCCGCCACCAACTCCGTGCTGTGGTTCATGGGCGATGACATTCCTCATGTGCCGAACAAGCGCGGCGGCGGCCTGTGCCTCGGCGGTAAAATCGCCCCTATCTTCTTCAACACCATGGAAGATGCAGGCGCACTGCCAATCGAAGTGGATGTGTCAAACCTGAACATGGGTGATGTGATTGACGTTTACCCGTTCAAAGGTGAAGTCCGTAACCATGAAACCGGTGAACTGCTGGCCAGCTTTGAACTGAAAACTGACGTGCTGGTTGATGAAGTCCGTGCGGGCGGTCGTATTCCGCTGATCATCGGCCGCGGTCTGACCACCAAAGCGCGCGAAGCGCTGGGTCTGCCACACAGCGATGTGTTCCGTCAGGCGAAAGACGTGGCGGAAAGCAGCCGTGGTTATTCACTGGCACAGAAAATGGTTGGCCGTGCGTGCGGCGTCGCCGGTATCCGTCCGGGCGCGTACTGCGAACCGAAGATGACCTCTGTGGGTTCTCAGGACACCACCGGCCCAATGACCCGTGACGAACTGAAGGACCTGGCGTGCCTGGGCTTCTCTTCCGATCTGGTGATGCAGTCTTTCTGTCACACCGCCGCTTATCCGAAGCCGGTTGACGTCACCACGCATCACACGCTGCCTGACTTTATTATGAACCGTGGCGGTGTTTCGCTGCGTCCGGGCGATGGCGTGATCCACTCCTGGCTGAACCGTATGCTGCTGCCGGATACCGTCGGCACCGGTGGTGACTCCCACACCCGTTTCCCAATTGGTATCTCCTTCCCGGCGGGCTCGGGTCTGGTGGCGTTTGCTGCGGCGACCGGCGTCATGCCGCTGGATATGCCGGAATCGGTGCTGGTGCGCTTCAAAGGCAAAATGCAGCCGGGTATTACCCTGCGCGATCTGGTACACGCCATTCCGCTGTATGCGATCAAACAAGGTCTGCTGACCGTTGAGAAGAAAGGTAAGAAGAACATCTTCTCTGGCCGTATTCTCGAAATCGAAGGTCTGCCGGATCTGAAAGTTGAGCAGGCGTTTGAGCTGACCGATGCGTCCGCCGAGCGTTCTGCGGCAGGGTGCACCATTAAGCTGAACAAAGAGCCGATCGTGGAATACCTGACCTCCAACATCGTTCTGCTGAAGTGGATGATCGCGGAAGGCTACGGCGACCGTCGTACGCTGGAACGTCGTATTCAGGGTATGGAAAAATGGCTGGCAGAACCTGAACTGCTGGAAGGCGATGCGGATGCAGAATATGCCGCGGTGATCGACATCGATCTGGCCGATATCAAAGAGCCTATCCTTTGTGCGCCGAACGATCCGGACGATGCGCGTCTGCTCTCTGATGTTCAGGGCGATAAAATCGACGAAGTGTTCATTGGTTCCTGCATGACCAACATCGGTCACTTCCGTGCGGCCGGCAAGCTGCTGGATGCGCACAAAGGCCAGTTGCCGACTCGTCTGTGGGTGGCGCCGCCAACCCGTATGGATGCGGCACAGCTGACTGAAGAGGGCTACTACAGCGTCTTTGGTAAGAGCGGTGCGCGTATTGAAATCCCGGGCTGTTCACTGTGCATGGGTAACCAGGCGCGTGTTGCAGACGGCGCGACGGTGGTATCGACCTCCACGCGTAACTTCCCGAACCGTTTAGGTACCGGTGCGAACGTCTACCTGGCGTCTGCGGAACTGGCGGCGGTTGCGGCACTGATTGGTAAATTGCCGACGCCGGAAGAGTACCAGACCTATGTGGCGCAGGTGGATAAAACGGCAGTCGACACCTACCGTTATCTGAACTTCGACCAGCTCTCTCAGTACACCGAGAAAGCAGACGGTGTGATTTTCCAGACAGCGGTGTAATGCGCTAACGCATTTCGCGTAAAAACGCATCAATGCCCGGTGAAGCGTGCTTCTCCGGGCATTTTTATTTCCATTCCTTATGCGCGATCCGCTTTTTTTCTGCGTCCAGGCTGCGATAATTAAGACAAGGCGCAATGCGGTAATGGCGCATTGCCGGGAGCAGAGGACTACATTATGGATTACGAATTTCTGCGCGATGTTACCGGGCGGGTTTTGGTACGCATGTCCATGGGTCACGAAGTGGTCGGGCACTGGTTTAATGAAGAAGTGAAAGAAAACCTGGCCCTGCTGGACGAAGTGGAACAGGCGGCTCACGCGGTGAAAGGCAGCGAACGTTCCTGGCAACGGGCGGGGCACGAATATACGCTCTGGATGGATGGCGAAGAGGTGATGATCCGCGCCAATCAGCTGGAGTTTACCGGCGACGAAATGGAAGAAGGGATGAATTACTACGATGAAGAGAGCCTGTCGCTGTGCGGCGTTGAGGATTTCCTGCAGGTGGTAAACGCCTACCGGGAATTTCTACGTCAATCCTGAATTCTTTCAATCATCATTGAAGCCGGGCGTCTGCGTCCGGCTTTTTTTTGCCGAAAAATGATTGTTTGATTATTATTAATCATTTTAAAACTGTGATCTGGCCCATTTGTGATCTAAAATTGATTAAATATAATCGTTGTGATTTTATTTAATCACAACACAACAACAGGCGGGAAGACCATGAACATCAAGAAGGCAATAGAACGCGTACCCGGCGGCATGATGGTCGTGCCATTGGTTATCGGTGCCATTATCAATACCTTTGCCCCGCAGGCGCTGGAGATCGGCGGATTTACTACCGCGCTGTTTAAAAACGGCGCCGCGCCGCTAATCGGTGCATTCCTGTTGTGCATGGGCGCAGGGATCAGCGTGAAGGCGGCACCTCAGGCTTTATTGCAGGGCGGTACGATCACCCTGACCAAACTGCTGATCGCCATTGCGATCGGTCTCGGTGTTGAACATCTGTTCGGGGCGGAAGGGATCTTTGGCTTAAGTGGACTGGCGATTATTGCTGCCATGAGCAACTCGAATGGAGGGCTGTACGCGGCGTTAGTCGGCGAGTTCGGTAACGAGCGTGACGTCGGCGCAATCTCTATTCTGTCTCTTAATGACGGCCCATTCTTTACGATGATCGCGCTGGGTGCTGCGGGAATGGCCAACATTCCGATCATGGCGCTGGTGGCGGTACTGGTTCCGCTGGTGGTTGGCATGATCCTCGGTAACCTCGATCACAACATGCGTGACTTCCTGACCAAAGGCGGACCGCTATTGATTCCGTTCTTTGCCTTTGCGCTGGGGGCTGGCATCAACCTCGAAATGCTGTTGCAGGGCGGTCTGGCGGGCATCTTGCTCGGTGTATTGACCACGTTCGTCGGCGGCTTCTTTAACATCCGCGCAGACCGTCTGGTGGGCGGTACCGGGATTGCCGGAGCGGCGGCCTCCAGTACCGCCGGTAATGCCGTCGCAACGCCGCTGGCGATAGCCCAGGCTGACCCTTCTCTGGCGGAAGTCGCTGCTGCCGCCGCGCCATTGATTGCCGCCTCCGTGATCACTACCGCTATCCTGACGCCAATCCTCACTTCGTGGGTTGCCAAAAAACAGGCCCGTCAGGTTGCTCAGGAGAATAAAGCATGAAAATGATCGTTATCGCCGATGACTTTACGGGCTCTAACGATACCGGCGTGCAACTGGCGAAAAAAGGCGCACGCACGGAGGTGATGCTCACCCCGACGCAAAAGCCTTCCCGTCGTGCTGATGTGCTGGTGATCAACACAGAGAGCCGGGCAATCCCGGCGGCGCAAGCCGCGCAGGCGGTACAGCAAGCGTTAGCCCCTTGGTGTGAAGGGGTAACCGCGCCGCTGGTGTATAAAAAAATTGATTCTACGTTTCGTGGCAACGTCGGCGCAGAGGTGACGGCGGCGATGCGCGCTGCTAACCGGACGCTGGCTGTGATTGCTGCGGCGATCCCCGCCGCAGGGCGCACAACACGTGATGGACGGTGCCTGGTCAACGGAACGCCATTACTGGAGACCGAATTTGCCAGCGATCCCAAAACGCCGATTATCTCTTCGCGTATTGCGGAACTGGTCACGTTGCAAAGTGACATTCCGGTGCATGAAGTGTCGCTCGACGATGTCCGCCGTGGACGACTGAGCGCGCTGTTAGTCGCTTTCGCAGCAGAAGGCGAGTGCATGGTGGTGGTGGATGCGGTTGAGGACCGTGATTTGTCGCTGATTGCGCATGCTATCTGCGAGCAGGAGGCTCTGCCGTTACTGGTCGGCGCCGCCGGGCTTGCCAATGCCCTGCCGGTCCGCCTGTTTATGCAGGAAAAGCAAGCGTTGCCGGTGCTGGTCGTCGCGGGTTCGATGAGCGAAGCCACGCGACGTCAGGTAAACAAGGCGCTGTGTCAGGACCGGGCAAAGGTTGTCGATATCGATGTCTCCCGGCTGGCCTCTGCTGATTTCGAGCAGGAGATAGCGTCGGTGGTGGAGCAGGCCTGCGCGTTACTGAGCCGTCAGCACCATACGATTTTACGTACCAGTCGGTGTGCGGACGACCGACAGATGATCGACACGCTGTGTGCCAGCGTCGGGATGAGTCGTCAGGCGCTTGGCGAACGGTTAAGCCAGCGTCTTGGAATAATCACTTTACGCATTATTGAGCAGGCGCGTATTGGCGGCCTGTTCCTGACCGGAGGGGATATCGCGACCGCCGTTGCCAGCGCGCTGGGGGCGGAAGGCTATCGCATTCAGAGCGAGGTGGCGCCGTGCATTCCGTGTGGAACGTTCGTGAACAGCGAGATTGACGATCTGCCGGTGATCACCAAAGCGGGAGGATTCGGCTCCGACAGTACCCTTTGTGATGCGCTTTATTTTATTGAGGAGATGTACAGTGGTAACTAAAACCGTCGCGATTACGATGGGCGACCCTGCGGGGATCGGCCCGGAAATTATTGTTAAAGCGCTCAGTGAAGATGAACTCAGCGGCGCGCCGCTGGTGGTGGTGGGATGCCTGCAAACCCTGAAGCGGTTGCAGGCCAACGGTCTGGCGGAGGGTGTGACGTTTCGCGCCATTACGCAGGTGGCGGATGCCCGCTTCGCGCCAGGCGTGATTCATGTGATTGATGAACCGCTGGCGCACCCGGAGGCGCTGGAGCCGGGTAAAGTGCAGGCACAGGCGGGCGATCTGGCTTATCGCTGCGTAAAACGGGCAACGGAACTGGCGATGAAAGGCGACGTCCATGCCATCGCCACCGCGCCGTTGAACAAAGAAGCCCTGCATCTTGGCGGACACCATTTCCCCGGACACACCGAGCTGCTGGCGACGCTGACGGAAAGTCGCGACTACGCGATGGTGCTTTACACCGATAAGCTGAAAGTCATTCACGTTTCCACCCATATCGCCCTGCGTAAGTTCCTCGATACCCTGAACGGTCAGCGCGTGGAGACCGTCATTGGTATCGCCGATACCTTCCTGAAGCGCGTTGGTTATGTGCAGCCGCGTATAGCCGTGGCTGGGGTGAACCCGCATGCCGGTGAGAACGGGCTGTTTGGCGATGAAGAGATTCGCATCGTCGGTCCGGCGATTGAGAACATGAAAGCAAAGGGGATGGATGTTTACGGTCCATGCCCGCCGGACACTGTGTTTTTGCAGGCGTATGAAGGTCACTATGACATGGTGGTGGCGATGTACCACGATCAGGGCCATATCCCGCTGAAGCTGCTTGGTTTTTATGACGGCGTCAATATCACCGCCGGTTTGCCGTTTATTCGCACCTCTGCCGATCACGGGACGGCATTTGATATCGCCTGGACGGGAAAAGCAAAATCTGAGAGCATGGCCGTATCGATTAAACTGGCAATGCAACTGGCATAATTTCCTGTTATGAAAGGACAACACCGTCTGGATCAGATTGTGGCGTATTTGAAAAATCATACGCTGGTTACCGTGGAACAACTGGTGGATGCCGTTGACGCCTCTCCGGCAACGATCCGTCGCGATCTGATCAAACTGGATGAACAGGGGGTGATCAGTCGCAGCCATGGCGGTGTGGCGTTACGGCGCTTTGAAGCGGTGCAACCGACGACCAACGAGAAGCAACTGCGATCGCCCGCCGAAAAACGGGCGATTGCGCGTTATGCGGCCTCGATGGTGCATGCGGGCGATGCCGTGGTGCTCGATGCCGGTACCACGATGCTGGAGCTGGCAAAATGTTTAACCCATCTTCCCCTCAGAGTCATTACCGTTGATCTGCACATCGCCTTGTTTTTATCCGAGTTCCGCCAGATAGAAGTGACCATTGTCGGTGGGCGAATTGATGACAGCAGCCAGTCATGTATCGGCGAGTTTGGCCGCAAAATGCTGCGCAGCGTCTATCCCGATATCGCGTTTATGAGCTGTAATACCTGGAGTATGGAAAAGGGCGTGACCACGCCGACAGAGGACAAAGCGGGACTGAAGCAGGAAATTATCGCCAATGCGCAACGGAAAGTGCTACTGGCCGACAGCAGCAAATACGGCGCGCATTCGCTGTTTAACGTGGCTTATCTCAGTCGCTTTACCGACGTCATTACCGATGTTAATTTACCGCAAGCCGTGCAGGCCGAACTGAAAGCGCAATCCGTCGCCCTGACGCTGGTACAGCCTGAGTAACTAACGTTGGGATAACCCCAGGAGATGAGTGATGGGTAATGAAATACCACTGAAATATTATGACATTGTGGATGAGTATTCGACGGAATGTGCGAAACCCGTAGACGATTCAGAACGCGAGCCTCTGGCGCGCTATTTTCAGTTACTGATTACGCGTTTGATGAATAACGAAGAGATCAGCGAAGAGGCGCAGCAAGAGATGGCCAGCGAAGCGGGCATTGACGCGCAACGCATCGATGAGATCGCGGAATTCCTCAATCAATGGGGAAATGAATAGTCCCTGTTGAGATTATTTTGATGAGGACACGGAATGCGTTTCGTCGTGTCCGCGTCTCTCGAGCACCCCGATGATTAACTCACGAGGGAATATGGTTTCTTTCGTTTCCCTGAGTTCTTCTATCGACCACCAGTATTGTCCGCGAATCACTTTTTGTTCATTGCCGCTCCATCCCGAACGGTCAGTCTCCTGGCTTTCAACACCGATAATGAAGAAACGCTCATCTGCCAGTACGGTTTCCCCGCTGGGCAGCATCATGGTGAAGGTTTGGGAAGCAATTTGCGGGCCGGCGGTCGCTCTGATTAACCCTGTTTCTTCATGCAGCTCTCGTAGTGCAGCTTGCTCAAATGTTTCTTTTTCCTCAAGTCCTCCCCCGGTGTAGCCCAGTAGGAACGCCCGTTCAGAGCATCATCTTCATGGTGAAAATGAAAAAGCAGAACCTTATTCTCTGAAGAGAGAATAAGGAGTCGTGACGACGGGCGCGTACGCATTGTGTTTCCCTTTTTATTTTCTTAATTTATGCATTCAACCCTACCAGAGTAGAGGCAAATCAACATCACCAGTCTATTCTGTCCGTTCGGGTAAAATCTATTCGATATAATCAAAAAGGAATACCGAATGCAGAGTTTATTCTCATTAACGGCAGGCGCCTGCGTCCATTGGCATGATTTACCTGGCCAGGGTATTCCGATTGTCTTTATTCATGGACTCGGATGCGCTTCTTCTTATGAGTATCCGCGAGTCGTGATGGATCCTGCATTCGGCAGGCAACGTACCATCCTGATTGATCTTCCCGGATATGGTTTTAGTGATAAACCTCGTGAATATGATTACAGCATTGCTCATCAGGCGGAAGTCGTTATAGAAGTGATTAATGACTTACAGCTTTCCCTTTGCCATCTCTACGGTCATAGCATGGGGGGCAGCATTGCAATAGAAGTTGCAGAGCGACTGGATGATCGCGTGGGGAAACTGCTGGTATCGGAACCCAACTTTCATTCTGGCGGTGGCATATACAGCCGTCTGCTTGTCGAAAAGCCAGAAGCTGAATTTATCTCGCGAATCTACGATGAAATTCTGGCGAACCACACATCGCCGTGGAAGGGGTCAGCGCAAAATGCCGCCCCGTGGGCACTGTGGCGGGGAGCGAAAAGTTTAATTGATGGCGCTTCGCCATCGTGGATGGACACTTTCCTGAGATTGTCCTGTTCACGCGCGCTGGTTTTTGGCGAACATTCTTTACCGGACAGTGACTTTCAGTATGTCAGCGATAACGACATCCCTGTTGCCATCGTGCCCGACGCCGGGCATTCAATGTCCTGGGAAAATCCGTCGGCGCTGGCGGCGGTATTACACCATTTATTGAATCAATGAGCGTCTCTGTTCATAAGCTGGGCTCTCTGCTCAGGAGCGTTGACACGCTCCTGAGGGTTTTGCTTACACGCCCGGTATATTGCGTGCGTAATAGATCTCACGCATCTCTTTCCACAGTGCCGCGGTAATCTCTTTACGCTCTGCTGTCGTTAAGTCTTCCGGTCTGGTGTGGAACATGTAGTGCTTAAGGTCAAACTCTTTAAGCAGCATTTTGGTATGGAAGATATTTTCCTGATACACGTTCACATCCACCATGTCATATAACGACTTCATATCCTCAGACATAAAGTTCTGGATGGAGTTAATCTCATGATCGATAAAGTGCTTCATCCCGTTGATATCACGGGTAAAGCCACGCACGCGATAATCGATGGTCACGATGTCGGATTCAAGCTGGTGGATCAGGTAATTCAGCGCCTTCAATGGGGAAATCACACCGCAGGTTGAAACCTCAATATCGGCGCGGAAGGTGCATAATCCGCCTTCCGGGTGGCTTTCCGGATAGGTATGCACGCAAATATGGCTCTTATCAAGATGGGCGACTACCGTTTCCGGCAGCGGGCCGGGATGCTCGGTTTTATCAATTAGCTGCGGATCGACAGGTTCTTCGCTCACCAGAATGGTGACGCTGGCACCCTGAGGTTCGTAATCCTGACGGGCGATATTCAGGATATTGGCGCCGATGATGGAACAGGTTTCTGACAGAATTTCGGTCAGGCGGTTGGCGTTGTAGAGTTCGTCGATATAGGCGATGTATCCGTCGCGCTCTTCGGCGGTTTTGGCATAGCAGATATCGTAAATACAAAAACTCAGACTTTTAGTCAGGTTGTTAAAGCCATGCAGTTTCAGTTTTTTCAATTTCTTATCTTCTCCTTAGGACGATGCTGTCGCCAGCGCGTCTTGCAGATACTGAGGTAAGGCAAACGCTGCCGTGTGGATTGCCGGGTTGTAATAGCGACACTTAAGGCCGGAGGTGTGAAAACGCGCCTGGATGATTTCAGTCGACAGGTGGCGCAACGCTTCATTATCGGTCGCCCATGCGAAGGTCATTATGCCGCCGTAGTAGGTGGGGATCGCCGCCTGGTAGAAGCCGACGTCGGCGAAGTAATGGCTGAGCTTACGGTGGCTGTCGAGGGCTTCATCCTGTTGCAGGAAGCAGACGCCGTTCTGGGCGACAAAGATCCCACCCGGATTCAGGCAGCGTTTACAGCCTTCGTAGAATGCTGAGGTGAACAGACTCTCGCCGGGACCGATCGGATCGGTACAGTCGGAGATGATCACATCAAACGTGTTCTGCGTCTGGTTGACGTAGTTCACGCCGTCGTCGATTACCAGTGTAAAGCGCGGATCGTCATAGCTACCGGCGTTGTGGTTGGGCAGATACTGGCGGCAGAACGAGACAACGCCTGCATCGATTTCCACCATCGTGATGGTTTCAACGTTTTTGTGCCGGGTGACTTCGCGCAGCATCGCACCGTCGCCACCGCCGATAATCAGCACGTGCTTCGCGTGACCGTGCGCCATCAACGGAACGTGGGTCATCATCTCATGATAGATAAACTCATCGCGCTCGGTGGTCTGCACCACGCCGTCCAGCGCCATTACGCGACCAAAGGCGGCGTTTTCAAAGATGATGAGATCCTGATGCTCGGTCTTCTCGTGATAAAGAACGTTATCGACGGCAAAGTACTGCCCAAACTGGTCGTGTAGCGTTTCATGCCACTGTGGTTTTTCGGCCATGGGGTGATGCCTCCTTTGTTAACACCCGTAAAAAAAGGGCGCAACATCATAGCTAACAATGACCGTTGATGCACGGTCATTATTTCAGCAGTATGGACGGGAGGTTATTTGACGTAAGCCAGCAGGCTCAGGGAGTCGCGCGCCAGCGCTTTGCATTTTTTGGCGACAGGGATACCGATACCGCTGAGATCGCGGTAGCTGTCTTCGCCGAGGGATTTCATATCGAAGGTGTCGTAATTGCTGAGGTCCCACTGGTTTTGCTGAGCAAAGAAGACCAGTGCGCGACGAATCTGCCCGTTGGGTAAATTCTGGTAGCCGCAGTCATTTTTCAGAAAGACAAAAACGGCCGTCAAATCGGCCATATCTTCGGCTTCAGATTCACTGAGCGCATAGCTGTTTGCGCATACGGCCATCAGGCTGCCGAACAACACGGTTCTGAAAAACGTCTTCATTGCTTCTACCACTGCATCACGGAAAGTCAACGTTAGCATACTGGAGGCGAAGCGACGACTTTTATTCTCTTTTAAGTGATATCCCTGGCTTGACCTTGCCGTAAGGGGAGGGTCTATGCTCAGAGATTAGCGTTATTTCGCCTGCAGCAAAATAAGGAAATAATTATGCAACGTCGTGATTTCTTAAAATATTCTGTGGCGTTGGGGCTGTCGTCAGCCTTACCGCTCTGGAGCCGCACCGTCTTTGCCGCCCAACGCCCCACGTTACCCATTCCCGAGCTTCTCACTGCCGACGCGCGTAACCATATCTCGCTGATGGCGAAAGCCGGTCAGTCGACCTTTGGCGGAAAAACGGCAACCACCTGGGGCTATAACGGCAATCTGCTCGGGCCTGCGCTGAAGCTGCAAAAAGGTAAAGCGGTGACGGTGGATATCCATAATCAGCTTCAGGAAGAGAGCACGCTGCACTGGCATGGACTCGAGGTGCCGGGTGAGGTGGATGGCGGACCGCAGGGGATTATCCCGGCGGGCGGAAAACGTACCGTCACGTTTACGCCGGATCAGCGGGCGGCGACCTGCTGGTTTCATCCTCATCAGCACGGGAAGACCGGGCGTCAGGTGGCAATGGGCTTAGCGGGTCTGGTTCTGATTGAAGATGAAGAGATTCATAAGCTGCTGCTCCCGAAGCAGTGGGGGATCGATGATGTGCCAGTCATCGTGCAGGACAAACGGTTTGATGCCACCGGACAGATTGATTATCAGCTTGATGTGATGACGGCTGCCGTAGGCTGGTTTGGCGATACGCTGCTGACCAATGGCGCCATTTATCCTCAACATGCTGCGCCGCGAGGCTGGTTGCGTCTGCGATTGCTTAACGGCTGTAATGCGCGTTCACTCAATTTTGCCGCCAGCGATAAGCGTCCGTTGTACGTCATCGCCAGCGACGGCGGGCTGCTGGCGGAGCCGGTTAGCGTCAACGAACTGCCCATGCTGATGGGCGAGCGTTTTGAAGTGCTGGTGGACGTCAGTGACGGTAAACCGTTTGATCTGGTTACCCTGCCGGTCAGCCAGATGGGGATGGCGATTGCGCCGTTTGATAAGCCGCATCCGGTCATGCGTATTCAGCCGGTTGCTGTGAATGCTTCCGGTACGCTGCCGGACACCCTGAGTTCAATGCCCGCGTTGCCTTCTGTTGACGGGCTGACGGTGCGTAATCTGCAACTGTCGATGGATCCAATGCTCGACATGATGGGGATGCAGATGCTGATGAAAAAGTACGGCGACCAGGCGATGAGCGGAATGGCGCACGGGCAGATGCAGGGGCATGGGGGCAACATGCAGCACGGTGACATGAGCCATATGAACCACGGTGGGTCATTCGATTTCCACAATGCCAATAAGATCAACGGCGTGGCTTTTGATATGAACAAACCGATGTTCGCGGCGAGCAAAGGGAAGGTTGAACGCTGGGTGATTTCCGGAGTGGGCGACATGATGCTGCATCCGTTCCATATTCACGGCACGCAGTTCCGCATCCTGTCTGAGAACGGCCAGACGCCAGCGGCACATCGTGCGGGCTGGAAAGATACCGTTCGGGTGGAAGGCGGCGTCAGCGAAGTGTTAGTGAAATTTGATCATGCCGCGCCCGAAGAGCATGCCTATATGGCGCACTGTCATCTGCTGGAACATGAAGATACCGGAATGATGTTAGGCTTTACGGTATAAGCAGCCGGAGGGCGACTCCGGCTTTCCCGGAAATCGCTCTCCATCAGAGATAAGAATAATATCATTATCATCCGTAATCTCTGAAAACAGATTTTGGGTGGTATCTTTATTCATGTCACCGGATATACTCGCGAAATCGAATCATTAAACCTGAGGTGAAAAATGGATATTTTCCGTAAGATTGTGGCGGCGTCTTTTGCTATGTTAGTGGCGATTTCTGCTCATGCCGGAATGGACATGGAGCGAAAAAACTTTCCTGAGCTGAAGTTAAGCATCGAAATTCCGCAAACGCTGACGCCCATGTCGGCGGAAATGGCGAAAATTAAGTACCCGTCCGAGAATCGTCCGCAGATCATTTATGGCGATGAGAGAGGTAAAGCCTCACTGGGTGTGACGGCGGGTCGCAACGCATTGCCTGCCGCGCAGCTGGATATGATGAAAGATGCGTTGTTGAAAATGTTAGCTAACTACAAACCGGAGGCGGAGGCCGTTACGGTTGACGGGCATAAAGCATGGTTACTGACTTTCCGCTCTCAGGCTGCGGATAGCGAAATTCTGAATCTGATGCTGATTACCAGCGAAGACAATAAAGCCGTCCAGGTTGCCTTTAATATGACGAAGGATTTAGTTGACCAGTATCAGGATGTCGCAAAAGCATCATTAATGTCGCTGAAGTTTGACTAATCATTATCGCTGAATATCGATAAGCGCCCGCAAGTATCGCGGGCGTTTTGCTTTTTTCTGCATATTAATTTCTGCTAATAATCTTCTTTCGTCTGTACATTCATTATATTTATCATTGATCTGCATAAAAAACGTGACGCTTGTGAATGGGGATTCCCCCCGTTATTTTATTTCTCTATCCGTTAAATCGTGGACCTGCGCGGGGAAGGGAAGCGACGCTGAATAACTTCAGTGGCACCAGCCCATCGCGCCATAAGTGAGAGAGGGATTGCATTCATGTCCGTACAACTTGATGTCAAAGATTTTGGGGCGACGGGTGATGGCCTTGTCAAAGACACCCACGCAGTGCAAAGGGCTATCGATAGCGGGGCGGCACAGGGTGTTCCGGTCGTTATTTCTCCGGGGACTTACCTGGTCGGTTCGTTATTCCTGAAGGAAGGCAGCCAACTCCATTTCGCGCAGGGAGCGACTTTGCTGGGATCGACGGATATCGCCGACTATCCGGAGATCCCGACGCGTGTGGCGGGCGTTGAAATGATATGGCCGGCGGCGATAGTGAATGCCATTGTGGTGAACAACATTGTCATCTCCGGCCATGGTAGGATCGATGGTCAGGGCGCGCACTGGTGGGATCTCTACTACGGCCCGGACAAAGCGAGCGGACTGCGCGTCGATTACGACAACCAAGGATTACGCTGGATTGCGGACTATCTCATTAAGCGGCCGCGCGCCTGCCTGATTTACAAAGCCGAAAACGTCGCGATTACCGATTTAACCTTTGAGCGCGCCGGGTTCTGGAATTTACAGATAACCTATGCCAATAACGTGGTTGTCAGCGGGGTAACTATTCGGGATAACCACGGGCCGAGCACGGACGGCATTGACATTGACTCCTCCCGCCATGTCCGCGTCACGCAATGCGATGTGTCGTGCGGCGACGATTGCATCGTGATCAAGTCGGGTCGTGATGGGGATGGATACCGGGTTGGGCGAATTGCCGAACATATTGAAATCGACCACTGCATTATTCGCTCGGGCTACGGTGTGACGCTGGGCAGTGAAGTTAGCGGCGGAATACGCAACGTCTATGTGCACGATATTACTTTCGAAAACTCTGACTGCGGGCTACGCATGAAGTCGTCGAAGGAACGAGGTGGGTTTGTTGAAGACGTGGTCGTGGAAAACCTGCGGATGCGTAATGTGCAATTTCCGTTCTCCTGGATTATGGACTGGCATAACGCCTATAACCGCAAACGGTTCGACAATATTTCGGAGCTGCCCGACGCCTGGCAGGCGGTGGCGAGGCAGATCCCGGAACCGTTACAGATGACCAAAGTGCGTAATATTCGCATCAGCCATGTTGATGCCACGCTGGAGGCGGATTATCGCTTACCGGCGCGTGCGTTCGATCTGGTGGCATTTGCACAAAAACCGATGGAAGCTATTCGCTTCAGCCACTGCCGGATCGAGGCGAAAGAATTTGGGCGTATCGTGGCGGTAAACGATCTGCGCTTTGATGATGTGGTGGTCTCTGTTGCGGGGGAAAATAACGGCGTGAATGATACGTTTGATAATCGCTGACATAAAAAAGACAGCGTGGGATTTCCACGCTGTCTCTGCTGCAGAACCGACTGTCTTATTTCGCGTCGTCAGGCAATGCGTAAGCGACAATATAATCGCCCATCTTCGTACCAAACGAGCCGTGGCCCCCGGCTGAAATCACGACATACTGCTTGCCGTTCACCTCATAGGTCATCGGTGTGGCTTGTCCACCGGCCGGCAGACGTCCCTGCCACAGTTTCTCACCGTTGCTCATGTTATAGGCGCGCAGGTAGTTGTCCGCCGTGGCGGCAATAAACAGCACGTTGCCTGCCGTAGAGATAGGACCACCCAGCATCGGCATCCCCATATTGAACGATACCGGAATGGGCATCGGGAACGGCATGCTGTCCTGCGGTGTGCCAATGCGTTTTTTCCAGACCACGTCGTTGGTCTTCAGATCCAGCGCGGAGATATAACCCCAGGCTGGCTGTTTACACGGCAGACCAAACGGCGACAGGAACGGGTTCAGCGTGACGCCGTACGGCACGCCATACTGTGGCTGAATACCGGATTCGGTACCTGTGCCTTGCGCGTCTTTCGGCTGTTCCATCGGATTACCCGGACCACGCGGGATCAGCTTAGAGACAAACGGCAGCGCCATCGGGTTGGCAATCGCCACCTGACGGTTCGGATCGACCGAAATACCGCCCCATTCGAACATCCCGAGGTTACCCGGGAACACCAGCGTGCCCTGCTCAGACGGCGGAGTAAAGATGCCCTCATAGCGCATCTGGTGGAACATCACGCGGCACACCAGTTGGTCGAACATGGTGGCGCCCCACATATCCGCCCCGGTCAGATCTTTTTTCGGGCGGAAACTCAGTTCAGAGAACGGCTGCGTTTTGCTGACGTAATCGCCTTTCGCGGCACCCTGCGGAACCGGTTTTTCCGGTGCCGGAACGACCAGCTCGCCGTTACGGCGGTCGAGAACAAAGATGTTACCGGTTTTCGCTGGCGCGTAGATAACCGGCACTTTCTCACCGTTGACGGTAATATCCGCCAGCGTCGGCTGGGACGGCATGTCCATATCCCACAGATCGTGGTGAACGGTCTGATAGCTCCAGGCAAGTTTACCGGTGGTGGCGTTCAGCGCCACAATCGAGCTGGCATAGCGTTCCTGCTCTGGCGTACGGTTGCCACCCCAGATGTCCGGCGTGGTCACCCCCATCGGCAGATAGACCAGATCCAGCTTCGCGTCGTAGGCCGCCGGTGCCCATGAGTTAGGTGAGTTAAAGGTAAACGCATGTTCGTCAGACGGGATCGCATTCGGGTCTTTCGCACCCGGATCGAAGGCCCACAGCAGTTTGCCGTTATTGACGTCAAAACCACGGATCACGCCCGAGGTTTCGCGGGTGGAAAAGTTATCTGTTACCGAGCCAGCAATCACAATCGTTTTATCGGTGATGATCGGCGGCGATGTTGGCTCATACAGCCCCGGCGTGGTGTCCGGCATATTGGTCTGCAGATTCAGAATACCTTTGTTGGCAAAGGTTTCGCACAGCTTGCCGGTTTCCGCATTCACCGCAAACAGACGACCATCGTTTACTGGCAGGATGATGCGGCGTGGACAATCGGCAACCACTTCCGGTGAGGCGTTATCAGCTTTCGCTTCATGGTACGACACGCCGCGACAGGTCACGTGCTGGAAGCTGGTGTTGGTATTGAGTTGCGGATCGAAATGCCACTTCTCTTTACCGGTAGCGGCATCAAGCGCGAACAGACGCTGGTGTGCGGTACAAAGATACAGCGTATCGCCGACTTTAATTGGCGTCACTTCATTGGTGATCTCACCCGGATCGTTAGGCTGCTTCAGATCACCGGTGCGAAACACCCACGCTTCTTTCAGGTTATGGACGTTGTCGGCGTTGATCTGTTTGAGCGGCGAGAAGCGTTGGCCTTCCTGATTACGGCCATACGCCGGCCAGTCGTTGTCGGAGATCGTGGAGATGGCTTCAGCCGGCGTCGCATCGGCGCTCAGCGTGCCGTTGATTTCCTGTGGGTCATGGAAGCCCGCCCAGGTCAGGATCCCACCGCTGATCAGCAGGGCCACCACCAGAGCGGCGACGGCCCCCCTGGAAGGGATAATCAGGCGATGCCAGACAAAGGGTAAAATCAGCCAGATGCCGAAGAAGACCAGAATGTCGCTGCGCGGCGTGAGCGCCCAAAAATCGAACCCAACCTCCCACACGCCCCAGATCAGGGTGGCGAGGAGCAGGGCAGCGTACAGCCACAGCGCGGAACGCTGGCTGCGCCAGAGCATGACGGCGACGCCCAGCATGACAAGACCGGCGATCGGATAGTACCAGGAGCCGCCAATGGCGACCAACCAGCCTCCACCGATCAGGAGATACAGCCCGCTAAGCGCTGCAAAGAGGGCCGTTAACACCACGAGGAGCCGTGGTGAACGTGCGTTGTTATTTGCCATAAAAATACACCATCTCAATTTGTTAATTTTTTAGTAGCAATTAATTATAGGATTTAACAAGTGTGATCGTCATCACAAAATGAGCTTTATTAAGAGATGCCGCGGATAAATACTTTTACTGGTATACTGCATGCCTTGCACTTCGATGCTGTTCCGGTAGAAGCGGGCATTGAGTGATTTGTTTTTAAATCATATGGTTAGAGTTATGAAACATACTGTAGAAGTAATGATCCCCGAAGCGGAGATCAAAGCGCGGATTGCCGAACTGGGTCGTCAGATTACTGAACGTTACAAAGACAGCGGCAGTGACATGGTGCTGGTTGGTCTGCTGCGTGGCTCATTTATGTTTATGGCGGATCTGTGCCGTGAAGTGCAGGTATCTCATGAAGTCGATTTTATGACCGCCTCCAGCTACGGTAGCGGCATGTCCACCACCCGTGACGTCAAGATCCTCAAAGATCTCGATGAAGACATTCGCGGCAAAGACGTGCTGATTGTGGAAGATATTATTGACTCCGGCAACACGCTGTCGAAAGTGCGTGAAATCCTGAGTCTGCGTGAACCGAAATCTCTGGCGATTTGCACTCTGCTGGATAAACCCTCTCGCCGTGAAGTGAACGTTCCGGTCGAGTTTATCGGTTTCTCCATTCCGGATGAGTTCGTGGTGGGCTACGGTATTGATTACGCTCAGCGCTATCGTCATCTGCCGTATGTCGGCAAAGTGGTGCTGCTGGACGAGTAAGCGTAAAAAAGCCGGGAAAATCCCGGCGTTGACTGGATACATCCCCGGTGTATGACCGGGGATTTTTATTTGTGGTTGACGTGTTTCTGACTGAGGTTAGAAACGCCCTGGCGATAACGCTGCTCCAGGGTGGCGCGACTGGTCGCGGTCACTTCCAGATCGCGCAGCAGGCCGTCGTGAATACCGTATGCCCAGCCGTGGATAGTCACTTTCTGACCCCGTTTCCAGGCTGACTGCATGATGGTGGAGTGGCCCAGGTTATACACCTGTTCCATCACGTTCAGCTCGCACAGCGTGTCCATACGACGCTCTTGCGGCATATCGCCAAGCAATGAGCTATGTTTGAACCAGATATCACGGATATGCAGCAACCAGTTGTCGATGAGGCCCAGTTCCGGGTTATCGACCGCAGCCTGTACGCCGCCACACCCGTAGTGACCACAGATAATAATGTGTTCAACTTCGAGGACATCAACGGCATACTGAACAACAGAGAGGCAGTTGAGGTCGGTGTGGATGACCAGGTTGGCCACATTACGGTGGACAAATAATTCGCCCGGTTCAAGACCGGTTAAACGTTCTGCGGGAACGCGACTGTCGGAACATCCAATCCATAGAAAGCGTGGTTTCTGCGCTTGCGCCAGTTTCTCAAAAAATCCGGAATCCTCTTCCACCAGCATTTTTGACCATAGTGCATTGTTGCTGATGAGTGTATCTATGTCTTTCATGGAGGTTAACGACCTGTAACCAAATAAGTGCGTTGGGCTAATATAGGGCAACTCCGGGATTATTTAAACCACATAATATATACAAGATCATTCGAGGTGCATCGAGGCGGCAACTGAATGAATCCCCAGGAGCTTACATTTGTAAGTGACTGGGGTAAGTGAAGGCAGCCAACAAAGAGGCATCTTGAAGGATGCAGTATATTAAAGTGTAAGAACGTAAGGTAAGTAATTATTTATGACCATTGCACTGGAACTTCAACAACTTAAAAAAACCTATCCTGGCGGTGTTCAGGCGCTACGCGGGATAGATTTACAGGTCGAGGCGGGGGATTTTTACGCACTGCTGGGGCCGAACGGGGCAGGCAAGTCGACCACTATCGGTATCATCAGTTCGCTGGTGAACAAATCTTCCGGGCGCGTCAGCGTCTTTGGCTACGATCTCGAAAAAGATGTCGTCAATGCCAAACGCCAGCTGGGGCTGGTGCCGCAGGAATTTAACTTCAATCCGTTTGAGACCGTACAGCAGATTGTGGTCAATCAGGCGGGTTACTACGGCGTGGAGCGAAAAGAGGCGATTGATCGCAGCGAAAAGTATTTAAAACAGCTCGATTTGTGGGAAAAACGCAACGAACGTGCGCGGATGTTATCCGGTGGGATGAAGCGCCGTCTGATGATTGCCCGTGCGCTGATGCATGAGCCGAAGCTGCTGATCCTTGATGAACCGACAGCGGGCGTCGATATCGAACTTCGCCGCTCAATGTGGGGTTTTTTGAAGGATTTAAACGACAAAGGCACCACGATCATTCTGACCACTCACTACCTGGAAGAGGCGGAAATGCTCTGCCGCAATATCGGGATTATTCAGCACGGCGAGCTGGTCGAAAACACCTCGATGAAGAACCTGCTCTCTAAGCTCAAATCCGAAACCTTCATTCTCGATCTGGCGGCGAAAAGTCCGCTGCCGCAGCTGGAGGGCTATCACTACCGGCTGGTGGATACCTCAACGCTGGAAGTGGAAGTGTTGCGTGAGCAGGGCATTAACAGCGTATTCAGCCAGCTCAGCGCGCAGGGCATTCAGGTGCTGAGTATGCGTAACAAAGCGAACCGCCTTGAAGAGCTGTTTGTGTCACTGGTTCATGAAAAACAAGGAGATCGCGCATGATGCAGCTTTACTGGGTCGCGCTGAAAAGCATCTGGGCGAAAGAGATTAACCGCTTCATGCGGATCTGGATCCAGACGCTGGTGCCGCCCGTCATCACCATGACGCTCTATTTTATTATCTTCGGTAACCTGATTGGTTCTCGCATTGGCGAGATGCACGGTTTCAGCTATATGCAGTTTATCGTGCCGGGTCTGATCATGATGGCCGTCATCACCAACGCGTATGCAAACGTGGCGTCGTCATTTTTTAGCGCCAAGTTCCAGCGCAACATTGAAGAACTGCTGGTTGCGCCGGTGCCGACACACGTGATTATCGCCGGTTTTGTCGGTGGCGGTGTGGCGCGTGGACTGTGCGTCGGGGTTCTGGTGACGGCGATTTCACTGTTCTTTGTTCCGTTCCAGGTGCATTCGTGGCTGTTTGTGGCGCTGACGCTGGTTCTGACCGCGATTCTGTTTTCGCTGGCGGGTCTGTTGAACGCCGTATTCGCGAAAACCTTTGATGACATCAGCCTAATCCCGACTTTTGTCCTGACGCCGCTGACCTATCTCGGCGGCGTGTTCTACTCCCTGACGCTGCTGCCGCCGTTCTGGCAGGGGTTATCGCAACTGAACCCGATCGTCTACATGATCAGCGGCTTCCGCTACGGCTTCCTGGGTATTCACGACGTGCCGTTAGTGACCACGTTTGGCGTGCTGGTAGTCTTTATTGTGGCGTTTTATCTGCTGTGTTGGTCCTTAATCCAGCGCGGACGCGGGTTGCGTAGCTGATTGTTTTCGCCCTCTCCTTGCGGTAAGGAGAGGGCGATTTTTGACCATTGTCATCATTCTCCATTTGTCACTCTGATAAACTACTTGCCTGCTAATGAGGTGAGAAATGCTAGGCTGGGTCATTACCTGTCATGACGATAAGGCTGAGGAACTGCTGAGCCTTCTGGAAAAAAAACACGGCCCGCTGGCGCAATGCCGGGCGGTGAATTTTTGGCGTGGATTGAGCGCGAACATGCTGAGTCGGATGATGTGCGACGCATTACATGCTACGGATTCCGGTGAGGGCGTCATCTTTCTGACCGACCTGCCCGGTGCGGCGCCGTATCGCGTGGCCTCACTGATGAGCCATAAACATCCGCAATGTGAAGTGATCTCCGGTGTGAATGCGACGCTGTTGGGACACATGATTTCATCACGGGAATCTATGAGTAGTCAGGCGTTTCGCGACCAGATAGTTGCCCTCGGTGGGCCAGAAGTGACCAGCCTTTGGCATCAGCAACAGAAAAATCCCCCCTTTGTTCTGCTGCACGATTTGTATGAGTATTGATCATTCTTATTAATGAGGTGAATTGATACAATCGCTGCGTTGTTTCTTGCCCCGGTTATTGTTAATGATGAAATATTTGTTTCTGCTGTTGCTGTCCCTCTCTACAGTCGTCAGTGCGGCGTTGCCTGCTCGCTATATGCAAACCACTGAAGATGCGGCTATTTGGGCGCAAATTGGCGATGACATGGTGACCGTGGGGAATATTCGCGCCGGACAGATTATTTCTGTCATTCCGGTCGCGGCGGATTATTACGAATTCAAATTCGGCTTCGGCACCGGGTTCATTGACAAGGGCCATCTGGAGCCGGTGCAGGGTAAACAACGCGTTGAGGACAGCCTCGGCGATCTCAATAAACCGCTCAGCAATCAGAATCTGATCACCTGGCAAGCTACCCCCGTTTACAACGCACCGAATATTGGCAGTGCGCCGTTTGGCGTACTGGCGGATAACCTGCGTTATCCCATCATCAGTAAGCTGAAAGACCGGCTGAATCAAACCTGGTATCAGATTCGCATTGGCGACCGACTGGCCTGGATAAGTGCCCTCGATGCCCAGGAAGATCGTGGCTTGCCGGTGCTGACCTATCACCATATTCTGCGCGATGAAGAGAACACCCGTTTTCGTCATACCTCCACCACCACGTCAGTTCGCGCCTTCAGCAATCAGATGACCTGGCTGCGCGATCGCGGATACAGTACGCTGACGATGGCGCAACTGGAAGGTTATGTGCGTAACAACATGAATCTGCCCGCGCGAGCGGTGGTGATTACCTTTGATGACGGCCTGAAGTCGGTAAGTCGTTACGCTTATCCGGTGCTGAAGCAGTACGGGATGAAGGCCACGGCGTTTATTATCTCGTCGCGAATTAAAGTTCGCCCACAAAAATGGGATCCCAAATCGCTGCAGTTTATGAGCATTTCAGAACTCAATAGCATCCGCGACGTGTTTGACTTTCAGTCTCATACGCACTTTTTACATCGGGTCGACGGCTATCACCGGCCAATCCTGCTTAGTCGCAGCTATCACAATATTTTGTTTGATTTTGCACGCTCCCGGCGTGCGCTGGCCCCGTTTAACCCGAATGTACGCTATCTTTCCTATCCGTTTGGCGGCTATAACGCGACGGCCGTGAAAGCCGCGGAAGAGGCCGGATTTCACCTGGCGGTGACAACAGTAAAAGGGAAGGTGAAGCCGGGGGATAATCCGTTCTTGCTCAAACGCTTATACATCTTAAGAACGGATTCACTGGAGACCCTGTCGCGGCTGATCAGCAATCAGCCGCAGGGGTAGTTTACTTACGCAACCTGAACCGGAATGGCTTTCGCGGTGCGTTTCATTTCGTTGTCGCCTTCGAAGTAAGCGACCTTTGGCTGCCAGCGGCGCGCTTCTTCGTCAGACATGGTCACGAAGCTGGCGATGATCACAATGTCGCCCACGCTGGCACAGTGTGCCGCCGCGCCGTTGACGGAGATGATTCTGGAACCGCGCTCGGCGGCAATCGCATAGGTGGAAAAGCGTTTACCGTTGCTCACGTTCCAGATATCGATGGCTTCATTTTCGAGGATCCCGGCGGCATCCAGAAAATCCTGATCGATGGCGCAGGAACCTTCATAGTGCAGGTCCGCCTGAGTCACTTTCACGCGGTGGAGTTTGCCCTGCAGCATAGTGCGAATCATAACGTCTACCTTAAACTCGTATCGATAACGAAGCAGGTCGAAACCTGCTTTGAGAAATTTCTCAGGCAGTATTGCCCGATTTTTAACCCCTGTCTACTGGGTTAATGCAACCGTCTGATTGTCAATTAACCGTGCCTGGCCAAGCCATGCGGCAACCAGAATCACCGCACGCTGGCTGCTTTCGGTCAGTTCAAGCAGCGTGTCAGCATCGCGGATCTGAATGTCATCGGGGCGGAAGCCTTTTTCCGTCAGCTCCTGCTCGGCGATGGCAATAATCTCTTCCAGTTCACGCTCGCCGGCCTGCAGTTTTTCGCCAATGCGGCTCATCACTTTATACAAACCTGGGGCAATTTTTCGTTGTTCGGCCGTCAGATAACCGTTACGCGAACTCAGGGCTAAACCGTCTTTGGCGCGAATAATCGGCACGCCGACGATATCAATGTCGTAGCCCATATCGGCAACCATTTTGCGGATTAGCGCCAGTTGCTGGAAGTCTTTCTCGCCAAAGCAGGCGACGTCCGGTTGTACCAGATTGAATAACTTGCTGACGATGGTTGAAACCCCACGGAAATGGCCAGGGCGGCTGGCGCCTTCCAGCATCGTCGAGAGGCCAGGAACATCCACGTATGTCTGCCCGTCGGTGCCCTGAGGATAGATTTGGTCCGGCGCGGGAGCAAAGACGAAATCCACTTTACGCTTGTTCAGTTTTTCGCAGTCTTCCTGCAGCGTGCGCGGATAACGCACCAGATCGTCCGGACGGTCAAACTGCATCGGGTTGACGAAAATACTCACCACCACGATGTCCGCACGGGCTTTGGCTTCATCAACCAGCTTCATGTGGCCATCATGCAAGTTGCCCATCGTCGGGACCAGCGCAATGCGCTTCCCTTCCTGACGGGCTCTGCGGATATGCTGACGCAGCAGCGGCAGGGTTTCAATAATCAGCACGACAAGACTCCTTAATGGAAACTGTGTTCTTCGCCCGGATAGACGCCGGACTCAACCTCGGCAATATACTGCCGTACCGCGGCGCGCATGTCGCCTGCTTGCGTAAGGAAATTTTTGGCAAATTTCGGAATATGGCCGCCGGTGATGCCAAAGGCGTCGTGCATGACTAAAATTTGTCCGTCGGTCACGTTGCCGGCACCGATGCCGATAACCGGAATGGAGAGCGCGTCAGTTACGCGTCTGGCAAGTTCAACCGGGACGCATTCCAGCACGATGAGCTGCGCGCCTGCGGCTTCCAGCGCCAGGGCATCGTCCAGCAAAACCTGTCCGGCATCGCCACGACCCTGAATCTTATAGCCACCGAAGATATTGACCGACTGTGGGGTCAGCCCCAAATGTCCGCAGACCGGCACCGCACGTTCGGTGAGCATTTTCACGGTCTCCACCAGCCATGCGCCGCCTTCAATTTTGACCATGTTCGCACCCGCGCGCATGACGGTGGCTGAATTTTCAAAAGCCTGTTCCGGCGTCGCGTAAGCCATAAACGGCAGATCGGCGAGCAGCAGGCAATTTGGCGCGCCGCGACGCACCGCCCGCGTGTGGTAAGCGATATCCTCAACCGTCACCGGCAGGGTGGAGTCATGCCCTTGTACCGTCATCCCCAGGGAATCCCCGACCAGCATCACATTGATCCCTTCGTCGGCAAACAGTCTGGCGAAACTGTAGTCATAAGCAGTAATGGTGGCGAAGCGTTTTTTCTCTTGTTTGCACTTCTGCAACAGTGAGATGGTGGTCGGTTTCATAACATTTCCTGATGGTGAACGTCATATTTACCGGCATTCTAACAGTCACATTCAGTGGGGCAATTGTTTTAAGCAACTGTTTGCGCGAAAGCAATAAACAGGAAATGAGGCGAGGGCCATTACCAGAGTGCGGGTTTTTCTGCACCAAGATGAGCGAGTCTCTGTTGCAGCGAGGTACCGTCAGGGAAGTGCAGGTCAGGGGCGATTTCAAACAGCGGCCAGAGCATAAAACCGCGATTTTTCATATCGTAGTGTGGCACGGTCAGGCGTTCGCTGTTAATGACGCGATCGCCAAACAGCATGATATCCAGATCTAACGTGCGCGGTCCCCAGCGTTCGGCCTTACGTACCCGGCCCTGCTGAAGTTCGATGCGCTGGGTGTGGTCCAGCAGGGTTTCCGCTTCGAGCGTCGTTGCCAGCGCCACAGCGGCGTTCAGGTAATCGGGCTGATCCTGCGGGCCCAGCGGAGGGGTTCGATAAAAAGAAGAGAGGGCGACAATCCGGCTTTCGGGGATCTCGCCTATCGCGTTGACGGCAGCATTGACCTGCTCCAGAGGAGAGGCCAGATTACTGCCCAGTGCGATATAAACGAGGGTCATGCCGTTCCTTCACGACGCGGCGCACGCTTGCGCGGACGACGGTGACGACGGCGCGGCGATGGATCTTCATCCAGCTCGTTCAGCATGCCTTTCTGCTCTGGTGGCGCGGAAACCTGGAATTCGCCCCACCACTGCGCCAGACGCTGCAGTTCGGCATTGTTTTCCACTTCAGCGCGCAGAGCGAGTAAATCATATGCGGCGCGGAATTTCGGATGCTCCATCAGCTTCCACGCACGTTTACCCTGACGACGGGACATGCGCAGCTGTAGCTGCCAGATATCACGGGTCAGCGACGTGAGGCGTTTCGGTATCGCCAACGAACGACAGGCTTCATCAAGCACTTCATTCATCGCCAGCGCAAACGCATCATAGTAGGCCAGACCGCTTTCCTGGGCGATTTTCTGCGCCATTTCCAGCAGCGGATACCAGAACATCGCGGCAAACAGGAAGGCCGGGTTAACGCGCATATCGTTATGAATGCGGTTATCGGTGTTTTTCAGTACCTGCGCGATGATACGTTCCATTGCGCTGTCGCCATTCTCAGTGAAATAGCGCGTGATGGTCGGGAACAGTGGCTGGAACAGGCTGTATTCGCGCAGCTTTTTATAGGTTTCATAGCCGTAACCCGCCTGTAATAGCTTCAGCGCCTCTTCAAACAGGCGCGCGGGCGGGATATCGTTGAGCAGCGTGGCCAGGCGCGGGATCGGCTCTGCCGTTTCCGGGCTGATCTTCATATCGAGCTTGGCTGCGAAACGCACGGCGCGCAGCATCCGCACCGGATCTTCGCGATAACGGGTTTCCGGATTGCCGATCAGGCGAATCACGCCATCTTCCAGATCCTGCATGCCGCCGACATAGTCGCGGACGGTGAAATCGGCGACGCTGTAATAAAGGCTGTTAATGGTGAAGTCACGGCGCTGGGCGTCTTCTTCGATGGAGCCGAAAATATTGTCGCGCAGCAGCATGCCGTTTTGTCCGCGTTGGGACGTGGTGCGATCGCTTTCGCTGCCTTCGTGGTGACCACGAAAGGTGGCGACTTCAATAATTTCCGGGCCAAACATGACGTGCGCCAGACGGAAACGGCGGCCAACAAGACGGCAATTGCGGAACAGCTTGCGCACCTGGTCCGGCGTCGCATTGGTCGTGACGTCAAAATCTTTCGGTTTTTTGCCGAGCAGAAGGTCACGGACGCCACCGCCGACCAGCCAGGCTTCATATCCCGCTTTATTCAGCCTGTACATTACCTTCAGGGCATTTTCACTGATATCTTTGCGTGAAATAGCGTGCTGCTCGCGCGGGATGACCGTCATACGCGGACGGGCGACGGCAATTTCGGCCTCGCTCTCCTCGCGGCTTAGCACCTTGCGGCAAAAATTAGCGACTCGGGTAAAAATAGTGCACCTCGGTAGTGTCAAACAATATTCAGAATTCAGTTCAAATCGTTTGCTGTGTAAAAATAGCGGCTAATCATAGCTCAGCACGACGTATTTGAGAATGCCGGATTTACAATCGCCGATTCAGGTATCGTCGAAAGCGTCCAGTTTGCCACGGCGGAGGCCAGGATCTCGTCGACGCGCATCTCCTGCCACGGCAAATCGCTCTGTTGCCCGAGAAAGCGCAGCGCGTCGATGAGAACAGGGCGCGGATCGCCGTGCGGCAAGGCAGGGGCATGATTCTGTTTGGAAAGTTTAGCGCCTTGTTCATTGAGCGCCAGCGGCAGATGAATATAGTCAGGGGGCGTCCAGCCGAACTGCTGGTACAGCGAGATCTGGCGCACCGTCGGTTCGATCAAATCGGCGCCGCGCACGATTTCGCTGACCCCCTGAAAATGGTCATCCACCACCACCGCCAGGTTATAGGCGAATAGCCCATCACGGCGATGGATAATAAAATCCTCTCTCGCCAGTCGTTCGTCAGCCTGAATGTCTCCGCGCAGCCGATCGTGAAAACGGGTGACAGGTTGCCGCTGTTTAATCCGCACCGCCGCCTGCTCTGGCCCGTGATGTAACTCGCGGCAATGACCATCGTAAATTCCGCCAATGCTCTGGATCCGCGCACGGGTACAGGTGCAGTAGTAGCTCAGCCCCCGGTCATATAACCAGGCGAGCGCGTCGCGGTAGGCGTCATGGCGCTGCGACTGCCATAAAATATCGCCATCCCAGTGCAGGCCGTAATGTTCCAGTTGACGCAGAATAGTGTCGGCGGCACCGGGAACTTCACGAGGGGGATCAATATCTTCTATACGTACTCGCCATATTCCCTGACGGGCGCGAGCCTGTAAGTAGCTGCCCAGTGCAGCAATGAGGGAGCCAAAATGCAGTTCACCGGAAGGTGATGGGGCGAATCGGCCAATATAGTGTGAGTCAGTCATCTTTGCGTAAAAATGAACAGGCGGGGAAAGCCCCGCCTGTTGTAAACGTTTCAAACGCCAGGCCTTAGCCAGCCATTTGTTTTTCGCGAATTTCAGCCAGCGTTTTGCAGTCGATGCACAGATCGGCTGTTGGACGCGCTTCCAGGCGACGAATACCAATTTCCACACCGCAGGATTCGCAGTAGCCGAAATCTTCGTCTTCAACCTTCTTCAGCGTTTTCTCGATCTTTTTGATCAGTTTGCGCTCACGGTCACGGTTACGCAGTTCGAGGCTGAACTCTTCTTCCTGTGCGGCACGGTCTACCGGGTCCGGGAAGTTGGCAGCTTCATCCTGCATATGAGTAACGGTGCGATCGACTTCATCCCTAAGTTGATTACGCCATGCTTCAAGAATACGCCTGAAGTGCGACAGCTGGGCTTCGTTCATATACTCTTCGCCCGGTTTCTCCTGGTACGGCTCCACCCCAGCGATGGCGAGAATACTCAGGGACGATGTTTTACGGTTTTGCCCTTCTTGCATGTTGCTTCTCCTTAACACGCACTATCGATCCCCATGTTCGGGGGAAAAATCAGGTCGCTATAAATAGCAGATGCTTTTCCGGATAGCAATTAACTAAACGTAACACTTGACAACCCTGTGAGGAAAAGCGTATTTGCGCACGCGACCAGAATACTAAATAACCAATTGTTTACAACACTATAAAGTGACAGTTAATGGCTCTATCAGAGTCATACTATCGGCAGAAAGTTCCGCTTTATAAACCAGAATTTCTACCCCCTTACGCTGTGCTTCGAACAATAGTTGCGCATATTTCGCGTCAATATGGCGCGCGGGTGAAAACCGTGTAATGGCGGAGTGCAGGACGGCAAAGAAAATCACTGCGCGTTTGCCCTCAGCCGCTACGCTCATCAGTTCCCGAAGATGTTTCTGACCTCGTTCAGTGATGGCATCGGGAAAATAACCAAAATCCTTTTCCGCTAACGTTACCGATTTCACTTCAATATAGCAGTCAGGCCGCGAATCTGCCTGTAACATAAAATCGATGCGGCTCCGTTCGGCGCCGTATTTTACTTCGCTTTTCAGCGTGGAATAACCTGAAAGTTCTGAAACTCGCCCCTGTTCAATGGCCTCTTTCGTCAGCCTGTTAGCCCACAACGTATTCACACAAATTAACGCGCCCGTCTGGGTTTGCGTTAATTCCCAGGTGTGCGGATATTTGCGTTTACTATTCTCCGACGTCGAATACCAGACCGTATGGCCGGGCGTTGCACACCCGGTCATCGCCCCGGTGTTGGGGCAGTGTAGCGTGAGTTCAGTCCCGTCAGGTGTGATCACATCGGCTAAAAAGCGTTTATACCGCTGAACCAGCGTCGCGCGCTGGAGAGGAGGAGTAAATTGCATCACGCATTTCCTTAATTAGTCGGTGAGCGTCCAGCGCTGAAGTTTGGCGTAACGCGTGCGTCCCCGGGAAAAAGAAGAGGCATACAGGGCAAATTCCGTCACCGGAAATGACCAGCCAAAGCCAGGCGGCGGGATCGCCACGGCGTGACTGGCATCGCGCAGCAGCGTTACGTGAGGATGAAACGGCTGCGGACTCTGGTAACAACCGCTGCGCGCCGCCTGGGCTCGCAGGATATTGGCCAGTTGCAACAGCCCACGCGGGGACTGACGCGTCCCCAGCCAGACGACGCGAGAGCGTAACCACTGCCCGGCATCATCGAGATTGAGCGTAAAACCGGGCTGGCGAATGCGTCCGGCAAGGGCGATCAGCGCCTGTTGTTTGTCAGCGCTCACATCGCCTAAAAACGCCAACGTTAAATGCAGGTTTTCGGCCGCGACCGGTCGCCCCGCTTCAGGGGGGAAATGCGCCGCTCGCCACGAGATAATTTGCTCACGTACGGTAGCAGGCAGTTCGATGGCAAAGAACAGCCGTTTCGGCTCAGACATCTTAGGTACTCGGTTATGAATTAACGCGATGCTACAATGCGGCGCGAAGAATGTTAACCCTCTGGAGCCATTTGTGACGTCGTTACCTGTTGCTGCTGTACTCCCTGAATTGCTTACCGCCCTGGATTCTGCGCCGCAGGTTCTGCTGAGCGCGCCGACGGGCGCCGGTAAGTCAACCTGGTTGCCGCTGCAGTTTCTGGCGCATAAAGGGGTCGAAGGGCGGATTATCCTGCTGGAACCGCGTCGCCTGGCGGCACGAAACGTGGCGCAAAGGCTTGCGGAATTACTCAATGAAAAGCCCGGCGAGACGGTCGGTTACCGGATGCGGGCGCAATCCTGCGTCGGGCCAGCAACACGGCTTGAGGTGGTCACCGAAGGGGTTCTGACGCGTATGATCCAGCGTGACCCGGAGCTCAGCGGCGTTGGGCTGGTGATCCTCGATGAATTTCACGAACGCAGTTTACAGGCGGATCTCGCGCTGGCGCTGCTGCTGGATGTGCAGCAAGGGTTGCGCGACGATCTCAAACTGCTGATCATGTCCGCCACGCTGGATAACGATCGCCTGCAACAGTGCCTGCCGGATGCGCCGGTGATTGTTTCCGAAGGGCGCGCCTTCCCCGTTGAGCGTCGTTATCAGCCGCTGGCGTCGCAATTGCGTTTTGACGAAGCCGTGGCCGTCGCCAGCGCCGAACTACTGCGCAAAGAGCCCGGCTCGCTACTGCTGTTTTTACCCGGTGTCGGGGAGATCCTGCGCGTACAGGAACAATTAAGTTCGCGAGTCGGCAGCGATGTGCTGCTGTGTCCGTTGTATGGCGCGCTGTCGCTCAACGATCAGCGCAAAGCGATTTTGCCGGCCCCGGAAGGAATGCGCAAAGTTGTGTTGGCAACCAACATTGCCGAGACCAGTCTGACCATTGAGGGGATTCGACTGGTGGTGGATTGCGCGCAGGAGCGGGTGGCGCGATTTGATGCGCGCACCGGATTGACCCGGCTTATCACTCAGCGCATTAGTCAGGCCTCAATGACCCAGCGTGCCGGGCGTGCCGGGCGTCTGGAGCCGGGGATCTGTTTGCATCTGCTGGCGAAAGAGCAGGCGGAACGTGCGGCGGCGCAGGGGGATCCTGAGATGTTGCACAGCGATCTCTCCGGTTTGCTGATGGAGTTGTTGCAGTGGGGATGTCGCGATCCCGCGCAACTCACCTGGCTGGATCGGCCGCCTGCCATCAACTTACAGGCGGCGAAACGATTGCTGTGCATGCTGGGCGCGCTGGATGGCGAACAACTTAGTGCAACGGGACAAAAAATGGCGGCGTTGGGTAACGACCCGCGCCTGGCCGCGATGTTAGTCAGTGCTTCCACACCCGACGACGCAGCTACGGCGGCAAAGCTGGCAGCCATTCTTGAAGAGCCGCCGCGGATGGGCAATACCGATCTTGGTGTGGCGTTTTCCCGCCATCAGCCCGCCTGGCAGCAGCGTAGTCAGCAACTCCTTAAACGTCTGAATGTCCGTAACGGCGAAGCGGATACGTCGCGCATCGCCCCGCTGCTGGCCCGGGCCTTTGCCGATCGTATCGCGCGTCGACGCAGCCAGGACGGGCGTTATCAACTGGCGAATGGCATGGGCGCGGCGCTGGACGTCGATGATGCGCTGGGGCGGCACGAATGGCTGATTGCGCCGCTGTTGTTGCAGGGCAGCGCGTCGCCGGATGCCAGGATCCTGCTGGCGCTGCCGCTCGATATCGACGCGCTTATCTCACGTTGTCCTGAACTGCTACAGCAGTCTGATACCATTGAGTGGGATGAGGCGCAGGGGACGCTGAAAGCCTGGCGCAGAATGCGGATAGGCGAACTGACGGTCAAAGTCCAGCCGCTGGCAAAACCGTCTGAAGACGAGTTGCATCTGGCGATGCTTAACGGTATCCGTGATAAAGGCCTGAGCGTGCTCAACTGGACGCCTGCGGCAGAACAACTGCGTTTACGTTTGCACTGTGCGGCGAAATGGCTGCCGGAGTATGACTGGCCTGCGGTGGACGATCGGACATTGCTGGCCTCGCTGGAGAACTGGCTGCTGCCGCATATGAGCGGCGTGCATTCGCTGCGCGGCCTGAAATCACTGGATGTTCACCAGGCATTGAGCGGATTACTGGATTATTCCCTACAGCAACGTCTGGTGAGTTCGTTACCCACACATTACACTGTGCCGACGGGAAGCCGGATAGCCATTCGTTATCACGAAGATAACCCGCCGGCGCTGGCGGTCCGAATGCAGGAGATGTTTGGCGAGGCCAGCACGCCGACGATTGCTGAGGGCCGCGTGCCGCTGGTGCTGGAGCTCTTATCCCCCGCACAGCGACCGTTGCAGATTACCCGGGATTTGGCCGCGTTCTGGCAAGGGTCGTATCGCGACGTGCAAAAAGAGATGAAAGGGCGCTACCCCAAACATGTCTGGCCGGACGATCCGGCGAACACGGCGCCGACGCGGCGCACCAAAAAGTATTCGTAGGCCGGATAAGGCGTTTATGCCGTATCCGGAAAAAGAGCAGTAAAATTGAGAGATTTCTTCTTCTGTCTTCTGACGGAAGAACAGAGAATCAGGCCTTTGCGCCTGAATGTTGCGGAGAAAAAGCATGGCCGGGAATGACCGCGAGCCAATTGGACGCAAAGGGAAATCCACGCGTCCGGTGAAACAAAAGGTGAGCCGTCGCCAACTCAGAGATGATGAGTACGACGACGAATATGATGATGACTATGAGGATGAAGAACCGATGCCGCGTAAAGGTAAAGGCAAAGGGCGTAAGCCTCGTGGTAAGCGCGGCTGGTTGTGGCTGCTGCTGAAAATTGCGATTGTTTTTGCGGTACTGCTTGCCATCTACGGCGTCTATCTGGATCAAAAAATCCGTAGCCGTATCGATGGCAAAGTCTGGCAGTTGCCGGCGGCAGTGTATGGCCGAATGGTCAACCTTGAGCCGGAAATGTCGGTCAGCAAAAATGAAATGGTTAAGCTGCTGGAAGCCACCCAGTACCGTCAGGTCAGCAAGATGACACGTCCTGGCGAGTTTACCGTTCAGGCGAACAGTATTGAGATGATCCGTCGTCCGTTTGATTTCCCGGACAGCAAAGAGGGTCAGGTGCGCGCGCGTCTGACGTTCGATGGCGGTCGCCTGGATACCATCGTCAACATGGACAACAACCGCCAGTTCGGTTTCTTCCGTCTCGATCCGCGTTTGATCACTATGCTGTCGTCGCCAAACGGCGAACAGCGTCTGTTTGTCCCGCGCAGTGGCTTCCCGGATCTGCTGGTGGACACGCTGCTGGCGACCGAAGACCGTCATTTCTATGAGCATGACGGGGTGAGTCTGTACTCTATCGGTCGCGCGGTGCTGGCGAACCTGACCGCCGGACGCACGGTACAGGGGGCAAGTACCCTGACCCAACAGCTGGTGAAAAACCTGTTCCTCTCCAGCGAACGTTCGTACTGGCGTAAGGCTAACGAAGCCTATATGGCGCTGCTGATGGATGCGCGCTACAGCAAAGATCGCATTCTTGAGCTGTATATGAACGAGGTGTATCTCGGTCAGAGCGGCGATAACGAAATCCGCGGCTTCCCGTTGGCAAGTCTGTACTACTTTGGTCGTCCGGTAGAAGAACTGAGTCTTGATCAGCAGGCGCTGCTGGTGGGGATGGTGAAAGGGGCCTCAATCTACAATCCATGGCGCAACCCGAAACTGGCGCTTGAACGTCGTAACCTGGTGCTGCGTCTGCTGCAACAACAGCAGGTGATCGATCAGGAACTGTACGACATGCTGAGCGCGCGTCCGTTAGGCGTGCAGCCGCGCGGTGGGGTGATCTCGCCACAGCCTGCGTTTATGCAGATGGTGCGTCAGGAGTTGCAGGCGAAGCTGGGTGATAAAGTAAAAGATCTCTCCGGCGTGAAGATCTTCACCACCTTTGACTCTGTCGCCCAGGATGCCGCCGAGAAAGCCGCCGTTGACGGCATTCCGGAACTGAAGAAACAGCGCAAGCTGAGCGATCTGGAAACGGCGATTGTGGTGGTTGACCGCTTCAGTGGCGAAGTTCGCGCCATGGTCGGCGGCGCTGAGCCGCAGTTCGCTGGCTATAACCGCGCGATGCAGGCGCGTCGTTCGATTGGTTCACTGGCCAAACCGGCGACCTATCTGACCGCGCTGAGCCAGCCGAAAATCTATCGCCTGAATACCTGGATTGCCGATGCGCCGATTGCGCTGCGTCAGCCAAACGGCCAGGTGTGGTCGCCGCAGAACGATGACCGTCGCTACAGCGAAAGCGGAAAAGTGATGCTGGTGGATGCGTTGACGCGTTCTATGAACGTGCCGACGGTCAATCTGGGGATGGCACTCGGCTTGCCGGCTGTTACCGACACCTGGCTGAAGCTGGGCGTGCCGAAAGAGCAGTTGCATCCGGTTCCGGCTATGCTGCTGGGGGCGCTGAACCTGACGCCGATTGAAGTGGCACAGGCGTTCCAGACGATCGCCAGCGGCGGTAACCGTGCGCCGCTTTCCGCGCTGCGTTCGGTCATTGCTGAAGACGGCACGGTGCTGTATCAGAGCTTCCCGCAGGCGGAGCGTGCCGTTCCGGCGCAGGCCGCCTATATGACGCTGTGGACGATGCAGCAGGTTGTGCAGCGCGGCACCGGTCGTCAGCTTGGCGCGAAGTATCCGAATCTGCATCTGGCGGGTAAAACCGGGACCACGAACAACAACGTCGATACCTGGTTTGCCGGTATTGACGGCAGTCAGGTGACCATCACCTGGGTGGGCCGCGATAACAACCAGCCGACGAAGCTGTACGGGGCGAGCGGGGCGATGTCGATTTATCAGCGCTATCTGGCTAACCAGACGCCGACGCCGCTAACGCTGACGCCGCCGGAGGATATTGCGGAGATGGGCGTCGACTATGACGGCAACTTTGTCTGCAGTGGCGGTATGCGCACGTTGCCAGTCTGGACCTCCGATCCCGACTCGCTCTGCCAGCAGGGCGAAATGATGCAGCAGCCGACCGGGAACCCGTTCGATCAATCTTCTCAGCCGCAGCAACCGCAGCAGCAACAGCCGCCGAAGGAAGAGAAGAAAGACAGCGATGGCGTGGCGGGATGGATTAAGGATATGTTCGGCAGTAACTAATCGCCGTGCCGGATGGCGCTTCGCTTATCCGGCCTACAGGGCTCATGCAGGTATTGGGTTGGTAGGCCGGATAAGGCGTTTTCGCCGCCATCCGGCAATGACTTCGCAGAAACATTTCCGACTTCTTTCTTAACCCTTTCTTTTCATCTGGATATTTCTTAACCCCTTAGTTTTGGTGGGGACGCGTATCGCTTGCTATCGCGACCGCGTTTCGAATATTATTCTGCCGTCATAATAATAATTCTCGTTTACGTTATCATTCACTTTCCATCAGAGATATACCAATGGCGCGTCAAAAAACTGCTCAGCCAAAACACTCGCTGCGTAAAATCGCAGTTGTAGTAGCCACAGCGGTTAGCGGCATGTCTGTCTATGCACAGGCGGCGGTTGAACCGAAAAAAGAAGACACTATCACCGTAACCGCTGCTCCTGCTCCGCAGGAAAGTGCGTGGGGCCCGGCGGCAACCATCGCGGCACGCCAGTCAGCCACCGCGACCAAAACAGATACCCCGATTCAGAAAGTTCCCCAGTCTATTTCTGTGGTGACTGCTGAAGAGATGGCGTTGCACCAGCCGAAATCCGTGAAAGAGGCGCTCAGCTATACGCCTGGCGTTGCCGTGGGAACGCGTGGCGCATCTAATACCTATGACTACCTGATCATTCGCGGTTTCGCTGCCGACGGCCAAAGTCAGAATAACTATCTGAATGGCCTGAAGATGCAGGGGAACTTTTACAACGATGCGGTGATTGATCCTTATATGCTGGAACGCGCAGAAGTGATGCGTGGGCCGGTTTCTGTTTTGTACGGTAAGAGCAACCCGGGCGGTTTGTTGAACATGGTCAGCAAGCGTCCAACCACCGAGCCGCTGAAAGAAGTTCAGTTTAAAATGGGCACTGACAGCCTGTTCCAGACTGGTTTTGACTTCAGCGATGCGCTGGATGATGACGGCGTTTACTCTTATCGCTTAACCGGTCTGGCTCGCTCGGCGAATGCGCAGCAGCAGGGTGCGGAAGAACAGCGTTATGCCATCGCGCCGTCCTTTAGCTGGCGTCCGGATGACAAGACCAATTTCACGTTCCTGTCTTACTTCCAGAACGAACCCGAGACCGGTTACTACGGTTGGTTGCCGAAAGAGGGGACCGTCAGCACGCTGCCGAACGGTAAGCGTCTGTCGACCGACTTCAACGAAGGCGCGAACAACAATACCTACTCTCGTAATGAGAAGATGGTTGGTTACAGCTTCGATCACGAATTCAACGATACCTTTACCGTGCGTCAAAACCTGCGTTACGCGGAAAACGAAGTTTCGCAGAACAGCGTCTACGGATACGGCATGTGCTCCGATCCGCTCTATTCGAGCAACCCGAGTACCAGCCCTTGCGCCAGCGTGCCGCAGTCACAGTGGGGCCATACGCTGACCCGTCAGTACGTGGATGATCACGAGAAACTGCAGAACTTCTCTGTGGATACTCAACTGCAAAGCAAGTTTGCGACCGGTTCTCTGGATCATACCCTGCTGACCGGCGTTGACTTTATGCGCATGCGTAACGATATCGACTCCTGGTTTGGCTGGGCGGGTTCGGTTGCGCCATCTGACATCTACAACCTTGATCGCAGCGACTTCGATTTTGGCTCACACCCTGGGCCTGGCGCCGCTTACCGCGTATTGAACAAGCAGAAGCAGACCGGCGTGTACGCCCAGGATCAGATGCAGTGGGATAAAGTGCTGGTGACCCTGGGTGGGCGTTATGACTGGGCGCAGCAGGACACTCTGGATCGTGAAGAGAATACTCAGCACTCGCGTAATGATAACGAGTTCACCTGGCGCGGCGGTGTAAACTACCTGTTCGACAACGGCGTGACCCCGTACTTCAGCTACAGCGAGTCGTTCGAGCCGGCTTCTACCGTGGGCGCGAACGGCAGCATCTTTGCTCCGTCTAAAGGCAAGCAGTACGAAGCAGGCGTGAAATATGTCCCGAGCGATCGTCCGATCGTGCTCACCGGCGCAGTCTATCAGTTGACCAAAACCAACAACCTGATGGCCGATCCTAACGGTTCGTTCTTCTCGGTTGAAGGCGGTGAGATTCGTTCACGCGGCGTCGAAGTGGAAGCGAAAGCGGCGCTGTCTGCCAGCGTTAACGTGGTCGGTTCCTACACCTATACGGATGCGGAATACACCACCGACACCAACTACAAAGGCAACACTCCGGCGCAGGTGCCCAAACATATGGCGTCGCTGTGGGGCGATTACACGATGTTTGACGGCCCGCTCTCCGGTCTGACCCTGGGCACCGGCGTTCGCTATACCAGCTCCAGCTATGGCGATCCGGCGAACTCCTTTAAAGTCGGCAGCTACACCCTGGTGGATGCGCTGGTTCGTTACGACCTGGCACGCTTGGGCATGGCGGGTTCCAACGTCGCGCTGCATGTCAACAACCTGTTCGACCGCGAATACGTCGCCAGCTGCTTTAACACCTATGGCTGCTTCTGGGGCGCGGAACGTCAGGTGGTTGCTACCGCAACCTTCCGTTTCTAATTTTTCTTTGGGCACGCATTGCGTGCCCGCTTTACAAGTTGGCCGCTATGCAGGAACAGACCCATCATCCCGATACCACGTTTGCACTGCGTGATGTCTCCTTTCGCGTGCCCGGTCGCACGCTTCTGCACCCTCTGTCGTTAACTTTTCCCGTCGGTAAAGTGACTGGCCTGATTGGTCACAACGGTTCAGGTAAATCCACGTTGTTAAAAATGTTGGGTCGCCATCAGCCGCCGTCAGAAGGGGATATCCTGCTCGATGCGCAACCGCTGAACAGTTGGAACAGCAAAGCGTTTGCCCGTAAGGTGGCGTATTTACCGCAGCAGTTGCCGCAGGCGGAAGGGATGACCGTACGTGAACTGGTGGCGATTGGTCGCTATCCGTGGCACGGGGCGCTGGGCCGTTTTGGCGTCGCGGACAGAGAAAAAGTAGAAGAGGCGATCGCGCTGGTAGGGTTAAAACCCCTGGCGCATCGTCTGGTCGACAGTCTTTCCGGCGGTGAACGTCAGCGCGCGTGGATAGCAATGCTGGTGGCGCAGGACAGTCGCTGTTTGCTGCTGGATGAACCCACCTCGGCGCTGGATATTGCCCACCAGGTTGATGTGCTGGCGCTGGTTCATCGCCTTAGTCAGGAGCGTGGCCTGACGGTGATCGCCGTGCTGCATGATATCAACATGGCTGCCCGCTACTGTGACTACTTAGTCGCCTTGCGCGGTGGCGAAATGATTGCCCAGGGAACGCCCGCCGATCTGATGCGTAGCGAAACCCTGGAACGTATTTATGGCATCCCGATGGGGATCCTGCCGCATCCGGCAGGCGCTGCACCTGTGAGTTTTGTGTATTGATGAGCGGCTTACACCATATAACACGTCGTCGTTTATTAACGGCGATGGCACTTTCCCCGCTGCTCTGGCAGATGAAGCCGGCGCGCGCGGCCTCTGTCGATCCGCATCGCATCGTGGCGCTGGAGTGGCTGCCGGTCGAGCTGTTGCTGGCGCTTGGCGTAACGCCCTATGGCGTGGCAGACATTCCTAACTACCGCCTGTGGGTGAATGAGCCACCGCTGCCTGCGTCGGTGATTGATGTCGGATTACGCACCGAGCCGAATCTTGAACTGCTGACCGAAATGAAGCCCTCCTATATGTTCTGGTCGACAGGGTACGGTCCTTCTCCCGAAACGCTGGCGCGAATTTCGCCCGGACGCGGCTTCAACTTCAGCGATGGCAAACAGCCCTTAGCCGTGGCGCGCCGATCGCTGATCGATATGGCGCAGATGCTGAATCTGGAATCTGCGGCTGAGCGACATCTGGCGGAATACGACCAGTTTATCGCCAGCCGGAAACCGCGCTTTGTGCAACGTGGCGAACGCCCGCTCCTGCTGATCACTCTCCTCGATCCTCGCCATATGCTGGTCTTCGGCCCGAACTGCCTGTTCCAGGACGTGCTGGATGAATACGGTATTCGAAACGCCTGGCAGGGAGAAACCAATTTCTGGGGCAGCACGGTGGTGGGGATCGATCGCCTTGCAGCCTACAAAGATGCCGATGTGCTTTGCTTTGACCATGGTAATAACAAAGAGATGGCCACGCTGATGGCAACGCCACTCTGGCAGGCGATGCCGTTCGTGCGTGAAGGGCGTTTCCAGCGCGTACCGCCCGTGTGGTTCTATGGCGCCACACTGTCGACCATGAATTTTGTACGCATTCTGGATAATGCGCTGGGGGGCAAAGCGTGAGCAAACGTATTGCACGCTTCCCGGCGCTGTTGCTGGCGCTGTTGTTTATCGTCGCCGTAGGGTTAACCTGGACGAATTTCTCCGTTGCGCTGCCGCGGGCCCAGTGGCAGCAGGCGCTGTGGTCACCCGATATTGACGTCATCGAGCAGATGATTTTCCATTACAGCCTTCTCCCTCGTCTGGTGATCTCCTTACTGGTTGGGGCCGGGTTGGGTCTGGTTGGCGTGCTCTTTCAACAGGTGCTGCGTAACCCGCTGGCGGAACCGACCACGCTGGGCGTGGCGACTGGCGCGCAGTTGGGGATGACGGTCACGACATTGTGGGCGATCCCGGGCGTGATGGCCGCGCAGTTTGCCGCGCTGGCGGGCGCCTGTATTGTCGGCGCGCTGGTGTTTGGCGTCGCCTGGGGGAAACGACTTTCTCCCGTCACGCTGATCCTCGCCGGTCTGGTGGTCAGTCTGTACTGCGGGGCTATCAACCAGCTGTTAGTCATCTTTCACCACGATCAGTTGCAAAGCATGTTCCTGTGGAGCACCGGAACGTTGACGCAAACTGACTGGGGCGGCGTGCAGCGTCTGTGGCCGCAACTGCTGGGCGGTGTGATGCTCACCCTGTTGCTGCTGCGCCCGCTAACCCTCATGGGGCTGGATGATGGCGTTGCGCGAAATCTAGGGCTGGCGCTGTCGCTGGCACGTCTGGCGGCGCTGACGCTGGCGATTGTGCTTAGCGCGCTGCTGGTCAATGCGGTGGGGATTATCGGTTTTATCGGTCTGTTCGCGCCGCTGCTGGCGAAAATGCTGGGCGCGCGTCGTCTGCTGGCGCGCCTGATGCTGGCTCCGCTGATCGGGGCGCTGATTCTGTGGCTGTCCGATCAGGTCATTCTCTGGCTGACCCGTGTATGGATGGAAGTGTCCACCGGTTCTGTGACGGCGCTGATCGGCGCACCGCTGCTGCTGTGGCTGCTACCGCGTCTGCGAAGTCAGAGCGCGCCGGATATGAACGTCAGCGATCGGGTGGCGACGGAACGTCAGCATGTGCTGGGTTATGCGCTGATCGGCGGCGTGCTGTTGTTGATCGGGGCATATGTCGCGCTGTCGTTGGGGCGTGACGCGCAGGGCTGGAGCTGGGCCAGCGGCGTGCAACTGGAAGAACTGATGCCCTGGCGCTGGCCGCGCATTCTGGCGGCGATGATCGCCGGGGTGATGCTGGCGGTGGCGGGGTGTATTATCCAGCGGCTGACCGGGAACCCGATGGCGAGTCCTGAGGTGCTGGGGATCAGCTCCGGCGCGGCGTTCGGCGTTGTGCTGATGCTGTTTCTGGTGCCGGGCAATGCGTTTGGCTGGCTGTTGCCCGCCGGGAGTCTCGGTGCTGCCGCCACGCTGTTGATCATTATGATTGCCGCCGGGCGGGGAGGATTCTCCCCCCACCGTATGCTGCTGGCCGGGATGGCGCTCAGCACGGCTTTCACCATGCTGTTGATGATGCTACAGGCAAGCGGCGATCCGCGTATGGCCGGGGTACTGACCTGGATCTCCGGTTCGACCTATAACGCGACGGGCCAGCAGGTGCTGCATACCGGGGTGGTGATGGCGATCCTGCTGGCGATCACGCCACTGTGCCGTCGCTGGTTGACGATTTTGCCGCTGGGCGGTGATACCGCCCGCGCAGTCGGTATCGCGCTGACACCATCGCGGGTTGGCCTGCTGCTGCTGGCAGCCAGTCTGACGGCTGCCGCCACAATGACAATCGGTCCGCTGAGTTTTGTCGGGCTGATGGCACCGCATATCGCGCGGATGTTAGGTTTTCGTCGAACGATGCCGCATATTGTGATGTCGGCGCTGGCGGGAGGATTATTACTCATCTTTGCCGACTGGTGCGGGCGGATGGTGCTGTTTCCGTATCAGATCCCGGCGGGGATACTCTCAACGTTTATCGGTGCGCCGTACTTTATTTATCTGTTACGTAAGCAGAGTCGTTGATTCGGTTGTTTTTCGTGTAGGCCGGATAAGACGCTTCGCGTCGCCATCCGGCAATAAAAAAGCCGGGTGGCGGCTTCGCCTTACCCGGCCTACGGTTTAAAACGTACTCTGTTACAGCTTAGCAAACACCCGACGTGCGGCGTCGATAGTGTTATTGATGTCTTCCATGCTGTGCGCCACGGACATAAAGCCCGCTTCAAACGCGGAAGGCGCAAGGTAAATCCCCTCGTCCAGCATCATGTGGAAGAAGCGCTTGAAGCGTTCCACGTCACAGGCCATCACGTCCTGATAGCAGGTGACGGTTTTCGCGTCGGTGAAGAAAATCCCGAACATGCCGCCAACGTGGTTAACGACCAGCGGGATCGCGGTTTCCTCTGCCGCTTCCAGCAGACCTTCCGCCAGGCGCGTCGTCAGTTCATCCAGCGTTTCGTGAATGCCCAGCTGCGCCACTTCGGTCAGACAGGCAAAACCGGCCGCCATCGCAATCGGGTTGCCGGAGAGGGTGCCCGCCTGATAGACCGGACCCGTAGGAGCCAGCGCGTCCATCACGTCGCGACGACCACCGAACGCGCCCACAGGCATACCGCCGCCGATGATTTTGCCCAGACAGGTCAGATCCGGTACCACGTTGTAGTAATCCTGTGCGCCAGCCAGCGCTACGCGGAAGCCGGTCATCACTTCGTCGATAATCAGTAACGCGCCGAACTCATCGCACAGTGCGCGCAGACCCGGCAGGAATTCCGGCAGCGGCGGGATGCAGTTCATGTTGCCCGCGACTGGTTCAACGATGATGCAGGCGATCTCCTGCGGGAACTGCTCGAACGCGGCACGCACAGAGTTGAGATCGTTATAGGTACAGGTCAGGGTGTGTTTTGCGAAATCAGCCGGCACGCCCGGAGAGTTCGGCTGGCCCAGGGTCAGCGCGCCGGAACCGGCTTTTACCAGCAAACAGTCCGCGTGGCCGTGGTAGCAGCCTTCAAATTTGATGATCTTATCGCGGCCGGTGAAGCCACGCGCCAGACGAATGGCGCTCATGGTCGCTTCGGTACCGGAGTTGACCATTCGCACCATGTCCATCGTCGGTACCAGTTCGGTCACAAGCTCCGCCATTTTGACTTCCATCTCGGTCGGCGCGCCGAAGCTCAGGCCACGCTCAGCCGCGTCGATCACCGCGTTGCGGATCGCCGGATGATTGTGTCCCAGTACCATCGGTCCCCAGGAGCCGACGTAATCGATGTAGGCTTTACCATCGACATCGTACAGATACGCGCCGTCCGCTTTTTCGATAAACAGCGGAGTACCACCCACGCCAGTAAAGGCGCGAACAGGGGAGTTAACGCCGCCGGGGATTAGCTCGCGTGCTGCGCTGTAGAGGTTTTCAGACTTACTCATGGATGGGTTCCTGGTTCGTAGAAAAAGTGAATGCCCGCTATTCTAGTTATTCAGAGAAGGTTATGAAAGTTTTGCGCATTTGAAACATTACGATTTACAGGGGATTTTCGGGTAAGAGGCGAGTACAATGCCGCCTCTGCATTTGTATTACCAATTAATGATCATCTGATGAAGACAGAAACTCCCTCTTTTGAAGCACAGCAAATTGTGCGCTTACGGCGCAGAGACCAAATTCGTCGACTGCTGGAGCGGGATAAAACGCCGCTGGCGATCTTAATGATGGCGGCAGTGGTGGGGACGCTCACCGGTCTGGCGGGCGTGGCGTTCGAAAAAGCGGTGAGCTGGGTGCAAAACCTGCGTATCGGTGCGCTAGTGAATGTGGCTGACCATCCGGTTCTGCTCTGGCCGCTGGCGTTTATCCTCTCTGCATTACTGGCGATGGTCGGCTATTTTCTGGTGCGTAAATTTGCGCCGGAAGCTGGCGGGTCGGGGATCCCGGAGATCGAAGGGGCGCTGGAAGAACTTCGCCCCGTACGCTGGTGGCGCGTGTTGCCGGTCAAGTTTTTCGGCGGGATGGGCACGCTGGGCGCAGGGATGGTGCTGGGACGCGAAGGGCCGACGGTACAAATCGGCGGTAATATTGGCCGCATGGTGCTGGATATCTTCCGCATGCGCAGCGCCGAGGCGCGCCATACGCTGTTGGCAACCGGGGCAGCGGCAGGGCTTTCAGCCGCCTTCAACGCACCGCTGGCGGGCATTCTGTTTATCATCGAGGAGATGCGTCCGCAGTTTCGCTATAACCTTATCTCGATCAAAGCCGTCTTTACCGGCGTAATCATGTCGAGCATTGTTTTCCGCATTTTCAACGGTGAATCGCCGATCATCGAAGTAGGGAAACTGTCCAACGCGCCGGTCAATACGCTGTGGCTGTATCTGATCCTCGGGATGGTTTTTGGCTGTGTGGGGCCGGTTTTTAATAAGCTGGTACTGCGTACCCAGGATATGTTCCAGCGCTTTCACCATGGAAACATCACCAAATGGGTGCTGATGGGCGGGGCGATTGGCGGTCTGTGCGGCATTCTGGGGCTGATTGAACCGGCGGCGGCAGGCGGCGGTTTTAACCTTATCCCTATTGCGGCGGCGGGCAATTTTAGCGTCGGACTGTTGCTGTTTATCTTTATCGCACGAGTGATCACCACGTTGCTTTGTTTCTCTTCCGGTGCGCCCGGCGGGATCTTTGCTCCGATGCTGGCGCTGGGTACGCTGTTGGGTACCGCATTCGGCATGGCAGCAGCAGCAGGCTTTCCGCATTACCAGCTTGAGGCCGGAACGTTTGCCATCGCCGGAATGGGCGCGCTGCTGGCGGCCTCAGTGCGCGCGCCGTTGACCGGGATTGTGCTGGTGCTGGAGATGACCGATAACTATCAGCTCATTTTGCCAATGATTATTACCTGTCTTGGCGCAACACTATTGGCACAATTCCTGGGCGGAAAACCGCTATACTCCACTATCCTTGCCCGCACGCTGGCGAAGCAGGAAGCGGAGCAGGCGGCAAAAAGTCAGACGACCACCGCTGGCGAGAATACTTGAATGAAATACCAGGGTATTAGATAATGGCGTTAATATTGGGTCAGAATTTGCCCAATTGCCGATGTCGTTTGGAGCAAAAATATGAGTGATGACGTAGCGCTGCCACTGCAATTTACTGAAGCAGCAGCCAATAAAGTAAAAAGCCTGATCGCTGACGAAGAAAACCCGAACCTGAAACTGCGTGTGTATATCACCGGGGGGGATGCAGCGGTTTCCAGTATGGTTTTACCTTTGATGACCAGGTCAACGAAGGCGATATGACCATCGAGAAACAGGGCGTTGGCCTGGTGGTTGACCCTATGAGCCTGCAGTATCTGGTCGGCGGTTCTGTTGACTACACCGAGGGTCTGGAAGGTTCTCGCTTTGTAGTCACCAACCCGAATGCGAAAAGCACCTGCGGGTGTGGCTCTTCCTTCAGCATCTGATTGCTGTCTGTCATGCCGGATGACGGCATAAATGCCTTATCCGGCCTACGGTGTTGTTCTGTTGTAGGCCCGATAAGCGCAGCGCCATCGGGCAAAATCAAGTCAACGGCTATTCTCATCTAACGCAAATGTCGGCAGCTTCAGATGCCAGCGGATCGCCGCGAGGCGAATTACCAGCGTCACAACCATCCCCATCATACTGGCGGCTTCCAGCGGCATCGCGAAGGTGTAATACGCGGTTGCGTGGACAATCCCGCCGATAATACAGGCCGTTGCGTAGATTTCCGTACGCAGGATCATCGGGATTTCTCGTGCCAGCACATCGCGAATAATACCGCCGCCCACGCCGGTGATGACGCCCATACAGATCGCTACCAGCGGCCCCGTTCCTGCAATAAACGCTTTGTTGACGCCGATACCCACAAACACCGCCAGGCCGACAGCATCCAACACCGGCAGCATCCATTTGGGTAAGCGTCTGGGCTGACGCACCAGCAGGATCGTCAACATGCTGGTGACCATCGCCACCACCAGATCGGTAGGATCTTTAACCCAGAAAACGGGACCGTTATCTAGTGCCATATCACGGATCGTCCCGCCGCCCACGGCGGTAACAACGCCCAATACCAGCACGCCAAACGGGTCCATACGCAGTTTTCCGGCCAGTAACACGCCAGAGATAGCAAATACCGCTGTGCCTACAATATCCAGCCAATAGACGAGCATGATTCAAATCCTCACAACACACCTGTTGGGGCAGGCGCTAATTCACCTGGGAAAGCGCATTACAGAGTTGTTTTGCGGCGAGGATAATACGCGGGCTTGCGCGTTCAAACCAGTCACTGGTGAGGGGAATTACCGGAATTTGTAGCTGATCACCCCAGTATTGCTTAATTTTGAGAATTTCACCCGCATCTCCGGCGACAACGATCGCTTGTGGTGCGCGCGCCAGCACCTGTTCGCGACTAACCTGCGGCCAGGGAACCCGACTGCCGGCAAAGATGTTTTCTCCACCGCAGATCTCAATAACCTCGTTTTGAATCGACCCTTTTCCGCTGGTAAAGGGCGGATTGGTGCCAAACTGCAAAAACACGCGTTTTTTCGCTTTGCCTGCATACTGAGATTTTAGCTGCGAATAGTCGTCCAGCAAGGTTTGCGCGGCGTGCGTTGCCATTTCGGGATGTGGGCTAAAGGCGGCCAGCTTCTGCAACGTGTCGGCAATCTGTTCGATGGTGACGGCATCGATCCACATGACCTTGATACCCAGCGAAGTGAGTTGATTCACCTGCCGTTCTGCATTACCACCGCGCCAGGCGAGGACCAGATCCGGCTTCAGCGCCACAATCCGTTCCAGGTTCATGCCTTGCCAGGTCGAGACCTGTTCAATGCCTTGCGCCTGTGGCGGATAGTCTGAATAGCTGCTGACGCCAACGGGCGTGATTCCGGCGGCAAAGGCGAGTTCAGTGTTGGCAGGAGAGAGTGAAATCACGCGCGGTGCGGCATGCAGCCACACCGGAAGGGCTAACAGCAGGGCGACAAGCGCCCTGGAGAGGGATTTAACCATGCGCCAGTTTCTGTACCAGCGATTCGACCATCAGCGTGGATTGCTTCGCGGCAACGGCCAGGAACTCATCAAAGCTGAGATGAGACTGCTGATCGGCGACATCAGAGATCGCGCGGACCACCACAAACGGCACCTTAAAGTTATGGCAAACATGAGCAATCGCGGTGGCTTCCATTTCAACGGCAATCGCCTGCGGGAAGTTATGCTGGATTTTTGCCAGTCCCACGGAACCGTTGATAAACGCATCGCCGCTGACGATCAGACCGCGAACGGCATTCAGGTTCAGCTTCGCAATGCAGGATTCTGCTGCGGCAATCAGTTTTTCATCGGCTTTAAAACCGGCCGGACAGCCCGGCAGTTGGCCGAACTCATAACCAAATGCGGTGACGTCAGCGTCGTGATAGCGCGCTTCATCAGAAACCACAATGTCACCCACTTTCAGGGTTGGTGCGAGACCGCCCGCTGAGCCGGTGTTAATAATGACGTCCGGCTTGCAGCGTTCGAGCAGCAGCGTAGCGCCCAGCGCCGCCGCCACTTTACCAATACCGGATTTCAGCAGCGCAACGTCGGTTCCGTTAAGCTGACCGGTGTAAATTTCACAACCGCCCAGGGTGAGAGTTTGACGGTTTTCGATTTTGTCACGCAGCAGCGTAACCTCTTCTTCCATTGCACCAATGATGCCGATTTTCATAGATTTACTCGCGCCAGGTGAGATTTAAAGGCATAGTCTATCATGCGCTTAAGGCGAAGTGCATTCTCACGCGGGAGAGGACATGTCACAGATTGATTTCCGGAAAAAAATAAACTGGCACCGTCGTTTTCGTTCTCCGCAAGGGGTAAAAACCGAGCATGAGATCCTGCGCATTTTTGAAAGCGACCGTGGACGCATTATTAACTCTCCGGCGATCCGGCGCCTGCAGCAAAAAACCCAGGTGTTTCCCCTTGAGCGTAATGCCGCCGTGCGTACGCGTCTTACCCATTCGATGGAAGTTCAGCAGGTGGGACGCTATATCGCCAAAGAGATTTTAAGCCGCCTCAAAGAACAGAAACTGCTGGAACAATACGGCCTGGATGAGTTAACGGGACCGTTTGAGAGCATCGTCGAAATGTCCTGCCTGATGCATGACATTGGCAACCCGCCGTTTGGGCACTTTGGCGAGGCGGCGATCAATGACTGGTTTCGCCAGCGCTTACATCCGGCGGATGCGGAAAGCCAACCCTTAACCGAAGATCGTTGCATTGTGGCGACGTTGCGCTTGCGCGAAGGCGAGGAGTCGCTGAACGATATCCGCCGTAAAGTGCGCCAGGATCTGTGTCATTTCGAAGGGAATGCCCAGGGGATTCGGCTGGTCCATACCTTGATGCGAATGAACCTGACATGGGCCCAGGTCGGCGGGATCTTAAAATATACCCGTCCGGCGTGGTGGCGGGGAGACACGCCCGCGACGCACAACTATTTAATGAAAAAACCGGGCTATTATCTTTCTGAAGAACCGTATATTGCGAGGTTACGTAAAGAACTCGATCTCGCGGTTTACAGTCGCTTTCCGTTAACGTGGATAATGGAAGCCGCCGACGATATCTCTTATTGCGTCGCCGATCTGGAAGATGCGGTAGAGAAAAGAATCTTCAGCGTTGAGCAACTCTATCATCATTTACATGAGGCATGGGGGGAGCATGAGAAAGGTTCGCTGTTTGCGCAGGTTGTCGAAAATGCCTGGGACAAATCACGTGCGAATTATCTGAGTCGCAGTACTGAAGATCAATTTTTCATGTATTTGCGAGTGAATACGCTGAATAAACTGGTGCCCTACGCGGCGCAGCGTTTTATTGATAACCTGGAGCAAATCTTTGATGGGCGGTTTAATCAGGCGTTACTGGAAGATGGCAGCAGCTTTAGCCGTCTGCTGAAGATCTATAAAAATGTCGCGATGAAACATGTGTTTAGCCATCCTGATGTAGAGCAGCTCGAATTACAGGGCTATCGGGTGATCAGCGGCTTACTCGATATCTACCGTCCTTTATTAAGCCTGCCGCTTGCGGATTTCAGCGAGCTGGTGGAAAAAGAGCGCTTGCCGCGCTTTCCTATCGAATCGCGCTTATTTCAGAAACTGTCAACGCGTCACCGACTGGCCTATGTGGAGGCCGTGGGGAAATTAACGTCAGATTCACCTGAGTATCCCGTGCTGGAATATTATTACCGTTGTCGACTGATCCAGGATTATATCAGCGGCATGACCGACCTCTACGCCTGGGATGAATATCGTCGTCTGATGGCGGTCGAACAATAAGCAGAGTTTTGTAAAGACGGACAATAAATTTTTACCTTTTCCATAAACTTCTGCCCGGAACTTAGCGCTATAAAATGAATCTGACGTACACAGCAATTTTGCGTTATCTGTTAATTGAGATTGAGACACATGAAAAAAACCACATTAGCAATGAGTGCACTGGCTCTGAGTTTAGGTTTGGCGTTATCCCCGCTTTCTGCAACAGCGGCTGAAACTGCATCAGCGACAACCGCACAGCAGATGCCAAGTCTGGCACCGATGCTCGAAAAAGTGATGCCATCGGTGGTCAGCATTAACGTGGAAGGTAGCACAACCGTCAATACGCCGCGGATGCCGCGTAATTTCCAGCAGTTCTTTGGTGATGATTCCCCGTTCTGCCAGGAAGGTTCACCGTTCCAGAGCTCGCCATTCTGCCAGGGCGGCGCGCAGGGCGGTAACGGCGGCGGCCAGCAGCAGAAGTTCATGGCGCTGGGTTCCGGTGTCATCATTGATGCCGCGAAAGGCTATGTCGTCACCAACAACCACGTGGTGGATAACGCCACGGTGATTAAGGTTCAACTGAGCGATGGCCGTAAATTCGACGCTAAGATCGTCGGCAAAGACCCGCGTTCTGATATTGCGCTGATCCAGATTCAGGATCCGAAAAACCTGACGGCGATTAAGCTGGCTGACTCCGACACGCTGCGCGTGGGGGATTACACTGTCGCCATCGGTAACCCGTTTGGCCTGGGTGAGACGGTCACTTCCGGTATCGTCTCTGCGCTGGGACGTAGCGGCCTGAATGCGCAGAACTATGAAAACTTCATCCAGACCGATGCGGCGATCAACCGCGGTAACTCCGGCGGTGCGTTGGTTAACCTGAACGGCGAGCTGATCGGTATTAACACGGCAATCCTCGCGCCGGACGGCGGCAACATCGGTATCGGTTTTGCGATCCCGAGCAATATGGTGAAAAACCTGACCTCCCAGATGGTGGAATTCGGCCAGGTGAAACGCGGTGAGCTGGGGATTATGGGGACCGAACTGAGCTCCGAACTGGCGAAAGCGATGAAAGTCGATGCGCAGCGCGGCGCGTTTGTCAGCCAGGTCATGCCGAACTCGTCTGCTTCGAAGGCCGGAATTAAAGCCGGGGATGTGATCACCTCCCTGAACGGTAAGCCGATCAGCAGCTTCGCCGCACTGCGTGCGCAGGTTGGCACCATGCCGGTGGGCAGCAAAATTACCCTCGGCCTGCTGCGCGACGGTAAGCCGGTTACCGTGAATCTGGAACTGCAGCAGAGCAGCCAGACTCAGGTTGATTCCAGCTCCATCTTCAGCGGTATTGAAGGGGCTGAAATGAGTAACAAAGGTCAGGATAAAGGCGTCGTGGTGAACAACGTGAAAGCGAACACCCCGGCGGCGCAGATTGGCCTGAAGAAAGGGGATGTGATTGTCGGCGCTAACCAGCAGCCGGTGAAAAACATCGCCGAACTGCGTAAAATCCTCGACAGCAAACCGTCTGTCCTGGCGCTGAACATTCAGCGTGGCGACAGCAATATCTACCTGTTGATGCAGTAATCTCCCCAAAACCCCTTCCTGTCACAGGAGGGGGTTTCTTTTTGTGATATTTCCCACAACTCCATACTTCTTCCCTTTGCTTTGTGCATCCGCACAATGTCAGCGTTTATTATCTTCTTTATGCTGGAGCTCTGCTCACAGGAGGGCTTTATGGCTGGCTGGCATCTTGATACCAAAATGGCGCAGGATATCGTGGCACGCACGATGCGCATTATTGATACCAATATCAACGTGATGGATGCCCGTGGACGGATCATCGGCAGCGGAGATCGCGAGCGTATTGGGGAATTGCACGAAGGCGCGTTGTTAGTCCTCTCTCAGGGCCGCGTGGTGGATATCGATGATGCCGTTGCGCGTCATCTGCACGGCGTTCGTCAGGGGATCAACCTGCCACTGCGTCTGGAAGGCGAGATCGTCGGCGTGATTGGCCTGACCGGCGAACCTGAACATCTGCGCAAATATGGCGAACTGGTGTGCATGACAGCGGAGATGATGCTGGAGCAGTCGCGCCTGATGCACCTGCTGGCGCAGGACAGTCGCCTGCGTGAAGAGCTGGTGATGAACCTGATTCAGGCGGAAGAGAACACGCCTGCGTTGACCGAGTGGGCGCAACGTTTAGGTATCGACCTCAATCAGCCGCGCGTGGTGGCGGTGGTGGAAGTCGACAGCGGACAACTCGGCGTGGACAGCGCGATGGCGGAGTTGCAGCAGTTACAGAACGCCCTGACTACCCCGGAGCGTAATAACCTGATTGCGATTGTTTCGCTGACCGAGATGGTGGTGTTAAAACCGGCGCTGAATTCGTTTGGCCGTTGGGATGCCGAAGATCACCGCAAGCGCGTTGAGCAACTGATTGCGCGCATGAAAGAGAACGGGCAGTTGCGCTTTCGCGTTTCTCTGGGCAACTATTTTACCGGGCCTGGCAGTATTGCGCGTTCGTACCGCACTGCGCGCACGACGATGATGGTCGGCAAACAACGAATGCCGGAAAGCCGCAGCTACTTTTATCAGGATTTGATGCTGCCGGTTCTGCTCGACAGTCTGCGCGGCGGCTGGCAGGCCAATGAGCTGGCACGCCCGCTGGTGCGGCTGAAGGCGATGGACAATAACGGCCTGTTGCGCCGCACTCTGGCGGCATGGTTTCGCCACAACGTGCAGCCGCTGGCGACCTCTAAGGCGCTGTTTATTCACCGGAATACGCTGGAGTATCGACTGAATCGTATCTCGGAATTGACCGGGCTGGATTTGGGGAATTTCGACGATCGGCTGCTGCTGTATGTGGCGTTACAGCTCGATGAGCAGCGTTGATTCATTGCCTGATGGCGCTACGCTTATCAGGCCTACGAGGATGTACCTGTAGGCCGGACAAGGCGTATGAGGATGTAGCTGTAGGCCGGATAAGGCGTATGACGCCGCCATCCGGCAACAAACGGCTTATTTACGCGTCAGTTTTTCCAGATCGGCTTCGATTTCGGTGATCTTATTCGCCACCACGCTTTCCAGATGGCGTAAGTCATCAAGGATCTTACGTTTCAGATCGACTTCAGTGCGATCGCGCTGGCAGATCTGATCAAGTTCGTCGATCACATAGCGCAGGTTTGGACTGATCTCCTGCACCTCTTTGTATCCCTGACCCACCCCATCGGCGACCACGGTTTTGCGCTGGCGGGGGTATTTAAACTTCACGCTTTTGGCAAAGAACTCACCTTTATCCTTCTGGAAATAGATTTTCAGGATATCGTTGTTGGCTTCTTGCCGCAGGCTGTAACGATCGATTTCTTCAGGATTAGTAATGCCCAGACTTTTCAGATTGTCATACATAGCGGTACCCTTAAGCTCACTATAACTATTGAATAATTAACGAAAAGCCCTGTTTCTGCCACTCGCAGATGTAAAAAAAGCGGGCTAAGCCCGCTTTTTCAAATCGCCGTTAGTCGATGGTACGCAACAACTCGTTGATGCCGACCTTGCCGCGGGTTTTGGCGTCGACTTTTTTCACAATCACCGCACAGTACAGGCTGTACTTGCCATCTTTCGATGGCAGGTTGCCGGAAACGACAACGGAGCCTGCCGGAACGCGGCCATAATGGACTTCACCGGTTTCACGGTCGTAAATACGGGTGCTCTGACCAATATAAACGCCCATCGAAATCACCGAGCCTTCTTCGACAATCACGCCTTCTACGACTTCAGAACGCGCGCCGATAAAGCAGTTGTCTTCGATGATAGTCGGGTTCGCCTGCAGCGGCTCCAGTACACCACCGATGCCAACGCCGCCGGACAGGTGAACGTTCTTACCGATCTGCGCACAGGAACCGACGGTCGCCCAGGTGTCGACCATCGTGCCTTCATCAACGTAAGCGCCGATGTTGACATAGGACGGCATCAGCACGGTGTTACGGGCGATAAATGCACCCTGACGTACCGCCGCGGGCGGAACCACACGGAAGCCTTCTTTCTGGAAGCGTGCGTCGTCGTAGTCGGCGAATTTCATCGGCACTTTATCGAAGTAGCGGCTTTCCGCGCCATCGATCACCTGGTTATCGTTGATACGGAAAGAGAGCAGAACCGCTTTCTTCAACCACTGGTGAGTCACCCACTGACCGTCTACCTTTTCTGCCACGCGCAGCGCGCCGGAATCCAGCAGGGAAATCACCTGATTCACCGCTTCACGGGTCACGGTATCCACATTGGCCGGAGTAATGTCGGCACGGCGCTCAAAAGCGGTCTCAATAACGTTCTGTAACTGCTGCATTGTTAAACTCTTTCCCTATAAATAAACACACTACCCTTTATCGTTTGGATTGAGGGCCTCTGTCAACCGTTGATGCACTTCCTGCTGCAGCGCATTATTAAGCGCACGCCGGTCCGCTGTAGCGATTATGAATAAATCTTCTACTCGCTCGCCAATGGTTGTAATTCGGGCGCCATGAAGCGAAATTCCCAGATCGGCAAAAATTTGCCCGACCCGCGCCAGCAGCCCTGGCTGATCGAGCGCGATAAGCTCGAGGAACGATTTGCGGTCAGTGTGCGTGGGCAGGAACGTGACCTCGGTATCGACGGTAAAGTGGCGCAATTTTGCCGGCTGTCGACGCGGCTGCGGCGGCTGCCAACTGCGCTGGGTGATCGCCTGTTCCAGCCCAAAGCGGATGGCTTCATGTCTGTCTGACGACAGCGGGCTGCCGTCCGGTTCCAGGACGATAAAGGTGTCCATCGCCATGCCATCGCGGGTTGTGAAAATCTGCGCATCGTGGACGCTGAGGTTACGTCGGTCCAGCTCGGCGCAGACGGCGGCAAACAGATACGGGCGATCCGGACTCCAGATGAAGATTTCCGTCCCGCCGCGCGTTGCCTGCGGGCTGAGCAGAATTAGCGGCTCGCTGAGATCGTGCTGCAACAGATGACGCGCATGCCAGGCCAGCTGGTTCGGGCTGTGGCGCACGAAGTAGTTGGCGCGACAGCGCGACCAGATATGGTGCAACGCTTCTTCATCAATGTTATCCATCCGCAGCAGCGCCAGCGCCTGCAACTGGTGATGGCGCACGCGTTCGCGCATATCCGGCGTGTTTTGCATTCCCCGACGCAGCTGTTTTTCCGTGGCGAAGTACAGTTCACGCAACAGACTTTGCTTCCAGCTGTTCCATAGCGTTTCGTTGGTGGCGCATATATCCGCCACCGTCAGGCAAACCAGGAAGCGCAGGCGATGTTCCGTCTGCACCTCTTCGGCGAACTGCTTAATCACTTCAGGATCCTGAATATCCCGGCGCTGGGCGGTCACCGACATCAGCAGGTGCTGGCGAACCAGCCAGGCAATCAACTGGGTTTCGCGCGAGTTCAGGCCGTGCAGTTCCGCAAACTTGAGCACGTCCTGCGCGCCCAGCACCGAGTGGTCGCCGCCGCGTCCTTTGGCGATGTCATGGAATAGCGCGGCGATGAAAATCAGCTCGGGCTGCCGCAGACGCGGCCAGAGATCCACGCACAGCGGGTGGCGCTGGCGGGTCTCTTCTTTGGCAAAACTTTCCAGCTTCAGCATCACGCGAATCGTGTGCTCGTCTACCGTGTAAGCATGGAACAGGTCAAACTGCATCTGCCCGACAATACGTGACCACTGCGGCATGTAGGCCCACAGCACGCTATGGCGGTGCATCGGCAGCAGGCCGCGGCTGACTGCGCCTGGGTGACGCAGCATACTGAGAAACAACGAGCGCGCCTCCGGGATATAGCACAGCGGCTGGTTCAGGTGGCGACGTGCATGACGCAGATGGCGAAGGGTGGTGGAGTAGATCCCGGTGATCGCACTGTTGCGGACCATGGTGTAGAACATCCGCAGGATCGCTTCCGGTTCGCGGATGAACAGATCGTCCTGACGCAGATCGATCAGCGTGCCGCGCAGTTGAAAATCGTCATCAATAGGACGCGGCTTTTCGTCGGCAGACAGCGCGAGGATCGCTTCGTCAAACAGCTGTAGCAGCATCTGGTTGAGTTCAGTGACGCGGCGGGTGACACGGAAATAATCCTTCATCATCTGCTCAACCGGTTCGTTGCCTTCGCCGCTGTAGTTCAGGCGCTGAGCGACGCTCAACTGGCGATCGAACAGCAGGCGGTTATCGTAACGACTGACCACTAAATGCAGGGCAAAACGAATGCGCCACAAAATGTGTAGGCACTCGTTGAGCTCAGCGCGCTCTGCCTGAGTCAAAAAGCCGAAGCCGACCATTTCGTCGAGCGAGGTAGCGCCAAAATGGCGACGGGCGACCCACTGCAGCGTGTGGATATCGCGCAGACCGCCGGGGCTACTTTTGATATCCGGCTCAAGGTTATAGCTGGTGCCGTGATAGCGCTGGTGGCGCTGATGCTGTTCTTCTACTTTGGCGGCGTAGAATTTGTCGGAGGGCCAGAAACCTTCGCTGAAGATATGTTTTTGCAGCTCCAGAAAAAGGGCGACGTCGCCAATCAACAGACGGGTCTCAATCAGGTTGGTGGCGACGGTCAGATCTGACAACCCTTCCAGCAGGCACTCTTCCAGCGTACGCACGCTGTGCCCGACCTCCAGTTTGACGTCCCACAGCAATGTCAGCAGCTCGCCGACCTTTTGCGCCTGATCGTCCGGTAATTTTTTACGACTCAGGATGAGCAGGTCGATATCGGAAAGCGGGTGCAGTTCACCGCGCCCGTATCCGCCAACGGCGACCAGCGCCAGATCGGCAATCTGCCCAAAACCGGCGTCGATCCACAGACGTTGCAGCAACTGGTCGATAAATTCGGTCCGGGCTTCAATCAGCTGTTCGGCGGAAATCCCGCTGTCGAAGGCATCGCCTAGCCATTGCTGGAAAGCGTCGATATGCGTTTTGATTCCGGAGACGGTGAGTTCGTCGCGAGACCAGGCCCCCGGGTTCTGCGGCTGACCGGGGAGGGTGGGGAGTGCGGTATTCGCGTGCTGTTCAGGAAGTGTATTCATTATGCGCCACCCATTAAAAAAGCCGGATACGGCGAAAGTGCCTTATCCGGCCTACGGAATAGTGCCATTTGTAGGCCTGATAAGCGAGTGCGCCATCAGGCAAAAAAGTTATGCGTCGTGCGTGAAGACCGCCGGAATAGTGTCATCCTTGCGTAACGTCAGAATTTCACAGCCGTTTTCGGTCACCACAATAGTATGCTCGTATTGTGCAGACAAGCTCCGGTCTTTGGTTTTTACCGTCCAGCCGTCTTTCATCGTACGGATGCGGTAATCACCGGCGTTGAGCATCGGTTCGATGGTAAAGGTCATGCCCGGCTGCAGCACAACGCCGCCGTCGTCCGCATCATAGTGCAGCACCTGCGGCTCTTCATGGAAGCCGCGGCCAATACCGTGTCCGCAGTATTCACGTACCACGGAGAAACCTTCGCCTTCCGCATATTTCTGGATCGCCGCGCCGAGAGTCCGCAGACGGATGCCAGGTTTCACCATTCGCAGCGCCAGATACAGGCTTTCCTGGGTGACGCGGCACAGACGCTCGCCCAGAATGGTCGGTTTGCCGACGATAAACATTTTGGAGGTATCGCCGTGGTACTCGTCTTTAATGACGGTCACGTCGATGTTGACGATATCGCCATCTTTCAGATGTTTGGCATCATCCGGGATACCGTGACACACCACTTCATTAATAGAGATGCAGACGGATTTCGGATAACCGTGATAGCCGAGGCAAGCAGAGATCGCATGCTGCTCGTTAACGATGTAGTCGTTACAGATACGATCCAGTTCACCCGTGCTGACACCCGGTTTGATATACGGTTCGATCATCTCCAGCACTTCCGCGGCCAGACGGCCCGCGACGCGCATTTTTTCGATTTCTTCAGGGGTCTTGATTGAGATAGCCATGAATTCTGTCCATCAGTGTCGGTTATTTCGACAATAATTGTGTAAGTACTGTCAATGGTATCAGCCTGGGGTATACCCTGCCAAATTGAGAATCATTCTGAACTTCGCCTTTCGTGCCACAAGCGCGTTGACTGCATTTTTTCACCCCAGTCACTGACAAGGGGTAAGCGCCTGGAGAGGCTAAAATTTGCCGCTTTCTTGTAACACGAAATTCATCGTTCAATTCAGCACAGACCGCCAACAATTATTGGTGTCCACGGCGTATTTGTGGTATAAAGCGCGCCGGACTTCCGATCTCATTTCGTATACACAGAATGGACGGAAGCGACAAATCTCACTTTGTGTAACAACACACACGTATCGGCACATATTCCGGGGTGCCCTTTGGGGTCGGTAATATGGGATACGTGGAGGCATAACCCCAACTTAAATCTATAGAGGTTTTAATCATGGCAACTGTTTCCATGCGCGACATGCTCAAGGCTGGTGTTCACTTCGGTCACCAGACCCGTTACTGGAACCCGAAAATGAAGCCGTTCATCTTCGGTGCGCGTAACAAAGTTCACATCATCAACCTTGAGAAAACGGTACCGATGTTCAACGACGCTCTGGCTGAACTGAACAAGATTGCTTCTCGTAAAGGTAAAATCCTTTTCGTTGGTACTAAACGCGCTGCAAGCGAAGCGGTGAAAGACGCTGCTAACAGCTGCGACCAGTTCTTTGTGAACCATCGCTGGCTGGGCGGTATGCTGACTAACTGGAAAACCGTTCGTCAGTCCATCAAACGTCTGAAAGACCTGGAAACTCAGTCTCAGGACGGTACTTTCGAAAAGCTGACCAAGAAAGAAGCGCTGATGCGTACTCGTGAGCTTGAGAAACTGGAAAACAGCCTGGGCGGTATCAAAGACATGGGCGGTCTGCCGGACGCTCTGTTCGTCATCGATGCTGACCACGAGCACATTGCTATCAAAGAAGCAAACAACCTGGGTATTCCGGTATTTGCTATCGTTGATACCAACTCTGATCCGGACGGTGTTGACTTCGTTATCCCGGGTAACGACGACGCAATCCGTGCTGTTAGCCTGTACCTGGGCGCTGTCGCTGCAACCGTTCGTGAAGGCCGTTCTCAGGATCTGGCTTCCCAGGCGGAAGAAAGCTTCGTAGAAGCTGAATAATAAGGCTTGATAACTTCCCTGAGATAGTTCGAGTTGCAGGAAGGCGGCAAGCTCGAGAATTCCCGGGAGCTTACATAAGTAAGTGACTGGGATGAGCGAGCGAAGACAACGCACCTGCGGCTCGGAATATGAAGGGGAAGAGCCCTTATAAACCAGGTAGTATCATGTTTGGTTAGGGGGCCTGTATATGGCCCCCTTTTTCACTTTTAAATCTGTGTGGTTTAACGCCGGGCAGATCAAATCTTCCGAGGATTTTAGAATGGCTGAAATTACCGCATCCCTGGTAAAAGAGCTGCGTGAGCGTACTGGCGCAGGCATGATGGATTGCAAAAAAGCACTGACTGAAGCTAATGGCGACATCGAGCTGGCAATCGAAAACATGCGTAAATCTGGCGCTATCAAAGCGGCGAAAAAAGCAGGCAACGTTGCTGCTGACGGCGTAATCAAAACCAAAATCGACGGCAACATTGCTTTCATTCTGGAAGTTAACTGTCAGACTGACTTCGTTGCTAAAGATGGTGGTTTCCAGGCATTTGCTGACAAAGTGCTGGACGCTGCTGTTGCCGGCAAAATCACTGACGTTGAAGTGCTGAAAGCGCAGTTCGAAGAAGAGCGCGTTGCGCTGGTAGCGAAAATTGGTGAGAACATCAACATCCGCCGTATCGCTTCCCTGGAAGGCGACGTTCTGGGTAGCTACCAGCACGGTGCGCGCATCGGTGTTCTGGTTGCCGCTAAAGGCGCTGACGAAGAGCTGGTTAAGCAGCTGGCAATGCACGTTGCTGCAAGCAAGCCTGAATTCGTTAAGCCGGAAGACGTGTCTGCTGAAGTGGTAGAAAAAGAATACCAGGTTCAGTTGGACATCGCGATGCAGTCTGGTAAGCCGAAAGAAATCGCAGAGAAAATGGTTGAAGGCCGCATGAAGAAATTCACCGGCGAAGTTTCTCTGACGGGTCAGCCTTTCGTTATGGAGCCGAGCAAGTCTGTTGGTCAGCTGCTGAAAGAGCACAACGCTGACGTGACTGGCTTCATCCGCTTCGAAGTGGGCGAAGGCATCGAGAAAGTTGAGACTGACTTTGCAGCAGAAGTTGCTGCGATGTCCAAGCAGTCTTAATTGTCGAAAAGGAGCCGCCTGAGGGCGGCTTCTTTTTGTCACCCGTCACGCAAAAATCAGTATGGCTCTTATTTCGTTGTACTGAGTAGCGACATATCATTGTCGCCAGAATTTACCCCCATTTTTAATCGTTGACAGTCTCAGGAAAGAAACATGGCTACCAATGCAAAACCCGTCTATAAACGCATTCTGCTTAAGTTAAGTGGCGAAGCTCTGCAGGGTTCGGAAGGCTTCGGTATTGACGCAAGCATACTGGATCGTATGGCTCAGGAAATCAAAGAACTGGTTGAACTGGGTATTCAGGTTGGTGTGGTGATTGGTGGCGGTAACTTGTTCCGTGGTGCTGGTCTGGCGAAAGCGGGTATGAACCGCGTTGTGGGCGACCACATGGGCATGCTGGCCACCGTGATGAACGGCCTGGCAATGCGCGATGCGCTTCACCGCGCCTATGTGAACGCCCGCCTGATGTCCGCCATTCCACTGAATGGCGTATGCGACAACTACAGTTGGGCAGAGGCTATCAGCCTGCTGCGTAATAACCGCGTGGTTATCCTCTCTGCGGGTACCGGTAATCCTTTCTTCACCACTGACTCTGCGGCGTGCCTGCGCGGCATTGAAATCGAAGCCGACGTGGTGCTGAAAGCGACGAAAGTCGATGGCGTCTTTACCGCCGATCCGGCGAAAGATCCTTCGGCCACCATGTATGAGCAACTGACATACAACGAAGTGCTGGATAAAGAGCTGAAAGTGATGGATCTGGCCGCGTTTACGCTGGCGCGTGACCATAAGTTGCCGATTCGTGTCTTCAACATGAACAAGCCAGGCGCGCTGCGTCGCGTGGTCATGGGTGAAAAAGAAGGCACGTTAATTACGGAATAATTCCCGTAATGTAGAAATCGGGGTAAGATTCCGCGTTAATATCGCGGGCTTACCCGTAATATTTTAATCAGGGCTATACTAAGCACACCTCTACAGGTGTACTGTCTGGTCTGACTGAGACAAGTTTTCAAGGATTCGTAACGTGATTAGCGATATCAGAAAAGATGCTGAAGTACGCATGGAAAAATGCGTAGAAGCGTTCAAAAACCAAATCAGCAAAATACGCACGGGTCGTGCTTCTCCCAGCCTGCTGGATGGCATTGTCGTGGAATATTACGGCACGCCAACGCCGCTGCGTCAGCTGGCAAGCGTAACGGTAGAAGATTCCCGTACCCTGAAAATCAACGTGTTTGACCGCTCCATGAGCCCGGCCGTTGAGAAAGCGATTATGGCTTCGGATCTCGGTCTGAACCCGAGCTCCGCAGGCAGCGATATTCGCGTTCCTCTGCCTCCGCTGACGGAAGAGCGTCGTAAAGATCTGACGAAAATCGTTCGTGGCGAAGCTGAACAGGCGCGTGTTGCTGTACGTAACGTCCGCCGTGACGCGAACGACAAAGTGAAAGCACTGCTGAAAGACAAAGAGATCAGCGAAGATGACGATCGCCGTTCTCAGGACGACGTACAGAAAATGACGGATGCCGCCATCAAGAAAGTGGATGCGGCGCTGGCAGATAAAGAAGCAGAACTGATGCAGTTCTGATTCCGCTGTACGCTCAAAACGCCGCTCAGAAGATCGTTTAGGATCGGCTGGCGGCGTTTTGCTTTTTATCCTGTCTCTTTTTTCGGATGTTTGATGAAGCAATTAACCATTCTGGGTTCGACCGGCTCTATCGGTTGCAGCACGCTGGACGTGGTGCGCCAAAACCCTGAGCACTTTCGCGTTATCGCGCTGGTGGCAGGTAAAAATGTCAGCCGTATGGTGGAGCAGTGCCTGGAATTCTCTCCGCGTTATGCCGTGATGGACGATGACGCCAGCGCGCGCCTTCTCAATGACGCGCTGAAGCAGCATGGTAGCCAGACGGACGTTCTTAGCGGGCAACAGGCGGCTTGTGATATGGCGGCGCTTGATGAGGTCGATCAGGTTATGGCGGCCATCGTTGGCGCGGCGGGCCTGCTGCCAACGCTTGCCGCGATTCGCGCGGGAAAAACCATTCTGCTGGCAAACAAAGAATCTCTGGTGACCTGTGGACGCCTGTTCATGGACGCCGTGAAGCACAGTAAAGCCCGACTTTTACCGGTAGACAGCGAACATAACGCTATTTTTCAGAGTATGCCCCAACCCATTCAACACAATCTGGGATACGCTGACCTGGAGCAGAATGGCGTGATGTCCGTTTTGCTTACCGGGTCTGGTGGCCCGTTCCGGGAAACGCCGCTGCATGAACTGGTGTCAATGACGCCCGATCAGGCATGCCGTCATCCGAACTGGTCGATGGGACGTAAGATCTCCGTCGACTCAGCCACTATGATGAATAAAGGTCTGGAATACATTGAAGCGCGTTGGTTGTTTAACGCCAGTGCCCGTCAGATGGAAGTGCTGATTCACCCGCAGTCGGTGATTCACTCGATGGTGCGTTATCAGGACGGAAGCGTTCTGGCGCAACTGGGTGAGCCAGACATGCGCACGCCTATCGCACATACGATGGCTTGGCCGAATCGCGTAACCTCTGGCGTTGCGCCGCTCGATTTCTGCAAACTCAGTGCGTTGACGTTTGGCGCGCCGGATTACCAACGCTACCCGTGCCTGAAACTGGCAATGGAGGCGTTTGAGCAGGGGCAGGCCGCCACAACCGCGCTGAATGCAGCGAATGAAATTATCGTTGCTGCATTTCTTGCTGAAGAAATACGCTTTACCGATATTGCCGATCTCAACTTAGCCGTGCTGGAGCAGATGGATCTACAGGAACCGCAGAGCGTTGATGACGTACTGAGGGTCGATGCGATTGCGCGAGAAGTCGCCAGAAAACAAGTGATGCGACTCGCAAGCTGAGGATTATCCTCCTGGAGAAGATCGTGCTATTTGTTAGCGTTGTGCTTCAGTGATATAGTCTGCGCCACCTGATCGCAGGTATTTGGCTTTTTTCGGTCAGGTAAGCCGTGGTTTGACACGGCTTTTTTGTGTAAAGGCTTCAGTATTCCTGAGTACCGCTAAATCCTTTCAGGGACTATAAACGCGTTATGTTGTCTGCAACTCAACCAGTAAGCGAAAATTTGCCTGCGCATGGCTGTCGTCATGTTGCGATCATTATGGATGGCAATGGTCGCTGGGCGAAAAAGCAAGGGAAGATTCGCGCATTTGGGCATAAGGCCGGAGCGAAATCCGTCCGCCGTGCCGTCTCTTTTGCTGCCAACAATGGTATTGATGCGTTAACGCTGTATGCCTTTAGTAGTGAAAACTGGAACCGACCGGCGCAGGAAGTGAGTGCGTTAATGGAGCTATTTGTGTGGGCGCTTGATAGTGAAGTTAAAAGCCTGCATCGCCATAACGTCCGCCTGCGCATTATTGGCGACACCAGTCGATTTAACTCGCGTTTGCAAGAACGTATTCGTAAGTCTGAAGCGCTTACCGCCCAGAATACCGGGTTGACGCTGAATATTGCGGCGAATTACGGCGGACGTTGGGACATTGTCCAGGGAGTCAGACAACTGGCAGAACAGGTGCAGGAAGGTTTACTGCGTCCTGATCAGATTGATGAAGACATGCTCAACCAACAAATCTGTATGCATGAGCTGGCTCCGGTGGATTTAGTAATTAGGACTGGGGGAGAGCATCGAATAAGTAACTTTTTGCTTTGGCAAATTGCCTATGCCGAACTTTACTTTACAGATGTTCTCTGGCCCGATTTCGATGAACAAGACTTTGAAGGTGCACTGCATGCCTTTGCTAATCGAGAGCGTCGTTTCGGCGGCACCGAGCCCGGTGATGACAAAGCCTGATGGGGGTCGCTTTTGCTGAAGTATCGCCTGATTTCTGCTTTCGTTTTAATACCCGTGGTCATCGCGGCGCTGTTTCTGCTGCCGCCGGTGGGGTTTGCCATTGTGACGCTGGTTGTTTGTATGCTGGCCGCGTGGGAATGGGGACAATTTAGCGGTTTTGCCACGCGCACGCAGCGCGTCTGGCTGGCGGTGCTGTGTGGGTTATTGCTCGCACTGATGCTGTTTCTGTTGCCGGAATACCATCATAATATTCACCAGCCGTTGGTCGAAGTCTCGTTGTGGGCATCGTTGGGCTGGTGGGTCGTTGCGTTAGTGCTGGTGTTTTTTTACCCCGACTCGGCGACGATCTGGCGTAATTCGAAGACATTACGCATTATTTTTGGCGTGCTCACGATCGTTCCCTTCTTCTGGGGAATGCTGGCGCTGCGTGCCTGGCACTATGACGAGAATCATTACAGTGGCGCAATATGGCTGCTCTATGTCATGATCCTGGTCTGGGGTGCAGACTCCGGGGCGTATATGTTTGGCAAATTGTTTGGCAAACATAAACTGGCGCCGAAAGTGTCGCCGGGGAAAACCTGGCAGGGCTTTTTTGGTGGCCTTGCCACAGCGGCTGTGATCTCCTGGGGTTACGGCATGTGGGCGAATCTGGATGTTGCGCCTGTCACCTTATTAATCTGTTCTATTGTCGCTGCGCTGGCCTCCGTGCTGGGCGACCTGACCGAGAGCATGTTTAAGCGTGAAGCAGGAATTAAAGACAGCGGTCATTTGATTCCAGGACACGGTGGTATTCTGGACCGTATTGACAGCCTGACGGCGGCAGTACCGGTCTTTGCTTGCCTGTTGTTACTGGTATTCAAGACGCTTTAACGGAAGGTTTTATGCTGAGTATTCTCTGGAATCTGGCTGCATTCATTGTCGCACTGGGTGTGCTGATCACCGTGCATGAATTTGGTCATTTCTGGGTTGCCCGGCGCTGCGGTGTCCGTGTCGAGCGCTTTTCCATTGGATTTGGTAAAGCGCTCTGGCGCCGTACCGATCGGTACGGGACCGAATATGTCATCGCCCTGATCCCGCTGGGCGGTTATGTCAAAATGCTGGATGAGCGCGCGGAACCGGTGATCCCGGAGCTGCGTCACCACGCTTTCAACAATAAAACCGTCGGCCAGCGCGCAGCGATCATTGCCGCCGGTCCGGTTGCCAATTTCCTCTTTGCCATCTTCGCTTACTGGCTGGTGTTTATCATCGGCGTCCCTGGTGTTCGTCCGGTTGTTGGTGAAATAACGCCCAACTCGATTGCCGCCCAGGCGCAAATTATTCCAGGCACGGAACTTAAAGCCGTTGATGGTATCGAAACCCCTGATTGGGACGCAGTGCGTTTACAGCTGGTCGCAAAAATTGGCGACGAACAGACGACAATCAGCGTGGCGCCTTTCGGCAGCAACCAGAGACAGGAAAAAACGCTGGATTTGCGGCAGTGGGCATTTGAGCCTGATAAGGAAGATCCTGTATCTTCTTTAGGGATTCGACCGCGTGGACCACAGATTGAACCGGTGCTGTCAGAAGTCCAGGCACAGTCCGCCGCAAGTAAGGCGGGTTTGCAAGCTGGCGACAGGATCGTTAAAGTCGATGGTCAACCGCTAACGCAGTGGATGACGTTCGTGAACCTGGTGCGCGATAATCCGGGTCAGCCGTTAGCGCTGGAAATTGAAAGGCAGGGCAGTGCCTTGTCTTTAACATTAATTCCGGATTCGAAAACGGGTAATGGGAAGGCAGAAGGGTTTGCCGGTGTTGTGCCGAAAATCATTCCTCTGCCGGATGAGTACAAGACAGTACGCCAGTATGGGCCGTTCAGCGCCATTGCACAGGCCACGGATAAAACGTGGCAGTTGATGAAGCTGACGGTCAGTATGCTGGGAAAATTGATAACCGGTGATGTGAAACTGAACAACCTCAGTGGGCCGATTTCTATCGCTCAGGGGGCTGGGATGTCAGCGGAGTTCGGGGTGATTTATTATCTGATGTTCCTTGCGCTGATTAGCGTGAACTTAGGGATAATCAACCTGTTTCCGCTGCCCGTTCTTGACGGGGGGCATCTGCTGTTCCTGGCGATTGAAAAGCTTAAGGGCGGGCCGGTATCCGAGCGGGTTCAAGACTTTAGTTATCGCATTGGCTCGATATTGCTGGTGCTGTTAATGGGGCTTGCACTTTTCAATGATTTCTCTCGGTTGTAAGAGAGTTAGTTAGGAAGAACGCATAATAACGATGGCGATGAAAAAGTTGCTCATAGCGTCGCTGCTGTTTAGCAGCGCGACCGTATACGGTGCTGAAGGGTTCGTAGTGAAGGACATTCATTTCGAAGGCCTGCAGCGTGTCGCCGTTGGTGCGGCCCTCCTCAGTATGCCGGTGCGCACAGGCGACACGGTTAATGATGAAGATATCAGTAATACCATTCGCGCACTGTTTGCCACTGGCAACTTTGAGGATGTTCGTGTCCTTCGCGATGGCGATACGCTTCTGGTTCAGGTAAAAGAACGTCCGACTATTGCCAGCATCACCTTCTCCGGTAACAAATCGGTGAAAGATGACATGCTGAAGCAAAACCTCGAGGCTTCTGGCGTGCGTGTTGGCGAATCTTTGGATCGCACCACCATTGCCGATATCGAGAAAGGTCTGGAAGACTTCTACTACAGTGTCGGTAAATACAGTGCCAGCGTGAAAGCCGTTGTCACGCCACTGCCGCGCAACCGTGTTGACCTTAAACTGGTGTTCCAGGAAGGGGTATCGGCGAAGATCCAGCAGATCAATATCGTCGGTAATCATGCCTTCAGCACGGATGAACTGATCTCTCACTTCCAGTTGCGTGATGAAGTTCCGTGGTGGAACGTCGTTGGCGATCGCAAATACCAGAAGCAGAAACTGGCGGGTGACCTTGAAACCCTGCGCAGTTACTATCTGGATCGCGGTTACGCGCGTTTCAACATCGACTCAACGCAGGTCAGCCTGACCCCGGATAAGAAAGGGATCTACATTACCGTGAACATCACGGAAGGCGAGCAGTATAAGCTTTCTGGCGTTCAGGTAACGGGGAACCTGGCGGGGCACTCTGCGGAGATCGAAAGCCTGACCAAAATTGAGCCGGGCGAGCTCTACAACGGCACCAAAGTGACCAAAATGGAAGATGATATTAAGAAGCTTCTGGGTCGCTATGGTTACGCCTATCCGCGTGTTCAGTCACAGCCGGAAATCAACGATACTGACAAAACCGTTATGCTGCGCGTAAACGTTGATGCGGGTAACCGTTTCTACGTGCGTAAGATCCGTTTTGAAGGTAACGACACGTCCAAAGATGCCGTCCTGCGTCGCGAAATGCGCCAGATGGAAGGGGCATGGCTGGGCAGTGATATGGTTGATCAGGGTAAAGAGCGTCTGAACCGTCTGGGTTACTTTGAAACGGTCGACACCGACACGCAGCGTGTTCCGGGCAGCCCGGACCAGGTTGATGTGGTCTATAAGGTGAAAGAGCGTAATACCGGTAGCTTCAACTTCGGTGTCGGTTACGGTACGGAAAGCGGCGTAAGCTTCCAGGCGGGTGTTCAGCAGGATAACTGGCTGGGTACGGGTTACGCGGTAGGGATTAACGGTACCAAGAACGATTACCAGACCTACAGCGAACTGTCCGTCACCAACCCATACTTCACCGTTGATGGCGTGAGTCTGGGTGGTCGTATCTTCTATAACGACTTCGATGCGAATGATGCGGATCTGTCTGACTATACCAACAAAAGTTACGGTACAGACGTTACGCTGGGCTTCCCGATCAACGAATACAACACCTTGCGTGCGGGTTTAGGGTATGTGCATAACTCCCTGTCCAACATGCAACCGCAGGTCGCGATGTGGCGTTATTTGAACTCCGTAGGTGAATACCCGGATAACTCGAATGACCGCAACTCCTACAGCGCCAATGACTTCACCTTCAACTATGGTTGGACCTATAACAAGCTTGACCGTGGCTTCTTCCCGACGGAAGGGACGCGCGTCAACCTGAACGGTAAGGTGACGATCCCGGGCTCTGATAACGAGTTCTACAAAGCGACGCTGGATACCGCGACCTACGTGCCGATCGATGACGATCACAAGTGGGTGGTTCTTGGTCGTACCCGTTGGGGTTACGGTGATGGATTCGGCGGCAAAGAGATGCCGTTCTATGAGAACTTCTATGCCGGTGGCTCCAGTACCGTGCGTGGCTTCCAGTCCAACACCATTGGTCCGAAAGCGGTCTATTTCCCGTCCAGCAGTCGTCATGATGGTGATAACGACTACGATAACGAATGTGAGAGCACTCAGTCAGCACCGTGTAAATCGGATGACGCAGTGGGCGGTAACGCGATGGCTGTCGCCAGCCTGGAATTCATTACTCCAACGCCGTTCATCAGCGATAAGTATGCGAACTCGGTCCGTACCTCATTCTTCTGGGATATGGGTACCGTCTGGGATACTAACTGGGATTCAAGTGCATATTCCGGTTATCCAGACTACAGTGATCCGAGCAATATCCGTATGTCTGCTGGTATCGCATTACAATGGATGTCCCCATTGGGGCCGTTGGTCTTCTCCTACGCCCAGCCGTTTAAGGACTACGATGGAGACAAAAAAGAGCAGTTCCAGTTTAACATTGGTAAAACCTGGTAATTGTTCTTCGCAAAGGAATGTAATGGTAGTGTAGCGATGACTTTAGGCGATCTTGCATGGTATCGCCTGGCCACGCAAAGAACTGCACCTTCGGGTGCAAATGGGATGGTAAGGAGTTTATTGTGAAAAAGTGGTTATTAGCGGCAGGTCTCGGTTTAGCAATGGTTACGTCTGCACAGGCTGCTGACAAAATTGCTATCGTCAACATGGGTAGCCTGTTCCAGCAGGTTGCACAGAAGACCGGTGTTTCCAACACGTTGGAAAATGAGTTTAAAGGCCGCGCGAGCGAACTGCAGCGTATGGAATCCGATCTGCAATCTAAAATGCAGCGTCTGCAGTCCATGAAAGCAGGTAGCGATCGTACTAAGCTGGAAAAAGACGTAATGGCTCAGCGCCAGACCTTCTCTCAGAAAGCGCAGGCTTTTGAGCAGGATCGTGCACGTCGTTCCAACGAAGAACGTGGCAAACTGGTTACTCGTATCCAGACTGCTGTGAAATCTGTTGCCAGCAGCCAGAGCATCGATCTGGTCGTTGACGCGAACACCGTTGCTTACAACAGCAGCGATGTAAAAGACATCACCGCTGACGTACTGAAACAGGTTAAATAAGTAATGCCTTCAATTCGACTGGCTGATTTAGCAGAGCAGTTGGATGCAGAATTACACGGTGATGGCGATCTCGTCATCACCGGCGTTGCGTCCATGCAATCTGCGCAAACAGGTCACATTACGTTCATGGTGAATCCGAAATACCGTGAGCACCTGGCCTTATGCCAGGCGTCTGCCGTTGTCATGACGCAGGACGATCTTCCTTTTGCTAAGAGTGCTGCGTTGGTAGTGAAGAATCCCTACCTGACGTACGCGCGAATGGCGCAAATTTTAGATACCACGCCGCAGCCGGCACAGAACATTGCATCGAGTGCAGTGGTTGATGCGACGGCAACGCTGGGTAGCAATGTTTCAATTGGCGCAAATGCGGTGATTGAGTCTGGCGTGGCGCTGGGCGATAACGTGGTTATCGGCCCGGGCTGTTTCGTCGGGAAAAATACGAAAATTGGGGCCGGTTCGCGTCTGTGGGCGAATGTATCGGTTTACCACGACATTCAGATCGGTGAGAATTGCCTGATCCAGTCCAGTACGGTCATTGGTGCTGACGGTTTTGGCTATGCCAACGATCGCGGCAACTGGGTGAAGATCCCACAGTTAGGTCGCGTCATTATTGGCGATCGCGTGGAGATCGGCGCCTGTACCACCATCGACCGTGGTGCGCTGGATGATACCGTGATCGGCAATGGGGTTATCATTGATAACCAGTGTCAGATTGCACATAACGTTGTGATTGGCGACAATACGGCGGTTGCCGGGGGCGTCATCATGGCGGGCAGCCTGAAGATTGGCCGTTATTGCATGATCGGCGGTGCCAGCGTAATCAACGGGCATATGGAAATATGCGACAAGGTTACCGTGACGGGCATGGGTATGGTGATGCGTCCCATCACTGAACCTGGCGTCTATTCCTCAGGCATTCCGCTGCAACCTAACAAAGTATGGCGTAAGACAGCCGCACTGGTGATGAACATTGATGATATGAGCAAGCGCCTCAAAGCCATTGAGCGCAAGGTTAATCAACAAGACTAAACTCTCACCCGGTCACACATACTTTACGGCCTGTCGGCATTCATACGATTGCGGCAGGCCGTGTTATTATTGGCTTTTAGCATATTTGGACAGGAAGAGTATTTTGACTACTAACACTCATACTCTGCATATTGAAAAGATTTTAGAACTTCTGCCGCACCGTTTTCCGTTTTTACTGGTTGACCGCGTGCTGGACTTTGAAGAAGGTCGTTTTTTGCGTGCAGTGAAAAATGTCTCCGTTAACGAGCCGTTTTTCCAGGGGCATTTCCCGGGTAAACCGATTTTCCCTGGCGTGCTGATTCTGGAAGCCATGGCACAGGCTACCGGTATTCTTGCGTTTAAAAGCGTTGGGAAACTGGAACCAGGAGAACTCTACTATTTCGCCGGTATTGATGAAGCACGCTTTAAGCGTCCCGTCGTGCCAGGCGATCAGATGATCATGGAAGTCACTTTCGAGAAAACGCGCCGTGGCCTGACCCGCTTTAAAGGGGTTGCGCTGGTTGACGGTAAAGTAGTTTGCGAAGCAACGATGATGTGCGCTCGTAGCCGGGAGGCCTGATACGTGATTGATAAATCCGCCTTTATTCATCCAACCGCCATTGTGGAAGAGGGCGCCTCACTCGGCGCTAACGTTCACATTGGTCCTTTTTGCCTTGTTGGACCCCATGTTGAAATTGGTGAGGGTACCGTACTGAAGTCTCACGTTGTCGTGAATGGTCATACCAAAATTGGCCGCGATAACGAGATATATCAGTTCGCCTCCATCGGTGAAGTGAACCAGGATCTGAAATATGCTGGTGAACCGACCCGTGTGGAAATTGGCGATCGTAACCGCATTCGCGAAAGCGTTACCATTCATCGTGGCACAGTGCAGGGCGGTGGATTGACGAAGGTGGGCAGCGATAACTTACTGATGATCAATGCCCATGTGGCACACGATTGCACAATAGGAGATCGCTGTATTCTGGCGAATAACGCCACGCTTGCCGGTCACGTCTCGCTGGATGATTACGTCATCATCGGTGGCATGACCGCCGTGCACCAGTTCTGCATTATTGGCGCACACGTGATGGTCGGCGGCTGTTCTGGCGTTGCTCAGGACGTTCCGCCGTACGTTATTGCACAGGGCAACCACGCGACGCCGTTTGGCGTCAACATCGAAGGCCTGAAGCGTCGCGGATTTACTCGCGAAGCGATCACCGCCATCCGCAATGCTTACAAAGCGTTGTACCGTAGCGGCAAAACGCTGGAAGACGTAAAACCGGAAATCGCCGAACTGGCGAAGCAGTATCCGGAAGTACAGGCGTTCAGCGATTTCTTTGCCCGCTCAACGCGCGGTCTGATTCGTTAATGGCTCAACAGCGCCCCTTAACGATTGCCCTGGTCGCCGGAGAAACCTCCGGCGATATTCTTGGTGCTGGCTTAATCCGGGCGCTGAAAGCGCGCGTACCTGACGCGCGTTTTGTCGGCGTCGCGGGCCCGCGCATGCAGGCCGAAGGCTGTGAAGCCTGGTATGAAATGGAAGAACTGGCGGTGATGGGCATTGTGGAAGTGCTTGGACGCCTGCGTCGTCTGCTGCATATCCGCGCCGATCTGACCCGTCGATTCACCGAGCTACAGCCCGATGTCTTCGTTGGTATTGATGCACCCGATTTCAATATCACCCTCGAAGGGAATCTGAAAAAACAGGGCATCAAAACGATTCATTACGTCAGTCCGTCCGTCTGGGCGTGGCGACAGAAACGCGTTTTCAAAATAGGCAGATCCACCAACATGGTTCTGGCTTTTCTGCCTTTCGAAAAAGCGTTTTACGACAAGTACAACGTGCCGTGCCGTTTTATCGGTCACACCATGGCGGATGCAATGCCGCTGGACCCGGATAAAAACGCGGCGCGAGATGTGCTGGGGATCCCCCACGACGCGCACTGTCTGGCGTTATTACCCGGCAGTCGCGGTGCGGAAGTAGAAATGCTCAGCGCCGACTTCCTGAAAACGGCTCAACTGTTGCGCCAGAGCTATCCCGACCTTGAGGTGGTGGTGCCATTGGTGAACGCCAAACGGCGCGAGCAGTTTGAGCAGATCAAAGCGGAAGTCGCCCCGACGCTTTCCGTCCATCTGTTGGATGGGATGGCGCGAGAAGCGATGATCGCCAGCGATGCCGCGCTGCTGGCATCCGGTACCGCTGCGCTCGAGTGTATGCTGGCGAAATGCCCGATGGTGGTGGGATATCGCATGAAGCCCTTTACGTTCTGGCTGGCAAAGCGACTGGTGAAGACAGATTATGTCTCACTGCCGAACCTGCTGGCGGGAAGGGAACTGGTGAAAGAGCTGTTGCAGGAAGAGTGCGAGCCGCAAAAGCTGGCTGAGGCGCTTCTCCCCTTGCTGGCGAACGGTAAAACCAGTCATGCGATGCACGATACTTTCCGCGAACTGCATCAGCAGATCCGCTGTAATGCTGATGAGCAGGCGGCGGATGCGGTCCTGGAGTTAGCACGATGATCGAATTTGTTTATCCGCACACGCATTTAGTGGCGGGTGTGGATGAAGTCGGACGCGGTCCGTTGGTCGGCGCGGTCGTCACCGCTGCCGTGATCCTCGACCCGGCTCGCCCGATTGTGGGTCTTAATGATTCCAAAAAATTATCTGAAAAGCGCCGTCTGGCGCTGTATGACGAAATCAAAGAAAAAGCGTTGAGCTGGAGCCTCGGTCGTGCGGAACCGCACGAGATCGATGAGCTGAATATTCTCCACGCCACAATGCTGGCCATGCAGCGAGCGGTGGCGGGGTTATCTATTGCGCCGGAATATGTGCTGATCGACGGTAATCGCTGCCCGGCATTGCCTGTGCCGTCTCTGGCGGTGGTGAAGGGCGACAGCCGGGTGGCAGAGATCAGCGCTGCGTCTATTCTTGCAAAAGTTACGCGTGACGCCGAAATGGCCGCGTTGGATAGCGTTTTCCCGCAATATGGTTTTGCCCAGCACAAAGGGTATCCAACCGCTTTCCATCTGGAAAAACTGGCTGAACATGGCGCAACGGAGCATCACCGACGTAGTTTTGCTCCCGTTAAACGCGCACTGGGACTCGCGTCCTGATTCTTGTGTCGAAGGAATCTGAAGATGTCTGAACCTCGTTTCGTCCACCTGCGGGTGCACAGCGACTACTCCATGATCGATGGGCTGGCGAAAACCGGGCCGCTGGTGAAAAAGGCGGCCGCGTTGGGCATGCCTGCGCTGGCGATCACCGATTTTACTAACCTCTGTGGTCTGGTGAAGTTCTACGGAGCGGGTCATGGCGCAGGGATTAAACCCATTGTTGGCGCTGATTTCCATGTTCAGAGCGAGCTGATGGGGGATGAACTCACGCATCTGACGGTGCTCGCCGCGAATAACACCGGTTATCAAAATCTCACCCTGCTGATCTCCAAAGCCTATCAGCGTGGCTATGGTGCGGCGGGGCCGATCATTGACCGTGACTGGCTGATCGAACTGAAAGAAGGGTTGATCCTGCTGTCTGGCGGGCGCATGGGTGACGTCGGGCGCAGTCTGCTGCGCGGCAACAGCGTGCTGGTCGAAGAGTGTGTCGCTTTCTACGAAGAACACTTTCCGGATCGTTATTTCCTTGAGCTGATCCGAACCGGCAGACCTGATGAAGAGAATTATCTGCATGCTGCCGTTGCGCTGGCGGAAGCACGCGGTTTGCCGGTGGTCGCCACCAACGACGTGCGTTTCATCAATAGTGAAGATTTTGATGCGCATGAAATTCGCGTTGCTATTCACGATGGCTTCACCCTCGACGATCCCAAACGTCCGCGTAACTACTCGCCGCAGCAATATATGCGTTCGGAAGAGGAGATGTGCGAACTTTTCTCCGATATTCCGGAAGCGCTGGAAAACACCGTCGAAATAGCAAAACGCTGCAATGTCACGGTGCGTCTGGGCGAGTACTTCCTGCCGCAGTTCCCGACCGGCGATATGACCACGGAAGATTTCCTGGTCCAGAAATCGAAAGAGGGGCTGGAAGAGCGCCTGGCCTTCCTGTTCCCGGATGAAGCCGAGCGGAAAGAGAAACGTCCGCCATACGATGAACGTCTGGATATCGAGCTACAGGTAATCAACCAGATGGGGTTCCCGGGCTACTTCCTCATCGTTATGGAATTTATCCAGTGGTCGAAAGACAACGGCGTGCCGGTAGGTCCGGGCCGTGGTTCTGGTGCGGGCTCGCTGGTGGCTTACGCGCTGAAAATTACCGATCTCGATCCGCTGGAATTTGACCTGCTGTTCGAACGTTTCCTTAACCCGGAACGTGTTTCCATGCCCGACTTCGACGTTGACTTCTGTATGGAGAAACGCGACCAGGTCATTGAGCACGTGGCCGACATGTACGGCCGTGATGCGGTGTCGCAGATCATTACCTTCGGTACGATGGCGGCGAAAGCGGTTATCCGCGACGTGGGCCGCGTGCTGGGCCACCCGTACGGTTTTGTCGACAGGATTTCGAAACTGGTCCCGCCCGATCCGGGAATGACGCTGGCGAAAGCCTTTGAAGCCGAACCGCAACTGCCTGAGATTTACGAGGCAGATGAAGAAGTTAAAGCGCTGATCGACATGGCGCGTAAGCTCGAAGGGGTCACGCGTAACGCCGGTAAACACGCCGGAGGGGTGGTTATCGCCCCGACGAAAATCACCGATTTCGCACCGCTGTACTGTGATGAACAGGGGCTGCACCCGGTTACCCAGTTTGATAAAAACGATGTGGAATATGCCGGCCTCGTGAAGTTCGACTTCCTCGGCTTGCGTACGCTCACTATCATCAACTGGGCGCTGGAGATGATTAACGCCCGCCGCGAGAAGAACGGCGAGCCGCCGCTGGATATTGCCGCTATCCCGCTGAACGATAAGAAAAGCTTCGATATGCTGCAACGTTCGGAAACCACGGCGGTCTTCCAGCTTGAATCCCGCGGCATGAAAGACCTGATTAAGCGTCTGCAGCCTGACTGCTTCGAAGATATGATCGCTCTGGTGGCCCTGTTCCGTCCGGGGCCGTTGCAGTCCGGGATGGTAGATAACTTCATCGACCGTAAGCACGGACGCGAAGAGATTTCCTATCCGGATGTGCAGTGGCAGCACGAAAGCCTGAAACCGGTACTGGAGCCGACCTACGGCATCATCCTGTATCAGGAACAGGTCATGCAGATTGCCCAGGTGCTCTCTGGCTATACCCTCGGCGGCGCGGACATGCTGCGTCGTGCGATGGGTAAGAAAAAGCCGGAAGAGATGGCTAAACAGCGCGGTACCTTCGAAGAAGGGGCGAAAAAGAACGGCGTTGACGGCGAACTGGCGATGAAAATCTTCGACCTGGTGGAGAAATTCGCGGGTTACGGATTTAACAAATCGCACTCTGCTGCCTACGCGCTGGTCTCTTACCAGACGCTGTGGTTGAAAGCGCACTATCCTGCTGAGTTTATGGCGGCGGTCATGACTGCCGATATGGACAACACTGAGAAAGTGGTGGGGCTGGTGGATGAATGCTGGCGCATGGGGCTGAAAATCCTGCCGCCGGATATCAACTCCGGGCTGTACCACTTCCACGTCAACGACGATGGCGAGATTGTCTACGGTATCGGCGCGATCAAAGGCGTGGGCGAAGGCCCGATTGAGGCGATCATTGAAGCGCGTAATAACGGCGGCTATTTCCGCGAGTTGTTCGATCTTTGCGCGCGTACCGATACCAAAAAGCTCAACCGCCGGGTGCTGGAAAAATTGATCATGTCCGGGGCGTTCGACAGGCTGGGGCCGCATCGCGCTGCGCTGATGAACTCGCTGGGCGATGCGCTGAAAGCCGCCGATCAGCATGCGAAAGCAGAAGCGATTGGTCAGGCGGATATGTTCGGCGTGCTGGCGGAAGAGCCGGAACAAATTGAACAGTCCTACGCCAGTTGCCAGCCGTGGCCAGAGCAGGTGGTGTTAGATGGGGAACGCGAAACGTTGGGGTTGTACCTGACGGGTCACCCGATCAATCAGTATTTGAAAGAAATTGAGCGCTATGTCGGAGGCTACCGGCTGAAAGACATGCATCCGACAGAACGTGGTAAAGTGACCACGGCTGCGGGGCTCGTCATTGCCGCAAGGGTTATGGTCACCAAGCGCGGCAATCGTATCGGCATCTGTACGCTGGATGACCGTTCCGGACGTCTGGAGGTGATGTTATTTACCGACGCCCTGGATAAATACCAGCAATTGCTGGAAAAAGACCGCATACTTATCGTCAGCGGACAGGTCAGCTTTGATGACTTCAGCGGGGGGCTTAAAATGACCGCCCGCGAAGTGATGGATATTGACGAAGCCCGGGAAAAATATGCTCGCGGGCTTGCTATCTCGCTGACGGACAGGCAAATTGATGACCAGCTTTTAAACCGACTCCGTCAGTCTCTGGAACCCCACCGCTCGGGGACAATTCCAGTACATCTCTACTATCAGAGGGCGGATGCACGTGCGCGGTTGCGTTTTGGCGCGACGTGGCGTGTCTCTCCGAGCGATCGTTTGCTAAACGATCTCCGTGGCCTCATTGGTTCGGAGCAGGTGGAACTGGAGTTTGACTAATACAGGAATACTATGAGTCTGAATTTCCTTGATTTTGAACAGCCGATTGCAGAGCTGGAAGCAAAAATCGATTCTCTGACTGCGGTGAGCCGTCAGGACGAGAAACTGGATATTAACATCGATGAAGAAGTGCATCGTCTGCGTGAAAAAAGCGTAGAGCTAACGCGCAAAATCTTCGCCGATCTTGGCGCATGGCAGGTTGCCCAACTGGCACGCCATCCGCAGCGTCCTTACACCCTGGATTATGTTCGCCTGGCGTTTGATGAATTTGACGAACTGGCGGGCGATCGCGCCTATGCGGACGATAAAGCTATCGTCGGCGGCATCGCGCGTCTGGACGGTCGTCCGGTGATGATTATTGGTCATCAGAAAGGCCGCGAGACCAAAGAGAAAATCCGTCGTAACTTCGGGATGCCGGCGCCGGAAGGCTATCGTAAAGCGCTGCGTCTGATGGAAATGGCCGAGCGTTTCAACATGCCGATCATTACCTTTATCGACACCCCGGGTGCTTACCCAGGCGTGGGTGCCGAAGAGCGCGGTCAGTCCGAAGCTATCGCCCGTAACCTGCGTGAAATGTCACGTCTGAGCGTACCGGTTATCTGCACCGTGATCGGTGAGGGTGGCTCCGGCGGCGCACTGGCGATTGGTGTGGGTGATAAAGTGAATATGCTGCAATACAGCACCTATTCCGTGATCTCTCCGGAAGGTTGTGCGTCTATTCTCTGGAAGAGCGCGGACAAAGCGCCGCTGGCCGCAGAAGCGATGGGCATCGTTGCTCCGCGTCTGAAAGAGCTGAAGCTGATTGATTCCATTATCCCGGAACCGCTGGGTGGCGCGCATCGTAACCCGGAAGTGATGGCGGCTTCGCTGAAAGCACAACTGGTGGCCGATCTTGCCGATCTCGATGTGCTGAGCACCGAAGATTTGAAGAATCGTCGCTATCAGCGTCTGATGAGCTATGGCTACGCCTAAGCGTTGACCATTCCGAAAAGGGCCACAAATTGTGGCCCTTTTTTTTTACCTGCGGTTTGAACACGCTATGATTAGCGTAGGTTTTTCCAGGAGGAACGCATGAATATCATCGCCATCATGGGGCCGCACGGAGTTTTTTATAAAGACGAGCCCATCAAAGAGCTTGAGCGTGCGCTGCAATCACAGGGATTTCAGATAATCTGGCCACAGAACAGCGTCGACCTGCTGAAATTTATCGAACACAACCCACGCATTTGCGGGGTGATTTTTGACTGGGATGAGTACAGTCTCGATCTGTGCAGTGAGATTAACCAGCTCAATGAGTATTTACCGCTGTATGCGTTTATCAACACGCATTCGACGATGGATGTCAGCGTTCACGACATGCGCATGGCGTTATGGTTTTTTGAATATGCGCTGGGGCAGGCGGAAGATATCGCGACGCGCATTCGGCAGTACACCAATGAGTATCTCGACAATATCACGCCGCCTTTTACCAGAGCGTTGTTCACCTATGTGAAAGAGGGGAAATACACCTTCTGCACGCCGGGGCACATGGCCGGAACGGCCTATCAAAAAAGCCCGGTTGGCTGCCTGTTCTATGACTTTTTCGGTGGCAATACCCTGAAAGCGGATGTGTCGATATCGGTCACTGAACTGGGGTCGTTACTCGATCACACCGGGCCACATCTGGAAGCCGAAGAGTATATCGCCCGAACCTTCGGTGCAGAGCAGAGTTATATGGTGACTAACGGCACCTCCACCTCAAACAAAATTGTGGGGATGTATGCCGCACCGACCGGCAGTACGCTGTTGATTGACCGTAACTGCCATAAGTCACTGGCGCACTTGTTGATGATGAGCGATGTTGTCCCGATCTGGCTGAAACCGACGCGTAATGCGCTCGGCATTCTGGGCGGTATTCCTAAGCGCGAGTTCACGCGCGAGAGCATTGCGAGCAAGGTTGCCGCCACGGCGCAGGCGCAGTGGCCGGTTCATGCTGTGATTACCAACTCAACCTATGACGGTCTGCTGTATAACACCAACTGGATCAAGCAGACGCTGGATGTCCCCTCTATCCATTTCGATTCCGCCTGGGTGCCCTATACCCACTTTCATCCCATTTATCAGGGGAAAAGCGGGATGAGCGGCGAACGGGTGCCTGGCAAGGTGATTTTCGAAACGCAATCCACCCACAAAATGCTGGCGGCGCTATCGCAGGCGTCTCTGATCCATATTAAAGGGGACTATGACGAAGAGACCTTCAACGAAGCTTTTATGATGCACACCTCTACCTCACCGAGCTATCCCATTGTTGCCTCCATTGAGACGGCGGCGGCGATGCTGCGGGGAAATTCCGGCAGGCGTTTAATCAACCGTTCGGTGGAACGCGCACTGCATTTTCGTAAAGAGGTGCAGAGGCTGCGTGAGGAGTCTGACGGCTGGTTCTTTGATATCTGGCAGCCGGAAGAGGTGGATGACGCAGCGTGCTGGCCGGTGGCGCCCGGTGAAGACTGGCACGGATTTACCGATGCCGACGATGACCATATATTCCTCGATCCGGTAAAAGTGACGATTCTGACGCCTGGTATGGATGAGCAAGGGAAGATGAGTGACGAAGGGATCCCGGCCGCGCTGGTGGCGAAATTCCTCGATGAGCGTGGCGTGGTGGTAGAGAAAACCGGCCCGTACAACCTGCTGTTTCTCTTCAGCATCGGTATTGATAAAACCCGGGCAATGGGGCTGTTGCGTGGACTGACCGAGTTCAAACGCTCTTACGATCTCAATTTGCGCGTGAAGAATATGCTGCCGGATCTGTATGCAGAAGATCCTGATTTTTATCGCAACATGCGCATCCAGGATCTGGCGCAAGGGATCCATAAGCTCATCCGCCAGCACGATCTTTCCGGCCTGATGTTGCGTGCGTTTGATACATTGCCGGAAATGATCATGACGCCACATCAGGCCTGGCAGCGACAGATCAAAGGCGAAGTCGAAACGGTCCCCCTCGATCAACTGGTGGGACGCGTGTCGGCGAATATGATCCTGCCGTACCCACCCGGCGTTCCGCTGCTGATGCCGGGAGAAATGCTCACTGAGCAGAGTCGCGCAGTGCTCGATTTTCTGCTGATGCTCTGTTCTGTCGGTCAGCGCTATCCGGGCTTTGAAACGGATATTCACGGCGCAAAACAGGATGACGACGGCGTATACCTCGTACGAGTCTTAAAAACGACATGACGACTTGCCTTCAGCGCACTCTGGCGGGTAACGTGCTGATGATAAATAAAGGAGATGAAGACATTATGCTGGGATTAAAACAGGTTCACCACATTGCGATTATTGCGACAGACTATGCCGCGAGTAAGTCTTTCTATTGCGATATTCTGGGGTTTACGCTGCTGAGCGAAGCCTATCGCGCAGAACGCGACTCGTGGAAGGGCGATCTGGCGCTGAACGGACAATATGTGATTGAGCTTTTTTCATTTCCTTTCCCGCCAGCACGTCCTGGTCATCCGGAAGCCTGCGGTTTGCGCCATCTGGCGTTCAGCGTGGATGACCTGGATAACGCGGTGGCGCATCTGGAGGCGAATCACGTTGATTGCGAAGCCATCCGCATTGATCCCTTCACCAACAAACGCTTCACCTTTTTTAAAGACCCGGATGGCCTGCCGCTCGAATTGTATGAGCAGTAAGGCTTGTTATTGCGACGATTGCCCGGTAACGTGCCGGGCAACGTCACTGTAAATAACCGCTATGACAACACTCACGCTGAACACCTCGCTTATCACCTCCCGACAGATACTGGTCGCCTTTAGCGGCGGTCTGGACTCTACCGTGCTCCTGCACCAACTGGTGCAATGGCGGACGCAGCAGCCGACACGCTCTCTTCGCGCCATTCACATCCATCATGGACTTAGCGCTTACGCCGATGAGTGGGTGGCACACTGTGAAGCCGTCTGCGCACAATGGCAGGTGCCGCTGGTGGTGGAGCGGGTAACGCTGGCGGACGAGGGGCTGGGAATCGAAGCGCAGGCCCGGCAGGCGCGATATCAGGCATTTGCCGACGCGTTATTGCCCGGCGAAGTACTGGTGACTGCCCAGCATCTTGACGATCAGTGTGAAACCTTTTTGCTGGCGCTCAAACGCGGCAGCGGACCGGCGGGACTTTCGGCGATGGCGGAGAGTTCTGCGTTTGCCGGCACGCGGCTTATCCGTCCGTTGTTGACGCAAACCCGTATGGCGCTGGAGCAATGGGCGAGGCAACATCAGCTTCGCTGGATTGAAGATGAAAGCAATCAGGATGACGCCTACGATCGCAACTTCCTGCGTTTGCAGGTTCTGCCGCTCCTGCAACAGCGCTGGCCGCATTTCGCCGACGCTACGGCACGCAGCGCCGCGCTGTGCGCTGAACAGGAGTATCTGCTGGATGAACTGCTTGCCGATGAGTTGTCTGGTTGCACTACGGCAGAGGGTGCGCTGGCGCTGGCGCCACTCATGGCGATGAGCCGTGTCCGGCGCGCCGCGCTGCTTCGTCGCTGGCTGGCGGCGCAAAATGCGCCGATGCCTTCACGCGATGGGCTGGAGCGTCTCTGGCAGGAGGTGGCGCTAGCGCGTGAAGATGCTTCGCCCTGCCTGCGTTTCGGCGAATATGAAGTGCGGCGTTATCAGGGACAGCTGTGGTGGATTAAATCCGTTGTCGGACAAAGTGAGACAATATTGCACTGGCCTCGCTGGGAGCTACCGCTCACGCTGCCTGCCGGGCTGGGCCATCTGCGGCTACAGGCGGGGGGGGAATTGCGTATGCCCCGGGAGGATGAGCGCGTCAATATCCGTTTTAAGGCGCCGGGGATGCTGCATATTGTTGGCCGCAACGGTGGGCGCAAGCTCAAGAAAATCTGGCAGGAGCGGAATGTACCCCCCTGGCGACGTGACACCACGCCGTTGCTGTTTTACGGCGAAACGCTGATTACGGCCGCAGGGGTATTTGTAACGAGTGATGGAGCGGCGGTGGGGGAACCGGGGGTGAAACTGGTGTGGGATCATTTCCGTTGAAATGCCTGATGGCGCAGCGCCACCAGGCAACAGGGGGGTCAGGATTCGCTAACCACCACGGTACCGATTTCCGGATGGCTGAAGCTGACAATTTTATCGAGACGAAGCTCGCGCGTTTCACCCGCAACCTCGGTGATCAGATATTCCACGTTTTTCCGTGAAACCAAATCGTTGGCTTTCGCCTGCAAAACTTCACCATCTTTCAGTTCCAGCGTCAGTAATAAATGATGCTGGCAGGCGAGCTCGAGGTTGTCGTAGTCATCACAGTTGATGGGTTGGTATGTATCATTCATTGACATAATCGCTCACCAGTAAGTTCGCCGCAGCATACGCCGCCTTTTCCCTGACCGACTCTGAAAGGGCACTGTCTGCCGCTATTTCATTAAGCACCTTCAATACGCAACCCAGCGCATCCGGGATATACCCTAAGTCTCCGCTGGCGATTTCCGCATACCGCTTGCGTATTAACTCACAATATTTTTCCACATGCCCTCCTGTCAGCATTCTGACTTAACCGTGGATGCAAGTCTAAGCCTACGAAGATAAACTCTGTTTAGCAAGGTGACTATACCACAGCCATTCACGCAATATCAGCGCCTGATGATGATCCTCTGACAGCCTTTTGGCTCCTTTTTCGCTACAATGGCTGCCTGATTCGAAAGGAGTTTTTCCATGGCGCTTAAAGCGACAATTTATAAAGCCGTCGTCAACGTGGCGGACCTTGACCGCAACCAGTTTCTTGATGCGGCGTTGACGCTGGCGCGTCACCCCTCAGAAACCCAGGAACGAATGATGCTGCGTCTGCTGGCGTGGATGAAGTATGCGGATGAGCGTCTCCAGTTTACGCGCGGTTTAAGCGCAGAGGATGAACCGGAAGCGTGGTTGCGTAACGATCATCTGGGGATCGACTTGTGGGTCGAACTGGGATTACCGGATGAACGTCGTATTAAGAAAGTGTGCACGCAGGCTGCTGACGTGGCGCTGTTTGCCTACAATAGCCGGGCGGCGCAGATCTGGTGGCAGCAGAATCAAAGCAAATGTGCGCAGTTTTCGAATCTCACGGTCTGGTATCTGGATGATGAACAACTGGCCCAGCTCAGTGCCTTCGCGAGCCGGACCATGACGCTACAGGCGACGATTCAGGACGGGGCGATTTGGCTGTCTGACTCTCAGAATAATCTGGAAATTCATCTGACTCCGTGGCAACAACCGGTATGATCGTCATTTCGCGGACTGTCTCGATCCCCGACGATGAGCTGGAGATCACCGCCATTCGCGCCCAGGGCGCAGGGGGACAGCACGTCAATAAGACCTCAACGGCGATACATTTGCGTTTTGACATTCGGGCCTCCAGCCTGCCAGAGTATTATAAGGAACGTCTGCTGGCTGCCAGCCATCATTTGATTACCGCTGATGGCGTGATGATTATTAAGGCGCAGGAGTACCGCAACCAGGAACTCAACCGGGAAGCGGCGCTTGCCAGACTGGTAGCGGTTATAAAAGAGCTCACTGCAGAACAAAAAAGCCGACGCGCAACCCGACCGACGCGGGCATCGAAAGAACGAAGATTAAATTCGAAGGCGCAGAAATCCTCAGTAAAAGCCCTTCGCGGTAAAGTCCGTCGTGATGACTGACGGGCAGGAATAAAATGTGATAGGGAGTCAGGGTGAAAAAAACACTACTTTCAGCGATGGCGGCGTTTACGCTCTTCGCATTGATTGGCTGTAACAACCGTTCAGAGGTTGATGTTATCCAGCCGACACAGGTTGCAGAATTAAAACCGATGCAGCAAAGCTGGCGAGGCATTCTGCCTTGTGCCGACTGCGAGGGAATTGAGACTTCACTGTTTCTGGAGAAAGATGGCACATGGGTCATGAACGAACGCTATCAGGGCGTGCGTGAAGAGCCGTCTTCTTTTGCTTCCTACGGCACCTGGGCGCGTACTGCCGATAAACTGGTGCTGACCGACAGTCAGGGCGAGAAATCCTACTATCGTGCGAAAGGGGATGCACTGGAGATGCTGGATCGGGAGGGGAATCCGATCGAGTCTCAGTTCAACTATACCCTTGCGCCAGTGAAATCGAGCTTGCCGGTGACGCCGATGGCGATGCGTGGCATGTATTTCTATATGGCGGACGCCGCGACCTTCACCGACTGCGCGACCGGAAAGCAGGTTTCCGTCGCCAGTAACGCAGAGCTGGAACGCGGTTATCTTGCGGCGCGTGGCGCCAGTGAGAAACCGGTGCTGTTGTCCGTCGAAGGGCACTTCACGCTGGAGGCGAATCCGGATACCCATGAGCCGGTGAAAACGCTGATGGCCGATAAAGAGATTAAATTTATCCCGGGTAAGAGCTGCACCGACTGAGGGATGGGCTGAACGAAAGCTGTCCGGGTGACCGGACAGTTATCGTCTTACCCGCTGTTTTGCTATTGTGTATCGCGCTTAACGCGTCAGTCCTACAAAACGTCCCGTCTTGATATAAATCCCTAACTTCAAATGACCGACATAGCGTAGCTGTGTTTCTGGCTTAAATGCGGCAACGTCGCCTTCCCGCATGTGCATCAGGTCGGCAGGACTGATCCAGCCCGACTGCGCCAGGGTTAGCGGATGTCCTGCTTTGGTAAACGCATCAGTGACGAATTCGGAGCAAAACCACGCCGTTTTTTCTCCCTCACGGGGATCGCTCAACTGGGCTTTTGCCAGTCCGCTGACGCACTGTTGCCGGAAATCCGCAGAGAAGGGGTTCAGCGAACACATCTGGCGAGTCACCATAAACGGAATGAATTCCACGATACCGCGATAGTTATAGCCGCTGTCTTTGATTTTGTAGGCGAAGGTTTTGATCTCTGTGGCCTGTTGCGGAGTCAGTTCCGGGACTCTCAGGGCAAAAAGTTTATCACTGTGTTTCTTCGCCTGTTTGAGTGACACGATTTGTACGCCAGCGCCGGTGGCTTCTGCGACTTCATTATCGCCCAGATAGACGGCTACGTGGCTTACGGAAGCATTGCTGAACGCGCGGATGCCTAATGAGGTAACCCCGAGGCTGGAGGAGAACAACAGATCGCCTGGCTTAAGGTCGGTGTCGGTAATTTCGACGAGTGCTTTCTTCGTGAATGAACTCTGGCGCTGGAATGTAACCGCCCATTTTTTGGATTGTGCATCAATGGCGGCGGCGGATTTATTCGGCGGGCTGACGTCAACTGTGCAGGCCGAAAGCAAAAGAAGGCAAGGGAGGAACAGGCGGTAATACGCCGTTGGTTTAGCCATTTTATACAATCCATGTAAAAAAGAGGCCCTGAAAATCAGAGCCTCTTATAACATCAGCCTTTAATCTGTTTAACCAGATAGTTGACGATGTCGCCGGTTTTTATCAACTGCTTCTCGCCATTGCGACGGTATTTGTATTCAATATCGTCGTTGTCGAGGTTACGGTCGCCCAGCACGATAGTGTGCGGAATACCGATCAGTTCCATGTCCGCGAACATCACGCCTGGACGCTCTTTACGGTCATCCATCAGCACGTCGATGCCTTGCGCGCGCAGTTCGGCATACAGTTTTTCCGCCAGTTCCTGCACACGATAGGACTTGTGCATGTTCATCGGCAGAATCGCCACCTGGAACGGCGCGATCGCGTCAGGCCATACGATCCCGCGCTCGTCGTAGTTCTGCTCAATGGCAGCCGCCACCACACGCGTGACCCCGATACCGTAACAACCCATGGTCAGGATCTGGTTGCGGCCATCTTCACCCTGAACGGCGGCTTTCATTGCTTCCGAGTACTTGGTGCCCAACTGGAAGATATGGCCGACTTCGATACCGCGTTTGATCAGCAATGTGCCTTTACCATCCGGGCTTGGATCGCCGGCGACGACGTTACGGATGTCGGCGACTTCCGGGGTGGCGACATCGCGATCCCAGTTAATGCCGAAGTAGTGCTTACCATCGACGTTAGCGCCTGCCGCGAAATCACTCATTGCGGCAACGGTACGGTCAATAATCACCGGCACCGGCATGTTTACCGGGCCCAACGAACCCGGACCGGCATTCACCAGCGCGCGGATCTCTTCTTCGGTCGCGAACGTCAGCGGGCTGGCAACCAGCGGCAGCTTTTCCGCTTTGACTTCGTTCAGCTCGTGATCGCCGCGAACCAGCAGGGCGACCAGCGGAGACTTGCTGTCTTCCACGGCTTTCACCAGCAGGGTTTTCACGGTTTTCTCGATTGGCAGATTAAAGTGTTCAACCAGCTCGGCGATGGTTTTTGCGTTCGGCGTATCAACCAGCGTCATCTCTTGCGTTGCTGCGGCGCGCGGCTCTTTTGGCGCAACGGCTTCCGCAAATTCAATGTTGGCCGCGTAGTCAGAGGAATCAGAGAAGATCACATCGTCTTCGCCGCTCTGCGCCAGCACCTGGAATTCGTGCGAAGCGCTGCCGCCGATAGAACCGGTGTCAGCCTGTACCGCGCGGAAATCCAGCCCCATGCGGCTGAAGATCTTGCTATACGCCGCGTACATCGCGTCGTAGGTTTCCTGCAGCGATTCCTGAGAGGTATGGAAAGAGTAAGCATCTTTCATCAGGAATTCACGGGAGCGCATCACGCCGAAACGCGGACGGACTTCGTCACGGAATTTCGTCTGGATCTGGTAGAAGTTCAGCGGCAGCTGCTTGTAAGAGCTGAGCTCGTTACGAATCAGATCGGTGATCACTTCTTCGTGCGTTGGGCCGAGTACGAACGGACGCTCGCCACGGTCAACAAAACGCAGCAGCTCCGGACCGTACTGTTCCCAACGACCACTCTCTTGCCACAGATCAGCAGGCTGAACGACGGGCATAGACACCTCGATCGCACCGGCGTTGTTCATCTCTTCACGCACGATGTTCTCGACTTTTTTCAGGACGCGCACGCCGGTCGGTAGCCAGGTGTATAACCCGGAGGCCAGCTTGCGGATCATTCCGGCGCGCAGCATCAGCTGGTGGCTGATCACCTCGGCGTCGGCAGGTGTCTCCTTGAGGGTGGAGAGCAGGTATTGGCTAGTACGCATGTTGTTACGGTTCCAGTTGAACGATCGAACAGGCTCAATGTGAGCCTGACACAAAAAAAGTAACTCAGTTTACCAGCGAGAAAGGGATGTCAAAAGAGAAGGGCGTGAAATTAGCGGGGTTCAAGCGCAAAGACTTCAAAACCCGTCTCGGTGACGCGCCAGCGCACGTTGAAATCATGCAGCCAGACGGCATAAGTTTTGCCTGTCTCTTCCCCTTTTCGATAGGCAGGACGCGGATCCTGCGCCAGCACATCGCGAATAAACGTTTTCAGCAGGGGATAACGTTTTTCCAGCGCGGGAAACTGTTGCTCAATCTCGTCGGTAAAACTCACCCGCATTTCAGCCTGAGGGGCCTGTTGCGCGTAGCTGGCGGTCGCATCCGGTAGCGACTCCGCAAACGGCAGATAGGGTTTGATGTCAATGACCGGCGTACCGTCAACCAGATCCAGACTGCCCAGTTGCAGAATGACCTGATCTTTCTGACAGACAATACCTTTCAGTTCAACCAGCGACATGCCGACGGGATTGGGGCGAAACGTTGAGCGCGTGGCAAATACGCCCATCCGCGCGTTGCCGCCAAGACGAGGCGGGCGCACGGTTGGGCGCCATCCCCCTTCCATCGTCTGATGGAAAACAAAGATCACCCATAAGTGGCTGAATGCTTCAAGACCGCGTACCGCATCGGCCTGATTGTAAGGAGACAGCAGGTGCAGTTCGCCGTTGACGCTTTTTACCAGCCCAGGCTGGCGGGGAACGGCGAACTTCTCTTTGTAAGGCGAGCGAATGACACCGATTTGCTCAAACTGAAAATGACTCATTTAGCCGAGATGTTGAGCGCAGAACCAATGCAGACAGCCTGACGGTAACAACCCGGCGTTCCGCTGGTGACTTCACAGCTATGCAGTAACACGGCATTGGCTTTCATTTTCGACGCATTAATCTGCATGCGTTTACGTGCTGTCGGGATGTTCGGCGGAGAGTCCTGGTTAGAGGCCTGACAGGATTCACCGGTTACTTCACCGAGATCGCGGAACGGCTTGCCGACCAGATCTTCAGCATTGGTATAAATTCTGACGGGAACCGCGCGCAGCGCTTTCGGTTTTTCCGGCTCCGCTTTAGGCGGGGTTGCGGTGCTTTGAACGGGTTCAACAGGGGATCTGCTTAGCATGGAACAGCCGCTCAGCATGAGTGCCAATAAACAGATCGGTAAAGCACGCATAATATTTCCTCAATGAATGATCTAACTGTCACATATTGAATCAGGAGCTTGCATAAATGACAAGACGGGCAAACGCCCGTCCTGAATGATATTACAGATTGTGAAAAGCGCCTAAAAATTACCAGCCCTTAACAGCACCACCGTTGAAGACTTTATTGGCGGCTTCGTAAACTTCGTCAGACTGATAGGCCTGAACGAATTTCTTCACGTTCTCCGCGTCTTTGTTATCTTCACGGGTCACGATCAGGTTGACGTACGGGGAATCTTTATCTTCAACGAAGATACCGTCTTTCGCCGGAGTGAGGTTGATCTGGCTGGCATAAGTGGTGTTGATCACTGCCAGAGCAATCTGCGCATCGTCAAGAGAACGCGGCAGTTGCGGGGCTTCCAGCTCGACAATTTTCAGATTTTTCGGGTTCCCGACGATATCCAGTGAGGTCGGCAGTAGGCCCACGCCATCTTTCAGTTTGATCAGGCCCACTTTCTCAAGCAGCAGCAGGGAACGACCCAGGTTGGTCGGATCGTTAGGAACCGCGACCTGTGCGCCATCCTGAAGCTCATCCAGAGATTTGATTTTTTTGGAGTAGCCCGCAATCGGATAAACGAAGGTATTGCCTGCGGCAACCAGTTTGTAACCGCGATCTTTGATCTGCTGATCCAGATACGGTTTGTGCTGGAAAGCGTTGGCATCGATATCGCCTTTGCTCAGCGCTTCGTTCGGCAGAACGTAGTCATTGAAGGTCACCAGCTCGACGTCCAGACCGTATTTTTCTTTCGCAACTTTTTGTGCGACCTCAGCCACCTGCTGTTCCGCACCGACAATCACGCCGACTTTGATGTGGTTTGGATCTTTTTCATCCTGACCGCAACCCACGAGTGCCAGAGAACCAATCAGGGCGCCGACTGCCGCAATGGTTTTGAATTTGAACGCCATGCTTATTTCCTTAATGTGATAATTGTGTTTTGTAGAACGTTACTTGTGCGTCACAGTCCGGACGATACGATCGCCCGCGAACTGAATTAAATAAACCAGAACAACGAGTAATACCAGTACCGTATTCATAACAGTAGCATTGTATCCAATATATCCGTACTGATAGCCGATCTGTCCAAGACCGCCGGCACCCACGGCACCGCCCATGGCGGAATAACCGACCAGGGTAATCAGCGTAATCGTCGCGGCGTTCACCAGCCCTGGCAGGGCTTCCGGCAACAGCACTTTGCGTACAATTTGCAGCGGCGTTGCGCCCATTGCGCGAGAGGCCTCAATCAGACCTGTCGGGATTTCCAGCAGGGCGTTTTCCACCATACGGGCGATAAACGGCGCTGCACCGACGGTGAGCGGGACAATCGCAGCCTGCAAACCGATTGATGTCCCGACAATCACGCGAGTGAACGGAATCATCCATACCAGCAGAATAATGAACGGAATAGAACGGAAGATGTTCACGACCGCAGACAGCGTGCGGTAGAGCTTCGCGTTTTCAATGATTTGTCCGGGACGCGTCACGTACAGCAGCACGCCAACGGGCAGACCAATCACAAAACCAAAGAAACCCGATACGAAGGTCATCGCCAGCGTTTCCCAGACGCCACGAACCAGCAGCCACATCATCGGCTCAGACATAACCCAGTACCTCTACTTTTACATGGTGTTCCTGCAGCCAGGCGATTGCGGCTTGCGTTTCTTCTTGTGTGCCGTGCATTTCAGTCAGCATGATGCCGAACTTCACGCCGCCGGCGTAATCCATCTGCGCGCTGATAATGTTGTTATTCACGTTAAAGCGACGCGCCGTTTCGGAAAGCAGCGGCGCATCCACCGACTGACCGGTGAATTCCATGCGCAACATTGGGACGCTGTCGACCGTCGACTCCGCTTTGAGGCGTGCCAGATAATCTTCCGGAATATCCAGGTGCAGCGTTGACTGGATAAATTTCTGCGCCAGGGGTGTTTTCGGATGGGAAAACACTTCGCTGACGGTATCTTGCTCAATCAGTTCTCCGTTGCTGATCACCGCCACGCAGTCGCAGATTCGCTTAACCACATCCATCTCGTGCGTGATCAGCAGAATAGTCAGACCAAGGCGACGGTTAATGTCTTTCAGCAGTTCGAGAATGGATCGCGTGGTGGCAGGATCCAGCGCGCTGGTCGCTTCGTCGCACAACAGTACTTTCGGCTGGCTTGCCAGCGCACGGGCGATGGCGACACGCTGCTTCTGACCACCAGACAGGTTTGCAGGGTAGCTGTCGTGCTTATCCCCCAGGCCGACGAGATCGAGCAGTTCCGTCACGCGACGCTTAATCTCTTCTTTCGGGGTGTTGTCGAGTTCCAGTGGCAGCGCGACGTTACCAAAAACGGTTCGGGAGGCCAGCAGGTTAAAGTGCTGGAAAATCATGCCGATCTGGCGACGCGCTTTGGTCAGATCAGATTCAGATAGCGTCGTCAGTTCTTGTCCACCGACCTGAACACTCCCCTCAGTCGGACGCTCCAGCAGGTTTACACAGCGGATCAGCGTACTTTTACCTGCGCCTGAGGCACCGATAACGCCATAAATTTGTCCGGCAGGAACATGCAGGCTAACGTTATTCAACGCCTGAATGGTGTGGGTCCCCTGATGGAACACTTTGGTGATATTCGAAAGTTTAATCATTGATTATTTTTATCGTAATGAAGTTACCGTGGCATTTTCGTCTGTCTGATGCGGTCAAAAGCCGTCAACAAAATGGATGTTAAGGCATCCAGACGTCTAAATCAATCAGGGTTTCTACGATGAGCACTTTCTTGCCTGCCGAAACATGCGATACTAGCGCTACATGCCTTATTCAGGAGCTATAAAAGGTGGCAAAGTCCGTACCCGCAATTTTTCTCGACCGTGACGGCACAATTAATGTTGATCACGGCTACGTACATGAAATCGACGAGTTCGAATTTATCGACGGCGTTATTGATGCTATGCGCGAGCTTAAAACCCTGGGTTATGCGCTGGTGGTTGTCACCAACCAGTCAGGGATTGCGCGCGGTAAATTTACTGAAGCCCAATTTGAGACATTAACAGAGTGGATGGACTGGTCATTGGCCGATCGCGATGTCGATCTCGACGGTATCTATTATTGTCCACACCACCCGCAAGGCAGCGTGGAAGAGTACCGCCAGGTTTGTGATTGCCGTAAGCCGCATCCCGGTATGCTGATCTCGGCCCGCGATTTCCTGCACATTGATATGGCCGCGTCTTATATGGTGGGCGACAAATTAGAAGATATGCAGGCGGCTGCGGCGGCAGGGGTCGGGACAAAAGTGTTAGTGCGAACCGGTAAGCCCATCACTGCGGAAGCAGAAAATGCGGCAGATTGGGTATTAAATAGCCTTGCTGATCTGCCATCGGCGATAAAAAAGCAGCAAAAATAAGCATTGTGGTTAAAAGGTGAGCGGTTGAAATAAATCTGCATTTTTCCGCTTGTCTTCCTGAGTCGACCCCCTATAATGCGCCTCCATCGACACGGCGGATGTGAATCACTTCACACAAACAGCCGGTTCGGTTGAAGAGAAAAATCCTGAAAATCAGGGTTGACTCTGAAAGAGGAAAGCGTAATATACGCCACCTCGCGACAGAGCGCTAAAGCGCGTCGCAACTGCTCTTTAACAATTTATCAGACAATCTGTGTGGGCACTCAGAGTGACATGGATTCTTAACGTCGCAAGACGAAAAATGAATACCAAGTCTCAAAGAGTGAACACGTAATTCATTACGACGTTTAATTCTAAGAGCATCAAACTTAAATTGAAGAGTTTGATCATGGCTCAGATTGAACGCTGGCGGCAGGCCTAACACATGCAAGTCGAACGGTAACAGGAAGCAGCTTGCTGCTTCGCTGACGAGTGGCGGACGGGTGAGTAATGTCTGGGAAACTGCCCGATGGAGGGGGATAACTACTGGAAACGGTAGCTAATACCGCATAACGTCGCAAGACCAAAGAGGGGGACCTTCGGGCCTCTTGCCATCGGATGTGCCCAGATGGGATTAGCTTGTTGGTGAGGTAACGGCTCACCAAGGCGACGATCCCTAGCTGGTCTGAGAGGATGACCAGCCACACTGGAACTGAGACACGGTCCAGACTCCTACGGGAGGCAGCAGTGGGGAATATTGCACAATGGGCGCAAGCCTGATGCAGCCATGCCGCGTGTATGAAGAAGGCCTTCGGGTTGTAAAGTACTTTCAGCGGGGAGGAAGGGGTTGTGGTTAATAACCGCAGCCATTGACGTTACCCGCAGAAGAAGCACCGGCTAACTCCGTGCCAGCAGCCGCGGTAATACGGAGGGTGCAAGCGTTAATCGGAATTACTGGGCGTAAAGCGCACGCAGGCGGTCTGTCAAGTCGGATGTGAAATCCCCGGGCTCAACCTGGGAACTGCATTCGAAACTGGCAGGCTTGAGTCTCGTAGAGGGGGGTAGAATTCCAGGTGTAGCGGTGAAATGCGTAGAGATCTGGAGGAATACCGGTGGCGAAGGCGGCCCCCTGGACGAAGACTGACGCTCAGGTGCGAAAGCGTGGGGAGCAAACAGGATTAGATACCCTGGTAGTCCACGCCGTAAACGATGTCTATTTGGAGGTTGTGCCCTTGAGGCGTGGCTTCCGGAGCTAACGCGTTAAATAGACCGCCTGGGGAGTACGGCCGCAAGGTTAAAACTCAAATGAATTGACGGGGGCCCGCACAAGCGGTGGAGCATGTGGTTTAATTCGATGCAACGCGAAGAACCTTACCTGGTCTTGACATCCACAGAACTTTCCAGAGATGGATTGGTGCCTTCGGGAACTGTGAGACAGGTGCTGCATGGCTGTCGTCAGCTCGTGTTGTGAAATGTTGGGTTAAGTCCCGCAACGAGCGCAACCCTTATCCTTTGTTGCCAGCGGTCCGGCCGGGAACTCAAAGGAGACTGCCAGTGATAAACTGGAGGAAGGTGGGGATGACGTCAAGTCATCATGGCCCTTACGACCAGGGCTACACACGTGCTACAATGGCATATACAAAGAGAAGCGACCTCGCGAGAGTAAGCGGACCTCATAAAGTATGTCGTAGTCCGGATTGGAGTCTGCAACTCGACTCCATGAAGTCGGAATCGCTAGTAATCGTGGATCAGAATGCCACGGTGAATACGTTCCCGGGCCTTGTACACACCGCCCGTCACACCATGGGAGTGGGTTGCAAAAGAAGTAGGTAGCTTAACCTTCGGGAGGGCGCTTACCACTTTGTGATTCATGACTGGGGTGAAGTCGTAACAAGGTAACCGTAGGGGAACCTGCGGTTGGATCACCTCCTTACCTTAAAGAACCTGCCTTTGCAGTGCCCACACAGATTGTCTGATGAAAAGTGAATAGCAAGGCGTCTTGCGATTGAGACTTCAGTGTCCCCTTCGTCTAGAGGCCCAGGACACCGCCCTTTCACGGCGGTAACAGGGGTTCGAATCCCCTAGGGGACGCCACTTGCTGGTTTGTGTGAGTGAAAGTCACCTGCCTCAATATCTCAAAACTGACTTCAGAGTCATGTTTGAGATATTTGCTCTTTAAAAATCTGGATCAAGCTGAAAATTGAAACGACACACCGTTAATGGTGTGTTCGAGTCTCTCAAATTTTCGCAATCACGATGATGAATCGGAAGAAACATCTTCGGGTTGTGAGGTTAAGCGACTAAGCGTACACGGTGGATGCCCTGGCAGTCAGAGGCGATGAAGGACGTGCTAATCTGCGAAAAGCGCCGGTGAGGTGATATGAACCGCTATAGCCGGCGATGTCCGAATGGGGAAACCCAGTGCAATTCGTTGCACTATCGTTAACTGAATACATAGGTTAACGAGGCGAACCGGGGGAACTGAAACATCTAAGTACCCCGAGGAAAAGAAATCAACCGAGATTCCCCCAGTAGCGGCGAGCGAACGGGGAGCAGCCCAGAGCCTGAATCAGCATGTGTGGTAGTGGAACGGTCTGGAAAGGCCGGCGATACAGGGTGACAGCCCCGTACACAAAACCGCATGTGTTGTGAGCTCGATGAGTAGGGCGGGACACGTGGTATCCTGTCTGAATATGGGGGGACCATCCTCCAAGGCTAAATACTCCTGACTGACCGATAGTGAACCAGTACCGTGAGGGAAAGGCGAAAAGAACCCCGGCGAGGGGAGTGAAAAAGAACCTGAAACCGTGTACGTACAAGCAGTGGGAGCCTCTTTATGGGGTGACTGCGTACCTTTTGTATAATGGGTCAGCGACTTATATTCTGTAGCAAGGTTAACCGAATAGGGGAGCCGAAGGGAAACCGAGTCTTAACTGGGCGTTAAGTTGCAGGGTATAGACCCGAAACCCGGTGATCTAGCCATGGGCAGGTTGAAGGTTGGGTAACACTAACTGGAGGACCGAACCGACTAATGTTGAAAAATTAGCGGATGACTTGTGGCTGGGGGTGAAAGGCCAATCAAACCGGGAGATAGCTGGTTCTCCCCGAAAGCTATTTAGGTAGCGCCTCGTGAATTCATCTCCGGGGGTAGAGCACTGTTTCGGCTAGGGGGTCATCCCGACTTACCAACCCGATGCAAACTGCGAATACCGGAGAATGTTATCACGGGAGACACACGGCGGGTGCTAACGTCCGTCGTGAAGAGGGAAACAACCCAGACCGCCAGCTAAGGTCCCAAAGTCATGGTTAAGTGGGAAACGATGTGGGAAGGCTCAGACAGCCAGGATGTTGGCTTAGAAGCAGCCATCATTTAAAGAAAGCGTAATAGCTCACTGGTCGAGTCGGCCTGCGCGGAAGATGTAACGGGGCTAAACCATGCACCGAAGCTGCGGCAGCGACACTAAGTGTTGTTGGGTAGGGGAGCGTTCTGTAAGCCTGTGAAGGTGTGCTGTGAGGCATGCTGGAGGTATCAGAAGTGCGAATGCTGACATAAGTAACGATAAAGCGGGTGAAAAGCCCGCTCGCCGGAAGACCAAGGGTTCCTGTCCAACGTTAATCGGGGCAGGGTGAGTCGACCCCTAAGGCGAGGCCGAAAGGCGTAGTCGATGGGAAACAGGTTAATATTCCTGTACCAGGTGTTACTGCGAAGGGGGGACGGAGAAGGCTATGTTGGCCGGGCGACGGTTGTCCCGGTTTAAGCGTGTAGGTGTGTGTTCCAGGTAAATCCGGTTCACTTTAACACTGAGGCGTGATGACGAGGCACTACGGTGCTGAAGCAACAAATGCCCTGCTTCCAGGAAAAGCCTCTAAGCATCAGGTAACATCAGATCGTACCCCAAACCGACACAGGTGGTCAGGTAGAGAATACCAAGGCGCTTGAGAGAACTCGGGTGAAGGAACTAGGCAAAATGGTGCCGTAACTTCGGGAGAAGGCACGCTGATACGTAGGTGAAGCGATTTACTCGTGGAGCTGAAATCAGTCGAAGATACCAGCTGGCTGCAACTGTTTATTAAAAACACAGCACTGTGCAAACACGAAAGTGGACGTATACGGTGTGACGCCTGCCCGGTGCCGGAAGGTTAATTGATGGGGTTATCCTCGCGGAGAAGCTCTTGATCGAAGCCCCGGTAAACGGCGGCCGTAACTATAACGGTCCTAAGGTAGCGAAATTCCTTGTCGGGTAAGTTCCGACCTGCACGAATGGCGTAATGATGGCCAGGCTGTCTCCACCCGAGACTCAGTGAAATTGAACTCGCTGTGAAGATGCAGTGTACCCGCGGCAAGACGGAAAGACCCCGTGAACCTTTACTATAGCTTGACACTGAACACTGGTCCTTGATGTGTAGGATAGGTGGGAGGCTTTGAAGCGCGGACGCCAGTTCGTGTGGAGCCAACCTTGAAATACCACCCTTTAATGGCTGGTGTTCTAACGTGGACCCGTTACCCGGGTTGCGGACAGTGTCTGGTGGGTAGTTTGACTGGGGCGGTCTCCTCCTAAAGAGTAACGGAGGAGCACGAAGGTTAGCTAATCCTGGTCGGACATCAGGAGGTTAGTGCAAAGGCATAAGCTAGCTTGACTGCGAGCGTGACGGCGCGAGCAGGTGCGAAAGCAGGTCTTAGTGATCCGGTGGTTCTGAATGGAAGGGCCATCGCTCAACGGATAAAAGGTACTCCGGGGATAACAGGCTGATACCGCCCAAGAGTTCATATCGACGGCGGTGTTTGGCACCTCGATGTCGGCTCATCACATCCTGGGGCTGAAGTAGGTCCCAAGGGTATGGCTGTTCGCCATTTAAAGTGGTACGCGAGCTGGGTTTAGAACGTCGTGAGACAGTTCGGTCCCTATCTGCCGTGGGCGCTGGAGAATTGAGGGGGGCTGCTCCTAGTACGAGAGGACCGGAGTGGACGCATCACTGGTGTTCGGGTTGTCATGCCAATGGCACTGCCCGGTAGCTAAATGCGGAAGAGATAAGTGCTGAAAGCATCTAAGCACGAAACTTGCCCCGAGATGAGTTCTCCCTGACTCTTTAAGAGTCCTGAAGGAACGTTGAAGACGACGACGTTGATAGGCCGGGTGTGTAAGCGCAGCGATGCGTTGAGCTAACCGGTACTAATGAACCGTGAGGCTTAACCTTACAACGCCGAAGATGTTTTGGCGGAATAGAGAGAATTTTCAGTTTGATACCGGATTGTAGTGCGCAATAGTTTGCGCAGCGGCAGGGCGGCAAATGAAGTGACGGAAGGAGCATACATGAGTATGTGACTGAGGTTCACGAATGCAGCCAGCGCAGCTGATGCGATAAAATATTGCGTACTGAGCACAAAAGAATTTGCCTGGCGGCTGTAGCGCGGTGGTCCCACCTGACCCCATGCCGAACTCAGAAGTGAAACGCCGTAGCGCCGATGGTAGTGTGGGGTCTCCCCATGCGAGAGTAGGGAACTGCCAGGCATCAAATTAAGCAGTAAACTGATGTAAAAATCAGTGGTTGTAGAAAAATTCGGTGGAGCGGTAGTTCAGTTGGTTAGAATACCTGCCTGTCACGCAGGGGGTCGCGGGTTCGAGTCCCGTCCGTTCCGCCACTTATTAAGAGCCCTGAGTTAACACTCAGGGCTTTTTCTTTGCCTGAAATTTGATTGTTGCTAAAAACGCAAAAATCCTCTGCATTTTTCGCTCTTTTTCCACACAACGCAAAACGTCATAATCCTCTCAGTTAACGAACATGATGAATCAAAGAGGAATTATTATGACTATCCCTGCATTCGGTTTAGGTACCTTTCGTCTTAAGGACGATGTTGTTATTGCATCCGTAAAAACGGCTCTGGAGCTCGGTTACCGCGCTGTCGATACTGCACAAATCTATGATAATGAAGCAGCAGTTGGCCAGGCAATTGCCGAGAGTGGCGTTCCGCGCAATGAGTTGTACATTACGACCAAGATCTGGATTGAGAATCTGAGCAAAGACAAGCTGATCCCAAGCCTGAAAGAGAGCCTGAAAAAACTGCGTACTGATTATGTTGATCTGACGCTGATCCACTGGCCATCACCAAACGATGCTGTATCGGTTGAGGAATTCATGCAGGCGCTGCTGGAAGCGAAAAAACAGGGGCTGACGCGTGAAATCGGTATCTCTAACTTCACTATCCCGTTGATGGAAAAAGCCATTGCGGCGGTGGGTGCGGAAAATATCGCGACTAACCAGATTGAACTGTCTCCTTACCTGCAAAACGGCAAAGTGGTTGACTGGGCGAAAGCGCACGGTATCCACATTACGTCTTACATGACACTGGCATATGGTAAGGCACTGAAAGATGAAGTGATTGCCCGCATTGCGGCGAAACACAATGCCACCACCGCTCAGGTGATCCTGGCATGGGCGATGGGCGAAGGTTACTCGGTCATTCCTTCTTCCACTAAGCGTGAAAACCTGGCGAGCAACCTGCAGGCGCAGGATCTAACGTTAGATGCCGAAGATAAAAAAGCGATCGCTGCTCTGGATTGCAACGATCGCCTGGTAAGCCCGGAAGGACTGGCACCGCAGTGGGATTAATGCGTTAACCCCCTGAATGCCTTTAACCCTCTTTAACAGCTCCTCCGGGAGCTGTTTTTATATGTTCACTCAGAAAATCGATAAATGCCCGAATACGCGTACTCACGGCACGGTCGCTGTAATAGACGGCGCTGAACGGCATCTCTACCGGCAGGCGTTTATCAGCCATCAGCTCCACCAGTTCACCTCGCGCGATTTCCCGATCAATCATGTAGTCCGACAGGCAGGCAATGCCGTTTCCGCTGAGGCAGAGCTGTTTAAGCGTTTCACCGCTGTTTGACGAAATGCCACAGGTAATCTCATGAAGTTGCCCATCGCTACAGGCGATGGGCCAGGTGTTGAGGGATACGGGTTCAGTGAAACCCAGGCACAGGTGTGCCTTCAGCTCTTCCACTGTTTCCGGCTTCCCGAATCGATCAAGATAGCCCGGCGAGGCGATAATCTTCCGATAGCTGTTAAAGAGTGGTCGGGCGCGTAAACTGGAATCCGTCAGGGTACCAGCACGGATCGCGATATCCACTTTTCTCTCGATCAGATTGATAAAGGTTTCGGAGGAAACAAGAGAGAGCGTAATTTCCGGATAACGTTCACGGAAAGGCTTTATCAACGGCATCAGAAAATGCAACATTACCGGCGTGGCGGCATCGATACGCAGCACCCCGCGTGGAGTGTTGCGTGTCTCCATGATTTCCGTTTCTGCCGCCGCCATCTCCTGCAGCAAAGACTGGACGCGGCGAAAATAGCGTTCACCTTCTTCTGTCAGACTCAGTTGCCGGGTTGTGCGGTTGAGTAAACTTACGCCAAGCTTCATTTCCAGCTTTTTAACTGCCCGGCTTACCGCTGAGTTTGCCTGACCTAACTGTTCCGCCGCCCGGCTGAAACTACCGCTTTCTACTACTGAAACAAAAATGGCGAGTTCTTCTGAGGTTGCTTTCATTTTTGCACCCGAAGCAAAATTGTATTGAGATTTTGGATATTTTTGTTATTAAACCATCCCGGCATACTGCGTGTCATCCGAATACTGATGATATGGAGTGATTTATGCCTCTCGCGTTATTTGCGCTGACAATAAGTGCCTTTGCTATTGGCACAACCGAATTTGTAATTGTAGGCCTGGTGCCGACAATTGCCGAACAGCTGGCCATTTCTCTGCCTTCTGCGGGGATGTTGGTTTCTATCTATGCTCTCGGCGTGGCGATTGGTGCGCCGGTACTGACGGCGTTGACCGGACGTCTGCCGCGTAAGCAGCTGCTGGTTGCGCTGATGGTCCTGTTCACGGCGGGCAACCTGCTGGCGTGGCAGGCTCCTGGCTATATGACGCTGATTGCGGCCCGTTTACTGACCGGTCTGGCTCATGGGGTGTTCTTCTCGATTGGCTCCACCATTGCCACCAGTCTGGTGGCAAAAGAAAAAGCGGCTTCAGCCATTGCCATTATGTTTGGTGGCCTGACGGTTGCCCTGGTGACCGGGGTTCCTCTGGGAACATTCATCGGTCAGCATTTTGGCTGGCGCGAAACCTTCCTCGCCGTTTCCGTGTTAGGCGTGATGGCGTTGATCAGCAGTCAGTGGCTTATTCCGGCGAACATTCCGGGGCGTGCGGCGGCAACACTGCGTGACCAGGTAAGCGTCTTAACACACCCACGCTTGCTGATTATCTATGCGATCACTGCACTGGGCTATGGTGGCGTCTTTACCGCATTTACCTTTCTGGCTCCAATGATGCAGGATCTGGCCGGTTTCTCGCCTGCCGCAGTGAGTTGGATCTTATTAGGCTATGGCGTATCCGTCGCGATAGGTAACATCTGGGGCGGAAAACTGGCGGATAAACATGGTGCGGTGCCTGCGCTGAAGTTTATTTTCGCCGCATTGTTTGTTCTGTTGCTCGTTTTTCAGTTTACAGCTTCCATGCAGTACGCCGCGCTGGCAACCGTACTGGTGATGGGGATCTTTGCTTTCGGTAACGTACCGGGTCTGCAGGTTTATGTGGTGCAAAAAGCCGAGCAATTTACGCCGAACGCAGTGGACGTGGCATCCGGTCTTAACATTGCGGCTTTTAACATCGGGATTGCGATCGGTTCTGTTGTTGGTGGACAGACGGTGGAGCACTTCGGTCTGGCGCAAACACCGTGGATTGGGGCATTGATTGTGTTGGGCGCCTTCCTGTTGATGGGAATTAGTGGTCGACTGGATAAACCTGCACGCGTTGCCGTGCTGGGCTAAGTACTTGATGTAAGCGAGTGCTTACAAAACAATCTGCAATTGGTCGTTGAAAGTGTGAGCTAAAATCCCTATAACAGAAGAACCAGTCCGGCACCGGACTGGTTGACGTTATAGAGGTTTGAAAGTCAAAAGTGCGAAAAAACACCTATGCCATGCGCTATGTTGCCGGACAACCCGCTGAGCGGATTTTGCCGCCCGGGTCATTTTCGAGCATCGGCCAGGCATTACCCGCCGGGGCGCCGTTAAGCAGTGAAGATCGGATCCGCATCCTGGTGTGGAATATCTTTAAGCAGCAGCGAGCGGAATGGCTTTCGGTGCTGAAGAATTTTGGCAAAGATGCGCACCTGGTGTTGTTACAGGAAGCGCAGACGACGCCGGAGCTGGTGAGGTTTGCGACGGCGAATTATCTGGCGGCCGATCAGGTGCCGGCATTTGTTCTGCCGCAGCATCCGTCAGGGGTGATGACGCTCTCATCCGCGCATCCTGTGTACTGTTGCCCGCTTCGTGAGCGTGAGCCTATCCTGCGCCTGGCAAAATCGGCGCTGGTTACCGTCTATCCGTTGCCAGATACGCGACTGTTGATGGTCGTTAATATCCATGCGGTTAACTTTAGTCTGGGGGTCGATGTGTATAGTAAGCAGTTACTTCCAATCGGTGACCAGATTGCGCATCACAGTGGCCCGGTGATTATGGCCGGAGATTTTAATGCCTGGAGCCGACGCCGCATGAATGCGCTGTATCGCTTCGCGCGCGAAATGTCGTTGCGCCAGGTTCGTTTTACTGACGATCAGCGCCGTCGCGCATTTGGTCGCCCTCTGGATTTTGTCTTTTATCGTGGTCTGAACGTCAGTGAGGCTTCTGTACTGGTCACACGCGCATCCGATCACAATCCGCTACTCGTTGAATTCAGTCCCGGCAAACCTGTGCAGTAAGGTATGTCAGGTCTGCCGTTGGGGCAGACCTGTAGTGGTGCTGCCCTTTATCTTGCAAACAACCAAAGGACAGCATAATGACAACACACTCCCACCACGACAACGTCGAAAAGCAGTTTGGCTCCCAGGCGAACGCCTATTTAACCAGTGCCGTGCATGCATCCGGTCGCGACTTGCAGCGGCTGGCTGAGCGCCTGTCTGTGCTCCCTCAGGCCAGCGTACTGGATATGGGCTGTGGCGCCGGGCATGCCAGCTTTATCGCCGCGCAGAATGTAAAACAAGTGGTGGCTTACGATTTATCTTCGCAGATGCTTGACGTTGTAGCGCAGGCAGCAAAAGAGAAGGGATTAGCCAACATCACCACAAAGCAGGGCTATGCCGAAAGCCTGCCGTTTGAAGATGCGGTCTTTGACGTGGTTATCAGTCGTTATTCCGCACATCACTGGCATGACGTTGGCAGAGCGCTGCGTGAAGTTAATCGGGTATTAAAATCGGGCGGTGTGCTGATTATTATGGATGTCATGTCCCCAGGGCATCCGGTCCGCGATGTCTGGTTACAGACGGTGGAGGCATTGCGCGACACGTCGCACGTTCGCAACTATTCCAGCGGCGAGTGGCTGGCATTGATGAATGATGCGAACCTGGTCGTCGATTCGTTGGTAACCGACCGTTTACCGTTGGAATTCAATTCATGGGTGACGAGAATGCGTACGCCCGCTGAACTGGTGGAGGCGATTCGTCTGTATCAGGTGAGCGCCTCCGCGGAGGTGAAAGCTTACTTCGCTTTACAGGACGAGGGATCGTTTACCAGCGATACCATCATGGCCGAAGCACACAAAGCGGCATAAAGAAAAAAGGCACCGGGGGAAATCGGTGCCTTTTAATCTTGTGAGCTATCAGGAGTCTGGCGTGTTGTTGTTTTTGACAAACAACGTCAGTTGATCGCCGGGCTTCAGATTGTCCGTATCGTTGTTCCAGCGCATAACATCTTTGATGTTAACGCCGTGACGTTTAGCAATGCTCGAAAGCGAATCGCCCTTACGTACACGATAGGTAATGCTGTCGCTGTTTTTAGCCAGTTGTTGTGCGCTGTTACCTGCACCCACCGTCAGATTTTGGCCCACTTTCAGCGTTGAACCGCGCAGTTTATTCCACTGCTGCAGATCCTTCGTGCTCACGCCGAGACGTGAAGCAATGCCTGAAAGCGTATCGCCAGAGCGAACGGTATAACTACGGCTGTTCAGCGGGGTGTTATCTGCTACCAGAGTGGACTGCACGGCAGCAATTTCGCCGGCGGCCAGAGATTCACGCAGTTTCTCTGCATGCTTCTTTGGTACCATCACGTATTGCGGGCCGCTTGCGCCCAGCGTGGAGCCTTTTACACCAGCATTAAAGGTCTTCAGCTTGCTGACGGGAATCCCCGCCATATCGGCAACCTGCGCCATTTCAACCGGACTGCTTAAACGAACACGCGCCAGTGCACGACTTTCGTCTGTGGTTGGCAGACGTACGCCATAACGTTTGCTGTTCTTGAGAATATCACTCAGGGCCAGCATTTTTGGCACGTACAGCTTCGTTTCCTGAGGCAATGGCAACGACCAGAAGTCGGTGGATTTCCCACGCGCTTTGTTCGTTTTAATCGCCTTCATGACCCGACCTTCACCGCTATTATAAGCCGCAACGGTCAGCAGCCAGTCGCCGTCAAACATTTTGTTCAGACGCTGCATCATGTCGAGCGCTGCGGTTGTGGAAGCCACCACATCGCGACGCGCGTCATAACTGCGGGTCTGTTTTAAACCATAATTGCGCCCCGTGCTCGGAATGATCTGCCAGATGCCTGCGGCATTGGCGCCAGACGTCGCGTGAGGATCAAAAGCGCTCTCCACTATGGGTAGTAGTACCAGTTCCATCGGCATGTTACGTTTCTTAACTTGCCCGGCTATCCAGTACATATACGGCTCTGCCCGTAAAGTTACATCGTGGAGATAGCTCTTATTGCGTAAATACTTCTGTTTTTGTTCGCGAATCCGGTCGTTTTCCGGAATTCCCATCTTTAGCTCGTCGCCAATGAAAGCCCACAAATCTTGATCCGGCGCGAGGGACGTCCCATCGTCCATCCATCGTGCCTGACTCGTAAACTTTCCTGCTTCCCCTTGACCAGCTGCAGAAAGGCTCTGTGCGTGCTGTTGGACATTGCCGGCGTTTTGAGACGACTGGCAACCCACGAGCAGGACAGAGGCGAGTAAGATCGCTTTTGCCTTCATGTGTGTGTCAATAGTTGCTTAAAAGACGACCGATCATAACGGTGAAGTTTTGAAAAGGCAACCAGGAATTATCAGAAGCTGTCTTTCTTTGACCTTAACCAGGCAAATCGCTCTTCAGGGTGTTGCAATATTGTTTCTTTGTTGATTTCATTAATTAAATCAATATCTTCTGTTCTCAAAAAAATATTATTTTGTCGCTCATTTTTCAGAATAACGGGGAGTGTCATTTGTTTTTTTACCCGTAACTCATTAACTTTACGATAATAATCATTTATGAACGAATCGTGCGGCAGGATGCTCAGCGCAAACTTCATATTTGCTAAAGTATACTCATGGGCGCAACAAATAAGCGTATCGTCTGGAAGTGCGGATATTCTTTTAAGCGATTGATACATCTGACTTGCTGTGCCTTCAAACAGGCGTCCACAACCACCGGAGAACAGCGTATCCCCGCAAAAAAGATAAGGATGACTAAAGTAACAGATATGTCCTAAAGTGTGACCGGGTGTAGCAAATACACTAAATTCATGCCCCAAAATGAGGGCGGAATCGCCATCTTCGACTATATGAGTGACCCCCTTATCTTGTGTCTCTGCCGGTCCGTAAACCACTAATTCAGGAAAGTTCTGTACCAGTTCTTTCACGCCGCCCACATGGTCCTGATGATGATGTGTGAGTAAAATGGCCTTTGGCTGCCACTGATTTTCGGCAATGGCTTTTAACACCGGCGCGGCGTCACCCGGGTCCACGATCAGACAACGGCCTTCATCATTACTCAGAACCCAGATGTAATTGTCCTGAAACGCCGGAATACTGTTAAGATTCATAAATTACCTCTCTGTCTATGCATAACGGATGGTTGTGATGAAACCGGCAAGGAACCCTCAAACAGTCGTAGCACCCGAACGCTGGAGCGATTTGCCCTGGGGAGAGTACTATCGTGAGGCGCTGGAAAAACAGCTTAACCCGTGGTTTGCAAAAATGTATGGTTTTCACCTGCTTAAGGTGGGCAATTTAAGTGCAGAAATCAACTCGGAAGCCTGTGCGGTTTCGCATCAGGTTAACGTTTCTGCCAAAGGCTCGCCGGTTCAGGTTCAGGCCGATCCGCTTCATCTGCCTTTTGCCGATAAATCGGTCGATGTCTGTCTGCTGGCGCACACGCTACCCTGGTGCGCCGATCCCCACCGCCTGTTGCGTGAAGCCGATCGGGTACTCATTGATGATGGCTGGCTGGTACTGAGCGGGTTCAACCCGGTGAGCCTGATGGGACTGCGCAAGCTGGTGCCGGTATTGCGTAAATCGTCGCCTTATAATAGTCGTATGTTTACGCTGATGCGCCAACTGGACTGGCTGTCGCTGCTGAATTTTGAAGTGCTGCACTACAGCCGTTTTCACGTCCTGCCGTGGAAAAAGCAGGGGGGAAAGATGTTAAGTGCGCACCTTCCTGCGCTGGGCTGTATGCAGATGATTGTGGCGCGTAAGCGAACGATTCCGCTTACGCTCAATCCGATGAAACAGAGCAAGGCGAAAGCGCGCATACCGCAGGCCGTCGGCGCGACCCGGCAGTATCGCAAGCCGGACGTTTAGGCTTCAGGCTGATAACCAACGTCTTCCTGAGTTGGATTCATAGCGGCGGCACGGGCAAGCTCATCGCAACGCTCGTTTTCCGGATGACCGGCATGGCCTTTTACCCACTCCCATTTGATCTGATGCGGCCCGAGCGCGGCATCAAGACGCTTCCAGAGATCGACATTTTTTACCGGTTTTTTGTCGGCGGTTTTCCAGCCGCGTTTTTTCCAGTTATGGATCCATTGGGTGATCCCCTGGCGCACGTACTGACTGTCGGTGCTCAAAATGACTTCACACTGTTCTTTCAGGGCTTCCAGCGCGACGATCGCCGCCATCAGCTCCATGCGATTATTGGTCGTGAGGGTATAGCCCTCATTAAAGGTTTTTTCGCGCCCGCGATAGCGTAAAATTGCCCCGTAACCGCCCGGACCTGGATTACCCAGGCACGAACCGTCGGTGAAAATTTCTACCTGTTTAAGCATCTCTGGTAGACTTCCTGTAATTGAATCGAACCGTAAAACGATAAGTCTGACATAAATGACCGCTATGAGCACTGCAATTACACGACAGATCGTCCTCGATACCGAAACCACCGGTATGAACCAGATCGGCGCGCACTACGAAGGGCACAAGATCATTGAGATCGGTGCCGTTGAGGTGGTGAACCGCCGTCTGACGGGGAATAACTTCCATGTCTATCTGAAGCCTGAGCGGCTGGTGGACCCGGAAGCGTTCGGCGTTCACGGAATTGCGGATGAATTCCTGCTGGACAAGCCGACATTTGCCGAGGTGGCGGATGAATTTCTCGACTATATCCGCGGGGCGGAACTGGTCATTCATAACGCGTCGTTTGATATCGGCTTCATGGATTACGAGTTCAGTAAGCTCAACCGCGATATCCCGAAAACCAACACCTTCTGTAAAGTCACCGATAGCCTGGCGCTGGCGAGGAAGATGTTCCCTGGCAAGCGTAATAGCCTGGATGCGTTGTGCTCGCGTTATGAGATAGACAACAGCAAGCGTACGCTGCACGGCGCATTACTCGATGCCCAGATTCTGGCTGATGTTTATCTCATGATGACCGGTGGTCAGACGACGATGGCGTTTTCGATGGAAGGTGAAACCCAGCAGCAGGGCAATACGGGGATCCAGCGACTTGTACGTCAGGCCAGCAGGCTACGCGTCGTTTTTGCCACTGATGAGGAAGTGGCGGCCCATGAATCGCGTCTCGACCTGGTGGAAAAGAAAGGGGGAAGTTGCCTCTGGCGGGCGTAGAAAGTCTGCTAATGAGGTAAAAACCGCCGCTCGGGTGATTTTTACAGCAAACGATTAAAAACATGAGAAAAAGCGTTGACGAGGTGCGTGGCAATCCGTAATATTCGCTTCGTTCCCAAGTGGAACAACCCGGAGCGGTAGTTCAGTTGGTTAGAATACCTGCCTGTCACGCAGGGGGTCGCGGGTTCGAGTCCCGTCCGTTCCGCCAACATTCAGAAAGCCTGAGTCAGCAATGATTCAGGCTTTCGTCGTTTTAGTTTCGTCAAAAAATCAGCGCAGGATAAACGGGTCGGCATCCTGCCAGGCCGGGAAGGTTTCCCGGTACTCTTTCAGTGCGCTTAGCGACAGGTCTGCATCAATGCGCGTGGCCTGGTGGGCTTCCGCCGTAGCAATCACTTCTCCCTGAGGATTGATGACCCGACTGTCTCCGCGATAATGATGGCCGTTGCCGTCGGTGCCGACGCGGTTACATCCAGCCACCCAGGCCTGATTTTCGATAGCGCGCGCCGCCAGAAGTGTTTGCCAGTGAAGAGAGCGGGGGGCTGGCCAGTTGGCGACATACAGCGCCAGATCGTAATCATTCAAATTGCGTGACCACACCGGGAAGCGCAGGTCATAACAGACCAGCGGGAGAATGCGCCACCCGCGCCATTCCACGATCACGCGGCGGTTGCCTGGCTGGTAATGATGATGTTCGTCAGCCATTCGAAACAGGTGGCGCTTGTCATAAAAGTGAACCGCGCCTTGCGGCTCAACCAGAAAAAAACGATTCACCGCCCCCTGCTCACCGGAGACGGCGGCACTTCCGGCCACCAGCGCATTGGTCTGCTGCGCTTTCTCGCGCAGCCAGGTGATAAGCGTTTCTTCCGCAAGCGACTGTCCGGCGGCTTCCATCGCAAAGCCGGTGGTGAACATCTCCGGTAACACGATCAGGTCGCGTCCGGTCACGGCTTCCAGTTGACGGTCAAAGTGACGCAAATTCGCCGGGCCATCCATCCAGACCAGCGGTTGTTGCAGCAGCGTAATTTTCAAACCAGGCACGGTAGAGTCTCCTTGTTGAACGGCATTCTGACACTGTAGCACGTGATTTCAGGAAGCGTGGGCGATAAAAAGCCCCGCCGAAGCGAGGCTAAAAGGTCATGCGTAAGCGTTATGCGGCTTCGACTTTACGCACTTTCTCTGGCAGCTTTACCGGCTTCGTCGCCAGCTCCTCTGGGGCAAAGTCATCCACATTGATGCTACGCAGACGGCTTTCTTCCGCCTTAACCAGAATGGCGGCTTCGTCTTTGTCGATTAAGCCTTTCGCCAGGGCGTTTTGCGCCAGTTCATCCAGACGGGTAAACGGCAGGTTTTTGCCAATCTCTTTGCAAATACGCTGGTGGATCGGGTCGGCGGCCATTACATCCAGCAGCGCCTCTTCCAGTAATCCCACCGGGTTATGTTCGCTCGGCGTCAGGTATTGACCACGACCAATACGGTCACGGGTGGTGCTCGGAACCTGCAAAATCTTCGCGACTTTGTGATCCAGCTTGTCCGATGGGGCCAGATAGTGACGACCGGTCGGGAAGATCACTACCTTCAGCAGACCGGCAACCAGACGGTTCGGGAAGTTTTGCAGCAGATCGTCGATTGCCTGTTCCGCTTTATACAGCGCATCCTGAGCGCCCCAGTGAACCAGCGGCAGGTCGGCTTCATGGCGGCCTTCGTCGTCATAACGCTTCAGTACCGCAGAGGCCAGATACAGCTGGCTCAGTACATCGCCCAGACGGGCCGAGATGCGCTCGCGGCGTTTCAGACTGCCGCCCAGTACCGCCATCGAAACGTCAGACAGCAGCGCGAGGTTCGCGCTCAGACGGTTAAGGTGCTGATAATAGCGCTTCGTTGCATCGCGGGTGGGCGTTTGGCTGGTTAAGCCGCGCGTCAGACCCAGCCAGAAGCTGCGCATCTTATTGCTGCCGACGTGGCCGATATGTTTGAACAGCAGTTTGTCGAACGCATTCACATCGTTATTCTGCGCCGCCGCCATCTCTTCCAGCACATACGGATGGCAACGAATCGCCCCCTGACCGAAGATCATCATGCTACGGGTCAGGATATTGGCGCCTTCCACAGTGATAGCAATCGGCGCGCCCTGATAGGCCCGCGCGAGGAAGTTACCTTCGCCCAGCATAATGCCCTTGCCGCCAGTAATATCCATCGCGTCAATAATCGACTGCTGACCGCGATGAGTACAGTGATACTTGACGATTGCCGACAGCACTGCCGGTTTCTCACCCAGCATAATGCCGTAGGTGATGAGGGACGCTGCGGCATCCATCACGTAGGCGTTACCGGCAATGCGTGCCAGCGGTTCTTCGATCCCTTCCATCTTACCGATGGAGATTTTGAACTGACGACGAATATGGGCGTAGGCACCGGTCGCCATCGCGACGGATTTCACCCCGCCAGTCGAGTTCGACGGCAACGTAATGCCGCGCCCGACGGACAGACATTCCACCAGCATACGCCAGCCCTGACCGGCCATTTTCGGGCCGCCGATGATGTAATCGATCGGCACAAAGACGTCTTTACCGAGCGTCGGACCGTTCTGGAACGGAACGTTAAGCGGGAAGTGACGACGACCAATTTCCACACCTGGCGTGGAGGTCGGGATTAACGCACAGGTGATCCCCAGTTCTTCATCGCCGCCCAGCAGTTTATCCGGGTCGGAGAGTTTAAACGCCAGCCCCAGGACGGTGGCGATAGGCGCGAGAGTGATGTAACGCTTGTTCCAGGTCAGACGCATCCCCAGCACCTGCTGGCCTTGCCACTCACCCATACAGACAATACCGGTATCCGGAATGGCGCCCGCATCGGAACCCGCTTCCGGGCTGGTCAGTGCAAAGCAAGGGATCTCCTGACCGCGCGCCAGGCGAGGCAGGTAATGGTCTTTCTGCTCTTGTGTACCGTAATGTTGCAACAGCTCGCCTGGGCCTAAGGAGTTCGGCACGCCCACGGTAATCGCCAGGATCCCGGAGACGCCGGAGAGTTTTTGCAGCACGCGAGACTGGGCGTAAGCGGAGAATTCCAGCCCGCCGTACTCTTTCTTAATGATCATCGCGAAGAAGCGATGTTCTTTCAGGAACGCCCACAGTTCTGGCGGCAGATCGGCCAGCTCGTGGGTGATCTGGAAGTCGTTCGCCATGCGGCACGCTTCTTCCACCGGGCCGTCGATGAACGCCTGCTCTTCGGCGGTCAGACGCGGCTGCGGATAGTTGTGCAGTTTTTTCCAGTCCGGTTTGCCCTGGAACAGATCGCCTTCCCACCAGGTGGTACCGGCATCAATCGCTTCTTTCTCCGTACGCGACATCGGCGGCATTACCTTACGGAAGCCGCGGAACACCGGCGCGGAGATCATCGACTTACGCATTGGCGTAAAGTTGAATGGCACGAGGATAATGGCCAGAGGTACCAGCAGCCAGACGGACCACAGTCCGACAGCGCCAAGCGCCGCCGTCCAGACGAGCAAAATCAGGCTGCTGAGAAATAAGCTCACGCGGTGATAAAACAGCGCGCCGAGCAGAACGACCGTAGCGAGAATACTCAAAATCATCATAACGAAAAGCTCCCTTGCTTGTAGGAGGTCTGACCACTTGTGATGTTATGGTTGTAGTGGATGTGAAATCTTTTAGCAATGCGTTTACAAAATAATTACAACAAAGCTCACATTGTTGCCGTTTTCTGCGGCACGAAAAATCAAAAGCCGTCGCCATTGGTGTGGCTTATGCTTCTCGCTGCCAGTGCTATCCGGTACACTGCATCCTGTCATTTACATTCATGCTGAAGGATATCCTCATGTACCAGGATCTTATTCGTAACGAACTGAACGAAGCGGCGGAAACGCTGGCTAATTTTTTAAAAGATGACGCCAATATTCACGCCATTCAGCGCGCGGCGGTCCTGCTGGCAGACAGTTTTAAAGCGGGTGGTAAGGTACTCTCCTGCGGTAACGGCGGCTCTCATTGTGACGCCATGCACTTTGCAGAAGAGCTGACAGGGCGTTATCGCGAAAACCGTCCGGGCTATCCGGCCATTGCGATTTCCGACGTCAGCCACATCTCCTGCGTCAGCAATGATTTCGGTTACGACTACGTCTTTTCTCGTTATGTGGAAGCGGTAGGGCGCGAAGGCGATGTGCTGTTAGGCATCTCAACCTCCGGCAATTCAGGTAACGTGATCAAAGCCATCGCCGCGGCACGCGAAAAGGGGATGAAAGTGATCACCCTGACCGGTAAAGACGGCGGCAAAATGGCCGGTACTGCCGATATCGAAATCCGCGTTCCGCATTTCGGTTATGCTGACCGTATTCAGGAAATTCATATTAAAGTGATTCATATCCTGATTCAGCTGATCGAAAAAGAGATGGTTAAGTAAGTCTTCGCCGGGGGCTAACGCCCCCGCTGTTGTGGAGGTGATGTATGTGCGAACTGCTCGGGATGAGCGCCAATGTGCCGACCGATATCTGCTTTAGTTTTACCGGGCTGGTTCAGCGAGGAGGGGGAACCGGGCCGCACAAAGACGGCTGGGGCATCACCTTCTATGAAGGCAAAGGCTGCCGGACGTTCAAAGATCCGCAACCCAGCTTTAATTCCCCCATCGCCAGACTGGTACAGGACTACCCGATCAAATCCTGTTCGGTGATTGCCCATATTCGCCAGGCGAACCGGGGTGAAGTGGCGCTGGAGAACACCCATCCCTTCACGCGTGAACTGTGGGGCCGCAACTGGACCTACGCGCACAACGGGCAGCTTTCCGGCTATAAAACGCTGGAAACCGGCAATTTTCGCCCGGTTGGTGAAACCGACAGCGAAAAGGCGTTCTGCTGGTTGCTGCACAAACTCACTCAGCGCTACCCGCGTACGCCGGGCAATATGACGGCGGTGTTCAGATATATCGCGACGCTGGCGGGCGTACTGCGTGAGAAGGGGGTCTTTAACATGCTGTTGTCAGATGGCCGCTACGTGATGGCATTCTGCTCAACGAATCTGTTCTGGATCACTCGTCGCGCGCCGTTTGGTGTGGCGACGCTGCTGGATCAGGATGTGGAAATTGACTTCAGTTCAGAGACCACACCTAATGATGTGGTCACCGTCATTGCCACACAACCGCTGACAGGCAACGAAACCTGGCAAAAGATTATGCCAGGCGAGTGGGCGTTATTTTGTCTCGGGGAGCGTGTAGTTTGACGCCAGCTGCGGCTGAACCACTTCGTGACTCAACGGTTTGCTGACGACATAGCGGCCATCGACAACCGACACGGTCGGTGGCTTGCGGGTTTGCTCAAAGTAATCGTATCCCGGTTTTAACTGCGACCAGAACTCTTTGTAATAGGAATACTTGTGGCGTTGCATGTTGGCATCAGTCATGCGGAAGGGATAAATACTGACCTGCACACTCGACTGACCAAAGACCAACGCGCCGGTAACAAACTGGAAAATCTCATCAATACCGCTGTCGGTCATGGCGTAACAGCCAACCGAGACGCAGGCACCGTGAATCATCAGGTATTTGCCTTCATAACCATGAGCGCGGTCATAGGCGTTGGGGAAGCCAATATTAATGGCTTTATAAAAGCGGCTGTCAGGTTTGAGCTGGCTGCGCTGGACGTTATAAAAACCTTCCGGACTTTTAAAATCGCCCTGGCGTTGTTTTGGACCTAATCCGCCGGAGTAATTACAAATTTTATAGCTGTCGAGAAGTTGATACTGCTCGCCCATCTTGACGTAGAGATCAAGCGCGCGCTCTTCCTTGAAGATCTGAATATAGACCGGCGATCCCATCAATTGCTGCTTATACTCTTTGCTGATAGGTGTTGTGGAGCTATTGCTACTCAGCAAGCCGGCGAATGACACGCACGGGATCAAAAGCATCGCAATAAATAATGCGATTTTACGCATACTGCTTGTTCCTTGATAAAACGATTGCACACGCCAGAACGGCAAAAATAAGATCCCCAAATCGGACTAATCTGGATTTGGAACGCTCACATTAACACCACGACAGTTTTTCGCAAGTCCCTCGTGGCGCGTTTACAATTTATACAGAACGTTAGCGACAATGGCTGTCAGAACCGGCCCTAATTTGTCCATTTCCGCAGAACGCATATCAGGCTCGTCGGCAGCGGCTTGCCGGGTATAATTAACTGATAATAAACCATTAATTTTTTAATTATTGATTATTAAGCCTGGTCAATTCTTCGCCTGGTTAAACTGTGGTCTCACTGTTTATTTAGGTTATGTTTTTTTATGTTTTTATCAGGTGCTCCGCGCTCCATTCTGCCGGGGCTGCTTTCGTTGTGTGTCCTCTATTCACCATTGTCTGCAGCTGTCTCTTCCCATCAGACGTTTAGCTATGCCGCGAAGTTGCGGATGCATAACCGTGAACGGCTGCTCGGCAAATATCAGGCAAAACTCAGAAGGCAGGCGCATTATATGGTTTCCGGAACGCCGGGTAGCAAAAAAGCGCTGCGCCAGCACAACCGTGTCCTGCTTGAACAGCACCCGGAATGGTTCCCGGGGCCGCTGTGATCGGATAACCATCGCTGGCAGGAACTGGCGGAAAATAACACCTTCCTCAGCAGCGATCATTTACAGAACATCACGGACGTGGCCATTCATCGCCTGGAAGCTCAGCTCGGAAAACCTTATGTGTGGGGGGGCGTCAATCCGGATCGCGGATTTGACTGCAGTGGGCTGGTTTTCTACGCCTACAATAAAATCCTGGCGGCAAAATTACCGCGCACAGCAAATGAAATGTATCACTACCGTCGGGCAACGATTGTCTCTAATCATGATCTGCGCCGTGGCGATCTGCTGTTCTTTCACATCCATAGCCAGGAGATTGCCGATCATATGGGGGTTTATCTGGGGGATGGGCAGTTTATCCAGTCACCGCGTACTGGCGAAACCATCCGGGTGAGCCAGTTGACCGACCCGTTCTGGCAGGATCACTTCCTCGGCGCACGGCGGATCCTGAAGGAAAATACCATCATCTAACAGGCAAGCAGCAGGATGATGAAGACAAGCATCATCGTTCCTGCCAGCAGCAGATCGACGGGCTCGATGAGCGCGACGGGCAAGGGCATCGCGTCATCTGCTGATAGCATTTCATTATGTTGTTTTAACTCTTGCTGGTGCACAAATTCCCGGTATGTGCGCCAGTACAATCTGACGTCATCGTGCTGAGCGTCGTTTTCGAAAGGGTCTGGGATATTCTGCTGAATGGTCACTCATTCATCCTTTAACATGAGCAGGCATTTGAAACGCAACCTCCTTGTCGCGTCATCTCTATAAAGCGGCAGAAAAAACGCCAACTTAAACCGCCGGGTAATTTTTTAACTCAGTGCCCCCATAATTTTCAGCTCCAGTTCATCCGCCACTTCGTTATAAGACAGAACGTTCAGACCTGGCGCGAAGAGTCGGGCGTAGCGCGCCAACAGCGGACGTAGCGACGGCGCGACCAGCAGCACCGGCTCTTTGCCGGCAGCTTTCATCTGCTCCTTAATTTGCGGCATATTGCTCTGGAACTGATTGAGCATGTTCGGATCCACCGGCACGCTATCGAGCATCACTTTACCGCTCTGCTGCGCCTGATTCACCACGTTAGAAAGCAGGTTTTCCAGTTCGTTATTCAGCGTATAGACCGCCAGTTCCTGCTTGCGGACAAACGGGTGCGTAATACTGCGACGCAGCGCAAGGCGGATATCAGCGACCAGCAGAATGGGATCTTTTGTCACGCTGCTACTGGCGACCAGCACGGTGGCGATGGTCACGATGTCGCGCAATGAAACGCCTTCAATCAACAGCGCGCGATACACTTTCAGCAGCTGGCTGTAGTTGAGCGCGGCGCTGAGATCTTCCGCCAGTCGCGGCGCCATTGACGAGAGACGGTTATGAAGCTGAGTAATGTCATCATAATTAAACAGATCGGGAATATAGCTGCGCACCACCTTATTCACGTGCGTGGCAATCACGCTGGCGCTGTCGATCACCTGATATCCCATATTTAACGCCTTCGCTTTCTGGGCTGCCTGAATCCAGGTGACCGGCATACCGTACGCCGGGTCATTACCGAGAATGCCATCAATCTCGCCGTAAGTTTCGCTGGAAGGCAGCGCCATCAGGCGATCGGACGGAATATCGGCTTCATCGGCCTTAATACCGTTGATATAGATCGCGTACTGGCTGGGCTTTAATCTGAAATTTTCACGGATGCGAATTTCCGGTAGCAACACGCCGTTGGTATCGGATATCACCTGGCGCACGCCGCGAATCCGCTGGGTCAGCGGATTGCCTTTTGATTTATCCACCAGTGAGACCAGCTTATATCCCAGGCTCAGACTGATTGGCTCAATCAGCGGAATGGTCTCCCAGGTAATCTGTTGCTCGGTCGTTTCGACGATCGTTTTCGTCAGCGTTTCGAGGTTTTTCTCTTCAGCCTCGGCGGCTTTCGGGCGTTTACTCATCCGCCAGGCGGTGAAGCCCAGCAGGCCGCTGAACGCGAGGAACGGGAAATGCGGCATCCCCGGCACCACCGCCAGCACAAACATAATGCTGGTGGCGGTATACAACACCGACGGGCTGGCCAGTAACTGTGCGCGGACGTCAGTGGCGATATCGCCATTGTCGCTGACGCGGGTCACGATGATCGCGGCGGCGGTAGAGAGCAGAAGGGAAGGGATCTGCGCCACCAGACCGTCACCGATGGTCATCAGCACGTACTGCTGGAATGCCGCTTCGGCACTGAGATTGTATTTAAAAATCCCGATGCACACGCCGCCGATCAGGTTGATCGCCAGAATCATCATCCCGGCGATGGCATCGCCGCGAACGAACTTCGAGGCCCCGTCCATCGCGCCATAGAAATCGGCTTCGCCGGCGACGTCCTTACGTCGCGTCTGCGCCTGCTGCTGATTGATAAGTCCGGCATTCAGGTCGGCGTCGATCGCCATCTGCTTGCCCGGCATCGCATCAAGGGTAAAGCGGGCGGACACTTCGGAGGTACGTTCGGCGCCTTTGGTGACCACGATAAAGTTAATTGTGAATAGCGTCAGTAAAACCGAGCGTGAAAACATCGTGGCGGCGCTGCATGGCCAGTCGATCTTTACAGGTGGCGGTCTGACGGCGCTGAATAAAATTGGGCAGAAGCCTGTGACCTCCGTCGCAAGCAGTAAACATTCTGCCCGCAAAACCCCCTCGAAGGGGGGCGCAACGCCGCCGAAAGAGTGGGTGAACGTGAGCGACGAAACCGAGAGGAAAGCGCGTGACGTGAATGAGAAGACGGCGCTGCTGAAGAAAAAATCGGCCTCCGAGTTAGGTGAATTAGCAACCAGCATTAATACCGTCGCCCGAAATGCGCACATGGAAACTAACCTGGAAATGGGATTGTGCCCCAGGGGCTGCGTGTGCTGATTAAAGACGACCAGAACCGCAGTATGTTTGAACGCGGCAGCGCACGGATCATGCCGTTCTTTAAATCGTTGTTGATTGAGCTGGCACCGATTTTTGACTCACTGGACAATAAGATCATTATTACCGGGCATACGGATGCCATTAGCTATAAAAATAATATTTATAACAACTGGAATTTGTCGGGAGACAGAGCGTTATCCGCGCGCCGGGTGCTGGAAGAAGCCGGAATGCCAGAGGATAAGGTTATGCAGGTGAGCGCGATGGCTGACCAGATGCTGTTAGATACAAAGAATCCGGACAGCGCCGGGAACCGGCGAATTGAGATTATGATACTCACGCAAAGTGCAGCAGATACGCTGTATCAGTACTTTGGTCAGCATGGTGAAAAAGTGGTTCAACCGCTGGTCGAAAAACTCGATAAGAAACAGCAACTGGCAGCATTGCACCGCCCAGCGCCGTCACAGTAATCACACTGCTGTGAAGCGCCAGACCACTCTGCGGTCGCGTTTTCCGGTGTGAGCAATCACTTCCCATTTTTGTATTGCACTGTATACTTAAACAGTACTTTGGAGGTGAGTGATGCGTAAAATCATACATGTTGATATGGACTGTTTTTTCGCAGCGGTTGAGATGCGTGACAACCCGGCGCTGCGCGACATTCCTATTGCGATTGGCGGTAGTCGTGAGCGCAGAGGCGTTATCAGTACCGCAAACTATCCTGCCCGTAAATTTGGCGTACGCAGCGCGATGCCGACCGGAATGGCGCTGAAGCTGTGCCCACACCTCACGCTATTACCCGGACGCTACGAAGCCTATAAGGACGCGTCTCGCCAGATTCAGGACATCTTTTCACGCTACACCTCATTAATTGAGCCGCTGTCTCTTGATGAAGCGTATCTGGATGTCACGGAAAGCACGCTTTGTCATGGTTCGGCAACGCTCATCGCCCAGGAGATCCGCCAGACTATCTTCAACGAGCTGCAACTCACCGCCTCCGCGGGCGTGGCGCCGGTTAAGTTTCTGGCCAAGATCGCCTCCGATCTGAATAAGCCCAACGGACAATATGTCATCACGCCAGATGATGTGCCGGCGTTCCTCAAAACGTTGCCGCTGGGGAAAATACCTGGCGTCGGTAAAGTGTCTGCGGCAAAACTGGAAAGCATGGGGCTACGCACCTGCGGTGATGTTCAGCAGTGCGATCTGGCGACATTACTTAAGCGCTTCGGTAAGTTTGGTCGGGTATTGTGGGAGCGCTGCCAGGGAATCGACGAACGGGACGTCAATAATGAACGCTTACGCAAGTCGGTCGGCGTGGAACGCACTATGGCGGAAGATATTCATCAGTGGTCTGATTGTGAAGCGATTATTGAGCGATTATATCCGGAACTTGAGCGGCGACTGGCGAAAGTGAAACCCGATCTGCTCATCGCCCGTCAGGGCGTGAAGCTAAAGTTTAATGATTTTCAGCAAACCACCCAGGAACACGTCTGGCCGCGACTGAATAAAGAAGACCTGATTTCTACCGCGCGTAAAACCTGGGACGAGCGCCGGGGAGGGCGGGGCGTACGTCTGGTGGGGCTGCACGTTACACTGCTTGATCCGCAACTGGAACGGCAGTTATTACTGGGGTTATAACCGCGATGAACATCAGAGAATATAAAGAGAGTGATTTTTTGGCCCTGTGTGAAATATTCCTGCGAGCCGTTCAGGAAACGGCGCGTCGCGATTATTCCGCATCGCAAGTTGCGGCCTGGGCGCAAATTGACGAAGCGACCTGGCGACAAAAGCTTGCCGTCTCTGAAGTACAGGTTGCTGTCGTTGATGAACAACCCGTTGGGTTTATAAGCGTGGCGGGGAACTATATTGATCTGTTATTTGTTGCGCCGGAATTCAATGGTCAGGGGATTGCACATCACTTGTTGAAACCGTGGATTGCGCGGGGTGATGTGTTAACTGTTGATGCCAGTATTACTGCAAAACCCTTTTTTGAACGTCAGGGGTTTCTGGTCGTTGCCCGGCAAAATGTGGAATGTCGGGGGGAATGGTTTGTTAATTATCGGATGCAATATCAGCACGCGTCATAAATGCATTTTGCAAGAACGGGTATGAAAACTGCCGGATGGCGTTTCACTTATCCGGCCTACAAATTTGCTGAGAGTTCGTAGGCCGGATAAGGCGCAACGCGCCGCCATCCGGCATTTTTAAAGCATAACGATCGTGACTTACTTCGTCGGAATCGCTTTCAGCAGTTCGGTCAGGAGCGTCCAGTAATGACTGACGCTTTCAATGTGCACCTGCTCATCCGGTGAGTGTGGACCGGTAATGGTTGGCCCGATAGAGACCATATCCATATCCGGGTACGGTTTCTTAAACAGACCGCACTCCAGACCCGCGTGGATAATCTGGATGTTTGGCGTCTTGTTGAACAGACGCTGATAAGTTTCGCGCACCAGATGCATCACCGGCGAGTTTGCATCCGGCTGCCAGCCAGGGTAGCTCCCTTTGGCTTCGGTTTTCGCGCCCGCCAGTTTGCCCAGCGAATCCAGCATGCTAACGACATAGTCTTTACCGGTGTCGATCAGCGAACGGATCAGGCAATGGATTTCGACGTTGTCGTCGGTCATGGTGACGACGCCCACGTTCAGTGAGGTTTCAACCACGCCTTTTGCGACGTCGGAATTGCGGATCACACCGTTCGGCGTGGCGTTCAGCAGACGGATAAAGCCATCGCGAGACTGCGTGGTCAGCGCGGCTTTATCGTTCGCGGCGCTCTCCAGCAGAACCACCAGGTTTTTCTCTTTTTCAGCCAGTTCGTTTTTCAGGATGTCCTGATAAGCGTTGACCTGCGCTTTCAGCGCCTCGACGTTGTCCGCCGCAACGGCAACGGTCGCAAAGGCTTCACGCGGAATCGCGTTACGCAGCGTACCGCCGTTGAAATCGACCAGACGCAGATCCAGCGCTTCGGCATGACCGGCCAGGAAACGAACCAACAGTTTGTTCGCGTTGCCAAGACCAACGTGGATTTCGCCACCGGAGTGACCGCCTTTCAGCCCTTTCAGAGTCAGCTTAAAGGTCTGGAAACCCGCCGGAACGGCTTCGCGGGTCAGCGGCAGGTTAGAGGTGAAGTCGATCCCACCCGCGCAACCCATGTAGATCTCACCTTCTTCTTCCGAGTCGGTGTTGATCAGAATATCTGCCTGCAGCCAGTTGGCCTGCAGACCAAATGCCCCGTCCATACCCGCTTCTTCGGTCATGGTCAGCAGCACTTCCAGCGGGCCGTGAACGACGCTGTCGTCAGCCAGAACCGCCAATGCGGACGCCATCCCGATGCCGTTATCGGCGCCCAGCGTGGTACCACGCGCTTTCACCCATTCGCCATCAATATAAGGCTGGATCGGATCTTTGGTGAAATCGTGCACAGTGTCGTTGTTTTTCTGCGGCACCATATCCAGGTGCGCCTGCAGAACCACCGGTTTACGGTTTTCCATACCCGCAGTAGCCGGTTTGCGAATCAGGATATTCCCTACCTGGTCGCGCTCTACGTGGAAACCTTTCTCGTTTGCCCAGCCGATGATGTGCTCAGCGAGCTGCTCTTCATGATAGGACGGGTGAGGAATAGAACAGATTTTTGCAAAAATATCCCACAGCGGTTGCGGGGAGAGTTGAGATAATTCAGACACGATAATTCTCCTTGTATACCCGTCATACTTCAGGTTGCATGGGTGTTGGTTTTCCTGCAACGCGAATGATTTAAGGTATCGATGCTCTGCAAACAGGCTTGCAGGTCACAGGGTTAGCAGGTTAATTATTACCACAAGTCTGGCTTGCGAGATGCGCTTGAGAATACCACTTTCTGCGTCCGCTGCGAGTATAAAGCACGTAAAAAGAGGGCCCGATTCCGCGAAACACTGGTTTTTGGTGGCTCAGATCTCTATAATCTCGCGCAACCCATTTCCCCCTTGAACACATTTTAAGCCGTAGATAAACAGGCTGGGACACTTCACATGAGCGAAAAATACGTCGTCACCTGGGACATGCTGCAGATCCATGCACGCAAACTGGCAAACCGCCTGATGCCTTCAGAACAGTGGAAAGGCATCATTGCCGTTAGTCGTGGTGGTCTGGTGCCGGGCGCATTGCTGGCACGTGAACTGGGCATTCGTCATGTCGATACCGTATGCATTTCCAGCTACGATCACGACAACCAGCGTGAGCTGAAAATTCTGAAACGCGCTGAAGGCGACGGTGAAGGCTTTATCGTCATTGACGATCTGGTGGATACCGGTGGTACCGCCGTGGCTATCCGTGATATGTATCCCAAAGCGCATTTTGTCACTATCTTCGCCAAACCAGCGGGTCGTCCGTTAGTCGACGATTATGTGATTGATATCCCGCAGGATACCTGGATTGAGCAGCCGTGGGACATGGGCGTGACCTTCGTTCCGCCGATTTCTGGCCGCTAATCTCTGACTTTTTCAACGCCTGGCATTGCCGGGCGTTGTTCTATTTAGCCGGTGTCGGGTTACAATAAGCCTCAGTGAGTACTTCAGGAGGCTGTACGCATGTCACAGGCTAATCTTAGCGAAATCCTGTTCAAACCCCGTTTTAAACATCCCGAAACGTCGACCCTTGTCCGCCGTTTTAATGCCGGGACGCAGCCGCCTGTGCAATCGGCGCTGGATGGCAAGAACGTTCCCCACTGGTATCGCATGATTAACCGCCTGATGTGGATCTGGCGCGGGGTGGATCCGCGAGAAATTCTTGATGTTCAGGCGCGCATCGTGATGAGTGACGCCGAGCGCACCGATGCCGAGCTTTACGATACGGTGATTGGTTACCGTGGCGGCAACTGGATTTATGAATGGGCGAAGCAGGCGATGGACTGGCAGCAGAAAGCCTGCCAGGAAACGGATCCTGAGCGCAGTGGCCGCTACTGGCTGCACGCCTCGACGCTGTACAACATCGCCGCCTATCCCCACCTGAAAGGGGACGATCTGGCGGAGCAGGCGCAGGCGTTAGCCAACCGCGCTTATGAGGAAGCCGCGCAGCGACTGCCCGGTACGCTGCGCGAGATGGAGTTCTCGGTACCCGGCGGCTCTCCCGTCACCGGGTTCTTGCATATGCCAAAAGGCGATGGCCCGTTCCCGACGGTGCTCATGTGCGGCGGTCTGGATTCGATGCAAACCGATTACTACACCCTGTATGAGCGCTATTTCGCGCCGCGCGGCATCGCTATGCTGACGCTGGACATGCCTTCCGTCGGTTTCTCGTCAAAGTGGAAGCTCTCTCAGGATTCCAGTCTGCTGCATCAGCATGTGCTGAAAGCGTTGGCAAATGTGCCGTGGGTGGATCATACCCGGGTGGCGGCGTTCGGATTCCGTTTTGGCGCCAACGTGGCGGTGCGTCTGGCCTATCTTGAATCGCCGCGTCTGAAAGCGGTGGCCTGTCTCGGTCCGGTTGTGCATGCGTTGTTGAGCGACCCGCTGCGTCAGGGAGCGGTACCGGAAATGTATCTTGACGTTCTGGCGAGCCGACTGGGGATGCACGATGCGTCCGATGAAGCGCTGCGCGTGGAGCTCAATCGCTACTCGCTGAAGGTACAGGGACTGCTTGGCAGACGTTGCCCGACGCCAATGCTGTCGGGCTTCTGGAAGAACGATCCGTTCAGTCCGGAAGAGGAGTCGCGTTTAATCACCTCTTCATCTTCTGACGGTAAGCTGTTGGAGATTCCATTTAATCCGGTGTATCGCAATTTTGACAACGCGCTACAGGAAATCGCCCGCTGGATTGAAAAGAGATTGTGTTAATAATTTGCTAAATTCTACTGTTTTGGTAAAACAGTTGCTTCACAACAGGAGATCGCAATGACGTTACCGAGTGGACACCCGAAGAGCAGATTGATCAAGAAATTCACCGCGCTTGGCCCCTATATCCGGGAAGGAAAGTGCGAAGATAATCGATTTTTTTTCGATTGTCTGGCCGTTTGCGTCAACGTGAAGCCCGCGCCTGAACTGCGCGAATTCTGGGGTTGGTGGATGGAGCTGGAAGCACAGGAAAAGCGTTTTACCTATAGCTACAAATTTGGTCTGTTTGACAAAGCGGGCGACTGGACGACTGTGGCGATCAAAGATAAAGAAGTGGTTGAGCGACTGGAATATACCCTTCGTGAGTTTCATGAGAAGTTGCGTGAGCTGTTAAACACGCTGCATCTGTCACTGGAACCCGCTGACGATTTCCGTGATGAACCGGTGAAGCTAACGGCGTAATCCAAAAAAGAAGCCGGATGAATCATCCGGCTTCTCTGTTTTGTTCGCCGGATAAGTCAGACTATCCGGACCATTCTGGCATCAGAACTGATAGGTCATACCCAGCGCCACGATGTCATCGCTGTTGACGCCCAGTTTGTTGTTATCATCAATCTGGTTGATTTTATAATCAACAAACGCCGACATATTCTTGTTGAAATAATAGGTTGCGCCGACATCGATATATTTCACGATATCTTCATCACCGATACCTTCAATATCTTTGCCTTTCGACTGAACGTAACCGATGGACGGGCGCAGGCCGAAATCAAACTGATATTGTGCGACGGCTTCGAAGTTTTGCGCTTTGTTGGCAAAACCACCGGAGATCGGCGCCATATTGCGGGTTTCAGAATAAATGGTCGCCAGATAGATATCGTTGCCATCGTATTTCAGACCGGTCGCCCAACCTTCAGCATTCTGGCCATGGCCGCGTGCCTGCTGGTTTTGCTCATTAGTACGGTCAGAGTTGGCGTAGGCGCCAATGATCGCGAAATCGCTGCCGCCGAAGTCGTAGCTCAGTGATGTCCCGAATCCGTCACCGTTCTGTTTCTTCACGTCACGATCTTCGTTTTTGCCCTGATATTGCAGGGTCATGTTCAGACCGTCGATCACGCCGAAGAAGTCGGTATTACGGTATGTCGCCAGGCCGCTGGCGCGTTTAGTCATAAAGTTATCGGTCTGCGCCAGGCCGTCACCACCAAATTCCGGGAACATATCGGTCCAGGCGGCAACGTCATACAGTGCGCCCAGGTTACGACCGTAATCGAAAGAGCCGATATCTTTCAGCTTGACCCCGGCGAACGCCAGACGCGTTTTCTGACCGGATTCGCTTTCGGTTTTGTTGCCTGCAAATTCCGCTTCCCAACGACCGTAGCCGGTCAGTTGATCGTTAATCTGCGTTTCGCCTTTAAAACCAAAGCGGACATAGGTCTGGTCGCCGTCTTTGTCATCATTATCGCTGAAGTAGTGCATCGCTTTGACTTTGCCATACACATCCAGTTTATTCCCGTCTTTGTTAAACACTTCCGCTGCCTGCACGGATGCCGATGCCACAATACCCATCACCACTAATGCCAGAGTGCTCTTTTTCATTTTCAGTCCTGATTTAAAGTACGCGCTAATATTTACTGGGTGTGATCCCCGTTGAAAGACAGGAGGGTTTTTATCGTTCTGGGGTGAAGGTTTTATGACAAAGTAAGAATAATTTTAAAAAAGGATGTTTTTCTGTTTCGGTAATAAAAACGTCAAACATTGCCGCTACGCTTGCTGATCCAGCACAACAAAATTTCATGCTTTGTGCGCTGCTTGTTGGCAACCGGGGCCAGTCCTGCTAAAACGTTCGTTTACTATCATTTTCCCTATTTTGAACGGCAGAGAATCATGAGTGACAGCCAGACGCTGGTGGTAAAACTCGGCACCAGTGTGCTAACGGGCGGATCGCGCCGCCTTAACCGTGCCCACATCGTAGAACTTGTTCGTCAGTGCGCGCAGCTGCATGCCGCAGGACATCGTATTGTTATTGTCACGTCGGGCGCTATCGCCGCCGGGCGTGAACACCTGGGGTATCCGGAACTGCCTGCAACCATTGCCACCAAGCAACTGCTGGCGGCAGTCGGGCAGAGCCGTCTGATTCAACTGTGGGAACAGCTGTTTTCGATTTACGGCATTCACGTCGGGCAGATGCTGCTGACGCGGGCGGATATGGAAGACCGGGAGCGTTTTCTGAATGCGCGAGACACTCTGCGTGCGCTGCTGGATAACAATATCGTTCCGGTTATCAACGAGAACGATGCGGTTGCCACGGCGGAAATTAAAGTGGGGGATAACGACAATCTCTCCGCGCTGGCGGCGATCCTCGCCGGAGCGGACAAACTGCTGTTGTTAACCGATCAGCAGGGGCTGTTTACCGCCGATCCGCGTACCGATCCGCAAGCCGAGTTGATTAAAGATGTTTACGGGATTGATGACGCCCTGCGTGCCATCGCCGGTGACAGCGTGTCGGGGCTGGGAACAGGAGGCATGGGCACCAAGCTACAGGCAGCTGACGTCGCCTGCCGTGCCGGTATCGACACTATTATTGCTGCTGGCAGCAAGCCGGGAGTGATTGGTGACGTGATGGAAGGCATCTCTGTCGGCACCCGCTTTCACGCGCAGGCTTCCCCGCTGGAGAACCGCAAACGCTGGATCTTCGGCGCGCCGCCTGCCGGTGAAATCACCGTGGATGAAGGGGCGACGGCGGCGATTCTGGAACGTGGCAGTTCCCTGCTGCCCAAAGGCATTAAAAGCGTGACAGGCAACTTCTCGCGTGGTGAAGTGATCCGCATCTGTAATCTGGAAGGGCGCGACATCGCCCACGGCGTGAGCCGCTACAACAGCGACGCGCTGCGCCGCATTGCCGGACACCACTCCCAGCAGATTGACGCGATTCTGGGTTACGAATATGGCCCTGTCGCTGTCCATCGTGATGACATGATTACCCGTTAAGGAGCAGATAAATGCTGGAACAAATGGGCATTGCTGCCAAAGCCGCGTCGTACAAACTGGCGCTGCTCTCCAGCCGCGAAAAAAATCGCGTGCTGGAAAAAATAGCTGATGAGCTTGAAGCACAAACTGACACTATCCTGAACGCTAATGCGCAGGACGTGGCCGAAGCGCGCACGAACGGCCTGAGCGAGGCGATGCTCGATCGCCTGGCGCTGACGCCTGCGCGCCTGAAGGCGATTGCTGATGACGTCCGTCAGGTCTGCAATCTGGCGGATCCGGTCGGGCAGGTGATTGACGGAGGACTGCTGGACAGCGGGTTGCGTCTGGAGCGTCGCCGCGTGCCGCTTGGCGTGATTGGCGTCATTTATGAAGCGCGTCCAAACGTCACCGTCGATGTCGCCTCCCTGTGCCTGAAAACGGGCAATGCGGCGATTCTGCGCGGCGGTAAAGAGACATATCGCACCAACGCGGCCACCGTGCGCGTGATCCAGCAGGCGTTAACCTCCTGCGGTTTACCGGAAGCGGCGGTTCAGGCCATTGAAAGCCCCGACCGTGCGCTGGTGAATGAGATGCTGCGCATGGACAAGTATATCGACATGCTGATCCCGCGTGGCGGCGCGGGTCTGCATAAGCTGTGCCGCGAGCAGTCGACCATCCCGGTGATCACCGGCGGGATTGGCGTGTGTCATATCGTTGTCGACGACAGTGCAGAGATTGCCCCGGCGCTGAAGATTATCGTCAATGCGAAAACGCAACGTCCGAGTACCTGTAACACGGTAGAGACACTGCTGGTGCATCAGGACATCGCGACGCGTTTCCTGCCGGCGCTGAGTCAGCAGATGGCGGAGAGCGGCGTGACGCTGCATGCGGACGAGCGGTCGTTTGCCCTGTTGAACGCGGGGCCAGCAAACGTGGTGGCGGTGAAAGCAGAAGAATTTGACGACGAGTTCTTGTCGCTGGATTTGAACGTCAAAATCGTCGCTGACCTGGATGACGCCATCGCGCATATTCGCGAGCACGGTACCCAGCACTCCGACGCCATCCTGACGCGTACCATGCACAACGCGAACCGTTTTGTGAACGAAGTGGATTCGTCTGCGGTGTACGTCAACGCCTCGACCCGTTTTACCGATGGCGGGCAGTTTGGTCTCGGTGCGGAAGTCGCCGTCAGCACGCAAAAATTACATGCCCGCGGTCCAATGGGGCTGGAAGCGCTGACCACCTATAAGTGGATCGGCTTTGGTGACGATACGATTCGTGCCTAATTAACGCCGGGTGATGCAAAATCAGCCACTTGATTCGCAAGACTATTGACGCATCACTCGGTTAGTTTTAACCTTCTACCCCGTGTTCACACTCGTGGCCACGTCCTTATCAGGGCCGATATAGCTCAGTTGGTAGAGCAGCGCATTCGTAATGCGAAGGTCGTAGGTTCGACTCCTATTATCGGCACCAATTTTTCATCCGCTAACATCCCCTGACCTCCAAAAACTCCCATTTTACGCGGCTTTCGTCGTAATGTTTGTCCGTAGTAATCCGCTTTTAGCCGTTGCAATCCGAATTTAAAACGGGTACATAATCGGGTATCTGAGTTTGAGGCGGGTACCTATGAAACTAAGCGCGCGGCAAGTCGAGACGGCAAAGCCTGGCGAGAAAGACTACAAGTTGCCGGATGGTAACGGGCTTATTCTTCTGGTGAAAACCAGCGGGGCAAAATACTGGCGCTATCGCTACACCTTCGCGGGTAAAGAAAAGATGCTGGCGCTCGGTGTGTATCCGGCTGTTTCGCTGGCGGCAGCTCGCGAAAAACGAGACGAAGCCCGGCGTAACGTTGCGGCGGGTGTTGACCCGGTGAAGGCAAAGAATCATGTCGCAACTGCTGTAGCAAACTCCATTACCTTTAAAGATATTGCCATAGAGTGGCATGAATTCAAGAAGCCGCGCTGGTCCTCTGGCTATGCTTCTGACATTCTCGAAGCGTTCAACAAAGATATTTTCCCCGCGGTTGGCAAATTACCAGTTGCAGAAATCGAACCTGTCCAGATGCTGACGGCGCTACGCAAAATTGAGAATCGCGGCGCAACTGAGAAAGCGGCGAAAACGCGCCGGTGGTGCGGTGAGGTATTCAGTTATGCCGTCGCGACCGGGCGTGCGAAGTATAACCCCGTCAGCGAACTGAACAGTGCAATGACCGGCCATAAAGGTGAGTCCTTTCCTTTCCTGACGGCGGAAGAACTACCCGATTTTCTGGTAGCGGTTGAAAGTTATATGGGAAGTCCGCTCCCACGGTTAGGCTTGCAGATCATGATGCTGGCGGGGCTACGTACTTACGAACTGCGACATTCAAAATGGGAATGGGTAGATTTCGATAACCGGCTGTGGGAGATACCCGCCGAATTTATGAAGATGGACCGTCCGCACCTGGTACCGCTTTCCGATCAGCTTGTTGTTTTGCTGAAAGAGCTGCACGGTATGACAGGTCGATACGTGAATATGTTCCCCGGCAGAAATGACCCGTCGAAGGTCATGAGCGAGAACACAATAAACAGGATGATCCACATGCTGGGGTATAAGGGGAGGGTAGTGGGGCATGGCTTCCGGCATACGTTCAGTACCATCCTGAACGATAAAGGATTCAACTCTGACTGGGTTGAACTCCAGATCGCTCACGTGGACAAGAATAATATACGCGGGGTTTATAACCATGCCCTGTATATGGAAGGGCGTCGGGAAATGATGCAGTGGTATGCGGACTATATTGACCAACTGCGGTTGATTTAAAGAAATTGCTTTTTCCATGCTTCAACCTCACTGCGTAACCAGCGTGAGGTTCGGGAGCCTAGTTTCTTCGGGGACGGAAATTCGCCCTTACTTATGCGGTCATAAATAAATGATTTTTTATGACCGACAGATCGCTCTACTTCTTTGATTGTAATCATGTCGGTATCAGAGATTGCAGGTGTCATAGTACGCCTCTCTTCTTCATGGCATCGAGCAGGATGTCCTGCACTGTTCGTTTTGAATTGCGCCGCTCCATTACCATTTCGTCCATAGTGTCGGCGGCGATAATGTGGTGAATGAATACCGGGCGGTTGTGCCCGGCCTGAATCTGCCGGGTTGGCCCGATACGTTCGATAATTTGCTGATACTGCTCCAGATCCCACCAGTGAGAGAAAAACACCAGTATGTTGCCGCCGTCCTGCATGTTCAGGCCGTGGCCCGCGCTGGCGGGATGCGCGAACAGCACCGGGATTTTTCCGGCGTTCCAGTCGCGCAGCGTCTGCGGATCCTGGTCGAGATGGCGACCTTTCGGGAACGCTTTAAGCAGGCGCTCAAGGTCGTGTTTCCAGTGATAGGCCACCAGCACCGGTGCGCCTGCTGCTTCGGTGAGGATACTGTCCAGCGCCTGCAGCTTCGCGTCGTGCAGTTCTGACCAGCTCCCGGCGTCGTCGGTGTACACCGCGCCGCTGGCGATTTGCAGACACTTCACCGTCTTTGCCGCGGCATTCGGCGCTTCGATACCTTCGCCGTTGAGTTCGAGGAACATTTCCTTTTCCATCTCGCGATACTGCTGGCGGGCCTTCGGCGGCATATCCACACGGATCACGTTATGGATGGGCTCTTTGATGTCGAACCAGTCGGCGGCGTCCAGTGAGATAGTGACGTCGGCCAGCGCTCGCTGTATCTCGTCCTGCGAATGGGCGAACGGCTCCAGTTTCGTCCAGCTTTGCCCCGGAAACTGTATCGAGTTGAACCAGCGGGAGGTAAACGCGCCGTAAGTGCGTCCGAGGCGCTGCCCCTGATCCACAAACCACGCTTGCCCCCACAAATCCACCAGGCCGTTCGGCGCTGGCGTACCGGTGAGATTCATCCAGCGCCGGATATGCTTATGCGCCACTTTCCCCAGCGCTGCCGCACGCTTACCACCCCCGCGCAGCCGGAAGGATTTCAGCCGGGTGCTTTCGTCCGGGATGACGGTGCCGAACGGCCAGCGGCCGCCCAGTTCTTCCACCAGCCAGACCAGATTGTCGTAGTTGATGGTGAACACGCTCGCGTTACTGTTCGCCAGCGCCGCCGCGCGTGTTTTGGCGTTACCGACAATCGGCTGCACCTCGATATTGCGCAGATGCCCCCATTTCACCGCTTCATCCGGCCAGGTGCTGGCCGCCACGCGCAGCGGCGCGAGAACCAGCGCGGGCTGTGTCTCCGCTCCCGCCATGAAGAGATCTTCCAGAGTGGTGAGCGTCGCCACGGTTTTACCCATGCCCATGCCCGCCCAAATGTTGCAGCGTAGGTTGTCAATTTCATGATTGATAATGAGATCTTGGTAGGGGCGAGGGATAAAGTTCTGAGGCATTATAATCTCGCAAATTTTTGCTAGTTAGAAGTCGCACCAGTTGGCCTGGCAATTTTTACTATTCACAGTGAAGGTAACCCACAGGGTTAAATGTAAGGATAAACAATAAGATGAGTGGATTTGGTGGTCAGCAACCCGCACCCCAACAAGTACTGGACTTAGGTGTTAGTACTGAGGGTGTTTTTAACGAAATAGAAATGGGGGTTCTTCAGAACGGGATCTCCTACCTTACGCAAAATGGGCTGGCCAGAATTTGCGGGGTGCATCGCAGTAATATCGCGGATATTTCTCGAGAGTGGGAAGAGAGCTTCCGCCACGGAGTTTTCGCTCGAGGGCGTATGGAGTTTATCAGCTCATATTTACATCGTGAGCAATATAATGAGCCGACTCTTTATATCCCAATCCACAAAGATGGATCCGTCCACTATGCGTACCCAGAAGTAGTATGTATGGCTATTCTGGAGTTCTACGCATTTGTATCTCAAAGTGCTGCGACTCCTACTGCGCTACAGTTTTTCCGCGAGCTATCCCGTGCGGGTATGCGTGGTTACATCTATACAGCGCTTGGCTACATACCTGATGACCCTTGGCGCCATTACCACTCTCGTGTGTCAATCATGCATGGGGCAAACTCGGTTCCTGCTGGACACTTCATTGTGTTTAATGAAATTGCCGGTTTAATGGTAGACCTTATCCATGCTGGATTAGCAGTAAACCAGTATACTGTACCGGATATCAGTGTGGGCCAGCACTGGGCTCGCTACTGGTCTTCTTCCAACTACGATACGACGATTGGCCCTAGACAACGCTGCCAGCACTATTACCCTGAAGAATTCAACCAATCTGCAAGTAATCCCCAAATGATTTATGCGTACCCTGATAATGCTTTAGCTGCATTCAGGCACTGGCTTCGTGCGGTTTATTTGCCAACCAAATTCCCCAAATACCTTCTGGGTAAAGCAGGGCTATTGGCTGGCGGACAAACGGCGGCGTTGCAAATTATTGATAATTTTAATAATCGTGCATTGCCTAACCAATAATATCAACAGATGAGGTCATATCCGGCACATTCCATAAACGAGCGAATGAAGGTTGCGGCAGCTGGCGCGACTATCGCGTTGCCGTAGGCGCGCAGTCGTCCCACTCTGGCGGTAACCCCATGAGCCAGCGGGAATGAGCCGGATTCAACTGGCCTCCAGCGACCATCCCGGCAGAGGAGCCAGTCAGCATCATCCCAGCAGCCGTTAATCGTATTGGGCCGCAGATTCTCGCTGCGCCGCCGAGAGTAGTTCCCCGTTCGGTATGATTGGCTGCGGCTCCCTCGCCCCGAACCTGATTGTTGTCGATCGTCGTCACCGTCGGCCATCCGCTCAAGCAGGCATAATCCTGCAAGTTCGGCTGCCGTCCTGCCTGCTGACGTGCTATCACTTTCTCTACATCCTGATAGGCCGTTTTGGTATTGCTCGCTAGAGGGCTCGGCCAGCCCGCAAGTCTGGATAGCCCCGCTAAGGTTTCCAGACCGCGTTTTGTCTCCGGCTGTGGATTGGTGTTGCAGGTTGGCGTGTACCATCCCGCTAGGTGGGAAAAGTCCCTTAGGGAGCTGTGCAAGGGGTTGCCTGACGGCCGCCGATCCCCAGACATTTTCCTCAGTGCTATCGAGGCGCTTCCGCCACCGCTGTGATCGGTCGCTGCTGGTGTCGGCCACCCAATAAGCTCTGTCTCTGATATGCGGGGCACCGACGCCCGCAGCCGGAAACGGGACAAGCCCAAAGGCGTAGTCCACTGCTTCCACGTCAGTTTGTACAAGATCGAACCAGGCATTGACTCCCGCAACCTGTTCGCCAAATACCAGCTCAGGGCGTCGCTCGCTGATGAGGTGAAATAGTGCTGGCCATAGGTGCCGCTCGTCATCAAACCCAGCGCCTTTACCAGCCGAGCTGAAAGGTTGGCACGGGCAACTTCCTGTCCAGATCGGTTTGTTATCCGGCCATCCGGCCAGACGCAGAGCATAAGACCAGACGCCGATTCCGGCGAAGAAATGGCATTGTGTAAAGCCGCGCAAGTCGTCTGGTGCGACATCCTCGATACTCCTCTCGTCAACTTCACCCGGGGCGATATGCCCCGCCGCAATAAGGTTGCGCAGCCATTGCGCTGCGTTCGGGTCTATTTCGTTGTAATAGGCTCCCCGCACAATATCCCCTCCAGATTTTTGCTATCCAGCACCACCACGGTAAAGCCCAGCGCGCGAAGCCGTTTGTGCTCGCGCAGCTGGTCGGCGCGTGGTGGTTTGCCGGGTGCTTTGCATTCAACGAAAACGAGACGGCCGCCGGGTAGCAGGACAATGCGATCCGGTACCGAGCGGCGACCGGGGGAGACGAACTTAAAGGCGACCCCGCCAGCCTTTTTCACTTCGGCGACGAGGTGCTTTTCGATAATGCTTTCACGCTCATATGTCATCACCAGATCCCCCACGATGTTTCGGCGAGAACCTGGCAAATCACAATTAACACGACGGTGATAACAATGATTTTCACAGGGGGTAAGCTCATTCGTCCACCGCCTTACGTTTTTCGCGCATGTTCTGCATCAGGCAGAAATCATTCCGCCGTTCGCTCCAGTCCTGATTAAGTTCGTTGCGCGATTCGCGGTTGGCTTTCGCCCAGACCTTTGCCGCGCGGTCATACTCGCCCGCCTGTTCCAGTTGAACGGCCTCCCGCGCAGACCGGTAATACAGCGGACTGTCCCGATATTTGAATGACATAGAGTTAATCCTTACGGTAATGGTATGCCTCAAAGCCGCCAGCGTTCAGCGGGATGTCGGGTGCCCATTCGGGGTTAGTGGAGAGCAGCGCGGAGAGCGCTTTATCGTTGAAATCGTCAGTGTCCGGCGCTTCACAAATCACCTCATCGTGTACCGTCAGTACAATGCTGTAACCGGCGTCCTCGATCAGCGGCATGTTTCCGGCCAGAACGTCGCGGGCGGCCGCCTGTGTGACGTTTTCCACCAGTTTCCCGCCGTAGGTTTTGAGCCGTTGCCATTTGCGCGAATAAGAGTTAACACCCTGATAGGTGATGTTCCCCTTCTCGATGGACGGGGACGGGTAGCACAGCGCGCGCCCGGATGGCAGCTGGATGCGCAGCCATGCGCCATCGCGGCGGACTTTCAGATAACCGCAGTACAGCGTTTTTTGCGGTGTGGCTATTGCTGTACGGACGGTGCGCTCGAGCTCATACCAGAAATCGCAGGTTGCCGGGTGCGCTCTGCGCCAGAGACGTTTAAGCGAGTCGCAGGCGATGAATACACGCTCTGACAGGCCATATGTCGCCTTACGCTTAACGGATTCGTCATACCAACTTTTTGCTTCGCGGATAACATCGCGGGGGATGTTCGGCAGTGCGGCGTTCGCCAGCTCGTCGAGGTCGAGGCCGTAGACCTGTGCGAAGGTAAGAAACGCAGCAACGCCACCGCCAAAGCCGAGGCCCAGCTCCATCACCTTGCCGATCTGACGCTGGTATTTATCAACATCGTCCGGCGAGATATTGAAGGCGCGGGCGTAGGCCAGTTTATACAAGTCAGGCCCGGTTCCCTCGTCGTACTCGCGGAACGCGTCCAGCTTCCACTGCTCGCCGGCAAGCCAGGCCAGCTTACGGCCTTCGATGTTCGACAGGTCGCTAACCACCAGCTTTTTGCCTGCGGGGGCCATGATGCAGCCGCGTAGCGCTGAGCTGGTCAGCTCCATGATGTTATCGAACAGCAGATCGGCACAACCGGCTTTCAGTGCCTCGATGCCCTCGTCGATTTGCTCCTGCTCAAGCGAAGGGCGGGGCAGGTTCTGGGGCTGGAATAATCGTCCGGCCCAGCGCCCGGTTCGCGATGCGCCGCAGAACTGCAGCGTGCCGCGCAGACGTCCGTCACTGCTCACCCCCTTCATCAGCGATTTGTACTTACTGGTGCTGGTGGTGCTGGCCTGGAGCCTGATGTGTAGCAACTCTTTCACCGCAGACGGTAAATCAGGATCCGCAATGCGGCGCTCCAGCGTGCTGCGCTGCATGTCCGGCAGATCCACGCCGTAGGATTCAACAATGTGCTTAATCAGCGCATCGCGCTGCGTGGCCGCCTGCACTTCGCCGTCGGTCATCACCTGCGTGCGTTTTGCCAGGCGTTTTTGTTCCTGCTCTACCGCCTCGATCGCCGCCTGCGCGAGCTGCACATCCATGCAGACGCCGCGGTCGTTGATCCGTTGGTCGCGGTGCCACAGCGCCAGTTCTGCACCCTTATAATTCCACTTCGGCAGGCGTTTATGCACCTCGCGCATGGCCTCAATATCAAGGCCAGCGTACGCTACAAAGCGCCGCCATTCTTCCGGGTGTGTTTTGCCGGTGGCCCGGCGCAGTTTGCTGTTCTTCGGGCGGGGCTTACAGAACAGCTGGATCAGCGCTTTACCCTCTTTGTCCTTCGCCTTGTCCTGCGGGACTCCGAGCACCTCACAGAGTGCCCCCAGCGCGCCGGGGAGGCTGTGCGCCAGCGCCTGCACCATCGTGTCGCGCCAGCGGGTGACGTCAGGCGCCAGTCGAGGATGAGCGTGGCGCAGAACGGTACGGTCGAAATGAGAATTGTGAAAATAAAGCAGAGTATCGGGGTCACGAAGGGCGAACCACAACGGCTCGGGTATCGGCTCGCCAGCAGTCAGATCCCAGACACTGACAGGGCCGTCATCGATAGCCCAGGCGAACAACATTACTTCGACGCCCTCCGCATAAGCGTGTGTGCCGTTGTTGATCGGTATTTCGCAATAGGTTTCCAGGTCGCCCCAGAGAATGGTTTCAGGCATAGATAGTCCTCGCGGGTGCTTTGCGAAAAGGGTGGCTCTTTGCAAAACACCCGGCGCATTGCCGGGTGGGAGTTTACGCAGTGGCTTCTTCGTCAGAAGGGAGGCCGATCATTTCGTTGAGGGTTTCGCGTCGTATCGCTGGTGGTAGCGGAACCGATGGTGCGTCGGCCGGCAAAAGCTCTTTAGCTTCGGGCCATTCTTCAAGCAGACGTTTAACAGTGCGTACTTTGCTCAATGCGGCGCTGACGTTCTGGCGAATGTCTGACTCATCGCTCTGAATCTGCTTATAAAGTGCATCAAACCCGTAAAACTCAGTAACGAGGGGGTCATCAGCCAGAAGGGTAAATTCACTCGGTGCGATTTTGTGAATATGGTCTGGGGATCCTGATTCGTACCCCCGGTAGTTACCGTTGAAATACACGTTAACCCTGGAGCCTGCCAGATTCAGATACATGTCGTTATCTTTACGGATAATGCTATTGGCGGTTTTGAGTGATTCGGGGAACTTGGACGCCAGCGTTTCTATTTTTTTGAGGTTTTTGGTTATCTCGGCCTCAACTTCTTGACCACCAATCGCCGCAAGGCGAACACGCTCGGCCCATGCAACTCTCGCAGCACGCAAAGCCGCTTTGCGCTTAGGTATTCCTGCTTTTGTCAGCGCGTTACAGATGATTTGTTCTTTAATACCGCTGGTTAATATCGTTTGTGCCATTGTTCTGACCTCGGAAAGCACCCGGCACATAGCCGGGTGATAATGGGTTAAATCAGCGCGTCGGCGTCTGCGCCTTCGCTGATATCGTCGAAGTCGTCAGTGCTTGCCACACCGCCGCCAGCGAATGCGTCGCCATCACGCAGGAACTGGACGCCGCCCAACGATGCGTTGACGCGTTTGCCGAAGTTGTTGTCCTGCGCCCAGATGTCGATTACCGCGTTGACGTAGCAACCCGCATAAGGACGGCCATCAGCCTGGATGAGTGGAGAACGGTCGCGATCGATGACTGCAGGGCGCGCTTTGTTGGCAGCGTTCAGGAAGAAGTTACCCGGGAAGCCTTCGTATTCGGCTTTCTCGTCGCCGTCGTGCAGGCAGAGGTTGAGCTTTTTCTCCAGTTGGTTGTAAATGGTTTCCCACTTCTCACCCCATTTTTCCTTCGCTACCTGCTTCATGCCCTTGCGGATTTCTTCCAGTTGCGGGTGTTTCGGATCCATCAGGAAAACAGCAGAGAAGCGCGGGTCGCCTTCGCCGTTTACGGTTTTTGCTTCAAACAGAGCAGGGAAGGCCAGGCGGACGTTGTTCAGTTTAATTTTCATGAGTATTTCCTTAATCAAATGAGGTCTGCGGCGAGCGCGTCGTCGGACACGTCGTCGAAATCATTAACAGGGTTGATATTGAGCGCAGGGCGCGGGTCGGATTCGGGGGCGACGGTGGGCTTACCGTCAGCGCGGGTGATCAGCGCTTCGACTTTCGTCCAGCGGCGAGGGCTGGCCTTTTTGATGAGCTTCTCGGCTTTGGTTGGGCTAATCAGCTTAAGGTCGAAAACCTCCTCAGTTTTATAACGGAACTGGTCTTTCAGCAGCGCGCGGGCGGCTTCTTCATCGCTCCAGGCACGATTGCCCTGTTTGCCAGTAACCAGCTTAAAGCCCGGTACCGGATGCCCGGCGTTCAGCTCACTATTCACCCGGTCGCGCACTGCCTTTAGCCACGATTCGATAGCATCTGCCTGGCTGTAGATCTCCGCCAGTTCCTCGATGGTCAGAAGCGGTACGCGCGTGCTGGCAGCAGTGATGATTTCACTGACAGGTTTTGTCAGGTCTTCGAAATCGTTGGCAGCTGTTTGCATGTGCTGCATTTTCTGAGCAGTGCAGACGGCTTTTGCTTTACAGAACCGGCACTGTTTTTCACCAGGGATAAAGCTATCCAGCGGCAGGGTTTCGACGCCTTCGCAATCGGCGATGTTGAACATCACAATCACGCTGGCCGCCGCTTCCTGCGCCCGTTCGCCGAACGCCTGGAGCTCTTCCACCGTCAGCGCCCACTCTGAAACGTGGTTAAGCCGCGGCTGGTGGATGAAAAGACGTACCGTCTCGAAGTCGTACAGCATACTGAACTGCTCGAGCGCACCCAGGGCATACAGCTGCAGCTGCTCGTTCTGCTCAGCATCGACCCGCACACCCTTACCGTATTTCAGGTCGTGGATCTGTAACTCGTTGCCCGCGATGATTACGCCGTCGGCGGTACCGAATGAGTCGGGAACGCCCACGATGTGAGAAAAGTCGACGCGCTGCTCGACCAGCAACTCGTTGCCGTCGGCCAGCGACCAGACGGTGTCGACGTAACGGCCAACGGCTTCGACCATTTCCTCATCTACCTGAGGACCGGAAGTATCATCCGGGTGCTCAGCAAGAGGATAGGAGCCGAGGAACATTGCGACATTGCAACCCGCATAGTGTTCCGGGTGGCTCTGGCGGTTGCGCAGCACCTTTTCGGCAAGTGTATGCGCTGCTGTACCTTCTAAAGCAAAGGACGTTTCTTTGTCAGGCTGAGTGGCTTCCAGCGCCAGGCTACCGGGGCAGCGCATCCACCGATGCGCTGAAGACGGGGAAAGTCGTGCATGAACGTCTGGCATGGTTAACCCTCCAGTGCTTTTTCGGCCTGAGCGATCACGTCTGCGAGCTTCTCGTCAGCAACGCCGCCAAGTTTTTGAGCGCCCTGTTTTTCCAGAATGGCGACAGCCTCTGCGCGGTAACCGCCTTTTGCCAGTTGCAGGATCAGGCCTTCGGCCTGTTTACGCAGAGCCGCAAAATCAGGTTTGTCTTCAGTGTCAGTGGTCACTTGCTGATTGTTATTTGCGGCATCTTTACGTGCGAATTCTTCCTGTAACTGGAGGTATTCAACCCGGCTGATCTCAACGTGGCCTTTCTCCAGCATCGCGTTCAGTTTGCGTAAAGAGTGGAGTTCGCTGGCAGCAGTGCCGTCTACGCTTTTGCAGTAAAACGGCCCGGTGCGTTCTTCAGACTGTTTGTCTTTGCCGCTGGCCTTCTTCGGTTTTACTTCATCGCGCCCAGCAGCAGGTGCATCCAGCAGGCGTTCGGCAAAATCGCGGCGTGATTCAATCGTCGGCAAATCATCCCAGAAGCGAATAACGTGTCGAGCCAGATCTAACAGTGCTGGCTTGCTCAGATGGTTGGCGCGTTTCACCCCGCCCAATGCCATGTCCAGTGCATCGATCTGCACCACACGTTTTTCGCCAACAGCATCGCGATAATCAATAGCGCGCTGGAACATCTCAGAGCTGTACATAACCGGCACCGGGTAGAAGCAGGCCAGCGCGATAACATCACTGAATTCCAGCGTTTCCAGCGTTTCCAGATCCGGCCGTTCGTCATCTGTAGCCGATTTGTCCGGTACCGTTTCGCGATATTCCTGTACCTGGGTGACGACGGTCTGCGGCTGAATTGTCTGGCCTGAAGCCAGCGCCGTAATCAGCTGTTCAAGCAGGGCGTTGTGCTGCGTCAGCAGCTTGTTATTAAGTTCGAGACTGGTTTCTAAGCTCATACTGCGGTCCTCGCTACAAGGAGAATGAAGGTAATAACCAGACCGCACGCAGTGGCGAGGGCCAGGCCGGTAACTAAATCGAAGTGGTTGCGGCGATAGCGGAGCACGTCGCGCCCCGTCAGCCGGTGGAGGTGTTCAGGTTTCATCGGTGGTGCTCCTAAGTGGATTAGTAAAAGGCCGAAGCCTTTTATTAATTCACTGCACGCCCCATCATCGGGGCGTTTCGACTTGCGTGACGTATGGGCTTGTCGCGGTGTAGTCCTCTACGGGTTGGTTCGCCTTGCGTCCCCCGATTGCCTGCGATCCTTCGCGGCGCTATTTCGTTTTGCCAGGGCACAGCGGCTTGCCTGTCACGCGGTTCTGTTTGTTAAAGAGCATTACTACTTGGGATTAAATCTACAATTTGAGTTGTATTGTGTAAACCACAAATGTGGTATTTTGTAGCGTGCAAATACCACGTAATTGATATTTAAGTGAATTTAGTTTGTAAGGTTTTACATGTAAGGTGGGGGAGGGCTGTTAAGCCCTCCAGAAAGGATGGGAGATACTAGCGTTTACGGCGGTAAATACGGTGTTCAATCATCACACCTATGATTTGTAACTTCATATCCGCACTACGTAAAACAGGATAGTCAGGGTTTAGCGGTACCAATTCAAAGTCGTCAATACCGATCCCTAACGGACGGTATTTCTTAAAAGTGGCTTCGTGTCCGCCATTCTTGGCTACAACAAATTCTCCAGGCATAGGGCACAGATCGGGGTCGATGATTACAATATCCCCCTCTTTAAATTCAGGTTGCATGCTGTCGCCATCAATGCGAAGGGCAAAGCACGTTTCCGGTACGTCGGAATCCGCCAGAACATATTCGAGTTCTCCAGTCAGATCGGTCACGTCTCTCGCCTCTGTTAATTCACCTGCCTGCACATAGCTTAAAACAGGAATCCGCCTGGTGCTTATTTCTGCCAGTGGCATGATGTTTTTTCCGTTCAAAAGCCAGTCTGGATTGCACTGCAATGCCTTAGCCAGATCGAGAAGGTTGCGCGGCTTTCTTGTTCGTCCGCTTTCAATGGATTCAATCGACTGTTGGCTGACCCCAGCAGAGTTTGCGACCTCTACTTGTGTCATTCCGAGTTCAAGACGGCGGGATTTGAAGCGTGCTGCGAGAGACATTTTTAGTACCTTGTAATAGTTGAAATTATGACCTCCCACTATTAAATACAATTTTTGTTGTATTTGACAAACATCATTGGTTGTTGCTAAATACCACTAAAATTGTATGAGGTGATAACTATGACTCTGGCAACCCGATTAAAAGAGCGACGTAAAGAGCTTAAAATGACGCAGGTCACGCTGGCTGAGCTAACAGGGGTTAGTCAGCAGGCAATTAACAGAATCGAAAGCGGTGTTATCTCCCGCCCCCGTTACATTATTGAGATATCTGTTGCGCTCGATTGCGACCCTAACTGGCTGCTGCACGGCTCACAAAACGATAAAAAGGCGTAACCCATGCCAGAGAAAAAGAACTGGGGGGCGACGCCTGACGAATGGTTCCACTTCGATCTGGTGCTGGGGCGTACTGACCAGCTGTTGCCGGTCGTGTGCAACCCGGGTGCGACGATATCCCCCAACAGTAAACTGAAAGCGCTTGGCAAGACGCCGAGCCTGTATAACCGCGACCGCCTGGCTACCGGGATCAAGGACTGGACCGAGCACGTCGTAACGGAACGCGACTTTGCCCGCTGGTCGAAAGAGCCTGATTACGGCATCTGTGTGCGCACCGGCTTCGGCTGGCTGGCGCTGGACTGCGACAGCGAAGACGAAGACATCCAGGCCGATATTCGCAAGACGCTGGTGCAGCTGCTTGGCGAGCTGCCGCCGCGACGCTGGCGCGCCAACAGCAACAAATGTCTGTACCTGCTGGGTGTTGACGGCGATTTCCGTAAGCGCATCCACCGCCTCGAGGGCGAGCTTGGCATTATTGAGCTACTGGCGAACGGGCAGCAGTTCGTCGCATGTGGTACACACAGCAGCGGCGCACGTATTGAATGGGATGGCGGTCTGCCGGATGAACCTCCAGCCATAACTGCTGACCAGCTCGAGACGCTGTGGCAGAGCCTGGCTGATGAGCTGCCTGTATCGGTCACCACCGAAGCGGGCAGCACGAAGATGCGCGACCGCTCAACGTTCATGCCCGGCGCCACGGATGAGACAGCGGATTATCTGGACGCGAACGGCTGGACGCTGCTCGACGGCGCGAATGGTGAGCGATACATCCGCTGCCCGTTCGAGGATGGCCACAGCACCGGCGGCGACCCGACGAGCACGGTTTACTTCCCGGGCGGTACCGCTGGCTTTGAGCAGGGGCATTTCAAATGTCTGCACGCCAGTTGCGCGCACCGCGATGACGGCGATTTCCTTAATGCCATCGGGATCCGCAACGACGATTTCGAAGACCTGACCGGTACCGAAGTAGCCGAGCCGTTACCTCTGCCGGCGTTCGAGCGCGATAAGTGGGGCCGCATTGAGGCCACCATCAGCAACGCGGCGAAAGCCGTTGTGCGTTCTGACTTTGTTGACATCGATATCCGCTTTGACCAGTTCCGCGATGAAATCATGTTCGCCCAGGCAGGCTCCGGCCAGTGGCAGGCGTTCACCGATGCAGATTATGCGCGCCTGCGCATCACGATGGAAAAGCGTGGCTTTAAACCCGTCGGGCGCGAGCTCATTCGCGACGTTGTTCTGCTGGCCGCTGACGAACAGCCATTCGATTCGGCGACTACCTGGCTGAACGGGCTGGAGTGGGACGGCGTACCGCGCATTGAATCTTTCTACCATACGCACTTCGGTACCGCCGACACGCCATACACCCGCGCGGTGTCCATGTATATGTGGACGGCGCTGGCGGGCAGGGTACTGGAGCCCGGCGTCAAAGCCGATATGGTGCCGATCCTGGTCGGCCCGCAGGGCTGCGGCAAATCGTCCGGCGTTGAGGCTTTATCACCCGATCCGGCGTTCTTCACCGAGATATCGTTCGCTGAGAAAGACGACGACCTAGCACGCAAGATGCGTGGGCGTCTGGTGGCGGAGATTGGCGAGCTGCGCGGCCTCAATACCAAAGAGCTGGAAAGCATTAAGGCATTCGTGACGCGTACGCATGAGAACTGGATCCCCAAATACCGCGAGTTCGCTACCCAGTTCCCGCGTCGCCTGGTGTTCATCGGTACCACCAACGAAGACGAGTTCCTCGCTGACAAGACCGGTAACCGTCGCTGGCTCCCTGTCGAGGTCTCCAGCGTCGATGTGCAGGCCATTAAGCGCGATTTGCTGCTGCTGTGGGCTGAGGCCCGCGATACGTTTAAGCGGCTTGGCGGTATCCAGTTCCGCGATGCTGAGCGCCTCGGCGTAAATGTCCATGAGCAGTACACCATTAAGGACGCTTGGCTCGAAACGGTCGAGAAATGGCTCGACACGCCAGACCTGATGACTAACGACATTCCGCGAAATTGCGAATTTTTACGCGCTAGTGACGTTATGCGCGATGCGATTGGCTTAAATCCCGACCGCATCGGAAAACGCGAAGAAATGCGAATTAGTAATGTTTTGCAAAATTGCGGATATAAGCGCGTTCAGCGTCGTGTTGACGGGAAAATGACTCGCATATTCGAGGCAGTGTCACAACCTGTACCAACCTCAAAATAGAGGTTGGTACATTTTAACTAATTGAATTTAAACGTCAGTACCAACTGTACCAACTGTACCAACCTAATTACTAAGAACCCCATATATATATATAAGTCGTTTGGGGGAAAGGTTTGAAAAGAGCTGGTACAGGTGGGTACAGGCTGGTACAGGGCGAACATGTAATTTATTGCGGGTAGCGATATGCAAACACGATTTGATTCCATCACGGCGATTAACGAGCGCCAGCAGCTCAATAAAATTGCTCTCTATGCTCGCGCGTGCGCGCGTTTTGCGAGGTGATCTATGCCAGTTGTCGCAACGTTCAAAACAGACTGGTTCCGGGTGATTAACGACATCACGCGCAGCGGCATTCCCCTGCAGGAGATTGCCAGAGAGCTGGACGTGTCAAAGTCTGCTATCATCGGCTGGAAGCAGGGCGCAGCACCGAACCATCACACAGGTGAAGCGCTGATAGATTTCTGGTGCTACGTAACGCAACGCCCGCGCTCCGAACTGCCTGCGCAGGTCACATCAAGGCGTTTCGTTTACGCCTGGCGCACAAAGCGATTACCGCAATGAAAACCTGCAAAAACGGGGCGTTCAATGATAAAAAACGCTATGCAAAAACTGCCCTGTTTTATGCACGATTTATGCAGTCCATTTTCACCATTTCCCGCCAGCAAACCGCAACAAATAACCCCTTTACGCTGAATCCGTTATGAGTCCACTTTCGCCGGGGCGTGTAACGGTCATTATGTTAAATAGGCCCTGTTTTTAGCAAATCTTCCATTTGGTCGGGATCCCGACCGCGACCCCGTTTCACACTTACGGCTCCATCATCGACAGGAGCCATCACAATGGCACGACAGAAGAAAACCGTTGAAGTCCCCGGGCAGGATTCCGCACCGCAGGCAGATGCACCACGTGCAGACGAACAGACCGTTCAGCAGCGCGTTGGTGAGTTGCTCGACGACGCAGCGCTTAATGAGCGCAATACGGTGCTGACAACCATCAACGAACAGGGCGCGGCTATCATCGCTCGCTTTGAAGATTACGCCTTCACCGACCTGGTCGGTAACCCGCTGACCAACTGCATTGATTTCCTCGAACTCGTTAAAAAGGCCACCACGGCGGCACCCGCTGCGCCGCACGGCTACGTGACGAACGAAGAGGGCAAGCGCCAGCCGGTGACGGGTAAGCCCGTGCTGACTGAACACGGCTGGCACGTACCAGGCTAAGGAGAATCGCTATGTGTGGCGGATTTGACCCTAAAAAAATACTGGATCCAGCTGGTCTTTGGGCTAAGGACAAAACGCCCGACGTCCAGACCACGGATCCACAGGCGGAAGCCGATGCAGCAGCGAACGCAGCAGCCAAAGCGGCTAACGCTGACGCAGCAGCACGCAAGAAACGTAAACAGGGTTCTTCCCTGCTGGCAAGTGGCGCAGGCGGAACGGACGATTCCGGCACCTCTTTGCTCGGCTCCGGTGCTGCGGCATCCGGAACAAAACGTTCACTGGGGGCGTAACTGATGGATGAACTCGCCGTAAAGCTGATCAAGCGTTCTGACACGCTGAAAGCAAACCGCCAGCAACACGAAAGCGTCTGGCGCGAGTGCTATGACTACACCTATCCGCTGCGCGGCGCGGGATTCTCTGATGAGGTGCTCGACGCCCAGAGCGCAAAACACAAGGTGGCTAAGCTACTGGATGGCACAGCCACCGACAGCGCCCGCATGCTGGCGTCTGCGCTCATGTCCGGCATGACCCCGGCAAACGCGCAGTGGCTGAACCTCGACAGCGAGTCGCTTCCGGACGATGCGAAAGCCTGGCTGTCTGAGTGCGCAACGCTGGTGTGGGAAAATATCCACGCTGCCAACTTCGACGCGGAAGGATACGAGGCCAATCTCGATGTAGTATGCGCGGGCTGGTTCGTGCTGTACATCGACGAAGACCGCGAAGAGGGCGGCTTCATGTTCCAGCAGTGGCCGCTGGCGCAGTGCTTTGTCACGTCCACCCGCAAGGATGGCATCGTGGACACGATATACCGCCGCTACCAGCTCACGGCAGAGCAGGCCATCAAAGAGTTTGGCAGGGATAATGTCAGCGAGAAAATCCTCGACGCGGCGAAGAAAAAACCCGATGACAAATTCGATTTCCTGCACTGCATCTTCCCGCGTGACACCTATCTCGTTAACGCCCGCATGGCGAAGAACATGCGTTTTGCATCGTTCAACATCGATGTGAGCAATAAGCGCGTTGTGCGCGAATCCGGTTATCACGAATTTCCCTGCTGCGTTCCGCGCTGGATGAAAATCCCCGGTGGTCCGTACGGTATCGGCCCGGTGTACGACGCGCTGCCTGACTGCAAAGAGCTGAACGAAACCAAACGCATGGAGAAGGCCGCGCAGGACCTGGCTATCTCCGGCATGTGGATCGCCGAAGACGATGGCGTACTCAACCCGCGCACGGTCAAGGTTGGTCCACGTCGCATCATCGTGGCGAACAGCACCGACAGCATGAAACCTTTGCTGACTGGCGCGGACTTCAACGTTGCATTCACCGCAGAAGAACGTCTGCAGGCATCTATCCGCAAGATCATGATGGCCGACCAGCTCCAGCCGCAGGACGGACCGGCTATGACCGCCACGGAAGTGCATGTGCGCGTTGCACTTATCCGCCAGTTGCTCGGCCCGGTCTATGGACGCTTCCAGGCTGAGTATTTGCAACCGCTGGTTGTGCGCTGTTTCGGCATTGCCTTCCGCGCCGGGGTATTCCCACAACCGCCTGAAAGCCTCCAGAACGCGAATTTCAACGTACGCTACATCTCCCCGCTGGCACGCGCGCAGCAGCTGGAGGACGTCACTGCAATCGAACGTTACGGCCAGAACATCATGCAACTGGCCCAAATATTCCCGGATGTCACGGACAACATGGACAGCGACGAAGCGAGTCGCGTTGTGGGTGAGGCGCTGGGCGTACCGGCTAAAGTCATGCGCTCAACGGATGCGATAGCAGACCTGCGCGAACGTCGCCGTAAAGAACAGGCTGACGCCCAACAGCAGGCGTTGATGATGCAGGCAGGAAGTGAGGCGGCGGGTGCAGCAGGCCAGACCGCTGGCGCTGCCTTAGGCAAACAACTGGCAGGTGGCTGATGAAAAAACAGGTAACCCCCGCTGACTTCAAACGCGTTTTCGAGGAAATGCCTGGTGGTCAGCAGGTGCTTGAAGCACTAACCCGCCGCTTCGGGCGTGAGGCATATGTCTCCGGCGGTACCGAGGGCGACCGTGAAACATGTTACCGGGCAGGGCAGCGATCCGTACTGGATTTCATCCTGCGCGAAATCAACAAAGCCGATGGAGTTGAAGACGATGTGGAAGCTTAAACACTTATTCATGAATGCCGAACCGGGTGCAGAACAGCCAGGCGGCGGGAACGGAGGTGGTAACGATGGCGGTAATAATCCGGGGGCTGGCGATCCTTCTGGTAATTCTTTACTCAGCACCGGCGCGAGCGAACCGGGCGCGAATGATTGGTTACCGGAAAAATACCGTGTCAGTGGCGAAGATGGTGCGCTTAACGTTGAGCAATCAGCCCGTAAGCTGGCGGAGGCTCATGTCGCGTTGGAGAAGCGCATGGGGAGCATCGGCACGGCGCCGAAAACATCAGATGAGTATGCGCCAAAGGTAGACGTCGAGGGTTTTAAGTGGGATGAGTTTAAAGCCGACCCCGGCACCCAAAACTTTCTGAAAGCTGCTCATGCCAAAGGCATTACCAATGACCAAATGAGTTTTATCCTGGGCGAGTACGTGAAGAACGCCCAGCAGATTGCCACTGGTTCGGCGGAACTGGATGCCGAAGCGGCCACCACGTCTTTGCGTGAAGTCTGGAAGACAGACGCGGATTTTAAAAAGAATATCGGCCTGGCTTACCGCGCGTTTACGCAACTGGCAGAGCAGGGCGACGATATCAACGCGATCGGCAATAACCCTATGGTCATTCGCATGCTGGCGAAAGTGGGCGCGGAAATGCAGGAAGACGCGCCAGCGGGCGGCGAAATTAATCTCGCAGAGCAGCAGACCATTCGCGACCTGATGAAATCCCCGGCGTATATGGACCCGAAACACGCTGATCACGAACGCGTATCCGCCCAGGTCAAAGCGTTCTACCAGAAAACCTACGGCGATCAGTCCGTAGCGTGACATGTCACGACAACTTAAATCGAGGAAAGACCGATGAGCGACAAAGATATCGAGCAGCAAATTAAGGCCAAAGGCTTAACCGCGCCGCGTGTAACGCCGCAGCATGTCGAAGATATTATTTCTGAGTGCCATTATTTGAATGTTGGTGAAAAGATTCAAGATGCATGGCCCGATAAATCGGCGATGGATGCTTGCAGCCCAACGTTAAACCTTTTAACCATTTGCGTTCTGGTGCTGCGCAACGGATTTACTGTGACTGGCGAAAGCGCCTGTGCCAGCCCTGAAAACTTCGACCCTGAGATCGGGCGTAAAATTGCCCGTGAAAACGCGGTTAATAAAATCTGGATGCTGGAAGGTTATCTGTTGAAACAGCGCCTGCACGAATCAAGCTAGTTGTAATTCCCCACCCAAAGGCCAGCTAATTGCTGGCTTTTTTCATTTGGTCGGGATTCCGACCGCGCATCTCGCTAACAATCTCCCCACAACCAGCCCGGCGGGGACGCCGGATACCTGATTTTTCCCGCAGTGCGTAAGCGCCAGTCGCATTGTGATATTCGGGCCGGGAAACCGACACCCCGCAAGGCGATAATTTTTGGAGTGATTGTCATGGCTTTTGATGCTAACAAAAACATGATCACCGCAGCGTTTGTAACGCAGTTTCATGATTCCTTTGAAATTGCCTCACAGCAGAAGGATTCCCGCCTGCAGGCTGCGGTAAACGATCGTGGAATGATTACCGGTGCGTCGTTCACCATCAACGACATGGGCACCATCGAAATGACGCAGATCACCACGCGTTTCGGTGACACCGTCTGGGATGTGCCGGAAGCCGGTACCCGTAATGCGCTGATGGCTGACTATGGCGTATTCGTCCCGGTTGAAAAACGCGACCTGCGCAAGTTGATCGCTGACCCGCAGGGGCCGTATCTGCAACTCACCCTGGCAGCAGCCAACCGCAAAAAAGACGATGTTATCTATCGCGCGCTGCTCGATACCGTTCTGCGTAAGACAGAGAACAACGGCGCATACGCTCCGGTTGCTCTCCCGGCTGCGCAGAAAATCGTTGCGGGTGGCACAGGTATGACCAAGGCCAAGCTGATCGCCGCGAAAGCGATGTTCCGCCGTAACGAGTGTGACGAGCAGAACGGCGAAGAGCTGTACATGACGTACAACGCCGACATGCTGACGCAGATCCTCAGCGATACCACGCTGACTTCTGCTGATTTTATGGCGGTGAAAATGCTCCAGGAAGGCGCGGTGTCTTCCAAGTGGCTGGGCTTTAACTGGCTGGCTTACGAAAAGCTGGACTCTGCGACCGCAGGTGACCCAGCTGTAACCACCAAAACCGCAGCTGCGTGGTGTAAATCCGCTGTGCATTTCGGTACCGGCGCTGAGTATAACGTCGATATCGGCCCGCGCCGCGATAAAAACAACACCATTCAGATCTCTGTTGATGCGTCCTACGGTGCAGGTCGTGCCAACGAGAAGAAAGTCGTCGCCATCGATTTTGTTGCTTAATGCCGCTGGTGTACTTGCCGGGGTAACCCCCGGCCTTTTTCCATCTGAGGTATTACCATGACGTCGAGCGTCTCGATTTGTTCAAACGCACTGCTGGCGCTGGGTGCGCATCCAATCAACGATTTTGTCGAAGATACCGACCACGCCCGCTTGTGCTCAAACCTTTATCCGACCGTTCGCAATAACCTGTTGCGCGCGCATCCGTGGAACTGCGCCATTAAGCGCGTTGTTCTTTCCCCTGTCAGCGACACCCCGATTTTTGGGTTCGGATACCAGTTTTCTCTCCCCGGCGATTTAATCCGCGTTCTGTCCATCGGTGAGCCACAGGATGATATTCCGTACCGCATTGAGGGCAACAAACTGCTGGCAAACGTCAACGCTGTACTGCTGCGCTATGTCTTCCGCAATGAAGACGAATCCACGTGGGACGCAGCGCTTGTGAACGTTGCCGAAGCCACCATGCAGGCGAAACTTGCCTATGCGGTCACCGGATCCACCAGTCTGCGCGACACGCTGACCCAGGAAGCGGCTTACCTGCTGCGCCAGGCTAAATCTATCGACGGGCAGGAGGAACCACCGGAAACGCTGGACGGTTATCCCACGCTGGAATCGAGGTTCTGACATGCGCGCTAATCTGATAAAAACCAATTTTACCGCCGGTGAGTTGTCCCCCCGTCTGATGGGACGTGTTGATATTGCACGTTATGCCAACGGTGCCAAAGTGATCGAGAATGGCGTTGTTGTGGTTCAGGGTGGGGTAGTGCGCCGACCGGGTACGCGATTTGCGGCCGCTGCGAAATTCGGCAACAAAACAGCCCGCCTTATCCCTTACGTGTTCAATCGCTCACAGGCGTACGTTCTGGAGTTTGGCGACGGTTACATGCGCGTATTTCAGAATGGTAAGCAGGTGGTCAACAGCGACAATACGCCGTATGAAATTGCCAGTCCCTACACCGCCGCTATGTTGCCAGATGTGAATTATGTGCAGGGCGCTGACACCATGTTTCTGGCGCATGAGAATGTCCCGCCACAACGTCTGCAACGCCTCGGACAGACAAACTGGGTACTTGAGCCGGCACCGTTTATTGTTGAACCATTCGACGAGATTCGTGATACACCGCAGAAGTGGTGTAAGCCCTCCGTCAAAGAATTTATCGGCTCAGAAGTTACGCTCACCCTCAGCGACGACGAACCGCCTGCAGGTAGTGACGGTACGCTCACAGGGGCCGGGTGGGTGTCAGCAGATGTGGGTTCTTATGTCCGCATCAATGAAGGGCTGGTGCTGATTGACAGCATAACCAGTTCACAGAAGGCCGTTGGAACCATCCGCAAGGTACTTTCTGCTACACAGGCTGCATCACCCGGCGCGTGGACACGTGAGGATTCCGTCTGGGGTGGCAGTATGGGATACCCCGGCGCAGTTACGCTGTATCAGCAGCGTCTGGTTCTGGCCGGTTCTCCGCGTTTTCCACAAACGATCTGGTTCAGTGAAACCGGTGTTTATCTGTCGTTCGAGCTGGGAACAGACGACGATAACGCTATGAGCTTTACGCTGTCTTCTGATCAACTCAATCCTATTGTGCATCTGGCACAGATGAACACCCTTATAGCGCTGACCTATGGCGGTGAGTTTACGATCACTGCGGGCAATGAATCCGCTATCACTCCGACCAATATTTCGGTTAAAAACCCCAGTCCATACGGCTGTAATAATATCCGTCCGATCCGTGTCGGTACCGAAATTATGTTTGTGCAACGAGCCGGTCGAAAGCTTTACGCAGCAGCGTACGATCCCGATTCATTTGTTGCGTACACCGCCAATGATATGACGGTGCTGGCTGAGCACATTACGGCCAGCGGTATCAGCGACATGGCATATCAGCAGCAACCGGATCCGTTCGTGTGGATAGCGCGTAAGGATGGTTCAGCGGCATCAATGGCGATAGACCGTACGCAGGATGTGATCGCATGGTCACGCCATGCCACCGATGGCGCTTTCGAATCTGTCACCAGTATCCCTTCCGATACTGACGATGTGGTTTATGTACTGGTTCGCCGTGAGGTGAACGGGCAGACGGTACGCTTTGTTGAGGTTCTGGACAGTACCCTGCGTACCGATTCCGCCGTAACAGGAACGAGTACCGGAGGCGCCACTACATGGACTGGATTCGCCCACCTCGAGGGGAAAACCATTGATGTGGTTGCGGATGGTTCCGTTATGCCGCAGGCGGTAGTTTCTGGCGGTCAAATCACGCTAACCCGAAAAGCGAAATCAATCGAAGCTGGCCTGCATTACGAAACCACAATCCAGACGCTAACGCCGGAAGTCGCCACGTCAGAAGGCACAACGCAGAACGCGAAAAAACGGACCAGCGAAGTGACCATGCGTTTTCTTGAGACTACCGGCGCAGAGTGTAACGGTCAGGTTATCCCGTTCCGTCGCTTCGGACCGCAGGTCCTGGATAAGCCCGCGCCGTTGTTCACCGGCGATCACTACTGGGGAAAGCTCGGCTGGGAACGCGGCGAAGATTCTCTGCTTATTCAACAGCGTCAGCCGCTGCCTTTCCATATCCTCGCCATTATTTTCACGTTCACCAGTAACGGGGGCTAAACATGATCAGACCAGCCAGCACCGCAGATATCCCGGAAATTATTCGACTTTCGGAAATTATGCACCAGGAATCCCGGTACCGGACGTTGCCATACAACGGAGTCAAGTTTTCTGCTCTGTTACGTCGCCTGATCGATTCCCCCGACGGTATGGTCGCTGTGGCGGAAAAAGACGGAGCTATCATCGGCGCGATCGCTGCGGTTGTTACCGAACACTACTTTGCCGATGCGACGATTTCGTACGAACTGGGGCTTTATGTTGAAAAAGCTCATCGCGGAACGTTAGCCGGTTACCGCCTGGCAAAAGAGTACATCTCCTGGGCGAAGTCAAAAGATGTTGACCAGATCGACATGGGGATCACGACGGGCATTGATGAAGAACGTACCGGACGAATGTATGAGCGTCTCGGGCTTAAGCACGTCGGCATTGTATTTTCAGGAGGTAAATAATGGCGTGGGTTGCTCTGGCGGCTGCGGCTGTGTCTGCGCTTGGCGCAATGAAACAGGGGCAGGATGAAAAAGCGGCGGCGAATTACAACGCTGCGCAGGCAAAAGCAGATGCGGATGCCAATACCGCTGCAGCCAAAGTGCAGGCGCAGCGTATTCGTCAGCAGGGAGCGCAACAGGCATCACAGGCAACATCCGCTTTTGGCGCGTCCGGTGTTGAAACAGATTCTGGTACCGCGCTGCGTGTCACATCAGGTATTGCGGGTGACGCTGAACAGGATGCTTACACAACCATTCTTAATGGTGTCAACAGCTCTAACCGGATGCGTACGCAGGCACAGGCGGACGTGATCAGCGGTAAAAAAGCGGAGCAAGCCGGAATGATGAATGCGGGTAGTTCTTTGCTGTCTTCGGGATCTCAGATGTATAGCGGGTGGAAACGATAATGCGTATACCAACGGGTAATTTCGGCAACCTTACGCCGCAGGCAACAACCGGGCGAATCTCTCAGGGAAATGTTGGAGCTGTCGGTGCGGCCCTTTCACGTGTTGGCGCATCGCTGGGAAATGTGTCGGATGCAATACAGGCAGAACAGAATAAGAAAGACCTTGCAGCGACGCAGGCGGCGTTAAATGATCTCTATGCCAAATCAACAGATCGATGGGAAAACCCGGAAACAGGTGCCCTGGTCACCAGACAGGGGTTTAACTCTACGGGTGTTGGCGCAGATATGGATAAACTTGATGCGTCGGACTATGAGGAGGCCCGCAAAAAAATTCCGCCCAGCCAACTGGACTATTTTGACGCACAGTGGAAGGCAAGCCAGGTTAAGCGATTTAGCACCTACAATACTTTCGAACGTGCTCAGACAGCGACAGCACAGCAAAATCAGTTTGAAACCACGGTAAAAACGTCTGTTCAGCAGGAAGCCAACGCATACGACGATCCACAAGCCGCAGCACTGGCACGGGGGGCGCGTAAGCATTCGATTGAACTTTACGGGCAGGCACAGGGATGGTCAGCAGAACAGATAGCGCAGGCTATTTCATCCGCTGATTTAAACGCTTTGGAACAGCGCGCGCAAAACTATGCGGTTACCAATCCGCAGGGCTGGCTTAACGGTGAGTTCCCCGTTAAAGACAGCGGCGGCATGGATATGCGAGCAATCAGCATTGTTGAGTCCGGCGGTAAACATTTTAAACCTGATGGCAGCATTCTGACATCCAGGGCGGGCGCTCAGGGTAAATACCAGTTAATGCCTGACACGGGGAAAGAACTGGCTGCAAAACGCGGTGTTGAATATAACCCGGCTGACGAAGAGCAGAACGCGCTGCTGGCGAGCGATTACGCTAACCAGTTGTACGGTAAATACGGCTCTGAAACGCTGGCCGGGGCCGCGTATAACTGGGGTATGGGTAATGTTGATAATCTGATCGAGAAAGTAGGTGACCCGCGTAAGGGTGAGATTTCCGAGGCGGAGTTTATCAGTAAACTCCCAACCGAAACGCGCGGCTGGCTGTCCCGGTACCGTAAAAATAAAACCGGGCTGGATCCGGTATCTGTTTATAAAGTCGATAATATTGCAGAGTCTCAGCTTCGCGAGCAGAGGAAAGCCTTACGCGAACAGGTTGAGCCTGTTTTCGATAACACATTGGCACAATTAAATAATGGAGACATCCCAGATGCCATGCTGGACGAGGGAACGATCAGGCAAGCCTGGGGAGAAGAGGGGGAGCAGAAGGTCAAACAACTGGATATTGCCATCGATAACGCCCGTATCTTTCAGGCTATCCAGTACGTATCCCCCGCCGAACAACAGGAAGAACTGGCAAAGGCGAAGCCTCAGGCCAATGACCCGGACTATGCACTGAAACTCGACGCTTACGGCAAACTGGGCGCGCTGGTACAAAAAAGTAATGAAGCTATGCAGGCACAGCGTGACGCTCGTCGCTTCAACGAAGCGTTGTCGATGGGGGAGAAACTCGACCCGTCGAACAAATCCATGCAGAAAGCCGCTGATGCGACCGATACCGCGCAGAGCTTCCGTATTAATGATGCCACCACGCACGACGGCATCGTGCAGCAGGTGGCGCAGACCGGCATTATCCCGTCACAGGTGACAACACAGCTTTCTGCCATTTCGCGCGCCCGTAGTCCTGAGGCAGTACGGCAGGGGGCGGAGCTGTTCAACCGACTGTACGATACAGATCCTGCGTCTGTCGGCGACATGCCGAAGGATATGCAGGGTTTTTATCTGACGGTCAAACAGCTTACTGATTCCGGTATGTCTTCTGACACGGCCATTGAGCAGGCGCAGAACCTGACATACAACCAGACCGACGCGCTTAAAGCGCAACTGGCCTCCGCACAGGGCACTAAAGAGTACAAAAAGGATCGCAGCAAGGCGATGGACTCTGCTGCCAGCAGCATGGCGCAGTGGTTCCGCCGGGATCCGTCTGCGGATGACCAGACTCCAGAAGCGGCGCGCTTCCGTAATGACTATCAGGCGCTGTATGACATTAACTATCGCACCACTGGCGGTAACGCCGATGCGGCGAAGAAAATGACCAACCAGCAGGTAGCCCGCACCTGGAGTATCAGCGAGGTGAACGGCGACGCTAAATTCATGAAGTACGCGCCGGAGGCGCTCTATAACTACGGCCCATCAGGCTGGCAGGCGGCACAGTGGAAAGCCGAAAAAGAGCTGCTTATGTACGGCGACCGCCAGGAGACAATAACCACCAGTCCGACGCAGCTCGGGATCACGTCAGGTAACGCCCCTGTAGTTGAGACAAAAACGCCTGAAAGCCGTATCGGTGGTGAACTGGAGATTACTCCCGACGTGCTGACATCCCGCCAGGGGGATTACGCCATCATGGTGCGAACGAAGGATAAAGATGGTATCGAGGCAGTGCAGCCGTATTACGATAAGCATCGTCGCCCCATGCGCTGGAAACCGTCGCTTGAAGAATGGGAACCGTACAAGAAAATGCAGCAGGAACGTGAACAGCGTGACCAGGAAGAAATTACGCGCGGTCAGGCTATCCGTGGGTTTAAAGACAAGCATCGTGCGCTGGATGAGCAGTACAAGCGGCTGCATAACGAACGCATTAACAGCGTACCTAAGTTTATTTATGGCGGGGGGGCAAATTGATGCCAGTCTACGCAGCACCTGATGAACTGAATAACGGATTTACCCCGTCGGGCAACGTGCTGGCCGAACCGACAGGCTTTGATGTTCCTCTTCCTGAAGGGGCAAACCCAGAGCCACAGCAGCCGGAGCCTTCTGTCTGGGGCGCGGCATTCCGCCAGAATAACCTGCTGGGCGATATGTTCCGCCCGTCTAAACAGTTTGAACCGGCGGAGGGTTACAACCCGTATATGGATAAAAACGAACTGCATGGTTACGAACAGTGGGGATCCGCGTTCGCTGATTCCCGTTCGCCGGAAGAAACCGCCTGGCTGAAACAGCAGATTGATGACGAAAACGAGGACCGTCGCGTATTGTCCGAGGCGGGGGGCGAGGGTGTGTTAGCCAGCATCGCCGCCGGGGTTGTCGATCCGGTAACTGTCGCATCGATGTTTATTCCCGGTACGCAAGGCGGTGCACTGGCGCGTATCAGTTCACAGGTCGCTATTGGCGCTGCGGGTACCGCGCTGAGTGAGGTTGCGCTCAACAACCAGCAGATAACACGTACGTGGGGTGAGAGCGCCGCACACGTCGCCGCCGGCGCGCTGATGAGCGGTGTTTTTGCCAGCGCCGGAACCATGCTCACGCCTTCGGTAAAAAATGCGGCCACGCGGGAAGTTGCGGAGGCGCTGGATAATATGCGCGTCACATCGCCGGTGGATACCGCAGCAGCCTCGCTTCCTGACGGCGGGAGTATTGGCGCGGCGCGGATCAGCGAAGCGACACTCGAAGATTTAACTCCGGTTGCTGGTGGGCCACTCGGAAAGGCCGCGCGTAGGGCAGGTAGCTACCTGACGCCGATCACCCGCCTGATGGAGTCACCGTCGAAAACAGCACGCCGTACGGCGCTGGAACTGGCAGAGAATAACTTCACTCTCGAGGGAAACGCGCGGGGTATTGAAACGCCCGTTGCAGCGGAAACCCGCGTCCGTGGGTGGCGTAGGGAAGAAGCTGCGGTGGTGGTAACTAACAAACAGGCATACGCAAAATATAAATCGGATGGCGGCGATATGAGCTTTGCATCGTTCCGGGAGGAAGTCGGCAACGCCATGCGTAGCGGCGATGTGCATGCTAACCCCGTGGTGCAAGAAACGGCGCAGGCCATGCGCACCGTCGTTAACCGTGTGAAGGTGGCACAGCAAAAACTGGGGCTGTTACCGCCGGATGAAGAGCTTAAAGCTATCGGGCAGACCAGCTATTTCCCGCGCGTGTACAAGGTAGGGAAAATCGTCAACGAGCGCGATAAGTTCCGCGATATGCTGGTGGACTGGTGGTCGCGCGGCGAGAAAACCATGTCCCGAGAAGAGGCCGAGATCACGGCGGATGCCACCATTAACAAAATCGTGGGCGCAAAAATTCCGCAGGATTTCGCCAATGTGTTTATGGTTAAATCCGCTGGCAGCACCAAAGGCCGTACGCTCAGTGTTCCCGATCGCCTGATGAAAGATTATCTGGAGAGCGATGCCAACTATGTCCTGCAGCGCCATATTCGCGAAGCATCCGCCGAAGTGGAGCTCACCCGTACCTTTGGCAATAAGACGCTGGAAAAGCAGCTTAAGGATATCCAGGACGAATACGACGCGCTGATGCGTTCCCGCCCCAAAGACCAGGCAAAACTGGCAAAGGCCCGCGATAACGATCTGCGCGATATTACCGCGCTGCGCGACCGTCTTGTCGGCGCATACGGCATGCCTGACGACCCGTCGTCGTTTTTTGTCCGCGCTGGTGCGTTTCTGCGTAGCGCTAACTTTGTCACCAAACTGGGCGGTATGACGGTATCCGCAATACCGGATCTGGCCCGTGGCGTAATGGTGAACGGCTTCCGCAATATTACGCGCGGCTATGGCGCTATGATATCTAAATCTCCTGCGTGGGTTGCCAGCAAAGCCGAACAGAAAAAGATGGCCGTGGGGCTGGAAACCATCCTGCACACCCGCGCGCGTACGATGGGCGATCTGGTGGACAGTTCCGCACGTACTACGGCGGTGGAAGCGGGTATGGAGCGAGTTACTGATGTGTTCGGCAAGCTCACGTTGATGGGACATTTCGACGACATGAACAAATCGGTTAACGGCATGATCACGTCTGACGGCATTCTGTCCGGTGCGTTCGCTGGTCGTCGCCTGGCGAAACTTGGCATTAACGACAATATGGCCACGCGTATTCGTAGCGAGTTTCAGAAACATGGCGAGGTTATCGACGGCTGGCATATCGGTAATTTTGAAAAATGGGACGATCAGCACGTGGCTGGTGTATTTCAGTCTGCTGTTCTGAAAGACGTTAACAATACCGTTATTACTCCTGGTATTGGTGATACTCCATTGTGGGCCAGTACGCCGCTTGGCAAAACGGTATTCCAGTTCAAATCGTTTGCGACCGCATCCTATAACCGCGCCACGCTGGGCGGTTTGCAGGAAGGTACTGCGCAGTTCTACTACGGTACTGCATTCCAGATCGGCCTGGGCGCGCTGACGTACGCACTTAAAGAAGCAGCCAAAGGGAAAGAGGTGGACTGGTCTCCTGAAAAACTGGTGATTGAAGGCGTTGACCGATCCGGTATTCTCGGCCCGCTGATGGAATATAACAACATGGCGGAAAAAGCTTCCGGCGGTATGGTCGGGCTGGGGGCGCTGCTTGGCACCGGCACGCAGTCTCGTTACGCCAGCCGTGGTTTTATCGGCTCTGCGCTCGGCCCGACGTTTGGCCTGCTCGATACCGTCACAGACGTGACCGCTGGCGTGCTGAATGGGGATGCCGGCGATCGGGTTCTGCACAATGTGCGTACGCTGTTGCCGGGTAATAACCTGTTCTGGATCGCACCCCTGATTAACCAGGTGGACCCCGGTATGCGGTAATCGGTCGGGATTCCGACCTTAAACCCGCGTCATCATAGCCCTGTATTCACTACGGGGCTTTTTTATGCATCAGGATTACAAAACACGCCTTACCGCGCTGAGCGATAAACTCACTGACGTGGTGCTCGAAGAAGCCGATCCGGACAACTGGCCGGGGGCGGGGAAGAAACCCAGCGAACTGACCAAAGATGAGCGCGGCGATCGATACTGGGGCATGAAGAACGCGGCGGCTTCGCTGACGCTGCTGATTAAGGTGCATTCCCTTATTGGCATGCAGACGCGCGGTGGTACGCCTTCAGATAACCCAGGACAGGATGATGAAGCCTTTGCGCTGGGGCAGCAGGTATCGAAGGCTGAGCGCGAAGCGGCCGCCATTATCGCGCGCCTGCAGAAAGGCAAAAAATGATTTCGTTCCTCGCCTTCTTTTTAATGTGGGCGGAGCGGATGAACTGGGACGTTCCGGACTGCCACTATCGCGCCTGTCACTGGTTGGAGCATCGCGGGAATCTCGCGGTGCTTCGCTGTTTTCGTGGGTTCGGTAAATCAACCATTCTTGCCGTGTATAACGCCTGGCGATATTACTGCGATCGCCAGTACCGGATTTTACATCAGTCTGAAGCTGATCCAACTGCATACAAAACCAGTCGCGATACGCAGAACGTACTGCGAAACCATCCGCTGACGAAAGGCATGTTGCCGGATGGACTCGGTACCGTCGAACAATGGTGGGTAAATGGTGCGCTGGATATGCGTAACGGCAGTATGTATGCCAAAGGTATTCTGTCTAACGTTACCTCGGCACGCGCCAACGAATGCCAGAATGACGATGTGGAAGTCCCCCGCAATATCCAGACGCCGGAAGCGCGAGAAAAGCTGCGGTATCGCCTGGGTGAACAAACCCACATTCTGATCCCCGGTGGGCGCAAGCTGTACATCGGTACCCCTCACACGCACGACAGCCTTTATGATGAGGTTGAGTCTATGGGCGCTGACTGCCTGACCATTAAGCTGTTTGAGAAAGAAAAGCGCATCGAGGCGAAAGACGCCACGCAACTGCGCTATGTTACCCCGTTCCGGCCAGAGTATGTTTTTGCCGGGATCCATAAAGCGGCGCGATTGCTGGTCGAGGATGTTGACTATAAGCTGACCGAAGACGGCGTGGTGTTCGCTGTCGCACCGGATACGGTTATTGATTTCTACTCAGACTGTGCGTGGCCGGAGCGTTTTACCCGCGAAGAAATGGAGAACCGCCGGAGAGAAACCCGCACAATTAACGAATGGGACAGCCAGTACCAGTTGCACAGTAAACCCGTTGGCGACGTTCGTCTCGATCCTGAACGTATCCGCGAATACAACATCCATCCGGAGATTCGCTACGCCAACCGTACCGCGTCAATGTGGCTCGGCAGCACGCAAATTGTTGGGGCCGTGGCATGGTGGGACGTGGCTACCGGCAAAGTGAAAGCGGACGCCTCGGCGTTATCCCTGATACTGACTGACGCGCGCGGTCATCTGTACTGGCATGTTTGCAAGGAGCTGACTGGCGAACTGGCAGAGTTTGACGATAACGACAAAATCACCGGCGGGCAGGTGGCGCAAATCAAAGAGCTGGTTATCAGATACCAGATCCCCGTTGTTTGTGTTGAGGTAAACGGCCCTGGCAGCTTTGCGGGCAAATTGCTGCGGCAGGCGCTAAAAGGAACCGGCTGCGGCGTTCGGGAAGAGTTCAGTGTTACCAACAAACAGAAGCGTATCCTTGATGCGTTCGAAGCGCCTCTCTCGTCACGGTTCCTGTGGGCTCACTCCGACGTACTTGATGGTCCGATGTACGACCAGATGCGGGACTTTAACCCGGCGTTGACCAACCAGCCAGACGACTTCATTGATTCCGGCGCGGGGGCGATTAGTGCGACACCGGTGCGCATTGGCAAAGTGGTCGGGATTCCGACCGGGCAATCGCGCGAACATTGGCAGTTAAGTGACGGAGACCATGAGGTTGAAGTCGATTATTAACCTGCCAGAGGTTACACGCCATGTCGGTACCGAATCAAATCCCTTATATTATTTATAACGCCAACGGTCTGACGACCGTTTTTCCTTTCGAGTTTTACATCATCAGCGCCAGTGATATTCAGGTCAGTATTAACGGTACCGAGGTTACGTCAGGCTATACCGTGTCTGGTGTAGGTAACGTAAGCGGCGGGGATATTGTTTTTCTGACGCCCCCCGTAAGCGGCACAGTTGTTATGCTGGAACGTGTTGTTCCTACCTATCGCCTGACTGATTACCAGGACAATGGTGACTTGCTGGCAGATACCGTTAATAAAGATTTTGACCGTCTGTGGATGGCGATTCAGCGCTCGTTTATTTATCTCGGGCTGGCGTTACGTCGCCCTTTATTTGGTGGTCCGTTTGACGCTCAGGGTTACCGTATCGCTAACGGCGGCGATCCGGTAGATAAGCAGGATTTCGCTACCAAAAACTATGTTGACAATGTCAGCTTGGTACGTGCGCTTCGCGTCCCGGAAGCTTTTGTAGCTCCTCTTCCACCTGTGGAGCAAAGAAAAAATAAAATTGTAGCGATGGATAATTCGGGCGATCCTCTTATGGTCTTGCCTGAAAATGGTAGTGCGGCTGATGTTATGATCGAGCTTGCCAAACCAACCGGGGCAGGGATGATAGGAACACTGGATGGTGGAACTGTAGAAGACCTCACATTTATAAAAGAAAATAAAAAAGTATTCGTGTCAGTTTTCTTCGACCCTTCAACGCTAAATGTTTACCTTTCTACATCAATTGATGGAATTAGCTGGTCTGGTCAATCTGCGTTAAAGATGTCAGATGGTAGCCCCCTCCGCGGTAGAGATCCATCTATATGTTTTTTCTCAGACATGTGGTGGATTGCAGTTACACAAGCAACAGTTAATGCTGATGTGAGAATTTTTAGGTCGAAAGATTTGATCAACTGGACGTCTGCGGATTGTAAGTTTGGAAGTGGTGTCTATGGTAATAAGGTTGAGCCAAGTGCAACTGCCGATGCCATTTACAATGGTGCACCAGAATTTTTCATAGATGGGTCAGAATTATATATTCTTAATGGATTTCAGTATGGGCCGAACATTCCAGATGCATACAGTGGTTCTATTCCTGATTGTAGAATTTACTATGCAAAAATGACATCAGAGCCTGATGTGGAAATTCCTACTTTTGAATGGCCTACTAGATTTTCACTAAGTACAGCCAACGACCAGAACAGAATAGATGCAAGCCTCGTAAGTTATGGCGGAGATCTATGGCTGGCCGTAAAAAATGAATACGATAAGACTATAGACTTATGGCAAAGTAACACTGATATTTCTGGTACGTTCCAATTTTTAAGTACGGCTCCATCCTCAGGTTTCAGGGTTGAGGGGCCATCATTGGTGCGCAGAGAAAATGATTGGATCCTGTATGTTGATGATTTCTACAATCGCACAGGAATTTATTACAACACGTCTAGTGATTTAGTTTCATGGGGAAGTACAACAGTTAAATCCCTTTCAACACTTAGGGATACTCTTGCTCATGGAACGGTAATGTATTTTTCATTTGAAGGTGAGCAAGTTTATCAATTATTAACATTGATGCAAACACAGAACTCATGGGGCTCGCCGAAAAGGAAGATAAAAGAAATTTATGTGCCAATCGGTCCTACAACGATAATTCCTGAAGAAGACACTATTTACTATACAACTGGTACCATTATTGCAACAGTAAATATTGAGGCGAATAGATTCTCTGCGAAAACAGCCAGATTCATGGTTAGCTCAGAGAACCCCGTTTGTGCCATAAAGTTTACTGGTAGTGGGTTCCGCGCCGATCCGGCATCGCTAACTATTGGCTATGGCAGGCATATGGGGACTGTATGCGAATTTTACCTCGATGTAGATAAATACGTAATTGGCGCAAGACCAGACAGACCACAACCCGGTAGCGTGTCACTAAGAACGGAAGCTGGGGGTTCAACGATCTCAAACTGGAGGCCAGTCTACGGGAGGACGTACACTACAAATGCAAGCGACACCGGCGTTACGACTATCAGCTCAATGCCTGTAGATATGCCTGATGGACATATGTTTTATCTGTTAATCTTGTCCCCAGATGCAACTAACGGAAGTGTCTCATTTGTAAGCGGGACATCAATTTGGGCGAGCATTACCCTTAATGGTACTAACTACAACGGTAAGCCCGTTCAGGTTATCAAAGTTGGTGGTAGATGGTCTGTTCTTGGGACGTGATATGATGACATCCCCTCATGGATGAGGGGGAATATGCTAGTGACATTTCTATTCGTCATGTATACCATCCACGACAGAAACTTTGCATGTTGGAGACCTGTTTTGGAATACCGTAAAGAACTCGATGGACTGCGAACGCTGGCAGTGCTGGCTGTCATCACATACCACTCTAAACTAATGCTAAATGGAATGAGCATTTTGCCAGGCGGTTTTCTTGGTGTGGATGTTTTTTTCGTGCTTTCAGGTTATTTGATTACAGGAATAGTATTAAGTGGCTTGCAGAAAAATAATTTTTCGTTTTTAAGTTTTTATGAGCGAAGAATAAAAAGAATAGTTCCCGCAATGGTTGTTGTTTTAATAGCCACATCTTTGTTTTTCTACAATCTTCTTCTTCCAGAACCTCTTATTTCCTACTCAAAATCACTTATTTCTGCATCTATTTTTTTATCTAATTTTTATTTCTTTTTCGAGGATAGCTACACCGCACCAGATAGTATCTTTAAGCCGCTTTTACACACATGGAGTCTTGGCGTAGAATGGCAATTCTACATGGCTTTCCCTGTCATTGTTTATTCAGTATTTAAGTTCTTTAGAAGTAAGCTATTTTATTCATTGGTTTTGCTTGGCGTGGCATCCTTAGTTATAGCCTGCATGACAGTGGATAATCATCCTGAATTCGCTTTCTACTTACTACCCTCAAGGGCGTGGGAGTTGATTGCAGGGGGGCTATGTTCATATGTAAACAGAGATAATTTAGCATCATACATTAAGCATAGAACTCCCCTCTTGATGCGATTAATTCCTGTTGCGGGTGTGATGGCAATCATATTTAGCATGTCATTAATTAATGACGGAATGAGCCTTCCATCTCTTTGGACTGTGATACCGGTTGCTGGTACTTGTTTATTTATTTGCTCTTCAAATTCAAGCGACCTTGCGACTAAAATTTTATCAACGAAGGTAATTGTTTTTTTGGGGATGATATCATATTCATTGTACTTATGGCATCAACCAGTGTTTGTATATTACAGAACAATAAACGAAGCGTCTCTAACAATAAAAGAAGCGCTTCTTTTGACTTCTATATCTATCCTTTTGGCTGTGGTCACATATTACACAATAGAAAACCCAATGAGGAAGATAAAGTCACATAAGTTTGTTGCTGTAATAATGTCAGTTGTACTAGTAATAACAGTATCTGGGTGTATGGTAGTGAAAAATGATGGATATCCGCAAAGATTAAAATCAGTGTCTGCGTTTTTTGATAACGGGCCTGTAATGAATGAAATGGACGAATGCGGTAACGGCATGGGTAAACGTTGCTTATATATAAACAAAGAACATAATAGGAATATGATCCTTGTTGGTGATTCCCATGCCCAGGCCATGTCTAAGAGTCTCTATGACTTGGCTATAAAACAAAATTATAATTTCATAAATTTATCTATGGCCGGATGTCCCGTAATAAGCACATTAAGACGCACATTGAAAGATGGGACAGACGAGGCGTGTAAAGAGCTTTCTATTAAAGCTGATGAATTCATATCTTCTAATGAAAATTCGATAATCGTGTATATGTCAAGAATGCCATTATATATGCTTAATTATAAGTATAAGATCGGTACTTGGATATTCTCTAATGATGGAGGTAGCGTAAGTGAAAGTATCAATAAAAAATTAACCGAATGGGCTGGTAATAATAAATTAATTCTGGTTTATCCTGTTCCTCAGTCTCCTGTCGATGTTCCCAGTGAAGTAAATAAAGAAATAATAAAAATTAACGGGGTAGGGAAGAAGATTCAAACGCTACAGAATGTTGACTTTTTATCATTTAATAACAAAAAATATGATAAATTATGGTCTGAAAGCTTTGTAAAAGCAGATGCTCTGTTTGATTCTATTAATTCGGATAATGTCGTTAGGGTTTACCCGGTGTCATTATTATGTATGTCCAATACATGTAGGGTTAGCAATGGTGAACACTTACTTTATAAGGATAATAATCACCTGAATTATTACGGCATGAATTTACTTGTCAAAGAAATACGTGAAGTCGCTATAGAATAGTAGATAATCTGTACGTAAGTCGGGATTCCGACCGCAGATCAGCCTTACCCTCACCACAACATTAAGTGGACCCCACGGGGGTAAGGCATGAGGATGAACAACCATTCAGATCTGGCAGCGGGGGCTTCCTACGTCACTTCTCTTGGCAGTGGTGGCTACTGGCTACTACAACTACTGGACAAAGTAAGCCCCAGTCAGTGGGCCGCTATTGGTGTACTGGCAAGTATCTTTTTGGGACTTGTTACCTACCTGACCAATCTCTATTTCAAAATCAAAGAAGATCGTCGCAAAGAGGCTCAACTCTATGGCCAGCAACAGGACTAAGCTTAGCGCTGCTGTTTTGGGACTGGTACTCGCCAGTGCGCCAGCGTCGGTAATTCTCGATCAGTTCCTGAATGAGAAAGAAGGTAACAGCCTGATGGCGTATCGCGACGGTAGCGGGATCTGGACGATATGCCGTGGCGCCACGATGGTTGATGGCAAACCGGTGGTACAGGGCATGAAGCTGACGCAGGAAAAATGTGATCAGGTTAATGCTATTGAGCGTGATAAGGCGCTGGCTTGGGTAGAGCGAAATATCAAGGTGCCGCTGACTGAACCGCAGAAAGCAGGTATTGCGTCGTTCTGCCCGTACAACATCGGGCCCGGCAAGTGCTTCCCCTCCACGTTCTATAAACGAATCAATGCCGGTGACCGTAAGGGGGCCTGTGCTGAAATCAGGCGTTGGATATTCGACGGCGGTAAAGATTGCCGTATCAGGTCAAATAATTGTTATGGTCAGCCACCACGGCGTGATCAGGAAAGCGCGCTTGCGTGCTGGGAGATAGACCAGTGACCCTTAAAGCAAAACTGTCAGTGCTGGCCGTTCTGCTGGCGCTGTTCGCTGGTACATATTACGCCGGATATCTGAAAGGCTGGTACGCACACAGCGACAAGGTAAACAGCGAGTATCAGGCGAAGAGCAAAAAGACAGAGAAGGCCGTCGCCACCAGCGAACAGAAAGCGGCTACCGCCAGCGCCGAAGGTAAAGTAATTTACCGGACCGTTTACCGTGATGTGGTGAAATATGTTAACGACCCGAATCATACTAAGTGCGATTTTGACGATCACGCTGTGCAGCTGCGTCAGCGCGCCCTCGACGCGGCCAACTCCATCAGCGGATTTGATGCAGGAGCCGTGCAAGGGAGCGAGCAAAGCAGGAACTGACAGCGATGAAGACCTGCAGGCCGATATAGAGACCGCTGAATGCCTGCGCCAGTTGCGGCTGGATAAGTACCGCTGGCAGGCATGGTATAAGGCGACGGAATAGCGTGTTTTGTTCCCTTTCTGGAAGTAAAACTAAAACGGGTATCAATTCGGGTATCTGTCAAAGCGTGGTAAATAAAACACAATAAATACATTATGTTATTTGTTGTGTTTTACTCCTATTATCGGCACCATTTCAAACTCTTCCCAAGTCTATCGAAATCAACTAAAAGCCCGTATACTGCGGTTTGCAGCCCATACCTTATCTCCTGTCATCAACTGGACTCAACCGAAATCAAGTCACAGTTGGGGGCATAAGTGGGGGCATTCTGTGTTCGGTCCAGGGAGATGCCCCCAATGAAGCTTAATGCGCGACTGGTAGACGCGGCTAAACCCAGAGAGAAAGCTTATAAGCTGGCAGACGGAGCTGGTTTGTATCTTGAGGTTGTTCCCTCTGGTTCCAGATACTGGCGAATGAAGTATCGCTTCAATGGAAAAGAGAAACGTCTGGCTTTCGGTGTCTATCCAGCAGTGTCGCTTGCGCAAGCAAGAGCACTGCGTGATGACGCCAAGAAAAAGCTGGCTGAGGGTATCGATCCATCTTTTGCCAAGAAAGAAGAAAAGCTGGTTCGCAATGTGCAGCTCAACAACACGTTTCAGGCTGTGGCACTTGAATGGCACGGAACGAAGATAAGCCGATGGTCAGAAGGTTATGCCTCCGACATTATCGAAGCTTTCAATAAAGATATTTTCCCCTATATCGGTCAGCAGCCGGTGAATGAAATCAAACCGCTGGTTCTGCTGAATGTGCTGCGTCGAATGGAAAACCGTGGTGCGACAGAGAAGGCCAGGAAGGTTCGCCAGCGCTGCAGTGAAGTCTTTCGTTACGCCATAGTGACTGGTCGTGCGGAATATAACCCTGCAGCGGATCTAACCAGCGCGATGTCAGGGCATGAATCGAAACATTACCCCTTCCTGACAGTTGAAGAGTTACCAGACTTCTTTAAAGCCCTATCCAGCTATACCGGAAGCTCGCTGGTTGTTCTTGCCGCACGTCTGCTGATCCTTACGGGAGTTCGCACTGGCGAGCTTCGAGGTGCTTTCTGGAGTGAGTTTGATCTTGATAAAGCTGTGTGGGAAATTCCTGCCGAGCGAATGAAGATGAAGCGACCTCACCTTGTTCCCCTCTCTACCCAAACGCTGGAGATCGTACAGCAGCTCAAAGTGATGTCTGGGCAATATCCACTGGTGTTCCCAGGGCGCAATGATCCCCACAAAACGATGAGCGAAGCGAGTATTAATCAGGTGTTTAAGCGGATTGGGTACACGGGGAAGGTCACGGGGCATGGTTTCCGCCATACGATGAGTACGATTTTGCATGAGGAAGGATTCAATACGGCATGGATTGAAACCCAGCTTGCGCATGTCGATAAGAATGCGATTCGCGGGACGTACAACCATGCGTTGTATCTGGAAGGTAGAAGGGAGATGATGCAGTGGTATGCAGATTATATTGATAATATGGGGAAATATAAACTAATCATAGCATTATGATACTATTGTTAAATTGGTCGTTTATTAGTAGATAGTGTGAATACTAAAGCTGAGCTCCTCCGTTTTGGAGGAGTTCAACACCAGAAATGTTCTGTTTTTAGCTATTAGCTACCAAAAACCAAACAGTAATATCAATAAAGACGACTATCCAATAATTTTCTTGGCAATGGAAGACTTGATAAACAAGGACAAAGATTTGTAGCAATAATGGTATGAGGTTTGACATCCTGCCTCAGGGTGCGATGCAGTTTTAGCTGACCACAACAAAGGGAAATGTTCGCTTTTCGATCAAGGCTGCCCGTCAACTATGTGTTGTAAGCAGAGGCTGCAAACCTTAGCCTGTGTTAGTCAATGGGGCATGTCACAGATAACATTCTGACCCGCTCCCCGTTCGTTGACACATAGCAACGTTAGTAATGCATCCTACACGGTAATAACAATTGCGAGCTTCCGCTCCTGGCACACAACTGACGTCGATATGAAGCAAACCGGCGCCCGTTAATATTAAGCGGAAAGATTAATTAACCCGTTTCCCTGTTTCCCCCGTTTCGTCATCCTCTTGTTGAGATCCTAATACCATTACAGTCTGTGGCATCTACCTCACAACACACATCGGCCTGCCAGATACCGGCTCGGGGTGTATCTCCGTATCCACGCTGAATACGGTTCTCAGCAATCTAGGGTTCATCACCTCTTCTGGTGTGCCTTGCGCCATAACATGTCCGTTCGCCATTACCACCAGATGATCGCAGTACCGGCTGGCCTGATTAAGGTCGTGTAGCACGGCGACTACCGTTTTCCCCTGGGCCTGGAGTTCGCCCATCAGCCGCATCAGTTCCACCTGATGATTGATATCGAGATAGGTGGTTGGCTCATCGAGGAGTACAACGGGCGTATCCTGCGCCAGGACCATCGACAGAAATGCACGCTGGCGCTGACCGCCGGAAAGATCGCTCAACCGCCGGTCGGCAAGGTGTTGGATCCGGGTCCGGTTCATCGCGTCATTAACCCGCGCATTGTCTTTAACAGAAAGACGTCCCCAGAGTGATAACCACGGATTTCGACCGTACGAAACCAGCTCCTGCACGGTGATCCCTTCTGGCGTTAAATGATGCTGCGGCAGCAGCGCCAGCCTGCGAGCTAACTGCCGAGGTGATAGCGTGTTAATGAGATTATCACCGAGAAATACGCTACCGGACTGTGGTGTTAACAGTCGCGAAAAACAGTTTAGCAACGTCGACTTCCCACAACCGTTAGGGCCGAGCAGGGCGGTTATTTTTCCTGCTGGCAGCGCAAGTGAAACGCCGTCAAGCACCTTGTTTGTACCGTAACAGACCGTCAGATTTTCAGTTCGTAATGTCATTTATCGCATTCTCACAAGCAGCCAGACAAACCATGGCGCGCCGATAATGGCGGTTAACACGCCAGCCGGAAGCTCCAGCGGGGGATGAATAACTCGCGCCAGCAGGTCGGCAACCACCAGCAGCAACGAACCTGTCATGGCCGAAACGGGCAGCAGCCAGCGGTGACGTCCACCGGTAATGCTGCGCACCATATGTGGTACTACGAGTCCAATAAAGCTAATCGGGCCGCAGACGGCCACGCCGGTTGACGTCATGGCGACAGCCAGTAGCAAAGCCTGGAATCGAATACGCGGCACCGACACACCGAGCGTGGTGGCGCGCGCATCGCCCAGTGCCAGGAGATCGAGATCGCGGCAAAAAAGCAGGCTCAGCGGTAGAAATAGAATCAGCTGCGGGGCGGCTATCTTCACAAAGCTCCAGTCGCGCCCCCATAAGCTTCCGGTCAGCCACAGCAGGGCACTGTTCACATCCTGTGGGTGCGAGAGCATCAGATAATCCGTCAGGCTGGCCCAACAGGCAGAGAGCGCGACACCCGTGAGTGCCAGCTTCATCGGCTGGCTGGTGTTCGCCAGCATTCTCAGGAGAATCAGGCCCGCCATGCCACCGGTAAAAGCCAGCAGCGGCAGAGAAACCACTGGTAGTGACGGTAAGAGAAGCAGTGCGCCCACAGAGGCAAGGCTGGCGGCATGGTTTACGCCGAGAATATCTGGCGATGCCAGAGGATTACGCACGATCCCCTGCACCAGAACGCCTGCTACCGCGAGGGCTGCACCGACAAGTAGCGCCAGCAGCAGTCGCGGCAGACGGTACGCGGTTAACACATAATGATACTCGCGCCCGGTTTGCCAGTCGGTCAGCAGGGCGCGCCAGGGAACGGCGATCACCCCCATTTGCAGTGACAGCGCTGAAAATCCCGCCAGCGTGAGGACGATGAAAATGACTATCGCACTTTTCATCCACGCCTCCTGACCAGCCAGACAAAGCAAGGTGCGCCAATCAGCGCCACCACTGCCCCTGCGGGCAATTCGCCAGGGAAGGCCAGCGCTCGGGCAAGAACATCTGCCAGTAGCAGCAGCGTAGCGCCCATCATCATGCTCATCGGCAGGACCTTGCGCTGATCGAAACCCACCCAGAAGCGAGCCAGATGCGGCATCAGCAGGCCGATAAACGCAACCGGGCCAGCCACGCTGACGCAGGCACCGACCAGAAGCAGTACCAGAATGTTGATGATCAAACGTAGCTTCGGCAGATTTACTCCCAGCGTACGGGCGGTGCTATCGCTGACGTTAAGCAGGTTCAGTTGATTAGCCAGCAATAACACCACCGGTACAGCAACCGCCACCATCGGGAAAAGCTGCCAGAACTCCTGCCAGCGTGCGTGGGATACGCCTCCCGCGAGCCAGTATAAAATGCCGTAAGCATGATCCTCGGTCAGCAGCAGAGTGATGCGGGTCAGGGCCATACAAAAAGCCGAGAATGCGATACCCGCGAGGATCAGTTTGTTTCGGTCCTGGGTGTGGCGAAATCCACCGCCCGCGGTCATCACCAGCAGCCAGATTACGCCGCCACCGCAGGCGGCGATAAAGGCTATGGAGTAACCTTCAACGGGCACAGGGCTGATGGCGCTGGTAAGCGCCATCGCCAGCGCCGCGCCGCTGTTAATGCCGAGCAACGAAGGGGAAGCCATTGAATTATGCGTCAGGGTTTGCAGTAGCGTTCCCGCGAGCGCCAGGCTTGCGCCGATCAGAATGGCGACCAGGCTTCTCGGCAAACGAAGGTTTTGCACCAGCGCTTGTGGAAGCGTCGGCGCATGGCCGGGTAGCAGGGCGTGAATCACGTCAACGCCAGAAACAGGAATGGCCGAGTAGCAAAACAGACTCAGCCAGAAGAGAGTGATAAGCGCGGCAAGGGGAAGCCCCCACTGCAGCGCTGGGTGTCTAAAAATTGTCATTTCACATCGGATAAAGGCTGGTGATGAAAGATTTTAACCGTGTCACTGGCAATGCGTTCGGCCGCAAAAATGCCGCGCATCCGCGCCCAGGCGTTACTGTCGACCGATGCCGTCTGTTGTTTTTGCACCGCAGTTAACACCTGCCACAGCGGGTCTTGCTGCCAGCGTTTCACGATGCTCTCTTCGCGATAGTGCGCAACCAGCAGCCATGAAGGGTTGAGAGCCAGAAGCTGTTCCAGACCAATGGACGGCATAGACGCACCCGACATCGCCGCAGGCACCGTCAGCCCCAGAGCGGTCAACACGCTCCCGGTCCAGGTCTCCTGGGTGTGAAGATTAAACTGCTGCTCCCGAGACGTACCAAACAGCACCAGCGTACCTTTTGGTAACTGGCTGGCCCACGCTGACATCTGTTGCTGATGTTGCGCCAGCCGTGACTGCATCTGTGCCTTTTTGCCCACGACTTCGCCGATGATGGACGCAGATTGCAGGTTTTCAGCGTAGGTTTCATTGCGAGACTTCAGCAGCAGCACCGGTGCGATTTGCTGCAAGGCGCCGTAGATACCCGCATGACGGCTGCTGTCGGCAATGATCAGATCCGGTTTCAGCGCGCTAATGGCTTCTAAACTCGGCTGCGCACGCGTGCCGACAGACTGCCATGGTTTCAGATGGGCGCGAACCTCTGGAAGAATGCGCGTGGCATCGTTGTCGTCGGCAATACCGACCGGGCTGACATCGACGGCGGCCAGTGCGTCCGCGAACGACAGTTCCAACACCACTATCCGCTGTGGCGTTTTATCAAGCGTAAAGGTGCCATGTTCGTCATGAACCGTGGCGGCAAAGGCGTTGCTGGTGAGCAGCAGAGCGGCGAATAGCGTGCGTAATGATGTGAACATGTGAGTTGCCTGTGTCGAGTGCGTTTCGCTTGCCCGACCTACAAAACAGTATGCAGGACGGGCTACCGGGTTTTAGAACTTCAACGAACCCTGCATATACAGCGTGCGCGGCTGGCCTGCGTAGATGCCTTTGTTGTTGTCGTCGTAAGAGCGGGTGAAATACGCCTGGTCGAAGATATTTTTCACGCCGAACGCCAGGTTCAGGTCCGCCATCTGCGGACCAAAATCATAGGCTACGCGAGCGCCCCAGAGCATAAAGCCAGGGATGCGACCGGTACTGCCGTCGGCGCTCTCTTTCACGGTGTTGGCGTTATCCGCAAACTGGCTGGACTGGAAATCGCTGTTCAGGTTGAAGGTCCAGCTGCCCGGCTTATAGTCCACGCCCAGCGTGCCTTTGTGTTTCGGCGAGAACGGCACCTGGTTGCCGTAGGTGTCGCCTTTTTCGCGAATCTCGGCATCCACATACGCATAGCTGGCGTAGACTGAAACGTTGTCGAGGGTCGGCGTCAGCGTACCGAGGTCATAACGGGCCTGGGTTTCCAGTCCGGTATGGCGCGTTTTGCCGCGTGCGGTAACGGTGTCGTTGGTCTGGTTGGAGTCGTACTGATTATTAAAGTTAATCAGGAACAGCCCCATTTCCGCCGTCAGCGCGCCATCGTCGTATCGTGTTCCGAGTTCCCAGGTTCGCGCTTTTTCCGGTTCCACATTGCCGCTTTGCACAGCCTTGCCAATTTGGCTGTACTGTACGGTGCCGAACGAGCCTTCGGTGTTTGCATAAAGATTCCAACTGTCAGTCAGGTGATAAAGCACGTTAAGCGCCGGAAGCGGGGCGTTATAGCTCACTTCCTCATGTGTGCGTTTGATGGTGTTGTCCTGATACGACTCGATATGCTCAAAGCGCATACCCGGTGTGATAGTCCAGTTGCCAATATCGATTTTGTCATCCAGATACCAGGCGTGCGCTTCGGTGCCGGAACGAGTGTCACGATCGTAAGGGCTGGCGCTGGACGGCAGTTGTCCGCTGCTGGTGGAGGTGTAGTAACGCATTTCATGCGTCGACTCGCTCACATAGCGGTATCCCACGCCCACTTCGTGCGCGGAAGGGCCCACCATAAAGCTCTGGCTGTAACGTGGCTCAATGCCGCGTACCCAGTAGTTACGTGGTGAAAGAGTGGTGCGTTTGCCCTGTTCCAGGTAGCCGCTGCGCAGGGTTTCGGTATAGAAGCCCTGAATATTGAATTTATGCTGGCTGTCGGGTTGGAACTGATAGCCGAGGCTTGCCAGCTTGCGACGACCCCAGAAGCGATCGTTAGGGCGAGTGGACTGCCAGCGGTCGGCGTTATAATCCGCGCGAGACAGACCGCCGGGCATATCGGCTTCACCGTCGTAGTATTGCAGTAGGCTGTTGAAGGTATGCACTTCGTTCGGCGCATATTTGCTTTTCAGCATCAGGTCGTCGATACGTGTTGCGCTGTGCTCGCGCCAGTCGCTGCCGCGCGTGCCTGAGTACAGCAGAGCGGTACCAAAACCGTTATCCGCCGTGCCGCCCACCATCAGGTTGTGCGTCTCTTTTGGGTTATTTTGTGAGGATGTTGGGCTGAGCTGGCCTTCCACGCCGGCTTCGATACCGAAGTCTTGCGGAATGGCACGGGTGACAAAGTTTACTACGCCGCCCACACTCTGCGGCCCGTAACGTACCGCACCACCGCCGCGTACCACATCGATGGCGTCCATATTGCCGAGGGAAACGGGCGCCAGTGAAAGCTGCGGCTGACCGTAAGGGGCAAACGGCACTGGAATACCGTCCATCAGTACCGTTGAACGGCTGGCGAGGCGCGGGTTCAGGCCGCGAATACCAAAGTTCATCGCCAGATCGTGGCTACCGGTGCCGTTGTTTTCCGGGGCGGTGACGCCAGGAATACGGTTCAGCACCTCGCGCATGGTCGTCGCGCCGGTTTTCGCAAAATCTTCACGGCGGATAACGTCACGCGCGCCAGCATGTTCGAATACGTCGTTTTCGCGCGCATCTCCCAGCCAGTCGCCCACCACGGTCAGGGCATCTTCTTGCGGGGTTGGCGCGTGTTCCAGCGTCCAGCTGTTATTGCCGAGCGGTTTCACCTGCAGGCCGCTACCGTTCAGCAGGTGTTGTAGCCCGGTTTCGACGTCGTAGTCACCGTGAAGACCGCTACTCTGTTTGCCGCGCGTCAGGCTGGCGTCAACCGACAGGGTAATTCCGCTGTGCGCGGCGTACTGATTAAGGACTTTGTCGAGCGAACCTGGTGCAATATCAACCTGTACAGCAAAGGCGGATAACGATAGCCCAGCCAGCGGCAGCAGGCTCAGGCGAATGGCATTAACCAAAGGTGTTGTTTTGCGAAAAACGCGTAAAGGCGTCATAGCTTCTCCATCATCATTTTTGTTGTGTTCAGCTATGAGTCGAATGAGAAGGGGAAAAAGGACAATCGAGATGAGAATTATTTTTCTTACAGCGGCAAAATATTAACCCAATATCGCGTAACCGACTGAATTTTCACTGGAAGAGTCTGGGCAATAACTTCCAGGATTGCATCGGTGTTTTTCAGCGGGAACGTCCCACTCAGGCGCAGCCCGGCCACAGCCGGATCGCAGCGCAGCACGCCGTTGCGATAACGGCCGAGCGTGGCAATCACTTCACCCAGCGGTTTATCGCTGAAGCTCAGAACCCCCTGCGTCCAGGCGTCGCTTTCATCATCCGCTGGAGCTATGGCACCAAATTCAGACGCGCTAAATAGCAGGCTTTCGCCAGCATTTACGATGCGTTTTTCCTGCGGACGGTTTGCCAGTATGACTTCGACAGCATGTTGTTGAACGGCAACGCGCGTGACATTGTCCTGCAGGTAGACGGTAAATTCTGTGCCTAACGCGGTGAGCTGGCCCTGACGGGTCACCACGCGGAAAGGCCTTTGCTGCGCGTCTTTTGCGGTGGTAATCGCAATTTCGCCGTACCAGAGGTGGACCGCGCGCTGACGCGTATCAAAACGAACATCCGCGGCGCTTTGCGTGTTGAGCGTCAGCAGCGAGCCATCGTCCAGCCGCTGATGGCTGACCGCACCTTTGGCGGTGCGGTAGTCCGCGCGCAGACCTTCTCCGGTTTCAGATTGCCAGAGCTGCCAGCCGCCGCCCACGCCGAGCAGCAGCAGTAGCCCTTTCATGACATGACGACGGGTAAGACGCGTATCGTGCAGCGCCCGGCTGGCGACATCGCCCGGGACGCTGCTGAGCTGGCTGCGCAGGTTTTCAACCTGTTGCCAGGCCCACTGATGATCCTTGTCCTCTTCATACCATTGTTGCCAGCGCGCTTCCTGCTGTGGGCTGACGCGCTCGCCGCTCAATACGGCATACCAGTGTGATGCCGAGCGCAATGCCTGGCGGCGAGAATCGGTGATAGAAGCGTTCACAGGCCGTGCTCCAGACGAAACAGCAGACAATGTTCGATAGCCTTTGCCATATACTTTTTCACCGAGCTGACGGAGATACCGAGCTTCAGCGCTATTTCGCTGTATGTCATACCATCCAGTTGCGAAAGCAGAAACGCTTCGCGTGTTTTTCCGTTTAGTCCGTCAAGCATGCTATCGATGAGTTGCAGGGTTTCGAGCTGGCTTTCGCGTGCCTCGGGCGAAGGCGTGAGACTCTCCGGCATCAGCGCCAGCATCTCCAGATAGGCTTTTTCCAACGCGTTTCGGCGAAACAGGTCGACCATCACGCGTTTGGCGATAGTACACAGAAAGGAGCGAGGATCGCGGATCGTCGAGAGTGTGTCGCTGCCCATTACCCGTAGAAAAGTGTCCTGGGCAATGTCATCGGCATCAAAGGCAGACTGGAGTTTGCGCGTCAGCCAGCATTTCAGCCAGCCGTGATGTGCGCCATAAAGCGATTCGAGTGTTAAGAAAGCAGTAGTAGTGGCGCGGTCAGACATGCGGAGTGTATCAAAAGTTAATTATCACGCGGTTATATTAATATGAGAATGGTTATCATTACAATTGCAAATAAAATTGTATGGCGTTGAAATTTTTAATATGTTGTTTTTTATAAAAATGTTATGAGGTGGATATCGGATGGGGAAGAGGAGTCTGCTTCTGGCATGTGAGGTTGGAATGACATCTGACCAAGTCTGCTATGAGCGAGGAGCGGAAGTTCGCTATTGCTCGCAAAACAAGCATTGTCATGACTGACAATGTAGTATGTTAATCAACAAGGAGTTAGTCATAGACCCGATGTAACCCAGAAATTACCTGAGTAGGATGATCTTCACCTTCACCATGTGTTAATGTCGCTATATCAATCACCTTCGATAGCTTCCTATCATGACTCAACTACACTATCGCCTGATACCGCTAGCTTCAATAGCAAACATACATAACAAATTGATTTAAATAGTAAATTGTCCAAAAAAGGAGCGCAACTATGCTTGAATGGTTAAATATCCACGTAGGTACAGACTGGGCTACATATCTCGGTGTACTTCTAACGGTTCTTTCATTAATTTGGGGAGGGAAAAAGGTGCTAAAAAATAAGTCAATCACCCAAAAGGCCAAAGTCAACGGCGGTATGGTTATTCAGGTCGGAGGTGATTTTAAAGGAGGAAAGGATAATGAATCAAAAAGCTCAAGCAAATGAAAATTCAACTGTAATACAGATTGCAGGAAATTTAACTCAAGGAATCAGCTTTGCTGATTGTGAAAGATTATTTAATTTGTTGCTAACAGAGAATTTCCCCAGACTCGAAGCTATTGCTGCCTCAAAGGCCAAGGAAAATGTTGACGCATTAGTAAAAGCGACGTTCGAAAAAATTGATTCAAAGATTGATCAAATCAGCGTGGAAAAGCTTGCTCAGCCTGATGTACAAAGTACATTTAACAACGCAGTTCAAGGTGCTGCAAGAAAAGGCACCAAAATAGACATCGATTTATTGGCCGAATTATTGGAATCCAGAATCGAAAAAGACAGTACTGACTACATTGATAATTGCATTGAAGCTGCAGTCGAGATGGTACCAAAATTAACAAGTGATATGCTAGCAATCTTGCCAGCATTACATTTTATTCAATCACTTACTTTGGATAACCCTGCTGAAATTGATAATGTTTATGGCTTAATCTATGATCATTTTTTGTCGCGAGGTGACGATATGTCACGTTCGAAACTCAAGACAATGGCCTCTATTGGGGTGGGAAGTTACGTCAACATTATGAGAAGCAATACCTTTGAAGATATGAAGGAAAAAAATAATTACCTACAAGGGATTGATGCAGAATTGAAATATCCGAGAATGTATCAAGCTTTAAATTTCTATGATCAAAAAGACTTGCACCAACTCACGCTCACTACACCGGGCCAAGTAATAGCCATCAAAATGCTGGCAAAAATATTTCCTTCAATGAATTTGCGCGATTTTTTACAGTAAATCTTAGCATTGACTAGAACCATGCCGATTAGTATATTTGGGATCTTGTCTATTTCTACTTATAAAATAGGGCTACTGTAGCAGCCCTAACAAGTTCATATAATATCAGAAAAATTGCTCCATTCAATTTTTGAAATATGATATGTTCGCCATCTATTAATATACTTAGACGTGCTTGACGTCCGCTCCTGGCACCAGGCGGACACACTTCTGGAGCTTAAGGTAAAAAATGCCATAGTTCGCTCTTTAAAAACTGCTCAGATGCAATAACTCTAAATGCAACACTGCTGCATTTATTAGCTGCCGCAGCAGCAAGGCAAGCATAGTCTGTTTCTTTTTTATACTGAAAAATTAATTTAACTCGTTGGTAATGACATTCTTGTAATTAAAGTTGTCACTCTAAACTTTCCAAAAAAAAGATGATTAACAGTCACATTGTGTTTGAATTCATCCTCTTCATTCATTATTAATGAATCCATCCCCATTACATTCACTTTATATATATCTTCGCTATATCCTTTCTTAATTTCAAAAGAACTTTTTAAAAACTCGAACCCATTATCATTCTCGAAATAACTTTTGTAAAGGTCAAAGAAAAAATTTTGGATCTTTTGGGGTAAGTTGCTTTCATTGGTGAAATCTAAATAGACATTATTTATAACATAATCATGTAATTTAATAGTTTTTCTTGTTTTTTTGTATATCACCCCCAAGGTCAAACAGTTCATAAAGTTATCCATCCTCTCAGTATCAACAGAAATGATAGTCCCTTTATTGCTGGATTTAGAGTTTTTAAAAATAGTTCTTTGTAACGCTTTGTTATTGTGCTGCAATTGTTCAATCACACTACTACTAAAAACTTTACTAACATTCTCATCTGCATCCGAGGTTAAACAACACAGACATATTTGAGTTAAAGCATAAATGTCATCTTTAGTTTTTGAGTTATTATGCTCCTCACATGACTTCACTGTCATTAAGTTTAACTTTTTGTCCGTTGGAAAAAATGATTTTGGTGGTATATGCTCTTTTGTATTTGCAACATTCTTACAACCCGGATAATAACAGTTTGCCATTTTAAACATCCATTTTTTAAGAGTTAATTATTGTTTATGATTGATTTCTAACACTATAGTACACAGCAAATGAAACATAACCAGTATAAAATTTCAACTCCAAAAGATAGGGGGTTATGGGTTAAAAAATATCTTTCGGTATGGCTTTGCAGTCGTATCAAGCTAATACTTACAATGACTAAGATATCTCCAACGCATCCTCAACTTCGATGCTGAGTTATCCATTCCTTATGCCCGGTCAGAGTCGGATTGGCTTGCGGTCCAAAATATTAGCAGATTAAAAACAAGCAACGTCCGCTCCTGGCTGTGAGTTCAACTGATGGACGCAACACACTTATTGAACCGTTCTGCGGGTGATTCATAGTCTAGCGTTTTTCTCGGCCTTTCGTTGAGTTGTCTGGCAACACTGTTAAGTCTTTGCTGGCTGTGAACCGATAAGTCAGTTCCTTTTGGAAAATATTGTCTGAGCAATCTGTTCGTATTTTCATTTGAGCCACGTTGCCAGGGAGATTGAGGATCACAAAAATAAATCTGAATGTCTGTCGCTACAGTAAATCGTGTGTGGCTGGTCATTTCAGCGCCACGATCCCAGGTTAATGTTTTATAAAGCTCAGCAGGTAATTCCCGGGCTTGTCTGATGAGTGCAGATATAACCGTTATGGTCTTGTTGTCTCTGATCTTCGCCAGCATAACAAAACGGGAATGACGTTCTACGAGGGTGATGATATAGGAGTTTTTCGAGCCCTGAATCAAGTCACCTTCCCAGTGACCGGGAATGGCTCTGTCAGCCGCCTCTGGTGGCCTTTCGCTGATAGGTATAGTGTTCGGGATTGACCCTAATCCTTTCCCTTTAAGCGATGACGTTCTGGATCTACGCACTGCTCTTCCGCTTCTGAGGCATTGCTGCAGCTCTTTTTTTAATGCTCCCCGGGTTTGTATAAAAAGCGTTTTATAAATCGTTTCGTGTGACACATGCATTTCCTGATTATCCGGATAACAGCGTTTCAGCCAACCGGCGATCTGTTCCGGTGACCAGTCCTGATGCATCTTCTCTGCAATGATTTTACACAATGCGGGGCTTTCAATTAGCTTGCAAGGTTTTGGTCTCCGCGCATTTTCCCATGCAGTAGCATCGGCTTTTGCTGCACGGTATTGTTTTGCACCACCGTGCCTCCTGATCTCGCGGCTAATCGTTGAGGGCGCTCTTGATAATTTGGCGGCGATGTCCCTGATACTGAGTTTTGCTACCAGCCCTCTGGATATCTCCTCTCTTTCATCAAGCGAAAGCGCTAATCGGTGCCGCTTTCGCACGGGAGGACGGTAGCCGCCTGTCTGGTGGATAGTGGGCATAATGGAAGAATGAAATCTGTCGAACATTCTGGCGATATCATGCAGGGAATCACCTTGCTTATATCTGTCCCAGATAATCGCCTTCTGCTCTGGCGTGTAGTTAATCCGAGTTCTTCGTTTCATGGCAACGTCCCCCTTGATTAAGGATAGTGTTGCATCGACCCGTTGAACTCACAGCACATAGCCGACGTTGCGACTATTCAGTAAGGGACACCTGTCGGCTTAATAAACTGACCATGGATGTGACGGAGATTGACTATCAAGTCGGGTTATTGCTAACAGTGCGAACCATTAAAAGGTTGTCAATCAACCCTGGATCTGTAGATATCCCTGGCAGGCGTTCTCGGGGGCGTGTGTTTGAGGCCGACATATCATATTCGATAAGCATACTCATCCAGCCAAAATGCGTTTTTGCATCTTTAGCGGCGATACGCTTTGCGGGGAGATTCATAATATAACTGATCACTTCAGCCAGGCTGTGCATTGGGATTCCTTCTTCTGCCACCCGACCTCCTTTACCCGCGCGACGAGCGTTGCCAGACATTTCAACGTAAAAGTGGGTAGCGCGCCGGTGGAGTACTTTACGCGCTGGCGCATGTTGCTGGCCTGCGATCGACTGAAAAATACCGACAACTCCGTCGCGCTGATTGCCAACGCGTTGGGTTACGAGTCTGACACTGCGTTTGGTAAAGCCTTTAACGTGTGATGGGATGATCGCCCGGGCAGCATCGCCAGGTGACGGCTGGCAAACGGCAGTGATTAAAAATCCACGCCTGGCGTGGATTTTAGAGGAAGTGCAAGAGCAGGGGGTTAGCGTTCACGCCTTGCCATCAACAGCGCCAGGTCGACGAGGCGATTGGAGAATCCCCATTCATTGTCATACCACGCCAGAATTTTGACCATATTTCCGCCAATCACTAGCGTCGACAGACCGTCGATAATGGAAGAACGCGGGTCACCCTGGTAGTCGCTTGAGAGGAGCGGTTCGTCGCTATAGCCGAGGATCCCTTTCAGCGGTCCCGTCACGGCGGCTTCACGAAACGCATTATTGACCTCTTCAGTCGTCACATCCCGCTCAAGCGTTACGGTGAGATCAACAATGGAGACCACCGGAACCGGTACGCGCAGCAAGTAGCCGGTCAAACGACCCTCCAGCTCAGGAATGACTTTGCCGCAACTGTTGCCTACCATGTGCACAATGCGCAACTGGATGCGGGCTTTCGGATATAAAAAAACTAATATGGCATGAATAATTATCAGCTCACGCAGTGTAAGTTTACCCGCCGAGCGACGGGTAAACTCAGGATGACCACTACGCGACCACTTCCATTTCCATCATCACCGGATGGAAACGGCGCTTGAAGTAAATCAGCCCGTGGCCTTGCTGGCTGAGGGTAATATTCTTGATTTCAACCAGATAGACCAGATGACTGCCGATAGCCTGCACCTGATTAATCTCACCCTCAAGACTTGCCAGTGAGCCTTTCAGGACCGGTTGGCCTTGCACGCCTTTCTGCCAGCATGAAAGGTTGAAGCGAGCTTCCATAGCCATGTCTGTCATCCCGGCGAAATGGCGGGCCATCACTTCCTGTTCGTGGTTCAGCACGTTGATACATAGCTTGCCGTTGCCCTGAAATACCGGGTTCATCGCGCTATTGGCGTTGATACAGACCATCACCGACGGTGGCGAGTCGGTCACCGAACAGACTGCCGTGGCGGTGATCCCGCAGCGGCCCGCTTCGCCTTCGGTGGTGATGACGTTAACGGCGGCCGACAGACTGGCCATGGCATCGCGAAAACGCAGACGTTGTTCATCTAATTGCATTGTGACCTCCCACTGCTGGTTACTTCAGCAGCTTATCCAGCATGTTGATATCGGAATTGTTGTGCAAATGTGGAACCGTCCAGCCATTTTGGTCGTACTCGGACAGGCAGCGATCGACCATCGCCATCATTTTGTCCATGTTGCCGGAGCTCTGTGCCTGGCGTAGGCACTGCAGGCGGATTTCGTCCTGGCTACCGGAGTAGTTAATTTCATACAGCTCGTGGCGGCCACCAAATTCGCTGCCGATGGCGTCCCACATTAGTTTGAGGATCTTGATGCGCTCGAGGTGATCCATACCGTTCGATCCGCGCACGTATTTCGCCAGATATTCGTTGATTTGCGGGTTATTGAGATCGCGTGCGCTGGACGGCAGATAGATCAGGCCGCTGGTGACACTGCGCTCAATAATATTTTTGATTTTGGCGTAAGCCATCGGCGCCATCACGCGATAGGTTTGCAGCGCGGCGTGATCCGGCAGATATGCCCCGTTGACCCACGGCGTTGCTTCGGCGCACATTGAGTCGCTCAGCGCCCAGAACATATTGCGCCAGGCCACGACTTCGCCAAGCTCGGCCTGTACGCCGCGGAACTCCAGGGTACCGGTGCACTCCAGCGAGCGCTTCAGCAGGGCCGTGATAAAGTCGAGCTTCACCGCCAGACGCACGCAGGCCTGCAGCGGATACATACGGGCGAAGCCACCTTCCATCGTCCAGCGGCGGCAGCGGTCGAAGTCACGATAGATCAGCACGTTTTCCCACGGGATCAGCACGTTATCCATGACCAGGATCGCATCGTTTTCGTCGAAGCGACTGGAGAGCGGATAATCGTATGGCGATCCGGTTGCTCCGGCGACCAGCTCATAGGAGGCGCGAGAGATAAGTTTGACCCCTTCGGCATCCATTGGCGCAACGAACATCAGCGCGAAGTCCGGGTTTTCGCCCATCACCTGCGCGGAGCCGAAGCCAATCATGTTGTAGTGGGTCAGCGCAGAGTTGGTAGCTACCACTTTTGCACCGCTGACGATAATCCCAGCGTCGGTCTCCTTCTCGAGCTTGATATAGACGTCTTTTACTTCATCCGCTGGCTTATGGCGGTCGATCGGTGGGTTGACAATGGCGTGGTTAAAGTACAGGCCGGTTTCCTGAATGCGGGTGTACCAGTCGCGGGCATTCTGTTCAAACTGACCATAAAATTCTGGGTTAGCACCCAGCGCACAACCAAACGCGGCTTTGTAGTCCGGAGTACGACCCATCCAGCCGTAGCTCAGGCGCGACCATTCGGCGATAGCATCGCGCTGCTGGCGCAGGTCATCGGCACTTCTCGCGACGCGGAAAAACTTGTGGGTATAGCCGCCGCTGCCGGTGTCGGTACCCCAACACAAAGTGTCCTGCAATGCGGGTTTGTGCAGCGCATCGTACATTTGGGCGACAGAAGCGGCTGCGTTGCGAAAAGCCGGATGCGTAGTCACGTCTTTAACGCGCTCACCGTAAATATAGATTTCGCGGCCGTCCTGCAAGCTCTTCAAATACTCTTCACCAGTTAACGGGCGTTTAGCGTCTGCACGGAAATTTTCAGGTTTCATAGGGGACCTCTTCAGTATTAATTGAAATTGATGTTAAATTTATGTTTTGTTTTTGTTGTTCAATTGAAGCGGTTAACAAGGTTTCCGTGAAGAGACTTTTAGGTCATCTGTGGGTACTTTTCAGGTGAGATAACGTTCTGTGATCCAGACGTCATTTAGAATGAAAGGGTAAGCAGAATCACGACACTGGCACTTTATTCAGTCTGAACGCGCTCGGTGAGCAGCCCACTAAACGGTTAAAGAAGCGAGCGAAATAGGCTGGGTCCTTAAAACCCAACTGCCAGGCTATTTCGTTGATCGCGCTGTCGGAAAACAGCAATAGCCGCTTGGCTTCGCGCAACTGTCTGTCGAAAATTAGCCTTTTTGGTGGGCGGTTAGCGAAGCGGCGACAGATATCAGTCAGTCTGGATTCGGTCAGATGCAGCTCGTAGGCATAATCCGGCACCGTCCAGTGCTGGTGATAGTGGTTATCGATTAGCTGGTTAAAACGTTGAAACAGCCTTAGCTCGCCGCGTATCCCGCTGGCGGCATGATCGTCAAGCTTCGCATTCCGTAGTAGTAGGGTGAACACTGCCTGCGCCAACAGCATCAGAGTGTGTTCACGTCCCGGTAATTGCGAGGTCGACTCACGTTGTATCAGCCGCCAGTAGTGCGTTAGTGCCTCCAGTTCTTCGGGCTTATCGGCCAGCGACAGGCAGATACCCGGCAGGCCGAAGGCTTCCCGTGTGCCGGGGTAAAGTACCTCCAACAGCGGCCAGACCAAATCCTCCCGCACCGTCAGTACGTGTCCATCGCTATCAGACTCAGTGATAAAGGCGTGCGGCACTGAGGGCGGTGTCAGAACGAACAGCGGTGCCTGTACTGAATAACGACTCTCGTCAAGCTGCAGTTCAATCTGCCCGGTATCAAGAAAGTGCATCTGAAAATACTGGTCGTGACGGTGCGCCTGCATATCGCGGCCAAAGAACTCCGCCATGCGGGCAAAAGACTGATAATGCACATCTTCCGTTCCCAGACTCTCATCGTACTCTTTGTTGATATCGATATTGGCGATAGAGCTCTGACACATAGCGGCTCCTTACGGCGTCGCGCGAGGACGCGAACCTTTCATCGGAATAGCCCAGATAATCACCGCGCCAATGACCAACAGGGTGGCAACAAACCACAGACCACTGCTAAAGCTGCCAGTAATATCTTTCAGCCAGCCGATCATTAATGGGCTTACTGCTGATCCGATATTGCCAGTGGCGTTGATCACCGCAATTCCGATAGCTCTGGCGCGTAGGCTGATCGACTGATCTGGGGTGGTCCAAAAGATGGCCATGGCGCTAAAGGAGCCGGTGGAGGCCATCACAATCCCCAGTAGTTGGATTAGGTTGTGATCGGTGGCCGAAGCCAGCAGCCAGCCTGCAGCGGCAAACAGAAAAGGTAGAGCGGTATGATGCTTACGCTCTCGATGTTTATCAGAGTGACGGCTCCAGTAGATCATTCCGAGAATGGTACAAATCTGCGGGATTGCTGCCAGCAGGCCGATAGTGATATTGCTGCTGCTTTCGTTAAAGCTTTTAAGGATCTGCGGCGTCCAGATACTGATCGCACTGAGTGTGTTCGTCAGGCAGAAGTAGGCCAGGGTGTACATCAGCACGATCGGCGTAAATACTTCCCGCCACAGGCTGCGTTGTTGCATGGCGTGATGGCTGATCGCCCCTTCCGGCTGTACCAGCATGAGGCGATCGTTATCCATCATCTCCTGCAGGCACTTTTTGTCTTCTGCCGTCAGCCATTTCGCCTTCGATGGCGAATCATCGAGCCAGAACCAGACCATAACGCCGAGCAGCACCGACGGGAAGCCTTCCAGCAAGAACAGCCATTGCCAGCCGCGCAGGCTAAGCATGCCGTCCATCGACAGAATATATCCAGAAACGATCGACCCCAGCGCGGTAGTGACAGGCATAGCAATCATAAACAACGCGTTGGCGCGGGCGCGGAAAAAGGCTGGGAACCAGTAAGTCAGATACAGCAAAATGCCGGGCAGAAAACCAGCCTCAGTAATCCCCACCAGCATACGCAGGATATAGAGGCTATTGGGCCCGGTGGCGAACATGGTGGCAGTAGAGGCGATGCCCCATAACACCATAATGGTGGCAATCCAACGGCGTGCGCCGACGATGCTGAGCATCACGTTGCTGGGTATGCCAAAAATCACGTAGGTGACGTAAAACAAGGTGGTGGCAAGGCCAAACATGGTGGCGTTCAGTTCCAGATCCTGCCCCATGGTCAGTCCGGCAAAGCCGATATTGATCCTGTCTAAAAACGAAAAGATAAAGAGTACGAACAAAAATACGATCAGGCGACGGAATAGTTTGTTGATAACTGACTGCTGCTGCGCCGTCAGCTGTTTGTGCTGGTTAGCCGGATCGAACTTTTCCGGGATGGCAGATGATGTATCGCTCATTGTCATTTTCCTCTAATGGGAATTATGTAAGGTACGGCTATTTGCCCGGTAGCGCTGCGCTTGCCGGGCATTAGTAGACGCCAGGCGAACCCGGCGCGTTTATTTCCCCCCCGAACCGCGCCGCCAGCGCTTCTGCGCCACGGGCCAGCAGAGTGGTATCAACGCCGACGGCAACGAACAGTGCGCCTAGCGCCAGATAACGTTTCGCCAGCTGTTCATTGGCCATCAGGATCCCCGGCGCTTTGCCGGCTGCACGAATTTGCTCGATGGCCTGTTCAATGGCGGTCTGTACTTCTGGGTGCTGCGGATTGCCGCCAAATCCCATATCGGCACTGAGATCGGCTGGGCCGATAAACACGCCGTCCACGCCCTCAACGTCGAGGATCTGTGACAGGTTTTTTAGCGCTTCGCGGGTTTCAATTTGCACCAGCACGCACATTGCGTCGTTGGCCTGATGGATGTAATTTGGGATGCGGTTCCAGCGTGAAGCGCGGGCGAGCGCGCTGCCTACGCCGCGAATACCTGCGGGCGGATAGCGGGTGGCCTTCACTGCCAGTCGCGCTTCGGCTGCGTTTTGCACCATCGGTACCAGCAGGGTCTGCGCACCCACATCCAGCAGTTGTTTAATTTGCACCGGGTCGTTCCATGACGGTCGCACCACAGGTTGGCTGGGATAGGGGGCGATCGCCTGCAGTTGGGTCAGTATCGTTTGCACGCTGTTCGGCGCATGCTCTCCGTCAATTAACAGCCAGTCGAACCCAGCCCCGGCCAGTAGCTCTGCACTGTAGCTGCTGGTGAGTCCAAGCCATAGGCCAATCTGCGGGCGACCGGCTTTTAAGGCATCTTTAAAGGCGTTATTCATCATGTTTCTCCTAAACAAACCGGCAGCTAATCGCGCCCATGTTGCCGTAGTCGACGTGGAAAGTGTCGCCCTTGCGAGCCGGAACCGGACGGGTAAAGGAGCCACCGAGAATAATCTGACCGGCTTCCAGTTGGACGTCATACGGCGCAAGCTTATTCGCCAGCCAGGCCACGCCGTTGGCCGGGTGATTGAGTACCCCAGCGGCCACGCCAGTCTCTTCGATCACGCCGTTGCGATAGAGCAGGGCGGAGATCCAGCGCAGATCCAGCTCGTCGGGTTTGATGGGGCGACCGCCGAGGATCACCCCGGCGTTGGCGGCGTTATCGGAGATGGTGTCGAAGACCTTGCGCGGGCGCTGGGTCTCCGGGTCGATGTTGTGGCAGCGGGCATCGATTAGCTCCAGCGCCGGGATCACATAGTCGGTAGCGTTGTAGACGTCGAACAGGGTGCAGTTCGGGCCGCGCAGCGGTTTTGCCAGCACGAAGGCCAGTTCAACTTCAATGCGGGGAACGATAAAGCGATCGGTGGGAATATCGCCGCCGTCGTGGAAAAACATATCATCCAGCAGCGCGCCGTAGTCCGGTTCACTAATCTGCGAGCTGGCCTGCATCGCTTTGGAGGTAAGACCGATTTTGTGGCCTTTAAGCACGCGGCCCTCGGCGATTTTCATTTTTACCCATTCGCGTTGAACGGCGTAGGCGTCTTCGATGGTGATCGTCGGGTGGTCCAGCGAAATAGCGCGGATCTGTTCGCGCTGTTTTTCCGCCTGGTTTAGACGCTGGGCGATCAGAGTATGGGTATGTTTATCGAGCATAGTGGTTCCTGTGGCATTGCATTGCCGGATGGCGCTTCGCTTATCCGGCCTACAATTCATGGCCGGTGTAAGCCCGGTAAGCACAGCGCCACCGGGCAATTTGCACATTATTTAAATAACGCGTGCACGTTGTTCTGTTTGTAATTCAGCGTCGGGTGCAACTCCTGGATTTCGAACGACAGTGCCAGATAGCGGCTCTCCATCAGCGTGGCGAAATGAGCCTTAATCAGCGCAAACAACATCTCACCCACGTCCTGACGGCACTCCAGGCTACGCCCGGAGCCGATTTTCAGCGTCATATGCACGAAGGCATAATCATGCTGGCCGTCGGCCATCTGCCAGGTATCCAGCCAGATGGCGCGACTGCGAATGCCGCCGATGGGAAAGATGCCGGTCACCGCCAGCGCCTCGTTAACTTTACCGAACAGAACGGGTAAATCGGCCTGTTCACGGATGTTGTCGGTACACTCGGCAATAAAGTGCGGCATTCTGAACTCCTTAAACCTGTTCCGGCAGCGGGAAGACGGCGTTGACCTGGCCGGTACCGGAACTGGCGAAAAGCTCGGTGATAAATTCAACGTTGCCGTCATATTTATCCCAGCCCAGCATGCCGAGCAGCATCACTGTGTCGTGCATGTTGCCCTCGCCGTAGCAGTAGTTGGCGTACTCTGGCAGCATGGTGCAGAACTCTTTGAACTTACCTTCACGCCACAGTTTCACGACTCGTTCGTCCATCTGATGGTCGAACTCGCGGGTGTAGCTGTTCATGCCTTCTTCCGCACGCTGATCGTCGATAAAGCGGTGCGACAGTGAACCGCTGGCCAGGACAGCTACGGTGCCGTCGTATTTCTCGATAGCTTTAAGAATTGCTTCACCCAGCTTGCGACTGTCCGCGAAGTCATGCACGGTACAGAACGCTGAGATGGAAACGACTTTGAAGTAGTTGTCTTCGTTCATATAGCGCATGGGTACCAGAGTGCCATATTCCAGCGTCAGGCTGGGAATGTTGTGTGCCTGAGCACGCACACCCAGTTTAACGGCTTCATCGGCGATTGATTGACCCAGTGCCGGGTTCCCCTCGTAGCGGTAGGCCATGTCGCGAATAAAGTGCGGCAGTTCGTGGCTGGTGTAGTTCCCCTCAAAATAGGGGCTACAGTTGATGTGATAGGCGCTGTTGACCAGCCAGTGGGTGTCGAACACGATGATGGTATCGACGCCCATTTCGCGGCAGCGTTTGCTTATCTCTTTATGTCCATCGATGGCTGACTGACGGCAGCCGTGGTTTTTACCCGGCAGTTCAGAAAGATACATCGACGGAACGTGTGTAATTTTTGCAGCTAAAGCTAACTTTCCCATATCAGACTCCCCATTTTGGGATCGGATGATCGCCCATCGAGATGCAGACGTTTTTCATTTCGGCGAACACTTCAAAGCTGTATTCGCCGCCTTCACGGCCTGTACCAGAAGCCTTCACTCCGCCAAACGGCTGACGCAGGTCGCGGACGTTCTGCGTGTTGACGAACACCATTCCGGCTTCGATGCCGCGTGCCAGGCGCAGCACTTTGCTGATGTCCTGGGTCCAGATATAAGAGGCGAGGCCGTACTCCACATCGTTGGCCAGGCGCAGACCTTCCGCCTCGTCTTTAAACGGCAGCAGACACGCTACCGGGCCAAAAATCTCTTCCTGCGCGACACGCATGCGGTTGTCGACATCCGCCAGCACCGTTGGTCGTAGGAAGTTGCCGCTTTTCAGATGTGCAGGCAGGTCGGTGGGTTTATCCGGGCCGCCCGCCAGCAGGGTTGCCCCTTCTTCAATGCCGAGGCGGATATAGCCAGCGACTTTCTCCCAGTGCTGTTGGCTAATCAGCGCGCCTACCTGAGTGTTCGAGTCGGCTGGATCGCCGACGCGCAGGCGGTTGGCGCGTTCAGCAAAGCGTTTGACGAATTCGGGGTAGATGCTCTGCTGGATAAAGATGCGCGAGCCGGCGGTGCAGCGTTCACCGTTGATCGAGAAGATGGTGAACAGTGCGGCATCGAGAGCACGTTCAATATCGGCATCTTCAAAAATCAGCACCGGTGATTTGCCGCCCAGTTCCATGGAGTATTTTTTCAGCCCGGCATTTTTCATGATATTGCGCCCGGTGGCGGTACCGCCGGTAAACGACACCGCGCGTACGTCGTGGTGGCGTACCAGCGCATCGCCTGCTGTTGCGCCATAGCCCTGAACTACGTTCAGTACGCCTGCCGGAATGCCTGCTTCTAACGCCAGTTCACCCAGACGATCGGCAGTCAGCGGCGAAAGCTCGGACATCTTCAGCACAGCGGTATTGCCCAATGCCAGGCATGGAGCGACTTTCCAGGTGGCGGTCATAAACGGCACGTTCCACGGCGACACCAGCGCACAAACGCCGACTGGCTGTACGAGGGTGTAGTTGAGCATCTGGTCATCGACCGGATAGGTCTTGCCGTTCATCTGTTGGCACACTTCGGCAAAAAACTCGAAGTTATGCGATGCACGAGGGATCAGCACATTTTTGGTCTGATGAATCGGCAGGCCGGTATCGGCTGTCTCCATGGCGGCAATTTCAGGGACGTTCTGGTCGATCAGGTCGCCCAGACGGCGCATCAGACGTGCACGCTCTTTCATCGGCAGATTGGCCCATTTAGGGAACGCTTCCTTCGCTGCCGCCACCGCCAGATTCACTTCGTCGGCACCGCCGGAGGCCACTTCCGCCAGCACTTCTCCTGTTGCCGGGTTGGTGGTGTGGAAATACTCCGTGGTCGCGACGTTTTTGCCGTTGATCCAATGGTTAATCTTTTTCATGACAGCTTCTCCTCATATGCCTGCTGACTGATGATGTGGTTGACCAGACGGCCGACGCCTTCCACTTCGACGATCACTTCATCGCCCGGCACCACGTCTGACAGCCCTTTTGGCGTACCAGTGGCGATCATGTCGCCCGGTTGCAGGGTCATAAACTCGCTCAGATAAGCGATCAGGAACGGGATGCTGAAGATTAGATCGGCGGTGGTGCCCTGCTGGCGCAGTTCGCCGTTGACCCAAGTGCGCAGTGCCAGGGTGTGCGGGTCAGGAATATCCGCTTTGTCGACGATGCAGGGTCCTATTGGTGTCAGAGCGTCACGGCTTTTTACTCGCAGATTGGGGCGATAGTAGTTTTCCAGATAGTCGCGGACGGCGTAGTCGTTGCAGACGGTGTACCCGGCCACGTACTCCATGGCGTCGGCTTCGGCGACCTTACTCGCCGTTTTGCCAATCACCACCACCAGTTCAGCCTCGTAGTGCATGTACTCAACGTTATCCGGTCTTACCGACTCCTGCTGGTGGCCGAGAAGAGTGTTTGACGCTTTGATAAACACTAAAGGTTCAGTTGGCGGCTTAAACTCTAGTTCGCTGGCGTGGTCGGCGTAGTTCAGGCCCAGCGCAAAAAGTGTGCCATTACAGGGAGGTAGCCAGCGAAATTCACCTTCATTTAGCTGCTTACCATTCGCCAGTTGTACCTGGCCGCGTTCATCAACATGGACATCGTGCAGTTGACCCTGCCATTCAATACGTGCCTTTTTCATGCCAGCTCTCCTTCGGTAACCACCGGGTTTTCCAGCGGCAGGAGGCCTGCGGCAAGAATACGTACGCGATCGCCTGGTCGCAGGGTTACGCGGTTGTGTGGGGTGCCGATCAGAATGGCGTCACCAGGGTTGAGGGTCGCGAATTCACTCAGGGCGCTTAGCAACTCGGCGGCGGAGCGCTGGAGATCAACCGTGTTCCAACTGTCAGCTTCGCGACCGTTGATTTCGGTGATAATGGTCAGGTTATCGACGTCACTGAGTGTAGAAAGTGCGCCAATCGGGCAGAAGCCATCGCGGCATTTGGCTTTGATTGCCGGGCGATAGAAGCTCTCTTCCGGCAGGCTTACGTCGTTAGCCAGCGCATACCCGGCAATGTAATCAACAGCTTTTTCTGCAGTTACTTTACGGGCGGTTTTACCGACGATCAGGGCCACAGTTCCTCCGCTTTGCACGGTTTCACCCTGCGGATAGGGGATGCTATCTCCGTTGCCGATAACGGTATTGCGCGGTTTGATAAACCACACCGCGGTCTTTGGCGGCGTTTTGTAGGGGGCCTGTTGGAACGCTTCGCGCCAGGCATCGAGCTGGCTGCGGTGATTAAGCGCTACGGCGAAGATGGTACCTTTCATTCACCACTCCTCTGATTCTGATTTCGGGATACGATCATTTCATTAATATGTTAATGATCATTTTTTATGCTTTGCAGAAAGGTTTGGCAAACAGAAGTGAATGATTTGTGATCAGATTAACAATAAAATTACAGTTTTGATTTTTATTTCTTATAAATCAATATATAAGGTTGTTTTATTATATCGACTTGTACTTTTCAGAGACAGAAACCGGTTGCGTTCTGGTTTAATTAACGCTAATTATTAACTTATTAACAAATGAAGGTATGATTCAGAGGTTAGCCATGCATGATTCATTAACTATCGCGCTACTACAGGCGCGGGAAGCGGCGATGGCCCACTTTCGCCCGATCGTTAAACGCCACAATCTTACCGAGCAGCAATGGCGTATCGTGCGCATCCTTGCCGAAAATCCGTCGATGGATTTTCACGATCTGGCTTTTCGCGCCTGTATTTTACGCCCGAGCCTGACGGGCATCCTGACCCGCATGGAACGCGATGGCCTGGTTCTGCGCCTCAAGCCAGTTAACGATCAGCGCAAGCTGTACGTTTCGCTGACTCCAGCAGGTTCAAAACTGTATGAAAGTGTGAGGATCCAGGTGGAAGAGGCATATCGCCTGATAGAATCCGATTTTACCGTCGAAAAAATGCAGCAACTTACCGTGCTGCTGGAAGAGTTTATTTCGCTGGGCAACGGTACGGGGGAGATGACAAAGAGGGGGAAACCGTGACTATTTCTCCTGTTGGCAAGACAGGAGGCGCCACCACAGAAGCCGCAGTGAAACAGGGCGTTTATCGGCAATAGCATTTGCATATCTGATAAGTAAATGATTATTATTTACATAAGCAATTTTGGCACTGGCAACCCAACGGTAACCATCGCGTTCTGGCGAAAACAGATTCAGCCTTGACGCACTCACCGAATGAAAAAAATAACAACCTGGCCTGTCATTTTAATCTGAGCAAGTCGTCATCTGGGATGAAACAGAGGTAAGCGTCTGCCGCAACGGCGAGCGTGAGTCGTTGTTTCGTAGGATTAATGATATGGAAAGGTATGATATGTCACAGACTATTCAGTCCAGTCACTGGTCGCCGCTGACGCCGGCGCAGTTGGATTTTTGGGAAGAGTTTACGTTTCACCCCCATCAGCCGGTCTCAACCGTCGCCCATTGTATAACGTTACGTGGTGCCATTAACGAACGCGCGTTGCTTGCCGCGCTTCAGCAGGTTATCAAAGAAACCGAGGTATTTTCCGTCCGCTTTCGCTTAGTTGGGGAAGACGCCATGCCGGTTCAGTATTGCGATCCCCACCAGTATCCCGACGTCCGTATTATCGATATGCAACAGCGGCGCTCTGCGCAGACGGTCGCACAGGCCATGATGCAGGGTGATATTGACGGACAACTGAATCTGTTGCGCCAGCCGTTGGCCGCGGTATGGCTGATACGGTTCTCGCCTGAGCACTATATGGTCTATATTCGTGCGCATCATATTATTGTCGACGGTTTCGGCATGGCGTTAATAGAACATCGCTGCGCGGAACTGTATCAGGCCTATTGCGAGACTACGTTGACGGGGTTTCCACTCAACCCGTTTGCTGATTTTCTCGCAGAAGAGCAGCACTACGCGCGCAGCAAAAAGTGTCAGGCGGATCGCGCGTACTGGCACCGACTTCTCGAACAGGCACCTCCACTAAAGGTATTACAGAAAGGCGGGGAGGATTACGCAACCGAATCCCTGCACAGTGATACATGGCTTCCGGCCTCGTTCACTAAACATATTCTTGCGCTGGCCGAGTTGTGTCGGATTGGCTGGCCTGATGTCCTGCTGGTCCTTTCCGCCGCATGGATGGCAAAACAGATCCCTGATGTGCAACATAACGGCGTCTTGCCTGTCTGGGTGCCGGTGATGAACCGGCGTAGTCATGCAGCGGCCAATACACCGTCGCTGGCGGTGAATATATTGCCAGTATTTATCACTTTCGATCCCCTGGAAAGTCTTGTTGATTTCCTGAAGCGTACCGCCATCGCGCTCCACGATATGCGTGCACACAGCCGTTACCGCATTGAAACGCTTGCCGCCGATCAGGGCATTGGCAAGGGAATGCGGTACTTCTTCTCGCCGCTGATTAACGTTCTGCCTTTCGATCCGCCAGTCTTTGCCGGCTGCGAAACGGCGCGTCAGGTGATGGCCAGCGGGCCTGGAGACGGCTTTAATATTACCTGGCGCGGTCGCACCGATTGCAGTGAACTTCATGTCGATATTGACGCGGAAGCGGGCATGTTCCCGGGACTGGATCCGCAGGCTATGCTCACCAGCTTAACCGACTGGCTCTCGCACGCCTTCGCTTCGCAGTACGAACCTCAGCCGTTGCTGTAATCAGCCAGTCCGGCCGCCATAAATCCCCTGGCGGCCGGACTGGTTTAGTTCAACAGTGCGCAAACGTCGCGGATATTTTTGCACTTAATCAGATCGTGCCCGGCCAGGCGACAGCCAAACTCGGCGTTAAGGCGTTCTCTGACCGTCTTCAGATGGTTCAGCTTCAACCCCATCACGATGAACGGCACCGTGGCATCCCATTCCGCGCGGGCAGGCTGCTGCATTGCCGCGCAGTAAATCTCCAGTATTTTTTGTTCAATAGCCGGACGCGCTGCGCAGGCGGGGGCGTTCAGCGCAGGCGATGGGTGTTGAGGTGTTTGCGCCAGGCTGGCGCGCAGCGCATGGCGATCGATCTTGCCGTTGGCCGTCAGCGGGAAGGCGTGGCGAGTAATAAATCGTCCCGGGATATGCGTACAGGGAAGGTAGCGCTGAGCGAAAGCGCGCAGTTCCGCCGCTCCCGGCGTGACGTGGTCGCCGACAAGGCAAATCGCCCCGAGAGATTTTTCATTAGCATCGTCCGTCGCGTAGTCCACCACGACGATATCGTGAATGGCGGGATGCTGGCGAAAGACGTCCTCGATCTCCGGCAGCGAAACGCGCACGCCGCGAATTTTCACGTAACCGTTGATGCGCGTGGCGAACATAATGACGCCATCAGGCCGGTAAAAGCCGATATCGCCCGTGCGGAAGGCGCGGACGGTTTCACCTTCGGGGGTGAGAAGATTCACAAAATCATGGTCGACCCGTTCACCGTTTTCCAGATAGCCGCAGGCGAGATTGACGCCAGCCGTATGAATGCGGCCCGCCACGCCGCAGGGGCAATGTTCGCCGCTGTCATGGCAGATGTAATACTGATTGCCGGCGAGCGGTTGGCCATAGGGAACGTGCTCAACGTCGTCGGGGGTGATGTCATGCCAGATGCTCCAGATCGTGGTTTCCGTCGGACCACCGAGCGAAACCAGACGCGGCGCGGGACAAAGCGCCCGCAAACGCCGGAGCGTAGCGGGTTTTATATAATCACCGCCCTGCGCCACGAGCCGCAGCGTGCGAAGTTGCGCCGGTTGGGCACAATCCAGCAGCATTTCAAGTATCGCAGGCACTGAACACCAAAGCGTAACCCGGTGCTGTTCTACCAGACGACTCCAGCCGATTGCATCTTTTTCCTGCTCCTGCGCCGGGATCACCAGCGTTGCACCAACGCTCATCGCGGCGAACAGATCAAAAACGGACATGTCGTGATGCAGCGGCGTGACGGAAATAAACACGTCGCGCTCGTCTACCTGCCAGTGGGCGATAGTTTGCGCCAGCACATTAGCGGTGGCGCGGTTATTGAGCATCACGCACTTGGGTTTACCCGTTGTGCCCGAGGTATAGAGATAATATGACGGCTGTTCACTGGCGCTTTGCCCGGCGAATGGCGGGGGTGAGTCGTTATCCGACACCAGCGCCAGCGGCGTAACGCTGCCAACAACCTGCGCATCTTCCTGGCTGATCACCAGGTCGGGACGACAGTTTTCCAGCAGATAGCGCGTGCGTTCCGCCGGTGAGTTAATTTCTACCGGCACGCGAACGATCCCGGTCAGCGCGCAGGCGAGCGAAATAATGACGTGTTCCGGGCTGCGCGGCAGTGAAATCGCCACCACGTTGCCGGGTTTCAGCTGACGCGCCAGCAGCCCGTTTGCCACGCGCGCAACCTGCTGACCGAGTTGTTTCCAGCTCCAGCGTCTGTCGCCGCAAATCAGCGCCGTGCGGGCGTCGTCACCGCTAAACAAATGTCCGGCAATGTTGCCCAGAAAGTCATACCCGACCGCGGTCGTCATCGGCGTGTTTGCCTGGTAATGGGAATACGATAGCGCCTCACGCAGCGAAATATTCAGCGATTCGCGGTCGACGATTAACTGAATACGCCGCGTAATTGCCTCCAGCACGGCCCGTATCGTTTCCATGGACAGCGACTGTACGACATAGTCTGCAACCAGCCGCAGATTGCCCGCGCTGTCGGTCATCAGACGCATGTCCAGCGCCACCTGCGGCGTCTGGGTCAGACCGTCTTCTTCCCGGATGACTGATCCGGCGGGCAACGTTTCCCACGCCAGACAGTTAGTGAGGATCAGCGGCAGCACGGGCTGGTTTGCGTTTCGCGACGCCAGCTGGCGCGCCAGATCGACACCCGACCAGGCGAGATGATCCAGGCCGTGGAGAATATCCACCTGCAAACGCTGCGCATTCTCTTCCAGTTCGCCGGTGCGCTGATAGTGTACTGCGATAAACGTTGAGGCGTTGTTGGGCTGTTCTGCCGTCGCCGGAAACGCGCAGGGCACGCCGACCAGCAGCGTTTCATCCTCCGCCCACAGCGCCAGCGTGTCGAGGACGACTGCCGACAGCACGCTGTTGGCGAATAATCCGCTTTTAGCGCCGAGCCGGGTGAGGGTTTTTCGGCTGTTCGCCGCTAACGTCCGGCTTTCACGTCGCCATTCGGGGCGCGTTATTTCGCTCAGCGGTCGTTGCCAGGGCAAACGCGACGGCGTGACCGCGTCGTTGAGCGTCGCTTTCCACCACTCTCTGGCCGCTTCGCGGCTGTGGGCGGTTCCCGGCGATTCGACGTCGGGTCTCCGCGGCAACAGTGGCTCCAGAGGCTGATTATCGAACAGGCGCGCGACAATGTGCGAGATCCCCTGACCGTCCAGAATTAGGGCATCAAAGCTGGTAAAGACGACATACTCGCCTTGCGTCGGCATGGCGATCAGAACGATGTTCCACGGTGGGAAGGCGAGATCGTGACAACGTTGCTGATAGCGCTGTTGAAGCTGCCGGAGTTGCAGCTCCGCATCATTCTCGCTGAGGGCGGTGAGGTCTATCCGCTCCACAGGCGCGGGCAGGGCGGGTAGCACCGTTTGCTGTTGTTTTTCGGCGTCGATCACCGTGCGTAAGGCGTCGAAATGGGCGATCAACTCCGCGACGCGCTGACAGAAACGCGACGGTTCCAGTGGTCCGCGAAAGGTTCTGAAATCATGCATCGACACGCCGCCCAGCGGCCACTGTGTGCTTCTTCCCAGCAGATAGGCCTGCTGTAACGGCGTTAAGGGTGTCGTCATCCTTTCCTCCCCGAATTGGGCATTGTGTTCGACCTCCGGCGGGCGGGCAAGCCACTGCGAAACCGGGTGGTGGATATGGTCGGGCTGCTGCGCCAGTCGACTGGCGAGCGCGTTAAAATGCGTAAACAGGCGTTCAGGCAGCCCTGGCTTAAAGGCGTCGGCCCGCACGTCCCAGTTGATCAAAATCTCGTCGCCATACCAGGCGACCTGCGCGTCCAGCGCGACCTGTGGGCCTTGTGATATCACCCAATTCAATGTACCGAGCTGTTCGCGGACGCGTTCGGAGAACAGCGCGCCGCCGCGAATACCGAAGCCAGCCGTAAAAACGACCGGCGAGTATTGCAGGCTACCGTGCTGTCGCGACAGGTCGCGCATAACGCTGACGCCAGGATAGTGACCGTGCGCGACCCGTTCATGAAGCTGCTCCATCGTCTCTTGTGCGTGGTGCAGCAGGGATATCGCCGGGCGGATTTCGCCGCTGAACAGCAGCAAATCCGTAAAATCGCCCACCAGTTGTTCCACCTGGGGGAAATCCGGATCGCGGAAAAAGGTCGGCACGTTGATGCGCAGCGCTGGCTGGGCAAGTCCTTCACCAATCGTCAGCGTAAACAGCGACAGGAACAGCGCGCTGAGCGTCAGATGATGCTGACGTGCGCAGGCGTTAAGGGCGAGGCTGGTTTCGCGGTCAAGAGACAGGGCTAATCGGCGGCTTTGACAGCGTTGTTTCGTTGCAAAAAGACGCGGAGCAGGGGGAAACGTCGGTAATTGCGCCTGCCACCAGAGACGGTCGCGCATTCTGAGCGTCTGCAACTGCGGATCGTGAAGACGCTGGTCCAGATAGTGAAACCATGCCACCTCATGTTGCGGAATAATATCGTCGGGCGGAGAGGCATAAAAACGCGCCAGATCCTCCATAACGATACGAAATGACCCGGCATCAGCGGCGATCATGTCCAGATCGATATGTAACCGGCTTTTCCCTTCCGGCAGCAATGAGAGGCTGATTTCACACGGCACGCCCCGGTCGCGCAGCAGCTGCTGGTTCTCCATGCGGTGACGTTTCTCCGCCAGCCGGGTCTGGATGTCTTTGCCGGTGCAGTGGCGGTAATCATCAAGACTCGTCGGAGGATGCTCCGCCACTACGTACTGCTGCCCCTCATCGCTGATGCGCAACCGCAGCATGGGGTGGCGGGCATACAGCGCGTTTACGGCCTGCCGGAAGCGCGCGCTGTCATGAATAAATCCGTCAAATTCGGCGTATAAGTGAGCGGCAACGCCGCCCAACGCCTGGGGCGACTGCCTGCCGACCCAGGAGGCCGCCTGCATTGGAGTCAATGATTTCATTGGGTATCTTTCCTGATTAAGCCAACGGAAACGCCCTGAATATATCGCACGATAATGCGAATGAAAATGATAATTATTATTCTTGCTGTTGATGTTTATTCAAAAGAAAGGCTATGATGCGATGGTTTACGATGGGTTAATTGCTGACCAAAGGGCTGAACGCGCCGATCGGAAGAGTGGCAGAGGGAGCAGGCAAAAATGAACGTTTGTAGGGAAAAACAACGCCATTGGTTTAAGAGTGTCATGTGGGCGCTCGGACTGGTCATGTTTGCGGGGCAATGCGTCGCACAGGGATGGCCGAGAACGTTTCATAATGCCGATGACACGGTCACGTCGATTCCTCAGCAGCCCAAACGCATATTATCGACCGCCGTCAGCGTCACCGGAACCCTGCTGGCGATTGATGCGCCGGTTGTCGCCAGCGCCACGGCGGTGAACGGTCAGTTCTTCGGCCAGTGGCAGGACGTCGCAAAAGCCAAAAAGGTCGCGAAGGTGTGGCCGGCGGGCAGCGTCGATCTGGAACAGGCGTGGGCCGCAGCACCGGATTTAATTGTGGTATCAATCAATGGCGCGGATTCCGCGCGGGCACAGTTGGCGGATTTACAGGCCATTGCGCCGGTTATCGTGGTCAATTACGGCAATCAGACCTGGCAGGATCTGGCGCGCCAGTTGGGCGACGCGCTGGGGCTGGAGCAACAGGCCGCCGCACGTATTGCCGGTTTCGATGCGCTGATCGCCAGCACCAGAACGCGGATCCGCCTGCCGGAAGGGCAAGCCAATATTATCAATTTCAATGGGCCGGGCACTGTCAATCCCGTGGCGACACCGGAAAGCGTTCACGCGCGGCTGTTGCAATCACTGGGATTCACCCTCGAAGCGCCCGACCCCGCATGGCAAAGTCATCTCACCCGCTCGGGCGATTTTATCTGGGTTGAATATGAAAACCTGACCCAGCTGAAAGCCGAAACAACCTTTTTGCTGAGCGCCAGCGATGTGCGTATAGACGAATTTATCAACGATCCTCTGTTACAGCGTTTGCCTTCTTCCCGCGCCCGCCAGGTCTACAGCCTGGGGCCTCACGCTTTTCGCGTCGATTTCTACAGCGCCAGTGAAATGGTTAAGGCAATCGCCGATCGTTTTGTCGTTGAAACGCCGTCCGCTGCGGCCACGCCGGAGGCGCGCTGAGATGTTTGCGCAGTGTGCGGGACGTGGGATGCGAAGTGCAGGGCTGGGCGGTGGTTTTCTTATTCTGTTGATGCTGGGTTTCTCCAGTCTCTGGTTTGGTTCGCGGACGATCCCGCCTGCGGTGATCTGGCAGGCGTTGACGCAGTTCGATCCGCAAAACAGCGCGCATCTGCTGGTCTGGCATTTACGCCTGCCGCGCACGCTGCTGGCGATGGTGGTCGGCGCGGCGCTTGGCGGAGCCGGGGTGATAATGCAGACGCTGACTCGCAATCCACTGGCGGACCCCGGCCTGTTAGGCGTTAACGCGGGCGCCACGCTGGCGATTGTGCTGTCGATTGCCTTTTTAAATGTCACCAGCGTCAGCAGTTATATGGTATTCGGTGTGGCTGGTGCCGGGGTTATCAGTATTCTGGTATTTATGATGGGTGGCCTGAACCACGCCAATCCGATTCGTATCGTGCTGGCTGGCGCGGCGCTGACTATCGTTCTGCTGAGTCTGACGCAATTGGTTATTCTGAACAGCGACGCCGACGCCTTCGACAGGTTTCGTCACTGGGTGACGGGCGCGTTGCAGGGACGGGGGTATGACGTGCTGCTGCCGGTCTCGGTACTTGCGTGTGTCGGTATTATTCTGGCGCTGGCGGGAGGGCGAATGCTGGACGTGGCGGCGCTGGGACTGGACACAGGACGCGCACTTGGCATTAACCCGCATGTGCTCGCAGGGATCTCTGCCGCGATCATCGTCATTCTGGCGGGTGCGGCCACGGCAGCGGCCGGACCGATCGGCTTTGTCGGTCTCACCGCGCCCCATTTTGCACGGGCTTTTGTCGGCTCGGGACACCGTCTGCTGCTGCCGTGGGCGATGATGTTCTCTGCAATACTGGTACTCAGCGCGGATATTCTCGGGCGGATAATTGGTCATCCCGGCGAGATTGGCGTCGGCATTATGGCAGCGTTAATCGGCGGACCGTTCTTCGTGCTGCTGGTTAAACGCTGGCAGGGGGCGCGCGTATGAGTCAGAGGGCCGGATGGGTGTGCGCCGCCCTGGCGCTGTTGCTTGGGGTGACGGGCCTGTATGCCTTGCTGGTCGGGCGTTTCATGCTTCCCGTGGAGTCAGCCTTCCAGGCGCTGCGGGGAGAAGGTGATCCGACGGCGCAGCATATTGTCAGGATGATCCGTTTGCCCCGCGTCCTGACCGCCATTCTGGTTGGCTTTGCGTTAGGCGTTTCCGGCGCGCTCTTTCAGTCGGTATCGAAAAATGTGCTGGGTTCCCCGGACGTGATCGGTTTTACCACCGGCGCAGCGACCGGGGCGATTATCCAGATCATTTTGTTTGAAGGAAACCCGGTCGCCATTGTGCTTTCTGCCATGGCCGGCGGGTTCGCCACCGCGCTGCTGGTCTATTATCTGGCGCGCCATTATGGCGTGGTGAAGGGCCAGCGACTGGTGCTGATGGGGATAGGCGTCGGAGCGGTACTCAGCGCGCTTAATGCGCTGCTGCTGGTGAAAGGTGATATCGACAATGCCGTGACCGCCACGCTCTGGCTGGCCGGTACCACGCAGGGACGCAACTGGTATCACGTGGCACCGGTGGCGTTAAGTCTTCTGGTGCTGCTTCCGGCCATTGTTCTGCACGCCAGAGCGATAAATATCATGGCGATGGGAGATGATATTGCCAGCCAGCTTGGGGTGCGCGTTGAGCGGACGCGAAGAACGGTAACGTTCTGCGCCGTCACGCTGGCCGCGGTGGCCACCAGTGCGACAGGGCCAATCGCGTTTATTGCCCTGATTGCGCCGCAGCTGGCGTTACGCTTAACCAGAACGCCGGGATTACCGGTTTTCAGCGCCGGGCTGGCTGGCAGTTGCCTGCTTCTGGGTGCCGATATGCTTACGCAAATTCAGCCGCTGGCATTAACCCTTCCCGTTGGCCTAATGACCGGGATTATCGGCGGCGTTTATTTACTTATTCTGCTGTTGCGAATGCCTTCCGTTTAGGTGGTATTTTTTCAGGCGGGCTCGGTGCGTCTGATGAGAAAGTAAGTCACTCATAATAAGGCCGTCAGGCTGCCAATATAAAGCAATGTGTTCTTTGTCGCTCAATCTAACAATAAGCAAATTTAGTGCGCATTTTGGGAAAGGAGAAAACAATGAGCGAACTAGAGAGTGATAAAGCACAACAGATATTTTTAAAATACCGACGCCGCAGTACGGCGAAGAAATACCCTGTTCCTTACGCAATATTTGGTTTATATGTATTTGCCGCCGGAGACGTCATGGCCGCAGAAGAAGTATCTCTGCGTGACGATAATTCTCAACCGGATACGATTGTGGTCACCGGAGAGAAAGTGGCCCGGACGCTCTACGATACCAGCGGCAGCGTCGAGGTATTTGATGACGCACGTATTAATGCGATGCCGGGCGCGTCCCAGGTCTCGGATCTCTTAAAAATGACCGCCAACGTTGTCGATACCGGTATCGGCAACGATCTGCCTACGATTCGCGGTATCGACGGCTCAGGCCCGGCAAACGGGGCGAATGCTTTCCTGAATGGCACCCGGCCGCGGTTGAATCTTTCGCTGGACGGGCGTTCCCTGACCTACAACGAGCTGGCGTTTGGGCCGCAATCCTTGTGGGATATGGAGCGGGTTGAGGTCTGGCGCGGACCGCAAAGCTATATCCAGGGGCGCAACGCGATTGCCGGCGCCGTGGTGATGACCAGTAAAGATCCGACCTTCGACTGGGAATCCTCAGTGAAGGCGGGCGGCGGGAATCAAAGCTCTACCGTGGCTTCCGCGATGTTATCTGGGCCGATTATTGAAGATCAACTGGCGTTTCGTCTCAGCGCCGATAGACAGCGGCGCGACAGCTTCGTCAATTTAATCTCTTACGATCCGGTGGGCGATCCGCGGGAAATTGAAGCCACCAATCTGCGCGGCAAGTTATTGTTCAACCCGGCCGGGCTTCGCGAACTCACCACTAAACTGACCGTTAACCACTTTGACAGTCGGGCGCCGCAGAATGAGACGCTGAGTCCGAAAAATCATGTCAGCGCTCGTTTCGACCCACGGCGTCCGGTGTTTGAGACCACTTCGACCAGCGGTATCTGGGATCTGGCCTGGGAAGCCTCGGAAAGCCTCAGCCTGGAGAACAAGCTGATCTACACCGATTTTGACAACCACCGTCGCACCGTAGAAAGCCTGCCGTGGGCCAATATTGACGGGAAAGAGTTCCAGACCGAGCCGCTGGCCCGCTTTGGCGTCAAAGGCGATACCCTGCGCGGACTGGTGGGTGCGCGTTATTTCCACGCCTCGCAGGATGAGTTTGTGAACCTGTTCGGCGGCAGTAAGTTCAAGGATAAAACGGAAACCTACTCGGCGTTTGGCGAACTGACCTGGGCCGTGACCTCAGAGGTGGATATCACCGCCGCAAGCCGCGTCGAGCGCGAGCATCGTCAGCGCAAAGGCGGTGCGACCCGGAAGGTGGATTTTGATGAAACCTGGGACGTTTTCCTGCCGAAACTTGATATTGCCTGGAAACCGTTACCGCAACAGACGTTAGGCATGAAGGTGTCGCGAGGATATAACGCTGGCGGGGCGGGAATGACCTTTGTCGCGCCGTTAATTAACTATACCTACGATCCTGAATATGTCTGGAGCTATGAATTATACAGCCGTCACGGGATAAGCGACTGGAATCTGGAATTAACCAGCAACCTGTTTTACAACGATTATAAAGATATGCAGTTACCGTATTATCTTAATTCCAACAGTAGTTCGATGGTGATCAGAAATGCGGATAAAGTCGAAACGTACGGCGCGGAACTGGGTGCTATCTGGAAACCAACGCTGGATTTTGAACTGAACAGCTCCGTTGGGGTTTTAAAAACCAAGATTAAAAAATTCTCCAGCAGCGGAATAGACGGACATGAATTACCGCGAGCACCGTCATTAACGGCAAACCTCGGCGCGAAATATATGCTGATGCCCGGACTGGAATTGAGCGGAGACGTTCGCTTTACCGATACCTATTATTCCCAGTATGACAACGATAGCCGGGGCGAAATTCCCTCGTCATGGATAGCGAATATGCAGGTGGCTTATACCTTCACCCATGGCCGCGTCAGCGTCTTTGCGCAAAACCTGTTTGATTCTGACAAGCGGATTATGGTGATCGACAACGATGTTTCGACGGCGGTGTTGCAGCGCCCTCGTCTTGTCGGCGTTGCCGTGCAACTGGATTTCTGAGGCGAAAAGCGTGGGGGAGGTTCGGCTCCCCCAAATATCAACACGATCTGGCGAGGTGGGCAGTTCGCCTGAGAGGGGTTTATGAGTACGATTTTTTATCAGTCCGGCATGCAGCGTACGGAAAAGGCCAGCGAGGCTGAAGAACAGATCTGGTTTGAGCATCAACAGCAGCAGCATGGTGAAAGCCAGCATTGCTTTGCCTGGACGCTCGATAGCCGCGTCGATACCGGGCGTTTAGTGAATGCGCTCACTCTGGCGCAGCAGCAGACCGGCGCGGCGAACCTGAACTATGACTATGATGACGCACGCGGGTTGGTTCGACGGCCAGCCTCCGTATCGCCGGGCGTGACGATACAGGCCATTCGTCATGAACGGCAGGCGTCAGAGGCGTTGCTGCGGTTAAAAGAGACACCGTTCGATCTCGCCAGCACCACGCCGCTCCACTTTTACCTTTTTATTGGTGAAGAGATCTGCATCCTGGGAATGGTGGTCCACGATATCCTGCTCATTTCGCTGGGATTGCCGGAAATAGTGCAGACCGTCAGCGCGTTTTACAACGGGCAAGACGGCACTCAGCCGCGCGAGTCCTCGCCGCCCGGAAGTCTGCCATCTCCCGTGGGCAGTCACTTATTGTCATCCTGCGCGGCGCTGCCGGGACACGTCGACCACGGCGTTCACCTGCGCACTACTCTGCCGGTCAGCGCTGGCCCGCAGGAACAGGCACTCAGCGAGTGGACCGCAGGCGTTGCGCTGGCGCTCAGCGAGATCGCCGGACAGGCGCAGATCACGCTCTGGTTCGAGGGCGACCGCTTTCAGAATGGCAACCCCGCGCCGCTGGTGCTGACCTGCGCGGGTAAATCATCTGCAGAACTTGCTGTACTCATTCATCGGCACGTGCAGGGCCACGATATTATGCTCCCGCTGGCTAACGAAGGCGTGCCGTTGCGCGTGTGCTGGCAGACTGCGTTATCTTTACACGGGATTGTGTGTGAGCCTTTATCATTACCGCCGGGGCATACGCGCTGGCCGTTGACGGTGGCGTTTCAGGATCCCGCGCAGGTGGAGATTATCGCCGGGGCGCAGATCGCAGGCTGGGTCGCGGAATACTTACTGTTTAAGAGCATTCAATGCCAGGACGCGCAGGTCAGCCAACTGCCGGTTAGCGTTGTCGTACCGCAGTCTACTTACTCTGGCGAAGCGGATGTTCAGCAGCGCATTCTGGAGGCGTTTCGCGAAGCGCTGGCGATGCCGGAAATGGGTGAAAACGACGACTTCTTTGATTTTGGCGGGCATTCGCTTATTGCCACACGAATTATCGGGCGCTTAAAAAACGACTATAGCATTGAGATCAACATTAACGATCTGTTCAGTTATCCGACCGCAGCGCAACTGGCGGCGTGTGCGAAAATGGATGAGGCACAGGCCAGCGGCGCGGTGTGCGAAAATGCGTATGTCAGCCAGCTTCAGGCACCTCTCTCCCTGGCGCAAAAGTCGTTATGGAAGATTTACAAGGCGCTGGGATTCAGCGAAGCGTTCAATATTCCGTTTGCGCTGCGCTTTCTTGATGCTATTGATGAAGAGATTTTCCGCCAGGCGTTCAGCGATATCCTGGTGCGTCATTCGGGTTTGCGTAGCGTGTTTGTGGACATTGGCGGCGAGATTTACCAGCAGGTCATTCCGCCCCAGATGCTCTCTCAGTACGAATGGTTCTGGCCCTCGGACAGCCAGCAGCATGAGCCTCTTGATCAGGCGCTGAAGCGCGCCGCAGATCATCATTTTGAACTGGATAATGAGCTGCCCATTCGCATTACCTTTTTCAGGGATGAGAAAAATGGTCAGCAGGTGGTGTCGCTGCTGTTCCACCATATCGTGCTGGATGAGTGGTCCGCCAATCTGCTGATGGATGAGCTTGCTCTGGCGGTGAAGAGTCGCTCAGCGGGTCGTGCGCCGGAGTGGAAGAGCGTTCCGCCGCCGTTCCATGCATTTGCGTTGCAACAGCATGAAGAGGGGCTTAACGATCGGCATCTGCGTTACTGGCTCGATCGCCTGTACGGCGTGTCGCCAGCGATGCCCATTTTCGCCGCCAAAGAGCAGGTGAGGGAAGCCTCCGGTTCACACGGCGGATGGGTGGAATGCAAAGTCGAACGCGAGGTGGCAAAGGGGCTTTATCAGCTGGCGAAACAGCAGGGCGCGTCGCTGTTTAACGTTATGTACGGCGGTATTGCGGCTGCGCTGCATTTGCTTGGCAACCTCAGAGAGCTGACGATAGGTACCTCCGCCTCCGGACGTAATGATGCACAATTCTTTGATACCATTGGCTATTTCACCACCGTGGTGGCGCATCGCATACAGTTTACCCAGGTGCCAACCATCAATGCCCTGATCGATGACGTGAAGCGGCAAATCAATGATTCAATGCCCTATACCGACATTCCAGTCGACCTGGTGGAAGAAGCGCTGTTCGGCGATAAGCTTGCGCAGGACAGCCATATGTTCGAGGTTTTCATTCAGATCCACGCCAAAAACAAGCTCAACGGTGCGTTCCGTCTTGCCGACGACCGGGAGGTGCGTTTCCGCCAGGTTGATCCGGAAAAAACGGAGTCAGTGCTGGGGTTACAGTTTGAAGTGATGGAGGAACAAATCGACGGAGAACCAGACGTGCGAGTGATGCTGAGCTATCGCGCGGACCATTATTCTCCTGCTCAGGTTGATCTCATCGCCCAGACAACTCTTCAGCTGTTTACGGTCATGGCCGAGTCGGTGGGGGGGCCGGACGTAACGATGGCATCCCTGCGCGAGAAGATGAACATCGCCCAACAGGAAGGACAACAACATTTATGAACCCAATGGATCACATTCAGCTTAGCGATATTCAACGTATCTATCCTGCGACGACGGTGGTTGAGCTGGTCTTCAGCGACGCGCAACAGGCGTTGTTTGTCAGCGCGCCGGACTGGGAAGATGAAACGCAGTCGCGGGTGCTGCGCATTAATCCGCAGACGCTCAGCGTGGAAGCGGAGATCGCATTGCCGGTAAAAGGATTCGGCGTGGCGCTGGACGATAAGCGCGGTTTGCTTTATCTCACGCAGGGTTTTAATGGCTCGGTGGCGGTGGTGGATATCTGCAAGAACCGGCTTATCGCCACCATCCCGCTGATGGAAGAGGTCGTTTTTGAGCAACGTTACCAGCAGGAGGGCATTTCCGGCGCGCGGCTGGCGTTTTTGATGCGCGAACTGGCGCGCTTTGGCGTCAGTGAGGGCTATCCCTGGAAGCTTCGCGAACTGGTGTTTGATCCGGTCACGGAGCGGCTGTTTCTGCCGGGACTGGGGCTCGGGATCGACAGCGTTTTATTTGTTATCGATACCCGCGAGCGCAGGCTGGAAAAAGTGCTGCCAGGCTTTCGCTATAACGTCGTAGGCATCACGCTGGATAGCCAGGGGAGGAGAGTGTTTGTGTCGAATATGCAGGGACATCTTTTCGTTGTCGATCCGGACACGCTGAGCATCGTTCATTGCCATGAGGTGGCGGCCGATCAGTTACTGAATATGGTTTATGACCGCCGTCAGAACAGACTGTTTGGTGTGGATCAGGGAATCGATCGCCGAGACTGGCGGAACAACCATCTTGAACGGGACTACATTTCGCGCAGTCAGGGGCATGAAGTTTTTGTGCTCAATGCGGATACGGCTGAAATTATCGCCCGGATGGCGACGGATGAAATACCTATCGGTCTGGTATGGGATGATGAGCAAGAACGACTTTATGTTGCGAATCGGCGAGGGATACGCGTCGATAAGGGGGAAGGAACGCTTACTGTCTTTAATACTCGCAATTATACGAGAGTGCAGACACTACAAATTTCCCCTCATCCTAATAGTCTGGCGTTCGACACGGAGAAAAAATATCTATTTCTCACCGTGAAGAATGACGAAACGTTAATTCGGGATAAGCAACCAGAATGTGTAGCTCGCCTTCGTTTGATTAAAAAGACGGTAGAATAACTTTACAGACTCATATTTGCCTATCACTACAATGATAGGCTTTTTTATCTATAGAATTAGTAAGTAAATATTCAACTTTTGAACAGTTATAAAGAAAAATATTCTCAAGATACCTCGTTACCCAGCAACCAAAATGCCTATTACAGATGAGCATGTAACTGAATTCTATTTAAATAACAAGAGCATGGGTTTACTCCAGGATTGGCTGCGCCCCTGTAAATGTCATATTTCATATAAAGAGAATAGTATTTAACATCAAGAGGATCTTTGTTCTCATGGCAACAAGTAAAACACACACAGGACTAATCAGTCATAAAAACGGCATCAGACGCGTGCATCTTTATGAAACATCCACATCCTGGTGCGTCAGTCACCGAAGATGCTACAGTAAAATCACAGGACGACGCAGTGGAAACAGCAACAGTCTTAGTCGCTTACACCTGGACAGTATAATCCCCATTGAACAGGAGAAGGAGATAACGGAATGACAGGTCATTTGGGATCAGTTTGGTTATAGAGAACTATTGTACGGTAAACTTTTTTACACAGGCTTACCTATAGCGATAGGGTGAACCACCCCGGTTTTCCGGGAGAGTGTTTTGTCTGTGAACTCAGGCTGCCAGATCACCTTTTACAATGGAAGCGTAATATGCCTGTTCTGCTTCTGCCGGCGGGATATGACCTGGTCGTTCCAACAACCGTCGATTGTTGTACCCGCCCACCCACTTCAGCGCGGTTTTTCCCGCTCATCCGGTGTATCACCTCCGCTTTGTAAAGCCCGTTGATACTCTCCGCCATCGCGTTGTCGTATGAGTCGCCCGTGCTATCGGTCGGTGCCAGCAGTTCTGCATCCTTAAGCCGTTGTGAACCGCCCCGGGAATCCTGATATATGCAGGAGGTGTACTATGCGTTGACAGCGAATTTTAGAATACGTATATTGTTATGTTATAACATATCTTGTATTCGGAATTATGAAACTCACTTTCCCACTGTTGATGTCTGTACTGCTGTTGATTCCCCTGACTGGCGCAACCGCTGGCAACTATCCACTGACAATTGAAAACTGCGGCGTTAAAGAAACCTTTAACCATGCACCTTCACGTGTGGTGACAATTGGTCAACATGAAACGGAACTCATGTTGGCGCTGGAACTGGAAGATAAAATTGTAGGCACTGCCGTTTGGTTTGGAGCATTACCCGATGATTTACAAAAGCAAGGGGCGGGGCTGAAGCGACTTGCTGAGAATGCGCCGGGATTCGAAGCCGTAGCGGCCCAGCGCCCTGAGCTTGTTCTTGCTCAGTACAGCTGGCACGTTGGCCCGCAGGGAGAGGTTGCTACGCGTCAACAATTTGAACAGTTGGGTATCAGGACCTGGATCTCTCCAGCCGACTGTACTGCAAAAACAGTCACAGCTACCTCCAACGGCGATGGCGTACGATCAAAACCTTACTCAATCGATATCATTCTTGATGAAATCTCGGCGCTGGCGCGCGTTTTTGATGTGCCAGCACGTGGCGAGGCTCTGAAGCAGAAGCTGTCTGAGCGCATTGTCACCGCGCAGCAGCAAATCCACATGCATCCGCAAGCGCCACTTAAAGTGGTTTACTGGTTTTCAAGTCCACGTCTGAAAGGCGATCCATGGATAGCAGGCAGTAAAGGTGCGCCAGGCTGGATTAATAAAACACTGGGTCTGAACAATATCATCGATTCTGATGAGGAGTGGCCTGCGGTGACCTGGGAGCATATCGTTAAGTCTCAGCCTGATATTATTGTTATTGCGAGTATGGAAAGACGGCTTTATCCCGCCGATGACGTAGAGACTAAAAAACGGTTCCTGGAAACCGATCCCGTCACGCGTGAAATGCCTGCGGTCAAACAAGGGCATATAGTGGTGGTTCCTGCCATGTCGCTCAATCCATCATTGCGTAACGTAGAAGCAGTAGAACTGATTAGCCAGCAGATGAACGCTTTCGCTCCCTCCAGATGATTAGCAAATCTGTTTTTTACTGGCAAATCAGCCTGATAATTTCCTGCGGGATACTAAGTTTGCCGGTCATGATGATTCTTGCTGCGGCAACCGGCGATATACCGGTAAGTTTCGCGACTGCCTTTCGCGCAATAACCAATGGTCTGGGTCTAACACACTTTGATTTACCCGCCGTAGAAGCAGGGATTGTCTGGCAGTACCGTATGAGTCGTGCGCTGATGGCGGCCAGCTGCGGTGGAGGGCTGGCGTTATGCGGGCTGGTTCTGCAATCGCTTTTGCGTAACGCGCTTGCCGATCCTTATTTGCTGGGTATCTCAGCTGGTGCCTCAACCGGCGCCGTCAGCGTGATGCTGCTTGGTATTGGCAGCGGCTCCATCACGACGGGAGTCGGGGCGTTTATCGGAGCCTGTACCGCTTTTATGCTGATCATATTGTTATCGGGTGGTATGCGCGTGAATTCGGCACGCATCATTCTGGCTGGTATCGCCGGTACGCAGTTGTTTAACGCGTTAACATCGTACATTGTCAGTACGGCGGCCAATGCTGAACAGTCGCGCGGCGTTATGTTCTGGCTGTTGGGTAGCCTGAGTGGCGTACGCTGGGCTGATGCGCTGCTGTGCTTCGCTGTAGTCATCATGGGGTTGCTTATCGTGGTTTGCTATAGCCGCTCGCTGGACACCTTTAACTTTGGTACGGAAGTCTCCTCGACGCTCGGAACGCGAGTGCTGCAGGTACGCGTTATTTTACTGCTGACTACCGCGTTGATTACGGCGGTAATCGTCAGCGCCATCGGTGCCGTAGGCTTTGTTGGGCTGGTCATCCCGCATATAACCCGCATGATTGCCGGGCATCGTCATTTACTCATTATCCCTGTTGCTTTTCTTGCCGGATGCCATTTTATGATTCTTGCAGACCTGATCTCACGCACTCTGATTAGTCATCAGGTTTTGCCGATTGGCGTAGTAACTGCACTTGTGGGCGCACCTGTTTTTGCCATGATTCTGTACCGCAACCGGGAGAAATGATTATGCATATCGTGGTTGATAAGCTAAGTGTGACGCTCCAGGCTCGTCGGGTGTTATCTGATATCAGCTTTGTTGCGCACCGTTCACAAACGGTGGGGCTACTCGGTCCTAATGGCTCCGGTAAATCGACACTGATTCGCGCGATGGCTGGCGTCCAGCCCTGCGCGTGTGAGGGTGTGAAAATTGGCGGCAAGCTGACAAGTAACTTGAGCCAACGCCAGCTTTCCCGCACGCTTGCTTTTGTTCCACAGCATGCGGAGGCGGAGGCGGAGCTGAGTGTTATTGATATTGTTCGCCTCGGCCGCACGCCGCATCGCAATGCATTCACGCCATGGCGGCAGGCTGATGAAGATGCTGTACAACAGGCGCTTTCGATGATGAGGCTTGATGCTCTGACCCACAGAACCTGGCAGCGTCTGTCAGGCGGCGAGCGTCAGCGCTGTCAGATAGCCCGCGCGCTCACCCAGCAGCCGGATATTCTATTACTGGACGAACCGATTAATCATCTGGATATCCAATTCCAACTGGAGCTGATGCGCCTTATTTCCGCGCTGCCGATTACCGTGATTATGGCATTACACGATCTGAATCTGGCTGCAAGATATTGTCAGCACCTGGTCGTGCTGCATGAAGGTCACGTTGTGGCGTCGGGTCAACCTGCTGCTGTGCTTACCCCGGAGCTGATTCAGTCTACCTGGCAGGTCGATGCGACCATCTATCGAACTGAACGGGGAATGATGAATATCCAGTACGCCTGAAATAGGGCTCCGCAGAAACCATTATTGATATTCAGCCCCCGCTGGATTAAATCACCGGAATGTCAGCTTTGAGCGAGAGGCAGTCCAGGAACTGAACAAGATTACCATCAGCTCGTAAGACGTAGCCAATTCAGTCATCTATGCACTAAACCAGCCTGCAAAGAAGCGGTACCGGGTATTTGACCGTGACAGATATCCTTCATGCCAGGAGAGCATGTGGATTAATGAACAGTTGTTCTTATCGGGAAGTAAGTAATATTGTTCTTAGCCGATCGCGGCAGTGAGGTGGACTTCAAGAACCGAGAAGATTTGTACGGTCTGTGAAGAAATTGGTGATATTGGCGACTCGATGAACGACTCATCGAGTCGCATGAAAAACAAGGCGGGGGCACAAAAGGGCATTTATAAAGATGAAAAAAGAAAATGTCTATATTTATCAAAGGTTATTTGTGTTGTGTTATGTTCCTATTATCGCTGAATATTTCTTATAAATACCCGTTTGTTTAATGGTTCATCTATGCTACGTCATCGAAGATGATGAGCCGGCTCTTGCCGAGAGGTTTGTTTGCATGTCACGGTTTACTTATATTTAAGACAGCTATTTATCCCTTTTTTTAAAGAAGTATCCTTTATCTGCGATGGTTGCCATGAAGCACATGATTTCAAATATGTTGGACGGATGTACTACGATGCCGGTGATGGCCTGGTGTATCTTAAAGTCTGCGTGAAAGACGATGCCGCCAGGTTTTATTATTCGTTGGATGAACGCACCGGGTTCCCGGTAGGTGATCATGTGGAATACAGTAAACTTTCCGATGAGTATTTTAAAGAAAGAGGCATTGAACGCTTCACCGGGGCGTTTGTCGGGATGTGCTGCCAAGACTTCACCGGCGAGCGCATTTATGCCGACTTTGATTATTTCCTCTATTCCGCAAAATAATAGCAAATGAATCGAGGGGATGAACGTGAGAACCCCCTCGACCGTTATCGTTCATAATAAGAGGCCACTGCGGCCTCATGCGTCAGGCTGCCAGCTCAGGCATATTCTCCTTCACAAAATGTAAAACTTTCTCTGCATCCAGAGACGCATAGGGCAGGCTTTCAATAATGGCAACTGGACGCGCGTTGCCGACAATTTCATAAATCTCAGAGAGTTTGTATTGAATGTGCGGCGCAATGAGAAAACCGTCAAAAGCGGGAGCAACGCTGGCGAAATTATCCAGTCCTACCGCGCTAATCATGAGAGGGTGACCGCTGCTATCTGCCAGTACCTGCATCTTTTTGGCAAGCGAATTTGCCGTATTCCCGAACAAACAACAAATCAGAAGCTTTTTCATGTTTTTGACCTCCTGAAAACGGTTCTCAGAATAGGGCTGGACATGCGCAAAAAATGAGCGCCACATCTTATTTACGTGACAAATATATTGCCGGATTGACCGCACAGGCAGGCGTTCATCCGACCGTTGGCAGCGATGTCGACTAGACTTAAGCGGGTCTGCGTTGCTAACGCTGTTAATTTATGAATCAGGTTCATAAGGCCATGCCAGTGGATACCCTTACTGCCTCTTCGTCTAAACGATATTCTGCATGACATCGCCAGCGAGTGACGACGACAAGGCCTGCGCGCTGTGTCGTCCCTTTCACGCCATATGACCCATCATCAGGAGAACTATTCATGACGCTTAATGTAAAAGGTTACGCCGCGTTTGCCGCGAAAGAAGATTTGGCTCCGCATCAATTTGTTCGCCGCGATCCGCGCGACAATGATGTGGTTATCGAGATTTTGTATAGCGGGGTCTGTCACTCGGACATTCATAATGCGTTCAATGACTGGGGCGGCGCGAAATACCCGATGGTGCCGGGTCATGAGATCATTGGTCGCATTACGCATGTGGGTAGCGCCGTGACGAAATTTCGCGTCGGCGATTACGCCGGGGTGGGGTGTATGGTTGACTCCTGCCAGCACTGTAAACCTTGCGAGCAGGGGCTGGAACAGTATTGCGAAGAAGGAAACACGCTGACCTATAACGATATCGATCGCCATGATCATATGCCGACCTACGGCGGCTATTCCGATAAGATCGTGGTGACCGAAAAATTCGTCATCAAAATTCCCGAGACGCTGGATCTGAAAGGCGCGGCGCCGCTGCTGTGCGCCGGGATTACCACCTGGTCGCCGCTTCGCCACTGGAAGGTGGGGCCGGGCAGTCAGGTTGCGGTGGTGGGATTAGGCGGTCTGGGCCATATGGCGATCAAACTGGCGAAAGCGCTGGGGGCGGAGGTGACCTTGTTTAGTCGCTCTCCGAACAAAGAGGCGGATGCCCGTCGACTGGGCGCCGCGCATATTGTGATTTCAACTGATGAAAAGCAAATGCAGGGCGTCTATAACCAGTTCGATTTGATTATTGATACCGTTCCGTATGTTCACGATCTGAAACCGTATATCCCTACACTGGCGCTGAACGGTACCCTCGTACTGGTGGGGTATCTGGGCGATCTGGATCCTGTGCTGAACAGTACACCGCTGATTCTGGGGCGAAAATCGGTGGCGGGATCGGTGATCGGCGGCATCGCTGAAACGCAGGAGATGATCGATTTCTGTGCCGAACATCAGATCACGTCGGATATTGAACTTATTAATATCCAGGATATCAATGTCGCCTGGCAGCGAATGCTGAAAAGCGATGTGAAATATCGCTTCGTGATTGATATGGCTTCGCTGAACGCATGACGAAGTAAAGGCGGTACGCGGTACCGCCTCAGACTGCTGACAAAGCAGGAATAAAACGTGGTTTTCCTGCTTTGTGGTTATCAGCCGAAATCAGATTTTCCTGCTGACAAAATATGATCCGGTGTGAGCTGAGCAGGAAGTAATATTTCCGGGATCATGAGACAATACTGTCGTAGTGAAGGAGTGCTGGAATGATATTTCAGCCACCAGGTATATTACGATGAGATCAACGGATGAACCTTCTTGAACTGACGCTTCTGAGTGGGCAATACAACGATCGTGAAGCGGGCGGAAAGATCCCGTGGAATGATCCGGATTTCAGCCGCAGAATGCTGGAAAACCATTTGTCACAGGAACACGACTGGGCCAGTCGTAAACTCTCGGTCATTGAGCAACAGGTCGACTGGATCGCCCGCCAGCTTCCCGCGGGCGCAACAATACTTGATCTGGGATGCGGCCCCGGCTTTTACACCCAATGTCTCGCGCAGCGCGGATTTGATTGCACTGGCGTCGATTTCTCTCCGGCCTCTGTGCAGTGGGCGCGAGAACAGGCGCAGAGCGCAGCGCTGGACATTGATTATCAGGAACAGGACGTCCGCGACTACCAGCCTGACGGCACTTTTGATTTCATCATGATGACCTTCGGTGAAATCAATGTCTTTAGCGCTGAGGATGCGCAACGACTGGTGTCGCGCTGTGCAGCCTGGCTGAAGCCGGGGGGCAAGTTGCTGATTGAAGTGCATACGTTTGATGAAGTCAAAAGGCAGGGAACGGCGCCCGCGTCCTGGCAGCGCTGTCCGCAGGGGCTGTTTCTCGCTGAACCGCACCTGTTATTGAGCGAAAATCGCTGGGATGAGGATAGGCAAACCAGCACCACGACGTTCTGGGCGCTTAAGGCTGACGCCAGCGTCGTGCATTTTAGCAGCCAGACGCGTGCCTGGCGGGACGAAGCGTACCTGCAGTTGCTGGCGCAGTGCGGTTTTCACACGACGACCCTCATTGCCGCTGAAGAGTGGCCGGTCAGTGAAACCTTTGCCGGGAAGCTCTATGCCCTGATGGCCCATCGCGATACGGCGTAAATGATAATCTGCCTGCTCGCTAACCAGAGAAACCGGATGCCCGATAGCTTATGCTGTCGGGCTTTTTTTTAGACCGGGGAGCCTTACAATGCGGGGAGTGATTCACTATCATGCCTGAATCCCGCACCCTGTCAGGATCCGCCCATGCTTAAAGAAAACTTCAATGAACTGCAGATCTTTCTGGTGGTCGCCAGAGAGCGGAGTTTTACCAAAGCCGCTGCGAAGATTGGCGTTTCACAATCGGCCCTCAGCCACGCGATGAAAGCGCTGGAGGAACGTTTGAACCTGCGGCTTTTGACCCGCACCACCCGCAGCGTAGCGCCAACCGCCGCTGGCGAGAGAATTATCGCCTGTCTCGAACCGCGTATCGCCGATCTTGAGCAGGAACTGGAAGCGCTCATTCAACTGAACGGCACCCCCTCAGGCCATATCCGTTTATCCGCCGGAGAGCACGCGACGCGCAGTTTGCTGTGGCCGAGGCTGAAACCCTTTCTCAAAGCCTGGCCGCAAATCAGTGTCGAACTGGTGGTCGATAATGGTTTTGTGGATATCGTAGAAGGCCGTTTTGACGCGGGAGTGCGTCTGGGCGAAAGCGTTGATAAAGATATGGTCGCGGTAAAAATCGGCCCGGATATGCGGATGGCGGTGGTGGGATCGCCAGACTATTTTGCCGATCGTCCCGCGCCTGAAACACCGCATGAATTACAGAATCACCGGTGCATTAACATGCGCCTGCCTACTGCTGGCGGCTTGTACCACTGGGAATTCGAGCGAGACGGCAAGCCGCTGCGCGTCAGGGTGGAAGGGCAGTTGACCTTAAACCTGCTCACCGAACGCGTTGATGCCGCACTGTCCGGATTTGGCCTCACCTGCGTGCCGGAAGATTCTGTCGCTGAGTACGTCAAATCCGGCGCGCTGGTGCAGGTTCTGCAGGCGTGGTGCCCTGAATTTCCGGGCTACTATCTTTACTACCCCAGCCGCAAACAGCATCCGCCCGCGTTTGCGCGCCTGATCGAGGCGCTACGCTACCCCTGAATGATCAGGGTAGCTGGGCGTAGGCTTCCTCACTGACCGGCTCCAGCCATTCGTTGGAGGCTCCTTGTGCGGGGACTTCGACGGCAAGATGAGCAAACCAACTGTCGGCTGCCGCGCCGTGCCAGTGTTTGACGCCGGGCAGAATATTGACGACGTCTCCGGCGACCAGCGGCTGTGCCGGTTTATTCCACTCCTGATACCAGCCGCGTCCGCCGGTCACCAGCAGAATTTGCCCGCCTTTGTGGTGGATATGCCAGTGATTGCGACAGCCGGGTTCAAACACCACGTTGCCAATATTCACACCCTGCGTGGACAGCATATTCAGATAGCTGGTTCCCTGAAAATATTGCGCATACGCTTCGTTTTTCGGCCCTTTCGGGAAAATACCATTACCTGCAAATTGTTCGTTCATGATTTCTCCTGGGTTATGAGGGGGGCGGTCAATGCCATCACGGCACTGGCGACGGTAAACAAGGCGATGACCCAGCCCATTGTCCAGGGTGTGCCGTCGCTGAACAGGGCCAGAAGCAGCGATGAGATAATCCCACTGCCGTACTGTAGCGAGCCCATGAGCGCCGACGCCGAACCGGCAACGTTGGGCAGCGCGTCCAGCGCACAGGCGGTGGAGGTGGCGGCGATAATGCCGTTCATCGAGAAGAAAACAAAAATCGTCCCGACGATAAGGCTAATCCCACCGAATTTCAGCCCGGTCGCCGCCGCCAGCAACAGCGCGGCAAGCGTGGCGATCCCTATGGCAAATTTCAGTAACCGATCAAGCGGATAGCGATGCACCAGACGCCGGTTCACCAGGCTTACAGCCATCAGCCCCACGATATTCAGCGCAAACAACCAGCCATAATGCTGAGGTTCGATGCCAAAATAGCTGATGTAAACAAACGGCGAGCCGGTGATAAACGCATACGCCGCAACGTAGTAGAACGTCAGGCAGAGTGTGAATCGCAAAAACTGTGGATGCTTCAGCAATGCATAATAGTTGCGAAAAACGCCGGCGACAGAGGTTTTCAGCCGTTTTTCGGCGGGTAAGGTTTCAGGTAGCCAGAACAAGGTCATCAGGATGAAAGCGCCCACGATCGCCAGCAGCCAGAAAATGGCGTGCCAGGAGGTGATTTTGATCATCTGACCGCCCAGCAATGGTCCGCCAATCGGGGCAATCGCCATCACAATCATCAGCGTGGAGAGCATTTGCGCGGCACGCGTCCGGCTGAACAGGTCGCGGATCATCGCGCGCGCCAGCATCGGGCCGGTACAGGCGCCCAGCGCCTGAAACACTCGCCAGAAAACAATTTGCCCAATACTGGTTGAGAGGGCACATCCCACCGAACCGATGATGAACAGCGTAATGCCAATGAAAAGAGGCAGGCGGCGGCCGAAACGATCGCTGATTGGCCCCCAGATGAGCTGCGCAATGCAAAAACCAATCAAAAAACCGGTGATGGTCAGTTCGGCATCACCCTGTAAATCGTTCGCCATCACCGGCATGGCGGGTAAATAAATATCCGTGGATAAGGACGTAAACGCCATTAGCGCACTGAGAATAAGCACAAAAGTAAGGCCAGTCGATTTACCGGTTGCGGTGAGCGAACACGCCTGAGAGGTAATCATAGTCATCCATCGGGATATGAAGAGTGGGACGCAGTGTAGCGTTTTCAGACCCAGAGATAATGGCCGCCAACGGGATAGCCACTATGAGTATCATTCATAAATCCCGGTCAGTAAAAAAGACCGGACGTCACGGTTCGACCGTTTTCGCCCTTTCAGGGATAATGCTTCAAGGTAACGCCTTGTTTATTAATGAATTGATAAGCGATAATTTGCAGGCTTTTAAAGTCAATCATTATCCTTATTCATCAAACAGAAAATCTACAAAACTAGACATCTATCGAGTTTTCATCTTAAAGTCCTGATGTTGGCACTAGACAAAACTGTCTTGTGGTTATCAAATGGTTAAATAATATTTCGCTGAATGTAAATGATCGGCCAGATATATGAATGGTCGGCGGGTAATTCAGTGGCTACAAGCAAGACAACACACCCTTTCGGGAGAAATTATGCATTCCTCTGTTAATAAAAACGAAAGCCGAACGTTCTTCGGCCATCCCTATCCGCTGGGTTCACTGTTCTTCACGGAGATGTGGGAGCGATTTTCGTTTTACGGCATTCGTCCGTTACTGATCCTGTTCATGGCCGCGACCGTCTATGACGGCGGTATGGGGCTGGCGCGCGAAAATGCGTCCGCGATTGTCGGTATTTTTGCCGGCAGTATGTACCTGGCGGCACTGCCGGGTGGTTGGCTGGCAGATAACTGGCTCGGGCAGCAACGCGCGGTGTGGTACGGCTCGATCCTGATCGCGCTCGGCCATCTGTCTATTGCCCTGTCGGCCTGGATGGGCGACAACCTGTTCTTCATCGGTCTGATGTTTATCGTGCTGGGGTCGGGTCTGTTCAAAACCTGTATCTCGGTCATGGTGGGAACCCTCTACAAGAAAGGCGATGCCCGCCGCGATGGCGGTTTCTCGCTGTTCTATATGGGCATTAACATGGGGTCATTCATTGCCCCGCTGATCTCCGGCTGGTTGATTAAATCTCACGGCTGGCACTGGGGCTTTGGTATCGGCGGGATCGGGATGCTGGTTGCGCTGGTCATTTTCCGCGTGTTTGCCGTTCCTTCCATGAAACGCTACGACAGTGAAGTGGGGCTCGATTCAACCTGGAACAGCCCGGTGGTGAAGAAAAACGGCGTGGGCGGTTGGTTGCTGGCGCTGGCGGTCGGTGTTGCCATTATCGTGACGCTGATTGCCCAGGGGGTGATCGTCATTAACCCGGTCGCCGTTGCCAGTATGCTGGTCTACGTCATTGCCGCTTCGGTGGCGCTCTACTTTATCTATCTGTTCGTGTTTGCCGGGCTGACGCGCAAAGAGCGCGCCAGGCTGCTGGTTTGCTTCATTCTGCTGGTTTCTGCGGCCTTCTTCTGGTCGGCTTTTGAGCAGAAACCGACCTCGTTCAACCTGTTCGCGAACGACTACACCAACCGCATGATCGGTGATTTTGAAATTCCTGCCGTCTGGTTCCAGTCGATCAACGCCCTGTTTATCATCCTGCTGGCTCCGGTCTTCAGCTGGGCCTGGCCGGCACTGGCGCGCAGAAACGTGCGTCCGAGCAGTATCACCAAGTTTGTTATCGGCATTCTGTGCGCGGCGGCGGGCTTTGGTCTGATGATGATGGCGGCGCAGAACGTGTTGAACAGCGGTGGGGCGGGCGTATCGCCGTTCTGGCTGGTGGGCAGCATTCTGATGCTGACGTTGGGCGAACTGTGTCTGAGCCCGATTGGTCTGGCGACCATGACGCTGTTAGCACCAGAAAGAATGCGGGGCCAGATGATGGGTCTGTGGTTCTGCGCCAGCGCATTGGGTAACCTGGCGGCGGGTCTGATTGGTGGGCACGTTAAGGCTGACCAACTGGATATGCTGCCCGACCTCTTCGCCCGCTGCTCCATTGCGTTGCTGATTTGCGCGGCAGTACTGATTGTGCTGATTGTTCCGGTGCGTCGGATGCTGGAAAACGCACAAGTGAAAACAGAGCAAAAACCGGCGTAATATGCCTGACCGATAATTAACACTCACTGATAAAACCGGCGACTGATGCGCCGGTTTTATTTTTCCCTCCAGACAAAAAAGTTATTCTGACGAAAGAAACTCACGCCTCATCATAGATGACCCCATTTTCAACAAAATTTTCACCCTGTCCGCAGAAACGCCGAGCCGTTATTGCTGAGTCGTCGGATATGACCTGATGAGATTCCGTCGCTCTCCCTCATAAAAATGGCTTCTCACATCATCTCTTATGTCTGGCTAATGTGGAAAGATCTTAAGTGAGGATAAACTATTCTTAAATACCTCATTTCTGAATAGCATTTAATGAAATTATATTCTGTATATAATGTTATTTAAGGAATTATATTCTTTTAATGTTGTATTTTTAAGATAATTGAATTGTCGTCATTACTAAGGTCATTTCATTTGTTCTCACGCCTGATATCTGGAAAATATAGTCTAAATACCGCAATGAGACTCTGGGCGTTCGGGTCGGTTAGTCAGGCGTTAAATTGCCGTTACTTTTACTAAAAATATACACCTCTGCACTGCATTGATTAATACGATGTATGGCGTGCTGTTATTTGAAACAGTGGATATTGATATGAAGAGAAAAGAATTTAAATTAACAACCATGGCGTTGTTAATCAGTAGTCTGTTAATGGCAGATAATGTCTGCGCTGCCATTCATGATGTAGATGGTATTATTAACGGAAGCGGAATCATCGCTAAAGATCAGGAATATAAAATCATTAGCACCGCAGGGGAAAACAATACGATCTCCGTGGCGAATAATGGTGGTGTAACCATTACCAACCCTGGCGGAACGCCCACGGTTTCGGGTGGGGGCGAATTTGAAAACGGCGACTTTTTAATTTCCAACGGGACAGTGATTGTTGCCAACAGCGGAACCATTAATTTAGGTTCAGGGACTACCGTGAATCATATCATCGGTGATGTGATTCCAGGCACCGTGGTGGGGCGACCAGACATCCCGCTGGATGCCGATTATCAGTTCATGTATGCGGTGGGGATCGTTAAGGTCGGCGGCACCAGTGCCGCTTATCTCGCGCAAAAAGGCTCTATCGTTGCCGATAATTTGACGATAAATCTCAGCCAGAAACGTGACGGCAAAGATATTGCCGGCATTTATGGCGATAAAAACAATGCCGTCTTTACCTTAACCGGGAACACCACGGTTAATGCGGCGGTGACCGGGGCGAATGGTAAGAATTTTGCGATCTATGCGAAGTCGGGATCGAAAATCAATGCCGAAAATTTGATCGTCAATAGTAAAGGAACGCTCTACGCTGTTGGCCTCGATTCGGAATCTGTGGTGGATGCCGATCGTTCGTTGATTCGTTATCAAAACGCCACGATTACATCCGTCGCCGATCAGTATGCGGACGGTATCAGTGCCAATGCGGGTCACGTTGAAGCGCTTGGCGACACCTCTATTGATGTCACCGTGAACGATGCGCATGGCGTGATTTCCGGGATCTGGGTTTCAGATGGTCTCACAGGCGTCGATCTGGATGCGCATGTGACCATGGCAGGGAAGACGAGCCTGCTGCTGAAATCGGGCGGAGATAATACCGTTCTCAGTGGCGTCGAGTCCGTGGGTGCTTCGCAGTTTACCAGTAACGACCTGAACATCACGCTGGACACTCAGGGGCATCAGCAAACAACCGGTACCGGCATTCGGGCCAGTAAAGAAGATGCACTCACTGCGGGTAAAATCGACATTAATGGTCGTCTGAACATTGATGTTGTCGATACCACCCGCAGCGGGAGCTGGAACTACGTCCGTGCGGACAAGGGCGGCGAAATCACGCTGAACGGCGGGGTACAGATGGGGGTTAACTACAATGACCCGGACGCCACCGCTATTCTGGCTGAAAATGCAGACTCTCGCGTGACGATTAACCCGCAAAAAGTCCAGGTTGTCGGGACTATCGAAGCCAATGATTCCGCCGTGGTTGATGTTACTGCAATCAACCAGTCGCGTTTCGTCGGGGGGACGGTAACCAGCGGCAATGCGGTGAATAACCTGTCGCTGGCGGACGGCTCGGCCTGGAACATGACCAAAAGTTCTCAGCTCACGCACCTGACGCTGGACGACTCCACGCTGACTTTTATGCCAGCCAGTACGAAAATCTTCAAGCTGGCGCGCGATGCCGCAAGTTTCAAAACCCTGACGGTGGACGGTGATTATACTGGCGCTAACGGTAATCTCGTGATGAACACCCAACTGGGCGATGATGCGTCACCGACTGACCGGATGATAGTTGCGGGCAACACCTCGGGTACCACCAACGTTAACGTGCTGAATGCCGGGGGGGCAGGCGGCCTGACGACTGATGGTATCGAGCTGATTAGCGTCGGCGGCAATTCTGACGGTGTGTTTAAACAACATGGCCGTATCGTGGCCGGCGCCTATGACTACACCCTGCATCGTGGCGAAGGCCAGAACAACAAGAACTGGTACCTGAGCAGCGCCCTGTCTCCGGTGACTCCGGTGGATCCTGTGTATCCAACCGATCCTACCGATCCGCCGTCGCCATCTCCGACACCGCGTGAACATGCGGTACGTCCGGAAGCGGGTCTGTACGGTATGAACCTGCAGGCGGCGAACACGCTGTTTAACACCCGTTTACAGGATCGTCTGGGTGAAACGCATTATGTGGATGCGCTGACCGGCGAAGAAACCGTCACCAGCCTGTGGCAGCGTAACGTTGGCGGGCATACCCGTCAGAAAGACAGCAGTGGCCAACTGGCGATGCAGAGCAACCGCTATGTCATGCAGCTCGGCGGCGATCTTGCGCAGTGGTCTTCGAACAACACCGACCGCTACCACCTGGGCCTGATGGCAGGCTACGCCAATCAGAAGAGTCGTGCCGAGAACCAGCGTAACGGTAATCGCGCTGACAGTCGTATCAGCGGTTACAGCGCGGGTCTGTACGGCACCTGGCTGCAGGACAACGAAACCCACGAAGGGGCATACGTTGACACCTGGGCGCAGTACAGCTGGTTTAATAACACCGTTTCTGGTCGCGGCGTCGAATCAGAAGCGTACGATTCCAAAGGTTTTACCGCCTCTGTCGAATCCGGTTATACCTGGAAACTGGCGGAGCTCAGCGAGCGTAATACACTGTATATCCAGCCAAAAGCCCAGATCACCTGGATGGGCGTGAAGGCGGATGAGCACAAAGAAGTTAACGGTACCCGCGTGGAAGGCAATGGCGACGGCAATATCCAGACCCGCGTCGGCGTCCGTCTGTTCGGCAAGGGTCACAACAAACTGGACGACGGTAAAGGCCGCACCTTCCAGCCGTTTGTCGAAGCCAACTGGATCCGCAACAGCAAAGACTTTGGCGTCGCAATGAACGGTGAGAACGTGAATCTGAAGGGCGCCCGCAATATCGGCGAACTGAAAGCCGGTGTTGAAGGCCAGTTGACGAAGAACGTCGCCCTGTGGGGGAACGTCGCTCAGCAGATTGGTGACAACGGCTACAGCGATACTTCAGCGATGATCGGTATTAAAGCGTCGTTCTGATGACAAAATCCCCGGCGGCGCAATGCCACCGGGGGAATTCCCGCTGACGCCGGAGCTTCGGGGATTACCGTGCAAAACCATTATTGATACAGATTTGCCCACTGGTACGCAGAGTAAAGGCAATCGTTCCGGGATAGTTACTGTAATAGTTATGCTCTTCTTCCAGTCCTTTTTCCTGCGCCAGTTTTACCGTCTCCAGTGAACAGGTACGGTATATCAAATCTTTTTCCATCAGTTTCTGTTTTTCGAGTTGTTGTGCGGGAGGAAGTGCTAACCATTTTTCAGAAAGTGAATAATCGAAGACCACGCGCTGACCCCTGGCCTGAATGTTTTGCGCCGTAATGTAATCATCAATTTTCACGCTGGACTGGCCGCGCATTTTTTTCTGTTCTTCTGCTGCCGCATATTTTGCCAGCGCGTCACTGTCCATTCCGGCGATTTTTTCCTTATAGGCTGCCACATAGCCTGCTGGCTGCTGATAGTGGTTGCTGTAGGCCTTGCGCATATCGTTGTCGCTCATCGTACAGCCGGCGAGAATAAACGGTAATAAAAGAAGTGATTTATTTTTTAACATCAGATTGTTCCCATTCTGCCATTATGGTGAATAATTAAACCCGTCTCTCTCTGCGTTAAATTTATTTAAAAGAGAGCGTTTGCTTTTTTTGGTAATAATGTTTTACAGCAAAGAGAATGGCAGGGGCAAATACTGCCCCCTGAAACTACTTTATTTCAGGGGGGAGAGATTTAGCGATGGGTAATGCCTTCGTAGATTAACCGTAACGCCAGCAGGCCAATAATCGCGCCGATGATGCGACTGGCGATGCGCTGTATTCTGCCGTATGCCCGGCGCACGGCGGGCAACGAAAAGGCCTGACTCAGAAAGACGCGCCAGATAACCGAAGAGAGCACAATCCCGGCCCAGGCCATCATTCTTGCCCACATGGGCGTGTCGGCACTCAGCGTGACGGAGAAGATACTGATAAAAAACAGGACGGTTTGTGGATTTGACAGATCGGTCAGTAAGCCGCGACGAAAGAACACCGTCCACGGCGCGCTAACGGGTTGCTGCAGCGTTGGCATTTGCGGCGTGGCCTGGTGACGAATACTGTTCCAGGCAAACCACAGCAGATACGCGCCGCCGCCAATTTTGATCAGCGAAAATATCGCCTCGCACTGGGTAATCAGCGTCGCCATGCCAAACAGTCCCAGCCCGGAATAGATTGCGTCACCTAATGCGACGCCCAGACCGGTTAATACGCCTGCGCGCCGTCCTGAGGCCAGACTGGTTTGCACTACCACAAACAGATTGGCGCCGGGGTTGAAAAAGGTTAGCACGAACAGGCTGACGGTGAGGAAAACCGCATGCAGAGGTTCCATAAACCACATTTCCCTGAATTGGATAAAGTAACCTCATCATATTTATCACAAAACCAGGGGGATGCGAATGGTGTCACAAAGAGGGAGGTGAGGGCAGAAAACCACCCGTGTTACCACGGGTGGTTGAAAGTCAGAAACTATATTTGATGCCTAACATTCCCTGAGTATCGCTGTAGCCGTTGTCACCAATCTGCTGGGCGACGTTGCCCCACAGTTGCAGACGCTGGCTAAGCTGGCCTTCAACGCCCACTTTCAGTTCGCCAATATTGCGATTGCCTTTCACGTCGTTGCTGATGTCATCCATCTTCACGCTGTAGCTGCTGGTGTTGTGGATCCAGTTGGCTTCAACAAACGGCTGGAAGGTGCGGTCTTTGCCGTCATCCATGGCGTTATGCCCCTGCAGGTACGCTTTGACGCCAAGACGCGTTTGCAGATTGCCGTCGGTTTTATCCACCACCCGGGTACCGTTTTTCTCAACGTGAGTATCGGCCTGCACGTCCATCCAGGTGATCTGGGCTTTAGGCTGAATGTACAGCGCATTACGCTCGCTGAATTCGGCCAGTTTCCAGGTGTAGCCCGTTTCGACAGAGGCGGTGATGCCGTCCGAGTCATACTTTTCAGACGCCAGGCCCTGTCCGGACACGGTGTTATCAAACCAGTTGTAGAGCATCCAGCCATCGACATACGCACCGGTTTTATCGGCGTCGTTGGCATACCAGGTGCCGTACAGACCCGCGCTGTAGCCGCTGATCTCCCCGCGTGAGGTGTAGCCGGTCAGGCTGGAGTGGCTGCGGCTCTTGCTGTTGGCGTAACCGGCCATCAGACCCAGATGCCAGCGATCGAGACCGTCGGTGCTCCATTGCGCGATATCACCGCCCAGTTGCATCACATAACGGTTGCTCTGGGTGCTGATCTGCCCGGAACCGTCCTTGAAGCGGTTATGCCCGCCGACATGACGCATCCACAGGCTGGTGACCTTCTGCTCGCCAGTTAACGCGTCGGTGTACTGGGTTTCACCCAGACGATCGTGAAGACGGGTGTTGAACAGGGTGTTGGCCGCCAGGATGTTTGCCAAATAGCTACCGGTTTCCGGGCGATAGGTTTTCTCTCCTTCCGGCTGTGGCGTGGGGGCTGGTGTCGGGTCGGGATCTGGTGTCGGCTCCGGCTCCGGTTCCGGCACTGGATCAGTGATAAAGGTGTTGGTCAGATACCAGTTGCTGCCTTTTTTCACCACATCATAGTCATAAGCCCCCGCGACAATACGTCCGGCTTTGGCAAAAGTACCTGCGGAATCGCCATACACTTCGATAATCTCAATACCGTTCACCGTTTGCGAGCCCGTACCGCCGATATTATTCACCGCAACCAGCGTATTACCGGACGTGTCGCCTTCCACGATAAGTTTATCGGTGGGAGAATCATCGCCACCCAGCGTCGTGTTCATTTTCAGTGTTCCGCCGCCGTAGAAATTACCTTCTACAGTCAGAGTTTTAAACACACCGCTGCTTTCCGGTGGCAGGAAATTTACCATCCCATTGTCTAAGGTGATATCGGTGACATGAGAGCTACCGGTCATATTCCACACGGCCTGGTTGGAAAGATCCAGGTTAACAATACCGTTGCTGGTTGAACCAGACGTAGCGGTATAGCTGGTGGCCGTCAGGAATGAGTTTTCGTTATTCAGTACCATATTGAGTGTGGCATCGTTAATTGCGCCAATGTCGCCAATGACCTGTACCGTGCCGGTTTCTGATGAATTCACATTGATCTGGCTGTTTGCTCCACGGGAGAGCAGGGACCAGGTGGGATCGCTGTTATCCGTCATCAACAGACCTTTCTGCACATCGACAATACCACCCGCCGCGGCTTCGATACCCACCACATAGTTGGCGTGTGTATCAGACAGTGAGATGCCTAAATCATCCTGGAATTCAACTTTTGTGGTGTTACTGCCGCCATCATAAGCATAAACCGCGCGTGCGGTATCGACGCCATTTTGCATGGTAATGGCGGTTTTACCCTGAAACTGCGCCTCACTTTTCCAAAGGTAAAGGCCTGTGTTGTAATATCCGCCGTTGCTGGTCAGCAGAAGATCGCCTTTTGCGATAAGCGACGACTGGTCTGTCAGGGAGATGGTTCGCATCCAGTACGCGTCGATCCAACCCAAGAATTCATGCTCGTAACCGGGTCGGTTACCCAGGTAAGTCAGGTTCTCGCCGACGATGATCGCATTGCTGTTGAAGGTGATATCTGTTGCCATCAGGTCAAGTGCCCGACCCCCTCCAGCCTCACCAAAGAGGTTATTTTCATCACCACGTGAAAGCGCTTCAATCTGCGTGAGGCCGGTAAATTCGATGCTATTTCTCGTACCATAAGTGGCGTAGGGTAGCGCCGCCAGGATCCCCTGACTGCCTTTCAGGGTGATGTAGTCAGCTTCAAATTTGGCGGTATTAATCACGTTATAGGCCGTGCTATTCGTGTTATCGCCAGCCCTTGCGGCAAAATGTAGTGCCAGTTCATTGGCATCGATATCAATACGATCGGCTTTGATATCTACATTACTTCCTGCGGCAAGCACCATCCCCACGCGACGGTCGATAGAGTTGTCGCCCGGATCGCCGTCAACATTGATGACAAAGTTTCCGCCATCAAAGGCAAGTTCACCGTTATACAAGCCAATACCCGAGCGGTGGGTGCTGACATATCCCGCTTGCGGCATCAGAACAGTTAAATTGACTTTATTATCGCCGTTACTTTTGAAATCAAATTTACCGCCGGGTCCGGCAAATAAACCATAAATATCGGTATAACTATTGTTGACCTCATTACTGACGACAATATTGCCGCCGGTGAATGTCATTGTGCCGCTGAGCGTCCCTCGCTTGTAAGCATGTAGCGTTGCACGCTCGTCTGTTGCGTTATTATTAAAACCTCTCAGCGTCAGGGTATTTCCGTCGCTGATATTAATGTTCACCGCACCGTTCAGGGTGTTGATGAGCGCGCGTTGGTAATTGGCGATGCCCGTGTAACCGCTGGCATCGAAGGTCACATTGCCCAGGCTGACGGTGTGGGTTCCGCTACTAATAGACGACATTGAACTGGTGAAGGTCTGATCTTCCAGCTCGGCCGATAAGACAAACGGTGAGGCGAGAAACGAACTTCCCACCACGACAGGTACAAGACATTTCCATTTTATATTTGTCATTTATGACTCTCCGTGAGATTAACGACTTATTTTTATTTGTAATAAAGAAAAAATGTCCGGCCTTCGCAGGACATTTATTGGTTTGGGGGATCAGAAACTATATTTGATGCCTAACATTCCCTGAGTATCGCTGTAGCCGTTGTCGCCAATCTGCTGGGCGACGTTGCCCCACAGTTGCAGACGCTGGCTAAGCTGGCCTTCAACGCCCACTTTCAGTTCGCCAATATTGCGGTTGCCTTTCACGTCGTTGCTGATGTCATCCATCTTCACGCTGTAGCTGCTGGTGTTGTGGATCCAGTTGGCTTCAACAAACGGCTGGAAGGTGCGGTCTTTGCCGTCATCCATGGCGTTATGCCCCTGCAGGTACGCTTTCACGCCCAGTCGCGTTTGCAGATTGCCGTCGGTTTTATCCACCACCCGGGTACCGTTTTTCTCAATGTGAGTATCGGCCTGCACGTCCATCCAGGTGATCTGGACTTTAGGCTGAATGTACAGCGCATTACGCTCGCTGAATTCGGCCAGTTTCCAGGTGTAGCCCGTTTCGACAGAGGCGGTGATGCCGTCCGAGTCATACTTTTCAGACGCCAGGCCCTGTCCGGAGACGGTGTTATCAAACCAGTTGTAGAGCATCCAGCCATCGACATACGCACCGGTTTTATCGGCGTCGTTGGCATACCAGGTGCCGTACAGACCCGCGCTGTAGCCGCTGATCTCCCCGCGTGAGGTGTAGCCGGTCAGGCTGGAGTGGCTGCGGCTCTTGCTGTTGGCGTAACCGGCCATCAGACCCAGATGCCAGCGATCGAGACCGTCGGTGCTCCATTGCGCGATATCACCGCCCAGTTGCATCACATAACGGTTGCTCTGGGTGCTGATCTGCCCGGAACCGTCCTTGAAGCGGTTATGTCCGCCGATGTGGCGCATCCACAGGCTGGTGACCTTCTGCTCGCCGGTTAACGCGTCGGTGTACTGGGTTTCACCCAGACGATCGTGAAGACGGGTGGTGAACAGCGTGTTGGCGGCAAGGATATTCGCCAGATAGCTGCCGGTTTCCGGGCGATACTGGTGCGGACCTGCCGGTGTCGGAGGTGCGGGAACCTCTGGCTCTTTCGGCTCAACCGGCGGTGTTGGTGGAATCGGTCCAGGCAAGGCCACGCTGGTCAGAGACCAGTTCTGGTTATCCCGTTTCACAATGTCGTAGTCATAGGCGCCCGCCACGATACGGCCTTCTTTCACAAAAGTACCGTTTGAAACGCCTTCAACGTCGATAATACGGATACCTTCAGTCGTCGCGGCTCCGTTACCGCCGGCGTTACTGACGCTGACGCGCGTGGTGCCGCTGGTATCTCCGCGAACCACTAGTTTATCGGTCGCCGAAAGGTCATCGCCCAGCACGGTGCGTAAGGCCAGCAGGCCGTTGTTGCCGGTGTAATCGCCGTTAATCGTCATTGTGGTCGGGGTAAAGGCCGCTTTTACCTGCGACGGGGAAGAGAGTATTGCTGTACCGGCCAGCTCCAGCGAATTCAGGGTCTGCGAATAGCCGTTAAGATCCAGCTGCGCGCCGCTGTCCACGCGGTAATCCGATCTTGCACTCAGGGTATTTTCTACTCCAGCACGCAGCGTGCCGCTTGCGACGTGAGTGAGGCCCTGGTAAGTGTTGGCGCCTGTCAGCGTGGTCGTCCCTGAGCCGACATGGTTCACTTCACCGGTGCCTGTGATTTTGGCCGAGAGCGCGAAGTCGTCGCTGTTATGGTTAAAGTTGAGTTCCGCTGTGTTCATACCGCCGGTGTTGCCAAGGTGGATCCTCGGCAGGTCCAGCGTTCCCGCGGCCTGCTGCGCTTCTCCCTTTGCGCCGCCAATATTCAGGATACCGGTACTGCCTTCTCCCACCGCCAGCCAGATTAAGTTACCCGAGCGGACCGTTGCGCCATTGCTGACGGTGAGAATCCCGGTGGCGTCATTAGGGGTTGTTGCGAATCCCCCGAGGTAAATACCTTCGGTCACATCCAGCAGCGAGTCTTCACCGTCCACGAGGGTGACACCGTAGCCATTACGACTGGTGTTACTCGTATTGCCGACGTAGCCGATGTTCATGTGCTCGCTTAAGGTGAGGGAACCGCCGCGGGTAATCACCAGGTTGCCACGCCCCTGATCGCCAACCACGCTCCAGACGGATGAGACAGACGAATTTGCGCCATCGATGGTCACCGTTCCCTGCGCGTTTGCGGCATATTCTCCAATGCGCAGTTCATCAATGCCGCTGATTTTACTGCCGTTACTCACCAGCAGCGTTCCTGAACCATCATGGGTCCCGAGTACCAGATTCAGATTGTCCAGTGTCCAGGTTGCACCATTCGTCAGCGTCACGCTGCCGTTCGCGCCATTACCGATCATACCGGCGGCGGTGGCAATATCACGGCCATCGATCAGTAGCGAGCCGTCAGAGTTATCACCGACCCAGAGACTGCGGAAGTTATCCCACGCGGGATCGGTATTTTCCGTGGTGGAAAGCGTAATACTTTGGTCATTATTAATAATGACCGTGTCATTTATTCCCGCTGGCGGAGTAATATTATTTTTGGCTGTTGCGGTGGACGTTAAGGCAATGGAAATTGCAATGGCTAATAGTGTTTCAGGGGATTTCTGTGCATTTATTTTCATATATTGACTCTTCCTTAAGATTCAAATATTACGCCGCGGCATGAGCAAGAAAAGCCAGTCCTGAATACACGGCCATTTGTGGGGTTGCTCATGTAAATAAAATTCTGATGATTTTTAATATTATTTGTCGCAGGCGATATAGCGTAATCGTTTTACCGTAGGCTTGTATTCGCTATTGATAGGTTGAGTCTATTAACCGTCGTTAACGGAGTGAAAATGTTTAAGTGGTTGCTAATTATTTGATTATCAATGTTTATTGTTTTTGGCTTCTCATCCAGGAATAGTGCAAATATAAAGATAAAAACAACAAGATAGATGAGAGTTTCGATAAGGCAGACTGAATAGATGCGAAGGCTTAACATTAGTATGAATATCGGTTTAACGTTTTTAATTACGCATGGTAATAATTTTACCTAAGGATTTCAGGCTGCTTAACTGTCATTTTTTTGATGAATGTCAATTTTTACATTGGTATTAATCTGAATATTTTTTGTTGGCTTTGAGATTATTACCAATAAGTCAGAAGAGGTTTTAATAATAATCTTAAGTGGGGTTGTCCTGAGCAAGGTTACTCATATTCATGCATCCATGTGTGATTTATTAAAAGACAGGGGTGTTGATCATTTTTTTATTTATACGCGGAAAGTGACTTAACGTTACCGTAGAACGCAAAAAAAGTTCTGATCAGGTCGAAACCACAAAAGCAACATATCACTGAAAGGGCTCTGGATTTTTCCTGAAAGCTGAACTAGTTATTAATCATCCCTGAACAGCGACATGGATTCAGCGGTGATGATAGCGTCATAACATAACCTGGAGCTTCTCTATGAAAACTGGATATAAACTCTTGATTGGTGCGTTGGCTTTTGTGGCGACAAATGCGTTTGCAGCGGAGCTGTTAACAAAGGCTGAGTTTGAGAAGGTGGAGTCGCAGTACACCCTGATTGGTAATATCAATACCAGCAATGAAACGTCCACTCAGGATGCGAAAGAAGATCTGCTCAAAAAAGCAGATGAGAAAGGGGCTGATGTGGTCGTGCTGACCTCGGGTCAAACCGACAATAAAATTCATGGCACTGCCAATATCTACAAGAAAAAGTAATCCGTAAGCGTGCCGGATGGCACTGGCCTGGTGACGGTTGTAGGCCGGGTAAGACGCTGTGTGTCGCCATCCGGCAGTTCATTCCTTCAGCCGCCGCCAGAATGTGGTTCTGCTAATCCCCAGATAACGCGCAGCGGCACGTTTATCACCGTTAAACTGCGCCAGCACCTGCTGCGGCGTAGCGGAAGGCAAAAGGGATGACGGCGATTCGCTTTGCGCCAGTTCCGGCAGTAGCTGCTGTAATAAGGGCACGTCCAGTTGTGGCATCGGTTCAACGCTTAAAAACAGCGCCAGCCGTTCCATCATATTGCGCAATTCGCGAATATTTCCCGGCCAGTGATATTGCCAGAGCACGCAGGCGCTCTGCGCCAGTCCGGTGCGTACCGACTCGGTAAACGGTACGGAGAGCGCGGCCAGCGACTGTTTTAGAAACCCTTCCGCCAGTGACACGATATCAGCGGGGCGCTCCCGCAGGGCCGGTAACGACAGACGTAAAATACTCAGGCGATAAAACAGATCGCGACGAAACTGCCCCCGTTTCATTTCGTCTTCCAGATTACAGTGGGTGGCACTAATCACCCGCACTGTCACCGGAATGGGGTGATGTCCACCCACCCGGGTGACCTCTTTTTCTTCCAGCACGCGCAGCAGTCGGGTTTGCAGCGGCAACGGCATTTCGCCGATTTCATCGAGAAACAGCGTTCCGCCGTGGGCGATTTCAAACAGCCCGGCACGGCCACCGCGTCGCGATCCGGTGAAGGCGCCTTCCTCGTAGCCAAACAGCTCCGCTTCCAGTAACGATTCGGTGATCGCCCCGCAGTTCACCGCGACGAACGGATGCGTCGTTTTGTCGCCGCGCGTGCCTGGACGCGTACAAAACTCGCGGTGAATGGCCTGGGCCGCCAGTTCTTTCCCGGTGCCGGTTTCCCCCTGAATCAGGACGGAGGCGGATGAACGGGCATACAGCATAATGGTATGGCGTACCTGCTCCATCTGCGCGGACTCGCCACGAATATCCCCCAGCTCATAGCGGGTGCGCAGCGCCTGATCGGAGGCATAATGGCCGTGGCGACGCTGGGTCAGGCGGGTCATGTCCAGTGCATCGCTAAAGGCCTGGCGCACCGTGGCGGCGGAATAGATAAAGATGCCGGTCATACCGGCCTCTTCCGCCAGATCGGTGATCAGCCCCGCGCCAACCACCGCTTCAATGCCGTTCGCTTTCAGCTCGTTGATCTGCCCGCGCGCATCTTCTTCGGTAATATAGCTGCGTTGTTCCAGTTGCAGGCTAAAGGTTTTTTGAAAGGCCATCAGCGCTGGCAGCGTTTCCTGATAGGTCACCACGCCAATAGAGGCGGTCAGTTTCCCGGCCTTTGCCAGCGCCTGCAGGACGTCAAACCCGCTGGGTTTGATCAGGATCACCGGTATCGACAGGCGACTTTTCAGATACGCGCCGTTTGATCCGGCGGCGATGATCGCATCACAGCGTTCGGTCGCCAGTTTTTTACGAATATAGGTCACCGCTTTTTCAAAACCGAGCTGGATTGGGGTGATGGTCGCCAGATGATCGAACTCGAGGCTGATGTCGCGAAACAGGTCGAACAGTCGCGTCACCGAGACCGTCCAGATAACCGGTTTGTCATCATTCACCCGCGGGGGAAGATTTGTCGTCGCCATAGCCAACCCAAAATAAAAGGACAGAGTATTGGGTGTAGTCTTGTTTCATAATTGTTGCAATGAAACCGGTCGGGACGTTTCATGAAACGTTAGCTGACACGCTTTTTTTCGCTCATCGCGATGTGTTTTCATTTATCTTATTGTTATTAATGTAGTTATTTAAAATGTTCTCTCTCAAAGCGCCTTTGGCATAGCCCTTGCTTTATGTGATTCAACGGTTAGTTACAAGTTGATAACACGAGGATGGACTATGTCTCTGGATTCTCCGGGTCAGGCATTTCGCGCTGCACTCACCAAAGAAAACCCCTTACAAATCGTCGGCGCCATCAACGCCAACCATGCGCTGCTGGCTCAGCGTGCCGGGTATCAGGTGATTTATCTTTCTGGCGGCGGCGTCGCGGCCGGTTCGCTGGGACTACCGGATCTGGGGATCTCCACCCTGGACGACGTCTTGACCGACATTCGCCGCATCACCGACGTCTGCCCACTCCCGCTGCTGGTGGACGCTGATATCGGCTTTGGTTCATCGGCGTTTAACGTTGCGCGCACCGTGAAGTCGATGATCAAAGCCGGGGCGGCAGCGCTACACATTGAAGATCAGATTGGCGCCAAGCGCTGCGGCCATCGTCCAAATAAAGCGATCGTTTCAAAAGAGGAGATGGTCGATCGCATTCGCGCAGCGGTGGATGCCCGTACCGATCCCAACTTTGTGATCATGGCGCGTACCGATGCCCTGGCGGTGGAAGGGTTAGACGCGGCGATCGATCGTGCGCAGGCCTATGTCGAAGCGGGCGCCGACATGCTGTTCCCGGAGGCGATCACCGCGCTTTCGATGTACCGCCAGTTTGCCGATGCAGTCCAGGTGCCCATTCTTGCCAATATCACCGAATTTGGTGCTACGCCGCTGTTTACGACCGACGAACTGCGCAGTGCAAACGTGGCGATGGCGCTTTATCCGCTCTCGGCATTCCGCGCCATGAACCGGGCTGCTGAAAAGGTCTACAACGTGCTGCGCCAGGAAGGGACGCAAAAGAGCGTCATCGACATCATGCAGACCCGCAACGAACTGTATGAAAGCATCAATTACTACCAGTTCGAAGAGAAACTCGACGCGTTGTATACCAAACAGTAGGCCTGATAAGGCGTAGCCGCCATCAGGCAATGCCGGATGGCACTGCGTTTATCCGGCCTGGACGAAAAACCTCAGCACCCTACATATGACAATAATGACGAGGACAACATGAGCGACACAACGATCCTGCAAAATAATACCCATGTCATTAAGCCTAAAAAATCCGTCGCGCTGTCCGGCGTACCGGCGGGCAATACCGCGCTGTGCACCGTCGGTAAAAGCGGCAACGATCTCCACTATCGCGGCTACGATATTCTCGATCTCGCCCGGCAGTGCGAATTTGAAGAAGTCGCGCACCTGCTGATTCACGGCAAGCTCCCGACCCGTGACGAACTTCAGGCATACAAAAGTAAACTCAAAGCGCTGCGCGGATTACCGGCCAACGTCCGTACCGTACTGGAAGCGCTGCCAGCGGCATCGCACCCGATGGACGTGATGCGCACCGGCGTATCGGCGGTGGGCTGTACGCTGCCGGAAAAAGAGGGGCATACCGTTTCCGGCGCGCGTGATATTGCCGATAAGCTGCTGGCCTCGCTCAGTTCTATCCTGCTCTACTGGTATCACTACAGTCACAACGGCGAGCGTATTCAGCCGGAAACCGATGACGACTCTATCGGCGGCCATTTCCTGCACCTGCTGCACGGCGAAAAGCCGGCGCAAAGCTGGGAAAAAGCCATGCACATTTCACTGGTGCTGTACGCCGAGCATGAGTTCAACGCCTCCACCTTTACCAGCCGCGTGATTGCCGGCACTGGATCGGATGTTTACTCGGCCATTATTGGCGCGATTGGCGCACTGCGCGGCCCGAAACACGGCGGGGCGAATGAGGTCTCGCTGGAGATTCAGCAGCGCTACGAAACGCCGGACGACGCTGAAGCCGATATCCGTAAGCGCGTGGAAAACAAAGAGGTAGTGATTGGCTTTGGTCATCCGGTTTACACCATTGCCGATCCGCGTCATCAGGTAATCAAACGCGTGGCGAAGCAGCTTTCTGAAGAGGGCGGCTCGCTGAAGATGTACAACATTGCCGATCGTCTGGAAGAGGTGATGTGGGAGACGAAGAAGATGTTCCCTAACCTCGACTGGTTCTCGGCGGTCTCCTACAACATGATGGGCGTTCCCACCGAAATGTTTACCCCGCTGTTTGTCATCGCCCGCGTCACCGGCTGGGCGGCGCACATTATCGAACAGCGCCAGGACAACAAAATCATTCGTCCTTCCGCCAACTATACCGGCCCGGAAGATCGTGAGTTTGTGCCGATCGATCAGCGTCAGTAATTCATTACCTCTAAAGATAAAAAACAGGAAACGTACCTTATGTCTGCTCAAATTTTAAATGTTCGCCCGGAATTCGATCGTGAAATTGTTGATATCGTAGATTACGTCATGGGCTACGAGATCACCTCAACGGTGGCGTATGACACCGCCCACTACTGCCTGCTTGATACGTTGGGCTGCGGTCTGGAAGCGCTGGAATATCCGGCCTGTAAAAAACTGATGGGGCCGATTGTTCCGGGTACCGTGGTACCCAACGGCGTACGCGTGCCGGGTACCCAGTTTCAGCTCGACCCGGTACAGGCCGCGTTTAACATTGGCGCGATGATCCGCTGGCTCGACTTCAATGACACCTGGCTGGCGGCGGAGTGGGGCCACCCTTCCGATAACCTCGGCGGGATCCTGGCGACAGCGGACTGGCTGTCGCGCAACGCGGTCGCGGCAGGTAAAGCGCCGTTGACCATGAAACAAGTGCTGACCGGGATGATTAAGGCCCACGAAATTCAGGGCTGTATCGCGCTGGAAAACGCTTTTAACCGCGTGGGGCTCGACCACGTACTGTTGGTCAAAGTGGCCTCCACCGCTGTGGTCGCCGAGCTGCTGGGGCTGACACGTGATGAGATCCTCAACGCGGTGTCGCTGGCGTGGGTCGACGGACAGTCGCTGCGCACCTATCGCCATGCACCGAATACCGGCACGCGTAAATCCTGGGCGGCAGGCGATGCGACCTCGCGCGCGGTGCGTCTGGCGCTGATGGCGAAAACCGGTGAGATGGGTTATCCGTCGGCACTGACGGCGAAAACCTGGGGGTTTTATGACGTCTCCTTCAAAGGCGAGTCGTTCCGCTTCCAGCGTCCATACGGCTCCTACGTGATGGAAAACGTGCTGTTCAAAATCTCTTTTCCGGCGGAGTTCCACTCTCAGACGGCGGTTGAAGCGGCAATGACGCTGTACGCGCAGATGCAGGCAGCAGGTAAAAGCGCTGCGGATATCGAAAAAGTGACCATTCGCACCCACGAAGCCTGCATTCGCATCATCGATAAGCAAGGGCCGCTGAATAACCCGGCCGATCGCGATCACTGTATTCAGTATATGGTGGCGATCCCGCTGCTGTTCGGACGCTTAACGGCAGCGGATTATGAGGACGGTGTGGCGCAGGATAAGCGGATCGATTCCCTGCGCGAGAAGATCCGTTGTGTTGAAGATCCGGCGTTTACCGCGGACTATCACGATCCGGAAAAACGCGCTATCGCCAATGCCATTACCCTGGAATTCACTGACGGTTCGCAGTTTGACGAGGTGGTCGTGGCGTTCCCGATTGGCCATGCACGTCGCCGTACCGACGGGATCCCGAAACTGGTCGAAAAATTCAAAACTAACCTGGCGCGCCAGTTCCCGACTCGCCAACAGCAGCGCATCCTGGATGTCTCCCTGGACAGAACGTGCCTGGAGCAGATGCCGGTCAATGAGTACATGGACCTTTATGTCATCTAGAACCCGCTTCATCAGGCGTAAGTTCAACAGGAGAGCGTTATGTCTTTTAGCGAATTTTATCAGCGTTCTGTTACGCAACCGGAATCATTCTGGGCCGAACAGGCCCGGCGCATCGACTGGCAGCAGCCGTTTACCCGCACGCTGGATCACAGCCATCCGCCGTTTGCCCGTTGGTTTTGCGGCGGTACGACCAATCTGTGTCATAACGCCATTGACCGCTGGCTGGAGAAACAACCGGATGCGCTGGCGCTGATCGCTGTCTCATCCGAGACCGAAGAGGAGCGCACCTTTACCTTCCGTCAGCTATATGACGAAGTGAACGTGGTGGCGTCGATGCTGCAATCGCTCGGCGTACAGCGCGGCGATCGGGTTCTGGTGTACATGCCAATGATCGCCGAGGCGCATATCACGCTGCTGGCCTGCGCGCGGATTGGCGCGATCCACTCGGTGGTGTTCGGCGGTTTTGCTTCGCACAGCGTGGCGGCGCGCATCGATGACGCGAAGCCGGTGCTGATCGTCTCCGCCGATGCGGGGGCGCGCGGCGGTAAAGTGTTGCCCTACAAAAAGCTGCTCGATGAGGCGATCGATCAGGCGCAACATCAGCTGAAACAGGTGCTGCTGGTGGATCGCGGGCTGGCGAAAATGGCGCGCGTGGCCGGTCGCGATCTCGACTTTGCGACTTTGCGCCAGCAGCATCTCGGCGCCACGGTGCCGGTGACGTGGCTGGAATCCAATGAAACGTCCTGCATTCTTTATACCTCCGGCACCACCGGCAAACCTAAAGGCGTGCAGCGTGACGTCGGCGGCTATGCCGTAGCGCTGGCGACCTCCATGGAGACCATTTTTGGCGGTAAAGCGGGTGGCGTGTTCTTCTGCGCGTCGGATATCGGTTGGGTCGTCGGACATTCCTATATTGTCTACGCGCCGCTACTGGCGGGGATGGCAACGATTGTGTATGAAGGGCTGCCGACCTATCCGGACTGCGGCGTGTGGTGGAAGATCGTCGAGAAATATCAGGTCAACCGCATGTTCTCGGCACCGACCGCCATTCGCGTGCTGAAAAAATTCCCGACCGCGCAGATCCGCAATCACGATCTCTCCTCGCTGGAGGTGCTCTATCTGGCCGGCGAGCCGCTGGATGAACCGACCGCAAGCTGGGTAACCGAAACGCTGGGCGTGCCGGTTGTCGATAACTACTGGCAGACCGAATCCGGTTGGCCGATTATGGCGCTGGCCCGGGCGCTGGATGACCGTCCGTCACGCCTCGGCAGTCCCGGCGTGCCAATGTATGGCTATAACGTGCAGTTGCTCAATGAGACGACCGGCGAACCCTGCGGCGCCAACGAGAAGGGGATGGTGGTCATCGAAGGGCCGCTGCCGCCCGGCTGTATTCAGACCATCTGGGGCGACGACGCACGGTTTGTGAATACCTACTGGTCGCTGTTCGAGCGTCAGGTGTACGCCACGTTTGACTGGGGGATCCGCGACGCCGACGGTTACTACTTCATTCTTGGTCGTACGGATGATGTGATTAACGTCGCCGGGCACCGGCTGGGCACGAGGGAAATCGAGGAGAGTATCTCCAGTTACCCGAACGTGGCGGAAGTGGCGGTGGTCGGAGTGAAAGATGCGCTGAAAGGGCAGGTGGCGGTGGCGTTTGTCATTCCCAAACAGAGCGATAGCCTTGAGGACAGCGACGTGGCGCATTCGGAAGAGAAGGCGATTATGGCGCTGGTAGACAGCCAGATTGGCAATTTTGGTCGTCCTGCCCACGTCTGGTTTGTTTCACAACTGCCGAAAACCCGTTCCGGCAAAATGCTCCGCCGCACGATCCAGGCCATTTGCGAAGGCCGCGATCCGGGCGATCTCACCACGCTTGACGATCCGGCGGCGCTGCAGCAAATCCGCCAGGTCATCGAGGAGTAATCTGGTATCGTAACCGGATACACCGCGCGAGCGGTGCATCCGGTATTACCCCTTAAGCTGACGGCTCAACTTTATAATTTTTAAAATAATATTCTTTATCTCTTTCATTAATGGTTCTGATCACCCGACAAGGATTTCCCACGGCAACCACATCGGATGGAATGTCTTTTGTGACGACGCTCCCTGCGCCAATAACCGAATTATCGCCAATCGTTATATCGGGATTGATCACCACATTGCTGCCAATCCAGACGTTATTACCTATGGTTACCGGGAAAGAAAACATTTCCCCCGATTTCCTCAATTCATGGTGAATGGGGTGCCCTGTTACAGAGATTGTGACGTTGGGGGCAATCAGGACGTTATGGCCAATCGTGACCGTGTAATCATCCACAATGGTAAAGTTAAAATTCGCGTAAAAATTATCGCCTACATGAATATGGGTACCGTAAGAGAAATAGATCGGTGGCTCTATCCACGCGTTTTCCCCCACCGAGCCAAACATTTCGCGAATCAGTTTTTCCCTCTTTTCAGTCTCGCAGGGTCGTGAGTGATTGAATTCATACATTAGCGTTTTACCGCGCAGCCTCTCTTCTGGCAGACCTTCGCACATATCGGTAAACAGTTTTCCGGCTTTTATTCTGTCTCTCATCGAAACGTTCATTGACGCTATTCCATCCTTGTCACTGACAGTCAAACTTGTTTACCTGCTGGTGTGAACACGCGGGAAAATGGCCCCGGTCCACTCAGGGTAAAGACCGAAATAAGCGTAAAGCTCAGTGCAATCAGCCCCAGAACCAGATACGCCCCCTGGAAACCGACGCTTTCATACATGTTGCCGGCAAAGACGGACATGAAAATCATCGCCAACTGTTTAAAGAAGCAGAAGCACACCAGATAAATCGTGGCAGAGAAACGCACCTCAAACTGGCTGGTGATGTATTTGAAACAGCCGACAATCAGGAAGGGGATCTCAAACATATGCAACGTTTTCAGGATGACGACTTCCAGCGCGCTGGTGGCGAATGAGGAGCCGATGATCCGCACGGACATAATGGTCCCCGCCAGCAGCAGCGCGTTCTTTCCGCCAATCCGGTTCACGATCAGCGGTGCAAAGAACATGATGGAGGCGTTCAGCAGTTCCCCCAGGGTGGTGACGTAGCCAAAAACGCGTGTACCTTGTTCGCCCGTCGCAAAGAATGAGGTGAAGAAGTTGGCAAACTGTTGGTCAAACACATCGTAAGTACAGGAGACGCCGACCACGTAGAGCGAAAGGAACCACAGCTTTGGCTGCTTAAACAGCTCCAGTGCCAGCTTCAGGCTGAAGGCGGACTGGTTGGCGCCGACCGCATCGGCAACCGTTGCAGAAGAGGGGGCATCCGCTTTTGAGAAGAACAGCAGAATCGCCAGAATCACCGCACAGCCGGAACCCAACCAAAAAACAAACTGGTTATTAATGGTGAACATAATCCCGGCGATTGAGGCGCACAGCGCCCAACCGACACAGCCAAACATACGGGCGCGACCAAATTCAAAATGGCTACGGCGGCTGGCTTTTTCAATATAAGCCTCAATGGCGGGAGCCCCGGCGTTGTAGATAAAACCGAGATAAATCCCGCCGACGATCGAGCCGAGTAATATATTGAACTGGAGTAACGGACCAAAAACGTAAATAAAGAAGGGCGCGAACATTACCAGCATCCCGGTAATGATCCACAGCAGATGTTTACGCAGGCCGAGTTTATCAGAGAGCAGGCCGAAGATTGGCTGGAACAACAGGGAAAACAGGGAGATGCAGGCGAAAATAACGCCGGTATCGCCTTTGCTGATGTGGTTGATATCGTGTAACCAGATCGGGAAAAACGGGAAGTAGGCTCCCATAATGAAAAAATAAAAGAAGAAGAAAAAGCCAAACATCCAGAAATTAGTATTTTTCAAATAATGCATGTGGACTTCCTTACGCGACGACCGGGCAGGCGTTGGCCTGCCCGGTTGTTATTATTTTTGGCCCCAGACAATCTGGAAGTGATAACGCCCGGCGCTCAACTGATATTCCGGCGACACAGAAGGACTCCAGGAGTCATCACCGCCAACGCCCATATGGAAACCATCAAGATTGAGCCAGGTGCCGGCTTCGGGTTGCAGCAAATGGCGATGGCTGGTCTCCATCAGTTGCTTTTGGCTGTAGCGACTGATGTTGAACTGGAAGTCGCCACGCCAGACGTGCGTACCGTACTTCAGTTCACGCGTACCGCAGCGCAGGCCGTTCTCACTGGGGAAAACGTAAGGGGTATACATCTCATCCAGTGATAAATCCCAGCGGTCAAAACAGGCAGAAGACAGGCGATCCGGGTAGTTTTCATGCGGACCAAGCCCCAGCCAGTTCACTCGTTCTGCTTTCTGCGCCAGCTGGCAGGTCAGGCCGATACGTGCCGGATGTGGCGTGCCGCTGGCGACATCAACATCAACGGTGATCTGCATTTCGCCGTGACCGTCGATGCGCCAGGTTTTACGACTGATAAACAGGGTTTCGCCCTGATACTGCCAGGCGTGCGCGGTGGCGATCTGTACCGCGTCGGCAAGGGCGTGGGCATCGCATTGCAGCAGTACCGGCTGGAGCTGATAATGCCCGGCGGCTTTCCAGCGCTCGACCCAGGCATTGGGGTCAATGCGGGTCGATTCGCTGACGCCAATATCGTTATCCAGCGGCGCACGGGTGAATTGATCGCGCAGTGGCGTCAGTAACTGGGCTTCATCGCCAATCCAGTACTGCGTTAACGTGCCCTGCAAACGGCAGAATTCCCAACGTGTCGTGCGAAGTGCCACGTGAAAGGCCGCGTCACTGACGCTGAGCTGTGGCGCCGTACTGGCGCGTGGTGAGCAGAGGACATTCAGTTTTTCTTCCAGCGGCCACTGATGCCAGGCGCTGACATGTCCGGCAGGCGACCAGGCGGTTGCCTGTGGTTGTTCCACGCGCACCGTCAACCAGAGCTGACCTGCCGCGTCAGGCTGTGCAATCTCCGGCAGGGTGATGAGCTGACGACCCTGTGGCGCGATATCCAGCGTGACTTCCCCGGTGGCAATGGGGTTGCCATCCAGTGCAAGGGTCCAGTGCAGAATCTCGTTGTCGCTATGGCGGAACAGATATTCGCTGGTGACCTCAATCTGACGTTGCGCGCCAGGTCGCAGCGTGAACTGGAAAAACTGCTGAGCGTGTTTCGCCTCAAACAACGACGGATGCGGTGTGCGATCGGCAAACACCAGACCGTCCATACAGAACTGGCGATCGTTCGGCGTGTCGCCAAAGTCGCCGCCGTACGCGGACCATGGGTTGCCTTCGTCATCGTATTTAATCAGCGACTGATCGACCCAGTCCCAGACGAAGCCGCCCTGCAGGCGCGGGTACTGGCGGAATGCCTGCCAGTATTTTGCGAATCCGCCGAGGCTGTTCCCCATCGCGTGGGCATATTCGCAGAGGATCAGCGGGCGTTGTTCACCGGGCAGCGACAGCCATTTTTTGATTGACCACTTCGGCACGGCCGGGAATGGCTGATCCTGATTGACGCGCGCATACATCGGGCAAATAATATCCGTTGCCGCCGTGTCCGCGCCGCCGCCTTCATATTGTACCGGGCGTGACGGATCTTCTGATTTCAGCCAGCGGTACAGCGCGTCGTGGTTGACGCCGTGGCCCGATTCATTCCCCAGCGACCAGATGATAATGCTCGGATGGTTGCGATCGCGTTGCACCATGCGCGTCACGCGCTGGCTCATGGCGGGCAGCCAGGTCGGGTCGTCGGTCAGGCGGTTCATGGGCACCATGCCGTGGGTTTCGATGTTGGCCTCATCCACCACATACAGACCATAGCGATCGCAGAGCGTGTACCACCGTGGATGATTCGGATAGTGGGAGCAGCGCACGGCGTTAAAGTTGTTCTGCTTCATCAGAATGATGTCCTGCACCATCGTCTCTTCGTCCATCACCTGGCCGTTTTCAGGATGATGTTCATGACGGTTGGTGCCGCGAATCAGCAGTGGTTTACCGTTCAACAACAGCAGGCCGTTTTCAATGCAGACCTGACGGAAGCCGACATCGCAGGCCTCGGCTTCAATCAGCGTGCCGTCAGCCGTATGGAGCTGCACGACCGCGCGATAAAGATGCGGTGTTTCGGCGCTCCACAGTGAAGGCTGATCGACATTCAGACGCAGCGTCGTGCGATCGCCGTAGGCACCGCGCTCATCAATAATCTCGCTGCCAAAAGGGGCGGTGCTTTCGCCTGTCAGCACATCACCATCCCACAGTTGAACGGTCACTCGCAGGCTGTCACAGCACTCACCACGCATTCTGACCTCGGCGGCAAAGATTGCCCGGCTGAAATCCTCGTTGAGGTGGGTGGTGATGCGCAAATCGCTGATTTGCGTGGCGGGTTTGTTTAACAGGGAGACATCGCGGAAGATACCGCTCATTCGCCACATATCCTGGTCTTCCAGATAGCTGCCGTCGCTCCAGCGCAGCACCATCACCGCCAGACGGTTCTCACCGCTGACCAGAAATTCACTGAGATCAAATTCAGACGGCAGGCGACTGTCCTGACCGTAGCCCACCCAGCGCCCGTTGCACCAGAGATGAAAAGCGGAATTTACGCCATCAAAGATAATTCGCGTCTGTCCATCGCGGCGTTCGGCTTCGCTGACAGTAAATGTGAGCGAGTAACATCCTGTCGCATTTTCATGCGGCACATACGGCGGATTCACCGGGATCGGATAGGTCACGTTGGTATAAATGGGCGCATCATAGCCGAGCATCTGCCAGTTGGATGGCACCGCGATCGTATCGGCATCATCCAGATCGCCCAGACGCCAACTTTCCGGCACCGCTTCCGGCGAGGCGAACCAGCTGAATTTCCACGCGCCGTTCAGACTGCGAACAGAGGATGAGGAGGTATTGTTACGCGCATCAGTCGCGTTGCGCCAACTGGCAAAAGGAGGATGCGCCTCCAGACGGTTAAGCTGCGTGACGCCGGGATTTTCCCAGTCGCGTCGGGCCAGTACGGCGGCGAGTGAATCCGTAGTGAATGTCATGGCTGTATCCTGTTAATAATTGTTATCCGCTCACAATTTTATTCAACATACGAGGGAAGCCAGAAAGCTGTAAAGCCTGAGGGGTCTAATGAGTGAACTGACTCACATTATTCCGCGCGAGGTAATAACGCGATCTGACGCGCCAGTTGAATCAGCGAGTCCGCCAGCGCCTGGGGGGAAGCGTGTTGTTTTTCAGGCGGCAGAACGGTTTTTCGTTCTACCAGCGTGACCGGCAGCAGTTGATTGCCGGGGGCGGATTCGCCACGGGAAAGTTGCAGCAGGCGATCGACGCTGGTCTGGCCGAGAAGCGCAAAATCCTGCCTGATGGTGGTGAGTGGCGGGATGTAGCAGGCGCTGTCCTCGGTATCGTCATAACCCACCACTGAAATGTCACTCGCCACGCGCAGACCAAACTCACTGATGGCCCGCATCGCGCCCAGCGCCATCTGATCGTTTGCCACCAGCATTGCGCCGGGGATGATGCCTGCGCTGAGCATGTGCTGCGTCTGCAAAAAACCGGACATCGCGCTCCAGTCGCCTTCCTGTTCTGCGACCGGTTGCAACTGATAGTGGGCGAGGTATTTATGCCAGCCCGCCAGGCGCAGGCGTGCCGAAACGGAAGAACGAGGGCCAGCTAACAGAGCAATGCGCTGATGGCCGTTCTGGACCAGATGTTCAACACCCAGTCGTGCGCCATCATCATGCGAGAAAATAATACTGTTGATCGGGGAAAGATCAGAAACGTCGAGGAACAGAACGGGGACCGTACCGCAGGTGTCGGCAACGGCGATGGCATCGTCTTCATCAAGGGGATAGTTGATAATCAGCCCTGTTACCCGTTGCGCCAGCAGGTTATGTACCGCCGCTTTGCAGGCGTCGACCCCGTGACGTTCAACCATGGCAATCACTACGCTGGCACCGGACTGGTCGGCGCGCGACTTGATGGCGGCGACAATTTGCGAAGGGGCATGCAACGCCAGGTTGGACGTCGCCACGCCGATAAGCGGCGTTTGTTTTCCGGCCAGTTGTTGGGCGACGCGGTTGGGGATGTAATTCAGCTCCGCCATGGCGGCTTCCACTTTTTGCCGGGTTTTCGCGGAAACATGGCTCGCCTGATTTACCACGCGAGAGACGGTCTGATAGGAGACCCCTGCGTGGTCTGCAACATCGTATAGCGTTACCGGTTTCACAATTCTTACCCCTGAATTCAACGTGTTCTGCACACTATGATGCCACACCCTGAAAGGTTTTTCGCCATTCTGCCGGGCTGACGCCGAAGCGGGACTTAAAATGCTGACGCCAGGTCACCGGAGACAGAAACCCGACTTCTCCGGCGATACGCTCGACGGGAAGCCGGGAGGATTCCAGCAGTTCCTGGCTGCGGCGCAGACGTTCATTGATCAGCCATTCTGCAACGCTTGAGCCAGTGGCTTTCATAAAGTGACGGGTCAGGGTGCGGCGACTCATCATCACCTTTTGCGCCAGCGAATCCAGATCGTGCTGTTCGTGGCTGTGCTGGCGGAGGTAGTCCAGCAGGCCGTTAATCCGTTGATCCTGGGTATTTTTCGCCACCGGTTGGGCAATAAACTGGGCCTGACCCCCCTCGCGATGCGGTGGCACAATCATCCGGCGCGCAATCTGATTCGCCACCGTACTGCCAAACCGCTGGCGGATGAGATACAGACAACAGTCTAGCGCGGCGGCGGTACCGGCTGAGGTAATGATGCCATCATCGTCGACGTACAGGGCGTTGATGTCCAGGTGCGCGGCGGGAAAACGCGTCTGAAAATCGGCTTCAAACTCCCAGTGGGTGGCGGCGCGCCTGCCATCCAGCAGTCCTGCGTAACCGAGCACAAATGCGCCAAGGCATAACCCGACCACCTGGGCGCCGTTTTGTCGGGCCTGAACCAGCGCATCAAGCAGCGACTGCGACGGGCGGAGCGCGGGGGTTCCCCACCAGGGGACAATCACGATATCCGCCGCCGTCATCTCTGCAAATCCCTGGCGGGCGGTAACGGAAAAGCCTTCCGCAGAGGTGACCACGCCGGGGGCTTCAGCGTAAATCTGCACCTCAAAGCGTTTCTTCGTTGCCGCTTTTTCACTGAACATGATGCACGGCACCGAGAAGTGAAACGGACTAAAATCTTCAACGGCGACGATCGCGACGGTAACGGGGCGCATACCACTCCTCGGCTGGGGATTAAAACGTCAGGGTTTCTCCATCTTCCGGCACCCGGACATATTCTGCAATCTGGTTATCGCGCGCGTATTCCCTGAGCGCCGCGCGTGTCAGCAGGCAGTGGTTTACCGCCTCCATGTGAATCGCCACAATCTGCGCGTCGGGCAGAACGAAGTGGGTTTTCAGCACATCTTCTGCCCCCATGATAATGGCGCCAAAACCGATCACATGCGCAAACCCGGCATTGAGGACCACCACATCCGGCTGGAAAGAAACCATATTGGCTTCAACCTCATCGCGCCAGATCGTATCGCCGACCAGATACAGCGTTTTTTCCTGTGGATGCTGGAAAATAATCCCGCAGGCATCGCCCAACCGCTCAGCCATGGCGGGAATGGCGTACAGCCGGTCGGAGCCGTGCTGACCGCCAGTTTTGCGCAGGGAGATCTCACCCAATCGGGTATCGTCGGTCAGCACGGTGAGTTGACTGAAACCCTGTTCCCGCAGGATTTGTGCATCCTGGTCGTTTTGCACATAAATCGGCTTCTCTTTCGGCACGACCTTTGCGGCGACCTCGTCCCAGTGATCCGCATGGAGATGGGTGACGATCAGGGCATCGGCCTGTAACAGGGTGTCGATGTCGCACGGAAGTTCCACCGTCGGATTACGGATGTCGGCCCGCGCCGTGCCGGGAAAACCGGGATACGCGCCTTGCGGGGCGAGCATCGGATCGACAAGAAAGGTTTTGCCGCCAAAGGTAATCAACTGGGTGGCATTGCGAATAAGGGTAATGTTCATGGTGATACTCCACGTGAGGGGGCCAGTGGTGTCATCGTAGAGTGTTGACCAGAAGCTGAATGTGGGCAAATGGGCGAATAACGATGGGATTGGGCCAATTGTCTGCCTCACCCGTTGGCATGAGGTGTAACAGAATGTTCCCACTTTCGTCTTAGCGCCGGAGGATTTTTCCCCTGCCAGAGTGTAGATAACCCCCTGAAGTGGAGGCGTTATGAGCTGGCGACCCATTCTGTATCTGATTGTGACTCCTGATCCTGCATTAAGCGCCCGGCGCGGGTTTTTGCGACTGGTGCAACGCTAACGGTATGTCGGGAATTGCGCGCGAGCGCGGATCCCCGTCGTTAGCGCTGTGTTAGGGTGACTGTTCTCGTTCGCAAAACAGGAGCCTTATCATGTCGCAACATAATCCGTTAAGCGCCCTTCTGGATAAGCAGGATTTCCTGTTGCTGGATGGCGCACTGGCGACGGAGCTGGAAGCGCGTGGGTGTCATCTGGCCGACAGCCTGTGGTCAGCGAAAATCCTGCTGGAAAACCCGGAGCTCATCCGCGAAGTACACCTGGACTATTTTCGGGCGGGGGCGCAGTGCGCCATTACCGCCAGTTATCAGGCGACGCCAGCGGGATTTGCCGCCTGCGGCTTTGATGAGGTACAGGCGAAAGCGCTGATTGGTAAAAGTGTCGAACTGGCGCGTAAAGCGCGTGAGGCGTATCTGGCAGAAAATTCGCAGGCGGGCACGCTGCTGGTCGCCGGTTCCGTCGGGCCTTACGGCGCGTTTCTGGCTGATGGTTCGGAGTATCGTGGAGATTACGCGCTGAGCCGCGAAGCCTTTCAGACGTTCCACCGTCCGCGCGTGGAGGCGTTGCTGGATGCCGGGGCCGATCTGCTGGCCTGCGAAACGCTACCGAATTTTGCCGAGATTCAGGCGCTGGCGGCGTTGTTAACCGCATATCCACGTGCGCGGGCGTGGTTCTCTTTTACCCTGCGCGACAGCGAGCATCTGAGCGACGGCACGCCGCTGCGCGAGGTTGTGACGTTTCTCGAACATTATCCGCAGGTGGTGGCGGTGGGGATCAACTGTATTGCCCTGGAACAGGCCACCGCCGCTTTGCAGCATCTGCACGGCATAACGGCGCTGCCGCTGGTGGTCTATCCGAACAGCGGAGAGCATTACGATGCGAACAGCAAAAGCTGGCATCACCACGATGAATCATGTGCGCGCCTGGCGGATTACCTGCCGCAGTGGCAGGCTGCCGGGGCGAAGTTGATTGGCGGGTGCTGTCGCACCACGCCAGAGGATATCGCCGCGTTGAACGCGCAACGTTGAGTTTGTGCCGGGGGGGGGCGGATGCCTTACCCGGCCTACAACTGTAATTGCCTGATGGCGCTACGCTTATCAGGCCTACAGCTGTAGCGGATAAGTAGGCCCGATAAGGCGTTAGCCGCCATCGGGCGACGAACCATCATGCCGCATCGGCTAACACAAACATGCCGTACGGGTGGATTTCCAGATAGTACGTCTCACCGACATCCGGCTGCAGGCGTGTAGCGTTAACCTGTAACAGGATCTCCTGTCCGTGCCACTCCACCGTGACTTCATACTGTGGTCCCATATAGGCCACATGCCGAATCACACAGCGCTGACTCTCCTCACCGCGATTGCTTAAGGTAATCGCTTCCGGGCGTACGCCCACGGTGCCATTCCCCTGGGATGCAAAATGCGCGGGGCGGGGGAGGCGATAACCGTAGATATCGACGGCATCCTCGCTAAAGTGGGCCGGGAACAGGTTGGCGTCGCCCATGAAGCTCGCCATAAAACGGGACGCAGGCTGACGATAGAGATCCTGCGGCGAACCGATCTGCATGATATGCCCCTTGTTCATCACCAGCACGGTGTCAGAAACCGCAAAGGCTTCGCTCTGATCGTGGGTAACGTACAGCGAGGTGATATCGAACTGCTTTTGCAGCTCGCGGATCTTATCGCGCATGCTGCGGCGCAGGTTGGCGTCGAGGTTACTCAACGGTTCGTCAAACAACAGCACCTTTGGTTTGAGGATCAGCGCGCGCGCCAGCGCCACGCGCTGCTGTTGACCGCCGGAGATCTGATCGACATAGCGGTCCTCGAATCCTTCCAGATCGACCATCGCCAGCGCCTCTTTCACCCGCGTTTTCACATCGGCGCGCGACACGCCCAACATCTTCAGACCGTAGCCGACGTTTTCCCCCAGCGACATATGCGGAAACAGAGCATACGACTGGAACACCATACAGATATCACGCTGCTGAATAGAGCGATGGGTGACGTCTTCACCATCAATAAAAATCTGTCCTTCGCTCGGTTTTTCCAGACCGGCGACCAGGCGCAGAATGGTGGTCTTCCCGCAACCGGACGGGCCAAGCAGCGTCACCATCTGCCCTTGTGGGATGGTGAGATTGATATTGTCGATAACCGTGTTGCTGCCGAATCGTTTAGTGACGTTGCGCAGTTCAACGAAATTTTTCTGACTCATAGTGCGCTCCATTACGCCTGGTTTTTGGCTTTAGACCGGGAAATACGCGCTTCCCCAATCAGCCAGTCAAAGATGAAAATAATCGCCAGCATGACCACGATCAGAATCGACCCATAGGCAATCGCCACGCCGTACTCGCCGTCTTCCACGCGGTTCAGAATGTAGGCCGTTGCCACGCGGGTGTCCGGGGTGACGAGGAAGACAATCGCGCTGACGGTGGTGATGGCGCGCACGAAGCTGTAGATCAGCGCCGAGAGAATGGCCGGGCGCAACAGCGGCAGCAGAATGTGCGTGATAGTGCGTAAGCTCCCGGCACGCAGACTGAGCGAGGCTTCATCCAGTGATTTATCGATCTGGCCGAGTCCGGCGATCCCGGCGCGAATACCAACCGGGACGTTACGCATCACCATCGAGATAATGACAATCGCCGCCGTGCCGGTGAGGTATACCGGGGCGCTGTTAAAGGCAAGGATGTACGAAACGCCCGCCACGGTGCCCGGTACGGCAAAGCACAACATGGTGGTGAACTCGATGGTCTTTTTGCCTTTGAACTGCTGGCGCACCACAATCCAGGCGATCAGCAGACCGAAGGCGGCGGTGATCGGCGCGGCAATCCCGGCATACAGCAGGGTATCGAGCAGCGAAGGCCATGCGCCGTCACTCATCCCCTGACCAAACAGTTTGATGAAGTTATCCAGCGTCAGGGTGTAGTCCACGCCCCAGTTCACGGTAAAGCTGCCGTAAAAAATGCTGCCATAGAGCAGGGCGTTAAAGGCAATCCATATCGCCAGAATGGCCACCACGCCCCAGACCAGCGTGACCGGCAGCGGCTGCACGTCGCCACGGTACGATTTCCCGGAAACGGTGACGTAAGAGCGCTTGCCAATCCACATGTACTGTACACAAAACACCAGCAGCGAGAACAGCAGCAGGAACGCGCCCAGCGTACTGGCGGCCTGGTAATCAAGCTGCGAGCCGGTGATGTAGAAGTAAATTTGCGTTGCCAGCACGTCGAAGTTACCGCCGAGCACCAGCGGGTTACTGAAGTCGGCCAGCGACTGCACGATGACAATCAGAAAGGCGTTCGCCAGCGCCGGTTTCAGCAGTGGCACAAACACGCCGTTAAACGTCTGCCAGCGACTGGCGCGCAGGGTATATGACGCCTCTTCCAGCGACGGGTGAATGGTTTTGATCGCGCCGTCGAGGATCATAAACGCCATTGGGGTAAACGCCAGCACCTGCGCCAGCCAGATGCCGGTAAATCCGTACAGCCAGTTGGTGTTGGTCAACCCGAACCAGTCGACCATCAATTCGGTCACATAGCCGGAACGGCCCATCATCAGCGTGACGCCCAGCCCCACCACAAACGGCGGTGTGACGATCGGCAGAATTGAAAAGATACGCCCAATAATGGCGCTGCGTTGGGCGATACGGGTGGTATAAATCGCCAGCACCAGGCCGAAGAAGGTACAGCCAATACCTACCGCAATCGACAGAGCAATAGAGTTGAGGATCACCTGAATGATATGCGCCTGCGACAGCACATTCATAAACGCCAGCGGCGCGAACTCCCCGGCGTCGTTGGTGAACATCGGGATGAAAATGGCGATGCTTGGCCAGACGATAAAGATGCCGATGAGCGCCACGATAGTGACCAGCGAACCGATCACAAACCGGTCGCCGCCCAGCCATTCGAGGCGGGTTAGCGCCAGCGTCATGATCGCTCCCAGCGCGACAAACAGCACGATGGTGGCGTAGCCAAGACCACGCCCTTCAACGGTGGCGCTGATGACGATAAAGGCGATACACAAAAACGCCCAGCCGGCATCGAGAGTGTGGCGGCTGCGCTGTTCGCGTCTGGCTTCGTGGAACGGGCGTACCAGCAGCAGGCTTGGCAGCAGATACCATAGCCAACTGATATTGAACTGTGACCAGCCGTAGGCCTCGAGAATTTCATCGCTCGTGGATTCCAGCAGACCGTAATCCAGGCTCCAGCTCGGCAACAGGACGAATGCCAGCCAGCCGAGTAAAACCCAAAGGAATATCGCATCCCGCTTTTTCACAGGATGGAGTGCAAGTGTGTGTGACATACGTTTTCCGGTGTTCAATCCCGAGTAGGCCGGATAAGCGTGAGCGCCATCCGACATTCAGGGTGACGATGGTTGCCGGGTGGCGGCGTTGCCTTACCCGGCCTACGTAACCTTAACGTCAGGAAGTCATCGTGTGGGCTTATTTACCCATCTTCACTTCGCTGACCCATTTATTGATCAACGCTTTACGGACGTCTGTGGATCCGTATTTATCCATGTCGTAGTTGATAAGCTTCAGGTCGTCGAGCTTCAGTGAGTTCGGCGAGGTTTCGGCCGTGGTATTGGTCAGGATCTGATAGGACTTACCTTTCTTCCACGCCAGTTCTTGTGCGTCTTTTGACAGTACCCAATCGACGAACAGTTTGGCGTTGTCGAGGTTGCGTGCCCCTTTCAGGATACTGACGCCGCCGATTTCATAACCGGTACCTTCACACGGAGAAATCAGCTCCAGCGGCGCGCCCTGTTCTTTTTCCAGCGAGTAGTCATGCAGGAAGCCGATGCCGATGGCGGTTTCGCCACGAGCCGCGTTACGCGCCGGGGCAATACCGGATTTGGTGTACTGCGAGACGTTGGCGTTCAGTTGTTTCAGGTAATCAAAGGCCTGATCGTCACCCCAAAGTTGGGCGAAAGTGGCCAGTGCGGTGTAGGCAGTACCGGAGCTTTGCGGATCGGCAATCTGAATTTCGCCTTTGTATTCCGGTTTGGTCAGATCTTTCCAGCATTTTGGCACCGGCAGGTTTTTCTCTTTCAGGCGTTGAGTGTTGACGCCAAAACCGAGGATCCCCACGTAGACCGCCGATGAGAGGTTGCCTTTCACTTTCGCCGGATCGCGGAATTTCTCCATCACCTGTTCCAGGTTCGGGGATTTGTACGGCTGCAGCAGACCCATTTCACCGGCCTGAGACTGTGGATCCAGCGTGCCACCGTACCAGACGTCAGCCTGCGGGTTTTTCTTCTCGGCATCGACCTTGGCCAGCGTGCTGCCGGAGCCGTTGCGAATAAACGACGTTTTCACATCATATTTGTCGCCAAAGGCTTTGGTTTCCGCTTCGCACATCTCGTTGGTGGCGCTGCAATACACCACCAGACGCCCTTTCGCGTGTGCGGCGCCCGATAAGGTCGCCAGCGCAACGGCGGAGGCAATCAGAGTAGAGGTAAGGGTCATTTTCATTGTTTTATCCTTTGACTGAGAGTGGTGGTGATGCTCGCCATAAACAGTGGCATCAGCAGTAAACCCATAAGTACGGCGGCGACCGAGAGCAAACTGAACATCCCCGACCAGCCGTAGCGTTCAATGACCAGCGACAGAGGCCAGCCCGCCAGCGCTGCCCCCAGATAGGCGAACAGGCCGAGAAAACCGGTGATTGAGCCTGCCGCCGCTTTGTGTCCGCATTCCACCGCCGCCAGGCCAATCAACATTTGTGGGCCAAAGACAAAAAAGCCCACCGTAAAAAAACAGACTGCCAGCAGGGCGTAATGATGAACCGGTGCCAGCCATATCGCGGCGACGGAGACCATCAGTCCCAGCGTAAACAGCAAAATCATCGGCGCCCGCTGACCGCTAAACAGCAGGTCCGAGCCCCAACCGGCAAACAGCGCGCCGAGGAGTCCGCCGACTTCAAACAGCATCACCGTGGCGTTGGCGCTGAGCAGGTTGACGCCATGACTTTCCGTCAGCCAGATGTTGCCCCAGTCGTTGAGCGCAATGCGGATCAGATAGACCAGCACATACGAAACGCCCAGCAGCCAGATCATTGGGTTTTTCAGCATCGTGGTACGCAGCATTTGCCACAGCCCCATCGGCGGACTCTGCTGCTCCTGGCGCAGTTCCAACGGATCGTTACGCCAGTTGCCGACGGACGGTAAACCCTCTTCCTGGGGCGTACCTTTCAGTTGCAGCGCTAACCCAATCCCCAGTGCCATGCTGATTATCCCTGGCATCAGCATCGCGGCCTGCCAGCCCCACCAGTGGGCGGCGAAGGCGCTAATCAGCGGGATAATCGCCCCGCCAATGTTGATCGACATATTCCAGCAGCCCCACCAGAAGCCGCGTTCGTTACGCGAATACCAGTGGGTCAGCAGGCGAGCGCAGGGCGGCCATCCCCAGCCCTGAAAGAATCCGTTCAGCGTCCAGACCGCCAGCAGCAGCGTCAGCGACTCGCCAAAGGCAAACACCACGTTTAGCAAGCCGGTAGCGAACAGGCCCACGCCCATAAACCAACGCTGTCCGTGGCTGTCATGCCACAACCCGGCGGTAAATTTCGACAGACCGTAGGTCAGATAAAACAGGGAACCCAACAGACCGATGTCACTTTTATCCAGCCCGAGATCGGTTTGCAGCGCTGGCAGCACGTAGTTGACGCTTTTTCGCGTCAGATAAAACGCCGCGTAACCGATGACCATGTACATCAGTAGTCGTGGACGCAGCGTCCGGTAACGTTGATTGATTTCAGTTGCTGCGCCTGCGTGCATAGCCGTCTCCGTTTTGTTGACTATAAGAAAGAGAAACCGAAAGGGGATGAGAGAAAGTCCGGAGTGACTAAGACTTTTTCCTGGTCAGAAGGCGATTTGTTGCAAATTTGTGGGCAAGTTAACACTTACCCGTGTACCGTGCCGCGATTCCAGCGCCAGTTCACCCCCGAGGGCGCTGACCCGCTCGCGCATCCCCTGAATGCCAAAACCGGCTATTTTGTCTGCGCTGATCCCCACGCCGTTGTCGGTCACGTCGAGATGCAGCATATCTCCCTGCTGACGCAGAACAATTCGGACTTCGCTGGCCCCGGCGTGTTTACAGATGTTGTTGAGCAATTCTTGTAACAGTCGATAGAGGGTGAAGCGTACCGTTTCATTCTCGGGCGTGGCGGCAAGCTGATAGTCAAACTGGCAGCGAATGCCGCGCTCCGTAAAGGCAAATTCGTTGAGCAGGTGGAGCAACGCCTCTTTGAACGACAGTTCGTCCAGCGCGGGTGGGCGAAGCTGGCGCAATAACTGGCGGGTGGAGTGATGGATTCGCCGGGCGAGATCGTTGATCTGGCTGGCGGCGGCCTGGGCTTGCGCCGGATCGTGCGCCCGTTTTACCAGTTGCGACTGGATCTGAATGGCGGTGATGTTCTGCCCAATCTCGTCATGCAGCTCGCGCGCCAGGCTCTTGCGCGTATCCTCTTCGGTATGCACCAGTTTCTCGGCCAGCGCGCGCCGCGCCGCCAGTTCCGCTTCCAGACGCCGACGATAATGGTGCAGGTTTTGCGCCAGATGCTGCTGACGACTGATGGCGATCCCCAGACCAATACCGAGCAGCGACTGTGTCGCGAGAAAGATCTCCAGTTCAATCAGATTGCTGAAACCCACGCCAACCTGGCGGGCGATGGTGATCATCATGCTTCCCAATAGCCCTGAGAGCACGCCACCCTGCCAGCCGAATTTCCACGCCATCACCACGTTGGGCAGAAACACCACAATCAACAGCAGGCGTTCAATCTCTGGCGACAGCACCATCTGGGTACCAATGCCAATGATGAAAAACAGGCTGCACCAGATGATTAACGAGGTACGCAGCGGCGGGTTATTGGTGTCCAGCCCCAGCAGGTGATAGCGATGCTGCTGGCGCAGAAACTCGAAGATCAGATAAACGAACGGCGTCAGCAGCACGCCACCGGTAAACGACGCTAGCCCGAGCAGCATCGCCGGACTTTTGACAAACGGCGACAGCAGAGCGGCGTTGAGCAATGAGGCCGCAGTTACCGTGGCCAGCAGCAGCGTCAGCCGCTGCCAGTAAAGGGGGAAACGGTACCAGAAGGTCTGCGCGAGGCTGGCGGGAATCATGCTGATAAGCGGTGTGGTCAGCAGAATATAGCCATTGAGCAGTTGCTCACTGTGCAGCCAGAACATCATCATCATCGGCGGCAGCACCAGCGCGGGCCAGTAGCGGCGTGATAGCAGGATCAGCAGCGCCAGGTAGACGCCGTGTGGCAGGAACAGGGCCGCCTGCTGGCCGTTGTGTGTCAGATAAAAACCGAGCGTCCATAACATCAGCCAGCCGGTGCCCCAGGCCAGCACAATAAACAGTGAGATGACGACGTGGCGGAGGTTGCGCGACATCAATGCCCCGCCAGTAACTGATGGTCGAGGGCGAAATGAACCAGCTCGATGGTGCTGTGACAGTTCAGCTTGCCCAGCACGTTGGCGCGATGGACATGGACCGTTTTATGACTGAGATCGAGTTTGAAGGCAATCTCCTTTACGCTGTCACCTTTGACCAGTAAATCAAACACTTCCCGTTCGCGTGGCGTCAGAACCTCCAGTACCGGCGATGACGGTTCTCCACCACGCAACGCCCGCAGCGCATCCGCGCAGAGGTAATGTCCCCCTAGCCCAACGGAACGGACGGCCTGCACTAACTCTTCCGGCCCGCAGCGTTTGGTCAGATAGCCGCTGGCTCCCGCATCCAGCGCGCTCTGCACGAAGGCTGGCGTGTCATAGATGCTAAGAATAATGGCGCGAAATTGCGGCCTCTGCGCCCGCAGGCGTTTCAGCAGACTCAGACCGTTTTCGTCCGGCATGGCGATGTCCATCACCGCAACGTTAACGTCGTCCTGCAATAAAGCAGGCCAGGCTTCCGCCGCGCTGCTGTACTGGCCTGCGACGTCGAGGTCTTCTTCGAGACTGAGTAACTGCGCAAAGCCGGAACGCACCACCACATGGTCGTCCACCAGCACCACACGTATCATGATTTTGCTCTCTTGCCGGATAATGACCCTATGATGCCTGGCGCCGCTGCGCTGGCAATCAATCAGGTACAGTTATGGAATGAATGTAACAAAATGGCAATATTTGGGGGCGCTGGTGGTATGTGTTTTCATGTCATTTCATCAAACGGTTCCACAAGGTGTCAGGCATTTCCATGTCACTTCATCAAAGGGTTCCGTTCGCTTTATGACTATTGCTTCTTTGGAACTCACTTACCCGCGAACGTGTTAAGGGCGTTCTCCGCCACGCCCTTAACAATCCCGGCTCCCGGCCGGGAAAATCGCCACTTCGTGGTCCATTCGCCTTATGCCGTCTGCCTGTCGGGTCGGGGCCGAGCCTGCGTCCCTGCAGGCCGTCCCCTCCGCCCGCTTCCCTGCGGGCGGACCCGGTCAGCCGTCAACGGCTCATCGATTTTCACGCCGGACCAACGGCATCGCTTCGATTCTCTGCCTTTCAGGTAAATTCATTTCGCTGTAAAAAAAGCAAACCGCAGAGATGGTCAGGTGTGGATGGGTCCGGCTGAAAATTGCCGACGTGTTTCCGTAAGGCCGGGAGAACCCGCAGGGATGCGGGTTCAGGGCGCGCGAAGCAGGGATGCTGAGTCGCGCCCGGCCCGATAGCCTGGAGGAATAAGCGGAGGGTATCGCGAAGCGACAATTTTCCTGCCGGGAGCCAGGATTGTTAAGGAGGCGGCGACGAGCCTCCTTAACACGTTCGCGGGAAATTTACGTCCAGATAATCACGGTTCGTAGGGCGAACGGAACCCTTTGATGAAGTGACATGAAAACGTCTGTCCCACGGTTAGAAATACAAGGCGAACGGAACCGTTTGATACGGTGACATGAAAGTCATATCCCGACTAACCATTCCCGTTTTTTTTCTAAAAACGCTTTGTTCTTAGCAAGAATTTTTAATTCCTTTATCAAACCCGGCCACAACGAAATACTGCCTCCATAACAAGACATGGGAGCAGACAATATGGCACGTTCATCGCGTAATACACTTCTCGCCGCACTGGCATTCATCACCTTTCAGGCGCAGGCGGTGAACGTCACCGTCGCGTATCAAACCTCCGCGGAACCGGCAAAAGTGGCGCAGGCGGATAATACCTTTGCTAAAGAGAGCGGGGCTACCGTCGACTGGCGTAAATTCGACAGCGGCGCGAGCATTGTTCGCGCCCTGGCTTCCGGCGACGTACAGATTGGCAATCTCGGCTCCAGCCCGCTGGCGGTCGCCGCCAGTCAGCAGGTCCCGATCGAGGTTTTCCTGCTGGCGTCGAAACTCGGTAACTCCGAAGCGCTGGTGGTGAAGAAAACGATCGGTAAACCCGAGGACCTGATCGGCAAACGCATCGCGGTACCGTTTATCTCCACCACCCACTACAGCCTGTTGGCCGCGCTCAAACACTGGGGGATCAAACCCGGTCAGGTGGAGATTGTGAACCTGCAGCCGCCAGCAATTATCGCCGCCTGGCAGCGCGGAGATATTGACGGGGCTTATGTCTGGGCGCCTGCCGTTAACGCGCTGGAAAAAGATGGCAACGTGCTGACCGACTCGGAAAAGGTCGGTGAGTGGGGCGCCCCGACGCTGGATGTGTGGGTAGTGCGTAAAGACTTTGCCGAGAAGCATCCGGAGGTGGTGAAAGCCTTCGCGAAAAGCGCTATCGACGCACAGCAGCCCTATATCGCGAATCCCGACGAATGGCTGAAGCAACCGGAGAACATCAGCAAGCTGTCACGTCTGAGCGGCGTTCCGGAAGCCGATGTGCCAGGACTGGTGAAAGGCAATACCTATCTCACTCCCCAGCAGCAAACGGCTGAGCTAACCGGACCGGTGAATAAAGCGATTATCGACACCGCGCAGTTTCTGAAGGAGCAGGGCAAGGTGCCTGCGGTGGCAAGCGATTACAGCCAGTACGTTACCGATCGCTTCGTGCAATAAAGGAGGCGCTGATGCTGCAACTCTCTCATCTGTATGCCGATTACGGCGGTAAACCGGCGCTGGAAGATATTAATCTGACGCTCGACAACGGTGAGCTGCTGGTGGTGCTGGGGCCTTCGGGATGTGGCAAAACGACGCTGCTGAACCTGATTGCCGGATTTGTACCGTATCAACACGGCAGCATTCAACTGGCGGGAAAACGTGTTGACGGGCCAGGTGCGGAGCGCGGCGTGGTGTTTCAGCACGAAGGGCTGCTGCCGTGGCGCAACGTGCAGGATAACGTCGCGTTGGGTCTGCAACTGGCGGGCATCGGGAAAGCGCAGCGCATCAGTATCGCTCAGGAAATGTTGAAAAAAGTGGGGCTGGACGGGGCAGGAAAACGCTTTATCTGGCAACTTTCCGGCGGTCAGCGCCAGCGCGTTGGCATTGCCCGCGCGTTGGCGGCGAACCCACAGCTGTTGCTGCTGGATGAACCCTTTGGCGCGCTGGACGCCTTCACCCGCGAACAGATGCAAACCCTGCTGCTGAAACTCTGGCATGAGACCGGTAAGCAGGTGCTGCTGATCACGCATGATATTGAGGAAGCGGTGTTTATGGCGACCGAACTGGTGCTGTTGTCACCAGGACCCGGTCGGGTGCTGGAGCGTCTGCCGCTGACCTTTGCCCGCCGCTTTGTGGCGGGGGAAGCGAGCCGCAGCATTAAGTCCGATCCGCAGTTTATCGCGACCCGTGAATACGTCTTAAGCCGCGTCTTTGAGCAACGGGAGGCCTTCTCATGAGTGTGGTGATCAACGACAAACCGCGCCAACGGCCGCTGAGATGGCGCTGGCCGTTCTCGCGCCAGATTACGCTGAGCCTTGCGACGCTAACGGTGATTCTGGCGGTGTGGTGGACGGTTGCCGCGCTGCAGCTGATAAGCCCCTTGTTTTTGCCGCCGCCAGACCTGGTGTTGCAAAAGCTTATCACCATCGCCGGTCCGCAAGGATTTATGGATGCCACGCTGTGGCAGCATCTGGCCGCCAGCCTGACTCGCATCGTGCTGGCGCTGCTGGCCGCGGTGGCTTTCGGTATTCCGGTCGGGATTGCGATGGGGCTCAGCCCGACGCTACGCGGCATTCTCGATCCGATCATTGAGCTTTATCGTCCGGTGCCACCGCTGGCTTATTTACCGCTGATGGTGATCTGGTTCGGGATTGGCGAAACGTCCAAGATCCTGTTGATCTACCTGGCGATTTTCGCTCCGGTCGCCATGTCCGCGCTGGCGGGGGTGAAGAGTGCGCAACAGGTGCGGATCCGCGCCGCCCGTTCGCTGGGCGCGAGTCGGGCGCAGGTGTTATGGCTGGTGATCCTGCCAGGCGCGCTGCCGGAGATCCTCACCGGATTACGCATCGGGCTCGGCGTAGGCTGGTCGACGCTGGTGGCGGCGGAGCTGATTGCGGCGACGCGGGGATTAGGGTTTATGGTGCAGTCGGCCGGTGAGTTTCTGGCGACCGACGTGGTGCTGGCAGGGATCGCGGTCATTGCGATTATCGCCTTTATTTTAGAACTGGGTCTGCGTGCGCTTCAGCGCCGTCTGACGCCCTGGCATGGAGAAGTCCAATGAGTGAACGTCTGAGCATTACCCCGCTGGGGCCGTACATCGGCGCACAGATCGCCGGGGCGGATTTGACCCGCCCGCTGAGCGACAATCAGTTTGAGCAGCTTTATCACGCGGTACTGCGCCATCAGGTGGTGTTCCTGCGCGAACAGGCCATCACGCCGCAACAGCAACGGGCGTTGGCTCAGCGCTTTGGCGATCTGCATATCCATCCGGTCTATCCGCATGCGGAGGGCGTCGAGGAGATTATCGTGCTGGATACGCACAATGATAATCCGCCGGATAATGACAACTGGCACACTGACGTGACGTTTATTGATACACCGCCTGCCGGGGCGATTCTGGCGGCAAAGGCGTTGCCGTCCACCGGCGGCGATACGCTGTGGACCAGCGGCATCGCGGCGTATGAGGCGCTGTCGGAGCCGTTTCGTCAGTTGCTGAGCGGCTTGCGGGCGGAGCATGACTTCCGCAAGTCATTCCAGGAATACAAGTACCGCAGAACAGAAGAGGAGCATCAGCGCTGGCGTGAAGCGGTGGCAAAGCATCCACCGCTGACGCACCCGGTGGTAAGAACCCATCCGATCAGTGGTAAACAGGCGCTGTTCGTGAATGAAGGCTTCACCACGCGCATTGTTGATGTCACGGAGAAAGAGAGTGAAGCGCTGCTTGGCTTTCTGTTTGCGCATATTACGAAACCGGAGTTTCAGGTGCGCTGGCGCTGGCAGCCGAATGATGTGGCGATTTGGGATAATCGTGTGACGCAGCATTATGCGAACGCCGATTACCTGCCGCAGCGGCGTATTATGCACCGGGCCACGATTTTAGGAGATAAGCCGTTTTATCGTGCGCCGTGATGGGCCTACGTTTCATTTCAGGCCCGGTAAGCGTAGCGCTACCGGGCAACGGCGTTATAAATGCGCCTCAATATAGCGCTGATACCGGTTGGCCTTCAGATAGGTCAAATCCACCAACACCAGGCCATCCACGCAGTGGTTAAAATCCGGATCGCTGCCGAAATCGATGAACTGCACACCGCCGGGTTCGCAGAGCTCTGAGTATTGCTTATAGAGCGGGGGAATGCCGCAGCCCAGATTCCCCAGCAGCGACTTCAGCCGCGTCAGATCTTCGCTGTAGTCGTTACCCGCAAACTGTGCCAGCACATCCGGTAGCGAAGCGGGATACGACTGGCGTGAGACGGCCAGCGGATGCGTTGGCGGGAACCACAGACGATAGAAGGCAACCAGCAGATCGCGCGCATCCGGCGGTAATCCTCCGGAGATAGACACGGGGCCGAACAGGTAACGATACTGCGGATAACGCGCCAGGTATGCGCCGATTCCTGACCAGAGGTAATCCAGCCCGCGGCGTCCCCAGTAGCGCGGCTGAATAAAGCTACGTCCCAGCTCAATACCGTGCTGCATGATGTCCGCCATCCGCTCATCGTAGTCAAACAGACTGTGGCTGTAGAGTCCCTCAGGCCCCTGTTTTTCCAGCTGCTGCGCGCAGGGGATGAACCGGTAAGCGCCGACGATCTCAAGATCCTCCTCGTCCCATAAGATCAGATGCAGATAGTCATCATCGTAACGGTCGACATCTCTGCGCTTGCCGCTCCCTTCACCCACGGCGCGAAAGGCGATTTCACGCAGTCGTCCCAGTTCGCGCAGGACCGTCGCTTCCTCTTGTCCGTTGCGCTGCCAGAGGTAAATTTGCTTGCCGTCGGCGGTTTTTCCCAGACATTCCGCCTGTGCCAGCTCGCGTTTCAGTCGTGCTCTGTTCTCCGGCGGGGCGATCGTCGATTCGGTGCGAAAGAGGCCCGGTCGGCCTTTGCCCAGTGCGATCACATGCTCCCGACACTTTTCCGCCTGCTCGCGCACGATGCTTTTGCTGGTGGACCATTGCGTCCAGGCAATTTGTTGACCGATGCGTACGGGTAGCGTGCTGCCGCGACGGCGAAACATCTGCTGCATTAACAGCAGCAGCGTCGCGCTGGAAGAAACCAACCCACAGGCATAGAACAGCGGGCTGTTGTACGCCTGAATATGTACCGGCAGCAGCGGCGTCCGGTACTTTTCTGCCATGCGGATAAATCCGGAGTGCCAGCGGCGTTCAGCGATTCCTTTTAGCGTCAGCCGCGAAACTTCCCCTGCCGGGAAGAAAACCAGCGCGCCGCCGGCCTGCAGATGGCTATCCATTTGCTGTAACGACGATTTTGGCGTGCGTCCCTGAATGTTATCGACCGGGATGAACAACGAACTCAGGGGCTCCAGATGGGAGAGCAGTCGGTTAGTCACCACTTTGATGTCACGCCGTACACGGGAGAGGGCATAGATGAGCGCCAGTCCATCCAGCGCACCGGTAGGGTGGTTGGCAATAATGATCAGGGGGCCATTTTCAGGGATGTTTTCAATGTGATGCTCGGGGATTTCACAACGTATTTGCAGATGTTCCAGGACCTGTTCCACCATATCCACGCCTTTCAGATGACGATGGCGGGCGGCAAACTGCTGGAACTCTTTTTCATACAGTACGCGTTGTAACACCTTTTTCTGCCAGGGCGCTGTCCTTGCCTCGGGCCAAAGGTCGCTGAGTACGTTATCGAGACTGAACATAACAACACCTCCTTCTTCCTGTGCTGACAGTAGAAGCGGTAAGTGTCGCTTGTATGACGTTTGGGTGACGTTTTGGGGAAAGGCCGGATGGCGAGGCCACCCGGCAAGTTCAGGGAAAACTTAACGCAGGATTTTTCTCTCTGCCAGATCCCGTGCAAAGTAGCTGAAGATCAGATCCGCGCCTGCGCGTTTGATAGCGCCTAAGCTTTCCAGTACCACTTTTTCTTCATCAATGGCGCCTGCCATGGCGGCAAATTTGATCATCGCGTATTCGCCGCTGACCTGATACGCGCCGAGCGGCAGCTCTGTGCGCTCACGAATGTCACGCAGGACGTCCAGATAGGCACCCGCCGGTTTCACCATCAGGCAGTCCGCGCCCTGTGCTTCATCAAGCAGCGATTCGCGAATCGCTTCACGGCGGTTCATCGGGTTCATCTGATAGGTTTTGCGATCGCCTTTCAGCGCGGTGCCCGCCGCTTCGCGGAACGGACCATAGAACGAAGAGGCAAATTTGGTTGAGTAGGACATGATGGCAGTGTCGGTGAAGCCTGCGGCATCCAGCGCCTGGCGAATCGCCTGCACCTGACCATCCATCGCGGCGGAAGGGGCGATGAAATCTGCGCCTGCTGCCGCAGCGACAACGGCTTGTTTGCCAAGGTTTGCCAGCGTGGCGTCGTTATCCACGCCATGTTCACACAGCACGCCGCAGTGACCGTGGGAGGTATATTCGCAGAAGCAGGTGTCTGACATCACGATCATTTCTGGTACGGTCTGCTTGCAGATACGCGACATCCGCGCCACCAGACCATCTTCCTTCCAGGCATCGCTGCCGGTGTCATCGGTATGGTGAGAGATACCAAAGGTCATGACGGAACGGATACCCGCGTTGGCAATACGTTCGATCTCGCGCGCCAGGTGTTTTTCCGGAATGCGCATGACGCCGGGCATGGCCTCAATCGCTTTGTAGTCGTCGAGTTCTTCTTCAACAAAGATCGGCAACACCAGATCGTTCAAGCTGAGTGTTGTCTCTTCAAACATGGCGCGTAGCGCTGCAGATTTGCGCAGACGGCGAGGGCGATGGATTAAGTCTGTCATGGGATGCCTGATGTTTGTGAAATTGAAGGCCATAGTATACCTGAAGCCACGGGCGAGTGTTTTACGAAAATGGGCCTTATGGTTTTGTTTTCCTGAAAAATAAATGGAATAGTTTGGCAATTTTTTGTCGTAAATAGCTAAATAATTATATTTGGTTATTTTATTATTATTTCCTGTGCTATTTAACATATCAATTCATAAAAGTGTTTATTATTCCTGGTTAATTGAGGTTTATTTATTAACCATTATCTATTTTTTGGGTTGCAAGTATTGATATGTTATATGTATTTCTCTGTGGTTTTATTTTAATTTGTTGTTTTATATGTATTTTTATATTTTTATTGAGCGATTGTGGTGATGTTGTTATTGTCTGTTTTCGGACTCCAGGGAAAGAATAATTGAACCTTTCATTGCGGACACCGCATAATCCTCCTTGCGAAACATAATGTTCTTTATGCATTGATAATTGATGGATCAACACTATTGCGTCCCTGAGGAGGGATGAAAAATGCACTCCTGGAAAAAGAAACTTGTAGTCTCACAATTAGCATTAGCCTGCACATTGGCAATCACTTCTCAGGCGAATGCTTCAACAGATATTTCCGGCAAGACCTACACCACATTTGTCCACTATAACGATGCCACTTACTCGGATGGTGTGTACTACGATGGTTACGTCGGCTGGAATAACGATGGCACCGATAGCGTATATAACGGTGATATCTACCCGGTAATCAATAACGCGACCGTTAACGGTGTGATTTCAACTTACTATCTGGATGATGGTCTTTCTACCAACACCAACAGCAATAGTCTGACGATTAAAAACAGTACCGTGCACGGCATGATTACGTCTGAGTGCATGACGGAAGAGTGCGCAGGCGGCCGTGATACAGGCTATGTCTACGATCGCCTGGCGCTCACCGTTGATAACTCAACCATCGACGATAACTACGAGCATTATACCTACAACGGTACCAATACTGACGGTAGTGCAGATACTCATGTTGTTGATGTTTACAACCTGGGTACCGCGATCACCTTGGATCAGGAAGTGGATCTGGCTATCAGCAACAACTCCCATGTTGCCGGCATTACGTTGATGCAGGGCTACGAGTGGAGCGATGTTGACGATAATACCGTCAGCACTGGCGTAAACAGCAATGAAGTGTTCAATAATACGATCACGGTAACGGACTCTACCGTGACGTCGGGTTCATGGACAGATGAAGGCACCTCGGGCTGGTTTGGCAACAACGGTAACGCCAGTGATTACAGCGGTAAACTTACGGCTGATGACATTGCGATTGCCGTTTCTGCGAATCCGGCAGCAGACAACGCCATGCAGACGACCGCTTATTTCAGCAATTCTACCCTGATGGGCGATGTGGTTTTCTCCAGCAACTTTGACGAAAACTTCTTCCCGAATGGCGCGGATAGCTATCGTGATGCTGACGCCGATGTTGACACCAACGGCTGGGATGGCACTGACCGCATGGATCTGACGTTGGATAACGGCAGCAAGTGGGTGGGTGCAGCGATGTCGGTACATCAGGTTGATACTGATGGCGACGGTGTATATGACGGTGTCGCGGCGGGTACCGACGCGACCGCTACGCTGATCGACATTGCAGCGAACAGCCTGTGGCCATCGTCGACTTATGGTATTGATGATAACAACACCGCTTATGACGAAGATGGTCACGTTGTTGGTAACGAGGTCTATCAAAGCGGCCTGTTCAACGTCACGCTGAACAATGGCTCCGAGTGGGATACCACGAAAGCCTCTCTGATTGATACTCTGAGCATCAACAGTGGTTCTGTCGTGAACGTTGGCGATTCCTACCTGGTTTCTGACTCCATTGGCCTGACAAGCGGCGCTGCGCTGAACATCAACGAAGATGGTCATGTGGCAACCGACACGCTGACCATCGACAACAGTCTCGTCACGATTGCTGATGATGTCTCTGCAGGCTGGAGCGTGGATGATGCTGCACTGTATGCCAACACCATCAACGTCACCAACGACGGGGTTCTGGATGTCGGCAACAGCGCCGACTATGCGCTGCAAACGGATACCCTGAATCTGACCAGCACCACCGATGCGGATGGCAATGTGCATGCTGGTGTGTTTGACATTCACAGTAACAACTACGTTCTGGATGCCGATCTGACCAACGATCGTACCGCAGACACCACCAGGTCAAACTATGGTTATGGCGTTATCGGCATGAACTCCGATGGTCACCTGACCATTAACGGTAACGGTGACGCTTACACCGCTGACACCTCTGAAGTGGATAACGCAGGCGACAATGCGGCTGCGGCAACCGGTAACTACAAAGTACGTATCGACAATGCCACCGGTGAAGGTTCCATCGCGGATTACAAAGGCAAAGAGCTGATCTACGTTAACGATAAGAACAGCACGGCGACCTTCTCTGCGGCGAACAAAGCGGACCTTGGCGCATACACCTATCAGGCTCAGCAACAGGGTAATACTGTTGTCATGCAGCAGATGGAACTGACCGATTACGCCAACATGGCGCTGAGCATTCCATCGGCAAACACCAATATCTGGAACCTGGAGCAGGATACCGTCGGAACACGTCTGACCAACTCTCGTCACGGTCTGGCGGATAACGGCGGCGCATGGGTAAGTTACTTCGGCGGCGGTTTCAACGGCAACAATGGCACCATTAATTATGACCAGGATGTCAACGGCATCATGGTGGGTGTGGATACCAAAGTTGATGGTAACAACGCGAAGTGGATTGTCGGTGCAGCGGCAGGCTTCGCCAAAGGCGACATGAGCGACCATACCGGTCAGGTGGATCAGGACAGCCAGTCTGCCTACCTCTACTCATCCGCTCGCTTTGCTAACGACGTCTTTGTCGATGGCAACCTGAGCTACTCCCACTTCAACAACGATCTGTCTGCCAATATGAGCGACGGTCAGTATGTGGATGGTAAAACGTCAACAGATGCCTGGGGCTTCGGTCTGAAACTGGGCTACGACTGGAAAGTGGGTGATGCGGGTTACGTTACGCCGTACGGTAGCGTGTCTGGTCTGTTCCAGTCTGGTGATGACTACCGGTTAAGCAACGACATGCATCTTGACGGTCAGTCTTACGACAGCATGCGTTATGAACTGGGTGTGGATACGGGCTATACCTTCACATACAGCCAGGATCAGGCGCTTACGCCTTACTTCAAACTGGCATACGTGTATGACGATCAGGGTAACCATGCGGATGTCAACGGCGATTCTATCGACAATGGCACCAAAGGTTCAGCGGTTCGCGTTGGTCTGGGTACGCAGTTCAGCTTTACCAAGAACTTCAGCGCGTATACCGATGCGAACTACCTTGGCGGCGGCGATGTTGATCAGGACTGGTCGGCTAACGCGGGCGTTAAATATACCTGGTAATCATTCCCTTACGGAAATGGATATCGCGTCGTTAATCTAAACAATGCCCGTCAAGGATTTGGCGGGCATTACTGCAAGGAACGCGCAGATGTTATCTCTGAATAAACCGTTAAAAGAATTTGCTCAGCTCGATAAGTTTTTGTCTAAATTTGGTACCCGTTTTGAACATATCCATGAAAAACATCTTCTTTATTCCACTGAAAAGCATCCCGACACGACGGTAGTGATTCTGGAAGGGATAATCTCATTAAGACGTAATGAACATATTCTCGTGGGTATCGCCCAGGCCCCTTTCATTATGGGATTGACCAATGGAGTGATGAAAAATGATGTTCAGTACGATCTCATCAGCGAGGGGATGTGCTCGGGTTATCACCTTTCGTCGTCGCAAACCGTTGCGATTATTGAAGAATATCAGCTATGGCGTGAAGCTTTTTACTGGTTAACCTGGCAGAATCGTATCCTGCAGCTGCGCGATCGTCAGTTAATTGGCAATAATTCCTACGAACAGATCCGAACCACCCTTTTCTCGATGATTGAGTGGGATGAAGGTTTACGCTCAAGAATTGGGGTGATGAGTTATATTCACCAGCGCACGCAAATTTCGCGCTCCGTGGTGGCAGAAGTCCTTGCGGCGTTACGAAAAGGCGGCTACATCGAAATGAATAAAGGCAAACTGGTGGGAATAAACCGTTTGCCTTCAGATTATTAATTAAGATGCCGGAACCACGCGCGGCGTATTTTCGCTCAGTTCAACCACCAGTTCGTTAATACCGTCGCTCATGCTTGTAAAGCGGGTGAGCGGAGAGCGAGTGACAACCACAAACGCACCCACATTTTTTTGCGGAATCATTGCCATATAGGTAATGAACCCTCCGCCACCGCCGGTTTTTTGAATAATTCCCGGGCGTCCATTCTTCGGCGCCATATAGACCCACCCCAATCCCAACGCATCGGCCTTGCCGGGGACATCCATGCCGGTTACCCGCGTTAACTGTGCGCGTTGATAAATCAGCGTTTGCATTCTGTCAGCCTGATTACTGCGCTGGTAAAAATCAGAAGAAAGATACTGCTGCATCCAGCGCATCATGTCCCCCGGAGTTGAATAAACCCCGCCGCTGCCGATGGCTGCCAGCGTGTTATTACACGGGCTAGCCCCTTTCTCTGCGACCATCAGACGTTTGCACTGATCGGGAGAGGGAGTATAGGTGGTGTCTTTCATGCCCAGCGGGCGGGTGATTTTCTCTTCAAAAAGCTGGGTATAGGGTTTGCCGGAGGCGTTTGCCAGCGCATCCGCCAGCAGGTCGAACGCCAGATTGGAATAGGCCGCCTGTGAACCCGGTGCGGCTTTCAACGTCGCCGTGGAGAGATAACTCCAGCGCTGTTCACGCGTAGGCCAGACAAACACCGGGCGCTTTGCCGCGCCGCCGGGTTGTTCACGCGGCAGTGCGCTGGTGTGCGTCGCCAGGTTGACCAGCGTGATCGGTTTTCCCTCATACGATGGTACGCGCGCGCCGACAGGGGCATATTTGCTCAGCGGATCGTTCAGTTTTACGGTGCCCTGATCGAGTAGTTTGACCAGCATTTCACTGGTCATCAGCTTAGTGAGTGACGCAATGCGAATCACGGAATCCAGTTGTGGATGCACGTTATTGCCCGGACGGGTTTCACCGAAGCTGCGAAAAACACGCTGGTTACCGTCGATCACGACGAGTGCCATCCCCGTCGCCCCGCTGCCATAAAAAATATGTTCGGCGTAACGTTCGACAATATCAGACGCAAAAACCGGGTCGGCGACAGGCTGAGCCGCCTGGACTGAGGTCAATGACGCCGCACACAGCGCGGCAGAAAAAAGCAGACTACGTTTCAACGGTGTTGTCCATGAATGAGATGAAGTGAAAAACGTTACACGAAATCATTCGGGAGGCATCGGGGCGGCAAGCGAGTCAATCCCCGGCCACAACGTTAACGATGTGACCGGGGTTTATGAACGTAGCCAACAAAGAGGCAACCTGAAGGATGGTGTGTATGCGTATTTATACTACGCAACGGTACATTGCAAAGCGCTAATTAGAGCAAGGATAGTGAGAAAAACGTAACGGCGCGTAAACGCGGCGTTTTTGCCGCGAAAGAAAGTCCGCTTTTGTGATCCGGGGCGTGCAATAATCTTTCATTACCACTCTTGGATGGGGCTGACGATGTCTGAAAAACGGGTTGTGATGGTTGTTGATATGCAAATCGGCGTGTTTGCCACGCCGCGTATTGATCGGGAAGCGTGCGTGGAACGTATCAATCAATTGACGCGGGCGGCCGATCTCACGATTTTTATTCAGCACACCGAGCCGGGTGGCCTGGAGGAGGGGAGCGCGGGGTTTGCGCTGCTGCCTGAACTGGACACGCCTGCGAATGCAAAATATGTCACGAAAACCGCCTGCGATGCTTTTTACAAAACGGCGCTCGAACGGTTGCTCCGCGAACAGGCGATTTCACACTTTGTCATTTGCGGCTGTGCGACGGACTATTGTGTCGATACCACCATCAGAAACGGCGCCAGCCGGGGTTATCGCATTACGGTTGCGGAAGATGCCCATACCACCGCACATCGCCCGGCTGCTCCTGCCCAGACGCTGATTGCGCACCATAATGATGTCTGGCGCAATCTAATCGTGCCGGACAATCCGGTATATGTGAAACCCGTCGAAACAATTCTTCAGGACTGGAAAACGAACTAAGCGCCGTCATGTTGGTCACAATGGGCGGTTTCGCCTGTTGTGACCGTTTATTTTTAGTCCGCGCAGCGGCAAAAACACAGCAGTTGTCATAACGATAAGAAGTTAGCAGGAGAGCATCATGTTTAAGTCTTTTTTCCCAAAGCCGGGTCCTTTTTTCCTTTCGGCTTTTATTTGGGCAATAGTCGCGGTTATTTTCTGGCAAGCCGGTGGTGGGGACTGGGTTGCGCGGCTGACTGGCGCAACGGGTACCGTGCCTATCAGCGCCGCCCGTTTCTGGTCGCTGAGCTACCTGATTTTTTATGCCTACTACGTGCTTTGTGTCGGGCTGTTTGCGCTGTTCTGGTTTCTCTACAGTCCGCATCGCTGGCAGTACTGGTCAATTCTTGGCACCTCGCTGATTATCTTCGTCACCTGGTTTCTGGTCGAAGTCGGGGTGGCCGTCAACGCCTGGTATGCGCCATTTTACGATCTGATCCAGACCGCCCTTAGCGCGCCGCATAAGGTCACCATGAGCCAGTTCTATAACGAACTGGGGATCTTCCTTGGCATCGCGCTGATTGCCGTGGTGATTAGCGTGCTGAACAACTTTTTTGTCAGCCACTATGTGTTCCGCTGGCGTACGGCGATGAACGAATATTACATGGCGCAGTGGCAGCATTTGCGTCATATCGAGGGGGCCGCGCAGCGTGTGCAGGAAGACACCATGCGTTTTGCCTCAACGCTGGAAAGCATGGGCGTGAGTTTTATTAACGCTATCATGACGCTGATCGCGTTCCTGCCGGTGCTGATAGCGCTTTCTCCGCACGTGCCTGAACTGCCGATAGTCGGTCATGTGCCTTATGGCCTGGTGATTGCAGCGATCGTCTGGTCACTGATGGGCACCGGTATGCTGGCGGTAGTCGGGATCAAGCTCCCGGGACTGGAATTTAAAAATCAGCGGGTGGAAGCGGCTTATCGTAAAGAGCTGGTATACGGGGAAGACGATGCCAATCGCGCCACGCCGCCGACGGTTCGTGAGCTGTTCAGTGCGGTTCGTCAGAACTATTTCCGTCTCTATTTCCACTACATGTATTTTAATATCGCGCGCATTCTCTACCTGCAGGTGGACAACGTTTTCGGGTTGTTCCTGCTGTTTCCGTCGATTGTTGCCGGTACGATTACCCTGGGTCTGATGACGCAAATTACCAACGTCTTTAGCCAGGTGCGGGGCGCGTTCCAGTACCTGATCAACTCGTGGACAACGCTGGTTGAACTGATGTCTATCTATAAACGTCTGCGCAGTTTTGAGCGCGAACTGGACGAGCGGGATATTCAGGCTGTCACCCACACACTTGGTTAACAAAAGGAAACGTTATGTCGGCGGTGTCTCGTCTTTACCCTTTGTCATTGCTGGCCGGACTGGTGCTGGCAGGATGTAGCAGTCAGCCTGCGCAACCGCTAAAAAAAGGCGAGAAACCGGTCGATGTCGCGAGCGTGGTGCGCCAGAAAATGCCGGCCAGCGTGAAGGATCGGGACGGCTGGGCGCAGGATATTGCCAAAACTTTTGAAAGCCAGAAGCTGGCACCGACCGTGGAAAATATCTGTTCGGTACTGGCGGTCGCACAGCAGGAGTCCAGTTATCAGGCCGATCCCGCCGTTCCGGGATTGAACAACATTGCCTGGAAGGAGATAGACCGGCGCGCCGAGCGGATGCATATTCCGGTTTTCCTGGTGCATACCGCGCTGAAAATCACCTCCCCGAACGGGAAAAGCTATAGCGAGCGTCTGGACACGGTCAAAACGGAAAAACAGCTCAGCGCCATTTTTGATGACTTTATTAATATGGTGCCGATGGGGCAGACGCTGTTCGGTTCACTCAATCCGGTTCACACCGGTGGTCCGATGCAGGTCAGCATTGCGTTTGCCGAGCAACACAGCAAAGGGTATCCGTGGAAGATGGATGGAACGGTGCGTCAGGAAGTGTTCAGCCGTCGCGGTGGACTCTGGTTCGGAACCTACCACCTGCTCAATTACCCGGCCAACTACAGCGCGCCGATTTTCCGCTTTGCCGACTTTAACGCCGGATGGTATGCCAGTCGAAACGCCGCGTTTCAGAACGCAGTCAGTAAAGCCAGCGGCGTCAAACTGGCGCTGGATGGCGACCTGATCGCCTACGGCAGTAAAGAAGCCGGTAAAACGGAGCTGGCGGTGCGTAAACTGGCGGGCAAACTGGATCTCAGCGAGAGCGCGATCCGCCGTCAACTGGAGAAAGGCGACAGTCTTGCGTTTGAAGAGACGGCGCTTTACGAAAAGGTGTTTACGCTTGCTGAAGCAAAGACAGGGAAGAGATTACCGCGTGAAATGCTGCCCGGTATTCAACTGGAAAGCCCGAAAATCACCCGTAATCTCACCACCGCATGGTTTGCAAAACGGGTCGACGATCGCCGGGCGAAGTGCATGGGACAATAACTGCCGGGCTATTACTGGCGGCGGTAGCGCCAGCGCAGAATGGCGGCGATGACGCCGAAAATCAGACTGCCGACCAGAAACGGCACCAGACCGAAGATGGTTCCGACGCCCAGCCCAATCTCTACCCGCGGGCGTCCTGTCTCTTGTACTTGCATCAGATGTTCATATACGCCAGGCGCGTGAACCAGCAGGTTCAGGATCTGCGCCCCGGCCCAAAAACAGAACAGAACAAACACGGCATAAGCGATGTTGCCTGGCGTAGAGGCGGTTTCTCGATGTTTCCCGTTAAACAAGGATTTTGAGAGAGTGAAATCAGCCATAAATGACCTCCGCGAGTAATTCTGCATCTCTGACACCATGCCAGTAACTTACCGTGAGTGTGACAGGTCATCGCGTTTGTCAATATCAGAATGATGGTAATTTCAGTCTGGGATGAATCCTGGATTGCAGATTTTTGTCAGTTGTCACAAATCAGTTACCTTAAATTAAATTCGGCAACATTTAAGAAATTCCGCACACGACACAGACCGGTTTCCCGTAATATGCGACGATACTTTTTTTCGTTCAGGAGTTGCCATGAACCTGCCTTTAAAAATTCGCCGTGACTGGCACTACTACGCCTTTGCTATCGGCCTGATTTTCATTCTGAACGGCGTTGTCGGGCTGTTGGGGTTTGAAGCCAGGGGCTGGCAAACCTATGCCGTGGGGCTGGTGACCTGGATCGTCAGTTTCTGGCTGGCAGGATTGATTATTCGTCGTCGTGTGGAAGATGATACGGCGTAAGCCTGACAACAAACCGCTGTCAGGCTTACCGGGAAGTGCAGATTACATCGTCGTTTTCAGCGCGTTATCTGCAGCGTGGCGCTCCAGCGCCAGTTCGATCAAGTGGGTAATCAAATCGGTGTAACCTAAGCCGCTGGCCTGCCAGAGTTTCGGATACATACTGATGTTGGTAAAGCCTGGCAGGGTGTTGATCTCATTGATCACCACCTCATTGTCGGCCGTTAAGAAGACGTCGACACGTGCCATGCCGGCGCAGCCCAGCGCCTGATACGCCTGAATGGCGATCTCGCGGATTTTGTCGTTGATGTGGGGATCAATCGCCGCAGGAACCACCACTTTCGCGCCGTTATCGTCAATGTATTTGGTGTCGTAGGCATAGAAATCACTGTTGAGCACGATCTCGCCACAGGTGCTGGCCTGCGGGTGATCGTTACCCAGCACGGCGCACTCGATCTCGCGCCCCTTGATCCCTTGCTCCACCACCACTTTGTGATCGAATTCGAACGCGAGGTCGACCGCCTGCGCGTACTGCGCTTCGCTGGTGACTTTACTGACGCCGACAGACGATCCCTGATTGGCGGGCTTAACGAACAGCGGCAGGCCAAGACGAGCTTCTACCTCGGCAAAACTTATCGTGTTGCGGTTGGCGCGCGTCAGCGTAATAAACGGCGCGATATTCAGTCCGGCATCACGCAACAAGCGTTTGGTGACGTCTTTATCCATGCACGCTGCTGAACCCAGCACGTCGGAACCAACGAAGGGCAGATTCGCCACGCGCAGCATTCCCTGCAGTGAACCATCTTCACCCAGCGTGCCGTGCACAATCGGGAAAATCACGTCTACGGTCGGCAGCGGCTGGCCATTCTGCGCATCAATCAACTGCTGCTCGTGTCTGCCCGGAACCTGCGCAAGGCTGGTCGCAGAAGGACGCAGCGCAATGTGCGCAGGATCGTTTGCATTGAGCAGATAATTGCTGGCATCGCTGACGTGCCACTGCCCTTGCTTATCAATGCCTAACAGCACGACGTCAAAGCGGGTCTTGTCGATGGCATCGACAATATTTTTTGCCGATTGCAATGACACTTCATGTTCCGCTGATTTACCACCAAATACGATTCCTACCCGCAACTTTGCCATCTTAAACCCATTCCTTCGAACGCAAAGCGTATACATTACCACGACAAAACGAGGGATTCGCGGGCTTCTGCCATAATGTTAGGGAGAATTACACGGGAGGGCGCGTGAGAGGAAAAGTCTGGCTGACGATGATGATTCTGAGCGTGGCGTGTGGCGTGGGATATCGCTATCTGCCGTCTTATTACAACCCGCTCGCCCCTCTTGAGTTATCCGATCCGCCAAACTGGCTTACCCAATTTAAGCTTAAACGTCTGACGCCAGCGCGCTGTCAGACGCTGTTGCAGCAGGCAAACGAGCAGAAGCTGATCACGTCGCAGCCTGTCGCCGACAGCGCTGGCGAATGTCCTTTAACCGACGTAGTCCGGGTGCGGGATTTTGGCGTCGTCAAACTGAGCAGCAGCTTCCTTGCCTCCTGTCCGTTAGCATTGCGTTCCGCGTTGTATGTTGGGCAGCAGGCTGCACCGTTGACGGAACGTCTGATGATGAGCCAACTGACCCGGATCGAGCATCTCGGCAGCTACGCCTGCCGCAACATTTACCATCGCCCTGATGCACGCCGTAGTGAACACGCCAGCGCACAGGCCCTGGATATCAGCGGCTTTATTCTCGCCGACGGGCGACACGTTACCGTTCTGCTCGGCTGGAAGCAGGAAGAAAGCGCAATGTGGCTGCGGGCGCTGCTCAGTGCGAGCTGTCAATATTATGGCAACGGCCTGGGGCCGGACTACAACGCCGCTCACGCCAACCATTTTCACCTGGGGATACGGGGATTTGGCCTCTGTCGCTAAGCATAAAGCCCTGTCGCTTGTTGGGTTTTAATGTGATGTATTTCACAAATCTGGTGAACGGGAAGATAAAATATCAAATTGCGCGCCACCGCACCTGAGGATCCCCTGACAGACGTGGAGATTGCTAAACTAGCCGGCGTTTTCTGCTATTTATCACGATGAGCGTTTATGGAATCCTGGAAAGTTAATCTTATTTCCGTCTGGTTCGGCTGCTTTTTTACCGGTCTGGCAATCAGTCAAATCCTGCCGTTTTTGCCGCTCTATATTTCGCAGCTTGGGGTGACCTCCCACGAAGCGCTCTCGATGTGGTCAGGGCTGACGTTCAGTGTCACATTCCTAATTTCCGCGATTGTTTCTCCGCTCTGGGGCAGCCTGGCAGACCGTAAAGGTCGCAAGCTGATGCTGCTACGCGCCTCGCTCGGCATGGCGATTGCGATACTGTTGCAGGCTTTTGCCACCAACGTCTGGCAGCTTTTTCTGTTGCGCGGCATCATGGGCTTAACGTCTGGCTATATTCCTAACGCGATGGCGCTGGTGGCGTCTCAGGTGCCCCGCGAACGTAGCGGATGGGCGCTCAGTACGCTGGCGACCGCGCAAATCAGCGGCGTGATTGGCGGCCCGTTGATGGGCGGTTTTATTGCCGATCATGTGGGGTTACGCCCGGTCTTTTTTATCACCGCAATGCTGTTGGTTGTCAGCTTTATGGTCACACTCTTTTTGATTAAAGAAGGCGTGCGTCCGACGCTGAAAAAGAGCGAACGGTTGAGCGGGAAAGCCGTATTTGCGTCGCTGCCTTATCCGGCGCTGGTGATCAGTCTGTTTTTCACCACCCTGGTGATTCAGTTATGTAATGGCTCAATCAGCCCGATTCTGGCGTTATTTATTAAGTCGATGGCCCCGGACAGTAATAATATTGCTTTTCTGAGTGGCTTAATTGCCTCGGTGCCTGGGGTCTCCGCGCTTATCTCCGCGCCCCGGTTGGGTAAACTCGGGGATCGCATCGGCACTGAAAGGATCCTGATGGCAACGCTGATTTGTGCGGTGGTGCTGTTTTTTGCCATGTCATGGGTTACGACGCCCTTTCAGCTCGGGGTATTACGTTTTCTGCTCGGTTTTGCCGATGGCGCCATGCTGCCCGCGGTTCAGACGCTGCTGGTCAAATACTCCAGTGACCAAATAACCGGGCGTATTTTTGGATATAACCAATCGTTTATGTACCTTGGCAATGTCGCGGGCCCGCTGATGGGCGCGACGGTTTCAGCCATGGCAGGATTCCGTTGGGTATTTATTGCCACCGCCATTATCGTGATGATTAACATTTGTCAGTTAGCCCTTGTTCTGCGCCAGCGGCGAAATATCCGCAAGCGGGCGTGAAGCGGTTAAAAAAAATGACTTAAGTAAAACTGATCGTTTTTTATCATAACTTTAGATTATGGCCAGGGGTGACTATTTTATTCCTGGCTTTTAATTTAGCGTTCTGTTTCCGCGCGAGAAACGTTTCGCTCACCGTATTCTGTGATTATTTACGCAAAGTCTTTCCTTTCTTATAAAAATACTACTTTTAGACTCTAGGCAGCATGGATTCATAGTGATAACGTCAGCCTTCTTTGGATAAGGAAATGCGGTCATGAAAAATCTAATAGCTGAGTTGTTGCTTAAGCTTGCCCAGAAAGAGGAAGAGTCGAAAGAACTGGTTGCTCAGGTAGAAGCATTAGAGATTATCGTCACAGCGATGCTGCGTAATATGGCTCAGAACGAGCAGCAAATGCTGATTCATCAGGTAGAGGGCGCGCTTGACGGCGTAAAGCCCGATGCCAGCATTCCGGATAACGATAAGGAGTTGCTGCGCCAGTATGTACAAAAGTTGTTGAGGCATCCTCGTTACTAGTTTTATCCCGTTTCTGTGCTGTCATAAACCTGTCATATCAGAGACCTATAGTCGCTTTGTTTTTTATTTTAAGTGTATTAAGTACATGGAGAAAATAAAGTGAAACAAAGCGCTATTGCTCTTGCATTGTTACCGCTGCTGTATATCCCTGTTAGCCATTCTGAAACGTCGTCAATGGCGGTTCTGGACAACCGTGCCGCACAGGGTGATATTACAACGCCTGGCGGAGCACGCCGATTATCGGCCGATCAAACACAAGCATTGCGCGAATCACTGAATGATAAACCGGCTAAAAATATTATTTTATTGATTGGCGATGGTATGGGTGATTCGGAAATTACGGCTGCGCGAAATTATGCTGAAGGCGCGGGTGGGTATTTTAAAGGGATTGATGCCTTACCGCTGACCGGCCAATACACCCACTATGCGCTGAATAAAAAGACCGGCAAGCCGGATTACGTGACGGATTCTGCTGCATCAGCAACCGCATGGACAACCGGCGTGAAAACCTACAACGGCGCGCTGGGCGTCGATATTCACGAAAAAGATCATACGACGCTGCTGGAAATGGCGAAAGCGGCGGGGCTGGCGACGGGTAACGTCTCAACCGCCGAGCTGCAGGATGCCACGCCAGCCGCGCTGGTGGCGCATGTGACGTCACGTAAATGCTATGGCCCGAGCGTAACGAGCGAGAAATGCCCGACGAATGCGCTGGAAAAAGGCGGCAAAGGCTCGATCACCGAACAACTGCTGAATGCCCGCGCGGATGTCACGCTGGGCGGCGGCGCGAAAACGTTCGCCGAAACCGCAACGGCCGGCGAGTGGCAGGGCAAAACGCTGCGTGAACAGGCCGAGGCCCGTGGTTACCAGTTGGTCGGCGATGCGGCCTCGCTGGCGGCGATCGGCGAAGCCAGTCAGGACAAACCGTTGCTGGGACTGTTCTCTGACGGCAACATGCCTGTGCGCTGGGAAGGCCCAAAGGCGTCTTACCACGGCAATATTGATAAGCCTGCCGTAACCTGTACGCCGAATCCAAAACGCGATGAGACCGTACCGACGCTGGCGCAAATGACCGACAAAGCCATTGAGTTGTTGAGCAAAAATGAGAAGGGATTCTTCCTGCAGGTGGAAGGGGCCTCCATCGATAAACAGGATCACGCCGCCAATCCTTGCGGACAGATCGGCGAGACGGTGGATCTGGACGAAGCGGTGCAGCGCGCGCTGGCCTTTGCGAAAAAAGAGGGTAACACGCTGGTGATTGTCACCGCCGATCACGCTCACGCCAGCCAGATCGTCGCGCCAGAGACCAAAGCGCCGGGTCTGACCCAGGCATTAAACACCAAAGATGGCGCCGTAATGGTGATCAGCTATGGCAACTCCGAAGAGGAATCGCAGGAGCATACCGGCAGCCAGCTGCGTATTGCGGCCTATGGTCCTCATGCAGCCAACGTGGTGGGGCTGACCGATCAAACCGACCTGTTCTATACCATGAAAGCGGCGTTAGGCCTGAAATAATCCAACCCCCGGCAGGATAACTTTTGCTGCCGGGTGGTTTTTTTATCGTTAGCAGCCAGACTTATCTGAATATCCCCCGCGCTGACGTGCGGGAGATAGTCGAGTGAATACTCAAAAAAGGATGGTGCTATGAAAATAACATTACTGGTTACCCTATTGTTTGGTTTGATCTTTTTAACGACCGTTGGTGCGGCAGAGAAAACATTAACGCCGCAACAGCAGCGCATGACTACCTGTAATCAACAGGCGACGGCGAAAACGTTGAAAGGAGATGCCCGTAAGACGTACATGAGCGATTGCCTTAAAAACAGCAAATCCGCTCCCGGTGAAAAAAGCCTGACGCCGCAGCAGCAAAAAATGCGTGAATGCAACGTCCAGGCGACGGAACAATCGCTGAAAGGTGACGATCGCAGTAAGTTTATGAGTGCCTGCCTGAAGAAAGCGGCCTAGCGCCGACCTAGTGCTTACGGGTGAGCAAAGAAAAACGCTCACCCGAAATATCATACTTTCCCCGCCAGACCCGTCTCTATAATTTGGGAAAATTGTTTCAGAATGTTCCCAAAAAATAATGAATGACGAAAACTTTTACAAAAAAGCGGTCGATCTCGATGAAACCTCTCTTTCATCGCAGCAAAACGACCATCAACGCTCTGGACTGCGATTCGCCCGGCGAGTAAGAGTGCCGCGCGCAGTGGCGCTGGGGGAATGTTTTTCCCTGTCGCCGCCGCGCTGGTCGCGAACCCTGTCCCCGGTGTCTGGTGGTTGTTGCTGGTGGGATGGGCGTTCGTCTGGCCACATCTGGCCTGGCAAATCGCCAGCAGAGCCGTCGACCCGCTGAGTCGGGAATTTACCAATTTGAAAACGGATGCGGTACTCGCCGGAATGTGGATGGGACTGATGGGCGTCAATGCGCTGCCTTCTTCCGCGTTGTTGATGATCATCTGTATGAATCTGATGGGCGCAGGCGGTGTGCGACTGTTTGTTGCCGGACTTGCCCTGATGGTCGTCGCCTGTCTGGTCACATTGCAGTTGACGGGGGCCTCTCTGGCGTTAAGAAGCGCGCCGCTGGAAGGGGTGCTGACGCTGCCGGTCATCGTGATTTACCCGCTGTTATTCTCGTGGATTAGCTATCAGGCCGCGACAAAGCTGGCGCTGCACAAGCGCCGGTTGCAGGTGATGAGTACCTGTGATGGCATGACGGGGGTTTACAACCGACGACACTGGGAAATATTACTGCGCAACGAATTTGAGCACTGTCGTCGCCAGCATCGGGATGCCACGCTGCTGATCATTGATATCGACCACTTCAAAAGTATTAACGACACCTGGGGTCATGACGTTGGCGATGAAGCCATTCTGGCGCTGACCCAACAGTTGAGAATGACCCTGCGCGGAAGCGATGTGATCGGGCGTTTTGGCGGTGATGAATTTGCGGTGATTATGTGCGGTACGCCAGCCGAGAGCGCCATCGCGGCGATGTCACGGGTTCATGAGGGGCTACGCGGGTTACGTCTGGCCTGCGCGCCGCAGGTCATTTTGCATATCAGCGTTGGCGTTGCGCCGCTGACGCCGCAGTTTGGTCACTATCGGGAATGGCTGAAATCGGCCGATCTGGCGCTCTACAAAGCAAAGAATGCCGGACGTAACCGCACCGAAGTGGCGGCCTGACGTCCGGTTGTTCACTCAGGATTTACTGAGTTTGTCTGATTTCTCCATACACTTCGCCATCGCTTCAATCACCGCCGCACGAAATCCTCGCTCTTCCAGTACACGGACCGCTTCAATCGTCGTGCCGCCAGGCGAACAGACCATATCTTTCAGTACGCCAGGATGCTCGCCCGTTTCCAGTACCATCTTCGCGGATCCCATGACCGCCTGAGCGGCAAATTTGTAAGCCTGCGCGCGTGGCATACCGCCCAGAACTGCGGCATCTGCCATCGCTTCGATAAACATGAAAACATATGCCGGGGCGGAGCCGCTGACGCCAACCACCGGATGAATCATCGACTCGGCAATCACTTCGGCTTCGCCAAAGCAGCGGAAAATATTCAGCACATCTGCGGTATCTTCCGGGGTAACCAGCGCGTTTGGCGTCACTGAGGTCATCCCGGCATTAACCAGCGACGGCGTGTTTGGCATCGCGCGTACGATTTTCCGGTCGTGTCCCAGCGCACGGGCGAGTTGATCGAGAGTCACGCCTGCCGCAATAGAAACCACCAGCGACTCTTTGTTGAGGCTGGAGGTTACCTCGCTGAGCACTTTGATCATAATGCCCGGCTTCACGGCGCCGAAAACAATATCCGCTACCTGGGCAACTTCCTGGGCGGACTGCGCGACGTTGATCCCATACTGATCGTGCAACGCGGCAACTTTATCGGGGGAAGGGGTGTAGACCCAGATCTGGCCAGGAAGCACCTGACCGCTGGCAATCAGGCCGCCGAGGATCGCTTTCCCCATATTACCGCAGCCGATAAAACCGATTTTCTTCTCCATCTCGTCACTCCCTATGGGTGATAGTTGTTGTTTTGTTTGATAAAGCCTAGCTTAGCGCGGATTGAAAGACGCATGAAGGATAAACAGCACTTTGCCGCAGCGCAAAAGCACGAGACAATAGCCGATTGCACAAGAGACGGGAGACAGTATGACCATATGGGTGGATGCGGATGCGTGTCCGAACGTCATTAAAGAGATCCTCTATCGTGCCGCCGGACGCATGCAAATGCCGCTGATTCTGGTGGCGAACCAGAGCCTGCGCGTGCCGCCGTCGCCGTATATTCGTACGCTGCGCGTGCCTGCGGGATTTGATGTGGCGGATAACGAGATTGTGCGCCAGTGTACGGCGGGCGATCTGGTCATTACTGCCGATATCCCGTTGGCCGCCGAAGTGCTGGCAAAAGGCGCGTCGGCGCTCAATCCGCGCGGTGAGCGCTATACCGAATCGACCATTCGCGAACGTCTGACGATGCGCGATTTTATGGATACATTGCGCGCCAGCGGGATCCAGACGGGGGGGCCGGATAGCCTCTCTGCGCGCGATCGTCAGCATTTTGCGGCGGAACTGGAAAAGTGGTGGCTGGAAGTTCAGCGCAGAAAAGCGTGAATGTAATTTATTTTTTACACTTTCCTCAGCGCTATTTCTTGATATAGTAGGGCATAGATTGATATTTTCACTTTTTTTGGAATAAATTCTTTACACTTAACGCTGTACTAGTTTGATGGTATGATTATTCCTTTAATGACATCTGATCCTGCCGCTTTGCGGCCTTCTGGGGAACGCCCACTATGACGCAACCGCTTTATCTTGTTGGCCCACGCGGCTGTGGAAAGACAACGGTTGGCATGGCGCTGGCTACGGCAATTGGCTGTCGGTTTGTCGATACCGATCAGTGGCTGCAGTCGCAGGTACAAATGACCGTCGCGGAAATCGTCGAGCGAGAAGGCTGGCCGGGATTTCGAGCCAGAGAGACGGCTGCGCTGGAGGCGGTGACAGCACCGTCAACGGTGGTGGCGACCGGTGGGGGAATCATTCTCACTGACTATAACCGCCACTTTATGCGGGATAACGGCATCGTCATTTATTTAAGCGCGCCGGTCCCGACGCTGGTGAATCGTCTTGAGGCCTCGCCTGAAGAGGAGTTGCGTCCCACCCTGACCGGTAAACCTTTGAGCGAAGAGGTGCAGGAGGTGCTGCAACAGCGGGATATTTTGTATCGCGAGGCGGCCCATTTCATCATTGACGCGGCGAATTCACCTGACCAGGTGATTTCTGAAATTCAGCGCAGGCTGGCGCAGAGCGCGCTGTGCAAACAAGGCGGGGTCTATACTTAAACTTCATTCGACAGAAGGAAGCACTATGCCAACCAAACCGCCTTATCCACGCGAAGCGTATATTGTCACCATTGAGAAAGGAACGCCGGGACAGACGGTCACCTGGTACCAGTTGCGCGCCGATCACCCGAAACCGGATTCGTTAATCAGCGAGCATCCCAGCGCGCAGGAAGCGATGGATGCGAAAGCCCGTTACGAAGACCCGGATAAAACCTGACGACTGAACGGCTCGGAATGGAATCTGAGCGAGTGTAAACCCAACCTGCATCACATTTTTCACCGATGAATCGTTGTACCTGAAAACTAACATCAAACAATAACAATCTATTACTGGAATGATCTGGAATCTTTACACAGCGACTTGTGCTGCGCCTGCTACGCTTTTTTGCATTTGCAAAGGTAAGTGTCGGCAGTGGTGCAGCGCATTTGCCCGGGAATAAACGACGAAGTAAAAAAAGAAGGTGGAAAAAATGAGTGCGTCGTTGGCTATCCTAACAATCGGTGTTGTACCCATGAGTGAAGTCTTACCGCTTCTGACTGAGTACATCGACGAACAACATATCACCCATCACAGTTTGCTCGGAAAAATGAGTCGTGATGACGTTCTGGCGGAATATGCGCTGGAATCTGACGAAGACCCGCTGTTAACCCTGCTTAACGATAATGAACTGGCTTATGTTTCACGGCAGAAAGTGGAACGCGATCTGCAAAGCGTCATCGAAGTGCTGGATAACCAGGGCTACGATGTCATTTTACTGATGAGTACCGTGTCGATTGCCAGCATGACCGCCCGTAATAGCATTCTGCTTGAGCCGCTGCGTATTATTCCACCGCTGGTGGCCTCAATTGTCGATGGTCACCAGGTGGGGGTGATTGTGCCGGTTGAAGATCTGATGGCCGATCAAGCGGAGAAATGGCAGGTTTTACAGTCGCCGCCGCTGTTCTCGCTGGCGAATCCGGTTCACGGCAGTACCCAGCAGTTGATTGAAGCCGGGAAAGATCTGCTGGAACAGGGGGCGGATGTCATCATGCTCGACTCCCTGGGTTTTCATCAGCGCCACCGCGATGTCCTGCAAAAATCGCTCGATGTCCCGGTGCTGCTCTCTAATGTGCTGATTGCGCGACTGGCTTCAGAACTGCTGGTTTAATTTTGCGTGACAGGCCAAAGGACTGCCCCCTATATTGGTTGTCAATTTACCAACGAGACAGGGCCCGTTTATGCTTCAAAGTAACGAATACTTTTCCGGCAAAGTAAAATCAATCGGCTTTACCAGCAGCAGTACTGGCCGTGCCAGTGTGGGCGTGATGCTGGAGGGTGAATATACCTTCGGTACCGCGGAGCCTGAGGAGATGACGGTCGTAAGCGGCGCGTTGAATGTGTTACTGCCGGATGCCACCGAATGGAAAGTGTATGCCGCAGGAGAGGTATTCAACGTCCCGGGCCATAGCGAGTTTCATTTACAGGTCGCAGAACCGACCTCATATCTTTGTCGCTATCTGTAATATTTTTCCCTCTCCGTGTGGAGAGGGAATCTTCGTTTAGCGCTGCGCTTCGCCGCCTAAACCTTCCACCAGATTCTGAATCAACGCGGCCAGTTCACCGGTCATCAGGATAAAGTCCGCGTCGAAACGCTGGGCGAAATCTTCCCGGTCGATATCTTCGTTTTGATCGCGCAGCTCGTCGCTGAATTTCAGCCGTTTAATCGACGCGTCATCGCAGATCATAAACTGAATACACTGCTGCCAGTCGAGCGCCAGCTTGGTCACCACTTTACCCGCTTCAATGTGAACGGCGATCTCGTCGCTCACCAGATCCTGTTTCTTCGCCCGGATCACGCCGCCGTCTTCCAGCATGGCTTTCAGTTCGGCTTCGTCGAGTAACTGGAAGCCCTGAGCCACGGTACCGGAACGCACCCACTCGGTGAGCGTCAGCTCAATCGGGTTTTCCAGCGCCAGTGGAACCACCGGCAGAGAACCGAGGCTTTTACGCAGCAGCGCCAGCGTATCTTCCGCTTTTTTCGCGCTTGCGCAATCCACCATGATCAACCCATTCACGGTGTCGATCCACATCATGGTCTGACTAAAGCGGCTAAAGGCGCGCGGCAGCAGCGAATGCAGCACTTCATCCTTCAGCGAGTCTTTCTCGGTTTTCTTCAGCTTACGCGCCTGTTCGGCTTCCAGTTTGGCGATTTTCGCTTCCAGCGCCTGTTTGATCACCGGAGAAGGCAGGATCTTCTCTTCTTTACGCGCGCAAATCAAAATCTGGCCGTTATTGGTATGCGTCAACGCATCGCTGTGCGATCCCATTGGCGGCACCCAGCCCGTCTTTGCCATATCCTGGCTACCGCAAGGGGTAAACGTCATCGAGGCTAGCTGTTTTTCCATCTCCTCGGCACGCAATGAAATATCGCGGCTAAGACGGTAAACCATTAAATTTTTGAACCACAGCATGATAATTTCCACGGCCTTGTCGTTAAATCCAGCGCGTATAGTAACGAATTGTGGGCAGGCTTGCATTGCCATTCCCAATCCCTCGCTCTACTCTGTTGATATTCCCAAAAAAAGAGGAACACCGTGTGCGTATTGGTATTGATTTAGGCGGCACCAAAACGGAAGTGATCGCGCTCAGTGAGGCAGGGGAACAACTGTTCCGCCATCGTCTGCCGACGCCGCGAAATGACTATCAGCAAACCATCGAAACCATTGCCACACTGGTGGCGATGGCGGAGCAGACCACCGGGCAAACGGGGACGGTAGGGATAGGGATCCCGGGTTCCATTTCGCCTTACACCGGTGTCGTAAAAAATGCTAACTCCACCTGGCTGAACGGTCAGCCGTTTGATAAGGACCTCAGCGCTCGTCTGCAGCGTGATGTTCGTCTGGCGAATGACGCGAACTGTCTGGCGGTCTCTGAGGCGGTCGACGGCGCCGCCGCCGGGGCGCAGACGGTTTTTGCAGTGATTATTGGCACCGGCTGCGGCGCGGGTGTGGCGCTCAACGGTCGGGCGCACATTGGCGGCAACGGGACGGCGGGCGAGTGGGGGCACAACCCTTTGCCGTGGATGGACGAGGATGAGCTTCGCTACCGTGAAGAAGTCCCCTGCTACTGTGGAAAACAGGGATGCATTGAGACGTTTATTTCCGGCACCGGGTTTGCCACCGATTACCATCGCCTGAGCGGTAACCCGCTAAAAGGCAGTGAGATTATCCGCCTGGTGGAGGAACAAGACGCGCTGGCAGAACTGGCGCTCAGCCGCTATGAGCTGCGGCTGGCGAAATCGCTGGCCCATGTGGTGAATATTCTCGACCCGGATGTTTTCGTTCTCGGCGGCGGAATGAGCAACATTGACCGCCTGTACAAAACGATACCGCAGCTGATTAAGCCATTTGTGTTCGGTGGAGAGTGTGAAACGCCGGTACGTAAGGCTCTGCACGGTGACTCCAGCGGCGTGCGCGGCGCGGCGTGGCTGTGGCCGCAGAAATAAGGTTATTACCCAGAATCGTTCCCGGTGCGTGGCAGGCTCTCAGCCTGCTACTACTGCCGGATCGGATTTATGTTTCATGCGGCTGTACAGCAATAACGACGACATGGCGGAAAATGACAGCAGCGCCGCAGGAAGCGCCACATAGTTGTAAGAAAAGCCCAGCGTCAGCATCATCCCTCCACAATACGCGCCGATGGCGCTACCGAGATTAAAGGCGATTTGTCCGCCCGCCGCGCCCAGCATTTCACCGCCTTTAGCATTTTGCAGTAGCAGGATTTGCAAGGGCGCGGAGAGCGCAAACAGTCCTGCGCAGCAGATGAAGGCGAACGTCAGCGAGGCAAGTTTGATATCTCCCAGCAAGAACAGCAGCAACAGGGCGAGGACGATAACAAAATCCGTGGTTGCGGCAATGCTGAGCGGCGAAAACCGGCCCGATAGCCGACCACTGAGCAGATTTCCCAACACCATTCCTGACCCGACCAGCATCATAATGAAGGTCATGCTCGCTTCCGGGAAGCCCGAGATGTACATCATGTAGGGCTTAACGTAGCTGAACCAGGCAAACACGCCAGCGTTACCGAACATCGTGGCGGCGAAAATCAGCCAGGGCGCGGAATTTTTCAGAAAGTGAAACTGCTCGCGCAGTCTGCCTTTTGCCTCATCGCGAAGATCGGGGATCCAGAAGACAATGGAGCAAATCACCGCGATGTTAAATACCGCGATTAGCAGAAAAGTATACCGCCAACTGAATTCCTGACTGAGAAACGTCCCTAATGGGATCCCGGCCAGATTCGCCACGGTCATGCCGGAGATCATACCGGCCACCGCAGCAGTCACTTTCCCCGGACGGGCGAGCTTCGACAGAATGATCGCGCCGACGCCAAAGAAGGCGCCATGCGGAAAGCCTGAAACCAGTCTGCCGATCGCCAGCATGGCGTAAGAAGAGGAGAGGGTGAAGATAGCGTTGCCAATGACGCATAAGGTCACCAGAAACAGCAGAATATGCTTGAGGGAAAAGCGGCTGGAAAAGAGGGCGATGATGGGTGCACCCAGCACCACGCCAAAGGCGTAATACGAAATCATATGCCCGGCGGTCGGAATTGATATGCCGACATCGCGTGCCAGTTCCGTCAATACCCCCATAATGCCGAATTCGGCCATGCCGAGGCCAAATGTCCCCAGCGCCAATGCGAAAATCGCCTTTTTCATACCACCTGCCGTTATTTCAAGCGCGGGTTAAGCGCGACGGCTGCGAAAACCGCAGCCAATAGTGTATAGCTTGCGGATAAGTCTGCCGTATTGCCATTCCTTATCCGTCTTTGTGTATTGACGATCGTGCTACATACGTTGCTCCGAAAGCGATTCGTTATTCTACGGCAAACATTCTGTCGAGTTTGCTGTAGCCCAGTCCGTTGATTTTCTTCACCTTGATCTGCACCGGGATCCGTTCTTTCATCGCTTCCACATGGCTAATCACGCCAATAGTTTTGCCGCTGGCGTTGAGCGCATCCAGCGCATCAAGGGCGGTATCCAGCGTTTCACTGTCGAGCGTGCCAAAGCCTTCGTCAAGGAACAGCGAGTCAATGCGCGTTTTGTGGCTGACCAGATCGGAGAGCGCCAGCGCCAGTGCGAGACTGACCAGGAAACTTTCGCCACCGGAAAGGGTACGGGTATCGCGCACGGCGTCGGCCTGCCAGGTGTCGACCACCTCCAGTTCCAGCGCTTCACTGGCTTTGCGCTGTAGCAGATAGCGACCATGGAGACGGGTCAACTGGTTGTTCGCCAGCCAGACCAGGTTATCCAGCGTCAGCCCCTGGGCGAATTTGCGGAATTTATCCCCCTCTTTAGAGCCGATCAGCGCATTCAGGTAACCCCAGTCTTCAACCTGTTGCATCGCGTTGTCGATTTTTTGCATCAACGTCTGCTGCTGCTGGCGATTGTCGCTGTCCTGTTTTAGCTGTTGGCGTATTTCGCCCTGACGCGTGGCGTTGTCGCGTACCCGATCGTTTAACTGCGCCACGGTTTGCTGAACATGCTCAATCGACTGTGTGGGATCCAGACCCGCTGGCGGCTGTTGCTGATGCGCCGCCAGCGCCTGCGCCGATTGTGCGGCGAGCGTCTGTGCCTGCTGAACCTGATTTTCCAGCGACTGTTTTAGCTGTTCAAGACGCGTGACCGCCTCGTCATCCAGCAGCGCGGCAAGAAATGCCGCCTGATCGGCAAATATACTGTGCTCAAGCGCAGCATCGAACTGCGCCTGCGCATCGGCAGCGCGCTGAGTTTCCTGCTTCTCCTGCTGCTGTAATGTCTGCAATTGACTGTGCAGCGACACGCACTCGTCATGAACCTGACGCCAGTTTTCCAGCGTCACGCTTGCATCATCTTCAGCGTCGGTAACGGCGACGGGCAGCGTCTCGAGCAGCGGGGTGAGTTGCGCGATGCGCGCCTGTAACGCCGTCAACTCCGTCTGCCGCTGTTGCCATGTTTGTGCATCCGCCGCGCGCGCGTCTAACCATGCTTCCTCGCTGCCTTCCTCAGGAAGTGACAACGTATAGCGGCTTAACTGGGCTGCCAGCGTCGCCTGGCGCTGATCGATTTGCTGGCGGAACTGCGCCACCTGTTGCGCATGGGCGGTAATTTGCGCCTGTAGATCATGGCGCTGGTTGAGCTGGTAGAGTTGCTGCTCGTGTTCATCCTGCGCCGTCAACCAGGGTTGAATATCCTCCTGCGGCTGTAACGTGACGTTCAGTGCACCGATCGTGGCTTGCCACTGTTGAGTGAGCGCTTGCTCTTTTTTAACCAGCGCCTGCGCTTCGCTTTCATCACGCTGAAGCTGCTGGTTGACGGCCTCTGATTGTCCTCGCAGGGTGGCGCCTTCGTCGGCCAGCGATTTGACTTCTTTTTCCAGCGCATCGCGTCGCGCCTGATTAACACCGGGTTCGAGTGCCTGATACGCCGCGACAGCAGGATGGGTGGTGGAACCGCAAAGCGGGCAGGGCTGGCCGGACTGCAACTGCGCACGCTGGCTTTCCAGATCCTTGATCCGTGCTTCCTGCTCACAGAGTGTTTTAACATCCTGATACTGCTGATATTTATCCTTATATTGCTGGCGCTTTGCCTCCAGCAGGGTGTTGAGTCGGGCCAGTTCCTGTTTGTTATGCGTCATCGTCGCCTGAAGCTGACTCAAACGCGTCAGTCGGGGAACAATCTGACCATGGAGCGAAAGCAGTTGCTGGCGCAGGGGGCGCTGTTGCGCATGCTGCGCCAGCGCAACAGCGACTTCATCCGCCGTCAGATTGAGCGTCACCGTCGGCAGCGATTCCAGCCTGCGGCTGTCGTTGACCTGCTGTTGCTGCCATTTTGCCAGTTGAACGTTATCGCTGGCCTGCTGAGCAAAAAGGGCGCGCCATCCTCCTAACTCGTTGCTCCACAGGCGAAAGCGATCGTGTTCGTTTAGCCACTCGCTTAGCGTCTGTTGCGTGGCGAGCAGGGCAGTGGACTGCCGCTCAGCCTGGCGGCGGATGTGATTGCGAAGCGTGAATCTACTCTGTAAGCGAGCATTCACTTCGTTAATCTGCTGACGAGTGCGGGAAACGGTAGCAGATTGCTCCTGAATGCGCTCCCACAGTGGGCGCAACGCTCTGGCGGGCTGCGCAAGGCTGAGCGCTGCCAGCTGTGGTTGGGCGTTTTCCAGCGCTTCCTGTGCAACCTGCAGCATCTGCTGACGCTGGTTCGCGTCGGCCTGCAGTTCGCGCTGTCGCGTCAGCCAGTTCAGTTGCTGTTGTCCGGTCTGCTGTTGGGCGACCAGTTGTTTCTCTTCGTCAGTGAGTGCCTGCAAACTTTCTGTCAGCGTCTGCAACGCCTCTGGCGCTAACAGCGCGACGCCGCTGGCCTGCGCCTGTAATTTTTCCAGTTCGGTGCGTGCGCTTTTGTGCTGCTCAAAAACCTGAGCGGAAATCTGGCCGTAAATTTCCGTGCCGGTCAGTTCTTCCAGCAGTTCCGCTCGCTCCTTCGGTTTAGCGTTGAGGAAGGCGGCGAACTGCCCCTGTGAGAGCAGCATTGAGCGGGTAAAGCGGCCGTAATCCAGCCCGGTCAGTTCCGCCGTCATCTCCAGTTTGTCTTTCACTTTATCGGCAAGGATTTTCCCGTCGGCACAGCGCGCCAGTTCAACGCGCGGAACCTGCAAATTACCGTCGGGCTGGTTGCGCGCCCGGTTTTGGCTCCAGAACGCACGATACGCTTCGCCTTTGACTTCAAACTCCACTTCCGCCAGACATTCCGCCGTATCGCGGGTCATCAGATCGTTCTGCGATTGCGACACGGTATTCAGGCGCGGCGTCTCGTGGTACAGCGCCAGGCAAATCGCGTCGAGCAGAGTGGTTTTTCCCGCCCCGGTAGGCCCGGTAATCGCAAACAGTCCGTTGCTGGCAAAGGGTTCCACTGTGAAATCGACCTTCCATTCCCCTTTCAGCGAGTTGAGGTTTTTCAGGCGCAGACTGAGAATCTTCATGCCTCATGCTCCCCGGACAGTGTCTGTAGTGTGCGGTGAAAAAGTGATGTCAGGCGTTCACACTGAGGCGGCTCAAGTTCTTCCAGCGCCAGACGGCGGGTAAATACTTCATCCACGCTCAGTTCGCTCAGCGTTTCCCGGCGTTCGTTACTCAACATGCGTTCGCGCTGCTCCCGACTGCGGCGAACTAACAGCACCTCAACGGGCAGTGTTTCCGTCAGCGTCTGAATTTTCCGCTGCATGTCATGCAGGTATTCATCGGTGGTGATTTCAATATCCAGCCAGACCGGGGTTTCCAGCGGACTGTCACGCCACTGCTCCAGCTGTTCGGTAATGGCGGCAAGATCGCCCTTCAGCACAGCCAGCGGTTGCGTTACCGGAACAGTGAGCTCCTCGACGCTGGTTAATGCGCCGTCCTGGAAGTCCACCCGATGCACGTATTTGCTTTTGCCGCATTCGTCAAAGCTCAGCGCGATGGGCGAGCCGCAGTAGCGGATGTGCTCCGTACCGCCAATTTTCTGCGCCCGGTGGATGTGACCCAGTGCGATATAATCGGCAGGCGGGAAATTTTGCGCCGGGAAAGCATCGAGCGTGCCAATATAAATGTCACGCACGGCGTCACTTTTGCTGGCACCCACGGTAGTCAGGTGGCCGGTGGCGATAATCGGCAGGGCGAGATCGCCACGCAACGCGCAGGCGGCCTCGTATTGCTGCTGGTAATAGTCGGTGATGGCACCCAGTAAATGCTGTTGTTTTTCCTGGCCAGAGAGTCCCGCCTGGCTGCTGATAATGTCGCGTGGGCGTAAAAATGGCACCGGGCACAGCACCGCGCCGGGCTGACCATCGCGACGATGCAGGATCTGCGGCGCGTGACCGGCGCTGGCCACAACCGTGGTATTGAGAAACGCCAGAATCTCACGGGATTCATTCAGCGTGGCGACGGAATCATGGTTTCCCGCTAATACCACCAGATGACAGCCCGTTTGCTGTAGGTTGACCACAAAACGGTTATAGAGCTCGCGGGCATAGCTTGGCGGTGAGCCGGTATCGAAGATATCGCCTGCCACGATGATCGCGTCCACCTGTTGCTCAACCGCCGTTTCCAGCAGCCAGTCAAGAAAGGCCTGATGTTCAGCGGCACGGCTTTTGCTGTAGAAATTTTGTCCCAGATGCCAGTCAGAGGTGTGAAGGATGCGCATAACGGTTCCATGGCAAAAAAGCATAAAGGGGATTATAACCATTCGGGGGCTGTAATATCTCGTTTCTCGGATGTCATAAATCAACAACCTAAGGTTAACGTCAGCACGCATTTTCATAAATCTGTCATAAAACTGACGCATAATGGCGCCGCATTAAGACAGATGATGATAAGCAACTTATATAACAGGGCAAATCATGGCGAGACGTATTCTGGTCGTAGAAGATGAAGCTCCAATTCGCGAAATGGTCTGTTTCGTGCTTGAGCAAAATGGCTTTCAGCCCGTTGAAGCTGAAGATTATGACAGTGCGGTGAACCAGCTTAATGAACCCTGGCCGGATTTGATCCTCCTTGACTGGATGTTGCCTGGCGGTTCTGGTCTACAGTTTATTAAACACCTCAAGCGTGAAGCGATGACCCGGGATATTCCGGTCATGATGTTGACCGCCAGAGGGGAAGAAGAGGATCGCGTACGCGGCCTGGAAACCGGCGCGGACGACTACATTACCAAACCGTTCTCGCCGAAAGAACTGGTTGCCCGCATCAAAGCGGTGATGCGTAGGATTTCGCCGATGGCGGTGGAAGAGGTCATTGAGATGCAGGGGCTAAGCCTGGATCCCACCTCGCACCGCGTGATGACCGGCGAAAACCCGCTCGATATGGGGCCGACGGAATTTAAACTCCTGCATTTCTTTATGACGCATCCCGAGCGGGTTTACAGCCGTGAGCAACTGCTGAATCACGTCTGGGGCACCAACGTCTACGTTGAGGATCGCACGGTTGATGTGCATATTCGCCGTCTGCGTAAGGCGCTGGAAGCCAGCGGCCACGATCGGATGGTGCAGACGGTTCGCGGGACAGGGTATCGTTTTTCGACCCGTTTTTGAAAGGCAAGAACAAGAGCCTGGCTCTGAAGGGAGAGTGACCCGTGCTGGAACGGCTGTCATGGAAAAGGTTGGTGCTGGAGCTGATACTTTGCTGTATCCCGGCCTTGATCCTAAGTGCATTTTTTGGTTACCTGCCGTGGTTTTTACTGGCATCGGTAACAGGACTGCTTATCTGGCATTTCTGGAATTTATTACGCCTCTCATGGTGGCTGTGGGTCGACAGAAGCATGACGCCGCCGCCGGGACGAGGCAGTTGGGAACCGCTGCTGTATGGGTTGCATCAGATGCAACTGCGCAATAAAAAGCGTCGTCGTGAGCTGGGCAATCTGATTAAACGCTTTCGCAGCGGGGCGGAGTCGCTGCCCGATGCGGTGGTGTTGACCACCGAAGAGGGGGGGATCTTCTGGTGTAACGGTCTGGCGCAACAGGTGCTGGGTTTACGCTGGCCGGACGATAGCGGACAGAACATCCTGAACCTGCTGCGTTATCCGGAGTTTACGCAGTACCTCAAGCAGCGGGACTTCAGCCGACCGTTAAATCTGGTGCTTAATACCGGCCGACACCTGGAAATCCGCGTCATGCCGTATACCGATAAGCAACTGCTGATGGTGGCGCGCGACATGACCCAGATGCACCAGCTCGAAGGCGCGAGACGCAATTTCTTCGCCAACGTGAGCCACGAACTGCGTACCCCGCTCACGGTGTTGCAGGGCTATCTTGAAATGATGCACGAGCAAACGCTGGAAGGGGCAACGCGCGAAAAAGCGCTGTTAACGATGCGCGACCAGACCTCGCGCATGGAAGGACTGGTGAAACAGTTGCTCACGCTGTCGAAAATCGAAGCTGCACCGACGCTTCTGCTCAATGAGCAGGTCGATGTCCCCATGATGCTGCGGATGGTTGAACGCGAGGCGCAGACGCTCAGTCAGCAGAAGCACACGTTCAGTTTTGAGGTGGATAACCAGCTGAAAGTACTGGGGAATGAAGAGCAACTGCGTAGCGCGATGTCCAACCTGGTGTATAACGCGGTGAACCATACCCCAGCGGGAACCCATATCACCGTCCGCTGGCATGCGGCGCCGCACGGCGCGGAGTTTAGCGTGGAGGATAACGGACCGGGCATTGCGCCGGAACATATCCCACGGTTAACAGAGCGATTTTATCGGGTGGATAAAGCGCGATCGCGGCAAACGGGCGGCAGTGGACTGGGACTGGCTATCGTTAAACACGCGCTGAATCATCACGAAAGTCGCCTGATGATCGACAGTCAACCGGGTAAAGGGACGCGCTTTAGTTTTGTGCTGCCGGAACGATTAATTGCCAAAAAAAGTGCTTAAAGTGCAATCGTAAGGTTTTCTTTCCATAAGCCAGCTAATGCTGGCTTATTTTCTTTGCGGCTAAGATAACTCTGCTGAATTTATCAACGTCTGGTTGTTTTTTGTTCGCATGATAAGCCATGACTTTTTCTTTAGTATGGTGTTTTACACTAGTGTGAGATTTGATATCGCTATAATCTTCCGGTTTTTGGATCCCTCCTTGCTTTAAAACGTTATAAGCGTTTAAATTGCGCCCCAGATGCTGTCAGACTGACTGTATTCAGGCGGTAAATCGAAAAACTATTCTTTGCTTTCCTGGTTATGGGATATATCCCTCTGGAATGGCTTAAAAAAACCGCTGTTTCTTCCCGCAGGGAAAGACACTACGTTAATTTAATCAACACCACATCCACAGGCCGTAAGCTTTATGACCCATCAGTTAAAATCGCGCGATATTATTGCGCTGGGCTTTATGACTTTTGCGCTGTTCGTCGGCGCAGGGAACATCATCTTTCCTCCAATGGTTGGTTTACAGGCAGGCGAAAACGTCTGGATGGCGGCATTCGGTTTTCTGATCACCGCTGTTGGGCTACCGGTGCTGACCGTTATCGCGCTGGCGAAAGTCGGTGGTGGCGTTGACAGTCTGAGTACCCCTATCGGTAAAGTGGCTGGCGTTTTGCTGGCGACCGTCTGCTATCTGGCCGTCGGTCCGTTATTTGCTACGCCGCGTACCGCAACGGTCTCTTTTGAAGTGGGCATTGCCCCGCTGACCGGTGATTCGACGCTGCCGCTGTTTATCTACAGCGTGGTCTATTTTTCCATTGTCATTCTGGTGTCGCTCTATCCGGGCAAACTGCTGGATACCGTGGGTAACTTCCTGGCGCCACTGAAGATTCTGGCGCTGATTGTGCTCTCCGTTGCGGCCATCATCTGGCCTGCCGGCCCGATCAGTCATGCCATGGAAGCCTATCAGACGGCGGCATTCTCCAATGGTTTCGTTAACGGTTACCTGACGATGGATACGCTGGGCGCGATGGTTTTTGGCATCGTTATTGTTAACGCCGCCCGTTCTCGCGGCGTGACCGAAGCGCGTCTGCTGACCCGTTATACCGTCTGGGCTGGCCTGATGGCGGGCGTAGGATTAACGCTGCTGTATCTGGCGCTGTTCCGTCTCGGATCTGACAGCGCCACGCTGGTCGATCAGTCGGCGAACGGCGCGGCGATCCTGCATGCCTATGTTCAGCACACCTTTGGCGGTGCGGGTAGCCTGCTGCTGGCGGCGCTGATCTTCATCGCCTGTCTGGTAACGGCGGTCGGCCTGACCTGCGCCTGCGCGGAATTCTTCGCCCAGTATGTGCCGCTCTCCTACCGCACGCTGGTGTTTATTCTTGGCGGCTTCTCGATGGTGGTTTCTAACCTGGGGCTCAGCCATCTGATTCAGATTTCCATTCCGGTGCTGACGGCAATCTACCCGCCGTGTATCGCACTGGTTGTATTAAGTTTTACCCGCTCATGGTGGCATAATTCGACCCGCGTCATTGCTCCGGCAATGTTTATCAGCCTGATTTTTGGTATCCTTGATGGTATTAAAGCATCGGCAATCGGCGACGTGTTACCAGCCTGGACCCAGCGCTTACCGCTGGCGGAACAAGGTCTGGCGTGGTTAATGCCTACCGTCGTGATGGTGATCCTGGCGGTTGTCTGGGATCGCGCAGCAGGTCGACAGGTGACTTCCAGCGCACACTAAGATTGCGGAAAAAGTGTTTTAACCACGGGGCTATTACTGGCCCCGTGGTTTTTTATTGTGTTGATGGGTTAGGAATCGATGGAAAGTAATAACAAGCTGAAGCGTGGGCTAAGCACCCGACACATTCGCTTTATGGCCCTGGGCTCAGCAATCGGCACCGGGCTGTTTTATGGCTCTGCGGACGCCATCAAAATGGCCGGGCCGAGCGTGCTGCTGGCCTACATTATCGGTGGGGTGGCGGCCTATATCATTATGCGCGCGTTGGGGGAAATGTCTGTACACAACCCTTCCGCCAGCTCCTTTTCGCGCTATGCGCAGGAAAACCTCGGCCCGCTCGCCGGTTACATTACCGGCTGGACCTACTGTTTTGAAATCCTGATTGTCGCCATTGCCGACGTGACCGCGTTCGGCATCTATATGGGCGTCTGGTTTCCGACGGTGCCGCACTGGATCTGGGTACTCAGCGTGGTGCTGATCATTTGCGCCATCAACCTGATGAGCGTGAAAGTGTTTGGTGAGCTGGAGTTCTGGTTCTCCTTCTTTAAAGTTGCCACCATCATCATCATGATTGTGGCTGGCTTCGGTATCATCATCTGGGGGATTGGCAACGGCGGACAACCGACCGGGATCCATAACCTTTGGACTAACGGCGGTTTCTTCAGCAACGGCTGGCTGGGGATGGTGATGTCGCTGCAGATGGTGATGTTTGCCTACGGCGGTATTGAAATCATCGGTATCACTGCCGGTGAAGCGAAAGACCCGGAGAAATCTATTCCGCGCGCGATTAACTCGGTGCCGATGCGTATCCTGGTGTTCTATGTGGGGACGCTGTTCGTCATCATGTCTATCTACCCGTGGAACCAGGTGGGAACCGACGGTAGCCCGTTTGTGCTGACCTTCCAGCATCTCGGTATCACCTTTGCCGCCAGCATTCTTAATTTTGTGGTGCTCACCGCATCATTGTCAGCAATCAACTCTGACGTCTTTGGCGTCGGTCGTATGCTGCACGGGATGGCGGAGCAGGGCAGTGCGCCGAAAGTGTTCGCCAAAACCTCGCGTCGGGGGATCCCGTGGGTCACCGTGATGGTGATGACTATCGCTCTGCTGTTTGCGGTGTATCTGAATTACATCATGCCGGAGAATGTCTTCCTGGTGATTGCGTCGCTGGCGACCTTCGCGACGGTATGGGTGTGGATTATGATCCTGCTGTCGCAAATCGCTTTCCGTCGTCGTCTGCCGCCGGAAGAGGTGAAAGCGCTGAAGTTTAAAGTGCCGGGCGGCGTGGCAACGACCATTGTAGGCCTGATTTTCCTCGTCTTTATCATCGGACTGATTGGTTATCATCCGGACACCCGCATCTCGTTGTACGTTGGCTGTGGCTGGATTGTTCTGCTGATGATTGGCTGGATGTTCAAGCGTCGCCACGATCGTCAGATGGCACAAGCGCAGTAATGTTGTACCGGGTGGCGTGAATGCCATCCGGTCATTTCTCCTCCCCCGAACTCCTCCCCCAATAAACCTTCAGATGATGAGTTATCCTGTAAATCGCTATGGCAAGGTGTGCTCATTTTCATCAAAGGGGATACGTGATGTTGAACGCCTGGCACCTACCGGTTGCCCCATTTGTTAAGCAAAACAAAGACCAACTGACCATTACGCTCTGGCTGACGGGGGAGAACCTGCCGCAGCGCGTTACGCTACGTGCGGAAAATGACAACGAAGAAATTGCGCTGGCGATGCACAAATTACGCACGCAGCCGTTTCCGGGCGTGACCGCCTGGCGTGCGGCGATTGATCTTCGCAGCGGGCAGCCGCGTCGGCGCTACAGCTTCAAGCTGCTCTGGATCGATCGCCAGTTGTGGTTTACACCGCAAGGATTGAGCCGTTTTCCGCCTGCTCGTCTGGAGCAATTTGCCGTGGATGCGCCGGACAGCGGGCCGCAGTGGGTGGCCGATCAGGTTTTCTACCAAATCTTTCCCGACCGTTTTGCCCGTAGCGCGTCACGCGACGCGCAGCAGGATCAAGTCTATTACCATCACGCCGCCGGGCAGGAGATTGTGCTACGTGACTGGGATGAACCGTTGACCGCGCAAGCTGGCGGCTCCACGTTTTATGGCGGCGACCTCGACGGCATCAGCGAAAAACTGCCGTACCTGAAAAAGCTGGGCGTCACCGCCCTGTACCTGAACCCGGTATTCACCGCCCCGAGCGTGCATAAATATGATACTGAGGATTACCGTCACGTTGATCCGCAGTTTGGCGGCGATCCGGCGCTGATGCGTCTGCGGTTGAAAACCCAACAACAGGGGATGCGGCTGGTGCTGGACGGCGTGTTTAACCACAGCGGCGACTCCCATACATGGTTCGATCGTCATCAGCGCGGCTCCGGCGGCGCGTGCCACCATCCGGATTCTCCCTGGCGTGACTGGTACAGCTTTTCGCCGGACGGCGTTGCGCTGGACTGGCTGGGATACTCCAGTCTGCCGAAGCTGGATTATCAGTCCGAAAGTCTGGTCAACGAAATGTATCGCGGCGAAGACAGCATCGTTCGTCACTGGCTGAAAGCACCGTGGAACATGGATGGCTGGCGGCTCGACGTCGTGCATATGCTGGGTGAAGCGGGCGGTGCGCGTAATAACCTTCAGCATGTCGCCGGGATCACTCAGGCGGCGAAGGGAACGCAGCCTGACGCCTACGTCTTTGGCGAACACTTTGGTGATGCGCGACAGTGGCTGCAGGCGGATGCAGAAGATGCTGCGATGAACTATCGTGGCTTCACTTTTCCGCTGTGGGGTTTTCTTGCCAATACCGATATCTCTTACGATCCCCAGCAGATTGACGCGCAGACCTGTATGGCGTGGATGGAGAACTATCGCGCCGGGCTTTCACATCAGCAGCAGTTGCGGATGTTCAACCAGCTCGACAGTCATGATACCGCCCGTTTCAAATCGCTCCTGGGCAATGATGTCGCCCGTCTGCCGCTGGCGGTCGTCTGGCTGTTTAGTTGGCCCGGCGTGCCCTGTATCTATTACGGCGATGAGGTGGGACTGGATGGCGATAACGATCCGTTCTGCCGCAAGACGTTTCCCTGGCAGGAGGAAAAACAGGATGCCACATTGCTTGCCTTGTACCAGCGGATGGCGAAGCTGAGGCATGGCATTCCGGCGCTACGCTACGGTGGGTGCCAGGTGGTCTATGCGGAAGACAACGTGGTGGTATTTTTGCGCGTCTACCAGCAGCAGCGCGTGCTGGTCGCCATTAACCGCGGCGAGGCGTGTGAAGTGGTGCTCCCGGCGTCACCGCTGCTCAACGTAAAAGAATGGTGCGGCAAAGAAGGGAAAGGGCAACTGTCTGACGATATTCTGACATTGCCGGCGATTTCCGCCACTCTCTGGGTGAATCACTGATACAGCCGCGCGATATCGGGGCTGGCAAGCAGCGTTTCCCGCCACCAGCGGTGCGCCAGCCCGTTGTGACCCTCGCGCCATGCCATATAGGCGACATCTTTTTCGCGAAACGAGATGACGCTTTTTTCGACCAGTTCGCCCGTGGCAAGCCACGGGCTGGCAATATGACGCGGAAGAAACCCACAGCCCATCCCGGCGCGCAGCAGCGCCACTTTACTGTGAAAATCATCGACATGGATCTGCGGCTGTTCTTCCATCAGGTTGGTTTGCAGCGGATGGCAAAAACGCGCGCTGTCGCTAATGACAATGGCGCGGTGCAGGCAGAGTTGTTCATTCGTCAATCGGTCAGAGAGTGCGGCCAGCGGATGATTGGGCGCCACCACAAAGACATTATCCAGAGTGCCTAACATTTTGTAGGACCACGCGGCAGATGTCGGCGGTTCGTTAATCGCACCAAGAATAATATCCGCGCCATTATGCGTTAGCTCTTCCCATGACCCCGCCAGCGTGTGGTATGAAAATTTAAGCTGCGTCTGTTTGTTCAGCGCGTGGAAGGCGTCGATGAGAGGTAACAGCACCTCAAAGGGGAAGGAGACATCCAGCGCAATGACCAGCTCTTTTTCCCAACCGGAGCTCAGTTGCAGCGCCTGCTTTTCCAGATCTTTTGCCGCGCTGAGCAGCAAACGCCCCTTTTCCAGCATCATCAGTCCGGTATCGGTGAATTTTGCCCGATGCCCGGAGCGGTCAAGCAGTTCGATGTTCAGGTCTTTTTCCAGCTTCTGAATCATATAGCTAAGCGCCGCGGGCGTCTTAAACAACGATTCGGCAGCGGCGGCAAAAGTACCGTATTTGTCGATAGCGTCCAGGATAAGCAGAACGTCCAGATTAATGCGCATAGGCTGAATATATCCCTGAAAATAAACCCCTCTGTTGTACCGAATGACGAGAAACAAAACCAGTGAATAAATTAGATGGAAGATGTGCATTTTTTTGAAGATAAAAGAAATATTGCCGTGACAGGGCTTATTTCACACAACGGTAAGTTTTCTTTAATAAGTCGTTAGAAATTTCCAACTATACTAAACAGGCTTTCTGATTCAGGATTTGATGGCTGACGGCGGATACCAGACGTCAATTTCTAACTCATTGATTAAGGAAGTATATTATGTCTATTCGGGAACTGATTAATCCATCTAACTCGACGCTCATTTTTATTGACCATCAGCCGCAAATGGCATTTGGGGTAGCGAATATTGATCGCCAGACGCTGAAAAATAATACTGTCGCGCTGGCAAAAGCAGGCAAAATATTTAATGTGCCGGTCATTTATACTTCAGTCGAAACAAAAAGTTTTAGTGGTTACATCTGGCCTGAGTTACTGGCGGTGCATCCGGATGTGAAACCTATCGAACGTACCTCCATGAACTCCTGGGAAGACGCGGCATTTGTGAAAGCCGTGGCGGCGACCGGGCGTAAAAAACTGATTATCTCTGCCTTATGGACTGAAGTGTGCCTGACCTTCCCGGCACTGATGGCGCTGGAAGCCGGTTACGAAGTGTATGTGGTAACGGATACCTCCGGCGGCACCTCTGTTGATGCGCATGAGCGCGCGATCGATCGCATGGTGCAGGCCGGCGCCGTACCGGTGACCTGGCAACAGGTTCTGCTGGAGTACCAGCGTGACTGGTCACGCAAAGAGACCTATGACGCGGTGATGGATCTGGTTCGTGAACACAGCGGTGCCTACGGCATGGGCGTGGATTATGCCTACACCCTGGTGCACGGCGCGCCGGAACGTAAAGCCTGATTCTGAATTAAAAACCAGGAAAATCAATGCATTGATTTTCGGCTGATGATCACAAGGAAGGAAAAACCACGTTTTTTCCTTCCTTGTCAGCAGTCTGATGGTAGAGCAACCCGCCATTAACCTTCAGCAAGGAACTTTTCATGGCGCAGAATACACATGTGACGTTGGTAATTACGCATACGCTGCAGCCCGACCAGGCGGCGCGTTATGAGTTATGGTTGGGGAAAATTATGCCAGTCGCGGCAGCGTTTCCCGGGCATCTTGGGGCGAATGTGATTCGCCCGACGGATGGGCAAAATCTGTGGAACATCATTATTCGCTTCGACACGCTCGAGCATCTCTATAACTGGACGCAATCAGACACGCGGCGGATCCTGGTCGAAGAGATCGCTCCACTGTTGGCGGAAGGCGATAAAACCGAGATCCACACCGAAGCGGCATTCTGGTTTACGCCCCCCGCGCCACACGTCCGTCAACCTCTGCGCTGGAAGCAGTTCCTGATCACTCTGCTGGTTATCTTTCCCAGCACCAATCTGGTGCCGTGGCTGACCGGCATGCTATTGCCGTCGCTGAAGGGAACGCTGTTACTGCATCTGATCAACGATGCCTGTGTGGTTGCGCTGGTGGTCTGGTTGTGGATGCCCATCGTAACCCGTTTGTTTGCCGGTTGGTTGAAAAAAGCCTGATCGGCTCGTCAGGAGAGTGTTATGTCTCAAACTGCCTCATTGATTCTGACCCACGGAAAAATACATACCCTCGATAGCCACTGCCCGCAGGCTGATGCCGTGGCGATCAAGGACGGAAAAATTCTCGCCACGGGAACGCACGATCAGGTGATGCGTTTTGCCGCTGATGGTACACAGGTGATTGATCTGAAAGGTCACACGGTGATTCCAGGGCTTAATGATTCCCACCTGCATTTGATCCGCGGTGGGCTGAATTACAATCTTGAGCTGCGCTGGGAAGGGGTACCCTCGCTGGCCGATGCGCTGCGTATGCTGAAAGAACAGGCCGACCGAACCCCGTCGCCGCAATGGGTTCGTGTGGTGGGCGGCTGGAGTGAATTTCAGTTTGCCGAACGCCGGATGCCAACGCTGGAAGAGCTTAACGACGCCGCGCCGGATACTCCCGTTTTCGTGCTGCATCTGTACGATCGTGCGCTGTTAAACCGCGCGGCGCTGAAAGCCGTGGGATACACCAAAGCGACACCCGATCCGGCAGGCGGCGAGATCGTCCGCGATGGCAACGGTAACCCCACCGGGATGCTGATCGCCAAACCTAACGCCATGATCCTTTACTCGACGCTGGCGAAAGGGCCAAAACTGCCGCTGGAGATGCAGGTGAACTCCACCCGCCAGTTTATGCGTGAACTGAATCGTCTCGGACTGACCAGCGCCATCGACGCTGGCGGCGGTTTTCAGAACTACCCGGAAGATTACGAGATCATCGAGCAACTGCATGCCAACAATCAGATGACGGTGCGCATTGCCTATAACCTGTTTACTCAGCGGCCGAAGCAGGAACTGGAAGACTTTGAGCGCTGGACCGATATGCTCAAGCCGGGCCAGGGGACCGATTTCTACCGTGCTAACGGGGCCGGGGAGATGCTGGTCTTCTCCGCAGCGGACTTTGAAGACTTCCTGCAACCGCGCCCGGATTTGCCGCAAGGGATGGAGGATGAACTGGAGCGCGTGGTGCGCCATCTGGTGGAGCACCGCTGGCCGTTCCGTCTGCATGCCACTTACGATGAGTCCATCAGCCGGATGCTGGATGTGTTTGAGAAAGTGAACCGTGATATTCCATTCAACGGTCTGCACTGGTTCTTCGACCACGCCGAGACTATCAGCGAGCGCAATATCGATCGCGTGAAAGCGCTGGGCGGCGGCATTGCGGTACAGCATCGTATGGCCTTCCAGGGCGAATACTTTATCGACCGTTACGGGAAAGAGGCGGTGAAACAGACGCCGCCAGTGGCAAAAATGCTGGCCGCCGAGGTGCCGGTGGGGCTCGGAACGGATGCCACTCGCGTTGCCAGCTATAACCCGTGGACGGCGCTGTACTGGCTGGTGTCCGGGCGCACGGTCGGTGGGACGGCGATGTATGACAACAACAACCGTCTGCCGCGCGACGTGGCGCTGGAACTGTGGACAGCGGGGAGCGCGTGGTTTTCCAGCGAGCAGGGCAAAAAAGGGCGCATTGCTAAAGATCAACTGGCCGACCTGGTGGTGCTGTCAAAAGACTACTTCAACGTCACGGAAGAGGAGATCAAAGGTATTGAGTCGGTGATGACGATTGTCGATGGCAAAGTGGTGTATGCCGCCGGACAGTTTACTCCGCTGGCGCCGCCTGCGATCCCGGTCGTCCCGGACTGGTCTCCGGTGGTGAAAGTACCGGGACACTATCGTTCGGCGCCGCCAGCCGCCGCGAAAGTGGGCGCCGTGGTGCAGATGCACCAGTGCTGCGGGAGCTGCGGCGTGCACGGTCATCAGCATGATATTGCCCGTCAGTCAGGGATCCCGGTGTCTGACGATCGGGCCTTCTGGGGCGCGCTTGGCTGCTCGTGCTTTGCGTTTTAATCACGCCTGACAGCCTCTGCCAGTGCGCAGAGGCTGACTGTATTTTCTGAAAAGTGGTTCACTCTGCTAACAGATATGGCACAAATGCAACAATTTGTGTCATTCTGGACTGTCCTAATACAGTGAAGGTGGATACATGGACGACCTTTTAATCCTTGGCTGCGTCTTTTTGTTCTTCGCGCTGGTGGTGGTGCCCATCCTGTCGATTATTGCCTTTAATCGCAGTTCGGCGACGCGCGATGAGCTTGCCAGGTTACGCCGACGGGTAGAAGAGCTGGAGCAACGCGGCGTTGTTGCCCCTGCGACAACACCGACGGCAGCGGCACCGGTTCAGCCTGCGGAGACGGTCGTGGAGAGCGACCCGGCCCCGATCCCGGTGGCGGCGCCAGAACCTGAACCCAAACCGACTCCCGTCAATCCCTGGCGCTCGCATACGCCGCAGAACGCGGCAAGCGCCGAGAAAATCGTCGAAAGAGAAGTCCCTGTTGCCGCAGCGCAACCCTCCGCCTTTGGCGGCGTGATGTCATCGCTGGTGCGCTGGTTTATGCAGGGTAATCCGCTGGCTAAACTGGGGATCCTGCTTCTCTTCCTCGGTCTCTCTTTCCTGTTGCGCTATACGGTCGAGCACTCTCTGTTCCCGCTTGAGCTGCGTCTGGTTGCGGCGGCGCTGTTTGCGATTGTCCTGCTGGCGATAGGCTGGCGTCTGCGGCATAAACAGCCAATCTATGCCCTCATTTTGCAGGGCGGGGCGACAGGTGCGCTCTATCTCACTGTCTTTGGCGCGTTTCGCCTCTGGCAAATGCTGCCGATGACGCTGGCCTTTGTGCTGCTGGTGGTTATCTGCGCGGCGAGCGTTGGACTGGCGATTCTGCAAAAAGCGCTCAGTCTGGCGATGCTGGCGAGCCTCGGTGGCTATCTTGCCCCGCTGCTGCTTTCGACGGGAAGCGGTAACTATGTCGCGCTGTTCTCTTTCTATTTGCTGCTTTCGGTCGGCATTCTGGCGATCAGCGTCTGGCAACACTGGCGCGAGCTTAATCTGCTCGGGCTGCTCTTTACCTTTGGTGTTGGCGGTCTCTGGGGGCTGGACGACTATCAACCAGCGTATTACCTGAACTGCCAGTTTTTCCTGATTGCCAACATTTTGCTTTTTGGCGTGCTGAGCGTGGCGCTGTCGCTGCGAGCGCAGGCGAAGGGCAAGCAGATTATCGATGGCGTTTTGCTGTTTGCGCCGCCGCTCATTGGTTTTGGTATGCAGTACGCCATTATCCGCCACTGGGAATATGGTCCGGCGCTCAGCGCGCTGGGCTACGGCGGTTTCTATCTGGTACTGGCATGGCTGGCATTACGCCGCTACCCGTCGTTGGGCCGACCGCTGGTGCTGGCTGCGCTGGCGCTGGGCGGCGCGTTTACCACCCTTGCGATCCCGCTGGCGCTGTCGGCGCAGTGGACGGCCATGGCCTGGGCGCTGGAAGGTCTGGGGATCCTGTGGCTGGGAGTGCAACAGCAGCAGCGACGCATGAGCTACAGCGGCACCGCGCTGCTGGTGCTGGCGCTCGGCAGCGCGCTGTGGGCGCAGGCGAACAGCACTACCGCGCTTTCGCTGATGCTGATCTTTGCCATCCTTAGCGTCTGCTGGCTGGCAGGGGCGTGGCTGTGGCGTAAGATTCATCTGCGCGGCAGCATGGGACTGCTGGCGGGCGGGGTGATTTTCTGGATTGTGGCGCTCGCTGGCGCCGCGCAGTGGCTGCTGACCACCGATTCGCAGGTGATGGCGGGTGTGCTGGCGCTGATGGCCGTGTCGGTCTGGGGCTGGCGATTTGCCGCCGCACGCCTGACGTGGCAGGCGCTGGATGCCTGCAAATGGTTGCTGTGGCCGATGATGCTGGTGGCGCTGTTGTATCAGATATCTCAGCAGCAGATTTTTGCCGCAGGCTGGCAGAATCTGGCCTGGTGTCTGGCATTACCGGCGGCGGTGGCGTTGCTCTGGCGTGATGCTGAGGCGTTGCCGCCGCGTCTTTCCCGACTGGCACATCTCTCGCTTTTCTGGATGATTCTGTTGGCGCTGGCGGCGGAACTGTTCTGGTTTGCCCGCGATCTACCGTGGGGAATGGCGGCCTGGGGCAGCGGTGTGGCGATGGCGGCAGGCGGTGCGTTGATTTTCCTCGTCTCAATGGCCGTTCGTCGTCAGTTGTGGCCGTTCCGGGTCTGGCCCGCGCTGTATGCCTGTCAGGGGCTGATTCCTGTCGCGGCGGCGTCAGTGGGGCTGTTAGTGCTGACCAATTTGCAGGACGGCGTGGTCTATCGTCAGACCTGGCTACCGCTTATCAACCCGCTGGAAGAAGGGGCGGCTTTTGCGCTGCTGGGATTGATCGTGTTTTATCGCGCTTCCCTGCGCTTTTTCCCGGTGCAGGTGTCCGTATGTCGTCCGTGGCCTGTGGTTGCGCTGGTCGCACTCGGCTTCTGGTGGCTGAACGGTATGCTGCTGCGCGCGTTGGCCTGGTATGGCGAGGTGGCGTGGAACGTGGAAGCGCTGTGGCATTCACGGCTGATTCAGACCTGTTTTGCGCTGTTCTGGATGCTGGTGGCGCTGGTAGTGATGCTACGCGCGACCCGCTATCGTTCACGCCGGGAATGGCTGTGCGGGGCGGTATTGTTAGGAATTGTGATTGTGAAACTGATGCTGGTGGACAGCGCGCGTGGCGGCGGCCTGGCGCGTGCGGTCGCGTTTATCGGTGTGGCTATACTGGTGCTCATTGTCGGGTATTTTTCACCGTTACCGCCCAAAGCTGGAGAAGAAAAATGAAATGGATGAAAGCGGTATTATGTAGCGTGCTGCTGGGCGTGGCAGGAACCGCCGTCGGCAGTGATGACGTGAAGGAGTCTCCGACGGATTACGCGACGGGCGTTATGCTGGAAACCCCCGGCGCATCGCCGTGGTATCGCGTGTCGCTCCCGCAGGCGGTGTACCAGGGGACCGCCTGGCCAGATTTGCGCGATGTCCGCGTCTTTAATCATGCGGGGGACACGGTGCCGTTTACACTGGTGGCGCAGAAAACCCAGCCCGTTACGCCGCAAACGGTCACGCTGAGACTCTTCCCCCTGGATATGTCGCCTGTCCCGCCGCGTGAGGAGGGGAGACGTAGCGGGGAGTCTTTTGTCTTACGCTCGAAGACCGGCATTGAAATTCATCTGGAAAGTGATGACGTTAAAACGGTCGGACAGAGCTATTTATTGATGTTGCCGGAGGAGATGAAAGACGACTTTTTCCTGGAGCAACTGCGTCTGAACTGGGATACCCCGACGGGTAACTGGCAGGGGAAAGCGTCGGTCTATGCCAGCCGTGATTTACGCTACTGGCGGTCCGTACAGGAAGAGGCGCCGCTGATGGCGCTGACGCGTGATAACGATCGGCTGAAAATGGATACCATTAGTGCCAGCCTGAGACTCTCTGCCGATGGGAATCGTTATCTGCTGGTGATCCTCGACTCACAAAGCCCGGCGCTGACGTTAAACAGCGTGACCGCTATTGCCGAAAACAGCGCGCCGGAATCCGCACGAATCGAGATCGGCGCGCAAGAGGAGAAGGTGTCCAATGACGAAGCGGTCTGGCGCTGGACACAGCCGCAGCCTCTGACTTCGCTCAGAATCGATCTGGATGATGAAGGGGTTTTACCGGTAGAACTGGCGTGGCGTAGCGCTGAAAAAGCGCCCTGGCAGCCGCTGACGAAAACTGTGCTTTATCGCCTGAACGGCAAGCGTTCGGAGGATATTCGTCTTTCCGGTCAACAGGTTGACGCCGTTCGGATGACGACCATTAACGCTCGCCTGCCGGAGAGGCTGCCTGCGCTGAGCGGCGCGCGGGACAGTTATCAACTGGTGTTTAATACTCAGGGAAAAGGGCCTTACATGCTGGCCTGGGGCAACCGGGCGGCGCAAAAAGCGGATATTGGCCTTGATTTGCTGATCCCGGCGTCGCTACGTAAAACGCAGGAGCCGGACTCTCTGCCACGGGCCACGCCTCAGAATGAGGTCGCTCTCGGCGGCGAGGCGCGACTGACGGCAACATCGGCTGCCGAGCAACAAAGTCAGTGGAAAACGGTGCTGGTGTGGGGGGCGCTGATACTGGGGGTCGCCGTTCTGGCGCTAATGGCCTGGCGTATCTGGCGGGAAGTCAAAAAGGACGGTACGCAGTAAGCGATAAAAAGGCTCGTCGTCAGCAATATATTGCCCGCCCCGGCGTTGACCGGCGGCGGGTTTCTCCCTGAGATGGCGTTACTCGATGAAGCCAGACGTTTCTAATAGCGGTTTTGCGAGCCAAAAAGTTCGATGCGGCGCGCAATCATCTCGCGTACCGGTTTTAGCCCCTGATTGATCACTTTCCGCGGGTCATTCACGTCGTGACCGGTATCGGCAGCAAATATCGCTTTCACTTCCTGGCACCAGGCGTACATATTTTCAGTATTGACGTTAATTTTTGCCGTCCCGCAGGCAATGGCTTTACGCATGTCGTCGTCAGCAATACCGGTGCCGCCGTGCAATACCAGAGGGACTTTCACCAACTCGGAAATGGTTTTCATCTCCGTAAACCCTAGTTTCGCTTTGCCTTTATACAGTCCATGGGTTGAACCCAGCGCGGCCGCCAGGCAATCGACCTGGGTTTCTTTGACCAGGGTGTAGCACTCCTGTGGGTCGGCGTAAATCACCTCGGAATTGACAATACCGTCTTCACTGCCGGCGATGGTACCCAGCTCAGCCTCAACCGAAATGCCTTTGCTGTGGGCCAGTTCAACCAGATGACGGGTGATGGCCAGGTTTTCGTTAAACGGCAGGTGTGAACCATCAAACATAATGGAACTGAATCCGGCGTCGATAGCCGCTTCGCAGGCTTCGCGGGTGGTTCCATGATCCAGGTGCAGTGCGACCGGAATATCAATGTTTAAATAATCTATCGCATTAACCACGATGTCATGAATACATTTTAATCCCAGCATATGTTTAACCGTACCGCCGGAAACGCCTAAAATAACCGGAGAGCGCAGCTGTTGTCCTGTGCTTAATACCGCACCGACCCATTCCAGATTGTTAATATTGAATTGTCCTACGGCATAACCGTCCCGTAGGGCATGCTGAAGCATGTCCTTCATAGAAACTAACATAATCACCTCTTGATATTCATTAAAAGCAATTACTCGCCAAAATATTGCTTTAAGTTTCTTTCGTAGCTATTTAACGAGTTGTGGACAACGGCAAGATCCGGCATAGATTCGCGGACACCTTTTTTTTCTATGGAAATTGCGGCGGTCAGGCTGGAAAATAAAATGATATTATCAATATGCCATGAGTAATGAACGCCGTAAGTAAAGGCTCCGTGGAATACATCTCCTGCGCCGGTGGTATCAACGGCATTGCACAGCCAGGCAGGCACAATTTGCAGCATGCCATTTTTTAATAACGCACAACCTTTTTCCCCGAGGGTAATAAAGGCTTCCCCACGGCAAATTTTATTTAACTCGACTAACGCTGCTTTAATTTCTGCTTCAGTACTCAGAGCACGATATCCCATATAGTCACGGGCAAAGTGTTCGCTGACCACAAAATAATCGGTCCAGGCCGCTAGCTTAATATTACTGTCACGTAATGAGCCGCCATCCATGACCACTCGCGCTGATGGGAGTTTCTTAATTAAGTACTCACTGATTTCCGCTTCATGACCATCAATTAATAGCGTTACGGGCTCGTCTGACGCAATCAACCGTTCAGCTAAATCATCAAGCCTGAGCTTCTGGTCATAGGTCAGCGAAGGTGGCGTCTGCATTTTACGGGTAATAATCGTCCGCGACCCCGTTAAGCGGTTTACCAGCACTGATGCCAGCGGCGTGATCATTTCATCGGAGAAGACGACCTGGCTGGTATCGACGCCCGCCTGGGCAAACTCATCGATAATCCGCTGACCGTAAAGGTCCTGGTTCAGATGGCCGATGTAATAAACATCTTCGCCCCATAATCCCAGTAGCCACGCCGCATTTGCTGCCGGGCCGCCGCCACTTTCAATAAAGTCATGGCAGAAATTTTTGGTATTTTCCTGCGGCCATTCATTCAAAAAGAAAAACTGATCAAAACATGAAAACCCGATGGACAAGATAGCCATAACAACTCCTGATTATTTTGTCAGCTGCGGGAAGAAATCCCTTCCCGCAGGGAAAAATGAAACCGCTTATTCATTTTTCTTATCCGCAGTGAGCTCCTCATAGCTGAGCGTGTCACCGACTACGCGAACCGAACGGAAGCAGAATGGCACCAGCAGCGCGACGATAAGCGCCAGACAAATCATATAGATAGTGATCTGACCAAACTGGGTGAAGGCGTTACCGATAATAATTCCCCACACCGCGAAGTCAAAGTCAGCGAAGGTGCTGTTTTCGAAGCCCAGGTTACCCAATGCCGGAAGCAGCATGGCTGGCAGGAAAGCAAGGAATATGCCGCCGATAAAGGAGGCGATGATGCAGCCGCGCTTACCGCCAAGCTTGTCGGCGAATACCCCGGAGGTCCCGCCACAGAAGAAGTGCGGTACCATGCCCGGAATAATCAGCGCCATTCCCAGTCCACCCAACATGAGCATACCGACCAGACCGCCAACAAATGAGCTGATAAAGCCTACGACGACCGCCGTTGGGCTGAAGGTGAAGAAGACCGCGCAGTCAACGGCAGGGATTGAGTCAGGAATCAGCTTCTGGCTAATCCCCTGGAATGCCGGAACCAGATCGCCGAGGATCAGCCGTACGCCGTTGTAAACGATGGCGACGCCAACCGCAAACTGCAGACCGGTAAGGATAGAGAAGATCAACATGTTCTGATCCGTTATCGTACGGAGATATTCAGTGCCAGCAACGGCGCTGCATACAAAGTAGATAATGAACATCACAATCCCGGTTGTGACCGTGGTATCGCGCAGAAAGCCCCACTTTTCTGAGATTTCAGTATCGGCGAATGAGTTTGCCGGGTTACCGGTTTTTGTGGCGATCCAGGCTGAGATGTAATAGCCCAGGGAGCCAAAGTGTCCCATCGCGATACCGCCGTCTTCAGTCACCTGTTTGGTATAACGCTGGCCGATTGCCGGAGAAATGGCCGACCATGAGCCGAGCAAGAATCCGCCAATTAAAACCAACATCCAGCCGCGGAATTCCGCTGCCTGTAAGACCGCTGAAAACAGGCACGCCAGAAAGAATGAGTGGTGGCCGGTCAGAAAGATATATTTGTACTTGGTACAGCGAGCAATAATGAGGTTAAAAATAAAACCTAACAGCAAAATACTCATGGTTTCCACACCCAGAACTTTTTGCGCGACGGAAACAATAGCCTCGTTGTTAGGAATTACGCCGCGAATATTAAATCCGGCTTCGATAATTCCGCCAAGCGGGTTCAGGTTGGCAACGATAACACCAGCACCTGCGCTTAACATTAAATACCCTAAAATAGGCTTTAAGGTACCGGTGAGTAATTTATTCCCTGGAGAACGCAGCGCCACTAAACCGACAAATGCGATAATCCCCATCAGGAATGCGGGTTGGCTAAATATTTCTGATAAGAAACTAAGAATAGCCTGCATGATCGTTCCCTCAATAATGATTAAGAGTGAGTTGCAGCAATTTTGGTCAGTGCCTCGGTAATATCTTCAGCAATTTTTGCTTTATGCACGTAGCTACGAATAATGGCGACGTTACAGTGCGCAGGAAACTGGTTTGCCAGCTCTTTAATCGTGACATAAAGATCGGCTTTTTCTCCTACGGCGTTAGCGAAATCAACGGAAGCAACGTCGGCTTTGATACCTAATTCATCACATATTTTTTTGACATTATTCGCAGCCATTAATGAACTGCCAATACCGTTACCACAAACCGTTCTGATAACTAACATAATGACTACTCCATTTGTTTTTGGATGAAATGTAATACTGAATTAATGTCATTTTCCTGCTGAAGAAAGGTCACAATATCGGACTCAATCAGTGAGGCGATCAGCTGGATCATTTTTATATGACTATCGGCATCTGCGCCTGCGATGGCGATGATGACGTTAACCGGATCAAACTCCTCATGGCCAAAGGCGATCGGTTGTTGACTGGTGACTAAAGAAAATCCGGTCAGCAATGCGCCTTTTTCTGGCCGGGCATGGGGCATCGCCAGGCCATAGTCGATAACAATGGCAGAGCCGAAATCCCGGTAGACCTTAACCATTTCACTGACATATTCCGGGCGACAAATATTTTGCCGGACCAGTAACGAGCCAGCCAGTTCGATAGCCTGCTCGGGGCTGGAAATATTCTGCTTAAGCGTAATCAGTCCAGGGTTAAAAATAATGTCCATCATCCGATCCTTAATGCGTTCATATTCCTGAACGTGATCATGGCCAAATATAGCAACAAAAATTATGGGACAGATCACATATGGATTTTTAAATGTTGAAGCCGATCACACCAGGGGAATGTTGGCATTATTTTGTCGACAAACGATTTATTTTTTATGTTGTTTTACATCAATGAGTTAGATTGTATCTTTTTTGCGCGGAAGAAACGGAGCGTAAAGATAAACCGTCAAATGTCTGAATTTAAAATGAAGGAATGCGATTTTTATCACAAATAATGGGGTGTTTTTTTTACAAAGTTTGAACGAGTTGGCAAAAATCAGGCTGAAGAGGGATTTTACTCATTGATGACATCAATATTTGTATGGCGATGCGTTAAAAAGGTGTTGCGAGATGGTAGGGCTGGCGGTCAGAAAACAAAAAAGGCTCGCCGAGGCGAGCCTTTTCATTAATTCATGCCGATTACAGGCTGGAGACGTTTTCGGTCAGGTATTTTGCAACGCCGTCCGGAGAGGCGTTCATACCTTCTTTGCCTTTTTCCCACTGTGCCGGGCAAACTTCACCGTGCTCTTCGTGGAACTGCAGCGCGTCAACCATACGCAGCATTTCGTCGATGTTACGGCCCAGCGGCAGGTCGTTAACCACCTGGTGGCGAACCACGCCGTTTGCGTCGATCAGGAAAGAACCACGCAGCGCAACGCCCGCTTCCGGATGTTCGATGCCATAGGCTTTCTGAATTTCACGCTTAACGTCAGCAACCATTGCGTATTTCACTGCACCGATGCCGCCTTTGTCGACAGGGGTGTTACGCCATGCGTTGTGGACGAATTCTGAGTCAAAAGAAACGCCAACCACTTCAACGCCGCGCTTCTGGAATTCTTCATAACGTTTGTCGAACGCGATCAGTTCAGACGGGCAAACGAAGGTGAAATCCATTGGCCAGAAGAACAGAACGGTTGCTTTGCCATTGGTGTGCTGTTTGAAATTGAAGTTCTCAACAATCTCACCGCTACCGAGTACCGCAGCTGCTGTGAAATCCGGAGCCTGACGAGTCACCAGTACCATATTATTCTCCTGCAAAGTTAAGGGTTTTTGGAACGCAACGCGGGCCAGTATAGAAGGTGATGGCGAATATGACAAAGAGGCGCTGACAATCGTTCAGTGAGCTTTTACCTATCAATATTCTCAGTAGCCTCGGTAAGCGAAAGCGCCACCAGACAAATCGCCGGAGGGCGGCTTTGTCGTATCCGCTCGACTGATCCAACCGGTATCAGAGCGTTTTCTGCCTGGCTTGTTCCATCATCCGTGGGTAAAACTGCCAGAAACGCACTTCCAGCGCATCGTAATGGTTGTCCAGGTCGTACCAGGAGTCGCGGAGCGCATCCAGACGCGGACGACGGCTTGCCATCCCGTTCAATACGTTCTGGATAAAATCCATATCGCGATAGCGTTCCAGCCACTTTTCCGACCACAGGTAATCGTTCAGATTGACAAAGCGCGGCGGCGAATCAGGCAGAATGGTGGAGACCTGGGCGTGGGCATAGCCGACAAAGGCCTGTAGCGGAAACTCAGGGGAAATGTGCGCCCAATGACGCGAGAGGAAATGATCCCACATTACGTCCAGCGTAATCGGCGCAACGCGACGGGTTTCGCTACGAAACCACTCTCGCGCCTCGCGGACTTCCGGCAGGTTATCGGTCATCACGTCTATACGACGGTGCATCAGAATGCCGTCCACGATGTCTGGTGGATAGTGTGATTCCGGGTTTCCGCGGACAAAATCGGCCAGCAGATTGCCGGAAAGCGAACTATCAGCGAGATGGGCTAAATGCAGGTGAGCCAGAAAATTCATATACACTTCATCCTTCGAACTGCCTCTTTGTTGGCTGATGAGTTACTCGCCTCATCCATGAGACTCGCCCTTACGGACCGCCGCTCCGCGACGTTCAAATCTGTTCCCTACAGATTTGCCACTCACTCTTGTGACTGGCTTGTGCAAGCGCCTGGGGGCTCACTCAGTTGCTGCCTCGATGCATCTTGAATGATTTTGTGTATAGGTTATGTGATTTATCCTGAGGGGTAAAGGTTGCAGGGAGCGCGCCCCGGCACTAGACTACCCGCCTCTTATTTTTAGTCTGAGTCAGTGTCATGCGCGTTGCCGATTTTTCCTTTGAATTACCTGAATCCCTGATTGCCCACTACCCGCAGCCGGAGCGCAGTAGCTGCCGTTTGCTGTCGCTGGACGGGCCGACGGGCGCGCTAACGCATGGCACTTTCACCGACTTGCTCGATAAGCTCAACCCTGGCGATCTGTTGGTCTTTAATAATACCCGCGTGATCCCGGCGCGCCTGTTTGGGCGTAAAGCCAGCGGCGGCAAGATTGAAGTTCTCGTTGAACGCATGCTGGATGATAAACGCATCCTCGCACATATTCGCGCCTCCAAAGCGCCGAAACCGGGCGCAGAACTGCTGCTTGGCGATGACGAAAGCATCAATGCGACGATGACGGCTCGCCACGGCGCGCTGTTTGAAGTCGAATTTAACGACACGCGTCCGGTACTGGATATTCTCAATGCCATTGGTCACATGCCGCTGCCGCCGTATATCGACCGCCCGGATGAAGACGCCGATCGCGAGCTTTACCAGACGGTGTACAGCGAAAAGCCCGGCGCCGTTGCTGCGCCAACGGCGGGCCTGCACTTTGACGAGCCGCTGCTGGAAAAACTGCGCGAGAAAGGTATCGAGATGGCGTTTGTGACGCTGCACGTCGGCGCAGGGACATTCCAGCCGGTGCGGGTGGATACCATTGAAGATCACATCATGCACTCCGAATATGCGGAAGTGCCGCAAGAGGTGGTAGATGCGGTGCTGGCGGCGAAAGCGCGCGGCAACCGGGTGATTGCGGTAGGCACGACCTCAGTGCGTTCTCTGGAGAGCGCGGCGCAGGCGGCGAAGAACGCGCTCATTGCACCGTTCTTTGGCGACACACAAATCTTCATCTATCCAGGTTATCAATACAAAGTGATTGATGCGCTGGTGACCAACTTCCATCTGCCTGAATCGACATTGATTATGCTGGTCTCGGCGTTTGCCGGTTATCAGCACACGATGAATGCCTACAAGGCTGCGGTAGAACAAAATTATCGCTTTTTTAGCTACGGGGACGCGATGTTTATCACGTACAATCCGCAGGCTATTTCTGAGCGCGTCGGGGAGTAAATCCGCGGCGCAGGTTGACACGTTGGACTGTTTTTCTGACGTACTGGAGAAAAAATGAAATTCGAACTGGATACCACCGACGGACGCGCCCGCCGTGGCCGCCTGGTGTTTGATCGTGGCGTGGTGGAAACGCCTGCTTTTATGCCGGTGGGGACCTACGGCACCGTTAAAGGCATGACGCCGGAAGAAGTTGAAGCCACTGGCGCGCAGATCATTCTTGGTAATACCTTCCATCTCTGGCTACGTCCAGGCCAGGAGATCATGAAGCTGCATGGCGACCTGCATGATTTCATGCAGTGGAAAGGCCCTATTCTGACGGACTCCGGCGGTTTCCAGGTTTTCAGCCTGGGCGATATCCGTAAGATCACCGAACAGGGCGTGCACTTCCGCAATCCGATCAACGGCGATCCGATTTTCCTTGATCCAGAAAAATCGATGGAGATTCAGTACGATCTCGGTTCCGATATTGTCATGATTTTTGACGAATGCACGCCGTACCCGGCGGACTGGGACTATGCTAAACGATCGATGGAGATGTCACTGCGCTGGGCGAAGCGTAGCCGCGACCGTTTTGACGGTCTGGGCAACAAAAATGCGCTTTTTGGCATCATCCAGGGCAGTGTTTACGAAGATTTACGTGATATCTCTGTGAAAGGTCTGGTAGAGATTGGCTTTGATGGCTACGCTGTCGGCGGTCTGGCTGTGGGTGAGCCGAAGGAAGATATGCATCGCATCCTCGAGCATGTTTGCCCGCAAATTCCGGCAGATAAACCACGTTACCTGATGGGCGTCGGTAAGCCAGAAGATCTGGTTGAAGGCGTGCGTCGCGGTATCGATATGTTTGACTGCGTGATGCCAACTCGCAATGCGCGTAATGGTCACCTGTTCGTGACCGATGGCGTGGTGAAAATTCGCAATGCGAAGCATAAGAGCGATACCAGCCCACTCGATGCTGAGTGTGATTGCTACACCTGTCGCAATTATTCACGTGCCTACTTGCATCATCTTGATCGTTGCAACGAAATATTGGGCGCGCGACTCAACACGATTCATAACCTGCGTTACTACCAGCGTTTGATGGCGGGTTTACGCAAGGCTATTGAAGAGGGTAAATTAGAGAGCTTCGTGACCGATTTTTACCAACGTCAGGGTCGACCGGTTCCACCTTTGAACGTTGATTAATTTTAATAATGAGGGAATTTGAATGAGCTTTTTTATTTCTGATGCGGTAGCGGCAACAGGTGCTCCGGCGCAGGGCAGCCCGATGTCTCTGATTCTGATGCTGGTGGTGTTTGGTCTGATTTTCTATTTCATGATCCTGCGTCCACAGCAGAAGCGCACCAAAGAGCATAAAAACCTGATGGCCTCCATCGCGAAAGGTGATGAAGTCCTGACTAACGGTGGCCTGGTAGGCCGAGTGACCAAAGTTGCAGAATCTGGTTACATCGCTATCGCACTGAACGATACCACTGAAGTGGTTATCAAACGTGATTTCGTAGCTGCCGTTCTGCCGAAAGGCACCATGAAGGCGCTGTAATAGTAACTTTTCCCTAAGGGAACTGCCGTGTTAAACCGTTATCCTTTGTGGAAGTACATCATGCTGATCGTCGTCATTGTCGTCGGTCTGCTGTATGCGCTTCCCAACCTGTATGGTGAGGATCCGGCCGTTCAAATCACTGGCGCGCGCGGTGTCGCCGCCAGTGAGCAAACGCTGATCCAGGTCCAGAATACGTTACAACAAGAAAAAATTACCGCTAAGTCTGTGGCACTGGAAGAGGGCGCGATTCTTGCTCGCTTCGACACCACCGACACCCAACTGCGCGCACGTGAAGCACTGGTGGACGTGCTGGGTGATAAATACGTCGTGGCGCTTAACCTTGCTCCGGCAACCCCGCGCTGGTTGGCGGCCATCAAAGCAGAACCGATGAAACTCGGTCTTGACCTGCGTGGCGGCGTTCACTTCCTGATGGAAGTGGATATGGATACCGCGCTGGGGAAACTGCAGGAACAAAATATCGACAGCCTGCGCAGCGATCTGCGTACAGAAGGCATCCCGTATACTACCGTTCGTAAAGAAGACAATTACGGCCTGAGCATCAACTTCCGCGATGCCGACGCACGTGATAAAGCGATTGCTTACCTCAGCAAGCGTCACCAGGATCTGGTGATCACAAGTCAGGGCAGTAATGCGCTGCGTGCGGTGATGACCGATGCGCGTCTGAGCGAAGCGCGTGAATACGCGGTACAACAGAACATCAATATCCTGCGTAACCGTGTGAACCAGTTGGGCGTCGCCGAACCGGTGGTACAACGCCAGGGCGCGGATCGTATCGTGGTCGAGCTGCCGGGTATTCAGGACACGGCGCGTGCGAAAGAGATTCTCGGCGCGACAGCAACGCTGGAGTTCCGTCTGGTCAACACCAACGTTGATCAGTCTGCGGCGGCTTCCGGTCGTGTGCCGGGCGATTCCGAAGTGAAACAGATGCGCGAAGGTCAGCCGGTTGTGCTGTACAAACGCGTCATCCTGACCGGTGACCATATCACTGACTCCACTTCCAGCCAGGACGAATACAACCAACCGCAGGTAAACATCTCGCTGGATAGCGCAGGTGGCAACATCATGTCTAACTTCACCAAGGACAATATCGGTAAACCGATGGCGACCCTGTTTGTGGAGTACAAAGACAGCGGTAAGAAAGACGCTAACGGTCGTGCGGTGCTGGTGAAACAGGAAGAGGTGATTAACATCGCCAACATCCAGTCTCGTCTGGGCAACAGCTTCCGTATTACCGGGATCAACAACCCGAACGAAGCGCGTCAGCTTTCTCTGCTGCTGCGTGCCGGTGCGCTGATTGCGCCGATTCAGATTGTTGAAGAACGGACCATCGGTCCAACCCTGGGGATGCAGAACATCAAGCAGGGTCTGGAAGCATGTCTGGCCGGTCTGGCGGTGTCCATCCTGTTCATGATTCTGTTCTATAAGAAATTTGGTCTGATTGCGACCAGCGCGCTGATCGCTAACCTGGTACTGATTGTCGGCGTCATGTCGCTGCTGCCGGGGGCAACGCTGAGTATGCCGGGGATTGCGGGGATCGTCTTAACCCTTGCCGTCGCCGTCGATGCGAACGTCCTGATCAACGAACGTATCAAAGAAGAGTTGAGTAACGGACGTTCGGTGCAGCAGGCGATCAACGAAGGGTATGCGGGCGCCTTCAGTTCCATTTTTGATGCGAACATTACGACGCTTATCAAAGTCGTTATCCTGTATGCCGTCGGCACCGGGGCCATTAAAGGGTTCGCGATCACTACCGGTATCGGTATTGCGACGTCAATGTTTACCGCGATCGTCGGTACCCGTGCCATCGTGAACCTGCTGTATGGCGGCAAGCGCATCACGAAGCTGTCAATCTGAGGAGTGCGAAGTGGCACAGGAATATACTGTTGAACAATTGAACCACGGCCGTAAAGTCATCGACTTTATGCGCTGGGACTACTGGGCTTTCGGCATCTCCGGGCTTCTGCTGGTGTTGGCCATCATCGTGATGGGCGTACGTGGCTTTAACTGGGGTCTCGATTTCACCGGTGGTACGGTGATTGAAATTACGCTGGAAAAACCGGCTGAGATGGACGTGATGCGCGACGCGCTGGAAAAAGCGGGCTTTGTTGATCCGCTTTTACAGAACTTCGGCAGCAGCCACGACATCATGGTTCGTATGCCGCCTACCGAAGGGGCAAACGGCGGCCAGGTGCTGGGCAGCAAAGTGTTGAGTGTGATTAACGAATCCACCAACCAGAACGCGGCAGTGAAGCGTATTGAATTCGTCGGACCGAGCGTGGGTGCCGATCTGGCGCAAACCGGTGCGATGGCGCTGCTGGCAGCGCTGATTTCCATCCTGGTTTACGTTGGTATCCGTTTCGAATGGCGACTGGCGGCGGGCGTGGTTATCGCGCTGGCGCACGACGTCATCATTACGCTGGGGATCCTGTCGTTATTCCATATCGAGATCGACCTGACTATCGTGGCCTCGCTGATGTCCGTTATCGGTTACTCGCTTAACGATAGTATCGTGGTCTCTGACCGTATTCGTGAAAACTTCCGCAAAATTCGTCGCGGGACGCCTTACGAAATCTTTAACGTGTCACTGACCCAGACGCTGCACCGTACGTTGATTACCTCCGGTACAACGTTAATGGTTATCCTGATGCTGTTCCTGTTCGGTGGTCCGGTACTGGAAGGCTTCTCGCTGACCATGCTTATCGGGGTGTCCATCGGTACGGCATCGTCCATTTACGTGGCATCGGCGCTGGCGCTTAAGCTTGGTATGAAGCGCGAGCATATGCTGCAACAGAAAGTCGAGAAAGAAGGGGCGGATCAGCCGTCAATTCTGCCGTAATCCGATTTTCAGTTAACGCTCAGAAATCCCGGTCATTCGATCGGGATTTTTCTTTTCTCCCTTTCTCTTGTCCTGCAATCACTACTGACACTATGCTGTCAGGAGCCCTGTTTTATCCTCTTCCTGAACTTACCCACACAGGCAGGAGGAACGATGAAAAGCATTATCAACTGGTTTGAAATTCCCGTAACGGATATGGAGCGCGCGATTGCGTTTTATGAGCCGGTCATGGGTCTGTCGCTGCGTCGTGAAAAAATGGGCTTTGCCGATCTGGCGGTTTTCCCGTATGACGATCCGGCTCCTGGTGGTGCGCTGGCGAAGTTTGACGGTATCGCGCCTTCATTGCAGGGCGCCATTATTTATCTGCATACGGACGATCTCGGTGCCACGCTGGATCGCGTCGCCAGTGCCGGTGGCAACTGCGTTTTTGGTCCGTTCGATCTCGGTAAAGGGATTGGTACCATTGCGTTGTTTACCGACAGCGAAGGCAATCGTGTGGGTTTACATCAACCGGCTTAATCACAGAGAGCAACTATGACCCGTCGCGCTGACCGTTTGTTCCAGATAGTCCAGATCCTGCGTGGCAGGCGGCTGACAACGGCAGCGCTGCTGGCGGAGCGGCTGGAGGTGTCAGAGCGGACGATCTATCGTGACATCCGTGACCTTTCGCTCTCCGGCGTGCCGGTCGAAGGGGAGGCGGGGAGCGGTTATCGTCTGATGGCGGGGTTTGATCTCCCGCCGCTGATGCTGACGCACCGGGAATCGGAAGCGCTGATTGCCGCCATTCGTCTGCTGCACACCTGGGGCGGTGATTTGCTCTCCAGGGAACTGGAGTCGGCACAGGAAAAGGTGCTGGCGATATTGCCGGAAGAAAGCCGGCGCAAAGCCGAACAGGCGCGTATTTTCGCCCCTGACTTTGGCAGACAACACCATTCGCGCAGCGCGTTCGATGTGATCCACCGGGCGGTGACTATCCAGCAGGTGCTGGCGCTGCATTACCGCGACGAGGCGGGACAGCTTTCCTGGCGGGACGTGCAGCCATTAGGGATCTTCTTCGAAGGCAAATTCTGGCTGCTGGTGGCCTGGTGCGAGCGACGCGAAGACTACCGCTGTTTTCGTGTCGATCGCTGTTTAAGCATCACGCCGCTCGACAGACGATTTTGCGAGTGCGCCGATCGATCGCTGAGTGATTTTTTACGTAAGATCCGCGACGAAACGCACGCATAAAAAAGCCAGCGCTCAGGCTGGCTTTTGCAGGAAAGGGACGTTATCAGAAGTTGTAACCGACAACCAGGTAGCCACCCCAGCCGGTAGATTTCACGTTGAAGTTACCTTTACCGAAGTTCAGCTCAGCGTCGTCGTTCCACTGACCCCCGTTATGCCAGTAACGCGCTACGACCGAGTAGTGCCAGTGGTCGTAGTTCAGCGCCAGAATATGGCTGGAGGCGATAGAGTCGTTGGTACGCGCTTTGTTGCCGTTCAGATCGGAGAAATCGTTGTCGCCCAGATCGGAACCCCAGTCAAAGTTGGTGAAACCGATGTAGCTCAGGTTACCGCCCCACAGTTCGGTAATCGGAACAAAGTATTTCACTTTGAAACGGTAGCCGTCCCATTCGTTTTCGTTAGCGGCGCCGTAGTTCTGCCATTGATACTTAGCATAGACGTTCAGGGACAGGCTCATCGGCAGGCCAGTATCAATATCGGTACCCAGCCCCATGTACCAGGTGCTCTGACGGCCATCTTTGTTACGACCCATGTCGTAGATGTAGTTATTGGCGAAGTACCACTCTTTAAACGGACCAAAGCTCAGGTCAGTGCCGGTCAGTTTGTCGATGGAGAAACGCGGTTCGATTTCCATAAACAGCGGAGAACCGTGGTTCCAGATCCCTTTCGCGTCGGTGTTACCACCGAAGAAAACCGGCGCATCCATGTAGCCATAGAAGTCGAACCAGTCTTTCTTCGCGAAAGCTTCATATTCCAGGTAGGTATCGTTACGGAGCTGCGGTCCGAAACGTGTGTGATAGCTACCGACGACGTTGACGCTCTGGTGCCACCAGTCTGAAAGATACTGCGGTTTATCATTTTCCGCAGCGTTAACGGTGAATGACGAGGAGAGCGCGAGCACGGCACCGGCTGCAAGTAATGTTTTTTTCATATTGTATGCCACTGTTTGAAATCCCTGACGGGAGTGAAAAAGGCGCAAATAGCGTTTCTGAATATTTCGTGTTTCTGCGAGCCTATTATAGAAATCATTGCTCACAAAAATATGTCTTGTTTCACAGTTCTATCATTTACGTAATCGATTGCGTTCACGTTTGCGTATTTTAGCGCGAGGATTGTACTGGCATTCCATGAATGTTGCCAACGTTTACTAAAAAGAGCGTGTATGTAAGAGGAATAACAAAAGGGAACAGGAGATGTTGCGGAACGCACAAAACGTTCCGCAAGGAGGTTTATTGCGTAACAGGCTGGATGTCGTGGATACGCACAAATCCTAATTGATCGGGCGTCAGGTTATTCAGTTGCAGCGGGATGTCCACATCACTGGGCGCCAGCACGCTCGCCGGGGCCGTGATCAACTGATTCTGCACATTTACTTCCTGATAATTGTCAGTTGTTCCCTGAATTTGCCCATATTCAACGGTGCCGCTAAACGCTGGCAGCGGATCGTTGGACTCCCCCTGAATACGCAGCGTCACCCGGGTGCCGGCCGCGTTTGGCGCAATGTTGATAAGCGACATGCGCAGTGTGCCTACCTGACTGTTCAGGCGTGCCGGGGTATTGGAGCCCGGCAGCAGATAAACGCCGCGGGTTGATTTGACGTTCAGACTGTTCTGCTGGGTAATTTTTACGGTTTCCTGATTAAGCTGATTCATCTCTTTATTGAGCGTCGAAACGCTCTGATGCATCTCGCGCACTTCGCTTTGTTGTGCGCAGGCGCTCAGACTAAAGAGACTTCCCACCAGGAGAATTCTTAGGTAACGTCTTGTCATCACTCTTATTTCCTGAATTGTCGCGATAAGTTAATGGTAGATCGTAAAAGGCGTAAAGACATCGATCCATTGTCTCAAAAGCGTTGCGCCTTTGTTGTCACGTCAGTTCAGGTTAAAATAGATTTCTGTTAACCACCTGGTCAGGACGCCGTATGCATTGCCCATTCTGTTTCGCCGTAGACACTAAGGTAATTGACTCTCGTCTTGTGGGCGAGGGCTCTTCCGTACGCCGCCGTCGGCAGTGTCTGGTTTGTAATGAACGTTTCACCACGTTTGAAGTGGCAGAACTTGTGATGCCGCGCGTTGTGAAAAGCAACGACGTGCGCGAACCGTTTAATGAAGAAAAGCTGCGCAGTGGAATGCAGCGTGCGCTGGAAAAGCGTCCGGTGAGTTCCGATGACGTCGAAATGGCGTTGAATCATATAAAGTCGCAACTGCGCGCCACCGGCGAACGTGAAGTCCCCAGTAAAATGATTGGCAATCTGGTGATGGAACAATTGAAAAAACTCGATAAAGTCGCCTACATCCGCTTTGCCTCGGTTTACCGCAGCTTCGAAGATATTAAAGAATTTGGCGAAGAGATCGCTCGCCTACAGGATTAAGCCATGCAGGATGAGTTATACATGGCGCGAGCGCTGAAGCTGGCGCAGCGCGGGCGGTTTACCACCCATCCCAACCCTAATGTCGGCTGCGTGATCGTCAACGATGGCGAGATTGTCGGCGAAGGCTACCATCATCGCGCCGGCGAACCGCATGCGGAAGTGCACGCCCTGCGTATGGCGGGCGATAAGGCCAAAGGCGCCACCGCGTATGTCACGCTTGAACCCTGCAGCCATCATGGCCGTACGCCGCCGTGCTGCGATGCGCTGATTGCCGCTGGCGTTTCTCGCGTGGTGGCGGCGATGCAGGATCCCAATCCGCAAGTGGCGGGACGCGGGTTATATCGTCTGCAACAGGCGGGTATCGACGTCAGCCACGGGCTGATGATGAGCGAAGTCGAAGCGTTAAATAAAGGTTTCCTCAAACGAATGCGCACCGGGTTTCCGTATGTGCAACTGAAACTCGGCGCTTCGCTGGACGGCCGTACGGCGATGGCCAACGGTGAAAGCCAGTGGATTACCTCACCAGAGGCGCGACGTGATGTTCAGCGTCTGCGCGCGCAAAGCCACGCCATTTTAACCAGCAGCGCGACGGTGCTGGCGGACGACCCGCAGCTCACCGTGCGCTGGTCAGAGCTGGGTGAGGCGACACAGGCGGTTTATCCGCAGGATGCCGTGCGCCAGCCGGTGCGAATTGTGATAGACAGTCAGAACCGCGTGACGCCGGAGCATCGTCTGGTACAGCAGCCAGGGGAAACCTGGATTGCGCGCACGAAAGAAGACGCGCGCGTCTGGCCTGATTCGGTTCGCACGATTAGGGTGCCGGAGCATAACGGTCATCTGGATCTGGTGGTGCTGATGATGCTGCTGGGCAAACAACAGATTAACAGTCTGTGGGTGGAGGCTGGGCCGACGCTTGCCGGTGCGCTCTTGCAGGCCGGTGTGGTTGACGAGCTTATCGTCTATCTTGCACCTAAACTGTTAGGCAGTGATGCCAGGGGATTATGTGTGTTGCCAGGGCTTGAGAAACTGGCTGACGCCCCCCATTTCAAATTCAATGAGATACGCCAGGTGGGCCCGGACGTTTGCCTGCATTTAACCCCTGCGTGAGGCTTTCGAATTTTCGAATTATAGGAAGCAGCGCACAGAATATTATGATAAAATCCGCCCCCCTTACGGGGCCATATCGAACCCGAAGGAAGAATATGAACATTATTGAAGCTAACGTTGCTACTCCGGACGCTCGCGTCGCCATCACCATTGCGCGTTTCAACAACTTTATCAACGACAGCCTGCTGGAAGGTGCGATTGACGCCCTGAAACGCATTGGTCAGGTCAAAGATGAAAACATTACCGTTGTCTGGGTTCCAGGTGCCTACGAACTGCCGCTGGCAGCGGGCGCGCTGGCGAAAACCGGTAAATATGACGCGGTGATTGCGCTGGGTACGGTTATTCGTGGCGGCACAGCTCACTTCGAATATGTCGCTGGCGGTGCAAGCAACGGCCTGGCGCATGTCGCTCAGGACAGCGAAATTCCGGTCGCCTTTGGCGTCCTGACCACCGAAAGCATTGAACAAGCTATCGAACGTGCTGGCACCAAAGCTGGCAACAAAGGCGCGGAAGCTGCACTGACCGCGCTTGAAATGATTAATGTATTGAAAGCCATCAAGGCCTGATTTTTGTAAGGGGAAATCCGTGAAACCTGCTGCTCGTCGCCGCGCTCGTGAGTGTGCCGTTCAGGCGCTCTACTCCTGGCAGTTGTCCCAGAACGACATCGCTGATGTTGAATACCAGTTCCTGGCAGAACAGGACGTGAAAGATGTTGACGTCATGTACTTCCGTGAACTGCTGTCCGGGGTGGCGACTAACAGCGCGTACCTGGATGGCCTGATGAAGCCTTACCTGTCTCGTCTGCTGGAAGAGCTGGGTCAGGTGGAAAAAGCCGTACTGCGTATTGCGCTGTTCGAGCTGTCTAAACGCAGTGATGTGCCATACAAAGTGGCCATTAACGAAGCGATCGAACTGGCGAAAACGTTCGGTGCGGAAGACAGCCACAAGTTCGTCAATGGCGTTCTGGATAAAGCAGCGCCTGCGATTCGCCCCAACAAAAAGTAATCTCCAGGCCGTCAGTGAAGTGGAAGCGATTCCTCTCTCCTGGCGGCTTTTTCATTTTTTCTGCTGAGGCATAACGTATGGCATGCGGCGAATTTTCCCTGATTGCCCGTTATTTTGACCGTGTCAGAAGCTCTCGTCTTGACGTCGAAACCGGTATTGGCGACGACTGTGCACTTCTGAACATCCCCGATAAACAGACGCTGGCGATCAGCACCGATACGCTGGTGGCGGGCAACCACTTCCTGACCGACATTGATCCTGCCGATCTGGCGTACAAAGCGCTGGCGGTGAACTTAAGCGATCTGGCGGCGATGGGGGCCGATCCGGCGTGGCTGACGCTGGCGATCACCCTGCCTGAGGTGGACGAACCCTGGCTGGAAGCCTTCAGCGACAGTCTGTTTGAATGTCTGAATTACTATGGTATGCAACTGATTGGCGGCGACACCACGCGGGGTCCGCTGTCGATGACGTTGGGTATCCACGGCTTTGTACCTGCCGGGCGCGCCCTGAAACGCGCCGGGGCGAAACCGGGCGACTGGATTTACGTGACCGGTACGCCGGGCGATAGCGCTGCGGGCCTGGCGATTTTGCAGAACCGCTTGCAGGTTGCCGATGCTGCCGATCGTGAGTATCTGCTCAAGCGCCACCTGCGTCCGACGCCGCGTATTTTGCAGGGTCAGGCGCTGCGCGATCTGGCCAGCGCGGCGATTGATCTCTCTGACGGACTGATTTCCGATCTTGGGCATATTGTGAAGGCCAGTGCCTGCGGTGCGCGAGTCGATCTCAATGCGCTACCCTGGTCAGACGCGATGACGCGTCACGTCGAACCTGAACAGGCGCTGCGCTGGGCGCTGTCTGGCGGTGAAGACTATGAGTTATGCTTTACGGTACCGGAACTGAACCGCGGTGCGCTGGAGGTGGCTATGGGCCAGCTTGGCGTTGCCTTTACCTGCATTGGGCAGATGAGCGCCGATGTGGAAGGGATTCATTTCATGCGTGACGGAACGCCTGTCACTTTTGACTGGAAAGGATATGACCATTTTGCCACGCCATAAAGATGTCGCCAAAAGCCGCCTGAATCTGCTTAACCCGTGGCACTTACTGGCTACCGGGTTTGGTAGCGGCCTCAGTCCGGTTGTTCCGGGTACGATGGGATCGCTGGCGGCAATTCCCTTCTGGTATCTGATGACCTTTCTGCCGTGGCAGCTCTATTCGCTGGTGGTGATGCTGGGGATTTGTATCGGCGTCTATCTTTGCCACCAGACGGCAAAAGACATGGGCGTGCACGATCACGGCAGCATCGTCTGGGATGAATTCATCGGAATGTGGATCACGCTAATGGCGTTGCCGACCCATGACTGGCAGTGGGTCGCCGCCGGGTTCGTGATTTTCCGTATTCTCGATATGTGGAAGCCGTGGCCGATCCGTTGGTTCGATCGCAACGTGCATGGCGGGATGGGGATCATGGTGGACGATATTGTCGCCGGAGTGATTTCCGCCGGGATCCTCTATTTCATCGGCCATCACTGGCCGATTGGCATTATTTGAATGGTGATGCCGGCGTAACCGCCTTATCGGGCCTGGGATCGAGTGTGCAGGCCCGATAAGCGAAGCGCCATCGGGCACATTTCCTTATTTATATCCGGCCACAGGATGCGGTTTATACGGCGTTTCCAGTTCGGCGATGTGCTCGGGTTTCAGCGTGAGATCCACGGCATTCAGCAACTCATCGAGCTGTTCCTCCCGTGATGAGCCGATAATTGGCGCGGCAATCCCGGGTTTGCTTAACAGCCACGCCAGCGCCACCTGGGCGCGCGTCGCGCCAAGTTCTTCGCTCACACCGGCCAGCCGTGCGGCAATCTGCGCATCATTTTCGTCGCTTTCGCTATACAGCTTTTTCCCCACTTCGTCAGAAACCAGGCGTGCTGTGGTTTCTCCCCACGGACGCGTCAGACGCCCTCTGGCCAGCGGGCTCCACGGAATAACCGCCACACCTTCCTGGTAGCACAGCGGCAGCATTTCGCGCTCTTCCTCGCGGTAGATGAGGTTATAGTGGTCTTGCATGCTGACAAACTGCGCCCAGCCGTGCTGTTTTTGCAGCGCCAGCGCCTGGGCAAACTGCGACGCATGCATTGACGACGCGCCGATATAGCGTGCTTTACCGGCCTTGACCACATCGTTTAACGCTTCCAGCGTCTCTTCAATCGGCGTGTTGTAATCCCAGCGGTGAATTTGCAGGATATCGACGTAGTCCATCCCCAGCCGTCTCAGGCTGTCATCGATAGAACGCAGGATTTGCGCGCGGGATAATCCTTCCGGCAGGTCATCCACCCGATTAAACACTTTGGTGGCGACCACCACCTCATCACGACGAGCGAAATCGCGCAGAGCGCGACCGACGATCTCTTCGCTGCTGCCGGCTGAGTAGTTGTTTGAGGTATCGAAAAAGTTAATACCGCCCTCAAGGGCGCGTTGGATGATAGGGCGACTGCTCTCTTCGGGAAGCGTCCAGGCGTGGTTTCCGCGATTCGGCTCGCCGAACGTCATGCAGCCCAGACAAAGGCGGGAAACCCGAAGGTCCGTTTTTCCTAAGATGTTGTATTGCATTATTTCGCTCCTGTTATGCTCGTTATGGGTTAAGCATAGCAGGAGCGAAGGGGGGATTATGCCAACCAGGCCTTGATTTTGGCCTCAATGCCTGCGGCATCCAGACCCAACTCGGCGCGGGCTTCATCCTGTGTTCCCTGCGGAATGAAGAAGTCCGGCAGGCCGATGTTAAGCACCGGAACCGGTTTGCGATGCGCCATCAGCACTTCGTTCACGCCGCTACCGGCCCCGCCCATAATGGCGTTTTCTTCCAGCGTCACCAGTACTTCATGACGCGCCGCCATTTCGAGGAGCAGGGCTTCATCCAGCGGTTTCACAAAGCGCATGTCGACCAGCGTGGCGTTGAGGGATTCCGCGACTTTTGCCGCTTCCGGCATTAAGGTACCGAAGTTGAGGATCGCCAGCTTTTCGCCGTGACGCTTCACTACGCCTTTTCCAAGCGGCAGTTTCTCCAGCGGCGTCAGCTCAACGCCGACGGCATTTCCGCGTGGGTAGCGCACCGCCGTGGGGCCATCGCTGTAGTGATAACCGGTAAACAGCATCTGGCGGCATTCGTTCTCATCGCTCGGGGTCATGATGACCATCTCCGGGATGCAGCGCAGATAGGAGAGATCGAACGCCCCCTGGTGAGTTTGCCCGTCGGCCCCGACGATCCCCGCACGATCAATCGCAAACATGACCGGCAGCTTTTGAATCGCCACGTCGTGCAGCACCTGATCGTAGGCGCGTTGCAGGAAGGTGGAGTAAATGGCCACCACCGGCTTGTAACCGCCAATCGCCAGTCCGGCGGCGAAGGTCACCGCGTGCTGCTCGGCAATCGCCACGTCAAAGTAGCGGTCCGGGAATTTACGTGAGAATTCGACCATGCCGGATCCTTCGCGCATGGCCGGGGTGATTGCCATCAGCTTGCTATCTTTAGCCGCCGTTTCGCACAGCCAGTCGCCGAAGATTTTCGAATAGCTCGGCAGACCGCCGCTGCTTTTCGGCAGACAACCGCTGGACGGATCGAATTTCGGCACCGCATGGAAGGTGATCGGGTCTTTTTCCGCCGGTTCATAACCCCGGCCTTTTTTGGTCATGATATGCAGGAACTGCGGGCCTTTCAGGTCGCGCATGTTTTTCAGCGTGGTGATAAGTCCCAGTACATCGTGGCCATCAACCGGGCCGATGTAGTTAAAGCCCAGCTCTTCAAACAGCGTGCCAGGTACGACCATGCCTTTGATATGTTCTTCGGTGCGTTTGAGCAGTTCTTTAATCGGCGGTACGCCAGAGAAGACTTTTTTTCCGCCTTCGCGCAGGGAAGAGTAAAGCTTACCGGAGAGCAACTGCGCGAGGTGATTGTTTAGCGCGCCGACGTTCTCGGAAATCGACATTTCGTTGTCGTTGAGGATGACCAGCATGTCGGGTTTGATATCGCCCGCATGGTTCATCGCCTCGAATGCCATTCCGGCAGTAATCGCCCCGTCGCCAATCACGCAGACGGTACGGCGATCTTTGCCCTCTTTTTCCGCAGCAACCGCCACGCCGATACCGGCGCTGATAGAGGTAGAGGAGTGCCCCACGCTCAGGACGTCGTATTCGCTTTCGCCACGCCATGGGAACGGATGCAGGCCGCCTTTCTGGCGGATAGTGCCAATTTTATCGCGACGACCGGTCAGAATTTTGTGTGGATAAGCCTGATGACCCACGTCCCAGATGAGCTGGTCAAACGGGGTGTTATAGACATAGTGTAGCGCCACGGTCAGCTCGACCGTGCCCAGCCCGGAGGCGAAGTGTCCGCTGGAACGACTGACGCTGTCGAGTAAATAGCGGCGCAGTTCGTCGCAGAGTTTCGGCAGACTCTCTTTTGGTAGCAGTCGCAACTCCTGGGTGGAGTCGACCAGTGCCAGGGTAGGGTATTTGGCGATATCAAAACTCATCAGAGGCCTTTAAGTAAGACAGTGTGTTCATTTATTACGCTGGATTATGTAGTCCGCTAGCGCTTCCAGTGCCGAGGTATCGAGTGACTGTGCGGCCAGTTGGTTTAGCGACTGGCGAGCCTCTGCGATTAAATCCCGGGCTTTGTTCCGGGCTTGCTCAAGGCCCAGAAGTGCAGGATAGGTACTTTTGCCAAGCTGCTGGTCGGCGCCCTGACGTTTACCCAACGTTGCAGTATCGCCCACCACATCCAGAATGTCATCCTGAACCTGGAATGCCAGGCCGATACTTTCTGCGTATTTGTCGAGTATTGGCAGCGCATTTCTGCCTTTTTCTCCGGCGCTTAACGCCCCCAGGCGAACCGCGGCGCGAATCAAAGCGCCCGTCTTATGACGATGGATTTTCTCCAGCGCCTCCAGCGGCACCTGTTTACCTTCGGCGGCGAGATCCAGCGCCTGACCGCCGCACATTCCGGCGATTCCACTGGCGCTCGCCAGCTCGGAAATCATCGCGATCCGATCGCGGTCAGCAACTTCCGGCATCGGGGCGTCGCTGATAATCGAGAACGCCAGCGTTTGCAGGGCATCACCCGCCAGAATCGCATTGGCCTCGCCAAACTTGACGTGGCAGGTCGGCAGGCCACGCCGCAGATCGTCATCATCCATTGCCGGCAGATCGTCATGGATCAGCGAGTAGGCATGAATGCACTCAACGGCGGCTGCCGGGGCATCCAGCGTGTTCAGGCTGATACCAAACATCTGACCGGTGGCATACACCAGAAACGGACGCAGACGTTTACCGCCTAATAATGCGCCATACTGCATGGTTTCGACCACGGGAGTGTTCTGAAAGGGCAGTGGGGCAATAAAACGGCTCAGCGCCTGATTAGCCTGCTCGACGCAGGCTTGAAGCTGCTGCGAAAAATCCATTTACTCGTTATCCGCTGTAAAAGGCGTAGGGGATGCGTCTTCATTGTCAGACAGCAGGATTTGCACACGCTGTTCAGCCTGTTGCAACTTCACCTGACCCTGACGTGCCAGTTGCACGCCACGTTCGAATTCGTTCAGCGCCTCTTCCAGCGGCAGATCGCCACTTTCCAGACGCGTTACAATTTGCTCCAGCTCGTTCAGCGACGTTTCAAAGCTGACCGGCGCCTCATTTTTCTTCGCCATAATAAATGTCTGACTCTCAGTATTTTCAGCCCTGATATGGTAACGGACTCAGAGCAATTATCAAATTTACCCATCATACTTCAGGCTGCATGTACGTTGGCTGCATTCGCTCACTCCAGCCGCTTACTTGTGTCAGCGCCAGGGGATGCGCTCCTTTGCCGCCCGCCTGCAACTCGAATTATTGAGGGTATAACGCGCAATGTGCACAGGAATCGCGTGATAGTGGTATACTTCCGCGCCTGGATGCAGCCCTTAACGGGGTTGCTGTACTATTTCTCCACTACAAGCCGTAACTGGCTTGCTAAAGAACCATTGCCGCCATGAAGTTTATCATTAAATTGTTCCCGGAAATCACCATCAAAAGCCAATCTGTGCGTTTGCGCTTTATAAAAATGCTGACCGGGAACATTCGTAACGTTTTAAAGCACTATGATGAGACCCTCGCCGTTGTCCGTCACTGGGATAACATCGAAGTTCGCGCGAAAGATGAAAACCAGCGTCTGGCGATCCGCGACGCGCTGACCCGTATCCCGGGGATTCACCACATTCTCGAAGTCGAAGACGTGCCGTTTACCGACATGCACGATATTTTCGAGAAGGCGCTGGTGCAATACCGCGATCAACTGGAAGGCAAAACCTTCTGCGTGCGCGTTAAACGTCGCGGTAAACACGAGTTTAGCTCTATTGACGTGGAACGTTACGTAGGCGGCGGTTTAAATCAGCATATTGAATCGGCGCGCGTGAAGCTGACCAACCCGGATGTGACTGTCCATCTGGAAGTGGAAGACGATCGTCTGCTGCTGATTAAAGGCCGCTACGAAGGGATCGGCGGTTTCCCGATCGGGACGCAGGAAGATGTACTGTCGCTGATCTCCGGCGGCTTCGACTCCGGCGTTTCCAGCTATATGCTGATGCGTCGCGGCTGCCGCGTTCACTACTGCTTCTTTAACCTTGGCGGCGCGGCGCATGAAATTGGCGTTCGTCAGGTGGCGCACTATCTGTGGAACCGCTTCGGCAGTTCACATCGCGTGCGTTTTGTCGCCATCAACTTTGAACCAGTGGTCGGCGAGATCCTCGAGAAAGTGGATGACGGCCAGATGGGCGTGGTACTGAAACGCATGATGGTTCGCGCGGCGTCGAAAGTGGCAGAGCGCTATGGCGTGCAGGCGCTGGTCACTGGCGAAGCGCTGGGACAGGTTTCCAGCCAGACGCTGACCAACCTGCGTCTGATTGATAACGTCTCCGATACGCTGATTCTGCGTCCGCTGATTGCTTACGATAAAGAGCACATCATCAATCTGGCGCGCCAGATTGGGACTGAAGATTTTGCCCGCACCATGCCGGAATACTGTGGCGTGATTTCAAAAAGCCCGACGGTGAAAGCCATCAAGGCGAAGATTGAAGCGGAAGAACAGAACTTTGACTTCAGCATCCTCGACAAAGTGGTTGAAGAAGCCAGCAATGTCGATATTCGTGAAATCGCGCAGCAGACCCAGCAGGATGTGGTGGAAGTTGAAACCGTCAGCGGTTTTGGCCCGAACGACGTGATTCTGGATATCCGCTCCATCGACGAGCAGGACGATAAGCCGTTGAAGGTAGAAGGTGTCGATGTGGTTTCACTGCCGTTCTACAAGCTGAGCACTCAGTTCGGCGATCTCGACCAGAATAAAACCTGGCTGCTGTGGTGTGAGCGCGGCGTGATGAGCCGTCTGCAGGCGCTGTATCTGCGTGAGCAGGGCTTTGAGAATGTGAAAGTGTATCGCCCGTAATCGCGATTTCCCCCGGCCATCCGCGCCGGGGGAACCTTATTCCTGCAAATGAAGCGCTTCGACGCTACTTACTAACTGTCCGGCAATCTGCGGCATGTCGTCTGTACTGAAGAACCCCATCGTCACGGCAATCGCCACCAGCTCTCCCTTTTTATTGCGTAGCGGACAGGCAATCGACTGTGCGCCAGGGATCCCCTGTGTCGGATTGTGACGCACCGCGTAGCCCCGAGAGCGTATCTGCTCAATCAGTTGTGCCTGCGCCTGGTTTTGCGGCCGCCAGGCGGAATAACTCATGAATACCTGACCCGCTGAACTGGCGTGAAGCGGAACGGGCGTGTTGGGCAGAAAATCGATATCCACATTACGGAAGCTGCGATTGTAGTGCTTCAACACTAATCCGCCGTCCGTCTCAACCACCACGCCGGTAGAGTGGTTAAAGGTATCGCGAAACGCGATCAGCGCCGTATTAAGTTCACTCACCGGATCGCGTGCAGCCGCTGGATTCCCCGCCATCTGAAGAAGGGTCGATCCCAGGCAATAAAGTCCTTTTTCGTTTTGCCCCAGCATACCGGTTCGACAGAGTGAGACCAGATACTTGTGTAAACGACTTTTCGACAGGTTGCATCCCGTAGCGATATCGATGGCCCGCGTCTGGCCGTTTTGACTGGCAACAAACGCCAGAATGTTGACGGCGATATCAACCGAATTGACCCCTTGCGATGTTTCAGCCATATGCGTTCTCTTTTTTGATTCTTCGCGAGTATACCATCGCGGCTGAAATCAGTACTGCCTTCGCAATTTAAAAAGCTCACTACTCCTAAATGGTTAGATGTTGACTTGCGTCAGGTTAATCATTGGTGAGCTTGGGTTAACTAATAATGAACTTTTTTAGAGGCAAGAACATGGACACATTGAGCAATATCCGCTTAAAAAGAAGAACCCTGTTAAAAGGGTTCGGTGTGGTGGGGTTATCCTCATTAGCGCCGACGTTTCTGACGCTGCGTCAGGCTAACGGTGCGCCTTTACCCCGATTTCGTCTTAAGCAATCGGATTACCAGACGTTCCGCTCGACCTGCGCGATGGAGTGTTTGCACTGCAACCTGACGGCGTACGTCTGGAAAGACCGGTTAATGAAAATTGAAGCGACGAAAGGCTTCAATGTGAAGTGCTGTTTACGGGGAATTAGCCGCACCAAATGGGTTTATCACCCATTACGGCTGACGCAACCATTGTTGCGAACAGGAGAAAAAGGCGAGGGGAAATTTAAACCGGTAACCTGGGACGCCGCGCTGGATCTCATTGAAAAGAACATCCGGGAGACCATCGCCACTGAGGGCAATAAAGGCTTATTGCTCACTGCCGCTTCCGGGAACATGGACTCCATCAAGAACGATATGGCCAAAGCCTTTTTCGACTATCTTGGCGGCAGTACCAAAACCGCCGGTTCGCTCTGTTGCGCGGCGGTCACCGCGGCGATGATGCCGATGGTTGGCCTGCGTTATGCCGATACCCGCGACACCATTGCAGACAGCCGCTACATTTTGTGCTGGGGGAATAACCCGGCGGTCACCATGCATGCCTATTTCAAAAACTACTCACAGGCGCAGAGAAACGGCGCACGGTTGGTGGTGATCGACCCGCGATTTAACGAAACGGCGGCCAAAGCCGACGAGTGGGTACCAATCGTGCCGGGTACGGATATCGCCCTGGCATTAGGGATGATTAACATCATCATGCAGGAAAAACGCTATGACGCGGATTTCCTGCGCGCGCATACCGGTGCGGTTTATCTGGTGGATCCGCAGCAGCAACTGATGCGTGCCGATCCAAAGGACGCGGACAGCTATCTGGTGTTTGATACACAGAGTCAGACCCTGAAACGCCATGATGCGCCCGGCGTGATACCCGCATTGTTGAGTGAGGAATTACCTGCCAACAGTGAATTCACCACCGTGCTGGATAACGTGTGGGCGCAGGCAAAACCCTGGACAGCGCAGAAAGTGGAGGAGGAGACTGATGTGCCCGCGCAGACGGTGCTCCGTCTGGCGCGAGATTACGCCGCAACGCAACCGGCGATGATTGTGCAGAACATGTCGGGGGCACAGAGAACCGAGTTTGGTACTTACGTTGCCGCCAGCCAGTTCTATTTGGCGCTGATCACCGGCAATATCGGTAAAGCCGGGGCGGGGGTCTGCGATGCGGGTGGCGTCAGACAGATGGCAAAATTCTCGCCCATCGTTCCTCCGGCGCCGAATGCAGCCAAAATTCCCGCCATTCCTATTCCTAAAATCGGTGACTGGGTCGTTAACGAAAAACCGCATGCGATTAAGTTCTGGTGGAATATGACGCTGGGTGCGATGACCCAGTTGCCCAATACCAACCAGGTCAGAGAGGCCTTTAAAAAGGTACCGTTTGTGGTGGTAGCCGACAACCTGATGAGTTCGTCTGCGCTATATGCCGATCTGGTGCTCCCCGTCACGACCATTTTTGAGGATGTCAGTCTTATGGCGGGCGTGCGCAGCCACTATGTGCAACTGATGGAGAAGGCGGTGGAGCCGCCGGGAGAAGCCAAACCCGATTACTGGATTTTTGCCCGACTGGCCGAACGCTTTGGTTTTGGCGAGGTTTTTAACCAGCCCATTGAGCACTATATCGATACCTGCCTGAAAGGCTCGGGCATTACCCGCGACATGCTGAAAAAGGGGCCGGTATGCCCCGTTGAAGAAGACTGGATCCCGTTTAAAGACGGCCAGTTCCTCACCTCGACCGGCAAAGCGCATCTGTACATTGAGGAGTGGGCGAAAAAGGATTTCCTGCCGGTGGTGACCTGGAAGCAGGTGAAAGAATCGGTTAAAGGCTCGCCTGAACTGGCTCAAACCTATCCGCTAATGGCGGTGCAGCGCAAACTGGCGCGCAGCGTACACTCCAGCCACGGGATGAACGAGTGGATCCTGGAGGTTCAGCGTAACCGCCCGAACGTGATGATTCACCCGGAAGATGCCCGGCAGCGTAAGATTCAGCCTGGAGAGTGGGTCGTGGTGTTCAATCATCGCGGTCAGCATCGGGCGATTGCTGACGTGACCACCCATATCAAACGCGGAGTCGTGAGTCTGGATAACGGCTGGTGGGAGCAGCAGGGAGGAAGCAGTAGCCATGTGACCAACGATCAGGTGGAAGTGCTGGGGAATGGGCACTGTTGCAACAGTACGCTCGTTGATGTGAGAAGGGAGGCTTAATGGCGATGAAACAGTATGGATTTCTTATTGATATGCAAAATTGCTACGGTTGTAAAACCTGTAGCATGGCCTGCAAATCAGAAAACATGACGCCGATGGGTGTACTCTGGCGTCGGGTGCGTGAACGTCATACGGATGAGCCCAATACGCAGGCCTTCATCAGCATGTCGTGCAACCACTGCGATGACCCGCAGTGCATGAAAGTCTGCCCGGCGGGGACGTACAGCAAACGTGCCGACGGCATTGTCATGCAGGATCACGATCGCTGCATTGGTTGTCGGATGTGCATCATGGCCTGCCCGTGGAGTGCGCCGGTGTACGATCCCGCCGAAGGGAAAACCAGTAAGTGCAATCTGTGTGCTGAGCGTCTCGATGAAGGATTGCAGCCGCGCTGCGTAGAATCCTGTCCGGCAGGCGTATTACGTTTTGGCGAGATCGCTGAGCTGCGTAAAGAGCATACGACGCAATGGGCGGTGCTGGAAAAACGCTACAACCTGCCCGATCACACGATTAGCCAGCCTAACATTGTCATTATTCCGCCGCGGGATTAAGGAGAACAACATGGAACAGTATGAATTGCCATTGGTCTTCTTCACCGTCTTCGCTCAGTGGGGTATTGGCGGAGTACTGGCGCTGACGCTATGCCAGTCTTTCAGCGCACAGAAATTCAGCGCAATGCAGTGTCGTACGCTGGCGCTTCGGTTCTGGATCATTACCGTGCTGGGATCCTGTGCATCGCTGGCGCATCTGGGAGCGCCTGAAGGCGCTTACCGCTCCCTGACTGGACTGGAGAGCTCCTGGCTCAGTCGGGAAGTGGCCGCGTTTATTGTGCTCAATGGCGTGATGTTTTGCTGGCTACTGCTGTGCTGGTTCAGGCCTGCGCCGCGCGGAGTGACGCTGCTGGGCGGCGTGACAGCACTGGTGGGATTGGGCACCATTCTGGTGACCTCGCAGGTCTATTACCAGATGCCGCTACACCCGCTCTGGCACAACGTTGCGACGCCTGCCGCGTTCCTGGGAACGGCGCTGCTGACGGGGTTTATGAGCGTCGCCATTGCCCGAGCGTACTGGCACCTTTCACCTTCTACGGTCTGTAATGCGGGGATTGTGGCTGGCATTGTACTGAGCGCAGGCGCACTGGGCCTTCGTTATCAGGTTCCGGGTGCTGATGCGTCCAGCCCTCTGCTCTGGTGGCAGTTGTTTGCCAGCGTGTGTGTCGCGGTGTGGGGGATATCACGTCTGAACAGCGGGATGCGCAGTTGGGTATGGGTGGCATTGATCATCACGGGGGAACTGGCCGGGAGAATGCTGTTTTACAGTAATGTGATGGGGTCCGCTCCCTGGTTTTGAATGATTGGTCGGGGGTTTACCGTAGGTCTGATAAGCGCAGCGCCATCAGGCATTAACACAACGATGATGCCGGATGGCGACGCTAAAGCGTCTTATCCGGCCTGGAGACTCATAAGCCTTGCGTCATCTTACTCGTAGTAATTATAAATGCCTGCTGCCATCACCAGTTGTGACGCGACTTCATGGGCTTTCTCGCGACCAACCAACAGGTCGATAATCTTTAAACCAAAATCGATTGAGGTACCCGGGGCCTGGCTGGTGAGCAACTTCACCCGCGGGTCCCAGACCACGCGTTTATCCTGCCATTGTTCAGCAGGAATGCGGTCTTTCAGCGCCGGAAAGCCCGTCATGTTGCCGATAGGGAAGATGTCGTGTGGAACGAGTACGGTAGCGGCTGCCGCGCAAATGGCGGCGACAATCCGTCCGGAGCGGTGAAACTGCTTAACGGTTTCGACCAGTAACGTACTGTCGCGAAAACACTCGGCGCCTTTAATGCCGCCCGGCAGAACGATGATGTCGTAGTCGCCATCGGCCACGGCAACCAGCGGCGCATCCGCCAGCAGTTTTACGCCGCGTGAACAGACAATGGTCAGACTGCCGTCGCTGGCGACGCTCGCGGTGGTGACGTCGATTCCACCACGAACCAGCAGGTCGATAGTGGTAACCGCTTCGGTTTCTTCACTACCAGGGGCGAGGCATACCAGTGCCGATGCGCTCATACTCACTCTCCTTTCGTTTTACTAACTCAAACAGGCGGCTGTTTTCCGGCACCGCAATCCCATGCGCACGGGCGCGTTTCAGCAGATATCCGGTAATGTAGTCAATCTCGGTATGACGCAGAGCCTGAATGTCCTGCAACATGGATGAGATGTTTTCTGCCGTACTGTCAATAACTTGCTCGACATAATAGCGTAAATCGTCGACTGATGTATGGTGACCTTCGCGTTCAATAACGGCCGCGACTTCCTGGCAAATCAGGTTGACCTCTTCTGGATGGTTGCGCAGTTCGCCATTCGGGCAGTTCCACAGCGCGGTCAGGGGGTTGATCACACAGTTCACCGCCAGCTTGCGCCACATCTCGGCGCGAATATTATTATGCCAGGCTACGTCAGGCAGTACGCATTGCAGCAAATCGGCGAGATAGCTGAAATCACCATCCTGCTCGCGCGCTGGACCGATACGCGTGGTGCCGTTCGCGACATGGATAATGACGTTGCCATCGCGACGTGCGGCGTGGGTGGTCGTTCCCATCAGCAAGGGTTGGCGGATAGTGTGCAATTCTTCAATCGTTCCCATGCCGTTATGGATCAACAGAATGGGTGTCGTTTCCGACAGCGTCGACGCCAGCGCTTTGACCGCGTCGGAGACCTGCCACGCTTTGAGCGTGACCAACAGCAGATCGCTGGTGGCTAAAAACTCCGGATCGTTTGCCGTCAGGGATTCGTTAAATATCGACCCGTCCGTCTCAATCACATTCACGCTGCAATAGGGCTGCGGAACGCGCAGCCAACCTTGTACGTCATGTCCCTGTTTGCACAGCGCAGAAAGCCATAACTGTCCTAAGGCTCCGCATCCCAGTACGGTAATTTTCATTCTTCCTCCTCACCCGCAACAGCACCAGGTGTTTGCTAACATAGTATAGCGCTGTCTGTTGGGTCACTTTGCAGGTATTATGCTTCGCATCAAAAATGAAGGGAGAGGAAAAGATGCCATCTTTCGATATTGTGTCTGAAGTTGATCTTCAGGAAGCACGTAACGGCGTGGATAACGCCATTCGTGAAGTTGAGTCACGTTTTGATTTTCGCGGCGTTGAAGCGACCATTGAGCTCAATGATGCCAATAAAACCATCAAGGTACTGAGCGAATCCGATTTCCAGGTTAACCAGTTGCTGGACATTCTGCGTGCCAAGCTGCTCAAGCGTGGCATTGAAGGGACATCCCTCGACGTGCCGGACGAGTTCGTCCACAGTGGGAAGACCTGGTTTGTGGAAGCAAAGCTGAAGCAGGGCATCGAGAGCGCCGTGCAGAAGAAGATCGTTAAGCTGATTAAAGACAGCAAGCTGAAGGTGCAAGCGCAGATTCAGGGTGAAGAGATTCGCGTGACCGGGAAATCCCGTGATGACCTCCAGTCCGTGATGGCGCTGGTGCGCGGCGGCGATTTGGGACAGCCGTTCCAGTTTAAAAACTTCCGCGATTAATCTTCAACGGTCCGGCTTTCCGGACCGTTTTCACTTTTACGCCCGGCTGATGGCCTGCTCAACCTCAAAGCGGTTGGTCACTTTGCTGTCGATCTTCACATAGGCGGAATGTTCCTGCTGGGCAATCAAAACTTCACTGACACCTTCTGTTGCCAGTAAACGCTGCTTCAGCACGTCATCGGCTGCAATCTCCGGTGGAATGACTACCCGCAGGCTGCTGACATACGGCGGCTCTTTCATGGTGCTGGCGACGGCGAGCCAGACAACGGCTAAAAACGCCCCGGCAAGGAAAACCGTCTGTCCGTCAAACATCCCGTCGACCCAACCGCCCAGTGAACCGCCCAGCGCGACGCCGAGGAACTGGCTGGTGGAATACACGCCCATCGCCGTGCCTTTATAGCCTGCTGGAGACTCTTTACTGATCAGTGAGGGAAGGAGGGCTTCCATCAGATTGAAGGCGAGGAAGAACAGTTGCACACCGATAATCAGTTCCCAGAAATGGCTGCCCGCGCCCCAGAGAACAACCTCGGCAATCACAATCAGCGCTACGCAGAACAGGAACACCCGTTTCATCCGCCGCTTCACTTCGGCGTATATAATAAACGGGACGACCGAGCCAAACGAAATCAGCATCGTCACCAGATACACTTTCCAGTGTTCCGCTGCGGGTAGTCCGGCATCAGCTAACTGGCCGGGCAGGGCAACGAAGGTGGACATCAGCAGAATGTGCAGACACATGATGCCGAAGTTAAGCTTCAGCAGTTTCGGTTCGGCCAGCACTTTGCTGAAGCTGCCTTTCACCATCCCCGATTCGCGATTGAGCACGTGGTTGTCACTGTCTGGCACCACCCACAGCGTCAGGATGATGCCAAGCGTTGCCAGGATGGCGATCATCCAGAAGAGGGCGTTGAGCCCCAGGGCGTGGGTAATGATTGGCCCAAGCACCATGGCGATTGCGAAGGTGATGCCAAAGCTCACGCCAATAAACGCCATTGCCTTTGTGCGATTTTGTTCACGGGTTAAGTCTGACAGCAGCGCCATCACCGCGGCGGCGATCGCCCCCGAACCCTGTAACGCACGGCCAAGAATAATGCCCCAGATGGAGTCCGACAGCGCGGCAATGATGCTGCCGAGGATAAACACAGCGAGCCCGCCGACAATCAGCGGCTTACGACCGATACGGTCGGAGAGCAGTCCAAAAGGGATCTGAAAAATAGCCTGCGCCAGACCATAGATGCCGATGGCGAGGCCAATTAACGCCTGGCTGGCTCCCTGTAGTGCCATGCCGTACGTGGTCAGAACCGGCAGGACCATAAACATGCCAAGCATGCGCAGAGAAAATACGGTCCCTAAACCCCAGGTGGCGCGCAACTCACCCGGCGTCATTTTATAATCGTTCATTCCCACCTCTGTCTTAATTTCGCGCCTAGTGTAAAGCGCTAAGCAGGCGGGGTAAATATGCGCTTTATTAACAAATGTTGGGGTTGTGAGTGGCGTCGGCTAGAGACGAAAATGCCGGATGACGAGACTAACATCTCTTATCCGGCCTACAAGCAATGTGCTTTTTTGTAGGCCGGATAAGGCGTCAGCCGCCATCCGGCATAGAAGATATGACGATTAACTTACCAGACGTAAGTCAGCAGATTGTGTGAATCCGGCACCATAAAGTCGACCGACATCATCACAGAGAGCGCGGTAATGGCGATGATGGAGAAACCGAACAGCTTGCGCGCCCAGACTCGGTCATCTTCCACTTTGTAACCGCGCAGCGCCATGCCTAACCACCAGACGCTCACCGCTGCCGCAACCACCAGATATTTATATCCGGCGTAGCCGCCCAGAGAGAGCATCAGCGTCGCAATGGCAAACGCGATGATATACAGCGTGATGTGGTTTTTGGCGACAGAGATGCCTTTCACCACCGGCAGAACCGGGATGTTAGCCGCCTGATAATCCTTAAAGCGGAAAATCGCGATGGCATAAGAGTGCGGCATCTGCCACAGGCTGAAAATCGCCAGCAGAATCAGCGCGCCGCTGTCGAACTCACCGGTTACCGCGCAGTAGCCGATCACCGGCGGCGCTGCGCCGGAGAGAGAGCCGATCAGCGTGCCGTAGACCGAGTGGCGTTTCATATACAGGCTGTAAACGCCCACATAAACCACAAAGCCCATCACCCCCAGCCAGCAGGCCAGAGGGTTCGCGCCAAACCACAGCAGCATGAAGCCAGCAATACCCAGCAGGGTGGCGTACGCCAGCGAGACTTTAGGAGAGATCAGGCCTCTTACCAGCACCCGATTCTTGGTCCTTTCCATCTTTCTGTCGATATCCCTGTCGATGTAGTTGTTAAATACACAACCCGACGCCACAACCAGTGACACTCCGACCAACGTGTAGATGAACAAGGGATAGTCGATGCTGCCCTTGGAGGCCAGCAGGAATCCCCCGATCACCGAGATCAGGTTGCCAAAGATGATGCCTGGTTTCGTTACTTGCAGGTATTGCTTAAACATCATAACCGCCGCTCTTAGTGCATCATCATATTGTAGTTGAGGTTCCACATGATCCAGATGGAACCGACAACCAGGATGGCGATGATCAGCACGGTAAAGACAAAAGCCGTCATGTTCCAGCCTTCATCAGACTTGGTGTTCATGTGCAGGAAGCACACCAGATGCACCAGAATCTGCACCACTGCCATTGCCAGGATAGTCCCCAGAATTACGGCTGGAGAGGCAGCACCCGTCATGACCATCCAGAACGGGATAACCGTCAGGATTATCGACAGGATAAAACCTGTCATGTAGGTTTTTACGCTGCCATGGGACGCGCCACTGTGATCGGTAGAATGACTCATTACATCGCCCCCATCAGATAAACAACAGTGAACACACAGATCCACACCACATCCAGGAAGTGCCAGAACAGGCTCAGGCACATGATGCGGGTACGGTTGGTGCTGGTCAGGCCGCGACGGGCGACTTGCACCATCAGCACCGCCATCCAGATCAGACCGGAAGTGACGTGCAGACCGTGGGTGCCGACCAACGCAAAGAACCCGGACAGGAAGCCGCTGCGATCCGGACCCATACCGTTAACAATCAGGTGATGGAATTCATAGAGTTCCATCCCGATGAAGCCAGCACCAAACAAGAAGGTCAACGCCAGCCAGGAGACAACCTGGCTCTTGTTGTTCTTGTGCATGGCGATCGCCGCCATGCCGTAGGTGATGGAGCTGAACAACAGCAGGAAAGTTTCAACCAGAACGAACGGCAGCTCAAAAATGTCCTTACCTGTCGGGCCACCTGCGGTGCCGTTCACCAGAACGGCATAGGTTGCGAACAGAATAGAGAACAGAATGCAGTCGCTCATCAGGTAGATCCAGAATCCGAAGATTTTGGTCTGGCCTGCGTCGTGGTGCCCGTGTTCGTGCGCGTGGGCAGTCGCGTTCGCTAAAGTATCAGTTGCCATTTTTCAGCCCTGCCTTAGAAATCTCATCGAAATGCTGGTTTTCCAGTTTTTCGACTTCCGGGACTGGTACGTAGTAGTCCACGTCCTCGTCAAAGCTTTTCACAATCCAGCTAATGATCATGCCTGCGAAGCCTACAATCGCCAGCCACCAGATATGCCAGATCATGGCGAAACCGAAGACGGTAGAGAACGCCGCAATCACAATGCCCGCACCGCTGTTTTTCGGCATATGAATTTCTTCATAATGCGCAGGCTGTTTGTACGCTTCACCTTTCTCTTTCATTTCCCAGAATGCATCACGCTCGTGAACGTGTGGCACAACGGCAAAGTTGTAGAACGGCGGCGGAGAAGAGGTTGCCCACTCCAGCGTACGGCCACCCCATGGGTCACCGGTCAGGTCACGGTTCTGCTCGCGGTCGCGAATAGAGACGAAGATCTGAATCAGCTGGCACAGGATACCCAGTGCAATCAGCGCGGCGCCGCAGGCGGCTACCACCAGCATCGGGTGGAACTGTGGGTCAATCTGCTGGCTGAGACGACGGGTCATCCCCATGAAGCCCAGCACGTACAGCGGCATAAAGGCTACGAAGAAGCCGATAATCCACAACCAGAAGGCGCGTTTACCCCAGGTTTCGTTCAGCGTGAAGCCAAACGCTTTTGGCCACCAGTAGGTCATACCGGCGAAGCACCCGAAGACCACACCGCCGATGATGACGTTATGGAAGTGCGCAATCAGGAACAGACTGTTGTGCAGTACGAAGTCCGCGCCCGGAACCGCCAGCAGAACGCCGGTCATCCCGCCGACGGAGAAGGTCACGATGAAGCCAATCGTCCACAGCATAGCGGAGTGGAAAACGATGCGGCCCTGATACATGGTGAACAGCCAGTTGAAGATCTTCACCCCGGTCGGGATGGCGATAATCATGGTGGTAATACCGAAGAAGGCGTTTACGTTTGCGCCAGCACCCATGGTGAAGAAGTGGTGCAGCCAGACGATGAACGACAGTACGGTAATACACACGGTCGCCCAGACCAGCGAGGTGTAACCAAACAGACGTTTACGCGAGAAGGTTGCCGCGATTTCGGAGAACACTCCGAATACGGGCAGAACCAGAATGTACACTTCCGGATGGCCCCAGGCCCAAATCAGGTTGATGTACATCATCATGTTGCCGCCCATATCGTTGGTAAAGAAATGGGTGCCCAGATAGCGATCCAGGGTCAGCAACGCGACGGTAACCGTCAGGATTGGGAATGACGCGATAATCAGGATGTTCGCGCACAGTGATGCCCAGGTAAAGACCGGCATTTTGAACATGGTCATGCCCGGCGCACGCATCTTCAGAATGGTAACGAAGAAGTTGATACCGGTTAACGTCGTACCAATACCGGATAGCTGGAGACTCCAGATCCAGTAATCGACCCCGACGCTGGGACTGTACTCTATTCCCGAGAGTGGCGGATAGGCCAGCCAACCGGTCTGTGCGAACTCACCAACGCCCAGAGACAGGTTAACCAGGATAACGCCGACAACGGTGAACCAGAAGCTCAGGTTGTTCAGGAACGGGAACGCAACGTCACGCGCACCGATCTGCAGCGGAACCACCAGGTTCATCAGACCGATAACGAAAGGCATTGCCACGAAGAAGATCATGATCACGCCGTGAGCCGTGAAGATCTGGTCGTAGTGGTGAGGCGGCAGGAAGCCCGCTTCACCCGCAGAGGCCAGCGCCTGCTGGCTACGCATCATGATGGCGTCGGCAAAGCCACGCAGCAACATCACAATAGCGACGATGACATACATGATGCCAAGACGCTTGTGGTCAACGGACGTGAGCCACTCTTTCCACAGGTAGGTCCACTTACCGAAGTAAGTGATCAAGGCTAATAAAGCCAGACCCCCGACGATAATGGCAGCGATCGTAACCATGACGATAGGTTCATGGAACGGGACTGCATCCAGTGATAATTTTCCGAACATCGTTTTCTTCCTCAGCCCCTTGAGTTGGCGGCTTCCGCGTGGCTCATGTCCATGCCTTCCATCCCTTCGTGCGAGCTGTGCTCACCTTCTGGTTGGGTCATGTCCATGCTCTGACCGTGAGCCATAAATTTGTTAATAACGTCTTTAAACAAATCGGGTTTCACGTTGGAGAAATATTCCACCTGGTTGTATTCGCTTGGTGCAGCCACTTTCTCGAACGCAGCCATATCGCTCATGGTGTTCGGTGACTGTTTCGCTTTAGCAACCCATTGGTCGAATGCGGCGCGGTCCTCTGTTGCGATAGCCTTGAACTTCATACCGGAGAAGCCAGGTCCGCTATAGCTTGCGGAGATACCGTCATAGGTACCGGCTTCATTGGCGATCAGATGCAGGCGAGTCTGCATACCGGCCATGGCATAAATTTGGCTACCCAGACGCGGGATGAAGAAGGAGTTCATCACGGAATTAGAGGTCACTTTGAAGTACACCGGAGTGTTCGCCGGGAAGGCGATTTCATTCACGGTAGCAATGCCCTGTTCCGGGTAGATGAAGAACCATTTCCAGTCCATGGAAACCACTTCGATGGTAATGGGCTTCTCGTCATGTGCCAGCGGCTTGCTTGGCTCAAGAGCGTGAGTGGTTTTCCAGGTCAGCACGGCAAGGAAAATGATGATTAAGATAGGTACCGTCCAGACCACCGCTTCCACTTTATTGGAGTGTGACCAGTTCGGGCTATACTTCGCATCTTTATTGCTTGCACGGTACTTCCAGGCAAAACCTACAGCCATCAAGATTGCAGGAATAACGACGATCAACATCAGGCCAAATGCCGTCAGTATCAGCGAACGTTGCTCCAGTCCAATCTGTCCTTTGGGATCTAACAGCGCAGAATTACAGCCACTGAGTAATGCAGTGCCTGCAATTAATGACAACCATCCCAAACTTTTATTGTATTTCCTGAGTCTCATTTAACGACCTCAATTCCACGGGACCTGGTGGCGTTTAAAGTGTGTGGGCATTTTACGGGAAGGTTACATTACTGTAAACATCATTGGATCTGTGTTACCGGGTTCTGCCGCCCGTGTCACATATGTTGCAGGATATGTCGTCTCAGCATTAAGAACCTGTTGCAACATCACGTTATAACGAAAGGGGATTCCAGGGAGGCGACAGGAGGGCAATTGGTATAACCAATGCAAAAATAAAACAATTGCTTAACAAGTGATTATCAATAAAGAGACAAATAAAATACAAAAAATAAATGTGGTCAGGCTGAATCGAGTAAGGAAAATAAAACCTATAAAAGGCGTCAATAATTTCCAGATTCTATTGCGCACAAAACAACAAATATTATTTTTTTCAATTGCTGCTTATTTAGCCGATATAATTACGCAAGGTGATTACAACAGCTAAATAAAGGGGGCGTTTACACCAGTCGCGTTTTGCGCAGCGCCAGATAGTCGAGCAATCCGCCAAACACGATGCCGAAAATGGCGACAGTCACCGCAACTTCCAGCAGTCCAGCGAGGAAGGAGAAGTTAGTGAAATCCATCGCGTTCATCGACAGCAACAGCAGCCAGACGGCAAGCAACGCGCATCCCGCCATCAAAATCCATAACGCCAGACTGTAGGCCGAACGGAATTCTGTTCGCGGCAGGAAACTTTCGCTCTGTCGCGTGTACTCCAGCGTTTGCCGACATACCAGCAGCAATATCAGACCCGGAACAGCGGCCACGACGGAGAAAAGATAAAACGTCGACCAGCCGTGCGCTTCGACAAACCAACCGGCAACCGGGCCAACATAGACGCGCCCGACGGCAGAAAGTGCCGATAGCAGGGCGAACTGGGTGGCAGAAAACGACTTATTGCACAGTGTCATCAGCAGTGCAACAAACGCCGAGGTCCCCATCCCCCCGCACAGATTTTCGAAAAACACCGCGGCGGCCATGCTGAACATGTGTTTGTCGGTCACCGACAGGAGCCAGTACCCGGCGTTGGAGACGCCCTGCAGGATGCCGAAAATCAGTAAAGCGCGGAACAGCGTCAGTCGCTGCATCAGTACCCCGCCGTACAGCGCGCCAATAATAGTGGCAATCAGTCCCAGCGTTTTATTGACGACGCCCACTTCACCGGCGTCAAAGCCCACGCCACGAATCAAAAAGGTGGTGGTCAGGCTCATGGCGAAGGCATCACCCAGCTTATAAAGGATGATGAGCAGCAAAATCAGCCAGGCGTTGTTGCGACCGAAGAAATCACGTAAGGGGGCAGCTACCGCTTGTTCCAGCGTTTTTGGCACCGGAATAGTGTCAGTCGGTTCGGGGGCGAGCAGGGTAGAAATAATGCAGGGGATTAGCAACGCCGCCATCAGCCAGTACATGCCCTGCCAGCCGAGCCAACGGTCGGCCATCCACAGCGCCAGTCCGCCGGACACCAGCATTCCGAGGCGATAGCCAAGCACGCTAATTGCCGCACCGGTCCCGCGTTCTTCTGCAGCTAAGACATCCGTTTTCCAGGCGTCAAACACAATATCTTGCGATGCCGAACAAAAGGCGATCACCACTGCCAGCGCCGCCATCCAGCGCAACTGACTACCGGGCTCCAGAAAACCCATCGCGGCGATGGATACCAGCAACAAACATTGCGTTGTCAGCAACCAGCCACGACGACGACCTAAAAAGGGCGGTGTGTAGCGGTCCATGACCGGAGACCAGAGAAACTTAAAGACGTAAGCCTGACCGACCAGCGAAAAGAAACCGATGGTTTTCAGATCGATATTCTCGACGGTCATCCACGCCTGAAGCGTACCGGAGGTCAACGCGAGCGGCAGGCCGGAGGCAAAACCCAACATCAGCAAGATAGCTGATTTTGGTTGTTGAAAAATGCGTAAGTAGTGACTGGGCATGGGCATATAAAGCTGACCCGGCGCGGTGCCGGGTCAGGGGGCAGAAATTAACGAGCGTTCTGTTTGATAAAGTCGTGGACGCTGGTGTCCTGAGACATGTCAGCAATAGTATCGGTCAGCACGCTGTTAACCGCGTTGGCGATATTCTTGTTGGTCGCCTGGAACGCGCCTTCAACGGAGTAACTGGCGCGGTAGTTTTTGGTCATCTTGTTGCCGTTGGCCGCCGTCGCGATGATCGCGATATCGGCTTTGGTGGCGATGTTATAACGCACGTTGCCCTGAGACACATCAGCGTACAGCTGGTTAACAATGATCTGCAGGTTCACTGCACCGTTCGGGCCGACCATATAACCGCGTGAGGTCATCTGTTTTTCCAGCACTTCTTGTAACAGGAAACGCAGATCGCGGGAGGCAGTCAGTGTCACCAGTTGATTGTCGCGGGTCACTTTCGCCAGCGCCTGGTCCGGACGCTGATCGGCGCCATTGATGCTAACGGTCACGCCCATCAGGCTCGGATCCTGTTGCGGAAGCGTAATTTTAGGCGAAACGTCAATCGTGGTTGGCGGTGTCGCACAGCCCGCCAGCATGAAAAGCGCGATTAACGGGAAGAGGATTTTTTTTAACATGTTCGTGCTCTCAGTAACTCTTAATCATATGGATAGAGAATAATTCCCGCCATCATAACATCGCCAACGGCGAGGGGAAGTGGGTAACGCATGTAAATTCATCATGTTGTCCGAATAATGAGGTTATAGAGACCAAATTGGGTATTTATGCCATCCCCCAGTGGGTTGAATCAGTAAACTTCATCGCCTTGACGGCGAAAATCAGACGAAGGCTAAATTTTTGTTGTAATGGTGTAATGGAACCGGTAAAAGCGGCTAATATTTAAAGGGATGGGTGACATCTCAGCGCCGTTTGAGGAGATATATCATGATGATACGTGAGCAAATAGAAGAAAAATTAAGGGCAGCGTTCCAACCCGTGTTCCTCGAGGTCGTGGATGAAAGCTATCGTCACAATGTCCCGGCTGGTTCAGAAAGCCACTTTAAAGTCGTTCTGGTTAGCGATCGCTTTACCGGCGAGCGTTTTTTGAATCGTCATCGGATGATCTACGGTACATTAACCGCAGAACTGTCTACGACGGTCCACGCGCTGGCGCTGCATACCTATACCATCAAAGAGTGGGAAGGGTTGCAGGATACGATCTTTGCGTCACCGCCATGTCGGGGTGCGGGAAGCATCGCGTAAAAACGCATTTGCAACCGCTGGCGCTTTTCCAGTATGTTGCTAAAGATTATGTGAAAACGGCCTGCGGGCCGTTTTGTTTTGTCTGAATTTTGCACGGGTCAAACCCTTTTCAGGGTAAAAATAGCCGGGAATTGTGAAAAATGCCGCAGCAACGCGCAATAACCGTTCTCGACTCATAAAAGTGATGCCGCTATAATGCCGCGTCTTATTTGAATGTCTTCGGGATGATTCTGACGACAGGGAATGTGATTGATTAAGAGAACATCCCGGTTCCGCGAAGCTAATAATCTGTGCTTGCGGAGTAGAGTTGACCGAGCACTGTGATTTTTTGAGGTAACAAGATGCAAGTTTCAGTTGAAACCACTCAAGGCCTTGGCCGCCGTGTAACGATTACTATCGCTGCTGACAGCATCGAGACCGCTGTTAAAAGCGAGCTGGTCAACGTAGCGAAGAAAGTGCGTATTGACGGCTTCCGTAAAGGCAAAGTACCGATGAATGTTGTTGCTCAGCGTTATGGCGCGTCTGTTCGCCAGGACGTTCTGGGTGACCTGATGAGCCGCAACTTCGTTGATGCCATCATCAAAGAAAAAATCAATCCGGCTGGCGCACCGAACTACGTTCCGGGCGAATACAAACTGGGTGAAGACTTCACCTACGCGGTAGAATTCGAAGTCTATCCGGAAGTTGAACTGACCGGTCTGGACGCAATCGAAGTTGAAAAACCGGTTGTTGAAGTCACCGACGCGGATGTTGACGTGATGCTGGATACCCTGCGTAAACAGCAGGCGACCTGGAAAGATAAAGACGGCGCTGCGGATGCAGAAGACCGCGTTACCCTCGACTTCACCGGTTCTGTAGACGGCGAAGAGTTCGAAGGCGGTAAAGCGTCTGATTTCGTACTGGCGATGGGCCAGGGTCGTATGATCCCGGGCTTTGAAGACGGTATCAAAGGTCACAAAGCAGGCGAAGAGTTCACCATCGACGTGACTTTCCCGGAAGACTACCACGCTGAAAACCTGAAAGGTAAAGCGGCGAAATTCGCCATCAACCTGAAGAAAGTGGAAGAGCGTGAGCTGCCGGAACTGACTGAAGAATTCATCAAACGTTTCGGCGTTGAAGATGGTTCCGTTGCCGGTCTGCGTACCGAAGTCCGTAAAAACATGGAACGCGAGCTGAAAGGCGCGGTGCGTAACCGTGTTAAATCTCAGGCAATCGACGGTCTGGTGAAAGCGAACGACATCGACGTTCCTGCTGCACTGATTGACAGCGAAATCGACGTTCTGCGTCGTCAGGCTGCTCAGCGTTTCGGTGGTAACGAGAAACAAGCTCTGGAACTGCCGCGTGAACTGTTCGAAGAACAGGCTAAGCGTCGCGTAGTAGTAGGTCTGCTGCTGGGCGAAGTGATTCGTACCAACGAACTGAAAGCGGATGAAGATCGCGTGAAGGGCCTGATCGAAGAGATGGCTTCTGCTTACGAAGATCCGAAAGAAGTGATCGAGTTCTACAGCAAAAATAAAGAGCTGATGGACAACATGCGTAACGTCGCTCTGGAAGAACAGGCGGTTGAAGCGGTTCTGGCGAAAGCCAAAGTGACTGAAAAAGCCACGACCTTCAATGAGCTGATGAACCAGCAGGCGTAATTCCGCTTAAACGCGCGAATTTCGCACAAAGGCCCGTCACCGTCAGGTGGCGGGTCTTTTTTTTGTCATGACTTTTGCATGGAAGCGTGCGAAAAAGCGTTTTTCGGTGTTAGCGTTAAAGCAAAAGATTGTTATGCTTGAATTATGGCGATGCCGTACCCATAACAGAGGGACTAGCTGATAATCCGTCCATAAGGTTACAATCGGTACAGCAGGTTTTTTCATTTTTTATCCAGGAGACGGAAATGTCATACAGCGGCGAACGAGATAACTTTGCACCCCATATGGCGCTGGTGCCGATGGTCATTGAACAGACCTCACGTGGTGAGCGCTCTTTTGATATCTACTCTCGTCTACTTAAGGAACGCGTCATTTTTCTGACCGGTCAGGTCGAAGATCATATGGCTAACCTGATCGTGGCGCAGATGCTGTTCCTGGAAGCCGAAAACCCGGAAAAAGATATCTACCTGTACATTAACTCTCCGGGCGGCGTAATTACTGCAGGCATGTCGATTTATGACACCATGCAGTTTATTAAGCCAGACGTCAGCACCATCTGTATGGGCCAGGCGGCCTCTATGGGCGCGTTCTTGCTGACGGCCGGGGCGAAAGGTAAACGTTTCTGCCTGCCGAACTCCCGCGTGATGATTCACCAGCCGTTGGGCGGTTACCAGGGCCAGGCAACAGATATTGAAATTCACGCCCGTGAAATCCTGAAAGTTAAAGGGCGCATGAACGAACTTATGGCACACCATACGGGTCAATCTCTTGAGCAGATTGAACGTGATACTGAGCGCGATCGCTTCCTCTCTGCTGCTGAGGCAGTGGAGTATGGCTTAGTCGACTCGATTTTGACCCATCGTAATTGATGCCCGGGGCGCAACTCTGCCGCTATACTTACCAGGGGCGGCACAACGCGACAAAGCGAGTTGCGCCTGAGAATGGCATTTTGCGTCGTCGTGTGCGGCACAAAGAACAAAGAAGAGGTTTTGACTCATGACAGATAAACGCAAAGATGGCTCGGGCAAATTGTTGTACTGCTCTTTTTGCGGCAAAAGCCAGCATGAAGTGCGTAAGCTCATCGCCGGTCCATCCGTGTATATCTGCGATGAATGTGTCGATCTGTGTAACGACATCATTCGCGAAGAGATTAAGGAAGTTGCACCGCATCGTGAACGCAGTGCGCTGCCGACGCCACACGAAATTCGTAACCACCTTGACGATTACGTCATTGGTCAGGAACAGGCGAAGAAAGTGCTGGCGGTCGCGGTATACAACCACTACAAACGTCTGCGCAACGGCGACACCAGCAATGGCGTCGAGTTGGGCAAAAGTAACATTCTGCTGATCGGTCCGACTGGTTCCGGTAAAACGCTGTTGGCGGAAACGCTGGCGCGTCTGCTGGACGTTCCGTTCACGATGGCGGATGCCACCACGCTGACCGAAGCGGGTTACGTGGGTGAGGACGTTGAGAACATCATCCAGAAACTGTTGCAGAAGTGCGACTACGATGTGCAGAAAGCGCAGCGTGGTATCGTCTATATCGATGAAATTGACAAGATTTCCCGTAAGTCTGACAACCCGTCGATCACTCGTGACGTTTCCGGTGAAGGCGTACAGCAGGCGCTGCTGAAACTGATCGAAGGGACGGTTGCTGCCGTTCCGCCGCAGGGCGGACGTAAACATCCGCAACAGGAATTCTTGCAGGTGGATACCTCTAAGATCCTGTTCATCTGTGGCGGTGCGTTTGCCGGTCTGGATAAAGTGATCGCTAACCGCGTTGAAACCGGCTCCGGCATTGGTTTTGGCGCAACGGTGAAAGCAAAATCCGACAAGGCCAGCGAAGGCGAACTGCTCTCGCAGGTTGAACCGGAAGATTTGATCAAGTTTGGTCTGATTCCTGAGTTTATTGGTCGTCTGCCGGTTGTGGCGACGCTGAGCGAACTGAGCGAAGAAGCGCTGATCCAGATCCTGAAAGAGCCGAAAAACGCGCTGACCAAGCAGTATCAGGCGCTGTTTAACCTCGAAGGCGTTGACCTGGAGTTCCGCGACGAAGCGCTGGATGCGATTGCCCGCAAAGCGATGGCGCGTAAAACCGGTGCCCGTGGTCTGCGCTCCATCGTAGAAGCCGCGCTGCTGGATACCATGTACGATCTGCCTTCGATGGAAGACGTCGAAAAAGTGGTGATTGATGAGTCAGTGATCGGCGGCCAGAGCAAGCCATTGCTGATTTACGGCAAGCCGGAAGCCCAGCAGGCATCTGGTGAATAATTAGCCAATCCATACAATCAGTTAATCAAAAAGGGGGGATTTTATCTCCCCTTTACTTTTTCCGTAATCATGGCGTTGAATGTGTGGGAAACATCCCCATATACTGACATACATGTTAAAGGTGGCGTGAAGCACAGCTATGCCATCTGATTACCTGGCGGACACTAAACTAAGAGAGAGCTCTATGAATCCTGAGCGTTCTGAACGCATTGAAATCCCCGTATTGCCGTTGCGCGATGTGGTGGTTTATCCGCACATGGTCATACCCTTGTTTGTAGGGCGGGAAAAATCTATCCGTTGTCTGGAAGCGGCTATGGACCATGATAAAAAAATCATGCTGGTCGCCCAGAAAGAAGCATCAACGGATGAGCCGGGTGTAAACGATCTTTTCACCGTCGGGACCGTGGCCTCTATTTTGCAGATGCTGAAACTGCCTGACGGCACCGTCAAAGTGCTGGTCGAAGGGTTACAGCGTGCGCGTATTTCTGCGCTGTCTGATAACGGCGAGCACTTCTCTGCGAAAGCGGAATACCTTGATTCGCCTGCTATTGACGAGCGCGAACAGGAAGTGCTGGTACGCACGGCGATCAGCCAGTTCGAAGGCTACATCAAGCTGAACAAGAAAATCCCACCAGAAGTGCTGACGTCGCTCAATAGCATTGACGATCCGGCGCGCCTGGCGGACACCATCGCTGCCCATATGCCGCTGAAGCTGGCGGATAAGCAGTCCGTGCTGGAGATGTCCGACGTGAACGAGCGTCTGGAGTATCTGATGGCGATGATGGAGTCTGAAATCGATCTGCTGCAGGTTGAGAAGCGCATTCGCAACCGCGTGAAAAAGCAGATGGAGAAATCTCAGCGTGAGTACTATCTGAATGAGCAGATGAAGGCAATTCAGAAAGAACTCGGCGAAATGGACGACGCGCCAGACGAAAACGAAGCGCTGAAGCGGAAGATCGACGCGGCAAAAATGCCGAAAGAGGCGAAAGAGAAAGCCGAAGCTGAACTGCAGAAGCTGAAAATGATGTCGCCGATGTCGGCGGAAGCGACCGTCGTGCGTGGCTACATCGACTGGATGGTACAGGTGCCGTGGAATGCGCGTAGCAAGGTCAAAAAAGACCTGCGTCAGGCGCAGGAAATCCTTGATACCGACCACTATGGTCTGGAGCGAGTGAAAGACCGCATCCTTGAATATCTCGCGGTACAAAGCCGTGTGAACAAAATCAAGGGGCCGATCCTGTGCCTGGTGGGACCGCCGGGGGTAGGTAAAACCTCTCTGGGTCAGTCCATCGCCAAAGCGACCGGGCGTAAATACATCCGTATGGCGCTGGGCGGCGTGCGTGATGAAGCGGAAATTCGCGGTCACCGTCGGACGTACATCGGCTCTATGCCGGGTAAACTGATCCAGAAAATGGCGAAAGTGGGTGTTAAAAACCCGCTGTTCCTGCTCGATGAGATCGATAAAATGTCTTCCGACATGCGTGGCGATCCGGCATCCGCACTGCTTGAGGTGCTGGATCCTGAGCAGAACGTGGCATTCAGCGATCACTACCTGGAAGTGGACTACGATCTCAGCGACGTCATGTTTGTCGCGACCTCCAACTCCATGAACATTCCGGCGCCGCTGCTGGACCGTATGGAAGTGATCCGTCTGTCCGGGTATACCGAAGACGAGAAGCTGAATATTGCCAAACAGCACCTGCTGCCGAAGCAGATTGAGCGTAACGCGCTGAAGAAAGGCGAGCTGACGGTCGACGACAGCGCCATTATCGGCATTATTCGTTACTACACTCGTGAAGCTGGCGTGCGTAGTCTGGAACGTGAAATTTCCAAACTGTGCCGGAAAGCGGTCAAGCAGTTGCTGCTGGATAAGTCACTGAAACACATTGTGATCAATGGCGATAACCTGCACGACTACCTGGGCGTACAGCGCTTTGACTATGGTCGCGCGGACAATGAAAACCGCGTGGGCCAGGTGACCGGTCTGGCGTGGACGGAAGTGGGCGGCGATCTGCTGACCATCGAAACCGCGTGCGTGCCGGGCAAAGGCAAGCTGACCTACACCGGTTCGCTGGGTGAAGTGATGCAGGAGTCCATCCAGGCTGCGCTGACCGTGGTGCGCGCGCGTGCGGAGAAACTGGGTATTAATCCGGACTTTTACGAAAAACGCGACATTCACGTTCACGTCCCGGAAGGGGCGACGCCGAAAGACGGTCCGAGCGCCGGGATTGCGATGTGTACCGCGCTGGTTTCCTGCCTGACCGGTAACCCGGTGCGTGCCGATGTGGCGATGACCGGTGAGATCACCCTGCGTGGTCAGGTACTGCCGATCGGTGGGTTAAAAGAAAAACTTCTGGCTGCGCACCGTGGTGGTATTAAAACGGTCTTAATTCCGGATGAAAACAAACGCGACCTGGAAGAGATTCCGGACAATGTTATTGCCGATTTGGACATCCATCCGGTGAAACGCATTGAAGAGGTTCTGACTCTCGCATTGCAAAATGAACCCTCTGGAATGCAGGTTGTGACGGCAAAATAGTGACCTCGCGCAAAGAGCACTAATAAAAACAGGGCTGGCAGGCCATTTCGTACTTGCCAGCCTTTTTTTGTATAGCTAATTTAGATGACGGATTGGGCTTGCCATCATTATCGGGTGTTGTAAGGGCATGGCAGGCCTGATATAACTGCTGCGCGGTCGCACTTTGAAGGATTCTGGTGCGATATAAATTATAATGAGGAAGAGAAGAGTGAATAAATCTCAACTGATCGACAAAATTGCTGCAGGGGCTGATATCTCCAAAGCTGCGGCAGGGCGTGCGTTAGACGCAATTATTGCTTCTGTTACCGAATCTCTGAAAGAAGGGGATGACGTTGCGCTGGTAGGTTTTGGTACTTTTGCTGTTAAAGAGCGTGCTGCCCGTACTGGTCGCAACCCGCAAACAGGTAAAGAGATCGCCATTGCTGCCGCCAAAGTACCTGGTTTCCGTGCAGGTAAAGCACTGAAAGACGCAGTAAACTAAGCGTGATCCCCTTCCGGGGACAGGACTCAGTACAAGGGCGCATCAATTGATGTGCCTTTTTTGTTTTTGCAGCGATTTTCTACATGTTGTGGGCTGACAATCGCCCCTGTTTCTTGTCACAATAGGCCTTTATGCGCAGCGTTCAGGAAACGCTATGCTGCGTCACGCGTATATACACAAAGGCATTCACGTTTCATCGGGGCAGTTAACGACGAGGCCGCGTGAAAGATGCCGTGTATAGTCACCTACAGCGGAGTGTGGTTACACCATGATGGACAGCTTACGCACGGCTGCTAACAGTCTCGTGCTCAAGATTATTTTCGGAATCATTATCGTGTCGTTCATTCTGACCGGCGTGAGTGGTTACCTGATTGGCGGAGGCAACAACTACGCCGCTAAAGTGAATGACCAGGAAATCAGCCGTGGGCAGTTTGAGAATGCGTTCAACAGCGAACGTAATCGCATGCAGCAACAGTTGGGCGACCAGTACTCTGAGCTCGCGGCAAACGAAGGTTACATGAAAACCCTGCGCCAGCAGACGCTCAATCGTCTGATTGATGAAGCGCTGCTTGACCAGTATGCCCGCGAACTCAAACTGGGCATCAGCGATGAGCAAGTGAAGCAGGCCATTTTCTCCACGCCGGCATTCCAGGTCGATGGTAAGTTTGATAACAACCGCTACAACGCGATTGTCAATCAGATGGGGATGACTGCTGACCAGTATGCGCAAGCCTTGCGTAACCAGCTGACTACGCAGCAGCTTATCAGCGGCGTCGCGGGGACCGATTTCATGCTCAAAGGCGAGACGGATGAGCTGGCGGCGCTTGTCGCTCAGCAGCGCGTCGTCCGCGAAGCCACGATTGACGTTAATGCCCTTGCAGCGAAGCAGTCGGTGACGGACCAGGAAGTGGCCAGCTACTACGAGCAGCACAAGAATAGCTTCATGACCCCGGAACAGTTCCGCGTCAGCTACATCAAGCTGGACGCTGCCTCGATGCAAAAACCGGTCAGCGATGAAGATATCCAGTCTTATTACGATCAGCATCAGGATCAGTTCACCCAGGCGCAGCGTAGCCGTTACAGCATCATCCAGACGAAAACGGAAGATGAAGCGAAAGCGGTCCTGGACGCGCTGAACAAAGGCGGTGACTTTGCTGCGCTGGCGAAAGAGAAATCTGCCGACATCATCTCTGCCCGCAACGGCGGCGATATGGGCTGGCTGGAAGACGCCACCACGCCGGATGAGCTGAAAAATGCCGGGCTGAAAGAGAAGGGCCAGCTTTCTGGCGTGATTAAATCCTCTGTCGGCTTCCTGGTGGTGCGTCTGGACGACATTCAGCCGGCGGTTGTGAAGCCGCTGAACGAAGTCCGTGATGACATCGCCGCGAAAGTGAAACAGGAAAAAGCGCTGGATGCTTACTTTGCTTTACAGCAGAAAGTGAGCGATGCGGCGAACAATGATACGGAATCTCTGGCGGGTGCCGAACAGGCGGCTGGCGCGAAAGCGGTACAGACGGGCTGGTTCAGCCACGAGAGCCTGCCGGAAGAGCTGAATTTCAAACCGGTATCAGACGCCATTTTTGATGGCGCTCTGGTGGGTGAAAACGGCGCGCCGGGCAGAAACTCCGATATCATCACTGTGGATGGCGATCGCGCGTTTGTTCTGCGTATCAGCGATCACAAAGCAGAGGCCGTGAAGCCGCTGTCTGAGGTGAAAGATCAGGTTACGGCGCTGGTTAAGCACAACAAGGCAGAGCAGCAGGCTAAACTGGATGCGGAAAAACTGCTGGTTGAGCTGAAGGCGGGTAAAGGCGCAGAAGCGATGAAAGCCGCCGGTCTGAGCTTTGGCGAGTCTAAAACGCTGAGCCGTACGGGCCAGGATCCTATTAGCCAGGCGGCGTTTGGTCTGAGCCTGCCGGCGAAAGATAAGCCGAGCTATGGCATTGCCAACGATATGCAAGGCAATGTGGTTCTGCTGGCCCTGGACGACGTGAAAGCGGGTTCCATGCCGGAAGAGCAGAAGAAAGCGATGGTTCAGGGGATCACCCAGAACAATGCGCAGATTGTCTTCGAAGCGCTGATGAGTAACCTGCGTAAATCGGCGAAAATCAAAATCGGCGATGCGATGGATCAACAGCCGTAATCGTCGAGACGTCTCGCAAATCATTGCACAACCGTTGTAACACCTGAAGGCCGCTTTCGCGGCCTTTTCCATTTCTGACATTTGCCATTTGTTCGTTGGTTTTTGCCTCGTTATCGTGATTCCACTGTTCACTAACAAGGAGAAAACAGTATGAAACATGGAATCAAAGCGTTACTTATCACCCTTTCCTTCGCCTGCGCGGGTATGACTCAAAGCGCTCTGGCGGCGTCATCGACAGCGGCAGCGAAAAGCCCGGCGGTGGAGACCAGCGCACAAGCACCGGTCGCAGGGCAAAACAAAGCCGCGGTTCCGGCGAAAGCCAGCACCGAAGAGGGCACCAGGGTCAGCATCAATACCGCATCGGCAGAAGAGCTGGCGCGAGCGATGAACGGTGTTGGCCTGAAGAAAGCGCAGGCGATAGTCAGCTATCGTGAAGAGTACGGCCCGTTTAAAACGGTGGAAGATCTCAAGCAAGTGCCAGGGATGGGAAATTCGCTGGTAGAGCGTAATTTGTCAATTTTAACACTTTAATAACTTGCGCAGTGGCAAAAATTTGCCAGGATAGTAGAGGTCATACCAGTTATGGCCTCTCTACTTCCATAGAGTACATTCTTATAAAAAACGTAAGGTCTCTGCGCTATGCAAACACAGATTAAGGTTCGTGGTTATCATCTTGATGTTTATCAGCACGTGAATAATGCCCGCTATCTTGAGTTTCTGGAGGAAGCCCGCTGGGATGGTCTGGAAAGCAGCGATAGCTTTCAATGGATGACTGCCCACAATATCGCTTTCGTGGTGGTCAACATCAATATTAACTATCGCCGTCCGGCGGTTCTGAGCGATCTGCTGACCGTCACCAGCCAGGTGCAACAGCTAAACGGGAAAAGCGGTATTCTAAGCCAGGTGATTACGCTGGAACCGGAAGGACAGGTGGTGGCTGATGCGCTCATTACGTTCGTCTGTATCGATCTGAAATCGCAAAAAGCGCTGCCGCTGGAAGGGGAGTTACGCGAAAAGCTGGAGCAGATGGTGAAGTAGGTGTGGATGATTCAACTGTAGGCCGGATAAGGTGCCTGGCACCGCCATCCGGCGAAACCCGCAATTATTTCAAGCCGGTTTTCTGCTTCATTGCCGCCATGATGACCGGTTTATCCGCCAGGTAATGATTCAGGCCGTTCGCACGCAGATTACAGGCCGCACAGTGGCCGCAACCATCGCCCTTAATGCCGTTGTAGCAGGTTAGCGTTTCTTCACGCACCAGATCCAGCTTGCCCCAATAATCTGCCAGCGCCCAGGTTTCGGCTTTATCAATCCACATTAGCGGCGTTTCAAAGCGGATATCTTTTGCCATTCCCAGTTTGATGGCGTGATTCAGCGCCTCGACAAAATCATTACGACAGTCAGGGTAACCGGAGAAATCGGTCTCGCAGACGCCGGTAATCACCGCTTCAGCTTTTACCTGATAAGCATAAATCGCCGCCAGGGTCAGAAACAGAATATTGCGTCCAGGCACAAAAGTATTCGGGATCCCATCGGCATCCGGTTCGTAATCCGGAACCGGGATGTTGTCACGAGTCAGGCTGCTGACTGCCAGTTCACTCAGCAGCGTCACGTCCAGTACTTTGTGCGCACGGGCACCCAGTTTCAGGGCCAGATCACGCGCAACATCAATCTCCGCTCGATGGCGCTGACCATAATCAAAGGTCACGCAATGCACTTCATCATACTGATGCAGCGCCTGCACCAGACAGGTGGTGGAGTCCTGCCCTCCACTGAAAACTACGACGGCACGTTTCATGGTTAATCCTGATAAATTGCTGTACACAAAATCATTCAAATAGCATCAAGGCGGCAAGTCTGAGAATCTCCTGGCGTTTACCTAAGTAAATGACAGGGGTGAACAGACGTAGCCAATAAAGAGGCAGTTTGAAGGATGACGTGTATAAAGTCGCTATGGTAGCGCCAGAGTTGCCCGGCGACCAGCTTCTTCACGACGCGGGTGGCGGTAGCCAGGCTTCGGTGAACTCAAACCAGCCACGCGGATTCAACCGCACCCCGTTCACACCCGGCGGCGCGCTGATGCGGTAGTGATAGTTAAACAGCGGCGTCAGCGTGGCGTCATCCATCAGGCTGGCGAAAACTTGCCGCAGCGCGGCATAGCGATGATCCTCTTCCGGTCTGATTTGCAGCGCATCCAGCGTGGCCTGAAGATGGGAGAACGCTGGCGCATCAAGCACGTGCGGCCAGAGTGAATCACAGCGTAACCACTGTTCGAGAGTATACTCGGGCGCTTCGCCAATCAGGCGGTCTCCCATCATCAGATCCGCTTCGGCAAGCCGTTGGCAGCCATCCCAGGTTTTCGCGTTATGAAAAATCAGCGTCAGTTCGCAGCCCAGGGTTGCCAGCGTGTGGCGCAGGTGCTCTGCCATGGTATGCAGTTCAACCGGCAGGTGATAAACCAGCGTCATCTTTTTCGGCAGTTCAACCGGTTCCAGCCCTTCCCACTGCGGGATTTCCCAGCCAGGCAACAGTTCGTTGCAGGGTGTAATCAGGTTTTCTCTCACATCCAGCGTTTGCAACAGCGAAGAACGATGAATAAGGCTGACCAGCCGACGAGCCTGCAGTGGCGTCAGGCGGGGGTTTTTTTTTAGCGCGAGATAGCAAAAACCGAGGCTGATGCCGGTACTCACCGGACTCACCGTAGCGAGCTCTTCGGGTTTGCCAATGGTTATCTGCACCGGATGGCGACAGCTGGTACCCAGATCCTGCTCAAAAAGCTGAGGGGTGATCCAGTATTCAATGGCTTTCAGCAGCGGATGTACGAGATGGTAATGATCATGGCTTTCCAGACGTACCAGTTCCGGCGTAAACAGCGTCAGACGAAAAGGCCCCGTCCCAATGACGGGATGTTCCGGATGTGCCAGCAGGCTGCCGTAGCTTGCCAGCCGATGCGCCAGCCAGAAATCCGGGCGGTGCAGGATAAACGTCAGGCACTGAGGATGTGTCACCTCAATGTTCTTCACGCTGATAAACAGCCGGTTCAGTGCCGGGAGTTCGCGCAACATTAGCAGTCGCTGATGCAGTTGCGCGGTCTCTACCGCGTCGCCGTTGTGCCAGAACAGGGTTGAACGAATATAAAAATCCCAGCGCAACCCGTCGGCGGAGATGTCCCAGTGGTGGGCTAAATCCCCGCAGGGAAGCTGGGTCTGGCTGTCAAAACGGGTCAGGCCGGAGAAAATCTGCCCCGCCAGATGTTGCTCGGCGCGACCGGGAAGAAAACCAGAATGCAGCGGTTCAAGCTGACGGTAATAGGGAATACGCAGCGTGGGCGTGTCGTTTTGCCATTGACCCCCCATAAAGGGCTGCAGCATGGCCCGCAGTTCACCAGGCGCCAGTTGTGCCAGCTCCAGTACGCTAAGCTGTTGACCCTTTTCCAGCGCCTGTTCCATCATCGCCGTGCGCAATGATTCCGGGGTCACCAGAAAACGCAGTTGCCCGCGCTTACCGCGCCCGGACTGCGCCTCCCAGACCAGCCAACCTGATTCCTGCGCCTGGCGCAACAACGTGCGGACGTGCCGCTCGCTACAGAAGCAGCGTTCGGCCAGTTCTCCGACGGTCACGTTCTGCGGTTCGCCATTAGAAGGCTGCCAGAGTCGCTGGTACTGATTAAGCCGGTTGAGAAGTCGCATATAAACCCGGAACAATTCCTTTTATCTATTCACTATTACTTCCGTATATATCAGGTAATACTCAATCACAAGTTAATCCGTCACAGAGTGGAGAAAGAGATGGCGCGCCTGGCTGCATTTGATATGGATGGCACCCTGTTGATGCCAAATCACCTTTTGGGGGATGAAACGCTCTCCACCCTGGCGCGACTGCGCGAACGCGACATAACTCTGACGTTTGCCACCGGGCGTCATGTGCTGGAAATGCGCCATATTCTCGGCACCTTTTCACTCGATGCTTTTCTGATTACCGGCAACGGGACGCGTATCCACTCGCTGGAAGGTGAGGTGTTGCACCGTCAGGATCTGGCTCCGGCTGTTGCTGAGATCGTCCTGCATCAGCGCTGGGACACACAGGCGAGCATGCATGTCTTCAACGATAACGGCTGGTTTACCGGACAAGAGATCCCCGAGATGCTGCACGCCCACGTCTATAGCGGGTTTCGCTATCAGATTGTGGATGTTGCGCGTATCCCGGCAGATCGGGTGACCAAAGTTTGCTTCTGTGGCGATCACGACGATCTGACGCGGCTGAAAATTCAGCTTGAAGAGGTGTTAGGCGCGCGAGCTCATCTTTGCTTCTCTGCGGTCGATTGCCTGGAAGTGCTGCCGGTGGGCTGTAACAAAGGTTCTGCACTGGAGGTACTGAGCGGGCATCTTGGCCTGTCGATGGCGGAATGTATGGCGTTTGGCGACGCCATGAACGATCGCGAAATGCTCGGCAGCGTCGGGCACGGCCTGATCATGGGCAATGCCATGCCGCAACTTATTGCCGAACTTCCTCATTTACCGGTGATTGGTCATTGTCGCAATCAGGCGGTATCACACTTTTTGACACATTGGCTGGACTATCCAAATCGACCTTATTCCCCCGAATGAGAGACCCTACCAGCACCGGGCGTTCAGCCCGGTTTTTTTTGATTTAATTCACATTCAGCAACCGGGCGAGTTCGGCTTTCGACGCAGTGAGATCGCCAATATGGGTGCTTACCCATTCAGCATGGTAGTAGGTGTCCAGATAGCGCTCGCCGCTGTCGCACAGCAACGTCACCAGCGAGCCGGTTTCTCCGGCTTCGCGCATGCGGGCGGCGAGTTGCAGCATGCCCCACATGTTGGTGCCTGTTGAGGCTCCCACTTTGCGGCCCAACTGCGTTTCCAGCCAGTGAGCGGTCGCCACGCTGGCAGCATCAGGGACGCGCAACATCTCATCGACCACGTCGGCAATGAATGACGGTTCGACGCGCGGACGGCCAATCCCCTCAATTTTACTGCCGACAGGGCTGCGCAGCGTAGCATCACGCGTTTGCCAGTAAGGCAGGAAAACCGAGTTTTCCGGGTCCACCACCATCAATTTTGTATCGTAACCCTGGCAGCGGATGTAGCGGCCAATGGTCGCGGAGGTCCCGCCGGTTCCGGCGCTCATCACAATGTGTTTCGGTACGGGATGCGGTTCGCACTGCATCTGGCGGAAGATGCTGTCGGCGATATTGTTGTTACCGCGCCAGTCGGTGGCGCGTTCGGCATAGGTGAACTGATCCATATAATGGCCGTTCAACTCGTGCGCCAGCTGTTCTGACGCAGCATAAATCTCGCAGGCGCTGTCCACGAAATGGCAGCGGCCACCGTAAAATTCAATCTGCTCGATTTTCCGTTTGGCCGTGCAGGCGGGCATGACGGCGATAAACGGCAGTCCCAGCAGACGGGCGAACCAGGCTTCGGATACCGCCGTTGATCCGGAAGAGGATTCGATAATGGTTGTGCCTTCCTTAATCCAGCCGTTGCACAACCCATAAATGAACAGCGAACGCGCCAGTCGGTGCTTCAGGCTACCGGTCGGGTGGGTGCTTTCATCTTTCAGATAGAGCTGGATCCCCGGAAAAGCGGGTAACGGCAGGCGGATAAGATGGGTATCAGCCGAGCGCTGATAATCCGCGTTAATCTCATTGATGGCATTTTTAACCCAGGTGCTGTTCATCATTAATATCCATTTGTCATTTTGTGCCAAGAGTAACGAAAAGCACGGAAAAAATTGTTGCCATTTAACCTTTAAAATAGAATGTAAGGAGAAAATTCTTCTCTGAGGTGCCGGTATGTTAGATAAAATTGACCGTAAGCTACTTGCATTGATGCAGCAGGACTGCACCCTCTCTTTGCAGGCGCTGGCGGATGCCGTTAATCTGACCACCACACCCTGCTGGAAGCGCCTCAAACGCCTGGAAGACGATGGCATTCTGCTGGGAAAAGTCGCGCTGCTTGACCCGGAAAAACTGGGATTGGGGTTAACTGCCTTTGTGCACATCAAAACCCAGCATCACAGCAGTGACTGGTATTGCCGCTTCGTGACGGTGGTCAGTGAGATGCCGGAGGTGCTGGGCTTCTGGCGCATGGCCGGTGAATACGATTACCTGATGCGGGTCCAGGTGGCCGATATGAAGCGCTATGACGACTTCTACAAACGTCTGGTAAACAGCGTTCCCGGTCTGTCGGACGTCACGTCGAGCTTTGCCATGGAACAGATTAAATACACCACTGCGCTGCCAATCGAATAACTCTCCCGGCACGATTTGCCGGAAAATCAGGTCAGGACATAATACGTGCGATTATTTGCTCAATTAAGCTGGTATTTTCGCCGGGAGTGGCGTCGCTACCTCGGGGCGGTTGCCTTGCTTATCCTCATCGCTATTCTGCAACTCATTCCGCCAAAAGTGGTCGGTATTGTGGTGGATGGCGTATCCACACAACACTTTACGCCGCAACAGGTCATGATGTGGATTGGTACCATCGCCCTGATTGCCGTTGTGGTTTATCTGTTGCGCTACGTCTGGCGCGTGCTGCTGTTTGGTGCTTCTTACCAACTGGCGGTGGAGCTACGCGAAGATTATTACCGCCAGCTCAGTCGCCAGCATCCTGAATTTTATCTGCGCCACCGTACCGGTGATTTAATGGCCCGCGCCACCAATGACGTCGATCGCGTGGTCTTTGCCGCAGGGGAAGGGGTTCTGACGCTGGTGGATTCGCTGGTGATGGGCTGCGCGGTGCTGATTGTGATGTCCACACAGATCAGCTGGCAGCTCACGTTGTTTGCCCTGCTACCGATGCCGGTGATGGCGCTGATGATCAAACGCTACGGCGATCGTCTGCATGATCGTTTCAGACTGGCGCAGGCGGCGTTCTCCAGTCTCAATGACCGTACCCAGGAGAGTCTGACCAGCATTCGCATGATCAAAGCCTTTGGTCTGGAGGATCGGCAGTCCGCGTTGTTTGCGGCTGACGCAGAAGATACCGGGAAGAAAAACATGCGCGTGGCGCGCATTGATGCCCGCTTTGATCCGACGATTTATATCGCCATCGGCACGGCGAACCTGCTGGCTATCGGCGGCGGCAGTTGGATGGTCGTGCAAGGCTCGCTAACGCTGGGACAACTGACCAGCTTCATGATGTACCTCGGGTTGATGATTTGGCCGATGCTGGCGCTGGCGTGGATGTTTAACATCGTGGAGCGCGGCAGCGCGGCTTATGGCCGTATTCGCGCGATGCTGGCCGAAGCGCCGGTGGTGAATGATGGGAGCGAACCGGTGCCGGAAGGGCGGGGCGAGCTGGCGGTGGCGATCCGCGCGTTCAGCTATCCGCAAACCACGCATCCGACGCTGGAAAACGTCAATTTTCAGCTTAAGCCTGGGCAGATGCTGGGCATCTGCGGGCCGACCGGCGCGGGTAAAAGTACCGTGCTGTCGCTGATTCAGCGCCATTTCGATATCGCCCTGGGGGACATTCGCTTTCATGACATTCCTCTGCCGCGCCTGCAACTGGACAGCTGGCGCAGCCGGCTGGCGGTGGTCAGTCAGACGCCATTCCTGTTTTCGGATACCGTGGCTAATAACATTGCGCTGGGCTGCCCCAGCGCCACGCAACAGGACATTGAACATGTGGCGCGTTTAGCCAGCGTACATGAGGATATTCTTCGCCTGCCGCAGGGCTACGATACCGAAGTCGGCGAGCGCGGCGTGATGCTCTCCGGCGGGCAGAAACAGCGTATCTCCATTGCGCGGGCGCTGTTGCTGAATGCCGAAATCCTGATCCTGGACGATGCCCTGTCGGCGGTGGATGGGCGAACAGAGCATCAGATCCTGCACAATCTGCGTCAGTGGGGAGAAGGGCGAACGGTGATCATCAGCGCGCATCGTCTCTCGGCGCTGACCGAAGCGAGCGAAATTATCGTGATGCAGCATGGGCATATCGCGCAGCGCGGCGATCACGAGGCACTGGTGCAGCAGCCGGGCTGGTATCGCGATATGTACCGTTATCAGCAACTGGAAGCGGCGCTTGATGAGGTGCCGGAAAATAACGAGGAGGCGGCAAATGCGTAGTTTTGGGCAGTTATGGCCGACCCTCAAACGTCTGCTGGCCTATGGATCGCCGTGGCGAAAACCGTTAGGTGTTGCGGTGATTATGCTGTGGGTCGCGGCGGCCGCAGAAGTCAGTGGGCCGCTGCTGATCAGCTACTTCATCGACAACATGGTGGCTAAAAATAATCTGCCGCTGGGGATAGTGGCCGGGCTGATTGCCGCCTATCTCGGGCTGCAGATCCTCGCCGCCAGCCTGCACTATGCTCAGTCGCTGTTGTTTAACCGCGCAGCAGTCGGCGTGGTGCAGCAATTGCGTACCGACGTGATGGATGCCGCGCTGCGTCAGCCGTTGAGTGAATTTGACACACAGCCCGTCGGACAGCTCATTTCGCGCGTCACCAACGATACCGAAGTGATTCGCGATCTGTATGTCACGGTAGTGGCGACGGTTCTGCGCAGCGCTGCCCTGATTGGTGCGATGCTGGTGGCGATGTTCAGTCTCGACTGGCGCATGGCGCTGGTGGCGATCCTGATCTTCCCGGCGGTGCTGGTGGTGATGATTATCTATCAGCGTTACAGCACGCCGATTGTCCGCCGCGTGCGGGCTTATCTCGCCGATATCAACGACGGCTTCAACGAAATCATCAATGGCATGAGCGTGATTCAGCAGTTTCGCCAGCAGGCGCGCTTTGGTGAACGCATGGGCGAAGCCAGCCGCTCGCATTATCTGGCGCGTATGCAGACGCTGCGTTTAGATGGCTTCTTATTGCGACCTCTGCTGAGCCTGTTTTCCGCGCTCATTCTCTGTGGCCTGCTGATGCTGTTCAGTTTTACGTCGGCAGGGACAATAGAAGTCGGGGTGCTCTACGCCTTTATCAGTTATCTGGGACGCCTGAATGAACCGCTGATCGAACTGACCACCCAGCAGTCGATGTTGCAGCAGGCCGTGGTGGCCGGGGAGCGTGTGTTTGAACTGATGGACGGGCCGCGCCAGCGTTACGGGCAGGACCCGCGCCCGCTGGCGTCCGGGCAGATTGACGTTGAGGATGTGTCGTTCGCCTATCGCGACGATAATCTGGTGCTGCAAAATGTCACTCTTTCCGTACCGTCCCGCAGTTTTGTCGCGCTGGTGGGGCATACCGGCAGCGGTAAAAGTACTCTCGCCAGCCTGTTGATGGGTTACTACCCGCTAAGTCAGGGGGAGATTCGCCTTGACGGCCGTCCATTACATTCGCTGAGTCACAGCGTGTTACGTCAGGGCGTGGCGATGGTACAGCAGGATCCGGTGGTGATGGCGGATTCATTCCTGGCGAACGTGACGCTGGGACGGGATATCACCGAAGAGCAGGTGTGGCAGGCGCTGGAGACGGTGCAACTGGCAGCGCTGGCGCGTGGGATGAGTGAAGGCATTCATACCCAACTTGGCGAGCAGGGAAACACCCTCTCTGTCGGGCAGAAACAACTGCTGGCGCTGGCGCGAGTGCTGGTGGCAACGCCGCAGATCCTGATCCTCGATGAAGCGACCGCCAGCATCGATTCCGGTACCGAGCAGGCTATTCAGCATGCGCTGGCCGCCGTGCGCGAACACACCACGCTGGTAGTGATTGCACACCGACTGTCGACCATTGTCGAGGCGGACACCATTCTGGTGCTTCATCGTGGACAGGCGGTAGAGCGTGGTACTCACCAACAACTGCTTGCGGCGCAAGGGCGCTACTGGCAGATGTATCAGCTCCAGCTTGCCGGCGAGGAGCTGGCGGCCAGCGTTCGCGAGGAGTCGCTTCCCGCCTGATGCACCGCCGCTGCCGGGTCGCTTCGGCGGTGGTGCAAAAATGTAACGCATCATGCACTATCATGGTGCGTTTTTCTTTTCCCGCTCCGTGTTCCTTTCTGAATTGCCCGCCAGACGGCCTGTAGAACAGACATCGGCTCCGCTTTTTCAATTCTGGCATACCCCTTGCAATACCTCAGTCGTGTAGTCGCACCATATGCCGAATTCTGACTGGAGGGGATCTATGAAGCTGGTTACCGTGGTAATCAAACCGTTCAAACTGGAAGACGTTCGCGAAGCGCTCTCTTCTATTGGTATTCAAGGGCTGACCGTCACCGAAGTGAAAGGGTTCGGACGTCAGAAGGGTCATGCCGAGTTATATCGGGGTGCAGAGTACAGCGTCAACTTCCTGCCTAAAGTGAAGATTGATGTGGCCATTGCCGACGACCAACTGGATGAAGTGATCGATGTCATCAGCAAGGCGGCCTACACCGGAAAAATTGGCGACGGCAAAATTTTCGTCGCGGAGCTGCAACGCGTCATTCGTATTCGCACCGGCGAAGCTGACGAAGCGGCGCTGTAAAGCCTGGCACACAGTAACGGGAAACGACAAAATGAAGATAGCAACGATGAAAACGGGCCTTGCTTCGCTGGCGCTGCTGCCAGGTCTCGCGATGGCTGCTCCGGCAGTGGCGGATAAAGCCGATAACGCCTTTATGATGATTTGTACCGCGCTGGTGCTGTTTATGACCATACCGGGTATCGCTCTGTTCTACGGCGGTTTGATCCGCGGGAAGAACGTCCTGTCGATGCTGACGCAGGTCACCGTCACCTTTGCGCTGGTGTGCATCATGTGGGTGGTGTTTGGCTATTCACTGGCGTTCGGCGAAGGGAACAGCTTCTTCGGTAACTTCAACTGGGTGATGTTGAAAAACATTGAACTGACCGCCGTAATGGGCAGTATCTACCAGTATATTCACGTTGCTTTCCAGGGATCGTTTGCCTGTATTACCGTCGGTCTGATCGTCGGTTCGCTGGCGGAACGCATTCGTTTCTCTGCCGTCCTGATCTTCGTGGTGGTCTGGCTGACCCTTTCCTACATTCCGATTGCCCATATGGTGTGGGGCGGCGGCCTGTTGGGATCGCACGGTGCGCTGGACTTTGCCGGTGGTACCGTCGTGCATATCAACGCCGCCATTGCTGGCCTGGTGGGGGCCTACCTGATTGGCAAACGTGTGGGCTTCGGCAAAGAGGCGTTCAAACCGCATAACCTGCCGATGGTCTTTACCGGTACGGCGATCCTCTATATCGGTTGGTTTGGCTTTAACGCCGGTTCCGCAGGGACGGCGAACGAAATTGCCGCGCTGGCCTTTGTGAACACCGTTGTTGCCACGGCCGCCGCGATTCTCGGCTGGATCTTCGGCGAGTGGGCGCTGCGCGGTAAACCGTCTCTGTTGGGCGCATGCTCAGGGGCGATTGCCGGTCTGGTTGGCGTAACGCCTGCCTGTGGTTACATCGGTGTCGGTGGCGCGTTAATCATTGGCGTGGTGGCTGGCGTGGCCGGGCTGTGGGGCGTGACCATGCTCAAACGTCTGCTGCGTGTTGATGACCCGTGTGATGTGTTCGGCGTTCACGGCGTCTGCGGGATTGTCGGTTGTATTCTTACCGGGGTCTTTGCCTCAAGCGCGCTGGGCGGTGTGGGCTTTGCGGAAGGGGTGACGATGGGGCATCAGCTGCTGGTGCAGCTTGAGAGCATCGCCATCACGATCGTCTGGTCTGGCGTCGTGGCCTTCATCGGCTACAAGCTCGCGGATATGACCGTCGGTCTGCGCGTACCGGAAGAGCAAGAGCGCGAAGGGCTGGATGTGAACAGCCACGGCGAGAATGCCTACAACGCATAACAGAAAGATGCCCGGTTAACGTAACCGGGCAACGCGGGATACCGCCGGATGCGCAGCCATGCCATCCGGCTTTTTATTCGTTGTGATTACGCATCACCCCTTCCTGCACGGTCGAGGCCACCAGTTTGCCATCCTGCGTGTAAAACTCGCCGCGGACAAATCCGCGCGCGCTGGAGGCCGACGTGCTTTCCACGCTGTACAGCAGCCATTCATTCAAATCAAACGGACGGTGGAACCACATGGAATGATCGATCGTGGCAATCTGAATCCCTTTTTCCAGGAAACCAATGCCGTGAGGTTGCAGGGCAACGGGCAGGAAATTGAGATCGGAGGCGTAGCCCAACAGATACTGATGGACGCGAATGTCGTTGGGCAACGCACCGTTCGCACGGATCCACACCTGGCGCGTGGGTTCTGCCACATGGCCTTTTAACGGGTTATGAAACTCAACGGGACGTACTTCCAGCGGGCGATCGCAGAGAAATTTATCTTTTAAAATCGGCGGCAGCAGATGCGCGACTGTCCGGGCAATGTCGGTTTCTGATGTTAATCCTTCCGGCGCGGGGGCGTGCGGCATGGTTTTTTGATGTTCGAAACCGGGCTCCGGCGCCTGGAATGAGGCAGTCATATAAAAGATAGGCTTCCCGTTCTGGATAGCGGCAACGCGGCGGGCGCTGAAGCTGTTGCCGTCGCGCAGGACTTCAACGTCATAAATAATCGGTCGCTGACTATCGCCAGGGCGTAAAAAATAGCTGTGAAACGAGTGGACCAGGCGTTCTTCCGGTACTGTTTCTTTCGCCGCATATAGCGCCTGACCGACGACCTGTCCACCAAATACCTGGCGCAACCCTAAGTCTTCACTTTGGCCCCGAAAGAGTCCTTCCTCAATTTTTTCCAGATTCAACAATGTCAGCAAATTGTTCAGTGCCTGACTCATACATGCTCTCCAGGTAACAACGACGCCGAAGCGAGATAGGCAGAGTATAACGCAATTTTGGAAGTGGTCCGATGGGTGCAATAGTCTGAAAAACTGGCCAATTCCAGGCAAAAATAAGTGATATGTGCCACACTTAGCTACGTTACGTTTTTGTTAACCACTCTTCCGGCGGGAGGAAAACCCGCTGGTGCAGAGATGATAAGGAGAATTTAATGAAGCTCATGCACATGGTAAGTGGTTTAGCGGTTGCGGTTGCTCTGGCTGCCTGCGCGGATAAAAGCGCGGATATCCAGACGCCAGCGCCGAACCCAAACACTTCAGCAACGGCCACACAGCCTGCTATTCAGCAACCTAATGTCTCGGGTACCGTATGGATCCGTCAGAAAGTGGCATTGCCGCCTGACGCCGTGCTGACCGTGACCCTGTCGGATGCGTCGCTCGCCGATGCCCCGTCGAAAGTTCTGTCCCAGAAAGCGGTTCGTACCGAAGGGAAACAGGCGCCATTCAGCTTCGTTCTGCCGTTTAACCCGGCTGACGTGCAGCCGAATGCCCGCATTCTGCTGAGTGCGGCAATTACGGTGAATGACAAACTGGTGTTTATTACCGATACCGTTCAGCCGGTCATCAACCAGGGCGGCACGAAAGCCGATCTGACTCTGGTACCGGTACAGCAGACGGAAGTTCCTGTGCAGGCAAGCGGTGGGGCAGCGACGACAGTGCCTTCAACCTCGCCAACGCAGGTCAACCCGTCTTCAGCGGTGCCTGCCCCGACGCAGTACTAAGGCCTGTCTGACCCTCTCCACCCGGAGAGGGTCAATAATTCCAGCGATACCGCTGTAAATCGATCAGCCCGCTCCCGGACACTACAATACCTTCCGCCAGTAATGCCTGCCGTTGTCGCTGTAGATCGGGACCGGTGAGTGAAATCGCGCCGTGCCGATTCACCACCCGATGCCAGGGCAGGGTGCTGCCTTCAGGTAAACGTTTGAGTACGCCGCCGACCTGTCTGGCCGCGCGCGGAGAGCCTGCGAGCATCGCGACGTCGCCATAAGTGGTGACACAGCCTTCGGGAATGGAGGCAACAATTTGCCAGACGCGCTGAGGGAAAGTGTCTTGTCTGTCCATGGTCTCTTCCTGCGGTAATCCTTCAGCATAATCTGGAATGGCGGGCGCGGGAAGTTCCATTGCGCAAGAAACCAGCATCTGACCGCCGATAGCTTGCAATTACAGGGGGCAGCAGTGATAATGCGCCTGCGCGTTGGTTAACAACGCTCTCAATGGGGGCTCTGTTGGTTCTCCCGCAACGCTACTCTGTTTACCAGGTCAGGTCCGGAAGGAAGCAGCCAAGGCAGATGACGCGTGTGCCGGGATGTAGCTGGCAGGGCCCCCACCCATTTCTGGGTAAGTACTTGATAGATAATGTCTAAAGTACTGAAGTCTCTCCTCCATAGCCTTAGTGGTACAAAAACTGTGTATCACCAGTAGGCTGCACGATGTCCCTTATGCTCTCCCGTCATGGGATCTGGTATTACCGTAAAGTTAACGTTTTACCCTGTGGTAAACGCCGTGAGTTTCGTCGTTCGTTAGGCACTCGTTCAAAGACTGAAGCGACAAAGCGATCTTTACGCTTTGCAGATCGCCCTTGGCTGATTACTGAAACTGTCAGTCCTACAATCGGTATGAGCCAAACCCCTCAATCAGAATTGTCATTCCAAGAGCTAAAATTACAGGCTGTACAGTATGTTGAGTTTAAAAACCTTGAAGTTTGCGAGAGGGAAGCCGCTTCTATCAAACGCTGTATTGATAAGTACTTTAGCTTCACTGATCAGGTGTTTAAGCGTAGCAGGGCTGCTGAATTCATTAGCGGGCTGGATGTCGCGATTCCTACAAAGAACAAATATGTTAAGAAAATCAGTGGTTTTTTCCGATGGCTGAAACACCGTACTGACTATGATTTTCAAAATCCCTTTGAGGGGTTGCTCCAAAAGGATCGCGAGCCAGTTTCCCAAAAGCGAGAAGCATATACCTCTGCTCAGATCAGATGCCTAGAGAATGGGATCAGTACCTTACCCGACTGGAAGAGATGGATTATTTTGCTTGGTCGATTTACGGGGATGAGAGCTAATGAAATTTGTCAACTATATCATGGTGATATCTTAAAAAATGAGGGAAGGTGGTGCATCAGGATTGATGATCGTCATGATGGACAGGTGGTCAAAACGGAGAACAGTAAACGTACAATACCAATTCATCAAAAATTGATAGATATAGGATTTTTGGTGTATGTACAGAAACAGAAGGGCAGACTGTTCCCGCAGTTAACTTTCTATAAAGGGTCATACAGCCACTACTTCACTCGCTGGTTTAGCGGTTATCGCAAAAAATTAGGGGTTCCAGAGTTTCATTCACTGCGACATTACATTGCCACTAAGTTAAAAAACGCTGGTGTAGTGGAGCATTATGCTGCTGCATTCTTAGGACATGCAGATAATTCAATCACATACAAAAGATATGGTAAATCAGTCGCGGTTTCTCAACTATATGATCTATTGGAATATATTTGATTCGTACTAAGCAGCCTCTTCGCTGAGAGCCTGCTTAGTGACGGGAGAGCATAAGGGACATCGTGCAGCCTACTGGTGATACACAGTTTTTGTACCACTAAGGCTATGGAGGAGAGACTTCAGTACTTTAGACATTATCTATCAAGTACTTACCCAGAAATGGGTGGGGGCCCTGCCATCAGCCATTAGTACTAAATTGTGTTGGTTAATCAATTGGTTATAGTGGTAGTACTACAACAGTACTGTACCACTCTCGATAGTACCGTCCAGCACAAAATATTGCAAGGTAACGTTTTTGCAATGATTTATAGATGCTTTTTTCATATTTAATAGTCCAGTATTCCATTGGATCGTACTGTTGCATAAATGTCGGTACCACTGGGAAAGTACAAGAGTACATTTGAAATAATTAATGAATGTATCAGTAAAGAAGTATAAAGATACTCGCGAAACCATCGAAGAGCGTATCAGTTAGGAAGTACAGAGATAGTGCTAAAATCGATAAATGATTTTTTGATTCTCATAGTAATGAGATTGTCAAGAAAAACTTGCAACTATTCCTTGATTGGGGCAATTTTGCCCGTTAACATATAGCCAATCGAACATAAACAGCAGCCGTAGGAGGTTAACCATGAGATGATTTTTAATTTAGAGGAGTGTTAATCATGACAAAAAAGAAAGAACCGCATGAACTAAAACCACGTGGGCGGAAAGAAAAGGTACATCAGAATAACGACCTTCGTAGTCACCTAGCAGGGGTTAAAAATCTAAATCAGCTAACCAGTGCTGCACAAAACGTTATCAAGAAACATATTAGGACTTTGACTGAATCAAAAGGTTCTAAAAAAGGCATGGTGACAAAGAATATACTTATACTATTAACCATGATGGGTGATATTAGCAAAGACAAAACTAAATCAATGCTAGATAGTAGTGAACTATTCGAAGGTAATAATTATTCTAAATCGAGGGTGAACGATTATAAGAAAGTATTAACAGGTGTATCAAAAGAGCTATGGGGGATGTTTAAAGATGGTACACCGATTCGCACCGATGACCCAAAAGGCGGAGAATATCTTACTGGTGAAGAATTGTACAAGTTGACTCGCTTATTAGAGAGTAATCCAACGAAGAAAGAACTTTCGGATCTCATTAAAAAAATATATCCATCCTAAATTAGTATGATAGTGGGGTACTAACTCAGGCTGCATCGTACTAATACGGGTTAATCAGAGATTGAAACGACTTAATTAAGGTCATAGTAACCTAAAAAAACACTTCTGTAGTATGTTTTTTGGCTCTTTTTGGTTGTTTTTTGCACGATCCTGATTAAGTACCCCTTATATTAAAAATAATTAGATCTCGTAAATGCCTTACTTATATTAAGTCTCTAGAGAGCCTAACTCGCTTTGCTCGTTAGTCTCTTTAAGAACCAAAAATTAGATCGTAACGTTGCGTTTTTCTCGTAGTACTCGAAACAACGCAAGGCGTTACTACTCGCTCTCGTTGATTTTAACCATAATGGAACAATTACACAGATTTGCTCGAAATAGTAATCTTGTATCAGGGGGAAGAAATGATGATAAGAATATTGTCAGTACTCTTAACGACGATCCCATTAACTGCAATTGCGACTACGATTCCCATGGGAAACCAGAAAAGCCCTTTGTAATTGGTAATGAAGTTATTTGTCTGAAAGAAATCCAGAAGCAAATCACCCCTTATCTCAAATCTTTTGAAGAAGAAAGCGGGGTTAAGTACAAGTACAATGTTAAATCTGGTTTATCGTACAAAGATACTGTAGGGCTGCGGTTACAGATCAATCGTGTGGATTCGGGGTTGGATATGCGTGTTGCGGATCTTGATTATTACTGGTCACAGGAACGCGGCAGCTTGTGTCAACCAACATACATGGTAGTTGATCGTTCTCAATGAGCACGGTGCTAAATAAGGTCGCGGAAGCGGCCTTCATCGAGGACAATTGTAACGCTGATAACATTACTGGCCTTAAACAAAGAAAATTATAAAATTATAGTTTTCTTGCTTTTAGTGCTAAAAGTAAAGGAATCGTTTACGCAAATAAAAATAAAGGCTGTTTTTTTCTACACGAATTTAAATATCACTTAATTTCTATTTAGATCTTGATTTTGCAATTTCTGCTTTGTATTTTGTGGCTGTGGCTGAGTTTTTACCTCTTCCTCTAATTTATTACTCGGTGACATGTTATTATCTAAAAAAAACAACCCCAATACCACTATTGCAATAACAGCATTAAAACTATTCCAAATAATTGAAAATCTTTTCCGTCGGGACTCTATATATGCAGTGTCATCTGCTTTTAATTTTTCCGTATTAATTATGTTATTCAAATCGTCTTCATTAAGAAGATCTTTATATCTATTTTTGATTGTGTCATAACGGCTGAGTAATCTATCTTTTTCTTCCAATACTTCTTTATTTGTAAAATACCAATAAACAACAGAGAATAAAATAAACACCAGAGTTACAACTAGAGTTTCTAAGGTTACAGTTCCTCTATAACTATTAGATGTGATTATCTTAATGAGAAATACCGAAATAAAGAATGTTATAATACTCCAAAAACTAGTTTTGAAGGTGGAAAACATGTTTTTAGTAATGTCAGATGCCTTGTCTGATTGCCCAACGAGAAACTCAGAAATTTTATTTTTTATTTCAATGTATTGTTTTACATTATCCTTAAGGTAAATGTCATAGCCCGATTCTATGGACTTTAATGTGCCATGATTTATCGATGTCATACACTTATCCACCATATGAATGGATATTATATTTCGAGCAAGACCAATTTTATCTATGAAGTTGCCGCTATTATAGACCCACTTGTAAATATCGAAAAGCTCACTTGTGCTGTTATTGCTCATATCTTTTATTGCAATAACTTCACTGATTAGTCTATAACCTTTGAATTTATAATCAATATATAAATCACTACTAGCATTCTCAACTGAAATTTCAGATGTATCAGCGAGATAAACAATGAGAAAAGTTGTTAATAGAGAATCAAATGTGTTTTTTATATCAGAGTGAAAAGACCCTGAAGGGGACAGGAAAAAATCATCGGGAATGAATTTATATTGTGAATCATTTATAAAATGGCAGCTTTTATTTCTTTTTGAGATGATGGAATCCCGGGCTATGCTGAGAGTATTAGAACCAACCAAATCTTTTTGGCTAACAAATTTGATGGTTTCACTACCAAAGGAGTTAATGTCGTCCCAGACATTAAAAAGCAACTCCTTATGTAGATCAAAGCAGTTAAGATATGTCAGAATACTGGACATATTCGCCCCAAAGACATTTTTGATGAAATCATCAAAGTTAAATATATGTATTTTATTGTCTTTATCTAAGGCGATTTTTTTATCAATAGAAATGCAAATAATAATGGTATCATCAGTTTCTGAAAATTGAATAGCATTGTCAATTTTATCTTTAACTTGTTGAAGATCACTACAATATTCTGGGGAAATAAGAAGGGTGAATGAATCACAAGTCTCAAACTTAAAGTCAATTTCAATATCTAGATTGTTAGCTATGACTTCATTTGTTAATTCTTCCACCCGTTGAGAATAATCTTGATGGATAGTAGTTTCTAAAATACGATATTCAGCCTTAAATAAATGAAAGTTGTCGCAAGAAGAAACTTCTTGCGATGGCATGAATAAATCGGCTATTTTAGATACTATATTCATACGTTATCTTCTTTTCCTGCACTAAATTCTTCGTAACCAGTATCTGAGTAGATTTTCAGATATTTACCTAACGCATCTGATTCGGGAACAATTTTTTTACGGAAATCAGCAACTTCCCCGTTGATTCTTAATTCAATGTTGTCCGACAAAGCTATTGTTTTCTTTATTCTAGCACGAATTACATTTGGTTCTAATTGAAATTGCCTATCAAATTTCGAGTTTTTATGATCTGGTAATGCTTTAAATTTCTCGATTATTTGGTCGAAACGTTCATCAATAGCTGGGCTTTCTGGCTTATGTGAACGTACTTTCTCTACTAATTCATCGTATGCAAATTGCTCATTGTTTCTAAAGTAAGCAATAATGTCATTACGCATATACCAATAATCCACGGAAGAGTGCTTTTCTACTTCCCTTTTAAGAAAGTTTTCAATTGAACCAAACGCATTTTTTGTATTAAGTTCAGAACTTTGAAGTTCTACAGTACTGAGGAAGTTTTTCCACCAATATTCACTAATTGAAGCTCCACTATCCGATATAAGAATCTCTTCAACATCATATGTGTTGCTGAAGCTAACTAAACATGATTTTTGGAGCCTTTGACGATTAAGAGGAAGTCCTTTTTTGATTTTTGACTCTATCTCATCAAAAAAATCGCTATGTTCAATTTTAAGTATTACGAAATTGAAATTATTGTCACGAGAAAGTAATAAAATTAATAAGGCTCCTTTTTTAATTTTTTTCTTCATAGCCTTAATTTTATCTTGAGCATCTATTTCCACGGACAAAAGTTTTTCAGCAATTCCAAGTGTTCTCTTGTCCCACTCGTTTTGATCATTAACAAGCACGTTAAGATGAGCAGGGACAAATTCTTCTATTGCTCTGAATTTAAAGGATTTGCTGCGAGTATTTTCCAGTAACTCATCTAACAATTGGCCGCAATACTTCTGAAAATCGCCCTCACCGTGTTCAAGGTCTACCCTACTTGCTTCTGCCTGTTCTACGGATATGTTAAACATTGCGTGTGATATAACTTTAAGTTCACTCATTGCTGATAAGTCCTTATAAGAAATCAAATCACATCACTGGTTATTCATACAGTATATTCCGAATGAATCTATCTACCAGCACCTTTACAAAAAATTAGAAGAGGTTGTCACTAACATAAACACTGCCGACTGCGATACATCTAATTAAACATGAAAAATTCTCTATAAGCCAGACAGTTAGCTCGATTTGTCTATGCGTAAATGGATATTATTTCATTGGAAATAGTAACTTATTGTTATTGATGTGCAGTATTCCTAGTGCATCATATGTATACCTCAAGCAGACCTGCACAGATCTTCATTCAAAGTGGTTCATTAAATGAATTTTACAACCTAAAACAGACTGTATATAATGAACCATATAAAACAGACTGATGGTGAGTATCATGCGTGTATGGGCATATCTAAGAGCATCGACGAAAGAGCAAGATGCAGATAGGGCTTTGAAAGAGTTGGAGGCATTTGCTCATTCACATGATCTGAAAATATCAAAGTACTTTAAGGAAAATGAATCAGGTGCAAGCCTACAGCGGCCTCAATTGTTTTTACTCTTAGATATCGCGGAACGTGGCGACATTCTGCTCTGTGAGCAAATAGATCGTATAAGCCGACTTACCGCAGAGGACTGGAAAACCTTACGAGGACTAATCGAATCTAAAGGGATCAGGGTTGTATCGTTAGATTTGCCTACGAGCCATCAGCTTTTGCATGTTCAGGATGAGTTCACCGCTCGTATGTTTGAAGCAATGAATTCTATGATGCTCGATATGTTGGCGGCAATCAGTCGCAAGGACTATGAAGATCGCCGCAGACGACAAAAGCAGGGTATTGAAAAGGCCAAGAGAGAGAAAAAATATCGTGGTCGTCCAGTCGATGAGAGCTTACATCATAAAGTACAAGAACTACTGTCTGACGGTAAAAGCTGGAGCAAAATCCAAGCTTTGATCGGTTGTTCAAGGGCTACTATCGCAAAGGTGGCTAAAAGCTCATCTCTTACAGAAGAATAGTGGGTAATAAATGGCAGAGTTGGCCAGCACTGCCAGATTGTTAACGAATATAGCGGTATATGGTCAAGGAAGGGTACTTACAGTTTTGTAGTAAACGAATCCTTTCGATATCTATTCACGTTTTGTGATGAAAATCAACTTTAACACAATATGTAGTATTGAGTGGTTTGTTTGAACGCTATATGCTGATTTTTCTATGGAAATAGAGGGTTCGATAATGGGTAAAGATCAGCATGTTGTTCCTCATGATGGAGGTTGGGCTGTTAAGGGGGCAGGAAACAGTAAAGCGACCTCCGTTCACCCAACAAAGCAATCTGCGGTAGACGCTGCAAGAGGGATTGCTACAAACCAAAAAAGTGAGCTTGTGATCCATAACAAGGATGGCAGGATCGCAAAAAAAGATTCGCATGGTAACGATCCTTGTCCACCAAAGGATAAGAAGTAACTGAATAAGGGGCTTGTCGCCCCTTTTTTATGCACATCGGGAAAGTACTTCCGACACTATAACTTTCGAAAAGTACATGTCATGTCCCCAACCCTGAAGGCACGTTACCTTGCAATATTTTGTGCTGGACGGTACTATCGAGAGTGGTACAGTACTGTTGTAGTACTACCACTATAACCAATTGATTAACCAACACAATTTAGTACTAATGGCTGATGGCAGGGCCCCCACCCATTTGTGCCATCCGGCATCACATCTTCGTTTTTCTTCTTGTCGTTGTCATAGTTTTGTCATTTTTTTGTCATCAAATGCTGGCAGAGTGTTTTTGGGATGTTAAATCCTGGCGCTCAATTCTCTTATCACGCCATGGCGATCCTGTCGTCGCCGGAACCGTGCTTTTGCCTGTCCACAAGGATCCTTACGATGGCTACTGCAGTACTGAATGTCAAAATTGATGAGACGTTAAAAGAAAAACTGCGTCATTACGCTGAACTGAATAATGAGAATTTAAGCATCACGACAGAAAAACTGCTGCTGATTGCCTTCGACGTTGCGGCAGAGGCGGGGGTCTCGGCTGGCGATATCGATAGCCAACACACGGAAGAGTCGTTTGTTGAGCCACTGACTCCTAAAGAAATCAAAGCATTGCGCAGACTACTGAAGAAGAAAAAATGAAACAGCAAACGCTCTCTATCGCCAGTAACTATGGCGAAGCCTGTGAACTGCTCCGCTCGGGTTATGTTAAGCATGTTTGTCTGAGCTGGAACGTCGGCAGCGATGAATTTTTTCGCATTGCCTCAGACTGGTGTGATGCTGGCGCCAAAATAAAGAAAGAGGGCGATAACTTTGTGATTTCCCTCAAGGGTTTTCCGGTTCCTCGTCAGCATTAAATAATCTTACGCACCTTACCGCTGCCGGACTGCAGACGCAGTGTTTCCCAGATCGGTTCCAGGGTGTTAAATGCCGCGCGCAGAGGCTCTTCCGGCAAGGCAAACGGCATACGTAAGAAACGATCAAACGCCCCCGCGAGCCCAAAGCGGGTGCCTGTTCCGAGTTGAATCCCGACGCTTTCCGCCCGCGTGGCGAAAAGCGTCGCCAGCGTATCCGGTAGTTCTACCCAGAAGGATAATCCGCCCTGTGGTTGCTGATAGCGCCACTCGGGAAAGTGCCTGCGCATCAGCGTGTCACAGAGTGCGCGCCGCGCGGCGAGCTGTTGTCTGCGCTGCGGCAAAAATGAATCGGCATTATCCAGTAGCCACGTGGTGGCAAGTTGTTCGATGATCGGCGAGCCCAAATCGACCGTATCCCGCGTTTGCACCAGCGCGGCGATAGTTCGAGATGGCGCACGCACCCAGCCCAGACGCAATCCTCCCCAGAAGCTCTTGCCGGCCGAACCCAGCATAATTACCGGGGCGTCGCGGTGATACGCCGCCAGCGGCGGTGGCGGCGGGGCGTCGTACCAGAGGTTCACCATCGTTTCGTCAATCACCAGCGTTGTACGTGTGCGGGCAGCGATATCCGCGATGACTTGCCGCATCTCATCATCCATACACCGCCCGGTGGGATTGTGAAAATCCGGCATCAGATAGGCTATTCTCGGTGAGGTCTGGGCGATGGTTGCTGCCAGTCCGGCTGTATCCCAGCCCTGTTCGGGTAATGACACGCCCACCGGTCGACAGGAGGCGCCCTGAATGGCTGCAATCGCCAGCGGGTACGTCGGATGATCGACCACTACCCGATCGCCGGGGCCGGTCAATAAGCGCAGGATCAGCGCCAGACCACTGACCGCGCCGTTGACCACCATGATGTCATCCGCCGTTGTCGGAAGGCCTCGCGCACAGTAATGACGGGCGAGCGATTCACGTAAGCAGAGTAATCCCTGCGGTTGATAGCCCGACGTCAGCAAATGTGGTGGCATCGCAACCAGCGCCTGTTGATACGCCTGATGGATTTCAGGCCCCGCACTGAGGGCGGCGGTGGAGAGATCCAACGCCATCGTGGTACCGGTGCGCGTCGGTACTTCGCGGATATGACCCGGCAAAACCACGCGCGACCCACTGCCGTGCCGACTCTCCAGATATCCCTCTTCCCGCAATTGCGCCAGCGCGCTGGCCACGGTGGTCCGGCTGACGTCGAGTACCGTAGCCAGTTCGCGTTCTCCGGGCAAACGGCTGTCGAGCGCCAGGCGCCCGTCGAGGATCAGCAGACGCAACGCTTCTGCCAGTTGCCGCCAGAGCGGGGTCCTTGCGGCGCTGTCCTGCCAGTGCCCAAGCAGGCGCTGGAGAGATTGACTTCCATAACGACGTGATGACATTGCAGTCCACTTTTTCAAAACTGGTCATTAATCATAGTGCCAATTACAGCGATGATGAAGGCTATCTGAACGGGGAGGGTGAAAATGGGGCGTCGTCTGGTTCAACTTTATTTTGGGTTGGCGCTGTATGGGGTATCCACCGCGATGTTTGTGCGCGCGGATTTAGGTACCGATCCGTGGAACGTGTTCCATCTGGGGCTGGCGAATCTGTTGTCGATGAAGATTGGTGTGGTGATGATTATTGTCGGTGCGCTGGTCCTTTTGCTGTGGATCCCCCTGCGTCAACGTCCTGGACTGGGCACCCTCAGTAACGTGATTGTGATCGGACTTGCCGCCGATGCCGCGCTGGCGGTGATGCCGGCGTTTTCCTCCCTCGTCGTGCGTAGCCTTATGCTGGTGGCGGCCGTGGTGGTGAACGCCCTGGCGACGGGGATGTACATTGGTGCGGGTTTTGGCGCCGGGCCGAGAGACGGTCTGATGACCGGTATTCACGCCCGCACGGGATGGTCGGTGCGTACGATTCGAACGGCGATTGAAGTTTCTGTTTTACTGAGTGGTTGGCTGCTCGGCGGTACGCTTGGCGTCGGAACCGTGCTGTATGCGCTGGCGATTGGGCCGCTGATCCAGATCTGCCTGCCGTGGTTTCGCTACAAACCCCGGGCGCGGATTCAGACGGCATAGACCGGAGAGGACGACTAAACTTATTCACGACTGACGCGGCTGGAATTGGCTTGTCGCGCGGTGGACTTCGGAGGTTTTTCTCATGAAGTACGTGGATGGATTTGTCCTTGCCGTACCTGCCGAAAACAAGGAGGCTTATAAGGCGATGGCGGCAAAAGCAGCACCGCTGTTCAAGGAATTTGGCGCGCTCCGCATTGTGGAATGCTGGGCCGAGGATGTGCCCGATGGCAAACTCACCGATTTTCGTATGGCGGTGAAAGCCGAGGAGCACGAAGAAGTGGTATTCAGCTGGATTGAATACCCGTCGAAAGAGGTGCGGGATGCGGCGAATCAGAAGATGATGACCGATCCGCGCATGAAAGCGTTCGGCGAGTCGATGCCGTTTGATGGTAAACGCATGATTTACGGCGGATTCTCACCCATTATCGACGACTAGCGTGACTGGCTGTGCGGCGTGCCGCCAGCCATCTCCGCGTTATAAGCGTTTTTCCGCCCACAGAATAAATGCTTCTTTGGGCAGCGCTTTGCTGTAAAGCCAGCCCTGCCCGTAGTGGACGCCGTGCTGGCGCAGCCAGTCTTCCTGATTAGCCGTTTCAATCCCTTCCGCCACCATTTTCAGCTTCAGTGTTTTGGCCATTTCGATGATATGCGGCGTCACGTTTTTGTACTCCAGGGCATCGACAAACGATTTGTCGATTTTCAGGATATCCACGTCCAGATTCTGCAAATAGCTGAGGCTCGAATAGCCGGTGCCAAAATCATCAATATAGATAGCATGTCCCGCCTTACGGTAGCGGGCGACAATGGGTGAACTGGTTTTCGGATCGGCAAATCCCCGTTCCGTCAGTTCCAGAGCTATCTGTGAGGGGGCAAGCTGATACCGGTTAAGCAGTTTACTGAGCAACGTCGGGAGCTTTTCTGAGGCGAGATCCGCCGCTTCAATATTAATGGAAATATGCTGTTCGGGATGCTGCTTCAGCCATTGCCCCATATCCTCAAACACCGTTTCGATAATTAAACGAGTGAGTGGTTCGGTAAGCCCGGTCTGTTCGGCCAGGGGGATAAAAATGTCGGGTGACAGGTAGCTGCCGTCGGTTTGCGGCCAGCGTGCCAGCGCTTCAGCCCCGACGATTTTCCCGGTGGATAACGAAATAATGGGCTGGTAGTGAACCTTAATATCCCGGTTATTGATGGCATCCTGCAATCGGTGATGGGGAGACTGGAGACGGCGCAGAATGCGAAGAATAAAGGCGGCGGCCAGCAGACCGATCAGCGTGCCGGCGGGAACCCAGATCAGCGCCTGCCGGTACCAAATTTTTTGTAGTGGGAGGGTCGACGCCCAACTGACAATGGTAATGCCCATCTCCGGGAAAGGGCGAATTTCATAAATAATGCCATGGCTTTCCAGGTGGCGAGGCGTGGTTTCCTGAGTAAATTGCAGAATATTCGGTGCGAGCGCGCTGCTGCTGGCAATGACGGTATTGTGTTTTACGCCAATAATCGCGACATCGATCTGCCAGGCGCCAAAAGGAACCACGTCGATAAAAGAGGCGGGATCAATCATCACGATATAGTCGCCATAGCCCAGTGCTGCCATGTAGCGCTCAATCCCCAGATCGTTATGCGCGGTAAACCAGGCGCGGTAGCCATCGTTAGTGATTTTCATGGGCGGAGGGAAGGCCGAAGTATAACTTTCCTGTTCCAGGGATGAGCAAACCGGCATGTTGTTGCGCAGATACAGCACTTCCTGGACATAACGATAGCTGAAGGAGAGTCTCCGCATCGCCAGTAAGTGTTCACGCGAGCAAGGCGCGCTATTCACGGCGCTAATCTGCTGCAATGCCTGTTTTGCCTGGGCCACCACGCGTTCAGTACGTTCAGAAACGCGCGATGAGTAGGTATCCAGTTCCTCGATGAATTTCTTCTCGACCTGGCGATGAGCGAGCCAAACACTCAAACCGACCGGAACCAACACGGCGAGGATAAGCACTCCTGTCACCAGACTGACCAGATGTCGTGTTCTCACGCAAATATCCTTAATAACGCATTGTAGAGAAAGTATATCCGATCGGGAAAAAAGCCCTGTAAATGATGTCGTTAATCTGCTGGTTTTTTTGAGGGGAGTGTGAGTTTTCGCCATCTGCACAGCGAAAAAACGGGCGTTAATGCAGAAAGGATTGAACAGTCGAGCGTTCAGCGATAAAATCATGTTATGTTATAACATAATTTTTAAGGCGATGAGGATACCATGCAGGTCTTGAATTCATTACGTAGCGCAAAGCAGCGCCATCCGGACTGTCAGATCGTAAAACGGAAAGGGCGTTTATATGTGATTTGTAAGAGCAACCCGCGTTTTAAAGCGGTCCAGGGAAGGAAAAAACGGCGTTAGGGAGAAGGGAGCCGGATAGAGAGAAAGTCTATCCGGCAACACCAATCGGTTATGGCGTGGCTTCCGCGCGGGCAAGGGTGAAGATATCGTAAAACGACAGTTCGCCCTTACGCGTCAACATCTTCTGTAATTGCGCTTTGCGTTCATCGTCAACACGCGGGGAGTGAAGGATGGTGCTGATCAGCGCGGAAGGCACAAACCGGGTGTTGTACCATTCGCCGTTGTAACACACTCTGAAATCCAGCACGTCGATATCTTCATAGCGATAGCGCGGGGCGACATCAAAAAAGAAAAAACCGTTGAGGATGACAAACAGCACCACCAGCAGCCAGACGGAGTCGACCAGCGTTTCTGATTGCAGCATGACTGCCAGCGTGGCAAACCATGCAACATACATCCCAATAAACAAACCAGGATGTTTGCGAATAAAGCTGATGCTAAAGCGGGGCTTATTATCGCGCTTCTCACGCACGTTCAGTTCGTCGATGGTTTCAGTGAGCAGGCGTTGTATTTCTGTCATTTTTTGCCTTCGTGATTTCGCTACTTACAGGGGAACGCCCTATTTTAAGTGGGCGATTAGCGTGAAAAAAGTAACAGATTAATCACAATTTAGCATAACAGTTACAATTCTATTTACAGTGTTTTAATAATCCGTGCCGGATTACCGCCCACCACGACGTTGGCCGGTACGCTTTTGGTCACGACGGCGCCGGAGGCAACCACCACATTGTCACCAATGCTGACGCCGGGATTAATGACCGCACGCCCACCAATCCAGACATTATTACCAATCGTGACGGGTTTGCCGAATTCCAGTCCGCTATTGCGCTCTGTCGCATCCAGCGGGTGCGTGGCGGTATAGATATGCACGCCGGGAGCCAGCATGCAGTTATCACCAATATGAATGGGGCAGACGTCAAGCATGACGCAGTCGAAGTTGGCGTAAAATGCTTTACCCAGGAAGATATTGTAACCGTAGTCACAACGGAATGGCGGCTCGATGTAAGGCCGGTCGCACTGGCCTAACAGGGCGTGGAGAATAGCCAGTCGTTCGGCCTTTTCATCCGGGGCGGTGTGATTGTAGCGGTGAACAAACCGACGTGCCTGCAATCGGTCATGGCGCAGGGTCTCATCTGCCGGGTGATACCGTTCACCCGCTATCATTTTCCGCTTCTCTTCACTCATTCTACGCTCTCTGACGGTTCACCGGTGAGGCAATACAGTAGAGGGTCTGCGCTAACCAGGGAACGATCCCTGAGCTATACCGTGACAGAAATCACAATAGTCATGCTATTGTTATTGCAAATAAGATAAAGGTCCTCCAGGAAAACGTCCGTATTTCCTGATGTTCAGTAATCAAATTAACGAATGAATTTCCAGACGGAGGAGGGGATCTTGTCGTAAAGTTTATTCATCGTCAATTCTGCGAGACGGTGATCGGCGGCTGAGTAAAATACAGCCAGTTCATTGTCAGATAATTCATATTTATTTTTCTCGATCACGCGCTCAAGCGTGTCAATTGTCTGACAGCGTCGCAAACGCATCAAATAATCAGTTTTAGTTAATGGTTTATCGGACATAAATCTTACCTATGATTGTAATAATTTTTAACAAGACAAACTAACAGGATTAGCTCTGGTGGCATTCACAAAGCAGCGGAACAAGCGATTACCTGATTTCCGCCATTTCTGCAGATCCTGCGCATTAATGCCATAACTGCTGAACAACATAAATGTGTCGTCCAGATATTCATCAATCTGCTCAATCAGCTTATTGTCCTCATTATACTTAATTTTATAATTAAGTGCGAAGGTTGCAATATGCTCTATCAGTTCGTTGAGTTGAAGGTTGATCGCCGAGGTTGGGTCGTTAACCCAGCCATGATTGCTTTCTTCAAGGTTTGCAAGACAGTCGTGATAAAGCGTTTCACAAAGAAATTTAAGCTGCGCTATATCATGTCTTTTGGGTGAGTATTCATCCATAACGCATCCCCTTCTTAGTGGCTTGAACTAACCGAACACCTTTCGGGATGGGTACAACTAACTGACCTGGTACTTGCCTTCTACGCTTGATGATTTAACTATAATCTACTCTAAAAAAGATTTCATCGCTATATTACGAAAAATTACAATTAATGTAATACGAAAGAAAGTGAAGGTTTGTAGATTTTTCTCATTATAGCATGCCGACAACCCATTCCGGAATGAGATAATTACGTGATTATTTTGAAATTCATCAGATTATCTTCTCTTTCCATCCTCTTCGCTTACCTCTGGCACGAAACCAGAAACGGATGCTCCCCAGGAATTGTCTTAATAATGAGTTATTAAGCAGGGAATAAGCCATAAGCCAAATGGCCAGAAATAGCCTTCATCCTCTTGTGGATTATAACCTTTATTATCCACAACCAAAAGTCAACAATGTATCAATAAGCCCTTTTGCTGATTTCATTCGAAAAAAAAGGCCGCTTGCGCGGCCTTTTATCAGATGAGCATCAGCGATGTTCTACGGAATGGCTGTGTTCAATATCTTCACTTTTCCGGCTGAAGCGGCGGCGTACCACCACAAAGAAGACCGGGACGAAGAAGATAGCCAGAACCGTTGCGGTGACCATCCCGCCCATTACGCCAGTACCTACGGCGTTCTGTGCGCCGGAACCGGCACCGGAGCTGATAACCAGTGGCATAACGCCCAGAATGAACGCCAGAGAGGTCATGAGGATCGGACGTAAACGCATACGAACCGCATCCAGCGTTGCTTCAATCAGGCCTTTGCCCTCTTTATCCATCAGATCTTTGGCGAATTCGACGATCAGTATCGCGTTCTTCGCCGACAACCCAATGGTTGTGAGCAGGCCCACCTGGAAGTAAACGTCGTTGGTCAGGCCGCGGAAAGTGGCCGCCAACAGCGCACCAATAACCCCCAGCGGAACCACCAGCATAACGGAGAACGGAATAGACCAGCTCTCATACAACGCCGCCAGACACAGGAAGACGACGATCAGTGAGATGGCATACAGGGCAGGGGCCTGGTTACCGGACAGCCGTTCCTGGTAGGACATCCCCGTCCAGTCGTAGCCGATACCGGATGGCAGCTTACTGGCCAACTGCTCCATCATCGCCATCGCTTCACCGGTACTCTTACCCGGTGCCGCCTGACCTAAGATCTCCATAGAAGGCAGACCGTTATAGCGTTCCAGACGCGGTGAACCGTATTCCCAGCGTGAGGACGAGAAGGCGGAGAACGGCACCATCTGACCATCGCTGCCGCGCACATACCAGTTACCGATATCTTCCGGCAACATACGGTATTTGGCTTCGGACATGACGTAAACTTTCTTCACACGACCACGGTCGATAAAGTCGTTCACATAGCTTCCGCCCCATGCGGCACCCAGCGTGGTATTAATGTCGCTAATGGAAACACCCAGCGCCTGTGCTTTTTCCTGGTCGATATCAATCTTGAACTGCGGCGTATCTTCCAGACCGTTCGGACGAACGCCGACCAGCAGATCCGGATGTTTTGCCACTTCGCCGAACAACTGGTTACGCGCCTGGGTCAGTTTGTCGTGACCGAGTCCCGCCTGGTCAATCAACTGGAAGTCAAAACCGGTCGCGGTACCCAGTTCCACAATCGCGGGCAGGTTAAAGGCGAATACCATGGCGTCTTTAATCTGTGAGAAGGCGGCAGAAGCGCGTTGGGTAATGGCTTCAACCTTGTTCTCTTCGCCCGGACGATCAGCCCAGTCTTTCAACGAGACGAACGCGATACCGGTGTTCTGACCACGACCTGCAAAGCCGAAGCCGTTAACCGCAAACACCGATTCAACGTTGCTCTTCTCTTTGGTAAGGAAGTAATCGGTCATCTCATCAAGCACTTTCTGCGTACGTTCCTGGGTCGCACCCGCAGGCAACTGGGCCATGCTGAGGAATACGCCCTGGTCTTCGTCCGGCAGGAAGGAGCTTGGCAGACGGACGAACAGGAACGCCATGCCGACCACGATGATCAGATACAGCAGCAGATAACGACCGGTGCTGCGCAGAATATTACCCACGCTGTCGGTGTAATGGTGCGTGCTCTTATCGAACATGCGGTTAAACCAGCCGAAGAAGCCTTTTTTGCCTTCACCGTGGTCGCCTTTGGCAACCGGTTTAAGCATGGTGGCGCACAGCGCCGGCGTCAGGATTAACGCAACCAGTACGGACAGCGCCATTGCGGACACAATGGTGATGGAGAACTGACGATAAATCGCACCGGTAGATCCACCAAAGAAGGCCATCGGGATAAATACCGCAGACAGCACCATCGCGATACCCACCAGTGCGCCCTGAATCTGGCCCATGGATTTACGCGTGGCTTCCTTCGGCGGTAGCCCCTCTTCGGACATAACACGTTCGACGTTCTCGACCACCACGATGGCGTCATCCACCAACAGGCCGATGGCGAGCACCATCCCGAACATCGTCAGGGTGTTTATCGAGAAGCCAAAAGCGGCAAGTACCGCAAAGGTCCCCAACAGAACGACCGGCACCGCAATGGTCGGGATCAGCGTCGCGCGGAAGTTCTGCAGGAACAGATACATCACGAGGAACACGAGGATGATCGCTTCCGCCAGCGTTTTCACCACTTCGTGAATAGAGATTTTCACGAACGGGGTGGTGTCATACGGGTAAACGATTTTCAGACCTGACGGGAAGAACGGTTCCATCTTCACCAGTTCAGCACGGATCGCCGCGGCGGTATCCAGCGCGTTCGCACCGGTTGCCAGTTTGATCCCCAGGCCGGAGGCCGGTTTACCGTTGAACTTCGCGATGATGTCGTAGTTCTCGCCGCCCAGTTCAACTTTCGCGACGTCGCGCAGACGAACCTGAGAGCCATCCTGGTTCACTTTCAGCAGGATTTTGCCGAACTCGTCGGTTGACGTCAGACGGGTCTGGGCAATAATCGATGCGTTAAGCTGCTGGCCTTTCACCGGCGGCGTACCGCCTAACTGACCGGCTGCGACCTGGGCGTTCTGCGCTTTGATGGCCGCAATGACATCAACCGGGGTTAACTGATACTTGTTGAGTTCGGTCGGGTCCATCCAGATACGCATCGCATACTGCGAACCAAACAGCTGAACGTCACCTACGCCGGAAGTACGGCTGATGGTGTCTTTCATGTTGGCGGCGACGTAATCCGAAATATCTTCCTGCGTCATGGTGCCGTCGGTATTGATAACCCCGACAACCATCAGGAAGCTACTGGACGACTTCTCAACGCTCACACCCTGTTGTTGTACTTCCTGCGGCAGCAACGGCATCGCCAGCTGCAGTTTGTTCTGCACCTGAACCTGCGCGATATCTGCATCCGTACCGGATTCAAACGTCAGGGTGATCTGCACGGTACCCGTGGAGTCACTGTTTGAGGACATGTACATCAGGTTATCGATACCGTTCATATTCTGTTCGATAACCTGCGTGACCGTATCCTGCACGGTTTTGGCATCAGCACCAGGGTAGGTTGCGGAGATCGTCACTGCGGGCGGCGCAATCGTCGGATATTGCGCGACCGGCAGCTTGAGGATCGCAAGCCCCCCTGCCAACATGATGATAATGGCGATCACCCATGCAAATATGGGGCGATCGATAAAGAAATTAGGCATGTCTTAACGGCTCCTGTTTAAGTTAAGACTTAGACTGCTCAGGCTGGCTACCGCTAGCGGCTTGCTGGTTGTTCTCTGCGGTAATCTCTTGTGCTTTCACCTGCGCACCAGGACGCACTTTCTGCAGCCCACTGATAATGACGCGTTCACCTGATTTCAGACCACTGGTCACCAGCCATTTATCGCCAATCGCTTGACTGGCCACGATTTGACGGCTTTCCACTTTGTCATCAGCGCCCACAACCAGCACGGTTGCATCACCGCGCGGCGTACGGGTCACGCCTTGTTGTGGTACCAGTAACGCAGTAGGGTTGGTTCCTTCTTCCAGACGCGCGCGAACAAACATTCCCGGCAGTAAAGTGTGATCCGGGTTAGGGAAGACGGCGCGGATGGTGATAGAACCGGTGGTCTGATCGACGGTCACGTCTGAAAACTCAAGCGTACCGGTCTGCGGGAATTTGATGCCATCGCTGGTCACCAGCTCGACTTTCGCCTTGCCGTTTTCCTGCTTCAACGTTCCGTTAGCCAGTTCTTGTTTCAGACGCAGGAAGTCGTTGCTCGACTGCGTCACGTCAACATAGATAGGATCGAGCTGCTGCACGGTTGCCAGCGCTGTCGCCTGACCGTTTTGCACCAGTGCGCCTTCCGTCACGGCAGATTTACCAATACGGCCGCTAATCGGAGAGGTCACTTTGGTGTACGCCAGGTTAATTCGCGCTGTTTCAACGGCGGCTTTCGCGGCAACGACAGCGGCATTCGCCTGTTGCGCATCGGCCAGCGCCTGATCGTAATCTTGTTGACTGATGTACTGCGTGCCCAGCAGCTTTTTATAACGGTTAACCGTTACCTGAGCGATGCTGGCAGCGGCCTGGGCTTTCGCCAGATCGCCTTTCGCGCTTTCATAAGTGGCTTGATACGTCGCAGGATCAATCTGATAGAGAGACACTCCTGCTTCGATATCACTACCTTCCTCGAAATTACGCTTCAGGATAATCCCGCTTACCTGAGGACGAACTTCCGCAATACGGAAAGCACTGGTGCGACCCGGGAGTTCAGTTGTGATCTGTAGAGGTTCGGTTTTGAGCGTCACAACCCCAACTTCTGGCATCTGCTGGCCCCCTTGTTGGGCCTGTTTGTCGTCACATCCTGTAAGCGCTAAGCTGCCTGAGAGCATCAGAACGACCGCCAGAGGCGTAAACCCTCTGTTTTTGTTCATATGTAAACCTCGAGTGTCCGATTTCAAATTGATCAATGGTCAAAAGTCCACAAACCCATTGCTGCGTTTATATTATCGTCGTGCTATGGTACATACATCCATAAATGTATGTAAATCTAACACCTGTAAATTCACCGACATATGGCACGAAAAACCAAACAACAAGCGCAGGAAACACGACAACACATCCTGGATGTAGCGCTACGGTTGTTCTCGCAACAAGGGGTATCTTCCACCTCGCTGGCGGAGATTGCAAAAGCCGCTGGCGTTACTCGCGGTGCAATCTATTGGCATTTCAAAAACAAGTCGGATTTATTTAGTGAAATCTGGGAACTATCAGAATCCAGTATTGGTGAGCTTGAGACTGAGTATCAGGCAAAATTCCCCGACGATCCACTATCAGTGTTAAGAGAAATACTCGTTCATCTCCTTGAATCTACCGTGACAGAAGAACGGCGACGTTTATTGATGGAGATTATATTCCACAAATGTGAATTTGTGGGAGAAATGACTATAGTTCAGCAGGCGCAAAGAAACATCTGTCTCGAAAGCTATGATCGGATCGAACAAACGTTAGCGCATTGTATTCATTCAAAAATGTTGCCTGCAAATTTGATTACGCGGCGGGCGGCGGTGATCATGCGCGCCATGATTTCAGGTCTGATGGAAAACTGGCTTTTTGCTCCACAATCGTTTGATCTCAAAAAAGAAGCGCGGGATTACGTCGCCGTGTTGCTGGAAATGTTAACATTTTGCCCCACGCTACAGTCGACGGGGCCTGACGCCGTGTCCTGACGCCACTCCAGGAATTATCCTGGACGGTTTCGCTGCCGCTATTCTGTCTGACAGAGCCGTGATATTCTTGCTCGTTGACTATTTTCGGTCGTCTTTTCGGTTCAGAAACCTTCATTCACATGACTATGTTGCAGCTCTATAAACGTGCACAGCACCTCGTTTTTATCACGGTGGCTGTTTTCATCTTAATGCTGTCCTGCCAGTCTTTGGCGCTTGCCCGCGCGTCGTCAAACAGCGATCTGCCGTCGAAGGCGGAGGTGCAAAGCCAACTGGATACGCTCAATAAGCAAAAAGACCTTTCCGCGCAGGATAAACTGGTTCAGCAGGATCTCGTCGAGACCATCGCAACGCTGGAGAAAATCGAGCGGGTAAAAGACGAGACGACGCAGCTCCGTCAGCGCGTGGCGCAGGCGCCGGAAAAAATGCGTCAGGCGACAGAGGCCCTGAATGCCCTCAGCGATGTGGATAATGATGATGAAACGCGTAAGACGCTCAGTACGCTTTCATTACGCCAGTTAGAACTGCGCGTGGCGCAGGTACTGGATGATTTGCAGAACGCGCAAAACGATCTCGCCACCTATAACAGCCAGTTGGTCTCCCTGCAAACGCAGCCCGAACGCGTACAAAATGCGATGTATACGGCTTCTCAGCAGCTTCAGCAGATCCGCAACCGACTGGACGGCACCAACGTGGGCGAAGCGGCGTTGCGACCGACTCAGCAGGTGCTTTTACAGGCCCAGCAAACGTTACTGAACGCCCAGATCGATCAACAGCGTAAAAGCCTGGAAGGCAATACGGTGTTGCAGGACACTCTGCAAAAGCAGCGCGATTATGTCACCGCAAACAGCAACCGGCTCGAGCATCAGATGCAGTTGCTGCAGGAAGCGGTCAACAGTAAGCGTCTGACCTTAACGGAAAAAACGGCGCAGGAGGCCATTTCACCGGATGAAACCGCGCGGATCCAGGCCAATCCGTTGGTCAAACAGGAGCTGGAAATCAATCATCAGCTCAGCCAGCGCCTGATCACCGCGACGGAAAATGGCAACTCGCTGATGCAGCAAAACATCAAAGTCAAAAACTGGCTGGACCGTGCGCTGCAATCCGAACGCAATATTAAAGAACAAATCGCAGTGCTGAAGGGCAGCCTGCTGCTGTCGCGTATTCTCTATCAGCAGCAGCAAACGCTGCCGTCGGCGGATGAACTCTCTGACATGACTAACCGCATTGCGGACCTGCGTCTGGAGCAGTTCGAAATTAACCAACAGCGTGACGCGTTGTTCCAGAACGATGCCTTCGTGGCTAAGCTGGAAGAAGGTCACAGCAACGAAGTCAATGACGAAGTCCACGATGCGCTGTTGCAGGTTGTCGATATGCGCCGTGAACTGCTGGACCAGCTTAATAAGCAGTTGGGCAATCAGCTCATGATGGCCATTAACCTGCAAATTAATCAGCAGCAGTTAATGAGCGTCTCGAAAAGCCTGAAAGAGATCCTGACCCAGCAAATCTTCTGGGTAAACAGCAACCGACCAATGGACTGGGACTGGATCAAAGCCTTCCCGCAGTCGCTGAAAGATCAGTTCAAGTCGATGAAAATCACGGTGAACTGGGAAAAAGCGTGGCCGGCGGTGTTTATCGCCTTCCTGGCCGGGCTGCCGCTACTGCTGATTGCCGGGCTGATTCGCTGGCGTCTGAAGTGGCTGAAAGCCTGGCAGCAGAAACTCGCCGCCGCGGTGGGGTCGCTGCGCAATGACAGTCAGCTAAACACACCGAAAGCGATTCTGATCGATCTGATCCGTGCGCTGCCGGTGTGCCTGCTGATTCTGGCTGTCGGCCTGATTTTGCTGACCATGCAGTTAAACATCAGCGATCTGCTGTGGGCATTCAGTAAAAAACTGGCTATCTTCTGGCTGGTCTTCGGACTGTGCTGGAAAGTGCTCGAAAAAGACGGGGTGGCGATTCGCCATTTCGGTATGCCTGCGCAACTGACCAGCCACTGGCGTCGCCAGATTGTGCGCATCAGCCTGGCGCTACTGCCACTCCACTTCTGGTCCGTCGCGGCAGAGCTTTCTCCGCTGCATCTGATGGACGATGTGCTGGGGCAGGCGATGATTTTCCTCAACCTGCTGCTGATCGCGTTTCTGGTGTGGCCGATGTGCCGTGAAAGCTGGCGTGATAAAGAGTCGCATGGCCTGCGCCTGGTGACGATCACCATCCTGTCAATCATCCCGATTGCGCTAATGGTGCTGACGGCAACCGGCTACTTCTACACCACGCTGCGCCTGTCGGGCCGCTGGATTGAGACCGTTTATCTGGTCATCATCTGGAACCTGCTGTATCAGACGGTGCTGCGCGGTTTAAGCGTCGCGGCGCGGCGTATCGCCTGGCGTCGTGCGCTGGCGCGTCGTCAGAATCTGGTGAAAGAGGGGGCCGAAGGGGCGGAACCGCAGGAAGAACCAACCATCGCGCTGGAGCAGGTGAACCAGCAAACATTACGCATTACGATGCTGCTGATGGTTTCACTGTTTGCGGTGGTGTTCTGGGCGATTTGGTCCGATCTGATCACCGTGTTCAGCTATCTCGACAGCATTACGCTCTGGCACTATAACGGCACCGAAGCGGGCGCGGCGGTAGTGAAAAGCGTGACGATGGGCAGCCTGCTGTTTGCCATTATCGCTTCGATGGTGGCCTGGGCGTTGATCCGCAACCTGCCGGGTCTGCTGGAAGTGCTGGTGCTGTCGCGCCTCAAAATGCGCCAGGGCGCATCGTATGCCATTACCACGATCCTGAACTACATCATCATTGCCGTCGGGGCAATGACGGTCTTCGGTTCGCTCGGCGTGTCGTGGGATAAACTGCAGTGGCTGGCGGCGGCCTTATCGGTCGGTCTCGGTTTCGGTTTGCAGGAGATCTTCGGTAACTTTGTCTCGGGTTTGATCATTTTGTTCGAACGCCCGGTGCGGATCGGCGATACGGTGACGATCGGCACGTTCTCCGGTACCGTCAGCAAGATCCGTATCCGCGCGACCACCATTACCGATTTCGATCGTAAAGAGGTGATCATCCCGAACAAGGCGTTTGTAACCGAGCGCCTGATCAACTGGTCGCTGTCTGATACCACCACTCGTCTGGTGATCCGCCTCGGCGTGGCTTACGGTTCGGATCTGGATAAAGTGAAGAAAGTCCTGCTTCAGGCCGCGATGGAGCATCCGAAAGTGATGCACGATCCCGAGCCAGCGGTGTTCTTCACCACCTTCGGTGCCAGCACCCTGGATCACGAACTGCGTCTGTACGTGCGTGAGCTGCGCGATCGTAGCCACACGGTTGATGAACTGAACCGGTCAATCGATCGTCTGTGTCGCGAAAATAACATTGATATCGCCTTTAACCAGCTTGAAGTGCATCTGCGCAACGAGAAGGGCGATGAAGTTACAGAGGTTAAACGCGAGATCAAAGGCGACGATCCGGCGCCTGCGGTTTAATCAAACGATCGCATGCCTGATGGCGTCACTTGCGTCTTATCCGGCCTACAACACAGGGTAATATCCAATACCCGCTCAGAAATGTAGGCCTGATAAGCGCAGCGCCATCAGGCAAAACTCAATCCGGTTTGTCAGCCGTCTGAGCCACTTTTTTTTCATAGTCCCGCTTAACCATTTCCAGCGCTTTCAAAACGGTAGCCGGGGCGACATTGTTTTCTTCCAGCAACACAATCAAATCGACGGCCAGTTTGACCTCATCCGGGGCGTTTTCAAGTGACATAGCGTCTCCAGGGATTAGCGGGTTAAACGCGCCAGGACACGTTCAATATTGTCCAGCGCCTTACGACAGCGCACCAGACGACCTTCATAGATTTCTACTTCGCGTTGCAGCGTTTGTTGTTCGTCCAGGCGGGTGACCTGAGCCAGTCGCGCTTTGCGTTGCGCGGTCATTTCCTGCAGGCGTCGCTCAAATTCCTGATGCTGGATGCGTCTGCGCTGCCAGTGTGCCAGACCCGGCGAGGCGCTGTCCCATTCCCGCAGTGACCAACTGGCGGTCTCGCGGGAGATCGCTTCCAGTTGCGACGCCAGATGTTCCGCCAGCCAGGCAACTTGCGGCAATTGCTGTTGTTCAACCGCCTGACGTAGCGCCTGAAGGTGGCCTTCAGCTTCCTCCAGACAGGCCTGGAGCAGGGTACTGCGTGTCTGAAAAAGATGGCGATCGAAGCGGGCGCTGATCGTGGCATGCTGCGCTACCGGCGCGCAGCGTTGGCGCAGGAGGGCGAGCTGATCTTCCAGCTTTTGCAGCAGCATGGCGGTTTTCAATGTAACACTCCGATGAAAATGATAACTGTTATGCTAAAGTAGCGTTCTGGTTTGCGATATGCCTTTATTATGCAACGAATCCTTTTAATCATCACGGGTTGGCTGGCAGTTGTATTGGGGACGCTGGGCGTCGTGTTGCCTGTACTGCCGACGACACCGTTTATTCTGCTGGCTGCCTGGTGCTTTGCCCGCTCATCGCCGCGTTTCCATGACTGGTTACTCTACCGCTCGTGGTTTGGCAGTTATTTGCGATTCTGGCAGAAATATAAGGCTATGCCGCCGGGCGTTAAGCCCCGCGCGATCGTAATGATCCTCATCACCTTCGCCGTATCGCTGTGGTTGACCCCGATGTGGTGGGTGCGGATCCTGCTGCTGGTGATCCTGGTTTGCCTGCTGATATTTATGTGGCGAATACCAGTGATTGACGAAAAGCAACAAAAGCACTGAAGTGCAATAATCGCGGTTGCAATTGCAAGCGGTAGCCAGTAAATTCGACCGTTTTCGAGCACAGGCGCGCCGGGTCAAATTAATGTTGGCCTTCTATATACACACTATCCTTCAAGGTGCATCGAGGCGGCAACTGAATGAATCCCTGGCTTACATCAGTAAGTGACCGGGATGAATGAAGGCAGCCAACAAAGAGGCAGCCTGAAGGATGAAGTGTATAGTGCGCCGTGAAGTAACACCGTATTAATCAGGCACAAACTTATGACCGCAACTGCACAGCAGCTTGAGTTTCTCAAAAATAGCATTAAAAGCATTCAGGACTACCCGAAACCGGGCATTCTTTTCCGTGATGTCACCAGCTTACTGGAAGATCCGAAAGCTTACGCGCTCAGCATCGAATTGCTGGTTGAGCGTTACAAAAATGCAGGCATCACCAAAGTTGTCGGTACCGAAGCACGCGGCTTTCTGTTTGGTGCGCCGGTAGCGTTGGGTCTGGGCGTTGGCTTTGTGCCGGTGCGTAAACCGCGCAAACTGCCGCGTGAAACGATCGCTGAGAGCTACGAACTGGAATACGGCACCGATCAACTGGAAATCCACGTTGATGCGATCCACGCCGGTGATAAAGTGCTGGTGGTTGACGATCTGCTGGCAACCGGCGGGACGATTGAAGCGACCGTGAAACTGATCCGTCGTCTGGGCGGCGAAGTGACCGATGCCGCGTTCATCATCAACCTGTTTGACCTCGGCGGCGAGCAGCGCCTGGCGCAGCAGGGCATCAACTGCTACAGCCTGGTTCCATTCCCGGGACACTGATTCAGGCTATCTTATTTGCCATTTTGGCCCCGGTCAGTGCTCGAAATCCTCACGTACTGTCAGTACGCTCCGGTTTTTGCGCGCTGTCCGTCACCAAACTGGCTGCAACGATGTCGCCTGAATATCACCTCTCAACCTCGCTGAATGTGCGAGGTTGTGTTAGCATTCCCCCCTATGAATCCACCTTCCAGCGTTTCAGAGCCAGCCAATGAGTTATCAGGTTTTAGCCCGAAAATGGCGCCCACAAACCTTTGCTGACGTCGTCGGCCAGGAACATGTGCTGACCGCACTGGCGAACGGCTTGTCGTTAGGGCGTATTCACCATGCATATCTATTTTCCGGTACCCGGGGTGTCGGTAAAACCTCCATTGCCCGTCTGCTGGCAAAGGGACTGAATTGCGAAACCGGCATTACCGCCACGCCGTGCGGCGTGTGTGATAACTGCCGCGAAATTGAGCAGGGGCGATTTGTCGATCTGATTGAGATCGATGCCGCCTCGCGCACCAAAGTCGAAGACACCCGGGACCTGCTGGATAACGTCCAGTACGCACCGGCGCGCGGTCGATTCAAAGTTTATCTGATCGACGAAGTGCATATGCTGTCTCGCCACAGTTTTAACGCGCTGCTCAAAACGCTTGAGGAGCCGCCGTCGCACGTCAAATTCCTGCTGGCGACAACCGATCCGCAGAAGCTGCCGGTGACCATTCTGTCCCGCTGCCTGCAGTTCCATCTTAAGGCGCTGGATGTCGACCAGATTCGCCATCAGCTTGAACATATTCTTAACGAAGAGCAGATCGCCCACGAGCCGCGTGCGCTGCAACTGCTTTCCCGTGCGGCCGACGGCAGTCTGCGTGACGCATTGAGTCTGACCGATCAGGCGATAGCCAGCGGTGACGGCCAGGTATCCACCCAGGCGGTGAGCGCGATGCTCGGCACGCTGGATGACGATCAGGCGCTGTCGCTGGTGGAGGCGGTAATCGCCGCCGACGGCGAACGGGTGATGACGCTGGTCAACGAGGCTGCGGCGCGGGGAATCGAGTGGGAAGCGCTGCTGGTCGAAATGCTGGGTCTGCTGCACCGTATTGCGCTGGTCCAGTTGTCTCCTGCCGCACTTGGCAGCGACATGGCGACGATCGAAGTGCGCATGCGTGAACTGGCGCGCACTGTGCCGCCGGCGGACGTTCAGCTCTATTACCAGACGTTATTGATTGGCCGTAAAGAACTGCCGTACGCGCCAGACAGACGCATGGGCGTTGAAATGACCTTACTGCGGGCGCTGGCGTTTCATCCGCGTATGCCGTTACCAGAACCCGAGGTTCCGCGACAATCGTTTGCCCCTGTCGCGCCAACGGCGGTAATGTCGCCGACCCAGGTGTCGCAGCAGTCTGCGCCTGCGCAACCATCTCCGACAGCGCCGCTGCCGGAATCCACCAGTCAGGTGCTGGCGGCGCGCAATCAACTGCAACGTGCGCAGGGAGCAACCAAAGCAAAAAAGAGTGAACCGGCAGCCGCACCCCGCGCGCGGCCGGTGAATAACGCTGCGCTGGAAAGACTGGCTTCGGTATCAGAACGCGTGCAGGCTCGACCTGCGCCGTCTGCGCTCGAACAGGCTCCGGCGAAGAAAGAAGCCTATCGCTGGAAGGCGACCACGCCGGTTGCTGAAGTGAAAGAGGTGGTGGCGACGCCGAAGGCGCTGAAGAAAGCGCTGGAGCATGAGAAAACGCCGGAACTGGCTGCTAAGCTGGCCGCAGAAGCGATTGAACGCGATCCGTGGGCGGCGCAGGTCAGTCAGCTCTCGCTGCCCAAACTGGTTGAGCAGGTCGCGCTCAATGCCTGGAAAGAAGAGAACGGCAATGCGGTCTGTCTGCATTTGCGTTCCAGCCAGCGTCACCTGAATTCCAGCGGTGCGCAGCAAAAGTTGGCGGAAGCACTGAGTCAGCTTGCGGGATCAACGGTTGAACTGACCATCGTAGAAGATGATAATCCGGCGGTGCGAACGCCGCTGGAATGGCGTCAGGCGATTTATGAAGAGAAACTTGCGCAGGCGCGCGAGTCGATAGTTGCGGATAACAACATCCAGACCCTGCGTCGATTCTTCGATGCGGATCTGGATGAAGAGAGTATCCGCCCCATTTGATCGTAAGCGACGCTTATGATTGTCATCCCTTAACGTGATTGAGAGAGAAGCCTATGTTTGGTAAAGGCGGTCTGGGTAACCTGATGAAGCAGGCCCAGCAGATGCAGGAAAAAATGCAGCAGATGCAGGAAGAAATCGCCAAGCTGGAAGTGACCGGTGAATCCGGCGCGGGTCTGGTGAAAGTGACCATCAACGGCGCGCATAACTGCCGTCGCGTGGAGATCGACCCAAGCCTGCTCGAAGATGACAAAGAGATGCTGGAAGATCTGGTTGCTGCTGCATTTAACGATGCTGCCCGTCGCATTGAAGAGACCCAGAAAGAGAAAATGGCCTCTGTTTCCTCCGGTATGCAACTGCCGCCAGGCTTTAAGATGCCGTTCTGATGCAAACCAGCCCGCTGTTAACTCAGCTTATGGAAGCACTGCGCTGCCTGCCGGGCGTAGGCCCGAAGTCGGCGCAGCGCATGGCGTTTACGCTGCTTCAGCGTGACCGCAGCGGCGGGATGCGTCTGGCGCAAGCGCTCACCCGGGCGATGTCGGAAATCGGTCACTGCGCCGATTGCCGCACCTTCACCGAGCAGGAAGTCTGCAATATCTGTTCGAACCCGCGTCGCCAGGAAAACGGCCAGATTTGCGTGGTCGAGAGCCCGGCGGATATCTACGCTATCGAGCAGACCGGGCAGTTTTCCGGGCGCTACTTCGTGCTGATGGGGCATTTGTCGCCGCTCGACGGCATCGGGCCGGATGACATCGGTCTCGACAGACTTGAGCAGCGCCTGTCCTCTGAGCAACTCAGTGAAGTGATCCTCGCGACCAACCCGACGGTCGAAGGGGAAGCCACAGCGAACTACATTGCTGAACTCTGCGCGCAATATGGCGTTGACGCCAGCCGTATCGCCCACGGCGTGCCGGTCGGTGGTGAGCTGGAGATGGTGGACGGCACCACGCTGTCGCATTCTCTGGCAGGACGCCACAAGATTAAATTCTGACCAAACGGAGGCTGCGCTCGCGGCCTCCGCTTGAAATCCTTCCCGCTTGTCCCCATTTCACCTTCAACGTGTTTTTACCATTGAAAATGGCATTGTTGAGGTAGATCTACATGAAAGGACAAGAAACTCGTGGTTTTCAGTCAGAAGTAAAACAGCTTCTGCACCTGATGATCCATTCTCTGTATTCCAATAAAGAAATCTTCCTGCGTGAGCTTATCTCTAACGCCTCTGATGCGGCAGACAAGCTGCGTTTTCGCGCGCTGTCGAACCCGGACCTCTATGAAGGCGACGGTGAACTGCGCGTACGCGTCTCCTTCGATAAAGATAAGCGTACGTTGACCATCGCCGATAACGGCGTGGGGATGAACCGTGATGACGTGATCGATCATCTGGGGACCATCGCGAAGTCCGGGACCAAATCCTTCCTTGAATCCATGGGCTCCGATCAGGCGAAAGACAGTCAACTGATTGGTCAGTTTGGCGTAGGCTTCTATTCGGCGTTTATCGTCGCGGATAAAGTGACGGTCCGCACTCGCGCCGCAGGCGACAAGCCGGAGAACGGCGTGTTCTGGGAGTCGGCGGGCGAAGGTGAATACACCGTTGCTGATATCACCAAAGACGATCGCGGAACGGAAATCACCCTGCATCTGCGTGAAGGCGAAGACGAGTTCCTTGACGACTGGCGCGTACGTTCCATCATCAGCAAATATTCCGACCATATCGCATTGCCGGTTGAGATTGAAAAACAGGAAGAAAAAGACGGCGAAACCGTCGTTTCCTGGGAGAAAATCAACAAGGCGCAGGCGCTGTGGACCCGTAACAAGTCAGAAATCAAAGACGACGAGTACAACGAGTTTTACAAACATATCGCGCACGATTTTACCGATCCGCTGACCTGGAGCCACAACCGCGTAGAAGGGAAGCAGGAGTACACCAGCCTGCTGTACATCCCGTCGCAGGCGCCGTGGGACATGTGGAACCGCGATCACAAACACGGCCTGAAGCTGTACGTCCAGCGCGTCTTTATCATGGATGACGCCGAGCAGTTCATGCCGAACTATCTGCGTTTCGTGCGAGGGCTTATCGACTCTAACGATCTGCCGCTGAACGTCTCGCGTGAGATCCTGCAAGACAGTAGCGTTACCCGCAACCTGCGTAGCGCACTGACCAAGCGCGTATTACAGATGCTGGAAAAACTGGCGAAAGATGACGCGGAAAAATACCAGACGTTCTGGCAGCAGTTTGGTCTGGTGATGAAAGAAGGGCCGGCGGAAGATCACGCTAACCAGGAAACCATCGCCAAACTGATGCGTTTCGCGTCGACGCATACCGACTCTTCTGCGCAGACCGTCTCTCTGGAAGACTACGTCTCCCGCATGAAAGAAGGGCAGGAGAAGATTTACTACATCACTGCAGACAGCTACGCGGCGGCGAAGAGCAGCCCGCATCTGGAACTGTTGCGTAAGAAAGGCATCGAAGTGCTGCTGCTTTCCGATCGCATTGATGAGTGGATGATGAACTACCTGACCGAGTTCGACGGTAAGGCATTCCAGTCCGTCGCCAAAGCGGACGAGTCTATCGACAAGCTGGCCGATGAGGTTGATGAAAGCGCGAAAGAAGCGGAAAAAGCGCTGACACCGTTTGTTGAGCGCGTGAAAAACCTGCTGGGCGACCGGGTGAAAGACGTACGTCTGACGCACCGTCTGACCGATACGCCGGCGATTGTCACCACCGACGCGGATGAAATGAGCACCCAGATGGCAAAACTGTTTGCCGCAGCGGGCCAGAACGTGCCGGAAGTGAAATATATCTTTGAACTCAACCCGGACCACGTACTGGTGAAACGCACGGCGGATACCCAGGATGAAGCGCAATTCAACGAGTGGGTTGAACTGCTGCTGGATCAGGCGTTGTTTGCCGAGCGCGGCACGCTCGAAGATCCAAACCAGTTCATTCGTCGTATGAACCAGTTGTTGGTTTCCTGATAACCGCCATGTGAATGCCGGATGGCGACGCGTTAGCGTCTTATCCGGCCTACATTGATATATTCTGTCCAGGCTGGATGGGCGTTATCGCCATCTGGCCTTTCTTTTAATCGCCTCTCTTTTCTAAATTTTCCCTCATTAACCGTTTCAGCGCAGGGCGCCTTCCTTGAGACAAATGCGTGATGGTGGTATCGTTTAGCGCTTTTTTAAAAATATCGACAACCTTTAAGGGGATTTTCGTAATGCGTATCATTCTGCTTGGCGCTCCGGGCGCGGGTAAAGGAACTCAGGCTCAGTTCATCATGGAGAAGTATGGTATTCCGCAAATCTCCACCGGTGATATGCTGCGTGCCGCCGTGAAATCTGGCTCCGAGCTGGGCAAACAAGCGAAAGACATCATGGACTCCGGCAAGCTGGTGACGGATGAGCTGGTGATCGCGCTGGTAAAAGAGCGTATCGCGCAGGAAGATTGCCGTAACGGTTTTCTGTTAGATGGTTTCCCGCGCACGATTCCGCAGGCAGACGCCATGAAAGAAGCCGGTATCGTGGTGGATTATGTTCTCGAATTCGACGTACCGGATGAGCTGATCGTTGACCGTATCGTCGGTCGTCGCGTGCACGCTGCCTCTGGCCGCGTTTACCACATCAAATTCAACCCGCCTAAGGTTGAAGGTAAAGACGACGTGACCGGTGAAGAGCTGACCACCCGTAAAGACGACCAGGAAGAGACCGTGCGTAAGCGTCTGGTGGAATACCATCAGATGACGGCGCCGCTGATTGGCTACTACCAGAAAGAAGCGGCAGCAGGTAACACCCAATACGCGAAAGTTGACGGGACGCAGGCCGTTGCTGACGTGCGCGCTGCTCTGGAAAAAATCCTCGGCTAAGTTTTTCGTGTCGTGAACCTTTTATCAGGCCTGCCATTATCTTGTAGGCCTGATAAGCGCAGCGCCATCAGGCAAATTCTCGTCATACCTCTCACAGCAATTAGTTCTTCTTATTCGCTTTTCCGCTACAATTATCAACAATTTGAATCGATAAGAGGCGGTAATGCGTCAGACGAAAACCGGTATCCTGCTGGCAAATCTTGGGACTCCCGATGCCCCCACCCCGGCGGCAGTAACACGCTATCTCCGGCAGTTCTTAAGCGATAAACGCGTTGTCGATACGCCCCGTGTGCTGTGGTGGCCGCTACTACGCGGTGTAATTTTGCCGCTGCGCGCTCCGCGAGTGGCAAAGCTTTATCAGTCGGTCTGGATGGAAGGCGGCTCGCCGCTGATGGTCTACAGCCGTCAACAGCAGCAGGCGCTTGCTGCGCGCTTACCGGACACGCCCGTCGCGCTGGGTATGAGTTACGGCTCGCCGTCGCTGGAAAGCGCGGTGGACGAGCTGCTGGCGAACCACGTTGATCACATTGTTGTGCTGCCGCTGTACCCGCAATATTCCTGCTCAACCGCCGCGGCGGTCTGGGATGAGCTGGCGCGCATTCTGGCGCGTAAACGTCGTATTCCCGGCATTTCGTTTATTCGCGATTACGCCGATGACAGCGCCTATATTGATGCGCTGGCGAACAGCGCGCGAGCCTCGTTTGCCGAACATGGCGAACCCGATTTGCTGCTGTTGTCGTATCACGGTATTCCCCAGCGTTTTGCAGATGAAGGCGACGACTATCCGCAGCGCTGCCGCGATACCACCCGTGAGCTGGTTTCTGCGCTCGGCCTGCCGCCAGAAAAAGTCATGATGACCTTCCAGTCGCGTTTTGGTCGTGAACCGTGGCTGACGCCCTATACTGATGAAACGCTGAAGATGTTAGGCGAGAAGGGTACGGGCCATATTCAGGTAATGTGTCCGGGCTTCGCGGCGGATTGTCTGGAGACGCTGGAAGAAATTGCGGTGCAGAATAAAGAGATCTTCCTCGAAGCGGGCGGCAAAAAGTATGAATATATTCCGGCGCTGAATGCCGCACCGGAACATATAGATATGATGCTGAAACTGACGGCCGCGTACCGCTAACGTGCCGCGTTAATCTGCTGAGTAAAGAAATGCGCACCATCGCGTAATGCATCATCGGCAGATTTTATCAGGCGTGAGTAGTGCAGAAAGGCGTGCAGGGTGCCGGGATACATTTTGTATTCGCAGGGCTGCTGGTGTGCCGCCAGCGTCTGGAAGAGCAGGCGACTGTCGTCGATCAGCGGGTCAAACTCCGCACCGGCGATAAAGCAGGGCGGCACCGCCTGTGTCAGGTCGTTGTTGAACAGGCAATAGTATGGCGACTCGCGATCGTCGGCATTACGCAGATACATTTTTTCGTACATCGCTAAATCCTGGCGGCTGAGGCCATCCCAGTCGCCGCCCATCAGTCGACGACTCACCGAGTCCTGTAAACCGTACAGGCCGTACCACAACAGCACGCCCGCCACCGTTCCACAGGAGATGTGCTTATCGCGCAGCCACAGCGCGCTGCTGAGCGCCAGCATCGCGCCAGCGGAATCACCAGCAAAGCCAATGCGTGTCATATTCAACTGATAGTCGTCCGCCTGCTGATAAAAGAACTGACAGGTGTCAACGGTTTCTTCAAGGGCTTGTGGAAAGCGCGCTTCAGGCGAGAGCGAATAGTCGACGCCAATTACTGTGCACTGGGTATAGCTTGCCAGCAGGCGCATGATACGGTCATGGGTATCCAGATTACCGAGAATACAACCGCCACCGTGCAGGTAAAACAGCGTAGCCTGACTGTCTGGCGTTGGGCTGTACAGGCGCGTTGTCACCTCTCCCCAGCGCGTGGGAATGGCATATTCCCGCGTTGGCATCTGCGGTGCATCCGCGTTCCAGAAGCGGCGTTCAAGAATGTAGTGTTGGCGCATAGCGACCACATCATCAGCGGGCGGCCAGGGCGGCAGATCGTCCTGCCGGACATTCAGTACCGCCTTCATTTCATCTGAAATGCGTGCCAGTACGGGAAGTTTGTTTTCCGGTTTCATAAAACGCTCCTTGTGAAATCGATCCATTGTAAGAGCTTCCGCCGTGGAAACTGCGATCCGCCCGTCCGATATTGAAACTCTGTCGTCGCAGGGGGAATGTGCTACCATGCACCGCTCAGTTAGCCACCCGTAAAAACAGCCATGAAATTTCCCGGTAAACGCAAATCCAAACACTATTTCCCTGTCAATGCACGCGATCCGCTGCTGCAACAAATCCAGCCTGAAAATGAAACCAGCGCCGCATGGGTGGTGGGGATCGATCAAACGCTGGTGGATATTGAGGCGAAAGTGGATGACGCGTTTGTGCAACGTTATGGACTGAGCGCCGGGCATTCGCTGGTGATTGAGGATGACGTGGCCGAAGCGCTGTATCAGGAACTGGTGCGCGACAACCTGATCACCCATCAGTTTGCCGGCGGGACCATTGGCAACACCATGCACAACTACTCTGTGCTGGCCGATGACCGTTCAGTGTTGCTGGGCGTAATGTGCAGCAACATTGAGATTGGTAGTTACGCTTACCGCTATCTGTGTAACACCTCCAGCCGGACCGACCTTAACTATCTGCAGGGCGTTGACGGACCGATTGGCCGCTGCTTTACCCTGATAGGCGAATCCGGCGAGCGTACCTTCGCCATCAGCCCAGGGCACATGAACCAACTGCGCGCGGAAAGCATTCCGGAATCGGTAATTGCCGGGGCATCGGCGCTGGTGTTGACCTCCTATCTGGTACGCTGCAAGCCGGGCGAGCCGATGCCGGAAGCCACCATGAAGGCCATAGAGTACGCTAAAAAGCACAATGTGCCGGTGGTACTGACGCTGGGAACCAAATTTGTCATCGCCGATAACCCGCAGTGGTGGCAGGATTTCCTGAAAGAGAACGTCTCTATTCTGGCGATGAATGAAGAAGAGGCCGAAGCGCTGACCGGTGAAAACGATCCGCTGCTGGCGTCTGACAAAGCGCTGGACTGGGTCGATCTGGTGTTGTGTACCGCCGGACCGGTAGGGCTGTACATGGCGGGCTTTACTGAAGAGGAAGCCAAACGCAAAACCCAGCACCCGCTGCTGCCGGGCGCGATTGCCGAATTTAACCAGTATGAGTTCAGCCGCGCGATGCGCCATAAAGACTGTCGCAATCCGCTGCGCGTCTATTCCCATATCGCCCCGTATATGGGCGGCCCAGAAAAAATCATGAATACCAATGGCGCAGGTGACGGCGCGCTGGCGGCGCTGCTGCATGATATTACTGCCAATAGCTATCACCGTTCGAATGTGCCGAATTCCAGTAAGCATAAGTTCACCTGGCTGACCTATTCGTCATTAGCGCAGGTGTGTAAATATGCCAATCGCGTGAGTTATCAGGTACTGAACCAGCACTCCCCGCGTCTGACGCGTGGACTGCCGGAGCGTGAGGACAGCCTCGAAGAGTCGTACTGGGATCGTTAAATCATCATGCCGGATGGCGGCGTAAACGCCTTATCCGGCCTACAGTTGCCATTATCTGTGTCATCACGTTTGCCTGATAAGCGAAGCGCCATCAGGCAAACGAGCCGATGCAACGATGGTCACCCCGTCACGACTTCACCTGCTGGTGGTGTTTCCAGCAGTTCCAGCATCGTACGGGCGATTTCGCGCTCGCCCATCACGACCTGATTAGCGCCGCGTTCGGTAATGTACTCGACCTCATCGTCATAATGCGCGCGAGCGATAATCTCAATATTCGGGCACTTCTCGCGGGCAGAAGCAACAATTTCGCCGGCCTCGTAGCCGTTCGGGATGGTGAGGATCAGCCAGCGGGCGCAATCCAGGTGCGCCAGATTCATGATCTCTTCATTGGCGGCATTCCCCAGCACCGCGCGGATCCCGCGCTCGCGTAGTTCATCAACCCGTGTCCGTGACGTTTCGATAACCACTAACGGCATTCCGGCCGCCATCAGTTTTTCACCGAGCAGACTGCCGACGCGGCCAAAACCAACCAGCAGCGCGTGGTTGCAGATATCCACCGGAATTTGTTTCTCTTCCTCGATAGCCTCTTCCAGCGTCTGTTCTTCCAGCGTCTCGGTTTTTGCCAGATATTTTTCCAGCAGAGCAAACAGCACCGGGTTGAGCATAATCGACAGAATCGCCCCCGCCAGCACCAGATTTTGCCCTTCCTGCGGCAGCAGGTTCAGCGCCATCCCCAGACCGGCGAGAATAAAGGCGAACTCACCAATCTGCGCCAGGCTGGCGGCGATGGTCAGCGCGGTACGCGGCGAGTGGCCAAACAGACGTACCAGGAAGAAGGCGGCGACCGACTTGCCAAAGATAATGATGGCAAGCGTCGCCAGCACGGCCAGCGGCTGTTGGATCAGAATCAGGGGATCAAACAGCATACCGACGGAGACAAAGAACAGGACGGCAAATGCGTCGCGCAGCGGCAGAGTATCGTGGGCCGCACGGTGGCTCAGTTCCGATTCATTCAGTACCATCCCGGCAAAGAACGCGCCCAGCGCGAAGGAGACATCAAACAGTTCTACTGCGCCGAAAGCGATACCTAATGCCAGCGCCAGTACGGACAGGGTAAACAGTTCGCGGGAGCCGGTTGCCGCACTGCGCGCCATAATCCACGGCACCAGACGGCGGCCAACCAGCATCATAATGGCGATAAAGGCGATAACTTTACCGATGGTCATACCCATGTCGACCGCCAGCGAGGCGAACCCGACGTTGCCTTTTTCCATCATTCCGGCCACGGCGGGCAGCAGGACCAGCGTCAGCACCATCACCAGATCTTCAACAATCAGCCAGCCGATGGCAATCTGCCCTCGCTGACTGTCGACCAGTTGTCGTTCTTCAAGCGCGCGCAGCAGCACCACGGTACTGGCGGTTGAAAGACATAAACCAAAGACGATGCCGGTCATCAGCGACCAGCCCAGCATGGCGGAAAGGGCCATACCCAACAGCGTCGCCACGGCTATCTGGGCGATCGCGCCGGGAATGGCTATCGACTTTACCGCCATCAAATCCTTCAGTGAAAAGTGCAAACCGACGCCGAACATCAGCAGAATAACGCCAAGCTCAGCGAGCTCCGGCGCAAGTTTGGTATCAGCCACAAAGCCAGGAGTAAAAGGACCGGCCAGAACGCCCGCTAACAGATATCCCACCAGAGGAGAAATACGCAGTTTATTGGCAAGCATGCCGAGTATAAAAGCGAGCACAAGGCCGCCAACAATGGTGGTGATAAGCGGGGTGGCGTGATGCATTCCGTCTCCTTTGGTAGCTGATTTCCAAAATTCCAGGTAATAGTTTATGACAATTTTGACTATTATGTTTGTGAATAATTATTGAATTTTGAAGAAAACTGCAATTTGAAGCGAAAAAGGCACGGATCGGAAAACGAGCGGACTGGATACAGAGCAAAGGCTTATAACAACAGGTGTAGCGAGCGGCTAAAGTTTAGCTTTAGCCGCAAGAAACTCAGGCTTTATGCCGGTTATCAGGTAAGAATATGGTCAGTATCCCCAGAAGTGGTAGGAAAGCACAGATTTTATAGACTAACTCGATGCTGGTGTGGTCAGCGAGCAGACCTAACACGGCGGCTCCCAGGCCACCCATCCCAAAGGCAAAACCAAAAAACAGACCAGAAACCATGCCGATACGACCCGGCAGTAGCTCCTGGGCATACACCAGAATGGCGGAAAACGCGGAGGCGAGAATAAAACCAATGATCACCGTTAAAATACCGGTCCAGTGTAGGGTGGCATAAGGTAAAATCAGCGTAAACGGCGCGACGCCGAGGATAGAGCCCCAAATGACATATTTTCTGCCAATCTTATCGCCTAAAGGCCCGCCGATTACCGTTCCTGCAGCAACCGCAAACAGGAAGGCAAAGAGGTGAAATTGCGCGTTTTGTACCGATAATCCGAATTTTTGCATCAGATAAAAGGTGTAATAGCTGCTGATGCTCGCCATATAGAAGTATTTCGAGAAAATCAGGATCAGCAGGACACTGACCGCAAGCACCACCTTATTGCGCGGCAACGGATTGATAATCGTTGCTTTGGGTTTCCCCTTGCTCATACGATGCTGCGCGGCATACCAGCGGCTGATTTGCGCCAGCACGACAATCGCCAGCAGCGCCGCAAGCACGAACCAGGCCACATTACCTTTGCCGTAAGGGGCGATGATCACTGCCGCCAACAACGGACCCAGGGAGCTACCAAAGTTACCGCCCACCTGGAAGATGGACTGGGCAAGACCGTGGCGTCCGCCTGAGGCCATCCGCGCCACACGGGACGATTCCGGGTGGAATACCGAAGAACCGGTGCCGACCAGCGCGGCAGCCAGCAGCACGGCGCCAAAACTGCCGGCCATCGCCAACAGCACCAGCCCGCTCAGCGTAAAGCACATGCCAATCGGCAACGACCACGGCATCGGATACTTATCGGTCCAGTAGCCGACCACCGGTTGTAGAAGCGAAGAGGCCAACTGGAAGGTCAGGGTGATCATCCCTATCTGCATAAAGGTCAGTGAGAATTCGGACTGTAATAGCGGATAGATCGCCAGAATTAACGACTGAATCATATCGTTAAGCAGGTGTGAAAGGCTGATCGCGCCTAAAATGCCGAACGACGTACGTGCCTTAGCGACTGGCGCGGACGCACCAGGTGCTGGCTGGGTTTGTTCACTCATTGCCATAGAAAGTCACTTCTGTCTGATTTGCGATGTATGCGCTTTATCCTTCACGCTGCCCGGATGCAACGTGAACGATGTTGCGCATAGGGGAATATCGTCATTGTGATTATTACCTGACTAACATACCTGCGGACGAGGTTTGAAGGAAGTCTCAATTCTGAAAACTTATTCGACTATTATTTCAGATAATTGTAATTTCAGCCGAGTGAAGGAATCAGGGAGAGAAACATGAAATTTTTGAAACGGGGTGTGGCGCTGGCACTGTTCGCCGCATTCACGCTGGCAAGTCAGCCTGCTCAGGCTTATGAAAAAGATAAAACCTATAAAATCACCATTCTGCATACCAACGATCATCATGGCCATTTCTGGCGCAGTGAATACGGCGAGTACGGTCTCTCGGCGCAAAAAACGCTGGTGGACGGGATTCGTCGCGAGGTGGCTGCCGAAGGGGCAGCGTCCTGCTGCTGTCCGGTGGTGACATCAACACCGGCGTTCCCGAATCAGATCTCCAGGATGCTGAGCCCGACTTTCGTGGGATGAACCTGATTGGTTATGACGCGATGGCGGTCGGTAACCACGAATTTGATAATCCGCTCACCGTCCTGCGTCAGCAGGAGAAGTGGGCGAAGTTCCCCTTTCTCTCGGCCAATATTTACCAGAAAAGTACCGGCGAGCGTCTGTTCAAACCCTGGGCCATTTTTAAACGTCAGGATCTGAAAATCGCGGTTATCGGTTTGACCACCGACGATACGGCGAAAATCGGTAACCCTGAGTTCTTCACCGATATCGAATTTCGCAAACCAGCGGAAGAGGCAAAGGTGGTGATTCAGGAGTTGCAGATGAATGAAAAGCCTGACGTCATGATTGCCACCACTCACATGGGGCACTATGACAACGGTAACCATGGTTCGAACGCGCCGGGCGACGTCGAAATGGCACGCAGTCTGCCAGAGGGCGCGCTGGCGATGATTGTGGGTGGTCACTCACAGGACCCGGTGTGCATGGCAGCGGAAAATAAAAAACAGGTGGATTACGTTCCCGGTACGCCGTGTGCGCCGGACAAACAGAACGGGATCTGGATTGTACAGGCCCATGAGTGGGGGAAATACGTTGGTCGCGCGGACTTTGAGTTCCGTAACGGCGAGATGAAAATGGTCAACTATCAGCTGATTCCGGTGAATCTCAAGAAGAAAGTGACCTGGGAAGACGGGAAAAGTGAGCACGTACTTTACACCCCGGAAATCGCTGAGAATGCGCAGATGCTCTCGCTGTTGTCTCCGTTCCAGAATAAAGGAAAAGCGCAACTGGATGTGAAAATCGGGGCGGTGAATGACCGTCTGGAAGGCGACCGCAGCAAGGTCCGTTTTGTGCAGACCAACATGGGGCATTTGATTCTGGCTGCGCAAATGGCGCGCACCGGTGCTGATTTCGGCGTCATGAGCGGCGGCGGCATTCGTGACTCGATCGAAGGCGGGGATATCACCTATAAAAGCGTGCTGAAGGTTCAGCCGTTCGGCAACGTTGTTGTGTATGCCGATATGAACGGTAAGGATGTGACGGACTATCTGACGGCCGTGGCGCAAATGAAACCGGACTCCGGCGCCTATCCGCAGTTTGCCAGGGTTAGTTTTGTGGCAAAAGATGGCAAGCTCAACGAGTTGAAAATCAACGGCGAGCCGATTGACCCGGCGAAAACCTACCGTATGGCGACGCTCAGCTTTAACGCGACCGGCGGCGATGGCTATCCGCGGATTGATAACAAACCGGGGTACGTCAACACCGGGTTTATTGATGCGGAAGTGCTGAAGGAATACATTCAGAAAAACTCACCGCTGGATGCCAGTGCGTATGAGCCGAAAGGGGAAGTCAGCTGGCAGTGACAGGACGGAGTGCCGGATGGGGTGCTGGCACCTTTTCCGGCCTGCAGGTCAGCGCGGTTTGTCGGCCTGATAAGAGGTAGGCCGGATAAGACGCGTGCGTCGCCATCCGGCACAAATACGCATTTAGTCCCGGCGGGCGATATCGGCGAATTTAGCCTCCAGAATCGCGGCCAAATCAACCGCCGCCAGTTCAATGTCCAGCCCGCGTTTGCCGCCAGAGACAAAAATGGTGTCAAACGTCTGGGCTGGCGCATCGATCAGCGTTGGCAGACGTTTTTTCTGTCCCAGCGGACTAATGCCGCCGACCAGATACCCGGTTGTACGTTGCGCAACCAGCGGATCGGCCATATCGACCTTTTTCGCGCCGAGCGCTTTGGCGACTTTTTTCAGATCCAGTTGTCCGGCCACGGGGGTGACCGCTACCGCCAGATGTTTCATATCACCATTCACCGCAACCAGCAGCGTTTTGTACACCTGATCGGCATTCAACCCTAACTTGCGCACCACTTCATCACCGAAGTTGGTTTCGGCGGGATCGTGATCGTAGGTGTGGATTTTGAACGTAATTTTGTTTTTTTCGAGTAATTTAACGGCGGGTGTCATAGCTATTTTTCCTGGCTAAACCAAATGACAAGTCAAGCGTATCTCTAACAAATGTCCGAAATATAGTACCATCTTGCGCAATTATGTTGGCAGGATGCAGAGTTTGAGCGACAATCGACATACACCGTCGCATTAAGCGGCGGCATAATAATAATGATGAAATTCCTCTTTGACGGGCCAATAGAAATATTGGCCACTTTTTTTATCGCATCAGCTCCGGCAGATTCCCCTCTCCATACAGGTGCAGCGCGCCGACAGCTACCACATAGCGACCCACAGGCAGCGCCGCCAGACGATCCCGCCAGGCGATATTGCGCTGATGCATCAGCACATCATACAGCGACTGACTGAAGGTGTTCGGAAGCGTCAGGTGATTGTCCTGCGGCGGCGCTTTCAGCCACCAGCTCATCATCTGCTGCAGCAGTCGGGCGTTGGTGTGCCAGTGCGTCAACGTATCATCCAGCAGCGCCAGACCGTTATCAGGCAGTTCGCACAATAGCGCAATCTGACTGGCGGCGCCTTCCAGTTCAATCACCGGTTTTTCTGCCTTTTTCGCGGCCTGCAACAGTTGATAATCAATGCCGTATTCCGGGCGTAATCCTAACTGTTGCGCCTGGGTGGCCTGCAACACCATCGCGATTTGCCACAGCGGTTGCGTGGAAAACAGCGCCGGAGAGATCCCCAGTTCATCGGTCGCGCGATGCAGGCTGCGCAATTGCTCCTCGCTGATGCGTTGTTCCAGCGCGGCAAACTCGGGTAGATCGGCAAAGGGGCTGTCATTGCCGGAGACGTCGGCCTCAACAATAAGCGCATCGGCGTTGTTAAGCTTTTTGAGCAGTCTGGCAGGGAGAGGGGACATATCGCGACTGCCCATATGAATACTGCCAATCAGGTGGAAATGGCGGTTGCCGGGCAACGAAACATCAATGGCGGGCCAGGTATAGCGATTGCCGGATAGCGTAGCGAAGAATGTTTTTACCCGGTAAAACAGATCCATGCGACCTCCCTAATCAGAAGCCCATGCTAACGCGTGACCCAGGGCTGTGCAATGTGTGAATTGCCGGATGGCGGCGCTAAAGTGCCTCATCCGGCTTTGCCGTTCCACATTAACGCAGTAGGCCGGATAAGCGTCAGCGCCATCCGGCATCGCTTACTCTTTTGGTTTAAAGCGCAGCAGTCGGTTAGCGTTGCTCACCACGGTAATGGATGAGAGCGCCATTGCCGCACCGGCAACCACTGGGTTGAGTAGCGTACCGGTGAACGGCCACAGGATACCGGCGGCCACCGGGATCCCGATGCTGTTGTAGATGAACGCCCCGAGCAGGTTCTGCTTCATATTACGCAGCGTGGCACGGGAGATGGACAGCGCATCTGCTACGCCCATCAGACTGTGGCGCATCAGTGTGATTGCGGCAGTTTCAATCGCCACGTCGCTGCCGCCGCCCATTGCAATCCCGACATCGGCCTGCGCCAGTGCCGGTGCATCATTGATGCCGTCACCGACCATCGCCACCTGACGCCCCTGGCTTTGCAGACGTTTAATGGCATCGGCTTTACCGTCCGGCAGAACGCCGGCAATCACCTCATCAATTCCCGCCTCTTTGGCGATGGCGTTGGCCGTTGTCGGGTTATCGCCGGTTAACATCACCAGACGATAACCGGCACGGTGCAGTCGCTGAAGGGCTGCCACGCTGTCGCTACGCAGCGGATCGCGTACGGCCAGCAGCGCCGCCGCGTTGCCATCAATCGCCAGCAATACCGGCGTGGCGCCCTGGGAAGCCTGGGCTGAAATCTCGGCTTCCAGTTCGCGGGTGTCAACCTGCTGCTCATTCAGCAGCGCCTGGTTGCCCAACAACAGCGTATGGCCTTCCGCTTCGCCGCTAACGCCTAATCCACGCAGGGTGCGGAAACCGTTGACCTGCGGCAGTGCGCCGTCACCCGCTTTGTCGAGAATCGCCCGTGCCAGCGGGTGGCTGGAGCCTTGCTCAAGCGCGGCCGCCAGTCGCAACGCTTGCGCCTCGTTAGTGCTGCCAACGGTTTTAATCGCAACGACCTGGGGTTTGCCTTCGGTCAGCGTCCCGGTTTTGTCGAAGACCACGGTATCCAGAGTGCTGGCGCGCTGCAGCGCATCGGCATCACGCACCAGTACGCCAAACTCAGCCGCACGACCTACGCCGGAAATAATCGACATCGGCGTCGCCAGACCCAGCGCGCAAGGACAGGCGATGATCAGTACCGTCGTGGCAATCACCAGGGTATAGACAATTTGTGGGGCCGGGCCAAAGAAGTACCATATACCCGCGCTCACCAACGCAATCAGTACCACGACCGGGACAAACACGGCGGAAATCTTATCGGCCATCTGACCGATTTCAGGCTTACTGCTCTGTGCCTGGCGCACCATGCGAATAATGCGCGACAGTGTGGTATGGCTGCCTACCGCACTGGCGCGGAACAACACGCTGCCATCCTGCACGACGGTACCGGCATGCACACTGTCGCCTTCCCCTTTTTGTTGTGGGATAGGTTCGCCAGTGAGCATCGCCTCATCCAGCCAGGCTTCGCCCTGGGTGATTTCACCGTCAACCGGCACGCGGTCGCCGGTGGTCAGGCGCAACAGCATCCCCGGCTGAACCTCTGCCAGCGGTACGCTCTTTTCACCTTCTTCTGTAACCACCCGCGCCGTTGGCGGCGTGAGATCGAGTAATTTTTCCAGCGCCTTAGACGAGCGCTGACGCGCGCGGGCTTCCAGCATGTGTCCGAGGTTAATCAGACCAATGATCATCGCACTGGCTTCATAATAAAGATGACGTGCTTCCATCGGGAACCACTGCGGCCACAGGTTGACGCTCATGGAATACAGCCAGGCAACGCCGGTACCCAGCGCCACCAGGGTATCCATCGTCGCGGTGCCGTTCATCAGGCTTTTCCACGCGCTGCGATAAAAATGGCCGCCCGCAAAGACCATCACGGCGAGCGTTGCCAGGCCGATCGCCAGCCACAGACTGCGGTTGTCGGCGGTCACCATCATGTTATCGCCCATCATCCCCCAGACCATCACCGGCACACCCACCAGCAGGGCGACAATCGCCTGCCAGCGGAAGCGTTTCATTGTTGCGATGGCGGTTTCCTGCTGGCGCTCACGGCGTTTGAGATCGTCTTCAATCGCCTCCGCGCCATAACCGGCTTTTTCCACCGCCAGGACTAAATCTGCGGCGGACGCACTGCCCATCACCAGCGCAGTACGTTCCGCGAGGTTTACCCGTGCCTGCGTGACCCCGGGAACGCTTTGCAGCGCATTTTGTACCCGGGAAACACAGCTGGCGCAGCTCATGCCGCTTAACAGCAGCTGTTGGCTCTCATCTTCAGCCGTCGCTGCCGGAAGCTCAGGAGGGACCGCTGCCAGCGCTTCCGACGGGATTGATGACTCCGCCAGCGGTTTAGCCTTTGGGTGGCTTAACTCTGCGCCGTAACCGGCTTGTTTGATGGTGTCGATAAGCGCTTCGGCACTGGCAGTACCGGTGACGTGCGCTTCAGTCACGGTAACCTCAGCCTGTTCAACATCCGGGCGTTGTTCAAGACTCTCTTTTACGCGTTTGACGCAGTGACCGCAGGACAGGCCGTCCAGGGTCAGGTCGATAGTTTGAGACATCACTACACTCCTTTATTACAGGGATTAACTGACTGTGATAAAGGTTAAACCTTCCCGCAAGGGGAAGGTCAAGTGTTTATACTGCTGATTGAAAGGGATATTTAAAATCAGTGTCCACACTTCGACAAAAGTGTCCACATTACAATGACAAAGCCTTGCTATGTTGTGAGGCTTTTTTCAGCATAGCCTGCATTAAAAAATGTTGTCTCTATGAGGTATTAATTTAGAATTAACCTTTGATTTTTGCGTCAGGACGACTACACGTGAACTCATACTCCGAACTGAAGGAATGCATTCGCCTTGAGGTCATAGGCCGTGATAAGGCCTTTTCATGGCGCAGGGCCATAATCCGCACCCGGCGTAATCATAAGAAACACTTCCTTTTTTGGTGGCGGATCGCTTCCTGGCTATACGGACAAGACAGTAAATTCAAAAAACGGATAGCCCGAAAAATTGAACATCGTCTCAAACAACGTCACCCTGTTGATATTTCGTTATCCTGCCAAATTGGTAAAGGTCTGAACATTGCGCATCTTAACGGCATAGTGATTACTGATAATTGCGTCATCGGCGAGTATGCCGATCTTAAGCAAGGTATTACGATTGGCCTGCGCACAGACAGCGCTGACGCAATGATAATCATCGGCAGTAATGTGGATATCGGCTGCAACTCTACAATTCTTGGCGGGAAAATTACGATTGGGGATAACGTCACTATTGGTGCGCACTCACTGGTACTCACAGATATTCCCGCTGATACTGTTTACAAAAATATGATATCCCCTGTCATGACATCGAAAAAAGTCGCCGCGTAATTTGCAGATTAACGCCCCATCGTGGGCGTTTTCGTCTTACCTGCAATCCTTAAACAATGGAATTTTTCTCGATCCTTTTTGCGACGCTGCGCAACACCAGAAAATTTAACTTTTAATACGCAACCCTTGCGCCGTAAGGCTTTGCTCTATTTCATCCTGCAACCTCCACACTACAGCCGCTCACAATTTTTTCGCTCCAAATTGCTTAGGCGGGTGCGGTATAGCGCCGTTTCCGTCTTGGATCCGCTTCAGCCTGTGTGCTGTGGTTTCCTGTGCTGGGCGTTGTTGAACGAACGAAAGAAAGGCCGTACGATGGCTTGTGGGTGGAATGGATCGGCGCAGTGCACTGTGGCGCTACGCCACTTGAAAACCTTCTATCAAAGGGAAGGCCTGGGGGAGAAAGTGAATATATCCGATGTAGCAAAAAAAACCGGCTTAACCAGTAAAGCGATTCGCTTTTATGAAGAGAAAGGGCTGGTCACGCCGCCGCTGCGTGGCGAAAACGGCTATCGCACGTACGGGCAGCAGCATCTCAATGAGCTGACGCTACTGCGCCAGGCGCGCCAGGTCGGATTCAACCTTGAAGAGTGCGGTGAACTGGTAAATCTGTTCAACGATCCGGGGCGTCACAGCGCGGATGTCAAAAAGCGGACGCTGGAGAAAGTGGCTGAAATTGAGCGCCATATCAGCGAATTACAGTCAATGCGCGTACAGTTGCTGGCGCTGGCTGAGTCGTGTCCGGGCGATGACAGTGCGGAATGCCCAATTATTGATAACCTTTCTGGCTGCTGCCACCACAAGGCGCAGGCTTAACGCGCGTCGGGGTTGAGCATAAAGACCACCGTGCCGCGATACCACGAGGATGTGCGTAACAGTGCTTCCGCCTGGCTGTCCCGCATACCGTGCTGTACCAGACCAAGCTTAAAGGGAATACGCAGGCGGGTGAGGGCGGGCAGGTAGTCCTGATAATTCGTCACCGTGCGCCGCCCCTGATAGCTCTGCACCACCAGTTCATCGATCGGCAGCGCGTTCAGCGTCGCGACGTCACCGGTTTTCGCCCAGTCCAGTAATCCGGTTACCCCAAGAGCAAAGTCGGGAGGCAGTTGTTGGCGCAATGCCCGCAGAAAGCGGGCATAGTCGGCGAGTTGATGCGTCGCGGCGTCAAAATCGACCTGCAGCCCTACAACCTGATTTCCCGCCGCCTGCCAGCGCTGCATCAGCCGCACGATGCGTGCCGGAATTGCGTCCGGAACGTCGAGCGTGGTAAAGCGTATGGTAAGCCAGATGGACGGAAACGTCAGGCGACTGACGGGAAGTCCCAGACGCTGAAACTCTGCGCCCTTCGCCCGCATCAATACTTCACCCTGATGCAGATAGACCGTCCGGGCGCCTCTCAGTTCATCGCTGGCCTTTACCCCTGACCAGAGCCAGAAGGCGGGATGTTCGCGGGCGGTAACCGTCTCAACTGCCTGCGCCTGTCCCGCCAGTAGCGCGATTACCAGTAGTATTTGAGTTTTTGCGCCCACGGACTGCCCGGATACTGGGTTTTCAACTGCGTGAACCAGCCTTTGCGCTGCTGTTTGTCCACCTCTTCTCCGCCGCACTCATTTGCACCGGACGGGGCGTAGCACATGATGGCGCGATACAGCGCGTAACTTCTGTCTTCATGCTCGGCTTGCGGCGAGGTAATGACCTGCTGATAGTAACTCTGGCGGTCATACTGCCCAACCGGATGCTTGCGGTCGATAGCGGCTTCCAGCACGCCATTGCCTGCGCTGTCTTTCCACAAATCGACATGGGTTTGCGACGTGCGGAAAAACTCACCCAGACAGTTCAGCGCATGGGCATCATCGGGATTTTTGCTCAGCGTGCCGACGGTGTCATTGAGGCTGCGGCACACGTAACCGGCTTCAGCGGCGTCGCCGTTCCAGTCAAACGTGCTCAGATTGACGTCGTTGAATGCTTCACCGATCACCGGCTGCGTGATGGCGCTGGCGAGTTTGCGGTCCTGCAGCCAGTCGCTAAAGCGGTTTTCAGTGAGATCGCGCACCAGCAGCGTATGCAGCGCGATAGTGCGTTCTTCATTATTCGGCCCCTGGCTGACCTGCTGGCGCAGCTGTTCAGGCGTCGCCACAGTTTTCAGTACCCGCGAGCGATAGCGCAAGCTGGTGACCGCGCTGTCCGGGGCAAACATCGCCGCCGTATCGCCGCTGTAGACCAGCGTCGCCGCCAGTTTTGCCTGCACATACTGCCGCTGTTCGTTATCCTGGCTCAGCTTCAGCAGTGTCGACCAGAAATCGCGTGCCGCTGGCCACTGCTTTTGTCCCATCAGCGCGTTACCGTAGAGAACCTGTTCACTGAAGGCGAGGATATCGTGAGCCGGTAGTTCTTGCGCCGGGGTAACCGCCTGAAGAATGGCAGCATCGTTCTCTGTCACCAGCCACAGGTTGAGTTGCAGATCGCGCCACAGCGGCAGTTTCCCGCTTTTTTCAAAAACCGGTTTGCTGGCATCAAGGTTCGCCTGCGTCAGGGTTGGCTTCAGGTCGCTGTTCAGACGAAGGGCGCGCAGCATCTCGATATAACTGACGAGGGGGGCATCGGCGAACGCCTCCTGGACGGATTGATCGTAAAACTGCATGCCATAGACATTATCGTATTCAATCACCAGGTTTCGCAGCGCCTGCGCATCGGCGGCCTGCTGGAATGCCTGCTCATACAATCCTGCAAGCGACGTCCAGTCCTGCAAATACCAGTGGATGCGACGCAGCATGCCGTGTGCGGAATCGGCATAGCGGCCTTCTGGCCAGCGCTGGAGATAGGTTTGCGCCTCTTTTTGCGCGAGCAAGGCGTCTTCACGGTTTATTCGCGCGATATCAAAATCGCCATATTCGCCGACACTGTTCTGGCTGCTTTTGTTCAGCGCCGTGCGCATCAGCATATATTGCGCGGTTTCCGCCAGCCACGGGCGATCGCTCTTAAGCAGAGACGTGAAGGTCTGCGCGGCGCTTTCGTATTCACCCGCGTAAAAATGGGCCGCGCCGGTCAGATAGGTTTTATACGTCAGGGCAACTGAATCCGCCGGGAGCGCGGCGAGGGACGCCGTAATTTGCTCTGCGTTGGCCCCGGAATAAAGCCCCAGACGTGCCTGCGCCAGCGCCTGCTTTTGTTCTGCCGTCAGCGCCGCATCGCTTTGCAGCGCGGCAAAAAACTGACTGACGCTGTCGGCATTATTGGAGACAAAACGGTTTTCCTGCTCATCGTCGTGGTTGAATTCAACCGGCTCCACCTGCAGCGTTGCCATTTGCCCGGCGAGCGGGCTGGTTTCGTTCTGCGTTTGTGCAGGCGAGTCCGTCCGGACATCAATGTCATCCCACTGCGGGTGATAAGCAAAATAGAAGTCGCGCGAGCGGGTGATATCCGCGGGCATCGACTGGACGGGCACAGCAAACGACTTTGCCTCACTCAGCAGGCGCAACAGGTTATCGCGAGAATCATTATCGGGCGTCAGAATAGGGTCGCCTTTCAGTAGGCAGCGTTCGTCGCTCCACGTGCAGTCTGCCATATCAAACGAGGCGAATGCCTGCGGGGCGCTCGCCAGTAGTGCGCAAAAACTTAATGCCAGAGGCGTCTTCCTGACCATCATGCGATTCCTGTCATCTGTTTCATCGGGGAAGGGGTCTGATATAGAGCGTGATGCCTTCAACGGCAATCACTTCAACGTGAGTGCCGGCGGGCAGATCGTCGCTGGCGTTGACCGGCCATGAACTGTCGCCAACCCGCATGTGTCCACGACCATTGACCAGAGACGACTCCAGTACAAACCGACGGCCGACCAGCTGCTGACCGCGCTGGTTGAGCTGACTGTCTGCGGGCTTTTGTTCACGAACGCGTTTTGCCATCCACTTCCACCAGAACCAGGCGGCAAGCAGCGTTAAGACGGCAAAGATAACACCCTGCCATTCCCAGTCGACGGGCAACAGCCAGACCAGAATGCCGGTAATGACCGCCGCGACGCCGCTCCATAACAGATAACCGTTGCCGCCCAGCATCTCAGCGGCCAGAAGCAGACCACCGAGGCTGAGCCAGAAAATATGGGGATGCCCCACAATCATCTCGATCATTATTTATTCCGTTCGCTGGCGCTGTCCTTGATCAGTTCAGTGATCCCGGCAATGGAGCCCATCAGGCTGCTGGCATCCAGTGGCATCATCACCACTTTACTGTTACTGGACGAGCCGATTTGCTGTAGCGCTTCGGTATATTTCTGCGCCACAAAGTAATTCACCGCCTGAATATCACCGGAGGCGATCGCTTCAGACACCATTTTGGTGGCGCGGGCTTCCGCTTCAGCGGAACGTTCGCGGGCTTCCGCCTGTAAGAAGGCGGACTGACGTTCCCCTTCAGCTTTCAGGATCTGCGACTGTTTTTCCCCTTCAGCCTTAAGGATTTCCGCCTGACGCACCCCTTCGGCTTCCAGAATATAGGCACGCTTGGTTCGTTCCGCTTTCATCTGGGCGTTCATTGAGGAGATCAGTTCAGCCGGTGGGCGGACATCGCGAATTTCGATACGCGTAACTTTAATGCCCCAGGGATTGGTGGCTTCATCGACAATATGCAGCAGTCGGGTATTGATGCTGTCACGCTGGGAGAGCATTTCATCGAGCTCCATCGAACCCAGAACGGTACGGATGTTGGTCATGGTGAGGTTGATGATCGCCAGTTCCAGATTGCTGACCTCATAGGCCGCACGCGGAGCGTCAATCACCTGAATAAAGCAGACGGCATCAATGGTGACGTTGGCGTTATCTTTCGAGATCACTTCCTGCGAGGGAATATCCAGCACCTGCTCCATCATATTGATTTTGCGGCCAACCCGGTCCATGAACGGCACAACGATGCTTAAGCCCGGTTGCAGCGTTTTGGTATAGCGGCCAAATCGCTCTACCGTCCACTGATACCCCTGGGGAACAATTTTCACGCCGGCACCGACGATGACCAGCGCGACAAAAATGAGAATAGGAATAACGATAAGCATTGAAAAACCTCCTGTTGAACTGTCCATGATGTCGTGATTGGCGACGTTACTCTTGAAATTATACCTGATTCATTAAAGAGAGTTCCCCTCCCGTTAATTAGAGGGATACACTATTTTGCGATAAAACGCGAAAACAGGATAGATAATGCGTGAAAATAGCATTTTGCTGCAGGTAAACAATGTGGGTTACCAGGTCGGGACCACGAAAATTCTGAATAACATCAGTTTTGACTTACATCCCGGTGAATTTAAATTAATCACCGGCCCTTCCGGCTGTGGAAAAAGTACATTACTGAAGATTATTGCGTCGTTGCTCAGTCCGAATAGCGGCGAGATCCTCTTTGTCGGGGAGGATATCGCCACTCTCAACCCGGAACATTATCGTCAACAGGTTTCCTATTGCGCCCAGACGCCCGCGCTGTTTGGCGATACCGTCTACGATAATCTGATCTTCCCCTGGCAAATCCGTAACCGGCGCCCTGATCCTGGGGCTTTTCTGGCGGATCTGGCCCGCTTTCAACTACCGGAGTCGATTCTGGCGAAAAATATCAACGAACTTTCCGGCGGAGAGAAACAGCGCATTTCGCTGATCCGCAATTTACAGTTTTTGCCGCAGGTTTTACTGCTTGATGAAATCACCAGCGCGCTGGATGAAAGCAATAAGTGCAATGTGAATGAGATTATTCATCACTATGCTCGCGATCAGCAGATAGGGGTGCTGTGGGTGACTCACGATAAAGACGAAATTAATCATGCGGATGAAATAATCACTCTGATGCCGCATGCCGGAGAAATGCAGGAAGCGCGTAATGAATGAACATAATATTACTAACGAGTCACTGGCATTAGCGATGATGCTGGTGGTGGTGGCGATGCTGATAAGCCATAAAGAGAAACTCGCGCTGGAGAAAGATATTCTCTGGAGCGTCGCTCGCGCCGTGGTTCAGCTTATTATCGTCGGCTATGTCCTGAAATATATCTTCGCGGTGAATCATGCGGTCCTGACGTTAGTGATGGTGCTATTTATCTGTTTTAACGCCGCGTATAACGCGCAGAAGCGCAGTAAATATATTGATAAAGCGTTTGTTTCCTCGTTTATTGCCATCACGACAGGGGCAGGGTTAACGCTGGCGGTGCTGGTGCTGTCGGGGTCGATTGAATTTATTCCGATGCAGGTGATCCCCATTTCCGGGATGATCGCTGGTAATGCGATGGTGGCCGTCGGATTGTGCTACAACAATCTCGGCCAGCGTTTCAGCAGTGAACAACAGCAGATTCAGGAGAAACTCAGCCTCGGCGCCACGCCGAAAATGGCGTCTGCCGGCTTGATCCGCGACAGCATTCGCGCCTCGCTGATCCCGACGATCGACTCCGCGAAAACGGTCGGTCTGGTGAGTTTGCCGGGGATGATGTCAGGGCTGATCTTTGCCGGTATCGATCCGGTCAAAGCGATTAAATATCAGATCATGGTGACGTTTATGCTGCTCTCAACGGCGAGTCTGTCGACCATCATTGCCTGTTATTTAACCTATCGGAAGTTTTACAACTCGCGTCACCAACTGGTGGTGACGCATTTAAGGAAATCGTAACCGGCGGCTTGCGTAGGCCCGATACGCGTAGCGCCATCGGGCAAATACGATCAGTACAGCAACGCATACAGCTGACGGCGATATTTCGACGCCAGCGCGTCGCCGGTACCCAGCGCGGCAAGAATTTCCTGGAATGTTTTACGCGCCTGACCGTCTGCGGCGGCAAGATCTTTTTTCAGATGGCTGAACAGCAGTTCCAGCGCTTCTTCGTTGCGTCCCACCTGATGCAGCTGCAGCGCCAGCTGCGCCGCCAGTCCGGCGTCCTGCGGGTTTTCCGCCACCTGCTGTTGCAGTAGCTGAATTTCTGGCGTATCCGCCGCCTGTTTCAACAGTTCAATTTGCGCGACCAGCCCCTGATAACGGGTGTCCTGATCCTGAAGCGGAATGGTTTTCAGCACGGCTTCTGCGTCTTCGGAGCGGTTGAGGGCAATTTGCGTTTCCGCCAGCAGCAGGCCGATTTCACCGTTCTGGTTAGACAACTGCCAGGCGTCTTTCAGCAGCGGCAGCGCTTCAGTGTAGTTGCCTTCCTGCATCAGTTGCATGGCCTGTTGCGCTTTTAGCTCTTCTTCACGCGGCAACACTTTGTCGAGCAGGGCGCGAATCACCTCTTCCGGCTGCGGTCCCTGGAAGCCGTCAACCGGCTGACCGTTCTGGAACAAATAGACGGTCGGAATAGCGCGCAGACCGAACTGAGAGGCGATCATCTGCTCGGCATCGCAGTCGAGCTTCGCCAGAACGAACTGACCGTTGTACTGCGCGGCAAGGCTTTCCAGCACCGGCGTCAGTTGCAGGCAGTGCTGGCTGCGTTCAGACCAGAAGTAGAACAGGACCGGCGTGGTCATCGACAGTTCTAAGGTCTGCTGCAGGTTCGATTCGTTAATGTTGACAATATTCTGTGTGGACATGGAGTCACTCTCTTGTGTCGATTTCTTTTTTACATGGGGGCTGACGCGTACGCTTCAACTCATCCGTGCAAAATTTTGTCCATCAGGCGTCCCGGCAGCAGACGTTTGAGCAGCATGACGGCCCAGGTCACCAGCGTGACGGGATAGCGGAGTTTGGGTTTATCGCTGACAAAAGCATGGCGCACTTTGGCGACGACGGCTTCAGGATCGAGCGTAAAACGTGCGGCAATACCGGGGTTTTCCACCGGTTTGTCATCCTGGGTCTGGTTAACGTTTTCAGTAAAGCGCGTGCGAATGGGGCCGGGTTCAATCAGGCTGACCTTAATTCCGCTGTGACGCAGCTCCATGCGTAACGCATCTGACCAGGCTTCCAGCGCGTATTTACTGGCCGCGTAGGCGCCGCGTCCGGGCGTTGAGATCAGCCCCATCACCGAGGAGGTCATCACAATCCGACCTTCGCCGTGCGGCAGCATGGCCGGTAACAGACGCATCGTGAGCTGATGAGCGCCAAAGAAATTGGCGGAAAATTGCTGCTCCATCTGCGCGCGGCTGATGGTGGGCAGCGGACCGTAGACGCCGTATCCGGCATTGTTAAAGATCCCGTATAAGCAGTTATCGGTCAGGGCGATCACCTCGTCAGCGGCGCGATCCACGCTCTCAGGCGAGTCGAGGTCGATCAATACGCCGGTGAATCCCATGTTATTCATGCGCGTGACATCGTCTGGTTTGCGGCAGCCGGCGAGAACCTGAAAGCCCTGACGCTTCAGCTCAAGCGCGCTTTCCAGGCCGATACCGCTGGAACATCCTGTTATTAAGACCGATTTTTGCATAACTTTACCTGTCAGGATCTCCGTTGAATTAAGACTCGTGTTTTACTAAAGGACTCAGCTGTTTCGCCATCCAGTCGGCGATAAACGGCTGGGCATCGCGGTTAGGATGAATACCATCATCCTGCATCCATTGCGGTTTCAGATAGACCTCTTCCATAAAAAAGGGTAACAGAGGAATATCAAATTCTTTGGCGAGCTTTGGATAGAGCGCGCTAAAGGTTTCATTATACCGACGACCATAGTTTGCGGGCAGGCGAATTTGCATCAGCAACGGTTCGGCGTTCGCCGCCTTCACGTCCTGCACGATGGTGCGCAGCGTCTGTTCGGTCTGTTGCGGCGCAAAACCGCGTAGTCCGTCGTTGCCGCCCAGCTCAACCAGCACCCAGCGCGGTTGATGCTGCTTGAGTAGCGCAGGCAGACGCGCCAGCGCTTGCTGGGAGGTGTCGCCGCTGATGCTGGCGTTCACCACGGTGGTTTTGCTCTGCCATTTATCGTTGAGCAACGCAGGCCAGGCGGCACTGGCGGACATTCGGTATCCGGCGCTCAGGCTGTCGCCGAGGATTAACAACGTGTCAGCCACAGCGGCCCGACAGGTAAACAGGATCAGGAACAGGAAAGGCAAATGCCAGCGGAAAACATTGTTGAAGTTCATCGTCTTAAGAAGTCCGTCGGTCAGGGGGAGCACGAGCTTTCCATCCTTACCGGAGTTGACCTGGTTGTCAAACGCGCCGAGACCATTGCGCTGATTGGCGAGTCGGGTTCAGGGAAATCCACGCTGCTGGCGATCCTCGCCGGACTGGACGACGGCACCGAGGGCGACGTCAATCTGGTGGGGAAACCGCTGCATCAGATGGATGAAGAGGCCCGGGCCCAACTGCGTGCACAGCATGTCGGTTTTGTCTTTCAGTCCTTTATGTTGATTCCCACACTGAATGCGCTGGAAAACGTCGAACTTCCCGCACTGCTGCGCGGCGAAAACAGCGGACAAAGTAAAGCGGGAGCAAAAGCCCTGCTGGAACAACTGGGTCTGGGCAAGCGTCTGGACCATCTTCCGGCACAGCTTTCCGGTGGTGAGCAGCAGCGCGTGGCGCTGGCGCGTGCCTTTAATGGTCGCCCGGACGTCCTGTTTGCCGATGAACCGACGGGGAACCTCGACCGGCAGACCGGCGAGAAAATTGCCGATCTGCTCTTTTCTCTTAACCGCGAACACGGTACCACGCTTATCCTGGTGACTCACGATCCGCAACTGGCGGCGCGCTGCAACCGACGGCTGCGTCTGGTGAATGGACAGTTGCAGGAGGAGGCATGATCGCACGCTGGTTCTGGCGCGAATGGCGCTCGCCGTCGCTGTTGATTGTCTGGCTGGCGCTGAGTCTGGCGGTGGCCTGCGTGCTGGCGCTGGGCAACATCAGCGACCGGATGGAAAAAGGGTTAAGTCAGCAAAGTCGTGAGTTCATGGCCGGCGACCGGGCACTGCGCAGCTCACGCGAGGTGCCGCAGGCGTGGATTGACGAAGCGCGTCAGCGCGGCCTGAAGGTCGGAGAACAACTGACCTTTGCCACCATGACCTTTGCCGGTGATACGCCACAGCTGGCGAACGTCAAAGCGGTCGATGACATCTACCCGATGTACGGCGAGCTGGAAACCAACCCGCCGGGGCTCAAGCCGCAGCAGGGAACGGTACTGCTGGCGCCGCGACTGATGGCGCTGCTGAATCTGAAAACCGGCGACACCATTGATGTCGGCGATGCCACGCTGCGCATTGCCGGTGAAGTGGTGCAGGAGCCGGACTCCGGCTTTAATCCCTTCCAGATGGCGCCGCGTCTGTTAATGAATACGGCGGATGTCGCGAAAACCGGTGCCGTGCAGCCCGGTAGTCGCGTCACGTGGCGCTATAAATTTGGCGGTACGCCGCAGCAGCTTGACGGCTATGAAAAGTGGCTGTTACCGCAACTGAAGCCGGAACATCGCTGGTACGGACTTGAACAGGACGAAGGCGCGCTGGGTAAATCCCTTGAGCGTTCGCAACAATTTCTTCTTCTTTCGGCACTGTTAACACTGCTGCTGGCCGTCGCTGCCGTGGCGGTGGCGATGAATCACTACTGCCGCAGTCGCTACGATCTGGTGGCGATTCTGAAAACGCTCGGCGCGGGCAGGGCGCAACTGCGAAAACTGATTGTCGGGCAGTGGCTGATGGTACTGGCGCTTTCCGCCGTGACGGGTGGGGCGATCGGCCTGTTATTCGAAAAGATGCTGATGGTGCTGCTTAAACCGGTGTTGTCCGCCGCGCTGCCGCCTGCCAGTTTCTGGCCGTGGATCTGGGCGTTGGGCACCATGACGGTGATCTCTCTGCTGGTCGGTTTGCGTCCATATCGCTTGTTGTTAGCCACCCAGCCGCTGCGCGTATTGCGTCGTGACGTGGTGGCCAACGTCTGGCCGCTGAAATTCTATTTGCCGATCGTGACCGTGGTGGTGGTGGTGTTACTGGCCGGGTTAATGGGCGGCAGCCCGCTGCTGTGGGCGGTGCTGGCGGGGGCGGTCGTGCTGGCGTTGTTGTGCGGCGTGCTGGGATGGATGCTGCTGAACGTGCTGCGCGGAATGACGCTGTCGGCGCTGCCGCTGCGCCTCGCGGTCAGTCGCCTGTTACGTCAGCCGTGGTCGACGCTGAGCCAGCTGTCAGCATTTTCGTTGTCGTTTATGCTGTTGGCGCTGCTGCTGGTTTTACGCGGTGACCTGCTGGATCGCTGGCAGCAGCAGCTTCCGCCGGAAAGTCCCAACTATTTTCTGATCAACATTGCCCCGGAGCAGGTGCCGCAGGTGAAGGCATTTCTCTCCGAGCATCAGGTGATCCCGGAAGCGTTCTACCCGATTGTGCGGGCGCGGTTGACAGCGATAAACAACACGCCGACGGAAGGTGGACAAGATGAGTCCCTGAATCGTGAGCTGAACCTGACCTGGCAGGATGCCCGTCCGGATCACAATCCCATCACCGCCGGCAACTGGCCGCCAGAAGAAGGCGAGGTATCGATGGAAGAGGGGCTGGCAAAACGGTTGAACGTTTCACTCGGCGACAGCGTCACTTTTATGGGGGACACCCAGGCGTTCAGCGCGAAGGTGACCAGTTTGCGCCGGGTCGACTGGGAAAGCCTGCGCCCCAACTTTTTCTTTATCTTCCCGTCCGGCGCGCTGGATGGTCAGCCGCAAAGCTGGCTGACCAGCTTCCGCTGGGAAAACGGCAACGGCATGCTGACGCAGCTTAACCGTGAGTTCCCGACGATTAGCCTGTTAGACATCGGCGCGATCCTCAAGCAGGTGGGGCAGGTGCTGGAGCAGGTTAGCCGGGCGCTGGAGGTCATGGTTGTGCTGGTGACCGCCTGCGGCATGCTGCTGTTACTGGCGCAGGTGCAGGTCGGCATGCGTCAGCGCCATCAGGAGCTGGTGGTCTGGCGTACGTTAGGCGCGGGCAAGAAACTCCTGCGCACCACGCTGTGGTGTGAATTTGCCATGCTGGGGCTGGTCTCCGGGCTGGTGGCGTCCATCGGCGCGGAAACCGCGCTGGCGGTGCTGCAAACTCAGGTGTTTGACTTCCCGTGGGAACCTGACTGGCGTTTGTGGATTGTCCTGCCTCTTTGCGGCGCGCTTTTACTTTCTCTTTGCGGGGGCTGGCTCGGCGTCCGTCTGCTGAAAGGGAAAGCGTTGTTCCGTCAGTTTACTGTTTAATGCCGTGATAATGACGCGCCGGTTTTTATGCTGGCGCGTACTTTCTTAGTAGCATAAATTGATAACCCCTCGCTGTTTAACGGCACAAATCATTAAAAACCCGCCAACACGTCAGTGTTAATACCAGTTAATATTCAAGCGCTGAATAATTAGCAGGAAATCTATCAAGGAAAAATAATGACTATAAAAACAACAGCGCTGGCGGCATCGATCGGCGCAGCAGTGGCATTGACGTCCTTCGCCTCTCAGGCGGAAATCACCGTTCTGAAACAAGATCCGCAGGCGGGCAATCCGCTGAGTCGTCTCAACTTTACCGTTGGCGGGAGTATTCGTCCTCAGTTCCAGAATATGACGGGCGATGACGGCGCAAATGGCTATAAACGCAATGGCTTCGACGGCGGTACCCGTTTCCGCTTCGCGGCAGATTACTATCTGTTTGATGACATCAGTTGGATCAGCTTCTACGAGCTGGGCGTCAACATTCCGGCGCAGTTCAACTGGGACAATCACTATGCTGATGGCGCGCATGACACCACGCGTCGTATGCTGTACACCGGTCTGAAGAGCGATACCTGGGGTACGCTGACCTTCGGTCAACAGAACAGCATCTATTACGATGTGGTCGGTGCGAAAACCGATATCTGGGACTACGACATGATTGGTCAGGCTCCGGGTAACGGGATTAACGGCGACTATGATGGTTCTTACCGTTCCCGCAAAATGCTGAAATATAAGAAAACGGTTGGCGATGTTGATCTCTACGCGTCTTATCTGTTCAGCGACGACTACAACCCGAACAATGGCCTGAACTACAAGCGTAAAGGCGGTGGTTCACTGGGTGCGGATTATCACATTACTGACGATCTGAGCTGGGGTACGGCGTGGAACTACACGCGTGCGGAAATGCGCGGTAACGGCAGCAAAACGTACGATCAGAACATCGTGGGTACCGCGCTGAGCTGGACCCCGGATAACTGGACCTTCTCACTGGGCGGCGGCTGGTACCAGAACTTCATGACCACCAAGAAAGTGTCTGTTAACGACTACTTTGCCGGTGATGCGTGGGGTCTGGAATACTTTGCGGGCTATAAATTCCCAATCAACCAGTATGCGTTGAAATCTGTTCAGCCGTACTTCATGGGTGACCGTATTGAATACGTGAATGGTCGCAACTACCTGCGTACCGACAATGGCGTGGGTATCAGCTTCCAGCTGGATTACGGTTTCCGTGTTGATTACGAACACGTCTTTACCTCCAGCACCGACAACCTGGGTGATATGAACCTGGTACGTCTGCGTTACGACTTCTGAGTCTGATGCCAGGCCCGGTGACGCTAACGCTTACCGGGCCTACAAATGATCACTATCCGGCATTTTTCAACTGCGCAACCACGCTTCAACCTCTTCGAACGTTCCACGAAAGACAATCTTTCCGGCTTTCTTTTCCAGCTGATAGCGATACATCGGATCGTAATACTCTTCCAGCAGCGGCACTAACCAACTGAAATGCGCTTCGGTGCTGCCGGAATGACGCTGTGCCTCCAGCGCCACGTCCAGCTTTGCGGTTAACGCGTTAAACCGCTGCAAGCCCAGACGCCGTTGAATGGCGAAAAGCCCGTGATGCAGATAGTTGCTGTACTCCTGCCATCCCGGCTCGTCGCCATAGGCGTGGGTGAAATCATGATGCATTCGCACAAAATACTCTTCCCGCAGGCGCTCAAGACGGCGCTCGAAAGGATCGTCAATCACGGCGATTGTGGACTGCGCCATGCGCTCGCGCAGACATTCCGGCAGATGGTTAGCGCCAATCATCCGGCCTTCATCTTCCAGCACCCAGCGTGTGGCCTGCTTTTTGAGCAGCGTCACCGCCAGCAGATTTTCAAAACTGGCCTGACTGAGCTGGGGTTCCAGCGTGCGACCAAAAGAGGAGCCGCGATGGTGGGCTAATCCCTCGAGATCTACCCCATTTTCCTGCTGTTGCACCAGTTGCGTTTTGCCATTGCCGGTACAGCCGCCAATCAGCACGATCGGTTTTTGGACCTGTTCTTCCGTGGTGGCGATCGCGGCCTGGCGTAGCGCCTTGTAGCCACCGTTGATCAATGGGTAATCCACGCCGGATTCACGGAGCCACTGCTGGACAATGTGCGAACGCTGACCGCCCCGGGCGCAGCAGAGATAGCCCTGCGGGTATTGCAGGCAGGCTTCGCGCCAGGCATTCAGACGCTGCTGGCGAATCTCGCCGCAGACCAGTTGATGACCGAGCGCCAGTGCAGCCTCTGGCCCCTGGCGTTTGTAGCAGGTACCCACGGCGGCGCGCTCGTCATCATTCATTAAGGGTAAATTTATCGCGCCCGGTATGGCGCCCTGCTGAAATTCAACCGGCGCGCGGACATCGATTAAGGGCGTATCGGCGGTAAGGATCGCGCGATAGTCCGTTCCATCGTTCATGAGAAATCCTGAAAAAGACAAACAGCAATGGACGGGATTTTACGCGCGGAAGGAGAGGACGGGGAAGTATAAGTTAAACTTCCCCGCATTTTAGGCTTACTTGAGCTGAGTTTGCGCCCAGAGGATACCGCTGGCGTATTCCGTCGGCAGCAGCGGCGAGAGGGCTTCCAGCGTGGCGCCCAGTCGCGCGGTATCGCTGTCGGTCAGATTCAGGTGACCCACTTTACGTCCCGGACGCACCTCTTTGTCGTACCAGTGCAGATGAACCAGCGGCAGTTTCAGCCAGTCATAATTCAGATCGCTGCCAATCAGATTCACCATTACTGACGGACTGTCCACCACCGGTGACGGCAGCGGCAGGCCGGTAATCGCCCGCAGATGCAGCTCAAACTGGCTGATGCTGGCGCCGTTTTGCGTCCAGTGACCGCTGTTGTGTACGCGCGGGGCCAGTTCGTTGATCAGCAGACCTTCCGGCGTAACAAAGCACTCCATCGCCATCACGCCGACGTAACCCAGATCCTGCATGATGGCCGAAAGCATGGATTCGGCCTGCGCCTGCTGCTTCGCGTCAGCACGCGGGAAGGCGACGCTGGTGCGCAGAATACCGTCCTGATGCAGGTTACGCGTCAGTGGGTAGAACACCGTGCTGCCGTCATGTGCGCGTGCGCCAACGAGCGACACTTCACCCGAGAAATTAATGCCCTGCTCAACAATGCATTCGCCGTAGTTGTCGTCCGGCAGTTGATCGGTTTCACCGGCGCGTAGACGCCACTGACCGCGACCGTCATAACCACCGACGCGACGTTTCACGATCGCCAGTTCGCCTAAACGGGTAAAGACAGCAGGCCATTCGCTTTTGTCGGCCAGCAACTGCCACGGCGCGGTCGCCAGACCGAGCTTATCGAAAAGCTGTTTTTGCGTCAGGCGGTCAGCAATGATTGGGAATACATCGCGGTTAACGAAGGCCGGATGACGCGCCAGTTCACGCGTTAACGCGGTTTCCGGCCAGCGCTCGATTTCTGCGGTAATCACGCTTTGCTGAAAAGGTACGGCAGCCGGTTCCGCATCCAGCCCGACCGGCCAGACGGCGATGCCCAGCGGTTCACCCGCCTGACGGAGCATCCGGCCTAACTGCCCGTTGCCCAGTACGCAAACCTGTTTCATGCCGCACCTCGCGGATCCGGATTCTCCAGCACCTCATCCGTTTGCGCCTTGCGCCAGTCGTTCAGGCGCTGATGCAGCGCTTTATCATGCGTTGCCAGAATCTGCGCCGCCAGCAGCGCCGCGTTAGCCGCGCCCGCTTTACCAATCGCCAGCGTACCGACCGGAATACCGCGCGGCATCTGCACGATAGAGTACAGGCTATCGACGCCGCTCAGCGCCGCGCTTTGTACCGGAACGCCCAGTACTGGCACCAGCGTTTTCGCCGCAATCATACCTGGAAGATGGGCAGCGCCACCCGCGCCAGCAATAATTACCTGATAACCGTTCTCTTCGGCGCTTTCGGCAAAGCTGAACAGTTTATCGGGAGTGCGGTGGGCAGAAACCACTTCTACGTGATGTGGGACATCCAGGATTTCAAAGATTTCGGCGGCGAACTGCATGGTAGCCCAGTCGCTTTTGGACCCCATCACGATGGCGACACGCGCCGGATTATTGCGGGAAGACATGCGTCTGAAAACTCCTGTGGTGCGGGACACACTGCTTTTGAGGCCACAGAGAATAGCACGATACTACGCCAAGGAAAACGGTTGCGTAGCTGGATTTTAAGGCTTCCTGCGACGTCAAAAGAGATTTTGCTGGAAACGTACCGGTTCTAACAGAAGCGGATCAACCCCCTCGGTCCCCCCTGACAAAAAGGGACTCTGCGGATCATGTTTTTTGAAATTGCTGTTGGCTTGATGCTGATTGTCGGTCGCGTAGCAATATTGACATCCATGCAGGCAGGTGTTGTAGGTGCCGATGTCTATGCTCTTCACACATCCACAGGCCTCACGTTGACCTGAATCTTTGCTATCAGGGATTAATAAGCCAAATAAGTCATTAATCAGCGCCTCATCAATACACTTCCCATGCTGAATGCCTTGCCCGGTAAGATTGGCTTTTTCGGCACAGGAGTAAATGTCCAGTCCATGTTGCCGGGCAATCTCTGATAATTTTTGCGACAACGCTAAACAGAGTTCATGGTTTTGCGTGATATCGCTGTAAATGAGCGAATCAATCGCCTTCAGGTTTTTTTCTGTCTTTTGATAGAAATCGGCGAAGCTAATGACGACGCGCCGGGTATGGCCTTCTAATTCGCTGGCGATTTTACTGAACAGGCGGATATGTTCGTCAAACGGAAGGTGGTTTGAAAACAAAATGGGATCATAGCGCCAGATGACTTTTTCAGCGCCGACTTTTGCTGACAGTCGTTTGAATACGTCGAGCGCTTTATGCGGATTTAAGGTTTTAGACTCAATCAACCGCGGATACCCGGTGAGGGTGAACTGGAAATAAAAGCGATGACCGATTTCAGTGAGCTCATCGATATAGGGAAGCAGTTTCGTGGGATTGCGTGTCCAGAATACGATCGCATCAACATCTTCAGGTCGCAATGACACCCGAGAGACCTGGTGATAGTTAAAAGGATTCCGGGTCAGCAAAAAGCCAGCGTGAATGCGGTTCATTAACCACTCACTGTAGAAAGCAGGTATATCGGTGCGACGGCTGGCGCTAATAATCATCGCGAGTATTCCAGTATTAATAATGAGAGAGCTTTTTTCTCAAAACGGGAAAGCGATCAGTTCCACATCGTCCGGCGTGACTTTAACCATCGATCCTTCGTGATGCCAGGCGCCTAACACGACGCGGAAGGCGGGTTCACCATTAGCAGTGAGCGGGTGAACATCAGGACGGTGAGTATGGCCGTGAATCAGCCACTGGACATGGTGTTTTTCCATCTCCGCGATAACCGCATGTTTGTTGACGTCCATGATTTCCAGCGACTTGCTGCGGTTGGCGGCTTTGCTGTCGGCACGCATTCGGGCGGCCACGCGTTTGCGAATACACAGCGGCAGGGCGAGGAACAGCGTTTGCAGCCAGCGCTGATGGACTTTTGCGCGAAATGCCTGATAACCCGCGTCATCAGTACACAGCGTATCGCCGTGCAGGATAAGCACCCGACGACCGTACAGATTGAGTACTTTTTCCTGGGGGAGCAACGTCATGCCGCTTTCGCGGGCGAAGCGTTTGCCAATCAGGAAGTCACGATTACCGTGAATGAAGAAGCAGGAGACGCCGGAATCAACAACCGCTTTAATGGCGGCGGCTATTTCACGGTGTAACGGGTTGGGATCGTCATCGCCAATCCAGGCTTCGAACAGGTCGCCCAGGATATACAACGCGTCGGCCTGACGGGCTTCACCCGCTAAAAAACGCAGAAAACCGGCGGTGATCGCCGGTTCTTCCGTGCAGAGATGAAGATCTGCAATAAACAGTGTCGTCACGATTACTCGCTGACGGTCACGTTTTCGATAATGACGTCTTCTTTTGGTACGTCCTGGTGCATGCCGCTGCGACCGGTAGAAACGCCTTTGATTTTGTCAACCACGTCCATACCTTCAACAACTTCTGCAAATACGCAGTAGCCCCAGCCCTGCATGCTTTCAGCGGAGAAGTTCAGGAAGTCGTTGTCGGCAACGTTGATGAAGAACTGTGCCGTCGCGGAGTGCGGAGCCTGAGTACGCGCCATTGCCAGCGTACCACGGGTGTTTTTCAGACCGTTGTTGGCTTCGTTTTTGATAGCTTCTTTGGTGGCTTTCTGTTTCATGCCAGGCTCAAAACCGCCGCCCTGAATCATAAAACCGTTAATCACACGGTGGAAAATGGTGTTGTTGTAAAAACCTTCGCGGCAGTAGTCCAGGAAGTTTTTAACTGTTTCAGGCGCTTTATCATCAAACGTTTTGATTACGATATCGCCGTGATTAGTGTGGAAAGTAACCATTTTTGCATCCTGTTCCGATATAGTGGTGCTTTAACCCAACTAAGGGTCAGAGTTAGGGAGGTGTTATAGCATAACCGCACGCTGCGATCACCTCGCAAAGTGTGCTGCTTCCCGTCCCAATTATGGGTATTATACAGACTTTGTTATCCACACACGTCTTACACGGAATCTTCGATGTTAAAAATCTTTAATACACTGACGCGCCAAAAAGAGGAATTCAAACCCATTCATGCCGGGGAAGTCGGCATGTACGTGTGTGGTATTACCGTTTACGATCTCTGTCATATTGGTCATGGCCGTACGTTTGTGGCGTTTGACGTGGTGGCGCGCTATCTGCGCTTTCTGGGCTACAAGCTGAAGTACGTGCGTAACATCACCGATATTGACGATAAAATCATTAAACGCGCAAATGAAAATGGCGAGAGCTTTGTCGCGCTGGTGGATCGTATGATCGCCGAAATGCACAACGACTTTGATGCGCTTAATATTCTGCGTCCGGATCTGGAGCCGCGCGCAACCCACCATATCGCCGAAATCATAGAAATCACTGAACAGCTGATTGCTAAAGGTCACGCCTATGTGGCGGACAATGGCGACGTGATGTTCGATGTCCCGACCGACCCGAACTACGGACAACTGTCACGCCAGGATCTGGATCAACTGCAGGCCGGTGCGCGCGTGGATGTGGTGGATGTGAAGCACAACCCGATGGACTTCGTGCTGTGGAAAATGTCCAAAGAGGGTGAGCCGAGCTGGCCGTCACCGTGGGGCGCAGGCCGTCCTGGCTGGCACATTGAGTGTTCCGCGATGAACTGCAAACAGCTGGGTAATCACTTTGATATCCACGGCGGCGGTTCTGACCTGATGTTCCCGCACCACGAAAACGAAATTGCCCAGTCCACCTGTGCGCATGACGGTGAGTACGTGAACTACTGGATGCACTCCGGGATGGTGATGGTTGACCGCGAAAAGATGTCTAAATCGCTGGGTAACTTCTTTACCGTACGCGACGTGCTGAAGTATTACGACGCGGAAACCGTGCGTTACTTCCTGATGTCCGGCCACTATCGTAGCCAGTTGAACTACAGCGAAGAGAACCTGAAGCAGGCGCGTTCTGCGCTGGAGCGCTTGTACACCGCGCTGCGCGGAACGGATACGTCGGTCGCGCCTGCCGGCGGCGAGGCGTTTGAAGCGCGCTTTGTTGAGGCGATGAATGACGATTTCAACACCCCGGAAGCCTACTCCGTGCTGTTTGATATGGCGCGTGAAGTGAACCGTCTGAAAGGCGAGGATATGGCCGCTGCGAACGCGATGGCCTCTCATCTGCGTAAGATCTCTGGCGTGCTGGGACTGCTGGAGCAGGATCCGGAAGCGTTCCTGCAAAGCGGGGCGCAGGCGGATGACGGTGAAGTCGCGGAAATTGAAGCGCTGATTCAACAGCGTCTGGATGCCCGTAAAGCCAAAGACTGGGCGGCAGCGGATGCGGCGCGTGACCGCCTGAACGAGATGGGCATTGTGCTGGAAGATGGTCCACAGGGGACGACCTGGCGTCGTAAGTAATTACCTGAATTGCCGGATGGCGGCTAACGCCTTGTCCGGCCTACGATGGAATGATCGGTAGGCCTGATAAGCGTAGCGCCATCAGGCACTATTAATGACGTCTATACCACCACAGCACACCCATCATCATCACTCCCGGTAGCCATACCCATAATAATTCCGAAAATATCACCTGGTGCCCGTACGGCGTGGCGTAACGTGATAACGCAAACGGGGCGACTTTAATCACCTGCCAGGGTGCGAAAAAGCGTTCATCCGACCACGGCCACAGCCAGCCAACGCCTTTGCCCCCGGTGGTGACAGAATCCAGCAGACTGTGCGACAGCAGCGAAACCGTCAAAAACAGCCAGCAACGCATTAAGCCGGCTTTAAACCATCGTCGTCCCATCCACACGCAGAGCAGCGGAACCACCAACGCAAACAGCAGCGAATGGGTAAATCCGCGATGGCCGAACACGTTTCCATAGGACACACCGAGTTTAAACGAAAGCACGTCAGCGTCCGGCAGCATCGCAAGGGCGATCCCGGCAAACAGTAAACGTGGAGGAATGACTTTCAGTCCCAGACCCAGCCCAAGGCAAATCGGGACGGCGGCGTGCGTGATAACGGTAGGCATCGGTATTATCCCTGGCAAATCATAGCAATATAGCAGTGACAAGCGGGGAGAGGAGGCGGGTGAATTCTGAATTTACGCCGATTCGCGCACGACCAGTTGACCGGAAAGCGTAATACGCTGGATTTGTAGCTCTGGCTCTTTCAGTTTGCGCATCATAAGGACTGCCGCCTGGCGTCCGGTCTCTTCACTGGCGGATGAAACATAGGTTAATGACGGCGAGGTCAGATTCACGTGGAGCATGTCTTCGAACCCAATCAGGGCGACCTGTTGCGTGAGGAAAACATCTTTCCCAACCGTGCGCCCAACCTGATGAATGCCGGAGATCGAGCCAATCATCGCGGCGGGAGAATGGCAGAGCAGGGCGGTGAAGGTGTTGTTCTTTTCCAGTAACTGGCGTGTGGCGAGCCCCGCCGCCTGAGTATCGTCGCTACAGGCCGGTGCGGACTCCTCGCGATACACCAGGCCGTTCTGCGTCATTGCGCTGCGAAAACCCAGCAGTCGTTGTTCACGAATGTGGCAGCCTTCCTGCCCGCCGATATAGGCGATATTACGATGCCCTCGCTCGATGAGGTAGCGGGTCGCCAGATTCGCGGCCTGGCGATTATCGCGCATCACCAGATCGCATTTGTCTTCCAGCAGCGACTGAGACACTACCACCAGCGGTAGCGGGCAGTGGCGGATTTTCTCTGGCAATGTTGAGGCGCGATTATCGGAGGCGAGGTAAATCACCCCGGCGACGCCCTGCTGCTTAAACGACAGCAGACAGCGCTCCAGGTGATCGCCATCGTTAAGCGGCTGGCCGAGAAAAACCATAAAACCGTTTTTTTCCAGTTCCTGAACAATGCTTGCCATTACTTTGATGGAAAAGCTGTCGCTAAAATCACGCAGGATCAGGCCGATCAAATTGGAGGTATTGGCGCGAAGATTCGCCGCGGCGATGTTATGGACATAACCAAGCGTATTGATGGCGGCATGGACCTTCTCAATGGTTGCCTCTGAGATTTTCCCTTTCTGGCGTAGCACCAGCGAAACGGTTGAGACCGAAACGCCCGCCTGCTTTGCCACATCAATAATGCTGACTTTCTTCAAAATCGCTCCCTGAAAAATACCGGTTATCAGCCAGATACAACAACGTCTCCCAGCGTACAGGAGACGTGTCATTCAGGCATCTTATTATTTGCCGATCATCGTGGACATGGTCTGGGCGATAAACTGTGCTCTGGCACCGAAAATCACCTGGATACCGTTATCGCCGACAAAAACCACGCCGCGCGCGCCGAGGCCGTTAAGACCGTCTTTATCGACCACGTCGCTTTTCGCCACTTCCAGACGCAGACGGGTGATGCAGGAGCCGACGGAGTCGATGTTCTGCGCACCGCCCAGCAGGCCGATGATTTCAGTGGCAATTTCTGTATCCGTCTTGTCGTTTGCATTGGCGGTCACTTCGGTACGACCTGGCGTTTTGATATCGAAACGGCGAATGACAAAGCGGAAGGTAAAGTAGTAAATCAGCGCCATCGGCACGCCGATGATAATGGCGTTCAGGAAATTGGTCTGATAGCCATTGAAGGACGGCAGAATGCCAAACGACAGGTAGTCGATGAAACCGGCGGAGAACGATTTGGCAATATGCGCATGCAACAGGTACATGGTCATATAGGCCAGTCCCGCCATCACGGCGTTGAAGACGTACAGAATCGGCGCCACGAAGATAAAGGTGAACTCAACCGGCTCGGTGATCCCTGTCAGGAAGCAGGTAAGCGCGGCCGAGAACAGAATACCGGCGGCAATTTTCTTATTTTTCGTGTGCGCTTCGTGGTACATCGCCAGACATGCCGCAGGCAGAGCAAACAGCATCAGCGGGAACTCGCCCTGCATGAACTTACCGGCGTTCTGATAGGTATCGCTACTGAAGGATTTGACCCCTTCCTCCAGCATTTTGAACCAGATTGTCTGGTCGCCGTGGATCACTTGGCCGGCCTGAGTGGTGTAATCCCCAAAGGAATACCAGAAGGAGGGATACCAGATGTGATGTAAACCGAGCGGGATCAGCGCACGTTCAACCAGGCCAAAGATAAAGGTTGAGACTGCCTGATTATCGCCGTTAACCACCACCGAAAGCGCATCGATACCGGACTGGATATGTTGCCAGACGTAGGGCAGTAGCAGACCGAGCACGAAGGAGAGAAACGCGGTGGCGATGGCCACAAAACGCTTACCGGAGAAGAAACCGAGGAATTCCGGCAACTGCATGGTATGAAAGCGGTTGTAACACCAGGCGGCGAGAATACCGCAGATCAGACCGCCAAAGACGCCCATCTGCAGGGTCGGGATACCGACCACCATCGCGTATTTGCCGCCCTGAGAGGCCATCTCCGGCGTGATGCTCAGCACCGTACTGATGGTGATATTGGTGACAAACACTGAGACCGCCGCCGACAGCGCCGCGATACCTGATTCTGAAGCGAGACCGACGGCAGAACCGATAGCAAACAGCATCGGCAGGTTATCAAAGATAACGCCGCCTGCGTTCATCATCAGCGGCAGATGGAATTTATCCCCGAAGGCCAACAGCAGGCCCGCAGCGGGAAGCAGTGAAATTGGCAGCATTAAGGCGCGACCAATCATCGATAATTTAGACAACGATTTAACAAACCCTGATATCAGACCCATGCTGATTTCCCCCGAGTAGCGTTTTTATTGGCGCTGTTATTGTAAGTAGAACGTTATAGTAGAACGTTCTACTTATCGTGATGAAGGCGTGGATTTTGCGCAACTGAAATTTCACGCTTCATCAAATGAAATCGCGATTCTTTGAAGTTGATCGATAATTAACCGCTATGGTCGTAGGGAGATAGGGGGAGAGAATAAGGGGGTCTCAACCCGACATCCCCGGAGGAGAGAGCGGGTTGAGGCGTCAGACAGCTCAGGCTGTTACGATGATGGTCTGTCCGGCAAAACTCACGGTTTGACCGGCCACGATTTTACAGCGTTTGCGGGTTTCTACCGCGCCGTCCACTTTGACCTGACCTTCGGCTATGGCAATTTTCGCCTGGGCGCCGCTTTCACTCCAGCCTTCCAGTTTCAGCAAATCGCACAGTTCAACGTGAGGATGTTTGCCTAAAGAAAATGTCGCCATATTAATTGTCTTGAGGATCGTGATATTCAACGCACGCCTGTAGCGTGTTTTCGATAAGTGTGGCGACCGTCATTGGCCCCACGCCGCCTGGTACGGGCGTAATGTACGAGGCACGTGCGGCAGCGTCTTCAAACACCACGTCGCCGACGACCTTGCCATTTTCCAGACGATTGATGCCGACATCCACCACGATAGCGCCTTCTTTGATCCAGTCACCTGGAATAAAGCCCGGTTTCCCGACGGCAACGATCAGCAGATCGGCATGCTCAACGTGGTGACGCAGATTTTTGGTGAAGCGGTGGGTCACCGTGGTGGTGCAACCGGCCAGCAGCAACTCCATACTCATGGGACGACCCACGATGTTAGAGGCGCCGATCACAACCGCATTCAGACCATAGAGATCGATGTTGTAACGTTCGAGCAGAGTGACGATCCCGCGCGGCGTGCAGGGACGCAAACGGGGCGCACGCTGGCACAGGCGACCGACGTTGTACGGATGGAAACCGTCCACGTCTTTATCGGGATCAATCCGCTCCAGCACTTTGACATTATCAATGCCTGCCGGAAGCGGCAGTTGCACCAGAATACCGTCGATAGTGTTGTCGGCGTTGAGCGTATCAATCAGCTCAAGCAGTTCCGCCTCGCTGGTGGTTTCCGGCAGGTCATAGGAGCGGGAGACGAATCCCACCTCGTCACAGGCTTTACGCTTGCTTGCGACGTAAATCTGCGATGCCGGGTTGCTGCCGACCAGGACTACCGCCAGGCCTGGGGCGCGACGTCCGGCCTTAATACGCGCCTGAACTTTTTGAGCAACCTCAGAGCGCACCTGCTGCGCAATCGTTTTACCGTCAATAATCTTTGCTGCCATCAGAGAGAGGATTCCATCTGTTACTTCACGTCAAAGGGGATGGCGCTATTTTGTCAGAAGTGAAGACGGTTGTCAGTTACCGCTTACAGTCGACGCTGTTTTAGATGGCGATCCGTGGGGGATTTGCCCTGAGGAAAGGCAGGATGCTCACAACTCAAGCAGTTGAGAGGAAAGCCATTGACCGTTAAGGTTGTGAACGTATAATACCGACCAGTTTTGTGTCAGTCCGCATTGCAGTTCAATGCTCCCTTAGCTCAGCTGGATAGAGCAACGGCCTTCTAAGCCGTCGGTCACAGGTTCGAATCCTGTAGGGGGCGCCATTTTCACTTCTACCGACATCTCTTAAAGTCTACTAAATCCAGATATACCAAGCCTTATAGCAAAACTTCATTATCTCAAAGTCTAGTGTCATCTATTGAAATCTACGCTCGCCTGGGGGTACATTCGGGGGTATGTTCAGGTTCAATGAAATGAGATACCCCCATTATGAAGCTAACTGCCCGCCAGGTAAGTACTGCAAAGCCAACAGAGAAACCATATAAGCTGTCTGATGGCGGTGGTTTGTATTTGCTGGTTAACCCGAACGGTTCCAGGTACTGGCGCATGAAGTACCGTTATGCAGGGAAAGAGAAGCTGCTATCCATTGGTGTTTTTCCGGATGTGACGCTTGCGGAGGCCAGAGACAAACGGACTGAAGCCAAGCGAGTACTTGCCGCGGGTGATGATCCATCTGAGGTTAAACAGGCATCCAGAGAGGCGAAAAATCTCGCGGTTAATAACAGCTTTGAACTTCTGGCGCTTGAATGGCATGACCATAAGAAGCCGAACTGGTCCTCCGGCTATGCCGACGACATTCTTGAATATCTGCGAAAAGACATATTCCCGTATATCGGGAAGAAGGCCATAACAGATATTAAGCCGATGACTATGCTCTCTGTACTGAAGAAAATGGAGGCGCGCGGTGTACTGGATAAGCTAAAAAAGACCAGACAAGCCTGCCGTCAGATATTTACCTATGCAATCATAACCGGCAGAGCTGAGTTTAATCCCGTAACGGATTTAGCTGGTGCACTGAAATCCCCAAAACAGCAACCTTTCCCTCATTTAATGCCGGATCAGATTGGTCCATTCATAAATGCAGTTCATGTTTACAGTGGTAGTAAAGTAACCAGAATAGCTACGTTAATACTTATGTATACCAGCGTCAGAACTATAGAACTGCGTGCCGCTGAGTGGGCTGAGTTTAATTTTGACCATGATATGTGGCAGATCCCCAAGGAACGCATGAAAATGCGTCGTCCTCACCTTGTTCCACTTTCACATCAAGTAAAATCATATCTTCTGGAGCTAAAAGAGATCACTGGCTGGGGTAAGTATGTTTTCCCTGGGCGTAATGATGCGCACAAGCCTATGAGTGAAGCCAGTATTAACCAGGTGATTAAACGTATTGGTTATGCAGGGCAAGCAACAGGCCACGGGTTCAGGCACACGATGAGTACGGTTCTGCATGAGAAAGGATTTGACTCTGCATGGATAGAAGCGCAACTGGCGCATGCCGACAGGAATACTATCCGTGGTACCTACAACCATGCGCAGTATCTTGACGGTCGTCGGGAGATGCTCCAGTGGTATGCGGACTATCTGGATGAGCTGGCTAAGAAGTCTGTTGGCTAAGCCACTTACTCACGTATGAGAGAAAGGTGGTTGTTCCAGTAGTTCCAGTTGTTCCATATATATGTTTACAAACATAACTAATTGTTTTTATTTTCATATATGCATTCTGGCTGGAACAATTCTGGAACAACTTTTGCCAGTTTTGGAACAACATCTGACTTACAATAATGTGTCATAGTTGTTATTTTACTGGTTATGCATACAGCTTGCTCTAGACATGTATACCTCAGTAGACGATAATCCCAGAAAAGAAAATGGCTATGTTTAGATTGGTACTAAAAACCCGTACACCTCTGCGGGCTGACATAGCTGCCAAAATTAGAGGATGCGAGGTGACGTTATGTTAGACATAGCTGAAGTGCTCAAAGCGCGCGAGAGTGAGTTTGTTAGCCTGAGAGAATTAGTTACACGTATTCGTTTGCATCAACCACATGTCAGTGAGACCCAAATCGCAGATTTTCTTTATATAGAGGAATCGAATGGTGATCTTCCTGAATGGGTTAAACAAGGCATAGCCGGCACAATTGAGCCTACCTATACTGACAACCATTATGATGGTGACCCATCGTTAATATCTCTCCTCAAAGCCATACGTGAAGAAGGATATATGCCTGAAGTAGCCCCTAAGATCGAATTAGCTCGTTCTACAGTTAGCGAACCGCCGATGGATTTTGACGATGATATTCCGTTCTAATTAAGAGTTAAGGAGAAAATGATGGCTGGTTGGGGGAGTAATGATCATTGGTCTGCGCCTCATTTCGATGTATATGGCTTCAGACGCTCGGACTTAAAAAATTTAGCAGAAAAGCTAGGTATGGACTTGTCTATTCCATTAGACGAAATAACACCTAGTGTTCCTGATTCTACAGATACTAAACCATTGAGCGAAGCTGACGTTGAAATGTTGCGTATGGAAATTGATACGCTTAAACGGCAAGTACGTAAGCTAGAAAGCGAACGTCCAATTCTCATTAAAAAATATAGAGAGGATGATCCACTTTTTCTTGCCATACAAATAAGAAATAAAGAGTGGTCTAAATATGACCATGATAACGATAGAGCTACGCGGGCAAATCAGGCATCCATTAAGCAAGAACTTGAGAATATGGGATTCACCAGTCGTCAGGCTGAGTCTATCGAATTGGTTGCCTGTCCTATTAAGCGAGGATGATCCCCTTACCCTCAGGGCTGTTTGAGCATATCAGCTCTTACCCTGAGGGTGCTTTGGTCGTAACCCTTATGGTAACAATGCCGCAGAATGATAATTTACCCTAAACCCTTAGAGTAAATTATCAATTAATCTCCCTCATGCTTGAGGGTATGAAAATAATCATGTTTTTCATGCCATCATTCATCTCGTAATTCACAATAGACGTTACGAGGTATACATGTCGCAATCTTTTATTCGTCTTTCAGAAGTCCAGCGCCGCACTGGCTACAGCAAAGCTTGGATCTACCGCCTTATGGGACAGGGTAAATTCCCGTCCTCTGTCAAAATTGGTTCACGTGCCATTGCCTTCGTCGAAAGTGAAGTTAATGACTGGATTAACCAGCGCATCGAAGAATCGCGCAAGGAGGTAGCCTGATAAAGAACCCCTTATGCGCATTTGTTGTGTGTCGTTGCATTCACATCTGATTAAGATCTGGTTGTCACGACAGTCATCAAACTAATTAACGACAGGTAAATAACCATGAATAAATTAAATGCCCTCTCCGGGCAGGGCCTTGCTCACTCTGAAATCGGTCAGGGCGTTAATTGCCGCGAACTGAAGTTTCATGACCAGGTGGTAATTCCGTTTAACAATGGTGACGGGAAAATATGGTTCACTGCAAAACAGTCTGCGGGGCTTTTGGGGTATGCACAAGTTAAGGCCATCACCAACTTGTACAACAGGAATAAAGATGAATTTACCGAAGGGATGTCACAGGTCATCAATGTGATGACCAATGGAATAAACAATAACTTACGTAGAAAAAAGGTGCGGGTCTTCTCTCCGCGCGGACTCCATTTGCTGGGGTTCCTTGCTGACACACAGGTTGCCAAAGAGGTTAGAAGGTGGGCTCTTGATCTCATTGAGAAAGAGAATTCGGCTCCTCAACTGGATGTTCACCACACCATTGAACAGATGCGAAATATTGTTGCAGCAGCTTGGAAGGCTTCAGACGAGGATTCTTCCGATGCTGGCCGCCGTCTTCGTAAGCGCCAGGGTGATCTGCCTGAACTGGTTAAGGCGCAAAAGCTGGTGGATGAAATTGGTCAGATTCCATTTGAGTTGATTGGTGGTGGGAAAGTCGAGGTATCAGTATGAGCGGCTTTACTGGCAGCACACCCCGTGTGCACAAAGAAAAAGGCAACGCTGCGAACGTTGCCTTTGGGGACCAAGTCGATCACTGGTCGGGATTGTCTTTGTATTTCTTCCTTTGCTCGCCTCTGAGTTTAACCTCGCAGGCGTCAATTACCCAAGCAGAAAAATTGGCGTTCGGATGCTCGCGTTTTTCATGCTCTACACTCGCGTCAATATCTTCGAGTAGTTCGTGCGGAAAGCGGATGTACTTCTTTGCTGATTTGCTATTGATGTTGCCGCTAGACATTTCTGCGCCTCATATTGGTACCAAATGTGTGCGCACAGAATACTATAAAAATAGTGAAAGGTTAAGTATTGACATGTGCGCACATATGGATTTAATCTGTGCGCACAGTTCGGCGTTCCGCCTTACTGAAAAATGCGAAACCCGGCAGTGGTGGAACACTAACCGGGTCTCTAACCACAACGTAAGTGAGGCTTACATTATGGCATGTTCACATGATACCCAAACTCGGCCTGAATTTACATATCTGTTTCTGGGCACGCCGTCAGATAAACCTGGCGCGACACCCGTTGTTCTGCGCGCTGAAGCTAATACCGAACATCAGGCACGTTCACATTTCCTGAACTGGAAACTGGTCTTTGCCGCGCAGATTCGTACTAAGGCTCCATGTCGTCTCCAACTGATAGACGGTGACGATCACTTCTCCTGGGTTTTCGAGCAGCGTTTTGAAGCATGCACCTCTGGTGTTCAGGAGGTGGCGAATGTCTGAACTCACCAAAATTGATGCTCTTATCGAAATTGAAGCGCTCGCACGCGCAGCGCAGTTCCTGACTGATACTTCAGACCGTATTGAACTGGCCGGGAGCCTTATGTCGCAGATAGAGGAAACCGCCAGAAAAGCACAGGAGACTAGTGATGACTGACATTCTCAACGCTGTCGGGTCGTGCGTTCATCTGGATCGGCAGGGAAAAAATTACATCGGGTTCTGCCCTTTCCATAGCGAGAAAACGCCATCATTCACTGTCGATCCTGCCACTCAGACATTCCATTGCCTGGGATGTGGTGCTCATGGCGATACAGGTGAGTTTGAAAAGCTGATGTTGCGGAAAGGTATTCGCACTCTTCTGAACGTAAACCTTCATGTCGCTCCGAATTTTACCGGATGTGTGGTGGTTCAGCTTAAAGAAGGACGTCATGTGTGTGACTACCCGCTGGTGAATGGCGAACACATAGCTACGTTACCGTCGTTTCTGGAAATGGCCCGCCGGGCTGGCTGGTCTGTCACATCCGAACAGGGGGTATGCAATGCGCAACGTTAAGGTGCTCGATGCTTTCAATGCCCTGAACAAAATTCAGGCGCTTGCTGCCGCTGCCGGGTTTCTCACATCCAGTGAGGAAGAAGAGGAGATGTGTTTCAGACTGGTTGATCTGATTGAAAAGATCGCCCGTGAAGTTGCGGAGGCCGACAATGGCTAAACCACATATTTACAGCACTGATGAAGATGTGCTGCTGAATCTGCAACGTTCTCTGGATCTTGGTGAGCAGACAGAAAATGAACATGGGGTGTGCAATGGCTGAGTCATACCAGCAGTACACAGAAAGTCTTTGCCTGAAATTGGCAAGGGCATACATCCGCCACGTGATGAAAGACAGCGGGCGACCTGTTGCCTGGATCAATGCCGATAACGGCCAGCGCGTCATGATCATGCTTGAGGAAGCGTCCACGGCAACCTGTATCCGTAAAGGGCTGGTTAATCCGGCAGAGAAGGAATATCCAGGCCAGACGGGTAAGGCTTTTGCTTTGCACATGCTGAATGTCTGCTTCAGTGGCGACGATATCAGCAGTGAAGGACTGGATGTGATGAACAGTATCTTTCGCGATGGCGTGACTAACTTTTTGGCGCAGGAGAAGAGCAATGGCTGATAAAACTGAACTGATGGCTGGCGGAGGTCTTGACACCGAAACCGACTATATCGACTCGCAGGAATTACTGGTTTTGGTTAATGAAGCACGCAAAGAGTGTGGGCAAAAACCTATTCGCAATAACGATTTTGTCGCCCGCATCAAAGACGAGCTTGCCGGGGAGGGTTACGAAACTTTCGTAACCCCTATGGACAGTAAAAAAGGTGGAGCGGACCAGGAAGTCATAGGGATGCGTCGCAAGCAGGCTCTTCGGGTGGCTGCGCGCGAGTCAAAAGCTGTTCGCCGTGTGCTGGTTGACAAGCTGGAAGCCCGTTACCAGCCAGTGCCTGTACAACGTGAATTATCCACGATAGAGATCCTGCAGATTGCGATGACGTCTGAGCAGGGCCGTCTGGCAGAAAAAGAGCGGGCCGATCACGCCGAGCGAACAAAAGCACAAATCAGCCGTAAACGCGAAGCCTCTGCACTCGGAAAACTCAGTGCTGTAACCCGTCGCTGCCGGGATCTGGAAGAGCAGCTTGGCGAAAGCGTAAAACACGCAACCATCACCAGGATTGAGAAGGCAACCAGCCGCAAGGGTGAATTTAAATTCGCACCATTACGCCGCTGGTGCCGCGACAACGGTGTTGAGGCCAGGGATGTACCTGACGAACGCTACGGCAGTGTGAAGGCGTGGCCCGCTGAAGCATGGCTGGCTGTTTACGGGATTGATCTGAAAAAACTGGCCGGAGGTGGTGTATGAGCAACATCGAACAATTGCTTACCCGTTGTGATTTGCATAAAGAGGATGATGAGGCGCTGGTGGCGATCCGTATGCATTCCGAAAGCGCTTATGAGGGCATCATGTCCGGGCTGGGTCTGTCGGCAATATTGTGTTCTGGGCCTGTGATAATAAAGAATACACAGGTGACATGGCTAAAGAGGATTTGCGTAATCTGGGCGAAATGATGATGTATTTGCCGGGTATTGCTTCTGCTCTGAAATTTAATGCAGATGAAGCGGATTTCAGTATTCGTGAGCGGAAGCAAAATATCGGTAAATAATGCCACTGTAGCGCCATAAATTTAGCCCGAAAAATAACGGCCATCAGGTCGGGAGAGCACTCGTCCTGATGGCAGGAGAACAGTATTTATGAAAACGTCAAATAACTCTCTTGAATTAAACCGAAAACATATTGCCGATGCCTTTATTCATTATTGTCGGTTACGTAACAACGGTTCAGCAGTACTTAACCTGATGGTGAAAAGACAGGTCGTGGCTCTCGATAATCTGACAGAGTCAGCCATAAGTAGTTGCCTTATCAACAGCATTGAACTCCAGTGCCTGCGTAAGTTCGGTAGTGATAAAGGACTGCAGATGCTGAACGACACTTACGCCGGGATGCTGACGAAAGACTGCAGTCGCCTCACATCTGAAGGTGTTGAGTTTATGAATGAAGTTATGAAAGAGGCAGTGACCGCCGCACTGGACAATCCGAAAGATAATAACTTTGGACTGGAGATTTATCATGCGTAAAACACAAAGTAATTATTTCTCTGGTGAAAACAGCCAGACAGAAAAATATATTCTGATGAGCCGTCTGGAAGCCGAGAAAAATGTAGTCCTTTATTTCCATCGCCAGCAGAGTGGAGGCAATACTGCCGTCCCGGAAACTGATATTCAGAAACTCGACAGCGGAGAGTATGACTCGGATTTAGTGAGTGGACTGCGTCTGGTTGCCTCCCTCTGGCACGGTATGCATGCCGGGGACTTTATTTTGAGTAATGAGCAGAATCTGATGCTCTGGCGCTGGGTGGTGGCCGCCGTATTTATCTGTGAAATGTTTGACACCAACGGATCTGTTGAAGTGAAAAATGAGCAGGGAGAGCCTGAGGAGGTCACCGTATATACCGGCGAACAGGGAGGCATAGTCATTTACCCGTGGTCTGAACGTTTTGCACTGGCAAATCATATCGAGGGGCTAGCATACGAAATGTTCCCGGCGAACAAAGCCCCGGAAATGGCCGCGGCAATATATCGCAGCATGATAGATATCAGCCCTGTCACGGGGATCGATATGTCTGAAGGGGGGCTTAAAGGGATGGCGCTTCTTCACGACAGTTTTATTGAAACGCTTAAGACGGAAGGCATTCCGGCAGCGCCGATGGCTCACTGAGAGGCAGACGATGAAAAATGCACCCAACATGAACAAACTGCCTTCAGACCCGTTTGCCGAGGCGATTATTTTTGCCGGAGAAAGATGCACAACAACAAGCGGCAAAAGCTGCTGCCACTGCTGCTGGTTTGTCTGCCACTGTTAACCAGTTGCGCATCGAAGCAACAAAACTTGCCACCCGCCTGGACGCCGCAAAGCACACCGCAGATCTTGCCGCTGCCGTCAGAAGCAAAACAGCCAGCGCCGACGCCGGAATGCTCGCCGACATGCTCGGAAGCCTTGCAGAAGAAGCTAAACGTTATGCTGGAATCGCTGACGAACGCTACCGCGCCGGAATGACGTGTGAGCGTGTTTACGACTCGGTAAGAGAGTCAAACAATAAATCACTGGCCTCGCAATAGCGGGGCTTTTTAATAAATGAGGAATGAGCATGACAGTAGTTCTTACAGCAAAACAGATTGAAGACCTGGCTGTCTTCGCGAAAGAAGACGGTGCGTCTCAATACACCATCACCACTGGAAAAATTCCGGAGTTTGAAGCGGATGATGGCGAGATTATTCCTGAATACACTGGGCTGATCGCGTATTCCGATTCACTTGAGCATGGTGTGTTGCAACTCGACGACTGAGTTACCATTACAAAGCTTACCTGCTGGTGGGCTTGAAAATGGTTATCCCCACAAGCGGATAAGACAACTCTTATCCGCTACAGGGTATAAAACAGCATCGCACCCGCGTGGCTTATTAATGCGCATCGCACGCGCACATCAAAGAGAGTCTTTCAGTAGTGAGCCTGGGTAAACCGTTACCTCTTGGCGGCTTTACCGTGCGCCAGGCTCACGTCTAAAAGGAAACGCAGATGACCTTTATCCTCATATTTTCTTTATACGCTTCAGCATGGGCTGATAATGATTTTGCCAGCGTCCGTTCACAGGAGTTTTCCTCACGGGAGACTTGCGAGGCCGCAAAAGCCGAATTCCTGAAAAACTTTGAGACCGCTCGATCAACCAATACGCAAGCTATCTGCGTGAAGAAATGAGGCTTGTATGAGAATTACTGTCTTAGATGACGATCCCGGCAGGAAGATTAATCCCGGAGTCGAGCGATACGCTGTCTTTCTCGATGGCGTTGAGGTTAAGCACGTCTACACGGCTGATGATGAGAAGGGCGAAGTAATTGCTGCTGTTCATGATGAGCGTGGCTATGTGGTAGCAGAGAACGGCGAAGTGAATCGGCAGACGCTTTACGGGAAAGTTCTCATCAAACGTCAGTAGTTTTCCTCCTGGAGAAATTATGCAGGTCATTATTGATAATGTCCCGTATGCGCCTGTCTGTAATTCATCTGCCCGTATCGGAATAGCAATCTCAACGCACAATCGACCAGAAGTGCTTAAGCGAGCCATCGAACAGCACATGAAACATCTGCCCGTCGGAGCGCTGGTGGTTGTTATAGACGACGGGTCAAAACCTGCGGCCGTAGTTCCTGCTGGTGTGCAACTGGTTCGCCAGGAAACATCACTCGGCATTGTTGCTTCGAAGAATACCAGTCTTACAGCGCTGATTGATGCCGGGTGCGAGCATCTGTTTTTGTGGGACGACGACGCATGGCCGATTGTCGATGGCTGGCATCTTCCTTATATCGAATCACCTGAGCTGCATCTGGCATATCAGTTCCTCGACCTTGCCGGGCCGCGCAAGCTTAACGATCTCGCTGTGCTTTATAGCGACGATAAGCATGTGGCGTACACCGGGCAGCGCGGCGTGATGCTGTATTACCGCCGCAGCGCTATCGAGCATGTCGGTGGCTTTGACTGGATTTACGGGCGCGGCATGTACGAACACAGTGACCTTGCCCTGCGCATCCATAACGCTGGCCTGACTACCTGGGCTTATGCCGATGTAACTGGTTCCGAAAAGTTGATTCATTCGCTCGATGAGCATGAAGCCGTAGATCGGTCGGTGCCAACGGCAGACCGGAAAGCGCTGGTGGAACGTAATGTGAAAATCCACAACGAACGGCGCGATACGGGGTATACCGGTTACGTTGAGTACCGGCAGCAGCGCGACGTGGTAATCACAACGTTGCTTACCAGCCAGCCTGACCCGCAGCGTGGTAGCAGAATGCAGCCTGACCCGGCGGCGCTGACCGCCTGGGCTAAATCAATCCGGGGTGCTGATGCCATAGTGCTGGCCGATCAGCTAACCGCCGTTCCTGATGGCGCTCAACTGGTGACAGTTCCTGATGTTGCAATGAACGTCTACTTCCGGCGCTGGCTGCATATCTGGCAGCACCTGCGCGATCATCCTGAATACCGGTTCGTCTGGTGTACCGATGGTACCGATGTCGAAATGCTACGCGCGCCGTGGGGAGAAATGGAAGCCGGAAAGGTGTATGTCGGTTCAGAACCGAAGACCTACGCCGACACCTGGGCGAAACAGAATCATCCTGAGCGAATCTATCAGGAATTCATTGAAGCGCATCGCAGCGATGTGATGCTTAACGCTGGTCTGCTGGGCGGTACCCGCGCTGATGTAATGGCGTTCGCTCACGGCATTATCCGTCTTTACTACCGGATCGAGAGTTATCGTTTCTGGAAGAAAGAACAGGCTGGCGCCGGGGTAGGTGACATGCTGGCGTTCGGTATTGTCGCGCAGTCATTTGCTGACTGGCTGGTTACCGGCCCTCTGGTGCATACAGTGTTCAAAACTGATGGTGTTGGCAAAGAGTCAGCGTGGTGGAAACATAAATAAATGGAGACAAATATGACACTCATAGAGCGCCTTATAATTCTTGAGAAAAAGGTTGAAGCGATGGAATCAGCGACCCTTAAACAGATCGCTGAAAGTAATATTAGCAATGGATTAATAAAATCGCTTGTTCGGAAAAATTAGTTTTCAACGTTGAAGTTGGTCTGCTCGATTTTATCAGCCAATGAGGAGAAGGCCTGTGGTGCACCTTCGACTTCCTTGTTGGTATTTGCCCAAAGTCTGAGATTTTTCACAACATCCGTTTTTACGGATGGCAGTGCCGTGGAAACGGCTGCCAAAGTAACAGTTAAAGCTGCTTCAAGTGCTTCAATCTTCCGATATAGCTCGATTTGATCTTGCTTGATAGTAGGCATTTCTTTTCCTTAGCCAGAGGTGTTCAGCCATAGCTCCAGCATTATGTACGCCAGTGTCCCACCACTGACGGGCTGAGTGCTTACCTTAACCAGGGTTAAAGCGAAGCAACACCCTGATATTCAGACAGTAGTCGCCATCGTGCGGCTTTTTATTGGAGATTCTCTGGTGACTGAAGAGATTAAGTTTGTGGTTGTCGGACACCATTCACGACACAAGCAGGCATTGTGTCTGGCTGAGCATCTCGGTGCTGTCCTGCTAATTGATAGTGGTGACAATGGCGCTAACTGGAATCACCGCCGCGCGCTTGAATGGGCTTCAAAGCAGGATTGTCGGGTTGTGATTATCGAAGATGACGCGCTACCGGTTCCCGGGTTCAGGGAAATGGTCGCTGACTGGCTGGAGCGTTTTCATTACGCACTGGTGAGTTTTTATCTCGGCACTGGCCGACCGCCACAATATCAGATGCAGATAGCTGAGCGGCTAATTATGGCTGACAAACTCCGCAATGATTACGTCACTCTCCCGCGATTGATACATGGCGTTTGCTACAGCGTCCCGCCGGAGCGCATTGAAAAGATGCTGGCACGATGGGACAGCCGCAAGCCTGCTGATTATGCAGTAGGTGATGCTTATGGTGATGAGGTGGTCTATCCGTGTTATTCGCTGGTTGATCATGCAGATGGTGAACCGGTTGAACGTCATCCTGACTCTGTACCACGTACAGAACGCCGTCGAGCGTGGCGATTGGGAATATTTCCAGTAATGAGGTTGTGATGCCAGCACTGATACCCAGAGCATGCCGTAAACGCGGTTGTCCAGGCACAACAACAGATCGTTCTGGTTACTGCGAGAACCATCGCAATGAAGGCTGGCAGCAGCATCAGCGAGGGCAAAGCAGGCATCAACGCGGCTATGGCAGCAAATGGGACAAACTGCGTCCTCTTGTACTAGACAGAGATAAACACCTCTGTCAGGAGTGCCTGCGAAATGGAAGGTACACACCTGCTGAGACGGTGGACCACATCACCGCCAAAGCAAATGGGGGGACCGATGACCTGTCCAACCTCGAAAGCCTCTGCAAGCCCTGCCATAGGGCGAAGACAGCGGTAGAAAGACTCAAATGATAGTTGTTCTCATTAAGTGGTTGCAAATGCAACTATTTCAATGCAAATGAGAACTTTTATCATATATGGGGAGGGCGGGTTGAAAGTTCAGGAACGACGCGCCAAAGGACCGCCGCCTAACCCTTATTCACATCGCCGCAGGTTAGAAAACTTTTTTATGGGTCCCCCATTCGATGATTGATAGGAGTTTTCGATTATGTCAGGACCGCCGAAAACCCCGACCCATCTGCGTTTGGTTAGGGGTAACCCATCCAAACGACCGATAAACCAAAACGAGCCGCAACCACCTAAAGGGGTTCCCCCAACGCCGAAGCATTTCGACAAACAGGGGAAATACTGGTTTAAGCGGATGGCTGAAGAGTTGGACGCCATCGGCGTGATCTCCCAGCTTGACGGGCGAGCCCTTGAGTTGTTGGTTGAGGCTTATACCGAATACCGGCACCACTGCGACACGCTGGAGAGGGAAGGCTACACCTACGCCGTATATAGCGACGAAGAGCCAGACGAAGGTAAAGAGCGAGAAATACGCATGATCAAGGCTCACCCGGCCGCCATCATGAAAGCAGATGCCTGGAAACGTCTACGCGCCATGCTCGGTGAATTCGGCATGACGCCAGCAAGCCGTTCTAAAGTGAATACAAAAGGTCCTGATGCGGTTGATCCGATGACCGAGTTTATGAAAGCGAGGGATTAATGGCTAATGTTGCAGAAGGCATCCGCTACGCCGAGAGGGTGGTGGCGGGGGAAATTATTGCCTGTGAGTATGTGCGCCTTGCCTGTCAGCGTTTTCTTGACGATCTGGCACACGGCGAAGAGCGCGGTATTTTCTTCAGTGAGCCGCGTGCGCAGCACATTCTGAATTTCTATAATTTTGTGCCTCACGTAAAAGGCGCGCTGGCAGGCCAGCCTATTGAGCTGATGGACTGGCATGTTTTCATCCTGATTAATATTTTTGGTTTTGTTATCCCGCTGGTTAACGAAGAGACGGGGGAAAACGTCCTGCGTAACGATGGCAGCGGTCGTCCGGTGATGGTTCGGCGTTTCCGTACAGCAGATGTTGAGGTGGCCCGTAAAAATGCCAAATCAACACTTTGCTCCGGCGTGGGGCTTTATATGGCTGGCGCCGACGGCGAGGGCGGGGCGGAGGTTTATTCCGCTGCAACCACCCGTGACCAGGCGCGAATTGTTTTTGAAGACGCGAAAAATATGGTCAAGAAGGCGAAAGCCACTCTTGGGAGGATCTTCGAATTCAACAAGTTCGCTATCTACCAGGAGCAAACGGCCTCCAAATTCGAGCCTTTATCATCAGATGCGAACAACCTCGACGGCCTGAACATCCACTGCGCCATCGTCGACGAGCTGCATGCTCATAAAACCCGTGATGTCTGGGACGTTCTGGAGACGGCAACCGGGGCGCGCCTGCAATCGCTGCTTTTCGGCATCACCACCGCTGGCTTCAACAAAGAAGGCATCTGCTACGAATTGCGTGATTACGCCATCAAGGTGCTGCGTGGGCTGGTAAAAGACGATACGTTTTTTGCCATCATCTACACCTTAGATGAAGGTGACGATCCCTTTGATGAAAAAGTCTGGCAGAAGGCTAATCCTGGGCTGGGTATCTGTAAGCGCTGGGATGACCTGCGCCGCCTGGCTAAAAAGGCGAAAGAGCAGGTTTCGGCCAGAATTAACTTTTTCACCAAGCACATGAATATCTGGGTTACCGCCGAGTCGGCCTGGATGGACATGATTAAGTGGGAAAAATGCGATTTTATCGCCCCGCAGCATGAACTTAAAACCTATCCCTTATGGGTTGGCGTTGACCTTTCAAACAAGATAGACATCTGTGCCGCAGTAAAAGTCTGGCGCGCTCCTGTCGGTCACGTTCACGCCGATTTTAAATTCTGGTTACCGGAAGGTCGACTTGAGAAATGTTCCCGTCAAATGGCCGAGCTTTACAGAAAGTGGGCTGAGATGGACAAGTTAATCCTTACCGACGGTGATGTACAGTAACAACGCAGCGCTGGTTATCCTGGACTATTACCGCAACTACCTGAAGGTTCCTGATTCAGACATTAACTGGGATCAGTTTCAGGAAGCCGCCAACATCTGCGATGAGGATGTGATCACCGGCGGCAATACCGTCGAAAGACGCTACACGATCAACGGCGAGTTTGACCTCAGCGAAAACAAGGTGAGCATTCTGGAGGGGATGCTTGCGGCCTGTGCTGGTGACGTGACCTATATTGCCGGTAAGCATGGTTTGCTGGTTGGCGCGTACTATGGCCCGGCAACGGAAGTGATCACCGAAAGCCAGCTTGCGGGTGATATCGAAATCATGCCGGAAGTTTCCCAGTCGGAGCGTGTTAATACTATCAAGGGAACATTCGTCGATCCGCAACAGGGGTTTACTGAAGCTGATTTCCCATCCGTATCTGTAAGCGAGTGGGTGGCGGAGGACGGCGTCGAAATATCGCAGGATATGAAACTGCGATTTGTGACGAGTGAGTTTCAGGCTCAGCGCCTGGCTGATGTGAAGTTAAAGCGTACCCGTATTGCCAGAACGATGAACGTTACGCTGAATCTCAGTGGCTACCGATATCGCCCCGGAATGTATGTGAAAGTCAATTTCCCGTCTATCGGCATCGTGAACGTTGAGATGCGGGTAACGGACTGGAAATTTGGTGTGCAGAACGGCGTGCAACTGACACTAAAACAGGAAACGGCTGATGTATGGGGTGATGCTATTGGCAAGCCTATAGAGCGCCCTCCATTCACTCAGTTACCGTCCGGTGGTGTTGCCCAGCCGCAGAACATGAAGTACACCGTCGAAGAAATCGGTCAGGTGGTCCAGGGGATACTGTCCTGGGAAAATATCGGGCAGGTTGTTTATAACAAAGTCGTCATTCGTCGCAATGGACAGATGGTGCTTTCTGCCCAGGTGCCGGGGTCTTTCACTCGTCTGACAGGGCTGCCAAGGAATACCTACACTGCGCATGTTTCAGCGGTGAATCAGATGGGGGCTGAATCGCCGGAAGCTTATCTTGAGTTCAGTGTTGAAGCGCCGCCGCCGCCCTCGCATGTTGATATTGAGCAGGGTTTCTTTGCGGTGACGATGATCCCCCGCCTTGCTGCTATCACCAACGTTTCCACCCAGTTCGACTTCTGGACATCAGGTGAAACGAAACTTCAGGGCACATCAACTGAGATCGTTGAGGGTAATGCCAGCAGAGAGGGGATGGGAACCACATGGACCAGCAATCAGTTGCAGGTCGGGCATACCTATTACTGGTATATCAGGACCATTAACGCATTCGGTGCTTCTGGATTTATCGAAGTCCCTGCTCTGTGCTCAATGGATACAGGAAGCCTGATCGACCTCATTGATGATTCTGTTCAGAATTCTGAAGCATTCCAGAACATTAAAGGCGGGGTTGACACAAACCTTGAAGGCATAATGGAAAATGCCCTCGCCAATCACGGCACGGTCCAGCGTCAGTTTGAGCAGTACGGTGAAGTCAAAGCCGAAGTGATGACAGTGACCACCACGGTAGCAAATCTGGATGGTGCATTCGCTGAACTGGCCGATTATGTTCAGGCGCAGATCGGACCTGATGGTGAACTGATGGCGGCTGTAAATCAGAAATTAACAGCTGAAGTGAAAAGCGATGGCACTGCGAAAGCGTCGTACACACTGAACCTTGGGATTGTCAGAAACGGTGTGAAATATGACACCGGGTTTGGTATGTCCATTGAGCCATCGGGCAGCACCTATAAATCCACAGTGGTTTTTGCTGCTGATCAGTTCGGCATTTATTCTGGTAGCGATCCGGGAAATTACACCGCCGCCTTCTTTGTCTTTAACGGACAGGTATTTATCCGCGATGCGCTTATTCAGGATGGCAGTATCACCAACGCCAAAATTGGTAACTATATCCGGTCCACCTCTTTCGTTTCTGGGCCGTTAGGGGCAGGGTGGAATATCGATAAGAACGGCAATTGTGAATTCCATGGGAAATTTTATGCTGACAGTGGTCAGTTTGCATTTAATGGTGTGAATAATACGGTCGTTATTAACGGGAATGGAATTACTGTCAATCTGTCTGGCGGTGGGCGAGTTGTTGTCGGTAAATGGTAGGTGAATTATGCCAGAAGGTATTCTGATTGATTATAACGATGGTCGCCCGGTGATGGCGATTACAGCGGGGCTTCGTGCCCCGTCGTATTGTGGCGCAACATCCGGGCAATATGGAGATGGTGGAGGTTCCAGTTACAGTGTCCCTGTTACCATGACTGCTGGTTCAGAGCTTGTCACCATTGCACGAAGGCCAGTTGTAATTCAGGATTTTACAAATCCTCCAAATATTTATTTTATGTCTTCCGTAACAAGGAATGGAAATTCATCGGTAAATATTAACTTTGGTAAAAAAGGATACAGGAATGGTGAGAAGGTTGATTTTGACGCAACATTTCTCGAAATTCTTCCTGCCGCTACATATAACGAAGGGATTCTGGTCGCCAGTTCAACAGATTTTACCGCTATTTCGAATCGTTCACTTTTGATGACCTGTGCTTATACAGGACGAATTACTGTAAACGGAAGCGCAGCGCTACCCGTCTCAGGTATTCCATTTGGCAAATGGGATAATCCAAATGTTTCTGTTGCATTTGACGGGACCAATATCATTGTACGGAGTATCTCTTATAGCGGAACGGATGATGTCACAGCATCCGTCACAATTGACCTTGCAATATTTAATCAGACTGCGCCGGTCGGTGGTGATGGCATCACTATGACAAATCCAGCAGGCCAGGTGACGTTTTCAACGCAAAAGCGACCAATGGTCTATGACCGTACCATTCAGATAACTGACTCCTTCCAGAGTATTGGTGGTGGGTACTGCCATCTTACCAATACCGGGACGCAAACCAGAATGGTTAACGGGGTCGCCAATGTGCGTACTAAAGGGATCGTCATGTCTGGTGGAAGCATACGTTCAGCATATAACCGTGTTTTCGGTAACTACAACGTTAGCGACTGGGATGCCACCTTTAACCAGAATATCAGCATGCCGCTTCTGATCCTTCCAAACATGTATTGAGGGCATATTCATGTCAGCAGGAACATTAACCCTGACCAATAACTCTGCTGCAGTTCCCGGTGTCGGAACTGCTTTTACTACCGAACTGGCAGCAGGTGACTTTATCGTAGTGACTGTCGGCGGTGTCCCTTACACACTTCCCGTCAGAGCGGTTCATAGCAACACAGCTCTGACGCTGGTCAGCAATTACACCGGTCCAACACAATCCGGTGCGGCCTGGTACGCTGTTCCTCGCGTGGCACTGAATATGGTCACGGCTGCGCTGGTTGCCCAGAGTGCGGAGGCGCTTCGCGGTATTAACTACGATAAACAGAACTGGCAGCAGATCTTCAGCGGCACCGGCACGATCACAGTGAAACTCCCTGATGGCACCACTTTCAGCGGACCAGCATGGAGAAGCCTTACAACATCCCTGAATGGAAAAGCCGATAAAGGCTCAAACAGCGATATCACTAGTTTATCGGGCCTTACGACTGCACTCAGTATTGAACAAGGCGGGACTGGAGCAAAATCATCATCAGGTGCTTTAAAGAACCTTGGCGTTGTAGGAAATGATGGGGTAATACCCGTGTCTCTTGGTGGGACTGGTGCGAGTAACTCTTTAACCGCCAGGGAGAAACTGTCAGCTGAATCGCCACGGATAATCTAGACACTTCCGAGCCGTTGATAATACTGGTTTTCATATTCTGTCGGTGACATCTGATCGCTGGAACCATGCCGACGCTTACTGTTATAAAACATTTCGATGTAATCAAAAATATCGCTGCGGGCTTCTTCCCGCGTTCCGTAGATCTTTTTCTTTATCCGTTCGCGTTTCAGCAACTGGAAAAAGCTTTCTGCAACCGCATTATCATGGCAGTTACCGCGACGGCTCATGCTGCCCTCCAGCCCGTGTGATTTCAGGAACGACTGCCACTCATGGCTTGTGTACTGACTGCCCTGATCCGAATGAACCAGCACCTGTTTTTGGGGATTACGCCGCCATACAGCCATTAGCAGAGCGTTCAGGACAATGTCCTTTGTCATCCGGGATTGCATGGACCAGCCGATAATTTTGCGTGAGAACAGATCAACCACCACGGCAAGATACAGCCAGCCTTCGTGGGTCCTGATGTAGGTTATGTCCGTTACCCAACGCTCATCCGGAGCATACGGATTGAACTGTCGCTGGAGCCTGTTGGGCGACACGATACTGGCCTCGCCTTTACGTGCCCGCGGGCTCCGGTATCCGACCTGAGCCTTTATCCCGACACGTTTCATCAGTCGCCAGACTCTGTTCACTCCGCACTGTTGCCCGCTGTCCCGCAGATCCAGATGGATTTTGCGATAACCATAGACGCATCCCGATTCCAGCCAGAACTGTTTAATCTGCCCTGTCAGTCTCAGGTCTGCCTGGTGGCGTTGTGAATGCGGCTGCTGAAGCCAGGCGTAAAAACCACTGGGATGTACATCCAGCACCCGACAGAGCAGGCGAACAGGCCAGCAACAGGTGTTGTCACGGATAAAGGCGTACCTCAGTCGGACAGCTTTGCGAAGTACGCCGCGGCTTTTTTTAATATGTCCCGTTCATCGGTAACCCGCTTCAGCTCTTTCTGGAGACGGCGGATCTCGGCCTGAGCATCTGACTGTTCTTTATTAGTGGAAGAATCCGGACCGTACTTCTTTATCCAGGCGTAAAGGCTGTGGGTGGTGATATCAAGACGTGTTGCAACGCTGGCAACAGAATAACCGCGATCAACAACCTGTTTGACTGCTTCAATTTTAAACTCTTCGGGATAACGCTTACCGCTCATGGGCACCTCTCTTTAAGCCATCTTAAATGACTCTGAGGTGTCTGTTAAACCAGTGGCGATTCAACTGCGGCGTCGATACGTACTCAATTTGCTGTGGCTAATGATCCTGGCAGCATTTTTACATCTCATCCCGTTGTTATCAGTTTTCTATTTTCTCAGTATCTGGCGGGAAGCTTGTGTATTTTAATGAGCCTACCTTCTTCCATTTCGATAAAACCACCCGTTCTTAAATCCGCCAGGATGCGCATGACGCCGCTGCGAGAAAGATGGGTTTTTTCGCGTATGTAGAGTTCTGCCGTGACTGCGGTACGATAACTCTCATCTTCTTCTATTAGCTTAAGTAACTGCTGACGAATCATCTCGTACGCAGTCGGAGCACCCTGAGGCATCACATTGTTGTAAAGTCGGGCATACACAAACATCAGCTGTTTTGAGAGAAGCCCCCATAACGACTTTTCTTTGATAATTTCGTTTACACGATCGGTGGAGATCTCGCCAATCACGCAGGAATTGACGGTTTTAATATAATCATCGAAGTAAATATCCGTCAGATTGGCAAGACCAAACAGAGCGGGACTGCGCGCAGTTGACAGCATCATATTATCCTTTCGGCGATAAATCGCCACGGTTCCCTCCAGGATGAGATAACACATTCCCTGACCATTCACTTGGAAATCCATCTGCTCCCCACGTTCTATTTTACGTAGAGTAGAATACGGCTGTAAGTGAGTAATCAGCTCTTGCGCATAGGGCGAACCTTTGTGAGGTTTTTCTGAAGAGGACATAACCGATAACCTTCATATTGACCTGTCTGATTATAGCGTTACTCCCTGTGCCATGCATCGCAATCGTCAATATTTACGGGGTAAATGGTTGATATCAAGTAGTACACCCCGTTCCATGGTGATGTACTTCCCGGTTCGCAGTTCTGCCAGAATACGCATGATACCGCTACGTGAAAGATAGGTTCGGCTTTTGATATAGGCCGCAGCCGTAATTGTTTGTCGTATCGCGTCAGGCTCTTGCATGAGTTCAACAAGCTGAAAGCGAATAATGTCATAGGCCGACATCTGCGATATTTGCGCACAATGCTCATACACGCGGGAGGCAGTGTAAATCAAGAGTTTCGAAAAATGCTCCCATAAATCCTGTTGTGCAACGATGTTATTAAAACAATCCAATGACACACGGGCTATCTCTGAAGTTTCCAGAGCTCTGACATAAAGATGTTCAGAGGAAAACTGACTGCTGACACCCAAAATAAACGGTGCCGATTCAGAGTTTAAAACAATACCATCGCCGCGGCGATGCAAGGCGACGCTACCTTGTAATAGCAAAAAACATTGCCGGATATCATCTTTATAATAATGCACAACATCACCTCTGCCGATCACTAATCTTTCTGCAACGGGTAACACATGTTTATTCAGTGTCTCTATATGCATGAATGGTGATCCTACCCACGTAATGTGGACACGCCCTAAGCGAGGATTTGGTTTTCGAACTGTTCCGGGCTAATACCACCGCAGGCACTGTGGCGACGCCAGCGATTGTAATCACACTCGATATAATTGAACACCGCCGCCCGCATTATTTCCCGGCTGGCAAAGCGTTCTCCGTGGATACATTCCACCTTCAGTGAGTGGAAGAAGCTTTCCGTGCACGCATTATCGTAGCAGTTGCCCCTGGCGCTCATGCTCCCGCGCAGGTTATGCCGCTTCAGCAGTGCCTGAAAGGCCGCTGAGCAGTATTGTCCGCCCCGGTCCGTATGCATAATTACGTTCTCCGGCCGTTTACGCCGCCACAACGCCATCTGCAACGCATCGCAGGCAAGCCGGGCCGTCATCCGCGATGACATCGACCAGCCGATGACGGCCCGCGACCAGAGGTCGATGACCACCGCCAGGTACAGCCAGCCCTCGTCGGTACGCAAGTAGGTTATGTCTCCCGACCACTTCTGGTTCGGGCCGCTGGCGTAAAAATCCTGCTTCAGCAGGTTCTCTGACACCGGCAGGCTATGTTCACGGTAGCTCACCGGGCTGAACCGGCGTGCGGCTTTCGCCCGTAACCCCTGACGGCGCAGGCTGGCAGCAATGGTTTTCACGTTGTACGCCAGGCCCTGCGCACGCAGCTCTTCTGCCAGACGGGGCGCACCGTAGCGCTGTTTTGCCTGGCCGAAAGCATTACTGACCGCGCTGTCGCAACCCTGCCGGAAACGCTGGCGGGCACTGATGACGCTGCGGCGCTTGCGCCAGGCATACCAACCGCTACGGGCCACGCACAGTACGCGGCACATGGCTTTAATGCTGAATTCAGCCTGGTGTTGTTCGATAAAGACATACTTCATTTCAGGCGCTTCGCGAAGTATGTCGCGGCCTTTTGGAGAATGGCCAGTTCCTCTGCCTGCTCAGCCAGCTGACGTTTGAGACGGGCATTTTCAGCCGCCAGTTCACTCTCGCGCTCAGAGGATGCGGTCTGATGCTGCTGCTTGCTGCGCCAGTTGTAGAGTTGCGACTCATACAGGCTGAGTTCGCGGGCGGCGGCAGCGACACCGATGCGTTCAGCGAGTTTCAGGGCTTCATCGCGGAATTCAGGCGAATGCTGCTTACGGGGTTTCTTACTGGTTGATACGGATTTTGTCATGTGAGCTACCTCTGGTTGAGAGTTTACTCACTTAGTCGCGTGTCCACTAATGGTGGGTAAGATCATGGTTTTAATTCCAGGGCGGATGATTTGTCATTGTTTTCCGTGGTCGTTAAGCGCGTGTTCATAAGAAACCTCAATTCCGCATGCATGATCATTTTTTGAACGGCATGAAGAATTATCTTAAAAATTAAGAATTCAAGGAATATTTGCACAAGGTCTAAAAGTAGACTTGGGAAAATTTGCGTTCTAACTTATTGATTTTTTGGTTCTTGATACGTAAGTCTAAAAATAGACTGGACGTTGCTGATGGGGAGAAACAAGAAATGAATGTTGAATATTCGTTAACGGAAAGTCTACAGCTAGACTGAGAAAACATTTGAGTTTAAGAAAATGATTAGATAAATTTTAACCAGTCAGCTGAACAGTTCAGTATTTTCCCGTAATTAATTATGGTTGGCATGCTGCACTCTAAAAATAAAGTCACTGGCACAAAAGGGTGTAACTCCCACAGGAAGCCTATTGTCAAAAAATGGGTAGTAAACAAAGTTAATAAGGAAACAGAGTGATGAAAAAAAATCTTTTTTTAGTGGCACTAACTACAATCGCAGCGCTGTCTATGTCTCACGTTTATGCTGCCGCTGGCACCGTTAATTTCGTCGGCAACATTCTGGATAATGCCTGTGAAGTCGATGTGGCTTCGAAAAATCAGGAAGTAAATCTGGGTAACTTTTATAAAAGTGAATTCCCGGATAGCGGCACAAAAGCGGCTGCGAAGGATTTTAATATTGTTCTGAAAAACTGTCCGGTCACGGTTTCGTCTACAAAAGTGCGCTTTGATGGTACACCGGATCTGACGAATCCTAACTTGCTGGCTATTGATACATCAACATCGAGTGCGGCATCGGGGGTGGCGATTAATCTGATGACTGCAGATAAAGCCGATCTGCCTTTGCACGGCGAAAACAGCTATAGCTACATACTTAGCAGTACGCAAGACAATACGTTGAAATTCTATGCGCAATATATTTCTACCACCACATCGGTAACGCCGGGTACGGCAAACTCCGTTGCTAACTTCTCCGTTGTGTATAACTAGTTTCTTGTTCAGAAAACAGATGGGGCTGGTACGGCCCCATCTTTTAGAGGTGTAAAATGAATTTTCTTCGCAACATATTACTTACCGCCGCGATATTGAGCGCCGGTTTATCTGTTGCCCAGGCTGGTGTGATTATTGGTGGGACTCGCGTTATTTTTGATGGTAATAAAAAAGAGGCCTCTATTAACGTTAACAATCCAGATGACATGCCATATCTTATCCAGTCATGGATCGAAACGCCTAATGGTGGTATAGAGAAGGCTCCTTTTATTATTACACCGCCTTTGTACCGTCTGAATAATGGACAACAAAATGTCGAGCGTATTGTGGTAACCGGAGCATTACCTCAGGATAAAGAGAGCCTGTTCTGGCTCAACATAAAAGCTATACCTTCTTCGTCTAAAGTCGACAATACATTGCAAATTGCCGTTAAGACTAGAATTAAGCTTATCTACCGGCCAGCTGTGATGAAAGGCACACTTCCGGAAGAGCAGGCTGATAAATTACGCTGGCAACAGATAGGACAGAAAATACAGGTAAATAATCCGACACAACATGTGATTAATTTTAATGAGATTTCAGTGGCGGGTAATAAATTGCTTGATGTCAGTTATGTATTACCCGGCGGTACGGCGACATTCGACTTACCTTCCGGGATAACAAAGGGGACAGTTGTATTCAAAATTATCAATGATTATGGCAGTCCAGGCGCAGAACACAAGGCCAGTCTGTAGAAAGGTAAAAACAAACTGAGTGGGATTTAGGATAATGGCTAAGGATTCTATAAAAGAACGACCTGCTCGGTTGATATTATTGATAACTGTCGTGCTCTTCGGTAATGCACAAAATAGTTATAGTCGCGATTTTTTTAACCCAGAATTGGTTGAGCTGGATAATCCAGGGACAGTGAAAGTCGATCTTTCAGGGTTTGAGTCTGGCGCACAGGCACCAGGGAATTATCATGTTGATGTTGTACTGGATGATCAGTTAGTCGATACCCGCGATATTACGTTTATATTAATGAAAGAGCTTAATGGCGATGAAAAATTAGAACCCTGCTTAACCATTGAGCAATTACAAAACTGGGGGGTAAAGACAGGACTTTTTCCCGGTTTGAAGGGCGATACATCCTGTGCAAATCTATACGCCATTCCTCACGCTAGTGCGGATTTCCAGTTTGCCATGCAGCGCCTGGTATTGAGCATTCCGCAGGCGGCAATATCAGCGCAAGCTCGAGGGTCGGTGCCGTCCGAACACTGGGATGAAGGCATTAGCGCCGCTATGCTCAACTACACTCTGAGTGGGGCGAACAACTGGGCAAAAAATAACAGCAGCAACAGCGATAGCCAGTATGCCAACCTTCGTCCGGGAGTGAACATTGGTCCCTGGCGGTTACGAAATTACACTACCTGGTCGCGAGATTCGCAGGGACACGATGCCTGGGATACGGTTTACACTTACGCCCAACGCACGATAATTCCGTTGAAATCGCAGCTCACGCTGGGGGACAGTTCTGCCCCGGCAGATGTTTTCGACAGCATACCTTTCCGGGGAGCTCAACTTGCTTCCGATGATGACATGCTGCCTGACTCTCTCAAGGGCTATGCCCCAGTGGTGCGCGGCATAGCCAGAACCAATGCTCAGGTGCTTATTCGTCAGAATGGCTATCAGATTTACCAGAGCTTTGTGGCACCAGGCGCTTTTGAAATTAAGGACATGTATCCTACCGGCGGCGCCGGAGATCTTGATGTCACCATTAAAGAGGCTGATGGCAGTGAACAACACTTTAGCGTGCCGTTTGCCTCACTTCCCGTATTGCAGCGTGAAGGGCGAATAAAATATGCGTTAACAGGTGGTCAATATCGTTCCTATAACAGCAGTGTGGATAAAACACCTTTTGGTCAGATTAGCGGTATTCTCGGCTTGCCCTATGGTTTTACGTTTTATGGCGGATTGCAGGAATCGAGGAAGTATCAGGCTCTCGCTGCGGGTGTGGGTAAGAATATGGGCGACTTCGGCGCTATCTCCACCGATATAACCCAGGGCTGGTCCACGCCACAAAATATGCCAAAATCAAACGGTCAATCCTGGCGGGCACGATACAGTAAAAACTTTGCTACAACTGGCACCAACTTTGCAATCGCAGGCTACCGCTATTCCACCAACGGCTACTATGGCATGCAGGAGGTCCTTGATTCTTATGGTGACAGTCATGCGCTTCAGGATCGACGTCGCAATCGTGCTGAGCTGACGCTGAGCCAGGGGTTGGGAGATAGCCTGGGTTCTTTGATGCTGAGCGTCGCGCGTGAAGATTACTGGGACTCCGGTAAGACGATGGAATCCTGGAGCGTTGGGTATAACAACTACTGGCGTAGTATTAGTTACGGTCTGACCTGGACCCTGAGTAAGAATGCTAGCGCGGGCACGCACAGCGCTCACCAGAACTACGATAAAGACCAGATGCTGGCACTGAATATCAGCATCCCCCTGGAAAAGCTTTTGCCGCAGACATGGGCAAACTATGGCATGAATGCCAGCAAGCGTAATGGCACGACACACAGCGTTGGGATGAATGGTGTGGCTTTGCCGAATAACGTTTTTAACTGGAATGTTCAGCAGGGTTATGGCACTAACGGGGTGGGTTATACCGGCAACATGAACGGTGACTATAAAGGCACCTATGGTGAGTTAACGGCCGGATACAGCTATGACAAAAATATCGATCGTCTTAATTACGGGCTTCAGGGGGGCGTTGTCGCTCATGCAAATGGCGTGACGTTCTCTCAACCGCTGGGAGAAACTAACGTCCTGATTGCCGCCCCAGGGGCTTCCGGTGTTGGCATCCATAATATGAGTGGGGCTACAACAGATTATCGAGGATATACCCTTGCCTCGAATTTAATGCCTTACCGCAAAAATGATGTGTCATTAATCACCGAGTCATTGCCGGCTAACGTTGAGTTTGAACAAACGGTCAAAACCGTGGTGCCTACCCGTGGAGCCATCGTCAGGGCGAACTATCTGGCAAGTGTGGGTGCTCGCATGTTGATGACTTTGACCCAGAGAAACGGTCATTTCGTGCCGTTCGGCGCAATAGTCAGCATTGAAGGTGCAAAGCATAGCGGCTTTATTGTTGGCAATAATGGTCAGGTGTACTTAACGGGACTGGATCCGAAAGTAAACCTGACTGTGAAATGGGGAAATCAATCCGAAAACACTTGCAATGTACATTACTCTATAAACATGATGAAGCAGAATAACGATGTGATTCTGGATAATGCGATTTGCCGTTAACGTCAAAATGAAACTATTTAAATCAGGTGTGTAGATATGCGAATTATCAGTTTTGCATTCTTAATGCTAAGCATGTTATTTCCACTAAGTGGATTCTGCTGTAACTATAATTATATCGGATCTCCATATTCAGTAGATTATGGCAATATTATTGTTCAGCGGGATATCTCTATTGGGCAAGCGATCAGTAATGAGATATATGGCTCCTTAACGCATGCTTATACCTGCGTTGCAACCGCAGATGAAGGATCAAGTGCAGGGATGAGAAGTGGTGTTTTACCCTATTTCGCAACATACGGAACTCGGCGTATTTATAAAACGAATTTGCCTGGGGTAGGTGTTTCTTTAGGCTTTTATAAAAACACTAAAGCAGGCCAGGCAACTTATTCTAGCACTAACTTTATTGGCGGTGATAATTATTCAACATTCAGTTGGTCATCTAACTCTGGCAATCTTGCTATTAATGACTTTCAGCCGATTATACAATTCTGGAAGATTGGTGATATTACATCTGGCTCGGTGACCGGGCAATTGGCATCGTTTGTGGCCTTTACGATGCAATATCGAGGTGGAGAAATTGCGCCTGAAATTCCCGTGAATGCGGGAACTGGATCTATCACTCAGGTGGCGTGCTCAGTAAAAACATCGAATATTTTGTTTGAAATGGGTGATGTTTTAGTTAGCCAGTTTGGTTCTGCAGTGGGAACAATGCCAGTTGATGCACAGAAGACGCAAAATTTAATTCTGGATTGTGATCCCGGAGCCAATATTAACGTTATGCTAACCGGGATACAAAATCCAGATGTCAGTGATAACACCGTGCTTGCATTAACAGGTCAGGGAAGTGTAGGGGTCGCGAGTGGGGTTGGCATATAGCTTGTTTACAATAATATCCCCTTAATTCCTGGAAATAACCTTGTTTTGAAGAGAACAAATGGTGGCCAGGAGATGTTCCCGTTAACCGCACGTTATTATCAGACAAAAACTACGGTAACAACGGGGATTGCGAATGCTTCCGCAACGCTGAGTCTGACCTATCAATAAGGACTGTTAAATGAATATTAACAACTTTGTTATGCTTCTGATTTGCGCCATTTCATTACCAGCGCTGTCGGCAGATAATGTGGATATAAAGGTCAAAGGTCGCATTATCGCATCACCGTGTATTTTTAATGGTGGAAATTCGAATATGAATATCGATCTTGGTAATATACAGGCAACAAATATGTTCACACCTGGGTCATCTTCTGAACCGGTCTCTTTTAACCTGTTATTTACCCGTTGCCCACAGGGTACGCTGAGCGTGATGACCGGTTTTACCGGAACGCCTGACCCGGAGGCTGGTGAACATTATTACCAAAATAATGGCACGGCAACTCGCGTGGCTATCGCGATATCTGATGCCACCACAGGTCTGTTAATGGGTAGCGGATCCCATATCTCGCAAAATATTGCAGCAGACAGAACGGCGACCATTCCCATGAAAGCCATGGTCACATCGGTGGCTGGAAGGCCAACACCTGGGACCATTCGCGCAGTCGTCGTTTTGACAATGCAATACAATTGACAGGCTGCTGATTGAAAAAAGATATAGACGTGTTATTTGTCATCCCTTAAAGGGAGCATTCTTTTAGTATTGCAGGGTTCTTTTATACGGGCTTTTACATCGCTGCCTGGGAACAGAGTAATAACTCCCGGCGAAGATTGAATGCTATGCTGTTGCCAATTTTTAATTCCACGGGGCGATATAACAAGAAGCTCGTCTGTTGAGAAAAAGACCTATCTATAGAGAAATTTAATTATATATTGGTATAGTAAATGATTAATATTGTTATAAAAGAGTTAGATGCATTTTTTCAGAGTGGATTGACCTGGTTTTTCAGTGACTTCTTTTCTCATAAGAATATAAAAATTGATTTCAATTATAACTTCACATCAGAAAGCGTGAAGGTAGCTGATGTCATTGTGCTTGCATTATGTCCTGGAGAGTGCTTTATCTGCTGCCCTGAATTACAGGAGCGTAAAAAGGGAGTTGTGATTGGCTTTGTTGATAATGATAAGCGCGTCTCAGCTCTGCCTCCTTGTTTTCAGGATGTTATTTTTATTTCTCGTCGGGCCTCCGTGACACAGTTACGTTCGGCATTGAATGCTGACTGGCACAAGATGCGGCAGGAAGGTTATCGTCAGTCATCCGTTTCATGTTATGACTGTCAGCAAAAAACACTATCACCTCAGCAGGTCCGCAGCATGATTTGTTTATATAAGGGTATGTCAGTTATGCAAATTGCAGACGAATTGATGATCAGTGAAAAAACGGTATTCACTCATAAATACAAGATTATGCAAAGATTTAATTTACGTAGCGATTATGAGTTAATGCAACTACTCAATAAAATGGCAGAAAAGAGTGATTGGCCGAATGTTTTTCATAAATATATAAAGCAATAATATCGAGGGATGATAGCCTATCGCTTCGTTTCGTGTTCAGCGCTGTAATGATTACCATCTTATGATCTTATGATCTTATGATCTTATGATCTTATGATCTTATGATCTTATGATCTTATTCTTAATGGCTATCGGCGAAAAGAATAGACTTAACAGCTTTGATAAAACGCTCATTAATAGAGTAGAACATCCTCATGCCGATGTCGCAGTCGATTTCCGGGGAAGAGACATCTGAAGTTGTTTATGTCGTATTGACCGCACGATGAATAAGGAAGTTTACCAGCACAGGATGTAATGAGGCCTGCAAAGCAGAGACTGCTATATATCATCTGGATAGCTTACTCCAGGTCCTCGCTCATCATTGCAGTCAGAAACGCCACATTATTGACTGTGTCGCTGTAGCAGATTAATCAGGGGTAGGCAGAATTACTTTTCTGTCGTGGTGCGCAGAATGGCTGTTATTTAGTACGGAATGTTAACGCTGATACGGTTGAATAAAATAACCGGAAGACACGGGATTAAGTCACTATTACAGTACTGGCGCTGAACAGGACCGCCGTAGTACCCCGTCTGATAGTGGTTACGCCTCAGCCATGGAGGCCCGTAACATGAACTGTCCAACTTAATTGAGTCATTCCAGAATGCGATCCCCTTAAGAGGATATTCCGTTTATCCTCTTGGGTAGCTTTGCATTAGTTAAGCTCGTGTTGGGTAGCCGAGAGTAAATTCAATATTCTCTCCGTAAGTTTATCCTCATAACCTTCCTCTACTGGGTGATTGAACTTTACAAGAGGAGCAGAACTTCTGGTTTGCTCATATGATCTCTCAAGTAAACCCGGTTCACCACTCATGGTGTTTATCACCGTAGATAAAACGTTAATAGCAACCTTTGATGCGTGAAGATCGAGGTTCAGATCATTGATATTTTTCTCAAGGATTTCAATGCGTTCATTTAAGTCAGCCATTTAATCTCCTGGGTGTCAGGTAAAAGACAGTACTAAAGTGGAATACGTCATACACCTACTCTATTCTAGTCCTAAACGAATTAGGGTGAGCTCTATGTCGGATATCTCCTAATCAGATATTTATGAACAGAACGGCTCTCGACTTCGCAAACTAAGGTATGGAACTGTACCTGTTCTGTTGCGGTTCATTCTTATAAACACATGTTATAACGTCCCGGTCCCACCGTCAGAACACCAGACTTGCCCGGACGTATAGCTGTTCTCCGCGGAAGCCAGGGTGACATAAAGTGGCGCAATTTCTGCGGGCTGACCCGGCCGACCGAGCGGTGAATTGGCACCAAATTGCTCAATTTTCTCCTGTGGCTGGCCGCCACAACATTGTAGAACCGTCCAGTAGGGACCTGGAGCAACGGCATTTACCCGGATCCCTTTCGGTGCCAGTTGTTTTGCAAGCGATTTTGTAAAAGCAACGATCGCTGCTTTGGTCTGAGCATAATCCAGCAGGATTTCGCTGGGCTCGTAAGCTTGCACTGACGAGGTGTTGATAATCACTCCCCCTGATGGCAAGTGGCGGACTGCCGCTTTAGTAATCCAGAATATCGAATAGACATTGGTCTTGAAGGTTGCATCAAAGGCATCAGTTGTGAGCTCTTCAATCGATTCACAGAATTGCTGGCGCCCCGCGTTGTTGACCAGTACATCAAGCCCACCTAAGGACTCAACCGCCTGACTAACCAGGTGTTGGCAAAACAATTCCTCACGAATATCACCAGGGATCGCCACGACATTTCTTCCTGCTTTTTTTATCAGATCGACGACCTCACGAGCATCCTCTTCTTCATCAGGCAGGTAGTTGATAGCGACATCCGCACCTTCACGCGCATACGCAATAGCAACTGCACGACCAATACCTGAATCACCACCGGTAATTAACACTTTTCTGCCAGTAAGCCGACCGCTTCCGTGATAGCTTTCTTCACCGTGATCGGGACGTGGTTGCATTTTTCCGGCAAGCCCCGGAAAGGGTTGTTTTTGGTGTGGAAAAGGCGGAGCAGGAAAGCGCTCTGTATTTTTCATAATAGCCCCCTGTTTTTCATTATATTTATTAGCCATTCAATCACCTCTCTCTATTTTTCTGACAAGAATCAATAAGCGTAGAACAAATTTAACGACTTGTATCTTAATAATGCCTTGTATGAGATTAATCCTGGGTTGAGTGGGGTTTTATTATTCTTAGAGTAGTCATGGGGTGACTTTTCGTTAATGTTATGGTAGATGAAAAATAAACAAAGAGGTGGTTTTATAATATGTTGAAAAATAACAATGGTAAAAAATGGGTGCGGGTATTAAATTTGACTAAGTCAGAATTAATGCTAGCGTTAAGCACTGAACAACGACAGGTACGAATACATTTTTGTATCTGACTGACATAGCCGATATGTATGAGGTGATATATGGCAGAGCATCGTGGTGGTTCCAGTCATTTCGCTGAAGACCGAGATAAGCCGTCTGAAGCAGATCGCAAAGGTGGCCAGCACAGTGGTGGCCATAAATCTGACAATTCCTGATTATTAGCTCCAGTCTCATCCTTTAATAAAAAGAGTGTCCTGCGGGTCTGTTTTAGACTCGCAGATATTTCTATAATCCAGAGGGTATTCTTATGAATATGAAAAGTATTGAAGATGTATTTATTCACCTGCTTTCAGATATCACAGTGCTGAAAAACAATTTACGCATGGACTGATTAAACTTGCTTGCCACCAGAGAGACTATTGTGAGCATCGCCCCCGTAACGGAAAAATCATTGCTCAGTAATGCCTGTTGTGTTGCTTCGCTAATAATCAACAATAAAATCAGGTCGAAACTGGTCATTTGTAATAACGCCCGGCGTCCAACGATATTAAACTTGACCAGTAAAATAAAATACATGGCTAAGGTTCTCAGTACCATCTCCATACTGACTCCTACGGATAAATAAACTGCCTGAAAAGCGGCTTATGTAAGTTTGAATCAATCCATAAGAGTTATATTACTGATGATGTCTTCTGTGCTGAATATAAATCGACGCGCATGATATAGGGCCTATGACATCTCCTTTTTGAGATGCTGATTATTTACCTATAGATCTCCGCAACCCCATGCAGTCTGTTATTTCCTGTTGTCGACAGGATTTTGAATGACGTTGCCCCTTGCTCATCAGCCTTACGAGAGAGCGCATTCGATAACTCATCAAGCGTATAGGCATTGCTGGCTGAGACTACACCCATCTTTTCTTTCCCGTCTGGATGGTTAATTTCCTGAGCAGCAGAGGCGGCATTCACTGAAATAAACCCCATGACCAATGCAGTAATCAGTAGTGCTTTCATATTTAATACCTCTTTTAAAATCTATGTATGAAACTGGACTCGTATCAGGGGAACTCTCCCCGTCTGTATATGTAAATATACAGATCTAATCTGTCATGAGGCTGACCGCTATATGACAAAATTGTCAGGGTGGTAGATTGGTTAATTTTTTGAATACAAATTCAGCTCGTTAATAATGCACTCAGGTTCTTCACGCAGAGGCATATTGTCTACGTCCAGAACCCCATCATTTTTTTGTGGATCATCAGACTGCAGGTCTGCAAACAGTGGGGTAAGATCCTGCTGTGCTTCACCTCGCTCAGCTACCAGCTCGAACGTTTTATTTTTTGCCTCGTCGTTGGTCAGGGCACTGACCAGAACCTGGGCGATTTGCTCCCGGGATATCACACCATCTTCCGGTGTTCCTGCATGGCGACGATCCCCCTGAAGCATAACGATTCTGTGTTCATCATCATTGTTGTAATCAAACCAGCCTGGCCTGACAATGGTATAATGGTGACCACTGGCCCTGACCAGACGCTCAGCACGTCTTTTCCAGTCATGTACCTCAGTGCGTTGATTCCAGGTGCTGAGCCGTTCAGTCACGCCAATCGTGGTCATCAGGCTGATATGAACAGGCGTATCCCTGAATATTCGTAAAATATTACGCACTCCGCCGTAATCGATCGCTCTGGCACCAATACGACCCTGACCATCGGAACCGAGCGTGAAGATGATGGCATCAATATCTTTCGGAAAATCGGTGAGTGTTTCAGGCATTGAAACATCGCCGTAAAAAACATCCGTTCCACGAGGAAGCAATTTTACTTTGTGTTTATTTCTGACCAGCGCCACGGGCTGATGACCCATTTCAATAGCGGTATTCACGACATGAAGACCAATACTTCCGGTCGCGCCTGCAACGAGTATTTTCATGATAAACCTTCTGATATTTCTGACTTATTTTCGATACGGTCAGAATATCAATTATCATTATTGTCAGTAATAGGGCTAAAATGATTGCGTCTATGAACACCCTTCATGAGTGTGCGATGAAGGGAATGCCTCCATAAGGAAATCGCCGATGCTCAAAGAAAACTTCAACGAACTGCAAATCTTTCTTGTGGTAGCGAGGGAGAGAAGTTTTACCAAAGCAGCGGGCAAACTGGGCGTTTCTCAGTCCGCACTCAGCCACGCGATGAAGGCGCTGGAGGAAAGGCTGAATATCCGCCTTCTGACCCGTACGACCCGAAGCGTTGCCCCTACAGAGGCCGGTGAGAGAATTATTGCCTGCCTTGAACCGCGTATCGCCGATCTTGAACAGGAGCTGGAATCGCTGGTTCAACTTAACGGCACCGCCTCCGGCAATATTCGTTTATCAGCCGGTGAGCATGCCGCGCGAAGTCTGGTATGGCCGAAGCTAAAACCCTTCCTCAGGGAATACCCGGAAATCAATGTTGAACTGATCGTTGATAACGGCTTTGTCGATATTGTTGAGGGGCGTTTTGATGCCGGGATCCGTCTGGGTGAAAGCGTGGATAAAGACATGATTGCGGTAAGAATTGGGCCGGACATGAGAATGGCCGTCGTAGGAGCACCGTCTTATTTCGCGACAAATCCTGCCCCTGAAACACCGCACGAGCTACAAAATCACCGGTGCATCAATATGCGCCTACCGACTGCCGGTGGGCTTTACCACTGGGAGTTTGAGAAGGAAGGGAAACCGTTACGGGTCAGAGTGGAAGGGCAGGTCACGTTCAATCTGCAGGCGGAACGAATTGATGCGGCGTTATCCGGTTTTGGCATTGCCTGTATTCCTGAAGACAGGGTGCAGGATTATCTACAGTCAGGAGCGCTTATTCAGGTTTTGCAGGACTGGTGTCCATCTTTCCCCGGATATTACCTCTACTACCCGAGCCGTAAGCAACATCCGCCCGCTTTTGCGCTGATGATCGATGCACTTCGCTACCAGGAATAACAGGTCCGCCAATTGCGGCGGACCCGTCCGGGTATTAACGGCCCACGCGAGCCTGATGTTCAGGGGAGTAACGTTCGCCGACGATTTTAATGGTTTCAAGCGCTAGGCTTATTTGCCGTGAATCGTCCTGCGACAAAATGATGTCGGCGGCCGCCAGGTTTTCCTCCAGCCGGTGTAGTTTGGTGGTACCAGGGATAGGAACAATCCACGGCTTTTGTGCCAGCAGCCATGCCAGCGCGATTTGCGCAGACGTCACGCCTTTCTCTGCCGCCAGTTCACCCAGCAACGAGACCAGCTTTTCATTGGCTTCAATCGCCTGTTCGGCGAAACGCGGCACGGTGCTACGGTAATCATCCTTCCCAAACGTCGTTCCAGGCTTAATCGATCCCGTCAGGAAGCCTTTACCTAATGGGCTGAAAGGCACGAAACCGATGCCCAGTTCCTCCAGCAGCGGCAGGATCTCCCGCTCAGGCTCGCGCCACCACATTGAGTATTCGCTTTGCAGCGCAGTGACCGGTTGTACGGCATGCGCGCGGCGAATAGTTTGTGCACCCGCCTCGGACAGACCGAAATGTTTAACTTTGCCTTCAGCGATCAGGTCCTTCACTGTTCCCGCAACATCTTCAATAGGGACATCCGGGTCGACACGATGTTGATACAGCAGATCAATAACATCAGTCTTGAGACGGCGTAACGATCCTTCCACCGCTTCGCGGATATGCTCCGGACGGCTGTTTAAAATCTGCTGCTTGTTGTCGTCGCCAAAAGTAAAACCAAACTTGGTGGCGATGACCACACGATCACGAAATGGTTTTAAGGCTTCACCGACGACCTCTTCATTAAGAAAGGGGCCATACACTTCAGCGGTATCGAAGAAGGTGACGCCACGTTCAACCGCGGCGCGAATGAGCTCGATAGCCTGACGCGTATCGGTCGCCGGGCCGTAGCCATGGCTTAAGCCCATGCAACCGAGGCCAAGCGCGGACACTTCGAGTCGGGATTGACCCAGATAACGTTTTTGCATTAATTCATTGCCTCTTTTATCGCGTCTTAAACGTCCAGTTTGCGACCGGCCAACCATTCAACTCTGGCAGGATCGCGGTGTGAGAAGAAAGCACTTGTTGCGGTATCGATAGCGGTAATCTGCAACATATCTTCAGCGCTGAGTTCAAAATCGAGAATGTTGATGTTCTCAGCCATGCGTTCTTTGCGGACCGATTTCGCCAGTGAAACGATGCCTCGCTGGAAGATCCAACGCAGCACCACCTGGCCCACGCTTTTGCCGTATTTCTGGCCAATTGCCGTTAACACGGGATGCTGGAACAGACCATTTTTCCCCTCAGCAAACGGAGCCCAGGCTTCCGGCTGAATGCCACGGCTTTGATTCCATGGAACCGCATGCAGTTGCTGGTTGAAGGGGTTAACTTCAATCTGGTTAACCGCAGGGGCCACGTTGTTGAAGGCGATAAGGTCGGCCAGTCGGTCAGGATGGAAGTTGCTGACGCCAATAGCGCGAATTTTGCCTGCCTGTTGCAGTTCTTCCATGGCACGCCATGCTCCATGGACATCGCCATAAGGCTGGTGAATCAGATACAGGTCGACGTAATCCAACTGCAGCCGATTCAGGGAACGTTCGAACTGGGCTTTAGCGCCTTCGTAATTCGTATCCTGCAGCCACAGCTTGGTCGTTACAAAGAGTTCGTTGCGGGCAATACCGGTCTGCTTCAGTGCGTTCCCGACCTGGGTTTCATTCTGGTAAGACGCGGCGGTATCGATCAGGCGGTATCCCGTATCGATGGCATCAATAACGGCTCTTTCGCATTCAGCGGCATCCGTCATCTGGAAGACACCAAAGCCCAGCAGGGGCATTTCAATCCCGTTGTTCAGTTTTACAGTTGGCATGACGTTATCCTTCAGCTGTTGTGTAGGAAAAGCATAACGCAAACGGATTTATTCGATTAGATTGGGTAATTAGCTAGGGTTTATTAGATGTGCTCATTAATGTAGAGGGAGGTTGATGGTCGGCTTTGTGCCAGGAGCGGACGCTTTAGATACATCCAACCCCATCACCTGTACACTATCGTTCACAATTCGAATGATCTATGGGTATTAGTTTATGGTTAGCACAAAAGAGATGATGAAGCATTATGTCATCGATCCTCAGGATAGCTATTTTGTTAATGGTGTACCGCCGATTGAGAATGTTTCGGTCGTTGCTTATGATCCCTCGTGGCCGGGAATATATTCAGCACTGGAATCTGAAATTAAGAATAAATTGGGTTCGAATCTACTAAAAATTGATCATGTGGGTTCTACGGCAGTACCTGGTTTGGCCGCTAAACCCGTGATTGATATTGACGTGACGGTTGCTGATGCTGCGGATGAAGAAACATATTTATTAGCGCTTGAAAGCCTTGGGTATAGACTAATTGTTCGTGAACCCCGCTTCCATGGTCATCGTCTTTTCCATTATGAAAACCCTAGAGCTAACCTACATGTTTTTACTCAGGACACCCCTGAAACAGCCCGTCATTTGCTTTTCCGGGATTGGCTTAGACAGTCAGAAAAAGACTGCAAACTATACGCAGATGCCAAATTTGAGGCAATTAAAGGTTGCAGTTTTGACATTCAAAAATATCATAAAAATAAAAGTAAAGTGGTACACGATATCTATCAGAGGATTTTCAAATATTTAGGCTATATTTGATGTGCTATATCCTGGAAAGGATAAAATCCGCACGTTCCTCTACTGAAGCGCAGGGTAATTCAATCAACTGATAATCATACATACGATATGTTTTCACCATTGCGTGATATGTCGCGACGGCAACATCGAAAGATTGTTTGCGCTCTGTGTCCTGTACATATATGTCGCGCCAGGGTGGTGCAATAAATACGATTCGGTTATAGCGAAATTTCTCGACGGCGTTATCCAGATGCCTCGGTATGGGAAGCTCAGAAAGACGTAAGTAACCTACAACATCAGGAACACCACGGTCGAAGAAGCAGGGTTGTGTTTGCTCTTCCGCTTCATGCCACGAACGCATTTCCCAGGAGAGCATGAGCTCAGCAAATGCAGTCTGGTTGGCCCACGGTAATGCATCGCCGCCGATGTTAACCTGGTCTTGTATCACACCTCTTCCAGCTTCTTTAGAACACCAGAACCCTCGTTTTATAATCGTAGCAATTATCGTGCTTTTGCCTGACCCTGGGCCACCTGTAAGAATGAAACGATGTTGTAAAACAGAAGACATTGACCACTCCTGAACATTTATTGATGCGATGAAGCAGCAATGCGAATGGCGTACTTTCCAGCGTCGCCAGATTATCTGTGATGGTTAAAATAACAACATTTTATCCTGAATTGCATGTCCGCTCCACGCTCACAGCGGACCTTGCAACCAGCTGGTTGGTCCGCTCAGTGCCAGGAGCGGACTTAACTTTCCGAGAGTTGCCTGAGTTTTATTCACTAAAAAAAGTCCAGTACAACATTATACGTCAGTTTATGAGTCATTTTGTGCGTTTCTCAGGTATAAAACCTGCGCTAAAGTTTCCTAACTAATAACTTATATTGATAGAATGTTGAATATACGATAAAGTCAGATAATTTAGTATGATCGTGGTATGAAATCCGGCTAAATCCGCAAGTTTAACGCCGATGAAAAATTAAATTCAGATATACGAATGGTTTAAAGGGGGCTATATGTACTATTCCGGATTATATAAAACTTTAAGAGACTTAGAAGAAAAAAAATTCTACGATATCGCGTTATTATTCTTGACTATAAAAGGATATCCTAATTTGGAGATCATAGATGGCACAGGGGATGGAGGTAGAGATGTCAGATCAAGTTGGGATCATATTAGAATTCAATTAAGTGTGAGAAAAGACTGGGAAAAAAAGATAAATCATGAAGCATTACTTACTAGCAGCACTAACAGTAAGCATTTCATATACGTAACTAATCGCCGCATAAAAGATCATGAGAGAGACAAATTCCTCCAGGAGGAATTTAAATATAAGGGGCAGATTGAAATTACAATATTTGATATCGCATCTATCTCAACCTCACTTGCTCTACCGGGATCAATTAATTCTGTTAATACAATACTTGGTCTACCAATTACAGGTAAAATAGAAGCAACCCCAAAAGAAATTGCTATCAGTAATACCTTGTTATTTTCCCATGAAGCTAGAGAACTAAAAGATGAGATAATAGAAAATTGCATCTTCGCTAATATCTTTTCGGAAGAGGGGATTTCAGAATCCTTATTAAGCGAAAGAATTTCAAATGATCTGGGTAACAAAGCCCTGAATGTTCAGGTTGTAAAGGCTATTAGCAGGTTACAGTCGAAAGGAAATATAAGACACTTTGAAGGCGGTTTTACTTTAAGCCCAGAAGTCAGTGGAAGATTGAAATTATCGAGAGATGATTTTGAACAGGCTAAGTTAAAAGATCTTAACGAACTAATGCGTGATTTTAATCTCGAAAAGATAGATGCGGAATTATTGATTAAAATTTCTCTTGAAATATTATCGAGAAAACAGTTGTTTAATGGTGATGAGCCATACTCAGTGCAATTACAAGAGTTTATTGCTACACATAGTCTTCAAAAGAGAAGGACTAGCCTTTATGAGGCTTTGTCCAGATTGACGACTGCTCGAATCACAGCATACGGAGATGCAATTAGCCATCTACTTTCAACGAATACTTACGATATATTCAGATCACTTGGTAGGAGCCATTCTATAAAAGTAATTTTGGATTCAAGTGTAGCGATGCCAATGTTATTTGGACTTAGCTTCTCTAAAGTGAAGTCAAGATACGGAATCGGCGCATCTGCTATTAGCGAAATGTGCCATGCTCATAAATTTAAGCTAGTTGTTCCCAGACCTTATTTGAATGAGATGGCAAGCCACGGCTTAAAAGCGTTAGAATACGCACACATATATAATATTATTGGTGATGAGTCTAGAACTATTTTGAAATCATCAGGTAACGCCTATTTGAGTCATTTTGGTCATATTCGTGATGATAAGTTACCAGGTTATGAAATGAGCATTAACGACTTCCTTTCATATTTTGGGATAGTAAAAGGTTCATCCCTGGCTAAAATTGAGAGGCGCATAGAGCAATTATTAAACTCCTTAGAAATTGAGGTGACGACTATGCCTCGCTGGAAACCAGAGTTAAGATCAGCGATTGTGGAGTTAAAACAACAAGAAGTTCCAATAATAATAGATCACGATGCCTCAGTTCTCACCATGCTTTCTGATTCCACGGAAGACGGATATATTTTTGCTACTTGGGATAAAATTTTAACAGAACTAGTAGAACTAAAAAGTAGGGTATATGCTGATACCCCAAGTCGAGTTGTCGATTTCCTCTCAATGGCAAGCGGTTCAGAATTTGAAATGGAACAAACGGTCAGCTTGCTCGACTCTTTAGTTTATTGTGATGAGAAAAAAGCTGAAGCCTTGGCTAAGAAAATTGAGGCGATAAAATCATCTGAAACTGCTTTTTCACTTCAAAAATTCACTGATGAAGCAAGAAAAAAATCATCTCAGTTGGTAGAATCTCTAGATATTGTAGGTGAATTCTTTTCCGAGTCAAACTAGTGGAGATGCTGAATTATTGGGGTAGAAAAGAATTAAAATGAATGTCCGCTCCTTGCTCACAACGGACCTTGGAATTGAAAGCAGAGGGACTACCTGACACCATTTTGCACAGTGAAGAGTCGGTCGTTGTTAACGTTCAGATCTTCAACGTCTCAATGACCATCCGCAGGGCGGGGGAGACGTTGCGATGAGGGTAATAGAGAAACAATCCCTCCATTCGCAGGCTGTAACGCTGCAACACCCTGATAAGCTTACCGTGTTCTAAATCATCCGCTATCAGTTCAACAGGAACATAGGCCAATCCTAAGCCCAACCGGGCGGCTTCTGCCTCCATATAGCTGTCAGATAAGGCCCATTGTCCTTCAGGACGATGGGTAATTTTTTTATCATCCTGATTGAGCTCCCACTGGTATATGCTGCCGTCGGCAAACTGATAGGCGATGCAGGGATGCGCCTTTAAATCCGCCGGGGTTTGCGGAAAACCATAGCGACGAAAATGTTCCGGAGTTCCTACAATCGCCATCTCCATATCGGGCGTGATGCGTACCGCGACCATACCCTGGCCGACTTCAGGCCCCAGGCGGACGCCGGCATCGAATCTTTCCTCGATGATATCCACGAACCGGCTCTCATTCATCAGTTCAAGCCTGATATCAGGATAGCGCTGTTTAAATACCGCAAGCTTTGGCAGCAGGCATTTATCAATCGCGTGCTGGCTGGCATTGATACGTACCGTACCGGAGGGCGTCTCACGGTAGTGCGCCAGCGTGGCAAGCCCACGATCTAACGTATCAAATCCCGATGCCGTCTTCTGGTAGAGCTGCTCGCCTGCTTGCGTCAGCGACAGTTTACGCGTGGTGCGCACCAGCAGCTGGACGCCCAGCCTTTCTTCAAGCTCGCGAACAGATCGGCTGACTCCTGACTGAGCAAGCCCCAGCCGCTGAGCAGCCGCGGTGAAACTGCCTTCCCGCACCACCTGCATAAACAGGTACAGCTCGTTGTAGTTCTCCCTTTTTGCCATTGAAGAATCCCCCCGGAATGACAGCAAATTCGGTATTAATTTATAACAATATGGTATCAATCTTAGCAGTAATCGCCCTCTAATCAGCACTAATTCTGCTCACTATAATGACCCCATCAAAGCAAAGCACCGCAGCGTTGTCCGTCGGAAACCTGTATCTCTCTGTTGTTTTTTATGGGGATTTTTATGAAAGCCTTCACCCGAACGCTAAAAACCGCGATGCCGGCCATGCTGCTATTCGCATCATTAAGTGGAGTCACGACAATGAGTTATGCTGATTCAACCCATCCTAATGCCCCTGTGTCCATGACAGATAAATGGGATAAAACGTTCGCCGAGAGCCAGAAAGTCGAACATCGTAAAGTCTCGTTCCCGAACCGATATGGCATCACCTTAGTGGGCGATCTTTACCTGCCTAAAGACCGTGGCGATCGCAAGCTGGCGGCGATTGCGGTCAGTGGGCCATTTGGCGCGGTGAAAGAGCAATCCAGCGGCCTGTATGCGCAGACGCTGGCGGAACAAGGGTTTGTTACACTGGCGTTCGATCCTTCTTACACCGGGGAAAGCGGCGGCTATCCGCGAAACGTCGCCTCTCCGGATATCAACACTGAAGATTTCAGCGCGGCCGTGGATTTCTTAGGGCTGCAAAAAGAGGTGGATCGCAACCGTATCGGGCTGCTCGGTATTTGTGGCTGGGGCGGCATGGCGTTGAACGATGCCGCGATGGATACCCGCGTTAAAGCGGTGGCTACCAGCGTGATGTATGACATGAGCCGGGCGATGGGCCATGGTGTGGGGGATGGCAAAGATCGTTATTCAACCGCCGATCGTCGTGCTGTTCTGCAGTATCTGAATGAACAGCGCTGGAAGGATGCGCAGAGCGGAACGTTCGCTCACGGTGGTCATGATATTAATGTCGACAGCAACGGCAAGGTCAGCGCGGGCGAGCGTATTCTGCCAGAAACGCTGCCGGCAAATCCGCATCCGGTACTGAAAGAGTTCTTCGATTACTATCGTATGCCGCGTGGTTTTCACGCACGATCCGTGAACTCGACCGGGGCGTGGACGGCAACGATGCCGCTGTCATTTATGAATATGCCGCTGCTGAGCTACGCCAATGAAATCACCATCCCGACGCTGATTGTGACCGGTGAGAAAGCGTATTCACGCTATTTTGCTGAAGATGCTTACAAGGCTGTTGGCAGTAAAGACAAAGAGCTGGTGGTGGTGCCTGGGGCAAATCACGTGGACTTGTACGATAACGTGGCCGGAAAAATACCTTTCGCGAAATTCGAACAATTTTTCCAGACCAAACTGAAATAAACCCTCTCCTGAATTGATGCAAAGCCACCGGCCTATGGCGGGTGGCTTTTATCCTGACCTTCGTGAAATTTCACTATGTCGATGCTAAACCAAACACCATCACCTCATCATCAGCGCGCATACTGGGGCGGTATTTTTGCCATGACCCTGTGCGTGTTTGTGCTGATTGCTTCTGAATTTATGCCCGTCAGCCTGCTCACGCCGATTGCCCGTGACCTGGGCGTGACGGAGGGGTTGGCAGGGCAGGGGATTGCTATCTCCGGCGCGCTGGCGGTTCTGACCAGCCTGACGCTTTCAACGCTAGCTGGAAAGATGAATCGTAAATTCCTGCTATTGGGAATGACGGTTCTGATGGCCGTATCGGGGCTTATTATTGCGCTGGCTTCCAGTTATCTGATGTATATGGTCGGTCGCGCGATGATTGGTGTGGCGATTGGCGGATTCTGGTCGATGTCTGCGGCAACGGCGATTCGTCTGGTGCCGCAGCAACAGGTCACGCGTGCGCTGGCGATTTTCAACGCCGGTAATGCGCTGGCGACGGTCGTGGCCGCGCCGCTGGGAAGCTATCTGGGTGCCACGGTCGGATGGCGAGGCGCTTTCTTGTGCCTGGTGCCTGTCGCGGTTGTCGCCTTTATCTGGCAGTGCATCAGCCTGCCCGGCATGGATGCGAATAAAAGCCACACGTCACCTGGCGCGGTATTCCGCATACTTAGCCGCCGTGTGATTGCGGTTGGCATGCTGGCCTGTGGCCTGTTTTTCATGGGCCAGTTTACACTATTTACCTATGTGCGCCCGTTCCTGGAGTCGGTGACGCGGGTTGATTCCTCAGGTTTGTCGTTGATTTTGCTGATTATCGGCGTAACAGGTTTTATCGGCACGCTGGTTGTTTCGACATTCCTCAACAGAAAGTTTTACCCCACGCTGATGGCCATACCCGGACTGATGGCTGCCATTGCCATCGGCCTGATGCTGACCGGGCATCAGCTCTGGACGGTTTCTCTGTTGTTAGGGTTCTGGGGCATGCTGGCCACTGCCGCGCCAACCGGATGGTGGGCATGGATTGCGCGTACGTTACCTGATAACGCTGAAGCCGGAGGCGGGCTCATGGTCGCGGTGATTCAGCTCTCCATCGCCCTTGGATCAACGGCAGGAGGCATCGTGTTTGACCACCTCGGTTGGCAGAGCACGTTTGCCATGAGTAGCGTGCTGCTCCTTTACGCCGGGGTACTGACATTTTTCACCGCCCGCCAGAAGGTCAGCACGTCTTAATCCGGCGAAGGCCCGCGCTCCAGAAACGTGGAAAGCGCAATATAGCTGCGTACGGAACGTACGCCCTCAAGGCTCTGAATCTCCATCAGGAAATTTTCCAGCGATTCTGTATCGGCGGCGCGTACTTTGATAAAGACGCAGCCGTCGCCGGCAACGGTGTGTAACTCTTCCACTTCCTTGCGGCTGGTGAACTGCAAAAGGGCGCGCGTTGCCTGATAGCTACTGGTGTCGATAACCAGAAATGTTAACAGCGTCCGTCCCAGCTTGCAGCCATCCAGGACCGCCACGGTACCCTTGATCACCCCATCGCGCTTCAGTCGTTTTACGCGATCGTGAACCGCCGGGGCTGATAAGTTCACAATCTCACTCAATTCCGTGTAGCTGCGTCCTGCATCCTCTGCCAGGGTACTTAATATTTTTCGGTCAATGACATCCAATTCCGCCGGTTTATGTCTTGTCTGCCGAATACCATCTTTTTCTTTATCAAATGCGCTCATAGGGCTTCTCAGTCTGAATGAAAATATGAATATACTTAATTCTACCTAATATTATTAAGCCACAAAACGAACAATGGAGTTGCAATGCCTATCGCACTTTTCGCCCTCGCCGTGGGCGCATTTGGTATCGGCCTGACGGAATTCGTCATCGCCGGGATCCTCCCACAAATCGCCGCAGAATTTAGCGTCAGTATCCCGAAAGCGGGAATGATGGCGACGTCATACGCGCTGGGCGTATTTATTGGTGCACCGCTGTTAACGATTGTCGGCGCGAAGATCCCCCGCAAGGCCATGCTGATTGCGCTGGCGGGTATCTTTACGATCGGTAATATCATGACGGCCATCGCGCCAACCATGGAGATTGCGATTGTCGGCCGTATTATCACCTCCTTTAATCACGGGGCCTTTTTTGGTATCGGTTCGATTATTGCCGCATCGCTGGTGGCGCCCGGGCGTCAGGCAAGCGCCATTGCCTTTATGTTTTCGGGGCTGACATTAGCCAATCTTCTCGGCGTTCCTGCGGGGACCTGGCTTGCACAGACCTTTAGCTGGCGGCTGGTATTCTGGATCATTGCCGGTATCGGGCTGCTGACGATGGCAAGTGTAACCCTGCTGGTTCCGCATATTGCGAGAGGCAAAGCGATTGCTTTACGTAACGAACTGAGAGCCTTTGTTGACCCGCAGGTGCTGCTGGTTATGGGGATCACGATTTTCGGCCCGGCTGCCTTTTTCACCTCGATTACCTACATTGCCCCTATGATGGTGCAGGAGGCCGGTTTCTCCTCAGGCGGCGTGGCAGGGTTAATGGTGCTGTTTGGTCTGGGGCTTGCCGTTGGCAACTGGATTGGTGGGCGCTTCGCTGACCGCTCTCTGTTTGGCACGCTGTTCGTTACCCTCGCGGCTCAGGGGCTGGTGCTGCTGGTCTTCTGGGCGGGTGTTGAAAGCCAGTGGGTTGCCAGCATCTCAGTCTTCCTGATGGCGGCGTTCGGCTTCGCGACGGTCTCACCGATTCAGAAACTGGTAATGGAGCGCGCCAACCATGCGGGAGCCCCGACAATGGCGGCCTCGGTCAATATCGGCATGTTTAATCTGGGAAATGCGCTGGGGGCATGGGCCGGTGGGGTAACCATTGCTGCGGGTTTTGGACTGGCTTCTCCGAACTGGGCGGGCGCTATTCTCTCCTTCATTGCGTTGGGCCTCGCTGTTCTTGCGTGGCAAAGTGCGCGTAAAGGTTATATTTTGCCGGTACTTGAATAAGTTACACAAGGCGATGAGCGCCCACTATGGGTTGGGCGCTCTTTTAAACGATTTAGGTGATTTTCTAAAACGCCTACTGCAGATTTTTCTCCTTCAGGAATTGACTCACCAAATCAGCAATCTGCACATTATTTAAATCAGAGAATGGGAAATGGGTATTCCCTTTGATTCCCACTTCAGGCAGATGCGTCACAGTGACATCCCCGCCATGCTTGTTCACCACGTCACGCCACTCACGAGCCATCGCCAGCCTTACGCGCCAACTGTCCTGTGCGGGCATGGCGACGGGCTTATCCGGTATGTTATCGCCGTAAATAATCAGAATCGGGATTTTGGTCAGTGCCATAAACTGTTCCATTGGCACAGGCTCACCCTTCAGCGTGTCGAACGCGCTTGGCATAGGGGCAGGGAGTTCTTTTTCCGGGAAGACAAAGCTGCTGCCAGGCTCGAAGGCGACAATGGCTTTGACCTTGTCATTTTTCATCGCCGTGTACCAGCCTGGTCCGCCACCCTGAGAGTGGGTGAAGAGGATAGCCGGGCCGGATTTATCCACGACGGCGGACATCGCATCAGAGATAACATCGATATCAAACGGCCCGGTATTCGGGGTCATCTGACGGAAATACTGATTCAGTGCTTCTTTATCGTGAGAGAACTGAACGCCGTTAAAATACTCTGGCCACACGCCAACGCGGAACTGATTGAACCACATTTGTTCATCCGGTTTAGGCGTAACCGTACCTTCTACCGTCGTGCGCCCGGCGCTGCCCCGGCGTGGCTGATCGACAAGATAAGTTGAGAATCCACGCCGCAGGAATATGTTCTGGAACCCTTCACGACCATCCGGCGTGCTTTCCCAGGTGCGGGAGAACTGACCTGCGCCGTGCAGCATGACGATAGGGTATTTATGCGGATTTTCCGGAATCTGGTAGAACACAGATGCGTGATCGCCATGCCAGGTTTGGCCAGCAGAATCCAGCGGCTTTTTCGCGTCAAATGTTCCTGGGGCGGTGATGATAGTACCACCTGCAGTGAAGCTTCCCTGTTCCTGAATGACCAGCGGCTCGGCGTATACCGACTGAGTCACCAGGCCACCCGCCATTACGCAGATGGCCAGCGTTTTTAAGACAGTCTTCAAGATTACATCCTCTGTTATGTTTGCCGTTCAATCATATCTGAGTTGCCAGCGTGAATTATTTAGCCCCCCTGATTGCCCTTATTTGGCAGACTCATGAATGCGCACGATTAGCCGCGTATCGTCTCTGACCAACTTACCTTATTTGCTGTCGAGCGCCTGCTGCAGCGCCTTTTCAGCGCGCGTTGCTGCATCACTTTCGCCATGTTCACGCAGAACCTGTGCCAACTGGCGCAGCTGCGCTGCCGTCAGACCGACCCGCATGCTGGCTCGGGTATGCGACAGCAGTTGTGATTCGATGCCCGGCGTGGCCGCTAATGCGCCAACCGTTGCCAGCTCGCGGCTTTGCCAGTCGAGGTTATCGCGGGCGAAAATGTCGCCAAAAAGATGCGCTTGCAGGAACTGATTAATGACCGGGGAAAAATCAAACAGCGGGCCCTGGACGGGAGCGCCTGAGATTTTTGTCTGGTTTGCGGTACCGACACGGCGAAGCTCATCCCCGACAGGGACCGGGGCAACCGGTTCTTTACCCTCAACGTCTTCGATGCCACGTTGTTTACGTGCTTCGACGACCTTCATCAGTTCATTAAGCGCATTCAGGCTACGGGGGAAGCCCGTATAGGCATAAAGCTGGACGAGAATCTCTTTGGTTTCGTTTACCGTGAGTCCGGCATCCAGCCCCTGATTAAGCGTAGTATTCAGCTTATCCATCTGACTGCTGGCCATCGATGCGGCAATCAACGGGATGGCCTGTTGGCGGGCTGACAGCGTATCTGAAACCGTTTGTTCGTGGTTCATTTCTGAGGCTCCTTTGTTGACGGGCGCAGCATGTGCGGCGAGACCAGAACCAATGGTCAGCACTATTGCTGCCGCTAATGCTTTAATGGGCGTGGTATTGTTCATCTGTCACTTTCTCCATCCAGTTAACGCTTTTGCCATCCACAATCCCGGTTATCGCCAGATGCGTCATCGCGCTGCCAGGCGCCGCCCCGTGCCAGTGTTTGACGCCCGCCGGACAAGAAACAACATCGCCAGCGCGGATGACCTGCACCGGCTGCCCTTCTTGTTGGGTGAGCCCAACACCCGAGGTCACAATCAGCCGCTGACCTGCCGGATGCGTATGCCAGGCGGAACGAGCACCCGGTTCAAAGGTGACATAAGCTCCGGAAACAGGGATGTCGTTATCCGGCCTGAAGAGAGGATCAACCCGGACGCGACCGGTAAAGTTCTCGGCTGGCCCATCCACCGCGTTCTGACTTCCTGCGGGGGCGATATGGACAGGGGGATTTTGTTCCGCTGCCCAGGATGAAAATGTGACGAGGGGCAGTAACAGCCCGAGGTAACGTAAATGTCTGATCATGCAAAGCGTCCTTATCTACGATGATGGGGAGGGTCTGCAATGATTCTAATCAGGGTGACATGTCGTCAGACTGACGCCAGCCTGACAATTCTGTCAGTTAACCCCTATTGGGGTGACATTGCTTTGCATTTTCTAAAAATAAAAGACCAAAGCAAAAAGCGCGTCATTAAGGCAAATAAAACAATAATGGCCAGGTAGCGTAGATAAAAAAGAAGGGCAGATTCATCGTAATCGAAAAAGGAGAAATCGACCTTCATCAGCAAATAATCGAGATAGTCCTGGCTCAGTAATCCGTATAATCCCAGTAGTGCGATGAGCGAAAAAACACCTGGCATAATGTTATTTACAACGAGTGAGCTGCCGGAGATGTTCAGGATCCGGCAGAAAAACGTGGCCAGCATTTTCCAGTGCAACCCGATATGCAGCGCCAGAATGAGCATTCCCCAATGGACCGACGTCATGTGTACTTTTCTGACCCAGTTCGCCGGGTTGTGGAACGGCAGCGCCAGAAGAATATGTCGGGACAGCATCATGCCAGAGACAATCGCGGTCAGGATGACAACGAAAGTCACTGCGTTAATGACCCTGTTAACTCTCTGCATCGTTAACGGAATAGTCGGTGACAGTGACCATAGTCGATGTCGGTTAAGGTATAAATGCAACATGATGAGCAGCGTAAAAATAATCCCCGCCCATTCATGCACGATTTCACCGTGAAGGTGAAACCCCATCAGCACCAGCAGAAGTAACGTCATCAGCGTATCCTGCATGACCTGGAAAATATAAATTTTCTTCATGTCGACGGATTAACGCTGTGGCTGAACTTGTTTTACCCATTGCTCAACCTGCGCGGGTACGTCAGGGCCTGAAATATCATTGCGCGAGATCGAGAGTGCACGAGTGACTAACCTGGCCTGCGGCTGCATGCGGGTTATTTGTCGCAGGGAGTCAGCTAACCGGCTGCCGCCATGGGTGGTAAAGGGAATGACCGTTTTACCGGCAAAGTCATTTTGCTCAAAAAGGCTATATATCACCATTGGCATGGTATACCACCAGATGGGATAGCCAACGTAAATGGTGTCGTAATTGCTGAGATCGGGGAGCGGCGTTTTGAGTGAGGGCCTGGCGTTAGTTTGCTGTTCCTTTTCGGCAACACGTAACAGTTCATCATGCTGGCGAGGGTAGGGGGGGGCGGTTTCAATGCGAAACAGGTCGCCGTGAGTCTGCTTCTGAATCAGCTGCGCAACAAACTGCGTGCTACCGGTCTCTGGCATATTTTTTTGTAATACGCTGGCCCCGGAAAAACCGTCCACGGCATCGGGCTTCATTTCCTCGGGCTGGGAAAACCAGATAATCAGCGTGCGGGACGGTGTGGATGAATCCTCTGCGGCGATCGCGGGTTGCCCTAAAAACCCCATGACCATCATCGCCAGAAACCCGCTAAATACCTTTCTTATTCTCACTGTTTCCTTCCTTTAATCAGCAGTGGTGAGTCCTGGCAGCGATTCTGGCGCAGCTAGCCTGACATCAGACTGACGGCTCTCTGACAATTTTGTCAGCAGGCCTGGCGCGTTGGTGTCCCGATTTTGTCTCCGATATCACTCTTTCTGTACGGATTGCATCAGGCTGTTTGGCAAGCGTCAGCCCAAAGGTATTGATACCGTTCTCGCTCCGGGCAAAGACATCTCCCCGGTGCATAATGGCGACGGCGCGGACGATTGACAGGCCCAGCCCATGGTGGGTATCACTTCTCGCCCGGGAGGTGTCAACGCGATAGAACCGCTCGAAAAGCCGGTGTAAGTGTTCAGGTGCTATCGGATCGCCTGGATTTGACACTTCAACACAGGCCTGATGACCTTTTTCGCTTAAGCGCACCGTAACCGTGCTATTGGACGGCGAATGCCTTGCGCTGTTTTCCAGTAAATTAGCCAGTGAGCGGTGGAACAATCGCCGATCGATGTGCGCGGTCACATCTCCTTCAACATCCAGAGAAAGCTGTTTTTCCGCAAATGAGGGTTCAACGTACTCCGCTGTTTTCAGGGTTTCTTCCCGCAGGGACACCTTAGTCAGTTGGGACGCATGTTCACCCGCGTGGGCATGGGACAGGAACAGCATGTCGTTAACGATAGACGTCATGCGTTCCAGTTCTTCCAGATTGGAACCCAATAATTCTTCCAGTTCATCATGCGAACGTCGGCGTGAGAGACCCAGTTGCGTCTGGCCGATAAGGTTGGTCAGCGGGGTACGGAGTTCATGCGCAACATCGGCGTTAAAGCTGTCAAGCTGACGCCAGGCGATTTCCTGACGTTCTAACACGCCATTAAATGATGACGCCAGTTGCTGCAGCTCTTCGGGTAACGCGCGGGTGTTCAGGCGCTGGCCATGGTCTCCCGGTGCAAGATGCTCGGCCTCTTTACTGAGTGCGCCAACGGGGCGAAGACCGATCCTTGAGACGATGTATCCCAGCAAGGCGACAATCACGACGCCCAGTGCGGCTATGATGAGCAGCGTCCGGGTGAAGGCATTCAGTGTGCCCATGTACGGCGTGGAGTCGATGGCAACAATATAGCGCAGCTCAGGCCTGTCACCGTTGGCGGGGATCGTTTTCACTAACAGAAACAGCGAGCAGGCACCTTCCGATGCGCCGGGCACTTTATTAAAGCCTTCCTGTAAAGAAGACCACTGAACACCCACCGGTGGTGTTCCTCCCATGCTAAAGCGTGGGTTATCGCTCACTATCCAGTAGCGAACGCGTTCACCTTCAGAATTGGTTAATACGGTGAATTTATTGGCCAACGTCGACCAGCCGTCAGCCGAGGTTCGGGCGGTGATCCACGGGCTCATTAATGATTCCCGGAATAAAAGCTCGTTGTGCATCTGCTTTTGCAAAGAGTCATGCAAAGAGCTTCTGAGCAGGATACCGATGACGGACACAATCAGCAGCGCGGATAAGGCAAACATCAGCGCCAGGTGAACGGAAATGGAACGCTCAGGCATGCTTATCCCCTTCATTTATGCGGACCGGACTTCGAGGACATAACCCATGCCACGAACGGTATGCAGCAGTTTGATATCGAAAGGCGCATCCACTTTGGCTCGCAGGCGTTTAATGGCGACTTCAACCACGTTGGCATCGCTGTCAAAATTCATGTCCCATATCTGCTCCGCAATCATCATTTTTGACAGAATCTCCCCCTGATGCCGGGCCAGAAGGCTCAACAGGGAAAACTCTTTCGCGGTCAGTTCCAGCCGTGTTCCGCCACGAAATACGCGGCGAGCCAGTAAGTCGAGATGCAGATCGTGAATTTGCAGCTGGGTGATGTCTGCGCCATCCGTAGCGCGGCGACGTACCAGTGCCTGAATACGCGCCACCAGCTCAATCAGCGAGAAGGGCTTGGGGAGGTAATCATCCGCGCCAAGGCGAAGCCCTTTAACGCGTTCATCGACCGAGCCGCGAGCCGAGAGCATCAGCACCGGCGTCTGTTTGGCTGCTCGCACACCCTCAAGTACCCGGTAACCATCCATCCCCGGCAGCATCACATCCAGGATTATCGCGTCGTAGTCGAACTCCAGCGCGTAATGAAGACCTTCAGCGCCGTCTGCAGAGACATCTACCGTAAATCCGGACTCACTCAACGCGCGGTTGAGATAGGTTGACGTTTTTTCTTCATCTTCGACCAATAGCAGCCTCATCCTGTTTCCTTCTTCGGTTATCCATTCGTATGCTGTTGAGGGTAATAATAGGCATTCGTTACCAACGGTTAGCTGACATTTTCCTGACAATTCGGTCAGTTAGGGATGCGGCGTAAACTGACAAAAATGTTATTTCCCCGTCACGATGCTGACAGCCCTCTCCGCCTAATCTGAGCCTGCAAATTTGATTCTGCGAGCCTGTATAACCAGGCCGACACGCATCGGGAGAGACCATGAAATTCACGCTTATCAGTGCAATGCTACTCACGGCAATGGCTGGAGTGACCTCAGTCAATGCGGCTGATTACAAAAAAAATCCATTCACTCTCGTCTATGACGGAGCCATCACCGAGAACGTCAAAGGCAAGGTCAATATTCATCCTGTGAAATACGATCTGCAGGGCATCCAGATTGCTGCGAATGTCTATACCCCTGCTAACTACGATCCCGCCAAAAAATACCCGGCCGTGGTGGTTGCACATCCTAATGGCGGCGTAAAAGAACAGGTCGCCGGGTTGTATGCTCAGCGTCTTGCCGAGCAGGGCTACATCACGATTACCGCCGATGCGGCGTATCAGGGTGCCAGCGGTGGGATGCCGCGCAGCGTGGATAAACCTGCTAATCGTATCGAGGACATTCACGGCATGGCTGACTACATCAGCCAGTATCCTGGTGTCGATACCGCCCGCCTTGGTCTGCTGGGTATTTGTGGCGGCGGCGGTTATTCGCTGGTTGCGGCCGAGACGGATAAACGGTTCAAATCGATAGCAACCATCAGCATGTTTAATTCAGGTCTTGTGCGCCGCAACGGTATGCAGGATTCACAGCTGGATACTATCCAGCAACGTCTTCAGCAGGCTTCTGATGCACGTGCTCAGGAAGCCGCCGGAGGAGAAGTGCTTTACTCCGGCGATGCCAACCTGACTGATGAACAGATTGCTAAATTACCCTTTGCCTTATATCGCCAGGGCTACGAGTACTACTGGAAAACCCACGCCCACCCGAACTCCACGTTTAAATACACCACCAGCAGTCTTCTGGATTTGATGAGCTTTGACGTAACGGACCATATCAATCTCATCAATAAACCGCTGCTGATGATTGCCGGTACAAAAGCGGATACGCTCTATATGACTGAAGACGCGTTCGCAAAAGCCACCGGTACGAAGGACAAAGAACTCTTCCTGATCGATGGCGCTACCCATATCGAGACCTATTGGGTGCCAAAATACGTTGATGAGGCTTTGCAAAAGTTAGACGTCTTCTTCAATAAGAATATTTAGTTAGCCTCCGATGACGCCCCAGCCGCGCAGGCTGGGGTGTGTCCATCAGCTGTCGCCACTTTCCGCTGCCTTTCGCGGCGTATCGTCACGTGATGTACCCAGATTAACGAAGTTGCGGTTAAAGATAATTACGCTATTTAAATAGGCGCTATGAATGAAATTCATAGACCTAATCTGATGCAGGGAATGATGACGATGAACCTGAGGTGACAGGATGGATCGGGAGAGAGTGAATCGATCACTTCACATTACGTTCAGGCGGAGAAGCAAATGTGTTCGCAAGAGCCTTTTTTCCATCTCTTATTTTTCTGCGATGACAAGCATTACGGCAACCGTTGGCCTGGATCAGCAACCGGGCAGCTCTTTGCCATAATGCGGCGACGATGATCATCGCCAGCATCCGGCATGTCGATAAATACATTACTCTCTATAAAAGTCTGAAATATCGACCGTGTTTTCTTTCACTGATTCCATTGCAGAAATAAACGCATTTTCATGTTCTTCTTCATCCTCACGTGGTAGTGAGTTGCCATAGAAACGGCCATTTTTGTGAATGGCCAGCGAATCACTTTTCACCTGACCATTCACAATACCCTGCGCATTAATACTGACTTCGCCACCAATACAGTTGCCATTCAGCACGCCATCAATGGCGATGGCGTAAGCAATAATATCACCTTCAACGTGTCCACTTTTTAAAATGTGGACCGTTTTCTCTGAGCGAATAATACCGTCAATACGGCCATTGACGTGAATGTCACTGGTAGAGTTCAGTTCACCCTTAATAATGCAGGTTTCAGGAATAACGGCAACGGAGGGTTCCGTCTGTGCACTATGCGAAGGTTTTACCGTGATTTCTACATCGTCACCGAGGTAGGAGACCTGGGAAGAATTAAGCGATGATGCAATGTTAATATCTGCGTTGGTATCAGCAAAAGTCGTGTTTTGCCCTTTACGTTTAAACATGGTGCGGATCCCCGTCGATGATGAAAGTAAGTAAACAGCATAAATTAAACCACAGCTTAAAATAATTGCGGCAACAATCTTCCATCGAGACTTCAACGTGATGTAAAAATGTTGATCCCCTACGCCGTAATGGATGATGAGGTAAATCCAAAGCCCCCAAACCAGCCACAGGAGGTTATATTGCATAATATTTTATGTCATCTCCTGTTTATATTTATAACTGTTAGTGTGTATTTTTACGGTATCAGCCAGAGACTTATTTCACAATAAAAAATAAACCATGTTTTATTCTGCTTGTAATAATTAAAAATTAAACCTTTTAAAAAATATCAACGCCATATTAACAATAGTGAAGGTGAAAGGAGTGGCTGAAAAGCTCCTGATTGCTTATTGCAACGTCTGAGATAATTTTTCTGCGATGTTTCAGAATATATAGAGGGGTAATTTTTCGGATTTTTATTCCCTTTTGGTGATGAATTTTGTGCAGTAGTTTGAATTTTTGGCGATGAGGATCGGCATGGACAGAGAGTGTTTATCCGATAGCGGGCAAGGCGTTATCGGACAGAAGAGAGAAGATTGACGGTCAACCATGTTGTCACAGAAGTGGACTGGCGGAGCGCAGAAAGTAATATAAATGTTAAAAAGATGTATCGATGAAAAATCAGTCAAGATAAGCCGCTGTTTTTTTAGGATGAATCTTAGTGCTGGCGGTGCTGAGGAGGGAGGCTACGGCACGGGGAGCAGGCCAGTCAGGCCTGCTCTTTCGGCAAACTCAAGGTAAACCGGGTCACGTTCGCATCCGAAGTCACCGACACTTTTCCGTGGTGTGCAGTCACAATCGATTTCACGATCGCCAGTCCGATGCCGCTACCTTCGCCTTTGCGCTGGCGGGACGGATCCACGCGATAAAAGCGATCAAACAACCGTGGTAAATGTTCGGCAGGGATGAGCGTTCCCGGGTTTTCAATGATGATGCGCACCTGTTCGCCCGCCTCTGTCAGGCGGACGGTAATGGTCTGGCCCGATGGTGTGTAGCGCATCGCGTTGGAGAGGAGATTGCTGATCGCCCGACGCAGCATCCCGGGATCGCCGGAAACCAGACATGGACGCCCTTCAAAATGCAATCCGACTTCCCGTTCTTCCGCCAGCGCCTCAAAAAAGTCGAACACTTTACTGACTTCATCCGCCAGATTGATCGCTTTTTTCTCCGGGATCAGCTGGTTGTTATCGGCCTGCGCCAGAAACAGCATATCGCTGACCATTTTCGCCATATGGCTAAATTCTTCGAGGTTGGAATAGAGCACTTCTTCCAGCTCCTTCTGGCTACGGGGCTGGCTGAGGACAATTTCCGTTTGCGTCACCAGGTTGGTGATAGGGGTACGGATCTCATGGGCAATATCAGCAGAAAAATTGGACTGGCGGGTAAAAACATCTTCGATACGCTCGATCATGTGATTAAACGAGAGCACCAGCCGTTCCAGTTCAATAGGCACCGACCGGGGATCCAGACGTACGTCGAGATCTTTCGAGGTGATATTTTGTATCTGTCGGCTGACGCTACGGATCGGTTCGTGGCCTTTATAAACGGCAAACAGCACGATAAAAATGATCAACATGCTGATGATCGAGGCGGTCATGATCAGCTTGTTTTTCAGATCGTTAATGTAATGCAGGTGAAAATCGATCGACAGCGCCAGATACAGGGTATAGGCCGGTTTACCGTCTACCAGCGGCCCGACCGGCAGGCGAATCATGCGCCAACTGGAATGGGTACCGTGGCCTGCCATCTGCATCGACGGACCGTTAATCAAATAGACGTTGCCGCCCGGAACGGTTTTATCCACCGTGGCATGGGCAAGAAACTGGCGGATATCCGGCATATGAGGGGAATGAAAAAGCGCCTGCTGGTTAGCATCTTCCAGCGAAATAATGACGTTTGAATAGCCGGCCACCACGTTTTTCAGGATCTCCAGACGGCGGGATTCCGGCTCGTCGGAGGGGCTAAGGATACGTTCGAGGGTGGCGCTGATTTCAGTTAAATCGTTGATGTCCTGTTCGGCAAAATGCACTTTGACCGACTGAATCATGATCCAGGCAAAGGCAAAAAAGGAGGCAATGGTCGCGAGGCTGATAAAAAAGGTCAGGCGCGTCGCCAGCGAAAAAGGGCGGGATAACCGCTTACTGACCATCCGGCACCTCAAGCACATATCCCACGCCACGCACGGTCTGAATCAGCTTAGGCTCAAAGTCGTTATCAATTTTGCCGCGCAGGCGCTTCACGGCCACGTCGATGGCGTTGGTATCGCTGTCAAAATTCATGTCCCACACCTGAGAGGCAATCAGCGAGCGGGGCAAAACTTCCCCCTGGTGGCGTAAGAAAAACTCCAGCAGGGTAAATTCTTTGCTGGTGAGTGTGATGCGGGTGCCGCTGCGACTCACTTTGCGGCTCACCAGGTCAACAATCAGATCGGCCACCTGAAACTGGCTTTCGACAATCACCGCCGCCCCCCGGCGTAGCAGCGTTCTGACGCGCGCCAGCAGTTCGGCAAAGGCAAATGGCTTAACCAGATAATCATCCGCCCCTAACTCCAGCCCTTTCACCCGATGTTCAATCGTTCCCAGTGCGGTAAGCAGCAGAATCGGCATGCCCTTATTCGCGGCACGCAGCATCCGGACGATATCCCAGCCGTTGACGTCGGGCAGCATGATGTCAAGGATGAGCAGGTCATAATCGCCGGTCATCGCCAGGTGATAGCCGTTCAGACCGTTGTCGGCAAGATCGACAACAAAGCCCGCTTCCGTCAGCCCTTTGGTCAGGTATTCACCGGTTTTTTTCTCATCTTCGACAATCAAAATCTTCAATATGTCCTCCTTCACCACGCGAATGTTATGGGGCCACTCAATTCTAGAGAAGCCAGATCGGATAGCAATCGCATTCTGGGAAAATGACAGCTTTGTCATTTTGCTGTCACGGGTCGATCAGAGAGCGCCAGGTAAAGTTGCTGATATCAACCCACATGAAAATCAGGCTTATGCGTAATATTAAGCTTCTCACGCTCTCAATGGCGTTACTGCTGGCAGGATGCTCACTCGCCCCGGACTATCAGCGACCGGCGCTTCCGGTACCGCAGCAGTTTTCTCTCAGTCAGAACCAACTGGTGACATCACCGACAGGCTATCAGGACAGCGGCTGGCGGCAGTTTTTTGTCGATCCGCAGGTGAAAGCCCTGATTGACGAGGCACTGCGCAACAATCGCGATTTACGCATGGCGACGCTGAAAGTGCAGGAGGCGAGGGCGCAATATCGGGTGACCGATGCCGATCGCTATCCGCAACTGAACGCAGAAAGCAGCGGAAACTGGAGTGGAAAACTTAAAGGTGACACCCGCAGTACGCGTGAATATGAGGCCGGGCTGAACCTGAGCGTTGATCTGGATTTCTTTGGCCGGTTGAAAAACATGAGCGAAGCCGATCGACAGAACTTTTTCGCCAGCGAAGAGGCGCGTCGGGCAGTGCATATTCTGCTGGTGTCCAACGTGGCGCAGAGCTGGTTCAATCAGCGTCTGGCCTCCGCCCAGCTTCAGGTGGCGCAAGAAACGCTGAGCAACTATGAGCGCGCATATGCGTTGGTGGAAAAACAACTGGTCACCGGCAGTACCAACGTGCTGGCGCTGGAACAGGCGCGCGGCGTGATTGAAAGTACCCGCAGTGATATCGCGAAACGTCAGGGGGAACTGGCGCAGGCGACTAACGCGCTACAGCTATTGCTGGGGAGCTACGGCAAGCTACCGGATGACACGCGACAGGACGTCGGTGATATCAACGGCGTGACGTTACCGCCGTCGCTCTCATCGCAAATCCTGTTGCAGCGCCCGGACATCATGGAAGCCGAACATGCGCTGATGGCGGCAAACGCCAATATCGGCGCGGCGCGGGCGGCATTTTTCCCCTCCATCACGCTGACCAGCGGGATCTCCGGCAGCAGCAGCGATCTCTCTAGTCTGTTTTCGGCGTCAAGCGGGATGTGGAATTTCATTCCGAAAGTGGAGTTACCGATCTTCAACGCCGGACGTAATCAGGCCAACCTCGATCTGGCTGAAATCCGCCAGCAGCAGTCGGTGGTCAATTATGAGCAGAAGATCCAGAACGCGTTCAAAGAGGTTGCCGACGCGCTGGCGCTACGCCAGAGCCTTACCGATCAGATTCGCGGTCAGCAGCGTTACCTGACCTCGCTACAAATCACTCTTCAGCGTGCCAGAGCGCTCTATCGCAACGGTGCGGTGAGCTATATCGAAGTGCTGGACGCTGAACGTTCGCTATTTGCGACGCAACAAACCCTGCTTGACCTTAATTACGCCCGACAGGTTAACGAAATTACGCTCTATACCGCGCTTGGCGGCGGTTGGCTGGAATAAATCTAAAAACATCACAGGAGATTAACATGAACACAGTATGTAAAGCGGCGGTATTCGCGATTTTCTCAACGCTGGCAATGAATGCTCAGGCCAATGAACACCATCACGGCGATATGATGAGCGCCATGCCTGCCGCCGAACAAAGCCCGGCGATCAGCGCCACCGGCGTGGTAAAAGGCGTTGATACGGAAAGCAAAAAAGTCACCATTGAACATGGCCCGATCCCCGCGCTGAACTGGCCGACAATGACCATGCGTTTTACCATCACACCGCAAACGCAGCTCAACGATATTAAACCCGGTGACAACGTGGCGTTTACGTTTATCCAGCAGGGCAACCTCTCTTTATTACAGGATATTAAAAGCCAGTAATTCTCTCTTATTTTAACGTTGAGCATGACCTCATGAAAAATATCGCGCTGATTATCGGCAGCATGATGGCGGGCGGCATTATCGCCGTAGGCGGCTATACGTATTTCGCCGCTACACACCCGTCGGCGAATACACCGCCTGCCACGGAAAAAGAAGCCCGCAAGGTGCTGTTCTGGTACGACCCGATGTACCCGAATACCCGCTTCGATAAACCCGGCAAATCGCCCTTTATGGATATGGATCTGGTGCCGAAATATGCCGATGAAGAGTCTGCCAGCGCCGCTGCGCCGGGCGTCCGTATCGATCCAACGCAAACGCAAAATCTCGGTGTGAAAACCGAGGCCGTGCGCCGTGGACCCCTCACCTTTACCCAGACGTTTCCGGCGAACGTCAGCTACAACGAGTATCAGTTTGTCATTATGCAGGCGCGGGCCGCCGGATTTGTCGAGAAAGTCTGGCCGCTCACCGTGGGTGATAAGGTGAAAAAAGGCGCACCGCTGCTCGAACTCACGATCCCTGACTGGGTAGAAGCGCAGAGTGAATATCTGCTGCTCAAAGAGACTGGCGGCACGGCAACCCAGGTTGAGGGGATTCTGGAGCGACTGCGGTTGGCCGGAATGCCGGAAGCGGATATTCGGCGTTTGACCGCAACGCGCAAAATTCAGACCCGCTTTACCCTTACGGCACCCATTGACGGGGTGATTACCGCCTTTGATTTACGCGCTGGCATGAACATCGCCAAAGATAACGTGGTAGCGAAAATTCAGGGGATGGATCCGGTGTGGGTAACCGCCGCGGTGCCTGAATCCATCGCGTGGCTGATTAAAGACGCGTCGCCGTTTTCGCTGACCGTTCCGGCGCGTCCGGACAAGTCCTTCACCTTCCGCAAGTGGATGCTGCTGCCCAGCGCCGATGCCACCACCCGAACGTTGCAACTGCGCCTGGAAGTCGATAACCCCGATGAAGCGCTGAAACCGGGGATGAACGCTTATCTCAATCTGAAAACGCAAAGTGAGCCGATGTTGCTGATCCCGTCTAAAGCGCTGATCGATACCGGCAACGAGCAGCGGGTGATCACCGTGGACGGTGAAGGGCGTTTTGTCCCTAAACCCGTCTCTGTTTTCCAGGCCTCACAAGGGGTAACGGCGATCCGTTCCGGGCTGGCTGAAGGTGAGAAGGTGGTTGCCAGCGGCCTGTTCCTGATTGATTCAGAAGCCAACATTTCGGGGGCGTTGGATCGGATGCGCGCCCAGCAACCACCAGCGTCGCCCGATCATGCGGCCCATGCGCACTGAGGAGAACGCAGATGATTGAATGGATTATTCGCCGCTCGGTCGCCAACCGCTTTCTGGTGATCATTGGCGCGCTCTTTCTCAGCGTCTGGGGGACCTGGACCATCGTTAACACGCCGGTGGATGCGCTGCCCGATCTGTCCGACGTGCAGGTGATCGTCAAAACCAGCTACCCGGGGCAGGCGCCGCAGATTGTCGAGAATCAGGTGACCTATCCGCTGACCACCACCATGCTGTCCGTACCCGGCGCGAAGACGGTGCGCGGCTTCTCGCAGTTTGGCGACTCGTATGTCTATGTCATTTTTGAAGATGGCACCGATCCGTATTGGGCACGTTCTCGCGTGCTGGAATATCTCAACCAGGTGCAGGGTAAGCTCCCGGCGGGCGTCAGCGCGGAAATGGGCCCGGACGCGACCGGCGTGGGCTGGATCTTCGAGTATGCGTTGGTCGATCGCAGCGGTAAGCACGACCTGGCGGAACTGCGTTCGTTGCAGGACTGGTTTCTGAAATATGAGTTAAAAACCATCCCGAATGTGTCGGAAGTGGCCTCCGTGGGCGGCGTGGTGAAAGAGTATCAGGTGGTGATCGACCCGATGAAACTCGCTCAGTACGGCATCAATCTGTCGGAGGTGAAAGGGGCGCTGGATGCCTCTAACCAGGAGGCGGGCGGCTCATCGGTGGAACTGTCGGAAGCAGAATACATGGTCCGCGCCAGCGGGTATCTGCAAACGCTGGATGACTTCAATAATATCGTCCTGAAGTCAGGGGAAAACGGTGTACCCGTATACCTGCGGGATGTGGCGCGAGTGCAGATCGGCCCGGAAATGCGCCGGGGGATTGCCGAACTCAACGGGGATGGCGAAGTGGCTGGCGGGGTGGTTATATTGCGCTCCGGTAAAAACGCGCGTGAGGTGATCTCGGCGGTTAAAAATAAACTCGAGACGCTGAAAAGTAGTCTGCCGGAAGGCGTGGAGGTGGTGACCACCTACGATCGCAGTCAGTTGATTGACCGTGCCATCGATAACCTCAGCTATAAGCTACTGGAAGAGTTTATCGTCGTGGCGCTGGTCTGCGCGCTGTTTCTCTGGCACGTGCGTTCCGCGCTGGTGGCGATCATCTCGCTGCCGCTGGGGTTGTGTATCGCCTTTATCGTGATGCATTTCCAGGGGCTGAACGCCAACATTATGTCGCTTGGCGGGATCGCCATCGCCGTGGGAGCGATGGTGGATGCCGCCATTGTGATGATCGAAAATGCGCATAAACGGCTGGAAGAGTGGGAACACCAGCATCCGGGCGAAGCGCTTGATAACGAAACGCGCTGGAAGGTGATCACCAATGCGTCAGTGGAGGTCGGTCCGGCGCTGTTTATCAGTTTGCTGATCATCACGCTCTCATTTATTCCCATCTTTACCCTGGAAGGGCAGGAAGGACGCCTGTTCGGGCCGCTGGCGTTCACCAAGACGTATGCGATGGCGGGGGCGGCTTTTCTGGCGATCGTGGTGATCCCGATCCTGATGGGGCTGTGGATCCGCGGGAAAATTCCGGCGGAAAGCAGCAACCCGCTTAACCGCTTTTTGATCCGTATTTACCATCCGCTATTGCTGAAAGTATTGCGCTGGCCGAAAACCACGCTGCTGGTGGCGGTGCTCTCGATCCTGACGGTTGCCTGGCCGCTGAGTAAAGTGGGGGGCGAGTTCTTACCGCAGATTAACGAAGGCGATCTGTTGTACATGCCGTCCACGCTGCCGGGGATTTCGGCGGCAGAAGCAGCAAGTATGTTACAGAAAACCGATAAGCTGATCATGACCGTACCGGAAGTCGCCAGAGTCTTTGGCAAAACCGGGAAAGCGGAGACCGCCACGGATTCGGCGCCGCTGGAGATGGTGGAAACCACGATTCAGCTCAAACCGCAGGATCAGTGGCGTCCGGGGATGACGATGGACAAAATCATCGAGGAACTGGACAACACCGTTCGTCTGCCGGGGCTGGCAAACCTGTGGGTGCCGCCGATTCGTAACCGTATTGATATGCTCTCTACCGGGATTAAGAGTCCGATTGGGATTAAAGTTTCTGGTAACGTACTGGCTGATATCGATGCGATGGCTGAGCAGATTGAAGAAGTCGCCCGAACCGTTCCCGGTGTGACGTCCGCGCTCGCTGAGCGTTTGCAAGGCGGCCGCTATCTCAACATCGATATTAACCGTGAGAAAGCAGCCCGCTACGGCATGACGGTAGGTGACGTACAGTTGTTTATTACCTCTGCCGTCGGTGGGGCGATGGTCGGGGAGACCGTTGAGGGGATTGCCCGTTATCCGATCAATCTGCGTTATCCGCAGAGCTTCCGGGACAGCCCACAGGCGCTGCGCCAGTTACCGATCCTCACGCCGATGAAGCAACAAATTACGCTAGGGGATGTGGCCACAATCAACATCACGTCGGGGCCCTCGATGCTAAAAACGGAGAACGCGCGGCCTACCAGTTGGATCTACATTGATGCGCGCGACAGGGATATGGTCTCTGTCGTCAACGATCTGAAAAAGGCGATTGCCGATAATGTCCAGTTGAAGTCGGGTACCAGCGTCGCGTTTTCTGGTCAGTTTGAGTTGCTGGAGCGGGCGAACCATAAGCTGAAGCTGATGGTGCCCATGACGCTGATGATCATCTTCGTCCTGCTGTATCTGGCGTTCCGCCGGGTCGGAGAAGCGCTGCTGATCATCACCAGCGTGCCGTTTGCGCTGGTGGGCGGAATTTGGTTCCTCTACTGGATGGGGTTCCATCTGTCGGTGGCGACAGGAACCGGGTTTATCGCGCTGGCGGGGGTCGCCGCAGAGTTTGGCGTGGTTATGTTGATGTACCTGCGCCATGCCATTGAGGCCGATCCTTCACTGGACAACCCGCAGACGTTCAGCGCAGAGAAACTGGATGACGCACTGTATCACGGGGCGGTACTACGGGTACGACCCAAAGCGATGACCGTGGCGGTGATCATTGCCGGTCTTCTGCCGATTTTGTGGGGGACAGGGGCCGGTTCGGAAGTGATGAGCCGGATTGCTGCGCCCATGATCGGCGGCATGATCACGGCACCACTGTTGTCATTGTTTATTATCCCCGCGGCTTATAAGTTGATGTGGATGCATCGTCACCGTAAAATATCACGTTAACACCTTCATCATCCGGCCTGCTGAAATGAAGCGGGCCGGAGAAAATCATTCTGACGGAAGTCTTTCATTCTTTCTGACATATTCCGCAATACTGTAAAATGCTTTTTCTGATGATAAGATTTATCCCTTCCTGAATCTCCCGTTATTGTTCATTCGTCCCCTCTGATATTTAATTTTGCCGTTATCCCTCAGCGGGTTGTGCATAAAAAGCACAACCCGCATCCTTGTGTTGCAAATAGTGTAAACATCGGTTTTATATTTCAGAATCGTGCAGTTAATCGCATTTTATTCATTTTTATTATCAAGTTTTCGTTAAGTTCACCCTCTTTTACGCATAATGCGGGCCACTTTTACACTTCACTGAATGTTTTTACATATCAATTAATCAGTAAAAATAGCCAAAAACTTAATATCATGCGAAATATCTGAAAGGTAATCCCTTATGGTAATCAAAAAACCATCTGCGGGAGCCAGTTTTAGCCTTTTATCATTAAACACGAATGAGAAGTATCTGAAATACAAAATAAGGATTTAACTATGGGATTTGGGATGGCAAAGGACAATAAATTTGAGATCGTGGCCATTATTCGCGAAGAGCTTCTCAGAAAAACTAAGGTGGAACTGAAATTTAAAGACACCAGCGTGGTCACTCAATTAGAAAAGGTTGACTTCGACTACTTCGTGATTGCCAACAATAGCGACATCCCACTCTCTTCTATCCAGTCTTTTATCTTGCACAGCGACAGCGGCATTATCCGGTTCAATGCCCGGTTCAGTCAGTCGCTGACCGATAAACTGGAGTGCGGACTGGCATATCGCATACCTGAAGTGATCATATTGGTTCAGCGCCGCCAGCATCAGCGTTTCTCCTTTTTAAAGGGGTATCATTTTTACTGTTCTGGGCGCTATAAAAATGGTGAGAATTATTCACTGCAGATTAAGAATATCTCCCGCGGCGGTTGCGCGCTGATTTCACAAAAAATAAATACCCGCTTTCTTTATAAAAATGCGCTGATCAAAGGGGCATCCCTTGATTTTGAACAGTTTGGTCGTTTGCATTGCGATCTCCGGGTCGTCAACGTTGTTGCCATCAACGAATTTGATGAAAACAACCAGCTTTATTCCTGTCAGCAGATCTCCTGCAAGTTTGAATTCAAACATCCACGCGACGCGTTGGATGTCGAAAAGGTCATTATTCATTTTTTGATGAGTAATAAATTGAAAAGTTTATAAAGGAAGGTGAACTTTATGTTGATGTGTGGAAATGAAGATTTTGTCGGCAGCAGTGTCTCAACGTATTTAAAAAGTAAAAATGCTGAGGTGACGAATGTCCCCTGGCAGGTGATGGTGGATTACTCTGCACGCTATCGCCATCGGCTGATGATTTTTAATATCATCAGTCACGAACAGTCCTGCGCTGATTTTGTCAGCTATTTAAATAAGAACCGCTTTAAAGTTTACGATAATGCCGTGGTGGTGATTGCCGATGACCGTCTGGCAAAATTGTGCATTGAGTTGCTGTATGTCGAAAAAGTGATTGTACTGACCGATAAATCACCGCTGCGTGATTTTGGTCGACTGACGACTCTGACGGGGGAGTGCTGGAATCCCCGCTTATTCCGTTCACAAAAACGGCTGAGCGATCGTGAACAACAAATCCTCAGTTTGCTGGTGAGCGGATATTCGCCAAATGAAATCTCGGATCTGATCAGTGTGAGCTATAAAACGATACAGACGCATAAAATGCGAATCATCACGAAGCTGGGTCTGGCCCATTCTACTGAACTGAATAAACTGATCGTCAGATTCAACCATCAGCTGTCATTTTTATCCTGAGCTTGTCGTTAGCCTGATGGCGCTTCGCTTATCAGGCCTACAGGTGTCCTGAACAACGTAGGCCAGGTGAGGCATTGCCTTCACCCGGCCTACTCCCCTCAGAGGTTGTCAGAACGACTTTTTAAAGCCAATAGAGGCATTGACTGGCGCTTCCACCTGCAATTTATGCCCGCCGTTGTTGAACTGCGTTCCCAGTTCGCCGTACACCTGCAGGTCGCGGTCGATGTTCCAGCTCAGACCTGCCGCGACTTCGGTACTGGAGTACTGCTGCGAGGATTCCAGCGTCGTGGTGGCAACCGCATTGCTGAAGTGGGTTTTGTCTTTCGACCCCAGACCCTGCCACAGGTTGACGCGGCCATATGGCTGAATCTTACCGTGGCGGGTGTCATAGTCAGCTTTCAGTCGCAGCCCGACACGGGCGGTGAAGGCATCGGCAGTATCGAGTCTGACCTTCGTCTTCGTCGCGCCGCCCAGCGTGCTGTCATCAAAATCGCTGTACTGATAGATCAACTGCGCCTGAGGTTCCAGACTCCATGCGCTTGCCCCTAAGCGGAACGCTTTGCCGATCTCCGTCGAGGCGGTCAGCGTATGGCCTTTCACGGTATGGGAACCCTTGTTTCCGGATGCCGACAGGCGAGCATCATGGTTACCGTATTGCAGGACGTTATCCACATACATGCCATCGGTGGAGAACCAGGTGGCGTAACCGCCCAGGTAAAACGCGTTGTCATCGATGTTACCGCCTTTACCCGCGCTACCCGCGTTGCTGCCTTTGACGCTGCTGTCGATATCCAGAATGCTGGTGTATACACCGGCTTTCCAGCTGGTATCCGCGTAAAGGTCAACCCCTGCCTGAATCCCCATCGTGTGGCTGGTGGTCTGCGTGCCGGTGACATCGTCCAGTTTGGTTTTACCGGAGTAGCCAATCATTCTCGCCCACGCACGGTTGTCTTCATCGAGACCCGGTCGCGCATCGTCCCCCATTCGCTGGTGCATATTGCCTAACAAACTCAGGTCGCCCTGACGCACCACGCTGGCGAGACCGGAGTAGAGCATGGTTTCCGGACGATATTCGCTGCGCAGGTACCAGTTTTCGCCCTGGCCTTTCGCGTTGCCGGCATACAACTGATATTCAAACGCCCCGGCAGACATCCGGTTACTCGCCAGATAGAAGCCGTCACGCGTGGATTGTGCCGTGGTGGTGGCGCCGTTTTTCGCCGTCACCACTTCGATCCCATCGCCCACCGTCGGCGCGCCCAGTCCGGAACCGTCTACATTCAGCAGCGTGCTGCCGCTGACCTTACCGCCATCGATCACCAGTCGGTCCGCAATACCCTGACCGCTGCTGTTCTGCGCCGCGGCTAATTCAAGCGTCCCGTTTTTGCCGCTGTAATCGCCTTTCACCGTCAACGCGGAACCGATCGCCGCCCCCGTCAGCGACACGCTGCCGCCGTTGGTTAATCCGGCGACCGTCTGGTCGTAGCCTTGCGTTTTCAGCGCGGTTTCGCTCGCCACATAGTGATGAGACGCTGCGCTCAACGTATTGGTGCCACCGGCCTGCAGAACCCCGTTGGCGACAAGCGTTGCGCCTTTGTAGCTGTTCGCGCCTTCCAGCGTGGTGATGCCGCTGCCGGTGTGGTGGAGCTGTCCTTCGCCGCTGATATTGCCGCTCAGGGTGTAGCTGTTGCAGCGTTTCACATCCAGTATGCCGTCAGCGATGATATCGCCTTGTACGCTGCCGATCTCACCGCCATTACCCAACTGCAACGTGCCCTGCACGACGTGGGTACCGCCAGTGTAGGTGGTGTCGAGCGTAAGCATGAGCGTACCCTGGCCGGTTTTTGTTAACTGGCCGCTGCCTTCAACGTCGGTCAACAGTTCGACGTTGAAGCCGTTGGTGTCGAAGGTCCCGCCGCCGGACTCCAGCGTCACCTGGCGGGCGGTATTAAACGCATCGCCATACTTCAGCGTACCGCCGTTAAAGGTGATCCCGGTATTGGCTGCGCCGAGGTTTTTATCGCCGGAAACCTGCAGTGTCCCTGCCGTAATCGTTGTACCGCCGCTGTAGCTGTTCTCGCCGGTCAGGATCAGCGTACCGAGGTCGCTCTTATTGACGCCGCCGGTGCCGCGGATCTCGCTGTCGATGGTGGCGATATACCCTGCACCATCGACGGTGCCGTCGCCGACGCGAATCAGCGTATTGGCGGTGTCAGTGGTGATGGCATCGCCCGCTACACGGTAGCCATCGGTGGCAAACTGCGCGCCGCTGATGATCACATTACCCAGACTGTTATCCACGGTGACATTGCCTGCCACCCCCTGGAAGACGGCGAACGCGGCATCGGTGAACGGAGCGTTCAGCGCGCCTTCCGGTGTGGATTCATCGGTGGTCCAGTTATCGTTGCCGTGGCTGGATTGCCAGATACCATCGCCGCCGTTGATCACGCCGTTGTTTTTCAGTTCGCCATTCTCACCGCCGGTGCCGTCCCAGAAGCGCAGCGTCAGACCGCCGTGGTTTACCAGGTTGACCTGATTGTTAACCGATGTCTGCACGTACAGACTGTCTGCCGCCGTCGGGGCGTTGGCAATGTCCATCACGTTGTTGGTCAGCGTGCCGGAGTAGTTAATGACGCGATAGACGCCGACATCAAAGCTGCCGCCGGGTGAGGTTTCAATGTTGAGCTTGCCGTCGAGTACCAGATCGCCGTTGACGTTAATCAGGTCGTTGAAGGCACCGCCTGGGGTATACGCCTGGCCAAACTGATAATCCAGTTGCGACAGCTCATTCAGCGTCAGAGCGCCGGTGGTCAGTTTGCCGACGCTGTTAAGTGTGGAACCGGCGGTAATATGGCCGTTATCCGCAACATTCACCGCGCCGCCAATAATGCCGTTGCCGCCCAGCGTCGCGCCCGCCTTGACCGTTACGTCACCGGTCGCCGCCGCCTGATTACCGTTGACCAGCAGTACGCCCTCATCGACCGATGTGGTGCCGGTCCAGGTGTTGTCGCCGGTTAAGGTTAGCGTTCCGTCGCCGATTTTCACCAGATTGCCGCTGTCACCGCTGATGATGCCGCTGATGGTGTCATCCAGCGCCAGATTACCGAGGGAGAGGGTTTTATCGCCCAGCATAACGTTGCCCGCGCCGGACAACGAACCGATGGACGTCGCGCTGTCGACGTTGCTGATATCCACGTTGCCGCCGGAGAGATTTTTCACGGTAGTCATTTCCGCCAGCGCACGATCGGCAAAGGAGATCAGTCCACTGTTGGTCACCGTTGCGCTGCCGCCGCTGGCATCCTCTTCCAGCGCCAGCGTGCTCGCTTCTGATACGTTAATGGTCGACTGTCCTGCGGTTGCATTGCCTGCAATCAGCGCCTTTGCTGTGCCGTTCAGATTCAGCGTCGCGTCGGCGGCAGTGACCGTGTCTTTTAGCGTTAACAGGCTGTCGGCAATGTCCAGCGTCAGGGATTGCAGACCGGTTGCTGCGCCGCTGATGTTCAGCGTCGCGCCTTTCGTTACGCTCACCGTGCTGCTGGCGTTACTACCAAATGTTCCCGTCTGGCTGGCATTTACCGTGACGTTGTGCGCTTGTCCGGTACCTTCAATCAGCGTTGTGCCCTGATAGCGGTTAGCCCGATCGAGCGACAGCGTGCTGGCCGCATCATGGGTACTGCTGGTGACTTTCAGGTTGCCCGCGCCCGCGATATCGCCAACAGGGGAGAAGTGGTGCGAATTCAGATCGAACACTGCATCCGCGCCAGATGTCCCCAGGGTGAGAGTGCGCTGAGTGGTGAAATCCGCGCCCAGCTGTAGCGTTGAACCGTTGTTGATAGTGACGCCGGTTCCCGCCTGGCCCAGATTGTTATCTGCCGAGATTTGTAGCGTGCCGCCATCGATACGCGTGCCGCCATGATACGTGTTGTCGCCACTGAGGATTAGACGTCCCTGGTCGGTTTTGACCAGCGTCAGGCTATCCGCACTGTCACCTTCGCGGATCGTCGATTCGATCGTTGCGGTGAAGTTATCGCCTGCGCCACCGGCACCGACGCGCAGCATCAGCTCATTGCTGCCCGCGGTGGTTTCCCATGCGTTTAGCGCATCGCCTTTGATGACATAGCCGTCCGCGTCAAACTGCGCGCCAGAGAACTGAACATTGCCGGCGCTCTGATCGACTTCGACCGTACCGGCGTTGCCGGTAAAGACCGCAAAGGCTTTTTGCGCCCATGGCGCGTTGCCGATACCATCCTGCTGCGTCCAGTTGTTATCACCCAGGCTGCCGATAGCCATCCATTTGCCATCGCCACCGTCAATTTTACCGTTGCCTTCAATCCCGGTTTTACCGTGGTTTTCGCCCGTCTGCGCGCCGTCCCAGAACTGCAGCGTGACGCCGTTGGTGTTGACCAGGTTGACCTGCTTATCCAGCACCGTCTGGACAAAAAGATTGCTCTTATCCTGACCCGCCGGAACGTCGCCTAACTCCAGCGTCTGGTTGTCGAGCGTGCCGCCGTAGTTATAGAGACGGTAGACGCCTGGGCCAAACGTGCCGCCTGCGCTTTGGCTGACGTTCAGCGTGCCGTCGAGCAGCAGATTGCCGGCGACATCAACCAGATCGTTTTGTGCGCCGCCGGGCACGAAGGCTTGTCCCAGTTCAAACGCGGAGGTGGTTTTGCTACCCAGTTGCAGGCTACCGTTGATCTTCAGCGTCCCCGCGCCGCCGTCGCCTGCGCTAAGGGTGGTGGCGTCATTCATCACGGCGTCGCCGCCGAGGGTGCCGGTGCCGCCCAGGGTTGCAATGCCGTTCACGGTGGTTATGCCCGTCGCGGCAGACTGATCGCCATTGACCAGCAGTGTGCCGTTGTCGACGGTGGTCTCCCCTTTATAGCTGTTGGCACCGGTTAAACGGGTGATACCTTTACCGATTTGCTCCAGCGCGCCGATACCAGAAATCACTCCGTTAAGCAGGACGTTGTTGCTGCGATTCACGGTCAGAATACCGTCATCAATGATCTGCGAAACCGGGTTGATACCGCCCGTCGTGCCGCCCTGACCGAGATGTAAAATCCCGCCCTGATTGATCGTAGTGGAACCGCTGTAGCTATTGTCGGTGGTGAACACCGTCGTGCCACCCGTTGCACGGACAAAGTTGCCGCTACCGCTGATAGTGCCCTGATAAATCTGGCTGTCAGCGTCATTGCCCAGCGTATCAAAGATGATGTTGCTGGCCTTACCGCTGGTGGTAATGCTGTAGTTGCCAATGGTCGCGCCGGTATTACTGGCATCGCGATGATCGCCCGTGCGCAGCGTCGCGCCGTCGTTAACGGCCAGGGTGCCGTCAGTCAGTGTCAGACTATCCACGATGCGCATATCCGCCTGCGCGCCCGTCAGCGTTAAGGTATTCCAGCCGCTGCCGATGTGGGTTCCCAGACTGAGGTCATCCGCCAGCAGCGTACCGATATTACCCTTGGTGTTTGTGAAGGTGAGGGCGTTACCCGTACCGGCGAGCGTGGTGATGTGGCGCGTGTTCGCCAGCGATACGTTGCCGATGTTGGCCTTGTTGTTGGTTGTCCCCGCGAAGTTCACCTCCCCGGCGAACGTTCCGCTGTTCCAGATAAAACGATCGCTACCGGCGCCAGTATTGATGACACCACGCATATTGCCGCCGCTGATGTTGATGGTGTCATTGCCTTTACCGGACTGAATCGCGACATCCTGATCGGTGGCGGCGAGGATCGTGCCGCTGTTGGTGATGGTTTTGCTGCTGTCGCCGCTGGCATCCACCACCGGACCCTTCACGCTGTTGGAGGTGATGTTGCCGCTGTTGGTGATGGCGGAAACGTCTTTTGCCAGAATGGCTGAACCGCCCGTCGCGTCCTGAATGGTAATATCGGCGCGGGTGGTCAGTCTGCCGTTGGTGCGGGCATCGATCCCGTTCCCCGTGGCGTTTCCGGTATCGTTGTGTACCAGCACGGTGTAACCGGTGCCGATAACCAAATCGCCGGTCGCGTTGTCGCCGTTCTCTTTCATGAAGGCAAAGCCTGATCCAGAGCCAGTGACGTTGAGCATATTATTGGCGCCGTCTTTCACGTTCAGCGCCACGCTGGTGCGGATCCCCGGACCGTCGTTGGCGTTAATCGTGACGTCGTTCAGCGTGATATCCGAACTTTCGGCATGGTTCTGAATGCCTGCGCCGCTGCCCAATGCGCTGATGGTGACGCCTTTGGCGGCCAGCGACCCCGCACCGGCTTCAAGACGAATCCCATCCGCCGTGCCGTTGGTCGTAATGGTATCGGCTAATCCACCGGTTCCCGCAGTGATATTCAGCGTTGCGCCATTGGTCAGCAGCACGCCTGCGGTACCGTCATCGACCTCAATCGCGCCCAGCTTTTTGATCTGCGCATCTTTGCCAGAGGCGCGAACGCCAATCCCGTTGCTGACATGCAATGCCTGGGATGCGTTGTTGGTTAACCGTCCTCCTTCTTGCACGTCGACACCGATACTGTCTTTACTGGCGAGATCGATAACCGCGTCCTGTTGCAGAACGATGTTGCCGAGATTCTTCGCCACATAGGCGATGACGTTCAGCCCAGTATCCAGGGATTTAATGATGGCGCTGGAGTTAAGAATGGTTTCGACAGGGGTGCCCTGTTTGTTACCGTTCAACTGATGCGCCTGACCATCGACAATCCCGGCAGTGGTATTTGAGCCGGTCAGTTCAATAAGGGTCTTATCGCTGATGGTGCCTTCTGCGCCCCCTTCGAGCAGCAGTGCCGCCGCACCGTTGCCGCTTACCGTAAATGTTGCTTCACCCGTATCCACGGTGCTGCCTTTACCGGTCGCGAAGACGCCAATTGATTTTTCGCCCGTTAAGGTCATCTCGAGTTTAGATGGCTGGTGCGTCAGCGGGTCGAACGTATTGCCGGCAAAGTTTGCGCCATTCGCAATGCGGAATAACGTGGTGCGCGCCTGACCGTTATCGTTCATAACGGCTTCGCCGATATTGGCGGTCGCGCCTTTGCCGTACAGGTAGTAGCCTATTTGATCGCTATTGTTGAACAGCGGACTGCTGGTACTGTTAATGTTAGCCACCGCGTTATCGCGGACATGAACGCCAATGTTGCCGACTTCATCCAGCGTGATTGTGGAATACACGTCGACGGTGGCCTGGGATGTGGTACTTCCTTCAGCCCAGATCGCATAGTTACGGTTTGACGTGCCGCCGTCGCCCGCGACCGTGATCGCCCCTGTATCGCTGGATGTTACATGCGCGTTCTTCGAACTGGCGGTCAGATGGATACCGATGTTGTTGTGGCCGTTGACGGTAATCTCGCCGTCGTTGCGGATCTGCTGGCCGTTTTCGCTGCCGCTGTCGCGCACGGAAATACCGAAGTTCTGGCTGGTGCCGGACGACGAGTCGCCATTGAGGGTAATTTTACCCGTGTTGATCACATTCCCGGTGGCGTTGCCGACCAGGATCCCCGCCGCGTTACGAACGCCTTTTCCGAGGGTGATCGTTCCGTCATTGGTGACATCGCCTGAGCTTCGGGTCAGGATCCCGGCGCTGGGGCTGGCACCGCCGCCCATCGCAACATCGTCAGCGGGGGTGACGGCATCACGCCCAAGGTAAAGGGTACCGCCAGCGGCGTTTGTGAAGGTGGCATCACCGGACACTTCAACGGCGTAAGCCGTTCCCTTGCCAAATGAGACGCCGTTAGCGCGTCCGTCCACGACGTTAATCTCACCCCTGTTGGTCCCGTTGGTTTGATCAGACAACTGCATACCGATAGCGAGCGTCAGAGAACTGTTGGGTTTATCGGTTGACCATGGGTCGGCTGCAGCTGCGGTTCCGTAGTTGTTCGTTGTGATGGCCTGGTTAATGGTCCCTTCGTTCACCACGGTGCTGTTTCCCAGCCCCTGCATACCGTAGGCTCCGTAACTGCTGACGTTCTGATTACCATCTTTGTCGATAAACAAACCGGAGTTAATCGTGCCGTGGTTAGTGGCACTGGCATCACTGGCCAGCATGCCAATCGCCAACCCTTGTCCGGTAGCGGTTCTCAGCACGTTCAGGGCGCCTTCATTGACGATAGAACCCTCGCCATCGGCCTTCATTGCCCCATTGATACTGCCATCGACAGCCAGAGTTGTGCCCGCAACCAATGTGCCGGTGGTGCCCTGGCCATTAGCGTAGATGGCATGCAGTTCACCAGTGGCCGCCGTGGTGTTATTGGTGTGCGCCTGTCCGTCCGTCCAGACATCGTAATCCCAGGTCAGCAGGTCGGCATTGGTACCGGAGGTCAGCAGTTGATTGATCAGGCTCGCGTAGTAGGTCTGTGCGTCAGAAACTTTACTGATAGCGCCAGAATCCAGCCAGAGCTGGATCTGGCTGATATCTTGCCCGTCGGGGGTTTTGGCGCTCTCACTGCCGGCGCCAACCAGCCAGTTGTTGAAGTTCGCCAGGTCCGCCGTGCTTTTGATGGAAAAGGTGCGGTTACCCGTTTCAACGACATTGCCCTCTTCGTCGTAGCCGTAGGTCATTAAGGTAATGTCTTTGCCAAACACGGTGGTCTGTTTCGAACCGGCAAAGGTTTTGGTCGGAACGACCGGCGCAGCACCAAACTGAATGTAGTTATCGGATTGCCAGTTGACCTTGCTGTTCGGGTCTTGCGCTTTGAGCAGAGAAGAGTCTTTTGCCAGCAGACGGATAGCATTTTCTCTTACTTTCAGTGAATTATCGCCAATATTGAGATTGGCGGTTGCGCCATCTTTGGCAAGGGCAAAGCCAAACTGCTTATAGATTTGCGACACATTGGCATCAAACGTGTTAAGCACGGCATCGCCAATCTGTGAAACGCTAATAAAGTTTGCCAGGCTTGCGGTATCAAACACCTTCAGGGTGGAGGTTGTCTCGGGATCGGCCGGGTCAATCACCTGAAATTCCACGCTTTGCTGCGGGGTAGACGACTGTGTATGACTCAGGTATTCCGCCAGCTCTTCAATTGTGGTGATGGATTTTTGCTCGTGGGCGAGGTTGGTGGCGGTAATAATAATTTTGCCGCTTTCCAGCAGATCCCGGATGGTCGATGATTCCACAATGCCGGTCTGTCCGTAGGCGATGTTGGGGATCGCGCCGGTGATATTCAGTTCATTGGCGTTGTTTTGGTTTTCATATAAAAAACCGTAGTTGAATACGTCCTGATGGACACCGGCGGAGATGCCATCCTGGTAATCCACGGCGATATCGCGTGTGCCATCGGTCACGATCGGCGCAGCGACGGCCGTGAGAGAAACGCCAGCAAATAAACCGGAAACAACAAGCAGTCCCGTTTTACGCGAACTGCTTTTTTTCTTCCCTTTTGATAATTCGGAGGCGACAACCCAAAGCCCGAGTGTCGCATTCCATATGATGTTGTAAACCTTATTCATAATAACCTCGTCTGCATTTCTGTTTTTAGTTGGTTGACACGTTGCGTTTGTGGTTAGGGTTGGCTCGCGATGAGTTGGCCTGGGTTGTCAAATTTCGAAAACAGGAGTCCCTTCCGCAGGGCGGAATAATTTTTAGTGATTGATAACGCCTTAAATCATGCTCAGTCGTCCGTGCCGTATTTCCTTAGTAGATGGTTAACGATAGTGAGAGAACATATATTTCAGATGGGTGTTGTTGTGCCCTAACTTTTTGGCAATATTGCTTTTATAGGTACCGATTGTTTTTTCGCTTTTATGCGCAATAGTGGCAATTCTGGACAGCGACCACCCCCGGGAATACATCATCATGACGTTAAATTCATTCACGCTCATGGCATTAGCCAGTGGCTGGTTCACACTGGTGTTCTTGCAGTTGATGAGTTGAGTCACCCGGCGGTGCAGCGCGTCAAGGCTCAACTTGCGGTCGAGAAAGTGCATCTGCATGCCGCAAATGGTCTGGAATACCGCAAAGGTTTCGGCATTCGTCAGCACAAAAAGCATCAGTGACGAACGCGAGGAGAGACGGCGAATGATACTGGCGTATTTCAGAATATCCGTCTGTTCGGGATGAATAATGAGGTAATCATTATTTTGAACAACCGGGAAGGAAGAGGGCGGTGAACAGGCTGCATAATATTGCATGCCATAATAGATTGATGTGCCGCGCAGAATATTTTTCATGCCAAGCCAGGTGTAATAATCATCACCCATAAAAATAGCTTTTGACATTAAATTCTCCTTGAATCGGCGATAGCATCCTGCCCCTCTTTAACGCATTAAAAAAGGGTTCTTTCCCTGGCCGGGAATCTGTTTAAATCCGCATCTTGTATTGGGATTATTCTCAAGTGAAATATTACGCTTTGTTAAAATTTAAGATAAATCGTTTATTTCACCTTCTGGAGAATGATTGATAGATTTCACTTATGGATTGATGAAAAAAGGTGGGGAAATAATGGAGAGTTTGCGGGGAAGTCCTAAAAAATAGCGGAGACAAAAGGGAGGGAAGGGGCGCAATCAGGTGAAGTGGGATTAGCATGGCGATCCCGGGTATTGTGCGTTAGGAATATTCCTGGTGAATGTCGCAATGGAGATGTGATGGGTGGTGTGAACTGTTTAAAAAATAGAGGTTGTCAGTTAATGAATCTGCATTTGTCGTTTTAACTTGAAGTAAAATACCTTTATTGTCTTCATTGGCATGATTAAATGTTGTTTTTGATTGTTTGTGCTGATCTCGGATTATTCAGGTAGGCCAGCGGTGCCAGAGCGTTTTTTTTTGCAAAAAAGTCTTAACCCGCCAGCAGATCCTGCTCAACATGTTTTACCTGGTTCTCCAGTGTATCGCGAAGCTCAGCCAGCGCGCGCTCCTGCTCGGAAAAGTACGCTTCTTTATCGCGAACCGAGGTCGCCAGACGCCAGGCATTTTCCGCTTCCAGCCCGGCGATCTCTTTCAGCAGCGCGTCAATCTGGATCCGCAACTGCTGGATTTTCTGCCGCAGATGGTCGAGATTGTTCAGTCGGTCACTGGCCATCATTGGTTCCAGACCGCTTTGTAACTGCGTGAGCAGGGCGCGAATGGCCGCCAGATCGGCATTTTGCCGCGCCAGATTGAGCTGCACCATCATCTGGTGCGCTTTCTCTTTCAGTTCATCAGCGACGACGTCCGGGTGACACAAACGGCTGGCCTGACGCCACAGGCGCTTAAGCTCATTACGCTCATCCGTTGAAAGACGCTGATCGCGTGCGAAACGGTGCTGAGCATCCTGCTGCTGTTCCTGATACTCCTCATATTCATGGGCTGCCTCTTCCTGCGCCTGCCGCGTGTCGCTGTCATCCTGACGGGAAAAATCGGCTTCCAGTTCACGGATCTCGGCGAGCAGATCGGTAATCAGCTCCGTTTGCTGCTGAATGCGCTGACGGATGTCGACAGCGGCACGAGAAGCCGAATCCATGCCCATCCACTGCTGTTTGAGCTGGGCTAAGCGATCGACAGCCAGCGAGATGTACTGCTGACAGGAAAGGTAATCTTTCTCACGGCGTCTGCGTTCCGCTTCCTGACGACGCAAGGCGCTGGCGGCGAGCTGTTTACGCAGCTCGAGAATACGGCTCATTAATGGCCCGAGGCGCAGATGATACTGGTCGTTAAACTCATCCAGAATTTGAATACGGGTATTACGGGTGTCGATTAGCTCCCGCAACTGACTTTCCAGCGCCTTAAGTTCCAGTTTGCTGGCGGCAATCGCCGGATCCTGCCAACTGGTTATGGCGCGCTGATTTTGTAGCCAGGTGGCAATTTCACGCATTGCATCACTGAACCGACGCGTCTCGATAGCCCGGGCAATTGCCGTTATTACGGGATCGCCAGATTCCCGCTGCAGATGCACAAGCTGCTGCTGGATGATCTCCTCATCCTCAAGTTCGATGGCGCTTTTAATGATTTCGAGTCGTTTGATGATTTTATTCATGACACCGTTGCCTGGCGTGACCGACACATGAATGACGATATTTAGGTTAAGTCATTCGTTTGAAAAATATAAAAAAAGTGCAAATCGCATTCTGTGGCCTGTGGGGCCTGTTCGTCCAGAATAATTCGCAGAAATTATCGTTCACTCGCCATTTTCGTTTGAGCTCTCACAATTCGAACCTCTGTTTCATTAAGGGTATTTTTTGCGCGAAATACGCTTGCTTCGAAAAGGAGAATAAGTATAGTTCTCATTCTCTTTATTATTTAATGCGTGTCTTTTTTGGTAAGGAACCCAGGAATGAAAAAAAGTATTACTGCGCTGGCCGTGCTGATCGCGGCGGCATTAAGCGGTTGCGCGGCCACGACGCCCGCCACTACAGCGACAAATACCGTTGAAAAAGCGGCGACGCCAGCGGTGGCGACCGATTCGTTAAAACGCGATCTGGCGGATGGCCTGTATGAGATGGCGTTAAATCCAGCCGGTGACGCGCTGTATGTCGCCAGTGCCGAAGGCTTTAAAGATGTTCAGGGCGGGGTGGTTTACAAACTGGATGCCAAAACCCTTAAGACTACCGGTCGCAGCCACACGGATCTGAAAAACTTTGGTATGGCGATTTCGCCTGACGGCAAAACGGTGTACGTCACCAACTCGCTGGACGGTGGCCTGAGCGCGCTGAACACTGCGGATGGCAAAGTCAAACATCGCGTCTTGTTCCCGGAGCGGAACGCGGAAGGTTTCCCGTATGGCGCACGCCAGGTACTGCTGCATAACGGCCTGCTGTATATCGGCGCGGTTGCCGATCCAGCGGTGATCTGGGTGGTTGATGCCGAAACGCTGAAGCTGAAAACGCGTATCAAAAACACCGGCAAATGGATGACCGGTCTGCACTATTCCGAAACGACCCAGCGCATTTACGCTGCGAATGGCGGCGGTGAAATCCTGGTGATCAACCCGCGTAACCAGCGCGTTGAGAAACGCTGGAAGCCGCTGGGCGACAAGCCGGCGCTGTTGCTGAATATGGCAGAAGACCCACAAACCGGACGTCTGTTCGTGACCGATAACTCCAAAGCGAAAACCACGCTGGTGCTCGATATCCACACCGGCAAGGTGCTGAAGCAACTGGACGTGGGGGATTCTCTGGCGGTGACATTCAACGCGAAACGCAACGAAATTTATATCACCCAGCGTGATTCCGGGAAGCTGCTCAGCCTCAACGCGACCGATTACAGCGTGAAGAAAAGCTGGGACCTGCCGCCGAATCCAAACAGCCTGCTGCTCTCTGCTGACGGTCAGACGCTGTATGTCACCGTGAAACAGAAATTTAATAAAGACCACTCAACCGACGCGCCGGACAGCGTTGTACGTATTGATCTGAATAAATAATAAAAATCAGCCGGGGGACGGATGTTGTCCCCCGCGACATTGACTCTTTTTGATGGCATTCACATGAACAACACCAAAACAATTCTGGCGCTGACGATTGGCGCAATCTCTGGCACGACCTGGGCGGCAGACACCGCGAAAAAAGCAGAAGACACCATTGTGGTTCAGGCGACAACCCATAGTGATTTCAAACCCGGCGGCGACACGCCGCTGCCGGCGTTTCTTGATGGACAAGTCGCCAACGGCGGCAGACTGGGGATGCTCGGCCAGCAACGCGCGATGGACGTTCCCTTCAACGTCATCAGCTACACCTCTAAACTGGTTGAGGATCAGCAGGCGAAAACCATCGCCGACGTCGTGGCAAACGATGCGGGCGTGCAGTATGTCCAGGGCTACGGCAACAGTGCAGAAAGTTTCCGCATTCGCGGTTTGAAATTTGACGGCGATGATATGACCTTTGGCGGCCTGTCCGGCATTCTGCCGCGTCAGGTGGTGGATGCGCAGATGGTGGATCGCATCGAAATCTTCAAAGGGGCAAACGCCCTGATGAACGGCGCCGCGAGTTCTGCCGTCGGCGGGATGATCAACCTTGAGCCGAAACATGCAGGCGATATCCCGCAGGCCAAAGTCGGCGTGGACTACACCTCTGATTCACAGATTGGCACCACGCTGGATGCCGGTCGTCGCTTTGGCGACAACGATCAGTTTGGCGCGCGGGTGAATCTGGTCCACCGTGAAGGCGAAACCCGAATTCAGGACGATCGCCGTCGCACCACGCTGCTCTCCACCGGTCTGGACTACAGAAGCGATAACTTCCGCACCTCACTGGACGTGGGTTATCAGAAGAAAACCTTCCACGGTAGCCCAACCAGCGTCAACATTTCTGCGGTCGATTTCGTTCCGACGCCGCCAAAAAATGACCGCAACTTCTCGCAGAAATGGGCGTATAGCGACATTGAAAACGAGTTCGGCATGTGGCGTAGTGAATACGACATCACTGACAACTGGACTGCCTACACCGGACTTGGCGCTCAGCACGCGCACGAAGAAGGTCTCTACAGCGCGCCAAAACTGCTGGATAAGAGCGGGACGGCCACCGCCAGTCGTCTTGATACCAACCGTATCAGCGACACGGTCAGCGGCATGGCGGGAATTCGTGGCAATTTCGATACCGGCATTGTCTCGCACAAGGTGAACGTTGGCTACTCGGCACAAAGCAAAAACGAAAAAATCGCGTGGAAAATGTCTAAAGCGGCGGATAACCCGTATACCAACATCTACCACAACAGCGGCGTTGATGCGCCGGCCAGTACCAACTCGAACGGTAAAGGCGGTAACTACAGCGATCCGTTGACCAGCGGGCGCACCCGCACTCAGGGCTGGTTGCTGAGCGATACGCTGGGCGTGCTGGATGACAAACTGCTGTTTACCGTCGGGGCGCGCCATCAGAAAGTTGTGATTCGGGGCTATGACAAAATCACCGGAGCGGAAAACGCCGCCGACGGTTTTGACGGCAGTCGCTGGATGCCGACTTACGGCGTCGTCTATAAACCGTGGGAAGAGATCTCTTTCTACGCCAACCACACCGAAGCGTTACAGCCCGGTAAAACGGCACCCAATACCGCAACCAACTATGGTCAGAGCACCGGTATCGTCCATTCCAAACAGAATGAAGTGGGTGTGAAGGCAGACTTCGGGCGTGTTGGCGGCTCGCTGGCGCTGTTTGAGATCAAGATGCCGTCGGCAATTCTTGACAGTGAAACCAAACATTATGGTCTGGATGCCGAGCAGCGTAACCGTGGCGTTGAGCTGAATGTCTTCGGCGAACCGATGCTGGGCATGCGTCTGAACGCCAGCGCCACCTGGTTGCAGGCGGAGATGACCAAAACCAACAACGGCCTGAATCAGGGCAATGATGTTATCGGCGTGCCAAACTTTTACGCCGTGCTGGGCGCCGAGTACGACATCAAACCGATTGAAGGTCTGACCGCTACCGCGCGTGTGAACCACTCCGGTTCTCAGTATGCGGACCTGGCCAATACCAAAAAGCTCGACAGCTACACCACTCTGGATCTGGGCATGCGCTATCGCTTCGCGCTTAACCAGAATCAAAATCAGATGACCGTTCGCGCGGGCATCGACAACGTTACCAACGAAAACTACTGGGCCAGTGTTGATGATTCCGGCACGTACGTCACCCAGGGGGAAGCGCGCACCTTCAAAGTGTCCGTTGGCTACGAGTTCTGAGTTCCACCTCGTTATCAGGGGCAAGGATGCCCCATCCATTCCCGTGCCTTTAACTTGCCACCTCCAGCATGAAGTGTTAAAACGTGCCCCTTCTAAAAAAGAGACAGGGGTAGGGCGTGAAAGACGCGTCATCCGCTTCAGGCAACGGCCGTTCTGAAGCGTCGTCGGAACAGAGTCCGACGCTGCAACGTGGTTTGCAAAATCGACATATTCAGTTAATCGCCCTTGGCGGCGCGATTGGTACCGGGTTGTTTCTGGGCATCGGTCCGGCAATTCAGATGGCGGGGCCTGCCGTGCTGCTGGGGTATGGCATCGCCGGGGTTATTGCCTTTCTGATCATGCGCCAGCTCGGCGAAATGGTCGTCGAAGAGCCGGTATCGGGCTCCTTCGCTCACTTTGCCTATAAATACTGGGGACCGTTTGCGGGCTTCCTGTCAGGCTGGAACTACTGGGTGATGTTTGTGCTGGTCGGGATGGCTGAACTGACGGCCGCCGGTATCTATATGCAATACTGGTTACCCGACGTCCCCACCTGGGTCTGGGCTGCGGCCTTCTTTATTATCATTAACGCCGTCAACCTGGTGAACGTCCGTCTGTACGGTGAAACCGAATTCTGGTTTGCGCTCATCAAAGTGCTGGCGATTATCGGCATGATCGGTTTTGGCCTGTGGCTGCTGTTCTCGGGCAACGGTGGTGAGCGGGCGACTATCGATAACCTGTGGCAGCACGGCGGTTTTCTGGCGACGGGCTGGAAGGGGCTTGTTCTGTCGCTGGCGGTGATTATGTTCTCTTTCGGCGGGCTGGAACTTATCGGCATCACTGCGGCGGAAGCGCGCGATCCGCATAAAAGCATTCCGAAAGCAGTCAATCAGGTGGTGTATCGTATTCTGCTGTTCTACATCGGTTCACTGGTGGTTCTGCTGGCGCTCTACCCGTGGGTAGAAGTGAAATCTGACAGCAGCCCTTTCGTGATGATTTTCCACGATCTGAACAGCAACGTAGTGGCTTCTGCACTGAATTTCGTGATTCTGGTGGCATCTCTGTCGGTTTATAACAGCGGTGTTTATTCCAACAGCCGTATGCTGTTTGGTCTGTCCGTGCAGGGCAACGCGCCGAAGTTTCTGACTCGCGTCAGCCGTCGTGGCGTGCCGGTAAACTCACTGCTACTCTCTGGTGCGATCACTTCACTGGTGGTACTCATCAACTATCTGCTACCGAAAGAGGCCTTCGGCCTGCTGATGGCGCTGGTGGTGGCGACGCTGCTGTTGAACTGGATCATGATCTGTCTGGCGCACCTGCGTTTTCGTGCCGCGATGCGTCGCAAAGGGCGCGATACCCAGTTTAAAGCGTTGCTCTACCCGGCAGGGAACTACATCTGTATCGCCTTTCTGGCGATGATCCTTGTGCTGATGTGCACCATCGACGACATGCGTCTGTCAGCGATGTTGTTGCCAGTATGGGTCATCTTCCTGTTTATCGCGTTCAAACTGTCCCGCAAAAAGTAATCTGTTGATGCCCGGTGGCGCTTTGCTTACCGGGCCGACAAAACCTATTACTCGCCACCGCTACTCTCCAACTTTATCGTGACCCCTCTCCCAATTCTGTTTCGATCCACAGGATCTTTTTTTTGTAATCGATTACTTTTCATGTGATGTAATTTGTAATCGATTACTTTTTAAAGGCGAGGCTCAAAATGGTGTCAACAACGGAAAGTAGTGGAAAGGCGATAGGGCAGCATCGGCTGCTGGTACCCCGACTGTCGCTGATGATGTTTTTACAGTTTTTTATCTGGGGAAGCTGGTCGGTGACACTCGGTCTGGTCATGACGCAACACAACATGTCTTTGCTGATTGGCGATGCGTTTTCCGCAGGGCCGATCGCTTCTATTCTTTCGCCGTTTGTGCTCGGTATGCTGGTGGATCGCTTCTTTGCCTCGCAAAAAGTGATGGCGGTGATGCATCTGGCCGGAGCGGTGATCCTGTGGTTTGTGCCGGGGGCATTGATTGCCCAGAACGGGGCGCTGCTGATTGGCCTGCTGTTCGGCTATACGTTGTGCTATATGCCGACGCTGGCGCTGACCAATAACATTGCGTTTCACAGTTTGTCGAATGTCGATAAAACCTTCCCGGTGGTACGCGTGTTCGGCACTATCGGCTGGATCGTGGCAGGGATTTTCATCGGCGTCACCGGCGTGGCATCCAGCATAACCATTTTCCAGGTGGCGGCGGCCAGTTCCGTACTGCTGGCGTTGTACAGTCTGACGTTGCCGCATACGCCGGCACCTGCGAAGGGACAGCCAGTTCAGGTGCGCGATCTGTTTTGTGCCGATGCGTTCGCGCTGCTCAAAACGCGTCATTTCTTTATCTTTTCGCTGTGCGCGATGCTGATCTCGGTACCACTCGGCACCTATTACGCTTACACCGCCTCTTATCTGGCGGATGCCGGTATTGCGGATGTCAGCACCGCGATGTCGTTCGGGCAGATGTCAGAAATCTTCTTCATGCTGGTGATCCCACTGCTGTTCCGCCGTCTGGGCGTGAAGTACATGCTGCTGATTGGCATGCTGGCGTGGTTCGTCCGTTATGCATTCTTTGCGCTTGGCGTAAGCGAAGAGGGGCGCTTTCTGTTGTATCTCGGCATTCTGCTGCACGGCGTGTGCTATGACTTTTTCTTTGTTGTCGGCTTTATCTACACCGACCGTGTGGCGGGTGAAAAGGTAAAAGGTCAGGCACAGAGCATGATCGTGATGTTCACCTACGGTATCGGGATGTTGTTGGGCTCGCAGATTTCCGGGGCGTTGTATAACCGGTTGGTTGCCGGGCAAACCGTGCCGCAGGCGTGGGTCTCATTCTGGTGGATCCCGGCGGTGGCGGCTGCGGTGATTGCACTGATTTTCCTGTTCTCGTTCAAGTATGACGATGACAAGGCGTAATTTTCTGGAGGTGGTATGAGGACGATTAAAGGGCCGGGTATTTTTCTGACGCAGTTTATCGGGGAGCAAGCGCCGTTTAACTCGCTGGAGGGGCTGGCGGGCTGGGCGGCGGGCAAGGGCTATAAAGCGGTACAGATCCCCTGCCATCAGCCGCATATTTTTGATCTGGCAAAAGCGGCGCAAAGTCAGGCCTATTGCGATGACATCAACGGTAAGCTGGCGGAATACGGGGTAGCCATCAGCGAGTTGTCGACCCATCTGGAAGGACAGCTGATCGCGGTTAACCCGGTCTATAGCGACGCCTTTGACCACTTTGCGCCAGCGGAGGTGCGCGGTAACGATGCGGCGCGCCAGGCATGGGCGACGGAGAAGCTAAAACAGGCGGCCGCGGCGTCGGCAAAACTGGGACTTAATGCGCATGCCACGTTTTCCGGTTCGCTGGCCTGGCCGTTTTTCTATCCGTGGCCGCCGCACAATGAACCGCGTTTTCAGGAGGCGTTTAGCGAACTGGCCAACCGCTGGCGACCGATACTGGATACGTTCGATACGCACGGTGTGGATGTCTGTTTTGAGCTACATCCCGGGGAAGACTTGCATGATGGCGTCACGTTCGAGCGTTTCTTGCACCTTCTGGACAACCACCCGCGCTGCAACATTCTTTATGATCCCAGCCATATGCTGTTGCAGCAGATGGATTACCTGGCCTTTATCGACATCTACCACACGCGCATCAAAGCGTTTCACGTGAAGGATGCGGAGTTCCGGGCAAACGGACGCAGTGGGGTATACGGCGGCTATCAGCCGTGGATCAACCGGGCAGGGCGCTTTCGCTCACTGGGTGACGGGCAGATCGATTTCAACGGTATTTTCAGCAAGCTGACGCAGTATGACTTTGACGGCTGGGCGGTACTGGAGTGGGAATGCTGCCTGAAAGACGGTGAGATCGGGGCCAGCGAAGGCAGCGAATTCATCCGCCGCCATATTATTCCGGTCTCCGGACGGGCGTTTGATGATTTTGCTGCCGGAGGCGCCAGTGATTAATGTCGGCATTATTGGCAGCGGATTTATTGGCCCTGCGCATATCGAAGCGCTGCGTCGCCTCGGGTTTGTTCAGGTGGTGGCGCTATGCGACGGAAGTCTTTCTCAGGCACGGGAGAAGGCACAGGCACTGAACGTGCCGCATGCCTATGGCAGCGTTGAGGAGCTGCTCGCGCATCCGAATCTGCAGGTGGTGCATAACTGTACGCCGAACCATCTGCATGCGCAGATTAACCGGCAGATCTTGCGGGCAGGCAAGCACGTCTTCTCTGAAAAGCCGCTGTGCATGACGGCGGAAGAGGCGCGGGAACTGGTGACGCTGGCAGAAGAGGCCGACGTGGTGCACGGCGTCAGCTTTGTCTATCGTCAGTTTGCGATGGTGCGGCAGGCGGCCAGTATGATGCGCGCAGGAAGTATCGGGCGACTGTTTGCCACTCATGGCAGCTATTTGCAGGACTGGATGCTACTGGAAACCGATTACAACTGGCGGGTAGAGTCGGCGCTCGGCGGGGCGTCGCGCGCCGTGGCGGATATTGGCTCTCACTGGTGCGACACGGTGCAGTTTGTCACCGGACGGCGCATCACAGAAGTGATGGCCGATCTCGCGATCGTCTGGCCGACGCGCAAGGCAAACGTTGCGGGCAACCAGACTTTTACTCACGACTCGAACGCCCGGTATGAAGATAAACCGGTAAGCACTGAAGATTTTGGCTCGGTATTGTTCCGCTTTGATGATGGCAGCAAAGGCAGTTTTCGCGTTTCACAGGTGAGCGCCGGGCATAAAAATGGCCTGACATTTGAAATCAACGGCAGCGAGCAGTCCGTTGCCTGGGATCAGGAGATGCCGCAGCAGTTATGGGTGGGGCATCGTGCGCAGGCGAATCAGATCCTGAGCGATGATCCTGCACTGATGAACCGCGATGTCGCCGACAGCGCGCATTTTCCCGGCGGGCATATTGAAGGCTGGCCCGATGCCTTCAAAAATATGATGGCGCAGTTCTACCGTGCCGTTCAGGCTGGAAAAATGCCGGAACAGCCATTGTTTGCTACCTTCCATGATGGCGCGAATGTGATGTATATCATTGATGCGATAGTAAAAAGTCATCAGCAGCAACGCTGGGTACGCGTTGAGCGATGACGCGTTGCCCGGTTCGCCGGGCAACAAATTTATGATAGCCTGCATAAAACGCTAACCGCAGGATGTGTCGTCGTTATGTCTATTCAGAAAATCGCTCAGTTGGCCGGGGTTTCGGTGGCGACGGTGTCGCGCGTGTTGAACAACAGCGACAGCGTGAAAGCGAAAAACCGTGAGCGGGTTTTGCAGGCGATCAAGGAGAGCAATTACCAGCCCAATCTGCTGGCACGTCAGCTCCGCACCGCGCGCAGCCATATGATTCTGGTGATGGTATCCAACATCGCCAACCCGTTCTGCGCCGAGGTGGTCAAGGGCATCGAAGCAGAGGCCGAGAAAAACGGCTACCGTATCCTGCTGTGCAATTCAGGTTCCGATATCGATCGTTCCCGCTCAGGGTTAAGCCTGCTGTCGGGGAAAATCGTCGACGGTATTATCACCATGGATGCCTTCTCCCGGCTGCCGGAACTTGCGGAATTAATCGGCAACGCGGCCTGGGTGCAGTGTGCCGAATATGCCGATGCGGGGACGGTTTCCTGTGTCGGGATCAATGATGTGGATGCGTCGCAGCACGTAGTAAGCCAGCTTGCTGACAGCGGGCGTAAGCGGATCGCCTTGATTAACCACGATTTAAGCTACAAATATGCCCGTCTGCGCGAACGCGGTTATAAGAGCGTGATTCATTTGCGTGATCTGGCCTATCAGGCGGTGGAATATGCCAGCGACCTCAGTTCAGCGGCCGGGATGGCGGCGATGCAAACGCTGCTGAAAGAAAACCCGCCGGATGCGGTGTTTGCCGTTTCTGATACGCTGGCGGCAGGGGCGCTGCGCGCCATTGAGCAGGCGGGTCTTCGCGTACCGCAGGATATCGCCGTGGTTGGGTTCGATGGCACTGAACTCTCTGAGATGGTGTCGCTCACCACCATTGAACAGCCGTCGCGGGAGATTGGCCGCAAAGCGGTTACCTTACTGCTCAATAAAATCGATAATCCGGATGCGCCAACGGAAAGGGTGATGATGGACTGGCGCTTTATTTCACGCGCCAGTACCTGAGTTATTTGGTGAACGCGCCCGCCAGCGAGCGAATATCATTGCCGGTGGGTGACTGGTGAATACGTAGGCCGAATTCTTCCACGACCGCAAAAATATGGTCGAAAATATCCGCCTGAATACTTTCATATTCCAGCCAGACCACAGTATTGGTAAAGGCGTAAATCTCGACGGGTAAACCATGATCGTCCGGCGCTAACTGGCGTACCATTAAAGTCATGTCTTTACGAATGCGCGGATGGTTGCGCAGATATTCGTTCAGGTAGGCGCGGAAAGTCCCGATATTGGTCATCCGTCGATGGTTTAATACCGATTCAGGCGCATCCAGTTGTTGATTCCATTCATCGATTTCCTGATGGCGCGTATCCAGATAAGGCTTCAGCAGACGCGCTTTATACAGGCGCTGCTTTTCATCATCATCCAGAAAATGAATACTGGTGGCATCAATGCTGATGCTGCGTTTAATCCGTCGACCGCCGGAGGCCGACATACCGCTCCAGTTTTTAAACGAGTCTGAAACCAGTGACCAGGTGGGAATGGTGGTGATGGTATTGTCCCAGTTGCGGACTTTCACCGTTGTCAGACCAATATCAATGACCGCGCCGTCCGCGCCGTATTTCGGCATTTCTAGCCAGTCGCCCAGTTTCAGCATGTCGTTAGCAGAAAGCTGAATGCCGGCAACCAGTCCCAGAATCGGGTCTTTAAATACCAACATCAGCACGGCCGCCATCGCGCCCAGGCCGCTAATCAGGATTGCCGGGGATTGCCCCATTAACAGCGAGATCACCAGAATGCCAACGATAATCGCGCTAATCAGTTTAATGCCCTGAAATATGCCTTTGAGCGGAAGCTGAGAGGCTGCCGGTATTTTTTGCGCCAGATTTAAGATGACGTCCAGTAATGAAAACAGCGACAGCAGGGCATACATCATGATCCACAACTGCGCGCAGGTGGTCAGAATGTCTGACGCTTCACTGCCTTTTTGCAACCACAGCGCGGCCTGAATGTTGACGATAATCCCTTGTAGAGTAAACGCCAGACGATGGAATAATTTGTTCTGGGTAATAATCTGTAGCCACAGACGGGAACTGGCGGTGGCGCGTTTTTCAAATGTGCGCAGTACCACCCAGTGCAAAATAATATGCACAATGACGGCAGTGAGAAAAATAATACCGAAAATCATCACCAGCGAGGTGGTGTGATTCATCTCAATACCCGCTAAATCTTCGACCTGGGTAATTAATTCCTGCATAACCTCTCCTTTATAAAACAGCGGTCAATGATGACCGCTGAGGGGAAATTATGCAAACGGAGGGGCGCTGGGTGAATTACACCTCTGTCAGCGTGGTTTCCAGCGGCAGGCGAGATTTGGGCAGCGACGCGTTGAAATCTTCGACGCTGTGATGGCCAACCGGAACCACGACCACGCTGGTGAAGCCTTTTTCTTTCAGGCCAAATTCCGCGTCGAGAATGGCTGCGTCGAACCCTTCAATCGGTACCGCGTCCAGACCCAGTGCGCCAACGCCTAACAGGAAGTTACCGACGTTCAGATAAACCTGTTTTGCCATCCAGTGCGCGTCATCTTTCAAATCTTTTCGGTGCATATCGGCGAAGAAAGTACGCCCTTTGTGGTTGGCGGCTTTCGCGTCGGCAGAAGCAAAACGCCCGTCGGCCTCTTCCTGATCGACCACGCGCTCCAGCCACGCATCGTCCATGGCCGTTTTGGCGCAGAACACCACGACATGCGAGGCATCAAGCATTTTGCGCTCGTTGAAGACATAGCTACCGGCGGCAGATTTGGCCACACGCGCTTTGCCTTCATCCGTGCTGGCAACGATAAAATGCCACGGCTGAGAGTTGGTGCTGGACGGACTGTACTGCAGCAGCGTTTTGATTTTCTCTGCTTCTTCAGCGGTCAGCTTTTTATTAGGGTCGAATGCCTTGGTGGAGTGACGCTTTAAGGCCACTGAAACGATATCCATAACTACTCCCGGTTGGTTTTAATACTCGCAGGGTACAAGGTTCTCTGGACGATGATAAGAGAGATAATACGAAAACAGTTTTCGGCTTACGCGACCAATCAGAGAGGGCGGATTCGTTTTTGGTCGCGTTTAGCCAGGCCATCGACGACTAAATTCCACGAATCGTCGACCAGTTCTTCCAGCAATGACTCGCTGATGTCATCGCCGGGGGCGACGGAAATCCAGTGTTTTTTGTTCATGTGGTAACCGGGGGTAATGCTCGGGTAAATCTGCTGATTCAGCAGTGATTTTTCCGGATCGGCTTTCAGGTTAATCACTGCGCGGCGATTAAATTCGGTCACGATCATAAAAATCTTGCCGCCAACTTTAAACACGTCGTATTCCGGACCGAACGGCCAACAGTGTTCGGTAAACGGAAACGCCAGCGCCAGACGTTGCGCGCACGCGTACAGCGTTTTTTCGTCCATTATGCTTCCTCACGGGTGAGGGCGCGCCACATCGCTTCAAAGCCCAGGGAGATAAATTCACTGGCGCGAGCCGGTTCGCGAGCGGCAAATTCCATTGTCGTTTCTGCCAGCGTTAAAAACAGCGCATCGCCGAAAGCCCGATACTCATCGGACATAAAGACCGGCAGCACCGAACGGTGGCAGAGATCGCGTAGCTCAGGAAACAGGTCGTCGGCTTTTTGTTCCGTCTCTTTGGTGATTTTTTCACTGACCGCTAACTGGCGAATGGCGCGATGTCCCTGGGTATGGTTGAGGCCCCAGCTGATATAGCTGCTCCAGATGAAAAAGGTCAGCACTTTGGTATCCGTCAGTGAACGATCGAGATTCTCGATCAGCGACTGGCATAGGCTCTGTTTAAGATGAAGATAAAGTTCGTTGATTAACTCGTCTTTTGTCGCGAAATAGCGAAACAACGTTCCTTCTGCCACGCCTGCGTTGCGGGCTATCACAGCGGTCGATGCCGCGATCCCGGATTGCGCAATGGCCGTGGTTGCAGCCTCCAGTAATGCCTGTTTTTTGTCTTCACTCTTCGGACGAGCCACTACACTTTACCCTTAAGATTGTCTAAAAAGGTGATTGAAACACGGCCTTTGCAGCGCCGCAACGGTGAATGTCAAAGATTGAAAATCATCTTGACGCGAAACTTCCGATTTCTATAATGAGTGCTTACTCACTCATAATCAAGAGTCAGCCGCGCAAACCATCGGACCGGAGCGCGTTTTACAGGTCAGGATATGAAGCCTCTCTCCGTTTGTGTGGTCGTTATTATGCTCATTGCCAGTGCAGCAACGTTACCGTTTGTCCTCAATGCTGGCTTCGGCCAGGCGCCGCAGGGCGCTCAGCTTAGCCAGGTAGAACAATCCGCGAACTACCGTGATGGGCAATTCCATAATCAGGTGCCAACGCCGGGCTATACCGGAAACAAAAGTATGCTCGCGGCATGGTGGGAGTTTCTGGTCGCGAAGCGTGAAAATGCACGGCCTGCACAGCCCTTACCGCTGGTTGCCACCGATCTTGCCAGCCTGCCGGTTGAGCAGAATACCCTGATCTGGCTGGGGCACTCCTCGTGGTATCTGCAACTGGACGGCAAACGCATTCTGATTGACCCGGTTTTCAGCAGCTACGCCGCACCGTTTTCGTTCCTTAACAAAGCGTTCGCCGGCGAGTATCCGTGGACGGCGCAGACAATGCCGGCGATCGACCTGCTGATCATTTCTCACGATCACTATGACCATCTGGATTACGCCACCATCACTGCGTTAATGCCAAAGGTGAAGCGTGTGCTTACGCCGCTGGGCGTTGGCTCTCATCTGCGATACTGGGGAATGAACGGCGACATTATTGAAGAGCGCGACTGGAATCAGTCCGTCAGGGTCGACGATTCGCTGATGATTCATGTGCTGCCCGCGCGACACTTTTCCGGGCGTGGCATCAAGCGCAACCAGACGCTGTGGGCCAGTTTTCTGTTTGAAACGCCGGCACAGAAAATTTATTACAGCGGCGACTCGGGTTATGGCCCCCATTTCAGGGCGATTGGCGAACAGTTTGGCGGCATCGACCTTGCCATCATGGAGAACGGTCAATATGACCAGGACTGGAAATACATTCACATGATGCCGGAAGAGACCGCGCAGGCGGCTCTGGATTTGCGGGCAAAAGCGATATTGCCCGGTCATGCCGGACGCTTTGTGCTGGCAAAGCATAGCTGGGATGACCCCTACAAACGACTGGCGCTGGCCAGTCGGAATAAAGCCTACCGTCTGCTCACTCCGATGCAGGGGGAACCGGTGAAGCTGGATGATTCAGCACAACGGTTCACCCCATGGTGGGATCAGGCAACACAATTGCAGGAGAGGAGTTCCGAATGACCATTTCTGCTCAGGTTATCGACAGCATTGTCGAGTGGATAGATGATAATTTGAACCAGCCGCTGCGCATTGACGACATCGCCCGTCATGCGGGTTACTCCAAGTGGCACTTGCAGCGTCTGTTTTTGCAGTACAAAGGGGAGAGCCTGGGGCGCTACATTCGCGAGCGCAAACTGCTGCTGGCGGCGCGGGATCTGCGCGAGTCCAACGAAAAAGTGTATGACATTTGCCTGCGCTACGGGTTTGACTCTCAGCAGACTTTCACCCGCATTTTCACCCGCACGTTTAACCAGCCGCCAGGCGCCTACCGCAAAGAAAATCACAGTCGGACGCACTGATTCTTTCCTGATAGCGGGAGCTATCAGGAATACTTCTCAGCTCTACGCAGCGCTGCAATTACCCAAATATTATTGCAAATAATTCCCATTTACATTAGCGTGGCTAACAAATTTCATGAGGAACGGTTGGCCAATGAAGATGGCGTGGAGTGGTTTGCTGCTTGGGCTGGGGACGATGTCGGCTCAGGCAATGCCGTGTTCGACTCCCTCTGTGCAAGGGGAGCAGCAAGGGAAATTTGATGCCAGCGGGGAAATCTGTTTTGTCCTTCCTGCGCTAAATGAAAACTATGTCTCTGCAACGCTTTCCGGTATTACTGATGCCCGATTGCTTGATGGTCAGAACCGACGTATTCGTACGTTGCTGGAAGGCGGCCCTGCGGATGGTGAGCATCAGCTATTGTTTTCACTGCCTCAGCAACAGGTCACCTCGCTGGTGCTACACGGCAATGAAGGCATGCGCTGGCGCTTCTCCTGGCAGATGAAAGAGACGACACCTTTACCGCGAACTCAACGCATGGCCCCCGTCAGTCCCGTTTTGCAGCAACTGGAAAAAGCCCTTGCGGCGGGCGCAGGCACCACCGAATTCTGGCAGGATCGTCAACGTTACGGCACGCCGCTGGTGGAACCCTACGATGCCGATCACAAACGCGTGACTTTTCTCTGGCGTGGCGCAAAACAGAACGTTTTTCTTTTCGGTTCACCGGCGGGCGATCACGATCCGCTGTTTCGTTTAGGCCATTCCGACGTCTGGTTTCGTAGCTATGTCGTTCCGAAGGATACGGTCATGCAGTATAAGCTGGCGCCGGATGTCCCACTGATCAACGGATCGCCTCGCGATCAGCGGCGTGCCATCCTGGTCAGCGCGCAGGCCGATCCGTTCAACCCGCTGACGATCGGCGCGAAATTTGCCGATCGCTGGAACCAGTCGTCGCTGCTCGATCTCAGTCCATCCCGTTTTTGTTCGGTTCAGGCCATGTCGCAGCCACTGCGTCACGGTTCTCTGATGCGGAAAACGATCGCCAGCGAGCGACTGGGTAATACGCGGGAAGTGGCGATTTATCGCCCGCACACCGCGCAACCGGCGCGCTGGACGCTGATCCTGTTTGATGGCAAAACCTATCTGGATGAATACCATATCGATCGGGTTATTGATGGGCTGATTGCTCGTCATCAACTCCCGCCAGTCAATGTGGTGTTTGTGGATTCTCTCGATCACCCACGGCGCGGTAAAGAGCTGCCGCCAAACCCGGCGTTTGCCGATTTTATGGCTTACGAATTGCTGCCCTGGTTGCGTCAGCAGGGCATTGCTCTCACGCGACAAAAAACGGTGCTGGCGGGATCCAGTTATGGTGGGCTGGCATCGTCATGGGTGGCGTTACGCTATCCGCGCCTGTTTGGCAACGTGCTAAGTCTGTCTGGTTCCTATTGGTGGGCGCCGAAAGGGGAGGAGGCCAGTTGGTTGACCCGGCAGTATCAGGATTCACCGCGTTATCCGGTGAAATTCTGGCTGCAGGCCGGACGCTTTGAAATGCAGGGGCCAAACGGTGGGATTTATCGCAATACGCGGGCGTTTGAAAAGGTGCTTCGGGAGAAAGGCTACACGGTCAGCTTTCACCCGTGGTCAAGCGGCCACGACTATACCGCGTGGTGTGAAGCGCTGGTCTACGGAATGCGGGATTTCACCGGCTTAGTGAGCCAGCGAAAACCAACGACGCCACACGTAGCGAATCACGAAATATTCAACAGCGCCAAGCGCTAAGAACCACAGGCAGAACAGCAGCGTATAGAGCTGGTTGAGATCCATCAGATGGAAGGTCGCCACCAGCTTTTGCGCCAGCACCAGTCCCAGTGACGGCGCGGGAAGCAGCAGGCAGGAGAGAAAAGCCAGCAGCAGAATACCGGCGGCGGTCATCAGGGATTCAAGCGGGTGTTTCATGGCATTGTTAAACTTGAGTTAAAAAAGCCATTGTCCTGGATCTTCTCCGTTAACGCAAACCCGCTCCGCTTACCCTGCCCAGATCTCACAATGTTTTTTCACCAGCCCGATGAGCGAACCGCCCTCGCTGACAAAGTCACGCATTGTCTGCGCTTCATTGAGGCCGTTTTTCACCTGGCGCGTTAACGCCTCGATAGCGCTGGTCGCCCCCACTTTATCTGCCGAGGGCGCCACGTTTTCCAGCAGGCGCAGGGTGTCATCTGACAGCGGATGGCGATCGCCGCTATGCACATCGGTCAGAATACCCTCCAGCCCATAACGGCAGGCCTGAAAACGGTTGAATTTATACAGCAGGTAATCACGCTCCTGATGCTTAAATGGGCGCTTGGTCAGCAGCCAGTGGGCGGTGGCCTGAATTAACCCGGCAATATTCACCGCATGCGACAGGGTCAGCGGCGTATCCATCACCCGCACTTCGACGGTACCAAAATGCGGGCTGGGACGAATATCCCAGTGCAAATCCTTAATGCTGTCGATCATGCTCGTATAGCTGAGCCGGCGGAAAAGTCCCTCAAATTCCTGCCAGTTGCTGACCCATGGCATCGGGCCATTATCAGGAAATCCGGAAAAAATATTCAGGCGCGACGAGGCAAAGCGGGTGTCGGAGCCCTGCATATAGGGTGACGCCGCCGAGAGCGCAATAAAGTGTGGGACAAAGTGCGACAGTCCGTGCAGCAGATAAATGGCGTCATCGCCGCTGGGACAGCCGACGTGGACATGTTGCCCAAATACGGTGGCCTGCTGGATGAGATACCCAAAGTTCTCCAGCGTACGCTGATAGCGCTCGTTGTCGCACACCTGCTGGCGCTGCCATTTCTGAAACGGATGAGTGCCGCCGCCGCAAATTTCAAGGTGATGGTCGGCCGCCGCCTCGAGGATCACCTGTTGCATGGCGGAAAACTGCACGGCGGCCTGATCGATGTTGCGGCAGACGTCGGTGGCCATCTCCAGCATGCTTTCGGTGATATCGTGTTTCACCTCTCCGGCGCTCACCCGATCTTTCACTGCGGCAATCAGCGTCGAAGAGTCCTGGCTCAGGTCATAACCAGGCGGATTCACCACCTGCATTTCCAGTTCAATGCCGAGGGTATACGGTTCTGAGACGTGAAAATCGGGTAGTGGCATGGCATTCGCTCCCCTGGTGATGTGCTTTTAGTATAGAAGCGATGGGTCAATCCGCAGCGGCAGAAGAAATCTGAAAGTGGCGCTTTGAAGACGAATCGGGAACTGTTATAACCAGATTTTACCGTTGCGTAAGGAGTGAGCTGTGCCGGAAATTAATCAGTATGGTCAGACGGTTGGCGACGCGTTGCCGGACTGGCATGGCGCGTCGGTTCTGCAACGAACCGTGCTGGAAGGTCGTTACTGCCGCCTTGAGCCGCTCGATCCAGAACGTCATGCCGGAGATCTGTTCGACGCCTATGCGCAGGCCGATGACGAGCGGGACTGGACGTGGCTGGCGAGCAGTCGCCCCGACAGCGTAGAGGCGACATTCCACTGGCTCAGCGGGAAAGCGAATGATGACGCACTGGTGCCTTTCACCGTGGTGGATATCCGCGCTGACCGTGCGGTGGGGTTAGTCTGCTTTATGGCGATCGAACGCGAGCACGGCAGCGTTGAAATCGGCCATGTCACCTGGTCGCCGCGGATGAAAAATAGCGTACTGGGCACAGAAGCCGTCTGGCTGCTGTTGCGGTATGCGTTTGCGCAGGGCTATCGCCGCGTGGAGTGGAAATGTGATTCTCTCAACCTGGCGTCACGCCGGGCGGCAGAGCGGTTAGGGTTTGTGTTTGAAGGCCGTTTTCGCCAGAAAATTGTCCGCAAAGGCCGCAATCGGGACAGCGACTGGTTGTCGATGATTGATCGCGAGTGGCCTGAGTGTGACCGCGCATTACAGCGCTGGTTAGCGCTGGAGAATTTTGACGAGCACGGCCGGCAGCGGCAAACGCTGGCGCAGTGTCGATTGTCATAAGTAAAACTCCGCTCTGTTACCAGAGCGGAAATCTCCTTAGCGCTGTGCCGGTTTACGTACCGGCGCATCGCCCGCCACGTAATAGCGTGCGGTGCTTTTTGCCAGCGGCGCGCGACCGCGAATGGCATCGGCAATTTTCTCGCCAATCATGATAGTCGTTGCATTCAGATTGCCGGTGATAATTTGCGGCATGATCGACGCATCCACTACGCGTAAATTTTCCACGCCGTGCACGTTGCCTTCGCCATCGACTACGGCCATCTCATCAAAGCCCATTTTACAGGTGCCGCAGGGGTGGAACGCCGTTTCCGCGTGGTTACGAACAAACGCATCCAGCTGTTCGTCGCTCTGGCAGTCAATGCCGGGACTGATCTCTCGTCCACGGAATTTATCCAGCGCCGGCTGGTTGATGATTTCACGGGTAAGGCGAATCGCATCGCGGAATTCCTGCCAGTCCTGCTCTGTCGACATGTAGTTAAACAGAATCGCCGGATGCTCGCGCGGATCGCGCGACTTAATCTGTACATGACCGCGACTCGGCGAGCGCATCGAACCAACGTGGCACTGAAAACCATGCTCTTTCACCGCGTTCGAACCGTTGTAGTTAATCGCCACCGGCAGGAAATGGTACTGAATGTTCGGCCAGCGAAATGCTTCGCGGCTGCGAATAAATCCGCCCGCTTCAAAATGGTTGCTGGCGCCGACGCCAGTACCACCAAACAGCCATTCAGCGCCGATCTTCGGCTGATTCCACCACTGCAGAGCAGGGTAGAGCGAGACCGGTTCTTTACACGCATATTGCAGGTACATTTCCAGATGATCCTGCAGGTTCTCACCGACGCCCGGCAGATGATGAACCAGCGGAATAGCATGCGCTTTTAACAGCGCGGCATCGCCTACGCCAGAGCGTTGCAGGATCTGCGGTGAAGCAATCGCGCCCGCGCACAGCAGCACCTCTTTCCGGGCCGTCGCGCGGACGGGGATTGTACTGTCGCCTTCCAGCCACTCCACGCCGATCGCTTTTTTACCGTCAAAAATGATGTGGTCGGTCAGCGCATGGGTCACGATGGTGAGGTTAGGGCGTTTTTTCGCCTGATCCAGATAGCCTCTGGCGGTGCTGGCGCGACGCCCCTGTGGCGTGACGGTGCGGTCCATCGGGCCAAAGCCTTCCTGCTGATAGCCGTTCAGGTCATCGGTTCGCGGATAACCCGCCTGGACGCCCGCCTCGATCATCGCGTCGAACAGCGGGTTCACGCCCGATTTTGAGGTGGTCACGCTGACCGGGCCGTCGCCGCCGTGATAGTCATTCGCGCCGGCATCGCGGGTTTCCGCTTTGCGGTAATAGGGCAGGCAGTTGAGGTAGCTCCAGTGCTCAAGTCCGGGTTCTTCTGCCCAGTGGTCGAGATCCAGCGCATTGCCACGGATGTAGCACATGCCATTAATCAGCGAGGATCCGCCCAGCCCTTTGCCGCGTCCGCACTCCATGCGGCGATAGTTCATATGCGGTTCTGGTTCGGTCTCATATGCCCAGTTATAGCGCTTCCCCTGCAACGGGAAAGCCAGCGCCGCCGGCATCTGGGTGCGGAAGTCCGCACGGTAATCCGGACCGCCCGCTTCCAAAAGCAGAACGGTGGTATTGCTGTCTTCTGTCAGTCGTGTTGCCAGTACGTTGCCGGCAGAACCGGCACCAATAATGATATAGTCAAAATGCAATGAAACCTCCTGCTTAAAATACAGACTGGAATGGCGCCATCTCGAGCTGAATGGATTTCACCTGGGTATAGCTTTGTAGCGTCATCACGCCGTTTTCACGCCCGATACCGGAATGCTTGTAGCCGCCAACCGGCATTTCTGCGGGGGATTCCCCCCAGGTGTTGATCCAGCAGATCCCGGCTTCCAGTTGGTGAATGACGCGATGTGCGCGGTTGAGATCCTGGGTGACGACGCCAGCGGCCAGACCGTAGTCGGTGTCGTTGGCGCGACGAATAACCTCGTCTTCACTCTCGTAAGTCAGAATTGTCATGACCGGGCCGAAAATCTCTTCGCGGACGATGGTCATCTCATCACGGCAGTCGGTGAACACCGTCGGGGCAACCCAGGCGCCATGGTCGAATGCGCTGCCCTTCAGTACATCGCCACCGCAAAGCAGCGTCGCGCCTTCGTTTTTACCGCTTTCGATATAGCGCAGGACATTTTCGCGATGCGGGAAGCTGACCAGTGGGCCAAAATTGGTCGCTGAATCAAACAGATCGCCAGCGCGGATCCGCGCCACGCGGGATAAAATAGTCTGCTCAAATGCGCTTTTCATCCGTGCCGGAATAAACACGCGCGTCCCGTTGGTGCAGACCTGGCCGGAGCTGTAGAAATTCGCCATCATTGCGATGTCAGCGGCAAGGTTGACGTTGGCATCCTCGAAAACGATCAGCGGCGATTTCCCGCCCAGTTCCATCGTCACCGCTTTGAGCGAGGACGCGGCAGCGTTCGCCATCACTTTTTTGCCGCTGGCGACGCCGCCGGTGAAGGAGACTTTGGCAATACCCGGATGTTCGGTCAGATAGTGGCCCGTTTCCGCGCCCTCGCCCGGCAGGACGTTAAAAACGCCATCCGGCAGGCCGGCTTCGCTGTAGATTTCTGCTAGTTTCAGGGCGGTCAGCGGGGTGACTTCGCTGGGTTTGAAGATCATCGCGTTGCCTGCCGCCAGGGCTGGCGCGGATTTCCACAGTGCGATTTGAATCGGGTAGTTCCATGCGCCAATCCCGGCGACGACGCCCAGCGGCTCGCGACGGGTGTAGACAAACGCGGTCTCTCGTAGCGGGATTTGGCTGCCTTCCAGTGCGGGAATCAACCCGGCGTAGTATTCCAGTACGTCTGCGCCGGTGACGATATCGACGCTGGCGGTTTCGCTGAACGGTTTGCCGGTATCCTGCGTTTCCAGCGTCGCCAGTTCGTCATTACGTTCGCGCAGAATCTCCACTGCCCGGCGCAGAATGCGCGAGCGTTCCATGGCGGTCATCGCCGCCCAGATTTTTTGTCCGCGTTGAGCGCTTTTCACCGCGCGGTCGACATCCTCACGCCCTGCGGCCTGTACGGTGGCCAGGACCTCGCCGCTGGCAGGGTTGATCGTCTCGAAAGTCCGACCGCTGGTGGCAGCAGTATAGCCACCATCAATGTAAAGCTGTTGTTCTGCCATTCGGGACATGCATTCTCCTCGGTGAGTCAGTGACTTTTTTGTAAGTGCTGACTGATGAAATGGGTGGTCAGCGCCTGGGCGAGACTGAGGTTGAACGGCTTACCGCTTAGCGCAGCACGCAGCCATAGCCCGTCTATCAGCGCCGCTAATCCGTAGCCCGCCTGCTGCGCCTGTTCACGCGGTAGCTCGCGTTTGAATTCGGCCACGATATTTGACAGCAGGCGTTTACTGGCGACCTGCTGCAGGCGGTACAGCATCGGCTGGTGCATGCTGCTGGCCCAGAACGCCAGCCAGGCTTTCATTGCGGCGTGGCTGATCTGGGTCTCGTCAAAGTTTCCCGCCACGATGGCGCGCAATCGCAACTCGGCGCGCGCGCCCGGTAGCGCATGGAGTCGATGCAAAACGGCATGACGCAGCTGGCTGGTGATGTCGCGCATCGTTGCCTCCAGCAATCCATTCTTATCCTTAAAGTAATGGCTAATGATCCCGGTAGAAACACCGGCACGACGGGCGATTTGCGCAATCGTCGCATCGTGCATCCCGACTTCATTTATCGCTTCCAGCGTGGCGTCAATCAGCTGCCGCTGCCGTATCGGCTGCATCCCCAGTTTGGGCATTTTGGGACTCCATTCATCAGTTTTGTTTCACTATTAAAGCGGTTTTTGATTGGACGTTCAATATAAAATGTGTCTTAATTGTTGCGAATTTGATTTTTAATAGTTACAAAAAATGTGAGGATACTGGATGTCAGACCTTCCCCAGCGCAGAGAAAAAGACAAAATCAATCCGGTGGTTTTCTACACGTCCGCCGGGCTGATTTTGTTGTTTTCCCTGACCACCATCTTTTTTAGTGATTTCTCCGCAGTCTGGATTGGCCGGACGCTGAACTGGGTTTCAAAAACGTTTGGCTGGTACTATTTGCTGGCGGCCACGCTGTACATCGTCTTTGTTGTTTTCATTGCCTGCTCGCGTTTTGGCTCGGTAAAGCTCGGGCCGGAGCAGTCGAAACCGGAGTTCAGCCTGCTCAGTTGGGCAGCTATGCTCTTCGCCGCCGGGATTGGTATCGACCTGATGTTCTTCTCTGTGGCGGAGCCGGTGACGCAATATATGCAGCCGCCGGAAGGGGCAGGGCAGACCATTGAAGCGGCGCGTCAGTCGATGGTCTGGACGCTCTTTCACTACGGTCTGACCGGCTGGTCAATGTATGCCCTGATGGGCATGGCGCTGGGATATTTCAGCTATCGCTATAATCTGCCGCTGACCATCCGTTCTGCGCTCTATCCGATCTTTGGTAAACGTATCAACGGACCGATTGGGCATAGCGTCGATATCGCCGCTGTTATCGGTACTATTTTTGGTATCGCCACGACGCTGGGGATTGGTGTGGTTCAGCTCAACTACGGTCTGAGCGTGTTGTTTGATATCCCGGATTCGATGGCGGCGAAAGCGGCGCTGATTGTCTTGTCGGTGGTGATCGCCACGATTTCGGTCACGTCCGGGGTGGATAAGGGCATCCGCGTACTTTCAGAGCTTAACGTTCTGCTGGCGTTGGGGCTGATCCTTTTTGTTCTGTTTATGGGCGATACCTCATTTCTGCTCAATGCGCTGGTGCTCAACGTGGGCGACTATGTGAATCGCTTTATGGGGATGACGCTCAACAGCTTTGCCTTCGATCGTCCGGTTGAGTGGATGAATAACTGGACGCTATTTTTCTGGGCGTGGTGGGTGGCATGGTCGCCGTTTGTTGGCCTGTTCCTCGCGCGAATCTCACGTGGGCGCACCATCCGTCAGTTTGTTTTCGGTACGTTGATTATTCCGTTCACCTTTACGCTGCTGTGGCTGTCGGTGTTCGGCAACAGCGCGCTGTATGAAATTATCCACGGCGATGCGGGTTTTGCTCAGGAGGCGATGGCGCATCCGGAACGTGGATTCTACAGCCTGTTAGCACAATATCCGGCGTTTACCTTCAGCGCCTCGGTGGCGACCATCACGGGCCTGCTGTTTTATGTGACCTCAGCGGATTCCGGCGCGCTGGTGCTGGGAAATTTCACCTCGAAGCTGAAAGATATCAATAGCGATGCGCCGTCATGGCTGCGTGTCTTCTGGTCGGTGGCGATCGGTTTGCTGACCCTGGGAATGCTGATGACGAACGGAATTTCAGCCTTGCAGAACACCACGGTGATCATGGGGCTACCGTTCAGCTTCGTCATTTTCTTTATTATGGCGGGATTGTATAAGTCGCTGAAGGTGGAAGATTATCGCCGTGAGAGTGCTAACCGGAATACGGCGCCTCGACCAATGGGCGTACAGGACCGGTTGAGCTGGAAAAAACGTCTGTCACGTCTGATGAACTATCCCGGCACACGCTACACCCGCGAGATGATGGAAAACGTGTGTTTCCCGGCGATGGAAGAGGTGGCGCAAGAGTTAACACTGCGTGGTGCGCACGTAGAACTGAAAAGTCTGCCGCCGGTAGAAGGCGAAAGCCTGGGGCACCTTGATTTGCGGGTGCACATGGGGGATGAACGTAACTTTATCTACCAAATCTGGCCGCAGCAGTATGCGATTCCGGGTTTTACCTATCGCGCACGCAGCGGGAAATCGACCTATTACCGTCTGGAGACCTTCCTGCTGGAAGGCAGTCAGGGCAATGACCTGATGGACTACAGCAAAGAGCAGGTGATTACCGATATTCTCGACCAGTATGAACGCCATCTGAACTTCATCCATCTGGATCGCGAAGCGCCAGGCAATGGCGTGCTGTTCCCGGGTATGTAGGACACTCTAAACGTTTTCCGAAAATGCGCTTTAGCTGTGTAAATATACAGTGATGGGTGAGAAGAAGAGTACGATAACGGCGGGTGCCTGATGCTGTCCAGCTTCAGGCCATTGCTGAGGTCTGGAAAGAAGAAAGCCCCAAGGTGACAGTACTATCAACCTTGAGGCTACCATTCCAAACCTGAACAATTCGGATGGTAGTCTCTTCTTCGCATGGAGGCAATACATGCTGACGAAATATGCCTTAATGGCAGTCATCGCACTCTGTATTACGGTGCTGGGATTCACGCTTCTGGTGAGGGACTCACTCTGTGAGTTTAGCGTCAGGGAGCGTGGTATTGAGTTTAAGGCAGTTCTCGCTTACGAATCGAAGAAGTAGCCGTTATGCGGGGAGTTATCCCCGCATATCCGCCTGTCAGGTCTGGATGAGACGGCGCCCGCTTTATCCATCGCCCGCAGTCAGTCATGGCTGCGGGCGAATTGCTTAGTTAACCTGCGTTTGCCAGCGAGTGCGCTCGATGGCGTGCTGCCATTCATGCCAGCGTTTTTGTAATCTCTCGTGACGTTCGGCGTTGGGCTGGAAGGAGACATGTTCTGGCAGGTAACGTCGGAGCTGCTCAATATCAACGTTGAGTAGCGCTTTACGCGCCAGTAATGCTGCGCCGATCGCCGAAAGTTCAGGCACGTCACTGCGCATCACCGGGCAGCCCAGCAGATCGGCCTGATATTGCATCAGCCAGTCGTTTTTTGTCGGACCGCCATCCACCATCAGCGCTGTAAGCTGAAAATCGCTGTGCTGGCGCATTGCCATAACGACATCGGCAATCTGATAGGTAATAGATTCCAGTGCCGCCCGAACCAGATGTGCGCGTTTCACGCCACGGCTTAAACCGTGAATCAGACCTCGGGCATTTTCATCCCACCAGGGGGCGCCCAGGCCGGTAAGCGCGGGTACAAAATAGACGCCAAGCGTGGAATCCACTGTCGCTGGCAACGTATTGAGTTCATGAATTAATTGCGCTTCGGGAAGTTCGCTTAAACCCGTGCTGTCCACCATCCAGGCTACGGCGTCGCCGGTATGGGGAATATTGCCTTCCAGTCCATAGACCCGCTTGTTGCCGTCATGCCAGGCGACCGTCGTCGCCAGCGCGTTGACATCACATAGTGCAGACTGTACTGGCGCCATCACGGAGGAACCCGTGCCATAGGTCGCTTTCACACATCCTTCCGCGCCCAGTCCGTGGGCAAATAACGCTGCATGCGAATCCCCAATCATCGCCAGAATGGGGATTCCATCAGGAATGTCGATCAACCCCTGGGTTACGCCGAAATACACGCTGGAAGGACAGATTTCTGGCAGCGCCTGCCGCGGTATGCCAAACAGCGTCAGCATGTCATCATCCCACTCACCGTGGGTCAGATTAAGCAATTGCGTACGTGACGCATTGGATTGATCGCAGCGAAATGCGTTACCTCCAGTCAGATTCCACAGTAGCCAGCTATCGATTGTACCCAGACAAATTTCACCTTGCTGTGCGAGTTGAAATCCATTGGGAATGCTTTGTAGCAACCAGCGCATTTTAGAGGCGGAGAAAAGCGGGGCGATGGGGAGTCCGGTCACGGCCTTGATTTGCGCTTCCCGACCTTGCTCGCGTAATGTTCGGCAAAAATCAGCAGTGCGCGAACATTGCCATGTCATGGCGGGGCCAAGCGGACGCCCGCTGGCACGATACCAGCCGATGGCTGTTTCACGCTGGTTGCTGATGGCCAGCGCCGCAACACGATTCGCCCCCACCGCCTGAATCGCCTGGGTCATAACCGCCAGTGATGCGGCCACCAGTGCCTCGCCGGATTGCTCAACCCAACCGTCACGTGGCGTTTGAATCGTCAATGAACGGGAAAATTTTGCCACCACTTTGCCGTTGCCATCCAGAGCGACCGCTTTTGCGTTAGTCGTCCCCTCATCAAGCGCAATGATAATGTCTTTATCTGCTGCCATACTCTTCTCCAGCCTCTTGTTATCCCGATGGTTTAGCGATGGAAAAATGTATCCACGCCGAGGTAACGGGTGAAGGCTTCATGCAGAATTTCGGCGCTGGCAGAGTGGTTCATGGCAACGTGATGCTCAAAACCATTACGACAAATCCACGCCAGCAGGTTTTCCAGATGAGGAACCTGAATGACTGCCCGGCAACCGACGGTATCGAGCGCATCATCCACCGACTGTCCTTCGCCGACGTAGGCTTTGATTTCCCCGGTCAGATCGTCAGTGCTCATACGGAAGTAAGTGAGCGTGCCGCTCTTCATCCGACCGTGTACGGCACCGCAGGTATTTTCTTTGCCGACGGTCGTGCCGATGATGTCAGCGGTCCCTATTTTGGGGCTTTCCAGACTGGCAGAGGCAAAGTTTCCACAGTGAAACAGGACACATTTATCACGATCGTCGCCGAAGTTGTTGTTCCAGTCGGCAATCGAGGCCGGACTCAAATTACTGCTGGCGAGTGCGTACATGGAGAGCGCTCCCATCACGTCCACTTCGCAGGCGCTCGGCATCAATTGCCCTGACATAACGCTCATGATCGAACAGACATTGATACCGAGATTTTCCTGCAGCGAAGTCCAGCACTGGATAGCTGTAGTATCAATGTCGTTAGCGATCACCCAGTCGCTTATCACGACAAACAGTTTTGCCATCGTGACGAGTTTATCTGCGGGGATCGCACTGGCGTCGGCGTTATCAATCAGCAGGCGGCGTTTCTCATCAACGCGGATATCGTCATCGCGTAACTGTTTGATGCGGGTAAACACCTCGGACAAATCCAACGTTTCGACGGCAATACCCAGTCTTTCCAGCAGTTTTTCGCTGTAGCGAACGGTGTTGAACCCGGCAGGTCGTGCGCCAATGGCTCCCACACGCACGCCGCGCATGCTACTGACGACGCGGCAAATTTGCTCAAAGCGTCTTAGATCTTTTTCAAAAACCTCCCCCGCTAAGTCACACACATGTTGAGTAGTCAGGGTGAAGGGAATACCGTACTGGCGCAGGTTATTGCATAGCGAGATTTTGCCGCAGAAACTGTCGCGACGGGTCGCCAGTCCCATCTTATCGAGATTATCTTCCTGCGCCTGAACCAGTACCGGAACATTCAGACCGGAGAGTCGCAGCGTCTCCGCTATCGCTTTTTCATCGCCAAAGTTTGGCAGCAGCACAACGACACCGTGGATTTCGTCGCGATGCGTGCGAAACAGTTCTGCACAAATTTTGGCATCCTGTCGGGTTTCCACACCGCCGAGCTCGGTTTGGGTGTCGTCGAGCATGATGGTTTTAATGCCGAGGCGGTTAAATAAAGCGGTTGCCTGTTCGCGGGCTTCTGCGACCAGATAACTTGGGAAAAAACCCCGGTTACCAATGATCACCGCCATGGTCAGTTGTTGAGGAATTCGGGACATAGCTTTCTCCAGTAAGTGTTCTGATTTGTTATTGTTTTATCTTGCTGCATTCAGTAGCGCGGTCGCGTTTCTTACAATGCCCGCGACGTCTATTTCGTGACGAGCGCGGGTTGCCGCTCTGTCCGCCGCGATGGCGTACTGACCATCGGCAATCCCCAGGCGGCGCAGAGGAATGGCGCTGGCGGCTTCTGCCAGTACTTCCGCAACCAGGCTTCCCACACCGCCGTTGATGTTATGTTCTTCCACACTAACCACAGCACGGCACGGCGTCAGTGCCGCGAGCAGTTGTGCAGTATTGCAGGGACGAATAGACGGTACACTGATTACGCTGGCTTCAATACCGGCTTGTGCCAGCTGTGCGGCAGCGTCGACAATTTCGTGCACCGTCGACCCCATCGCGACCAGGGCGATATCGTTACCTTCGCGCAGAATGTCGATGTGTCCCGGGACGAAGTGGTAATGCTCATCGTGTAATTCCGGCAGAGCTTTACCGTCCAGGCGGATATAAACCGGGCCAATATGTGACAGGGCATAATCGATAATCTGTCGACACTCTATCGGACAGGAAGGGGCATAAATTTCAATGTTGCCAAAACCGCGCAGTACCGCAATATCATCAATACTGTGGTGGGTGCTGGCGAGTGGACCATAGCTGGCGCCGGCGTTAAGGCCAAAGAGCTTCACGTTAGTGTTGTTGTAGCAGATGTCGACCTTGATCTGCTCATTAGCGCGTGAAATTAAAAAAGGCGCAGCGTTGCAGGTCGCGGCGATTTTCCCACCAAGCGCCAGTCCTGCGGCGGTGCCCACCAGCGTTTGTTCAGCAATGCCGACGTTTACCAGCCGCCCGGGAAACTTCTGCATAAATGGCGCAATTTTTGCGGTAGACGTGGAGTCCGCCACTACCGGCACCAGATCCATTCCGCGGTCGACCGCATCAATAAAGGCGTTAACCATCACCGTTGCGAGGTGTTCACTCTTACTCATCTTTTAGTTCCTCCAGCGCCAGTTCCACTTCCTCACCTTTAGGGACACGGTGATGCCATTCCGGACGTCCCTGAATAAAGGAGACGCCGGCGCCCTTGGTGGTATTTGCGATCACCACATGGGGCTTGCCCTGCGGCGTTAATCCTTCCAGAGTACGGACCACATCGGCCATATCATTTCCGCGACATGTGGTGACCTGCATACCGAAGGCACGCCATTTTTCATCAAGGGGATCGGTGTTCATGATCTCTTTTGTTGCCCCAGCCAACTGGAGATTATTCTTGTCGTTAATAATGACCAGATTATCGAGTTGGTAGTGCGCAGCGACCAGCGCGGCCTCCCAGTTGCTGCCTTCCGCCAGTTCACCGTCGCCGGTAATGACAAAGACGCGGCGTTTGCTGTTATTGCGTTTTGCCGCCAGCGCGATGCCGACTGCGACCGGTAGGCCGTGTCCCAGAGCGCCGGTATTGAGTTCGATGCCTGGCGTTTTGTGTTTCACAGGATGGCCGGGTAAATGCGAGTCGGCATGCTGATAGCTGGCGAGCCAGTCCACCGGAATAAAGCCAGCTTCTGCCAGCACGCAATAGTATCCGCCCACCGCATGGCCTTTTGACTGGATATAGATATCGCGTTCATCACTCTCTTGCAGCGCGGGAGAGCAGTTGAGAATACGGAAGTAAAGCGCCGTCAACAGCTCAACCTGGGACAGATCAGCCCCGGTATGACCGCCAGCCGGGCTCTCAGCGTTCAATACAATGATGCGTCGGCGTACCGCACGCGCTTTCTTTTCAAGCTCTTCGACTGAGAGCAAAAACGGATTCATATAACACCTCTTGAATGTTTAATCCTGTGTGAATAAATATTCCAGCAGGATGTAATAACCTGACCACTTGCCAAAGCGAGAGATTAACTCCTTGTTAAGTTGTTTAGTTATCGATAGGAATATATATTCACTACTGATTTATTATTCACTATTAAAGATATGCCTTGTCCCGGGGTTTGTCTACGCTTTGTGCAGGCAAATTTTGGAGAAAGGAGAAAAGGATCACACTTGCCTTGATAGTGAGAAGCAGGAGATCGCTTGTTATCTATTCAGGTATGAATAAAAATAACGGGACTTTACAGGGGGATTGCCATGTCGAAGCAGGATGAACAACGGTTACTGGTGAAAATTGCCACACTCTACTATGCCGAAAATAAAAAACAGTCAGAAATTGCCACGTTGCTGCATCTTTCGCAGTCCTTTGTGTCGCGTGCATTAACGCGATGCCAAAAAGATGGATTGGTAAAAATTACAGTAGTGCAACCGACCAATATTTTTGTCTCGCTGGAAAAGGCGTTGGAAGAACAATACGGCATTCGCCAGGCGATCGTAGTGGATGTGGGCGACAACCCTACGGGGGCGCAAATCAAGCACGCGATTGGCAGTGCGGCGGCGCATTATGTTGAAACCCGCATTCGTCCTGAGGATCTGGTAGGAATCTCTTCCTGGAGTAGTACGATTCGTTGCATGGTCGATGAGATGCATCCACAGAATATTCGTGCGGCGGGTGTGATCCAACTTTTGGGTGGCGTTGGGCCAAATGGCAACGTGCAGGCAACGATCCTCACGCAACAACTGGCCGCGCATCTGGGCTGCCCGTCGTGGCTATTACCCTCGCAAAGCATTGAGCACTCTGTTGAAGAACGCACCCGGTTGGTGAACAGTCCGGATGTCGCTGCGGTGGTCGATAAATTTGCCGAGGTGGATGTGGCAATCGTCGGGATTGGCGAACTGGAACCATCACAACTGCTGAAGAACTCCGGTAACTATTATAACGAAGAGATGCTTAAACTGCTTGCGGAGAGGGGCGCGGTTGGCGATATCTGCCTTCACTATTATGATGCTGCCGGAAAACCGGTGCTCAGTCATGAAGAAGATCCGGTGATTGGCATGGAGCTGGCGCAAATTCGCGACTGTAAGCACGTGATTGCGCTGGCGGGCGGTGAAGACAAACGTAACGCCATTCGCGGCGCGCTGCAGGGGAATTATATTGACGTACTGATCACTGATTATCCGACTGCGCGAAGTCTGGTAAAACAGGCATAGGTGGCTGAGACGCTCCGGGCGTTTTCACCCGGAGCAGGTTGTGCTTCGCTACTGACTTTCCATTGCCGCTTTTTGCGCGACGACCGCTGCCTTTTGCTGCATCCTATTCTGCATCTGGTCAATGATGACGGCAACGATAATGACGATCCCCTTGATTACCATTTGCCAGAATTCACTCACACCCATCATCACCAGTCCATCGGCGAGAAAGCCGATGACAAACGCTCCGATCAGCGTCCCGAGAATGGTGCCACGCCCTCCGGCGAGCGAAGTACCACCAAGCACCACGGCGGCAATGGCGTTCATTTCAAATGCCGTACCGTTTGCTGGATGGCTGGCGGAAAGCTGCGCTGATACGACAATCCCGGCAATGGCGGCGCACAGGCCGGAAAGGGTATAAACCCAAATTTTCACCTGTTTGACCTTCACCCCGGAAAGTTCAGCCGCGCGCTCGTTATCGCCAATGGCGTAAACATGGCGACCAAACGGCAGGCGGCGTGCTACATAGGCAATGATCAACGCCAGCACAATCATCATCCAGATAGCCCAGGGGATACCAAACAGCGTACCGGCACCTATTTCATCAAACCCGGTGTTCCCTAACTGTGGATTGCCGGAAAGTCCCGGGAAGGTCTGGCCGTCGGAGGTTAACATCGCCGCCCCCCGCAGAACGTACATGGTGCCCAACGTACAGATGAATGGCGCAACGTTATAGCGCGTGATAATCCAGCCGTTTGCGGCGCCAATTAGTCCACCAATCAACAGTACCAGCGGGACGATTACCCAGACGCTGGGGAAAATAGCGATACCAAACATCGGCAGCACTATCCCTTTGGTTATCAACCAGCCGGCAATCATGCCGCACAGCCCCAGCGTCGCGCCAATCGAGAGATCGATGCCAGCCGTGATAATGACGAAGGTAATCCCCAGCGCCAGGAAGGCGTTGATGGCGATATGTTTGATCATGATGACCATACTTCCGCCGGAGAGGAATCCCGGTACGGTAAAAGCAAAGAATCCCACTATCAAAAACAGCGCAATAAAGGTCCGCAGCTTCAGGATCAGCAGCAGAATATTTTCTCGTGAGAATGACACCCCGGAGCGGGGGGTAATGGCGACAGATTGAACAGTTTTCATGTCAGAACCCCTGAGCACTTGCGGTTACCAGCGCCGATTCTTCGGCCCGATCGCGTACGATATCGGCGGTCAGTTTCCCACCGGACATCACCAGAATGCGGTCAGACACCGCCATAATTTCTTTCAAATCTGAAGTGGAAAAGACAACGGCAATTCCCTGCTGCGAGAGTTGCACCATCATGCGAAAGACATCGGCTTTCGCGCCCACGTCGATGCCACGTGTGGGTTCGTCAAGAAACAGGATTTTCGGATTGGTCAACAGCGAGCGGCCAATCACGACTTTCTGCTGATTTCCGCCGCTCAGAGCCTGAATTTCGACCTCCGGTGACGAGACTTTGATCGACAGATCGCCAATTGTACTGACGACCACGGCCTCTTCATCACGGCGAGAAATGGCAAAGCCGCGCTGGAGTCGTCGCCACAGGCTGGCGATGGTCAGATTGGTGGCGACGGACGATATCGGGAAAATTCCAGTGCGCTTTCGGTCTTCTGGCACCAGGCTCATGCCCATGCGGATCCGCTCGGCGGTGGTTAACCGTTGCGGAACGGGCTTACTGTCCAGCCATAATTTGCCGAGATAATTACGCTCGGTGCCGAGCAGGCATTCAAACAGTTCAGTGCGTCCTGCCCCCATTAGCCCGTATATGCCGACAATTTCTCCGGCATGAACACGAAAGCTGACGTCGTTCACGACCGCGTTCCCGGCTGCATTTACGCAGGTGATGTGTTCCGCTTCGAGCACTGGCGCGCCAAAGGTGCGTCCAGGTTCAAGGAAGTTGCTGACCGGGTCGCTCCCTAACATTTCGCGAACAATCCACGGCACATCGATATCACACACTTTTGCCTCAGCCTGGAATTTACCGTCACGCAAAATGGTGATCACGTCACCAATCGCCATCAACTCTTCCAGACGGTGTGAGATATAGATGATCGACACGCCCTGACGAGTCAGTTCGCGGATCACCCGGAACAGAATCTCCACTTCGGTTTTGCTCAGCGCTGAGGTAGGCTCATCCAGAATCAGAATGTCGGCATCTTCCGCCAGCGCTTTGGCGATTTCGATGAGCTGCTGCTGTCCAACCTTGAGGTTACCCACCAGTTCGCGTGGGGAGATGGGCTGGTCAAGACGCTGCAGCAGTTCTGCCGCGCGTTTTTCCTGTTCGGCCTCATTAATGGGGGTCACGCCTTTTTGTAACTCCCGCCCCAGGAAGATGTTCTCTGCCACGTTCAGGTTTTCGAATAGGTTTAATTCCTGATGTACCATTCCGATACCGTGCGCGGCAGCATCCCGGGTGCTGGAAAAGCGCACAGGCTGGCCATTAAGCCGCATTTCACCGCTGCTGGGCTGCTGAACGCCGGCAAGGATCTTCATCAGCGTGGATTTACCCGCGCCATTTTCGCCAATAATGACGTTCACTTTGCCGCGCCAGACACGGTAATCCACTGCATCCAGCGCAACTGTACCAGGAAACAGCATTGAGATAGCTTGTGTTTCCAGGATGACTTCATCAGCAGGGACATCGTTCATTACGGAGCCTCCTGTTTCAACGCCAGGGCTGCGGCATTCTCAGGTTTACCGCCGTTCAGCGTCACCGCCATTAACACGGTGGCGGTTTTGCCTGACCAACTGTCATCAACCGGTGGAAGTGCTTTTACTGCTTCCCGGTTATAGGCCCGGGATAGCTGAGCAAACTGCACCTGGTTGGTAAAGTCCTCAAACTTAAAGCCTGAGGCATCACGAATCGCATTGCCGCGCATCACTGGCCCTATCTGAATTTCTACAGGCTGTCCGTTGACGTTCATCACGAAAGATTTCTCCCTGGTGTTGGAGATATCGATTTTTTCGATCCGACTGGTCAGACGGACGAACACGCTTTCTGGCGTGGCTGTCGGTGTCGCCATACGGACGCTCAGCGCGGTTGCATCCAGGGCGTGTTGATTCGCGGCGTCCAGTACGCGTGGCTGCCAGGTTTGTTGCGCGATCTGCTGGGGTGTCAGATTGTCGAAACTGGCTTTGGCATTAGGATCGGCGGGGATCACCGGCTTACCATTTTCGTCAAGATCGACTACCGTGCAGGCCGTCAGCAACAGGGTGGCGCACCCTAACAGCGCGGCACCCCATTGTGTTAACGACATAATGCCTCCGGTTAATGACTCAGATTGAATTTGTTCAGCTTGCTGGCGTTGGTTTCGTCAATCAGTACGCAGTCCATCAGCTGTTTCTCTTCTTTCTGGGCTTTTCCGTTTTTCAGGTAGTAATCCGCCTGTTCAACAGCCATCTGAGCCTGTTGCCAGCCAGGTTGCAGAACGGTCGCTTTGATATTGCTCTTGTTAATGATGGAGTCGCGGGTATAGTCGCTACCGTCAAAACCCACCACGATAACGTTGTTTTTCCCGGCGGCTTTTAACGCAGCCTCAGCACCGAGCGCCATGGTATCGTTGCCTGAAATGACGCCCACGATATTGGGGTTAGTTTGCAGGATGGCTTCCATACGGGTGAAAGCTTCGGTCTGGCTCCAGTTAGCGGTCTGCTGAGCGACCATCTTCATGTCCGGATAGTCATCCAGTACATCGTGATAACCCTGAGAACGCACATGCGCGTTGGTATCCGATTGGCGGCCTAACAGCTCAACGTACTGGCCTTTACCGTCCAGCAGTTTGGCGAACTTTTCAGCGCCAAGCTGTGCGCCCTGATAGTTATTGGAGACAATTTGCGCCACGGCAACACCGGTTTTATTGATCTCCCTGTCAATCAGAAACGCCGGAACGCCAGCGGCTTTTGCTTTTTCCAGCGGCCCTACGGTGGCATCAGCTCCCGCATTGTCGAGGATAATGGCTTTTGCTTTACGGGCAATCGCCGTTTCAATGAGCTGGTTCTGCTTGTTCACATCATCATCGTGAGAAGCCACCAGTGTGGTATATCCCAGCTCTTTTGCTTTCGCCGCCGCGCCATCAGCTTCGGCTTTGAAGAAAGGGTTGTCATGGGACGGTGTAATGATGGCGATGAGTCCATTATCGGCCGCGTACAACGTGCCGGATGCTGTAAGGATCGAAGCCAGTAAGACGGATTTTACAAAGGTCGTGTTCATCGTTTTCTCCACATTGAATATATATTCAAATATGATTTATTATTCAAAGTAACGATAAATCGACTTCATTGAACTGTCTACGTTTTGCGCGCTTAATTGTTTAAAAGGAGAAAAGGATCACGATCCTGATGCGAGATGAGGGAATAAAGTGATGACCATGTCCTGATGTTGTATCCAGTACACGTTGGCGTCGTGATAGGCGAAATTAGGCGAAAATATTGGTAATACACGTAGTGTTAGCTGCGTAGTTGTCAGTGCGGAGACTTTTGCGCTCGCAAATCCCGGGAGTGGGTGCGACCAACGTGACAGTGCTTTAAATACGCTCTCCTTGGCTGAAAAAGCCAGTGTTAAGGCAAGAGGAAAGGGTAACGTGCTGGAACGTAGAATCCGTTCTTCTTCATCATCGACAAGGGACGAACACACTTCAGCCGTCGTCTGCGGTGTGAAAATCGTTTCTATATCGACGCCCACTGGTTGGCGTGAAACCACCGCCAGTGCGGAAGTGGCGCCATGGCTGATGCTGCCGAACAGACCATGTGGCCATAACGGTTGTCGTTGTTCACCGATTCCCGGTACGTTTTTATGACCCCACTCGCGTAGTGCATGAACAGCGGCAATACGACCGGCCAGGTGTTCGGCTTTACGTTTACGCCCGGCACGTGCCAGTTGCGCATGATGAGGAAGCCACAGCAGATCGTGCTCGTGGAAGGTGTCCGGCTCGAACGTCACACATTGCAACGTATGGTGCGCCAGAATCAGAGGGAAGTGGGTTGTCTGCATCGCGTCATCAAAATCCCTCCTCCGGATGGAGGAGGGAAGAGGGCATCAGAAGTGTGTGTTAACGCTCATGTACCACGTACGACCCGGTTCATTATAGGTGTACGCACCTGCGCCACACATATAAGAGACATCGGTCGTGCTACCGGTCGTTTGCGCATTACCTTCACGCCACAGACGCTTGTCGAAGACGTTATCCACGCCGCCGGTCAGGCTGACATTTTTGGTCACGTCCCAGGTCGCGCTCAGACCCACGATGCTGTATGGGCTGATGGACTGTTTGTCCGAACCGGTCACCGGTTTACCCTGGTAATCGTATTTCTTCGGCTCTTGTTTGCCGTACCAGGTAAAGGTGGATTGCAGAGAAACATCCTGATGTACCTGCCAGCTCAACGTTGAGTTCAGCGTGTACTCTGGAATAATCGACAGGCGTTCGCCGGTCTCTTTGTTTTTACTCTGCAGCATGTAAGTGATGTTGTTGGTCCAGTTAACGGTGTTGCTAACCGGTACGTTCAGCGTCCCTTCCAGCCCTTCTACGACCGCTTTAGGTACGTTCTCCCACTGATAGATATCGGTGTAGGTGGTTTTGCCTTTGTTGGTAATCGATGTGCGGTCCATCGGTACCGTACCGGCCTCGATCTTATTGCGATAATCGTTGCGGAACCAGGTCACACCTGCCAGCCAGCCATCACGTGTGAACTCAAGGCCAATCTCTTTGTTGATGCTGGTTTCTGCTTTCAGATCGTCGTTACCCATCATGTAACAGCCGATGCCGGTCGCGGCACCCGTGGCATAGCAGCCCTGGCCTTTACTGTACAAAATGTAGTTCGGGTTGGTCTGATACAGGCTTGGCGCTTTATACGCCCGCGCAATGCCCATCTTCAGAGTGAAGTCATCGCCCAGGCCCTGTGACAGGTTCAGCGATGGGCTCCAGTTGTCGCCCACGATGCTGTGGTGATCGAAACGCAGGCCCGGCGTCAGCATGGTGCTGTCGGTCAGCTCCATGTTGTTCTCAGCGAACAGCGAGAAAATTTCCGCTTTTGAATAAGGGCTGCGGTCGGTGCTGCTGGAGCCTGGAATATCACCGCCCATAAAGGTCTGCGAGTTGGAGAGCATATCCTTCATACGCTGCTGGGTCCATTCAGTACCCAGCGTCAGGTTCTGGTTAACCAGCAAATCGAACGGCATGCTGATTTCACTGTGCAGCGTGACGTCGTTCAGGTCGGCATCAACATATTTCTGTGACGCTTTCGGGTCGAAGATTCCTTCAGTACCGCCCGCCAGACCTTCCGGCGTGCGGGAGTTACGGGTATGTTCATACTGCACCCAGTTGGTGGTGGTGACGCCGTTATCCCAACCGCCGTTCCAGGTCAGCGAGTAGTTCTGACGGTAGAGACGGTTGGTCTCTTCGCCGTAGTTATCTTTCACCAACTGGTTGGTATTGGTGTTCTGCGTGTCCCCGGCATACAGGTTACCCTGACGGCTGTAACCGGCTTCCAGTTCAATCGACTGCATCGGCGCGAAGTCCCAGCGCACCACACCGTTAATGTCCTTGTTGATGACGCCTTCACGACCGGCTGGCAGCGTGTCGGCATAGGTGCCGGTACGTTCAGACTGATGGCCCTGGTTGATGTTACGCGCATCGGCCTGCGTTTTATCCAGGTTACCAAACAGGCGGAAGCTGAAATCCCCGCCCAACGGACCGTTGAGGGTAAAGTTAGTGCGTTTGGTCGCGCCTTCCTCTTTGTGTTCCGGTGCGTTGAAATAGGTATTCCAGGAGCCGTGCCACTCGTTGCTGCCCTTTTTGGTGATGATATTCACCACGCCACCGGCGGCGCCGTTACCATAACGTGCGGCAGCAGGCCCGCGCAGGACTTCAATGCGTTCGATCATCTCCGGCGGCACCCATGATGTATCGCCACGGGTATCGCGCTCACCGCGCCAGCCGAGGCGCACGGAGTTACGACTGGTCACCGGTTTACCGTCGATCAGGATCAGGGTGTTTTCTGGCCCCATCCCACGAATATCAATCTGACGGTTATTGCCGCGCTGGCCGCTGGTCGAGTTACCGGTCAGGTTAACGCCAGGCATGGTACGAATGATTTCAGAGACGTCGCGAGCGGGAGGGTTTTTGCGAATTTCATCTGCGGTGATAGTCGACACGCCAGGAGCCTGCAAGTTCTGCTGGGCGGCGGTAACCACAATAGTATCTTCATGAGAGACGGCGGTGCTATCAGCGGTTTCTTCTGCCATTGCGGGCAGCGCTACCCCGTAAATCCCTAAGTTGACCAATAAGGCCAGGGAATGAATCTTCTTGTTCATTGTATTTCCTGCTTTTCTTTAGCCACGTGTACCAGGCACCTGAGATCGGTATCCGGCCCGATGTCGCCCGCCTCTGCGAAAACCCTCCGTTCCAGAAAAGCCCGCAGCGCGGTTGGTTAAAAACTGTTCGCGCTTCCCACGGCGCGTCAATACGCTATTGCAAATGCAAATAGTTATCAATAATATTATCAATATATTTCATCAAACAATGAAAAAAATCACAATAAACATGAGGTTATGACGGTGACGGCGTTAACGGTAGGCAGTGAGGCCTGGTGGCAGTCAAAAAACGGTCCGCAATGGACGCGTGAAGCAGACGGAAATTACCGGGTGACCTTCTGGTGGCGCGATCCGCAGGGGAGTGAGTTTCACTCAGCCATTCAGCGCGTCTGGGTATACATCACTGGCGTTACCGATCATCACCAGAATGTCTTTCCTCAAACGATGCAGCGTATTGTCGGAACGGATGTCTGGCAGTGGCAGACCGTGTTAAGCGCTAACTGGCGCGGCAGTTATTGTTTTATTCCCTCAACGCAGGACGAGTCGTTTGCCTCGTTGAAGGCTGATGGCGTGTTGGATCGCACGGCATTGCGCGAAGGCTGGCGGCAACTGTTGCCACAGGCGATTGCCGATCCGCTTAATCCGGTGAGCTGGAAAGGGGGGCGAGGGCACGCCGTGTCGGCGCTTGAGATGCCGCAGGCCCCTGCGCAACCGGGCTGGGACGCCCCACAAACGCCAGTGTCATCGCCGGTGGTTCTGCACTGGAACAGCGCGCGTCTGGGCAATACGCGTCGGGTATGGGTCTTTACGACTGGTGATGCGCAGCCGGATGATCGCCCCCTGGCGGTTCTCCTCGATGGGCAATTCTGGGCGCAGAGCATGCCCGTCTGGCCAGCGCTCACTTCACTCACTCAGCGGGGGCAACTGCCAGCAGCGGTTTATCTGCTTATTGATGCCATTGATACCACACACCGCAGCCGTGAACTTCCCTGCAACGCGGATTTCTGGCTGGCGGTGCAACACGAATTATTGCCGCAGGTCCGGCATGTTGCGCCATTCAGCGATCGTCCTGAGCGCACGGTCGTTGCAGGGCAAAGTTTTGGCGGGTTGTCATCGCTGTTTGCCGGGTTGCACTGGCCGCAGCGCTTTGGCTGCGTGCTCAGCCAGTCCGGTTCTTACTGGTGGCCCCATCGCGGCGGTCAACAGAACGGGCTGATTATTGAACAACTTCGCACCGGTACGCTGTCCGCAAAGGGATTGCGGATTGTCCTCGAGGCGGGAGTCCGCGAGCCGGTTATCTTTCGCGCGAACCAGGCGCTCTACACACAACTACAGACGACACAGCAGTCGGTTTTCTGGCGTCAGGTTGACGGCGGACATGATGCGCTTTGCTGGCGTGGTGGCCTGACGCAGGGGTTGATCGACCTCTGGAAGCCGCTGCTCTGAGCGAACGATTTTCCACGACAGGAGTTGAGTATGGAATTCAGTAATCCCTTCGATAACCCGCAGGGACAGTTCTACATTCTGCAAAATTCGCAACAGCAGTTTAGCCTCTGGCCGCAGCATTGCGCATTACCTACTGGCTGGCAGATGGTATGCGAACCGCAGTCTCAGGAAGCTTGCCAGCAGTGGCTGGCGCGTCACTGGACCACGTTAATTCCCGGTTATTACGCCGTTTCGCAGGAGGCGCAATGAGCCCTCGTTTACCGCTTGTTGCCGCACAGCCTGGCATCTGGATGGCGGAAAAACTCTCCACATTACCTTCCGCCTGGAGCGTCGCACATTATGTGGCGTTAACCGGTGAACTGGATGCGCAACGACTGGCGCGCGCAGTCGTCACCGGTTTACAGCAGGCTGATACCTTACGGATGCGTTTTACCGAGGATAACGGCGACGTCTGGCAATGGGTCGATGACGCTTTTACGTTTGCTGAACCGCAGATTTGCGATCTCCGCAGCGCGGCGAACCCGCATGATGCCGCGCTGGCGCTGATGCAGGCCGACCTGCAGCAAAATCTGCGCGTCGATGGCGGCAAGCCGCTGGTACATCATCAGTTGTTCCAGGTTGGTGACGACCAGTGGTACTGGTATCAGCGCTATCATCATTTACTGGTCGATGGTTTCAGTTTCCCGGCGATTACCCGCCAGATAGCGGCAATTTACAGCGCATGGCTCCGGGGGGACGCGACGCCTGACTCACCCTTCACGCCGTTTGCTGAGGTGGTGGAAGAGTATCAGCAGTATCGTCAGAGTGAGGCCTGGCAACGCGATGGCGCGTTCTGGGCCGAGCAGCGCAAACAGCTTCCGCCGCCAGCGTCGCTTTCACCCGCACCGCTGCCGGGACGGGCGGCGACGTCTGACATTTACCGCATGAAGCTTAACGCCCCGGAAGGCGCGTTTCGCCACCTGGCGACGCAACTGCCTGACGTGCAGCGAACCGATCTGGCGCTGGCGCTGGTAGCGCTCTGGCTGGGACGACTGTGCAGCCGGATGGAATACGCGGCAGGCTTTATCTTTATGCGCCGCATGGGCTCGGCGGCGCTGACCGCCACCGGCCCCGTACTCAACGTGTTACCGCTGGGCGTGCGTATTGATGCTGCAGAAAAACTGCCAGAACTGGCAAAACGGCTGTCCGCCCAGCTTAAGAAAATGCGCCGTCATCAGCGCTATGATGCGGAGCAAATCGTCCGCGACAGCGGCCGGGCGGCCGGAGAAGATCCGCTTTTTGGCCCGGTGCTTAACGTCAAAGTCTTCGACTATCAACTGGAGATCCCGGGTGTCACGGCGCAAACCCATACGCTGGCGACGGGACCGGTTAACGATCTTGAACTGGCGCTGTTCCCGGATGAAGAAGGCGGACTGAGCATTGAGCTTCTCGCCAACCAACAACGTTATGATGAAGCCACGCTCAAACAGCATGCGTTGCGTCTGATGGCGCTGATCGAACAGTTTGCCGCTAACCCAGCCTTGTGCTGTGGTGATGCCGATCTGCTGCTTCCTGCTGAATATCAGCAGATTGCGCAGGTCAACGCCACGGCGGTTGAGATCCCGTCCACGACGCTCAGTGCGCTGGTGGCGGAACAGGCGAGTAGAACGCCGGACGCGCCCGCGCTGGCGGATGCCCGCTATGATTTCAGCTACCGCGAAATGCGCGAACAGGTGGTGGCGCTCGCCGGTATGCTGCGTGAACACGGCGTGCAGCCGGGTGATAGCGTCGCGGTGGCCTTACCGCGCTCCGTATTTCTGACGCTGGCGTTGCACGGGATTGTTGAGGCCGGTGCGGCCTGGCTGCCATTAGATACCGGTTATCCGGACGATCGTCTGCGAATGATGCTGGAAGACGCGCAGCCGAAACTGCTGATCACCACAGCAGAACAGTTACCACGCTTTAGCGATATTCCGGGGCTGGAAAGCCTCTGCTATAGCGAACCGCTGTCGGCAGGCGATAGCGCGCCGCTGGGGTTATCGCAACCGCAGCATACGGCGTACATCATCTTTACTTCTGGTTCAACGGGCAGACCGAAAGGGGTGATGGTCGGGCAAACCGCCATTGTTAACCGTCTGCTGTGGATGCAAAACCAGTATGGGCTGACGACGCAGGACGTCGTGGCGCAAAAAACACCATGCAGCTTTGACGTCTCGGTGTGGGAATTCTTCTGGCCGTTTATCGCCGGGGCGAAGCTGGTGATGGCGGAACCGGAAGCGCATCGCGATCCGCTGGCCATGCAGCGCTTCTTTGCCCACTACGGGGTGACGACGACCCACTTTGTGCCATCGATGCTGGCGGCATTCGTCGCCTCGCTGACGCCAGAGAGCGCCGGTGAAAGCTGTGCAACGTTAAAGCATGTCTTTTGCAGCGGCGAAGCCTTACCTGCTGATTTATGTCGCGAGTGGGAACGGCTGACGCATGCCCCGTTACATAATTTGTATGGCCCAACGGAGGCGGCGGTTGATGTCAGCTGGTATCCGGCCTGGGGCGATGAACTGGCAAACGTCACTGGCAGCAGCGTACCGATTGGTTTCCCGGTATGGAATACCGGGTTGCGGATCCTGGATGCGATGATGCATCCGGTTCCTGTTGGCGTGGCGGGCGATCTCTATCTGACCGGTATCCAACTCGCACAGGGCTATCTTGGCAGGCCGGACCTCACGGCGAGTCGGTTTATCGCCGATCCGTTTGCGCCGGGAGAGCGGATGTACCGTACCGGAGACGTTGCGCGCTGGCTGGATAACGGTGCGGTGGAGTATCTGGGACGCAGTGACGATCAGCTCAAGATCCGCGGTCAGCGTATCGAACTGGGCGAGATCGATCGTGTGATGCAGGCGTTGCCTGATGTTGAACAGGCGGTGGTTCACGCCTGCGTCTTTAATCAGGCGGCGGCAACAGGAGGCGATGCCCGCCAGTTGGTGGGGTATCTGGTCTCGCAGTCAGGACTTCCGCTTGATATCCCCGCGCTCCAGGCACAACTGCGGGAAAAGCTCCCGCCGCATATGGTGCCAGTGGTGTTGCTGCAGCTGGCGCAACTGCCGCTCAGCGCCAACGGTAAGCTGGATCGTAAAGCGCTACCGATGCCGGAATTAACATCGCGAGCCAAAGGAAGAGCCCCGCAGCCGGGTAGTGAAACAACGGTGGCGAAGGCATTCAGTGAGCTGCTGGGCTGTGACGTCAACGACGTTGAGGCCGATTTCTTTGCGCTGGGCGGCCATTCGCTACTGGCCATGAAGCTGGCGGCGCAACTGAGCCGGACCGTCACCCGTCAGGTGACGCCGGGGCAGGTCATGGTGGCCTCGACGGTAGCGCAACTGGCGGCACTGCTGGATGCGGATGATGACGCACAGGTACAGCGTCTGGGGTTTGAAACGCTGCTGCCGTTACGCAAAAGCGACGGCCCAACGCTATTTTGTTTCCATCCGGCATCAGGATTTGCCTGGCAGTTTAGCGTACTGTCGCGCTATCTCAGTCCGCAATGGTCCATTACCGGTATCCAGTCGCCGCGTCCGCAAGGGCCGATGCAGACGGCAACCGATCTGGACGCGGTCTGCGAACACCATCTGGCGACGCTCATTGAACAACAACCGCACGGTCCGTATTACCTGCTGGGCTATTCTCTCGGTGGCACGCTGGCGCACGGTATTGCCGCACGTCTGCGGGCGCGGGGTGAAACCGTCGCCTTCCTCGGCCTGCTAGATACCTGGCCGCCGGAAACGCAGAACTGGTCAGAAAAAGAGGCCAATGGACTCGACCCGGAAGTACTGGCAGAAATTGACCGCGAGCGGGAAGCCTTTCTGGCCGCGCAGCAGGGGAACGCCTCTGGCGAATTGTTTAGCACTATTGAAGGGAACTACGCTGATGCGGTTCGCTTACTGACCAGCGCGCACAGCGTTCCCTTTGATGGGCGCGCGACGCTGTTTGTTGCCGAGCGCACCCTGCCGGAAGGCGTAAGTCCGGAGCGCAGTTGGGCGCCGTGGATCGCGGAGCTGGAGGTGTATCGCCAGGACTGTGCACATGTGGAGATTATCTCTCCGTCAGCCTTTGAAAATATTGGTCCAATCATCGCCGGGTGTTGTAATAAATATAACCGTGATTGATTAATACTGAGCCAGTTATTTGTCCCCCGTAACAACGCGTCATTGTTACGGGGGATTTTTTATTGTGATAATTCTGTTATTAGGAATATTACCGCCAGGGGTCAAATTCTGAATTTGGCTTTATCCGTGCATTAGTATTTCGGAATGTTTTAGGGGTTTGCTACGCTATTGGCATAAATAACTTTCATGGAACAAGCATCAGGACGTACGGTATGCCGTCACTCAATGTGAAGCAGGATAAAAATACGGAATTTACGCGTTTTCCGTTGCCGCAGACCCAGAGTAATGAAATCGATTTATTAAACCTGATTGATATTTTATGGCAGGCGAAAAAACGCATTATTGCGTGCACGTTTGCGTTTGCGTGTGTGGGGCTATTCATCACCTTCTTTTTGCCACAACGCTGGACCAGCGAAGCGGTGGTGACGCCAGCTGAGCCAATTCAGTGGCAGGATCTGCAAAGAACGCTGACGGGATTACGTGTTCTGGACCTTGATGTCAGTGTGGATCGTAACAATACCTTCAATCTCTTCATCAAGAAATTTCAGTCGTCTTCACTGCTGGAGCAATATTTACGCTCATCACCGTATGTGATGGAGCAGTTAAAAGGGGCGAAAATCGATGAAATGGACCTGCATCGGGCCATTGTCGCGCTGAGCGAAAAGATGAGCGCGGTGGACAGCAATGCCGGAAAGAAAAACGAAACGGCACTGTACACGTCATGGGTGCTGAGTTTTACGGCTCCAGCCAAAGAAGAGGCGCAGCAGGTACTGGCGGGCTATATCCAGTTTATTTCTGAGATAGTCGTGCAGGACTCGCTGGAAAATATTCGCAATCAGCTGGAAGTCAAAACCCGCTTTGAGAAAGAGCGTCTGGCTCTGGATCGCGTCAAACTTAAAAATCAGCTGGATACCAATATTCAACGACTCAATTATTCTCTGGAGATTGCAAATGCCGCCGGAATTAAAAAACCGGTTTACAGTAATGGCCAGGCGGTGAAAGACGATCCTGATTTTTCTATTTCTTTGGGCGCTGATGGGATCCAGCGAAAGCTGGAGATTGAAAAATCGGTCACGGATGTGGCTGAACTGAATGCCGAGTTAAAAAACCGGCAGTATTATGTTGAGCAACTGGAGTCAGTCAATGTTCAGGATGTGAAATTCTCGCCGTTCAAATATCAGCTCAAGCCTTCATTACCGGTGAAAAAACAGGGGCCAGGTAGAATGATCGTGGTTGTGCTGGCTGCACTGATCGGAGGGATTATGGCCTGTGCTGGCGTACTTCTCCAGCATGCTATGGTATCGCGTAAACGGGATGAAACCATGATCAGGGAGCATCTGGTCTGATTGACGACCGGAAGGCTCAGCGCCTTCCGGCCAGCGGTTAACGGCGGCCCAGAGGCACCACCAGCGGTGTGCCCGCTACCGGGTCGTCGATAATCATGCAACGCAGCCCATAGATTTTCTCAATTAATTCAGCGGTGACAATCTCCTTCGGCGCCCCCTCTGCGACAATTTTTCCTTCACGCAACGCGATCAAATGAGTGGCATAGCGGCAGGCCTGGTTGAGGTCATGCAGCACGGCGGCGAGGGTGTAGCCTTTCTCGCGATTCAGTTCGCTCAGTAATTCCAGCAAATCAATCTGATGGCTGATATCCAGCCAGGTGGTCGGTTCATCGAGCAGCATGATTGACGTTTCCTGCGCCAGAACCATCGCTATCCATGCGCGCTGACGCTGACCACCGGATAGCGTATCCACACTTTGTCCGGCCAGATGGGTAATACCGGTGGCGCGCATGGCCTGCGTCACGGCATCTTCATCTTCTTTGCGCCAACGGGTAAACAGCGGCTGATGCGGATAGCGCCCGCGCGCCACCAGTTCCTGCACGGTGATATCGCCCGGCGTCGTCGCATTTTGCGCCAACAAACCGATGCGGCGAGCAACTTCTTTGCTGGGATAACGCTGAATCGGCTCACCGTCCAGCCAGACGTGACCGTTTGCCGGCGTCATCAGCCGACTGAGGGTTCGCAACAGCGTCGATTTCCCGCAGCCATTGGGGCCGATAATGGCCGTGAAATGACCATCGGGAATGGTGACGTTGAGGTCTTCGGCAACGGTGAACTTTCCATAACCCAGCGTTAACTGGTCGCCACGCAAACGGGCTACTGATTCGGTCATTTTTTGCGGGACTCCTGAATTAACAAGGCGATAAGGTAAATACCGCCGATACTCACGGTGACGACACCCACCGGAAGCTGATAAGGCATAAACAGTTGCTGCGCGCACAGATCGGCCGCCAGCAGTAACAGCGCGCCGCAGAGTGCGGCCTGGGTTAATCCCCAACGCGCGGTGCCGCTCAGGCGACGGGCAATATGTGGGGCAACCAGCGCGATAAAGGAAATCGGTCCGGCCAGTGCGGTGGCGGCTGCGGTTAACACCACGGCGACCAGCATCATGGCGAGCCGTGAGCGCTCCACGCTGACTCCCAACGCGCAGGCGCTGTCATCACCCATCTCCAGCAGACGCATGCGCCGCACCAGCAACCCGGCGCCTGCCAGCATGAGAATAATGATCGGCGCGGAAGGCCAGGTTTTTGCCCAGGTCAGACCGTTAAGCGAGCCGGCATTCCACAATCCGGCGGTTAATGCCGTGTCCAGCGAAGCCTTCAACAACAGCCAGGTGTTAAACGCAAACAGCATGGCACGAATGCCGATGCCGATAATGATCAGGCGGAAGGTTTCAATACCATTGCGCCAGGCCAGCAGCCAGACCACCAGTGACGTCAGAATCCCGCCAGCCATCGCTGCCAGCGCGATAGCCGTCAGATGCTGACCAAACAGTACCATCGCGACCAGTACGCCGCTCCAGGCTCCGGTATTAAAGCCCATCACATCCGGGCTGCCGAGCGGGTTACGCATCAGGGACTGAAAAATCGCCCCGCTGACGCCGAGTGCAGCGCCAATCAGCAGTGCCATCAGCACGCGCGGCAAGCGCCACTCGGTCACCACCATCGTCAGGCTACGCGGCGCATCGCCGGTTAAGGCAGCAATAATTTGTGGGATTTCCAGCGTCACTGCGCCGCTACGCAGACCCCAGAGCGCGAAGATCAGGCAACCGACCGTCAGAAGCAGGCAAGCGATCAGCAGGCGACGCGATACGTACATCATGCGGCACCTCGCGGACGACGACGAACCAGAAAGATCAACACCGGAGCGCCAATAAACGCGCTCACGACGGACACGCGCAGTTCGCCGGGAACAATCAGACGACCAATAATATCGGCAAAAAGCAACAGAACAGGGGTGGCGATCAGCGTCACGGGGAGCGACCAGCGATGGTCGGCGCCGACCAGCCAGCGCGACATATGCGGCATCATCAGACCGATAAACGCAATGGGCCCAACAATCGCCGTGGCGCTACCGCATAAGACGGTGATGGCTAACAGACCGATAAGTTGCGTACGCGCGACTTTGCTACCAAGCGCGGTGGCGGTATCACTTCCCAGACTCAGGCTGTTCAACGCCCGACTGAGCATCAGCGCAGTGGCACTGGCTATCAGCACAGGCACAATAACCACCTTGAGGGTTTGCAGATTGCGGATATCCAGTGAACCGGCCTGCCAGTAACGAAGCTGATCGTAGACGTCAGGATTCAGCAGGGAAATACCGCTGGTGAGACCTTCCAGAACTGCGGCGAGCGCGACGCCCGCCAGCGTCAGACGTACCGGGCTCAACTGACCGCCGCCCTGACTGCCCGTAAACGCCACAATCAGTGACGCCACCAGCGCGCCGATAAAGGCCATCACCAGTTGTTCCTGCGGTGTGGAAAAGCCGAACAGCGCCGCACCCAGCACGATGGCAAAACTGGCCCCGGCGTTGACGCCAAGCAGCCCAGGATCGGCCAGCGGATTGCGGGTGAGCGTTTGCATTAACGCCCCGGCGAGTCCCAGCGCGCCCCCGGCCAGCAATCCTGCCAGCGTTCGCGGCAGGCGGGCGTCCAGTACGATAGTACAATCGGCACTTTGACAGGTGCCAGTGAGCGATTCCAGAACCACGGAGACGGGTAAGGATTTTGCACCGATGGTCAGACTTAATGCCGTGGCGATAACCAGTAATAACAACAATCCGGGCACGGCAATGGCACGCGTCACGGAAACAGAACATGACATATCAACTTCCCTGATAATGATAGTAATTATCGTTATCGATCTTATTTGATTATGTTAGCATGTGCAGCCATTGAATGGATAATGAAAAAAAGATCGCATTAAGGCGTTGTAATGAATCGACAATCCTGGCTGCTTAACCTCAGTTTGCTGAAGACACACCCGGCATTTCGCGCTGTCTTCCTGGCCCGTTTTATCTCTATTGTTTCGCTCGGACTGCTCGGCGTCGCGGTACCCGTACAGATCCAGATGATGACGCACTCCACCTGGCAGGTGGGCCTTTCGGTAACGCTGACCGGCAGCGCGATGTTTGTCGGGTTGATGGTCGGTGGCGTCCTGGCCGACCGTTATGAACGCAAAAAAGTGATCCTGCTGGCGCGCGGTACCTGCGGTATTGGCTTCATCGGTCTGTGTCTGAACGCCATGCTGCCGGACCCTTCGTTGATTGCGATTTATCTGCTGGGTCTGTGGGACGGCTTTTTTGCCTCGCTGGGCGTGACGGCATTGCTGGCGGCAACGCCTGCGCTGGTAGGGCGCGAAAACCTGATGCAGGCAGGGGCGATTACCATGCTGACCGTGCGTCTGGGCTCGGTGATTTCGCCCATGCTGGGTGGACTGTTGCTCGCCACCGGCGGTGTGGCCTGGAACTACGGTCTGGCGGCGGCAGGTACCTTTATCACCTTACTACCGCTGTTGAGCCTTCCGGCGCTGCCGCCACCGCCGCAGCAGCGTGAACATCCGCTGAAATCCTTATTGACGGCGTTTCGCTTCCTGCTTGCCAGTCCGCTGATCGGTGGTATTGCGCTGCTTGGCGGTCTGCTGACGATGGCCAGCGCCGTGCGCGTGCTCTATCCGGCGCTGGCGATTAGCTGGCAGATGTCAGCGGCGCAGATTGGCATGTTGTACGCCGCCATCCCACTCGGGGCGGCGGTTGGCGCACTCACCAGTGGGCAACTGGCGCACAGCGTGCGTCCGGGATTAATCATGCTGGCCTCGACCGTGGGGTCATTTTTGGCCATTGGCCTGTTTGCCCTGATGCCTGTCTGGGTACTCGGCGTGGTGTGTCTCGCGCTGTTTGGCTGGCTGAGCGCCATCAGTTCGCTGTTGCAGTACACGATGCTGCAAACGCAGACGCCGGAAAATATGTTAGGGCGCATCAACGGCCTGTGGACGGCGCAGAACGTCACCGGAGACGCGATTGGCGCGGCGTTATTAGGGGGGCTGGGAGCGATCATGACGCCGGTGGCTTCGGCGAGCGTTAGCGGCTTTGGTCTGGTGATTGTGGGACTGCTACTGCTGCTGTTACTCAGTGAATTACGTCGATTCCGCCAGACGCCGCCGGAACCCGCATAGTGTGAGACTGGCCGGATAACGCGTTATCGTCGCTATCCGGCAATGGCGATTAAAACAGCGTGGAGAGGCGGTTTAGCACCCGCATCGCGCTGTAATAATCCAGACGGAAAGACTCGGTGCCCAGGGCATAGACGCGCTTGTTCTGTACCGCAGGCAGATGCGCCAGCAGTGGGTTAGCGTAAATCGCCTGTTCGTCTTTCTCGTCGCCGGCAAACAGGAACAGCGCTTCTCCGTTCAGTCCGGCTGCCAGATTTTCACCGCCAAGCTGAATGATATCGTGACGTTTCCCCTGGCTTTGACTGGGCTGCAGTCCGCCAGGCAATGTTGCCAGCGTGAAGCCGAGTTGCTCCAGCATTTTTCCCTGCGCGGACTCTGGCGTCCACAGATTGGCTCTGTGGGCGGCGGCGGTGTAGACCAGCGCGCTCACCGGTTGCGGCGGCAATTTCAGTTGCTGCTTAACGATGGTTAGCTGCTTATCAAATTCCGCAATACGTGCGGCGGCCTGTTTCTCCTGGCCGGTAATCTCGCCTAACTGCGTCAGCAGCGACTGCCAGCTTTTATCGTCGTAATTGATGATAAGCGTCGGGGCAATAGGCGAGAGCTGATCGTACAGCGCCAGGGCAGAGTCGCCGCCGGTCGCGCTAATCAGAATGAGATCGGGCATTTGTGCTGCCACCGCTTCGGCGTTCGGTTCGCCAATATACAGGCGCGTCAGCTTGCGCGTTTTTGCCACGTCGCCCCATTGACGTAAGAATCCCTGATCGTCAGCCACGCGGTTATTAGGTGTTGTCGCCCCGCTGGCGACCACCGGCGCATCAATCGCCAGCAATGAACCGGTCAGCGTGACGCTGGTAGAGACGATGCGTTCAGGTTTGTGTTCCAGCGTGTGGCTGCCGCGAACGTCGGTCACCTGACGCGGCCAGTCCGCCGCATAGGCTGAGGAGAATCCGAAAACGAAGAGCGTAACGAGCAGGGAAGGCAGTCTCACAAATCAGTTCCTGTGCTGAGTTATTAATGCTTCTCATTTTCATTATTAAGCGTAAGGGATGCAAGCGTTAGTCGCACTTTGTGCTACCTCAAGAGTTGACATGTCGCCTGTTTGCTTTTAGGTTAGCGCCCGAAAATATAAATGATAATCATTATTAAAACCTTTATCATTTTTGGAGGATGATATGGATACGTCTTTGGCCGAGGAAATTCAGCAGACCATGGCAACACTTGCACCCCATCGCTTTTTCTTTATGTCGCCGTATCGGAGTTTCACGACGTCAGGATGCTTCGCCCGCTTCGATGAACCTGCCGTTAACGGCGATTCGCCAGACAGCCCCTTCCAACAAAAATTACACGCACTGTTCGCCGATGCCAAAGCACAGGGTATCGCAAACCCGGTTATGGTGGGGGCGATTCCGTTCGATACTTGCCAGCCATCATCGCTGTTTATTCCTCAGAGCTGGCAGACCTTTTCTCGCCAGGAAAAGCAGCAATCATCACGCTACTTTACCGATCATCAAACACTCAACGTCACGGCGCGTAACGCCATTCCCGAGCAGGAGACGTTCGAAGAGATGGTCGCGCGCGCCGCTGCGCTGACGGCGACGCCGGAAGTCGACAAAGTGGTGCTATCGCGACTGATTGACATCACCACCGACGCCGAGATCAACAGCGGCGCGCTGCTGGAACGTCTGGTGGCGCAAAACCCGGTTAGTTACAACTTCCATGTCCCGCTCCACGATGGCGGCGTCTTGCTCGGTGCGAGCCCGGAACTGCTGCTGCGCAAAGAAGGCGATCGCTTTAGCTCACTGCCGCTGGCGGGCTCCGCGCGCCGTCAGCCTGATGACGTGCTGGATCGGGAAGCCGGAAACCGCCTGCTGGCCTCAGAGAAAGATCGCCATGAACATGAGCTGGTTACGCAGGCGATGAAAACCGTGCTGCGCGAGCGCAGTCAGGATCTGCAACTGCCGTCTTCGCCACAGCTCATCACCACACCCACGCTCTGGCACCTCGGCACGCCGTTTGAAGGCAAAGCCAACGCCGGCGAAAACGCGTTGACGCTGGCCTGTCTGCTGCACCCGACGCCTGCGCTGAGTGGCTTCCCGCATCAGGCGGCGAAACAGCTGATTGCCGAACTGGAGCCGTTCGACCGCGAACTGTTTGGCGGCATCGTCGGCTGGTGCGACGCCGAAGGCAACGGTGAGTGGGTGGTAACCATCCGCTGTGCGAGGTTACGGAAAAATCAGGTGCGTCTGTTTGCAGGCGCAGGGATCGTCCCGGCCTCTTCACCGGTGGGGGAATGGCGTGAAACCGGCGTCAAACTTTCCACCATGTTGAACGTTTTTGGATTGCATTAAGGAGCGATGATGAGCATTCCTTTCACCCGGTGGCCTGACGAATTTGCCCGTCGGTACCGCGAAAAGGGCTACTGGCAGGATCTGCCGCTGACGGATATTTTGACCCGCCATGCAGAAAGCGACCATACGGCGGTCATCGAAGGTGAGCGCCAGTTGAGCTATCGTGAACTGAATCAGGCGGCGGACAATCTTGCCTGTACGCTGCGCCGTCAGGGGATCAAATCCGGCGAAACCGCGCTGGTACAGCTGGGCAACGTGGTGGAGTTGTATATCACGTTCTTTGCGCTGCTGAAGCTTGGCGTCGCACCCGTGCTTGCTCTGTTCAGCCATCAACGCACTGAACTTACCGCCTATGCGACGCAGATCGAGCCCGCGCTGCTGATTGCCGATCGTCAGCACGCGCTGTTTGCCGACAATGATTTTCTGAATACGTTTATTGCTCAGCATAATTCTATTCGCGTGGTGCATCTGCTCAATGACAGCGGCGAGCACTGCCTGCAAGCGGCGATAAACCAGCCAGCAGACGCGTTTACCGCCACGCCATCGCCTGCGGATGAGGTGGCTTACTTCCAGCTCTCCGGCGGCACGACCGGGACGCCGAAGCTGATCCCGCGAACCCACAACGACTATTATTACAGCGTGCGTCGTAGTAATGAAATCTGTCACTTCACCGCCGATACGCGTTTTTTATGCGCCATCCCTGCCGCGCATAACTACGCTATGAGTTCACCCGGATCGCTGGGCGTATTTCTTGCCGGTGGCACTGTAGTGCTGGCCGCAGACCCGAGCGCCACGCTGTGCTTCCCGCTGATTGAAAAACATCAGATCAACGCGACGGCGCTGGTGCCGCCGGCGGTCAGCCTGTGGTTACAGGCGATTAACGAGTGGGGCAGCAATGCGCAACTGGCTTCACTGACGCTGTTACAGGTTGGCGGTGCGCGCCTCTCCGCATCGCTGGCAGCGCGGATCCCGGCTGAAATTGGCTGCCAGTTGCAGCAGGTTTTCGGCATGGCGGAAGGTTTAGTGAACTATACCCGTCTCGACGACAGCCCGGAGCGAATCATCAATACCCAGGGGCGTCCGATGTGCCCGGATGATGAAGTGTGGGTAGCAGATGCCGACGGCAACCCGCTGCCGCAGGGGGAAACGGGACGGCTGATGACGCGTGGCCCGTACACCTTCCGTGGTTATTACAAAAGTCCGCAGCATAACGCCAGTGCCTTTGACGCCAACGGTTTCTACTGTTCAGGCGATCTGATCGCCATTGACGAGGATGGCTACATCACCGTTCAGGGACGAGAGAAAGATCAGATCAACCGTGGCGGCGAGAAGATTGCCGCGGAAGAGATCGAAAACCTGTTACTGCGTCATCAGGCGGTGATCCATGCGGCGCTGGTCAGTATGGAAGACGAGCTGATGGGGGAAAAGAGCTGCGCGTATCTGGTGGTGAAAGAACCGCTGCGCGCGGTACAGGTGCGTCGCTTCCTGCGCGAGCAGGGCGTCGCTGAATTCAAGTTACCGGACCGGGTGGAAATCGTTGAGGCGCTGCCTCTGACTCCGGTGGGTAAAGTCGATAAAAAACAATTACGTCAGTGGCTGGCTACACGTTCGGCCTGAAGGAGAACACGCAATGGCAATTCCTAAACTGCAGGCTTACGCGCTGCCAACCGCGCTCGATATTCCGGTCAATAAGGTCAACTGGGCGTTTGACCCGGACCGTGCAGCGCTGCTGATCCACGATATGCAGGACTACTTCGTCAGCTTCTGGGGTGAAAACTGTCCGATGATGGAACAGGTGATCGCCAATATCGCCGCGCTGCGCAACTACTGTAAAGCGCATAATATTCCGGTTTATTACACCGCGCAGCCGAAGGATCAGAGCGATGAAGATCGCGCCCTGCTTAACGACATGTGGGGGCCGGGACTGACGCGCTCACCGGAGCAGCAAAAAGTGGTCGCCGCGCTGGCGCCGGATGAAGCCGATAATGTGCTGGTGAAATGGCGTTACAGCGCGTTTCACCGTTCCCCGCTGGAACTGATGTTGAAAGAAACCGGCCGCGATCAGCTGATTATCACCGGGGTATATGCACACATTGGCTGCATGACCACCGCGACGGATGCTTTCATGCGCGATATCAAGCCGTTCATGGTAGCGGACGCGCTGGCCGACTTTAGCCGTGAAGAGCACCTGATGTCGCTGAAGTATGTTGCGGGACGTTCAGGCCGCGTCGTGATGACTCAGGAGTTGTTGCCCGCGCCGGTTCCAGCCAGCAAAGATGAACTGCGGGCGCTGATTTTACCGCTGCTCGATGAGTCTGATGAACCGATGGATGACGAGAACCTGATCGATTACGGTCTGGACTCGGTACGGATGATGGCGCTGGCAGCACGCTGGCGTAAAGTGCACGGCGATATCGACTTCGTGATGCTGGCGAAAAAACCGACCATCGATGCCTGGTGGGCGCTACTCTCCCGCGAGGTGCGCTAATGGCCGGATTTGATTTTCGCGGCAAAGCGGTGTGGGTCACCGGAGCGGGTAAAGGCATTGGTTACGCCACGGCGCTGGCGTTTGCTGAGGCCGGGGCACAGGTCACCGGCTTCGATCGCGAGTTCACTTTACAGGATTATCCGTTTGCCACTGAGGTGATGGATGTGGCGGATGCCGGACAGGTGGCTGAGGTTTGTCAGCGCGTGCTGGCACACACGGAACGGCTGGACGTGCTGGTGAATGCTGCCGGAATTTTACGTATGGGCGCGACCGACGCGCTGAGTCCACACGACTGGCAGCAGACGTTTGCGGTTAACGTTGGTGGCGCCTTTAATCTGTTCCAGCAGACGATGGCCCAGTTTCGCCATCAGCGGGGCGGGGCGATCGTGACTGTGGCTTCCGATGCTGCGCATACGCCGCGTATCGGCATGAGCGCCTATGGGGCGTCGAAGGCGGCGCTGAAAAGTCTGGCGCTGACCGTCGGGCTGGAGCTGGCGGGCAGCGGAGTGCGCTGTAACCTGGTGTCACCAGGATCCACGGATACTGACATGCAGCGGACGCTGTGGGTCAGCGATGACGCAGAACAGCAGCGCATTCGCGGCTTTGGCGAGCAGTTTAAGCTTGGTATTCCTTTAGGCAAAATCGCCCGACCGCAGGAGATCGCTAACACCATTCTGTTCCTCGCCTCCGATCTGGCCAGCCACATTACGTTGCAGGACATCGTGGTGGACGGCGGCTCCACGCTGGGAGCGTAACGATGATCTGGAAACGTCATTTAACGCTTGATGAACTGAACGCTACCAGCCAGAACACGATGGTGGCACATCTGGGCATTATCTATACCCGACTTGGTGACGACGTGCTGGAAGCCGAAATGCCGGTGGATACCCGCACGCACCAGCCCTTTGGTTTACTGCACGGCGGAGCCTCTGCGGCGCTGGCCGAAACGTTAGGCTCAATGGCGGGGTATCTGATGACCCGTGACGGGCAATGCGTGGTTGGGACAGAACTGAACGCCACCCATCACCGGGCGGTTTCGCAGGGTAAGGTGCGCGGTGTTTGCCAGCCGCTGCATCTGGGACGTCAAAGCCAGAGTTGGGAAATCGTTGTGTTTGATGAGCAAGGGCGCCGTTGCTGTACGTGCCGACTGGGAACCGCGGTGCTGGGCTGAGCACGCTTAATGTCATGAGATTGCAGCGTTAACGGGTGAATGGAGTGATCCAGTTAACAATGCAATGTAAATAGTCGGTGATACTTCAGGTTTATTGGGTTGTCAGGTTGTTAAAACCAGAAAAGATGTTATAGAAACAAAATGTAACATCTCTCTTCTCTGGAACACGCAAACGGATAACAACCATGAATAAATCAGGGAAATACCTCATCTGGACAGTGCTCTCGGTAATGGGTGCATTTGCTCTGGGTTACATTGCGCTAAACCGTGGGGAACAGATCAACGCACTGTGGATAGTCGTGGCGTCGGTCTGTGTCTATCTCATTGCCTATCGTTTCTACGGTCTGTACATCGCCAAAAATGTGCTGGCGGTTGACCCGACGCGTATGACGCCCGCAGTGCGCCATAACGACGGGCTCGACTATGTCCCCACCGATAAAAAAGTCTTGTTTGGTCACCATTTTGCGGCGATTGCCGGTGCGGGTCCGTTAGTCGGACCGGTACTGGCGGCGCAAATGGGCTATTTGCCAGGCATGATCTGGTTGCTGGCTGGCGTGGTATTAGCCGGGGCGGTACAGGATTTCATGGTGCTCTTCGTGTCGACGCGTCGCGATGGCCGCTCGCTGGGTGAACTGGTCAAAGAAGAGATGGGCCCAACCGCAGGGGTGATTGCGCTGGTAGCCTGCTTCATGATCATGGTGATTATCCTTGCGGTGCTGGCGATGATCGTGGTGAAAGCGCTGACCCACAGTCCGTGGGGAACTTACACCGTCGCGTTTACCATCCCGCTGGCGATCTTTATGGGGATCTATCTGCGCTATCTGCGTCCGGGTCGTATCGGCGAAGTGTCGGTTATCGGTCTGGTGTTCCTCGTGTTTGCCATTATTTCCGGCGGCTGGGTCGCGGAAAGTCCAACCTGGGCGCCGTACTTTGACTTCACCGGCGTTCAGTTAACCTGGATGCTGGTGGGCTACGGTTTCGTGGCGGCGGTACTGCCGGTGTGGCTGCTGTTGGCACCGCGTGACTACCTCTCAACCTTCCTGAAAATCGGGACCATTGTCGGTCTGGCGGTGGGCATTTTGATCATGCGCCCAACGCTGACGATGCCTGCGCTGACCAAATTCGTCGATGGTACCGGGCCGGTGTGGACAGGTAACCTGTTCCCGTTCCTGTTTATCACTATCGCCTGTGGCGCCGTTTCGGGTTTCCACGCGCTGATCTCCTCCGGCACGACGCCGAAGATGCTGGCGAACGAAGGTCAGGCTTGCTTCATTGGCTACGGCGGCATGCTGATGGAATCGTTTGTCGCCATCATGGCGCTGGTTTCTGCCTGTATCATCGATCCGGGCGTCTACTTTGCTATGAACAGCCCAATGGCTGTGCTGGCGCCTGCCGGCACTACCGATGTGGTGGCGTCTGCCGCTCAGGTGGTGAGTAGTTGGGGCTTTGCCATTACGCCGGATACGCTGCATCAGATTGCCAACGAGGTGGGTGAGCAGTCGATTATCTCCCGTGCGGGTGGTGCACCTACGCTGGCGGTGGGGATGGCCTATATCCTGCACGGCGCGCTGGGTGGGATGATGGATGTGGCCTTCTGGTATCACTTCGCCATTCTGTTCGAAGCGCTGTTTATTCTGACGGCGGTTGATGCGGGGACGCGTGCGGCGCGCTTTATGCTGCAGGATCTGCTGGGCGTGGTTTCTCCAGGCCTTAAACGTACGGACTCATTGCCTGCCAACCTGCTGGCGACCGCACTGTGCGTACTGGCGTGGGGCTACTTCCTGCATCAGGGCGTGGTGGATCCGTTAGGCGGCATTAACACCCTGTGGCCGCTGTTTGGTATTGCTAACCAGATGCTGGCAGGCATGGCGCTGATGCTCTGCGCGGTTGTCCTGTTCAAGATGAAACGTCAGCGTTATGCATGGGTGGCGTTGGTGCCGACCGCGTGGCTGCTGATTTGTACTCTGACGGCGGGCTGGCAGAAATCCTTCAGCCCGGATACAAAAGTAGGCTTCCTGGCGATTGCCAATAAGTTCCAGGCGATGATCGACAGTGGCAATATCCCGCCGCAGTACACGGAATCGCAGCTGGCACAACTGGTGTTTAACAACCGTCTGGATGCGGGCCTGACCATCTTCTTCATGGTGGTGGTCGTGGTGCTGGCGTTGTTCTCCATTAAGACGGCGCTCGCCGCTCTCAAAGAAGACAAGCCGACTGCGAAAGAAACGCCGTATGAGCCGATGCCGGAAAATGTGGACGAGATCGTTGCGCAGGCCAAAGGCGCGCACTAACGTGTAATTATGCCCCTCTCCCGATCGGGAGAGGGGATTTTCTGACAGGTGGTAATGATGTTTGATACGCTTTCGAAAGCCGGGAAATATCTGGGCCAGGCCGCAAAACTGATGATTGGCGTGCCGGACTATGACAACTACGTCGAGCATATGCGGATCACCCATCCGGATCAGACGCCTATGACCTATGAGGAGTTTTTCCGTGAGCGTCAGGATGCACGCTATGGCGGAAAAGGCGGGGCACGCTGCTGTTGAATGCGAGGGGATTCGCGCCGGATAAGCATGCCATCCGGCATAATCAGGTTATTTCACCGTCCAGGCTTTTGAAAACCGACGACTGGCAAACAGCTCCTGAAGACCGTTGATCTGTTTCAGGCGCAGGACTTCGTCCTCGTCCATCCCCAGTTCTTTACCGATTCTTTCGTCTTCCCATCCCAGTAATGCCAGTTCACGCACGATCTCAGACATCGCGTGGATCTGATGACGGCCACGGGCGCGGTTGTGGCGAATCGTCGCCGCCATGCGGTCATGACGCTCCCCCTCCAGACAAGTAATGGGTAAATAGCCTTTGAGACGGGATTTGAGCGAGGCTTTGCCTTTTCCCAGTTCATGACGATGAAAACCATCGACGATCTCATACTCTTCCGGGCTGGACTGGGTGGCAACAATGGGTTGGGTAAAGCCATCCGCTTCAATGGATTTCAGCAGCAGCTTTTTCTCCGGTGGAGCGACGTTATTGGGATTGTAATCGTTAGGCGAAATGTGTTCGTTTTTTATCCATAGCACACAGTCAACCGGCTCGTCGCGAAACGGACTGACGCTGTGAATCGCCTTTCTGAACTCATTGATGGCTTTAATTCTTTCGTCATCAGATAAGCCAGAGAGATAGCTAAGGAGGTCCTGAGTTAATCGTTGTTGCATAAAATTCCCCATTCCTTGCGTTTCGCTTTCATGCGTTCGCTATAACGCTGGTAACTTTTCGGTTTAGTTGGACTGAAAGAGAGCGCCCGACACCAGTAATCATTGTTCAATAACACTTTGCAGATGCGTCGCCAGGAGGGGATATCTTTCGAACCAATATCGCCAGTCTGCGTTTGCGGGATCTCATCAAGGCCGTTTTTCTTGTACCACTGTAAATAGACGGCGATTTTGTTGCGGTAATGCTCTGCCGTGGTGATTGGCATGCTGAGCAGTAACAGCATGGCGTAGTCCTGCCAGCTCAAGTGATCGGGCTTGAGAATTTTTCGATGGCCGTAGAAGTGATTATCCTGCCCGGCGTAGATCCCGCCGCTTCTGACGCCACTAACACGCTCGCACATCGCTGCCCATCTTTCCGGTTCAACAACATGATAGAGCCATAATCCCTGACGCTGTTCGGGGCCAAATGGCTCACAAATACGCATGTAACGGGCCGGGACACCGGCCTGATACATCAGGTTGTAGAGCGGATTACAGGGCAGATTTGTGCGACCAAACCAGGTCCAGATATCGGCTGTTTTCCAGTCATACAGCGGATAGATATACCAGGTATGTCCACCTGGCGCGGCGGTCGTCCAGGGTTTGTCATCGGCAAAACGCTGTTTACGTAAACTGGCAATTGCCACAAAACGGTTATAGGACTCATCGGCCCGAATCCCGATCATCATGGCTGCCGGGCGTTTATTCGAAAACCAGTCAGCAAATTCACGCACAAACTGTTCGAAGGTCATGCCGGATTGATAGAAGGGAAAATAGCCCGGATCGGTGATGGCGTCTGGCGGCGGTTGACGAACCCACTGGGTATTGGGTTCCCAGCACTGCCATTCGGGTTGAAACTGTGACAGTGCGTTTTGGGTGGTGAGCGGAATGGCAACCCAATAGAAATGGTCGATGACGTCGGCATACATTTCGCGCAACGCGGTAATATAACGAATGGTACAGGAAAATTGTGCTTCCCAGTCAATGAACAACACATTGATTTTTTTGTGTAGCTTACGTGCAAGATTTGCCGTCAGATGCAACATCAAGCCGGAATCTTTACCACCGGAAAAGGAGACGCATACGCGGGGAAGATTTTCGAGAGTCCAGGTGATGCGTTCTTCAGCGGCTTCAAGAACATTTTGGTTTAATGATATTTTATAAACTGACATGTATCGCTTATCCTTAAACGTTATAGTCATTCGCCTGAAATAGATATCCCTCTATAATATAAGCCTTTTTTGGGAGCGTGCAATGCTTAAATAAATTCAATGAATTAATTAAATTATATTAAATATATCTGTTTTGAATATATTTCAATTGATATTAAATGCTCGCTATACAAGCTGGTGTGGTTAAAAACAAAGAATTTTTGCAAAGAAATGTTTCTTTCTGGCTTGAGTGTTACTTTAGTGAAGCTTAAATAACGAAGTGATTTTTAAACGTGTTGTGTGAATTATTCAGGGTAATTATATCTAATTGCATATAATTACCCGTATTAATTATGGCTGCGCCATCATGGCATCCAGTTGTGCTTTTTCAGGCAAGCCAACGACCTGCTGGAGAGCATTTTCTTTACTCATATAGTAAATCGCGGGTGTGACGTTTGCGCCTAAATCATCCATGATTTTCTGGTTCATATTGAGGATCTTCATGTGTTCCGGAGAAATCGTTTTGGGTACAGTGAGCGCCATTTTTCCGCCGGAGGCTTCATAATCATGCCAGGTTTTTGCCGGGTCGTTCGATGCCAGAATGGCAGCGGCGGTAGCTGGACTCTCTGGTTTGATGACGCCGACGAGTAGCGTCCGCAATTGGACTTTGCCGGACTCCACCCATGGCCGTGCTTGTTGCCAGAATTGTTTGCAGTACGGACAGAAAGGATCAGCAAAAACATAGAGCACCACTGGAGCCTCTTTCTTGCCATCGAGAAGCCAGTTGGCTTTTTCCATGCGCTGCCACATTTCCCGTCCGGCAGGCGCATAGATCTCTTTTTCTATCAACTGATTGCTCAGGTTTTCGCCTTTTTCATTGTACATGTAGCCTGAAATGGCCTGCTTGCCATCAGGCGTCAGGTAGATAGTGACCCCCATATCCTGATATTTCCCAAGATAGCCTTTCATCCCGCCGGGCGCATCGAACGACTTTATAATGGTAATCCCTTGTTGTTCTATTGCTTTAACGGGCGCAGGCAGGTCTTCGGCCCAGGCAAAAAGAGGGAAGAGGGAGAGCAAAAGCGTACGTTTTAACATCTTTTATCCTTATAAATCAGAGCGATTGCGAGAACGGTGGGGAAACCTATCACAGCCATAGATAAGACCTCAGGCTGGAACGTTGCCCTTTCAGGAGTGGGGTGGTGTAATCCTTCTCGCTGTTACAGCCTTTGTTAAGGTAATGTAGAGCGCAACACATAGCCAGTTTCACTGGCGCTGAAGTTACCCACGGGTAGTTCAGGTAACGGGGCTGCCTGCAAAGGTGGCCCTTTTTACTTTGCGTCGTAGCACGTTCACAACGTTGAATTGAGAGGTTTGTTAGCTAACGCTTATTGATTTGATAAAGGAAACGCATTAGCCCTGTCAGTCAATCTTCGGTAACTTATCCCTCAACGAAAACATGGAGGAAGTACAGATGTCTTTGATTAATACCAAAATTAAACCTTTTAAAAACCAGGCGTTCAAAAACGGTGAATTCATCGAAGTGACCGAGAAAGATACCGAAGGCCGCTGGAGCGTCTTCTTCTTCTACCCGGCTGACTTTACCTTCGTATGCCCGACCGAACTGGGTGACGTTGCAGACCATTACGAAGAACTGCAGAAGCTGGGCGTAGACGTTTACTCCGTTTCTACCGACACCCACTTTACCCACAAAGCATGGCACAGCAGCTCTGACACCATCGCCAAAATCAAATATGCGATGATCGGCGACCCGACTGGCGCCCTGACCCGTAACTTCGACAACATGCGTGAAGACGAAGGTCTGGCAGACCGCGCAACGTTCGTTGTTGACCCGCAGGGTATCATCCAGGCGATCGAAGTTACCGCTGAAGGTATCGGCCGTGATGCTTCTGACCTGCTGCGTAAAATCAAAGCCGCTCAGTATGTTGCTTCTCACCCAGGCGAAGTGTGCCCGGCTAAGTGGAAAGAAGGCGAAGCGACGCTGGCTCCATCTTTAGATCTGGTCGGCAAGATCTAAAAATTTCTATGTCTTTCACGCCATGGCGGCGTTGGCGTCACCTTCTGACCCCGGTCACTTACTTGAGTAAGCTCCCGGGGATCATCAGGCTAGCCGCCTTGCCCTGACGCGAAATCCAAAGGAAATTTAACCATTAAACGGATGCATTTTTGCATCCGTTCTTTAAACCCCATGATGCAAGTTGCATTTACGCAGCCCAATTAAGGCAGCTTGCATGATGATGTTTTCAGAGAGGGAAGAACAATGCTCGACACAAATATGAAAACCCAGCTCAAGGCTTATCTTGAGAAACTGACGAAACCCGTTGAGCTGATTGCGACGCTGGATGACAGCGCTAAATCGGCGGAAATCAAGGAACTGTTGGCTGAAATCGCTGAACTGTCAGAGAAAGTCACCTTTAAAGAAGACAACAGCCTGCCGGTGCGCAAACCCTCTTTCCTGATCACCAATCCGGGTTCGACGCGAGGGCCGCGCTTTGCAGGTTCTCCGCTGGGACACGAATTTACCTCACTGGTTCTGGCGCTGCTGTGGACCGGTGGACACCCGTCAAAAGAAGCGCAGTCTCTGCTTGAGCAGATCCGCGATATTGACGGCGATTTTGAGTTTGAAACTTATTACTCACTTTCCTGCCATAACTGCCCTGACGTGGTGCAGGCGCTGAACCTGATGGCGGTGCTGAACCCGCGTATCAAGCATACGGCGATTGATGGCGGCACGTTCCAGAACGAGATCACTGAGCGTAACGTGATGGGTGTTCCGGCTGTCTACGTTAACGGGAAAGAGTTTGGTCAGGGTCGGATGACGCTGACGGAAATCGTGGCGAAAGTGGATACGGGCGCTGAAAAACGCGCCGCAGAAGAGCTGAGCCAGCGTGATGCTTATGATGTTCTGATTGTCGGTTCCGGCCCTGCGGGCGCAGCAGCAGCAGTCTACTCCGCACGTAAAGGGATTCGTACCGGCCTGATGGGCGAACGTTTTGGCGGCCAGGTGCTCGATACTGTGGATATCGAAAACTACATCTCTGTCCCGAAAACGGAAGGGCAGAAGTTAGCCGGTGCACTGAAGGCCCACGTCGATGATTATGACGTGGATGTCATCGACAGCCAGAGCGCCAGCAAACTGGTGCCAGCGGCCAGCGAAGGCGGTTTGCATCAGATTGAAACCGCTTCCGGCGCGGTACTGAAAGCACGCAGCATTATCATTGCTACCGGTGCGAAATGGCGCAACATGAACGTTCCGGGTGAAGATCAGTATCGTACCAAAGGCGTTACCTATTGCCCGCACTGCGATGGCCCGCTGTTTAAAGGCAAGCGCGTGGCGGTGATCGGCGGCGGTAACTCCGGCGTGGAAGCGGCGATTGATCTCGCGGGGATTGTGGAACACGTGACCCTGCTGGAATTTGCCCCGGAAATGAAGGCGGACCAGGTTCTGCAGGATAAAGTTCGCAGCCTGAAAAACGTCGATATCATTCTGAACGCCCAGACTACGGAAGTGAAAGGCGATGGCACGAAAGTGGTTGGTCTGGAATACCGCGACCGTGTGAGCGGCGACGTTCACAACGTTGAACTGGCGGGGATCTTCGTCCAGATTGGCCTGTTGCCGAACACCACCTGGCTGGAAGGGGCGATTGAACGCAACCGGATGGGTGAAATCATCATCGACGCAAAATGCGAAACCAGTGTGAAGGGCGTATTTGCGGCGGGCGACTGCACCACCGTACCGTACAAGCAGATTATCATCGCGACCGGCGAAGGGGCGAAAGCCTCTCTGAGCGCCTTTGATTACCTGATTCGTACGAAGACGGCATAAAAAAAGAAAGTAAGACTACACCTGCAAAATGAAAGAGGTGCCGACTGGCACCTCTTTTTTTGTCAGTTATAAGATGATTAACGCACAACCAGCACCGGCAGCGTGGCATGACGTACCACGCTTGAGGCGTTAGAACCCAGCAGGTGTGTGGTAATTGACGGATTACGCGAACCAATGACCACCACGTCAGCATTCAGTTCTTCACCGAGCTCATTGACCACGTCGCGGACGCTGCCAAAGCGGACATGCTGCTTAATACGCGCAGGATCGATACTGAAGTGACCGACCATCGTTTGCAGTCGGGTTTCGGCTTCATGCTGTAAGTGTTCTTCAAAACGACGAACGTCGGCGGCGAAGCGATGCAGGCTCAGGCTGGCAGAACCAGGCAGCACGTGCAAAAGATGAATGACGCCATCCTGCTGCGCCAGAAATTCAGCGTGGCGAATCGCCTTATCGCTGAGTTCCATTTCAAAAACATCAACCGGCATAATGATTGTCTTATACATACCCGTTTCTCCCTGTTAATTAATACTTAAATCATTCAAGCATATAATAATAATTCTGTCTGCTTTCTGCAGGGTATTTTTCGCATGTACGGCGATTCCTTGTTCATTCACTACCAGTGATTCTCCAGGTAAAGCACGGCGCCGACGATGATCGCCGCCATAATGAAGAATCCCAGTAATATGCTGAATGTTTCGTTCATGACCGCACCTGCCAATGAAACCGATTCAGTGTGGACGAGTCAGGCGAATGGCGAACCAGGAAGAATGGGTGATTTTACGAAAGGTGCCGGAAAGAGGATGCGAGCGCATCCTCTGGGTAAAGCGGAGAGTCGCTTATGCAGATGGGATTAACGCAGGAAGTCGCCTGCTGCTTCTGGCTGGTATTCCAGCTCCAGCACTTCAAGGTGGGTGGATACGCCGCCCGGAAGTTCCCAGTGAATGGTGTCGCCCACACGCACGCCCAACAGCGCTGCGCCCACTGGCGCCATCACTGAAAGTTGCGTACTGCTGTCGGTCATCGCCGCAGGATAAACCAACGTGCGCACGCGAATTTCGCCATCGCTGAGATTGCGGAATTTAACACGACTGTTCATGGTCACGACGTCATGCGGCATGGTCTCTGGCGAACACATTTGGGCACGATCCAGCTCGGCATTTAACGCGTCGGCAATGGGTAAATCTGCATACGCGGGTTGCTCCAGTAAGCGATCGATGCGTTCTGCATCAAGGTCGTTAATGATGATAGTTGGTCTGGACATTTTTACTCCATGTCGTCAGTACTGCGTTTTGCCGCAGGTAATATTCCCAAAAGAAAACCCTCACCGTCTGGCGGCAAGGGTTTAACTCTCCCGATGATACTGAGACTTACCCTGGGTTTGAAGTGATTTAGTTCACATTCGGGTAAATAGCCAAAAAAGCATCGCTAGTATGAATTTTATTCGATAAACGTGATCGTTCTCAAATTTGCATTATGCTTTTTAAGCGCGCGCCGCGGGCGCGTCACTTTCTCAGCGTTCCGTTACAGGAGATCTCATGAGCCAGTATGACAAAATTACTCTCAAAGATGGTAGCTATCTGTATTTTAAGGACTGGGGTGACCGCAGTGGACAGCCCATTGTCTTCAGCCATGGCTGGCCGTTAACGGCAGATGCCTTCGAAGATCAGATGCTTTTTCTTGGCTCGAAAGGATATCGGGTGATTGCCCACGACAGGCGCGGGCATGGTCGCTCCGCGCAACCGTGGGAGGGGCACACGATGGATCAGTATGCCGACGATCTGGCTGAACTGACCGCACACCTGAACCTGCAAAATGCGGTGCACGTCGGTCACTCGACTGGCGGTGGCGAAGTGGCGCGTTATATTGGGCGACACGGGACGCAGCGGGTGGCGAAAGCGGTATTGATTGGCGCGGTGACGCCCATCATGGTGAAAACGGATTTCAACCCAAACGGTGTGCCGAAAGAAGTGTTCGACGGTATCCGTGAAGGCGTTGTCAATGACCGTGCCGCCTTTTTCTATGAACTCACTGCCGCATTCTACGGCTATAACCGTCCGGGAGCGAAAGAGTCGAAAGCCGTGCGGGAGAGTTTTGTTGAGCAGGGATTACAGGGCTCGATAAAAGCGCTGTACGACTGCATTAAGGCGTTCTCGGAAACGGACCTGCGCGAAGACCTGCGCAAAATGACCATTCCGACGCTGGTCATTCACGGCGATGACGATCAGATTGTCCCGTTTGAAACCTGCGGCAAGGTAGCGGCGGAAATACTGACTGATTCTCAACTGAAAGTTTATGCGGGCGGTTCCCACGGCATCTGCACCACCCATAAGCAGCAGATAAATCAGGATCTGCTCAACTTTATTCAGTCGTAATCTTTAACGGATTGCTCTACGCTGATCCTCTTCCGTCAGGGGGATGAGCGGAGCGCATTTCGTGCTTCGCCGACGTTAAATTCATCAGAGAATACTATGTATTTCTATCAACCCTCGCAGGGACACGGCTTGCCGCACGATCCGCTGAATGCCATTGTTGGCCCTCGGCCAATTGGCTGGATTGCCTCTCAGGACAGCGCTGGCCGGGATAACCTGGCGCCTTACAGCTTCTTCAACTGTTTTAATTATCATCCGCCCATTATCGGTTTTGCCAGCACCGGCTGGAAAGACAGCGTGCGTAACATCATGGAAACCGGCGAGTTTGTTTGGAATCTGACCACCCGAGAGTTAGCCAGCGCGATGAATGAAACCTCTGCCAGTCTGCCGCATGGCGAAGATGAATTTTTTGCCGCCGGGCTGACGAAGGCAGAAAGTCGGCTGGTGAAAGTGCCACGGGTTGCGCAAAGCCCGGTGAATTTTGAATGTCGCCTGTCGCAGAGTATTCAACTGACGACCGCGCAGGGTGAAGCCATCGAAACCTGGCTGATCCTCGGTGAGGTCGTCGGGATTCATATTGCCGAAACGCTGCTGGAAGAGGGGATTTATCAGACCGCAAAAGCACAGCCCGTGCTGCGCGCCGGCGGCCCAACGGCCTACTATGCGATCAGCGAGTCGCACCGTTTTGATCTGGTGCGCCCGGATGCGCGTGCGAAACGTTGATTTTTGACCCGGTGCGGATTTCACGCCGGGTCAAAAGATCAATAACCCACTTTGTCGATGACGAACTGTTTACCACAGTTTCCCGGATGGGGCTGCGGGGCAAACGAGTCGGCGGAGAGCGGCGCATTGATGGCGCTGGCCTTCAGCGAGAGCTGGATCTCCGTCAGATAAGCCGGATTGCCGTGACAGCTTAGTTTAACCGCTTTGACGGCCTCTTTTCCCCAACGTCGGGCCACCGCAGCATCGAAGGCGCGGCGACTGATGCTCTTACCGTAATTCTCACCCAGAAATGCCCCTAACTCGCTGGCCTTGATCTCTTTATTCAACCGCACCATGGTGCCGAAGTACGCATCCGGATCAAAGCCAAAGCAGGCGCCGTGTTTTGCGTATTCATAGCGTTCGAGACAAGAACGACCGCCCGCTCCCGGCATCACGTCGCTGAGTTTGGCGGCGGTTTCCAGCGAAAGCCCTGTTTCTGGCGCGGAACATTTACGACTGGCACGAGCTTCCGGCAGATTAGGAATCGGACGCGTGGCGCAGCCAAATCGCATCCAGCGGCGTTCATCGACTCCGCGCGAAGCGACCGATTTCGGCAACCCCGGCCACAAACCGTGAACGGTCAGAAAATCGACTTTGTTGGCGGTCTCTTTTTGCAAGCGACACTCGTCAGGCTCATGGCGGTCACGCTCGTGCTGGCTCTGGCAGAAGCCCGTCTGCCAGGAGAGCGCCAGCACATAACGGTCGAAGTCGCCGTACTGCGTTGCCTGTAATTCGTTGGCGGCTGCGGTAGAAAGGGGGAGGAGTGGGGCGGCGAGCCACACCCATTTTTGCCAGGTCGGTTTCATGATGATTCTGAACTTATATAAAATCTGAATAGTATCTATTTAACCATAAAAAAAGCCCGCGAGGTGTCTTTACCCCGCGGGCCTTGATCCATTCAGCGTTTTAGGTCAGAACTAGCTCCACATCGCCAGAATCGGCCAGCCAACCAGCAACAGCATCGCAATGTAAATCACCCCGAAGATGGCACCAAGACGCCAGTAATCTTTGGATTTTACATAGCCGCAGCCGTAGATGATGACCCCAGGGCCTGTTGCGTACGGTGTCAGACAGCCCATGATCCCGATGGACAGCACCAGTAGGATACACAGATGTTCCATCGGTACGCCCGGGATACCTTTACCGACCGCCAGAATAACCGGCAACATGGTTGCCGTGTGCGCCGACAGGCTGGCAAACAGGTAGTGAGCAAAGTAGAACACCAGCACCAGCACAATTACCGTCGCGTTAGGCGAGAACCCTTCCAGATGGGTGCTCATGGTACCGGCAAACCAGTCAATAAAACCGGAGCGGGTTAAACCGTTTGCCATGACCACGAGGGTGGCAAGGTTCACCAGCGTGTTCCAGGCGCTGTTGTATTTGGTAATGTCTTTCCACGGCACCACGTGCAGCGCCAGCATCAGAGAAACGGCTAACAAACCGACGGCGGTAGCGTCGATCACTTCACCGCCAAAGACCCACAACCCTAAGCTCAGCAGAACCAGACCGATCAGCGTCCACTCTTTACGCGTCAAGGTCCCCATGGTTTTGAGTTCGTCGCCCGCCCAGGCAGCGACTTCCGCACTGTGTGTGACTTCAGGTTTGTAGAGAACATAAGAGAGCCACGGCGCAACGATCAGCAAAATGATACCGACCGGCAGGAAGCTCAGGAACCACTGCAGCCAGCTAATCTGCACACCGGCGATTTTGCTGACAAATTCCAGACCCAGCACGTTTGGCGCAGCCCCCGTAACGAACATCGAAGAACTCAGGCTGGTACTGATGACCATCATCCACATCAGGTAACCGCCGATACGACGCGCGGACGGATCGTTCGGGAACGATTTAAACAGCGGCGGCAGGTTTTTGATTACCGGGAACACGGTGCCCCCGGTACGGGCGGTGTTGGATGGCGTAAACGGCGCCAGCAGAATATCGATGATGACAATCGCATAGCCCAGCGTCAGGGTGCGTTTGCCCATGAATTTCACCAGGAACAGCGCGATACGACGGCCAAGACCGGTGACTTCGTAGCCCAGCGCGAAGATAAACGCACCGAACACCAGCCAGACGGTGGTACTGGAGAAACCCGCCAGACCCCATTTCAGCGCCTGTTTACCGGCATCGAATGCCGGGTCCGCCAGCTCTTTGGCATCAAACAGCAGGTAGTTGCTACCAATTACGCAGATGGTCACGGCGATAAAGCTGATCGCGGTAGCCGGGATCGGCTCCAGGATCATACCGACGATCATCGCCACGAAAACGGCGAAGTAATGCCATGCCTGAGGGGGCATGCCGTCCGGGACAGGGATAAGAAACATGACGCCCATGACGACCAGGGGGGCCAACAACTTCCATATACTATCTTTCGATAAAGACATAAGTGATTCTCCGGAAAGGATCTTTTCAATAATTATGTAAATGTTTAACTTGAGAAATCTGGGCTAGAAACCACGTGACGATCAGCAGGTCGGCACTGCCGCCAGGGCTGAGATTGCGTTCAATGCAGTGGCTGTCGAACTGATGCAGATGATCGAGATCGGCGGGGGTTCGGATGCCCCCTTGTTGTAACAATGTGTTTGCCTGCTGCTGTATCCAGCGCAGTCCTGCCGCACCGCCGCGCGAAGCCACGTTGGTATCGCCGTTGCGCGCAATCAGCAGGAGCAAGGTGTCCAGCAGCGCCAGCTCGGGATCGCGTCCCTCGGTTAACAGGGCGCGATAGTGCGGAAGCGCATGGCGGATAACCAACGGATATCCCGCTTCGGCTTCGCCGCGTGCGCCGGTTAATCCCAGTTGCTGATAAAGTCGCTGACCTGCCGTGAGTTGTTGATTGTTGTTGCGCAGTTCGCGCTCGGTCAGGCCGCGGCAAAAGCGGGCGGCGGTGGTACAGATCGTTTCCGGGGTAATGGGTTGCTGCTGCTGGTGCAGACGGCCAATGGCGGCACACAGCAGACCGAGAGAAAAAATGCTGCCTTTATGGGTGTTCACACCCGCGGTGGCGCGAAACATGTCCGCTTCACAGGCCATACCTAACGGGCGTAAGCCGGTTAGTACGGCGTCGGCCGGCATCTGCGCACAGCATGCGCCATATTCAATAAAACGCGGCAGCCAGGCCTGAATCGCCAGCGCGCTGCGGTGAAAATCCGTCAGCGACATGTCTTTATGCGCGCCGCAGTTCAGACGATCGACCAGCCCGGGTTTTGGCGACAGGTTGACTTCTGTCAGCATTGCACGCCACGCCAGATGGCCGTATGCGTCAAACAGCGTACGGGGAAGGGCGGTGGTTTCAGCGGACATATTGGGAATCGGCAGCATGTAGCAGCGCCTCCATGTGGGTGATCAGAGCGGAGAGCGTATGCGTTTTGCCACGCGCGCATTCGGCAGCGCTCTGCTCGCACAGCAGGCAGCGGCGGGCAGGAAGGGCAAAATGGCGGCGGGAGAGAATTTCACCTCCGGGGGTGAGCACATCGATGTCCCACAAACGTCCCAGAGGATGGGTTTGTTCGAGCTCAATGGTCGCGAGCTTGATGTCACGGGCCGGTGCCTCAATCGAGAGCATGCCTTCCGGCCCGCTGGCTGAGGCCAGTGCAGCCTGCTCCCTGATATGCCAGTCCGCCTGTGTCGCCAGCGTACGCAGGGCAGTCACACCATGATTAAAGAGGCGACGGGTGAGCTCGCTGTCTTTAATCGGGCCAGGCGCTACCACGGTAAAGGAGACCAGTGGAATGGGATGGCGCGCCAGCCAGACATGTTGCCGTGCTTGTCGCTCATCCCGGCTGACGAGCAGCTCGGGAATTGAAACCGCGTGGCGGGTGGCAAGTTCAGGGAGCAGGTGCATGGATTATTCCTTCACCTGATGAACAACATCGATCACCGAACCGTCGCGATAGCGCACCACGGCAATCACACGGTCGGTGAATTCGATGGGACGTGGTTCGCCAGTGAGCTGTTGCGCCCGTTCACGCAGCCACTCGATGGAGACCACCTTCATCCCGGCTTCTTTCAGGCGTTCCGCCAGTTCCGGACGTGCCGGGTTAACCGCAATACCATGATCGGTAACCAGAATATCGACGCTGGAACCCGGCGTGACGCAGGTCAGCACGTTATCTACCAGCGTCGGAATGCGACCACGCACCAGCGGTGCGACAATGATTGACAGCGCAGCGGCGACGGCGGTATCGCAGTGGCCGCCTGACGCGCCGCGAATGACGCCGTCAGAACCAGTCAGCACGTTGACGTTAAACTGGGTGTCGACTTCCAGCGCACTCAGCACGACCACGTCCAGACGGTCAACGGAAGCCCCTTTTGAACCCCAGTTGGCATACTGGTTCGCGCTGATTTCGATGTGATTCGGGTTGCGCGCCAGTGACTCTGCGGCGTTGCGGTCGAAGCTCTGTACGTCCAGCAGTTTGCGAATCAACCCTTTTTCATGCAGATCGACGATGGTGGCAGTGATACCGCCCAGTGCGAAATCTGCACGGATATCACGGCTACGCATTTTGTCTTCCAGGAAACGCGTGACCGCCAGTGAGGCACCGCCGGTACCGGTTTGCAGTGAAAAACCTTCTTTGAAATAGCCGGAGTGGGCGATGACCTCTGCCGCGCTGCGGGCAATCAGCAGTTCGCGCGAGTTGGTGGTCATTCGGGTGGCGTCAGCCCCGATTTTATCGGCATCGCCGACCTGGTCTATCTGCACAATCAGATCAACCTGATCCTGAGTAATGCTGGCCGGGTTGTGCGGATAAGGCAGCAGTTGTTCCGTCAGTAGCACCACCTGGCTGGCGCTTTCAGCGTCAACGCGGGCATAGCCGAGTGAGCCGCAACATGCTTTACCGGTATAGCCATTAGCGTTACCGAACGGATCGCAGGACGGAACGCCGAGGAAAGCGACGTCAATGCTGAGCTCGCCGCTCTGTACCAGATGCACGCGGCCGCCATGAGAGTGAACCTGAACGGGTTCGGCGAGCAGGCCGCGAGAGATCTCTTCTGCCAGCGGTCCGCGTAGACCCGAGGTGTAAATACGGCTAACGACGCCGTTACGGATATGGTCGACCAGCGGCGCGTGGCAATCGCTCAGAGAGCTGGAAGCCAGCGTCAGGTTTTTAAATCCCATGCTGGCGAGGGTTGCCATCACCAGATTGATGGTCAGGTCGCCGCCGCGAAACGCATGGTGGAAGGAGATGGTCATGCCATCCTGCAAACCGGAACGGCGGATCGCCTCTTCCAGGCTGGTACACAGTTTCTGGTCGCGCGGTTTCTGTTCCTGCAGGGCCTGTTTTGCGGCGCGGGTATAGGTGGAAAGGTCGCTTTCAGCCTGGCGGCTCCAGGCCGCTACCCGTTCCTGTCGTTGAGACTGTTCGTTTTTCTGGGTCATTGTTTTTGCCTTATTCTTCGCGGATGCCGGAAAGTTCTGCACGGGAGAGCACCAGACGTGCGCGCTCGATCACCGGGCTGTCGACCATCTTGCCGTTCAGGGAGACCACCCCGAGGCCTTCGCGGGCGGCGGCTTCTGCGGCTTCCACGACCAGACGCGCGTGCGTCACTTCTTTTTGCGTCGGGGCATACAGGTTGTGCAGCAGGTCAATCTGGCGTGGGTTGATCAGCGATTTGCCGTCAAAACCCAGCTGTTTGATGTGGGCGGCTTCGTGCAGGAAGCCTGCTTCGTTGTTGGCATCGGAATAAACGGTATCGAAGGCCTGAATCCCGGCAGAGCGCGCGGCCTGCAAAATGGAGCAACGGGCAAACAGTAATTCAGTGCCTTCTGGCGAACGCTCCGTGCGCAGGTTGCGTACATAGTCTTCCGCGCCCAGCGCGATCCCGATCAGACGTTCAGAGGCGTGGGCGATTTCCACGGCGCGGGTGATGCCTAACGGTGACTCGATGGCGGCCAGCAGACCCGTGCTGCCCGGCTCGCGACCGCAGGCTTTTTCAATGCGCAGAATTTCGCTTTCGATATCGATAACATCCTGAGCGGTATCGGTTTTCGGTAGACGGACCACGTCAGCGCCGCCGCGAACGACGGCTTCCAGATCGTTGATCCCCCATTCAGAATCCAGCGCATTAACGCGCACGATGGTTTCGACGTCGTGATACAGCGGATGCTGCAGCGCGTGGTAGACCAGGCGACGAGCGGTGTCTTTTTCACGCAGCGCGACGGAATCTTCCAGGTCAAACATCAGGGCATCTGCCGGATAGATAAACGAGTTGCTGACCATTGCGGCATTGGCGCCGGGGACAAACAGCATGCTGCGGCGAGTGCGCGTTTTGCGCTGTTGCAAAGAAGCGGAAATCATTGGCGATCCTCCCAGGGCAGGGCCGGGATGCCGCTGGCGCGCGCCAGTAATGCTTCCAGTCGTGCACGTAAAATGCAGTCCAGTGCGCCTTTATCATCGACATTCAATTGCACGCCGCGCACGTCATACTGCGCCAGAACATCCAGAATGGTGGCGCGAATGGCCTCGCCAAACTGTTTCTCAACGCTGCTGTTGATCTGCAGGTCAATCTCCTGCGTATCGAGAGGGGCGATGCGTATCATCACATCACCGGACTCAAGTGTGCCTGCGACGGCAGCCTGGTTTATTTTCATTTTTCACCTGTTACTAATGCGGGGGTCTTTTGGCGGACTGTCGCGTGAGCGGGTGTGCGCTCAGGCATGCTTTGCAGGTATTGCAAAGTGGCTGAAGGCACCAGCGACGCGATAGCCGTGAGATCTTTTTTCACGAGCAGTTTGCGTACCAGAGAGGCTGAGATCGGCGTCCCCTGGAAACACAGTCGCTCGATTTCCACCAGTTCAATGGGCGGGGCGGGAAGAGTTGGCGTTTCCAGCCAGAAACGCATGTCGTGGTTATACTGGGCGGTTACGCCGCAAAAGGGTTCCGTTCCGACAAAGCGATGGGTGATCCCCAGCGCGGGTGCCAGATACTGACGGAAAATTTTTAAATCGATTTCGGTGTAGCAATGGTTGATGACGCTTTGTTCTTTAATGAAGTAGCACGGGAACGTGGCGCGCGAAATGATGTATTCCGAACCGCGATGAACGGTGAGGTGCGGGATGTCCGCGGTGCCTTTGAGCACCAGGTCGAGTCGGTCCTCATACGGGAAACGGGAAGTATCTTCTTTCACCAGGAACAGATGAAGCCAGTCGCACTGCGCCGCTGCCTGTTGGATTAAATAGCGGTGCCCATTGGTGAACGGATTGGCATTCATCACGATGCAGCCGATTTTCTTGCCGTCATGACGCAGTTTGCCCAACGACTCCGCGTAGCGTTTCAGTCGCGTGGTGCTGTTTTCCATTAGCACCATGATGCCGGGAACGCGGGTCAGCGTTGAAAATCCGCACTGCCGGAACAACGTTTCATACTCAGTTTTGGTATAAATGAAGAGATGTGTGCAGTGCCTTTCGTAGGCGAGATTGATCAGTTCTGTCGCCAGCGTGAGCGCTAACCCCTCGCCGCGTACCGATTCGCTAATGGCTACACACTTGATGATATTTCCGGCGATACCGCCGCAGGCGATGAGTTTTTCATCACGGGTCACGGTAATAAAAACTTCAACGGTGGTATCGACGCTCAGATCATTCTCTTTCAGGAATTGCGTGATCGCCGCCATTTTTATATTTTCTGAGCGTTTGACGCGCGTGAACACATTATTACCAAACATAGTAGATAAGTCCTGAAGATATATTGTTGTTGCCAGTTTTGTGCGTATGTTGTATGAAAAAACCATTTGATAACGTTTTGTTTTCATTCCGGGAAAAAGACGATTTTGCAACTGTCTATTTCTTTTTTTCCCGAATGCATACATCGTAAGGAGTATTTTTGAGGTAAATTTTGATTTATTTCACAAACACTTAGATGGTTTTTATGGGTTTAATGGTTTTAAGTTTTTTAATTATTCTTATCGCAGATTGTGACGTGGAGTTAAGTGGTTTAATTGATTTAACGTGGTGAATCTGTAACGATCGTCTTTATTCTCTGCGTATTCGAATAAAACATTTTTATTACATTTGTTGGCGATCTCTACCGAATAATGCCCGTTAAGGAACAGTCATGTTGGTTCAAAAAAATAAAAAGCCGTTTTCTTTTTTTCGCCGACTGGCATTTCCGTTGCGTATTTTTCTGCTTATTCTCGTTTTTTCGGTGTTCATTATCGCCGCGCTGGCACAGTATTTTTCCGCCAGTTTTGAGGATTATTTAAGTACGCATGTCCGTGATATGGCGATGAACCAGGCGAAGATTATCGCGGCTAACGATAGCGTCATTGCGGCGGTGAAGGACCGCGATTACAAACGACTGGCCTCTATTGCCGGTAAACTGCAAAGCGACACCGATTTTGACTATGTGGTGATTGGCGATAGCCACTCTATCCGGCTTTATCATCCTAACCCGGAGAAAATTGGCTACCCGATGCAGTTCACCAAGCCGGGCGCGCTGGAGAGGGGAGAAAGCTATTTCATTACCGGGACGGGCTCCATCGGCCTGGCAATGCGGGCAAAAACGCCAATCTTTGATGATAGCGGCAACGTTATTGGCGTGGTCTCCATCGGTTATCTGGTTAGCAAAATTGACAGCTGGCGGCTGGACTTCATTCTGCCGATGGCCGGTGTGTTTGTTTTGCTGCTGGTGATACTGATGTTGCTTTCCTGGTTTTTTGCCGCTCATATCCGCCGTCAGATGATGGGGATGGAACCGAAACAAATTGCCCGGGTGGTTCGTCAGCAGGAAGCGCTGTTCAGTTCTGTTTATGAAGGGCTGATTGCCGTTGATCCGGATGGTTATATTACGGCCATCAATCGTAGTGCGAGAAAGATGCTTGGCCTGCGTTCGCCAGGTCGACAATGGTTGGGCAAACCGATTCATGAGGTGGTGAATCCATCGGATTTCTTTACCGAACAGATTGCTGAAAGGCGCGTGGACGCGATGGTCAACTTCAATGGCCTGAGCGTTATTGCCAACCGTGAGGCGATCCGCTCAGGTGATGAGTTGCTGGGGGCGATTATCAGCTTTCGTAGCAAAGATGAAATCGCCACCCTGAACGCGCAACTGACACAGATTAAGCAATATGTGGAGAGTCTGCGAACGTTGCGCCATGAGCATCTAAACTGGATGTCAACGCTCAATGGCCTGCTGCAAATGAAAGAGTACGATCGGGTCAGGGAGATGGTGCAGGGGGAATCGCAGGCGCAACAACAGTTGATTGACAGCCTGCGCGAGGCGTTTGCCGATCGCCAGGTGGCGGGCCTGCTGTTTGGTAAGGTTCAGCGCGCGCGCGAACTGGGTCTCAAAATGACGATCGTTCCCGGCAGTCAGCTCCAGCAGTTGCCGGAAGGGCTGGACAGTACCGAGTTTGCGGCGATTGTCGGGAATCTTCTCGACAACGCGTTTGAAGCCAGTTTGCGTACCGGGCAGGGGAATAAGGTCGTGGAACTGTATCTGAGCGATGAGGGCGATGATGTGGTGATCGAAGTGGCCGACCAGGGATGCGGCGTCCCTGAGGCACTGCGCGAAAAAATATTCGAACAAGGTGTAAGCACCCGTTCCGATGAGCCGGGTGAGCACGGCATCGGACTGTACCTGATTGCAAGTTATGTGGGGCGCTGTGGCGGAACGATTACTCTGGAAGATAACGATCCCTGCGGCACCTTATTCTCTCTTTTTATTCCGAAAGTGAAAAAGAACAATGACGGAACCATTAACCCTATTAATCGTTGAAGATGAAATGCTGCTTGCCGAGATGCATGCAGAGTACATCCGCCATATTCCCGGTTTCAATCAGATCTGGTTAGCCGGTAATCTGGCGCAGGCGAGAATGATGATTGAACGGTTTAAACCGGGGCTCATTTTGCTGGATAACTACCTTCCGGACGGCAAGGGGATCTCGCTGCTGCATGAGCTAACGGCGTCGCATTATCCCGGCGGGGTGGTCTTTACCACCGCGGCCAGCGATATGGAAACGGTGGCCGACGCGGTACGCAGCGGGGCGTTTGATTATCTGATAAAACCTATCGCCTATGAGCGTCTGGGGCAGACGCTCACTCGTTACCAACAGCGCAGACGGATGCTGGCAGAAAACGACAGTGCCAGTCAGCGACAAATTGATGAGATGTTTAATGCCTATGCGCGAGGCGAGCCGAAAGATGAACTGCCCACCGGAATTGATGCGCTAACGTTGAATGCGGTTAAAAAGCTGTTTGCTGATCCTCAGGTACAGCACACCGCCGAAACCGTCGCGCAGGCGCTGACCATCAGCCGTACGACCGCCAGACGGTACCTCGAATATTGTGCCAGTCGGCATTTGGTTATTGCGGAAATTGTGCATGGCAAGGTGGGGAGACCGCAGCGTATTTACCACGGTTAATGGCGGCGTATGGCCGGATGAGGCATCGTATGCCATCATCCGGCATGGGTTCCGAATCAGCCTCCCGTTACTGCGGAGGAGGTACCCGGCACCATCACTTCGGTCGCGATGATAACGATCAACAGTCCGACCATGACCGGTACGGAGGTGCGTTTTACCACTTCAAACGGCGAGATTTTTGCCATCCCGGCTACCGCCACGACCACGCCGGAGACCGGGGAGATCGTACGGCCCAGGTTGGACGCCTGCAGCATTGGAATCGACAGATACGCCGGGTTGATACCCGATGATTGCGCCAGCTTAGGAATCATTTCGACGAAAGCGTAGAACGGCGCGTTACCGGAACCGGTGGTCATTGCTGCCAGCATGGTCAGAATCACCAGTACCAGCATCAAAATGATGCTCGCCGACCCAAACGAAGTGGCGATGGAGATCAGGCTCTGGATGAAGCCAATTGTGCTCAGACCCTGTGCGAAAACGCCCGCCGCAACTAACAGCATCACCACGTTCGCAAACGCATCGGCCATACCGCGATACGCCACTTCCAGACCGGAATACACTTTCTGGGTGTTGAAACCCCGAACGAACTCCAGCACCGCCGCAATAAGCATACAGAGCACCAGAATCGTAATGATGTGCAGTTGCGGTCCCCACTTACCATCAAAAATCAGCACCCCGATAATCGGTGTAAACGGCAGAATGGCGTAGAACGCCGGTGCCGTGGTGGTGATTTCATTCACGTCCAGCATTTCGTGGGCCGCGTTCTCTTTTTTATCCAGATAACGTTGCCAGAAATAGTGGGCAATCGCCATCCCGATGATTGCCGCAATGGAGATGGGCAGCGTGGTTTTAAAGGCAAAATCGATCAGCGGCATTTCGGCTGCTTTGGCAGCCAGCACGACGTCACCGGAGGTAGGGGAAAGGATAATTGCGGCAGGTGAGGCACAAATGGCCGCCGCAGCACCGCGGCTAATCCCCACGTTGACCATGATCGGGAAAAGCGTCGCCATCAACAATACACCGAGTCCGGTGGCGGAAGACACCGCCAGGGACATCAGACAGGCAACAAAATAGGCGGCAATCATCAGCAGATAAGGTGAGTTGATGTATTGCAAAGGTTTTGAGGCCAGTTTCACGACCATATCGTTCGCGCCGATGTGGGTCATGTAAGCGGCAAATCCGCAGAGCATCATGATCATCATGCCAAGGTCGCCACCACGGCTCATCAGCAGGATCTTGATGTACTCAACGATATCCGTCGCGGAATAACCCGTCGTGGTTTCGCTGGAAGGCAGCACTTTGTGGCCCATCAGGGCGCTGATAATCAGCAGCACCAGACCGCCAACAAAAAGCACGCCGGTTGCCGAATACCCTTTAATGATGTAGCGCGCTACACCCACAATAACCACAACTCCAATAAGGAGTTCGATAAATGTCAACATTGTTTCCCCTGTCGCGTAGACACCCAGAAGTGAAATTAAGAAAATGCCAATAAGTTGGTGTGAAAATGTGCCGAATAAGTGCTTGCTACTTGCTGATTAAAATCAATAAACAGAACGATTAACGGTCGGTCAGCGGCTATTTTTTTCGTTGGCGTGATGAAGGTGAAATATTTTATTTTCCTTTTTCCAGGAAAATTCTTGATTGTTTCTTTTTTGTTTTATTTATGAGGCATTGCTGTTAACGAGTGGCGGCGAAAGAGTGTTTGTAACGTGAATGGGTAAAAATCATACAATATCTGACTGATAATTCAGCCATAAATAATACTACAAAGAATAAGGTTTAATGATGGCATTAAAAATCTTAGAACAATCTGATTCAGGTCAGCGCAGCCGCTGTTAAGGTTTCATTCAAGTTATTTTTGGTATAATAAAGACTGAACTTAAGAATGGTAATAAACGTTGTGAGTACAGCTAAAAAATATTTTTTCCTTTTTTCATTTCTTTTTATTCAGTTAGCGATACTGCCGCGTGCAGTGGCAGAAGAAAAAGGGTGGTTTAATACCTTTACAGATAATGTTGCCGAAACCTGGCAGCAACCTGAGCACTATGATTTGTATATTCCCGCGATAACCTGGCATGCGCGTTTTGCCTATGATAAAGAAAAAACCGATCGTTATAACGAGCGTCCATGGGGCGGTGGTTTTGGTCAGTCGCGCTGGGATGAAAAGGGAAACTGGCACGGCCTTTACATTATGGCTTTCAAAGATTCATGGAATAAATGGGAGCCGATCGGTGGTTATGGTTGGGAAAGTACCTGGCGACCTCTGCCGGATGACAATTTCCATCTGGGATTAGGTTTTACCGCCGGCGTGACGGCGCGTGATAACTGGAACTACATTCCTCTTCCTGTCCTACTGCCGCTGGCCTCCATTGGTTACGGTCCGGCAACGTTTCAGATGACCTATATCCCCGGTACTTATAACAACGGTAACGTATACTTTGCGTGGATGCGTTTTCAGTTCTGAACCGATTACTGGCAATAAATTTCATATAAAACAAAGTGATATGAGCTTATGTCAAAAAATAACGCGACATTTATCACTTTTTGCCAAAGTTCGACTGGACAAAGTGAACCACAATTGGTGTACTGGTACCCGACACAGCATTTGTGTCTATTTTTCATGTAAAGGTAATTTTGATGTCTAAGATTAAAGGTAACGTTAAGTGGTTTAATGAGTCCAAAGGATTCGGTTTCATTACTCCGGAAGATGGCAGCAAAGACGTGTTCGTACACTTCTCTGCAATCCAGACCAATGGTTTTAAAACTCTGGCTGAAGGTCAGCGTGTAGAGTTCGAAATCACTAACGGTGCCAAAGGCCCTTCTGCTGCAAACGTAACTGCTCTGTAAGCTTACGTCAGCAAGATTTCAAAACCCGCTTATTAGCGGGTTTTTTTTGGTTTTTAGTGAGCGCTGGAGGCGGAAAATAGCCAGAATGCCAACGCCGTCATCGCAAATGATCCCAGCAGGTTGAACAACACATTCAGCATTGCCCAGCCCACTCGACCTTCCTGAAGCAAAAAGACCACTTCCGCCGAAAAAGTAGAGAAGGTTGTCAGGCCGCCACAAAAGCCGGTTGTGATCAAGACCTTCCACATTGGATCGATGTTAGTCATTCGACTAAACCATGCCAGTCCCATACCAATGATGAATGCACCCAGTAAATTTGCGGTCAGGGTTCCTATCGGAATCGCCTGATGCATGGGGTTAAACCGCATACTGAGCATCCACCTCGCTACACTTCCTGTGCCGCCGCCAATAAAAACCGCTAAAAGAAGTTGTAACACTGCGTAATCCTGCTATTTGGTTGGTATATAAGATAAGTGTAACGCTGAATAATCATCGTTGGCGAGCCTGATAAACCTGACCGGAGGAATTATGCTAGTTGCTGCAGGGCAATTTGCCGTCAGTTCTGTGTGGGAAAAGAACGCAGAAACCTGCGTCACGCTCATGTCGCAGGCGGCGGAAAACGGCGCGTCATTGCTGGTTCTGCCTGAGGCATTGCTGGCGCGAGACGATGCGGATCCCGACCTGTCGGTGAAATCTGCCCAGCCTGTGGAGGGAGATTTCCTGAAACGACTGTTGCGGGAAAGCGCATTGAATACGATGACCACCATTCTCACCGTTCACGTTCCCTCGCGTCCCGGTCGTGCGGTGAACACGCTGGTGGCGCTGCGCGGAGGGAAAATCGTGGCAAGCTACGCCAAGCTACACCTCTATGATGCTTTCTCCATTCAGGAGTCCCGCAATGTTGATGCGGGTAACGTTATCGCACCGCTGCTTGATGTGGATGGACTCAGAGTGGGGCTGATGACCTGCTACGATCTGCGCTTTCCCGAACTGTCGATGGCGCTTGCGTTGCAGGGCGCGGAAGTACTGGTGCTACCGGCGGCATGGGTCAGAGGGGCGCTGAAGGAACATCACTGGTCGACGCTGCTGGCTGCCCGCGCGCTCGATACCACCTGCTATATGATTGCTGCAGGGGAGTGTGGTAACAAAAACATCGGGCAGAGTCGTATTATCGATCCTTTTGGGGTGACGATTGCGGCGGCGGCAGACGTCCCGACGCTTGTCATGGCGGAGATCTCCGCTGAGCGGATCCGCCAGGTGCGGGCGCAATTACCGGTATTACGTAACCGCAGATTTGTGCCACCGCAATTATTATGACGTTTTTTTAAACACTGCTTGATTCACCTTGTTACAGATTGCTATTGTGTGCGCGCGTCAAATGACCGTTAATATTCTCAGGTTACTAAGGGCGCGCTACGCCGCCTGTTTTAAGTTAAGAAGGTATCTATGGGTGAGATTAGTATTACTAAACTGCTGGTAGTGGCCGCACTGGTCGTTCTGCTGTTTGGTACCAAGAAGTTACGTACACTGGGTGGAGACCTGGGCACGGCGATTAAGGGCTTCAAGAAAGCAATGAATGATGAAGATGCGGGCGCGAAAAAAGACGCAGACGGCAGCATTCAGGCTGAGAAACTCTCTCATAAAGAGTAATATCCGGAGCTAGACGCCTGGCCGTTTTACTCTGATGAGAAAAAACCCGCGATTAAGCGGGTTTTTTATGGGCGAAATGTAAGTATTTATTTCGAAATTACTTCACTTCCATCCCTTTCGCCTGCAGGTCAGCATGGTAAGACGAACGGACGAACGGTCCGCAGGCAGCATGGGTAAAGCCCATCGCGATGGCTTCTGCTTTCATCTCTTCAAATTCGTCCGGGCTGACATAGCGCTGAACGGGCAGGTGGTGACGGCTCGGCTGCAGATATTGTCCCAGCGTCAGCATGGTCACGCCATGACGACGCAGATCGCGCATCACTTCAATGATTTCCGCATTCGTCTCACCGAGACCGACCATCAGACCAGATTTGGTCGGGATCTCTGGATGCGCTTCTTTAAAGCGTTCCAGTAATTTGAGCGACCAGTTGTAGTCGGCGCCTGGGCGAACCTGACGATAAATGCGAGGTACGTTTTCAAGGTTATGGTTGAAAACGTCCGGCGGAGTGGCGGTCAGAATCTCCAGGGCGCGATCCATACGACCGCGGAAGTCGGGGACCAGCGTTTCAATCTTAATCGTAGGGCTTTTCTCACGAATAGCAGTAATGCAATCGGCAAAATGCTGAGCGCCGCCGTCACGCAGGTCATCACGGTCAACAGAAGTGATAACGACATAGCGCAGAGCCATGTCGGCAATCGTTTGTGCCAGCTTAACCGGTTCGTTGGCGTCCGGCGCCACAGGGCGGCCGTGGGCCACATCACAGAACGGGCAGCGACGGGTACAAATGGCGCCGAGGATCATAAACGTGGCGGTACCGTGGTTGAAACACTCCGCCAGGTTTGGGCAAGAGGCTTCTTCACAAACAGAATGCAGGCCATTCTTACGCATTGCTGCTTTGATGCCCTGGATACGAGTGGAGTCCGCTGGAAGCTTAATTTTCATCCATTCCGGCTTGCGCAGCAGGGCTTCGCGCTCTGTCGCCACATTTTTGACCGGGATAAGGGCCATCTTATCGGCATCGCGGTATTTAACACCGCGTTCCATCACAATGGGTTTACTCATAGCGTGCGTGTTCCAGTTGCGAATAACGAGGGAAAGCGTTTCAATTCAAGGGAATGTTGTATTTATCAACTATTTTTGAATTAACAACACGCAGTATATCATTGAAACGGGCCTGAAAGCAGCCTGAGTGGCCGGCAAAATGTAAAATAGTTGTTGTTTTGTGCCATTTGCCTGACATCAGTTTTGACCTGGTCGCAACATTTCTTTTTCAGAAGGCGTCGCGGATCACTGTGATGACGTTCTCCAGTACTGGATCGCGTAAGCTTAGCTTGTTGTAATGCAGTGAGAAGTCGATTTTCTCATGGTTCAGGGATGGATGAGGGATCCGCTGAAGCGGCCAGCAGTGGCTGAACAGCGTGAAGAAGCGCGCGGGCATAATACCCACCAGATCGCTGTGGGCGATGAGTGATGCCAGCGTAAAAATGTTGTAGCTGCTAAAGCTGATTTGCCGATCGGGGAACAGTTCCTGGATACGTTGGCGCAGGAGCGTGAAGCTTTGTCCTTCGATCATCAGCAGACTATGTTCAGCGTCATCGAGGGCTTCAGGGGTCACGGCACGCGTCAGAGAAGGGTGGTTCTGGCGGCAGACCAGTTCGATTTTGTCAGAAAACAGAACATGGTTCTCTACTGCACGGTTGCTGTAGAGGTGGTTATCAATAATCAAATCGCTCTGAAACTGACTGAGTTGCGTTTCGGCATCATGGACGGGAATGTTACGCAGATGCAGTTGCGGATGGCTCGTTTTGATGGCGTGATAAATTGTTGGCATGACCAGCGCACCGATAGACGGTGTGGTCCCGATAGTAATTGTCCGTTGTTTATCGTAGCTGCCGGTGAGATCCAGCGCGCCGAGAATGGACTCCAGCCCCTGGCTGATATACTCATGCAGATGGGTGGCATACGTCGTGGGCGTCACCCCCTGGCCTTTTCGAATAAACAGGGGATCAGGAAATATTGTGCGCAGTTTCTGAATGGACTGGCTGATCGCTGAGGGAGTCAGATTGAGAATTTTCGCGGCGTTGACGATTCCTTTATGAACATAAACAGCTTCAAAAATAGTCAGCAGGTTCAGGTCGATATTTCTCAGCGTTCTGAAAATTTGCGGTTTATCTTCGGGTCGATGTTCGTAGAAATGTCCTTTCGGCTTACTATTTTCACTCACGTTCTAACTCCAATTTAATTCACATTATAAATAATAGTGATGCTTGTATTTGTTGTAAGCATGCTTTTTGCACCACTATTGTTCATCTCGCGGTATCGATAACCTTTTTATGGCAATTGATTGAAGGTTTAACGTTTGTATAAAGAAAAATCCTACGTCGATTTTTATGACGAAGTAAATGCGTTAAAAATTCAAGCTAAGACAGACAGAAAATATAGAAACCAGGAGACATTGTAAAGCATTTGAACCGGAAGGGTGACAATGGCCCGCGATTTTTTGGGCCATTGCATTCAATAAGTTAAGCAGGAATATATTCGTAAGGGGGATTATTTAGCAGTGCTAAAATATTGGCTAATAATCGTGGTTGGATATTATCTGTCGTGGCCTGGTTATCCCATTGAGATATTTTTGCCATTTCCATACCGGCATAGCCGCAGGGATTAATTCGTAAGAAAGGCGAGAGATCCATATTAACGTTTAATGCCAGTCCATGGAATGAGCAACCGCGACGAATACGCAAACCGAGGGAACATATTTTCTTTTCACCGACATAAACGCCAGGGGCATCTGCACGCGGATGAGCGTCAATATCCAGCTCAGCCAGAGTATTTACGACAGTCTGTTCCAGCAACGTAACCAATTCCCGCACGCCCAGTTTACGTCGCTTCAGGTTCAACAGAACGTACATGATCTGTTGGCCTGGTCCATGGTAAGTCACCTGCCCACCGCGATCGCTTTGAATGACCGGAATATCACCGGGCATTAAAACATGTTCCGCTTTCCCTGCCTGACCCTGGGTGAAAACCGGATAGTGCTCAACCAGCCAGATTTCATCGGGAGTCTGTTCATCGCGGGTGTTGGTAAAGTCGTGCATGGCCTGGGAGACGGGTTCGTAGGGTTGAAGACCGAGCTGGCGGACCAGTATTTTATCCTGAGACAAAACAGCATCTCCGTAGAGAAGTAATCAATGGGGGAGGGAAGTATATCACAGAGAAGAGGAGGCGAGGTGGGCGCCCGAACATGGTCGGGGCCCGAACCTGTATTACAGAACCATACGGACGATTTCGATGTTACCGAGTTCTTCGTACAGCGTTTCAACCTGCTCAATATGGGTCGCGTTGATGGTAATCGAGACCGAGTGGTAATTGCCTTTGCTGCTGGGTTTTACCGTCGGAGAGTAATCACCTGGCGCATGGCGCTGTACCACTTCAACCACCTGTTCAACCAGCTCAGGTAACGCCTGCCCCATAACTTTGTAAGTAAAAGGAGTAGGGAATTCAAGCAGTTCGTTAAGTTTGGTTTTCATGTCAGCTCCGGCGTAACGTAAATAAATAACAACTCCCGCCAGAGGGCGGGAGTTTTACTGATGCTTAGTATATGGGGATGGAAATCACACTTTCAAGTGTTCAATTTTTAACCAAACCAGTGATGGAACATTAACTTAATGTAATCAATGATTTTGCTGAAGAAGTTACCTTCCGGGATTTCCTGCAGCACGACCAGAGGGCGCTGCTCAATGGTTTTACCGTCAAGCTGGAAGTTGATGGTACCGACCACCTGATTTTTCTGCAGCGGCGCATGCAGCTCCGTGCTGTTCAGTACATAGCTGGCTTTCAGGTCTTTCATACGGCCACGCGGAATGGTCAGATACACATCTTTATCAACCCCTAAGGAGGCGCGATCGGTATCACCAAACCAGGACGGTTCAGACGCGAATTCTTTGCCTGCTTTCAGCGGGTTAACCGTTTCGAAGAAACGGAAGCCCCAGGTCAGCAGCTTTTTACTTTCTGTTTCACGCCCTTTATAGGTGCGCCCGCCCATGACTGCGGAGATCAAACGCATCTGGCCTTCGGTCGCCGAGGCCACCAGGTTGTAGCCTGCTTTATCGGTATGACCGGTCTTGATGCCATCGACTTTCAGGCTGTTGTCCCACAGCAAACCGTTACGGTTCAACTGACGGATGCCGTTAAAGGTGAACTCTTTTTCTTTGTAGACGGAGTATTCGTTAGGAACGTCGCGGATTAGCGCCTGGCCAATCAGCGCCATATCACGAGCGGAGCTGTACTGACCGTCGGCATCCAGACCGTGAACCGTCTGGAAATGGGTGTTTTTCAGACCCAACGCGTTCACATAGCTGTTCATCAGACCGACAAACGCATCCTGACTACCAGCCGCAAAGTCAGCCATCGCGACGCAGGCGTCGTTACCAGACTGCAGGTTAATCCCGCGAATCAGCTGCGATACCGGAACCTGCATGCCCGGCTTCAGGAACATCAGCGATGAGCCTTTAAAGACCGGATTACCCGTGGCCCATGCATCATTACCGATAGTGACCAGATCCGTCTCTTTAAACTTGCCCGCTTTCATTGCCTGACCGATAACGTAACTGGTCATCATTTTGGTCAGACTGGCCGGGTCGCGACGCGTATCGGCGTTTTGTTCCGCCAGCACTTTACCGGAGTTATAGTCAATCAGGATGTAGGACTCCGCGTCGATCTGCGGAACACCCGGGATCATGGTTTTGATATTCAGGTCATCGGCATGCGCGCCTGAAATAGCGGCTGTACAAAGAGCCGTGGTGAGCGCCATGCGCTGCAGGAAACGAGCGGAAAAAGTGGTCTTCATGGTCTGAACTACGACGTCCGTGATGGAATTAAAAAAAAGTGCCCTACTATAGCAAATGCAATACCGGCAGGCATCTGACTTTCCGCATGACTTTGTTAACGTTGTTAACGTCATTTACAGAAATTGACACTTCAGATGCCCTTGTTACGTTACTGTGCGCCGGTAATGAAGGACTGTAATTGGGCTTCAGATTGTAAGCGCTGCTGCAGCGCACTGGCCTGGGCTTTACTGGCGAACGGCCCGAGCTGAATACGCCACACGGCGCCGTTCTGCGTGACGCGTCCCGGTACGCCAAACTGCTGGCCTAAGCGCTGCTGATACTGTTGGGCACGCCCCTGATCGCTTACCGCACCAACCTGGACTACGTAACTGCCGCTGGCGGAAGCGGCGGCAGGCGCAGTCGTCGCGGCAGGTGTTGCTGCCGGTGCACTGACTGGCGCGCTAACGGGAGCCGCAGTCGTGGGCTGTGGCGCTGGCGTCAGTTCACTGCCTTCCAGTACGCCGGCCGCCAGGGTTGTCGGGGCACCGAGGAACCCACTACTCTGAACCGGTGCGCCGGCATTATCTTCACTTTGCAGCGTGGAATTGCTGATGGCGCGAACGTCACCCTGAGGCTGCATCGCTTCCGGTGCGGAGGAGACGCTGCCCATGCCGCCGCTCAGATCCGGACGTGAGGGCAGGGCATAAGTCTGTTTGGCCACCGTGGTACAGGCCATACCCGGACCAGACAAGGAACCATCCTGCGCGACAATAATCGGGTCGATACGCACTTTGGTGTTATTGGAGGTGTTCAGACGGTCAGCGGCGGCACGCGACAGTGAAATCACGCGATCGTTACCATAGGGACCGCGATCGTTAATGCGCACCACGATCATCCGTCCATTGGCGAGGTTCGTGATCCGCGCATAGCTCGGGATCGGTAACGTCGGATGCGCCGCGGTGAGCTGCATAGGATCGAACGCTTCGCCTGAGGCGGTCAGATTGCTGCCGGGCTCGGCATCGTAAATCGCCGCGAATCCTGCCTGACTAAAGCGCGAGGCATCCTGCACTATCTTGTAGCTCTTACCGTCTCGCTGGTAATCCTGATTAGCGGTCGGGTTGAGCGGTTCAAAACGCGGATCGGCTCCGCTGATTTCAACGACGGGCCCATTACATACCGCCGGCTGCGGCGCGACGGTGTTCTGTTGCTGACCATCATCACTCGTACATGCCGCGAGCAGCATAATTCCTGCTACGACGCAGACTCCAGGCAACTGCTTACGCATTGCGCACCCCTTACACGCTTTTCGATAACATTTTTCTGTGGGTGTGGATCGACATGACAATCCCGAACCCGGCCATCAACACGATCAGTGCTGAGCCTCCGTAACTGACCAACGGAAGCGGAACGCCTACAACAGGCAGAATCCCACTCACCATACCAATATTAACGAAGACATAAACGAATAAAATCAACATTAAGCCACCGGCCATCACGCGACCAAAGGTGGTTTGCGCGTGGGCGGCAATCCACAGGCCACGCATAATCAGCAGTATATACAGCGCCAGCAGGATCAGTATCCCAATCAAACCGAGCTCTTCCGCCAGGACGGCGAAGATAAAGTCGGTGTGGCGTTCGGGCAAAAATTCGAGTTGCGACTGGGTACCGTGTAACCACCCCTTGCCGCTCAGACCGCCGGAACCGATCGCAATTTTAGACTGAATGATGTGATAACCGGCGCCCAACGGGTCGGTTTCCGGGTCAAGTAACATCATCACACGCTGACGCTGATAATCGTGCATCAGGAAGAACCACAGGATCGGGATGAACGCCGCGACCAGCAACACAGCGACGCCAATTAAACGCCAGCTCAGACCCGAAAGGAACAGCACGAACAGCCCGGAAAGCGCGACCAGAATCGAGGTCCCGAGGTCAGGCTGCGCCGCCACCAGCAGCGTCGGCATAAAAATCAGCACCAGCGCGATGGCCGTGTTCTTCAGGGAGGGCGGACAGACGTCGCGGTTGATAAAGCGTGCGACCATCAGAGGCACCGCGATTTTGGCGATTTCAGAAGGCTGAAAACGCACGATGCCGAGATCCAGCCAGCGCTGCGCGCCTTTGGATATCGCCCCAAAGGCATCGACCGCCACCAGCAAAATAATACAGAAAATATAGAGATACGGCGCCCAGCCTTCATAGACGCGCGGCGGGATCTGCGCCATGACCACCATGATCACCAGACCCATTGCAATCTGACCGACTTTACGCTCCATCATGCCAATGTCCTGGCCGCTGGCACTCCAGATAACCAGTGAGCTGTAAACCAGCAGCGCCAGCAAAATCAGTAACATGGTGGGATCAATATGGATTTTATCCCAGAATGTTTTTTTGTTCGGATTATCCGTCATGGTTATTGATCCTCCGCCGCTGCAACCGCCGGGTTTTCCGCTGGCAGATCGGTGTTGTTATCGCCCAACATGATGTGGTCAAGAATCTGACGCATAATGGTCCCCACCGCCGGGCCCGCCCCTCCGTTTTCCAGGATGATGGCGACGGCCACTTGCGGGTTGTTATACGGTGCAAATGCGGTCATCAGTTTATGGTCACGTAGACGCTCGGCAATTTTATGCGCGTTATAGGTTTCATTGGCTTTCAGGCCAAAGACCTGTGCGGTACCGGATTTGGCGGCAATTTTATACGGCGCGCTGGCAAAATATTTATGCGCGGTCCCGTTGCCACGGTTGGCGACGCCATACATGCCGTCTTTCGCCAGTTCCCAGTAGCCAGAGTGAATATCGCCGACCGGTGGCTCCTGCGGTTGTACCCAGGGAACCTTCTTGCCGTTTTCTGCGGTACTCATCAGCAGATGAGGCACCTTCACGACGCCATCGTTAATCAAAATCATCAGCGCCTTACTCATCTGAATCGGCGTTGCCGTCCAGTAGCCCTGACCGATGCCGACCGGAATGGTATCGCCCTGATACCAGGGTTTTTTAAAGCGTTTGAGCTTCCATTCGCGGGTAGGCATGTTGCCGGAACGCTCTTCCGCCAGGTCGATACCGGTATAGTGACCGTAACCGAATTTGCCCATCCACTCGGAGAGGCGGTCGATCCCCATGTCATAAGCGACCTGATAGAAGAAGGTATCTGCCGATTCTTCCAGCGATTTAGTCACGTTCAGGTGACCGTGACCCCATTTCTTCCAGTCACGGTAGCGTTTTTCTGAGCCTGGCAACTGCCACCAGCCAGGGTCAAACAGGCTGGTATTACGGGTGATAACGCCCGCGCTTAATGCAGATACGGCGACATACGGTTTCACCGTCGACGCCGGCGGATACACCCCCTGCGTTGCGCGGTTGACCAGCGGCGTGTTTGGATCGTTAAGCAAACCGGAATAGTCTTTACTGGAGATACCGTCGACGAACAGGTTCGGGTCGTAGCTTGGCATTGAAACCAGCGCCAGCACGCCGCCGGTGCGCGGGTCGGTGACCACCACGGCAGCGCGGCTACCGGCAAGCAGCGTCTCAATATACTGCTGCAGTTTGAGATCCAGCGTCAGGTAGATGTCGTGTCCGGCCTGCGGGGGAACCTCTTTGAGCTGGCGGATGACGCGGCCACGGTTGTTGACTTCGACTTCCTCGTAGCCGGTTTGACCGTGCAGCACATCTTCGTAGTAGCGCTCAATCCCCAGTTTTCCGATGTCATGCGTCGCGGCGTAGTTAGCCAGTTTGCCGTCTTTATCCAGTCGCTCAACGTCTTTATCGTTAATTTTCGACACGTAGCCAATGACGTGGGTGAGCGCGGAACCGTACGGGTAGAACCGGCGCTTATAACCTTTCACTTCCACACCCGGGAAGCGGTACTGGTTCACGGCAAAACGCGCAACCTGCACTTCGGTGAGGTTGGTTTTGACGGGAATAGAGGTAAAGCGGTGGGAACGTGCGCGCTCTTTCTTGAAGGCGGCAATATCATCATCGCTCAGATCGACGACGCTGCGCAGGGCATCCAGCGTTTGCTGCACGTTGTCGACCTTCTCGGGCATCATTTCGATCTGGTAAATGGTGCGGTTCAGGGCGAGTGGAATACCGTTACGGTCATAGATGATGCCGCGACTGGGGGCGATGGGCACCAGCTTAATCCGGTTTTCATTCGAGCGAGTCTGGTAATCGGTAAAACGGACAATCTGCAGATTATACAGGTTGGCGATAAGCACGCCGGTGAGCAGTAAAATACCCAAAAAAGCGACCAGCGCCCGGCGCACAAATAGCGCGGACTCAGCCGTATAGTCGCGAAAAGAATTCTGTAATTTCATCCGCTGCTTAGTCTACTCAAGCTCAGTGATCACTCACGGTGATAAGGGTGATTAGTGGTAATGCTCCACGCCCGATACAGGCTCTCTGCCACCAGCACCCGGACAAGCGGATGAGGAAGTGTGAGTGCAGAGAGCGACCAACTTTGTTCTGCCGCCGCTTTGCAGGCAGGGGATAATCCCTCCGGCCCGCCAATTAACAGGCTGACATCACGACCGTCCAGTTTCCAGCGTTCCAGTTCGGTCGCCAGTTGCGGCGTGTCCCAGGGTTTACCGGGAATATCCAGGGTGACGATGCGGTTTTTGCCAGCGGCAGCCAGCATCTGTTCACCCTCTTTGTCGAGAATACGCTTGATATCCGCGTTCTTGCCGCGTTTGCCGGCCGGAATTTCGATCAGCTCAAAAGGCATGTCTTTGGGAAAACGCCGCAGGTACTCGGTAAAACCGGTTTGTACCCAGTCGGGCATTTTCGTGCCTACCGCGACAAGTTGAAGCTTCACGCATTAACTCCAGAGTTTTTCCAGCTCATACAGGCGACGGCTCTCTTCCTGCATCACGTGGACAATCACTTCACCCAGGTCAACGACAATCCAGTCGGCGACGCTCTCACCTTCCACGCCCAGCGGCAGCATTCCCGCCGCACGCGATTCCTGAACGACGTGGTCAGCAATAGACATGACGTGACGGCTGGACGTACCGGTACAGATGATCATGCAGTCGGTGATACTGGATTTGCCCTGAACGTCTAAGGCGATGATGTCCTGACCTTTAAGGTCATCAATTTTGTCGATAACAAAATCCTGGAGTGCTTTACCCTGCAAGTTTTCCCCCTGGGTGCATGAATGAGTATTAATAAGCCTGTCAGTATACCTGAACCCACAGTCTTTTCGGGACAAATGTCACCGGGCGGCTTTTGAAAGTGGGCTATCATCCCACCCCATGCAACAGAATGCATCGCCATTTTTGTAAAACAATTTCTGCAAAACGCTGAAGGGCGGGAAAAGTCTGGCAGCGGAGAATAGCAGCCTGTCCGGGGGTGTCAATGGGCGGAGCGTTGCTGGCGGTAAAAAACAGATATTTTACTCGCCGGGCGTCCATATCGCTCTGCTGTTGAGAACCCGAAGCGTGGCAAAATCGCCAGTAAAATCAATGGCGCTCCAGCAGCCTTGCTCAACGCGAAAATGCCACATCGCCGCGGCGGGCATGGCAAGCAACCGGGCGATTAACAGGCTGAGAACACCCTGATGGCTGACTATCAGCACATGATCATGGTGCCGATAGTCGGCGAGGAGCGACATTGCCTGCTCAACGCGCCGGGCGAAGGTCTGAAATCCTTCCCCATTGGTGGGAACCGCATTTTGCCAGTCGTTGCACCAGGCCGCATAGTTCTCGGCATCTTCGCGGGCCAGATCCTGGTGATGACGCATCTCCCAGTCGCCAAAAAACATCTCATTGAGCTCAGGCTTCACCTGCAGCGGCAGTTCACGTCCCTGAAGCACTATGCGCGCCGTGTGCTGCGCACGCTCCAGCTCGCTACACAGCACCTGCTCAAAGGGAACCTGGTGAAGCAGTGTATTCAGCGTTTGCGCTTGCGCGACGCCGCGCCCGGTCAACGGTGTGGGGGCATGACCGCTATACAATCCCGCCACATTAGCCTCGGTTTCACCATGACGAACTAACCAGAGTCGCATTTTCCCCTCGTGATACGTATTCGCGCAAAACATGATATTCGCCCTGAACGCGCGCGCTAATTTCTCTAAAATAGCCTCTTTTGCCAGGAGCGGCACGATGTCTCTATTCAAAAGCGCCCACGGCGGTAACACCCGTGAGGCGGCTGAGTTCCTCGGGATCTCGCCCGAGAAGTTGCTGGATTTTAGCGCGAATATTAATCCTCTGGGTATGCCTGAAACGGTAAAACGCGCCATTGTCGACAATTTACACCTTGCCGAGCGTTATCCTGACGTCGATTACCATCACCTGCATCAGGCGCTGGCCCGACATCATCAGGTGCCAGTCGAATGGATCCTCGCCGGAAACGGTGAGACCGAGTCGATCTTTACCCTGGTGAACGGCTTGAAACCGCGGCGAGCGATGATCGTCGCGCCGGGATTTGCCGAATACCGCCGCGCGTTGCAGTGGGGGGAATGCGTCATTGATACGTTCATGCTGCGTGAAGAAGATGGCTGGCAACTGACCGGGGCGATTCTCGATGCGTTAACGGCAGAACTGGACTGTCTGTTTTTGTGCACGCCAAACAATCCCACCGGATTACTGCCGGAGCGGGCGTTACTCGAGGCGATTGCCGGGCGCTGTCAGGCGTTGAATATAGCGCTGATTCTTGATGAAGCATTTATCGATTTTATCGCTGATGAAGCGGGATTTATTCCGCTGTTAAAGGATAACCCGCATATCTGGGTTCTGCGTTCACTGACAAAATTCTATGCCATCCCGGGACTGCGGCTGGGATACCTCATCAACAGCGATCTGCAGGCGGTCGCGGCGATGAGGGCGCGCCAGATGCCGTGGTCGATCAACGCTTTTGCCGCACTGGCAGGGGAACAGGTTCTGGAGGATACCGCGTATCAACAGGCGACATGGCAATGGCTGCGGGAAGAGGGTGGACGTTTTTATCAGCAGCTGTGTGCGCTGCCGGGGCTGACGGTGTATCCCGGCCAGGCGAACTATCTTCTGCTGCGCTGCGAAACCGATCTTCAGCGCGCTTTGCTGGCGCGACATATTCTGATCCGCAGTTGCGCCAATTACCCAGGTCTTGATGGACGCTATTTCCGCGTGGCAATACGCAGTCAGGAAGAGAACAACCGCCTGCTGGCGGCGTTAAGCGACGTACTTAGCGATACAGTCCGTGCTCATTGATATACTCCAGCACCGCGTGCGGCATCAGATCATCACACGGTTCGCCGTTTTCCAGCCGCTCGCGGATGATCGTGGCGGAAATATTGAACCACGGCGTCTCGGCGAGATAGATTTTCCCTGCCGGTAGCAGGTGCAGATCGTCCGGCGTATTCGTCAGATGTTGATCCAGCCAATGCTGATGCTGTTCCTCCGCCATTTCAAGCGGATAGCCCGGACGGCGGCAGACAATAAGATGGGTATTGTCGAGAATGGTTTCGTAGTCATGCCAGGTCGGGAAGGTCAGCAACGAGTCCTGGCCAATGATAAACGCCAGCGGGGCATCCGGGCCTTGCTCTTCACGCCAGGCCTTCAGCGTTTGCGCCGTATAGGAAGGGGTGTCGTGCTTCAGTTCACGCTCATCGAGGATAAACAACGGCTTGTCGGCAATCGCCAGTTCAAGCATGGTTTTCCGCTGTGCGCTGGTGGCTTCCGGCTGCGGGCGATGAGGGGGAACATTATTAGGCATCACGATGACCCGTGACAGACCAATCAGATTGGCCAGCGTTTCCACGGGCTTGAGGTGACCATAGTGCACCGGATCAAAGGTGCCGCCAAAGAGAGCCTGTAACGATTTCATATCAGCCATCAATAAAAACTTCAGCCAGCGCTTTGTGGCAAATCAGCAGTGAGAGCCCTTCAAGCTCTGCCCAGACCGACTGGCCATAGTCCTGCTTCAGCGTGATTTCCGTACGTGTCAGTAACTGGACCGCCTGACGTAACTGCGTCGGACTCAGTCGGTTCAGCGCGTCGCCGATCATGCCCCGACGGTTTTGCCAGACGCGATGCTTATCAAAAAGCGTACGCAGCGGAGTATGGGCCGACTGGCGTTTCAGCGTTACCAGCAACAACAGTTCACGTTGCAGGGTACGCAGCAAAATAACCGGTTCGCTGCCTTCCAGACGTAACTGCTGAAGAATGTGCAGTGCGCGCTTACTTTTGCCCATGACCAACGCATCCACCCAATGGAATGGGGTGAAGTGGGCGGCATCATTAACGGCCTGTTCGACGCGAGGCAGGGTGAGCTTACCGTCGGGCCACAACAAGGACAAACGTTCCAGCGCCTGCGCCAGTGCCAGCAGGTTACCTTCATAGCAATAGCACAACAGTTGATTCGCCGCGTCGTCCAGTTGCAGATTATTTTGCTTTGCGCGCGCCGCCACCCAACGGGGGAGTTGCGCCTGCTCCGGCGTCTGACAACTGACCTGTACGGCCCGGTCGGCCAGCGCGCTAAACCAGGCGGCGTTTTCCTGCGCTTTTGTGAGCTTGTTTCCGCGCACGATCAGCAGCAGATCGTCATGCAGCAGTTGAACCAACGTCGCCAGTTGTTCATTCATCGCGGCATTCGGACCATTTTCGGGCAGCAACAACAATAGCGTCTGACGGCTGGCGAACAGACTCATCGCCTGGCATTGCGAGAACAAGGCGTTCCAGTCAGTGTTGTTGTCGAGAGTAAACGTGTGGTGTTCGTCGAACCCCTGAGTTGCCGCAACCTGACGGATGGCATCCTGGCTTTCCTGCAACAGCAGCGGGTCGTTTCCGAGTAGCAGATACGCCGCGCGCAACCCTTCAGAGAGTTGCGCGCGGAGTTGTTCAGGGTACAACCGAATCATCAGTTACCCAGCGTGCTGGAGACACGCGTTGAAGAGGAAGCGGGAGCCGCTTCTGTATCGTCAACGGCAACTTCTTCTTGCGATGAGAGACGATCCGCAGCATGTACGCTTGGCAGCTTACGAATCAGTTGTTCCGCCGCTCTGTCGTACATTTCTTTGATGATCATATCCTGCTCGTTATCCTTCGCCAGCGCCATCTGCGGGTTGTCGAAGAACGAACGGAATACCCGGACGCTGATAGGATAAATATCGTGACCCGGAATCAATACTGACGCATTGACCGTCATAATCATCTGGTATTCCGCTGTCTGCCCATTCTGGAAGACAGACGCGGTATCTTTCGAAATGCTGACCCGGCCCAGACGCAGAGACGGTACGTCTTTACGCAGCGTACTCTTATCCAGTAGCTCAATGTCGTTCAGACGCAGTTGGTTACGCACCGCACGGCTTAACGGACCATTCGGATCCCCCGTGTCCAGAATCATGGTTTTCATGGTGTCCGGAACCTGCGTGGTATTGCGCAGGTGCCAGCCACATCCGGCGGTGGTTAACACCGCCAGAGATAACAACAATGTTGCCAGATATCGCACGCTTCCTCCCGCGCTTAGCCAACGACCAGATTGAGGAGTTTACCCGGTACGTAAATCACTTTACGCACGGTAACGCCATCAAGATATTTAGCGACCAGATGTTCCTGGCCCGCACGTTCACGAACCTGATCTTCTGTCGCATTCACCGGAACGGTGATTTTACCACGCACCTTGCCGTTAACCTGGACCACGACCAGCGTGGAGTCTTCGACCATTGCGGCGTCGTCCGCGACCGGCCACGGCGCGTTGTCGATGTCGCCTTCGCCTTTCAGCGCCTGCCACAGCGTAAAGCAGACGTGTGGGGTGAACGGGTTAAGCATTCGTACTACCGCCAGCAGCGCTTCCTGCATCAGCGCACGATCCTGCTCGTCATCCTGCGGGGCTTTCGCCAGCTTGTTCATCAGCTCCATCACGGCGGCGATCGCGGTGTTGAAGGTCTGACGGCGGCCGATATCATCGGTCACTTTGGCGATCGTTTTGTGTACATCGCGACGCAGCGCTTTCTGATCTTCCGTCAGCGCGTCAACGTTCAGCGGCGCAACATCGCCACGGGAAGTGTGTTCGTACACCAGTTTCCAGACACGTTTCAGGAAGCGGTTAGCGCCTTCCACGCCGGACTCCTGCCATTCCAGCGTCATATCAGCCGGAGAGGCGAACATCATAAACAGACGCACGGTATCCGCGCCGTAACGTTCAACCATCACCTGCGGGTCGATACCGTTGTTTTTCGACTTGGACATTTTGCTCATGCCGGTATACACCAGCTCATGGCCCGCCGCATCTTTCGCCTTCACGATACGGCCTTTCTCGTCGCGCTCAACGATCGCGTCCACCGGGGAAACCCAGTTACGCTCGCCGTTTTCGCCCACATAGTAGAACGCATCAGCCAGTACCATCCCCTGACACAGCAGCTGTTTTGCTGGCTCGTCAGAGTTCACCATGCCGGCATCGCGCATCAGTTTGTGGAAGAAGCGGAAGTAGAGCAGGTGCATGATGGCGTGTTCGATACCGCCAATGTAAATATCTACCGGCAGCCAGTAGTTTGCCGCGTTGGAATCCAGCATCCCTTCCTGATACTGCGGGCAGGTATAACGCGCATAGTACCAGGATGACTCCATAAAGGTGTCGAAAGTGTCGGTTTCGCGCAGCGCAGGCTGGCCGTTAACCGTGGTTTTCGCCCACTCAGGATCGGCTTTGATCGGACTGGTGATGCCGTCCATCACGACATCTTCCGGCAGGATCACCGGCAGTTGATCTTCCGGCGTTGGCAGTACGGTGCCGTCTTCCAGCGTGACCATCGGGATCGGTGCGCCCCAGTAACGCTGACGGGAAACGCCCCAGTCGCGCAGACGGTAGTTGATCTTACGCTCGCCCACGCCTTTGGCGGCCAGCTTATCGGCAATGGCATTGAAGGCCGCGTCGAAGGCCAGACCGTCAAATTCACCAGAGTTAAACAGGACGCCTTTATCGGTCATCGCCTGTTCGGAAAGATCCGGCTCAGAGCCATCGGCTGCCAGGATAACCGGCTTAATGGTTAAGCCGTATTTGGTGGCAAATTCGTAGTCGCGCTGATCGTGACCCGGTACAGCCATGACTGCGCCGGTGCCGTATTCCATCAGCACAAAGTTAGCCGCCCAGACCGGGATCGCTTCGCCGGTCAGCGGGTGAACCGCTTTGAAGCCGGTATCGACGCCTTTTTTCTCCATGGTCGCCATGTCGGCTTCGGCCACTTTGGTGTTACGGCATTCGTCGATAAAGGCTGCCAGTTCAGGGTTGTTCTCTGCCGCTTTCTGCGCCAGCGGGTGACCGGCGGCAACCGCCAGGTAAGTGGCGCCCATAAAGGTATCCGGGCGGGTCGTGTAAACGGTCAGCGTGTTGTCATAATCGTTCACGTTGAAGGTGATTTCCACGCCTTCAGAACGACCAATCCAGTTGCGCTGCATCGTTTTCACGGTGTCAGGCCAGTGATCCAGTTTATCGAGATCGTTGAGCAGTTCATCGGCATAGGCGGTGATTTTAATAAACCACTGCGGGATCTCTTTACGCTCAACTTTGGTGTCGCAGCGCCAGCAGCAGCCGTCGATAACCTGTTCGTTCGCCAGTACGGTCTGATCGTTCGGGCACCAGTTGACCGCAGAGGTCTTCTTGTAGACCAGACCTTTTTTGTACAGTTCGGTGAAGAATTTCTGCTCCCAGCGATAGTATTCCGGGGTACAGGTCGCCAGCTCACGGCTCCAGTCATAGCCAAAGCCCAGCATTTTGAGCTGGTTCTTCATGTAGGCGATATTGTCGTAGGTCCATGGTGCCGGCGCGGTGTTGTTTTTCACCGCCGCGCCTTCCGCAGGCAGGCCGAATGCGTCCCAGCCGATAGGCTGTAGCACGTTTTTGCCCAGCATGCGCTGATAACGGGCGATCACGTCACCGATGGTGTAGTTACGTACGTGGCCCATGTGTAGTCGACCAGAAGGATAGGGAAGCATAGACAGGCAGTAATACTTCTCTTTGCTCTCGTCTTCGGTAACTTCAAATGTGCGCTTCTCATCCCAGTGAAGCTGTACTTTGGATTCTATCTCTTCCGGGCGGTATTGCTCTTGCATGGCAGCCAGTGGTCCTGTTTTCAATACAGCTACAAACGTAGCTTTCGATGTGGTGTTTCAGATCCGCATAGCATAGCCCAAACGCCCGCGTCAAAACAGCCTTTCGCGCATTCAGGTTCGAATTCACGCAACGGTAATCCTTGCACGAATTTACACACTCTGTGGGCAGTCTTGCAAAGCGCGACCCAAATAACGTCTATTATTATAGACAGTTAACGACCCAGGAGGCGAAACGATGAACAAGGTTGCTCAATACTACCGTGAACTGGTGGCGTCATTAAGTGAACGTCTGCGCAATGGCGAGCGTGATATCGATGCGCTGGTAGAACAGGCGCGGCAGCAGGTTTTGCAGGCCGGGGAGTTAACGCGAACCGAAGTGGACGAACTGACGCGCGCCGTCAGACGCGACCTGGAAGAGTTTGCCATCAGCTATGAGGAGAGTCTGGAAGAGGAGTCCGACAGCGTTTTTATGCGGGTGATAAAAGAGAGCCTGTGGCAGGAACTGGCGGATATCACCGACAAAACGCAGCTCGAATGGCGCGAAGTTTTTCAGGACCTGAGTCATCACGGGGTATATCACAGCGGCGAAGTGGTGGGGTTGGGCAATCTGGTCTGTGAGAAGTGTCATTTTCACCTGGCGGTGTATACGCCGGACGTGTTGCCATTGTGCCCGAAATGCGGACACGACCAGTTCCAGCGCCGACCGTTTGAACCGTAATATAGCCTGATGGCGATGCTGACGCATTTATCAGGCCTACGATGACTTACTCTGTAGGCCGGATAAGCGTCAGCGCCATCCGGCATTGATCACGCATAAAACTTTAGTCGTTCCGCCAGCAGGTCTACAAACCCTTCACGATCCACATCCACCATCACGGTGGCATTCGGCTTATTGCCCGTCAGGAAGTAATAGTCCACCACAGTCATCCCCTGGGTGTATTTCCCCTGCGTTTCCACGCCAACCCAGCGTTCAACGGTGGTAAACAGTTCGGGTTTCAACAGCCAGGCGATGGTGCACGGGTCGTGCAGTGGCGCGCCGGTAAATCCCCATTTCTCGTCTTTATGATACTCAAGGAAGAAGTCGAGTAGTTCAGCAACGATCGTGGAAACCGGGTTACCAATGGCGCGGAAGCGTTCGGTATCTTCGACATGTATTTGCGCTTTATGCGTGACGTCCAGACCGGCCATCACCACCGGAATCCCCGACTGGAAGACGATTTCTGCGGCTTCAGGGTCGACATAGATATTGAATTCGGCGGCAGGCGTCCAGTTGCCCAACCCCATTGCACCGCCCATGATCACGATACGGGCGATTTTGTCACGCAGTTCTGGATGGCTGTTCAGCAACAGCGCGACGTTGGTTTGCGGCCCGGTTGAGACAAGGGTGACTGGTCGCGTGCTCTCGCGCAGCGTCTTTGCCATCAGCTCAACGGCGGTGCATGGCTGCGGCGCAAAGGCGGGTTCCGGTAGCGCCGGGCCATCCAGTCCGCTTTCGCCGTGGACGTTATCGGCAATGATCAGTTCACGCATCAAGGGCTTTGGCGCACCGCCCGCCACCGGAATGTCCGTGCGGTTCAGCAGCGTTAACATTCGCAATACGTTGCGCAGCGTTTTATCGGGGGTCTGGTTACCTGCGGATGAGGTGATGGCTTTAACGTCAAGTTCCGGTGAGGCGAGGGCGAGAACCATTGCGATAGCGTCATCATGACCCGGGTCGCAATCTATGATTATTGGCAGTGCCATTGTTACTCCTTATGAATGCTACTTTGTGGCAAGGGTAACGCCGGGGTGCAAATGATTCGAGGAGCGAGGCAAGAAAGCGTGAGATGGCGCGCACTCTGGCATGCGCGCCAGCAAGATTAATGCAGGATTTTGGCGAGGAAGTCTTTTGCGCGTTCGGATTTCGGGTTAGCAAAGAACTCTTCTTTTGGTGAGTCCTCAACGATTTTCCCTTCGTCCATAAAGATCACCCGGTTCGCCACTTTGCGGGCAAAGCCCATTTCATGGGTTACTACCATCATGGTCATCCCTTCGTTGGCCAGTTCAACCATGACGTCCAGTACTTCGTTGATCATCTCCGGATCGAGTGCGGAGGTAGGTTCATCGAACAGCATCGCGATAGGATCCATACACAGCGCGCGGGCAATCGCCACACGCTGCTGCTGGCCGCCGGAAAGCTGCGCCGGATACTTATTGGCATGCGCGGCAAGGCCTACGCGTTCCAGCAACTTTTGCGCTTTTTCGCGCGCCGGGGCTTTATCACGCTTAAGGACTTTCACCTGCGCCAGGGTCAGGTTTTCGATAATCGACAGATGCGGGAACAGTTCAAAGTGCTGGAACACCATCCCGACGCGTGAACGTAACTTCGCCAGATCGGTTTTTTTGTCGTTGACCATAATGCCGTTCACGGTGATTTCACCTTTTTGCACTGGCTCCAGGCCGTTAACGGTTTTGATCAGCGTGGATTTCCCGGAACCTGACGGGCCGCAGACGACCACCACTTCGCCTTTTTTCACTTCCGTGGAGCAGTCGGTCAGCACCTGAAAGTGACCATACCATTTAGAAACATTTTTCAGGGTAATCATTAAACTGTCCTTTTCTTCAAATAGCTGACCAACAACGACGCGCTCAGGCTGATAACAAAGTAAACGGCACCGGCAAACAGGATCATTTCGACCTGTGTACCATCACGCTCGCCAATCGTAGACGCGGTGCGGAAGAAATCCGCGAGGCTTAAGACGTACACCAGAGACGTATCCTGGAACAGAACGATACCCTGCGTCAGCAGCAGCGGCACCATTGCGCGAAACGCCTGCGGCAAAATGATGAGCTTCATTGACTGCCAGTGGGTCATCCCCAACGCCAGTGCCGCACTTGACTGTCCACGGGAAATACTCTGGATACCCGCGCGGATAATTTCGGAGTAATAGGCGGCTTCAAACATCGAAAATGCGACCATCGCCGAAATCAGGCGAATATCGGTTTTCGGCGACAGCCCCAGTACGTCCTGTAATAGCCCAGGCACAATCAGGTAGAACCACAACAGTACCATCACCAGCGGGATGGAGCGGAAGACGTTAACGTACGCTTTAGCAAACCAGGCGACAGGCGCAAAACTGGAAAGGCGCATAACGGCGAGAATGGTGCCCCAGACAATGCCGATAATCACCGCTGTGACCGTAATTTTCAGCGTAATGAGCAGCCCATCCAGCAGATAGGGCAGGGAAGGGACAATAGAACTCCAGTCGAATTCGTACATTATTTGCCTCCCAGATTGCCAGGCAGGCGGATTTTACGTTCCACCAGACTCATCACCAGCATGATGAAGGCATTAATCAACACGTACGCCAGAGTAATGGCGGTAAACGATTCCCAGGCATGCGCCGAGTAATCCAGCAGCTTACCGGCCTGCGCGGCCATATCGACCAGACCGATGGTGGAGGCGATGGCGGAGTTTTTCACCAGGTTCATCATCTCAGAGGTCATCGGCGGGACGATCACGCGATAGGCGTTAGGCAGCAACACGTAGCGGTAGGCTTGCGGCAGGGTCAGCCCCATCGCCAGCGCCGCGTTTTTTTGGCCGCGCGGCAGTGACTGAATAGCGGCACGAACCTGTTCGCAGACGCGTGCTGCGGTGAACAGCCCCAGACAGAGCATGGACGAAACGAAGAACTGAATATTGGGATCCAGTTCCGCCTTAAACCACATGCCAAGATCTTCTGGCAGCAGTTCAGGCACCACCAGATACCAGGTGAAGAACTGGACGATCAACGGTACGTTACGGAACAGTTCTACATAAAGGGTGCCGATCCCGGAAAGGAAGCGATTCGGGACAGTACGTAAAATGCCAAACAAAGAACCGACCAGGAAGGCAATGATCCAGGCGGTGATGGATAGTGCGACGGTGACCTGGAAACCGCTCCAGAGCCAGCCGAGATAGGTGGTGTTGCCGAATGGGGCTTGTTGTAAAAAAATGCCCCAGTTCCAGTCTATTGACATACATCTACTCCGAAAAAATAAGGGTAGCAGCGCTACCCTCGAAGATTGTTATCCAGCGTACTTCGGTTTTCAGGCCTGATGGGGAACGACCATCAGGCATATAGTCTGTCCGTGCTGTATAGCAATCGAGAGGGCAAGGAGTTCCCGCCCCATTTCGTTCTAGTTAGTTAAGTGCTTTATCATTCGGTTCTTTGAACAGGGCCTGCATTTCGTTCGACAGTTCGAAGTTCATGTTCAGGTTTTTCGGTGGGATCGGATTTTTGAACCACTTATCAAACCATTTCGCGGCTTCGCCTGAGGTCTGCGCCTGGGCGATGGTGTCATCCATCAGCTTTTTGAACTCAGGATCGTTCTTACGCAGCATGCAGCCGTAAGCTTCCTGAGACTGTGGTTTGCCGACGATTTCCCAGTTATCCGGTTTCTTCGCCTTCGCGCGCTCACCGGCCAGCAGGGCATCATCCATCATAAAGGCAACGGCGCGACCGCTTTCCAGGGTACGGAAAGAGTCACCGTGGTCTTTAGCGCTGATGATACGCATATCCATTTTTTGCTCGTCGTTCAGCTTGTGCAGCAGAATTTCAGAGGTGGTGCCTGAGGTCACAACAACCGCTTTGCCTTTCAGATCGCCGAAGTCTTTAATGTCACCGCCTTTCTTCGCCAGCAGACGTGTGCCGACGACAAAGATGGTGTCAGAGAAAGCGGCCTGTTTCTGGCGCTCAAGGTTGTTGGTGGTGGAACCGCACTCAAAGTCGAAAGTGCCGTTTTGCAGCAGCGGGATACGGTTCTGAGAGGTAATCGGGATCAGCTTAACCTGCAGATCGGGCTTGTTCAGTTTCTTCTTCACGGCTTCAACGATGGCGTTGGAGTAATCCTGAGAATAACCCACCACTTTCTGCTGATTGTCGTAATAAGAGAACGGCACGGAGGATTCACGGTGACCGACGACGATAACGCCGTTCTTGGCGATCTTGTCGAGCGTGCTGCCTGCGGCGGGCGCCGCGTCTTCCGCGTGTACCAGACCGGCTGACAGTCCCATCACCAGCATTGCTGTGGCTAGCTTACGTAATTGCATATCCAACTCCTTATCGTCTGCGCCGTCGACGCAGTGATACCTATTGTGAGTGTCTGTGTTGTTATCACCTGCAACTTAAGCGTGCAGTGTTTTACCTGTTTGTTAACATTTAGTCTGGCTTAATGTAAAGATTTTGCTGCGTTATTGTTTATTTTTGCGAAGTGCGCCGCACCGTTTAGAGGCAAAAATCTCTCATTGCACCGTTTCGGTGCTACCGGTGAACTACTTTAGTGCGACTAAGTTGCGCTGAACGCTAAAAACAGGTTTGCCTTTTTTAACAAAGCAATAGGCGTGCCAGAATGGAAGAAGGGGAGGGAGAATGGTAGTTTGTAGGCCTGATAAGCGTAGCGCCATCAGGCACGATGTGGCACAACCGCCGGATGGCGGCGTACCGCCTTATCCGGCCTGGATTTGATGGTGCGCTGTGTTATCTGCGACGTTGACGCAAACTCATTAACACGGCAGCAAAACCAAACAGCGCGGTAATAAGCCACAGCGGCCAGTTGCCCGTGCGGGCGTACGGCGTTAAGCCCGTTGTTGGCGTCACATCGGCGGTCAACACCTGGCGCGTAAATTGCGGGATCATCGCCTGGATCTCGCCCTGCGGGCCAATCACTGCCGTAATACCGTTGTTAGTACTGCGCAACAGCGGCCGCGCCAGCTCAAGCGATCGCATCCGCGCCATCTGGAAATGCTGCCACGGGCCAATCGACTTACCAAACCACGCATCGTTGGAGATGGTCAGCAGATAGTCCGTATCCGGACGGAAGTTATCGCGTACCTGTTCGCCCAGAATGATCTCGTAGCAAATCGCGGCGGTCAGCGCTAAACCGTGCGCATGCAGCTGCGGCTGAACATACGGGCCACGGCTGAACGAGGACATCGGCAGGTCAAAGAACGGCGCTAAGGGGCGCAGAATGGATTCCAGCGGCACAAACTCACCAAACGGCACCAGATGGTTTTTGTTGTAGCGGTTGGTGGAGTCATAGCGGTAAGGATTGTCTTTCCCCAGCGTGATGATGGTGTTGTAGGTGTCGTAGCGGTTCTGCTTGTTCAGTCGCGCATCGACAATACCGGTAATCAGCGAGCTGTTCTTCGAACGCAACAGGTCGTCCATCATGCCCAGAAAGCGCTGTTGGTTGATTTCCAGATCCGGAATGGCGGATTCCGGCCAGATGATCAACTGCGATTTCCCCATTTCGGGCTGCGTCGCATCCAGATAGATCTTGAGCGTATTCATCAACTGGCCTTCGTCCCATTTCAACGACTGCGGGATATCGCCCTGAACCATCGATACGCGGGTGGTTCTTTGCGGTTCCAGCGTGTACCACTGGATATAGCGCAACGGGAAGGGGAGCGCGAAAAGGACGATAGCGACCACCAGCGGACGCCAGTTACGGCTGACCAGCGAGAGAACCAGCAATCCGCTGACCATCATCAGCAGGAAGTTAATGGCGTCGACACCCATTACCGGCGCCAGCCCTTTCAGCGGGCCGTCGATCTGACTGTAGCCAAACTGCAGCCACGGAAATCCGGTCAGCACCCAGCCACGCAGGAATTCGGTTAGCTGCCATACCACCGGCGCAGCAATGGCGACCCGTAACCAGCTGGTTTTCGGCCACAGACGCGCAAGTACGCCAGCAAACAGCCCGGTATACAGTGAAAGGTATGCCGCGAGCAGCACGACAAGGAAGACGTTGATCGGGCCTGGCATCCCGCCAAACTGCGCAATGCTGACGTAAACCCAGTTGATCCCCGTCCCGAAGAGTCCCAGTCCCCAGAAATAGCCGATAGCGGCTGACTGACGCGGGCGACGATTCAGGGTTAATGCCTGCAAACCCATCAGCGACACAATCGCAGCGGGCCAGATGTCATAAGGAGAAAAAGCCAGCGTACCGCAGGCACCGAATAATAACGCCAGCAGCAGGCGAATGCGCTGGCGTTCAATTAATGAGGCAAAAGCCATTGAGTTCTTCTTCCCGTTCGGTTTTATTCGTCCAGTTTTGGCTGGGGGGAGTCATCCGGAATTCTGACGTGAACCTGAATAATACGACGGCTGTCGGCCATTGCCACTTTGAACTGGTAACCATCGATATCAATGGTTTCACCCCGTGCGGGCAGGTGACCAAACGCCTGCATCACCAGACCCCCAATGGTATCGACCTCTTCGTCGCTAAAGCTGGTGCCGAAGGCGTCATTGAAGTCTTCGATCGGCGCAAGCGCGCGAATGGTCCAGGTGTGGCGACTGAGCTGACGGAAGTCGATATCATCTTCTTCGTCGTATTCATCTTCGATTTCACCGACGATCAGTTCGAGGATGTCTTCAATGGTCACCAGACCGGAGACACCGCCGAATTCGTCGATGACGATAGCCATATGGTAACGCTGAGAGCGAAACTCTTTGAGCATACGGTCAACGCGTTTGCTCTCCGGGACGACAACGGCCTGACGTAACACTTTCTCCATGCTGAAGGCCTCGGCATCGCTGCGCATAAACGGCAGCAAATCCTTGGCCATCAGAATCCCTTCAATGTGATCTTTGTCTTCGCTGATCACCGGAAAACGCGAGTGGGCGGACTCGATGATGACATCGAGGCATTCATCCAGCGTCTGGTTGCGTTTCAGGGTAATCATCTGGGAGCGGGGGATCATGATGTCGCGAACGCGCTGGTCCGCAATGTCCATCACCCCTTCGAGCATGTCGCGCGTATCCTCATCGATAAGCTCGTTCTGCCCGGAATCACGGATCAGCGCCAGCAGTTCATCACGGTTTTTCGGTTCACCGTGGAAAAGTTGGCTCAGTAACAGGGAAAAAAATCCCTTCTTGCTGCTTAACGTGTCACTACTGTGTGAATTGTCGTCGCTCATGGCGTCGTATGGGTTCTCTTGTTAGTTAATCTTTTGCTCAATGCGCGCAAACTCAGCGCATGGCATCACCGGAAACCACCGGGCATTCGCCCGGTCGCTTATTCCTTCTCGGCAATGTACGGATCCTCATAGCCCAGAGCAAGCATAATCTCTGTCTCGAGGGCTTCCATCTCTTCTGCCTCGTCATCTTCGATATGATCGTAGCCCAGCAAATGCAGGCTGCCGTGGACGACCATGTGCGCCCAGTGGGCATCCAGCGGCTTACCTTGCTCCTGCGCTTCCTGTTCAACGACCTGACGGCAGATGATCAAGTCGCCAAGCAGCGGCAACTCAATACCTGGTGGGGCTTCAAACGGGAAGGAGAGCACATTGGTCGGCTTGTCTTTCCCGCGCCAGGTCAGATTGAGGTCGTGGCTTTCGGCCTCATCCACCACGCGAATCGTCACTTCTGATTCTTCCTGAAATTGCGGGATAACCGCATTCAACCAGGTCTGAAACTGGCTCTCTTCTGGCAAACCGCTGTTGTTCTCACACGCCAGTTGCAAATCAAGGATCACCTGACTCATTTCTGTTCCTGTTCCTGAGCTTCACGCTTGCGCTCGGCAGCCTGCTCGGCTTTACGTTTTTGTTCGGCTTCTTCCCATGCTTCATAGGCGTTAACGATACGGGCAACCACCGGGTGGCGCACGACGTCTTCGCTGTGGAAGAAGTTAAAGCTGATCTCGTCGACCTCTGCCAGCACCTCAACGGCATGGCGCAGACCAGACTTGATGTTACGCGGCAGGTCAATCTGTGTGACGTCACCGGTAATCACCGCCTTCGAGTTAAAGCCGATACGGGTCAGGAACATCTTCATCTGTTCGATGGTGGTGTTCTGGCTCTCATCAAGAATGATAAAGGCATCGTTCAGCGTACGTCCGCGCATATAGGCCAGCGGAGCCACTTCGATCACGTTGCGTTCAATCAGCTTTTCAACTTTCTCGAAGCCGAGCATTTCGAACAGGGCGTCATACAGCGGGCGCAGGTACGGGTCAACCTTCTGGCTCAAATCGCCTGGCAGGAAGCCCAGTTTTTCCCCGGCTTCAACCGCCGGACGAGTCAGCAGAATACGGCGGATTTCCTGACGCTCAAGGGCATCCACGGCGGCGGCAACGGCGAGGTAGGTTTTCCCTGTACCGGCAGGACCGACGCCGAAGGTGATGTCATGGTCGAGAATGTTGGCGATGTACTGCGCCTGGTTAGGCGTACGCGGTTTAATCACGCCACGCTTGGTTTTGATATTGACCGCTTTACCGTACTCGGGAACGCTCTCGGCGCTCTGCTCAAGCACACGCGCTTCTTTAATCGCAAGATGGATTTGCTCCGGTTCGATATCCTGCGTCTGGCCGCGCATCGGCGCAGTATCGACATACAGGCTGCGCAGGATATCTGCCGCAGCGGTGACGCAAATCGAGCGACCGGTCAGTTTAAAATGGTTGTCACGGCGGTTAATCTCGATGCCGAGACGGCGTTCCAGCTGTTTAATGTTGTCATCAAACGGGCCGCAAAGGCTCAGCAGGCGGGCGTTGTCTGCAGGCTCAAGGGTAATTTCGCGAGTGTCTGTGTTCAAACTGTTCCTCTTATGCATAGGGAGCCGGAAGATGAACATTCACCGGCCTGTCAGGAAATTATTCACGCCACGGGGGAAAGGCGCAAGCACTGGAATAAAGATGGGGGCGTAGAGAGGAAATACAAGAGCCTTATCGGGCCTATGAAGCGTCGTGCTCCAGTAGGCCCGATAAGCGTAGCGCCATCGGGCATTTTGACGCTTTCAGCAGAATTAAGGCTGCCAGAACCCGACGCCAATCTCGTTCTCTTTACGGGTTCGCGCAATCACCGATTCCGGGGTTTCTGCAATGCGCAAACCCATTTCGTCTTCGGTGCGCACCACTTTCCCGCGCAGTGAGTTGGTCCAGACATCGGTAATTTCCACATCGACAAATTTACCGATCATCTCCGGCGCGCCTTCGAAGTTCACCACGCGGTTATTTTCGGTACGACCAGACAGTTCCATGATGCTCTTACGCGACGTTCCTTCCACCAGAATGCGCTGAACGGTGCCGAGCATACGACGACTCCAGGCCATCGCCTGCTGGTTAATGCGATCCTGCAGAATATACAGACGCTGTTTCTTCTCTTCTTCCGGCACGTCATCGACCATATCGGCGGCCGGCGTTCCCGGACGTGCAGAGAAGATAAAGCTGTAGCTCATATCGAAATTAACGTCAGCAATCAGCTTCATGGTCTGCTCGAAGTCCTGGGTGGTTTCACCCGGGAAGCCGACGATGAAATCGGAGCTTATCTGAATGTCCGGACGTGCCGCACGCAGCTTGCGAATGATCGCTTTATATTCCAGCGCCGTGTGGGTCCGTCCCATCAGATTCAGCACGCGATCCGAACCGCTCTGTACCGGCAGGTGCAGGAAGCTCACCAGTTCCGGCGTGTCGCGATAGACATCGATAATGTCGTCGGTGAACTCGATCGGATGGCTGGTGGTGAAGCGGATGCGGTCGATACCGTCAATGGCGGCAACCAGACGCAGCAGGTCGGCGAACGAACCGGTGGTACCGTCATAGTTTTGTCCGCGCCAGGCGTTGACGTTCTGGCCAAGCAGATTGACTTCACGTACGCCCTGAGCGGCAAGCTGGGCGATTTCAAACAGGATATCATCCGATGGGCGGCTGACTTCTTCACCGCGGGTGTAAGGCACCACGCAGTAAGTACAATATTTGTTGCAGCCTTCCATAATAGAGACAAACGCGGTCGGACCTTCCGCGCGCGGTTCAGGCAGGCGGTCAAACTTCTCGATCTCCGGGAAGCTAATGTCGACAACCGGGCTACGGTTGCCGCGAACGGAGTTAATCATCTCCGGCAGGCGATGCAGCGTCTGCGGCCCGAAGATAATGTCGACATAGTGCGCGCGTTGGCGGATATGATCGCCTTCCTGAGACGCCACACAACCGCCGACACCGATGATCAGATCGGGATTCTTCTCTTTTAAGAGCTTCCAGCGGCCCAACTGATGGAAGACTTTTTCCTGAGCCTTCTCGCGGATTGAGCAGGTATTCAGCAGCAGCACATCCGCTTCTTCCGCCACATCGGTCAGTTGATACCCGTGAGTGGCATCCAGCAGATCGGCCATCTTCGATGAATCGTATTCGTTCATCTGACAGCCCCAGGTTTTAATATGGAGTTTTTTGGTCATCGACTTGCTCTTGCGAAATAGTGGCTGAATTGCAGGGCGCATAGTGTAATGCTTTGCTGCCCTGGTGACCAGTATGACCGTTATCAGCCTCAAGGGGTAAAAAATCCTGTAAACTTGTCTTATTCATGCAACAGGATGATTGACCATGACAAATCAACCAACGGATATTGCCATTGTCGGCGGGGGAATGGTCGGTGGCGCGCTGGCGCTGGGGCTGGCACAACACGGCTTCACGGTAACGGTGATTGAACACGCCGTGCCTGCGCCGTTTGTTGCGGACAGCCAGCCGGACGTGCGTATTTCGGCGATCAGCGCCGCCTCGGTTTCACTGCTGAAGGGACTTGGCGTCTGGGATGCCGTACAGGGGATGCGCAGTCATCCCTATCGTCGACTGGAAACCTGGGAGTGGGAAAACGCGCATGTGGTGTTTGACGCCAGCGAACTGAAGCTGCCGCTGCTCGGGTATATGGTTGAAAACAACGTTCTGCAACAGGCGCTCTGGCAGGCGCTGGAAGCGCATCCGAAAGTGACGCTGCGGGTTCCGGCTTCGCTGATTGCGCTGCATCGTCATAACGAACGTCATGAGCTGGAGCTGGCAGGTGGCGAACGAATCACCGCAAAACTGGTGATTGGCGCGGATGGAGCAAATTCGCAGGTGCGGCAGATGGCCGGCATTGGCATTCACGCCTGGCAGTATGCGCAATCCTGCATGCTGATTACCGTACAGTGCGAGAATGATCCCGGTGACAGCACCTGGCAACAGTTTACGCCGGATGGCCCGCGCGCGTTTCTGCCGCTGTTCGATAACTGGGCATCGCTGGTGTGGTATGACGCTCCGGCGCGGATCCGTCAGTTGCAGGGGCTCAGTATGTCGCAGCTTCAGACGGAGATCGCGAAGCATTTCCCGGCGCGTCTGGGACAGGTGATGCCGGTCGCGGCAGGCGCGTTTCCGCTGGCGCGCCGCCATGCCCTGCAATATGTGCAGCCGGGGCTGGCGTTGGTTGGCGATGCGGCGCACACCATTCATCCGCTGGCCGGGCAGGGGGTAAACCTGGGTTATCGCGATGTGGATGCGCTCATCGATGTGCTGGTGAATGCCCGCAGCTATGGCGAGTCCTGGGCGAGTCAGCCGGTTCTGAAACGCTACCAGACCCGGCGCATGGCGGATAATTTCATCATGCAAAGCGGGATGGATCTGTTCTACGCCGGATTCAGTAATGACCTGCAGCCGCTGAGGATTATTCGTAACCTTGGGCTAATGGCGGCAGAACGCGCTGGCGTGTTAAAACGTCAGGCGCTGAAATACGCATTAGGGTTGTAGTGCTAATGAATGCCTGATGGCGCGATGCTTATCAGGCTTACTCGCCAGTCGGGTAAATAACAGAAAGCAAAAAGCTCGCCGAAGCGAGCTTTTCTAATGTGGCTGGGGTACGAGGATTCGAACCTCGGAATGCCGGAATCAGAATCCGGTGCCTTACCGCTTGGCGATACCCCAATGGTATGTCGGTTATCTCGTGCCGGACTCAGCCCGGAGATACCCCAACAGGGTGCATTCACATCGTGAACGTCTTTCAAATTTGGCTGGGGTACGAGGATTCGAACCTCGGAATGCCGGAATCAGAATCCGGTGCCTTACCGCTTGGCGATACCCCAACAAATTGTTTTTGAACCCGTTTAAAGAAACTAACGTGTTCTGAATATGGTGGCTACGACGGGATTCGAACCTGTGACCCCATCATTATGAGTGATGTGCTCTAACCAACTGAGCTACGTAGCCAGATACGGTATTTCTTCGATGGCTGGGGTACCTGGATTCGAACCAGGGAATGCCGGTATCAAAAACCGGTGCCTTACCGCTTGGCGATACCCCAATGACCGTCGCGGTAATCCGCAAACTCGAAGAAATATGGCTGGGGTACCTGGATTCGAACCAGGGAATGCCGGTATCAAAAACCGGTGCCTTACCGCTTGGCGATACCCCATCCGTGCAACGCTTTTATGGGAATGGTGCGGGAGGCGAGACTTGAACTCGCACACCTTGCGGCGCCAGAACCTAAATCTGGTGCGTCTACCAATTTCGCCACTCCCGCAAAAAAGATGGTGGCTACGACGGGATTCGAACCTGTGACCCCATCATTATGAGTGATGTGCTCTAACCAACTGAGCTACGTAGCCATCTTTTTTCGCGCTTACCTTATCGGCGTTGCGGGGCGCATTATGCGTATTGAGCCTTGAAGCGTCAACCCCTTTTTCATCGAAAACGCCCGGAATGTGACTGTTTGGTTAGGTTGCGAACAGCGTGGCGCAATATTCGGCAATTATTGGTTATTAATCGCTTTCTGAACCGTTTTTCCGGATCAAAAAAGGGCCCCGAAAGGCCCTTTTTCATCAGTGTGGCTTATTGATAAGCGGACTGGTGAACACCCACTGCGCGACCGGATGGATCGTTCATGGTTTTGAACGCTTCGTCCCATTCGATCGCTTTAGCAGAAGAGCAGGCGACGGACGGGCCACCCGGCACACATTCTGCGGCGCTTGGCACCGGGAACAGCTCTTCGAAGATCTCGCGGTACAGATACGCTTCTTTTGAAGACGGCGTGTTGTACGGGAAGCGGAAGCGGGCGGTTTCCAGTTGCTGATCGGAAACTTGCTGAGCGGCCACCTCTTTCAGGGTATCGATCCAGCTGTAACCCACACCGTCGGAGAACTGCTCTTTCTGACGCCATGCGACGCTTGCCGGCAGATAGGATTCGAAACATTCGCGGAGGATATGTTTTTCCATCTTGCCGTTGCCGCACATTTTATCTTCCGGGTTGATGCGCATTGCCACGTCGAGGAATTTTTTATCCAGGAACGGGACGCGTGCTTCCACACCCCAGGCCGACATCGCCTTGTTGGCGCGGGCGCAGTCAAACATGTGCAGCGCCTGTAGCTTGCGTACGGTCTCTTCGTGCAGTTCTTTGGCGTCTGGCGCCTTATGGAAATAGAGGTAGCCGCCGAACACTTCATCCGACCCTTCGCCAGACAGCACCATTTTGATGCCCATCGCCTTGATCTTACGCGACATTAAGTACATCGGCGTGGAGGCGCGAATGGTGGTAACGTCGTAGGTTTCGATGTGATAAATCACGTCGCGGATCGCGTCCAGCCCTTCCTGTACGGTAAAGTGAATTTCATGGTGTACGGTCCCCAGATGGTTCGCCACTTCCTGCGCGGCTTTCAGATCCGGAGAACCTTCCAGACCGACGGCGAAGGAGTGGAGTTGCGGCCACCAGGCTTCAGAACGTTCGTCATCTTCGACACGACGGGCGGCGAATTTTTTGGTGATCGCCGAGATGACGGAAGAGTCCAGGCCGCCAGAGAGCAGTACGCCGTAAGGCACATCAGACATCAGGTGGCTTTTGACGGAATCTTCCAGCGCCTGACGCAGTTCGTTTTTGTCGGTAACATTATCTTTTACCGCGTCAAAATCGAACCAGTCACGCTGATAGTACTGACGGATTTCACCGTCTTTGCTCCACAGATAGCTTCCCGCCGGGAACTCTTTAATGGTGCGACAAACCGGCACCAGCGCTTTCATTTCTGACGCCACATACAGGTTGCCGAATTCGTCGTAGCCCATATACAACGGGATAATGCCGATGTGGTCGCGGCCAATCAAATATGCATCCTGCTCGCTGTCATACAGCGCGAAGGCAAACATCCCTTGCAGGTCGTCGAGAAATTCCACCCCTTTTTCCTGATACAGCGCGAGGATCACTTCGCAGTCAGAACCGGTCTGGAACGCGTAGCGATCGCCATATTCTGCACGTAGCGCCTGGTGGTTGTAGATTTCACCGTTGACGGCCAGCACGTGGGTTTTCTTTTCGTTATACAGCGGCTGCGCGCCAGCGTTGACGTCGACAATCGACAGACGTTCATGGGCCAGAATGGCCTTATCGCAGGCATAAATACCGGACCAGTCCGGGCCGCGGTGGCGCATCAGGCGTGACAGCTCAAGCGCTTTTTTACGCAGTTCACCTGCATCTGACTTAATATCGAATACGCCGAAAATTGAACACATAACCTTCTCCGTTAACCTGTTGCGTAATGCTTTTTGTGTTTGCTTGCTAAAGAAAATGCCGCAAAGAAACAAGAGGCGCAAGGGGTTTGCGGTCCGAAAAAGAAAAAACGCAATGGTGATTGTCGATTAGTGAAAAAAGATTACGTATTGAGCATATTCATTGATGGATTATCAGTTTTTTGCCGTTTTTGTTGAATGCTGTTATTTTTTCAGGCAGCGAAAATGAAAAACCACGTCCTGGGACGTGGTCTGGGTTAAATAACGTCGATTTCGGCGACGGAGGGATAAATCCAGCTTGGGCGGAACGGCATACTGTCGATGTCATCCAGCGTGGAAACGCCGGAAAGCACCAGAATGGTTTCGAGCCCCGCCTGGAAGCCGGCGAGAATATCGGTGCGCAGGTTATCGCCGACGATCACCGTCTCTTCCGAGTGCGCCTGCATTTTGTTTAATGCCGCACGGATAATCCACGGACTCGGTTTGCCGACGTAGAACGGTTTACGACCGGAGATTTTTTCGATACCAGCACAGAGCGCGCCACAGGCCGGATAAAACCCGCGGCCGTGGGTGTCCGGGTTGGTAGCGATAAAGCGTGCGCCGTTTGCCACAAAGTAAGCCGCTTTGTGCATCATGTCCCAGTTGTAGGAACGGGTCTCGCCAACGATAACGAAATCCGGGTTTACATCGGTAATGGTGAAACCGGCTTTATACAATTCGTGGATCAGTGCGCCTTCGCCGACAACATATGCCTTTTTCCCTTCCTGACGACGCAGGAAATCGGCGGTTGCCATTGCCGAGGTATAAAACACGCTGTCCGGCACATTGACACCAGCCGTCGCGAAACGGTTCGCCAGATCCTGGCCGGTCTGCGACGGGTAATTGGTCAACAGCACCAGCGGCAGGCCTTTTTCCATTACGCCAGTCAAAAATTCCGCCGCACCCGGTACGGCAACGTTGTCGTGCATCAGCACGCCGTCGATATCACAAATGACATTCTTAATGGTCATGAACTACCCAGGAGATGTGTTAATAATCCGATACTATAAGAGCGCATCAGTTTTCCAGCAAATGCTGGAGCAAAATACCGTTGAGCATAGCGCGTTTTACCAGCGCAAACGCACCGATGGCCGAGCGGTGATCCAGCGTGGAACGCACCACCGGTAAATTCGTGCGAAACGCCTTCAGCGCCTGCGTATTAATGCAGCTTTCAATGGCGGGTAACAGCACTTTATCGGCTTCGGTGATCTCACCGGCAATCACGACTTTTTGCGGATTAAACAGGTTGATGGCGATCGCAATGGTTTTGCCCAGATGACGCCCGACGTGCTCGATCACCTCAGAAGCCAGGCTGTCGCCCTTATTTGCTGCCTTGCAGATGGTTTTGATTGTGCAGTCTTCCAGCGGAACGCGGCTCTGGTAGCCTTGCTTGAGCAGATTGAGGACGCGATGTTCAATCGCCGCGTTCGCGGCAATGGTTTCCAGACAGCCAAAGTTGCCGCAGTGGCAGCGCTCGCCGAGTGGTTCAACCTGGATGTGACCAATCTCGCCAACGTTGCCGTTACGACCAATAAAAATTCGCCCGTTAGAGATGATTCCGGCGCCCGTTCCGCGGTGGACGCGCACCAGAATGGAGTCTTCGCAATCCTGGCTTGCACCAAAGTAGTGCTCTGCCAGCGCCAGACTGCGGATATCGTGGCCAACAAAACAGGTGACGAGGAACCGTTTTTCCAGCGCCTCAACCAGTCCCCAGTTCTCCACTTGAATATGCGGCATATAGTGGATCTTGCCGCTTTCCGGATCGACAAGCCCCGGCAGGATCACGGAAATGGCGATGAGCTCACGGATTTTGCGCTGATTGCTGTCAATAAAAGCGGTAATAGCGTTGAGCAGCGCGTGTTCCAGCGTTTCCTGCGTGCGTTCGGGCAGAGGATAGTGTTCTTCCGCCAGCACTTTGCTGCTCAGGTCAAACAGGTTGATGGTTGCGTCGTGGCGGCCAAGACGCACGCCAATGGCGTGAAAACTGCGGGTTTCGGTGACGATAGAGATAGCGCGGCGGCCTCCGGTGGAGGCCTGCTGATCAACTTCTTTGATCAGTCCGCGTTCAATCAGTTGACGCGTAATTTTGGTTACGCTGGCGGGGGCAAGCTGGCTTTGCTCGGCAATCTGGATCCGCGAGATTGGCCCATGCTGGTCAATCAGGCGGTAAACGGCCGCGCTGTTAAGCTGTTTTACGAGATCAACATTACCTATTTGAGCTTGTCCGCCTGGTGTCATACTTTCTCTTACTCAGTAACGACCTCGTTACCATTAACGATGGTCTTGATGATTTTAAAGTCGTGTGTGAAAGCGGTGAGGTTCGCCACTTTACCCGCCGCGATGCTGCCGAGGTGTTTCTCAACACCAATGGCGCGCGCAGGGTAGAGGGTCGCCATGCGCAGCACTTCGTCGAGTGCAATGCCGCAATGTTCAACCAGGTTACGCACGCCTTCAATCATGGTTAATGATGAACCGCTCAGCGTCCCGTTCTCATCTACACAAAGTCCATTGCGGTAGTATATTGTTTTACCAGCAAAAATGAACTGTTCAATATTTGCCCCTGCGGGTGCGGTCGCATCCGTCACCAGGCACAGTTTGTCGCCTTTCAGCCGTTTAGCGTTGCGGATGTTGGCATAATCGACGTGCAGGCCGTCGGCAATCACGCCGCAATAGATATCAGCTTCATCCAGAATCGCACCTGCCAGGCCCGGTTCGCGTCCGGTGATATAAGGCATCGCGTTGAACAAATGTGTGGCGAAGGTGATACCTGCGCGGAATCCGGCTTTCGCTTCTTTCAGCGTGGCGTTTGAGTGACCGGCAGAAACCACAATCCCGGCGTTCGCCAGCTTGCTGATCACTTCCGCAGGGACCATTTCCGGCGCCAGCGTCACTTTGGTGATTACGTCGGCATTATCGCACAGGAAATCAACCAGCGCAGCGTCAGGCTGACGGACAAAGCTCGGATTGTGCGTCCCTTTTTTCACCAGGTTCAGCCATGGGCCTTCCAGGTGCAGACCCAGCGCCTGATTCGGATGTTTCGCCAGGTATTCACGCATCACGCGAATGCCTTGCTTCATGAGATCGTCACTGGTGGTAATCAGTGTCGGCAGGTAGTTGGTGCAGCCCGATTTCTCGTTGGCTTTCTGCATGATCTCCAGCGTTTCAACGGTGACGGCTTCTGCCGTGTCGTTAAACTGCACGCCGCCGCAGCCGTTGAGCTGGACATCGATAAAGCCGGGGGAAAGAATGGCCCCGTTCACTGAACGTTGTTCGATCTCTGGCGGCAGTTCTGCCACAGGACAAACGCGGTCAATCAGGCCATTGGCGACAACAATCGCATGGTCATCAAGAATTTCGTGACCGGTGAAGATCCGGCCCTGGGTTAAAGCATACATTCCGACCCCCGATTTCAAAAAATATGCCGCCCTGAACATAAAACAGGGCGGAGACTACATTACAGACCTTTGATATTTTCGGCTTCTAACTCGTTGAAATATTTCAGTGTCTTAACTTTCAGTTCCATTGTGGACGGCTCATCGCACACCACAACCGCTTTCGGATGCAGTTGCAGACAGCTGATGGTCCACATGTGGTTCACATTGCCTTCTACCGCAGCCTGCAGTGCCTGCGCTTTCTGCGAACCCAGCACCAGAATCATCACTTCTTCAGCGTCCAGCAGGGTACCCACGCCAACGGTCAGCGCGTACTTCGGTACCTGATCCACGTCGCCGTCAAAGAAACGGGAGTTTGCCACACGGGTGTCATGCGTCAGGGTTTTGATACGGGTACGAGAAGCCAGCGACGAAGCCGGTTCATTAAAGGCGATATGACCATCATTACCGACACCACCCATGAACAGGTGGATTTTACCGTAGGAACGGATCTTTTCTTCATACTGACGGCATTCGGCGTCGATGTCCGGCGCGTTGCCGTTGAGCAGGTTGATGTTTTCTGCTGGAATATCAACATGGTCAAAGAAATTGCGATGCATAAAGCTGTAGTAGCTTTCCGGATGCTCTTTTGGCAAGCCGACATATTCGTCCATATTGAACGTCACGACGTGTTTGAAGCTAACCTGGCCCGCTTTGTGCATTTCGACTAAGGCTTTATACGCTGTCAGCGGCGTGCCGCCTGTCGGCAGACCCAGCACAAACGGACGATCGGCTGTCGGTTTGAACGCATTGATGCGATTAACGATATGGCGTGCAGCCCATTTGCCGACCTGTTCAGCGGAAGTCAGGGGAATCAGTCTCATTCTTCACCTCAGAAAGTAAATGTAAGCCGTTGACGGATTGTGCATAGGTGCATGGTAAAGCGTAACCTGGCATGCATCAGTTGGATCAATCTGTCTTGATTTTTTGAATGATAAAATAAGTTTTCCCACATAGCCAGTAAAAGGGAGTGAATATAACGATATTTGGTGACTAAACTCACAAAAAACACGCTTTTAATTTGCGGTACGAATTAAATTTTTACACACTCACAATGCCAGTAAAGCAACAACTGAATTTCAATAAGTTAGTGACAAAATAAAAACACAGCTTAAAGCGAGCCTTAACGGGGTCTCAAAGGGGGAAGAAAGTGAGTATTCTAGGTTATCTGCAAAAGGTAGGCCGTGCGCTAATGGTGCCGGTCGCCACGCTGCCTGCGGCGGCAATATTGATGGGGGTCGGCTATTGGATCGACCCGGTAGGTTGGGGTGGAGACAACGCCCTTGCGGCGTTCTTCATTAAGTCCGGTTCCGCCATTATCGATAACATGTCCGTACTGTTTGCTATCGGTGTGGCTTACGGTATGTCTAAAGATAAAGACGGTGCTGCGGCGCTGACCGGTTTTGTGGGCTTCCTGGTGCTGACCACGCTCTGTTCTCCGGCTGCGGTTTCTATGATTCAGAAGATCCCTGCTGACCAGGTTCCTGCCGCTTTCGGTAAGATCAGCAACCAGTTCGTGGGTATCCTTGTCGGTATTATCTCCGCTGAACTGTACAACCGCTTTAGCAGCGTCGAACTGCCGAAAGCGCTTTCCTTCTTCAGCGGTCGCCGTCTGGTGCCGATCCTCACCTCTTTTGTGATGATCATTGTGGCGTTCATCATGATGTACATCTGGCCGGTGATTTTCGACGGTCTGGTTAACTTCGGTGAACACATTCAAAAACTGGGCTCAACCGGTGCGGGTATCTACGCCTTCTTTAACCGTCTGTTGATTCCGGTGGGTCTGCATCACGCGCTGAACTCCGTATTCTGGTTCGACGTTGCGGGCATTAACGACATTCCTAACTTCCTCGGCGGCGCCCAGTCTATTGAATCGGGTAAAGCGGTTGTCGGGATTACCGGTCGTTATCAGGCGGGCTTCTTCCCAATCATGATGTTTGGTCTGCCGGGTGCGGCGCTGGCTATCTACCACTGCGCGCGTCCTGAGAACAAGGCGAAAGTGCTGGGTATCATGATGGCCGGTGCGTTTGCGGCATTCTTTACCGGTATCACTGAACCGCTGGAATTCTCCTTCATGTTCGTTGCGCCGGTTCTGTATGTGATTCACGCCGTCCTGACCGGGATCTCCGTATTCATCGCGGCGAGCATGCATTGGATTGCCGGCTTCGGCTTCAGTGCGGGTCTGGTGGATATGGTGCTTTCTTCCCGTAACCCGCTGGCGACCCAGTGGTGGATGCTGATCCCGCAGGGTCTGGTGTTCTTTGCCATCTACTACGTGGTGTTCCGTTTCGTTATCACCAAATTCAACCTGATGACTCCGGGTCGTGAACTGGCCGTGGCTGGCAGCGAAGCGGATGGTCAGGACCTCAATGTGAGCAGCGATAAAGAGCAGGACGTTTCTGCCCTGGCGCGTCAGTACATCGCCGCCATCGGCGGTTCTGATAACCTCACCGGTATTGACGCCTGCATCACCCGTCTGCGCCTGAGCGTAAAAGACTCGTCGCTGGTGAATGAAGGCCTGGCGAAACGCCTGGGGGCTTCTGGTGTGATTCGTCTGAACAAAACCAGCGTGCAGATTATCGTCGGCTTCGTGGCTGAGAAAATCGCCAACGCAATGAAAACAACCGGTCCGGTTGCGGCGGCTGAAGCCTCTGCAGCGCCTGCTGCCCAGACGACGGCAAAACCGCAGGCTGTACCGAATGCGGTGACCATTGCTGAACTGGTATCGCCAGTGACCGGTGATGTGGTTGCGCTGGATCAGGTGCCTGACGAAGCGTTCGCCAGCAAAGCGGTCGGTGATGGTGTTGCGGTAAAACCAACGGATAAAACCGTGGTTTCTCCGGCAGCGGGCACCATCGTGAAAATCTTCAACACCAATCATGCGTTCTGCCTGGAAACCGAGAAAGGCGCGGAAATCGTTGTCCACATGGGTATCGATACCGTCGCGCTGAACGGACAGGGCTTCAAACGTCTGGTAGAAGAGGGCGCGGAAGTGACAGCGGGTCAGCCGATTCTGGAAATGGATCTGGATTACCTGAACGCGAACGCGCGCTCGATGATCAGTCCGGTGGTGTGCAGCAACATCGACGACTTCAGCGGCCTGGTGATTAAAGCCGACGGTCACGTGGTTGCCGGTCAAACGCCACTGTATGAAATTAAAGGGTAGGCCGGGTAAGGCATAAGACGCCATCCGGTAACATGAAGCGGCGGGGGAAACCTCCGCCGCTTTTTTTTGCAGCAAATTCCCGCCTATTTTTCTTCAACGCCACTTTTTCAGTAACTAAAGGTTGTCAGTCAGTCCGGCTTATAAGATCATATGCCGTTATACGTTGTTTACGCTTTGAGGAATCCACGATGAGTGAGGCTGAAGCCCGCCCGAGTAACTTTATTCGTCAGATCATCGATGAAGATCTGGCCAGTGGTAAGCACACCACGATCCATACCCGTTTTCCGCCGGAGCCAAATGGCTATCTGCACATTGGCCACGCGAAATCCATCTGCCTGAACTTTGGTATCGCGCAAGACTACCAGGGCCAGTGCAACCTGCGTTTCGATGACACCAACCCGGTAAAAGAAGATATCGAGTACGTTGATTCGATCAAAAACGACGTTGAGTGGTTAGGTTTTCACTGGGCTGGCAACGTTCGCTACTCCTCAGATTACTTTGATCAACTGCACGCCTACGCGGTTGAACTGATCAACAAAGGTCTGGCGTATGTCGATGAGCTGACGCCGGAGCAGATCCGCGAATACCGTGGCACGTTGACTCAGCCTGGCAAAAACAGTCCGTTCCGCGATCGCAGCATCGAGGAAAATTTCGCTCTGTTCGAAAAAATGCGTACCGGCGGTTTTGAAGAAGGTAAAGCCTGCCTGCGTGCGAAGATTGACATGGCGTCGCCGTTTATCGTGATGCGCGATCCGGTTCTGTACCGTATTAAATTTGCCGAGCACCATCAGACCGGCAACAAGTGGTGCATCTACCCGATGTACGACTTCACCCACTGCATCAGCGATGCGCTGGAAGGCATTACGCACTCTCTGTGTACCCTGGAGTTCCAGGACAACCGTCGTCTGTACGACTGGGTGCTGGATAACATTTCCATTCCAGTTCACCCGCGCCAGTATGAATTCTCGCGCCTGAATCTGGAATACACGGTGATGTCCAAGCGTAAGCTGAACCTGCTGGTGGCTGATAAGCACGTTGAAGGCTGGGACGATCCGCGTATGCCGACGATCTCCGGTCTGCGTCGTCGCGGCTATACCGCCGCGGCGATCCGTGAATTCTGCAAACGCATTGGCGTGACCAAGCAGGACAATACGATCGAAATGGCGTCGCTGGAATCCTGTATCCGCGAAGATCTGAACGAAAACGCCCCGCGTGCGATGGCGGTGATCGATCCGGTAAAACTGGTTATCGAGAACTACCCGCAGGGCGAAAGCGAAATGGTCACCATGCCTAACCATCCGAACAAACCGGAAATGGGCACGCGTGAGGTTCCGTTCAGCGGTGAAATCTGGATCGACCGCGCTGACTTCCGTGAAGAAGCCAATAAGCAGTACAAGCGTCTGGTGATGGGTAAAGAAGTGCGTCTGCGTAACGCCTACGTGGTGAAAGCAGAACGCGTGGAAAAAGATGCGGAAGGCACTATCACCACCATCTTCTGTACCTATGATGCGGATACCCTGAGCAAAGATCCGGCTGATGGCCGTAAAGTGAAAGGCGTGATCCACTGGGTTAGCGCCGCACACGCACTGCCAGTTGAAATTCGCCTCTACGATCGTCTGTTCATCGTACCGAATCCTGGCGCGGCGGAAGATTTCCTGTCCGTGATGAACCCGGAATCGCTGGTGATCAAACAGGGCTTTGCAGAGCCATCGTTGAAAGCCGCGGTAGCAGGGAAAGCGTTCCAGTTTGAGCGCGAAGGTTACTTCTGTCTGGACAGCCGTTACGCCAGCGCAGAGAAACTGGTGTTTAACCGCACCGTTGGCCTGCGTGACACCTGGGCGAAAGTCGGCGAATAAGCTGCCGCAACGACCTCTTCAAACGCCGCATTCTGCGGCGTTTTTTTCATCTTCTGTTCAACGAAATATCTCGCTTTGCGAAGCGAATTAATTCCCATTCAAAAAATAATGTCATTAACAACCGTCTGTTATCGATAATGTGCGCAAAAAACAGATAATGGCATGAAACCGCGTTCATCTTTCTGGAAAACAAAGAGAATTTACATCTTTTATGGCATTTGTTGATGGATGAATAAAATGTAACAGGAAGCAATGAAATATGTGCGGTTGCTCATACTCTTACATTCTCGTTACAGAAAGGTATTGATAATTCGCGTCGCGAAAAATAGTCTATCACTGTAGTCAGTGAGGTTTTTCTCAATGCTACTTTTACTTTTTTATTTTTTCGCTGTTTCGCCTTTGGCAACAGCAATTTATACGTCAAAGAGGATTAACATATGCGTACGTTTAGTGGCAAACGTAGTGCGCTGGCGTTGGCTATCGCCGGTATCACAGCACTGTCGGGTCTGGTCGTTGTTCCGCAGGCACAGGCCGAAGGTTTTATTGATGATTCAACCCTGACGGGCGGCATTTATTACTGGCAGCGCGAGCGCGACCGTAAAGATGTCACCGACGGAGATAAGTACAAAACCAACCTTTCTCACGCGACCTGGAACGCCAACCTGGATTTCCAGTCCGGCTATGCAGCAGATATGTTCGGTCTCGATGTGGCGGCGTTTACTGCGATTGAAATGGCAGAAAACGGCGACAGCGGCCATCCAAACGAAATCGCTTTCTCGAAAAAGAACAAAGGCTACGATGAAGACTACTCCGGCGATAAGAGCGGAATTAGTCTGTACAAGGCCGCCGCGAAATTCAAATACGGTCCAGCCTGGGCACGTGCCGGTTATATTCAGCCTACCGGTCAGACGCTGTTAGCGCCGCACTGGAGCTTTATGCCGGGTACCTATCAGGGGGCCGAAGCTGGCGCAAACTTTGACTACGGCGATGCGGGCGCACTGAGCTTCTCCTATATGTGGGCCAACGAATATAAAGCGCCATGGCACACTGAGGTTGATAAATTCTACCAGGGCGATAAAAAGACCAAAGTCGATTATCTCCATTCTGTCGGCGCAAAATATGATTTCAAAAATGACCTGGTGCTGGAAGCCGCATTTGGTCAGTCCGAAGGCTATGTCGATCAGTACTTCGCCAAAGCCAGCTACAAGTTTGATTTAGGTGGCAATCCGTTCTCCACCAGCTACCAGTTCTACGGTGCGCGTGACAAAGTCGATGACCGCAGCGCCAGCGATATCTATGACGGAACCGCCTGGTTGCAGGCGTTGACCTTCGGCTACAAAGTGGCGGAAGTGGTTGACCTGCGTCTGGAAGGAACCTGGGTTAAGGCTGAAGGGCAGCAAGGGTTCTTCCTGCAACGTATGACGCCAACCTATGCGTCGTCCAACGGTCGTCTGGATATCTGGTGGGATAACCGTTCAGACTTCAACGCCAACGGCGAAAAAGCGGTCTTCTTTGGCGCGATGTATGACCTGAAGAACTGGAACCTGCCGGGCTGGGCCGTCGGGGCTTCCTATGTGTATGCCTGGGACGCGAAACCGTCTACCTGGCAGAGCAGCCCGGATGCGTACTACGACAAAAACCGTACCATCGAAGAGTCTTCATACAGCCTGGATGCGGTCTACACCTTGCAGGACGGTCGTGCGAAAGGCACCATGTTTAAACTGCACTTCACCGAATATGACAACCACTCCAACATCCCGAGCTGGGGCGGCGGTTACGGCAACATCTTCCAGGATGAGCGCGACGTGAAGTTCATTGTGATTGCACCGTTCACCATCTTCTAATGCCATCAGCGGCAGGCCTTGTGCCTGCCGCATCGTTGAGGACCCTGCTATGAAAAAACTGATACTCATCGCCGTAATGGCCTCGGGACTGGTGGCCTGCGCACCGTCAACGGCCCCGAAAGAAGACAGCCGGTTGAAAGAGGCATATAGCGCCTGTATCAACACGGCACAGGGATCGCCAGAGAAAATCGAAGCCTGCCAGAGCGTGCTGGATGTGCTGAAAAAAGAAAAGCAGCATCAACAGTTTGCGAATCAGGAAAGTGTTCGCGTGCTGGATTATCAGCAGTGTATTCAGGCGACACGTACCGGTAACGATCAGGCTGTGAAAGCCGATTGCGATAAGATCTGGCAGGAAATTCGTAGTAACAATACGGCGAAGTAAGCGTCAGAGACCACATAAAGCGGGCGGAGAGAGATCTCCGCCCGTTTGCGTTTCAGAGCTTATTATCAGCCGTCTGATAACCATGGCTGAGACGAACAAACAGCATTGCCGTCGCGGCGAGCCCGCACAGCGCAGCGCACATGAGCCACCACCCAGGAGAACTCTTATCGCCGGTCAACTGGACCAATGCGGTAGAGATGGCTGGCGTCAGGCCGCCGAAAATTGCCGTGGCGAGACTAAAGGCCAGTGAAAAACCCACGGTTCGGACATACACCGGCATCACTTCGGTCAGTGCGGCTACCATCGCGCCGTTGTACATGCCGAAGAAGAACGAGAACCAGAGCAGCACCAGCGTCATGCGGGTGAAGTCGGGGGCGGCGGTAAGCCAGTTCATGACCGGCCAGGTAGTGATGAGGGCGAGCAAGGTGATGCCCATCAGCACCGGACGACGCCCGATCCGGTCAGAGATGGCGCCGCCAATCGGCAGCCAGATGAAGTTAGAAATCCCCACCAGCATGGTGACTACCAGGCTGTCACGCGCGCTCAGGTTCAACACCGTTCTCCCGTAAGTGGGGGTATAAACGGTAATAAAATAAAAGGTCGTGGTCGTCATCGCCACCAGCAGGGTACCCGCGGTGATAATGCGCCAGTTTTTAGCAATGGTGGTAAAAATTTCCCGGGTGTCGGGGCGGTGTTTACGTTGTAAAAAGGCTTCCGTTTCCTGTAGCGAACGTCGAAGAACAAAAATCAGCGGAATAATCATGCAGCCAATGAAGAACGGGATTCGCCAACCCCATTCGGAGATTTCATCGTGTCCCAGCGTGGCATTCAGACCGTAACCGATCAGCGCGGCGACCACGATCGCCACCTGCTGGCTGGCCGATTGCCAACTGGTGTAAAAGCCTTTATTGCCTGGCGTGGCGATTTCAGAAAGATAAACAGAGACGCCGCCCAGTTCGACGCCGGCAGAAAATCCCTGTAGCAGACGTCCCACCAGGACCAGCACGGGAGCCAGCAGGCCGATAGTCTGATAACCCGGAACGAGGGCGATGAGCAGCGTGCCGCAACCCATAATCGCCAGGGTGACCATCAACCCCTTCCGTCGGCCAATCCGGTCAATATACGCCCCCAGTACAACTGCCCCAATGGGGCGCATTAAAAAACCGGAGCCAAAAACGGCAAAGGTCAGCATGAGGCCAGCGAACTCACTTTCGGCGGGAAAAAACGTCTTTGCAATATAGGTGGCGTAAAAACCAAACAGAAAAAAATCGAACTGTTCGAGAAAATTACCGCTGGTCACACGCAGTATTGCGCCGAACGTGCCGGCGCGCGATGGTTGTTGAGTCATTGAGGTTGCTCCACTGTCTTATCATAATTATGTATAGAGGTAAGAGTGTGCGGGTCAGTCGCCTGCGACCCCCGCCTGTTTTCCACGTCGCTTCTCAATCGCCCATTTGAGTAAAGACGCGCAGCGGTAAAATCCGTGGGCAAATTTTCCGTATGGGATGGTCAAAAAAAGTGCCATGACCACGCCAAGATGGAGGGCAAGCAGGATCCCCATCCATGAGGTGTCTCTTCCCGCCAGCAGACCTAAACCGGTCAGGCTGGTCAGGAGCAGCAGTAAAATAAAGCCGCGATCCATCGGTTTCTGTCGCGCGTCGCCATGCAGTGGCGAGCGCTTAAGGTTTAACCACAGCAGGCCTGCCGGGCCGACGACTAAACCGATTCCTCCGAGCGTGCCAAGCATGACCGGCGCGCTGAAGAACGGGTAGGGGGCTTCCCATCCGGCGAAATAGTGATAACCGGTCGCCACCACGGTCGCGGCGAAACAGAGCATAAAGCCGTAAAAGGTGAAATGGTGGAAACGACGACGCATCAACGTAAAGGCATCGTCCGCGTCGTTGCAGCCTTTGCCGTGTCCACCGTCGAGGTATTTCAGCGTCAGCGCATTGTGTGAGGCTTCGGCTATTTCCGCCGGACGCGGCCCGACGGGAGAAATCTCGCGCCAGAAGCGGATCACCCCTGCCATCAGTAAACCGATCGCCAGCATGAAAACCGAGCCAAACATCCATGCCAGCAGGTTGTGCGGGAAAATTTGGTAGAAATCACCGGCCAACGGCGGGTGGAGCAGCGATCCCTTCAGTCCCATCGCGAGGAGTAAAAAGAGGATCAGACCAACGACCAGCGCCAGCGTCACGGTGACGCCAGCCCGGCGATACAGCGCCCCGAAGGCCGCCGGTTGTGCGTAGTGTTGATACGTTTCCAGACGCACTTCCGCCATCGCTTTCGGCACGTTGATCGCAAACTCATGGGGTGGTGCATACTGGCAGGCGTGCAGGCAGGCGCCGCAGTTATGACACAGGTTTGCCAGATAGTTAATGTCGGCTTTGCCAAATTCCAGTCGTTGAGTCATCGCCGGGAACACGGCGCAAAACCCTTCGCAATAGCGACAGGCGTTACACACCTGCATCACCCGCTCGACTTCAGCCTCTGGCTCGGTGAGGATTTTGGCTTCGATGATCAGTTTTTCAAGCTGCTTCATGATGCGCCTCCTTACGCGCTGCCTGCGCGGCTTCTTTACCTGCGATGCGACCAAACGTGGTGCCGATGGACATGCCGACACCGGCGGTATAGCCCTTGCCCAGTACGTTGCCTGCCATCATCTCACCGGCAACGAACAGGTTACGGCTGGGGACGCCTGCAAAATGGACCGCAGCATGTTCATTCACTTTCAGTCCCAGATAGGTAAAGGTGATCCCTGGTCGCAGGGCATAGCCGTAGTAGGGAGGTGTATCAATGGGTCGCGCCCAGTGGGTTTTCGGTGGCGTCAGGCCCAGCGTTGCGCAGTCGTCCAGCGTCGTGTGATCAAACTGACCCGGCTGACAGGACTGGTTGTAGTGCTCCACGGTATGGGTAAAGCGTTCGGGATCCAGCCCTAGCTGGCGGGCCAGTTCATCCAGCGTATTGGCCTGTGCGCCGGGGAAAACTGGCGGCATAAAGTGGCCGATCGCTTTGCTGTCGATGATGGAGTAGCCAATCTGCCCTGGCTGGTGGGCAACCAGACGCCCCCAGATGGCATAGCGTTTCGGCCAGAAATCTTCGCCTTCATCGTAAAAGCGTTCCGCATCCCGGTTGATTACCACGCCAAGTGAGACGCAATCCACGCGCGTGCAAATGCCGCCATCATACAGCGGGGCCCGGGCATCAATCGCCACACAGTGGGACTGGGACGGATCGCCGATGATGTCAGCCCCGGCGTCGATCATAAATTTGAGCAAGACGCCCTGATTAAAGCGGGTGCCGCGAATGAGGAAGTTATCGGCTGGCCATTCGCCGCGTGCGTTCTCTCCCCAGGCGTCACGCAGCCATTCGCGATTGGATTCAAATCCACCGGCGGCGAGTACGCAGGCTTTTGCCTCAATGCGCTCGTGACCTGCCAGGGCTGCGACGAAATCGCCATGATGCAATTCAAGCGCCTGCACCGGTGTGTTGTAGCGAATCTGTACCCCCAGCTTTTCTGCGCTGCGGTAATAAGCGTTCACGAGGGCTTTACCGCCGCCCATGAAAAAGGCATTGGTACGCGCGACGTGCAGCGCACCAGAGAGTGGGGGCTGAAAATTGACACCATGCTGGCGCATCCAGTCGCGACACTGTGAAGAGGTACGGATCACCAGGCGCGCTAACGCTTCATTGGTATTGCCTTCGGTGACACGCCAGAGATCCTGCCAGAACTCCTCTTCGGGATAACTCTCAACCAGCACATCCTGTGGCGCATCGTGCATACAGCGTAAATTGCGCGTGTGTTGAGAGTTGCCGCCGCGCCATTCCCGGGGCGCGGCCTCTAACAGCAACACGGAAGCTCCTGCCTCACGGGCGGTTAAGGCGGCACATAACGCGGCATTACCACCGCCAATCACCAGTACATCAACCATCGTCTACTCCATTACCATTTAACTATTTGTTAAATTTGTAATTGAAATGTATACGTACAGGTTGTATGGGCGCTATGGCGGGAAGCTAAAGACCTGTTTAGTGAGTGTAAAGGGTCGCGCCCGGCCAACTGCCGGTTTCCACAAGTTCACGCATCACTTTTGTGAGTATCACGCGGGCTGCAAGACCGGCGGGGGTGAGTTCATCGTCAGACAGGCTGACCAGAAAATTAGGGCGGCTGAGTATGGGATTATGGACGCCAATCACTCTCAGCGCTTCCCTCTCAAGATGCGAAATGGCAGCACCTGGTTGCAACGTGGCGCCAAGTCCGCTGCGAACGGCGCGCATCAGTAACGTCAGGCCATCAATTTCCGTGGCGATATCCACCTTCAGTCCGTGTTCCTGACAAATGGCCTCCAGTCGGCCGCGCAGTCCGTGGCCCAGGCTTGGCATGATCAGGGGAATATTCGCCAGTTGAGCAGGGGTTATGGTGTCATCCGGAATCGCCGCCAGCAGGTCATGCGTGCCAATCAGAAAAAGTCGCTCTTCGAGAACCGGCCTGGCGCTCCAGCGCAGGATCTTCTCTTTCTGAAAAACAACGGCCAGATCAATCTGACGGGTGTTGATCATCCGTTCCAGATTACCCGACAGGCTTTCCACCACATGCAGGCGAACGTCGGCGTAATGTTCCCGCATGGCATGAATAAACGGCATTCCCAGGACGGAGGCCGTGCTGGGGGCCATACCGACGCTGACGTGTCCGGACAGACGCGCATCGCGCGCGGCCAGAATAGCATCATCAGCATGACGCAACGCCAGCTGTGCCTGCGAGTAAAAGGCCAGACCGGCGTTGGTTGGCGTTACGCCACGCGAGGTTCGCTGCAACAGACGAATGGCGAGTTCGTTTTCCAGCCGCGTCATCTGCTGGCTGAGCGCGGAGACGCCGATGTCGAGATCGAGCGCCGCGCTGCCCATACTGCCGGTTTCCACAATACGGACAAAATAACGTAGCTGGCGAAGTTCCATTTCGATTCTCCGGACAAGGCAGGGGGAGATTTTACATTAAAGCAACATGCTGTCAGAAGAAAGCGCAGAGTGGCGAATGGCGCGCATAAAAAAAGCCAACCGACAGGTTGGCTTTTCAGAATAGTGCAAATTATTTCGCGTCGTGCGCGTGTTCGTCTTCGCGGCAATCGCCTTCAGCGCAGTGGCCGTACAGATAAAGGCTATGGTTCGTCAGACGAATGCCATGTTTTGCTGCGATCTCACGCTGGCGTGCTTCAATAGAATCATCACTGAATTCGATCACTTTGCCGCAATCGAGGCAAATAAGGTGATCGTGATGATGCTGCTGGGTCAGCTCAAAAACGGATTTGCCGCCTTCAAAATTGTGGCGGGTTACGATCCCGGCGTCATCAAACTGGTTCAGCACGCGATACACGGTCGCCAGACCAATTTCTTCACCCATGTCGATCAGTCGTTTATATAAATCTTCCGCACTGACGTGATGGTTTTCCGGTTCCTGAAGAACTTCCAGAATCTTTAAACGAGGAAGCGTTACTTTCAGGCCAGCCTTCTTTAATGCGGTATTGTTGTCAGTCATGCGGAATCTGTCCTGTTGCTAAACGATTCACTTCATACAAGAAGTGACAGAAATTGCACTCGAGATAATGCGTTTCATTATAGGACTGCCGTGTCTAAATGAAAACTGCAAGCCTCTGGCAAATGTTAATAAATAGTCGGTATTGCCTGGAAATGAGAGCGCCACCTAAAAACTCCCGCACATTGTACAGGGATGGGCAAGAAAGTTACAAATTTGTAGCAATTATTTTGATTGGTTCTGTCTATTGATGCGGCGCAAACATTGTCTGCGCCGCCGTACATCAGGCGTTGATGATCTCGTCGAGGTGCAGTTCTTCAGAAATCTGCTTCACCCATTTTTCCACGCGCTCGGCGGTCAGTTCCGGCTGACGGTCTTCGTCAATCGCCAGACCGACAAAATGGTCGTCATCCGCCAGACCTTTGGAGGCTTCAAAATGATAGCCTGCGGTCGGCCAGTGACCCACGATAGTTGCACCGCGCGGCTCAATGATATCGCGGATCGTGCCTAACGCGTCGCAGAAGTATTCTGCATAATCTTCCTGATCGCCGCAGCCGAACAGTGCGACCAGTTTGCCGTTAAAATCAATGTCTTCGAGGGTAGGGAAGAAGTCATCCCAGTCGCACTGCGCTTCACCGTAGTACCAGGTTGGAATGCCAAGCAGCAGAATGTCGTAGCCTTCGAGATCTTCTTTGCTGCTTTTTGCAATGTCATGCACATCGGCAACGTCTTTACCAAGCTGTTTTTGAATCATTTTTGCGATATTTTCGGTGTTCCCGGTGTCGCTGCCGAAAAAGATGCCAGTGATTGCCATGAGTAAAGTAACCTCTTGAAACTTATTGAAATGGTGGTGGCGAATTGCCCACAGATAAGGGCAATCATAGCAGAACAGTCAGGTATGCGGAAATAGCAAACGCATACGAGTGCACTCCATGCTACATGAAAGTGGGAAATGGGATGATTTCAGGCAAGATCCTGGCCGCGTAGTGCCGCCAGTTGGGCCATCAATATCTCTTCGATCAGTTCACTGCGGCTCATCTCTCGGGATTCCGCCAGCTCATTCAACGCATCAACCGCTTCCGCGTTGAGTTTGAGTTCGACACGCTTAAGACCGCGAACTTTGTCGCGTTTGAGTTGATTACGCTTATTAATGCGCAGCTGTTCATCGCGCGAAAGCGGATTGGTTTTCGGTCGTCCCGGGCGACGCTCGTGCGCGAACAGATCTAGTGTCGTACGGTCCGTTTGTTCTTTGGCCATGATATTGGTGACTTCGGGGAAACAATCAGCCAGGCCTCTGCCCGGATGGATAGCGCGCCATCATACATCAGCGAATGAGGCGCGCCAACGTTCGCACGCGTAATCGCGCACGGACGCTGAGTTTTTAATCAGTTAGCCGTTTCATTAAGATAACGACGGATGGCGCGCAGCACCGCCTCCGGTTTTTCGGCATGCACCCAGTGACCGGCTCCGGCAATGACGTGCGCACGCGCCTGCGGGAACTGCGCCAGTAAATCGGCGCGATATGCTTCGGTGACGTAAGGGGAGTTGCCGCCGGGAATAAACAGTGCCGGATGATCCCAGGCCGGTATTGTCTCCCAGCCGACGATATGCGGATACTGTTCCCACAGCACCGGCACGTTGAAGCGCCATTCGCCGTCAACGAACGATTTCAGCAAAAACTGAATCACACCTTCTTCATTAAGATGTTCGCGCATGATTGCAGCCGCCTGCTGACGGGTCTTTGCCGGCGATGCCGTCACCGCGTTGATGGCGGTGAAAATTTCGTCATGGCGACGGACGTGGTAATCCACCGGGGCAATATCGATCGCCACTAAACGGGCGATGCGTTCCGGGGCCAGCGCGCTGAGCGCCATCACCGCTTTTCCCCCCATCGAATGACCAATAAAGGTGGCTTTTTCGATGTGTTGCGCATTCAGCGTATCTAACAGATCCTGCGCCATTGCCGGGTAGTTCATCACCGGGTCGCGCGGAGAAAGGCCGTGATTACGCATATCGACCTGAATGATGTCATGGTCGTTCACCAGGTCACGAGCCAGCACGCCCAGATTGTCCAGACTGCCAAATAAACCGTGAACCAGTACGATGGGATAATTATTGTGCAGGTTTTGTGCGGATTGCGCTCGGATATTCAATTTCATGGCAAAGTTCTTTTTTTCGCTCTGTCGGGTTAGGGTATTATGTTGACCATTCTGCCACTGGGCTGCAACCACTTCGGTTTTCTCCGAGTTTTTTGTTCAGCCGGGTTTGACGCTATTCGCTGTTGGGATTTGCCCCTATACTCCCAACGATTTGTATTTCAGATCAGATAAGACACCGCACTGGATTAAGATGAAAACGATTGAAGTTGATGATGAACTCTACAGCTATATTGCCAGCCACACGAAGCATATCGGCGAGAGCGCATCCGAGATTTTACGGCGTATGTTGAAGTTTTCCGCCGCATCACAGCCCGTCACGCCAGTGACAAAAGAGGTTCGCGTCGCGCAGCCGGCTGTTGCCGAGGCGAAACCCGTCAATCTTGTCAAAGATAAAGTGCGCGCTATGCGTGAACTGCTTCTGTCCGATGAATATGCCGAACAGAAGAAGGCCGTTAACCGCTTTATGCTGGTGCTGACTACACTCTATACACTGGATCAACACGCGTTTGCTGAGGCAACGGAATCGTTGCATGGCCGTACGCGTGTCTACTTCGCGGCTGATGAACAGACGCTACTGAAAAACGGTAACCAGACCAAACCCAAACACGTGCCCGGCACGCCGTATTGGGTGATCACCAACACCAACACCGGCCGTAAATGCAGCATGATTGAGCACATCATGCAGTCAATGCAATTCCCGGCGGAATTGATTGAAAAGGTTTGCGGAACAATTTAATCCATGCAGAGAAGGACCAGGCAATGGCAATCCACAACCGCGCAGGCAAACCTGCGCAACAGAGTGATTTGATTAACGTCGCGCAACTGACGTCACAATACTATGTACTGAAGCCCGCAAAAGGAAATGCGGAACACGCGGTGAAGTTCGGCACCTCCGGACACCGTGGCAGTGCAGGCCGTCATAGCTTCAACGAGCCCCATATTCTGGCGATTGCGCAGGCTATCGCGGAAGAACGTGCAAAAAATGGCATTACGGGTCCGTGCTACGTGGGGAAAGATACTCACGCACTGTCTGAACCGGCGTTTATCTCCGTGCTGGAAGTGCTCGCAGCGAACGGTGTCGACGTGATTGTTCAGGAGAACAACGGTTTTACCCCCACGCCCGCGGTGTCGAATGCCATTCTGGTCCACAACAAAAAAGGTGGTCCGCTGGCTGACGGTATTGTGATTACGCCGTCCCACAACCCGCCGGAAGATGGTGGCATTAAATACAACCCGCCTAACGGTGGCCCGGCAGATACCAACGTCACGAAAGTGGTGGAAGATCGCGCGAATGCGCTGTTGGCTGACGATCTGAAAGGCGTGAAGCGTATTTCTCTGGATGCGGCGCTGGCGTCCGGTCATGTCAAAGAGCAGGACCTGGTACAGCCGTTCGTTGAGGGGCTGGCGGATATCGTCGATATGGCGGCGATCCAGAAAGCCGGTCTGACGCTGGGCGTGGATCCGCTGGGCGGTTCCGGTATTGAATACTGGAAGCGTATCGCAGATCATTACAAACTGAATCTGACCATCGTAAACGATCAGGTTGATCAGACTTTCCGCTTTATGCATCTCGATAAAGATGGCGCAATCCGTATGGACTGTTCCTCTGAATGTGCCATGGCCGGTTTGCTGGCGCTGCGCGATAAGTTCGACCTGGCGTTCGCCAACGATCCGGATTATGACCGTCACGGTATCGTCACTCCGGCGGGGCTGATGAATCCGAACCACTATCTGGCGGTGGCTATCAACTACCTGTTCCAGCATCGTCCGCAGTGGGGCAAAGACGTGGCTGTCGGTAAGACGCTGGTCTCTTCGGCAATGATTGACCGCGTGGTTAACGATCTGGGTCGTAAACTGGTCGAAGTTCCGGTGGGCTTTAAATGGTTTGTTGATGGTCTGTTTGATGGCAGCTTCGGCTTTGGCGGCGAAGAGAGCGCGGGAGCATCCTTCCTGCGTTTCGACGGTACGCCGTGGTCTACTGATAAAGATGGGATCATCATGTGCCTGCTGGCAGCAGAAATTACTGCTGTCACCGGGAAGAATCCGCAGGAGCACTATAACGAGCTTGCCGCCCGTTTTGGTGCGCCGAGCTATAACCGTCTGCAGGCAGGTGCAACGTCGGCACAGAAAGCGGCGCTGTCTAAACTGTCTCCAGAGATGGTCAGCGCCAGTACGCTGGCTGGTGACCCGATCACCGCGCGTCTGACGGCGGCACCAGGTAACGGTGCGTCGATTGGCGGTCTGAAAGTCATGACCGACAACGGTTGGTTCGCGGCGCGCCCGTCTGGTACAGAAGATGCGTACAAGATCTATTGCGAGAGCTTCCTCGGCGAAGAACATCGCAAACAGATCGAGAAAGAAGCGGTCGAAATCGTCAGCGAAGTGTTGAAAAACGCCTGAGCTGGAAAGCCGCATTAAAAAAGGAGCCGTAAGGCTCCTTTTTTATTTCCGAACACTTTTCCCGTAGGCCGCTTCCGGTGCTGTTTGATTGCCTGATGGCGCTACGCTTATCAGGCCTACGCTCGCACGTTGGCGGAAGTCCGCGTGGTTACTGGGGGAGCTTATACGCCTGACGCGCTAATAACTTCCAGTCTCCGGCGCTGTCTTTTTTCATCACCAGCATCACGCCGATTTTTACTTCACCAGGTTTTCCACTGTCGTTGGTTTTAGCCTCCAGAATATGGCGGACAATCGCGACATCGCCATCAATCTGCACAGTCTGGTCGTTCAGATTCAGAGTTTTAAATTGTGATTTTCCGGTCACGATAGCGTCAACAAATTCGGCGTTATTTTCAATTCTTCCACTGGAGTGACCATAGCTCAGAGAAGGTAACCCCACTTTTTCCAGACTGGATTTTTCACCGCTCAGCATCGCCTGACGCATGCTTTCTACAGCATTTGTCACCGCGTTAACGTCTGTACTCTGCGCAAAGCAAGAGCTGCTTAACAGCAAGAGCGCCATACAAAAGGCTTTTTTCATGTCCATCTCCTGATAGATGTTTTCGGTCTTAGTCGACCCCTGAAGCTAATAAAACATTGTCACGACATTCAGGAAATAAATAGAACACGCATTCATTAAAAATAAAACCGTGTTTTAATGATGGGTGTCACAGACCGTGAAAAAGGTTAGCGTCGGGCCGGACGAGGTACGGCTGGTATTGTTGAAGGCGCTTTGCTTATCAGGTTTACGAAAACGGTGCAGATACTGCGGTATGCCGCCGACAGGTTAATGTCTGGCAGTCAATGCGAACTACGCATACCGCTTTCATCATCTCTTCGCGATAATGGAACGTTTTTTCTGGTACAACCTGACGCATTATCACGTTCAGACCGTGTTCCATCTCGCGTCGTGGCAGGGCAATGGATGCCTTTCCGCTGGCAATAATACTGGTATATGCGTAGCTATAATCGCAGGCTTCTTCAGCCTCCATCAGCTGGTGGTCGCCATCAATCTCGATACTGATTGCCGGATTTCTACGTAACAGACGCATCTTTTTCCCGTTACGTGCGCCGTGGAACCAGAAAGTCCAGCGCCCGTCCTGATACTCATAACCAAAATTGACGGGCACAATATACGGACTGGTCTCATCGTTGAGCGCTATCCGGCAAATCGGGTGATTTTTGATAATGGCGAGAATGTCATCAGGATCGCTGACGATACGTTCTGGATTACTCATGATTGCTGTCTTAAACAGGAAGTTGAGGGAACCGGACCGCAGTTGCCTGCAGTCCGGGATGGGGTATTAACCGTGCTTATTTTTCAGTTCAAAACGCGGTGAAACCAGACCGTACAGCGTCCAGCCGAGAAAGGTCACGATGGAACCGTACAGCATCGCTTCTTCACCTGACGAGTAGAGTGCATAGAAGCTATACATCGCACCGATGAATGCCACGAAGTTTGCCGATTTCGCCTTTGCTGCAGGCACATTCGCCACTCTCTGGATGATCACCAGTGCGGCCATCGACAGAATATACGGAATGATGTTCGTCACCACGGCCAGGTTGACCAGCACGTTAAACTGGCTGTTCAGCGACGGGCTGATGGTCATCAGTGATAAGCCGCTCTGGATGATGACGATCGCGAGCATCCCCTGAACCGGCGCATCGACTTTGGTCACGCGAGAAAAGATTTTCGGGAAATAGCCTTCATCGGCAGAGGATTTAAAGACCTGAGCAATGGTGAACTGCCAGCCCAGCAACGAACCGCAGCAGGACATGATCATCAGCGCCATGATCACTTTACCCACTTCCGGTGTGAACATCTGCGCAAACGCCAGACCAAACGGCGCGGTGGAGTTCGCCAGATCCATGTTAGGTACAATCCCGGCAATCACGTTGGTCGAGACGATGTAGATCACCGCCGCGCCCAGCGTCCCGCCCAGTACGGCAATCGGGACGTTCTTTTCGGGGTTTTCCACTACTTCTGCGTTCGCACAGGCGGATTCCAGACCAAGGAACGCCCACAGCGTCATCGCGATAGACGAACCGACGGCGGTAAAGAACGGTACGTGATGCGGGTTCCACGAGTTGGCATACAGCGTTGGGCTAAACCAGAACCAGCCGATGATGCACAGACCGACAACCGGAATGATCACCCCCCAGACAGTGATACTGCTGATCTGCCCGGTAATGCGTGCACCGCCAAAGTTGGCGACCGTACAGATCCACAGTACGCCGATGGTGGCGAGACCGATTTGCACCGGGGAGAGGGAGGCACCGAAGAGTTCAGTACCGTAACCCACGGCGGAGATCGCGATGGCGACGTTGGCAATCAACAGCGATACCCCATAGGTGTAGTTCGCCATAAAGTTACCGGATTTACCAAACGCATATTCCGCGTAGCCGCCCATACCGCCTGATTTACGGCTGAACATTCCGCACTTGGCGAACGCCCAGGCCAGCGCCATGGACCCGACGGCTGTCACCAGCCAGGAGATAATCGAAATGGTGCCGACTTCAGCCAGTTTGGTCGGCAGCATGATGATCCCGGAGCCCATCATATTGACCATGGTCAGGATGGTGAGCTGCATCACGCCCATTTTATTGGATTTGGCTTTACTCATAATGCTTCTCCTTTCAACAGGCCGTTTTGTGCTTCACGCGGTTTAATCACGTAGCACCACACCTGTTTGCGACCATCACACTCGTTGATGTACACACCCTGAAGTTCCGGCGCGAAACCGGGCAGCAGGTTGATCCCTTCTTCCAGCGCGCTGAAGTAACGCAATACCGCACCGCCCCAGACTTCCCCCGGAACCACGCACAGCACGCCCGGTGGGTAAGGGAGCGCGCCTTCAGCGGCAATACGGCCTTCGGCCTCAGGCAGCGGCACCAGATCCACTTCACCGCGCAGATAGGCGTAGTTGGCATCCTGCGGATTCATGCTGACGCGCGGGAAATGCGACTTGCGGAACATCTCTTTTTGCAGTTGCTTCACGTTGTGACGCGCATACAGGTCGTGCATTTCCTGGCACAACTGGCGCAGGGTGTAACCGGCATAGCGCGCTTCGTGCTGTTTGTAGATAGACGGCAGGACTTCCGCCAGCGGCGCGTCAGACTCCAGCAGTCGCTCGAAGCGCACCAGCAGGGCGACGAGCTGTTGCAGTTTCGCCATGTCTTCCGCCGGGGTCAGCAGGAACAGGATCGAGTTGAGGTCGCATTTTTCCGGGACCACGCCATTTTCGCGCAAGAAGTTGGCAAGGATAGTCGCCGGGACGCCGAAGGTATCGTATTCGCCATTGCGTGCGTTGATACCCGGGGTGGTCAGCAGCAGTTTGCAGGGGTCAACAAAGTATTGATGCTCGGCATAACCTTCAAACGCATGCCAGTGTTCACCGGGAACAAAGTGGAAGAAGCGCAGGTCGTTGGCGATTTCCGCAGTCGGATAAGATTGCCACGGTTTGCCATCAACCAGTTCCGGAACAAAGGGACGGATATGATGGCAGTTGTCGAGGATCAGCTTACGGGCGTCGATACCATTGGCGACGCAATCCATCCACATGTTGCGGCCGCTGACGCCTTCGTGCATTTTGGCGTTAATGTCCAGCGCGGCAAACAGCGGATAGAACGGACTGGTGGAGGCGTGCATCATGAACGCGTTATTCATGCGTTTATGCGGCACATAGCGCGACTGCCCTTTGATATGGCTGTCTTTTTTGTGAATTTGCGAGGTCTGGGAGAAGCCCGCTTGCTGTTTGTGAACGGACTGAGTCACCAGAATGCCCGGATCGTTTTCGTTCAGTTCCAGCAGGAGTGGAGAACAATCCGCCATCATCGGGATAAACTGCTCATAGCCCACCCAGGCGGAGTCGAACAGGATGTAATCGCAAAGGTGACCAATTTTATCCACCACCTGACGGGCGTTATAAATCGTGCCGTCATAGGTGCCCAACTGGATAACAGCAAGACGGAATGGACGTGCGTCGCGAGCCCGCTGCGGCGCCACTTCGCTCACCAGTTCGCGCAGGTAGTTCTCTTCAAAGCAGTGGGCATCGATCCCGCCGATAAAGCCGTACGGGTTACGTGCGGTTTCCAGATAGACCGGCGTTGCGCCCGCCTGCAATAACGCGCCGTGGTGGTTTGACTTATGGTTGTTACGGTCGAAGAGCACCAGATCGCCGGGAGTCAGCAGCGCGTTCAGCACCACTTTGTTGGACGAAGACGTTCCGTTCAGCACAAAGTAAGTTTTATCCGCATTAAACACCTTCGCCGCGTGTTGCTGAGCGATGCATGGCGCGCCTTCGTGGATCAGCAAATCGCCCATTGCCACATCGGCATTACACAGGTCGGAGCGGAAAAGCGTTTCGCCAAAATACTCCACAAACTGATTACCTGCCGGATGACGACGGAAAAACTCGCCGCCCTGATGTCCAGGGCAGTCAAATGCGCTATTTCCCTGGTTAACGTAGTCAACCAGCGCGCGGAAGAAGGGAGGACGTAATTGTGTTTCGTAATGGTTTGCAGCGGTTTCTAACTGACGGCCATAGAAAGCGGTACGGGCTTCATTGCATTCGAATACGCCAGAAATGCGCGGCAGATGTTCTGCCGGTACGCGCTCTTCCTCTTCTGCGGCGATAAACACCGGAATACCGTAGCCGGTCGCGTCAATTTCATCGAGTTTCCCACGTTCAATATCATTGACAGACAACACCACGGCAGCCACGTCAATAAAATTACTTTCATCAACATTCACAATCGTGCGTTGTGTAGAAAAACAGTCAGGGCAAGAACGACTCACGGCAATTTTTAATTCAGACATTTTCATCTCTTTATTTTCAGATAATAGCAGGTCCTCAATTTCTCGAATGAGAAACTGATAACTCCGGAATAAAAGCAATGCTTGTCCCCTGATAAATAAATCAGTAAATTGCTTTTTTTAGGATGCAAAAAACCTTACCTGTCCGGTCACAGGTAAATCAAGGCTTAAGCAGAGTGAGCACTGAGGAATACAGGCGTGAGCCTGTGATACAGCGAGTCAGGAAGACCTGTATGCTGGAGTGCCCATAGTCGAAAGACTAACGGGCATTAAAGAAATGAAAGTCAAAGCTATTACGGTGGGCAAACATCATAATATGTGTTGTCCGCCTGATATGGGGCATTGTACGGCTATTATTTTCCATTTTGATTACCTTTTCTTTATCAGTAGAAGGTGAAGGTATTTTATCCAGGAAAACGCCCCGATCCGTGAAGGAGATCAATAAAAAACGATCATTCGCAAAATATTTAGTCGTTTTTTATGCATGACTGACGATAAGATATCACTTTGTTTATTATTTGTTATAATTCTGTGTTCTTTATTTTCAGTGAGAATTGACCTGGTCAAAATAATATAATTATGGCCAGGTGGGAATAATAAAAAATAAATTTAAGAATTATTTAAAAATAATGAATAACCATTCACGGCATAAAACGATAGCCAATGCCGGTTTCGGTAATAAAGTGGCGGGGTCGCGCGGGATCGAGCTCCAGTTTCTGTCGCAAGTGACCCATATAAATACGCAAATAGTGGCTGTGCTCGACGGCGTTCGGTCCCCAGACCTGGTTCAACAACTGGCGCTGAGTCAGCACTTTTCCGGCGTTGTTGAGCAACACGGCCAGCAGGCGAAACTCAATCGGCGTTAAATGGATTTCTGTTTCACCGCGATGAATCAGATGCGCGGCGAGATCCACCACCACATCGGAAAAGCGCACAATCGGTTCGGGAGAGGGAGTGGCGGAATGACGACGCAGGGCAACACGCAGGCGTGCCTGTAATTCGCCAATGCCAAAAGGTTTGCTCAGATAGTCGTCGGCCCCCGCATCCAGCGCGGCAATTTTGTCGCTCTCCTCGCTGCGCGCAGAGAGCACGATCACCGGGACGGCGCTCCACTGTCGCAGGTCGCGAATGAAATCAATGCCGTCGCCATCCGGCAGACCGAGATCGAGAATAATGAGATCGGGCTTGCGCGTTGCCGCCTCCAGTAAACCGCGCTGAAGGGTCTCGGCGTCATACACGCGCAGCCCATCGGCTTCCAGCGCGGTACGCAGAAAGCGGCGAATGGCCTGCTCATCTTCAACAATCAGAACGTTTGTCACATATCCTCATGAAAATCTTCAAGTTCTGGTGGAGCGTCTTGTCGGAGTGTAACACGGAAACAGGCGCCGCCCTGAGGGCGATTATAGACGGCAATCGACCCGCCATGCACTTCCACTATCGCCCGACAGATGGCCAGCCCCAACCCGACGCCCGGCACCGCCGACTCTTTGTTCCCCCGGGCGAATTTATCGAACACGCGCTGCTCCTGTCCTTGCGCAATGCCAGGCCCATTATCCCAGACGTCGAGTTGCAGATGTTCGTCTTCAACGTGCGCGTCGATGCCGATCTCCGCCTGCGGTCCGGCATATTTGATGGCATTCTCCAGCAGATTAATCAGTACTCGTTCGAACAGCGGGCCATCGACGTGAATGAGGGTCAGCGGCGCGGGCAGGGAGAGGTTTACCGGATGAAGCAGGCCTGGCTCCAGCATTTTCAGCGCGCTGCCCACCACTTCTTCCAGCGTCAGCCACTCTTTTTTGAGGTTGAAACCACCGGACTGAATCCGCGCCATATCCAACAGGTTATTCACCAGGCGAGTGGTATTCAGTACATGCTGGCGAATTTCGCTGGCCTGTCTGGCATGAGGCGAGCCTTCGCTGGCGAGGTCGAGCGTGAGGATTTCCGCCTGACCAAACAGCACGGTCAGCGGGGTGCGCAGGTCGTGAGAAAGTGCCGCGAGCAGGGCGTTACGCAGGCTTTCCCGTTCGCTGGCCAGCCGCGCCTGCTCTTCGCTGGCGGTTAAGGTCAGACGTTCCAGCGCATTCGCCACCAGCAGAGTGAACGTTTCCAGCAGTCGCTGCTGCTCCGGGATCATTAACTGACGCAGATTGCCCGGTTCGACAACCACCAGACCGTGGGTTTTGTCGGCGCTGCGTAACGGCAGGATCTGGTACGGCACGCCGGGCAGAGTATCGGTGCCGGCGCCTGCCGGTAACCCTTTATCAAAGCTCCAGCGGGCAATGGCATCATCCCAGGGCGTCATTCCCTGCTGGTGGGTGAGGGCGGCCAGTTTGCCCTCTTCATTCGGCAATAAAATCTGGCTGCGGGCATGAAAGGTGGAGGCAATAAATTGTTCGCTGGTACTGGCGATATCTTGCGCACGGCGTCCCATCGCCAGCGCTTTCGACATCTCATAAAGATGACGAGTACGCTGTTCCCGGTAGCGCGCAACGCGAGCCTGATAGCGCACGCCTGCCGTCAGGTTACCAACGACCAGCCCTACCGTTAGCATGACGCCGAAGGTGAGGAGATACTGCACATCCGAGACGGCAAGCGTGCCGCGCGGCGCAATGAAGAACAGATCAAAGCTGACCACGCTAATAAAGGTGGCAAACACCGACGGCCAGCGACCATAGAAGAGGGCGATAACCACTACACCGAGCAGATAGAGCATCACCAGGTTTGCGGCATCAAAGGCAGCCAGCCACTGGCTGGCAATAAAGGTCGTGAGGGCGCAGAGCGCGACGGCGACCAGGCCGCCCTGAATTTGTACGCGCCATTTGTCCTTAAAGGTGCGGGTGTCGGGCATAGACGTCAGCGCCCGAGCCGGCGGTTCGTCCAGGGCGACGACCATCAGATCCAGTTCCGGCGCACGTTTCGCCAGCCGGTCGGCAAAAGAATCGCGATGCCACCAACGTCGCGTTGTCGTCCGCCCCAGCACTATTTTTCCCAGATTATGCTCGCGGGCGTAGCGGACCACCGCTTTATCTTCGCTGGGATCGGACAGTGTGGCGGTCTCCGCGCCTAGCTCTTGCGCCAGTCGCAGGGCGTGCAGAATATTGCGCCGCTGCTTTTCCGGCAGACGATGCAGCGCGGGGGTTTCGACATAGACGGCGTGCCAGACGCTGCCCAGTCGCGACGCCAACCGTGCGGCGGTGCGCACCAGTTTTTCACTGCCAGTGTTGTGACCAATGCAGAGCAGTATGGCGTCGCGGGTATGCCAGACTCTCTCTTCACCCGGACGACCGCGCCATGCGCGCATCTGATCGTCCACCCGGTCGGCGGTACGGCGCAACGCCAGCTCGCGTAGCGCAATTAAATTGCCCTTGCGGAAGAAGTGTTCGATGGCGCGCTCGGCCTGCCCGGCGATATAGACTTTGCCCTCTTTCAGACGCTGGCGCAGATCGTCAGGCGGTAAATCGACCAGCACCACCTCGTCGGCAGCGTCAAAAAACGGATCCGGTACGGTTTCGCGCACCTGAATCCCCGTCACGCCGCTGACCACATCGTTCAGGCTTTCGAGATGCTGCACGTTGACGGTGGTAAAGACATCAATACCGGCGTCGAGCAGTTCTTCAATGTCCTGCCAGCGCTTGGGATGGCGTGAGCCAGGCGCATTACTGTGCGCCAGTTCATCCATTAAGATCAGCGCCGGACGGCGGGCGAGCGCGGCATCGAGATCGAATTCACTGATATGACGCCCGTGGCGCGCCTGGCGTTTCAACGGCAGAATGCTGAGACCATCCAGCAGGGCGGCGGTCTCTTTGCGTCCGTGGGTCTCCACCACGCCAATCAGGATGTCGAGTCCCTGTGCGCGCAGGCGCTGGGCTTCAGCCAGCATCGACCAGGTTTTCCCGACGCCCGCACAGGCGCCGAAGAAGATTTTTAGTTTTCCCCGATGCGGGGCGACCGCCTGCTCAAGCAGGCGATCGGGGTCGGGGCGTACCGGTTCACTATTCGCCATTCATGCTGTCCAGCGCTAAATTGAGTTCGACAATATTTACGACCGGTTGACCGATAAAGCTCACCAGCGGTTTCTGCGTGTATTCTGCAACCAGTCGCGTCACCTGTTCAATGGTGAGATGACGGGCCTGCGCCACGCGGGGGATTTGCCACGCCACCGCCGCGGGCGTCAGGTTGTTGTCCAGACCGCTCGCGGAGGCAGTAACCAGTTCCACCGGTACGTTATGACTGGCCAGCGGGTTGGCGGCGCGCAGGGCGGCGACCCGGTTTTGCAGTTGTTTATCCAGTTCCGGGTTACTGGCGGCAAGATTACTGCCGCCGGATGCCATGGGATTATAGGGCATTTCAGCGGTGGCCGAAGGCCGTCCCTGGAAATAGCCTTCAGCGGTAAAGTTCTGCCCGATCAGCGCAGAACCCCGCACCCCGTGCTCATCCCGAATCAGTGAACCGTTGGCCTGATGCGGGAACCACCATTGTCCCAGCGCAGTGGTCAGCAGTGGATACGCGCCGCCCGTCAGCAGCAGCAGGAAAATCATTGTTGAAAACAACGGACGTAAAGCACTCATCAGACACCTCACACCAGACCCAGCAGGGTCAGCAGCAAATCAATCACTTTGATGCCGATAAACGGCACCACCAGCCCCCCCAGACCGTAAATCCACAGGTTACGGCGCAGCATGGCGGATGCGGAAAGCGGTTTGTAGCTCACGCCTTTCAGCGCCAGCGGGATCAGAAAGACAATAATCAAAGCGTTAAAGATCACCGCACTCAGAATGGCCGAGTCCGGCGAATGCAGACGCATAATGTTCAGCGCATTCAGTTGCGGATAGGTCGCGGCGAACGCGGCCGGAATGATGGCAAAATACTTCGCCACGTCGTTGGCGATACTGAAGGTGGTCAGTGAACCGCGCGTCATCAGCATCTGTTTGCCGATGTGCACCACTTCGATAAGCTTGGTCGGGTTGGAATCAAGATCGACCATGTTGCCCGCTTCTTTTGCCGCCTGCGTACCGGAGTTCATTGCCACCGCCACATCAGCCTGTGCCAGCGCCGGTGCGTCGTTGGTACCATCACCGGTCATCGCCACTAAGCGGCCCTCCGCCTGATACTGGCGGATGAGCGCCAGCTTGGCTTCCGGTGTTGCTTCGGCAAGGAAGTCATCCACACCCGCCTCGGCAGCGATGGCGGCGGCGGTCAGGCGGTTATCGCCGGTGATCATCACCGTTTTAATCCCCATTTTACGCAACTGGGCAAAACGCTCTTTTATCCCGCCTTTGACAATATCTTTCAGCGCGATCACGCCTAACACTCGCGAACCTTCCACCACCACGAGCGGCGTGGCGCCCAGACGGGCGACGCTGTCCACTTTCTGCTCGACATCCGCCGGGAACTGGCCGCCGCTGGCCTCAACGTGGCGACGGATGGCGTCGACGGAACCTTTACGAATCATCCGGTTGTCGATGTTAATGCCGCTCATCCGACTCTGAGCGGTAAAGGGGACGAAGGTGGCATGCAGCGACTGCACGTCGCGTTCGCGCAGATTAAAGCGCTGCTTGGCGAGGATCACGATGCTGCGACCTTCCGGCGTCTCATCGGCTAACGACGAGAGTTGTGCGGCGTCGGCCAGCGTTTTTTCATCGACACCCTGCGCAGGCAGGAAGTCTGAGGCCTGGCGGTTACCGAGAGTAATGGTGCCGGTTTTGTCCAGCAGCAGCACGTCCACGTCGCCTGCGGCTTCCACTGCGCGTCCGCTGGTGGCGATGACGTTCGCGCCGAGCATACGGCTCATCCCGGCGACGCCAATCGCGGAGAGCAACCCGCCGATTGTCGTTGGGATCAGGCAAACTAACAGGGCGACCAGCACCGTGACGCTGACCGCGTGACCGCCCCAGGCAGAAAATGGCCACAGCGTTGCAGTTGCCAGCAAAAAGACAATCGTCAGGGCAATCAGCAGAATGGTCAGGGCGATCTCGTTGGGCGTTTTACGGCGCTGGGCGCCTTCGACCATGGCGATCATCCGGTCAAGGAAAGTTTCGCCGGGATTCACGCTGCATTCGATCACCAGCCAGTCGGAGAGAATGCGCGTCCCGCCGGTCACCGAGGCGAAATCGCCGCCGGATTCGCGGATTACCGGTGCGGACTCGCCGGTAATGGCGCTTTCATCCACGGAGGCACCGCCTTCAATGACTTCGCCGTCACAGGGAATGATATCGCCGGCTTCCACCAGCACGATGTCGCCTTTACGCAACTCATCGGCCGGGACGTGATCCATCTTCGCACCGTACTTCGGTTCGCGCAGTTTGCGGGCAAACGCCGTCTTTTTCACCCCTTTGAGGCTGTTGGCCTGCGCTTTACTGCGCCCTTCGGCGAGCGCTTCAGCAAAGTTGGCAAACAGTACGGTGACCCACAGCCACAGACTGATCGCCCCGGTAAACAGCGCGCTGCCCGCCATCTGGCCTGTCGCCATCGCGACGGTAATCACGGTGGTCAGGAGGCTACCCATCCAGACGATGAACATTACCGGATTGCGCCACTGGGTATGTGGGCTTAATTTTTTCACTGCGTCCATCAGCGCCTGAGCGACCAGAGACGGTTCGAACAGCGCCAGTTGTTTGCGACTCATAACATTGTGCTCCGCATCGCTCAGCGTAAGGAAAGGTGTTCAGCCACTGGGCCAAGCGCCAGTGCAGGAATAAAGGTCAGGGCGCCGACTAACAGCACCGTCCCGATCAGTAAGCCGATAAACAGCGCGCCGTGGGTCGCCAGCGTGCCAGGACTGGCCGGTTGGCTCTTTTTCGCCACTAGCGTTCCGGCAATCGCCATCACCGGAATGATGACCCCGAAGCGACCAACAAACATGCAGAACGCCAGCAGACAGTTCCAGAACGGGGTGTTGGCGCTCAGACCGGCAAAGGCGCTGCCGTTGTTATTGGCGGCGGAAGAGACGGCGTACAGGACTTCGCTAAAGCCGTGCGGACCGGGGTTGAGCATGGCGCTGCGCCCCGCCTCAGTCATCATGGCGAGCGCGGTGCCGAGTAAGACCAGCGCGGGGGTGACCAGAATCGCCAGCGCGGTCATTTTCATCTCGCGAACGTCGATCTTTTTGCCCAGGTACTCTGGCGTGCGGCCAATCATCAGTCCGGCGATAAACACCGCCAGCAGCACGAACAGCAGCATGCCGTAAAGGCCCGAACCAACGCCGCCGAACACCACTTCACCAATCTGCATCAGCCACATCGGTACCATGCCGCCCAGCGCGGTAAACGAGTCGTGCATGGCGATCACCGCGCCGCACGAGGCTGCCGTCGTCACCACCGCAAAAAGACTGCTCACCAGCACGCCAAAGCGGCTCTCTTTGCCTTCCATGTTGAGACTGGAATCAGCGCCGAACTGCAGCAAATGTGGATTCCCCTGAACCTCTGCCCACATCACCACGGCGACGCAGACGATAAAGATGAGCGACATGGCCCACAGCAACATTCGTCCCTGACGGCGATCGCCTGCCGCGTCGCCAAACGCGAAACAGAGCGCGGCTGGAATTAAAAAGATTGCCAGCATCTGCACCATGTTGGTCAGCGCGGTGGGGTTTTCGAACGGGTGTGCTGAGTTGGCATTAAAGAAGCCGCCGCCGTTGGTCCCCAACATCTTGATGGCTTCCTGCGAGGCCACCGGCCCCATTGGCAGCAGTTGTTGCACACCTTCCAGGGAGGTGAAGGGTTGATAGGGCAGCAGGTTTTGCAGGCTGCCTTGCTGAATAAAGAACAGGGCTATCACCAGCGCGATGGGGCATAAGATCCACAGCGTAATGCGCACCAGATCGACCCACGCGTTGCCGAGGGTGCTCATGCTCTGGCGCGTAAAGGCGCGGATCAGAGCAAACACCACGGCGATCCCGGTTGCGGCGGATAAAAAGTTTTGTACCGTCAACCCGGCCATCTGACTGAAATAGCTTAAGGTGGTTTCCCCGCTGTAGGACTGCCAGTTGGTGTTAGCAACAAAGCTGACCGCAGTGTTGAGCGCCAGATGCCACGACAGTCCAGGCAACTGCTGTGGATTCAGCGGCAGAAAGTGTTGCCCCACCAACAGCAGAAACAGGAGCGTCAGCCCCAGCATATTCAACGCGAGGATCGCCAGCAGGTACTGCTTCCAGTTCATCTCATGTGTCGAAATACTCAGCCCGCGCCAGATCAGGCGTTCAACGCCCGCGGTACCAGGCAGCGGATTGTTGCCGATCAGCCGCGCCAGGCCCGCGCCTAACGGCCTGGCGAGCACGAACAGAATCAGCAGAAAACTGGCGATGAGTAAAAATCCTTGCGCAGCCATCAGAACGCCTCCGCATTGATTAATGCATACACCAGATAACCTAATAATAAGAAAATCAGCACGATGCCGATTATCACGCCTGCACTCACAGTGCACCTCCCGTGGCATAAATGTGATAAACACAGCGTAAATATCTGCCTGCAAAGATTTCGCAAAAATCGACGTCGGGGGTGTAAAAAAAGTATAAAAATGGCAAAAACCATTATTTAACTAGTGATTAGTATTAATTTAACCTTCTCGTAACTTAATTACGCGATAAAGATAAACAAAGCGTAAATAGCTAAAAATAAGTGGTCGGATGAGTAGTAAAATTACACGCAAAGCGGTACTATTTTCAGCAGATAACCAATTTGACTTTACCGGTGATGATTACCGGCCAGATAAAGGGGAGAGAATCATGGAGTTGTACAAAGAATATCCAGCACATGTTGTATTGTTACGCCGTACTTTCGCCGTTGTGGCTGGGGTGCTGGCACTACCGGTCATGCTGTTCTGGAAAGACCGCGCCCGTTTTTATAGCTATCTACACCGCGTGTGGTCAAAAACCAGCGATAAACCGGTGTGGATGGATCAGGCTGAAAAAGCCACCTGCGATTTCTACTAAGAGCATCGCGTTCAGAAAAACCGCCAACAGCAATGTGGCGGTTTTTTTATGCCTCTGTGTCTACACTTATTTCAGAAATGGAAAAGGAGACATCATGAGCGAGAAAATCCCTGTTGGCATTAGCGCCTGTTTGTTAGGGGAGGCGGTTCGCTTTGATGGTGGACATAAACGCCTGACCTTTGCAGTCGAAGAACTTTCACCGTGGGGGCGCTTTGAACCCGTCTGTCCGGAAATGGCGATCGGCCTGCCGGTGCCGCGTCCTGCATTGCGCTTAGTGAAAATGGAAGAGGCAATGGCATTGCGTTTCAGCGATCAGCGTGAGGGCGATTTAACTCAGGCGATGACCGCGTTCAGTGAAGAACGTGTCAGCCGTTTCGGGCACCTTTGTGGCTATATTGTCTGCGCGAAATCCCCCAGTTGTGGCATGGAACGCGTTCGTGTTTATGACGCCGATGGGAAAAACAATCGCAAAGCCGGCCGCGGTATCTTTACCTCAGTCCTGATGGCGTCTTACCCGTGGCTCCCTGTTGAAGAGGACGGGCGATTGCACGACCCACAATTACGGGAAAATTTTGTCGCGCGGATTTATGCCCTGCATGAATTGAACGGACTGCGCCAACAAGGACTCACGCGTGGCGCGCTGATTGACTATCACAGCCGCTATAAGCTGTTGCTGCTGGCTCATTCACAGCCGGAATATCGCGAGCTGGGGCGCTTTGTCGCTGCTCTCTATGAGTGGGAAAGCCTTGATGACTTTTTCATTGAATATCGTCTGCGCCTGATGAAACTGATGTCCCATCCTGCCACCCGGCGTAACCATACCAATGTCCTGATGCATGTTCAGGGCTATTTTCGCAAACAACTCAATGCCCGTCAGCGGCAGGAGTTGGCATCCCTCATTGACGGCTACCGACGCGCTACGCAACCCCTGCTTGCGCCTGTGACGCTGCTCAAACACTATATGGCGGAATATCCGGATGCGTATCTCTCCGGGCAACGCTATTTTGATCCCTGGCCGGAAGCCCTGCGGCTGCGCTACGGGAGTTGATTTTTTTCATTCGGGAGTGTTATGTCCACCCATCTGGTCTGGTTTCGTCGCGATCTCCGTCTGCATGACCATCTTGCCCTTGCCGCCGCCTGCCGCCATCGCGCTACACGCGTCGTGGCGCTGTTTATCTCCACGCCTGAACAGTGGGCGAATCATGAGATGTCACCGCGCCAGGCCGCCTTTATCCAGGCTCAGCTAAACGCTTTACAGCAGGCGCTGGCGGAAAAAGGCATTCCGCTACTGTTTGAAGAGGTCAATGATTTTGCGGCCAGCATTGAAACGGTGAAAGCGGTGTGCGAACAGCATGACGTCAGCCATCTGTTCTACCACTATCAGTACGAAGTGAATGAGCGCGAGCGCGATGCGGCAGTGGAAAGCGCGCTGCCCAATGTGGTCTGCGAAGGGTTTGATGACAGCGTGATCCTGCCGCCAGGCTCGGTGATGACGGGAAATCATGAGATGTATAAAGTCTTCACGCCGTTTAAAAATGCCTGGTTAAAACGGCTGAAGGAGGGGATGCCGGAGTGCGTTCCCGCGCCCGAACGGCGTGAGAGGAATGAGGTTTTGTCATCGTTACCTCCACTCAGCCTTAATTATCCGCAGCAGGATTTTGATCAGACCCTTTTCCCGGTGGAAGAAAAAGCCGCCATTGCCCGGCTACGCCAGTTTTGCCAGCAGGGAGCGGGCGAGTACGACGAACGTCGCGATTTCCCGGCCATTGAGGGCACCAGTCGTTTATCCGCCAGTCTTGCTACCGGCGGCTTATCGCCGCGCCAGTGTCTGCATCGCCTGCTGGCGGAACAGCCGCAGGCGCTGGACGGCGGCGCGGGCAGCGTCTGGTTGAACGAACTTATCTGGCGTGAGTTTTATCGCCATCTGATGACGTACCATCCCGGTCTGTGCAAACACCGCCCCTTTATTCTGTGGACCGATCGCGTGCGCTGGCGGGACCGTGCGGATGATTTACAGGCCTGGCAGGAGGGGAGAACGGGTTATCCGATTGTTGATGCGGCGATGCGGCAACTGAACGCCACCGGCTGGATGCACAACCGACTGCGGATGATTACGGCCAGTTTCCTGGTGAAAGATCTGCTGATCGACTGGCGTAAAGGCGAGCGCTATTTCATGTCACAGCTGATAGATGGCGATCTGGCCGCAAATAACGGCGGCTGGCAGTGGGCGGCTTCTACCGGAACCGACGCCGCGCCGTATTTCCGTATTTTTAATCCGACGACTCAGGGCGAAAAGTTCGACAGCGACGGTGAGTTTATCCGTCAGTGGATCCCAGAGCTTTGCGATGTGCCGGGCAAGGCGGTACACGAACCGTGGAAATGGGCGACAAAAGAGGGCATTTCGCTCGACTATCCGCAGCCTATTGTCGATCACAAACAGGCGCGTCAGGAGACGCTCGCCGCGTATGAGGCCGCACGAAAAAGCTGACGGTGACTATGCGATCTGACGCCATAACTATTCAGGAAGAGGGGGCGTAAACACGCCTCTTTTTTATGGCTAAGCGCGCGGCGATGGTTTCTTGATATGGCGAATAATTGTCTATCGACGAACCGCCACAGGGACGCTATTTTAACGGAGTGCATAAATAAACAAGGGATCGATGATGAAAAACACCGAACTGGAACAACTGATCAACGAGAAACTGAACAGCGCCGCCATCAGCGACTACGCGCCAAACGGTTTGCAGGTTGAAGGCAAAGAAACGGTGCAGAAAATCGTCACCGGTGTGACCGCCAGTCAGGCGTTACTGGATGAAGCGGTGCGTCTGCAGGCCGATGCAGTCATCGTTCATCATGGATATTTCTGGAAAGGCGAATCCCCGGTGATTCGCGGGATGAAGCGCAATCGCCTGAAAACGCTGCTGGCGAATGACATTAACCTCTACGGCTGGCATCTCCCGCTGGATGCGCATCCCGAACTGGGTAACAACGCACAGTTGGCGGCCCTGTTGGGGATCACCGTAATGGGTGAAATCGAGCCGCTGGTTCCCTGGGGCGAACTGGCGATGCCGGTTCCTGGGCTGGAACTGGCGTCGTGGATTGAAGCACGTCTTGGACGCAGGCCGTTATGGTGCGGCGACACCGGGCCGGATACCATCAAACGCGTCGCCTGGTGCACCGGCGGCGGGCAAAGCTTCATCGACAGCGCCGCACAGTCTGGCGTTGACGCCTTTATCACCGGCGAAGTTTCCGAACAAACCATCCACTCTGCCCGTGAGCAGGGGTTGCATTTTTACGCCGCCGGGCATCACGCCACCGAACGCGGCGGGATCCGTGCGCTCAGCGAATGGCTGACGGAGAACACCGATTTGGATGTGACGTTTATTGATATTCCCAACCCTGCATAACCCGCCTCATAAGGGCTATTTTACTTGCCATTCTGGCCCTGGGCAGAGCTCAAAATCCTCACGTACTCTCTGTACGCTCCGGTTTTTGTGCGCTGTCCGAGTCCTGACTGGCAGCGACAATAACGCCTGATGAAGCGGGTGGTAAAAACAAGAGGAACACAAGTGCAACGAGCGCGTTGTTATCTGTTAGGTGAAACGGCGGTGGTGCTGGAGCTTGAGCCGCCGGTGACGCTGGCGAGCCAGAAACGTATCTGGCGACTCGCTCAGCGTTTGGTTGAGACGCCAAACGTGGTCGAGGCGATTCCGGGAATGAACAATATCACCGTGATCCTGCGCGACCCGCAAACGCTGGCGCTGGATGCGATCGAACGCCTGCAACGCTGGTGGGAGGAGAGTGAGGCGCTGGAGCCTGACTCACGCTACATCGAAATTCCGGTGACCTACGGCGGCGCAGGTGGTCCCGATCTGGCGGACGTTGCCCGCCACAGCGGCCTGAGCGAAAAGCAGGTGGTGGAACTGCACGCGTCGGTCGAGTATGTGGTCTGGTTTTTAGGTTTTCAGCCGGGATTCCCGTATCTCGGTAGCTTACCGGAACAACTGCACACGCCAAGGCGCGCAGAGCCGCGGCTGATCGTTCCGGCAGGATCGGTGGGTATCGGCGGGCCGCAAACCGGTATTTATCCGCTGCCAACGCCAGGCGGCTGGCAGTTGATTGGTCATACGTCGCTGCCCCTGTTCGACCCGAAAAAAGAGGAACCGGTTCTCCTGCGCCCCGGCGATAGCGTGCGCTTTATCCCGCAGAAGGAGGGGGTATGCTGAATATTATTCGCGCGGGATTGTACACCTCGGTTCAGGACGGCGGTCGTCACGGTTTTCGTCAGTCAGGCGTGAGCCACTGTGGCGCGCTGGATAAACCGGCGATGCAAATCGCTAACCTGTTGGTGGGCAATGAGGCCAGTGCCCCGGTGCTGGAAATTACCCTCGGACAACTGGTTGTGGAATTTGAAACCGACGGTTGGTTTGCCCTGACTGGCGCAGGATGCGAAGCGCGGCTGGATAATCACCCCGTCTGGACGGGCTGGCGTCTGCCGGTGAAAGCGGGCCAGCGTCTGGCGCTAAAACGTCCGCAGCACGGTATGCGCAGCTATCTTGCCGTCGCGGGCGGCATCGACGTGCCGGAAGTGATGGGGTCATGCAGTACCGATCTCAAAGTGGGCATCGGCGGGCTGGAAGGCCGTCTGCTGAAAGATGGCGACCGGCTGGCAACCGGCAAACCCCGGCGCCCGTTCCAGGAAGCGCGAGGAGTAAAGCAACTGCTATGGGGGAACCACATTCGGGCGCTGCCGGGGCCGGAATACCACGAATTTTACGCCGTTTCACAGGAGTCGTTCTGGCGATCGCCGTGGCATCTGAGTCCACAGAGTAACCGGATGGGCTACCGCTTGCAGGGACAGCCGCTGACGCGAACGACGGATCGGGAACTGGTGTCGCACGGTCTGCTGCCCGGCGTGATTCAGGTACCGCACAACGGGCAGCCGATTGTATTGATGAACGATGCCCAGACTACCGGCGGTTATCCGCGCATTGCCTGTATTATTGAGGCCGATATGTACCATCTGGCGCAGATCCCGCTCGGTCAACCGATTCACTTTGTTCAGTGTTCGCTGGAGGAGGCGCTGAAAGCGCGGCAGGACCAACAGCGCTATCTGGAACAACTCACATGGCGACTCAATGATGAACATTGATTTAAATGCGGATCTCGGCGAAGGCTGTGCCAGCGATGGAGAGCTGTTGACGCTGGTCTCATCGGCCAATATTGCCTGCGGCTTTCATGCTGGCGATGCGCAAACCATGCTGGCCAGCGTGCGCGAGGCGCTGAAAAATGGCGTAGCCATTGGGGCGCACCCGAGCTTTCCGGATCGGGAAAACTTTGGCCGTACAGCGATGACGCTCCCTGCGGAAACCGTCTACGCGCAAACGCTGTATCAAATCGGCGCGCTGGCGGCAATGGCCCGGGCGGAAGGCGGCGTCATGCGCCATGTGAAACCTCACGGCATGCTCTACAACCAGGCGGCGAAAGATCCGCAACTGGCGGATGCTATTGCCAAAGCGGTACACGCCTGCGATCCGGCGCTGGTTCTGGTCGGCCTGGCGGGAAGCGAGTTGATTCGTGCGGGCGAGCGTTACGGTCTTGTCACGCGACAGGAGGTGTTTGCCGACCGCGGTTATCTGGCGGACGGCAGTCTGGTGCCTCGTAGCCAACCGGGCGCGCTGATTGAAGACGAGGAACAGTCGCTGGCGCAAACGCTGGGAATGGTTGAAACCGGACGCGTGAAAAGTCTCACCGGCGAGTGGGCAAGCGTCGTGGCGCAAACGGTCTGTATTCATGGCGATGGCGAACACGCGCTGGCCTTCGCCCGACGTTTACGCGCGGCGTTTGAAGCCCGCGGTATCACCATTGTTGCATAAACACACTGACGCAGCCTCCATTGAGGGGCTGCGCATATAAAAACACCACAACAAAACACAACATACAGGAATGGATTATGGGAGATGCAATAACGCTCTGGCCACTGATGGGCATCGCCGTCATTGTGGTTGGATTTCTTTTACGTTTTAACCCGGTGCTGGTGGTCATTGTCGCCGGGATCGTCACCGGACTGGCGGCGCAAATGCCGATCGCCACGATCCTCGAAAAACTGGGTGAAGGTTTTCTCAACACCCGCAACCTGCCGTTTATCCTGCTGATCCCGCTGGCGGTTATCGGCCTGCTCGAGCGTCACGGTCTGAAAGAACGCGCCCAGGCATGGATTGCCAGGATTAAAAGCGCCACGTCAGGTCGCTTGTTGATCGTCTATCTGTTTATTCGTGAAGCCACCGCTGCGTTGGGGCTGACCAGCCTGGGCGGCCATCCGCAAATGGTGCGTCCGTTGTTAGCGCCTATGGCGGAAGGGGCGGCGGAGAAAACGTACGGGGCATTGCCCGGCGCGGTGCGCTACCGTCTGCGGGCGATGTCGGCAGCGACGGATAACGTGGGGCTCTTTTTTGGTGAGGATATCTTCGTCGCCTTCGGCGCGATTATCTTCATGCACAACTTTATGCTGGAGTCCGGTGGCATTCAGACCGAACCGCTGCACATTGCCTTGTGGGGGATCCCAACGGCTCTGTGCGCCTTAGTGATCCACGGTACGCGCCTGTGGCGGCTGGACAGCTATCTGCAACGCGAGATGGCGAAAGCCGGTTCTGTTGACACCCGCAAAGGAGAGGCGCAATGAATTTTCAACAAAGCTACCTCTACTGGCTGGCGGGGATCGTTCTGCTGATTGTCGCCATTATGTCCTGGCAGGATAAAGCTAATCCGCGTCGGTTAACGACCGGGTTATTCTGGGGGGTCTACGGGCTGTTGTTCCTGCTGGGCGACTGGACGTATCAACTGGTGGGCGACAAACGCACGGTCAACATTGCCGTCGGCGTCGCGGTGGTGCTCATGGCGTTGATCGCCGGTTTTGGCGGTGTGAAGCTGGGAAGTTATCATCAGCGCACCCGCGAGCAACGGGAAGAGAGCGCCACGCGTCTGGGGAACCGCCTGTTTTACCCGGCGCTGGCCATTCCGGTCGTCACCGTGATTGGCGTACTGATGTTCAACCACATTCCGGGACTGCAGGACGCCCTGTTTGGACCAGGTAATCATGCCACGCTGGTGACGCTGTTCTCGATGACCGCAGGCTCACTGATTGGTCTGGGCATGGCTGTCAAAATGACCCATGAGAAGGTGCATCAGCCGATTCAGGAGGCGCGCCGTCTGCTGGATTCCATCGGCTGGGCATTTATTCTACCGCAGATCCTCGCAACGTTAGGATTGCTGTTTACGGCGGCAGGCGTCGGCAGTGGCATTTCGTATCTTACGCAAGAGTATCTGGCCGTCGACAGCCGCTTTATCGCGGTAGCGGTGTATACCATTGGGATGGCCCTGTTGACGATGGTGATGGGGAATGCGTTTGCCGCCTTCCCGATTGTCACGGCGGGAATTGGCATTCCGATTCTGGTGCTACAGCACGGTGGAAACCCGGCGGTGATGGCGGCTATCGGGATGTTCTCCGGCTATTGCGGTACGCTGATGACGCCGATGGCGGCAAACTTCAACATTGTGCCCGCCGCGCTGCTGGAACTGCCAGATAAAAACGCGGTCATTAAAGCGCAGGTGCCGACCGGCATACTGCTGCTGTTAGTCAACGTGTTCCTGATGTATTTCCTGATGTTCCTGTAAGGAGGACGGATGAAAACAGTATTAATCACCGGATTTGAGCCCTTCGGTGGCGAGCAGGTTAACCCTTCCTGGGAAGTGGTCTCGCAGCTCGACAATGCTATCATCGCCGGGTGTCGCGTGGTGGCGCGTCAGTTGCCGTGTGTGTTTGGCGAGTCGCTCAGTGTGCTGAATTCCGCCATTGATACGCTCTCTCCGTCGCTGGTGCTGGCCATCGGACAGGCGGGCGGACGGACCGATATTACCGTTGAGCGCGTGGCGATCAACGTCGACGACGCCCGTATTCCGGATAATAAAGGCCAACAGCCGGTGGATGAGCCGATTGTTGCTGGCGGGCCAGCGGCCTGGTTTAGCACGCTGCCCATCAAAGCCATGGTGGCGGCGATGCGTGAAGCGGGTGTGCCAGCGTCGGTCTCACAGACGGCGGGGACGTTTGTTTGCAACCATGTGATGTACGGATTGCTGCACAAACTGAGCGGCATCGCGGAGGTGAAGGGGGGATTCATCCATATCCCTTATCTGCCGCAACAGGCGGCGGCGCATCCGGGTGCGCCCAGTATGGCGGCGGAAACGGTACGTCTGGCGCTGGAAGTGGCGATCGCTACCGCATTGCAGATCGACGATGACATCGCCGTGACAGGTGGCGCCACGCACTAATCTCCTCAGATAAGGACAGAACCATGCCTGAAGGCCCGGAGATCCGCCGTGCGGCGGATAACCTGGAGGCGGCGATCAAAGGCAAACCCCTGACGGATGTCTGGTTTGCCTTTGCGCAGTTAAAACCGTATCAATCCACGCTGGTGGGGCAGACCGTCACGGCGATGGAGACGCGCGGCAAAGCGTTGCTGACCCATTTTTCCGCTGGTCTGACGCTCTACAGCCATAACCAGTTGTATGGCGTCTGGCGCGTGGTGGACAGTGGCGACATGCCGCAAACCACCCGTATTCTGCGCGTTAAACTTCAAACCGCGGATAAAACCATTCTGCTCTACAGCGCGTCTGACATTGAGATATTGACGCCGGAACAGCTCACTACCCATCCCTTCCTGCAACGGGTCGGGCCGGACGTGCTGGACCCGCGTCTGACGCCTGACGCGGTGAAAGCGCGGTTACTCTCGCCGCGTTTTCGCAACCGTCAGTTTTCCGGTCTGTTGCTGGATCAAGCTTTTCTCGCCGGACTGGGAAACTATCTGCGCGTGGAGATCCTCTGGCAGGTGGGGTTAACCGGTCAGCATAAAGCCCGCGATCTCAGCGATGCGCAGTTGACGGCGTTAGCGCATGCGCTGCTGGATATTCCGCGCCTGTCATATACCACCCGCGGTCAGGTGGATGACAACCGGCATCATGGCGCGCTGTTTCGCTTTAAGGTGTTTCACCGCGACGGTGAACCCTGCGAACGTTGCGGCGGGATCATCGAGAAAACCACGCTCTCCTCGCGCCCGTTCTATTGGTGTCCGCATTGCCAGCATTAATGCGCGTGTCGCGGCGCTTTGGCTGAAATAAAACGGGCGATGGCGGGGCCGGTGAGAAGAATACTGAACAGGCGCAGGGTTTGCATTGCCATGATCAGCGACATGTCGGCGTGACTGCCGGCGGCTATTACTGCAACCGTATCCAGCCCCCCAGGGCTGGTGGCGAGATAGGCGGTTAAAAAATCAATCTGCATATAGTGGGCGAGGCCCCAGGCCATCGCTGCACAAATCGCCAGTAAGGCGAAGATAGAGACCAGGATCTGCGGCAACGGCCGCAGCGCCATAAAAAACACCTGCTTGTCGAACCCGAGACCAATCTGCCAGCCAATAATCATATAGGCGATCGCCAGCAACCATTCCGGCAGTTCAATCACCATCATGCCGCTCGCATGCAGCACTGCGCCGACCAGCATCGGCACCAGCATCGTACCGGAAGGAATACGCAGCATCCGGCCTACGACGCTGGCAACCGCCGCTAACAGCAGCGTCGTGAACAAATTGCCGCTCAGTGGCGGGAACCACTCAATCTGCTGGCTGACGGTTTCCGCGCTTTCACCCATGATAAACTGGGTCACCAGCACCGCCGCACCAGCGACAAACAGTACCCGCAGATACTGCATAAAGGCGACCAGGCGGATGTCGGCACCGTAATCCTGAGCCATCGCGACCATTGCCGCCGCGCCGCCGGGCGATGAACCCCACGCCCCGGTGTTGCCCGGTAGAGAACTGTAGCGAACCAGCAGCCAGCCGACGGCTGTACTGGAGAGCAGCGTCACCAGCAGAACCGCCAGTACCACCGCCCAGTTTGCCGCCAGGGTGGTTAACAAGGAGACCGAAAGATTTTGCGCGATCATGCAGCCGAGAATGGCCTGAGCACCGAGGAACGTGCAGCGAGGGAGTTGCAGGGAGATACCGCGAAGACTGAACAGAATGCCGGTAATCATCGGGCCGAGCAGTAGCGCCGCCGGAAGATGAATACAGAGAAAGAGCAGGGACAAAAGAAGTGACAGCAAAAACAGCAGGCCCCACCGCAGAACTGGCATTCCGTGCTCCCTAAGGAAAATCAAGAGGGTTATCAATCAATAATAGAGAAAGTGTTGCGAGAAGGATATAACTCGGGTCAATAAAACGAGGGAATTTGCCGGAGGGCAAGGTTAACGTTTTATCCGGCCTACGCGATACACAAACGTAAGCCGGATACGCGTTAGCGCCATCCGGCGGTCTGACGATTAATGCTTAAGGTCAGATTTAAAATCGCGTTTTTCGTAGCCGGTGTACAGCTGACGTGGACGCGCGATTTTCATACCATCGGTATGCATTTCGCTCCAGTGCGCAATCCAGCCAACGGTACGGGCCATGGCGAAGATCACGGTGAACATGGAAGACGGGATCCCCATCGCTTTCAGGATGATACCGGAGTAGAAGTCGACGTTCGGGTAGAGTTTCTTCTCAATGAAGTACGGGTCGTTCAGCGCGATGTGTTCCAGCTCCATCGCCACTTCCAGCAGGTCATCATTGGTACCCAGCTCTTTCAGCACTTCGTGGCAGGTCTCACGCATCACGGTTGCACGCGGATCGTAGTTTTTGTAAACACGGTGACCGAAGCCCATCAGGCGGAAAGAGTCATTCTTGTCTTTCGCACGACGAACGAATTCCGGAATGTGTTTAACCGAGCTGATTTCTTCCAGCATCTTCAGCGCCGCTTCGTTCGCGCCGCCGTGCGCCGGTCCCCACAGGGACGCAATACCCGCAGCAATACAGGCAAACGGGTTCGCGCCAGACGAGCCTGCTGTACGTACGGTTGAGGTGGATGCGTTCTGTTCATGGTCGGCGTGCAGGATCAGGATACGGTCCATCGCGCGTTCCAGTACCGGGTTCACTTCATAGGTTTCGCACGGTGTGGAGAACATCATATTCAGGAAGTTACCGGCGTAGGAGAGGTCGTTACGCGGATAAACAAACGGCTGGCCGATAGAATATTTGTAACACATCGCCGCCATCGTCGGCATTTTAGACAGCAGACGGAATGCCGCGATTTCGCGGTGGCGCGGATTGTTCACATCCAGAGAGTCGTGATAGAACGCGGCGAGCGCACCGGTGATCCCGCACATTACCGCCATCGGGTGTGAATCGCGACGGAAAGCGTGGAACAGGCGGGTGATTTGCTCATGGATCATCGTATGGCGAGTCACGGTGGTTCTGAACGCGTCGTATTCTGCCTGCGTCGGTTTTTCGCCGTTCAGCAGGATGTAGCACACTTCCAGATAGTTAGACTCGGTGGCCAACTGATCGATCGGAAAGCCGCGATGCAACAAAATGCCTTCATCGCCGTCGATGAATGTGATTTTGGATTCGCAGGATGCAGTAGAGGTGAAACCAGGGTCAAAAGTAAACATCCCCTTTGAACCCAGGCTACGAATATCAATAACATCTTGACCTAGCGTGCCCTTCAGCACATCCAGCTCAATAGCCGTATCACCATTTAGGGTGATTTTTGCTTTTGTGTCAGCCATTTACGGTCTCCTTAGCGCCTTATTGCTTAAGACTACTCAGGTGAGATTTGCCATCGATACATCAATCAACCGTTACCAGTTTGTTATTCGGCTCGCCGCTCTGGATAGAGGAGAAAACCAGGGTACAGAGCAATGGGCGCTTGCAGGTAAATCAGTTAACTCATGGTGAATTAGCAACAAATCAACAACTTAGCAATCCGAATTATTCAACCTGTCTATCACTATTAACTGTACTGAAGGGATCGGTCAATATCTTCCTACTGTTACATAACTTATTTGCAGGTTAAAGAGTGACCCCATAACTTTTACGCATTATATGCCTTTTCTGGTGTTGTTTGTAACAACTTTGTTTAATGATTGTCAAATCAGATGATTAAAAATTAAATAAATGTTGTTATCGTGACCTGTGTCACTGTTCGGGATAAAACCCGACAAACTATATGTAGGTTAATTGTAATGATTTTGTGAACGTCCTATACTGCCGCCAGGTCTCCGGAAACCCCTGCAATCCCGAGCCACCCAGCGTTGTAACGTGTCGTTTTAGCATCTGGAAGCAGTGTTTTACATGACGCGCAGTTATAGAAAGGACGCTGTCTGACCCGCACGCAGACCGGAGGAAGGAAATCCCGTCGTCTTTCAGGCTACAGGAGATTCACTCTCTGTACCCGAAGTCCAAAGGGAATAATAAGAACAGCATGTGGGCGTTATTCATGATAAGAAATGTGAAAAAACAAAGACCTGTCAATCTGGATCTGCAAACGATCCGGTTCCCAATCACGGCGATAGCGTCCATTCTCCATCGCGTTTCCGGAGTGATCACCTTTGTGGCGGTCGGGATCCTGTTGTGGTTATTGGGCACCAGCCTCTCTTCCCCTGAAGGATTCCAACAGGCATCCGCCATCATGGGTAGCTTTTTTGTTAAATTTATTATGTGGGGCATCCTTACCGCGCTGGCGTATCACGTCGTGGTCGGTGTTCGTCACATGATGATGGATTTTGGCTATCTGGAAGAAACATTCGAAGCGGGTAAACGCTCAGCCAAAATCTCTTTTGTTATCACTGTCGTGCTTTCACTTCTCGCAGGAGTCCTCGTATGGTAAGCAACGCCTCCGCACTAGGACGCAATGGCGTACATGACTTCATCCTGGTCCGTGCTACCGCTATCGTTCTGACGTTATACATCATCTATATGGTGGGTTTCTTCGCCACAAGCGGCGAACTGACCTGGGAAGTCTGGACCGGTTTCTTCTCATCGGCTTTCACCAAAGTCTTCACCCTGCTGGCACTTTTTTCCATCTTGATTCATGCCTGGATCGGCATGTGGCAGGTGTTGACCGACTACGTTAAACCGCTGGCAATTCGTTTGCCGCTGCAATTGGCTATCGTCGTTGCCCTGGTGGTTTACGTGATTTATGGATTCGTTGTGGTGTGGGGTGTGTAATGAAACTGCCAGTCAGAGAATTTGATGCTGTAGTCATTGGTGCAGGCGGCGCAGGTATGCGTGCAGCACTGCAAATTTCCCAAAGCGGCCAGACCTGTGCGCTGCTGTCCAAAGTGTTCCCAACCCGTTCCCATACCGTTTCTGCGCAGGGTGGCATCACCGTCGCGCTCGGTAATACCCATGAAGATAACTGGGAATGGCACATGTACGACACCGTTAAAGGGTCGGACTACATCGGTGATCAGGACGCGATCGAATATATGTGTAAAACCGGTCCGGAAGCGATTCTGGAACTGGAGCACATGGGGCTGCCGTTTTCCCGTCTCGACGACGGCAAAATTTACCAGCGTCCGTTTGGCGGCCAGTCGAAAAACTTCGGCGGCGAGCAGGCGGCACGCACCGCGGCGGCGGCTGACCGTACGGGTCATGCGTTGCTGCATACGCTGTATCAACAGAACCTGAAAAACCACACCACGATTTTCTCCGAGTGGTATGCGCTGGATCTGGTGAAAAACGCCGATGGCGCAGTGGTCGGTTGTACCGCGCTGTGCATCGAAACCGGTGAAGTGGTCTACTTCAAAGCCCGTGCGACCGTGCTGGCCACCGGCGGCGCAGGCCGTATCTATCAGTCCACCACTAACGCCCATATCAACACGGGCGACGGCGTGGGCATGGCTATCCGCGCAGGTGTGCCAGTGCAGGATATGGAAATGTGGCAGTTCCACCCAACCGGTATTGCCGGTGCGGGCGTTCTGGTGACAGAAGGCTGCCGCGGTGAAGGTGGTTACCTGCTGAACAAACACGGCGAGCGCTTCATGGAGCGTTATGCGCCGAATGCGAAAGACCTCGCGGGTCGTGATGTGGTGGCGCGTTCTATCATGATCGAAATCCGTGAAGGTCGCGGCTGCGATGGTCCATGGGGTCCGCATGCCAAACTGAAACTCGACCATCTGGGTAAAGACGTTCTGGAATCCCGTCTGCCGGGTATTCTGGAACTGTCTCGCACCTTTGCCCACGTTGACCCGGTGAAAGAGCCGATTCCGGTTATCCCAACCTGCCACTATATGATGGGCGGCATTCCGACCAAAGTGACCGGTCAGGCGCTGACGGTGAACGAGCAGGGCGAAGACGTGGTGATTCCGGGGCTGTTTGCGGTCGGTGAAATCGCCTGCGTATCGGTACACGGCGCTAACCGTCTGGGCGGTAACTCGCTGCTGGATCTGGTGGTGTTCGGTCGTGCGGCCGGTCTGCATCTGCAGGAATCTATCGCCGAGCAGGGCGAACTGCGCGATGCCACAGAAGACGAAATCGATGCGTCCCTGGCGCGTCTGAACCGCTGGAACAACAACCGTGATGGTGAAGATCCGGTGGTGATTCGCAAAGCGCTGCAGGAATGTATGCAGCATAACTTCTCGGTCTTCCGTGAAGGCGATGCGATGGCGAAAGGTCTGGAAGAGCTGAAAGCCATCCGCGAGCGTTTGAAAAATGCCCATCTGGACGACACCTCCAGCGAATTCAACACCCAGCGCGTAGAGTGTCTGGAGCTGGATAACCTGATGGAAACTGCCTATGCAACCGCAGTGTCCGCCAACTTCCGTACCGAGAGCCGTGGCGCGCATAGCCGCTTCGACTTCCCGGAGCGTGATGATGAAAACTGGCTGTGCCATTCCCTGTATCTGCCAGAGACGGAATCCATGACCCGACGTGAAGTCAACATGGAACCGAAACTGCGCCCGGCATTCCCGCCGAAGATTCGTACTTACTAATGCGGAGACAGGACAATGAAACTCGAGTTTTCAATTTATCGCTATAACCCGGATGTTGATGACGCTCCGCGCATGCAGGATTACACCCTGGAAGGCGAAGAAGGGCGTGACATGATGCTGCTGGATGCGTTGATGCAGCTCAAAGAGAAAGACCCCAGCCTCTCTTTCCGCCGCTCCTGCCGTGAAGGTGTGTGTGGTTCAGATGGTCTGAACATGAACGGGAAGAACGGTCTGGCCTGCATCACGCCGGTGTCAGCGCTGGTTCAGCCCGGTAAAAAAATTGTTATCCGTCCGCTGCCTGGTTTGCCGGTGATCCGCGATTTGGTAGTAGACATGGGGCAATTCTATGCACAATATGAGAAGATTAAGCCTTACTTATTGAATAATGGGCAAAATCCTCCGGCTCGCGAGCATTTACAGATGCCAGAGCAGCGGGAAAAACTCGATGGGCTGTATGAATGCATTCTGTGCGCCTGCTGCTCAACGTCTTGCCCATCCTTCTGGTGGAATCCGGATAAGTTTATCGGTCCTGCGGGTCTGTTAGCGGCCTATCGCTTCCTGATCGACAGCCGTGATACCGAGACCGACAGCCGTCTGGAAGGGATAAGCGATGCATTCAGCGTATTCCGCTGTCACAGCATCATGAACTGCGTCAGTGTATGTCCTAAGGGGCTGAACCCGACGCGCGCCATCGGCCATATTAAGTCGATGCTGTTGCAACGCAGTGCGTAAGTAGACATTGCCCGCGGTGGCAATCCTGTAGGCCGGATAAGACGTTTGCGTCGCCATCCGGCACATTTTGCCTGATGACGCTTCGCTTATCAGGCCTACGGGGTCGCCACCAGGCAAATCAGTGCAGGAAACCTCTAAAAACTGCCACATTGATAGCAATAATCGAGATGTTCAGCGCGAGACAAGGCGCGAACGGAACGAATCGTCGGGAGCATAGTTCACTATGTGACCGGGGTGAGAGACGGGTGCAACGCAGTCGCAGCCTGAACAACGACGATTATTAGACAGTTTTTAAAGGTTCCTTAGCGGACGCAGATCACACGACAGTCCGTAACAAGTGAACCCCGGCACGCATACGACGTATGCGTGGTAGTATCCACGGCGAAGTAAGCATATAAATGCTTAAGGGATCACGATGCAGAACAGCGCTTTGAAAGCCTGGTTGGACTCTTCTTACCTCTCTGGCGCAAACCAGAGCTGGATAGAACAGCTCTATGAAGACTTCTTAACCGATCCTGACTCGGTAGACGCTAACTGGCGTTCGACGTTCCAGCAGTTACCTGGCACCGGAGTCAAACCGGATCAATTCCATTCAAAAACGCGTGATTATTTCCGTCGTCTGGCGAAGGATGCCTCACGTTACTCTTCTTCGATTTCCGACCCTGACACCAATGTGAAGCAGGTTAAAGTCCTGCAGCTCATCAACGCTTATCGCTTCCGTGGTCACCAGCATGCGAATCTCGATCCGCTGGGACTGTGGCAGCAAGAAACTGTGGCAGATCTGGATCCTTCCTTCCACGATCTGACAGAGGCCGATTTCCAGGAAAGCTTTAACGTAGGTTCTTTTGCCGGCGGCAAAGAGACGATGAAGCTGGGCGAGCTGCTTTCCGCGCTCAAACAAACATACTGCGGCCCGATTGGCGCCGAGTACATGCACATCACCAGCACCGAAGAGAAACGCTGGCTGCAACAGCGGATCGAATCCGGTCGCGCCGCGTTCAGCGGTGAAGAGAAAAAACGCTTCCTGAGCGAACTGACCGCAGCAGAAGGTCTGGAACGTTATCTGGGCGCGAAATTCCCGGGCGCGAAACGCTTCTCGCTGGAAGGCGGCGATGCGTTAATCCCGATGCTCAAAGAGATGATCCGCCATGCCGGCAACAGCGGCACCCGTGAAGTGGTGCTGGGTATGGCGCACCGTGGTCGTCTGAACGTACTGGTCAACGTGCTGGGTAAAAAACCGCAGGACCTGTTCGACGAATTTGCGGGCAAACATAAAGAACATCTCGGCACCGGCGACGTGAAGTACCACATGGGCTTCTCATCGGATATCGAAACCGAGGGCGGTCTGGTTCACCTCGCGCTGGCGTTTAACCCGTCGCACCTGGAAATCGTCAGCCCGGTGGTAATTGGTTCCGTTCGCGCCCGTCTGGACAGGCTGGACGAACCAAGCAGCAACAAAGTCCTGCCGATTACCATCCACGGCGATGCTGCGGTAACCGGGCAGGGCGTGGTTCAGGAAACCCTGAACATGTCGAAAGCGCGGGGTTACGAAGTGGGCGGTACCGTTCGCATCGTGATCAACAACCAGGTGGGCTTCACCACCTCTAACCCGCTGGATGCGCGTTCCACCCCGTACTGCACCGACATCGGTAAAATGGTTCAGGCGCCGATCTTCCACGTGAATGCGGACGATCCGGAAGCGGTCGCGTTTGTTACGCGCCTGGCGCTGGACTTCCGTAACACTTTCAAACGCGATGTCTTCATCGACCTGGTGTGCTACCGCCGTCACGGCCACAACGAAGCCGACGAGCCGAGCGCAACTCAGCCGTTGATGTATCAGAAAATCAAAAAGCATCCGACTCCGCGTAAAATCTACGCTGACAAGCTGGAAGCGGATAAAGTTGCGACGCTGGAAGATGCCACTGAAATGGTCAACCTGTATCGTGACGCGCTGGACGCGGGCGAATGCGTGGTGAAAGAGTGGCGTCCGATGAACATGCACTCCTTTACCTGGTCGCCGTACCTCAACCACGAATGGGATGAAAACTACCCGAACCAGGTTGAGATGAAGCGTCTGCAGGAACTGGCGAAACGCATCAGTACGGTGCCGGAAGCGGTTGAGATGCAGTCACGCGTCGCGAAGATTTATGGCGATCGTCAGGCTATGGCGGCCGGTGAGAAACTGTTCGACTGGGGCGGCGCCGAGAATCTGGCCTACGCTACATTGGTCGACGAAGGGATTCCGGTTCGTCTGTCCGGTGAAGACTCAGGTCGCGGTACCTTCTTCCACCGTCACGCGGTTATTCACAACCAGGCGAATGGTTCAACCTATACGCCGCTGCAGCATGTCCATAACGGACAGGGCTCCTTCCGCGTCTGGGACTCCGTGCTGTCTGAAGAAGCGGTACTGGCATTCGAATACGGCTATGCCACGGCGGAACCGCGCACGTTGACCATCTGGGAAGCACAGTTCGGTGACTTCGCCAACGGCGCACAGGTGGTGATCGACCAGTTCATCTCCTCCGGTGAGCAGAAATGGGGCCGGATGTGTGGCCTGGTGATGCTGCTGCCGCACGGTTACGAAGGGCAGGGCCCGGAGCACTCCTCCGCGCGTCTGGAACGTTATCTGCAACTTTGCGCTGAGCAAAACATGCAGGTGTGCGTACCGTCTACCCCGGCTCAGGTGTATCACATGCTGCGTCGTCAGGCGCTGCGCGGGATGCGTCGTCCGCTGGTGGTCATGTCGCCGAAATCGCTGTTGCGCCATCCGCTGGCGGTCTCCAGCCTGGACGAACTGGCTAACGGCACCTTCCTGCCTGCCATCGGTGAAGTGGATGACCTCGATCCGAAAGGCGTGAAGCGTGTGGTGATGTGTTCTGGTAAGGTTTATTACGACCTGCTGGAACAGCGTCGCAAGAACAATCAGAAAGATGTCGCCATTGTGCGCATCGAACAGCTTTATCCTTTCCCGCATCAGGCGATGCAGGAAGTATTGAAACAGTACGCTCACGTACATGATTTTGTCTGGTGCCAGGAAGAGCCGCTCAACCAGGGCGCATGGTACTGCAGCCAACATCATTTCCGTGAAGTGATTCCATTTGGGTCCGCTCTGCGTTATGCAGGTCGCCCGGCCTCCGCCTCTCCGGCGGTAGGGTATATGTCCGTTCACCAGAAACAGCAACAAGATCTGGTCAATGACGCGCTGAACGTCGATTAATTAAAGGATACATAATGAGTAGCGTAGATATTCTTGTTCCCGACCTGCCTGAGTCCGTAGCGGACGCGACTGTTGCCACCTGGCACAAAAAACCGGGTGATGCGGTGGTTCGTGACGAAGTGCTGGTAGAAATCGAAACTGACAAAGTGGTACTGGAAGTACCGGCATCAGCGGACGGCATTCTGGATGCAGTTCTGGAAGACGAAGGCACGACCGTGACCTCGCGCCAGATCCTCGGTCGCCTGCGTGAAGGCAATAGCGCGGGTAAAGAAACCAGCGCGAAGTCTGAAGAAAAAGCGTCTACCCCGGCGCAGCGTCAGCAGGCTTCTCTGGAAGAGCAAAATAACGATGCCCTGAGCCCGGCGATCCGTCGCCTGTTGGCTGAGCACAGCCTCGACGCCAGTGCAATCAAAGGCACCGGTGTGGGCGGTCGTATCACCCGTGAAGATGTGGATAAGCATCTGGCGAAAGCCCCTGCGAAGGCCGAGGCTAAAGCACCGGCAGCAGCCCCTGCTGCACAGCCGGCCCTGGGGGCGCGCAGCGAAAAACGTGTACCGATGACCCGTCTGCGCAAACGCGTGGCCGAGCGTCTGCTGGAAGCAAAAAACTCCACTGCCATGCTGACGACCTTCAACGAAGTCAACATGAAGCCGATCATGGAGCTGCGTAAGCAGTACGGTGAAGCGTTTGAAAAACGCCACGGTATCCGTCTGGGCTTCATGTCCTTCTACGTGAAGGCGGTGGTGGAAGCGCTGAAACGTTATCCGGAAGTGAACGCGTCTATCGATGGCGACGACGTGGTGTATCACAACTACTTCGACGTGAGCATGGCGGTGTCCACGCCACGCGGCCTGGTAACCCCGGTACTGCGTGACGTTGATACGCTGGGTATGGCTGACATCGAGAAAAACATCAAGACGCTGGCTATCAAAGGTCGTGACGGCAAGCTGACGGTGGAAGATCTGACGGGCGGTAACTTCACCATCACCAACGGTGGCGTATTCGGTTCCCTGATGTCCACGCCGATCATCAACCCGCCGCAGAGCGCGATCCTCGGGATGCACGCGATTAAAGATCGTCCGATGGCGGTAGATGGCAAGGTCGAAATCCTGCCGATGATGTACCTGGCGCTGTCCTACGATCACCGTCTGATCGATGGTCGCGAATCCGTGGGCTTCCTGGTGGCGATCAAAGAACTGCTGGAAGATCCGACTCGTCTGCTGCTGGACGTGTAGTAAACAAGAGTATCACCTGCCTCGTAGGCCGGATGAGCGTAGCGCCATCCGGCACAAGCACCACGCCGGTCTACGGGTTTAAAGATAACGATTACCTGAAGGATGGACAGAACACATGAACTTACATGAATATCAGGCAAAACAACTTTTTGCCCGCTATGGCTTACCGGCGCCGGTGGGTTATGCCTGTACTACTCCGCGTGAAGCTGAAGAAGCAGCATCGAAAATCGGTGCAGGTCCGTGGGTAGTAAAATGTCAGGTTCACGCAGGTGGCCGCGGTAAAGCGGGCGGTGTGAAAGTGGTCAAAAGCAAAGAAGAGATCCGCGCTTTTGCTGAACACTGGCTGGGCAAACGTCTGGTGACCTATCAAACAGACGCCAACGGTCAACCGGTTAACCAGATTCTGGTTGAAGCTGCGACCGATATTGATAAAGAACTGTACCTGGGCGCGGTGGTTGACCGTAGCTCCCGTCGCGTGGTCTTCATGGCCTCGACCGAAGGCGGCGTTGAAATTGAAAAAGTGGCGGAAGAAACCCCGCACCTGATCCACAAAGTTGCGCTTGATCCGCTGACCGGCCCAATGCCGTATCAGGGACGCGAGCTGGCGTTCAAACTGGGTCTGGAAGGCAAACTGGTTCAGCAGTTCACCAAAATCTTCATGGGCCTGGCGACCATTTTCCTTGAGCGCGACCTGGCGCTGATCGAAATCAACCCGCTGGTTATCACTAAGCAGGGCGATCTGATCTGCCTCGACGGCAAACTGGGCGCGGACGGCAACGCGCTGTTCCGCCAGCCGGATCTGCGTGAGATGCGCGATCAATCGCAGGAAGACCCGCGTGAAGCGCAGGCAGCACAGTGGGAACTGAACTACGTCGCACTGGATGGCAACATCGGCTGCATGGTTAACGGCGCAGGTCTGGCGATGGGCACCATGGACATCGTGAAACTGCACGGCGGCGAACCGGCTAACTTCCTTGACGTTGGCGGCGGCGCAACCAAAGAGCGCGTAACCGAAGCGTTCAAAATTATCCTCTCTGACGACAACGTTAAAGCGGTTCTGGTTAACATCTTCGGCGGTATTGTACGTTGCGACCTGATCGCTGACGGTATCATCGGCGCGGTAGCGGAAGTGGGTGTTAACGTTCCGGTAGTGGTTCGTCTGGAAGGCAACAACGCCGAACTCGGCGCGAAGAAACTGGCTGACAGCGGCCTGAATATTATTGCAGCGAAAAGTCTGACGGATGCAGCTCAGCAGGTTGTTGCCGCAGTGGAGGGGAAATAATGTCTGTTTTAATCGATAAAAACACCAAGGTTATCTGTCAGGGTTTTACCGGTAGCCAGGGGACGTTCCACTCCGAACAGGCGATAGCTTACGGTACGCAGATGGTTGGCGGCGTAACGCCAGGCAAAGGCGGCACCACGCACCTGGGCCTGCCGGTGTTCAACACCGTGCGTGAAGCGGTTGAAGCAACCGGCGCGACTGCAACGGTTATCTACGTTCCGGCACCGTTCTGCAAAGACTCTATTCTGGAAGCCATCGACGCAGGTATTAAGCTCATCATCACCATTACCGAAGGTATCCCGACGCTGGATATGCTGACCGTGAAGGTGAAACTGGATGAAGCGGGCGTACGCATGATCGGCCCGAACTGCCCGGGGGTTATCACCCCAGGCGAATGCAAAATCGGCATCATGCCGGGTCACATTCACAAGCCGGGTAAAGTGGGTATCGTCTCCCGTTCCGGTACGCTGACCTATGAAGCGGTTAAGCAGACCACCGACTACGGTTTCGGCCAGTCCACCTGTGTGGGCATCGGCGGTGACCCGATCCCGGGTTCTAACTTCATCGATATCCTGAAACTGTTCGAGGAAGATCCGCAGACCGAAGCGATCGTGATGATCGGTGAGATCGGCGGTAGCGCGGAAGAAGAAGCGGCTGCCTATATCAAAGATCACGTGACTAAACCGGTTGTGGGCTACATTGCCGGTGTGACCGCGCCGAAAGGCAAACGTATGGGTCACGCAGGGGCTATTATCGCCGGTGGTAAAGGGACTGCGGATGAGAAATTCGCAGCTCTGGAAGCCGCTGGAGTGAAAACCGTTCGCAGCCTGGCCGATATCGGCGAAGCGCTGAAAGCCGTCATTAAGTAAAAGCAATAAAACAGCCCATCCCCTGCATTTACCCGTGATGCAGGGGAAAGGGCTGGTCCATTTTCGACATGGTTGGCCATCTGATGATGGCCTTTTTTTTGCCTGTCTGTTTGCCGGATGGCGCTGGCGCTTATCCGGCCGACGGGGAGTGTTGACGTGATGGGCTATGCGCTTTCCGCCAGCGTTTTCAGCCAGCGAATGCCGCTTTCCGGAGAGGTCATCACCGGGACGGGCGGAGACGGAAGCTGCTGCAGAACGCGAGCCATCGACGCTTGCGCCAGCATGACCACATCAGCCTGTTTATACGCGCTGTGCAATCCTTCACTGACGATGCGATCGTGGGTTTCCATATCGCCCGCCAGCAGGGCATGGAAGGCCTCTTCCATCAATATCGGCGTCACGGTGCATTGCTTACCACTGGCCTGCACTTTGCGCTGCACATACTCCAGCGTCGGTTTCATGGTCGTGGCGACGGTGGCCAGCACGGCAATGTCCTCACCCAGGCTAATGGCTTTTTCCACCATCGCGCAGTCGATACGCGCAAGCTGCAGCGGCGTCATAAACTGACACTGTTCAACCGCCGTGCCAATGGACGAACAGGCGGTGATGAAAATCTCACAGTCGGCTTTTTCGGCAATGTGGACGTAGTCGGCAATGCGTGCCGCAATGTTCGGCGTCACGCCACCGGCCTTCATCACCTGCTTAATCATCGACTCTTCGACCAGGTGCATCACGTCCGCTTCTGGCATGATGTCGCCGATCAGTTGCTGCATCATGGCGAGCGTGGCGGAACTGGTGTGAAGCATAGCGATCTTTTTCATTCTGCGATCTCCTTGAGCAAACATTCGGCAACGGCCATGGCCGCATCGTGATCTTCCTGGGCGGACAGTCCGCCAACCGCAACGGCCCCCAGGCATTTACCGTTGTGAAGAATCGGTACGCCGCCGGGCAGCGCGGTAAAACGTGGGTCAGCAAAGTAACTGATATCCAGCGACTCGTTTTGCAGACGTTGTAAAAACGCCTGAGTGGTGCAGCCTAAACGGCTGCTGGTGCGCGCTTTACGCTGCGTCAGCTCAATGGTCAACAGTTTGGCGTTATCCATACGGGCAAAGCTCAGTAACTCGCCGTGAGCGTCGCACACCGCCACGCTGAGTGGACGTTGCGCGTAACGGGTGTCGGCGAGATCGAGCGCGCAGTCTACCGCGCGTCGCGCCTGTTTCAGGGTTAAAGTCATCATTGTGAGTTATCCTTTTGACAGAGGTTCTGATACCGGTTGAGCAGGCGAACTCTCGCTCTGGGCCTGCGCCTGTCGGGCATCCTTTTTGCGCCAGTAGTTAGCCAGCAGCGAGCCGCTGACGTTGCCAAGCGGCGTCATGACCGCAGAGGCGAGACCAACGGTGGCCAGTTTGCCCATCGCGGCGGCAAGACCTGATGCCATCCCGCCGTTTTGCAGGCCGACTTCGAAGGCCACCGTCCGGGCGGACTGAACATCCATGCGGAAGACCCAGCGGCTCATCAGATAGCCAATCAGGAAGCCGCCGAGGTTGTGCATCAGCATGGCGAAGCAGAGCAGAAAGCCGACCTGAACCAGGTTGTCGCGTCCGGCCGCTGCCGCCGTGGTGGTGAAGAAAATGATGCCCATCATCGAAATGGTCGGCATAACCTTCTTAACGCCGTCCACGCGTCCATACAGCCAGTTATAGAACAGCGCCCAGATGATCCCGCCCGCCACAAAGTTCAACACCACCGCGTACATTTGCGCGTCGGCGCTGGCGCTGCCAAACAGCGAGTCCCAGCCGCCGGCAATCATATACAGCAGCCAGATGGCGCTGATCCCGGCCAGAATTTGCACGGTTCGACGACCCTGCACACCGGCATAGGTTTTCAGGTAGTCGTGTAAAATCGCTGCGCCAATCGGGATCAATACGATTTTCACGACGTCCATCACCATCGCCGTGAGCTGGATGTCGATCATCGAGCCCGCCAGCAGATTCACCCACAGCGGGGTCATGACCGTCGCCGCCAGCGTTGAGACGGCGGCGATAGAGACCGCCAGCGCCAGGTTGGCGTTGGCGATATACACCATGACGGTGGAGGAGAGCCCGCTGGGGCAGGAGCCAATCAGCAAAATGCCCACCGCCACTTCCGGCGGGAAGTCGAAGATCAGCGTAATGCTCAGGCCGAGCAAAGGCATGATGACGAAATGACAGAAGGTGCCGATAAACACCGCCCATGGCATTTTAGCGACATCAATAAAGTCCTGAATCGTGAGTTTGGTCCCCATACTGAACATGGTCGCCTGGATCACTAAAAAGACGATCCACTTATGGGTGATGTTGAATCCGCCCCAGACGATCAGATCGGTTGACCAGGTCATCGCCGCGACAAAGCCGGCGATGATCCACAGGGTAAACTGGTAGCTGCGAAGATTTGTCCAGTAGCCCGCGCCTGCCGCGAAGCCTGCCGTCAGCATCACCAGCCCCGGCTGCCAGAGGGCGGGAGACTGCATCAGCGCGCCAATTGCCGCCAGTGCGCCACCGGCGATGCAGACGCCCAGTCCGGTTTTGTGAATAACGGTTGTGATAGTCATGGTGAAATGTCCTTTCTCTCGTTATTACTGCCGTGGTGGAATAGCTAACATTTGCCGCGCAATATCCGGCGTGGCGACCTTTTTATCCATACTGCGAATAAGTGTGGCGAGTTTGGCAACCTGTTGATAATTATGCTGGGCTTTCTCTTCGGCACTTAAATAATAGCTGTCTTCAAAACCAATTCTCACTTCGCTGGCGCCAATGCCGACCGCAGCCGCAATAATATCGAAATTCTTGCGGCCAAAATGGGTAATTCCCCATAAGGCGTCGCGTGGGATCATACTGCGCAAGGCAATTAACGCATCAACCGTCGCGGGTGAACTTCCACGGTGTCCGAGGACAATATTGAATAACATTGGTTTCTTGAACGATATTTTTTCTTCCAGCGCCAGGATGTTATTAATCATGCCAATTTCGAAAACTTCAAATTCGGGAATAATGGAACGTTGGGTTATTTGTTGCGAACAATATTCGACGTCCGGTCCGGGATTAAAGTATACGGCATCGCCGAGGTTAACGGAGCCGACGTTCAGCGACGCCATCTCGACGCCGGGACAGTCCAGTGGCGCGCAGCGCTCGGCAATCGACATGGCGGAGACGCCACCGGTGGAGGCCTGAATAATCAGGTCGGAATGGCGCATGACGTGGTCGATTGTCGCCTGAAAATCTGTGGTGTCTGGCGTCAGGCGACCCTGCTTATCGCGAACATGTAAATGCACGATGGCCGCACCATGTTCGACGCTGGCCAGTATTTCCTGGGCCAGTTCTTCGGGTATAACTCTGGGGCAATCCGCGGCAACGGGTGCCAGCGAGATAATAACAGTATCCGACATGTGTTCCTCCGGTTTTCCGGTACAGAGATATTAAAATTATAAGTACGGTGTCATCCAGCGTAACGATTCGGGCCCTGGTGTTGACGGTTTATATTCACACCCCATCCAGTCCTGATAACCTGTCTGCTTAATAAATTCAAAGAGCCATGCTTCATTTAATTCTCCCGTTCCCGGTTCATGGCGACCGGGTACAGAAGCAATTTGAAAGTGTTTAATGATCGGTAAATAATGCTCAATAAGATGCGCAACATTACCGTGTATTTTTTGGCAGTGGTAAATATCAAACTGTAAGCCGATATTTTTCCTGCTCACGTCATTAATCAGACTTTCGGCCAGTGGAAAACTATCGACGAAATAACCAGGCATATCGTCCGGGTTTAACGGTTCAATCAGCACGTCGATTCCAGCTTCGACCATGACGTCACAGGCGATACGCAGTTGGTCTATCAGCCGTGCGCGCTGGTCGCTGGCGGAAAGGCCGGCCACGCGCAGTCCGGCCATGACGTGCACCTTGCGACAGCCCAGTGCCGTGGCGTGATCGCGGGCAATCAGCAGACTGCGATGAAACTCCTCATCACGGCCCGGCAGGGAGGCCAGTCCGCGTTCACCTGCCTGCCAGTTACCCGCCGGCGCATTCATCAGCGCCACCGGCAGGCCGGTTTCCCGTTGTGCCGCCAGCAGCACGTCCAGCGGATGCTGCCAGAGAAACAGCCCTTCAACGCCATGAAAACCCGCCGCCTTTGCGGCCTGAAAGCGCCCGGCAATGGGGTATTCGCAAAACAGCCAGTCGAGGTTAGCCGCTAACTTCAGCATGCTGCGTTCCCTCCCGGCAATCAACCAGGTGTAGTTTCACGCCCTGGCTGGCAATGGTGTCCTGCGCCACGTCGGGCAACCGGTTATCCGAAATAATGTCGGTCAGTTGATCCAGCGAGCAGATGTGGAACATTCCGTATTTGCCAAATTTACTGCTGTCGCAAACCAGTACCCGACGGCGGGAGACGGTGAGCACTGCCTCTTTCACCGAGGCTTTGCCCTCGCTGGGGGTCGACATACCGCGCTCGGTATCCCACGAGGACGAACTGAGAAACGCCACGTCGATGTTGATCGTGCGCAGAAAACTGGCGGCGCTTTTCCCGAGGCAGGAACGGTTGCGCTGATCCACCAGTCCTCCGGTGTGATACAGCGTAATGTGTGGCATATCCATCAGGTAGTGGCTGATGGAAAAATCGTTGGTCACCACCGTCAGGTTGAAGCAGTGGCTGGCGGCGACGGCTTTCGCCACTTCAAACAACGACGTTCCCGCATCGAGATACAGCGTTTGCCCTGGCTCTATCAGCATGGCGGCAAGCTGTCCCATCCGTCGCTTCACGTCATGATGCAGTTCGGCCTTTTCCCGCCACGGCAGTTCCGATTTCAGCAGATTGTTGAGTTTCACCCCGCCATTGATCGAGATGACTTTGCCTTCTTCTTCCAGCAACTGAATGTCGCGGCGCACGGTCATGTGCGACACGCTCATCAGATCCGCCAGCTCATTAAACGAGGCGACGTTTTTTTCATGCACGTAGCGGTAAATAAAATCACGTCGTTGTTCGGGGATCATCATTTCACCTCACACTCGCAAGGATGACTGGAGTTCAGCTACCGCTTCCGCCGTTAGCGGCACGTAGCCCAGTGGTTTCAAGGTCAGCCAGATGCGGGCGCTGTCTTCCAGCTCTTCGGCATTAAACACCGCCTCACGAAGTGAGCGGCCACTGACTACCGGACCATGATTTGCCAGGAGCGCGGCGATATGGTCCGCCGCAATTTCGCTGAGCGCACTGGCAATGCCTTCATGACCGGGTTTGAAATAAGGCAGAAGCGGTAACTGCCCGACGCGCATTACGTAGTACGGCGTTAACGGCGGCAGACAGTTTTCCGGCGTGCTGCACGGCAGGCAGGAAAGGGCGGTCAGCCATGGCGAATGCAAATGGACTACCGCGCCGCAGGTCGGACGATGACGGTACCAGGCCAGATGCATGGGCACTTCTTTCGAGGGTTTATCGCCACTGAGGTGAACGCCGTTGGCATCCAGTTTGCTGAGCGTGGCGGCGTCCAGCTCGCCCAGACAGGAGTTGGTCGGCGTCACCAGATAGCCGCCGTCCGGTAGCCTTACGCTCAGGTTGCCCGAACCACCGCTGCTGAAGCCGCGCATAAACAGGGAGCGACCGTAATGCACCAGCTGTTCGCGCAGTTGCTGTTCGTTAAGCTGACTCATGATGCATACTCCTGCGCGGTGAAAAAGAAGTCTTCGTCACCGAAGTTGCCTGATTTCAGCGCCAGCGCCAGCGGCGGCTCGGCGGAAAACACCCACGGCACGCCGGGCGCGATGGCTTTGCCGACCGCCAGTCGCGTCACCTGTAACGCCTCCACTACGGTGCCGGACGTTTCGCCACCCGCGACGATAAAACCGTTTACGCCCGCGGCCTGCAGTTTGGCCGACAGTCTGGCAAAGGTATGTTCAATTGCCCGGCTGGCGCGCTGCTCACCGTACTCCTGTTGAATACGTTTCAGCGCTTCCGGTGGCTGGGTGGCGTAAATCAGCGGGGCGAGCGCGTCATCGACATGCGCCATTGTCCACAGCGACAGCTCATCGCTGTAATGCTCTGCGTCTGCCAGGCAGCGCGCCACGTCGAGCAGGCGGGAAGCGGCCTGCGCTTTATAGCGATTCACCTGGCGGTTGCTCATGGTGGAACAACTTCCGGAAAAAACCACCGTTTTTGCCGGCTGCGGGAAGGGATGTACTGCGTCCCGTCCACGCTGTGGCGCGGCGCAAGCGGCCAGTGCGCCACCCAGGCCGGAACCGCCCGCCAGCAGCGGTGTATGACGTAAGGCCTGAGCGAGGGTCTGCAGATCGGCTTCGCTGAAGGTATCCACAATCACGTGATGTACACCTTCAGACTGGCAGCAGTCCAGCGCGTGAGTGACCGCTTCCACACCTTTTTGAATCGTGCTGAGGTCAATACGCCCGACCGTGCTGGTAGTTTGCGCCATGAGCAGTCGAATCAGGTTCGCATCGGTCATCGGGTTGAGTGGATGTTTCTCCATGCCGGATTCATTCAGCAATATGCCATGCACAAACAGATGACCGTGAATCACCGTACGTCCGTTTTGCGGCAGGGCTGGACAGTGAACAATGTACGGCGCGTGCATCGCTTCCATCAGCGCATCGCTGACCGGACCAATATTCCCGGCGGGGGTGGAATCAAAGGTGGAGCAATATTTAAAGTAAATCTGCCGCGCGCCTGCCATGTTGTGCAGCCATTGCCAGCAGCGTAATGATTGATCGATGGCCTGGTCAGCCGGTAGAGAACGGCTTTTAAGCGAGATGACAATCGCGTCGACCTCTTCATTCCACGGCTGTGCGGCGTCTGGCATCCCGGGCAGTAGCGCGACCCGCCAGCCTTGTTCAGCCATAAAACTTGCTATATCCGTTGCGCCAGTAAAGTCGTCGGCGATAACACCTGTCGTGACGGGCATACATCCACTCCGTTCAGATTGTCTGGTAATTGAGCCTATTATTCAGGAGGGCGTTTCACATTCACATGATGATTCTCACAAATAAGCACATCATAAAATTGAATAACTTTTATATAATTTATTGAAAATAATAAATAAATTAATTCATTGCATTGAAATGATGCTCACAGAGCGATGTGAAGATTCGTTAATCTTTGGGAAAAGTTGTCACAACCGGCGCAGAACGGTTTTGAGGAGACGGGGACGCCGCTCTTGCAATTTGATCATAATCACCTGAATAAATGAGATTATTTTTTGCGGTCAGGGTCATTCTTTCAGCCGGACAAATTTTGCATATTAACGACGTTATCCAGACCACTGACGGAGCGTGACGTGCCTCAGCATAATCAGGACGATGTCTTACACACTTTTTACTCACTGGCAGAGGTGTTTTCTAAGGCCACGGGGCTTGCTGCCGTGGTGGTAGACATTAATGGTCGGGAAATCTCCGCCTGTCATAATTTTAATTCGTTCTGTTCATTACTGCGCGCTAATCCGCAATACCAAAAAAGTTGTCAGAAATGTGATAAATATTGTGCTTTCGAAGGGTTAAAAGAAGAAAAAATCAGAATTCTCTGCTGTCATGCGGGGTTAAGTTTTTTCTCTATGCCGTTAATTCGTCAAGGGCATCTGCTGGGGTTTATTATTTGCGGTCAGGTGCGCGCAAAATATCCGGAATATAAAAGTATTGTCATTGATGACGATCGGCAGTGGGTTTTCGATCCTAAAATCAAATCAGCCTGGAATCAGGTCGCGATTGTTGAAAATAATCACTTGGTGGCGGCGGCAAACCTGCTCAGCTTTATTATTAATAATCTCAATCCGGTTCAGAGTAAAACGTTGGACACCGCCGATGTGCAGTTGAGCGACCTGCGTTTGTCGGCAATGGAACTTTCTCGCCACGAAAAGAAACTGGTCGCCGCACTGCGCTATATTGATGAACACTTATATGAGGAACTGACGCTGGAGTCGGTGGCCGCGCATGTCTGTCTAAGCGCCAACTACTTTAGCCGTTTCTTTAAGAAACGGCAGGGAGTGAATTTTAAAACCTGGGTGAGCCAGAAAAAAATGCAGCGGGCGAGTGAGTTGCTGTGCGATCCGACCAACTCTATCGACAGCATCGCCCGGAAACTTCAGTATGCGCAGACCAGCTATTTTTGTCGGGTGTTCCGGGCGGCTCACCAGACGTCTCCGCAGTCATTCCGTCATGAGCAGCTTTCGCTGTAGGCGCGTTCCATCACCTCTGGAATAAAAGAGAGTCGGTCGCTCAGACGGACAACATCGCCAACCACAATCAGCGCCGGTGGCACAATATTCGCTTCCTGCGCTTTCGTGAGTAATGTGCCAAGCGTACAGGTTAAGCGCCGCTGATTGTCCCGGGTGGCCGACATCACAATCGCTGCGGGCGTGTCCGGTGACTTGCCCCCCATCAGCAATTCTTCACAGATAAACGGCAGATTAGCGATCCCCATGACAATCACCAGCGTGCCGTTGAGCTTCGCGAGCTGCCGCCAGTCCTGCTGCTGATTACCTTCGCGGGTATGTCCTGTCACGACATGAAAACCCGATGCCAGGTCGCGGTGGGTCACCGGGATCCCGGCGCAGGCCAGCCCGCCAATGGCGGAACTGATCCCCGGCACCACTTCGAAGGCAATGCCTTCCTCGACCAGATATTCCACCTCTTCGGCACCGCGACCAAACACGTAAGGATCGCCGCCTTTCAGGCGCACAATGTTCCGCTGCGTCCGCGCATGTTGGATAAGCAGAGCATTGATCTCCTCCTGAGGAACACAATGATAGCCCGGACTTTTGCCAACGTTGATGCAGGTACAGCTCGCTGAGCACCACTCAAGCATTTTGGGATTGACCAGCCGATCGTAAATGATGACATCAGCCTGTTGAATACACTGCAGGGCTTTAAGGGTCAGTAAGGTGATATCACCCGGGCCTGCACCAACCAGCCAGACTTTTCCGGAATTTTTCATATGTCGTCCTTAATTATTGTCGGGAAAAACGGTAAAAAGAGTAAAAGCAGATGAAAAAACGCCATCGTTTGCTTATCGTTTAGTGAACTGAATTCTCCTGAAATAATAAGTAAATAATATTGATTAAACCCGCAAAGTTTTTTCTCCGATAAACAAGTTATCTTGAAAAATTATTAAGAACTTATTGGCGCTATTTGTCGCAAAATAACCTTAATTAAATTGTGTTTATGGTCAGTCTTGCGTATTATTGGTTATTATTTGTTCGCCTCCTGTGTGAATAAACCATGGAGTGGATCAATGACATCCAGGTAGGAAATAAAATATAACTCTCAGGCCAATCGGGAGTCGGTTGCATTTATTTTTTATAAATTAAACTATTTTTGTACGCGGCATATGGAAGACGTTATGAGAGGAAAGATACCAAAGACTGAATTACTGGTGACGTTTGAAGTGGTGGCACGTCATGAAAGTTATACGCGTGCGGCGGAGGAGTTAGCATTAACGCAAAGTGCCGTATTTCGCCAGGTGAATGCACTTGAGGATTTTCTGCATACTGCATTATTTAGTCATGCCAAAAAGCGGATTTTTTTAAACGCGGCCGGGAAGCATTATTTGAGCATTGTTAAGGAAACGCTAAATAAACTTGAGCGTGATACGAATACCATTATGACCTGGCAGCCCACGGTCGAAGTCATTGAACTGGCGGTCAATCCGACGTTCAGCACCCACTGGCTGATCCCCAATCTGCGTGAATTCAACAAACTTAACCCCGATATTATCGTTAATATTCACTCGCTGGCGAACATGGGCGATTTTCTCAATCGTGAATATGATGCGGCCATTATGCGTGAGGACTTCTGTTCGCCGTGGTCAGAAGTGGAGTATCTGTTCGAAGAGGAAATCCTCCCGGTTTGCAGCGGCAGTCTGCTGTCACAGCCTAACCAGAAACTGGCGGTCGAAGAGTTGCTCAATGAGTTTCCATTGCTGCATCAAAGTACGCGAATTAACGGCTGGCAGGAGTGGTTCGCCCTGTCGGATGTCAGTAGTCCATTGGCCAACAAAGGCCCGCGTTTTGATCTGCTGTCGATGCTGATCGCCGCGGTGCGATCGAATCTGGGGGTTGCGCTGCTCCCGCGTTTTGCGATCCAGCACGATCTGGACAACGGTGACATGGTGATCCCTTGCGATGTGCCCATGCGCACGGGTAATCGTTTCATCATGACCTGGCGGGAAGAAAAAGCGGAATCCCGTCATTTACAGGTCTTCCGCGACTGGCTGTTGCAAAAATCGGTGGTATCTCACCTGGAACGCTGATGGCGGATGACGGGCAAACGGGAAGCCGGATAAGCGCATGCGCCATCCGGCAACGACGTGACTACCAGTCAATTCCTGCCTGAGCCTGAATACCGCTGTCAAACGCATGCTTGACCGGGCGCAGTTCGCTCACCGTATCGGCAAGCTCCAGTAACTGCGCGTGACACCCTCGCCCGGTCACAATCACACTCTGCTGCGCCGGACGCTCCCGAATGGCGGCGATCACCTCGTCGGTATCAAGATAGTGATACGCCAGCATGTAAGTGAGTTCGTCCAGCACCACCAGATCGTAATGCGCATCGGCCAGCATGCGCTTGCTCTCTGCCCAGACGGCGAGCGCCGCGGCGATATCTGACACGCGGTTTTGCGTTTCCCAGGTAAACCCGGTCCCCATAATGTGAAACTCAACCCCCAGTGGATGCAGGGTGTTGTATTCGCCATTATCCCACTGGCCTTTGATAAACTGCGCGACGCCAACGGTTTTACCATGACCCACCGCACGGGTGGCGGTGCCAAAGGCGGCCGTGGATTTCCCTTTTCCATTACCGGTGAAAACGATCAAAATCCCTTTTTGTTCCGTGGCGGCTGCCACGCGGATATCCACCTGTTCTTTCAGCTTTTGCTGACGCTGGCGATGACGGTCGCCATTGGCTCGCGCTTGCATAAACGCTCCTTAATGTCCTGCCGGGCAGGATGCACAACGATGCTGTTGTTCAAACTGGCTGAAGAAGTTGTTTCCTTTGTCGTCTACCAGCACGAAGGCCGGCAGGTTTTCAACTTCCATCATCCAGACCGCTTCCATTCCCAGTTCGGGGTATTCGAGGCAGCGCAGGCTTTTCACGTATTGCTGCGCCAGTAAGGCTGCGGCGCCGCCGATGCTGCCGAGGTTGAATCCGCCGTGTTTATGGCAGGCCTCGGTGACCTGCGAACTGCGGTTGCCTTTGGACAGCATGATCAGGCTACCGCCAGCGGCCTGGAAGGCATCGACATAACCGTCCATGCGCCCGCCGGTGGTTGGCCCGAGCGAGCCACAGGCCATCTGATCTGGCGTTTTGGCCGGGCCTGCGTAGTAGACAATGTGATCTTTCATGTACGCTGGCATCGCTTCGCCGTTGTCCAGGCGCTCTTTGAGTTTGGCGTGCACGATGTCGCGGGCGACGACGATCGGGCCGTTTAGCGAAAGCCGCGTACCGACGGGCAGGGCGGATAAATCATGCAGGATCTCGCGCAGCGGACGGTTCAGATCCAGGTTTACGCTCTGCGCGCTGTTCTCGATGCGGCTGGATTCAGGGATAAATTTGCCCGGGTTATGCTCGAGTTTTTCCAGCCAGATCCCGTGTTTGTTGATCTTCGCTTTGATATTGCGATCGGCGGAGCAGGAGAGCGCCATCGCGATCGGGCAGGAGCCGCCGTGGCGCGGCAGACGAATGACGCGAATATCATGGGCGAAATATTTGCCGCCAAACTGTGCGCCAATGCCAAATTCACGGCTGGCATTGAGCAGCGCGGATTCCAGCGCGGTGTCACGAAACGCCTGACCCAGTTCGTTACCGCTGGTGGGCAGGTTGTCGTAATACTTGGTTGAGGCCAGTTTGGCGACCTTGAGCGCCTGATCTGCGGAGAGACCACCGACGACAAAAGCGATGTGATACGGCGGGCAGGCTGCGGTACCCAGCGATTTCATCTTCTCGATCAGGAAGGCGGTGAGCTTTTCCGGTTGCAGGATCGATTTGGTCTCCTGGAACAGCGCCGCTTTGTTGGCTGAGCCGCCGCCCTTATTGACGAACAGGAAGCGGTATTCGCTACCCGGCGTGGCGCTGATATCGATCTGCGCCGGCAGGTTGGTGCCGGTATTGACCTCGGTATACATATCCAGCGGGGCGTTTTGCGAGTAGCGGAGGTTATTTTCTTTAAAGGTGGTGTAAATCCCTTTGCTGAGCGCTTCGGCGTCATCGCCGCCGGTCCATATCTGTTGGCCTTTGCTGGCGACCACTGTCGCCGTACCCGTGTCCTGGCAGTTCGGCAGCACGCCTTTCGCCGACACTTCCGCATTACGTAACAGCTGCAGGGCGACATATTTGTCGTTACTGCTGGCCTGCGGATCGTGCAGGATGCTGGCAATCTGCTTTAAGTGTCCGGAGCGCAGGAAGAACGATGCTTCATAGAATGCCTGTTGCGCCAGCAGCGTTAATGCTTCCGGCGCCACTTTGATGACCTCTTCGCCATCTAACTCTGTCACCGTAACATGCTGATTGCTCAGTAATTCGTATTCCGTACTCTCTTTGCTTTGTACAAAGAGTTCTTGCCAGACAAAGGGTTTAGACATGTTACTTCTCACGTTAAGGTTGATATCGCCGGAGGGCGTCGTCGCGCCGTATCCGACTTACAAAAATGCCTGATTTGTAGGCCGGATTCGCATGAGCGCCATCCGGCATCCGCTTAATGCGCCATAAAGAGATTGGCCTGCGTTGCATGGGCAACATATTCAATAGTCTGCTGTGCGCGCACGCTGTTCCCGGCGCTGTCCAGCGGCGGTGAGTAAACGGCGATGGCGTATTGTCCCGGTACCACCGCGACCATTCCCCCGCCGACGCCGCTTTTCGCCGGAATACCGACGGTGTACAGCCATTTTCCGCTGCCGTCGTAGAGACCGGCGATGGCCATTTCAGCCAGTACCTGCGGAACATAGCGCTCATTGAGCAACTGTTTGCCGGTGAACGGCGATTTCCCCTTGTTGGCCAGTACGGCACCCATTTTGGCAAGTTGCTCAACGGTGACGTCTACTGAACACTGGCGGGTGTAGATCTCCACGGCCTCCTGCGTGTTGCCGTAGAAGCTGTTGTACGATGCCATCAATTGCGCCAGCGCCTGATTGTGCTGGTTGGTCTCCATTTCCGATCGAAATACCGGTTCATTGACCGTGAGCGTGGCGTCGGCCCAGGCGTTCAGGTTGGCGAGGATTTTGTTCCAGCGGTCGGTTTTGTCTTTGGCATCAATCAGGCTGACGGTACTCATGGCACCGGCATTGACCAGCGGATTCTCCGGTGCGCCTTGGGTGAGTTCGACCGCGAGACCGGAATTAAAGGGCAGGCCGGTAGCATTGGCGCCAAGTTTATCCAGCACCTCTTGTGGCCCACGCTGTTCCATCGCCAGCGCGAGGGTGAAGACTTTGCTCAGCGATTCCATCGGGAATGCTTTGTTGATGTCTCCGGCCTGGTAAATTTTGCCGTCAACGGTAGCGAGGGTAATGGCGAAGTTGTTGGGGCTGTAGGTGGCAAGAGCAGGGATATAGTCGGCGACTTTGCCGCCGTCGTTACTTTTGTATTTCTGGTGTGCCTGTTCGATCAATGCGGCGTAGTCCGGTGCCGTTTGCGCCAGCGTGGCGGCGCTAAAAAACAGGCTGGCGGTTAACATGCTCGCGCCGAAGAATTTTACGTTCATGGTGCAACCTTGTTGGTGTGATTGGCATGTTGCCGGATGGCGGCGCAAGCCCCTTATCCGGCCTACAGGTTAATACTCGATGTGTAGGCCGGATAAGCAATAGCGCCATCCGGCAACCTTATATCATCAGGACATCACCACTTCTGACGGCTCAGTGGCAGGACGCTCCTGTTCTGGCGTTTTGACCGGCGCAGTGCCCCGGCAGCCGGAACCGAAGTGTTCACCTTCCCAGCGACCGACAATCGCGGCGCCCATGGCGTTACTCATCACGTTGGTTGCGGAACGGCCCATGTCGAGGAACGGATCGACGCCCATCAGCAGGATCAGACCGGCTTCCGGAATGTTGAACTGGTTGAGGGTAGCGGCAATGACCACCATCGAGGCACGCGGTACGCCTGCCATACCTTTGGAGGTCAACATCAGAATCAGCAGCATGGTGATTTGCTCGCCCATGCTCAGTTCAATGTTGCACGCCTGCGCGATAAAGACGGTGGCAAACGAGCAATAGGCCATTGAACCCACGAGGTTGAAGGAGTAACCGATAGGCAGCACGAAGCTGGCAATCTTAGACGAGACGCCGAATTTCTCCAGCTTATCCAGGGTGCCCGGGAACGCAGCTTCAGAACTGGACGTGGTAAACGCCAGCAGCGCCGGTTCGAGAATCGCTTTCGTCAGGCGACTGATGCACGGACCGACAATCACCGTTGACAGGCCGATGAGGATCGCCCACAGCATACCCAGCGTCAGGTAGAACTCACCCATGAAGATCCCGGCGCTCACCATCACGCCCAGCCCGCGTTCAGCGATAAGCCCGGAGATCGCGGCGAACACGGTTAACGGGGCGAACAGCATGACGTAACCGGTCAGCTTCAGCATGACGTGAACCAGTGAATCGAGCACCTTCACGATCGGCTCGGCTTTCTCGCCAATGGCGGCCAGACTGCACCCGAGGAAAATCGAGAACACCACGATTTGCAGGATTTCGTTACGCGCCATCGCATCCACGATACTGGTCGGTACGGCGTGAGAGATAAACACTTTCAGCGTGAACGGTTCTGACTGCACGCCAGCCACTGCCGCTGCGTCATGGGCGACGAAGTTAATGCCCGCACCTGGCTGGAACAGATTGACGATGACCAGACCCAGCGCAATCGACAGCAGTGAGGCGCAGATAAACAGGAAAAAGGTTTTTGAGAATATACGTCCCAGCGTTTTGGCATCGCCCATTTTCGCGATACCGACAACCAGGGTTGAAATAACCAACGGCGCGATAATCATTTTTACCATACGTAAAAAGATGGTGGTAAAAATAGAAATATCCTGCGCGTATGATTTTGCTGTATCTGCCGATGCCATATTATTAATAGCCACCCCGGCAATCATGCCGAGTATCAGGCCTAATATGATCATTTTGGTTAGACTTATTTTCTTCATTATTACTCCATCGGATCAAGGCTGGTCTGTGAAGTGTTGTAAGGTAGCGTGCGCCTGAGCCAGGACAGCAGTTCAGGCGCACGCTGGTTGTGACCAACCGCATGAATTATCTGGAATACAGTGATACAGCGAAATCCTGTACGCCAATGGACGTTGTTGTATTTTATTGACTATAGATCGAACTCAATACTTAATAACGGCGCATGCTGCTGCGCGCCATAAACATCATTGTCACCAACGTTGCCGGAAATAATATCGCGAGGCATCACGATTTTTACGGCATTCGCCGGGTCGAACCAGACGATGCGATGAATAAAATCAGGTTCAACGTTATATAAGCGGGCAATTAACTGCGGGGTTAATTGCTCAGAACGTTTTACCCGCTGATAGTCTTCGCGCGTTTTAAATAAAATATCTAACACCAGTTCATACGGTCCGGCGTTTTTAGAACGAATCACCTGCGCCAGGGTGCAAATAGCGTGTTTCATGCCTGAACTCCTTCTGGCGTCACCTGTTCGATATGGAAGTCAAAACGCAGGGCGTCGCTGGCTTCGATCAGGTGATAGATTGAGAACTCATACACCGGCCCGCTTTGAATGTCGGATGGCGAGAACGGGAAGGCGAGGTTGCCTGCCGTGGCGATCCGGTTTTCGTAGCCGTAGTGCAACAGGGTAGAGCGCACCAGCGAACAGACGCTGTTGGCGATATCCTGCGTTGGCGCGACCACATCCAGCAAAATGCCCAGTTCATGCCCGGCGGTTTGCACCGGCTCATGATTACCCATCACGCCGTTCTTGCCGTACAGGTGGAACGTCATGCGGATGCTGTCATCATTCAGCGAGAGGTTGCGGGCGACGCTGGCCTGAACTTCTTCGAGAATGGTGTCGATGCTGGCAATCATGATCGGATCGCGGGTACCGGCGATGGTCAGGCAACGGAAGCCCACCTGACGCGCACCTTCCAGTTTCAGCGCATACGGCGTTTCTTCATGACGGGAACCGCTGACGTACACTTCGCCATCGTTTACCGTTTTGAAACTGCACCCTTTCAGGTTCAGTACGCCGCCAGGGCCTGGCAGGAAGTACGGATCGGATTTCTCATACAGGGTGTGTGCCGCCGCCGACGTTTCGGTGAACTTGCGTTTCGGGTTGAACGTCTTCAGCGTAAAGCCGTTGTCGTCGATAATCCCCATTGCGCAGTCAGAGCCGGAACCTGGGGTGGCGGCAATGGCCGCACATTCCAGGATCTTGCCGCAGTGCAGCGCCAGACCTTCATCAAATCCCTGCATAATCGGCAGCGCCGCGAAGCAGGCCGGATCGTAAGCCCGTCCGCCCAATACCACTTGCGCACCGGCTTCCAGCGCACGCTGGAACGGTTCGATCCCCATCTGCGCCACGATGTAGGTGCTCTCTTCGATCGCCTCGTGGGTCAGTGCCGGAACAAAGTCCAGCGCGGTGATTTTGCCGTTATCCAGCGCCTGATGAACCACCTCTTTATTCACATCCGATGGGATCAGCGCCATTGAGAAGGACAGTTTTTCTTCCTGTGCGATCTCAAGGATAATCTGCCGACACCACTCAAGGTGCGGTGCTGCACCGGATCCCCCGGCGGTGCCGATCACCACCGGAATGTTGTTCTTAACGCCCGCCGTGATCATATAGCGCAGATCGCGTTTCACTCCGGCCCGATCGGTAAACGGTTTCCCCGCCCCCAGGTAGTGGGGGCCAGGATCGGAGGAGCCTGCGTCAACCGCGATCAGATCCGGTGACGCTTCCATGGCTTTACGAAAGCTCTCTTCCGGGAAGCCATAACCCAGGATAGCCGTCGGCGATAAGATCTTAAATGTGCGTGCCATCTCTTAATCCTTAGTCTGCAACAGCGCGATGGTGCGGTTCATTTCGTTAAACACGATATTGAGACCTTCATCGAAGCCCATACCCGGCTTGATCAGCATACGCATTGGACGGGCGGCGAGAGCCACATGTACGCAGGTGCGGGCGCTGATTTCGGTTTCGTTGCAGGTACCGCCCTGGTAGGCTTCCATCCCGTGCTTGTTGCAGTACAGCACCGCGTCAACGATGTTGTGAATGCCGCCGAGATCCGGGGTTTTGATCTGCACCATGTGACAGCTGCCGGCATCGGTGAAGTCCACGATGTCCTGATAGGTGTTACACCATTCGTCGGCGACAATTTTCACGCCGGAACCCAGACGGGTCAGCTCTTTGGTGATGGCGGTCAGCATACGGATCTGATCCGGTTTGTTGCCTGCATCGACCGGGCCTTCAATGTACAGCGGCAGACCCTGCGCTTCTTTTTCGAGGCTGGCGATATACTCGGCGCAGCGCACCGGGTCCATATCGAAGATCAGACCGATGGTGCCATACACGTCGATATGCAACGTCGGGTGATAGCGTGGGCTGGTGCGCAGGCTGAGAATACGGTCGGACAACCAGCGCACGTATTCACGCAGTTTTTCGCCTTTGAAACCGAGCTTCTCTTCAACGTTGTTGATCAGCGCGTGCGGCAGGACGTCAACGCCTTTGAGGATCATCTTGTCGACGGCGATGTAGCGGTCGTCGCCGCTCTGGCCAAATAAAGGAATGGCTTCCGGTACGCACGGCAGTTGCCATTCGTCACACACCACTTCCGTTTTCAGACGACCCGAGGCCAGCGCGGTGGCGTCAAGCAGCGCCTGTGACAGGCCGTAACGAACGGCGGTATGCAGCAAATTACCGTCGATGCGCAGTTTGTCGAAAAAACGGGCGTTCGGCAGGAACGCATCCACATCGCGGCCTTCCAGCAGCGGTTTAATGTGATCGTTGAGGAACGGAATAAAATGTTCAGCCAGGAACAGCGGATCACGGCCGCCGGCACCGGAGTACTGAACGGCGGCGCAATCACCCACCGCGACGGCGCCGTTTTCCAGAATCAGCTGTACGGAAACACACTCGCCAGCCTGGCGTACAGAGGTAAAGCCCGGGGTAACCGGATCGCCGGTATAAATAAACCCGTCATGACCTGCGCCATTTTTGATCGCCTGCTGGTCATCAAAATAGAATGAGGAGTAGCCAGCGGTGAAAAGCGCCTGTTTAATTTTCATTATGGTCTTCCTATTAATTGACTGTGGGATACAGCGTTGATGTCATCAACAACCATCTGGAATGAGGGTTTACGTCCTTCGTAATGGGCACGTTCGGCCACGTAATCGTGGTGTAGAGCGAGAATGTCTTGCGGCAGCGGCACTGAACCGGCTTCCAGAATACGGATCGCGCCGGCGTTATCGCGAACCGGCAGGATTTTACCGGCGTTACAGGAGGCCGGGGCGAAAGGTACGTCCAGCACGCCTGCTTCGAAGGCCAGCACGGTGCCGCGCGCGACATCGCCGTTGCCCAGTTCAAACACTTTCTTCAGGACTGCGCGAACTTCGCTCTTAATCAGATCCACTTCCTGTTCTACTGCGGCACACGGCGGGAATTTCTGGTCACTGACCATGTTGAGCATCTGACGTGACGCACGCAGTCCCTGGGCGTTTGCCGCCGCCGTCGGAATACCGAAGGCTTCATGTGGGCTCTTGGTGATCACTTTGGTCGCGCCGGACATACCGGCGACCGCTGCGCCCCAGGAGATAATGGAGAACGCTTTGGATTCGTCTTCCGGGAATCCGCCCATCCACTGGTGGAACACGGTGCTCAGCTCGTAATCATTGAAGCCGTAGTTCTGGAAATACTCGTGAGACAGTTCGCGCAGTGACTGGATCGCGGCAATGTCCTGCGTCAGGCTGCCCACCTGGCCGTAGCCGACGGTGATGGATTTCACGCCCTGTTCCAGCGCCAGCAAACCTTCGATAATTGCCACTGCGTGAGACATGAATGGCGGGATCAGCGTGCCGGTCAACGGGCCGAACGGTTCGCGGTTAATGCGAATGCCGTGTTCTTCATACAGCCCCATCAGGCGGTCGCAGTACTGCCAGTCGCGAATGGATTTTTCCAGCGTCACGCGTTTGGCGTAAGGAATGTTGTAGGAGATACCGCCGCCTTCATAGCTGGTGAAGCCGCTGGCCATGGCGATCTCCGCCAGCAGACGCGCATCCGGCGTACCGTGACGGACCTGAATGGGTTTCTCCAGCGCTTCGGTCATCCGACGACAGGCCGCTACGCCGTGGTTAACCACCGGCAGTCCGTTGAGTTTTGAGGTCCCGGCTTCGATGGATTTCTGGATCCCAATGGCGGCTTCTTCATAACGATTCAGACGGGTGTAGGCATCGATGGTGCTGGGCAGCAGGTCACACTCTACCTGCAGGGTTTTCAGCAGTTCGATATGCTCATCCATCAGCGCCACACCGGCACGCGGTTGGCTCAGGGTTTTCCCTTCCTGATCCGCCTTCAGCAAGGCGTGCGAGAACCGTTTTTTCTCAGGAATGGTCTGCTGATACTTCACGCCATCTTCAAAATGTTCGACGTCTTTGCCGGTATGCCACGTCTGCAACACCTGATGCCGCTCGGTCATAAATTCGTCATGGGTTAATTTTTTATTTCGAAGTTCCATTCGTCGCTGCCTTAGGTTTTATAGGGTTAAACAGTGAATGCTGGTGCGCGCAGCGGCCTGGGGATCCAGTCTGGCAACGTTTGCCAGCAGCGGGAGCAGACCTTTTGCATCGCGGTAGTACTCAAACTGAGTGGGTAAAAGAATGCGTCTGCCGTCGTCGTCCAGTTCGCGATATTTGAGCCAGTGATGGATATCAAACTGACTGGCGCGGGAGAGCCAGCCGCCCGAACCGACCACTTTGCGCACGGTAGTCAGGTCGCGTCCCATTTGTAAATCGACGTTGCCAACGCAGGTACAGACCTGCTTTTTGGTGCCTGCGTGACGCTCGGCGGCGTAGCCGACGCACAGTCCGGCTAACAGAGAATCAAAGTATTTCTCTTCCTCGCTCTGCGGCAGATAATCGGGATGCGCCACCAGATGACGCAGGTAGCCATAGAAGGCCTCCTGGCGTGCCGGCTGCTGAGCGAATACCACCTTCACCAGTTCCTGGGTACTTTCGCCTACCACCACGGCGGAAACGCGCATGCCGAGATCGCCTTCCACGGTGCGCTTAACAAAGGGCTCCGGGACACCGTGCAGCACGGTATCGGGCGAGAGGGTGTTGGCACTGGCGGAATAGACGTCGGTGGTCGCGCCGCCCATGTCGATGAGCATGAACTCTTTCCATGCGCTATCGACTTCGCTGATGGCTTTGACCAGTTCGTACACCGTCCAGGGCGTCGGCATGGGTTCTTCGCCGGTTTCACCGACAATCACATCCAGGCCTTTGCCTTTTACGATGCGGGACAGGAAGACATCACAAATCGCCTTGCGGGCGGCGAAGGGATTCGGGTGATCGAGGTCGGGCAGAATGTTGTCTACCGTGGTCAGATCTTTGTGTCCCAGAATCGCCTGGACATCATCCTGAATGTCGCGGTTTCCGGCGTAGATAATGGCGCAGTCGAGGCTGGACGCCGCCAGCGCATGCGCATTGGCCAGACCGTAGCTCTCTTCGCCGCCGTCGGTGCCGCCGGTAAACAGCAGAATGTCCGGCGGTGAGGCTTCCAGCGCCTGAATATCATGGCGATTCAGTTTGTACGAATAGTACTGGGCGATTTTTGCCCCGGCGGAATGCGCCGTGACTTTTGCCGATTCCAGGGTGATCGACGGCACCAGCCCCATTGCGGCGACGGCAAGACCGCCTTTCGCCGACGAGGAGTATTTCAGGGTCACTTCACCGCGGTTGAGCAGTGGGCGCGCATCGGCAACGTTCAGCACCTGGTTCAGGCTGGCGAAAAAACCGTCCGCCAGATGATGGGTCGTCGTCGGAGTCAGAACGTGGTTAACCAGTGTTAACGCATCCCCCTCCTTTGCGAAGAGGGCAGCTTTGGTCCACGTCGAGCCGATATCGACAGAGACGGTTTGCATCAGATAGCCTCTTCCAGACAACGCTGTTCAACGCCGTGGCGCTTGTTGATATCCGCTGCCATCAACTGACACACATCTTCGAGATCGTGGCTTGGGGCGAAGACGCGCTGGAAGCCCATCTCTTTGAATTTGGCTTCGATGTCTGCGAAGTCATGCTTTCCGACCACCAGGTTGCCGCCGACGTAAAGCAGGATATCGCCGATACCGCGTTCGATGCAGCGCTCGCGCAGACCCAGGCAGTCGATGTCGCCGTGGCCATAAATGGAAGAGACGACAATCGCATCGGCGCCGGTTTCGATCGCGGCATCAATATATTCATCCTGGCTCACCATTACGCCCAGATTGATTACGCGAAAATCATGGGCAGTAAAAACGCGGTCCAGAACTTTATTGCCTACGGCATGGCAGTCAGCACCAATGACGCCAATAACGAGTGTTGATTTTTTCATGGGTAATCCTCTCCAGGACTCAGGGTAAGAAATAAAATGTTTTGAAATGTTTTAATAGGGACGGAGTGTCGTGGGGAGGCGCGGCGGATGCAATTGATCTATTTTCAAAATATCTTTCGAAAAACGACTGTTCTATGAATGAAAATTTAAAAATCGTTTGTTATCAATTGATTGTGTGCATTGTTTTAGATGGTATATATTTTAATAAATAGATGTCTATTAAACGATGTTCTATGTTTGTGATCTGAATCCTGTTTATTTGTCTTTACGCGGAAGGAGTATTTAAATAATTTCAGAAGAAGAAATGTGAGGTGTGTAACGGAATAAAGTATGATGTTTCTATACGTCATTTTATTATTGTTAATAAAATGATAAATATGATAGTGATTTGTTTGCTATTCCCGCTGTGGGACAGCGGAAATTCTGTGTATTACATTTCATATATATTTGTGAAGCAGTTAACACTTCATCGAAATAGTGTTAACGCGCACTTCAGTTAACGCTGTTTCCTGTGGGCGATCAACGTAAATTTATAATCGTCAGTATTAAACGCATTGCGACTGTATTCGAATACCTGTCCTCCCTTTAAAAAGCCACGCGAAACTTTTTCCAGGATTGGCTTTGTGAGAGGGATAACAAGCAGGCGGCTCATCTCTTCGGTGGGCATCAGCGGAATCAACTCTTGCTCACTGCGCTCGATGACCTGTTTCTTCACCTCTTCAATGAAGTGGTACTTCGAGTTTTCCATTACCTGCCAGGTTAAATCAGGGAACAATGCCAGCGGCATCCACGTCTCCTCCAGCGCGACCGGTTTTTGCTTGATGTAACGCACCCGCTTGACGTGCCAGACTCGTTTATCATCAGCCAGTTGTAATTGATTTTTCAAAAATTCATCGGCCTGAATCACTTCGAAAACCAGCACGTCGCTGTGCGTATCGCTGCTACGATCGGTCAGTTTTTCATCAAAACTGGTTAATTGATAGATGTCGTAATTAACCCGTTCCTCTTTAACGTACGTGCCGCTGCCCTGAATGCTTTCGATGATCTGCTGCTCGGTTAACTGCCTTAGCGCCTGACGCACGGTGACCCGACTGACGCCAAATGCCGCCTGTAGCGCGGATTCTGTCGGCAAAGCATCACCGGGCTTCAGCTCACCCCGCTGGATTTGTTCACGGATCCTGTCGGCTATCTGTCGATACAGCGGTTTTCGGCTCATGGTTTTTTCTGTCAGGTTGTTAAGACGACTTTTCACATTATGCCTGATGAATTTTGGGTGTAAACAATACAAATTAAATACAAATATCACTCTTTAAGTGAAAGTGATCACGTAAATGTATTATTTTGTCTGGCACAATCCTTCGCACATAAAACAACCATTTTGTGAGGATCATGATGAACCTGACGACGTTAACCCAGCGGGACGCGCTGTGCCTGAACGCCCGGTTTACCAGCCGTGAAGAGGCGATTCGTACGTTAGCGCAGCGGCTAACGGCGTTGGGCAAGATTGCTGATTCTGATGCCTTTCTGGAAGAAGTGTTTGCACGTGAAAACCTCGGACCTACTGCGTTAGGAGAAGGGCTGGCGGTACCGCACGGGAAAACGTCAGCAGTCAAAGAAGCCGCTTTTGCTGTGGCGACGCTCAGCGAGCCCTTGAGCTGGGAAGGGATCGATGGTCCGGAAGCAGTTGAACTGATTTTCCTGCTCGCTATTCCGCAGGAAGAGGTGGGCAGTACCCATATGCAATTGCTGACCGCGCTCACCACGAAGCTGGCTGATGATGAGACGCGAGCCCGTGTTATGGCGGCAACGAATGCAGACGAGCTGTTGTCGGCGCTGGATGACAACACGCATGGACCGACGGTAGCAACCCCATTCAACGCTCCCACGATTGTGTGCGTGACCGCCTGTCCGGCGGGTATCGCGCATACCTATATGGCGGCGGAATATCTGGAGAAAGCCGGGCGGAAACTGGGCGTCAATGTGTTTGTTGAAAAGCAGGGCGCTAACGGTATTGAAGGGCGCTTAACGGCGGATCAACTGAATACGGCCAGTGCCTGTATTTTTGCTGCTGAGGTGGCAATCAAAGAGAGCGAACGGTTTGCGGGGATCCCGGCGCTGACGGTACCCGTCGCCGGGCCGATTCGCCATGCTGAACAACTGATCCGGCAAGCATTGGCGCTTGAACCACAAAATGAAAAGCGCGCGCGGCAGGAAGAGAGTCATCAGCCTAAAGGGTTTAAGACGGAGTTAAAACAAGCGTTACTGAGTGGGATCTCCTTTGCCGTGCCGCTGATTGTTGCGGGTGGGACGGTACTTGCTGTCGCGGTATTGCTGGCGCAGATATTTGGTCTGCAACCGCTGTTCGATCAGGAGAACTCCTGGCTGTGGATGTATCGCAAACTTGGCGGTGGGATCCTCGGCATTTTGATGGTGCCTGTACTGGCGGCATACACCGCGTATTCACTGGCGGATAAACCCGCACTGGCACCCGGTTTTGCTGCGGGGCTTGCCGCGAACATGATTGGTTCCGGTTTTCTTGGCGCAATCGCGGGAGGATTGATCGCCGGATACCTGATGCGCTGGGTGAAAAACCACCTGCGGCTGAGCAGTAAATTCAACGGTTTTTTGTCGTTTTACCTCTATCCGGTGGTTGGCACGCTGGGAGCAGGCAGTCTGATGTTGTTTGTGGTTGGTGAACCTGTGGCATGGCTTAACAACAGTCTGACCGTCTGGCTTAACGGTTTATCTGGGGCGAATGCGCTGCTGCTTGGCGCGATTCTCGGCTTTATGTGTTCATTTGACTTGGGGGGGCCCGTCAATAAGGCCGCCTATGCCTTTTGTCTGGGGGCGATGGCGAACGGCGTCTATGGTCCTTATGCCATCTTTGCCTCGGTCAAAATGGTCTCCGCATTTACGGTGACTGCGTCAACGTTAGTTTCTCCGCGTCTGTTTAAAGCGTTTGAAATTGAAACCGGTAAATCTACCTGGCTGCTTGGGCTGGCGGGTATTACCGAAGGGGCAATCCCGATGGCGATTGAAGATCCTGTGCGGGTGATTGGCTCCTTTGTCCTCGGATCAATGGCGACAGGGGCAATGGTTGGGGCGATGAATATCGGTCTCTCAACGCCTGGCGCGGGTATTTTCTCACTCTTTTTGCTGCACGATGCCGGGTACGGCGGCGTACTGGCGGCGGCGGGTTGGTTCGGTGCGGCGCTGGTGGGAACCGCCATCTCAACGCTGGTTTTGCTGCTCTGGCGACGCTATGCGGTGAAGCAGGGCAAATATATGACGGATGGCGTAACGTCGTAATTCAGAACAGGAAACGAAGATGAAAGCTGTATCTCGCGTTCACATTACCCCGCATATGCACTGGGATCGGGAGTGGTATTTTACCACCGAGGCGTCGCGCATTTTGCTGGTCAATAATATGGAAGAGATCCTCACCCGACTGGAGCAGGATACCGACTATAAATATTACGTTCTTGATGGACAGACGGCGGTGCTGGAGGACTACTTCGCGATAAAGCCGGAAAATACCCGTCGGGTACAACGTCTGGTGCAAGCCGGAAAGCTGATCATTGGCCCGTGGTATACCCAGACGGATACCACGATTGTCTCCGGTGAGTCTATTGTGCGTAATCTGCTGTATGGCATGCGTGATTGCCAGGCCTTTGGCGAACCGATGAAAATTGGCTATCTACCGGATTCCTTTGGCATGTCGGGACAGCTTCCGCATATCTACAACGGATTTGGCATCACCCGCACGATGTTCTGGCGCGGTTGTTCAGAGCGTCACGGTACCGATAAGACCGAGTTTTTATGGCAAAGCAGCGATGGCAGTGAAGTTGTCGCGCAGGTGCTGCCGCTGGGTTACGCAATTGGTAAGTACTTACCCGAGGACGAGAGCGGACTGCGCAAACGGCTTGACAGCTATTTTGAGGTGCTGGAAAAAGCGTCAGTGACCAAAGAGATTTTGCTGCCTAATGGCCACGATCAGATGCCGCTGCAACAGAACATTTTTACGGTGATGGACAAACTGCGCGAGATCTACCCGCAGCGGAAGTTTGTGATGAGCCGTTTTGAAGCGGTGTTTGAACATATCGAGAATCGACGTGAACAACTCGCTACGCTGAAAGGCGAATTTATTGACGGCAAGTATATGCGGGTACACCGCACGATTGGCTCGACGCGGATGGACATCAAACTCATTCATGCGCGCATTGAAAATAAGATCGTCAATATCCTTGAACCCCTGGCGACGCTGGCCTGGACGCTTGGCTTTGAGTATCACCACGGTTTGCTGGAAAAAATGTGGAAAGAGATTTTAAAAAATCATGCCCACGACAGCATTGGATGTTGCTGTAGCGATAAGGTTCACCGGGAAATCATCGCGCGCTTCGAACTGGCGGAGGATATGGCAGATAACCTGATCCGTTTTTATCTGCGCAAAATCACAGACAACATGCCACAGAGCGACAGTGACAAACTGGTGCTGTTTAACCTGATGCCGTGGCCGCGTGAAGAGGTGATTAACACGACGATCCGCCTGCGAGGTCATCAGTTTTGCCTGCGTGACGATCGGGGAAATCCCGTTCCCTGTTTTGTGCGCGCGGTTCGCGATATCGATCCTGGACTGATAGACAGGCAGATCGTGCATTACGGTAACTACGAGCCGTTTATGGAGTTTGATATCCAGATCCATCAGATTGTACCGTCGATGGGTTATCGCACGCTGTACGTGACGCAAGGCGAGGCGGGAAATAATAATCCGCCAGAAACCTCCCGGGCGGAGGGGCTGGAAAATGCGTTCTGGCAGATTACCGTTAACGACGATGGCACGCTGCGTCTGTATGACAAAGATAGCGGCATCTGCTATGACCGCGTCCTGGAGCTGGAAGAGGGCTCTGATGATGGGGATGAGTATGATTACTCGCCCGCCAGAGAAGAGTGGCTTCTGCCTTCTGCGTCGGTAAAAGCAGAGTGCGAGGTGACCCATGAAGCATGGCAAAGCCGGGCGCGGATTTGTTATCAAATGGCCGTGCCGCTCAATCTTACGGAACGTCGCGCTCGCCAGCGTAGCGGTAGGGTTGAGGTTGAAATAACGGTCATCCTGAGCCACAACAGCAGGCGTATTGATATTGAAGTGCTTCTGGATAATCAGGCTGACGATCATCGCCTGCGGGTACTGATCCCCACTCCGTTTGTGACCGACACTGTGCTGGCAGATACGCAGTTTGGTACGGTGAGCCGCCCCGTGCGGGATCCCGCACTGGCAAACTGGCGGGAAGAGGGCTGGAAAGAGGCACCGGTTCCCGTCTGGAATATGCTTAACTATGCGACGCTTCAGGAGGGCAGAAACGGTCTGGCGGTTTTCACCGAAGGGTTGCGTGAATTTGAAGTGCTGGGTGACAGGAAAAAAACTTTCGCCATCACGCTGCTACGCGGTGTAGGACTCCTCGGGAAAGAGGATTTGCTTTTGCGTCCCGGCCGTCCTTCAGGCATTAAAATGGCGGTGCCGGATGCGCAACTGCGCGGACGATTGCACTGTCGGCTGAGCCTTTTCAGTTATACCGGTACGCCAGTAAACGCCGGTATTGCTCAGCAGGCCAGGGCCTGGCTTACCCCGGTACAGTGTTATAACAAGATTCCGTGGGATGCGATGAAACTGAACAAAGCCGGTTTCATGACGCCTGACCGCTACAGTTTGTTCACTATGCCGCCGGTCGGGTGTCAGTTGAGCACCCTGAAGAAAGCGGAAGAGGGAGAGGAACTGATCCTGCGCCTGTTTAATCCTTCAGATTCGGAGTCATGCGACGCAACGGTTGCCTTCGGCAGAGCGGTTCAATCGTGTACAGAAACGCGCCTGGATGAGCAGCCGGTTCAGAGCGTTGATGAAAAGCGCAGCGACATTGGCCCGGTTTTGCCGGGGCAAACGCGAACATTCAGCTACAAGATTGTGTGAATAGCCAGCAAACAGACACAGGCCACGCATTGCGTGGCTTTTTTATTAACAGAATAATAACTGCGCGGTGTTAATTTATAACGCTATAAAAGTGAAATAATTGTGAAAGTTGACGCGTGGAATTTATATCCTGGCAAATAACAATAAATTGTCTACGCTGAACGAATCGGGAAAGGGAAGAGGAATTCCTGTGACGGCGTTAATTAAAACACTGTCTTTTTATATATACATTTTCACATGGTAACCATTCCCGCCCGCAAAGATACATGTTAGCAACATGTTTTTCACTACGATCACTCAATTTAAACACGATTAACAAAAGGCATTGTTTTTGATTTAAATCAATGTTTAAACGTTGGAAAAAGTGTGCGAAACACGTTAAATTGTCGCCGATCAAATTGGTGGAAAGGTGATAAATTCGCTATAAATTGATCACTGTCGAAAAATGCAAATCTTCCTCAATAAAAACCTGTTTATTGTAAGGATTTTGCGGCGTAATATAATTGCGGGATCAATTTGAGTTTTTTATTAACATGTTTGTAACCTTTCGCCCTTTCTGTTTCCTTCTCCAGGAAAACGATAACGGCGAGAGCGCACAAATAAATTTGTATTGGGGCATGCGTGTGACCCTTTCTAACGGGGTCACTCTCGGAGTCTTCATGCGATGAGCAAGGAGTCATGATGTTAGATATAGTCGAACTGTCGCGCTTACAGTTTGCCTTGACCGCGATGTACCACTTCCTCTTTGTGCCACTGACGCTTGGTATGGCGTTCCTGCTGGCCATTATGGAAACGGTCTACGTCCTTTCCGGCAAACAGATTTATAAAGATATGACTAAGTTCTGGGGCAAGTTGTTTGGTATCAACTTTGCTCTGGGTGTGGCAACCGGGTTGACCATGGAGTTCCAGTTCGGGACAAACTGGTCTTACTATTCCCACTACGTTGGGGATATCTTCGGTGCGCCGCTGGCGATCGAAGGTCTGATGGCCTTCTTCCTCGAATCCACCTTTGTAGGTCTGTTCTTCTTCGGCTGGGATCGTCTGAGCAAAGTTCAGCACATGGCGGTAACCTGGCTGGTCGCTTTAGGTTCCAACCTGTCCGCTCTGTGGATCCTGGTCGCAAACGGCTGGATGCAGAACCCTATCGCATCGGATTTCAACTTCGAAACCATGCGTATGGAGATGGTGAGCTTCTCTGAACTGGTCCTTAACCCGGTTGCCCAGGTGAAATTTGTGCACACCGTGGCGTCTGGCTACGTGACCGGTGCGATGTTCATCCTTGGTATCAGCGCTTACTACCTGCTGAAAGGCCGCGACGTCGCTTTCGCAAAACGCTCTTTTGCAATTGCTGCGAGCTTTGGCATGGCTGCCGTGCTGTCTGTTATCGTTCTGGGTGATGAATCCGGTTACGAAATGGGCGACGTGCAGAAAACCAAACTCGCGGCCATTGAAGCAGAGTGGGAGACTCAGCCTGCTCCGGCTGCCTTTACCCTGTTCGGCATTCCTGACCAGGAGTCGCAGGAAAACAAACTGGCGATTCAGATCCCTTACGCACTGGGCATCATTGCCACGCGTTCTGTCGATACGCCGGTTATTGGTCTGAAAGACCTGATGGTGCAGCATGAAGAGCGTATCCGTAACGGGATGAAAGCGTATGAACTGCTGGAGCAACTGCGTGCCGGTTCGACCGACCAGGCTGTTCGCGAACAGTTCAACAGCATGAAAAAAGACCTCGGTTATGGTCTGCTGCTGAAACGCTATACCCCGAACGTCTCTGATGCGACTGAAGCGCAGATTCAGCAGGCGACGAAAGATTCTATCCCACGCGTTGCGCCGCTGTATTTCGCCTTCCGTATCATGGTGGCATGTGGCTTCCTGCTGCTGGCGATCATTGCGCTCTCCTTCTGGAGCGTGATTCGTAACCGCATCGGTGAGAAGAAATGGCTGCTGCGCGCCGCGCTGTACGGTATTCCACTGCCGTGGATTGCAGTAGAAGCCGGCTGGTTTGTCGCCGAATATGGCCGTCAGCCGTGGGCGATTGGTGAGGTGTTGCCAACCGCAGTGGCGAACTCGTCGCTGACCGTCGGCGACCTGCTGTTCTCCATGATCCTGATTTGTGGCCTGTATACCCTGTTCCTGGTGGCTGAACTGTTCCTGATGTTCAAGTTCGCACGCCTTGGCCCAAGCAGCCTGAAAACCGGTCGCTATCACTTTGAGCAGTCCACCGCGACTACTCAGCCGGCACGCTAAGACAGGAGTCGTCAAATGATCGATTATGAAGTACTACGTTTTATCTGGTGGCTGCTGGTTGGCATTCTGCTGATTGGTTTTGCGGTCACCGATGGCTTCGACATGGGGGTGGGCATGCTCACCCGTTTCCTCGGTCGTAACGACACCGAGCGTCGAATTATGATTAACTCCATCGCCCCGCACTGGGACGGTAACCAGGTGTGGCTGATCACCGCGGGTGGCGCGCTGTTTGCGGCCTGGCCGATGGTCTACGCTGCGGCGTTTTCCGGTTTCTATGTGGCGATGATCCTCGTGTTGGCGTCTTTGTTCTTCCGTCCGGTCGGTTTTGATTACCGCTCGAAGATTGAAGACACCCGCTGGCGCAACATGTGGGACTGGGGCATCTTCGTGGGGAGCTTCGTGCCGCCGCTGGTGATCGGCGTGGCATTCGGCAACCTGTTGCAGGGCGTACCGTTCCATATCGACGAGTATCTGCGTCTGTACTACACCGGTAATTTCTTCCAGTTGCTGAATCCGTTTGGCCTGCTGGCGGGCGTGGTGAGCGTAGGGATGATCATTACTCAGGGCGCGACCTATCTGCAGATGCGTACCGTGGGTGAACTGCACCTGCGTGCCCGTGCGACATCGCAGATTGCGGCGCTGGTCACTCTGGTTTGCTTCGCGCTGGCGGGGGTCTGGGTGATGTACGGTATTGATGGCTACGTGGTGACCTCTGCGGTTGATCATCATGCGGCGTCTAACCCGCTGACCAAAGAAGTGGCGCGTGAAGCGGGTGCCTGGATGGTCAACTTCAACAATGCACCGATCCTGTGGCTGGTTCCGGCACTGGGTGTGGCGCTGCCGCTGCTGACGATTCTGACCTCCCGTATGGAGAAAGGGGCATGGGCATTCCTGTTCTCCTCTCTGACGCTGGCCTGCATCATCCTGACCGCTGGTATCGCGATGTTCCCGTTCGTGATGCCTTCAAGCACCATGATGAACGCGAGCCTGACCATGTGGGATGCGACGTCCAGTCAGCTGACGCTGAATCTGATGACCTGGGTTGCTGCGGTGTTTGTTCCGATCATTCTCATCTACACCAGCTGGTGTTACTGGAAAATGTTCGGTCGCATCACCAAAGAGCATATTGAAAACAATACCCACTCTCTGTACTAAGTAAGGAGCAAACTATGTGGTATTTCGCCTGGATTCTGGGAACGCTTCTTGCCTGTGCATTTGGGATCATCACCGCGCTGGCCCTTGAGCACGTCGAGGCAAGCAAAGACGGTCAAGAAGAACACTGATGACCACCCTGATCGCGATGCAATATAACGCGATGGACAAGCGCCCGTTACGGGCGCTTTCTTTGGTGATGGCGTTAGTGTTAGCAGGATGTATGTTTTGGGATCCCTCCCGCTTCGCGGCTAAAACCAGCGGGCTGGAAATCTGGCACGGTCTGCTGCTGATGTGGGCGGTCTGTGCGGGCATCATTCATGGCGTAGGTTTTCGTCCTCGCGCCGCGCACTGGCAGGGGATTTTCTCTCCGCTACTCGCCGATATCGTGCTTATTGTCGGTCTGATTTTCTTCTTCTTTTGAATAAGAAACATCCTTAAATATTTATGGGCTTGCATAAGCCCATAAATTTTTACTCTCCCTTAACCTCTCCCCATTCCCAAGCCTCAATCGCGCGCGTATAGTAGCAACGCTTAAAAGCACTAACTTTTGTTGCATTACCGGGATGTAAAGTGAATACAACGCTATATACAACAGCATTCTTGATGCATCGCGGCGGCAAGTGCGCGAATCACCAGGAGCTTACAGGAGTAAGTGACTGGTGTGAGTGGACGAAGCCAACAAAGAGGCAGCAGGATGAATAAGTATATATTTCGATGGCCGGTACGTGTCTACTACGAAGACACCGACGCCGGTGGTGTGGTTTATCACGCCAGTTACGTCGCTTTTTATGAAAGAGCACGCACAGAGATGCTGCGTCATCATCACTTCAGTCAGCAGGTGCTGTTGGCTGAGCGAGTTGCCTTCGTGGTGCGTAAAATGACGCTGGAATACTACGCGCCTGCGCGGCTCGACGATATGCTCGAAATCCAAACAGAAATTACGTCAATGCGTGGCACCTCTTTGGTTTTCACGCAACGCATTGTCAACGCAGAGAACACCGTGCTCAATGAGGCTGAGGTTCTGATTGTTTGCGTTGATCCACTCAAAATGAAGCCTCGTGCGCTTCCCAAGTCTATTGTCGCGGAGTTTAAGCAGTGACTGACATGAATATCCTTGATTTGTTCCTGAAGGCAAGCCTTCTGGTTAAACTTATCATGTTGATTTTGATTGGTTTTTCAATCGCATCCTGGGCCATCATTATCCAGCGGACCCGTATTCTTAACGCCGCCGCGCGTGAAGCTGAAGCGTTCGAAGACAAATTCTGGTCCGGTATTGAGCTGTCTCGCCTGTATCAGGAGAGCCAGGGCCGCCGTGATAATCTGGCGGGTTCGGAACAAATCTTCTATAGCGGGTTCAAAGAGTTTGCACGGTTGCATCGGGCAAACAGCCATGCGCCAGAAGCGGTGGTGGAAGGGGCATCTCGTGCGATGCGGATCTCGATGAACCGTGAACTTGAAACGCTGGAAACGCATATTCCGTTCCTCGGCACCGTGGGTTCCATCAGCCCGTATATCGGTCTGTTCGGTACCGTGTGGGGGATCATGCATGCGTTTATCGCGCTCGGGGCGGTAAAACAGGCGACGTTGCAGATGGTTGCGCCGGGTATCGCGGAAGCATTGATTGCTACGGCGATTGGTCTGTTTGCGGCAATCCCGGCGGTCATGGCCTACAACCGTCTGAATCAGCGTGTTAACAAGCTGGAACTGAATTACGACAACTTTATGGAAGAGTTCACCGCGATTCTGCACCGTCAGGCGTTTACCGTTAGCGAAAGCAACAAGGGGTAAGCCATGGCCAGATCGCGTGGACGAGGTCGTCGCGACCTGAAGTCCGAAATCAACATCGTACCGTTGCTCGACGTTCTGTTGGTGTTGCTGCTGATCTTTATGGCGACAGCGCCGATCATTACGCAGAGTGTGGAAGTCGATCTGCCGGATGCGACTGAGTCGCAGGCCGTGAGCAGTAACGACAATCCGCCGGTCATTATTGAGGTTTCCGGAGTAGGGCAGTACAGCGTGGTGGTTGAGAAAGATCGTATGGATCAACTGCCGCCAGAACAGGTGATCGCCGAGGCGAAAAGTCGCCTGGAGTCCAATCCGAAAACGGTCTTCTTGATCGGGGGCGCGAAAGACGTGCCTTACGATGAAATAATTAAAGCGCTGAACTTGTTGCACAGTGCGGGTGTGAAGTCGGTTGGCTTAATGACGCAGCCTATCTGATCATTTGCGTCTCTGGTTTGAAAGAGAGCGTGTAACAGGCGAACAGTTTTTGGGAACCGAGAGTGTCAAAGGCAACCGAACAAAACGACAAGCTCAAACGGGCGATAATTATTTCAGCGGTGCTGCATGTCATCCTATTTGCAGTCCTGATCTGGAGTTCGTTCGATGAGCATATTGAGGCTTCAGCCGGCGGCGGCGGTGGTTCTTCCATCGATGCCGTGATGGTTGATCCTGGCGCCGTGGTTCAGCAGTACGAACGTCAGCAGCAGCAACAGTCAAGTGCGCAGCGTGCCAAAGAGCAACGTGAAAAACTGGAGCAGCAGCAGGCGGAAGAGCTTCGTGAGAAGCAGGCTGCCGAACAGGAACGGCTTAAGCAGATCGAGAAAGAACGTTTAGCGGCTCAGGAACAGCAGAAGCAGGCTGAAGCCGACGCGAAGAAAGCGCAGGAACAGCAGAAACAGGCTGAAGAAGCGGCGAAGAAAGCGGCAGCGGATGCCAAAGCGAAAGCTGATGCACAGGTGAAAGAAGCCGCAGAAGCCGCGAAGAAAGCCGCGGCGGATGCACAGAAGAAAGCCGAAGCAGAGGCGGCAAAAGCCGCTGCTGACGCGAAGAAGAAAGCGGAAGCAGAAGCGGCTAAAGCGGCTGCCGATGCGAAGAAGAAAGCCGAGGCTGAAGCCGCTAAGCAAGCTGCCGCGGAAAAAGCGGCGGCAGCGAAAGCCGCTGCCGCCGAGAAAGCTGCAGCTGAGAAAAAAGCCGCCGCAGAAAAGGCCGCCGCTGATAAAAAAGCTGCCGCCGAGAAAGCCGCTGCCGATAAGAAAGCAGCAGCTGATAAAGCCGCTGCGGCCAAAAAGGCCGCTGCTGAAAAAGCAGCTGCGGCATCTGGCGTTGACGATCTGCTTGGCGATCTCAGCTCCGGTAAGAATGCGCCGAAAACCGGCGGTGGGGCAAAAGGGAACAACGCTTCTCCTGCGGGGAGTGGTAATACTAAAAATAATGGCGCATCAGGCGCGGATATCAGCAACTATGCCGGGCAGATTAAATCTGCCATTGAGAGCAAGTTCTACGACGCATCGTCTTATGCAGGTAAAACCTGTACGCTGCGGATAAAACTGGCTTCAGACGGTATGCTGCTCGACATCCAGTCTGAAGGTGGCGATCCCGCGCTTTGTCAGGCAGCGCTTGCTGCAGCCCGACAAGCGAAGATTCCAAAACCACCGAGCCAGGCGGTATATGAAGTGTTTAAAAACGCACCTCTGGACTTTAAACCGTAAGCTAAACTTTCCCCGTTATGGCGGGGAAAACAATCTGCGGTAGTCGCTGGGTTCTGGTAGTTTTGTGTATTTGAGTTTGTTAACATTCTGCTAAATTATCGTGGGCTGATCGCCTGGATAAGGGAGATATGATGAAGCAGGCATTACGAGTAGCATTTGGTTTTCTAATGCTGTGGGCAGCGGTGCTGCACGCAGAAGTACGTATCGAGATAACCCAAGGGGTGGACTCGGCGCGCCCGATTGGCGTTGTGCCATTCCAGTGGGCAGGGCCGGGTGCTGCACCTGAAGATATCGGTGGCATCGTTGGCGCGGACCTGCGCAACAGCGGTAAATTTAATCCGTTAGATCGGTCTCGTTTGCCACAACAGCCTGGGACTGCGCAGGACGTTCAACCTGCTGCATGGTCTGCGCTGGGGATTGACGCGGTTGTGGTCGGTCAGGTAACTCCGAATCCGGACGGTTCTTACAATGTCGCTTACCAGCTGGTTGACACCGGCGGCGCGCCGGGTACTGTACTGGCTCAGAACTCTTACAAAGTAAACAAGCAGTGGCTACGCTATGCCGGCCATACTGCCAGTGACGAAGTGTTTGAGAAGCTGACCGGGATTAAAGGCGCATTCCGTACTCGTATCGCGTATGTTGTTCAGACTAACGGCGGTCAGTTCCCGTATGAACTGCGCGTGTCTGACTACGATGGCTACAACCAGTTTGTGGTTCACCGTTCACCGCAGCCGTTGATGTCTCCGGCCTGGTCTCCGGACGGTTCTAAACTGGCGTATGTCACCTTCGAAAGCGGTCGTTCTGCGCTGGTTATCCAGACGTTGTCTAACGGCGCGGTCCGTCAGGTTGCGTCATTCCCGCGTCACAACGGTGCGCCTGCGTTCTCTCCGGATGGCAGCAAACTGGCGTTTGCCCTGTCAAAAACCGGGAGTCTGAACCTGTACGTGATGGATATCGGCTCTGGCCAGATCCGTCAGGTGACCGATGGTCGCAGCAACAATACGGAGCCAACCTGGTTCCCGGACAGCCAGAACCTGGCCTTTACATCGGATCAGGCGGGTCGTCCGCAAGTGTATAAAGTTAACGTTAACGGCGGTGCTCCGCAGCGTATTACCTGGGAAGGTTCACAAAACCAGGATGCTGATGTCAGCAGCGACGGCAAATTTATGGTAATGGTAAGTTCGGCCAATGGTCAGCAGCACATTGCCAAACAAGATCTGGTAGCGGGTGGCGTACAAGTTCTGTCGTCAACGTTCCTGGACGAAACGCCAAGTCTGGCACCTAACGGCACTATGGTAATCTACAGCTCTTCTCAGGGGATGGGATCCGTGCTGAATTTGGTTTCTACAGATGGGCGTTTCAAAGCGCGTCTTCCGGCAACTGATGGACAGGTTAAATTCCCTGCCTGGTCGCCGTATCTGTGATAATAAATAATTGATTAATAAAGGAATCATTGAAATGCAACTGAACAAAGTGCTGAAAGGGCTGATGATCGCTCTGCCTGTTATGGCTATTGCGGCATGTTCTTCTAACAAGAACGCCAGCAATGACGGCAGCGAAGGCATGCTGGGTGCCGGCACTGGTATGGATGCAAACGGCAGCGGCAACATGTCCTCCGAAGAGCAGGCTCGTCTGCAGATGCAGCAGCTGCAGCAGAACAACATCGTTTACTTCGATCTGGACAAGTACGATATCCGTTCTGACTTCGCTGCAATGCTGGATGCGCACGCTAACTTCCTGCGTAGCAACCCGTCTTACAAAGTCACCGTAGAAGGTCACGCGGACGAACGTGGTACTCCTGAGTACAACATCTCCTTGGGTGAACGTCGTGCGAACGCTGTTAAGATGTACCTGCAGGGTAAAGGCGTTTCTGCTGACCAGATCTCCATCGTTTCTTACGGTAAAGAAAAACCTGCAGTACTGGGTCACGACGAAGCGGCTTACTCCAAAAACCGTCGTGCCGTACTGGTTTACTAAGAGAATTGCATGAGCAGTAACTTCAGACATCATCTGTTGAGTCTGTCGTTACTGGTTGGCATAGCGGCCCCCTGGGCCGCTTTTGCTCAGGCGCCAATCAGTAGTGTCGGCTCAGGCTCGGTCGAAGACCGTGTCACTCAACTCGAGCGTATTTCTAACGCTCACAGCCAGCTTTTAACCCAACTCCAGCAGCAACTCTCTGATAATCAGGCCGATATAGACTCCCTGCGTGGTCAAATTCAGGAAAGTCAGTATCAACTGAATCAGGTGGTTGAGCGTCAGAAGCAGATCCTGTTACAGATGGATAGTCTGAGCAGCGGTGGTGCTTCCGCGCAGCCTGCAAGCGGCGATCAGAGCGGAGCAGCAGCGGGGGCAGCGGCGTCTGCGCCTGACGCAGGTGCTGCGACGTCGGGGGCGCCAGTACAAAGCGGTGACGCGAATACCGATTACAATGCGGCAATTGCCCTGGTGCAGGATAAATCCCGTCAGGATGATGCAATTGTGGCATTCCAGAACTTCATCAAAAAGTACCCTGATTCGACTTATCAGCCGAATGCCAACTACTGGCTCGGTCAGTTGAATTACAACAAGGGTAAAAAAGATGATGCCGCGTTTTATTTTGCTTCGGTAGTGAAAAACTACCCGAAGTCACCTAAGGCTGCTGACGCGATGTATAAAGTCGGCGTGATCATGCAGGACAAAGGTGACGCCGCGAAAGCAAAAGCGGTATATCAGCAGGTTATCAGCAAATACCCAGGCACCGAAGGCGCAAAACAAGCGCAGAAACGTCTTGGCGCGATGTAATGCACAGCATGCGACCAGAAATCGAATTATTTCTGGTCGTGTCGTGCGATTCCTAAGCAGTTGAGTGATCTACATCGAAATTTTTGTTGCGCTCAAATCTTAAATCAGTAATATATGCCGCCGTTGCCAAGGGATATCAAACAAACCAAAAGCAGCGCAAAAGTGGGTCGTTAGCTCAGTTGGTAGAGCAGTTGACTTTTAATCAATTGGTCGCAGGTTCGAATCCTGCACGACCCACCAATCGTTCTGGTGGACGCGATAGAAGAACGTGAAGGATAACGTTGCGAAAGCAACGGCCCGTAGGGCGAGGCGAAGCCGAGTCATCCTGCACGGCCCACCACTTAAAGATGGAAACATCTTTACCAGCGTAGTATCGGGTGATTAGCTCAGCTGGGAGAGCACCTCCCTTACAAGGAGGGGGTCGGCGGTTCGATCCCGTCATCACCCACCACTCGGGTCGTTAGCTCAGTTGGTAGAGCAGTTGACTTTTAATCAATTGGTCGCAGGTTCGAATCCTGCACGACCCACCAATTTAACATCAAACTCAGATGTTAAACGTGAAGGATAACGTTGCTTCAGCAACGGCCCGTAGGGCGAGGCGAAGCCGAGTCATCCTGCACGACCCACCAATTTAACATCGAATATTAAATTGGTGCCGAGTAAAAAAAATCTTTCAGGCAACACCCGAATGGGTCGTTAGCTCAGTTGGTAGAGCAGTTGACTTTTAATCAATTGGTCGCAGGTTCGAATCCTGCACGACCCACCATCCTGAATGATTAAGTAAGAAAATCCCGTAAGGGGTCGTTAGCTCAGTTGGTAGAGCAGTTGACTTTTAATCAATTGGTCGCAGGTTCGAATCCTGCACGACCCACCAGTGTAAAAAGGCGCCCTAAAGGCGCCTTTTTGCTATGCGCAGAATGTAACGATTCCAACCTGCGTAACGTCTGATGGCGTTTCGCTTGTCAGACCTGTCAATGATTGATCTGGTCAATGGTTATGCCTTGTAGGCCGGATAAGACGTCAGTCGCCATCCGGCGTTATCAAGCGCAATTGTTGTGACTTTTGCCGCTCAATCCGCTATCTTGTTTAGCATATAAAACAAATATGACCGATCATGGCATGCATCACGCCTTAAGTCGGTTAATTCGTTAAGCCAGTAAAACGAGAAAGCATGATGAGCGTGATGTTTGACCCTGAAGCCGCAATCTATCCGTTTCCGCCGAAGCCGGTGCCGCTGAGCGCCGATGAAAAAGCGTTCTACCGTGAAAAAATCAAGCGCCTGCTGAAAGAGCGTGATGCGGTGATGGTTGCGCACTATTACACCGACCCCGAAATCCAGCAACTGGCCGAAGAGACCGGCGGCTGTATTTCTGACTCACTGGAGATGGCCCGCTTTGGCGCCAATCATCCCGCCTCGACGCTGCTCGTTGCAGGCGTTCGCTTTATGGGTGAGACGGCCAAAATTCTCAGCCCGGAAAAAACCATTTTAATGCCGACCCTCGAGGCGGAATGCTCGCTGGATCTTGGCTGTCCAATCGACGCATTCAGCGCGTTCTGCGATGCCCATCCGGATCGCATTGTCGTGGTTTACGCCAATACCTCCGCGGCGGTTAAGGCTCGCGCCGACTGGGTGGTGACGTCCAGTATCGCGGTTGAACTGATTGAGCATCTGGATAGTTTGGGTGAAAAAATCATCTGGGCACCGGATCGTCATCTCGGGAAATATGTTCAAAAGCAGACAGGGGCGGATGTCCTCTGCTGGCAAGGGGCGTGCATCGTCCATGACGAGTTCAAAACGCAGGCGTTGAGTCGCATGAAAGGTCTGTACCCGGATGCCGCGATCCTGGTTCACCCGGAATCACCGCAGGCAATAGTGGATATGGCCGATGCTGTTGGTTCCACCAGTCAGCTCATTAATGCAGCCAAAACGCTTCCACATCAACAACTTATTGTCGCTACCGATCGGGGTATTTTCTACAAAATGCAGCAGGCGGTACCGGGTAAAGAGCTGCTGGAAGCGCCCACTGCCGGAGAAGGCGCTACCTGTCGCAGCTGTGCGCACTGTCCGTGGATGGCGATGAACGGCCTCAAAGCAATCGCTGAGGGGTTGGAGCAGGGTGGGCAGACCCATGAGATACACGTTGACGAAGCGCTGCGAGAAGGCGCATTAGCGCCGTTAAACCGTATGCTGGAATTTGCGGCTACACTACGTGCGTAGATAATCACACGCTCCGGGGGAAAAGATGGACTTTTTTAGCACGCAGAACATTCTGGTACATATACCAATGGGTGCTGGGGGTTACGATCTGTCGTGGATCGAAGCGGTAGGTACTATCGCGGGGTTGTTGTGCATTGGTCTCGCCAGTATGGAGAAGATCAGCAACTACGCTTTTGGCCTGATTAACGTCACGCTGTTTGCGATCATCTTTTTCCAGATCCAGCTCTACGCCAGCCTGCTGTTGCAGCTTTTCTTTTTCGCCGCCAACATTTACGGCTGGTATGCGTGGTCGCGGCAGACCACGCAGAACGAGGCAGAACTTAAGATTCGCTGGCTGCCTCTGCCGAAGGCGCTGGGCTGGCTGGCGGTTTGTGTGGCGGCGATCGGTCTGATGACGGTCTATATCGACCCGGTCTTTGATTTTCTGACCCGTATCGCAGTAACGATCATGCAGATGCTGGGTTTACAGGTTGCCGTACCGGATTTACAGCCCGATGCCTTCCCGTTCTGGGATTCCTGCATGATGGTGCTGTCGATTGTGGCGATGATCCTGATGACCCGCAAATACGTTGAGAACTGGCTGCTCTGGGTGGTGATCAATGTGATTAGCGTCGTGATCTTTGCCCTGCAGGGGGTCTATGCGATGTCGCTGGAGTACCTGATCCTGACCTTTATTGCGCTTAACGGTAGCCGGATGTGGATTAACAGCGCGCGCGAACGAGGCTCACACGCGCTGTCCCATTAGTGGTGGTGATGTGAATGGTCGGACACTTTCTGATTTAGATCGCAGTCCGGCCCGTGACAGGGCTGATATTCCATCTGAATGGTGGCGTGTTCAATCTGGTAATGATGAATCAGAAAGTGCTGGATGCGTTCCAGCAGTCCGTCATGATCGTGCGGCGGGATCACCTGTACATGCAGGGTCATGACCGGTTTCTCACCCACCATCCACACGTGTACGTGATGGACGTTTCGCACTTCAGGGAGCTCCCGGCTGAGGTGGCGCTGCAGCGCAGCGATATCCAGCGAAACCGGGGCGCCTTCCAGCAATTCATTCACGCTATCTTTCAATAAGCGCCACGCGCTGCGCAGAACCAGCAGTGAGACCAGTACCGACAGAATGGGGTCGGCAGGCGTCCAGCCGGTCCAGATGATAATCACCGCCGCGATGATGGCCCCGACCGAACCTAATAAATCCCCCATCACATGCAATGCCGCAGCGCGTACGTTCAGGTTTTTCTCTTCGCTGCCGCGATGCAGGATCCAGAAGGCAAGGATATTCGCCAGCAATCCGGCGACAGCGATGACCATCATCATGCCGCCCGCCACCGGACGCGGCGTGTAGAAGCGCTCAATCGCCTCCCAGACGATTAAAATCGTAATCACGACCAACGCAATCGCATTGACGAAAGCGGCCAGCGTCGTCAGTCTCAGCCAGCCAAAGGTGTGGCGGATAGTCGGCGGTCGGCGGGCGAACTGAACGGCCAGTAGCGCAAACAACAGTGCGGCGGCATCGGTCAGCATATGTCCGGCGTCGGCGAGCAGCGCCAGTGAACCGGATAAAATCCCGCCCACCACCTCCAGCAACATAAAGCCCGCCGTGATGCAAAACGCGAGCAGCAGGCGGCGGGCATTGCCATCCTCGGGCAGGTGAGGGGCAGAATGAGAGTGTGAGTGCGCCATAATGTCATCCCTTAGTTATTTTCATCTTAACTGTATGACATCATACCGTTTCTGGACGAATAAAATAAAAAGGAGAGCTCGCGCTCTCCTGTTAGCTTGTTTTCAGTTTTACTGCGTGGTGCCATCGGTTTTGCTATCAACACCGTTGTTCATACCGTCACCGGTTTCCACTTTTTTGTTCATGTCCGGGCAGCGGCCGTCCTTACACATTGTGTTTTTGTGCACCTCATCCTGGGTCATTCCCTCGTGATTCATGGAAGAGCCATTTGGATGCAGCATCGTGCCGCCTGAATTGATATTGTCGTTATCAACATTATTCGGAGCCACGTTTTCTTTTGCATCCGGGGCGACCTGGCCGGCGTCAGCGGCGGCATTCGCCTGGCCATTATTACTTTGGGTGCTGGATTCGGCGGCCAGCGCAGCGCCGCTGGCAAGGCTGAGCGTGGCGGTCAGGAAAAGTGAGGCCAGTTTTGTCATTCGCATAAGATGCTCCTGTTTTGGTTGAGTTGTCGGAGAACGTCTTCCAACAGTGCATGTGCCAGTCAAAGGGGCAGGCAATGGTTAAAGATCTCAAACGAGCGCAAAGGCTCAGCAGAGAATCTTGAAAAGATTCATAAACAGAGTGGTTACAGTTAAAAATTGTAGGTTAGATCTCGTTTTTCGCTACTTTGTGGCGTTTTTTAGCTGAATTCCAGGATTAATCCGTTCGAAGTGTAAAAGACCGTTTACACTTTTTGGCTGAGGATATAGATTGGAGGGATTGCATTCATTTAGATAAGTATGGCAACGCTGGAATAATCATGAATTATCAGAACGACGATTTACGTATTAAAGAGATCAACGAGTTATTACCCCCTGTCGCACTGCTGGAAAAATTCCCCGCTACAGAAAATGCCGCCAACACGGTTGCCCATGCGCGTAAAGCCATTCACAAAATTTTGAAAGGGAATGACGATCGCCTGCTGGTGGTGATTGGGCCGTGCTCAATTCATGATCCTGTGGCGGCGAAAGAGTACGCGGGTCGTCTGCTGGCGCTGCGCGAAGCGCTGAAAGGCGAGCTGGAAATCGTCATGCGTGTCTACTTTGAAAAACCGCGTACGACCGTTGGCTGGAAAGGGCTGATTAACGATCCGCATATGGATAACAGCTTCCAGATCAATGACGGTTTGCGCATTGCGCGTAAGCTGCTGCTGGATATTAACGACAGCGGCCTGCCGACGGCAGGTGAATTCCTCGATATGATCACCCCGCAATATCTGGCGGATATGATGAGCTGGGGCGCGATTGGCGCGCGTACCACCGAATCTCAGGTTCACCGTGAGCTGGCGTCGGGTCTCTCTTGTCCGGTCGGTTTCAAGAACGGTACCGATGGCACCATTAAAGTGGCGATTGATGCCATCAACGCCGCCGGTGCACCGCACTGCTTCCTGTCGGTCACCAAATGGGGTCACTCTGCTATTGTGAACACCAGCGGTAACGGCGATTGCCATATCATTCTGCGCGGCGGCAAAGAGCCGAACTACAGCGCTGCACATGTCGCGGCGGTGAAAGAAGGTCTGGCGAAAGCGGGTCTGCCTGCGCAAATCATGATTGATTTCAGCCATGCCAACTCCTGTAAGCAGTTTAAAAAGCAGATGGAAGTCGGGGCTGACGTATGCCAGCAAATTGCAAACGGTGAGACTGCGATTATGGGCGTGATGATCGAAAGCCATCTGGTTGAAGGCAATCAGAACCCGGACAGCGGTGAGCCGCTGGTGTACGGCAAAAGCATTACCGATGCCTGCATTAACTGGGAAGATACCGACATCATCCTGCGCCAGCTTGCGGATGCGGTAAAAGCGCGTCGCGGATAACGCGTCTGCAACCTGACAAGCCGACTTCTGGAGTCGGCTTTTTTGTCTCTTCGCCGAGCGTATTCGCGTTTCGGAATATATTTTTTTATATAGCGAGTGGCAATTGCGCTATAATCCGGCCTTCATTCGCAAACGCATCTGCTATCCCGCTATGTCTCTTCTTCCTCAGACAGCCATTGACGATGTCATTAACACGCAATATCGCAAGGTCATCCGCAAGCGCGTACTGCTGGTGCTGATGATCGTGATGGCGATTGTTGGTTCGCTACTACTGGACTTTACGCTCGGCCCATCTGGGCTGCCGATCGGTGAACTCTGGCAAACGCTGATTCATCCGACGAGCGCCAGCGGTGGCACCCGGGTTATTGTCTGGGAGATTCGTCTGCCGTACGCCCTCATGGCGCTGTTGGTTGGCATGGCGCTGGGGCTGGCGGGGGCTGAAATGCAGACCATCCTGAATAATCCGCTGGCGAGTCCGTTCACGCTGGGCGTCTCTTCGGCGGCGGCGTTTGGCGCGGCGCTGGCGATTGTACTGGGGATCGGCATTCCCGGTATTCCTGCCGCGTGGTTCATTCCGGCGAATGCGTTCATTTTTGCGCTGCTCTCTGCCCTGTTGCTTGACGGCATTACCCGCTGGACCCGGGTGGCGACCTCCGGCGTGGTGCTGTTTGGTATCGCGCTGGTCTTCACCTTCAACGCGCTGGTCTCGATGATGCAGTTCGTGGCTGATGAGGATACGTTGCAGGGACTGGTATTCTGGACAATGGGCAGCCTGGCGCGGGCGTCGTGGGAAAAAATGGGCGTACTGGCGCTGGCATTTATTTGCGTCGGGATGTGGTCAATGCGTAGCGCCTGGCAACTGACCGCGCTGCGTTTGGGGGAAGAACGGGCGATGAGCTTTGGTATCGATGTACGTCGCTTGCGCCTGTCATCGCTGCTGCGCATCAGTTTGCTGTCCGCACTCTCAGTAGCCTTCGTCGGCCCGATTGGCTTTATTGGCCTGGTGGCGCCACACATATCACGTCTGCTGTTTGGTGAAGATCACCGTTTCTATCTGCCTGGCAGTATTCTGACAGGCGGACTGGTGCTCTCTCTGGCCTCTGTCGCTTCGAAAAACATCCTTCCCGGTATCATCATACCGGTGGGGATTGTCACCTCGCTGGTGGGCGTCCCGTTCTTTCTGAGCATTATTTTGCGTCACCGTGGGAGTATGTCATGAGTGGCTTGATCCTGCGGGGCGTCACTGCGGGCTATCCAGAACGACCGGTGATTGACGATCTTAGCGTCGATGAACTGCCGCGCGGTAAAATTACGGCGCTGCTGGGGCCGAACGGCTGTGGGAAATCGACCTTGTTACGCGCGCTGGCCGGGCTGGGTAAAGCTCGCGGCGAAGTGTTACTGGACGGAGAGAACCTGTCGGCGCTGTCGCTCGCCGAGCGGGCCGGGAAAGTCGTGTTTTTGCCTCAGTCGCTGCCACAGGGCGTGCATTTGCATGTTCTGGAGTCGATCCATGTCGCGCAGCGGGCGTTGGGTAAACGTGATGATGAACAGGTGCTGGCGATCCTCGAGCAACTGGGAATTACCTCTCTGGCATTGCACTACCTTGATCAGCTTTCCGGAGGACAACGGCAACTTGTGGGACTGGCGCAATCACTGATCCGTCATCCCGATTTGTTGTTGCTTGATGAACCCCTGAGTGCGTTGGATCTGAACTACCAGTTTCATGTGATGGATGTCGTTCGCCGCGAAACACGACGGCGTAATATGGTCACGGTGGTGGTAGTGCATGATATCAATATCGCGCTGCGCCACAGTGAACATGTGCTGATGCTTAAAGACGGAAAGCGGGTCGCCAGCGGCGAGCCGGAAAAGGTCATCACAGCAGAAAGTCTGGCGCAAGTGTATAACGTCCGGGCCCGCGTAGAGTGTTGCTCACAGGGCAGGGCGCAGGTGGTACTGGATGGCGTGATTAGGGTATAGAAAATGGCCGGACAGGGCGCAAGCCGCTATCCGGCGACACTTTTACTTCGCTTTACCCTGGTTGGCGACGGCAGCGGCTTTCGCTGCGATCTCGTCGGCATTACCCAGATAGTAGCGCTTGAGCGGTTTGAAGTTTTCGTCGAACTCATACACCAGCGGCACGCCGGTCGGGATGTTCAGTTCGAGGATTTCGTCTTCGCTCAGGTTGTCGAGGTATTTCACCAGCGCGCGCAGGGAGTTACCGTGCGCCGCGATGATGACGCGCTCGCCGCTCTTCATGCGTGGCAGAATGGTGTCGTTCCAGTAAGGGATCACGCGATCGATGGTCAGCGCCAGGCTCTCGGTCAGCGGCAATTCTTTTTCGGTCAGCTTGGCATAGCGCGGATCATGTCCCGGATAACGTTCGTCATCTTTGGTCAGCTCCGGCGGGGTCACCGCGAAACCACGACGCCACTGTTTAACCTGCTCGTCACCGTATTTCTCAGCGGTTTCTGCTTTGTTCAGACCCTGCAACGCACCGTAGTGACGTTCGTTCAGTTTCCAGGATTTCTCGACTGGCAGCCAGGCCTGATCCAGTTCATCCAGTACGTTCCACAGCGTGTGGATGGCACGTTTCAGCACGGAGGTATAAGCAAAATCGAAGCTATAGCCTTCAGCCTTCAGCAGTTTGCCTGCTGCTTTCGCTTCGCCCACGCCTTTCTCGGACAGGTCAACGTCATACCAACCGGTGAAGCGGTTTTCATTGTTCCACTGGCTTTCGCCGTGGCGTACCAGAACCAGCTTAGTTACAGCCATACTCTCACTCCTCAAGCTTTATCGAATGATAATAATTCTCATTATATTGCCGTGACGGGGCAGCGGCAATGCTTACGCATAACCATAGCGAAAATAGTGCAGCAGTGTAAGGTTCTTGTGAACTCTGAGTTGCGATTTTGTCTTTGAGTGGTGGGGATTTGAGCAAGATGCGGTATCTAAAGCCCGATACGCAGGCGCTATCGGGCATTTTGCACGGGTTGTGCCGCACCATCAGGAAGGAATAAAGCGATATTCCGTCAGGCTGGCGTACTCCTCACCGGGGCGCAGAACGCAGTCTGGTTGCGGCCATTCCGGATGGTTCGGGCTATCTGGCAGGAATTCGCTCTCCAGCGCCAGGCCCTGATAATCGTCGTAGGCGTTCGGTCCGCGTGAAGAGGTGCCGCCGAGAAAGTTACCGGAGTAAAACTGTAGCGCTGGGGCCGAGGTGTAGACCTCCATCTGCAACTTTCCGTCTTGCGAAGCGAGCAGGGCAACCGGCTTTTTACTGTCGCCTTTTGCCTGCAACAGGAAAGCGTGATCGTAACCCTTCACTTTGCGCTGGTCGTCATCGGCAAGAAATTCGCTGGCGATCACTTTCGCGGTGCGGAAATCAAAGGAGGTTCCGGCGACCGGTTTCAGGCCGTCGCGTGGGATCCCGCCTTCATCCACTGGCAGATACTCATCCGCCAGAAGTTGCAGCTTATGATTACGCACGTCGGTCTGATCGCCATCAAGGTTGAAGTAGACGTGGTTGGTCAGATTGACCGGGCACGGCTTATCCACCGTCGCGCGATAGGTAATCGAGATGCGGTTGTCATCGGTCAGACGATACTGCACCGTCGCACAGAGGTTGCCTGGAAAGCCCTGATCGCCATCGTCTGAGCTTATGGCAAACAGAACCTGACGTTCATTGTGGTTAACAATTTGCCAGCGGCGTTTATCAAATCCGTCCGGCCCGCCGTGTAACTGGTTGACGCCCTGGCTTGGTTGCAGAGTTACCGTTTCCCCGTTGAGGGCATAGCGGCTGTCGGCAATGCGGTTGGCGTAACGACCAATTGAGGCGCCCAGAAACGCCGACTGATCCTGATAATGCTCCGGACTGGCGCAGCCCAGCAGCGCTTCACGCACACCGCCGTCGGAAAGAGGAATGCGGGCCGAGAGTAACGTAGCACCCCAGTCCATCAGCGTGACCACCATCCCCGCGCTATTGCGCAGGGTTAACAGGCGGTACGGCTGACCATCGGGTGCCAGTGCAGGTGTTTCATTCAGCACTGTCCTGCTCCTTGTGATGGTTTGCACACATAGAATGTTTCTTTGATACCGGTTTTAGCTTCGTACTGTTCAGCCACGGCTTGCTGGACGGCAGGGACCAGCGCTTCCGGGATCAGCGCCACAACACAACCGCCAAATCCACCGCCGGTCATGCGGACACCGCCCTTCTCGCCAATTGTGGCTTTGACGATGTCAACCAGCGTATCAATCTGCGGCACGGTGATTTCGAAATCATCACGCATTGAGGCGTGCGATTCGGCCATCAGTTGCCCCATGCGTTGCAGATCGCCTTTTTCCAGCGCGCTGGCGGCTTCAACCGTACGCGCATTCTCAGTTAACACGTGACGGACGCGTTTGGCAACCAGTGGATCCAGTTCGTTCGCAACGGCGTTAAAGGCATCCAGGCTGACATCACGCAGGGCTGGCTGCTGGAAGAATCGCGCGCCTGTTTCGCATTGCTGACGGCGAGTGTTGTACTCGCTACCGACCAGCGTGCGCTTAAAGTTGCTGTTGATGATAACGATCGCTACGCCTTCTGGCATGGAGACCGCTTTAGTGCCCAGCGTACGGCAGTCGATCAGCAGGGCATGATCTTTCTTGCCCAGCGCGGAGATGAGCTGATCCATTATCCCGCAGTTACAGCCGACAAACTGGTTTTCCGCTTCCTGACCGTTGAGTGCAATCTGTGCGCCGTCCAGTGGCAGATGGTAAAGCTGCTGGAACACGGTACCGACAGCCACTTCCAGCGAGGCAGAAGAGCTCAGACCCGCGCCCTGCGGGACATTACCGCTGATCACCAGGTCCGCGCCGCCAAAGCTGCTGTCGCGTTTGAGCAGGTGCTTCACCACGCCGCGTACATAGTTTGCCCACTGCTGGCTGTCATGGGTCACGACAGGAGCATCAAGGGAGAACTCGTCAGTCTGATTATCGTAGTCGGCCGCAATGACGCGGATCTGACGGTCGTTGCGGGCAGCGCAGCTGATGACGGTTTGATAATCAATGGCGCAGGGCAACACAAAGCCGTCGTTATAATCGGTATGTTCACCGATGAGATTGACGCGGCCTGGCGCCTGAATAGTGTGGGTTGCAGGGTAGCCGAATTTTTCAGCAAACAGAGATTGTGTTTTCTCTTTCAGACTCATTTTTATACTCCGGATTCGCGAAAATGGATGTCGCTGACCGCGCGCAGACGCTCTGCCGCTTGTTCTGCTGTAAGATCGCGCTGGGTTTCGGCCAGCATTTCGTAACCGACCATAAATTTGCGGACGGTCGCGGAGCGCAGCAGCGGCGGATAAAAATGCGCGTGTAGCTGCCAGTGTTCGTTCTCTGCACCGTTAAACGGCGCGCCGTGCCAGCCCATCGAATAGGGGAAAGAGCACTGGAACAGGTTGTCGTAACGACTGGTCAGTTTTTTCAACGCCAGCGCAAGGTCTGCGCGCTGTTCGTCGGTCAAATCGGTAATGCGCAGCACGTGCGCTTTCGGCAGTAATAGCGTTTCGAACGGCCACGCCGCCCAGTAAGGGACGACAGCCAGCCAGTGATCGGTTTCTACTACCGTACGGCTGCCGTCAGCCAGCTCGCGCTGCACATAGTCAACCAGCATCGGCGAGCCCTGTTCAGCAAAGTAGGCTTTTTGCAGACGATCTTCGCGTTCAGCTTCGTTTGGCAGGAAACTGTTGGCCCAAATCTGGCCGTGGGGGTGGGGATTCGAGCAGCCCATCGCCGCGCCTTTGTTTTCAAAGACCTGTACCCAGGGATAACGTTTCCCGAGGTCAGCGGTTTGCTCTTGCCAGGTTTTCACTATTTCGGTCAGGGCAGGAACGCTAAGCTCCGGCAGGGTTTTACTGTGATCCGGTGAAAAGCAAATAACGCGGCTGGTGCCGCGTGCGCTCTGGCAGCGCATCAGCGGGTCGTGACTGTCCGGCGCGTCAGGCGTATCCGTCATCAGCGCGGCAAAGTCGTTGGTGAACACAAACGTTCCGCTGTAATCCGGGTTCTTATCGCCGGTGACGCGGGTATTGCCCGCACACAGGAAACAGTCCGGATCGTGTGCTGGCAGCACCTCGTTAGAAGGCGTTTCTTGCGCCCCCTGCCAGGGGCGCTTGGCGCGATGCGGCGACACCAGAATCCACTGTCCGGTGAGCGGATTAAAACGACGATGCGGATGATCGACGGGGTTGAATTGACTCATGATGTTTCTTAATCCTCGTATCCCTGCGGATGACGCGACTGCCAGTGCCAGGTGTCCTGCGCCATTTCATCAAGCGTGCGCGTTACGCGCCAGTCCAGTTCGCGGTCGGCTTTGCTGGCATCTGCCCAGTAGGCTGGCAGGTCGCCATCGCGACGCGGAGCAAAATGATAATTCACCGGTTTGCCGCAGGCTTTACTGAAGGCATTGACCACGTCCAGCACGCTGCTGCCGACACCTGCCCCGAGGTTGTAAATATGGACACCCTGTTTGCCCGCCAGTTTTTCCATCGCAGCAACGTGGCCGTCAGCGAGATCCATCACGTGGATGTAATCGCGTACGCCGGTGCCGTCTTCGGTCGGGTAGTCATTGCCAAAAATGGCGAGGGAATCGCGACGGCCTACCGCAACCTGGGCGATGTACGGCATCAGGTTATTCGGGATGCCCTGCGGGTCTTCGCCCATGTCGCCTGATGGATGTGCGCCGACCGGGTTGAAATAGCGCAGCAGCGCGATGCTCCACTCCGGCTGGGCTTTTTGCAGATCGGTGAGGATCTGCTCGACCATCAGCTTGCTTTTGCCGTAAGGACTTTGCGGCGTACCGGTCGGGAAGCTTTCGACATAAGGGATTTTCGGCTGGTCGCCGTAGACGGTTGCCGATGAGCTGAAAATGAAGTTTTTGACGCCGGCGGCGCGCATGGCGCTAATCAGTCGCAGCGTTCCGTTGACGTTGTTGTCATAGTATTCCAGCGGCTTTGCAACGGATTCGCCGACGGCCTTCAGTCCGGCAAAATGGATGACGGTGTCAATGGCGTGATCGTGCAGGATCTCCGTCATCAGCGCTTCGTTGCGGATATCGCCTTCAACAAACGTCGGATGTTTGCCGCTCAGACGTTCAATAACAGGCAGTACGCTGCGCTTACTGTTGCAGAGGTTATCCAGGATGATGACGTCATGACCGTTTTTCAGCAACTGTACACAAGTATGACTCCCTATGTAACCGCTACCACCGGTGACCAGAACTCTCATAATTCGCTCCGTTAAGCTTATGGTATGGAATTACCATAGCATAACAAAGATGCGAAAAGTGTGACATGGAATAAAATAGTGGAATCGTTTACACTCGCGATTTCTCACACTGAGTCATCAATTAATCGATTATAAATCATTAACTTTAAGAATGATTGCGCCTTTTATCCGAAAAAAAAGGGCGCTTTCGCGCCCACGGATGAAAACTAACGCAGCCGCGTTTGCTGATAGGTATAGGTCTCGCCGTCTGGCGCAAACTCCAGACGGTGGGTAATACAGGCAGGCGCATCTTCAGCGTGATGGGAGACAAACAGCAGTTGCGTGTCGCCCTCGCTAATCAACACATCGACAAAGCGACGAATAAGCTGGCGGTTTAGTGGATCCAGTCCCTGTAAGGGTTCGTCGAGTATCAGCAGGGTCGGGTGCTTAACCAGCGCACGGGCGATCAGCGCCAGTCGCTGTTGTCCCCAGGAGAGACTATGAAACGGCGCGTCGGCAGTGCGTTTGTCGAGTCCCAGAATGTCCAGCCACTGCTGCGCGAGTTTTTGTTGACGATCCGACACGGCCTGATAAATCCCGATGGAATCGAAATAGCCTGACAGAATCACATTGCGCACCGTGGTGCTTACCCGGTAGTCGAGATGCAGACTGCTACTGACGTAGCCAATGTGCTTTTTGATATCCCAGATGGTTTCACCACTGCCGCGACGTCGGCCAAATAGCGTCAGATCGTTGCTGTAACCCTGCGGATGGTCGCCGGTGATCAGGCTGAGCAGCGTCGATTTTCCTGCTCCGTTGGGGCCGACAATCTGCCAGTGTTCGCCGGGATCGACCTGCCAGCTCAGACGATCGAGAATAGGGCGATCGTTATATGACACGACGCCATCCCTGAGGATGATCCGCGGCGCATCGGCAGCCAGAACAGGGTTGGCGGCGGGTTCGTCGGCTTCAGGTAATGTCACCCCTTCCAGTCGCTCGCTATGCGCAAGTTGCGCGATCAGCGCCTGCTGGAGTAAGTCGGCTCTCGCCCCGGTTTCCGTTAAGGTGCAGTCGACCAGTACACCGGCATACTGAACGAATGCCGGGATCTCATCAAAACGGTTCAACACCAGCACCAGCGTGATACCTGACTGATGTAGCGTTTCAAGCAGTCCTGCCAGTTGTTGGCGGGAAGCGACGTCGAGACCGTCAAACGGCTCATCGAGAATCAACAGGTCCGGCTCAGCCATCAGCGCCTGGCAGAGCAACGTTTTGCGCGTTTCGCCGGTAGAGAGATATTTAAAGCGGCGATCGAGCAGATGAGTGATACCAAACTGCTGCGCCAGCGTCGCGCAGCGGGCCGGGTTTTTCACCTCGTCCTGAATGATTTCCGCCGTGGTTCGTCCGGTATCCTCTTCGCCAGGACTGAGCATATCGGTGTTATTACGCTGCCATTCATCGCTGACCAGTTTCTGCAGTTGCTCGAAGGAGAGACGGGTTATCCGTGAGAACGTACACAGGCGTTCGCCCTTGAGCAGCGACAATTCGCCGGCCAGCGCGCGTGCCAGCGCCGATTTCCCGCTTCCGTTCGAACCGACAAACGCCCAACTCTCACCCGCATTTAACGTCACGGAATCCAGGTGAAGCGTTTTTGTGTCGCTAAGACGAAACGTGCCTTGCGAAATATGCAACGATGACATTTTGCATCCCATTTTTTGCAGCAATGAATGACAGGGATACGTGTTCCGGGGAGGAATGTCAATGTGATTAGCGCGACGGCGGGGAAAAAACGGCGCTTTAAAATCGATGTAGGTATCTGTGCCATGCGGCGATTACGGCGACAGAACTATCGCTATTTTGTGAGCAACTGCAAAAAAGGGCGACGCGTTATCCAGTATTTTTTCGCAGCCAGTAGAGATGTCATGGCGATGAATGATGGAGTGTTTATGGATGTTTTTATCTCGAAAAAAATGCGTAATTTCATCCTGTTGGCGCAAACCAATAATATCGCCAGAGCGGCTGAGAAAATACACATGACGGCATCGCCATTTGGTAAAAGCATTTCTGCGCTGGAAGATCAAATTGGCTATACGCTCTTTACCCGTAAAGACAACAGCATAAGCCTGAACAAGGCCGGGCAGGAGTTGTACCAGAAACTGTTTCCGATTTATCAGTCCCTGTCGGCGATCGATAATGAAATTCATCACGCTGCGCGTGGTTCGCGCAACATAGTCATTGGCGTCGACAACACCTACCCAACGATTATTTTCGACCAGTTGATCAGTCTGGGCGACAAGTATAACGGTGTGACCGTAAAGTCTGTCGAGTTCAGCGAGAATGAAGTCATTGATAACCTGTTTAGCCGCCAGCTCGATTTTATCATTTCGCCACAGTATGTTTCGGCTCGCGTGCAGGAGCTGGATAATCTAACCATCAGTGAGTTGAAGCCGCTGCGTCTGGGGTTTCTTGTTTCCCGTCGCTACGAGGATAAACAGCCGCAGGAGCTTTTGCGTGAACTGCCCTGGCTGCAAATGCGCTTTCAGAATCGGGCCAATTTTGAAGCGATACTGGAAGCGCATATGCGGCCATGCGGGATTAACCCAACGATCATCTATCGTCCCTACAGCTTTATGGCGAAGATAAGCGCGGTAGAGCGCGGGCAGTTTCTGACCGTGATCCCCTAGTTTGCCTGGCGTCTGGTGAATCCGGCGACGTTGAAGTATTTCGATGCGCCCGGCGGTACGATGTATATGCAGGAGTACCTTTACTCCCTGAAAAACCATCGCTATACCGCCACGATGCTTCAGCATATTGCGGAAGATCGTGGCGCAGAGATGGCTTAGCCGAGCATCGAACCGTGTTCGATCAGATTGCGGTGCAGATCGAACACATGGTTGAGATCGTGATGAATGTGCCCGCCAGGCGCACTGGCGAGATAGCGGTGTAGATAGTCCTGATAGAGAGGATGCGCACAGTTGTCGATGATCGTGTGCGCCCGTTGTAGCGGTGAGAGTCCCCGCAGATCGGCGATCCCCTGTTCGGTGATGATCACCTTCACGCTGTGCTCGCTGTGATCAACGTGGCTGCACATGGGGACGATAGTGGAAATCTTGCCGCCTTTGGCGATGGATGGCGCCATGAAAATAGACAGGTAGGCGTTGCGCTCAAAATCACCGCTGCCGCCAATGCCGTTCATCAGATTCACACCAGCCACGTGCGTTGAGTTGGCGTGGCCGTAGATATCAAACTCCAGCCCGACATTGAGAGCTATGACGCCAAGACGGCGGATAATTTCCGGATTATTGGAGATTTCCTGTGGGCGAAGCACAATACGGCTGGCGAAGAAGTCCATATTGTCATAAATCTTCCGCAAGGAATCGGCGGATACTGTCAGACTGGACGCGCTGGCTCCGGTGATTTTTCCCGTTTCCAGTAAATGCACGACGGACTCCTGCAACACCTCCGAATACATCATAAAAGATGGAATATCCGGGTTCTCACCCAGCCGCGCCATCACGGCATTATTGATATTACCCACACCGCTTTGCAGCGGCAGAAACTCCGCAGGGATCCGCCCGCGCGCCATCTCTTCCAGCAGAAACGTTACGACGTTATCGGCGATTTGCTGGCAGACAGGATTGGTGTTATCGAGCACGTTTCCGCCGTCGGGGAGTTCTGTATCGACCACCGCAACAATCTTGTTGGGATCAATCTGCACGTACCGGGCGCCCACGCGATCCATCGCATGATAAATGGGGACGCTGTTGCGACGCGGCGGTGCGCCGGGAATAACGATATCAGCCAGTTCAGCGACGCGTGGGTTGTGGTAGTGATTCAGCTCAATGATGACTTTCTTCGCCCGTAGCAGCCAGGTGGGCGCATTGCCGATCCCGCTGGTGAGCCAGACCCGTCCGTCAGGCGTGATCGCCGAGGCTTCAATCACCGCGACGTCAATATCGCCAAAGAAACCATAGTTCACCATCTGCGCCACTTCACTCAGATGCAGGTCTACAAATCGTACCTGACCCTGATTGATTTTTTGCCGAAGGCTGCCTGATGTCTGATAGGGGGCGCGCCATGAGATGGCGTCAGCTTCGGACAGCGCGTCATCGGCGGCAGCGCCAATAGACGCTCCCGTCAATAAGCGAATCTGAAACGGTTGCTGCGCCTGATGTAGCTCACTGGCGCGGCGGGCGATAGCCGCAGGGAGTGCTTTGGGAGAACCCGCGGGGGTAAAGCCGCTGAAAGCAACCATCGCATTGTGCTCGATTACCTGCGCCGCGTCGTCGGCGCTCATCCGTGACCAGGGGTCTTTCATATCTTGTCCCTTCCCGGTATCAATGGCCCACAAAATTGGGTTTACGTTTATTCATAAACGCGTTCATCCCTTCCTGATAATCTTCGCTGTCGTAAACGGCGCGGCGCATCCCCTGAATACGTTCGAACTCATCGGAATTCATGGTGTGCGCTTCGCCAAGCACGCGTAGCTCTTCCTTGATCACGGCAATGGCCAGCGGCGCTTTTTCCGAGATATGGTGCGCCATCTGCAACGTGAAATCCTCCAGTTCTTCGGCGGCGACGACATGGTTGAGAATGCCGACCGCCATTGCGCGCTGCGCGGTGATAGGGGATGCGGTGAAGATCAGCTCTTTGACGATATGGAAACCCGCATCGCGGGTCAGGTTGTGGATCCCGACCAGATTGTACGGAACGCCAAGGTTAACCGGGGTCATGGAGAACGTGGAGGTACTGGCGGCGATGATCAGATCGGAGCTCATGATCATCTCAAACGCGCCTCCCCAGACGCTGCCTTCGACCATGGAGATCACCGGTTTGGGGTACTTCTGAATCATACGGGTGATCTGGCGCAGCGGATCGTCATAAGAGAGCGGATCGCGCCGTCCGGCGGGCAGTTCATGAATGTCATGACCGGCGGAGAAGACCTTCGCGCCGCTGGGCGCACGCAGGATAATACAGCGAATATCCGGGCGATTAAGATCGCTGAGCGCCAGCATGAGATCGTCAATAAAGACTTTGCTCAGGGCGTTCAGTTTGCGGGCATAGTTGAACTCAATGACCGCCACTTTACGGATGATAACAACGTTAACGTATTGATAAGGCATATTTTTCTCTTTATGAAAAGTAATGATTCTGAAGGTATTCGCGGATTCGCTGAAGGCCAACGCGCGGCGAGAGACGGTTGTTTTTGACGGCCTGCTGCGTCAGGTGGTAGTAGCGGTCGAAGTCGTCACGGGAGAACAGCAGCCGCAACGCCTCGGCTTCCGTCTGCTTTTGCAACCAGTCAATTTCCTGCAACTGGCGTACCTGTTGCAGTCGTCCGCTGGAGGTCATCTGTGTTCTGAAATCGCAGATGGTCTGCCAGACCTCATCAATCCCGCGTTTTTCCAGCGCGCTACAGGTCAATACCTGCGGCTGCCACTCGGCATATTTATGCCGCACTATATGCAGTGCGCTTTCGTACATATGGCGGGCGATAGCGACACGGTTATGGTTTTCCCCGTCATCCTTGTTGATGACAATCAAGTCCGCCATTTCCATGATCCCTTTTTTGATGCCCTGCAGGTCGTCGCCGCCGCCAGCTATCTGTAACGACACAAAGCAGTCCACGATCTGGGCGATTTCTGTTTCCGATTGTCCAACGCCGACGGTTTCAATAATCACAACGTCGAAGCCCGCCGCTTCGCACAACAGCCCCAGCTCTCGCGCATGCAGACAGGCACCGCCCAGATGGCCGCGGGAGGGGGCCGGGCGGATGAAGGCGGCATCCGATCGCGCCAGTTCGGTCATTCGCGTTTTGTCGCCAAGAATGCTGCCGCCGCTGATCGGGCTGCTGGGGTCGACGGCAATTACCGCCACACGCAGTCCGTCGCGGATCAGTCGCGTGCCGAAAGCCTCGAGAAAGGTGCTTTTTCCAGCCCCCGGCGTGCCAGTGATCCCCAAACGCAGCGCGTTGCCGGTGAAAGGCATAATGGCATCCAGCAGTTGTGCGCTCAGCGCCTGGTGACGAGGGTGCTGACTTTCAATCAGCGTCATGGCCTGGGCGAGCGTGGCCCGCTCTGCCTGGCGCAATCGCCGCACGGTGTCAGTCAGCGTGGATTCGCTAATCATGATGCTGACTTATCCGCTTCAGTACGTCGCGTACGCTTTCCAGCATCGGTGTGCCGGGGCCATAAATGGCCGCCACGCCACGCTCCTCCAGGAAGGCATAGTCCTGAGGGGGAATCACGCCGCCTGCGACCACGCAGATATCGTCGCGTCCCCATTTTTTCAACGCGTCGATCAGTTCAGGGATGAGCGTTTTGTGACCGGCCGCCAGCGAGGAGGCGCCGACGACGTGTACATCATTTTCCACCGCCAGGCGGGCGATCTCTTCCGGAGTGGAAAACATCGGGCTGAGATCGACATCGAAACCGAGATCGGAATAGGCGCTGGCGATCACTTTTGCGCCGCGATCGTGACCATCCTGACCCATTTTGGCGATCAAAATGCGCGGACGACGACCGCTGTCTTCCTGGAACTGTTCTGTTTGCGCCACGATGGCATCAAATTCGCTGGCCGATTGGTTGGACTGATGGTAGCTCTGCGCAATCACGCCGGTGACGCACTGGCTTGGCACCAGATAACGGTCAAACGCCGACTCCAGCGCGTCGGAGATCTCACCCAGCGTGGCGCGGACGCGTGCGGCGTTCACGGCGGCGGCCAACAGGTTCTCATTATGCAATGCGGCGTGAGTCAACGCCGCCAGCGCCGCGTGAACGGCGGCATTATCGCGAGTCGCGCGGATCCGCGTCAGGGAGGCGATCTGCTCGTTGCGCACCTTGACGTTGTCGATCTCCAGGACGGTCGTGTCGTCTTCTTTTTCCAGCTTGTATTTGTTGACGCCGACAATGACGCGCTTGCCCTGGTCGATCAGTGATTGTTCGCGGGCTGACGCCTCTTCAATCATCCGTTTCGGTAGCCCGGCTTCGATAGCCTTTGCCATCCCGCCCGCGTCGTCGATCTGCTGGATGATGGCCCGCGCCTGTTTAACAATGTGGTCAGTTAACGATTCCACATAGTAGGAGCCAGCCAGCGGATCCACGGTGCGGCAGATTTCTGATTCCTCCTGCAGGATAATTTGTGTGTTACGCGCGATGCGGGCAGAAAAGTCGGTGGGCAGACCAAGTGCTTCGTCAAAGGCGTTGGTATGGAGTGACTGGGTGCCGCCAAGCGTGGCGCCGAGCGCTTCGATAGTAGTACGGATGACGTTGTTATAGGGATCCTGTTCGGTCAGGCTCCAGCCGGAAGTCTGGCAGTGGGTACGAAGAGCTAACGATTTCGGGTCGGTTGCGCCGAAACCGCTCACCGCTTCGCTCCACAGATAACGCGCCGCGCGCAGCATGGCGACGTTCATGAACAGATCCATGCCGATGCCAAAGAAGAATGAAAGGCGGGGCGCAAAGTCATCAATGTTCAGCCCGGCAGAAAGGGCGGCTTTGATGTATTCAATACCATCCGCCAGGGTAAAAGCGACCTGCTGTACGCAGTTGGCGCCCGCTTCGCCCATATGGTAGCCGCTGATGCTGATGGTATTAAAGCGCGGCATGTTGCCCGAACACCAGGCGATGATGTAGGCAATAATGCGCATGGAGGGTTTCGGCGGGTAAATGTAAGTGTTACGACACAGGTACTCTTTCAGAATATCGTTCTGAATGGTGCCGGTTAGCTGTTCCGGCGACACGCCTTGCTCCTGAGCCGCCACGATATAAAACGCCATCACTGGCAGCACCGCGCCGTTCATGGTCATCGATACCGACATCTTATCCAGTGGGATCTGGTCGAACAGTACCTTCATGTCTTCAACGGTATCGATCGCCACGCCAGCCTTCCCGACATCGCCTGCGACGCGTGGATTATCGGAATCATAGCCACGGTGGGTGGCGAGATCGAAGGCGACAGAAAGACCTTTCTGCCCGGCGGCGAGGTTACGCCGATAGAACGCGTTAGATTCTTTGGCGGTAGAGAAGCCAGCGTACTGACGAATGGTCCACGGTTGCGCGGTATACATGGTGGCGCGAGGGCCGCGAACGTAAGGCGGTAGGCCGGGAAGGGTGCCGGTGACTTCCAGTTTGTCGAGGTCGGCTTCGGTGTACAGCGGTTTGATGGCAATGCCTTCCGCTGTCTGTGTGACCAGCGACTCGACGGTTTTATTCCGCCGGCTGAGCTCCTTGTTGGCAAGTGCCTGCCACTCCGGTAAGTCTGACATTTTTTGCTCCGTATTCCGCAATAAAAAGAGGGTATTGCGGGTACGATGAGCTTTTTAATGTCCCCTGTCGCCAGCAAAAAATAGCCAACGATGCGTCGTTTTTTGCCGGGTGGAATTATTCATCTTGTAATGAATTTCAAAGAAAAAATAACGGCGGGTAACATCCCGCCGTTATAACCGAGGTAGGGATACCTAGCACAACGTTGCGAGAATCACTCTGTCGGCATTGAAATACGCTGTCACATTCGCACCTTCGTTCAGCGACGCGGCGTCGTCTACCGGCACGGTGGCGCACAGTATCTGACCGTCCGGTAGCGTCATCAATACTTCACACTGCTCTGTGCCGCGTTCAATATGATTGATAATGCCCTGGAGCTGGTTATCCGCCGCCTGCGCGATGGCGTCGTCCTGGGTAATCCCCACCCACGGCGCTTTCAGCAGCACAAGTACCTCTTTGCCTTCATCAAGCCCTAAACGCTCGCCGCTCTGGGCAGTGATGGCCACTTTCAGTCGTGTTTCACCATCGGCCAACAGGACATCGACATGCTGCTGCACCTGATCGCGATCGCGGGCGGTAATGGTGCCAAACCACTGGTTGCGCGCACTGGTCTGCAGGGAAAAACGCGAGATGGCCGCCAGCAGGCTATTGAGCGGCAGCGCGTCATCGTCGCTTAAAACATCGAAGGCTTTTTGCTGAATCTGCGCCAGCAGATCGTAGAGTTGGATCAGACGCTGACCGTAGCGGGTTAACACCGCGCCGCCGCCGCCTTTACCGCCTGTCGCACGCTCGACCAGCGTTTGTTCGCTGAGAAGATTCATTTCATTGATGGCGTCCCAGGCGCTCTTATAACTGATGCCTGCGTCTTTCGCGCCCTGACTAATGGAACCGGAAAGCGCAATGTGCTTGAGCAAAGAGATGCGTCGGGGGTCGGCGAACAGTTTTTGCTGAAGTTTCAGGGTAAGAAGGATTTCGGCTTGCATAACAAGATCCTGGCAAAAAGGTTATTGTGACGGAAAACCGCAGAGACGCAAAGCCGACCGCACAAAAGGGGAGTGCTTTTCTCAGTGATGCGGTTAGAATACTACAAGGACTATATCAGGAGTTGACCATGTTAGAGTTATTGAAAAGTCTGGTATTCGCCGTAATCATGGTACCTGTGGTGATGGCCATCATCCTGGGTCTGATTTACGGTCTCGGTGAAGTGTTCAACATTTTCTCCGGTATCGGTCAGAAAGACCAGTCCAGACAGAATCATTGATTTCCCAAACGCCCGCTCAGTCGGGCGTTTTTGTTTTCTCATCTTTCAGACCGTATCTTTGTTGGTTGCGCCTCAATGCAGCCCGCACCCCATCAGGATTGTTTCTCAAGTTCTCCTCATCCCTGCCGATATTTTCTTTGCGTAACCTCTTAGTGGTATCAATAACTTCTGGGAAAATCGTTGCTTTGTCGTTATATTTGCGTCTACATAACGATACTCGAAAGGAGTTACAGATGGCTCGTACATGGTTACGCTTGTTTGCTGGGGCAACATTATCACTGACGGTTGCCGGACAAACGCTGGCGGATGAAGGGAAAATCACGGTATTTGCCGCGGCGTCATTGACCAATGCGATGCAGGATATCGCGGCAGAGTACAAAAAAGAGAAGAATGTCGACGTGGTCTCCTCTTTTGCGTCGTCTTCAACGCTGGCTCGCCAGATCGAAGCCGGTGCGCCAGCGGATCTGTTCATTTCTGCCGATCAGAAATGGATGGACTACGCGGTAGATAAGAAATCGATTGATACCGCAACGCGTCAGACGCTGCTGGGCAATAGCCTCGTGGTGGTTGCCCCAAAAGCCAGTGAGCAGAAAGATTTTACGATTGACAGCAAAACCAACTGGACGACGCTGCTGAATGGTGGACGTCTGGCGGTAGGCGACCCGGAACACGTTCCGGCGGGGATCTACGCGAAAGAAGCGCTGCAGAAACTGGGGGCCTGGGAGACGCTGTCACCGAAACTGGCGCCGGCGGAAGATGTGCGCGGCGCGCTGGCGCTGGTCGAGCGTAACGAAGCGCCGTTGGGCATCGTTTACGGCTCTGACGCGGTTGCCAGTAAAGGCGTTAAAGTCGTGGCCACCTTCCCGGAAGATTCGCACAAAAAAGTGGAGTACCCCATCGCGATTGTTGATGGACATAAAAACGCCACGGTCAGCGCGTTCTATGATTACCTGAAAGGACCGCAGGCTGCTGAAATCTTTAAACGTTACGGATTTACGACCAAGTAATGATATTGACCGATCCCGAATGGCAGGCCGTTCTTCTGAGCCTGAAAGTGTCTTCCCTGGCCGTGTTGTTTAGTTTGCCGTTTGGGATCTTCTTTGCCTGGCTGCTGGTGCGCTGCACTTTCCCGGGCAAAGCCTTGCTGGATAGCGTACTGCATCTGCCATTGGTTTTACCGCCGGTGGTGGTCGGTTATCTGCTGCTGGTCTCGATGGGACGGCGCGGATTTATCGGCCAGTGGCTGTACGACTGGTTTGGCATAACCTTTGCCTTCAGCTGGCGCGGCGCGGTACTGGCGGCGGCAGTGATGTCTTTTCCACTGATGGTGCGTGCTATCCGGCTTGCGCTGGAAGGGGTGGACCTTAAGCTGGAGCAAGCCGCCCGGACGCTGGGCGCGGGACGCTGGCGCGTCTTCTTCACGATTACTCTTCCGCTGACGCTGCCTGGCATTATTGTCGGGACGGTACTGGCGTTTGCCCGCTCGCTCGGCGAGTTTGGCGCGACGATTACCTTCGTTTCCAATATTCCCGGCGAAACGCGCACCATTCCTTCGGCGATGTATACCCTGATTCAGACGCCGGGCGGTGAAAGCGCAGCGGCGAGATTGTGCCTTATCTCCATCGTACTGGCGCTGATTTCACTGTTAATTTCTGAATGGCTGGCGCGGCTAAGCCGTGAGCGGACGGGGCGATAATTATGCTGGAACTCAATTTCTCCCAGACGCTGGGGACCCACTGCGTCTCGCTTAACGAAACGCTGCCCGCCAGCGGTATTACCGCGATTTTTGGCGTCTCCGGTTCCGGAAAAACCTCGCTCATCAATGCGATCAGTGGCCTGACGCGACCGCAGAAAGGGCGCATTGTACTCAACGGACGGGTGCTGAACGACACGGAAAAGCGTATCTGTCTGACTCCGGAAAAACGCCGGATAGGCTACGTTTTTCAGGATGCGCGCCTGTTTCCCCATTATAAAGTGCGCGGTAATCTGCGTTACGGCATGGCGAAAAGCATGGCCGGCCAGTTCGATAAGCTGGTGGCGCTATTGGGTATTGAGCCTCTGCTCGACAGATTGCCGGGCGGCCTCTCCGGCGGTGAAAAACAACGTGTGGCGATTGGCCGGGCGCTGCTGACCGCACCGGAACTGCTGCTGCTGGATGAACCGCTCGCCTCGCTGGACATTCCGCGTAAGCGTGAACTGTTGCCCTATCTGCAACGTCTGGCGCGGGAGATCAACATTCCTATGCTCTACGTCAGTCACTCGCTCGACGAAATTCTCCATCTGGCCGATAACGTGATGGTGCTGGAAGACGGTCAGGTGAAGGCATTTGGCGCGCTGGAAGAGGTCTGGAGCAGCAGCGTGATGCATCCATGGCTGCCGAAAGAACAGCAGAGCAGCATCCTGAAAGTGAGCGTGCTGGAGCATCATCCGCATTACGCGATGACGGCGCTGGCGCTGGGTGACCAGCATCTATGGGTCAATAAGCTCAATGAGCCGCTGCAGGCCTCGCTGCGCATTCGCATTCAGGCGTCGGATGTCTCGCTGGTGCTGCAGCCGCCGCAGCAGACCAGTATCCGCAATATCCTGCGTGCGAAGGTGATCCACTGCTACGACGATAACGGGCAGGTGGAAGTTCAGCTTGAGGTGGGGGGGAAAACGCTGTGGGCGCGCATTAGCCCCTGGGCCAGGGATGAACTGGGGATCAAACCTGGCCTCTGGCTGTACGCGCAGATTAAGAGCGTGTCGATAACCGCCTGATTACAACAGCTGGCTATAGATGAACTTCGCAATGCTGTCGGTGGTGTTATCGCCGATAACGACGTTGGCGCGCGCTTTGATTGCGTCATCAGCATTGCCCATCGCCACGCCGGTACCAGCCGCTTCCAACATACTGATGTCGTTGTAGTTATCCCCAAAGGCAATCACGTTTTCCATCGACCCGCCCTGAGATTCAACCCACTCGGTCAGGCGTTTGCCTTTGCTGTTACCCTGACGGGCGATATCGACCTGATCGTGCCAGGACCACTCGCACTCAAGGCCCAACTGCTCTTCGACATGTTTGCCAAATTGCTGCAGTTTAGGGATATCTTCGTCTGTCAGGGCGAATTTCCACACCGCGTTGACATCGTGCGCCGCCTGCGCCAGTGAAGGCACCTGGGTGAAGACCGGGCGCTGTTCCGGCGGCAGCGTCTGCGCCCAGTTTGATGTGCGAAGGACATGGCCGGTCGGATGCTCATACAGCATGGCGTCATCCACGTACATCAGGCCGTGAATCTGATGCGCTTCCAGCAGCGTAATAAGCTGTAGTGCCTGGTTAACCGGCAAGGGATCGGCTGCGAGAACGTTTTTTGCGTGATAATCATACAAATAGGTACCATTACAGCAAATTGCAGGTGTATCCAGCGCCAGTGCCTGATAAAAAGGATGAATTGCGACGTGATGACGCCCGGTGACGATGATAAGTTGGTAGCCTGCCTCTCTGGCGCGCGACAGCGCTTCGACAGATGAGGGGAGCAGGGTTTTTTGCGGGGTCAGCAGGGTTCCATCTAAATCCAGGGCAATCACGCGAGCGGTCATATCGTCATCCCGATTAACATTGAAATTTTGTCTGCCTGAATGGTACACCGGGACGGGGAGCAGGCAAAATTTTGTGCGTATACCCTAGTATAGATTCAGCATTCACCGTTAAAAGCGACTACGTTAAGCTGTATTCCATTATTGCAGCCAGTTGCCTAAAGCAGAGGAGCATTCATGAAGCAAACCGTTTATACCGCCAGCCCTGAAAGCCAACAGATCCATGTCTGGAGCCTGAATCATGATGGTGCGTTAACGCTGGTACAGGTGGTTGATGTGCCCGGGCAGGTTCAGCCGATGGTGGTCAGCCCGGATAAACGTTATCTCTACGTGGGCGTGCGTCCTGAATTCCGCGTACTGGCTTACCGGATTGCGCCGGATGATGGGGCGCTGACGTTTGCCGCAGAATCCGCGCTACCGGGCAGCCCTACGCACATTTCTACCGATCATCACGGCCGTTTCGTTTTCGTTGGCTCCTATAATGCGGGTAACGTCAGCGTCACCCGTCTGGAAGATGGCCTGCCGGTCGGGGTTGTGGATGTGGTGGAAGGGATGGATGGCTGTCACTCCGCCAATATTTCCCCGGACAACCGTACCCTGTGGGTGCCTGCGCTGAAGCAGGATCGTATCTGCCTGTTTACCCTCAGCGATGACGGTAAGCTGGTGGCGCAAGAGCCAGCGGAAGTGACCACCGTTGAAGGGGCCGGTCCGCGCCATATGGCGTTCCACCCGAATCAGCAATATGCGTACTGCATCAACGAGCTCAACAGCTCTGTGGACGTCTGGGAACTGAAAGATCCGCACGGTGATATCGAATGCGTGCAAACACTGGACATGATGCCGGCTGATTTCTCCGACACCCGCTGGGCTGCGGACATTCACATTACGCCGGATGGTCGTCACCTGTATGCCTGTGACCGTACCGCCAGCCTGATTACCGTGTTTAGCGTTTCAGAAGATGGCAGCGTGCTGACCAAAGAGGGCTTCCAGCCAACCGAAACGCAGCCGCGTGGTTTCAATGTTGACCATAGCGGGAAATACCTGATTGCTGCCGGGCAGAAGTCACACCATATCGCGGTGTACGAGATTGCCGGTGAGCAGGGGCTGTTAACGGAGAAGGGACGTTATGCGGTAGGCCAGGGCCCGATGTGGGTGGTGGTTAACGCGTATTAACTGGAATAGTTTTTTAACCAACCGGTAAAAGAACAACCGGCATCGCAGGATGCCGGTTTTTTTATGCTTACTGCTTCGGCGCAGTCACCACTTTGCTGCCCACACCGCGGTTATTGTATTCCCACATGCGGTTAAAGTTGGTGTCGTTCAGGTTACGCTGGGTTTCGCCTTTATCATCCTTCGCGCCGGTATTGCCCGCGAAAGGACGTTTAGAGATCACTGCGTCAGCCCACGGCTGTGCCATGTTAAAGCCTTCGTTAATCACGCTATCGCGGATCACGACCTGACCGTTGGTGTTGCCATCGACATCCAGCGCGCGGCCCAACTGCGCCACGCCGTCACCGGCGGCGGTAAAGCGGCTGTTGGTGGCGAGGAAACCGTAATAAATGTTCGACAGCGTTGCCGGGGCGAAGACGTACGCTTCCTGCTGAGTACGCGAGTTCACTACGCGGAAGTCGGTGTTATCGAACACCACTGCGCCGCGACCGGAAACGATATCCACATCGCCTTCGATATAGCTGTTGGTCACCAGCGTACGCGGCTGGCGATCATTTTCCAGACGGTTCTGCACGCCGCTGTTGGTTACAAAGAAGGTGTTCTGGCGGCCCAGAATGTTCACATTATTGATCTGAACTTTGTCACCGTCGGTGCGCAGCGCAACGGCCGGATGGTTGCCCGCATCCACGCTATCGCCGAGATTGTTTTCAATGGTCAGATTCTGCAACTGCAGGCCATTATTCTGTGACCACAATACCGCTGAACACATCACGCCGATATTCGCGCCGCGTTTGCTCTGACAGTTGTCAAACATGTACCAGGCCGGTTTGCCAGGCATATATTTCCCGCCCGGATTCACCGTATGACGCCAGTCAGCGGTGCTCATTTCACCGTCAATTGCCGCGCCAATCTTCACGTCCAGCGGTTTCTCACCCGTTCCGTACAGCGTCAGGCTGCCTGGCGCCGCAGGGATATAGACGGTTCCCTGATACTCACCCGGCATAATCGCAATGTACTGACGTTTGTTGGTGCGCGTGGTGATCGCCGCATCCACCGCCGCCTGGATGGTGGTGTGGGTAACGCCCTGCGTACCGGCCGGGCCGACCACAAAGTCAGGCTGCGCAGGCAGAGAAATTGAAGATGGCGTCCACGGCGCGGTGTTCGGCGTCAGGGAAGAAAAATAGTTTTTAGCGACAAAATTCTGCGCTTCATTCGCCGATAAAATCGGGCGTGAGGAGGTTCCTGGCGCGGTTTGATCGGAAGGAATTTGATCCGGCGGGGTAGAGCTACAGGCGGTCAGCGTCACGCCAAAAGCCAGTGCCAGCGCCAGACGGGAAACTGATGATGTGTTCACGAGTTGCTCCGGGCTATAAAAGTATCCATTGAAGCCTGCTTTTTTATACTAAGTTGAGCAAAACAGGAAGGTGAAAAGCTAAAAAGTTGTTTTTTAAACCACTCCTCGTGGATTCGGGTACCGTCAAAGTCACAATTAAGTAACATTTTTGCCCGGGATGATTGACTTCCCGCGTGCGATCTCAAATAAATGTCTATACAACCTAAGACAAGTTGGAGAGGGCATGCAACACCTGTTACCTGATGATACGCTCTGGCGAAACCTCCGTCTGGCGACGCTCGATCCGGCGCAGACGGCGCCGTATGGCCTGCTGGACCATCATGCGTTGATTATCCGTGAGGGGCGCGTGCTGGCGATTGTACCGGAGGCGTCTCTCCCGACTGCGCACGCCAATACGCATGACCTTCAAGGACGTCTGGTGACGCCAGGGTTGATTGACTGTCACACCCACCTGGTGTTCGGCGGCAACCGTGCCAGCGAGTGGGAGCAACGGTTGAATGGCGTCTCTTATCAGCAGATTAGCGCGCAGGGCGGCGGTATTAATGCCACCGTGACGGCGACGCGTGCCGCGACGGAGGAGGCGCTCTTTGCCTCTGCACAGGCGCGGATCGCGCGTCTGATGCGCGAGGGCGTGACCCTGCTGGAAGTGAAATCCGGCTATGGCCTGAATGCGACAGCCGAAGAAAAGATGCTGCGCGTCGCGGCCCGCCTGGCCGAAGAAAATCTTATCGAAATCAGCCCCACGCTGCTGGCGGCGCATGCCGTGCCGGTTGAGTATCGGGACAATCCTGACGGCTATATCACCCACGTCTGCGAAACGATACTGCCGCAGCTATGGGAAAAGGGGCTGTTTGAAGCGGTCGATCTGTTCTGTGAGAGCGTGGGGTTTACCCTGGCACAAAGCGAGCGGGTATTGCGCGCGGCGCAGGCGGCGGGCATTCCGGTCAAAGGGCATGTCGAGCAGTTGTCTCTGCTTGGCGGAGCGCAACTGGTCAGCCGCTATCATGGGCTTTCTGCGGATCACATTGAGTATCTTGATGAAGCGGGCGTGGTCGCGATGCGTCACAGCGGCACCGTTGGCGTACTGCTACCGGGGGCGTTCTATTTCCTCAAAGAGACGCAGCGCCCGCCCGTTGAGTTGTTGCGCCGTTATCAGGTGCCGATGGCGGTGGCGACCGATTTCAACCCCGGCACCAGCCCGTTTATCAGCCTGCATCTGGCGATGAACATGGCCTGCGTGCAGTTCGGACTGACGCCGGAGGAGGCATGGGCGGGCGTCACCCGTCATGCCGCTCAGGCGCTGGGCCGCCAGGCGACGCACGGACAGTTGAAGGCAGGTTACGTTGCCGATTTTAACGTCTGGGATGCGCAAAACCCGGTAGAGATCCTCTATGAACCTGGGCGCAACCCGCTGTATCAACGCATATTTCGAGGACAAATCACATGACGCAATGGGAAGCGGCTGCCCCTGACCTGTGGCGGGGGCGAGATGACAGCGGCGAAGCCGCAAACGCGCTGCGTCTGTTTCAGACGATCACACGCAGCCTGACGTTTTCGCCAGAGCGATACCGTGACAGGATCGCGCTGATCGGCTTTGCCTGCGATGAGGGGGTCAAGCGTAATCATGGGCGTCCTGGCGCCGCCGGCGCGCCGGACGCGTTGCGTTCAGCGCTGGCTAACCTGGCGAGTCACGCGGGACATGAGCGACTGGTGGATATGGGGAACCTGCTGGCTCCTACGACGGATCTGGAAGGGGCGCAGCAGGCGTTACGTGATGCGGTCTGTCAATGTCAGCATGCGGGGATGCGCACCTTCGTCCTTGGCGGCGGGCACGAAACGGCGTTTGGTCATGGGGCGGGTATTTTCGATGCATTCCCTGGCGAGCGGGTAGGGATCATTAATCTCGACGCGCATCTGGATCTGCGCAACGCCGGGCGGGCAACCTCTGGCACGCCGTTTCGTCAACTGGCGCAGCTTTGCGACCAGCAGCAGCGTGAGTTCCGCTATGCGTGTATCGGCGTCAGCCGGGCGGCAAATACCCAGGCGTTGTGGGATGAGGCGCACAAGCGCAACGTGCTGGTGGTGGAAGATTTACAGTGTAATGAAGCCCACGCTCAACTGGCGGCGTTTATCCGTGAGGTGGATAAACTCTATCTGACCGTCGATCTCGACGTCCTGCCGGCTGGAGAGATGCCTGCCGTATCGGCGCCTGCGGCGCTGGGCGTGCCGTTGGCGACCCTGCTGAAATTGATTGAACCTGTTTGCCGCAGCGGTAAGCTCCAGGCGGTGGATTTGGTTGAATTTAATCCGCGCTTTGATAATGATGGCAGGTCGGCACGCGTGGCGGCGCGGCTTGGCTGGCAAATCGCCCACTGGTGGCAGTAATTGATTGATAAGGTAAAACATTCCCATGACACTCTCTCGCCCTCGTTCTGCTCCCGCGCCGTTCTATGAGACGGTTAAACGCGAGATTAGCGAAAAGATCGCCAGCGGCGTCTGGCTACCGCACGATCGTATTCCGTCGGAGGCGGAGCTGGTGACGCAGTACGGCTTCAGCCGGATGACCATCAACCGGGCGCTGCGTGAACTGACCGACGAAGGGATGCTGGTGCGCCTGCAGGGCGTGGGAACCTTTGTCGCGGAGCCGAAAGGCCAGTCCGCGCTGTTTGAAATTCGCAGTATTGCCGATGAAATCGCCGCACGGGCGCATCGGCATCACTGCGAGGTGCTGATTCTGGAAAAGAAACCGGCCAATGCGCGGCAGGCAGCGGCGCTGAAGGTGACGGAAGGTACGGCGATTTTTCATTCTGTGATGGTACATTTTGAAAACGACCAGCCGGTACAGATTGAAGATCGCTGTGTGAATGCCGACATTGTGCCGGAGTATCTGGCGCAGGATTACAGCCAGACCACGCCGCATGCATATCTGTCGTTGATTGCCCCGCTGACGGAAGGGGAGCACATTGTTGAAGCGGTGCGCGCCACGACAGAAGAGTGCGCTTTACTCGACATCGGCGAGACCGATCCTTGTTTACTCATTCGTCGTACCACCTGGTCCGCCACGCAGATCGTTTCTCACGCGCGGTTGCTCTTCCCGGGGTCTCGTTACCGCTTGCAGGGCCATTTCTCCTCCTGAATCGCGCGGACTGAAAAGCGTGATTGCTGACGCAATATAACAAAAATGTATCTTATTTGTTAAATGGCGTCTTGTTATGTCTTGTATAGACAAGTATATATTTACCTCACACCCGATCATTCCATTTGCCGGATAAACCTTTTCCGGTATGTCCGTGAGGAGTCGTTGTTATGTCTCATAGCAAGTATCGTCAGCAAGATATCCGCGCCCCGCGAGGGACAACGCTGACGGCCAAATCCTGGCTGACCGAAGCGCCATTGCGCATGTTAATGAACAACCTGGACCCCGATGTCGCTGAGAACCCACATGAGCTGGTGGTGTACGGCGGTATAGGCCGCGCGGCCCGTAACTGGGAATGCTATGACGCGATTGTCAACGCCCTGACTCAACTGGAAGAGGACGAAACGCTGCTGGTTCAGTCCGGCAAACCGGTTGGCGTGTTCAGAACCCACCAGAACGCCCCGCGCGTGCTGATCGCCAACTCCAACCTCGTGCCTCACTGGGCGACCTGGGAGCATTTCAACGAACTGGATGCGAAAGGGCTGGCGATGTACGGTCAGATGACGGCCGGAAGCTGGATCTATATCGGCAGTCAGGGAATTGTGCAGGGCACCTATGAAACGTTCGTTGAAGCGGGACGGCAACACTACGACGGCAACCTGCGCGGGCGTTGGATGTTAACCGCCGGGCTCGGTGGCATGGGCGGCGCACAGCCACTGGCGGCGACGCTGGCAGGCGCCTGTTCCCTGAACATTGAATGTCAGCAGAGCCGTATCGATTTCCGCCTGCGCACCCGTTATGTCGATGAACAGGCGACGTCTCTTGATGATGCGCTGGCGCGTATCGAAAAATATACCCGCGAAGGTCAAGCCGTATCGATTGCCCTGTGCGCCAATGCGGCGGACGTAGTGCCCGAACTGGTGAAGCGCGGTGTGCGTCCGGACATGGTCACCGACCAGACCAGCGCCCACGATCCCCTGCACGGGTATCTACCTTCCGGCTGGGACTGGGAAACTTATCAGCAGAAAGCGCTTTCCGATCCGCAGGGAACGGTAGAGGCCGCGAAGCACTCGATGGCAAAGCACGTCGAGGCCATGCTGGCGTTCAACGACATGGGCGTACCAACGTTCGATTATGGCAACAATATTCGTCAGATGGCGAAAGAGATGGGCGTGGAAAATGCCTTCGCCTTTCCTGGTTTCGTACCGGCCTATATTCGCCCGCTGTTCTGCCGCGGCATCGGGCCGTTTCGCTGGGTGGCCCTTTCCGGCGATCCGCAGGATATTTATAAAACCGACGCCAAAGTGAAAGCGATCGTGGCGGATGACGAACATCTCCACCGCTGGCTGGACATGGCGCGGGAGCGCATTAATTTTCAGGGGCTGCCAGCGCGTATCTGCTGGGTGGGTCTCGAATGGCGGCAAAAACTCGGCCTGGCGTTTAACGAAATGGTGCGCAAGGGGGAAGTGTCGGCGCCAATTGTGATCGGTCGCGACCACCTGGACTCCGGCTCTGTCGCCAGCCCCAACCGCGAAACCGAAGCGATGTGCGACGGTTCTGACGCGGTATCCGACTGGCCGCTGCTCAATGCGTTGCTCAACACGGCCAGCGGGGCGACCTGGGTATCGCTGCATCACGGCGGCGGTGTGGGAATGGGCTTCTCACAGCACGCCGGGATGGTCATTGTCTGTGACGGTAGCGATGAAGCCGCCGAGCGAATTGCCCGCGTGCTGCATAACGATCCGGCGACCGGCGTAATGCGTCATGCGGATGCGGGCTACGACATTGCCGTGGCGTGCGCCGTGGAACAGGGGCTGAATCTACCGATGGTTGCGGCAACGCAGGGGAAACGCTGATATGAATACCATGACCTTAACGCCGGGCCATCTGAGCTTTTCACAGCTGCGTGCGATCTGGAAGCAGCCGGTTAAACTGCGCCTCGACGCCAGCGCGATTGATGGCATTAACGCCAGTGTGGCCTGCGTCAACACGATTGTCGCTGAGGGGCGCACGGCCTACGGCATTAACACCGGCTTTGGTCTGCTGGCGCAGACGCGCATCGCCGATGAGGATCTGCAAAACCTGCAACGTTCGCTGGTGCTGTCGCATGCGGCAGGCGTGGGTGATGCCTTAGATGACGCGCTGGTGCGCCTGATCATGGTGCTGAAGATAAACAGCCTTGCGCGCGGCTTCTCCGGTATTCGTCTTAGCGTGATAGAGGCGCTGATTGCGCTGGTTAACGCCGAAGTCTGGCCGCACATTCCGGCGAAAGGATCGGTAGGCGCCTCAGGTGATTTAGCGCCGCTGGCCCACATGTCGCTCACGCTGCTGGGTGAAGGAAAGGCGCGTTGGCAGGGGGAATGGTTACCGGCGACGGAAGCGTTAAAAAAAGCCGGACTGGAACCAATTACGCTGGCGGCGAAAGAAGGGCTGGCGCTGCTTAACGGCACACAGGCGTCGACGGCGTTTGCGTTGCGCGGACTGTTTGAAGCACAAGAGTTGTTCGCGTCGGCTGTCATGTGCGGATCGTTAACCACCGAAGCGGTGTTAGGGTCCCGCCGTCCGTTTGATGCGCGTATTCACGCCGCGCGCGGGCAGCGTGGGCAGATCGACGCGGCGGCGCTGTATCGCCATGTATTGACGGAGACCAGCGCGCTGTCGGCGTCGCACCACAATTGTGAAAAGGTGCAGGACCCGTATTCTCTGCGCTGTCAGCCGCAGGTGATGGGCGCGTGTCTGACGCAGATGCGCCAGGTGATGGACGTACTGCTGGCGGAGGCCAATGCGGTCTCTGATAATCCGCTGGTTTTTGCTGAGCAGGGGGACGTCATCTCAGGCGGTAATTTCCACGCTGAACCGGTGGCGATGGCGGCAGATAATCTGGCGCTGGCGATTGCCGAAATTGGCGCGTTGTCCGAACGTCGAATTGCGCTGATGATGGATAAGCATATGTCGCAGTTGCCGCCTTTTCTGGTCAAAAACGGTGGCGTGAACTCTGGCTTTATGATTGCCCAGGTGACGGCGGCGGCGCTCGCCAGCGAGAACAAAGCGCTGGCGCATCCGCACAGCGTGGACAGCCTGCCAACGTCGGCGAATCAGGAAGATCATGTCTCGATGGCACCCGCGGCAGGGCGCAGGTTATGGGAAATGGCGGCGAATACTCGCGGCGTGCTGGCCGTCGAATGGCTGGCTGCGTGTCAGGGGATCGATTTGCGCGAGGGATTAACGTCAAGTCCGCTGTTGGAGCAGGCGCGAACGGTATTGCGTGAGCAGGTCGCGCATTATACCCAGGACCGTTTCTTCGCCCCGGATATTGAGTGTGCGACAGAATTGCTGGCGCAGGGGGCCTTGCTGCAGCTCGTGCCGGAATTTCTTTGAACAGCGCCGGATGGCGCTAACGCTTATCCGGCCTACGAATCCCTCCCGTAGGCCGGATAAGACGCTTAACTGAACATCGCGGTAATCGAGGCGCTGGCGAGCGCATGGAAATGGACGTTAAATCCGACCATCGCGCCGCTGGCACCTTCATCGACGTCAATCCTGTCCACATCCAGCGCGTGAACGGTAAAGATATAGCGGTGGGTTTCACCTTTTGGCGGCGCCGCGCCGCCATAGCCCGCTTTACCGAAATCGGTTCGCGTCTGGATAACGCCGTCTGGCAGCGCAACCAGTCCGGAACCAAAGCCCTGCGGCAGTACGCGGATGTCGGCAGGAATATTGGCGACGACCCAGTGCCACCAGCCAGAGCCGGTTGGCGCATCGGGGTCGAAACAGGTCACCACGAAACTCTTTGTTCCGGCAGGCACCTCATCCCAGGCCAGGTGCGGAGAAAGGTTGTCGCCGTCATAGCCCATACCGTTGAAGACATGGCGCTGGGGAAGCTTATCCCCGTCGCGCAGATCGTTGCTGATTAATTTCATGCACTCTCCTTAATTCTCGCCAAAAAGTGTAGCCAGAAACCGTACAGCTTACCGTTAATTACGCGTTAAAAAATGTTTCGTCGCGCACAGCTTCGTTCACGGCCTTCGTCAGACGGCGCAGTTGCTCTGGCTGGATGAGATACGGCGGCATCAGGTAGATAAGCTTGCCAAACGGGCGGATCCACACTCCCTGTCGCACAAAGAATTTCTGCAGGGCCGCCATATTAACCGGATGCGTCGTCTCCACCACGCCAATCGCTCCCAGCACGCGGACATCAGTCACCCATGGTGACGCCAGCGCCGGGGCGAGTTCCTGGCGTAACTGGGTTTCAATGGCCGAGACCTGCGCCTGCCAGTCGCCGGATTCCAGTAGTGACAGGCTGGCGGTCGCCACCGCGCAGGCCAGCGGATTGCCCATAAACGTCGGGCCATGCATAAAACAACCCGCCTCGCCGTTGCTGATAGTTTCCGCTACCAGGCGGGTGGTCAGGGTAGCGGAGAGGGTCATCGTCCCGCCGGTCAGCGCTTTACCCAGACACAGAATGTCGGGCGCGATCCCGGCGTGTTCGCAGGCAAACAGTTTGCCCGTGCGGCCAAATCCGGTGGCGATTTCATCAGCAATCAGCAGAATGCCTTCGCGGTCGCACATTTTGCGGATGCGGCGCAGCCACTCCGGATGGTACATCCGCATACCGCCTGCCCCCTGAACAATCGGCTCGAGAATCACTGCCGCAATGTCATGGCGATGCGCGGCCATCAGGCGCGCGAAGGCCACCATATCACGCTCATCCCACTCGCCGTCCATTCGGCTTTGCGGAGCAGGGGCAAACAGGTTTTCCGGCAGATAGCCCTTCCACAGGCTGTGCATGGAGTTGTCCGGATCGCAGACCGACATCGCGCCGAAGGTATCGCCGTGATAGCCGTTACGGAATGTCAGGAAGCGCTGACGGGATTCCCCTTTAGCCTGCCAGTATTGCAGCGCCATTTTCATCGCCACTTCCACCGCGACGGAACCGGAATCGGCGAGGAACACGCACTCCAGCGACGCGGGCGTCATGGCGACCAGTTTACGGCACAGGTTGACGGCGGGGGCATGAGTGATCCCGCCGAACATCACATGCGACATGGCGTCAATCTGCGTTTTCATCGCGGCATTGAGCTGCGGATGGTTGTAGCCGTGAATCGCGGCCCACCACGACGACATGCCATCAATCAGGCGCTCACCGCTGGATAAAATCAGTTCGCAGCCCTCGGCCCGTTCAACAGGATAGACCGGCAGCGGAGACGTCATAGAGGTGTAGGGGTGCCAGATATGGCGCTGATCAAAAGTGATATCGTCCGTTGTCATAATCGACTTGTAAACCAAATTAAAAAGTTTTAGGTTTACAAGTCTACACCCTTATCACCACAAAAAGTATAAAATTATGACCACTCATTCTCGCTGGACGCTGTCGCAAGTCACCGAATTATTTGAAAAACCGCTGCTGGATCTGCTGTTCGAGGCACAGCAAATCCACCGTCAGCATTTCGATCCTCGCCAGGTACAGGTCAGCACGCTGTTGTCGATCAAAACCGGCGCCTGCCCGGAAGACTGCAAATATTGTCCGCAAAGTTCGCGCTATAAAACCGGTCTTGAATCTGAGCGGCTGATGGAAGTTGAGCAGGTGCTGGAGTCGGCGCGCCAGGCGAAGAACGCCGGCTCCACCCGTTTCTGCATGGGCGCGGCGTGGAAGAACCCGCACGAGCGCGACATGCCGTATTTGCAGCAGATGGTTCAGGGGGTGAAAGCGCTGGGGCTGGAAGCCTGCATGACGCTTGGCACGCTCGATGAATCGCAGGCGCAACGGCTGGCGGAGGCGGGGCTGGACTATTACAACCACAACCTCGACACCTCGCCGGAATTTTACGGCAACATCATCACCACCCGTTCCTACCAGGAGCGGCTCGACACGCTGGATAAAGTGCGCGAGGCCGGGATCAAAGTCTGTTCCGGCGGCATCGTCGGTCTGGGCGAAACGGTGACTGACCGCGCCGGGCTGCTCCTGCAACTGGCAAACCTGCCGACCCCGCCGGAAAGTGTGCCGATCAATATGCTGGTGAAGGTAAAAGGCACGCCGCTGGCAGATAACGATGACGTCGACGCATTTGATTTTATTCGCACCATTGCCGTGGCGCGCATCATGATGCCGACCTCGTATGTGCGCCTGTCCGCCGGTCGCGAGCAGATGAATGAGCAAACGCAGGCCATGTGCTTTATGGCTGGCGCCAACTCTATTTTCTACGGCTGCAAACTGCTCACCACGCCAAACCCGGAAGAGGACAAAGACCTCCAGCTTTTCCATAAGCTGGGGCTGAACCCGAAGCAAACGGCGGTGCTCGCCGGGGATAACGAGCAGCGTGCGCGTCTGGAGCAGGCGCTGCTGACGCCAGATACCGACGATTACTACAACGCGGCTGCCGTATGACCTGGCAACACAAAATCGACGATGCGCTGGCGGCGCGTCGTTCGGCGGATACTTTGCGCCGACGTTACGCGGTCGCGCAGGGAGCCGGTCGCTGGCTGGAGACGAATGACCAGCGCTATCTCAATTTCTCCAGCAATGATTATCTGGGCTTGAGTCACCATCCGCATATTCTTCGCGCCTGGCAGCAGGGAGCGGAGCGGTTTGGCGTCGGCAGCGGCGGCTCGGGCCACGTCAGCGGTTATTCCATTGCCCATCAGCAACTGGAAGAGGAACTGGCCGACTGGCTGGGCTATCCGCGCGCGTTGCTGTTTATCTCGGGTTTCGCCGCAAACCAGGCGGTGATTACCGCGCTGATGGAAAAGGATGACCGGATTGTCGCTGACCGTCTCAGCCATGCTTCGCTGCTGGAAGCGGCCAGTCTTAGTCCGGCGCAGCTTCGCCGCTTTACCCATAACGACGCCTCGCATCTCGCGCGCCTGCTTGACGCCCCCTGTTCCGGGCGACAACTGGTGGTGACCGAAGGCGTATTCAGCATGGATGGCGACAACGCGCCGCTTGTGGACATTCAGCAGGCCGCACAGGCGCGTAATGCCTGGCTGCTGGTGGATGATGCCCACGGCATTGGCGTCAGTGGAGAAGAGGGACGCGGGAGCTGCTGGCAGCAGGGGGTAAAACCGGCGTTATTGGTCGTAACGTTCGGCAAAGGTTTTGGCGTCAGCGGTGCGGCGATTCTGTGCTCTGAAAGCGTTGCCGATTACCTGCTGCAGTTCGCCCGTCATCTGATTTACAGCACCAGCATGCCGCCCGCGCAGGCGATGGCGTTACAGGCGTCGCTTTCGGTGATTCGCAGCCAGGAAGGTGACGCACGCAGGGAGAAACTGACTGCGCTGATCCAGCGCTTCAGATCGGCTATCAATCATGCCGATTTCAGGCTGGCGCAGTCGCACAGCGCCATCCAGCCGCTGATTGTTGGCGAAAATGCGCGCGCGTTGCAGCTGGCGGACACCTTACGCCGTCAGGGGTGTTGGGTCACGGCGATCCGTCCGCCGACCGTACCCGCCGGGACGGCCCGTCTGCGACTGACGTTAACTCAGGCGCATGAGCCTGAGGATATCGACCGATTGCTGGAGGTGCTGCATGGGGCAGGTGAATAAACAGGCGGTCGCGGCGGCGTTTGGCCGTGCGGCAGCGCACTATGAGCAGCACGCCACATTGCAGCGCCTGAGCGCCGACGCGTTGCTGGCGCAACTGCCGGAGCGCCCATTTTTACAGGTACTGGATGCCGGCTGCGGGCCGGGGCGTTTGAGTCGCTACTGGCGCGAGCTGGGGAGTCAGGTCACCGCGCTGGATCTCTCTGCCCGCATGCTGGACGAAGCGCGTCGTCAGGACGTGGCGCATCACTATCTCGCCGGCGACATTGAGTCGTTGCCGTTAGCCAGCGCAACGTTTGACCTGGCCTGGAGCAATCTGGCCGTGCAATGGTGTGACAGTCTGCATCAGGCGCTGAGCGAACTGTATCGGGTCGTGCGCCCCGGTGGCTGCGTGGCCTTCACCACGCTGGCTCAGGACTCGCTGCCGGAGCTTCATCAGGCCTGGCGCGCGGTGGATGAGCGGGCGCATGGCAACCGCTTTTTATCCTGTGAGGCGCTGTGTGAGGCGATGCGCGACTGGCAGGGACATCATCAATCCATCTCTCTGACGCTGGAGTTTGATGACGCCCTGAGCGCCATGCGCTCGCTGAAAGGCATCGGCGCGACCCATTTGCACGAGGGGCGCGAGTCGCGCGTTTTAACTCGCTCGCAGTTGCAGCAGCTTCAACTGGCGTGGCCGCAGCGGCAGGGGAAATATCCGCTGACCTACCATCTTTTTGCAGGAGTGATTGCACGTGACTAAACGTTATTTTGTCACCGGTACCGATACGGAAGTCGGTAAAACCGTCGCCAGCTGCGCGTTGCTACAGGCGGCGCGCAGTCTGGGTTATCGGACGGCCGGCTATAAACCTGTCGCATCAGGCAGTGACATGACGCCAGAAGGACTTCGCAACAGTGACGCCCTGGCGCTTCAGCGCAACAGCAGTCTGACGCTGGACTACGCGGCGGTGAATCCCTACACCTTCGCGGAACCCACCTCACCGCATATCATCAGCGCCGATGAGGGAAGGCCGATTCGTGCTGACGTGATGTCAGACGGACTGCGCGCGCTGGACGCGCAGGCGGAGTGGCTGCTGGTGGAAGGCGCTGGCGGCTGGTTTACCCCGCTTGCGGACGATTTTACCTTCGCCGACTGGGTGTTGCGCGAGCGCTTACCGGTGATCCTGGTCGTCGGCGTGAAGCTGGGGTGTATAAACCATGCCATGCTGACAGCGCAGGCGGTACAGCAGGCAGGACTTCCGCTTGTCGGGTGGGTGGCGAATGACGTCACGCCGCCGGGAAAACGTCATCATGAGTATCTGGCGACGCTTACGCGGGTCATCCCTGCGCCATTGTTAGGCGAAATCCCGTGGCTGGCGGCAGGAGCCGAAAATACGGTCACAGGACAATATCTGGATCTCGCTTTACTCGCGGATGAGTAAAAGGCGAAATTGCGAGCAAGATCTCGCCTGCCAGGGGCACTTCTTTAGCTGATAAAAATCAAAATTTAGCGATAATTTTTTTTTATGTGCTCCCTGGTGGGTCGGACCGGGAATTTGCCAGGCGGCAGACCATATGGCCTGCAGGCAGTTATCCACCATTCCTGTGGATAACCTTGTGTATTAGAGTTAGAAAACACAAGGCAAGCGAGAGAATACGCAGCTTCCAGCCGAATTGGTGCGAAAGGCGTCTTTGTGAAATATCCTATAATTTACAGCGCGTTAGATAAAATCAATGGCTGTCATATTGTGGTCATTGAATGCAATAAAACTTTCATCACACATCTTGACAATGTTAACGAAGTCAATGGTCTGGGGATAAACCCGCTTCGTAGTGTAATATCTTGCCAGCGGTGAAATTATAGCCATCTCCGATCCGCTTTTATCATGCGTAACACAAATTTCATGAGGCGTTACTGTTTTTTCATCCAGTATATTTTACTGGCAATATTATCTTCTGCGAGTAAAATTACACACCTGCCCGCTCATTCCTTCAGGTAGCTGCTCATGAGTAAACCGTTCAAACTGAATTCCGCATTTAAACCTTCCGGCGATCAGCCCGAGGCGATACGCCGTCTGGAAGAGGGACTGGAGGACGGCCTGGCGCATCAGACGCTGCTTGGCGTAACGGGTTCGGGGAAAACGTTCACCATTGCTAATGTGATCGCAGATTTGCAGCGTCCGACGATGGTGCTGGCGCCCAACAAAACGCTGGCGGCGCAGCTGTATGGTGAAATGAAAGAGTTTTTCCCGGATAACGCCGTCGAGTATTTCGTCTCCTACTACGACTACTATCAGCCGGAAGCGTATGTTCCCAGCTCAGACACCTTCATCGAAAAAGATGCCTCGGTGAACGAACATATTGAGCAGATGCGTCTGTCGGCCACCAAAGCGTTGCTGGAGCGCCGTGACGTGATCGTCGTGGCCTCTGTTTCCGCCATCTATGGTCTGGGCGATCCCGATTTATATCTGAAGATGATGCTGCACATGACGGTGGGCATGATCATCGATCAGCGCGCCATTCTGCGGCGACTGGCTGAACTGCAATATACCCGTAACGATCAGGCGTTCCAGCGCGGGACTTTCCGCGTGCGCGGTGAGGTGATCGACATCTTCCCGGCGGAATCCGACGACATTGCGCTGCGTGTGGAGCTGTTTGACGAAGAGGTGGAGCGTCTGTCGCTGTTTGACCCGCTGACCGGGCAGGTGGAGTCCACCATTTCGCGCTACACCATCTACCCGAAAACGCACTACGTGACCCCGCGTGAGCGCATTGTGCAGGCGATGGAAGAGATCAAAGTCGAACTGGCTGAACGTCGCAAAGTCCTGCTGGCCAACGACAAACTGCTGGAAGAACAGCGTCTGAGTCAGCGTACCCAGTTTGATCTGGAGATGATGAACGAGCTGGGTTACTGCTCAGGGATCGAAAACTACTCGCGCTTTCTGTCAGGACGCGGGCCGGGTGAGCCGCCGCCGACGCTGTTTGACTATCTGCCCGCCGACGGTTTGCTGGTGGTGGATGAATCCCACGTCACCATCCCGCAGATTGGCGGGATGTATCGCGGCGATCGGGCGCGTAAAGAGACGCTGGTGGAGTACGGTTTCCGTCTGCCATCGGCGCTGGATAACCGCCCGTTAAAGTTCGAAGAGTTTGAAGCGCTGGCACCTCAGACTATTTATGTGTCTGCGACGCCGGGCAATTACGAGCTGGAGAAATCGGGCGGCGAAGTGGTTGATCAGGTGGTGCGTCCGACAGGGTTGCTGGATCCGGTGATTGAAGTACGTCCGGTGGCAACGCAGGTGGACGATCTGCTTTCTGAGATCCGCAAGCGTGCGGAGATTAACGAGCGCGTGCTGGTAACCACGCTGACCAAGCGCATGGCGGAAGATCTCACCGAGTATCTGGAAGAGCACGGCGAGCGGGTGCGTTACCTGCACTCGGACATCGATACCGTCGAACGTATGGAAATCATTCGTGACCTGCGTCTGGGCGAGTTTGATGTGCTGGTGGGGATCAACCTGTTGCGCGAAGGTCTCGACATGCCTGAGGTGTCGCTGGTGGCGATTCTCGACGCCGACAAGGAAGGGTTCCTGCGTTCCGAACGTTCGCTGATACAGACCATCGGTCGTGCGGCGCGTAACATTAACGGGAAGGCGATTCTTTACGGTGACAAGATTACGGCCTCAATGGCGAAGGCGATTAGCGAAACCGAGCGTCGTCGTGAGAAACAGCAACAGTACAACGAAGAGCACGGCATTACTCCGCAGGGCCTGAATAAAAAAGTGGTCGATATTCTGGCGCTGGGGCAGAACATTGCGAAAACCAAGGCGAAGGGCAGAGGCAAATCGCGTTCCGCGGCGAAATCCGATGTGGTGGAACTGGATATGACGCCAAAAGCGCTGCAACAGAAGATCCACGAGCTCGAAGGGCAGATGATGCAGCATGCGCAGAATCTGGAATTCGAAGAGGCCGCGCAGATCCGCGATCAACTGCATCAGCTGCGTGAACTGTTTATCGCGGCGTCGTGAGAGATTGCCGGATGACGTTGTAAATACCGTATCCGGCCTGTTCGCTGGCTGTCCGCAGATGTGATTAAGTAGGCCTGATGAGCGTAGCGCCATCAGGTAATCAGGCGGTTACCGCAGCGCCTGTACGGCTTTCTCCAGCGCGCTGTGTAATAACTGGCGGTCATGGCGATAAGGAATATCGCTGGCCTCCAGAACTTCCTGAATCACCACCCGGTCACTGACCGCAGAGACATTCACTTTCGGTCCCACGATAACCGCATCAACGACTCTTTTACCGACATACTGCTCCATAATGGTTAGCTTATCGATCAGCGTCAGGCTTGCGGCGGGGATGCTCAGTTCCCGACCCAGATTGCCGATGTAGACCATGGGCGCCTGCGTGCGGCGCAGCGCCTGGGCGAGTTCATCCAGCAGCAGGATTGGCATCAGGCTGGTGTAAAAACTGCCCGGACCGATAATAATCAGGTCGGCGTCGTTAATCGCCTGCACCGCTTCCCGGGTAGTGGGGACCTTCGGTGACAGCATCAGTTCCTGCAAGGGCGAGGTGAGCTGATCAATATTCACTTCGCCGTACACTTCATGCCCCTGATCGTCGATCGCCATCAGGTCAACGGGCAGCTCCGACATGGGGATTAAATGTGCATCCACTTTCAGCAGATTACGAATTAAGTTGATGGCTTCCAGAGGCCGCACGCTCAGGTGATCGAGCGCCTTTAACATCAGATTTCCGAGGTTATGACCGGAAAGTTCGCCATTACCGCCAAAACGGTACTCAAACATCGCGGAAGCGACGCTCGGTTCGGTAATCAACTGATTGAGACAGTTGCGCATATCGCCCCAGGCGATTCCCCCTTCTGAGCGGCGAATACGGCCCGTCGAGCCGCCGTTATCCGTGGTGGTCACGATACCGGTGAGGCGTGAGCCGAGGGAGGAGAGGGAAGAGAGAACGCGTCCTAATCCATGCCCTCCGCCGAGAGCGACGACACGATCCAGGTCAGCCAGCGTACGATTGCGCATAAAAATTCCTGAAGTCAGATTTACCGCGCTACAGTAGCGCAAACAGGGGCTTTTCAGCAATTCGCCAACGGCAAGTTGAGAAAATAAATTCTGCCGTACTACCTCTTTAGAGTGACGAATGCCTGACTGCGAAATGATATACATCAATGCAAAAGTGCTATTTTTGCTTATTCTGTAGCGAAATGGCACGATCATGACGCTATATACATGATTATACAGCGTTAAGTGTAAATGGCATTATGTTCATTTACACGCTAGTATCGCCATAACCACAGTAAACACTCTAGCCTCTGCACCTGGGTCAAATGATACGGTGCTTTGGCCGTGACAACGCAAACGCATTGCCACCAGGGCGCAGGAAGAAATGACTTCGCCTCCCGTATTTGGAAAGGTGTACATGGCCACACAACTGACCGATGCTTTCGCGCGCAAGTTTTACTACTTGCGTCTGTCGATTACCGACGTGTGCAACTTTCGTTGCACATACTGCCTGCCGGATGGTTACAAGCCCGGCGGCGTCACCAATAAAGGTTTTCTCTCCGTCGATGAAATTCGCCGGGTGACCCGCGCCTTTGCCAACCTGGGCACTGAAAAAGTGCGTCTGACCGGTGGCGAACCCTCTCTGCGTCGTGATTTCACCGACATCATTGCCGCCGTGCGTGAAAACGAGGCGATTCGTCAACTGGCGGTAACCACCAATGGCTACCGTCTGGCGCGTGATGCCGCCCACTGGCGCGAGGCTGGCTTGACCGGCATTAACGTCAGCGTCGATAGCCTTGATGCGCGTCAGTTCCACGCGATTACCGGGCAGGATAAATTCCAGCAGGTGATGGCGGGCATTGATGCCGCGTTTGATGCCGGTTTTGCAAAAGTTAAAGTCAACACCGTGCTGATGCGCGATGTGAACCATCATCAACTCGATACCTTTCTCGACTGGATCCAGACGCGCCCCATTCAACTGCGTTTCATCGAACTGATGGAGACGGGTGAGGGCAGCGAACTGTTCCGTAAACACCACATCTCCGGTCAGGTGCTGCGTGACGAACTGTTGCGTCGCGGCTGGATCCACCAGCTACGCCAGCGTAGCGACGGTCCGGCGCAGGTTTTTTGTCACCCCGATTATGAGGGTGAGATCGGCCTCATCATGCCGTATGAAAAAGACTTCTGCGCGACCTGCAACCGTCTGCGCGTCTCCTCCGTGGGTAAACTTCATCTCTGCCTGTTTGGTGAGGGAGGCGTCAGCCTGCGTGATTTGCTGGAAGACGATGAGCAACAAGATGCGCTGGAAGCGCGTATCGCGCTTGCGTTGCGTGAGAAAAAACAGACCCATTTCCTGCATCAGAACAATACCGGTATCACCCAGAACCTCTCATACATAGGCGGTTAACGCCGCTTTGAACAAGGAGTTTTCCATGAGTCAGGTAAGCGCTGAATTCATTCCGACCCGCATTGCTATTTTGACGGTATCTAATCGTCGTGGCGAAGAGGACGATACCTCCGGCCATTTTCTGCGTGATTCCGCGCAGGAAGCGGGGCATCAGATTATCGATAAAGCGATTGTCAAAGAGAACCGTTACGCCATTCGCGCGCAGGTTTCAGCATGGATTGCCAGTGATGCGGTGCAGGTGGTGTTGGTCACCGGCGGCACGGGCCTGACCGAAGGCGACCAGGCTCCGGAAGCGCTGCTGCCGTTATTTGATCGCGAAGTGGAAGGCTTCGGCGAAGTATTTCGTATGCTGTCGTTTGAAGAGATCGGCACGGCTACGCTGCAGTCGCGCGCGGTGGCGGGCGTGGCCAACAAAACGCTGATTTTCGCGATGCCAGGCTCCACCAAAGCCTGCCGTACCGCGTGGGACAATATCATTGCACCGCAGTTGGATGCCCGTACGCGTCCCTGTAATTTTCACCCACATCTGAAGAAATAATAAGTATGTCGCAACTGACTCACATAAACGCCGCCGGTGAAGCGCACATGGTGGATGTCTCCACAAAAGCGGAGACCGTCCGCGAAGCGCGCGCTGAAGCCTTTGTCACCATGCGCAGCGAAACGCTGGCCATGATTATCGACGGCAGCCACCACAAGGGCGATGTGTTCGCCACCGCGCGTATTGCAGGTATTCAGGCGGCAAAGCGCACCTGGGAGCTGATCCCGCTGTGCCATCCGTTGCTGTTGAGCAAAGTGGAAGTACAACTGCAGGCGCAACCTGAACACAATCGTGTCCGTGTTGAATCGCTGTGTCGTCTTACCGGCAAAACCGGGGTGGAGATGGAAGCGCTGACGGCGGCGTCCGTGGCCGCGTTGACCATTTACGACATGTGCAAAGCGGTGCAGAAAGATATGGTGATTGGTCCGGTGCGTCTGCTGGCGAAAAGCGGCGGTAAGTCTGGCGATTTTAAGGCGGATTCGAATGATTAAGGTTTTGTTCTTCGCTCAGGTTCGCGAACTGGTGGGTACCGATACGCTGGATGTGGCGGCAGAATTCCCGACGGTGGAAGCGCTGCGTCAGCATCTGGCTGCTAACAGCAACCGTTGGGCGCTGGCGCTGGAAGACGGCAAGCTGCTGGCGGCGGTAAACCAGACGCTGGTGAGCTTTGATCATCCGCTGACGGCGGGTGATGAAGTGGCTTTCTTTCCTCCGGTCACGGGAGGCTGAGATGGCGGAAACGAAAATTGTGGTCGGGCCTGCGCCGTTCAGCGTGGGGGATGAATATCCCTGGCTGGCGGCACGCGACGAAGACGGTGCGGTGGTGACTTTCACGGGTAAAGTGCGCAACCATAATCTCGGCGACAGCGTGAAGGCGCTCACGCTGGAGCACTATCCGGGAATGACGGAAAAAGCGCTGGCGGAGATTGTCGACGAGGCGCGGGCGCGCTGGCCGCTGGGACGCGTCACGGTGATTCACCGGATTGGCGAACTGTGGCCGGGCGATGAAATCGTCTTTGTCGGCGTCACCAGTTCGCACCGCAGCAGTGCGTTTGAGGCCGGGCAGTTCATCATGGACTATCTGAAGACGCGTGCGCCGTTCTGGAAGCGTGAAGCCACGCCGGAAGGCGAGCGCTGGGTGGAAGCCCGTGACAGCGATCGGCAGGCGGCAAAACGCTGGTAGCAGGAAATTGTGATACGCTTATCCAGAGTGGTCACTTTCAATCAGGAGATTATCATGGACCGATTTCCACGATCCGAATCAATCGTGCAGGCGCGTTCCGGCCTGCAAACCTATATGGCGCAGGTATACGGCTGGATGACGGTCGGGTTGCTGCTTACCGCGTTTATTGCGTGGTATGCGGCGAATACGCCAGCCGTCATGATGTTCGTCTTTTCCAGCAAAATTACGTTCTTCGGTTTAATCATCGCTCAACTGGCGCTGGTCTTTGTGCTGTCTGGCTTGGTGCATAAACTCAGTGCCGGCATGGCGACGACGCTGTTTATGCTCTATTCGGCGCTAACCGGGCTCACGCTCTCCAGTATTTTTGTCGTCTACACCTACTCCTCGATCGCCAGCACCTTTGTGGTCACCGGCGGGATGTTTGGCGTGATGAGCCTGTGGGGTTACACCACGAAGCGCGATCTGAGCGGCTGGGGAAACATGCTGTTTATGGCGCTGATTGGTATCATCCTGGCCTCACTGGTGAACTTCTGGCTGAAGAGTGAAGCGCTGATGTGGGCGGTGACCTATATCGGCGTGGTGGTGTTTGTCGGGCTGACCGCCTATGACACCCAGAAACTGAAGAACATCGGCGAGCAGATCGATGTGCGCGACAGTTCTAACCTGCGTAAATACTCGATTCTCGGCGCGCTCACGCTGTATCTGGACTTCATTAACCTGTTCCTGATGCTGCTGCGTATTTTAGGCAATCGCCGCTGAGTTCGTTGTGCCGGATGGCGGCTACGCCTTATCCGGCCTACGAAAATGATGCCGAGGGCGGTGACGAGGTATTACTTCGCCATCGCCTTCTCGTTTTTCGCCCGCAGTTTTTTCGCCCGACTCTCCAGCAGCAGATAGCTCAATAGCGCCAGCAAAAGCGGGACAAAGTAATAGAGCATGCGGTAAGCGATTAGGGCGGCAATAATTGTGCCTTGCGACGCGTGTTCCCCCGCCAGCAGCGCGATAAAGACCGCTTCCAGGACGCCAATTCCCGCAGGAATGTGGACAATCACCCCCGCGATGCTGCTGACCAGCAGCACGCCCAGCACGAAGAAATAGTTTACCTGCTGGCCCAACAGCAGCCAGATGATCGCCCCCATCACCATCCAGTTTGTGCTGGAGATAGCCATCTGGGCCAGCGCAAATTTCCACGACGGTAGCACCAGTTTTTGCCCTTTGATCGTCATATGACGATGCTTTGCGAAGGCGCAGAACCACAGATAAATAGCGATGATTAACAGCAGCACCCCGCCCAGAATGCGCAGCGTGCCCTCGTCGATATACCAGTGGGCCGGCAGTTGCACCACGCCAAAGGTGAAGATGATCCCGCCAAGCAGAATGTAGCCCAGCCAGTTGGTGGTGATGCTAAGAGAGAAGATACGGGTGATGGTGCCACCCGGCAGGCCGAGGCGGGAATAGAGTCGGTAGCGCATACCAATGCCGCCGACCCAGGTACTGAGCGTCAGGTTAAAGGCATAGCAGATAAACGACACCAGCATCACCTGCCGCTTTGCCAGCTTGTGACCACAATAGGCGCGGCCCAGCAGGTCATAGCAGCCATAGAGCAGATAGCTGAGGATTACCAGCCCGACGGCGCTCAGCAACGCAACCCGGTTGTAATCGCGAATGACGTTCCACACCTCCTCCCAGTTGACCTTGCTGGCGTAGACGACCAGCAGCACAATCACGGCGATAAAAAACAGCCAGGTGAGGATCTTTTTTGCCAGCCGCCAGCGCGGATGTGATTTTGCCATCAGGGTTTGGCTCCTGTGTTCTGTACCTCCACCCGATCCTGCGTTTCCATCTCGGGCTGGGCTGGCGGATCCACCTGCGCCAGATGGGGAGTATGCGCCGGAAGCCAGCCGACCAGCGCCGGGAAGTGACGTAAGAAGTGGAACGCCAGCACGCTTTTGGTCAGGTTCCACCAGGTGCGTCTCGGCAGCATCGACTCATCAACCTGCTTACAGTCTTCGGTAATGATCGCGTTGAGGTTGTCGCGCAGCGTCTGGTTGAACTGGCGATCGTGAACGATCAGGTTGGCTTCCAGATTAAGCGACAGGCTGAGCGGATCGAGATTGCTGGAGCCGACCGTCGCCCAGTGGTCATCCATCAGCGCCACTTTGCCATGCAGTGGCTTACGGCGGTATTCGTAAACCTGGACATCGCCTTTCACCAGATAGTTGTACAGCAGGCGGGCTCCGACTTTCACAATCGGCATATCCGGCTCCCCCTGCACGACCAGTTTGACGCGCACGCCACGGCGGGCGGCTTTGCGCATGGCGTGCAGTAACCGGTAACCGGGAAAGAAGTAGGCGTTGGCGATAATCACCTCCCGCCGTGCCTGGGTGAGCATCTTCAGGTAGTGACGTTCGATATCGTCGCGGTGCTCGTCGTTATCGCGCCAGACGAACAGCGCCTGCGCCTCGCCGGGCTGGCGGTTCTCTTCCGCACGGTGATGACGACGCCACCAGCGGCGCACCGCGCTCTGTCCGGGGAGATTTTCCACCTCAAACTGCAGAATATCGGCGACGACAGGCCCTTCCACACGCACTGCATAATCCTGCTTGGCTTCCGGGCCGTAGTCGGACATATGTTCGTCGGAATAGTTAATCCCGCCGACAAACGCCACCCGGTCGTCAATCACCACAATCTTGCGATGCATACGGCGAAAGACGTTGGTGCGCATACCAAAGATTCGGGGACGCGGATCGTAATAACGAAACACCACGCCTGCTGAGGTCAGTTCGCCGACGAACGCATCGCTCAGGTCCGGTGAGCCGTAGCCGTCCAGCAGCACTTCCGCCTTCACGCCACGTTTTGCTGCGGCCAGCAGAGCCGCATGGAGCTGTTTTCCTACCTCATCTTCAAACCAGATGAAGGTTTCGAGAATAATTTTTTGCTGCGCATCGGCTATTGCCGCAAACACGGCGGGATAATACTGATCGCCGTTTTCCAGTAACTGGATCTGATTACCTTCACGCCAGCCACATTTCATAGATGGATCTCCGCGCTAAGGGGGGCATGGTCAGAGAGATGCCGCCAGTTGCGCAGCGGCAGCGCTGTCGGCGAACTGGCATTGGCATTTTTCACGTAAATACGATCGAGGCGTAGCAGCGGCAAGCTGACGGGAAAGGTGCGCGCGGGGCGACCGCGGGCGCGGGTAAAAATCTCCTCAAGCCCGGCAGCAACTTTTAGCGGATAATTCGCTTTCTGCCGCCAGTCGTTGAAATCACCGGCCACCACCACCGGTTCGCCATCGGGCAAGGCGTTAACCCAGTTTGCCAGCAGGGTGAGCTGCGCCTGCCGGTGAGCTTCTCGCAGGCCGAGATGAACACACATCACATGAATCGGTTTCCCGAGTTGCGGCGGAACAATACGACAGTAGAGCACGCCACGCTTTTCACTGCTGCCGACCGAAACATCCCGATTTTCATAATGTTCAATAGGATAGCGTGACAGCACCGCGTTGCCATGATGCCCTTGCGGGTAGACGGCGTTACGCCCGTAAGCATAGTCACTCCACATGGTGTCGGCGAGAAATTCGTAGTGCGTGGTATCCGGCCAGTTTTCGACGTGCAGCGGATGCACTTCGTGCGCGCCCATCACCTCCTGCAGGCAGACAATGTCGGCGCCAACCGTACGAACGGCATCACGCAGTTCCGGTAAAATGAAGCGCTTGTTAAAGGCGGTAAAGCCTTTATGCGTATTGATGGTGAGCACGGTGAATGAAAAATTTCGTGTCGACTGAGTCATTTTTCTCCTGTTGGTGTCACGCTTCTGATTGAAATAGTGTAGTCGTCGTCACAAAAAGGTGCGGTGTTACGGAATTTTCCGTAAAGTGCGGTACTCTGAGTAATTAGAGAAAAATCCTTCAGGAGAAAAGCCATGAGGTGGCAACAACGAGTTCGTGTCGCAACGGGGTTAAGTTGCTGGCAGATTATGTTGCATTTACTGGTCGTGGCGTTGTTGGTCGTGGGCTGGATGAGTGGCACGCTGGTGCACGTCGGCCTGGGATTATGCGTAGTGTATGGTGTGACCGTATTACTGATGCTGGCGTTACAGCGTCATCATGAGCAGCGCTGGCGCGAAGTCGCCGACGTGCTGGAAGAACTCACCACCACCTGGTATTTCGGCGCGGCGCTGATTGTGCTGTGGCTGTTGTCCCGGGTTTTACAAAACAACGTCCTGCTGGCGTTAGCGGGACTGGCAATCCTGGCCGGACCCGCTGTGGTTTCGCTGCTGGCGAAAGACAAAAAACTACATGATTTTGCGTCTAAACATCGCATACGCCGCTGATCCCGTCGTGGCCGCTATTACCAGTAGCGGCCACAAGCTTCCCCAGACAATCTGCAAACTCGCATCTTTCAAATAGATCTGCTTGGTGATATCCGTGAAGTGACGGATCGGGTTTATCCACGTCAGGTTCTGCAACCAGACCGGCATATTCTCGACCGGGGAGACGTAGCCCGACAGTAAAATCGCCGGCATCATAAAGACGAATACACCGATAAACGCCTGCTGCTGCGTGGAGCAGAGTGAGGAGATCAGCAAGCCAAATCCCACCAGCGACAGCCCGTAAATCACCATCGTGAAGTAAAACAGCGCCAGCGACCCGGCAAACGGGATCTGATACGCCCAGATACCAACTGCCAGCACGATAGAGGCCTGGCCGGTGGCGACAATCAGTGCAGGAACCGCTTTACCGATAAATATTTGCCAGGTGGTGAGCGGGGAGACCAACAGCTGATCCAGCGTGCCCTGTTCGCGCTCGCGCGCTACGGACAGCGAGGTGACGATCATCACGCCAATGGTCGTGATCATCGCGATCAGTGAGGGCACCACAAACCATTTGTAGTCGAGGTTAGGATTGTACCAGTTGCGAACCACCAGCTCGCTGTTATTCGGCTTCGACTTGCCTTCCATCAGCTCCTGCTGATAGTTCTTCACGATTTGCTGAAGATAGTTGGCGGCGATCTGCGCGCTGTTCGAGTTACGACCATCAAGGATTAACTGCATGGGCGCAGACTGAAAGGTATCCAGATTGCGCGAGAAATCCGCCGGAAAACGCACCAGCAGCAGCGCCTTTTGCGTATCGATCGTGGGCTGAATTTCCTGCGGGCTTTTCAGTAACAGGATGTGGGTAAAGGCTTTGGCGCGGGCAAAGCGCTGGGTCAGCTCAACCGAGTGCTTCCCGTTGTCTTCGTTATAGATGGCGATGGTGGCGTTAGTGACTTCCAGCGTCGCGGCAAAGGGAAACAGAAGCACCTGAATCAGCACCGGCAGAATCAGGATCGCGCGGGTTTGCGGCTCGCGTAACAGCGACTGCAGTTCTTTGCGAATTAACGTCCATAAACGATGAAACATAGTGTTGCCCTTATACCCGATGAAGCACCTCGTAGGCCTGATAAGCGCAGCGCCATCAGGCACACTGCCGGATGGCGGCGTAAACGTCTTATCCGGCCTACGCACCGTCGATTACATCAATATCCTGTAGGCCTGATAAGCGCAGCGCCATCAGGCACACTGCCGGATGGCGGCGTAAATGCCTTATCCGGCCTACGCGTCGTCGATTACATCAATATCCTGTAGGCCTGATAAGCGCAGCGCCATCAGGCACACTGCCGGATGGCGGCGTAAATGCCTTATCCGGCCTACGCACCGTCGATTACATCAATATCCTGTAGGCCCGATAAGCGCAGCGCCATCAGGCACACTGCCTTTTATTACATCAATCCAGCCGACGTTTGGTTTTTATCCATGTCAGACCAATAAACATCACCGCCGAGGCTACCAAAAACAGCACGTTGACAATCAGCACCACCGGAATATTACCGGCGAGAAACAGGCTTTGCAGGGTACTGACGAAGTAGCGTGCCGGAATAATGTAGGTCACCGCACGGATCACCGCAGGCATACTGTCTATCTGGAAGATAAAACCTGACAGCATAATCGACGGCAAAAAGGCGGCGTTAAGCGCCACCTGGGCGGCATTAAACTGGTTGCGGGTGATGGTAGAGATCAGCAGTCCCATCCCCAGTGTACTGAGCAAAAAAAGGCTGGTGATGAAAAACAGCAGCAGCAGCGATCCGCGATACGGGACGCCGAGAATAAACACCGATACCAGCATACACAGCAGCATCGCCAGCATGCCGAGGAAGTAGTAGGGGATGAGCTTGCACAGCAGCAGCTCGGCGCGCGTCACTTCCGTGGAGAGCAACGCTTCCATGGTCCCGCGTTCCCATTCACGCGCCACCACCAGTGAGGTGAGGATTGCGCCGATTACCGTCATGATGATGGTCACCGCGCCAGGGATAATAAAATGCTGGCTGATTGCCGCCGGATTAAACCAGTAGCGGGTCTGCACCTCAATCAGTGGTTCAAACGTTTCCCCGCGATCTTCCGCCCGTTGCATCTGCCAGATTTGCCAGATCCCTTCCACATAGCCCTGCACGAAGTTGGCGGTATTGGGTTCACTGCCGTCGGTGATGACCTGAATGGGCGCGGTGTCGTTGGCGCGCGCCATCTGCTGGGCGAAATCGACCGGAATCACCACCAGGCCGCGAATACGTCCGGCCTGCATCTTTTCAATCAGCGCCTGGCGATTATCGCTAATGGTGGCGTCGATGTACGGCGAGCCGGTCATCGCATGGGTAAAGTCCAGCGCCTCTTCGCTTTGCTGCTCAAGCAGGATCCCCACCCGCAGCTTGCTGGAGTCAAGGTTAATGCCGTAGCCAAAAATAAATAGCAGCAGCAATGGGATCACCACGGCGATCAGCCAGCTACTGGGATCACGGACGATCTGCCGCGTCTCTTTGACGCACAGCGCCCGTACGCGACGCCAGGAGAGAAGGCGGTTACGCATTGGCATGCTCCTTATCCCAGTCGTTAATCAGCCGGATAAAAGCCTGCTCCATGGTCGGGTCCGGTGTGTCGTCATCGGCGGCCTGCGCTTTCAGATCGTCCGGCGTGCCGCTGGCAATCAATTTTCCGCGATAGACCAGACCGATACGGTCGCAATATTCCGCTTCGTCCATAAAGTGCGTGGTCACCATCACCGTCACGCCTTTTTCCACCATGCTGTTGATATGCAGCCAGAACTCGCGGCGGGTGAGGGGATCGACGCCTGAAGTGGGTTCATCGAGAAACAGGATGTCCGGTTCATGCATCAGCGAACAGGCCAGCGCCAGCCGTTGCTTAAAGCCCAGCGGCAGTTCGTCGGTAGCATGCGAAGCGATACTCTTCAGGCCAAACGCCTCGCTCATACGGGCAATTTTCTCGTTCTGCGCGCGTCCCCGCAGGCCATAAACGCCGGAGAAAAAGCGCAGGTTTTGCTCCACCGTCAGGTTGCCGTAGAGCGAGAATTTTTGCGCCATATAGCCCAGATGCTGGCGTGCTTTGCCGGAGCTGACCTTCAGATCCATATCCAGCACCAGCGCTTTTCCGGATGTGGGTACTAACAGGCCGCACATCATTTTAAAGGTCGTGGATTTGCCCGCGCCGTTGGGGCCCAGCAGGCCGAAAATTTCACCGCGCTGGACGGCAAAATCAACGTGATCGGTGGCGGCGAAGTCGCCAAATTTCTTGGTCAGCGCTTTCGCTTCAATTACTGTTTCTCCCGGCGTTCCCTCTACGGTATGCAGAATGGCGCCCAGCGGTGATTCAGAGGTCGCGGCACCGCCCAGCAGATCGATAAACGCGTCTTCGAAGCGTGGCGCCGTCTCGCTGATGTCGATCTCTGGCATGCCGTTGGCATGGCGAATGTCGTCCGCCGTGGCCTCTTTTTTCAGGATCAGACGCACCGATTTCCCCTGGATCATACCGTCGCTGACCTGCGGCAGTTTTAACGCCCGCTGGAGCAGTTTACGGTTGTTTTCCTGCGGGCTGTGCATCAAAAAACTACGTCCCGCCATGGTTTGCGTCAGTTGGGTCGGCTCCCCCTGATACAGCAGTTCGCCTTCGTTCATCAGCAGCACGTCCCGACACTGTTCGGCTTCATCCAGATAGGAGGTGCTCCACAGGATCAGCATCCCGTCGCCCGCCAGTTCGTGTACCATCTGCCACAGTTCGCGACGTGAAATCGGATCAACGCCGACGCCAGGTTCATCCAGCAGCAGCACTTTAGGTTCGCCGACCAGCGTACAGGCCAGCCCCAGCTTCTGTTTCATCCCGCCGGACAGTTTTCCCGCCAGACGCCCGGTAAACGGGCCGAGCGAGGTAAACTCCAGCAGGCGGGCAAAGGTTTTTTCTCGTACCTCGCCCGTCACGCTGCGTAAATCCGCGTACAGGTTGAGGTTCTCCATCACGGTGAGATCCTCATACAGACCGAATTTCTGCGGCATGTAACCGAGCACGGCGTGCAGTGCGCTGTCGTTTTTGATCGGATCAAAGCCAATCACCGTCGCGCTGCCGCCATCCGGCTTCAGCAAGCCCGCCAACATTCGCATCAGCGTGGTTTTCCCGGCGCCATCCGGTCCCACCAGACCGGTTACATACCCGGCGTGAATCGTACAGTCGAGTGGGGCGACCGCCGGTTTTTCCAGTCCGGCAAAACGCTTAGTCAGCCCGCTTAGCGTGATGACGGCGTCATTCATGTCCAGCCTCGTTGCCGAACTTTACCGTCACCGGCATACCCTGGCGCAGGGCGTCGTCGGCATCGGTGACCACAATGCGCAGACGGTAAACCAGATCGGTACGCAGGTCTGGCGTCTCTACCGTTTTCGGAGTGAACTCTGCCGTCGGAGAGACAAAACCGATTTTACCGTGGTAAGGCTTGTCGGGACGTCCATCGGTGTACAGCAGGATTTCGCGTCCCGGCTGTGCCTGAGAGAGATGACGTTCGTCGACGTAGGCGCGCACCCAGACCGGTCGGGTGAGGGAGAGCGTCAGCACGGTGCCTCCTGCGCTGAGCATGCTGCCAGGTTCGACCGCACGGGTTAACAGCGTGCCGTTCGACGGAGCGACAAGCGTGGTGTCATGGAGGTCGAGTTCCGCCTGTGTCAGCTGTGCCTGCGCCTGTTCAAGGCTGGCTTTCGCCTGGGCGATATCCTGTTCGCGATTACCGGAACGGTACTGACTCAGTTTGTCCTGCGCGGATTTCAACGTGGCCAGCGCCTGGTCGCGGGAAGAACGGGCGTTTTCCAGATCGTTAGCGGAAATGGTGCGACTTTTCCACAATCCCTGCTGGCGGTTGTAGAAATTCTGCGCGTAATCATAGGCTGCCTGGGCCTGTTTCACCGCTGCCGCAGCCTGGGCGATCTCTTCCTGACGATAGCCCGCCAGCATCAAATCGTACTGGGCCTGGGCGACGGAAACGCCCGCTTTTGCCTGCATCAGGGCGTTCTCATAGGGAGCATGATCCAGTTCGCCCAGCACCTGTCCCGTTTTAATGGCATCTCCTTCATCCACCGCCAGCGATGCGAGTCTGCCACCGACGCGAAAGCTGAGGTTAACGGTACGGATGTCCACGTTGCCGTAGAGCGTCAGCCCGTTATCCTGTCGACTTTGATACCACCATGTGCCACCGGCAATCACGGCGAGCAGTGCCGCAATCACCAGCCCGATAACGACAGGTTTTTTCATCAGTCCAGACTCCTTTGCGATAACCCTTGCAGAATAAGATCGATATGACAGGTCACGGTCTGCGTAATCAGTGCGGTTTTTTCTTCATCAAACTGCGACCAGCCGGTACGTAACAAAATGGTTTCTTTACCGAGACGGAATGCCAGCACTTCGCCGAGCAGCGCGTGGGTATGCAGAATCATGCGCGTATCGCTGGCGTCGCAGCCGGTATACGCGGCGATAAGACGGGTCAGATGACTGTGCAGCGGCTCAATAACCTGCTCGTGCACCCGTTGATAGGCCGCGGTAGGGGAGAGCTGTTCACGCGAGATAAATTTGCTCAGATTGACGGTGTCATCCTGGGTCAACAGCATGATCATGTTTTTGCAGGCGCGCAGAATCAGCTCGCGCATGGCCGCACGGTCGGGGTGGGGCTCGGCGAATAAGCGTTCGGCTTCTTCCGCGTGCGGCCGAAACTGCCCGCCAATAAAATCGGCAATCCACTGGGCGCAGGCGAGGTATAAATCCTCTTTTGAGCCAAAATAGTAGGTAATGGCGGCAATATTTTGCCCGGCCTGCGCGGCAATGTCGCGGGTGGTGGCGTGCAGACCATACTCGCCAAACTGTGCCAGTGCGGCGGCAATCAGCTGGCTTTTGGCCTGTTCACCTTTCGTGGTCATGGTGGGCGTATTCATCACGCGACCTAATTCTTAATCAATCGATTGATTAAGATTATGACTGAATATTCTCCTTGTCCAGTCTGGTCGTTTATTTTGTCTTTTCCAGTGACAGGGATAATTTATGCGGTGTGTCACAAAAACTGCTACACTCCGCCTCTTCATGACATTGTGGTTTTTGTCATTCCCAAATTGTATGCATCTCCCTGAAAACGACACCGGGAACGGTCGGGGCGGTTCGGAGTAGTTATGTCTTTTGATTCCCTGGGTTTAAATCCTGATATTCTGCGCGCCATTGCCGAGCAGGGTTACCGTGAACCTACCCCTATTCAGCAACAGGCGATCCCCGCCGTGCTGGAAGGTCTCGACCTGATGGCGAGTGCGCAGACCGGTACCGGTAAAACGGCGGGCTTTACGCTGCCGCTGTTACAGCACCTTATTACCAAACAGCCGCACGGCAAGGCACGTCGCCCGGTGCGGGCGCTGATCCTGACGCCGACGCGTGAACTGGCGGCGCAGATTGGTGAAAACGTCCGTGATTACAGCAAGTATCTGAACATTCGTTCGCTGGTGGTTTTTGGTGGCGTGAGTATTAACCCGCAGATGATGAAACTGCGTGGCGGCGTCGATGTGCTGGTGGCAACGCCGGGCCGCTTGCTGGACCTGGAACACCAGAACGCGGTGAAGCTGGACCAGATTGAGATTCTGGTACTGGATGAAGCGGACCGTATGCTGGATATGGGCTTTATTCACGATATTCGCCGGGTGTTAGCGAAACTGCCGGCGAAACGTCAGAACCTGCTGTTTTCCGCGACGTTCTCTGATGAGATCAAAGCGCTGGCTGAAAAGCTGTTGCATAACCCGCTGGAAATTGAAGTGGCGCGTCGCAACACGGCGTCTGAGCAGGTGACGCAGCACGTCCATTTTGTCGATAAGAAACGCAAGCGCGAACTGTTGTCGCAGATGATCGGTCAGGGCAACTGGCAGCAGGTGCTGGTCTTTACCCGCACCAAACACGGCGCCAATCACCTGGCGGAACAGCTCAACAAAGATGGTATCCGCAGCGCAGCGATCCACGGTAACAAGAGCCAGGGAGCGCGTACCCGTGCGCTGGCGGATTTTAAATCAGGCGATATCCGCGTGCTGGTGGCGACTGACATTGCAGCGCGCGGTCTGGATATCGAAGAGCTGCCGCACGTGGTGAACTACGAGCTGCCGAACGTTCCGGAAGATTATGTGCACCGTATCGGTCGTACCGGTCGTGCTGCGGCGACGGGGGAAGCGCTGTCGCTGGTTTGTGTTGATGAACACAAACTGCTGCGTGACATTGAAAAACTGCTGAAAAAAGAGATCCCGCGTATTACTACGCCGGGCTACGAGCCGGACCCATCGATTAAAGCTGAGCCGATCCAGAATGGTCGCCAGCAGCGTAGCGGTGGCGGCGGCGGTCGAGGCCGTGGTCAGGGACAAGGGCAGGGCGCGAGTCGCGCTCAGCAGCCGCGTCGTCAGGACGGTGGCGCGTCGAAAGTCGGCGCTAAACCTTCACGCCGCACAGGCGATGCGAAACCGGCAGGCGAAAAGCCGCGTCCGCCGCGTCGTCCACGCAGAATTACGCCAGTACAGTAAGGAGGCAGGGGAACCTGATACTCTGAGAAATGTTACGTTCACTCTATATTCAGTGGTTCTCTGAAACCGCAGTACACGTGAACGTGCAAGGGAGGCTCACCGCCGCCTCCCTTGCAACCCTGGCTCCCGGCCGGGAAAATCGCCACTTCGTGGTCCATTCGCCTTATGTCGTCTGCCTGTCGGGTCGGGGCCGAGCCTGCATCCCTGCAGGCCGTCCCCTCCGCCCGCTTCCCTGCGGGCGGACCCGGTCAGCCGTCAACGGCTCATCGATTTTCACGCCGGACCAACGGCATCGCTTCGATTCTCAGCCTTTCAGGTAAATTCATTTCGCTGTAAAAAGTAAACCGCTCAGGTGGTCAGGTGTGGATGGGTCCGACTGAAAATTTCCGACGCGTTTCCGTAAGGCCGGGGAACCCGCAAGGATGCGGGTTCAGGGCGTGCGAAGCAGGGACGCTGAGTCGCGCCCGTCCCGGTAGCCTGGAGGAATAAGCGGAGGGCATCGCGAAGCGACAATTTTCCTGTCGGGAGCCTGGATTGTTAAGGAGGCGGCGACGAGCCTCCTTAACCCGTTCACTGGTGCTGGTGCACCAGACTAGCTGCGGACATGAGGTGAACGGTACCCGTCCCAGAGGTGGCATATGCTTCGCAAAGCGAATACAACCCCCCTCACTCCCCCGAATTCTGCGATTTCAACACAATAGAACAGGTATATCTTCCCGCCGGGTGAATCGAAATCGTGGTCTCGAACACTTTTCCGTCACGATCCCGATAGCGTCGTACGATGCGCATCCCCGGAGAGTCGGGCTCGACATTCAGTATCTTCGCGATTTTCTTCGGTACGCCAACGGCGGTGATCGTCTGATGCACTTCGTGACTCTTAATTCCGTAGTGCGTTTCGATCAGATCGCTAATCAGCGAGTGCGGATCGTCGCGGATAAACGCGCGCAGCCTGGAATAATCGGTGCTGGCGTAACTGTCCGTCCAGCAAATAGGCGCATCCGGGTTTTGCGCATCCTCGCGAATACTGGCGATATGCAGCCAGCGTGAACCGGGCGGGCAATCTATCAGCTGGGAAAGCTCAATATCCGCCACAATCTCATCGATCTTTTTAATCACCCGCAGGTTGTTTTTCGCCAACAGCAGCAGATCTTCCAGATGCGACAGCGGATGGTTAACCCCGCTCGCCTGCGGTTCACATACACGCGTGCCTGCGCCTTTACGTCGCGAAATCAACCCCTGTTCCGTTAATTCCCGCAGCGCTTCGCGCATGGTGTGACGGCTTACTTGCCAGGTTTCGCACAGTTCCATTTCTGTCGGAAACAGTGAACCGGGCGGGTAAGTTCCCGTCGAGATTTGATGGGCCAGTTCACGGGCTATCCGTTTGTACAGAGATTCTTTCATCGCAATTTCGTCAAATAATTAATGATCACAGTCACAAAAATGGGTACGGGCTATTCCATACATTCGTCATGATTATTATAAATGTCCGTACATTCTAAATGTACGGACATTTGTATATGTTCGGACATTTTTGTTATCCCGGTTGTGTTGTAAACCGGGTCAGACACTCATCTTATCATTATCAGATTGAACCGGGGGATTTATGGCTTCGAATGTAATGGATTCTGTTTTATTTAGAGATTCTTTTGGTACACCGGCAATGCGCGCGGTGTTTGATGACTACGAACTCATTCGCAAGTATGTCGAAGTGGAGGTAGCGCTCGCCAAAGCGCAGGCGCGTTGCGGAGTGATTCCGGAAGCAGCAGCTAAAGAGATCGCCGAGAAGTGCAATGCCGATACGCTGGATTTCGATTTGCTGCGCCATGAGACGGAAATCGTCGGTTATCCGATCCTGCCGCTTGTGCACCAGATTTCAAAGCAGGCCGGAGAGTCTGGCGGCTATGTGCACTGGGGGGCGACGACGCAGGACATTATGGACACGGCGGTGGTACTGCAAATCCGTGACGCCTTTGAACTGATCGAGGCGGATATGAACCGGTTGCGCGCAACGCTGGCAGATCTGGCGCTGCGCTATCGGGATACACCGATGGCCGGTCGCACCCATTTACAGCAGGCGCTGCCGGTGACCTTCGGTTATAAAGCCGCCATCTGGCTGGACATGTTCGAACGCCACGCCGAACGACTGCAACAGGCGCGTCCGCGTGTACTGGTCGGTGAATTTGCCGGGGCTGCCGGAACGCTGGCATCGCTGGGCGACAAAGGATTGCCGGTACAAAAAGCGCTGATGGAAGAGTTAGGTCTCAATGTCCCGACCTCCACCTGGCACGTAGCGCGCGACGGCTTCGCCGAAGCGGTAAATTTGCTGGCGGTCATCACCGGTTCGCTAGGAAAAATTGCTTATGACGTGATGCTGATGGCGTCGAACGAGTTTGGTGAACTGTATGAACCGTTCGTAAAAGGACGTGGCGCCAGCAGCACGATGCCGCAAAAACGTAACCCTATCTCCAGTGAGCTGATGCTGGCCTGCGCGAAAGGCGTTCGCCAACAGGCCGGATTGATGCTGGATGCGATGGTTCAGGATCTGGAGCGCGCCACCGGACCGTGGCACGCGGAATGGATTGCGATCCCGGAAAGTTTCGTCCTGAGCGCAGGGGCGCTGCATCAGGCCAACTTTATGCTGGCAGGACTGGAGGTCGATGAAGCCGCGATGACGCGCAATCTGGGAATGACCAATGGATTGATTGTGGCCGAAGCCGTGATGATGGGGCTGGCTCCGTACATCGGTCGTCAGGATGCTCACGATGTGGTGTATGACGCCTGTCGCATCGTCAATGAGCAGGGCGGTCATCTGGCCGATGTACTGAATGCCATGCCGACCGTCGCACAACGACTGGATCCGCAACTGATTAACCAACTGACCGATCCGGCAAATTATCTGGGAATGGCGCCTGAGATGGTCGATCAGGTGCTGGCCAAATATCAGTCACGGAAATGAACGTTCTCGTGCTAACGGAATAAGGATATGGCTATGTCTACAAATTCTGTCGCGGGAAAGAAACTTCTCTCATTTCTGATCCCGCTGGTGATCGGTGCCGTCATTTGGTTTATTCCCGTCCCTGAAGGGTTAACGCCGGCGGCCTGGCATATGTTTGCGATTTTTGCCGCCACTATTGCGGCAATCCTGACCCAGCCGCTCCCTTCGGGGGCGGTCATGCTGATTGCGCTTTGCGTGGTCATCTTTAGCAAAACGTTGACCGAGGCAAAGGCGCTGTCGGGCTTTGCCTCTGGCACGGTATGGCTGATTTTCTGCGCCTACGTGCTTTCGCTGGGGTTTGTCACCTCCGGGCTGGGGAAACGCATTGCCTATAAAATGCTGTCGCTGTTTGGTGGCAGTAGCCTGGGGATCGCCTATTCGCTTGGCGTTTCCGACCTGATTATGGCCCCGGCGATGCCTTCCGTAACGGCGCGTTCCGGCGGGATTATTTTCCCGATCGCCCGCTCAATCAATGACGTGCTCGGTTCGGCGCCCGGCGCGACCGGTAAGCGGATTGGCGATTTCTTAACGATGGTCTGCTTTCAGTTCACGCCGATCACCGGGGCGATATTTTTAACGGGGATGGCGGCGAACCCGTTGGTGGCAAGCCTGGCAAAATCCACGCTGGGTCTGGAGATCACCTGGGGTGGCTGGTTTATTTCCGCCGTCGTTCCGGCGATGGTCTGTTTTTGCCTGATGCCGCTGCTGGTCTACAAGCTGCTGGATCCGGAACTGAAACAGACTCCGGAAGCCAAAGCGATGGGCAAACAGTCGCTGAGCGAACTGGGCGGCATGAGCAGTAATGAGAAAAAAGTAGCCATAGGCTTTGTGCTGGCGCTGGTGGGCTGGGGAACCAGTCTGATAACCGGCCTCTCTGCGACGTCGGTTGGGTTGGGGCTGGCCGCTTATCTGTTTGCGACCGGAGCGGTCAGTTGGAAAAGTCTCCTCAATGACCATGCGGCGTGGGATACGGTGATCTGGTTCAGCGTGATCATCAGCCTGGCGACGGGTCTGGCTGATCTGGGATTCATCAAATGGATGACGGTGAAGCTGGGTGGCGGGATTCAGGGGTTCGGTGCGATGGAAGCCTTCATCGTGCTCGGTGTCTTGTATATCTACGTCCACTACCTGTTTGCTACCGCCACGGGGCACGTTGCCGCGCTGTACGCGCCATTTGCCGCCACGGCGATTGCTGCCGGCGCACCGCCGATGATGGTGGCTATCTGCTTCGGTATCTTCAGTAACCTGATGTGGGGGAACACCGAGTACGGCGGCGGACCCGGTCCTATCTACTTTGCGCAAGGCTATTTCGAGCGACCACGGTTTTACCGAATCAACCTGTGCGTGGTGACCTTCAACGTCATTATCATTTTCGCGGTGGGCATGCTGTGGTGGAAGCTGCTGGGTTACTATTAAGTCACAACGCAGTTGCCTGATGGCGCTGCGCTTATCAGGCCTACGCGCACAGATTGGTATATAGCCGTAGGCCGGATAAGGCGTAAGCCGCCATCCGGCACTTCGTCTCCAGGTTGCGAAGCGCCTTCCAGAAGCGGCAAAAAAGATACGTTCCAGGCCTGAAATGTGCCACAATAGTGGCTGTTTATACAGTGTTTCAGGTTTTCTCATGGCATTAACCGCTGCGCTTAAAGCGCAAATCGCCGCCTGGTATAAGGCGCTTCAGGAACAGATCCCCGACTTTATCCCCCGTGCGCCGCAGCGGCAGATGATTGCCGATGTCGCAAAAACGCTGACCGGAGAAGAAGGGCGTCATCTGGCGATTGAGGCTCCTACCGGAGTGGGGAAAACCCTGTCCTATCTCATTCCCGGCATTGCCATTGCGCGGGAAGAGCAAAAAACGCTGGTGGTCAGTACCGCCAACGTGGCGTTGCAGGATCAGATCTACAATAAAGATCTGCCGCTACTGCGCAAAATCATTCCCGATCTTCGCTTTACCGCTGCATTTGGTCGCGGGCGCTATGTGTGTCCGCGAAATCTGACGGCGCTGGCCAGTACCGAACCGACGCAGCAGGATCTGCTCGCCTTTCTTGACGATGAACTCACGCCGAATAATCAGGAAGAGCAGAAGCGCTGCGCAAAGCTGAAAGGCGACCTCGACAGCTACAAGTGGGACGGCCTGCGCGATCATACGGATATTGCCATTGACGACGATCTCTGGCGACGACTGAGTACCGATAAAGCCAGTTGCCTGAACCGCAACTGCCACTACTACCGCGAGTGCCCGTTTTTTGTAGCCCGTCGCGAGATTCAGGAAGCGGAAGTGGTGGTGGCAAACCATGCGCTGGTGATGGCGGCGATGGAAAGCGAAGCGGTGTTACCGGACCCGAAAAACCTGCTGCTGGTGCTCGATGAAGGCCATCACCTGCCGGATGTCGCCCGCGATGCGCTGGAAATGAGTGCGGAAATTACCGCCCCCTGGTATCGCCTGCAACTGGATCTGTTTTGCAAACTGGTGGCGACCTGCATGGAGCAGTTTCGCCCCAAAACCACGCCGCCGCTGGCGAATCCGGAGCGTCTGAACGCCCATTGCGAAGAGCTGTATGAACTTATCGCGTCACTTAATAACATTCTCAGTCTTTACATGCCAGCCGGGCAGGAAGCGGAACATCGCTTTGCGATGGGGGAACTGCCGGATGAAGTGATGGAGATTTGCCAGCGTCTGGCGAAGCTCACCGAAACGCTGCGCGGTCTGGCAGAGCTGTTTTTGAACGATCTTAGCGAGAAAACCGGCAGCCATGATGTTGTACGTTTGCACCGGGCTATTTTGCAGATGAACCGTGCGCTGGGGATGTTTGAAGCGCAGAGCAAACTGTGGCGGCTGGCCTCGCTGGCCCAGTCATCCGGCGCACCGGTGTCGAAATGGACGACACGCGAGGTGCGTGACGGACAACCCCATGTCTGGTTTCACTGCGTAGGGATCCGCGTGAGCGATCAACTGGAGCGGTTACTCTGGCGCAGTGTGCCGCATATTATCGTCACCTCCGCCACGCTGCGTTCACTTAACAGCTTTTCGCGTCTGCAGGAGATGAGCGGCCTGAAGCAAAAAGCCGGAGACCGCTTCGTCGCGCTCGATTCGCCGTTTAACCATGTCGAGCAGGGCAAAATTATTATTCCGCAGATGCGCTATGAGCCGCTGATCGACAACGAAGAGCAGCATATTGCGGAGATGGCTGCCTATTTCCGCGAACAACTGGAAAGTAAAAAGCATTCCGGCATGCTGGTGCTGTTTGCCAGTGGGCGAGCGATGCAGCGCTTTCTGGAATACGTCACCGATCTGCGCCTGTTGCTGTTGGTCCAGGGTGATCAGCCGCGCTACCGGCTGGTGGAACTGCACCGTAAGCGGGTAGAAAACGGCGAGCGCAGCGTACTGGTTGGGCTGCAATCTTTCGCCGAAGGTCTGGATCTGAAAGGCGATTTACTCAGTCAGGTGCATATCCACAAAATTGCTTTTCCCCCCATCGACAGCCCGGTGGTGATCACCGAAGGCGAGTGGCTTAAAAGTCTCAATCGCTATCCGTTCGAAGTGCAGAGTTTGCCCGCCGCCTCGTTTAATCTTATCCAGCAGGTGGGGCGCTTGATCCGTAGCCACGGGTGCTGGGGAGAAGTGGTGATTTATGATAAGCGTCTGTTGACCAAAAATTATGGCAAGCGTTTACTGGATGCATTACCTGTTTTTCCCATAGAGCGACCCGCTGTGCCAGACGTTATCGTTAAGGCAAAAGAAAAAGCGAAACCCACGCGCCGTCGGCGTAAATAACGTGAGTGTGAGGCAAGGAGTTTTCGATGGATTACCGCAAAATAATTAAAGAGATCGGCCGGGGGAAAAACCACGCCCGCGATCTGGACCAGGATACCGCGCGAGGGCTTTATACCCACATGCTCAACGGCGACGTGCCGGAACTGGAAATGGGCGGCGTGCTGATTGCGTTGCGCATCAAAGGGGAAGGGGAAGCCGAAATGCTGGGCTTTTATGAGGCGATGCAAAACCATTCCATTAAGCTTACCCCGCCGGTTGCGAAGCCGATGCCGATTGTTATCCCCAGCTATAACGGCGCGCGCAAACAGGCGAACCTGACGCCGCTGCTGGCGATTTTATTGCACAAACTGGGTTTTCCAGTGGTCGTACATGGGGTGAGCGAAGATCCGACCCGCGTGCTGACGGAGACCATTTTCGAGCTGATGGGGATTGCCCCGACGCGTCATGCCGGGCAGGCACAGGCGAAACTGGATGGACATCAGCCGGTCTTTATTCCGGTAAGTTCGCTCTGCCCACCGCTGGAAAAACAGCTGGCAATGCGCTGGCGACTGGGCGTGCGCAACAGCGCGCATACGCTGGCGAAGCTGGCGACGCCGTTTGCCGAAGACGCTGCGCTGCGTCTTGCCAGCGTGTCGCATCCGGAATATGTGCCGCGCGTAGCGAAATTCTTCAGTGATATTGGTGGCCGTGGGCTGTTGATGCACGGAACCGAAGGTGAGGTGTACGCCAATCCACAACGCTGCCCGCAGATTAGCCTGATTGATAGCACCGGCACCCGGGTGTTACAGAGCCGACAAAGTGAAATGCCCGACGAACCTGTACCGCTGCCTGCGGCAAAGGATCCTGAGACGACCGCGCGCTGGATTGAGCGCTGCCTGGCAGGAAGCGAGCCGGTACCGGCATCGTTGAAAATCCAGATGGCCTGTTGTCTGGTGGCAACGGGTGAGGTGGCGACACTCGAGGAAGGACTGGCGCGAGTAAACGACAGTTTTTAGCGCCACAGATAAAAAAAAGCCCGTCCAGTGGCGGACGGGCAAACAAGGGTAATTCAGGTTCAATGAGGGTTGGAGCAGGGTGTCTGTTGGCAGCAGACGGGGTAAACCTTATTTGTAGATAACAGCAGTACCGCTCATTTTGTTGTTGTTGTTGGCAGAGGTGATGCTGTAACCGCTTGCGCCGGCAGCAGCGGCTTTCTCAGCCAGTTTTGCTTCCAGGCCGTCCAGCGTGGTTGCGCCTTCTGCAGAAACCACACCGATTTTATTCATGCTTTGCGCCTGAGCAGCCGTAACAGGTTCGGCTGCGAAAACGCCAAAAGACAGAGTAGACAGGGCAACAGCGGCAACAGCATATTTGATAGTTTTCATTGTTAATCTCTCGCAGGTTATTTATTAAGGAAGACGATGTTCCGTCGATGTGATGAGTATCACGCTTTTTTTCGAGAGATAAAATCGAAGAGAATTGACAACATTCATCAAAAAAATTGAATGACAAATAACTTATTGATTATTAATTAATTCACGAGATGAATTTACGGTTCTTCGCAGTTCACTTTACAGTTGAGAGAAGAACGGCACATTTTGCTACGCAGAGAGCAATTTAACGTGAGCGTAAGCGAAACGGCATGTTCTTTATATCTGTGTAAGTATAGGTCAACGTAGCTGGCTGTCTTTTGATCCTCTGCGATTATATCCCGTATAGGACGAATTCTGTGAATCTTTCTCCTGTTGGCAGTTAAGGCACAATCTTACACCAGGCACCGCCTGTCGGCGGGCTTCCGGGATCGGATCGCCACATTCTTCGCATTCATACAGGCTATCACCGCGCGGAATTTCACCTCTTGCACGCGCGACAGCATCTTCAATTGTACTGTTGATCTGTTCGTTCACAGCGTCATCATTTGCCCAACCAGAGGCCATAGCACGGTTCTCCTCACGCTTTATAACGAGGTTATTATAGTCAAGATGGAGTCAAAAATTGCTCAGTCAAGGGGCAATGCCCGATAAGCGGCGTCGCTATCGGGCAGGTGGTGGGGAAGGTTACTTGTAAATGGTGGCTGTACCATACATCTGGTTCTTACCGCCTGCGGAATTAACCACAAAGCCTTTCGCGCCTTGCTCTTGCGCTTTTTCCGCCAGTTTATCCTCCAGGTCACTCAGGTTGGTTGCGCCAGTGGCAGAGACGGTACCTGACGCACGTAGCTGGCCGGTATCGGGACTGCTGAGAGGTTGTGCTGCAGACGCCGCGAATGCCACACCTGCAAGCGTGGTGGCGACGAGTAATGCGAGGCATTTTTTCATGATGCTCTCCTCAGTGAAACAACGTGTAGTGCCAGATAAGTTTAGGTCGTCAGTGCGGCAGGAATGGCGTAAAAAATTGATGATGATCTGCTTAAAATTTGAACGAAAAATATTGACGTATGTTGACAAATCAATGACATACATATCATTGATATTTGGGCGATTTGCGCCGCTTCGCCCCGTTTCGCGCGCAGATACGCTGCCGTGAAGCGGCTGTTTCTCATCAACCCGGTTTACCGCGTTGCGTTATGCGGGTATCTTACGCCGCTGTTAAAAGGAGAATGCTATGTCCCCCCAGAAACCAGGCTTGCACCCGCGCAACCGTCATCACAGTCGCTACGATCTTGCCACGCTCTGCAAAGGCACGCCTGAGCTGGCGCAGTATCTCGTCCTGACCCCTGCGGGCGAGCAAAGCGTTGATTTTGCCAATCCGCTGGCGGTAAAGGCGTTGAATAAGGCGCTGCTGGCGCACTTCTATGGGGTGGCAAACTGGGATATTCCAGAAGGATTCCTGTGTCCGCCGGTGCCAGGGCGTGCAGATTACCTCCACCATCTGGCCGATCTGCTTGCCGAGACAACGGGAAGTGTGCCGACTCAGGCCACAATCCTTGATGTTGGCGTGGGCGCGAACTGTATTTATCCGCTGATCGGCGTGCATGAGTATGGCTGGCGTTTCACGGGCAGTGAGACGCATGAGCAGGCGTTAGCCAGCGCGCAGGCCATTATCAGCGCCAATCCAGGGCTGACGCGCGCCATTCGCCTGCGTCGACAGAAAACTCCAGCGGCTATCTTTAACGGTATTATTCATAAAAATGAGCAATATGACGCGACGCTGTGCAATCCGCCGTTCCACGACTCCGCCGCCTCTGCTCGTGCTGGAAGCGAGCGCAAACGCCGCAACCTCGGACAGAGCAAAGATGATGCGCTGAACTTCGGCGGTCAGCAGCAGGAGCTGTGGTGTGAAGGGGGGGAAGTCGCGTTCATCAAAACGATGATTGCCGAAAGCCAGCCTTTTGGCCGCCAGGTCATGTGGTTTACCACGCTGGTGTCACGCGGCGAAAACCTGCCGCCACTCTATCGCGCGCTGACTGACGTGGGGGCGGTCAAGGTGGTGAAAAAAGAGATGGCCCAGGGGCAAAAGCAAAGCCGCTTTATCGCCTGGACCTTTATGGACGACGACCAGCGCCGCCGTTTTAGCACGCGTAAACGCTAGAGCGTCGGCTCGCCAGGTGGCAGCGACGCCGGTGCGGTTGTCGCTGTCGGTGTCGTTGGCGCGGCGGGCAGAATCTGCCAGGTCTGCACCGGTGGACGAACGCCCGCCAGGTCGAAATGTTTTTTCACCTGGCTGTCCAGCGCGAAGCGAACCGTCCACTGCTTCAGCGGCAGCGTGGTAAACGATACCCGCAGCGTAAATGCCGTGTTGGACAATCCGACAATCCCGGCAAACGACGGCTCACCAATAATCAGCCCACGAACGTCCTCGCTTTCCATTACCGCCGCGACCGCCTCTTTCAGCGCCTGATTGGCCTTATCGGCATCTTCATGACGATCCACATCGTAATTGGCGACCACCGAGCCAATGCCGCGGACAAAGTTGGCGAAGGTGGTGATCGATGACCACGGAATAATATGGTACGCCCCGGTGTCCTGACGTACGCCAACAGAGCGAATCGACATGCGTTCTACTGTACCGGTTAACGGCCCGATGGTAACCAGATCGCCCGTATTCATGCCATTTTCAAACTGAATAAAGACCCCGGTAATAATATCTTTCACCAGCGTTTGCGCACCAAAGGAAATTGCCAGCCCCAGCGCCCCGGCACCGGCCAGCAGTGGGGCGATGTTAACGCCAATTTCCGAAAGTACGATCATGATGGTGATCGTGCTGATGATCACCGCCAGTGCGTTACGAAACAGCGTTAACAGCGTGCGGGTACGCGCGCTGGGGAGAGGGCGGCCATGAATATCGGACGCCAGCCGGTTTTCGATCAGGCTGGCAAGCAGCGTCCAGCCTACCGCGGAGAAGAACAAAATCAGCACGATGCGGATCAGAATATCGACCGTCTTCTCACCGGCGCCGTTGTGCAGCCAGTTCCAGAAATCAAACAGTCCCCAGGCGTTCAGCAACAGCATGATGGCGACACACACCGTCAGGATCCGCGCCACGTTCAACGCGGTAGAAAGCCAGCCGTTGAGTCGCTTTTGTAGTTCGGGATAATTGCGCTGCGTATGTGGGGAGAGGGTGATGGTTTTGGCGATCCAGCGGGTAAACATCCCGGAAACGAAAGCCGCAATACCGATGATCGCCAGGCTGCGCACCGTCGCCCCCATCATAAACTTCAGGCTGTTGCCTGGGTCAAACAGGGAGAAGAAAAACAGGACGATAAAATAGGCGCTTGCCAGCCAGTGCCAGACCAGAGCAAAGGCGCGGATAAACAGACTGAAGAAGGCCAGCGATCGTTCCGCCAGATTCAGCAGGTGTTGGGTAATCTCTTTCTTGTTACGGAAGATCAGATACAGCGCCCACAGCGTGATACACAGCATGATGACCACGTTGGCCATCGCGCCGACCTGTACGTTCACCTGATTGGAAATAATCGGAACCGCGACGATCAAACCATAACCAATCAGACTGCTCAGCGAACTCAGTCGCCGGTTCCAGTAACGGGCACTGGTATCCTGAATGGTAAAGGGCCGCAGTTCCGCCACGTTTGGACAGAAGATCAGCCGCAGAATGGCTTTGAAAAATTCGATCAGTGCAAAAGCGTTCAGAAACAGCCCTTGCTGAAACGCGATGGTGCGGCTGCCTGCGTTCAGTCTGTCACTTAACAACTGACCGACAAACAGGGTCAACGCCAGCAAAAGCAGGTCGATAATCAATGCGCCAACGATCATTGCGGGTAGCTGAAGCCAGTTGCTACGCTCGCGGTTCTTTTTCCGCGCCCAGTTACCCATTTTTCGATACAACGGCAACATACACAGACGAATCAACCAGTAGAAGCCGAATACCGCAGCGGCCAGCATCAGAAAGTGACTGAGGGCATTTTTGAAGGTCTGGCTGTTAAAGGGTTTGTGCGGCGCATCAGTGATGTTGCGGTAGAGCTGGGCAAAGCGACCAGACAGCGCTTCGCCGTAATGGCGGCTGAGATCGGTGACGTTTTCCAGCACCGTTTTTTCTTCAACGACCACCGGCGGGGTGATTTTCGGTACCGGATCCGGCGGCGGCGTGGCGGCAACGGTTCGCAACTGGTCAATCAACTCTTTGCGCGAGGTATCATTTTCCAGTACGTCGGCCAGCGCCCCGTAGGCCGCTTTCTTCTGCTCAATATCAGGTTCGGGCGCAGGCGTTGTTTGTGCGTTAGCATCAGCGCCGGTTGTGACGCCGGGAATGGTTACCGCCTGGGCTGGTGCGCCCAGCAGGCAAAAGAGGATGAACAGGATCCACCGCATGACTCCTCCAGTGAGAAAACAGAACAAAGAGATAAGTATAGTGGCTGGAGGCGCGGCGATTCGAAATGGGAAGAGTCGTAGAGAAACCTCCCCTCCTGGCGGAAGGGAGGCTGGCCGTCAGGAAACGTGCTGCAAGAACTCCTGCAGACGCTGACTTGGCGGGTTTTCAATCAGGGTTTGCGGATTACCGTCCTCGGCAATACGGCCCTTGTCGATGAAGATCAGGCGTGAGGCGACTTTCTCGGCAAAGCCGATTTCGTGCGTGACGATGACCATTGTCATCCCTTCTTCCGCCAGATCCTGCATCACTTTCAGTACTTCGTGGCGCAGTTCCGGATCGAGCGCAGAGGTCGGTTCATCAAACAGCATCATCTTCGGCTTCACCGCCAGGGCGCGAGCAATCGCCACACGCTGCTGCTGACCGCCGGAAAGCTCAGACGGGTAGTGGTGAGCGCGCTCGGCCAGACCCACTTTCGCCAACAGTTCTTTTGCCTGCTTTTCGGCAGCGTCTTTCTTCGTCCCACGAACGCGCAACGGGCCAAACATGACGTTTTCCAGCGCGGTCAGGTGAGGGAAAAGATAGAACTGCTGGAACACCATCCCCGCTTCCTGGCGGATCAGACGCTCGTCAACCTTCGGGTCATTGACCTTCAGCCCATCGACGATCAAATCACCGGAGGTAATCTCTTCGAGTTTATTAATGCAGCGCAACAGCGTGGATTTACCGGAACCGGATGGTCCGATAATCACCACCACTTCGCCCTGCTTAATGTTCAGATCAATGTTATGCAGCACCTGGGTCGGGCCAAAATGCTTTGAGACGTTTTTAAATTCAATCACAGGATTTTCATCCTTCTTTCCAGACTACGAAGCACGATGTTCAGGACTTGCGTAATGATGAGGTAGATAACCCCCACCGCGGTCCAGATTTCCAGGGCGCGGAAGTTGCCGGCAATAATCTCCTGACCGCTGCGGGTCAGTTCCGCCGCGCCGATGACGATAAACAGCGACGTATCTTTGATACTGATGATTAACTGGTTACCGAGCGAAGGCAGCATACGGCGCAGCGCGAGCGGCATGATCACATGACGGATGGTTTCGCGACGGGATAGACCCAGCGCCAGACCGGCTTCGCTAAATCCTTTGTGGATCGACAGAACCGAACCACGAGTGATTTCCGCGATATAGGCGCCGGAGTTAATCATGATCGTGATAACGGCGGCGCTAAACGTATCGATGCGCAAGTCCGGGAAGGCCATCGGCAGGGCAAAATAGATGTACATCACCTGGACAACGATCGGCGTGCCACGGATGACTTCGATAAAGACGAGAGAGACGTGATTGGCGATCCAGCCGCCATAGGTACGGGCTAAACCCGCCAGCAAGCCAATGATGATCCCGCCAGCCAGACCGAGGATGGAGATCCACAGGGTCATTTTGGCACCCTGAAGCAGGATCGGAATGGCGGGCCAGATGGCACTCCAGTCAAACTGCATATGTAGTTCCTGTTACCGTGGTGAAAAAAATCAAATGCCCGGTACGCTTAGCGCCCCCGGGCAACATCTGAAGGCAAAACGTCTTATTATTTAGGTTCTGAGCCGAACCATTTTTTGTAGATTTCGTTATAGGTACCGTTGTCACGCAGCGTTTTCAGCGCGCCGTTCACTTTCTCGCGCAGTTCGTCGCTGCCTTTCGGGAATGCGATACCGTACTGCTGTGCTTCCAGTGATTCACCCACCGCTTTGAACTGGCCGTTACCTGCGGTTTTGATGAAGTACAGGATGTTCGGCGTATCGTGCAGAACCGCATCTGCGCGGTTGGTACCCAGTTCCATGTAGGCGTTATCGATGTTCGGGAACTGGCGCAGATCTTTCGTTTTAATGTTGGCTTTGGCGTAATCAACGGAGCCAGTACCGCTCTTCACCGCAACCACTTTACCGTCCAGATCTTTTACGCTTTTTACGTCGTTGTTGTTGGTTTTCACCATCACTAACAGGCCGCTTTTGTAGTAACCGTCAGAGAAATCGATCGCTTTTTTGCGCTCGTCAGTAATAGTGATGCCCGCCAGCGCCAGGTCAACGTTTTTGGTTTGCAGTGCCGGGATGATGCCGCTGAAATCCATCGGTTTCAGTTCATAATCCAGCTTCAGTTCTTTTGCTACGGCGGCCCACAGGTCCACATCAAAGCCAACGTATTTGTCGCCCTGTTTGAATTCAAACGGGACGAACGCGGTGTCAGTTGCGACAACCAGTTTCTTATCCGCGGCATGAGAGGACACCGCAAAAGCCAGGGCAAGTGCTGCCAGTGAAACTTTTAATACAGACTTCATAGCATTTCCTTTTTTATCCACGGGGCGATCCCCTGCGAGAACGATAAGTGTAATGAAAAAATCGTGCCAGTTTTGCAACCCCTTGTTTTAACAAGAGGAGACTGCGCGCTTTTGCACAGGTAGTGGAGCAAAACTCGCTTTTTGCACCATGTTGGGGCACTGATTTAGTGCAATCCGACGGGTGCGCGAACGGTCTGCCTATTTAGCGCAAAGATCGTTGATAAAACAATCTTTCGTTAACGATTGTGTGAGGTGATTATTACAAATATTTTACTTTACAGCGGGGCGGTGGCGATGTGGTGCACCATAAAAGTGCAAAACCCCCGCCGTGGCGAGGGTATTAGAGGGAATGCTTATGATGTGATTATTCTATGTTGGATTCGATGAACCACAGGAATTTGTCGAGATCGCGGGAAGCGGCGGTAAAGATATCGGCGGTATCTTCGTCTTTCGCTTCGCTGATGGCTTTACGCACATCGTTGGCGACGACAGCATAACGGTCTGCCAGTTCTTTCAGGTGATCCTGAACGGTATGGATGTCCAGCGGATAGCTTTTCAACGGCGTTTTACTATTAATGACCTGCGTGGTCCCCAGCGCCACACCGCCCAGCTGTACGGCACGCTCTGCCATGGTGTCGAGATGGTCGGTCAATGCTGTACGGAAGCCATCCAGCATCTCATGGACAGCAATAAAGTTAGCGCCGCGCATGTTCCAGTGGGCCTGCTTCGTGATCAGTGACAGGTCGATAAACTGGATCACCTGACGATTCAGCAACTCAACCGTTGCTTTCTTATCGCTGTCGGAGACATCGTTGCGGGTATAAAGCAGATTGGACGCTTTTGTTTTTACCAATTTAGCGGTACTCATAATTTCATATCCTCTTGATGTTATGTCCCAGTAATTTACGAGATTCAGTATAGCACCGGTTATCGTTCCTGCTTTTCTGGCTCTGCCTATCGCTTTAATAGCATTTAACAACATCGGTATTTAATTGCATTATTATTCATGTAGTTGCGCAGGGGTAAGAACGACGATGACAATATTCTGATGCCGACATGAGAAGGCGAATAAATAGTCGGTGCAGGGCAGGTGGACGGTGGGGAAATATCAGGAAAATACAGGGAAAACAGCGGGAAGATATTCTGCATGGTTATGCAACCATGCAGAAATGTAAAATTAATTTACATCAACTTCTTTTATTTTGCTCTCCCGTCGAATGGTCAGCGTCGAGCCCATCGAGGCGGCAATGATCGCGCCAAGCGCCAGCAACTGGACAGGCGTGAGCGTTTCGCCGAGAAACAGGATACCTGCCACGGCGGCCAGTGCAGGTTCCATACTCATCAGCGTACCAAAGGTGCGTGTAGGCAGGCGGGTTAAGGCAATCATCTCCAGCGAGTAGGGGAGCGCTGTCGACAGCACCGCAACCGCCAGACCCAGCGGAATCACCGACCAGTGCCAGAGCGCTTCCCCGGCCTGCGCTACTCCAAGCGGGACGAAAACCAGAGCGGCAATCAGCGAGCCTACTGCGACGGTGGCCGGGCCGTGCTCAGCGCCGGCGCGTTGTCCGCTGAGAATATAGATAGCCCAGCAGGCACCTGCGCCCAGCGCCATGGTGGCACCGAACAGGTCGACATGCGAAACGTCCTGACCCAGCGGCAGCAGGAACCAGAGCCCCAGAACCGCCAGCACCACCCAGATGAAATCAACGGGGCGTCGCGAAGAGAACAGGGCGACCGCCAGCGGCCCGGTAAACTCCAGCGCGACTGCAATCCCCAACGGGACCGTCTGAATCGACAGATAGAAGAGGTAGTTCATTCCCCCCAGCGACAGGCCGTAAAAAAGCAGCGGCAGACGCTGCTCTTTGGCAAACCGCAGACGCCATGGTTTGAAGAAGACAATAAGAATCAGCGTGCCTAATGCCAGACGGAGGGCGGTCACGCCGGGCGCGCCAACCAGCGGAAACAATGATTTTGCCAGCGATGCGCCGCTCTGGATCGAGGCCATGGCGATAAGCAGTACTAAAATAGGCAACCAAACTGGCGTTTTACGTGACGACCCTGGCATCCGTTCTCCCGACATAACTGTAGATACACGCCATCCAGCAACTTGCCTGATTTGTGTATAGAAAAGTAAAAGAGGCAGTGTAATGGAAATAACCTTCTGCGGTTGAGTCTTCGTTGAAAAAAAATTCCTGGAAAGCCGTAAAATGGCGGCAAGTTGATGGATTAATGCGCTGGCAGATTAGGAATAATCTGGATGAATGTCCTTTATTATGCGCGTAATAATGGGACGAATATCTGGAAAAGTGATGTTAATTGAAAGAGATAGCGGCTCATAGAAATGTTCTGTTACATGAAAGGGCTCGTTAGACATCACTAATCGCAAAGAGTTTCTCATCAATTTTTGATATATTTAACACTTAGGATTTATTTGAAGCACATTTGAGGTGGTTATGAAAAAAATTGCATGTCTTTCAGCACTGGCCGCTGTTCTGGCTATCTCCGCAGGTTCCGCCGTCGCTGCAACGTCTACCGTTACCGGTGGTTATGCTCAGAGCGATGCTCAGGGCGCGGCGAACAAAATGAACGGTTTCAACCTGAAGTATCGCTATGAGCAGGACAACAACCCGCTGGGCGTAATCGGTTCCTTCACTTACACCGAAAAAGATCGTACTAACGGTGCAGGCGATTACAACAAAACTCAGTACTACGGCATCACTGCTGGTCCGGCTTACCGTCTGAACGACTGGGCAAGCATCTACGGTGTTGTGGGTGTGGGCTACGGTAAATTCCAGGACACCAACTACCCGACGCATAAAGATGATACCAGCGATTATGGTTTCTCTTATGGCGCAGGTGTGCAGTTCAACCCGATCGAAAACGTTGCGCTGGACTTCTCTTACGAGCAGAGCCGTATTCGTAGCGTTGACGTTGGCACCTGGATCGCAGGCGTCGGTTACCGCTTCTAATCACGTCGGTGATATAAAAAATCCGCCTCAAGGGGCGGATTTTTTTTGGCTGTGTCTCGCGACGTTAGCGCGATTTGGTGCTAAAAACGTCGGTTCCCAGGTGGTTGTAATCCACCTTCTGCAATTTGAAGTTGGTGATATACACCGGCCCGGCCTTCTGTTCAGAGATAAACCGGTACTTCATCTTAATCTCTTTCGCGCTGATCCCTGTCCACTGTGAGAAAAAGCCAAGGAAGTCGTTGGCGGAACGCCGCGCTTTGATGACTTTATGCGCTTTGTCATCGCTGGAGAGCACCATAAACGGGACCTGGAAGTTTTGCTGGAACTGGTCGTCATGCGCCAGATACTGCACTTCCTTCCCGCGTTCTTTAAAGGCGAGGCCATGATCGGAGAAATACGCCAGCGAGAAACTGCCGCCGCTGTTGCGGAGCTGGTCGTACAGTTTTCGCAGCAGGTCGTCGGTCTGGGTCATGGTATAGAGATAGCAAGAGGTCTCTTTCGACTGGACGAACGTGTCGTACTTGCCTTTTGTCCGATCGCAGGCCTGTGGATGAGAACCCATCAGATGCAGGACAATCAGCTGCGGCTGGGTGCGTTCCGTTTCCAGCACCTGCGCGGTCATTTTTAACAACGCCTCGTCCTGGGTGTTTTTGTCCGCTTCGAAGTCACCGCTCTTCAGAAAATGCACTTCATCAGCCCGCTTTGCGATACTGGCGATGGCGGTATCGTATTCGCCGATTTGTCCCTGATTAGAGAACCACCAGGTCTGGAAACCGGCGCGGTTTGCCAGTGTGACAAAGTTATCCTGATACTGCGGCTTATCATCAACGACCCGGTTGAGGGTTAACCCGAGTGATTTTTGCGTTGACCCGCTGGCCGCGACGTAATCGGCAAACAGGTAGCCGTTAACGCTGCTGGCAAACGGGGTGTTATCCCAGTGGCCACCAAATGCCCCCAGCGCATCACGGCGAGCGCTTTCACCGATCACCACCACGTAGGTGTGATATTTCGGCTTCACGGCGGTGACGGTCCAGGTGTCTTTCATGCTGGCGAATTTCGCCATGCGCTCCTGCTCGTCAATGACTTCATTGTTATTGACGATGACGTCTTTGGCGAAACGGAATACCGGATAGCCGGTATCCTTTAACTTAAACACGCCGCCCCAGGCCAGGTTCTGTACGGGAGTGACAAAAAAAGCGACGACGCTGAACAGCAGGCACAGGCTGTCATATTTATTCCAGCGTTTCTTCTCTTCGTCAGGTTTGCGACGCACGGCGATCACGCCAAGGGCAAAGATAAACACCCCCATCAGGTAGTTGTACCAGGGGAAAATCGTCAGGATCTCCGTGGACTCTTCCATGTTGGTCGAGTGCAGGGCCAGCAGCGTATTGAAGTTTGGCGATCCGTAAGCCTGGCCGAAAGGAAAGTAACAGGCGGCGACAAGCGAACACACGCCGATCAGCACCTTCTGCGCTCTCGGCGCACTCCGCCAGAGCAACTGCAATATGCAGGTAAAGGCAAGGGTATACAGCAGACTAAACGGATAGCCCAGCGCCAGGTTGATCAGCAGGGACTGCAAAACATAAAAGCCAGCCCACGGGCTAAGGGCCCGGCTGCGAGCAAGAAGCGAGTCTTTGACGGTTAAATTCATATGCCACTATCGTAATAACGCCATGTGCTTACCCTGGCGCCAAGGGTCATTACCTGCTGAGAGTGCGTGAAGAGGGGAAGAGGTCCGCATCTGCGAGCCGCAAGTTAGGCAGGGCTGCAAGAAGATAGAGCGTGTGAATGTGAAGGTCAACGGGCAGACAGAAATTGTTTTGCGAAGAGGTTAGCAAATCCGACAAAAAGAAGGGCTATTTTGACATAAACAGGAGTGTAGCGGCCGTATATGACACCCAGATGAAGCGGCGTACCGCGACGCCGCGTTATTTTTCTGAAGGTTTGTCCTGCTCAGGTTTGCTGTTGATCATATCGCACAGCATTGAGAGCAGCATTAACCGGACTTTAAAGGGAGAGTGACTAAACACGCGCATACACCTCTTGAACTCGTTCATATTGACCTCCTGACTTTCTGGTCCCTCGATCCGTGAGGGATGACTGCATTACATACAGATATAGCACAGGCTATATTATATAGCTATTGCTAAAACGTTAATTTTTTGTGCCCGGGCAACTCTGGTTTACAATGGACGCTCTCCAATTAGATGCTGTTAACGCGTCACAGGAATGAGGAAGCAGAATGAGTCGTCGCGCAGGTATGCCAACAACAAAAAAAGTGACGCAGTTAGTGAACGTTGAGGAACACGTTGAAGGGTTTCGCCAGGTGAGAGAGGCGCATCGCCGCGAACTGATCGACGACTACGTTGAGTTGATTTCAGACTTGATTATTGAAGTCGGGGAGGCGCGTCAGGTGGATATGGCGGCCCGGCTTGGGGTGTCTCAGCCGACGGTAGCCAAGATGCTCAAGCGTCTGGCGTCGGTGGGACTGATCGAAATGATCCCCTGGCGCGGCGTTTTCTTAACCCCGGAAGGGGAGAAGCTGGCGCAGGAAAGTCGCGAACGCCATCAGATCGTGGAGAACTTCCTGCTGGTGTTGGGCGTGAGTGCTGAGATAGCCCGTCGCGATGCTGAGGGGATGGAGCACCATGTTAGTCAGGAGACGCTGGACGCATTCCGGCTCTTTACTGAGCAACACGGAACTTCCGTTGAATGAACCTGCCTTTATTGCGGGCGTTGAAACGCGACCGTTTTTTTCAGCTATTGATTGTCGTTGGCGTGGGGTTGAGTCTGTGGGTGCCGTTCACGCCACGGACCTTGCCTGGTGCCATTGACTGGCACACCATTATCACCCTGAGCGGCCTGATGCTGCTGACTAAAGGCGTTGAGCTTAGCGGCTATTTCGATGTGCTGGGACGTAAAATGACCCGCCGCTTTGCGACTGAACGCCGTCTGGCGATGTTCATGGTGCTGGCAGCAGCGCTGCTTTCCACTTTTCTGACCAACGACGTCGCGCTCTTTATCGTCGTGCCACTGACCATTACGCTGAAGAAGCTGTGTGCGATACCGGTCAACCGGCTCATTATTTTTGAAGCGCTGGCGGTCAATGCCGGTTCATTGTTGACGCCGATCGGCAACCCGCAAAACATTCTGCTGTGGGGGCGTTCTGGTCTCTCATTTTTCGCCTTTATCAGCCAGATGGCGCCGCTTGCCGCCGTGATGATGTTGACGCTGCTGGTCGTGTGCTGGTTCTGTTTCCCTAATAAGCCGCTGTCGTACCACACCGGCACGCATGCGCCGCAATGGCAGCCGCGACTGGTATGGGGGTGTCTGGGGCTGTACATCGTCTTTCTGACGGCGCTGGAGTTCAAACAAGAGCTGGTAGGGCTGGCGATGGTGGCGCTGGGGTTTTTGCTACTGGCGCGGCGTGTGGTGTTGAGCGTTGACTGGACGCTGCTGCTGGTATTTATGGCGATGTTTATTGATGTCTATCTACTGACGCAACTGCCAGCGTTGCAGGGGACGTTAAATCACGTCGACTCGCTGTCTGAACCCGGCCTGTGGCTGACGGCAATTGGCCTTTCGCAGTTTATCAGCAATGTCCCCAGCACCATCTTGCTGCTGAATTACGTGCCTCCGACCGTGCTGCTGGCATGGGCGGTTAACGTCGGTGGATTTGGTCTGTTGCCAGGATCGCTGGCGAATTTGATTGCGCTACGGATGGCAAACGACCGACGCATCTGGTGGCGTTTTCATCTCTATTCGCTGCCGATGCTGGTGTGGGCGGCCGTCGCAGGATTTGTTTTATTCAACATGCGCTGATCTTTCAACGTGCTGACAAAACCCTTTTCATCCTCCCGAAGAGGGTTTTTTGTTTGACCAATTTATTTACTTTACAGTAAAGTAAATAAATTGTTTATTTAATGCGCGGATTAAGCGTTGCGGTAAGGTTTCCGGCCCGTGCGATATCGGTTCAGCGGTTACAGACTGGGGGGTTGTCTATGTTGGCGCGTTTTTTTGTTATCCGACCGGTTTTTTCCGCCGTGCTGGCCATTTCAATTATGGCGGCAGGGACGCTTGCGCTGTTTCTGCTACCCATTGAGCAGTATCCCGATATCGCGCCGCCGGGAGTGAATATTACGGCGAATTACCCAGGCGCATCAGCCAGGACCGTTGAAGACAGCATCACTCAGGTGCTGGAGCAACAGATTAAAGGGATTGATGGGCTGCTCTATTTCTCGTCAACCAGCAGTTCCGCCGGCCAGTCCCGAATCAGCCTCAGCTTTAATCAGGGGGTGAACCCCGACATGGCGCAGGTTCAGGTACAAAACGCGGTCAATCAGGCGATAACCCGTTTACCGCCGGAAGTGCAGCAACAAGGTATAACGGTGACGAAATCGCAAGGGGATAGCCTGATGGTGGTCGCGCTTTATGATGAGACCCGACAACTCAGCAGTCTGGATATCAGTGATTTCCTTATTAGCACATTGCAGGACCCGCTCAGTCGGGTTGATGGCGTAGGAGAAACCACTATTTTTGGCGCGCAGTATGCGATGCGCATCTGGCTGGATCCTTACAAACTCACCAGTTTTAGTCTGATGCCGTCTGATATCCGGGCTGCTATTGAAGCTCAGAACGCACAGGTCACCGGGGGAGAGGTGGGGTCACTGCCTGCAGTCGAGGGGCAATATCTCAATGCGACCGTGATGGCGCAGTCGCGGCTTGAAACCGTCAAACAATTTGAAAATATCGTTGTGCGTATTAATCCTGATGGCTCTGTCATCTATTTACGTGATGTTGCCCGCATAGAATTGGGAGCCGAAAATTATCAGAATCAGACGACCCTGAATGGCTATCCGGCCGCCGGAATTTCCATTCAGCTGGCATCAGGGGCGAATGCGCTGGCAACGGCTGAAAATGTTCGTGCGGAAGTTGAACGCCTCAGTACGCTGTTTCCGCAAGGGGTGATCAGTGCTTATCCGCGTGACAGCACGCCGTTCGTGACGGTTTCCATCGAAGGCGTCGTGTGGACATTAATTGAAGCGATCTTCCTGGTCATCGTAGTGATGTATCTGTTTTTGCAAAACTGGCGCGCCACGTTGATTCCTGCGATCACGGTACCGGTCGTCCTGCTCGGTACGTTCGGTATTTTAAGTGTCCTCGGTTACAACCTGAATACCCTGACGCTGTTTGCCATGATACTGGCGATCGGCCTGTTAGTGGATGACGCTATTGTGGTGGTCGAAAATGTTGAGCGAGTGATGGCCGAAGAAAATATGACGCCCACGGAAGCGACATTGCATTCAATGAGGGAAATCACCAGTGCGCTGATTGGTATCGCGCTGGTGCTGGCGGCCGTTTTCATTCCGATGGCGTTTTTTGGCGGTTCTGTGGGGATTATTTATCGACAGTTCACCGTGACCATCGCAGCTGCCATGACACTCTCCGCGCTGGTGGCGTTGACACTGACACCAACCCTCTGCGCCCATTTGCTGAAAAAAGAGCACCCGAAGAAAGGGGCCTTTTTTATCTGTTTTAACCAGGGGATGGAAAAGAGCCAGCAGGGCTATTTAGTTACGCTGCGACGGATAGTTTCACGGCCCCTGCGTTCATGCATTATTGCGACGTTACTGGTGCTGTTTATGGTGTGGGAATATCAACGCTTACCGACCGGTTTTCTTCCTGATGAGGATCAGGGCGCGGTGATGATTCAGTTTACTCTCCCTACCGGATCGCCACTCTCCATGACGCAGCGCGTGGGTGACGCCATTACCGATTACTTTCTGACGCAAGAGAAAGATAACCTCAACGTTATCTTTATGGTAACAGGGCGCAACAATGCGGGGAGCGGTCAAAATGTCGGAATGGCTTTTGCAGAATTAACGCACTGGGACCGTCGACGCGGGGAACAGAATAGTGCCAGTGCGATCATTTCTCGCGCGAATCACTATTTCAAAACGGTGCCTCTGGCAGCGATCAATGCGATGTCCCCACCGACTGTCCGGGGGCTTGGGCAGTCCAGCGGATTTGAATTGTGGCTTCAGGATCAATCTGCTATCGGATATGAGGCACTCCTGCAGGCGCAGCAGGCGCTTTTACGCCAGGCGGGCGGCAGTGAATATCTCACTGCAGTCAGAATCAACAGTCTTGAAGAAAAGGCGCAGTTACAGGTCAATATTGATCCACTGAAAGCCGGTTCTCAGGGCGTTGTTCACGCCGATATTAATGAAACGCTTTCTGCAGCGCTGGGGGGCGTTTACATCAATGATTTCATCGATCGCGGACGCGTCAAAAAGGTGTACATGCAGGGGGATGCCGAGTGGCGTGCAACGCCTGAGAATCTTGCCTCCTGGTTTGTGAAAGGATCGAGTGGCAATATGGCCTCAATCGCGAGCTTCACGTCATTCAAATGGACGACAGGTCCACAGATGTTGCAGCGTTTTAATGGTTTGCCTGCCGTTCAATTTCAGGGCAATGCCGCAGCAGGCACCAGTTCTGGCCATGCGCTTGATCTGATGGAAGAAATGATAGCGGAAATGCCTGGTTTAGGTTTGCAGTGGAGCGGCTTGTCGTTTCAAGAAAAAGCATCGTCCGTTCAGACGCTGTGGATTTACATGGCGTCTCTCATCTTTATTTTTCTCTGTCTTGCTGCATTGTATGAAAACTGGTCAATTCCACTGGCGGTCATGTTGATCATTCCACTGGGCATTTTGGGCGCGGTGACGGCTTCAATGCTCGTCGGATTCAACAATGATATTTATTTCCAGGTTGGCGTATTGACCACGATGGGATTGTCGGCAAAAAACGCGATTTTGATTGTCGAGTTTGCGCAGTCGCGTATCGCCGAAGGTCTGGAGATTACGCAAGCGGCGTATGAGGGAGCAAGGTTACGTTTGCGACCCATTATCATGACTTCACTGGCATTTGTGGCAGGCGTTATCCCTCTGGTACTCTCTACCGGAGCGGGGGCGGTCAGTCGAATAGAGATCGGTACCGCCGTCATTGGAGGGATGCTTACCGGTACCGTTTTAACGCTGCTTTTTGTGCCGCTGTTTTTCATCCTTATTCGACAAGGACTACGGTATCTGAAAACGTAAGGTTGCATCGACAAATCATTAAGGACCGTTTTAATGGCAAATCAACGTGGGCGTCCGATGAAAGCACGCCCCCGAATTTTACAGGCCGCTTGTGATCTTTTTCTGGAGCAGGGGCTTGATGTGTCGTTAGACACCATCGCCGCGACTGCCGGAACGTCCCGGCCCACACTGTATAGCCATTTCCCCGGCGGGAAAGATTCGCTGCTTGTGGAAGCGTTTTCGTTTCTCAATGCGAGGATGCAGCCTTCGCTTCGTCAGATGATGGCGGATAACGCGGACGATTTACCGGCATTACTGCTCGGCTTCGCGAAAGTGGTGCAAGAACACTTTTATGCCCCTGCACATATCCATTTCCAGCGTTTGTTGATTCAGGTTCTGGTGCAGAAACCAGAGCTTTACGCCACGCTTAAGCAGCGACCAACAGGGCGAGTTTTACAGGCGCTGGCAGAGATACTGACGCAATATCAGGCGCAGGGGAGAGTACAGCTTGATAATCCGCAACTTCAGGCGACCGCTTTTCTCGGTGCGATCATGGGATATCCCTTCCCGGGGGCATTAATTGATCAGCAACCGTTGGATCGCGATGTGCTGGAGTCGCTTGCACACTCAGCGGTGACGTCTTTTCTGATTGCCTGGCGCTATCAATAAAAAAGGGCTCAGTGAATGAGCCCTCTCTCGTAACGAATGCAGACTCATCAATTCAGACGAACAGGCATCCCTGAACGGTTCTGAACCGCTTGCTCTACGACGTTCTGGTCCACATCGGCCTGATTGGTGATGTTCTGAATGCTTTTCGACAGGGTGATCGGTACGATTTCACCGCCTTCAAACTGCGCTTCAGTGGTCGACAGTGGGTTGTGAACTTCAATGTAACGGCTGCCGTCTGGCTCGGTGGTGGCTTTTACCGGCTCATCGATAAACTGTACGCGCGTGCCGACAGGCACATTCTGGAACAGGAATTTGATGTCTTCGTTACGCAGACGCACGCAGCCGTGGCTCACGCGCAGGCCGATACCGAAGTTCGCGTTGGTGCCATGAATGGCGTACAGACGCCCAATGTACAGGGCGTACAGACCCATCGGGTTATCCGGACCCGCAGGAACAACGGCAGGCAGCGGTTCACCTGCGGCACGATATTCAGCGTGCATTTTCGCGGTTGGCGTCCAGGTCGGACCGGCTTTCTTACGTTCTACTTTGGTGGTCCAGTTAATCGGCGTGTCTTTACCTAACTGACCGATACCGATTGGCAGGACGATCACCGTATTGGTGCCTTTCGGGTAGTAGTACAGACGCATTTCCGCACTGTTAATCACGATGCCTTCATGCACCGTGTCCGGCAGAATCAACTGCTGCGGAATATTCAGCACGGTGCCGCCTTTCGGCAGGAAGGTATCCACGCCCGGGTTAGCTTCCAGCATGTTGGAAAGTCCCATCTGGTATTCAGCAGCAAAATATTCCAGCGGCTGCGTGTTACCTTCCGGGATGGTGATAACCTGATTCTGACCAATGACGCGACTACCATCCGTTGGCAGAGGATAGGTGACAGCGGATGCGGTACTGCAAAAGCCGACTACCGCGAGTGCTGCCGCGAAAAACGTTGTTAATTTCATATTCATGTTATGCGAGATTCATTGCCTGGCAGGCTGTTGGGTTGAGAATTCTGTAGTGTTGGGAGCGCATTATATGTGCATTCCTGTTAACAGGGAATTCAGATGTGTACGAAATCACATTTTTTTCCTGTCACCCCAGTGTAGTCGTTTGCGACGGGGCGCGATCTTATTTAAGACTTGTGGCATAATACGCGGTTTGTCACATATTCTTTAGGATACGTCCGTGTTAGTTTCCAGCAACGTCACCATGCAGTTCGGCAGTAAGCCGCTGTTCGAAAACATTTCCGTCAAATTTGGCGGCGGCAACCGTTACGGCCTGATTGGCGCCAACGGTAGCGGTAAATCCACCTTTATGAAAATTCTCGGCGGCGACCTTGAGCCGACGCTGGGTAACGTTTCTCTCGATCCCAATGAGCGTATCGGTAAGCTGCGCCAGGATCAGTTCGCTTTTGAAGAGTTCACGGTGCTTGATACGGTCATCATGGGCCACGGTGAGCTGTGGGAAGTGAAGCAGGAGCGCGATCGCATCTACGCCTTGCCGGAGATGAGCGAAGAAGATGGCTACAAGGTGGCCGATCTGGAAGTGAAATACGGCGAGATGGACGGTTACTCTGCAGAAGCGCGCGCTGGTGAACTGCTACTTGGCGTCGGTATTCCGGTGGAGCAACACTACGGCCCGATGAGCGAAGTCGCGCCTGGCTGGAAGCTGCGTGTACTGCTGGCGCAGGCGCTGTTTTCCAATCCGGATATTCTGCTGCTCGACGAACCGACCAACAACCTGGACATCGATACCATCCGCTGGCTGGAGCAGGTGCTGAATGAACGTGACAGCACCATGATCATCATTTCGCACGACCGTCACTTCCTGAACATGGTGTGCACGCATATGGCGGACCTCGACTACGGTGAACTGCGTATTTACCCGGGGAATTACGACGAATACATGACCGCCGCGACGCAGGCGCGCGAACGTCTGCTGGCGGATAACGCCAAGAAAAAAGCGCAGATTGCCGACCTGCAATCCTTCGTCAGCCGTTTTAGCGCCAACGCCTCTAAATCTCGTCAGGCGACGTCTCGTGCTCGTCAGATTGATAAAATCAAACTCGATGAAGTGAAGGCATCCAGCCGTCAGAACCCGTTCATCCGCTTCGAGCAGGACAAGAAACTGTTCCGTAACGCGCTGGAAGTGGAAGCGCTCAGCAAAGGTTTTGACAACGGTCCGCTGTTTAAAGGCGTGAACCTGCTGCTGGAAGTCGGTGAAAAGCTGGCGGTACTGGGGACCAACGGCGTGGGTAAATCGACGCTGCTGAAAACGCTGGTGGGCGATCTGGACGCCGACAGCGGTACCGTGAAATGGTCTGAGAACGCGCGCATTGGCTATTACGCGCAGGATCACGAATATGAATTCGAAAACGATCTGACGGTCTTCGACTGGATGAGTCAGTGGAAGCAGGAAGGCGATGACGAACAGGCGGTGCGCAGCATCCTCGGTCGTCTGCTGTTCAGCCAGGACGACATCAAAAAGCCCGCGAAGGTTCTGTCGGGTGGTGAAAAGGGTCGTATGCTGTTCGGTAAATTGATGATGCAGAAGCCAAACATTCTGGTCATGGACGAACCGACTAACCACCTCGATATGGAATCCATCGAATCGCTGAACATGGCGCTGGAGATGTATCAGGGAACCCTGATCTTCGTTTCTCACGACCGTGAGTTTGTGAGTTCACTGGCGACCCGCGTGCTGGAAATCACCCCAGAGCGCGTGGTGGACTTCAGCGGCAACTACGAAGATTATCTGCGTAGCAAAGGTATTGAGAATTAAAACAATTGCCCGGTGGCGCAACGCTTACCGGGCCTACGACTCAGACCGTAGGCCGGGTAAGGCGACGCCGCCACCCGGCAATAACGCACTACAACACCCACTCACTCCCTTCGACACCATTCACCAACAGCGTGCGTCTTTCTCCTGCCGGTAACGACACCTTCAGCGCTTTCCACGCTGGACGATAATCCCCTCGCGCGTTCACCTTCAGGTTAATGGTTGAGCTGTCGCATTGCATTTCCCACTCAACCCACAGCGCATTGCCATGTTGATATCCCCATGACTCGCCGTCATCTTCAAACAGCAGACCAGAGGTCGTTCCGACACCTTTGACCGGGTATAGCATCAGTTCACGGGTATCGTCTTTTTCGGCATTCACATGGGTAATGCGTTCGCTGAGCGGCAGACCCGCCCCGGCACGTACCAGCAGCGGCAGTTTTTCCAGCGGCGCATCGCGGGTGATCCACTGGCCGCCAGAGAACCACTGGTGAGTGTAAAAATCGTACCAGCCGGTTTCGTTATCCGGCAACCAGACACGGCGCTCGCGCTGAGCGGCCTCCACCACGCTTGCAACCAGTATGTCGCGACCCAACAGGAAATCATCGCATTCTTCAAAGGTTTGCGCGTCATACTCATGGTCGAGGAACGTCGGGCGTAACATCGGTTCGTCGTCGGCATGGGCTTGCCAGAGCAGGGTGTAGAGATAGGGCAGCAGCCGATAGCGTAACGCGATCGCGCTGCGAATGGCTGGCGTCACGCCCGGATACATCCAGGGTTCGTTCACCGTATGGTCGTCATTCCACGAGTGAATGGTAAAGCGTGGATGCATGACGCCATTCTGTACCCATCGTACGAACAGTTCGGCGTCGGGTTTATCGCCTGAGAATCCACCGACATCATGGCCGACGTTGAACAGCCCGGACAGGCTCATTCCCAGCCCCATACGGGTGTTATAACGCAGAGTATCCCAACTGGTTCGGTTATCTCCGCTCCAGGTCTGAACATAGCGTTGCATCCCTGCGCAGCCGGAGCGGGAAATCAGATACGGACGCTTTTCCGGTGCAAAACGCTGTTGCGCTTCCAGCGAGGCGCGCATCATCAGCAACGGCATCACCGGGCGAATGTGTTTGATGGCAATTTCTTTGCCAAAGCCGTTACAGCGCGCTTCCCCATCCCACACTTCGAACTCGTTGTTATCGTTCCAGGTGGAATCTATCCCCATCTCCAGCAGTTGCGTCGTCACACCGTTTTGCCACCACTGAATGGTCTGCGGGTTGGTAAAGTCGAGGTTCGATCCTTCATCATCCCAGAAGCTGGAGCGTTCCGGTACATCGTTTTCGGAATCGCGAATGAATAATCCTTTTTCCGCCACCTCGTTATAGCGAGGGTGATCCTGCAACAGACAGGGCTTGATGTTGGCAGCAAGCTTCAGTCCGGCATCGTGGAATGCCTGACTCATCACTTTGGGTTGTGGCACTTTGTCGTAATTCCAGTTGAAGACATAGCGCTTACCGTTAATCGAGGTGTATCCCGACGAGAGCTGGAAAGAATCGCACGGGATCGCGTGTTCTGCACACAGACGAATAAAATTCATGAGCTGGTTTTGCGCATCCGGCGCGTCGGTGTAGTGCATTGTGGAACCGCTGTAGCCGAGGCTCCATTTTGGACCGAACAGGGTTTTCCCGGTCAGGCGTACGAAGGCTTTGGTGACGTCCAGCGCCCGTTTGCCGGTAAACATGTAGTAATCAATATCGCCTGCTTCCGCCTGCCAGCGGCGATAGGCGGTGTGATAGTTGTCGATCTCGTTGCCCAGATCCAGCCAGCAACTGCTGAGGTTGTCATAAAAAAGACCGTAGCTGACGTCATCGCGGCGGGTGAGGGTGAAGGGAATATGCTTGTACAGCGGATCGGTGCTGACGGCGTTATAGCCCATGGCGTCGAGGTTACGCATCTCATAGCGCTTACCGTTACGCTGTAGATCGCCCGCTTTCTCGCCCAGGCCGTAGAAACGTTCGTCTTTACGACGGCTCAGGTAATGCGCGACACCATCGCCGTGGGCGTTGATCAGATAGGCACTGGTGGCGCGATCGTTCACCAGCGATTGCCAAACGCCGGCGTCATTACGATACTCCCACTCCAGCCACAGTGGTTGATGGACGGTGACGCGCAGTTGGTGAGTCGACACCGTCACACCATCGTCCTGCTGTGAAAGCGTCCAGCCCGGACAGCTAAAACCGCTGATGTCGTCGCGGTGCCGACCTTCCCACGGTACGTCTTTTTCAGGCGCGATGCTCCAGGTTCGGTCCAACGCCAGCTCACCTTTCCGTTTGATCAGCACGCGAAAAAGATTCTCTTCCAGCACGTAAAGACACAGGCGGTGTTGTTCATCCACCACCAGTTCAAGGTGAGTGGCCGATTGTGTATCAAGAGTCCAGTTTTTCAGGGTTTTCATATGTAATACATCCACTATCAGGCGCGCTTGGCGCGACGTTCAGCAATAAATGCCACCAGGAAAACAGCGCCAATCAGGTCAAAGAACCCCATGGCAATGAAGAGTGGGTTAAAGCCGATTTTGTCAGCCGTAACACCAATCAAAAGGGAGAACAGGAAGCTGGCGATCCACGCCGCCGAACCGCGCATGCCGTTGACGGTGGCCATCTGGCCTTTATCAAACGACTCCACGACGAGCGCACTCAGCATGCAGGAGATGATCTGATGCCCGAAGCCGCCAATGGAGATCAGCACAATGGTGATATAGGGATCGCGGGTAATGGCGACGATCCCCAATGAGATCATCAAAAATGCACCGGTCACAGAGCTTGCCACCACCGAGTTGACGCGGGAGCAACCGAACAGGCGGGTGTATAAACGCGTCAGATAGCCGCTCGCCACGCTGCCGATGTCAGCCGCCAGGAACGGAAGCCAGGCAAACATCGCGATCTGCTTCAGATCCATACCGTGTTCTTTGGCGAGATACAGCGGCACCCAGAAGCTCAGTACGGCCCAGGCTGGCTCCGCCATAAAGGCCGGGATGGCGATACCATAAAATCGTTTGTTTTTTGAGACGGTTTTTAATGCTGTCAGGAAAGGCAACTTGACTGCTGGCGGTTCGTTATCCTGCTTAATAAAGGCCAGTTCATCTTGACTCAGATTCGGGTGTTGTTCCGGGTTGTGATAGAACGCCCACCACAGAATCACCCACAGCAACGCCAGCACGCCGGTAAACATAAACGCGCCCTGCCAGCCAAATGAGGCGTGTGCGAAGTAGATGATAGGCGGTGCGAGCATTGCGCCAATCGAGAAGCCGACGCCAGCCCAGCCGGCAGCGACTGGACGTTCTGATTTAGGGAACCATTCGCCGATAGTTTTGGCGTTGGCCGGGGTTGCGGCGGCTTCTGAGGCACCCATAAAAAAGCGCAGAATCGCAAGATGCAACCAGCTTCCGGCACCGGCATGAAAAATACACATCAGCGCCCAGATGCCGGCGCAAACCATGAAGCCAATTTTCAAACCAATCACGTCGATCAGCCATCCGCATAACGGCTGGAAAATGGTGTAGGCGAGCTGAAATGCGCCGACAATCCACGAATATTGCTCGGTAGTGATGCCCAGGCTCTCTTTCAGTTCCGGTGCCAGAATGCCTAATGAATTTCGGGTGATGTAGTTAACGGTGACGCCGAGTAAAAAAAGTACCAGCACATACCAGCGCAGATTTTTTATAACGCGACGGGGTTTGCTTGCCGCAGCAGTGTTGTTGATGTCCTGACTCATTTTCAGTCTCCACAAGACGGACGGTAGGGGAATGTTTCGTATGCCACAGGGTTTTATCGCTTTAGTTTTTATTGCGTTAAGCGATTAAGTTGCTATACAACTAGTATGGAAGTTGTATGACAAATTTACCTTAAGGGAGAAACGGAGCCGTCAGTAGCAGAATTTGTGCAAGCTTTCTCATACAGAAAGTCCGTTTTCTGACAACATTCATTCGAAGCCTGTCATTGCTTCGATTTTTGGCCGTGAAAATTTTTTCATCAGGCAAGTGGAGCCAGATCACAAAATGGATAAAAGATTGAAAATCAGGGAAATTGCCGCCCGGACGCAGCTCTCTATCAGCACCGTTTCGCGCGTGCTGGCGGGAAAGTCCAACACCAGCCACAACGCGCGGCGTATCGTGCTGGAATGCGCGCGTGAACTGGGGGTGATGGAGGGAATGGCGGCAGGGCGTCTGCTACTCAATAGCCTGATAATCTTTGCGCCACAGCGGGCATTTGATGAGCGGTCCGACATCTTTTATTACCGTGTGATCCAGAGTGTGAATAAAGGACTGGCCTCGCACGAAGTCCGACTGCGCTACTGCGCCCTTGAGGAACATGACAGTGATGCGCAAGTGTTTCTGGCGCGAATGAACGAACCGGATACGCAAGCCGCTATTTTGCTGGGAATAGACGATCCGCATATCCATGATTTAGTCGTTGATGTAGGAAAACCGTGTCTGTTGATTAACTGTCGCGACCGGTTAATGCGTCTTCCCGTGGTGGCGCCCGATCATCGGTCGATTGGCGAGCGAGCAGCGGGTTATCTGTTTGAAATGGGGCATCGCGAGGTGATGAACGTTCTCTGCCTGCGCCGATACACAATGGAGCTGCGGTTAGCAGGGATCCGCGATGCGTGGCGGTCGCATAACCTGAAGTTTACTGACGACCGCGATCTGCTGGTGGCATCCAGCTTCAGTGCCAGAGAGACAGAGCATCTGGTCAGTGAATGGATCAGTCAGAGAAAGGGGGAGGATTTACCCACTGCGTTTTTAGTCGGGGGGGATTTCATGGCGGCGGGAGTCATCAGCGCACTGCAAAAACAGGCGCTACGCGTACCGCAGGACATCTCGGTGATGAGTATTGATGGTTTCAATCTGGCGTCGATTCAGGATGTCCCCTTAACGGCGGTTCATGTTCCCCGGGATGAGTTGGGGACAGAGGCGGTGTATATGCTCCAACAGCGTCTGGTACGCCCGGAGGCACCAGTCAGTTCGTTATTACTTAATGGCACGCTTGCGGTACGGGAGTCGGTCCGGCGGATACGTCAGGGGAAACGACGCACCGCCGTTGAACAGGAAGGTCTGTATGACCGTTAACGCATTCCCAGCGCACGCTTGCCGTGGATATTTAAATCCGCCAGCGTGAAGCGGCCTTCCCAGTTTGTTTCGTAATCTTCACGCGGGAAATCGCCCGGCGATGCGCCTTTCTCCAGCGCGGCCTTCACGCTGTGCGCATAGGCCAGATTCTTCTCACACAGAGGCGCGGCGGGTATGTACATCACATTTCCCCAGCCCTGCTGATTGTCGACCGGCGCTACGGAGTGAATCACATCGCAATGCCACCAGACGGAGTCGCCTGCTTCCAGTGGCGGAATGCTGGTAAGCGCCTCAATCAACACGGGATGCCATTGTTCGGATATTGGCAGTACCCGCCCTGGCGCCACGCCACACAGTTCATCTTCCGGAACATCATCCAGCAGAGGACGTAACAGCACATAGGCCATGGCTTCCGGAATGGGGACGACATGCAGTAAACCTTGACCGGGCAACATATCCGACAGCGCGGTCCAGCCCTGGAAGGTGCGGAACACTGAGCATTTGGTGGTGTTGTCCACCGTATACTCTTCCACTTCAGTACGATGGGCGGCATGCCACGGATCGTATTCCGTAAGCTTGCCGTTAAACACATTCGCGAAGACGCGCTGATAGGCCGGCAGCAGCCAGCGTTCCAGCGCGCCGGAATCGGTGTGCGCGCCCAGCCCTTTTGACGTGGTTCCCGGTGGACGGCGGCGGATCCTGTCTGGGTAGATCACGCTGACATCCGGGTTAAACCACTGCTTGCCCTCGCTTTCAAAGGTCCACAGACGGTTGAGGAACGACTGTACGTTCGCCATCTCTTCACTCTGTCGGGCCTGCATTTGCGCCTGCGACCAGTAGATCGGATAGATTTCCGGGCGCGAAGCGGTGAGGGTGCCAAAGAAGTTATCGCCTGGGCCTTTGTACACCTCGTCAAAGTGGTTGTTGTCCAGATAGTCCAGCATCGACTGATCCCAGGCCAGCGCCTGCTCACGCGGGAAGTGACCTTTGATGACCGCACAGCCGCGACGTTTGATCTGTTCGCGCTGCTGCGCCGTGACGGTGCCGGCGTTGATATCGGCATACGACAGCTCAGGCCAAACCGGGGCGCCCTGGGCTTTAAGCGCATTGATTTCCGCCACGCGGGTGGCAATGGTATCGCTAATCTGGCTGAAGATCTGTTGGACGTCGCCGAGCTGCGCCCGCAGTTCCTGCTTCATCTGACGGATCGCCGCTTTATGATCGACCGGTAATGTGTCACTTGTGAAGGTAAAAGCCATAATCACCTCGCATAACTTTCATTCGAAACTAATATAACTTACAGGTGATAATATAAGTTATAAAAAAGTTAATGCAAGTTTAAAGTTTTGAGTTGATGAACAGGAGGGAAAGAAAATGAAACCGGAACAGGGTGCCCCGGTTATTGCAGTCACATGTTGAAGGGGGCGGTGTTATCCAGCACGGACTGAATCACGTTCAGTGCGCCCTGATGATTGTTGTCATCCGTCTGATAGCGGGAGAGTGCCTTGATGCTGTCGGTGGCATTCGCCATGGCGAAAGAGTAGTGTGCCATTTTCAGCATTTCTGCATCATTGCCGCTGTCGCCAATGGCGACCACTTCCTTCGGTGAGAGGTTCCAGCGTTTTAGTAACCGGCTGATGCCATTGGCTTTATGGAGTCCGGGAATGATCAGGTCGATAAAGCCGAAACCGCTGGTTACGGGTTTCATAATGCCGTCCAGCGCCGTGTGCAGGTGGTCGATAACCAACGGGATCTGCTGGTCTGGCAGATTCAGCGAGAACTTAAACAGCACGTCGTTGATGTCATGGTAGTCCTTCACCGGCTTCAGGCGGTGGTAGTGCTTCGACATCAGCGCGACAAAGGGTTCCGGCGCGTTTTCACTGACGTAAGCGCTTTGCAGACCGCAGGCCACAAAGTTGAGTTGTTTATCTTTAAGCAATTCGCCCATCACAACCTGAGATTCGTGGCGCGTGAGTTCGCCATGAAAAAGCTGTTTGCCATGCTCAAACACCAGCGCGCCGTTTTCGGCAACGAAGGAGATCTCGTCTTTGAGTTCGGGGAAGAAAGAGATGAGCTGAAAATACTGATTGCCGCTGGCGACGACGAATTCAATGTTGCGTTTTTTTAGCTCGTGGTACTGCGCCATAAATCGTGCGTGATCGTACTTTTTGGCGTCATTGAGAAAAGTTCCGTCCATATCGGTGACGATAACTTTAACGGTCATACAAAGCTCCTGGCTCAAAACTGCGACCAGAAACATTTTAATAACAATGTGACCTAAAGCACAAATTTAATTTCGAATGAAAGTCAGAAAGCCGGGTGGCGGCTTCGCCTTACCCGGCCTACGGGGGAGACAATGTAGGCCCGGTAAGCGTAGCGCCACCGGGCGTTTTTTTACAACATATGTTCAGTACGGGCGATAATATCGTCCTGCGCGTCCGGTGAAAGCGCGGTGAAGAAGGCGGAATAACCGGCCACACGGACCACCAGATCACGGTACTGATCCGGGTGTTTTTTCGCCTCCAGCAGGGTTTCGCGCGACACGATGTTGTACTGAATGTGCCAGCCTTTGTGCTCTTCAAAGAAGGTGCGCAGCAGGATCATCAGTTTCTGCTTGTCGGATTCATTTTCCAGCGTCGCCGGGTTCAACTTCTGGTTCAACAACACGCCGCCCAGAATCGAACCGGTAGGCAGTTTGCCGACTGAGCCAATCACCGCCGTTGGACCCAGATGGTCGGTGCCGGACGCCGGGCTTGCCCCTTCAGCCAGCGGGGTATGCGCTTTACGGCCATCTGGTGTCGCCATGGTTGCTGCGCCAAACGGCACGTTTGCCGAGATAGACGAGGTGCCCGCGTAGTAATTACCGCCGACCGGGCCGCGTCCGTAACGCGGGTTATGGTACTGTTTCAGTTCATCAATATAGGTCTGGTACGCGCGAGCCAGCAGGGTGTCGACCGTGTCATCATCGTTGCCATACTTCGGCGCACCGTTGATTAAACGCTGACGCAACTGCTCGTGGGTCAGACCGTCAAAATCATCGGCCAGCGCCGCCGCCAGCTGTTGCTGACCGATTGTCCCCTGTTCAAAGACCAGTTTTTTCACTGCGGCCAGGCTGTTGCCGAGGTTGGCGATACCGACCTGCAAACCGGATACCCAGTCATACTTCGCCCCACCTTGCTTAATGCTCTTCGCCCGCTCGATGCAGTCGTCTACCAGTGCCGAGCAGAGAATATCGTGCACGTTCTCTTCCAGCATGGTGTCGACCACATATTCAATCTCAATCGATTTGCGCGTGTAGTAGCGGATCTGGGTATCCCATGCCGCCATTACCTCGTCGAAATTGTCGAAGTTACCGACGGAAAGCGCTTTTTCCTGCGGCAGGAAGACTTTTCCACTGGTGGCGTCACGACCGCCTTCCAGCGCGGCCAGCATTACGCGGGCAAAGTTGATAAAGCTCATGCCGGTGCAACGGTAGCCCCACTTGCCGCCGACGGCGGTTTCGATGCAGCCAATCGCCGCGTAATCGTAGGCGTCCTGCGGCTCAATACCGAGTTTGATGAATTCCGGGATCACAATTTCGTCGTTGTTAAATGCCGGCATGCCAAAGCCACAGCGGATCACCTGTACGCAGGCATCAAGGAAGTCGTTGCTCATCCCGGCGTGATAACGCACGCTGAGGTTAGGCTGGGTGGAACGCAGACGACCGCAGGATTCAAGGATCGCGTAAGAAAGCGGATTGACCGCATCCATCGGCTGACCGTTGACCAGGTTTTGTCCGCCAATGGTGACGTTCTGATACAACGGGCTGCCTGCGGAAGCTTTAGAGTGCGAGCCGGAGCGGATTTTGTTCACTTCCAGCAGTTTCAGCCAGCAGCTGTGCAGCAGCTCAATGGCGTGTTCGCGGTCCAGCGACAGGTTCAGCTCCACGTCACGGCGGTAGTACGGATAAAGATACTGATCCATGCGTCCGAACGACACCGAGTGACCATTGGACTCAATTTGCAGAATCAACTGGATGAAATAGCACAGTTGCAGTGCCTGCCAGAAAGTCTGCGGCGGCTGGTGGGCAATCAGATCGCAGTTTTCCGCTATCGCCAGCAGCTCGTTACGACGGCTGATGCGCGTCTCTTCACTTGCCATTTTACGTGCCAGTTCGGCAAAGCGGGCGATGTGGTCACTGACGGCAACCAGCACGATATCAATGGCTTTCAGGAACTGCTCGCCATGCAGATCCTCGAGAACGGTCAGGTTAATACGAGAACGGCGCTCCGCGACTTTTTCCCGCAGGCCGTCAATGCCTTTTTCCAGCAGCAGCGGGAAGTTCACCGCCAGGTGTGCGTCACCGGAGGTCATGTTGCCTTCAGCTTTGATAATGCCGGTTTCCAGCAACCCTTTTTGCTCATCGGTAAACATGCCGTAGCAGCGATCCTGAACGGTCTGACCGCGCCACCACGGGCACACGGCATGCAGTACGCGCTTGTTCTCTTCACTGACCGCAAAGCCTGCCCCTGGTCTGTCCGCCAGATCGTCGATCTCTTTTTCAATCCACGAGACGGTGTATTCCGGGAAGATCGGCGCGGCGCGGACTTCACTTGCCTGGTTACCGATGATCAGCTCGTCGTGTTTGATCCAGATGGTTCGTTGTGCCAGATGATGTGCCAGCGCCAGCGCGCGGCGTACCGGAATCGGCTTGTCCAGGTGCTGCTGGTACATTTCAGTGTAATGCTGCGCGCGTTCGGTACAGACCGGTGGTTTGATGATGTGCACCAGCGCGGTTTTGTGCGCTTTGATGCGGTCACTGAGCGTATCCAGTTTCAGTTGGGTCATGGGATTATCCTCGTAAAGTCGCGGTCAAACCTTTCGTGCAGGCGTACTGCTGCGCAAAGGCGAGCAGATCGGGTGCATCCAGCGGCTTATCCGGCGCGTGGTAGGGTTGGCTGAGTAAGTGATATTTGTTGATGCCCAGCGTGTGGTAGGGCAAAAAGTGGATCTCGCTGACGTGTAGTTCGTCGGCGGCAAAATCGGTAATCGCTTTAATGGCCTCTTCATCAGCGTTAAACCCCTGAATCAGCGGAACGCGGATGATCATTTTTTTCCCGGCGGCGGCGAGTTTTTTCAGGTTCTCCAGTACGCGTGATGCGCTGCCATCCGTCCATTGCATAAACGGCGCGTCGGCGACGTGTTTCAAATCCGCCAGGAACAGATCGATCCAGGGCAGTGAAGGTTCTATGTATTTCCACGGCACATGCAGACAGGTTTCAACCGCGGTATGAATGCCCGCCTCGTGGCTGGCTTTAAACAGCGCCGCGGCCAGCTCCGGCTGCATAAACGGTTCGCCGCCGGAAAGCGTAATGCCGCCGCCGCTACGGTTATAAAAAGGTTTATCGCGCAGAACGGTGGCCATTATCTCATCTACGCTTTTGACGTCGCCGCAAACGGTCAGCGCCTGAGTGGGGCAACAATCGGTCAGGCGGGTAAGATGCGCGTCAGTGAGTTTTTCGCGATGGATAAGGAGGCCATTCAGCGCGCGTTCGATGACGCCCGGGGCCGCCTGGACGCAAAGCTCGCAGCCTTCGAGGCACAGACGTGCATCAAACAGCAGATCCTGCGTGCGCGCCCGGCTTTCCGGATTCTGACACCAGCGACAGCCCAGAGAGCATCCTTTAAGGAACACCACGGTGCGGATACCGGGGCCATCGTGTGTGGAATAGCGCTGAATATTGAAAATCATAAACGGCCTCACATGTTTCGTATAAAGATTAAATAACTTTCGAATGAAAGTTATGTTGACGTGCGTCAACTAACAGAAAGGTTTTGCCGTGGTATCTTTCATTTATGCTAACGAGTCGTTGAGGAATGATTATGGAACTCTATCTGGATACGTCCGACGTTGACGCGGTGAAAGCGTTGGCGCGAATTTTCCCGCTGGCGGGCGTGACCACTAACCCCAGCATTGTGGCTGCGGGTAAAAAAACGCTGGACGTTTTACTGCCACAATTACATGAAGCGATGGGGGGTCAGGGGCGGCTGTTTGCCCAGGTGATGGCAACAACGGCGGAAGGAATGGTGATTGATGCGCGCAAACTGCGTGGGATCATTCCTGACATCGTGGTGAAAGTGCCGGTCACGGCGGAAGGGCTGGCGGCGATCAAACTGCTGAAAGAGGAAGGCATCCCGACGCTGGGAACGGCGGTGTACGGTGCGGCGCAGGGGCTGCTGTCGGCGCTGGCGGGGGCGGAGTATGTTGCGCCTTACGTGAACCGCGTAGACGCGCAGGGCGGCGACGGCATTCAGACCGTCACCGATTTACAGAAGTTACTGAAGATGCATGCGCCGCATGCCAAAGTGCTGGCCGCCAGCTTCAAGACTCCGCGTCAGGCGCTGGATTGTCTGCTGGCGGGGTGTGAATCCATCACCTTACCGCTGGACGTCGCCGGGCAGTTGATTAGCTCTCCGGCTGTGGAGGCGGCGGTGGCGAAGTTTGAACACGACTGGCAGAGTGCCTTTGGGCGAACCTCTATCTGATCGGTTCCAGGCCGGATAAGGCAATGCCGCCATCCGGTCTGGAAACCTGGTTAAGCTGATGCTGTTCCGCACACCTCGCAGCCCGGATTACGCATCAGCTTCATTTCGCGAAACTGGCAGGTCATGGCATCGTACATGACGATTTTCCCTGATGCAGGCTGACCATACTGCGCCAGCAGCTTTATCGCCTCCATTGCCTGGAGCGATCCAATCACCCCAATCAGCGGTGCCATCACTCCGGCCTCCACGCAGGTCAACGCATTGTCACCAAACAGACGGCTCAGACAGCGATAGCAGGGCTCGCCTTCTTGGTAGGTAAAGACGGTTACCTGGCCTTCCATGCGGATCGCCGCACCAGAAATCAACGGGACTTTTGCCGCATAACAACCCGCATTGAGCTGGTTACGAATCGCGACGTTATCGGTGCAGTCCAGCACCAGATCGTGTTCGGCGATGCGTGCCCGAAGGGCGGTCTCGTCCAGCAGAGCATTAATCGGGGTGATAGCCACGTGCGGATTAATACGGTTTAGCGCGGCATGCGCCGACTCCACTTTCGGCTGGTCGAGGGTTGCATCGCTGTGCAGCGTCTGGCGCTGGAGATTCGACAGCGATACGGTGTCGAAATCGAGCAGCGTCAGGTGGCCGACGCCGGCGCTCGCCAGATACTGCGAGGACGCACAGCCCAACCCTCCGAGGCCCACAACCAGTACCCTGGCTTCCTTCAGCGCTTCCTGTCCGTCAAAGTCAAAGCCGCGCAGAATGATTTGCCGGTTGTAGCGCAGCATCTCCTGATCGCTGAGTTCTGCCATCACAGGCCTCCGAACAGCGCATTGAAGGGCTCGACTTCCACCCATTCACCGGCCTCGACGTTACCGCGATCGCGCTCCAGCACAATGAAACAGTTGCCCTGACAGAAGGAACTGAAAACATGTGAACCCTGATGCCCCGTGCTGCTGACTTCCAGTTCGCCGTCGGCGGTGCGCTGTAGTACACCACGCTGGAAATCGAGGCGTCCCGGCGTTTTCTTCAGTCGTGAGGTGGTACGGACGCGCTGGCGCGCTGGCAACCCGCTGGCCGTATTGCCGCTCAGTTTCGCCAGCAGAGGTTGAACCAATTGGTAGAAGGTGAGCGCCGCTGACACCGGATTACCCGGCAGCCCGCAGAACCAACTGTTGCTCAGTTTGCCGAAGGCGAACGGTTTGCCCGGCTTGATTGCCAGTTTCCAGAAGGCGATTTCGCCCAGCTCTTCAAGAATGGTTTTGGTGTAATCCGCTTCACCGACGGACACGCCGCCGGAGCTAATCACCACATCCGCCTGACTGTCAGCTTCGATAAACGCCGTGCGCAGGGCATGCGGATCGTCGCGGATGATGCCTAAATTGATCACGTCGCAACCCAACTGTTGCAGCATCAGGTGTACGGTCAGGCGGTTGGTATCATAAATCTGACCTTCGCCGAGCGGTTGACCGGGCAGTTGCAGTTCATCGCCCGTCGAGAACAGCGCGACGCGCACTTTACGCACAACCTGGACGTCGGCAATGCCGAGCGATGCCAGTACCGGCAGTTCGCCCGTGGTCAGACGCGTGCCGGCAGGGAAAACCACCGCATTGTGGGTGATATCTTCGCCGCGATGGCGGATATTTTGCCCGGCGCGGACGTCGGCGGTAAAACGTACGCCATTGTCAGTCTGTTCCGTCTGTTCTTGCATCACCACCGCGTCACATCCCGGCGGTACCGGCGCACCGGTCATAATGCGAATGCAGCTCCCCGCAGGCCATTCTCCCTGGAACGGCTGACCGGCGAATGCTTTACCGGCGACCGGCAGCGGATGTCCGCTGGCGAGATCGGCCAGTCGTACCGCGTAACCGTCCATCGCCGAGTTATCGAAACCCGGTACGTCCAACGGCGAAACCACGTCGGTCGCCAGAATACGGCCAAAGCACTGCACCAGCGGCAGCGTCTCGACGGCGGTGAGCGGGGTAACACGCGACAACATTTCGGTAAGCGCCGTTTCCAGCGGCATCAGTCCGGCGGTAAATTCCATGAAAACACTCCTGCGGGGCAAAATCGAATCCGTCTATTATGTCAGAAAATGCGAGGGGACTGTATGCCACCTCGGACTTAGGAAGGATGTGAATGCTTTACATGCTAATCGCATCTTTCTATAGTCAAAAATCGAATCAATAACTCTACAGAATTCTGATATTTGTAGAAGACGGGCGACAAACATGGGCAAAGCAGTCATTGCAATTCACGGCGGCGCAGGGGCGATTACCCGCGCGCAGATGAGCCAGGAGCAGGAATTACGCTATATCCAGGCGCTTTCCGACATTGTCGACGTCGGGCAAAAGATGCTGGAAGCGGGAGAAAGCGCGCTGGATGTGGTCACTGAAGCCGTGCGACTGCTTGAAGAGTGTCCGCTGTTTAATGCCGGGATCGGCGCGGTGTATACCCGTGACGAGACCCATGAACTGGATGCCTGCGTCATGGATGGCAATACCCTGAAAGCCGGAGCGGTGGCGGGCGTCAGCCATCTGCGTAACCCGATCCTCGCCGCCCGACTGGTGATGGAGCGCAGCCCACATGTCATGATGATCGGCGCGGGCGCTGAAAAATTTGCGGCCGGGGTGGGGATGGCGCTGGTGTCTGCGGATCTCTTTTCAACGCCTGAACGTTATGAACAACTGCTGGCTGCGCGCTCAAGCGGGGAAACCGTGCTGGATCACAGCGGCGCACCGCTCGATGAAGGCAAAAAAATGGGCACCGTGGGCGCGGTCGCACTGGATGTGCATGGCAATCTGGCGGCGGCGACGTCGACCGGAGGCATGACCAACAAATTACCGGGCCGCGTCGGCGACAGCCCGCTCGTTGGCGCGGGTTGTTATGCCAATAATGCCAGTGTGGCGGTCTCCTGCACCGGTACCGGCGAAGTGTTTATTCGCGCGCTGGCGGCTTACGATATTGCCGCGTTGATGGATTACGGCGGCCTGAGCTTATCGGAGGCCTGCGAACGAGTCGTGATGGAGAAGTTACCGGCGCTGGGCGGGAGCGGCGGGCTGATCGCCATCGATCATGAGGGGAATGTGGCCTTGCCGTTTAATTGCGAAGGCATGTATCGCGCCTGGGGCTATGCTGGGGATACACCAACGACCGGGATTTACCGGGAAAAAGGGGACACCGTTGCCACACAGTGATGCGCTTGACGCCAGCGACGTGCTGGCCGTCAGCAATCTGAATATCGCTTTTCAACAGGACCAGCAGCGCACTGAGGCGGTGCGGGACCTGTCATTTCGTCTCAAGCGTGGCGAGACGCTGGCAATTGTCGGTGAATCCGGTTCAGGCAAATCGGTCACCGCGCTATCGCTGATGCGACTGATTGAACAGTCTGGCGGCGAGGTGCAGTGCGAGCAGATGCTGCTGCGTCGTCGGAACCGCGAGGTGATTGAGCTGGGCGAACAGAGTACGTCGCAGCTTCAGCGGGTCCGGGGCGCCGATATCGCCATGATCTTTCAGGAGCCGATGACGTCGCTCAATCCGGTGTTTACCGTGGGTGAGCAGATAGCCGAGTCCATTCGCCTGCATCAGGGGGCGGGGCGTGAAGAGGCGATGGCGGAGGCTAAGCGGATGCTCGATCAGGTTCGTATTCCGGAGGCGAAAGCGATCCTATCTCGCTATCCCCATCAGCTTTCCGGCGGCATGCGCCAGCGTGTGATGATTGCGATGGCGCTCTCGTGTCGCCCGGCGGTGCTGATTGCCGATGAACCGACAACCGCGCTGGACGTCACGATTCAGGCGCAAATCCTGCAGCTGATTAAAGTTCTGCAACAAGAGATGTCGATGGGGGTGATTTTCATCACTCACGATATGGGCGTGGTCGCGGATGTCGCCGATCGTGTGCTGGTGATGTATCAGGGTGAAGGGGTAGAGACCGGCACTGTGGAACAGATCTTCCGCTCGCCGCAGCATCCTTACACGCAGTCATTATTAGCGGCGGTGCCGCAACTTGGGGCAATGAAAGGCCTCCCTTATCCGCGCCGCTTCCCGTTGATCTCTCTGAGCGAGCCAGAAAAGCGTGAGCGGCCTGTCGATCAAAATACGGTGGTCGAGGGAGAGCCCATTTTGCAGGTACGCAATCTGGTCACTCGTTTCCCGTTACGTAGCGGTATCCTTAATCGGGTGACCCGCGAAGTACATGCGGTGGAAAATGTCAGCTTTGATCTCTGGCCTGGTGAGACGCTGTCGCTGGTCGGCGAGTCGGGCTGCGGCAAATCCACCACCGGACGCGCGCTACTGCGCCTGGTGGAATCGCAGTCCGGCGAGATTATTTTCAACGGTCAGCGAATCGATACGTTGTCCGACAGTCAATTGCAGCCATTGCGCCGCGATATTCAGTTTATTTTTCAGGATCCGTACGCCTCGCTCGACCCACGACAAACCGTGGGGTATTCCATCATGGAGCCGCTGCGCGTCCACGGGTTGTTGCAGGGTAAGGCGGCGGCCGATCGCGTGGCGTGGCTGCTGGAGCGTGTCGGGTTGAAACCTGAACATGCGTGGCGTTACCCGCATGAGTTTTCCGGCGGACAGCGCCAGCGGATCTGTATTGCCCGCGCGCTGGCGCTCAATCCAAAAGTGATTATTGCCGATGAGTCGGTCTCCGCGCTGGATGTGTCGATTCGCGGGCAAATTATCAACCTGCTGCTCGACTTGCAGCGGGAACTGGGGATCGCCTGGCTGTTCATCTCGCATGATATGGCCGTCGTTGAACGGATCAGCCACCGCGTTGCGGTGATGCACATGGGGCAGATTGTTGAGATCGGCCCACGCGCCGCGCTGTTTGAAGATCCTCAGCATCCGTATACCCGTAAGCTCATGGCGGCGGTTCCGGTTGCCGATCCCGGACATCACCGGCCGCAGCGGGTGCTGCTGTCGGACGATCTGCCCAGCAACATTTACCGGCGCGGCGAAGCGCCAGCACCTGTTTCATTGCAGTTAGTCGGGCCCGGGCATTATGTCGCGCGTCCACAACAAGAAAATGCGCTATTGCGTTTATAACAATCAGGCAGGGTTCAGGAGAAAAAAGATGACAAAATTGCTCGCCCGACATTGGCTGCTGGCATTAGGCGCGACGACCGCGCTGGCGGCGTCCCCGGCGTTTGCCGCGAAAGATGTAGTGGTTGCGGTGGGGTCCAACTTCACCACGCTCGATCCGTATGATGCGAATGACACCTTATCGCAGCAGGTGGCAAAGTCGTTTTATCAGGGGCTGTTTGGCCTTGATAAAGAGATGAAGCTGAAGAACGTGCTGGCAGAGAGCTACACCGTCTCTGACGACGGCCTGGTATATACCCTTAAACTGCGTCAGGGGGTGAAATTCCAGGACGGTACCGACTTTAACGCCGAAGCGGTGAAAATAAACCTCGATCGCGCCAGCGATCCCGCCAATAGCCTCAAGCGTTATAACCTGTATAAAAACATCGCCAAAACAGAGGCCGTCGATCCCGCGACGGTAAAAATCACCCTGAAGCAGCCGTTCTCCGCGTTTATTAATATCCTGGCGCACCCGGCAACGGCGATGATCTCACCGGCCGCGCTGGCGAAATACGGCAAAGAGATTGGCTTCCATCCGGTCGGTACTGGTCCATACGCGCTGGACACCTGGAATCAAACCGATTTTGTGAAGGTGAAGAAATTTGCCGGCTACTGGCAGCCGGGATTACCGAAGCTGGACAGCATCACCTGGCATCCGGTCACCGATAACAATACCCGTGCGGCGATGCTGCAAACCGGGGAAGCACAGTTTGCCTTCCCGATCCCCTACGAGCAGGCGGCGCTGTTAGAGAAAAACAAAAATCTGCAACTGGTCGCCAGTCCGTCGATCATGCAGCGTTACATCAGCATGAACGTGACGCAAAAGCCGTTCGACAACCCGAAAGTCCGCGAGGCGTTAAACTACGCCATCAACCGTCAGGCGCTGGTGAAAGTGGCGTTTGCCGGCTACGCGACCCCGGCTACCGGCGTGGTGCCGCCGTCGATTGCTTATGCGCAAAGCTACACGGCCTGGCCTTACGATCCGGCAAAAGCACGTGAGCTGCTGAAAGAAGCGGGTTATCCGAACGGTTTTAGCACCACGCTGTGGTCATCGCACAATCACAGTACCGCCCAGAAAGTGTTGCAGTTTACCCAACAGCAGCTGGCGCAGGTGGGGGTGAAAGTGCAGGTGACGGCGATGGATGCCGGTCAGCGCGCGTCGGAAGTGGAGGGCAAAGGGCAGAAAGAGAGCGGTGTCAGGATGTTCTACACCGGCTGGTCGGCGTCGACCGGTGAAGCCGACTGGGCGCTGTCGCCGCTGTTTGCCTCGCAAAACTGGCCGCCAACGCTGTTTAACACGGCGTTCTACAGCAATCCGCAGGTGGATACCGACCTGGCCGACGCGCTGAAAACGACCGATCCGCAAGAGAAAGCGCGGTTGTACAAAGAGGCGCAGGATGTCGTCTGGAAAGAGTCGCCATGGATCCCGCTGGTGGTGGAAAAACTGGTCTCGGCGCACAGTAACAAACTGACTGGTTTCTGGATCATGCCAGATACGGGGTTCAGCTTTGATGATGCAGATTTGAAATAAGCCACAGCGGAAATCGGATGCTTAACTATATCCTCAAACGCCTGCTGGGGTTGATTCCGACCCTGTTCATTGTTGCGGTGTTGGTGTTTTTATTTGTTCACCTGTTGCCCGGTGACCCGGCGCGGCTGATTGCCGGGCCGGAAGCCGACTCGCAGGTGATTGAACTGGTTCGTCAACAGCTCGGTCTCGACAGGCCGCTGCACGTCCAGTTCTGGCATTACATGACTAACGTGTTGCAGGGCGATTTTGGCCTCTCGATGGTTTCCCGTCGGCCGGTCTCGGAAGAGATCGCCAGCCGGTTTATGCCGACATTGTGGCTGACGTTGACCAGTATGATCTGGGCCGTTCTGTTCGGTATGGCGGCGGGGATTGTCGCGGCGGTATGGCGTAATCGCTGGCCGGATCGCCTCAGCATGACGCTGGCCGTTACCGGGATCTCCTTTCCGGCGTTCGCGCTGGGGATGCTGTTAATGCAGGTGTTCTCCGTGGAGTTAGGCTGGTTGCCGACCGTCGGGGCCGATAGCTGGCAGCACTACATTCTGCCGTCTGTCACCCTTGGCGCGGCGGTGGCCTCGGTGATGGCGCGCTTTACCCGCGCCTCGTTTGTCGATGTGCTCAGTGAAGATTACATGCGCACCGCCAGGGCGAAAGGGGTCAGTGAAACGTGGGTGGTGCTCAAGCACGGACTACGCAATGCGATGATCCCTGTCGTCACCATGATGGGGTTACAGTTCGGCTTTTTGCTCGGCGGGTCTATCGTGGTCGAAAAGGTCTTCAACTGGCCCGGTCTTGGTCGTCTGCTGGTGGACTCCGTGGAGATGCGTGATTATCCGGTGATTCAGGCGGAAGTCCTGCTGTTCTCACTGGAATTCATTCTTATCAACTTAGTGGTGGATGTGCTGTATGCCGCCATTAACCCGGCTATCAGGTACAAGTAAGGATGCGATTACTTAACTGGCGCCGTCAGGCGATTTTAAATGCCATGCCGAGAGTGAAACCCGAACGGGTGCGCACGCCGTGGCACGAGTTCTGGCGACGTTTTCGTCGTCAGCATGTGGCGTTGATTGCTGGCCTGTTTGTGCTGCTGCTGATCCTGGTGGCGATCTTCGCTCGCTGGCTGACGCCATTCGATGCGGAAAACTATTTCGATTATGACAGGTTGAATGATGGGCCGTCGATGATGCACTGGTTCGGCGTGGATTCGCTGGGCAGAGACATCTTCAGCCGTGTGCTGGTTGGCGCGCAAATCTCGCTGGCGGCAGGGGTATTTGCGGTATTGATTGGCGCGGCGATTGGCACCGTACTGGGGCTACTGGCGGGCTACTATGAAGGCTGGTGGGATCGGTTAATCATGCGCATCTGCGACGTGCTGTTTGCGTTTCCGGGGATCCTGCTGGCGATTGCCGTGGTGGCGGTGTTGGGCAGCGGCATTGCGAACGTCATTATCGCCGTGGCGATCTTCTCCATCCCGGCGTTCGCCCGCCTGGTGCGTGGTAATACGCTGGTGCTGAAACAGCAGACGTTTATCGAGTCGGCGCGCAGCATTGGCGCCAGCGATGCGACCATTATTTTCAGCCATATCTTGCCAGGGACCGTCTCGTCGATTGTGGTCTTTTTTACCATGCGTATTGGCACGTCGATTATCTCTGCGGCAAGTCTGTCTTTTCTGGGACTGGGCGCACAGCCGCCGACGCCGGAGTGGGGCGCGATGCTGAATGAAGCGCGGGCGGATATGGTGATTGCGCCGCATGTGGCGCTGTTCCCGGCGGTGGCGATTTTCCTGACGGTACTGGCGTTTAATCTGTTAGGCGATGGCCTGCGCGACGCGCTGGACCCGAAGATAAAAGGGTGAGCCGTAAGCCTGATAAGACGCGTTAGCGTCGCCATCAGGCATTGCCGGATAGGGCAAAGGCCTTATCCGGTCTACGTCATTGAGCGTTAAACCCGCGTGCCCCACAGATCGTATTCGTCGGCGTTTTCCACCTTCACGCGGATCACGTCGCCCGGCTTCACGTTAGTTTCGCCGTTCAGATAGACTGCGCCATCGATTTCCGGGGCGTCGGCCATGCTGCGACCAATCGCGCCTTCTTCGTCGACTTCATCGACGATCACCAGAATTTCGCGACCGACTTTCTCCTGCAGACGTTTTGCGGAGATCTGCTGTTGCAGTTGCATAAAGCGATTCCAGCGCTCTTCTTTCACGTCTTCCGGTACCTGATCCGGCAGCTCATTGGCGCCAGCGCCGTCTACCGGGCTGTATTTGAAGCAGCCTACGCGGTCGAGTCGCGCTTCTGTCAGGAAGTCGAGCAGCATCTGGAAATCGTCTTCCGTTTCACCCGGGAAACCAACAATAAACGTTGAGCGCAGGGTCAGCTCCGGACAGATTTCGCGCCATTGCTTGATGCGCGCCAACTGGCGGTCAACCGAGCCAGGGCGCTTCATCAGCTTCAGAATGCGTGGGCTGGCGTGCTGAAGCGGGATATCCAGGTACGGCAGGATTTTACCTTCCGCCATCAGCGGGATGACGTCGTCAACATGCGGATACGGGTAAACGTAGTGCAGACGCGTCCAGATCCCCAGCTTAGACAACTGTTCACACAGGCTGACCATGCTGGTTTTCACCGGTTCACCGTTATAGAACCCGGTACGATGCTTCACATCCACGCCGTAGGCGGAGGTGTCCTGAGAAATCACGAGGATCTCTTTCACTCCGGCATCGACCAGACGCTTTGCTTCGCTCAGCACATCGCCAACTGGACGGCTAACCAGATCGCCGCGCATGGACGGGATGATGCAGAAGGTGCAGCGATGGTTGCAGCCTTCAGAAATTTTCAGGTAGGCGTAATGACGCGGGGTCAGCTTCACGCCCTGTTCCGGCACCAGGCTCAGGAACGGATTGTGCTTCGGTTTCGGCACGTAGTGGTGAACATGTTCCAGAACCTGTTCATAGCTATGTGGCCCGGTGATTTCCAGCACTTTCGGATGGACTTCACGGATCTGATCTTCTTTCGCGCCCAGACAGCCGGTGACGATCACCTTGCCGTTTTCGTTCAGCGCTTCGCCAATGGCTTCCAGTGATTCCTGTACTGCGCTGTCGATAAAACCGCAGGTATTGACGATCACCATATCGGCGTCGTCGTAACTCGGAACGACATCGTAGCCTTCGGTACGCAGTTCAGTCAGGATTCGTTCCGAATCGACGAGGTTTTTCGGACAGCCGAGGGAAACGAAGCCGATTTTCGGCTGGTGGGTTACTTTGCTCATAGCTTAAAAATTGTTCAGTTATTGGAATGTTCAGGGCAGGGATTCTACAGAGTTCCGCACAAAAATTGTATTGCTATCTCACCCGATAAGCGCGGGAAAGTCCGCATCGGCTTATAGCGACTTTGTAAATTATGTTAATGCTGGGTGAATTATTGATCTCAGGCATCACATTGTACAAAAAATAGACATACTATTACGTTGCACCATGGCTGGAAGAGGAGGAACGAAGTATGTTCGTTGACAGACTGAGAACCGATCTGCTGAATAAGCTCATCAACGCCAGGATCGACCTCGCTGCGTATCTGCAGCTAAGGATGGCGAAAGGATACATGTCAGTCAGCGAGAATGATCATCTACGTGAGAACTTTTTCGAACTGAACCGAGAGCTGCACGATAAATCGTTGCGCTTGAATCTGCATCTCGATCAGGAAGAATGGGATGCCTTGCACCATGCCGAAGGTGCACTCGCCGCTGCGGCGGTGTGCCTGATGAGCGGACACCACGATTGTCCGAACTTTATTGCCGTCAATGCAGAAAAACTCAATACCTGCCTGACAACCTTAACCCTGAGCATTCAGAGTCTGCAGGCTCATTCAACGCTTGAAGATGCCTGATTTAAGGGGGGAGGCGACTCCCCCTTTCATCGTTAAGTTTTTGTAAAAATGCCTCCCTGACGTTTCTCGCTGACTACGCTTTAACCAGAGTCAACAAGGAGGCGTTATGCGTCGTTCGCTTATCCCATTAATGACATTGCTCATTTTCCCCTGGTTTAGTCAGGCAGAAACGCCTGCGGTCAATGTTGAGGTACTGCAAACCAAACTCGATCATCCGTGGGCGCTGGCGTTTCTGCCGGGCGACAACGGCATGCTGATCACCCTGAGGGGCGGTCAGCTGCGTCACTGGCAGGCCGATAAAGGGCTTTCTGATCCGATCCCTGGCGTGCCAACGGTGTGGGCGAGCGGGCAGGGCGGTCTGCTGGACGTGGCGCTGGCGCCAGACTTTAGCCAGTCGCGGCGCGTCTGGCTCAGTTTTGCGCAGGCCGATGCGCAGGGAAATGCGGGAACCGCGGTGGGTTATGGTCGACTCAGCGACGATCTTTCGCGGCTGGAAAACTTCCAGACGGTCTTCCGGCAGATGCCAAAACTCTCAACCGGCAATCATTTTGGCGGACGACTGGTGTTTGACGGCAACGGGTATTTGTTCATTGGGCTGGGGGAAAACAACCAACGGCCAACTGCACAGGATCTCGACAAACTGCAGGGTAAAGTGGTGCGTCTGACCGATCAGGGAAAAATCCCTCCGGACAATCCGTTTGTTAATCAGCCTGGCGCGCGCCCGGAAATCTGGTCTTATGGGATCCGCAATCCGCAGGGGATGGCGATGAATCCATGGAGCGATACGCTGTGGCTCAATGAGCACGGGCCACGCGGTGGAGATGAGATCAATATCCCCGAAAAAGGGAAAAATTATGGCTGGCCGCTGGCGACCTGGGGCATCAACTACAGCGGATTTAAGATCCCGGAAGCGCAGGGTGAAAAGGTGGCGGGCACCGAACAGCCCATTTTCTACTGGCAGAAATCGCCTGCCGTCAGTGGGATGGCATTTTATGACCACGATACTTTCCCTCAGTGGCGGCAGAAACTGTTTATTGGCGCACTGAAAGACCAGAATGTGATTGTGATGAACGTGAATGGCAATACGGTAACTGAAGAGGGGCGCATTCTGGGTGAGCGAAAACAGCGGATCCGCGACGTACGCGTCGGGCCCGACGGTTATCTGTATGTCTTAACCGACGAGTCCGACGGCGAGCTGCTTAAAGTCAGCCCCCGTTCTGCCGGGAATCCGTAAGTCGTTTCACCAGTTGCATTTCCTCCTCGCACCAGGGGGATCCGTCAGGCTTCAGTACGTCATGAAACCACAGCGACTGCGGGGCCGGGTGAGATTTATTGACGCCGGGCCACGGGATCCAGGTCTGCGTTTTCCCCTGCACCAGCCCCCAGTGATAGCAACCGGTGTTAAAAGTGCTAAAAAGCGGAAGCTGCTCGCTGAACACGCAGTGGGTATGGCGAGAAAGCCATTCGCTACACAAGACCGGGCGGCCATAAAGAGAAAGGGCATGCAGGATGTCTGACTGCCTGGCCGCAGGAACATAGGCGTGATAGCTGATGATATCCGAGAGTTCCAGCGCTGCGACGTCAATGGGATGCTTAAACGTGCCCCGGCGCTCGTTATCCACATGCCAGGCGCCGATGGTTAACGGCTGCAGTGGATCAACGCTGCGCGCCCAGCGAAAAACGGCATGTACCAGCCGCAGGGCATACTCTTCCAGCGCCACATCCGCTTCGGCGTACTCTTGCGGGGAGAGGAAAATTCCCCGGTTGCCCGGTTCATTGTACAAATCCCAAATTGTAATGCGCGTGTCCCTGGCGAAGTGAGTGAGGATATCGCGAACGTACGCTTCGACCTGCGGCCACTGGTTGGGATCCATCACGATGGCTCTGCCTGGACTGGCAGCGGCCTGGCTGTTATGTACCCCGGGCGTGGGGGCTTTCTGCGGACCGAACCACGGTTCATCACCGGAAAAGCCGCAATCATCCATCAGCGTCAGCATCACCTGAATCCGGTGACGTGCGGCGACCGCCAAAAACGCGTCAATCCGCGCCAGTAATCCCTCCCGGTCGTGTTGCCAGACGATAAACGGCAGGTTGGTCCGCAGAGCGTTATAGCCGTAGCTTTCCGCCCAGGCGAGCTCCTGTTCGATGACCGGTAAGTCGAAGGTGTCGGCTTGCCACATCTCGTTCCAGTTGACAGCGGTTCGTGGCAGATAATTGAATCCACACGCCCATCCATGATGTTCATACCAGGACTGCGCCCGGGTGGTGCTCCATTGTTGCGGCATCGTTGGTCTCCATGCAGATCGTTTGCTTGCTAATGTTTATTAGCTTCGGCCTCGCGGCAACGGCCATCGCGACTTTCTGCAAAGCGCATCACGAATTCAGTTTCGTATTTTGAGAGAGTATGCGGGAGATATAATACTTTGAAATACAAAGATAAATGGTATGGATATGGGTGATGGGTTATTAGTGAATAACAGACGCACGGCAACAGGCCGCACGTCTGAACGGCTTAGCTGACCGGGATCATGACCGTTTTACGAAACGCCGGGCGCTCGCTGAGTTGCTGGTACCAGCGCTCAAGATGCGGACGCGGTGTCCACGTCAGTCCCACGTTGAACAGGTTGTAGACAAACGGCGCGATGGCGATATCACCGGTGCCAAATTCTTTGCCCGAGAACCAGGGTTGGTCGGCCAGCGCCGCATCGAGGATCGCAAACAGCTCGTCGCAGCGTTTCGCCCCCGCATCAATGGCGGCGTGATCGCGCTGTTCCGGCGGTGTTCTCACTAAACCAAAAAGCACCACACGGTGTGCCGGGCTCAAGGTCTGATTCGCCCAGTCCATCCATTTTTCGCCTTCTGCCCGACGCGCCGGGGCCTCAACCCACAGACGTTTTTGTCCGTACTGCGCGGCCAGGTAACGCACGATGGCGTTGGATTCCCACAGCAGCAGGTCGCTTTCATCATCACGCAGCAAAGGCACCAGACCGTTCGGGTTCATCGCCAGATAATCGGCATCATGGTTCAGGCCAAACTGTCCTCCCGCCAGGATATGATTAAACGGTAATTCCAGTTCTTCGAGCGTCCACAACACTTTTTTGACGTTGGTTGAGTTATTCCGGCCCCACAGCGTAATCATAATTACCCCTCAAAAAATGGACAGCCTCAGGGCTGCGTTCACTCCACATGGTGAGATAAACCCAACATTTACGCAACAGCCAACAAAAAATTCCTCTCTGTGGCGGCATAGCGGGGGGTTATTGCATAAACTTTAAAAACTTTACCAACTTACGGTTCCCTTACGCTTCTTAGTGCGTTATTACTCACCGCACTTATTATACGGTGGTATGACGTATATTTTTTGAATGGATACTCGGGTGGCATTTATGACGCAATACGTTTCTTCCCTTCGTAATTTTGCAGCGGGTTCAGCACTTCTCTTTCTCTTTGCGCCGACGGTGATGGCGGCGGAACAGACCATTGACGCGCCGAGCGTCGATGCGCGCGCGTGGATTTTAATGGATTACGCCAGCGGTAAGGTGCTGGCAGAAGGCAATGCCGATGAGAAACTGGATCCTGCCAGTCTGACGAAAATCATGACCAGCTATGTGGTGGGGCAGGCACTTAAGGCGGGAAAAATTAAACTGACCGACATGGTGACGATAGGCAAAGACGCCTGGGCGACCGGTAACCCGGCGCTGCGCGGCTCCTCGGTCATGTTCCTGAAGCCCGGCGATCAGGTGGCGGTTTCTGATCTCAATAAAGGGGTGATTATTCAGTCCGGCAACGACGCCTGTATCGCGCTTGCAGACTACGTCGCTGGGAGTCAGGAGTCATTTATCGGTCTGATGAATGGCTATGCGAAAAAGCTTGGTTTGACGAACACCACTTTCCAGACGGTTCACGGTCTGGATGCGCCGGGCCAGTTCAGCACCGCGCGCGACATGGCGCTGCTGGGTAAAGCACTGATCCACGATGTGCCGGAAGAGTATGCGATCCATAAAGAGAAAGAGTTCACTTTTAACAAGATTCGCCAGCCCAACCGTAACCGTCTGCTCTGGAGTTCCAGCCTGAACGTTGACGGCATGAAAACAGGCACCACGGCGGGAGCCGGATACAATCTGGTCGCGTCGGCCACCCAGGGCGATATGCGTCTGATTTCGGTGGTATTAGGCACCAAAACTGACCGTATCCGCTTTAATGAATCAGAAAAACTGTTGACCTGGGGTTTCCGCTTCTTTGAGACCGTAACGCCAATCAAACCGGATGCCACCTTCGTGACCCAGCGCGTCTGGTTTGGTGACAAGAGTGAGGTGAATCTGGGGGCAGGCGAAGCCGGTTCCGTGACCATTCCACGTGGTCAACTGAAAAACCTGAAAGCCAGCTTTACGCTGACTGAACCGCAGCTCACCGCGCCGCTGAAAAAAGGCCAGGTGGTCGGGACGATTGACTTCCAGTTGAACGGCAAGTCGATTGAACAGCGTCCGCTGATCGTGATGGAAGCGGTAGAAGAGGGCGGGTTCTTTGGCCGGATGTGGGATTTCGTGCTGATGAAATTCCATCAGTGGTTCGGTAGCTGGTTCTCTTAAGCCCTGATAATTGCCGGACAGCGCTGGCGCCTGTCCGGCAAATTGCCATTAGTACATCAGCTTAATTCGCTGTGCTTTGGCGAAGCTGACAAACTCATCGTCAGGGCAGCAGTCGCTGACTACGACGTCAAAGTGTTTTAAATCCCCCATCCGCGCCGGACGGACCTTGCCAAATTTGCTGTGATCGACCACCAGCACGTGATGTTGCGCCATCGACATTGCCCAATGTTTTACCGGCAATTCTTCCAGATTAAAACAGGTCGCCCCTTTGCTGATATGAACGCCGGCAGCGGAATAAAAGGCGATATCCGGACAGATATTGTTCAGGGTTTCCTGAGCATCAAGCGGTTTGAAAATCGCATTGCTGGCGTGAAATTCGCCGCCGGAGAGGATCGCCCGACACAGCGGTTTTTCCTGCAACGCCAGAAACGTATTCAGGGAATAGCAGACGGCGGTAAACGGAATATCATTATCGATCGCTTCGATGATCCACGGCGTCGTCGTGCCACAGTCAAAAAACAGCGTCTGATGCGGCTGTACCAGGCTTGCCGCCAGTTGCGCCGCGCGACGTTTTTCTTCCACCAGGCGGGATTTTTGATCGCTGAGCAGATAGTGGCTGGCGCTGCGGGGTTCCAGCACAATATAGCCGCCTAACAGCACCACCGGCGCGCTGTTGTTATTCAGGTCGCGGCGAATGGTCATTTCAGAGACGCCCAGCAGGGTCGCGGCTTCCTTAAGATGGAGTTTATCGCTGCGTTTCAGTGCCTGCAGCAATTGACCAATACGCTCTTCGCGACGTGTTTCCATAATTCCCCTGGATGAATAATTAAGCGCTCTGTCTCTTTCAGAGCGCTTAATATTACTCTTTTTTCCTTCGTCTAGTCACGTACCCAGCCTTTACGAATCGGCAGGGCGAAGCAGATGCGATAACAATGTTGCAGGCCACGATAGAGGGCCGGACCGAATTTTTGCCAGATCATCTGCGCGCTCAGGCAGCCGATCATCCCTGCCAGCAGTCCGCCGAGCATGTCGAGCGGCCAGTGCACGCCAAGATAGACGCGGGACCAGGCGATGGTTACGGCCAACACCATCAACAGAACGCCGGACCAGAGACGATGCCAGAACAAAAACGCCAGTGCGAAGGTAAATATCACCGTGCCGTGATCGCTGGGGAACGAGTCATCTGCCGCATGCTGGAGATAATTGTAGCCAATGTGATCGGCAAACGGACGATCGTGTGGGAACAGGTGTCCCATGAGCCAGGACACCAGCAGGCTAACGACCAGCGCTATCGCCATTTTGACGATCAACTGCCGCTGCGCGCAAACCTGTTCACGCGGCCCCCACAGCCAGAGAACAACGGCTAACAGCGGGACGATATTGATCAGATCTCTGGCGATAAAAATGGCGAGGGAAATCATCCACGATGCCGAGTCCGGCGTGGCATTGATGAAGTAGAACAGCGAATAGTTAATATTTTCCAGCATAGCAGTCAGACTCAGTTCGTTTAATGAAAATCCAGGCAGGCCGAGAATAAAAGTGTCCGTCCACGGGGTAAAGAGGGATTGTCTTATTTACCTGTAAAATGAAGGTGTTTCAGACATCGCTCGTGATTTTTCATTCAGCATAACCGCGTCAACTTAGATTAACCTTAAACCCAGGGGCGGATTTTCATGAGTGGGTAAAAATGTGCGCATTTTGCTTTTACCACGCATAATTCACTATCTCAGGCGAGGCGCTTTCATTACACTTTGCGCGATTTTTTATTGTCGAAGAGATTGCATGCAAAACCGTTTACAACAAGGTGCCCGTCTTGGACGTCAGGCGCTGCTTTTCCCTCTCTGTCTGGTGCTCTACGAATTCTCTACCTACATTGGTAACGATATGATCCAACCCGGCATGCTGGCGGTGGTGGAACAATATCAGGCGGGGATCGACTGGGTACCGACTTCCATGACCGCCTATCTGGCCGGCGGTATGTTTTTGCAATGGCTGTTAGGGCCGCTGTCGGATCGCATTGGCCGTCGTCCGGTGATGCTAGCGGGCGTGGTGTGGTTTATTGTCACCTGCCTGGCGACGCTACTGGCGCAAAGCATTGAACAATTTACACTGCTGCGTTTTTTGCAGGGCATCAGCCTGTGCTTTATTGGCGCGGTGGGTTATGCGGCGATCCAGGAGTCCTTTGAAGAGGCGGTGTGTATTAAAATCACCGCCCTGATGGCGAACGTCGCGTTGATAGCGCCACTGCTGGGACCGCTGGTGGGCGCGGCCTGGGTGCATGTCCTGCCGTGGGAAGGCATGTTTGTGCTGTTCGCTGCACTGGCGGCGATCGCGTTCTTTGGTCTGCAGCGGGCGATGCCGGAGACCGCCACGCGGATCGGCGAGCCGCTATCCCTGAAGGCGCTGGGTAGTGATTACAGATTGGTGCTGAAAAATGGGCGTTTTGTCGCTGGCGCGCTGGCGCTGGGATTCGTCAGCCTGCCGCTGCTGGCCTGGATTGCCCAGTCACCGATAATCATTATTAGCGGCGAGCAGCTCAGTAGCTACGAGTATGGCCTGCTGCAGGTGCCGATTTTTGGCGCGCTGATCGCCGGGAACCTGGTGCTGGCGCGCCTGACCGCTCGGCGTACGGTGCGTTCGCTCATCATCATGGGCGGCTGGCCGATTGTGCTGGGGCTGATGATCGCCGCAGCGGCAACGGTGGTCGCATCCCATGCGTATCTGTGGATGACGGCGGGGCTGAGCGTTTACGCGTTCGGCATCGGCGTGGCCAACGCTGGGCTGGTGCGCCTCACGCTGTTCGCCAGCGACATGAGTAAAGGCACGGTCTCTGCGGCGATGGGAATGTTGCAAATGCTGATCTTTACCGTCGGGATTGAACTGAGCAAGTACGCCTACTTAGGCGGAGGGAACGGCCTGTTCAGCCTGTTCAGCCTGTTTAACCTGGCAAACGGCATTCTGTGGCTGTTGCTGATGTTTATCTTCCTGAAAGATAAACAGGTCGGGAATACGCGGGAAGGGTAATCGCGACATTGTTGGCCCGCTAAGCGCACCGCCGTCAGGTAATAAAGCCGGATGGCGGTGTAAACACCTTATCCGGCCTACTGAATGACGCCAGTCGTCGTCAATTAAACGGCGTTTCGTTCTTCAGGACGCAATCAATGATGTCGAGGACGCCTTCTTTGTTGTTTGAGCCTGCACGATATTTCGCGGCCTTCGCAATCGCATCCGCCGCATTTTCCATTGCAAAACTAAAGCCCGCCTGGCGCAGCATTTCAATATCATTGCCGCCGTCGCCAAACACCACCACGTCGTTATCATCAATTCCCCAGCGCTGCTGGAGCAGGCGCAGACCGTTCGCTTTATGTACGCCGGGGATAATGAGATCGATGCTGCCATAGCCGGTGTGAACAGGCACCATGATATCGCCAATGGCGTCGTGCAGCGCTTGCTGAACTTCCGGGATCCGGTCGTCAGAGATGTTCAGGCCAAATTTGAAAAACACGTCATTGATATTGTCGAAATCATCCACGAATTCGAGACGGTGATAGTACATGCCGGCGGTGGCTTTCATTTCGTCGTTGTACTCTTTCAGGGTATACGCGCTGTTCTTACCACAGGCGATGATTTCCACATCGGCGCGGGTTAACAGGTGATCGACGATGGCGGTAAAATCGGATTTCGCCAGATCGCCATTGAAGATATCCTGGCCTTCGCTCACCACCCAACCGCCGTTTTCGGCGACAAAGGAGATCTCATGGGCAATCTCAGGAAAGAAAGAGATGAGCTGGTAATACTGGTTGCCGCTGGCGACCGCAAAACGAATGCCCTGGGTTTTCATCTGCTGATACTGCGCCAGAAAACGTTCGCGATTATAGGTCTTTTGATCGCTCAGAAAGGTGCCATCCATATCGACTGCAATTAACTTAATACCCATTTATCCCTTCTCCATCGCAGTTTGCGTAGTTGAATTTGGTTTGGCGACGGCTCTGGCGACAACGGCGGCCAGCAGCACCAGCGCCAGCACCACCAGCATGGCGCTACGTAAACCATAGTGTTCGCCGAGGTAGCCCAGCAGCGGAGGGCCAACGAGAAACGCCAGATAGCCGGTAGTTGCCACGACGCTGACGCGCGTCGGCGCATCCGGTCCCGTGTCGCTGGCCGCAGAAATGGTTAACGGGAAACCGAGCGATGCGCCCAGGCCCCACAGTATCACGGAGACGCCAGCCACCCAGGCGCTGTCGACGAAAATAATCAGACCAATACCGAGCGCGCCCATCAGGGCGCTGGCGCGAACTACCGCCACACGACTGTAGCGATCAATAAACCAGCCGCCGGTAAAGCGCCCGACGGTCATCCCGAGCGTGAACCCTGCGTAAATCAGCGATCCGGAAGTCGGGCTAAACCCGTGACCATCGACCATCAACAGCGGTAGCCAGTCGTTGGCGGACCCTTCAGCAAAGGCCATCGCCAGCACCACAACGCCAATCAGCAGCAACTGAATATCACGCCAGAAGGGGACGCCTTTTTCCTGGTGATGAGAACCGTCGCTGGCGTTTTTGCCCGTCCCGTCGGGAATCGCTTTGATGGCAATAAAAATCGGCGCAATCGCCACCAGCGAAGCCAGCACAATATGCGTGGTTGCCGCGACGCCAAAGGCCGTCAGCGCCATCCCGACGCCTGCGCCCGCCAGCGTGCCGAAGCTGTAAAAACCGTGCATCATCGGCAGCACGGTTTTGTTCATCTCACGTTCGACAGCCGCCCCTTCAATATTGATCGCCACTTCTGCGGAACCAAAACTGGCGCCGAATACGCCTAAACCCAGCGCAAACAGCACCGGGGAGGTGAGCCAAAGCGCCAGACTCAGTACCAGCATCCCTACAATCGCGCAGGACATGGTGGTGCGAATCACCTTTCGTGTGCCAAATCGTTTCACCAGCCAGGCCGAACAAAGGATGCCGCTCATCGAACCAATCGAGAGACCAAACAGCACGGCCCCCATTTCCGCCGTTGAAACCGAGAGCGTGTCACGAATAGCCGGTGTACGCGTGGCCCAGGAGGCCATTAGCAGGCCGGGCAAAAAGAAGAACATAAAAAGCGCCCAGGTTCGGCGTTGCAGGGCTTTGCGGGAGGAAGTCAATGTCATCAGGGAAGCACCAGAAGTACAACAATAGCGACAACACTAGCAAGTTTGTGTACATTTGTACATAAATCGGAAGGGGAATTTATGAGCAGACGACCAAACGATCCGCAGCGCCGGGAACGGATACTTCAGGCAACCCTCGAGACAATTGCTGAGCATGGGATCAGTGCTGTAACGCATCGTAAAATCGCCAGCTGTGCAGGGGTTCCACTGGGATCGATGACGTATTACTTCGAGGGTATGGACTCGTTGATTGAAGAGGCGTTCACGCGTTTTACGCGCGATATGGCGCAGCAATATCGTGACTTTTTTGCCGGGGTGACCGGGCCGGAAATGGCCTGCGAATCGATCACCACCCTCATTTACAGTTCAGAAGTGACGACGCCGCGTAATATGGAGCTGATGTATCAGCTGTACGCGATGATGAATCGTAAACCGGCGCTACGAAGTGTGATGCAGGACTGGATGCAAACCAGTCAGACAACCCTTGAGCAGTGGTTTGATCCTATTACCGCCCGGGCGCTGGACGCTTTTATTGAAGGGATGACGCTGCATTTTGTGACTGACCGGACGCCGATGACGCGCGAAGAGATCCTGCGGATGGTTAAGCGCATCGCCGGGTGAAACGCGATTATCCTGTTGTGGCGCCTGCGGTCACATTCACGATGGTCGCCGTCATGGCGCTGGCGCTATCTGAGGCCAGAAAGGTCATGAGCGCAGCGATATCCGCAAGCGTTGGCAGGCGTTTGAGCATTGTGCTTTGCGCCGCACCCCCTAACCATTCTTCTGTTGTTAACCCCATTTCCTGCGCTTTTGCGGCGAAAATTTTACCGGTATAAGAACCTGCCTGAATGGCATCGCCGATCGCGTGGGATCGAATTCCGATGACGCGGATATTTCTGGGGGCGAGTTCGGCAGCCAGGGCTTTGACGAACGCTTCTGTCCCTGCGCTGCCGACAATGTGACCTGAATGACCCGCGATAGCCATCGCGCCTGCAGGGGCGACGACGCTAAGAATCACACCCGCGCGTTCACCCCCCATATGCGGCGTTACGGCCTTTGCGAGGGTGAATTGCGCGGTGAGAAAGGGACGGATCCCCTGCATAAATTCGTCCAGGGTTAATTCCGTGACTTTTTTGCCCTGGTCGTGCATAAAACCGGTGGCATTGACGACAATATCGAAACCGCCGGCCCTGCTCGCCAGTTCTGCTACGCGCGTCATCATCGCGGTCTCGTCGAGAACATCGATGAGGAGGGTATTAGCGGTGCCTCCTGCGGTACGAATATCGTGCGCCACACGATCCAGTTTTTCCTGACCGCGTGCAACCAGATACACCCGCGCTCCCTCACGTGCCATATTCCGCGCCACGGCACTGCCGATAGCGCCGCTTCCGCCGAAAATCACGACGACCTTGTTTCTAAGCAACATGAAGTCTTCACCTTCACAGACCGATAATCAGGAAGTATGGGTGAGAAATGGTGGGGTGCAAGGATAGGGGGAGAACGGCAGGCAACAAAAAACCCATCAACCTTGAACCAAAACGGCGGGGTTGATGGGCTCCACAAATTGGGGACATCAAAGAAAAGCAGTGGCAATAGTTATGACTGACGCCTTGAGGAAAAGTTCTACGTATTTGCAAAAAATTTTCACTTAAGGGGCAACTTCAGTTTTATCCTAAGCCTGGCCAGATGATGATGATGAGCGTCCCCGCCAGCGTCAGCAGCACGTTGGCTATCGCGTAGGTGCCTGCGTAACCCAGCGCCGGGATATTGCTACGCGCGGTATCGCTGATAATTTCCATCGCCGGTGCGCAGGTACGTGCTCCCATCATGGCGCCAAAAAGGAGCGCCCGGTTCATGCGCAGGACATAGGCGCCGAACAGGAAGCAAATGATCACCGGCACCAGGCTGACGATCAGGCCGGCAATCAGCATTTGACCGCCAATCGCCCCTAATCCCTGACCGATGCCGCTGCCCGCGCTTAAGCCAACGCCCGCCATAAAGACCATCAGGCCGAATTCTTTCACCATGTTTAGTGCGCCCTGAGGGATGTAGCCAAACGTGGGATGGTTAGCACGCAGGAAGCCCAGCATGATCCCGGCGAACAGCAATCCAGCGGCGTTACCGATGCCGAAACTGAAGTTACTGAACTGGAAGGTGATCATGCCGATCATCAGACCAATAATGAAGAATGCACAGAAGGCCAGCAGATCGGTTACCTGGCTGTGAATCGAGATAAAGCCAATGCGATCGGCGATCGTTTTCACCCGACGCGCGTCGCCGCTGACCTGCAATACGTCGCCTTTATTAAGCACCACATTGTCATCAATCGGCATTTCAATCTGCGAACGAATCACGCGGTTCAGGAAGCAGCCGTGATCGGTGAGCTTCAGTTGAGCAAGACGGCGTCCTACTGCATTGTGGTTTTTCACCACGATCTCTTCCGTGACGATCCGCATGTCGAGCAGGTCGCGGTCGAAAACCTCTTTGCCGTTACGAAAGCTAGGGTCGAGGCGGGCATGCGCATCCGGATAGCCGACCAGCGCGATTTCATCACCCATCTGCAGTACGGCGTCGCCGTCCGGGTTTGCCAGAATACCGTTACGACGGATGCGTTCAATGTAGCAGCCGGTCGCACGGTAAATGCCGAGCTCACGCAGGTTCTTTCCGTCTGTCCAGGCGACCAGCTCCGGGCCGACGCGATAAGCACGAATAACCGGCAGGTACACCTTCCTGTTCGTATCGGTGTCCAGACCGCGTTCACGGGCGATTTGCTGGGCGCTGGTTTGCAGATCCTGATGTTGTAATTTTGGCAGGTAGCGTGCGCCGACGATCAGGCTGACCAGACCGATCAGGTAGGTCAGCGCGTAGCCCAGGCTCAGGTTATCCAGTGCCCGGGAAAGCTGTGCGCTCTCCATTCCGAAATGGCGCAGCGTATCGCCAGCACCGACCAGAACCGGGGTAGACGTCATTGAGCCAGCCAGCATACCGGCCGTCAGGCCGATGTCCCAGCCAAATAGCTTACCCAGCCCCAGGGCGATCAGCAGCGCGCTGCCGACCATCACCAGAGCCAGCATCAGGTAATTCTTCCCGTCCCGAAAAAAAATGGAAAAAAAGTTAGGACCAGCTTCAACGCCGACACAAAAAATAAACAGCATAAAGCCCAGATTCAGTGCGTCAGTGTTAATACTGAAATGCTGCTGCCCTAATAAGAGAGAGACGACTAAAACGCCAATGGAATTACCCAGTTGGATGGAACCCAGACGCAATTTACCGAGACACAGGCCGAGAGCCAGTACAACGAATAATAACAGGATGTAATTCCCATTTAACAAATCGGCGACGTTTATATTCACGGAGACTAACTTCTTGTTTACGAGTAAGCTGTTGAAAGAAATGGCAATTTAGGCTACTGTTTTTGCCATCAAATAAGGGCGATTGTGACATATTCACAGCCCAAATATAAGCGGCACAACAATATAATCTGGCTAGTTTAATCTCATTACGTATCAACGGCTATAAGAATCGTGTTGGCGTATTTTGGCACGGAATGCTGAACGGCTTTATCTGACTGGACGCCTTTGGCGAAAAGTGTGTTCGATAGAGACAGTGTCAGGAGAAATGATTGAAATATAAACATGGTTGGGTAGGAGCGGTCTGCTGCTTTGTGCTCTTTGTGGTTGTCTGTCTTTTTCTGACAATGAACATGAAAGGGGCATTTCGGGCGGCCGGGCATCCTGAAATTGGGCTACTGTTTTTTACGCTGCCAGGCGCGGTCGCCAGTTTTTGCTCTCATCGCCGGGAGGTGATTAAACCGCTCCTTGGTGCGATGCTTGCAGCACCTTGTTGTTTGCTGCTTACGCGTCTTTTCTTTACGCCCACTCGCTCGCTGTGGCAGGAGATGGCGTGGTTATTCAGCGCGGTATTCTGGTGTGCTTTGGGAGCCTTATGCTTCCTGTTCATCAGCAGTTTGTTCAGGCCGCGACAGCGTAAAAACCAATAACGCCCTCTGGAGAGGGCGTTTTTACATCACTCACAGTACTCACAGCACTCAGGCGAACAGATTCAAATTCTCTTTCGCCCAGGCTTCAAAATCGGTGCAACCGCCGATGTGTTTCTGATCAACAAAAATCTGCGGCACGGTCTCAACCGGTTTGCCGACGGTCTTTTCCAGGTCCGCTTTGGTGATACCTTCCGCATGGATGTCGATGTAGCGATAGTTGAAATCATCGCGTTCGTTGCTCAGTTTCTCTGCCAGTTCTTTTGCGCGTACACAGTAAGGGCAACCCGGGCGACCAAAAATAACGGTGAACATTGTAGTCTCTCTCCTCGAACTCAAAGCCTGACGGCGAATGGCTGCTATGATGACGCTAATCGTCAGTCTTGAACAGTAGGTTGCACCTTTTACTTCGATACATTTAGTCTATATCTGTTAAACACATTCACGCTGAACGCCTTACACTATGTCTCACAAAAGAGGGCTTCCTGTGCGTATGACTGGCGCGTTACCGAAAAGTGTATTGATTCTGGAAATGGTGGGTATGGTGCTTCTGGCGCTGGCTTTGCTGTCGCTGAACCACTACCTGACACTTCCCGCCCCGTTTAACAGCGCGTTAGCGGTCATTATCATGCTTTTTTTGGGCGTACTGCTAATGATCCCCGCCGCACTGGCATTCGTCTGGCAAGTCGCGCAGCGACTGGCGCCACAGTTGATGAAGCCCCCATCCGATTCATCCCGTTCAGACAGAGAAAAAGAGAATGACTCCAACCATTAACCTTCTGCGTCGTCACCGCTCGATTCGTCATTTTACCGATCAACCGATTACGCCTGAACAGCGAGAGGCGATTCTGGCGGCCGCTCAGGCGACCTCCAGCTCCAGCTTTTTGCAGTGCACGTCCATTATTCGTATTACGGATCCGGCGCTACGTGACGCGCTGGTGCCATTAACCGGCGGTCAACAGCACGTCGCGCAGGCCGCTGAGTTTTGGGTCTTCTGCGCAGACTTCAATCGTCATCTGCAGATTTGCCCTGAAGCGCAATTAGGTCTGGCAGAGCAGTTGCTGCTGGGTGTGGTTGATACGGCGATGATGGCGCAAAACGCGCTGACGGCGGCGGAATCGTTGGGGCTGGGCGGCGTTTATATCGGCGGCTTACGTAATAACATCGAATCGGTCACGGAATTGCTGACGCTGCCGAAGCACGTACTGCCGCTGTTTGGGCTGTGCCTGGGGTGGCCTGCCGATAATCCGGATCTTAAGCCGCGCCTGCCTGCCGCGATTGTGATGCACGAAAACCACTACCAGCCGCTCGACAGGGACGCGCTGGCTGATTATGACGAACAGCTCGCGCAGTATTATCTCAGCCGCGGCAGCAATACCCGCCGTGACACCTGGAGCGATCATATTCGCCGCACGCTGATTAAGGAAAATCGTCCCTTTATCCTGGAATATTTACATAAACAGGGGTGGGCCACGCGCTAAAAATTCCGCCGCTGTGTATGATACGCGGGATAGTGATCGAGTGATGCTGAGAGGTGCTGGGTGAAAATTGCCATATTGTCCCGGGATGGAACGCTCTATTCGTGTAAGCGCCTGCGTGAAGCGGCGATGGCGCGCGGCCATCTGGTTGAAATACTCGATCCGCTTTCCTGTTATATGAACATCAATCCGGCGGCGTCCTCAATTCATTATAAAGGACGCAAGCTGCCTCATTTTGATGCCGTCATTCCGCGTATCGGTTCGGCGATCACCTTTTATGGTACGGCGGCGCTACGCCAGTTTGAGATGCTGGGCAGCTATCCGTTGAACGAATCTGTGGCGATTACCCGCGCCCGCGATAAGCTACGCTCGCTGCAACTGCTGGCGCGCCAGGGTATCGATCTCCCGATTACCGGCATTGCGCACTCGCCGGATGATACCAGCGATCTGATCGATATGGTCGGTGGCGCGCCGCTGGTGGTGAAACTGGTGGAAGGAACGCAGGGGATTGGCGTGGTACTGGCGGAAACCCGTCAGGCTGCTGAGAGCGTCGTGGATGCTTTCCGGGGGCTTAACGCCCATATTCTGGTTCAGGAATATATTAAAGAGGCCAAAGGTCGCGATATTCGCTGTCTGGTGGTGGGAGATGAGGTGGTCGCGGCCATCGAACGACGGGCGAAGGACGGCGATTTTCGTTCTAATCTGCACCGCGGCGGTGTGGCCTGCGTTGCCAACATTACTCCCCGTGAGCGCAAGATTGCGATTAAAGCCGCGCAGACGATGGGGCTTGATGTCGCCGGTGTTGATATTTTACGCGCCGAGCGCGGCCCGCTGGTGATGGAAGTGAACGCCTCTCCGGGTCTGGAAGGGATCGAAAAAATCACCGGTATCGATATCGCCGGGCGCATGATTCAGTGGATCGAACGCCACGCGACGGCTGAATTTTGTCTCAAAACGGGTGGCTAGTCTTAATATCGCCGATGATCGTGGCATGACGAACACTTTTTGCGTAAGCTGTGCCGGTATTTTTTCATCGTAAGAGGTAGCACATTATTATGACAGAATTGGTCGTTCCCACTCTGGATACGTTGCGGCAATGGCTCGACGACCTGGGCATGAGTTTTTTTGAATGTGATACCTGTCAGGCACTGCATTTACCGCACATGCAAAATTTTGACGGCATCTACGATGCGAAATTAGATCTCGTCGATAATACGCTGCTGTTTTCTGCGATGGCGGAAGTGAGGCCTTCTGCGTTACTGCCGCTGGCGGCGGATCTGTCTGCCATTAATGCCAGTTCCCTTACCGTGAAAGCGTTTCTGGATATGCAGGATGATAATCTGCCAAAGCTAGTGGTTTGCCAGTCTTTATCCGTTATGCAGGGGGTGACCTACGCGCAGTTCGAGTGGTTTGTACGTCAGAGCGAAGAGCAGATATCCATGGTCATTCTTGAAGCGGGCGCGCACCAGATGCTGTTTACCGCCGAAGAAGACGCGCAAAAAAGCAGCGTTGAGAACCATTTTCTTCACTGATTTTAACGTGAAGTATGACGCGTATAGCGCAGTCGCTGCCAGAGCGGCTGCGGTTTACGTTCTTTTATTCTGCATTTAACCTTTCTTTAAAGAATTATTCACCTCCTTTCCCGCCGTTTCGCTTTATCACATAGACATAAATTGCATAAAAAATTGATAAAAGGCGTTTTTTAATCTGGGCTATAGCCTGAAACCCTGGCTAAAGTTATTCTTGCGAAGCTTCATTACAGCGAGCAATAACGGTCGGGGGAGCGTCCGCTCTTCCTGGTTTTTGCCGAATGACAAACTATGCACGTTTCTTGCATAGCATTGAGTGCAACTTTTTTGGTTCGTTTGTTAACGAACTTTGATAAGGAAAGAGATTATGACCGCCTTAAATAAAAAATGGCTATCGGGTCTGGTTGCGGGTGCTCTGATGGCCGTCTCTGCCGGCACGCTCGCTGCGGAACAAAAAACACTCCATATCTATAACTGGTCTGACTATATTGCGCCGGATACGGTCGCTAATTTTGAAAAAGAGACCGGCATCAAAGTGGTCTATGACGTTTTTGACTCCAACGAAGTACTTGAAGGCAAACTGATGGCAGGCAGCACCGGTTTTGACCTGGTCGTGCCTTCCGCGAGCTTCCTTGAACGTCAGTTGACGGCAGGCGTTTTCCAGCCGCTGGATAAGAGCAAACTGTCGGGCTGGAAAAATCTCGATCCGGAACTGCTTAAACTGGTCGCCAAACACGACCCGGACAATAAATTTGCGATGCCGTATATGTGGGCGACCACCGGTATTGGCTACAACGTCGATAAAGTGAAAGCGGTGCTCGGCGCTGATGCCCCGGTTAAGAGCTGGGATCTGGTGCTGAAGCCGGAAAATCTTGAAAAGCTCAAGAGCTGCGGCGTCTCTTTCCTCGATGCGCCAGAAGAGGTGTTTGCCACCGTGCTGAACTATCTGGGTAAAGATCCGAACAGCACCAAAGCGGACGACTATACCGGACCGGCTACCGACCTGCTGCTCAAGCTGCGGCCGAATATCCGTTACTTCCACTCTTCGCAGTACATTAACGACCTGGCTAACGGCGATACCTGCGTGGCGATCGGCTGGGCAGGGGATGTCTGGCAGGCCGCTAACCGGGCGAAAGAGGCGAAGAATGGCGTCAATATCTCCTTCTCGATTCCGAAGGAAGGGGCGATGGCCTTCTTTGACGTCTTCGCGATGCCGGCAGATGCCAAAAATAAAGACGAGGCCTATCAGTTCCTCAACTATCTGTTGCGCCCGGACGTGATTGCGCATATCTCTGACCACGTGTTCTACGCGAATGCCAACAAAGAGGCCACAGCGCTGGTGAGCCCAGAAGTGCGTGATAATCCAGGCATTTATCCGCCAGCAGACGTGCGCGCGAAGATGTTCACCCTGAAAGTTCAGGAGCCGAAGATTGACCGCGTCCGTACGCGTGCCTGGACCAAGGTGAAGAGCGGTAAATAATCCGCCGTTGAAGTAGGCCGGGCAAGCGAAGCGCTCCCGGCAACAGGCGCACCGTTCTGGTGCGCCTGCACCATGATTTGTTTCTGCCGGAGAGCACCCCGTGAATGATGCCACCCCACGCCCGCAGGCGAAAACCCGTAAAGCGCTGACGCCGCTCCTCGAAATCCGCAACCTGACCAAATCCTTCGATGGTCAGCACGCTGTCGATGACGTAAGTCTGACCATTTATAAAGGCGAAATCTTTGCCCTGCTGGGCGCATCAGGCTGCGGGAAATCCACGCTGCTGCGCATGCTGGCGGGGTTTGAGCAACCCACCACCGGACAAATCATGCTGGATGGCGTCGACCTGTCCCAGGTACCGCCTTATTTACGTCCCATCAATATGATGTTTCAGTCCTACGCGCTGTTCCCCCATATGACGGTGGAACAGAATATCGCCTTTGGTCTGAAGCAGGACAAACTGCCGAAAGCAGAAATTGCCAGCCGGGTCGACGAAATGCTGGGTCTGGTGCATATGCAGGAGTTCGCCAAACGCAAACCGCATCAGCTTTCCGGCGGTCAGCGTCAGCGTGTGGCGCTGGCGAGAAGCCTGGCAAAACGGCCTAAACTTCTGCTGCTTGACGAGCCGATGGGCGCACTGGATAAAAAGCTGCGTGACCGTATGCAGCTCGAAGTGGTCGATATCCTTGAGCGCGTCGGTGTAACCTGCGTGATGGTGACGCACGATCAGGAAGAGGCGATGACCATGGCCGGGCGTATTGCCATTATGAACCGTGGCAAATTTGTGCAAATCGGTGAGCCAGAAGAGATTTACGAGCATCCGACCACTCGTTACAGCGCGGAGTTTATTGGTTCGGTCAACGTGTTTGAGGGCGTGCTTAAAGAACGCCAGGAAGATGGCCTGGTGCTCTATTCTCCAGGACTGGTGCATCCGTTGAAGGTCGATCCGGATGCGTCGGTGGTGGATAACGTGCCGGTGCACGTGGCGCTGCGCCCGGAAAAGATCATGCTGTGCGAAGAGCCGCCTGCCGACGGTTTTAACTTCGCCGTCGGCGAAGTGGTGCACATTGCCTATCTTGGCGATCTCTCCATCTATCACGTTCGCCTGAAAAGCGGACAGATGATCAGCGCCCAGTTGCAAAACGCTCACCGTTATCGCAAAGGTCTGCCGACCTGGGGCGATGAGGTGCGTCTGTGCTGGGATGCGGACAGTTGTGTGGTGTTGACGGTTTAAGGAGCGAAGATGAGTACACTTGAACCTCCGGCACGCGTAGAAAAGCCAGGCGGCTTTACGTTCTGGCTGGCGCGCGTACAGATGAAGCACGGGCGCAAACTGGTGATAGCGCTGCCTTACGTCTGGTTGATCCTGCTGTTTCTGCTGCCTTTTCTGATCGTCTTTAAAATCAGTCTGGCGGAGATGGCGCGGGCGATCCCGCCGTATACGGAACTGATGGCGTGGGCCGACGGGCAGCTGTCGATCACCCTTAATCTCGGTAATTTCCTGCAGCTGACGGACGATCCGCTCTATTTTGATGCCTATCTGCAGTCGCTACAGGTGGCGGGGATCTCGACGCTTTGCTGTCTGCTGCTGGGCTATCCGCTGGCGTGGGCGGTGGCGCACAGCAAGCCGTCAACGCGTAATATTCTGCTGCTGCTGGTGATCCTGCCGTCGTGGACCTCGTTTTTGATCCGCGTATATGCCTGGATGGGGATCCTGAAAAATAATGGCGTGTTGAATAACTTTCTGCTGTGGTTGGGGGTGATCGACCAGCCGCTGACCATTCTGCACACCAATCTGGCGGTGTATATCGGCATTGTGTACGCCTATCTGCCGTTCATGGTGCTGCCGATTTATACCGCGCTGACGCGGATTGATTACTCGCTGGTGGAAGCGTCGCTGGATCTGGGCGCGCGTCCGCTGAAAACGTTCTTTAGCGTGATCGTCCCGCTGACCAAAGGCGGCATTATTGCCGGTTCTATGCTGGTGTTCATTCCGGCGGTGGGCGAGTTTGTGATCCCGGAACTGCTCGGCGGACCAGACAGCATCATGATTGGTCGCGTGCTGTGGCAAGAGTTCTTTAACAACCGCGACTGGCCGGTGGCATCTGCGGTTGCGATTGTGATGTTGCTGCTGCTGATCGTCCCGATTATGTGGTTCCACAAACATCAGCAAAAAAGCGGAGGGGTCCACGGATGAACAACTTACCGGTAATTCGTTCGCCCTGGCGCATTGTGATTCTGGTGCTCGGATTTACCTTCCTGTATGCGCCGATGCTGATGCTGGTCATCTACTCGTTTAACAGTTCCAAACTGGTCACGGTGTGGGCTGGATGGTCAACGCGCTGGTACGGCGAACTGTTCCGCGATAGCGCAATGATGAGCGCGGTGGGGTTAAGTCTGACCATCGCCGCCTGCGCGGCGACCATGGCGGCGATACTCGGCACGATTGCTGCGGTGGTGATGGTGCGTTTTGGCCGCTTTCGCGGGTCGAACGGCTTTGCCTTTATGATCACCGCGCCGCTGGTGATGCCGGATGTGATCACCGGGCTCTCCCTGTTGCTGCTATTTGTCGCGCTGGGACACGCTATTGGCTGGCCGTCGGATCGTGGCATGCTGACTATCTGGCTGGCGCACGTCACGTTCTGTACGGCGTATGTGGCGGTGGTGATCTCCTCGCGCCTGCGTGAACTGGATCGCTCCATTGAGGAAGCGGCGATGGATCTGGGGGCGACGCCGCTGAAGGTGTTCTTTGTGATTACGCTGCCGATGATTATGCCAGCGGTAGTCTCCGGCTGGCTGCTGGCGTTCACGTTGTCACTGGATGACCTGGTCATTGCCAGTTTTGTCTCCGGGCCGGGCGCGACCACATTACCGATGCTGGTTTTCTCTAGCGTGCGGATGGGCGTTAACCCGGAAATCAACGCCCTGGCGACGCTGATCCTCGGTGTGGTCGGAATTGTCGGTTTTATCGCCTGGTATCTGATGGCCCGCACGGAAAAACAGCGGATCCGCGATATCCAGCGTGCAAGACGTGACTGAAGACACTAAAATCTGCCAACCTGGCTACATAATGCCGCGCCCGTCGCGGCATTGTTTTCATGGAAGACGATTCGTTGGGATTTTTTAAAAAATCATCCTCATCACATGCCCGCCTGAATGTGCCTGCGCTGGTGCAGGTGGCGGCGCTCGCCATTATTATGATCCGTGGGCTCGACCTGCTGATGATCTTTAACACGCTTGGCGTTCGCGGACTGGCTGAGTTTATCCATCGCAGTGTGCAGACCTGGAATTTGACGCTGGTTTTTCTGGGCAGTCTGGTGCTGGTGTTTGTGGAGATCGGCTGCGCGTTTTCACTGGTGAAGGGGCGTAACTGGGCGCGGTGGGTGTATCTCCTCACGCAGGTGATTGCCGCAGGCTATTTGTGGGCGGCCTCGTTGGGCTACGGTTATCCCGAACTGTTCAGTATTGCCGGTGAGTCAAAGCGGGAGATACTGCGCACGCTGGTGATGCAAAAGTTGCCCGATATGCTGGTGCTGTTATTACTGTTTGTGCCCGCGGCCAGTCGTCGCTTCTTCCGCTTACAATAATGTGTATAATCCTCGCCCCTGTTTAGATAAAGGTTTCCGTATGCAGTGCGCACTCTATGACGCCGGTCGCTGTCGTTCCTGTCAGTGGATCACGCAACCCGTTGGCGAGCAACTCACCGCCAAAACCACCGATCTACAAAATCTGCTTGCCGGTTTTCCGGTCGGGGAGTGGTGCGCGCCGGTCAGCGGCCCGGAGCAGGCGTTTCGCAATAAAGCGAAGATGGTGGTCAGCGGCAGTGTGGAAAAACCGTTGCTGGGCATGTTGCATCGCGATGGTACGCCAGAGGATCTGTGCGATTGTCCGCTCTATCCGGCCTCGTTTGCGCCGGTGTTTGCCGTGCTGAAACCGTTTATAGCCCGTGCCGGACTTACTCCCTACAACGTGGCGCGCAAGCGTGGAGAGCTTAAGTACCTTCTGCTGACGGAAAGTCAGTTTGATGGCGGTATGATGCTGCGCTTTGTTCTGCGTTCCGACAGCAAACTGGCACAGTTGCGTGCTGCGTTGCCGTGGTTGCAGGCGCAACTGCCGCAACTGAAGGTCATCAGCGTCAATCTTCAGCCCGTGCATATGGCGATTATGGAAGGGGAGACAGAAATCTTCCTGACTGAACAGCAGGCGCTGGCGGAGCGGTTTAACGACGTGCCGCTGTGGATCCGCCCGCACAGTTTCTTCCAGACCAACCCGGCGGTGGCAAGCCAACTGTATGCCACGGCGCGTGACTGGGTACGACAGTTGCCGGTGAATCACATGTGGGATCTGTTCTGTGGCGTCGGCGGTTTTGGTCTGCATTGCGCGACGCCGCAGATGCAGTTGACGGGAATTGAAATTGCCCCGGAAGCCATTGCCTGTGCGAAGCAGTCAGCGGCGGAACTGGGCTTAACCCATCTTCATTTTCAGGCGCTGGATTCGACGCAGTTTGCCACCGGGCAGGGGGGCGGGCCGGATCTGGTGTTGGTGAATCCGCCGCGACGCGGAATCGGTAAGCCGCTTTGCGATTACCTGGGACAGATGGCGCCGCCGTTCATTATCTATTCCAGCTGTAATGCGCAGACGATGGCGAAAGATATTGCCGCATTGCCGGGCTATCGCATTGAACGGGTACAGCTTTTCGATATGTTTCCACATACCGCGCATTATGAAGTGCTGACATTGTTGTTGAAGGATTAGTCACGGTTTGCCGGATGGCGACGCTGGCCCCTTATCCGGCCTGCGTGTGATGTGTATTTTGCAGGCCTGACAAGCGTAGCGTTGTCAGGCCTTCTACCGCCAGCGATTCGACTTACTGCGGGAACCACTGGTCGTTGATTTTTTGGTACGTACCGTCGGCCTTGATCGCCGCCAGCGCAGCGTTCAGTTTATCCAGCAGCACGGTATTATCCGGGCGAACCGCGATGCCGAGGCCGGTACCGAAGTACTGCGGATCGGTGACTTTCTCGGTTGCTACACCCAACTGCGGGTTGGTTTTCAGCCACTCGTTCACTACGGCGGTATCACCGAATACGCCATCAATACGGCCATTTTTCAGGTCGATAAACGCATTCTGATAGCTGTCATAGGCCACGGTTTTCACTTCCGGGTGCTTGTCCTGCAAGTATTTCTGGTGAGTGGTGCCGTTTTCCATCCCGATACGTTTACCTTTCAGATCGGCAAAGGTTTTGTAGGTATCTTTCTTCGAAATCACCAGCGCCGAGTTGGCATAGTAGGGGGTCGTAAACGCCACCTGTTTGCTCCGCTCTGGGGTGATATCCATACCGGAAATCACGGCGTCATATTTCTTGAACTTGAGCGCCGGGATCAGGCTGTCAAACGCATGGTTGGTGAAAGTACATTCTGCCTGCATTTGTTTGCACAAGGCTTTTGCCAGATCGAGGTCGAAGCCGACGATTTGGTTATTGGCATCCATAGATTCGAATGGTGGATAGGTCGCAGAGACGCCAAAACTGATTTTTTCAGCGGCAGAGGCACCGACGGCGAAAGAGGCAAGTAATGCGGCCAGAACTAACTTTTTCATGGTTGGACTCCCGTTATGATGAGGCGCCGTTTCTGCGGCATGGATTTACAATTCCAGCAATTGAATTTATATGCAATAAAAATGATTAACTATTTTTTCGTTAAATAAAAAAAGACGGACAGGTTAGAAACTTGTCCGTCTTGTTGATTGTGGTTTATGCAATAAAGTGCTTAGTTTCGGCGCTCGAAAGCCAGCGCTTTGCGCTCGATCAGACGCATCATTAACGTCAACAGTCCATTGACGATCAGGTAGATGACTCCTGCTGCGCCGAATACCATCACATCATAGGTGCGACCGTACAGCAGCTGGCCGTAGCCCATCACTTCCATCAGCGTGATGGTATACGCCAGAGAGGTACTCTTGAACACCAGTACCACTTCGTTGGAATACGAGGAGAGGGCGCGTTTAAAGGCATACGGCAACAGGATTGCCAGCGTGTCTTTCTTGCTCATCCCCAGCGCGCCGCAGGACTGCCACTGGCCTTCCGGAATCGCGCGAATCGCCCCATAGAACAGCTGAGTGGTATAGGCTGCGCTGTTCAGCGACAGCGCAATCAGCGCGCACAGCCACGGCTCAGACAGCAGATGCCACAGAACCGGATACTCCTGCAGAGACGGAAACTGTCCCGGCCCGTAGTAGATCAGGAAGATCTGCACCAGCAGCGGGGTACCGGTAAACAGCGTGATATAGCCACGCACCAGCCAGACCACGACCGGGGTTTTCAGCGTCAGAACAATCGTGAAAATCAACGCCAGAATCAGGGCGACGACAATGGACGCCACCGTCAGCGTCAGGCTGGTATGCAGCCCTTTCAGCAGTTCAGGTAAATACTCAAACATCAGCCCGGTCTCCGCTCAAAACGTGTCGCGCGCAGGTCAATGCGTTTGAGAATGTACTGACTCACCAGCGTAATCACCAGGTAGATCGCCGCAGCGATGATGTACCAGTTAAACGGTTCCTGGGTTCGCGTGGCGATACTCTTGGTTTGCAGCATCAGGTCGTTGACGCTGATGAGGCTCACCAGCGCGGTATCTTTCAGCAATACCAGCCACTGGTTACCCAGCCCCGGCAGCGCATGACGCCACATTTGCGGCATCACCAGCCGGAAGAAAATGGCGGTCTTCGACAGTCCCAGCGCCTGGCCGGATTCCCACTGACCCAGCGGTACCGCTTTCAGCGCGCCGCGCAGCGTTTGTGACGCATAGGCTGCGTAGAGCAGAGAGAGGGCGATCACCCCGCACAGGAAGGGGCTGACGTCGAAGTTTTCGATCTCCATTCGTACCGGAATCTGCACGACGCCCAGATTGATCGTAAAGCCATCAGAGAGCATCAGCAGCAGTTGAGAGGAGCCGAAATAGATAAACAGCACCACCAGAATTTCCGGCAGGCCGCGTAAAATGGTGACCAGCGCGGAACCGGTCCACGCCACAGGACGCCATTTCACTGACTCCCAGACGGCGAAAAGCATTGCCAGCGCCAGGCCGAGGATCAGTGCACAGACGGCAAGGCCGACGGTCATCCCGGCGGCGCTTGCAAGTGGGAAAAATTCGTTCATCAAGGCTTACTTCTGGAACCATTTGTTATAGATGGTCTCGTAAGTCCCATCTTTCTTCACTTTTTCCAGCGCAGTGTTGAATTTCTGCTGCAGTTCCTCGTTGCCCTGGCGTACGGCGATGCCGAGGCCAGTGCCGAAGTAATCTTTATCCGTCACTTTATCGCCAACCGGCGCCAGCTTCGGATTGTCTTTCAGCCACTCGGTGACCACCGCGGTATCACCAAACACGCTGTCAATACGGCCGTTTTGCAGATCCAGTTTCGCATTCTGGTAGCTGTCATACGGAACGGTAGTGATTTCCGGGTGTTTATCCATGATGAATTTCTGGTGAGTGGTGCCATTCTGCACGCCCACTTTCTTGCCTTTCAGCTGATCAACACCGGTGAATTTACCCTGCAGACCAATGAACAGCGCGGAGTTGTCATAGTAAGGGGTGGTGAACAGTACCTGTTTTTCACGCTCAGGCGTGATATCCATCCCCGCCATCACCGCGTCGAAACGACGGAATTTCAGGCTCGGGATCAGGCTGTCGAACGCCTGGTTGGTAAACGTACAGGTCGCGTCGATCTCTTTACACAGCGCATTGGCCAGATCAACATCAAAGCCGACAATCTTGTTATTAGCGTCCATAGATTCAAACGGAGGATAGGACGCTTCGGTCGCAAAACGAATGGTCTGGGCTGCTGTAGCGGAAAGGCTAAAGCCTGCGATAAGCGCGGCAATCAGAACTTTTTTCATTGTGTTGTCCCGAATCTTAGTGAGAGAGATAGTTTTTAAATGCTTCGGTCTGCGGGTCGGCAAAGCAACTCGCATTACCCTGCTCGACGATATGACCGTTTTCCATATACACGACGCGGCTGGCGGTTTTACGCGCCACTTCCACTTCGTGCGTCACGATCACTTGTGTAATATTGGTTTCCGCCAGTTCACGAATGATGCTGACGATTTGCGCGGTAATTTCCGGATCCAGCGCGGCGGTAGGTTCATCAAACAGCAACACCTGCGGTTCCATCATCAGCGCGCGGGCAATGGCGACACGCTGTTGCTGACCGCCGGAAAGATGCAGCGGATAACGATCGCTGTAAGGTTTCAGACGCAGGCGATCCAACAGTTTTTCTGCACGGGCTAACGCCTGATCTTTCGATAAACCCAACACGCGGCAGGGGGCTTCAATCAGGTTCTGTTGCACGGTGAGGTGCGGCCACAGATTGTATTGCTGAAAGACCATTCCGACGTTCTGGCGCAGCTCGCGAATCGCTTTATCTGACGGCGTTTTGCGGAAATCGAAGTGATTTCCCGCAATGTTGAGCGTACCGGAACGCGGCATCTCAAGCAGATTGAGTACCCGCAGCAGTGAGCTTTTACCGGCCCCGCTTGGGCCCAGTAACACCAGTGTTTCACCCTGCGGGCAATCCAGCGTGATATCGAACAGCGCCTGATGCGCGCCGTAGAAGCAGTTAATGCCGTTTAATTGAATACTCATTGATACTCGTATACTGGCCGTCTGATAGCTATTGAAGCCGCAGATAGTACCTTTGACAGAATAGTTATGCAATATTTATGCTTTAAAAGTTAAATATAGCGCGCATTTCCCCTTAAACATAGCACAAAATAGCGAGGGAGAAGGCCGGTAAGAACAATTGTCGGCATTCCATGCAGAATGCCGGACAATTTACGGGGGTTACGATTTTTAGCGCGTTTAAGCGGAGAGATTAACGGTTTTCAACCGACTGACGAAGCGTCCCGGCCGGGGCATGCACGCTGCCGCCGAGATAGCGCACATCATCAATGACCCAGCACTGGCCTTCACGGATCATCAGCGCTTCATCCTGCCAGTTCTGATCGCCCTGTTTCAGCGCAACGCGTAGCGGGATGTTGCGTGCATCACTATTCGGAATGGTCGAGGCGCTGGCGACGCTGGCGCTGTCCGGTGGCGTTGCGCGGCTGGAGAACGGATCGCTGCTCATCAGTTGACGATGCGCACTGTCACGACTGGCATCCGACAGCAGTTTCGCCAGGTTGTCGCTCAGGTAAGGGCGCAGGGCGGTGATATCATTACTGCGGTGCTGGATACGATAGTCATAGAATTGTTGAGCTACACTGTCCGGGCCGCCATCCACACAGGTCCCCGTACGCGGCCCGTTGTCTTTATAGGCTGGCGTGACGGTGGTGCAGGCGCTGAGCAGCAGCGCGCAAGGGATAAGCAGGGAGAGTTTCGAATAGCGCATAGTGATTTCCTTATAAGCGTTCTGCCATGAGTCTTCTAAGATAACAGTCATCTACGATAATCAATTATATCCTTTCAATGATAGTGTATGGCGCTGATAATGTGCTGAATGTAACCAGGAGAGACATCATGCAATTTTCGACAACCCCCACACTTGAAGGACAAAGCATCGTGGAATACTGCGGTGTGGTCACCGGCGAAGCCATCCTGGGCGCGAATATCTTCCGGGACTTTTTTGCCGGTATCCGCGATATCGTCGGCGGTCGTTCAGGCGCTTATGAAAAAGAGTTACGCAAAGCACGTGAAATTGCCTTCGCGGAGCTGGGCGAGCAGGCGAAAGCGCTGGGTGCTGACGCGGTGGTTGGCATTGATATCGATTATGAAACGGTCGGCAAAGACAGCAGCATGCTGATGGTCAGTGTGAGCGGGACGGCGGTGAAAACGCGTCGATGAGAAAGGGGTTATGGCTGGCGGCCTTTGCGTTATTCCTGACGGGGTGCGCAGGCGAAAAAGGGATCGTTGATAAAGACGGTTATCAGCTTGATACCCGTCATCAGGCGCAGGCGGCATATCCGCGCATTAAAGTGTTGGTGATCCACTATACGGCGGATGATTTCGATAGCTCGCTGGCGACGCTGACGGATAAAAACGTCAGCTCGCATTATCTGATCCCGTCCGTGCCGCCATTGCATCGCGGTAAACCGCGTATCTGGCAACTGGTGTCGGAACAGGATCTGGCGTGGCATGCCGGTATCAGCTTCTGGCGCGGCGCGGCGCGCATCAACGACACCTCGATTGGCATTGAGCTGGAAAATCGCGGCTGGCAAAAATCGGCGGGTGATAAATATTTTGCCCCGTTTGAGCCTGCGCAGATTCAGGCGCTGATACCGCTGGCGAAAGACATCATCGCCCGTTATGACATCAAGCCACAGAACGTGGTCGCGCATGCGGATATCGCTCCGCAGCGAAAAGACGATCCCGGTCCGCTGTTTCCCTGGCGAGCGCTGGCAGAGCAGGGTATTGGCGCCTGGCCCGATGCGCAGCGGGTAAATTTCTATCTCGCTGGACGGGCGCCGCACGCGCCCGTTGAGATGGCGTCACTGCTGGATCTGTTGTCGCGTTATGGTTATGAGGTGAAGCCTGAAATGACCGCGCGTGAACAGCAGCGCGTCGTGATGGCGTTTCAGATGCACTTCCGCCCGACGTTGTGGAATGGCGTTGCCGATGCTGAAACGCAGGCGATTGCTGAGGCGTTACTGGAAAAGTATGGGCAAGGTTAGCGATGCAGTTTTCCGTGGTCGCGCAGCCACGCGGCCGTTTGCACAATGCCTTCATCCAGCGTCACCACTGGCTTATACCCCAGTTCCGCTTCGGCGCGGCTGATATCCAGCGTAAAATCGAAATTCAGCTTCGACACCCCGTAGTGGGTTAACGCCGGTTCTTTGGCAGACTTATTGCCAAAGTGCTCCAGACTACGGGCAATCATATCCAGCATCGGATAGGGCACGGAGCGGATCCGACAGTGAATATTCAGCTCATCAATCAGCTTTTGCACGATACTGCGCAGGGTTCTGGGTTCGCCGTTGGTGATGTTGTACACCCGACCGGACGGCAGGCTGTCGCACAGTTCCTGGCTCGCCAGCCACATCGCGTGGATTGCGTTCTCATAGTAGGTCATATCGACCATCGCACTGCCGCCGTGCGGCAACAGCACGCTGCCGTAATGGTGCATCATGTGTGCCAGGCGGGGGATAAACACTTTGTCGTGTGGGCCAAACAGGCTCTGTGGGCGCAGCACCGTAAACCGGGTCTGTGGATTCGCCTGGGCCAGCAGGCTGATGACCTCTTCCCCGGCAGCTTTGCTGCGGGCAAATTCGTTGGCAAAGCGGTGCGGGCGAAAATCTTCTTTGATATCGCGATGATGGTGATAATCGAAATAAAGCGATGGAGAGGAGATATGAACAAAGTTACGCACGCCCCATGCGACGGCCCATTCGCCAAGACGGCGGGTCGCACGAACGTTTGCCAGATCAAAGGCTTCCTGAGTTCCCCAGGGTGAGGTGAAACTTGAGCAGTGCCACAGCGTATCGATGCCCGCAAGCATAACCTTCGCCTGCGAAGAGACCAGCTCGGTCAGATCCGCATGCACAAACTCCGCGCCCATTTTTTCGAGCAGTTTACCCATCGCTTCGTTGCGACCGGTCGCTCTGACGCTGATGCCTTTGTTGCGCAAAAACTCAACCGCGTTTCGTCCTAAGCCGCTGGTTGCGCCGGTAACCAGTACCTTCATATCAGTCCACTGTGTTTAATAAAACGTCGTGCGCATTCTTCCGTGAATTACGTCGGTATGCAATGGGAAACGTGAAACAATACAGTAAGTTTTTACGATTTATCTGTGATTTGTTCTGCAAGTCTGGCTATTTTTTTTGCCATTCCCCGGAAAATAAACAGGTGCGCCGGGATCATCAGCAGCCAGTAGAAAAGCCCGGGCATGCCATGCGGGTGCCACCAGGCGCGCACGTCAATCTCGCGATGATCGCCCTTATCGTCAAGGGTAAAGCTCAGCCGTCCCAGTCCTGGCGCTTTCATGCCAAACAGCAGCGTGAGCTGTTTTTCCGGCTCGACGATAATCACTTTCCAGCTGTCTACGGTATCGCCCGGTTGAAGCAGGTCGTGTTCAGGGCGACCTTTTGCCAGCCGATGGCCGACCAGCAGATCCAGTGCGGCGCGGATCTTCCACAATGCATTGCCAAAGAAATAGCCCTCTTTGCCGCCGAGACGGTTCACGACCCGCCACAATGCCGGCAAACTGGCGGATGTCTTTACGGTAAACCCGGCCTGTTTGGCGAAAAAACCGTATTCCGGTCGCCAGCGGGCAAACGCCTGCGCGTCGTAGCCCCAGTCGCTGGAGTTCACCAGTTTCTCCTCTTCCTTCAGCGTGCTGCGTACGGCATCGTCAAAGGCGATAAGCTTTTGGGGTATCAATGCCCGCAGTTCGCTGTCATCGGCCAGCAGATCGTGTCTGAGGCCCTGTATCAACGCTTTCGCGGTGGTAGGCGGCACCGAGGTGATGACATTCAGGAACCAGACGGAAATCCAACTGGTGGGAAAGGGGATGGGGATAAGCCAGCGATGCTTGCCGCTCACCGTCATGAAATGTTCGAACTGCTGCTGGTAGCTAAGCACCTGTGGCCCGGCTGCCTCAAAGATCCGATGCTCACGGGACGGGTGATCCAGCAGGGCCACCAGATAATGCAGCAGGTTTTCCAGCGCGATGGGCGTGGTACGTGAACGCACCCAGCGTGGCGGGGTCAGCACCGGCAGGTTGTAGACCATGTCGCGCATCACTTCAAAAGCGGCGGAACCGGCTCCAACGATGATCCCGGCGCGCAGTTCCGTTACCGGCACGCCAGACTCGCGCAGGGTATCGGCGGTGATCTGCCGCGCCCGCAGGTGGTCGGACTGCTCGTGTTCCGGTGCCTGCAAGGAGCTGAGAAAAATCAGCTGCCCGACCGGCGTTTCACGCAGGGCATCACGCACGTTAAGCGCGACCTGACGTTCGTGGGCGATGAAATCGCCGCCTTCTCCCATACCGTGTACCAGATAGTAGACGGTATCAACATTCGTCAGCAGAGACGCAAGCTGCGTCGGCCAGTTCAGATCGACCTTATGACAACTGACGTTGGGCAACTGCTGTTTTTCCAGTCGTTCAATGCGACGTGCCGCCGCCAGTACCTGATGTCCTTGCTGGCTGAGCGCCTGCACCAGATGCTGACCAATGTAACCACTGGCGCCAAGAACTACTATGCGTTGCGGCACATCTCTCTCCTTAACGATTCAGGAATGCGCGCCAGTGAGCGACGACATCAGCAAGCTGTTCCCGCGAAACATCCAGATGGGTCACCAGACGGACAACCGGCGATGCGTTGATCAGCACGCCCTGTGCTTTCATGTGCTCACCCAGGGCTGCAGCGTTGGCTTCTCCGACGCGGACAAACAGCATATTGGTGTCGTGACGCATCACGTCCGCCCCGGCTTCCCGTAGCTGCTCTGCCAGCCAGGCCGCGTTGTCGTGATCGTCCTGCAGGCGCGCAACGTTATTTTTCAGGGCATACAGTCCGGCTGCCGCCAGGATACCGGCCTGACGCATGCCGCCGCCGGTCATTTTGCGCCAGCGGGTAGCGCGCTTGATGTAATCGCGGCTGCCGACCAGTAGCGATCCGACCGGCGTCCCCAGCCCTTTGGACAGGCAGATGGTAAAGGAGTCGCAATACTGCACGATCTCTTTGAGTTCACAACCGTAGGCCACGACGGCGTTAAAAATACGCGCGCCATCAACATGCAGCGCCAGACCGCGCTCACGGGTGAATTCCCATGCCTCTTTCAGATACTCGCGCGGCAGCACTTTGCCGTTGTGGGTATTTTCCAGGCTTAGCAGGCGGGTACGGGCAAAGTGAATGTCATCCGCCTTTATTTTGGCGGCGACTTTATCCAGCGGCAGCGTACCGTCGGCCGCGGCGTCAATCGGCTGCGGCTGAATGCTGCCGAGCACCGCCGCGCCGCCGGCTTCATACAGATAGTTATGTGCCCCCTGACCGGCGATATACTCTTCGCCGCGCTCGCAGTGGCTAAGTAGCGCCACGAGGTTGGCCTGGGTGCCGGTGGGTAAAAATAACGCCGCTTCTTTACCTGAAAGGTCAGCGGCGTATTGTTGGAGAGCGTTAACGGTGGGGTCATCCCCGTACACGTCGTCCCCGACCGGGGCGGCCATCATTTCTTCAAGCATGGCGCGACCCGGACGGGTGACGGTATCACTGCGTAGATCGATCATTGCACATCCCTATTGTTTGAAAGGCGATGTGCATTGTTTTACCTGAGCCAGTTGGTTTTTGCCAGTTCGATCACCTCATCGCCGCGACCGCTGATGATGGCGCGTAGCATATACAGGCTGAAGCCTTTGGCCTGCTCCAGTTTGATCTGTGGCGGAATGGCCAGTTCTTCTTTCGCGACAACCACATCCACCAGCACCGGGCCGTCGATTGACAGGGCGCGCTGTAGCGCTTCATCGACGTCAGCGGCTTTTTCCACCCGAATACCGGTGATGCCGCACGCTTCGGCAATGCGTGCAAAGTTAGTGTCGTGCAACTCCGTGCCGTCGGTGAGATAACCACCGGCCTTCATCTCCATCGCCACAAAACCCAGCACACTGTTATTAAAGACCACGATTTTGACCGGGAGCTTCATCTGGACCACCGACAGGAAATCCCCCATCAGCATACTGAATCCGCCGTCGCCGCACATGGCAATGACCTGACGTCCCGGCGCGGTGGCCTGTGCGCCCAGCGCCTGCGGCATGGCGTTAGCCATCGAACCGTGGTTAAACGAGCCCAACAGACGGCGCTTGCCGTTCATTTTCAGGTAGCGGGCGGCCCACACCGTCGGCGTACCGACGTCGCAGGTAAAGATGGCGTCATCGGCGGCAAAGTGGCTGATTTGCTGCGCCAGGTACTGCGGGTGAATCGCCTTTTCGCTGGGTTTGGCGAGATCGTCGAGGCCCTTACGCGCATCGCGATAATCGCTCAACGCCTTGTCGAGGAATTTACGTTCGGTCTTTTCTTCCACCAGTGGCAGCAGCGCCGTCAGCGTGGCTTTGATATCACCGATCAGCGCCATATCGACCTTACTGTGCGCGCCGATGCTGCCGGGATTGATATCAATTTGGATAATTTTGGCGTCAGTTGGGTAGAACGCGCGGTAGGGGAACTGCGTACCGAGGAGCACCAGCGTATCGGCATTCATCATGGTATGGAAGCCGGATGAGAAGCCGATCAGTCCGGTCATCCCCACATCGTATGGGTTGTCATATTCGACATGCTCTTTGCCGCGCAGGGCGTGAACAATGGGGGCTTTAATTTTGGCGGCGAACTCGACCAGTTCTTTATGCGCTCCTGCGCAGCCGCTGCCGCACATCAGGGCGATATTGCTGGAGTAGCGTAACAGTTGGGCCAGCTTTCTTAACTCTTCTTCCGCGGGCGTGACGATCGGTAAGGGCGCGTGATACCAGTGGCTGCTGGCGCTTTCTGGCGCCGGTTTTAACGCCACATCGCCCGGTAATACCACCACCGAGACGCCGCGATTGAGCACCGCTTTGCGCATGGCAATCGCCAGAACCTGGGGGATCTGTTCCGGGCTGGAAACGAGCTCGCAATAGTGGCTGCATTCGCGAAACAGCTCCTGTGGGTGCGTCTCCTGGAAATATCCGCTGCCAATTTCGCTGGAAGGAATGTGGGCGGCGATAGCCAGCACCGGGACATGGTTACGATGACAATCAAACAGACCGTTGATCAGATGCAGGTTACCGGGTCCACAAGACCCTGCGCAAACCGCCAGTTCGCCGGTCAACTGCGCCTCCGCACCCGCCGCAAACGCGGCAACCTCTTCATGACGGGTCGACATCCACTCAATCGTTCCCATGCGATTGAGGCTGTCGCTCAGGCCGTTCAGCGAATCGCCCGTTACGCCCCAGATACGTTTCACCCCTGCCTGTTCCAGTGTTTTAGCAATAAAAGCGGCAACCGTTTGTTTCATGGTTTTCCATCTCCTTAATTGTGATACCGGTTACAAGTTTAGATGAAGATACTGATTACGCTGCGTGGCACCCCCTTATTTTCAGCAGCTTCCTTTCAGGGGGGATAACGCGTAGCGTGAAAAAAATCAGAGTGAACCAGGGGTAAATTCAGATGCTTACAACATGGTTAAATGCAGTGAATCGGATGCTGACGCACGAGGATTTTGGTAAGTTTTTATTACGCCTGGCGGTTGGGGGATTGATGCTGTTCCACGGGCTGCATAAGCTGTTTGCCGGGATTGATGGCATCAGCGGAATGCTGATTGCCAAAGGGCTGCCGGGCTTTATTGCGTACGGCGTGCTGGTGGGGGAAGTGATAGCGCCTTGCCTGATTATTCTCGGGATCCTGACGCGTCCGGCGGCGTTGGTGCTGGCGTTCACCATGATTGTGGCGTGGCTGATGGTCGGGATGAATGAAACCTGGGCGCTGGATAAAACCGGAGCATGGGCAATTGAAAGCCTGGTCTATTTCTTTATCGGCGCGCTGGCGGTGGCGTTTCTCGGTGCAGGACGGTTTTCGGTCGCTGGCAATTCAGCCTGGCGGTGAGGAATTGCCGGATGGAGGCGTAAACGCCTTATCCGGCCTAAAATTGCTCTCGTAGGCCGGATAAGCGCAGCGTCATCCGGCAATCTGCTATCAGGCGAGTACTAAGTCGCCCTGCGGATGGCAGGAACAGGCTAGCACGTAGCCGTCGGCGATTTCGGCATCGGTCAGCGTCATCGTGCTGCTGACCGTATAGTCGCCGGAAACCACTTTGGTTTTACAGCAACCGCAGACGCCCGCGCGGCAGGCAACGGTGACGGGCACCTTGTTGCTCTCCAGCGCATCCAGCAGCGTCGTACCGACCGGCGCGTAAAATTCTTTCGCCGGCTGTAGCTTCGTAAATTTCAGACCGCTGGTTGCCGCTTCCGCTACCGGGGTGAAGAACTGTTCTTTAAAGAAGCGCGTTACGCCCAGCGCTTTCACTTCCTGCTCGACCAGATCCATATACGGCGCCGGGCCACAGGTCATCACCGTGCGGGAGGCCAGATCCGGTACCTGTTGCAACAGTTCCGTGGTCAGGCGACCGGCGGCAAAACCGGCGGTGGCGTTGTTTTCCGCCACCAGCGTGACCGGATACTGACGCCACTCTTCGGCAAAAATGACATCCTGCGGCGAGCGCACGTTGAAGATTACCTGCACGTCAGCATGCGGACGGTACTTCGCCAACCAGCGGCGCATCGACATGATCGGCGTAACGCCACAGCCAGCTGCCAGCATCAGGAACTTATCATCGGCTTTATCTTCGCAGGTGAAATCGCCCATCGCATCGGACAGCCAGAGGTAGTCGCCGCGCTTCACGTCGCGGGTTAACCACTGTGAGCCCGCCCCGTCGTCAATCCGGCGAACGGTCAGCGTAATGTATTCGCTGACCCCCGGTGTTGAAGAGAGCGTGTAAGCGCGCAGCGTTTCCGCAGAATTACGCACGCTGATCAGTGCATACTGCCCGGCGCGATACGGATAATAGTCGTGGCACAGCAACGAAATTGTCCATACATCCGGCGTTTCCTGATGGATGTGATGAACCTGCATCCGCCATGGGCACTGATGAGTTGGCATTGTCATTCTTTACTCCTTACGCGCTCAGCAACTGCTTCATGTCTTCTTCAACGGTGGTCACGGAACGCAGACCAAATTTCTCGTTGAGTACCGCCAGCAGATCCGGCGTGAAGAAGCCAGGCGCCGTCGGGCCAGTGACGATGTTTTTCACACCGAGAGACAGCAGGGTCAGCAGAATCACGATTGCTTTCTGCTCGAACCAGGAGAGCACCAGAGACAGCGGCAGGTCGTTCACGCCACAGCCCAGTTTCTCAGCCAGCGTCACTGCCAGAATGATCGCGGAGTACGCATCGTTACACTGACCGGCATCAACCAGACGCGGCAGGCCTTCGATATCGCCGAATTCCAGCTTGTTGAAGCGATATTTACCGCAGGCCAGAGTCAGGATCAGGCAGTCATCCGGGACGCTGGTGGCGAAATCGGTGAAGTAGTTACGTTCGCCGCGCGCGCCGTCACAGCCGCCGACCAGGAAAATGTGACGCAGTTTTTCACGACTCACCAGGTCGATCAGGGTGTCCGCCGCGCCCAGCAGGGTCTGACGACCGAAGCCGACGGTGATCAAGTGCGGAATTTCACTGTACGGGAAGCCTGCCATTTGCTGAGCCTGCGCGATAACCGGACCGAAGTCGTCGCCTTCCAGGTGGCTCACACCAGGCCAACCGACGATGCTGCGGGTCCAGATACGATCGTCGTAGCTGCCAACGGTCGGGTCGATGATGCAGTTAGAGGTCATCACGATAGGGCCGGGGAAGCGGGCGAATTCGACCTGCTGGTTCTGCCAGCCACTACCGTAGTTACCAATCAGATGCTTGAATTTACGCAGTTCCGGATAACCGTGCGCTGGCAGCATTTCACCGTGGGTGTAAACGTTAACGCCAGTGCCTTCGGTTTGTTCCAGCAGGTTATACAGATCTTTCAGGTCGTGACCGGAGATCAGAATGCACTTCCCTTCGGTCGCTTTAACGTTAACCTGGGTTGGCGTCGGGTGGCCGTATTTGGTGGTTTCACCGGCATCCAGAATGCTCATCACTTTGAAGTTCATCTGGCCGATTTCCATTGAGCACTCAAGCAGAGCGTTCATATCGGAAGGCCAGGTACCCAGCCACGCCATGATTTTATGGTATTGCGCGTAGATGTCGTTGTCGTACTGACCGAGAACGTGCGCGTGCTCCATATAGGCCGCCGCACCTTTCAGGCCGTACAGGCACAGCAGACGCAGGCCGAGAATGTTCTCGCCAATCGCGGCCTTGTCTTTGTTCGGGGTAAATTCGGCAGCCTGGCGTTGCAGGTCGCCCAGATCGTCGCTAACCAGTTGCAGGTCAGCCATAGGGTTGTCGCAGTGCGCATTGGCGTCAACGCTCAGGCACTGGGCTTTTAGCGCTTCACGCATCGCGATAGCGTCGCGGGCATAGCCGACGATACGTGGAGAGTCGAAGTTAACGTTGGTCAGCGTGGAGAAGAAAGCACGCGGCGCAAAGTTATCAACGTCATGATTAATGATGCCATATTCACGAGCTTTAGCCGCCCATGCAGACAGACCTTGTAGGGAGGCAATCAGCAGATCCTGCAGATCAGAGGTTTCAGCCGTTTTACCGCACATACCCTGCGCGTAAGAGCAGCCGTTTCCTGCCGGAGTACGGATGGTTTGTTCACATTGCACACAAAACATGGTCACACCTTTTAAAGTTATATTTAATATACATGTTTAAGATTATGCCTGTGCGCAGAGGGATTAAAGGGATTTCTGATACAACTTACAGGGAGATTGATTTAGCGCAATTTTGGCGGCAGAGGCCTACCGCCAAAGAGGGAGTTAAGCGGAGAAAAAAGCCATCAAAATGGGCACCAGCAAACTGAGGACAAAGCCGTGAACAATCGCTGCCGGAACCATCTCCAGCCCACCGGTACGCTGTAAAACTGGCAGGGTAAAGTCCATTGACGTGGCGCCACACAGCCCCAGCGCGGTAGAACGACTGCGACGCACCAGACCTGGAATCAGCATAATCGCGAGCAGTTCGCGCGCCAGATCGTTAAAGAACGCGGCGCTGCCGATCACCGGACCGTACGATTCGGTCAGCAAAATACCAGAAAGGGAGTACCAGCCAAAACCCGACGCCATCGCCAGCGCGGTTTTCACTGGCAGACCGAGAATCAACGCGTTAATCAGGCCGCCAATCATGGAGCTGGCGACGACCACGACCGCCACAATCATGCCACGCCGGTTCAGGACAATCTGCTTTAACGTCATTCCGCTGTTGCGTAACTGGATGCCGACCAACAGTAGCAGCAGGATCAGCGTATATTCGCTTGCTTCTGTGGCGTGCTGCAAAATGGGCAGCGCGCTCAACCCCAGCAAAAAGCCGACCACTACCACGCCGCACAGCTTCAGTGATTCAAGCGCCATCGCGATACGGGAGGGCAGTTTCTCTTGTTGGTGATGATGTCGCCAGGGTAATGCGCGTTCCAGCCACAGTAATGCGGCAATATTACACAGCAAAATAACGGTAATGCTAACGGCGGAATAGTGAAATATCGCCAGCAGGTTGCTCGCCAGATTATCCAGAAAGGCCAGACTGATCCCCATAAAAAAGAGAATCAGATAAACCATCCAGCTCAATAGTCGATTGATCAGTTTTAATGCCGCGGTGTGTCGAAGCGGAATGAGATAACCCGCTATCAGCGGAAGCAGAATGATGAGAAGTCCTGAAAACATGAACAGCCGGGTCCTTTGAATTAGCGAGACAGCGCCATGACACTACCCAATAACGCGGGTTCAGTAAAGATGCAAAATAAAAGCCGGAAAGGGACGATACCTTATCCGGCTGAAGCGCGTTTGACCCGACGGGTATGTGCCGTCGGGCGTTCTGACATTAATCGCGTTTTTCGAGCAACGTACGGTAAATAAGACCGCCGAGAATACCGCCAATAATTGGCATCACCCAGAACAACCACAGCTGTTCTAACGCCCAACCGCCCTGGAAGATAGCGACCGCGGTACTCCGCGCCGGGTTCACAGACGTATTGGTTACCGGAATGCTGATTAAGTGGATCAGGGTTAATGCCAGACCGATCGCGATCGGCGCAAAACCTGCCGGTGCATGTTTGTCCGTTGCGCCGTGAATCACCAGCAAGAAGCCGGCAGTCAGCACGATTTCGATAATAATCGCTGACAGCATGGAGTAGCCGCCCGGAGAGTGCTCGCCGTAACCGTTGGAGGCGAAGCCGCTGGCGGTTGCGTCAAAACCGGCTTTACCGCTGGCAATTAAATACAGGACTGCCGCTGCAATAATACCGCCTACTACCTGGGCAATAATGTAGCCAATAACCTCTTTTGCCGGGAAACGACCGCCTGCCCATAAGCCTAATGTCACCGCCGGGTTAAAATGCCCGCCGGAAATATGGCCAACGGCAAAGGCCATGGTTAATACGGTCAGGCCGAAGGCCAGTGCGACACCTAAAAAACCAATACCTAATTCCGGAAACGCGGCTGCCAGTACGGCGCTGCCGCAGCCACCAAAAACAAGCCAGAATGTACCAAAACATTCGGCTGCTAATTTTCTCAACATATCCACCTCAATGTAAAAAATAACCACGTAAAGATTGTGGTAATCAATATTTATTGTCTGCCTGAATGACGACAAATAAATAGCTCGCTATTTTAAAAACGATCGTCATCCGTTCTCTAGTCAAATAAAACCTGTTAGTTTGATTTAGGGCAATGCGGCGTCATTCCTTCCATAGATTTCTCTTAAGGGAAGTGTAGTGCATAGTCCTGTGAAAAAGGATTTTCAACACCTGATTTATTTTCGTCCTGCAAAAGGTGCTTTTCTGTATTACGAATGAAAGAGAAAAGAATAAATCGTTCACCCTTCACACAGTCAGCCTGCGTAATAATATCCTTGTCACGTCCCGCGCCGGGTTTTGCGGTTATACTGCGGGGAGAGTAAAGGGAAAGTGAAGATTTTCTGGAGGATACATGATTCTCGAACGCGTTGAGATAGTGGGATTTCGCGGTATCAATCGACTGTCGTTGATGCTCGAGCAGAATAACGTCCTGATTGGTGAGAACGCCTGGGGTAAATCAAGTTTACTGGATGCGTTAACACTGCTGCTGTCACCCGAATCTGAGCTGTATCATTTTGACCGCGATGATTTCTGGTTTCCTCCTGGCGATATGAAAGGCCGCGAACATCATCTGCATATCGTACTGACGTTTCGTGAATCTCAACCTGGACGCTATCGGGTTCGCCGCTACCGGCCGCTGGAGGCGTGCTGGACGCTATGTCACGATGGTTTTCAGCGTATCTTTTATCGCCTTGAAGGCGAATGCGGTGAGGACGGCAGCGTGATGACGCTGCGCAGTTTTCTTGACGGCGACGGGCATCCGCTGGCGGTTGACGATATCAACGAACAGGCGCGGCATCTGGTGCGTCTGATGCCGGTGCTGCGTTTACGCGATGCGCGGTTTATGCGCCGTATTCGTAACGGCACGGTGCCGGAGGTTGATGATGTCGAAGTCACCGCCCGTCAACTGGATTTTCTCGCCCGCGAACTGGCGATGCGCCCGCAGAATCTCACCGACGGACAGATCCGTCAGGGGCTTTCGGCGATGGTGCAACTGCTCGAGCACTATTTTACCGAGCAGGGCACTTCGCAGTCCCGTCACCGCTTAATGCGCCGACGCTCCGCCAACGAACAGCGAAGCTGGCGCTATCTCGATATTATCAACCGGATGATCGACAAACCGGGGGGACGTACTCACCGGGTGATTCTGCTGGGGCTGTTCTCCACGCTGTTGCAGGCGAAGGGCACGGTCAGGCTGCATAAAGACGCCAGACCGCTGCTGTTGGTGGAAGATCCGGAAACGCGCCTGCATCCCATCATGCTGTCAGTGGCATGGCAGTTGCTAAATCTGCTACCGCTTCAGCGCATCACCACCACCAACTCGGGCGAGTTGCTCTCGCTGACTCCGGTGGAACATGTCTGTCGCCTGGTGCGTGAATCCTCGCGCGTGGCGGCCTGGCGTCTGGGACCGGGGGGGCTGAGCGCAGAGGATGGTCGACGCATTGCCTTCCACATTCGCTTTAACCGTGCTTCTTCGTTGTTTGCCCGCTGCTGGCTGCTGGTGGAAGGGGAAACAGAAACCTGGGTGATCAACGAACTGGCCCGTCAGTGCGGTCATCACTTTGATGCCGAAGGGATTAAGGTGATCGAATTCGCGCAGTCCGGTCTTAAACCGCTGGTAAAATTCGCCCGGCGGATGGGCATTGAGTGGCACGTGCTGGTGGATGGTGATGAAGCCGGGAAAAAATATGCCGCCACGGTGCGAAGCCTGCTGAATAATGACCGGGAAGAGGAGCGCGAACACCTGACCACGCTGCCTGCGCTGGATATGGAACACTTTATGTACCGGCAGGGTTTTGCCGATGTTTTTCACCGGGTGGCGCAAATCCCGGAAAATGTGCCAATGAATATGCGTAAAATCATTTCGAAGGCGATCCATCGCTCATCGAAGCCCGACTTAGCCATCGAAGTGGCGATGGAAGCCGGGCGGCGAGGTGTGGACGCGGTGCCGACGCTGCTGAGAAAAATGTTCTCCCGGGTGCTGTGGCTGGCGCGCGGCAGAGCGGACTAATCCTGTAAGCACTGCGGAACCTGCGTGACGACGCTGTCGAGCAGCGCGTAGCGGCGGCGGTATTCAGCCCGTTTTTTGCTGGCGATATCCGCCTCGCTTTTCCGCGCAATGGTCAGCGGCAGCGAGAAGTAATCTCCTTGCGTTTTTTCACCGCCCAGGGACGCCCAGAAGGCGTCGTAGTCGGCATGCATTTGCGTTTTTTTGTCCATATAGCGCCAGCTGCGATAAACATGCACCGCGTTGCTGACCGCCAGAATCTGGTCCGCCCTGGCGATCTGAGCGAACTGACACAGCGCTTCCATTACCACTCTTTTGGGGAACAAGCCGTAACAGGCTTTGGTGGCCTGCTGAATGACCTCATGTGGAACATCATTCGCCGCGCCCTGCAAGCCGCCAATAAACAGGGTGCGTTTTCCGTTTAACGTACAGAATGTGAAGGTAATTTCTGCCAGAATACGCATCTGCTCGTCGCGGATCACGACGGTACTTTCACCTTCTTTATCCAGTGAGACCAGACTGACTAAATCAAGCTGGAATGACGCGCCGTCTTTGGCCTCAAATTTTGCCAGGTTGAGACCGTTCTGGCTTAAATATCGGGCCAGTTGTTCGCGGCTGAATAACTGACGCAGCAGATCATAATGGCTACAGAGCGCGGTCAGCGCGGTATCGCGCTTAATATTCACGGCCATATACGGGCGGTGCAGACGAATTGGCAACCGGGGTTGTCGAGCCAGCAGCGTATTCAGCTCAGGCCATTGGGTCAGATTTTCCAGCAACTGACGGGTAGCCCTTGGCATCAACAACGAGCGAATTAAAAACTTACGGCGAAAGCTGGCCTTCCGCCAGAATTTACCCGGCAGTAATTGACCCCGCGTCAGGCGCATAAATAATTGTAAAGGAGACGCAACGTCTGAAGTGTAAAAGGTATTATCAGTAATCTGTGACATGATCATAATCCGCAATGCGATGATTGCGAAAATTGAAACACGCTGAATCTTAACCAATCATCAATGCCGCGAGCGCTATCCTTTTCGCTTGCGGTTTGTTTAGATACTGTTGAATTTCAGCTGAAAACTTACCATCAGGATCGCTATGGGTATTAAGGGAAATAAAATTAAAAAGCGCTATCTGTTGCTTATTTTCATTCTCATCCTGGGGGCATTTGCCCTTTGGCGGACGCTTAATGCGCCGGTGCCAAATTATCAGACGCTGATTGTGCGTCCGGGAGATTTGCAGCAAAGCGTACTGGCAACCGGCAAACTCGACGCATTGCGAAAAGTGGATGTCGGCGCGCAGGTGAGTGGTCAGCTCAAAACGCTGTCGGTAGCGATTGGCGATAAGGTGAAGAAAGACCAGCTGCTGGGCGTTATCGACCCTGAACAGGCGGAAAACCAGATCAAAGAGGTGGAAGCGACGCTGATGGAGCTTCGCGCTCAACGCCAGCAGGCTGAAGCCGAGTGGAAGCTGGCGCGGGTGACGCTCTCCCGTCAGCAACAGCTGGCAAAAACCCAGGCCGTGTCGCAACAGGATCTGGACACTGCCGCGACGGAGATGGCGGTGAAGCAGGCGCAAATCGGCACCATCGATGCGCAGATCAAACGCAATCAGGCATCTCTGGATACCGCGAAGACCAACCTCGACTACACCCGCATCGTCGCGCCGATGGCCGGTGAAGTCACGCAGATCACCACCCTACAAGGGCAGACGGTGATTGCCGCGCAGCAGGCGCCGAACATTCTGACACTGGCGGACATGAGTACGATGCTGGTAAAAGCGCAGGTCTCTGAAGCCGATGTTATTCACCTTAAACCGGGGCAGAAGGCCTGGTTCACCGTACTGGGCGATCCGCAAACCCGTTACGAAGGGACGCTGAAAGATGTGCTGCCGACGCCGGAAAAAGTGAATGATGCCATTTTCTATTACGCCCGATTTGAAGTGCCCAACCCCAAAGGCATTCTGCGGCTGGAGATGACCGCGCAGGTCCATATTCAGCTAACGGATGTGAAAAACGTTCTGACGATCCCGCTTTCCGCGCTGGGTGACCCGGTCGGGGACAATCGCTATAAGGTAACCCTGCTGCGTAACGGTGAAACTCGTGAACGCGAAGTGTCCATTGGCGCGCGCAATGACACCGACGTGGAGATTGTAAAAGGGCTGGAAGCCGGTGATGAAGTGGTGACGGGCGAGGGTAAACCGGGAGTCGCGCAATGACGGCATTGCTTGAACTGAGCAATATTCGCCGCAGTTATCCCTCCGGAGAAGAACAGGTGGAGGTGCTGAAAGGCATCACGCTACAGATCAATGCCGGGGAGATGGTCGCGATCGTCGGGGCGTCTGGCTCCGGCAAATCCACGCTGATGAACATTCTGGGGTGCCTCGATAAACCCACCAGCGGCACCTACCGGGTCGCGGGACGCGATGTCTCAACGCTGGACCGCGATGCGCTGGCGCAACTGCGTCGGGAGCATTTCGGCTTTATTTTCCAGCGCTACCATTTGCTGTCACATCTGACGGCGGCGCAAAACGTCGAAGTCCCCGCCGTTTACGCCGGTACGGAAAGGAAACAGCGTCTGGCGCGCGCGCAGGAGCTGCTCCAGCGGCTTGGTCTGGGCGATCGCGTCGATTATCAGCCCTCGCAGCTTTCCGGCGGTCAGCAGCAGCGCGTGAGTATTGCTCGCGCGCTGATGAACGGCGGACAGGTGATCCTCGCCGATGAACCCACCGGTGCGCTCGACAGCCGTTCCGGTGAAGAGGTGATGGCAATTCTGCACCAGCTGCGCGATCGCGGGCATACGGTCATTATCGTCACCCACGATCCCCAGGTTGCCGCCCAGGCAGAGCGGGTGATTGAGATCCATGACGGCGAAATTGTGCGTAATCCGCCCACGAAGCGTGCCGCGCAAGGGCAGGGCATTCAGGAACCGACGGTGAAAACGGCGTCCGGCTGGAGTCAGTTTGTCAGCGGGTTTCGCGAAGCACTGACCATGGCGTGGCTGGCGATGGCGGCCAACAAAATGCGCACGCTGCTGACAATGCTCGGGATCATTATCGGCATCGCGTCAGTGGTGTCGATTGTGGTGGTCGGCGACGCAGCGAAACAGCTGGTGCTGGCGGATATCCGCGCCATCGGGACCAACACCATTGATATCTACCCCGGCAAAGATTTTGGCGACGACGATCCACAGTATCAGCAGGCGCTGAAATACGACGATCTTGCGGCGATCCAAAAACAACCCTGGGTGACCTCCGCGACGCCCGCCGTGTCGCAGAACCTGCGCTTGCGTTATGGCAATACCGACGTTGCCGCCAGCGCGAACGGAGTCAGCGGCGACTATTTTAACGTTTACGGTATGACCTTCAGCGAAGGGACAACGTTCAACCGCGAACAGCTTAACGGTCGTGCGCAGGTGGTGGTGCTCGACAGCAACACCCGACGTCAGTTGTTTCCGCATAAGGCGAACGTGGTGGGCGAGGTGATCCTCGTGGGCAACATGCCCGCGACGGTCATCGGCGTGGCGGAAGAGAAGCAGTCGATGTTTGGCAGCAGCAAAATCCTGCGCGTCTGGTTGCCTTACAGCACAATGTCCGGGCGCATTATGGGGCAGTCGTGGCTTAACTCGATCACCGTACGAGTGAAGGAAGGTTTCGACAGCGCACAGGCCGAACAGCAACTCACCCGACTGCTGACGCTGCGTCATGGCAAAAAGGATTTCTTCACCTGGAATATGGACGGTGTCTTGAAAACCGCTGAAAAGACCACACGTACTCTTCAGTTATTCCTGACGCTGGTGGCGGTAATTTCGCTGGTGGTTGGCGGGATCGGCGTGATGAACATTATGCTGGTGTCGGTCACAGAGCGTACGCGGGAGATCGGCATCCGGATGGCAGTAGGCGCGCGCGCCAGTGATGTGCTGCAGCAGTTTTTGATTGAAGCGGTGCTGGTTTGTCTGGTGGGCGGCGCGCTGGGTATCAGCCTGTCGATGCTGATCGCCTTCACGCTGCAGCTGTTCCTGCCCGGTTGGGAGATTGGCTTCTCGCCGGTCGCGCTGCTGACGGCATTTTTGTGCTCTACCATTACCGGCGTCCTGTTCGGCTGGTTACCGGCGCGCAACGCGGCGCGACTGGATCCGGTCGATGCGTTAGCGCGAGAGTAACGTCCCGGGAAATAAAAATGCCAGCCGATCGGGCTGGCATTTTACCTGCGGGATGTACACAATGAGACAGAAGAGCTATGCAACAGCTTCTGCTTCGATAGGCACGATGACACTGGCGTGATTGCCTTTTGGCCCCTGGTGAACATCAAACTGGACAGACTGTCCGGCTTTTAGCGTTCTGTAACCATCCATCTGAATGGTGGAATAGTGAGCGAAAATATCTTCGCCGCCGCCTTCAGGGCAGATGAACCCAAACCCTTTGGCATTGTTGAACCACTTAACAGTACCCGTTTCCATGCTTCGACATCCTTCGTAAATCTTATATAAGTAAGATGGAATGAACCGGTGGTGGAGTGGGGGTTGTTCAAAACCTCGCCAACTCTCGAAATTACAATTTAGAGAAATCAGGCGGGGCGTCAAGCGTCTGACGGGGGTCGGTGGGTAAAAATGAATCAAAAATTTGAAGCAGTTAACGCTATTGGCGGGAATGTGACAGATGTCGCGGATGCCAGTGATAGATGATAGTTATCTATTAATTGAGGTAGATTGATTGTGCACATCCGCTCTTGTCAGCGGCAGACTGTTCTGCCGGTAACCGTAACTGAAGATGACGACTGACAATGGGTAAGACGAACGACTGGCTGGATTTCGACCAGCTGGCGGCTGATAAAGTGCGTGACGCGCTAAAACCGCCATCTATGTATAAAGTGATATTAGTCAATGATGATTATACTCCGATGGAGTTTGTTATTGACGTGTTACAAAAATTCTTTTCTTATGATGTAGAACGTGCAACGCAACTGATGCTTGCGGTTCACTATCACGGTAAAGCCATCTGCGGCGTTTTCACCGCTGAGGTCGCGGAGACCAAAGTGGCGATGGTGAACACGTATGCGAGGGAGAACGAGCATCCGTTGCTGTGTACGCTGGAAAAAGCCTGAATGCAGGCATAAAAATTGGGGGAGGTGCCTATGCTCAATCAAGAACTGGAACTCAGTTTAAACATGGCTTTCGCCAGAGCGCGCGAGCACCGTCATGAGTTTATGACCGTCGAGCACTTGTTACTGGCGCTGCTCAGTAACCCATCGGCCCGCGAAGCGCTGGAAGCGTGTTCCGTGGACCTCGTGGCGCTCCGTCAGGAACTCGAAGCCTTCATTGAACAAACCACACCCGTACTGCCTGCCAGCGAAGAAGAACGCGACACGCAGCCGACGCTGAGCTTTCAGCGCGTTCTGCAACGTGCGGTCTTCCACGTTCAGTCCTCCGGGCGCAGTGAGGTGACCGGTGCGAACGTGCTGGTCGCCATCTTTAGCGAACAGGAATCTCAGGCCGCTTACCTGCTGCGTAAGCATGAGGTCAGCCGTCTTGATGTGGTCAACTTTATTTCTCACGGTACGCGCAAAGATGAGCCGAGTCAGTCGTCTGATCCTGGCAGTCAGCCCAATACCGACGAGCAAGCTGGCGGGGAGGAACGTATGGAGAACTTCACGACTAACCTTAACCAGCTTGCCCGGGTTGGCGGTATTGACCCGCTGATCGGCCGTGACAAAGAACTGGAGCGCGCCATCCAGGTACTGTGCCGTCGACGTAAAAATAACCCACTGCTGGTGGGGGAATCCGGCGTCGGGAAGACGGCGATAGCCGAAGGCCTGGCCTGGCGTATCGTGCAGGGCGACGTACCGGAAGTGATGGCCGATTGCACCATCTACTCGCTGGATATCGGTTCGCTGCTGGCGGGCACCAAATACCGCGGTGACTTTGAAAAACGCTTTAAAGCGTTGCTGAAACAGCTGGAGCAGGATACCAACAGCATCCTGTTTATCGACGAGATCCACACCATTATTGGAGCCGGTGCGGCGTCGGGCGGCCAGGTGGATGCGGCAAACCTGATTAAACCGCTGCTTTCCGGCGGTAAGATCCGCGTGATTGGCTCCACGACCTATCAGGAGTTCAGCAACATTTTCGAAAAAGATCGTGCGTTAGCCCGTCGCTTCCAGAAAATTGATATTACTGAACCGTCGGTAGAAGAGACCGTACAGATCATCAATGGCCTGAAACCGAAGTATGAAGCGCACCATGACGTCCGTTACACCGCGAAAGCGGTGCGTGCAGCGGTTGAGCTGGCGGTGAAATACATCAACGACCGTCATCTGCCGGATAAAGCGATCGACGTGATCGATGAAGCGGGGGCGCGTGCGCGCCTGATGCCGGTCAGCAAGCGTAAGAAAACCGTCAACGTGGCCGATATCGAGTCCGTGGTGGCGCGTATCGCGCGTATCCCGGAGAAGAGCGTGTCGCAAAGCGATCGTGATACGCTGAAAAACCTTGGCGACCGTCTGAAAATGCTGGTCTTTGGGCAGGATAAAGCCATTGAGGCGCTGACCGAAGCCATCAAGATGAGCCGTGCGGGCCTGGGACACGAGCATAAGCCAGTCGGTTCTTTCCTGTTTGCCGGTCCGACCGGGGTCGGGAAAACCGAGGTGACGGTGCAGCTTTCCAAAGCGCTGGGAATCGAACTGCTGCGTTTTGACATGTCCGAGTATATGGAACGTCATACTGTCAGCCGCCTGATTGGCGCGCCTCCGGGATACGTTGGTTTCGATCAGGGTGGTCTGCTGACGGATGCGGTCATCAAGCATCCTCATGCGGTACTGCTGCTCGATGAAATCGAAAAAGCGCATCCGGATGTCTTTAACCTGCTGCTGCAGGTGATGGACAACGGCACGCTGACGGATAACAACGGCCGTAAAGCCGATTTCCGCAACGTGGTGCTGGTGATGACAACCAACGCCGGCGTCCGTGAAACGGAACGTAAATCGATTGGCCTGATTCATCAGGACAACAGCACTGACGCGATGAGCGAAATCAAGAAAGTGTTTACGCCGGAATTCCGTAACCGTCTCGACAATATTATCTGGTTCGAGCACCTGTCTACTGAGGTGATCCACCAGGTTGTCGATAAGTTCATCGTCGAGCTGCAGGTTCAGCTGGATCAGAAAGGTGTCTCTCTGGAAGTCAGCCAGGAAGCGCGTAACTGGCTGGCAGAGAAAGGCTACGACCGGGCAATGGGCGCACGTCCAATGGCGCGTGTGATTCAGGATAACCTGAAAAAACCATTGGCAAACGAGCTGCTGTTTGGTTCGCTGGTCGATGGTGGGCAGGTGACCGTGGCGCTGGATAAAGAGAAAAATGAGCTGACCTATGGCTTCCAGAGCGCACAGAAGCACAAACCGGAAGCCGCGCATTAATCTCTGATTTCTTCGCTGTCTAAAAAAACCGGGCGCAGTTCACACAGTGCCCGGTTTTTTATTGTCTGAGGTCAGCAAACTTCTGTTCACGTCCTCAAAACCTTCTCTTTTTAATATCAGATTATTATTCGCCAGTAAAAGACGTGATGAAATATTAATTTAATAACTATTTAACAATAAATACTAATTCTTGTTCTGTAGAATGCTATTCCACACATTGCTAATGTTATGATTTTGAAATCATTATCACGCTATTTAACGAAAATTCTCATCTTTAATTCATAAGGAATGGGAAAGAAGTTGGTGAATAAATCGGTATTTACATCTTGAAATAAATAATATATGTTGTTCTGGCAGTTTTCTTCAAATTTTGTTTATTAAGGATAGCCAATGAAAGTCATTCTGGGGTTCGATAGTCTTCTGACACCTAAAATCATGGTGTTTTTATACTGGATTTTTATGGCCTTAGTGGTCGTTGGTGGCGTAATTTCTATATTTAACGGTCAAATCATCGCTGGGTTATTTGGGACTATTTTGAGTCTGGTTGGCTGTCGGGTCATGTTTGAACTTATTATGATCGCGTTTAAAAACAATGAGTATCTGCGCATAATTGCACAGAATGCCAATAAATCAGAATAATGGCTCTTCTTCGGTATTAATCCTGGTTTGCCACATTTGATATTTATCTTCACACTGAGATAACATCCTGACGCTCTTTTTATACATGCAGAGTGTCAGGATGCTTCAGTTTTGCTAATGAAATAACGAATGTCTTGCAGGGCCTTAAAAACGCCGTTGAACGAAAATCGGTGTGGCGGGCAGGCAACATAGAAAATACAGTAGACTTTACTTTTTAGCCGGGTCGTAAAAAACAAAAGCAATCTTGTTATTGTCAGGATCACGGACATAAGCACTATAAAAATCATCGCCATAGTGTGGGCGGTAACCAGGAGGACCATCATCTTCGCCTCCGTTTTCTAGCGCTAAGGTATAGAGCTTGTTAATGATTTCAACGGAGGGGGCATTAAGGGCCACCATCACGCCATTACCAAATGTCGCCGGTCGATGATTAAAGGGTAGGCCAACACAAAGCCCTGTGGCATGATTATCTTTGAATGTGCCCCAGGCTGCACCTTTCTTACTTCGACCATCCAGCGGATAGCCCAGCACGTCCATCAACGGCGCATAAAATTGATAAGAAATTTCCGGGTTATTAGTGCCCAGCATGATATAAGAAAACATGACAACTCCTGTTGTAAAAAAAATCCATTCTCGTTTGTTACTATGCCTGTTCAGGGGGCTGAAAGAAAGTATTTATACTGAGCCTTCTTTTTCAATTACTACTATTCTGGCTTCACCTTTAGGATGTGCAACATGTTCACAACCCTGATCGGCAAAAAAGAGATCCCCTGTATTCAGTATCACTGTTTTGACTTCGCCATGTTCCTTATAAAACATTTAAACGACGCCATCCATAACAGCAAAAACTTCCTGACCCTCATTTATATGCCACTTATAGGGCTTATCTGTCCAGTGTAAACGTACGGAGGTTCCACTTAGCGAGGCAATGTCCATTGCTTCCCAGGCATTTTCTGCCCTAAAATCTTTGCTGATAATTGTTTTCATCATTGTCCCAATAAGTCTGATTGGATGTTAATGATATACGCAATATTCCAACTTAGCACATGCCTTTAGCAAAGCATATATTCTCGGCCATTTTTCATCATCTAATATCGGAACGAGAAATCGATGTGCCACCGTTACAATAGGCCATATGCATAGGGTCATAAGCGCTTCACATCCGTCTGTATAGCTGAGGGCCAGATCTGAGATATGGCGTCAGTGAGCGCAAAAATGAGTCGTTCAACGTCATCCTGTGCGGTTTCGTGCAGCGCTTCGGCGACAATCAACACCCTGGACGTACGTTGCTTAACGGCCGACCTGCCGCTTTGCCGATGAGTCCAGCGTCGGGCATGGGCTCGCCCGGAATCATCGGCAAAGATAACTTCACCGGGTTCAGGGTGTTCCGTCTCCCCGGAAAAAGTCTCATAGGACTCATCCCCACAGGCAGGGCGTACCGTTAACGCACCGCTGATCTGAACGATATCAAACACGGCAACCGGTATGGCAAAGGCGAGGGAAACGGCATTGCACAGGTCAATCATTGGATGCAGCGTCGGCAATTCACCGCTCTTCCGATATCGCCTTAACAAGGATTCCGACGCGCAGCGATACTGCGTTGGCTTAAGGCCTAGTTCGGAAAAAGCACGACGCCAGGCCTTAATTTCAGCAAACTCGCCTTCTCGGGATGTCGCCAGACGCTTATCGGCGACCGCAAGGAACTGAGCAATATGTGCATCAGAATTGGCATTTGCGTGGACACCATTAATACTCATCGTCGCGGTACGACGTTGTCCGAATCTCGTATGCATTTCAGGGGCATAACATAGCTGCATTGATATTTTCTCCTTTACGCCATTTCTGACAGCATGCCAGTCGTGTTGTGCGCTGTATTGGATAAAATTGCAGATGACTTCAGTGGCAAACAAAAACGTGAATATGGCGGTGAAGGGGGGTGACTCGCATCGCTCGCCGTTACTCGGCCCATCCCTGGACCTCGCCCCTTCGGGGCCAACGCAAGCGTTGTTCAAAAGCGCTCCAGGCGTTTTTGTGCGGGCAGTCCAACGGTCTGCGCCCGTTGTCGAACCCCGGTCGGGGATTCTCATCCCCCCGGCGTGTGCCATATGCGAAAAAAAAAGCCCGTACTTTCGTACGAGCTCTTTCTCAAATATGGCGGTGAGGGGGGGATTCGAACCCCCGATACGTTGCCGTATACACACTTTCCAGGCGTGCTCCTTCAGCCACTCGGACACCTCACCATATTGTATTGCTGCCTGACCGCTTGGGGGGCAACGGGGCGCTACTATAGGGAGTTGCGCGAAAACGGTCAAGCAGTATTTACGCTTTGCTTCTCGTTTGGTTACGCATTGTACATCTTCCCCGACGTAAGCCGTCGGGGAAGTGATTTAGCGTTGTGAATCCAGTATTTCGCGGTTCTTCACGATCTCCTCACGCTCAGATTTGACCAAAGCGGCCCGCGTTAAAATCGCGAACGGCTTCTGCGATTTCTTGTTTGGTATTCATGACAAACGGACCGTAGCCGACGATCGGTTCATTCAGCGGTTCTCCCGACAGTAACAACACGCTGGCATCGTGGGTGGCTTCCAGATGCAATGCGTCCCCTTGCTGGCTTAATACCACCAGTTGTGCCTCGCTTGCTGTTGTCGATCCATTTACCGTGATTGAGCCTTTCAGGACGATCAGCGCGGTACTCCACCCTTCAGGCTGCGAAAGCGTCACCGGGCGCGCCTGTTGTAACCGCATATCCCAGACATTCAGCGGCGAGAACGTGCGTGCCGGACCGGTCGTTTGCTGATACTGACCGGCAATGATTCGCGCGGTCCCTGCATCGTCCGGCAGCTCAACGGTCGGGATGAAATCCTGAGTGATGCTCTGATAACCCGGTGCCGTCATTTTGTCTTTTGCTGGCAGATTCACCCACAGTTGCACCATTTCCAGTTCTCCCCCCTTTCGGGTGAAGACTTCAGAGTGAAATTCCTCATGCAGAATGCCTGCGCCAGCGGTCATCCATTGCACGTCTCCGGGGCCGATAATGCCGCCGCGACCGGTTGAGTCGCGATGCTCAACTTCCCCGCTGTACACAATTGTCACCGTTTCAAAACCACGGTGGGGATGCTCACCCACGCCACGCTTTTCTGTTCCCGGCGCGAACGTATGGGGACCGGCATAGTCAAGCAACAAAAATGGGCTCAACTGCTCACCGTGGGACTGGTACGAAAACAGTGAACGAACCGGAAATCCATCGCCAACCCAGTGCGGACGAGGTGCGGTATAGACGCCTGTAACCTGTTTCATCATTCTCTCCTCAATGGCTTGTTACGTTATGAATAAGCTTATATTCATGACGGCGAGGTGAGTAGTGGCTAAAATGAACCTCATCGTTCTGAAAATGGAACAATAAATGGTAAAGCCAGATCTCAATGATTTTGCATGGTTTGTCCATGTCGTGGAGCAGGGCGGGTTTGCTGCAGCAGGTCGCGCACTCGATGAACCGAAGTCAAAGCTCAGCCGGCGCATTGCGCAACTGGAGGAGCAACTGGGGGTGCGACTCATCCAGCGGACGACGCGGCAGTTTAACGTCACGGAAGTGGGACAAACGTTCTATGAACACTGCAAAGCAATGCTGGTGGAAGCACAGGCGGCGCAGGATGCGATTGCCGCATTACAGGTTGAGCCTCGCGGCGTGGTGAAGTTGACGTGTCCGGTAACGCTGCTTCACGTCCACGTGGGACCGATGCTGGCGAAATTTATGGCGCGCTACCCCGATGTGACGCTGCAACTCGAAGCCACGAACCGTCGCGTTGATGTGGTAGGGGAAGGCGTTGATATTGCAATCAGAGTGCGTCCTCGCCCGATCGAGGACAGCGATCTGGTGATGCGGGTGCTTGCCGACCGCGCACACCGGTTGTTTGCCAGCCCGGCGCTGATCGCACGTATGGGCACCCCGACGGCGCCGTCGGAATTATGCCGTTGGCCCGGACTGAGTCTGTCGGCAGGCAAACATATTCATCGCTGGGAACTGTATGGTCCGCAAGGGGCCAGAGCGGAAGTGCACTTTACCCCGCGATTTATCACGACCGACATGCTGGCATTGCGCGAGGCGGCCATCGCCGGCGTCGGTGCCGTACAACTTCCTATCTTAATGGTGAAAGAACAGCTTGCGGCGGGGGTAGTGGTTGCGTTACTGGAAGGTTGGGAGCCGAGAAGAGAGGTAATTCACGCCGTTTTCCCTTCACGCAGGGGATTACTGCCATCGGTCAGAGCGCTGGTGGATTTTCTGACGGATGAGTATGCGCGGATGGCGGAAGAGTAGGGGATTTTCATGCAACAAAAAAGGCCGGATTGACCGACCTTTTATTATCTGGACGCCATTCGGGCGTGAAAACAATCAGCGACTACGGAAGACAATGCGGCCCTTGCTCAGGTCGTACGGGGTCAGCTCAACAGTCACTTTGTCGCCCGTCAGGATGCGGATGTAGTTTTTACGCATTTTACCGGAGATGTGTGCAGTAACCACGTGACCGTTTTCTAACTCTACGCGGAACATGGTATTAGGTAACGTTTCGAGAACGGTACCCTGCATTTCAATATTGTCTTCTTTGGCCATCTAATCCTCTGGGGTATCACTACCGTAATTTGAACCGGCAAGATAATGCCGAAGTTCTTTTAATAAGTAAAGATTTGCACGTTTAAAACGCAGCAAACAAAATTTGGCGCATTACTCTGGATCGCTTCAAAAACACACGACAAAGCCGCACGTGAAGCGCAACGTATAAGGGAGCGATGAGATAAACGATGGCGTTACCTGACGCGAACGGATCCTTAACGGCAGCGGGGTAATGGGCTAAACCAACTCTGCGACTGCAATTATAACACCCTGACAAAAAATGTGCCGAAAACATTCACCCCTGGGGCAAAAATAACGTGCGAGGGACCCAAAAATCGCGAGGTAAACGTTGCTGACGTAATGCATCGAGGTGTTCCAGATACACCCGGCGCGGAATTTCGACTGCCCCTAACGATTCGGTATGACTATTGAGCACCTGACAATCCATTAATTTACCGCCCTGGCGAACAAATTCTGCGCAAAAAACCAGCAGTGCGGTTTTTGACGCATTCTCTTGTCGGCTGAACATTGATTCGCCGCAAAACAGAGCCCCCTGAGAAACGCCATACATCCCGCCAACCAGCGTATTTTCGCGCCAGACCTCAATGGAATGGGCATGTCCCAGTTCGTGCAGTCGATGATAGGCCTCTACCACGCCCTGGGTGATCCAGGTGCCTTCATCGCGATCGTTGGCGCATCCCTCAATGACCTGGCCAAACGCATAATTCAGCGTGACGCGATACGGAGAGCGCTTATGGAAGCGCTTCATGCTACGGCTGACATGAAACGTGTCAGGCCACAGAATGGCGCGGGGATCCGGTGACCACCAGAGAATAGGATCGCCAGGCGAAAACCACGGGAAAATACCGCGTTGATAGGCCATCAGCAGGCGCGCAGGGCTGAGATCGCCCCCAAGCGCCAGCAGGCCGTTTGGCTCGCGTAAAGCGCCCTCCGGCGAAGGGAAGGCGATAGAGTGTCGGGAAAGCTGAACCAGGCGCATGACAGCAGAACTCCAGTACGCGAGTCGGATCGTTCAATAATAGCTTACAGACCTTGCTTAAACTGGTAATAACGACCCTGCTGCGCTAACAGATCTGCGTGATTACCTTGCTCAATAATTTGGCCGTTGTCCATCACTATTATTTGATCAAAACGCGCGAGTCCGCGCAGGCGATGCGTCACCATCAGTAACGTTTTATCGCGCATCACCTCTGCCAGCAATTCAAGCATTTGGCTTTCGGTCGTCGCATCCAGGCCTTCCGTCGGTTCATCAAGCAGCATCAACGGCGCATCGTGCAAAAGCGCACGGGCGATCGCCAGACGGCGCAGTTCGCCACCGGATAACTGACGACCGCCTTCGCCCAGCCAACTGTTGAGGCCGGCATCGTCGAGAAGTTTCTCCAGCCCGACGCGGCGCAGCGTGTCTGCCAGCTGTTCGTCACTGGCGTCGGGCGCGGCAAGCAGCAGGTTGTCGCGCAGGGTGGCGCTGAACAAGTGTACGCGCTGTGGCACAACGCTGATGGTCTTGCGTAGCGTCGCTTCATTCAATGTCGCAATCGGGCGACCGTTGAGCAGGATCTCGCCCTGCTGCGGATCCCACGCGCGCGTGAGCAGTTGCAGCAATGTCGATTTACCACACCCGGTGCGCCCAAGAATGGCGATGTGTTCGCCAGGATTTACCTGCAGGGAGAGCGAATCCAGCGCTTTTTGCGCCTGTTCGGGGTAGCTGAATGAAACGTCATGCAGCGTCAGGGTGACCTGAACCGGGACGTCGGATATGTCAGTCGGGAAAGTCACTTCCGGCTTCTGCTCGGTCAGTTCGGTGATCCGCATGGCGGAGGCGATGACCTGTCCCAGATGCTGGAATGCGCCGGTCACCGGAGCCAGCGCTTCAAATGCCGCCAGCGCGCAAAAGACAAACAGGGCAATCAGCGCACCAGGCTGAGCGTTGCCACCTACGCCGCCTGCCGCCATCCACAGCATCAGTAAGATGGCTACGGCGCCGATGAGCAACATCAGCGCCTGTGACAGTGCCGTCAGTTCAGACTGGCGACGCTGCGCTTCGTGCCACTGTAATTCGGTGGCCTCCATCTGCGCGCGGTAGCGGTCGCTGGCGCCGAAAATGGTCAGTTCAGCCTGGCCCTGTAACCATGCGGTCAACTGCTGACGATACTGTCCGCGTAGGTGCGTCAGGTTTTGTCCGGTGGTTTTACCGGCGCGATAAAACACCGGCGGCATGATAAACAGCGTCAACAGCATCACGCCGCCAAGGGTGCAGGCGAGGGTGACATCCAGCACGCTCAGACCGATCGTCACAACCATAATCACCACAAAGGCACCCACCAGAGGGGAGATGACGCGCAGGTAGAGGTGATCCAGCGTATCCACATCTGCCACAATGCGGTTCAACAGTTCACCCTGACGATAGCGGGCCAGCCCGGCAGGGGAGAGCGGCAGCAGCTTGCTGAAGGTGTGAATGCGCAAATGTTGCAGCACGCGGAAGGTGGCATCATGGCTGACCAGCCGCTCAAAATAGCGTCCGGCAGTCCGGGTAATGGCCGCGCCGCGCACGCCCGCAGCAGGCAGCATATAGTTAAAACTGTAGATACCGGCAAAGCCCGCGACGGCCGACGCAGAGAGGAACCAGCCGGACAGCGTCAGCAGGCCAATGCTGGCGAGTAAGGTGATAATCGCCAGCACAATACCCAGCGTTAACATCCACTTGTGACGTTTATAGAGCGTCAGATAAGGCAGCAACGCACGCATTTAGATCTCCTCCTGACGATGGGCCAACAGCGTCGCAAATGCGCCGTTGGCGGTACTCAGTTCGGCCCAGGAGCCCTGTTCGATAATCTGTCCGTCCTGCATCACCCAAATCGTGTCCCAGTCAGCAAGATCTTCAAGCTGGTGCGTGACCATCAGCGTTGTCTGGCGTTTTGAGGCGGCTTTCAGCGCCTGCATGACCCGCTGTTCGCTATGGGCATCCAGGCTGGCAGCCGGTTCGTCCAGCAGCAGCAGCTTGCAAGGATTAAGGAGCGCACGGGCTACCGCCACGCGCTGCGCCTGACCGACGGACAAACGTCCGGCCTGATCACCAACGGGCGTATCCACTCCCTGCGGTAACAGCGGCAGGAATTCACTGACCCAGGCGCTGTCGAGCGCAGTACGCAACTCTTGCTCACTGGCATTCGGGCGAGCCAGCAGAACGTTTTCCCGTATCGTCGCCGCGGGCAACTGTGGGTTTTGCCCCACCCAGGAGAGATGCTTACGCCAGGACTCTGGCGACAACTCGCGAAGTTCCACCCCGTTAATGCGCAGCGATCCCTGATAAGAGAGGAAGCCGGAAAGCGCATTCAGCAGGGAACTCTTACCCGAACCGCTGCGGCCGACCAGCACGGTACGCTGCCCGGCAGGGAGGGAGAAGTTCAGCGGTCCCGCCAGGGTTTTGCCTTCTGGCGACGAAATGATGAGATCGACGGCGTCAATGGAAACAGGCTCTTGCGCGGATAACTCCACATCGCCTTGTTCCGGATGGGCGAGCGGCGTTTCCATAAACGTTTTCAGACTGTCTGCCGCGCCTACCGCCTGTGCTTTAGCGTGATAAAACGTCCCTAAATCGCGCAGCGGCTGAAAAAACTCAGGGGCCAGAATGAGGGCGAGGAAGCCTGCTGCCAGCGTGACGCCCGTACCGTAGTGGCCGAAATTAAGTTCACCGAGGTAGGAGAAGCCAAAGTAAACCGCGACCAGCGCAATGGAAAGCGAGGTAAAAAACTCCAGCACGCCCGACGATAAAAAGGCGAGGCGCAGCACTTCCATCGTGCGCTGGCGGAAATCTTGCGACGCGACGCGAATGCTTTCGGTTTCAGCTTCACCACGGCCAAAAATGCGCAGAGTATCCATTCCGCGTAAGCGATCGAGGAAATGTCCGCTCAGACGCGCCAGGGCAAGGAAATTACGCCGGTTAGCATCGGCAGCGCCCATACCGACCATCGCCATGAACAGAGGGATCAGCGGCGCAGTGCCGAGAAGGATCAACGCGGCGGCCCAGTTCGACGGAAAAATAGCCGCGACGATCAGGATGGGAACACACACTGCCAGCGCCATCTGCGGCAGATAACGAGCGTAGTAATCGTGCATATCGTCAATTTGTTCCAGCACCAGCGTGGCCCAGCTTCCTGCGGGTTTTCCCTGGATCCATGCCGGACCGGCCTGTTGCAGGCGGTCGAGCACCTGGCGGCGGATCTCAAACCGGATATGTTGGCCCGCATGGAATCCTACGCGTTCGCGTAGCCAGACAACCCAGGCGCGGAGGATAAAGATCAGCACCAGCACGACAAATGGCAACAGCAACGCCTCGCGTGGGATATTCTCCATGATCATATGTTGCAGAATGCGAGCCATGATCCAGGCCTGAGCGACAATCAGTACGCCACTCACGAACCCCAGCAGGCGAGAAATCATAAGCCAGCGTTGGGAAATGACACTTTGCTGTTTTAACCAGCGGGTTAGCTCTTGTTGACGAGTTTTATTCATTGCGCGCTTTGCAGGTGAGTTATCAGAATTTTTAGGCAGGGCAATGTTACAACGGGGCAAAAATAAAGGCGACTTATAGTCGCCTTATTTACTTTTGTTACTGATTTGTAAAAACTATTTGCACGCGTCGGCTAAACCGTCGAGGTAGCGTTCAGCATCCAGCGCAGCCATACAACCGGTGCCTGCGGAGGTAATAGCCTGACGGTAAATGTGGTCCATCACGTCGCCCGCAGCAAAGACGCCCGGGATGCTGGTCTGAGTCGCGTTACCGTGACTCCCGGACTGCACTTTGATGTAGCCGTTTTCCAGCTCAAGCTGACCGTCGAAAATCGCCGTGTTCGGGCTATGGCCGATGGCAACAAACAGCCCCGCAACTTCCAGTGACTCAATGTTGTCCGTATTCTGTGTATCACGCAGGCGCAGACCCGTGACGCCCATCTGATCGCCGGTCACTTCTTCCAGCGTGCGGTGGGTGTGCAGTACGATGTTGCCGTTCTCCACTTTGTCCATCAGACGTTTAATCAGAATTTTTTCCGCGCGGAAGCCGTCACGACGGTGAATCAGGTGAACTTCAGAGGCAATGTTCGCCAGATACAGCGCTTCTTCGACGGCCGTGTTACCACCGCCGATAACCGCGACTTTCTGATTACGATAGAAAAAGCCGTCGCAGGTAGCGCAGGCAGAAACGCCACGGCCTTTGAATGCCTCTTCTGACGGCAGACCAAGATAACGGGCGGATGCGCCGGTTGCGATGATCAGCGCATCACAGGTGTACTCTGCACTGTCACCGATCAGACGGAACGGACGGTTTTGCAGGTCCACTTTATTGATGTGATCGAAGATGATCTCGGTTTCAAACTTAGTCGCATGTTCGTGCATGCGTTCCATCAGCAGTGGTCCGGTCAGATCGTTTGGATCGCCCGGCCAGTTTTCCACTTCTGTTGTGGTGGTCAGTTGACCGCCTTTTTCCATACCGGTAATCAGTACCGGCTGCAGGTTTGCGCGCGCAGCATAGACCGCCGCGGTGTATCCCGCCGGGCCGGAACCCAGGATAAGCAGTTTACTGTGTTTGGTCGTGCCCATGAGATCCTCATTGTTGTTGGCAGGCAATGGGCTGGATTGTAGGGAATTTGACGGCGTAAAAAAAGAGTATAGCGATTTTGTTAACAATTTGTGGAATAGACGAGGCCAATGAGTGAACAAATCTGCAGTCACGTCATAATGAATTCTACTTAAAATCGCTCAGTTATAAGGTGATAAAATGATGAATCGTCTTAACGCGTAATGAATAACTGGCATGTTGTACTAAAAATCGATGTTTTACTTTGACAATCACCTGCTGTTTTGCGAAAACATTCGAGGAAGAAAAAAACAGTGTTGTGTGTGTGCCGCATAATCATGCATATAAATACCATGTTTACCGGGCTAGCGAAATCTACGCATGGTGTGGACAGACGCCATTCGTGATGTCGATAGCTGCCGTCAGGCAACGGTCTTCTCACTATAGACCCAGGCATTGCGCGCCGTTAATCCTCTTGGGTTCGGTCTATGGTGATGGGCATCGACTCTCGACAATGACGTTTGATGAGTCAGGCAGGAGTAGGGAAGGAATACAGAGAGACAATAATAATGGTAGATAGCAAGAAGCGCCCTGGCAAAGATCTCGACCGTATTGATCGTAACATTCTTAATGAGCTGCAAAAGGATGGGCGTATTTCTAACGTCGAGCTTTCTAAACGAGTGGGACTTTCCCCGACGCCCTGCCTTGAGCGTGTGCGTCGTCTGGAAAGACAGGGTTTCATTCAGGGCTATACAGCGCTGTTGAACCCGCATTATCTGGATGCATCACTTCTGGTATTTGTTGAGATTACTCTGAATCGTGGCGCTCCGGATGTGTTTGAACAATTCAACGCCGCCGTACAGAAACTTGAAGAAATTCAAGAGTGTCATTTGGTGTCCGGTGATTTCGACTACCTGTTGAAAACACGAGTGCCGGACATGTCAGCCTATCGTAAACTGCTGGGGGAAACCCTGCTGCGTCTGCCTGGCGTCAATGACACCCGTACTTACGTGGTAATGGAAGAAGTCAAACAGAGTAATCGTCTGGTTATTAAGACGCGCTAATACGGAACAGGTGCAAAATCGGCGTATTTTGATTACACTCCTGTTAATCCATACAGCAACAGTGCCGGGGTAACCCGGTGCTGTTGTCCGTTTTAGCATCGGGCAGGAAAAGCCCGAAACCTGGAGAGCCTTTTTTGAGCCAGGAATACACTGAAGACAAAGAAGTCACATTGACAAAGTTAAGCAGCGGGCGCCGACTTCTGGAGGCGTTGCTGATTCTTATTGCCCTTTTTGCCGTCTGGCTGATGGCAGCCTTACTGAGCTTTAACCCTTCTGATCCCAGCTGGTCGCAAACGGCCTGGCATGAGCCTATCCATAATCTGGGCGGGGCTCCGGGGGCGTGGCTGGCGGATACCCTGTTCTTTATCTTTGGGATTATGGCGTACATCATCCCTGTCATCATTGTGGGTGGCTGCTGGTTTACCTGGCGTCACCAGGCGACCGATGACTATATCGACTATTTTGCCGTCTCGCTGCGCATCATTGGCGTGCTGGCCCTTATCCTCACCTCCTGCGGTCTGGCCGCCATTAATGCCGATGACATCTGGTACTTCGCGTCCGGCGGGGTGATTGGCAGTCTGTTGAGTACCACGCTGCAACCGCTGCTGCACAGCAGTGGCGGCACCATTACGCTTCTGTGCGTGTGGGCGGCAGGGCTGACGCTCTTCACCGGCTGGTCGTGGGTCAGCATCGCCGAAAAACTCGGTGGCTGGCTGCTCAATATTCTGACCTTTGCCAGCAACCGTACGCGTCGTGATGATACCTGGGTAGAAGACGACGAATACGAAGACGATGAAGAGTATGAAGATGAAGCCGAGGGCGGGAAACGTGAATCCCGTCGGGCGCGTATTCTTCGCGGCGCGCTGGCGCGTCGTAAACGTCTGGCTGAAAAATTTATTAATCCGCATGGCCGTCAGACTGACGCGGCGCTCTTCTCCGGCAGACGCATGGATGATGACGATGAGATCTCCTGGAGCGCGCGCGGCGTTCCGGCCGATCCCGGCGATGTGCTGTTTTCCGGGCATCGTGCGACACAGCCCGAATATGATGAGTACGATCCGCTGCTAAACGGTCATTCGGTAACCGAACCCGTCGCCGCTGCGGCGGCAGCAACGGCCGCGACTCAGGCCTGGGCCGCGCCGGTTGATCCGATAATGCAAACGCCGCCTGTACCGGGGGCGGAAACCGTTCCTGTACAACCCGCGGTTGCATGGCAGCCTGTACCAGGCCCGCAAACCGGCGAGCCGGTGATCGCGCCTGCGCCGGAAGGCTATCCGCCGCACAATCCGTACGCGCAACCGCAACAGGCGCAGAATGAGACATGGCAACAGCCTGTTCCGACTGAACCGCAATACGCTGCGCCAGTGGCCCCTGAAACCGGTTATCCGCAGCCAGGCGAACCACAGCAACCGTGGCAGCAACCGCAGGCTGCGGCAGAACAACCCTGGCAGCCTGAGCCGGTTTATCAACCGGAGCCTGTCCAGCCGCCGGTTTATCATCAGCCAGCGTATCAACCGGCGCCTTTACCGCCGCAGGAGCCTGTGGTTCAACAGACCCCGATTACAGAGCCTGAGCCGGTAGTCGAAGAGACAAAACCTGCGCGTCCGCCGCTGTACTACTTTGAAGAAGTGGAAGAAAAGCGTGCGCGTGAACGTGAGCAACTGGCCGCGTGGTATCAGCCGATTCCTGAACCGGTTAATGCGCCTGAACCGGTGGTTCCTGCACCCTCAACAGCGCCTGCTATACCGCCTGTTGACGCTGCTGCGGCCATTGCGCCGATCGCTGCAGGCGTGAAGGACGCGACCTTATCAGCCGGTGCGACGGCGGCAGCAGCTGCGCCAGTCTTCAGCCTCGCGAACGGCGGAGCGCCGCGTCCGCAGGTAAAAGAAGGGATTGGCCCGCAACTGCCTCGTCCCAATCGCGTACGTGTACCGACACGCCGTGAGCTGGCATCATATGGCATAAAATTGCCTTCTCAGCGTATGGCTGAGGAGAGAGCGCGTGAAGCCGGACAACACGATCCGCAGTATGGCGATGATGAAATCGACGCCATGCAACAGGACGAACTGGCTCGTCAGTTTGCCCAGTCGCAGCAAAGTCGTTATGGCGACGAGTATCAGCATGAGCCAACGCAGGCCGACGATGAAGATGCCGCTGCGGAAGCTGAACTGGCGCGCCAGTTTGCCTCTTCACAGCAACAGCGCTACGCCGGTGAGCAACCTGCCGGAGCAAATCCATTCTCGCTGGATGATTTTGAGTTTTCGCCCATGAAAACGCTGGTCGATAACGGCCCGCATGAACCGCTGTTTACGCCGGGCGTAATGCCGGAGTCTGCGCCTGTTCAGCAACCCACCGCGCCGCAGTACCAACAGCCGGTAGCCCCGCAGCCGCAATATCAACAGCCGCAACAACCGATAGCGCCGCAGCCGCAGTATCAGCAGCCGCAACAGCCGGTAACGCCGCAGCCGCAGTATCAGCAGCCGCAACAGCCGGTAGTGCCGCAGCCGCAGTATCAGCAGCCACAACAGCCGGTAGCGCCACAGCCGCAGGAAAGCCTGATTCACCCGCTGCTGATGCGCAACGGTGACAGTCGTCCGCTGCAAAGACCGACGACGCCACTGCCTTCGCTGGATCTGCTGACGCAGCCGCCGAGTGAAGTGGAGCCGGTTGATACCTTCGCGCTGGAGCAAATGGCGCGCCTGGTTGAAGCCCGCCTGGCAGACTTCCGCATCAAGGCTGATGTGGTGAATTACTCGCCTGGTCCGGTGATTACGCGTTTTGAACTGAATCTGGCGCCGGGCGTGAAGGCGGCGCGTATTTCCAACCTTTCTCGTGACCTGGCGCGTTCATTGTCGACCGTTGCGGTGCGCGTGGTGGAAGTGATTCCGGGTAAACCGTACGTAGGCCTGGAATTGCCGAACAAAAAACGGCAGACCGTTTATCTGCGTGAAGTGTTGGATAACGCGAAGTTCCGTGAGAACCCGTCGCCGCTGACCGTCGTGTTGGGTAAAGATATTGCCGGCGATCCGGTGGTGGCCGATCTGGCGAAAATGCCGCACCTGCTGGTGGCGGGGACAACCGGTTCGGGTAAATCGGTTGGGGTGAACGCCATGATCCTCAGCATGCTTTACAAAGCGCAGCCGGAAGACGTGCGCTTCATCATGATCGACCCGAAAATGCTGGAGCTGTCGGTTTACGAAGGCATTCCGCATCTGCTGACGGAAGTCGTCACGGATATGAAAGACGCCGCTAACGCCCTGCGCTGGAGCGTTAACGAGATGGAGCGCCGTTACAAGCTGATGTCTGCGCTGGGCGTGCGTAATCTCGCGGGTTACAATGAGAAGATAGCCGAAGCCGCGCGGATGGGACGTCCGATTCCGGACCCGTACTGGAAGCCGGGCGACAGTATGGATGCGCAGCATCCGGTACTGGAAAAACTGCCGTATATCGTTGTGCTGGTGGACGAATTTGCCGACCTGATGATGACCGTCGGTAAGAAAGTTGAAGAGCTGATTGCCCGACTGGCGCAAAAAGCCCGTGCGGCCGGGATCCACCTGGTGCTGGCGACGCAGCGTCCATCGGTTGACGTCATTACTGGTCTTATCAAAGCCAACATACCGACACGTATTGCCTTCACTGTGTCCAGTAAGATTGACTCGCGTACTATCCTCGATCAGGGCGGTGCAGAATCGCTGCTGGGGATGGGGGATATGCTTTACTCCGGGCCAAACTCCACCATGCCGGTGCGTGTTCACGGCGCATTTGTCCGTGATCAGGAAGTGCACGCGGTGGTACAGGACTGGAAGGCGCGTGGGCGTCCGCAGTATGTGGATGGCATCACCTCCGACAGCGAAAGCGAAGGCGGCGGCGGTGGTTTTGACGGCGGCGAAGAGCTGGATCCGTTATTCGATCAGGCTGTTAACTTTGTGACAGAGAAACGCAAAGCGTCCATCTCCGGCGTACAGCGCCAGTTCCGCATTGGCTACAACCGTGCGGCGCGTATTATCGAACAGATGGAAGCGCAGGGGATCGTCAGCGAGCAGGGCCATAACGGCAATCGTGAAGTGCTGGCACCGCCACCGTTTGACTAAGTGCAAAGTTACGTAATTCAGTATTGTCTTCTTTCCTCACGCTGATTTTTGGCCTGGAATGGATAGCAGAGGGATCTCCCGGTCGGGAGTGACGTATTTTGAGGAATAACAATGAAAAAAATCGCAATCACCTGTGCATTACTCTCAGGATTCGTGGTAAGCAGCGTTTGGGCGGATGCCGCCAGCGATCTGAAAAGTCGTCTGGATAAAGTAAGCAGCTTCCACGCCAGCTTTACGCAGAAAGTGACCGATGGCAGCGGTGCCGCTGTTCAGGAAGGTCAGGGTGATTTGTGGGTGAAGCGTCCCAACCTGTTTAACTGGCACATGACGCAGCCTGATGAAAGCATTCTGGTTTCTGATGGGAAAACGCTGTGGTTCTTCAACCCGTTTGTTGAGCAGGCCACCGCGACCTGGCTGAAAGATGCCACCGGCAACACGCCGTTTATGCTGATTGCCCGCAACCAGTCCAGCGACTGGCAACAGTACAATATCAAGCAGAACGGTGACGACTTCGTCCTGACGCCGAAAACCAGCAACGGTAATCTGAAACAGTTCACCATCAACGTGGGTCGTGACGGGACCATTCATCAGTTCAGCGCCGTGGAGCAGGATGACCAGCGCAGCAGCTATCAGCTGAAATCGCAGCAGAATGGCGCCGTTGACGCATCGAAGTTCACTTTCACTCCACCGCAAGGCGTAACGGTAGACGATCAACGTAAGTAGAGGCCTGCGTGAGCAACCTGTCGCTCGATTTTTCTGATAATACCTTTCAGCCACTGGCCGCGCGGATGCGGCCAGAAAATTTAGCGCAGTATATTGGTCAGCAGCACCTGCTGGCTGCGGGTAAACCGTTGCCGCGCGCGATTGAAGCCGGACATCTGCACTCCATGATCTTGTGGGGACCGCCAGGTACCGGAAAAACCACGCTTGCTGAAGTGATTGCCCGCTACGCCGATGCTGACGTTGAGCGGATTTCAGCGGTCACCTCCGGCGTGAAAGAGATCCGCGAAGCCATCGAACGCGCCCGACAGAATCGTAATGCCGGGCGTCGTACCATCCTGTTTGTTGACGAAGTTCACCGTTTTAATAAAAGCCAACAGGATGCGTTCTTGCCGCATATTGAAGACGGCACGATCACCTTTATCGGGGCAACCACCGAAAACCCGTCGTTTGAACTGAATTCTGCGCTGTTGTCGCGGGCGCGCGTCTATTTGCTCAAATCGTTGACCACGGAAGATATCGAACAGGTTCTCCGTCAGGCGATGGAAGACAAGGCGCGGGGCTACGGTGGGCAGGATATCGTTCTGCCAGATGATACCCGCAGAGCCATCGCGGAACTGGTCAACGGTGATGCGCGCCGCGCATTGAACACCCTGGAAATGATGGCCGATATGGCGGAAGTGGATGACAGCGGCAAGCGAGTGCTGCTTCCCGCACTGTTGACCGAAATCGCCGGCGAGCGCAGTGCGCGTTTTGATAATAAAGGCGACCGCTTCTACGATCTCATTTCCGCATTGCATAAATCAGTTCGCGGCAGCGCGCCGGATGCGGCACTTTACTGGTATGCACGAATCATTACAGCAGGGGGCGATCCGCTGTATGTCGCGCGCCGTTGCCTGGCGATTGCTTCCGAAGATGTGGGTAATGCCGATCCGCGTGCGATGCAGGTGGCGATTTCCGCCTGGGACTGCTTCACGCGTGTGGGGCCTGCTGAAGGCGAGCGCGCTATCGCCCAGGCGATTGTCTATCTGGCCTGCGCACCGAAAAGCAATGCGGTGTATACCGCTTTTAAAGCGGCGATGTCCGATGCCCGCGAACGTCCTGACTATGACGTGCCTGTTCATTTGCGCAATGCGCCGACAAAGCTGATGAAAGAGATGGGTTACGGCCAGGAATATCGTTATGCGCATGACGAACCGAATGCCTATGCCGCCGGAGAGGAATATTTCCCGCAGGAGATGGCACAAACACGCTATTATCACCCCACAAACAGAGGTCTTGAGGGCAAGATTGGCGAAAAGCTCGCCTGGCTCGCCGGACAGGATCAAAATAGCCCTATAAAACGCTACCGTTAGCGCAGGCGTTGCGGTAATGTTGGCACTGTATCCCTGTGACCGCAGGCTGTGGTCACATTTTCCTCTTTCAATTCGATAAGCACAGGATAAGCATGCTCGATCCCAATCTGCTGCGTAATGAGCCAGACGCAGTCGCTGAAAAACTGGCACGCCGGGGCTTTAAGCTGGATGTAGATAAGCTGCGCGCTCTTGAAGAGCGTCGTAAAGTTTTGCAGGTCAATACTGAAAACCTGCAGGCAGAGCGTAACTCTCGATCGAAATCCATCGGCCAGGCGAAAGCGCGCGGGGAAGATATCGAGCCTTTACGTCTGGAAGTGAACAAACTGGGCGAAGAGCTGGATGCCGCAAAAGCGGAGCTGGATGTTTTACAGGCTGAGATCCGCGATATCGCGCTGACCATTCCTAACCTGCCTGCTGACGATGTTCCGGTGGGTAAAGACGAGAACGATAACGTTGAAGTCAGCCGCTGGGGTACCCCGCGCGAGTTTGACTTTGAGGTTCGCGATCACGTCACGCTGGGCGAAATGCATACCGGTCTGGACTTCGCTGCTGCCGTTAAGCTGACGGGTTCCCGTTTTGTGGTGATGAAAGGGCAGATTGCCCGTATGCACCGTGCGCTCTCGCAGTTCATGCTCGATCTGCACACGGAGCAGCATGGCTACAGCGAAAACTATGTGCCGTATCTGGTCAACCATGACACCCTGTACGGTACGGGTCAGTTGCCGAAATTTGCCGGCGATCTGTTCCATACCCGTCCGCTGGAAGAAGAGGCTGACAGCAGCAACTACGCGTTGATCCCGACGGCGGAAGTGCCGCTGACCAACCTGGTGCGTGATGAAATCATCGATGAAGACCAATTGCCGATCAAAATGACGGCGCACACACCGTGCTTCCGCTCTGAAGCGGGTTCCTACGGTCGTGATACCCGTGGCCTGATCCGTATGCACCAGTTCGACAAAGTTGAAATGGTACAGATCGTTCGCCCGGAAGATTCAATGGCGGCTCTGGAAGAGATGACTGGCCATGCGGAGAAAGTGCTGCAACTGCTGGGTCTGCCGTATCGCAAAATCATTCTTTGCACCGGCGACATGGGCTTCGGCGCATGTAAAACCTACGATCTGGAAGTGTGGGTACCGGCGCAGAATACCTACCGCGAGATTTCGTCCTGCTCTAACGTCTGGGATTTCCAGGCGCGCCGTATGCAGGCACGCTGCCGCAGCAAGTCCGATAAAAAGACCCGTCTGGTGCATACTCTGAACGGTTCTGGTCTGGCGGTCGGTCGTACGCTGGTAGCCGTGATGGAAAACTACCAGCAGGCTGATGGTCGTATCGAAGTACCAGAAGTGTTACGTCCGTACATGAACGGACTGGAATATATTGGTTAATCCTCGCTCCACTCTTTTCTAAAAAGCGCCTTTGGGCGCTTTTTTTATGCCTGTTTGACGCCGGACAATAATCATTACTCCCTTGGGGGTAATATTACCTTCGAATGAAATTCAGCATTTTGCGCTGTTATCCTGTAAATGCGTTATATATAAAACTATATAGCAGTACTTAACTACTCAAATAATAACATCAATTTCTGTTTTTTTACTGTAAGCAAGCAGAGTGAGCCTTTATGAAAACTAAGATCCCTGATGCCGTGATGGCAGCGGAGGTGAGTCGTCGCGGTTTAGTCAAAACGACGGCGATAGGCGGACTGGCGATGGCCAGCAGCGCGTTTACCCTGCCATTTACCCGTATCGCTAATGCTGCCGAAGCCCTGAGCCCGGCACAAGCCAGTGAAAAAATCGTCTGGAGCGCCTGTACCGTAAACTGCGGGAGTCGTTGCCCGTTACGCATGCATGTTGTGGATGGCGAAATCAAATATGTTGAAACCGACAACACCGGTGACGACAACTACGACGGCTTACATCAGGTGCGCGCCTGTCTGCGCGGGCGCTCCATGCGCCGTCGTGTCTATAACCCGGATCGTCTGAAATACCCGATGAAACGCGTGGGCAAACGCGGAGAAGGTAAATTCGAGCGTATCAGTTGGGATGAGGCTTACGACATCATCGCCAGCAACATGCAGCGCCTGATTAAAGACTACGGTAACGAGTCTATCTACCTCAATTACGGCACCGGTACGCTGGGCGGTACGATGACCCGTTCCTGGCCGCCGGGAAATACCCTGGTGGCGCGTCTGATGAACTGCTGCGGCGGTTATTTGAACCACTATGGTGATTATTCTTCCGCACAAATTGCGGCGGGTCTGAACTACACCTACGGTGGTTGGGCGGATGGTAACAGCCCGTCTGACATCGAAAACAGCAAACTGGTAGTCCTGTTCGGTAACAACCCTGGCGAAACCCGCATGAGTGGTGGTGGGGTGACCTATTATCTGGAACAGGCGCGACAGAAATCGAATGCCCGGATGATCATTATCGATCCGCGCTATACCGATACCGGGGCCGGTCGTGAAGATGAATGGATCCCAATTCGTCCGGGTACCGATGCGGCGCTGGTGAATGCGCTGGCTTATGTGCTGATTACTGAGAATATGGTCGATCAGCCGTTCCTCGATAAATACTGTGTGGGCTACGACGAGAAAACGTTGCCAGCCAGCGCGCCGAAGAATGGTCACTATAAGGCCTATATCCTCGGCCAGGGGAATGACGGTACGCCAAAAACGCCTGAATGGGCGGCGCAAATTACCGGCATTCCGGCAGACCGTATTATCAAACTGGCGCGTGAAATCGGCAGCGCAAAACCGGCCTATATTAGCCAGGGCTGGGGTCCGCAGCGCCACGCGAACGGTGAAATCGCCACCCGTGCCATTTCAATGCTGGCCATTCTGACCGGTAACGTCGGGATCAACGGCGGCAACAGCGGCGCACGTGAAGGCTCTTACGATCTGCCGTTTGTACGGATGCCAACGCTGGAAAACCCGATAGACACCAGTATCTCCATGTTTATGTGGACTGACGCGATTGAACGCGGTCCAGAAATGACCGCGCTGCGTGATGGCGTGCGCGGCAAAGATAAACTCGACGTGCCGATTAAGATGATCTGGAACTACGCCGGTAACTGTCTGATCAACCAGCACTCAGAGATCAACCGCACGCATGACATCCTGCAGGATGACAAGAAGTGCGAAATGATTGTCGTCATCGACTGTCACATGACGTCGTCGGCGAAGTATGCCGATATCCTGCTGCCGGACTGCACGGCTTCTGAACAGATGGACTTCGCGCTGGATGCTTCCTGCGGGAATATGTCTTATGTGATTTTTGCCGATCAGGCCATCAAGCCGCGTTTCGAATGCAAAACCATCTATGAGATGACCAGCGAACTGGCGAAGCGTCTGGGCGTCGAGCAGCAGTTTACTGAAGGACGCACTCAGGAAGAGTGGATGCGTCATCTGTACGAGCAGTCGCGTAAAGCGATTCCGGCGCTGCCGACCTTTGAGGAATTCCGTAAACAGGGTCTGTTTAAGCAGCGCGATCCGGAAGGGCACCATGTGGCCTATAAGGCGTTCCGTGACGATCCGCAGGCCAATCCATTGACCACGCCGTCGGGTAAAATCGAGATCTACTCGCAGGAACTGGCGGAGATTGCCGCAACCTGGGAACTGCCGGAAGGCGATGTCATCGATCCATTGCCGATCTATACACCGGGCTTTGAGAATTACAACGATCCGTTGACCAAAGATTACCCGCTGCAGCTAACGGGCTTCCACTATAAATCTCGCGTTCACTCCACCTATGGCAACGTGGATGTCCTGAAAGCGTCGTGCCGCCAGGAGATGTGGATCAACCCGCTCGACGCGCAAAAACGCGGTATTCGTAATGGCGACAAGGTCCGCATCTTCAATGGTCGCGGAGAGCTACATATTGAGGCGAAAGTGACGCCGCGGATGATGCCGGGCGTGGTTGCGTTAGGGGAAGGGGCCTGGTATGACCCGGATACAAAACGCATTGACCAGGGCGGCTGTATCAACGTATTGACCACCCAGCGTCCGTCTCCCCTGGCAAAGGGGAACCCGTCACATACGAACCTTGTTCAGGTTGAGAAGGTGTAAGGAGTAACCGATGACAACCCAGTATGGATTTTTTATTGATTCCAGCCGTTGCACCGGTTGTAAAACCTGCGAACTGGCCTGTAAAGATTACAAAGACTTAACCCCGGATGTCAGTTTCCGCCGCATTTATGAATATGCGGGTGGGGACTGGCAGGAAGACAACGGCGTCTGGCACCAGAACGTGTTTGCCTACTATCTCTCTATCGCCTGTAACCACTGTGAAGATCCGGCCTGTACCAAGGTCTGTCCGAGCGGGGCGATGCACAAACGGGAAGACGGCTTTGTGGTGGTTGATGAAGATGTCTGCATCGGCTGTCGTTATTGCCATATGGCCTGTCCGTACGGCGCGCCGCAGTACAACGCCGCCAAAGGTCACATGACCAAATGCGACGGCTGTCATGACCGTGTGGCAGAAGGCAAGAAACCGATCTGTGTCGAGTCTTGTCCGCTGCGCGCGCTGGATTTCGGACCTATCGATGAACTGCGTAAGAAACATGGCGATCTGGCGGCGGTTGCTCCGCTGCCGGGTGCGCACTTCACCAAGCCGAGTATTGTGATCAAACCGAATGCCAACAGCCGCCCGACCGGGGATACCACCGGCTATCTGGCGAATCCGAAGGAGGTGTAAGATGGGAAGTGGATGGCATGAATGGCCGCTGATGATCTTCACGGTCTTCGGACAATGTGTGGTCTGTGGTTTCATTGTTCTGGCGCTGGCGCTGATGAAAGGCGACCTGCGGACCGAAACGCAACAGCGCGTGATTACCGGCATGTTCGCGCTGTGGGTGCTGATGGGGATTGGTTTTATCGCGTCTATGCTGCATCTCGGCTCGCCAATGCGGGCGTTTAACTCGCTTAACCGTGTCGGTTCGTCGGCGCTGAGTAATGAAATTGCCAGCGGCTCGATTTTCTTTGCGGTTGGCGGGATCGGCTGGCTACTGGCGGTGTTGAAAAAGCTCTCTCCGGCTCTGCGTAACCTGTGGCTGCTGCTCACGATGGTGCTGGGTGTGCTGTTCGTCTGGATGATGGTGCGCGTCTATAACAGCATTGATACCGTACCGACCTGGTACAGCGTCTGGACGCCGCTGGGCTTCTTCCTGACTCTGCTGATGGGCGGTCCGCTGCTGGGCTATCTGCTGCTGCGCGTGGCGGGAGTCGACGGCTGGGCGATGCGTCTGCTGCCTGCGGTTTCACTGCTGGCGCTGGTGGTCAGTGCCATCATGTCGGTGATGCAGGGCGCAGAACTGGCGACCATTCATAGCTCTATTCAACAGGCTTCTGCGCTGGTGCCAGACTACGGGTCGTTGATGGCCTGGCGTATTGGCGTACTGGCAGTGGCACTGTGCTGCTGGATTGTGCCACAGCTGAAAGGTTATCAGCCTGCGGTTCCGCTGCTGTCAGTGGCCTTTATTCTGCTGCTGGTGGGAGAACTGATTGGTCGCGGCGTTTTCTACGGTCTGCATATGACCGTCGGTATGGCGGTTGCCAGCTAAGTGAATAACCGGGGCTTTCGCCCCGGTTTTACTATTTCTGTTTGGTCAACGTATCGTAACTGGTCATCAGATTACGGTAATCCGGAATGTGGTTGGAGAACAGCGTCGCCAATCCCTCAATATCATTACGCCAGTCACGGTGCAGCTCACAGGCCACACCAAACCATGTCATGAGCTGAGCACCGGCCTGCGACATGCGATCCCACGCCGAATGGCGGGTAATTTCATTAAACGTACCCGACGCGTCGGTGACGACGAAAACATCAAAACCTTCTTCAATGGCGGACAGCGCCGGGAATGCCACGCAAACTTCGGTCACTACGCCCGCAATGATCAACTGCTTTTTCCCCGTGGCCTTGACGGCCTTCACGAAGTCTTCGTTGTCCCAGGCGTTGATATTCCCTGGTCGTGCAATGTATGGGGCATCCGGAAACTGGGCTTTTAATTCGGGAACCAGCGGGCCGTTTGGACCGGTTTCGAAGCTGGTGGTGAGAATGGTTGGCAGTTTGAAGTATTTGGCTAAATCGCCCAGCGCCAGCACGTTATTCTTGAATTTATCAGGGTCAATATCCCTGACCAGTGAGAGTAGTCCGGCCTGGTGGTCTACCAGAAGAACCGCAGCATCGTTTTTATCGAGACGAACATAAGGCTTGGTCATTCGCTTCCCCTTGCTTGAGTCAACTCTGCGCCCGAATTCATTCAGGTGTGTATGGTTCATTCAAAGCATAGAACGGAAAAAAAATGCTGCCGGGACTATGATATTTTTCGACTAAGCGAAACGGAACTCTTTTGCGTTAAATCAATGAAAACAGCCACCTGTAGCCGGTTCGGCAGCAATAATTCATAATCTTAATCAATAAATTCAATCGAAGATGGAAAAGGGCTGCCACGCCACGGTTTCCGCCGATTGACAATGTTTTTGTTGGTGGCATGATGCGCGTGAAATTTGAACTTCCTCACGGTTTATACTCATGTCTACCTATACCCGACCTGTCTTGCTTTTGCTGGCTGGTCTACTTCTGCTGACCCTGGCGATTGCGGTGCTGAACACGCTCGTCCCGCTTTGGCTCGCCCAGGAAAACCTGCCGACGTGGCAGGTGGGTATGATCAGTTCGTCCTATTTCACCGGTAACCTGGTCGGGACGCTGTTGACAGGGGTTTTAATCAAACGCCTCGGGTTTAACCGTAGCTACTACCTTGCCTCGCTGATTTTTGCGGCCGGCTGTGTGGGCCTTGGGGTGATGGTCGGCTTCTGGAGCTGGCTGGCATGGCGCTTTGTCGCGGGCGTTGGCTGCGCCATGATCTGGGTGGTTGTTGAGAGTGCGCTGATGTGCAGCGGGACATCACGTAACCGCGGTCGCCTGCTGGCGGCCTACATGATGGTTTACTATGTGGGGACGTTCCTCGGACAACTGCTGGTCAGCAAAGTCTCTACGGAGCTGATGAACGTGCTGCCGTGGGCGACGGGGCTGATTCTGGCAGGGATTTTACCGCTGCTCTTTACCCGCATCCTGAATCAACAGTCTGATGCGCACAACGACACGCCAATTACCGCAATGCTGAAACTGCGTCAGGCGCGGCTGGGCGTTAACGGCTGCATCATTTCCGGGATTGTCCTTGGTTCGCTGTACGGCCTGATGCCGCTCTATCTCAATCATCAGGGCATGAGTAACGCCAGTATTGGTTTCTGGATGGCGGTACTGGTTAGCGCGGGCATCCTCGGCCAGTGGCCAATCGGGCGGCTGGCGGATAAGTTTGGTCGACTGCTGGTGCTGCGCGTGCAAGTGTTTGTGGTCATCCTCGGCAGCATCGCGATGCTAAGCCAGGCCGCGATGGCGCCTGCGCTCTTTATTCTGGGGGCGGCCGGTTTTACGCTCTATCCGGTAGCGATGGCCTGGGCCTGTGAAAAAGTGGAACATCATCAACTGGTGGCGATGAACCAGGCGCTGCTGCTGAGCTATACCGTTGGCAGCCTGTTAGGGCCTTCCTTCACGGCCATGTTGATGCAGAATTATTCCGATAATCTTCTGTTTATTATGATTGCCAGCGTGTCGTTTATTTATTTACTGATGCTGCTGCGCAATGCCGGACATACTCCGAACCCGGTTGCTCACGTTTAATTCAGCGCAAACGGGATGCAATGTGTGTTATTGCATCCCGTTTTGGTTAATTCTCTGTATTCCCGGACCGAAAGTAAAAAGGCTACCCGTCGGGTAGCCTTTTTAGAAGACTCAATCAGTACATCACTTTATGACCGTACTGCTCAAGAATACCTTTGACGCGTTCCATCGTTTCTTTCTTCGGTGGATGTACGCCATCGAGTTTGTATTCTTCGCCCATCGCCACCCATTTATGTTTACCCAGCTCGTGATAGGGCAGGAGCTCGATTTTCTCAACGTTGCCCATATCGCGGGTAAATTCACCGAGTCGGTGCGCGGAATCGTCATCGTCGGACCAGCCAGGCACTACGACGTAACGGATCCACACGTTGATATCTTTGTTTGCCAGATAGCGGGCGAATTCCAGCGTACGATGGTTGGAAACGCCGACCAGGTTCTGGTGGATCTCATCATTCATCTGCTTCAGGTCGAGCATCACCAGATCGGTGACTTCCAGCAGTTCATCAATCACCGGGTCGTAGCGGCGAACAAAACCATTGGTATCCAGACAGGTATGGATACCTTCTTGCTTACAGGCACGAAACCAGTCACGGACAAATTCCGCTTGCAGGATGGCTTCACCGCCTGACGCCGTTACGCCGCCACCGGATGCGTTCATAAAGTGGCGATAGGTCACGACCTCTTTCATCAGTTCTTCAACGGTGACTTCTTTACCGCCATGCGTGTCCCACGTATCGCGGTTGTGGCAATACAGACAGCGCATCAGGCAGCCCTGGAAGAAAGTAATAAAGCGGATGCCTGGGCCGTCAACGGTTCCACAGGATTCAAAGGAGTGAATGCGACCAATAACTGACATTGCGGTGTTTCTCCAGATGTGGCCCATCCGGGGCCGTGTTGGTGCACAGCTCATTGGCTGTGTCGAGTCTGTTTTGGCGGTTATCCATTGAGTATAGATAGCTGACAAAACAGGCTGCAGTCGGGAAACGACCTGTTAAAAAGGCCCCACTTACGTGGAGCCTTTATTGTACGCCTTTTAACGCGTGATTTCAGTCAAAACACATTACATGGTCTGAGTGAAGGTACGGGTAATAACGTCCTGCTGCTGTTCTTTCGTCAGGGAGTTAAAACGTACTGCGTAACCGGATACACGGATGGTCAGCTGCGGATATTTTTCCGGATGTTCCATCGCGTCCAGCAGCATTTCACGGTTCATCACGTTCACGTTCAGGTGCTGACCACCTTCGATGGACGCTTCATGGTGGAAGTAACCATCCATCAGACCGGCCAGGTTAGTCTTACGAACTTCGTCGTCTTTACCCAGTGCGTTCGGAACGATAGAGAAGGTATAAGAAATACCATCTTTCGCGTAAGCAAACGGCAGTTTAGCAACGGAGGTCAGAGAGGCAACCGCACCTTTCTGGTCACGACCGTGCATCGGGTTAGCACCTGGTCCGAACGGCGCGCCAGCACGACGACCATCTGGGGTGTTACCGGTTTTCTTACCATACACAACGTTAGAGGTGATGGTCAGAACAGACTGAGTCGGGATAGCATCACGGTAGGTTTTCAGTTTCTGAATTTTCTTCATGAAACGTTCAACCAGGTCAACCGCCATGTCATCAACGCGCGCGTCGTTGTTACCAAACTGCGGGTATTCGCCTTCGATTTCGAAGTCGATAGCCAGACCGTCTTCGTCACGAATCGGTTTAACTTTCGCATATTTGATAGCAGACAGGGAGTCAGCCGCAACGGACAGACCTGCGATACCACATGCCATGGTGCGGATAACATCACGGTCGTGCAGCGCCATCAGAGAAGCTTCGTAGCTGTACTTGTCGTGCATGTAGTGGATAACGTTCAGCGCGGTGACATACTGCTTAGCCAGCCAGTCCATGAAGTGATCCATACGATCCATCACTTCGTCGAATTTCAGGACGTCGCCTTTGATTGGTTCAGATTTCGGACCAACCTGCATTTTCAGTTTTTCATCAACGCCGCCGTTGATAGCGTACAGCATGGTTTTCGCCAGGTTTGCACGCGCACCGAAGAACTGCATTTGTTTACCAACGATCATCGGGCTTACGCAGCAAGCGATAGCATAGTCATCGTTGTTGAAGTCCGGACGCATCAGGTCATCGTTCTCATACTGCAGAGAAGAGGTGTCGATGGACACTTTAGCGGCGAATTTCTTGAAGTTCAGAGGCAGTTTTTCAGACCACAGAACGGTGATGTTCGGCTCCGGAGACGGACCCATGGTGTACAGGGTGTTCAGGAAGCGGAAGCTGTTTTTGGTAACCAGAGTACGGCCATCAACGCCCATACCGCCGATTGATTCCGTTGCCCAAATCGGGTCGCCGGAGAACAGTTCATCATATTCAGGCGTACGCAGGAAACGAACCATACGCAGTTTCATGACCAGGTGGTCAATCATTTCCTGAGCGTCTTGCTCGGTGATTTTGCCTGCTTTCATGTCACGTTCGATGTATGCATCCAGGAAGGTGGAGACACGACCGAAGGACATTGCAGCGCCGTTCTGAGATTTAACCGCAGCCAGGTAGCCGAAGTAAGTCCACTGAATCGCTTCCTGAGCGTTGGTAGCCGGACCAGAGATATCGCAGCCATATTTAGCAGCCATCTCTTTGATCTGACCCAGCGCACGGTGCTGTTCAGCAATTTCTTCACGCAGACGGATAGTCGCTTCCAGGTTTACGCCGTTTTCCAGATCAGACTGCAGGGAAACGAACTGAGCGTATTTGTCTTTCATCAGGAAGTCGATACCGTACAGCGCAACGCGACGGTAGTCACCGATGATACGGCCACGGCCATATGCATCCGGCAGACCAGTCAGAACACCGGATTTACGGCAGTTCAGAATGTCTTTGGTGTAAACATCGAAAACGCCCTGGTTGTGGGTTTTACGATATTCAGTGAAGATTTTTTTCAAGGCAGGGTCCAGTTCGCGATTGTACGCTTTGCAGGAACCTTCAACCATTTTGATACCACCGAACGGGATGATCGCACGTTTCAGCGGAGCTTCAGTTTGCAGACCAACAATTTTCTCGAGCGCTTTGTTGATGTAGCCAGCGTCGTGAGAAGTGATGGTGGAAGCAACAGAGGTGTCAAAGTCAACAGGCGCGTGAGTGCGGTTTTCCTGTTTAACGCCTTCCATTACGCTGTCCCACAGTGCAGTGGTCGCATCAGTAGCGCCAGCCAGGAAGGACTCGTCACCCTCGTACGGAGTGTAGTTTTTCTGAATGAAGTCACGGACGTTTACTTCATTCTGCCAGTCACCTTTGGTAAAACCTTCCCAGGCTGTGGCTAACTTTTCATTAAGCTCGGACATGTAACACCTACCTTCTTAAGTGGATTTTTTATTTACTGCGTGTATCGCGACATCAATTAATGATGATCGTTGTCACGCAGATAAATGACCCAGTATGTCAACCCAACCAACAAACCCCCGCCGATAATGTTACCGATCGTAACCGGAATCAGGTTATCAGTGATGAAGTTCATCGCGGTCAGGTGAGAAAAACTTTCCGGCGTCGAGCCAACTGCGCTCCAGAACTCCGGTGTTGCGAGATCACGGATTACAATACCCATCGGGATCATAAACATGTTTGCGATACTGTGCTCAAAACCGCTGGCCACAAACATCGCAACCGGTAATACCATGATAAACGCTTTATCCATCAGGCTACGGCCTGAGTAGCTCATCCATACGGCCAGGCAGACCATCAGGTTTGCGAGGATACCGAGACTGACGGCTTCAACAAAAGTATGGTGCATTTTGTGGTCGGCGGTTTGCAGGACGTTCAGTCCCCACTGGCCGTTGGCGACCATATATTCGCCGGAAAGCCACATCAATAGCACAAAGAGCAAGCAACCAATCAGGTTACCAAAATAGACGTTGAGCCAGTTTTTTGCCAACTGACCCCAGGTGATACGACCACTGGCTTTGGCAACGACAATCAACACGGTTGACGTAAAGAGGTCTGCACCGCAGATGACGCAAAGAATCAACCCCAGGGAGAAGCAGATACCGCCAATCAGTTTCGCCATACCAAAGGGCATCGTACCTGTACCGGTCGTTGCAGTGATATAGAAAACAAAGGCGATAGAAATGAACACACCGGCAGTAATTGCCAGGAAGAAAGTCTTAAGCGGATGTTTCGTTGCTTTATAGACGCCTGCCTCTTCGGCCACTTTGGCCATTGCTGCAGGGAGTAAAAGATCAAAAGGGTTGTCAGCTTTCACACTAACTCTCTCTTTATTAAGTCGGCGACGAGATACTAACAAAGCATTATAGATGAGAAATTGATGTAGATCATATCTCGCCTGGCTTATAGGCCCGTAACACGCATGGTTTTTATGCGATTTCGGAGTAATTTATTGATTAATATGATAAAAATAAATTTTAAAATTTAGCAAATGAGTTGAAAATTTTCCTTCCCAGGGCTGTTGGTCAGTTAATTAATATGGAGTAATTGACAGGCAAAGTAACAACTAGCGGTTAAGTTGTTTAATATCAACTACCAATATTTAACCTTGTTATTACATTTATTTTTGGATATTCAAAAATAAGTAAAACGGGGCGCTTAGTGCGCCCCGTAATATAGCTCAGACAATTATTTAAACCTACTCAGTGTGGGTTAATTGTCTTTATTTTGACCAAAATGAAGATTTTGCGCGCTGCAACTTCTCATAGGCCTTCAACAGCGACTGGTGTGACGCGAATGCGTGCAAATCGCTGTCAACCGGCTGCAGGCCATAAAAGGCCGCTTCACCGCTCAATGCTGCGCTGGCGGCTTCGACGGCATCTGCGCCATACATACGCACAAACGCGTTCAGATACTGCAGCGGTTCACGTTCTTCTTCCTGTGACAGCAGTAACAGCGTTTGCAGGCAACGGTAATAATTCGCCCGCTCAGCGCTAAAGATCGACGTATTAAATTCCATCGTCCATTCGGTCCAGATCAGCGCTTGTTCCAGATCGCCACCCGCCAGCGCCAGCATTGCTTTTAGCTCGCCAATACGCAGGGTGTACCAGCCGTTATCTGAACCGGTTGCCAGGCCTAACAGTTCACGAACGCGGGTGAAATCATCAAACCCTTCTTCATCGAGCTGCTCAATCAGGTTGAGATAGTCTTCTTTATCCCAGCGACTGTTAGGCAGTGAGAGCAGGGTCTCGCGCAGATGGGCGCCCATGGCGTTGTTGGCTAACCACAGATCTTCAGCAGGATAAATATCAGACATCCCCGGAACGATGATCCGACAGGCGTAGACACCGAGATGCTCGTAATCGGCGATGTACACCTCTTTATCTTCCGCGTTGAAGATCGCCATCAGGGTGGCAAACTCTTCTTCTGTGGTACCGGAGAAACTCCAGTCAACAAACGGGTAGTCAGCGTCCTGCTTGAACAGATCCCAGGAGATCAGACCGCTGGAGTCAATGAAGTGCGTTTCCAGGTTGGTATGCTCTGCCACTTCTTCATCGTCGAAGGTCGGCGGCGTGAAGACGTCGAGATCTTTCAGACCACGACCCTGCAGCAGTTCCGTCACGGTACGTTCCAGTGCGACGCCAAAATCAGGGTGCGCGCCGAAAGAGGCGAAGCAGGTGCCGTTAGCCGGATTGAACAGCACGACGCATATGACCGGATACTGACCGCCCAGAGAACCGTCGTAGGCAAAGATTGGGAAACCTTCCGCTTCCAGTGTTGCAATAGATTCCACCACTGCCGGGTAGCGCGCCAGCACGTCGGCCGGAATTTCCGGCAGGCTGATGCTTTCAGCAATAATGCGATTCTTCACGTAACGCTCAAAGACTTCAGACAGCCCCTGCACGCGCGCTTCGTTGCGGGTGTTACCGGCGGACATCCCGTTTGAGACGTACAGATTGCCGATAATGTTCATTGGAATATAGACGGTCTGGTTATCCGACTGGCGGGTAAACGGCAGGCCGCAGATACCACGCTCTTCGTTACCAGACTGCAGGTCGATCAGCATGCTACCGGTCAGTTCGTTCTCGGGATCGTAGAAAGCACGCAGACGCGCATCCAGCAGACCATCCGGTACGTCATCATTTTCGGTCAGCGGGAACCATTTCTCGTTCGGATAATGCACGAACGGACCATTGGCGATAGTTTCACCCAGCCAGAAATCGGCAAAGAAATAGTTGGTGGACAGACGCTCAAAATATTCACCCAACGCCGAGGCCAGCGCGGCTTTTTTCGTCGCCCCTTTGCCGTTGGTAAAGCACAGCGCACACTCTTTATCGCGAATGTGCACGGACCAGACGTTCGGCACCGGATTCAGCCACGAGGCCTCTTCAATGTGGAAGCCGAGATCGAGCAGTTTCTGCTGGAAGCGAGCGATGGAGTCTTCCAGAGCGGCGTCTTTGCCGGGGATAAATGTTTGCGTCATGAAAATCACTTTTGTCGTACGGAAAGCGCGCAATGATACGGGTTTTATGTGGCTGACGCTATCGCCGCCACGGACGCGGCGCAAATAAAAGTTTTGGCTATGCTTTTATCCACAACCCGCATTAAGAGCATAAAAATGAAAGCATTTGATTTACAACGGATGGCGCTCGACAAAGTGCCCCTGGAGTTCCTCTGGGAAGTCGCGCTGCGCAGTCTCTACACCTTTATTCTGGTGTTTCTGTTTCTTAAACTGACGGGTCGGCGCGGTGTGCGGCAGATGTCGTTATTCGAAGTGCTGATCATTCTGACGCTGGGGTCGGCGGCGGGAGACGTGGCCTTTTATGACGATGTTCCCATGCTGCCGGTGCTGGTGGTCTTTATCACGCTGGCGATTTTGTACCGGCTGGTGATGTGGCTGATGGCGCGCAGCGAAACGCTGGAGGATCTGCTGGAAGGCAAACCCGTCGTGATCATCGAAGACGGCGAATTAGCCTGGTCGAAGCTCGGCAACGCCAACATGACCGAGTTTGAGTTCTTTATGGAGTTGCGACTGAACGGCGTTGAGCAACTGGGGCAGGTCAGACTGGCGATCCTCGAAACGAACGGGCAAATCAGCGTCTATTTCTTTGCCGACGAAAAGGTGAAGCCTGGGCTCAGCATTCTGCCGGAATATTGTACGCAGCGTTTCAGGGTTATGCCGGAAGCGGGAGATTACGCCTGTGTGCGCTGCAGTGAAGTGATCCGTATGAGTGCCGGCGATAGCCAATTTTGTCCACGCTGCAAAAATCCAGAATGGTCGAAGGCCAGTCGGGAAAAACGGGTCGTCTGACAGCAAAAATATCGGTCTTTTATCGTCAATCCCGAAGATTCTGTTGTGTGAGCGAACACTCATTTTTACTCTGCTCAGTTTTAGCCATTGCGGCGCGTGTCACTGAATGATAAAACCGATATCCACAGGAATAACTTATACCCACTGTCTGTTCATGTACGAAAAGAGGCTGGGTTAATAACAACGCAACGTGGTGAGGGGAAATGGCTCAGGTCTTCAATTTTAGTTCAGGTCCGGCAATGTTACCGGCAGACGTGCTTAAACTGGCTCAAAAGGATCTTTGTGACTGGAACGGTCTTGGTACGTCCGTCATGGAAGTGAGCCACCGCGGCAAAGAATTCATCCAGGTCGCGCAAGAAGCGGAGCAGGATTTTCGCGATCTGTTGAATATCCCCTCCAACTATAAAGTGCTGTTTTGTCACGGCGGCGGTCGCGGCCAGTTTTCCGCCATTCCGCTGAACATTCTGGGCGACAAAACCACGGCTGACTATGTTGATGCCGGCTACTGGGCAGCCAGCGCCGTCAAAGAAGCGAAAAAATACTGCACGCCGAATGTGATCGATGCCAAAGTCTCAGTTGATGGCCTGCGCGGCGTGAAGCCGATGAGTGAGTGGCAGCTTTCTGCTGATGCCGCGTATCTGCATTACTGCCCGAACGAAACCATCGATGGTATCGCCATTAACGAAACGCCCAATTTTGGTTCCGATGTGGTGGTGACCGCCGATTTCTCCTCAACCATTCTCTCCGGACCGCTGGATGTTTCCCGCTATGGCATCATTTATGCGGGTGCACAGAAGAACATTGGCCCGGCGGGTCTGACGCTCGTTATTGTACGCGAAGATTTACTGGGTAAAGCGAATGTGGCCTGTCCGTCGATCCTCGATTATTCCGTCCTGAACGACAATGACTCTATGTTCAATACGCCGCCGACCTTCGCCTGGTACCTTTCCGGCCTGGTGTTCAAATGGCTGAAAGCCAATGGCGGCGTGGAAGCGATGGATAAAATCAATCAGCAAAAAGCAGAACTGCTGTATGGCGTGATTGATAACAGCGACTTCTATCGTAATGATGTTGCGAAAGCGAACCGTTCACGTATGAACGTGCCGTTCCAGTTGGCTGACAGCGCGCTGGATAAGATCTTCCTGGAAGAGTCTTTTGCCGCCGGTCTGCACGCGCTGAAAGGCCACCGCGTTGTCGGCGGTATGCGTGCCTCCATCTATAACGCGATGCCGCTGGAAGGGGTAAAAGCACTTGCCGATTTCATGGCTGATTTCGAGCGTCGCCGCGGCTAATCTGGTGTCTCTTTTCATCCCCACAGCCTTGTCTGTGGGGTTTTTATTTCTGTCTTTTGAGAGTTGAGTTTCATGGAATCCCTGACGTTACAACCCATCGCACGGGTCGATGGCACGATTAATCTGCCAGGCTCGAAGAGCGTATCTAACCGCGCGCTGTTACTGGCGGCGTTAGCACATGGCACCACCGCGCTGACCAACCTGTTAGACAGCGATGACGTTCGCCATATGCTCAATGCACTGAGTGCGTTGGGGATTGATTACACCCTGTCTGCGGATCGCACCCGCTGCGAAATCACGGGTAACGCAGGTCCTCTGCACGCCGAAGGCGCATTAGAGCTGTTTCTGGGCAATGCCGGAACGGCGATGCGACCGCTGGCCGCCGCGCTGTGCCTTGGCGCAAACGACATTGTGCTGACCGGCGAACCGCGTATGAAAGAGCGCCCGATTGGTCATCTGGTCGATGCGCTGCGTCAGGGCGGGGCGAACATTGAGTATCTGGAGCAGGAAAACTATCCGCCGCTTCGACTGCGTGGCGGATTTACCGGCGGACAGGTTGAGGTTGACGGCAGCGTCTCCAGCCAGTTTCTCACCGCGCTGCTGATGACCGCGCCTCTGGCACCACAAGATACGGTAATAAGTATCAAAGGCGATCTGGTGTCGAAACCGTATATCGATATCACGCTGAACCTGATGAAAACCTTTGGCGTTGAGATAGAGAACCAAAGCTATCAGCGCTTCGTGGTTAAAGGGGGTCAGCAGTACCGCTCTCCGGGCCACTACCTGGTTGAAGGGGATGCTTCATCGGCCTCCTATTTCCTCGCAGCAGGCGCCATTAAAGGCGGAACGGTGAAAGTGACCGGGATTGGCCGCAACAGCATGCAGGGTGATATCCGTTTTGCCGATGTGCTGGAGAAAATGGGCGCGACCGTCACCTGGGGTGACGACTTTATCGCCTGTACCCGTGGTGAGCTCAACGCCATCGACATGGACATGAACCACATCCCGGATGCGGCGATGACCATTGCCACTGCAGCGCTGTTTGCCAAAGGCACAACGACGCTTCGCAACATCTATAACTGGCGCGTCAAAGAGACTGACCGTCTGTTTGCGATGGCAACCGAACTGCGTAAAGTTGGCGCAGACGTGGAAGAGGGGCATGATTTTATTCGCATCACACCGCCGGCACAGCTGAAGTTTGCCGAAATTGGCACCTATAACGATCACCGTATGGCAATGTGTTTCTCGCTGGTGGCGTTATCTGACACGCCGGTCACGATCCTTGACCCGAAATGTACCGCTAAGACTTTCCCTGATTATTTCGAACAGTTGGCGCGTATCAGTACCCCTGCCTGATTTCTCTCTTCGCGCCGGTCAACTGGCTGGCGCGATATCGTCTGTATCTGTACTTTTTTCCTGCTACTGCCGATGCTAACGTGTTGATGATTTAATTTTTTGATTTATATAAATTTTATTATAAACATCAACGGAAGATTAGCATGAAAAATAAATCACTCCTGATTACTATTGCAGTATCCGCCGCGCTGCTGGCGGGATGTAAAAATGGCGTTAATGGTGACATGCTCGCCAGTTCGGGCATGTCCGCATATAAAGCGGCCACACTTTCTGACGCCGATGTCAAAACGTTGTCCAGCAACTCCTGCAAACAGATGGATAGCCAGAATCAACTGGCGGGAACCGGCAGTAAATACACCGCTCGCCTGGGCAAGATTGCCAAAGCACTGGGAAATAATATTGATGGTACTCCGGTCGATTATAAGGTCTACATCACTTCCGACGTCAATGCATGGGCAATGGCGAACGGCTGTGTCCGCGTCTATTCCGGGTTGATGGATCTGATGACCGATAATGAAATCGAAGGGGTATTAGGTCACGAGTTAGGTCACGTCTCTTTAGGGCATTCCCGTAAAGCAATGCAGACGGCTTACGCCACACTGGCCGCGCGTGATGCTATTTCTGCCACCAGCGGCGTCGCTTCACAACTCTCTCAGTCGCAGTTAGGCGATTTGGCTGAAGGCGTAATCAACTCGGCGTTCTCCCGCAGTCAGGAATCTGAGGCTGATGACTTCTCCTATGATCTGATGAAAAAACGTGGCATCACTACGCAGGGGTTAGTGAGCGCATTCGATAAGTTAGCCACAATGGATGCCGGCCACGCTAAATCCCTGATGGATTCCCACCCGGCGTCAGCCGACCGTGCTCAGCATATGCGTGACCGTATCGCTGAAGATAAAAAGTAAAACATTGTCATCTTTCGGGCTGGTTTCTCCCCGGCCCGCTATAATTGCGCAATTATTCTTCACCTGGTGACAGACTAAACCGGTTTTTGCACACAATGTTAACGATTGTGGGCGTTGGCGCGTATAATGCGCGGCGTTTACGTTAACAGAACGCCTGTTTAAGGAGATAAAGATGACGGCAATTGCCCCGGTAATTACCATTGATGGCCCAAGCGGTGCAGGAAAAGGCACCTTGTGCAAAGCGATGGCGGAAGCATTGCAATGGCATCTGTTGGACTCTGGCGCAATCTATCGCGTGCTGGCGCTGGCGGCATTACATCATCATGTCGATGTTGCATCGGAAGACGCGCTGGTTCCGCTGGCAACCCATCTCGATGTCCGCTTTGTCTCAACCGACGGAAATCTGGAAGTGATCCTGGAAGGGGAAGACGTCAGCGGTGAAATCCGCACGCAGGAAGTCGCCAATGCCGCCTCTCAGGTCGCCGCGTTCCCTCGTGTACGTGAGGCGCTGCTGCGTCGTCAACGCGCTTTCCGTGAAGCGCCGGGACTGATCGCGGATGGACGTGATATGGGGACGGTAGTTTTCCCGGATGCGCCGGTCAAAATTTTCCTTGACGCCTCCTCGGAAGAACGTGCGCATCGCCGTATGCTACAGTTGCAGGAGAAGGGCTTTAGTGTTAACTTTGAACGCCTTTTGGCCGAGATCAAAGAACGTGACGATCGCGACCGAAACCGTGCTGTAGCGCCGCTGGTTCCCGCTGCTGATGCTTTAGTTTTAGATTCCACACGATTAAGCATTGAGCAAGTGATTGAAAAAGCGCTACAATACGCGCGCCAAAAACTGGCACTCGCTTAAGAGCGACCGAATTTGCAGTACCCCCGTTGCAATGGAATGACAGCGGGTATGTTAAACAACCCCATCCGGCACGGAGCCAGGTGGACGTTAAATATGAAACCTGAAGATTAAACATGACTGAATCTTTTGCTCAACTGTTTGAAGAATCCTTAAAAGAAATCGAAACCCGTCCGGGTTCCATCGTTCGCGGTGTTGTTGTTGCTATCGACAAAGACGTTGTTCTGGTTGATGCAGGCCTGAAATCTGAATCTGCAATCCCAGCAGAGCAGTTCAAGAACGCAGCCGGCGAACTGGAAATCCAGGTGGGCGACGAAGTTGACGTTGCTCTGGATGCAGTAGAAGACGGCTTCGGTGAAACACTGCTGTCTCGTGAAAAAGCGAAACGTCACGAAGCATGGATCACGCTGGAAAAAGCTTACGAAGATGCTGAAACTGTTACCGGTGTTATCAACGGCAAAGTTAAGGGCGGCTTCACTGTTGAGCTGAACGGTATTCGTGCGTTCCTGCCAGGTTCACTGGTAGACGTTCGTCCGGTGCGCGATACGCTGCACCTGGAAGGCAAAGAGCTTGAATTCAAAGTCATCAAGCTGGATCAGAAACGCAACAACGTTGTTGTTTCTCGTCGTGCCGTGATCGAATCCGAAAACAGCGCAGAGCGCGATCAGCTGCTGGAAAACCTGCAGGAAGGCATGGAAGTTAAAGGTATCGTTAAGAACCTCACTGACTACGGTGCATTCGTTGATCTGGGTGGCGTTGACGGCCTGCTGCACATCACCGATATGGCATGGAAACGCGTTAAGCATCCGAGCGAAATCGTAAACGTTGGCGACGAAATCACTGTTAAAGTGCTGAAGTTCGACCGCGAACGTACCCGTGTATCTCTGGGCCTGAAACAGCTGGGCGAAGATCCGTGGGTCGCTATCGCTAAGCGTTATCCGGAAGGTACCAAACTGACCGGTCGCGTAACCAACCTGACCGACTACGGCTGCTTCGTTGAAATCGAAGAAGGCGTTGAAGGCCTGGTTCACGTTTCCGAAATGGACTGGACCAACAAAAACATCCACCCGTCCAAAGTTGTTAACGTTGGCGACGTAGTGGAAGTTATGGTTCTGGATATCGACGAAGAACGTCGTCGTATCTCCCTGGGCCTGAAGCAGTGCAAATCTAACCCATGGCAGCAGTTCGCGGAAACCCACAACAAGGGCGACCGTGTTGAAGGTAAAATCAAGTCTATCACTGACTTCGGTATCTTCATCGGCCTGGACGGCGGCATCGACGGCCTGGTTCACCTGTCTGACATCTCCTGGAACGTTGCAGGCGAAGAAGCAGTTCGTGAATACAAAAAAGGCGACGAAATCGCAGCAGTTGTTCTGCAGGTTGACGCAGAGCGCGAGCGTATCTCTCTGGGCGTTAAACAGCTGGCAGAAGATCCGTTCAACAACTGGGTTGCACTGAACAAGAAAGGCGCAATCGTAAACGGTAAAGTGACTGCAGTTGACGCGAAAGGCGCAACCGTAGAACTGGCTGACGGCGTTGAAGGTTACCTGCGCGCTTCTGAAGCATCCCGTGACCGCGTTGAAGACGCTACCCTGGTTCTGAGCGTGGGTGACGACGTTGAAGCTAAATTCACCGGCGTTGACCGTAAGAACCGTGCAATCAGCCTGTCTGTTCGTGCTAAAGACGAAGCTGATGAGAAAGATGCCATCGCAACTGTTAACAAACAGGAAGATGCAAACTTCTCCAACAACGCAATGGCTGAAGCTTTCAAAGCAGCTAAAGGCGAGTAATTCTTTGAAACTTCGGGAGGTTTCGTCCCGAAGTCAGATGAGAATACTTGACAGATTATAGAATTCGTTCTGTAATCAATGACAAAGGGCGGCTACGGCCGCCCTTAATCAATGCAACAGCAGCAGCTTATTGGAACCGGAGGAATCATGACCAAGTCAGAATTGATTGAAAGACTTGCCACTCAGCAATCTCATATTCCCGCGAAAGCGGTTGAAGATGCAGTCAAAGAGATGCTGGAGCATATGGCCTCGACTCTTGCACAGGGCGAGCGTATTGAAATCCGCGGTTTCGGCAGCTTTTCTTTGCACTACCGTGCACCACGTACCGGGCGTAACCCGAAGACTGGCGACAAAGTGGATCTGGAAGGGAAATACGTTCCGCACTTTAAGCCGGGTAAAGAACTGCGCGATCGCGCCAATATTTACGGTTAAGTTTTTCGCAAAACATAACCTCAGAAAAGCACCTTTACGGTGCTTTTTTCTTGCCTTTTTTCAGCCCTGGAATGCTGCTCGCATTTCATGTTGCACATTGCCGGGTGGCGATGAAAATCGCGGAATCATGGCCGTAAATCCTTCATTCCCCTCCTGACAATCCCGGTTCAGACCCGCACACTTCCGCCAACACGGAGGTGTGTATGAAATTAACGACGGTCAGTCTGTGTGCATTAGGGGGGATTTTCCCTTTATTTTTGCTACCTGCGCTGCCGGGGGGATGGGGGGTTAGCCTTCTGTTTGTGCTGGCCTGTCTGCTCGGTCTGCTCCGCTGGAAAGTGGCACAGTTCACCGGGCTTCTCCTGCTGTTTTTTCTCTGGGGCGTCATGGCAGCGAAACAGTCGCTGTGGGCGGGAAATACGTTGCCCGTCGCCACGCAGGAGACCATCGTCGAGCTTACGGCTACGGATAACATGACCACGCATGCCGGGCTGATCACGCATCTTAATGGGCATCGTCTTTTCCCTGCCGTCGGGATTGTGCTTTATAACCAATACTTGCCGATCGCGCCGTGCGCGGGACAACGTTGGGCGATGACGCTGAAAGTTCGCGCCATGCATGGCGAGTTGAATGACGGCGGATTTGATAGCCAGCGTTATGCCCTGGCACAGCATCAATCGCTCACTGGCCGCTTTTTACAGGCAAAGGTTGTCGACAGCAAATGCAGTTGGCGAGCCCGCTATCTCGCCTCGTTAATGGCCTCTCTGGAAAACTATCCCTGGCAGCAGGTGATCCTGGGTCTGGGGATGGGGGAACGCCTGCTGGTGCCACAGGAGGTCAAAGCGCTCATGCGTGATACCGGTACGGCGCATCTGATGGCGATTTCCGGTCTGCATATCGCTTTTGCGGCTTTACTGGCAGCCGCTCTGATTCGCGGCGTGCAGTTTCTGCTTCCGGTCGGTGCAATCCGCTGGCAACACCCGCTGATCGGTGGACTTATTTGCGCTGCGTTTTACGCCTGGTTGACCGGATTACAGCCTCCGGCGTTACGTACGGTAGTCGCGCTGGTGGTGTGGGGCGCACTAAAATTAAGCGGGCGGCAATGGAGTGGATGGTCAGTCTGGTGCTGCTGTCTGGCGGCTATTCTGGTTGTCGATCCCGTCGCCGCGATCTCGCAAAGCCTGTGGCTTTCGGCCTTTGCCGTTGCGGCTCTGTTATTCTGGTATCAATGGTTTCCTTGCCCCACCTGGCCCACATCACGCGCCGGGCGCTTGCTGGTTGAACTGGCACATCTGCAACTGGGGATTACCCTGTTGCTCTTGCCGTTACAAATCGCACTGTTCCACGGCATCAGCCTGACGTCGTTTGCCGCCAATCTGTTTGCTGTTCCACTGGTTACGTTTGTCAGCGTCCCGCTGATCCTCGCCGGAATGGTCGCCCATCTCACTGGTCCGCTGTTTCTTGAGGGCGGACTCTGGTATCTGGCCGATCGCTCACTGGCCGCACTATTCTGGGCGCTCAATCATTTGCCTGCGGGGTGGATCAACGTTGATGCCCGTTGGCAGTGGCTGGTCTTTGCTCCCTGGCTGATGCTACCCGGCTGGCGGTTTATCGCCTGGCGCGTTTTCCCCGGTCTCTGTCTGGCGACGCTGGCGTTACTGAGCTGGCCGTTCTGGAGTCCGGTACGTACTGGCGCCTGGCAGGTACACATGCTGGATGTCGGGCAGGGGTTGGCGATAGTTATCGCCCGCAATGGTAAAGCGTTACTCTATGATACCGGGCTGGCCTGGCCGGGAGGTGACAGCGCACAGCAGATGATTATTCCGTGGCTGCGCTGGCACCACTTGCAGCCAGAAGGGATTATTCTCAGCCATGAGCATCTCGACCATCGCGGTGGGCTACACTCTTTGCAGGCAACCTGGCCAACGCTTTGGGTGCGCAGTCCGTTAGGCTGGCAGGGGCATTTGCCGTGTTATCGCGGTGAGATGTGGCAATGGCAGGGACTGCGTTTTAGTGCGCACTGGCCGTTGAAAGGAGACCCGGCGCAGGGGAATAACCACTCCTGCGTCGTAAAGATTGATGATGGTACGCACAGTATTCTGCTGACGGGCGATATAGAGTCCCCGGCGGAACTGAAAATGCTCAGTCATTACTGGCAGCACCTCACAGCGACGGCAATCCAGGTACCGCACCATGGCAGCAGTACCTCTTCTTCACTGGCGTTACTTCAACGCGTGAGTGGCAAAGCGGCGCTGGTCTCCGCCTCACGCTATAACGCCTGGCGACTGCCGTCATGGAAGGTGAAGCAGCGCTATCTGCAACAGGGTTACCAGTGGTGTGATACCCCGCATCAGGGGCAAATTTCGCTGGATTTTTCAACACAGGGCTGGCAGGTCACCAGCCTGCGGGAGCAAATTTTACCTCGTTGGTATCATCAGTGGTTTGGCGTGTCAGACGATAACGGGTAGAATATGCGGCTATTTCAACAGATGCTGGTTTCTTGAATGCATAACGATAAAGATCTCTCTACGTGGCAGACGTTTCGCCGACTGTGGCCAACCATTGCGCCTTTCAAATCGGGTCTGATCGTGGCGGGTGTTGCGTTAATCCTCAACGCGGCCAGCGATACCTTCATGTTATCGCTCCTCAAACCATTACTGGACGATGGTTTTGGTAAAACAGATCGCTCAGTGTTGCTTTGGATGCCGCTGGTGGTTATTGGGCTGATGATATTACGTGGTATCACCAGCTATATCTCCAGCTACTGTATTTCCTGGGTATCCGGCAAAGTGGTGATGACCATGCGTCGTCGCCTGTTTGGTCATATGATGGGAATGCCGGTTTCCTTCTTTGACAAGCAATCCACCGGCACGCTGTTGTCTCGTATTACTTACGATTCTGAACAGGTCGCCTCTTCGTCTTCCGGTGCGCTGATTACCGTTGTGCGCGAAGGCGCATCGATTATCGGCCTGTTCATCATGATGTTCTATTACAGCTGGCAGCTGTCGATCATCCTGGTTGTGCTGGCACCTATTGTGTCGATCGCGATTCGCGTAGTCTCGAAACGTTTTCGTGCTATCAGTAAGAACATGCAGAATACGATGGGGCAGGTGACGACCAGCGCGGAGCAGATGCTCAAAGGCCACAAAGAGGTACTGATCTTCGGTGGTCAGGGAGTGGAAACGAAGCGCTTCGACAAAGTCAGTAACAAGATGCGTTTGCAGGGGATGAAGATGGTTTCTGCCTCTTCCATTTCCGATCCTATCATCCAGTTAATTGCTTCACTGGCGCTGGCGTTTGTGCTGTACGCGGCCAGCTTCCCAAGCGTGATGGACAGCCTGACGGCAGGGACAATCACCGTGGTCTTCTCCTCAATGATCGCCCTGATGCGTCCGCTGAAGTCGTTGACCAACGTTAACGCCCAGTTTCAGCGCGGGATGGCCGCGTGCCAGACTTTATTTGCCATCCTGGATAGTGAGCAGGAAAAAGACGAAGGTAAACGCGTGATTGAGCGTGCGACCGGCGATCTGGAATTCCGCAATGTCACCTTTACCTATCCGGGTCGTGAAGTGCCGGCGCTGCGCAACATCAACCTGAAAATTCCGGCGGGTAAAACCGTTGCGCTGGTGGGCCGTTCAGGTTCCGGTAAATCAACCATTGCCAGCCTGATCACGCGTTTCTATGACATCAATGAAGGCGAGATCCTGATGGATGGTCACGATCTGCGTGAGTACACCCTGGCCTCGTTACGTAATCAGGTCGCACTGGTGTCGCAGAACGTGCATCTGTTCAACGACACAGTGGCGAATAACATTGCCTACGCGCGAACTGAGCAGTATAGCCGTGAACAGATCGAAGAAGCGGCTCGTATGGCTTATGCCATGGACTTTATCAATAAGATGGATGACGGACTTGACACGGTGATCGGTGAAAACGGCGTTCTGCTTTCCGGTGGTCAACGCCAACGTATCGCCATTGCGCGCGCCTTGCTGCGTGACAGCCCGATTCTGATCCTTGATGAAGCCACGTCAGCGCTGGATACCGAATCTGAGCGCGCCATTCAGGCGGCGCTGGACGAACTGCAGAAAAACCGCACCTCGCTGGTGATTGCGCACCGTCTTTCAACCATCGAACAGGCCGATGAAATTGTGGTCGTGGAAGATGGGCTGATTGTGGAGCGTGGTACGCACAACGCGCTGCTGGAACACCGCGGCGTCTACGCGCAACTGTACAAAATGCAATTTGGTCAATGATCGCACGCATCTGGTCCGGTGAGTCGCCCTTGTGGCGACTGTTACTCCCACTCTCCTGGCTATACGGCCTGGTGAGCGGGGCGATCCGTCTGTGCTACACGCTCGGGATCAAACGCGCCTGGCGCGCACCGGTGCCGGTGGTGGTGGTTGGTAACCTGACTGCGGGCGGCAACGGCAAAACGCCGGTAGTGATCTGGCTGGTGGAACAACTCCAGCAGCGCGGTCTTCGCGTTGGGGTGGTTTCTCGTGGTTATGGCGGCAAAGCGGCGTCTTATCCCTTGCTGCTGAATGCCGAAACCACCACGGCGGAAGCCGGTGATGAACCGGTGCTGATTTATCAGCGCACCGGCGCGCCGGTTGCCGTATCGCCCAATCGGGCTGACGCGGTTAAGGCGATTCTGGCGCATCACGATGTGCAGATTATCGTTACCGATGATGGTCTTCAGCACTACCGTCTGGCCCGCGATGTCGAGATAGTGGTGGTTGATGGCGTTCGTCGCTTCGGTAACGGCTGGTGGCTACCGGCAGGTCCGATGCGGGAGCGGGTTGGTCGCCTGAAAACGGTGGATGCGGTTATCGTCAATGGCGGTATCCCACAGGCGGGAGAGATCCCGATGCATCTGGCGCCAGGACTGGCCGTGAACCTGCGTACCGGTGAGCGTCGTGATGTCGCGCAACTGCAAAATGTCGTGGCAATGGCCGGTATTGGTCATCCGCCGCGCTTTTTTGCCACGTTAGAGGCCTGTGGCGTTCAGTTGCAGAAATGTGTTCCGCTGGCGGATCATCAGGCATTGACTTCGCGTGATGTCAACGGCTTACTGAACAGGTCGCAAACGCTGATCATGACGGAGAAGGACGCCGTGAAGTGCCGCGCCTTTGCGGAAGATAACTGGTGGTATCTTCCTGTCGATGCACATTTATCGGGGACTGAACCCGAGACATTACTCGAAAAATTGATCTCGCTGACGCGTTAGCGCACCACCATGACGGCAGCGTACAAATGAGGGAATCATGAATGTCGTTGCCGTACCTCTCACTTACGAATGCCCGTAACCTTCATCTCGCTGCTCAGGGATTGTTAAAAAAACCACGCCGTCGAGCGCTGGCAAGCGATATCCTGCCGACGATTACCCGTATGTCGCTGCTGCAAATCGATACCATCAATATTGTCGCCCGCAGCCCCTACCTCGTGTTGTTCAGCCGACTGGGCAATTACACCACACAGTGGCTGGATGATGCGTTGACGCAGGGTGAACTGATGGAGTACTGGGCCCATGAGGCCTGTTTCCTGCCGCGCAGTGATTTTACGTTGATACGCCACCGGATGCTGGCACCTGAAAAAATGGGCTGGAAGTACCAGGCGGCGTGGATGAAAGAACATGCCGGCGAAATTGAGCAACTGTTGCAACATATCCATCAAAATGGACCAGTACGCTCGGCGGACTTTGAGCATCCGCGTAAAGGCAACAGCGGCTGGTGGGACTGGAAGCCGCACAAGCTGCATCTGGAAGGGCTGTTTACGGCAGGAAAAGTGATGGTGATTGAACGACGCAATTTCCAGCGCGTGTACGATCTCACGCATCGCGTGATGCCACACTGGGATGATGAACGCGATCTGCTACCCCGGACACAAGCAGAGTCTGTCATGCTGGACAACAGTGCGCGCAGCCTGGGCATTTTTCGTGAGCAGTGGCTGGCAGATTACTACCGTCTGAAACGTCCTGAATTACAAAACTGGCGCGACGTGCGGGCTGAACAGCAGCACATCATTCCGGTAGAGGTCGAAAATCTTGGTCGGCTGTGGTTGCATGCGGATTTGCTGCCGCTGCTTGAACAGGCACAGGCAGGAAAGCTGACAGCGACGCATAGCGCGGTACTGTCGCCGTTTGATCCGGTAGTTTGGGACCGGAAACGTGCGGAGCAACTGTTCGATTTCAGCTATCGGCTGGAGTGTTACACGCCAGCTCCGAAGCGCCAGTATGGTTATTTTGTCCTGCCTTTACTGCACCGGGGTCAGTTGGTGGGACGGATGGACGCCAAGATGCACCGTAAAACGGGCGTGCTGGAAGTGATTTCTCTCTATCTGCAGGAAGGCGTAAAGCCGGGGGTGACGTTGCAAAACGGGTTACAGCAGGCGATAACCGATTTTGCTCGCTGGCAGAATGCGGTTCGTGTAACGCTGGGCCATTGTCCGGAAGGGATATTTACGCAATGTCGGCAGGGGTGGGAAATAGACGCAGTCACATGAGCGAGTATGATAAGATTTCCGCATTCATTACCCGGTCCATCTGGAGGAACTATGGATCATCGACTGCTCGAAATCGTTGCCTGCCCGGTCTGTAACGGCAAACTCTGGTACAACCAGGAAAAACAAGAACTGATCTGCAAACTGGATAACCTCGCTTTTCCGTTGCGCGATGGCATTCCCGTTTTGCTGGAAACCGAGGCCCGCGTATTAGCGGCTGATGAGCGTAAATCATGAGTTTTGTCGTCATTATTCCTGCCCGCTACGCCTCCACGCGTCTGCCGGGTAAACCGTTGCAGGATATCAACGGTAAACCGATGATTGTACATGTGCTGGAACGCGCCCGTGAATCCGGCGCTGAGCGCATTATCGTCGCGACCGATCATGAAGACGTCGCACGCGCCGTTGAAGCAGCCGGTGGGGAAGTGTGCATGACCCGCGTCGATCACCAGTCCGGGACAGAACGTCTGGCTGAGGTGGTCGAGAAGTGTGGTTTCAGCGATGACACCGTGATTGTCAACGTGCAGGGGGATGAGCCGATGATCCCGGCCATCATTATTCGCCAGGTGGCAGAAAACCTGGCGCAGCGTCAGGTTGGAATGGCCACGCTCGCGGCACCGATTCATAGCGCAGAAGAGGCGTTCAATCCGAATGCAGTGAAGGTGGTACTGGATGCCGAAGGCTATGCGCTGTATTTCTCGCGTGCGACGATCCCCTGGGATCGCGATCGTTTTGCGAAAAGTCGCGAGACCGTTGGCGATAATTTCCTGCGCCACCTCGGCATTTACGGCTACCGCGCCGGCTTTATCCGCCGCTATGTGAGCTGGCAGCCCAGCCCGCTGGAAAACATTGAGATGCTGGAGCAACTCCGCGTGCTGTGGTACGGCGAAAAAATCCATGTGGCCGTGGCAAAAGAAGTGCCTGGTACCGGTGTTGATACCGCAGAAGACCTCGAGCGCGTTCGCGCTGAAATGCGTTAATTTTCTTTACGACACTCCGCTCTGTAGTGAGAGGAGTGTCGTACCGTTACGATTTTCCACGTTTTTTCTTTTCAACAATTGATCTCATCCGGGTGACATCCGTCGGTGTGGCGCTCATTATAAAAGCAGTAGCTTTTATGAGGGCAATCTGAATGGAACAGCTGCGCGCCGAATTAAGTCATTTACTGGGCGAAAAACTGAGCCGCATTGAATGCGTGAATGAAAAAGTCGACACAGCACTGTGGTCGCTCTATGACAGCCAGGGCAACCCGATGCCGCTGATGGCCCAAAGTTTCACCACGCCGGGAGTCGCACAGCAACTGGCCTGGAAAACCACCATGTTAGCGCGTAGCGGCACTGTGCGAATGCCGGTCATTTACGGGGTGATGACTCACGATGAACATCCCGGTCCGGATGTCTTACTGCTGGAACGTCTGCGCGGCGTCCCGGTTGAAGCGCCGGCCCGGACGCCGGAGCGCTGGGAGCAGCTCAAAGATCAGATTGTCGAAGGGTTACTGGCCTGGCACCGCCAGGATAGTCGGGGTTGTGTCGGCGCGGTGGACAATACGCAGGAGAATATCTGGCCTTCCTGGTACCGCCAGCGGGTTGAGGTGCTCTGGAGTACGCTCAATCAGTTCAACAACACCGGGCTAACGATGCAGGATAAACGCATTCTGTTTCGCACCCGCGAATGTCTGCCAGCGCTGTTTGAAGGCTTTAACGACAACTGTGTACTGGTGCATGGCAATTTTAGTCTGCGCAGCATGTTAAAAGACGCCCGGAGCGACCAGCTTCTGGCGATGGTGGGGCCTGGTATTATGCTCTGGGCACCACGGGAGTACGAACTGTTCCGGCTGGTAGATAACACGCTGGCGGAAGGGCTACTCTGGCACTACCTGCAACGCGCGCCAGTGGCGGAATCGTTCATCTGGCGGCGTTGGTTATATGTGTTATGGGATGAAGTTGCACAACTGGTCAATACCGGGCGCTTTAACCGATCTCATTTTGATCTCGCTGCGAAATCACTTCTGCCCTGGCTCGCCTGACGAGCCTTTCAACCGCTGCCAGATTCTCCCCAGCGTCTCGTAGCTTGCGCGATCGCTATGCATCAACCATACGGGAGAGGGGATTGCCCGCTCCCATGGATTCAACGGGGAATCGATAGCCAGTTGATTCGCCGGCGCCGGCAGTGGATTTAACCCGGCCTGCTGAAAGAAAATCATTGCTCGCGGCAGATGAGAGGCGGAAGTAACCAGCAGGAATGGCGCGTCGCCGATAGCCTGCTTCACGGCAGCGGCTTCTTCCTCTGTATCCTTGGGCTTGTCGAGCGTAATGATATCTTCTCCCGGCACACCCAACGATTGCGCCACCCGCGCGCCAGCCTCTGCCGTACTCACCGGATTGGTTCTGGCATTCGCGCCGGTAAAAATCAATTTCGAACCCGGGTTAGCCCGCCACAAACGTATTCCCTCATTAAGACGCGGCAAACTGTTATTGATCAGGTTGGAACTGGGTGCCCACTGCGGATTCCAGGTATAGCCACCGCCCAGCACGACGATGTATTTGACTTTCTGCGTATCCTGCCAGGTTGGGTAGCTATTTTCTATCGGGTGCAGCAGATGGTCAGCAACGGGTTGCAGGCTGAGCAGGAACAGCGCCAGCCAACTAAGACTGATAAATACCTTGCCGGTTTTCTGAAAACGGCTAAACCACAACAGCGCCAGGCCGATACCCATCATCAAGAGCAGAAAAGGGAGAGGCAGCAGCATGCCGCCAATCACTTTCTTCAGTGTAAAAAGCATCCTTTTTGGTTCCTTTTTTGACCATACAGCAGAAGAATAATCGCGATATTACACCAGAGAGGTTCATTCTCCGCGCGGGTGTGACAAAATAGCGGTTTTATCAGAGAACACCTAAGCCAGCCTGTGGAGAGCCCGATGCGGGATCGCAATTTTGATGACATTGCTGAGAAGTTTTCCCGTAATATTTACGGCACCACAAAAGGGCAGCTAAGGCAGGCGATCCTGTGGCAGGATCTCGACCGTATTCTGGCGGACTTTGGCTCACAACAATTGCGTGTGCTGGACGCTGGCGGCGGTGAAGGACAGACGGCCATTAAAATGGCAGAACGTGGTCATCACGTGACGTTGTGTGACGTCTCCGCTGAGATGATCGCCCGAGCGCAACGGGCGGCAGAAGCCAAAGGTGTGAGCCACAACATGCATTTTATACAATGCGCTGCTCAGGACGTCGCTTCGCATTTGGAAAGCTCCGTTGATCTGATATTGTTTCACGCTGTGCTGGAGTGGGTCGCCGATCCGGTCAGTGTGTTAGAGACCCTCTGGTCGGTATTGCGTCCCGGTGGCGTACTGTCGTTAATGTTCTACAATGCCAACGGCCTGTTGATGCATAACATGGTGGCGGGGAACTTTGACTACGTGCAGATAGGGATGCCCAAACGTAAGAAGCGTACCCTGTCGCCAGACTATCCGCGTGAGCCAGAAGAGGTTTACCAGTGGCTGGAACAGATGGGCTGGCAGATCACCGGGAAAACCGGGGTGCGCGTGTTTCATGATTATCTGCGTGAGAAACATCAGCAGCGTGACTGCTATGAGATATTGCTTGAATTAGAAACGCGTTACTGTCGCCAGGAGCCGTATGTCAGCCTGGGTCGTTACATTCACGTCACCGCGCGTAAACCGCAGATGCAAGGATAACCTATGAGTGAATTTTCCCAGACAGTCCCCGAACTGGTTGCCTGGGCCAGAAAAAATGACTTCTCTATCTCGCTGCCGGTAGACCGACTCTCGTTTCTGCTGGCGGTGGCCACGCTGAACGGCGAGCGCCTGGACGGTGAGATGAGCGAAGGCGAACTGGTGGATGCGTTCCGCCATGTAAGTGATGCGTTTGAGCAAACCAGCGAAACCATTGGCGTGCGCGCGAACAATGCGATCAACGATATGGTGCGTCAACGTCTGCTGAACCGCTTTACCAGTGAGCAGGCAGAAGGGAACGCGATTTATCGTTTGACGCCGCTCGGCATTGGCATTACCGATTACTATATTCGCCAACGTGAATTTTCCACACTGCGTCTGTCAATGCAGTTATCGATCGTGGCGGGTGAGCTCAAGCGCGCGGCGGATGCCGCCGATGAGGGCGGCGATGAGTTCCACTGGCATCGCAACGTTTATGCGCCGCTCAAGTATTCGGTCGCTGAGATTTTCGACAGTATTGATCTGACTCAGCGCATCATGGATGAACAGCAGCAGCAGGTGAAAGATGATATCGCGCAACTGCTGAATAAAGACTGGCGCGCGGCGATTTCAAGCTGTGAACTGCTACTGTCAGAAACGTCAGGAACCCTGCGCGAACTGCAGGATACGCTGGAAGCGGCAGGCGATAAATTGCAGGCCAATCTGCTGCGTATCCAGGATGCAACGCTGGCCCATGACGATCTGCATTTTGTTGATCGCCTGGTGTTTGACCTGCAAAGCAAGCTCGATCGTATTATCAGTTGGGGTCAGCAGTCGATCGACCTGTGGATTGGCTATGACCGCCATGTCCACAAATTTATCCGTACCGCCATCGATATGGATAAAAACCGCGTCTTTGCCCAGCGCTTACGTCAGTCGGTACAGACCTACTTTGACGAGCCGTGGGCGCTGACCTATGCCAACGCCGATCGTCTGTTGGATATGCGTGACGAAGAGATGGCGCTGCGTGATGAAGAGGTCACCGGGGAACTTCCGCCAGATTTAGAGTACGAAGAGTTTAACGAGATCCGCGAACAGCTGGCGGCGATTATCGAAGGCCAACTGGCTATCTATAAATCGAAAGAGACGCCGTTAGATCTCGGTCTGGTAGTGCGCGAGTATCTTGCGCAATACCCGCGTGCGCGTCATTTTGACGTCGCGCGCATTGTTATCGATCAGGCGGTACGCCTTGGCGTAGCGCAAGCAGACTTCACCGGACTGCCAGCCAAATGGCAGCCGATTAATGATTACGGAGCCAAGGTACAGGCGCATGTCATTGACAAATATTGAACAAGTGATGCCGGTTAAGCTGGCGCAGGCGCTGGCGAATCCGTTATTTCCGGCGCTGGACAGCGCATTACGTTCAGGCCGCCACATTGGTCTGGATGAACTGGATAATCATGCCTTTCTGATGGACTTTCAGGACTATCTGGAAGAGTTTTACAGCCGCTATAACGTGGAACTGATCCGCGCGCCGGAAGGATTCTTCTACCTGCGTCCGCGTTCAACGACCATTATCCCGCGTTCCGTGTTGTCTGAACTGGACATGATGGTCGGTAAAATTCTCTGCTACCTCTATCTCAGTCCGGAGCGGCTGGCGAACGAGGGGATTTTCACTCAGCAGGAATTGTACGACGAGCTGCTGACGCTGGCTGACGAAGCCAAACTGTTGAAGCTGGTAAATAACCGCTCAACCGGCTCCGACGTCGACCGCCAGAAGTTACAGGAAAAAATGCGCTCGTCGTTAAACCGTCTTCGCCGTTTAGGTATGGTGTGGTTTATGGGACACGACAGCAGCAAATTCCGCATTACGGAATCGGTGTTCCGCTTTGGCGCGGATGTGCGCAGTGGCGATGATCCGCGGGAAGCGCAGCGTCGCCTGATCCGCGATGGCGAAGCGATGCCGGTCGAAAACCATCTGCAGCTCAATGATGAGACCGAAGAGAATCAGCCGGACAGTGGAGAAGAAGAATAATGATTGAACGCGGTAAATTTCGCTCACTAACGCTGATTAACTGGAACGGTTTCTTTGCCCGTACCTTTGACCTGGATGAACTGGTTACCACGCTTTCCGGGGGGAACGGCGCGGGGAAATCCACCACCATGGCGGCGTTTGTCACGGCGCTAATCCCGGATTTAACCCTGCTGCACTTCCGTAACACCACCGAAGCAGGCGCGACCAGCGGCTCGCGCGATAAAGGTCTGCACGGTAAGCTGAAAGCGGGTGTCTGTTATTCGATGCTGGATACGATCAACTCGCGCCATCAGCGCGTGGTGGTGGGTGTGCGTTTGCAGCAGGTTGCCGGACGCGACCGTAAAGTCGATATCAAACCGTTTGCCATTCAGGGACTGCCGATGTCTGTGCAGCCCACGCAACTGGTGACGGAGACGCTGAATGAACGTCAGGCGCGCGTCCTGCCGTTGACGGAGCTGAAAGAGAAGCTCGACGAGATGGAAGGCGTGCAGTTTAAGCAGTTCAACTCGATCACCGATTACCATTCGCTGATGTTCGACCTGGGCCTCATCGCCCGTCGTCTGCGCTCTGCGTCTGACCGTAGTAAATTCTATCGCCTGATTGAAGCCTCGCTGTACGGCGGGATTTCCAGCGCGATCACCCGTTCTCTGCGCGACTACCTGTTGCCGGAAAACAGCGGGGTGCGTAAGGCGTTCCAGGATATGGAAGCCGCGCTGCGGGAAAACCGCCTGACGCTGGAAGCTATTCGCGTGACCCAGTCCGATCGCGATCTGTTTAAACACCTGATCAGCGAAGCCACCAACTATGTGGCGGCGGACTATATGCGCCACGCCAATGAGCGCCGGATCCACCTCGATAAAGCGCTGGAATTCCGTCGCGAATTGTACACGTCGCGCAAACAGCTGGCGGCGGAGCAGTATAAACACGTCGACATGGCGCGTGAGTTGGGCGAGCACAACGGCGCGGAAGGCGATCTCGAAGCCGATTATCAGGCGGCGAGCGATCACCTGAACCTGGTGCAAACGGCGTTGCGTCAGCAGGAAAAAATTGAACGTTATGCCGCGGATCTCGACGAGTTGCAGATCCGTCTCGAAGAACAAAACGAAGTGGTGGCGGAAGCTGTCGATCGTCAGGAAGAGAACGAAGCCCGCGCTGAAGCTGCCGAGCTGGAAGTGGATGAGCTGAAAAGCCAACTGGCGGATTACCAGCAGGCGCTGGACGTTCAGCAGACCCGCGCCATCCAGTACAACCAGGCGATCTCGGCGCTGGAGCGCGCCAGAGCGGTGTGTCATCTGCCGGACCTGACGGCCGATAGCGCCGCCGAGTGGCTGGAAACCTTCCAGGCGAAAGAGCAGGAAGCCACCGAAAAAATGCTTTCGCTGGAACAGAAAATGAGCGTGGCGCAAACCGCGCACAGTCAGTTCGAGCAGGCCTATCAGCTGGTGGTGGCGATCAATGGCCCGCTGGCGCGAAATGAGGCCTGGGACGTGGCGCGCGAACTGCTGCGCGAAGGCGTTGACCAGCGTCACCTGGCGGAACAGGCGCAGTCGCTGCGTATGCGACTGAGCGAACTGGAACAGCGCCTGCGCGAGCAGCAGGAAGCCGAACGTCTGTTGGCGGAATTCTGTAAACGTCAGGGCAAAAATTTCGATATTGACGAACTGGAAGCCCTGCATCAGGAACTGGAAGCGCGTATCGCCTCGCTGTCTGACAACGTCTCCAGCGCGCATGAACAGCGCATGGCGCTGCGTCAGGAGCAGGAACAGCTACAGTCCCGCATTCAGCATCTCATGCAGCGTGCCCCCGTCTGGCTGGCGGCGCAAAACAGCCTGAGCCAGCTCAGCGAGCAGTGTGGCGAAGAGTTTACGTCCAGCCAGGAAGTGACCGAATATCTGCAGCAATTGCTTGAGCGTGAACGTGAAGCGATTGTGGAACGCGATGAAGTTGGCGCCCGCAAGAATGCCGTTGATGAAGAGATCGAACGTTTAAGTCAGCCTGGTGGTTCGGAAGATCAGCGTCTGAACGCGCTGGCGGAACGCTTTGGCGGCGTGCTGCTGTCAGAAATTTATGACGACGTCAGTCTTGAAGATGCTCCGTACTTCTCCGCGCTGTATGGTCCGTCGCGTCACGCCATCGTGGTGCCGGATCTGTCGCTGATCTCTGAGCAACTGGAAGGGTTAACGGATTGCCCGGAAGATTTGTATCTGATCGAAGGTGATCCGCAGTCGTTTGATGACAGCGTCTTCAGCGTTGACGAACTGGAAAAAGCGGTGGTGGTGAAGATTGCCGATCGCCAGTGGCGCTACTCGCGATTCCCGTCCGTACCGCTGTTTGGCCGTGCGGCGCGAGAAAACCGTATCGAAACGCTGCATGCCGAGCGTGAAGGATTATCCGAGCGTTTTGCCACGCTCTCTTTTGACGTTCAGAAAACGCAGCGCCTGCATCAGGCGTTCAGCCGCTTCATTGGCAGCCATCTTTCGGTGGCCTTTGAATCCGATCCGGAAGCCGAAATTCGCCAGCTCAACAGCCGTCGCGTTGAACTGGAACGTGCGCTGACCGCCCACGAAAACGACAACCAGCAGCAGCGTCTGCAGTACGAGCAGGCGAAAGAGGGCGTTGCCGCGCTGAACCGCCTGCTGCCGCGTCTGAATTTGCTGGCTGACGACAGTCTGGCGGATCGCGTCGAGGAGATCCGCGAGCGTCTGGATGAAGCGCAAGAAGCCGCGCGCTTTGTACAGCAGCACGGCAACCAACTGGCGAAACTGGAACCGATGGTTTCGGTGTTGCAGAGCGATCCGGAACAGTTTGAACAACTGAAAGAAGATTACGCATACTCCCAGCAGACGCAGCGTGATGCGCGTCAGCAGGCGTTTGCGCTGACCGAAGTGGTTCAGCGTCGTGCGCACTTCGGCTATTCCGACTCGGCGGAAATGCTCAGCGGCAACAGCGATCTGAACGAAAAACTGCGTGAGCGGCTGGAACATGCGGAAGCTGAACGTACCCGCGCCCGTGAAGCCCTGCGCGGTCATGCGGCGCAACTGAGTCAGTACAATCAGGTTCTGGCTTCGCTGAAAAGCTCTTACGATACCAAGAAAGAGCTGCTTAACGATTTGCAGCGTGAATTGCAGGATATCGGCGTTCGTGCCGATAGCGGGGCGGAAGAGCGTGCGCGCATTCGTCGCGATGAACTGCATTCGCAACTCAGCAACAACCGTGCGCGGCGTAACCAGCTTGAAAAAGCGCTTACCTTCTGTGAAGCGGAGATGGATAACCTGACCCGCAAACTACGCAAACTGGAACGCGATTACCACGAAATGCGTGAGCAGGTGGTGACCGCGAAAGCCGGCTGGTGTGCAGTGATGCGACTGGTGAAAGACAGTGGCGTCGAGCGTCGCCTGCACCGCCGTGAGCTGGCCTATCTCTCGGGTGATGAACTGCGTTCTATGTCGGATAAGGCGCTGGGTGCGCTGCGTCTGGCGGTCGCTGATAACGAGCATCTGCGTGATGTCCTGCGTCTGTCGGAAGATCCGAAACGTCCGGAACGTAAGATTCAGTTCTTTGTCGCGGTGTATCAGCATCTGCGCGAACGTATCCGTCAGGACATCATTCGTACCGACGATCCAGTGGAAGCCATCGAACAGATGGAAATCGAGCTGGGCCGTCTGACTGAAGAGCTGACCTCCCGCGAACAGAAACTGGCGATCAGCTCACGTAGCGTGGCGAATATTATTCGCAAGACCATCCAGCGCGAGCAGAACCGTATCCGTCAGCTCAACCAGGGGCTGCAGAGCGTGTCGTTTGGCCAGGTTCACAGCGTGCGTCTGAACGTGAATGTGCGTGAAACCCATGCCACGCTGCTGGAAGTGCTGTCTGAACAGCATGAGCAGCATCAGGATCTGTTCAACAGCAATCGCCTGACCTTCTCGGAAGCACTGGCGAAGCTTTATCAACGCCTGAACCCGCAAATCGACATGGGACAGCGTACGCCGCAAACCATTGGCGAGGAGTTGCTGGACTACCGTAACTATCTCGAAATGGAAGTGGAAGTTAACCGTGGTTCTGACGGCTGGCTGCGTGCGGAGTCCGGTGCGCTGTCGACCGGTGAAGCGATCGGTACCGGGATGTCGATCCTGGTGATGGTGGTTCAAAGCTGGGAAGATGAAGCGCGCCGACTGCGCGGGAAAGATATCTCGCCATGCCGTCTGCTGTTCCTTGATGAAGCCGCCCGTCTGGATGCGCGCTCCATCGCGACGCTGTTTGAACTCTGTGAGCGTTTGCAGATGCAGCTCATTATCGCGGCGCCGGAAAACATCAGTCCGGAGAAGGGCACCACCTATAAGCTGGTCCGTAAAGTCTTCCAGAATACGGAACATGTCCATGTGGTCGGGCTACGCGGGTTTGCGCCGCAGTTGCCGGATCCGCTCCCCGGTGAGGCTGATGCCCCGTCAGAAGCCAGCTAAAACCTTAAAGACGGCTGAAAAGCCGTCTTTTTCATTTCTTAAACTATGGATTTCAGGTGCATTTTCTTTAAACTTCTTTACATTAGGTTAGGCAATCGCATATCAGCCTTTCTATAATGAAGGAAAGCTCCGGTAGATGTGAGCATGTCGTAATGTAACCAGAGGGCAAGGGATGTTGCTTAATAAAATTGGTGGTCGTCGGCTCTCGGCAATGAGTTTATGCCTGGCCGTAGCATTCGCTCCACTGTCCAGTGTTCAGGCTGATGAGCCTGAAGTGATACCTGGCGACAGCCCTGTCGTTGTCAGTGAGCAGAGTCTCGCGCAGCCGCAGGCGCAATCTGGCGCCACGGCTGTGATGGCGGGTTTGCAGCCACTCCCTGAGGGGGCGGCGGAAAAGGCGCGAGCTGAGCTTCAGTCGCAACTTCCTTCAGGCTACACGCCTGTCTATATGAATCAGCTTGAACTGCTTTATGCGGCACGCGATATGAAACCGATGTGGGAAAATCGCGAAGCCGTCAAAGCGTTCCAGCAGCAACTGGCTGAGGTCGCCATTGCCGGCTTCCAGCCTCAGTTCACCACCTGGGTGGCGTTACTGACCGATCCTGCCGTTAGCGGCATCACACGCGATCTGGTGTTGTCTGATGCGATGATGGGGTATCTCCATCTGATTGCCAATATTTCGGTCAAAGGTAATCGCTGGCTGTACAGCAGTAAGCCGTATGCGCTGGCGACGCCGCCGCTGTCGGTCATCAATCAGTGGCAGGTTGCGCTGGATAATGGACAACTTCCGACGTTTATTGCCGGGCTGGCGCCTCAGCACCCTCAGTATGCGTCAATGCACGCATCGCTATTAACGCTGGTGGGCGATTCACGTCCATGGCCGCAACTGACCGGCAAAGCAACGCTACGACCGGGTCAGTGGAGCAACGACGTGCCTGCGCTGCGGGAAATACTGCAGCGCACCGGGATGCTGGAAGGGGGACCGAAAATTGCGCTGCCGGGTGATGATACTTCGTCAGAGGCGGTGGTCAGTCCGTCTGCCGTTGCGGTTGAAACCCCGAGCGTTGATACGGCAAAACAGACCGCACCGCGCAGTAAGCCAGCGCCGGCTGTCAGTGCCGCGTATGATAAAGAGCTGGTTGAAGCGGTAAAACGCTTCCAGACGTGGCAAGGGTTGGGCGCAGATGGCGCCATTGGCCCGGCTACCCGCGACTGGTTGAACGTGACCCCCGCGCAGCGCGCAGGCGTACTGGCGCTCAATATCCAGCGTTTGCGTTTGCTGCCGTCTGAACTGTCGACGGGAATTATGGTGAATATTCCGGCGTATTCGCTGGTCTATTATCAGAACGGTAATCAGGTACTGGCGTCCAGGGTGATTGTCGGTCGTCCCGATCGTAAAACGCCGATGATGAGCAGCGCGCTGAATAACGTGGTGGTCAATCCACCGTGGAACGTCCCGCCGACGCTGGCGCGTAAGGATATTCTGCCTAAACTGTGGAACGATCCGGGCTACCTTGAACGTCACGGCTATACTGTGATGCGGGGCTGGAACAGCAGAGAGGCGATTGATCCGTGGCAGGTTGACTGGTCAACCATCACGCCGTCAAATTTACCGTTCCGTTTCCAGCAGGCGCCGGGAGCGCGTAACTCGTTGGGCCGCTATAAGTTCAATATGCCAAGTTCCGATGCTATTTATCTGCACGATACGCCGAACCATAATTTGTTCCAGAAGGATACCCGGGCGCTCAGTTCTGGCTGCGTGCGTGTGAACAAGGCTTCTGAACTGGCAAACATGCTGTTACAGGATGCGGGCTGGAACGATACGCGAATTTCCGATGCGCTGAAGCAAGGCGACACGCGCTACGTGAATATTCGTCAGACTATCCCGGTCAACCTTTACTACCTGACGGCGTTTGTTGGCGCGGACGGACGTACCCAGTATCGTACAGATATTTACAATTATGATCTGACAGCGCGATCCAGCGCACAAATTGTGGCAAAAGCAGAACAATTAATCAGGTAAATGAAGAAGTTCTGGTTAATCTGTTGTCGTAATAATTGGCAGTGACAGGGGTATCGGCCCAGAAGCCCCGTCATTGCTGGGGTTGGGCCAACTTGACGGCGGCTTTGATGCCAGTTAAGGTGCCTATCGTGCGCTAAAGCATATAGACGATAACATTGACCTGTAGACCTTAAACCATGGACAAATTTGACGCTAATCGCCGCAAACTGCTGGCGTTAGGTGGTGCTGCCCTCGGCGCTGCCATCTTGCCTGTGCCTGCGTTTGCCACACTCTCTACCCCGCGTCCGCGTATTTTGACTCTGAGCAACCTCAACACCGGAGAGTCAATTAAAGCGGAATTTTTTGATGGCAGAGCTTATATTCAGGATGAATTAGCCAAACTTAACCATTTTTTCCGTGACTATCGCGCGAATAAGGTGAAGTCCATCGATCCCGGACTCTTCGATCAGCTTTTCCGCCTGCAAGGGCTGTTGGGAACACGTAAGCCCGTTCAACTGATTTCCGGTTATCGTTCACTGGATACCAACAATGAATTGCGTGCGCACAGCCGTGGGGTAGCGAAACAAAGCTATCACACTAAAGGCCAGGCCATGGATTTTCATATTGAAGGCATTTCGTTAAGTAATATTCGCAAAGCCGCGTTATCTATGCGCGCAGGTGGTGTAGGATACTACCCACGCAGTAACTTTGTGCATATTGACACCGGGCCGGCGCGGCACTGGTGATTAACGAAACAGGAGCAGTATGAACTATCGTATTATTCCGGTCACCGCGTTCTCCCAGAACTGTTCTTTGATCTGGTGTGAGCAAACGCGTCTGGCGGCGCTTGTCGATCCCGGCGGCGATGCTGAGAAAATCAAACAGGAAGTGGATGCCAGCGGCATCACGTTGACGCAGATCCTGCTCACTCACGGACACCTCGATCATGTGGGTGCCGCGGCGGAACTGGCGCAACACTACGGTATACCGGTTATCGGTCCGGAAAAAGAAGATGAGTTCTGGCTGCAGGGTTTGCCTGCTCAGAGTCGCATGTTTGGCCTCGGCGAATGTCAGCCACTGACGCCCGACCGTTGGCTTAACGAAGGAGATCGTGTCAGCGTAGGGAATGTGACTTTACAGGTGTTGCATTGCCCGGGCCATACGCCTGGACACGTTGTTTTCTTTGACGAGCAGTCGCAACTGCTCATCTCAGGCGACGTGATTTTTAAAGGTGGAGTCGGGCGCAGTGATTTCCCGCGCGGCGATCACAGCCAGTTGATTGACTCGATCAAACGTAAGCTGTTGCCATTAGGCGATGACGTGACGTTTATTCCGGGTCACGGGCCGCTGTCGACGCTGGGCTATGAACGGTTGCACAACCCGTTCCTGCAGGATGAAATGCCTGTCTGGTAATCCCCATTAAAAAGCCCGCTTATCGCGGGCTTTGCTTTTATCGCAAGTCTTACAGCACGGCGACAATGGCTTCGCACAGCGGCGCCATGTTATCCGGCGTCATGCCGGCAACGTTGACGCGACCAGAAGCCACCGCATAAACGCCAAACTCTTCACGCAGACGCAGAACCTGCTCTTTGGTCAGGCCGCTGAACGAGAACATGCCGTTTTGTTTGATGATAAAGCTGAAATCGCGATCTGCCCCTTTCTCTTGCAGAGTGTTCACAAACAGCAGACGCATACGCTGAATGCGCTGACGCATATCGGTCAGTTCCTGTTCCCAGATTGCGCGCAGTGCCTCGTTGCTGAGAATTGTGGCAACCACTGATGCGCCGTGGGCTGGCGGGTTAGAGTAGTTCGCACGAATGGCGGATTTCATCTGGCTGAAGGCGCGGTCAACGGTTTCCGTATCTGCCGCGACCAGCGTACAGGCACCCACACGTTCGTTGTACAGGCCAAAGTTCTTGGAGTAAGAGCTCGCGACAATCAGCTCTTTGTGCAGCGCGGCGAACGCGCGCAGTCCTTCCGCGTCTTCTTCCAGACCACGGGCGAAGCCTTGATACGCGAAGTCAAACAGCGGCAACCAGCCTTTCTCGACGGAAAGCTGAGCCAGGGTTTGCCACTGCTCAAGCGTAGGATCAATACCGGTTGGGTTATGGCAGCAACCGTGGAACAGCACCACATCGCCCGCCTGCGCTTCGCTCAGGCTGTTTAGCAGTGCATCAAAGTCGAGAGAATGGTTTTCTGCGTCGTAATAAGCGTACTCGCGTACTTCCAGCCCGGCGGAGTTAAACACGCTCTTATGGTTTGGCCAGCTCGGGTTGCTCACCCAGACGCGTTTTACTGCCGTATTTTTTGCCAGGAAGTCGGCTGCAACGCGGAGCGCGCCGGTGCCGCCCGGCGTTTGCGCCGTGCGTGCGCGTTTGTCATTGATAAGATGACTACCTTTGCCGAACAGCAGTTCCTGCGTGCAACGGCCAAATTCCGGAATACCGTCAATGCCGAGGTAGTTTTTTGTTGTTTCATTTTCGAGTAAGTATTGCTCGGCTTTTTTAACGCTGGTCAGCACTGGCGTTTTGCCAGTTTCATCTTTATAAACACCGATCCCAAGGTTAATTTTCGAAGGACGGTCATCAGCACGAAACAGATCGGCCAGACCCAGAATGGGGTCGGCAGGGGCGGCAGTAATGTTCTCAAACATGACGAGGTTCCATTGTGGTTACAGAAGGGAAATCCGTTATCAGGTTAACGGTAGATTTACAAAATGCCAACCGTTAGTGATGAAAACCCTGAAGGTTTTTTGAAGTCGCAAGATTTTGCTGACAGGCATAAAAAAACAGGACCGAAGTCCTGTTTTTTAGGCATTTAACAAAGGGGTCTGCTATTAGAACTGGTATACGATACCGACAGCAACGGTGTCGTCAGAGTTCACGCCCAGTTTGTTGTCAGAATCAATCTGGTTGATCTGGTAGTCAACATAGGTGGACATGTTTTTGTTGAAGTAGTAGGTAGCGCCTACTTCAATGTAGTTCACCAGATCTTCGCTACCCACACCACCTTCTACGTCTTTCGCTTTGGATTTGTTGTAGGAGATGGACGGACGCAGACCGAAATCGAACTGGTACTGAGCAACAACGAAGAAGTCCTGAGTTTTGTTCGCGAAACCACCGCTGATCGGGGTAGCGTTACGGGTTTCACCGTAGTTGGTTGCCAGGTAGATGTTGTTCGCGTCATATTTCAGACCGGTTGCCCACTGCTCAGCTTTTTCGCCACTGCCGCGCAGTGCCGGATCCTGCTGCGCATTAGTACGGTCAGCTGCACCGTAAGCACCTACAACAGCGAAGCCTTCGAACTCATAGCTGATGGAACCACCAACGCCGTCACCGTTAGAACGACGAACGTCGCTGAAGTTGGTGCTGGTCGGATCGGTAGGGTCGACTTCGTAGCTGCTTGCGCGCTCGTTTTTACCCAGGTACTGAATACCGAAGTTCAGGCCATCAACCAGACCGAAGAAGTTAGCGTTACGGTAGGTAGCAACGCCGCCAACACGGCCAACGAAGAAGTTATCGCTGTATGCGGTATCACCGCCGAATTCTGGCAGCATATCGGTGTAACCCAGTGCATCGTAAACGATACCGTAGTTACGGCCGTAGTCGAAGGAGCCCGCGTCACCGAATTTCAGACCGGCAAACGCCAGACGGGTTTTATTACCGTTCTGTGCGTCAGCACCGCCTTCGGAGTTGTTACCCTGGAAGTTGTATTCCCACTGGCCGTAACCGGTCAGTTGGTCATTGATCTGAGTTTCCCCTTTAAAGCCAAGACGAGCATAAGTCTGGTCGCCGTCATTACCTGCGTTGTCAGAAAAATAGTGCAGACCAACGGTTTTACCGTACAGGTCCAGTTTGTTGCCGTCTTTGTTGTAGATTTCTGCAGCGTTAGCTGCACCGGCTACCAGCAGGGCAGGGATTACCACTGCCAGAATATTGCGCTTCATCATTATTTATTACCCTCATGGTTTTTTTATGACACCTGCCACTGCCGCCAATAAATTTCGTCAATAAAAATTTACGGAACTATTGATGAGAGTTTGGTGTCTTTATGTGTCTGACAGGCATCTTTCCATTCAAACTAACGTTTCGCTACCGTGAAAGTGCTACAAAGATAAAGAATTGGTTTCAGAAAGAAAAAATGTGTAACTAATTATTACATTTTTGGAACTTTGTGAACGATATCAAATTTCGAAACGATTTCAGCTCCAGATCACGCCACTTATATCTATTTATATGATTTTCTTATCTTTAATTTGAATAAAAGAAAAATAGCGTACAGAAAATAGACGTTTCCAGTTTTGCTTATGGCCGTATCTGGACGTCTGGAATGCTGTGAGATTGTGTATAAAATGTGCTATTGGGTGAGGAAATACTAATCCGCAAGAAAATTGCGGTTTATTTTTTGTGCAGAAATATTACAACGTAATATCAGGTAACAGGAGTGAGGAGATTTGGGGGTTGATCGTAGAATTGCTTACTTATTACTCACAAAAACTGACATTTCAGGCGATAAAAAAGGCCAGCAACGCTGGCCTTTTTGTGAACGATCTTAGAACGTCGCATTACGCGGTGTACGCGGGAAGGCGATCACGTCACGAACGTTCTGTACGCCAGTAACGTAGGCGATCAGACGCTCAAAGCCGAGACCGAAGCCAGAGTGCGGCACGGTACCGTAGCGGCGCAGATCGCGATACCACCAGTAGTCTTCTTTGTTGAGGCCCATTTCCAGCATGCGCGCATCCAGTACATCCAGACGCTCTTCACGCTGAGAACCACCGATGATTTCACCGATACCCGGCGCCAGAACGTCCATCGCGGCAACGGTTTTTCCGTCTTCGTTCAGGCGCATATAGAACGCTTTAATCTCTTTCGGATAGTTTTTCACCACCACCGGCGCTTTAAAGTGTTCTTCTGCCAGATAACGTTCGTGCTCGGAGGAAAGATCGACACCCCAGTAAACCGGGTTCTCGAACTTTCTGCCTTTCTTAATGCACTCTTCAAGAATAGCGACTGCATCGGTGTAATCCACCTGGGCGAAATCCGCTTCAATGAAACGTTCCAGACGACTAATCGCCTCTTTATCCACGCGTTCGGCAAAGAACTTCATGTCGTCAGCACGCTCGGTCAGTACGGTTTTGAAGGCATATTTCAGCATGCCCTCCGCCAGACCGGCAATGTCGCTCAGGTTGGCGAAGGCCACTTCCGGTTCCAGCATCCAGAACTCCGCCAGGTGACGGGTGGTGTTGGAATTTTCCGCACGGAAAGTCGGGCCGAAGGTATAGATCTTCGACAACGCGCAGGCGTAAGTTTCGCCGTTCAACTGGCCGGATACGGTCAGGAAGGACTCTTTACCAAAGAAGTCTTTGTCGAAATCCACTTTGCCCTGATCGTTACGCGGCAGGTTTTCCAGATCCAGCGTTGACACACGGAACATCTCACCAGCACCTTCGGTATCAGACGCGGTGATCAGCGGAGTGGAAACCCAGAAGAAGCCCTGCTCATCGAAGAAACGGTGCAGCGCCTGCGCCAGCGTGTGGCGAACACGTGCGACGGCACCAATCATGTTGGTACGCGGACGCAGGTGCGCAACTTCACGCAGGTACTCGATGCTGTGACGTTTCGCCGCCATCGGGTACGTGTCTGGATCTTCAACCCAGCCGCTGACTTCAACCTCAGTGGCCTGGATCTCAAAACTCTGTCCTTGTCCCGGAGAGGCTACAACCTTCCCGGTGACGATAACGGAGCAGCCAGTGGTCAGACGCAGCACTTCTTCATTGTAATTGGGCAGAGAATTATTAATGACGGCCTGTACAGGATCAAAGCAGGAACCGTCATAAACGGCGAGGAAGGAGATGCCAGCTTTTGAATCTCGGCGGGTACGTACCCATCCGCGCACGGTGACTTCGCTGTCAACGGCTACACGGCCCTGGAGTACGTCGGCTACAGGCACAACGCTCATAATATTCTCTCTGTTAATAGTCCGATATATAAACACATGTTCCCCGGAATGGGGATTTCCTATGTTACCTGGCATCTGCAATCAGACAAGTAGAATTAACAAGAAAAGAAAAGAATTCAGAAATAAATGCTAAAAGGGAGCCGAAGCGGCTCCCTGGCAGGATTAACTGGCTTTTTTGATATGCGGTAAATCAAACGCTTTGCGCAACGCGCGAACAAAGGCTTTGTCGTGGCAAATGGTTTTGCCAGGGCTGTCAGACAGTTTGGCAACCGGTTTACCGTTGCACTCCACCAGCTTGATCACAATGTTTAGCGGCTTAACCTGCGGAATATCGCACGTCAGGCGCGTGCCAATACCAAAACTCAACTGTACGCGGGAGGAGAAATGCCGGTAAAGATCGACGGCTTTATTCAGATCCAGATTGTCGGAAAAGACCAGCGTTTTGCTGTGCGGATCGATACCCAACTTTTCGTAGTGCGTGATAGCTTTTTCACCCCATTCAACGGGATCGCCAGAGTCATGGCGCAGTCCCTGGTAACGGGTCGCAAATTCGCTGCCAAAGTCGCGTAAGAACGCATCCATCGTAATGCAGTCGGTCAGCGCAATACCTAACTGATTCGGATATTCATTCAACCATGCGGCGAGGGCGGCGCGTTGACTGGTCGCCAGTTCAGGGCTTATCTGTTGATGCGCCTGGAACCACTCGTGCGCCTGTGTGCCCATAGGTGTTAGCGACAGACGACGCGCCAGATCGTAGTTACTGGTGCCAACAAACCACGACTCCTGCTGCAAGCGCTTAACGATAGCCTGTTGCACTTCACGGGAAAAACGGCGACGGGTGCCGAAATCCATCAGGTGGAAGCAGGACATATCGAGACTTGACGTTAAAGCAGAGAAATCGACGAGTTTCGTCTCCAGCGTATCGAGGGCCTGCGCGACGCCTACTTCTGGTGAGCGATAACGATGGACCAGCTCACTGATCACCGCCAGCAGTGGGACTTCCCACATGATGACTTCACGCCACGGGCCGGTTAAGCGGATATTCAGCTTCCCGTTGTCGTTACTGACGGATACCTGCTGTGGGTCATAGCGAAAATCGCGCAGCCAGTTGAGGTAATCCGCTTTGAAGAAGGGCAGGCCGGAGAGCCACTGATACTCTTCATCCTGCAGGCGCAGATGCTGCATAGCATTGACCTGCTCGCGAATGGTGTCGGCATAAATACCCAGCAGGTCGTCGCCTCGGCAACGAAATTCAGCCGCTACCTGCACATCATAGTAGTGGTGAAATACGGCTTGCTGCATATGCAACTTATAAGCATCTGTATCCAGCAACGAGTGCAGAACAGGAGAAGCGAATTGTGTCATAGGTGCGCAGTAGCATCCTCTCACGGGAGCGTTTAGTACAATAAACAACTAAGAAAACCGCTGGAGTATACCTTGTTTAGCGATTTATTGAACCCCGATCACACCATAAGCTGAGGTTAGGGTCGAGTGCATTTCGTGCCTCGTGTTATAAAAATGTAGCGAAATGAGTGTTTGTGCCTGAAAAGATAAACATTCTGCGTAGCGCGTTTTACGCAACAGGAATAGACTGGAGACGAGACTCTTCAAAAGATGCTAAAGGTTTTTTTATGACACAACAGCCACAAGCCAAATACCGCCACGACTACCGTGCGCCGGATTACCAGATTACTGATATTGACTTGACCTTTGACCTGGATGCTGAAAAAACCGTGGTCACGGCAGTGAGCCAGGCTGTTCGTCATGGCGCATCGGATGCCCCGCTGAAACTGGATGGAGAAGATCTGACACTGGTCTCTCTCCACGTCAATGATGAACCGTGGACAGCCTGGAAAGAAGAAGCGGGCGCGCTGGTGATCAGCAATCTGCCCGAGCGTTTTACGCTGCGAATTGTGAATGAAATCAGCCCGGCCCGGAATACCGCGCTGGAAGGTCTGTATCAATCGGGCGATGCACTCTGCACCCAGTGCGAAGCGGAAGGTTTCCGCCACATTACCTGGTATCTCGACCGTCCGGACGTACTGGCGCGTTTTACCACCAAAATTATTGCCGATAAAAGTCAATATCCGTTCCTGCTCTCCAACGGTAACCGCACCGGCGAGGGGGAACTGGAAAACGGTCGTCACTGGGTTCAGTGGCAGGATCCGTTCCCGAAACCGTGCTATCTGTTTGCGCTGGTTGCCGGTGATTTCGACGTGCTGCGCGACACCTTTATAACCCGGTCCGGGCGTGAAGTCGCGCTGGAACTGTACGTGGATCGCGGCAATCTCGATCGTGCGCCGTGGGCGATGACGTCGCTACAGAACTCGATGAAGTGGGATGAAGAGCGCTTCGGCCTGGAATACGATCTCGACATCTATATGATTGTCGCCGTCGACTTCTTTAATATGGGCGCGATGGAGAATAAAGGGCTTAATATCTTTAACTCCAAATACGTGCTGGCGCGTACCGACACCGCCACCGACAAAGATTATCTCGATATTGAACGCGTGATTGGCCATGAGTATTTCCACAACTGGACCGGTAACCGCGTCACTTGTCGCGACTGGTTCCAGTTGAGTCTGAAAGAGGGCTTGACCGTTTTCCGCGATCAGGAGTTCAGTTCGGATCTCGGTTCTCGTGCGGTTAACCGGATCAGCAACGTGCGCACTATGCGCGGCCTGCAGTTTGCTGAAGATGCCAGCCCGATGGCGCATCCGATCCGCCCGGACATGGTCATTGAAATGAACAACTTCTACACCCTGACCGTGTATGAAAAGGGCGCAGAAGTGATTCGCATGATCCACACCCTGCTGGGCGAGGCGAATTTCCAGAAAGGGATGCAGCTGTATTTTGAACGTCACGACGGTAGCGCGGCGACCTGTGATGATTTCGTTCAGGCCATGGAAGATGCGTCTAACGTCGATCTTTCCCACTTCCGTCGCTGGTACAGCCAGTCCGGCACGCCGGTTGTTACCGTCAAAGATGACTACAACCCGGAAACCGAGCAATACACGCTGACCCTCAGCCAGCGCACGCCAGCAACGCCGGATCAGGCCGAAAAACAGCCGCTTCACATTCCGTTTGCCATTGAACTGTATGACAACGAAGGTAAAGTGATCCCGTTGCAGAAAGGCGGTCACCCGGTAAACGCCGTGCTGAATGTGACGCAGGCGGAGCAGACGTTTGTGTTCGATAACGTTTATTTCCAGCCGGTACCGGCGCTGTTGTGCGAGTTTTCAGCCCCGGTGAAACTGGAGTATAAGTGGAGCGATCAGCAACTGACGTTTCTGATGCGTCATGCGCGCAACGACTTCTCCCGTTGGGACGCGGCGCAAAGTCTGCTGGCAACGTATATCAAGCTGAACGTGGCACGTCATCAGCAGGGACAACCGTTGTCATTGCCGGTGCATGTGGCGGATGCCTTCCGCGCGGTGCTGCTGGATGAGAAGATCGATCCGGCGCTGGCGGCGGAGATCCTGACGTTGCCTTCGGCAAACGAAATTGCTGAGCTGTTTGATATCATCGATCCGCTGGCGATCGCGGAAGTTCGCGAAGCGTTAACGCGTACGCTGGCGACCGAACTGGCGGATGAGTTCCTGGCGATCTACAACGCCAACCGGCTGGAGGAGTACCGCGTTGAGCATGCGGACATCGGCAAACGTACGCTGCGTAACGCCTGCCTGCGCTTCCTGGCCTTTGGTGAAACGACGCTGGCGGACGCGCTGGTGAGCAAGCAGTATCGTGAAGCCAACAACATGACCGATGCGCTGGCGGCGCTGTCTGCGGCCGTGGCTGCACAACTGCCGTGCCGTGACACGCTGATGCAGGAGTATGACGACAAGTGGCATCAGGACGGTCTGGTGATGGACAAATGGTTTATCCTGCAGTCCACCAGTCCGGCGGATAACGTGCTGGACACGGTGCGCGGCCTGTTGAAACACCGTTCGTTCAGCATGAGCAACCCGAACCGTATTCGTTCGCTGATTGGCGCGTTTGCCGGCAGTAACCCAGCGGCTTTCCATGCCGAAGATGGCAGCGGATATCAGTTCCTGGTTGAGATGTTGACCGAGCTTAACAGCCGTAACCCGCAGGTGGCGTCGCGTCTGATCGAACCCTTGATCCGTCTGAAACGTTACGATGCGAAGCGTCAGCAAAAAATGCGTGCCGCGCTGGAACAGTTGAAAGGGCTGGAGAATCTCTCCGGCGATCTGTTCGAGAAGGTAACCAAAGCGTTAGCCTGAGATCTTGACCTGTCGTTTAGTAGGCCGGATAAGGCGGTAACGCCGCTATCCGGCAAAATGCCCGGTGGCGCTCACGCTTACCGGGCCTACAATGTCCTGAATGCTTATCCATGCCGACGGATCGGCTGTTCCGTTACCCCACGCTGCATAACCCGACTCAACACGTTGGCCTCCAGCTCCGCTAAACGCACCGAGCCCAGGCGGCGGGGGCGCACAATGTCGACCGTCAGATCCAGTCCAATCTTGCCATCCTCAATCAGCAACACCCGATCGGCCATCGCCACGGCTTCGCTGACGTCATGCGTCACCAGCAGTACAGTAAAACCATGCTCCTGCCACAGCGAAACAATAAGTTCTTGCATCTCCAGACGCGTTAACGCATCCAGTGCGCCAAGCGGTTCGTCAAGCAACAGCAGGCCCGGCCGATGGATCAGCGCCCGCGCAAGGGCGACGCGTTGCTTTTGTCCGCCGGAAAGCGCCGCTGGCCATTCCGTCGCACGGTCTTCCAGCCCAACCGCCGCCAGCGCCTGACGCGCAGCGTCCCGCCAGTGACCCTTCAGCCCCAGACCCACGTTGTCGATCACCGACTTCCACGGCAGAAGTCGGGCATCCTGAAACATCATGCGGGTATCGTCCTGACTATCGCGAAGCGACGTGGTCCCTGCCAGCAGTTCTCCGGCATTCGGTGATTCCAGCCCCGCCAGCAAACGCAGCAGGGTGCTTTTGCCCCCGCCGCTGCGTCCGACGACGGCGACAAACTGGCCTGCCGGAATATGGAGATCAAGCTGATTCAGTACGGTGTTTGCCGCGTACTTTTTCGTTACCGCATTCAGCAGGAGCGGCGTACCCTGGTTCAGACGGGCGGTATTCATACGGTGGCCTCCTTCACATGATAAGCCGGGTTCCAGCGCAGCCAGACGCGTTCCAGCAGTTGAGCGCTGACGTCGGCCAGTTTACCGAGCAGGGCGTAGAGAATAATGGCGACAACCACGATATCCGTTTGCAGAAACTCCCGCGCATTCATCGCCAGATAACCGATTCCTGAATTGGCCGAAATGGTCTCCGCGACAATCAGCGTCAGCCACATCAGCCCCAGCGCAAAGCGCACGCCGACCATGATCGAGGGCAGGGCGCCGGGCAGGATCACATGGAGAAACAGCGAAAAACCGGATAATCCGTAGCTGCGCGCCATCTCCACCAGACCGCGATCGATGTTGCGGATCCCGTGCCAGGTATTGATATAGACAGGAAAGAGCGTCCCCAGCGCGACCAGGAAGATCTTCGCGGTTTCATCAATGCCAAACCACAAGATCACTAACGGGATGAGTGCCAGATGCGGAACGTTGCGCAGCATCTGGATTGAGGTATCCAGCAGGCGTTCTCCCCAGCGCGATAAGCCGCTAATCAGCCCCAGCGTCAGGCCAATCGAACCGCCGATCGAAAAGCCGATCAGCGCACGCCAGGAGCTGATGGCCAGATGTTGCCAGAGTTCGCCGCTGGCGGAGAGCGTCCAGAAGGCGGTTACCACCCCTTCCGGTGAGGGTAAAATACGCCCGGAGAGCCAGCCCATGGAGGAGGCCAGTTGCCAGACGGCGACGATGCCCACCGGTAAAAACCAGGGGGCAACGCGTAACAACCACTTTTTCGTTGGCGTTGCCATCATGGTTCTCCTCAGCTCTGCGCAACGCTGCGCGGGATAAATTCATTCGCCACCGCTTCACCCTGCTGATGCAGGCGCTGCGGTTGTGGGACTTCCGGGATCGCGACGTCCAGATGCGGGAACAACAGTTCGCCGACCCTGTAAGCCTCTTCCAGGTGTGGATAGCCAGAAAGGACAAAGCTGTCGATGCCCAACGCGGCATATTCATTGATGCGCGCCGCCACCGTCGGGCCGTCACCGACCAGCGCGGTCCCGGCGCCACCACGCACCAGACCCACACCAGCCCACAAATTCGGGCTGATCTCCAGTTGGTCGCGCTTGCCGTTATGCAGCGCCGCCATCCGGTGCTGACCAACGGAATCCGTCCGGGCAAACGCCGCCTGCGCCTTCGCGATAGTGTCGTCATCAAGGTGGGCGATCAGCCGATCCGCGGCCCGCCATGCTTCTTCGTTGGTTTCACGGACAATGACGTGCAGGCGAATGCCAAAACGAATGTTACGCCCGCGCGCAGCGGCTTTGGCTCGCACCTGGGCGATCTTCTCTTTCACCTGTTCAGGCGGTTCACCCCAGGTGAGGTAAAGATCGACCTGCTCAGCGGCCAGATCCTGAGCGACGTCGGAAGAGCCACCAAAGTAGAGTGGGGGATACGGCTGTTGGAGCGGCGGAAAAAACAGCTTCGCCCCGCGAACGTGGATATGCTTGCCGTTAAAATCGACGGTTTCGCCCTGCAATAAACGACGCCAGACCTGGGTGAACTCCGAAGAGGCCTCGTAACGTTCACTGTGATCGAGAAACACACCGTCGCCCGCCAGTTCCTGTGGATCGCTGCCGGTGACCAGGTTAAACAACGCGCGACCATTGGAGAGGCGGTCAAGCGTCGCGGCCTGCCGTGCGGCGACCGTCGGTGAAGTGACGCTCGGGCGCAATGCCACCAGGAATTTGAGTCGCTGAGTTACCGGGATCATCGATGCCGCGACCAGCCACGCGTCTTCGCAGGATCGCCCGGTTGGGATCAGCACACCGGTGAATCCCAGACGATCCGCCGCCTGCGCAATCTGCTGCAAATAGCCTTGATCCACCGGGCGAGAGCCTTCCTCCGTTCCCAGATAGTGACCGTCACCGTGCGTCGGTAAAAACCAGAACATATTCAGGCTCATAATGATTTTCCTTCCTGTTGAGTAGGGCGCCAGATGCGCTGGCGAATATCGATTTTTTTCGGTACCAGGCGGTTGTCGTAAAACAGATCCGCGGTCTGTTGCTGCAACGCGGCCACAGAGTCGCTGACCGGTGAAATGGTGGTTGGCGGGCGATGATCGAGATATGAGGCAATCACGGGTTCCGGCAGACCCATCGTTTTTGCCAGCAGCGCGATACTCTCCTGACGCTGGCTAAGGGTTAACGCGTCCGCCTGACTGAAGATTTCCAGCACGCCCTGAATGAATGCGCCGTTTTTCTCTGCGTACGGTCGCGCGGCGAGATAGAACGATCCTGTTTGTTTCAGATCGCTGCCGTCTTTCAGCACGCGCACGCCGCCCTGCAATAATGCTGCAGAATAGTAAGGATCCCAGATGGCCCACGCATCGACATTCCCTTGCTGGAAAGCCGCTCGGGCATCGGCAGGGGTCAGGTAGGTAGACTGGATATCGGTAAATTTCAGCCCGGCCTGTTGCAGGGCACGCAGCAGCAGGTTGTGCGAGCTGGAGCCTTTCTGGAACGCGACTTTGTGACCTTTCAGTTCCGCCACCGTTTTGATGGGGCTGTTTTCCGGCACCAGAATCACTTCGGCTTTCGGTTTCGCCGGCTCGACGCCGACGTACACTAAATCTGCCCCGGCGGCCTGGGCGAAAATGGGCGGAATATCGCCGGTGCTGCCCAGATCAATACTGCCGACGTTCAGGGCTTCCAGCATCTGCGGCCCGGCGGGAAATTCAATCCAGGATATTTTTGTTCCGGGATAACGCGTTTCAAGCAGCTGGTGGCTTTTCGCCAGAACCATACTGATGCTGCCTTTCTGATAGCCAATACGCAGGGCATCTGGTGAGGGCTCCGCCGCCTGTGTCAGTCCGGTAAAGGCTAGCAGTCCAGCGAATGCCAGCCATGCCGTACGGGCTTTAAGAAGATTACGCATGGGCCGCACCTCGCACAGTCTCAAAGGCGGGAGCCTTAACATCGCGGCGATGCAGGGCGTGCCAGAACGTTTCCAGCGCGTTATCAAGACGCAGCTGTAAATTGGGCGTGAAATGCGGCTTATGTTGATAGTCGATCACCTGGGAGTCATCGGCAAAGACGCCATGTAAAATCTCCTGGGCCTTCAGGGCGCTGAGCACCGGTTTCAGCGCGTAATCGACGGCAAGCAGATGAGCAACGGTGCCGCCCGTCGCCAGTGGCAGGACGACTTTACCTTCCAGCGCCCGTTCCGGGAGCAGATCGAGCAGCGTTTTTAGCGCCCCGGAATAGGCCGCTTTATAGACCGGCGTGGCAACGATCAGACCATCCGCTTCTTTCAGTTGCTCAACCAGTGTTTTTAACGCCGGGCTATCGAAACGGGCATACAGCAGATCTTCAGGCTCGAAGTTGTGCAAATGCCAGTGGTACACCTCAACGTCCTGACCGTTCAATTTTTCCCGGGCATATTCCAGTAAGGCACTGGATCGAGAGGGAAAGCGTGGGCTTCCCGCCAGAGTGATGACGCGCATAAATGCATTCTCCCCTTATAACCAATTGTTCGCTTTTATTTAACATTGATAACAATTTTTGCAGTCTGACAGAGGGGAATCGGGAATCGAAATGATTTATGCGGAATAGAAAAGCTGAAAATTGCATAAAAAGAAGCTGCCAGGGAAAACGTTTGCTTTTTATTGCCGCAGGTCAATTCCCTTTTTGACCGATATCACCCATAATACGCCCCCGGTTTGCACACCGGGAATCCAGGAGAGTTCATGTACTACCCCTTCGTTCGTAAAGCCCTTTTCCAGCTCGATCCTGAGCGCGCTCATGAATTAACATTTCAGCAATTACGTCGTGTGACGGGAACGCCGCTAGAAGCGCTGATCCGCCAGAAAGTTCCGGCAAAACCGGTTACCTGTATGGGATTAACCTTCAAAAATCCGCTCGGTCTGGCCGCCGGTCTGGATAAGGACGGGGAGTGTATTGATGCCCTGGGCGCGATGGGATTTGGCTCGATCGAGATCGGCACCGTGACCCCGCGTCCACAGCCCGGCAACGATAAGCCAAGACTGTTCCGCCTGGTCGATGCCGAAGGTTTGATCAACCGTATGGGCTTTAATAACCACGGCGTTGATAACCTGGTGGAGAACGTTAAAAAGGCCCATTATGACGGGGTGCTCGGGATTAATATCGGCAAAAATAAAGATACGCCGGTTGAGCAGGGTAAAGATGACTATCTGATTTGTATGGAAAAAATCTATGCCTATGCCGGTTATATTGCTATTAATATCTCCTCGCCAAATACGCCGGGATTACGTTCATTGCAATATGGCGACGCGCTGGATGATTTGCTTACGGCGATTAAAAATAAACAAAACGATCTGCAAACGATCCACCAGAAATATGTTCCGATCGCAGTAAAGATCGCGCCGGATCTTTCTGAGGAAGAACTGATCCAGGTTGCCGATAGTTTAGTACGGCATAATATTGATGGCGTTATTGCCACCAATACAACACTCGATCGTTCTCTGGTTCAGGGAATGAAAAATTGCGATCAAATGGGTGGCTTAAGCGGTCGTCCGCTGCAATTAAAAAGTACAGAAATTATCCGCCGTCTGTCTCAGGAATTAAAAGGTCAGTTGCCTGTTATTGGCGTCGGCGGTATCGACTCAGTGATTGCCGCGCGCGAGAAGATGGCTGCCGGGGCGTCGCTGGTTCAGATTTATTCTGGTTTTATTTTTAAAGGTCCGCCGCTGATTAAAGAAATCGTAACCCATATTTGATTTTTTCTCTCTCTTTATCAGAATATCAGACAACCAGGGGTTTATTTCCTCCCCTGGTTGTTTTATATTCTTTCACTGTTGCTTATTTAAACATTTTAGGCTTTGCTTATTAAGGTAATAAACGAAGCGGCGAAAAAGGACAATTTTGCAACGGGGCGATGGAGAGGGGAGAGAAAATAATGCGAATTAAACCTGACGATAACTGGCGCTGGTATTATGACGAAGAGCATGACCGAATGATGCTCGATTTAGCCAATGGCATGTTATTTCGCTCGCGTTTTGCCCGCAAAATGCTTACCCCGGATGCATTCTCACCGTCTGGTTTTTGCGTTGATGATGCCGCGCTGTACTTCTCTTTTGAAGAAAAGTGTCGCGACCTTGAGCTCTCTAAAGACCAGAAAGCGGAGCTGGTGCTCAATGCGCTGGTGGCCATTCGCTATCTGAAACCACAAATGCCGAAAAGCTGGCACTTTGTTGCGCACGGCGAAAACTGGGTACCCGGAACCGGCGATGCGGCCTGTGTCTGGCTGAGCGATACCCAGGAGCAAATCAATCTGTTAGTGGTGGAGCCTGGCGAGAATGCGGCGCTGTGCCTGCTGGCGCAACCCGGCTTGGTTGTGGCCGGGCGGACTATGCAGCTTGGTGATGCGATTAAAATAATGAATGACCGACTGAAGCCGCAGTTCCGTCCGCACAGCTTCAGCCTGGAACAGGCGGTTTAAAGCGCCAGCTTCAGTGCGGTTTTTGGCACGCAGCTACAGCTGAGAATGGTGCCATCGTCGCCACGTGCCGATCGCTTCAGCGGGTTCACTTCGCCTTCCAGCAGTTTGATACGACAGCAGCCGCAAATTCCTGCCCGACACGAATAGGGAACCCGGATCCCCTGGTTCTCCAGTTGCTCAAGCAATACCTGCTGATTGTTCCCCACAAACGCCTGTCCCTGCCAGTCGATGGTGACGGTGGAATCGGGCTGTTGCACGGCATCAACGGCGTCATCCTGCGCGGCGGCGCCGTACACCCGGGCCGGGCCAGTCGCTAAAATTTCAACGTCGTCGCCAACGCGAATCACTCCGCTGTTACGGGCGATCAGGTTTAGCCCGAAATCGACATCGCCATTGTCAGGCGCGGTACGGAAGGTTTGCAGCGTGGCCAGCGGCTCGCCGGAGGGGTGTTTTTGCCCTTTTTCCGGACTGACCGTGGTAAAAATACAGCGGCTGCACGGCTTCGCTACATCAAAGATAACCTCGCCAATGCGGATCACTTTCCAGTTGTCTTCTTCCCATGCCGTTGCACCAGAAACTACGATGTTCGGGCGGAACTGTTCAACCTGCACGCCCGCCGGACAGCGCTGCTGCAGATCGCGCAGCGAAGCGTCATTCACCAGCAGGTACGGAAAACCATCGGCAAAGGAGAGCGGCACGCCCGCGTGGCGTTTAACCCGCCGGGTCAGCTGTGGACCAACCCAACGGAGTTGCACGCTGCGGGAGAAGAAGCCGCTAAGCCACTGATTAATCGCATCGGGGGCGACTCGTGCGGTAAAATGGTTGCCCCAGACTTCCGTTGGCGCATCCTGGGCGGCAAAATCAGCAAACCGTACCAGCGCGCTGCTGCCGTCAGGTGCGGTCAAATGCAGGCCGTCATGCAGAGGGGAGGGGGTAAAGCGCACCATTTGTGGAAACTGACGCGCTGTGATGAAGGTGCCATCGGCTTCGGTGATCATAAAAATACGATCGAAAGCCAGACCGCTGACGTCTGCCAGAGCGTGGGTCAGCCCAATGCCGCGCATTGATTTGACGGGGTGGATGAAAAGTCTGGATAACGTCAACACGGTACGGCCCCTCAAAAGAAATAAGCCCTCAACTTTATGACATAGCGCCCATATTAGCTATAATGCGCAGCAATTTTCTTCGAGTATAAGTGACGCTATGAATTCTTTGTTTGCCAGTACGGCCCGTGGGCTGGAAGAGCTGTTAAAAACTGAACTGGAAAGCCTCGGCGCCGTGGAGTGTCAGGTGGTTCAGGGTGGGGTCCATTTTCAGGGCGACACCCGGCTTGTTTACCAGAGCCTGATGTGGAGTCGCCTGGCCTCGCGCATTATTTTACCTTTGGGTGAGTGCAAAGTTTACAGTGACTTAGACCTTTACCTTGGTGTGCAGGCCATCGACTGGACGGCGATGTTTAATCCGGGTGCGACCTTTGCTGTCCACTTCAGTGGGCTGAACGACACCATTCGCAACAGCCAGTACGGTGCGATGAAAGTCAAAGATGCGATTGTTGATGCATTCACGCGTAAAAATCTGCCGCGCCCGAATGTCGATCGCGAATCGCCGGATATCCGCGTGAACGTCTGGCTGAATAAAGACACGGCCAGCATTGCGCTGGATTTAAGCGGTGATGGCCTGCATCTGCGCGGTTATCGCGATCGCACCGGTCTGGCGCCGATCAAAGAGACGCTGGCGGCGGCGATTGTGATGCGCTCTGGTTGGCAGCCGGGAACACCGCTGCTCGACCCGATGTGCGGTTCGGGTACGCTGTTGATTGAAGCGGCCATGTGGGCGACCGATCGCGCACCGGGCTTACACCGTGGTCGCTGGGGCTTTAGCGGCTGGGCGCAGCATGATGACGCTATCTGGCAGGACGTGAAAGCGGAAGCGCAAACCCGCGCCCGCAAAGGTCTGGCTGACTATACCTCGCATTTTTACGGCTCTGACAGCGATGCCCGCGTGATTGAACGCGCGCGCAGCAACGCCCGTCGCGCAGGTATTGGCGAGCTGATCACCTTCGAAGTCAAAGACGTGGCGAATCTGAGCAATCCACTGCCGAAAGGCCCTTACGGGACGGTGATCAGCAACCCGCCTTACGGCGAGCGTCTGGACAGCGAGCCGGCGCTGATTGCGCTGCACAGCCTGCTGGGGCGTACCATGAAGAACCAGTTCGGCGGCTGGAATCTCTCTTTGTTCAGCGCCTCACCGGATTTGCTAAGCAGCCTGCAACTGCGCGCGGACAAGCAATTCAAAGCGAAAAACGGTCCGCTGGACTGCGTGCAGAAAAACTACCATGTAGCGGAAAGCACGCCGGACAGCAAACCGGCAACGGTGGCGGAAGACTATGCCAACCGTCTGCGTAAGAACATCAAAAAACTGGAAAAGTGGGCGCGTCAGGAAGGGATTGAATGCTACCGCCTGTACGATGCCGATCTGCCTGAATACAACGTAGCGGTAGATCGCTACGCCGACTGGGTAGTGATTCAGGAGTACGCCCCGCCGAAAACTATCGATGCACAGAAAGCGCGTCAGCGACTGTTCGACATCATCGCGGCCACCCTGTCGGTGCTGGAGATTGCGCCGAACAAGCTGGTGCTGAAAACCCGTGAGCGACAGAAAGGGAAAAACCAGTATCAGAAGATGAACGAGAAGGGGGAATTCATTGAGGTAAGCGAATACAACGCTCGCCTGTGGGTGAACCTGACCGATTATCTGGATACCGGACTGTTCCTCGATCACCGTATTGCGCGACGGATGCTGGGGCAGATGAGCAACGGCAAAGATTTCCTTAACCTGTTCTCCTACACCGGCAGCGCCAGCGTGCACGCAGGTTTAGGCGGCGCGCGCAGCACCACGACGGTCGACATGTCGCGTACCTATCTTGAGTGGGCGGAGCGCAACCTGCGTCTGAACGGCTTGAGCGGACGCGCGCATCGCCTGATCCAGGCCGACTGTCTGGCCTGGCTGCGTGAAGCCAATGAACAGTTTGATCTGATTTTTATCGATCCCCCGACGTTCTCCAACTCGAAACGGATGGAGGATGCCTTTGACGTTCAGCGCGATCACCTGGCGCTGATGAAAGATCTGAAACGTCTGCTGCGAAAAGGCGGCACGATCATGTTCTCCAACAATAAACGCGGATTCCGTATGGATCTTGACGGACTGGCGGCGCTGGGACTGAAAGCACAAGAAATCACCCAAAAAACGCTTTCCCAGGACTTTGCCCGTAACCGTCAAATCCATAACTGCTGGTTGATTACCGCGGCCTGAAAGGATAAGTAAATGTCATTAATCAGTATGCATGGCGCATGGCTGTCGTTCAGCGACGCGCCGCTTCTCGATAATGCAGAACTGCATATCGAAGATAACGAACGCGTCTGTCTGGTGGGCCGTAACGGCGCCGGAAAATCAACGTTGATGAAGATCCTCAATCGTGAGCAGGGTCTGGACGATGGGCGCATTATTTATGAGCAGGATCTGATCGTTGCTCGTTTGCAACAGGATCCACCACGCAACGTGGAAGGCACCGTTTACGATTTTGTTGCGGAAGGCATTGAAGAGCAGGCGGAATATCTCAAGCGTTACCACGATATTTCACGCCTGGTGATGACCGATCCGAGCGACAGAAACCTAAATGAGCTGGCAAAAGTGCAGGAGCAGCTCGATCACCACAATCTGTGGCAACTGGAAAACCGAATCAACGAAGTGCTGGCGCAGCTAGGACTGGATCCTAACGCAGCGCTGTCGTCGCTGTCCGGCGGTTGGCTGCGTAAAGCCGCGCTGGGGCGTGCGCTGGTCAGTAATCCGCGCGTTCTGCTGCTGGATGAACCGACCAACCACCTCGATATTGAAACCATTGACTGGCTGGAAGGATTCCTGAAATCGTTCAACGGGACGATCATTTTTATCTCCCACGACCGTTCTTTTATTCGCAATATGGCGACCCGCATTGTCGACCTCGATCGTGGCAAGCTGGTGACCTATCCGGGGAATTACGATCAGTACCTGGTTGAGAAAGAAGAGGCGCTGCGCGTCGAAGAACTCCAGAACGCCGAGTTCGATCGCAAGCTGGCACAGGAAGAGGTGTGGATCCGCCAGGGCATCAAAGCTCGTCGTACCCGAAATGAAGGCCGCGTGCGGGCGCTGAAAGCGATGCGCCGCGAACGCAGCGAACGTCGCGAAGTGATGGGCACCGCGAAGATGCAGGTCGAAGAGGCGACCCGCTCCGGTAAGATCGTCTTCGAAATGGAGAACGTGGATTACCAGGTCGACGGCAAACAGCTGGTGAAAGACTTTTCTGCTCAGGTTCAGCGCAGCGATAAAATTGCCCTGATCGGTCCTAACGGCTGTGGCAAGACCACGTTGCTGAAGCTGATGTTAGGCCAGTTACCGCCGGACAGCGGTCGTATCCACGTCGGTACGAAACTGGAAGTCGCGTATTTCGACCAGCACCGGGCCGAGCTGGATCCGGACAAGACGGTGATGGACAACCTCGCCGAAGGCAAGCAGGAAGTGATGGTTAACGGCAAACCGCGCCATGTGCTCGGCTATTTGCAGGACTTCCTGTTCCATCCGAAACGGGCGATGACCCCGGTGCGCGCACTGTCAGGCGGAGAGCGAAATCGTCTGCTGCTGGCGCGTCTTTTTCTGAAACCCAGCAATCTGTTGATTCTCGATGAACCAACGAACGATCTTGACGTCGAAACGCTGGAGTTGCTGGAAGAGCTGATTGATGGTTATCAGGGCACCGTGTTGCTGGTGAGCCACGATCGTCAGTTTGTCGATAATACGGTGACCGAGTGCTGGATTTTCGAAGGCAACGGAAAAATCGGTCGCTACGTCGGCGGCTATCATGATGCGCGCGGTCAACAGGAACAACATCTGGCGTTTAAACAGCCAGTGGCGAAAAAAACTGAGGAAGTGGTTGCCCCGAAAGCAGAAATTGTAAAACGCGCCAGTAGCAAACTAAGCTATAAACTGCAGCGCGAACTGGAACAGTTACCGCAGTTGCTGGAAGAACTGGAAGCGAAACTGGAAGCGCTGCAGGCGCAGGTTGCCGATGCCGCGTTTTTCAGCCAGCCTCATGAGCAGACGCAACAGGTTTTGGCCGATCTGGCAAAAGCAGAGCAAGAACTTGAGCAGGCCTTTGAGCGCTGGGAGTATCTTGAAGCGTTAAAGAATGGTGCATAATTAAGGAGCACACCATGTGCGAACATCATCATGCCGCAAAGCACATTTTGTGCTCGCAGTGTGACATGCTGGTGGCATTACCCCACCTTGAGCATGGGCAGAAAGCGGCATGTCCGAGATGTGGCACAACATTGACGGTGATGTGGGACGCGCCGAGACAGCGTCCCACTGCCTATGCGTTAGTTGCGCTGTTTATGTTGCTTTTATCGAATCTGTTCCCTTTTGTGAATATGAATGTCGCCGGGGTGAGCAGTGAAGTGACCCTGATGGAAATTCCTGGCGTCCTCTTTTCGGAAGATTACGCCAGTCTCGGTACTTTCTTTTTACTCTTCGTTCAACTGGTTCCCGCGTTTTGCCTGTTAACCATTCTGTTGTTGGTGAATCGGGTTCAAATGCCCGGAAGGCTCAAAGCCCAACTGGCGCGCATTCTGTTTCAGCTAAAGAGCTGGGGAATGGCGGAAATCTTCCTCGCGGGCGTGCTGGTGAGTTTCGTCAAACTGATGGCATATGGCGATATCGGCGTCGGCAGTAGCTTTATCCCCTGGTGTTTCTTCTGCATTCTGCAACTGCGTGCATTTCAGTGTGTCGATCGTCGCTGGCTGTGGGATGACATCGCCCCTATGCCCGTGATTAAACAGACGTTAACGCCTGGCGTTCCTGGCATCCGTCAGGGATTACGTTCTTGTTCCTGCTGTACGGCGATCCTTCCGGCGGATGAGCATCTTTGCCCGCGCTGCGAAACAAAAGGGTATGTGCGCCGCAGAAACAGCCTGCAGTGGACGCTGGCATTACTGTTCACGTCGATCATGCTGTATCTACCCGCGAATATTCTGCCGATCATGATCACCGATTTGCTGGGGTCGAAACTGCCTTCCACCATTCTTGAGGGGGTGGTTTTAATCTGGAGCGAGGGCTCTTACCCGGTCGCGGCGGTGATCTTTATCGCCAGTATTATGGTGCCGACGCTAAAAATGATCGCAATTGCCTGGCTCTGCTGGGATGCCAAAGGGCATGGCAAGCGTGACAGTGAACGCATGCACCTGATTTACGAAGTGGTGGAGTTTGTAGGTCGCTGGTCAATGATTGATGTGTTTGTTATCGCGGTGCTCTCTGCGCTGGTGCGCATGGGAGGTTTAATGAATATTTATCCAGCAATGGGTGCATTAATGTTTGCTTTAGTCGTCATTATGACAATGTTTTCTGCGATGACATTTGATCCGCGTCTGTCGTGGGATCGTGAACCAGAACCAGGCCATGAGGAGTCCTGACAACATGGAATCTAAAAGTGGGGAAGCCAAAATCCAGAAGGTAAAAAACTGGTCTCCCGTGTGGATTTTTCCCATCGTCACTGCGCTGATTGGGGCATGGGTTCTGTTCTATCACTATAGCCATCAGGGACCGGAAGTGACCCTGATCACCACCAATGCCGAGGGCATCGAGGGTGGAAAAACCACCATCAAAAGCCGCAGCGTTGACGTGGGTGTCGTCGAAAGCGCCACGCTGACCGACGATCTGACGCACGTTGAAATCAAAGCGCGTCTGAACGCCGGTATGGAAAAACTGCTGCACAAAGACTCCGTGTTTTGGGTGGTGAAGCCACAGGTTGGACGTGAAGGGATCAGTGGCTTAGGGACGCTGCTTTCTGGCGCCTACATCGAACTGCAGCCGGGTAATAAAGGCAGCAAACTGGAAAAGTATGATCTGCTGGATTCGCCGCCGCTGGCGCCGCCTGATGCCAAAGGGATCCGCGTGGTACTCGACAGCAAAAAAGCCGGTCAGCTTAGTCCGGGCGATCCGGTTCTGTTCCGTGGCTATCGTGTCGGATCGGTGGAAACCAGTACCTTTGATCCGCAAAAGCGTAGCATCAGCTATCAGCTGTTTATCAATGCGCCAAACGATCGCCTGGTCACCAGCAACGTTCGCTTCTGGAAAGACAGCGGGATTGCCGTTGATCTGACGTCCGCAGGCATGCGGGTGGAAATGGGATCGCTGACGACGTTGTTTGGCGGTGGCGTTAGCTTTGATGTACCTGAAGGGCTTGAGCAGGGTCAGCCGGTTGCCGAGAAGGCCGCCTTCAGCCTGTATGACGACCAGAAGAGTATTCAGGATTCGCTGTTCACCGAGCACATCGATTACCTGATGTTCTTCAAAGATTCGATCCGGGGTTTGCAACCGGGCGCGCCGCTGGAGTTCCGCGGTATTCGTCTGGGGACGGTGAGTAAAGTGCCGTTCTTTGCGCCAAATATGCGCCAGGTATTCAACAACGATTATCGTATTCCTGTACTGGTGCGCATTGAACCCGAGCGCCTGAAAGCGCAGCTGGGTGAAGATACCGACGTGGGCGCTCATCTGGCCGACCTGCTGAAGCGGGGCTTACGCGGCTCGCTGAAAACAGGGAATCTGGTGACCGGGGCGCTGTATGTCGATCTGGACTTCTATCCAAAAGAGCCGCCGATTACCGGCATTCGCGAGTTTAACGGTTATCAGATCATCCCGACGGTGAGCGGAGGTCTGGCGCAAATTCAGCAGCGACTGATGGAAGCGCTGGATAAGATCAACAATCTGCCGCTGAATCCGATGATTGAGCAAGCCACCAATACGTTGAGTGAAAGCCAGCGCACAATGAAACATCTGCAAACGACGCTGGATAACATGAACAAGATTACGTCCAGTCAGTCTATGCAACAACTGCCGGCAGATATGCAGAATACTCTGCGTGAACTGAATCGCAGCATGCAGGGCTTCCAGCCTGGCTCCGCAGCCTACAACAAGATGGTGGCCGATATGCAACGTCTTGATCAGGTGCTCCGCGAGCTACAGCCGGTGCTGAAAACGCTGAATGACAAGAGCAACGCGCTGGTGTTTGAAGCGAAGGACAAGAAAGATCCAGAGCCGAAGAGGGCGAAACAATGAAAAAGTGGCTAGTGGTGGCGATGGCGTTCTGGCTGACGTCGTGCAGCTCCAGTGGAGATAACAAAAGCTATTACCAGCTTCCTGTTGCGCAGGGTGGCGTGCAGAGCACCGCAAGCCAGGGTAACCGTCTGCTGTGGGTCGAGCAGGTTGCGGTGCCGGATTATCTCGCCGGCAATGGCGTGGTCTATCAGACCAGCGATGTGCAGTACGTGATCGCCAATAACAATCTGTGGGCCAGCCCGTTGGATCAACAGTTGCGCAATACGCTGGTTGCCAATCTGAGTACGCAATTGCCGGGTTGGGTGGTAGCGTCTCAACCGTTAGGCAGCGTGCAGGACACGCTCAATGTAACGGTAACCGGCTTCCACGGTCGCTATGATGGCAAAGTGGTGGTCAGCGGTGAGTGGCTGCTGAACCATCAGGGACGTCTCATTAAGCGTCCGTTCCACATTGAAGCCGTACAGACGCAGGACGGTTACGATGAAATGGTGAAAGTGCTGGCGGCCGTCTGGAGTCAGGAAGCGGCGGCGATCGCTCAGGAACTGAAGCGCATTCCATAGTTTAAATTTTTGTAAATAAAACCGTCTCAGACAGCGCGTTTGAGGCGGTTTTTTTTTGCCGTAGAGAGGGGCCAGGAACTTGTTCCGGCTCACATTTTTTGTACAACCGAGTTTTTCGCTAGCTCACAAATATGACACCCGTATGAATTTTGCGCATTGACGGAACTGGGGATTCGCGGTATTCGTTTAGTGTGATTGCACACTTCGTAATCACTGTTATCTTTTCCACCAGATATATAAGTATGAGGGAAACGAGGCATGAAGAGACAAAAACGAGATCGCCTGGAACGGGCACATCAACGTGGTTATCAGGCCGGTATTGCCGGACGCTCAAAAGAAATGTGTCCCTATCAGACGCTGAATCAGAGGTCGTACTGGCTAGGAGGCTGGCGAGAAGCCATGGCTGACAGGGTGGTAATGGCCTGATTCTGTCTCTTTAAAAAGAAACCTCCGCAGTGCGGAGGTTTCGCCTTTTATGACCTGTGATAAATGACGCTGTCTGGTCATTCACCGGGCTGGCATCAGAACGCAGAGGTGTCCTGGAACAGGCCGACTTTCAGATCGTTCGCGGTATAAATCAGACGACCGTCCACCAACACTTCGCCATCCGCCAGACCCATGATCAGGCGGCGATTTACGATGCGCTTGAAGTGGATACGGTAGGTTACTTTCTTCGCAGAAGGTAGCACCTGACCGGTGAACTTCACTTCGCCTACGCCCAGTGCGCGGCCTTTGCCTTCGCCGCCGAGCCAGCCGAGGTAGAATCCAACCAACTGCCACATTGCGTCCAGCCCCAGACAACCCGGCATGACCGGATCGCCGATGAAGTGGCATCCGAAGAACCAAAGATCCGGATTGATATCCAGCTCTGCCTCAACATAACCTTTGTCGAAGTTGCCGCCCGTTTCGGTCATTTTGACGACACGGTCCATCATCAGCATGCTCGGAGCAGGCAACTGCGGGCCTTTCGCACCAAACAGCTCACCGCGACCAGAGGCAAGAAGGTCTTCTTTTGTATAGGATTCGCGTTTATCTACCATGTTCTCTGTAAGCCTTATTTTATTGAAGCACGCAGGATAGCTAACACGTGTACGCTGAACAAGTCCGATCAGTTCGGAAAAATCCCGTTCAGCCAGCGCAGCGACCACGGAAAACGGTGACGCCCTTCCTGTTGCGTCGCCTGGGCGATACGCTCCTGGATAGTCTGCATCAGCGTCATCTGGCCTTCGCCATCCCACACCAGATTTAACAGCAGCGGTAATGCGTCAGTCACGTCATCTACCGCCCAGATAGTGAACTTCTCTTCTTCAACGGCCTGCAACAGTGCGGGTTGCAGACTCAGGTGTCTGACGTTAGAAGAAGGGATAATCACCCCTTGTTTACCCGTCAGTTCACGCTGTTGGCAAATCGCGAAGAAGCCTTCAATTTTTTCATTTAAACCGCCAACCGGCTGGGCACGACCGAACTGATCGACCGATCCGGTAATAGCGATGTTCTGATTCACCGGCACATCTGACAGGGCGCTGATGAGCGCGCACAGTTCCGCCATGGACGCGCTGTCGCCATCGACTTCACTGTAAGACTGTTCAAACGTAAGCGAAGCCGAGAAGGGGAGCTGTTGTTCGAGCTGGAGTTCTGACATCAGGAACGCCTGCATGATCATCATCCCCTTAGCATGAATATTACCGCCAAGTTCAGCTTTCCGCTCGATGTCCGTGAACTCGCCATCGCCGATGTGTACGACGCAGCTGATACGAGAAGGTTCACCGAAGGCGCGAGGGTGGCCAGGAAACTCAATCACCGACAGGGCGTTGATCTGACCAACGCGCTCACCCTCGGTTTCGATCAGAATCTGTTCCTGAAGGATCTCATCCTGCATGCGTTCAGCCAGGAACCCTTCACGCCACTCTCTCTGGGCAAGCATCAGGCTAAGCTGTTCACCGGTGCAGGTTTCGCTTTCGCACAGCGGCGCGACTTCCGTGAACTGCCTGATGATCCACAGCGGATTGAGCGGTAACGTATCCTGTTCGCCGGTATAGCGCACCGCTTCGCGAACCAGCACTTCCCAGGCGTCGGGCGCCGGGTAAGGCAACTGATTACGTTTCGCGGTCCACGTTACCCACTGGCACCACTGCGTCATGGATTCTGCATCCACAATCTGCAGATTATCTTCGAATTCGCTATAGATTGCCTGCTCGGCCAGTTCGGGTTCCATCTCCTGGAAATCCGCCAGCGATTCGCGCTCACCGACTAACAGCACCTTCAGTTTAAGCGGCATAGACGGCACAGAGACCGGCAGAGGACGTGATTCATCAAAGGCTACCCAGTCAAAGCGTTCGCGGCTGACAATCGCTTTCAGGCGCATCCACAGCAGCGGTTGCGCAAGCAAGGTGCGCAGGGAGATAACCAGCACGCCGCCATTGGCCTGGTGAACCAGTCCCGGTTGTAACGTGATGTCGCCGTTGAATTGACGCAAGCAGCCAAACAGCTGCTCTGCCTCAACCCAGTCGGCAATCACCACCTGAGATAAGGTAGAAAAATTGTCCTCTTCCCGCTCAGCGTCACGATAGCGAATTGTGTGACCAGAGATCTCGTAATGACCTCCCGTCAGGTGACCGGCATCGTGCTGCAAGGCACGTGCGGCATCGGCAAGCAGATTAAGATACTCAAGCTCTTCGGGCGCTTTGGCCAGCATGAAAGGGGATGAGGCTCTGGGCTGTAACAATTGCTCCAGGGCAAATTGCAAGCGTGGTTGAGTATCACTCAGTAATGTGTCGTTTTCTTCAGTGACATGTGGCTGTGCAAAAATCTCCTGATAGCTTTCGGTATCAGGGACAAGATCACGCCATGCAAGTTTCGTAATGGTCAAAGTTGATGTTTTTTAGTCTGTTGTAAAAGACGCGATTATAGCGTAACCGTCCGCGCTTCACACGTGGAAAGCGATGGCAAACGCACAGGAGGCTGCAGAGTGGCTCACAGCCTGAAGATTCTTTTCTTCAGATGCTAAAAAAGCTGATATTCTGATAGGAGTGACACGGTAACATTGAGATCGCCATGAAATATCAACAACTTGAGAATCTTGAAAGCGGTTGGAAGTGGAAGTATCTGGTGAAGAAGCATCGTGAAGGGGAATTAATTACCCGTTACGTGGAGGCCAGTGCTGCCCAGGAGGCCGTGGATTTGTTGCTTACGCTGGAAAATGAACCGGTGCGGGTTAATCTCTGGATTGACGAACATATGAATCCCGCGCTGCAAAACCGCATGAAACAGACGATACGCGCGCGGCGTAAACGCCATTTCAATGCCGAGCATCAGCATACGCGAAAGAAATCCATCGATCTGGAGTTTATCGTCTGGCAGAGACTGGCCGGACTGGCACAGCGGCGAGGCAAAACGTTATCAGAGACCGTGGTGCAACTGATTGAAGATGCTGAGAATAAAGAGAAGTACGCTAACAAGATGTCATCGCTAAAGCAGGATCTACAGGCGCTGTTAGGCAAAGAGTGACTTGCTGCATTAAATCTGTTTTGTTAATGACAGCCAAAAAAAACCCCGCAGCGCGGGGTTTTTTCATAAGACGGAAACTTAAGCCTGCGGCTGAGTTACAACGTCTTTGATGCCTTTAACTTCGATCTCAACGCGACGATCCGGGGCCAGGCAGTCGATCAGTGCAGCGCGAGCTTTCACGTTGTCACAGGTGTTGCCAGTAACCGGGTTGGATTCGCCCATACCACGTGCGGAGATCTTGTCAGCCGGGATACCTTTAGAGATCAGGTAATCAACAACAGACTGAGCACGTTTCTCAGACAGACCCTGGTTGTAAGCGTCAGAACCGATGCGGTCAGTGAAGCCCAGAACTACGACGGAACCGTCTTTCGGATCCAGGTTGCTCAGCTGGCTGTACATCTGATCCAGAGCCTGCTGGCCTTCTGGTTTCAGAGTTGCTTTGTTGAAGTTGAACAGAACGTCAGACTTCAGAGTGAAGTGCTTGGTCTGTACTTCTGGAGCTGGAGCCGGAGCCGGCGCTACGATCGGAGCCGCTTGTTCCTGACCGAAACGGTAAGAAACACCTACGCTCAGCAGACCGTTGTCCGGGCGAGTACCGATGGTGTTAGCGTCACCGATGTTGTTGGTCCACTGGTATTCCAGACGGGTAGCGATTTCAGGAGTAATTGCGTACTCAACACCACCTGCGAATACTGGGGATACGCCAGTGTCGTGATCTTTGGTAGATGTGCCACCAGGTACGTTAGACTTGGTGTCTGCACGCCATACCATACCACCCAGACGAGTGTAGATGTCCAGATCGTCAGTGATTGGGTAACCCAGTTTAGCGGTCAGCTGAACGCCCTGAGCTTTGTAAGCGCCGTTGATGTTGTCACCTTTGTACGGCATACGACCTAACCAGTCGTAACCCATTTCAAAGCCAACATACGGGTTAACCTGGTAACCACCGAACGCACCGGCACCCAGTTGGTTTTCGTGGGTCGGACCGTTGTTGTTGATGAAACCAGTGTCATGGTACTGGGACCAGCCCAGTTTAGCACCAGTGTACCAGGTGTTATCTTTCGGAGCGGCCTGCGCTACGGTAGCGAAACCAGCCAGTGCCACTGCAATCGCGATAGCTGTCTTTTTCATTTTTTGCGCCTCGTTATCATCCAAAATACGCCATGAATATCTCCAACGAGATAACACGGTTAAATCCTTCACCGGGGGACTAGTTCAATAGTTACTCTACCGATATCTGCGGCTTACGCCGAGCACCCCTGGCGATGTAAAGTCTACAACGTAGTTGAAAACTTACAAGTGTGAACTCTGTCAGGCATATGAAAAAAAAAAGCTTGTATACATAATATTTAACATTTGGCGTATCAGAATTTTTCGTCAAATTTCGCGGGAACCGCGTCCGCCAAGCGTTCACAGAAAAAAAACGTTAGTCCTCAATGCGAAGGTACTGGGGTAAAAATAATTCCAGGATAAATCCTAATTTTACTCAATGATACAAATTTGAGTGAATTTTTAGCCCGGTTTGCTGTCTCGTGGCATGAGTGTGCGCACTTACGGGACGCATGATAAATCCCATCGCGTTTCCCTCATCCGCAGCCTTAACCAATTCAGCATGTTCTTCTTCTGTCAGTTCTTCTGTCAGCCAGCCGATCACCACGCTGTAGTTGCCCGTGCGTAATGCACGAACCATTGATTCCAGCGTATGGCACGGGGACAGTTGGTTAATTTGCATCACTTTGGTCAACGGAAGCCCGGCAGACTGAACCCATTCTCGGCTCAGCTTCTGTTGTGGCGTCAGCCAGAGCTGCCAGCGCGATTGCTGACCTAACTGCTGAAGAAGCGGTAACAGCAGTAACTGCGTCATCATGGGCTGGTCTTCGCGGTAGACCACTTCGCTGATAAGCCCGGTGGACACTTTCTCGGAAGAGACGCGCGCCATCGTGTTCGATGTAGAAGAGAATGACGGAGAACGATTTGCGTAGCCTGAAGTGTACATAATCAATCCAGCCCTGTGAGTTACTGTATGGATGTACAGTAACCCTGCTGTCGTGAAAGATCAACTTTATTTTCGGAAAGAGACTCGCAATTTTTATTCATGGTAGCGGTAAAAACGAAATTCAGCTTGCCCCTTGAGAATAAGTTGCCTATTTTCGTCATTAACGGATTCGTGACGACAAATCATTCTTTTAGTTTATGATTTAAAAGGGAATTTTATGAAAATTCACTCCTATGACAGGATCTATAAATCACAGGAATATTTATCTTCTCTGGGGACGATCCACTTCCGCTCACTGTTTGGCAGCTACAGTTTGACTATCCGGAATACCGTTTTTGCGATGGTCGCCAATGGGGAGCTCTATCTGCGGGCCTGTGAGCAAAGCGTACAGTATTGCGTGCAACATTCCCCAGTCTGGCTGACATTTCTTAAACGTGGGCGTCCGGTCATGCTTAACTATTATCAGGTCGATGACAGTCTTTGGCGCGACCAGCAACAGTTGATCCAGTTATCGAAGTTTTCGCTGGATGCCGCGTTGCAGGAGAAGTTGTCCCGCTGTTCTCAGCAGCGGCTAAAGGATCTCCCCAATATGACTTTTCATCTGGAGAGTCTGCTGAATGAAGCGGGGATCTACGACGTCGCCACCCTGCGAATGCTGGGCGCTAAAATGTGCTGGTTGCGACTGCGACAGATGAATAAATCCATTACTGACAAGGTACTGTTTAATCTTGAAGGGGCCATTTATGGCATTCATGAGGCGGCGCTCCCGGCGATACGCCGCCAGGAGCTTGCTCTGTGGGTTAAGTCGCTTTCGCCGGCGCCGATGTCGGTGGAGAAGATTGAGTGATTTGCCGCTGGAGTCGCCCCATTTCCGGCAGCAGGGCCACCAGTAACCCGACCTGCTGAATTACCAGCGGTTCTTTGCTGTCCGGACGCGGTTCCAGATGCTGGATGCGCTGTTTTAGTTCGGCTAGCGCCTGCTGCACGCGCGCTTCGTCAGCCGGAAGATGATGTAGCGCATCATCGACGTAACAGACTGCATCGTCCAGCAAAGCCAGCACATCGGGGTTGGTGAGTTGCTCACGATGCGCCCCTAAAGCAGAAATATAACTGGTGAATGTATGGTTGAGGCAAAGCAAGCGGAATGCGGCCTCACGTGTTTGCGCCGTCACATCGGGCTCGCTGGACATATTCGACACCACGGAGGCCAGCTCCGCATCGCGGTTATGGGCATCGCGGCGAGCAATCCGGTATGCCAGTCGATTGTCGCGTCCCTGATGATACTGTTCCAGGATAGCGTCCAGATAGCGACAGTTGGCGTCGGTCGCTCTTTCCATCATCCGCGGGAGATTACGGAAACGCCAGTCCGGCCAGATAAAGCTCACTGCCGCCCAGGCGATGGCGCAGCCGATGAGCGTATCAATCACCCTGGGGAGGGCGACTTCAAACCCTTCGCCGAGCAAGTTGAAGCACAGCAGGACCAGCAGCGTGATAAACATGGTGGCGTGGGCATACTGGACGTTGCGAAAGGCAAAGAACAGGACGCCGGTGATCACCAGTAAAATAAGCTGACCTTCCAGCGACGGAACAAACCATAAAATCGGGATACCAATCGCCACTCCGACCAGCGTACCGATGATCCTCAGCGCCAGGCGGTGCCGCGTGGCGTTGTAGTTTGGCTGACAAACAAACAGGCTGGTCAGCAGGATCCAGTAGCCGTGATTCATACCGGTTATCTGAATGATCGCATAGCCGACGCACAGGACCAGAGACATCCTGACTGCATGGCGAAACAGCGCAGATTCAGGGGTGAAGTTACGACTCAGCCGCAGCCAGATATCACTGAATCCGTGTGGACTGTCATCGGCGAGCTGGCTCTCCGACTCGTTACGCGGCATAGCCTGCGCCTGTTCTGATTCAATCGTTGCCAGTTGTGCATCGATGGCGCGCAAATTAGCCAGTAAAAATCCCAGCGTTTTTAGCAGATCGGCGGAGGCGCCGTTTGCCCGCATTCGCTCAAGCGCGGCGTCGAGATGCGTAAAGGCGCGTTCAAAATGCGGATCGTGCTGATAGGGGACGCGCAATAAAATACAGCGCGACAGTTGCAGACAGGCCTGGCCCTGCATCGACATCAGACGTTGAAAGCGGAACATCACGTCGCTGTGACGGAAATGGTCACGTAGCGTCTGGTATTGAATATGCGAGGAGCTGGCGCGCTCATGAATATCCTGCGCCACAAAGTAGTAATGCAGAGTTCGCCGCGTACCGCGCTGCCCCCGGTCGCCGCGCAGGCGAGTCAGCAGGGACACTTTCGTCTGGTTCAGTGTCGCCATCAGTTGGCCGTTGGCCAGCGCTAAGTCATAAAGCGGTGCCTGGCTTTCGTCTTCAATATCCGGGTCAAAAAGCCGTGATTTCAGCTCCAGATAATGCGCCAGTTGTTCATAGCTGCGTGCCAGATTGTCCTGCAGGGGACGAATCGGGAACAGCAAATGGCCGATGAGCGTCAGCCCGTTGTACCAGATAGCGCCCGCCAGCAGCAAAAGCGGTTGCTGATACCATTGGGCGTACAACGACGCCCCAAGCATGGTGTAAATGGCGATCAGCAGCGCGCCAAAGGCAATCGTCGCATACCGCTGTCCTAAACCGCCGAGCAGGATAAAACCGCTGGTGGAGAGCGTCAGTCCGATGGCGAACAACCACGGGTAGGGAAACAGCAGCTCGACCGAAGCGGAGGCGATAAAAAAGCAGATGAGCGTAATGATCAGGTTACGCAGACGACCCGCGAGACGATCGTCCAGATCGGTCAGCGCCGCTGCCACCATCCCTAGCGTCAGGGGGATGGTCAGTTTGACATCTCCCAACCACCAGGGCAGCGCAGTTGTTCCGCAGAGGGCGATAAAAATACGTACGTAATACAGCCAGATGCTGTTCCAGGTATAGCGGCGAAGCAGGGGACTTAACATACTGACTTAGCGTCCTGATGACTCAAAACGGCGACGGGCGTTCGCTTCACGTGCTGCACGTGCGACTTCTACAGAGACAACGCGACGTCCCACTGGCCACAGTGCAATCGCGGCAATCTTAAAGTTCGCAATGCCAACCGGAATGCCAATGATCGTGATGCATTGGGTGATACCTGCGGCGATGTGCATCAGACACAGCCACCAGCCGAAGAAGATCAGCCAGAAAATATTCAGCAGCGTCCCGCCCGTATTCATCAGCACACTTTTACCCGCCGGATCCAGTTCATCAACATGTACCGCTTCGTTTCCGTAAGGCAGCAGCGACAGCCTGGTGATTTCCCAGCATGAGCGGGTGAGCGGCAGGGTGAAGATCAGCACAATACTGACCAGCGTTGCCAGGAACCAGGACAGCGTGGTGGCAAAACCCCCCAACACAAAATTCAAAATATTCAGAACGGTACGCATAGACCCTCGGTTGATTCTGGTTTTCTATGATTTCCGGCAATTGTAACGTTTTTTTGGGCTGGAGCACGTATTCTCTGGCGGTTACACTGAGAAGAAATACGCTTTGTCTGGATCGGCTGAGTCATGGAACTGAAAGCAACGTCTATTGGTAAACGTCTGGCGCAACACCCGTACGATCGGGCGGTGATCCTCAATGCCGGCATTAAGGTATCGGGTGATCGCCATGAATATCTCATTCCCTTCAATCAGTTACTGGCGATTCATTGTAAGCGCGGGCTGGTGTGGGGGGAGCTGGAATTTGTGCTGCCGGACGAAAAAGTGGTGCGACTGCATGGCACCGAGTGGGCGGAAACCCAGCGCTTCCATCACCATCTGAATAGCCGCTGGCAGCAGTGGAGCCAGGAAATGAGTGAAGTGGCGGCTGGCGTACTGCAGGAGCAACTGGATTTAATTGCGGCCCGAACCGGGCAAAATGCCTGGCTGACGCGCGAGCAGACGACGGGATTACAGCAACAGATCCTGCGGGCGTTTGCTGCGCTACCGCTGCCGGTTAATCGGCTGGAAGAGTTTGATAACTGTCGCGATGCGCTGCGCCAGTGCCAGGCGTGGCTGAAAGATATCGAGGCATGTCGACTGCAGCATAACCAGGCGTATACCGAAACGATGTTGACGGAATACGCCGATTTCTTCCAGCAGGTGGAATCGTCACCGCTCAATCCGGCTCAGGCCCGTGCGGTCGTCAATGGCGAACATTCTTTACTGGTGCTGGCTGGGGCCGGTAGTGGTAAAACATCCGTGCTGGTGGCGCGGGCAGGCTGGCTGCTGGCGCGGGGCGAAGCGGCCGCAGAACAGATCCTGCTGCTGGCCTTTGGTCGCAAAGCGGCGCAGGAGATGGATGAGCGTATTCGCGAGCGGCTGCATACCGAGGAGATAACGGCGCGGACGTTCCATGCCCTGGCGCTGCATATCATCCAGCAGGGCAGCAAAAAAGTGCCGACCATCAGTAAGCTTGAAAATGACACCGCCGCGCGAAATAAACTGTTTATCAGCACCTGGCGTCAGCAATGCAGCGAAAAAAAAGCGCAGGCGAAGGGCTGGCGACAGTGGCTGGAAGAGGAGATGGCGTGGACGGTGCCGGAAGGTAACTTCTGGGACGATGAAAAACTTCAGCGGCGTCTTGCCTCGCGTCTGGATCGCTGGGTGAGCCTGATGCGCATGCATGGCGGAGCACAGGCGGAGATGATCGCCAGCGCACCGGAGGAGATTCGGGATCTGTTCGGAAAGCGCGTGAAGCTGATGGCGCCATTGCTGAAAGCCTGGAAAAGCGCGCTGAAAGCGGAAAACGCCGTCGATTTTTCCGGTCTGATTCATCAGGCTATTGTGATTCTGGAAAAAGGGCGTTTTGTCAGTCCGTGGAAGCATATTCTGGTGGATGAATTTCAGGATATCTCCCCGCAGCGAGCGGCGTTGCTGGCTGCGTTGCGTAAGCAAAACAGCCATACCACGCTGTTCGCCGTCGGAGACGACTGGCAGGCTATTTACCGTTTTAGCGGTGCGCAGCTTTCCTTAACGACCGCGTTTCATCAGACCTTCGGCGACGGTGATCGTTGTGATCTCGACACCACCTACCGCTTCAACAACCGCATTGGCGAAATCGCCAACCGCTTTATTCAGCAGAACCCACATCAGCTGAAGAAACCGCTTAATAGTCTCACGACGGGAGATAAGAAAGCCGTTACGCTGCTGGACGAAACGCAACTCGATGCGTTGCTGGATAAGCTTTCCGGTTATGCGAAAGCCGATGAGCGGATTCTGGTGCTGGCGCGTTACCACCATCTGAAACCGGCCAGTCTCGAAAAGGCGGCAACCCGCTGGCCTAAGCTGCAGCTTGATTTCATGACCATCCACGCCAGCAAGGGACAACAGGCGGATTACGTCATCATTGTCGGGTTACAGGAAGGGAGCGATGGTTTCCCGGCACCGGCGCGTGAATCCATCATGGAAGAGGCGTTGCTGCCGGTTGTGGAAGATTTTCCGGATGCGGAAGAGCGGCGGTTGCTTTACGTTGCCCTGACCCGCGCCCGACATCGGGTCTGGCTGCTGTACAACAAAGCGAACCCCTCACGCTTCGTGGAGGATCTCAAAGACCTGGACGTTCCGGTGGTAAGAAAACCGTAAGCAACAGGCGACGTGCGTCGCCTGCGCGGGATTACTTGAGGCGTTCAGCCAGATAACGCGGATAGTCCGGAATGAGCACGTCGACGGCATCATTGAAGTGTGGCGACTGGATGATGAAATCCGCCGTGGCGACGTTGGTGGCGACAGGGATATTCCAGACGGTCGCCAGACGCAGCAACGCTTTTACATCCGGGTCGTGCGGAACCGCGTTAAGTGGATCCCAGAAGAAAATCAGCACATCAATTTTCCCTTCAGAAATCAACGCGCCAACCTGCTGATCGCCGCCCATCGGACCGCTCAGCATGGCGTTAACGTCCATACCCGTCGCGCGTTGAATCAGATTTCCGGTCGTCCCGGTGGCGTAGAGTTCATGTTTTTCCAGCAACGGCTGGTGGCGTTCTACCCAGCTCATCAACATTTTTTTGCAGTGATCGTGTGCAACCAGCGCAATGTGCTTACGCGCCGGCAAAGTGCGAGTCGTCAGTTCCATCATTCAGTTCCATTGTGGGCTTTGCTACAGAGTACTGAATGTGCCTGATGCTGCAAGAGAAAGACGAAAAAAAAGCCGGACGGAACAAAACTTCAGGACGAGGGTTGTTTCTCCGCCCATTGCAAAAAGCTATTGCGGGTTTGCGGGTCCGCCTGGCGAAACCAGTACTTCAGGCGCTGCTCTGTGAGCGTCTGAGATTGCGGCGGAATGGTATCCAGTTCTGAGACCCCTGAAAGCAGGGTGCTGTCGTCGGCCATCATCGTAGCGAACTGGGGCAGGGACGCTCGTTTTGCCGATTTATTGTAGCGCTCCGTTTCTGCCTCAAAATCAATGGTTTTAGTTTTTGAGGTAATGGCGAGGATATCCAGTTGTACCGGGATTGGCATCGCGTCGCCATCCAGTAATTCCAGCCGCGGAGCCACATCAAAATGGCTGGCTTCGCGGTCGCTTTCCAGGCGCGGAAGGTGAAAATTAACCTGCTCCACGCGCTGAGTGTCAAAACTGATCACCAACGGCGGGGAAATGTAGAGCTGTTCTACATGGCTGGGGAGGCGGATAGTCTTCTCAACCCGAAAAACAAGTTGATGAGGCCCATTATCGAGCTCAATGCTGTCCGCGCCGCGCAGGAGTGAACTGGAGACCTTTTTGCCGTCCAGCACCAGCAGATCAATGTCGGTTGAAAGACGAAGCGTGGTAGCGAAAACCGTGACCGGCAAGCAAAGGGCTATCATCAGGGTCACAGTGCCGGTTTTCATAGGGTTCTCCTGTCCAAAGACCGCCGGGTAAGAATGTATCAAAATTTTTCGATAATCATGTTTACTAACATATAGACATATTTTAGCGTTTTGCTCTCATACTTCCGGGTGGGACGCATGGTTGGGTTGTCAGGATTGTCGTACACTTTACAAAACAGCCTGGAGAATGATGATGAAAGAGACCGATATTGCTGGCATTTTGACCTCGACCCGCACCATTGCATTGGTTGGCGCAAGCGATAAACCTGACCGTCCAAGCTACCGCGTAATGAAGTATTTACTCGATCAGGGCTATCACGTGATTCCGGTTTCCCCGAAGGTTGCCGGTAAAACCTTGTTAGAGCAGCAGGGCTACGCGACGCTGGCGGAGGTGCCGGAAAAAGTGGATATGGTGGATGTGTTTCGTAATTCAGAAGCGGCATGGGGCGTCGCTCAGGAAGCGATTGCGATTGGCGCGAAAACGCTGTGGATGCAATTGGGCGTGATTAATGAGCAGGCCGCGGTGCTGGCGCGCGAAGCGGGATTGATGGTTGTGATGGATCGCTGCCCTGCGATTGAGATCCCACGACTGGGGCTAACGAAGTAAGTTGACGGGCCCGAGAAGCAATGCGCCATCGGGCCCTGGTAAGGATCAGTTACGCAGGCGAGGGGCCTGCAACTGTTTACGGATGGTCTGAGCAAGCTCATCCATCGAAGGCTGTTCAGGATGCTCGTCCTGCGTTTCGCTGCTTAGCTGCGCTTCGGCAAGATAGGTATGCACGGGACGACCGTCATCATCTTCCATCACCACGTGATACCACGGAGCGGCGCGAAGCTCGTCGTTGACCGCCAACTCATCTGGTGACGGCTCTGCAAGCGAATAGACCGGGTCGATATCCACGACCACTCCGAGATATCCTAACAGGGAATGGCGGACCTGCTGGCCGATACCGAATTTGCTGGCAATCATAGTCACCTCCCGGGAAATCATTACTCTCGATATGAGGGTAAAATTCCACTTTTCAAGTTACATGACGCGACAGGCAAACCCTTTGAGATACAGCCCTTCCGGGTAGGTAGCGATCACGGGATGATCGGCGGCCTGACGGAACTGCTCTATAAATTGTACATCACGCCCCGCATCAATTGCGGCATCGGCGATGATTTTCTGAAATAAATCTGTTGTCATCAGGCCGGAACAGGAGAACGTCAGCAGCACGCCGCCCGGATTCAGCAACTGGATCGCCAGCATGTTGATATCCTTGTAACCCCGACATGCCCCCATCAACTGGCTTTTGTTTTCGACAAACTTCGGTGGATCCATCACGATGACATCAAACTTCTCGCCACGATCGCGATAGGTTCGTAACAGTTTAAAGACATCGTCACGGACAAATTCCGCCTTGCTGAGATCGAGTTTGTTGAGTTCAACGTTCTGTTTCGCAATATCCAGCGCTTCCTGGGAGGTATCGACGCTGATCACCTGACGGCAACCGCCCATCAGCGCAGAAACGGCAAAACCTCCGGTGTAGGAGAAACAATTGAGCACCCGCTGGTTTTCGACATAACGACGTGTCGCCAGACGGCTGTCACGCTGATCGAGGTAATAACCGGTTTTATGACCGCCCTGGATATCCACCAGCAGTTTCATACCGTGCTCTTCAATCGGCAGCAGTGCAGGGGGGATTTCGCCGGTGACCGGGCCTTGCGTCAGTTCCATCCCCTCTTTTTTACGTACCGCGACATCGCTACGGTCATAAATCGCACATTCCGGGTAGAGCGCTTGCAGCGCGCTAATCAATGCGGCACGCTGATATTCCGCGCCGGCGCTGAGCAGTTGCAGCACCAGGAAATGACCGAAGCGGTCGATGGTCACGCCCGGCAAGCGGTCGGATTCTCCGGCGATCAAACGATAGCTGTCCAGACCATCTTTTTTTGCCAGCCAGTCGCGCCATTGCTGCGCCTGTTGCAGACGGCGAGTGAAGAAGGCGATATCGACAGACTCGTTCTTGTCGAAGGTCCAGACGCGTGCGCGGATTTGCGACGCCGGGGAAAAGGCGCCACGGGCTAACCATTTACCCTGATGGTCAACAATGTCGATGGTTTCACCGAGGTTGGCTTTACCTTCCATACGGGCAACAGCACCAGAAAAGACCCACGGATGGCGGCGAAGTAATGATTTTTCGCGCCCTTTGGCTAACACTAAACGTACACTCATAATTAACGGTTCTGTCGAATCAAAGAAATGGGCGCCATTGTCCTGAGTTTTACCCGGATTTGCAACGCGCCCGAGGATGTGAAGGAGAATAACAATGTCGAGAGTCTGCATTATCGCGTGGGTTTATGGCCGGGTTCAGGGGGTGGGATTTCGCTATACCACGCAGCAGGAGGCACGGCGCCTGAGCTTAACCGGTTACGCAAGGAACAGGGATGATGGCAGCGTGGAGGTTGTTGCCAGCGGCGAAGCGGAACAGGTCGACAAATTACTGAAGTGGCTCAAGGACGGCGGCCCACGTTCTGCCCGGGTAGACAGAGTCCTGAGTGAGCCGCACCGTCCTCGAGAGGCGTTTACCGGTTTTAGTATTCGTTATTAAATACACTTCACCGGTTTCGGCAGGCCAGCAATTTTGGTGGCCTGTTTTGCCGGACCTTTCGGGAACAGACGATACAGATAACGGCTGTTGCCTTTCTCCTCGCCAAACTTATTCGCCATCGCCTTGACCAGCATCCGAATCGCAGGCGAGGTATTAAACTCCAGATAAAAGTCGCGCACAAAACGCACCACTTCCCAGTGTTCCGGGGAGAGGATAATTCCCTCGTTTTCAGCAATGACCACCGCCATCGCTTCGCTCCACTGCGCGCTCTCTTTCAGATAGCCGTCGGCGTCGGTAGCGATTTCTTTACCTTCAAAGATCAACATAATTCTTCACTGCGTTAGACAACCTGGCGGCAGTTTACCAAAAAACAAAGCCCCGCATAAGCGGGGCCGGGTGTCATGCTTTGTGGCCGTTAATCGCGGCTGGCGAAGCCCAGAATGCTGAGCAGGCTGACAAAGATGTTGTACAGCGAAACGTAGAGGCTGACCGTTGCGCGGATATAGTTGGTCTCACCGCCACGGATGATGTTGCTGGTTTCAAACAGGATTGCGCCTGAAGAAATCAGAATAAACACCGCGCTGATCGCCAGGTGCAGTGCCGGCAGTTGCAGGAAGATGTTAGCAACCATACCAATCAGCACCACCACAATACCGGCCATCAGCATGCCGCCGAGGAAGGACATATCTTTGCGAGTGGTCAGCACGTAGGCGGAGCAGCAGAAGAACACCAGCGCAGTACCGCCCAGCGCCATACCGATCACGTCGCCCATTCCTGCGGACAGGTAAGCGTTCAGAATCGGCCCAAGGATGTAACCGAGGAAGCCGGTGAAGGCAAACGCGGAAATAATACCGCTTGGTTTGTTCGCCGTTTTATAGGTCAGGAACATCAGTCCGTACATCCCCACCAGCGTCAGAATCAGACCCGGAGAGGGCAGCATCAGCACAGTGCTGGCGGTAGCGGTGATCGCCGAAAATGCCAGCGTCAGGCTCAGCAAAAAATAGGTATTGCGCAGCACTTTGTGCGTGCTGAGTAGCGATGTACGGTCATGTGATGAACTAACAATACGATCCATGAGTCACTCTCTTATGACAGATGTAATTAATGATGGAGGATAATGAAAACACAGACAGCGACACAGCGCTTTTACCCATCTTTACTCATTTGATCTAAATCAGGTTTCATCGTGGATGACAGTGAATGGCTGATAAAGCGTGAATGTTGTGCTGAATAAATGGTCAATCTGTTGTTATTTCAGGCTATTAACAGCATTTTGACTGTTTTTCAGGCAAACGAACACATTCGGGCTTTACACGGCGCATCGGGATGTTTATAGTGCGCCTCATTCCGGAAGTGTGGCCGAGCGGTTGAAGGCACCGGTCTTGAAAACCGGCGACCCGAAAGGGTTCCAGAGTTCGAATCTCTGCGCTTCCGCCAGATTAAACAAGGGGTTACCGAAAGGTAACCCCTTTGTTTTTTGGGCGGTTGGTATACTGCGGGTCAATTTTTACGTTTTGCAGCGATAATCAATACCCAAAAGAACCCGCCGAAGCGGGTTTTTTTATGCCTGTTTTCCTGTTCTTTTTCGTCGGGAAATGGCGTGATTGATACTATCAACCTTCCTTGATCGTCATTGCCTGGCGTGAATTAGCGCAACGTGGCGGCCTGGACCGTACCGCGCGGATTAACATCAAGGAATACCTCGTATTTCCCCTTGGTCCACTTCAACGGTTCCGGGTTCTGGAATCCGCTTTTCTCAAGCGCAGCATAGGCATCGTCGGTGCTTTGGCCGATGACAGAATCTTCCAGCATCGCAGCGATTTTTACGCGCTCCTGCATTGCTGGTGTTTGTGCTGCTTTAGCGTTTTGCACCTTTGTTTTATGGATATCGCAAGTACCGTTTGAGTCCGTAACCATATTGCATCCTGAGCGATCCAACTGCTCGCGATAGTGCGCGCTAATTGCGTGCGCGGGGAGCACGGTTGCCATTGCCAAAACCATCACCGCTAATTGCTTCTTAAACATCATCATTACCTAATCTTTAGTGTTTGAACTCTGACCCGTTACCCACAGTATGTGGAGGGTGACTTTTATTGTTTTGAAAAAATAAAGCCGCGAATAATAGTCCTGTTGAATGGTTTCGGTGGTTGATTAAAGTCAAACTTGCTTAAGTCTTAACGGTCTTTGCGGGCCTGAAGCTCAGGAGAGTATCGCTCGTCGACGATTTTAATGGTTTCTGGCGCTCGAGTGATAGGTAGGGGGAAGCGGAAAAGTCCGCTTCATGACCTGCCCGCCTGGTGACGGGAGCGGACATGGATAAACACTGGCGTTTGATTAAACGCTACGACGTTTTTCAAATTTGATGTCGGTATCATTAATGTTCGTCCCATTTCCCCAGCCGAGTTGAACGTAAAATTTCGCCGCCCGACTATTTTTGTCGGTTTCCAGCCAGACTACCGTATGGTGTTTGAATAACTCCTGCTCAGCAATCGTAACAAGCCTGCGGCCTGCGCCTTTACCTTCATGCTCCGGGTGCACGAAGACGGCAAAAAGACAGCCTTCATCCGGCAAAATCATGGAAAAACCGATAATTTTTCCGTTTTCAGTCGCCACCCATGTGCAACGACTTTTTTGAATCATATCGGCCACGACGTCCTCGGTGATCCCCCGCAGCCGCAACTCTTCGCGGCTAAGATGATTCTCGGTAACTGAAGTTCTGACGTCGAAAATAGTTTCGACATCAGAAACTTGAGCGGGTCGTATACTGATGCTCATAAGTCGCGCTCCATGTATAAAAAAATAGTGATGATGCTCTCTGTTCTTAACGGTATGTGTAGATCCGTAGTGTTAAGCCCTACAGAAACGCATCCCAAAAGATGCGTTTCTGTGTAATGACAGCACGTTTTTTGTTTAAACCTTAACAGGTTCATTCAGCGTAAGCGCGTTATCATTTTCAACTAACGGATGGAATGAAATGTCTTTGTCGGGGGAAATGCAATACGTTTCAATCCTTCCAGCGCTTTTTCAAGGTAAACGCGTGGGCATCCGAGATTCAGGCGGATAAAACCATTGCCCATCGGGCCGAAACTATTTCCCATTGAAGGTGCAATACCCGCAACGTCAGCCATTACCCATTTGAGTTGTTCGTCATCCAGTCCCAGCGCCTTGCAATCAACCCATAACAGATACGTGGCCTGGGAAGGGGCAACCCGAGCCCAGGGGAGAGACTCATCGACCTGTTTGATAAACCAGCGGCGATTTTCTGCCAGATAATCGAGTAGCTCATCCAGCCACGGAGCACCATATTGCCACGCTGCCGTACTCGCCTCGATGGAGAGCGCATTGAATACATCCAGCCCATGTGCATCCAGACGGCGCAAAAAGTGTTCACGCAATGCCGTCGCAGGGATCAGAAAGTTTGCAATACGCAATGTCGACAGCCCAAACGTCTTACTGGCGGAAGTGGCAGAGATGACGCGTGAATGCCAGCGTTCTCCCAGGTGCAGGACGGAAGTAAATTGTTCTCCCGGAAGTAACAAATCGGCCCATATTTCGTCGGACACCAATGTAACATTATATTCCTCGCACAAGGTGAGGAGCTGTTCCAGTTCTTGTGCCGACCAACAACGACCGGTTGGGTTATGCGGATTACATAAAATCATTAATGGCGGGCGTTCAGTACGGAATAGCATTTCCAGATGAACTAAATCCATCTGGTAACCCGTAGCGAAGTCCTCATGCAAGGGATTTTCCAGTAACCGCCTGCCGTTGAGGGTTATGATTTTTGCAAACGATCCATACCAGGGCCCCTGGACCACCACCCCTTCACCGGGTTGGCTCAGCATTTGAACCAGTAGCGATAGCCCCGGAACGACACCTTCAACGCTGCATATCCACTCTTGCGCTATCTCCAGCCGATGTCGGGTTGAGAACCATGCGATTAATGAATCAAAGTAAGCTTGCGGTCGTTCGCTGTAACCGAAAACACCGTGCTTAACGCGGTGAATTAAGGCCTCCTGAACCGCGTCCGGGCAGGTAAAGTCAAAATCAGACACCCACATTGGCAGCAGTTCATGTGCTTCCTCGCCAAAATACCGCGTCATAAAGTCCCATTTCACAGAGCCTGTGTTGTGGCGATCAATAATCTTATTAAAATCCATCGAATTCCCTTCCTATTCTGCTGCCGTTAAATTCTGTTCTTTTCCTGTGACTGCGGATGTTTTCGCAATACCGATACCAGTGAAACCAAAAAATAAGGCAAAGAAGATAGCGGCATAGCACTGGACGGCCCAGGGCAGTAAATCCAGCGTACTCACTCCTAATGTTGTTGCCATATAGACACCGGCAGAGGTCCACGGTAACAGCGGTTCAATGACGGTTCCCGCATCTTCAATGGTACGGGAGAGATTTTTGGTATCCAGTCCCATCCGACGGTACGCGTCTTTAAACAATTCAGCAGGAACCAGAAGTGCCAGCTTTCCGTCGCTTGTCGCGCCGGTCACCAGAATCGTGGTACCAATGGTTGCCGCAATTAACTGGCCAACACTGTGAATGACCGTCAGTAAGCGGTTAATAATAATGTTGAGTGCACCCGTCAACGTTAAGGCACCAGCGAAAGAGAACGCGCAAAATACCAGAAGGATAGTGCCCATCATTGAGAACATCCCCCCACGGTTAAGCAGGCGCGGAACATCAGCAATGATGCCTTCGCTACCTTGCGGGAACATAGTGATGTTGAATCCATCAATAAAGGCATCCAGCCCTTGCTTGATGCTGAGCCCCTGCATAACGACGCCCAGAATCAGAGCTAACACGCAGGCACTCAACATTAACGGGATCACTGGCTTCTTGCGGATAGCTCCCCATAACACAATGACAGGAGGCAAAATCAGAACGATATTAAAGTGGTACAGCGACTCCAGGGCGTTGACAATATCGGTGACCCGCTGGGGCGTTGCGACCTCGCCCAGCATCGTACTGTGGCCCGCAATAAGATAAACCACGGCAGCAAGCAGAAAGCTGGGGATGGTGGTCCATAATAAATGCTGAATATGCTCGAAAAGGGTGGTATCTGCGACAATTGCCGCAAAGTTGGTTGAGTCTGACAGCGGTGATATCTTGTCCCCAAAGTAGGCCCCTGAAACAACCGCGCCCGCCGCTGCCGCCAGGGATACATCCAGTCCAGCGGCAACCCCCATCAACGCAACCCCAACGGTGCCTGCTGAACCCCATGATGTACCGGTACATACCGATACGACACTGGTCAGGAAGAAGGCGGCGATGAGAATGTATTCGGGGCTGATGAGTTTGAGTCCCCAGTACACCATGTAAGGAATCGTGCCGCTGAACATCCATGTACCAATCAAGGCGCCCACGCAGATCAAAATCATGATGACCGGCATCGCTTTCGCGAGTTTATCCACTACCGAGCTGATGATGTCTTCCCAGCTATACCCCTGCCACCAGGCCAGTCCGGCGGCGACGGCAGCAGAGCAGAGCAACAACGGTTCAATGCGCAACCCCATGATGCCGTAGCCAATAATTAACAGCAGTAGCATGGCTAAAATAGGGAGCAGCGCCAGTCCAAATGAGAGCGTTTTTTTGTTTTTTTGAGAGGCATTCATAGATGAATCTCCAGTCTGTAAGGTCGCTCAAGAGTAGATGAACACCCATTTACCTGACTGTGATCGTTCGTTCGCCCTCATGTAAGCGATTACATGAGAGTGGTAAATTTGAAGTAGATCACGATTCAGAGACTTGACCATTCAGTCATTGCGATTGGGAGAAATAACGGAATCACGGATAACCAGTTCAGCAGCAAAGTTATTCATACCCGGCTGCTGCGTCATTCCCTTAAAGAGTTGTATTGCCAGTTGAGAAGCCCGACGCGCCATTCGTTCAACCGGATAATGCATCGTAGTCAGTGCCGGAAAGAGGTAACGTGCCATCACCACATCATCAAATCCTACGATGGAAAGTTGCTGCGGTAGCGCAATGCCTTTCTGATGGAGGATGCGCATAATGCCGGCGGCCATGACATCATTGAATGTCACTGCGGCGGTGAACGGAATCGCGCTGTTAAGAAGCTGGTGTGCTGCGCGTTCACCTCCTTCTTCATTAAAAGGTACGCTAATCACCCAGCTTTTTTCTGGCGTAATACCATATTCAGCTAACGCCTGGCGATATCCTTCCAGCCGCTCGTGGCGATCGATAATCGGTAAATCACTTGTCACACAGGCAATACACCGGTGCCCTTGTTCCAGCAGATGACGCGTTGCCGTTTTCGCCGCGTGACAATTTTCCAGCCATACGCAGCGATTGGCCATACCGGCAATATAGCGGTTAACAACCACCATAGCAGGCAAATGGGCCGCATAGCGCAGTAGCTCCTTTTCAGGCAATCGGCTCGCATGTACCACAATCGCCTCACAGCCCTGGTTGATCAGAAAATCAAGCCCGGCTTTTTCCATTCCTTCGTCGTGACCGCCGCTGCAGACCATCAAACGGAATCGTTCAGCGCGTGAGACTTCCTCGACGCCGCGCGCAAGCCGGGCAAAAAAGGGATCGGCAAGATTGCCAGTCAATAACCCGAGCATGTCACCGCTCCGCTTTGCCAGCGCAATCGCGGCGGCGTTGCGACGATAATTCAGTTCTCGCATGGCTTTTTCAACACGTTCACGCGTCACGGGTTCAACCCATGCGGTTTGATTAATGACACGTGAAACGGTCGCGGTTGATACGCCCGCTAACTGTGCAACATCCTTTATCGTTGCCATAACGTCACCTTAATTTTTAGATGGTTAAGTCTTTTACCTGTTGCTCGTCATTATACTTTCAACCGGCACAACATTTGCGCGCTAACATCATGAGATGAAAGCCTCAGACGCCGCCAGGATCCCTGACTGGAATACGGACATGTTGTCAGACTATGCTGTGAACAGAAAACGTTGCACGCCACAGACCTGAAGTCCAGTCCTGCTGGGCGTCAAAAGTGGGCGTTAACTTATACCTCATGCGGAGGAGTATGAAAAAGCTGTTGCTGGTTACCTTTGTATTAACTGCGTTTGCAGCCAATTCTATCCTCTGTCGTATTGCCTTAAAGAACGGGTATTCCGACCCCGAAACGTTCAGCATGTTGAGATTACTCGGTGGGGCAGTCGCGTTGCTGGCCTGGCATTGGGGGCAGGGGAAACTGAAGGCGATACGCTGGAATATCACCGACGCCATATTGTTGTGTGCCTATGTCTTATTTTTCTCAATTGCTTATGTCCAGCTCAATACGGCAACCGGTGCATTACTGCTGTTTGGCGCCGTGCAGGTCTGCATGATCGGTTGGGGTGCCATAAAAGGCGAAAAACTGAGTGGCTATAAATCTGTCGGTATTGTGATTGCCATTGCCGGGATCATTATGCTGTTGCTGCCTGGCGCTACCGCACCGTCTCTTATCCCCGCGATGACGATGGTCGTTTCTGGCCTCGCCTGGGGGGCTTATTCTGTTCGTGGAAAAAACATCACGTCTCCAGCCGGAAGTACTGCGGGTAATTTCATTCTGAGCATTCCCGTCATTCTCTGCCTGAGTTTTCTACGATGGGAGCCAATGCACATCGATACCAGCGGCGTTATCCTTGCCCTGATCTCGGGGGGGCTGGCGTCGGGGATTGCCTATGTACTCTGGTATCAACTGGTTGCCAGCCTGTCCTCAGCCACCGCCAGCACCCTGCAACTGAGCGTCCCCTGTATTGCAGCGGGAGGCGGGATCGTGTTTCTCGGGGAGTTGCCGGATATGAGAATCTTGCTTTGTACGCTGGTGGTGTTGGCCGGGATAGCCCTTGTCATCGTGTCCGATCAAAAAAAGAGCAAAGCCTGAGCGTAACCGGTTCTCTGTTTTCCGGTCACGCATGCTGCGCGTTTCAGTTGGCTTATGGTAGTTTGACATTCCCACACCCTGTTAAAGAGACTCAAGTATGCTGAATGGGCTGAACCACATCACCCTCGCCGTCAGTGATGTTGCAAGAAGCGTTGATTTTTACGTTAATACGCTTGGGTTTACCCTTAAGGCTAAATGGGCCCATGGCGCTTACCTGAGTCTGGGCAGTCTGTGGTTATGCCTTTCTGCGGATGTTGTTACCCGCCGGGATGATTACACCCACTATGCATTTAGCGTTCAGGACGACGATTTCGATGCGTTTGTTGAGAAACTAAAATTGCTGGGTGTTACCGAATGGAAAATCAATAAGAGCGAAGGAAAGTCTTTCTATTTTTTAGATCCTGATGGACACAAGCTGGAAATCCATGATGGCGATTTAACCAGCCGTCTTCAAGCGTGTATGAAACATCCTTATGAAGGCATGGTGTTTTTCTGATGCCCGCAAAATGAGTGAAGAAGGGGAGCCAGTGAACCGACAAGGCGATCCACTGGCGAAGGCGCACTTATAAAATAATGCTGGCGAGCAGGATGAACAGCAATCCGCACAGGGATAGCAGCGTTGACATCAGCGTCCAGGACAACAGCGTCTCTTTAGTGGTCAGGCCGAAGAAGTCTTTAATCATCCAGAAGCTGGCGTCGTTGACGTGAGAGCAGATACAGGAGCCCGCGCCGGTGGCCAGCGTAATCAACGCCAGGTTAGTACTGGGATGCACCGCCAGCAGAGGAATAACCAGCCCGGCGGTGGAAATCGCCGCAACGGTGGCGGAACCCAGACAAATACGCAGGAACGCGGCAACGCCCCAGGCCATCAGGATCGGGTTAATATCCATGCCTGAAACCAGGGTGGAAATGTACTGACCCACGCCAGAATCGATGAGAACCTGCTTGAATGCGCCGCCACCACCGATAATCAGCAGCAGCCCGGCAATACCCGCAATGGCTTTCCCACAGGAATCCATCAGTTCAGGGATTGTCTTTCCACGGCCCAGACCCATGGTATAAATCGCGAACAACAGTGAAATCAGCATTGCGATTGTCGAGTTGCCTAAGAACAGTAATACGTTATAAAACGTGCCTGACTCTGCGGCGTTTTTGGCATGGGTCATCTGGATAATTGTGACGACCGCCATCAGGATCACTGGCAGCATCGCCGTGAGAAAACTGATGCCAAAGCCCGGCATTTCGTTTTCGCTGAACCGGCGGGTCGCGCCGAGGGAGGCTATATTCCCTTCTTTTTTAAACGCGTCAGGAATAATCCGCTGACAGAATTTATTCAACACCGGTCCGCAAAGAATAAAGGTCGGAATGCCGACAATAATGCCGTAAATCAGTACCAGTCCCACATCCGCGCCATATTCACGGGCAATAACGGTTGGGCCGGGGTGCGGGGGTAAAAAACCGTGCGCGACCAGCAAACCGGAAAGCATTGGCACGCACATAAACATCGGCGATATTTTCGCTTCACGGGCAATGGCGAATAAAATAGGCACCAGAAGAATTAAGCCAACTTCGAAAAAAAGTGCGATGCCGACGATAAAGGCTGAACAGACCACCGCCCAGTCAAGCCGCTTTTTACCGAAATAATTCAGCATGGTCAGGGCGATTCGCTGTGCGCCGCCCGCATCAGCCAGTAAGCGACCGAGCATCACACCGAAGCCGAAGATTAAACCAATATGGCCCAGCGTACCGCCAAGACCGGATTCGACCGACGTGACAACTTTATTCAGATCCATTCCACTGGCAATGGCGACAGCAATCGAGACAATAATTAAGGAAACAAACGTATTGAGTTTAATTTTAATGGTTAAAAGCAGGAGTAAAGCAATCCCTGCCACAACGATAATTAGTGGCATAACGTCCTCTCATTGTAGGGTAGCGACCGGTCATAGCCCGACTACGCAATGTATTAATAATGCGTAGCCGGATTATTCAGCGGTCTGGATATTTTTATTTTTGCTTTAAGTGGTTATTCATATAATCGCTCAGGGCAGTGCCGATTTTATTCACATCATAAATACAGCCCGTCCATGTTCCGCCGCTTACTGCCTGAAGCATCGCCCAAAGCCGGGTGTCGTCTGGCAGCTCAGGATCAGGAAGTAAATCCTGATGACTGGGTCTGGCATTTAATCGTGCAGTTGCCTCCTCACGTGAAGGTAATGTTTCATCGTTACGGGTTCCGAGGAAATTGACTTCGCCCTGAAGTTCACGGCAATCAATTTTAATTTCAATAATATCCCCGGTGCGTAATTTACTGATTGGCCCCCCAGCCAGGGCTTCCGGCCCCACATGACCAATGCACGCGCCAGTAGAAACGCCTGAGAAACGCGCATCGGTGATCAGTGAGACATGTTTACCATAAGACAGATGCTTCAGGGCGCTGGTAACCTGGTAGGTTTCCTCCATTCCGGTACCGGAAGGGCCGACGCCGATGATGACCAGAATATCGCCCGCTTTAATCTTGTCGTGCTTGATGTCGTAAATTGCGCTTTTCTCGGACAGATAAACCTTCGCCACCCCTTTATGGTAATAGATGCCCTGATCATCAATCACTGAGGGGTCGATGGCGGTGGATTTGATCACCGATCCTTCCGGGGCAATATTGCCCACCGGGAAGGTGATTGTTGAGGTCAGGCCACGCTCCCGGGCGCGTTGCGGTGACATGATCACCTCGTCGGCGTCGATCTGTTCCTGGTCGCGCAGAAGCTGTTTGAATCGCTGTCGCCGCTCGGAGTGTTCCCACCAGTCGAGGTTCTCCTTCAGTGTGCTGCCGGTTACGGTCATCACGTCTTCATGCAGCAATCCAAGACGGCGAAGATGCAACATCACTTCCGGCACACCGCCCGCCATGAATGCATTGACCGTCGGATGATAAACCGGACCATTGGGGAGTACGCTCACCAGCCGGGGCACCCGCTTGTTGATGCGGATCCAGTCGTCAACGGTCGGGACATGGCAGCCTGCCTGATGGGCAATCGCCGGGATGTGCAGCAGCAGGTTTGTTGAGCCACCGAACGCCGCATGAACCGTCATCGCATTCTCAATCGCTTTGTCGGTAAGGATTTCCCGGGTAGTGATACCTTGTTTACACAAGTTCAACGCTGCCCTTGCGGAGGCTCTGGCGATCTCCTGCCACACCGGCTCACCGGAAGGGGCCAGCGCAGAGTGCGGGATGGCCAGCCCCAGACCTTCGGCCACCACCTGCGATGTCCCGGCGGTACCCAGAAATTGACAGCCGCCGCCAGAGGAGGCACAGGCCTTACAGCCAGCACGACGAGCGTCCTGTAGCGATAACTCGCCATTGGCGAAGCGTGCGCCGATGGTCTGCACTTTGCCGTTATCTTCCCCATCCTTCGCGGGCAGCGTCGCGCCACCGGGCACCAGCACTGTCGCTTTGTCATGCTGCGCGGCGAGGGCCATCATGGTGGCCGGGAGTCCCTTGTCACAGCTCGCTACGCCAATGACGGCTTTCGCATCGGGCAGGGAGCGGATCAGGCGGCGCATCACCATTGAGGCGTCATTACGGTACGGCAGCGAATCAAACATCCCCGTTGTACCCTGAGTCCGTCCGTCGCACGGATCGGAAACATACACGGCATAGGGTAGGGCGTGGTTCGCTTTGATCACCTCTGCAGCCGCTTTCATCTGGATATCCAGCTCGTAGTGACCCTGGTGCAGCGCCAGCGCGATGGGCTTACCGTCAGCCCCGCGTAACCCTCCCAGCGTGCTGAGCAGTAAAATGCCGTCGCGATCCAGTTCGTCCGGAGACCAGCCCATTCCGGCATTCATGGTCATCCCGAACAGGTCCCCGCTCGGGCGGTTGATGAGCATCTCCGCCGTCAGCGGCAGTTCACCGTCAGGGCCATCGGCGTGCGTTCTGACGGTGTAGATATCGTGACTCTCGTCAGCAAAAATAGAGCGAACAGACATGATCTTCTCCTCAGAGCGATAAAATTCCCTGTGCGACCAGCAGTGCATGGACTTTTTCTTTGGCTTCTTCTGACACGTCGAGAATCGGCGGCAAGCAATACGTTTCCACCGGCAATCCCACGCACTGCATGCTGTATTTGATCAGTGAGACAAACGGCGTTTCCAGGGCGTAAATTGCCGGCAGTTGCAGCAGCTTTTGATTCAGGGTGGCGGCGGTAGCCAGATCGCCCTCGCGCCAGGCGCGGTAGATACCGACAGAGAGCTCCGGAGCAAAGTTCGCGCTGGCGGATATTGCGCCATCGCCGCCCAGCAGCAGGGTGTTGAGTAAATGGTCGTCGTAGCCGCAAAAGACCGAAAATGACGGGCGCACTGACTTAACGGTGTTAATCATCGTGCGCAGATGGCCGACGCTGTCGATGGTGTCTTTGATCCCGACGATGTTCTCATTTTGCAGCGCCAGACGTTTCACGGTCTCCGGGGTTAAGTCCTGGCCGGTCAGATCCGGAAAGTTGTACAGGATCACCGGCAGCGTGACGCTACGGGCGATCTGCTGGTAATAGTCGTCAAGATTGCGCGGCGCAACCTTCCAGTAGTAGGGGTTGATAGCGACAACGCCGTCAGCGCCGCAGGCCTGGGCATGCTGCGCCAGTTTGACCGCTTCATCAGTAGAAGGCGAACCGACGCCAATTAGGACCGGAACCCGACCGTCGACAACGGCGACGGCCTCTTCGGTGAACGCCATTCGCTGGGCGGTATTCATCTGGCTAAATTCACCCCCGGTGCCAAGGTAAAACAGCCCGTCGACTCCCTTATTGATCAGGAAGTCGGCAACCTGACGCATTGCCGTTTTATCAATGGTTCCGTCACGATGAAACGTGCTGGATACCGGTGGAATAATGCCGCTGAATTTTCTCATTACCTCAGTTTCCTTTTCGTAAATACTCATTTTCGTTTCTGTAGCCCAGCCCATAAGATATTTGCCCGGCGCATTTGCGGAGTAGTTCCAGATAACCGTCAATCTTATTTCCTGAATAAACCACAGGATCGCCTGAAAGCGAGATCGCATAGTTGACCCGGTTATACATATTGAATACCGGCATACTTAAACATACCGCGCCATAGGTTGATTCTTCGCTGTCTATCGCCCATCCCCGTAGTCGCGTTTTTTGTAACTCTTCCAGAAATAACTTTTTATCGGTAAACGTATTGCGCGTGTGTGGCGTCAACGTGATCGCATCTAGAAAATAATCCAGTTCTTCCCGTGTTTTCCAGGCTAATAACGCTTTACCCAGCGCGGTAATGTGTAATTCCAGTTTTTTACCAATCCAGCTTTTACTCGTTGGCACTGATTCCGGGCTTTCAACCTTGTCGAGATAGATAGCAGAATAACGCTCCATCGCCCCCAGGTGACAGACCAGACCGCTTTTCAGCGACAGCTCCTGCATAGGCCGCTTCGTCACCTCAAAGATATTCTGGCGGTGCAACGCCTGACAACCCAGTTCGTAGTTCTTTATTCCCAGCGAATAATGGCCGTTTTTATTTTTAATTAAGAAGCCGCACTCCACCATCACATTTAGTAAATTAAGCAGGCTGCTTTTGGGATACTGGAATTCTTTTAATAGCTCCATATAACTCGCCACGCCTACCCATGCGATGTGGGTTAATATTTTTTCGGCGCGGACTAATGAATTACACCCTTTGCGAACCATAACGGCTCCCTCCTGCTGTTAGAATAAATAGTATCGGCGTTGCACAGTTGAAAATATGCCTTGTTCAACATGCTGAACCGTAATGCGATGATTAAATGTGATCTTGTGCGCAGTTTGAATAGCAGAATTATCGCACTGCCATTACGCTGAATAGGAATACCTGAAAATGAAAGACGACAGGTCGCTATGGCATGATAGAGTGTGAATTGCACAAAGAACAATTCGAGGTTTTCGCGATGCAACAAATTGATTTTTACATGGTTGATGCCTTCAGTACCACGACGTTTGGCGGTAATGCCGCGGCAGTATGTCCGCTAACCGAATGGTTACCCGATGAGACGTTACTGAAGATGTCTAAACAACATAACCAGTCAGAAACGGCCTATTTTGTCCCCACTGAAAACGGCTTTGAGTTGCGCTGGTTTACCACTCAGGGAGAAATCAATCTGTGTGGGCATGCCACGCTGGCGGCTGCTCATGTCATCTTTGAACATCTGGATTATCCGGCCGACATTATCCATTTTGCTACCCGGTTTGTTGGCCCGCTGACTGTCGCCCGTCGCGGTGAATGGTTGACGCTGGATTTTCCTGCCTGGGGAACCGAGCCCGTCACGCCGCCGTCTCTTCTGCTGGACGCGTTGGGTATCACGGAATACAAAGACGTGCGCGTGGGGCGTGATTATATGGTGGTGCTGGATAATCAGCAGCAGGTTGACGCGCTGCGCCCGAATATCCACGCTATGCTCCCCTTGGGGAAAATGGTTTGCGTCACCGCGGCGGGTGAAGGGAAATACGATTTTGTCAGTCGCTTCTTCTGTCCAGGAGAAGCCGTAGCGGAAGACCCCGTTACCGGTTCAGCGCATAGCATGCTCATCCCTTACTGGGCGGAAAAACTGAACAAAACGGAGATGCTGGCGCATCAGGGGGCCGAACGTGGCGGGGAGTTACGCTGCCAGAGTGTCGGGGAGCGCGTTCATATCGGCGGACAGGCAACCACGTATCTGCTGGGTAAGGTCTTGTTGCGCCAGAACTCGCGGTGATGACGATTTGATGTTTATCCGTTCAGATGTGATTCGCGCTGATGCAATCAGACGTGAGCTGATAAAGAAAGAGTGAAGTTAATTTTTCGGTGGGATATCGGGTCCCACCGAAAAATTGTTAATATATATCGCTATCAGCGTCCTGAATTCGGTGTTATTTTTACAGTCTTATAACCGAAAAATCCGAAATATCAATAATTACATGAGGTAAAAATTAGCAAGTCTACAATACCATAATTGTTAATTAACCTGGCGACAACAGTGTGGTTCATTTCATCTTATTGACTTCATTTATTTATTCTATTTGTATGTGTATTTTATGATGCCGGGTAATGGTGTTTTATATAAAATTCTGAGTATTTTGTTCATTATGCAGGTCGCTGCTTTTCAGTACGCTGACGATAATATATGAGTTAAAATAATTATCGATTTATTGTAAGTCGCCCGCAATAAATAGCTGGATGACCGCTGACGCTTGACGTAACCCTAAGGGAAAAGGATATCAATGTTAATGGACTATACATCAACACGTCGTTGTTTTAGAAAAAGTTGCCAGATTTCCGCTATTGCATTAGCTGTCAGTGCTGCCCTGGCATCGTCTCTGGTTCATGCTGCGGTGACCACAACGGTTACCGCCGCGAGTGGACAGGATATGACATTAACTCCTAATGAGCAGTACATCACTAATGATCGAATGACGTTAGTCGCTTATGATACAGGGGCGATCAGGGGGGAAAATGTTTTTCTCACCGCCAGTTACAACGGCAGTGGCAGAGCCGTCATCATCGCTTATGCCGGAGGAAAGGTCATTCTCAAGGGCGCAACCATCAATCATGTAACAAGCATGACGGGTTTTGACCCTGATCGTACACAGGCTATTCAGGCCTATGGACAGGGGGCGCTTGTTGATATATCCGACTCCAGAATAGAGAGCTTTAATTATATTGCGCAATTATCGGATGGCGCGACGGCCAATTTCCATAATACGGAGATGATTGCGCATATGCATGGATTGACCGCTAAGGATATTGGCACAAGCATTCATGTGACGGATTCTGATATCACGTTCCTTGGCCAGTCGACCGGTTTCAATGCCCGCAATGGTGCACAAATCACTGCCCGGAATACCTATATCCATGGTGATGTTAGTTATGGTTCGGCGTTAAGCTGGGATTCAAATTATGCGGTACCCAACCAGACGCTGGCGTCCAAAGGCATTTATGATCATGTCACTATCGAAACGCAACGCAATGACAACGTGGGTTACGGCATCTGGCAAATTGGTCGTTCCCAGATTTTGATGAATGATTCGCATATTATTACGCATGGTAGTAATACCAGTGGCATCAATGCGGATAAAAGTCAGGACGTATCAGAAATTCACAACACTAAAATTGAAACGCATGGCAGTACAACTTCCGCAGTATCCATGAAAAATGGTAGCCAGATACGGCTGGCTGATAACAGTGAAATTACCACCTCTGGTAATAACAGCTATGCACTGTATGCACATCATAACAATAGCGATAACGTTGCTCCCACCACCATTACGGCATCGGATACTACTATTACGCTCCACGGTACAGACAGTTATGGTGCCAGCGCAGAATCAGCGGGGTCACAAATTTATCTCGATAATGTTCTGCTGACTACGCAGGGTAATAAATCAACGGGACTGTTGGCGAAAACCACCGGGAGTATTTTACATGCGAACCGTCTTAACGCACAAATTCAGGGTGATAATTCTGTTGGGATGCGGGTACAAAATGGGGCTGATGTTCAACTGAATAACAGCATATTGAATGTGTCCGGGAATAACAGTCATGGCATTGTTTTTAATACTGCAAGTACAAACGATAGCAATAGATTACAAATAACGGGCAGCCATATTGAGACGAATGAGGGTTACGCCATCCAGAATGAAAGCGGAGCACTGGATCTGAATCTGAATAACACCACGATTATCGGTCGTTCAGCAGGCGAAAACGGTGTTGCCATCAACGTAAAGGACCTGAGTTCATCAGTGCGGTCAGGTGCCGTGGATATCATGGCAGATAACTCTCATATTGTCGGTGATATCATTTCGCAGTCAAATAATGCTGCTGCCTCTTTAGATGTGACGCTGAGTCATGCCTCATCCTTCACCGGCCGGACGCCTTATGTTGACAGTTTGACCATCAATGATACCAGCCAGTGGAATATGACTGGCAATTCGACAGTCTTAACGCTGTCAAATAACGGTTCGGTTATTTTTATGTCTCCGGACAACCATGGTGAATTTAAAACGTTGACGGTAAATGGCAATTACAGTGGCGGTGGTAACGTAGCCATCAACACCGCGTTGGGGGATGACGCTTCTGAAACCGATAAACTGGTTGTAGAGGGAAATACCTCAGGCACTACCGGTCTGTTTGTGAATAACCATAATGGCACCGGTGCTCAAACGACGGATGGGATTGAAGTTGTGACTGTCGCGGGCGAATCCGGGGGCATTTTCGCGTTAAGAAATCGCGTTGTTGCCGGTGCTTATGAATATCACGTCGCGAAAACGGGTAAGAACTGGTATTTAACCAGCTCAATCCCTGAAGAGCCGCCTGCGCCAGTCACACCCACAAAACCGACACCGCCTGTCGTACCTACAGAGCCGGTAGCACCAACTGCACCCGGTACTCCCGCTGAACCGGCAATACCTGAAGGCCCGTCTCATTCCGCAGAGGATAATGGCGATGAGGGCATCAGGGTCATACGTCCGGAAGCGGGGGCCTATGTTGCAAACCTTGCGCAAGCGAATACCCTGTTCATTTCCCGTTTGCACGATCGACTCGGTGAAACACAGTACACCGACTTTTTAACCGGTGAGAACAGAGTGACCAGTCTGTGGTTGCGTCAGGATGGTGGGTACAATCGCAGTCATACCCAGTCGGGTCAGCTAAAAACACGGACCAATCGCTATGTGGTGCAAATCGGCGGGGATATTGCGCAATGGAGCCACAGTGGTCTGGATCGTTATCATTTAGGCGTCATGGCGGGGTATGGTTATGCGCAGGGTCATACGGATGCTAAATACAGTGCGTATACAGCAAAAAACCGGGTCGATGGTTATTCGCTGGGATTGTATGGTACCTGGTATGCCAATCAGCAGGATAAGTCCGGATTGTATGTCGACAGTTGGGTACAACATGCCTGGTTTACTAACTCCATTCAGGGCGAGGGGTTATCGGAAGAGAAATATAATTCTGAAGGATGGTTAGCGTCGATTGAAACGGGGTACAGTTTTAATCTGAGTCAGAGTGATAGCGTCAGTTACTGGCTTCAGCCAAAAGTTCAGGCGATCTGGATGGGAGTCCATGCGGACAAACATGTTGAAACGAATGGCACAAGCGTCACGGGCAACGGCGATAACCTGTCGACGCGTTTAGGTCTGCGCGCTTATCGCCAGCAAACAGAGGTGAGCGCCGGTCGGACACTGCAACCGTTTGTTGAAGTGAACTGGCTACACAATACAAAAGACTTCGGTGTGACAATGAATGACGTGTCTGATTATCAGGCCGGTACACGTAACATCGGAGAAGCTAAAGTGGGTATTGAAGGCAACTTCAGCCAAAGGCTGAGCGTATGGGGCAGTGTCACTCAGCAAATTGGTGACAAAGGATACCGTGATTCTCAGGCATCCATTGGCGTCAAATACAGTTTCTGATGCTTTTCGCCTTGTGGATAAACGTTCCATCGTGCCGCTTCCCTGGACCAGAGCGTTTATTCACATCGCTACTTAAGACTCACCAGTCAGGATGAAAGCACTTCACGCTTAAACCGGAGTATGTCACCAGATTGAATGTCTGTCGGAAAATAACCGTAAAATGCCAACAGCCGTAATAAATCCGATCGGGAAATGCATACCGACGCGGTGTTAACCAGAGGATGAAATCCCAGAGGCTGTGTGGCAGAAACGGAGGCGTCGAGGACGATCTGAATGTTGCTTTTACTGTGACAGGCGACAGAAAAAGGCGTCACGCTGCCGGGTTCGACGCCTAAGGTTGCCATCAACTCGCCTGGCGACGCGAAAGACAGGCGCGATTCCTCAAGTTGCTGCGCTAATTCACGCAGATCCGCCTTGCGATTGCCATCAAGGATGTACAGGTAGAAGTGTTTACCCGAGCTGTTTTTCAGTAACAGGTTTTTGAGCAACTGCGCCGGAAACGTCGCCGCGAAACTCAGATGATCGGCGACCGTTTTCACCTCCGGATGTGAAACATACCGATAAGGTATACCCAGCTCGTTGAGCAATGTCAGAACCGCATTCTCATCCATCTTATTTAATCCATACATAATGGGGGGTAAAAGGTGCAGTAATGCAAAAAATTCCAGCGCTGCCATCCTGCTTACCGGCAAAGCGATACGCAGAGACTAGCAAAACGGCGATCGCCGGGGATATGAGTTCAATCAATCTTCATTATGGTATTGGTCTGTTCTATTGATCTGACGCGCTTAATGACCCGCCGTTGTTCGGTATGTTAGTCAGGCGACACGTAACCTGACGGTGAAGCCTGCGGGGGATATCAGGCGGATAATCCCTGCGACATCAAATGAGGAGGGAGTATGTTTTCTTACATCATGCTGGGTACGAACGATCTGCCACGTGCGATCGGTTTCTACGATCCATTAATGGAACTGCTTGGACACCCGAAAGCAGGCCGGGGCGAAGAGGGCGCATCATGGGGGATGTTCAGTGAAAACCACACCACCGGACTGTGCGTTGGCAAACCCTTTGATGGCCAGGCCGCAGGCGTCGGTAATGGCGCGATGGTGGCGCTGAATGCCCGATCCGTCGAACATATCCAGCAACTTCACGCGCTCGCTCTTCGCCTGGGCGGCACGGATGAAGGCGCGCCGGGTCACAGACCGCAGTATGGACAAGGCTTTCACAGCGCCTATGTGAGAGACCCCGACGGCAATAAGCTGGCGTTTGTCTACTATGCAAACGCATGCTGAACACCTTTTATGCAACGAAAGTGTTGACTTCACTCTCTCGAACTAGTTAACTAGTACAACACGATTAATTATACAGGTATCAGGTAATGACATTTTCAATGATGACTCAGCACAGCTGGTGGCGCACTTCCCGTTAACGGGCAGTATCGTCACGTCTGCAGTCTGCACACCGATACCCGGCCCGCCATGAGCGGGCTTTTTTTTGCCCAAATTTTTGTCATACGCGGAGCGTCTTACCGCGTGAATGCAGCCAGCCAGTGCTGCGCAGTCACTGAATTCACTTCACGTGCAGAGTCCAGAGCAGGGAAAAGGCCCGGTTATTCAGGCACTGCGCAGTTATTAAGGAGCCACAATGAGCACGATACTCAACCCTCGCTTCGGCGAATTTGGCGGGATGTATGTTCCACAAATCCTCATGCCCGCCCTGCTACAGCTTGAAGACGCCTTTGTTAACGCACAGAACGATCCGGCTTTTCAGGCCGAGTTTACTGACCTGCTGAAAAACTATGCAGGACGCCCTACCGCGCTGACGCTGTGTCGCAATCTCACCCGAGGAACCCGCACGACGCTGTATCTCAAACGTGAAGATCTGCTCCACGGCGGGGCGCACAAAACCAACCAGGTGCTGGGTCAGGCATTGCTGGCAAAGCGAATGGGGAAGACGGAAATTATTGCTGAAACCGGGGCCGGGCAGCACGGCGTGGCGTCCGCCCTCGCCAGTGCGCTGCTTGGCCTGAAATGCCGCATTTACATGGGCGCGAAGGACATCGAGCGTCAGTCGCCAAACGTCTTTCGCATGCGTCTGATGGGCGCAGAGGTCATCCCGGTGCACAGTGGTTCGGCTACCCTGAAAGATGCCTCTAACGAGGCGCTCCGCGACTGGTCTGGCAGCTATGAAACGGCGCATTTCATGTTGGGCACGGCGGCGGGGCCCCATCCATTCCCGACCATCGTGCGTGAGTTCCAGCGCATGATAGGGGAAGAAACCCGGGTACAGATTCTGGAAAAAGAAGGCCGTTTACCGGATGCGGTGATCGCCTGTGTCGGCGGCGGTTCGAACGCGATTGGCATGTTTGCTGACTTTATTGATGAGCCGCGCGTCGGGCTGATCGGTGTGGAACCGGCAGGTCATGGCATTGAAACGGGCGAACATGGCGCACCGTTAAAGCACGGTCGCGTGGGCATCTATTTCGGCATGAAATCGCCGATGATGCAGACGGATGAGGGGCAAATCATTGAGTCCTGTTCCATTTCGGCGGGGCTGGATTTCCCCTCCGTCGGGCCACAGCATGCATACCTGAACAGCATCGGGCGCGCCGATTATGTTTCCGTTACTGATGATGAAGCGCTGGAGGCCTTTAAGATCCTCAGCCGGGAAGAGGGCATTATTCCGGCGCTGGAATCCTCACACGCGCTGGCCCACGCCCTGAGAATGATGCGTGAAAATCCTGACAAAGAGCAGTTGCTGGTGGTTAACCTCTCAGGTCGGGGAGACAAGGATATTTTTACCGTACACGATATTCTGCACGCACGAGGAGAAATGTGATGGAACGCTATAACACCCTGTTTACTGAGCTTAAAACCCGTGGAAAAGGCGCTTTTGTTCCCTTTGTGATGATCGGCGATCCTGGCCCGGCGCAGTCGCTGCGAATTATCGATACTCTGATTGCGGCAGGGGCCGATGCACTGGAACTGGGGATCCCCTTTTCGGATCCGCTGGCCGATGGGCCGACGATTCAGAATGCTGCGCTGCGGGCATTTGCTGCCGACGTTACGCCGACCCTGTGTTTTGAGATGCTGGCGACGATTCGCCAGAAACATCCGACGATCCCGATAGGGCTGTTGGTGTATGCCAATCTGGTTTTCAACCGTGGTATTGAGGCGTTCTATACCGAATGCGCGCGTATCGGGGTGGATTCGGTGCTGGTGGCGGATGTGCCCTTCGAAGAGTCGGCGCCGTTCCGTCAGGCCGCGATGCATCATCACGTTGCGCCCATTTTTATCTGTCCCCCGAATGCCGAAGATCAACTGCTCAAGCAGATAGCCCTTCACGGTCGCGGCTATACCTATCTGCTTTCCCGTGCCGGGGTCACGGGGACCGAACGGCAGGCCGCAAAACCGCTGCAGCATCTGGTCGCCACACTGAACACGTACCAGGCTCCCCCGACACTACAGGGGTTTGGTGTATCCACCCCCGATCAGGTGGCGGACGCAATCAGTGCCGGTGCGACGGGGGCCATTTCTGGCTCTGCCATCGTCAAGATCATTGAGAAAAATAGTGATAATGAGGAAACGATGCTGGCTGAGTTAAACGCATTTGTGATGAGCATGAAAGCGGCAACGCGTTAGCGGTAAGGCAGTTAACATAGCCTGCCCGTATCGGCAGGCTATCCCGTTACTGGAATGTCATCACCATTGCGTCAAAATCGATGGTCCATTTATAGTGTTTTAAAAACTGGTGACTGATAAAGCCGTCGAGAATCATGCCGGATTCGGTAAAGTAGAGTTCTTCTGGTAATACACCGTAAAGCCCTGTTGAACCCTTCTGATTTAATGTGCCAACCGAGATACTGTCGATGGGCAGACGGGTTACGGCAAACCCGCCGCCGCCCAGTCCCCCCTGGTCGTTATCCGGAATCGCGTGATCCCCATCCTGCAATTTCACCCCGGCGTAATTCAATGCTTCTTTCTGCAGCAAAATAGCGGCATCTGGATCGTCGAGACCGGAATCCAGGAAGAAGGTCATATCCTCCTTACCATTAACTGCGCCTTTGACAATCATGAAATGCGTTCCTTCCAGGATAAAGGGAACGTGAGTACCGCCGTCGGCGGCGACTTTGCGTTGACTCTCTTTATTTCTGGGCATCAGTACCAGTTGGCGTTGTGGATAATCCAGCGAAGTGAGGAACTGGTGAAATACACCGGTGGATAAAATACCGTTGACTTCAATTTTTTCACCTGTTTTTTCATCTGTAAAAACCCATGAGTCCGGGAACTCCGCAATATCAATAGGTACATCATGCAACGTGACCTCTCCCAAATCTAATGATTGCAGTCGTGAATAATGGGTTTCTGCCGTCTTTCCTCCGGCATACGTCCCCGTAAAACTGGCCTGCAATTCGAGATTCAGTTTCTTTGCCATTGCGGCGTTGAGCACAAATAAATCGGCGCCGGTATCGATGAAGACATTCACAGGTTGCCCGTTCACCCTGACGGAGACCACCGGTAGATGATTCATGGAGATAAAGGGCAATACCGATTGCTCAGCTTTCCACACTGGACGGTAAGGTTGGTCACTGCCATAGGAATTCATTAAACTCAGGAGGGCGCGGTCATTCTCACTGAGTGATTTCCGTTGTGTATCGTCGAACAACGTTTTCGCTTTCGCATACTGGCCCGTCTGGTAATAGACGTAAAGCAGTCGAACCTGACTTCTCAGATCCTTTGAAGCCTTGCGGAAAAGCGTTTCCGCCTGCGCATAATCGCCCTGCAAATAACGAATCACACCCTGCGTATAGGTCGCCTCGTCCTTGTACAGTGGGTCATCGAATAAAGGTTTTAGATACTCCTCGGCTTTATCGAGATTGCCTGTCACCCGTTCATCCTGCGCAATATCCCAGCGCAGGGCGTTGTTCGTGGGGTGTCCGGCAAGACGAGTCGTTCTGGAAGCGATCATATCCCGATAATCCGCGCGATTTAGTCGCTCATCAGCCATATTCTCCGGCGTTCTCACGTCTTGAGATATATTCTCAGTTTCCCCCATGGCTAAGGGAATAAAAGAGACAGAACAGAGGGCAATGGAGGTAGCTATTATCCGTATAAACATAATTGATGCTCCTTTCAGCTATAATAATCATGTAGTTATGCAGGTCGTAAACCTGTATTGTCATCATCAGAAATCGAAACCAGGGTAGGGCGGCACGGTTTTTTTCCAATAGCAAACACCGCCGCAAGCCGCGGTGTTTATTCAGACTGGCAGAAATGCAATATCAGGACTGAATCGGGCGATTAATCTCCGTTGTCCTCTTTAACGGGAATATAACTGAACAGATCGCCTGGTTGACAATCAAGATATTTGCACAAGGCATCAAGAGTAGAAAATCGAAAGCCTTTAATTTTCCCTTGCTTTATTAACGACAGATTCTGCTCTGTAATTCCAATCGCATCAGCAAGTTCCTTTGATTTAACTTTTCTTGCGGCCAGTAACACATCCAGTTTAACAATGATTGCCATAACAGTTACCGCCTCAAAGGAACAGTTTATTTTCTTCGTAAAGAGCACTCGCCTTTTCCAGTATTTTAGCCACTGCCATCACGCACAACGCAATAAAAAACCAGACGACATGATGGAGCTCAAACCCGATCAGTATTTCACGCTCTCCCGCAGGGTGAAGCATCGTCAACCAGTAACTGGTCACCGGATCCGCAAGCAGGGTCATCACAGTCCAGACCCCCAGTGAGGCGCCGACTCTGCTCATATGCTGTGCCGAACGGGCGGAAAAATAGTTCCGCCGGGCATAAGCCTGAAACAGCGATCGTAGCTGATACAGGCAGTAACAGAGTGGAGCCATAACCAACAGGCTGATGACCCCGGCACCCGCAGCCTGCCACCATGGCAGCGTCTGCAGGTTGATATTGAGCGCAGAGAGCCGCTGGTCAGTGAGAGACAGCGTTATCCCGTAGAACTCATTCGAGAATGATAAGGCGGGAAAAAACAGGGTAACCGAATTTAGCAAAACGATAGCAATCAACAGCATCATGGTGAACGTGACCATTCTTTGGCTGAGTTGCGCCAGTGCATCAGTGGACATAGAACCTCTGTGAGTCAGCATTGCGTGATAGTGCAAACAATACACAAAATTAAAGTAAAACAATAATTTTTTATTGTTTTACTTTAATAAAAATCAAGAAAATAAAAAATAATCATTATATGTCAATGGGTTAATGTTATTTCATTTTTACCTGCCAGAAGAACGGTGGGTGACGTAAAGACGCCGCAATAACTGTGGACGGGATCGCGTTTTGGACGGCGATCACATTTTTCCGACCTGCATATACCCCTGCTGAAATTACGTGTTACCATTCACACCGTAAATACCTTTCAACTCAACCCGAGGCTTTGATGCTGGAGAATGTAATCATCTGATAATCAGTTTCCCCGACCTTTCCAGGCCGGACTGATTATCAATGCGCCGAAATCGAATGCGGACACCGCTGTGTGTTTGCACGTTTTGCACATGATGATTAAACAGGTTTTCCAGTATGAATTTATCCCGTCAGGAACAACGTACCTTACACGTTCTCGCCAAAGGTGGACGTATTACGCACGTCCGCGATGCGTCAGGCCGCGTCACTGCCGTTGAATGCTACAGCCGCGAAGGGTTGCTGCTCACCGACTGTACACTCGCCGTCTTCAAAAAACTCAAAACCAAAAAGCTGATCAAATCCGTTAATGGTCAGCCGTACCGCATTAATACCACCGGGCTGAACAACGTTCGTGCTCAGCCAGATAACCGCTAAGGAGAGTGTTATGACAACACGCAACTTCACTTTTCATATCACCGATGAAAGTGATGCCAACGACATCCGGGAAGTCGAAACCCGCGCCTTTGGCTACAGTAAAGAGGCCTGCCTGGTGGCTTCTTTGCTCGAGGACGACACCGCGCGCCCAACGTTATCGTTGCTGGCCAGGCAGGAAGGTACAGCCGTCGGACATATCCTGTTTACCCGGGCGACCTTTAAAGGAGAAATGAATTCGCCGCTGATGCATATCCTGGCTCCTCTGGCGGTCATACCTGAATACCAGGGGAAGGGCGTGGGCGGATTATTGATTCGTACCGGTTTAGAACACTTACGGTCGATGGGATGTCAGTGCGTTTTTGTTCTCGGTCATGCCACTTACTATCCGCGACATGGATTCGAACCCTGCGCAGGAGACAAAGGCTATCCCGCGCCTTACCCCATTGCGGAGGAACATAAGGCCTGCTGGATGATGCAGTCCCTCTCTGCACAACCCCTTGATCGTGTCGGCGACATTCAATGTGCGCAGGCCTTAATGAAACCGGAGCACTGGCGTGAATAGCAATCAGACTGAACGCTCTCTTATTCGCAACTCAATGAAAGGAATTAACTAATGGATATCCCACGTATTTTTACGATTAGCGAAAGCGAACATCGCATTCATAACCCGTTCACGCCGGAAAAGTACGCCACATTGGGCCGGGTGTTACGCATGAAGCCGGGGGCGCGCATTCTTGATCTCGGCAGTGGTTCAGGTGAGATGCTCTGCACCTGGGCGCGCGATTACGGCATTAACGGTACCGGTATCGACATGAGCCAGCTCTTCACCGCGCAGGCAAAACAACGTGCTGAAGAGCTCGGCGTCAGCGAACGCGTCCATTTTATTCATAACGACGCGGCGGGTTACGTCACGGACGAAAAATGCGACGTGGCGGCCTGTGTTGGCGCGACCTGGATTGCTGGTGGCTTTGCCGGAAGTGTCGAGCTGTTGGCAAAAAGCCTCAAGCCTGGCGGAATGATACTGATCGGTGAACCCTGGTGGCGTCAGGTTCCCGCGACGGAAGAGATCGCCCAGGCCTGTGGTGTTTCGTCGAAGGCTGATTTTCTCACCCTTCCTGGGCTCGTCGCTTCTTTCGACGAACTCGGCTATGACGTTGTGGAAATGGTACTGGCAGATCAGGAGGGCTGGGACCGATATGAAGCGGCGAAATGGCTGACGATGCGCCGTTGGTTAGAGGCTAACGCAGAGGATGATTTTGCCGATGAAGTCCGGGCGGAGTTGACGATAGCGCCTAAACGCCACGTCACATACGCCCGGGAATACTTCGGTTGGGGCGTATTTGCGTTAATCGCACGATAAAGTAAGTCATACGGTATAGCCTGAGGGCTATGCCGTATTCTCCCCAGAAGAGAAGCGTCGTGGCGAAAAGCGACGACCCGTATTAACTAATTATCCACCTGAAGCTTTCTTCCTTTCCGTCCCACCACGATGTCAGGTCAGACTCGTCAGCAATTAATCGTTAAAACAATACAAATGGATTGTTTTTGTGACGTGGTTATAATAATTTTTTAATAATCCCAAAAAAGTGGAGGCTTGTTTCCAATTAAGTTAACTAATTTTTATTGATAATTAACATTATTCCATCCTTGTTTTTGTAGGATTATTCCCTCTTTTCAGAAGATTCTTAAAATGTATTTTTGATAATTCCTAAGATTGATGTGGTGATTTATTTATTTTCCTAAGGAGTGATTAAATAATCCTGGTTTTTCAATAATATTACATGTTAAAAAGTTAATTTATTGTTTCTTTTTTGTTGGTTTTATTATTGAATTGCATTGTTTGTTGGTTTTTGTATCTGATTGATATTTATGTATATATGTCTATTATTGTTAATAATCTGATCTAGTTTGTCGATAAAATTAAGAATAGTGATAGTTGTTTCCTATCATGATGTATTAGATTGAACAGTTATATCATTTGGCAGTTTTTTTTAAGTTAAGTGTATATTTGCGAATAGCGACACAAGGAGGGATAACGTGGTTGTCGATGATAAAATTTCTCCACTGATCGCTCTTGCGCTGAGTGAAATAAAAAATCTGGCAGCGAGGCCGACAGATCGGAAACCATTCTGCTTTCTTCCTGCAATGTGGGTACAAACACGATGCTGTTGCGCCATAGTTGCTGAATATACATTAGTGAGTATTTCAGACAAACAAGACAATTTGTTCCTGAAACAACATATAAATTATTGTGATTCTATTAATCTGATTATTGAAAAACTTAGGGATGCGCAGGATAACAGTGGCGTTCAGACGTGTGAGTTTTGCCAGTTTATGGCGAAGATGAATCGGGCTGATAAACACACGCTCAATGCGATTGTTTGTCTGGATACCTATGCTGACGCTTCGCAATATCTGGGGTTGAGCCAGAAGTCGATATACTCAAGGTTGTACAGTATTCTTGAACGTATTAACGTAAGGGATAAGCGGTTATTTTTTCGCTGGTATAAATATATGCTGATTCATTCAACAACATTCCGGCCCCGAGGCCTGAATATTGTTCTTTCCGCGGCGGATTTTCCACCAGGTTCAGAAATGAATGAGACGATCAACGGACACTGAAACGTAACAGGGAAGGGAATCCTTACGGATTCCCTTTTTGCGGGTAACGTGCTGGTCTTTTAACGGTAAAGTGCGGCTTTGCCGATAGATGAGAATAAATTCATCTTGTGAACCACGATAGCTTTCGCAGATTCCATTGGCTTGATAAATAAGGCATTAGGTTCGTGACTGCCTGACTTCAGCTCGTCTTCCAGGGCAACGAAGAAGGCTTTCTTCATGTCGCTGGAAATGTTGATCTTGCCGACACCGTATTGGATGGATTCTGCGACTTCCTCATCTTTATTTCCCGACCCCCCGTGGAGAACCAGCGGGATGCTTAAGCGTTGTTTAATGGCTTTCAGCCGTTCGATATCCAGTTTTGGTTGTTTTCCTGCCGGATATAAACCGTGTGATGTGCCAATCGCCACCGCCAGCGTATCAACCCCCGTCTCGTTAACAAATTGCTCGGCTTGTTGGGGGTCGGTATACAGTATTTCAGCATGGCCTCCCTCGCCGCTGCCCTGTGCCACACCGATAGTCCCCAGTTCGGCTTCGACGGAAATACCCGCAGCGTGCGCCACTTCGGTCACACGGCGGGTGATGGCGATATTTTCCTCCAGCGGGAGGGCCGACGCGTCGATCATCACCGAGGTATAGCCGGTCCGTATCGCCCGCATAATCTGCTCAAGGGTCTGTCCATGATCAAGGTGAATGACCACCGGCACCGTTGCTTTAATGGCCAGTTCCCGAAGATAGTAAATAAATTCATCACCGGTGAAATCATGTTCGTCCGGATGCACTTCAAGAATAACCGGGGAGCGCAGTTTTTCTGCAACGTCGATAACCACTCTGGCGAATTCAGCTGAAGCGATATTAAAAGCCCCGACACCGAATTTATGTTGTTGAGCGACGGCTAACAGATCTTTCATATTCATAAGCATGGTTACATCTCCTGTACAGTTTCAGGGCAATCTTTCTTAATAAAACGCAGAATAATGGCGGTCAGTAACGCACCAGCGGCGATAGCAACGACATAGGCCACAACATGGGTAATCACATTGGGAATGAACATCACGAAAACGCCGCCGTGTGGCGCTCTCGACGCACATCCCAACGCCATAGAGAGTGCGCCAGCCAACCCGGATCCCGCGACGATGGCGGGAATCACGCGGAGCGGATCGGCAACGGCATAGGGAATGGCGCCTTCGGTGATAAAGGACAGCCCGAGAACATAGGTCACTTTCCCGGTGTCTCTTTCTTGACGGGTAAATTTGCGACCGAATAACGTGGTGGCCAGCGCAATGCCCAATGGCGGGACCATACCTGCCGCCATGCAGGCAGCAATAGGCTCATAGATACCTGTCGACATTAGGCCAATGGCAAACATGCAGACGGTCTTGTTAAGTGGGCCGCCCATATCGAAGGCCACCATCATGCCGATTAGCAGTCCCATAATTGCGGCATTGGTATTGCCAAGGTTTTCGAGGAACGATGTCAGCGAGTCGAGAAGAAACTTAATCGGTTCGCCAATAACCAGCACCATCAGTGCGCCGGTAATAAACACGCTCAACAATGGCACGATCAAAATAGGCTTAAGGCCTGCGACGGATTTGGGGAGGTTAATGTATTTAACGATAACCAGTGTGACGTAACCGGCTAAAAAACCTGCCAGCAAAGCCCCCAGGAAACCTGACCCGGTTTGTATGGCCATCATGCCGCCTACTGCGCCGGATACGATCCCCATATTGCCGCTGATCGATTTACTGATCCCGAGCGAGAGGATTGGGAGCATCAGCGCAAAGGCGGCACCGCCTCCGATATCCGACAGCATTTTTGCCAGCGGGCTGAAGTTGGCATCGCCGGGCGTTGCCGCCGTAATACCAAATGAGAAGCTCAGTGCGATGAGAATGCCGCCCGCAACAACGAACGGGATCATCAGATTAACGCCGGTGATAAGATGAATATAAATCTGAGAAATAAGCGATTTATCTTTATCGGCTTTGGACGGTTCCTGCTCAGTCCCGGATTCAAGGTGTCGCTCAGGCTGTAATTCCCCGGAGATAATCTCATCCAGTAAGCCTGCCGCATCTTTCGCGGCGCGCGTCACTGAAACCCGAATAATGTTTTTGTTATGAAAGCGGCTAAGGTCGATGACCTTATCCGCAGCAATTAAAACAATATCGGCCTGGCGGATATCGTCGTCGGTAAAAATATATTCACTTTCAACAGCACCCTGCGTTTCGACAAGGATAGGGATACCCTTTTTAAGGGCGTTCTTTTTAAGATTGGCTTCTGCAAGGTAAGTATGTGCAACACCTGTTGGACAGGCGGTAATCGCAATTATTTTCATTTTATTCTCCTTGTGAAGAAACTACTCTCCGGTATTATTAATAATTAACCGGTAGAGTTCCTCTTGCGAACTGGCATTAAGTAATTTCTCAACAACATCATCATCCCCTAATGCTATAGATATACGAGCCAGAACTTTGATATGTCCCGCTCCGCTGTCTGCCTCTTTTACCGCAAAAAGAATAACCAGTTTTACATCGGAACTGTCCATTGTTTCCCAATCGACCGTATCCTTCAGTTTGGCAACGGCTATTCTTGTTTCACTCACCCATCGGGACTTGCCATGTGGAATGGCTATCTGATTTTCAAAACCGGTCGACCCCAGGGATTCTCGCGCAAGAACATCGTTAATAAACCCTTGTTTATTATCAATAATGCCTTCATCGCAAAGCGACTGGGTCAATTGCTCAATGACATCTATTTTGCTTGTCGCCTGCATGTCAGTAATAACGCAGGCTTTACTTAACAGATCGCTGATCACTATTTTATCTAACATGCTATTTCTCCTGGATATGGCGTTCGGCGAATAAGGTTTCCGTCACCCGAATAATGTCTTTGGCTGAAAACAGCGCGGAAACATAGGCTACAGGAATCATCATTTCCTCTATCCGTATGGTTGAAATGATTAAGTCACATTGTTTCTCAGCCAGTGTTTTTTTCAGTCTGCTTCCAGGAACAATATCGATAATCTCCCAGTCAGGAAACGCTTTGGTAATCCGACTATAGAGAAGTTGAGATGTTCCTACGCCGCTTGAACAGACAAGAATGATTTTCTTATTTTCTTTTACCTTTTCAATGGCAGCCTGAATGTACACGGTTAAATAGGCAACCTCATCTTCAGACGGGGGATCGTGTTTACTGTTCTTATTCATCGTCAGTGTCGCGTCTCTGACCGCAACAAAGACGGGGGAAAGCTCTTTCTTTATTTCGTCCAGTAATGGGTTATGGATGATGATCCTAAAAGACAGACGATTTAGCATCGGCTTAATATGCATCACCAGCGAGTTCAGCAACGTCTGGTCAGAGATCAAATCACATTTTAACGACTGAGAGAGTAGGCTGGTGAGTTGGATTGCATAATCCAGCGCTTCTTTGTCGTGCAGCCCTCTGGCTGATGGTACGGTATGCTCGGGATGTTTCCCGGATGAAACAAGATATTGATAGATATAGTTCACTTCAATTGCCGGGAAGGTGAAGGCATATTTTTGCTCAAGCCAGATGATGGCTTTTTCAGCAATCAGCCATTCCTTACTATTATGTGCCTGTACCGGGTCATTAGGTGGGCGGCTATTTCTCTTCTCCATTCGTCGGATCGTGACCAGCAAATGTGAGAAAAGATTGGTGTAATAGGGTTCGCTAATGGCACACCCTAATTCATCCTCTATATAGGTGATGAGATTGATACAGTTGGAGACGCTGTCCTGGCCAAATTCATTGATCAGTTGCACCCGGGAGAATCTGTCGATTCTGCTGTCCGTCATTTGATAGTTGCATAAAACGCTATGGGTAATGATCTCCTTGAGGGCCTTGCGAATATCATAATCCGTGCCTTCAATAAATGTTCCCGTACGGTTTTTTACCATCAGCAGAGCAAAGCATGCGACCCAGCGCTCTATCTTGTTTAAATCTTCCACAATAGAAGAACGACTGATGAAGTATTTTTCTGATAAAAAACTGATGGACAGCGGTGAGGGTGAATGTGTCAGTAAATCGGTCGCAATACCGACCAGTCTTTTACTTTTTAGTATGTTCACAACATGCTCATCACCGGAGGTCGCGGGCAGCGAGACGATATCATGCGCATCAAGTTTCAGGCCTAAACCGGGGCGACTGAGTATGACGCTATCTTTATCAGCGAAAAAAAGATTAATGGCTTCGACGTCTCGTCTGAGCGTACTGACAGAAATATTGAGCATCTTCGCGGCTTGCGCGGTGGTCAGCCACCCATTCTCATGAGCTAAACGGTTGACCAGTGATATTTGTCTTTTGCTTAGCACTTTCATTAACCGCTCCTTCGATGATAAGTGGGGGCTTTACTGATGTTAGTTATAGCGATTCGAATGACAGAGGAAAATACCAGGAGATGAACGTATGTAAACCATCATAATGAACAGCAGATAACAGGGTAGAGGCGTCATTATACGCAGACATTTGTAAGAAACCGTCCTTAAGCGAAAAGAAGACGATAAAAACGTGGCAGAATAAGCGAGCGATATGAGAATAATGATCCTTTTGTTAATTCATCTTGCAGAATTATTTACAAAAAGACGATAAATATAAATGCTTCCTAAACCAAATTAATGATTTTATCCGCTCTTTTTTTTATGATGACGGATGGCAGGCGTGTAATGTCATTTTTTTAAGAGAGAAAATGCTGAGTTAACGATATAATATTATCGTTACTTAATCTTGTGAACTGAGTCAAAGAATTAAATCACCTCTGGCCATCATTTCCTCTTGTTATCTTACAATGGATTAATTAGTCTAAAATGTACCAACCCTTTCGGAGTATGGCATATGAGTTCACTGCCGCAGCGAACACAGGTCATTGAAAACTGGTATCGGGAATCAGAAGATTTTTCTACACTGGTAAATTATCGGGTATTACGGGCTGGTCATATATTGACCGGAACGAATTTCCATATCCAGCGTCAGTCTGTCGTGGGACATGAACTTATTTTCTGTCTCAAGGGGAAAGGCGTTATTTGCCTGGAGAATAAAAAATACGAAGTGAGGGAGGGAAGTCTGGTCTGGCTCCCTGTCAGGATGCCGCATGAACATTTTCCGGACAGCGCCGATCCCTGGGAGATATTGTGGTTAAGAATTGACGGTTCGAAGATGGACAATATTATGAATTTTCTTAACGTCCTTCACCAACCCGTATTTGAGTTCGAATCGCCAGATGAAATAACCGATATTTACCATCAGTTATTTGGTCTGATGAAAAGCCATACTCTGGTCGCGGATGCCCATTGCGATCTGTTGTGCTCGAAATTAATTTACACTCTTCTGGAAAGTCGCAGTCATGAGAATGAAGTTTCACCGGTGATCACGCATCGCGGATTAGGTCGCCTGATTTATCAAATTCACAGTCACTATAACGACGAGTGGGATATTGATAAATTTATGCTCTATTGCCAGGTGAGTAAATCCCAGCTTTTTCGTCTCTTTCAGGAGACGTTTAATCAAAGCCCGCTGCGATGGTTGAAAAATTACCGCCTGTCTCAGGCGCGTCGCCTGCTAGTCGAAACGGATGCCACAATTGGAAGCATCGCCAGTCAGGTAGGTTATCAGGATCAACTGCATTTTTCGCGTGAGTTCCATCGGGCGGTCGGCGTTTCACCCAGTGAATTCCGCCGACGGGAAAAATCGCTGTAAGCAGCGTTCAGTCCGTTTCAGAAAAGCGAACGGTTTTACCGCAGTAGAACCGTTCGCCCGGCATCAGAAGAAGGTTTCCATCTGAACGCCAAATGTCCACTCATCGCCTGAAGTGAAACCTTTCTGACCAAAGGTGTCATTTGGGCTGTATTTATCCAGATCGCTATCCCAGTTCATCCACGTTGCAAAAACGCGTAATTCAGGACGGGTAAAAAAGGGCGAAATATCGTCAGGCCGGAACGTCGGTGCAAAGGTCAGCTTGTAAAAATTCCCGCTCACCTTCTGGTATTGCTGATAGCCATTGGGATCGAGATCCATATACTGCCAGGTGGCTTCGTACCCCAGCGCGAAGTTTTGCGTGATGTTCTGCATCAGTCGTCCGTTCAGGGTTATCCAGCGATAATCATCGCCTTTCACATAGCGATCGGCACTTTGCTGGGCTAACAGCGAAGGCGCAAAGTCCCAGTCAGGCGCAAGATTGACGATGCCATAACTGGCCAGACGTAACGTTTTTGCATCAGACAGTAACGCCGGATCGGTACCAATGTTCTTCACTTCTGCGCCAAGACCCTGTCCCCATGAGATCACGCTGCGCGTTTCACCCTGGGTCAGGCCATAAAAACTGTCACCCTGATACCCTAACAGCGCGGTGTAGCCTTTGTTCGCCGCATTGAAGACTTTATATCCGCTTAAGGTCTCACGCGCTTCATTGTCTTTTGCCTGCATCCCACTGATGAACAATTGCACCGGGCCAAAATAGTTGTTGGCTGTCAGAACATAGTTTTGAACGTCATTGTTGACGACGTCCACATCGCCAAAACTACGACCAATGAAGGAGAAGTTACTGCGGATGTTATCAGTCCAGCGGATGTCATAAATACCGCCACCCGTGCCGTTGAGCGCGACGAATTTGGAATCCAGCCAGGGGATTTCAAAGTTGTCGCGATCCACACGCTTACCGGCCCATAGCGTCGTATCCTTGAAGGGACCCGTAAAACTTGGAAGCGAGGCGATTTCAGCAAAGGCCTGGCTTACGTTCAGCGTGCTGGAATCCGCCGTCCAGTCGTTATAGCTTTTTTGCTGATCGGCAATCATTGTCATAAATCGGGTTGTTGCGCCGTTCTCCAGCCGCTTTTTCTTCTCCAGATAGACTTCAACATACGTATCCGGTTCGTTACCCAGACGGCCGATCGCACCGCCCGTTTGTCCGGCAGGCGTCATAAACGGACCACCCTGAGTGTGGCGGGCATTATGATTGGTCATTATGCCGGCACGCGCATAACCATGCAGCTCAAAATAGTCATCTTCATCGGGGGTTATTTTTTCAATTCGTTGGGTGCGGGCTTCCAGGCCCTCCACCGTTTTTATCGCCTGCTGTGATTCTTGTTCCGTCTGCTTTAATTGACTAACCAGTTGGGCATTTTGTTGTTCGGCCAGTGCGGCCCGGCTTTCAGCTTTTTGCAAACGCAATTCCAGTTGGGACAGCCGTTCTTCTATATTTAAATTTTGCGAAGAATAAGCGTACGGGATGGTGAAAAGATGAATTAAACCGAGGCTGATACAGGTCATAGAGGTAATTTTCATATTGTTCTCGGAGATTTCTATCATTATTAAGGTACAGGGAATTCTGCGCTTTCAGAAAGCGCAGAGAATCAGTATTATTATTTTTGTATTAGTCGAGGTGGTATACTTCTTCCATTTCTACCCATAGCGTGCCTTCGGGTTCCCCCTCCAGCGGCATCTGACAGGGTGAAGTTTCCCGCCACCACTCTTGTGTTTTGAGGTGTGCCGCCATTTTTTGTTGGTCGGCTTCATAGTCATCACCGGTATATTCCAGATAACTAAACAGCAGCCCATTTTTATAATAAATGGAAAAATTACGCAGATTACATTCCTTAATCATGGCATTGACTTCAGGCCAGGGATTTGCGTGAAGCTCCTTATAATATTCCAGTTTTTCGGGGCGGACTTTAACCACGCAGCCAAAACGACGAATCTTGTTCATATTACTGACGCTCCTTATTAATTACACCCGCGCGCCGTAGGATATTTTCAATTTCTATTTCCATTTCTACGGTCAGTGGCGACGCGGGGGGTAATGAATGGACAGAAATGTCCAGGCCAATAAGCTGTAACGCATATTTCACGGCATTATAAAAGGGCAGATCCAACCCGTAGAGGGGAGGGATCCATGACAGTGACTGTTGCAGTTCCACGGCACGGGAATAATCCTGCGCATGCCAGGCATCGCGGATCCCACAGGTGAGTTGCGGCGCAAAATTAGCGCTGGCAGGAATACAGCCATCTCCCCCGAGGATTAATGTGCCAAGCAGATATTCATCATAGCCGGCGAAGACAGCAAAATCGGGACGTACGGGTTTTACCGCATGGAGCGTCTCCCTGATATGGGAAAGCGTATCTACCGTATCTTTCAAACCCACAATATTGGGACAGTCGACGGCAAGGGCTTTGATAATCGATACCGGTATAGACTGCCCGGTCAGCGCGGGAAAATTGTACAAAATGATCGGCACCGACAGCGCCTCAGACACTTTTTTGAAGTGCTGAAGCAGGTTGCTTTCACTGAGCGGGTTATACCAGGGGTTCACGACGACCACACCATCCGCGCCGAGGCGTTGCGCATGAAGACCGGCTTCAATCGTCTCCTGTGTTCCGCAACTGGCAATACCGATTAGCACGGGTTTTCGGCCGGCAACCTGGCGAGTGCAAAAAGCAGCGACGTCCTGGCGCATCTCGCGCGACATATGGGCAAACTCCCCGGCGCTGCCGAGGAAAAAAAGCCCGTCGACAGGGGAATTGATCAGGTGTTCGATTAGCGTCGCCTGCGCCGTTTCGTCGAATTCGCCCTCTGCGGTGAAAAGCGTTGGGACGGGAGGAATCACCCCGCTGAACACGGGTGGGGTTATCTGTTGTGTCATTGTACGTTCGCTCCGTTAAAAGCCTGCTGATAGAGTGCGGCGATATCCTCGACCGTGGCCTGGCGTGGGTTTCCGCCGGTACAGACATCGTTAAACGCGGCCAGCGCCAGTTGCGGGATATCGTCCTGATTCATCCCAATCTCACGCAGTGATGCGGGGATCCCAACATCACGATTGAGTTGACAGACCGCATCGACAACAGCCTGTCGTACCTGTTCCAGCGGTAGCGTGGCGGCGTCGGGAATGGTCATTGCCAGTGCGATGTCGCGGTATTTTTCTCCGGTGTAGGCCGCATTCCATGCCATGATCCCAGGCAGCAGGATGGCATTGGCCACACCGTGCGGCGTGTTGTAAAACGCGCCCAGCGGATGCGCCATGCCATGGACGAGGCCGAGACCCACATTGGAAAAGCCCATACCGGCGATATATTGCGCAAGCGCCATTTTTTCCATTGCTTGTGCATCGCCAGCAACCGCACTGCGTAGCGATTTGGCAATCATTTCAATGGCTTTAAGATGAAGCGCATCCGGTAATTCCCAGGCGCCGCGCGTGATATAACCCTCAATGGCATGAGTCAGGGCATCAATGCCGGTGGACGCTTTGAGCGAACCTGGCATGGCATCCATTAAATCCGCATCCACAAGGGCGACCTGTGGAATGTCATGCGGATCGATGCAGACAAATTTCCGCTGCTGCTCTTCGTCGGTAATCACATAATTAATCGTGACTTCTGCCGCGGTCCCCGCCGTGGTGGGAAGAGCAATAACAGGCACGCAGGGACGAGTCGTTTCAGCGAACCCTTCCAGACTGCGAACATCCTCAAATTCAGGGTTATTAATGATGATCCCGATAGCTTTGCAGGTGTCCTGAGGCGATCCGCCGCCGATGGCGATGAGCACGTCAGCGCCGCTGGCGCGAAATTTGGCAACGCCTTCCTGCACTACGGTTATACCGGGGTTCGGGACAACACGGTCAAACAATGTCCAGGCAAAACCGGCCTCATCAAGCTGGGTGGTAATTTTCCCGACAATCCCGCATTTGACCAGGCCGCTGTCGGTGACGATCAGCGCCCGGCTAAAACCCCGTCGGGTGAGTTCATGTATTAACTGGCTGCGGCAACCTCGCCCAAACCAGGAGGTTTCATTTAATATCATACGTTGCGTCATTATAGCGTCCCTCTTGTTGCGGACAGGCGAGGGCCCACCCACCCGTTGCCGAGTGTGGTCTCGCCTGCGAACCGTTATTTTTTATTTAACCGATTTAATCGGTAATACAAAGAATGATGAAGCAAAGACAAAAATAATGGCGGCAATAAATAATGATGAATAATCATTATTGAATGTCGCTAATAACCAGGCCGATAATATAGGGCTAAATGATTGTGGTAATACCGTCGCGATAGTCAGGATCCCCATATCTTTACCTGCTTGTTTACCGCCGCCAGGTAATACCTGAGTCATGAGTGCCATATCAATGGAGGTATATGCCCCGTAACCCAATCCCATAATCGCGGCATAAATATACATACCGGTCAGCGTTGGCATGAGCAGAGGAATACAGAGGCCAGCCGCCATCAGAATTGTGGAGAGAAAAACGAAAATCTTACGCCGCTGCAGTTTATCGGAGATGACACCGGATACCAGACCGGAAAAGAGCAAGGTGACCAGCGTGATGACCGAGATCGTACCGATGGCGTAGTTGGACTCCTCAACACTTAGCCCAATGAAATCCTGAAGGATATACAGTTGATAGGTGACCACGCCCTGATAGCCCAGATACATCGCAAAGCGGCCAAAGAATGCCCAACCGAAATCGGGATACTGACGTGGACTGACCCAGAAGTTTTTGAAAAACGTTCCCCATTTGAAGGGCTCTACCGGTAGATCTCGCGTCGACGGTTCACGGTTGATCAACACAAAGGCGAGACAGCAGGCAGCGATCGCCAGAGCAAACACGAGGTAGCCTAACTGGAGATTCCATGCCAGATATCCGGCGAGGATGATACCGACGGTCCCGCCCGCTGTCGAACCAGCCCCGACGAAGCCTGAAGCTATCCCTCTATTTTCAGGTAAGAATCTATCTGCCACGACGGTGGCGAGCGGCCCATTCATACAGTTCAGCGAAACCGATGCCATCAGCCAGAAAACCGCAATTCCGGCGATGGTTGTCATCATTGAGATGCCGAAAATCGCCAGTCCACCGATTAACGCGCCACCGACAATGAAAGGCGATCTGCGGCCCCAGGTTGAACGGCATCGATCGGATAATGCCCCGGCAATGGGTTGCGCGAAAATGGTAAACAACAGGGCCGTGGTCATGACAATCGCCAGGTTATTGGCTTTATTTGCCGGGTCGATTTGCGCGACATGGTTCGGCAAAAGAACGGAAATAACACCACAATACAAGGCCAGCAGAACAAAGAAATTAGTGAACAGGGAAGCCAGAAGAATATTTTTCTTTTTCCCGGTGACCATGATATTGCCTTCGGGAGAGTCGGTTTGGTGCTTATCGGCAGCCTTCCCGGATGGCAATGTGTTGATATTATCAGACATGCTTATTTCCTCAAATTTTATACAGTAGGGTAAAATGAAATAAACGACATCAGTGTAAATTTGACTTTTTTAACCTTTCCTGGCTTTTTTCAGGTATATATTCCTGGCGTTATCAGCCATGATTGCGTTTATTTCCTCCGGCGACAGAGAGGTAATGGCGTCGGTCACGCAATTCCTCCAGCGGGTATAGCCTCCGGCCAGTTCGACAACCGGCCAGTCACCGCCAAATAAGCAGCGTTGTGCGCCAAATGTAGTGATGGCCTGTTGTATCCAGGGCTTCAGATGTTCCGGTTGCCCGTTTTCCCAGTCGGCCTCCGTCGGCAGTCCCGAGAGTTTGCAGACGAGGTTGGGGAAGGTTGCCAACTGTTTAATTCCCTCCACCCATTCTTGCCATTCGTTGCGGACGATGGCCGGTTTGCCTATGTGGTCGAGGACCACGCAAGCCTCCGGTGCCCGTTCGTAGAGCCATGTCATCAGGTCGTAAAGGGCAGGCAGTTGTGCAGCCCTGACGCACATATCAATGACAAAACCTTCTTCTACTGCCGCCAGCAAACCGGCACGGTAATCTGCGCTGTAAAACCATTCCCGCGCTTCGTTCTGTAGGGAACGGCGAATACCCACCACGCGCGGAAGCTGTCGTAACTGGCGCAGATAAGGAATGACGGCGTTACCACATTCCAGGGGCGCCCAGGCGACAATGCCTGCTATGGCAATCGGACTGTCATCAGCCAGTTGATTCAGCCAGTTCACTTCTTTAATGGCCTGTTCAGCCGCGCAGTCGGCCTGAACCACAATTGCCGCATCCGGCGCTCCGGCATGCCGGGCAAGCTCCTGCGGTAAAAAAGCCCGGTTTAGCGCTGGCAGGTTGCGGAGCCAGTCATAGCGCAATAATCCCGGATCCCAGAGATGAAGATGACTGTCGAGCGTTTTCATTTCTGCGCCTTCCCGCCGTTACCTGGCAACACATCCCAGCCGATATTCAGTACTGGCGCCATCAGGGCGTTAATGTTGTCCAGCAGTTCAGGATCGAGCGGTTGCTCGGACCAGCGGACGTTATCAAGCATGTTATCGGCGCTGGCGGTCCCAATGACGGTGGACGCAATACCGTGCTCAGCGGCGGTTGTCAGAGCAAACTGCAGGGCAACCTGCGCGATGTTCACGCCGACGCTGTCGCACAGTTCAGACACGCGGCGACATACGCGCTGGACATCGTCGTGGGCCGGATGCCAGTCCGGCGCGCCTGAACGGGTCAGCAGTCCCATTGAGAGTGGGGACGCATTGAGGACGCCAATACCTGCTTTGTTCAACCGCTGCGCTACGGCGCCCAGTCGTCGGTCCTGTAAAGTCCATGTGCAATAGGCCATGACCGTATCGACTTTCTGCTCGCAGGCGACACGTTCGAGTAGCGGCAGGTCGTAGCCGGTGATACCGACGTGGCGGACCACGCCGCTGTCCTTGAGTTCACGAAGCGTCGGCAGCGCTTCATCCAGCAGTTGCGACATCTCTCCGTATTCAATGTCGTGACACTGAATGACATCGATGTAATCACAGCCCAGGCGAGTGAGGCTCTCTTCCACACTGCGTAAGGTGGCATCGCGCGAGAAGTCCCAGAGGCTGTCGCCATAGCGGCCGACCTTGGTCGCGAGGGTGTAACTTTCACGACGAACGCCTTTAAGCGCGACACCTAATGCCGTTTCGGCTTTCGTGAGTCCGTAATAGGGGGCAACATCAAAGTAGTTCACGCCATGACTGAGCGCGGTGGCAACAGTCTCATTGGCTTGCTGTTGAGACACCGGATGATAAATGCTACCCAGCGATGCGGCTCCCATCGCGAGAACGGGGACCTGAATTCCTGTGTGGCCCAGCGGTACGGTTTTCATTTTGTAGTCCTTGTTGATTGTTCGGGTTGTGGTGACTGGAGCGTCAGCCTTAGCCCGGCGCGTTCCGGTCTGACATGGGGGCCCTGGGCAATCGTCCAGCTCCCCTTATCGTGCTGTGACTGAATTGCCGTTTCATCAATGGAAATACCGAGTCCGGGTTCATCGCCCAACAGGATGCCGCCATTTTCTATTCGTTGATCCACCTGGAGACCCAACGGGAAATTCAGGTCCTGCACTTCACAACTCAGATGATTGACGACCGAGGCGGCGGCGTGGGCAACGGGGTTGGCGTTGTAGCCGACGGGGCTGACTGGCAGGTTAAACGCCTGCGCCAGATTCGCCACGCGCAGGAAATGGGTAATCCCCCAACACATTCCCGCCTGTAGCACATCGACCGCCTGCGCGTTCAGCAACGGCAGGTACTGCTCTATACCCGTCAGGTTTTCTCCTGTCGCCACCGCGCAGGTTACCTGCTGGCGAATCGCGGCGTGACCGGCGGCATCCCAGCGTCTTACAGGTTCCTCAATCCAGCTCAGATCCAGCGTTTCCTGTAAACGATTGATATAGCGGACAGCCTGTTTGCTGTTCATTGACTCATTGACATCCAGCATCATGACCGGCGAAGGGGTGTTACGCAGATAAACCTCTCTGACCGCCGCAAAGCGTTCCCGGTCCTGCTCAACGTCCAGCCCACCTTTGAGTTTGAATGCGCTGAATCCCCGATCGGCAAAACGTTGATGCAATGCGACCAGCGCATCCAGTGAGAGCGGGTAATCCAGTCCGGACGCATAGCCAGGAACGAACCCCTGCCTGGCGCCAAGCTGCCGCCAGAGCGGTTCTCCCGCGCACTTCGCTTTCAGATCCCATAACGCCATGTCGACAACGCCGATGGCGCCGAAGGTGTTACCGGCATGACCACTTTTGAAAACCCAGGCCAGCATGCGATCGTAAAGTGCGGTCACCGCACGGGGATCTTCACCTTCAATCGCCGGGAAGACACGTTCGATGTCGGCATGCCCGCCGAGGCCAATCCCGGTGATCCCTTCGTCTGTTTCCAGCATCAGAACAGGCACTTCGGTCACCCCGGACTCGATGGTGCCGTTAACATCACCAATCGGTCTTTCCCAGTGATGCCAGGTGGTTAGCGTACGCCAGCCTGTAATTTTCATCCGTCTCACTCCTCTGTGTGCTGTACGGTACGTAAATCAATCACCATTCTTCCCTGGATTGTGCCGTCGTCCATTTCCTTGAAAATGGCATTGAGCTCCTCCAGTTTTCGGGGCTGTACGACAGGACGGACGCGCCCGGCAAGCGCATGCTGGAAGGCTTCCGCCAGATCCTGACGCGTTCCCACCAGGCTGCCGACAATCTGGATGCCATCAAGCACCGTCTTGACGATATTCAGCGAGAGTTCACCGGCAGGAACGGCCACGCACACGACTTTGCCACCGGCCCGGACGCTATTAACCGCCTGATTAAAGGCCGAACGCGCGACTGCCACTACAATTGCTGAGTGCGCGCCGCCCCCCGTTAACGCCTGAATCCGGGCGGGAACATCCTCTTTATTGGGGTTAAGCGTGACGTCCGCGCCGCTTGCTTTGGCCAGTGCCAGTTTGTCGTCCTGAATATCGATGGCGATCACGCGGGCGTTAAACACATTGCGGGCAAACTGGATCGCCATATTGCCTAAACCGCCTGCTCCCCAGATTGCCAGCCACTGCCCCGGACGGACTCCGGAGACCTGGGCTGCCTTGTAGGTTGTTACGCCCGCGCAGGTAATGCTGCTGGCCACCAGGGGATCAAGACCTTCCGGGACTTTTACCGCGTAATCCGCTTTGACGATGCACTGTTCGGCCATCGCGCCATCGACGCTGTAACCGGCATTTTTCACGTCGCGGCAGAAGGTCTCCCGCCCGCTGACACAGTATTCGCATACGCCACAGCCCTCATAAAACCAGGCAATACTGACGCGATCGCCCACCTTCAGGCTGGTCACGTCGTCAGCAATGGCGCTGACAATCCCGATGCCTTCGTGCCCTGGAATTCGCCCCGGCACCGGGCCAAAATCACCCTGCACGACATGTAAATCGGTGTGGCAAACGCCGCAACATTCCACGTTGACCAGCGCTTCACCGGAGGCTAACGCCCGCACGGCCTGCTGGCGAAATTCCACTTTGCCTGGCTGCGCCTGACTGATTACCGCTGCTTTCATCATCCTGTCCTGTCAGTTAAGTTCCGGTACGAGGTTGTCGACAATCCGCTGGCGCCGTGCAACATAGGAGGGGAGGGGCTGTACGCCAGACGCGTCGGTGAACCAGGCGAAGGGATCGGTGCTGGCGACCAGGGCGAAGTTGGCCCAGGGCTCAAACGATCCGGAACGGATAATCAGCTTGGCTTGCAGGGCTATTTCGTGGCACAGCGTTTCATGGCTCGCGGCGAAAAATTCCGCGCCTGAACCGGTGTAGATCGTTTGTACCTCGCGGTACAACTGCGGATGGCAGTCGCGGACTTCGCTGGCAAAATGCACCTCTTCGACGAAGAGTTCTTTACGCAGCACGCGCAGGATCTCCCGGACGTCAATCTGCCCGGGCCAGAAGCCCAGATCGATTCGGTTCGCGTGCGCCGGAATCGGGAATCCCGCATCGGTAACCAGGACAATATCGGTGTGGCCTAAGGTGGCTAACGCGGCGGCAAGTTCAGGGTGTAATATTCTGTCGGGTCTCATGTTATGGATTCCTTCGGCTCAGGTTGAATTGCATCCAGGCATCGACATCGCTGCGATATTTATAAGAGGGAACCGTTTCCCAGTCAGAGCAGCACAGTGCCGCCGTGGCGTTAGCAAACAGGACCGCTTCGTTAACGGGTTTACCTTCATCCAGCGCCACAGCAAGGGCGGCGTTAAAACTATCACCTGCGCCGTTGCTATCGACGACGTCTACCAGACAGGGCGGTATCTCCAGCGTCGTATCAGCGGTGTAGACCGCCGCGCCCGCGTCCCCCAGCGTCATCACCACATAGCGGCATCCCGTTTCCAGTAGCCTGTCGGCAACCTCGCGGTTACTCAGCGGATCGTCCGGAGCCAGCCCTAGTGCGACACGAGCTTCCGTTTCATTGGGCGTCAGGAAGTCAACCGCGCTCAAATCGCGTCCGCGAAGATCTCTGGCCGGCGCCGGGTTGAGAATCGTCGTCTTATCCAGCGCTTTGGCCTTTCTTAAACCGTAGAGCGCCGTTTCGAGCGGAATTTCTAACTGGGTTAACACCACGTGGCTGTTTTTAAGTTGCTGCAGCGCGTTATCGACAAGGGCAGGGGTAAAAAGCTTGTTAGCCCCCATATCTACCACAATGACATTGCGTCCTTCTTTGTCCTTAATAATCAGGCCCGCGCCGGTGGGCAGTTCGCTGGTCAGGGTCAGCGCATCAATATTGATCCCTTCTTCCTGCATCAGTTCGATAAACTCATTACCGAAGGTGTCATTACCCACCACGCCGCTGTAGGCGACATCGGCCCCTAAGCGCGCGGCCTGAACCGCCATGTCGGAGCCTTTTCCTCCCCATGTCTGGCGGAAGTCATGTCCGATTAGCGTTTCCCCGGCGAGCGGGATACGTTCAGCGGTCATGACCAGCGCTTTCGCGTAGCTACCGAGAATAAATACACTCATCACATACTCCTTAAATTGTGCAGGGCGTTGTGCCGCTGCGGCCAGCGGCACATTTCGGTTAATAAGCGTTGATGTCGCCAACCAGTCCTTTGACCAGTTCAGGACCGGAACTGGTCCCCACTAATTCAGCACCCGCTACGAACATCTCTTTCATTTTCTCAATCGTATTCACTTTACCGGAGACTTTGACCCGGCAAGGCGCCTGGATGTGAGCTTTGAGAAGTCGCACATCTTCCACCGTTGCGGCGCAACCGCCTTTGCCCCAACCGCTTGACTGTTTCACCCAGTCAATACCGGCTTCATAGGCATAACGGGTAGCTTTGATTTTCATCGCTTCTTCGGTGATGAAACCAAATTCCAGCATGGCTTTCACTTTCATTCCCAGGTCATGCGCGACATGGGTGACTTCCTTCAGCTCACGGAAATAAAGTTCATCCTCCCCCCCAGCAGAAAACCCGGATTGGGTGGGAAATCAAACTCATCGGCACCTTCTTTTGCCAGTTCGCGCACCACGGCAACTTTCATTGCGGTGGTGTCGTTCGCCTGCGGAAAGTTCACGGTTGTGGCGACACGAACCCCTGTCCCTTTCAGCACATCTTTGGCAAGGGAGACCCAGCAGGGGGCAATCATTGCCGCATCAAACTGATACTCCATACAGATATTCAGATGCTGGATAAGCCCTTCCCGGGTTAAGTCAGGATTGACGTTCGTGAATTGAATGGCTTTGGCTACCTGACGTGGGTCATTAAAATCGATCATTTACTGCGACTCCTGTTAGCTGAAAAAACATACGTTATGGGCTAAGACCTACTTTAGGGAGGGGGCAGAAAATGTGTGATAGGCAAGAATCCCGGCTATATGGACAGAATTTTCAGGGTGAAATTTTTGCGACATCAGTCGCAATTCCGCACGGCGGGAGGCCATCATGAACGAGGGGGATTAAGACAGAATGCAGTTTTCAGGCAGGAACGCGTTGTTGCTTACATGAGGGCTGGCGTCAGTCCACAGCAAAAAGCGCGGAGGGGGCTTACCGATGCTCCGCGTTTGCTTCTTCAGACTGCGATCAGAGTTGTTTTTCGTACAGGCGATAGCGCTTATAGGCAACTCCGCCGATGCGCTCCAGGATTGTGCGCATCCCGCTGTTTGACTCCAGAATCCAGGACATCTCCAGCGCGTCAATATGGTGTCTGGCAAACGGGTCGCGTAATGCCTCAATTAACAGCAGAGCCATGACCGGGCCAATGCGGCTGAACTGATATTCCTGACGAACGCCCATCAGAGGCACTCGCGCGGTGCGCACGCCGCTCACTTTCAGTCGCCAGAACAGTTTAGCCCAGCCGAAAGGCAACAGCCGACCCTTGAGATCGGCAATCGCCTCATTAATATTCGGCAGGCCAACGATAAAGGCGCAAGGCACGGAATCTATTTCAGCAATGTGAATCATATCGTCCGGAACAAGGAACTTGAGCTGCTCGCCCATGGTGGCGAATTCGTGTTCCGTGAAGGGGACAAATCCCCAGTTGTGTTGCCATCCGGAGTTAAAAATTTCACGCAGAATCTGCATTTCTTCACTAAACCGCTTACGGTTGATGCTGCGGATGGTGACCTTTTGACGCACCTGATCCATCAGTCGGACCAGCGACGGTGAGAAAGATAAATCGGTGCGCTGCATCCAGTAGGCCAGCAGATCGATTCCCTTTGTGTATCCCAGTTGTTCCACGTGAGCGCCATACCAGGGTTTCCCGTGCGGCATCAGCGCACAGGGCGGCGTCTCGAAACCATCAACCAGCAGGCCACTTTCCTGGTTAATGTTCAGGCTAAAAGGTCCGGTGATTTTTTGCGCCCCGGCGGATTTCAGCCATGATTCGGCGGCGGCAAACAGTGCGCTAAAGACTTCGGGGTCGTCGATGGCGTCGAGCATGCCAAAATGACCGGTGTCGTCGCCATACCGTTTATGATGCAGGGTATCAATTTGTGCCGTGATACGCCCGACGACGCGTCCCGCTTTTTTAGCGACCCATGCCTGCCAACGGATATGTTCGGAACCTGGATTTTTTGCTGACAGATGCTCTGCGCGTTCAAAGTGCAAGGGTTCGATCCAGCTGTCGTCGGCGCAATAAAGTGAAGAGGGGAAAGAGATAAACGCGTTGAGGTCATGTTTATTCATGACTTTTTGTATCTGAATCATAAATAGCCTTAAATAAAAAGTGCAGAAATAAACATAATGACATTGACTGCCATGTTGTCAGTCGAAACGAAATAAATTACTGAATGTCTATTTTTCTCTTTTACCACTTAATGCGGTTGGCGATAAAACAGCGCGGTAAAACGTAGTGCCGGCGGCGGACAGAGCGTTAATGATAACTCTCTATGCAGGGAATGAAATAAAATATTTAGCTGGTTAATATCATAATTATTAAAATTGAAAGGCGGAAAGTTATTTGTTTTGTTGATGATCTTTTGCCAAAAAAAGAAGTACTGTTTAATGACTATTTAATTTATATTATCCTCCGCCGATTATTTGTTTTGTATATCCAGTGATTTTAAATTCAAACATTTTCATGGTGTATATGTCCAATAGAATCTCAACTCATTCTCTTCCTATGCGTTATGCTGACTTTTCAACCCTGGTGGAAGCTCTGGACTATGCCGCTTTGGGAAATGCAGGAATGAATTTTTATGATCGACGTAACCAGCCTGAAGCCGTACTGGAGTACCGCCAGCTAAAAATGCGGGCAAAAGCCGGGGCCCGACGGTTGCTTTCGCTGAATCTCAAGAAGGGCGATCGCGTCGCGCTGATTGCGGAAACCAGCGTAGGTTTTGTCGAAGCCTTTTTTGCGTGTCAGTATGCGGGGGTGGTGGCGGTTCCGCTGGCCATTCCTATGGGGGTTGGACAACGCGATTCTTACTCCGCGAAATTGCAGGGCCTGCTCGCCAGTTGCCAGCCTGCGGCCATCATCAGCAGTGACCAATGGCTGTCACTGATAAATGGGGTCAACGAACATGGCGCGGCAATCCACATTCTCAGCAATGCGCAATTTAATGCGTTGCCGGAAGAGGATATCGAGCTGCCATCACCGTCGCCAGATGATATTGCTTACCTTCAGTACACCTCGGGCAGCACGCGTTTTCCTCGCGGCGTCATTATTACTCATCGTGAAGTCATGTCGAATCTGCGTGTGATTAGCCGTGATGGAATCAAATTACGTGACAGCGACCGCTGCGTATCCTGGCTGCCTTTTTATCATGACATGGGGCTGGTGGGCTTTCTGCTTACGCCCGTGGCGACTCAGCTATCTGTTGACTATCTGCGCACACAGGATTTTGCCATGCGCCCACTGCAGTGGCTGAAGTTAATCAGTCAGAACCGCTGCACTGTCTCCGTTGCGCCGCCTTTCGGTTACGATTTATGCCTGCGTCGTATCAATGACAACGAACTTGCCGGGTTGGATCTCTCCTGCTGGCGCGTAGCTGGAGTGGGAGCAGAGCCCATTTCTGCCGGGCAACTGAATCAGTTCGGCGAATGTTTCAAGCGCGCGGGATTTGACAGCAAAGCGTTCATGCCGTGCTACGGTCTGGCTGAGAATGCGCTGGCGGTGAGTTTTTCTGATGAAGCCTCAGGATCACAAGTGAACGACGTCGATCGCGACATACTCGAATACCAGGGTAAAGCGATCGCGCCGACGAAAAGTACCCGGTCGGTATCCACTTTCGTGAATTGCGGTAAAGCGCTTCCCGGCCACCGCATTGAAATTCGTAACGAAGTTGGGAGCCCACTGCCTGAAAGGGACGTTGGCCATATCTGCATCTCCGGCCCGAGCCTGATGAGTGGTTATTTTCAGGATCCCGTTTCGCAGAAGGAAATCCAGTCAACGGGATGGATGGATACCGGGGATCTGGGCTATCTGCTGGATGGCTACCTGTACGTGACGGGACGTATAAAAGATCTGATCATTATTCGTGGTCGGAATATCTGGCCTCAGGATATTGAGTACATTGCGGAACAGGAACCGGAAATACACTCCGGCGATGCGATAGCATTTGTGACGTCTCAGGAACGGATTATTTTACAGATTCAGTGCCGGGTCAGTTGTGAAGAACGTCGGGCGCAGATCGTCCATAGCCTGACCGCACGGGTACAAAGCGAGTTTGGTGTTTCTGTCAGCATCGAACTCTTACCGCCGCACAGTATTCCACGGACATCATCCGGGAAACCGGCGCGCGCGGAAGCGAAAAAACGCTATCTGAATCTCTTCGCTGAGACGCTTAACTCTCCAGTCCCCGTGCCGGGATATTCGCAATGAGCACCACGGTTGCGGTGACAGGCGGAACCGGGTTTATCGGGAGGCATATCATTGATGACCTGTTGTCTCGCGGTTTTGCCGTTCGGGCGTTAACCCGAACGGTTCGCCACGACGCGAGCGATAATCTTGTCTGGATCCGGGGTTCGCTGGAAGACAGTGAGGCACTGGCGCAACTGGTCGCCGGAGCGGAACACGTCATCCACTGTGCAGGGCAGGTTCGCGGACACACAGAAGCGATCTTCACCCGCTGCAATGTTGAAGGCAGCCAACGACTGATGCAGGCCGCGAAAGAGAGCGGCAGTTGCCGACGCTTTCTGTTTATCTCGTCGCTTGCAGCACGTCACCCGGAACTCTCATGGTATGCAAATTCCAAATTTGTCGCAGAACAGCGGTTAACGGCGATGGCCGCAGAGATTACGCTGGGGATTTTTCGTCCTACGGCAGTGTATGGACCCGGTGATAAAGAGTTAACTCCGCTGTTTCGTGCGATGCTGCGCGGTTACCTTCCGCGTTTTGGCGCTACCGAAAGCCGGTTGTCATTTTTACACGTGAGCGATTTAGCTCAGGCTGTCAGTCAATGGCTTATAGCCGACCGGACGCCGGTTTATCCTTATGAACTCTGCGATGGTGTTACTGGTGGCTATAACTGGCAACGCATTCAGGACATTGCGGCCGCAGTGCGTAACAGGCCGGTTCGCACCGTCACTATTCCATTACCGTTACTCACATTGCTTGCCGACGCGAGTACGTTAATCAGTCGGTTTGCCGGAAAAGAGCCGATGTTAACCCGGAGTAAAGTTTGTGAATTAATCCACTCAGACTGGTCGGCAAATAATAAATGTCTGTGTGAGAAAATAAACTGGTTTCCCCGGATTAGCCTGGAATATGCGTTACGGCAGGGGCTATTTTAATTATTTATATTACAGGTATGTTATTTTCTATGTTAAATCATGAAGAAGTAATGGATTACACCCTTTATTGTTTGCAGGGTATGGTCGAAAGCGGCGTAGATATCCATCCTGACAGCGATCTGGTTAATGACCTTGGGCTGGAATCGATTAAAGTTATGGATTTATTAATGTTGCTGGAAGATAAATTCGATATTTCCATCCCTATTAACATTTTGCTGGATGTCAGAACCCCTGCGCAATTAATGGAAGCGTTAATCCCTTATCTGGAGAGTATCAATGAGTCTTTATGATAAATTCTCGCGCCTGGCCAGCGAGCGGGAACAATTTAGCATGGCGGGGATTAACCCATTTGGCACTTGTATCGATGAGGTGTTTTCCGCAACGGAAGGACGGATTGGCAACCAAAAAATTATTCTGGCGGGTACGAATAACTATCTGGGACTCACCTTTAATCCACAGGCGATTACCGAGGGACAGGCCGCTTTAGCCAGGCAGGGGACAGGCACGACCGGTTCGCGAATGGCGAATGGCAGCTATGGACCACATTTAGCCTTAGAACAGGAGATTGCCGAGTTTTTTGACCGGCCATCGGCCATCGTCTTCTCCACGGGCTATACCGCGAACTTGGGGATAATCAGCACGCTTGCCAGTCACAATGCCGTGGTATTACTGGACGCTGACAGCCACGCCAGCATTTATGATGCCTGTGCGTTAGGTGGCGCTGAAATTATCCGCTTTCGCCATAATGACGCGAAAGATCTCGAGCGGCGCATGGTGCGCCTTGGTGAGCGCGCCAAAGACGCTATCATCATTGTTGAAGGCATTTACAGCATGCTGGGCGACATTGCTCCACTGGTCGATATTGTTGAGATCAAAAAACGGTTGGGTGGTTTTTTGATTGTCGATGAAGCCCATTCCTTTGGCGTGATGGGCGCGAAGGGACGGGGACTGGCGGAAGCCGCCGGTGTGGAGCAGGATGTCGATATTATTGTGGGAACCTTCAGTAAGAGCCTGGCTTCTATTGGCGGTTTTGCCGTGGGCGCACAGGGCATGGATGTCCTGCGTTACGCCAGTCGTCCTTATATTTTCACCGCATCACCTTCGCCGTCGAGCATTGCAACCGTCCGCTCAGCGTTAAAAACGATCGCAACACAACCGGAGCTGCGGCAAAAGCTGTGGGATAACGCCGCGCGACTGTATGAAGGGCTTGAGAAACTGGGCTATGAGCTGAGTTCACACATCAGCCCTGTGGTGCCGGTGATTATTGGCGCAAAAGAAGAGGGACTGCGTATCTGGCGCGAACTGATCGCCGCTGGCGTTTATGTGAATCTCATTTTGCCACCGGCGGCACCCGCCGGGATCACGTTGCTGCGCTGCAGTGTCAATGCCGCGCACACCTACGAGCAGATTGATGCGATTATTCAGGCCTTTGCGCAGCTGAAAAAATAATGCGCTCTATGCAGCAGGTATTCTTCCTAAGAATACTTGCTGCAACTTCTTCCCCCTGCGCCTCACGCCGTCTGATGAATGTTACGATCTCAGGGTTGGCGATCGAATCGATAAACCAGTATTAATGCCACCGCCAGGAGCAATATTGGCGGTGCCAGCGTGGTCAACTGTACGTTCAGTGAATAGAGCAGTCCCAGATTGACGATGATCTGGTCGCAGACGTAAGTCAGTAGGCCAACGATCACGCCGACGGCCAGTCGACTCCCCAGTCCGGGAGCGCGGGGGGCGCTAAAGGTGAACGGGATTGCCAGTAAAATCATCGCCAGGATCAAAAGCGGATGTCCCAGCTTTAGCCACAACGCCAGCGTAAATTCGAGACTGGGTTGACCTGTACTCTTCAGGTAGGAAATATAATGATCGAGTTGTTTAACTGAAAAACTGTTGCTGGGTAGGGTGAGTTCCTCAAGACTCATGCCCGCGAACAGGGATGACCACACGACGTTCTCTTTCGTCTCGGTTGTCTCCTTGCCGTTGCTCCACTCTTTCTGATTGACGCCCTCAAGCCGCCAGGTACCGTTATCTGAAATGGTGGCGGTTCGGGCATAGATATACCGTTGCAGAGAGCGGTCCGCCCGGTAATAAAACAGCTCAATGCCCTCTGGCTGATGATGCGCATCCAGCGATTTTACCGTCACAAACTCATTGCCGCGCCGGGCCCACAGAATGTTTCCTGCCGTATCGTGATTGCTATAGCGCGTTTTAATCTGCAACGCCTGCTGCTGCATTGGCGAGGCAATCCATTCATCAATGGCGCCGAAGGTAACGATGAGCATCAGTCCCGCACTTAGCGTCACCATGGCGATTTTGAAAATTGAACATCCCATGGTGCGTATGGCGGTTAATTCCCCGCTTTTCGACAACTGTCCCAGCCCGACAATGCCACCGAGCAAAGCGATAAAGGGGCCAAGATCGATAAGGGTCCTGGGCAATGTCATCAACACGACCATCACCGCCTGCGTCCAGCGATATCCGCCTGGACTCACATCATCGAGTTCGCCGATCAGATTAAAGGTGGTAAACAGGGGGAGTAGTAACCCTGCAGCAGCCGCAAATCCTAAAAAGAGATTGCGTATTATATAGCGACTGAAGATGCTCATTTATGCGTTTTCCACCGCAGCGTGCCGTCGCGAATCAACAGAATCACCAGACCTGCCAGCATGAGCAGGGGAATCAGCCACAGTCCTGGCGTGACGGGAAACGCCCCGTTGGCAACCAGCGTCCGACATATATTGCCGCCATAAAAAATGATGACGAATAAGAGCGTAAGCGGGAGCAGCGTGGAAAACCGTCCCTGACGCGGCCTGACGCGGCTTAACGGAACGGCCAGCAGCGCCATGAACAACGCGCAGGCTCCGCGACTTTCCCGCCATTGCCGTTCAGCGGTATCCGCCGGGGCTGAGGAACGAGCGAGTGTTTCTATGGATTTCGCTTTCCGTTTGACCTCGTCATTCTGGTCGAACGGTTTCAGATTCAGTCTGAGATTGCGGAAAACTTGCTCGTTATCATCACTACCCTGATGATCCAGGACATAGGCGGTACCGGAGTGCAATATTATTGAGGGTGTGGTGGGGGAGGGATCAACAACGTCCACGCTGTTGGCCCTGAAGATACGGGTTTTATTGTCAGAGGCGGTGTAGATCAGCGCATCATTCAGATGCGCCGCGTCGGAGTCAATCTGACGGGCGAGGATCATCCGCCCATTGTTGTTGACGTTAAACTTTCTTGCCTGCAGATGACGGACATCCAGCTCTGACTGCGACTGTTGTTCTAACTGATAAATTTGCGCGTAAGCCCAGGGGCGGCCGTACAGGGACAGTAGCGTCACCAGAATACTCAATGGAATGGCGAGGAACATCACGGCGCGATAAAGGCGTGAAGGCGTGGCGCCAGCGGCGGCTATCGCCGTAATTTCCGAATCGGTATACATCTGACCAAGGGTGACGCCGACGGAAACATACAGACCAACAGGGAGTAGCATCTCCAGCGCAATCAACACCTTATAGAAGACAACATTCAGCACAACGCCGAGGGCTAATGTCCCGTTGGCCGCTTCGGTCAGGTAGCGCTGTGCGCAATAGCAGGCGAAAATAAAAATCAGAAAGCCCACAAGTGTCATCACCAGTCGACAAATGCCGGTCATGATGTAGTGTTCAATTAATTTCATCACTGGCCTGGCGATTCGTTAACCATCTTTTGTACCATCGCAATGACCTGATGCACCTCTTTCGGCGTCAGATCGCCATCTTTGGCCCACAAGACGCGGCCCTCTTTATCCAGCACCAGAATGGTTGAACTCATCTCATTGAGTTGCCAGGTTCTGCGCCCCAGCCCGCTGCTGTCGATGATAAATTGCGCCCACGGGTAGCGGCGTTTGTTTTTTTCTATCTTGCCGAGGACAAAGAAACCAGAGCCAAAGATCACATCATCGGTATTCACGATGGTGGTCGGTTGAAAGCGGTCTGGAGGGAAATTGGCTGCCTTAACGGCTTTAATCAACATTGCGTTTTTCTTTTTTGCTGATTTTCGCCCGGCGATATACTGAACAATGCGCACCTTTCCCGCCAGTTCACCGCTATTCCAGGTTCGGTAGCTAAACGTATCGCGATTATCCAGCAGCAATTCGCCGCGATCCGTAATGACAATCGGCTTAACCGACTGGCCGTCGACAAAGTTATGCGCTGACGCCAGCCATGGTGAGAGCAGAAGTGAAATCATCAATAATCGACGTAGCAGCATCGCAGATCCTTTATTTCGCTGAGTCGGGATGGGGAATCCTGTGCCGGACAATCTACAGAGGATAACGGGCGAGCCATTGCTCGATACGTCCGCGAATATCGCCATTCAGGGCGCAGGGCGCGTCGTACGGTGTTCGCATTTCCATTGCATCAGCCACCATCTCATCATGTCGGTCTCCCATCAGACCGTTAATCGCAGCCAGAAAGCGGGAGATGGCGCGAGCATCGTGATTGTCGGGATCGAGAGAACGTAACGTGTCGAAATAAGAAACCTGCTGACTGATGATTTTTCGCATGGTGTGGAATTCACTACCTGTCAGTTGCGGTTGGGCCAGCAGATCCCGTAGCGTGCGCATTTGCGCCTGACAATAGGTTGTAAATCCGCTGGCCGTCTCTGGCTGACTGTGGCGCAAGGAATACTGGACGACCCACCAGACGGGACGACTCAGGTAAAGACGCAGGCGCTTTCCATACGTGGCAATAATCGTTTTATTCCCGTTACGAAACCCGTCCTGGAAGTGGCCGAGAAAAACGGTGGTTTTGCTAAATAAACGGCCGGCCTGGTGGTTCTTGCGATAGAGACGTAGCGCAAAGCGTAAATGCTTATAACGCGCGCGAATGAATTTATACTGCATCCGTTCGTTATCTGACAGCTCGCCGCCGCGTAATTGCTTCAGCACCAAACGCAGTAAGTCCGTGCGGGTAAAACCTTCCTCCCAAAACTGCAGGCACAGATCATAACAGCGACGGAGATTATCCTCGGTGCAGTAGGTGTGAACACGCTCCGGTAGCGCGGCATGGCGATCAACGATGTCGTTTTCTTCCACCGCCACAAACAGGCGCTGGAGAACGTCTGGCGAGAATTTTTCGTGCGTCATGAGTGAGTCTCTTTGCCTGCGCGAAATGGTAAGCGCTGGCGATGGCGATAGGCGTGTAGCGTTGGGATCAGGGAAAGCAGCACATCCAGGCATTGTCCGGCGAAATAAGCAAAGGCCGCGCCGATTACGCCAAAGAGATGCGACAGCCCTGGTAGCAGGACAATGTAGGCAAGGGAAGCCAGGGTCTGTGCGGTCAGAAAAGCCCGCTGTTTACCGGACATAAGCAGCAGCGATTCCTGAGGAAAACCCAACATTGACACGATAATTGCGCCAAGCATGATCTGGATGAGGTCATACGCCTGGAGGTATTTAACGCCAAAAACCAGCGAAATGAGCGGCTTACCGACAATCACCACCGCAAGTGCTACGACGATTCCAATCCCACCGGCCAGCAGCGCTGATTTCATTCCCAGTCGCCACGGTTTTTTGCTGCGCGGATCTAAGCGCATCACTTCGGGATAAAAGCTCTTTGCAAGCAACTGCGCGGGCGTTCCTGTCGCATTAAAAAAAGTCATCGCAATTTTAAACAGCCCGGCGGCGGCGGGACCGAGAACGACCCCCACCAATACCGTGCTGCATGAGTTGCGTGCAGACCAGATCGTGTGGGCAAAGTTGGTTGCCCAGACAAAATTCCATGCGCCTTCAAGGCGGCGCGCTGATTCAAACAGTTGCGGGCGTAGCGCACCGTGAATATTCCGGCTACGCAGTTCGCGCGCGGCAAACCACCAGTACATTGTGCCGCCGACCAGGCTGGAGGCGTACCAGGTGATCACAAAACCGGCAAACCCAAAATCGCCGAAATACGCGATAACGCTGCCCAGCGCGCGCAAGAAAGGTTTGGTGGCCTGCTGTACGGCAATCAAATCAAAACGGTTCACCGCCCGCAAAATCCCCGTTGGGGTGGATGAGGCCATTGAAGGGATCAGTGTGCAGTACAGCATTGCCAGCCAGAAGCTATCGGCGTCGAGGCCTAATGAATGCGAGAGAAACGGCAGTAACCCCATCCCGCAAAGGATCGCCGCCGCGCCGCTGGCGATATCCAGGCTGAAGGAAAAAGAGATCACATCGCGGAACTGCTGCAGATTATTGTTTTCCAGCGCGGGTGTCCCGTACTGAACGACCAGTTGCCAGGTCTGGAATTTGGCAAAATCGCTAATGGCTTTGGTGTACGACTGAACAATGACCAGCACGCCGAACATCGCCGGCATCATCCCTTTACCGGCGCAGGAAAGCGCCAGTAGCCCCAGCAGGGCGCTCACCACATTACTGGAGCCTAAATAGGCGCTGTTACGAATGATGGTGCGAAACGCGCCATCAGCAAACCACTTTTTCATGGGAGAAAACCCGCCAGACCTGGTTAATCATCACTCAGCAGGAGCAAACCCGCCCAGCATAAAATCTCAGGCCGGTGACGTGCGCAGTGCCTGAGTTCAGCGATTTTTTCGTTATGGGTGCTCCCCGATTTCGGGCAGGACGCTGGCGTGTTGCGATAAAACGCGCCTGCGCTGAGAATCCCGGGCCGTAACGGAGGCGGCTACCAGCGCTTTTTCCAGCACCTCGTGGTAGGGGGCTCTGGAATCCAGATCGAGAATTCTCGTGCTGTTGTAGGTGATCTTCATCATGACGTCGATTTTGTCGCGCAGCTCGTTGTAGTCGTGGTCGGGCTTACGGGAAAATGCGGTATCAATATCGATATCAAGACGAATGATGAGTTCAGGACGATATAACGCCATTTTCTGATACAGGCGGGATTCGCGTTTCGCCATGCGGGTTTTCACCCAGCCCGTCGCGCGTTCGACGCCAATCCCCGGTCCGTCATAATGAAAACCGGAAATTTCGGCCTGAGGGTAACGATCGCTAATCACCAGCACGCCGCTTTGCGCCAGTCGCCGGACCTTGCGTAAGTTAGCCATCCGGCGTAGCGAGAACCCGTACATAATTAACGCCGCCCAAAGTGCGGGAGCCTGGGTACTCATGCTCTGCGTTTTTGACGATTTGGCCGCCAGTCGTCGTTCAAGCCATCTCCCGATAAGCGGCAGACGTTTGATTTTGTCGCCATCTTCTCCGGAAACCAGTCCCAGATAGCGGCGTTCAGTCACCCACCTTTGCTGCAGGTTTTTCACCAAATCCGCGGTTAACGTGGATTTACCGGTGCCATCGCAGCCCACCACGGCAATCAGTCCCGGAATATATTCCGCTAATGGCCCGTTCTGGGAGCTTACGTTCTCTGTGTCCATGTCGTTCCGTCTTAAAAAGGACTCGCAATTCCGATCCGGTGATCGCGAAGAGAGGTCTGAATTGAGCGTAATGACGCAGTAAGAATTTTATCCGCCGGCTCCCGCCCGTTCAGTTCGAGGATTGTCGCCCCGTTGAACGTCAGATGCGGCGTGACCGCGATCTTCTCGTGGAGCACGGCAAGGGGATGGTCAGGCTTACGTGAGAAGGCAGTTTCTTCATCGATATCCAGCCGGATCAACAGCAGAGGCCGCCAGGAGGCCATCCACTGGTACAACTGGCGTTCACGGTCTTTCAGGAGTCGTACCCACCGATTGCCACCAGCCGTTTTGGCTAACTGCGGTCCGTCAAAGCGAAAACCGGGCACTTCCGCCTGGGGATAACGATCGACGATGAACAGCGTGCCTTGCCGACTCTGGATTAGCATGCTGCGGAATTTGTACGCTCTCCAGCAAGAGAGCAGGAAGATCACCAGCGCCGTGATGTTTCCTGGCGGCGCAGAGGGGCGCTGGTGTACGCGAGCCGCTTTTTTTCGCAGATAACGACCCAGCAATGTCCCGACAACAGGCAAATGTTCAATCCATTCGCCAATACGACCAGAGGACTGCCCGAGATAAAGTTGTTTTGTTGGCAGCTGTAAAGCCAGATGCGAGGTCAGGCTGGCTGCCAGGGTTGATTTACCTGAACCATCGCAGCCGACTATAGCAATCACCCGTGCAAAAGGGGGATTTATAGTGGGAATAGTATATTGACTCACGAAAGTTCCAGTTTAAATAATTAATTGATGGTGGCGGTTGAGTGCCAAGAATATCTGTTCAATAAAGTTGTGACAATGGCTAATTGTCGTTTTAGTATTAACAATTATATCCGGGAGGAGAATCGGATAATAAATTATTCATGGTGGGTATTTTGTTTAAGGGTGTATTTATGGAATCAATTAAACTTCCGCTAATAGCCGTTATTGGCAGCGATGGTTCGGGAAAAACAACGGTCTGCGAACATCTTGTTATCTGTTTGCAGAAATATGGCCCGATTGAAAAAGTTCATTTAGGTAAGCAGGCAGGAAATGTAGGACGCGCCGTGGTTAAATTACCGTTAATGGGTAATTCATTAAGTAAAGTTATTGAGCGTAATAAAGTTAAAACTGCAAAAAAATTACCTGGAGCGGTACCTGCATTAGTGATTATGTCTTTCGTTGTGCGTCGGTTACTGCGGTTTCGCCATATGCTGACATGTCGTCGGCGGGGCTTAATTGTGTTAGCCGATCGTTACCCTCAGATACAATTCCCCGGTGCCTATGATGGTACTGTATTTCCTGCCAGTGCAGACGGGGGGCGTTTCGTTAGTTGGCTGGCCGAACAAGAACGCTCGGCGTTTCGCTGGATGGCCAGCCATAAACCGGATTTAGTGATAAAACTGAATGTTGATCTCGACGTTGCCTGTGCACGTAAACCCGATCACCGCAGAGAAGCGCTGGCAAAAAAAATCGCGATAACACCGCAGCTGACCTTTGGCGGCGCGCCTCTGGTTGATATTGATGCGAATCAGCCGCTGGATGAAGTGCTGGCGGATGCGACAAAAGCGATAACCGCGTTTATGGCTGCCCGTGGCTATCATCACACTGACGGTAATCAGTCCGCAGTTAGCTTTCATCCTCAGTAAGTCGTCATGCCCAGTCTGGCGAGCTGGGCATTCTCAGGCACATTCCGCTTCGCTGAGCCGTCAGTGGACTCAGAGAAGTTGCAGGGAAGCCCAGTACAGAAACCCGGACAGTAAAATCGCCGCTGGCAACGTGAATACCCAGGCCATCGCGATACTGGTGACGGTTTTCCGCTGTAATCCGCCGCCGTCGACAATCATCGTTCCCGCGACGGCAGAAGAGAGCACATGCGTAGTAGAAACCGGCATCCCGATATAGCTGGCAAGACCTATGGAGAGCGCCGCTGTGATTTGTGCGGACATCCCCTGGGCATAGGTCATACCTTTCTTACCAATCTTCTCGCCAATCGTGGTTGCCACGCGACGCCAGCCGATCATCGTCCCCATGCCCAACGCCAGCGCGACGGCCATGATTATCCAGATCGGCGCATATTCAATGGTGCTCAGCATATCGGTTTTCAGTTTTTTCAACAGATGTACGTCGCTACGGCTGATATCCGGCAGCTTTGCCACTTTATCTGCCGTATCGGAGATGCACAGCATGATGCGTCGTAACTGACCGCGTTGCGGCACGCTTAATGCGTCGTAACTCTCCAGATTGGCTGGTAACAGTGTTTTGACGCGACCAAGAGCATCCATCGTATTCGCCGGATGGCAATGAAATTCGGTTGTCGGTGTGGTATCCGCTGTCGGTGGAGTAAGCGATTGAGCCTTGTCAGCCACCTGTTTTATCACGTCGGGGTGTTGCTGAAAGTACATATCAAGGTTGCCGACAGCATCACGCGTGCGGGTGATTTCGTAGCCTGAAGCGCTCATGTTCACCACGAAACCGGCTGGCGCAATCCCCACCAGCACCAGCATCACCAGGCCGATCCCTTTCTGACCATCGTTTGCGCCGTGAGAAAAGGCCACGCCAGCCGCTGAGGAGATGAGCGAAATACGTGTCCAGAATGGCGGTTTCTTTTTACCGCCTTTCTTTTTCCGTTCTTCAGGAAGGCGGTGGATGCGATCGCGTTTTTTGGTGCCGCTCCAGTAGCGACGCAGCAAAAAGATCAGGCCGCCTGCAATCACCATTCCGACGACGGGAGATGCAATCAATGAAGCAAAGATATTGACTACCGCCGGGATGTTTAACGCATCGACTACCGAAGTCCCGGTCATCAGCGCGTTGGTGAGCCCAATCCCAATAATCGCGCCGATCAGGGTATGAGAACTGGAAGCCGGTAACCCGAAATACCAGGTTCCCAGGTTCCAGATAATCGCCGCCAGTAACATGGAAAAAATCATCGCGAGGCCATGTGACGACCCCATATTAAGCAGCAAATCTGTGGGTAGCATATGTATGATGGCATAGGCAACGCTGAGCCCACCCAGCAGGACGCCAAAAAAGTTGAAAACCGCCGCCATCATCACTGCCAGTTGGGGCTGCATGGCACGGGTATAAATGACGGTCGCGACCGCATTAGCGGTGTCGTGAAATCCGTTTATGGCTTCGTAAAACAGGACAAAGACCAGCGCAAGTAAAAGCATTAAGCCGGTATATAAATCCAGACCAGCAAATAAATGTAGCATAGGGAATATACCGCCATTTTGAAGAGACGAACGGGCGCATTATCAGTGACTTTAGCGATTCGGGCAAAGTGAAATATCATCTTTTTTTGATATGGCATCCGTAATACGTTATGTTCGGGGCGATTATTTTATCTAATTTCAATTGGATAGGCGATAATTTAGTAATGAGAATCGTGTTTGTCTCATGTTAATAAAGGAATGAATGAGAGTCAGTCATTGTGTGAATCTGCATAGATTCTCAACAATATAAAAATGGAGGTTATGAAAAATTTATAAATATTTATTTTGTGAATAATTGAAAAAGGGTAAATCCCGTTTTGTGGTGAGGCCCTTCAGGTATATAATTATTTCTGCCATTCAGAATCATGTAGGTTTAGATAAGGGACCGGGTAAAATGGATTTCAGGTCAATAATATTGTCGTGTGTAACCCTCTCTATTTTGGTGGGCTGTGCCTCGCACTCACCCATTGATGCGAAGAAAACCACATTGCAGGCGGAGAGTACCAGCCGAAATACGACGTCACCCTCCTGGCTGACGGACAAAGATATTTTCGGCAATGAAACCACGCTGGCGGTCTCTGAAGACGATATTCAGGCGGCACTGGCAGAGGACAATTTTCGCGTACCGCTGAACTCGCCCGTCATTCTGGTACAGTCCGGCAATCGGGCGCCAGAGGCGATCATGCAGCAGGAAATGAGCCGCTATTACACGGTCGCGATGTTCTCCGGCATCCCGGACAGGCAAAAAAAAGCGGTCTGTAGTAAAGACAAAAGCAAAGACGAGAACCAGGACGCAGCGGTTGCTGAGAATACTAACTGGATGCAGGCGCTACGTTACATTGCGGCGAAAGGGCATCAGAAAGCGATTATCGTTTATCAGGAGACGTTGCAGTCCGGCAGATTTGATGCCGCGACCAAAAGCATGGTCTGGTCGGATTATAAAGCAGGGAAACAGCCTGACAGCACATCGCTGCGCTATCTGGTGCGTTTCACGCTGGTGGATGTCGCGAGTGGCGATTGGGCCACCTGGTCACCCTTCAATTATGAGACCAAAATGCTGACTCCGCAGCCAGGACAGAAGGCAACTGCAGACACAGTGACGGAACAGCAGATTGTGCAGCTTAAGCAACAAACGTATGCCGCAATGGTTAAGGACCTTGTGGCGCGTTATCAGTAACAAACCGAGCTTTCAGAGGCTGGCTGTGGGCCGGACAACAGATTCCGGCCTTTCTTTCCACACTGGCGTGGAGAAGACTCGACCTTACAGTCTCAGCGTACAGGTCGATTCTGTCAGGTAAAACCGCCCATCAACTTATTCACTCACATAGAGTGAATTACCCCGATAGCCGATCCGGTGTGAAAGCTCCAGCGCAGCGGCTGAGATCATTCTCCCCAGTTGCTCTATTTTTTGCCGATCGTCCTTCACTTTAGAAAATAAACTGGCGACGCTGATGGCTGCGCTAACGTGTCCGTGGAGGTTGTACACCGGCGCTGCGAGGCAAAAGACTTCGCTGTTATGTTCTCTGTCATCGACCGCATAACCTTGCTGCCTGGCCTGGGCGAGTATAGACATAAACTGTGCTTCATCCGTGATGGTATAGGGGGTAACCGGTTGCAGACCACCGGTTCGTTTTAATATGGCGCGTACCTCGTCATCGGGCAAAGTGGCGAGAATGGCTTTACCCAGCCCCGTACAGTACAGCGGGTTACTGGAGCCAATACGCGCCGAGGTTCTGACGGAATTGGGGCTTTCAATCTTGTCCAGGTACACCAGCTCATCCTTATTGAGAATCGCGAGGAAGGCCGTTTCGCCTGCGGTTTCAACCAGATTTTCCAGCGTGGCGTGGGCGACATCGCGAAAAGGCGTTCTGTCGAGATAGTGAGCGCCGGTCTGGAACAGTTTCATGCCCAGCCTGAACGTTTTCTGTTTTTCGCTGGTCTGTTCCAGATATCCTTTTTCCAGAAGGGTATACAGAATATCGAAAGTCGTACTTTTCGGGATGGCCAGAAATTTGCTGATCTCTGAAATGGTGAGATCTTCTTTGCTCTGCGCTATCAGCTCCATGATTTCCAGTGCCCGCGCGACAGAGCGGTTAATCTTCTCAGACACGTTCTTCCCTCACTGTAGTTTTAATGAGCCGCAGTATAGCCAGACGGGCTTCATGAACACAATGAAGGAAAAACGTGCAAGGCAATGCGCCGGGGTCATTTATCGCGGCTTGTTATCGCGAAAAGCCCGGATAAATGCCTCGGCCTGTCGGGTGATTTTTTCCCATTCGCCATCGTTTACCCACTGTTTGTTTGTCAGCGCACTGCCGACGCCGACCGCAAACGCGCCCGCGCGGGCAAAGCTTGCTGTATTTTCAAGCGTGATACCACCCACCGGGATCAGCGCGAGATTATCCAGCGGTCCCTGGATCTCTTTCAGATAATCGATGCCCAGGCTGTTTGCCGGAAAAAGCTTCAGCAGATCCACGCCAAGGCGACAGGCCTGGAGGATTTCGGATGGCGTCATCACCGCCGGAATCATCAGTCGTTGTTTCTCATGAACCATAGAGATGACGTCGGGATTGAAATCGGGCGACAACACAAAATCAGCGCCAGCATCGATCACCAGTTGCGCCATCACGGGATTGATGACGGTACCGGCACCCACCTTCATCTTGTCTCCCATTTTCGTTTTTAGCGCAGTGATGCTTTCCAGATAACGCGTGGAATTGCACGTCACCTCTATCACCTCAACGCCACCTGCATATAACGCTTCAGCCAAAGGCAAAACAGATTCAGGATCGATACCGCGCACGATGGCAATCAGTCCGGTCTGTTCTATAGCGTGAATAACGCGATGTTTAATCATTGATAACCTCTGTAAAAAGTCAGGGAGATTTCCCCCCTGACGGTATTATTCTTCTACTTTTACCGGCTCTTTTACGATGAACCAGTAACACAGTGCGGCGCAGGCCGCGATGATCCCACCGCTGACGAAGGCCAGGGTGTAAGAGCCAGTGACATCAGCAATCAGGCCAGTGGCAAGGGGGGAGAGCGATCCGGCAAAATAGCCGCCGAAGTTCTGGATACTGCCGACTGACGCCACCATGGAGGAGGGGGCAACGTCGCCAGGCAGCGCCCAGCCGGTTGCGGAGAGCGCGGAAAGCAGCGCCATTGCAATCACCAGCAGCGTTAATGTGGCAAACAGGCCATCCACCATCGGCACGGCAATGACCGCAATACCCGCGAGTAACGCAGAGATACTGATGGTGACGCGTTTTGCTTTCAGTGAGTCGGTAAAGATATTTTTATCGATTAACCATTTGGAGATGTATCCACCCATAATGGCGCCGACAATACCGCCGAAATAAGGAATACTGGCATAGATCCCTAACTCTTTAAGCTGAATGTTCTGAGTTTTCATCAAATAAAGCGGCAGGAATGTGGTGAAAATATTCATCATCCACACATAGCAAAACCAGCCTAATATCATCCCCCAGATGCAACGGTATTTGAATAAACCGCCCCAACTGATTTTCTCTGCATCACCGGTCAGTTTTTCTGCGGTGCCACCGCCGCCTTCCTTAATATAATCCAGTTCTTCTTTAGTGATACTCGGGTGTTTTTCCGGCTGGTGATAAGCAAAAATAAAGAACACCACGAAGACCAGGCCAATGGCACCGGCAATATAAAATAAAGAACGCCAGCCAAAAGGTACGATAATGGCCACCAGAATCGGCGGAGCAATGGCCGGGCCCCATTTCGACGCAGCATCCCAGAAACCTGTCGCCAGCGCGCGCTCTTTCTTAGGGAACCATGAGGCCGTGATTTTGGCCGCGCCGGGCCAGCAGGGGGCTTCGGTAATGCCTAAAATTCCGCGTGCGAAAATCAGGGTCATCATATTGCTGCATGCCCCCGTCAGCATCGTGGCGCCGCTCCATAATGCGACGGCCCAGCCATACACTTTCTTAGGGCCAAAGCGGTCAACCAGAAAACCGGCCGGGAGTTGGCACAATGCGTAAATTAACGCGAATACCGACCCCAGAAGCCCAATATCCGTGTTAGACAGATTCAGTTCTTTCATCATATCGGGCGCGGCGATGGATAAACTCGCGCGATCCAGATAGTTAATTATCCCGCCGATTAATAAGAGGAAAACAACAAACCATCTTTTACCGCCTCTTTTTTTGACTACGGCACTTTCTTTTACGGTTGTGTTCATAACGTAAACCTTTATTTTTGTAGGGTACAAAGGAGTTAAATAATGTTTTTCCGTTTCGCCAACGCCAGTAATCCCTCTGCCGATAAGGATTTATTTTCTGGCGCGACGGTTATTTTTCCGTTAAACCACGGGTCATGATCGATTAAGGTGGCGAACGCGAATTTAAGAACCTCTTTACCGCACACCACAATGTGCGTATCCGGCGGACAGTCAAAGGCCCGACTGTTTTTGACGGCCTGAAGATCATCCTGCAAGACGGCGCCGAGCAGTACGTTCGCTTTCTGGTTCAGCGATAAGGAAGCAAACATGTCCAGCACGCGAACCGAGAAACAGGTGCGGGAAAGCCCGGTCTGCAGACACTGGCGGGCCCCTTGTAATAACGACGGACTGTCGATGTCGGTCGCGAATTGATGCTGCAACGAGCTGGCCAGGATCGTGTGCCGGGTAATCACTTCCAGAAGCTCACCGCCCATGGTGGTCACGCAGCCTTCGATGCGGTTCTGCGCATCAATTTTGACAAATTTGGAATGCGAACCCGGTAAAATAATCAACGCTGGCCCACGGATATCAAGGCTACTGAGTACGCCAATCGCTTCCGTTTCTTCGCCACGCATCATGTCCATCTGCTCGACGTTATCGAGTGAGACGGCGTCTTTGTGATTGCGTATGCCAGGAACAAACCAGATGGGTTCATCGCTAATCTCTGGCAGATGCGCGGGGGTCATACCCTCCGCCAGTTCTTTTAACCCGGCGGGAGCGACAAGGTGGGGGATCTCACATAAACCCACGTTGGAGGTAATCATCCCGGCGGAGAGGTAAATTACCTTCGCGTCGCGAGGGATGCCGGCTTTTTGCTTTACCTCCTGGACGGCGTCGCTGACGCCTTGCATCAACGTGGCCGTGCTGCCGGTAATGGCGGTGTCGCGAACGCCTGCGGAACGTGCCGCTTCAGCCAGTAATGTTCCGTCCTGCCAGGCGCAGACGCGGGTATTGGTGGTCCCGGTATCGATGGTAATAATGGTCATCTTGTTTTCACCTTACTGCGGGTTATTTTGTATTGCGCGGGCGATGGCGCTCGCTCCGGTTATTGCCAGCATATCGATACTTTCCGCATCGGAAATAATGTGGAAGCGCGCATTACGCTCTGCATAATGTGAAAAGATATAGTGGTATAAGGCGCAGCGTGACGCATTCCCAATAAGATAGACGTCACCGTTCAGATTAAATCCCTGGTGTTGGGCATCTGACAGCAGTTTGAGATCGTCGCAGGCCATCGCGCTTTCAAGAAATAACTTTCTCTGCGCTGCTGTACTGGGTAAAGAAAATTGTAAGAAGCGCGTCATTAATACGGTGCGCAGGAAGCCGCTTTGCGTAATAGAGCGGTACGCCGCATCAATAACTGTTTCATCTAATTCGGCGTCTTCGGCATTCTCTACACTGGCAGCAACAAATGTCTGTTTCAGAATGGCGGCATAAACCTGACCACTGAGTGAAGTGATGCTGCCGGCGATTTCGCCTTTTTCATTGATGGATATCAGCTTAGTGGTTGAGCCCAGTTCAATCAGCGTGCAGGGCAATGTCGGGTTCCAGGCTAACAATACGCCTGCGGCCTGCGTTTCTTCGCCACGCATGAGGTCGACGCCACTCAGGTTCTGCCACTGGGCCGTGGTTTTATTTTTTATCCCCGGAATCAGTATCACCGGGATATTCACCGGCAAAAGGGCATTACCGGCGAAACGCACGGCATGTTTAGCCAGTTGTTCAATATCCGCTGGTGCTTCCCGGTGCGGTATTTCGTAAAGCCCCAGATTAGATGTAATCATTCCTGAGGCGATAATAAATTCAATTTCTTCAGTCGACAGTGAGTGCCTGTTGAGCAGTTCCTTTATTCCGGATGCCATCTCCGTTTTCAGAAATTCATTGCTTCCCTTGTCAATAGTGGAATTGACACCAGTCTGGATAACCGATCGGTCAATGACCTGGAGGTCGCCGGAATCCATAAGATACAGTCGTGTTGCTGACGAGCCAGAATCTATAATAATAAACATGGCTATTCCTTTATCGATTAAAGGCTACGGGTTAAAAGATCGCGAAGTGTCTTCGCATCAGGCACGCGTGGGTTATTGTTTAAAACCACATTCATCGTGGTCAGCACGTTATTAATGATCCAGTCGAAGTGCTCTTCTTTTACCCCAAGTTCGCTCAGCGTCGGCAGCATATTGATGCCTTTCAGGAAGTCGGTGACGGCGGTAACGCTGCTTTGGGCCGCTTGTTCAGTGGTCATTCCCTGTGTGTTAACGCCCATGGCTTGTGCGATGGCGGCAAACTTCTCTGGAGAGGCGGACCAGGTGTATTCAAGAAAGACAGGGTAGACCGCGGCAATCCCTTCTGCGTGCACCACATCCAGCAACCCGCCCATCGGATGTTGTAGCGCGTGCGGTAATGTGGTTCCCGCACAGTCGATCGCCATTCCCGCGAGTGTGCTGGCCTGTGTCACCTTTTCCCAGGCGCCCAGACAGCTCACGTCCTCGTAAACCCGCGGCAGGTTTTTCGCCAGCAGACGAATGGCCTGCAGGGACAGCATTTCACTGAATGGATTTGCGTTACGCGAGATATAAGATTCCAGGGCATGGAAAAGAACATCAGCGCCCGGACCAGCGATAACGCGTTTGGGCAGGGTCAGCATCAGTTCGGGATCGATGATGGCGGCGACAGGGTAGATCAGCGGATTAACCAGCCCTTTTTTGTCATGCGTTTGCGGATTGGTAAACACGGCGGTCCGGTTCGCTTCGCTGCCGGTTCCGGCCGTGGTGGGGATTAATATCACCGGCAACGCGTGCTGCGCCTGTTTTTTGCCAAACACGTAATCCCAGATACTGCCTTCATTGCAGGCGCAAAAGGCGATGCCTTTTGCCATATCCATTGCACTGCCGCCACCGATCCCAATGACCAGATCGCAGTGTTCATCTCTGGCCAGCGCTGCGCCTTCTTCAACCAGTGTCGAAAGCGGGTTCTGCATAAAGCGATCGTAAATAGCAAAGGCAATCCCGGCGTCAGAAAGCGCCTGTTGCGCCCGTTCGAGTTGGCCTGTGTGTTTGGTGCTGTCAGACACGACCAGTAACACGTTCTGCCCGTGCTTCGCGGCTATCTCGCCTAACTGATTGAATTTCCCTGCGCCAAAATAAAACTTTACCGGGTTGCTGTAATCGAATGCGCTCATCTTCTCTCCGTTTTTGTTCGTATATGCGGACCGTGTTCGTGTATGTGATTATGATTGATCTATTCTTGAGCTAAATGCAATTCCTTTTGGTGAAACAATGAGCACTATCACATTTTGAAGGTGAAGCATTGTCTGACGGTTTTCTTCTTGTCGGCTTTGTAAAATCCGCAATCAGTCCTATAGTCCACAGAGTTTCTTTGTTTACAGGATCCTCTAATGCGTTTTAACGGACTGAATAAAGGGTTTTTCCTCTTTCTTCTCGCCATGGTGACATGGGCATTCTTCGACGTGCTGTCGCCATACTTTTCCGCCATCTTATGGGCTGCAATTCTGACGGTTATCTTCTACCCGGTGAAAAACAAACTGCGTGCGGCATTGGGGGAGCGTAACGGGGTGGCGTCTTTGTTGACGCTGGGTATTATCTGCTTGATCGTATTCATCCCGTTAATGCTGATCCTCTCCTCACTCGCCGTTGAACTGAATGTGGTGTACAACAAGTTGCAGCATAATGACGCTCAGTTCCCGGAAGTGGTGGCGAGTATGTTTGCGCATATGCCGGAGTGGGCGCGTTCGTTTCTTGCCGATCACTCCCTCGATAACGCCGCAAAAATCCAGCAGAAGCTGTCGGATGTAGCATTAAAGGGCGGGCAATATCTGGCCGGGAGCGCCTTCCTGATAGGCAAAGGCACCTTTGGTTTCGCGATCAGTTTCGGCATCATGCTCTACCTGCTCTTTTTCCTGCTCAAGGATGGACCGTTTCTGGTTCGGCAAATCCTCGACTCGCTACCATTGTCGAATTTCGTTAAGCAGCACCTGTTTGCGAAGTTTGCGGCGGTCTCCCGGGCGACGGTAAAAGGCACGGTTGTGGTGGCGATCGTGCAGGGGACACTGGGCGGAATTGCGTTTTACATTGTGGGGATTGACGGCAGCATTCTGTGGGGGGCGCTGATGGCGTTTCTGTCACTGATCCCCGCCGTGGGTTCCGCGATCATCTGGGTGCCAGCGGCTATCTATCTCTTTTCGACACAGCAACTGTGGCAGGGCTTTTTCATCGTCGGTTTCTTCGTGGTGGTGGTAGGGCTGGTGGATAATATTCTGCGCCCCATTCTGGTCGGCAAAGATACCAAAATGCCTGATTACCTGATTCTTATCACCACGGTGGGCGGAATGGAGATTTATGGCATCAATGGTTTCGTCATTGGTCCGCTCGTTGCCGCGCTGTTTATCGCCTGCTGGAACATTCTTTCCGGGCGCGATCACGAGGGGAATGCCGAAGAACTCGATAAAGATTTTATCGAGGATGGCATCAGCGAAGACAAGAAACCGGAGTGATCGTCAACGACCGGATGGTGCGCAGGCCCATCCGGTATCTGTTAATGCCCGATCATCCTTGCTTCAGGAATCAGACGGAAGTAAAGCTGCTCTGGCACCGGACTGTCCCAGACGCCCATCAGCATCGCGAATGCGATAATGGCAAACATAATGCCGAGCACCAGCAGCGTCATCGCCATACCCGATAACGTTCCTCGCCGTGTTTCAGCACTTCCCGTTGGCGTCCGCAGGGAAAATGTCAGCGTTGAAGCCACCGGGCAGGATTCCACACAGGTCATACAGCCGGTACATTCCACCGTTCGCACCTGAATCAGCTTATCCACCGGGATCCGCGACGGGCAGTTTTTGGCACATTTTCCGCAGTCAATACAGCTTTGCGCATTGCGGCGTATTTTGAACGGTGAGAGCAGGGAAAGCAGCCCGAGCAGGGCGCCATAGGGACACAGATAACGGCACCACGCGTTGCGAATGAACAGGCTTATGACCACCAGAAGGGCGACGCTCAGCAGGGTGATTGTGCCAATATTGCGAAAGAAATCGAGCATCTTCACATCGATAATAATCCCGTATGCCGACATTAAAAAATACTGAATACCTTGCGCCGGCATCGACAGCGAAATGTAGAGAAAAAAGGCCAGAAGCAGATATTTCAGGCTGCGCAGAGGGATATCGAGCCAGCGAGGTAGCGCAAAGTTGCGACCGAACAATCTCTTACCCACATCGGCGATAAGCTCAGACAACGTACCAACCGGGCACAGCCACGAGCAGAACGACTTTTTGAGCAACAGACTGACCAGCATAAACGCGGCCAGCAGGAGCATGGCGGCGGCGTGAACAGGGGGAAGGATGCCGGTTTCCAGCGTATAGCGCAGGTTCATCAGGCCCGCGATGGGCAGCCAACCTTCAATGCCGCCAGGTCGGGGAACGTACAGACTGGTTCCGCCAGTTTCGTAATAACGCACCCAGTAGTAAAACGTCACGCCAATATAAATATTGATCGCCATCAGCAGCCATTGCGTGGCTTTGCGCCAGGTGGAGGCATTACGCCAGTCGTTCCACGGCAGTTTTCCGCCCGTTGTCCCAGGGCGGCGCTGCCAGCGCTTTCTGCTTTTATCGCTCATTGCCTTCTGACTTCCATAAAGTGGCATTTTGAATGCTACTATCGTACGGCTATCCCGTTGAGCCAGCGTTGATTTATATCATTGCCTGATAATTGGGCAGCTTACGCTGCCCAGTACTTATGGATGAGTAATAAAACGCGCAAGCCGCTGTCGTAGCAGGCGGTTTTCCTGACGTAAACGCGCGTTCTCTTCCAGTAGCGTGAGTGCGACGGCGATCCCCGGCCAGTCGAGCGCCAGTTCTTCACGTAACCGCAGGGCGCGTTGTACCACGGTGGCCGCATGATCGTCGAACTGCCAGCTGTCCGTCGTTTCGGCGTAAGGTTCGATGACGCCCAGACCCACGATTTCGTTCAGGTCTTCCTCCGTCACGCCGGTGCGCAGGCAAAACTCGGTAACTGTAAAAGTAATGGTGACGTTAGCCATTATGCTTTCCCCCAATCTTTGCGCGGATCAAATCCTGACTGTGCCTCTGCCAGTTGCTGCCACAGCGCAGTCGCACGTTCATCCGGTTTCGGCGGCATCACGATCTTCAGCACGACATACAAATCACCGGTCTGTTTTTTACTGACCAGACCTTTACCTTTGATGCGTAAACGTTGTCCGGCCTGACTGCCGGGGGAATGGTGACCAGAATGCTCTCTTTGAGCGTGGGGACGGCAATCTTTGCGCCCAGCGCGGCTTCCCATGGGGCGAGCGGCACCACAATTTCCAGATCCTGGTTAACGATATCAAACAGGGGATGCGGCGCGATGTGGATCACCAGCCACAAATCGCCATTTGGTCCGCCGTTTTCACCCGGCGTCCCCTGGCCTTTCAGACGAATGCGTTGACCATTGCCGACGCCCGCCGGAATTTTTACGTTCAGGGTTTTGGGAATCTCACGTTCAATCATGCCAAACGCATTGTAGACCGGCAGGTTATAGCTGATGGTTCGGCTGTGTTCAGCGAGCGTTTCTTCAAGAAAAACCGCGACTTCAATTTCAATATCATGTCCCCGGCTGGCATGGCGCTGACGTGAGTGACGCGTGTGCTGACCAAAAATAGAGGAGAAGATATCGTCGAAGTCTTCGGCGTTGTAACTCTGGTTTTCACCCTGCTGGAACTGACGGTTGAATTGCGGGTCATTGCGGTGTTGCCAGAGCTGATCGTATTCAGCGCGTCGCTGCTCATCGCTCAGCACTTCCCAGGCTTCGGCGACCTCTTTAAAGCGGGCTTCGGCATCGGGTTCTTTACTGACATCGGGATGATATTTGCGGGCCAGTCGGCGGTAAGCGGTCTTGATAGTCTTGAGATCGTCCGTCGGTTTCACGCCCATGATGGCGTAATAATCCTTTAATTCCATAGCGTTCTCTCGGGTTAATCAATACAGGCTGAAGGGATCCCATAAAAGGTGTCACCGGTAAGTGTAGGGTAATCCTGTCGAGGATGAATGCCAACCAGCGAGACAACATAACTTTACAGCCCAGAGGTTGCGTAAAACACGCCAGCCGCTAAGATAACTCGCGTCAATGAGTGAGGGTGTAATGGCGAAACGTCAACGGATGGGATGGTGGTTCCTCTGCCTGGCATGTGTCGTGGTGATGGTCTGTACCGCGCAGCGCATGGCGGGCCTGCATGCGTTGCAGATGGAGACAACCGCGATCGCGGCGACGGCATCGCCGACGTCCGTGACAGATGAAACGTCCCCCGTGACCCCGTGCGAGCTCAGTGCGAAATCGCTGCTTGCCGCGCCACCGGTAGTCTTTGAAGGCGCGCTCCTCGCGCTCTGCATACTTCTTGCCTTGTTAACGCCGCTCAGGACGGTACGCTTACCGTTCTTCCCACAACGCGTTATTTCTCCCCCAGACTTCGGGTCCATCTCAGATTCTGCGTTTTCCGCGAATGACAGACCGGCTGTTTCGTACAGTAAGTTAATCATTCATGGAGAAAAATTATGATGTATGCCTTCAGGCAGGGACTGATCTGCCTGTTATTACTCTGGCTGCCCACATCGTGGGCGGCAGAGAGCGGCTGGCTGCGTTCCCCGGAGAACGACCATGCCAGCGTGCGACTGCGCGCCGATACGTCAGCACAGGGGGAAACCCGTCTGCTGATCGACGTCAAACTGGAAAACGGCTGGAAGACGTACTGGCGCTCGCCGGGGGAAGGCGGCGTTGCGCCTGCCATCGCCTGGCAAGGAGAGATGCCAGCGGTGGACTGGTTCTGGCCGACACCGGCCCGTTTTGACGTCGCCGGTATTACCACCCAGGGCTATCACCAACAGGTCACGTTTCCGCTGACCGTCCGGGGAGACACTCCCGAGCGCATTGCCGGTGTGCTGACGCTCTCTACCTGTAGCAACGTGTGTTTGCTGACCGACTACCCGTTTTCGCTCACGGCCTCTCAACAGGATGCCGGATTTGCACATGATTATGCTCAGGCGATGGGACGCGTGCCCCTGGCGCAAGGTCTGACGCAAACCCTGATCGCCGGTGCGCGTGACGGCGAGTTGGTGATCGAGGCGCAGCGCCGCGGTGGCTGGACCGCACCCGCGCTGTTCCTCGATAGCGTAGAGGACTCGGATTTTGCTAAACCCTTGATCCGGGTCGATGGCGAAAAACTTCACGCGACGGTGCCGGTTCACGATAGCTGGGGGGAAGGGGCGCCGAATCTGCGCGGCAAATCGCTCACGTTGGTGCTGGCGGATAACGGTGTGGCGCAGGAGAGCCAGCTTACCGTTGGTGATGCACCGGCGGCGGATACCGCCGGGTTGCCGCTCTGGCAGGTGGTCCTTATGGCGCTGGCGGGCGGACTGATCCTCAACCTGATGCCCTGCGTATTGCCGGTGCTGGGGATGAAGCTGGGTTCGATTTTGCTCGTTGAGGAGAAAAACCGCCAACAGATACGACGGCAGTTCCTCGCGTCGGTGGGCGGTATTCTGATCTCCTTCATGGCGCTGGCATTACTGATGACCGTGCTTCGCCTGAGCCATCAGGCGTTGGGTTGGGGGATCCAGTTCCAGAATCCATGGTTTATCGGCGTAATGGTGCTGGTGATGCTGACCTTCAGCGCCAGTCTGCTCGGTCTGTTTGAATTTCGCTTGCCGTCATCAATGACCACCCGACTGGCGACTTACGGCGGCAATGGTCTGGCGGGGCATTTCTGGCAGGGCGCGTTCGCCACGCTGCTGGCGACACCGTGCAGCGCGCCGTTTCTCGGTACGGCCGTGGCGGTGGCGCTGACGGCATCGCTGCCCGTGCTGTGGGGGCTTTTCTTCGCGCTCGGTGTCGGGATGAGCCTGCCGTGGTTGCTGGTCGCACTGCGTCCGGGTCTGGCGCTTCGTCTGCCGCGACCGGGACGCTGGATGAACGGACTGCGACGCCTGCTCGGCTTAATGATGCTCGGTTCGGCCCTCTGGCTGGCAACGCTGCTTCTGCCTCATCTGGGTTTTACCCCTCAGAGTGCGGTGAAAGAGAGTGTCCGCTGGCAGCCGCTGAGCGAGCAGGCGATCGCTGACGCGCTTGCGCAGCATAAGCGCGTATTTATCGATGTGACCGCCGACTGGTGCATTACCTGCAAGGTCAATAAATATAACGTGCTGAACACCGACGCGGTGCAGGCGGCGCTACAGCAACCGGATGTGGTGGCTCTGCGCGGCGACTGGACGCTGCCGTCTGATGACATTACGGCATTTCTGAAATCACGCGGCCAGGTTGCCGTACCGTATAACCAAATTTATGGCCCCGGCTTACCGAAAGGTCAGGCGCTGCCGACGTTATTAACGCGCGACGGTCTGTTAGAAACGCTGGCTGAAGCGAAAGGAGAAACGCCATGAAATCCCTGATCATCCTGTTATTTACCCTGTTCAGCGCGTTCAGCCTCGCCAAAGAAGCCGCGCCGTTTACCCCGGAGCAGGAAAAACAGATCGAAGCCCTCATTCAGGAGGCGTTGTTTAACGATCCGTCCAGTCCGCGCATTGGCGCAAAACACGCAAAACTGACGCTGGTGAATTTTACCGATTACAACTGTCCGTACTGCAAACAGCTTGATCCGCTGCTGGAGAAACTGGTGGCGAAATACCCGGACGTGGCGGTGATTATCAAACCGCTGCCGTTTAAAGGCGAAAGCTCGGTGCTGTCTGCGCGGACGGCGCTCACCACCTGGCGCGAGCATCCACAGCAGTTCCTCGCGCTGCATGAAAAGCTGATGCAAAAGAGGGGGTATCACACTGACGTCAGCATTAAGCAGGCGCAGCAAAAATCGGCTGCCAGTCCGGTCATACTGGATGAAAAAAGCAATGAAACGCTGAGCACCAATCTGCAACTGGCGCGACTCGTTGGCGTTCAGGGAACGCCGGCGACGATCGTTGGCGATGAACTGATCCCCGGTGCTGTTTCCTGGGAAGTCCTTGAGGAGATCGTCAAAGAAAAACTGGCGGTGGCAAATGGTCAGTAAGTTGCGGCGCTGGCTGCGTGAAGGTGTGATTTTTCTGCTCCTGCTGGCTGGTGGAATGTGGCTGATGGATGTCTGGCGCGCGCCACAGGCACCGACGGCTTTCGACAGTACACCGCTTTACACGCTGGATGGTGAACGGGTGACGCTGGCGGCATTAAGTGAGGAAGAGCCGCTACTCATCTATTTCTGGGCCACCTGGTGTGGCGTTTGCCGCTATACCACACCGGACGTTGCTCGCTTGCAGGCGCAAGGGAAGAATGTGCTGACCATCGCGCTGCGTTCGGGAGATGAACAGACGCTCACGCGCTGGCTGGCGCACAAAGGGATCTCTTTTCCCGTGGTCAACGATGCCAGTGGCGCACTTTCCCGCAGTTGGGATATCAGCGTCACCCCCACGCTGATCGTGGTGTCAAAAGGGCAGGTGGTTTCCACTACCAGCGGCTGGACCAGCTACTGGGGAATGCTCCTGCGGCTAGGGTGGGCGAAAATCAGTTGAGTCAAAACCGGGGAAACCCGGTTTTTTCCGCCATGAAATAGCCGTAACAATATACGATTCAAATATTAAGGCGAAAAGTAAACGGGGCTGAATCTATATTTTCGCGGTTTTTATTATTGCAAATGACGAGGAGTGATGGCATATCATGTAGCGATATAACGATGTTAATGCTTACAGGGATTATAAAGAAATGCGCAAGGGTAAAATTATTATTGCATCAATGATGGTGCTTTGTGTCCTTATTTTTCTGATTGCGATCGCCTGGTTTATGCTTTTTCAGGGGGAAATGACGGAGCCGACGGCAGAAGAAAAAAATGCCGCTGTTTTACAGGCGGCGGGCTTACTTAAGACGGATTCTCAGGATAAAAAATCGCGAGATAACCTGTATCAGCGTTCGATTATCGTGCGCACGGTAAATCTGGATTCCGGCGAGTGGGTGACGGACAAAACGGCCGCACAGAGATGTAAAAAACTCACTCCGGAGCAGGACCCTGCACAGATTCGTCAGCGCTGTTCGCTGGCGGAAGTTTACCTGGTAAAAGATAAGTATAATAAGATTCAGCAGGTTATCATTCCTGTTTCAGGCAAAGGGGCGAAATCGATGATGCACGCATTTCTCTCTTTGGGACTGGACGGCCGTACGGTGAACAATCTGTATTATTATCAGCAGCGAGAGACGCCATTTCTGGGGGCCAGGGTGAAAGATGAAAGCTGGCGTCAACAATGGCCGGGGAAAAAAGTGGCTGATGAGAATGGAACGCCGGCGTTGAAAATAGTTCAGGAGACATCAGGGAAGCATAATGAATATACCGTTGATGGTATTTCTGGTGCGACGCTGACGTCAACGGGCGTTGAGAAGAGTATTAACTACTGGATCAGCGAGCAGGGTTATGGCCCATTTTTGCAGCGACTGAAACAAGACCCGGAGATGTTGTATCGCTGAATGATGTGCGCCTGCGGATAATTTACTTTAAGCCAGTAGGCGCAGTATCATTAATTTTTTGCGGATTTACGCAACGTCGTCATTCAATTCCTGACGGTAGGGCGGTGTATTACCCTCCGTCAGATTTCGCCCTCCATCACATATCGATGAAATAAATTTACATAAGTTGTCACCCGTTGACATTTTTATGATCCAGGTCATGTACAACGTCAGCAAAAATCGATAATGATAATAATTATCATTTGTGTTCTTTGGTGCGTATCGTGCGTAAGTTTTGCCTCTCACTGCTGGTGACTCTCTTCAGTCTGCTCATAAGCGTTAGCGTATGGGCCGCGACAAACTATGCTCCGTTTATTGAAGATATTGAGCAACGTCTTGATAAAACAGCAGAACTTTATTCTCAGCAGCAAACCGATGAGGCGCGCCGTACGGTACAAATGGCCTACTTTGAGGTGTTCGAAAATCTCGAAGGTCCCATCCGCATTAACATTTCCGCCAGTAAAAGTTACGAAATGGAGAGCGCCTTCGGTGAAATCCGGCGGATGATTGGCGAGAAGAAACCGCTTGCTGATGTGCAGTCGAGAATCGACTGGCTGAAGGCATCGCTACGAGAAGTTGAACCGGTGCTGGACGGCGGACACCGACTGGTCGCGGAAGAGCAGCACAGCGCGCTCACCCGAACGGATATCGCTGTCCACTGGCAAGAGAGCTTCCGTATTATCGACGATCTGCTGGCCCAGGCGGTGAATGACTATCAGGCCGGGAACTACGCTACGGCCAGTCAGCACGTTCAGCAGGCGCACTATCAGGGATTCAAAAACTCTGAGATGGAAATGTCGGTCAGGCAGAATCGTTCGGCCAAAGATGCCGCCGCCATCAATCAACAGTTTTCCGCGCTGATTGCCCTTGCCGCCCAACCCGATCGTCTCAACGACGTCTCTTATCAGGTCACCACGCTGTTACAGGATATCGAGGATATTCTGCCTGGCTTACCGACGACCCGCGACGATCAGCAGATTGCGGCTCCACAAACTGCGGACAACGCTCCGGCGGTGGAGGAGGGGAGTTCGCGCACAAACTGGGGTGAAGTGGCCAGCGGAATCAATCAGAGCATTCAGGACGCCATTGCACGTTATCAACGCGGCGAGGCGCAGAATGCCATTCTGGATGTTCAGGATAGCTATTTCGATCGCTTCGAAGCCAGCGGCATGGAAAACAAAATCGGCTCCCGTGATTCGGCGTTCAAAACCACGCTGGAAGCCTACTTCACCCGTCTGGTCAGCTTGATGAAGGCCGGTCAGCCGGCCGAAAGACTCCAGTCAGAAGCGAGCGCGCTCGAGCAGGATCTGCAAAAAGCGGTGACGATGCTTGGCGAAGGAGAAGAGACGCAGTGGAGCCTGCTGCTTTACAGCCTGATGATCATTGTCCGTGAAGGGCTGGAAGCCCTGCTGATCGTGGCGGCGATTGTCGCCTACATGGTGAAAAACAATCATCAGGATAAGCTGCCGTTGATTCGCCAGTCGGTGATCGTCGCCCTGGTCGCCAGCGTGATCACCGCCGTGATTTTCCAGTTGCTGTTCACCAACTCGGGCGCCAGCCGGGAATTGCTGGAAGGCATCACGATGTTGATTGCGGTCGTGATGCTGTTCTTCATGAGCTACTGGCTGCTGTCTAAAGTAGAAGCCCGACACTGGAAGGCCTGGCTGGAAGGCAAGCTGTCTCACTCGCTGACGAAAGGGTCGCTGGTGGGGCTGTGGCTGACCAGTTTCCTCGCGGTCTATCGCGAAGGTGCCGAAACGGTTCTGTTCTACTACGCCCTGATCGGCGATGCCAAAGATGCCGCCGGACACATGGCGATTGGCGCGGGCTTTGTTATTGGCTGTGTCGTGTTACTGGCGGCGTGGCTGGTCATGCGTTATTCGGTGGTGCGTTTGCCGCTGAAACCCTTCTTTATGTTTACCGGCAGTTTCATGTACCTGATGGCCTTCGTGTTTGCGGGCAAAGGCGTGCTGGAACTGGTGGAAGGCAAACTGTTCCAGCCAACGTTGATTAACGGCTTCCCGGAAATCAGCTGGCTGGGGATTTATCCCTATGTGGAAACGCTGTTACCGCAGGCAGTATTGCTGCTCGCTGCGCTGCTTGCGCTGTGGGTAATGCGGCGAAAAAGCGCCGTTCCCGGGGAAACAATAAAAAACACTCTGTAGTTGTGATTTTAGACGAGAGGATATGTCTGATGACCATGAAGAAAACCCTGATTGCCAGCGCAGTGATGGCCGGAATTTTCACCGCACCGGCAGCGTTCGCCTTTAAAGAGTACCCGGCGGGCGAGCCTGTCGTGATGAATGAAATGGAGCTGGCCGCCGTTTACCTGCAGCCAATTGATATGGAACCGCGCGGCATGGGCTTACCGGCAGCCAAAGCCGATATTCACCTTGAGGCGGATATTCACGCGGTCGAAGGCAGTAAAAACGGCTTTGGCGCCGGTGAGTGGATCCCGTATCTGACCATCAGCTACACCCTGGTCAACAGCGATACCGGTGAAAAACAAGAAGGGACGTTTATGCCGATGGTCGCCAGCGATGGCCCTCACTATGGCGCGAACGTCAAGATGATGGGCGTGGGCAACTACAAAGTGACTTACCACATTGAACCGCCGTCAAAAGCGGGGATGCACCGTCACACCGACAGTGACACTGGCGTCGGTCGCTGGTGGAAACCGTTTGATGTGAGCTACGAATTTAAATACGTCGGTCTGAACTAAGAAAACCGATGCGCCGGGATGCTAACTCATCCCGGCCGAGTCAATCCGCTGTTCTGAGTCGATGTCATGAGTTACTTTTTCGTCACCACGCTACAGGTCTTTTTCTGCATCGCGCTACTCTCCGGTGTTCTCTGGAGTCGAAACGATCCCCCTTCCTTACGCCCTCTGGGCTGGACGCTGCTTATTGGCCTGGTGGCCGGCGTGCTGGCAGGACTGACGCTGCGCGGTTCACAACCGGTACAGCTGTTACTGGTCGGAACGGAAGTGATGGTCACGCTGCTGTTTGTGCTCAGCTTCTGGTGGGCGGGAAACCGCGTGCGCTATCTGTGGCAGGGGATTCTGGTCTTTGGCGCAGCGCGTCACTGGGCGCTCGATCCGAATCTCGGTGGCTTAACCAGCACGCATGTCCTGAATACTGAACTGCTGCTGAATCTGACGGCAGTGGTCCTTGCCTTCGCGATCCTCTGTCTGGCGGGCGTGCTTTGCGCCATGCTGTTGCGCCGAATCCGCGTGCTGTACTGGCCGTTCACCCTCATTCTGCTGGTCATGCTGTGGCTGCCGTTAAGCGGTAATTTGCTGTTGCTGTTGCTGAAGCTGCAGGTGCTGCCGCTGGCGAAATCGCTGCTGAGCTTTGTGGCGAAAGTGACCAATAATGCGCCAGCCTATAACTGGATGGCGGTGGGATTACTGCTGATTCTGGCGCTGTGCTGGCTGCCGTCGTTACTGAGCGCTCACCGGCAGACGCGGGCAACAGAAGAACCGATCGCTCATCGCCTGGCGCTGGCGCAGCGGCGTAATGCGCTGCGGCTTTGGCTGGTCACCCTCGGTTGCGCCGTGGTGGTGATTGCCGGGCAACTGTGGTGGGACAACGTCGCGTCTCAGCCGCCGCAGCTTTCGCAAGCCATCCCGGTAACGCTCGCCAGCGACGGCAGTGTCCATCTGCCCGTTGAACAACTGCGGGACGGTAAGCTGCATCGCTTTGTCTGGGTGGCTGACGATGGCAAAGCCGTGCGCTTTTTCATCATCAACCGCTATCCCGATAAACTGCGCTTTGGCGTGGTGTTTGATGCCTGTCTGCTGTGCGGCGATCAGGGCTATGTGATGGAAGGCAATCAGGTCATTTGCGTCGCCTGCGGGGTACACATTTTTATCCCTTCTATTGGCAAACCCGGCGGCTGCAATCCGGTGCCGATTGAAAACTGGCGCAACGATGAAAAAGAGTTAGTGATCCCCGGTAAAGAACTGGCCGCTGGCGTGAACTACTTCTCGACGGTGATGACCATTCAGGTGACCGATCCGGTTGACGGTTCAACGCTGACCAATACCTCGGCGGACTTCAAATACAGCTACGGCGGTAAGACCTGGTTCTTCTCCTCCGAAGCGAACTATGACCGTTTTCGTAAAACGCCGGAACAGTTTGTTCCTGCGGAACTGAGGGAGGAGTAACGATGCTGTGGCGAATGTTACGACAATCCTGGGGACGCAACCTGCGGCGTAAAGGGCTGGCGATTATCACGGTCTTTCTTGCAGCCAGCCTGATCTCGGCGCTGCTGGCGGTGTCTATCGATATCGGTGACAAAATGTCGAGGGAGCTCAAGTCCTACGGCGCGAACATCCTGATTGAGCCTGCCGGACAAGCGGCATTGCCTGCGCTGTTTAGCGAAAGCAGTAATCCGCTCTCGGGGCAGGATTTCCTTGATGAAGCTGAATTACCGAATATCAAAGATATTTTCTGGCGCAATAACATTGTTGGTTTTGCACCGATGCTGGGCGGTGAAGTCACCGTTAACGATAACGCGGTGCGCATTCTCGGGACGTTCTTCAGTCAGCCGGTCGATATTCCGGATGAAGAGGGATATGAAACCGGACAGAAAACGGTCAGCCCGTTCTGGCAGGTGACCGGTGACTGGCCGCAGGAAGGCGAGAACAGTCCACCGCAAACGCTGGTGGGGCACGCGCTGGCGCGACAAACAGGATGGAAAGCGGGTGATACGCTGGCGCTAAACAACGCGGGTACAACAGTTCATGTCACCGTCAGCGGGATCCTCTCCAGCGGCGGCGAGGAAGATAACCAACTGGTGATGCCGCTTGCGACGGCGCAGACGCTATTGGGGTTGCCCGGCAAGGTGCAGGCCATTCGTGTTTCGGCGCTGACGGTACCGGAAAATGAGCTTTCACGCCGTGCGCGGGAAAATCTGGATGCGCTCAATGCGGAAGAGTACGACCTCTGGTACTGCACTGCTTATGTTTCTTCTATCGCCCACCAACTGGAGGAAGCGATCTCCGGGGCGGAGGTGCGCCCGGTCTGGCAGGTCGCCGCATCTGAAGGGGTGGTGATTGATAAAATTCAGCTGCTGATGGCGGTGGTGACGGTTGCCGCGCTGGCGGCATCGGCAATGGGGATTGCCTCGCTGATGACCAGCACCATTATGGAACGCGCCAAAGAGATCGGTCTGATGAAGGCGCTTGGCGCGCGCCAGTGGCAGATCATGCTGCTGTTCTACCTCGAAGCCGCCTCCAGTGGGCTGGCAGGCGGGGCGCTGGGAAGCGTTGCCGGGTGGGGTCTGGCGAAAGCGATTGGCGTGATGCTGTTTGACGCGCCGCTCGATTTCGCCTGGATTGTGGTGCCGTGCGTGCTGGTGGTTGCGGTGCTGATTGCCCTGATCGGAACCTGGTTCCCGGCGCGGCGCATTGCGCGACTCTATCCCGTGGAGGTGCTGTATGGCCGCTAAACAGACAATGCTCTGGCTGCTGGTGTGGCGGGCGCTACGCCTGCGCTTTCAGCGGGTCAGCGTGGTTTTTGCCGCGCTGATGGTGGGGGCGACCATCGTGACGGCGCTGAGCGCGGTTTGGTTCGACATCAATACCAAAATGAGTGAAGAGTTGCGCACTTTCGGCGCCAATTTCTACATCGGGCCGGGACACGGCGCGAGTATGCCGCAGCAGGCGCTACAGACTATTCTGGATGACGCACCGCCGGGGCTGGTTCACGGCGCCAGTCCGTGGCTGTACGGCATGGCGCGTACCGAACTGGAAAAAGTGGTGATCGTCGGCGTCTGGTTTGAATCGTTGCAAAAACTGGTGTCTTACTGGCAGGTTCAGGGCAGCTGGATTGGCGTCAGCTTTGACGATCGCAACGCGATGATTGGCGTCAAGCTGGCGGAGCGCCTCAACGTTCAGCCCGGCGATAACGTCACGCTGGTCGATCATAATCAGCGAAAAAATCTGCAGATTAAAGGCATTGTCGAAGCCGGTGACGCCACGGACAACATGCTGATCGTCAGCCTCGACGTGGCGCAAGCCTGGCTGCATCAGCCGGGAAAAATCAGCCACGGCCTGTTGAGCGTAAGTAATGATGTCGGTCAGGTTGATCGCTATGCCAGCCGGCTGCAAAGCCAGTACCCGGATCTGGAGATTCGCCCGGTTCGTAAAGTCTCCGCCTCAGAAGGGCAGGTGCTGGATAAGATCAAAGGGTTGATGGGACTGGTCTCGCTGGTGATTCTGGCGCTCTCTTCCCTGTGCGTGAATACCACCCTGATGGCGATAGTCGGCGAGCGAGCCCGCGAATTCGCCCTGCAAAAAGCGCTGGGCGCCAGCAATGGCGACATCGTACGACAAATCTTGCTGGAAACCTGCATTATCGCCCTTGCGGCCGTGGTGTGCGGCTGGTTGTTGGGTTATCTGCTGGCGCAACTGTTGGGACTGACGGTATTTAATGCGGCGATCTCGCTGCGTCTACCGGTGCTGCCCATCACCCTCGTATTGTCTTTACTGGTCGCCATTCTGGCGGCGATTGTTCCGGTACGACGCGCAGTCAGCGTCGAACCCGCTAAAGTGCTGAAAGGAGAGTAGCGCCATGTCCGTGACGCAGATTCCACAGGTGGCGATCGAAACACGTCACCTCTATAAACGGTTTGGCGACGTTACCGCCCTGGATGATATTAACCTGCGGATTACGCAAGGGGAGTTTGTCGCCATTATGGGGGCCTCCGGTTCCGGGAAAACGACGTTGATGAACATTCTCACTTGCCTGGATACCGCAACGGAAGGCCAGGTGTTCCTTGATGGAACGGACGCCGCCGCACTGGACGAAGAGGGACGGCGTCGTTTTCGCGCCGAGAAGATTGGTCTGGTGTTCCAGCAATTCCATCTCATTCCCTTTTTAACCGCGCTGGAAAATATCATGCTGGCACAGCACTATCACAGCGTTGTGGACGAGGCAGCGGCCAGAAAAGTACTGGAACAGGTCGGCCTTGGGCACCGCGTCACCCATTTACCCAGCCAGCTTTCCGGCGGGGAGCAGCAGCGTGTCTGTATTGCGCGGGCGCTGGTGAATGAGCCGCCGGTCATTTTTGCGGATGAACCGACCGGCAACCTCGATGAAGAGAATGAACAGCGGGTGTTGGATTTGCTTACCGATTTGCACCGCCAGGGGCGCACGATAGTCATGGTGACGCATAACCCGGCGCTTGGGCAGTTTGCCGATCGCATTTTGCGTCTGCAACACGGAAAGTATCAGGGAGAGGAGGCGATGCAACATGCGCTGGCTTAACGTTTTCATTCTCTCACTGGCGGTATTGCTCAGTGGCTGTAAAGAGGAAAAGCTGGCTGTAGGCGAAACGGCTCCGGCGCTGGCAGCCTTTGATTTACAGGGCAAGGCGTCCGGACTGGATCGCTGGCAGGGGAAATCCATCTACCTGAACTTCTGGTCGGCAGGCTGCGGTGGCTGTCTGGCGGAGATGGATTCGCTGGAAACGCTCAGCCAGAAATGGGGCGATAGCGTGGTAGTGGTGGCGGTGAATACCGATCCGGGAACGGTCAGCCTGGATGCGCTGCTGGCGAAGCATCAGGTGTCGTATCCGGTCCTTCGCGATCAGATGAAGATCACTCAGGAACGATATCAGGTCATCGGCACACCGACCTCGGTCCTGATTGACCCACAGGGTCGGGTGCTGGAGTGGCATCAGGGAATGCGTAAACCGGCGGAATTAGCCGCCACGTTCGCCCGTCTCGCGGGGCAATAAGTTTTCGGTGGAGGGATACCGCTGATGGCATTTATCTGGAACGACGAGAGCCTGGCTCTCCTGCGTGAAAACGCGGGCGTCCTCTCGACGCAACACATTGCGCAGATGCTGTGCACCAATGTGACAGTGGTGCGCAATATGGCTTACCGGCTGAAACTCAGTTTGCGTGTGTCGGCGTATAACCAGAAGAGAATTCAACAGGTTCAGGCACTGTATGAATCCGATGAACCGCTGACCATGAAGGAGATTGCCGTGCGAACCGGGCTTACGTTCAGCACGGTGCAGTATATCGTCTATGTCAAACTGAAACATAAGCCCTATGCCACCCGCGAGTTTATCGCATTCGAAACACAGGATGCGGTGCATTACCGCGTGCAAAAAGAGTTTGTCGATACCGAGCGTTCGCGACTGCAGCAACCGATGGATAATAGCCGTTTTCAGGAATTGTATCTCAAAGACGGGACGGCCTACTGCGCGCGTAACATCCGCCATGAAGTCATTATCTCTGAATAGCTGAAACCACATTTCGTTCGCTGACGAAGCAAGCATCGTCGCGAGCATTCAGGATGGGTCATCTTCTCCTTACAGGACTCTGAAGCATGACCCTTCTTTTTGCATTCGATCCCGACCAGGTTGTGATGATTGCCTTGACCTTTGTTCTTGCGGGGATGGTGAAAGGCGTCACTGGCATGGGACTGCCCACTGTGGCGATGGGGATCCTCGGTTCGCTGATCTCACCGGTTGCGGCGGCAGCTATGCTGCTGTTACCTTCGCTGGTCAGCAATCTGTTTCAGTTTGGCGGCGGTGGGAATACCCGGATGTTGCTGATACGACTCTGGCCGATGCTGCTAACGGTGGTGATTGCCACCCTGTTGGCCAGCGTCTGGATCACCGGTGGCGATACTTCCCACACACAGTTTGCGCTGGGGCTGGCGCTGATGGTGTATGCGCTCTGGACCCTGGCAGGAAAACGGATTGCGGTCGCACCGCAGCGTGAAAAACCGCTCTCATTGATCGTTGGATTCGCCACCGGGTTGTTGACCGGCGGAACGGGCGTCTTTGTGATGCCGGCGGTGCCGTGGATCCAGTCGCTGGGCTTTGAGAAGGATGAACTGGTTCAGGCGCTCGGTATCTCTTTTACCTTTTCCACGCTGGCGTTAGCACTTGGACTGTGGTGGCACGGCGCGCTCCCCATGCAGTCGCTGAGCTTATCGGCATTCGCCATCGTTCCGGCGCTGATCGGCCAGTGGGCAGGCACCCGTATCCGGCGGGTGATCTCACCCGTTGTTTTTAAACGTTGCTTTCTGTTTTGTCTGATGGGGCTAAGTATCGAAATGATGCTCCGTGCTGTGACTTAATGACAAAATCGTGCCATGGTTAACCCTCCCCCGAGGCTGAGAGGTCAGTATGACGTCAATAGTCGTAAATGAAGAAGACGGCGAACTGGAATCGCGAATGGCGCTGACGGCGGCGGTAATGGCGGACAAATCGCGATCCCGGATGCTGTGCGCGCTGATGGATGGTCGGGCATGGACGGCGACGGAACTGAGCGCGGTGGCGGATATCTCAGCGTCTACCGCCAGTGCGCACCTGGCCCGTCTGTGCGAGCAGCGGTTTGTGGTTTCTCTCGCCCAGGGGCGGCACCGCTATTTTCGCCTCGCAAGTACAGACATAGCGGAACTGCTGGAGCGCCTGATGGGTGTCGCCTGGGCATCAACAGCATCGCGAAAAATCACTACGCCGCTGAGTTTGCGTCAGGCCCGGACCTGTTATGACCATCTGGCGGGAGAAGTGGCGGTGAGACTGTTTGATACGCTGGTTTCCCGGCAGTGGCTGGCGGCAGATGGTGAAACCCTGACGCCTCTGGGTGAGGAGAAAATGACGGAACTGGGCATTGTGGTACAGGCTGGCGCGTCACGACGCAAATTTAGCTGCGGCTGTCTGGACTGGAGCGAACGACGTTATCATCTGGGTGGTGTGCTCGGCGCCGCGCTACTGACCTGGCTAATCGGGCAGCGGTGGATCAAAACGGCACCGGGAAGCCGCCAGGTCACCTTCACGCCCTCCGGGATCCGCAAGCTGCAAATGATATTCGGCATCAATATGATGCGCTGAATCCCTGTTTTGCGGTCTCGTTCCCGGAAAAGTGTCATATATCTGTCACACTTATAAATGACGAATAACAACACGAGGTCGTAGGGATGAACAAATCGTTAATTGCCGCCGCTGTGGCAGGGGTTGTGATGTTGTCTTCTGCCGCGCAGGCGCAAACGGCGCCGGAAGGCTATCAGCTACAGCAAGTATTGATGATGAGTCGACATAACTTACGTGCGCCGCTGGCGAATAATGGCAGCGTGCTGGAGCAGTCCACTCCGAATAAATGGCCTGAATGGGATGTGCCGGGCGGACAGCTCACCACCAAAGGTGGCGTGCTGGAAGTGTATATGGGCCATTACATGCGTGAATGGCTGGCAGAGCAGGGGATGGTGAAATCCGGCGAGTGCCCGGCACCGGATACGGTCTATACCTATGCCAACAGTCTGCAGCGTACGGTCGCGACCGCCCAGTTCTTTATCACCGGCGCGTTCCCTGGCTGCGATGTTCCGGTGCATCACCAGGAAAAAATGGGCACCATGGACCCGACCTTTAACCCGGTGATCACCGATGACTCGGCGGCCTTCCGCGAGAAAGCCGTACAGGCGATGGAAAAAGAGCGCAGCCAGATGCAACTTGATGACAGCTACCAGTTGCTGGAGCAGATGATCAACTACAAAGACTCGCCATCGTGCAAGGAAAAACAGCAGTGTTCTCTGACTGAGGCTAAAGATACCTTTAGCGCGAACTATGAGCAGGAGCCAGGCGTCTCCGGGCCGCTGAAAGTGGGTAACTCGCTGGTGGACGCCTTCACGCTGCAATACTACGAAGGATTCCCGATGGATCAGGTGGCCTGGGGCGAAATTAAATCCGATCAGCAGTGGAAGGTGTTGTCGAAACTGAAAAATGGCTACCAGGACAGCCTGTTTACCTCTCCGGAAGTCGCGCGTAATGTGGCGAAACCGCTGGTGAAATACATCGACAAAGCGCTGGTGACCGAACAGGCGAAAGCGCCGAAAATCACCGTGCTGGTAGGACATGACTCAAACATCGCCTCACTGCTCACCGCACTGGAATTCAAACCCTATCAGTTACATGATCAGAACGAACGCACGCCGATTGGCGGCAAAATTGTCTTCCAGCGCTGGCATGACACGAAGGCCAGCCGCGATCTGATGAAAATTGAGTATGTGTATCAGAGTTCAGATCAACTGCGTAATGCGGATGTGCTGACGCTGAAAGCCCCGGCGCAACGCGTGACCCTGGAGTTGAAGGGATGCCCGATTGATGCGAACGGTTTCTGTCCGATCGACAAGTTTGACACGTTGTTGAATGAGGCGGCGAAGTAAATGAGGTTCCCCCGCGTAAGCGGGGGAATTGACGGATTAAACGTTTTTACGTTCGATGGTTTGTTCGCCCCAGAAGAGCGCGTCTTTATCTGTCTTATCAAAGGCTTTGATGAGCACTTCATCGCTGCCTTCTTCCCAAATTTTTTCTGCCAGCTTCTCGTCATATCCGGCAACTTCAAATATGGCTTCGGCTATTTCCGGCGATGTATTGCGCAGACTTGCCCACTCACCGACGTGATGAGCCTTCGCTTCTTGAGTTGGCATTCTTATCCTCCCGTTGAAGATTAGCCGTTGAGCTTCACTGCCAGACCGGCAACGTATTCGCCCTGGTAACGTGCGATAGAGAGCTCTTCCTGACTGGGCTGGCGTGAACCGTCACCACCGGCAATGGTCGTTGCGCCATAAGGCGTACCACCGCGAACCTGCGAAACATCGAACAGTTCCTGCGCGGCATAGCCAATGGGCACAATCACCATCCCATGATGGGCAAGTGTAGTCCATGTGGACGTAATCGTTTGTTCCTGGCCGCCGCCTGTCCCGGTAGAACTGAAAACGCTGGCGAGTTTGCCATACAACGCGCCGGACGCCCACAATCCGCCCGTCTGATCCAGGAAGGTACGCATCTGGCCTGACATATTGCCAAAGCGCGTTGGCGTACCAAAAATAATGGCGTCGTAATCAGCCAGTTCCTGCGGGGTTGCGACGGGGGCATTTTGAGTTTTACCGCCAGCTTTAGCGAAGATTTCCGCCTGCATCGTTTCTGGTACGCGTTTGATGGTGACCTCCGCGCCATTCACTTTGCTCGCTCCTTCTGCCACCGCATGTGCCATCGTTTCGATGTGTCCGTACATGGAATAATAAAGCACCAGAACTTTTGCCATTTGCACTACTCCTCGGTTTATCGAAAGCAGCAAATTGCTGCACTTATTTAAAGATAAGTCGTGTCGACGAGAGTGCAAGCCTTAGAAACATTTCTTTGATTTATAATAAATTTCATCATGATTTTAAGCGGCCCCATGCCAACGGCGCGTTCTGAATTATCATGAAACATTTTTGCCGCACAGGCTTTCTTTTGCCATAAGAAACAATTATGCGGCTTGTTCGCGGCGGTAGAGCCATACGCGGGCAAAGATATTACAGAATGTTACGAATCGACTCATCCACGAGCGGTGTTCACTATGCTTAGTTCCACGCGGTGATTATTATGACATGGGTCATACGCCGTGAGGGGAGACTCCCCGACACCTGGACACGACGATGTCTAATCAATGACGGAGGTCAGTAATGGCAAACCATCGAGGCGGCTCCGGCAATTTTGCCGAAGACCGTGAAAGAGCATCAGAAGCAGGTCGTAAAGGTGGTCAGCACAGCGGGGGAAATTTCAAGAACGACCCGCAGCGTGCCTCTGAAGCCGGTAAGAAAGGGGGTAAAAGTAGCCACGGCAATCGTAATTCGTAACGACCAGGCCTGCTACCCCGGAAACGCATCACGAACGCATCCCATCCCGACGTGATGATGCCACCGCCGCCGGATCCTCCGGCGGTTTTTTTTACCCGTCAGGTTGAACTGAAATGAAACGCCCCGCAGACTATGCGCCATTGCCGGATTCACGGAACAAGGAGAAGGGCATGGTTCAACGTGCGGAGAAAAAAACAGGCAAACGCTCGCAGGCGGTCAGCGCGAAACGCGAGGCGATTCTGACGGCCGCGTTAAATACGTTTTCACAATATGGCTTTCATGGCACACGCATTGAGCAAATTGCCGAACAGGCCGGCGTCTCCAAAACCAATCTTCTTTATTACTACCCGTCAAAAGAGGCGCTGTATGTCGCCGTGCTGCGACAGATTCTGGATATCTGGCTGGCCCCCTTAAAAGCATTTCGGGAAGATTTTGCGCCGTTGGCCGCTATTGAAGAGTACATCCGGCTGAAGCTGGAAGTGTCCCGTGACTACCCGCAGGCCTCGCGGCTTTTTTGCATGGAGATGCTGGCTGGCGCACCGTTGTTGATGGATGAATTGACTGGCGATCTGAAAGCGCTGATTGATGAAAAGTCCGCGCTGATTGCCGGTTGGGTGAAGAGCGGCAAGCTGGCGCCGATCGACCCGCACCATCTGATCTTCATGATTTGGGCTTCAACACAGCATTACGCCGACTTTGCGCCTCAGGTTGAAGCGGTGACGGGCGCAACGCTGCGTGACGAAACCTTTTTTAATCAGACGGTTGAAAACGTTCAGCGCATGATTATTGAGGGAATTCGCGTTCGTTAATTGGCTGGCGGCAGCGGGCAGCTCATATCGCCTTCTTCGCACTGCAGCAGCGAGGCGAGAAACGCTTCACGCTCGGCGGTTTTATCCGCCAGGCACTGATTGGCGATCATCACCTGAGCACTTCCCCCCTCGGTGCCAGAGCTGATAAGCGCGCAGTCGGCATCACGCATGGCGATCCATGCGGTCTGCGCCTTTTTCAGCAGTTCCTGCTGTGGCGGGGCTGCGCGTTTCAGCGCATTCTGATACGTTTCATTCAGTTCTTTGTCTGCCGCCTGGTATTGGGTGACGGCGCAGGTGTTCATTTCCGCTTGCGTACTGGCATTAGCGCAGTCATCGGCCAGCGCCTGACCGCTGAGCAACAGCGCAGCGCAGGTGAGTAGTATTCGTTTCATCATTCCCTCTGGATCCATAAAAAAAGGCCCCGTTTCCGGAGCCTTAATTAACCACAGCCTTAGCCAATTGTCATCAGGCTTGCGTTACCTCCGGCGGCTGCCGTGTTCACGCTCAGCGAACGCTCGACGTACAGTCGCTCCAGCAGAATATTACTTTCACCACGGGCGAAACCTTGTACCGAGACAATCGCGCCTTCACGGGCTGCCACCGCTTCACACAGTGCGCGAAGCTGATCGGAATCGCCGTGGAAGATCACCGCATCAAAAGGCTGCGTCGTCAGGCTGTCGGTTTTCGCAAACGCAATGCGGTCGGAAACCGCTGCCGGCAGGCGCTTCGCCAGATCACGGTGGAAGGCATCGTCAGACCACAAAATCTGACTCCCGACCGAGGTGACGGCGGCAAGCTGCACCAGCGCATCCTGCTCATCATCGGCAATACACAGCACGCGCTCACGCGGTAACAGCGTCCAGGTGTTACGCTCCCCGGTAGGACCCGGCAGCAGACGCTGCGTACCGGCCTGCGCCAGTTCGCCAAACTGCTGACAGAGTTGACGCAACACAGGGCGATCGGCCGCCCACTCGCTGAGCGCTTCCAGCGGCTGGATCAGCGCGGCTTTCAACTGGGCGTCTACCGGATAGTCCGCATCCTGACGCGCCAAAGTGATGGCCAGCGCATTTTCCGGACGGTTTGCCAGCAGACGGTAGAGATAGAGCGGTCCACCGGCTTTCGGACCGGTTCCCGACAACCCTTCGCCGCCGAACGGCTGTACGCCGACAACCGCCCCCACCATATTACGGTTGACGTACAGGTTGCCCACGTGCGCTGAGCCGGTGACCTGGGCAATGGTTTCATCAATACGGGTGTGGACGCCCAGCGTCAGACCGTAGCCGGAGGCGTTGATCTGGGCAATCAGCGCGTCCAGGTTGTTGCGGTTGTAGCGTACAACGTGCAGAACCGGACCAAAGACCTCTTTTTGCAGCTCATCAACGCTTTCCAGTTCGATCAGCGTCGGCGCAACGAATGTGCCGCTTTGCCATTCACGAACATCTTCACTGTTTTCACGCGCCGCCTGGAACACGGGACGACCTTTCGCCCGCATGGCCTGAATATGCTGTTCAATATTGGATTTGGCTTCACTGTCGATCACCGGACCAATATCGGTAGTCAGACGCCCCGGGTTGCCCATCCGACATTCGGCCATCGCGCCACGCAGCATTTTCAGCGTGTGGTCGGCGATATCATCCTGTAGACAGAGTATGCGCAGCGCGGAGCAGCGCTGTCCGGCGCTGTCAAACGCCGAGGACAGCACGTCGACCACGACCTGTTCGGTGAGGGCGGATGAGTCAACGATCATCGCGTTCATGCCGCCCGTTTCGGCGATCAGCGGAATCGGACGCCCCTGTGCATCCAGACGCGTCGCGATGTTACGTTGCAGCAGCGTCGCTACCTCGGTAGAACCGGTAAACATCACGCCGCGCACGCGGCTGTCAGCGGTCAGTTGCGCGCCCACCGTTTCACCCCGACCAGGCAGCAGTTGCACCACGCCCGGCGGTACGCCAGCTTCCAGCAAGATGGCAATGCCCTGGGCGGCGATGAGCGGCGTCTGTTCCGCGGGTTTTGCCAGTACGCTGTTGCCGGCAGCCAGCGCGGCGGCAATCTGTCCGCTGAAGATGGCCAGCGGGAAGTTCCACGGGCTGATACAGACAACCGGTCCGAGCGGACGATGGGTCTCATTATCAAAATCGTCACGCACCTGACCGGCGTAATAGTGCAGGAAGTCTACCGCTTCACGCACTTCGGCAATGGCGTTGGCGAAGCTCTTACCGGCTTCGCGGACCAGAATGCCGATCAACTGTTGCATCTGGCCTTCCATCAACACGGCAGCGCGATGGAGGATGGCAGCACGTTCTTGCGGCGGCGTCGCAAACCAGATAGGGGCATTGTTCACCGCGCTTTGCAGCGCCTGTTCGACTTCGGCCTCAGTGGCTTCACGGACATAGCCCACGATGTCTTTTGGTTCTGCCGGGTTGACCACCGGGCTCATTTCGCCCTCGGCAACCGGGGCGTCGAGCATCGGTAACGCCCGCCATTTTTGCAGCGCGCTGTTGAGCAGGGCAGAAGAGAGTGAGGCCAGACGATGTTCGTTGGAAAGATCCAGACCGGCCGAATTATCGCGGCCTTTGCCATACAGAGCGCGCGGCAGGGGGATCTTCGGATGCGGCAGGCCGGTCTGACCTTCCTGTTGCGCCAGTTTCTCGACGGCTTCGACCGGATCGGCCACCAGTTCGTCCAGCGGCAGCGTGGTATCCGCGATACGGTTAACAAAGGAGGTGTTGGCCCCGTTTTCCAGCAGACGACGCACCAGGTACGCCAGCAGCGTTTCATGGGTGCCAACCGGCGCATAAATGCGGCACGGACGGTTCAGTTTGCCATCCGCCACTTTACCGGTGACCTGTTCGTACAGCGGCTCACCCATCCCGTGCAGGCACTGGAACTCATACTGACCCGGATAGTAGTTCTGCCCGGCCAGTTGATAAATGGCCGCCAGCGTATGGGCGTTGTGGGTCGCAAATTGCGGGTAGATCAGATTCGGCACGGCGAGCAATTTTTTCGCACAGGCGAGATAAGAGACGTCGGTGTAGACCTTGCGCGTGTAAACCGGATAGCCTTCCAGACCGTCCATCTGAGCGCGTTTAATCTCGCTATCCCAGTAGGCGCCTTTAACCAGACGAATCATCAGACGACGACGGCTGCGGGTGGCCAGGTCGATCAGGTAATCGATGACGAACGGGCAGCGTTTCTGGTACGCCTGAATGACGAAACCAATACCGTTCCAGCCAGCCAGTTCAGGTTCAAAACACAGTTTTTCCAGCAGATCGAGGGAGATCTCCAGACGGTCGGCCTCTTCGGCATCGATATTAATGCCGATATCATACTGGCGCGCCAGCAGCGTCAACGACTTCAGGCGCGGATAGAGCTCTTCCATCACTCGATCGTACTGGGCACGGCTGTAACGCGGATGCAGGGCGGAGAGCTTGATAGAGATCCCCGGACCTTCATAAATTCCACGTCCGTTCGACGCTTTCCCTATCGCATGGATCGCCTGCTGATAAGAGACCATATAAGCCTGCGCATCGGCCGCGGTCAGCGCGGCTTCACCCAGCATATCGTAGGAGTAGCGGAAGCCTTTTTCTTCCAGCTTACGGGCATTCGCCAGCGCTTCAGCAATGGTTTCCCCGGTGACGAACTGTTCGCCCATCAGACGCATCGCCATGTCGACGCCTTTACGGATCAGCGGCTCACCGCTCTTACCGATAATGCGGTTCAGGGAGCGCGAAAGGCTGGCTTCGTTATGGGTGGAGACCAGACGACCGGTGAACAGTAGACCCCAGGTCGCCGCGTTGACGAACAGCGACGGACTACGACCAATGTGCGACTGCCAGTTACCGTTGCTGATCTTGTCGCGGATTAAGGCATCGCGTGTGGCTTTATCCGGGATACGCAGCAGCGCTTCTGCCAGACACATCAGTGCCACCCCTTCCTGCGAAGAGAGAGAAAACTCCTGCAGCAAGCCCTGTACCATCCCGGCACGGCCGCTGGCTGTTTTCTGATTACGCAGTTTATCCGCCAACTGGTAAGCCAGCTTATGAGCTTGTTCGGCCACCGGCTGCGGCAGACGCGCCTGCTCCATCAACATCGAAACAGCGTCGGTTTCTGAGCGGCGGTACGCGGCAGTGATGGCGGAACGCGAGACCGATTGAGGGAGGATCTGTTCGGCAAATTCCAGGAAAGGTTGATGGATCTCTTCCTGCGGTGCCGTGGATTCATCGCCTTCATTGGCGGCTCCGGCTAATAGCGCAGGAAGTTCTGGCAGCGTGTCATCGTTTTCCAGTTTTTCCAGGTAATTAAAGATTGCCTGCTTAATCAACCAGTGCGGGGTGCGATCAATTCGCGTTGCCGCTGACTTAATACGCTCGCGCGTTGCGTCATCCAGTTTAACCCCCATCGTGGTGGTTCCCATGCCATCTGCTCCTGTTGTTCGATAATGTACTGCGTGTGGTTATCGAGAAATATCTACTATGTTGCAACTTTGTGCAACCACGTTAAATGTGACCTGTACGACAAGCTTAAAAATGAATGAAATGTTAATAAAAGAAAGATGTATGACGTTGGGAAAAATAATAACGCTATCTTTTTCTCTGCGGCAGTTAACACTTTTAAAAGGTGCAACCGGAAAAAGTGTGAGAGAGTGCAACCTGGCGGAAATTAGTATTCATCGGCAGCAAAATTTGATGTAAATGGTGTGTTAAATCGATTGTGAATAACTCACGCTTCCGGCAGGATACGGTCGCCTGGGAAATACAACATGCTTTGCCACGTTCCGGCAGGGCAATAAAACAGAAGAGTCTGGAGAGTTTATGGCAATTAGCACACCGATGCTGGTGACGTTCTGTGTCTACATTTTTGGCATGATATTGATTGGTTTTATCGCCTGGCGTTCAACCAAGAACTTTGATGATTATATTCTGGGGGGCCGCAGCCTTGGGCCGTTTGTGACGGCGCTGTCTGCAGGCGCATCGGACATGAGCGGCTGGCTGCTGATGGGCTTACCGGGCGCGATTTTCATTTCCGGGATTTCAGAAAGCTGGATTGCCATCGGCCTGACTTTAGGGGCGTGGATCAACTGGAAGCTGGTGGCCGGGCGTCTTCGCGTGCACACCGAGCATAATAATAACGCGCTGACGCTACCGGATTATTTCACCGGACGCTTTGAAGATAAGAGCCGGGTTCTGCGCATTATCTCCGCGCTGGTGATTTTGCTGTTCTTCACTATCTACTGCGCGTCCGGCATCGTGGCAGGGGCGCGTCTGTTTGAAAGCACCTTTGGCATGAGCTACGAAACCGCACTGTGGGCGGGCGCAGCAGCCACCATCCTCTATACCTTTATTGGCGGATTCCTCGCGGTAAGCTGGACGGATACCGTGCAGGCCAGTCTGATGATTTTTGCGCTGATCCTGACACCGGTGATCGTCATCATCAGCGTTGGGGGCTTTGGCGATTCGCTGGAAGTCATCAAACAGAAGAGCATTGAGAACGTTGATATGCTCAAAGGGCTGAATTTTGTCGCCATCATTTCCCTGATGGGCTGGGGATTGGGCTACTTCGGTCAGCCACACATTCTGGCGCGTTTTATGGCGGCGGATTCCCACCACAGCATCGTTCATGCCCGTCGTATCAGCATGACCTGGATGATCCTCTGTCTGGCGGGCGCAGTAGCGGTCGGTTTCTTCGGTATCGCTTACTTCAACAACAATCCGGCGCTGGCGGGTTCAGTGAATCAGAACGCGGAGCGCGTGTTCATCGAACTGGCGCAAATCCTGTTTAACCCGTGGATTGCCGGCATCCTGTTGTCTGCAATTCTCGCGGCGGTGATGTCAACGCTGAGCTGTCAGTTGCTGGTATGTTCCAGCGCCATTACCGAGGATTTGTACAAAGCGTTCCTGCGTAAAGGCGCCAGCCAGCAGGAGCTGGTTTGGGTAGGGCGCATTATGGTGCTGGTGGTCGCGCTGGTGGCTATCGCTCTGGCGGCGAACCCGGAGAACCGGGTTCTGGGTCTGGTGAGCTACGCCTGGGCTGGTTTCGGCGCCGCGTTTGGTCCGGTGGTGCTGTTCTCGGTGATGTGGTCGCGTATGACTCGCAACGGCGCGCTGGCCGGGATGATTATCGGCGCCGTGACGGTGATCGTCTGGAAACATTTCGGCTGGCTGGATCTGTACGAAATCATTCCGGGCTTTATCTTCGGCAGCGTCGGTATTGTCGCCTTCAGTCTGTTGGGTAAAGCGCCATCATCGGCGATGCTCAAACGCTTTGCGGAGGCGGACGCGCACTATCATTCCGCACCGCCGTCGCGTTTGCAGGAAGGCTAACGACTTAACCCACTGACTAATCAGGCCCGCTTCGTGCGGGCCTTTTTGTCGTTTTCAGCGATCGCTTCCCGCCATAACCATTAACTCGCTAAGTGTTTACATTCTGACATCATTATCATTACATTCTGCTTGAGTTTTCTCTTGCCGTAATGATAATCACTATCACTGTAATTTACCTTTCTTTGCATCAGTTGACTAAGAATAACGTTTAAGGGTGTCTGGCATGTTTGTTCCGTTTCTAATTATGTTGCGTGAAGGGCTGGAAGCCGCGCTGATAGTCAGCCTGATTGCCAGTTATCTGAAGCGTACCCAACGAGGCCGTTGGATTGGCGTGATGTGGATTGGCGTATTTCTGGCGGCAGCGCTGTGCCTGGGCCTTGGGATCTTCATCAACGAGACCACCGGTGAGTTTCCGCAAAAGGAACAGGAACTGTTCGAAGGTATCGTCGCGGTGATTGCTGTGGTGATCCTCACCTGGATGGTGTTCTGGATGCGTAAGGTTTCGCGCAACGTCAAAGTCCAACTGGAGCAGGCGGTCGACAGCGCATTACAGCGCGGTAATCACCATGGCTGGGCATTGATCATGATGGTCTTTTTCGCCGTGGCGCGTGAAGGGCTGGAATCCGTCTTTTTCCTGCTGGCCGCCTTTCAACAGGACGTCGGGATCTGGCCGCCGGTTGGCGCCATGCTGGGTCTGGCGACGGCTGTCGTTCTCGGCTTCTTACTCTACTGGGGCGGCATCCGTCTGAACCTGGGCGCTTTCTTTAAGTGGACCAGCCTGTTCATTTTGCTGGTAGCGGCCGGTCTTGCTGCAGGCGCGATTCGTGCTTTTCATGAAGCCGGATTGTGGAACCACTTCCAGGACGTGGCGTTTGATATGAGCGCTATTCTTTCGACGCACTCGCTGTTTGGCACCCTGATGGAAGGTATTTTTGGCTACCAGGAAGCCCCGAGCGTCAGTGAGGTTGCGGTCTGGTTTATCTACCTGATACCGGCGCTGGTGGTGTTTGCATTGCCGCCGCGCACAGGCACAACCGCGTCCCGCACAGCGCCTTAACGCTTTGCGACGCAGACTTTTACATAGTTACAACATACTTATTTAAAGGGATGGTCATGACGAATCACTTTCGCCGTAGTGCGCTGCAGCTTGGCATGGCTGCGCTGTTTGCTTCTGCTTTTACTGCCTATGCTGCGGATATTCCGCAGGTTAAGGTCACGGTAACCGATAAACAATGTGAGCCGATGAGCATTACGGTTAATGCCGGCAAAACCCAGTTCATCATTCAAAACCACAGCCAGAAAGCGCTGGAATGGGAGATTCTGAAGGGCGTGATGGTGGTTGAAGAGCGCGAAAACATCGCGCCTGGGTTCAGTCAGAAGATGACGGCTAATCTGCAACCCGGCGAATATGACATGACCTGTGGCCTGCTGACTAACCCGAAAGGGAAGCTGATTGTTAAGGGCAGCGCGACGGCCGATGCCGCGCAGAGTGATGCTTTGCTCAGTCTGGGTGGCGCCATCACCGACTATAAAGCCTATGTGACCGAAGAGACCGCGCAATTGGTGGCGGGAACCAAAGCCTTCACCGATGCCGTTAAAGCGGGCGATCTGGAAAAAGCGAAGTCACTGTATGCGCCAACCCGTCAGCACTACGAGCGTATCGAGCCGATTGCTGAGCTGTTCTCCGATCTCGACGGCAGCATCGATGCCCGTGAAGACGACTACGAACAAAAAGCCGCCGACCCGAAATTTACCGGCTTCCACCGTCTGGAAAAAGCGCTGTTTGGCGATAACTCGACCAAAGGGATGGAGAAATACGCCGATCAGTTGAATACCGACGTTCTGGATCTGCAAAAACGCATCAGTGAACTGGCATTCCCACCGTCAAAAGTGGTTGGCGGCGCAGCAGGACTGATTGAAGAAGTGGCAGCCAGTAAAATTAGCGGCGAGGAAGATCGTTACAGCCACACCGATCTGTGGGATTTCCAGGCGAACGTGGACGGTGCGCAGAAGATTGTCGACCTGTTGCGTCCGCAACTGCAGAAATCCAACGCAGCGTTGCTGGCGAAAGTGGATGCGAACTTCAAAAAAGTGGATGCCATCCTCGCGAAATATCGCACCAAAGACGGTTTTGAGACGTACGATAAACTGACTGATGCGGATCGCAACGCGCTGAAAGGCCCGATTACGACGCTGGCGGAAGATCTCGCGCAATTACGCGGTGTACTGGGTCTGGACTAAGCACCATGCAGCATGATGATAAAAACGGCGTGAGCGAACCGTCACGCCGACGTTTGTTGAAAGGAATGGGCGCGCTCGGCGGCGCGCTGGCGCTGGCCGGCGGTTGTCCGGTTGCCCATGCGCAAAAGCCGCAAAGCGCGCCGGGAACCTTGTCACCGGATGCCCGTAGCGAGACTCAGCCTTTTTACGGTCCCCATCAGGCGGGGATTTTGACGCCGCAGCAGGCCTCAATGATGCTGGTGGCGTTTGACGTCCTGGCATCCGATAAAGGTGAGCTCGAACGATTGTTTCGCCTGCTGACGACACGTATCGCTTTTCTGACCACCGGCGGCCCGGCACCGGAAACGCCGAACCCGCGCTTGCCGCCAATGGACTCCGGGATCCTCGGCGCCTTCATCGCGCCGGATAACCTGACCATGACGCTGTCGGTGGGGCATTCGCTGTTCGATACGCGCTTTGGGCTGCAGGCGCAGATGCCAAAAACGTTGCAGAAAATGACCCGTTTCCCGAATGACTCTCTGGATGCCGCGCTGTGCCATGGCGATGTGTTGTTGCAGATTTGCGCCAACACCCAGGACACGGTGATCCATGCCCTGCGCGATATCATCAAGCATACGCCGGACTTGCTGAGCGTTCGCTGGAAGCGAGAAGGGTTTATATCCGACCATGCGGCGCGCAGTAAGGGTAAAGAGACCCCGGTCAATTTGCTTGGCTTTAAAGACGGCACGGCGAATCCGGACAGCAGCGATGCAAAGCTGATGCAGGACGTGGTGTGGGTGACGGCGGAGCAGGGGGAACCGGCGTGGGCCATTGGCGGATCTTATCAGGCTGTGCGTCTGATTCAGTTTCGCGTCGAATTCTGGGATCGCACACCGCTCAAAGAGCAGCAAACCATTTTTGGCCGTGATAAGCACACCGGCGCGCCGTTGGGGATGCAGCACGAACATGATGTGCCGGATTACGCCAGCGACCCGGAGGGTAACGTCATTGCGCTGGACAGCCACATTCGTCTGGCGAATCCACGCACGGCGCAGACGCAGTCGGGCCTGATGATGCGCCGTGGCTACAGCTACTCTCTTGGCGTGACGCCATCGGGACAGCTTGATATGGGATTGCTGTTTGTCTGCTATCAACACGACCTGGAAAAAGGGTTTCTGACCGTGCAGAAGCGGCTAAATGGCGAGGCGCTGGAAGAGTACGTTAAGCCGATTGGCGGCGGCTATTTCTTCGCGCTACCGGGAATCAGGCAGGCCGATCGCTATCTGGGCCAGTCTCTGCTTGAAGCCTGACCGTGATACCCCGTCTGCGGGCGGGGTATGCTGCACCTCACGCTACTGAAAATATTCTTTTTTTGTATGATCCGTTTTTTGAAATAATTTTGTAATATCTCCGTAAGAGACTGTTGCCAACAGAAAATGAGAGCTTAGTTAACGCCAGGTAAAAATATTGTTGCGTTATTGCTAAGTTCTGATGTAATTATACGTAATAGCGGTAGTTCCCGGCAGTGATGATTATTCACTATGGAGATCGCGAATGGTAAAGTCCTCTCGTGGACACGTTTCTGACAGTTTTTGCAGCCCATTACGCGGAAGTCTCTCCTCCGGTAGCCACCTCGTCACCGCTAAATTTCGCTCACTTTCCCCTCTTATTCGTGTTACTGACGCCATATTCGGTGCGCGTAGCCGTGTGTGGCGTCTATTCGAAAGGCAAGCAATGGCTTACAAGGAAGCCAACCCGCAGATGTTCGTGCGCATAATCGCGCTGCCAACGGCGCGTGTGATGAATACCAACAACTCAAGGTGCTATCCATGGGAAGACAAAAAGCAGTGATCAAAGCTCGTCGTGAAGCAAAACGTGTGCTGAGACGGGACTCACGCAGTCATAAACAGCGTGAAGAAGAATCGGTCACCTCGCTTGTGCAGATGAGTGGCGTAGAAGCGATTGGCATGGCGCGCGACAGTCGCGACACCACGCCAGTCATGGCGCGCAATGAGGCTCAATCGCACTACCTGAATGCTATCGAGAGTAAACAACTGATTTTCGCTACGGGCGAAGCCGGGTGTGGTAAAACCTGGATCAGTGCGGCAAAAGCAGCAGAGGCCCTGATACATAAAGATGTAGACAGGATCATTGTCACCCGTCCAGTTCTGCAGGCTGATGAAGATCTCGGCTTCTTACCTGGAGATGTATCGGAGAAGTTTGCTCCTTATTTCCGGCCGGTTTATGACGTGCTGGTTAAACGACTCGGGGCATCCTTTATGCAATATTGCCTGCGACCTGAAATCGGTAAGGTGGAAATCGCGCCGTTCGCCTATATGCGCGGACGTACATTTGAAAATGCAGTGGTCATTCTTGACGAGGCTCAGAACGTCACTGCTGCGCAAATGAAGATGTTCTTAACGCGCCTCGGGGAGAATGTGACGGTTATCGTGAACGGGGATATTACCCAGTGCGATTTACCCTCCCATGTTCAGTCAGGGCTAAGTGACGCGCTGGCCCGCTTTACAGAAGATGAGATGATCGGGATTGTTCGCTTCAACAAAGATGATTGCGTTCGCTCGGCGCTCTGCCAGCGAACGCTGAATGCGTACAGTTAGCAATCTTTGCGCTCAGAGCCCGGGATGACCGGGCTTTGTTTTTTGGGGGCATCCCCACAGCATGTGCAATATGCGAAAAAAAAGCCCGTACTTGCGTACGAGCTCTTTCTCAAATATGGCGGTGAGGGGGACTGCTATGCACGAATGCGCATACGTCCCGTGATGTATGCTAATCCCATAATCTGGAACATTTTTTCTGACATTATCATCCGATAAAATCTGCTGCTATCCTGGTGAAGTATGTGACCAGAGCACTTTTAATGTTGGTCATCCTCACAGGAGCAAGGTCCGGGGAATGCTCTGGGGGGTATTGATTTCAAAAAGTGCATCCGGACGGTACCAGCAGAAAGGATAAAAGGCAGTGTACAGCACAGAGTGCCGCTGCCGTCACAGGCCATTACTATACCTGGACAAATGAAGGGGCTGCATGATGAATTTGTGTTTCCTTCATCAAGAAAACAAAGCGTGCTCTCAGATAGGGTACTGACAGTTTTTCTTCGAAAGAGTGGCGCCGTCAGTAATACTGACGGAAGGATCCAACAGCACATGGTTTTCGTTCCAGTTTTTGGGACTGGTGCAGCGAGCAGGGATATTGTCGTGATCTGGCAGAGAGGGCACTGGCTCATACGCTGAAAAGCCAGGTTGAAGCCGCTTACCATCGTACCGATTTACTGGAGCAGCGCATGATGATGATGCGGGTATGGGCGGGCTACGTAACGTCTGAGACATCAATCGCTTCATGAGATGGATTGCAGAACGAATAGCGATAACGCACCATCGCCATTCGTTTATTAACCCTCGTCATAATTTAGGCCTGATTCGCCAGTTGGTTTGTACACAAACAGATGATGTGGAGTGGGTCCCTGCCACTAAAATCGTGTGTAAATGCTAAAATGATAGTCATAAAACTACTCATGGTTTTCACTTTTTATTCGCGTCTTTTTATATTCGTCATATATTATGATAGTATCATCATAGACGGTCAGTCTTGCTGAGTAATCTTTGTTGTTTTTGTATTTTGTTTTCATCGAGAGTAATTTATTTTCAATGTTTGAGCAGTCTCTTTTAATCGAATCCTCTACAAACTGATAAGTCAATTTTTCTTGGCGAACATCAAAATCCCTTATCCATCCTTCGCAGGAATCAGCGGTTTCAAAAAAATCCCGCAAGTCTTGCGGCATATCATAAATAACGATATGGTTAACATTTTCTGCAAACAAATAGTTACAGTGAAAAAATACTATAATGAAATTAATTATAATAAGGAACCTCTTACGCATAATAACCTCTATATATAATTTTTAAGCCATTTTATTTGTGAAATATTCATCTCGGTTTTACAATATAATGAAGATATTGGGACCCCATAACCAGAAATCGCTCCAATACTAAGTGATGAATAGCCGCATTGTTTTTCCCTGAAAATGATAAAATAACGATGAAGTTCGGGGAAGGTTATTCTTGCAAGGTGAATGTTAGAATCGTATGCAAGGGTCCCATCTTCATTAAGGCCTCTTTTCTTTCCTTCATTATTATCGAATCTTTCCAGCCTTTTTTGTGCATTAATTTCTTCTTTTTTTAAAACGATAACACTCTGCTGGTATTTGTCCATAAGACACCAGTAGACGTCACTCTGTTGTATCTCATTATTGCATTTCGCAGGATCTATGTTATGCGCATTGGCTGCACCACATAGAAGAAAAAGACATGGAATTTTTTTTATGTTCATTGGTTATTCCTTTTAAACGTTATTTTCTCTCATCTGCAACAATGAGATTGTATGTGAATCTCATTTTATCCGCATAGGTGTGATCCCCTCTATGACCAGGTTGTGCTTTTGTTGGGTCTATATTATATTGTTTTTGAATATTTTTAGGTGTAAATAAAAACCATCCTGGTATATACTGTTCCAGATGTGCTTTTTTATATTTAAGCTTACTCCTTGGGTGAATGATTTTAACTCCATTCAGTTTAGTAAGCACACCCTGTGTTGTGCCTATTTTCTTGGCTATCGAGCTATAACCACGATCTCCATTAACGACTTCATAAGTATATTCATTTTCATCATCATATACGGTTTTATCTTTTTCTGTTTCTGACATTTTTATCATTAAAAGAGCAATGCCCGCCCGGATGTTATATTCTGCATTGCTCCTTATGAGATCTGTCTTATTGATTAAATACGTGTTCCAAGTTTTCGGGATTATGATATTGTACTTTCTAGGTCGAGCAGGAATAGCCACTTCTTTGATCCCCTCATCTCCTGTGTTTCCTATCTGTATTGGCCTTGTTTTCCACGCTGCTACCGTCGCACCTGTTTCAGTCCATATCATTGCCTTAATCAATTTCCAGTCCAGCGGTGTGTAATGTTCGATGTTTTTCGACATGGATAAATGCTGATTAATCTCAGATACAAGTTTCCTGATTATATTATCATAAATATACCAGTCAGGATTCCCAATCGCCTTTTTTCGCCCCGCCTTCCATTCATCAAGAAGACTGAGGTTTTTGGGTGTTTTCCCAGAATGTCCCCCAGTTGTCCGGGTGCTATTTTGGGATCTTCCTCTCGGGTTTTCTGTTGTTGGAATGCCTTGGTCTGCTGCTGTGCGCTTTACCATGAGGAACCCTCCATTTGTTTATAATATTATTGCTAGAAAACTCTCTCATCCCATAAACTGTATGCACTGGTTCCGGCAATGCAGTGCTCCCAGTTGATTGATTCATATATAAAGGAAATGCTTTCCTGGGGTTGTGCTTCGCTGTCAATTATTACATGTGCGATCGAGAAGTTAATATCACTGATTCGGGCGTTTTTTAATGTCAATTTATAATACTTTTCATTAATGCCAAATTGATTTGTCCGGTAAAAATCAAAATCACAAGTCAGTATCTCGTTATCATTAATCGCTTTCCCCAGCAAAGGAGATGATTTATCGACGGGTTTTTTTATCGTAACGGAATGATGATTGACATTTTGATCCCGACTTAACCCATGTGTCAGCTCATATACCATAATATGATCAACATGCAGTAGTTGTGCTTTATTACCGATAGAGTCAAGGGAACAGCAGCCTGCTGAAATCAATCCTTGCTTTTCACCGTTCAGTGTTAAATAAATTAAATTGGCCATGTTAATTTCCTTGATTTAACTATTATTTTCAGGATGTTGCATCAGTTGCCGACTCCGGCACTACATTGTTTTTCAGCAGTAGCCAGCGGCTTAATACGCCATTCAGCTGTTCATTAATTTGTTTTTCCAACGCTTCCGTATTCCGTCCCAGTGCCCTGGCGTCCTGGTACTGTGTCAGCAGGGATTCCAGCGGCGTTTCCTGATTCAGTAGCCGTTCCGCCTGCCAGGTGACGGTTTTGACATAGGAGAGGGTGAAGCCCTGTTTTTCTGTCTCCCGTTGCATCATCAGGTCGGCAAAGTCGCGCAAATTCTGGCGTGCCTGCTGCCAGCCGCGCATTTGTGGGCTGCTTTGCGCGCGGTTTTTCAGAATGTTATTCCACTGCGCTGTAACCTGCTGCTGTTGCAGACTCTTCGGCCAACGGTTGTCTGCGGTTCGCACCATCTGCATACCTGTTTCCAGCAGTTGCAGCGGGGAGGCGTCAGGAAGCTGGTGCAGACGTTGTCCGTAACTCTCCAGTTCAGGCGAAGCCAGCCAGACCGTTGCTGCGCCCTGCGCGGTATCCCTGACCTGTGCCAGTTGTTGTTGCATCGGATACACCTGCCACCACCAGAGTGCGGCAGCAATAGCCGTCGCACACGCAACACCTGCCATGAAGACTTTACATATTAGGCCTGACGTGGCGCCGGTTACTGATGCTGTACCTTCCGTGGCGCTGTGGTGAACTTTCACCTTCATTTCCGGCAGGTCGGGTAGGAGCGGGAGGTTTTCCTCCGTGGCGGGGAGTGTGCTCTCCGGGGCATAGATTAACGTTCTGACGGTAGACTGTGACGGAGTGGCTGCAGTGTTTTTCTGCTGTGGTTCTAGCCGTTTACGCGTGTTTTGCACAAAGTAAAGCAGGTTTTCCACATGCGGCTGGCGTTTCAGCTCCACCTGCTGGAGTTTGTCGCAAATCAACTGCAATGCGCGCTCGGTCCGGTACAGCAACGGCAGGTCAGTGCCTGAAAAGGACAGTTGCTGGCGCAGGATATTACCGGTGCGGGTATTGAGCCAGTCAAGCATCCCGGTTCGGGCGGGTTCATCCTGCGGCCAGAATTTATCCCAGTCGTGGCTTATCATCGCCGCCAGCAGCTCCACTCCTTCGCAAAATCCGGCCAGTCCATGTGTGCGCGTGCGCGCCAGGGTGTAATAGGCGACCGTATGCAGATCCACACCGTTGGCTTTAAAAATCGCCAGCGCCAGAGATTCCACCAGTTTCCAGTTCAGCTCCGGCCGCGACGGGTGAGCGGATTTACTGATCTCTTCCCGCAGGGCGCTGAATTCCGGCAGGTTGCGCGGATCGCTGCCGGTAACAATAATTTGTGTGAGTATGTCCTGGTTCATTTCAGCCTCCTCAGTACAGGGTATCCGGCAACTGGAACTGACTGAACAGTCCGCCGGTGAACGGGTTATCTTCCGTGTCCGTATGCACCCGGTACACCATCGCGCCACCATCCACGTTAAAGCGCACGCTGAATGTGCCATCCTGCACGCCGGTGAGTTGTCCTGCGCCAAACAGCCTGAACTGCGCCCATGGCCCGCTGAAACTGATGCTTCGCGGCGCGTTGCCGCCGATGCCAATCAACGTCAGTTTGCTTTCATTACCCTCACGCATGTTATTTGGCCAGACCAGATGCGCGGTATAATTGCGACCCTGGCTGTAGTCCACTACCTGACCGTCAAGGTTGAGTACGCTGCGCCGTTTATTGCCGGAAAGCGATACGGTTTCCACGGCAAACTGGGCGCCCAGCCCATTCTGGCGGCTGAAAAACGCTTCGCGGATCTCCTGCGCAGTTTCCAGTTGCCTGCGGACATCCTCGCGGATAATGACGCTGTTGTCCCCCTCTCCCAGGCTCAGGTCGTTCTCTATAAACAGCCGCAGGTTTTGCTGATAAAAGGTATCCAGTACGCCGTCCGGTTTAAAGAAGCGTTCAAACGCATCCAGCGAAGCATCCTGTGATGAGTGCGGGTTAAACGGATAGCTGTCGGCGAGTTGTTCGTTAAAGGGTTTGACCACGTTGTCGCGCCAGTCCACTTCCATATAGTGAACCGCCTCCACCATCACCACATGCCAGGCCTGATCGGCCAGCTTGCCCACCCAGCGATTAAGCGGTGCGGGCAATGTTTTTGCCATCTGGCGGGTGGCGAAGATGGGATCACTACTGTTCTGGTCAAGCCGTAACTGCACCGCCTTCAGCGCTGATTTTCCCGGTACCGGTGCGTTCTGGATCGCCAGCAGGTAACGGTGTAGTTCCGTCAGTTGCTGATAGACCGTCTGCAGGGTGTTTTCTTTGTCCTTCTGTACCGCCAGCGTGCTGTTCTCCGGAGCAAACTCATGCCCCAGGCGCGTCAGTAACTGGTAATCCGGTTCTGCCATGGCTTCCTGAAGCGCTTTATCATCCAGTTTTTCGGAGAGTACGGCGGGCTGCGTGTTGTCGCGTAGCGCCGTCAGCGCCCTCTGGAGCGGCTGATCGCCGCTAGTAATTTGCTCCAGCGCCCCGGTCAGCTCCGCAACAGATTCATAGTCTCGCACGTTGAGGTTATCCATCCCGGCGCGCCAGGTGGCGGTGTAATCGCTGAGATATTGTTCGGTGAGCTGGCGCTGAATTTCTGCCCGGTCGGCTTCGCTGTATTTCACGCTGTGCGTCAGGTTCAGCACCCAGGAATCCATCGCCGTCAGTTCAATCAACGCATCGCGCTGTTTCACAAAATAACTTTGCAGGCCATAGCGGGTAAGGAATTGCGGAACAATAAGTTTATTATCATCCCCGGAGGTAAATACCTGATCAAACGTGGCGCCCACCTGGTCGCGAAGGTTCAGATCGGCGGGCAGCACGCCGAGCGCACGCGTTTTCAGACTCTGATAAACACGCTGGTAGACGGGCAGTTTGCTGAGTTCTTTCTGGGCCGCCACCACCGGGCCATCATACGGCGTCCAGAGGCTGATGGCGTCGCCGTCGCCTGCCTGGCGTTCCGCGTGCCAGTCAGTGTGTTGCAGGGCGTAGTCCAGATGAGACATAAGTTGCGCCTGAATATCCCGCTGGCCGTGGAACTGATCGCTCCAGCGTTTAGCCATATGCTGCTTCACCACCTCGTTACTACGTCCGCTTTTATCCTCCAGCATTCTGATGACGCGCAACACTGCGAGTTTTTCCTCGCTTTCCGGCGGCGCGGCATTCATCTCTTTGACCAGACCATTAAACAGGGCGGGCAGGTAACGCTGCTCCAGCAGTTGCAGGTAGGTCTGCTCCACATACGGGCCAACACGCCTGCCCTGATACAATCCCATATCGGCCAGGCGGCTGCGATCGCCCCAGTCACCGTAGGCCAGTGTGGCGTCACGTACCGGGTTAAGTAACGGCAGTTGCAGGTTGCCGTAATCGTCCATCCCCTGTGGTGGGGGAACAGACATAAAGGCTTTTGCCTGTTCCAGTACAGTAATACCGGAACGCCAGTTGTTATTGTAATAGTGATGCCAGCCCGTAATCAGCAGCAACGCGGCGATGCCCCCGGTGACGGAAAACACCGATAACCGACGTCGGCACTGCATTAACCAGATACGGCTTTCACCGGCGAGATTAGGCTCTGCCAGTAAGGTCTGTGGAAACAGGTTACGGGTAAAATAGGGGGCAGTATCCACCAAAGGCCAGGCCGTCATCGGGCTGTTACCCAGGCGGAACTGACGGGCGGCGGACTGCATAAAAATATCGTCTATCTGGCCGCGTTGTAGGGAGGAGGTGAAGTACACGCCGCGCAGCATGACGTCCATATTTTCTCCGTCCAGTAGCCCGTTCAACAGAGAAACCAGTGGATCGCGGCTCCCCTGTATCTGGCGGACAAAGCTAAACAGGGAACTGCGGGAGTCGGGGGTTAACATCCGCTCCGGTAGGGCGTTATTGAGCAGTCCGCCCCAGGTCTGCCAGAACACATTCAGCTCCGCACGCCAGTCGTCATTTTCATGGGCATGACGGGTAAAGGTGACGCCAAGAATGGCGTCGCGATCGTTCCTGTCCAGAGACTGGAACAGCGCGGCAAAACCGTGCAGTAAATCCAGTCGGGTCAGCACCAGGTAAACAGGCAACTGGCAGTGAAGATGCTGGCGTATCTCCTGCAAACGGCTGCGCAGTGACTGCAACAGATGTTCGCGACGGCGTTTGTCAGCTGTCAGCAAATCGGGCAAGTCGAGTGTGATAATGATCCCGTTCAGCGGCTGGCGGGCACGTTTTTCCACCAGCCAGACCAGAACGTGCTCCCATAACCGACGGTGCAGAACATCAGTATCCGGTTGTTCGCAAAGTACACCGTCAATATCAAAAATGACCGCCTGCTTGCCAACATGTGGTGTCAGGTACACACGTTGTTCTGCACCCCGACCCGTTTCCGGCGTATAAATGATATCGGATGGAAAACCTTCCCGTAACAGTGCAGTTTTACCGCTCCCGGCAGGACCAATAACCATATACCACGGCAGTTGCCACAGGTAACGGCGGTTGTCGAGATGGCGTTGCAGCCGCAGTAGCCAATGGTCGAGATAACGTTGTTGGGCAGTCAGCTCTACGGTCAGCGGATCTTTTTCCTCCTCACGCTGTTGTTTTTGCTGTCTTTCCAGCAGTTGCAGGCGCTTCATTACCCTGACGGTAAGCCATATCAGCGCCACAAGCGCCCAGGCTGTCGTCGCCAGCCAGCGATTTGCCAGCGGTTTAAGCCACTGCTCGCCATATAACGACCATGACGGGCCTTTCCACCAGATCCATATCAACAGCACAATCCACGCCAGTGCCAGCAGCCAGGAGGCGGAAACCTTAAAGCGGGGCATCGCCGGTCGGAGGGCGGATCGCAGACTGCTGAACAGCCGGGGTGTTGGTAATCTGAACACAGTAACTCCTTGTTACTTTATAACTTTTCTGCCGTGAATTTTTTTTCCAGTTGCTCCAGCAGGGATGGCTCCCAGTCAGCTAACGTCATGCGCAGCCCTGCTTTAAACAACATCCGGTATTGCTGCTGTGCAAGCTGCACCATTCCGGCTTCTTCCATCAGTTGCGCGCCAAGGTACTGCCGGTGAAACTGATCGCGCGGATCGTTTTCCGGCAGCTTTTCCAGGTAGTGCAGCGCGGCTTCCAGTCCCTGCTCACTGAAACACTGGCGGACAGCCTCAGTGTCTTCGTCGGTCCGCACTATCGGGCCTGTCTGACTAGCCGGAGACGTCGCCAGCCACTGTTTTGTCTGCTCGCTCATAAACGGCGTGCGGTCATTAAACAGCAGGGTGGCCAGTTGCGGCAGGCGGGCGAGAAAACGGGTCAGTTCATCACGGATGGCTTCTGCGGCGCTGGTGTAACCCAGGCGTTGCGCGGTCTGCGCCGAAAGGTAATGCCCATCGAGCCAGTACGGGGCCAGAATCAGGCTTTTTTCCACCTGCTGCCAGAGCGCCAGATCGGCATTGTTCAGTCGGGTCTGATAATCGGCGGTCATGTCAGCAGGCACTGCTGCAAGCGGTGTCCTCCCGTCACTTTCTGCCTGGGGTACGGAGGTAATGGCCTGCCACAGCGCATGGCGACGCAGGCGGTAACCCTGCGGTGAATCCGGCTGGCGCTCACAGAGAATGGCGGCGACTTTCAGCAGCGTGTCGCGCCAGGCTTTGTCGTCATGACTTTCAATATCGATGGCCGGAACCGCGGCGATGGCAGACGTCGTCGCCAGTGAGGGGGCAGGGGCAGTGAGCGGAGGTGAGCCGGCGGATAGCGGCACAGGCTGAACAGGGGCCGCCTCGCGAAATGCCCGGCGATACTGTGAGGAGAGGTCATCCACGGTCTGTGCCAGCGCCGGGACATTATGCTCTTGCCAGAGCTGTGCCTGTTTTGCCAGCGCTGCCAGCAAGCTGTCGCGCTGCGTGGTGTCGGTACTGTCTGCGAAACTCTCCACCCCGGCTTCAAAACGTTTGATAACCTGAGCGGCCAACCGCTGTTTATGTATGGTATTTTGCGGTGCGGCCACCGTCCAGTAATGCTCCACGTACAACGTCAGTAAACGCAGCGCCAGCAGCGGATCACCGGCGTGTTGTAGCGTGCGCAGCAGATGGGCCAGCAGGCGAAAATCCTTGCTTTCCGAGGCCAGAATCACAAGCCCTCGGCGCTGAATTTCTGGGATATCAAGCTGACTGTGAGCCAGAGAGCCGAGTTTGAGCATTTCGCCGTCGATATATTCCCAGTCAGGATTATCGTCTTTTAGTGCACAGGCCAGTTTGTCTTGCGGTAGATTTTCCAGCAGGTGCGAAATCCAGATATCCGGGTTACGTAAGTCCATAGTATTACTCTCCCGCCCAGTGGCAGGCATCACGCAGCGGCGCGATGGCTTTCGCCAACCCGTCAATGTTAAATGTCAATTTCCCGGCAGCGCTGTCCGTACCGGTATCAATGGTTAACGTTTTTGCCCCCAAGAGCTGCTTGATTTCATCAATGCCGGATAAGCCCCGGCTTGATTCCAGCAGCGTACCGTTCTCACGGATGAACCATCGCGACTGAATCTGTCGGGTATCGGTGGTCAGCGTAACGTCGATGCCGTCCGGCGTCATGGCGTGCGTCAGCGCCACCTGCATCCGGGTGATGTTATCCACGCAACTGAACATCAGTACCGGGCGCGGCGGTATGTTGCCGATAGCGGGCGTAGTGATAATTACCGTGGGGCGTTCTCCACCGTTCTGCGTCATCATCAGTGTGGTGGAGTTGTCCTGACGCTGTTTTTCCTGAGTAAAGGCCCGCTTCCAGGCTTCACCTTCATAACTGGCCTTAACCAGCGCGCCATCAAAACCAGGTTGCTCCGGTGCCAGAAGATGGTCATAGCAGTCGAGTCGCTCCAGCGCAGCAGGTTTCCGGCGACAGGCCATCATGGCACTGAGCGTTGTCTCGGTGTTGGTTACCGACACCACAATCCCCGGCAGGATGGCAGCCGCCTGTTTCACCGCTGTTTCCGCCTGTATTGCGCCGGGGAATAATCCTGGCAACAGCATCATGATCAGGAGCGTCTGCATTCTGCTCATAGAACGGTTTCGTCCTCTGTTTCCAGTTCAGGCTGAGTATCCTCATGCGGTGCATCTTCGACGTCAGCGGTAAACGCGCCGTCCTTCACGCCCAGCGTGATACGAGCAATGGCAATGTTCGACGCCATTTTCTGCAGCAGCAACAGTGACAGCGGCGGAAGCATCTCGCCATCGATAACCGATTCCAGCATTCGCGCGCCGTTTTCAGCACGGGTGACGCGTTGCATGATTTCGTCGGTGACTTCAAGCTCAATCACTACTTCCGTGTTAAAACGAGTACGCAGTACGTTATCCAGCCGTGCCAGCTTCCCGGTGATAATGACGGAGAGCGTTTCACGCGACAGTGGCAGATACGGCACCACTTCCATGCGCGCCAGCAACGCGGGTTTGAAGAAGTCTGCCAGCACCGGATACAACGCATCGTGCATGGTTTCCGGGGTTTCGGTATGTTCGACAATCACCTGATAACCCAGGTTAGAGGTGAGGAAAAAGACGATATTTTTACAGTCGATAAGACGGCCTTCACCATCGGCCATTTCACCCTTATCGAATGCCTGATAGAACAGGTTGAGCACGTCCGGGTGGGCTTTTTCTACCTCATCGAGCAGTACCACGGAATACGGTTTCTGGCGGATGGCTTCGGTCAGCACGCCGCCTTCGCCGTAGCCGACATAGCCAGGAGGGGAACCAATCAGGCGCGAAACGGTGTGTTTCTCCTGGAACTCCGACATATTGATGGTGGTGAGGTACTGACGCCCGCCGTAGAGCAGCTCTGCCAGTTGCAGCACGGTTTCGGTTTTACCCACGCCGCTGGGACCGGCCAGCAGAAACGCGCCAAGCGGTCGCCCTGGACGGCGCAGATCGGCGCGGGCGGTCAGCAGGTGTTTGTGCAGGTGCTTGATCGCCAGGCTCTGTCCCTTGATGGTGTCTCCCAGCCATTGCGGCAGATCGGTGATGACTGACATTTCGTTCTGCGACAGACGGTTAAGCGGTACGCCGGTCCATTCGGCAATGACGGCGGCAATCTGTTTTTTATCGACGTGCGGGGAAACCAGGAGCTGCGTATGGTGCAGAGTCCCCAGTTCAACGGTTAACTGCGCCAGACGCGCAGCCGGGCTGATTTCAGGCTCCGACGGTTTGGCTTCCGCCTCATCCATAGCCACGGCGTTATCTTCTCCGCCGGTGGCGTCCGTTTCGTCCAGTAGCTTTTTACGTAGCAAAATAATTTCCTGAACCAGCGCCTGCTGCTGATGCCATGCTGATTCCAGTTCATCCAGTTCGCTCAGCGTTTCGTCATACTGAACAATCACCTCGGTCAGCCGTGAGGTGTCCGAGCGCAGGCCGATGCGGATCTCGCGTTCAAGCTGGCGCATCTCCGCTTCGCACTGGTGGCGCAGGGTGGTCAGCGCGGAAATCTGCTTCGGCGGAGAGGAAAGGTTAATCGCCACCCGCGCGCAGGCGGTATCCAGCACATCAATGGCTTTATCCGGCAGCTGACGACCTGAAAGATAGCGTTCGCTTAACGTCGCCGCCGCCTGTAACGCGTCATCGTCAATCAGCACGCCGTGGGACTGTTCATACACTGCTGACAGGCCGCGCAGAATAATGGTGGCCTCGGCAGCATTGGGTTCGCGTACTTTTACCAGCTGGAAACGGCGTGACAGGGCGGCGTCTTTCTCGAAGTATTTTTTGTATTCGCTCCAGGTAGTGGCGGCGATGGTTTTCAGCTCGCCGCGCGCCAGCGCAGGTTTTAGCAGGTTAGAGATATCCAGCCCGCCCTGCTGGTTGCCCGCGCCAATCAGCGTATGGGCTTCGTCGATAAAGAGGATCACCGGCGTCGGTGACTGGATAACCTCTGCCATTAACCCCTTAAAGCGCTTCTCAAACTCGCCCTTTACGGACGCGCCGGCCTGCAACGCGCCAAGATCGAGCGTCATAATATCGGTATTGCGCAGTTTGTCCGGCACCTGGCCTGCAACAATGCGCAGTGCCAGCCCTTCGATCAGCGCGCTTTTACCGACGCCTGCCTCGCCCACCACCACCGGATTGTTTTTACGGCGGCGGCAGAGGATATCGATCATCAGGTCGATTTCATTATCGCGGCACAATACCGGATCGAGTTTGCCGGTGCGGGCATCATCGGTCATATTTTTGGCGTAGCGGGCAAGCAGGCTGTCGCCGGTATCGGCTGCGGCGCTGATGATTTGTCCGTCCGCATTCAGCATAACCGACTCGGCGGACTCCTTCGTCCATCCGGCAAAATCCTGCTGTAGCTGGTCGCGGTTAATACCGGTGAGCAACCGGGCGGCGGCAGGCAGCACATAGCGCAGCGGCGAATGGAGCAGAGCGAGCAGCAGTGTTCCTCCACGCAGCTCGCTGTGCTGCATTTCGGCAGAGGCCAGCAGCCAGCCCTCTTTCAGCCATTCAACCAGCATGGGGGAAAATGATGGATAGCTGTCCACTGAACGGGTGGTAGCGTAATTTTCCACGGTCAGCGACTGGCGTAAATCATCGGAGCTGATCCCTGCACGTTCCGTAATGACCCGTAAATCGCTGCGCGGGATAGCCAGCATCTGGATCAGTACGTGGCTGACGGTGATTTCCGCTGCCTGCTGGCTCATACATTCTGAGGCTGCGGCTTCCAGGGCCTGTTTCGCAAAGGGGTTAAGCCTTTTTACCAGTGTGGCCAAATCAATCTGGATCATATGTGTCCTTACCTGGCGAGCAGCCGGTTTAACTGGTGAAGAATGTCCTGCGTCTGGCTGTCCAGGCGCAGCAGATAAAACAGATAAAACATCACCAGCACGACGATGCCACCTGACAAAATATGCCGGATGGTCAGCCGTTTAATGAGTTGGTATCGTCCGCCCTGGTTTTTTTTATCCTGGTGCAGTAACGGAAAAGGCGCGTCACCGCGCAGTTTATGCAGGATGTGATACAGGCGGCGGTAAATCTGCTCAAACTCCCCCTGATCCTGAGCCGCGACTTTATAGCGCCCTCGGAATCCCAGCGAAAAACAGAGAAATAAAAACTCAAGCAGATCCTGATAACGCTTTGGTTCACGGATCAGACGCTCCAGCAGAATGAACACTTTTTCGCCACCCCAGGCTTCATTATGGAAATGCACCAGTAACGACTGTTTGATCCATTCATTCTTGTTGGACCAGCCATTACCCAGCGCCGCTTCATCAATAAAGGTACACAGGATGTAACGAAACGAGATAATCACTCCAGGTTCATAGCCTTGCTCCTGGAGTAGCTGCTCCATCGCCTGCACATCCGTCACTACCTGGGTAAACAGGTGTTCAGGCATGGCATGACTGTTCATCCCCGCAACACGCATCACCATCCCCAGCAGCGGCGTGGCGGCGTCGATCATCGGGTTCAGGTTATTGCCGCGAAGTGCAAGCTGGTACTGGCGTTGGCCTTCGCCTTCGCTTTCGTATCCGGGTAGTGGCGACTGGAAATCAGCGGATAATCTGCCCGCTGGTGATCCAGCGTAATTGCTTCGGCATGATGAAAAAAAAGATTGATGGCGGGCGCGCAGTATAAACGCAAGGAGCCACGATGCAACTGGATATCTACTGGTAAGGGGCGCGAAAAACGCAACCGTAGGATGAAATGGTTTTCCTTTAATTTATCAGGTAGCGCCGGAACACCGCAGGCATCGAAAAAGAGAAAACTGTCGGCGTAGCAGAAAAATTCCTGGAGAATGCGGTAGCCACTGTGGACATTACCGGGCCAGGGCAGCATGGCATCCTCTGGTTTAAATCCCACTGCTTTCAGCATAAATTCAGGCATCGGGATCGACTGCTCGCCGGTAATCAACTCTGCGCCCTGTAAATATTCGCAAAGCCACAGATAAAGCTGGTAGCGGGTATAATCATCATCGTTCCCCAGCCAGAAACGTAGCCTGTTCAGATCCAGGGTGGTGGAATCAGTACCCGGTGCGACGGCAAACGTAACATCGATGATGCCGTGGCGGGGCGTGCTGTGATTTTCAACCTGCTCCAGTTGAACGGGCAACAGCCAGATATCCCGGCAAAGAGTGAACGTACAGGGTGGGGTTATATCGTGCTCATTGCCGGAATACGCAGACAATACCTGGTTTCCCTGAGTCTCCTTCGCTCCAGTGGTGAGCTGTTCGTTACGGGGGATGCGCACTGGCACGGAGGTTTTGTCCATATCCGGACTGTATTCAATCATCGTCATCGATGGCACCGGGCGCAAATAATTGGGCCACAGCATTTTGATCAGGCCGTGCGTCAGCTCAGGAAACTCGTCCTCAATTTTCTGGCGCAGATTGCCGGTCAGAAAGGCCACACCTTCCAGCAGACGTTCGATATCCGGATCGGCCCCTTTTTCAGCCAGAAACCGGGCCAGATGCGGTTTTTCGGTCGCCAGTTGCTTGCTTAACTGCCGAAGGTAATTCAGTTCCTGCCTGTAATAGCGTTCTTCGAATTCCATTTTGCTATTCCACCCGATAATGCTGACTGCCGTCCGGTGCCATATCAAACTCAAGCACATCGTCGATGTCGTTAAATGTCACCCAAGCGGTGATATGGAAGGTTATTTCCTGTGGGCTGGCCGCTTGGGGAACGACCGCCCGAACCTCAGCATGTGAGATCCGGGGTTCATAACGCTCAATGCACTGCGCGATGGCCTGGCTCATGGTGCTGCGATAATTATCCGACCCTTCCGGCTCTTCGATACCTAGATCCGGGGTGCCCCGACAACTGCCGGAGCGGGTGTTCAGAATATTTCGCAGGTTGTGGCGGATGGACTGTCTGAATACCTCTATGTTACTGCCCCCTCGCCAGTTTCTGACAGGAGGGTTTTCCAGGCGCTCAAACAGCGAGCCGGCAGGCCTCTCGCGCTCCGTTATCACTTGTCTAACCGTCCGACTAGAGACAATTCAAACGACGCGCCCATATATTTAAAATGGGGTCTTGCGGAAATCGCCACCTGATACCACCCAGGTTCACCATCCACGTCCAGTACTTCAACTTTAGCGCCACGCAGGGGCTTACGGCTGCGGACGTCAGCGGGGGGATTCTCCTGGTCAGCAACATATTGACGGACCCAAATATTGAGTTCCCGCTCAAGATCGCTCCTCTCTTTCCACGACCCGAGCTGCTCGCGCTGCAGCACCTTAATATAGTGTGCGAGGCGGTTGATAATGAACAGGTACGGTAATTGCGTACCCAGTTTGTAGTTGGTTTCGGCATCTTTGCCCGGAAAATGCTTGGGTTTCTGAACCGAATTGGCGGAGAAAAAGGCGGCGTTATCGCTGCCCTTACGCATGGTAAGGGTGATGAACCCCTCTTCGGCCAGTTCAAATTCACGGCGGTCGGTGATCAGCACCTCTGTCGGGATCTTGGCCTGAATCTGTCCCATTGATTCGTAGAGATGTACCGGCAGATCTTTTACCGCGCCGCCACTCTGCGGCCCAATAATATTCGGCGCCCATCTATATTTTGCGAACGAGTCGGCCACATTACAGGCCAGCATCCAGGCGGTATTGCCCCAGAGATAATGCTCGTGGCTGCGGCTGACATCTTCGGCATAATTGAAACTTCTGATGGGGTTTTCAGTGGCGGAATAGGGCTGGCGGAGCAGAAAACGCGGTGCGGTCAGCCCCAGATAGCGAGAGTCTTCGGAATCACGCAGCGCACGCCATTTTGTGTAAGCAGGGCTTTCAAAGATGGCGTAAAGATCTTTGATATTGGGCAATTCGGTCCAGGAATTTAATCCCATGAACTCCGGTGATACGGAAGACAGGAATGGCGCATGAGCCATAGCGCCGACGGCGCTGACATAGTTCAGCAGCTTGATATCCGGTGTGGTATTTTTGAACTCATATGCACCCAGTACCGCTGCAATGGGTTCGCCGCCAAACTGACCAAATCCGCTGGAGTAAACATGCTTATAGAAGCCTGACTGGGTAATCTCTGGCGCGAACTCAAAGTCGTCCAGCAGTTCTTCCTTAGTAACATGGAGAATATTAACCTTAATATTCTCGCGAAAATCAACGCGATCCACCAGGGCTTTCATTGAACGCCAGAAAGATTCCAGTTGCTGAAACTGAGGGGCGTGAATAATGGCATCCATCTGGCGGCTGATGCGGGCGTCGATGTCCGCAATCATGCTGTCCACGGCCAGTTTGTTTACGGGTTCTGCTGGAGAACTGGACTGCAGAAGGCTGGCAACAAACGCCGTTACACCCTGGCGGGCAATATCATAACCGTCAGCCCCGGGCTGGATGCGGGTTTGCGCCATGATTTCATCAAGTAGCGACGGGGTACGGCTTCCCTGTTCAGTGCGGGCGGAAACAAGTTCCTCTTCCTGTAAAGACATACTGAAAATCCTTGTGTTGAACTGTATTTCTGGAGCCAGATTTCACTGTCAGTGGAACACCTTCCGCCAGTGTGGCTTCGTCTGCTGATACCCGTTGAGATGGATGATTTCATCCCTCAGATATCCGATCCTCTGGTCAAACGCTGCGATCAATACATCCAGTGTTTCTGTGTTGATGTCGCCTGTCAGACTGATACTTAACCGGTCACAGCCTGCGTAATGGTGTCATCGATTCTGGTGTATCTTTCCGTACGCCTATAGCCAGGATAATCTCCCTGAAAAACAGCGGTTACTTATTTTCTGCCTGGCTGATTTCCTGCAGTAACTGTTCGCGGGATTCTTCATTTTCCAGCAATGCCTGAAGCTGGGCGCGAAATGCAGGCAGATTACCCAACGGGCCTTTTAATGCTGTCAGCGCTTCGCGTAGCTCCAGCAGTTTGTTCACCTCTGGCACCTGTTTTGCCACACTATCCGGAGAAAAATCGTTCAGGGATTTTATTTCCAGCGAGATATTCATCTCATCTTCCTCTTTTGCGTCGTCCTTCAATGTCGCCGGAACTGCAAAATTCAGGCTAATGGATGCTTCTGCCATCACTGAATTGAATGAATGTTTGTCGATTGAAACCATCTGACGTTCATCAATTGGTGTTGTTTCCTGAGTGTTACCGGTATCGCCTACTATCAACATGTTGAGGGGTAATTCCACCTCAGCAGGCTCTCCGTCAGTTTTTGGAATATAAGAAATATTGATGCGCTCTTTAGGCGCCACGCTACCGTTATAATCTTTGCTCATAGAAATTATCCATCAGGTTACGTTATGTGTTCTGCATCTTTTTACAGAATATGGAACAATGTAATGCCGTGTGATAAAGAATTCTTGGAAATCATTTTACGCGCAGAAAATTTTTTGAGAAGCACTTTTTTTGAATAGAAGACAGGAGTATTCTCGTGGTGTGGTTATTTTAAAGATAATGGCGTTATCATTAAAAATAACTAAACAAAGAGTTAAGTGAATCTTAATGTATAAGTAATTTACTGAATTTTATGGAATTTTATTTTTTATATGCATTATGTGAATGTTATTTTCATGAATTCATATGACACGTCAATCTTTATGGGTAGAGTAGCGAAATGAATTTTCTGGATATATTTAATTGGCAGTGAATATAATATTAATTCATGATTAAGCTATTGCCTTGAATTTATGTTAATAAATCATTATGTATTTCTTGATAATATATTTAATTGTAATTCAATTACCATGTGAATTAATTTAAGCCTCTGCTGTATGATTCATTCAGCCATGCGAAGAGGGCTTAAACTACACGTCTTTTTATGTAATCCGCATATTTTCATCTACCGGATGTCCTTCGGCAGATATATGTAAGATGTCGATAATTACCAACAAGGAGCTTACAAATGCCTACACCCTGTTACATATCAATTACAGGACAAACCCAGGGAAATATTACCGCGGGTGCATTCACGGCAGATTCTGTCGGCAACATCTACGTGCAGGGCCACGAAGATGAAATGCTGGTTCAGGAATTCCTGCATAACGTAACTGTACCCACCGACCCGCAGTCTGGTCAGCCAGCAGGCCAGCGTGCACACAAGCCGTTCATTTTTACTGTGGCGCTGAATAAAGCTGTGCCGCTGATGTACAACGCACTGGCTTCCGGTGAAATGTTGCCGAAAACCGAACTGCACTGGTGGCGTACCTCGGTTGAAGGAAAGCAGGAGCATTACTTCACTACCCGCCTGACGGACTCAACGATTGTGGATATGAAACTGCATATGCCGCACTGTCAGGACCCGGCAAAGCGTGAATTCACGCAGTTGCTCGAAGTCTCCCTGGCCTATCGCAAAATCGAGTGGGAACACGTCAAATCCGGTACCTCTGGTGCTGATGACTGGCGCGCGCCGCTGGAAGCGTAAGTATCAACAGCATCCCGCTCTTACGGGATGCTGTTTTTTATTGGAGACAGCAAACAAAAAAGCAGTGTCAGTAAGGGGTTACGTTTTTTTACGGGAGATGGCGGATGCCGGAAACTTCGGCGGTAGCGTGCCTGAATGCAAGTGTAACACTGTACTGTCATTCGCCGTTGTCCGGTGCAGGCGGCTTCATTTCCCTGTCAATTCAGGAGGTTATTCATGTCAACAGGATTACGTTTCACACTGGAGGTGGACGGCCTGCCGCCAGATGCGCTGGTCGTGGAGTCCTTTCACCTGCACCAGTCCTTCTCCACGCTGTTCTCCCTCGATATTTCACTGGTCAGCCAGCAGCTCCTCAGCATTGATTTCTCTCAGGTTCTGGAAAAAACGGCCCATCTTAAAATCTGGCAGGGCACGGAGATACAGCGCCGGGTGAATGGTATCGTGACCTGGTTTGAGCAGGGGGAAAACGACGGGCACCAGATGCTGTACAGCATGCAGGTCCGCCCGCCGCTGTGGCGCGCCCGACTGCGCCAGAACTCCCGCATTTTCCAGAATGAGGATATTAAAAGCATCCTGGGGACGCTATTGCAGGAAAACGATGTGACGGACTGGAGCCCGCTGTTCAGCGAGGCGCATCCGGCGCGGGAATTCTGCGTGCAGTACAACGAAACCGATTATGACTTTCTGGCGCGGATGGCAGCGGAGGAAGGTCTGTTCTTCTACGAAGAGTCTTCACCGGACAGCGATGAGCAGAGTCTGGTGCTGTGCGACACGGTGCGCTTTCTGCCGGAAGCCTTCGACATTCCCTGGAACCCGAATAAACGGAGTGAACGACAGTCAACAAACGGGCTGGGCCCGTTGTCGAACCCCGGTCGGGGATTCTCATCCCCCCAGGGTGTACAATATACGAAAAAAAGCCCGTACTTGCGTACGAGCTCTTTCTCAGATATGGCGGTGAGGGGGGATTGACTCGCTTCGCTCGCCCTGCGGCCATTCCGTCCAACGGGCTGCGCCCGTTGTCGAACCCCGGTCGGGGATTCTCATCCCCCCAGGGTGTGCCATATGCGAAAAAAAAAGCCCGTACGCAAGTACGAGCTCTTTCTCAAAGATGGCGGTGAGGGGGGGATTGACTCGCTTCGCTCGCCCTGCGGGCGTCATGGCCTGCGGCCATTCCGTCCAACGGGCTGCGCCCGTTGTCGAACCCCGGTCGGGGATTCTCATCCCCCCAGGGTGTGCAATATGCGAAAAAAAAGCCCGTACCTGCGTACGAGCTCTTTCTCAAATATGGCGGTGAGGGGGGGATTCGAACCCCCGATACGTTGCCGTATACACACTTTCCAGGCGTGCTCCTTCAGCCACTCGGACACCTCACCATATTGTTGTTCCTCAACGACTGGAACGGGCGCTAATTTAGGGAAATACGCCGCCTGCGTCAATCAACTTTTCCAAAAAATCGTGCGTTTACACAAACTTCAGGCAACCTGTCGCTTAATTAGGCGGAAACTGCTTTTTTTGCCAGCGCCAGCGAATTTGCTATGCTGATGATCCCTTTGAAAACGATGATAATAAGTGCGAAAAATTGCGCACAACAACCCGCAGGAGTCAATATGGATATCATTTTCTATCACCCTACGTTTGATACCCCCTGGTGGATCGCTGCCCTGGAAAAAGCTATCCCTGGTGCCAGAGTCCGGGAGTGGAAGCAGGGCGATAACGATCCGGCAGATTATGCGCTGGTCTGGCACCCACCGGTAGAAATGTTGGAAGGGCGTAAACTTAAGGCGGTGTTCGCTCTGGGTGCCGGGGTGGATTCGATCCTGAGCAAACTGAAAGCCCATCCCACGATGCTGGATCCCGCCATTCCTCTCTTTCGTCTCGAAGATACCGGTATGGGCTTGCAGATGCAGGAATACGCGGTCAGTCAGGTACTGCACTGGTTCCGTCGTTTTGATGATTACCAGGCGCTGAAAAATGAGCACCAATGGCAACCGCTGCCGGAATATACGCGCGAGGCGTTTACCGTGGGGATTATGGGCGCTGGTGTGCTGGGAGCGAAAGTGGCAGAAAGCTTACAGGCCTGGGGGTTCCCGCTGCGCTGCTGGAGTCGCAGTCGTAAAACCTGGCCGGGAGTTGAGAGTTTTGCCGGTACCGAAGAACTGGGCGCATTCCTCAGCCAGACTCGCGTGCTGATAAATCTGCTACCCAATACGGCGGAAACGGTCGGTATCATCAATGGCAAACTGCTTGACCAATTGCAGGATGGTGCTTATCTGCTGAATCTCGCGCGTGGCGTACACGTTAATGAAGATGATCTGCTCGCCGCGCTGAACAGTAATAAACTCAAAGGGGCGATGCTGGATGTCTTCAGCCGTGAACCGCTGCCCGCGGATAGCCCGCTGTGGAAACATCCGCGCGTGGCGATGACGCCGCATATTGCGGCAGTCACGCGTCCCGCTGAAGCCGTCGCCTATATTTCCCGCACGATTTCACATCTGGAAAACGGCGAAGCGGTGACCGGGCAGGTCGACCGCCAGCGCGGTTATTAAGGTATACCCGGCAGATGCCGGGTTTCGACTAATAAACGCAGGCGATTCCTGCTATCCTTGTCGAAAAATGACCACAGGAGAGAGACATGTATCCCGTTGACCTGCATATGCATACCGTCGCCAGCACCCATGCTTATAGCACTCTGAGCGATTACATCGCCCAGGCGAAGCGCCAGGGACTGAAACTGTTCGCAATTACCGATCACGGTCCGGACATGGCGGATGCTCCACACCACTGGCATTTCATCAATATGCGTATCTGGCCGCGCGTGGTGGATGGGGTAGGGATCCTGCGAGGCATTGAGGCAAATATCAAAAATATCGAAGGTGAAATCGACTGTACCGGTCCGATGCTTACTTCACTGGATCTGATTATTGCGGGCTTTCATGAACCGGTTTTCGCCCCCCACGATGAAGCCACCAATACGCAGGCGATGATCGCCACCATGGCGAGCGGCGTTGTGCATATCATTAGTCACCCCGGCAACCCGAAATATCCCGTTGATATCACAGCAATTGCCGAGGCTGCGGCAAAATACAATGTTGCACTGGAAATTAACAACTCTTCCTTCCTTCATTCACGCAAAGGCAGTGAAGCGAACTGTCGCGCGGTGGCGGCAGCGGTGCGCGATGCTGGCGGCTGGGTGGCGTTGGGCTCAGATTCTCATACCGCCTTTACGATGGGTGACTTCAGCGAGTGTCTGAAAATTATCGAAGAGGTGAATTTCCCGGAAGATCGTATTTTGAACGTGACCCCGCAACGATTACTCAATTTCCTGGAATCACGCGGAATGGCGCCGATTCCTGAATTTGCTGAACTTTAACCACCACGAGCTGGAATATTTAGATGAACGAGTTTTCTATCCTGTGCCGCGTACTGGGATCGCTGTATTACCGTCAACCGCAGGATCCTTTGCTGGTTCCGCTTTTTACCCTGATTCGCGAAGGTAAACTCCCGGCGAGCTGGCCGCTCGAGCAGGATGAACTGTTAGCGCGTCTGCAGAAAAGTTGTGATATGGCCCAACTGGCGGCGGATTACAACGCGCTGTTTGTCGGTGCGGAGTGCGCAGTGCCACCGTATCGCAGCGCGTGGGGGGAAGGGGCGACAGAATCAGAGGTGCGGTCCTTCCTTTCCGCACGGGGTATGCCGCTTGCCGAAACGCCAGCCGATCATATTGGTACGTTGCTGCTGGCCGCCTCCTGGCTGGAAGATCAGTCTGCAGAGGATGAAAGCGAGGCGCAGGAAACCCTGTTCGCGGATTACATCATTCCGTGGTGCGGTACCTTCCTCGGTAAAGTGGAAGCGCACGCCGCGACCCCTTTCTGGCGAACGATGGCGCCGTTAACACGCGATGCCATTGGCGCGATGTGGGACGAACTGGAAGAAGAGACCGACGAATAAATGTGATGTATATCACTTTTGCATGCAACATGAGTTAAACATTGCATAAAATGTGTGCGTGATCTCATTCATATGGGCATTTTCTGCTATCATGCGCGGCATGAACATACTTCTTTCCATTGCAATCACAACGGGCATTCTCTCCGGTATCTGGGGATGGGTGGCCGTGTCTCTTGGCTTACTGAGTTGGGCAGGGTTTTTAGGCTGTACGGCCTATTTCGCCTGTCCACAGGGTGGGTTAAAGGGGTTGGCCATTTCGGCCTCCACGCTGTTGAGCGGCGTGGTGTGGGCGTTGGTCATTATTTACGGTAGCGCGTTGACGCCGCATCTCGAACTGGTGGGTTATCTGATCACCGGCGTTGTGGCCTTCCTGATGTGTATTCAGGCAAAGCAAGTCTTACTGTCATTTGTGCCAGGCACATTTATTGGCGCGTGCGCCACGTTTGCCGGGCAGGGGGACTGGAAACTGGTCCTGCCTTCACTGGCGGTTGGCTTGCTCTTTGGCTATGCCATGAAAAACAGTGGCCTGTGGCTGGCGGCCCGGCGAGAAAGACACAGTACGCGAACCGTGGCGGAAAATAAAAAAGCGTGAGGAATTCCTCACGCTTTTTTTTATCCTGATCATCAGGATTCCGGCGGTACCGACATATGGCGATATTTCACCAGAATGTCGTTCTGGCGATCGGCTTTATTCTGCAAATCCCACAGCCCGCGATCGATACCATCGTTGATGAGGAAGATGACACCCGTCTCAATGGCGGACATCAGGCATAACATCACCGGTTCGTTGGAGGTGTAGCCAATTTCACCTTCCAGCAGTCTCTGGTAATCGATAAAGCGGAACACCCCTGCCTGCACTTCATAAGACAGAATGGTTTTACTGGTGTTGACCGAGGAGAGGATCTCACCGGTGCTGACGTTGACCACGCGCAGGTTTACCGCAATCTGGTCAAGCTGGTACTGCGTGTCTGCGCCGATACCGAAGTAACGCGCACCGACGCCGCCGGATTTCACGTTACTTTCGTAGCCGATAATCGACCCTTCAACCATGATGTTTGCCGCCGTCAGCGACTGCAGCGGGATCCGGTTGTTGATGGCGACAGTTCCGTTTTCCTGGGCGGCACGAATGATCTTACGTTCATTCAGCAGGTTTTGCAGTCCCTGGCGCTCCAGTGGAACAAACCAGCGAGAATCTTTCAGCGCGGTGACCAGCATCGCGGTGGCGCTTTGCGGGACGGCTGTTGAGAAGTTACTGGCCGGGTAGGGTTTAAACTGCCCGGTTTCATCCTGAATGTTATACACCGAGACAAAAATTTTGCCCGTTGGCGACGGTAAATGCGTTAAATCCTTATAACTTTGCGCACGGGGCATTAAGGTCGGTTTAGCGGCTTCTTTTGGCGGGGCGGTTAAGCATCCGCTCAGTAAAATGACGGCGACGAATACAAGTAAGCGCTGCATGATGATTGTCCTTACGTGGCGGTGCTTAGAAATCGGTGGATTGCGACTGTAAACCCGACACTTCGATCGTCGATGTTTTTCCCGTTTTCCTGTCCGTGACGTTTAGCTGCAACTGCCCATCCCGGTTAGCAATATCCACAATGAAATCATTGGTCACCATCCTGCCGGGTTTCCCCGTGTTAATATTGGTCAACAGCCCACCTAATATTTGTGACTGAATGGCCTGAGTGAAGTTATCCAACGCGGAGGGAGTTTCGATTCCGTAATCGTCGCTATAACTGGGGTCTTTATAAGAGTTTTGCGCCTGGGCGCTATTCAGTAAAAAAGAACCGTTATTGGGGTTTCCACCAAAGTTAGGGTTACGGAACTGGAAGGTCATATTTCCGGCCCAACTTAATGGCGAAATAAGCATGAGTACTACTACTGCATGTTTGACACGCATTACAGCCTCCGGACAAAAATCACTTTTTAGAATTCGTCATGCGTTAAATCGCCGGTGCTCAATAGTGTTTGATCTATTTGCCGGCGGTTTAAGGCATCCTCAGTTTGTGCCAGCGCGAAGACAACAGTTTTTTCGAAGTCTCTTTTCGTTGGAAATAAAAAAGTCTGGAATATAACGTCCTGATTTACCGTTATCGTGATCCAACTTCCCCAACGTGCACTGGGTCGCTCATTGATGGTTAAATTACCTGGATAATCACTTTCCCATTTGTCGCTAAAAGCACGATAAAAATCGTGGCCGATAGACGAAACCGTGTGGTCAGTTAAGAGCCCAGGAACTTCAACTTCTACAGCCTGCGTCGTGCCGGCAGCGAACAGAAACTGTGCCGCTGCAAGCCAGGTCAAATAGCGTTTCATGGCTTTATCGCCTGAGGTTATCATTTGCCCACGAAACCGCCTGGGTACGGTTTTTGACAGCTATCTTTTTGAAAAGATTATAAAGATGTGTTTTGACCGTATTTTCACTGATAAACAGTGAACGCGCGATTTCGATATTAGAGGCGCCGATACGCAGCTTATTCAGGATCTCTTTTTCGCGATGAGTCAGGAGGGCTGACTCAGTGCTGTTGTAGCGATAATTACCTGAGTGAGTGATCAGATAACTGGCCAGTTTCTGTGAGAAGTAGCACTCTCCCCGCAGGATCCCTTGCAAACCGTTTACGACACGCTCTTCGTCATCCGCTACGTAAAAAACGCCATTGATATGCGGCCAGTTTTCAATATCCCGGTAGGGATAATCATCGGGCGTGTTCAACAATAACGTCTTTAAATTATTGTTTTTCCGACTTAAGTTATCCTGCCAGTAATGGATAAGCTTTTTATCTGCTTCCATCATATCGACTAAAACAATGCAACTGGTGGAGATATCATCCAGAGAACGCTGAATATTATGCAGTTTTCCGGTGAGGGCCAGAGATTGTTTTAAATGCTGCAATAATGCTGTGGCTTGCAGGGATGGTTTGGTGATCAACAATAATGTATGACCATGAATACTATGGACTTCATTAAACATGATGAAACCCCACTTTTTTAGTCGCACACCTGACAGCTGCCTGCAAAAATGAGGCACCAGAAGTACTGACAGATGTTGCACTGCTGTGTGTAGTAAAATAAGAATCAGCCCGAACGGGTCAAAATATTAATACAAATGAACTACAACTGATTTCAATCTAGCCATTACAAATCTTAAAGCAAGTGTTAAACATGTAACGGGATGTAAAAATATATATTAATTTGTTAACCTTGAGCTTTTTTTAAGTTTAGATTTGATAGTAAAGTTGTACATCCAGCCGTTATTGCACAGATTTAAAAAATCATACAAATTATATTAATTGTCTGAATTTAAAGTAATAAATGCAATTTGTGCTAGCACTTCATCGGTGGGGGAATTGCTGAGTTATGAGATCCGTCGGCGTCGTGCATTTTGATGACGAAAAAAACGAGGCTTGTCACGACTTGCGCATCTCTCTCTTCTCCGACCGTACAACATAGCCTGGAAAGCCCACTGTACAGCCTGCTGACTGACGACGAGAAAAAGCATTAACGGTGAGTATGGAAAAAATAAAATAAGCGTAAATAACAGGGTATTCCTGCCCTGATTAGTACTTTGGTGTGAGCGAAAATATAAAAATACCACTGGCGGGTGAGTTATTTAAAATGTTTCCGCAGACATACTCTTCATCGTAACGCGGCGTTAACAAATTACGTTTAGCGTTAACAAGAAAATTGATGAGAACGTTATTTTCTCGATGTACGACCAGGTCCAGGGTGACAACATGAAAAACAAATTGTTATTTATGATGTTAACAGTACTGGGTGCGCCTGGAATTGCTTCCGCAACAAGTTATGATTTAGCGCATTCCGAATATAACTTTGCGGTAAATGAATTAAGTAAGTCTTCATTTAATCAGGCAGCCATAATTGGTCAAGTGGGCACGAATAATAGTGCAAAGATACGCCAGGAGGGCTCTAAACTTTTGTCGGTGGTTTCACAAGAAGGTGGAAGTAACCGGGCCAAAGTTGACCAATCAGGAGCTTATAACTTTGCGTATATTGCTCAGTCGGGTAATTCCAATGATGCCAGTATATCGCAAAGTAATTACGGTAATACTGCGATGATTATCCAGAAAGGTTCTGGAAATAAAGCAAATATTACTCAGTATGGTACGCAAAAAACAGCAGTTGTAGTGCAGAGACAGTCGCAAATGGCAATTCGCGTTATTCAACGCTAATCCATTGACGACGCTTAAATCAATCCGATGGGGGTTTACCATGAAACTTTTACAAGTGGCAGCATTTGCAGCAATCGTGGTTTCTGGCAGTGCTCTGGCTGGTTCTGTTCCACAATGGGGCGGCGGTGGTGGCGGCGGTGGCGGAAGCAGCTCCGGCCCGGATTCAAACCTGAGCATTTATCAGTTCGGGACCAATAACGCCGCACTTGCGCTGCAAAGCGACGCTCGTAAATCAGACACAACAATCACCCAGCACGGCTATGGTAACGGCGCCGATGTTGGTCAGGGTGCAGATAACAGCACCATTGATCTGACTCAGAAAGGCTTCAAAAACAACGCCACCATCGATCAGTGGAACGGCAAAAACTCGGATATTACTGTGAGCCAATACGGTGGACGTAACGCCGCGCTGGTTAACCAGACGGCTTCTGATTCCAGCGTTCTGGTTAAACAAGTTGGTTTTGGCAACAACGCCACAGCTAACCAGTACTAATTCAGTTTATGTGCTGACAATAAACAGGGCGAAAGCCCTGTTTTTTTTCGGGAGGAGATCATGAACACCTTATTACTCCTTGCGGCGCTCTCTAATCAGATAACGTTTGCAACCATCCAGCAAGGCGACATTTACACGATTACGCCGCAGGTCACCCTGACACAACCCTGTGTGTGCCAGGTGCAGGTTTTAGCCCTTCGTGACGGCGTGGCGGGGCAAAGTCAGTCACGACAACAAAAGACCCTTTCTCTGCCTGCTAATCAGGCCATTGATTTGACCAGACTCAGTTTAAATATCTCAGCGCAAGACACCGTCAAAATCGTGGTTACGGTTTCTGACGGCCAGTCGCTGCATTTATCACAACAGTGGCCGCCCTCTGCGAAACCGTCATAACTGACTGACAATTTATGCGTTGATGCTGGCAGAAGCGAGGCGGCTCGACTATGAATAGAGTGACGCGGAATGCGTGACTCCCGGGCCTGTCGCCATCAGGGAAAACATCACCCCTCAAGGATGAATACTCATTGAGGAAAGCATCATGCCGTTACCTGTCACGCGTAAAACGAGCCTTCTGCTGCTCGCGCTTCTTGCCCAGTATTCTTTCACCGCAATCGCGGATGCGGGAAGGCAGGGCGGGGTTATTCGTTTCACCGGTCAAATCGTTGAGCCGCCCTGTAATGTGAGTCAGCAGCAACAGCGCCTTGCGATGTCTTGCTATAACGAGGGGCGCACGCAAACCCGCTATTATTCGCCGCAGGAACTGCTTAAAGCGCCGCAACACTTCAAACAGATCGCCGCGGTTAACTTGCGCTATCTGGATGAGAAGAAAAAACTGGCGGTGATGGATATCAGTTACCACTAAACCGGGCGTTCAGACAAGCACACGAAAAAAGCGATTTCAGGGTATCCCCTGCTGTACACTTACAAAACAGAGTGACGCAAGGAGGTTCTATGGAATCGCGTATTCATGTTATCCAGGGGGATATCACCACGGTCGCGGTTGATGTCATCGTCAATGCCGCAAACGCCTCGCTGATGGGGGGCGGAGGTGTTGATGGGGCAATCCATCGCGCTGCGGGTCCCGCCTTACTGGAAGCCTGTATGAAGGTCAGACAGCAGCAGGGTGAATGCCCGACAGGCCATGCGGTGATCACGCTTGCGGGAAACCTCCCCGCCAAAGCCGTTATTCATACCGTCGGCCCAGTCTGGCGCGGCGGCGAACATAACGAAGCGCAACTGCTGCAGGATGCGTACGTTAATAGCCTGAATCTGGCGCTGGCCAACGGCTATGCTTCTATTGCCTTTCCGGCAATCAGTACCGGAGTTTATGGGTATCCGCGAGCGGCAGCCGCTGAAATTGCGTTAAAGACCGTTTCGGAATTTATTACCCGCCGCGCTTTGCCTGAGCAGATATACTTTGTCTGTTATGACGACGAAACAACCCGACTCTACCAGCGTTTACTTACCCAACAAGGCGATGAATGAACTGACCCGGCTCGCCCGCGCCACGCGTCCTCTGTGCGACAATCATCCCGGAGAGTGCGGCATCCTTGCGCTCGATAACAGTCTGGACGCCTTTGCCGCCCGCTACCGGCTGGCGGAAATGGCGGAGCGCACGCTGGATGTTCAGTACTATATCTGGGAAGACGACATGTCCGGGCGGCTGCTGTTCGCCGTCCTGCTGGCGGCGGCAAAACGTGGCGTTCATGTGCGCCTGTTGCTTGATGACAACAACACGCCAGGGCTGGATGACACCCTGCAACTGCTCGACGCCCATCCCAACATTGAAGTTCGCCTGTTTAATCCTTTCTCTTTTCGCATGCTGCGGATGCTGGGTTATCTGACCGATTTCGCCAGGCTCAACCGACGGATGCATAACAAAAGCTATACTGCCGACGGTGTCGTCACCCTGGTGGGCGGGCGAAACATTGGCGATGCCTATTTCGGCGCGGGCGAGGAGCCGCTGTTCTCCGATCTGGACGTGATGGCCATCGGACCCGTCGTCAAGGAGGTTGCTGAGGATTTCGAACGCTACTGGCATTGCGCATCGGTTTCGACGTTGAAATCGGTACTGGCGCTTTCCGAGCAAGAGATCACTGACGGCATTGAGTTACCCGATACCTGGTACAACGATCCCATCACCCGTCGATACCAGCATAAACTGGAAACCAGCCCGTTTATGACCCATCTCGATCGCGGAGCGCTGCCGCTTATCTGGGCGAAGACCCGGCTATTAAGTGACGATCCGTTAAAAGGCGAGGGGAAAGCGCAGCGCCACTCGTTACTGCCGCAACGACTGTTTGACGTGATGGGATCGCCGACGGAACGGATCGACATCATCTCTGCCTATTTTGTCCCGACCCGCGCAGGCGTTTTGCAGTTGCTGAAACTGGTGCGTAAAGGCGTCAAAATTGCGATCCTCACCAACTCATTAGCCGCCAATGATGTCGCGGTGGTACATGCCGGTTACGCGCGCTGGCGGAAGAAACTACTGCGTTATGGTATCGAACTCTATGAACTGAAGCCGACGCGTGAACGTCAGGTGGTACTGCACGACAGGGGGCTTACGGGGAACTCCGGCTCCAGCCTGCATGCCAAAACGTTCAGTATTGACGGGCGTAAGGTGTTTATTGGTTCACTAAATTTTGATCCCCGTTCCACGTTGCTGAACACGGAAATGGGATTTGTGATTGAAAGCGAGACGCTGGCGACGCTTATCCATAAACGGTTCATCGAGAGTCAACGCGATGCGGCCTGGCAATTACGCCTCGATCGCTGGGGGCGAATTAACTGGGTGGATCGGCAGCAGGACGAAGAGCAGGTGTTAAAAAAAGAACCCGCCACCGGATTCTGGAAGCGGGTTCTGGTGCGACTGGCGACGCTATTGCCTGTCGAGTGGCTGCTTTAACGTGGCTGCTGGCATTAGCCGGTCACTTTTTTGCTTTGTTCCTGTCTGACCGGCGGTTTGCCGGAGAACAGGAATTTGAGCAGCGGAATGCGCAAATGAATCTCGTACAGTACCAGCGCGATGCCAACCACAAAGATCAGCCCACAGATAAAGCCCAACAGATTCGAGGCAATATGCGGCGTAATGTATGCGCCGAAAAACAGTGTTAACGGATGGTGTACCAGATAGATAAACAGTGACGCATTAACAAAGTAGGTGACGCGGGCTGACTGGAAATTGAGTAAACGGTGGCCGAGGGAAAACACCACATTGACCATCCATAATCCGAGCACCATGGTGATGACATATTCCGTTTCGTACATCCAGGCATCGCCACTGCCGTAGCGCTGATTCAGCAAATAGGCGATGAAGGCGAAAGCCGCCGCCAGCGTACATCCCCGTGAAGGAGTGGTGAAAAGCGCTTTAAGCTCAGGTGAGATAAAGGCCAGCGCGCCCAGCATAAAGAAAGGCACATAAAAGAGCGTTTGCATCACCACGAAATTAAACAAGCCGTCGCTGAGAATGGGTGGGTAAACAATGAACAGCGTCCGCCGTATCACCGCATAACCGATACCCAGTAAGAAGAAGATGAACGTCAGTTTGCCCATCGACACGGCGGCCAGCCGTTTTTTTTCCGCCTTTTCCAGGCTTTTTCGCATCCGGCTAAATACCCATAGACTGACGGTTGTTAATACCACCAGAACCAGTAAAAACCAGAGATGAGAAATTAATTCCCAGGCCAGCGTGTTGTATTTTTCATACAGTGAGAGCGTTTGCCAACTGTCGGCTTTTCCCTTGACGTATTGCAGCATAATAAATTGTGGCAACGTCAGCAGGGGAATCGCAGTAAGCATCGGAATGCCTACGCGTTCAACGCGTACTTTCCACCAGCGTTTCAGCGGATAACGCAGGAATAACATGTACGAAAAATAACCGGAAATAACGAAAAAGACCTGCATCCGGAATGAATGGATAAAATCATTAAACAGGGTCAGCCACCATGAGGGCTCGGCGCTGTTCACATGCCAGGTATGGCCGGAATAGATCAATGAAATATGGAAGGGAATACCCAACAACATCAGCCAGGCGCGGATGGAGTCAAGAAAATATTCACGCTGTGCGGGTACGGGATTCATAAAGGTTTTCGTATTCTCAGATTCTCAGACTAATCGTCTTATCGGTAAGGCGTTTACTCGTTACAGTCGGTGGCAACCCTACACCAAGTACAACGACCTGTCTCCAGGATAAGCACGCAAAGTGAAAAAGGGCCCGGTGAGGTGTCTAAACCATGAGCCAGCGTGCTGAACAATGCAGGGATTCAGTTGTCCTAATGCCTGATTATCCATTAAAATAGATCGGATCGATATAAGCACACAAAGGGGGAAGTGCTTACTAATTATGAAACATAAACCACAAATGATGAAAATGCGTTGGTTGGGTGCAGCAGTCATGTTAACGCTGTACACGTCGTCGGCCTGGGCCTTCTCCATCGATGATGTTGCAAAGCAAGCTCAATCCTTAGCCGGTAAAGGCTATGAGGCGCCAAAAAGTAACTTGCCCTCCGTTTTCCGCGACATGAAATATGCGGACTATCAGCAGATCCAGTTTAATCGCGACAAAGCATACTGGAGCAATCTCAAGACCCCATTCAAGCTCGAGTTCTACCACCAGGGTATGTACTTCGACACGCCGGTTAAAATCAATGAAGTCACGGCAACCACGGTTAAAAGAATCAAATACAGCCCGGACTACTTCAATTTCGGCGACGTTCAGCATGATAAAGACACGGTAAAAGATCTCGGCTTTGCGGGTTTCAAAGTGTTGTACCCGATCAACAGCAAAGACAAAAACGATGAAATCGTCAGCATGCTTGGCGCAAGCTACTTCCGCGTCCTGGGTGCCGGTCAGGTGTATGGCCTTTCTGCGCGCGGCCTGGCTATTGATACCGCGCTGCCTTCAGGCGAAGAATTTCCCCGCTTCCGTGAGTTCTGGATCGAACGTCCAAAACCGACTGACAAGCGCCTGACGATTTATGCCTTACTGGACTCTCTGCGTGCGACCGGGGCCTATCGTTTTGTGATAATCCCTGGGCGTGACACCGTTGTCGACGTGCAGTCGAAAGTCTACCTGCGCGATAAGGTCGGTAAACTGGGCGTGGCGCCGTTAACCAGTATGTTCCTGTATGGGCCAAATCAGCCCTCACCGGCGACCAACTATCGTCCGGAACTGCATGATTCCAACGGTTTGTCGATTCATGCCGGTAACGGCGAATGGATCTGGCGTCCGCTGAATAACCCGAAACACCTCGCGGTGAGCAGTTTTGCGATGGAAAACCCGCAAGGGTTTGGCCTGCTGCAGCGCGGCCGTCAGTTCTCTCGCTTTGAAGATCTCGACGACCGTTACGATCTGCGCCCAAGCGCCTGGATCACGCCGAAGGGCGAGTGGGGCAAGGGTAAGATTGAACTGGTTGAAATCCCGACCAATGACGAAACCAACGATAACATCGTCGCTTACTGGACGCCGGATCAACTGCCTGAACCTGGCAAAGAGATGAACTTTAAATACACGCTGACGTTCAGTCGCGATGAAGACAAACTTCATGCGCCGGATAACGCTTGGGTGCAGCAGACGCGTCGTTCAACCGGCGATGTCAAACAGTCGAATCTCATTCGCCAGCCTGACGGTACGATCGCCTTCGTGGTGGACTTCACCGGCACGGACATGAAAAAACTGCCGCAGGATACCCCCGTCACCGCGCAAACCAGCATTGGCGACAACGGCGAGATCGTGGAAACAACGGTACGTTACAACCCGATCACCAAAGGTTGGCGTATGACGATGCGCGTGAAAGTGAAAGATGCGAAGAAAACCACTGAAATGCGTGCGGCATTGGTCAATGCCGATCAGACGTTGAGTGAAACCTGGAGCTACCAGTTACCTGCCAATGAATAAGACAACTGAGTACATTGACGCCATGCCGCTCTCGGAGATCGAGAAAGCGGCATTGCCGACAACTGACATTCGCGCGGTGCATGACGCGCTGGATGCCGAGCATCGCCGTTACTCGCGAGAAGACGATTCACCGCAGGGTTCTGTTAAAGCGCGTCTGCAACAAGCCTGGCCAGACGCGCTGGGCGACGGGCAGTTGATCAAAGATGACGAAGGGCGCGACCAGCTTCAGGCAATGCCAAAAGCCAAACGTTCTTCGATGTTTCCCGATCCCTGGCGGACTAACCCGGTTGGGCGCTTCTGGGATCGTCTGCGTGGACGTGACGTCACGCCGCGCTATCTGGCTCGTCTGACGAAAGAAGAACAGGAAAGCGAGCAGAAGTGGCGTACCGTCGGCACCCTTCGTCGCTATACGCTACTGCTGCTGACGCTGGCGCAGACGGTCGTCGCGACCTGGTACATGAAGACGATTCTGCCGTATCAGGGCTGGGCGCTGATCAATCCGGCGGATATGGTTGGGCAGGATCTGTGGGTCTCCTTCATGCAGTTGCTGCCATATATGCTGCAAACCGGTATTTTGATCCTCTTTGCGGTGCTGTTCTGCTGGGTTTCCGCCGGGTTCTGGACTGCGCTGATGGGCTTCCTGCAACTGCTGATCGGTCGCGATAAGTACAGTATTTCGGCGTCAACAGTCGGTGACGAACCGCTGAATCCGCAGCACCGTACCGCGCTGATTATGCCTATCTGTAACGAAGACGTTGATCGCGTTTTTGCCGGCCTGCGCGCGACATGGGAATCGGTAAAAGCGACCGGCAACGGCGAGCATTTCGATGTCTATATTCTTAGCGACAGCTACAACCCCGATATCTGCGTTGCAGAACAAAAGGCGTGGATGGAGCTGATTGCCGAAGTGCAGGGCGAAGGACAGATTTTCTATCGCCGTCGTCGCCGTCGTGTGAAGCGTAAAAGCGGTAACATTGATGACTTCTGCCGTCGCTGGGGCAGCCAGTACAGCTACATGGTAGTGCTGGACGCCGACTCTGTGATGACCGGTGAGTGCCTGAGTGGTCTGGTGCGTTTGATGGAAGCGAACCCGAACGCAGGGATCATTCAGTCATCGCCGAAGGCGTCCGGAATGGACACTCTGTATGCGCGCTGTCAGCAGTTTGCGACGCGCGTATACGGACCGCTGTTCACCGCCGGTTTGCACTTCTGGCAGTTAGGTGAATCCCATTACTGGGGGCACAACGCCATCATCCGCGTGAAGCCGTTCATCGAACACTGTGCGCTGGCGCCGTTGCCGGGTGAAGGCTCTTTCGCCGGTTCTATCCTGTCACACGACTTCGTGGAAGCGGCGTTAATGCGTCGAGCCGGGTGGGGCGTGTGGATTGCTTACGATCTGCCAGGTTCCTATGAAGAACTGCCGCCGAACCTGCTGGATGAGCTGAAGCGTGACCGTCGCTGGTGTCATGGCAACCTGATGAACTTCCGTCTGTTCCTTGTAAAAGGGATGCACCCGGTTCACCGCGCCGTGTTCCTGACCGGGGTGATGTCTTATCTCTCCGCGCCGCTGTGGTTTATGTTCCTCGCGCTGTCGACCGCGCTGCAGGTAGTCCATGCGCTTACCGAGCCGCAATACTTTCTGCAACCGCGCCAGCTGTTCCCGGTCTGGCCGCAGTGGCGTCCTGAACTGGCGATAGCCCTGTTTGCCTCGACGATGGTGCTGCTGTTCCTGCCGAAGCTGCTGAGTATTCTGCTCATCTGGTGTAAAGGCACCAAAGAGTACGGTGGATTTCTCCGCGTGACGCTGTCGCTGCTGTTGGAGGTGTTGTTCTCCGTACTGCTGGCGCCGGTGCGCATGCTGTTCCACACCGTCTTCGTGGTGAGTGCCTTCCTTGGCTGGGAAGTGGTGTGGAATTCGCCGCAGCGTGACGATGACTCTACCCCGTGGGGCGAAGCGTTTATGCGTCATGGTTCGCAGCTGCTGCTGGGCCTGGTGTGGGCGGTCGGCATGGCGTGGCTGGATCTGCGTTTCCTGTTCTGGCTGGCGCCGATTGTCTTCTCGCTGATCCTGTCACCGTTTGTCTCGGTGATCTCCAGCCGTTCAACGGTCGGTTTACGTACCAAACGCTGGAAGCTGTTCCTGATCCCGGAAGAGTATTCACCGCCGCAGGTGCTGGTGGATACCGACAAGTATCTGGTGATGAACCGAAACCGCTCGCTTGACGACGGCTTCATGCACGCGGTGTTTAACCCGTCGTTTAACGCGCTGGCTACCGCGATGGCGACAGCTCGTCACCGTGCAAGCCATGTGCTGGAGATTGCCCGCGATCGTCACGTTGAGCAGGCGCTGAACGAGACCCCGGAAAAACTGAATCGCGACCGCCGTCTGGTACTGCTGAGCGATCCGGTGACGATGGCGCGTTTGCACTATCGTGTCTGGAATTCACCAGAGAAGTATTCATCGTGGGTGAGTTACTATCGGGATATCACCCTGAACCCACAGACGCTGAAGACGCCGTAAGCGCCATCCGGCGAAATCATCTGAAAAATACCGGCCTGCGCCGGTATTTTTTTATACTGAAGAAAACGATTGATGAGGTATCCCGTGCGAATCATAGCGGTGGGCATCATGGTGATGCTGTTAAGCGGGTGCGGCAGCATTATCAGCCGGACAATCCCTGGACAGGGGCATGGTAACCAGTACTATCCGGGCGTGCAGTGGGACGTCCGGGATTCAGCATGGCGTTATGTCACTATCCTCGATTTGCCGTTCTCGCTGGTGTTTGACACGCTGCTGTTGCCGCTCGACATGCATCACGGCCCTTACGAGTAATTACCGCTCATCCCATTCATCGGCTGCGGTTTGACCCTCTTCGGTATCCAGCGGGGGCTCAAGCTGAAATTCGCCTTCATCCCATTCATGCAGTGTATTCTCTTCCAGCCACTCCTGGCGGATCTCTATCTCATCATAGTCGCCGTCAAAGACGCTTTGCGCGGCCTCGCCACTGAGCATCGGCAGGCATTCGCCTTCTTCTCCTTCATCGGCAAAAAACTCGACCTGCCACATGATGTCGCCATCCTGTAGCACATATTTCTGCACGTTGAACTGCTGTACATCGGCTTCATCCTGCTCGAGTTCAGGATGGTCCGCCAAAAATTCTTCACGGGCTGAGTCAATGGCTTCTTCCAGCGTTGCATACAGGGTCATCAGAGTCTCCCTTTGATTTGATGAGGTATTCAGGGAAAGAATAGCTGATTCTCCGGTTATGCAAGTATGAATGCTGAAAAATCATCCCGCTGTTCGCGAGAGAGCACGACGACGCAGGCTGTTCCAGGAATAAATGGCGTTAAACAATACCACCCCGGCGGTGACCAGAAAGACGGCGCGGAAGCCATAGTTAGCGGAAATCGCCGCCCCCATGAGCGGGCCGGTGACGTTGCCGATATCGCGGAAAGACTGGTTATAACTAAAGATGCGCCCGGCGATTTGGTTTGTGGAGTTATAGACCAGCAGCGTTTGTACCGCTGGCAACAGCGCGCCGTCAGCGGCACCCAATAAAAAGCGCAGTACCGCCAGTTGCCACGGAGTCTGCACAAAGGACATGGGGACAAGCAGCAGGACGGAGAGGATCAGCGCAACGATGAGGATTTTCTCTGGCCCGATGCGGTCTCCCAGTTTGCCGAGTCTTGGCGCGCTGAGTAACGCCGCGACGCCGGGTACGGACGCGATCATCCCGCTGATAAACGCAATATTGCTGACGTTACCCGCCAGTTCGCGCACATAGAGGGTCAGAATTGGCGCAATAGAACCGGTCGCGACCTGAATAATCAGCGTGGTGACGAACAGGCTCAGTACCAGTTTCGGGTTCTTAAGCGTGGCAACCACTTCCCGGACGCGCAGCATCTCTTTCTTGCTGATGGGTTTGAAGTTTTCGCGAATAAAAAACAGCGTCAATAAGAAACAGATCAGCAGCACCGTCGCGGTGATGAAGAAAACCGGACGCAGGCCGTACTGGTCGGCGAGCAGGCCGCCCGCGAGTGGGCCGAGTAATGCACCGCTGACGCCGCCGGTAGAGAGTGTTCCCAGCGCCCAGCCGCTTTTATTGCGTGGTACCTGGGTGGCGATCAGGGCGTTGGCGTTGGGAATGAATCCGCCCAGTAACCCGAGCAGCGCACGCAGCACCAGAAACTGCCAGATATTCTGCGCAAGGCCCATCAGCAGCATCACTATCGCCATTCCCAGCGCGGATCGCAGCAGCATAATCTTTCTGCCTTTACGGTCGGCGAGTCCGCCCCAGAAGGGAGAGGCGATAGCAGAAAAAAGAAACGTAATACTAAAGACCAGTCCGGACCACATGTTGAGCGCACTGTGGCCCGTTACGCCGAGTTGTTCGACATAAAGCGGTAAAAATGGCATCACCAGGCTAAATGCGGCGCCGGTTAAGAAACAGCCGAGCCAGGTGACAGTGAGATTACGTTTCCAGTTTATGGGAGTATCAGAGGGTGACATAGCGATCCGCGTGTGATGCGCTGTTGGCGCGATCGGGCAAAAAACGAATATAAATTAAGCATATTCATTATGCGCCTGGATGCAGAGGGTCGCAATGCGGGGAGCTTTTATCGCTAAAAGTGGTGAAAAAGCAGTCCGGAAGGACTGCTTTGTAGGATTTAATAGCGGGAAGGCATCCCGGCAGGACGCGTTTTAAAGCGGCGATGTAGCCACATGTACTGCTCCGGTGCCATCATGATGCACTTCTCAACAATCTTGTTCATCCAGGCGGCGGTGGTCTCTGCGTCATCCAGCGGCGGCGAACATTCGGGCGGTAACATAATCAGCTGGTAGCCTTTGCCGTCGGGCTTACGACGCGGTACAAACGGCACCAGGCAGGCATTAGACATTCGCGCCAGCATCCAGGTGCCGGAGGTGGTGGCCGCCTGTTCAACGGCAAAAAGAGGGACGAACACGCTGGCGCGCGGGCCATAATCGTGGTCCGGCGCATACCAGACCACTTCGCCTTTCTTCAGCGCCTTAATCATTCCTTTCAGATCTTTGCGATCGAGCATGGATTTATTGGAACGCATACGTCCCCAGGTCTGGAGCCAGTCGAGCAAGGGATTATCATTCGGGCGATAAACGCCGATGCCGGGTTCCTGCAAACCGAACTGGCGCGCGCCGAGTTCCAGGGTTAAAAAGTGCAACCCCACCAGCAAAATTCCGCGCTGCTGAGCCTGAACGTCACGAATATGCTCCATACCGATCACTTCCGTCCAGCGGGCGATGCGACGATCGGACCAGAACCAGGCCATCCCGGTTTCCAGCAGACCCATACCGACGGATTCAAAATTTTTAACCACCATCGCATGACGGTCGCCCTCACTCATTTCAGGGAAACAGAGCTCGAGGTTACGATACGCAATTTTCGTCCGCCGCTTCATCAGACGATGCGCCAGGTGACCCATCATATGACCAAGGCGATAGAGTATCGGATAGGGCAACTGCACGACCAACCAAAGTGCGCCAATACCGAGCCAGGTTAACCAATACCGTGGATGCAGTAGTGCTGCGGAGAACTTGGGTAAATTCGTCATGTCTTTCCTGTTGTATACCTTAAAACGGGCAATTATCTGTATTGTTGCATTTTTTCGCTGCCAGAAAAAATTTGTGGCTTTGGAATGGCGATAAATGCAGCAAATGTTGTTAATTTTTTAGTTTGAAGAAAGAAATGTAGCGCAAAATGTATGGATGTAAATTGGCACTGATTGCTATATGATGCCGCCGATTCTGATTTTCACCTGTTGCAGGACCCGTACACCATGCCAGTGTTACATAACCGTATTTCCAATGACGCCCTCCGAGCCCGGATGTTGGCTGAAACTGAGCCGCGCACGACCATTTCGTTCTACAAATATTTTACCATCGCAGACCCGCAGGCCACACGCGATGCGTTGTATCAAAAGTTAACAGCGCTGAATGTTTTTGGTCGGATCTATCTGGCGCATGAAGGGATTAATGCCCAAATCAGCGTACCGCAAAGTCAGGTGGAGGCGTTCCGCCAGCAGCTGTACGCCTTTGATCCGGCACTTAACGGCGTGCGTCTGAACATTGCGCTGGAAGATGACGGGAAATCTTTCTGGGTGCTGCGGATGAAAGTGCGTGAGCGGATTGTGGCGGATGGCATTGAGGATCCGAGCTTTGATGCCAGCGATGTCGGTGACTATCTCAAGGCTGCTGAAGTGAACGCGATGCTCGACGACCCGGATGCCCTGTTCATCGATATGCGTAACCACTACGAATACGAAGTGGGCCATTTTGAGAACGCGCTGGAAATTCCGGCCGACACGTTCCGCGAGCAGTTACCCAAAGCGGTCGAAATGATGCAGGAACACAAAGATAAAAAGATTGTGATGTACTGCACCGGCGGTATTCGCTGTGAAAAAGCCAGCGCCTGGATGAAGCACAATGGCTTCAGTAAAGTGTGGCACATTGAAGGCGGTATCATTGAATATGCGCGCAAGGCCCGCGAGCAGGGGTTACCGGTGCGTTTCATCGGCAAAAACTTTGTGTTTGACGAGCGCATGGGCGAGCGCATTTCAGATGAGGTGATTGCGCATTGTCATCAGTGCGGCGCGCCGTGCGACAGCCACACCAACTGTAAAAATGACGGCTGCCATCTGCTGTTTATTCAGTGTCCGGCGTGTGCGCAACAGTACAACGGCTGCTGCAGCGAGATTTGTTGCGAAGAGAGTGCGTTACCGGAAGAAGAGCAACGTCGCCTGCGCGCAGGGCGCGAGAACGGTAATAAAATCTTCAACAAGTCGCGTGGGCGACTGAATACGAAACTGGGTATTCCGGATCCCGCCGAGTAACGAACAGGAGAGGGGGGAGCCCCCTCTCGAAATGCTTACTTCTGCTGTACGCCTTCAACCGAGATAATCAAATCCACTTCCTGCGAGGCAGGACCCAGATCGGTGGTGATGTTGAAATCCTTCAGCTTGATTTTACCTTCGGCTTCGAAGCCTGCGCGTTTACCTCCCCACGGATCGTCACCCTGACCGATCATCTTCGCTTCCAGTGTCACCGGCTTTGTTACGCCGTTTAACGTCAGATTCCCGGTGATGTCCAGTTCGTCACCGTCTTTCTTCACGCTGGTGGAGGTAAAGGTCGCCTGCGGGAATTTCGCTACATTCAGGAAATCAGCGCTGCGCAGGTGCTTGTCACGCTCGGCGTGGTTGGTATCCACGCTGTTGGTGTTGATAGTCACGTTCACTTTGTCTGCAGCGGGATCTTTTTCATCAAAGGTAAAGGTCCCGTTGAAGTCTTTGAACGTGCCGTACAACCAGCTATATCCCAGGTGTTGAATGCGGAAATTAACAAAGGCATGTTGTCCTTCTTTGTCAATTTTATAATCCGCCGCTACGGCGGAACCGGTGGTGAACAGCAGAGAGGCGAGAGTTAAACCCAGCAGGCTTTTTTTCATTTTTGAGCTCCATAGTCAGATGACGACTTACCCAACATGCGATTCAGGGTGTCGTCTTTATCGATAAAGTGGTGTTTGAAGGCCATCAGGCCATGCAGAACGGAAAGAATAACGACGGTCCAGGCCAGCCACAGGTGTACGCTTCCGGCGAGATCGGCCTGAACGCCAGCATCCGCGAAGGTCGCCGGGACATCAAACCAGCCGAAAACGCTGATCGGTTTACCGTCCGCTGTTGAGATCAGGTAACCGCTGATGACAATGCTAAACAACAGCAGGTATAGCGCGAGGTGGCCCAACGCTGCGCCAGCGCGGGTCAGGGCCGAATAGCTCTTCAGTGCTTTCGGCGGTGGCGAGAGCAGACGCCAGATGACCCGCACGACCAGGCCCATCATCAGCAGGATCCCGATGCTCTTGTGCAGTTCCGGCCCCTGGTGATACCAGCCGTCATAATAGCTCAACGTCACCATCCAGAGACCGAGAGCAAACATACCGTAGACCACCAACGCAGTTAGCCAGTGAAGCATGGCGGAAATAAAACCATATCGTTGAGGGGTATTTGAAAATTGCATAAAAATTCCATTTCATATTTCAGGATTGAATGAAAATGGCCCGACAGAGACATAAATGCAACTAAAAAATAACATCGGGAGAGATATTTAACGTTGATTCAATAATTTTGTATTTAGTATGGATTTTGATTCAATGGATTCGTCAGAAATGACCGATTCGTGACTGTTTGTGGGGGGTGGGGGATTGGTTTTGTTATTCAAAAAATCAAAACAAAAATTAGATAACTTTCAGTTTTTGTCAGTATTTGTCAATGATGAAGGCTCAGTAATACAGGATGTAAATAACATCAAGAATAGCCAGTAGCGACCACAAAATAACGTAGAGCATAAAATGCTCGCGAATATTGTTGACCAAATAAAGAAACAGACGACGCATATTTAAATCACCATTAAAAAGGCCTCATTACGAGGCCATTTGACGATTATGCCGTAAATCGGGAGAGCCTGAATGGCGTCAGGTCAAAGGCGGATGGCTTTTCCTGGGCAAAGTCAGCGGCAATTTCACCCAATACCGAGGCAAATTTGAAGCCGTGACCACTCAGCCCGGTCACGATCAGCGTGTTGTCATGGCCGGGCAGCGTGTCGATGATAAAGTCTTCATCCGGTGAGTTGTCGTAGGTGCAGGCCGCACCGTGCAGACAGCAGCCGATCCCCGGAAGGACATTACGCAGGAACGGGAATGCTTCAGACCCATCGCTGGCGATACTGGCAAACGGTTTGCGATCGGCTTCGGCGTGGATAAGTTGCCCGCCGTTGTGCTTACCGATTTTCAGTTCGTCGTTCTCCGCCGGGAAGCCGTAATATTGATCGCCATTGGGCAGTTCACCGGTGAAGGCAGGAAACTTATTCTTGATGCTATAGCGGCCATCGGCCTGGTACCAGGCAAACACTTTTCGTACCGGCTGGATGGGGAGGTCGGGGATCAAAGCCTGAACCCAGGTACCGGCGCTCACCAGCGCTTTCTTCGCGCTGTACTCGCCGTCAGCGGTTTCCACCGTGACGCCGCCGTCATCATCATGGTGAATGGCTGTGACCGGGCAGTTGAAGAGCTGAGCGCATCCAGCTTGTTCTGCCAGACGGATCCAGGTTTTAATCGCCAGTTCACTGCGTAAAAAACCGGAATCCGCCTCGAACAGGCCGGTGTAGTCTGCAGGTACACGGATTTCAGGCCAGCGCGCCATGATGGCGGCGGCATCCAGTTGCTCAACGTTCAGTTGCCACTGTTTTGCGCTGTGCGCGACGTTTGCCAGGAAGGGCGAATCGGCGTGGCCAAGATTGATGACGCCGGAGCGGACGAAAATCGGCTCTTCATTTTGCGTGGAGAGTTCGTCCCATAGCGCCTGCGCGCGCAGCACCAGCGGAACGTATTTTTCACCTTCGCCATATGCGTGGCGGATCAACCGGGTGTCGCCGTGATGACTACCCTGTTGATGCGGCGGCATATGCGCGTCGGTCATCAGAACGTTTAACCCGGCGCGAGTGGCATAATAACCTGCGGCTGCCCCAACGGACCCGCTGCCTATAATGATTAAGTCGTATTTCATCGGTTTCTCTCTGCTGTCGCGTTTGATGCAGAGTAAATAAGTGAAATGCGTAATACAACCCAGAAATAGCAAAGGCACCCCGAAGGTGCCTTTTTAAGTGAGAATGTCCGTCTCGTTAATGCCGACGGTATTCGTTTACCTGGTAATCGCCGGATTCGATTTTGGCGATGCCGGCTTCTAATATCGAAATAAATTGTCTGGCAACATCGGTGGTTAACCAGAGCGTTTGACCGACTTCTGTACCATCGGGTTCGGGACGATTTGGAGTCTGGTAGTGCAAACGCAGCATCAGCGCGTCATAGCTATCTACGGTGCTGATGTCCCATCCCACAAGCGGATGAGTCTGAATGACTTCATTATTCTTTTCCATCATGCCCCCTAATTCGTGTTACAAGACAACGGTTTTCGAGGTTCAATGCGTTTTTATCTGAAGCAACTTCAGTATATCAATAAATAAGGGTATTCACTGAGATTTTAAAGAGGGGGGAGCATAAATTTCTGCAAATTAAGAATTTGTGAGTAATTAATCACCATCTTGTTCACTCTTTTTAAGTATGTTGTGCAATAATTTTGAGTGACTGGTGAAAATATAATCAATTCTGAAGGTGACGGGAAATTATTAAATGATGCCGCAATAAGGTTGCCTACAGATGAGAGAAAAAAGCCGGGGCGACCCGGCAAAAGAGACTACGGCATAGCATTTTTATTCTTTAATGAACCAGTCGTCAGCGCTTTCCCAGGTTTCCTGGAGAATTTCGCTGATCCGTTCTTTATCTTCTTTCGTCGCGCCAATCACGGACAAATTATTTGCAGCGGCATAACGAACGGTCACGTTACCGTCATTATCGGGAAAGTGGTGAGTAATACGACGGGAGAGTTCACCTGCCAGGGCGTCAATAGCTCCGGCAGGTAAAGGTGAAGTTTTAGCAATGGTGACTTCAATACGCATAATGGCCCCCTGTTGAATATACTGGTTATTTATACAGTCATCCTGGCCAGGTTACAACAGGCGGCATCGTTTTTTTTTACTTTTTAATCGTCCAGCGTACCGTTTCGCCCCCGAGGAACGGCACCAGCGTATCGTCGGTCAACGCGATGCTCTCTGGTACTTGCTGCTCTTCACGTACCAGTTCAATGAAGGTGTCATTGACCTCCAGGCCGTAGAATCGCGGACCGTTCAGTGAACAAAACGCTTCAAAGTGCGCCAGGGCATTCATCTCTTCAAATACGCTCGCGTAACTGGCCAGTGCCGTTGGCGCGTTGAAGCATCCCGCGCAGCCACAGCTCGATTCCTTACGATGACGAGCGTGCGGGGCCGAATCGGTGCCAAGGAAGGCGCGCTCAAAGCCGCTGGCAACCAGTTCACGCAAGGCTTGCTGGTGGACATTGCGTTTCAGAATTGGCAGGCAGTAGAGGTGTGGGCGAATGCCGCCAACCAGCATGTGATTACGGTTAAACATCAGGTGCTGCGGTGTAATCGTCGCGGCCAGTAATTCGTTGCCGTCACGGACATACTCCGCCGCATCTTTGGTGGTGATGTGCTCAAAGACTACTTTCAGCGCAGGCAGGCGCTGGCGCAGAGGCTCCATCACCGTCTCAATAAAGCGCGCTTCACGGTCAAAAATATCGATATCGGCGTGGGTGACTTCGCCATGCACCAGCAGCGGCATTCCGAGTTTTTCCATGCGCTCAAGTACTGGCATGATCGCATCAATGGAGGTGACGCCGTGGCTGGAGTTGGTCGTGGCATTCGCCGGGTAGAGTTTGGCTGCGGTGAACACGCCTTCGCGAAAGCCGCGCTCCAGTTCAGCGGGATCCAGCGTGTCCGTTAAATAGCAGGTCATCAGCGGCGTGAAGGTCTGTCCGGCAGGGACCGCATCAAGGATGCGCTGGCGGTAGGCAATTGCCGCATCTACCGTGGTGATCGGCGGCGCCAGGTTGGGCATCACAATCGCACGTGCATAAACATCGCTGGTGTACGGCACAACCGTTTTCAGCATTTCGCCGTCGCGAAGGTGAAGGTGCCAGTCATCTGGGCGGCGGATCTTTAAAACCTGGGAAGGTGCTGTCATCAATATGCTCCGGCTGGGGGATGTCATTTTTGCCGGAAACAAAGGATAAGCGGAAACGTTTTCGTTTGCACGTAAAAAAAGGCGCCGCAGCGCCTTTGTCGTTTAATCAGTGAACGGGATGATGATTTCGCCCGGTTTCACCTCAATGCCTTTGGCGTATTTTTTCGCCAGCGCTTCGCCTTTGCTACTGTCTTCGCGCAGGACATACGCTGGCTGCTGGTTAAAGTAATTGCGCAGTGACTGATTCAGATAAGGCATCAGGGTTTGCAGCACCGACTGCATTTTTTCCGGCGTCACGGTGGCGTCCACGACTTCCATTTCCTGCAGGAAGATGGCCCCTTTTTCTTTATTGAAGACGGGCAGGGCTTTCAGTTTTAGCTTAATGGTTGCTTTCTGACTGCCAAACAGCGAATTCATATCCAGCTTTGCATCGCCGGTCAGCGTCACTTTGTTCGGCTCTTCGCGCCCAATCTGACTGGAAAGATTGTTGAGTACGATATGCGCATCGGCAACGCCCGGGAGACCGATATCTTTGGCAAAGTTATTGCGCTTTTCGAGCGCCTGATTAATTTCTTGTTCGCTTACGGTGTACTGTGTGAGCTGATTACAGCCGGTCAACAGGCCGCCAACAATCAACGCGGCAGCAAAAAAAATCTTCTTCATGGGGTTCCTCTACACGATGCGGTCGTCATAATCCTGACATAACGCAGCATGTGTCACCAGCGCGAACTTCGCCAGTAGAAAAAACTGAAAAAAGCGGCAGCCGGTATGGTTCAGCCACCGCCGGTAAACGTTAAATCGCCATTGATGATAACAGATTGATCTGCGTCTGTTTCGCCATATTGTCGCGATAGTCAGCAACGCGTGTCGGCCAGTGGATACCGGCTACCAACGTCAGATTACGCAGCAGGGGGAATAACTGGATGTCGTCTTCGGAAAGCTCACCGTTCACGCCATTGGGTTGCACAATGAGCTTATCCAGTGCGCGCAAATCATCACTGATTTTTTTGGTCAGGCCAGCGGAATGGGCAAGATGGTCGGCAAAACTGCCAATTATCGCCTCTTTCTTCTCAGTAAAATACTTGCGTGCCGAAGGGGTGGAAAACTCATCAAACGCAGATTTTGCAAAACGCGGCAGCAACAGGTGATTGGCGTAGCTGTTCACTTTGCGCAGCCACTCGTCAATGGCAGGGTTCTTCTTGCCGGTGAGCAGCGGTTTGCCATCCAGCTTATCGACGTAATGGACGATGTCCATGCTTTCCGGTAGATAGCGGCTGTCGTCTTTTTGCAGAATGGGCACCATTTTCTGGCCAATCATTCGGGTTGGGATTTCGTCATCGTCGTTGGCCAGGACATTCAGTTCGACGGGGATGTTTTTGAGGCCAAAAATCATGCGGGCTTTGATGCAGAAAGGGCAGTGATCGTAAATATAAAGCTTCACGTTTCTCCTCCATTTGACTGTCAGTTCCCTTTCAGTATGGAGGAGAGACGCGCAGGTATCAAATCAGGCGCCGGGTTCCAGCATGCCGCGCGGCGTGCGTTTATGGCTGAACTGCCAGCCCAGCGCCAGGAAGGTGATGAAGCCAATGATCCCCAGCATCATCCAGGGTAACTCGGGCTGCTGGAGCAGTTTCCCCATATCAAACAGCCAGCCGCCGCCGATATACCCGATAGCTCCGCCTATGGCTAACCCCAGACGGCTAAAGCCCATATAGCTGCCGCGCGCACGGGCATCTGACAGCGAGGCGCTGAGGGTTTCACGGGCAGGTTCGGCGATAATCGAACCGATATAGAAGGTGCAAATCAGCGTGAACAACTGCTGTAAGTCACTCACCAGCCCCACGGGTAACATGCTCAGTGACATCAGCAGCAGGCCCGCCATCAGGCGATGCTCAAGACGAAACCGTTTCTCGCTCCAGCGTGCAATGGGGTAGAGCAGCGTCAGCGAAAGGCAAGCCTCAATGGCATACATCCATTTCACCGCGGAAGGTGAACCGGCAATGTCATTGACCATAATTGGCAGCATCAGCATGACCTGAACCGCCAGCATGTAATAGCCCGCCAGCGTCAGCACATAGGTGACAAAGCGTTTATCACTGAGCACCCGGCTCATTCCTTCCCGTACCGGAATACGCACAGTAGAGAGTTTCCACGCAGGCAGCAGCCAGGCGTTAAAGGCGGCGCAAAGCACGAATAATATTGCTCCGGTCGCGCAAACCAGACGGAAGTCATACTGCAACAGCCAACTGCCTAACAGCGCGCCGATAACGGCCCCTGCGCTGTCCTGCATCATCAATATCGAGAAGAAGCGCCCCCGCTGATGCGGGCGAATCAGCTTCACCACCAGCGCCGAGCGCGGCGGATCGAACAGCGTGCCGCCGAGACCGGACAGGAAACAGGAGAACCACAAAAGCCAGGGTTCATGGGCGATCCCCATGGTGGCAAACCCGGCGGCGCGCATCAGCATGCCGGTGACGATCATCGGTTTCGCGCCAAAGCGGTCGGCAACCGCGCCGCCAAAAATTCCCAGCCCCTGTTGAATGAGCTGACGCAGGCCAAGGGCGATGCCAACCATCACGGCGGCCCAACCCATTTGATCGACGAAACGAATTGAGATCAGCGGGAATACGACGAAGAAGCCCAACACGACCAGCATATTATCGATGAGCAGGAAAGTTTTACCCAGGTTCCTGGCCTGCGAGACACGCGACATTTCCCCTCCCGGGAAACACTCGTCACTCTTCGGGGTGCGCGGAATTTGCGGCATTCGAATGATTGAGAGTATATAAAGCGAAGTACCTCCTATTCTGCGGCTTCGCTGTCTTTTTGCCCACCCTCGCCGGGACAATATTTTTTTATCAAAAGTCCATCTTGATAGAGAGTTTTCATCAAAATGGCGGAATAATTCAAAAAATGGCAAATTGCACTTTTCACAGGGTGGTTTTGCACAGGTATAGTAAGTCAATCAGGGTGTAACGGCGATTCGGGAAGGAGTAGGAATAAATATGTTTGGCTATCGCAGTAACGTGCCAAAAGTGCGCTTAACCACCGACCGCCTGGTCGTGCGTTTAGTGCATGAGCGTGATGCCTGGCGTCTGGCAGATTATTACGCGGAAAATCGTCATTTCTTAAAACCCTGGGAACCGATTCGTGATGAAAGCCACTGCTATCCCTCCGGCTGGCAGGCGCGGCTGAGCATGATTGCCGAATTTCATAAGCAAGGTTCCGCCTATTACTTTGCGTTGCTGGATCCTGATGAAAAGGAGGTCATCGGGGTAGCGAATTTTTCTAACGTGGTGCGGGGGTCTTTCCATGCCTGCTATCTGGGTTATTCCATTGCGCAGAAATGGCAGGGGCAGGGGCTGATGTTTGAAGCGCTGACCGCCGCAATTCGTTATATGCAACGCACGCAACATATTCATCGCATTATGGCGAATTACATGCCGCACAATAAACGCAGCGGTGATTTACTGGCGCGACTTGGCTTTGAAAAAGAAGGCTACGCGAAAGACTATCTGTTGATTGACGGGCAATGGCGCGATCACGTGCTGACGGCGTTAACGACATCAGAATGGACCGCAGGTCGGTGAGGATACCCTATGAAATATGAATTAACTGCCGCTGAAGCCCGTGTGATTGGCTGTCTGCTCGAAAAACAGGTCACGACACCAGAGCAATATCCGCTCTCCGTTAATGGCGTGGTCACCGCCTGCAATCAGAAAACCAACCGTGAACCGGTGATGAACATGGCGGAGTACGAGGTGCAGGAGCTACTCGACAATCTGGTGAAGCGCCATTTTCTGCGCACGGTCAGCGGCTTTGGTAGCCGCGTCACCAAGTATGAGCAGCGCTTCTGTAACTCGGAATTTGGCAACCTGAAACTGAGCCCCGCGGAGGTGGCGCTGGTGACGACACTGCTGCTACGCGGCGCACAGACGCCGGGCGAATTGCGCAGTCGCGCCTCGCGGATGTATGAATTCAGCGACATGGCGGAAGTTGACGCGACCCTGGAACGTCTGGCGACGCGGGAAGACGGCCCTTATGTCGTCCGTCTGGCGCGTGAACCGGGTAAGCGCGAAAGCCGCTATATGCATCTGTTCTGCGGCGAGGTGCAGGAGCCAGTAGCCCTGGCCGATGAGCCACAGGCGGCGACAGGGGATTTACAGGCCCGCGTCGAAGCTTTGGAAAGCGAAGTCGCCGCGCTGAAACAGCGCCTCGAGTCGCTACTGGAACATCTGGGAGAATAACGTGACACCATTACGTATCGGGGTGGTCGGTCTTGGGGGCATCGCCCAGAAAGCCTGGCTACCCGTGCTTGGCACCGCCAGCGACTGGACGCTACAGGCCGCCTGGTCGCCGTCGCGTGAAAAAGCGGAGAAAATCTGCGCAGCCTGGCGCATTCCGTATGCTGGTTCGCTGACCGACCTTGCCGCGGGCTGCGACGCGGTGTTTGTTCATTCCAGCACGGCGACCCATTACGCCGTCGTCAGTGAATTGCTCAATGCCGGCGTTCATGTCTGCGTTGATAAGCCGCTGGCGGAAAATTTACGTGATGCTGAGCGGCTGGTGGCGTTAGCAGCGAAGAAAAATCTGACGCTGATGGTCGGGTTCAATCGTCGCTTTGCGCCACTGTATCGTGAGCTGAAGGCGGAACTGGGGACGGCGGCGTCTCTGCGGATGGATAAACACCGTACCGACAGCGTGGGGCCTCACGATCTGCGGTTCACGCTGCTGGATGATTATCTGCATGTCGTTGACACCGCGCTGTGGCTGGCGGGCGGCAATGCGCAGCTCAGCAGCGGGACGCTACTCACCAACGACGCGGGCGAGATGCTGTACGCAGAGCACCATTTCGCGGTCAGTCAGTTGCAAATCACCACCTGTATGCACCGCCGGGCGGGAAGCCAGCGTGAGAGCGTACAGGCGGTGACCGATGGCGGGCTGATTGACGTGACGGATATGCGCGAGTGGCGTGAAGAGCGCGGGCAGGGCGTATTGCACAAACCGGTTCCAGGTTGGCAAACCACGCTTGAACAGCGTGGATTCGCGGGTTGCGCACGCCATTTTGTCGAATGTGTACAAAATCAGACGGTTCCGGAAACCGCGGGTGAGCAGGCGATCCTTGCCCAGCGCGTGGTGGAAAAGCTCTGGCGCGAGGCGATGAGCGAATAATCCCCTGTAACATCTGGCGGTAGTAATTCACCGTAATCCAGGTAGACTAAGCGCCTCTTCCAACGCCTGCACTGCAGGCGTTTTGCCGTAGGGTCTGGAATAAAAAAGCAATGAACCTATTAAAATCGCTGGCCGCCGTCAGCTCAATGACGATGTTTTCACGTGTGCTGGGTTTTGCACGTGACGCGATTGTCGCCAGAATCTTTGGTGCCGGGATGGCAACCGATGCCTTTTTTGTGGCATTCAAATTACCCAACCTGCTACGCCGCATATTTGCGGAGGGCGCCTTTTCTCAGGCCTTTGTCCCTATTCTGGCTGAATACAAAAGCAAGCAGGGCGAAGACGCCACTCGCGTGTTTGTCTCTTATGTTTCGGGACTGCTGACGCTGGCGCTTGCCGTGGTCACCGTAGCCGGGATGCTGGCCGCACCGTGGGTGATCATGGTGACGGCGCCGGGGTTTGCCGACACCGCCGATAAATTCGCGTTAACCACCAAACTGCTGCAAATCACCTTTCCGTACATCTTACTGATCTCACTGGCGTCGCTGGTCGGGGCGATCCTCAATACCTGGAACCGCTTCTCCATTCCGGCGTTTGCGCCCACGTTTTTGAACATCAGCATGATCGGTTTCGCGCTGTTCGCCGCGCCGTATTTTAATCCACCGGTGCTGGCGCTGGCATGGGCGGTAACCGTTGGCGGTGTGCTGCAACTGGTGTATCAGCTTCCCCACCTGAAGAAAATCGGCATGCTGGTGCTGCCGCGGGTTAACTTCCGCGATGCGGGGGCGATGCGGGTTGTGAAGCAAATGGGCCCGGCGATACTCGGCGTCTCTGTCAGCCAGATCTCACTGATCATTAACACCATTTTCGCCTCTTTTCTCGCGTCTGGTTCCGTTTCGTGGATGTACTACGCGGATCGCCTGATGGAGTTTCCGTCGGGGGTGCTGGGCGTGGCGCTGGGGACCATTCTGCTGCCTTCACTGTCGAAGAGTTTTGCAAAAGGCGACCATGACGAATATTGCCGCCTGATGGACTGGGGATTGCGTCTGTGCTTTTTGCTGGCGCTGCCGAGTGCGGTGGCGATCGGGATCCTGTCTGGACCCTTGATTACGTCATTATTCCAGTACGGTAAATTCACGGCCTTCGATGCGCTGATGACGCAGCGCGCGTTGATTGCTTATTCCGTGGGGCTGATGGGGCTGATTGTGGTGAAAGTGCTGGCGCCGGGTTTTTATTCGCGGCAGAACATCAAAACGCCGGTTAAGATCGCCATCGTGACGCTTATCATGACCCAGTTGATGAACCTTGCGTTCATTGGACCGTTGAAGCACGCCGGGCTGTCGCTGTCGATTGGTCTTGCCGCCTGTCTGAACGCGGGGTTGTTGTACTGGCAACTGCGTAAGCAGAACATTTTTACCCCACAGCCGGGCTGGATGCGCTTTTTGATCCGTCTGATTGTTGCTGTGCTGGTGATGGCCGCCGTGCTGGTTGGTATGTTGCATATCATGCCGGAGTGGTCGCTGGGGACCATGCCGTGGCGTCTGCTTCGCCTGATGGCGGTGGTCGTGGCCGGTATTGCCGCCTACTTTGCCGCGCTGGCGGTGATGGGCTTTAAAGTGAAAGAGTTTGCACGCCGGACGGTGTAATCACGATGGCTGATGGCGCTTTGCTTATCCAGTCTACACCGTGCTGTAGTCTGGATAAGGCGAAACGCCGCCATCCGGTAATCATCAAATAGAGAATTTTTTCCCGCCGCGAGAGGCAGAAGAGGGTTGACCGTTCGCGCCGTACAGCGACGGTTCCTGATAGGGCTTTAAAACCTCAAGCGCTTGTTGATTGCGCTGAATCTGATCTTCCAGCAGCCAGCCGTTGTGCTGGTTCAGGTCGCGTAAGTGCTGCGTTTTATCGGTAATCGCTTTCCAGCGCTCGGCGACGTCATCATTCGCGCTACGCTGCGGGTCTTGTTCCAGCCGTCGTTGTTGTTCCAGATAATCCAGGGTCGCCAGCAGAGAACTCTTTTCTTCTGTAATACGCTGCAGCTGGCTACCGTTAATGTGGCCAACGGAAAGTTGTTGCTGTTCGGCATCCATCACCGTTTTCAGGTCATTCAGGACAGCCGTCATCTGATCGAGTATTTCTGACAAGCGCGTCATACGGTCAGTTACTCACTCTGGAGATAGCTCTGCGTCTCGCGGATCAGCGAGTCGGCGATTTTCCCCGTGTCCATCTTCAGCTCACCGTTACGAATAGCGGTTTTTAATGCTTCAACACGTTCCATATTGATATCGCTCACGCCGGGCTGCATCAGTTTTGCCTGAGCATCGCTTAACGTCACGCTGGTGCTGGTTGCCGTCGAGGTTTTTTCCTGACGCGCTTTGAGGACCGGCGCATCCGTGTTTTCACGCGCCTGGACGGTGCTAACGGGTTTCAAAGGTGAGGTACGGTCAATGCTCATTTTTATCATCCTCATCGAGGGGTTATGCTGTAGCGGCCAGCTGTCATCGAATGTGTAATCACTATCGGCAGCCGCAACAAAATCTTTAACTCATTATAGGTTAATAAGAATATTCCCATCAGGATCGACAATGCCGCTGACAATCTGACCCGATAACATTCTCACTCGTGCGTTCTGCGCGACCGCCGCATTGTTCAGCGCCTTACCTTCCGCATTGACGCTGAATCCATCGCCATTAGCAACCACCTGCACGCGCTGTCCGGCTTTAATGCGCCACGCCTGGCGCAACATATTAAGCTGGATGGCCTGTCCCGGCGCGAGATCGCGCAGGCTCACCGCATCCTGAACCTGGCTGATATCCAGTACGGTACGGGGCGGGAGCTGATCAAGGCGTCCGCGTTTTAGCGTGACGCTGGCCGGGCCAAGCGTGCCTCCACGCGCAACGGGCGCGGCCGCAACCACATAGTTTCCCGTCGCCTGTACGTTGACCTGCAGATAACGTTTTTCATTGGCGCAACGTGCCAGCACATTCACGTTCCCCCACAGCTTTGCCCCGGTCATGCTGAACGCCGGCGTTTCGCAATGCGGCAACAGGTTGGGGGGAGTACGCACGGTCACGACCACATCGTCGCTGAATCCGGCCAGGCGCTGTCCGAACCAGTCGTTCAACTGCGCATTTAAATCCTGGGCCAGCGTCAGGGGACTGAACAGCAGCGCCAGCATGGCTAATCCACGTTTTAACGTATGCATCGTCACCTCCCACCGTTTTCGCAATGACAGGATTCTACCCGTGTGTCGCAACCATCAACGCAATAAATAGCGACCCATTTTGCGTTTATTCCAGCGATAACGCGCGCGTAATGGGATTTAAGCTGTCGGCTGAATTTTGTCATCTGCGGAGGAGATATGCTCGATAAGCTCGACGCCGCCTTACGTTTTCAACAGGAAGCGCTGAATCTTCGCGCCCAACGGCAAGAGGTGTTGGCCGCCAACATTGCGAACGCCGATACGCCGGGGTATCAGGCGCGCGACATGGATTTTGCCAGTGAGTTAAAAAAAGTCATGGTGCGTGGACGGCAAGAGACCAGCGGTGTGTCGCTGGCATTAACCTCCGCACAGCATATTCCCGCCCAGGCCATCACCGCGCCGTCTACGGATTTGCTCTACCGCATTCCCGATCAGCCTTCACTCGACGGCAATACCGTCGACATGGACCGGGAGCGCACGCAGTTTGCGGATAACAGCCTGAAGTACCAGATGAGCCTGACTGCCTTGAGTGGGCAGATTAAAGGCATGATGAACGTGCTACAGGGGGGGAACTAATCCGTGGCGCTGCTGAATATTTTTGATATTGCCGGTTCGGCATTAACGGCGCAGTCCAAGCGTCTGAACGTGGCCGCCAGTAACCTGGCCAACGCCGACAGCGTCACGGGACCGGATGGTCAACCGTATCGCGCAAAGCAGGTGGTCTTTCAGGTGGATGCGGCTCCCGGCGCAGTCACGGGGGGTGTGAAAGTGTCGGACGTTATTGAGAGCCAGGCGCCGGACAAGCTGGTCTATGAACCCGGTAACCCGCTGGCCGATGCCAATGGCTACGTGAAGATGCCTAACGTCGATGTGGTCGGTGAGATGGTTAATACCATGTCAGCCTCCCGCAGCTATCAGGCGAACGTCGAAGTCCTCAACACCGTTAAAAGCATGATGCTTAAGACGCTGACACTGGGTCAGTAAAAGGAGACAGTCATGTCAATTGCGGTAAACGTTAACGATCCGACAAACACCGGTGTGAAAAGCACCAGCAACGGGAGTTCCCTGTCGGGCAGCAATGCGGCCGATCTGCAAAGCAGCTTTCTGACGCTGCTGGTGGCGCAACTGAAAAACCAGGATCCGACTAACCCGATGCAGAACAACGAGCTGACCACACAGCTCGCGCAGATCAGCACCGTCAGCGGTATTGAGAAGCTGAACACCACCCTGGGGTCGATCTCCGGACAGATCGATAACAGCCAGTCATTACAGGCCAGCGCGCTGATTGGTCATGGCGTGATGATCCCGGGTACCACCATTCTGGCGGGCAAAGGCACCGAAGAGGGGGCCACCACCACCACCACGCCGTTTGGCGTTGAGCTGCAACAGCCGGCTGACAAAGTCACCGCCACCATTACCGACAAAGACGGCAAAGTGGTGCGCACGATTGAGATTGGCGCGCTGAAGGCGGGTGTCCATACCTTTACCTGGGACGGCACCCTGACCGATGGCACGACGGCGGAGAACGGCTCGTATAACGTGGCGATTCATGCCAGCAACGGCTCGACGCAACTGGTGGCGCAACCCTTGCAGTTTGCACTGGTACAAGGGGTGATTCGCAGCAGCAGCGGCAACACTCTGGATCTGGGCACCTACGGAACCACCACCCTCGACGAAGTACGGCAGATAATCTAAGCCTTCACACTAATCAGGAGTCATCATGGCTTTTTCACAAGCGGTTAGCGGTCTGAATGCCGCCGCCACCAACCTCGATGTCATTGGTAACAACATCGCCAACTCCGCGACCTATGGTTTTAAATCCGGTACGGCGTCTTTTGCGGATATGTTTGCTGGTTCAAAAGTCGGTCTGGGCGTAAAAGTCGCGGGCATCACTCAGGACTTTACTGATGGTACGACCACCAACACCGGTCGTGGTCTGGATGTCGCTATCAGCCAGAACGGTTTTTTCCGTCTGGTCGACAGCAATGGCTCGGTTTTCTACAGCCGTAACGGCCAGTTCAAACTGGATGAAAACCGTAACCTGGTCAACATGCAGGGCATGCAGCTGACCGGTTACCCGGCAACCGGCACGCCGCCGACCATTCAGCAAGGGGCAAACCCGGGTCCGATCACCATCCCGAATACCCTGATGGGGGCGAAAAGCACCGATACTGCCGCAATGCAGATCAACCTGAACTCAACGGACAAGGTTCCGGCGAATAAGCCCTTCGCACCAACCGACGCTGACAGCTACAACAAACGTGCGCCCGTAACAGTATTCGACAGCCAGGGTAACCAGCACGACATTAACCTGTATTACGTTAAGACTGGCGATAACACCTGGGACGTCTGGACTCAGGATTCCAGCGTCGCGAACGCACCGCTGGTGAGAGCCGCGCAGATGACTTTCGATAAGAACGGCTCGCTGGACAGCGTAAAGGGATATACCGAAGTTGCGCCTGTTCCACCTGCCACCGAATCAACCTGGACGCTTGGAGCGGCGAATGCCACGCCGTCATTTGAGATCACCACCGGTACAGTAAACGGTGCTGTCCCTGCGACCTTCACTCTCAGCCTGCAAAACTCCATGCAGCAAAACACCGGGACTAACGCCGTTATCGCCACCACGCAAAACGGTTATAAGCCGGGGGATCTGGTCAGCTATCAGATTAACGACGATGGCACCGTGGTCGGCAACTACTCCAACGAACAGAAACAGGTGCTGGGGCAGATCGTGCTGGCGAACTTCGCCAACAACGAAGGTCTGGCCTCTCAGGGCGATAACGTCTGGGCCGCCACGCAGGCGTCCGGTGTGGAACTGCTGGGGACGGCGGGGACCGGTAACTTCGGTAAGCTGACCAACGGCGCGCTGGAGTCTTCGAACGTGGATCTGAGTAAAGAATTGGTGAACATGATCGTCGCCCAGCGTAACTATCAGTCGAACGCGCAGACCATCAAGACCCAGGACCAGATCCTCAACACGCTGGTTAACCTGCGCTAAGCGCCTGACGGGACAACGTAATGGATCACGCAATCTATACCGCGATGGGGGCGGCCAGCCAGACGCTGAACCAACAGGCGGTGACGGCCAGCAACCTGGCCAACGCCTCGACGCCGGGATTTCGTGCACAGCTCAATGCGCTGCGCGCCGTCCCCGTCGAAGGGCTGTCATTGCCGACGCGTACGCTGGTCACCGCGTCCACGCCGGGGGCGGATATGACGCCTGGCCAGATGGATTACACCTCGCGTCCGCTGGACGTGGCGTTACAGCAGGATGGCTGGCTGGCGGTACAGACCGCGAACGGCAGCGAAGGCTATACCCGTAACGGCAGCATTCAGGTGGATCCGACCGGACAGTTGACCATTCAGGGGCACCCGGTGATTGGTGAAGCCGGGCCGATTGCGGTGCCGGAAGGGTCGGAAATCACCATTGCGGCGGACGGCACCATCTCCGCGCTGAATCCCGGCGATCCGGCGAACACCATCGCGCCGGTGGGACGTCTGAAGCTGGTGAAGGCCGAGGGGAACGAAGTGCAGCGTGGCGACGACGGGATGTTCCGTCTGACCGCTGCCGCACAGGCAACCCGTGGCCCGGTGCTGCAGGCCGATCCGACCATTCGCGTGATGTCGGGAGTACTGGAGGGGAGCAACGTCAATGCGGTGTCAGCGATGAGCGACATGATTGCCAGCGCCCGCCGTTTTGAAATGCAGATGAAGGTTATCAGCAGCGTGGATGACAACGCTGGTCGCGCTAACCAACTGCTGTCGATGACTTAATACAGGACACTTTATGATCAGTTCATTATGGATCGCCAAAACCGGCCTGGACGCGCAGCAAACCAACATGGATGTGATTGCCAATAACCTGGCAAACGTCAGCACCAATGGTTTTAAGCGTCAGCGCGCGGTGTTTGAAGATCTGCTTTATCAGACCATTCGTCAGCCTGGCGCTCAGTCTTCTGAGCAGACCACGCTGCCGTCCGGTCTGCAAATCGGTACCGGCGTGCGTCCGGTGGCGACCGAGCGTCTGCACAGCCAGGGCAACCTGTCGCAAACCAACAACAGTAAAGATGTCGCCATCAAAGGTCAGGGGTTCTTTCAGGTCCTGCTGCCGGATGGTACTTCTGCGTATACCCGTGATGGGTCATTCCAGGTCGATCAGAATGGTCAACTGGTGACCGCCGGCGGCTTCCAGGTTCAGCCAGCGATTACCATTCCGGCTAACGCCCTGAGCATCACCATCGGTCGTGATGGTGTGGTGAGCGTAACCCAACAGGGACAGGCGGCGCCCGTACAGGTGGGCCAACTTAATCTGACCACGTTCATGAATGATACCGGTCTGGAGAGTATTGGTGAAAACCTGTACACCGAGACCCAGTCTTCCGGCGCGCCGAATGAGAGCACGCCGGGTCTGAACGGGGCGGGCCTGTTGTACCAGGGCTATGTCGAGACCTCAAACGTCAACGTCGCGGAAGAACTGGTCAATATGATTCAGGTTCAACGCGCTTACGAAATCAACAGCAAAGCGGTCTCAACGACCGATCAGATGCTGCAAAAACTGACGCAACTCTAAGGTGTTGTCCGGTGAGGCTTCTGTCTCACCGGCACCCTGATTCAGAAGATAAAGGCAATGCAAAAAAACGCTGCGCACGCTTACCCGATCATGGCCCTGCTGGTGGTTTCACTGTCAGGATGTGCCTGGATTCCTTCCACTCCGCTCGTCCAGGGCGCGACCACGGCGCAGCCTGTTCCTGGCCCGACGCCGGTGGCAAATGGTTCGATTTTTCAGTCCGCGCAGCCCATCAACTATGGCTATCAGCCACTGTTTGAAGACCGTCGTCCGCGCAACATCGGCGATACGCTGACCATTGTGCTGCAGGAAAACGTCAGCGCCAGTAAAAGCTCTTCTGCCAACGCCAGTCGTGACGGTAAAACCAACTTTGGCTTTGATACCGTACCGCGCTATCTGCAAGGATTATTCGGCAATGCGCGAGCGGACGTCGAGGCTTCCGGTGGGAATACCTTTAACGGCAAGGGCGGGGCCAACGCCAGTAATACCTTTAGCGGCACGCTGACCGTGACCGTCGATCAGGTGCTGGTCAACGGCAATTTACATGTCGTGGGTGAAAAACAGATCGCCATCAACCAGGGTACTGAGTTCATCCGCTTCTCCGGGGTTGTGAATCCGCGCACCATCAGCGGCAGCAACTCCGTTCCGTCAACTCAGGTGGCGGATGCACGTATTGAATATGTCGGAAACGGCTACATCAACGAAGCGCAAAATATGGGCTGGCTCCAGCGTTTCTTCCTTAACCTGTCGCCGATGTAAGCGAGGTCTCCCATGTTGAAATCTGTAGTTGGACTGGTTCTGGTCCTCGTCGCCACGCTGGCGCATGCCGATCGTATCCGCGATCTGACCAGCGTGCAGGGCGTGCGCGAAAACTCGCTCATTGGCTACGGCCTGGTGGTGGGGCTGGACGGGACCGGTGACCAGACGACCCAGACACCATTTACCACCCAGACCCTGAACAACATGCTCTCGCAGTTGGGTATTACCGTGCCGACCGGGACGAACATGCAGTTGAAAAACGTCGCGGCGGTCATGGTAACCGCCTCCTTCCCGGCCTTTGGTCGTCAGGGACAAACCATCGACGTGGTGGTGTCTTCGCTGGGGAACGCGAAAAGTCTGCGTGGCGGGACGCTGCTGATGACGCCGTTGAAAGGGGTCGACAGCCAGGTGTATGCGCTGGCGCAGGGCAACATTTTGGTCGGCGGCGCCGGGGCGTCTGCGGGCGGCAGCAGCGTGCAGGTGAACCAGCTTAACGGCGGACGGATCACCAACGGAGCGACAATCGAGCGCGAGTTGCCCAGCCAGTTCGGCGCGGGTAACACGCTGAACCTGCAACTGAATAATGAAGACTTCACCATGGCGCAGCAGATTGCTGACACCATCAACCGGTCACGCGGCTTTGGCAGCGCCACCGCGCTGGATGCGCGCACGATTCAGGTTCGCGTACCGAGCGGCAACAGCTCTCAGGTTCGCTTCCTGGCGGATATTCAGAACATGGAGGTGAACGTGACGCCGCAGGATGCAAAAGTGGTGATCAACTCACGTACCGGTTCGGTGGTGATGAACCGCGAAGTCACGCTGGATAGCTGTGCCGTAGCGCAGGGGAATCTCTCCGTTACCGTTAACCGTCAGGCTAACGTCAGCCAGCCAGATACGCCGTTTGGCGGCGGTCAGACGGTGGTGACGCCGCAAACGCAAATCGATCTGCGCCAGAGCGGCGGTTCGCTGCAAAGCGTTCGTTCCAGCGCCAATCTGAACAACGTGGTCCGTGCGCTGAATGCGCTGGGGGCGACGCCGATGGATCTGATGTCAATTCTGCAGTCGATGCAGAGCGCCGGTTGCTTACGCGCGAAACTGGAAATCATCTGATGATTAGCGACAGCAAACTGATGGCCAGCGCCGCCTGGGATGCGCAATCGCTGAATGAACTGAAGGCGAAAGCGGGTCAGGATCCGGCGGCGAATATCCGCCCGGTGGCCCGCCAGGTGGAAGGAATGTTCGTCCAGATGATGCTGAAAAGCATGCGTGAAGCGCTGCCAAAAGATGGCGTCTTCAGCAGCGATCAGACGCGTCTGTATACCAGCATGTATGACCAGCAGATTGCGCAGCAGATGACCGCCGGTAAAGGTCTGGGGCTGGCGGAAATGATGGTCAAACAGATGACGCAGGGACAGGCGCAGCCCGCAGAAGAAACGCCGCAGGTGCCGATGAAGTTCCCGCTGGAAACGGTGACCAGCTACCAGAACCAGGCGCTGACGCAACTGGTGCGTAAAGCCATGCCGAAAACACCGGAGAGCAATGACGAACCGCTCTCCGGCGACAGTAAAGACTTCCTGGCGCAACTGTCGCTGCCGGCCCGTCTGGCCAGTGAGCAGAGCGGCGTGCCGCATCACCTGATTCTGGCGCAGGCGGCGCTGGAGTCCGGCTGGGGGCAGCGGCAGATCCGCCGGGAAAACGGCGAGCCGAGTTTCAACCTGTTTGGCGTGAAGGCCTCGGGTAACTGGAAAGGGCCGGTGACGGAAATCACCACGACCGAATATGAAAACGGCGAAGCGAAAAAGGTGAAGGCCAAATTCCGCGTGTACAGCTCGTACCTTGAAGCGCTGTCGGATTACGTCGGTCTGCTGACCCGCAATCCACGCTATGCGGCGGTGACCACGGCGGTTACCGCGGAACAGGGCGCGCAGGCATTGCAGAGCGCCGGCTATGCCACTGACCCGAACTATGCGCGTAAATTGACCAGCATGATCCAACAGCTGAAGTCGATGAGCGAGAAGGTGAACAACGCCTACAACACGAATCTCGACAATCTCTTCTAAATGGCTCAAGTCCCGTGACCTGCTGCCGATAATGATCTGTAACTGAAGGATTAAAAGGAACTTCCATGTCCAGCTTGATTAATAACGCCATGAGCGGGCTGAGCGCGGCTCAGGCGGCGCTGAATACTGCCAGTAACAACATTTCCAGCTATAACGTTGCGGGCTATACCCGTCAGACGACCATTATGGCGCAAGCCAATAGCACGCTGGGTGCCGGCGGTTGGGTGGGCAATGGTGTCTATGTTTCGGGTGTACAGCGCGAATATGATTCGTTCATCACCAATCAACTGCGCGCGGCGCAGAACCAGAGCAGCGGTCTGACGACCCGTTATGAGCAGATGTCCAAAATCGACAACCTGCTGGCCAGCAAAACCAGCTCTGTCTCCACGTCCATGCAGGATTTTTTCACCAGCCTGCAAACGCTGGTGAGTAACGCCGAAGACCCGGCGGCGCGCCAGACGCTGATTGGTAAAGCCAATGGACTGGTTAACCAGTTTAAAACGACCGACCAGTATCTGCGCGATCAGGACAAGCAGGTCAATATCGCGATTGGTTCCAGCGTCGATCAGATCAACAACTACAGTAAGCAGATTGCCAGTCTGAACGACCAGATCTCGCGTCTGACCGGCGTGGGTGCCGGGGCATCGCCAAATGACCTGCTTGATCAGCGCGACCAGTTGGTCAGCGAGCTGAACAAAATTGTCGGGGTGGAAGTCAGCATTCAGGACGGCGGCACCTATAACATCACCATGGCGAACGGCTATTCACTGGTGCAGGGAAGTAATGCCCGTCAGTTAGCGGCGGTCCCTTCGCAGGACGATCCTTCGCGTACCACTGTTGCCTATGTGGATTCCATCGCGGGCAATATCGAAATTCCGGAAAAATTGATCACGACCGGTTCGCTCGGCGGTCTGCTGACCTTCCGCTCTCAGGATCTGGATCAGACGCGCAATACGCTGGGACAACTGGCGCTGGCATTCGCTGACGCGTTTAACCAGCAGCACCGCGAGGGGTATGATGCGAACGGCAAAAATAATGTCGATTTCTTCAGTATCGGCGACCCGGCTGTGTATGGAAATAGCAAGAATACCGGTAGCATCAGCGCGACCGTTAAAACCGCCTCAGAGGTTCAGGCGACAGACTATAAAGTGGTTTATGACGGTGCGAAATGGCAGGTGACGCGTCTTGCGGATAACACCTCTTTTGAAGCGACCGAGGACGCGGGCAAACTGACCTTCGATGGCCTGGAGATTAGCATCGATGTTGGCCCTGCTAAAAATGACAGCTTTATCGTCAAGCCGGTCAGCGACGCCATCATCAATATGGGCGTTCTGGTGACTAACGAATCGCAAATTGCGATGGCGAAGGACGCAACGGCCGGTGAAAGCGACAACCGTAACGGTCAGGCGTTGCTGGATTTGCAAAAGGACAGCACAACGGTAGGTGGTTCAAAATCGTTTAACGACGCCTACGCCACGCTGGTAAGCAACGTGGGCAGCAAAACCGCCACGCTGAAAACCAGCAGCACCACCCAGGGCAATGTGGTGACGCAGCTGAGCAATCAGCAACAGTCCATTTCCGGCGTCAACCTTGACGAAGAGTATGGCAACCTGCAACGCTTCCAGCAGTATTACCTGGCCAACGCTCAGGTGTTGCAAACCGCCAACTCTCTGTTTGATGCACTGCTGAGTATTCGCTAAGGGAGCAGGAAACGATGCGTATCAGTACCCAAATGATGTACCAGCAGAACATGCGCGGTATCACCAATTCCCAGGCGGAATGGATGAAATACGGTGAGCAGATGTCGACGGGGAAGCGGGTAATTAATCCGTCTGACGATCCCATCGCCGCATCTCAGGCCGTGGTGTTGTCACAGGCGCAGGCAGAGAATAGCCAGTTCGCCCTGGCGCGAACTTTCGCCACGCAGAAGGTTTCGCTGGAAGAGAATGTGTTAAACCAGGTGACGACAGCGATACAAAGCGCGCAGGAAAAAATCATTAATGCGGTCAACGGTACCCTAAGTGATGATGATCGCGCTTCGCTGGCGACTGACTTACAGGGGATCCGCGATCAACTGATGAACCTGGCAAACAGCACTGACGGTAATAACCGTTACATCTTTGCGGGTTACAAAACCGACGCGGCACCGTTTTCGCAGGCTGACGGCACCTATAACGGCGGTACGGAGAGTATCACTCAGCAGGTGGATGCTTCTCGTACTATGGTGATTGGCCACACCGGCGACAAAATTTTCGACACCATCACCAGCAATTCTGTTCCTGAACCTAATAACGGGACCTCCGAAACCAGTCTTTTCAAAATGCTGGATTCAGCGATTGCCTCGCTAAAATCACCGGTCGGTGATGATGAGACGCTGAAAGCGGATGCTAAAGCTGTTATGGAAAAAACCAACCGTGGACTGAGAAACTCCCTGAATAACGTACTGAGCGTGCGTGCGGAGCTGGGGACACAGCTGAAGGAACTGCAGAGTCTGGACTCGCTGGGCACCGATCGCGCACTTGGGCAAACGCAGCAGATGAGTAATCTGGTGGATGTGGACTGGAACGCGGCCATTTCATCGTACGTCATGCAGCAGGCGGCGCTCCAGGCATCCTATAAAGCCTTCACCGATATGCAGGGGATGTCGCTGTTCCAGCTCAACCGCTAATACCGATTTGAAACATATCATGAAACTGGGTATGTTTTGTCTGCCCGCTCCATCTCACCCCGGAGCGGGCATTTTTTTGTCGGTTACACGCTAACCCGCAGATGAGCAGATGAACGCTTTCCCGCCAGTCTGATGACCAGCGCAATGGCGCCGCTAAGGGTGGCCAGCGTGACGACGCCTTGCCAGTTTGCCAGCGCATAGATCTGACTGCCGAGCACTGAGCCGAGCGCCATGCCGATAAAGACGACGCTGAACAACAGTGCGTTCAGACGGCCTCTGGCCTGCGGTTCGAGGCTATAGACCAGATTCTGGTGCGCCACCAGACTTGATTGCAGTCCCAGGTCAAAGCCGACGGCGGAGAGCGCAATCAGCAACCACTGACCGTGTACGGGCAAAACGGGTAACAGGAACATGAGCGCAAAAGAGACGGTCACCAGCAACGCCCCCAGTTGCGTCACTTTTTCTGCCCCTATCTTATCTGCCAGATGACCGGCCAACGGTGCGGCCAGCGCGCCGGCAGCCCCGGCGATACCAAATGCCCCCGCAGCGGCGCTACCCATCTGATAATGTCCGGCGAGCATGACGGCCAGCGTTGACCAGAACGCGCTGAATGCGACGGACAGAAACCCCTGAGCCAGGGCGGCACGACGCAGTGCCGGGTAGCGACGCCATAACTGCGCCAGGCTCACCATCAGCGCGGGATAACTCAGCGTGGAATGGGCAGCAAACGCGGGCAGGACTTTCCACAGCAACACGCCGACCAGCGCAATACTGAGCGCGGCGAGTTGATACATTTCCCGCCAGCCAAAGGCTTCTCCGACCAGACCACTCACGGTGCGTGACAACAAAATGCCCAGCAGCAGGCCGGTCATCACGGTCCCGACCGTTTTTCCCTGCTTACCTTCTGGGGCAAGTATTGCCGCCGCCGGGACGATATCCTGCGCCATCGTTGCCGCCATCCCCAGCAACAGGCTTACTGTCAGCAAAGAATGCACCTGGTCAGTGACGCTACAGGCCAGCAGCAGCAGGGCGAGCGCTGCACTTTTCATCAGAATGAGCCTCCGCCGGTCGTAACGGTCGCCGAGCGGCAATAAGAACAGGATACCAAGCGCATAGCCGGCCTGCGTTAACGTGGGCACCAGTCCCATGCCGGTGATGCTGAGTGCCAAATCGGCCCCCATTAGCGGTAACAACGGTTGAGCATAGTAGATGGCGGCGACGCTGAAGCCTGCGCCCAGCGCCAGAACAAAGATCAGCCAACGAGACGGGGTGTGCATTTCAAAATCCTCAATCACAGGTGTGAGGCTATTTTTCTCTGAACGGCGGTGGCCTGGTAGTCAGCGAAGTGGTAAAACCATTATACGTAAAGCGTATGAGCACCGGATAAATGAAAAAGAATGAGCGTATAGACAGGGTGGAACTGATGCGAACGTTTGTGCGCATCGTGGAGGCCGGATCGTTGTCAGCGGCCGCTCGTCAGTTGAACACGACCCAGGCGACAATCAGTCGGCGGTTGCAGTCGCTGGAGGCAATGCTGGGGGTGAAACTGGTCTTACGTACCACGCACGCCATGAAGCTTACGGACGACGGCGAGCGCGGATACCAGCACGCCAAACATATCATTGACGCCTGGCTGGCGTTAGAGGACGGACTCAACGTCACGGAAGATGAGCCCGTCGGGACATTGCGGGTGCGGGCTCCGCATGCTTTTGGTCAGCAGCAGCTCCTCACGCCGTTACTGAGCTTTTTAGCGCGCTATCCCAATCTGTCGGTGGAGTGGATGCTCAACGATAAAACGGTCGATTTTCTCAGCGACAATATCGACTGTGCGATCCGCGTTGGCGCAGAAGTCGATCCGGCAACGGTTTCTGTGCTGCTGGCGGAAGTCCCGCGTAGCGTGGTCGCGTCACCGGCGCTGCTGGCGCAATTTGCAACGATCGCGGTGCCAGAACAGCTATCGTCACTGCCCTGGATTGCCGTCAATACTTTCTACCAACACAACGTCTCGCTTAGCCATCAGCACAGTCGGGAACCGGTGACCTTTCCGATCACGCCGCGACTGAGCACCGACAGTATCTACGTAGCGCGCAATGCTGCGCTAGCGGGGTTAGGCGTGGTGGTGGTGTCAAGCTGGACGGTGACCGAGGATATCGCGCAAGGGCGACTCGTCGAGCTGGTTTCTGACTGGCAGGCCGCACCTTTGCCGGTGCACCTGGTCTATCCCTGGGCGCGTTATTATCCCACTCGCCTGCGAAAGTTTCTGGAATTGATGAAAAAGGTGATGCCGGAACTGGCGGGAATGCGCCGACCTGAAGGGGAATAAAAAAGCCGACCCTGAGGTCGGCTTTTTACGCTGTCGATTTTACTCGACAGGCTGAGGACGAGTCGGTCCAGCGGAGGCACTGTGTGACGCACTGTGACCACCTGCGGCGCCTTTGCCATCAAAGGCGAAAGCAGGGCGCTGCCAGTCACTGTGACGTGGCGCTTCCGGCACATATTCCGGTGCTGGCGCACGAGTCATCGGCGCAGCGGCGTGGCTGTGCTCAGCAACAGGTTCTGCCGCGACCGGTACTGCGACTTCTGCGACCTGTGCAACGACAACGGGTTCGGATACTGGTGCTGGCGTTGTTGGTGCTTCAACGATCACAGGCGCTTGAACCGGTTCTGCAACGATTTCAGGCTCTGCAACGATTTCAGGTTCTGCAACGATTTCAGGCTCTGCAACCACTTCAGGTTCAGCCGCAACCTCGTCAGGCGCTGCAGTCACTGTTTCAGGCTCTACCGTAACCACCTCTGGTGTCTCTTCAACGACCGGAGCGGTTTCCTGCATTTCAGCGACAGGCTCTGCCTGAGCGGCAACCTCTTCGGCGACCGGCACATCGGCGTCGGCAATCATCTGCGGCTCTTCAACCACCGGGGCGGCAATCACTTCCGGATGCGTCGTTTCAACCACAGCTTCAGCCTGAACCGGTGCTTCTGCTTTCGTTTCAACGACAGCTTCAACGACCGGTTCGACTGCGGCAACGGTTTCAACGGCGGCAGCTACGGCTTGCGGTTCGGTCACGACAGGCTGTACCTGTACCTGTTCGATTTCCTGAGCTTCTGGCTGCGCATCCTGAGGACGCGCTACCGGGTAGCGGATCCACACTTTGCCGGACGCCATTTCTGGCGAGGCGCAGGCAACTGTCAGCGGCATCGGCGACTGCAGCGGGTAACGTTCGTCACGATAACGACGACGACGCTGGCCGCTCACACGCAGATGACGTGGGGAACGACGGGAGCGACGCGGCATACCGGCGTTATCGCGTGCCTCACCGTTGTCATCCTGCTCTGGGGCCGCTTCTGTCACGACAGGCAGTGGCACTTTCACCAGCTCGGTGCTTTGCGTTGGTGCAGTCTGTGCTGCGATCGGTGCGACAACGCTCTCTTCTGCGGCGGCGGTTTCTACCACTTCCACTTCGGACGTATTGCTGCTGTAGCGGACTTTCTGGTTCAACTGACGCTGTTTACGGCGTGGTTGAGCCTGACGAACGCGCTCTTCCTGTTCGGTTTCCGGGGTCTGCTGCTCGTCAAGATTCAGCGCTTTTACTTCTTGCTGCGCCTGACGTTTGTCTTCGCTGCGACGGCGGTTACGTTCGCGACGTGGCTGCTGCTGTTCATCACCAGACTTCGCTTTATCCGCTACGTCGGTCGATTGCTGACGGTTATCACGGTTTTCGGCATTCTGCTGCGCATTGCGGCGGTTACGGCGATTCTCGTCGCGGTTCTCGCCATTCTCTGAACGTTCGCCACGGTTATCACGGTTGTCACGACGTTCGCTGCGATCGTTACGGTCACGGCGGTTGTTCTGACGTTTACGGCGATCCTGCTGACGCTCCGGCTTTTCTGCGGCTTTTGGCGCAGGCTGCTCGGCAGGTTTCACTTCTTCACTACCGCTGAACAGCGATTTCAGTGCGCCAAAGAAACGGCTCAACAGACCCGGCTCTGCCGGAGCGGCTGGCGCAACGGCGGCTTTCGGCGCAGCGGCTTTCACTGGCGGTTCGGCAGGCGTTGGCGCAGGCGGAACTTCTGGCATCGCGAAGGTAGCAAGCGCTGGCTGCTCAGGACGTTTACGCTCGGCGAACTCTTCTTCAGACGGCAACGCCATTGCTTCTTCATGCAGCTTCGGCAGCATGTAGCTCAGGGTCGGCGTCTCTTCACCTTTGCGTACGCGCAGTACGGAGTAGTGAGGCGTTTCCATTTGATCGTTAGGTACGATCACGCAGCGCACGCCATCCTGACGGGTTTCAATCGCATTAACGGCTGTACGTTTTTCGTTGAGCAGATAGGAGGCAATCGGCACAGGTACAATCGCGTGGACTTCCTGCGTATTCTCTTTCAGCGCTTCTTCTTCAATCAGACGCAGAATAGACAGGGACAGCGACTCGTTATCACGCACGGTGCCGGTACCGCTACAGCGCGGGCAGACGTGATGGCTGGACTCGCCCAGCGACGGGCTCAGGCGCTGACGGGACATTTCCAGCAGGCCGAAGCGTGAAATATGGCTGATCTGGATACGTGCACGATCCTGACGGACCGCTTCACGCAGACGGTTTTCCACCGCACGCTGATGGCGTACCGGGGTCATATCGATGAAGTCGATAACGATCAGGCCGCCGAGGTCGCGCAGGCGCAACTGACGGGCGATCTCATCGGCCGCTTCCAGGTTGGTGTTAAACGCGGTTTCTTCGATATCGCCGCCGCGGGTTGCGCGAGCGGAGTTGATGTCGATGGCGGTTAACGCTTCGGTGCTGTCGATAACGATAGAGCCGCCGGAAGGCAGACGCACTTCACGCTGGAAGGCGGATTCAATCTGCGACTCGATCTGATAGTGGCTGAACAGCGGGATTTCACCGGTGTAGAGCTTGATTTTGCTGCTGAAATCCGGACGACCCAATGCCGCGATATGCTGGCGCGCCAGTTCGAGCACTTTCGGGTTATCGATAAGGATTTCACCGATATCCTGACGCAGATAGTCGCGGAAGGCGCGAACAATCACGTTGCTCTCCTGATGGATCAGGAACGGAGCAGGGCGGCTTTCAGCGGCTTTCTGAATGGCTTCCCAGTGTTTCAACCGGAAGCTTAAGTCCCACTGCAGCGCTTCGGCAGATTTGCCTACGCCCGCAGTACGTACAATAAGGCCCATGCCATCAGGCAGTTCAAGGCTTGCCAGCGCTTCTTTCAGCTCGGTACGGTCGTCGCCTTCGATGCGACGAGAAATACCGCCCGCACGCGGGTTGTTTGGCATCAGAACCAGATAACTGCCCGCCAGGCTGATAAAAGTGGTCAGCGCAGCGCCTTTGTTGCCGCGTTCTTCTTTATCAATCTGAACAATAACTTCCTGGCCTTCGCGCAGCACATCTTTGATGTTTGGACGACCATGAGCGTTGTAATTGGCGGGGAAATATTCGCGGGCAATTTCTTTTAACGGGAGGAAACCGTGACGTTCAGCGCCGTAATCAACAAAAGCGGCTTCCAGACTCGGTTCAATACGGGTGATTTTGCCTTTATAGATGTTCGCTTTTTTCTGTTCATGTCCAGGACTTTCAATATCCAGGTCGTACAGACGCTGCCCATCTACAAGGGCAACACGCAACTCTTCCTGCTGAGTTGCGTTGATTAACATTCTTTTCATCGTAACTTACTCATTATTCTTACATTGACGACTAAGCTGCGGGCAGAGTATTGCCTTTCCGGGTGTGAACCGATGGCCTCGTGTCTATTCGCGTCGCCAACCTCACGGTTATCGTCAGCTCAAAGAGGCGCAGAGTGTCGGTTGCCTGCATTTCATACGGAAACGCAGCGCAATTATCAGGGGAACCGCCTGGGTATTACTCTCCAGAGAAGATCCGATCTACCGGTAAGGACTGCAACCCGCAGCCCGCTAACTGTCTGAAAGATCAATACGTCTTACGCCATTGCTGCGTGGATGATCGTCCGGACAAAATGGGTCTTTCCGTAAAATTCCTTGTTTTAACAAGATTCAGCACGGAAGCGGTGACATTATTCCACTGCTAACCTTGTTATAGCAAGATGACTTTTACCATTTATCACCCGCTTACTCACAGTTTTTTCACTTATGCGCGGTGATTGGTTTAATAACCACCAAATCAATCATGAAGCACGTGAGTGACGACGGATAAAGATAAATATAAGCATAGAAAAATGAGTGGCGCTAATCCTTATGGCTATTTAGAATCGGCCCCCATGAAAACAGAGACTCCATCCGTAAGAATTGTTGCTATTACTGCTGACGAAGCGGGGCAACGCATTGATAACTTTTTGCGCACGCAGCTCAAAGGCGTGCCGAAAAGTATGATTTATCGCATTTTGCGTAAAGGCGAAGTGCGGGTGAATAAAAAACGCATCAAACCCGAATACAAACTGGAAGCGGGTGATGAAGTGCGCATTCCGCCTGTACGCGTGGCGGAACGTGAAGAAGAGGCCGTTTCACCGCATCTGCAAAAAGTGGCGGCGCTGGCGGACGTTATCCTTTATGAAGACGACCATATCCTGGTGCTGAATAAACCGTCGGGAACCGCTGTGCATGGCGGCAGCGGGTTAAGCTTTGGCGTGATTGAAGGGTTGCGTGCGCTACGTCCTGAAGCGCGTTTTCTTGAGTTGGTACACCGTCTTGACCGCGATACGTCTGGCGTGCTGTTGGTCGCGAAGAAGCGTTCAGCATTGCGTTCGCTGCATGAGCAGCTGCGCGAAAAGGGGATGCAGAAAGATTATCTCGCCCTGGTGCGCGGTCAATGGCAGTCGCATGTCAAAACGGTACAGGCGCCGTTATTGAAGAACATCCTGCAAAGCGGTGAGCGTATTGTACGGGTGAATCAGGAAGGCAAACCGTCGGAAACGCGTTTTAAGGTGGAAGAACGTTACGCGTTCGCCACGCTGGTCCGCTGTAGCCCGGTGACCGGTCGTACACACCAGATTCGCGTGCACACCCAGTACGCGGGTCATCCTATTGCTTTTGACGATCGCTACGGCGACCGCGAGTTCGATAAGCAACTGGCGGGAACGGGATTGTCGCGTCTGTTTCTGCATGCGGCCGCATTGAAGTTTACTCATCCGGGAACGGGTGAGGTGCTGCGCATCGAAGCGCCGATGGACGATCAACTAAAGCGCTGTTTACAGGTGTTGCGTAAGCCGGCCTGATGCGCGTTGCTCTCTTATTGCGCTAAACTTGCCGGACAGGACGTTTACGTCGCCATCCGGCAGGTTTATACCTGATGATGTTGCGCTTATCAGGCTTACTGGATAGCGCACTTAATCAGGTTTTCAGCGGGTTCATCTCTTCCCGGCGTAGCATCTGGCACAATGCGATCAGCGGTAAACCAATCAACGTGTTCGGATCGCGCCCCTCTAAGCGCTCAAAGAGCGCAATTCCCAGACCTTCGCTTTTAAAACTCCCTGCGCAGTGCAGCGGGCGTTCTTTACGCACATAATCTTCAATTTCCGTTTCACTGAGATGGCGGAAGTGAACGTCAAAGGGCTCCACTTCGGTCTGTAAATGTCCCGTCGCGGAGTTATACAGCGCCAGACCGGTATAGAACGTAATGATATTGCCGCTGGCTTTGGCTAACTGCTGGCAGGCTTTCTCTTCTGTTAAAGGCTTACCGGCGATTTCGCCATCCAGTACACACACCTGATCGGAACCAATAATAAGGTGTGACGGAAAGCGGTGAGCCAGCGATTGCGCTTTCTCTTGCGCCAGTCGATTGACTAAGTGGCGAGGACTCTCTCCAGGCATCGGCGTTTCGTCTACCTCAGGGGCCGCGCATTCAAAGGGCATCGCCAGTTTTTCCAGCAGGGCGCGGCGCCAGGGAGATGTGGAGGCAAGAATGAGATTAGGCATATTTTTTCCACCAGATATAGCGTATTGATGAGAGCCATTTTAAACTATGCTCTTCGTCCTTCAGGCGTGCCGTTGTGGCGTCTCCTGAGCGAAAATAAGTCTGTAAACCGCAATGTGTGCGAATTATTGGCAAAAGGCAACCGCAGGCTGCCTTTTTCTTTGACTATATGACGTTACAAAGTTAATATGCGCGCCCTATGCAAAAGGTAAAATTACCCCTGACTCTTGATCCGGTTCGTACGGCTCAAAAACGCCTCGATTATGAAGGTATCTATACTTCTGATCTGGTAGAGCGCGTCGCCGATTCTGTAGTCAGTGTGGACAGTGATGTGGAATGCGCCATGTCGTTTGCTATCGATAACCAACGTCTTGCCGTGATTACCGGTGATGCGAAGGTTTCGGTAACGCTCGCATGTCAGCGTTGCGGGAAGCCGTTTCCTCATCATGTTCACACAACGTATTGTTTCAGTCCGGTTCGTTCCGACGAACAGGCTGAAGCACTCCCGGAAGCGTATGAGCCGATTGAGGTTAACGAATTCGGTGAAATCGATCTGCTTGCAATGGTGGAAGATGAAATTATCCTCTCCTTGCCGGTAGTTCCGGTGCACGATTCTGAACACTGTGAAGTGTCCGAGGCGGACATGGTCTTTGGTGAACTGCCTGATGAAGCGCAGAAACCAAACCCATTTGCCGTATTAGCCAGCTTAAAGCGTAAGTAATTGAGGAGTAAGGTCCATGGCCGTACAACAGAATAAACCAACCCGTTCCAAACGTGGCATGCGTCGTTCTCATGACGCTCTGACCGCAGTCACCAGCCTGTCTGTAGACAAAACTTCTGGTGAAAAACACCTGCGTCACCACATCACCGCCGACGGTTACTACCGTGGCCGCAAGGTAATCGCTAAGTAATCACGCGTTACTCAACGAATTTTACGTAGCAGGCAGGCTGTTAATGCCTCTTTCGCGTAAGAGACGAAGAGAATCCGTGTGATGAAGCTTAGTGAGGAAATTCCCCGTTGCTGCGGGGAAATACCAAACCAGGCGGCGAAACGACTTTGACACGTCTAACCCTGGCGTTAGATGTCATGGGGGGAGATTTTGGCCCTTCCGTGACAGTGCCTGCAGCATTGCAGGCACTGAATTCTAATTCACAACTCACACTTCTTTTAGTCGGGGATCCCGATACCATCACGCCATTACTTGCTAAAGCTGACTTTGAACAACGTTCGCGTCTGCAGATTATCCCTGCACAGTCAGTTATCGCCAGTGATGCCCGGCCTTCGCAGGCAATCCGCGCCAGCCGCGGGAGCTCAATGCGTGTGGCGCTGGAACTCGTGAAGGAAGGGCGAGCGCAAGCCTGCGTTAGCGCCGGAAATACCGGTGCGCTGATGGGACTTGCAAAATTATTGCTCAAACCGCTCGACGGTATTGAGCGCCCTGCGCTGGTGACGATTTTGCCGCATCAGCAGAAAGGGAAGACGGTGGTCCTCGATCTGGGGGCGAATGTCGATTGCGACAGCAAGATGCTGGTGCAATTTGCCATTATGGGCTCGGTGCTTGCGGAAGAAGTGGTGGGTATTAACAACCCTCGCGTGGCCTTGCTCAACATCGGCGAAGAAGAAACCAAGGGTCTCGACAGCATTCGGGATGCCTCTGTGGTGCTAAAAACGATCCCTTCCATCAATTACATCGGCTATCTTGAAGCCAATGAGTTATTGACGGGGAAAACAGATGTTCTGGTATGTGACGGTTTTACAGGCAATGTCACATTAAAGACGATGGAAGGTGTTGTCAGAATGTTCCTTTCACTGCTGAAATCTCAGGGTGAGGGTAAAAAACGGTCGTGGTGGCTGCTGATATTAAAACGTTGGTTACAAAAAAGCCTGGCGAGGCGATTCAGTCACCTCAACCCCGACCAGTATAATGGCGCCTGTCTGTTAGGATTGCGCGGCACGGTGATAAAAAGTCATGGTGCGGCCAATCAGCGAGCGTTTACCGTCGCGATTGAACAGGCAGTGCAGGCGGTGCAGCGACAAGTTCCTCAGCGAATTGCCGCTCGCCTGGAATCGGTATACCCAGCTGGATTTACAATGCTGGACGCTGGTAATGGCGACACATCACAGCCACACTGATTACGGTGTGGCGTGAGAGCCCCAGCTTCTTAGCCATTGTGATGCGCGGTATATAACCAAAAAGTGACTGAGCGTACATGTATACAAAGATTATTGGTACTGGCAGCTATCTGCCTGAACAGGTGCGGACTAACGCCGATCTGGAAAAAATGGTCGATACGTCTGACGAGTGGATTGTCACCCGTACAGGTATTCGTGAACGCCATATTGCAGCGCCGAATGAAACCGTCTCAACGATGGGTTTTGCGGCGGCTCAACGCGCGCTGGAAATGGCGGGCATTGATAAAGAACAGATTGGCTTGATTGTGGTAGCGACCACCTCAGCGACACATGCATTCCCCAGTGCAGCATGCCAGATTCAGAATATGCTGGGCATCAAAGGCTGCCCGGCGTTTGACGTCGCCGCAGCCTGCGCCGGCTTTACATACGCATTAAGCGTCGCCGACATGTACGTTAAAACGGGTGCGGTCAAATACGCGCTGGTGGTCGGTTCCGATGTTCTGGCCCGCACCTGCGATCCGACCGATCGCGGCACAATCATTATTTTTGGCGATGGTGCCGGTGCCGTGGTGCTGAGCGCCTCCGACAAGCCGGGCATCATCTCTACCCACCTGCATGCTGATGGTCGCTATGGCGAACTGCTGACGCTGCCGAATGCCGATCGCGTGAATCCGGAAAATTCAATTCATCTGACGATGGCAGGCAACGAAGTGTTCAAAGTGGCCGTTACCGAACTTGCGCACATCGTCGACGAGACGCTGGCGGCCAATAACCTGGATCGTTCAGAACTCGACTGGTTGGTTCCGCACCAGGCTAACCTGCGTATCATCAGTGCGACGGCCAAAAAATTGGGCATGTCGATGGACAATGTGGTGGTGACACTGGACAGACACGGCAACACGTCTGCGGCCTCCGTTCCTTGCGCGCTGGATGAAGCCGTGCGTGACGGACGCATCAAAGAAGGTCAGCTTGTGTTGCTTGAAGCCTTTGGCGGTGGATTCACCTGGGGCTCCGCGCTGGTTCGTTTCTAGTATAAGGATTTAAACATGACGCAATTCGCATTTGTGTTCCCTGGACAGGGTTCCCAGACCGTTGGGATGTTAGCCGATATGGCGGCAAGCTATTCCATCGTCGAAGAGACGTTTGCCGAAGCTTCTGCAGCGCTTGGCTATGACCTGTGGGCGCTGACTCAACAGGGGCCGGCTGAAGAACTGAACAAGACCTGGCAGACGCAGCCTGCGCTGTTAGCCGCGTCCGTTGCGCTGTATCGCGTCTGGCAACAGCAGGGTGGTAAAGCGCCGGTGCTGATGGCGGGTCATAGTCTGGGTGAATACTCAGCGCTGGTTTGCGCCGGTGTCATTAATTTTGCTGACGCAGTGCGTCTGGTTGAACTGCGTGGTAAATTCATGCAGGAAGCCGTTCCGGAAGGCACAGGCGGTATGTCTGCTATCATCGGTCTCGATGATGCGTCCATTGCAAAAGCGTGCGAAGAAGCCGCAGAAGGCCAGGTGGTCTCGCCGGTGAACTATAACTCGCCGGGGCAGGTCGTTATCGCCGGACACAAAGACGCCGTTGAGCGTGCCGGTGCAGCCTGTAAAGCTGCCGGTGCAAAACGCGCGCTGCCGTTACCAGTGAGCGTACCGTCTCACTGTGCGCTGATGAAGCCGGCGGCGGAAAAACTGGCGGCTGAATTAGCGAAAATTACCTTTAACGCGCCGTCTGTACCGGTTATCAACAATGTGGATGTTAAGTGCGAAACTGACGCGAATGCCATTCGCGATGCGCTGGTGCGCCAGTTGTACAGTCCGGTACAGTGGACGAAGAGCGTCGAACTAATGGCGTCGCAGGGTGTTGAGCACCTGTATGAAGTAGGTCCAGGTAAAGTGCTTACAGGCCTGACGAAACGTATTGTTGATACCCTGACTGCCTCGGCTCTGAACGAACCGGCGGCGATGTCGGCGGCACTTGCGCAATAAAAGAGGAACACCATGAGTTTTGAAGGAAAAATCGCGCTGGTTACCGGTGCAAGTCGTGGCATTGGCCGCGCAATTGCAGAGACGCTCGTTGCCCGTGGCGCGACCGTTATCGGTACCGCGACCAGCGAAAGTGGCGCTCAGGCCATTAGCGATTACTTAGGTGCTAAAGGTAAAGGTCTGATGTTGAATGTGACTGATCCAGCATCTATCGAATCTGTTCTGGAAAAAATTCGCGCAGAATTTGGTGAAGTGGATATCCTGGTCAATAATGCCGGTATCACACGTGATAACCTGCTGATGCGAATGAAAGATGATGAGTGGAACGATATTCTCGAAACCAATCTTTCATCTGTTTTCCGCCTGTCAAAAGCGGTAATGCGCGCTATGATGAAAAAGCGTCATGGACGTATTATCACTGTCGGTTCTGTGGTTGGTACCATGGGAAATGCGGGTCAGACAAACTACGCTGCGGCGAAAGCGGGTCTGATCGGCTTCAGTAAATCGCTGGCGCGCGAAGTTGCGTCCCGCGGTATTACGGTGAACGTTGTTGCTCCGGGCTTTATTGAAACGGACATGACGCGTGCGCTGACTGATGAGCAGCGTGCGGGTACGTTGGCGGCAGTTCCTGCAGGTCGTCTTGGCGATCCGAAAGAGATCGCCAGTGCGGTTGCATTTTTAGCCTCTGACGAAGCAGGTTACATCACGGGTGAGACTTTGCACGTCAACGGCGGGATGTATATGGTTTAACCACGAGATACGCAAAATCATCCAAATTGTATCAAGTCGGCAAGACCGAAAAAGCCTGCGAGCATTGATGACTATGTGACCAGGGTTTGAAGATGCAGCCAACACAGAGACAATTTGAAGGATGAAGCGTAGAAAAATATTTGCGTTATTATAGGTCTTGGCCTCAAAATAACGTAAAATCGTGGTAAGACCTGCCGGGATTTAGTTGCAAATTTTTCAACATTTTATACACTACGAAAACCATCGCGAAAGCGAGTTTTGATAGGAAATTTAAGAGTATGAGCACTATCGAAGAACGCGTTAAGAAAATTATCGGCGAACAGCTGGGCGTTAAGCAGGAAGAAGTTACCAACAATGCTTCTTTCGTTGAAGACCTGGGCGCAGATTCTCTTGACACCGTTGAGCTGGTAATGGCTCTGGAAGAAGAGTTTGATACTGAGATTCCGGACGAAGAAGCTGAGAAAATCACCACCGTTCAGGCTGCCATTGATTACATCAACGGCCACCAGGCGTAAGTGAACATCTCCAGGCGGTCATTCGACCGCCTGAGTTTTATCTTTTTGTCCCACTTGAATCAATTATCCCTCCCTGGAGGACAACCGTGTCTAAGCGTCGTGTAGTTGTGACCGGACTGGGCATGTTGTCTCCTGTCGGCAATACCGTAGAGTCTACCTGGAAAGCTCTCCTTGCCGGTCAGAGTGGCATCAGCCTGATCGACCATTTCGATACTAGCGCCTATGCAACGAAATTTGCTGGCTTAGTAAAGGATTTTAACTGTGATGACATTATCTCGCGCAAAGAACAGCGCAAGATGGATGCCTTCATTCAATATGGAATTGTCGCTGGCGTTCAGGCCATGCAGGATTCTGGCCTTGAAGTAACGGAAGAGAACGCATCCCGTATTGGCGCCGCTGTCGGCTCTGGTATCGGCGGTCTCGGACTGATTGAAGAAAACCACAGTTCCCTGGTGAACGGTGGACCGCGTAAAATCAGCCCGTTCTTCGTTCCGTCGACGATTGTTAACATGGTGGCAGGTCACCTGACCATCATGTATGGCCTGCGTGGGCCAAGCATCTCTATCGCGACCGCCTGCACCTCAGGCGTACATAACATCGGTCATGCCGCGCGTATCATTGCATACGGCGATGCGGACGCGATGGTCGCGGGCGGTGCTGAAAAAGCCAGTACGCCACTGGGCGTAGGCGGCTTTGGCGCAGCACGTGCGTTGTCTACCCGTAATGAAAACCCGCAAGCGGCAAGCCGCCCATGGGACAAAGAGCGAGATGGCTTTGTTCTGGGTGACGGTGCAGGCATGGTGGTACTGGAAGAGTACGAACATGCAAAAGCGCGCGGCGCAAAAATTTATGCTGAAGTCGTTGGCTTCGGGATGAGCAGTGACGCTTATCACATGACGTCGCCGCCGGAAAACGGTGCAGGCGCTGCCCTGGCGATGGTCAATGCATTGCGTGATGCGTCGATTGAACCTGGCCAGATTGGCTACGTTAACGCCCACGGGACGTCCACGCCGGCAGGCGATAAAGCTGAAGCGCAGGCGGTTAAATCTGTCTTTGGCGATGCGGCAAGCCGTGTGATGGTGAGTTCCACCAAATCTATGACCGGTCACCTGTTGGGTGCAGCGGGCGCGGTAGAGTCGATTTACTCTATCCTGGCGCTGCGCGATCAGGCTGTTCCGCCAACCATCAACCTGGATAACCCGGATGAAGGTTGCGATCTGGACTTCGTTCCTCACGAAGCGCGTCAGGTCAGCGGAATGGAGTACACCTTGTGTAACTCCTTCGGTTTCGGTGGGACCAACGGTTCATTGATCTTTAAAAAGGTCTGACCGCCGTTTTGCCTCCCTGGTTAAAAGGTCCGCTTGTCGGGCCTTTTTTATTGCGTTTTCTTCCCTTGTCCTGCGCTAACCATCCTGCGACACTAACGGGCCACGCATAAGGAGCCACCATGTTCTTGATCAATGGCCGTGAACAGGAATCACTTCCCGCAAGCGATCGCGCCATCCAGTTTGGCGATGGCTGCTTTACCACTGCGCGCATTCTCGATGGCACGGTATCGCTGCTGGCGGCGCATTTACGGCGTTTGCAGGCGGCCTGCGCAACATTGCTGATAGCCTTTGATGACTGGGATGTGCTTGAGCGAGAAATGACCGTGCTGGCCGCGGGCCATTCACGTGCGGTACTGAAGGTGATTATCAGCCGTGGAAGCGGGGGGCGAGGATACAGCGGCGCGCAGTGTCGTGACAGCACCCGCATTCTCTCTGTTTCTGCCTATCCGCAGCATTACGACCGCTGGCGCGAACAGGGGATTACGCTTGCCTTAAGCCCGGTTCGTCTGGGACGTAACCCTTTGCTCGCGGGCATCAAACACCTGAACCGGCTCGAACAAGTGCTGATCCGCTCCCATCTTGAGCAGACGGAAGCCGATGAGGCGTTGGTTCTTGACAGTGAGGGTTGGGTTACGGAATGCTGTGCGGCTAATTTATTCTGGCGAAAAGACAATGTGGTCTATACGCCGCGCCTTGATCAGGCGGGAGTGAACGGTATTATGCGACAATTCTGTATCCGGAAACTGGCACAATCGTCTTTTCAGGTTGTCGAAACCCATGCCCGCGAAGCAGCGCTGCAACATGCCGATGAAATGGTGGTTTGTAATGCGCTGATGCCGATCGTGCCCGTGCGGGCTTATGGCGCTAACACGTTGTCTTCACGTGTATTATTTGAGTTTCTGGCCCCACTGTGTGAGCATCCGAATTAGTCATGAAAAAATTGTTTCGTGTTGTCCTTTTACTGGTTGTTGTATTGGGCATTGCCGCAGGGGCGGGAATGTGGAAGGTTCGCCATCTGGCGGACAGTAAAATCTTGATTAAAGAAGAGACCATTTTTACCCTTAAGCCGGGTACCGGACGCCTGGCCCTGGGCGATCAGCTGTATGCGGATCGGGTCATTAACCGCCCCCGCGTGTTTCAATGGTTGCTGCGCGTCGAGCCAGAACTCTCCCACTTTAAGGCCGGAACCTATCGTTTAACGCCGGGTATGAGCGTCCGTGAGATGCTGCAGCTGCTGGAAAGCGGCAAAGAGGCGCAGTTCCCACTGCGGCTGGTGGAAGGTATGCGCTTAAGCGACTATCTCAAACAGCTGCGTGATGCGCCGTATATCAAACATACCCTGAGTGACGATCGCTACGAAACCGTCGCAAAAGCGCTGGGCCTTGAGAATACCGATGGGCTGGAGGGCTGGTTCTGGCCCGATACCTGGATGTATACCGCCAATACCACGGATGTTGCCTTACTCAAGCGCGCCCATCAGAAAATGGTGAAGGCGGTTGAGCGCGTCTGGGAAGGGCGTGCGGAAGGACTGCCGTATAAGGATCAAAACCAACTGGTGACGATGGCCTCGATTATTGAAAAAGAGACGGCCATTGCCAGCGAACGCGATCAGGTCGCCTCCGTCTTTATCAACCGCCTGCGTATCGGGATGCGCCTACAGACCGATCCCACGGTGATTTACGGGATGGGGGAGCGTTATAATGGCAAGATCTCGCGCGCGGACCTGGAAACGCCAACGGCCTATAATACCTACACGATGACCGGACTCCCGCCAGGACCGATTGCGATGCCGGGTGAAGCTTCACTGAATGCGGCGGCGCATCCGGCCAAAACGCCGTATCTCTATTTTGTGGCCGATGGTAAAGGCGGTCATACTTTTAATACTAATCTTGCCAGCCATAACCGGTCAGTGCAGGACTATCTGAAAGTGCTTAAGGAAAAAAATGCGCAGTAATTATATCGTCATCGAGGGGCTGGAAGGCGCCGGAAAAACGACCGCAAAGAATGTTGTGGTTGAGACGCTTGAACAACTCGGCATTCGCGACATGGTTTTTACCCGCGAGCCGGGCGGTACACAGCTGGCAGAAAAACTGCGTAGCCTGGTGCTGGACATCCGTTCAGTCGGTGACGAAACCATTACCGTAAAAGCCGAAGTGTTGATGTTCTATGCCGCGCGAGTGCAGCTGGTTGAGACGGTCATTAAACCCGCGCTCGCAGAAGGTAAATGGGTGATTGGCGACCGTCATGATCTGTCAACGCAGGCGTATCAGGGCGGTGGTCGCGGAGTCGATCAGCAGATGCTGGCGACGCTGCGTGATGCTGTACTGGGGGATTTCCGCCCGGATTTAACCCTGTACCTGGACGTCACGCCAGAAGTGGGGCTGAAACGTGCTCGCGCCCGTGGCGAACTGGACCGCATCGAACAGGAGTCGTTTGATTTCTTCAATCGCACCCGCGCTCGCTATCTGGAGCTGGCAGCCCGTGATGCCAGTATCCGCACGATTGATGCGACGCAGCCGCTGGATACGGTGATGAGCGATATCCGTACCACCATCACCGAGTGGGTGAAGGAGCAGGGCGAATGAAATGGTATCCATGGTTACGACCTGACTTCGAGAAGCTGGTAGCGAGCTATCAGGCGGGAAGGGGTCACCATGCGCTACTGATTCAGGCCTTACCGGGAATGGGCGACGACGCATTGATCTATGCGTTGAGCCGCTACCTGCTTTGCCAGCAACCGGATGGACATAAAAGCTGCGGCCACTGCCGTGGTTGCCAGTTGATGCAGGCAGGAACGCATCCGGACTACTATTCACTGTTCCCGGAAAAAGGGAAAAGCACGCTGGGCATTGATGCCGTGCGTGAAGTGAGTGAAAAACTGTATGAGCGTGCGCGACTGGGCGGAGCCAAAGTGGTCTGGATCCCGGATGCGGCGCTGATGACTGATGCCGCCGCCAATGCGCTGCTTAAAACGCTGGAAGAACCGCCCGCGCAAACCTGGTTCTTTCTCGCCAGTCGTGAACCCGCGAGGTTACTGGCGACACTGCGCAGCCGCTGTCGTTTACATCATCTCGCGCCGCCGGCTGAATCGTACGCGGTATCGTGGCTTGCGCGAGAAGTGACGGTGTCACAAGAAGCATTGTTGACCGCGCTGCGCCTGAGTGCAGGTTCTCCGGGGGCGGCGCTGGCCCTGCTGGGTTCCGAAAGCTGGTCCCAGCGTAACGCGCTGTGTCAGGCGCTGGCGAGCAGCCTTCCTGCTGGCGACTGGTACTCATTATTGACGGTGCTTAATCATGAACAGGCGCCTGCCAGACTGCACTGGCTGGCGACATTAATGATGGATGCGCTTAAACGTCAGCACGGGGCCACCGTGATGACCAACGCGGATGCCGGGCAACTGATCGCCACGATTGCCGGTCAGCTGTCTCAGACGCGTATTCAGGCAATCCTTAATGCCATTTGCCACTGCCGCGAACAACTGCTTAACGTGATCGGAATAAACCGTGAACTGGTGTTAACCGATCTTCTTCTGCAAATCGAGCATTATCTCCAACCAGGCACCGTGTTGCCTGTTCCCCACCTGTAAGAGAGACATTATGTTTTTAGTCGACTCGCACTGCCATCTTGATGGCCTGGATTATCAATCTCTGCATAAGGATGTGGATGACGTGCTGGCGAAGGCGGCCGCGCGCGATGTGAAATTCTGTCTGGCGGTGGCGACGACGCTGCCGGGATACCGCGGTATGCGGGAACTGGTCGGCCAGCGCGATAACGTCGTTTTCTCCTGCGGCGTGCATCCACTCAATCAGGACGAACCGTATGACGTGGAAGAACTGCGTCATCTGGCGGCTGATGACGACGTGGTGGCGATGGGAGAGACGGGGCTGGACTACTTTTATACCCCCGAAACAAAAGTGCGCCAGCAAGAGTCATTCATTCATCATATCCAGATCGGCCGTGAACTGAACAAGCCGGTGATCGTCCACACGCGCGATGCCCGCGCCGATACGCTGGCGATTCTTCGTCATGAAAACGTGACGGATTGTGGCGGCGTACTACACTGTTTTACAGAAGACAGAGAAACGGCGGGTAAACTCCTGGATCTGGGTTTTTATATCTCCTTTTCCGGCATTGTGACCTTCCGTAATGCTGAACAGTTACGTGACGCTGCGCGATATGTGCCGTTGGATCGACTGCTGGTGGAGACGGATTCCCCGTATCTCGCACCGGTACCGCATCGGGGTAAAGAGAACCAGCCAGCGATGGTCCGCGACGTGGCGGAATACATGGCCGTATTGAAAGGTGTGGCGGTTGAAGAACTGGCGCAGATCACCACCGATAACTTTGCCCGTCTGTTCCATATCAACGCTTCCCGCCTGCAGTCAGCCTCGTAATCGAGTTTTTTTAAAGCTCGTAATTAATAAGTAAAGCGAGTAAAGTTCACCGCCACAAAGTGGGCGGTGAATGAGCGATCTGACACATTCTGATACCTTTTTTGTCAAAATGTGCAACTTAACGCGCTGTCCAGAGTTGAAACGTGATAGCCGTCAAACTATATTTCGCCGATTTATTTTACTCTGTGTAATAAATAAAGGGCACTTAGATGCCCTGTCCACGGCGGGGTTCTCCCCCCTCGCCAATGCGTGTGAACGTAGAAAGCACAAATACTCAGGAGCACTCTCAATTATGTTTAAGAATGCATTTGCTAACCTGCAAAAGGTCGGTAAATCGCTGATGCTGCCGGTATCCGTATTGCCTATCGCAGGTATCCTGCTGGGCGTCGGTTCCGCAAACTTCAGCTGGCTGCCAGCCGTTGTATCGCACGTGATGGCAGAAGCCGGCGGTTCTGTTTTTGCAAACATGCCGCTGATTTTCGCTATCGGTGTCGCGCTTGGCTTTACCAACAACGATGGCGTTTCGGCTCTGGCTGCGGTAGTTGCCTATGGCATCATGGTGAAAACCATGGCCGTGGTCGCGCCGCTGGTTCTGCATTTACCTGCTGAAGAAATCGCAGCAAAACACCTTGCGGACACGGGTGTACTCGGGGGGATTATCTCCGGTGCGATTGCAGCGTACATGTTTAACCGCTTCTACCGTATCAAGCTGCCTGAGTATCTGGGCTTCTTTGCTGGTAAGCGTTTCGTGCCGATCATTTCTGGTCTGGCGGCGATCTTTACCGGTGTGATTCTGTCCTTTATTTGGCCGCCAATCGGTACGGCTATCCAGACATTCTCTCAGTGGGCTGCATACCAGAACCCGGTCGTGGCGTTCGGTATCTACGGCTTCATTGAACGCTGCCTGGTCCCGTTTGGTTTGCATCATATCTGGAACGTTCCTTTCCAGATGCAGATCGGCGAATACACCAACGCGGCAGGTCAGGTCTTCCACGGCGATATCCCTCGCTACATGGCGGGTGACCCGACGGCGGGCATGTTGTCTGGCGGCTTCCTGTTCAAAATGTATGGTCTGCCAGCAGCTGCGATTGCCATCTGGCACTCAGCGAAACCTGAAAACCGCGCCAAAGTGGGCGGCATCATGATCTCCGCGGCGTTGACCTCGTTCCTGACCGGTATCACCGAGCCGATCGAGTTCTCCTTCATGTTCGTTGCGCCGATCCTGTACGTTATCCACGCGATTCTGGCGGGTCTGGCGTTCCCAATCTGTATCCTGCTGGGTATGCGTGACGGTACGTCGTTCTCACACGGTCTGATCGACTTTATCGTGCTGTCCGGTAACAGCAGCAAGCTGTGGCTGTTCCCGATTGTTGGTGCGGGCTACGCGATTGTTTACTACACCATCTTCCGCGTGCTGATTAAAGCGCTGGATCTGAAGACCCCGGGTCGTGAAGATAATACCGATGACGCGAAAGCGGGCGCGACCAGTGAAATGGCTCCTGCGCTGATTGCGGCGTTTGGCGGTAAAGAAAACATCACTAACCTGGATGCGTGCATTACCCGTCTGCGTGTCAGCGTGGCTGACGTGGCGAAAGTGGATCAGGCTGGCCTGAAGAAACTGGGTGCCGCAGGTGTGGTGGTCGCAGGCTCCGGTGTTCAGGCTATCTTCGGTACGAAATCCGATAACCTGAAAACTGAGATGGATGAATACATCCGTAACAGCTAAGACCTAAGAAGTTGGGGAGAACTAAGGCAGCCGAATGGCTGCCTTTTTTACGGGCTACGATCAGAACTGATAGTTTGCGGTGATGCTCACATTGCGTGGCTCGCCATAAACAATCGACCCTTCAACGTTGGTGTCATAGGTTTTATCGAACAGGTTATTGACGTTACCCTGCACGGAGAAGTTCTTGGTCACCTGGTAGCGGGTGAACAGATCCACCAGCGCGTAACTGCCTTGCTCTGCACGGAAGGTGCCGTACGGCGTCGCGGTATCGGTGTACACGCGGTTCTGCCAGTTCACGCCACCGCCCACGGTCAGGTCAGGCAATACCGGCAGGCGGTAGCTGGTGAACAGCTTGACGCTGGTACGCGGCAGATTCGGATTGACGGCGTTGCCTTCATTGTCTTCTGCGACGTAACGCGTTGCGCCAAAGGTCATCTGCCAGTTATCGGTAATCGCGCCGTTAACTTCGAATTCAACCCCTTTACTGACGGTACCGTTCGCCGTTTTATACGCGATATCGCCATTGGTACCCGGAATTGGCGCACCTGTCGACTGGGCAACGTTATCCTGTTCAATGCGGAACACGGCGAGGGTGGTGGTCAGTCGGCTGTTCATCCAGTCAGATTTCAGGCCCACCTCATAGTTATTCCCGGTAACCGGCGTGAGGTATTTCCCACTCATATCGCGCTTGTTCTGCGGCTGGAAGATGGACGTGTAGCTGGCGTAAGTTGACCAGTTGTCATTGATGTCAAAAACCAGGCCGGCATAGGGCGTAGTGTGGTTTTTCTCCATACTGTAGCTCAGAGTATCGACACGCCAGTTGGTGTAGCGCGCGCCGAGGATCAGGTGCAGCGGGTCAGCCAGTGAAACGCGCGTTGCGGCGTACAACGACTTCATGTGCGTGGTGTCGTCCTGGGCCAGCGACTGCGGTGCCCAGTCGGTTTGCGGGAAGTTGCCATTGAAGTTGTTGAAACTGCCGATCTCATCCGGGAAGACGTTAGCCCAGGAGCTGTAATAGCGGTTGTTCTGTTTGCTGTAACTGCCGCCAAACATCAGGTTGTGTTGGCGACCGAACAGATCGTAACCGCCGTCGGCAAAGAGATCCAGCGCATCCATTTTACGTTTACCGCTGTTCCAGCCTGTACCGCCAACGTAGTCATAACCCGGTCCATAGCTACTGTAAGGGCCGACCAGCATGCCATCAGCCTTATTCACATACGCATCGACATACATCGTTTTACTGTCGAATTTGATCTCCGAGTGGGTCGCATTCATCGTCGCCTGCCAGGTGTCGGCAAAACGCTGCTTGAGTGTGACAAAGACTTTGTTGATCTCTTTATCGTTATACGCCCAGTCAGGCGCAGTACTGCGGGCACGATCATAACTGTTTTTGCTGCCGTCGGTATTCCAGCGCGGCAGACCACCCCAGGTTGGGCTGTCCACTCTGATTTTCTGGTACTCATACCCGGCGGCAAGGCTGGTGGTTTCTCCCAGGTCAGCATCAATGATGCCTGAGAAGAAGTTTTTCTCGTTGTGATAGCGATCGAGCCAGGAGTCGTTGTCCTGATAACCCGCCACTATGCGGCCGCGTACGTTACCGTCATCGGTGAGCGGGCTTTGCAGATCCATCACGTAGCGCTGTTTATTCCAGCTGCCATATTCCGCCGACACGTTGCCTTTGAACTCACGACTGGTGGCGTGCTTGCGGATCATGTTGATGGAGGCCGACGGGTTGCCGGTGCCGGTCATCAGGCCGTTAGCGCCGCGTACCACTTCCACGCGCTCATAGAGCGCCATATCGGTGAGGGCATCCCCCAGATTCCAGCGGGATTCAAAATAGGTCGGAATACCATCAACCATATAGTTATCAATCTGGAAACCACGGGAGAAGTAGCTGACGCGGTCAGAATCCGCCTGGCTTTTGCTGATCCCCAGCGTGCTGTCCATCACGTCGCCCAGCGTTTGCAACTGCTGATCTTCCATGCGTTGTTCGCTGACGATGCTGACCGACTGCGGAATATCGCGCTGGGTCATCATCATTTTGGTTCCGGCGGTGGTGGATTTGACGCTGTAATCCTGCTCGTCGCTGTCCGCTGAGGTTGCTGGCGCAGAACCGTCAACAATGACGGTCTCTTCCGGTGTGGTCGCCGCGAAACTCATGGATGGCATCAATGCCATCGCGATGCAGGCCGCCAGCAACGATGGTGTTGCGCCAGCCTGGCGTTGTTCATCCCTGTTGTGTGTTGTGAAAGACATCAGAAAGCCCTTAATAGTGAACGAATCCTGGCTCAGGCCGTGTAAGGTGGCGATGAGCCCCTTTTTATTTTTCTAACCATTTAATGCGCATGAAAATGCAAATGCGAAATATACGCATTCATATTCACTCTGTAAACAGATGTAACTTGCTTTCTGAAATCTTGTTTCATTACTTTTTGGCACAGGAGAGGGGATAAATGGTTATAAGTGCGCCACCGTGATGGTTTTTTGCTTAAGAAATCGTGGGTTAAGGTTGAAAGAGCAGGTTTAAGTCGATCATACTCTATACTCGCAATGTGGCTCAGCGTAGCATGACATCACGCATGGCAATTTTTAGAAAAGGAAAACGTCGTGGCAGAAGAGACTATATTCAGCAAGATTATTCGTCGTGAAATCCCTTCCGATATCGTTTATCAGGATGACCTGGTGACGGCATTCCGGGATATTTCACCCCAGGCGCCTACACACATCCTGATCATTCCCAACGTTCTGATCCCGACGGTCAATGACGTCAGCGCAGAGCATGAACAGGCGCTGGGACGGATGATTACCGTTGCGGCAAAAATTGCCGAGCAGGAAGGCATTGCCGAAGATGGCTACCGCCTGATCATGAATACCAATCGTCATGGCGGCCAGGAGGTGTATCACATCCATATGCATCTGCTGGGCGGTCGCGCGCTCGGTCCTATGCTCGCGCACAAAGGGCTGTCATGATGACCAGAGGATGCATTGCGCTTTCACTGGGTCTGCTCTTCCTTGCCGGATGCCGTTCTCATCCTGAGATCCCGGTAAGCGATGAACAGTCGCTGGTGATGGAATCGACGCTGCTGGCGGCGGGGATCACCGCGCAAGAGCCGACGTTGACCACGTCTGATATTCAGCCCTCTGCATCCTCAACGCTGTATAACGAAAGGCAAGAACCCGTTACCGTCCATTATCGCTTTTACTGGTATGACGCCAGGGGATTAGAAATGCATCCCCTGGAAGCGCCACGCAGCGTGACGATCCCGGCGCATTCGTCGGTCACGCTGTATGGCAGCGCCAATTATCTGGGGGCGCACAAAGTCAGACTTTATCTTTATTTGTAAGGGGTGAATCTTGAAGACAAAAATGAGTCGCTACGCATTGATAGCCGCGCTGGCGATGTTCCTGTCCGGTTGTGTGGTGCAACGTGAACCTGCACCGGTTGATGAGGTGAAACCCACGCCGGAACAGCCCGCGCAGCCGCAAGAACCTGCACCAGGGGTTCCTTCGGTGCCTGCGATCCCGGGACAGCCGGGGCCTATTGAACATGAAGATCAGACTGCGGCGCCGGCGCCGCGCGTACGTCATTACGACTGGAATAGCGCGATGCAGCCGATGGTGGGCAAAATGTTGCAGGCCGACGGCGTTACAGCGGGGAGTGTACTGCTGGTCGATAGCGTCAATAACCGCACTAACGGTTCGCTGAACGCGAGTGAAGCCACGGAAACGCTGCGCAATGCGCTGGCGAACAATGGCAAATTTACCCTGGTCTCTGCGCAACAGTTGTCGATGGCAAAACAGCAGTTAGGGCTGTCGCCGCAGGACAGTCTGGGAACGCGTAGCAAAGCGATTGGTATTGCCCGTAACGTCGGCGCGCACTATGTGCTGTATTCCAGTGCCTCGGGTAACGTCAACGCGCCATCACTGCAAATGCAATTAATGCTGGTACAAACTGGCGAGATAATCTGGTCAGGTAAAGGTGCCGTTCAGCAGCAATAATATCCCAGAGCGCGACGCGGTGTTGTCGCGCTACTTTCCGCACTATCGTCCCGTCGCCGAAGGTCAGAGTGGCCTGAGCGGCGGGAGCGTGATTATTGAAAGTCCAACCCAGCGGCTGGTTCTTCGCCGCCATCACGATCCCGATGCGCCGCAAGCGCATTTTTTACGCCAATATCATGCTTTATCGCGGCTGCCTGAACGCCTTGCGCCGAAGCCGCGTTTTTACCTGGCCGGCTGGATGGCGGTGGACTATGTTCCGGGCGAGATAAAATCCGGACTGCCGGGGGCCGACGAACTGGCGGGCTTACTGTATTATCTTCATCAGCAGCCCTGCTTTGGCTGGCGTATTTATTTGCTACCGCTGCTGGAACAATACTGGCAGGGGAGCGATCCGGCGCGGCGAACACCGCACTGGTTGAGAGGGTTGAAACGCCTGCGCAAGCGCGGGGAACCTCGTCCGCTACGCCTCGCGCCGCTGCATATGGACGTCCACGCCGCCAACATCGTTCATGGTCCGACAGGGCTACGGCTGATTGACTGGGAATATGCCGGAGACGGCGATATCGCCCTTGAACTGGCGGCGGTGTGGGTGGACGATGTGGAGCAACACCGACGACTGGTCGAAGCGTATGCGGTTAGCGCGCGCATGGACGGGCAAAAATTATGGCAACAGGTCAGACGCTGGTATCCGTGGATACTGATGCTGAAGGCCGGTTGGTTTGAATACCGCTGGCAACAGACCGGCGAACGACAATTTATCAGTCTGGCCGATGCAACCTGGCGGCAGCTGGCAACGAAGGATTAAGGAGAGCAGTGTGGGTCCAGTAATGTTGGATGTCGAAGGGTTTGAACTGGATGCAGAAGAGCGGGACATTCTGGCCCATCCGCTGGTGGGCGGTTTGATTCTGTTCACGCGCAATTACCACGACCCGGAACAGTTACGTGAACTGGTGCGCCAGATCCGCGCGGCATCGCGCAACCATCTGGTGGTGGCCGTCGATCAGGAAGGCGGGCGCGTACAGCGTTTCCGCGAAGGATTTACCCGACTGCCCGCCGCGCAGTCTTTTGCCGCGCTGCTCGGGCTGGAAGCGGGCGGTAAACTGGCGGAAGAAGCCGGATGGTTGATGGCCAGCGAAATGATTGCGATGGACATTGATATCAGCTTTGCGCCGGTGCTGGATGTCGGGCATATCAGCGCGGCGATTGGCGAACGTTCCTATCATGCCGACCCGCTCAACGCGCTGGCGATGGCGACCCGTTTTATTGACGGTATGCACGCGGCAGGAATGAAAACCACTGGCAAACATTTCCCGGGACACGGTGCGGTGACCGCCGATTCGCATAAGGAGACGCCGACCGATCCGCGTCCTGAAGCGGAAATTCGCGCGAAAGATATGTCCGTGTTCCGCACGCTGATTAGCGAAAATAAGCTGGACGCCATCATGCCGGCGCACGTCATTTACAGCGCTGTCGATCCACGCCCGGCGAGCGGTTCTCCGCACTGGCTGAAAACGGTTCTGCGCCAGGAGTTAGGTTTTGACGGCGTCATTTTCTCTGATGACCTGTCGATGGAAGGGGCGGCGATTATGGGCAGCTATGCTGAGCGTGGGCAGGCATCGCTGGATGCGGGTTGTGATATGATTCTGGTCTGCAATAATCGTAAAGGGGCGGTCAGTGTGTTAGATAATCTGTCGCCGATCAATGCAGAGCGTGTTACACGTTTGTATCATAAAGGTTCATTTTCGCGTCAGGAACTGATGGACTCGGCACGCTGGAAAACCGTCAGCGCGCAGCTCAACCAGTTACATGAACGCTGGCAGGAAGAGAAAGCAGGTCATTAACGCACGTTTGGTGAGGATGCGATGATTATCTATTTACACGGTTTCGACTCTAACAGTCCGGGAAACCACGAAAAAGTCTTGCAGCTGCAGTTTATCGACCCGGACGTCAGACTGATAAGCTACAGCACGCGTCATCCGAAACATGACATGCAGCATCTGCTGAAAGAAGTGGACAAAATGTTGCAGCTTAATGTTGATGAGCGACCGTTGATTTGCGGCGTTGGCCTCGGTGGCTACTGGGCAGAACGCATTGGTTTTCTCTGCGATGTTCGCCAGGTGGTGTTTAATCCGAACCTGTTCCCGTATGAAAACATGGAAGGCAAGATCGATCGTCCGGAAGAGTATGCCGATATCGCCACCAAGTGCGTGACCAACTTCCGCGAGAAGAATCGCGATCGTTGCCTGGTTATTCTCTCGCGTCATGACGAAGCCCTGAACAGTCAGCGAGCGTCAGAAGAGCTCCACCATTTCTATGAGATCGTGTGGGACGAAGAGCAGACACATAAATTTAAGAACATTTCGCCGCATTTGCAGCGCATCAAGGCGTTTAAGACCCTGGGGTGACCTCCTTGTCTGTCGGAATTGTCGAATCAAACCAGCCTTCGGGCTGGTTTTTTTTGCCTGTTTTCCCGGCGTTGTCTATCTTTTCAGCAGCAAAACTTGATGCACATCAATTTTGGTATGACCAATGCACCGCATGTGTTATTCTCACTCTCGAAGGACATTTTCATTGTCGTAACTTGTTGTTAATTAAAGGCTATGTTTATAACGTTTAATTAACAATTGGTTAATCATTTTAAGGGGGTCACGTTGACTACACCATTGAAAAAGATCGTGATTGTCGGCGGGGGAGCTGGCGGGCTGGAAATGGCGACGCAGTTGGGGCACAAGCTGGGTCGCAAGAAAAAAGCGAAAATTACGCTGGTTGACAGAAACCACAGCCACCTGTGGAAACCCTTGCTGCACGAAGTGGCGACCGGTTCGCTGGATGAAGGCGTGGACGCTCTGAGCTATCTGGCGCATGCCCGTAACCACGGCTTCCAGTTCCAGTTGGGCTCAGTGATGAACATCGATCGCGAAGCGAAAACCATCACCATCGCGGAACTGCGCGATGAGAAGGGCGAGCTGTTGGTGCCTGAGCGTAAAATTGCCTATGACACGCTGGTGATGGCGCTGGGGAGTACCTCCAATGACTTCAACACGCCGGGTGTGAAAGATCACTGTATCTTCCTTGATAACCCGCATCAGGCGCGTCGTTTCCATCAGGAAATGCTGAACCTGTTCCTGAAGTATTCCGCCAATCTGGGCGCGAACGGTAAGGTGAATATTGCGATTGTCGGTGGCGGCGCGACGGGCGTAGAACTGTCTGCGGAACTGCATAACGCAGTGAAACAGTTGCACAGCTACGGCTACAAAGGGCTGACCAACGACGCGCTGAACGTGACGCTGGTGGAAGCCGGTGAACGTATTCTGCCTGCACTGCCGCCGCGTATTTCTTCCGCGGCGCATAACGAATTAACGAAACTCGGCGTTCGCGTACTGACCCAGACGATGGTGACCAGCGCGGATGCGGGCGGCCTGCATACCAAAGACGGTGAATATATTGAAGCCGATCTGATGGTCTGGGCGGCGGGGATCAAAGCGCCGGACTTTATGAAAGAGATTGGCGGCCTGGAGACCAACCGGATTAATCAACTGGTGGTCGAACCGACGCTGCAAACCACCCGCGATCCTGATGTGTACGCGATTGGCGACTGTGCCTCCTGTGCGCGTCCGGAAGGAGGCTTTGTGCCGCCGCGTGCTCAGGCTGCGCATCAGATGGCAACCTGTGCGATGAACAACATTCTGGCGCAGATGAACGGTAAGCCGCTGAAAGCGTATCAGTACAAAGACCACGGCTCGCTGGTGTCGCTCTCCAACTTCTCGACCGTCGGTAGCCTGATGGGCAATCTGACCAAAGGGTCGATGATGGTGGAAGGGCGTATCGCTCGTTTCGTCTACATCTCACTGTACCGTATGCACCAGATCGCACTGCACGGCTATTTTAAAACCGGTCTGATGATGCTGGTGGGCAGCATTAACCGCGTGATCCGCCCGCGTCTGAAACTGCATTAATCCCGCCTGACTCAGCATCGCCCGTTGGCGGTGCTGAGCGCCTTCTCCGCTCGGCCTCTTCCTTCAGAGTTCTCTGAATCATCCTGTTTTAACGGCGGCCAACGATATTTTCATCCGCAGTCTGATGGGCTTCTTATTGCATTGGTTGCAAAATTGTAACCAATAGCAAAGAAGGAGGATCTCCCGTGAATAAATCGATGTTGGCGGGTATAGGGATTGGCGTAGCTGCTGCGCTGGGTGTGGCGGCGGTTGCCAGTCTGAACGTGTTTGATCGTGGCCCACAGTATGCTCAGGTGGTGTCTGCAACACCTATCAAAGAGACGATTAAGACGCCGCGGCAGGAGTGTCGCAACGTGACGGTGACGCATCGCAAGCCCGTCCAGGATGAGAACCGCATTACCGGTTCGGTGCTGGGCGCGGTTGCCGGTGGCGTGATTGGTCATCAGTTCGGCGGCGGACGAGGTAAGGATGTGGCAACGGTGGTCGGGGCGTTGGGTGGCGGTTACGCCGGTAACCAGATCCAGGGCTCAATGCAGGAAAACGACACCTATACCTCCACGCAGCAGCGCTGCAAAACCGTCTATGACAAATCGGAAAAAATGCTCGGTTACGACGTCACCTATAAGATTGGTGACCAGCAGGGCAAGATTCGCATGGATAAAGATCCTGGCACGCAGATCCCGCTGGATAACAACGGCCAGTTGATTCTGAATAACAAAGCGTAAAAAAAGCGGTACTCTGCAAGTTAGCCCCTCATTCGCTCAGGCTGAGGGGCTTTTTTTATCAGAAGGTTAAGGCGTAGTTCAGACCAAAGGTACGACCCCGACCCTTATATTCGTACAGCGACGGGCTGCCATAGGTTGGGCTGTACAGCAACGGCGCGCGCTGTCCCCACAGGGTGGTGTAATCTTCATCCAGCAGGTTTTCAATGCTAAAGGTCAGTTTACCCAGCGGGAGTTGATAGCTGCCGATAAAGTCCACGGTGTTATAGCCATCCAGCTTGTTGCCGCTGGCATCGGTGAGATCAAACGATTGTTGGGTCTGAACCCGCAGCGACCACGGCTCGGGCGCCCAGCCGACCCAGGCGGTGGCTTTGGACGGCGATGCCAGCGTCACGTCCCATTTTTCCCATTTCCCGTTCTGTTTTACTTCGGATTTCAGAACGTTAAAGTTCGCACCCAGACTCCAGTCGCTGTCAGGAATGAAGTAGTCCGCCGCGCCTTCCACGCCATAAATCCGGCGATCGTCAGGTTCCACACGGATCGTCATATCGCTGCGGTTAATCACAATCGACTTATCGGACGTCGAATAGTACGCCGCCAGCTGGGTACGCAGATTATCGCCGGTATAGCGCCAGCCCAGCTCATAGGAATTGACCTTGATCCCTTCCAGACGCGAATCCGCCACGTTCACGCTGCGCTGGAGCTGGTAATGATCGCCCACCAACTGGTAAGTGCCGTTGCCGTAGTATTTTCCGGGATCTGGCAGTTCAACGCCCTGAGAGAAGTTAAACCATGCCTGTTGGCGTTCGGTGAGATGCGCCAGGAGCCCGGCATTGAACAAGAAGTTGTCGTAATCGGTTTTGCCGCCAGGAATGACATCGGCAGAACTTGCTAAACCGTTGGCAATCCCCTGTTGCTGCGCGTAACCCACGAAATCATCAACCCGGTTTTCCGTCCACTGATAGCGCACACCGCCGCTCAGGGTGAAGATGTCGTTAATGTCATAACTGCTTTGCAGGAACGGGGCGAAGTTGGTAATGCTGTAGCCGGGATAACGTCCGGTCGTATAGGCCGTGCGATTGTCCATCCCGCCTGACGGCATAGACCAGGCCAGATCGAAGAACTTCTGATTGGAGTCGAAGGTTTCATGATCCGCATCGACGCCCCACGTCAGCTCCCAGTTATCCATCAGCTGGCTGTTGAGGGTGATTTTGGCGCCGAACTGGTCGGTATCCTGCTGCGAAGCCGAGAAGCTGGTCACCTGACCTTTGCTGAGCGTCGGGAAGGGGTAGAACTTCAGCGACTCATCGCGGTAATAGATCTGGCTGACCAGATTCTGGCCGAAGAAGTCCGCGTCGGCGTATTGCAGGCTGATCAGATGACGTTCCGTCCCTGGAATACGGTCTGAACTAAGCCCGCTGCGGGTGCTGGCGGTGCCGCTACCGGTAACGGCGGACATGTTTTCACCCAGGTATAGCCCGTAATCTTCATCGCCCTGACTCTTATAGTACTGGGTGACCAACTGTATCTGGCGGTTGTCATCAATATCGAGGGTGCCGGTACCCATCACGTCCAGACGATCGGAGTGCTGCAGACCGGTTTGCGTGTTGTCGAGCATCAGGGCGTCACCGTTACCGTCATACCAGCCGCCAAAGCGCTGATAAGCGACGGACAGTCGACCAGAAGCGCGATCCGTTCCACCGCTGACTGCCGCGGCAACGCGCTCGTCGTGATCGTTACTGTTGTTAAAGCCGGATTTACTGCCCAGTTCAAGCTCTACCTGGCGATCTGACTGACCCTTTTTGGTGACAATGTTAATTAAGCCGCCGGTACTGCCGCCGCCATACAGCGACGTGGCGCCTGAAATGACCTCAATATGTGCGATGTTAAACGGGTCGATCGCATCCAGTTGGCGGCTGTCGGTACGCGATGAGTTAAGGCGTACGCCGTCGATCAGCACGACAATTGCGCGACCACGCATGTTCATTCCGTAGTTGGTACGCCCCTGGCTGCTAACGTCGATGCCCGGAATCAGTTGCGCCAGCACGTCTTTGAACTCTTTGCCGCCCTGAACCTGTTGCTCAATCTCCTGGCCTTCAATCACCCAGGTGGTCTGTGCCATCTCGGCTACGGTTTTCTGGCTACGGTTGGCGCTGACGATGAGGTTTTCTTCTTCTGTCTGCGCCGCCGCAGCGGGCAGAGTCAGGGCTAACAGGATCGGGTTGAGGACCCAAAGACGCTTATTCATTCGCATTCCTTTCTGAAAATATCTGTGCAGGTGAAGGGATTTAACCGGTCGTAGCCGGCTGTTACATTGTGAAATAGATGTAAAATCAAATGCGAATATTGCTGATAATAATTGCTATTATCAATAGATTTTTACAAAAAATTGAATCTAACTAAATGATAACATTAATAATTGTGCGGGAATTGTGGTGCAGAAGAACCGGGAAACTAGGTTCCCGGTCAGAGAAAACGATCAGGCCTTGAGCAATTCAGGCCACAGACGCAGGGTGGTGTGAGTGATTTGCATCAGCTTGTCGAAACTGGCCCCTTCACGAGCGCTGATAGACATGCCCTGCAAAATACAGCTCAGATACTCGGCAAGGTTTTGCACATTGCAGTGCGCGGGGATCTCGCCGCGCTCCTGCCGCTGACGCAGAAATTGCGTCAGGGTCTGTTCCTGCATCGCATGACGCGATTTTACGGTATGTGCAATGTCGCGTGACGCGGCGGCAAGCGTCGCGGAAGTGTTGATCATAAAGCAGCCAGCGGGGGTGTCCTTGCTGGTGAAACAGGTTGCCACCGCGGTGAAGTAGTCCTCCAGCGCCGCCTCAACGCTTTTCTCCTCACAGAACAACTGCGCTTCATGTTTTGCCGCGAAGCGGGCGATGTATCTGTCCAGCACCGCGCGGAACAGTCCCTCTTTATTGGTGAATTCCGCATACAGCGTTGGCGCTTTCGCTCCCGTCGCTTCAACAAGGTCAGAAAGCGATGTTGCCTCATAACCGTGCTGCCAGAAGAGTGTCATGGCCTTATCAAGCGCGGCTTCCCTGTCGAACACTTTTGGTCGGCCACGGCTTTTTTTAACACAACTTGTCGATTCAGTTGTCATGGTGCCGTCGTACCTTAATGGGTTTAGTGAACAACCATTATAAAAATAAACCCGCACAGGCTCCAGCGCATTCGCGAGAAAAAAATTTTCAGCTTAGTTGTATGAAAGATAAGCGCTTTTGATTTTATATAACGATCGTTATAAAAAATGGGTTGACGTGTGACCTGGATCACATCTATCATTTACCTATCGATCGTTAAGTAAATGCTTACGACGCCCAATCATCTGCAAAAGGTCACTATTATGAAAAACGTAAAAACCCTCATCGCTGCTGCTGTTCTGAGTTCACTGTCATTCGCAAGCTTCGCGGCTGTAGAAGTTCAGTCCACGCCTGCAGGTCAGCAAAAAGTCGGCACCATCTCTGCGAACGCAGGGACTAACCTGAGTTCACTGCAGGACGAACTGGCGCAGAAAGCGGATGCTATGGGTGCGAAATCGTTCCGCATTACTTCAGTGACGGGTCCGAACAACCTGCACGGTACCGCGGTCATTTATAAATAAGCATTATCCCCTCATTGATGCCTGCTGCTGCAAAATAACGCAACATAAAAAAAGCCCCGCTGAATGTATTTCAGCGGGGCTTTTTCATGTCCGGAATCGTTACATCGACTGCTGATCCACCTCGTGATGGCGTCTGACATCGACCGGCATTCCGGAGCGAACGTCCATCACATGCTGCATCACCGCTGCGTCCGTCTGCGCGGAAGCTTTAAACGATTGCAGAGTGCTGTTCAACACGATAGGCAGAATCTGCGGGTCATCATCAATATTCTTCGACAGTGGCTGGTGGACTTCGACCAGACGCGTCCCGTCCGGTTCAACCGAGGCTTTGATCGGGGTATTGATAATATTCACTTTGGTGCCCGGTGTAACCTGTCTGAACAGCGTCTCAATATCGCCATCACGCAGGCGGATACAGCCGGAACTGACGCGCATGCCGATACCGAAATCGGCGTTGGTACCGTGCAGCAGATAGACACCACCATACGCCGCTAAGCGAATGGCATGGTGTCCCATCGGGTTATCCGGTCCGGCAGGAACCACCGCCGGAAGGTTAATTCCTTGTGCTTTATAACGGGCACGGATATTCGCTGTCGGCGTCCAGGTTGGGTTGGCGCGCTTATCAGAGACGGTCGTGACCATCGTCGGGGTCAGGGTATCACCGCCCAGTTGGCCAATGCCGATAGGGTAGACGGTGACCGCATTTTTCCCCGGATGGTAGTAGTAGAGACGCAGTTCAGCCAGGTTGATGACAATGCCTTCACGCGGAGCATCCGGTAGCAGCGTCTGCAACGGGATGGTTAACACGCTGCCCGCGCGGGGAACGTAGGGATCCACGCCGGGATTCGCCTGCAACAGCGCGAGAAAACCGACATTATATTTTTTCGCGATGGCTTCCAGTGAACCCCCGTTATTTTCGACAACGTGGTACTTATTTTCTCCGATCAGTTTGCTGCCAGCCGGAGGAAGAGGCCAGGTATTCGCCTGCGCGGGAAGCGCAAGCGTAATGCTGGCGGCGAGCGCAAAAAAGGCCAGCCAGCGGGAGAGTCGCATAGTGTTCATTATCATCACAAATCAAAGGGTTATTATGCCAGAGGAGTCCAATGATAATTATGGCGGGGTGGTATGTCTTTAAATGCAAGGGAAGTGCAAAGAGTTGTAAAGATCGCGGAACCTTGCCTGATGGCGCTGCGAGTATCAGGCTTACAGCCAGGTATCGATTAATAGGCCGGATAAGGCGAAGCCGCCATCCGGCACCACGCAATCATGCTACAGCGTTTTCTTCCAGTTGTTGCATAAACTGACGCACCCAGTCCATCCGCGTTTTCCGCTCGGTCAGATCCTGGATGAACTTCAGCCGGGTCGGGCCGTCAAGACGGAAGTGCTGCGGCTGTTTTTGCAACAGGCCAATCAGCCAGCCTGGGTTGACATGGTTCTTCTCGGCAAATTCGATAGTGCCGCCTTTCTCGTTGCCTTCCAGTTTGCGGATACCCAGCTTCTGCGCCTGTTGACGCAAGCGGGCGATATCCAGCAGGGTACGCGCCGGATCGGGCAGCAGACCGAAGCGGTCGATCAGCTCCACTTTAATCTCTTCAAGTTCATTCTCGCTCTTCGCGCTGGCGATACGCTTGTAGAACGACAGGCGGGTATTCACGTCCGGGATGAAATCGTCCGGCAGCAGCGATGGCATACGCAGTTCGACTTCGGTTTGCTGACTGGTGAGATCTTCCAGCGACGGCTCGCGTCCGGCCTTCAGGGCATCGACGGCATTTTCCAGCAGCTCCATATACAGCGAGAAACCGATGGTTTCCATCGAACCGCTCTGTTCTTCCCCGAGCAGTTCACCCGCGCCGCGGATCTCCAGATCGTGAGTCGCCAGCGCAAAGCCTGCGCCCAGGTCTTCCAGCGAGGCAATCGCTTCCAGGCGTTTTTGCGCGTCGGTGGTCATTGCTTTGGGATGCGGTGTCAGCAGCCAGGCATACGCCTGATGGTGTGAACGTCCCACGCGACCGCGCAACTGGTGTAACTGCGCCAGACCGAAGTGATCCGCACGCTCGATAATAATCGTGTTGGCGGTCGGGATATCGATCCCGGTTTCGATAATGGTGGTACAAACCAGTACGTTAAAACGCTGATGGTGGAAGTCGTTCATCACGCGTTCCAGTTCGCGTTCGCGCATCTGCCCGTGACCAATGGCAATTCGCGCTTCCGGCACCAGCTCCGCCAGCCTGTCGGCGGCTTTCTGGATGTTCTCGACATCATTATAAAGGTAGTAGACCTGCCCGCCGCGCAGCACTTCACGCAGAATCGCCTCGCGGACCACCAGCGCATCGTACTCGCGAACAAACGTTTTCACCGCCAGACGGCGCGCTGGCGGCGTGGCGATAATCGACAGATCGCGCATGCCGCTCATGGCCATGTTCAGCGTACGCGGAATTGGCGTAGCGGTCAGCGTCAGAATGTCCACATCGGCGCGCATCGCTTTGATGCGCTCCTTATGACGCACGCCGAAACGGTGCTCTTCATCAACGATCAACAGCCCCAGATCTTTCAGTTTCACATCGCTTTGCAGCAGCTTGTGCGTGCCGATCAGAATATCAATCTTCCCTTCGGCAACCTGTTCCAGGATCTGCGCCTGTTCTTTGGCGCTACGGAAGCGGGAAAGCATTTCGATGCGCACCGGCCAGTTGGCAAAACGATCGCGGAAATTGTCAAAGTGTTGCTGAGCGAGCAGGGTTGTCGGCACCAGCACCGCCACCTGCTTGTGGTTTTCGACCGCGAGAAACGCGGCGCGCATCGCCACTTCGGTTTTACCAAATCCAACGTCACCACACACCAGCCGGTCCATCGCCAGCGGCTGACACATGTCGCTAAGCACGGCGTTAATCGCCTGCGCCTGGTCGGGAGTCGTTTCAAAGGGGAAACCGTCGCAGAACAGCTGATACTGCTCGCGATCGTGTTTGAAGGCGAACCCCTCTTTTGCCGCGCGCTGCGCGTAGATGTCCAGCAGTTCGGCCGCCACGTCGCGCACTTTCTCTGCCGCTTTCTGTCGGGCGCGTGACCAGGCATCGCCGCCGAGTTTATGCAGCGGCGCGTTCTCTTCCGCGCCTCCGGCGTAACGGCTGATCAGATGCAAAGAGGAGACCGGGACGTACAGTTTGGCGTCATTGGCGTAGGTGAGCATCAGGTATTCACCCTTGATCCCGCCCGCCTCCAGCGTGGTCATTCCGGCATAGCGTCCAACGCCGTGCTCCAGATGCACCACCGGTTGACCCGGATGCAACTCTGCCAGGTTGCGGATCAGCGTATCCGGGTTAATTGTGCGGCGCGAATCCTGACGACGGCGCGCCACGCGCTCGCCCAGCAGATCGCTTTCACAAATGAGTGCCAGATTGCGCGTCGTATCGATAAACCCGTGCTCGGCGGCACCAATCATCAGGTAGCGTCCTGCCTCCGTCGCTTCATCCAGACGCATAATGCGCTTCGGCGCGACTTTGATACGGGCGAGCAGTTCACCAAGGGATTCACGGCGGCCTTCACTCTCAACCGAGAAAATCACCGGCCCGTTGAAGGACTCGAGGAATTTGCGCAGCGCATCCAGCGGGGATTTTTGCTGCGCCTGAACCGCGAGGTCCGGCAGCGACTGGAAACCTAAGTTGGTATTTGCCGCTTTGGCGGGGAGGTGATCGGTTTTGAGCTGTACGCGCGGCCAGCGTTTGAGTTCAGAGAAGAGCTCATCGACGCGCAACCAGAGTGATTCCGGCGGCAGCAGCGGACGCATCGGATCCACGCCACGGTTTTCGAAACGCGCCAGCGTATCGGCCTGGAAACGCCCGGCGCTGTTTTCTAAATCGCCCGTGTTGACCACCAACGTATTTGCCGGGAAATAACTAAACAGCGGCGGCAGCGGCTCGCTGAAAAACAGCGGCTGCCAGTATTCGATCCCCGCCGGCAAGGTGCCTTTGCTGACCTGTTGATAGATATGCTCCGCGTCGCGCTTCACCTCGAAGGTATCGCGCCACTGGCTGCGAAACAGTTCGATCGCCGTTTTGTCGGTCGGGAATTCGTGGGCGGGCAGCAGGTTGATGGCGTCGACTTCTTCCAGCGTGCGCTGGGTGTCCGCGTCAAACAGGCGCAGACTGTCAATTTCATCGTCGAAGAAATCCAGGCGATAGGGCTGTTCGCTGCCCATAGGATACAGATCCAGCAGCGCACCGCGGGTGGCGTATTCGCCATGTTCCATGACTTGATCAACATGCCGGTAACCGGCGCTGTCGAGCTGTAAACGCAGGGCATCGCGCGATAAACGCTGGCCTTTTTTCATCACCAGCGCATGACCGTGCAGATAGCTGTGCGGGCAGACGCGCTGCATCAGGGTATTGACCGGCAGGATCAGCACGCCGCGCTGCATCGACGGCAACTGATACAGCGTGGAGAGACGTGAGGAGATAATTTCCTGATGCGGGGAGAAACTGTCGTAGGGCAGGGTTTCCCAGTCCGCGAGGCTCATGACCATCTGATCGGTAAACTGACGGATTTCATCATGCAGGCGCAGCGCGTTTTGCATATCGGGCGCCACGAGCACGACGGGACCGGCATGACGTTCGGCAATTTCCGCCACCAGCGTGGCGCAGGCAGCCCCGGTCAGTTCACCCAACAGGCGCTGGTCGCCCGCTTTCACGGGCAGCGTGTAACGTTGTTGTTCAGGCATTCGGTTGTCAGAATCTCTTTTAGGTAGTCGTCTGATAAGCAATGCCCTTTATTATCCGTGATCGCTCCTCATTAGCAAATTGAATCGCCCTCATCGGAGGGCGAAAAGTTTAGCGGGAATAACCAACGGCTTGCGGGCGAGAAGGGGGAGAGAAGAGGATATCGCCGAACAGGCCCTGCGACACTTTACGTACGGCAAGGCCCAACAGCGTGCACACCAACAGACTGGCAAACGGATAGACCAGCAACAGGGTTAGTTCCAGTTCGGGGGACCAGGCGGCGGCATTGATTTGCGGGATCAGCAGCAGGCTGAACGCCTCGACCAGAATGCGATGCGTGGTATAAATCGCGATAGTATTCGAACCGATCACGTTAAGCAGACTGGATTCACGCATGCCGAAGCGCTGCTCGTACTGATAAAACAGCTTCATGATCAGCACGATAGAGACCAACGACAGCAGCAATGAGACGTTAAACAGCCATGCCGCGATAGCCAGCACGAAGGCAGCCGCGCAGGGCAGCGCATAACGGCGCAACGGCACCTCTTTGATCCACGCCATTAGCGGGACGCCAAACCAGGCGCCGAGGCTGTAATACGGCAGGTTGCGGATCACGCTGTTCATTCCCCACCACGGGGTGGCAATAAAGTTGACCGTCACGCTCAGTACCACAAACAGGGCGAACAGTGGCGCGGCCCAGCGGCTGAACACTTTACAGATTACGAAATAGACAATGAGCGCATACAGATACCACAGGCTGGTGCTGGCAGTCAGCATGCCGTGAAGGAACTGGCTAACGGAACCGGCGTAAGCGGCGTTGGACGCATTATGCAGATCGCGTGCCGGCGCCAGCCAGTTGTTCAGGGCGCTGAGCGCCAGCCACTGGGCCACCCCCCATAGCGCCAGCACCCAGAAAATACTCCAGATCCGCTTGTTAACGCTCTCTTTCCAGCTCACGCTGTCGATATAGCGGCGAATCAAAAAGCCCGAGATAAAGAAAAATACCGGCATGCGAAACGGGGCGAGATAGAGATTAAAGTAAACCCAGCATTTCGATAGCAGTGCCGAAAGGGGCAACTGGAAGTGGGTCAGATGAGGGTAAAAGGTGATGACTGAGTGATAGATGACGACCAGACAGATACATAACCCTTTGATTTGGTTAATCCATAGTTCTTTCTTTTTCATCAGGACAGCGCGCTCGTGTTATTCAACATAGCTTGTGATCCTGCGGGGTGGCCCTGGCGCTGTAATGCGTAACATTCTGTTTTTTGATTTTTTAAGAAAAGGATCAGGGTCGGCGGGGGCGATATCCTGCGCCTGTCGCGCTGTGGATCCCTTTCCTCTGTGTACTGACGAACACTTACGGTTCAGGCGTTTACCCATGCGGCTTTCGCTTATATACTCGTGACTTTGCTAACAGCAACCAGACGGATTTCATGTACCAACCTGTCGCTCTATTCATCGGCCTGCGTTACATGCGCGGGCGTGCAGCAGATCGCTTCGGTCGCTTTGTCTCCTGGCTTTCCACCATCGGCATTACCCTTGGGGTGATGGCGCTGGTCACGGTTTTGTCAGTGATGAACGGTTTTGAACGTGAACTGCAAAATAACATCCTGGGCTTGATGCCTCAGGCCATCCTTTCTGCGGAGCAGGGCTCTCTGAATCCTCAGCAACTGCCGGAAAGCGCCGTAAAACTGAACGGTGTCAATCGTATTGCGCCGCTGACAACCGGCGATGTCGTGCTGCAAAGCGCGCGCAGCGTGGCGGTCGGGGTGATGCTGGGTATCGATCCGGCACAAAAAGATCCGCTGACGCCGTATCTGGTCAATGTGAAGCAAACCGATCTACAGCCAGGCAAGTATAATGTCATCCTCGGTGAGCAGCTCGCAGGACAGTTGGGGGTCAATCGTGGCGATCAGATCCGCGTGATGGTGCCGTCAGCCAGTCAGTTCACGCCGATGGGTCGTCTGCCAAGCCAGCGTCTGTTTACCGTGATCGGCACCTTTGCGGCGAACAGCGAAGTCGATGGTTACCAGATGTTGACCAATATTCAGGACGCCTCGCGCATCATGCGCTACCCGGCCGGGAGTATCACCGGCTGGCGTTTGTGGCTGAATGAACCGCTGAAGGTGGACTCGCTCAGTCAGCAGACGCTACCGGAAGGGACAAAATGGCAGGACTGGCGCGAGCGTAAAGGCGAGCTGTTCCAGGCCGTGCGGATGGAAAAGAACATGATGGGGCTGCTGTTGAGCCTGATCGTGGCGGTTGCCGCGTTCAATATTATTACCTCGTTGGGTCTGATGGTGATGGAGAAGCAGGGAGAAGTGGCTATTTTGCAAACGCAAGGGCTGACGCCGCGACAGATCATGATGGTCTTTATGGTACAGGGGGCCAGCGCCGGGATTATTGGCGCGCTGCTGGGTGCCGCGCTGGGTGCGCTGCTGGCCAGTCAGCTCAATACCCTGATGCCGGTGATCGGTATCCTGCTGGACGGTGCGGCGCTGCCGGTGGCGATTGAGCCGCTGCAGGTCATCGTCATTGCGCTGGTGGCGATGGCCATCGCGCTGCTTTCCACGCTTTATCCTTCCTGGCGCGCTGCCGCCACTCAACCCGCTGAGGCTTTACGTTATGAATAAGATCCTGTTGCAATGCGACAAACTGTGCAAACGCTATCAGGAAGGTTCCGTGCAAACCGACGTGTTGCACGATGTCAGCTTCAGCGTGGGCGAAGGCGAAATGATGGCGATTGTCGGCAGCTCCGGCTCCGGCAAAAGTACGTTGTTGCACCTGCTGGGCGGGCTGGATACCCCGACCTCCGGCGATGTGATTTTTAGCGGCCAGCCGATGAGTAAACTGTCGTCGGCGGCGAAGGCGGAACTGCGTAACCAGAAGCTCGGCTTTATTTATCAGTTCCACCACCTGCTACCGGACTTCACTGCGCTGGAAAACGTGGCGATGCCGCTGCTAATTGGCAAACACAAACCGGCTGAAATTAACGCGCGGGCGCGTGAAATGCTGAAAGCGGTAGGGCTGGATCATCGTGCCAGCCATCGTCCGTCTGAACTGTCCGGCGGTGAGCGTCAGCGCGTGGCGATTGCCCGTGCGCTGGTCAACAACCCGCGGCTGGTGCTGGCGGATGAACCGACCGGTAATCTGGATGCGCGCAACGCCGACAGCATCTTCCAGCTTCTGGGCGAGTTGAACCGCTCGCAGGGCACCGCGTTTCTGGTCGTCACCCACGATCTGCAACTGGCGAAGCGTATGAGCCGCCAACTGGAAATGCGTGACGGACGCTTGACGGCAGAACTGAGCCTGATGGGGGCGGAGTAATGGCCTCGCCTTTATCGTTATTAATCGGCCTGCGCTTTAGCCGGGGACGGCGGCGCGGCGGCATGGTATCGCTGATTTCGGTGATCTCGACTATCGGCATCGCGCTGGGGGTGGCAGTTCTGATCGTCGGTCTAAGCGCGATGAACGGCTTTGAGCGCGAACTGAACAACCGCATTCTGGCCGTGGTGCCGCACGGCGAGATTGAAGCGGTTAATCAACCGTGGAGCAACTGGCGCGAAGCGCTGGAGAAGGTACAGAAGGTGCCGGGCATTACCGCCGCGGCGCCCTACATCAACTTTACCGGACTGGTGGAGAGCGGGGCGAATCTGCGCGCTATTCAGGTAAAAGGTGTGGATCCGCAGCAGGAACAGCGTCTGAGCGCGCTGCCCTCGTTTGTGCAGAATAACGCCTGGGCTGATTTTAAAGCCGGTGAACAGCAAATCATTATCGGCAAGGGCGTTGCAGACGCGCTGAAGGTGAAACAGGGGGACTGGGTCTCCATTATGATCCCCAATTCAAATGCCGATCATAAGCTGATGCAGCCGAAACGCGTGCGCCTGCACGTTGCCGGCATTTTGCAGTTAAGCGGTCAACTGGATCACAGCTTCGCGATGATCCCGATGGCCGATGCCCAGCAGTATCTGGAGATGAACAACACGGTTTCCGGCATTGCGCTGAAGGTCAACGACGTCTTCAATGCTAACAAACTGGTGCGTGATGCAGGTGAAGTGACCAACAGCTATGTCTACATCAAGAGCTGGATTGGCACCTATGGCTATATGTACCGCGATATCCAGATGATCCGCGCCATTATGTATCTGGCGATGGTGCTGGTGATCGGCGTTGCCTGTTTTAACATTGTCTCAACATTAGTGATGGCGGTAAAAGACAAGAGCGGCGATATTGCGGTATTAAGAACGCTGGGAGCGAAAGATGGCCTGATCCGCGCCATTTTTGTCTGGTACGGTTTGCTGGCAGGACTGTTCGGCAGCCTGATCGGCGTGGTTATTGGTGTAGTGGTTTCGCTACAGCTGACGCCAATCATTAACGGTATCGAAACGCTGATCGGCCATCAGTTCCTCTCCGGGGATATCTATTTTATCGACTTCCTGCCATCCGAATTGCACTGGCTGGATGTGATTTACGTGCTGGTCACCGCACTGTTGCTGAGTTTGTTGGCGAGTTGGTATCCGGCGCGACGCGCCAGTAACATCGATCCTGCAAGGGTGCTCAGCGGCCAGTAGCCATAATTGCGTGAGAGATACACAACGTCATTCATGTGACCTGAACCGTGGGCGCCTGAAGGATACAGTGTATAAAACAAGGAGCGGCAATGTATTACGGGTTTGATATTGGTGGGACAAAAATTGCGTTAGGCGTCTTTGATAACGAGCGGAAATTACAGTGGGAAAAGCGTGTTCCCACGCCGCGCGACAGCTATGACGCTTTTTTAGAGGCCGTTTGCGGGCTGGTGGCGGAAGCCGACCAGCGATTTGGCGTGAAAGGTTCGGTGGGCATTGGCATCCCCGGGATGCCGGAAACCGAAGATGGCACGCTGTATGCCGCGAATGTCCCTGCTGCCAGTGGCAAACCCCTGCGTGCCGATCTTAGCGCGCGACTTGATCGCGACGTTCGCCTTGACAACGATGCCAACTGTTTTGCCCTGTCTGAAGCCTGGGATGACGAATTCACCCGCTATCCGCTGGTGATGGGCCTGATTCTGGGCACCGGGGTGGGGGGCGGTTTAATCCTCAACGGAAAACCGATCACCGGGCGCAGTTACATTACCGGCGAGTTTGGTCATATGCGTCTGCCGGTCGATGCGCTCACCCTGATGGGGCTCGATTTCCCATTGCGTCGCTGTGGCTGCGGTCAACTTGGCTGTATTGAAAATTATCTGTCCGGGCGAGGATTTGCCTGGTTGTATCAGCATTACTATCATCAACCGTTACAGGCGCCTGAAATCATTTCACTGTGGGAGCAGGGCGATGAACAGGCGCGGGCGCATGTTGAGCGTTATCTGGATTTGCTGGCGGTGTGTCTGGGGAATATCCTGACCATCGTCGATCCGGATCTGGTGGTTATCGGGGGGGGATTGTCGAATTTTACAGCCATTACCACCGATCTGGCGGACAGATTGCCGCGTCATCTGCTTCCCGTGGCACGTGTTCCCCGCATTGAGCGAGCGCGACATGGTGATGCGGGTGGGATGCGTGGCGCCGCCTTTTTACATCTTACCGATTAATCAAAAGAGGTTGCTATGCTGTCGCGTCGGGGTCATCGGTTAAGTCGATTTCGGAAAAACAAACGCCATCTGCGCGAACGCCTTCGTCAACGGATCTTTTTCAGAGACAGAGTGGTACCGGAAGTGATGGAAAAACCAAGAGTTTTGGTGCTTACAGGGGCAGGGATCTCCGCGGAGTCCGGTATTCGTACCTTCCGCGCCGCTGATGGACTGTGGGAAGAGCACCGGGTTGAAGATGTCGCGACGCCGGAAGGCTTCGCCCGTAATCCTGCGCTGGTGCAGTCTTTCTATAATGCCCGCCGTCGGCAATTGCAGCAGCCTGAAATCCAGCCTAATCCGGCGCACATCGCGCTGGCAAAGCTGGAAGAGGCGCTGGGCGACCGCTTTTTGCTGGTGACACAGAATATTGATAACCTGCATGAACGGGCGGGCAACCAGAACATCATCCATATGCATGGCGAGCTGTTGAAAGTGCACTGCTCGCAGAGCGGACAAATCCTGGAGTGGACGGGCGATGTGACGCCGGAAGACAAATGTCACTGCTGCCAGTTTCCTGCGCCGCTGCGTCCGCATGTGGTGTGGTTTGGCGAGATGCCGCTTGGGATGGATGAAATCTATATGGCGCTGGCCATGGCGGATGTTTTTATCGCCATCGGCACCTCCGGACACGTCTATCCGGCGGCTGGCTTTGTCCACGAAGCGAAGCTGCACGGCGCGCATACGGTTGAGCTGAATCTGGAACCAAGCCAGGTCGGCAGTGAGTTTGAAGAGAAATATTACGGTCCGGCAAGCCAGGTGGTGCCTGAGTTTGTGGAGAAGTTATTGAAAGGGCTGTAATACAAAGGCCCGGATTTTCCGGGCCTTTTTGCTGAATTAGCGTCCTGCTTTCAGCTTCTGATAGTACTCTTCGTAAATCGCGCTGGCGGAACCCACATCGTTCTGCCATTCACCTTTGCTGATGGTTTCTGCATCCGGGTAGAGCGATTTATCGTTGGCGACTTCCGGGCTTAACAGCTTACGCGCCGCCAGGTTTGGCGTCGGATAGCCAATGGTTTCCGCCACTTCCTTCGCCACGTCCGGGCGAAGCAGGAAGTTGATCAACTTCAGCGCGCCTTCTTTGTTTTTGGCGTTTGCCGGAATTGACAGGCTGTCCATCCAGAAGATCCCGCCTTCTTTCGGCCAGACCACTTCCAGCGGCGTACCGGCCTGGCGTGCAACGAAGGCGGAGCCGTTCCACACCATCCCCAGATTCACTTCGCCTTCCATATACGGATTCGCCGGGTTGTCGGAGTTAAACGCAGCGACGTTAGGCATCAGTTTTTTCAGCTCGTTATAGGCCGCTTCAATCTCTTTAGGGTCGGTGGTGTTGCCGGAATAGCCCAGTTTTCGCAGCGCCATCTGGAACACTTCGCGCGCGTCGTCGGTCAACAGCAGGCTGCCTTTGTACTCCGGCTTCCACAAATCAGCCCAACTGGTGACGGTTTTCGGGTCAATGCTGTCGCTGTTTACGCCAATAGCCGTCGCACCCCAGATGTACGGGATGGAGTAGTCATTGCCAGGATCAAAGGGTTTATTCAGCATCTCAGGATCGAGGTTGTTAAAGTTGGTTAACTTTGATTTATCGATCTTCTGAATCATGCCCTCTTTACGCATTTTGTCGACGTAATAGGTGGAAGGTACCACCAGGTCGTATGCGCCGTCTTTGTAAGTTTTGAGCTTGGCATACATGGTTTCATTCGACTCGTAGGTCGAATAGATAACCTTAATGCCGGTCTCTTTGGTGAACTGTTCCAGCAGTCCTGGTGGAACGTACTCGGTCCAGTTATAGAAATAGAGTGTTTTACTGTCGTCCGCGTGCGCAGCGCCCATTCCCATCGCGAGAGCGCCTGCCGCGAGCAGGTGGCGTGACCATTTTTTCATTTTAACGTCCCCTGAGTATCGAACCTTAACGGCTCCTGGTTTTATCACGAGCAATCAACTGGCTGGCGATGACCATCACCAGCGACAGCATTAATAAAATGGTCGCCAACGCGTTAACTTCCGGAGATACGCCGACCTTGACCATCGAATAGATCTTTAACGGTAGAATTTCATAGCCTGGCCCGGTGACGAACGACGAAACTACCACATCGTCCATCGACAGGGTAAAGCTCAACAGCCAGCCTGCGGCGACTGCTGGCATAGCTAATGGCAGAATGATTTTACGCAGGATGGTGATTTCGCTGGCGCCCAGATCTTTGGCCGCTTCCAGCATTCGCACATCAAACCCCTTCAGCCGCGAATAGACCGTCACAACCACGAAAGGCAGGCAGAAGGTGATATGCGAGAACAGCAGCGACCAGAAGCCCAACTGAATGCCCAGCAGCATAAACAGCACCAGCAGTGAAATCGCCATCACGATATCCGGCGACATCATTACCACAAATAGCATCCCGCTGACGAACGGCTTGCCGCGAAAACGGTAGCGATACAGCGCCACGGCCGTTAGCGACCCGATAGCGGTGGCAAACGTCGCAGAAAAGATAGCCATCGTCAGCGAATGTTGCGCTGCCTGCAGCAGACTGTCGTTATTCATCAGCAGGCCATACCATTTGGTGGTAAAGCCCTGCCAGTTGATGCCAAAACGCGAGCTGTTAAAGGAGTTCACAATCAAAATAATGATTGGAATATACAGGTACGCATAGATAGCGGTCATAAAACCGCCGCGAAGCAGGCGACCGATCATTCGAGTTCTCCCTTTTTGTTCAGCAGTCGGGAGGCGCGCCAGTAAATCAGCAGCATCAGGCCCATCACAATCGTCAGGGTAATGCTGGTTGCGGCGCCAAACGGCCAGTCGCGGATATTGAGGAACTGAACTTTAATCACGTTACCGATCAGCAGGTTTTTCGCGCCGCCCATCAGATCGGAGACGTAGAACAGTCCCATCGCGGGCAGCATTACCAGCAGGCAGCCAGCAATAATCCCTGGCATGGTCAGCGGAATGATGATCCGAATAAAGGTCTGCAACTTGCTGGCACCCAGATCTTTTGCCGCTTCCAGCAACGGTCTGTCGAGTTTCTCAATGCTGGAATACAGTGGCATCACCATAAACGGCAGCAGGATATACACAAGACCGATAATGACCGCGCTCGGGGTAAACATAATGCGCATCGGCGTATCAATCACCCCGAGCCACAGCAAAAACTCGTTCAGGTAACCCTTGGTGCTGAGGAAAATTTTCAGCCCGTAGATGCGGATCAGCGAGTTGGTCCAGAACGGGACAATCAGCAAAAACAGCAGCAGTGGGCGGACTCTCTCTGGCAGTCGCGCCAGAAACCAGGCAAAAGGATAACCGAGCACGAGGCAGGCGAAGGTGGCGATCAGCGCCATATTCAGCGAGTGCAGCAGCACTTCAAAATAGAGCGGATCGAGCAGACGCGCGTAGTTGTCCAGCGTAAAGACCATTTTGACGAAGCTGGCATCGTCGCGGGTCAAAAAGCTGGTGCCAATAATCATCAGGTTGGGCAGAAAGACAAACAACACAAGCCAACCGACGATAGTGACAATCACCACATTCTGGAATTTACTTGTGTTCTTCATCAGCCAGTACGACCTCCCAGCTTTCTACCCAGTTAATGGCCATTTTCTGGTCGAGAGAGTGGTCAAAGTCCGGGTCATCTTCGTTGAAGAATTCGCTGACCATCACCATCTTGCCATTTTCCAGTTCAACCACCGACTCCAGCGTCATGCCTTTATAGTTACGTTCACGGACGTAGCCGATCAGGCCGTCAATGTGGTTGTCGTCGTTGATTTCATCCACGCGCAGATCTTCCGGGCGTAGCAGAACGTGCAGTTTCTGCCCTGGCTCAACGGCGAAGTTAACGTAGATATTGCATTCACGGCCTTCAACGTTAGCACGAACGCGCTGTTCGTCCAGACGCTCGATCACCGTGGCGTTAAACATATTGATTTCGCCAATGAATCCGGCGACGAACAGGTTTTTCGGCTCTTCGTAAATTTCACGCGGCGTGCCGTCCTGTTCGATGCGCCCATCGCGCATCACGACGATGCGGTCGGACATGGTCAGGGCTTCTTCCTGATCGTGCGTCACGAACACGAACGTGATGCCGAGCTTACGCTGCAAGGCTTTCAGTTCGTTCTGCATCTGCTTTCGCAGCTTATAGTCCAGCGCGGAGAGGGATTCATCTAACAGCAGCAGGCGTGGTTTATTGACCACCGCACGGGCAATCGCCACGCGCTGCTGTTGGCCGCCGGAGAGTTGATGCGGCTTACGCTGGGCAAACTCTTCTAGTTGCACCATCCGCAGTGCTTCAAGTACGCGCGGAGTAATGTCGGCAGTGGGGGTTTTCTGCATGCGCAAACCGAAGGCCACATTTTCAAAAACAGTCATGTGGGGGAATAACGCATAGCTTTGAAAGACGGTATTCACATAACGGTTTTCTGCCGGTACGTGGGTGATATCCTCGTTATCGAGCATGATGTGCCCGGAATCTACGGTTTCCAGACCGGCAATCAGGCGCAAAACGGTTGTTTTACCGCAGCCAGAAGGGCCAAGCAGCGTGAGGAACTCGCCATTATTGATTGTCAAATCCAGTTCAGAAATGACCTCTTTTCCATCGAAGCTTTTGCTGATATCTGACAAAAGAACCAGCGGTGAAAGCGAACGCGGTTGTTTATTCAATTTTTTACTCTGTCCCATGTAGACGCAACGGATGGCTGACCGATGCGGGGTTTGTGGTTGACCACCTTGGTGACTCTTAATGAGGGCCGTAATTCTACGGCAAACCGTTGTCATCGCCAATGTTTGTTGCCAATTACTCTACACTTCATCCTTCAGACTGCTTCTTTGTTGGCTGCAGTCACGTACTGTTTGTACGCGCCTGGGGGATTCATTCGCTTGTCGCGGCGATGCATCCTGAATGATTCTGTGTATACATTTCCTGAATAAAGGGGTCCGGAAGCGAAATATTCTCGTTTGCGGGGATAAAAGTGACCTGACGCAATATTTGTCTTTTGTGGCTTACTGATAATGTTGTCACAAATAGTGAGGGTGACTGCATGGATAAACTACTTGAGCGTTTTCTACACTACGTTTCATTGGATACCCAATCGAAAGCGGGTGTGAGACAGGTTCCCAGTACTGAGGGACAGTGGAAGTTATTAAATTTGCTCAAACAGCAGCTCGAAGAGATGGAGCTGGTCAATGTGACATTAAGTGACAAAGGGACGCTGATGGCAACGTTGCCGGCGAATGTCCCTGGCGATATCCCTGCTATTGGCTTCATTTCCCATGTGGATACCTCACCGGATTTCAGCGGTAAGCACGTGAATCCGCAGATCGTGGAGAACTATCGCGGTGGTGATATCGCGCTGGGCATTGGCGATGAAGTGCTGTCGCCGGTGATGTTCCCGGTGCTGCATCAGTTGCTTGGACAAACGCTGATCACCACCGACGGCAAAACGCTGTTGGGGGCGGATGACAAAGCGGGTGTAGCGGAAATCATGACGGCGCTGGCGGTGCTGAAGCATAAAAATATTCCGCATGGCGATATTCGCGTCGCTTTTACGCCGGACGAAGAGGTTGGCAAAGGAGCGAAACACTTTGATGTTGCAGCCTTTGATGCCAAATGGGCCTATACCGTCGACGGCGGCGGCGTGGGTGAACTTGAGTTTGAGAACTTCAATGCCGCTTCGGTGAATATCAAAATCGTCGGCAATAACGTGCATCCGGGGACGGCGAAAGGCGTAATGGTCAACGCATTATCCCTGGCGGCGCGCATTCATGCCGAGGTTCCGGCGGATGAAAGCCCGGAAATGACTGAAGGTTATGAGGGCTTCTATCATCTGGCGAGCATGAAAGGCACCGTGGATCGCGCCGATATGCACTACATCATTCGCGACTTCGACCGCAAACAGTTTGAAGCGCGCAAACGTAAGATGATGGAGATTGCCAGAAAGGTCGGGAAGGGTCTGCATCCGGACTGCTATATTGAACTGGTGATTGAAGACAGTTATTACAATATGCGCGAAAAAGTGGTTGAGCATCCGCATGTGCTGGATATCGCACAGCAGGCGATGCGTGACTGCGATATCCAACCGGATATGAAGCCGATTCGCGGCGGTACCGACGGCGCGCAGCTCTCTTTCATGGGACTACCGTGCCCGAACCTGTTCACCGGTGGCTACAACTATCATGGCAAGCATGAGTTTGTGACGCTGGAAGGCATGGAAAAAGCGGTGCAGGTGATTGTGCGGATTGCCGAGTTAACGGCGAAGCAGTCGTAGCGTGGTTGATGCCGGATGGCGCGACGCGTATCTGGCCTACATGACATGTGAACCGTAGGCCGGATAAGACGCGTTAGCGCCGCTATCCGGCATCGTTTAAATTTACCCTTCGAAGAACCAGTACCCGCTGTTGACCAGGGCTGCCAGCATCGCGAGGAACGACGGATCTTCCAGCGCGTCACCAAAGTTCTCTGCGGTCAGCACGATATGGCTGGCAAGGGCTTCAAGCGCCGGACGGTGCGGGGAATCAATTCTCTCGCCGTTGGCATAAACGTCATCACCCACACGCAGCACCCGTAATCCCCCCAGACGCACCAGCACATCGCCTTGTTTCAGGGCATCGTAGATTTCATCAGGCTGATACGGCGGCTCCGGCGGTGCAATATCCAGTTCATGACGCGACTGGGAGATAAACTCGCCAAACCACTGTTTAAAATGCTCCGGCTGATTAATCAAATCCAGCATCATGGTACGCAGTTTGTCCATCTCCTGCGGCAGGATGTCAGCAGGATGCTCACGCGACGGCACGTCCGGGTCGCTGTAATAAGTACTGCCCAGCTCACGTTGCAGGACGTAGTCGGCAAACCCGCTGATCAGCTCACGGGTATTCGGCGCACGGAAACCGACGGAATAGTTCATCGCGTTTTCCAGCGCATAGCCTTCATGCGGGAATCCAGGCGGAATATAGAGAATATCGCCCGGCTCCAGTTCTTCATCGATGATGGCTTCAAAAGGATCGACCTGCAGCAGATCCGGATGCGGGCAGTGCTGCTTCATTTGCAACTTCTCACCCACGCGCCAGCGACGGCGACCGGTTCCCTGAATGATAAACACATCATACTGATCGAGATGGGGACCTACGCCGCCGCCAGGGACCGAGAATGAGATCATCAGATCGTCGATACGCCAGTCAGGCAGGGCGCGGAAGGGACGCATCAGCGCGGCGGTTGGCTCATGCCAGTGGTTCACCGCCTGCACCAGTAACGACCAGTTATTCTCGCCGAGATGGTCATAGCTTTCGAACGGACCATGGCTGACCTGCCATTTGCCATCCTGATGGCTTACCAGACGGCTATCGACCTCACTTTCCATCGCCAGCCCTGCCAGTTCGTCAGGGGAGAGGGGATCGATAAAGTTATTAAAGCCGCGTTTTAACACCACCGGGCGCTTTTGCCAGTGACGTTCAAGAAATTCGGGCCAGTTGAGTGTTAATTGGTATTCCATATTGAGCTTCCACAGGCTGGGGCGGGTATCTGTCACCGATTATAACGGATGCTTAACCAGATGCGTGCAGTTGGCTCATATTTATTACATTTGGGTTTAGTCGTCTTTCGGCCCCGGCTGCTGATGACCAAAAATAACTTCCATATGCGCGCCGCCGAGCAGACTGTCACTGGCAACAATTTTGCCGTCGTATTGCTCGGTAATTTCTCGCGCCACTGCCAGTCCTACGCCTTGCCCAGGGCGCAGCGTATCCACACGTTGACCGCGATCGAACACCAGATCGCGCTTGCTGTGCGGGATCCCTGGACCATCATCTTCCACCACGATGTACAGATGATCGTCGGTCTGGCGGGCAGAAATCTCGACAAACTCAAGACAGTACTTGCAGGCGTTATCCAGCACGTTGCCCATCACCTCGACAAAATCGTTCTGCTCGCCGACAAAGCTGATTTCCGGTGAGATATCGAGGCTAATGTTCACCCCTTTACGCTGATACACTTTGTTCAGCGCCGATGTGAGATTATCCAGCAGCGGTGCGACCGGATGCAGTTCGCGGCTCAGCAGGACGCCGCCGCCGCGCATACTGGCGCGATGCAGGTAGTAGCCGATTTGCTGTGAAATTCGGCTGATCTGTTCGAGCATCACCGGTTCTGCCTCGCTGACGCTCATCTTATCGCTGCGCATCGAACGTAACGTACTTTGCAGCACGGCGAGCGGAGTCTTCAGACTGTGGGTGAGATCGGTCAGTGTGGTGCGGTACTTGTCATAACGCTCACGCTCGCTTTTCAACAGGCGGTTCAGGTTACGCACCAGACTGGTCAACTCCCGCGTCGTTGCAGGGTTAAGCTGTTCGCGATGATGTTCTTCCAGCTCGCGCACCTCGCGAGCCAGTGCCTCGATGGGGCGCAAACTCCACCAGGCCGCCACCCAGAGCAGGGGAATGACCAGCAACAGATTGGCAGCCAGCACATAAATAAACCAGCTCCAGACCATATACGAGCGTTTAAGCTCAATCGGAATGGTGTCCACCACCACGATCGTCAGTTGCGGCATGCGCGCGGTAGCCGGGTAAACGTTCACTGCTACCGAGTGGGTCATTTCGGCGTCGTCGTCATCTTCCCGAACCTCTTTCAGTTGTTCCTGAACGGAGTGATCGTCATTGAGCAGCGTGCTGGTGGCGCTGATGTCGGCTTCTATTTCATGGAAACCATTGCTTTTCAGCCAGTCGGGCTGAATCAGTCTGACCAGCCAGGGGACATTACGCTGGGCCCACAGCAGTTTGCCGTTCTCATCATAGATCAGCGACATCGTGGGGCTCTGCATGTCGAGGTGCTCGGGAAGTTCGACGTGGATCTTATTGTCTTCCCATTTTGCAAGCGTATAGAAGAGGTTACTCTCGCCGCGCAGCAGACGAAACGTGGTCTTATCGAAACTCACGCTGTAGCCGACCAGCGCAACCATGCCATAGGCCAGAGAGAGCACCAGCACTACGCCAGCGGTGGCCAGCAGAAAGCGCAGGCGCAGTGACAGCGGGAAAAGATGACGCAACAGTTTATTCATCAGCGCAATTCAAAAAGATATCCCTGACCTCGCACGGTGGTAATGACTTCATCCGGATACTGCGTCTGTATTTTTTTACGCAGACGGCCCATCAGCACGTCGATGGTGTGGCTTTCACGCAGCTCGGCGTCCGGATACAGCTGCAACATCAACGAGTCTTTGCTGACCACCTTGCCATTATTGCGGATCAGCGTTTCCATGATGGTGTACTCAAACGCGGTCAGTTTGATCACTTCATCATTGACCGAGAGTTCGCGGCGCGAGAGATCAACCTGAAAAGGCGGAATAGAGATAATTTGCGAAGCGTGGCCGCTGTTGCGGCGCATCAGCGCCTGCATCCGCGCGGCGACCTCTTCAATATGGAACGGCTTGGTGACGTAGTCATCCGCACCCGCGCTCAGCACTTCCACTTTGTCCTGCCAGCTTTCACGGGCGGTCAGGACGAGAACCGGGAGCGAAACGTCATTGCTCCGCCAGCGGCGGATCAGTGAAAGTCCATCTTCATCCGGAAGCCCCAAATCGACGATAGCGATGTCAGGCAGGTGTTCGTTAAGGTAATAATCGGCCTCTTTGGCATCTTCGGCGTCGTCAACCTGATGTCCGGCATCCTGAAGCTGAACTTTCAGGTGATGACGTAATAACGCATTATCCTCAACAACCAGTACACGCATCATCTTTTCTCACTGTATTTACGGTATGAATAGTTTAACGCTGATTATGGTGTTGCGGGGATAAACATTTCGTAAACCGGGAAAAGGGAAGGGCCGAAGGGCGGCATGAGCCATGCGCGGAAGTCGGCCCGGTGACGTCGCGCCACCGGGCAAGGGATTACTTCAGCTCATCCACCATGGTGATAGCGCGACCAATATAATTGGCCGGAGTCATGGCTTTCAGGCGGGTTTTCTCGTCGTCCGGCAGCGGCAGACTGTCGATGAATTGCTTCATGCCTTCCGCATCGACACGCTTACCACGGGTTAACTCTTTCAGCTTCTCGTACGGTTTTTCAATACCGTAACGACGCATCACGGTCTGGATCGGCTCTGCCAGTACTTCCCAGTTATGATCCAGCTCGTCCAGCAAACGGTCGCGGTTCACTTCCAGTTTGCTCACCCCTTTCAGCGTGGACTGATAGGCGATCAGCGCATAGCCGATACCCACGCCCAGGTTACGCAGAACGGTGGAGTCCGTCAGATCGCGCTGCCAGCGGGAAACCGGCAGTTTGCTCGCCAGATGCTGCAGGACCGCATTAGACAGCCCCAGGTTACCCTCGGAGTTTTCGAAGTCGATAGGGTTAACTTTATGCGGCATGGTGGAAGAACCAATTTCGCCGGCAATGGTTTTCTGCTTGAAGTGGTTCAGCGCGATGTAACCCCAGACGTCACGATCGAAGTCGATCAGAATGGTGTTAAAGCGGGCGATGCAGTCAAACAGTTCGGCGATGTAGTCGTGCGGCTCAATCTGCGTGGTGTACGGGTTCCACTGAATACCCAGCGAGGTGACGAACTCTTCGCTGAACTGATGCCAGTCCACTTCCGGATAGGCGGCGATGTGGGCGTTATAGTTACCGACAGCGCCGTTGATTTTGCCGAGGATTTCGACCTGGTTAAGCTGACGGAACTGACGTTCCATACGATAAGCGACGTTAGCCATCTCTTTACCCAGCGTTGACGGCGTAGCCGGCTGGCCGTGGGTGCGGGAGAGCAGGGGAATATCGCGATACTGCACGGACAGATCTTTGACCGCGTCGATCAGTTGACGCCAGTAAGGCAGCACCACTTCATCGCGGGCGGTTTTCAGCATCAGCGCGTGAGACAGGTTGTTGATGTCTTCCGAGGTGCAGGCGAAGTGAATGAATTCAGAAACGGCATGCAGTTCCGGTACATTCGCCACTTTTTCTTTCAGGAAATACTCAACCGCCTTGACGTCGTGGTTGGTGGTGCGCTCGATAGTTTTAATACGCGCGGCATCTTCTTCATTGAAGTTCGCGACGATAGCATCGAGGAAACCGATTGCGTCGGCAGCAAAAGCAGGAACTTCCTTGATCGCTGCGTGCGCGGCCAGTTTTTGCAGCCAGCGTACTTCTACCTGTACACGGTATTTCAGCAAACCGTATTCGCTGAAAATCCCGCGCAGCGCGCTGACTTTATCGCCGTAGCGTCCATCGACAGGGGAAACGGCGGTCAGTGAGGATAATTCCATAGATCACAACTCCGGGGTTAAATGAGCAAGAATTTGTTTTGCCTGAGTGGTCAGGCGATGACGAGAAAACATTAACTGCAGACGGCCGCCGCCAACCTGGTGCCAGAGCACCGCGGCGCGAATGCCGGCCAGAAGCGAGGCGCGAACCTTGGCCTGTACCTGTGGGCTCTGCAATACGGCAGGGGAACCAGTCACCTGAATGCGTGGACCGAGCGGACTGATGACATCGACATAAATACCGGCCATCGCGCTCATCAGCGTTTCGGATTGCAGATCAAAGTGATCGAGCTGGCGTTGCAGGCCGTTGATCCGCTCGCCCAGCGTGTCGAGCGCGCCTTTGGCGGCGGTGAGTTTACGCTCGAGTACCATCAGACTCAGCGTGTAGCGGGTCAGTTCCGCGTTCAGCCCCTGACGGCTGCTGGCATTCAGCACGCCGAGCAGGGTTTCCAGACCGAGGCGCAGATTCGCCTCGCTGCCGCCGAACACGCCCAGCGTTGAGCTGGGGTTCATATCGATAACGCTGTTCAGTGAGACGTGGAGCGCATCGGCATCACAATGTCCCTGGTGCGCCAGTTGTTGCACCAGGCGTGCTGACTGGCAGATCCCAGCCAGTGCGAGGGTGATGTCATAATAATTCTTTGCCACGGTCACTGCTTCCTTGTATCAGTCTGTTAAGAATAATTATACCGGCAGGGGCAGTCGCTGCTCGATAATACCGCCGCCGAGGCACACTTCGCCGCTGTAAAAGACCGCTGACTGGCCCGGAGTGACGGCGGCAACCGGCTCGTCAAACATCACTTCAACGCGTTCGGCGTCCAGCGCTTTGACGGTGCACGGAATATCCGTCTGGCGGTAGCGGGTTTTCACTGTGCAACGCATCGTGCCGGTGAACGGCAGGCGATCAACCCAGTGCAGTTGCTGCGCAATCAGGCCGACGGACATCAGACGCGGATGTTCATGACCCTGAGCGACCACCAGAACGTTGTTCTCAACGTCTTTATCCACCACGTACCACGGATCTTCCGTTCCTTCTTTGGTACCGCCGATGCCCAGACCTTTACGCTGACCCAGCGTGTGGTACATCAGCCCCTGATGCTGGCCAATCTCTTCGCCGTCCACGGTAATGATTTTACCCGGCTGCGCTGGCAAATAACGGCCCAGAAATTCGCGGAACTTACGTTCGCCAATGAAGCAAATGCCGGTAGAATCTTTTTTCTTCGCGGTAATCAGCCCCAGGTCTTCGGCAATTTTACGCACCTGCGGTTTTTCCAGTTCGCCGACCGGGAACAGACTTTGTGCGATCTGCTCATGGCCCAGCGTGTAGAGGAAGTAGCTCTGGTCTTTGTTGCCATCTAACCCGCGCAGCAGTCGGCTTTTGCCGTCGACGTCCGCCCGACGGACGTAATGTCCAGTGGCGATGTAGTCTGCGCCCAGATCTTCTGCGGCGAACTCCAGGAAGGCTTTAAATTTGATCTCTTTATTGCACAGAATATCCGGATTCGGCGTACGGCCCGCTTTGTACTCTTCAAGGAACAGTTCAAAGACGTTATCCCAGTATTCAGCCGCAAAGTTTACGGTGTGCAGTTCAATGCCGAGCTTGTCGCAGACGGCCTGCGCGTCGGCCAGATCGGCTGCCGCTGTGCAATATTCCTCACCGTCGTCCTCTTCCCAGTTCTTCATGAACAGGCCTTCTACCTGATAACCCTGTTGTTGCAACAGCCAGGCGGAAACGGAGGAATCGACACCGCCGGACATGCCGACGATCACTTTTTTTGGGCTTTCTGACATTGGAATACTCACGACATTGAACTTCAAGGCGGCGTATTCTATCACGCACCCCTTTTAGTTGACACCCTCTGTAAACGGCCAGTTAAATTCGCCGATCATCTCCAGCGGGTAACGCACGCCATTTTGATAGCAACGAATACTTTCGGCAACCAGCGGAGAACGCAGGTTTGGGGCAGTAAGGATGGTGTCGGCACTTACCCACCGGCAGCAGTCGATATCGCTGTCATGGGGTTCGGTGTCGCACATATTGGCAAGTTCAATAGAAAACAGGAAACGCAAAAAAGGCGTATTGTCCGGCGCAATCCATTGATGCATGCGAATGAAGTGCTGAGGCTGAGCCTCGATGCCGGTCTCTTCCCACAGCTCGCGCGTGGCGGCCTGCACCAGCGTCTCATCGGCTTCCAGATGCCCGGCGGGCTGATTCCACAGCGCTTTGCCGTTGATAGTCTCTTCAACGATTAAAAACTTGTCCTCTGCATGGACGATGCAGGCGACCGTGACGTGCGGTTTGAACATGATTTATCCTTTCTTTTGATCAGTGACATCCCGCCATTCACCGTTGGCCAGGTTTTCCAGGCTGTAATCACCCATCGCGTAGCGGATCAGGCGCAGCGTGGGGAAGCCAACGTGCGCGGTCATTCGTCGCACCTGGCGGTTACGGCCTTCATATAAGGTCACTTTCAGCCAACGGGTGGGGATGTTTTTTCGCTCGCGAATGGGCGGATTGCGCGACCACAGCCACTCAGGCTCCGCGACCAGCTCAATACCGGCGGGCAGGGTGGGGCCATCGTTCAGCGTCACGCCATTGCGCAACGCTTCCAGCGCCTCCGCTGTCGGTTCGCCTTCCACCTGCACATAGTAAATTTTACCGGTACGCTTACCGGGTTGTGTCAGACGCGCCTGCAGTGCGCCGTCATTGGTGAGCACCAGTAACCCTTCGCTGTCTCTGTCGAGACGACCTGCGGCATACACGCCCTGCACAGGAATAAAATCTTTTAACGTGCGGCGTCCGGCCTCGTCGGTAAATTGTGGCAAAACATCGTAAGGTTTATTGAACAAAACCACGCGTTTTGGCTGGTTTTCTTTCCGGGGCTTAGTGACTTGTCGTTGGCTGAATCGCTCAACCCGGTGATTTCTAAAAGAAGTTTTTTGCATGGTATTTTCAGATCTTATCAATTGCCGCATTATAGCCTAATAACGAGTGTCTTTCATGGCAGCGAACATTAGGGTAGTATTGACATGATCATTACAAAACATTAACAAAAAATTGCTCTAACGCAGTCGTGCAGCAGGACGCAAAGGCACATGCAGCGCGATGACAGACGAGCAAACCAGAAGCGCTCGAAGGAGAGGTGAATGGAAAGCAAAGTAGTTGTTCCGGCGGAAGGTAAGAAGATCACCCTGCAAAACGGCAAACTCAACGTTCCTGAGAATCCGATTATCCCGTTTATCGAAGGCGACGGTATCGGTGTTGACGTAACCCCTGCCATGCTGAAAGTGGTCGATGCCGCTGTCGAGAAAGCCTATAAAGGCGAGCGTAAAATCTCCTGGATGGAAATTTACACCGGTGAGAAATCTACCCAGGTATACGGTCAGGACGTCTGGCTGCCGACAGAAACCCTGGATCTGATTCGTGACTACCGCGTGGCGATTAAAGGTCCGCTGACTACCCCAGTCGGTGGCGGTATTCGCTCTCTGAACGTTGCGCTGCGTCAGGAACTTGACCTGTACGTCTGCCTGCGTCCTGTTCGTTACTATCAGGGCACCCCAAGCCCGGTTAAACATCCGGAACTGACCGACATGGTTATCTTCCGTGAAAACTCAGAAGACATCTACGCCGGTATCGAGTGGAAAGCGGACTCTGCAGATGCAGAAAAAGTGATCAAATTCCTGCGTGAAGAGATGGGCGTGAAGAAAATTCGCTTCCCTGAACACTGCGGTATCGGTATCAAACCGTGCTCTGAAGAAGGGACCAAGCGTCTGGTTCGCGCGGCGATCGAATATGCGATCACTAACGACCGTGACTCTCTGACCCTGGTTCACAAAGGCAACATCATGAAGTTCACCGAAGGCGCGTTTAAAGACTGGGGTTACCAGTTAGCGCGTGAAGAATTCGGCGCTGAGCTGATCGATGGCGGCCCGTGGATGAAAATCAAGAACCCGAACACCGGCAAAGAGATCGTGGTGAAAGACGTGATCGCCGATGCGTTCCTGCAACAGATCCTGCTGCGTCCGGCGGAATACGATGTGATTGCCTGTATGAACCTGAACGGTGACTACATTTCTGACGCCCTGGCGGCGCAAGTAGGCGGTATTGGTATCGCCCCAGGCGCTAACATCGGTGATGAGTGCGCGCTGTTCGAAGCAACGCACGGTACGGCGCCGAAATACGCCGGCCAGGACAAAGTGAACCCGGGCTCTATCATCCTCTCCGCTGAGATGATGCTGCGCCACATGCAGTGGTTCGAAGCCGCAGACCTGATTGTTAAAGGTATGGAAGGCGCGATTGCCGCGAAGACCGTGACCTATGACTTCGAACGTCTGATGGAAGGCGCTAAGCTGCTGAAATGTTCAGAGTTTGGTGACGCGATCATCAAAAACATGTAATCCAGATTCTGGGTTGTATGAGAACGGGAGCCGAGGGTTCCCGTTTTTTTATGTCTGTTTTCTGTCGGCTAGCAAAAATAACCGAAATTATTTATCGAACCCCGCGATCCGCACAAGGATATGTTTGAAAATCCAGAAGCGGAACTTGCCATTAATAAAGACTTTTAAGAATAATCACCAAAAAAAAGCTAAAAATGAAAAGAAATGAAAAGTAATACATCACTTTGATATTTTTGAATAAAATACCGGTGGTCTTTACCTGCCAATTAAAACTAACAGTGTTAAAAATTGGTTTTAAAATATAATATATATTCAGGTTTCTAAAAGATAAAAAAGCATGACAGTTTGATAGTCCCGTTAAATCAATGTGTTATATTTTGGTTAATATAAATATTTAATTATTGCTATCCGTTTTTTAGCTATACTATATTAATGAGAGCCTTAGGAGTGGTGTGTAATGATCAGTTACATCATTAATGGTGAAATAGAGTTTAGGCCTGAAGAGAATAAGTTAATATCGCTTGTTAATTCTGACCTTAGCACAACGTTGACTACACCTTCCAGTAAATGTTTATCTTTATTGCTTGAGAATGCCCCACAACTTGTCAGCCACGAGGAGTTATTAAATCGAATATGGGGAGATAATGGTATGTTAGTACCATTAAATACGTTACATCAGAATATATCCATTATTCGTCGCGGATTTAAACAAGTACACTCGACTGATGATAAAATAATAAAGAACATACCTGGGCAAGGTTTTAAAATATCATCAAAAGTTGACACTGTAGAAATGAATGAATCATCGCAAACTGCTAGTGTGCAAAATTTAGATATGACTAATGATGAAATATGTAGCGTCTTAAATAACAAGTTCCTGCATATTAAAAAATGGAGATTGTTATTACTGTTTTTTGTTATTTGTTTGTCAGTTGGTATAGCGGTTATTTATTTGTCAATTAACAGGGGAGAGTTGGATGTCTATCGAGACTATAAAGTGCATTTAACCAAGAATGGGTGCCATGTTTATTCTAATGCCAGAGTCAAGTATGACTTTGATAAAGTTACGGAGATACAATCAAAACTACAAAAAATGGATCTTTTTTGTGAAGACTATCCATGGGTATATATTTCGACTTACAAAGCAAGTTCGGTCTCTTCCGCAATAACTTGCAAAAAAGAAATCAAAACTAAAATTAAAGATAACTGCATATCATTTTATTTTAGAGAAGGGATCGAAAAATGAAAAGATTACTTTCCATACTACTTATTGGTGTTGTGACGGTTGGTGTTTATCTTGGTTTTTTTAATAATACCCATTCGGGATTTGTTAAACCATGCTCAACATATCTTATCATTTCCCATAAAGACACTCAGTTAAATTTATTAATCGATTTTCTTTCTTCACAGGATAATGGCATGGGGATTTTAACCGTAAGTGGAACATACTTTGAAAATGATAAAAAAATAGGCGTAATACGTAGGTTGGTAAAATATGATTGGGTTCTTTTAAATAGTAGCTATAGACTTTCAACTACAGAAATAAGAAAAAGTAGCAGAGATGAAACTCTTTCAGATGAGGATTTGGAGCTTTTGCTTCCTGGTTTCTTTACACACATTGGTGGTAAGTTCGACTTAACTATAGCAACAGTTGATAATGCAGGTTATGTTTTTTCTGCAGGTGTTAGACCATTGTTTTTTTGTGAGGTCACAAATTAGAACCACTTCTTGTACTTAAATGAATGAATAAGAATGATTTAAGTCCTTTTTTGACTAGGGTTATCAATAAGTTATGTTTTTAATTTTTTTTAAGTCGATTAACTTTTTCAAATTATTATAATAACCATGAATTTAACTTTGTTGCAGAAATGGTATTGGTTTTAATGGTTATAATTTCTCCTAATGTTTATTTTAAAATTGGATTCCAGAGTTTGTTTTTAATGTACATAAAAGCGACACCGTCAGTTTATGATGGGGTTGTTATCTACGATCGCGGAGATGGTCTGATATCGTTAATGCCGGTTGAAAGTGCAATGTGTTTAACTAAAGGACAAGGTTCTCTATATCATTTTTTGTTATGCACTTTCATTACATTTGATTATAAAAGAGAACCTGTGACCGAACTGAAATACTATATGGACAAGGTTGTAAGAGAAAGAAGTAAATATGCATCAAATTTGATGCTAACAGGCAGAAGAAAGTTGACAAGCAAAGAGTTACAGCTTCTTAATATGTATATGTCTGGGCGCACAATAAATAATATTTCAAAGAGTCTTGGTGGTTTGTGTTTAAAAACCATATATACAAGGAAATATAAAATACTGGAAAAACTTGGAGTGAGTTCATTGATTCATATTTTGAAGTTGCAAAACTATTGGCAACAAAGTTTTAATAAATGAAATCACTTGCTAAGCATGAGTATTAAAAACAAGCTTTGAAATTATATATGATCGCGAAAAATACATTGTTGGCTTTTTCCCGCAAAGTTTAAATTCATGCTGACTTAGACGCGTGGTTTTATCGTAATGCATTGATTGTTGTTTTTTTATTCTCTCGGAAAGATATGATGTAGCTTTTGAAGCTGAAATTTAAATGTCTTTTTGACATAAAGATAATGATTTTTAATATAGAAATATACTAGAGCATATTAATATAGGCCAACTAAACTAGCATTAGTTAGCTCCGCTTTCGTGTGGCCGCATAAAATAACTCTAAATAGGTATTTCGATCACTCCTAAGGGGTTGGTGATGTTAGAAAAATACAGGTTAAGCAAGATCTTTCTTGCTGTGTTTACTGCTATTTCAAGTTCGACTGTTTATTCATCTAATATTACAGATGGCCAGGTGCTAATTATTGATACACAAGTCACTGACACATCTACAAATGTTGGATACGTAAACGAGGGCACATTAATTGTCACATCTGGTGGCGAGTTTACTACTAATTACCTGAGTGCGGGGCGTGGCGGAGGTATTGGTAAAATTGAGGTTATCAACGGTGGGATTATTAATGTTAATGCCGCCAGTTCGGCATATCCGTTCAATATAGGAGGCTCCGCGGACGGCCCGGTTGGAACCACACCGGCGTACGGCTCCTTGACGATATCAGGTGAGGGAAGTCGGGTTTTATTCAATGCGGCAAACAATAATTCGTCAATCCGGGTCGGTGCAAGGGACGGTAGCGGATATATCAATATCCTCGATGGAGGAAAGTTACTGGATTATGTAACCAGCACCTCTTTTGGTGGGATCTGGATTGGTGACAGTCCTGTGGGAACCGGGACGACATCCGGAAGTGTTATTGTCGACGGGACAGGTAGTGAGTTATGGACTGCAGCTCGAATCATTGTTGGAACATATAGTTACGGGACGTTGAGTGTCACGAATGGTGGAATCGCGCATACAACAAACAATATTAATATTGGTAATCAGCCATCCACCCTTGGCTATGACAATACGTTGAGCGTATCGGGTGAGGGCTCTCTGGCACAGGCGGGAACACTCATTGCAATAGGATTAAATGGTAAGGGGGCTGCCGTTGCTGCCAATGAAGGGACACTCAGCGCACCGGAAATTCGTATTGCATCAAATGCAAATTCTATAGGTGAACTGGCTGTTGGTGCCAGAGATGGCGAGACCGCGGTTGCCGCGGGAATCATCGATACCCAAAATATTATATTCGGTTCAGGTAGCGGAGTATTAAATTTAAATCACACCAGCAGTGATTTTTCCCTCGCGGCAAATATCAGCGGTAACGGCACAGTCAATGCGCAGAGCGGCATATCAACCCTTTCTGGTGATAATTCAGCGTATCAGGGTAATTTCAATATTGATGCCCCGGCCACGCTCATTATTTCAGATCAAAATAATATAGGAACCAACGCTGTTTCTCTGACCGGTGGAACACTGGCGATTGATGCGACTCAGGACTGGGAGTTCATTAACACGCTGGCGGGACAAGGCACCCTGGCTGTGAATACCGGCGGCAATAATTTCGATTTCAACTCATCTACCCTGACCGATGCTTTCAGCGGGACGCTGGCATTGAAAGATACGATTTTTTCGCTTGCAGGAACGAATACTGCGGCGCTGAGAAATATGGTGCTGAATCTGGGGGCCGGAAGTGTGGCAAAAGTGGGCGACGGTCAGCAGAATCTGGCTGGGGTTGCCTTCGATGGCGGCACGTTGATTTTTGGTGATGTTACTCCGGGACAAACGGCAAGCGACAATACGGTTTACAGCACTGGTACGCTGGATATTTCCGGCCAGGGCGCAGTGCAAATTACCACGGGTGGTGACTTCAGTAATAGTCTGCCCACACCCGGTGACACTATTCCCTTACTTGAGCAGGATGATGGCAATATCCTGGTTCAGCTTGCATCCGGCAGCAGTGTTACCGGGAGTGGCGGGAATCTGACGCTAACGGATCAGAACGGCAATATTATTAGCAATGGCGGCGCAGTCAGCGATATCACCCAGAATGGTACGATCGTAGCTCGCGGTACGTATGATTATCGCCTGACTGGCGGGGAAAATAGTGATGGGCTGTACGTCAACTACGGGCTGACTCAGGTGGAGTTGCTGGGGCAGGAGAGTGATGCGCTGGTTCTGGCAAACGAAGGTCGAACAGGTAGTTCAGCGGATTTGAGCGCGAAACTAACCGGAACAGGCGATCTGGCGATCGATACCGGGGAAGGAAATACGGTCTCTTTGTCCAATCTGGAGAATGACTATACGGGGACCACGGATATCCGTAGTGGAACGCTGTTGATGCAGAACGATAACGTACTGGGCAATACGGCTCTGCTGCAGATGGCACAAGGTACCGGCCTTGAGATGAACGGACACAGCCAGACGGTAGACAGGGTGAACATCGTGGAAGATGCGCGGATCGGTCTTAACGGCGGCAGTCTGGGTATCAACCAGGGCGGGCAGATCAACGGGGAGCTGACAGGAAGTGGCTCGCTTACACTGAACGGTGGGACCCTGGAAGTGGACGGGGCCAACGCTTCGCTGAGTGCAGCCGTCTCCGTCACAGAGAGCGCCACGGCAAACCTGAATGCGGTTCAGGGGCTGGGGACCGGCTCACTGGATCTGGCGGGACAGGTCAACGTAGCGGATGCAGAAGGCGTGATGGTTAACAGCCTGAGTAATACCGGCACGCTGGCGCTGCATGCCAGTCAGGTAAAACTTGCAGGTAACAACAGCGATTTCAGCGGGATTTTCACGGTCGATGCTGAAAGCAACCTGATGGCATCCACTGCAGCGCATCTGGGGGAGGCCGCCGTTGAAAACGAAGGGCTGTTGACGCTCACTACCGGTGAGGACTGGCAACTTGGTAACCGCATTACGGGTAACGGAGCTCTTCTCAAAGAGGGGGCTGGTACGGTGGTGTTGGGTATAAACAGCACGCTGTACACCGGAACGACCGACATACGGCAGGGCGGGCTGACGTTTGGCGCCGGAGATAATTCCGCCACGCTGGCGTCCTCACAGGTCAACATTTATGAAGAGGGCTCCCTGGCGGGAAACGGTACCGTCTCGGGTAGTGTCAATAACCAGGGGATCCTGCAGGTAGGAGCATCTCCGCTGATAGCCGCCACACAACAGGCGTTGATGAGCACCCTGGCCGCAGCAGAAACAGACATGCTGACGATTAACGGTGGCCTGACAAACAGCGGACTGATCCGTCTTGCCCGGGTTTCTGATACTGCTCAGGCGGGCAATCAGCTGGTCGTGAATGGCGATTATTCGGGTAATGAGGGGCATCTGCTGTTTAATACGGTACTGAATGACGATGCCTCCGCCACGGATCATATGGCTGTGGCAGGGAATACCACTGGCACCACCTGGGTCAGCGTAAACAATGCAGGGGGAACTGGTGCACAGACCCTGGAAGGGATTGAGCTTATCAATGTGGGAGGGCGTTCTGACGGTGAGTTCATTCAGGACGGGCGCATTGTCGCCGGAGCTTACGATTATTCTCTGGTTCGCGGTGAGGGCGCTATGCAGAGCAACTGGTATCTGACCAGTCTGACAGAGGTGGCAGAACCGGACAGTGAAGCACAATTGCGCCCGGAGGCTGGAAGTTACCTTGCCAATAATCAGGCGGCCAACACGTTGTTTATGACTCGTCTGCATGATCGTCTTGGAGAGACACAGTATACCGACGTACTGACCGGCAAGAAAAAAGTCACCAGTATGTGGATACGCAACACCGGAGGACATACCCGTTTTAAAGACGGCAGTGGTCAGATCGGTACGCAAAGCAACCGCTATGTGCTGCAACTGGGCGGCGACCTGGCGCAGTGGAGCACCGACGGTCTGGATCGCTGGCACGTTGGCGTGATGGGAGGCTATGCCAACAGCAGGAGTCGCAGCGAGTCGGGGGTGACAGGCTATACCTCACGCGGACAGATTGATGGCTACAGTGCCGGATTGTACGGAACCTGGTATGCGAATGACGCTGATAAAACAGGAACCTATGTTGACAGTTGGGTGCTGTACAACTGGTTTGACAATACGGTGTCAGGTCAGGGACTGATCACGGAAAACTATAAATCCCGCGGCGTTACGGCCTCTGTGGAAGCCGGTTACAGCCTGAAGCTGGCGGAGAGCAGACGTGACAGCTACTGGATCCAGCCGAAAATTCAGATGGTGTGGATGGATGTTCAGGCTGACGATCACCGGGAAGCGAACGGCACCGAGGTAAAAGACGACACGGGTGGTAACCTGATGACCCGCCTGGGTCTGAGAGGGTATATCAACGGGCACAATGCCCAGGATGATAATAATGACCGGACTTTCCAGCCATTCGTGGAGATGAACTGGATCCATAATACGCGGGATACCCGTATGACAATGAACGGTGTACAAAATGAGATGCGCGGTACAAAGAATGTGGGCGAATTAAAGGCCGGTGTTGAAGGGCAAATCACGCCACGTCTTAATTTGTGGGGTAACGTTGCGCAGCAGGTGGGCGATAAAGGATACAGTGATACACAAGGCATGCTGGGAATGAAGTACTCTTGGTAACATAAAGTAGACTGTACGGTTTTAATTTAAAATATTCTTTCCTTTATATTTATATTGTCACCACGGAAGAATTAGGCAGGAAAATCGATTCGATTTTATTAACCTAAGAGAGATTAACGTCATGTTTAGATTGCCGACAGCATCTTTACTAATGGCTTTGCCCTTGATAAACTTAACAAGTGCTAATGCAATAATAACAGTTCCTGTTATTGCTGATGGTTCAATTTATACCTTGTTGGATGAAGATGTAACCGTACCCGGGAATGGAGAAGTCGCAATACGAGCGACTAATTTTGGTCAAATATTTGATGCTCCAGCCATAAGAAACACATATCAAGTTAACGGTAATCGTGCTGCTGTGGTTCAGGCTGATAATGGCGGAGAAATTACCATTGAAAACTCTATTCTTATAAATAATGGTGTCTCTTCGCATACCGGTGTCGTAATGGAAAATAGTCATCTTACTATTACGGATACTGATGTATTAAGTTTTGGGGATAATAGCGCCGCTTTATTTAATGTAGGTGGGCGATTAAATGTTAATACATCTAAAATAAATACGACTATGTTTAAATCGTATGGTGTAACTAATGATACGTTAAGTGATAGCAATAATTATGTAACGGAAGTCATTGATAGTGAGATTATAACGTCTGGAGAACAGTCATTTGGAGTGCAGGCGGCTGGAGGGACGACGATTATCACAAACACTTCATTGTCAACCTCTGGTGAATTAGCCCGTGGGGTCAACGTTGCGTCAAATAATGCTAATGTTATACTTGATGCCGTTAATATAAATACATCAGGAAATAACAGATCGGATGGAATCGTTGTTCTTGGGAAATTAACCGGTAATAATGTTGATGTTATAACAAGAGGAAGTAATTCATATGGCATTACAATGGGGGCGTCTGGGGTATTAGAATTAACAAATAGTAACATTATAGCAGAGCAAAACCCAGCCCTAAATTTTACAACTCAGGCACTCCATTCAAATGCGGTGGCAACTTTTATCAATAGTCGATTGCAAGGGGGGGCTGTAGGAATTACCTCTGGAAATGCTGAAGGTACTGTTAATATTACTTCGAGTGAAATTTCTGCAAATAGCGGGATGGTTTTTCGCGCACTCAGTAGCTCCGAATTAATAATAAATGCTCAGGGTGGTTCCGTTATTACGGGGGGCGCCGTGGCAGATAGTACTTCTTTATTAAATGTCAATCTAGATAGTTCTATTTGGAATGGTTCGGCAAGCAATGTTAACAACCTTGAGTTAAAAAACAATGCCGTTTGGACATTTGATACTGATAGTAGTATAGCTAATAACCTTTACAATAGCGGGGCCGTAATTTTTTCGTCCTCCCCCATAACAAATTCAAATAGCACATTGATTGTGTCTGGTGACTATATTGGGGATGATGGTTCAATTACATTCAACACGGTTTTAGGTGATGATAATTCATTAACTGATAAATTGTATGTATCAGGTGACGTTGAGGCCGGTAATACATTAGTACATATCAATAATATTAATGGTCAAGGAGCTCTGACCTCACAAGGTATCGAAATTGTGAGTGTTGGTGGCCAATCCTTCGGTGCATTCACTAAATATGGGCGCATTGTCGCTGGCGTATATGAATATGACATTGTGCGTAAGGGGGAAAATTGGTATTTGGTAAGTGGGATTCTACCAGTCCCGGAACCAACACCAGAACCGGATCCTATACCTGATCCGGAACCAGAATCTTCCTTAAATACAATCCCGACGATGCGCCCGGAGATTGGTAGTTATCTCGCCAATAATCAGGCGGCCAACACGTTATTTATGACTCGTCTGCATGATCGTCTTGGAGAGACGCAGTATACCGATGTACTGACCGGAGAGAAAAAAGTCACCAGTATGTGGATGCGTAACACCGGAGGACATACCCGTTTTAAAGACGGCAGTGGTCAGATCGGTACGCAAAGCAACCGCTATGTGCTGCAACTGGGCGGCGACCTGGCGCAGTGGAGCACCGACGGTCTGGATCGCTGGCACGTTGGCGTGATGGGAGGCTATGCCAACAGCAGGAGTCGCAGCGAGTCGGGGGTGACAGGCTATACCTCACGCGGACAGATTGATGGCTACAGTGCCGGATTGTACGGAACCTGGTATGCGAATGACGCTGATAAAACAGGAACCTATGTTGACAGTTGGGTGCTGTACAACTGGTTTGACAATACGGTGTCAGGTCAGGGACTGGCCACGGAAAACTATAAATCCCGCGGCGTTACGGCCTCTGTGGAAGCCGGTTACAGCCTGAAGCTGGCGGAGAGCAAACGTGACAGCTACTGGATCCAGCCGAAAATCCAGATGGTGTGGATGGATGTTCAGGCTGACGATCACCGGGAAGCGAACGGCACCGAGGTAAAAGACGACACGGGTGGTAACCTGATGACCCGCCTGGGTCTGAGAGGGTATATCAACGGGCACAATGCCCTGGATGATAATAATGGCCGGACTTTCCAGCCATTCGTGGAGATGAACTGGATCCATAATACGCGGGATACCCGTGTGACAATGAACGGTGTACAAAATGAGATGCGCGGTACAAAGAATGTGGGCGAATTAAAGGCCGGTGTTGAAGGGCAAATCACGCCACGTCTTAATTTGTGGGGTAACGTTGCGCAGCAGGTGGGTGATAAAGGATACAGTGATACACAGGGAACTTTAGGTGTTAAATATGTCTGGTAATGAATGAGAGATTATTAATATTTATTAACGTTACGATACCGCTTACGGTGGGTTTTTATTACCGGGCATAAACAAGTTTGAATTTTAAGTTAATCAACTACAGGAAATAAATATTCTCGATTTCATGGGGGGGGTCTTGCCTGTAATAACTTCATTACTAATGAAATTATTACGCGAGAATTCATTCTGAAACTAGTCTGTTATTTTTCAGGGAAAGTTAATCTCTGCATGGGCGAAACGCCCAAACCGATACAAAGGATGTACGACAGTAACCAATGGTACCAGGTGATACTGTGACCATCACCGACACCAACAAGTCGGTGATGGTTGGTGTGACTTCAGGCAAAGAAGAGAAGGCAGGATGGCGAATATGGTTGGTTATGGGAATGATACGCGCGCGTATCTTCCTGCGTGATCAATACCTGTTTCAGCACTATCGCGTCAGAAGATAGCGAAGACGACAGCCAGCGTTGACTACATCGTGATAACCCTTGGAGTCATTAAGCTATTTGTTCCACAGTTAACAGTAAGGCTAAAATTCTCTGTAAGTTTTCCTCATAGTCTTTCTGAGCAGGGTGATTGAACGTCACCAGAGGGGGGACTTTTGGTTTACTAATAGGATCTTTCAAGTAAACCGGGTTCACCGCTCATGCTGTTTATCACCGTGGTTAAAACGCGAATAGCAACTTTTGATGCGTGAAGGTCAAGATTCAGATCATCAATTGTTTCCTCAAGGATTTCAATTCGTTCATTTAAGTCAGTTATTTTATCTCGTGTGTGTAGGGAAGGACTGCAGTTAAGCAGAATACGTAACACACCGACTTTATTTTAGCCCTGGTGAATAAAATGGAGTTCCATGACGGATAACCCTTAAGGAGAGACTTATGAACAGGTTTGATGCCGACGCCATGCTTTCAGGTATAAGACAGCAGGAACTGAAAAATACCGCAGACCACATCATTTATTACACTTTAACGTTTTCGTCAAATAATAACTTAAGTAAACTATTGGAAATTTGATGCTTTGGCAAAACTTGTGTGATTCGATTGATAACTAAAATGAATTCGCTGCTAACAGGACTTAGCTTTACTGCTCAGCGCGCTCTGCTCCTTGTCCTCATTCTTGCCCAGGCTGGCTTTCTCATTGGTCATCTGATGTATCAGCGGGCCTACATCGAAGGCAATGCATCGCGCATTTTGCGCAATACTACGCTGCTGGAAAAAGAGCATTTTGAAACCACGCTGGTGGCTATGCGTTACCAGTTGCGGGTCATTGGCAATGCTATTCTGCTAAACCATACGGTCGCGCCGGACAATGCCTCTCCTTTTTTAGCTAACGAACTCAAACGCAAGTGGTTGAATGCGGCCATTGTGTTCGATGAGAAAGGGGATTTTGTCGCCAGTCAGTCTATTTTTCCCCTTCATCTGGCACTGAATGAAACCACGCTCAGGACAGGGAGCTTCAGAGAGCAAGCGCTGTTCAACGATTTTCGTCAACACGATATTAATGAAAGCTTATTTTACTGGCGCAGTAATGGCACTGATCCCAATCTGGTCGGTTTCGTTATGTATCGCGCCATTCGCGATCCCCATGGGAAATATCTGGGAGGGATCGTGGGATTCTTTAACTCCAGTTCAATGGAGGGCATGTTCCGTGGAATGGAAAAAGAAGGCTTTGATTTGGGGCCTCATGGCGCGATGGCGGTATTTGACCGTGGAAATGCAATACAACTGGCAAGAATGGGAATGGGCAAGCTTGCCGGGCCCCGTGCGCACGACCCTGGACTGGCGCGGCTAATGAACTATGCCGATGATTCGGCGCAGGTTCATCATTATGTTTCTCCAATTGATGGTGTTCCGAGAATGGGGGTTTTTCTCAATATCAATGACGGGAAGTGGGTGCTGGCAACAGGACTGGCGAAGCAGGATGTGTTTCATGGCTGGAAATCGCAGGCTATCTGGACCGCAATCGCGATTATCGTGATCGCCGTGTCGCAATGGCTTCTTTTACATTATATGCACGCGAATGCTTTGCAGCGGGAGCGATTTGCGCAAGAGGCGCGATATGATCCGCTCACCGGGCTGGCAAATCGTCGATATTTCGATGACTGGACCGGGAAAGCCTGCCGTCTGGCGTACCGCCGGCAGAAGCCTTTGTGTGTCATCACCTTTGATTTGGACCATTTCAAAATTATCAATGATAAATACGGGCATGATGGAGGAGATGCGGTACTCAAGGCGATAGGGCAGACATTACCAGAACTCATTCGCAGTGAAGATATTGCCGCCCGATTCGGCGGGGAAGAGTTCGTCATCGCGATGGTCGATACCAACGCAGAATGTGCCTTAGAAACCGCTGAACGAATCCGTATTGCATTCGAGACCTGCCATGTGGAATTCAACGGACACATTATCTCGTTTCGCTCAAGCTTCGGTGTCGCCCAAATGACGGACGATGAGTTGCAGAGCAGTGAGGGTATGAAATCTGTGCTCGTCAGAGCGGATCAGGCGCTCTACCAGTCCAAGCTGGCTGGACGAAATCGGGTTAGTCTCGCAAGCTAAAAGCATAAAAACGTCAGTTCCTGAGTCTTTCTGGTAAAAAAAGGGAACCCCCTTGGGTTCCCAAATTTTAAATTCGCACGCTAGCCAATCGCCTCGCAAAGGCGCGTTTTCATGTCACTGTAGGTCTGCGCGGCATAGCGTTCAGCCCACGACTGATCGTCGATCTTCTCTATTTTCACCGCGCAATACTTGGTTTCCGGCGTCTTTGAGATCGGATCGAGATTATCCTGCGTGAGTTCATTACACGCGCCAATCCACCATTGATAGGTCATGTACACCGCCCCGTGGTTGATGCGCCCGGAGACATCTGCCCGACTGATCACTTTTCCCCGACGTGAACTGACCCACACCAGGTCGCGATGGCGAATTCCTGCTTTATGCGCATCCTGCGTGCTGATCTGCACATAGCCAGGCTCATCGGCAAGCGCCTGCAGGGCGGCACAGTTGCCGGTCATGGAACGACAGGAGTAGTGACCGACTTCGCGTACCGTACACAGAACCAGCGGATAGGCCTCGTCAGGCACTTCCGCAGGTGCGCGCCACGGTGCGGCAAACAGCTTGCCTTTACCGTCTGGCGTGTCGAAGCGGCTGTTTTCATACAGATAGGGCGTACCGGGATGGTCGAGGTCGGGGCAGGGCCACTGGATATGCCCCATGTCACCCATCTTTTCCCAGGTGACACCGTAGAACAGCGGACACAGTTCACGCATCTCATCCCAGATCTGTTGATTGTTTTCATAGTGCATGGGATAGCCCATTTCACTGGCGAGCAGGCTGATAATTTCCCAGTCTCGCTTCACGTCGCCAGTGGGGTCGATGGCCTTTTCGAAACGCTGGAAGCCGCGATCGGCGCAGGTGAATACGCCGCCGTGCTCACCCCAGGAGGTGGCAGGTAAAATGACGTCCGCCATCTCGGCGGTTTTGGTCATAAAGATATCCTGCACCACGACAAAATCCAGCGCCGCGAAACCGTCACGCACCAGCCCCAGATCGGCTTCCGTTTGCAGCGGGTCTTCTCCCATGATGTAGTAGGCTTTGATTTTACCTTCCAGCGCCAGATGCGGGACTTCGGTAATGCGCGTGCCGACCTTGTCATCCATCCGGCTGGCATCAATGCCCCAGGCTCTGGCGAACTTCTCTCTGACGGCCGCATCGGTGACATCCTGATATCCCGGAAAGAGATTCGGTAATACACCCATATCGCAGGCACCCTGGACGTTGTTCTGTCCGCGAACCGGGCCGACTCCGACGTGTGGACGGCCCAGGTTACCGGTCAGCAGGGCAAGGCTCGATAATCCGCGCACCACGTCCACGGCCTGACCGAACTGCGTCACGCCCATTCCCCACATCACTGTCGCGGAAGGGGCGGCGGCAAAGGTGCGCATCGCCTGACGAACCTGCAACGCCGGAACGCCGGTCAAATGCTCGACCGCTTCCGGCGCATAGTCTTTTACCGTCTGCCAGTAGGCATCCAGCCCCTGCGTGTGTTTGTTCACGTACTCCTTGTCGTAAAGCTGTTCGTCAATGAGGACGTAACCAAAGGCGTTCACCAGCGCCATGTTGCAACCGTTATTCAGTTGCAGATGCTGGTCAGCAATGCGAGCGGTTTCAATACGACGGGGATCGCAGACGATTATTTTCGCGCCATTCTGTCGCGCCTTGATCACCCGGCGCGCCACAATCGGGTGAGAGTCTGCGCAGTTGTAACCGAAGATCAGCAGGCATTTTGAGTTTTCGATGTCGCTGATGGAATTACTCATTGCGCCATTGCCCAGCGTTTCCTGGAGGCCAGCGACCGAAGGCCCGTGACACACGCGGGCGCAGCAGTCCACGTTGTTGGTGTTGAGAACCGCGCGGGCGAATTTCTGCATCACATAGTTGGTTTCGTTGCCGGTACCACGAGAGGAACCGGTTGTCATAATGGCGCGGGGACCCGCGCTGTCGCGAATTTCCAGTAACCGTCGGGCGGTATAGCGAATCGCTTCTTCCCAACTGACCGGGGTAAATTTGCCGCCTTTCTGGTAGCGGATCAATGGGCGGGTGAGGCGGGGAGTCAGAAGGCGGGTATCGTTAAGGAAATCCCAACCATAGTACCCTTTCAGACAAAGTTGGTTCTGGTTAGTAACACCCTCAGCCGCTTCAGCACGGATGATTTTGTTATTTTCAACAACAAGCTTGAGCTTGCACCCGGCCCCACAGTAGGGACAGACACTGGTGATTTTTTTCATCAATAACAGACCTGTTAAAAGCTGAAATAGCGCGAATTGTGACGAAGCCTGAGCGGAGCCGCTGAAGCTTCGGGTTGTCGTCATGACGCAGGGGATAAGCACAATACGTGCCAGAGTGGCAAAGCCAGCGCTGACGCGGAACAAGGCACAAGCAGCAGGAAAAATGACAGCGGATTCGACATAAATGACGAGCGGACGTCAAAAAAAAGCCCGCACAGAGGCGGGCAAGAAATACTGGAAGCAATGTGAGCAATGTCGTACTGAATACCTGAGTTATTTACTCAACTATTCAGTAATGAGAAAGATAATCTTTATCATCTAAACTTGCAACCCCATCTTTTGTGGGAGAAATCAGAAAGCTAAATTAAGTGATGTTCATCACAAATTTCAATTTCCTGACAGTGTGCTATCCTTTTTAACGGCGAATAAACCGCTAACGCAAAATCGATAAGCGAGGAAAAAATGGGCATTATTTCATGGATTATTTTTGGTCTGATTGCAGGTATTCTGGCGAAGTGGATTATGCCTGGTAAGGATGGTGGTGGATTCTTTATGACGATCATCCTGGGGATCGTCGGTGCCGTAGTGGGGGGCTGGATCAGTACCCTGCTTGGTTTTGGGAAAGTCGATGGCTTTAATTTCGGCAGCTTTGTAGTGGCGGTTATTGGTGCTATCGTCGTACTGTTTATCTACAGAAAAATCAAAAGCTAAGCCGCAAGAATTAACTGAAAAAAGGCGACCTGAGGGTGGCCTTTTGTCTTTTTGAGTCTGGCGTTACCACCAGCCCAGTTCCGTACCCAGCACCACGACTACCGCGACGACAATCATAATCAGCGTCGTTTTTTTCATGATTCACGCCCCCGGTGCGGCATAGCCACCGATAAAAAACCAGGCCAAAAAAACCACGGCCGTAATGAAAATGACGACGGGAAACAGTATGCCCAGTCTCATGCGATCACCTGTCTGAATTATGCAAAGAGCTGCAAGGATAACAGGGGTTAATGGGTGACAAAAGGGGTTTTATCCTCACGCTTTTCGCTTATTCTGCGAGTCGCCAGGGCGTGACAAGTACGCTTTCGGCAGGCTATCATTTCTCAGAATTATCTTAACCAGAGTCGCAAGAGCGCAACGAGAGAAGTATGTTCCAGCTAAAACCGGGCACCCTGGCGCTGATTATTGGGGCGAAAACATCTGCCGGACGCGGCAATATAGGCAAGACGGTGGAATTGTTTCATCTCTGCCAGCCGGGTGAGATGTTTATTAATCCCGTTAATGGATTTACCACGATGCTGCCGAAAGAGACGTCGCGTGCGCTCTGGCTGGTGACGGGGGAGGTGGTGTCGGCAAACGGGCAGCGGGGTTTTGCCTGGGTCAGAGCGGAACACTTGATGCCCCTGCTGCCGGATACTCAGCCTGAATCGACAGTTACCCGCGAATCACAACTCGCGTAGCCAGTCTGCCAGCACAATAGCGTGATTCTGTTCGCTGTTTTTGGCGGCGTACAGCAGCGTCAGTGTCTGCTGGCGGGCAATCTGCGCCAGTCGTTCGCCTTCCTTTTTCTGCGTGGCAAGTTCCGCGCGGTATTGCTCAGTAAAATGCTGAAAATCGATCGTTTCCGCGTGAAAGGCTTTGCGCAGTTCTGTTGAAGGGGTGAGCTCCTTGACCCACTCATTGAGCACGAGATCTGCTTTTTTGATCCCGCGTGGCCACAGCCGGTCAACCAGCACCCGGTAGCCATCGCTGTCTTCTGCCGGGTCGTAGACGCGTTTACACTGAATATTCATGCTTGTCTCTCTCCTCAATCCAGGCGCAAAACTCATTGAGCTGTTGGTCGGAAAAAACCGTGATTCCGTGCTGGCGCAACAGCGCGGCGGCAACCCCCATACCGGGATGACGCTGTCCGCTGAAGCTGCCGTCGTAGATAAACTGACTGCCGCAGGTTGGGCTGCCGTCGGTGAGTAGCGCAACGTCACAGCCGGCCTCCTGTGCCGTGTGCAGCGCCAGCCAGGCGGCAAGCTGATAATGTCCGGTGACATCATGACCGCTCTTTTCCACAATGGACGCCTGACCCTGCATGACGTCGCTGCCATCGGCCTGCACAATCTCAGCCGGTGGTCGTGGGGTCGGTAATCCTGCGGCCAGTTCCGGGCAGTGAACCACCAGGCGCTGTTCTGCCTGCAAACGCGCCAGCAGCGCGGTGGACTCGGCTTTCTCGCTGCCGTTATAACGCACCTTCAGCCCCATCAGGCAAGCGCTCACTAAAACCTTACTTTTCATCGCATTTGCCTCGTCCGGCAGAAAAACTGCTCCCGATCACTATATCACTTCGCACGCGTTCATCCCTAAATTAAGGGATTGTGATGGCAGTAAAAGATCGGTAGGCTGAGGTTCCTTATGTTGTCCCCAATTGTTCTGACGTAAGGAATTCTCCATGGAAATATCCCCTGTAAAAGATACGCTGCGGATTGCGCTGGTGGGTGATTACAACGCTGGCATCACAGCGCATCAGGCGATTCCTCTGGCTATCGACGACGCTGCAGCGGTTCTGGAACTGCTGGCGGATTACGACTGGCTGTCCAGCACTGAAATCACCAGCGCAGAAGATCTGGTGGGCTATGACGCCATCTGGGTGGTACCTGGCAGTCCCTATAAAAATACCGAAGGCGCGCTGACGGCCATCCGTTATGCCCGCGAAAACAGCGTTCCTTTCCTGGGAACCTGTGGCGGTTTTCAACATGCCATCCTTGAGTATGCGCGTAATGTGCTGGGCTGGTCAGATGCCGCCCATGCGGAAACTGACACGACGGGCCGGATGGTTATTGCGCCACTCGCCTGTTCGCTGGTGGAAAAAACCGACGATGTTGAACTGCGGCCCAATACGCTGATTGCTAAAGCCTATGGTCAGCCGGTGATTTCGGAGGGTTATCAGTGTAACTACGGCATTGCACAGGCGTTTGCGGCTGAACTGGACAGCGGTGATCTGCGGGTGACCGGCTGGGATGATAACGGGGATATTCGGGCGGTAGAACTGGTTACGCATCCGTTCTTTGTCGCCACGCTTTTCCAGCCCGAACGCGGCGCTCTTGCGGGGAAACCGGTTCCCCTGGCGCAGGCGTTACTGCGCGCTGCGCGAGGCTAATCAGCAGGGCAGACATCTCGTCTGCCCTCAGACAGCTGACAAAGAAGGAAAAAACGTGGTTTTTCCTTCTTTGTGGCTATCAGCCGAAAATCAATCAATTGATTTTCCTTGTTTTTAATTAGGTGATCTTCGCTTGTCCAGTGTTGTGATGAGGTTTGTCATCACTCTCAGGCGGTAATCTCTTTATTACGCCCCGCGTAGAGGCCAAATATCGCCATCACTATCGCCAGAGCCGCAACGGCCAGCAGCGGGATCTGCCAGTTGCCCTGGGCGTCATGGATCCTGCCCATTAGCGGCGGCCCGCAAGCGGCTAAGAGATAACCGACGGATTGCGCCATGCCGGAAAGCGCCGCCGCCTGATGCGCAGAACTGGCGCGCAGGCCGATAAAGGTCAGCCCCAGAATCATCGTTGCACCGGAGCCGAATCCAAACAGCAGCGTCCATAGCACCGCCTGATCCGGCATAAACCAGAAGCCAGCGGCGCCCACTGCGCACATCAACGACACCAGCGCGGCGATACAGCGCTGATCGTGAAAACGGTGCAGCACCAGCGGAATGAGTAAACCGGGTGAGGCGGTCGCTAACTGGAGTAAACCATGCAGCGAACCGGCCTGTGCCTCGCTATAGCCGTGGCTGATTAAGATTGCTGGCAGCCAGCCGATAATTACGTAATAGATCAGCGAGTTAATTCCAAGAAATAATGTCACCTGCCAGGCCAGCGGTGAACGCCAGATGCCGCGAGCATGCAGGGTGCGCGAGGTGGTTACGTTCGCGTGGGCGGCGTTACGCCACTGCGGCAGCCAGATCAGCAACGCCAGTAGCGGGAACACCATCAACAGCAGCAGCGCACCGCGCCAGCCAAACCCGCTCAGCGCCAGGGGAACCACCAGCGCGGAGCCCAGCGCGGCGGCGGCACCCATCGTCAGGGAATAAGCACCGGTCAGTCTGGCGACGTGCTGAGAAAAATCGCGTTTGATAAGCCCTGGCAGCAGCACGTTGCCGAGGGCGATACCGCAGCCGATGATGGCCGTGCCGAGAAACAGCAAAGCGGCATCGGGCAGCGAACGCACGGCAACCCCGGTGCAAATCAGCAGCATTGCTGCGAAGAGGCTGCGTTCCATGCCAATACGGCGGGCAATGCCGGCGGCAAGCGGAGAAACCAGCGCAAACGCCAGCAGTGGCAGAGTGGTTAATAACCCCGTCTGGGCGGTCGTGAGACCATAGTCCGTGCGAATCGCCTCCAGCAAAGGGGCGGCACCGGTAAACGTCACGCGCAGCGTGGTGGCAATCATCAGGATACCGGCAATCAGCAGGGCGCCGTGGTTGCCGCGTGGTGGTGAAGAAGTCATTGTTCTCTCATATCAACAGGTGAGGCCGTACCTTACCGCGTTTAACTGTGTTGCGAATCAAGCTAAAATGACAGTTTATCGCTAAATTCGGACAAAATGATGTACAGCCTGCGACTCGACGGATATGACCCCGATCTGCACCATGATGCCGCCGTGGCGTTTCGTATCCGCGCTCGCCCTGACGAGCTGTTTAGCGCACAGCACCAGCATCGTAAAGGGCAACTGATTATGGCACTGCACGGGGCCATCACCTGTGATGTTGAGTGCGCGATGTGGATGGTGCCGCCGCAGTACGCGGTCTGGATCCCCGGCGGCGTTCCTCACAGCAACCACGTAACGGCAGGCGCGGAGCTCTGCTTTCTCTTCATCGAACCGGATGCGGTCACTCTGCCGGGACGTTGCTGTACGTTAAAAATGTCTCCGCTTTGTCGGGAGTTGATCCTCTCACTGGCGACGCGGAGTGACGCTCAGCGGACAGCGCCGCAAACGCAGCGCCTGACGCAGGTGTTATTTGATGAACTCCCACAACAGCCGCAGGAGCAGATGCAGTTGCCGGTTTCAGCGCATCCGAAGATCCGCCGGATGGTTGACACCATGGCGCGCGAACCGGCGCAGTGGCAAACGCTGGGGCAGTGGGCCAGCGTATTTGCGATGAGTGAGCGCAACCTTGCCCGACTGGTGGTGAAAGAGACGGGGCTCAGTTTTCGTCGCTGGCGGCATCAGCTTCAGCTTATTCTGGCCTTACAGGCCCTGGTCGGAGGGCAGAACGTGCAGCAGGTGGCGCAACTGTTGGGGTATGATTCGACCACGGCGTTTATCACCATGTTCAAAAAAGGCCTGGGACAGACGCCAGGCCGTTATCTGGCGGGGTTGGCTACTGTCTTCCCACAATAAGCGAGACAAGACCAGCCGCGATAAGTGGACCGACAGGTACACCGCGAAATAAGGCCACGCCAAGCACGGTGCCAACCAGCAAACCGGCGACCAGCTGTGGCTGGCTGCCCATCAGCGTCACGCCGCGACCGCCGAGCCATGAGACCACCACGCCAACCACAATCGCCACCAGCGATTTCCAGTTAAGGAAAGAGTGGATCAAGGTGGAAGGCGGCAGCGTCCCGCTGGCGATTGGCGCCATGACGCCAATTGTCAGGATAATAATCCCGATGGTCAGCCCCTGTTTTTCAATCCATGGGAAAAAGGTATTGAGCGGGGTAACGCGGACAATAATCAGCACCAGAATTGAAACGGCGACAGTGGTGTTATGGCTGACAAAGCCCAGAGCTGCCAGTCCGAGCAGGATCAGCAGAGTGACATCAAACATCGTGGTTTCCTTGCCAAAAAAAAGTTAAGCCTGTTTACTCTACGCCCAAACGCCACGCAGAACAGACTTTTTTAGAATCTGGCGGCTATTTTCGGGCAAATGCCTGACGGCGAAAAAACAGGCAATTTTTTATTTTGTCATCAAATTGCCATTATTGCGGACTATCAATAACAGTTGAACCGGTTTCTCTCATTTTGAGGTGTAGCCATGAACGATCAGATGTTTATTGAAACGCTCATTATTAGTTCATCCTTTTTCGCCATCGCCGCCGTTATCGTGATTTCTGTTTTAATTCTCGAACGTGGTAGCTGAACGCTTACGATGCGCGGTGAAATGCCACCAACTCTGGCCGGGCAATGCGCAGATAATCGTCAGTATTGAGAATAATTGATTTCGTGAGTACGCCGGCGTTAAAGGCAATTTCGCCATAGCGCTCGAACAGCAGCGGATCGGCGACCAGCGTTAACTGCGGATGAAAACTGAAGGGCGGGATCGCGCCAAAAACGCAACCGGTGAGCTCGTCCACTTCAGCCGGGCTGGCAAGGGACGCACGCAGACCGCCAAGATATGCCGCCAGTTGACCGAGATCGGCCTGTTGGTCGGCAGGTAAAATAGCCAGTACATGCTGATTCAGCCCATTACCTTTAACTTTGCAGACCAGCGCCTTTGCTCCCTGACCCAGTGCGGTGCCCCGAATTTCTGACACGGCCTCGCATTTCCCTACGGCCTCATGGCTGACGACGCGATAACGAGCGCCCTCCAGAGACAATAAGTCGAGTAAACGCTGATGGGTTTCGCTGCCTTTCTCCATTTCGCTCATTTTTTACTCCTGTTTGCGCGAAAAAAACACGGTAAAGATTATCACGAACGCTGACGATTTTGGTGCTTGTTGAGGTAGAGCTGCTCGTCAGAGGCGGTGTAGGCATCATGCAGCGTATCGTTCGGCTGCATGCTGTAGCTGCCTGATGAAAAACGAATATCTTTCTCAGGCGCCACAGTCCGCAGGTGGTTGGCTATCCGTTCTGGCAGACGAGTCGCCATATCTGGCTCCGCGTCCACCAGTATGATGCAAAATTCATCGCCGCCCAGACGGATGGCGTAATCGCTTTTGCGCACCGACGCCTCAATCGCTTTTGCCAACAAGGTGATCGCCCGATCGCCCTCGTGGTGTCCCTGCGTATCGTTAATCATTTTCAGCTTGTCGAGATCGATGGCGATAAAGGTCACCGGCGTTCCGGTGCTGACAAAACGCTGTAACCGCTGCTCAAGCGTCGGGGTTAAAATTTTACGGTTATACAGGCCTGTCATCGCATCGCTGATATTTTCGCGGGTCACATTGTGATACAGGCGGAAATGCAGCCGGACCATATTGAGAAGCAGGGCCGTCGCCAGCAGGTAAAACAGAAACAGCTTCCAGGACGAGACAATGAAATACAAAATATCAAGTGAAAACTCGACGTGCAGACCACCGGGAAGATCGCTGACGTAATGGACGTACGGGAAAAGATTATTCTCGCTTTGATGAATAATAATCGTCTTATCCGAGTCGGTATCCGTCACGCTGGCATCAAGATAACGCCAGACCAGTGGGCGGTCGCGGGTAAAAACAATATTTTGCAAGTTGTGCTTATTAATATCCACCATCACGATGCCTTTTAACTTACCGTCCAGATAGACCGGTGTTAAAAAACTCATCACGTTAAGTCCGGTGCGATCATCCTGATAGATACTCGACAGCACGGTACGACCAGAAAACAATTCGTCAATATCGGCCTGATGAATACCTAATGAGCCTTTTTGTAAAAAAGCCCAGTGATGCATGGCAAACTGACGCGTGTTGATCGTGTCATAGAAATAAATATATTGATTCTGTAAATCCAGATAATAATGAAATTTCTCTTCTGAAGTGGCGAGGCCTTTTCCATAATCAATCTGTTCCCGGTTAACCTTCACGGCCTGATCAAAAGCAGGAAGCAGCAGCACATCGTCCGCGATACGCTCACAGTCATCAACGGAGGTCTGTAACGTGCCGTTAAGTGGGGGATAATTGTGCTGCGTCAGATTCAAACCATACACCGAGTTAACACTTTCAAACGACTGGCAAAGGGTATTGCGGGTATCCGCCGAGAGCGTTTTCTCGGGGGTTGCCAGTGTGCGCATCAGATGGGCGGCAATACTCTGATTCTGGTATTTATCATACAGAAATGAGGAGTCTGCTTTTTCGATGATATAGCGCATGTAGCCATTCATTGACTTATGGCTGGCAATAAGTTCATAGATCAAAAAGGAAGATGTCAAAACGACAACGCTTGCGGAAATAAAGAGCCTGAGCGCTTTATGGGGCAATTTCATGATAAACAACAACCCTCCTGGTCAGATAATCTATTTTATCACACGTCACAGGTGCAACCTACCGGCCAGCAGGGATATGGAGTGCAAAAGGCATGAAATGAACCAGCCAGGAGACTATTTTCCTGGCTGGCTGTCGTTTAATTGGAGCTGGTGGCACCTTGTTTCTGAAAAAGCTCGCGGAACACCGGGTAAATATCATCCTGGTCGCGAATATGTTGCATCGCAAAATTATCAAACGTGGCTTGCAGATGTTCATATTCGCGCCACAGGGTTTGATGCGCGCGGCGGGTAATTTCGATATAGCTGTAATAACGAACTACCGGCAGCAATTTCTTCGCCAGAATTTCATGGCACAGCGGAGAGTCATCCGCCCAGTTATCACCATCCGATGCCTGTGCGGCGTAGATGTTCCACTGCGCAGGGTCGTAACGTTCTTTCACAACCTCATCCATCAACTTCAGGGCGCTGGAGACAATGGTTCCCCCGGTTTCCTGAGAGTAGAAGAATTCATGCTCATCGACCTCTTTTGCCTGGGTGTGGTGACGAATATAGACCACTTCCACGTTCTTATAGGTTCGGCTCAAAAACAGATAGAGCAGAATATAAAAGCGTTTGGCCATGTCTTTCGTCGACTGATCCATGGATCCGGAGACGTCCATCAGGCAGAACATCACAGCCTGGCTGGAAGGATCGGGACGCTTCTCGTAATTTTTGTAGCGCAAGTCGAAGGTGTCGATAAACGGCACGCGTTCGATTTTGGCTCGCAGCTCAGCAATCTCTTTGCGTAACCGTTCCTCTTCCAGCAACTGCGCCGGTTCGCTTTTGCTGATGGTGTCGAGATCCTGTTCCAGCGCGTGCAACTCGCGTCGTTTGCCGGCCGTCATGGCCGTACGCCGGGCGAGAGAATTTTGCAGCGAACGCACGACGCTGATATTGGCCGGAACGCCGTTGGCGGTATAACCGGCCCGGTGCGTTTTATACTCCGTAAGCTGGCGCTGCTGGTTTTGCTTCAGGTTGGGTAGCGCTAAGTCTTCGAAAAGCAGATCGAGGTATTCGTCTTTAGAGATCTGAAAGACGAACTCATCCTGGCCTTCACCGTCCTGACTGGCCTGGCCCTGTCCGCTACCTGAACCGCCGCCTCCGCCCTGCGGACGCTCGATGCGGTCATTTTGTACGAAATGGTCGTTACCTGGGTGAACACGATGGCGCAGGCCGCCGCGCCCCTGATGAAACATCGGTTCGCTGATATCTTCCGTCGGAATGGAGACAGATTCACCGCTGTCTACATCGGTCACCGAACGCTTGTTAATGGCCTCGGAGATCGACTGTTTAATTTGTGCTTTATAACGGCGTAAAAAGCGCTGGCGGTTAACCGTGCTCTTATTTTTGCCGTTAAGTCGTCGGTCAATGAACCAGGTCATATGCCCCCCGTACTGCATTTGCCAACTTTACGCTTCATCCTTCAAGTTATCTCGGCGTTGGCTGCATTCGCTCACCCCAGTCACGTACTTATGTACGCTCCTGGGGATTCACTCATTTGCCGCCTTGATACACCTTGAATGATTTTGCGTACAAACGAACTATTTGCCCGGTAAACGGAGAAAATCTTCCGGGTCATTTATGCTGTTAAGACGATTTACGTACGCGCAGATACCATTCGCACAGTAAACGCACCTGTTTACGGGTGTAGCCTTTCTCCATCATCCGGTCGACAAAGTCGTCGTGTTTCTTCTGCTCATCGGTCGAGGTTTTGGCATTGAACGAAATGACCGGCAGCAGCTCTTCGGTATTGGAGAACATTTTCTTCTCAATGACCGTGCGCAGTTTTTCATAGCTGGTCCAGTTTGGATTTCGTCCGCTGTTGTTAGCTCGTGCACGCAGCACAAAGTTAACGATTTCATTACGGAAATCTTTCGGGTTGCTGATCCCCGCCGGTTTCTCAATTTTCTCCAGCTCCGCGTTCAGCGATTCACGGTCAAACAACTGGCCAGTATCCGGATCGCGGTACTCCTGATCCTGAATCCAGAAATCGGCATATGTGACATAACGGTCGAAAATATTCTGTCCGTATTCCGAGTAGGATTCGAGATAAGCAGTCTGGATCTCTTTTCCAATAAACTCGGCGTATTTCGGGATCAGATAGCCTTTCAGGAACTCGAGATAGCGTTCAGCTTGCTCCTGCGGGAACTGTTCACGCTCGATCTGCTGTTCCAGTACATAGAACAGATGAACCGGGTTCGCCGCGACCTCGACATGGTCAAAGTTAAAGACGCGCGAGAGGATCTTAAACGCAAAACGGGTCGACAGACCGTTCATCCCTTCATCGACGCCGGAGTAGTCGCGATATTCCTGATACGACTTCGCTTTCGGATCGGTATCTTTCAGACTCTCGCCGTCATAGACGCGCATTTTCGAGTAGATACTCGAGTTTTCCGGATCTTTCAGGCGGGAGAGAATCGAGAAACGCGCCAGCGTTTCCAGGGTTCCCGGCGCGCAGGGCGCATGTGTCAGTTCGCTGTGGTTAAGCAATTTCTCGTAGATTTTGATCTCTTCGGAAATGCGTAAGCAGTACGGCACCTTCACGATGTAAACACGGTCGAGGAAGGCTTCGTTGTTTTTGTTGTTACGGAACGTCACCCATTCCGATTCGTTCGAGTGGGCGAGAATGATGCCGTTAAACGGCAGGGCGGAGATCCCCTCGGTGCCGTTGTAGTTACCTTCCTGAGTGGCGGTCAGCAGCGGATGCAGTACTTTAATCGGCGCTTTGAACATCTCGACGAATTCCATGATCCCCTGGTTGGCCCGGCACAATGCGCCGGAATAGCCATACGCGTCCGGATCGTTTTGGGCATGGTGTTCGAGTTTTCGAATATCCACTTTCCCGACCAGCGCGGAGATGTCCTGATTGTTCTCATCGCCGGGTTCCGTTTTGGCAATCGCGATTTGCGCAAGAATCGACGGCCAGACTTTCACCACGCGGAATTTGGTGATATCCCCGCCAAACTCATGCAGGCGTTTGGCGGCCCACGGCGACATAATGGTGCCGAGATAACGGCGCGGAATGCCGTACTCTTTTTCCAGAATCTGGGTATCTTCCTGCGGATTAAACAGGCACAGCGGATGATCGTTCACCGGACTGCGTTCGCCGTTGGCGCTCAGCACATAAATCGGGACACGCTGCATCAACGACTTCAGTCGTTCGGCAAGCGACGATTTCCCGCCCCCTACAGGCCCCAACAGATACAAAATCTGTTTCTTCTCTTCCAGCCCCTGAGCCGCGTGTTTCAGATAAGAGACAATCTGTTCGATCGCGTCTTCCATGCCGTAAAACTCTTCAAACGCCGGGTAACGTGCAATAACCCGGTTGGAGAAGAGGCGAGAAAGTCGGGGTTCCTGGGCAGTGTCGACCATGACGGGCTCACCAATAGCCATCAATAGCCGTTCTGCCGCGTTGGCATAAGCACTGCGATCTTGCCGACAAGTGGTAAGAAACTCCTGCAGTGTGAACTCTTCGTCCTTGGCAGCTTCATAACGCTGGCGATAGTGATCGAATATATTCATGATATGCCGTCCTTTCGTTTTTTAGCACAGGTTAAGAGCCGTTCATATGAATAGTAGAGGCTCCCGGAAGAGGTAGACTGAACGACGTCATTTACTGTCTCGTATCAAAAAAACAGCAACTCTCATGCCAGCTTGCACAGCGTGAGACCAACGTGCCCGGCGATACAACTTCTAAACTAAAGCGTAGATGGCATTTGCAAAACTTGCATGCACCCACAAATGATTTTCAATGGCATATCAATAACTCATCCGCAAAAAGTGCATAGCGAATGTAAATAATGCCGCGGGAGATCACACAGTTTTCACCCCACTGTAAGCAGAGCGTCATCTCAGCCTGCAAAATTAGACGGTTACATTCTTTCATTAATTTGTAAAATGGTTGGGTTGTAACGTATTGGCGGTTACACTTTCGCCGCTGAACATTTGAATAAGGAAAGATGGATTGTGACCAAACTCAAACTTCTGGCACTTGGCGTGTTAATCGCATCGTCAGCTACCGTGGCGCACGCTGAAAGCAACCTGACGCTTGGCGCTGGCGTTGGTGTGGTTGAACACCCATATAAAGATTACGACGCGGATGTTTATCCGGTTCCGGTGATTAATTACGAAGGCGACAACTTCTGGTTCCATGGTCTGGGTGGTGGATACTACCTGTGGAACGACACCGCAGATAAGTTATCGATCACCGCCTACTGGTCCCCGATGTATTTCAAACCGGGTGACAGCGACGATCGTCAGATGCGTCGTCTTGATAAGCGTAAGAGCACCATGATGGCGGGTTTATCGTACGTTCATAATACCGAATACGGTTTCCTGCGTACCACGCTCGCCGGGGATACGCTGGACAACAGCAACGGCATCGTCTGGGATCTGGCCTGGTTGTACCGCTATACCAACGGCGGCCTGACCCTGACACCGGGTATCGGTGTGGAGTGGAACAGTGAAAACCAGAACGACTACTACTACGGCGTGTCACGTAAAGAGTCCGCTCGCAGTGGTATGCGTGGTTATAACCCGGACGACAGCTGGAATCCGTATCTGGAACTGAGCGCGAACTACAATTTCCTCGGTGACTGGAGCGTTTACGGTGTTGCACGCTACACGCGTCTGTCTGATGAAATTACCGACAGCCCGATGGTGGACAAATCCTGGACTGGCCTGATTTCAACCGGGATCACCTATAAGTTCTGATTGTGCATTATCACAGTGCAATCTGTGCATCAAAACAGGGCGCTTGCGCCCTGTTTTGCTTTACGGTGGTGCACAACAAAGGAGAATGTGATGACAGATAAACAGGTTGTCTTCGCCGGTGACGTTGTTCTGCCTGCGATCGGGCAGGGGACATGGTACATGGGGGAAAATGCCGGTCACCGCCGGGCGGAAGTGTCTGCACTTCGCGCGGGCGTGGAACTGGGGTTGACGCTCATCGATACCGCTGAAATGTATGCCGATGGCGGCGCGGAAGAGGTGGTTGGTGAGGCGCTGAACGGAGTGCGTGAACGCGTGTTCCTGGTGTCGAAGGTCTACCCGTGGAACGCGGGTGGGCAAAAGGCGATCACCGCCTGCGAGGCCAGTCTGCGTCGTCTGAAAACCGACTATCTGGATCTCTATTTATTGCACTGGTCAGGCAATTTCTCCTTTGCCGAGACGGTCGAAGCAATGGAAACCCTGATTGCTCAGGGCAAAATTTGTCGCTGGGGGGTGTCCAATCTTGACGTCGACGATATGCAGGCGCTGTGGCAGATCCCGGGCGGCAGGCAGTGCGCGACCAATCAGGTGCTGTATCATCTGGCTTCACGCGGCATTGAATACGATTTGTTACCGTGGTGTCAGCAACATCACCTCCCCGTAATGGCTTACAGCCCGTTGGCGCAGGCCGGGCGTTTACGCAGCGGTTTACTGAATCATCCGGTGGTCAATGAGATTGCGCATGCGCACAATGCATCGGCAGCGCAGATCCTGCTGGCATGGGTCATCAGTCATCACGGAGTGATGGCGATTCCGAAAGCGGCAAGCGTGGAACATGTGCAGCAAAATGCGGCGGCGCTGGGCATGACGCTTTCCGCTCAGGAACTCGCCGCACTGGATAAGGCGTATCCCGCGCCGAGAGGCAAAACGGCGCTGGATATGGTGTGATGAGATCCGGTTTTGACCCGCAGGCCAGATAAGATGCGCATGCATCGCCATCCGGCAAACAATGCCTGATGGCGACTGACGCTTTATCCGGCCTGTGATGTCTCAACCGCAATCATTCTTAGCGCTTCGCAACGCGAATGGTTTGCGCCAGGCGGGAAGGTTTTTCTTCGGTGGTCTTCTGTGCGGCGGTGGCATACGCCGTTTCCACGCACACAAAGGTTTTGTAGCCATCGTCCGGCATATCGCCCATGCTCACAGACAGCGCCGGGCCAGGGTTCCAGCCAACCACGTTGAGGTGGTGATGGTGCACAACGTCGATGTTGCGGTTCAGTGCGCCATCGTGAATCACGCTGCAGGCTTCCGGGTTCAGGTAAACACGGTCGGTACGATCCGGGAAGGTCTGTACGCCGTCAGACAGTACATCTTCTTTGGCGTTGTTCACTTTATCGATGAAGCGATCGCCCAGACCGCTGACTTTCACCGCCGCGATATCGCCAACGTTGAAATAGGTATGCAGCGCGGAGGTCGTTTCAAATTCACCGTGCGCTTCCAGTTCAATCTCGCAGGTTTTGCCCACTTTAAAGCGCGCCAGCAGGGTGAAATCATGCGGCCACAGTTTCAGTGTCTCTTCATTGCTTTGCAGTTCAAACGTCAGCACTGCGCCGTTGTCGTCTTCATTATGGGCTTTCAGCGTCCACGACAGGTTACGGGCAAAGCCGTGAGAGGGCAGTCCTTGCTGTGCCGCCGGACCAAACCACGGCCAGCAAATCGGCACGCCGCCGCGCAGCGCGACGCCATTTTTAAACGGTGTATTGTTGCTCAGCCACAGAATCTCTTCTTCTCCGGCTGGTTTCCAGGAGAGCAGGTGCGCGCCCTGTAACGCGAAAGACGCTTTTACCTGCGGGTGGTCGACGACGATCAGGTCCAGCTCGTCGAGCTGACGGCGGGAGAGGACAGGGGTAATGTGTTCGATTACCGGAAGTGCAAAAATTTTATTAATCATGATGCAATCCTTGATTCAACCGTAGCGAAAAGCCATAAAAAAAGGCGACCGAAGTCGCCTTTTTGGATCAGTTTCTCATCTCAACTTATTTGGAGATGTGAGCGATCAGGTCCAGAACTTTGTTGGAGTAACCCGTTTCGTTGTCGTACCAGGAAACCAGTTTCACGAAGTTGTCGTTCAGAGCGATACCCGCTTTAGCATCGAACACGGAAGTGCAAACTTCGCCGTTGAAATCGGTAGATACAACGTCGTCTTCGGTGTAGCCCAGAACGCCTTTCATCGGGCCTTCGGAAGCGGCTTTGATAGCTTTCTTAATGTCTTCGTAAGAAGCGGCTTTTTCCAGACGAACGGTCAGGTCAACAACGGATACGTTCGGAGTTGGAACGCGGAACGCCATACCAGTCAGTTTGCCATTCAGTTCTGGCAGAACTTTACCTACCGCTTTAGCCGCGCCGGTAGAGGATGGGATGATGTTTTGAGCTGCGCCACGGCCGCCGCGCCAGTCTTTGTGAGACGGGCCATCAACGGTTTTCTGAGTAGCGGTGGTTGCGTGAACAGTGGTCATCAGACCTTCGATGATGCCGAAGTTGTCGTTGATCACTTTTGCCAGCGGAGCCAGGCAGTTGGTGGTGCAGGATGCGTTGGAAACGATGTCCTGGCCAGCATATTTGTCAAAGTTAGCGCCTTTAACAAACATCGGGGTGTCATCTTTAGACGGACCAGTCAGTACGACTTTTTTCGCGCCAGCAGTGATGTGCTTACGAGCAGTCTCGTCGGTCAGGAAGATACCGGTCGCTTCAGCCACTACGTCAACACCAACTTCGTCCCATTTCAGGTTAGCCGGATCGCGTTCAGCGGTAACACGGATTTTTTTACCGTTAACGATCAGATGACCGTCTTTCACTTCAACGGTACCGTCAAAACGGCCGTGAGTGGAGTCATATTTCAGCATGTAAGCCATGTATTCAGCGTCTAACAGGTCGTTGATTGCAACGATCTCGATGTCAGAACGTTTCTGAGCAGCACGGAAAACAATGCGACCGATACGGCCAAAACCGTTGATACCTACTTTGATAGTCATATATTCCACCAGCTATTTGTTAGTGAATAAAAGGTTGCCTGTAAAATTACAAAAACCTTACGCAGCGTCAAGCGGAATCGTGTCAATCATTGCGACAAATCAATCCTCTGTACAAGCTTTGCACGGCTGACTCGCCTCACTCTTCCATTGGGCTTGAAACCACATGGGGGCGGCGCCCCGAATTTTAAAGGGCAACTGAGATAAAAATGTGATTTGCATCACGATTCGCAAGCTGCCATTTCGCAAGGATCAAGTTTAGAACAAAAGTCTGCACTGAGGTGTTAATGTTTTGTTAGAATCTGTCGCGCAATGTCAGCGTCATGAAAAGTGAGATGTGAGCAAAATGGCGAACAAACCTTCTGCAGAAGATCTGAAAAAAAACCTGTCTGAAATGCAGTTCTACGTGACGCAGAATCACGGCACAGAACCGCCATTTACCGGGCAGTTGCTGCATAACAAGCGTGACGGCGTTTATCACTGTTTGATCTGCGATGCGCCGTTGTTTACCTCCCAGTCCAAATACGATTCCGGCTGCGGTTGGCCCAGCTTTTACGAGCCGGTAAGTGAAGAGTCGATCCGTTATATCAAGGACTTTTCACACGGTATGCAACGCATTGAAATTCGCTGTGGAAACTGCGATGCGCATCTGGGGCACGTCTTCCCCGATGGCCCGCAACCCACCGGCGAACGTTACTGCGTCAATTCAGCTTCTCTGAGCTTCATTGACGACGAAAACGGTGACCAGACGAAAGGTTGAAAAAACGATTCAGCAAATTATTCCATAGGAGCGGACTTATCATGAATCTTGATGAGATAGTTAACAGCATGACGCCGGAAGTGTATCAGCGTTTATCCACCGCCGTTGAACTGGGAAAATGGCCGGATGGCGTCGCGCTGACCCCGGAGCAAAAAGAGAACAGTCTGCAACTGGTGATGCTCTGGCAGGCGCGCCACAATACGGATGCGCAACATATGACGATCGACACCAATGGGCAGATGGTGATGAAGAGCAAACAGCAGTTGAAAGTGGATTTCGGCATTACGCCAGAACCGATTGCGACGTTCAAATCCTGATAGCCTGTCGTGACGAATGGGATATTATTGTCCGTATTTGATCGTCACGTCGGGTCGTCATGGTATCTCGCGTAAAAATGAGAGGGAACTTGTTATGGGTGTACCGCAAACGAAATCTGAATTGCTTTATGCCATTGAGAAAAATTTTGGCAAGTTGACCGACTGTTTTACAGCGATCCCGCCAGAGCAGACTTCAGATAAGACAATGGAAGGGCACGCAAAGGGCACGCAGATGAGCGTGTGTAACCTTGTTGCCTATCTGCTCGGATGGCATACCCTGGTCATCAAATGGATCACGCGCGAGTCGCAAGGATTGCCGGTCGATTTTCCGGAAACAGGATATCAGTGGAATCAATTGGGTCTACTGGCGCAGAAATTTTATGCAGATTATCGTGACCTGGATTACTCAGCATTACTCATTGAACTGCAATCTGCAAAAGATGAGATCATTCAATTGATTAATGCCAGGACGGATCATGAATTGTATGATTCACCGTGGTACGGCAAATGGACGATGGGGCGAATGATCTCGCTGAACACGTCATCGCCTTATGTGAATGCCTCAGGGCGACTACGCAAGTGGGCAAAAAATAAGTCTCAGCTCACGCCGCTCTGATGCCATTTCACTGCTGCGCGGTATGTCTTTGCTGCCAACAGGGATACAGGCCCGATACGCGTAGCGCGTCGGGCACTGATCATCAGGTCGCGGATTATTTTTTGTTCAACATGGCTTTCAGATCGGCGAAAGGGTTGTATGTGGCTTCGCCGACGCTCTTTTGCGCATCCTCGCCCGCGACCACCGTAGAGCCATACTGGTCGGCTTCCGTATATTTGGAATGCTCATGATCGTGGCAGTACAGGCACAACATCTCCCAGTTGCTGCCATCTTCTGGGTTATTGGAATGATCGTGATCGATATGGTGCACCGTCAGTTCGCGAAGGTTTGAGTAAACAAACTCGCGGGAGCAGCGGCCGCAGACCCACGGGAAGAGTTTCAGCGCCTTTTCCCGGTAGCCAACTTCCAGACGGGCGTAATTTTTAGGGATAAAAGCCATACAATCCCATGCCTCCAGTTGAAAATGAAACGTGGCGTCAAACGCTGACGCAACGGGTTGGGCCATCATAACCGATCCCGTTTCGTGTGACACATCTCATCCCACCGGTTCCGAAAAAAATGCCCCATGCGGACGCACAGGGCATTTTCAGTCAAGGACGGTGCTTAGTGCGTAATGTCTAAGGATTCCGCCAGTTGCTTCGCGAGCTGGTTATTGTCGTCCGCGCCGTACTCCCAGAACATCGCTCCCGCCAGTCCGCGCTTCTTGATGTAATCCGCTTTGATTGCCACCGAGCGGGGATTCTCATACGAGAGGGCAAACAGCGGTTTACCGTCAGCCGACTGAACGGACAGCCATGGTACTTTCGCCTGATCGTCCCAGTGCTCGGTAAACCGTTTCTGCGGATCGTTCAGGAACGTTTTGACGATGTCGTTATATTTCACGTAGGTGTCTTTGGTCAGATCGACACCCAGTGATTTAAACAGCGCGATTTCCTGCTCGCCAAAGTAGGGTTGCGTGACGGGATTTTTTTGCGCGTCCGGTTTTGTCCAGTCAATTCCGGGCTCTACAGAACGTTTGGGAACGCGGCCATAAAAACCAATCCCCAGATTCATCTGTCGGGGCTTCAGCCCGGCGGCCAGGTAGTTGTTGACCACAAAGTCGACGCTGTATTTATCGGCCGCCGTGACGGTTGGCCAGTCTTTAGAATCATACAGGTTGGCGTTGAAATACTGCGTTCCGTAGGCCATGTCATAGGTCATCAGATTGATGTAATCGAGCAGCGGTGCAATCGCCTTCACATCCACCCAGCTTTTCGGACTTTCCGCATTGGCCCCGACGGCAATGGTCACCAGTTTCTGATTGCCGACTGCCTGACGCAGTTCTTTCAGCAGCAGTGTGAAGTTCTCGCGGTCGGCAGGCTGACTGGCGACCAGTCCCCAGGCGCCGTTAACCGGATATTCCCAGTCCAGATCGATACCGTCGAGACCGTATTTCTGCATAACCTCCATCGCGGACTGGATAAACACGGCGCGTGTCTCGGGCGTTGCGGCAGCGCCAGAGAATCCGCGCGCGCCCCAGCCGCCAACAGAAAGCAGGACTTTCAGCTGTGGGTTCTGTTTACGCAGTACCGGGATCAGGGCAAGGTCAGATTCCACTTTTGGCGACAGCCAGATCTGATGCAATTTCGCCGGATCTTTCAGCGCGGCGTGGGTTTCGTCTTTCTCAGCGTTGTAAATCAGGCCGAATGAGTAGTTAAGGTGGGTAATCTGGCGGACATCCAGGGTGTTGATATCGCCGCCGGGTCCGGCGGTAACATCTCCGCCGCCGTTGAAGTAGCCGACGGACATCATGGAACTGGCGGACGCGACAGATGCGCAAAGCAAGGGTAATGCTGCCAACAATGGCAAACGTTTCATAGCTAATCCTCTTTGACATTAAAAATCAAAAGCAAACACGCCACGGAAATGGCGTGGCGAAAAAACAGCCATCCAAGCGTAGCACCTGTGCAGAGTCACTGCCGGTTTGAGTTCATTTTATGTGACGGAAGGGAAAAGATTTTTTCGCCGGATGACAAGGCAGGCTGTCACCCGGCGGGAGGTTTAGCGCTGAGTTTCTTCCCAGTCAGCGAGGGTATACAACGTAGCGCCTGCCGCTGCCATCTCCATGAAGGCATGGGCACTGTCCTGTGGCTGAATGTTCACGCCGCGACAGCCGTCGGTAATGACATTCACCGTATAACCCAGTTGCAACGCATCCAGCACCGTAAACTTGACGCAATAGTCGGTCGCCAGTCCCATGACGATCAGCGCATTCACGTCATGCTGGCGAAGCCACGCATCCAGCCCGGTTTTCTGCCGGCGTCCATTATCAAAAAAGGCGCTATAGCTGTCGACCCGCGGGTTCTCTCCCTTATGAAAAACGGCCTCTATCGCCTTGCGGTTCAGCAACGGATGAAACGCCGCGCCGTCGGTCTCCTGCACGCAGTGATCGGGCCAGAAGGTTTGCGCCAGACCGTCCAGTGTCCCCTGGCTGTAGGGCTGGGCCTGATGCTGACTGGCGAAACTGCCGTGATTCGCAGGGTGCCAGTCCTGGCTTGCGATTACCGCATCGCCACGGGTCTGGCACCAGGTAATCAGCTGGTTTGCGATATCAACGGTGCTGTCGCCCTCCGGGACCGCCAGCGCGCCGCCGGCGCAGAAATCGTTTTGTAAATCGACCAGTAATAGCGCACGGTGTGTCATCAGATCCTCCTCAGTCGTCCGGCGTGAGTTCGCCACGCAGGTTTTGCGTCATCGCTTTGCGAATTGCATCCGTATCCAGCCCTTTGCTGAGCAGATAATGCAGTTTGGTCAGGGTGGCTTCAACGGTCATATCCGCACCGCCAATGACGCCAGCATGCGCAAGGGCATTGCCGGTGGCATAGCCGCCCATGTTCACTTTCCCTGACATGCACTGCGTGAGGTTCACAACCACGATGCCGCGCTTGCTGGCTTCGCTAAGCTCTTTCAGGAACTCTTTATTCTGCGGCGCATTACCGACGCCATAAGAACGCAGAATCAGCGCTTTTACCGGCTGGCGCAGGAAGTTGCGCACCACATCGGCAGAGATTCCTGGATAAATGGTGACGACCCCAATGGGTTGAGGCGTGATCGGATGAACAATCAGTTCACCTTCACTACGGGGCGCCGGTGGCGTCCCCAGACGGCGGATGTGGATACCCGCTTCGAGCAGCGGCTGGAGGTTAGGGGAGGCGAAAGCGTTAAAGCCGTCAGCATGCGCCTTTGTCGTGCGGTTGCCGCGAAACAGACGGTTGTTAAAGAACAGGGTAACTTCGTTGATCGGATAATTTGCCGCGACGTAAAGCGCGTTGAGCAGATTGATTTGTCCGTCAGAACGCAGCTCCGCCAATGGAATTTGTGACCCTGTCACAATCACCGGTTTACCCAGATTCTCCAGCATGAACGAGAGCGCAGAAGCAGTAAACGCCATGGTGTCGGTGCCGTGCAGGATCACAAAACCATCGTACTCATCGTAATGGGTTTTGATGTCATCGGCGATATGCTGCCAGTCCTCCGGCGTCATATCTGACGAATCCATCAGCGGGGCATATTCATGAATAGTGAAGTCGGGCATTTCAGGACGATGGAATTCAGGCATCAGCGCCAGCTGGCGCTGAAGATGTCCGGAGACCGGGATGTAACCCTGTTCGGAGCGCTGCATACCAATGGTCCCGCCGGTATAGGCAACGTAAATCGATTTCTTCTGCATGGCTAGTATCTTGTTGCTCAGAGAAAACGCCCTCTTCGCAGGAAGAGGGCTTGAGGATTAACGCACGTTCGCGCAGGTCAGACAGAACGCATAACGGTTTTGCGGATCGTTGAACGCGGCGAGCTTATCGCTTTCCGCTTTGACCGTACTGGCCGCTGAGGCCAGCGGCGCAGGAAGCATCGCCTGAATCGCCTGCGGCAGCATGGCGCGGACAGAACCTGACATGCCGTCCATGATCATATCGAAGAAGGTCGGCTCATCCTGATAATAGTCGATATGCCATTCTTTGAGTTTCGCCAGTTCAGCCGCTTTAGCCACCGCATCGTCGAAGTCGCCCAGGCTGTCGACCAGACCGTTCGCTTTCGCGTCCTGACCGGTCCAGACGTGGCCCTGCGCGATTTTATCAATCTGCTCAGGCGTGGATTTACGCGCCTGCGCCACCAGAGTGATAAAGCGCTTATAGCCATTCTCAATGCTCAGTTGCATCATCTGCTGCGCTTCCGGCGGCAGGGCTTTGGTCAGTGAAATATCAGCCAGCGGTGACGTCGCGACGCCGTCGGTGTGTACGCCAATCGAATCAAGGCTGTTCTCAACGGTGTTAATCACACCGAAGATGCCAATTGAACCGGTCAGCGTGCTTGGGTTGGCCACAATGTAACTCGCCGGTGTTGAGATCCAGTAACCGCCAGAAGCGGCCATTCCGCCCATCGATACGACCACCGGTTTACCAGCAGCACGTGCGGCGGCCAGTTCCGAACGAATCACTTCCGACGCCGTCACGCTGCCGCCAGGGCTGTTGACGCGCAGAACAATGGCTTTCACTTTTGGATCCAGACGCGCATCGCGAATTTGCGAGGCGGTGGTATCCCCGCCGACGTTCCCCGGTGTTTCTTCACCATCCATGATAGCGCCGTTGGCAAAGACCACGCCGATGGAGCTACCCGTATCCGCAGGCGGATTGAGCGTATAGTCGTAGTAGCTGATCGCGCGATAGTTATTTTCGGCTTTGCTCCAGCCAAACTGTTTCGTCAGCGCTTTTTCCACTTCGGCGCTGGAAAGCAGCGCGTCGACCAGCTTGCTGTCGAGCGCATACTTCGCCGTATCGCCATCGGCTTTTGTCAGCGCATCCAGAACGCCCTGAGCGCCAGGGAAGACTTGCTCAGCCGGGATTTGACGGTTGGCGGCAATGGTATTCAGGTAGTTCTGCCACAGCTCGCCAATCCAGCGGCTGTCCGCTTCCCGCGCCGCAGGCGACATGTCGTCACGAATAAACGGCTCGACGGCAGATTTGTAGGTGCCCACGCGGAACACATGGGTAGACACTTTCAGCTTATCCAGCAGGGATTTGTAATACAGTCCGTTAGTGGCAAAGCCGTGGATATCAACGGAACCCTGCGGTGAGAGCCAGATTTTATTGGCGAAGCTGGCGAGGTAATACTGACCCTGACTAAAGTTATCGCCGACGGCATAGACCGGCTTACCGCTGTCGCGGAATTCACGCAGCGCTTTACCGATATACTGCATTGACGGCTGATCGGCGCCGGCGAAGTTCTTCAGGTCCATCACAATACCGGTGATATTGCGATCGTCTTTGGCCTGACGAATGGTATTGACGATATCGAACAGGGAGTTTTCCTGTAAGCGGTCGGAACTGGCGCCCAGCAGTTGACGGCTGAGAACGCCAAGACGACTGGTACTGGACGGTTTATCGACGATCACCCCGGAAATATCTAACATCAGGGCACCGCGACCGACTTTATCGCTGGTGTTATTACTGCTGACCTGCATCCAGATCCCGACACTCACCAGGACCAGGAAGATAAAGAACAGGTTAAGCACCATCTCGCGGACAAAATTAAGCAGTCGCCACGTCCATTTAAAAAAACCGGCAATGAATCGCCACAGGGTTCGCATGTATTCTCCCTACCGTTACCAATACTACACCTGAGTCAGGCGTATGAGATGTGGCTATCCTAATGACCCTGCCGTCTCTTGTCAGCAGGAATCACCGTCGGCGCTGTAACAAAATCTGCTCTCGTGTTAATTTTGTGAATATTCACCCTGACAGGAGTTAACCAAATGGATGCACTTGAATTACTTGTTAACCGCCGTAGCGCCTCTCGCCTGGCCGAGCCTGCACCTGCCGGTGAGCAACTGCAAAATATTCTCCGTGCGGGCATGCGTGCGCCGGATCATAAGACCCTGCAACCGTGGCACTTCTTCGTTATTGAAGGCGAAGGGCGCGAACGCTTCAGCGCGGTGCTGGAAAAGGGGGCGATTGCCGCCGGAAGCGATGAAAAAGGGATCGAAAAAGCGCGTAGCGCACCGTTTCGCGCGCCGCTTATCATCACCGTGGTCGCGAAATGCGATGAAAATCATAAGGTCCCGGTCTGGGAGCAGGAAATGTCCGCGGGTTGCGCGGTGATGGCGATGCAAATGGCGGCCATCGCACAGGGCTTTGGCGGGATCTGGCGTAGCGGAGCATTAACCGACAGTCCGGTGGTGCGCGACGCGTTTGACTGTCGCCCGCACGACAAGATCGTTGGTTTCCTCTACCTCGGTACCCCACAACTGAAAGCCTCAACCACCATCAGCGTGCCGGATACCGCGCCTTTCGTCAGCTATTTCTGAGGGTGCAACCTGACCGTTATTGTGCCTTTCCCGGGAACATCGCTTCCCGGGCGGCAATACCCGGTGCGGCTTGCATGACGGCCGCTGGTGGCTGCTGGTGCTGAATTTGTTCCGCCATAAATCGCATGTAAGGATTCATGTGGCTGAAAATGGCTTTATAACCCGCGCAAAGGTGATTGTGCCAGCGTTCGCCGCTTTTATGGATTCGATGTTTCGGGCAACCGCCATGACAGGCAAACCGCCACTCGCAGCGCTCGCACGCTGCCGCAACCTGTGTTTTCGCCATGCCGAATTTACGCTGTTGCTTGCTGGCCGCCATTTTTGCCAGGCTATCACGACGTAAATTACCCAGTCGATGTTCCGGATAAACATAGTGATCGCAACTGTAGACATCGCCATTCTGCTCGACGACCAGGCCAAATCCGCAGGAAGATTGCATCACGCAAAGTGATGGTTTTTCCCCAAGCCAGGCGGCAAGTGCGCTGTCAAACAACTGCACGAAGACCCGACCCACATCTTCTCTGACCCACAGGTCAAAAACGCCGTTAATAAAACGTCCCCATTGTTCACCAGAGACCGACCATTCGGTGACATTACGTCCTGCAAGGGATTGTGGGTAGAGCAGTTCGCCATACTTTTCATTCACTGCGCGTTGCTCGACGGCTGGAATAAACTGCACGAATTCCGCACCCAGATCACGGGTCAGAAAACGGTAAATCTCCTGTGGATGTTCTGCCGTGACGTTATTCACCACGGTGAGGACGTTCACGGCAACGTGGTGCTGACGTAAAAGTGACATAGCGGCGATCACTTTGTTAAAGACAGAGTGCCCGCTGCGGGTTTTACGCCAGGTGTCGTGCAGCCAGGCTGGACCGTCAATGGATAATCCCACCAAAAAATCATGCTTTGCCAGGAATCGCGCCCATTCTGCATCAATCAACACGCCGTTCGTTTGCAGGCTGTTGCGGATGCGTTTACCGCCCGCGTATTTCTTTTGTAACTGCAACGCCTTCTCGTAAAAGGGGATTCCGGCCAGTGTCGGCTCGCCACCTTGCCAGGTGAACTCGACTTCTGGCCCAGGGTTAGCCTCAATGTACTGGCGTACATAGGCTTCCAGCGTGACATCATTCATATGCCGTGAGCTTTTCTCTGGCTTAAGCGTACCCTGATCCTTTTCCAGGTAAAAACAGTAGTCGCAGGCAATGTTGCACTGGTAGCTCACGGGTTTCGCCATCAGGTGAAAAGGACGGTTCATAGAGACTCCAGACGGATGTTGGGTTGAATTTTAGTGAGATTGCTCACTTTTTTGACATTGCGTTTTGACTTTATGTCGTAACGATCGAAATATAAATTTCACTAAAATAAATATACATGAAATATAAATTACATTGCACCCACATCAGAGGTCTTTATGAGCAAATTGTTTGCTGGAGCACAAAACCTGGGTAAGTCGTTCATGCTGCCGATTGCCGTCCTGCCTGCCGCGGGTTTGCTGTTGGGGTTTGGCGGCGTGTTTACCAACCCGGTGACGCTGTCTACTTATCCGGTTCTGAACAATGACCTGCTGCAGGCCATTTTTACCGTTATGAAACTCTGCGGTAGCGTGGTTTTTGACAATCTGGCGCTGTTGTTTGCCGTGGGCATCGCGGTAGGGATGGCGCGAAGTGATAAAGGTACCGCCGGGCTTGCCGCCGTACTCTGTTTTATTGTGATGAATAAAGCCATCAACGCCTGCTTGCTGCTGTCAGGGACACTGGCGACGGACAATCTGGCGGCTGCCGGTCAGGCCAGCGTCATGGGCATCACCACGCTGCAAACGGGGGTGATGGGCGGGATCATGAGCGGGTTGCTGGCATACTGGGTGCAAAAGCGCTTTGGTAAGACAGAACTACCTAATCTGCTGGCTTTTTTCAGCGGTTCGCGCTTCGTGCCGATTGTCAGCTCGTTTTTCGCTATCTTTCTCGGCGTTGCGCTGTTCTGGGTCTGGCCGCATATTCAGGTGGGGATCACCCATCTCGGCGGGCTGGTAGAAAAAACCGGATATGTTGGCACGCTGTTCTACGGCATGATCCTCAAGTGCCTCATTCCACTCGGTCTCCATCATCTGTTCTATCTGCCGTTCTGGTTAACCAGCGTGGGCGGAGAAACGGTCGTCAACGGGCATCTGGTGGAAGGGACACAGAAAATCTTTTTCGCCCAACTGGCCGATCCGTCCGTGACACAATACTACATTGGCGTGTCGCGCTTTATGGCCGGGCGCTTTGCCGACTTTATGTTTGGGTTACCGGGTGCGGCGCTGGCTATCTATCACTCCGCACGTCCTGAGAATCGCAAAAAAGTGGCGAGCCTGATGCTTTCCGCGGCGTTGACCGCCTTTGTTACCGGCATCACGGAACCGCTGGAATTCGCCTTTATGTTCTGTGCGCCGTTACTATATGGCGTTCATATCGTGCTGACCGGCGTCGCCTTCATGCTGACGCATATTCTGCAAATCACCGTAGGCCAAACCTTCTCTGGCGGTTTAATTGATTTCCTCTTATTTGGCGTGTTGCAGGGCAATGCCAAAACCAACTGGATGCTGATGCTGCCGCTGGGCGCAGTAATGTTCTGTCTTTACTACTTCTCGTTCCGCTTCCTGATTAACTGGCGTCAGTTGAAAACACCGGGGCGTGAGGATGACGCGCAAGAAACTCCGGATGTCACTGTCACGGGTAACAACCGCGCGGCGGGCATTGTTCAGGCATTAGGCGGGCGAGAAAACATCGTTGACGTCGATTGTTGCGCCACACGACTTCGCGTCACCGTCAAAGATCCCCAGTCCGTTGTCGTTGATGCGTTCAAACAGCTCGGCAGTCGCGGTGCGTTTATTCGGGGCGAGGGTGTTCAGGTAGTCTACGGCCCGCATGTCACCCTGATTAAAAACGAAGTTGAAGAATTTATTGGTTCATAAAGAAGAGACGTCTTATGAAAGCTGTCATGTTGATGTTCGATACGCTGACCCGTCATCACCTTGCGCCGTACGGCGGGGATGCCATCACGCCGAATTTTACTCGCCTGGCGCGAGAATCCGCGCAGTTTGATAATTTTTACGTCGGCAGCATGCCGTGCATGCCTGCGCGACGCGAACTGCATACCGGGCGTTATAACTTTTTGCATCGTAGTTGGGGGCCGCTGGAGCCGTTCGACTTCTCGGCGTTCCAGGCGCTGCACCAGGCGGGCGTTCACACGCATCTGGTGACCGATCACAAACATTACTGGCGCGACGGCGGGGCAACGTATCATCCACGCTACTCTACCTTTGAGTTCATTCGTGGGCAGGAAGGCGACTGCTGGAAAGGACAGGTGGATAAACCGCCGATCCGCTGGCAGGGAATGGAGGATGAAGAGACATTTCGTCGTCGCAGCGGGCGTATGACCCAGGATCTCATCAACCGTGCCGCCATGCCGACGCAGGAGGAACACTTCACTCACCGAACGATCGGCGCGGGTATTGAGTTTCTCGAAACCAACCAGCATCAGGATAACTGGCTGTTGCAGATTGAGTGCTTCGATCCTCATGAACCGTTTTTCATGCCGGAGAAATATCTGGCGCAGTACGGCTGCAAGCCAGAAGAGTTTGACGGCTGGGTGCCGTATTACTGCGGTGCGCCGGGTAGCGCGGACGATGACAAAGTCAGAAAGTTCTATCAGGCATTGATCACCATGTGCGATGACTATCTCGGTCAGGTGATGGATAAACTGAAGGCCCTGGATTTGTGGGATGACACGCTGTTCATCGTCTGCACCGATCACGGTTTCCTGCTCGGTGAACACGACTGGTGGGGCAAAAACATCATGCCGGTGTACAACGAAATCGCCAATACGCCGTTTTTTATTCGCGATCCGCGTGTTAAGGCCGAGGGCGTCAGGCGTAGCGCACTGGCGCAGACTATTGATATTCCCGCGACGCTGCTGGAGTATTTTGGTTTGCCGTTACCCTCATCCATGACCGGTAAACCGTTACGTCCGGCCGTTGAGAATGATGCACCGGTGCGTGATTATGCGTTGTACGGCTATTTCGGCGGACACATCAACATCACGGATGGCAACGCGGTGTATATGCGCTGTCCGCGTGAAAAGGGCAACGCGGGACTGTATGAATACACCCTGATGCCAGCGCGAATCGACAGCATGTTCAAACCCGGTGAACTGAAGAATATTCGCATTCATCCGGGCTTTGATTTTACCCAGGGCGCGCAGGTGATGCAGATCCCGGCGACGTTCGGTTATCTCAACCCCTGGCGCTTTGGCGATAAGCTTTTCGATCTTCGCCACGATCCGCAGCAAAAACATGTTCTGCACGACTGCGAGCGCGCGTTTCATCTGGCGCAGGCGATGAAACAACGGATGCAGGAGCATGACGCACCGCCGGAACTGTACCAACGTTTCGAACTTGATGAACTCTCCGCCGCCCGCGAACAGGCTTTTGTACAGCGCAGAAATAAGGGCGATTACCGTTGTGAAAATCCTGGCGTGCAAGACGCGCTGGGTTTTGTATTGGCGGCGTTTTCTGAATCGGCTCACCTGGTGCTGAAACCCTATACCGCTGACCACCTGTTTACTGAAGGCGATATTTTTGCGCTTATCGATAAGCATTTTTCCGGCGATCGCCATAAAGCGCTTATCTACCAGACCCGACTGTTGCTAAGAACGGAATAAAAGGGAGAGGCCGATGTCGCAATGGCAACTGGAAAATCGGCGTTTTCACGTTGATATCAACGCAACTGGCGGGGAACTGGTTCGCATCTGGGATCGGCAGCAAAACGTCGAACGGCTGTGGCGAGCCACGTCCGGCATCTGGAATAACAGCGCAACGCAGCTGTTTCCGGTTGTCGGGCGTTTGATCCACAAAGGGCTGTGGGAAGGTGAACATTTTTATGCTCTGCCTGACCACGGTTTCTTGCGTCATCAGACGTTTACCTGCCTGGCGCAAAAACCTGATAGCCTGCTGATTGAAGCGAAGGCGACACTGCAAACGCTCGCCGTCTGGCCCTGGCAATGGCGAATTCAGACGGCACTCACGCTACACAATGAGGGCATCAGCGTTTCTCAGCAGGTGTTTAATGATGATGTCCGTCCGTTCTGGTTTTCCCTCGGCTGGCATCCCGGATTTTCCATACCGATCACGCGGTCTGGCTGGCAAGTCGAATTTGCCAACAAACCGGTTCACGGGCCGTTTTATACTCGCGGCAGAACGCTTGCCATCCCTGAAGATCCACCTGAGACGCGGCGTTTTCCCTTAACCGCAGACGGTTTTACTTCCGGAGCCGTTTATTTTGGCCATTGTCAGGAACAGCGGGTTATTGTGCGTTCTCCGGAGGGACGAATCGCGTTGACGCTCGATACCGGTCAACAGACGTGGCTGGCGCTGTGGGGCGTACCCGGTTGCGATCTGTTGTGCATTGAGCCGCTGTCGGGGACGACGGACGATCCTGATTTTTCCGGCGAGGTGACGCGCAAACGCGGAATGCAGTCTCTGGCTCCCGGAGAATGTCAGCATTTTGAAACCCGTGTCTGTTTTGCTGTGGACGAGTGAAGAGGGGATTGCCAGAATATGGCAATACTTTTCGCGACAACGGCAGGACGTCATCATGAGTGTGAATCGGGACAATGTGCGGGTCTACATCAGTAATGTGATGGGAGGGCTGGGGGAGACAGACCAGCAAATCGCGCAGTTTATCCTTCAGCAACCGGCGCAGGTTGCTCAAATGCCTGTCAGCAAACTGGCGCAGGCCGTGCAACTGAGCGAAGCCACCATTGTGCGCTTTTGCAAAAAAATCGGTTACACCGGCTTGCTGGAGCTTAAAAGCGCCCTGAAGCGTGAGCTGCTTGAAGAAAGCGAGCAGACGTTGCCGGTCTCTCCGGATATTTTTCTTGATGACTCACGTAAAGATGTCGCGCAGAAGATTGCGATGACAGCGGAAACAACGCTGAAAGAAACCATTGATCTGTTGGATATGCGGGTGGTGAATCCCGTCGTGCAACAGCTTCTGACGGCCAGCCGGGTTTTATTTGTCGGCTTTGGCGCCTCTGGCCTCGCCGCCATGGAGGCGCGCGACAAAATGAACCGACAGGGTATCGACTCGGAAGCCTACACGGACCGTTTCACCATGACGCTAAAACTGGCGAATCTGAAGCCGCAGGATCTGGTGGTGGCATTCTCGCATTCCGGGGAAACGCCTGAGGTTGTCAATGCGTTCACGCTGGCGAAAAAGGCTGGCGCGCAGTGCCTGGCGATCACCCATAGCCCGCATTCGCCGCTGACCGAAATGGCTGACCGCTATCTGTTGACCTGCGGCAGCGCCGGCCCCTGGCAGGGAGACTCTATTGCGACGCGCATCTCGCAACTGTTTATCATTGAGTTTCTGTGCACGGAAATCACGCGGCACAATTTTAAAGACAGCGCATCGACGGGATTGTCGATCAAAGAATTACTGATAAAAGAAAGAATTAAACGTGAGTCAACGGGATGATACGACGCTAATCAGCAAGGATTGGGCGCAAAGGTGAAAAAAACCGCCGTCGGGATGGATTTATAGCCCGGCTGAGCCCTTTCTGCATAGATTATGAGCAACAATACGTGATTTAAGACACTCTCTCTTATCACTTCATGGAATGAGCGCTACCATAGCCTGATTGCAATGACAGGAGATGTCCATGAGCGAGCATGCTATTCGTTTAACACAGTACAGCCACGGAGCGGGTTGCGGTTGTAAAATTTCCCCGAAAGTGCTGGAAACCATCCTGCACAGTGAGCAGGCGAAGTTTGTCGACCCGAACCTGCTTGTGGGAAATGAAACCCGCGACGACGCGGCGGTGTACGATCTGGGCAATGGTACCAGCGTCATCAGTACCACCGACTTCTTTATGCCGATTGTCGATAATCCGTTTGATTTTGGCCGCATTGCGGCGACCAACGCCATTAGCGATATTTTCGCTATGGGCGGCAAACCGATTATGGCGATCGCGATCCTCGGCTGGCCTATCAGCAAACTGTCGCCGGAAATCGCTCGCGAAGTGACTGAAGGCGGACGCTTTGCCTGTCGTCAGGCGGGCATTGCGCTGGCGGGCGGCCATTCGATTGACGCGCCGGAGCCGATCTTCGGTCTGGCCGTGACCGGTATTGTCCCCACTGAGCGGGTGAAGAAAAACAGCACCGCCGAGGCCGGTTGTAAACTGTTCCTGACCAAACCGCTAGGCATCGGCGTGTTGACCACCGCAGAGAAAAAATCGCTGCTGAAACCTGAACATCAGGGGCTGGCGACGGAAGTCATGTGCCGGATGAACATTGCCGGGGCGTCATTTGCCAACATCGACGGCGTGAAAGCGATGACCGATGTGACCGGTTTTGGTCTGCTGGGCCACCTCAGCGAGATGTGCCAGGGTGCAGGCGTACAGGCGCGAATCTGCTACCAGGACATCCCTAAACTGCCGGGCGTGGAAGAGTACATCCGCCTGGGCGCCGTACCGGGCGGCACCGAGCGTAACTTTGCCAGCTACGGCCACCTGATGGGGGAAATGCCGCAGGCGGTGCGCTCCCTGCTTTGCGATCCGCAAACCTCCGGCGGCCTGCTGCTGGCGGTAACGCCAGAGGCCGAAGCAGAAGTGAAAGCCACCGCCGCCGAATTTGGTATCGATCTGACGGCGATTGGTGAACTGGTTGACGCCCGTGGCGGTCGCGCCATGGTTGAGATCCGTTAATCCAATGCGGTTGTTTATTGCCGAAAAGCCGAGTCTGGCGCGTGCCATTGCCGATGTGTTGCCTAAACCGCACCGCAAGGGCGATGGCTTTATTGAATGCGGTAACGGTCAGGTGGTGACCTGGTGTGTTGGTCACCTGCTTGAACAGGCGCAGCCTGATGTCTATGACAGTCGTTACGCGCGCTGGAATCTGGCCGATCTGCCGATCGTGCCGGAAAAGTGGCAATTGCAGCCGCGTCCTTCCGTGACTAAACAGCTCAACGTGATCAAGCGTTTTCTGCATGAGGCCAGTGAGGTTATCCATGCCGGAGACCCGGATCGCGAGGGGCAACTGCTGGTGGACGAGGTGCTGGATTACCTGCAACTGGCGCCGGAAAAGCGTCATCAGGTGCAGCGCTGTCTGATTAACGATCTCAACCCCCAGGCCGTTGAACGTGCGATTGAACGTCTGCGCTCAAACAGCGAATTCGTGCCGTTGTGCGTGTCGGCTCTGGCCCGCGCCCGCGCGGACTGGCTGTACGGCATCAACATGACCCGTGCGTATACCATTCTCGGGCGTAACGCCGGTTATCAGGGGGTGCTCTCCGTCGGGCGCGTACAGACGCCGGTACTCGGGCTGGTTGTCCGCCGGGACGAAGAGATCGAGAACTTCGTTGCCAAAGATTTTTTTGAAGTGAAAGCACATATCGTGACCCCTGCGGATGAACGCTTCACCGCGATCTGGCAGCCGAGCGAAGCGTGCGAACCCTATCAGGACGAAGAGGGGCGATTATTACACCGTCCGCTGGCTGAGCATGTGGTCAACCGCATCAACGGCCAACCGGCGATGGTCACCAGCTATAACGATAAACGGGAATCAGAATCCGCGCCGCTACCGTTCTCGCTGTCAGCCTTACAGATTGAAGCGGCGAAACGCTTTGGCCTGAGCGCGCAGAACGTGCTCGACATCTGCCAGAAGCTGTATGAAACCCACAAACTGATTACCTATCCGCGTTCTGACTGTCGCTATCTGCCGGAAGAGCACTTTGCTGGACGTCACGCGGTGATGAACGCCATCGGCGTGCATGCGCCGGATCTGCTGCCGCAACCGGCGGTAAATCCCGATACCCGTAATCGCTGCTGGGACGATAAAAAGGTTGATGCCCACCACGCCATTATTCCTACTGCGCGCAGCAACAGTATTAATCTGACGGACAATGAAGCGAAGGTATACAACCTGGTAGCCCGTCAATACCTGATGCAATTCTGCCCGGATGCGGTATTCCGTAAATGCGTGATTGAACTGGATATCGCGAAGGGTAAATTCGTCGCAAAGGCCCGGTTCCTTGCCGAAGCGGGCTGGCGAACGCTGCTGGGCAGTAAAGAGCGGGATGAAGAGAACGACGGCACGCCGCTGCCGGTGGTAGCGAAAGACGATGAACTGCTGTGCGAAAAGGGCGAAGTGGTTGAACGTCAGACCCAGCCGCCGCGCCATTTTACCGATGCCACGCTGCTGTCGGCGATGACCGGGATTGCGCGCTTCGTTCAGGATAAAGATCTGAAAAAGATCCTCCGCGCAACGGACGGGCTGGGCACCGAGGCCACCCGCGCCGGGATCATCGAACTGCTGTTTAAGCGCGGTTTTCTGATCAAAAAAGGGCGTTATATCCACTCTACCGATGCCGGAAAAGCACTGTTCCACTCCCTGCCGGAGATGGCGACCCGTCCGGATATGACTGCTCACTGGGAGTCAATTCTGACGCAAATCAGCGAAAAACAGTGCCGTTATCAGGATTTCATGCAGCCGCTGGTGGGGACGCTGTATCAGCTGATCGATCAGGCGCGGAGTACGCCGGTACGTCGCTTCCGTGGCATTGTGGCGCCTGGCGGTGACGGCGGAGAGAAGAAGAAGAGCGCGCCTCGTAAACGCGCGGCGAAAAAAAGCCCGCCATCAGCAGAGGCGGGCCTGTAATTCGGTTTGCAGGGGGACTTAAATCACACCCTGACCAAACATGGCGTCGGCAATCTTCACGAAGGCGGAGATGTTCGCCCCACGGACATAGTTGGTCTGCTTGCTTTCACCGCCGTACTCGACGCAGGCATGGTGAATATCAAGCATGATGTGGTGCAGACGGGCATCCACTTTCTCCGCCTTCCAGCTCAGACGCGCCGCGTTCTGTGCCATTTCCAGACCGGAGGTGGCAACGCCACCGGCGTTCGCCGCTTTGCCCGGTGCAAACAGCACACCGGCTTCAAGGAACAGATCGGTCGCTTCGATGGTGGTTGGCATGTTTGCCCCTTCCGCCACCGCTTTCACGCCGTTGGCGATAAGCTGACGGGCAGCGTCGATATCGAGTTCGTTCTGCGTGGCGCACGGCAGAGCGATATCGACCGGCACTGACCACGGTTGTTTGCCTTCCAGATAGGTCAGGCCAAACTCACGGGCATAGTCCGCCACGCGACCGTCACGGCTGGCTTTGATTTCGCACAGACGCGCCAGTTTCTCTTTCGTAAAGCCGCTCTCATCCACGACGGTGCCGCTGGAGTCGGAGGCCGTCACCACGCGAGCGCCAAATTCCATCGCTTTTTCAATAGCAAACTGCGCCACGTTGCCGGAGCCGGAAACCGCCACGCGCATTCCTTCAAAGCCGAGACCATGACGTTTGAGCATCGCTTCAGTGAAGTAGACCAGGCCGTAGCCTGTGGCTTCCGGACGGATCAGACTGCCGCCAAAGGAGAGCCCTTTGCCGGTAAACACACAGGCGCTGTTATTGGAGAGCTTACGCATCATCCCGGCCATAAAGCCCACTTCTCGACCACCCACGCCAATATCACCGGCAGGAACGTCAGTATCCGGGCCTAAATGACGGTACAGCTCCGTCATCAGCGCCTGGCAGAAACGCATCACTTCGCCTTCACTTTTGCCTTTCGGATCAAAATCGCTACCGCCTTTACCACCGCCCATCGGCAGGGTAGTCAGCGCGTTTTTAAAGGTTTGCTCAAAGCCGAGGAACTTCAGGATCGACAGGTTAACGGAAGGGTGGAAGCGCATCCCGCCTTTGTACGGGCCAATCGCCGAGTTGAACTGCACGCGCCAGGCGCGGTTAACCTGGACCTGATTACGGTCGTCCAGCCACACGACGCGGAACTGAATCACACGCTCAGGCTCAACCAACCGTTCCAGCAACGACATTTCACGATAACGCGGATTTTGCTCAATGAACGGCCACAGGGTGGTCATGACTTCGCGGACGGCTTGCGCGAACTCGGTTTGATTCGGGTCGCGCTTTTGTACATGGTTGAGGAATGATTCCAGAGAGCGTGTCTGATCCATAGATATAAAAACCTCTTATATTTTAATGTGGTTGTAATTATGTTGTTTGTATTAAGTGCGTTTGCAGATTTTGACTATACCACCAGGAATGTGACGGATAGCAAGAAAAAAATGCCGGTGCCAGGCAAATTAATAACCAGACGGCTGTCATAACGAAAAACGATGACAGAAGAGAGTAAAGTTTCCCGCGCGGGTTACCGTTATACTGAGAACAGTCCCGAAATAGTAAGGAAACCCTATGCGTTTTATCGCGATGACGGCAGCGCTGATGACACTCTCTTTATCCACCCTGGCGAATCAAAGCATTCGCCCGGATGTTCAGGTGAACGTGCCGCCGGAGGTCTTCAGTTCCGGCGGACAGCGCGCGCAGCCCTGTAGTCAGTGCTGCATTTATCAGGATCAGAATTATTCAGAAGGGGCGGTGATTAAAGCCGATGGCGTGTTGCTGCAGTGCCAGCGTGACGAGAAAACGCTCAGCACGAATCCGCTGGTCTGGCGTCGCGTAAAATCATAAAGGCGTTAAGCAGCGGAATATCGGCAGGGGCGAGCGGATAGTCCAGCGCGGCGTGCGGCTCGCACCACACCAGTTGCTGATGCTCATGCGCGATCACTTCTCCGCTGAACGCCGGGACATGCCAGGCATGCAGATGAATCATCCGCCCGGAGACTTCACGCTGATGGCTGGCAATATAGCGCCCCACCGTGGCCTCAATTCCCAGTTCTTCGCGCAGTTCGCGGACCAGCGCCTGCGGCTGCGTTTCGCCTGCTTCCACTTTGCCACCGGCAAATTCCCATAAGCCTGCCTGATCCGCCTGCGGCGGGCGCTGGGCGAGCAAAATCTGGCCATCACGTTCAATGATCCCGGCAACAACGTCGAGGGTTTTCATCATATTCGTCAATGTTCAACAGCAGAAAGTGACATACTATCGTCATCTTTGATTGACCTGAAGTCCCAGGAGTCTTCCTTGAACGATCCGCAATCGTGGGTAACGCCGCTCACCCGTCTCCCTGTCAGTCTCAACCCTCTCGTGATGACGCAAAGAAAACACTACGGCGAGGTATTACACCCGACGCGCTGGTGGGGGCGGATGCCATTTTTGTTCTGGCTGGTGGCGCTGTTTGTGGGGTTTCTCGAGCGTAAACGTGCGCGTCTGACGCCGGTGATGCGAGCGCTGCTGATGACGCGCGTGTCGCAGGTCTGCCACTGCGCATTCTGCGTGGACGCCAACAGCTTGCGCCTGGCAGAACGCTGTGGCGCGATGGACAAAGTGCTGGCGGTGGCGGACTGGCAAGCATCGTCGCTTTTTACACCAGAAGAGCGTGTTGCGCTGGCTTATGCTGACGCGGTGACCGCCACGCCGCCGCGGGTAGATGATGCCCTGAAAGCGCAAATGAAGCAGCATTTCAGCGATGACGTTATTAGCGAGATGACCGCGCTGTTGGCTTTCCAGAACCTCTCGGCGCGCTTCAATGCCGCGCTGGATATCCCGTCGCAGGGATTGTGCGACAGTCTCAAAGGAGCGCCGCGTGCTTGACAGACATTTGCATCCACGGCTTAAACCGCTGCTCCACCGTTGCGCAGGCGTGCTCGACAGGCCAGGGGTTTCCCCGGACGGCCTGACGCTGGTTGGGTTTGGCCTCGGCGTACTGGCGTTGCCGTTTCTGGCGCTGGGTTGGTATCTGGCGGCGCTGGTGGCGATAGTCCTGAACCGACTGCTGGACGGTCTTGACGGTGCGCTGGCGCGACGTCGGGGGCTTACCGATGCGGGCGGCTTTCTTGATATCGCGCTCGATTTTCTGTTTTACGCGCTGGTGCCGTTCGGCTTCATTCTGGCCGACCCGCAGCAGAATGCGTTGGCAGGAAGCTGGCTGTTGTTTGCGTTTATCGGCACCGGCAGCAGTTTTCTCGCCTTTGCCGCGCTGGCCGCGAAGCACAATATCGACAACCTTGGCTACGCGCATAAATCGTTTTATTATCTCGGTGGATTGACCGAGGGAACGGAAACCATCGCACTCTTTGTTCTCGGCTGCCTTTTCCCGGCGTATTTTGCCGTTCTGGCATGGGTCTTCGGCGCGCTGTGCTGGATGACGACGTTGACCCGCGTCTGGAGTGGTTATCTGACGCTGAAAAGGTTACAGGGGAAAAATGAGGGGTGAACGCCGGATAGCGGTAAAGCGCTTACACTGCCATCCGGCAATCCATTATAGACTGCTGTCCGGGCCGCGTTCGCCTGTGGACACCGGGTTTTTCGGATCCTTGCTCCACTCGTACCAACCGCCGTCATAAACCGCGACGTTTTTCCAGCCCATCGCCCGGGCGTACATAAACGTCTCTGACGCGCGCCAGCCGGTGCCACAGTAAAAGGCGACCTGCTGATCCGGCAGAATGTGCCACTGCTTCCACATGCTGGCGATGTCATCCGCGCTGCGCATGGTGCCGTCCGGGTTATGGAAATCTTCCATATGCGTCGAATCGCTGCCGGCATGTCCCCAGCGCGCCCCGGCAATTTCACCTTTTGGCTTGATATAGCTGTAGCCGCTGGTGGTGCCGATAAATTCTGGCCAGGAGCGAATGCTGACCAGCGAAGCATCCTGACGGTGCAACAGTTCGCGCGCTTGTGCCATATCAAGCATCAGCTGTGGTTGCGCCGGAATGGTCACGCCAAAATCGGGCTCCGGTTTCACTTTCGCCGGCGTGCCGCGCTCGACCGGCAACCCCGCGTCGGACCAGGTCTGCCAGCCGCCGTCGAGCAAACGAACGTCTTTCACTCCGGCATACAGCATGATCTGCGCCACCCGCGCGGCCGCGTAAACATCGCGACCGTACAGGATCACCGTTGTGTCGTGACGGATACTGTGTTTCGCCAGCATCGCCTGCAGACTGGCGTCAGAGACCTTGTTCCACAGCGGTTCGCTTTCCACCTCGTTGGTGTCAATGTAATCCGCGCCAGGAATATGGCTGAGCAGATAAAACTTCGGCGCCCCCCAGGCCGCTTCGATGATTTTCCAGTCACCGGCAGGTTTCGCGGTCACCTCTTTACCCTGCTGCAGGTCATGCAGCCATTGCGGATAAACCAGCTGCTCGAAATGCGGCAGTCGTTGCAGGCGGGCCGGATCCTGCAGCGCGTCGCTCAGCGTGACAACCTGTTGCAGCCCGGCTTTTTGCAGTCGGTCTTTCACCGCCTGCACGTCGCTGTCATTACCGTACAGTGCGACAGGAGCGTCGGCTTTCAACTGATGCTGTTGGATCCAGGCGTTGAGCTGCTCGTCACTCATGTTGTCGAGCCAGCGGGCAGAGAGGTTCAGGGCGGAAGGTTCATGTCCGGAAGGGCCATTTAACGACTGCGGCCAGCCATTGTAGAACGCGCCTGGACGGGTATCGATTGCCGTACCCTGTTTTTGCGCCAGTTGTGTGAAGTTGAGCGCCTGCGCCATATCAGCAGCCCAGGAGGAAGCGCAAGCGAGCCCTAAAGCCAGTGCCAGCGCGGTCATTTGAGAAACACGTTTCATCGAATTGCCCGACGTTGAGATAAGAAGGCGCCATTCTGTGCTCGCTGAAGGTGAAAAACTTTGCGTTAACGCAGTATGTCAACAGTTTCACGACGCGGACGATAACGACAAAACGTAACCGCCCGGCGGAACATCCTGCGCGTCATGGGTGACCTGAACAACGGGAATGTCCAGCCGACGCACTTCGTCAAAGACCCACTGACGAAAGTCTGCCCGACGGTCAGCATCAAGACGGCTGAACGGTTCATCCAGCAGCAACGCTTTGGGCTGCGCCAGCAGGGCGCGAAGCAATGCAACCCGTGCGCGCTGACCGCCGGATAGCGTGGCGGGATCGCGAGAAGACAATCCCGCCATGCCCGCGCGTTCAAGCGCGTGTTGAACCTTATCTTGCCGAGCCGCGCCTTTCAGACGGGCAGGAAGCGCTAATAGCAGGTTTTGTCCCACCGTAAAGTGATCAAATAGCAGGGCATCCTGAAATAAAATACCGATCTGCCGACGGGCGGTGGGGAGCCTATCCAGACGCTGCTCGTCCAGCCACAGTTCACCGCCAGCATGCAGCGGCGGCGTCAGCGCGCCCACCATCCAGGAGAGCAATGAAGACTTACCGCAGCCGGAGGAACCCATTAATGTGACAATGTCACCTTTTGCCACCTCGAAGGTTAACGGGCCAAATAGCGGGGTCTGGTGAAGAAACAGGGAAAGATGGCGAACGGTGAGCATTAGCGCAATCCTTGTCGGCGGTGGCCGACCCATAATGAGAGCCCGGCCATTAGCGTGAACACGACTAGCGGTAACAGCAATTGCCAGAGCGCCTGCGTGGCCAGGATACCGGTACTGCCGCCGCTGCTGAGGGCGACCGCTTCCGTCGTCAGCGTCGGGAAACGGCCTGCGCCCAGCCACAGGGTCGGCATATACTGCGCGATGCTGACGGAGAAACCGACCGCCAGCGTCACCAGTACCGGACGCAAAATCTGCGGACATTTTATGGTGCAAAAGATTTTCAACGGTGACCAGCCCAGCGTCCGGGCAATCAGTAGCAGACGCGGGTCGATGCGCTGCCAGGCCGGTTTCAGGACAAACAACATCCACGGCACCACCCACAGCAGATGTCCCCAGATGAGCGTAGCAAGCTGACCGTCCAGTTCAAGGTGTAATGCCAGCGCATATTGGCCCATCACCAGCGGCAGCGCCGGAAGAAGGATTGGCAGCCAGACCCACCGGTGTCCGCGCTGCGGTCCCCATTCCAGCCATAGCAGCAAAATGACCATCCCCAGCACGCTGGCGGCCAGTCCGATCGCTACGCTGTGGGTTAACGCGTCGAGATTGAGCGCCGATTGCTGCGCAAGAAAGGCCAGTAATACCGTGCAGAGCACGCCCGCGGTGGGCAGCGACAGTGACAACGCTTTTCCCGTTACGGGCGAAACGCGGCGTTGACGTACGCCACTGAGGTCAGGGAGCGTGCGTCGCCAGCCGCGCCAGAGCAGATAACCCGCGAGCGCAAAGAGGGCGAGCAGCGCCAGCAAGAGCAGGCTTGCCAGCGCGCCTTTGATCTGCTGTTCGCTGTCTCCCTGACTAAGCCATTGCCACGAGAGGACCGCCAGCGTTGGCGGATTGCCGGGGCCGAGGATAATGGCAACATCCACCGCCGAAATGGTCCATGCCACCACGGCCAGCATCACGGCTCCCAGTGCGGGGGCGATAGTGGGTAAGATCAACCAGCAGAGCGTCTGCCGGCGGTTGTAGCCCAGTGAATCCAGGACAATAACCTGCTGAGCGAGCCGTTTCTCACTCAGCAAAATGGATAAAATCCACAGCACGAAAGCGCTCTCTTTCACCGCCAGGGTCGCGCCCAGCCCGATGCCGTAGCGATCAATCGCAGGAGAGAGAAAAGGCAGGGCGCGCCAGAGCAGTCCGCCTTCGGCGAAAAGCAGCAGCGCGGCGCTGGCAAACGCGACATGGGGAATGGCCAGCAACCATGGCAGGCGGGTACTCAACCGTCGCCAGCGTATGCCGGGCCAGAGCGTCACTACAATCGTTAACGCAATAAACAGCGCGCCAGCGGCGGCGATGAATACCGAAACCACGGTCGCCAGCAACGCCTGCGGTAACTGCGGATCGGCAAAAAGTGCCTGCCAGTTCGCCAGTGACAGCGCGGGCGCGATCAGCAACACGCTGGCAGGCAGTATTGGCGCATAAATCGTGGCCATGCCCAGCCAGGCGAGAAGCATTAGCGCGAGCCGTAGCGGCGCAGCCATTCTTGCTCCAGTGCGTTAACCCAGGCCGCATGAGGCTCAGGCAGGACGGCGGGCAGTCCGTCCGGAATGCGCGCTTCCAGCGCAGCCTGTTGTGCTGCGGGGAGTTTTTTCGCATCCAGCACCGACGGATCGCCCCAGACTGTCGGATCGGCCTTACGCAGCTGTGCGTCAGGAGAGAGCAGGAAGTTGGCGACCAGTTTCGCTCCGGCGCTGGCGCGGGCATTGGCCGGAATCGCGACAAAGTGCACGTTGCCAATCATCCCTTCGCTAAACCCAAAGCTGTAGCTGTGTTTTGGCAATTCACCGCTGGTGACCTTTTGCTGAGCGTGCGCCGGGTTGAAGGTCAATGACAGGCGCAATGTCCCACTCTTGAGCAATGCGTCCATCCGCGCCGGAGACGGCGGGAAATCCTTCCCTTCTCGCCACAGACTCGGATGCAAAGCATCGAGATAGCGCCACAGCGGCGCGGTCACACCGGCAAAGGTGGTGGCGTCCGGCGCGACGATGAGCGCGTGCGGATTGTCAGTCAGCGAGATTAATAACTGTTCCAGAAACGCCGTGCCGGTAAAGTCCGGCGGTCGCGGGTAACTGACGGTGCCTGGATGCGCCCGGGCAAATGCTAACAGCGCCTGCGGACTCTGCGGGGGCTGTGGCGTTACGTCGCGATCCGCGATAAACGTCAACTGCGCGCCACCCCACGGTGACTCAGCCCCGTCAGTGGGAATCGAGAAATCTTCACGTACCGGTTTGAGCGTATCAACATAGCGCCAGTTGGGCAGCGTTTCCGCCCACTGGGTTTGCAACAATCCTGCCTCTTTCAGTGTGCGGAAGTTTTCGCCGTTGACCCACAGCAGGTCGACAGAACCGCCGGTGTTCCGTCCGGCGGCGGCTTCCGTCTGGATGCGCTTCACGGCATCAGCGGCATCGGCGAGACGCACGATTTTAAGAGTGACCGCATAGTGGGTTTTCATCTCGCCACTGACCCAGTCAAGATACTGGTTAACGGCAGTGTCTCCGCCCCAGGCGTTGAACCAGACGGTCTGGCCTCGGGCCTCATTCTGGATCTGCTGCCAGCGTTGTTCGGCGTGTCCCGGAGCGGTCAGCAACAGGCTCGCAAGTAGTAATCCCCAGCGCATAATTACTCCTGAAAAAAACGTGTGACCAGCCAACGGGAGGCCAGCGGTAATAATCCCAACAGGGCAAAAGCGGCCAGCATCGCGGGAGAAATGATGTCACGTATTGATGTTAACTGGCTTAACTGGCGTCCGGCATTCAGATAAACCACGGTGGCAGGCAACATCCCCAACTGGCTGACCCACCAGTAACGGCGCACGCCAACGGCGGTGAGACCTGCAAGCAGGTTGACGACAACGAATGGAAACAATGGCATCAGGCGTAGCGCAAAGAGATAAAAGGCGCCGTCCCGCGCCATCCCGTGATTCACCGTGGCCATATGCCGGGAAAACCGCCGCGACACCCAGTCACGCAGCAGGTAACGACTGGTGAGCATGGCGAACGTGGCGCCCAGCGTTGAGGCAAAAGAGACCAGCAGCGTGCCTTGCCAGAGGCCAAACAGCGCACCGCCGAGCAGCGTCAGCAGCGCCGCGCCAGGAATCGACAGCGCCGCGACGGCGGTATAGAGCAGAAAATAGAGGCTTGCACTGAGAAAAGGGGACTGGCGCTGCCAGTCCGCCAGCAGTGAATGATTGTGCTTAAGCGTCTCCAGCGTGAGCAGGCCGGGGGGCAACGCCCAGAGCACCCCGACGAGACAGAGGATCAGTACGCCCGTTACCCCCAATTTTCTGGCGTTCACGGTTGTGCATCAGACCTTAAATTTTGCCCATACCGGCGCATGGTCAGACGGTTTTTCCATGCTGCGGATTTCATAGTCGATACCGGTTTCCACACAACGCTCCGCCAGCGGCTGGCTTGCCAGCAGCAGATCGATACGCAGACCGCGGTTATCATCAAATCCCTTCGAACGGTAATCAAACCACGAGAATTTGTCGGTGGTTTCCGGGTGCGCGTGGCGGAAGGTGTCAACCAGGCCCCAGCCCAGCAGGCGGTCCATCCACTCACGCTCTTCCGGCAGGAACGAACATTTACCCGTCCGTAGCCAGCGCTTGCGGTTCTCTTCGCCAATGCCGATATCCCGATCGGACGGACTGATATTCATATCACCCATGATCAGCACCGGGTTGTCGCGCTTCAGTTGGTTGTCGAGATAGTTTTGTAAGTTCTGATAAAACTGCGCTTTGGCCGGGAATTTAATCGGATGGTCGCGGCTTTCACCCTGCGGGAAGTAGCCGTTGATCACCGTCAGATTGCCCAGCGGAGAAGGGATTTCCGCCATGATGATGCGGCGCTGAGCCTCTTCGCCATCATCGGGAAAACCCCGGCGCACGGCGATGGGCGTCTCTTTGGTCAGCAGCGCCACGCCATAGTGACCTTTCTGCCCGTGGTAGAAAACGTTGTAGCCGAGTTTTGCGACATCTTCGAGCGGGAACATGTCGTCGTGAACTTTTGTCTCCTGCAGGCCAATGACATCGGGTTGGTGTTTTTCGACGATGGCTGCCAGTTGATGAGGTCTGGCGCGCAGGCCGTTGATATTAAAAGAGACAAATTTCATAGTCGCTGCCATTTTGCTGGATGAATAGTGCATGGATGGTAGCAGAATTTCCGCAGACTGACTGCCCATAATGGTGAGATTCCGGCAATGGATGCGAATGGTGTTAACAATGGGGCAATGTCTGCCCTGTTTTAGGGCGGATTGCGTCAGAATGGCGCAGTAATTTCCTGTAAATTTCGTAGATGATCACATTTCCAGAATTATATCTTGGCTGTGCATAATATTGCGTTTTTTCCTCTATTTACTCCTCTTTCACGCAAACATATTCACTTTCTATGCACATATAGTGAATATCGCTGGGTTATAACTCATTGATTTTCCGTTGTAGTCAGCCGTTTATGCATTTTTTTCGCTGGCTGGCACGAAGACTGCAATCTACATTTACAGCGCAAACACTACTATTTATTAACATATAAATAACTATTTATTTACCGATGAGGTCGCTATGTCTCAGTCAATTACGCGTGAAAATTTTGATGAATGGATGATGCCCGTTTATGCACCGGCGCCTTTTATTCCGGTACGTGGCGAAGGTTCACGCTTGTGGGATCAGCAGGGTAAAGAGTATATCGACTTCGCGGGAGGTATAGCGGTCAACGCGCTGGGACACGCGCATCCGGAACTGCGTGAAGCGCTGAATGTGCAGGCGAGCAAATTCTGGCATACCGGCAATGGCTATACCAACGAGCCGGCGCTACGACTGGCGAAAAAGCTCATCGACGCCACCTTTGCCGATCGCATCTTCTTCTGCAACTCCGGGGCTGAGGCCAACGAGGCGGCGCTGAAACTGGCGCGCAAATATGCGCACGACCACCACGGCAGCAATAAGAGCGGCATTGTAGCGTTCAAGAACGCCTTTCACGGTCGTACGTTGTTCACGGTCAGCGCTGGAGGACAACCGGCCTATTCGCAAGATTTCGCGCCGCTGCCGCCGGATATCCGCCACGCCGTCTACAACGACATTAACTCTGCCAGCACGCTGATTGACGATACCACCTGCGCCGTCATCGTCGAACCGATGCAGGGGGAAGGTGGTGTTGTGCCTGCAACCCAGGCCTTCCTGCAAGGGCTGCGCGAGCTGTGCGATCGACATAATGCGTTGCTGATTTTTGATGAAGTGCAGACCGGCGTGGGTCGCACCGGTGAACTGTACGCCTACATGCACTATGGCGTGACGCCGGATTTGCTGACTACCGCCAAAGCGCTGGGCGGCGGGTTCCCGATTGGCGCGCTGTTGGCCAGTGAAAAATGCGCCAGCGTGATGACCGTCGGGACTCACGGCACAACCTATGGCGGTAATCCGCTGGCGACCGCCGTCGCCGGGAAATTACTCGATATCATCAATACGCCTGCGATGCTGAACGGGGTGAAACAGCGCCATGACTGGTTTGTGGAGCGTCTGAACGCCATTAACCTGCACACCGGGCTGTTCAGTGAAATTCGTGGCCTGGGACTGTTGATTGGCTGCGTGCTGAACGATTCGTTCGCCGGTAAAGCCAAACAGATTTCCCAGGAAGCGGCGAAAGCGGGCGTAATGGTGCTGATTGCCGGGGGCAACGTGGTGCGTTTTGCACCGGCGTTGAACGTCACGCAGGAAGAGGTCGCCAGCGGTCTCGACCGTTTTGCGCTGGCCTGCGAACAGATTAAAGCCGGAGGTTCATCATGATGGTGATCCGCCCCATTGCGCACGCCGATATTAGCGCGCTGATGCAACTGGCCAGTAAAACCGGCGGCGGGCTGACCTCGCTGCCGGCCAATGAAGCCACGCTGGCGGCGCGTATTGATCGCTCCCTGAAAACCTGGCGGGGCGAATTGCCGAAAAGTGAACAAGGCTATGTTTTTGTGCTGGAGGATCTGGAAACCGGCACCGTGGCGGGGATTTGCGCGATTGAAGTCGCCGTGGGGCTTAACGACCCCTGGTACAACTATCGCGTAGGGACGCTGGTGCATGCTTCAAAAGAGCTGAACGTCTATAACGCGCTGCCGACGCTGTTTCTCAGTAACGATCACACCGGCAGCAGTGAGTTGTGCACACTGTTCCTCGATCCCGACTGGCGTAAAGAGGGCAACGGTTATTTGCTGTCGAAATCGCGCTTCATGTTTATGGCCGCGTTTCGCGACCGCTTTAATGAAAAAGTGGTCGCGGAAATGCGCGGCGTGATCGACGAGCACGGCTATTCCCCGTTCTGGCAAAGCCTGGGGAAACGCTTTTTCTCGATGGAGTTTACGCGAGCTGACTTTCTTTGCGGCACCGGGCAGAAAGCGTTTATCGCCGAACTGATGCCAAAACATCCGATTTATACCCACTTCCTCTCTGACGAGGCGCAGGCGGTCATTGGCGAAGTGCATCCGCAGACGGCCCCGGCGCGCGCGGTGCTGGAGAAAGAAGGGTTTCGCTATCGCAATTACATCGACATTTTCGACGGCGGGCCGACGCTGGAGTGTGATATCGACCGGGTACGGGCGATCCGCAAAAGTCGGCTGATAGAGGTCGTCGAAGGGCAGCCCGCAACCGGTGATTTCCCGGCCTGCCTGGTGGCGAATGAAAACTACCACCACTTCCGCGTCATGCTGGTGCGCGCCGATCCGAATACACAGCGTCTGGTACTGACCGCCGCTCAACTGGATGCCCTGAAATGTCACGCAGGCGATCGGGTTCGTTTTGTCCGTCTCTGCGCAGAGGAGAAAACGGTATGACTTTATGGATTAACGGTGACTGGGTGACCGGTCAGGGTGAACGTCGGGTGAAAAAGGATCCTGTGCAGGGCAACGTGCTCTGGGAAGGCCACGATGCCGATGCCGCGCAGGTGATGCAGGCCGCTCGCGCTGCCCGCAACGCGTTTCCGGCCTGGGCCAGACGTCCCTTCAGCGAACGGCAGGCGATTGTGGAAAAATTCGCCGGGTTGCTGGAGAGTAATAAAGCGGATCTGACCGCCATTATCGCCCGTGAAACCGGCAAGCCACGCTGGGAAGCGGCGACGGAAGTGACGGCGATGATCAACAAAATCGCAATTTCCATCAATGCCTATCACGCCCGCACCGGCGAGCAGCAAAGTGAGTTGCCCGACGGCGCGGCGACGCTTCGTCACCGTCCGCATGGCGTGCTGGCGGTATTTGGCCCCTATAACTTTCCGGGACATCTGCCGAACGGGCACATTGTGCCGGCACTGCTGGCGGGCAACACTTTACTCTTTAAGCCCAGCGAACTGACGCCGTGGACCGGAGAAGCGGTGATTCGACTCTGGGAACAGGCCGGTCTGCCGCATGGCGTGCTGAATCTGTTACAGGGTGGTCGGGAAACGGGACAGGCGCTGAGTGCGCTGGACGCCCTCGACGGACTGCTGTTTACCGGCAGTGCGAATACGGGCTATCAGCTGCATCGCCAGCTTGCCGGACAACCGGAAAAAATCCTTGCCCTCGAAATGGGCGGCAACAATCCGCTGATTATTGAGGATCCGGCGGATATCGATGCGGCGGTGCACCTGACTATTCAGTCCGCGTTTGTGACGGCGGGGCAGCGCTGTACCTGCGCACGTCGCCTGCTGGTGAAAAAAGGCGCGCAGGGGGACGCGTTTCTCGCCCGGCTGGTGGACGTCAGCCAGCGTATCCAGCCAGGCCGCTGGGACGATGAGCCGCAACCGTTTATCGGCGGTATGATCTCCGAACAGGCGGCGCGTCATGTGTTTGACGCCTGGCAACAGCTTGCATCACTCGGCGGACAGACCCTGCTGGCTCCGCGCTTGTTACAGGCCGGTACCTCGCTGCTATCACCCGGCATTATTGAATTGACGGGCGTGGCGAATCTGCCCGATGAAGAGGTCTTCGGTCCGCTGCTTGGCGTCTGGCGCTATGAGCGCTTCGACGAGGCGATCGCCATGGCCAATAACACCCGCTTTGGTCTGTCCTGTGGACTGGTTTCGCCCGATCGCGCGCAGTTCGACCAGTTATTGTTGGAAGCGCGCGCGGGGATCGTCAACTGGAACAAGCCGCTCACCGGTGCCGCCAGTACCGCGCCATTTGGCGGCGTGGGCGCTTCCGGAAACCATCGCGCCAGCGCGTGGTATGCCGCCGATTATTGCGCCTGGCCGATGGCCAGTCTGGAATCCCCGGCGCTGACGCTGCCAGCCACGCTGAGTCCCGGCCTCGATTTTTCGCGTGAGGAGCCCGTATGAAAGCACGTGAGGTCAATTTCGATGGGCTGGTAGGGTTGACGCACCATTATGCCGGGCTGTCGTTTGGCAACGAGGCGTCCACCCGGCATCGTCATCAGGTTTCAAACCCCCGTCTGGCGGCGAAGCAGGGGCTGCTTAAAATGAAGGCGCTGGCGGATGCGGGATATCCGCAGGCGGTGATCCCGCCGCACGAGCGGCCGTTTATTCCTGCATTACGCCAGTTGGGGTTTAGTGGTAGCGATGAACAGGTGATTGAGAAAGTGGCGCGTCAGGCGCCGCACTGGCTCTCCAGCGTCAGCTCCGCGTCGCCGATGTGGGTGGCAAATGCCGCGACGGTGGCGCCGTCGGCGGATACGCTGGATGGTAAAGTGCACCTGACGGTTGCGAACCTCAATAATAAATTCCACCGTTCACTCGAAGCGCCCACCACGGAGGCGTTGCTGCGGGCGATCTTCCGCGATGAACGTTATTTCGCTGTGCATTCCGCGCTGCCGCAGGTAGCGATGCTCGGCGATGAAGGGGCGGCTAACCATAATCGCCTCGGCGGTGAGTATGGCGAGCCGGGGACGCAGCTTTTTGTCTACGGGCGCGAAGAGGGCGGCAATACGCGACCTTCCCGCTATCCTGCACGTCAAACCCGTGAAGCCAGCGAGGCGGTAGCTCGCCTGAATCAGGTGAATCCACAGCAATGTATTTTTGCTCAGCAGCACCCGGAGGTCATTGACCTTGGTGTGTTTCACAACGATGTGATTGCGGTCTCGAACCGGGAAGTGCTGTTCTGTCATGAACAGTCCTTTGCGAGACAGAATGAGGTCATGAATCAACTGCGCGCCCGGGTGCCCGGTTTTACTCCTGTTGTGGTGCCAGCGGCTGACGTGTCGGTGCCGGATGCGGTCGCGACGTATCTGTTTAACAGTCAACTGTTGAGCCGCGATGACGGTTCGATGATGCTGGTCCTGCCACAGGAGTGTCGCGAACATGCGGGCGTGTGGCGCTATCTGACGAACCTGCTGGAAGCCGAGAATCCGATCCGCGACATGCGGGTGTTTGACCTGCGCGAGAGCATGTCAAACGGCGGTGGGCCAGCCTGCCTGCGGCTGCGAGTGGTGTTGACCGCAGAAGAATGCCAGGCGGTCAATCCGGCGGTAATGATGAATGACGCTCTGTTTACTTCGCTCAACGACTGGGTGGATCGCTACTATCGCGACCGCCTGACCGCCGCGGATCTCGCCGACCCGCAACTGCTGCGGGAAGGGCGCGAAGCGTTGGATTCACTGACTCAACTGTTGCAGCTTGGCTCTGTCTATCCGTTCCAGCAATCGGGAGGCGGGCATGGATGATTTCCTTGCCGCCACGCTGGCGGGGACGATGCCGGAGGTCCGTGAAGGTGAAGGGGCGGGCTTTCGCTGGCGCTGGGTAGACGCCGGTATTCTCGAACTCACCCCCGTCACGGTGACCGACCGCGCGCTGGTGATCTCCGCCGGTATTCATGGCAACGAAACCGCGCCGGTAGAGATGCTCAATGCGCTGCTGCTGGCGCTGTCAAAAGGGGAGATAACGCTACGCTGGCGGCTGTTGGTGATCCTCGGCAACCCGCAGGCGCTGGCTGCCGGGAAGCGCTATTGCCACAGCGATATGAACCGGATGTTTGGCGGGCGCTGGCAACAGTTTAGCGAAAGCGGCGAGACGCAGCGTGCACGTCAACTGGAACACTGTCTGGAAGATTTTTATGCGGCGGGCACGGAGTCGGTGCGCTGGCATCTCGATCTACATACCGCCATTCGGGGTTCGTACCATTTGCGTTTCGGCGTGTTGCCACAGCGTCCCATCCCCTGGGATGAGACGTTTCTTGGCTGGCTGGGCGCCGCGGGACTGGAAGCGCTGGTGTTTCATCAAACGCCGGGAGGCACGTTTACCCACTTTAGTGCTCAACACTTCGGCGCGCTCGCCTGTACGCTGGAGCTTGGCAAAGCCTTGCCATTCGGTCACAACGATCTCCGCCAGTTTGCTCCGACGTCTGCCGCGCTGACCTGTTTACTGTCGGGGCAGATTGACCAGGCTGACGGCACGCCGCCAGTCCGCTATCGGGTGGCGTCGCAGATCACCCGGCGCAGCGACGCGTTTGTGCTGCACATGGACAGCCAGACGCTCAACTTCACGCCCTTTACCGCCGGCACGCTGCTGGCGGAAGAGGGCGACGAGCGTTTTGTCGTCACCCATGACGTGGAATACGTTCTTTTTCCCAACCCTGGCGTGGCGCCGGGATTACGTGCGGGACTGATGCTGGAGAAATTGCGCTGACTTATTTCCCGCAGGCGAAGGCCTGTGGGTTTTAATTTATCGTGCGCCAGGAAATTAATCCGGATTATTCCTGGAGAACGGCTTTATTTATCATCAGTGCTCAGGTATAGTTCTTCATATTCCCTGCAAAATCATGCTGTTGTCATTTTTCCTTTCAACTCTTCGCAATAATTTCTTTTTTTCTCCACAATTGGCGAAAAAATGTTTTTTACACTTTCATTGTTTTACCGATGCTCTGACTAATTGACGATTAAGTCGTTAAAGTTAATCTCGTCAACACGGCGCTGTACTTCTTCGGAGGTGACAAGAAAGCCGTAAAATAACTGAAAGGAAGGATAAAGATTATGCGTAAATTAACTGCACTGTTTGTTGCCTCTGGGCTGGCGCTGGGCGCTGCAAACCTGGCTCATGCGGCGGATACCACCACCGCGGCACCGGCAGACGCCAAACCGATGATGCAGCATAAAGGCAAATTCGGCCCACATCATGACATGATGTTTAAAGACCTGAATCTGACCGATGCTCAGAAACAACAGATCCGCGACATCATGAAGGATCAGCGTGACCAGATGAAGCGTCCGCCGGTTGAAGAACGCCGCGCAATGCACGACATCATTGCCAGCGATACCTTCGATAAAGCGAAAGCCGAAGCGCAGATTACGAAGATGGAAGAACAGCGCAAAGCTAGCATGCTGGCACACATGGAAACGCAGAATAAGATCTACAACATTCTGACCCCGGAACAGAAAAAACAGTTTAATGCCAATTTTGAGAAGCGTCTGACAGAACGTCCGGCGCGTGACGGTAAAATGCCTGTACCTGCTGAGTAATCGCTGAGCAGACCTATTCGAAGACCGCCGGTCTTGTCCATCCTCTCCACTGAGGCGATGGGCAGGATCGGCGGTTTTTTCTTTTTCAGGCCCTAAGGAAAATCATCATGGCTGCCGATAACGACGTTGTGCTTTATTATGCCGCATGATGTTTATCAGGAGCGATGATGGAATACTTTGATATCCGCAAGATGCCGGTCAATCTCTGGCGCAACGGTGCCGGTGAAACGCGTGAAATTTGCTGTTTTCCACCGGCGACCCGCGATTTTCACTGGCGTGCCAGCATTGCTTCTATCGCCGGTAATGGCGAATTTTCGCTCTTTCCCGGTATCGAGCGGGTGATCACCCTGCTGGAAGGCAGCGAAGTGACGCTGGAAAGTCAGGGGGCGTTCAGCCATACCCTTAAGCAGCATCAGCCGTTTACCTTTGCCGGAGAGCGCGTGGTGAAGGCCAGACTGACGGAAGGGCAGATGTCGATGGATTTTAATATCATGACCCGGCGTGACTCCTGCCAGGCAAAAGTGCGGGTGGCCGATCGCACCTTTACCACTTTTGGCTCGCGCGGCGGCGTGGTGTTTGTCATTAGCGGTGCCTGGCAACTGGGCGATAAACTGCTGACTGCCGATCAGGGCGCCTGCTGGCACGACGGCAAACATACGCTACGGCTGTTGAAAGCCGAGGGGAAACTGTTATTCAGCGAGATCACCTGGCTGCAGGGACATTCCCCGGATTCAGTTCAATAATTTCACAGGCTCCGGAAATGAGCGGCTTACAGAGAATTTTGTAACCGTCATGATCAAAACCGGCTGGCGTTTGTACCAGGGTTGCCGCATCTTCCAGCGTATCAACCGCCCCCAGCCACAGCCAGTTGTTAATGACGTGGTACTGCGTCATTTGCGCACGGTTCTCTTTGAGCGCAATGGCGTTTTTCCACGGCCAGCAGATAACGCGCAGTTTTTCCAGCGATGCCTGTAAACGGGCGTCGTGCTCCTGTGGATGCTCTTTATTACAGCAGACGCCAGCGCAGCGTTTTAGCGCAGAGCGAAAGCAGGCACGGCCACGGCTCAGGGGTTCAAGACCCAGCCGCCCGTAACACAATTTTTGTTCGTCCGCGAGTGACTGTAAGGCGGCAAGCGCGGCGCGGCGGTTAGCAAAAAGACCGAACAGATCCGGAGCGTGGGAGAAATCAACGTCGCGCGAATAGACGACGTCCACTTTTCCATCCCTGAGCGTTAGCGCGCAGAGCTGGCGGTTGCGGCGCAGACGTTTATTAAAGAGCGGCTGTTGCTCTTTAATCAGCCGAGCCTCGAGTAATAGCGCGCCAATTTCGCCGGCGGTACCGATCCAGGAGATACGCCGGGACTGGCGCAGCATGGCGGCTTCTTCCGGCGTGCGTAAATGCGACAGTACCCGACTGCGAATATTGACACTTTTACCAATGTAAAGCGGCAGGGTGTCGCTTTCGCTGTGAAAAAGATAAACACCGGGCACGGCCGGGAGCGAATCCAGGAAAGGACGCAGATGTTCAGGATATTCGTAAACTGCTGTTTCTGGCTCAAGACGAGGAACTGATTGACGCCGTACCACGGTTAACTCCGGATGCTGGTTATTCATCCAGTATAGCAGCGTCAGTATGATTAAAAAAGAGATGGCGTGGGCGACTGCGGCGCGGGAGCCGGATGGCGTTGCCATCCGGCCAGTCCATTCTTACTGTTTCCAGAAGTCATCAAACACGGTAATCGGCGGACGGCGTTTATGCTCAGTCTTCAGATACCAGCCTTCAATGATTTTCGCGATGGCGGCATCCACCGTTTTTCCTTCCAGATAGTCATCAATGTTCTCATAGGTTACGCCCAGCGCGGCTTCATCCGGCAGAGAAGGGCGATCGTCTTCGAGATCGGCGGTAGGCGCTTTCTTATAAAGGTGTTCCGGGCAACCTAATGCCGCCAGTAGTTGTTTTCCCTGGCGCTTGTTGAGGCGAAACAGCGGGTTAATATCCGTACCACCGTCACCGTATTTGGTGAAGAAACCGGTGATGGCTTCCGCCGCATGATCGGTACCCACTACCACGCCGCTGGTCATGCCCGCGATACTGTACTGTGCTTTCATACGTTCACGGGCTTTTTCATTGCCACGAACGAAATCGCTTAGTTCAATGCCGGCTTCACGCAGGGCCTGTTCGCTCGCCAGTACCGCTCCTTTGATATTGACGGTCAGCACGCGGTCCGGCTGGATAAAGTCGATGGCGTCCTGACAATCCTGCTCATCCGCCTGAACGCCATAGGGCAGGCGAACGGCGATAAACTGCAGCGCGTCGTTACCGGTCTCAGCACGCAATTCGCTAATGGCGGTCTGGCAAAGTTTGCCTGCCAGCGTCGAGTCTTGTCCTCCGCTGATGCCCAGCACCAGACTTTTCAGGAAGGGATAACGTTGCAGATATGCCTTCAGAAAATCCACGCTGCGGCGAATTTCCTCTTCTGGATTAATGTGCGGTTTTGCGCCAAGCGCTTTGATGATCTCGTGTTGCAGAGTCATTTACCCCCTCCCCAATGTATAAAGAATAAAATCAGACTGTGATAAAGCTAACCCTTTGCTGTGCAAACGACAAGAGAACGCAGGCTGAGTGGCGCTTAAAACGACATCCTGCCGTCTGAACGGAATCTGGCAAAATATTCGCGTGCTAAGTGTTCGCTTGAAAAATGTCAAAATGTATTCCAGGCTTATATAACACGCTGATAAACAAGAGGACGGAAAATGAACAGGACTATTGCAGGAATTTTCAGTGCAGCAGCAGTATTAACGATGCTGGCAGGGTGTACGGCGTACGACCGTACCAAAGACCAATTTGTCCAGCCTGTGGTCAAGGATGTGAAAAAAGGCATGAGCCGCGCGCAGGTTGCACAGATTGCCGGGAAACCGTCGTCTGAGGTGAGCATGATCCACGCTCGCGGTACCTGCCAGACCTACATCCTGGGTCAACGTGATGGTAAAGCAGAAACCTATTTCGTGGCGCTGGATGATACCGGTCATGTTATCAACTCAGGCTACCAGAGCTGCGCTGAGTATGATACCGACCCGCAGGCAGCGAAGTCACAATAACTGTCTATTGCCTGTACAGCTCAACGAACCGGCCACTGGCCGGTTTTTTTGTAACGAAGATGATCTTATTTATTGATGCGAATTATTTACCCGAAGTGTGAAGGGGGTCATAACGCCAGGTCAATGAGAGACAATTTAGTTGGTCAAGGAAATACCATCAGCAGGTGCGATGCCGTATACTCATTTCAGACACAGAAATAAGTTTTCGGTTACGCAGGTTGTCCAGAGCATAGATGCAGGTTGAGACTTGCGGCGTGTCTGGTTGACAGATAATCGCACATGAGGAAGGTCTGAATGGAAAAGAAACACATTTATCTGTTTTGCTCTGCGGGTATGTCTACCTCTTTGTTAGTGTCAAAGATGCGTGCGCAGGCGGAAAAGTATGAAGTCCCGGTTATTATTGAAGCATTCCCGGAAACCCTTGCCGGAGAAAAAGGACCGAATGCCGACGTTGTATTATTAGGTCCGCAAATTGGTTATATGTTGCCCGAAATTCAGCGTTTGTTACCGAACAAACCTGTAGAAGTGATTGACTCGCTGCTGTATGGCAAAGTCGATGGTTTAGGCGTGCTTAAGGCTGCGGTTGCAGCAATTAAAAAAGCCGCTGCAAATTAATATTTTAAATTTTCCCGTCAAAGAGTTATTTCATTTACATATACCGCAATAATTAATTGCGGTCTTTAAGGGTATTTTTCTATGAGTAACGTCATTGCTTCACTTGAAAAGGTACTCCTTCCTTTTGCTGTCAAAATAGGAAAGCAGCCACACGTTAATGCAATCAAAAACGGTTTTATTCGTTTAATGCCATTAACCCTCGCGGGGGCTATGTTTGTATTAATCAATAACGTTTTCCTGAGCTTTGGGGAGGGGTCGTTTTTTTATTCCCTCGGTATTCGGCTGGATGCGTCAACCATTGAAAACCTCAATAGTCTGAAAGGCATCGGCGGAAACGTCTATAACGGTACGCTGGGTATTATGTCTCTGATGGCGCCATTCTTTATCGGTATGGCGCTGGCGGAAGAGCGCAAAGTTGACGCCCTGGCGGCCGGCCTGTTATCGGTTGCGGCCTTTATGACCGTCACGCCTTACAGCGTGGGCGAAGCCTATGCGGTTGGGGCGAACTGGTTGGGCGGTGCGAATATCATTTCCGGTATTATTATCGGTCTGGTGGTCGCGGAAATGTTTACCTTTATTGTCCATCGCAACTGGGTCATTAAATTACCCGATAGCGTACCGGCATCCGTCTCCCGTTCATTCTCCGCATTGATTCCGGGCTTTATTATCCTTTCCATTATGGGGATCATCGCCTGGGTGCTGACGACGTGGGGAACTAACTTCCACCAGATCATTATGGACACCATCTCTACACCGCTGGCTTCGCTGGGCAGTGTGGTTGGCTGGGCGTACGTGCTCTTTGTTCCGCTGCTGTGGTTCTTCGGTATCCACGGTTCCCTGGCGCTGACGGCGCTCGACAGCGGTATCATGACGCCATGGGCGCTGGAAAACATCGCTATCTATCAGCAGTACGGTTCAGTGGATGCCGCGCTGGCCGCCGGTAAGACGTTCCACGTCTGGGCGAAGCCGATGCTCGACTCCTTTATCTTCCTCGGCGGCAGCGGTGCCACGCTGGGTCTGATCCTTGCCATCTTTATCGCCTCTCGCCGTGCGGATTATCGTCAGGTCGCGAAACTGGCTCTGCCATCAGGTATCTTCCAGATTAACGAACCGATTCTGTTTGGTCTGCCGATCATCATGAACCCGGTAATGTTCATCCCGTTCATTCTGGTACAGCCGATTCTGGCCGCGATTACGCTGATAGCGTATTACCTGGGTATTATCCCACCCATTACTAACATCGCGCCGTGGACCATGCCAACCGGGCTGGGGGCGTTCTTTAACACCAACGGGAGCGTTGCGGCTCTGCTGGTCGCCTTGTTCAACTTAGGGATTGCGACGCTGATTTACCTGCCGTTCGTGGTGGTTGCGAACAAAGCGCAAAACGCAATCGACAAGGAAGAGAGCGAAGAAGATATCGCTAACGCACTGAAATTTTAAGTTTAACCCGGCATGTGGCGACGCATGCCGGGCCGTCAAAGAGGAATGATTTATGATGGATCTCGAGAATATTACTGATACCCAGACCGAAGCCGAAGAGCTCGAAGAAGTGGTGATGGGGCTTATCATCAACTCCGGACAGGCGCGCAGCCTGGCCTACGCGGCCTTAAAACAGGCGAAGCAGGGCGACTTCGACGCCGCGAAAACGATGATGGAGCAGTCGCGCATGGCGCTGAACGAAGCGCATCTGGTGCAGACGAAACTGATTGAAGGCGATCAGGGCGAAGGTAAAATGAAAGTCAGTCTGGTTCTGGTTCACGCACAGGATCATCTGATGACGTCAATGCTGGCACGCGAACTGGTGACAGAGTTGATTGAGCTTCACGAGAAGCTGAAATAGTAAGGAGTTGATGATGCAACACCAGGCTACCGCACCGGAAATCACCATTGCCCGTGAACAACAGTTGTTTAACGGTAAAAATTTCCATGTCTTTATCTACAACAAGACGGAGAGCGCCTGCGGTCTGCATCAGCACGATTACTATGAGTTCACGCTGGTGCTCACGGGGCGCTATTACCAGGAGATCAACGGTAAACGTGTGCTGCTGGAACGGGGTGACTTTGTGTTTGTTCCGCTCGGTTCGCACCATCAGAGCTTCTACGAGTTCGGCTCGACGCGTATTCTTAACGTTGGCATCAGTAAACGTTTTTTTGAACAGCACTACAGCCCGCTCATGCCGTTCTGTTTCGTGGCATCGCAGGTCTATCGCACCAACAGCGCATTTTTAACCTACGTCGAGACGGTTATCGCCTCGCTCAACTTTCGTGATACCGGGCTGGAAGAGTTTGTCGAAGTGGTCACCTTCTACATTATCAACCGCCTGCGCCATTATCGTGAAGAACAGGTTCTTGATGATATTCCGCAGTGGCTGAAAGCCACCGTGGAAACCATGCACAATAAAGCGCAGTTTGGCGAAAATGCTCTGGAGAATATGGTTTTTCTGTCCGCAAAGTCCCAGGAATACCTGACGCGAGCGACCCAGCGTTATTACAGCAAAACGCCGATGCAATTAATTAATGAAATTCGCATCAACTTTGCCAAGAAACAGCTGGAGATGACTAACTACTCCGTAACAGATATTGCGTATGAAGCGGGATACAGTAGTCCAAGTCTGTTTATTAAGACGTTTAAAAAAATGACGTCATTTACGCCTAATAGCTACAGAAAAAAACTCACGCAATATAATCAGTAATTATTTTACTCAACAACCAGGTTTACGCTTGCCCATTATTGACGCGGGACGTCTGCGTCATATCTGACAGAAGGGCAGAGCCTCATTCACGCCAGTGTTAAGCACTGAAGGGAGAAACGATGAGCCAGAAATTAAAAGTCGTCACCATTGGTGGCGGCAGCAGCTATACCCCAGAATTGCTGGAAGGATTTATTAAACGCTACCACGAGCTGCCGGTTTCCGAATTGTGGCTGGTTGACGTCGAAGGCGGCGAAGAGAAACTGGATATTATTTACCAGCTTTGCCAGCGGATGATCGAAAAAGCAGGCGTGCCGATGAAGGTGTTTAAAACCCTGGATCGCCATGAAGCGCTGAAAGATGCCGATTTCGTGACCACGCAGCTGCGCGTAGGACAGTTGAAAGCGCGTGAACTGGATGAGCGTATTCCGCTGAGCCATGGCTACCTGGGTCAGGAAACCAACGGTGCCGGTGGGCTGTTTAAAGGACTACGCACGATCCCGGTGATTTTCGACATTATTAAAGATGTGGAAGAACTGTGTCCGAATGCATGGGTGATCAACTTTACTAACCCGGCTGGCATGGTGACCGAAGCGGTCTATCGTCATACGAACTTCAAACGCTTTATTGGCGTGTGCAACATTCCGGTCGGGATGAAGATGTTCATCCACGATGTGCTGGCGCTGAAAGAGAGTGATGACCTGTCGATCGACCTGTTTGGCCTCAACCACATGGTGTTCATCAAAGATGTGATCGTCAATGGACAGTCACGCTTTGCTGAGCTGTTGGACGGCGTGGCCTCGGGCCAGCTTAAAGCGTCCACGGTGAAAAACATTTTCGATCTGCCGTTTAGCGAAGGGCTCATTCGTTCTCTGAATCTGCTGCCATGCTCGTATCTGCTGTACTACTTCAAGCAAAAAGAGATGCTGGCGATTGAGATGGGTGAATACTACAAGGGCGGCGCGCGGGCCCAGGTGGTACAGAAGGTCGAGAAACAGCTGTTCGATCTGTATAAGAACCCGGAGCTGAACATCAAGCCGAAGGAGCTGGAGCAGCGCGGGGGCGCGTACTACTCTGACGCTGCCTGTGAAGTCATTAATGCGATTTTCAATGACAAGCAAACCGAGCATTACGTCAACATTCCGCATCACGGCCACGTCGATAACATTCCGGCCGACTGGGCGGTCGAGATGACCTGTACGTTGGGTCGCGATGGGGCAACGCCGACGCCGCGTATCACCCATTTTGACGAGAAAGTGTTGGGATTGATCTATACCATCAAAGGCTTTGAAGTCGCTGCCAGTAACGCGGCGCTGAGCGGTGAGTTTAACGATGTCCTGTTAGCGCTGAACCTGAGTCCGCTGGTGCATTCGGATCACGACGCAGAAGGGCTGGCGGGTGAACTGATTCTGGCGCACGAAAAATGGTTGCCAAACTTTGCCGGATGCATTGCGAAGCTTAAAGACGCACAACACTAAAGAGGTCGGCTATGGAACGCTTATTGATTGTAAACGCGGATGATTTTGGTCTGAGCAAAGGGCAAAACTACGGCATCGTGGAGGCCTGTCGTCACGGCGTGGTGACCTCGACTACGGCGATGGTGAACGGTGATGCCATTGAGCATGCGGTCACCTTAAGCCGCGATCTGCCGACGTTGGCGGTAGGGATGCACTTTGTTCTGACGCTGGGAAAACCACTGACCGAGATGCCGGGATTAACCCGTGAAGGGCGTCTGGGAAAATGGATCTGGCAGATGGCAGAGGAAGATACGCTGCCGCTGGACGAAATCGCCCGTGAGCTTGCCAGTCAGTACCAGCGTTTCATCGACCTGTTCGGGCGGGAGCCGACGCATCTGGATAGCCATCACCATGTGCATATGTTCCCGCAGATCTTCCCCCTTGTCGCACGTTTTGCCGCAGAGCGTAATATTGCGCTGCGTATTGATCGTCAGCCGGTGTTCAGGACCGGCGATCTCCCGGCGACGCTGCGTAGCTCGCAAGGGTTCAGTAGTGAGTTTTACGGGGAAGCGATTTCTGAATCGTTGTTCCTGCAGGTTCTCGAGGCATCAGCAAAACGTGGAGAATCCTCACTGGAAGTAATGTGTCACCCGGCGTTTATCGACAATATCATCCGTCAGAGCGCCTATTGTTACCCCCGCTTGACTGAACTGGACGTGCTGACGTCGGCATCGCTCAAGTATGCGATTGCAGAGCGTGGCTACCGTCTGGGCAGTTTTCTTGATGTCTGACTCCTGAGTTTGCGGCGCGTGGTGCGCCGCTTTTTTTTGCCTGCGATTTGCCTCAGGCCGGTACGGCCGGGATTTTAGCCGTTCTCGACCAGACGCGGTGGGCTGCCATCTGCGTAAACAGTTCATCCATAAAACGGCTATCCGCGTCACCACCTTCTACAACGCCTTCCTCACCCTGACTGTCGATGTGAAGTCGCGCTTTAAAGCGCCGGGCTTCACCTGCGAGAGCGATGGGTTTGAGATGTTTATACGCTTCCAGCAGATAATATTGTGCATCGCCGTTGTCCTCGATATCGGCAATATCACCGCACGGTACAATAACGGCATCTACGGTGAGAGACGGCGCACCGGCAAATGTGGCGGCGATGGTCAGTCGTGAACCGTCATCGGCAATAACGTCCCCCATCCGTGAATAGAGCAGTTTTGCATGAACGCCTTTCGCCTGAAGTGCCTGCAAAATGGACATCAGATCGGCTGATTTGACCTTGCCGTTGAGTAAAATCCCGACAACGCGGCCTTTAATATCGCCGTCCGGCACGGCATACAGACTGAGCGAAGGATCTTTCTTCAGTCCGCTCACCTCTGGTGGCGGTGCAATTTGTGTCTGTTCATCGCTTAACGCAATACCCAGATTTTTCCCGACCGCCTGCGCGAGGTTAATGTCGATATGCGCCAGTTGGTCGACCACCCGTTCACGGATCCAGGTACGAACGACCTTACTCAACTCAAAGCTGAAGGCATCGACGATATGCAACTGCTCGACTGGCGTCTGGCTTGACCAGAACAGACGCGGATGGGCGTAGTATTCGCCAAATGAGGGACTACGTTCGCGGATCTTGTCGCCTTCGATGCGTTCCTGATATGACTCAAAGCCGCCGCGTTTCGGCCCCGGCGGCGTTTCACGTGGCCAGTTGTCATTGATGGAATTGGGTTCATAGTTAGCCGGGTTGGTGTCGATACTCATCCGATGCATCCCGTCACGCTGGAAGTTGTGATACGGACAGGTAGGACGGTTGATCGGAATTTCATGGAAATTGGCTCCCCCCAGACGGCTAATCTGCGTATCGGTATAGGAGAACAAACGGCCCTGCAACAGCGGATCGTTTGTGAAATCTATGCCAGGGACGATATGGCCGGGATGGAAGGCGACCTGTTCGTTTTCGGCGAAGAAATTATCGGGGTTGCGGTTCAGTACCATTTTACCGACGCGCTGAACCGGAACCAGCGCTTCGGGGATCAGCTTGGTGGGATCCAGTAAGTCAAAATCGAATTTCAACTCGTCCTCTTCCGGGATCAGTTGCAGTCCCAGCTCATATTCCGGGAAATCACCGGCTTCAATGGCTTCCCACAATTCCCGGCGATGGAAGTCCGGGTCGCGACCGGTCAGCTTCTGCGCTTCATCCCATACCAGTGAGGCTTTACCTGCCAGAGGTTTCCAGTGAAAACGAACGAAGGTGGCTTTGCCCGCCGCATTGATCAGGCGAAAAGTGTGAATCCCAAAGCCTTCCATCGTGCGATAACTGCGTGGAATGCCGCGATCGGACATCGCCCACATGACGTTATGCAGGGTTTCGGGCTGTAACGACACGTAATCCCAGAAGGTGTCATGTGCGCTTTGCCCCTGGGGGATTGCCCAGTGCGGTTCCGGTTTCACAGCGTGGACGAAATCAGGAAACTTGTGCGCATCCTGAATAAAAAAGACAGGGGTATTATTGCCGACCAGGTCAAAAATCCCTTCTTCAGTGTAAAACTTGGTGGCAAAACCACGGATATCACGCACCGTATCCGCTGAGCCTGCGCCGCCCTGAACAGTGGAAAAACGCACGAAGACCGGGGTGATTTTATCCGGATCGGAGAGAAAGTCGGCTTTAGTGATGTCGCCAAGGTTTTTGTAGGGCTGGAAGTAACCGTGCGCAGCCGAGCCGCGCGCATGGACGATCCTCTCGGGAATGCGCTCATGGTCAAAATGGGTGATTTTTTCGCGCAAGATAAAATCTTCAAGCAGCGTAGGACCACGGTGTCCGGCGCGCAGTGAATTCTGGTCGTCGGCAATACGTACCCCCTGATTGGTGGTGAGGGCGTAATTCTCGCTGCCTGTGCGGACGTTCTCCAGTTCGCTCAGCTTTTTATTGCCAGTATCCGGGGCTTTCAGACTGCCGGGCGCCGTGGGGTGCATGCCGGGAGGCGTCGGTTCAGGAACAGGACGATACGAGTCGTCGTCAGGCGCCAGAGAGTCCAGGCCCGGTTTTGCTTCGCGCGGATCGTGTACCGGAGAGTGATGTGGATGGGGATTTTTCTCGTGATGCGACATTGAACTCGTCTCCATTTTTCATTGCTGAAAGGGTCGTTGTTTTTGTCAAAAAACCCCCTAACTATAGTCCACTCGTGTGATCCCGCCGGGCAGAACGCGGATGACAACGTGGGTTGACAGGGGAAAGAGCACGCCCGGAGCAGGACGGGCGGGGGTATAATCGGCTAAGATAGTTCTTTTCTGATTTTTGAATTTGTCTTAGTGAAGCTATTAATGATGAAACCTCTTCGCCAACAAAATCGTCCGGTTATTAGCTATGTTCCGCGTGTTGAACCTGCGCCGCCCGAACATGCGATAAAAATGGACGCGTTTCGTGACGTGTGGATATTGCGCGGGAAGTATGTCGCGTTTGTCTTAATGGGGGAGTCGTTCCAGCGATCGCCGACGTTCAGCGAGGCGGAATCAGCCCAGCGCTGGGCAAATCAGGTCCGTCAGGAAAACGAAATAGCGGATTAATTCCGGCATAAAAAAACCGCCCCGAAGGGCGGTTTTCTGTTTTGGGGACGCTTAGTGATGCGCCAGTTCGGCGTCGTCTTCACTGTCCAGAATGGTTTTATCGGTTTGCTTCAGCCACTGGCTGGTCAGCGTACCGGCAGTCATCGACCCGCTGACGTTCAGCGCGGTGCGGCCCATGTCAATCAGTGGCTCAACGGAGATGAGCAGCGCCACCAGCGTGACAGGCAGCCCCATTGCGGGCAGTACGATCAGCGCGGCGAACGTGGCACCGCCACCGACACCAGCCACCCCGGCGGAGCTGACGGTCACAATGCCGACCAGCGTCGCAATCCAGAGAGGATCCAGCGGGTTAATACCGACCGTCGGCGCCACCATCACGGCCAGCATGGCCGGATACAAACCGGCACAGCCATTCTGACCAATTGTCGCACCAAAGGAGGCCGCGAAGCTGGCGATAGATTCCGGCACGCCCAGACGACGGGTTTGCGCTTCCACGTTCAGCGGGATAGAGGCGGCGCTGGAACGGCTGGTAAACGCGAAGGTCAGAACCGGCCACACTTTGCGGAAGTACTTGAGCGGGCTCACGCCGTTCACGCCCAACAGTACGCCGTGGACGACGAACATAATGCCCAGACCGAGATACGAGGCGATGACAAAGCTGCCCAGCTTAATGATGTCCTGCAGGTTGGAACCCGCCACCACTTTGGTCATCAGCGCCAGTACGCCGTAAGGCGTTAACTGCATGACCAGGCGGACCAGTTTCATCACCCAGCTTTGCAGGGTGTCGATAGCCGTCAGCACGCGCTCGCCTTTCGGCGCGTCATCTTTCAGCAGTTTCAGCGCGGCGACACCGAGGAAGGCGGCGAAAATGACCACGCTGATAATGGACGTCGGGTTCGCGCCGGTCAGATCGGCAAACGGGTTTTTCGGTACAAATGAGAGCACCAGCTGTGGGACGCTGAGATCGGCCACTTTACCGACATAGTTGGTTTCAATGGCATTCAGTCGCGCCGTTTCGGCTCCGCCCTGAACCAGACCTTCAGCGGTCAGGCCAAACAGATTGGTCACCAGCACACCGACCAGTGCGGCAATCAATGTGGTAAACAGCAGGGTTCCGATGGTCAGAAAGCTGATTTTCCCCAACTGCGAGGCGTTATGCAGGCGGGCAACTGCGCTCAGAATCGAGGCAAATACCAGCGGCATGACGATCATTTGCAGCAGTTGAACATAACCGTTGCCGACGATGTTGAACCACTGGACGGAATCTTTCAGCACCTGGCTGTCAGAGCCATAAATGGTGTGCAGCGCAAGGCCAAAGACCACACCCATGACCAGACCGACCAGCACTTTCTTTGCCAGACTCCACTGTTTATGACGGGCTTGCGCCAGCACAAACAGCAGAATGACGAACACCACAATGTTCGCGATTAATGGAAAATTCATCCCCGTTCTCCTGATTTTATTATTCGTCCCGCTGTGTCACAGCGATCCTGTTGCCGCAAGGTTAGCAGAACTGTGACCTGGCTCTTATATTCAAATGGAATTGTTTATGCCAAAAACGATAATTCCGCTGCTTTACTGGTCGATTTGATGCTTTATAAAGCGATTGAACTGCCATTGCAGCGTATTAATCATATCGGATGACCAGCGAACTGCACTGTTCTGGGGCAAGGTTTGTGGCATCCATACCGCCCAGGCAAACAGCGCCATGCAGAGAAACCGCTCCAGTTGATTGCCTTTCTGCGGGACCAGTATCGGCAGACGAAAGCGCCAGCGGCAAGGCCAGAGTAGGGGGACGCCCGCTGGCGTCAGCATATCGGCGGCAATATGGCTCAGATAGCCTATCACCATACCCTGCAAGGCATCGGCGGGGATAACCCAGCTCTCCGGTACTTTCAGGTAGAACGTGGCCAGCAGCGCAAAGACGGCCAGCAGACTGTGAGTGAATCCGCGATGGCCGAACGCACGGGCGATCGGTTTCGAAATCCATTTTAGTCGCTGACCGAGAAATGACTTTGGGTGATCAATGTCCGGTAACAGACAGGTCAGGATGGCGGAAGGAACAATGTGCCACCAGTCACCCTGCGCGAGCACGGGCGTGAGTTCCGCGTTTTTAGCAAACACCGCGCAGGCAATGGAAAAGAGGAGGTGACCTTCCGCCGTCATGATAAAACCTGATAAACTGTGAATTCGTACAGTATAGGATTTTTATACAGTGGGCGGAAGTGGTGACGTTGTAACTCTTTGTCAATAATGCGCGTTTAACGCGCTAACCAACCGCCATCGACGGCCAGCGTATAGCCGTTGATGTAATCTGCTGCCTTCGAGGCGAGGAAGACGACCGGACCCTGCAGATCGTCTGGCGTTCCCCAACGGCCCGCCGGGATACGATCGACAATCTCTTTATTGCGTTCAGCATCTTCCCGCAGTTGTTGGGTGTTGTTGGTTGCCATGTAGCCCGGGGCGATGGCGTTGACGTTAATCTGATGCTGCGCCCACTCGTTAGCTAACAGTCGGGTAATGCCCAGAACGCCGCTCTTTGAGGCCGTATAGGACGGGACGCGAATGCCGCCCTGAAACGACAGCATTGACGCGATATTGATGATTTTTCCGCCCTGACCCTGGGCAATGAACTGGCGTGCAACGGCCTGGGAGAGAAAGAAGAGCGACTTGAGATTCAGGTTCATCACGTCGTCCCAGTCTTTTTCCGTAAAACTGAGCGCGTCTTCGCGACGAATGGTCCCGGCGTTGTTCACCAGAATGTCGATGCGACCGAATTTCTCTACCGCCTTCGCGATAACGTCCGCGATAACCGCTTGCTGGCTCAGATCGGCCTGTATGGCGAAAAAGCGGCGACCCAGCGCTTCTACTTTGGCAGCGGTGTCATGAGGAACCTTGCGGTTCACGCCGATGATATCGCAACCGGCTTGCGCCAGTGCGACAGTCATCCCTTGCCCGAGCCCGGTATCACAACCGGTGACGATGGCGACTTTACCTGTGAGACGAAATGCATCCAGAATCATAATGACCTCGGCTATCCGTTTTTATCTGTTATGTGCCTGAAAGAAGGATAGGAGAGGAACGGAGAGAATACAATTAAAAATGAAACGTTGTTTTAATTTTGTTGACTGGCTGGCAAAACGGGCAATGTGATCATTGCCCGAACCCGGTTAGCCAAGTAAATCGGCGATGGTCAGTTCCGTGAGTGAGTTGAGCCTGACGTCGGCGAGGATATAGCGCGGATCGTGTCGCACCTCTTTGTCCGGTACGACGATGGAGCGCATCCGCGCCGCTTTCGATGCCACCATACCGTTGACGGAATCTTCCAGCGCCACACAGCATAACGGGTCAACGCCCAGTTTCGCCGCGCAGTCGATGTAAACCTGAGGATGAGGTTTGCTGTAGGGCAGTTTTTCCGCGGAGGCGATGGCGTCAAAGCTCTCCCGCAGGTCGAACATTGCCAGTACTTTTTCCAGCATATGCAGAGGGGATGCTGACGCCAGTCCGACCTTCAAACCTTGCGCTTTACACAACGCGACCGCTTCTTTGACGCCCGGTAACAGCGGACGCGTCTCTTCAACCAACGCGATGGCGCGGGTAATGACGCGATCGGTGACCTCCTGGCGGCTCGGCCCGTTCCACGGCTGCTGAGCAAACCAAAGATCGACAACCATATCGATGCGCAGCCCCAGCGTATCCGGGAGTTCGTGACGACGAGTGATATCGACGCCGACGCTGGACAGCACGTCCAGTTCAGCCCGATCCCACAACGGCTCGGAATCAATCAGCAATCCATCCATATCGAATATGGCCGCAAGAATTTGACGCGGGGTTGACATTACAACCTCTCCTGTTGAGCATTAAATGTAGGGTATTCAGCATTAGCCGCTATCATAACGTTTTTAAAGATCGGGCGAAAAGGGTTATCAGCAGGTAGACTTAAGCCAAAACGACGCGTCTTCATCAAGGGGAACTCATGACGTATCAACAAGCTGGACGCATTGCAGTGTTAAAAAGGATCTTAGGATGGGTGATATTTATCCCGGCGCTCCTCTCCACGCTGATTTCAGCCCTGAAATTTATGTACGCGCACAGCGAAAAGCAGGAAGGGATTAACGCGGTGATGCTCGATTTTACCCACGTCATGATTGACATGATGCGAGTGAATACCCCGTTTCTGAACCTCTTCTGGTACAACTCGCCGACGCCGGATTTCCAGAATAGCCTGAACATTCTGTTCTGGCTGATTTTTGCGCTGATCTTTATCGGGCTGGCGATGCAGGATTCCGGTGCGCGTATGAGTCGCCAGGCGCGGTTTTTGCGTGAAGGCGTCGAAGACCAGTTGATTCTGGAGAAAGCCAAGGGCAGTGAAGGGCTGTCACGCGAGCAGATTGAGTCGCGCATTGTGGTTCCACATCACACGATTTTCCTGCAGTTTTTCCCGCTCTACATCCTGCCGGTGATTATCATCATCCTCGGCTATGTGTTCTTTTCCCTGCTGGGATTTGTCTGAATAAAAAGGCCGCCATCCGGCGGCCTGATGATGTCAGCCATGATTACGCCGCGAGCAGTCTGTCCATTGCCTTCTGCGCAATTACCAGGTGCTGACCGCCAAACAGTCTTGCCCGGTTGAGCAAGGTATAAAGTTGATATACCGGTTGCCGGTCGAGAAAATCTAACGGCAGCGGCGACACCGACTGATAACCATCATAAATTTGCGGCGGCTGTTCGGTATGCAGCGGCAACATCGCCAGGTCGCATTCCCTGTCTCCCCAGTAACAGGCCGGATCAAACAGATAGGGACCATCTGGCCCGAGCGCGCAGTTCCCGGACCATAGATCGCCGTGTAATAAAGAAGGCTGTGGCTGGTGGGAGGCGAGACGCTGTTGCACGTGCTCGACGATGGCGTCGATATTGCCAAAAGCAATCCCTTTTTCCGCCGCCAGTTCGAGTTGCCAGCCAATGCGCTGTTCGGCGAAAAAGGTAGACCAGCGGCGCTGCCAGGCATTGGGCTGCGGTGTGGTCGAGAGCGCGTTATCGAAATCCAGCCCAAACTGCGGCTGATCGCTCCATTCATGCAGGTGGGCAAGCTGCTGCCCCAGAATAAACGCACTGTGCGCATCCAACGGACGGGGAGGGAGATAATCCATCACCAGAAAGCTGTAATCACGATCCGCACCCACCGCCCACACTTTGGGGACCGTCACTGTATGGCTGCGTGATAACAGTTCTAATTGATCGGCTTCTGCCGTGAAGCCTGGAAGCAGTTCTCGCTCATCACATTTAACGAAGAAATCGCGTCCCGCATAGCGTAAATGCCACGCGGCATGAATTTCTCCGCCAGGCAGTTCGTTACGCAGTTCGATTTCGCCTTCACCGAGTTGCTCGCTTAAAAGACGACTGATAGCCTGCCACATGATGTCTCTCCCCATGTTGTCTGCCAGATCATAAGGTTAGCGCAAAGATGCGGTTAAAAAACACGAACTAACGCACACCGTGGACGTGTTTTCGTGGTAATGGCATTTATTGTCCGCTGAGATCCCACTCTTCCCAGGTCACCACGCTGACCTCCGGCATTTTATCTAACGCGCTTTCTGCCAGCCCTGCGGCCAGTGCTTTGACCTCCTCCGGACTCTGGGCGCTAATCAACCCAAAGGTATTGGTTCCCAGTTCATGCACATTTCCGTCATCATCCGTGAGGGTGAGCAGAAAACCGGCACGGGTAAGATGGTTATTCAGTTCATTTATTTCCGTTAAGGAGTCTTCGTGGAACGTGATAGTAACAACATATCGGGTGATTTCCCCACTGGCCATTTGACACCCCTTTGTAATCTCATGAGTTTGTAGCATAGACGGTGAACGCGTAAGCCGACAGGTTTACGCTAAATTCCCCCTCGAAAAGAGGGGGAAATCATTATGGCTGGCTAAGATAAGCGTAGATTTTTTGTGTATCGTCATGGGAGCACAGGCGTGTTCCCTGGTTGATGGTCGCGGCGCTACCGGCCGCAACGCCGAAGCGCACCATATCGTCAAGTGAGGCGCCTTCAGCCAGTTTGAGAGTCATTGCCCCCACCATACTGTCGCCCGCGCCCACGGTGCTCTGGCTTTTAACCGGCGGTGGCACAACCTGCACGCAGGTTTTACTGTCCACGCCCAGCGCGCCCTGAGGACCGAGCGAGACGACAACGCGCTGCGCCTTGCCGCTGCGGACAATTTCCTGCGCCGCTTTGCGCACGTCATCAGGCTGGGTAAGTTCGCGATTAACCAGGGCACTGAGTTCTTTCTGGTTGGGTTTAACCAGTTCAATATTGCCAATAGCTAATGCGGCCGTCAGCGCCTCGCCGGAGCTGTCAATGATGCAACGGATCCCCTGTTTCTGCGCGGCGGTAATTAACTGGCTGAGTTTTTCGACTTTGACGCCTGGCGGCAGACTACCGCTGACTACCAGAATGGCACCGGACTCGATCTCCAGGACCTGCTCTTCTATCTGACGAAACTCATCGTCATTCAGGGCCGCACCGGGCATCACAAAGCGATACTGTTCGCCGCTGGATTCGACATGAACGTGCAGGTTCTGACGCGTCCAGTCTTTTGCATCAATGGTTGCGACCGGAACGTTTTCGTCAGCGAGCAGGGCCACCAGGTGTTCACCGGTTGCACCACCGACGGGGAAAATAGCGGTCGCCGTTCCGCCCAGATGGGCAATGGCGCGAGCGACATTAATACCACCGCCGCCAGGCTCAAATACCGGGGCAGTACAGCGGAGTTTCCCTTCGGGATAGATTTGCGGGGTGATCGTTGCGCTATCGAGAGAGGGCGCAAGCGTCAACGTATAGATACGTACCATCGTTACCTCCTGTTAGGCTGTGTTCAGTCTGGCACCGAATAGCGCTAAAGTGAAGTCATTAACAATATGATTAATTAAAGTTTATTGTTTTAATTTCCCGTAAGGATATATAAATATTTAATTGTTTTGAGAGCTCTCTTATTCAAAAAATGAAATAAGAATTCATTGCTATGTTATTCGAGCCTTTTTATAATTTGTTACCTTTCCTGGGGCGTTTGTCATTGATCCCTCTGAAAGTTTCCGGGACCGTAATGGTCTCTTTTTTTGTTGTACGGACTCTTTATAAATGAAGCTTTTAAAGACAGTTCCCGCTGCCGTTCTGCTGGCGGGGGGCGTGTTTGCGTCGATGTACGCAACTGCCGATGATTCCGTTTTTACTGTCATGGATGATCCCTCAAGTGCGAAGAAACCCTTCGAAGGCAATCTCAATGCCGGTTATCTTGCGCAGTCAGGCAACACGAAAAGTTCTTCTTTGACCGCGGACACGACCATGACCTGGTACGGCCAGACAACGGCCTGGTCACTGTGGGGGAACGCGAGCAACACCTCTTCCAATGATGAACGCTCTTCAGAGAAATATGCGGTTGGCGGTCGTAGTCGTTACAACGTGACCGATTATGACTATCTTTTTGGCCAGGCGAGTTGGCTGACGGATCGTTATAACGGCTACCGTGAGCGCGACGTGTTCACCGCCGGTTATGGTCGCCAGTTCCTTAACGGCCCCGTACACAGCTTCCGTTTTGAATTCGGTCCGGGCGTACGGTACGACGAACATACGGATGGCACAACGGAAACGCAGCCGCTGGGCTATGCTTCTGGCGCGTATGCCTGGCAGATATCAGACAACACCAAATTTACGCAAGGCGTGTCGGTGTTTGGTGCTGAAGATACGACGCTGAACTCCGAGACGGCGCTGAATGTGGCAATCAACGAGCACTTTGGCCTGAAGGTGGCGTACAACGTGACGTGGAACTCCGAACCGCCGGAAACGGCGCCGGAGCATACGGACAGACGTACCACCGTCTCTCTGGGCTACCGGATGTAAGCTGAGGCCAGACTGTTCACCAGTCTGGCTTTTTTATTACGGTGTCTGATGTCGATTTGTCCGTCAGCGCTTTTATCCAGAATATGCACATTGCCAGAATCACGACGGCTATCCCCAAATCATTGCCGCCCAGCGTAGTAATAACATTGCGCCACAGATGACGATCAGGACGACCACCATTTTCCAGTGTTTTTTGGCGAAGCGATTTGATGGCATCATTTATTTCCTGTCGGTTTCAGACGGTTAATCCTAGTGTAACAAATCTGTCAGCCAGGCAGTGAATGGATATGCATCTTGCCTCGTCCATGCAGGAAGGAAAAGAGGGGGGCTATGGCCCGCACTCTGCGAGCGTGTAGGTATAGTAGTTAAGCTGTCGGTACTGACGCTTCAAAAGTTCAGTGGGTGTCAGGTCAGTATAGAGTCGACATGTTTTGATGAAATGCGCTTGATCGTAGTAACCGTGGCTGAACGCACTCGTCAGGACATCGCCGTCCACCAGTATCTGGCGCAGCGTTCGCTGAAATCGGGCAGTGCGGCAAAAATAGCGCGCATCGACGCCAGTGAATTGATGTACGCGTCGTAGCATCGTCCGCTCAGTCATTCCCAACTGGCTACGGATTGTCGAGAACGACTCGCCGTAATACAGTCGATTCACTGCCTGGATGAGATCGCTGTTCGCCCGTTCGCAACGGTCAACCATTGTTAGCAGCCAACGTTCTAACCGGCTGATACGTTTGTCATACGGTAAGTTAATCAATTCCGGGATGGCACAACGTAGACCCAGATCGGTGAAGGAAACAGGAACGTCATCCAGTTCATCCATCGCGAGACCCAGCAGAGGGAAGCAGGTTGCAGAGCGCAGTCGGATTGAGAGTAAATCGATTTCTCCCTGGGGGGTGAATATCATTCTGGACTTGCGGGGGCGAAGCAGGACGGCCTCGCCCTTTGGGACAATACGGTAATTTGATGTCTGTTGGCTATCCAGCGGTATCGTCGCAATGAGCAGAGGATCGCCCAGGTTGAGCAGCAGCTCGCCTCCGGTACCGGGAAAGAGCGTGGGTAAGGGCGTCCCTGCTGTCATTTGCCAGCACCAGAAATGGGCTATCCAGTTAGCCAGCGCCATACTGGGTGCACTGCATCGTTGCATGTTGATATTTACCTCAGACACCTTGCCTTACTCAAACAGACTGTCTCCACTGCGGTTTCCCAGCCCCGGATGAAGGTCAAAGCGAACGACGCCGACCTGCATTCTGCCTGCTGCCGCTTTCACCATATGCGCAACACCAAGATGGCCGAAACCCGCACATAATTCAATTGCCCGGATCCCCTCATCATAGAGCGCATCAAGGAGTTTACCTGCCTGCTGATAATCGCTCACCGCGATGGTTTTAACCTGCACCTGCTCGGTTTTCACCCATGCGTTATGGGTTTCGGCCACTGCGTGAGGCGCAACAAATATAAATGCAGCTTTTAACGTATCGCTCATGTCACTTGATCCTGTTTCGTTATCGAAACCCGGATCTTACGTTTGACGACGTGAGCGGTATTGTACCAATCCGCCAGTAATGGGGTGTTACTCCTCCTCAGGGGCGAAAAACACCTTGCTAACGTCATGATCCAGCCCAATATAAAACAGAAGGGTGCATTCTCCCTTTTTTTAGTGTTACCATCGTTCAACCACATTGCCGCGCTTGCGTAGCGAAAGCGGGTGTGTTCCAGATTGTGTGCCAATTTAGCAATTGTTGGTTAGATGGCTGCACAACTAACTGTAAACAAATAAATTTTCTCTTTGTATGTGATCTTGCGTATGGGTCACCACTGCAAATAAGGACATAACATGCCTGTTATTACTCTTCCTGATGGCAGTCAACGCCATTACGACCACGCTGTAAGCCCCATGGATGTTGCGCTGGACATTGGTCCAGGTCTGGCGAAAGCCACCATCGCTGGCCGCGTTAATGGCGAACTGGTTGATGCTTCTGACCTGATCGAAAATGATGCGACGCTCTCTATCATCACCGCAAAAGATGAAGAAGGGCTGGAGATCATTCGTCACTCCTGCGCACACCTGTTAGGTCATGCGATCAAACAACTTTGGCCGAATACCAAAATGGCTATCGGTCCGGTTGTCGACAACGGTTTCTACTATGACGTAGACCTTGACCGTACGTTGACCCAGGAAGACATCGATGCGCTCGAGAAGCGGATGCACGAGCTCGCTGAGAAAAATTACGACGTCATTAAGAAGAAAGTCAGCTGGCACGAAGCGCGTGAAACCTTCGTGAAGCGTGGCGAGATTTATAAAGTCTCCATTCTTGATGAAAACATTGCCCATGATGACAAACCTGGTTTGTATCATCATGAAGAATATGTCGATATGTGCCGCGGTCCGCACGTGCCGAATATGCGCTTCTGCCATCACTTTAAACTGATGAAAACCGCAGGCGCGTACTGGCGTGGCGACAGCGACAATAAGATGTTGCAGCGTATCTACGGTACGGCCTGGGCAGATAAAAAAGCCCTCAGCGCTTATCTGCAACGTCTGGAAGAAGCGGCAAAACGTGACCACCGTAAAATCGGTAAGCAGCTTGACCTGTATCACATGCAGGAAGAAGCGCCGGGTATGGTGTTCTGGCATAACGACGGTTGGACCATTTTCCGCGAACTGGAAGTCTTTGTGCGCTCCAAGCTCAAAGAGTATCAGTATCAGGAAGTGAAAGGGCCGTTCATGATGGACCGCGTGCTGTGGGAAAAAACCGGGCACTGGGACAACTACAAAGATGCGATGTTCACCACCTCTTCAGAGAACCGTGAATACTGCATCAAGCCGATGAACTGTCCGGGTCACGTACAGATTTTTAATCAGGGCCTGAAATCCTACCGCGACCTGCCGCTGCGTATGGCAGAGTTTGGTAGCTGCCACCGTAACGAGCCGTCAGGTGCGTTACATGGTCTGATGCGTGTACGCGGCTTCACCCAGGATGATGCACATATCTTCTGTACTGAAGAGCAAATCCGCGATGAAGTTAACGCCTGCATCCGTATGGTCTACGATATGTACAGCACATTTGGCTTCGAGAAAATCGTGGTCAAACTCTCCACTCGTCCCGAAAAACGCATCGGTAGCGACGAAATGTGGGATCGTGCTGAGGCGGACCTGGCCGTTGCGCTGGAAGAAAACAATATCCCATTTGAATATCAACTGGGTGAAGGCGCATTCTACGGTCCGAAAATTGAATTTACCCTGTATGACTGCCTCGATCGCGCATGGCAGTGCGGTACTGTACAGCTGGACTTCTCTCTGCCGTCTCGTCTGAGCGCCTCCTATGTGGGCGAAAACAACGAGCGTCAGGTACCGGTGATGATTCACCGCGCAATTCTTGGGTCTATGGAACGTTTCATTGGTATCCTGACTGAAGAGTTCGCAGGCTTCTTCCCGACCTGGCTTGCGCCGGTTCAGGTAGTGGTGATGAACATTACTGATTCACAGTCTGAATACGTTAACGAATTGACGCAGAAACTTCAAAATGCAGGCATTCGTGTAAAAGCAGACTTGAGAAATGAGAAGATAGGCTTTAAAATCCGCGAGCACACATTACGTCGTGTCCCTTATATGTTGGTCTGTGGTGATAAAGAAGTGGAAGCAGGCAAAGTTGCCGTTCGCACTCGCCGCGGAAAAGACCTGGGCAGCCTTGACGTAAGTGAAGTGATTGAGAAGCTGCAACAAGAGATTCGCAGCCGCAGTCTTCAACAACTGGAGGAATAAGGTATTAAAGGCGGAAAACGAGTTCAAACGGCACGTCCGAATCGTATCAATGGCGAGATTCGCGCCCAGGAAGTTCGCTTAACAGGTCTGGAAGGCGAGCAACTGGGTATTGTGAGTCTGAGAGAAGCAATCGAAAAAGCTGAAGAAGCTGGAGTAGATTTAGTTGAAATCAGCCCTAACGCCGAACCGCCAGTTTGTCGTATCATGGACTACGGCAAGTTCCTTTATGAAAAGAGTAAGTCTTCTAAGGAACAGAAGAAAAAGCAAAAAGTTATCCAGGTTAAGGAAATTAAATTCCGTCCTGGTACCGACGATGGCGATTATCAGGTAAAACTCCGCAGCCTGATTCGCTTTCTGGAAGATGGCGATAAGGCCAAGATCACACTGCGTTTTCGCGGTCGTGAGATGGCCCACCAACAGATTGGTATGGAAGTGCTGACGCGCGTTCGTGACGATCTGAGTGAACTGGCAGTAGTCGAATCCTTCCCAACGAAGATCGAAGGCCGCCAGATGATCATGGTGCTCGCTCCCAAGAAGAAACAGTAGGCCTTCAAGTAGTATTTCCTGTGGAGCCTTTGGGCTTCACAGGTTTTGCTCGCCTGGGTTTCATTTATTAACAATGCGAAGTGGAAGTTATTAAAATGCCAAAAATTAAGACCGTACGCGGTGCTGCTAAGCGCTTCAAAAAAACCGGTGGTGGTGGATTTAAGCGTAAGCACGCAAACCTGCGTCATATTCTGACCAAAAAATCAACTAAGCGTAAACGTCACCTGCGTCCAAAAGGCCTTGTTTCTAAAGGCGATCTGGGTCTGGTTATCGCGTGCCTGCCGTACGCATAAGCCGTTAACGTTTTTTTACTTTTTAATGTCCAACCGATTTCACGGTGGTGAAAGAGGGGGACAAATCAGAATAGATACAGGAGAACACTATGGCTCGCGTAAAACGTGGTGTAATTGCACGCGCACGTCACAAGAAAATTTTGAAACAAGCCAAAGGTTACTACGGTGCGCGTTCTCGCGTATACCGCGTTGCCTTCCAGGCCGTCATCAAAGCAGGTCAGTATGCTTACCGTGACCGTCGTCAACGTAAGCGTCAGTTCCGTCAACTGTGGATTGCGCGTATCAACGCAGCAGCACGTCAGAACGGTATTTCTTACAGCAAATTCATCAACGGCCTGAAAAAAGCCTCTGTTGAAATCGACCGTAAGATCCTGGCTGACATCGCTGTATTCGACAAAGTAGCGTTCACCGCTCTGGTCGAAAAAGCGAAAGCAGCTCTGGCATAAGCCAGTGAAAAGAGGGAGCCTGGCTCCCTCTCTTTTATTTGTTGTTCCGTCAATGAGTTGACAATTGATCCGTAACCCTTTTCAATAAAGGTTCTCCGGTTTTACCACACAAGGTAACGCAAGCATGAATGCTGCTATTTTCCGCTTCTTTTTTTACTTTAGCACCTGACTCCGGGAGGCTAGCGCGTGAAAGAAGAAACGAAAAACAGCGCAAAAAAGCCTCCATCAGGAGGCTTTTTTTGTGCCCGAAATCGAGAGATTACGTTCAACGAACCGGTGTCTTCACCGACACAATGAGGAAAACCATGTCACATCTCGCAGAACTGGTAGCCAGTGCGAAGGCGGCCATTAATCAGGCGTCAGATGTTGCCGCGTTAGACAATGTGCGCGTCGAATATTTGGGCAAAAAAGGGCACCTGACCCTTCAGATGACGACGCTGCGCGAGCTGCCAGCTGAAGAGCGTCCTGCCGCCGGCGCGGTGATTAACGAAGCGAAAGAGCAGGTACAGCAGGCGCTCAACGCGCGTAAAGCCGATCTGGAAAACGCCGCGCTGAATGCGCGTCTGGCAGCGGAAACCATCGATGTTTCTCTGCCGGGGCGTCGCATTGAAAATGGCGGCCTGCATCCGGTCACCCGTACCATCGATCGCATTGAAAGCTTCTTTGGTGAGCTTGGCTTTACCGTTGCGACCGGCCCGGAAATCGAAGATGACTACCATAACTTCGATGCGCTGAATATTCCTGGTCACCATCCGGCTCGTGCCGATCACGACACCTTCTGGTTTGATGCCACCCGTCTGCTGCGTACTCAGACATCCGGCGTACAGATTCGTACCATGAAAGATCAACAGCCGCCGATTCGTATTATTGCGCCGGGTCGTGTGTACCGTAACGACTACGATCAGACGCATACCCCGATGTTCCACCAGATGGAAGGCCTGATTGTGGATACCAACATCAGCTTTACCAATCTGAAAGGGACGCTGCATGACTTCCTGCGTAACTTCTTTGAAGAAGATTTGCAGATTCGTTTCCGTCCTTCTTATTTCCCGTTTACTGAGCCGTCTGCCGAAGTGGACGTGATGGGCAAGAACGGTAAATGGCTGGAAGTGCTGGGTTGCGGCATGGTGCATCCGAACGTTCTGCGTAACGTGGGTATCGACCCGGAAATCTACTCAGGTTTCGCGTTTGGGATGGGGATGGAGCGTCTGACCATGTTGCGTTACGGTGTGACTGACCTGCGTGCGTTCTTCGAAAACGATCTGCGTTTCCTCAAACAGTTTAAATAAAGGCAGGATAAAACAATGAAATTCAGTGAACTGTGGTTACGCGAGTGGGTTAACCCGGCTATCGATAGCGACGCGCTGTCGAATCAAATCACCATGGCGGGCCTGGAAGTTGACGGTGTTGAAGCGGTCGCCGGTGCATTTAACGGCGTCGTCGTGGGTGAAGTGGTTGAATGTGGTCAGCACCCGAATGCGGACAAACTGCGCGTGACGAAAGTTAACATCGGTGGCGAGCGTCTGCTGGACATCGTCTGCGGCGCGCCAAACTGCCGTCAGGGGCTGAAAGTGGCGGTTGCCACCATCGGCGCCGTTCTGCCAGGCGATTTCAAAATTAAAGCGGCTAAGCTGCGTGGCGAGCCGTCTGAAGGCATGCTGTGCTCCTTCTCCGAACTGGGGATTTCCGACGATCACAGCGGCATTATTGAACTGCCGGCTGATGCGCCGATCGGTACCGACATTCGCGAATACCTGAAGCTTGATGACAACACCATTGAGATCAGCGTTACCCCGAACCGTGCTGACTGCTTAGGCATCATCGGCGTCGCCCGTGATGTGGCCGTGCTGAACAAAGCGCCGCTGGTTGAGCCGGAAATCACGCCGGTTACGGCAACCATCAACGATGTCCTGCCGATTACCGTAGACGCCACTGACGCCTGCCCGCGCTATCTGGGTCGCGTAGTAAAAGGCATCAACGTGAAAGCGCCAACGCCGCTGTGGATGAAAGAAAAACTGCGCCGTTGCGGTATCCGCTCCATTGATGCGGTGGTTGACGTGACCAACTATGTGCTGCTTGAGCTGGGTCAGCCGATGCACGCCTTTGATAAAGACCGCATTGAAGGCGGGATTGTCGTTCGCATGGCGAAAGAGGGCGAAACGCTGGTACTGCTTGATGGCACTGAAGCGAAGCTTAACGCGGATACGCTGGTGATTGCCGATCATAATAAAGCGCTGGCGATGGGCGGTATCTTCGGTGGCGAGCATTCTGGCGTAAACGACGAAACGCAAAATGTGCTACTGGAATGCGCTTTCTTCAGCCCGCTGTCAATTACCGGTCGCGCGCGCCGTCATGGCCTGCATACCGATGCGTCTCACCGTTATGAGCGGGGTGTGGATCCTGCGCTGCAGTACAAAGCGATGGAACGTGCCACCCGTCTGCTGATTGATATCTGCGGCGGTGAAGCGGGTCCGGTCATTGATGTGACGGATGAAACCACGCTGCCGAAGCGCGCGACCATTACGCTACGTCGTAGCAAACTGGATCGTCTGATTGGTCATCACATTGCCGATGAGCAGGTGAGCGACATTCTGCGCCGTCTGGGTTGCGAAGTGACCGAAGGTGAAGGCGAGTGGCAAGCCGTTGCGCCAAGCTGGCGCTTCGACATGGAAATCGAAGAAGACCTGGTTGAAGAAGTTGCCCGCGTGTATGGCTACGACAACATCCCAGATGAACCGATCCAGGCGGGTCTGATCATGGGGACGCACCGTGAAGCGAATTTGTCTCTGAAGCGTGTGAAAACGCTGTTGAATGACAAAGGCTACCAGGAAGTCATTACTTACAGTTTTGTCGACCCGAAAGTGCAGCAGTTGCTGCATCCGGGTGAAGAGGCGCTGCTGTTGCCAAGCCCGATTTCCAGTGAAATGTCGGCAATGCGCCTGTCGTTATGGACGGGGTTACTGGCAACGGTGGTGTATAACCAGAATCGTCAACAGAACCGCGTGCGTATTTTTGAAAGCGGGCTGCGTTTTGTGCCGGATAACCAGGCCAATCTGGGCATTCGTCAGGATCTGATGCTGGCGGGGGTTATTTGCGGTAACCGTTACGATGAGCACTGGGATCTGGCAAAAGAGACCGTTGATTTCTATGATTTGAAGGGCGATCTGGAAGCGGTGTTGGATCTGACCGGTAAACTCGGTGACATTCAGTTCAGAGCAGAAGCCAATCCGGCACTGCATCCGGGACAGTCTGCAGCGATTTATCTGAAAGGTGAACGCATTGGTTTCATTGGTGTTGTTCATCCTGAGCTGGAACGTAAGCTGGATCTCAATGGCCGTACTCTGGTGTTTGAACTGGAGTGGAACAAGCTCGCAGACCGCGTGGTGCCTCAGGCGCGCGAGATTTCACGCTTCCCGGCGAACCGTCGCGACATCGCTGTGGTCGTCGCCGAAAACGTTCCCGCTGCTGATATTTTATCCGAGTGTAAGAAAGTTGGCGTAAATCAGGTAGTTGGCGTAAACTTATTTGACGTGTACCGTGGTAAGGGTGTTGCGGAGGGGTATAAGAGCCTCGCCATTAGCCTGATCCTTCAGGATACCAGCCGTACACTCGAAGAAGAGGAGATTGCCGCTACCGTCGCCAAATGTGTAGAGGCATTAAAAGAGCGATTCCAGGCATCATTGAGGGATTGAACCTATGGCGCTTACAAAAGCTGAAATGTCAGAATATCTGTTTGATAAGCTTGGGCTTAGCAAGCGGGATGCCAAAGAACTGGTCGAACTGTTTTTCGAAGAGATCCGTCGTGCTCTGGAAAACGGTGAGCAGGTAAAACTCTCTGGTTTTGGTAACTTCGATCTGCGTGATAAGAATCAACGTCCGGGGCGTAACCCGAAAACGGGCGAAGATATTCCCATTACAGCACGGCGCGTGGTGACCTTCAGACCCGGTCAGAAGTTAAAGAGCCGAGTCGAAAACGCTTCGCCCAAAGATGAGTAATCAGATCTAACTAAAAAGGCCGCTTTTGCGGCCTTTTTTCTTTTCTGCGGTGGTATCGCACCGTAGAATCAATGACATCCTTTTCAGTTGAACGGAAATCATGCTGACTTTTGCCCGTCAACAACAGCGACAACATGTGCGCTGGATCCTGAGCCTGTCGGTGCTGATGCTGCTGACACTGTGGTTAAGCCTGTGCGCCGGCGAGCAGTGGATATCGCCCGCTGACTGGCTGACGTCGCGTGGCGAACTCTTTGTCTGGCAAATTCGCCTTCCGCGCGCGCTGGCTGTTCTGCTGGTGGGCGCGGCGCTGGCTTTGTCCGGCGCAGTGATGCAGGCGCTGTTTGAAAACCCGCTTGCGGAGCCGGGGTTGCTCGGCGTCTCCAACGGGGCGGGCGTGGGGCTGATCGCCGCCGTGCTGCTGGGGAAGGGCGTTCTGCCACACTGGGCGCTTGGACTGTGCGCAATTGCCGGTGCGCTGGTCATTACGTTGATCCTCCTGCGTTTTGCCCGTCGGCATCTTTCGACCAGTCGTCTGCTGCTTGCCGGCGTGGCGCTGGGGATTATCTGTAGCGCCCTGATGACCTGGGCCATCTATTTCTCAACCTCATTCGATCTGCGTCAGTTGATGTACTGGATGATGGGGGGATTCGGTGGCGTCAACTGGGAGCAGGCCTGGCTGATGCTGGCCCTGATTCCGGTGCTGGTGTGGATCTGCTGCCAGTCACAGGCGATGAACATGCTGGCGCTGGGGGAAACCTCTGCCCGACAGCTGGGACTTCCCCTGTGGTTCTGGCGTAATCTGTTGGTGGTTGCCACCGGATGGATGGTCGGTGTCAGCGTGGCGCTGGCAGGGGCCATTGGTTTTATTGGCCTGGTCATCCCCCATATTTTGCGTCTGTGCGGTTTAACGGACCATCGCGTGCTGTTACCTGCCTGTGCACTGGCGGGGGCCATTGCGCTGCTGCTGGCCGATGTGGTCGCCCGCCTGGCGCTGGCCTCCGCGGAGTTGCCGATTGGTGTAGTCACCGCAACGCTCGGCGCACCGGTCTTTATCTGGCTGTTACTCAAAGCCGGACGTTAGGTACGACAAGACAGTCTATGATTAGAAGCTGGTATTTGAATCACTCACGATCCTGGAGAGGCTATGCAAGACTCGATTCTGAACACTGAAGTGACGACGATTGATGGCGAGGTGACGACCCTCGAAAAATTTGCCGGTAATGTGCTGCTGGTGGTGAATGTGGCGTCTAAATGCGGACTCACGCCACAGTATGAGCAACTGGAAAATATCCAGAAGGCATGGGCCGATCGTGCCTTTACGGTGTTGGGTTTTCCCTGCAATCAGTTTCTTGGGCAGGAACCTGGCAGCGAAGACGAAATCAAAACATACTGCGCGACGACCTGGGGCGTGACCTTCCCGATGTTCAGCAAGATTGATGTGAACGGGGAAGGACGTCATCCGCTGTACCAGAAACTGATTGAGGCGGCACCGACGGCAGTGGCCCCTGAAGGGAGCGGTTTCTATGAGCGAATGGCCAGCAAAGGGCGCGCGCCGCTCTATCCGGACGATATCCTGTGGAACTTCGAGAAGTTCCTCGTAGGTCGTGATGGCAAGGTGATACAGCGTTTTTCACCGGATATGACGCCGGAAGACCCCATCGTTATGGAAAGTATCAAACTCGCGCTGGATAAATAATGTCGTCACTGATGCAGTTACAGGATGTTGTCGAATCCACCCGGTTAGGGCCTTTGTCCGGCGAGATTCGGGCAGGGGAGATCCTGCATTTGGTGGGGCCGAATGGCGCCGGGAAAAGCACGCTGCTGGCGCGGATGGCGGGGTTAACCAGTGGGGCGGGAACGATCGCTCTGGCGGGCACTGAGCTGGCGTTGTGGCCCGCAGCCAAACTTGCCCGTCATCGTGCTTATCTGGCGCAGCAACAAAACCCGCCCTTTGCGATGCCGGTATGGCACTTCCTGACGCTGCATCAGGCAGACAAAACGCGCACTGACCAGTTGACGGCGGTGGCCGAGTCGCTGGGGCTGGCGGACAAACTTGGACGCAATGCGAAGGAACTCTCGGGAGGGGAATGGCAGCGCGTCCGTCTTGCCGCAGTGATCCTGCAAATCGCGCCAGAGACCAACCCGCAGGGGCAGCTATTGCTACTCGATGAGCCCATGAACAGCCTTGATGTCGCACAGCAAAATGCGCTGGATCGCATTCTGCACCGCCTGTGCCAGCAGGGGATTGCCATCGTAATGAGCAGTCACGACCTGAATCATACCTTGCGCCACGCGCACCGGGCGTGGTTGCTCAAACAGGGGAAACTGCTCGCCAGCGGTCCACGTGATGAAGTGCTGACGCCAGCGCATTTAGCGCATGCGTATGGTCTGCACTTCCGGCGTCTTGACATCGAAGGTCACAGAATGATTATATCAACCACTTAAACGAAATGGTTTCTTGAAAACTCACGTAAATACCCGCTATATAGGGTGAAGAATAAAAAATACAGAGGATTCGCCTGAATGCGTTTCTGGTTTCTTTTTTGCACAGCACTGTTGTTGGCAGGATGTAGTAGCCACCGAGCGCCGCCGCCCAATGCCCGGCTCTCTGATTCCATCACCGTGATTGCCGGGTTAAATGATCAACTCCAGACCTGGCGCGGGACGCCCTATCGTTACGGCGGCATGAGTCGCGGTGGCGTGGATTGTTCCGGTTTTGTGCTGATGACCATGCGCGATCAGTTCTCTTTGCAACTGCCGCGTGAAACCCGTCAACAGGCAAAACTGGGGACGGAAATCGATAAAGACGAATTGTTGCCTGGCGATCTGGTGTTTTTCAAAACCGGATCGGGAGAGAGCGGTTTACATGTGGGTATTTATGATACCAACGGTCAGTTTATTCATGCATCAACCAGTCGCGGCGTGATGCGCTCGTCGCTGGATAATGTTTACTGGCGGAAAAACTTTTGGCAGGCGAGACGCATTTAGTCATAGGGCGTTATTTCAATTGAGTATGTCCCTCGCTTTTATTGCCGAAAAAAGAACAATGCTGGATAAGCGTTTATAATCAGGATAAGCTGAATACTTAGGAACCGGGGCTCCGGGTGAAAAGGACAACATGAACATTTTCCTTCTGGTATTAAAAAAGATGGATGACGACATCCTGTGTAATAGGTTGCCGAATCACTCCCTGTATGTGGGACTGCCGTGATGAATGTTTCACTGGATAATGTGTATCATTCTGAACTCTATTTTCAGCCCGCCCGGAATGTACAACGAAAACTTATCGGTTTGAGCGTTATCGCGAACTTTGTCAGTGAAGACGGTGACGTTCGTATCCCGACTGAACTGGTGCTTCCGCGACTTTCTCCCGAAGAACAGTGCCAGCTATTTATCGAAAAACTGGCACTGATCGAAACGTGCCAACACTTTTTTATTCAACATAAACTTGTCGCCTGGATTTATATAACCCCGGCAGTTGTACCGTTATTATTAACGAATAGTGAGTGCGTTTCTGCCGTTAAACGATTTTCATTTCTCGAACTCATGATTAATGAGAATTTTCCCGAACTGTCTGAAGGCAAAGAGAATAAAACGCTGAATGCGCTGGCCGAACGTTTTCCTCTGGTACTGGCCAATTTCGGCGCAGGGGAAAGTGCCAACAAAGCCATATTCGATGGGTTATTTAAACGAATTATCCTGGACCGGAATTTTGTCCATCGCCGGGCCACACGTCTTTCCTTCGAACCGTTCATGCGCGCTATCCTTACGCAAGTGTCCCCCTATTGTGAATCGCTGATGATCGCCGGTATCGACAGCGAAGCAATGTTGACCCGCGTGACGCCATTTGGTTTTAGCGCTATGCAGGGCGGGCTGTGGCCTGCCGTCACGGCCGATCAGGTCACCCAATTACGCCACGGATAACCTTTCTGTTTGCTGGTGTTTATGACGGTGTTAACCGTCTACACTACAGGCAGGAGGCCCTATGACCCTGTCTTTTACAGCCCGCTGGCGCGATGAACTGCCAGCAACATTTACCGCATTGTCGCCAACACCGCTGAATCACTCGCGACTGATTTGGCACAACGATGCGCTTGCCGAACAACTGGGCATTCCCGATTCACTTTTTCATCCTGACAGCCCGGCGGGTGTCTGGGGCGGCGAAGCGCTGTTGCCGGGAATGTCTCCGCTGGCGCAGGTCTATAGCGGTCATCAGTTTGGCGTCTGGGCGGGTCAACTGGGCGACGGGCGCGGCATTCTGCTCGGTGAGCAGTTGCTTGCCGATGGCAGCACGATGGACTGGCACCTGAAAGGCGCCGGTTTGACGCCGTATTCGCGCATGGGCGATGGCCGTGCGGTATTGCGCTCCACGATCCGTGAAAGCCTTGCCAGTGAAGCGATGCACTACCTGGGTATACCGACGACCCGGGCGCTGACGATTGTCACCAGCGAAACACCGGTTTACCGCGAAACGGTGGAGGCGGGAGCGATGCTGATGCGACTGGCGCAAAGCCATCTGCGCTTTGGTCATTTTGAGCATTTCTATTACCGTCGCGAGCCGGAAAACGTTCAGCAGCTGGCAGATTTCGCGATTCGCCATTACTGGCCGCACCTCCAGCAAGATGCCGATAAGTACATTCTCTGGTTTCGTGACGTGGTCGCGCGGACCGCGTCACTGATAGCCGACTGGCAAACCGTGGGTTTCGCGCACGGGGTGATGAACACCGATAACATGTCGATTCTTGGGCTGACGATGGACTACGGTCCGTTTGGGTTCCTGGATGACTATGAGCCGGGCTTCATTTGCAACCATTCTGACCACCAGGGGCGCTACAGCTTTGACAATCAGCCGGCGGTAGGCTTGTGGAATCTTCAGCGCCTCGCGCAAAGCCTGTCGCCTTTCATCACCGTTGAGGCGTTGAATGATGCCCTCGACGGGTACCAGGTGGCGTTGCTGACGCGCTACGGTCAGCGGATGCGGCAGAAACTGGGCTTCATGACCGAACAAAAAGATGACAACGATCTGTTGAACGAATTGTTCAGTTTGATGGCCCGCGAGCACAGCGACTATACCCGTACTTTCCGCAGGTTAAGTCTGACAGAGCAGCAGAATGCCGCCTCTCCACTGCGCGATGAATTTATCGATCGTGCCGCCTTTGATGGCTGGTTCTCACGTTACAGAACGCGTTTGCAACGCGATGGTGTCGACGACGCGGCGCGTCAGTCGTTGATGCTGAGCGCTAATCCTTCGGTGGTGCTGCGCAACTGGCTGGCGCAGCGGGCGATTGCGGCGGCGGAAAAAGGTGACATGAGTGAACTGCATCGCTTACATGTCGTGCTGCGGGAACCTTTCCGCGATCGCCATGATGATTATAGCCAGCGTCCGCCGGACTGGGGCAAGCGTCTGGAAGTCAGCTGTTCAAGCTAAAGCGCTATTTGGTCAGCAAGAGTTTACCTGCCTGCGTTTGACGCAGCAGGTATTCCTGACCGTTGTGATCGATAATCACTTTACCGTCATCACCTAACAGTTTCTGACTGCTGATCTTGCGGATGGGCGCAGGCGGGGGAGCCGCGTTTTCTCGTTCCTTAAGGCGGGGGGACTCAATGTTATCCATACGGGTATCACGATTTATTAATAATAATTAATGTAACAATGATTTTTATTATCAATAATGTGCCCGATAACAACAAGTATTAAATGTGGTAGTTTGCGAAAAGGGGAGAGAAAATGCCCACCCTGAACGGATGGGCGAACGATCAGAAGCGGCTGTCCACCGCCGAGGCCAGTTTGCTCAGCAGCAGTTCCGTGTCTTCCCAGTTAAGGCAAGGATCGGTGATCGACTGACCGTAAACCAGCGGCTGCCCGCTGACAATTTTCTGCGTACCTTCACGCAGGAAGCTCTCCGCCATAATGCCGGCGATGGCTGTCGATCCGTTACGGATTTGCTGGCAAATATCATCACAGACATCCAGTTGACGGCGATGCTGCTTCTGGCAGTTGCCGTGGCTGAAATCGACGACCAGATGTTCGGGTAAATCAAATTCATGCAGCGTATCGCAGGCTGCAGCAATATCTTCAGCATGGTAGTTCGGCTTCTTACCACCGCGCATAATGATATGGCCATAAGGGTTGCCGCTGGTCTGATAAATGGTCATCTGACCGGTTTTATCGGGCGAGAGGAACATATGGCTGGCGCGGGACGCACGGATCGCGTCAACAGCGATACGGGTATTCCCGTCGGTACCGTTTTTAAAGCCGACCGGGCAGGAGAGCGCCGAGGCCATTTCGCGGTGGATCTGGCTTTCGGTGGTTCGCGCGCCAATGGCGCCCCAACTGATCAGGTCGGCAATAAATTGACCGGTCACCATATCGAGAAATTCCGTGGCGGTCGGGATACCCAGCTCATTGACCTGCAACAGCAGTTTACGCGCCAGCTCAATGCCGTGATTCACGCGATAGCTGCCGTTGAGATCCGGGTCGGAAATGAGTCCCTTCCAGCCGACAACGGTACGTGGTTTTTCAAAATAGGTGCGCATGACGATTTCCAGGCGTGCCTGATGCTGCGTTCGCAGCGCCTGTAAACGCGTGGCGTACTCCAGTGCGGCATCGAGATCGTGAATGGAGCACGGACCCACAATAACCAGCAAGCGGCGGTCTTCACCGTTCAATATTCTTTCTATCCGGCGTCGGGAGTCGGTGACGTGGCTGGCGACGGCGGGCGACACAGGGTGCCGTTGCGCAAGTTCAGCGGGCGTGACCAGACTGTCTATACGCGCGGTACGCAGTTCATCGGTTCTGTTCATGACAATTCTCAGAAATTTGTGGCTTCTACGGCAGAGGTACCGGGAAGTGATGGGCACAACCTTAAACCAATCCCTGCTGATTTCAAGTGCGAGGTGCGTCACACCTCGCGGTAGAACAGTATGATAACAAAAAAACAGAACCCGTGAACTAGTTTGTTAGTACATGCGTCGACTCAGTCCCATGATATCGAGGATTTTGGTGGCAATCTCTTCAACCGAATAGTTGGTACTGTTCAGCCACGGGATCTGGTTCTTACGGTAGAGCGCCTCGACTTCGGCCACTTCCATACGGCACTGACGCAGGGAGGCATAGCGACTGTTTTCCCGGCGTTCTTCACGGATGGCGGCCAGACGTTCAGGGTCAATCGTCAGGCCAAACAGCTTATGTTGCAGAGGTTTTAACGATGCGGGCAGAACCAGATTGTCCATGTCGTCGGCAATAAAAGGATAATTCGCCGCGCGGATGCCAAACTGCATCGCCAGGTAGAGACTGGTGGGCGTTTTGCCACAGCGCGAGACGCCCAACAAAATCACCTGCGCCTGGTCGAGGTTGCGCAACGAAATGCCGTCATCGTGGGCAAGGGTGTAATCAATGGCGGCGATTCGCGCATCGTACTTGTTCAGGTTACCCGGATTCAGCCCGTGAGTCCGGTGGGCAATCGGCGTGGGGTAGAGTTTCATCTCGTGCTGTAGCGGGGTGATCAGCGCCTGCACGATATCCTGACAGAAGCCTTCGCTTTGCAGAATGATGGAGCGAATCTCTGGCAACACAATCGAATAGAACACCAGGGGACGCACGCCGGTTTGTTGAAAAATGGCGTCGATCTGGTCTTTAACGGCACGGGCGCGGTTCTCATTTTCGACAAACGGCAGCGTAATGCTGCTGATAGTGACGGGGAACTGTGACATCACCGCATGGCCCAACACTTCAGCAGTAATTGCCGTTCCATCGGAAATATAAAACACGTGACGATCTACAGCATTATCCATTTTCACACCCTGAAAGTCAGTCATAATTCTCTGAAAGCATAAATTAAAATTACTCTGAAGCGTAGAAAATAACGCTTATTTTGAAAGTGAAATGGTATTTTTATATTTTATGAAAAGTACATTTCATTTTCTGGAACAGATGTTTATACCGACACATTTTGTGGGGATCGCCCGCCACTCGCGGGTTTGCGCAAATGGGTAAACTGTCCGAAAAAATAAAAAATATATTTGCTTGAACGATTCACCGTTTTTTTAAGCGGGTTAAATATGCAAAGATAAATACGTAATTAAGCGTTTCCTAAACTCGTTCATTTATCACAAAAGGATTGTTCGATGTCCAACAATGGCTCGTCACCGCTGGTGCTTTGGTATAACCAACTCGGCATGAATGATGTAGACAGAGTTGGGGGCAAAAATGCCTCCCTGGGTGAAATGATTACTAACCTTTCCGGTATGGGGGTTTCGGTACCGAATGGTTTTGCCACAACCGCTGATGCGTTTAATCAGTTTCTGGACCAAAGCGGTGTAAACCAGCGCATCTATGAACTGCTGGATCAAACGGATATTGACGATGTTACCGCGTTAGCGAAGGCCGGCGCGCAGATCCGCCAGTGGATTATCGACACTCCTTTCCAGTCTGAGCTGGAAAATGCCATCCGTGATGCTTACGCGCAACTTTCTGCGGATGATCAACATGCTTCTTTCGCCGTGCGTTCATCTGCCACCGCGGAAGATATGCCGGATGCTTCTTTTGCCGGTCAGCAGGAAACCTTTCTCAACGTCCAGGGGTTTGACGCCGTACTGGTCGCCGTGAAGCACGTGTTTGCATCGCTGTTTAACGACCGCGCGATCTCCTATCGTGTTCACCAGGGCTATGACCACCGTGGCGTGGCGCTCTCTGCGGGTGTTCAGCGGATGGTGCGTTCCGATCTGGCGTCATCCGGCGTGATGTTCTCCATCGATACCGAATCTGGCTTTGACCAGGTGGTGTTTATCACCTCGGCGTGGGGGCTGGGCGAGATGGTGGTGCAGGGCGCGGTAAACCCGGATGAGTTCTACGTTCACAAACCGACGCTGGCGGCAAATCGTCCGTCTATTGTGCGCCGCACGATGGGCTCGAAAAAAATCCGCATGGTCTATGCACCGACCCAGGAGCACGGCAAACAGGTCACCATTGAAGATGTGCCGCAGGAAAGCCGCGACATTTTCTCCCTGACCAACGACGAAGTGCAGGAACTGGCGAAGCAGGCGGTACAGATTGAAAAACACTACGGTCGTCCGATGGACATCGAGTGGGCGAAAGATGGTCATACCGGCAAGCTGTTTATCGTCCAGGCACGTCCGGAAACCGTGCGTTCCCGCGGCCAGGTGATGGAACGTTACACGCTGCACGCGCAGGGCAAAATCATTGCGGAAGGCCGTGCTATCGGTCACCGCATCGGGGCGGGCCCGGTAAAAGTCATTCAGGACATTAGCGAGATGAACCGCATTGAGCCTGGCGACGTGCTGGTCACCGACATGACCGACCCGGACTGGGAACCGATCATGAAAAAAGCGGCGGCGATTGTCACTAACCGTGGCGGTCGTACCTGTCACGCGGCCATTATCGCGCGTGAACTGGGGATCCCGGCCGTGGTGGGCTGCGGCGATGCCACTGAGCGCATGAAGGATGACGAAAAGGTCACCGTTTCCTGCGCAGAAGGCGATACGGGCTACGTGTACGCCGACCTGCTCGACTTCAGCGTTAAGAGCTCCAGCGTCGATACAATGCCGGATCTGCCGCTGAAGGTGATGATGAACGTCGGTAACCCGGATCGGGCGTTTGACTTTGCCTGTCTGCCAAACGAAGGCGTTGGCCTGGCGCGTCTGGAATTTATCATCAACCGTATGATTGGCGTCCACCCGCGCGCGCTGCTGGAGTTTGACGATCAAGATGCCAAACTGCAGAACGACATCCGCGAGATGATGAAAGGCTTTGATTCTCCGCGTGAATTCTACGTGGGTCGCCTGACGGAAGGGATCGCCACCCTCGGTGCGGCGTTCTGGCCGAAACGTGTGATTGTGCGTTTGTCCGACTTTAAGTCGAACGAATACGCAAACCTGGTGGGCGGTGAGCGCTACGAGCCAGACGAAGAGAACCCGATGCTGGGCTTCCGTGGCGCGGGTCGCTATGTGTCGGACAGCTTCCGTGATTGCTTTGCGCTGGAATGCGATGCGGTGAAACGCGTGCGTAACGAGATGGGGCTGACTAACGTCGAAATCATGATCCCGTTCGTCCGTACCGTTGAGCAGGCAAAAGCGGTCGTGGAAGAGCTGGCGCGTCAGGGGCTGAAACGCGGCGAGAATGGCCTGAAGATCATCATGATGTGTGAGATCCCGTCCAACGCCCTGCTGGCTGAACAGTTCCTGCAATACTTTGACGGTTTCTCAATCGGTTCCAACGACATGACACAGCTGGCGCTGGGTCTGGATCGTGACTCTGGTGTGGTATCTGAGCTGTTTGATGAGCGTAACGACGCGGTGAAAGCGCTGCTGTCGATGGCGATTCGCGCCGCGAAGAAACAGGGTAAATACGTCGGGATTTGCGGTCAGGGTCCGTCTGACCACGAAGACTTTGCCGCCTGGCTGATGGAAGAGGGGATCGACAGCCTGTCGCTGAACCCGGATACCGTTGTCCAGACCTGGCTGAGCCTGGCTGAACTGAAGAAGTAAGGTAATGCCTGATGACGCAACGCTTATCAGGCCTACCGCGATTCCCTTGTATGCCGGATGGCGATATGTCGCCATCCGGCGCGTTATGCCTCAACACACTCCTGATGTAACCGCTGAATGATATCCTGGCGTAACAGGAACTTCTGGATCTTCCCGGATGCCGTTCTGGGCAACTTTTCAACCACCACAATGTGCTCCGGATACTTATATTTCGCTACCCGTTTACGGCTAAAGAAGGCAACCACTTCTTCCAGCGACAGCGAATGATGCGGCGCCTTCAGCACGATGTAGGCGCAGGAACGCTCGCCTAAACGTTCGTCCGGCATGGCAACCACGCAGGCATCGTGAATGCGGGGATGCTGCAACAAAATATCTTCCACTTCGCGACTGCTGATGTTTTCACCGCCCCGAACGATAATATCTTTCTTGCGTCCGGTTACCTTAATGTAGCCCGCCTCGTCCATCCGACAGAGATCGCCACTGTAGTACCAGCCCTCGCTATCCAGCGCCCGGGCGGTTAACTCAGGCTCATCAAGATAACCCATAAACACGTTCGGCCCGCGCGATGCCTCTTCCCCCTCAACGCCCGGAGGCACAGGATTACGCGCTTCATCAACAATCCTGATCTCCACGCCCGCCGCCGCGTAGCCATCGGTATTCATCATGCGGGAGAGTGGATCGTCAAGATTCACTACCGCATGCGGCGAGCTTTCCGTCGAACCATAGACACTGAGCAGTTTAATGCCGCGCTGCTGGCAGTCGCGAGCAATGCGCTTCGGAATGGTCGTTCCGCCGCACAAAAAGAAACGCAGCGAAGAGAGATCGGCAGGCTGCTTTTCCACGGTACAGAGCAGGTCGTACACAAACGGCGTCGCCCCTAATACGCAGGTACAGCGCTGTTGTTCCAGCAGATCAAGGCAGGCCGTTGGGGTAAAAATATCCAGCAGCACGCTGCGTGCGCCGATCAGAAACGGTGCCGTCACGCCGTGTAAAAAGCCGGTGGCGTGTCCCAGCGGCGCCGGCATCAAAAAGACGTCCAGCCAGGTCAGATTCAGACGCGCGCAGTAGGCTCGCTCGCTGGCGAGAATATTGTTGTGGCTGAGCATGACGCCTTTTGGTAGTCCCTCGGTGCCGGAGGTAAACAGCACAGCGGCCAGTTCGTCGCCGTGAACCTGAATGTGACGGACAAGCGGCGCGCTGTCCGCAACGATCTGGCTAAGGGCGAGCGAGGTCGTCGCCGGAGCCAGTTTATCGACGCCGATAATGTGTTGCAGATGCGGCAACTGGTTTTGCAGGGGCAAGATCAAATCGACCGGGCGCGTCTGTTTAAACACGGTTGGGGCGAAAAACAGTTTTGCCTGACACTTGTTTAGCACCCACACCAGCTCGGCTTCGCGCCAGGCGGGCAGCAGGGGAACGGATACCGCGCCGGTTTTCAGACAGGCGAGATAGATAACGGTAAATTCGCACCAGCCGGGAAGCTGAAACGCGACGCGGTCTCCGGATTGAATGCCGTTCGCCAACATCCAGCTCGCCAGACAGCTTGCCGCATGGTCGAGGGCGGCGTAGGTGAATGTGGTACCGTGATTATCTACGACGGCGATTTTGTCTGGAACGCTGCGCGCGGTATGTTGCCAGTAGTCTCCCAGCGAGGCATCGCCCCAAAAGCCAAGCTTGCGGTATGCGTCCCGCCGCCCGGCGTCAAACGTTAATGTGACACTCATCGGAGGTTCCCGGTAAATCAAGTGGGTAGTGAGGGGATTGCATACCGGATAAGACGCCAGGCGTCACTCTCCGGCATTTGTGTCCATCCGTCGTATCAGCCGTAGCGGAAATCCACGCCAAACGTGCCTGCGGGGTACTCCCATTTTTCGAGGATCGTCTCACCACACAGCACCCGGCAGGTTCCGCACTCCAGACAGCCCGCGGAATCAAAGTGGATCGTACCGGCCTCATCCTGCTTATAGAGTCCGGCGGGGCAGGCGTTCAGCAATTTTTGAAACTCTTTGCTGTCCGGGTTCGCCGCCAGAATGATGTGCGGATGGCCTTCATCGACATGGAATTTATTGACGCCAAGTTTGACGTCGACGTTAACGCGATTTTCCTGGCTCATAGTGCCGTGACTCCCTTAATGCCATCTTTCAGCAGATTCATCAGCCCGACCTGTTTTGCATGCGACAGGATCATCTTGCGCATCGGCTGATTCGGGCTGCCATCAATGGTGAACATGTCATTCATGATGTCCGCCACCATTCGCGGGTACTGGGTGAACAAGCGCGGATTCTCCATCAGCACCGGGATCTTGCGGAAATGCTGCATATCTCGCATCACGCACCCTTTCTCCAGCTCGCGTTTGTATTCCGCCAGCGTGCGGGCAGAGAAGTCCTTGCGCTCTTTGGCCACAATCGCAGCGTGTGCCGCCGCTTCGGCAGAGGCGATGGCTAAATCCATTCCGCGCACTGTAAAACCGAGGTTCAGACAAAAGCCCGCCGCGTCACCGACAATCATCACACCGTCGCCCACCAGCTCCGGCACCATCGCCAGTCCGCCTTCCGGCACCATATGCGCCGAGTACTCCAGCAATTTGCCGCCCTGAATCAACGGGCGAACGGCAGGGTGCTGTTTAAAATCTTCCAGCATCTGCGGTACGCTTTTCTGCGCATGGGCCATGTCGCCCAGTCCGCATACCAGACCGAGGGAAACGGAGTCACGATTGGTATAGAGGAACCCGCCGCCCATCAGGCCGTTTGATGGCGAACCGGCGAACAGCCAGGCTGCGCCTTCATTACCGGACAAGTTAAAGCGATCGTTGATTTGCTCCGGGGAGAGGCCAATCAACTCTTTCACACCGACGGCGTAATGGTGCGCCGATGAAGCAGGGACCATTCCCAGCGAACGACCCAACATTGAATTGACGCCATCAGCGAGGATCACCACGTTGGCTTCGAGAATATCGTCGCCAGCCTGTACGCCTGTCACCTGGTTGCCTTCACGAATCAGCGCGTCCACGCGCACGCAGGGGATAAACTGCGCGCCAGCCTCTTCGGCTTGCTCCATCAGCCACGGATCGAGACGGTTGCGCAACACGCTGTACGATGCCTGAGCCGGGACATCCGGCTGTTCGCGATGGTAATCCAGAGTGATCGCGCTTTCTTCCGTCATAAACGAGATTTTCTCGCGGGTGACTTTGCGTTCAATGGGCGCCTTCTCGCCAAATCCGGGCATAATGCGCTCAATCACATGGGCGTAGAGGCGACCTCCGGTCATATTTTTACTGCCCGCGCTGTTACCGCGCTCGATGACCAGAACGTCGAGTCCGGCTTTTGCCATGATGTACGCCGCCACCGTTCCCGCTACGCCAGCACCGACGACGATGGCATCAAATTTTTCATCCGACATGCTTAAAGCTCCCTTCCCGCCGTTTGCACAGCGGGAGATGTGGGTCAAGGTGAGAGTCAGCGCAACTGCGCGATCAGGGCAGGGACCACTTTGTAGATATCGCCCACCAGTCCGTAATCGGCATAGTTAAAGATTGGCGCGTTTTTATCTTTGTTCACGGCGACAATCACTTTGGCGCCGTTGCCGCCAACCATATGCTGGATCTGCCCGGAAATACCCAGCGTCAGATACAGTTCGGATTTCAGCAGCACGCCGGAAACGCCGATATAGCGCTCGCGCTCCATCCAGTTTTCCCCTTCGGCGATAGGGCGTGAACAGCCTACTTCCGCGCCGAGTACGGCGGCCAGTTCGCGCACCATGTTCAGGTCGTCCTGCGCCGCTAGGCCGCGCCCTACGCCGACCACGCGTTTTGCTTTGCTCAAATCAACGCTGCTGAGCGATTTGGCGCGACGTTCCTGACACAGGATCTCCTGGCGCGGGGCCACCCACCCGGCGGTAACCACCGGGCAGTCATGCGCGGGATCCGCTGCGATCGGCTCCAGTACGCCAGGCGCGAGGGTGATAATGGCCAGCGGGCTGTTCAGTTTTTCTTTGCCAAACGCCAGGCCGCCGTACATACGATGCTCGGCAAACAGTGCGTTCTCTTCGACACTCACCGCCGTCGCATCGTTAACCATGGCCGCATCCAGTTGAATACTCAGACGCGCGCCCAGCGCTTTGCAGCGTTTGGTTGCTGCCATCAGCAGCAGACCGTTGCCTTTTTCCCGGATCTGCGCGGCCAGCGTTTCGGCGTAATTTTCGATTCGCTGCAGGTCGGAGGTTTTATCCAGTACGACGATGCCGTCAGCGCCGAGCGGCTTAACATGCGCCGCCTGCTCAGAACCCTGAACAATGGCATAGACCTGCTGACCCCACTGACGTGCGCCAGCCATCAGCTCTGCGTAGCGTTCAACGTTATCGCTAAATACCCAGACGTGGGTTAATTGACTCATGATTGTGTTCTCCGTTGGGCTCAGTTCAGGGCTTTTTTCAGGTGTTCAGCCAGTTCGGCGATGGCTTCCGGCGAATCGTTATCCAGAATGATGTGCTTACGCGCCGTTTGCGGCGGCACAGTAATGGCAACCAGTTCTGCTCGCAGCTCGCCCTGGCGCCAGCCGATGTCGCTTGCCTGCCATGTGTGAACGGTTTTTTTCCCGGCGCCAAGAATGGCTTTCATTGAAGGGATGCGTGGCGCGTTAATATCTGATGTCACACAAATAACGGCCGGAAGTGACAGCTCTATCACCTCAACGTCCTCTTCCAGCGTACGCTCCACAAGCAGCTTATCGCCCTGACGCTGGAGGCTGCTGACGGCGTTAAGGGTTGGCAGTTGCAGGATCTCACCGACCAGTAAACCCACCTGCTGCGCATAAAGGTCGCCAGACCCTTCGCCAAACAGGAGCAGATCGAATCCGATTTTTTCCACCGTGGCGGCAATGGCCTGCGCGGTGTCTTTTGGCAGCGCGTGTTCCAGCTGCGCATCCTGCATCAGGTACAGTGCGTGTGGCCCGCGGGAGAGCACATCCTTACGCACTTTCGAGTTCTGCAATAATAAGCCGCCCACCGTCAGCGCAGCGATCTCATCCTCTGCCTCGGTGGCCAGCTGCGTCGCGGCCTCAATGGCGTTGAGATCGAACTGGCTGATTTTGGCGTCTGCATTGTCAAAGCTAAGCGCTTGTTCGGGCGTAACAACAATGTCCTGTTCTTCAGGCACCAGCTTAAAGCAGGTTATTATTTTCATGGCATCTCCTGTGAGTCGCATACCGACAGTGACCATCAGGCCACCCCGGCGGAAAGTGAAAATTGACTGGAAATAGTGTGCGACAGACGGTGGCTTTTTATCGACGGAGCAATCTGTTTTCGTTACCAGGTATCTTGCAAAAAAAGTGGGATCGCTCGTGCAAAAGAAATGAGTAGAAAATCATTTGAGAAAATTAAACGTACTATCTTGCAGGTGAGGGAAATAATCTTGTTTTGCCCTTACTAAATACAGTTGTATAACCGCCGTACTCGCTTTATTTTATCCTCATTATATTGTTCAGGATGAATTTCTGCTTGTGGAGGTTGTCATGTATCAACGCTGCTTTGATAATGCCATGGAAAGCCTTTTTGACCAGGGCAAGACCCCGCGATTTTCCCGATTTGTCATTAGTGATGATCCCCGCTGGGAGTCCGGTCATCATGTTCATGACAATGAGACCGAGCTGATTTATGTCAAAAAAGGCATCGTCAGATTAACTATCGACTCTTCCCTTTATGTGGCTCACGAAGATGATATTGTCGTGGTGGAGCGGGGGCGGTTACACGCCGTGACATCGGATGTGAACGCGCCGGCCACCACCTACACCTGCGCGCTGTATGGCTTTCGTTTTCAGGGCTGGGAGGAAAACCAACTGCTGCAATCGCACTCCTGTCCGGTGGTTGCCGTCGGCCAGGGAAAAGAAGTCATCAAAAGCATTTTTAATGAGCTCGGGGAGATGCTGCCACAAAGTAAAAATGGACTGACGTCGTCCGTCTGTGATGCGTTTGCCTATGCGTTGACGGTGCTCTTCTTTGAGAACTTTAAAAATGCGTATCGTTCGGAACAAGGGCATATTAAAAAAGATGTTCTGATTAAAGATATTCTGGTCTATCTCAATAATAATTATCGGGAGAAAATTACGCTTGAGCAGTTATCAAAAAAATTTCGTGCCAGCGTCAGCTATATTTGCCACGAATTTACCCGCGAGTACCATATTTCACCGATCAATTATGTGATTCAGCGGCGGATGACCGAAGCAAAATTTGCCTTAACCAATACCGATTATTCACAGGCTGAAATTTCCTGGCGTGTGGGGTACGAGAACGTCGACCACTTCGCGAAGCTGTTTTTGCGCCACGTCGGCTGTTCGCCAGGTGATTATCGTAAACAGTTTAAAAATAGCCTGGCAGAGCAGGCCTGTCTGTTGTCCGACGCCTGAGTGTATGTTTCATCATCGGTAAGCGCATGAATTGCCGGATAGCGGTGCAAGCACCGCATCCGGCCTGTCGCTTACTTGTTCTGATAATCCTTCAGGATCTGCCGACCTGCGACATAAATCATGATCTCATCCGTTCCGCCGCCAATCCGTTCACAACGGACATCGCGCCAGAATCGGGAGACACGCGCTTCGTCGGTATAACCCAGCCCGCCCATAATCTGAATCGCATCGTCAATCACTTCCATCGCGGTCCGGGCGCAGTACAGTTTCGCCAGCGCGGCGCTGGTACGCAGTGACTGCTCCCGATCGGCCTGCCACGCCACCTTCAGCACCATATTGCGCATGTTGTCGACTTTGATTGCCATCAGCGCCAGTTTTTCCTGGATCATCTGGTTGTGTCCAATCGGCTTGCCAAACGCAATGCGCTGGTTGGCATAACGTGCGGCATCCTCAAAGGCGCATTCGGCGAAGCCAGTACTGCGCGCGGCGTTGATCAGACGTTCCATCTCAAAGTTGTACATCACGTTGAGAAAGCCCATGCCTTCTTCGCCCACCATGTCGCTTTCATCCACCTCAACGTTATCGAGATAGACTTCGCAGGTGCTGAGCATATGCCAGCCGATTTTGTGCAGCGGGTTGATTTTGATGCCTGGTTTGTTGGACTCCACCCACCAGAGGGTAAAGGCTTTCTTCGGATCTTTCGGTTCCGGATCGCGCGCCAGCACCAGCATGTACGGATACTCTTTGGCGCCGGTAATAAACGTCTTCTGGCCGTTCAGGTACACCTTACCGTCTTTGCGCGTGTAGCTGGTGGTGGCGCTGTTGTTGTCAGAACCCGCACCTGGCTCGGTTAACGCCAGGGCATAGGCCGGATCGCCGGTCTCCAGCGTGCTTTCTGCCGTTTTCCGCAGTTGTTCTGGCGAGCCGAAACGGCGCATGCTGTGAATACACTGACCGTTGGTGATCAGAAAGGCGGGTGCGCCGCATTTTGACACTTCCATCAGGGCCAGCATTTGGGTGACATAGTCTGCCGGAATACCGCCGAACTCTTCCGGTACGCCCAGCATGGAAATCCCGTTGTCCGCCAGTGCGCGCATAAACTCTCTGGGGTAGGTCGCCGTCTGATCGCAGGTACGGAAATACTCTTCCGGAAAATTGCTGGTGATCAGTTCCCGGATACTGGCAAGCAGCAGCTCTTGCTCTTCGGTTAAAGAAAAGTCCATCATCGTACTCCTTTTAATTCGCCGCTTCCGGCAGTTCAAAACCCATGGTGGCGTCGATAAATAATCTTTCATCCATCAGCTTCAGGTCTGGCGAAATAACCGGTGCGAAATCCATTTTGGCCAGAATATCGCGTTCCAGATCCACTCCAGGGGCAATCTCAATAAGATGCAGACCGTCCTCTTTTAGCGTAAATACCGCGCGCTCGGTGATGTAGCGCACGTCCAGGCCGCGCTCAAGGGCGATCTTTCCGCTGAAGGTAATTTCCGGCAGTTCGCTGATGAATTTATTCACCCGGCCTTCCTGGACGATGGTTAATTTACCGTCGGCCACTTCTGTTTTCAGACTGCCGGCGGTTAGCGTGCCGCAGAAAACAATTTTCTTTGAGGTGGCGCTAATATCGATAAAACCACCAGTCCCCATGATTTTGCCGTTGAATTTATGCACCCCGACGTTGCCGTGGCGGTCAACCTCCGCAAAGCTCAGATAGCAGACGTCCAGTCCACCGCCATGGTAGAAGTCAAACTGTGAGGTCATGTCAAGAATGGCGCGAGTGTTGACGTTCGCACCGAAGGCGACGCCCTGGGAGGTGATCCCACCAACGGGGCCGGTTTCAACGGTCAGTACAAAGTCATCCGCACAGCCTTCCTCACGGGCCACCAGACCAATGCCATCCGCGATACCGACGCCGACGTTACCGACCGCGCCTTTACGCATCTCAAACAGGGCGCGGCGGGCGACCAGTTTACGTTGGTTGAGGGGCAGGGAGAGCTGGGTGCTGTCGTCGAGGGTGAAATCGCCTGAGATAAAACGGTTCACCGGCGCGCCACCGTACAGTTGCGTCTGATCAGGGTCGACCACCACGATATCCACCAGATAGCCGGGGATGCGTACGGATTTAGGATGCAGCGTGGCTTTCTTGACCATCTTCTGCACCTGCATCATCACGATGCCGCCGTGGTTGTGCACCGCCTGAGCCAGCACCAGCGCGTCGAGGTACATCACCTCATCTTCAAACGAGGCATAGCCTTCGCTGTCGCAGGTGGTGGCGCGGATAAACGCGACGGTAGGCGCAATCGCTTTGTAGTAGAGATATTCTTTGTTATCAATCTCTACCAGCTTGATGAGGTCTTCTTTGGTGACCTCATTGAGCTTGCCACCCTGTTGACGCGGGTCGACGAAGGTGCCAATCCCGATATCGCTGAGGATCCCCGGCTGGTGGGCGGCAGACGCGCGTAAAGCCTGGGTCAGCACCCCTTGCGGATAGTTATAGGCGGCAATCTTATTCTGTTCCGCTAAATCCGAAATACGCGGCGACTGTCCCCAGTGTCCGCACAGGGCCCATTTCACCAGACCTTCCTGGGCCAGCGGGCTGATTCCGCGATCGGCGCGATCGCCCAGCCCCGTCGGACTGATAATCGATAAATTCCGCGGTGTTTGCGTTTGTTTATATTTATCGGCTAAAGCGGTAATTAAGGTGGTGGCTTCCAGAATGCCGCCACCTGCGCCTAATATACACAGTACATCTTCATCTTTAATATAATTCACCGCGTCCTGGGCCGAGAGCACAGGCACGCGACCATTAACGCGTGGTGGTCTTTCAGGTTTCATATTAACTCCTGGATACCCGACAGAAACCCGACGCCGCTGTGTTCAGGCGCAGGCCTCCGCTGAATATTCATGTGGAATATTCACTGTGGAATAAAATTTATATTTACTGGCGGGAGGGAATCCTTCCCGCCTTTATTTTCGCGTATTACGCCTGATGTAATATCGTTAATACCGTACGCAGGTCGCTCACGGATATTTGTCCGGGCGCCGAAGCCTTTTTAACCGCGCCAAACGTCGCCGCAGAGCCGAAGACTTCACCCGCCAGGCGCGAAATCACACCGGTTTTCGACATCGACATGGTGATCACCGGACGGTCAGCGTACTGTTCCTGCATTTTCAGCGTGGCGGAAAGCAGCGTCAGAACATCGGTACGGCTCTGCGGCATCAGGGCGATCTTCGGAATATCGGCACCCAGTTCTTGCATTTTGCGCAGCCGCGCAACGATCTCTTCTTCTGCCGGCGTCTTGTGGAAATCATGGTTGGACATGATCACGCTGACGTTTTTACTGTGCGCATAGTCCACCGTCGCCTTGACCTGCTCATCACCGGTAAACAGTTCGAGATCGATCATATCCACCAGACCGCTGTCGATCGCAGCGCGATTCAGCGCGAGATAAGCGTCGGTTGAAATGGCCTGTTCGCCCCCTTCATTCGCGCTGCGGAACGTAAACAGCAGGGGAGTCTGGGGCATTTCAGCGCGGATCGCGCGGACAGCCTCCAGTACGGCATCGGCAGAGGCGACATCGGCGAAATGGTCAACGCGCCATTCCAGAATGTCGAAATCCGCGTCGCGATAAGCCTGCGCTTCTGCGCGGACGCTGGTGATATCTTTGCCCATCAGCGAGACGATTATTTTTGGAGCCCCTTCGCCAATCACGAGGTTTTTTACGGTTACGGTTTTCATTTAATACCTTTTATCAGTCTTAGTTCCTGGCCGTCAGGCCGCAAACCCCATCACCTGTTTTACATATTCCAGCGGGAAATCTTTGCCGGTCCACAGTTTGAACTGTTCAGCGCCTTGCCACAACAACATGCCGTAACCATCAATGGTTTTGCAACCGGCCTGTTGCGCCTGCTGCAGTAGCTTCGTCATATGCGGGTTGTAGACGCATTCGGTGACCAGCAGTTCCGGACGCAGCAGGCTCACGTCGCTGACGATGGATTCATTTTCCAGCGGCTTCATACCGACTTTGGTACCGTTGGTCAGAATATCCGCCGTCGCCAGCGCATCAGCGAAGGCCTGCTGGTCAGCAAGGTCAGTCACCGTCACCACACAGTCGGTGTTTTCATTCACCCGCTTAGCGAAGTCCAGCGCTTTCTGGAAAAATTCATCATTGCGGTTAAAGAGTTTAATCGCTTTGATCCCCTCAATGGCTGCCTGCGCACCGATGGCCGTGGAGGCGCCACCCGCACCCAGTAATACCATGGTTTTACCCTTGATATCGAAACCACTCTCTTTAATTGCGCGAATGTGACCGGTGCCGTCGGTATTGTAACCGCGCAGGTAGCCGTCATCATTGACGATGGTATTAATGGCACCAACCAGTTTCGCCGCCGGGGTCAGTTCATCAACAAACTCACAGGCCAGTTGTTTATTGGGCATCGATACGCCAGTCCCGCGCATTTTTAACGCTTTCAGCCCCTCGATAGCACCAGCGAAGGTGCTGTTGTCGACCTCAAAGGCCATATAGGTAAACGGTAATCCGGCCTTCTCCAGCGCCTTATTTTGCATTTCAGGCGACAAACTGTGTCTGATGGGATAAGCCATTAAGCCGATCAGTTCATATTTCGCGGTTACATCCATAACATGACTCCTTAAATTGTCGCTTAACTTTTTGTTGAAAAATAACGTTCACCCAGACGGATATCGTTTTGTGGAATATTGAAGACCCGGTAATAGCGAACAAAAACGATAATGCCGGTGATAAAGGCCAGCAGGGCAAAAGCGAAATCCAGTAAAATGATGTATTGCAGGCCGATGGTGGAGAGGTAGCCGGTAATCAGCGGAATAACAAAATTCGCGAGGCCGCCCATCATCATATAAACGCTGGTGACTTTGGCTTTGCTCTTCGGAAAGAATTCCGACATCACCGACACGCCCAGTTGTAAAATCCCGCCCGCGGCGGAGAAGCCAATCACAAACGCGCCCGCGTTACACACCAGCGGTGACGGCCAGAGATAAATGACGGCAGCGGTAACGGTGGCCAGTCCGGCATTAAAGACGTTAGCCCAGATAGGGCGAACCATTTTTTTCAGCAGTGCGGCAAAGATAAAGACGCAGACCAGCGAACCCAGGCTGTAATACGTGATGGTTTTCAGTGCATCCGCTTCTTCCATTCCGGCGAAGGCCATGGCGTATTTCGGCATCCAGACCACGATAACGTAGAAGGTGGAAAATGCCGCCACGCCAAACATGACGGAAGCCACGCCTTCCAGCCAGACCAGCGGTTTGCTGTTCATCTGCGGCAACTCTTTTGCGACGCTGGCATCCACCAACTGACCGGGGAATTTACTGCGCAGCAGCATCAGGGTGATCAGCACAAATAAAATGCCAGGAATGATCACGCCATAGCCGTACCAGATATTGTTGAGCAGCATATAGCCGACCAGCATCGGATAGAGCATCTGTCCGAAGGAGACCATTGCCTTAACCAGGATCACCGCAGAACCTGACGCTTTCGGGAAACATTCCATCAGCGCCGGGTAGCCTCCGGTATCAAGCGCAGAGTTCGCCACGCCAACGCAGACGGCGAGTACAAAGGCCACCATCAGGTTGGGACTGGCAGGGATGCCGAAGAAAAAGAGGATATATAACGCGGCGCCCAACAGAATGATCGCCCGACGACCGAATTTATCCGACAGGACGCCAAAAAACAGAATACTCACCAGACGACCGAGTCCGATACCGGAAATTAAATAGGCGATCCCTGCGCTCTCGGTAGCAAACTTCGCGGCGAGTGAAGTCATATTTTGCGCCAGCGTAATGACGCTAATACCGTGGAGAAAATAGCTGAGATAAATACAGATGACCGCCAGGAAAAATGGCGCGCTGAAAGCCTTATTCTGTGACATTTTTTCAAAGCTCCTTGCCGGTTAATTTAATTCTGCTGTCGCCGGCGTTTTTATATCCGGCGATTTTCTATTAATATACGGAGGTGAAACGGCATGAACTACATAACATGACGTTTTCGTTACCAGGTATATTGCAGACGAAAGTGTGAAAGCCCACGACTCCTGTGACGTTTTGTTGCTGTTATTGGCGTTATACAAACTATATTGCAGTCAGCGATAACAATATTGCATTCGGCGGATTCAGCCTTATTCCGCCACGGGTGATATCATCAACTGGCGTTTTGTTTCGAGACGGCTGCGATAGCCAATAAACAGCGCCAACAAGAAACCCACGGCGGCAATACCGGTGTCGAACCACATAATATCGGCGATGCTCCTTTGTGAGAGATGGGCCGTGACCAGGGGGATCGTGAAGGTAGCGATGCTGCCCGCACTGTAATAAATGCCGGTGGCTTTTCCTTTGGCATGCGGAAAACGGGCGGCCATCAGGGTCAGACCTATCTGTACCACGCCTCCGGCAGACGAAAAGCCGATCACAAAGGCAAAGACAATCACGACATACACCGTCGGATGCAGGCACACCGTCAACAGCGCGACAAACGAAACGAAGGTGTACAGCATCAGCAAGGTGGTTGAACGCACCGTTTTGCGCACCAGCGGGGCGGTAATCAAGACGCAAAGCAACGAACCACAGGTGTAGATACTCAGCAGTTTGATTGACAGGGTATATGACATCCCGGCGACAAACTGACCGTACTGTGCCAGCCACTGGCTGATGAGATAAAACGTGGCCATCGAGATGTAGCCGTACAGCGTATAGCTGGCCAGGTCGATAAATGCGCAGCGATGTTTTTCCGCCGGGCGGTGACGCGGTTCGTGTGTCGGTGTGACCGGCGCGGCGCGACGTCCAGGATGCGGCGGAAAGGAGCAGCGCAGTAAAAACAGACCGTTAATCAGCATGATTGCGGCGGCAACGATAAATGACCAGCCAAACCACAGTTCTGCCCAGACGAGCAGACTGATGATGATGGGCAGTAAAAACTGTCCGCCGGAGACAAAAGCCTTAATCAGGATGTTGGCGGTGCTCGGCGAAGAGGGAAAGGCCTCCATCAGGCTGGGATAGGTACCGGCATCCAGGAAACTGTTCGCCATGCCCGCGAGGACGCCAAACGCATAAGCGATGATGATGTTGTGGGTCGTCAAAATACCGAAAAAGAACGTCACATAACAAAGCATCCCCAGAATGATGAAGGGGCGGCGGCCAAACCGGTCGGATAATAATCCGGCGCAAAACAGAACGCTTAAGCGCCCGATACCTAATGAGGAGATCACGACAGACACCCCAGCGGCATTTGTCTGCCATTGTTGTTCGAGCGATGCCATGTTGAGACTCATCAGGATGACTCCCATGCCATGCACCAGGTAATTGAGATACAGCCCCATCGCGGTGGGGAAATAGTGATTTTTCATGATGCCTGCTCAGCGAAATTGCTAATGATTTTCCCTGGTACGGGTTAAATCCCCGTGCCTTAAAAGTACAATCAGTCTGTATATTTGAAGTTTCTTAGTATGAATCGCCAATGGCAGGAAATACGTGGTCTAACACAATCGTTCCAGGTCGTGGGCATAGAGTTCGGCAGCAACGGATTGATAAATTTTCCAGTCAAGAAAACTGCCGTCACGATAAACTGACTGGAAGTCGGCTAAATCAGAAAAGAAACGCATGGTGTTATTGCCAATGCGGTTGTTTATCTTCTCAATAATGGCATTGATGCGTAATTTTCTTTTTCTGCGCATTTCCAGAAGCGTTTCAACAATGGCCGGAGGTAGCTCACTCTCGCCATTTTCCCAACGCTGCCAGTCGGTGACATTATAATCTGGCGCAATCCATAACACGCACTCTTCAATGGTCATTGCAAAAATATGACGTAATGCCTGTAGTTCATAAGCGTTCATCATTGAATGACCTCATATTAAAAAACGATAAGGCATAAATAACACTATTAACCCGGTTTCGGCATGAAGAGAGTCACAATATCTTGTGCAATATTCTTTGTTATGAATATGTGAATGAAGGAAATAACGGAAAAATATCGCACCGACAAAAAATATTGCCTCTGGCAGAAGAATAAAAAAACATCAGTCTCTGACTGGCGTTACTCGTGGTGAATCAAAGGGTAATCGGCTAGCGTTCATGCCGCGACATGTTTCAATGCGTAATCATAAAAGTGTAAATAGCGCTTATTAAACCAGACCCTCGCTGCAATTTTATTGGAACGTCCTGACGGCATTAAGCATGAGGAATGTTGTCTCGCAGAAGGCGGAATAAATGTGCGTTATACCCGGTATACGGTGCAGAAGAAGGGGGATGGCAAGGTATTATTTCACATAAGATTATTCCCATTCCGTTGGGGTGATGATGTGACGGGCTGGAGCGGTCACGCCATTGACGCAGTAACCTACAAGACGTCATCTGGCGTGCGTAAAAACCGCGCAATCAGGTAAAAAAAAAGCCCATCGTGGGAGATGGGCAAAGACTACACACAGCAATTCGTTGTTTCACTCAGGGGATTTCCATACTTATAAATCAATGTCTTGATCTATAACCGTGACCTAATAGTAGGGTATGGGGCGTTTTAGCGTCGATCAGATTCGTCTCAATAGTTTAAAAGCCGTAAAGAATATGCGATGTAAATCAGGGATGGCGAAGCGGGGACAAGGAGTACAGATTAGTTGCGGGACGCCATTGTTTAGTCTTGCTAATCAATCAGGCGACCGGAGTCGCCTGCTATTGCGCTATTTTTTCGAGGCTTCGATTTCACTCAGCTCTTCGAGGAGTTCTTCAGGTTCACTGGTGGGCACTGGCGCTTCGTTGACCCAGGCTGAGAACAGTCGCCAGGAAACGGCCAGCAGTACCGGGCCGATGAACAGACCAATCATGCCAAATGCTATCAGGCCGCCAATGACGCCGGAGAGGATCAGGAGCAGCGGTAAATCTGCGCCCATACGGATCAGCATCGGGCGAATCACGTTATCCAGCGTGCCTACCACGCAACTCCACGCCAGCAACACGCTGCCCCAGGTTGTATCGCCGGTCCAGTAAAGCCAAATGATGGCCGGAATCAAAACCGGCAGCGGTCCCAGTTGTACCAGGCAGGAGAGGATCATTATGACGGTGAGCAACGTGGCATAAGGAACGCCGGAAACCGCCAGTCCGATGCCGCCCAGCACGGCCTGTACCAGCGCGGTCACCACCACACCCAGCGCCACCGCGCGGATCGCCTGTGCGGCCAGCAGCATCGCCGCATCGCCGCGTTTTGCCGCCAGACGGTAAGCAAAATGGCGAATCCCCAGCGCTACCGTCTCACCGCGCCAGTACAGCAGGGCGCTGAATAACAGCATCAGGCCGCAGTGCATCATGAAACGACCGATGTGCGCCGCCTGACCGACAAACCAAGTGGTCGTGGTGCCGATGTACGGACGGACCTTCGCCATGATCGCCGTACCGCCCATATCCAGCAGGTTATGCCAGCCAGCGTAGAGTTTCGCGCCAACCAGCGGAATACTGTTCAGCCAGGCCAGATCCGGCAACGTCATGTCCCCGCCCGTGACGGCATGAATCAGCGGTCCGCTACCGTCAACAATACTGTTGACCAGCAGTGCAATCGGGATCACAAACAGCAGTACTAATAAAAGCGTCATCACCAGTACCGCCAGCGAACGACGGCCCCAGAGTAATTTTTGCAGGCGCAGTAGAACGGGCCAGGTCGCAATGACGATCGTTCCGGCCCAGGCAAAGCCCAGAATAAAAGGTTGAACAATCCAGAAACACGCCACAATCATGATGGCTAAAAACAGCACCGACAGTAGCACTTGTGCGATATCCCTGGGCTGACGAATATTGACCATAAACTCTTTCACCTATGTAGTGCGTCAGATCGTTGACGCGACGCGACCGCTCGAAACACGTCTCATAATGATGAGCAATTTCAGCGGTTTTTGACAGGCGGATTCTGCCAGTATTTCTGTTGGGTGTATTAGAAAAAAATGTGATACAACAATAAGCAAACGATTAACACCCACAACACACAGACCGCAGGAAAGGGTCACGATAATGATTCCACAAATTTCTCAGGCACCCGGCGTCGTTCAGCTGGTGCTCAATTTTTTGCAAGAGCTGGAGCAACAAGGATTTACCGGCGATACGGCAACCAGTTATGCCGATCGTCTGACAATGTCGACAGATAACAGTATCTATCAACTTCTCCCCGATGCCGTGGTTTTTCCCCGTTCAACGGCTGATGTGGCGCTCATTGCCCGCCTGGCGGCGCAACCGCGTTATATCTCGCTGATCTTCACCCCGCGTGGCGGCGGTACCGGCACTAACGGACAGGCGCTCAACCAGGGCATCATTGTCGATATGTCCCGCTATATGAGCCGCATCATTGAAATCAACCCGGAAGAGGGCTGGGTGCGGGTGGAAGCGGGGGTGATCAAAGATCAACTGAATCAGTATCTGAAGCCGTATGGCTATTTTTTTGCCCCGGAATTGTCTACCAGTAACCGGGCAACGCTGGGCGGGATGATAAATACCGACGCCTCCGGGCAGGGTTCGCTGGTCTACGGGAAGACATCCGATCACGTGCTGGGGGTGCGGGCCGTGCTGTTGGGCGGCGATATTCTCGACACGCAGCCGCTGCCGGTCGAACTGGCGGAAACGCTCGGTCAGAGCAACACCGCGATTGGCCGCATCTATCGCACTGTGTTGGAGCGCTGCCGCGATAACCGTCAGTTAATTATTGATAAATTCCCCAAACTGAACCGTTTCCTGACGGGCTACGATTTGCGTCATGTGTTTAACGATGACATGAGCGAATTCGATCTGACCCGTATTCTCACCGGCTCGGAAGGGACGCTGGCGTTCATTACGGAAGCGCGACTGGACATTACGCCGCTGCCGAAAGCGCGCCGACTGGTGAACGTAAAATACGACTCTTTTGACTCTGCGCTGCGCAATGCGCCGTTTATGGTGGAGGCGCGCGCGCTGTCGGTGGAGACGGTGGATTCAAAAGTGCTGAACCTGGCACGTGAAGACATCGTCTGGCATTCGGTGAGCGAACTGATTACCGATGTCCCGGACAAAGAGATGCTCGGCCTGAACATTGTCGAATTCGCCGGGGATGATGAAACGGTTATCGACGGACAGGTGGCTTCCCTGTGCGAGCGGCTTGATGAACTGATTGCCCGTGAAGAGGCGGGCGTGATTGGCTGGCAGCTGTGCACTGAACTGGCGGGCGTTGAGCGTATCTATGCCATGCGCAAAAAAGCGGTGGGCCTGCTGGGGAATGCGAAAGGGGCGGCAAAACCGATTCCCTTTGCCGAGGATACCTGCGTGCCGCCGGAACATCTTGCTGATTACATCGCGGAGTTCCGTGCCCTGCTTGATGGTCACGGTCTGAGCTACGGCATGTTCGGTCACGTTGACGCCGGGGTACTGCATGTGCGTCCTGCGCTGGATATGTGCGACCCGCAGCAGGAAGTGCTGATGAAGCAAATCTCCGATGACGTGGTGGCGCTGACGGCAAAGTATGGCGGTTTGTTGTGGGGGGAACACGGCAAAGGTTTCCGCGCTGAGTACAGCCCGGCGTTCTTCGGTGATGAACTTTTCGCGGAACTGCGGAAGGTTAAAGCGGCGTTCGATCCGCAAAACCGCCTGAATCCGGGGAAAATATGTCCGCCGGAAGGCGTTGATGCGCCGATGATGAAAGTCGATGCGGTCAAACGCGGTACCTGGGACCGGCAAATTCCGCTGGCCGTGCGCCAGACCTGGCGCGGAGCGCTGGAATGTAACGGCAACGGTTTGTGCTTTAATTTCGATGCGAAGAGCCCGATGTGTCCGTCGATGAAAATCAGCCTCAATCGTATCCACTCACCCAAAGGGCGCGCGACGCTGGTGCGCGAATGGTTACGTTTGCTGGCGGATCGCGGCGTCGATCCGGTACGACTGGAAAATGCGCTGGCGAGCAAACGCCCCAGCCTGCGCTCGCTGATTTCACGCACCCGCAATACCTGGCATGCCAACAAGGGCGAGTATGATTTCTCGCATGAAGTAAAAGAGGCGATGTCCGGCTGTCTGGCCTGCAAGGCGTGCTCGACGCAGTGTCCGATCAAAATCGATGTTCCGGAATTCCGCTCGCGTTTCCTGCAGCTTTACCATACCCGCTACCTGCGTCCGCTGCGTGACCATCTGGTGGCGACGGTTGAAACCTATGCGCCGTTAATGGCCCGGGCGCCGAAAACCTTTAACTTCTTTATTAACCAGCCGCTGGTGCGCAGGCTGTCGGCAAAACATATCGGCATGGTCGATCTGCCGTTGCTGTCGGCGCCGTCGCTGCAACAACAGATGGTCGGGCATCGCTCGGCGAACATGACGCTGGAACAGCTTGAAGCGCTGTCGGATGCGCAGAAAGCCAATACGGTGCTGGTGGTGCAGGATCCGTTCACCAGCTATTACGACGCGCAGGTGGTGGCCGATTTCGTCCGTCTGGTTGAAAAACTGGGGATGCAGCCGGTTCTGTTGCCGTTCTCGCCAAACGGTAAAGCGCAGCACATCAAAGGATTCCTGACCCGCTTTGCGAAGACCGCTAAAAAAACCTCTGAGTTTTTGAACCGTGTGGCAAAACTGAGCATGCCGATGGTCGGCGTCGATCCGGCGCTGGTGCTCTGTTATCGCGATGAGTACAAGCTGGCGTTAGGCGACGCGCGCGGCGATTTCCACGTGCAGCTCGCCAACGAGTGGCTGGCCACCGCGCTGGCTTCGCAGGAACCGTGTGACGTCAGCGGCGAATCCTGGTATTTCTTTGGTCACTGTACCGAAGTGACCGCGTTGCCCGGTGCGCCCGCGCAATGGGCGTCGATCTTTGCCCGTTTTGGCGCGAAGCTGGAAAACGTGAGCGTGGGCTGCTGCGGCATGGCCGGTACTTACGGTCATGAGGCAAAGAACCATGCGAGTTCGCTGGGCATTTATGAACTGTCGTGGCATCAGGCGATGGAGCGGCTGCCGCGTAGCCGGTGCCTTGCAACGGGATATTCCTGTCGCAGTCAGGTGAAACGGGTTGAAGGCACGGGCGTGCGTCATCCTGTACAGGCATTACTGGAGATTATTGGATGATCTGGAAACGTGAAGTGACCCTCGACGCCCTCAATGCGATGGGCGAAGGCAATATGGTCGGCCTGCTGGATATTCGCTTTGAGCATATCGGCTACGATACGCTTGAAGCGTCAATGCCCGTCGACGGACGCACGAAGCAGCCGTTCGGTTTGCTGCACGGCGGCGCTTCCGTCGTGCTTGCAGAAAGTATCGGCTCTGTTGCCGGTTATCTGTGCACCCAGGGCGAGCAGAAAGTGGTGGGGCTGGAAGTTAACGCTAACCATGTTCGCTCTGCGCGGGAAGGGCGCGTGAAGGGGATCTGTAAGGCGATTCATACCGGCTCCCGGCATCAGGTCTGGCAGATCGACATCTACGATGAGCAGCAGCGACTGTGCTGTACTTCGAGGCTGACCACGGCGGTCGTGTGACGTTGTCACACAATAAAATGTGATCTCTATTGCTTTTGGTCATAATCTGCGCAGTAAAAGGTGATATACTGTGCAGGTTTTGACCATAAGCGAGGATGATATGACTAGCCAACTAGACCCGGCCCAACTGGCAATTGAGTTTTTACGTCGCGATAAAACCGCGCTCTCTCCAGCCCAATATCTCAAAAGACTGAAACAGCTTGAGCTGGAATTTGCCGATTTACTGACGCTCTCTTCCACCGAATTAAAAGAAGAGATCTACTTTGCCTGGCGCCTTGGCGTTCATTGATTCAGCGATCGTTAACGTAAAGAGAACCCGACATTCGTGTCGGGTTTTTTTGTTTCTCACTGGCGGTATTACCACGCCATCTCGCCTGAATTCACTTTCGCGCTCAATTCCAGCGAACTTTCCTCTGCCAGCCCCGGCCATGCGGTTTTCATCGTGTGAATGACCCAGGTTGAACCTTTCTTTGCCGTCAGCGCCTGTTCGAACGATTGCAGGTAATCCTGCGTAAAGCGGATGGCCCGATCGCCTTCAGGGCGCTCACCAAGGTAATGACCCGGAATGACCTGTGCAGGTTGCAGGCTGTCCATTTCAGTCAGGACATGACGCCATGATGCGCGTTGCGCCGGTGTCTGGGTGTCAGCGGTCCAGACGTGAATGCCTGACGCCACGCCCGTGCCGCCGAGAATGGCCCGATTCGCTGGTACCCAAACATAGGCCGCGTAATCATTGGGATGACGCAGTTCCAGCGTTTCGCCATCGACGCGAAAACGCGTTTCTGTGGTTGCCTGCGGGACGGTCAGCGCCGTTGGCGCCCCCTCTTTCATCTGTGGTCCCCAGTACTGCAACTTAGCCTCTTTGGTTGCGCGAATATGCTCAACAACCTGCGGCGTGGCCAGTACCTTCGCGCCAGGAAAGGCTTTCACAATCGGCTGCAGACCGAAATAGAAATCCGGATCGCCGGAGGTAATCATGATGGTTTTCAGCGTTTTGCCGCGGGATTTAATCATCTCCACCAGCTTTTCACCGTCTTTCGTGCTGAACTGCGCATCAAACAATATCGCTTCCGTCGGACCCGATACCAACGTTGAGGAGACAGGGAAAATGGCGTTCTCCTGCGGGTTATAGACGTCAAGTTGCAGCGGCGCGGCAAACAGCGGTGAGGCGACAGCAGGCAGCAACAGGGCCAGCAGTTTACTTTTCATGTGGGATAACCTTATGCAGATGAAATGGTCTTGTGTGTGGCCTGTATTTTAAGGAAATTGGGATCTGTTAGAATTCCCGTATCAGAACATGCTGAGTTTCATAAAACGATCGGATGGGGTGGCGATGGACAGAGTGATGGCGGCGACGGTATTCAATCATATCTGCGATTTAGGCAGCCTGAGTGCGGCGGCGCGGGCGCTGGGTCTCTCCCGACCGATGGTGAGCCGCTATCTCGATGAGATGGAGAAATGGGCCGGGGCGCGGCTGATTCATCGCACCTCGCGCAGGCTGACAATTACCCCTGCCGGGGAAGAGGCGCTGGTGAAGACGCGAACGCTGGCGCAGCTCTCGCAGGCGATTGGCGCGTCGGCGGCGGCAGACATTCCCGGCGGAACGCTACGCGTCGCCTGTGCGCACTTTACGGCAATGCATATTCTCGCCCCGGTGCTGCCGGGATTTTTAGCGCGCTATCCTGAACTGCGCATTGAGGTTGAGATAAACAATCAGCCGGTCAGTCTGGTTGGTGAACGTATTGATGTCGCTATTCGTATTACCGATAACCCAGAGCCTGGCGCGATTGCCCGCCGACTTGGCGATTGCGAGTCGGTTCTCTGCGCGTCAGAGGCGTATCTGCGTCAGCACGGCACCCCGCAGACGCTGGAGGATCTCGCTCAGCATAACTGTCTGTATTACAGTGGGTTTGCAGGAAAGTCGTGGCATTTTCTCGACGAGCAGGGCGAGGCGGTCTCGGTGGCGATCAAGGGGAATCTGAGTGCCGGGATCTCGTCTTTGCTTTGTGAATCCGCGCTGGCAGGCATGGGGATCGCGCTGGTGCCGGAAAAGGAAGCGCGTGAAGGGCTGGCTCAGGGACGACTGGTTCGCCTGCTGCCGACACTGCAACCCCGACGCCTTGCCGTGTACGGTCTGTATCTTTCCCGTGAACATCAGCCCGCCGGGCTTCGGCTGTTTCTGGAGGCGATCCAGACCGCGATGCCGTAAAGCCAATGAATTGATCTGGCTTATAAAATTGCGGATAGCAATTTGTGTTAAAAATGACCTTCGGCAATATGAGACTATTCTTATCGCCCCTTCAAGAGCTAAGCCATCGTGAGTGCCGGAGATAAGCGCCGGGTGGGGCCGGAACCCTTAAGGCTGTTACTGACAACCTTAAGGGTTTTGTTTTTCTGTGCTTTCACTCTTCTCACGTCATTCCTATCCCTGAAATAGTCATTTTCTATACATCTTTACTGTTTTGACCAGTCTGGTCGATGACAGACGCTAAAGTCATTATTAATCAATATATTGAACAAATTCATCCATTCCTTTTAACCCGCGTGGCAGGGTCTATGCTTAATAAAAGTGGTCAAAACGGGTGAAACACCGTAATGCCCCTGCTGTTGAGGGGTTGAAGTGAGAATCGTTATCACTAACATGGTGTTATAGCCTGATGGCTCATTATGCGAGGTAACCTTATGGAATTGCATTCAGGAACATTTAATCCGGACGATTTTGCCTGGCGCGGATTGACGCTAACCCCTGCGGCAGCGGCGCATATTCGCGAACTGGTCGCAAAGCAGCCGGGCATGCTGGGCGTGCGCCTGGGCGTTAAGCAGACGGGATGCGCAGGTTTTGGCTATGTGCTGGATACCGTCAGCGAGCCGGAAAAAGACGATCTGCTGTTCGACGTTGAGGGCGCGAAGCTCTATGTCCCGCTTCAGGCGATGCCGTTTATCGACGGTACGGAAGTGGATTACGTCCGCGAAGGATTAAACCAGTTATTCAAATTTCATAACCCGAAAGCCCAGAACGAATGCGGCTGTGGCGAAAGCTTTGGGGTATAGGCGGTACTATGTCTCGTAATACTGAAGCAACTGACGATGTCAAAACCTGGACCGGCGGCCCCCTGAATTACAAAGAGGGTTTCTTTACCCAGTTGCAAACGGATGAGCTGGCGAAAGGGATCAACGAAGAGGTGGTACGCGCCATTTCGGCCAAACGCAATGAACCAGAGTGGATGCTGGAGTTTCGCCTCAATGCATACCGAGCCTGGGTCGACATGCCGGAGCCGCACTGGCTGAAGGCGCACTACGAGAAGCTGAATTATCAGGATTACAGCTACTATTCCGCGCCGTCGTGCGGGAATTGTGATGAGACCTGCACCTCGGAACCGGGGGCGGTACAGCAAACCGGGGCGAACGCGTTTCTCAGTAAAGAGGTGGAAGCCGCCTTTGAACAACTTGGGGTGCCGGTACGCGAAGGTCGTGAAGTGGCTGTTGACGCCATTTTTGACTCCGTCTCGGTCGCCACCACCTATCGTGAAAAACTGGCGGAACAGGGGATCATTTTCTGCTCCTTCGGCGAGGCGATTCACGATCACCCTGAACTGGTTAAGCAGTATCTCGGCACTGTCGTACCCGGTAACGATAACTTCTTCGCCGCGCTGAATGCGGCGGTCGCTTCTGATGGCACCTTTATCTATGTGCCGAAAGGCGTGCGCTGTCCTATGGAGCTTTCGACCTATTTTCGCATTAACGCCGAAAAGACCGGGCAGTTTGAACGCACGATCCTGGTGGCGGATGAAGGCAGCTACGTGAGCTATATCGAAGGCTGCTCTGCGCCGGTTCGCGACAGCTATCAGCTGCACGCGGCGGTAGTGGAGGTCATCATCCACAAAGACGCCGAGGTGAAATACTCCACCGTCCAGAACTGGTTCCCTGGCGATAACAATACCGGCGGCATTCTGAACTTCGTGACTAAACGCGCGCTGTGCGAGGGTGAGAACAGCAAAATGTCGTGGACGCAGTCGGAGACGGGGTCAGCCATTACCTGGAAATACCCCAGTTGTATTCTGCGCGGAGACAACTCCATCGGCGAATTTTATTCGGTGGCGTTAACCAGCGGCCATCAGCAGGCGGACACCGGCACCAAGATGATCCACATCGGCAAGAACACCCGCTCGACCATTATTTCGAAGGGGATTTCCGCCGGACACAGTCAGAACAGCTACCGTGGACTGGTCAAAATCATGCCGACCGCCACCAATGCCCGTAACTTTACCCAGTGCGACTCGATGCTGATTGGCGCCGACTGCGGAGCGCATACCTTCCCGTATGTCGAATGCCGCAACAACAGCGCGCAGCTGGAGCACGAAGCGACCACCTCACGGATTGGTGAAGATCAGCTGTTCTATTGTCTGCAGCGCGGTATCAGCGAAGAAGATGCGATCTCGATGATCGTCAACGGGTTCTGTAAAGACGTGTTCTCCGAGTTGCCGCTGGAGTTTGCCGTCGAAGCACAAAAATTATTAGCCATTAGCCTTGAACACAGCGTCGGTTAAGGAAGCAACATGTTAACGATTAAAGATTTACAGGTCAGTGTGGAAGAGAAAGCCATCCTGCGTGGGTTGAACCTTGAGGTTCGTCCGGGGGAAGTGCATGCCATTATGGGGCCGAACGGGTCCGGGAAAAGTACGCTCTCTGCGACGCTGGCAGGGCGTGAAGATTACGAGGTCACCGGCGGGTCGGTGATGTTTAAAGGGAAAGACCTGCTCGATCTGGCGCCGGAAGAGAGAGCAGGGGAAGGCATTTTTATGGCCTTCCAGTATCCGGTAGAAATCCCCGGCGTCAGCAATCAGTTTTTCCTGCAAACGGCGCTTAATGCCGTGCGCACGTATCGCGGCCAGGAATCGCTTGATCGCTTCGATTTTCAGGATCTGATGGAAGAGAAAATCGCTCTGTTGAAGATGCCGGAAGACCTGTTAACCCGCTCGGTGAACGTCGGCTTTTCCGGCGGCGAGAAGAAACGTAATGACATTCTGCAAATGGCGGTGCTCGAGCCGGAACTGTGCATTCTCGATGAATCGGATTCCGGGCTGGATATCGATGCCCTCAAAGTCGTTGCCGATGGGGTTAACTCACTGCGGGACGGCAAGCGCTCGTTCATTATTGTCACCCACTATCAGCGCATCCTTGACTATATCAAGCCGGATTTTGTCCACGTCCTGTATCAGGGACGGATTGTGAAGTCTGGCGATTTCACGCTGGTCAAACAACTGGAGGAGCAGGGATATGGCTGGCTTACCGAACAGCAGTAATGCGCTGCAACAATGGCATCACCTGTTTGAAGCGCAGGGCGAGACGCGGTCTGAACAGGCGCAACAGCATCTCCAGCAGGTTCTGCGTCTGGGGCTGCCAACGCGCAAACATGAGAACTGGAAATACACGCCGCTGGAAGGGCTCAGCAACAGCCTGTTCGTCAGTCGTTATGCCGATGTCACCCCGGCGCAGCGCGATGCGTTAGCGCTTAACGTGCAGGCACTGCGGCTGGTGTTTGTCGACGGGCAGTTCAACCCGGCGCTCAGCGACAGCTGGGAAAACAGCGGCTTTGAGGTGGCGATCAACGACGAGCGCCAGACCCTGCCGGCCGCGGTACAACCGGAAGTGTTTTTGCATCTCACCGAAAGCCTGGCGCGTAGCGTGACCCATATCCGCGTTAAGCGTAACCATCGCCCGGCAAAACCGCTGCTGTTGATGCACATCACCCAGGGCTTATCCGCAGAAGAGGTGAACACGGCGCACTATCGCCACCATCTTGAGCTGGAAGAAGGGGCAGAGGCGACGGTTATCGAGCACTACGTCAGTCTGAATGATGCCCGGCATTTCACCGGCGCGCGCCTGACCATGAACGTGGCGGCAAACGCGCACCTGCATCACATCAAGCTGGTATTTGAAAATCCGCTCAGCCATCACTTCGCCCATAACGACATCTTGCTGGCGGCGGATGCGTCGGCGCACAGCCACAGCTTTCTGCTCGGCGATGCGGTGTTGCGTCACAACACCAGCACGCAACTGAACGGCGAGAACACAACGCTCAGGATCAACAGTCTGGCGATGCCGGTGAAAAATGAGGTCTGCGATACCCGCACCTGGCTTGAGCACAACAAAGGCTATTGCAACAGCCGACAGTTGCATAAAACCATCGTCAGCGATAAGGGGCGGGCGGTATTTAACGGGCTCATTAACGTTGCCCAACATGCGATCAAAACGGACGGGCAGATGACGAATAACAATCTGCTACTCGGGAAGCTCGCGGAAGTCGATACCAAGCCACAGCTGGAAATTTACGCCGATGACGTGAAGTGCAGCCACGGGGCGACGGTAGGGCGCATTGACGATGAGCAGATGTTCTACCTGCGCTCGCGCGGGATTGCTCAGCGGGATGCGCAGCAGATGATCCTTTATGCCTTTGCCGCGGAACTGACGGAAGCGTTGAGCGACGAGGGGCTGAAACAACAGGTGCTGGCGCGGATCGGCCAACGTCTGCCGGGAGGTGTAGCATGACATTTCCTATCGACACCGTACGTGCGGATTTTCCCGTCCTCACGCGTGAAGTGAATGGCCTGCCGCTGGCGTATCTCGACAGCGCTGCCAGCGCGCAAAAACCGGCCCAGGTGATTGACGCGGAAGCCGAGTTTTATCGTCATGGCTATGCGGCGGTGCACCGGGGGATCCACACCCTCAGCGCTCAGGCTACCGAAAAAATGGAGAACGTGCGCAAGCTGGCATCGCTGTTTATCAACGCACGCTCTGCGGAAGAGCTGGTGTTTGTGCGCGGTACGACGGAAGGCATTAACCTGGTCGCCAACAGTTGGGGGCCAGAAAACGTCCACGCGGGCGATAACATCATCATCAGTGAGATGGAGCATCATGCCAACATTGTGCCGTGGCAGATGCTGTGCGCGCGGGTGGGAGCGGAGCTGCGGGTGATCCCGCTGAACGCCGACGGTACATTGCAGCACGAGATCCTGCCCACCCTGTTTGATGAGAAAACCCGGCTGCTGGCGATAACGCACGTCTCTAATGTGCTGGGTACGGAAAACCCTGTCGCCGAAATGATCGCGCTGGCGCATCAGCATGGCGCGAAGGTGCTGGTGGACGGAGCGCAGGCGGTGATGCACCACCCGGTAGACGTTCAGGCGCTGGACTGTGATTTTTACGTCTTCTCGGGCCACAAGCTGTATGGCCCGACCGGCATTGGCGTGCTCTATGTCAAAGAGGCGCTGTTGCAACAGATGCCGCCGTGGGAAGGGGGCGGGTCGATGATCGCCACCGTCAGCCTGACGGAGGGTACGACCTGGACGAAAGCGCCGTGGCGCTTCGAAGCGGGAACGCCGAATACCGGCGGGATTATCGGCTTTGGCGCCGCGCTGGAATATGTTTCAGCGCTGGGACTGGAGGCGATTGGCGAATACGAACAGAACCTGATGCACTACGCGCTGGAGCAACTGAAGGCGGTGCCGGATCTCACACTGTATGGCCCCACTGACCGTCTGGGCGTGATTGCCTTTAATCTCGGGAAACATCACGCCTATGACGTCGGCAGTTTTCTCGACAATTACGGGATTGCCGTGCGGACCGGACACCATTGCGCGATGCCGCTGATGGCTTTTTATCAGGTACCGGCGATGTGCCGGGCGTCGCTGGCAATGTATAACACCCATGAAGAAGTGGATCGTCTGGTGACAGGCTTGCAACGAATTCATCGCTTACTGGGGTAACAGGGAGGCACTATGGCTGCGCTGCCGGATAAAGAAAAATTGTTGCGTAATTTTCAGCGTTGCGCTAATTGGGAAGAGAAGTATCTGTACATCATTGAGCTGGGACAGCGACTGCCGGATATATCCGCAGCGGACCGCTGTCCTGAAAATACGATTCAGGGATGTCAGAGTCAGGTCTGGATAGTGATGCGCCAGAATGCGCAAGGCGTTATTGAGCTGCAGGGCGACAGCGATGCTGCCATTGTGAAAGGACTGATTGCGGTCGTCTTCATTCTGTATCACCAGATGACGGCTCAGGATATCGTGAATTTTGATGTGCGGCCGTGGTTTGAACACATGGCGCTCGCGCAGCATCTCACGCCGTCTCGTTCGCAGGGGCTGGAAGCGATGATTCGCGCAATCCGTACCAAAGCCGCAACGCTTAGCTAAACTCAATAGACAGCTTTCATCCTGTCAGGTAAGGCAGCCGGGCTGTCTTACAGGATCATCAGCATTCTGGCCATGCCAGTGAATACAGGAGGTTGGGTATGAAACGCGCGTCTCTTATTACTCTAATGCTTATCGGCGCTTACAGCGTCATACAGGCTGCCTGGGCGGTGGATTATCCCTTACCGCCAGCAGGCAGTCGTCTTGTTGGACAGAATCAACTGTACACGGTGCAGGAAGGCGATAAGAACCTTCAGGCCATTGCCCGTCGTTTTGATACTGCCGCTATGCTCATTCTGGAGGCGAATAATACCATTGCTCCTGTGCCAAAGCCGGGTACTCTGGTCACGATCCCGTCACAGCTATTGCTGCCCGATGCGCCGCGTGAAGGCATCATCGTTAATCTGGCTGAACTGCGGCTGTACTACTATCCGCCGGGAGAAAATATCGTTCAGGTCTATCCGATCGGTATTGGTTTGCAGGGACTGGAAACGCCGGTGATGGAAACCCGCGTTGGGCAGAAAATCCCGAATCCGACCTGGACGCCAACAGCAGGCATTCGTAAGCGCTCTCTGGAGCGTGGCATTACGTTGCCGCCGGTGGTCCCCGCCGGGCCGAATAACCCGCTGGGGCTCTTTGCACTGCGTCTGGCGCACGGTAATGGCGAGTATCTCATTCATGGCACCAGTCAACCAGACAGCGTGGGTCTGCGCGTCAGTTCCGGCTGTATCCGGATGAACGCCCCGGACATCAAAGCGCTGTTTTCCCAGGTTCGCACAGGAACGCCGGTGAGAGTGATTAATGAACCGGTGAAATATTCCGTGGAGCCCAGCGGGTTGCGCTACGTTGAGGTCCATCGACCGTTGTCGCCGGAAGAAGAACAAAACGTGCAGACGATGCCGTATGTGCTGCCTGCCGGGTTCAGCCAGTTTAAGGCGACGAACGAGGTGGATGACGGGCTGGTGGATAAAGCGTTGTATCGTCGGGCGGGTTATCCGGTGGCGGTCTCTGCCGGGCAAACGCCAACTGTCGTGGCTACACCTGCCGTTCAGTCAGCGCAAAATGGCTCAGTACAGGAAGAGGTGCAGACGCAGTAGCGGGAGGGTAGAACGCGAGGCAAAAAAAATGGCGCACAATGTGCGCCATTTCTATTACACAGGTACTATTACTTACGGTATTTAGTAGCCTGGTTGTCCAGACGCTGGTTAGCGCGAGCTGCGTCGTCTTTAGCAGCCTGAACGTCGGAACGCATTGCGTTCACGTCGTTGCTCAGCTGGTCAACTTTAGCGTTCAGAGTCTGAACGTCAGAAGACAGCTGATCGATTTTAGCGTTGCTGGAGCAACCAGCCAGCAGAGTAGAACCCAGGATTACCGCGCCCAGTACCAGTTTAGTACGATTCATTATTAATACCCTCTAGATTGAGTTAATCTCCATGTAGCGTTACAAGTATTACACAAACTTTTTTATGTTGAGAATATTTTTTTGATGAGAAGACGCTTATTTTTGATCGTTCGCTCAAAGAAGCATCGAAATGCGCAAAAACGGCTAAAAAACCGTGTGAAAACAGGCTGCTTCCATCGGATTCGTCTTAGATAATCTGTAATTAGATAGCTCAATCCGATTTGCTTTTTTATTAATAGTGGCTATTGGAAAAATAAAAAAAGCGCCGTAAGGGCGCTTTTTTAATCGAATTAATTCACACGAGAATTATTACAGTACGTGAACAGATGCCGTGTTAGTCGTGCCGCTCGGTACCAGAGCACCAGAAACCATCACCACAACGTCACCTTTCTGAGCCAGACCGCTCTGCTGAGCAACCTCTTTACCCAGACGGTAGAAATCATCAGTAGACGCGATTTCTTTTACCAGATGTGCCACAACGCCTTTGCTCAGCACCAGCTGGCGGGCAGTCACTTCGTTGGTGGTCAGCGCCAGAATAGTGGCGTCCGGGAAGTATTTACGCACTGCGCGAGCTGATTTACCGCCCTGAGTGGCCACCACGATCAGCGGTGCTTCCAGTTTTTCAGCGGTTTCCACCGCGCCACGACAGACGGCTTCAGTGATGCGCAGTTTGCGGCTGTCATTGTTGAAGTCCAGACGGCTGGTCATCACACGGTCGGTACGCTCGCAGATGGTCGCCATGATCGTGACCGCTTCCAGCGGGTATTTACCTTTTGCGGATTCGCCAGACAGCATCACCGCATCGGTGCCATCGAGGATGGCGTTTGCCACGTCGCCCGCTTCAGCGCGAGTCGGACGCGGGTTTTTGATCATGGAATCCAGCATCTGGGTAGCAGTGATAACCACTTTACGCGCGCGGATACATTTTTCGATCATCATCTTCTGCGCGAAGATCACTTCTTCAACCGGGATTTCAACGCCCAGGTCGCCACGGGCAACCATGATACCGTCAGACGCATCGAGGATTTCGTCGAAGTTGTTCAGGCCTTCCTGGTTTTCAATTTTGGAGATGATCTGGATCTTCTCGCCGCCGTGCGCTTTCAGGTGCTCACGGATTTCAACCACGTCAGAACGCTTACGGATAAAAGAGGCCGCAACAAAGTCAACGCCTTGTTCGCAACCAAAGATCAGGTCCTGTTTGTCTTTTTCAGCCAGCGCCGGCAGGGCGATAGAAACGCCTGGCAGGTTAACGCCTTTGTTTTCGCCGAGGTCGCCGTTGTTCAGCACTTTACAGATGACTTTGTTGCCTTCGATCGCGGTGACTTCCATACCGATCAGACCATCGTCGACCAGTACGGTGTTACCGACGGACAGGTCGGAGGTGAAACCTTCGTAGGTTACAGCAACGATTTCGTTATTACCGACCACGGATTTGTCGGTGGTGAACGTAAAGGTCTGACCCGCTTTCAGGGAAACGTCATTACCGCCTTCCAGCTTGATGGTACGGATTTCCGGACCTTTCGTGTCGAGCAGGATTGCCGCTTTCTTGCCGGTTTTGCTCATCACGTTGCGCAGGTTCTGGATACGCTGACCGTGTTCTGCATAGTCACCGTGAGAGAAGTTCAGACGCATGACGTTCATGCCCGCGTCCAGCATTTTGGTTAACATCTCTTCAGATTCGGTTTTCGGACCGATGGTGCAAACAATTTTCGTCTTTTTCATGACAGTCTTAGTCTTTAAGTTGAGAAGGATATGGAAAGCCGGCTTCCGGAACGCACTGCCTGGAAGCTAAACCTGTATTACGAAAGTTGTGATGCCTCGCACTAAGGATAGGTGACATCGATAGAGCGTGCAGAGGAATGTGTGCTCGTCGTTCAGCCCGACAAAAAGGGACGTTTTGTAGTCTCTGAGTATGACAGGTCAATGTGCTGAAACCATTCAAGTGACAATTGTCACGCATTATACGCTGAAATCGACACAAAAGGAAAATGGAAACGGTGTTTCAGAATACATCCAGGCAGTTACACAACAAATTGTTATTAAACAAGTCGTGTCTGCCAATTGCGCAAACGCAAAAACCAGGCTGTGTTGCGCAACCCGACTTATTCCTTCGAGTTATAACAAATGACTTTTAAATCATTTCAAATCTACATTACCCTGATTACACTCGTTTGGACATCCATACTGCTAAATAGCCGAAAGCGCTGGCAGGATAACAATAAGCAGCCGCGGATACCCAAACGACATGATTGTCCTGAAAAATATTTCGAAAGTGTTCACGCCAGGCCGGCTATCCATTACTGCGGTTGATCATGTCAATCTGACCGTGGAACAGGGGCAGATTTACGGAATTATTGGCTACAGCGGTGCCGGGAAAAGCACCCTGATTCGTCTGCTCAACGGGCTGGAAAAACCAACCGCAGGCAGTGTCACCATCAACGGTCACGAGATTTCCGCCGCCCGCGGCGAATCGCTGCGTCAGGCGCGCCTGAAAATCAGCATGGTCTTCCAGCATTTTAATCTGCTGTGGTCGCGCACGGTACGTGAAAACATCGCCTTTTCTATGCAAATCGCCGGCGCGCCAAAAGCAAAAATTCAGGCGCGCGTGGCGGAACTGATTGAGCTGGTGGGGCTGACGGGGCGCGAAAATGCCTATCCGTCACAGCTGAGCGGCGGGCAAAAACAGCGCGTGGGGATTGCGCGTGCACTGGCCAACAGCCCGGATGTGTTGCTGTGCGATGAAGCCACGTCGGCGCTGGATCCCCAGACAACCGATCAAATTCTTGAGTTGCTGCTTGATATCAATCGCCGCTTCCGGTTGACGATTGTGCTGATCACCCACGAAATGCACGTGGTGCGCAAAATCTGCGATCGCGTGGCGGTGATGGAGAACGGTCAGGTGGTGGAAGAAGGCGACGTACTGAGCGTCTTCACGCATCCGCAACAGCCGATTACCCGTCAGTTTGTCCGCCAGGTAGGGCAGTATGCCGATGAAGAGGCTTTTAACCCACAACTGGCGAGCGAACTGGGCGGTACGGTGATTAAGTTAACCTTTACCGGGCACAGTACGCATCAGCCGATCGTCGGTGAACTGACCCTGCGCTATGGTCTGCCATTCAATATCCTGCACGGCAAAATGACCCAAACGGCACACGGCGTGTTTGGCCAGCTGTGGCTGCACGTGGTGGCGTCGGAAGAGCAACTCAACAACATTCTGGATGACCTGCAAAAAAGCGGCATTGACGGTGAGGTGATTCAACATGGCTGAGAATCTGTTTCCCCATCTGAAATGGGATCAACTTTTTGCTGCCACCCAGGAGACGCTATACATGACCGCGCTCTCCGGGATTGCGACCTTTGTTCTCGGTATCGTCCTCGGACTGGCGCTGTTCCTCACCGCACGCGGCGGGCTGTTCCAGAACCGTGCGCTGTACAGCGGCATTTCGCTGGTGGTGAATATTTTCCGCTCGATCCCGTTCATCATTTTGATCGTCCTGTTGATCCCGTTTACCAAAGCGATTGTCGGCACCATTCTTGGCGCCAATGCCGCATTACCGGCGCTGATTGTCGGCGCCGCGCCATTTTATGCACGTCTGGTTGAGATCGCCCTGCGTGAAGTGGATAAGGGCGTCATTGAAGCGACTCGTTCAATGGGCGCGCGTCTGAGTACCTTAATTTTTCGGGTTTTGTTACCTGAATCGTCACCCGCTCTGGTGTCCGGTATCACCGTGACGCTGATTGCGCTGGTCAGTTACAGCGCGATGGCTGGGGTGATCGGGGCAGGTGGTTTAGGGAATCTGGCTTATCTGGAAGGATTCCAGCGCAACCACAACGACGTCACGCTGGTGGCGACGGTGACGATTCTGGTCATCGTCTTCATTATCCAGTTCTGCGGCGATGTGATCACTTCTCTGTTAGATAAACGCTAATAAAATACGGAAACCATTATCATGAAAAAATCACTGACACTTCTCGCCGCAGCCACCTTAAGTGCCCTGAGCTTCGCCGCATGGGCTGACACGCTGACCGTGGGCGCGTCCAACGTACCGCACGCTGAAATTCTCGAACAGGCCAAACCGATTCTGGCGAAACAGGGGATCGATCTGGAGATTAAACCGTTCCAGGACTACATCCTGCCGAACACCGCGCTGGCGGGCCGCGAAATTGACGCCAACTACTTCCAGCATATTCCCTATCTGAACAGCGTCCTGAAAGATCATGCCGGGGATAAAACCTACGATTTCGTCAGTGCGGGTGCGATCCACATTGAGCCTATCGGCATCTATTCGAAAAAGGTTAAATCGCTGAAGGATCTGCCGGAAGGCGGTAAAATTATCATGCGTGATGCGGTGTCGGAAGAGGGGCGTATTCTGTCTATCTTCGAGAAAGAGGGTGTAATCAAACTGAAGCCGGGCGTGGACAAAGTGACCGCACGCATCAGCGACATCGTGGATAACCCGAAGAAGCTGAAGTTCCTGCCTAACGTGGAAGCCGCGCTGCTGCCGCAGATGTACAACAACGATGAAGGCGATGCGGTGGTGATTAACGCCAACTACGCCATCGACGCCGGTCTGGATCCGGTCCACGACCCGATCGCCGTAGAAAGTGGTGAGAATAACCCGTATGCCAACATCATTACCGTGCATCGCGGCGATGAGAAGAAAAAGGATATTGTCGCGCTGGTTGATGTTCTGCATTCAAAAGAGATTCAGGACTGGATCCGTACCAAATACAAAGGCGCGGTCATTCCGGTGAATAACTGATCCGCTTTTTGCCGGGTGGTGGCTCCGCCTTACCCGGCCTGTGACGTCCTGCAGGCCGGGTAAAACGCGTTAGCGTTGCAATCGCTCAATTCTCGCTGGCAGCCCCTGACGGACCGCGGCGCCGGACACCCAGTCCAGCCAGGTGTTACTCACTTTTCTCGTCGGATCGGCAAATCCCAGATCGTTCAGGTTAATCCCCGATTTCACTTTCGCATCAAACGGCAGCGGCTCACCGTCCAGCGTGTGCTGCGCGCCACCCATCTCGCGGTGTCCATAGCCGTGCTCGATCGCGATGACCCCAGGCATTACGCCGTGCAGCAAACTGATTTGCGCCTCAACCTGTCCCCCCGGCGTGGTGATCCGCACCGTGTCGCCATGCGACAGCCCGAAACGCCGCCCATCCTGCGGATTCAGCGCTACCAGATTGACCGGCTTAACGTGGTGCAAACGGGGGATCACCGCCGACGCACTGGCCATGGTATTGGACTTAAACGAAATAAGCTTGAGCGGCCACTGTGCCAGCGGGAACAGTTCGTCCACCGAACGTCCGTCAGACAGTCTCGCCGGATACCACGCCGGACAGCCGCTGTAGCGCTCGCCAGTGATAGCATGACGATGAGCGGCAACCTCGGCATTCCAGATTTGCAGCGGTTTTTCCCACGCGTTGCCGATCCGGTTTTCGGCCCGACCGCTCTTATCCGACGCGAACCGACCGCCACGTGAATAGATAAACGCTACCCGACGGACTTCCTCCGCTTTCAGCGTCTGCTGAATGACAGGCATAATGCGGCGGACGCCTGTGAGTTCAATGTCTTCCGTCACCGCTTCGGCAACCGGGGCTTTCCCCATAAACGCGATATTGGCGGCGACGCGCAGATAGTAGTCTTCTGCACGGTTGAGCGGGTAATGGTTCCCTGCGCTGTCGGAAATCGCATTGTCGCCAAATCCCGGCAGATTCAGTTGCTTTGCCACCGCGATGCAGAATGCCTCCATCGAAACCGGCTGACCGTCGGCGGTTGTGGCGGTGGCAGCGGTAACAATCGGCCAGCGTGCGGTGGTGGCTTTACTGGCGACGCCTGCCCACGGCGCGCTGAATCCCCAGCTTTCGAAGTTATGTGTGTCCGGCACGATGTAATCCGCAAGGGCGGTGGTCTCGTTCATATACGCGTCGATGGCGATAAACAGCGGCAACCGTGCCGGATCTTTCAGCTTTTCTTCGGCCACCGCACGCAGACCGGGTATACCATACAAGGGATTGGTCATATTGGAGATCCACGCCTTCAGCGGGTACGGATATCCCTCCAGCGCGGAACTCAGTAACTCAGTCAGTTGACCGGCGACAAACGGATACCACGGCGCGTTGGCCGGGAAGGGGGAACGCCCGGCGGCGACCTTGTCGCGGTACTCTTCGGAAGATTCATACGCCGTTTTGCTTCGCGCGATGCTCAGCCCTTTTGGCTTCACCTTGCCCGGAAAACTCGCCATGTTGTAGCGTGGGCCGTCAGTTGCGCCGTTGAATTTTCCGCTGCCGACAAAGACGCCGCCTTCCAGACTGAGGTTGCCGATCAGCGCGTTGAGCATCATCACCGCCCACGCATTATAGAAACCATTTCCTGCCATCATGCCGCCGTGGGTGACGACCGCCGCTTTACGTCCGTGACGGGTAAAGGCATCCGCCAGCGCGATGATTTTGTCCTCGGCCACGCCACACTGCTCGCTGTACTGCGCGAGCGTCATTTTCTCTGCCGATTCTTTCAGACACTGGAAGCTGCTTTTCACTGTCACGCTACGCCCATCGGCGAGCGTCACCTGGCGCGCGACAAACAGCGCGGCGCGCAGGCAATCACTGGCGGGGACCAGCTCGTTGTGCTCATTTACGACCAGTGGGTCACTGGTCGCGGAAGGATCCAGATGGCTACGCGTTAAGTGCTGTCCGGCCAGTCCGGGAAGATCGTCGGCGATCACCAGATGCGTGGCGTTGGTCCAGCTCTTCTCCTCAGCGTGTTGCATGGCCTTTGCGCCGGGCAGCGCCAGATAATCGGCGTTGTAGCGTTGGTTTTCGATAATCCAGCGGATCATTGCCATCGCCAGCGCAGAGTCGCTGCCGGGGATCACGGGTAACCAGTGGCCGTGATCGTCAGCCAGCACGGTGGTTAATGGTAGCGCCGGGGCGACAACCACATAGCTGAAATCATCGCGCAGGCGTGCGCTGGAAAGCTGTCTGGCCTGGCGTTTAAACGGGTTGCCGGACTGTGCGGGCGAGGTGCCCATAAACAGCGCGAACTCGACGTTATCCCAGTCGGGTTTTACGTGGGTGTTTTTATCGAGATCGCCCATCAGCGCGCCAGAACCCGCGCGATAGGCCAGTCCACAATAGGAACCATGCGCGCCAAAGTTCTTGCTACCGAAACTGTTCAGAGCAAAGCGACGCAAAAAGGTATCTCGCCCATCGTCGCTGGTGTTGGTGACCAGAAGCTGATTGGATTTGGGACCAAAACCCGGATGTTGCGGATCAATGGGGGTCGACGGGGCGTGAATGGCGCGCAGGCCGTCAACGTGACCTTCGCCAAACAGGTCGCCGCCTTCCACCACTTCATTGATCAATTGCTCAAAGCTGATGCGCTGCCATTTGCCTTCGCCGCGTTTACCGACGCGTTTCATCGGCTCAAGAATACGCAGCGGGCTGTACAGACCTTCCAGTTGCGTCGCGCCCCTGGCACAGGCCGTCGAGCGAGCATCAAGACCGTTCTCGCCCGCCAGTTGCGCCATCGCCGTGCTGAACGGCACCGACGCGTCAATATGATGCTCATGAGAAAGCGGATGATACGGGTTGCCGGCAATACGTAGCACCCGGTTGGTTTGTTGATCAACGCGAACCCTGACGCCGCACTGTGTCCAGCAGCCGAAACACTGAGTCATGGCGATGGTTTGCTGCACATTCTGCTGCCAGCGCGGGTGAGCGTTGGCTTCCGGGATCAGCGCGTTACCCACGATGTGGTCGCGGGTAATTTTACCCGAGGTGCCGTTGATCAAGCCATCAATGGCGCGCTTCGCTACGTCACGATAGCTGAGGGCGAACGTCGCCATACCGCCGACGGCCAGGCCGACTTTGAGCCACTGACGACGGGTTAAATTAGCCATGTTGCAGTCTCCTTGCGAGTCCGTTCACGCTTTCGCGAATAATAATGAGCAGCGCTATCCACAAGCCGAAGGTGCCGAGGATAGCAAGCCAACCGTCGGTACCGGCGGGCAGGGCGTACGGGTTGAACTGGGCGTTGAATTTCGGCAGCGTCTGCCCCTGAATCAGCAGCGTCCAGCGCATGAGCCAGCACAGCGTCATCGCGCTCAGCGCCAGCAGGCTACGCAGCGGCAATGGCAGCGGACGGCGCAGGGCGATAACGCCAAACAGTAATGCGATCAGCCAGAATACCAGCCAGCCAGAGGCGTAATGGCGCGCCGATGCAGAGATTGCCAGCCACTGGCGGATTGCCGAACCGAAAAGCGTATTGCCGCTAACCCAGAAAATGATGACGACGGCAAGGGCGAGCAGTGTCAGCAGTTGTCCGAGCGCGAGGCGCTTTTGCGTCGGAAAATCATCGCGCAGCCCGACGATTAACAACGCTAAAAAGGTTTGTAGCGCGCTCAGGAACATCGCCAGCACAAAGGCATAACTGAACCAGACGGGGCGAGCCTGCACGACGGACACTTCCCGCCCGGTATAGAGCAACAACCCTGTCGCGGCCAGCGCGCTGGCACACGCGAACCATTTTGTGACGGCGTAACTTTTTCCGGTGAGTTGCTTGTAAACCTGCGCCAGAAACCAGAGTCCGAGGAACGCAGTGAACAGCGGTAAAAACAGTGCGCCCCACGGCATCCATGACCACGGCGTGGGGTACGCATAAAAGTGCCAGACGCGGGCCGTCTGGTGGAGATCGGCGGTCAGCGCCAGCGGCGCGGTGATTGCGCAGGTCAGAGCAATCAGCAGCGTCAGGCTTTCCAGCGTGGGATTATCCTTTTTCCGCCAGTGCAGGACGGCGCCAAACAGCGCCCCACAGGCGGCAATACCGATGAAAAAGAAATACTGTACTGCCCAGGGAAGCCAGCTCACCGCCTGCGGACGAGTCAGCACCTCTTCAATGATTAAGGGTGGCATTATCAGACCTCCTGCCAGAGTGCGGGTTGTGCGCGACCCATCAACGGGGTGACAAATGCCTCGTCCAGTCCCAGATAGAAGACATGGGGCGCGGTGTTGTTTTCCGGTTTCAACACCTTAATGGCGTCGTGATGGGTGTGGATTAATTGCGAAATTCGACTCTGCGGATCGCGGATATCGCCGATGATGCGCGCGCCGCCCACGCAGGACTCCACGCAGGCGGGGAGCAGTCCGGCCTCCAGTCGATGGACGCAAAACGTGCATTTATCGGCGGTCTGTGTCTCATGATTGATAAATCGCGCGTCGTAGGGGCAGGCCTGCACGCAGTAGGCGCAACCGACGCAGCGGGTGTTATCGACCACCACGATGCCGTCCTCGCGTTGAAACGTGGCCTGCACCGGACAAACCGGCACGCAGGGCGGATTGTCGCAGTGGTTGCACAGACGCGGTAACAGCACATTGGTCACCTCATCCGCCACCTGGACCTGATACTGATTCACATGGGTACGGAACTCGCCCTGCGGCGTCTGGTTTTCAATCGCACAACTGACGGTGCAGGCCTGACAGCCGATGCAGCGGCGCAGATCGACAAGCATCGCGTAACGCTGCTGTGTGGAACCGCCGTGGCGTTCAGGTGAAAAAGAAAATTTCGCCTGCGCCAGTGGAACCAGCGACGCGCCTGCCGTCAGGACGCCCAGTTGCTGGAGAAACTGCCGTTTACTGCTGTCCATTTTTTCTCCCGTCTCAAGGCAACAACGAAACATTTGTCACGCCGTTGGGTTGCGTGTGATGAATAAAGAATGTCGATGATTTACAGTGTAAAAATCGTGGCGGGGGCAGCTCTATTGTGGTTAACCACATACCCGGCGGGTTGTTGATCTAAAACAACATAATCAACGGGGATAAGGGTGTGAGAGGTAAAATGGTGAAGGGCCTGATGCTGCTGGCGTCGGCCTTAATGTTCAGCGGCGCAGCGCTGGCGGGCTCATGGAATATCGGGATTCTGGCGATGCGTGGCGAGGTCTCCACCCGTAACCACTGGCAGGCGCTGGAAACGCAGCTTAATCAGCAAATTCCCGGAGAACAGTTCCATATCCAGCCGCTGGATTTGCACCAGATGCAGGCGGCGGTGAACAACGGAACCGTGCAATTTGTGGTGACCAACCCGGCGCAGTTTGTGCAACTGAACAGCCATTCACCGCTGCGCTGGCTGGCGTCTCTGCGTTCTGCGCGCGGCACGGGTAACGTCATCGGCAGTGCGATCCTTACCCGGCGCGACAGCGGTATCACCGGCGCACATGATCTGATCGGTAAAACGGTGGGGGCTATCGATCCCCAGGCGTTCGGCGGCTACCTGCTGGGATATAAAGCGTTGAGCGACGCCGGTCTGCGCCCGGAGCGCGACCTCAATCTGCGTTTTAGCGGTTTTCCAGCCGATGCGCTTCTTTATTTACTCCGTGAAAACGCAGTGCAGGCGGTGATTGTTCCGGTCTGCCTGCTGGAAAAAATGGACGAAGAGGGACTGGTTGATAAAACTGATTTTGTCGCGGTGCTCAACCGTCCCGGAAATATTGACTGTTTAGCCAGTACGCCACTCTATCCTGACTGGTCGTTCGCCGCGTTGCCAGTAGTCAATGATGCGTTGGCCGATCGCGTCACCCGCGCGCTGCTGGCTGCGCCTGACACCGCCGCGTTCCACTGGGGGGCACCGGCGTCGACCAGCCAGGTGGAGGCGCTACTGCGCGACGTGCAGCAACATCCACAGCAGCGACGCTTATGGCTGGATGTGAAAAGCTGGCTGATACAGCATCAGTGGCTGATGGTCGGGACCGCACTGATCCTGCTGTTGCTAACCCTGAACTACGTCTGGGTGATGCTACTGGTTCGGCGTCGTGGTAAACAACTTGAACGCAACGGCGTCCAGTTGCGCCAGCAGGAGCAGGCGCTGGAAACGGCCAGGCAGATGAGCGTCCTCGGCGAAATGACCTCCGGATTCGCGCACGAACTGAACCAACCGCTGTCGGCAATTCGCCATTACGCGCAGGGTAGTCTGATTCGCCTGCAGTCGCAGGATCCGGCGCACGCGTTACTGCCAGCGCTTGAGCATATTGATCGGCAGGCGCAGCGTGGGGCCGAGACGCTGCGAAATCTGCGGCGCTGGGTGAGTCAGGCACAGGGAAGTCCGATCCGCACGGAAGAGTGGGAGAACATCAGCATTCACGAGGCGGTTCAACATGTCTGGCAACTGTTGCGCATGGCACAGCAGTTCCCGACGTTAACGTTACACAGCAATATCGATCGCGCGTTGACGATTTTGCTGCCGCCGGTTTTGCTGGAGCAGGTGCTGGCTAATCTGATCCTCAACGCGGCGCAGGCGGGCGCTACCACGCTGTGGATCGATGCCTCAGCGTCGACACCGGGCGTACGCATGATGTTGCAGGATAATGGCGGCGGTATTGACGAGGCTTTACTGCATCAAGCTTTTCAGCCCTTCAAGACCAGTCGGAAAGAGGGGATGGGACTGGGGCTGGTGATTTGTCAGCGGCTGGTGCGTTACGGTCAGGGGGAGATTAACCTGCGAAATCAGACCGCGCCCGACGGGCAGCCTGGCGTGGCGGTTGTACTGGATTTTACTCAACAGGAGGTGCGGAGCGGCAATGACGATAATTCATTTACTGGATGATGATGTGGCGGTCACCGATGCCTGCGCTTTTCTGCTGGAGAGTCTGGGCTACCCGGTTACGTGCTGGGAAGAAGGGGCTGTTTTTCTTGAGCAGGCTGAGTTGTATCAGACGGGCGTACTGTTGCTGGATATGCGGATGCCGGTCATGGACGGTAAGCATGTCCATGAGGTGTTGCGCCAGCGCGAAAGTACGCTGGCGGTGGTGTTTCTTACCGGACATGGCGACGTGCCGATGGCCGTCGAGCAGATGAAACTCGGTGCGGTAGACTTCCTGCAAAAACCGGTCAGCGCCAGACCGTTGCAAACAGCGCTGGAGCGTGCGCTGGTGGTTTCGGAACAGGCCGTTGCCCGCCAACAGATCGCCACCTGTTACCGGGGACTCACGGTAAAAGAACGTGAGTTAGCTGGCTTCGTCGTTAAGGGACTGATGAACCGCGAGATCGCGCAGGTGATGAACATCGCGGTACGCACGGTAGAAGTGCATCGCGCCAGGGTGATGGAAAAAATGCAGGCGGCAAATCTGGCGGAGCTGGTCAACAAATGGCAACAATTGAAAGAAACGCGTATCGTTGAATAGTACCGTGATTTATTTATTTGATTTTCTTTGTTTTTTGTCATCCCCTCCAGTCTGATATATGCTGTTTAACTGGACCTGCAATGAGAGACAATAATGGGAAACCTGACAAAAGACGATGAACTGTACCGTGAGATGTGCAGAGTGGTTGGCAAAGTGGTGCTGGAAATGCGCGATCTGGGACAGGAACCCAAACATATCGTGATTGCCGGGGTACTACGAACCGCGCTGGCGAACCAGCGTATTCAGCGTAGCGACCTTGAAAAGCAGGCGATGGAAACCGTAATCAAAGCGCTGGCCGGCTAACCGCAACGAGGGATGGACTCATCCCTTATTTCCTGCCACTCGAATTATTCAGGGAACAATATTACCGCTATCGGCTAACCCGCTATATTATTAAATATATTACGACCGCTTTTTAATTTATAGTTGGGAACAATTTCACATTTATTTGTAATCTGGCGGAACAGCATTTCACTGTCTTTATGATAATAAATATCACTACGCATTTAATATTTCTCTTCCCGTTTTTAATTGATGACGATCAAAGTTATACCTATCAATAACTCCCATTATTTATTTCGCCTAACCCTAAAGGATTAGTTTATTTGCGTTAAATTGCGTTATTTATGCAATCCGGTTATGGCAGAACTTCAGCTGTGGGAGGCAACATCAGAGGCTCTGTTTCAGCATAATTAGCATCAGCCTGGGACGTGTTGTCGGCACTGCGTTTGCGAAGAGGATGCAAAATAAATGAACCAGGTTGATCGTCCATTATTAGATACTGGCTTAACGCGGCTGGAATTCCTGCGTATATCGGGAAAAGGCCTGGCAGGGTTAACCATTGCGCCCGCGTTACTGTCGCTTTTTGGCTGTAAGCAAGAAGATATCGATAGCGGCACCGTGGGGTTGATCTCCACGCCGAAAGGGGTGCTGGTGACCCAACGCGCCCGCTGTACCGGTTGCCATCGCTGTGAAATTTCCTGTACCAATTACAATGATGGCGCAGTCGGCACCTTCTTTTCCCGCATTAAAATTCACCGGCATTATTTCTTTGGCGACAAGGGGATTGGGTCTGGCGGCGGCCTGTATGGCGATCTGAACTACACCCCGGACACCTGTCGTCAGTGCAAAGATCCGCAGTGCATGAAGGTCTGTCCCATTGGGGCGATTACCTGGAACCGGGAAGACGGTTGCATTGCCGTTGATCACCGACGCTGTATCGGTTGCAGCGCCTGTACCACCGCATGTCCCTGGATGATGGCCACCGTCAATACTGAAACGAAGAAATCGGCAAAATGTGTTTTATGCGGTGAGTGCGCCAGTGCCTGCCCGACCGGGGCATTAAAAATCATCGAGTGGAAAGATATTACTGTTTGAGTCTTGCAAAGGAAAACATTATGGCTAACGGTTGGACAGGTAATATTTTACGGGTCAATCTTACAACAGGCGATATTACCCTTGAAGATTCCAGTAAATTTAAAAAATTTGTCGGCGGTATGGGGTTCGGCTACAAAATTATGTACGACGAAGTTCCCGCTGGCACTAAACCCTTTGATGAAGGCAATAAATTAGTTTTTGCGACGGGGCCGCTTACCGGATCCGGCGCTCCGTGCAGTTCTCGCGTTAATATCACGTCGCTCTCCACATTCACAAAAGGCAATCTGGTTGTCGATGCGCATATGGGCGGTTTTTTTGCGGCGCAAATGAAATTTGCCGGCTATGACGCCATCATCATTGAAGGCAAGGCGGCATCCCCGGTCTGGCTCAATATTAAAGACGACAAGGTCACTCTCGAAAAAGCCGATTTCCTGTGGGGGAAAGGCACCCGTGCTACCACGGAAGAAATTTGCCGAATGACGTCACCAGAAACCTGCGTGGCGGCGATTGGTCAGGCGGGTGAAAACCTCGTGCCGCTCTCCTGCATGCTCAACAGCCGCAACCACAGCGGTGGCGCAGGGACCGGCGCGGTAATGGGCTCGAAAAATCTGAAAGCCATCGCCGTGGAAGGGACCAAAGGCGTCAATATTGCCGATCGCAAAGAGATGAAGCGGTTGAATGATTACATGATGACGGAACTGATTGGCGCGAATAATAACCATGTTGTGCCCAGCACGCCGCAGGCATGGGCGGAATATTCCTCGCCCGCGTCGCGCTGGACCGCACGCAAAGGGTTGTTCTGGGGCGCGGCGGAAGGTGGGCCGATCGAGACCGGCGAGATCCCGCCGGGTAATCAGAACACCGTCGGTTTCAGGACCTACAAATCAGTCTTCGATTTAGGCCCGGCAGCAGAAAAATACACGGTGAAAATGAGCGGCTGCCATTCCTGTCCGATTCGCTGCATGACGCAGATGAACATTCCTCGCGTGAAGGACTTTGGCGTGCCGAGCACCGGCGGGAATACCTGCGTGGCGAACTTCGTCCATACCACTATTTTCCCGAACGGCCCGAAGGACTTTGAAGACAAAGACGATGGCCGCGTCATTGGCAACCTGGTGGGGCTGAATCTGTTTGACGACTACGGCATCTGGTGTAACTACGGTCAGTTGCACCGCGACTTTACGTATTGCTACAGCAAAGGGGTGTTTAAACGCGTCCTGCCGGCGGAAGAGTATGCCCAGATCCGCTGGGATCAACTGGAAGCGGGCGATCCGAATTTCATCAAGGATTTCTATTATCGTCTGGCGCATCGCGTGGGTGAACTTAGCCATCTGGCGGATGGGTCGTATGCCATTGCCGAGCGATGGCAGTTGGGTGATGAATACTGGGCGTACGAAAAAAACAAACTGTGGTCGCCGTTTGGTTTTCCGGTTCACCACGCCAACGAGGCCTCGGCGCAGGTGGGGGCCATCACCAACTGCATGTTCAACCGCGACTGTATGACCCACACCCACATCAATTTCATCGGCTCGGGTTTGCCCTTAACACTTCAGCGGGAAGTGGCCGCGGAACTGTTTGGCTCACCAGACGCCTACGATGAAACCAAAAATTACACACCCATCAACGCGGCAAAAATTAAATATGCCAAATGGACGCTGCTGAAAGTGTGCTTGCATAACGCCGTTACGCTGTGTAACTGGGTCTGGCCGATGACCGTGTCGCCGCTGAAAAGCCGCAACTATCGCGGGGATCTCGATCTGGAAGCCAAATTCTTCCAGGCCGTAACCGGTGATGAAACCACTCAGGCCAGTCTCGATTTAGCCGCAGAACGCATCTTCACGCTACATCGCGCCTACACGGTGAAACTGATGCGGACCAACGATATGCGCAATGCGCACGATCTGATCTGCTCGTGGGTGTTTGATAAGGATCCGAAGATTCCGGTCTTTAGCGAAGGCACCGACAAGATGGATCGCGACGACATGCGTGAATCCCTGACGCTGTTTTATAAAGAGATGGGCTGGCACCCTGAATTGGGCTGCCCGACGCGTGAGACGTTGAATCGACTCGGCCTGGAAGATGTCGCCGATGACCTGGCCGCGCAGAATCTGTTGCCGGCGTAAGGAAGAAAACATGAGCCAACCAGAGGATGTGAGTCAGCTTGCCGCGCCGGATGTCGATCTCGAAAAGCGGCAGTGGTTACAGGGGCGACATGAACCGGTAGCCTGCGCGGATGAACAGGCAGCGACAGAAAGCCCCGCAGAGATTATGGCGGATTTCATCCGCCAGCATTCGGCGAGCGGCCAGCTTGTCGCGCGAGAACGGTTCTTGCAGCCGCCGTACTCGGTGGAAGAGGCGGCGCTCACACCGCTACTGGAAACGCTCAGAGAGGGGCTCGCCGGCGAGGATATCGCCCGGGTGCAGGGCTCTCAGGATGAATATTACTACTCAACCCAGACCATGACCGCCAACTATGCCGACATGTGCGTTCAGGTGGTGGAAAAGGATATCTGTCGGGCAATCGCACTGGCGGTGCGCTTTGACTGTCAGACCTATCCGCGTCCGTACAAGGTCGCCATGCTGGAACAATCGCCTTACGGTTTCGCGCCTGAGCAGATAGATGCCGCGCTGGCCGCGATTGAAACGCATCCCGACTATGCCGATATTCGCCCGGTCTCGTCGTCGAACGACGTGCCGTATTTATTCAGCGAACGTTTTATGAGTTACGGCAAAGCATACGGTTTGTGCGAATGGCTGGAAGTTGAGCAGTTTCAGAATCCCTGAATTCATGGAAAGCGTGGACGAGCGCGACCACAGCATTAGAGGATAACAAGATGTCCTTCACTCGACGAAAATTTGTGCTTGGCATGGGTACGGTCATTTTCTTCAGCGGACCCGGCCAGACGCTGCTGGCGAAGACAACCGCCAGCGGCCCCGTTCGTTACGTCATGATCCATGATGAATCGCGATGTAATGGTTGTAACCTCTGTACCCGCGCCTGTCGCAAAACGAATCATGTTCCCGCGCAGGGAAGTCGCCTGTCGATTGCGCATATTCCCGTTTCAGATAATGACACCGAGACGCTGTATCACTACTTCCGTCAGTCCTGTCAGCACTGCGATGATGCGCCCTGCATTGAAGTTTGCCCGACCGGTGCGTCGTGGCGCGATGAGAACGGGATCGTTCGCGTCGACAGTTCGCGCTGCATCGGCTGTAGTTACTGTATCGGCGCGTGTCCCTATCAGGTGCGCTACCTGAATCCGCAAACCAAAGTAGCAGACAAATGCGATTTTTGCGCCCAGTCCCGGCTGGCAAAAGGCTTTCCGCCCATCTGCGTGACCTCCTGCCCGGAACATGCGCTGCTGTTTGGATGCGAGGACAGCCCGGACATCCAGCGTTGGCTACAGGAAAATAACTATTACCAGTACCAGCTTCCGGGCGCGGGCAAGCCCCATCTGTATCGTCGGTTCGGTCAACATTTGATTAAAAAGGATAATGTATGAACGCGTCGCAGACTGCTGAACAGTTCCAGGCCCAACTGGCAAACTATGTGCCGGTCTTTTCCCCCGAGTATTGGCCCGTCTGGCTGGTGATCGCCGGACTTCTGCTGGTGGCGATGTGGCTGGTGCTGGGGTTACACGCCTGGCTTCGCTTTCGCGCGGCCAACAAGGCCGCCGCCGGGCATGGTGAGAAGGTTTACCTGTATTCTCGTGCGGTACGCCTGTGGCACTGGTCGAATGCCTTGCTGTTTCTGCTCCTGCTCGGCAGCGGGCTTATCAACCATTTCTCGCTGGTTAGCGCAGCGGTGATCAAAAGTCTGCTGACGGTGCACGAAGTCTGCGGATTTTTGCTGCTGGCGTGCTGGGTCGGTTTCGTGCTGATCAATGCGTTGGGCGGGAACGGTCATCATTATATTATCCGTCCCCAGGGCTGGGTGGCGCGAGCGATGAAACAGACCCGTTTCTATCTGTTTGGCATTATGCAGGGGGAAGCGCATCCGTTCCCGGCAACGCCGCGTTCGAAGTTTAATCCGTTACAGCAGGCGGCCTATGTCGGCGTGATGTACGGATTGTTGCCGTTGCTGCTGCTGAGCGGATTGTTGGCGCTCTATCCGCAGGTCGTGGGCGACGTATTCCCCGGCGTGCGCTACTGGTTGCTGCAGGCGCATTTCGCGCTGGCAATCATCAGCCTGTTCTTTATTTTTGGTCACCTCTACCTGTGCACTACGGGCCGCACGCCTGGCGAGACGTTCCGCTGCATGGTCGACGGTTATCACCGGCATTAACGTATGCTGATCACGCGAGAGGATTTACGCAACTGGCGGGTTGGTGCGTTGATATACCGCTGGTTTCTGCGCCGTTTCCCTGAGGGCGGCAACTACGCCGATGTGCATCGGGCGTTGAGTCGCGAAGGTTATCTTGACTGGGCGAACAGCCTGGTGGAATACGCCTGGTCGCGCTGGCTGGATGAAGAAAATTTCGCCCGTCAGGATATCTCCGCCATGTCGCGACTGGCGCAGCCGGATGCCTCAATGGGCGATCAGCAGGTGGCGAACGCGGGCGATAACGCGAATCTGGGTTGTGCGGGTGATAACATGAAGATCGCCAGCGCAGGCTATGCGTCACAAATTGCCAGTGCGGGCTACTGCGTGCACATTGGCAGCGTTGGCTATAACAGCCATATCAGCAGTTCCGGGGATCGCGCGCGGCTGGCTGCCGCAGGAAACTCGACGCGAATCAGCAGCGCCGGTAACGGAACGCGGATCGCCAGCAGTGGGATGCGTGTGCGGGTGAGCTCGCTGGGTGAAAGAAACCATGTCGCCAGTAACGGCGACCTGAGCCAGATAGTGAGCTTTGGCGCAAATGCGAAAATCGCCAACAGCGGTGATAATGTGCATATCATCTGCAACGGCGACAACGCGATCGTTGCCAGTACCGGGGTTGTGGATTCCATCGTACTGGGGCCGGGCGGCTGCGCGGCGCTGGCGTATCACGACGGTGAACGCATGCGTTTCGCCGTCGCGGTTGAAGGTGAAGCGGGGATCCGCGCCGGCGTGAAATACCGACTCGACGACGCGCACCAGTTTGTTGAGTGCTGATCGTTCAACGAAGCGCAAACCGTCGCCGGGTCGCTTTCTCCAGCCCGTAGCAAAGCAGATAGTAGACCAGGCCCGTAAAGATGAAGATAGCCGCCGGGTAAATCTGTTCCCGGCTGTTAACCTGTCCCGCCACCGTCGTCAGTTCCGGCACGTTGACGATAAACGCCAGCGAGGTGTCCTTCAGCAGACCAATGCATATCCCGGTCAGGGAGGGCAAGATATGGCGTAACACCTGCGGTAGCAGAACCCCTCTTAATGCCTGAACAGGACTGAAACCCTGTGCCATTGCCGCATCATACTGTCCGGCGGGTAGCGCGTTGAGTCCCGCGTACACTGAATGCATGACCGACGCGGCTGTAAACCAGGCCAGCGCCAGCGTCACGGTTGACGCTCCGGGGAGATCGCTGCCGGTAAGCATGGGTAGCAGATACCACATCCAGAAAATAACGAAGATCAGCGGTATCCCGCGTATGAGCTCTGCCCAGATGAACAATCCCTTACGGATGACGCCCGGAAAGCGCCAGGCGAGAGCGGCAAGGGCAATACCGGCAGGTAAGGCCAGCACTGCCGCACCCAGCACCATCATCAGGGTCAACAGCACGCCGCCGGGTTGACCGTCGGCCATGCGTCCCCACAGGAGATAATCCAGATTGTCGGTTATCACCGCAATATTAGCGATCATGCTGGGGACTCCTGAACCGAAACCGGCGGGTTTGCGGCTTTTTCTCCTGTCGGGGAGCAGGCCCCAGATGGGTCAGCAGCAGACCGAGCGCCACGCCGGTGAACAGATAAAGCGCGGTGCCCACGGCAAAAGCCTCCAGCGCATGGGCGTTGTAGCTTTCAATCTGGCGTACCTGATAGGTCAGTTCCGCAAAGCCAATACCGCTGGCTAATGACGACAGTTTCATCAGGTTGAGATATTGCCCCACCACCGGTTGCCAGGCATTGGTTAGTCCCTGCGGCAGCAGGATATGGCGGAAGGTCTGCCATGAGGAAAATCCCTGCGAGATTGCGGCTTCGCGTTGTCCGGCGGAGACCGCCTGTAGCCCGGAGGCGACTTCTTCGACCAGGAACGCCGAGGTAAACACGCCGAGTCCCCACGCTGAGCAAAGAAACTCGGGTGTCAGCCACCAGACATTACCGGGCAGGATTGACCAGCCATGCTCTGCGTTGACAAAAGCAACGAAACCGCGCGGCAGCAGGTTCCAGCCAGCGAAATACCAGAACAGCAATTGGACCAGTAACGGGGTGTTACGAAACAGCGATACCCAGCCTGCCACCAGGCGACGGCCCGCGCAATGGCCGGAAAGACGAAGGGCTAACAGAAAAATGGCCAGCAGTGTGGCGAGGAAAATGCCTGCGGCGCTGACCCACAGCGTGGTGAGAAATCCGGAGAGGATCCATTGCAGGGGCAGGCCGGTGAGCACCCCCTGCCAGTCCATTGACGGCATTATCGTGATAACTCCTGATGCAGCGGATCCAGCACCTTTTGCAGAAAACGCTGGGTTCGCGGGTGCTGCGGCCGGGTAAAAAAGGCCTCCGGGGAGGCGATTTCGAGAATATCGCCGCCGTCGATAAACACCACCCGGTCGGCGATTTCACGGGCAAAGTGCATCTCGTGGGTGACCACAATCATCGTAATACCGCTGTGCGCCAGACGTTTCATGACCTGTAACACCTCACCGATCATTTCCGGATCGAGCGCAGAGGTGGGCTCATCAAACAGGATAATTTGCGGCGAAGAGGCCAGCGCGCGGGCAATCGCCACCCGCTGCTGTTGACCGCCGGAAAGCTGTGCCGGATAAGCTCCCGCTTTCTCTTCCAGCCCGACCTTCTCCAGCAGAGCATAGGCGCGCTGTGTGGCGTCGGTTCTGTTCCAGCCGTGGACGTACTCCAGCGCGAGGGTGATATTTTGCTGCGCCGTCAGATGGGCATATAAATTGAACTGCTGGAATACAAAACCAATGCGGCTGCGCAGTTGTCGCAGCGCGGCCCCCTTAAGTTGACCGACCGGTTTGTCATCAATAAAGATGTCGCCGCCACTCAATGATTCCAGTTGGTTTATCAGGCGAATCAGGGTCGATTTCCCCGATCCCGAGGGACCAAGAATTGTCACGACTTCACCGGGTTCGACGGTGAGACTGACGCCGTTGAGTACCAGGTGATCGCCGTACGCTTTCACCACGTCGCGTAATTCGACTCGCGCCTGGCGTAACGGGTGGAAATCCGCAGATCCGGCTGTACAAGGGGTGAATAAACCAGCCAGCATCTTATCTGGCCTCAATTTTAAAGGCGCGCGGCTGCGGATTTTTCGTTTCCGGGCCAAACCAGACATCATAAATTTTGCCTGCCTGCCCACTGGATTCGAGTCGCAGTAATTCATCGTTAACCGCTTTCAACAACGCCGGCTCGCCTTTCTTCACGCCCACGCCAATCTCCTCTTTGCTGAGTAAATCCGGCAGGATTTTGAACTGCGCTTTGTCCGGTGCGCCACTGAGCAAACCCGCCAGGATAGTGGAGTCCTGAGTGATCGCCTGCACGTTGCCGTTGCGCAGGGCGGTTAACGCCAGCGGGATATCGTCATAGGCCAGCACGCGGGATTGCGGGAACCGCTGATGTAACGCCTGCTCGCCGGTGGTGCCTTTCACTGCGCCAATGCGCGCGCGGCTGTATTCATCCAGTTTATCGGGTGACGAGGCAGGCACCAGGAACTGCTGACCGGTGACAAAGTAGGGCACGGAGAAGTCGATAACCTGAGCGCGCTCGGGGGTGATCGTAATATCAGCGACGATCAGATCGGCTTTCCCCGATTGCAGCAGCGGAATACGGTTAGCGGGATTCGTGGCGACCAGTTCCAGTTTCACACCCAGTGACGTCGCCAGCGCCTGGGCGAAATCAACATCGTAACCGACGATCTGATGGGTTTTCGCGTCGACGGAGCCAAATGGCGGGTTAGCGTCAAACGTCGCAACCTTGATCACGCCTGCGGCCTTGATATCGGCAAGTTGATCGGCCTGCGCCTGAATGCTAATGAAACTCGTGGCGAGTATGACGCCAAGGGCGAGAATCGTTTCTTTTGTGCTCTGTATTTTCGTTGCCATCATTTTCTTTGATATCCCTGGAATTATTGGTTTGTCCTTTTACGCTCCCACAACCCGAACCCGCTGCAAAAGAAGAAAAAAGTCTTATTTATATGCAAAAAGTTATTAGTGAACAGTGTGTTAACGAAGGGTTACTAACGAACAAAAACAGATAACGGTGCGCAGAATTCGCATTTCATTTTTTGCGCCGTTTACGCTGCAATGAAAAGCACCTGACAAAACAGAGGAGCCGGAGATGGAGAAGGTAAAAATGCAGATGGCGCGTCTTTGGGCGCGCGTTGCCATCACGCCAGAGCCGACCCGACAGCCCGGTGCAGAGGTCAACCTGCAGCGCGTTGTGGAGTCCATTCTTCCTGTCGCCAGCCTGTACGGCGTGGACATTGCTAACATTGACCCGGAGTGGTTTCGTGATCAAACAACACGCTGAACACCGTCGGATGCGCGAGGTGTACTGGAATGAAATCTGCAATTACCGCGGGAATCATGAGGAACTAAAAAGAGGCTTATGGACCCGCCGCGCGGTTCTGCGCGGCGGGTTGAAACAAATCAGATTTTGCAGGCGTCGCCGCAGTCATCATCGGCAATCACCGATTCCGCTTTTTTGTCCGCATCGTCCAGACGTTCTGCGTTACGTTCCTGCGCTTCTTCCAGTCCGTTAAAGACCAGATTATCGAGATCAATTTCCATCGTGCACCTTTCTTCGCTCGTTTTTGACTTCCGACAAGTATAGGACAAATGGGGATCTGGATGCATCCACAATGCGTGCGGCGTTACCGATCGTAAAGCGATAAACGTCTGCGCAGACGGGAAGCCGGTTTTGATACAGCCCTGGCCATCGCGTCGCCAATCTCCTGGCAGGCGACGAGCCCCTGGATAAAGGGCCGATCATGCATTAAAAAGGGCAATGCGCCAAAGGCAATTCGTCCGCGAACACTCTCTGGCGCCTGAAGCGTATAGTCATCGCCAACATCCGGAATCGCATCTCCACATGACAGTAATTGCTGGCGTAATCGCGGGAACGGCAAATCCGCTGTCTTCAGAGGTTTTTGGCCGCGCGCATCGATGAATACGTCAAATGACAGGCGATCGTTGTGTGTCGTAATCTCAGTCCGATCCGCTTTAATCACCTTCCCGTAATCCTGTCCCAGCGTGAGAATGCGCAGAATACCGGCTGCGTGCAACGCCAGCATTCGGCGAACTGACTCTGACGGGATCGCCGCATAATTATCAATAAACACGCGGGCAAGTCCCGAACTGAACCGTTTACTATCTTTTTCATCCAGATGGGCAACGATATCCTGAACGCCTTCATGTAGACGCAGTAAGGTATAGCGCCAGGCAACGGTGCGTTTGTTACGCTTATTCTCGTCGACCTCTTGCAGATTTGCGGCAGCCCATTCGAACGGATCGCTGTGCGCTCTGTCGGCAAACACCGCTACGGGAAAGCTATCCGCATCCAGTGAGGAGAGCGTTATTTGCACGGCCCATTTCGGGTCAGCTACCGCGAGTTCTTGTTGCATGAGGCTAAAAACGCGATCGAGGAGCCCCGTTGAACCGGCAGTGATTTCGCGCTGGATGACCTCCCCGGTAACGTACTCCAGCGGTTCATAGGGAATAGGGCAGTAGAAGTCGGCTTCCGGCAATATGCCGGAACGGGACATCAGCGTAATTTCCAGCGCTTCACTGTTCTTATTCAGAGAGAAATTGACCTGATGATCCTCCGTTTCGTGAAACGTTCCATGCTGTACTGCAACCGCCATTGCGGCATCCAGACCGCTCAGTGAGGTTCCAAGAATACCGACTCTGGCGGCTGGCACGTCAGCGTCCATCAAGCCGGACCAGGGGCTGGGATAAAATGCGTGCGTGGATTCGTCATCGTCCGGCCAGACGTGTCCCGTGGCGATCACCGCCAGGTCGACATGCAGCGGCACCGTGTGTTGATCGGTCCAGAGTTGTACGCCAGTGGGCGCCGCTGCGACATCCGTGACTTCACAGGACTCGTACAATATCACCTTAAATCCTCGACTTTCTGCGTGGTGGACGGCCTGCAAAAACTGCGCGCGAAAATAGTCGCCCAATAAAATGCGTGGCAGAAACTGACGCTGGTGCAGCGTTTCCTTCTTAACGCCATACTGAGTAAGGTATTGCTCTTCCTGGGCCTGCAACCACTCAAGCCAGGTGTCAAAAAGAGGTGGAACCTCGATACTGGCAATATTTGCCAACATCATTGGACTATTTTCAGAATGGGTATAAGGCATACCAATTCCGGCCCGGTTTCCGCGTTCAAAAACGGCGATCTCCAGTGGCTGCGCCTCTTTTAGTAATGAGAAAAAGGTATAAACGCCTGTCGGGCCAGCCCCGATAATCGCGATTTTTTTCATGTCCCTGTCCGTCCTGTTATTGTTATTTTGCCGCCGATACGTCGGTGACATCATGTCAGTGTAGATGAGAAAGGTTCGGATGTTTTGGTCTGAAACGGCGTTACGAGCCTGAAGCGCTGTGTCCTCTGCCATACTTAACGGTGTTTTACTGTGAGGACAGGAGTGACGATGATAACGCTGTGTAAAGCCTGTGGCACCTCGTACGATAACCGCCGCGGCAACGTTGAACGTTGTAAAATCTGTGACGATGAGCGGCAATATGTCCCGGTTTCCGGGCAGGCGTGGATCGACTTTGATGAGCTCATCGCCAGCCATACCAACAAGTGGCAGCAGCATACGCCGCAACTTTTCAGTCTGAAAACCGTTCCTTCCTTTGCTATAAACCAGCGGGCGTTTCTGCTCAGAACGCCAGTGGGAAATATTCTTTGGGACTGCGTTGCGAATCTGGATCAGGCAACCCGAACGCTCATCCGTGCAATGGGGGGATTGAGCGCCATCGCGATTTCGCATCCTCATTACTACACCACAATGCAGGACTGGGCGGAGGCGTTTGATGCTCCCGTCTGGCTGCATGCGGCTGACAGGGCCTGGATCATGCGTGACAGCCCCTGGATTCGGCTATGGGAAGGGGAAGAACACAATGTGCTTCCAGGCGTCACATTATTGCGTCTGGGCGGCCATTTTGCGGGAGGAACGGTGCTGTATCTGGAGGAGGGGGAAGGGACGATCCTCGCCGGAGATATCTTACAGGTCACTCCCGGTGCTGACGCGGTTTCGTTTATGTGGAGCTATCCGAACATGTTGCCGCTGTCATCGAAAACCGTCAGTGGGATCATACAGCGGCTAAACACGGTGACGTTTTCCAGTCTGTACGGGGCGTTTGAAGGGCAGAATATTACCCACAGAGCCAGTCAAATCGTGCAACGCTCGGGGGAAAAATATCTCTCCAGCCTGATGTCTCGTTGAACCTGCTGAGGGGGAAAATCCCCCTCAGCGACATCATTAACCCACTCTGGCGTTGTTGATTTCGCTCAACGGAATATTCACGTCAAACACTTTCGCAATGACGTTGTCAACGCCAAGGTTTTTTAAACGCGCGGTATGTTTATCCAGATAAGCCAGTGCGGTCTCCTCGTTTGCGAAAAGATAGATCCCTCCCGCTTCCTTGTTTTGCTCACTCTCCGTCCACACCTTCCAGATAAATCCCGGCTCCTGGTTAATCGACTCCGCCAGACCACGCAACTGTTCTGCCATTTCTGCGCCAAATGGGCCAGTAAAAGCGAAGTGAAGTTGTAATAATTTCGGCATATCCATTCTCCATTCAACGACGTAATGATAATTCACAGTGACAATGAACTGGACGCTTCTCCCTGACACTATGTATGGGATTGTACCAGAATCAGGGGCCCAGACCCTATTCATGCTGCGGTGGAGATGATGGCAAGCGATGAGTGAATCGGGCTGTGCCAACGTGTGTACCAGACTGTCAGCGAGTGTGGCGGGGAGCATTCTGAAGGTGTGGAGATGTAAAGAGATTTAATGTCTTGATATTTATTGTTTTTTTAGTGTTACAGTTCATTGAACAAGTAAGTAGTCCAATTATGGATGAAATAAAAAATATATTCCTGAAACTACGAGGTTTTTCAACGATAGAATAAATAATATTTCAGTTGTCTCGGGTGTGTCAATAATGTGGCAGAATAACTGGCAACGAAACGGTTGTCATCGTGGTTTTTATTTCTCATCTTCTGGTCATTCAGGTTCTCTTTTTTTTGCTGTAATGAAAAATCAATTTTGTTTGTTTTGCGCAATATTGCTTTTTATGGCAGCGTTATCTTCGCAGGCCAACGCGGCTGCATTGACTTGTTCCGGGACTTCGGATGTGGGGGGGATTATACTATTCCACATTCGGGGATAAATATTACCGCGCCCAATACCGGTAATGCTGGCAGTGACTCCGGACTATTTGCGTTGTTATATACTGTCGATACCAGTATTCCCGGTGGGAGTGGGCGTTTAAGATCAAATTGTTCCGGTGGGGCGGCGAGTATTGGTTATACTATTAATAATATCCCAGCAGGTAAAGTGTATACCTATAGCGGCTATACTATTTATCCGACGACTGTAAAGGGAATTGGCGTCTCATTTAACAGTGCGACCTCAGCCAATAAAAAAACCATGCCAGCCTGGCCGACAATCGATGTGCTATACAGTTCATTGCCAGGCTATAACGTTGATATGTGGGTGACAATAAGGGTCTGGAAAACCCCTGAGTTTACATATCAAACTAATGCGATTAATTTTACCGGCCCTGATTTCGATATGGTTGTACAGGCAAACGGTGGGAATACCATAGGGACATGTCCTGAAGACCGTCTTGATGACCGTACCTGCCTTTATTTTCAGCGAACACTGATCGGCAGCGCCCAGTTTATCTCCGGAACCTGTCAGCTCACCAATCCAGCTCAAGTTGTCGACATGGGAGCGCTTTCTACTGCCGATCTGAATAACGCGCCGTGGGTTGACGCCAGTTTTTCTCTCAATTGTCCGACCGCGTATGGTTATGGCGGCTCGGTTCATAATGCAACGGATAATTACGATGTCGAAAATGGCAGTAAAAGTGGTAACAACACAAAAAATAATACTGTCAAAATTGAGATCCTCCCGTACACCCCGATAGTGGATAAAGAGAATGGCGTTATGTCCGTTGACAGTGGGGGTGCCGAAGGGGTCGGGATACAACTGGCATGGGGGAAGGCGGGAGAGCAACAAAGCACACCGATAAATCCGGTTAAATTAGGTGAGGCGACGAATATCTCAACGCTGAACAGTAATTTCAGCAATGGACCCTATAACTATGGCAGCAACGCCTCCTCTTCACAGGATAATGTGATTAACATGGCGGCACGATTTGTTCGGACCGCAGGGGATTTTTCTGCCGGGCCAGTGCATGGTGCTGTCGAGGTTATGGCAAGCTATGAGTAAAAACAGATAAGACGCCGAATCAATGCAGAGTGGTCAATGGGAAAGGGAAGCGAAGACTTCCCCCCACGCCAGTAAGACAGGAATAGAATCAATGAATGGGTAATTCATTGATTTTAGTCAGAATGCCTCGTTGAAGCTCAATGTGCCCTGCATTTTTTAACTCGGCAAGAAAGTGCATGATCCAGCTGCGGGACAGCAGCGTTCTGTCCTGAATATAGGCCAGTGCCGTTGTGTTATGACGGACAAATTCGGGTTCATGATTAAGTTCATTCAATAACAGTAATGCAATCTTGAAGTTATCGTTAATCGCCAGCGCTTTGTTATACACATTATGGGCTTGTAACCCCCACGTCGCGAGCGTGGCCAACTGTTTCCAGAGATTAAATTCAGTAATGTACTGTTCGAAAAGATCAGCAGGGAGCAAGGCATACTCAATGACATCAATGGCCTGAACGTGTAAATGGCTCTCTTTGTCAGTCGGCATACCAAAGCCCACCACAAGTGGAGCATGTAATGTCATCACAGTCCGTCGGTCCCACTGCCGAACGAAATTACAGTAACCATGCGCCAGAAGAAAAACCTGCCGTTTCCCGTCAACGGTTAATAAAATGCGCTTATTTTTTTCGCCAGTCCGGAATTTAACTTTATCTTTCAAAGCATTGAAGATATCCAGGATTTCTTGTGTGGGCTTTGTCTCGCGTATGCCTGAGAGCAAACTACTCATTATAACCTCAGAGATAAGTACTATTGATTAAAATCAATGGATTAACGATAGCTTACCAAAGATAAATCGCTTCCATGCTAACGGTTATGTGTATCAACATTCGGTACTGCGTCATGGACGCGGTTCCTGAGTAAGCAATTATATAACATTTCAGACTGTTGAACAGTGTCGATGACATTTTTATTGACTGTAGGTGCTTGTTTTCATGGCGCATTGACGAGTTTTACTGCGTTGAAATAACGTAAATCGCAGCCTGTCGGATGATTCAAATAAACGCTAAATCTGTTTTTGTTATTATCTGGAGGAATGGATGTTCCGACGATAAATGACAATTTCTATCGCGTGTTCTTTTGATAAACGCACGAATGAATTGTTTGTTTTTTTCTTTTGATAAGATTATTTCAATCCTAAATTACACGTTATCGTGACGTGTTCATGTAAAAATGAAAAGCCTGAAAGCGGCATGGAACTATAAACACGTTCATCAAGTCACAGGGTTTTATGGCTGACAGGTGAAAGCCAACACGTTCTTCATCCTGAGCTGACGCTGCTGTAATCACTGTGCGTGTTCTCGTAGCCCGCAATGATGATGCCTCCCATGTTATCCGGTCAATAATTCAGAAAATAGTCCAAATTTGGACTGTTAAGCAAAGTGAAACGATAGATCTGCGTAGAAGATATTTTTATCATTAATGAAATTTTATTTCTGAATTATCTGTCTGGGATCGAATTCCGCAATGCAAGCAAAGAAACCTCTCTTAACAACAGAGGGTTACTTTTTTTTGCATCCGTTGCATGCCGTTTATACATATTGAGTAAATAAATTGATATTAACTTTGTATTTCGGTTTGTGAGGTATCGCGGGGCAATTTGATTAATCAAACTGATGAGTATGGGGCGAGTACAAATGAAGAATGGAAAGGATTCTCACCAACCTGTTTTCACGGATGGCAAGGTATGCACGGGATTAGCGCGATTTTTTGTCTGGCTGAATATCCTGATGCAATTACTCTTCCCTGTAGCGTGTACCTTTACGCCTGCCATCGTCCATGCACAGGCAACGACAGTCGTAAGCGCCCAGGATGCTGAACGCGCCACACGGGTCTACACCTTGTCTCGCGGCGAGTCCGTGCAGAGCGTTGCCCGTCAATACCATCTGAGCGTGGAAGAACTGCGTAAGCTCAATCAGTTCAGGACCTTTGCCCACGGGTTTACTGGCTTACAACCCGGTGATGAGCTGGATGTTCCTGCGGCACAAAACGTGAAAAATGCCGATAACAAACCGGATACCGCCAACGCTCCGGATGAACAGGAACAAAAAATCGCCGGACTGGCCTCACAAGCGGGCTCCTTCCTCAGTAGCAGTCCTGACGGACAGGCTGCGCAGTCGATGGCTGTCGGGATGGTTGCTGGAGAAGCCAGTAACCATCTGCAGCAGATCCTCGGTCGCTACGGAACCGCGCGCGTGCAACTGGGCGTTGACGACGGTTTATCGCTTAAAAATTCAGAATTTGATCTGCTGCTGCCCATATGGGAGCAGGAGAGTACGCTGTTTTACTCACAGGGCAGTCTTCATCGTACAGACGATCGCACCCAGTCCAACCTCGGACTGGGTGTCCGCTATTTTACTGATAGCTGGATGGTGGGGGGGAATACCTTCCTCGATTACGATTTATCCCGCGATCATTCGCGTCTCGGACTTGGCCTGGAATACGGTCGCGACTTCCTGAAACTGAGCGCCAACAGCTACCAGCGGTTGAGTAACTGGAAAGACTCCCCGGATGTTGACGATTATGAAGAACGTCCAGCCAACGGCTGGGATCTGCGCGCCGAAGGCTGGTTACCGGCGCTGCCGCAGTTAGGCGGTCGGATTATCTATGAACAATATTACGGTGATGAAGTGGCATTGTCTGATAAAGACAATCGTCAGCACAACCCACATGCCATCACCGCCGGGATTAACTACACGCCGATCCCGCTAATGACTCTGCGTGCTGAGCAGCAGCAGGGCACTTCAGACGATGACGAAACCCGCCTGGCGCTGGAGTTGAACTATCAACTGGGCGTTCCGTGGTTGCATCAGATCGATCCGGATGGCGTGGCGGGTATGCATACGCTGGCGGGCAGTCGTTATGATCTGGTCGATCGTAATAGCAACATTGTGCTCGAATATCGCAAGCAGGATGTGATTCGCCTGAAAACCGCGGCGCTGGTGACTGGTAACGGCGGCGAACGGAAATCGCTGGGCGTGGCAGTGAACAGTAAGCATGGCGTCAAGCGGATCGACTGGTCTGCCGCTACGCTACTGGCGGCGGGTGGGAAAATTATCGCTAATTCCACAACCAGTTATGACGTGCTGCTGCCGTCCTGGAAAAGTGAGCAGGGGGCCAGCAATTCTTACACCATCACCGGTGTCGCGGTTGATAATAACGACAACCATTCCGACCCGAGCGACACGCAGGTGACGGTAAATACCGCGGCAGTCAATGTCGCAAATTCCACTTTCCTGCCAGATTCACCGCTGAAATCGTCACCCACAACCAGCTATTTACCTGCCGACGGGAAAACCCATGGGGTAGCGACGCTAACGCTGGTGGACGATCAGAAACAACCCGTCGATGTTCCGCTGACTGATATCACCCTGACCACTACCCACAGTAACTTACCCGCGTCGACCAGCGGTGTGCAGGGCGGCTCGAAAGGGCTGAAGGCGTCATCTGAATCGCAGGCGACGATCTCAGCGTTGACCCGCAAATCGGTCGGTGTCTATGAGGTCACGGTCACCGCAGGCACTCAGCCAGAACTGGTGACGCTGACGCCAACAGTCAGTAAAACGCCGTTGCCTTCCGTTCGGTTCATCATTATTAAAGCGGCTCCGGATGGCAATACATCGACATTTGCAGCTAACCCGAAAACGGTGACCGCAGATAACACGGCAACTTCCACACTGACGCTGGTGGCGAAAGATGCATCCGGCAACCCGCTGTCGGGCGTCGCAAGCGCATTTTCTGTGGCGATTACCGACAGTCACAATGTTTCCCCGGTATCCGGCACCATTACCGTCACGAACATGACGGAAACCGCAACCGCAGGCACCTACACGGCCACACTGAAAGGCAGTAAAGCGGATACCTGGACACTGAAGCCGCTGTACAACAGCAACCCCATCGGCACGCTGGCAGACACCGTGACGCTGACTGCTGGCAACACGCCGGACGCAGAACAGTCCACCTTTAGTCTTAGTCCAAAACTGCTGCCAGCCGATGGTATCGCCAGCAGCACTCTGACGCTGACCTTAAAAGACAGCGGCGGGAATGTCCTCACCGGCGTAGCGGATAGTCTGACTGCGGTAGTTACGGACAGTCAGGGACACTCGCCAGCAGACGACAGCCTTCGCATCAGCAGTCTGACGGAAACCGCAACGGCAGGGATCTATACCGCCACGCTGACGGGGACGCTTGCCGGCAGCTATAAAGTCAAACCACAGTTCAACCGTAGCGACATTGGCAATCTCAGCGATACGGTCACGCTGACGGCGTCACGCACTCCAGATGTCGGTAAATCGACCTTCAGCGCCAGTCCGACTTCCGTCGCGGCGGATAATATTGCCGCCAGTACCCTGACGCTGACCGTACAAGACGAAAATGGCAACGCCATTGCCGGGATCGCCTCCAGCCTGTCGCTTATTATGAAAGACAGTGGCGGCAACACGCCTGCTGCCGATAAAGTGACGCTCGGTAAACTCGCCGAAACGTCGACGGCAGGCACTTATACCACCACGTTGAAAGGGACTCTTGCCGGAACGTACACGGTGATACCTCAGTTCAATGCGGCAGCGATGGGGGATCTCCACGCTACGGTGACCCTGACCGGGGGCTCCACGCCGGACGGAACACGTTCCACATTCCACTCCAGTCCGAAAATCATTACGGCCGATAACAGTGAGTCCAGCACGCTGACGCTGGTCATAAAAGACAGTGCAGGAAATGCCATCACCGATTCAGCAGGAAAACTGTCATTTGCCCTGAAAGACAGCGACGGTACAGTACCGACTGCGGATAACGTGGTGATCGGCACAATCGCAGAGTCTGCGACTCCTGGAACCTACACGGCTACGCTGAAAGGCACGCGTGCCGGGGCTTATACGTTAACGCCTCTGTTTGACGGCAATGCAATTAACCCGCTGAGTGATGGTGTCGTTCTGAAAGCGGGGACAACCCCGGATGGCGTGCAGTCGACTTTTAACGCTGATCCCGTTTCCATCCCGGCGAATAATCTTGATATGAGTACGCTGACCCTGCAGGCAAAAGATGGCTGGGGGAATGCCATCACCAACCTTGCGCCGGAACTGACGCTGGAAATCAAGGATGGTAGCGGCAATACGCCAACGTCGGATAAAGTCACCGTGGGCAGCGTGACAGAAACCGCGACCGCCGGTACCTATATCGCGACGCTCAAGGGCACGCTTGCCGGAACATATACGCTTAAACCATTGCTCAATGGCAGCGCGATTAATGGACTGAGCGCGACGGTGCACCTGACAGGAAGCACAGTGCCAGATGGTTCGGCATCAACCTTTAGCGCCAACCCGACCTCCATTGCGGCGAACAACACCGAAACCAGTACGCTGACGCTGACGGCAAAAGACGTGTCCGGCAATGCTGTCTCGGGGATTGCCGCCAACCTGACGCTGGAGATGAAAAACAGCCAGGGCACTGCGCCAGACAGTAGCAAATTGACGTTAACTCGCCTGACAGAAACAGGTACCGCGGGAACCTACACCGCGACGCTGAAAGGCGAACTGGCGGACAGCTACACCGTGACGCCCATGTTTAATGGTAGTCCCCTTGGCGATCTGAGCGATACCGTAACGCTGACAGCGGGTACCACACCGGATAATTCACTTTCTACATTCAGCGCGACACCCAAATCGATAGCGGCGAATAACACGGCGGTCAGTCTGTTGAGCCTGAACGTGAAAGACAAAAACGGCAACGGCATTCCTGGAATCGCCGCCAGTCTGGCGATCGATGTACAAGACAGCAAAGGAGAAACCCCAGCGGAAGGGGTGATAACGCTGAGCGCAGTGACCGAAGGGGCAACGCCGGGCACTTACGTGGCGACCCTGAAAGGGCAACTGGCTGATACCTATACGGTCAAACCGCAGTTCAACGGTGCCGTCATGGGCGAACTGGGTGACACTGTCACGCTGAAAGCTGGCACCACGCCGGACACCTCGAAATCCACCTTCGTGGCGGATCCGGTCAGCATCGCAGCAGACAACAGCGCGGTAAGTACCCTGACGCTGACGTTGCAGGATGTGAACGGCAACGCGATGACAGGTGAAGCGGGTGACCTGTCGCTGACGCTGAAGAACAGCCAGGGCACGAGCCCGGCCTCGGACAAAGTGACCTTAACCGCGCTGCAGGAAACCGGAACGACGGGGGTCTACACCGCCACGCTGAAAGGTTCACTGGCCGATACGTACACCGTGACGCCAGAACTCAACGGTGATGCGATCGGCAGCCTGAATGCCACGGTAACCCTGACGGCCGGCAGCACGCCGGACGGTTCAGCCTCCACCTTCAGCGCCAGCCCGACATCCATCGCGGCGGATGACTCGGCAACCAGCACCCTGACGCTGCTGGCGAAAGATGCCAGCGGTAACGCGGTGACCGGAATTGCCTCCGCGCTGACGCTGGAGATAATGAACAGCCTGAACGCGGCACCGGCAGACGGCAACGTGACCGTCACCACGCTGACCGAAGGTACGCCGGGAACCTACACCGCGACCCTGAAAGGCCAGCTTGCCGATGTCTACACCGTGACACCGAAATTTAATGGCGGGGCGATCGGTAACCTGAGTGATACCGTGACCCTGACGGCAGGCATCACGCCGGATGTGACCACCTCAGCGTTTACGGCGCAGCCGCACACGGTGGCAGCCGACGGTGTGGCCACCAGTACGCTGCTGTTCACGGCGAAAGACCACTTTGGCAACCACGTGCGCGGGCTGGCTTCCGGCCTGAGTATTGAAGTGCAGGCCAGTCAGTCCGCCACGCCGGACAGCAGTAAAGTGATTGTCAGCGGCGTCAGTGAAACCGGCTCGCCGGGTCTCTATGCGGCGACGCTGAAGGGGACGCTGACCGGTACATATACCGTGAAGCCGCTGTATAACGGCAGCGCGCTGGGTGACCTGCGCGACACCGTGACCCTGAAAGCCGGCACCACGCCGGACACCTCGAAATCCACCTTCGTGGCGGATCCGATCAGCATCGCGGCAGACAACAGCGCGGTAAGTACCCTGACGCTGACGTTGCAGGATGTGAACGGCAACGCGATGACCGGCGAAGCGGGTGACCTGTCGCTGACGCTGAAGAACAGCCAGGGCACGAGCCCGGCTTCGGACAAAGTGACTTTAACCGCGCTGCAGGAAACCGGAACGACGGGGGTCTACACCGCCACGCTGAAAGGCACGCTGGCCGATACGTACACCGTGACGCCTGAACTCAACAGTGACGCGATCGGCAGCCTGAATGCCACGGTAACCCTGACGGCCGGCAGCACGCCGGACGACGGACAGTCAACCTTTATGGCGACACCGGACAGCATTGCTGCCGACAATACTGACAGCAGTACCCTGATCCTGACGCTGAAGGATTCATTCGGTAATGTGCTCAGTGGCCAGACGGGAAATCTGACGTTTGCGATCAAAAACGGTGCCGGGAATGCGCCTGCCGAGAGTGACGTGACCATAACCGGGTTGACGGAAATTGCCACGCCGGGGACATATACGGCGACGCTGAAAGGCAAGAAGGCGGACGTGTGGCACGTGACACCAGAATTCAGCGGTAGCGCAATGGAGGATTTGACCGCCACCGTTACCCTGAATGCTGACACCACGCCGGATGGTACCCAGTCGTCCTTTACGGTGACCACGCCGGTTATCGCCAACAACCGTGACACGAGTACCCTGACCCTGACCGCGAAAGATGCGAACGGTAATGGCATCAGCGGGATTGCATTACGTCTGAAGATGCGCATCACGGACAGTCAGGATGCCGTGCCGCCAACCGATAAAGTTATGGTAGGGAGTGTGAGTGAAACGTCGACGCCGGGCGTCTATACGGCGATGCTGAAAGGTACGCTGGCGGGCGTCTACACAGTGGAACCGACTTTTGACGGTACCGTGATTGCGGGACTGAGCGGGGCGGTGACACTGACGGCGGATGCGAAGCCAGACGGACTTCAGTCCACTTTCGCAGCGGCACCGGTTTCCGTGAGCGCCAACAACACGGATGCCAGCACGCTGACGCTGACGACGAAAGATGCCTATGGCAACGTCATTTCCGGGATTGCTAACAGCCTGTCGCTGGAGGTCAAAGACAGCAGCGGGACGGTGCCTGACAGCAACAAGGTGGTGCTGAGCAACGTGACGGAAAGTGCCACATCAGGGACGTATACCGCGACGCTGAAAGGGACACTGACCGGCGTATACACGGTGAAACCGCTGTACAACAGCAGTGCAGTTGATGGGCTGAGCGCCACCGTGACGCTGACGGCCGGTGAGACGGATGGCGGGCAGTCTGACTTCCGCGCCGCGCCGGACAGCATTGTGGCGGATAACGCAGAGACCAGCGCGCTGACACTGGTACTGAAGGATGCGAACGGCAATGCGGTGACGGGCAAAGCGACAGCGCTGTCGGTTGAAGTGACGGATCAGGCCAGCGGCGGCGTTGCGCCAGCTCCCGGTAAAATAACTATCGACAGCATGACAGAATCGGCAAGCGAACCAGGAACGTACACCTCGACGCTTCGGGGGATGCAGGCTGGCGAGTGGTATCTGACGGCACATCTTAGCGGTACGGCGATTGCCGGACTGGCAAGTCAGAAGGTGACGCTGGAGGCGGGCGAGCCGGATACTGGCAAGGAGACGACCTTTGTAGCAAACCCGGATACGGTAGCGGCGGATAATGTGACCCGCAGTACCCTGACGCTGACGGCGAAAGATAAATACGGCAACGTCGTAAGCGGACTGGCAACGAAACTGACGCTGGCTCTGAAGGACAGCAAAGGGACAACCCCTGCCAGCGGCGTGACGCTGAGTGAAGTGAGCGAAGAAGGCACCACGGGGGTTTATACCGCGACGCTGACCGGAACGCTGGCGGATGTGTATACGGTAACGCCGCAATATAACGGTTCGGTAATGGGGGATTTGACTGCCACCGTCACGCTGACCGCCGGTGCGCCGGATGATACCGTCTCCACCTTTACGGCCGCCCCGGAGCGCATTGTGGCAGACAATGTGACCCCAAGTGTCCTGACACTGAAAATGCAGGATGTGTACGGCAACGCTATCTCAGGCCGGGCTAAAGACCTGACGCTGGAAATCAAAGACAGTCTGGGCCAGGTGCCAGCGGAGGACAGAGTCACGTTAACGACGCTGTCGGAAAGCAGCAGCGAACCGGGTACGTATACCGCCACGCTGAAAGGAACGTCGGTCGATACCTACACGCTGACGCCGAAGCTGGGCGGCAGTGCGATTGGTTCGCTGAGCGCTGATGTCATTCTGACGGCAGACTCGATACCGGATGGAGGACAGTCAGCCTTTAGCGCGGATCCGGCTTCGGTCGTGGCGGATGGTTTATCCGTCAGTACCCTGTCGCTGGAATTGAAAGACAAATTCGGGAATGTCATGAAGGGCCAGACATCTGCACTGTCGCTGGAAATCACCGATAGTGCGGGTCTTGCACCTGACAGCAGCAAAGTGGTACTGAGCGGTGTGACGGAAAGCAGCACGCCGGGAACCTATATCGCGACGATAAAGGGCACGCTTGTTGGGGACTATACGGTGAAGCCGTTGTTTAACAGCAGCGCAATTGACGGCTTGAGCGCGACGGTGGCGCTGACGGCGGGTGTGCCGATGGCCAGGACGTTGAGCGCCAACCCATCAACGGTGATGGCGGATAATACCCCTAGCGCCCTGACCCTGGTGGTGACTGACGCCAACGGCAACGCGATTCCGGGGCTGACCGACAGTCTGAGCTTTACAGTAACCGACGGCGCGGGCACATCGGTGCCGGAAGGGAAGGTTGAGGTGGTGAATGTGAAAGCTTCGGATACCACACCGGGGTCTTATACAGCGACGCTGAAAGGAACGCTGGTCGGTGCCTGGACGGTAACGCCGCTAATTAACAGTACTCCGCTCGGTACTGTGAGCACGGTAGTGACGTTAACCGCTGGGGCACCAGATGCGGCGCAGTCGTCTATTAGCACCAGTCCTAAGTCTATTAAGGCGGATAACTCAGAGGGTTCGACTATCACTATCGAACTGAAGGATGCGTATGGTAATGCTGTTTCTGGCTATGGACCGGATAACCTTGATAAATTGAGCATTTATGTTGAAGACAGTCGCGATAATGAAGTGACTTCCAACATTTCCTGGGGGGGAGCACTGGAAGAAAGTACTACTACACCAGGAACCTATACTCGGATCCTGAAAGGCAAAGTGGTGGATACTCTGACGGTTAGACCGCAAATTGGTGGTGCGAATTTGGGTGATATAAAAGATACAGTGACACTGGAAGGTGCACTATTTAAGGATATCAACTCGAATGGTTACACCTTTGCGATCGGAAGTAATTTCCCTGATACGGGTTTCAACGGTGCGAAATTTACGCTGAATATGCCTTCTGGGAAAACAGCATCAAATTACACCTGGTCGAGTAACCAGAGTTGGGTGACTGTAACTAGTGCAGGATTAGTCACTTTTGGTGATGCGACCAGTAGTACCAAAAAGGTAACGATTACAGCAATATCAAACTCAACGGGTGAGCAGTCTCTGGCATTCACATTTACAATTGGAACTTGGTATCTATTGGACCTGAATAATCATTTATCTTGGGATGATACGAATAGTTATTGTTCCAGCCAAAACGCGGCAATGCCTAACAAAGCTCAAATGACCAGTGGTACCAACATCCGCGGGATGGGGAGTTTGTGGGCGGAATGGGGAAGCTTGCTTGGCAATATTGCCGATAAGTGGTATAGGGTTTCAGATATGGGGGTGAGCTACCACCTAATAGTAAGGTCTATAGACGGTGGTAATAGAGAATACTATGATAGTGTCCTATCTAATACTGGAACTGCATGCTTTATCAGTTTCTAAATTAGTATTTAAATTTTGCTGTGTTAGAAACTAATATTCAGACCACTCTCCTCAACCAGGGTGGTCTGTTTTTATACTCTCTTTTCTGGTATTTCCTCCAGACTGACCATATTTACTGAAATGCCATTGAAAGAGAGGGATAGAAGGCATCGATAAACTCACACTCGGATACTATGAAATCCTGCAATACACTTACAACCTCTGCCCACTACATATCCAAATCATGAAGAAATCCGTAATCTCAATAAGATGACGGATTTTTTAACAACCCAGGGGTCATACAAAGACGTCTTGAGGGAATGTATCGCGCTGAAAACGACGCGATTCTCCGCAGTCGGCATTACGCGAAATTGAATGAATGAGAAATAATTTCAGAGAAAAATAAGAGAACAGCAAGAGGAGAAACAGGCACCACTATCACCAGGCAGTGAAATGGTGCGTCCGAGTGGACTCGAACCACCGACCCCCACCATGTCAAGGTGGTGCTCTAACCAACTGAGCTACGGACGCAAAATGGTGCGTTCAATTGGACTCGAACCAACGACCCCCACCATGTCAAGGTGGTGCTCTAACCAACTGAGCTATGAACGCAACGTTGTGTGTGACAACGGGGACGAATATTAGCGGCAGAGCCGGGAGGTGGCAAGAGGGAAATGGTAATTTTCTTCCTGATTTCACTCGATTGCGGAGGAAGTGCGCAAAATGTCGAGAGAATAGCCGCCGGCTGGCGGCTATTGTCGTTTTATCGCGCAGCGCGTTGCAGAATCACCGTTGACGGCTGACGTTGCAGGAAGCGCATCCGCAGCATCATCATAATTGCCGCCGAGGTCAGACCGATGATAAAGCCCATCCAGAATCCTGCTGGCCCCATCCGATCCACCACCAGGTCGGTCAGCGCAAGGATATACCCACTTGGCAACCCCAGCACCCAGTATGCGGTAAAGGTGATAAAGAAAATCGAGCGCGTATCTTTATAGCCACGCAGTATCCCGCTACCGATCACCTGGATGGAGTCCGAAATCTGATAAACCGCCGCCAGCAGCATCAGCTGTGCCGCTAGGGTCACCACTTCCGGATTGTCGTTATAGAGCAGGGCGATGTGCTCACGCAGCGACACGGTAAAGATGGCGGTGAGGCACGCCATGCAGACGCCAACGCCTAAACCGGTACGGGCAGCGGTTTGCGCATCCAGCGTTGAACCTTGTCCCAGACGATAGCCTACACGAATGGTGACCGCCGCGGCCAGCGACATCGGCAATACAAACATCAGCGAACTGAAGTTCAGGGCGATCTGGTGACCGGCGACATCGACAATGCCCAGTGGCGAAACCAACAGCGCCACGACGGCGAACAGCGTGACTTCAAAAAACAGCGCCAGCGCAATCGGCAGGCCGAGCTGCACCAGACGTTTCATCACGACGTTATCAGGTTTACTGAAGCGCTGTTGATTACGGATATCGCGCATCGAACGTGCATGCTTCACGTACCAGAGCATCGCGCAGAACATCACCCAGTAGACCGCTGCGGTTGCCACGCCGCAGCCGACACCGCCGAGTTCAGGCATGCCGAAGTGGCCGTAAATAAAGATATAGTTCACCGGGATGTTGACCAGCAGGCCGAGAAAGCCCATCACCATGCCAGGCTTAGTTTTCGCCAGACCCTCGCACTGATTACGCGCGACCTGAAAGAACAGATAACCCGGCGCGCCCCATAATAATGCGCGCAGGTAGCCGACGGCCTTATCCGCCAGGGCCGGATCAATATTGTGCATCGCGTGGATGATATAGCCCGCGTTCCACAGCACAACCATAATCAGCACTGAGACGAAACCTGCCAGCCAGAAGCCCTGGCGCACCTGATGCGCAATGCGATCGCGGCGTCCGGAACCATTAAGCTGAGCAATCACCGGGGTCAGCGCCAGCAGCAACCCGTGGCCGAACAGAATGGCGGGCAGCCAGATGGAGGTCCCAATGGCGACTGCCGCCATGTCGGTGGCGCTGTAACCCCCCGCCATCACGGTATCGACGAACCCCATTGCGGTTTGGGCGATTTGCGCAAGAATCACCGGTATTGCCAGAGCCAATAACTGACGCGCTTCACTGATATACTTCTGCACGTGTACACCTATCATTTTGTTTTTATTTGAGAGACTAAAAAAGCCGCCACGGGTGGCAGCAAGAAGAAGATGTAAGGGGAAATTTCAGTCTATTGTAGCGATGAATGCTAATTTCACCAGTGAAAAAACAGGTCAAGGGGCACTTCGCTGGCAACCTGATTTTCCAACTGCTATTGTGGCAGGCAGAAATGGCTTAACTGAATTCAGGAGTTGCAGGTATGTTTACAGGTATTGTGCAGGGCACCGCAAAACTGGTGTCGATCGATGAAAAACCAAATTTTCGCACCCATGTCGTGGAATTACCTGAATACATGCTGGACGCGCTGGAAACGGGCGCATCGGTGGCGCATAACGGCTGCTGCCTGACCGTCACCGAAATTAACGGCAATCGCATCAGCTTTGATCTGATGAAAGAAACGCTGCGGATCACCAATCTGGGCGATCTGAAAGTGGGTGACCTGCTGAACGTCGAGCGTGCGGCAAAATTCAGCGATGAGATTGGCGGACATCTGATGTCCGGTCACATCATGACCACCGCGGAAGTGTCAAAGATTTTAACCTCCGAGAATAACCGTCAGATCTGGTTTAAAGTCCAGGATCCGACGCTAATGAAATATATCCTCTACAAAGGTTTTATTGGGATTGATGGGATCAGCCTGACCGTTGGTGAAGTCACCGCGACGCGTTTTTGCGTGCATCTCATTCCGGAAACACTGGAACGCACAACGCTGGGTAAGAAAAAACTGGGCGCGCGCGTCAATATCGAAATCGATCCGCAAACGCAGGCGGTGGTGGATACGGTAGAACGTGTGCTGGCTGCGCGTGAAGCGGCGATAGCGAAAACCGCCAGCGAAGCGTAAAACCCTCCAGCCCCCACGAGACGGCGGGGGCTGGAGAAGGTTTAGCGGGCTACGCGCAGGCCGTCTTCAACGCCGCGTGAGAATACCACCTGCCAGAGCTGAATATCGCGGGCGCGAAACGCGCCGGCGCAGGCGTTCAGGTAGTAGCTGAACATCCGTTTAAAACGTTCGGAATAGTTATCGGCAATTTCAGGCCAGGCAGCGAGAAAACGCTCGTACCATGCCATCAGCGTCTTGTCGTAATCCGCGCCGAAGTTATGCCAGTCTTCCATCACAAAGTGCGCTTCGCTGGCGTTGGCTATCTGACGCACTGACGGGAGGCAACCATTCGGGAAGATATATTTATTGATCCAGGGGTCGACATTATTGTCGGTTTTTTTCGAACCGATGGTATGTAATAAGAACAGCCCTTCGGGTTTCAGATTGCGATCAACCACCTCGAAATAGGTTAGGTAATTTTTAGGACCGACGTGCTCAAACATGCCTACTGAGACAATGCGGTCAAACTGATCGTGCAAATCACGATAATCCTGCAACAGAATCGACACATCCAGCCCGGTACAGCGGGCCTGCGCCATTTTTTGCTGCTCGGCGGAAATCGTCACGCCAACCACGCTGACGCCGTAATTCGTCGCCATATAGTGTGATAAACCACCCCAGCCGCAGCCAATATCCAGCACACGCATACCGGGTTGCAGCTGCAATTTCTCGCAGATTAACCGCAATTTGGCCTGCTGCGCCGTCTCCAGAGTCTCCGCGTCTTTCCAGTACGCGCAGGAATATTGCATATACGGGTCGAGCATACGGCTGAACAGATCGTTACCGAGGTCGTAATGCTCTTTACCGACGATCCACGCCCGCTTTTTACTTTGCAGATTGAACAGGCGAGTGGCCGCGATGCGGAGGGTATCTTTGAAATGGTGCGGAAGTTGGTTTTCCAGTCCTGCGCGCAGGACTTTGCTAAAAAACTGATCCAGCCGATCGCACTCCCACCAGCCATCCATATAACTCTCACCCAGACCGAGCGACCCCTCTTGTAACACGCGTTTGAAAAAATCGGGGTTTTTGACGCGTATGTCTGCGGGTGAAGAGCCGTTGATGGCGATGCCTGCGCGGCTTAATAATTCGTTAGTGATACGGTACCAGTCGTCATCCGGTACGCTGACTTCTTCTATACACGATGAACTCATAGTTTCTCCATCACTGGTCGGTGATCAGAACCTTAAAACAGCGTAGACGCTTTTTGGGCTTTGTGAGAAATCTCACGGAAACATTCCGCGAGTCTATTATCCGACGTAGAACAGAGGAAGGGAGGACCCCTTGCCGAAAAGGCCATCCATGGTGAACCGGGAACGCTCCGGTTCCCGTTAACACATAATAATTATCGTAATTTTAACAACCGAAATTTAGTATAGGCCTCAAAAAACGATGATACAACCAAAAATTGTTAGCCGACTAATTAACGGTGATTATGAGTGATATCAATGGGATTCGCTGTGGGCAATCCCGCGATTATCCTGCTGCTCACTGACGCTCGAAGGCTGCAGTTGCATCTTATAGCCCAGTCCAGCCAGTACCACCGTAGACAGCATCACGCTGGTCGTGGTCAACAGCGGCGTGCTGATAAGCCAGGAAACCACCAGGCTTGCCAGGAAACACAGACCCAATTGCAGGGTATTTTGCAGGGCCGCGGCACGACCCGTCGCCTGCGGGAATGGACGCAGCGCCTGGGCTACCACTATCGGGTAGATCGCCCCGTTGGCAATCGCCATTATACAGAAGGGGATCAGGATCTCTGCAAGCGTGATGTGATGGATGAAACTTGCCGCCCAGGTTGCCACCACGCTCAGCGCATAGATAACCAGCAGCCAGGGCAGGAGCTGTTGTCCCTGCCATTTTTGCAGCGCGGCGCGACAGCCGTAGCCGCCAATCAGAAACGCGATGGTTTGCGGTACGTAGCTCAGTCCAATTACTGCCGGACTGTAGCCCATTTCACTCAGAATAAACGGAGAACCGGTCAGCCACGCAAAGAAGCTGGCGGAACAGGCGGCGTAAATCAGGACGTTGCCGCGGTACGCTTTCGCGCGCAGCAGCGTGGTGAACGTCAGTTTGTCGTTGCTGTCATCGCGAGCTCGGGTGGTGGGCTTTAAAAACAGCGCGGGCAGCATCAGCAACAGCGTGATGAAAAACAGCGTGGCAAAGATCGCCTGCCAGGAAAGATGGGTCAGGATCCAACTGCCTAATAACGGCGCCAGTGCAGGGGACAGCCCAACCAGCGGCATGATGGTCGCGAAAATGCGGTTAATTTTATGCGAAGGATAGTAATCGGTGACCAGCGCCTGCCAGATGACGGTCGCTGCGCAGACCCCCACGGCCTGAATAAAACGCAGGACTAACAGGCCCGTTGCGCTCTCAACCCACAGCATACCCAGGCTGCCAAGAGCGAAGACAGACAGGCCCAGCAGCAGGATCGGTTTTCGACCGTAACGGTCCGAGAGCGGTCCCCACAGCAGTTGTGCGATGGCAAAGCCTGCTAAAAACAGACTCAGGCTGGCGCTGACGGCAGAGGCCGGTGTTTGCAGGTCAGATTGAATGGCGGCAAATGCGGGCAAATACATGTCGGTTGCCAGAAAACCCAACACGCTGAGCCCTGCCAGCCAGACTAAAAACCCTTTTCCTGGTTGCATAGTTGTTCTCTAATTTTGATTAATCACACTGGCGCAGAGTGTAGGGAGTGAATTTCGGCTTGTGAAACGGTAATATTTGTTTATTGCATTCAAAAATTTTGTAGGCAGATTATGTGGTCAGAATATGCGCTGGAAGTCGTCGATGCCGTGGCGCGCAACGGGAGTTTTAGTTCTGCGGCCCAGGAGTTGCACCGGGTGCCTTCGGCGGTCAGCTACACGGTTCGCCAACTGGAAGAGTGGCTGGCTGTCCCGCTTTTTGAACGTCGCCATCGTGATGTAGTGTTAACCCCGGCGGGCGCCTGGTTTTTGAAAGAAGGCCGCTCTGTCATCAAAAAAATGCAGATCACGCGCCAGCAGTGTCAGCAGATCGCCAACGGCTGGCGTGGGCAACTTCCCATCGCGGTGGACAATATCGTGCGACCGGAACGCACGCGGCAATTGATCGTCGATTTCTACCGCCACTTTGATGACGTGGAGCTACTGGTCTTTCAGGAGGTGTTTAATGGCGTCTGGGACGCGCTGTCAGATGGCCGGGTCGAACTCGCCATCGGGGCAACCCAGGCGATCCCGGTGGGAGGACGATACACATTCCGCGATATGGGTAAGCTGAGCTGGTGTTGCGTCGTTGCCAGTACGCATCCGCTGGCCGCCATGAGCGGGCCGTTAAGCGATGACACATTGCGCAACTGGCCGTCGCTGGTGCTGGAAGATACGTCCCGCACTCTGCCGAAGCGCGTGACCTGGCTGCTGGACAACCAGAAGCGGGTAGTGGTACCGGACTGGGATTCCTCCGCGACCTGTATTAGCGCCGGACTCTGTGTCGGCATGGTACCGACGCATTTCGCCAAGCCGTATCTCAACAAGGGGCAGTGGGTGGCGTTAAATCTGGAGAATCCGTTCCCGGATGCGGCCTGTTGCCTGACCTGGCAGCAGAATGATATGTCACCTGCGCTGATCTGGCTGCTGGATTATCTGGGAGACAGTGAAACGCTGAACAAAGAGTGGTTGCGGGAGCCAGATGAGACTCCCGCAGAAGAGGCTTAACGACGGTAGTCGCGGAACGGGCCATCCGCAACGGAGCGGCGCTCCACCAGGCGCGGGTGGACTTCAATAGACTGCGACTCTTCGCGTTTATTGACGATACGGTCCAGTAACATATTAAAGGCCGTCTCACCCAGCGAATCTTTTGGCTGGTGGATAGTGGTCAACGCCGGCGTAAAGAAGCGGGCGTTGCGCACGTTGTCGTAGCCTATCAGCGACACGTCCTGCGGGACGCGCAGACCCATTTCATCGGCGGCGCACAGGGCGCCCATCGCCATGATATCGCCGCCACAGAAGACCGCCGTCGGGCGATGCGCCTGCGACAGAATTTGCTGCATGGCGCGGTAGCCGGATTCCGGCTCGAAGTCGCCTTGTACAATCCAGTTTTCAGGCACTTTAATCAGCGCTTCATCCATCGCCTTCATAAAACCGGCCAGACGGCCTGCGCCAGTGTTACGCTCCATCAATCCTGGGATCACGCCAATTTCGCGATGTCCGCGCTCAACGAGGTAACGGCCTGCCATATAACCGCCTTCAAAGGCGTTATCAATCACCGTATCGGTGAAGTCGGCTTTGGCTTCGCCCCAGTCCATCACCACCATCGGGATATGACGATATTCTTCCAGCATTGAGAGCAGGGGATCGGGGTATTCGGAACACATTACCAGCAGGCCATCAACGCGTTTTTGCGCCATCATGGACAGATAGGCACGCTGCTTTTCCAGGTTGTTCCAGACGTTGCCGAGGATCAGGGTATAGCCCTTCTGGAAGCAGTTCTTCTCAACCGCTTCAATAATTTCGGCAAAATAGGGGGCTTCGCTGCTCGTCGCCAGCAAACCGATAGACTTGGTATGGTTGACTTTCAGGCTGCGGGCAACCGCGCTGGGGGAATAGTGCAATTCTTTGATTGCCGCCCACACTGCATTGCGTGTTTCTTCAGCGACGAAACGCGTTTTGTTAATTACGTGTGACACGGTTGTAGTGGAAACGTTTGCGCGCTTCGCTACATCTTTAATTGTTGCCATTAAATCTCACTCCAGACCCAACCTGAACATTAAATTACGCTAAGTAAACGTTTGCCTTTACTCATCCTGTGCCCAACATCAGGGCTGCGGCACGCCGGGAAACGACACGGAACGTCAGGAAGGGGTCAATGGCCGGTACGCTAATCAAGTAAGCGTCGAATTTTGTCTGATCTTTACGAAAAGGGGAAGTATTAAAAGCACATATCACTCTAAATCGTGGGAGATTTTTACACTCAAGTGTGTAAAAATGCGCTATATCACTTTTTGTGTGGGAATAAAAAGGAGAAAAGTTGATGAGCACCGATCTGAAATTTTCATTAGTGACCACGTTTATTGTTCTGGCTTTAATCGTTGCGGGCGGCCTGACGGCGGCACTGCACTGATCCCCCTCGGGGGAGTTCCTGCTCCCTCGAACCTCCCGCCATATTGTTATTGAATCTGCAAAAGTCTTTTGTATTTTTGTTAACTTCTCTTTTTTTGTGATTGATGTCATGCTTTTGACTCTTAGTTAAGCATCGCGCCCTGTCGCGAAGAGCCGGAGTCATCACTGCATGAAAATTAATTATCCGTTACTGGCGCTGGCCATCGGCGCGTTCGGCATCGGTACCACCGAATTCTCGCCAATGGGTCTGCTGCCCGTCATCGCGCGTGGCGTTGATGTGTCCATCCCTGCGGCAGGTATGCTGATTAGCGCTTATGCGGTAGGCGTGATGGTCGGCGCGCCGCTGATGACGCTGTTGCTGTCACATCGCGGACGCCGTAATGCGCTCATTTTTCTGATGGCTATTTTTACGCTCGGTAACGTGCTTTCGGCAATTTCACCGGATTACACCACGCTGATGTTGTCACGTATTTTAACCAGCCTTAACCACGGCGCATTCTTTGGCCTGGGTTCGGTGGTGGCGGCAAGCGTGGTGCCGAAGCACAAACAGGCGAGCGCCGTTGCCACCATGTTTATGGGGCTGACCATCGCCAATATCGGCGGTGTGCCGGCGGCAACCTGGCTGGGTGAAACCATCGGCTGGCGGATGTCGTTCATGGCGACGGCGGGGCTGGGCGTTATCTCGATGCTGAGTCTCTTCTTCTCATTGCCAAAAGGCGGTGCCGGGGCGCGTCCGGAAGTGAAAAAAGAGCTGGCGGTGCTGATGCGTCCTCAGGTGCTCTCGGCGCTGCTGACTACAGTACTGGGGGCGGGCGCCATGTTCACGCTCTATACCTATATTTCACCTGTTCTGCAAAGCATCACCCATGCGACGCCGGCTTTTGTGACCGGGATGCTGGTTCTGATCGGTGTGGGCTTCTCCATTGGCAACTACCTTGGCGGAAAACTGGCCGATCGCTCGGTTAACGGCACGCTGAAGGGATTTTTGCTGTTGCTGATGGTGATTATGCTGGCGATCCCATTCCTGGCTCAGAATGAACTGGGCGCGGCGGTCAGCATGGTGGTCTGGGGTGCAGCGACCTTTGCGGTCGTCCCTCCGTTACAAATGCGTGTCATGCGTGTGGCTCATGAAGCGCCAGGTCTCTCATCTTCCGTGAACATTGGTGCATTTAACCTTGGAAATGCGCTGGGCGCTGCGGCGGGCGGAGCTGTTATTTCAGGCGGGTTGGGCTACAGTTTTGTTCCGGTGATGGGGGCGATCGTGGCGGGTATGGCGCTGCTGCTGGTGTTTGTCTCGGCGAGAAAACAACCCGAACAGGTGTGTGTCGCCAGTTAACGGCAGGACAAAAACGCAGAAGGGAGTCCCTTCTGCGTTATCACATTTACGCAGCGAAGTTCTTCGCCACAAACTCCCAGTTTACCAGCGCCCAGAAGTGTTCCAGGTAGCCAGGACGCGCATTGCGATAGTCAATGTAGTACGCATGCTCCCATACGTCGACGGTCATCAGCGGCGTGGCGTCGGTGGTCAACGGCGTGCCGGCGTTGGAGGTTGAAACGATAGCCAGTTTGCCATCATTTCCTTTTACCAGCCAGGTCCAGCCAGAGCCGAAGTTTTTGATCGCCGCGTCGGTAAACTGCGCTTTGAACTCAGCAAAGCTGCCGAAAGAGGCGGCAATCGCGTCAGCCAGTTTGCCGGTTGGCTCGCCACCTGCATTCGGTGCCAGGCAGTTCCAGTAGAACGTGTGGTTCCAGACCTGAGCAGCGTTATTGAACACGCCGCCTTCCGAGCTGCGTACGATCTCTTCCAGCGATTTCCCTTCAAAGGCGGTGCCTTTAATCAGGTTGTTCAGGTTGGTGACATAGGTCTGATGGTGTTTGCCATAGTGATATTCCAGCGTCTCGGCGGAAATGTGCGGCGCAAGCGCATCTTTGGCATACGGTAGTGCAGGTAATTCGAACGACATTGCTTCTCTCCTTATTATTAATAGTATTTCGCGCAATAACCTTATTGTGCGTAAGGATAGGGTAGCAAATTGAAAGGTGAGACAAAAGATGAACTTACCCTGTTGCGTTAACAACAGGGTAAAGTTTTAACGAATGGTTTTGGGCGTCATGACCCGGCGAGCGCCGACGTAGTGGCGTTGCCAGTAATCTTCGCTGAGCGACGTGATCTGGATTTCCTGACCGCTGCGTGGTGACTGGATAAATTTGCCGTTGCCGACATAAACGCCGACGTGATCGGCGGTCCCGCGCCCCTGAGTGCGGAAGAACACCAGATCGCCATTTTTTAATTCCTCACGGTCAATCGGTGCGGCATCACGCAGGTGATACATTTCATTTGCCGTGCGCGGAATACGGAATTTCACCAGATCTTTATAAGCGTAATAGACCAGACCGCTGCAATCGAAACCGGTGCGCGGCGACGTGCCTCCCCAGCGGTACGGCTTGCCAATCTGGCTCATTAGTTTATTCATCGCCGTACTGGTCGCTTTTTGCACTTTCACTTTATGCGCATCGGCAATCTTTCCTGACGCCGTGTTCTTCACTTTCACACACGTCGGCTTGTGCCCTTTACGCGGGGTGCACTTTTCGCTCCAGCTGACAGCGGCCGTTTTCTTCGCGGTGACGGTTTTGCTTTTATGACTGGCTGTTTTGCTGGTTTTGGCAGGGGCGGTGATTTTTTTCTTAGAAGAAGAGGCGGTTCTGGTGCTGGTTTTGCTGGTCGTTTTCTTAACGGTTTTTTGACTGGTTTTATTCGTTTTTTTTGCTGTTGCCGTACTTTTCTTTTTGTTGCTGGTTTTCTTACTATCCGTAAGACCAGCCGTATCCCTGGCTTGCTTGGACGCATGTGCCATTGGCATAAAGGGAATCGTTGTAAATAGTAAAGCACAGAGCGTGAGGGAAAGTCGGTTTATCCGCGCCACTGAGCATTCCTCTGTTAAGGCAGGTCGCAATCATACCTGCGTGTGATTTACAAAACCTGATGATTCTAATCTATAGAAACAGATAAAGTTAATAGCTTTTATTGTTAAAAATACGGTTTCGCTATTGAGTGCAAAAAAAAACAGCAGCCAAAGCTAAATCTGCTTATTTAGCGCACACTTTCGGCACTGGCACTGAGGAAACCATTATTGGGAATGCAACTTATGCGTTCAGACGATAAAATAGTAAAGCGTAATGAAAATGTTATTTTCCGATGTCGCTCTGAACCGCTACAATGTCAGACGACTGCCGTAAAAGAAGTTAAGGAAGCAAGACAATGAGCACCACTATCGAAAAAATCCAGCGCCAGATCGCTGAAAACCCGATTCTCCTGTACATGAAAGGTTCCCCAAAACTGCCAAGCTGCGGCTTCTCCGCCCAGGCTGTGCAGGCACTTTCCGCCTGTGGCGAGCGTTTTGCCTATGTGGATATTCTGCAAAACCCGGATATTCGCGCAGAACTGCCGAAATACGCAAACTGGCCGACCTTCCCACAGCTGTGGGTTGACGGTGAACTGGTTGGCGGCTGCGACATTTTGATCGAAATGTACCAGCGCGGCGAACTGCAGCAGTTGATCAAAGAGACCGCTGCAAAATACAAATCTGAAGAATCAGACGCTGAGTAATCAGTAGACGGTTAAAGGGGAGCTTTTCCTGACTCAGGTTAAGCTCCTTTTCATTTCTGCTCTGCCTATCCCCAGTCCAGCCCCTGAGGCGAACTGGAAAAACCGACTTCCCGCAGCAGGGTAAAGAGAGGGGTTTGCCGTACTGGTTTATCGTTGACTTCCGACAGTGTGAAACGCAGTCGCGGTTCACGGCGTAAGGCGCTCGCCAGCGCCCTGAAAATCTCCGGCGAAGGCATCTCCTCATTTTCCGTCCAGATCATCATCTTTTTTCCTCCCTGAGCAAGATACAGCCGCAGTTGTCCGGCGGAAATCACGACAAACGCGCCGTTACGCCGCCCAGGAACCAGAGATGACGGATGCGGCGGCCATGGCAGCAGCGTTCCCCAGGGATTGGCGGGATCGTTCGCAGATAGTGCCACCGCCGTAAACGCCTGTGGTTCAGATGTCGACGACGTCAGATCGCGCAGACGATCGATAGTGTCCCGCTCGGCAAACTGCGCGCCGCCCATTCCTTCCACGAACCGCCCGCGTAGAATCCGCCCTGAATCTTCCATGCTTCGGCACAGCGTCTGCATGGCGGGAAAGCCGCCAGGGATATTCTCGGCAATCACGGCCTGGCGACCTATCACGCCGTAGCGATCGAGCATATTCTCGGCGCAGGCCAACATCCGTTCAGTATCATTCAGCGTCTCTCGCGGCAGCAGCGACCAGCGACCGGCCAGCGCAGGCGTGGTGTAAGAAACCGGTATGGCGACGGACGCAGGGCGCGGCGCGGCATAGGCCGGGCGTCCACGACGCATACGCGGCGAGCGTCGTGACGGCTGGCGCGATACAGCGGCCGCGCGCGACAGGCCACGCAGTGGAGCCCAGATATCGGTCGTGATATACCCTTGCCAGACCAGGCCCCAAAGCGCCTCATGCAGCGTGGCTGGCGTTATCCACTCGTCACCGCCGGCGTCTGCCGTACGCGTCTGAATCAACGCGCTAAGTTGCTGCGCAAACCATGCACCACCACCAGAAAGAACATCTAAAATGGCGCGCTGCAGGTCTGAAAGCGCTTCGCTATCACCGGATGGCGGGGAAAGCGTCTCCGCCAGGTAATCCCGTAAATGCAGTACCACCCGTCCATCATCGTCGCCCAGTTTCTTTTGCCCTGACCAGATGACTTCACCCGTCGCCAGCAACTCATCGAGCATATCCGGCGAATAATCGCGGACTCGGGCAGGGAAAATCTGGCTTTCCCACAACGAAGCAGACAGGCCAACTCCGGCCAGTTGTTCAATCACACGCGTGACGCCGTCACTTCCTTCCAGTGTCCCCGTGGAGGAGGCCGCAAGGCGCGCCGGGCTGCCGTCGGCGGATGAAATCAGCCCCTGACGTTCCAGCAACAGGCGGGTGTAGCTCGTTGCCGGAACCGGACGGGTTGCCTCTCTTGCCGCATGCAGCGAGCGGATGCGAAGACGATGAAAAACGTCCTCATTCACCCACGTCGACGCTTCGTCAGGCGTGGATGACGTACCGGCACGCAACTGAATGAGAACACCTTCATCGCGCAACTGACGCAGCTGATCGTCGGCGACGGCCACCCCCAACCCGAACGCCTGTGCAATCCGGGTGCGAGTAAACAGCGTGTGGGTACGGCTAAAGCGCATGAAGAGATCGCGCAGCGGCGTGTTCACCGGATGCAGCCACGCCGGTGAAATCGTCGCAGGGAGGCGAACGCCCAGCGCATCACGAAGTCTGGCCGCATCATCCATGCAGGCCATCTGCGGCGTGTCCGCGATAACAACCGGGAAAATACGTTTTTCAGCGGACAGATCATCGAGCCATGTCCTGATATCAGCGATCGTTCCCTCATGTCTGGCGGCAATATCCTCGACGGTCATTGGCCCCAGTTCGCGCAGTAAATCGTAAACGCCTTCCATCCCCTGGGCTTTTCTGCCCGCCGCGAATCGCTGAAGTTCATCTTCAACCTGGCGGATAATCTCCGGGTCAAGCAATTCCAGCGGATCGCCCTGGCCTAACAGGTTGCCCAGCAGTTCGCTGTCCAGCGCCAGAACAGAAGCCCGACGCTCCGCCAGCGGCGCATCGGTGGCGTACATAAATTCGGCGACATAGCCGAAGAGCAGATCGGTGGCGAACGGTGAGGGGGCGGGTGTGGTCACTTCAGAAATCTGGATCTCGCCGGTGTTCAACCGACGTATGACCTGCTCCAGCGCGTCGAGATCGTAAACGTCCTGGAGACACTCACGCGCCGTTTCCAGAATAATGGGAAAATCAGGATAGCCCGCCGCGATTTCCAGAAGCTGACTTGCGCGCAGGCGCTGCTGCCAGAGCGGGGAACGACGCCCTGGCGTACGACCCGGCATCAGCAGAGCGCGGGCGGCGCATTCTCTGAAGCGGGCGGCAAACAGCGCCGTGCTACTGACGGCTTCCTGGACAATGCGCAGCAGTTTTTCCGGCTCAAACAGGAAAATAGCGGCATCGGGCAGTTTCCCATCGCTGTCCGGTATACGGGCGACAATCCCGTCATCACTGGCGACAATCGACGCGTCAGCTCCCCACTGCGCATGGAGACGTCCGGCAATCGCCAGTGCCCAGGGCGCGTGTACCCGACGACCATAGGGTGAATGCAGAATAACCCGCCAGTCACCCATTTCATCGCGACAGCGCTCAAGCACCAGATGGCGACTCCAGGGGAGCACGCCCGTGGCATTTTTTTGATCGTCAATTAACCCTTTGATATTCGAAAGAACATTGTCATCGCGCAGTCGAGGGGAGAGCCGCAGTTCTGCGTTATCATCGGACATAGTATGGATAAAATCACCAATGCGTTCCCCCAGCTCCGCCGGGCGACCGACGCCTTCGCCGCGCCAGAACGGGAGTCTGGCCGAGCGTCCGGGCGCGGGGACAACGATAACCTGATCGCGGGTGATCTGTTGAATACGCCACGAGGTGGCGCCAAGCGTGATGATGTCGTTGACGCGTGACTCGTACACCATTTCTTCATCCAGTTCGCCCACGCGACGCGATCCGGCTTGCTCATCTCCTTCGGGAAGCAGCACGCTGAACATGCCACGGTCCGGAATGGTACCGCCGCTGGTTACCGCCAGAAGCTGTGCGCCTGGACGGGCCGTTAATAATCCGGTTTCGCGGTTCCAGATTATACGCGGTCGGAAGACGGCAAAATCGCCAGAGGGATAGCGCCCTGCCAGCATATCCAGCGTGGCGTCAAATGCGCTTCTCGGCAAATCTTTCCACGGTGAAGCCCGGCGGACGAGGGTATACCAGTCATCTACATTGACCGGATCCATCGATACGGCGGCAACGGTCTGTTGTGCCAGAATATCCAGCGGGTTGCGTGGCGGCGGCAGCGTTTCCAGTTGTCCGGCGTACATACACTCGACAATGACGGCAGAGTCAATCAGATCCCGACGGGTCCTTGGGTAGAACAGCCCCTTTGATACCCCGCCGACCTGGTGACTGGCGCGCCCGATGCGCTGCAGGCCGCTGGCGACAGAAAGGGGCGTCGCCACCTGAATCACCAGATCAACCGCCCCCATGTCGATCCCCAGTTCCAGACTGGAGGTCGCCACCACGCAGCGAAGTTCGCCGGATTTCAGCGCATGCTCGGTGACGGCACGCTGCTCTTTGGACACCGAACCATGATGCGAACGGGCAATATATTCTGCGGCGTCCTGCGCCCGGTTACTGGTGGACCCGGTTAGCGAGCCGAAGTGTGCCGGCTCTGCCTGCGGTTGCGGCAACGGTTGTCGTCGTGAGAGATACAGTTCGTTCAGGCGGGCCGTCAGTTTTTCCGCCAGCCCACGCGAATTGGTAAAAACGATGGTGGAACGATGGCTAAGGATTTGATCGAGAATACCGGATTCAATGCGCGGCCAGATGGAACCTTCTCTGCCCTTGTGAATGGCCTCGCCGCTGTCGTTATTGTCCGCTAAGACGTCATCAAGATTGACGGCAGGAGCGACGATGTGGATATCCGGGTGACGGGTAGAGGGCGGATTGATAACAGTAACCGGACGATCGCCGCCCAGAAAAGCGGCAACGGCTGTAACAGAACGCACGGTCGCCGACAGACCAATGCGCTGCGCCGACGTTGCCAGAAGCGTATCCAGTCGTTCAAGACTCAGCGCGAGGTGCGCGCCGCGTTTTGTGCCCGCTACCGCGTGCACTTCATCGACGATCACCGTTTCAACGCCGCGCAGCGCCTCTCTGGCGCGGGAGGTGAGCATCAGATAAAGCGACTCCGGCGTGGTGATCAGAATATCGGGTGGATGACGACTCAGCTTCGCGCGCTCCTGAGGTGGCGTATCGCCAGTGCGGATCCCAACCCGAATAGCCACCTCTGGCGAGCCGGATTTCTTCCGTTCTTCGCTAATCCCCTGCAGGGGAATTTGCAGGTTGCGCTGGACATCCGTACCCAGGGCTTTTATCGGGGAAATATAAAGGATTCGGGTGACTTTCTTTTCTTTGCCGGAGGGGGACGTGGCGTGCGCAGCCTCGCCTTCACGAAACAGGCGATCCAGGGCATAGAGAAAGGCGGCAAGGGTTTTCCCCGAACCGGTTGGGGCGATCACCAGCGCGTGCTGATTCGCTGCCGTCACGGCCCACGTTTGCGATTGCACCGGCGTGGGGTGCTGAAATGCCGACGTAAACCAGTCGCGGGTTGCCTGTGAGAAAATATCCGGCAGCGGAGGCGGCGCATTTTTTGCTGACATGTTCCCTGTCCCTTTTGCGGTGTTGGCGAATCAAGACCTTTTTACAGAATAGCGGGAAATGCGCAGGGTGTATTGATACTGGTCAAATATACAGTATAGATGAAGGGGGAGCGACCTGATAACCGACGTCATCAGGTCATCCAGTCAGGCTTCTTCTGGCAGAGGTAACGGCCAGCCGCCCAGGCGCTTCCAGCGGTTGACGATTTCACAAAACAGCACGGCGGTGCGCTCGGTATCGTACAGCGCTGAGTGCGCCTGGGTACCGTCAAACTCCATACCTGCCGCCAGACACGCTTTGGAGAGCACCGTTTGTCCCAGCGCCAGTCCGCTCAGAGCGGCAGTATCAAACGTCACGAACGGATGGAACGGATTGCGCTTGAGCGACGCCCGCTCAGCGGCGGCCATCATAAAGCTATGATCGAATGTCGCATTATGGGCAACCATGATGGCGCGACTGCAGCCGCTATCTTTAATGCCTTTGCGAACCATTTTGAAAATGGCATGCAGGGCGTCATATTCACTCACCGCGCCACGCAGCGGGTTGGAAGGGTCGATACCGTTAAACGCCAGTGCTTCAGGCTGCAAATTCGCGCCCTCAAACGGTTCGACGTGGAATTGCAGCGTGCTGTCCGGCATCAGCCAGCCTTGTTCATCCATTTTCAGCGTGATGGCGGCTATCTCAAGCAGCGCATCGGTTTTGGCGTTAAATCCAGCCGTTTCGACATCAATGACGACAGGATAAAAACCACGAAAACGGTCGCACAGACCGGTAAGTTGAGCGTTATCGGACATCTGGGTCTCTTAATACAGAAAAATTGCAGCGCGCATTATGCCAAATTTTGCTGCATTCGGGAATGGCAGGGGGGACTCGGTTTTACAGCTTCTTGCGCCGGGACAACGGTGGTCAAAAACCTATGGAGGATCCGCCTGGATTTCACCGCGTGGCGCAGCGATACGACAAGCGCAAAAACAGCCGGATTCACACAGAATGTGTCATTCTTATAGGACGAATTCTCTTCAAAAATGGCATTGTTGGCGGATACTTGCCGCGGTGGAAGAGAATTATTTTGCGCTTTTATATTATTTCGTTATTGCAATTTGTTTAGTGTAATAAAATATTAACTCTATTCAATCTGTATTTTATTATTTACAAAAATGATTCGGCCGTAACTATAACCTGCTGTTTTACCGGAAATGCTCAATCGTTAACTTGTACAAATTTGGACTGATTGCGGGTCGCTCGTCTGTTTTACAAGAATATAATGTTTTTGCTATTTATGGCTATTGTGCTGGTACCTGAGTCTATCATTGTTCCGTAATTGAATTGATGTGCCATGGATAAAGTCTGGCTGAACATACCCGGCATGAGAGTGATAAATACAGTAAAGACTTTTTTTGCGTAATCGCTGTCGGGTACGCATTAGGTTTTAGGAATATTCATTTTCGTTAAACCCGCATGTTGTATATATATGGAGATATAAATGAAATTGCGTAAGTTATATATGGTGATGTCTGCCTGTGCCTTAGTCAGCTTATCCGGTATTAATGCGGCGAATGCGGCAGGTACAGGGACGGATAAAGGCAAGATTCAATTTAGCGGAGAAGTGATTGCATCCACCTGTGAAGTTTCATTGGATGCAAGTGCAGCCGACGGGACTGTTACGCTGGATAAGGTATCAACCACAACCATTGCTGGTGTAGGGACAACGGCACTGCCTGCGGCATTTGTTATTTCGGTCAGCGGTTGCTCTGGTGATGCGACTGATGTCGGCGTTTCTTTTGCTCCAGCCAGTGGTGCGCCGGATAGCAACGGCAACCTGGCGAATGAAGATACAGCGACAACGCCGACTAAAGTAAGTCTGCAACTGCTCGATGCGGGTACACCGATTAATTTAAATGGTGATCAGAGTAAGGGTTCGAAATTTACACTCGTAAGTGGCGCAGGATCGCTGACGTATCAAGTGCAGTATTACAGCAATGATGCGGCTCCAGCGGTCGGTAAAGTCACGGCGAATGCGACCTATGAACTGGCTTACAACTAACTAGATTATCAGAGTGTTGTTAACGAACAGTGGTTATTGGATTCAATGAATGAAATGTTTTAAATGTTGTTCTCAGCTGTCATTACTGATGACACTGTGTTGTTTCAGCACTCTCTCATTTGCTGGCCTGGTATTAGATGAAACCCGCGTTATTTATCCTGCTGGCGAGAGCGAGGTGACTGTTCAGATGAAGAATACCGGCACCCAACCGGTGCTGGCGCAAAGCTGGATCGATAATGGCGTCAAAAATGTAAGCCCGGATAAAATCGCCTCGGTCTTTCTGCTAACGCCGCCAATTAACCGGGTCAATGCCGGGAAAGGGCAGACGCTAAGAATCAGTCTGATTGCAGAAAATAGCCTGCCGCAGGATAAAGAGTCTGTCTATTATCTGAATGTTCTGGCGATTCCAGCGAAACCTAAAGATTCGCTGAATGCCAGTCAGATTAATATTGCGTTCAAAACGCGGATCAAACTTTTCTACCGTCCGGCCTCACTTAAAGGCAGCGCCAATGACGCCCCGGGCTTATTGCGCTGGGCTATTAACGGTAACGGCGTGACGGCGACCAACCCAACCCCATACAATATCTCGCTGAGTAAAGTGAGTTATACAGCAGGGGGGAAAAAATATGAGGCGCCGCCGCAGATGATTTCCCCTGGCGGAACCGGCGATTTTCATTTTGCTGGACTCAATCAGATTAGCAGTGTTGATTCCATCGAATATGCGGCAGTGAATGATTTTGGTGGCTTGAACAAATATACCGTGAAGAAATAACTCCTCACTCCGGTGAACTTATTATGCGCCTGTCTCAAGTATTGTGTTGCGTTAATATTGTGCTTCCGTTGCAATATGCTGTCGCCGGAGTGACAGAATCCTCTTCAATCGAACTGGCGGGTAATTACGAGTTTAACGATGCCTTTGTCAACCGTTCAGGCGCAAAGACGGTTGATTTGCAGCGCTTTTCTAAAGGTGCCAGCGTGCTGCCTGGTATCTATAAAATCATTGTCATGTTAAATACCGAACGACTGACTATCGCCGAGGTCGAATTTCGAAACGGAGAAAACAACGTCGTTGACGCCTGTATCCCGGAAAAGGTGTTTGAACTGATCAGTTTTAAAAAAGAGCAGATCAAATTCACCCAATGGGATGTGCTGGTCGATAATAAAAAATGTACCCGCATCCAGGATATCATCCCGGAAGCGACCCAGGAGTTTGACAGCGAAGGTCAGCAACTCAATCTTTCTATTCCTCAGGTTTATATTAATAAACAGCCTCGCGGTTCAGTGCCTCCATCCATGTGGGACAGTGGTATTCCAGCCCTGATGCTGGGATATAATATGAATGGTTACGAGTCTAAAAACAGCAATTACGAATCGAAATCTTTTTATTCCTCAATTAACAGCGGCCTGAATATCGGCGCCTGGTATCTTCGTCATAATGGTTCGTGGAACTGGTCGCAGGAACAGGGCGGGAAATACAGCGTACTGAATACCTATGTTCAACGCGACATTCCGGTTATCTGGGGCAGACTAACAGCCGGGCAGCTCAACACCAGTGGGCAACTGTTTGACACCTTGCCTATTACCGGGGCGCAGGTGGCCAGCGATGAGCGCATGTTGCCACAATCACAGCGAGGCTACGCGCCGGAAATTCGGGGGGTGGCGAAAACTAACGCGAAGGTGACGGTGAAGCAGAACGGTCAACGCATTTATGAAACGACCGTTTTACCAGGGGCCTTTGTGATAAGCGATCTCTATCCGACCGGCTACGGCGGCAACCTGGATGTGACAATAGAAGAAGCGGATGGCTCGCAGCAGAATTTTTCCATGCCGTATTCTTCCGTGTCGCAATTACTGCGGCCAGGTAGCGTGCATTACAGTGTCAGTGCGGGCAAGCTGCGAAGCGACAACGTCTCGAACGATCCCACCTTTACCGAAGTCACCTGGCAGCAGGGCTTCACAAACCTGTTGACAGGTTACGTTGGGCTCCAGGGCAACCAGGATTATCAGGCGATCAAAATCGGGGCGGCGTTAGGTCTTCCTGTTGGCGCCGTGGCGTTCGATATCACCCAGTCTAAAGCACGTCTTCCCGATCGGGATGCTATGTCAGGGCAGAGTTACCAGATTAGCTACAGCAAGCTGATCAATGAAACAAACAGTAACATTACGCTGGCCGCCTACCGATTTTCCAGTAGCGGCTATATGGATTATTTAACGGCGATGGAGACGCTGGATGACCTTCAGCACGGCAACAGCGGCTATCAGATTCAGCGGCAAAAAAGTCGCTTCACACTGAATGTCAGCCAGGGGTTACAGGAAGGATGGGGGCAGTTATATGTCAGCGCCAGCCTGGAAAACTACTGGAACCAGGGGTCAACTGAGCGCCAATATCAGATCGGCTATTCTAACAGTTACAAGTGGGTGAATTACAGTCTGAACGTCAGTCGTAGCCAGGACGAATGGGGCGGATCGCAAACCAGCTATTTCCTCAATTTCTCCATTCCGCTGTGGGAAAGCCATGATATGGGCTCCTACGCGCCGCAACTGAGCATGAGCTATAACCAGGATTCTGAAGGGCAGTCCTCCGAACAGGCTCTTATTTCGGGTACCCTTGGGGCACAAAATCAGTATTCCTGGACAGTAAGCGGCACGCATGACGCCAGTGCCGGAACCAGCAGTGATCTGGGGGGAGGCTATAAAGGCAGCCTCGCCTCGTTATCCGCCTCCTGGAGTCAGGGACGCGACTATCATCGGGCATCGCTGGGTATGACCGGTACGCTAGTCGCGCACTCAGGCGGGATCACGCTTTCGCCCTATACGGGGGATACGTTTACCCTGGTGGAGGCGAAAGGGGCCGAGGGGGCGGCGATCCCCTCCTATCCCGGAGTGGCGATTGATCGCTTTGGCTATGCATTATTTCCCGCAAGCAATCCCTATCAGTTGAATGATGTGGTGATTGATCCCAAAGGGATTTCTGAAAACGCGGAACTGGAAAATACCTCGCAAAAAATCGTCCCGCGCTATGGCGCGATTGTGAAGGCGAAATTTGATTCCCGCCAGGGAAGACCCGTTTTAATTCAGGCTGACTATGCCGGTAAAACGCTGCCGTTTGGCGCTGACGTTTTTGATGATAATGGCGTCGGTGTCGGCGTGGTCTCACAGGGCAGCCTGATCTATGCACGCGTGCCAACGGATAAAGGCACCCTGCATGTTAAATGGGGCGCTGAAACTGATGAACAATGCAGTGTGAATTATACCCTCGCGCCAGAAACGGAAAACACGAAGAAAACGGCGCTTAAGCAATATGTGGAAAGTTGCCGATGAGCACAACTATACAATGAGTGATGCGTATTTATGACCGCCGTTAATTATGTTGAAAATGTTATTTTTAGGTATCCTGCGCGATATATTGTCGCGGTAACGATTTTATTGATCGCATGCGCGATACCTAAAGACGCCTATGCCACCTATACGAGTTCATGTGTTAAGCCTGCGGATTTGCATATCACACCGGCAACCATGTATATAAATAGTGCTGATAATCCCAATATAGGGGTAACGTTTGGTGAAGCTGAAGATGTCTTCGATGTCATATTTACATTCACTGGGGAGAAATGTTCAGGAAGCGGAACATCGACATGGGCATTTGCAGATCAGAATTCCGGTTACTGGGGGTGGAGACTTCCTACTGATGTTGGGCGCTTACCGATATATCAACTATCCGATGGTGTAGGCCCATTTATAGGTTTTGGCTATGCGATGGCGATTGCCGATCCGAATGAACCTTTCATACCATTTGAAAAAAATCCGTCTGACTCAATATGGTCAATTAATGGGATAGTCGCTCAAGGGGCATTAGGCGCGAGATTTAAATTTTACGTAACTACAACGACGAACCAGACATTACCCCCAGGGAGGCGTATTGTTCCCGCGCAGTCTTTGGGGCAAATTTGCCTGTCATCTTCGCAGACAACCGATACAAAAGATCTGTGTGTGAATATATTATTATCTTCGTTTGCTATTAATGTAACTGCAGGCGGATGCGATGTTATGGAAGACACGCCCAAAAATATCGATTTACATCGTATTGATGCCAGTCAACTTCCAAATAAAGGGGATATCGGTAGTAACGTCGATTTCAATATCCATCTTATGTGTACTTCGAATCAAACCATCAATATGACACTGACCGATCCCAATGGAGGCGATGTGGAAAATGGCGTTTTGTATAATGATACTGGTGATGGAATGGCGCATAATGTTGGCGTGCAGTTATTGTCGGCAAGAGACGGTGGGACAACGCCGCAACTCCTTCATTTGAATGAATCTTTTACTATTGGTAAGGGGTATGAGATGGAAGAATACACTATCCCCATGGCCGCACGCTATTATCGAACCTCGGATGAGGCAATAGTCGGCGGAAAGGTTTCGGCCTCTGTTGTGTACGAACTGTCCTATCAATAACGGCCAAATGCCGACAGGCAGCAGGCGCATTATGCGCCCGCTGCCTGCTTAACAATCCTTACAAGCAGTACAATCTCAGCTTCTCCTGCTATCTTTCCTGCCACACTCGAAACGTTATTATTATCGGTTTTATCGTCCGAAATATATTTTTAAAAAATGATGCAATACTTTCTGAGTATTATTTTATATTTTCGTTTTGATTCGGTGTTTTAATTATACAAAGTATTGGCTGTGTTGTGGACTAAAATAATTAAATAAGTAGTGCGACATCGGACTGGTCCTGGGTTGTTGGCGCGTTCTTGCTCACTATAATGTCATTATGTTTCTACATTATTACTCGTCGAATTCTGTATGCTCAGTATTTAAAGTACCTCATGTTACTCATTCTATTTGTTGAGAAAATAAACATGCCAAAATTTTCTTGCTATATGACAGTTATGCTGCTTTTTTTTAGCGGACTGGTACGAGCCAGTTGCTACCCTCCGAATGGCTATATTACCTATTCCTACAATCTAGGCATAACTATAGATGTTCCTGCTGATGCCAGTCTGGGGCCAATAGGCGATGTGATTGATATCCCGCCCGGACCGGCGGTAAACGTAGGATGTGATACTCCTGGTGCCTCCTATGCATATCTTCAATTTTCCACTACGCAAAAAACGACGAGCACCAAAGATGTCTACGCAACGAATGTTCCAGGTATCGGTGTAAAGGTCTGGGATGATAGGTATAATCCGCCGACAATCGTCGGGAATTCGGGATCTGCATGGTTCGCTGGCCCCAATTCAATATACGCGTGGTCAAGTATCTGGAATATCTCTAATCTGAAAATGCAATTCTATGTTGTTGGTCCCGTTGAACCCGGCGATGTCACTTTATCAGCCCCCTTTGTTAATGCGTTGATATCATCGTCTCCATCATCTGGGGGTAAGGTTTACAGTCGGGTGTCTATAACGGGCAGTGCACACATTAAAGTGCCAGCATGCGATGTTGATGAGGCGTTGACGCCTGACGTCGTGGATTTACATGCCATCAATATCACTGCACTGCCTCATCAAGGGGATGTCGGTAATAATGTGGATTTTACCATCAGCCTTATATGTAATGCGTCGGCTACTATTAGTATGACACTGACTGATCCTAATGGTGGGGATCCGGAAAAAGGCGTGGTGCTTAATGATGTTGGGGACGGAATGGCGCAAAACGTCGGTGTGCAGTTATTAGCGGCCAGAGACGAAGGGGCAACACCACAGACTATTAACCTGAACAAATCTTTTTCAGTGGGTAAAGCAGTACAAGGGCAGTACACCATTCCTATGGCTGCACGCTATTATCGAACGTCGGATGAGGCGATTGTGGGCGGGAAGATCTCGGCTTCGGTGATTTACGAACTGTCCTATCAATAACGGTCATCTACGTAAAAAGCAGCGGGCGCATCATGCGCCCGCGAACAATCAGTTTCCGAGACCTTTCCCGGCGTCCTTCTCTTCGATCAGCTCGATTTTGTAACCGTCCGGATCTTCAACAAAAGCGATCACGGTAGTGCCGCCTTTAACCGGACCGGCTTCACGAGTGACGTTACCGCCATTCTGACGAATACGTTCACAGGCTTCAGCCGCGTTGTCGACGCTCAGGGCGATATGCCCATACGCCGTACCCAGCTCGTATTTGTCGACGCCCCAGTTATAGGTCAGTTCAATCACCGCTTCGTCACTTTCTTCACCGTAACCGACAAACGCCAGAGAGTATTTGTATTCGGTATTTTCGCTGGTACGCAGCAGTTTCATGCCCAGAACGTTAGTGTAAAAATCAATGGAGCGTTGCAGATCGCCAACGCGCAGCATCGTATGAAGTAAACGCATGTTTTGTCCCCTTAAAAAATGGTCAATACATTCAAAATGTTGTTTTAGTATAGCGGCGTTTTTACGCCGCTATCAATGAAGGAATGCCGATGGAGGGGATCAGAGCGTCGGGTAATCGGTATAGCCTTCTGCACCGCCGCCGTAGAAACTTTCACTGCGTTGCGGATTGAGTTCAGCTTTACGTTGCAGACGCGCCACCAGATCCGGGTTAGCGATATAATCACGACCAAACGCGACGGCATCGATCAGACCCTTCTCAATTAAGCTCTCTGCTTTTTCTGGCGTATAGGCGCCGGCACCGATAATCGGACCATGGAAACGGGCGCGTACTTTTTCACGGAACGCGTCGGTATACGGCTTGCCGCCTGCCCAGTCTGGTTCAGACATATGCAGATAGGCGATGCCGCGTTTACCCAGTTCCTCAATCAGATACAGCGCGTCGGCTTCTTCGTTCGGACCATTGTCGACATTCTGGAAGGTGCCAACAGGTGAAACGCGAATCCCGATACGGTCCGCACCCCATTCCTTAATTCCCGCATCGACCACTTCCAGCACCAGGCGCGCGCGATTCTCCACGCTACCGCCGTACTGATCGGTACGATGGTTAGAAGAAGGAGAAAGGAACTGGTGCAGCAGATAACCGTGGGCGGAGTGCAATTCAACCAGATCAAAACCGGCTTCACGCGCATTGGCGATCGCCTGACGGAAATCATTGACGATTCCCGGGATCTCTTCAGTTTCCAGCGCGCGAGGCATTGAGGTATCCACACGGATTGCCTGACCATTTTCATCACGCAGGGAAGTACGGGTACCGGCGCTGATAGCGGATGCGGACACCGGCTGCTGGCCGCCCGGTTGCAGGCTGGAGTGAGAAATACGGCCTGTGTGCCACAACTGAACGGCGATATGGCCGTTTTCAGCATGAACACCAGCGGTGATTTTCTTCCACGCGGCGATCTGCTCATCACTGTGCAGACCCGGCGCGCCAGCGTAACCCTTCGCCTGTGCGGAAATTTGCGTCGCTTCGCTGATGATCAGACCCGCGCTGGCGCGTTGGCGATAATATTCGGCCATTAACGGAGTCGGGATGTCGCCAGGCTCAATGCTGCGCAGGCGCGTCAGCGGGGCCATGAAAATACGGTTTGGTGCGGTGATCGCGCCCACTTTCAGTGGGGTAAACAGTTTATCAGATGACATAATGTTTTCCGTTATGAATAGACCGGTCGTCTAGTGAGAGATTAAATAAAACGCCTGTTAAACATCAGGCGTTGCAATGATATTTTTTACGTGCGCCAGCGCATTTTCCAGCGGGGTGGCACTACGCGAAATTTTGGCCTGCAGGTTCGCCCCCAGCCACAGGGCATAAAGAATTTGCGCCTGTTGCAGCGGTTCTCCTGCAAACATCAAACAATGACTGTCACGACCTTTTTCCAGCGCTTGCGCCAGGATGAGCATAATCTTCCCGGCTCCCTGGTCCATCGCGGTGCGCATATCTTCCGACAGGTCGCACACTTCGGCGGAAAGTTTAACCGTCAGGCAGCCGCTGATGATCCCTTGCTGGCAAAACTGATTCAGGGTTTCCTGATAATAAGCCAGAATGCGATCGCGATAATTGCCCGGACCCGTGTCAAAATGCACCGCCAGCCGCTGATGATAACCGGCGAAATGCCGTTCCAGCATGGCGACGCCAAAGGCTTCTTTTGAGCGAAAGTAGTGATAAAACGATCCTTTCGGCACCCCGGCGGTTTTGAGCAACTCGCTCAGCCCCATACCGGTAAAGCCTCGCTGCATGCAAAGATGCTCACCGGTAGCCAGTAAGTGTTCGCGGGTATCGTATTCAGTTTGCTTGTTCATGGCAGGGAGTGTAATAGACCAGTCGGTCTAATGCAAGTCAGGTTGCCAGAAATCATGTTTACGTCTTCAATAGAGTGAAGACCTAATGAAGAGGAAAGGGCGTGGCAGAGCAGTTAGAGTTTTTTCCCGTTCAGAGCCCGTGTCGGGGAATTTGCCAGTCAGATGAGCGCGGTTTTTGCCGGGGATGCCTGCGCAGCCGGGATGAGCGGTTCAACTGGCAAAATATGAGCGACGCGCAAAAACAAGATGTGCTGCGGTTATGCCGCCAGCGTCTGCTGCGTAAATTACGCGCAAATAAACCCGCCGCGCCAGAAGAACCTCAACAGCCTTCACTCTTTTAAGCCACTAATTGTATATACTCGCTGTAATTTACTTCACGAGGAAGCAGTTATGGTTCAGCGTATTACTCTTGCGCCACAAGGCCCGGAATTCTCCCGCTTTGTCATGGGATACTGGCGACTGATGGACTGGAATATGTCCCCCCAGGAGCTGGTGAACTTTATTGAAGAGCACCTGGATTTAGGTGTCACGACCGTGGACCATGCGGATATTTACGGTGGCTATCTGTGCGAGGCCGCCTTTGGCGAAGCGCTGAAACTGGCTCCTCATCTGCGTGAGCGGATGCAGATCGTCACCAAATGCGGGATCGCCACCACCGCCCGTGCAGAAAACGCGCTGGGCCACTACATCACCGACCGCAATCATATTGTGAAAAGCGCGGAACAGTCGTTGACCAATCTGGCGACGGACCATCTGGATCTGCTGTTGATCCACCGCCCGGACCCGCTGATGGATGCTGATGAGGTCGCCGAAGCCTTCAAACACCTGCATCAGAGCGGAAAAGTACGCCACTTCGGCGTTTCCAACTTTACGCCTGCGCAGTTTACGCTACTGCAATCGCGCCTTCCGTTCACGCTGGCGACCAACCAGGTGGAGATCTCTCCGGTTCACCAACCGCTGCTGTTAGACGGCACGCTCGATCAGCTTCAACAACTGCGTATTCGCCCGATGGCCTGGTCCTGTCTCGGCGGCGGGCGCCTGTTCAATGACGATGCGTTCCAGCCGCTGCGTAATGAGCTGGCGGTTATTGCACAAGAACTGAACGCCTCTTCCATTGAGCAGGTGGTTTACGCCTGGATCCTGCGTCTGCCGTCGCAGCCGCTGCCGATCATTGGCTCTGGTAAAATCGAACGTGTGCGCGCAGCGGTGGAAGCCGAGTCTCTGAAAATGAGTCGTCAGCAGTGGTTCCGTATCCGTAAAGCCGCGCTGGGTTACGACGTACCGTAAGCGTAAAATCGCGGATCTCCGTTCAAAATGGCGTCACTGGTTTACACTTAACCGACATACATACCGAACGGAGGTCCTATGAAGCGATTGAGTCTGGCTGTGTTAACCCTGTTAGCCTGTGCGGGCGCGCAAGCCGCCAGTGAGACAGTGGAGATGAATCTGGTTACCTCGCAAGGTGTCGGGCAGTCCATCGGGGAGGTGACTATTGCGGAAACCGGGAATGGGCTGGAGTTTACGCCGGATCTAAAAGCGCTGCCGCCGGGAGAGCATGGTTTTCATATCCATGCCAACGGCAGCTGTCAGCCAGCCATTAAAGACGGTAAAGCGTCTGCTGCTGAGTCTGCGGGCGGACATTTTGACCCGCACAAAACCGGTAAACATGCCGGGCCGGATGGCGAAGGGCATCTTGGCGATCTGCCCGTGCTGGTGGTGAATAACGAAGGTAAAGCCATTGTTCCTGTCACAGCAACGCGCCTGAAATCCCTTAACGACATCAAAGACAAAGCGCTGATGATCCACGTCGGTGGCGATAATATGTCCGATCAGCCCAAACCCCTGGGCGGCGGTGGGGCACGCTTCGCTTGTGGCGTGATCAAGTAATCACGATGTCAACGACCCCTCTGGCGGCGCTTGTTCCAGCTGAGAAAGCGAACAATACAGTCGCCAGACGATCGCCGCCAGCTCTTGCGCGGCGGGTTGATGATGGTGCGACAGCGTCTGACAAATCCGCAGGAGTTCAGCCAGCGTCGTGGCAAGCGGTCGTTGCTGGACGCCGCGTTCGCTCATCACGTCATGCAGTAAGGCAATACAGATGTCCCTGACCTGCGACAGCGGGTCAGAACGCGACTCCCAGCAGCGAAGCTGCCAGACGACGTGCGAACAGTTGAGCAATACCACGCCCCAGCGCAGCAGCCAACGCCGTGCCAGCGCATCCTGACTGTTGCTTAACTGACTGATATGGTGATAGGTCAGCGACTCGTACTCGTTTTCACTGTACGTCGGATAACGACTCAACTGATCGACAAAGCTCCGGCGCAGCGCCCGAATATGACGGCGGCTTTTGCGTGCATCCGATCCGGGACGCAATATTGCGAAGGCCAGCCATGACAGCGCCACGCCGACAATTTTCGCCGTATTGTCATTCAGAAAATCGGCAAAGTCATAGACCGGCGGATTGGTCACGGCGATAAACGACCCCATAAAGACAATCAGTTGTCCCCATAACCCCGCCAGTTTTGGCATCTGCAATTTCAATAATTGCATGGTGGTCAGCAAGGGGAACAAAAACAGCAAGAACTCCCAGAGGTCGCTAATCTGGACCATCAGGCCGAACTTGACCACAAAACTGAACAGCGAGAGCAACACCAGCGTGCGCATCAACAAGGTCAATGATTTAAACGGCGCGGCAACGGCGGAGTAGAGCACACAACTGATGGCCGCCAGCGTTAACGCTCCCGAACCCGACTCCCATTGTGACGTAATACTCCAGGCGCCAATGACCATCAGCGTGACGAAGGTGCGCAGGCCGCTCCAGAGGGCTTCTGCATTATCGGTGTGCCGCGCCAGCGCAGGGGTTCGCGGGATGTTAACTGTGGTTAGCGGCCCGCCATTTTCGATCACGCGTAACTGGTGACTGGTGCGCAGATAGAGGCGGCAGAAGTAGCGTAACCGCTGCCAGAAGGCGACGTGACGATAGTCGCTCGCGTCGGTGGGGGCAAGTGGCGCAATAATCCGCGCTACGGCATAGCTGTCGGTCTGTGAACGGGCCAGCGCCGCCAGAAGTTGGTCAATGATCTCCCGCACAGGGGCCGGTGGATTGGGCCAGTTCAGCAACATTCTGCGTAAACTCGAGATGACGCTGGTGAGGCGCAGTTGATTATGCAAAAGGGCGTTCAGCAGTGCATTCTGTCGACGGAAACGGTAATGACTCCAGAATGCCTGAATACGCAGTAAATTCATCGTCAAAATTTGTCCGATCACCCCTTCGTGCGCAGAGCGAATGGCGTCGGTCGTCTCGGGTTGCCACAGCAGGCTGGCGTGTTCCAGCAAGCGCGCATGCATGTTCTTCAGCGCGGTCAGTAGCGCAGTGCCATCGGAGGTGCTGGGCAAAATCATCATCATCGTGCCGCCGCAGAGGATCCCGACAATCACTTCACAGACGCGCGCCTGCGCGATATCCCAGAGTTGAGTGATGTCGACAATGTTCACCATCGGGAAGGCAATAATGGCAGCGGTGTAACCTGCGAGCTGGAAGGCATAGGCCACGTTATTAGTAAACTGCGCGCAGGCCCAGGTACAAAAACCAATCCAGGCGGACATGCTCAACAGAAACAGCCACGGTTCGTTGAGGGTATGCCCGGCGAGAATTAACGCTGCAGTCGCCCCCAGCAGACTTCCCGCAATGCGTCCAAGACTTTTACTGATCACACCGCCGACGGTGGGAAAACTGACCACGGCGGCAGAGGTCATGGCCCAGTACGGTTCATCCAGATTGAGATAGTAGGCAAACGTCAGCGCCAGGCACATCGCGAGGGTATTACGCAGGGCATAGCGCCACTGCCCGGCAGTCGCTTTCAGCCATGGCGTATTGCCCAGAGACACGTGCAGACGCTTCATTTATTTACCGATTGCCACGCTACAGGTCGTGCCGGAAACCAGCGTCACGTCACGTGGAACCTGGTCAAATTCGATACGTACCGGAACGCGCTGAGCCAGACGGACCCAGGGCACGTTGGGCTTGATATCCGGCACCAGTCCGGAATCGCTCTCCACGCTTTGGTCGTAAATGGCACGGCCAATGCTGGATACGTGACCCTGTAACTTAATGTTACCACTATAAAGCGTAATCTGGGCATGCGCGCCTTCGCGGATATGACGCAGTTTGGTTTCTTCAAAATAGCCCATCACATAGAAGGAGTGGCTATCCACCAGGGCAAATAACGGCTGACCGGTGGTGGCGAAGTCACCAGTACGCGTCGACAGATTGGTGATCCAACCGGAGACCGGGGCGCGGACATCCGTCTGCGCCAGTTGCCACTGCGCCTGTCTGAGCGTCGCCTGGGCGACGTCTACGCTTGCCTGCATCGCTTTCACATTCAGATTGGCGGTATCTAACTCTTCCGCGGAGATAACGTTCTGCGACAAATGGCGACGACGGTTGGCTTCGTTGTTGGCTTTCGCCAGTTCCGATTGCGCTTTAGCCAGTTGCGCCTGCGCATTGAGTTCGGCGATATGAAAAGGGGTCTTATCGATACGAAAAAGCAGATCGCCGGCGTTGACGAACTGGTTATCTTTTATCAGGAGATCGATGATGGCGCCTGACACCTGCGGCGTTACGCTGACCTGTTCGGCGCGCACTTTCCCGTCACGTGTCCAGGGGGATTGCATGTAATAATTCCACATAAACCATCCCGCCAGGACGGCAAGGGCAGCAACCACAATGGTGGAGAAATATTTCAGTGTTTTCAGCGTCATAATTACCACGCAACCAATAAAAGAAGACCCGAACAGACGCAGAGAGCAAAAATTGACAGATCCATCAATAAAGGATGCCAGATTTCACCGGAGTAAATACGTTCGCGCAGCAGGCGATGGATGAAAAGCCAGAGGAGAAATCCCAGCGCAAAGGCCTTGAACAGCGGCGGGAAGTAAACAGATGCGCCAATCACTAAGTCCTGTAAGGGCATCCCTGTTGTATTGAGTGCGGAGGTCACAAGCAATAGTCCTTTGCGTCAGGCTACGTTTATCCAGGTTTAGCAAAAACCGGTACGAAGCGTGCTTTTTTCGCGTAATGTCTGAAAAATATGTCTGGCGGTAACCAAATGCAGCAATACATTTGTTTTAGCAATACAATTGCTGCACACTATTCTAAAATCAGTATAATATCTTAGCAAGCTAATTATAAGGAGATGAAATTGGAATCGCCATTAGGTTCTGATCTGGCACGGTTGGTGCGCATTTGGCGTGCTTTGATAGACCACCGTCTTAAGCCTCTGGAATTGACGCAGACGCACTGGGTTACGCTGCATAATATTCATCAACTGCCACCGGATCAATCACAGATACAACTGGCAAAAGCGATTGGCATCGAACAGCCGTCACTGGTACGTACGCTGGATCAGCTCGAAGAGAAAGGGCTTATTTCGCGTCAGACCTGTGTCAGCGATCGCCGGGCCAAGCGGATTAAACTCACGGAAAAGGCAGAGCCGCTGATTGCTGATATGGAAGCGGTTATCAACAAAACGCGTGGTGAAATTCTGGAAGGGATTTCTGCGCAGGAAATTGACCTGCTGATTAAACTGATCACCCGACTTGAACACAATATCATTGAGCTACAGTCGCACGATTAATGTCATGAAACGTGTGGTCAGATCCTGACCACACGTTAATTCACTTAGCGCGGAGAAACGGTAACCTGACGACCGTTGCTGGCCAGTACGACACGCTGTCCCGCAGAGAAACGCGTATCCCCTTGTTTCTGAACAACCATGATGGTGTTGCCATCATCCTTACGGATTTCCAGCTCAACGCCCTGTGTTTTGTTCATCGCACCCTGTACGCCTTGTCCGGCAACGCCACCCGCGACAGCACCCGCCGCCGTTGCCAGAGAACGACCGGTACCACCACCAACAGTGTTACCCAGGAAGCCACCGAGCACAGCGCCACCAATGGCGCCGATCACGTTATCATTATCACCGGCCTGAATTTTTACCGGACGCACGTTTACAATCGTCCCGTAGGTAACGTTCTGAACCTGCTTCGCTTCAGAAGCGGTATAGACATCGCCTGAAAGGCTATCCGTGTTGGCACAACCCACTAAAGACAAGCCAGCCAGTGAAACGATCAGTACACGTTTAATCATTTAAAAATCTCCTGTTCACCATGAAACGCTACCCAAGCATCCCTCATGGTCAAATTATATGGCATTTGCGCGTTTAAGGTCACATGTTCTGTCTGAATGATACAGAAATCATAATAACAGCCAGCTTAACCAACTTTAAACGAACTATTCAGTGAATTTATTAAATCAGCACGGCGAGGGCGCTTTCGGGAAAAACGTGAATGAAGCGTAGCATTGACTGCGCGTTTATGATGGAGTGTTGACGCAAAGTCATGCTTAAAAAGGAACATGTATGAAATCGGGCCGTTATATTGGCGTGATGTCAGGCACCAGCCTTGATGGTGTCGATGTCGTACTGGCGACGATAGATGACACGATGGTGGCCCAACAGGGGAGCCTCAGCTGGCCGATGCCGGTTTCCCTTAAACAGGCGATTCTCGATATTTGCCAGGGGCAAACTCTGACGCTTTCCCAGTTGGGTCAGTTGGATGTTCGGTTGGGCAAGCTGTTTGCCGAGGCGGTCAACGCGCTACTGGCGCAGGAAAAATTGCGTCCGCAAGACATTATCGCTATTGGTTGCCACGGGCAAACGGTGTGGCATGAACCCACCGGCGCGGCGCCGCATACGCTACAGATCGGCGATAACAATCAGATTGTGGCGCATACCGGTATCACGGTAGTCGGCGACTTCCGCCGTCGTGATATTGCGCTGGGCGGACAGGGCGCGCCGCTGGTACCTGCATTTCATCAGGCGCTGCTCGCGCATCCGACTGAGCGAAGAATGGTGCTCAATATTGGCGGCATCGCCAATCTGTCGCTGTTGATTCCGGGGCAGCCCGTGCGTGGATACGACACCGGGCCCGGCAATATGCTGATGGATGCCTGGATCTGGCGGCAGTGCGGCAAACCCTATGATAAAGATGCGCAATGGGCCTGCGGTGGGACGGTGATTATTCCGTTGCTGCAAAATATGCTCAGCGACCCCTGGTTCTCGCTACCCGCGCCGAAAAGTACCGGGCGGGAATTCTTCAACTACGGCTGGATCGAACGCCAACTGGCGGCGTTCCCGGGGATCGCGCCGCGCGATGTTCAGGCGACGCTGACGGAGCTGACGGCGGTCACCATCGCCGAACAGGTGCTGCTGAGCGGGGGCTGCGAACGTCTGATGGTCTGCGGCGGCGGCAGTCGTAACCCTTTGTTAATGACCCGACTGGCGGGGCTGCTGCCGGGAACGGAAGTGACGACCACCGATGAGGCCGGGATCAGCGGCGATGATATGGAAGCGTTGGCATTTGCCTGGCTGGCATGGCGCACACTGGCCGGTCTTCCGGGCAATTTACCGTCGGTGACCGGCGCCTGTGAAGCAAGCATTCTGGGCGCGGTGTTTCCTGCCAACCCACGAACTCAGAGTTAACTGAATTTTTCTTTCGTCTTCTGCCGTTACACTGTGGAGATTAAGGAGGGTGAATTCACCCTCCCGGACCAGGAAAGTCTTCAGGATACGTCTATGAAAAAACTGCTACTCATCTGTTTCCCGCTTATGCTCTCTGGTTGTAGCGTCTACAACCAGTTTGTTGAACGTATGCAAACGGACACGCTGGAATATCAGTGTGATGAAAAACCGCTGACGGTAAAATTGAATAATACCCGTCAGGAGGTGAATTTTGTTTATGACAATAAACTGCTTAATCTGAAGCAGGGCATCTCGGCGTCAGGCGCGCGCTATACCGACGGAATCTATGTGTTCTGGTCGAAGGGCGACGGAGCGACCGTCTACAAACGTGACCGTATCGTGCTGAATAACTGCCAGTTACAAAACCCGAAGCGTTGAGATTTCCAGCAGGGCGGCGCACAATAGCGCCACCCACTGACAATCCGTAGCGAACCCCATGTCTGATAACGACGAATTGCAGCAAATCGCGCATCTGCGCCGTGAATACACCAAAGGCGGTCTGCGCCGCCGCGATCTTCCCGCTGAGCCGTTAACGCTTTTCGAACGCTGGCTGGCTCAGGCATGTGACGCCAGACTGGCGGATCCCACCGCCATGGTTGTGGCGACCGTTGACGAAAATGGCCAACCGTATCAGCGTATTGTGTTGCTGAAACACTACGATGAAAAAGGGCTGGTGTTCTATACCAACCTCGGCAGCCGTAAAGCGCATCAAATCGAAAAAAATCCTCGCATCAGCCTGCTGTTTCCCTGGCATATGCTGGAACGTCAGGTGATGGTGACGGGGAAAGCCGAACGCTTATCAACGCTGGAAGTGGTGAAGTATTTCCACAGCCGCCCGCGTGACAGCCAGATCGGCGCATGGGTCTCGAAACAGTCCAGCCGTATTTCCGCGCGTGGGATCCTCGAAAGTAAATTCCTCGAATTAAAACAGAAATTCCAGCAAGGCGAAGTGCCGCTGCCCAGTTTCTGGGGCGGATTCCGCGTCAGCATTGAACAGATGGAGTTCTGGCAGGGCGGTGAACACCGACTGCATGACCGCTTTTTATACCAGCGTGAAAATAACGCATGGAAAATTGACCGTCTCGCGCCATAAACCCGGAAAATTGTTGTGTTAAGCGCTAGCGCTGTGTGCGCCAGCGCTTTATTCTATAGAGCTTTCGCGTCTGGCGAAAAGTCGTGTACCGGCAAAGGTGCAGTCGTTTTATACATGGAGATTTTGATGGCAAGCAGTAACTTGATTAAACAATTGCAAGAGCGGGGGCTGGTCGCCCAGGTGACGGACGAGGAAGCGTTAGCAGAGCGACTGGCGCAAGGCCCGATCGCGCTCTATTGCGGCTTCGATCCTACCGCTGACAGCTTGCATTTGGGGCATCTGGTTCCCTTGTTATGCCTGAAACGCTTCCAGCAGGCAGGTCACAAACCTGTGGCGCTGGTCGGTGGCGCGACCGGTCTGATTGGCGACCCGAGCTTTAAAGCCGCCGAGCGTAAACTGAACACCGAAGACACCGTTCAGGAGTGGGTAGACAAAATCCGTAAACAGGTTGCTCCGTTCCTGGATTTCGACTGCGGTGACAACTCCGCTATCGCGGCGAATAACTATGACTGGTTCGGCAACATGAACGTGCTGACCTTCCTGCGCGATATCGGTAAGCATTTCTCTGTAAACCAGATGATCAACAAAGAAGCGGTGAAACAGCGTCTGAACCGTGACGATCAAGGGATCTCCTTCACCGAGTTCTCCTACAACCTGTTACAGGGTTATGACTTTGCCTGCCTGAATAAACTGCATGGCGTGGCGCTGCAAATCGGCGGTTCCGATCAGTGGGGTAACATCACCTCCGGGATCGACCTGACGCGTCGTCTGCATCAGAATCAGGTCTTTGGTCTAACCGTTCCGCTGATCACCAAAGCGGACGGCACCAAGTTCGGGAAAACTGAAGGCGGCGCAGTATGGCTGGATCCGAAGAAAACCAGTCCGTACAAATTCTATCAGTTCTGGATCAACACGGCCGACGCCGACGTGTATCGCTTCCTGAAGTTCTTCACCTTCATGGACATTGAAGAGATCAATGCGCTGGAAGAAGAAGACAAGAACAGCGGTAAAGCGCCGCGTGCGCAGTACGTGCTGGCTGAGCAGGTCACGCGTCTGGTGCATGGCGAAGAGGGCCTTATCGCGGCAAAACGCATCACCGAGAGCCTGTTCAACGGTACGCTGAGCGATTTGAGCGAAGCGGACTTCGAACAACTGGCGCAGGACGGTGTGCCGATGGTTGAGATGGAAAAAGGCGCTGACCTGATGCAGGCGCTGGTGGATTCCGAACTGCAGCCGTCTCGTGGTCAGGCGCGTAAGACCATTGCGTCAAACGCGATCACTATTAACGGCGAGAAGCAGTCGGATCCGGAGTACACCTTCGTCGAAGGCGATCGTCTGTATGGCCGCTACACGCTGCTGCGTCGCGGTAAGAAGAATTACTGTCTGGTGTGCTGGAAGTAATCGAAAGTTAGCAGGGGCGTGGGAAACCACGCCCCTTTATTTTTTCAGGGTTGTGGTAAGCAAAAAATGAAGAATATCCTCGCCATTCAGTCCCATGTTGTTTTTGGACATGCTGGCAATAGCGCCGCGGAGTTTCCGATGCGCCGCCTCGGTGCCAACGTCTGGCCCCTCAACACGGTTCAATTCTCTAATCACACGCAATACGGCAAATGGACGGGCTGCGTCATGCCGCCCTCGCATCTGACGGAGATTGTGCAGGGCATTGCCGATATCGATCAGCTGAAGCGCTGTGATGCGGTGCTGAGCGGCTATCTGGGGTCTGCCGAGCAGGGCGAGCATATTCTGGGGATCGTGCGTCAGGTGAAAGCGGCCAACCCGGCAGCGAAATATTTTTGTGACCCGGTGATGGGACATCCGGAAAAGGGGTGCATTGTCGCGCCTGGCGTCGCCGAGTTTCATGTTCGCCACGCGTTACCCGCCAGCGACATCATCGCCCCAAATCTGATTGAGCTGGAAATTCTCTGTGAACACGCGGTGAGCAGTGTGGACGAAGCGGTTGCCGCCGCCCGCGAGCTCATTGCGCAGGGGCCGGAGATTGTGCTGGTCAAACACCTGGCGCGAGCGGGTTACAGCCAGGATCGTTTTGAAATGCTGCTGGTTACTGCCAATGACGCCTGGCACATCAGTCGTCCGCTGGTGGATTTCGGCGCCCGCCAGCCGGTCGGCGTGGGCGATGTCACCAGTGGCTTGCTGTTAGTGAAGTTGCTGCAGGGAGCGACAATCCAGCAGGCGCTGGAACATGTGACGGCGGCGGTGTATGAAATTATGATTGCCACCAAAGCAATGCAGGAATATGAACTGCAGGTGGTGGCGGCGCAGGATCGTATCGCTCAACCAGACCATTACTTTAGCGCCACACAGCTTTGACTTGCCTGCCGGAGGCGGCGTTGACCGCCGCCATCCGGTCTGATTCGCTTACTGTATTCCTTCCGCCTTCAGCGCTGCCGCAACGCCCGGACGCTCAGCCATTCGCTTCATATACGCCGCAATATGGTCTAACCCGTCCATATTGAGTTTTACCGCATACGCCCAGCGCAGCACGGTGAAAAGGTAGGCATCGGCGATAGTGAAACGCGAGCCACAAATCCATTGTCCCTCGTTGAGCGCGGCATCAACGTACTGCATTTTCTTCTCAAGAAGCGCACGAACGGTCGGTTTGTACTCTTCTGGAGTATCAGGGCGAAACAGCGGCGTGAAGCCTTTATGTAGCTCAGTCGCAATGTAGTTAAGCCACTCCAGCGTTTTGTAGCGTGAAATGCTGCTCACGGGAGCCAGCAGTTGGCGATCAGGAACGCTGTCGGCGAGGTATTGCATAATCGCCACGCCTTCGGTCAGTAGCGTACCATCATCGAGCAGCAGGGCGGGAACCTGTCCTTTCGGGTTGACCGCGAAAAAATCATCGCCGTTTTCCAGACGCTTTTTCATCAAATCCACGCCATCCAGCGTGAAATCTTTCCCACTCTCGCGAAGGGTAATATGGGAAGCAAGAGAGCAGGCGCCTGGCTTGTAGAACAGTTTCATCGATCACTCCTTTCAACTGAGGTTTAACGTATCCTGGTTCGGGTTCAGGCAAAAAAAAAGCCGCTAACGCAAAGTTAGCAGCTTCATTATGCGTTTCCCAGAAATTTACGCGGCAGCGGTTTTAGACGCTTTCTCGCGAGGTTCGTCGTCCTGAGTCATGCGGTTCAGTTTCGGCGCCGTCAGCAGCATCAGAACGGCGATTACTGCGGTCGCCACGCCAATCTGCAGGAACACGCGGCCATACACTTCCAGAGACATCAGCGGGTCAGTGACGTTTTCCGGAACCGCCATCATGCTGGCGACATAACCGCCAATGATGTTGGCACCGGCGGTGGTGAGGAACCAGCTACCCATGATGAAGCCCATCAGACGCTGTGGAACCAGTTGTGCCACCATGGCCAGGCCCAGACCGGAAATCATCAGCTCACCGATACTTTGCAGGCCGTAGCAGATGATCAGCCAGTTAACGGAAACGATGCCCGCATCGGAGGCGAATTTGGCACCCAGCGGCAGGATCAGGAACGCGCCGGAACACAGCACCATACCAATGGCAAACTTCGTCGGCATCGGCAGGGTGTCGCCCATCTTGTTATAGATAGCCGCGAGGATAGGGCTACCAATGATGATCCAGAACGGGTTCAGCGCCTGATACTGTTCAGGTTCGAACGCGATGCCAAGAATGGAGTGCTCAACGTTACGGATAGCGAAGAAGTTCAGCGACGTCGGCATCTGGCTGTACAGCACGAAGAAGATGATCGCTTCCAGCATCAGAATGAACGCCACAATCATTTTACGACGGGCCGCACCCTGCATAGAGAAGGCTTCTTTACCGAAGATAATCACGATACCAAGCGCAATCACACCCAGAACCATGCGGGCGATTTGCTGGTTGTGCAGCAGCCAGGTTGCAATCGCGACGAGCGCGATAACGCCGACGATGGTCAGCAGCAGGTTGCGGAAGTTGATCGGTTCGAAGTCAGGTTTAGAACCGTAGTTTTTCACCCAACGCTGGCAGAACGCGAAGTTCACTACGGTGATCAGCATACCGACAACGCTCAACGCGAACGCGGTGCTCCAGCCGTAATGCGCGGCCAGCCACGGCGTTGCCAGCATAGAGAAGAATGAACCGATATTGACGGACATGTAGTACATCGTAAATGCACCATCAAGACGCGGGTCATCTTTTGCATAACAGGTCGAGAGCAGCGAGGACGGGTTAGCTTTAAACAGACCATTACCCACGGCAATGGCGGCCATCCCCATATAAACGACTCCGGCGTCGTGTCCGGACCATGCCACCAGGGCATACCCAATAGCCAGTACTACCGCACCGAGCATAATGACGCGCTTGGTACCCAGAACTTTATCGCCTAACCAGCCGCCAATGGCGACCAGACCGTATACCAGGGCGCTAAAGGACGAGAAAAGAGTGATTGAATCCGCTTCAGACATACCCAGTTGTTTAACCAGGTAAACGGCCATAATTCCTTGTAAGCCGTAATAACCGAAACGCTCCCAGAGCTCAATCGAGAAAATGAGATAGAACGCCTTCGGTTGTTTGAAAGCGTTAAGACTGACGCTTTCCGTTGGTTTCTTGTTTGCAGTAGACACTTTAGCCTCTTTTTTTACATCCCATATTAACGGGGGTGTTCTGTCACGTGATACCACTGGGTAGCCGTGAAATTGTTATAGTGGGAGGGGAAACGGCAAGTAATGTTCACTATCTTGCACTTTCAGACAAGTCTTTTGTAATAACCTGTTACATATATCTCATCTGGTGGATTCATCGGGGTTGATAAATGTTATCTAGCGTTAAATTTCTTTAATTGCAGAATGGCAGTTTTTTACGCTGTCAACTGGCCCTGAAAATCGCTGTATGGCGATATGTTCTGCTATCTGCCGTTTAATGTAGTGATAAAGGCCAGCATCTAAAAAATAGCCAGTGTAATGTTTTGTGTATAAAAACTGACTCATTGTCATCTGATTGTAGAATTAACCAAACTGAACAAAAAAATTTACATAGAGTTATCACTATGATCGGGATCACAATTGGATAGAAATTTTCGTTATTAAAAAAAGGATTAACCTGAATAAGCGCTAATCACCAGGATTATTCATTTGTCTAAGCCTGAGGGAGTGGAATCATTGACGGAATGAAGAGGAAGAAACAGAGGATAACAAAAAGTTATGGCGGGGCGGATTGCTCAGCCCCAATCGGTCAGATATCCACCTTCTCTTTGAATTCACAAAGATCTTCGATGATACAGGAGCCACAGCGCGGTTTTCGGGCAATACAGGTGTAACGACCGTGCAGGATCAGCCAGTGGTGGCAGTCGACCTTAAACTCTGCAGGTACCACTTTCAGCAGTTTCTCTTCCACCTGCTCAACGTTTTTGCCGGGCGCAAAGTGGGTACGGTTACAGACGCGAAAGATATGTGTGTCGACGGCGATAGTGGGCCAGCCGAAGGCGGTATTCAGCACGACGTTTGCCGTCTTGCGACCCACGCCCGGCAAGGCCTCAAGCGCCGCACGATCCTCTGGCACCTCGCCATGATGTTGCTCAAGCAGAATGCGGCAGGTCTTAATCACGTTTTCGGCTTTGCTGTTAAACAGGCCGATCGTTTTGATATAGGATTTCACGCCCTCAACGCCGAGTTCCAGCATGGCGGCGGGGGTATTGGCAACCGGGTAGAGTTTCGCCGTGGCCTTGTTCACGCTCACATCCGTCGCCTGCGCTGATAACAGCACTGCGATCAACAGTTCAAAGGGCGAGCTGAAATTCAGTTCGGTGGTCGGATGCGGATTGTTCGCGCGTAAACGGGTTAAAATTTCTAACCGCTTTGCTTTATTCATGAGGCATTCCCTGGTTCACCGGAGGGCAACTCCGTTGCGACTGACGCACTGGCGCGACGTTTTTTCATCTTCTCATCAATGAGATATTTCACCGCCAGCATGAGTCCCAGGCCAATAAAGGCGCCGGGCGGTAACATCGCCAGCAGGAACGGGGTGTCGGTGTGGAAAATTTCCACGCGCAGGACTTTCGCCCAGCTACCGAGCAGCCCGTCGGCACCGTCAAATAATGTTCCGTTGCCGATAATCTCACGCAGAGAGCCCAGCACAAACATAGCGCCGGTCGCGCCCATCCCGATGGAAAACCCGTCGAGCGCAGAAAGCGCCGGACCCTTTTTGGCGGCGAAGGCTTCAGCACGTCCCACCACAATGCAGTTGGTCACGATCAGCGGGATAAAAATACCCAGCGACTGGTAGAGGCCAAAGGCATAGGCGTTGATCAGCATTTGTACCGCGCTGACCACCGAGGCGATGATCATCACGTAAATCGGAATGCGAATTTCCGCTGGCGTCCAGCGCCGCAGCGTGGAGATAGTCAGGTTGGTCAGCGTCAGCACCAGCGTGGTGGCGAGTCCCAGCCCGAGCGCGTTAGTGGCGGTCGACGTAACGGCCAGCAGTGGACACATCCCCAGCAGTTGAACCAGCGCCGAGTTGTTTTTCCACAATCCCTGAACGATGACGTCTTTAATTTCGCTCATGATTTATTCTCCGCAAGCCGGAAGTTGAGGAAGTTGTGCAGGCAGCGTCCGGGCATACAGCCCTGCACGCTTGACGGCATTGACCACCGCGCGTGGCGTAATCGTCGCCCCGGTAAACTGGTCAAAATCCCCGCCGTCTTTTTTCACGGCCCAGTGGCTGTCGTTATCACCCTGGATTTTTTTGCCGCTGAAACCAGTGATCCAGTCAGACAGGCGCAGTTCTATTTTATCGCCCAGACCCGGCGTTTCATGATGTTCCGTCACGCGAGTGCCCAAAATCTTGCCGCTGAAATCGGCGCCGACCAGCAACTGGATGGCGCCAGAATAGCCATCCGGCGCCGTCGTCTCAAGTACCGCCGCCACGGGGGTGCCGTCCTGTTCAGCGATATAAACGCGATGCTCGCCTTTGCCCAGCTCAGGGGCGTTGACCACGACGCAGCGATCCTGCAAACGGTTATTATAGCGATCGGCAGGCAGGACCTGATCAAACAGCGCCTTTTGCTGAATGGTCGCCTGTTCATCGATGGTGGTTTTGGTCATCTGGTTGATGGCGGCGGTCAGTCCGGTCGAGCCCGCGGCAAACAGCGCCAGAGTGATGCCATGTTTACGAATCGTTTTCAGCATGGATTATCCTTTGCGGTGTCCGTACACGCGCGGGCGCGTGTAGTAGTCAATCAGCGGGACCGTAATATTGGCCAACAGTACGGCAAAGGCCACGCCATCCGGATAGCCGCCGAAGCTACGGATTAACCACACCAGCAGGCCCGCCAGCGCACCAAATACCAGACGACCGCGATTGGTCGTCGAGGCCGTCACCGGGTCTGTCAGAATGAAGAACGCGCCAAGCATCGTTGCCCCACTGAGCAGATGAATTTGCGGGGAAGCCAGCGACTCGGGGGCAAACAGCCAGCCCAGCGTCGCACAGACGCCCAGTGAAAGCAGGAAGCTCACCGGAATGTGCCAGCGAATGGCTTTTTGCTGCAGAAGAAAAACACCGCCAGCCAGCCAGGCCAGGTTGACCCACTGCCAGCCCGCACCGGCAAACATACCGTTGTAAATGGGGTACTGCATGATCTGCTCAACAGAATGGCCAGCATGCAGAGAGGTTTTGAACGTATCCAGCGGCGTGGCCTGGCTGATTCCGTCAATCCCCATACGCAACGTATTCATATCACCGCCGCTGGCGGTATGTCCGGTAAAGATGATCTGCAGCGCATCGACCAGTCCCGGCGCGGTGGCGGCAATATCCTGCGGTGGCAACCAACTGGTCATCTGCACCGGGAAGGAGATGAGCAGCACCACATAGCCAATCATCGCCGGGTTGAACGGGTTTTGTCCCAGACCGCCATACAGTTGCTTAGCGATGATCACCGCGAATACCGTACCGAGGATCACCATCCACCAGGGGGCGAGGGGAGGAATACTGACGGCAAGCAGCAGACCGGTCAGCAGTGCGGAGTTGTCTTTTAAAATCGCCACTACCGGCTGTTTACGTAATCTGAGTACAGCGGCCTCCGCCAGCAACGCACTGGCGCAGGCGAGTACGATCTGGAACAGCGTTCCCCAGCCGAAAAACCACCATTGCACGGCGATGCCCGGCACCGCAGCCAGTAAGACCAGCAGCATAATGCGCGAGGTTTGACGCTGATTATGCGTGTAGGGAGAACTTGCGATTCTGAATACCATTTATTCCTCGTTAACAACCTGCTGCTGAGCGTCTTTTTTGGCTTTTGCGCGCGCTATCGCGGCGGCGATGGCCGCCTTGCGTGGGTCGACCGGTTCCGGGGAGGGTTCTGCCGGTTCGCTGCTGGCCTGTTGCGGCTGCTTGCGCGCCTTCGCACGGGCGATAGCGGCCTCGACGGCGGCTTTACGCGGATCCACCGGTTCAGCCGGTGCGGCAGGTTCGCCGCAGGCCTGTTGTTCCTGTTTGCGCGCTTTTGCACGGGCGATAGCGGCCTCGACGGCGGCTTTACGCGGATCCACCGGTTCAACCGGCGCGGCCGGTTCGCCACTGGCCTGTTGTTCCTGCTTGCGCGCTTTTGCACGGGCGATAGCGGCCTCGACGGCGGCTTTGCGCGGATCCACCGGTTCAGCTGGTGCGGCGGGTTCGCCGCTGGCCTGTTGCGCCTGCTTGCGCGCCTTCGCTCGGGCGATAGCGGCCTCGACGGCGGCTTTGCGCGGATCGGCGTCCACTGCGGTGACGTTCTCGGCCTGTTTTGCTCGTGCCAGTGCTTTGCGCGCTTCGCGAGCGGCTATCACCGCACTATTGTCCGGTTTTTCACCGGCTTTGATCGTCACCGGTTGAGTCGCTTGCGCCTGTTTCTCTTTGACGCGAGCCAGGGCGGCAGCAATGGCATCCTGATCTTTCGCCGCAGGCTGCACGGCGGCTTTCTTATGACGTTCCAGACGCGCCGCTTTTTCTCGCTCCAGGCGAGCCTGACGCGCTTCAAAGCGCGCTTTAGCCTCTGCCGCGCGTTTCTCTTCCTGGCTTATTGCATAAAGCTCGGCTTTTTCCTGACGGAAATATTGCACCAACGGAATATTGCTCGGGCAAACCCAGGCACAGGCGCCGCATTCAATGCAATCGGCAATGTTATGCGCCGTGGCTTTGTCATGCTGTTGCCCTTTACTGAACCAATAAAGCTGTTGGGGCAGAAGGTCGGCCGGGCAGGCGTCGGCGCAGGCGCTACAGCGAATGCAGCCCTTCTCTTCCTGCGGTTCACCCATCTCTGTCGCTGACGGTGCCAGCAAACAGTTGGTGATCTTTACTACCGGCACATCAAGCCACGGCAGGGTGAAGCCCATCAGCGGGCCGCCCATAATCACCATCTGATCGGCAGAAGGGCAAAAACCGGCATCATTTAACAGATGGCGCACCGGTGTCCCCAGCCTCGCCCAGACGTTGCCTGGACGACTGACCGCTTCACCGGTGAGGGTTACAACCCGTTCGGTAATCGGTTCGCCGTCGACGATCGCGCGTTTTACCGCATACGCCGTACCGACGTTTTGCATCAGCACGCCAATGTCGGAGGAACGACCGCCGTGCGGAACCTGCTTCCCGGTCAGGATTTGGGTCAGCTGTTTTGCGCCGCCCGACGGATATTTCGTTGGGATGACGCGCAGTGAGATATCCCGCGCGTCGGCCAGCACCGCACGCAGCATTGAGATGGCCTGCGGTTTGTTATCTTCGATACCGATGAGGATTTCACGCGGTTGCAGAATATGCGCCAGGATGCGGATACCCTCGACAACCTGCGCCGCACAATCTTGCATCAGACGGTCGTCGGCGGTGATATAGGGTTCACATTCCGCCGCGTTGATGATCAGCGTTTCAATCTTGTCGCCGCCGCCCTGCAATTTATTGCCGGTTGGAAAGCCAGCGCCGCCCAGTCCAGCGACGCCGAACTGGTGAATGCGCTCGATGAGGGCTTCGCGGCTCTGCGAACGGTAATCCTGCCAGCCTTCGCGTTCAATCCAGCGGTCTTCGCCGTCGGCATCGATGATCACGCTCAGCTCAGCTAATGCCGAAGGATGCGCCGTTGAATGGGGGGCAATGGCGACCACCGTCCCGGAGGTGGGCGCATGAACCGGAAGCATTCTTCCCCATCCACGGGTCAGCGCTTGTCCGCGCAATACATGTTGCCCTTCGGCGACGCACAGTTCCCCCTGCGCGCCGATATGCTGTTTGAGCGGCATAACGAAGCGCTGCGCGAGGGGAACCTGGCGCAGCGGCGTGCCGTTTGACTGGGTTTTCATTTCCGGCGGATGAATACCGCCGTTGAAATCCCAGATCTTATCTTTTCTGAAAGCAGAGAATAACTTAAGCATGTTGTTCCACGGGGATATTACGCACGGGGATCGTGTTCAAATCCCACTTCCAGCTGTCAGGCGTTTCGGCGACCGGACGCAGTTCAATGCAGTGAGTCGGGCAGGGGTCCACGCACAGATTGCAGCCCGTGCACAAATCACTCATCACCGTGTGCATGGCGCGCGTTGCGCCAATAATGGCGTCCACCGGACAGGCCTGAATACACTTGGTGCAGCCGATACAGTTGGCTTCATCAATCACCGCCAGCATGCGGACTGGCGCAACATCCTGTTCATCGCCATCAATCGGCTGAGGGTCCACGTTCAGCAGTTCAGCTATTTTTAACATCACCGCTTCGCCGCCGGGCGCACAGCGGTTAATTTTCTCTCCCTGGCTACCAATGGCTTCCGCGTAGGGGCGACAGCCGGGATAGCCGCATTGCCCACACTGGCTCTGCGGCAGAATCTCATCGATTTTTTCAACGACAGGATCATCCTCCACCGCGTAACGGCGGGAGGCGTAACCCAGGATAGCGCCGAACACCAGGCCCAGCAGGCTCACGGCGGCAACGGCAATCCAGATAGCATTCATTACAACTTCACCAAACCACTAAAGCCCATAAAGGCCAGAGACATTAATCCGGCGGTAATCAGCGCAATGGCATTACCGCGAAACGGTGCCGGGACATCTGCAACGGCGAGACGCTCGCGAATCGCCGCAAACAGCACCATCACCAGCGAGAAGCCGACGGCGGCGGAAAAACCGTACAGCGCCGACTGTAAAAAGTTATGGCCGAGATTGATATTCAGCAGCGCGACACCGAGCACCGCGCAGTTGGTGGTGATCAGCGGTAAGAAAATCCCCAGCAGACGATAGAGCGCTGGGCTGGTTTTGCGCACCACCATTTCGGTAAATTGCACCACGACCGCGATAACCAGAATAAAGGCCAGCGTGCGCAGGTAAATGAGATCGAGCGGGATCAGGATCCAGGTGTCAATCAGCCAGGCGCAGATAGAGGCCAGCGTCATCACAAAAGTGGTCGCAAGCCCCATCCCCATCGCAGTTTCCAGCTTTTTGGAAACGCCCATAAAGGGACAAAGGCCCAGAAACTTAACCAGTACAAAGTTATTGACCAGTACAGTTCCGACAAACAGCAGCAGGTAATCAGTCATTTTTCGGCCTGAAATAAAAAAGCCGCCTATTATCTGACAATCTACAGCAGGCGACAACAGGTTAACTGTAGGGTTATTACGGGTTCACAAAAGTCGTTTTCACACGCGACGAGCGCTTGAAATAGGGCACTAACAGTGCTGCCGCCAGCAGCGGAAAGAGTAACTGACGCACGGCTAATGCGTCGGGCACCGGTGAAAAGGCAAAAGCCTTGACCGCCAGTAAGACGGAGACCAGCAGCCAGATAATATAGTGCTTCGGCACACTGCGTCTGCGTTTAAAGAACGCAATCGTCAACCACAGGGTGTAATACCACATGGCGATGGCAGTGAGAAAAGAGACGCCCCACAACAGCAGGTTGCCGGTACTTTGCTCCGCCAGTGTCGCCAGCGTTTGGGGCGAGGCGAGCGCCGTAGCATACAGAAACAGGGCCAGCGACGCACTCAGCAAGGCGACTAAAAGCCAGGCCAGCGGGCCCAGTAACCAACCGCCAATGCGCTGTGCCGGTGTTGTGGTCATAAAATCTCCGGAATTGCCAGACGTACCGTTCTTTTTGGGGCAATTATTATAAAGCTTTTACCGGCAAGCGCTACTTTCTTATTGCACGTAGTGCCAGACGGATTTCGGTACCTGTCCAACATCAAAGAGGCGACCGCCAGAGACCAGTTCTGCGCGGCGATGATCGGCCGCGCGATACATATTGATAATGTCGCGATCGTCGGTCAGGGTGTAGTGCAGGTGATCAAACAGTTTTTCCAGGCTTTCGAGAGAGCTAATTTTGCGAAATTTTAATAAATAATCCTGAACAGTCATAAACAGGGATCCCTATTATAAAAATAAAGCCACGAGTGGTGAAGGTAAAATAAACCTGTCCCGGCGAAAGGAACCGGCAGGCGAAGGCCGAAAAAAAGTATTTTCTTAAGTGGTGTTTGCAGTGCCAGACGACACCAGAGCGAAGGGTAACGCGCTTCGCCATGACTGGCAATAAGCACAGGCGCGGGAGGCTGCACAATTCGCTTTTTCAGATAATTTTTCAGCTTTTTCTGCAAGTAATACGGGAAAACCAACCTTCCAGGCGACATACGCCGCCTGGTGCGCTATTTCTGCTGAACAGCGGCGGTCGGTTCGGGAGGCTGATAATTATCAATATGGTTGGCGACGCCAAGGAGGACCACGGAAACCGCAAGAACCACCCAACCTGTTAATTCAATAAGACGATCGATGACTGACGACATTTGCTTGATTTATCCTTAAATACAGGCAGCAGATGTTACTTAGCAATAATTATCCCGGCAAGTGTTTCGGGAACGATTTCAGCGACTTTATACCGACAAACTGCGCGAAAGTGACATTTATTTGACTTAAGTTAAATAACGACCTTTATCGCGTCAGGGTTAGTAAACTATTGTGAGTGGTTCATGGATAGTGTGAAATAGTCGCAGACTGAAACGAGAGGCATATATATGAGTGACAACATCCGTGTAGGACTGATTGGCTACGGATACGCCAGTAAAACGTTCCATGCCCCCCTGATTGACGGCACGCCGGGACTGGAACTGGCCGTCGTTTCCAGTAGCGATGCAGCGAAAGTGAAGGCGGACTGGCCCTCCGTGGCCGTTGTCTCTGAGCCGAAGCATCTGTTTAACGACCCGAATATCGATCTAATCGTCATTCCCACGCCTAACGATACTCACTTCCCGCTGGCCAAAGCCGCGCTGGAAGCGGGTAAACATGTGGTGGTCGATAAACCCTTTACCGTGACACTGTCACAAGCTCGTGAACTGGATGCGCTGGCGCGCAGCCTGGGGCGGGTGCTCTCCGTTTTCCACAACCGTCGTTGGGACAGTGACTTTTTGACCCTGAAAGCGATGCTGGCGGAAGGCGTACTGGGCGAAGTCGCCTATTTTGAATCGCATTTCGACCGCTTTCGTCCGCAGGTGCGGGATCGCTGGCGTGAGCAAGGGGGACCGGGAAGCGGTATCTGGTACGATCTGGCACCGCATCTTCTTGACCAGGCGATCAATCTGTTCGGTCTGCCTGTCAGCATGACGGTAGATTTGGCCCAGTTACGTCCGGGGGCGCAGTCAACGGACTACTTCCATGCCACGCTGTCCTACCCGCAGCGTCGGGTGATCTTACACGGTACGATGCTGGCGGCAGCGGAATCGGCGCGTTACATCGTGCATGGTTCGCGCGGCAGCTATGTGAAGTACGGCCTGGATCCGCAGGAAGAGCGTCTGAAAAGTGGCGAACGCCTGCCGCAGGAAGACTGGGGCTACGATATGCGTGATGGCATCGTCACACGCGTTGAAGGTGAAACGCGAGTGGAAGAGACCTGGCTGACCGTGCCTGGGAATTATCCGGCGTACTATGCCGGGATCCGCGATGCGCTGAATGGTCACGGAGAGAATCCGGTGCCGGCGAGCCAGGCTATCCAGATTATGGAACTGATTGAGCTGGGAATTGAGTCGGCGAAACATCGTTCGACGTTATGCCTTGCCTGATGTCTGAAAGGCCCGATGAACACATCGGGCCTCTTTTCGTTATGCCGCCGTCACTTTATCTCGCAGCGCCTGCTTTTCCGCCGCGCTCAGGAAGGCGATTTCCAGTCCGTTAATCTGTGCCTGACGAATCTGCTCACGGCTCAGTCCTGCTGCCGGTGCCGCAACGGTATATTCGTGAATGATATCCACTCCCTGGACCGCCGGATCGTCCGTATTCAGGCTGGCGAGGATGCCATGCTCAAGGAACGTTTTCAGCGGATGTACGGACAATGATGCCACGGTGCTGGTCTGAATATTCGACGTCAGACAGGATTCGATGCCAATCCGTTGTTCCGCGAGGAAATCCATCAGCGCCGGATCCTCTACCGCTTTCACGCCGTGACCGATGCGTTCCGCGCCCAGTTCGCGAATAGCCTGCCAGATGCTTTCCGGACCGGCGGCTTCACCGGCGTGCACCGTAATGTGCCAGCCCGCGTCACGCGCGCGGTTGAAATGGGACAGGAACAGACTGCCCGGGAAGCCCAGTTCATCACCGGCAAGATCAAGTGCGGTGATCCGATCGCGGTGCGCCAGCAGCGCTTCCAGTTCCTGCAGGCAGGCGGCTTCGCCGAAGGTCCGGCTCATGATGCCGATCAGTTGCGCCTGTACGCCAAAAGTTTTGCAGCCTTCCCGTACGCCGGCGATGACCGCTTCCACCACGCCAGCAACCGGCAGTTGATGCGTCATTGCCATGTAACCCGGAGAAAAACGCAGTTCTACGTAGTGCAGGCCATTGCGTGCGGCGTCTTCGATATTTTCAAACGCGACGCGGCGACAGGCGTCGAGGGAAGCTAAGACTTTTACGCCCCAGTCCAGTTTCGACAGAAAGCTCACGAGATCCGGTTCTGTGGCCGTGACCTGTACATGAGGGATCAGCGTTTCAAGGGTTTGCGCAGGGAGGGGCAAATTGAACTGGCGGCCAAGATCCAGAATGGTTTGTGCCCGGATGTTACCATCAAGGTGGCGATGAATGTCAGTTAACGGCAGGGAAGTATCAATCATGGTCGCACTCATTATTCGTAGATAAAAGTGCGCGCTATTATAAAAACAAAAGCAGGGGAAAAGCTATGTTGCGCAATGATTAATTCCATTGCGCAACGGGGTGTCAGCGTACCGACCGGATCGCGTTAATTAATCCGTTCACGCCTTTTTCGAGTTTTGAACGCGGGCAACCGGCATTCAGTCGTACAAAACCGCGTCCTTCATCACCGTAGGTATAGCCGGGCATGATGGCGATTTTTTCCTTTTGAATCAACGCATTCTGCAATGCCTTATCATCAATGTTCAATGCCCGCAGGTCGATCCACGCGAGATAGGTCGACTGCGGCACCGGCCAGTTGAGTTCAGGAAAAGCGTCGTTCAGGGTATCCGCAATGTAGCGTAGATTATCCCGGAGATACGCCCGCAGCGCGTCCAGCCACGCCTCGCCCTGTTCATAGGCCGCGATATGAGCAGTCAGCGCCAGCACGGCGGGAGAGGACAGACCGTCGCGACCTTTTAACGCGTTGAGATACGCATCACGGCTGTCAGTGTCTTCAATCATCCCGTAAGCGCCGGTCAGCGCCGGAATATTGAAGCTTTTGGAGCCAGAGGTGAACAACGCCCAACTGTCACGCGCCACATGGCTCCAGGGGATGTGCGGCTGTTCGCCCCAGACCATATCCATATGAATTTCATCAGATATTACCCGCACGCCGTGACGCTGGCAGCGTTCCGCCATCGCTTCCAGTTCCTCGCGCGTCCAGACTTTACCGGTCGGATTATGCGGACTGCACAGCAGCAGAATCTTACTTTCCGGGCGCGCCAGCGCCGCATCCAGTTTCTCCATATCGCAATGCCAGTTGCCATTGCGCTGTTCCAGCGCCACCGGGACAACATGGCGCTGATTGCCTTCGATAGCTTTATAGAACGCGTCATAGGCCGGGGTATGGAGCACCACGCCGTCACCGACAGAAGACCACTGGCGGATGAGTTGTGACACCATATAGATTACGGAAGGGCCATACACCAGCGATCCGCTATCGATGCGCGTGTTGTGGCGCCGGGCAAACCAGTGGGCAACCGCGCCGAGAAACTCATCATTCTTCCAGCGACTGTAGCCCAGCACGCCGTGAGCGAGGCGCTGGTTCAGCGCCTCCAGGATGCAGGGGGCCGTCGCGAAATCCATATCGGAGATGGTAAACGGCAGCAGGTCGGCAGTGCCGAAGCGATCGGCCACGTAATCCCATTGCGTGCACCACGTACCGTGACGGTCAACAACCTGTGAAAAATCAAACATGTGCGTGTCCTTATGCCTGAACGGTATTCATCAGGCCAGCCATTTCGTCTTTAACCGACTGGACCTGCGGGCCGATCACCACCTGCAGGTTATGTTGATTCAACTGCACGACGCCGATGGCGCGATTGTCCTTCAGCGCCTGCACATCGACCCGCGACATATCCTTAACAGAAAGACGCAGACGGGTAATGCAGTTATCCAGACTGACGATGTTATCGGCACCGCCCAGCGCGGCCAGAATAGCAGGCACGTTATAACCCGATTTTCCCGGCGTTCCGGCAACGGCTTTTTCGATCGAGCTGGCGATTTCACTGTCGCGACCCGGTGTTTTGAGGTTAAAGCGAGTAATAGCGAAGCGGAAGATGGCGTAATACACCACGAACCAGACTGCCGCGACGACCGGGACCAGATACCACTTGGTAGACAGTCCGTGCAGGATCCCAAACACCACAAAGTCGATGATATTGCCGTCAGTGTTACCGATCGTTACACCCAGTACTGACATCATGGTAAAGCCCAGACCGGTCAACAACGCGTGAATAACATACAGCACCGGTGCAACAAACAGGAACAGGAATTCCAGCGGTTCCGTCGTGCCGCCAACGACACAGGCAATCAGACCCGAAATCAGCAGCCCTTTGATCTTGTGACGATTCTCCGGACGTGCGCAGTGATACATCGCTAACGCCGCACCTGGCAAGCCGCCAAGGAACGCTGGCATTTTACCCTGTGACAGGAAGCGGGTGGCGCTTTCCGAGGAGCCCTGGGTGGTCGGGCAACTCAGCTGTGCCTGGAAAATGGTCAGCGCGCCGCTCACCGAATGACCGCACACTTCCTGGGTACCGCCAGCGTCGGTAAAGCGAATTAACGCCACCAGAATGTGATGCAGACCAAACGGCAACAACAGGCGTTCGCCAGTACCAAACAGCATCGGACCAAAGTCGCCCGCGCTGTTAATCATATGACCCAGACCGCTGATCCCCATCGCGAAAACCGGCCACACCAACGGGATCACCAGACCCACCAGCCCCATCACCACTGACGAGACGATGGGGACAAAGCGGGTACCGCCGAAGAATGCCAGTGCATCCGGCAAACGGATGTTATGGAAACGCTCGTGCAGCATCCACACGATAATACCGGCGATCACCGCGCCGAGGATCCCGGTGTCAATTGACTGAATGCCGAGGATATTCTGGATGTTGTTGGCTTTCAGGACCGCCGCATCGGTGGTCGGCAGAATACCCTTTGCGGTCAGCCAGAAGTTGACGGCGAGGTTCATTACCGCGTAACCGACAAAACCGGCAAATGCCGCAACGCCTTTGTTTTCGCGGGCCAGCCCGAGAGGAATCGCAATACAGAACATCACCGGCAGAAAACTGAAGGCGAAGGAGCCCACTTTGCTCATCCAGGTAAAGATAGCCTGAAGCACCGGGTTACCCAGTGCCGGAAGCAGGGTGATCACATCGTGGCTGCTGAGCGAACTGCCAATCCCGAGCATAATGCCGCAAAACGAAAGCAGCGCCACGGGCAGCATAAACGTTTTCCCTAACTGCTGGAAAAATTCCCACAGCGTAATTTTTGGTGTTGTCTTCGCCGTCATCTAACGACTCCTTGTGCAAATCCATGGGTAATGAGAAAATTTGATCAAGAAGATAAAACGTTTTATCACTTTTTAGTGCGGTGAAAATCACATTATCAGAGGATATTAACGCGTATAAATAGATGTAATAGATAAAACGTTTTATCTGTCACATTATCAGGGAGTCTGGCGTTTTTATGGCCATAGCCAAAAAAATCACTATCCACGATGTCGCACTGGCGGCGGGCGTCTCCGTCAGCACGGTTTCATTGGTGCTCAGCGGCAAAGGCCGCATTTCAACCGCCACCGGCGAACGAGTAAATGCGGCGATAGAACAACTGGGTTTTGTGCGTAACCGTCAGGCTTCAGTGCTACGGGGGGGCCAGAGCGGGGTGATTGGACTGATTGTCCGCGATCTGACGGCACCGTTTTATGCAGAACTGACGGCGGGGTTAACGGAAGCGCTGGAAGCACAGGGCCGGATGGCGTTTTTGTTGCATGGTGGTCAGGATGGTGAACAACTGGCGCAGCGTTTTGCCATGCTACTGAATCAGGGCGTTGACGGCGTGGTGATCGCCGGGGCGGCTGGCAGTAGCGACGACCTGCGCCTGATGGCGGAAGAAAAGGGCATCCCGGTGGTTTTCGCCTCACGAGCCAGTTATCTGGACGACGTGGATACCGTGCGTCCGGACAACATGCAGGCCGCGCAATTACTGACGGAGCATCTGATTCGTCACGGCCATCAGCGCATCGCATGGCTGGGGGGCAGAGTTCATCATTAACGCGTGCGGAACGCGTCGGCGGCTACTGCGCGACACTGCTGAAATACGGTTTACCGTTTCATAGCGACTGGGTAATGGAATGCGCGTCCAGCCAGAAGCAGGCCGCCGAGGCAATCGGTGCGTTACTACGACGGAATCCGACCATCAGCGCCGTGGTGTGCTATAACGAAACGATTGCGATGGGCGCGTGGTTTGGCCTGATGCGGGCGGGACGGCAGAGCGGTGAAGTGGGGGTTGATCGCTACTTTGAGCAGCAGGTTTCATTAGGCGCCTTTGCCGATGTGGCGGAAAACGCGCTGGACGATCTGCCGATTGTCTGGGCGACAATGCCGGCGCGGGAAATGGGCTACAGTCTGGCGGAACGCATCCTGCAACGCATTGCGCGTGAGGAGAGTCACACCCGCAGTCAGACGTTGTCTGCGCGACTGGTGGTGCAAGAATAAACCCCTCCGCAGAGGGGTTCTGGCGATTACTGCTGGGGCAGAACCATGCCGAACATTCCGACAAACTCTTCCAGCGGCATCTTCTTCCCGTTTAAGGTCACCTGACCATTAGCGTACTGCAGACTGGTGCCAATGGTGTTGTCCTCAAGGGTGGTAATGCGGAACATCTGTCCCATCGCGGCGAGGCCCTTCACCTGCTGGTTGGCAAGTTTAGCGGCTTCATCCTGCTGATAACCTTCCAGACGGGCGACCTGAGTCATAAACTCAACGGCCATATCCACCGGAATCGACAGCTTACCGTCGAGCGATTTCACCGAACGGTCGACTTCGTCGGCCAGCGTCTGCGGTTCACCCTGCGCGGCGGCCGGATCCTTCAGGAACAGAGATAGATTCAGCGCCGTTTCGCCTTTGGCATTTTTCCAGCTCAACGGCGCAATGGTAATGACCGGTTCGCCTTTCATTAACAGCGGCAGGGCACCAAAGAAAGCTTCGGTCACTCTCTGTTGATACAGTTCCGGGTTATTCGCCACTTCCGGCTGCGATAACAGCGCCTGGGTCTGGGCATTATACTGCTGGCTGAACTGATGCCATGCCGCGCCGTCAATCTGACCGACTTTCAGCGTCAGCTTGCCGCTTCCCAGATCCTGATTCTGAACCTTGAGACTGTTCAGGGTGTAATCCAGTTGGCTGTTGATGGTTTTACCGTCATCCACGAGATCGGTCTTCCCGCTGATCTCCATGCCTTCCAGCAGCGCCATCTCTTTGCCTTCAACGGCGAGGGACATTTTCCCAATCGTGACTTTCTGATTGCCGACGCGCTCACCGAAGCTCGCAAGCGTGCTGGAACCTTCTGTTTTCAGGTCGTTAAAGGAGAGCTGGACCTTCTGATCGTACTCATTCACCGCATCGACCAGACCACTCTTCGCTTCACCGGAAAGGGAAACCACTTTGCCTTCTTTATCGGCATTGAAAATAAATTCGCCGCCGCTGAATGCGACTTTCTCCGCCCCTTTTTCGTAGTTCAGCGGTTTCAGCGACATTGCGGAACGGGTATCGCCGCTGTAGCTAATCCGTGAATTGATCTCAAAAGGCGTTTCACCTTTCGCCATCTCAAAGAGCGGTTTGCTGACGTCGTTATTGACCAGGGTCGTCTTTACTGAGGCCATCGACGGCAGAAGATTAAAGGTTTTCAGTTGAGCGAACGGGAAGGGACCATGATCGACGGATTCGTCAAGCACCACGCTTTGGCCAGCTTTCAGCCATGGATTTTCTTTTCCGGCTACTGGCTTAAGCACCAACTGTAACTGGCTGCTGAATACGCCACGCTGATAGCTCTGATAAGCGAGTTCCACGTTTGCTTCCGGCGCGGTGAGTTTAATCTGCGCATTGGCCTGGCTGACCATCTCAGCCAGATGGGTTTCCAGCTTTTTACCTGTGTACCATGCACCACCCGTCCAGACGACGCCGAGTGCGACGATCACACCTGCAGCTACCAGCGATTTTTTCATATTGTTTATCCATAAAATGAAACCAGGCGGTAGAGACCGCCTGGCAAAGTCATAAGCCATTTACAAGCTTAGCAAGAGTTACTACAAAATTCAGTAAGTTGCTAGAGTTTGTTGTAAACCCGCGCCACACGGCCCACGCCGCTGACGCTCACCGGTGACTCTTCAGCGCTGATAAACGCCGATTCACCCGGTTTCAGCACCAGACGCTGTTCGCCTTTGCTTAACACCGCTTCGCCTTCAACACAGAACAGGATAGCCGCACTGTGCTGCTCAATCGCTGTCTCCTGGGTGGACAGATCATGCAGAGAGAACGCGAAATCATCGACCGGGATCGGGAAATCGAGCTCCGCGCCATGTTTTACCGGCGTGGTCAACAACTGGTTAGCCGGTTTCGCGTCAAACTTCACATTGGCGACCAGCTCCGGGATGTCGATGTATTTCGGCGTCAGACCCGCACGCAGCACGTTATCGGAGTTCGCCATGACTTCCAGCGCGACACCTTGCAGATAGGCATGCGGCGTTTCGGCGAACAGGAACATCGCGTCGCCAGGATTCAGTTTCACCACGTTCAGCAGTAGAGGTGAGAAGAGGCCGCTGTCGTCCGGGTAAAACTCCGCGATAAGACGGATAGTCTGCCACGGCTCGCCTTGCTGGGTTTCCAGCGCCGCTTTCAGAATCGCCAGCGCACGGGATTTCTCCTCACCCTGCATACTCAGCAGACCGGCAAACAACTGGCTCAGCCGCCCCGCGTTGGGCTGTTCGAGAAAATGGGCGATGGCGGTATGTGCGCCAGCCACCGGTTGCAGCAGCGAAACGATTTCAGAAAACTCGCGGAATGCGTTCATGGCAAGGAACGGGGTCAGCGCGAAAACCAGCTCCGGCTTATGGTTCGGATCTTTGTAGTTGCGCTCTGCGGCATCCATCGGGATACCGGCGGCGTTCTCTTTAGCAAAGCCGATTTCAGAATTACGCTTATTCGGATGTACCTGGATGGACAGGGGTTGCGCGGCGCACAGCACTTTGAACAGGAACGGCAATTCGCCGAAGCGCTGCGCCACGGCATCACCCAGCAGTGCGGATTGATTTTCGTCAATCACGTCACGCAGCGAGACGATCTGCCCGCTGGCGTCTTCAATCTTCGAGCTACTTTTCGGGTGCGCGCCCATCCACAGTTCCGCCATGGGTAACTGCTGCGGATTCGCCAGACCATAGAGTTCCGTCAGCGCCGTTTTACTTCCCCAGGCGTAGTTCTGCACGGAGTTGATGAGTTTTTGCATGTTCAATGCCCTGTTGCAAGTTGGAAATCAGTGGAAACTTAATTCGACTATTAAAGCAAGAAACCTGTGGGAAGTAACCTGTGGGCGCAAAAAGTCGTACTTGTCTCAGTTTTTGTTAAAAAATTGTGTAGGATAGTGTAACTCGCTTTTAACGAGGGCAATGGAACATCTGCCCTGAAGCCTAAGAAAATCAGACCGAGCAGTAAGTGAGAGAACAATGTCAAACAAACCCTTTCATTATCAGGATCCTTTTCCCCTTAAAAAGGATGATACCGAATACACCCTGCTGACCAGTGAATACGTCTCCGTTGCCGAATTTGAAGGACAAGAGATCCTCAAAGTCGACCCGGAAGCGTTAACGCTGCTCGCGCGTCAGGCCTTCCATGACGCCTCATTTATGCTGCGCCCCGCACACCAACAACAGGTTGCCGATATTCTGCGCGACCCGGACGCCAGTGAAAACGACAAATATGTGGCGCTGCAGTTCCTGCGTAACTCTGACATTGCGGCGAAGGGTATTTTACCAACCTGTCAGGATACCGGCACGGCGATTATCGTCGGCAAAAAGGGCCAGCGCGTCTGGACCGGCGGTGGTGATGAAGCGGCGCTGGCGCGTGGGGTGTATAACACCTACATCGAAGATAACCTGCGCTATTCGCAAAACGCCGCGCTGGATATGTATAAAGAGGTGAACACCGGCACCAACCTGCCTGCGCAGATTGACCTCTACAGCGTCGATGGCGATGAGTACAAATTCCTTTGCATCGCGAAGGGCGGCGGTTCCGCGAACAAGACCTATCTTTATCAGGAAACCAAAGCGCTGCTCACTCCGGGCAAGCTGAAAAACTACCTGGTTGAGAAGATGCGGACGCTGGGAACCGCAGCGTGTCCGCCATACCACATTGCCTTTGTGATCGGCGGGACGTCGGCAGAGGCAAACCTGAAGACCGTGAAGCTGGCGTCGGCGAAATACTATGATGAACTGCCGACCGAGGGGAATGAACATGGTCAGGCGTTCCGTGACGTCGAGCTGGAAAACGAGCTGCTGACGGAAGCGCAAAATCTTGGTTTAGGCGCGCAGTTTGGCGGCAAATATTTTGCCCACGATATTCGCGTGATCCGTCTGCCGCGCCACGGCGCATCCTGTCCGGTCGGAATGGGCGTCTCCTGCTCAGCGGATCGCAACATCAAAGCGAAGATCAACCGTAAAGGCATCTGGATCGAGAAGCTGGAGCACAATCCGGGCAAATATATTCCTGAAGAACTGCGTAAAGCGGGCGAAGGGGAAGCGGTTCGCGTTGACCTGAATCGTCCAATGAAAGCGATCCTCGAACAGCTGTCGCAATATCCGGTGTCGACCCGTCTTTCCCTGAACGGCACGATCATCGTCGGTCGTGATATCGCGCACGCTAAATTAAAAGAGCGGATGGATAATGGCGAAGGGCTGCCGCAGTATGTAAAAGATCACCCGATTTACTACGCCGGTCCGGCGAAGACGCCGGAAGGCTATGCCTCCGGTTCACTCGGCCCGACCACCGCCGGGCGTATGGATTCGTATGTTGATCAGCTTCAGTCGCAGGGCGGGAGTATGATCATGCTGGCCAAGGGTAACCGCAGCCAGCAGGTGACTGACGCCTGTCAAAAACATGGTGGATTCTACCTCGGCAGCATTGGCGGCCCGGCAGCCGTACTGGCGCAGGGCAGTATCAAGAGCCTGGAGTGCGTGGAATATCCGGAACTCGGAATGGAAGCTATCTGGAAAATCGAAGTTGAAGATTTCCCGGCCTTTATTCTCGTTGATGATAAAGGCAACGATTTCTTCCAGCAGATTCAGACGTCGCAGTGCGCACGCTGCGTTAAGTAACGTCAGCCGCCCTTCGGGGCGGTTTTTTTTATCGCACAAACCACCAAACGGTGGTGCTGACATCGTTGATACTCATAAGACCGCAAGCAAGTGGGCAATGTCGAACATAACCTAATCAATTCATTATCTAAGGAGCAGGTCATGGTAACGGTACGCAGCGAGAAAGATTCGATGGGCGCGATTGATGTCCCGGCAGATAAACTGTGGGGAGCGCAAACCCAGCGTTCGCTTGAGCATTTTCGGATCTCCACCGAGAAAATGCCCGTCTCGCTGATCCACGCGCTGGCGCTCACCAAGCGTGCAGCGGCAAAGGTTAACGACGATTTAGGGTTGCTGGCCGCCGACAAAGCCGCCGCCATTATGCAGGCCGCGGATGAGGTGCTGGCAGATAAACACGCGGAGGAATTCCCTCTGGCTATCTGGCAGACCGGGTCGGGTACGCAAAGCAACATGAATATGAACGAAGTGCTGGCGAACCGGGCCAGTGAACTGTTGGGTGGCGTTCGCGGTATGGAGCGCAAAGTCCATCCTAATGATGACGTCAACAAGAGCCAGAGTTCGAACGACGTCTTTCCGACGGCGATGCATGTGGCTGCGCTGCTGGCGTTGCGCAGTCATCTGATTCCGCAGTTGCAGGTGTTGACGAAGACGCTGAACGAGAAATCCCACGCTTTCGCCGATATTGTCAAAATTGGCCGTACTCATCTCCAGGACGCCACGCCGCTAACGCTGGGGCAGGAGATTTCTGGCTGGGTGGCGATGTTAGAACACAACCTGCGGCATATTGAAAACAGTTTGCCGCACGTGGCGGAACTGGCGTTGGGCGGTACAGCGGTTGGCACCGGGCTGAATACGCATCCGGAATATGCCCGCCGCGTCGCTGACGAACTGGCGGCCATCACCCAGGCGCCCTTTGTCACCGCGCCGAACAAGTTCGAAGCGCTGGCGACCTGTGATGCGCTGGTTCATGCCCACGGCGCGCTGAAAGGGCTGGCGGCGTCGCTAATGAAAATCGCCAATGATGTACGTTGGCTGGCGTCGGGGCCGCGGTGCGGCATTGGCGAAATCGCTATCCCGGAAAATGAACCGGGCAGCTCGATCATGCCGGGCAAAGTTAACCCGACCCAGTGTGAGGCGCTGACGATGCTGTGTTGTCAGGTGATGGGGAACGATGTGGCGATCAACATCGGCGGCGCATCGGGCAACTTCGAACTGAACGTCTTCCGTCCGATGGTGATCCACAACTTCCTGCAATCGGTGCGTCTGCTGGCGGATGGTATGGAGAGTTTCAACGAACATTGTGCGATCGGTATCGAACCCAATCGTGAGCGAATTAATCAGTTGCTCAATGAGTCACTGATGCTGGTCACCGCGTTGAATACCCATATCGGCTACGACAAAGCGGCGGAAATCGCCAAGAAAGCGCATAAAGAAGGGCTGACGCTGAAAGCTTCGGCTCTGGCGCTGGGCTATCTCACCGAAGCGGAGTTCGACAGCTGGGTGCGGCCAGAGCAGATGGTTGGCAGTATGAAACCGGGGCGTTAATCCGCCACATACAGGTGCAGTCGTGGGATCATCAGACGCAGCGGCTGCGCCTGCGGTTTAAATCGATGCTGTACGTTTTCGGCATCGTAGTTCAGTAGCTCGCCAATATCCGGCATGCCTGCGCCGTTTTCCGTATTGATCAACGCGATAAGCGGCGTCGGGCAGGCATGCTGTACCTGCTTTTGCTCGCCTTTGTACCAGACCCGGGCGATGGGCTGGACCTTGACCGGACGCTTGATTTTGAGTTTTGCCTGTTGCGGCAGGGCGGCGATGTCCTGATATTCGCGCTCCAGTTTTGCCTGCCACTCCTCGCGAGTCCAGGGATGTACGCTGCGCGGCGTGTTCAGACTCTTTTCCAGTTGCGCCAGCACCTCATCGCGCTTCAGATTCTTGATGATATGTTTGTTCGCCCAGCCAAAGCGCAGCGTCGCCGGATCGTTTATCACCGTTAGCGTCCGATATGCATTGAGCGTAATCAGCCCCGGCAGATGGCGGTGGACCCATTCAAAGCGCGCAGCAGACGGCAACCCGGACTCCACGGTGACAATATGCTCAAAGGTGGTTTTCAACTGATTGATGCGCTGTACCTGATTTTCCAGCGCCGCCTGGCTGGCACTGCCCACCTGATAGCACAACACGCCAGGCAGACGCACCGCCGCTTTACTGCTGCGCGTTTCAGACTGCTGCTGAATAAACAGGTGGCGATAGTGCGCCAACGCCAGTGCTTCGGCCTCCTTACCCAGATGCTGCTTCACCGCAATGGTATCCAGCGGGGCGTGCTCGGCTTCTTTGCTCACCTCCGGCAGCGAAAAGACACGGGCTATCATCAGATGATGTTCTCCAAACGCTTGTGTCAGTTCAGCCAGCGCCTGCTCCATCTGGCGAAACGTGGTATTCAGTCTGTCGACGAGATCGTAACGGGCCATTGCGCACCTCATTAGTTACAACATGCTCAATGTATAGCACGTTATATCGCCTGCGACTACCGTGCGAATAGCGTCAGCCAGCGGTTAATTCAGGAAGTGTGTGCCAGATCGGCCAACAAAAGCTGAAGCGGGCGCCGCCCAGTTCACTTTCCCCGCAGCTGACCGTGCCCCCCATCGCCTGGGCGATGGAATAGACAATCGCCAGACCCAGACCGCACCCGCCGGTGGCGCGATCCCGACTCGGATCCAGACGAACGAAAGGTTCAAAAACAGTCTCCCTCGCTTCCGGGGCAATGCCCGGCCCGTCATCTTCGACGGTCAGCGTGGCGAAACGATCGCTGAGTTGCAGGCTTATCTGCACCGTCGACTGGCAGTAGCGTAGCGCGTTGTTCAGCAGATTATCCAACACCCGTTCCATGAGTCGCATATCCAGCGCGCCATAATCGCCGCGGACGAGACGCGTAATCTGCAGCGTTCGCTCAGGATTCACGCTTTGCACATCATCAATATGCGCCGTGAGCCAGACCGGGAGGTCCGGTTCGCTAAGATGCAGTTCATTCTGCGGCCTGTCGAGGCGGGCGTAGGTTAACAGCTCCTCAATTAAGGCTTCGAGCTGTCCGATATCGCGATTGAGCGCCAGAGATTCTTGTTCCGTGAGGTTTTCACTCATCTCCAGTCGGTAGCGCAGGCGAACCAGCGGGGTACGCAGTTCATGGGCAATCCCGTCGATCAGCTGTTTTTTACTGGCAATCAACGCATTAATGTTGTCCGCCATCTGATTAAAAGCAATGCCCAGCCGTTCAAAACTGGAGCCGCTGTCAAAATGCAGCCGTTCACTGAGATGACCTTTGCCGAACCGCTGGGCGGCGGCCTCCAGTCGCAGCATTTCCTGCCAGTGAGGACGCATCCAGATGAACACCGGAAAGGCCAGTGAGATGGCGATAAACGCCATCAGCGCGATATCCAGCAGGCGCATCTGATGGAGAAAATAGAGGTAGGGAACCGGGCCAACGGCCAGCACGTAATGGCTGCGCGGAATGCGCTGAATAAAGGTGTACTGATCGTCGAGTGCAATGATGTCGCCTTCACGCAGACGCTGCATACTCTGTTCATCCAGCGAGAATTTTGTCAGTGGCTCAACGCGCAGGTCAAAAGAGAGATTGAGGTCCATCTCTTTGAGCGTTTTACCCCAGTCGCGCGGAGGGATCTCGCGTAGCTCGCTGCGCATCAGATACAGCGAGCTTTTCATCAGGTCATCGAGCGACTGCCTGCCAGCCCGCTCTGCGGTGAATTTGTAAACCAGCCCGACCAGCAGGGTCATCACCAGAAAGCAGACAAACAGCAGGAGATAAAACTGCACGAACAGTTTCTTCATTTACATCCCCGAATGCAGTGATGGCACATCATCCCAGGCGTGCGGGGCAAACAGATAGCCTTTATTGCGTACCGTTTTAATACGATAAGGCTCAGCCGCATTATCGAGAAGCTTCTTACGCAGACGCGAGATGGCAACATCGACGCTGCGATCCATGCCGTCGTAGCTAACGCCGCGCAGATTTTTCAGTAGCGCATCGCGGTCCATAATCTGTCCGGCGTGCGTGGCGAGTTCCCATAGCAGCTCGAAATCCGCGGTGGACAGTATGACCTGTTCACCACTGAGCAAAACGACACGGTTGATGGGGTCGATAGTCAGGGAACCAAAGCGCAGCGTTTTATGCGGCGTGACGGCGGCAGGCTGAATCCCTTTGCTATGGCCAGACTGATCGCTCTGCCGCAGATGCAGCCGCAGACGGGCCAGCAGGACCGCTGGCGGCGTGGTTTTCAGAATGTAATCGCAGGCGCCCATTTCCAGCGCCAGGATGTGGTTCATGTCGCTGTCAAGCGAAGTGAGGAGGACGATCGGCCCCTGCCATTGCCCTTGCAGGTCACGACAGAGGGTCATGCCGTCTTTACCAGGGAGCATAATATCCAGCAAGACCAGGTCCGGCTGAACCTGGAGGATCCGCGCTTCTGCCAGATCGCCACGTGGCTCGACGATCACGTCGAAATCGTGTTTCGCCAGATAGGCCGCAATGAGCGCGCCGACCTCAGGATCGTCTTCAACAAATACAATCGTGTTCATCGTCTTGATTGCCGATCAGAAAACGTCAACATACACCGCCGGGGCGTTGCCTTCCATTAATCTTTCCTAAACGGTGACGCTTCCGTTATGCTGGTTGCCGATGTTATTGATGTGTAAAGGCAAGGTAATGGGACTCGTGATTAAAGCCGCGCTGGGTGCGCTGGTGGTGGTGTTGATTGGGTTGCTGGCAAAAACGAAGAATTACTACATCGCAGGGCTAATCCCGCTGTTCCCGACATTCGCGCTGATTGCCCATTATATCGTGGCCAGCGAGCGGGGAATTGACGCGCTAAGAACGACCATCGTATTCAGCATGTGGTCGATTATTCCCTATTTTGTCTATCTCGTTTCGCTGTGGTATTTCACCGGTTTTCTGAAGCTGCCGGTGGCGCTGGGCGGGGCAGTGATCTGCTGGTGCCTGAGCGCCTGGCTGCTGATCTTTTGCTGGGTCAAACTGCACTAACGCAGATGCCGACCGCCGTCCACGGCGAAGCTGCGGCCGGTCACAAAGCAACTGGTCAGCAGATAATCGATTAAATCGATCACCTCCTTTTCACCTGGTGCCGTTTTCATCAGCGATTTGTTCAGCGCCTGCTGGCGGTACTCGGCGTCATCGCCTTCGTTAAACAGGATCAGCGAAGGGGCAATGGCGTTGACCTTCACCTCTGGCGCGAGCTTGCGGGCAAATGAACGGGTCATATTATCCAGCGCCGCTTTACTGGCGGCATAAGCAATATGCTTATCACTGCCTTTCTCCACAACGTAGTCGGTGAAATGAATGATGTCAGCGGCGGCGTGACCGTGCCCGCGTAGCATGCCTTCGAGCGCATGATTGAGCAGATAGGGGGCATTGACGTGGATTTGCATCATGCAGGCCAGTACGTCAGAGAGTGGCGTTCCCGGCTTCTCTGCCATCCATGCGCTGGCATTGTGGACGATGGCGCGCAGACCGCTAGCGCGTTCTTTTACCGTATCGGCGAAGGCCAGAATGCCTTCATTGGTGGAGAAATCAGCCTGAATACACAGGGCGCCCGCGTTGGTCAGTCCGTCAATGGCCGGATAATGCGTGCGGTAGCTGACGATCACCGGCTGTTTCTGGTTGATAAAGTGCCAGGCAATGGCGAGGCCGATACGGCGGCCACCACCGGTCACTAAAATGGGCAGAGGGTGTTGCGTTCCCATCGAAAAACTCCTTATGCGCCTGCGAATCAGGCTATTAGCGTCAAACGATGGGATGCGTTTACCCCACCAGCAGCCAGGTCGCCGGTACGGCGGCCACCAGCAACAGACCAATCAGAACCATTTCCTGTCGGTTCAAAACGTTATCATGCGTATGCGTCTTACGAGCATACAGGAACACCAGCAGACCCGGCGCATAAAGCACCACGGAGAGCAGCAGGTGCATCGGCCCGGAAGCATACAATAACCATAAGCCATAAATGCACGCACCGACACCTACCGCCTGGTGAAGCGGACGGGTAGCGATTTTCAGCAGGAAGGCGCCGACGAGGAAATAGGGGACCAGAATCATCTCTGAGGCGATAGTCAGCAGCGTGTTGTAATCCGAGCCGGTTAGCCAGATCAGCACCAGACAGACCTGAACGCAGAGGTTGGTGAGCCACAGCGAAGCCGATGGCGCGCCTTGCGCATTCTGACGGGCGAAAATCCGCGGGAAGGCTTTATGCGTTGAGGCAAGGAACGGGACCTCCGCCGCCATAATGGTCCAGCTCAGATAGGCCCCGCAAACGGAGACAATCAGGCCCGCCGCAATGATAATCTCACCCCACGGCCCCATCATTTTAACCATCAGTCCCGCCATTGACGGGTTACGGATCTCCGCCAGTTCCGGGCGGGCCACCACACCAAGCGAGAGCAGAGTGACCAGCAGATAAACAGCAAGCGCGGAGAGCACCGCTAACAGCGTAGCGCGACCGACATCGTGTTTGTTACGTGCCCGCGCCGAGACGACGACTGCGCCTTCCACACCGATGAATACCCACAGTGTGATAAGCATCGTGTTCTTAACCTGTTCCCAGACCGGGACTCCCAGCGCGAGACCGGTAAAGTCGAGGCTAAAAACCTCCAGTTTAAATGCCATGAAGGCCAGCACAATAAACAGACCGAGCGGCAGCAATTTCGCCAGCGTCGCCACCAGGTTGATGCTGGCCGCCGTTTGTACGCCGCGCAGCACCAGAAAATGCACCACCCACAGCAGCACCGACGCGCCCACGATCGCCTGCCAGGTATTGCCGTCGCCAAACAGACGTAGTTCAGGCGTATCGGTAAAGAAACTGAGAGCAGAGAAGACAATGACCAGATAGGAGACGTTGGCAATCACCGCACATAGCCAGTAGCCCCAGGCCGAGCAGAAACCGATCAGCTCACCGAAACCTTCGCGGGCATAGGTGAAGATACCGCCATCCAGTTCGGGACGGATACGGGTCAGGATTAACATGGCAAACGCCAGCAGCAATATCCCGACCCCGGTAATCGCCCAGCCGATAAGCAATGCCGACGGGCTGGCGACAGCGGCCATATTCTGCGGCAGACTGAAAACACCAGCGCCAAGCATTGAGCTTAAAACCAGCGCGGTGAGAGCGCTCAGTCCCAGTTTCTTTTCCATGGTTATCCCGTGGTACAAACGATCGATGGAGAATAATTATTGTGGCAAAGCGCATAAAAATGGTGAAAGCCACTAAGGCGCGGGATTTTACGGAGAGAAGAGACTGCATGCAATGATCAGAGGAAAATTTGTGACTAATAAAGCGAAAGGCGGCATAAAGCCGCCTTATTTTATGACCGGAGAGCCTTACTTATACAGATCGGCGCTGATGGTCATGTTGTTACCGCGTTCCTGCCACTGGCGGGTAATGTGGTAATACTTAGCCCCTTGCTTCGCTGCACGCTTGGCAACCTGGTAAGAGACTTCAGTCATGCTGCTGTAGTTGCCGGTGAACTTGATGCTGTCGAACGGTACCATCATGGCCGCCGTGGCTTTGTTCAGCTCTTCAACTTTGGTGCCATCCGGAAGGGTGACAGTGTAACGTCCACCTTTAGTGGATTGCGTTTCGAAGAAGCGACCAACTTCAGAACTCGGCGACGCGGTGGTGGCAACACCTGGGATTTCGACGTTTTTCGCCGCTTCGCCACCGGCTGCCAGCGCTGCGCGACCGGCATCGGAATCCGCCGGGATTGCATCAGGGCTCTGCACCACGCGTTTCTTCGCATCTTTTTTATAGATAAAAGCGGTAATACGCTGGTTGCCGCCCTGGTTCGCATCGATCTGACGCACGATGTAGAAAGCGTAGGCGCCTTTTTCGTTTGCCGCTTTGGTGATGGCGTCATTCACTTCCGGCTGGCTGCGGTAGAAACCCTGTACCGTAACGGTATCAAACGGTTCCAGCATTACAGCTTCTGATTTTGGCAATTCAACCACGCCATTGATCACGCGGTTCTTGCTGGCTTCCGCTTTCTCGGCGTCGGCTTTGTAGAAGTCTGCAACAACACGCCAGTTACCGCTGTTACCAAAATCAGATGTATCGACAACATAGAATGAGGCGGCGCCTTCTTTATCTGCGCGGCGGTTAACGGCCTTCACCGCATCGCCAATCGCATTAAAACGGCCTGTGACCGTGACACGGTCGTAAGGTTTCAGTGCTGCCGCTTGCTCCGGCGTCAATTCTGTTGCTGCGTTTACGGAAAAAGCCGTCGCAGAAAGAAGTGCGGACGCCAGGAGAGTGTTCTTAAGCTTCATAAAAATAATCCTTCGCCTTGCGCAAACCAGGTACTGGTATTGTTATTGACTAGAAACGTGGCTGATTATTGCATTTAAACCCGGTGACTGTCTGCGTGATTTTTCAATCGACACAGCAGATGAGGTCACAAGGTCGATAACAAATTATGATATGTCGAAAAAATGGTCATTTCACAGTGAAAACTGATGAACGCACTGAATTTTATAAGTTAATTTAATGTTAATTAGTTGATCTTCCGTGGCGCTTAATCATGTTTTGCCGCTTCGTCTGAGCGAATTATGGGCCTTTCACGAGGAATTGAAGGTCATTATCCCGGTCAGAGGGCTGAATCGTTCCTGTTTTGCTGATAACCCGACAAATACTGTTTTTTGGCGCTAGATCACAAGCGCTATTTTCAGTACGTTATAGAGAGTTTGTTACTGTTTTATTTTTCCGGGGTAACCTATACCCCTGCGTGAAATTGCCTGCGCAATTCCACGTTAACTGACAAACCATCATCAAAAATACCGATGGAAGGGAACATTATGCGAATTGGCATACCAAAAGAACGGTTTACCAATGAAACCCGCGTAGCCGCGACGCCGAAAACGGTTGAGCAACTGCTGAAGTTGGGTTTCACCGTCGCGGTAGAGAGCGGCGCGGGTGGACTGGCGAGTTTTGACGATAAAGCTTTTGTAGAAGCGGGCGCGGAAATTGTCGACAGCAGCGCTGTCTGGCAATCAGAGATCATTCTGAAGGTTAACGCACCGGAAGATGAGGAAATTCCGTTACTCAATCCGGGCACCACGCTGGTCAGCTTTATCTGGCCTGCGCAGAATCCAGAGTTAATGCAAAAGCTCGCCGAGCGTAATGTGACGGTGATGGCAATGGATTCTGTACCGCGTATTTCACGTGCGCAGTCGCTGGATGCATTGAGCTCGATGGCAAACATCGCCGGTTATCGGGCGATCGTGGAAGCCGCGCACGAGTTTGGCCGCTTCTTTACCGGGCAGATCACCGCTGCGGGTAAAGTTCCTCCCGCCAAAGTGATGGTGATCGGGGCCGGTGTTGCTGGTCTGGCCGCCATTGGCGCAGCGAACAGCCTGGGCGCGATTGTGCGTGCCTTTGACACCCGTCCGGAAGTGAAAGAGCAGGTCCAGAGTATGGGCGCTGAATTCCTCGAACTGGATTTCAAAGAGGAAGCAGGCAGCGGCGACGGTTACGCCAAAGTGATGTCTGAAGCGTTTATCAAAGCGGAAATGGCGCTGTTTGCCGCGCAGGCAAAAGAGGTCGACATTATTGTCACCACCGCGCTGATTCCGGGTAAACCGGCACCGAAACTGATCACCCGTGAGATGGTTGACTCCATGAAGGCGGGCAGCGTGATTGTCGACCTGGCGGCGCAAAACGGCGGTAACTGTGAATATACGGTCGCCAATCAGGTCACGACCACGGCAAACGGCGTTAAGGTGATCGGTTATACCGACTTGCCAGGGCGTCTGCCGACACAGTCTTCACAACTGTACGGCACCAACCTTGTTAACCTGCTTAAACTGCTGTGCAAAGAGAAAGACGGCAATATCACCGTTGATTTCGACGACGTGGTCGTGCGCGGCGTCACGGTAGTGCGTGACGGCGAAATTACCTGGCCGGCGCCGCCGATTCAGGTATCTGCACAGCCGCAGGCCGCCGCGAAAGCCGCGCCGGCTGCAAAAGAGCCGGAAAAACCGGCATCGCCGTGGCGTAAATACGCGGTGATGGCGCTGGTGATCATTCTGTTCGGCTGGCTGGCAGACGTCGCGCCGAAAGAGTTCCTCGGTCACTTTACGGTGTTCGCACTGTCCTGCGTGGTGGGCTACTACGTGGTCTGGAACGTTTCTCATGCTCTGCATACGCCGCTGATGTCCGTGACCAACGCCATTTCAGGGATCATCGTGGTTGGCGCGTTATTGCAGATTGGCCAGGGCGGCTGGGTTAGCTTCCTGAGCTTCATCGCGGTCCTGATTGCCAGCATCAATATTTTCGGTGGCTTCACCGTGACTCAGCGCATGCTGAAAATGTTCCGGAAAAACTAAGGGGTAACACATGTCTGGAGGATTAGTTACAGCTGCATACATTGTTGCCGCGATCCTGTTTATTTTCAGTCTGGCGGGACTTTCAAAACATGAAACGTCTCAGCAGGGTAACAACTTCGGTATCGCCGGGATGGCGATTGCGCTGATTGCCACGATTTTTGGCCCGGATACTGGCAACGTTGCCTGGATCCTGGTGGCAATGATCATCGGCGGCGCGATTGGTATTCGTCTGGCGAAGAAAGTTGAAATGACCGAAATGCCGGAACTGGTGGCGATTCTGCACAGCTTCGTCGGTCTGGCTGCGGTACTGGTCGGCTTCAACAGCTATCTGTATCACGAAGCAGGCCTGGAGCCGATTCTGGTCAATATTCACCTGACCGAAGTGTTCCTGGGCATCTTCATCGGTGCGGTAACCTTCACTGGTTCGGTGGTGGCATTTGGTAAGCTGCGCGGCAAGATCTCTTCTAAACCGCTGATGCTGCCGAACCGTCACAAAATGAACCTCGCGGCGCTGGTGGTCTCTTTCCTGCTGCTGGTGGTTTTTGTCCGTACCGAAAGCGTTGGCCTGCAGGTTCTGGCGCTGCTGGTGATGACCATCATCGCGCTGGCGTTTGGCTGGCATCTGGTGGCGTCCATCGGCGGGGCGGATATGCCGGTCGTGGTCTCCATGCTGAACTCCTACTCTGGTTGGGCGGCAGCGGCGGCGGGCTTCATGCTGAGCAACGACCTGCTGATCGTAACCGGCGCGCTGGTCGGTTCGTCCGGTGCGATTCTGTCTTACATCATGTGTAAGGCGATGAACCGCTCGTTCATCAGCGTCATTGCAGGGGGCTTCGGTACCGATGGTACGGCGTCCAGTGGTGATGAAGAAGTGGGCGAACACCGTGAGATCAGTGCGGAAGAGACCGCGGATATGCTGAAAAACTCGCATACGGTGATCATCACCCCGGGCTACGGCATGGCGGTGGCGCAGGCACAGTATCCGGTCGCGGAAATTACCGAGAAGCTGCGCGCGCGCGGTATCAAGGTACGTTTCGGTATCCACCCGGTGGCAGGACGTCTGCCTGGCCACATGAACGTACTGTTGGCGGAAGCGAAAGTGCCTTACGACATCGTGCTGGAAATGGACGAGATCAACGATGATTTCGCTGATACCGACACCGTGCTGGTTATTGGCGCGAACGACACCGTGAACCCGGCGGCGCAGGACGATCCAAACAGTCCTATCGCCGGTATGCCGGTGCTGGAAGTGTGGAAAGCGCAGAACGTGATTGTCTTCAAACGTTCAATGAATACCGGCTACGCCGGTGTGCAGAACCCGCTGTTCTTCAAAGAGAACACTCATATGCTGTTTGGCGATGCCAAAGCCAGCGTGGATGCGATTCTGAAAGCGCTGTAATCCGTTGTTCTGTTGAAACGGCCTCTGCGGAGGCCGTTTTTACGTCGGTCACTTTTTGTTTGCATCGCCTAACAGAATGGCAATACTTTGCCCACCAACGGATTGTTCCAGCGCAATCTTGACGATAATAGTCAGCGGTACCGAAAGCAGCATCCCCACCGGCCCCAGCAGCCAGCCCCAGAAGATCAACGACAGGAACACCACCAGCGTAGAAAGCCCCAGGCCGCGTCCCATGATGCGTGGTTCAAGGATATTTCCGAACACCAGGTTGATGATCAGATAACCCGCCAGCACCACCAGCGCATCGTACAGGCCGCCAAACGCCAACACCTGAATGATGGGCGGGATCGCCGCCAGCACTGAACCAATGTTGGGAATGTAGTTGAGCGCAAAGGCCAACAGCCCCCAGATAAAGGCGAAACGAACGTCCAGCGCCGCCAGCATACCCCAGACCACCAGCCCGGTGACCAGACTGATTGCCGTTTTCAGCACCAGATAGTGCGATACGCTATCGATGGCGCGCTGAATGGCTGCCATCCCTTCGACCGGACGAACCATGATCTGCTGGAATTTCGTGGGGAGCTGCGGCACTTCCAGCAGCATAAAGACCACCGTCAGCAGCAGTAAAAAGATCGATGACATGGCATTGGTTAACTGCGCCAGTAAATTGGTGATCAGGGTCATCGCCGCGTTGGGATCGATGTACTTCACCATCTCATCCACCGAGACGCCAATACCTAAGCGGACCAGCCAGGGCTCGAGATTTTTCAACGGGATGACCAGTGAAGAACGATACTGGGGCAGGGTGCGCGCCAGTTCGTTGAGGGACGTACCCAGATAGGCCAGCAGTAACACCATCGCCATCACGATAATGATCACCAGCAGGGAGATCGCCAGTACGCGCGGAACGCGCAGTTTCACCATCCGCTGTACCAGCGGACTAAGGACGACGGCAATAAATAACGCCAGAATAAATGGCACAATAATATCCGCCGCAAAGCGGATACCGGTAAGAATGATCACCAGCATTCCCAGCATAATGACGATCTTAAGACCGTTCAGCGTGATGATTGGTTTTGCCATGGAGCGTCCTGTATTTTTCTGCTTGCCGCGTATAATAATGTGATTCGGGTCGAATCGTCCTGAGAAAAATCAAACGATTCGGGTAAAGAAGTGAAAAGGTTTTGAGTTAATTCCTGGCCTATGATACAAATCAGGCGTGTTCAACTACCGAGGACAATTATCATCCGCGATGACGAGAAGCAACACTGCGGATAATTGTAATATTATGGACAATATGTTCAGGACGTTTTTTTCTACACAAATTCTTCTTCGCACTTCCTCCTCTTTCTTGCTTGCAGGTGAGCAGCACTGGCGCAACGCGCTTTAGTCCCTTCTTCTGTTCGAGCTGACGCCATGCGTCTGGCTAACTGATTTTATTTTCTGGTTTGCTGCATCTGGCAAGCCCAAAGGATTATATTCTCAAGCAGGAGAAGCACCATGTTTTACTGGATTTTATTAGGTCTGGCGATTGCCGCTGAAATTACCGGCACATTGTCGATGAAATGGGCAAGCGTAAGCGATGGCAACAGCGGGTTTATTTTAATGCTGGTGATGATCGCCGCCTCGTATATTTTTCTCTCTTTTGCCGTTAAAAAAATCGCCCTCGGTGTGGCCTACGCATTGTGGGAAGGGATCGGCATTTTATTTATTACGCTGTTTAGCGTGCTGTTATTTGATGAGTCGCTGTCGGCCATGAAAATTGCCGGTCTGGCAACGCTGGTAGTGGGCATCGTGTTGATCAAATCCGGTACCCGCAAGTCGCGTCAGTCAGCGAAAGAGGTGACCCATGCAACAGTTTGAATGGGTTCACGCTGCCTGGTTAGGGATGGCGATCGTGCTGGAAATTATCGCCAACGTCTTTTTAAAATTCTCTGACGGCTTTCGTCGTAAATTGTACGGCATTCTCTCGCTGGTTGCGGTACTCGCCGCGTTCAGTGCGCTTTCACAGGCGGTAAAGGGCATTGACCTGTCCGTTGCCTACGCGCTGTGGGGGGGATTTGGTATCGCCGCGACGCTGGCTGCCGGATGGATACTGTTCGGGCAACGTCTGAATCATAAAGGCTGGATCGGCGTTGTGCTACTGCTGGCTGGTATGGTGATGATTAAACTGGCCTGATGTATCGCTGCCCGCGCTCGCGGGCAGCTCGATGCGCCTTATTGCTCCCCGGCCAGCGCATCCAGTTTTTCCCGAAATCCCGTCACCGAGATCGCCCGGTTATCTGCGCGCCAGCGATCTTTCGCCGCCGGGGCAGAACTCTGAACGCCGATTAACTGCCAGCCCGCCTCGGTTTTCAGCATCAGCGGTGAACCGCTGTCGCCCGGCAGCGTGTCACACTGGTGTGACAACACTGAATTCTGCGCCCAGCCGGTGACGATACAATCCTGATGAGAATAGAGCGTATCCAGATGATCTTCCGGATACCCCGACTGCGTGACCTTGCGTCCGGCCTCTTTGAGTGCGGCGGTCAGTGCCGCTTTATCACCCTCAAACAGCGGTAACGGCGTGATGCCGGAAGGGGGATAGCGCAGAACAATCAGGCCAAAGTCCCACGGCGCGGCTGCAGGCGGCACAATCCAGCCGTCGCCATCAGGCTTCAGACGTTTTCCAAGACCAGAATCCACCCGTCCTTCAATACCGTGAATTTCATAACGCCAGAGACCTTTTTTCGAAACAAAACGCAGGACGACGGCTTTATCCGGTTTCCCTTTTGGCGGCGTTAATAAGCAATGTCCGGCAGTGAGCGCCAGATGCGGGGAGATTAGCGTCGCGGTGCAGAGGTTACCGCTGGCGGTTTCCAGTTGTCCGATGGCATCCCACGGCGATTGGGTAGGATCGCTTACCGGCGCGCGATCGTCCTGACCAAAAAATAACGTTTTGACTTCACTGGTTCCGGTATCCGCGTCAGGCTTATCCGCATGCGCAATACCCGATGAAAAGCACAACGAACCCAGTAATACAGCAACGGTTTTACGCATATCACACTCTGTGTGGGTAATTATGATTATTAAAAGAGAACCCTCAGTAATTACTATAGACGTAACGGTGGGAAAGTGAGAGCAAAATCAGAGTACTACAATCAGGAAAGATAAAAGCGGGCGGCAATGAGCGCACATAAAATAAGCGAGATAAGGATGAACTCAAAGCGATAACGGCGCACCATGTTACCCTCCGAAAAAGACGGCGCTAAACCGGGAAAGCGTTCAGCGCCGTTGAAGAATGGCGCGAGGGGGCGCGCCAGTTTACCGATTCAGGACTTAAGCGGCCGGTTGAGTGGCAGGCTTAGCGGCTGGTTTTTGACTGTGTTTTTTGGTGTGCTTTTTAGCGGCTTGAGCTTTCTGTTCAGGCGCTTTCTGCTCAGTCGTGGCTTTGGCTTTTTTCGGGTGTTTTTTAGCGGCCTGCGCTTTTTGTTCTGGCGCTTTCTGGGTAGTCGCTTTGTGATGTTTTTTATGGTGCATGGTTTTTGCCGGAGCTGATTTCGCAACAGGCGCCGCAGCCGGTGCAGTTGATGTAGTGTCAGCCGCAAACGCAGCAGAAGACAGACCCATAGCAGCGGCAACAACCAGAGCTAATACTTTTTTCATTCTCATACCCTCGATTTGGTTTTTCATTCAACCCCACTGCGGGGCCGTTGAAATAACTATATCGCTGGGTGATGCGCGCTTCCGTGAGTCATTGGTTTCGGCGTGTAACGATATGTACAACGCCGGGCGCAGCGGCCCGGCGAGGGGGGTTACAGATAGCGAGCTTCAAGATGGGCGCGGAAATGACGGCTGCTTAATGCTTCTCCGGTGGCCTGAGTAATCAACTGCGCCGTGGTAAAGCGACTGCCGTGCTGCCAGATATTCTGTCGCAGCCAGTCAAACAAGGCGCTGAAATCGCCGCCGGCAATCTGCTGACTGAGACCTGGCAATGCGCGATTTGCAGCGCTGAACAACTGTGCGGCATACATTGCGCCCAGCGTATAAGAAGGGAAGTAACCAAACCCGCCGTCAGTCCAGTGAATATCCTGCATGCAGCCGTCGCGATAGTTCCCTTTTGTCGACAGTCCCAGCCAGGCCTGCATTTTTTCGTCCCACAGCGCCGGAATGTCGTCCACTTCGATATCGCCATTGATCAATGCTCGCTCAATTTCATAGCGCAGGATGACGTGCGCCGGATAGCTGACTTCATCGGCATCCACGCGGATAAAACCAGGTTTTACCCGCTGATTCCAGGCGATGAAGTTTTGCTCTTCAAAGGCGGCCTGATCGCCAAAATGACGCTTCACGGCAGGTAACAGTTGCCTTAAAAATGCATTGCTGCGACCTACCTGCATTTCAAAAAACAGGCTCTGGGATTCGTGGATTGCGGTGGAACGGGCAAGGGCGACGGGCTGACCCAACCCGTTACGCGGCAGGTTTTGCTCGTAGCGGGCATGGCCGGTTTCGTGGATCACGCCAAACAGGGCGCTGAGTAATTCGTTTTCGTCATAGCGCGTCGTGATTCGCACATCTTCCGGCACGCCGCCGCAGAATGGATGCGCGCTGATGTCGAGGCGACCGGCGTTAAAATCGAAACCGAGTACTGACATCGTCTCCAGCCCCAGTTCGCGCTGAACGGCAGTCGGGAAGGGGCCGACGGGGGCAATCAGCGACTGCTGCGACTGGCGGGCAACCACGCGGTTGAGCAGATCCGGCAGCCACGATTTGAGATCGGCAAACAGGCCATCCAACTGTGCGCTGGTCATTTCCGGCTCATAAATGTCCAGCAGCGCGTCATACGGCGTGCCGCCTTTGACTTGCGCACGCAGTCTGGCCTCTTCGCGGCTCAGTTTTACCACTTCCTTCAGATTCGCTGAAAATCCCTGCCAGTCGTTGGCGGGACGCTGGCTGCGCCAGGCGTGCTCGCAGCGACTTCCGGCGAGAGATTTGGCTTCTACCAACGACTCCGGCAACAACGCGGCCTGGGTATGCAGTCGCGTCATTTCCCGCAGATTGGCCTGTTCCACATCATTGAGATCCTCCTGGGCGGCAGCGGCAAGCCATTGCGCCACTTTCGGTTCGGTCAGGATTTGATGTTCCAGAACGCTCAGCTCCGCCAGCGCTGCGCCACGCGCCGCACTGCCGCCGGGCGGCATCATGGCGAACATATCCCAACTGGCGATAGCGGAGAGGTGTGAAAAACGAGAGAGTCGCAGGAAGATGCGTGTAACATCATGATAAGCTGATGATTTTTCCATTCTTGTTCTACCTTATCGTGTGGGGGCGTTCAGGGAGTTTAACTTATGTGGAAGTAGTCACTGTGAACAGTAAGACTGAAGTCACTACATCATAATACAACCAGGTGTATCAACAGTTTAATAAATACTTCTGGCTGAACGCCACCAGCAACCTTTACCAGCAGACATCAAATTTATGCAGAAGGAAAAACAAAGCAGTTAGTTTGCTAGGTACACAAAATATCTAATAAGTACTTGAGCGGTTACTCCAAAGAAGTAGCTTATCGTTAAGACATGAGAAGTATTTCAAATGATATCATCGTTAAAGATACCCATTACTGAATGCCTTAACACCAGAACTAATAAAAACTGGGGCGAATACTCATTCAGTACGTGATTTATATAAAAAGCATTCAGCACAATATTTAAAATTCATTTAACTCATTGATTTTTAATTGATTAGGCTGTGTTTTAATACAGTGTTTATATTATAACAATTTTTAAGGGAAGTTGTTATACTTCCCTTAATGTACATTTTGAGAAATTTGTAAACTATTCAATAGGCAAATTATGCTGTTTTAAGAAAGATAGCTTATCCCAGTAGCCTCTTTGAAATACAATTTTATTGTTTACTATTTGAAAAAAACCGCAACCTCTCAAACCTAATGGGTCACGCCACTCTAAAATTGCCCATTGTCCATCTTCGAAAATGTTTTCAACGATACAAACCATTTCTGGGATGGCAAAATCTTGTTCAAACATTTTCTTTATTGCCTCTTTCCCAATAACAGGATCATTGGCAACCTGATGGTTTATTGCATTATCATCATATAATTCAGAAATAATTTCTATATCTGCATTATTAAATGCGTCAACCCATTGGCAAAGTATTTCTTTTGGCGTCATATAATTTACCTCCAGTTTGTAAATGATCCCTTACTATAGAATACCATCAAAAACTTATCAATTTCAAAATTTTAAAACCAAAATCGAAATATATCAGTACCGTATTGTTAACATCTTGAATAATTGATCTACTTCACATCGCTTAGTAGCCAAAGCCCGGCAAACAGCGGTTTCTTTTGGTCTCTTAATGAATTTACTTATTAATGACTAACGGCGTACATATTCCAACTGGCGATAGCGGAGAGGTAAGAGAAGCGAGAGAGTCGCAGGAAGGTGCGGGTAAGTTGTTGATAGTTTTTGTTGTCCATGTAACCTCTTCGACGTTACAGGTGGGTTGAGTATCCCCACCATAATGGGTAGTTATGTTTATCGATAGCCTTTTTTATAGTAGCCAACGGGAACATCGTACCCGTCCAATAACAATAAACACACACAGCAAAATGAATCCACTCCACTGGGTTGTCTTTGCTCTTCTGGCACTGGATGCCGTCAGAGAATTGATGGGGTTTTCATCAATCTTAGGAATTTGGTAACCACTGTTGGTCGAGAGGCGAGAAGCCCGGTGAACCCGGGCTTTTCTTTCAGATTAGACGTGAAGACGGTGATGCAGTCGTGTGCCGACCAGAATAGCCAGTACCAGCATAATCGCGATAAATCCCCCGACGCCGTTCCAGCCATAGTTATGCCAGAACACACCGCCCAGCGTACCGGCGATACTGGATCCCAGATAGTAGCTGAACAGATACAGCGAAGAGGCCTGGCCTTTGGCGCGACGCGCGCGCGGCCCAATCCAGCTACTGGCCACCGAGTGCGCGCCAAAGAATCCGGCAGAGAAGAGCAGCATCCCGGCGAAAATCAGCCACAGCGAACTGAACAACGTCATTAACAGACCGAACAGCATCACGGCTGTGGAAAAGAGCATCACCGGACCGCGTCCGTAACGTACCGTCATCGAACCGGCCTTTGGCGAACTCCAGGTTCCGGTCAGATACGCGACGGAAAGCAAGCCGACCACCGCCTGACTGAGCTCCCACGGCGAAAGCATCAGACGATAGCCGATATAGTTAAACAGGGTGACAAATGACCCCATCAGCAGAAAACCTTCGGCAAACAGCAGCGGCAGTCCCTGGTCACGCCAGTGGAGTCGGAAGTTGATGAACAGCGTTTTGGGGCGCAGCGACGTGGGACGGAAATGGCGTGATTCCGGCAGAATTTTCCAGAACATCAGGGCCGAGGCCAGCGCGAAGCAGCCAATGGCAGCCAGCGCAATGCGCCAGCTAAAGAAATCGGTAAACACGCCGCTAATCAGACGTCCACTCATTCCGCCAATCGAGTTGCCGCTGATGTACAACCCCATTGAGAAAGCGACAAAGCTGGGGTGGATCTCCTCACTCAGATAAGTCATCCCGACCGCCGCCACGCCGCTGAGTGAAAGGCCAATCAGTGCGCGCATTATCAGAATGCCGTGCCAGCTGGTCATCATCGTCGAGAGCAACGTACAGCAGGAGGCGAGCAGCAACGCGGTCACCATCACCGGCTTGCGCCCGATAGCATCCGACAGCGGACCGGTAAACAGCAGGCCAACGGCTAACATTCCGGTAGAGATCGACAGTGAAATACTGCTGCTGGCGGGAGATACGCCAAACTCATGAGACAACACCGGCAGAATGGGCTGGACGCAGTACAGCAGGGCGAAAGTCGCCAGTCCGGCAGAAAAGAGCGCCAGCGTGACACGCATAAAGGCAGAAGTACCGCGTTGAATAAACTGAACCGGCTGAGAAATGCGTTGGTCGTCAATATCGCTCGCCGTCGCGTCATTGACTGTAGTAGTACGACTCACTGGAAATCCTTGCGCAACAAACCCGTGTTTTGAGGGGACGGGCATAACCTTGTTGATTAGAGTAGGAAAATCTCATTATTCTGTCTAATATATTAATAGTCTCAAATGATACTTTTAAAATATGAATATTGAACTGCGTCACCTTCGCTACTTTGTTGCCGTGGCGGAAGAACTGCATTTCGGACGCGCTGCGGCTCGTCTGAATATTTCGCAGCCGCCGCTGAGCCAGCAAATACAGATGCTTGAGCAGCAGGTCGGCGCGCGCCTGCTCGCGCGAACAAACCGCAGCGTCGCCCTGACTGCCGCCGGCAAGCAATTTCTCGCCGACAGTCGACAGATCCTCGGGCTGGTCAACGATGCCGCCGCCCGTGCGCAGCGTCTGCATCACGGGGAAGCTGGAGAACTGCGTATCGGTTTTACCTCGTCGGCACCGTTTATCCGCGCGGTGTCGGATACCCTGTCGCTGTTCCGCCAGTCATACCCGGACATGCATTTGCAGACCCGCGAGATGAATACCCGCGAACAGCTGGCGCCGCTGAGCGAAGGGGCGCTGGATCTGGGCCTGATGCGCAATACCCCCTTGCCAGAGAGCTTGCATCATGAGGTGATTTTGCATGAACCGTTGATGGCGATGATCCCCAGGGTTTTTCCGCTCTCGCAAAAGCCGGTGGTGACACTGGCTGAACTGGCGAAAGAGCCGTTTGTTTTCTTTGATCCGCACGTCGGAACCGGTCTCTACGACGATATCCTCGGCATGATGCGCCGTTACCAGTTGTCGCCGATGATTACCCAGGAGGTCGGTGAGGCGATGACGATCATTGGGCTGGTCGCTGCCGGCTTAGGGGTGTCGATCCTTCCGGCCTCATTTAAAAAAGTCCAGCTCAATGAGATGTGTTGGGTACCGATTGCAGAAGAGGACGCCGTTTCAGAAATGTGGCTGGTCTGGTCGGCGCATCATGAGCCGAGTCAGGCGGCGCTACGTTTTCGTCAGCAGTTAGTTCAGGCCGTCAGGGGCGCTTAAATTAATTTAATAACGGCTGAAAATGTGCAGTTAATCACACGGCTAAGTAAAAAGTTGACGTTGTGTATTGAAGTGCTTCACCATAGCCCACAGATTATTTCGGGGCGCGAAAATAAAGGGAGTCAGAGGTGGTTGCTGATAGTCAGCCTGGGCACATCGATCAAATAAAGCAGACCAATGCGGGCGCCGTTTATCGCCTGATTGATCAGCTGGGACCGGTATCGCGTATTGATCTTTCGCGTCTTGCGCAACTGGCACCCGCCAGTATCACGAAGATAGTGCGTGAAATGCTTGAAGCGCATCTGGTCCAGGAACTGGAAATTAAAGAAGCCGGCAGTCGCGGACGCCCGGCGGTGGGGCTGGTGGTGGAAACCGAAGCCTGGCACTATCTGTCACTTCGCATCAGTCGTGGAGAAATCTTTCTCGCCCTGCGCGATCTCAGCAGCAAACTGGTCGTGGAAGACTGTCTTGAACTGCCGCTTAACGATGAAACGCCGCTGTTGACGCGTATTGTCACGCTGGTCGATCAGTTTTTTATTCGTCATCAGCAGAAGCTCGAACGTCTGACCTCCATCGCCATTACCTTACCCGGCATTATCGATACCGAGAACGGGATCGTACATCGCATGCCGTTTTATGCCGATGTGAAAGAGATGCCGCTCGGCGATACGCTGGCGCAGCACACCGGCGTGCCGGTCTACATTCAGCATGATATCAGCGCCTGGACGATGGCGGAGGCGCTGTTTGGCGCGTCCCGCGGCGCGCGCGATGTCATTCAGGTGGTCATCGATCATAACGTTGGCGCCGGGGTGATTACCGACGGTCATTTACTGCATGCGGGTAGCAGCAGCCTGGTGGAGATTGGCCACACACAGGTCGATCCTTACGGAAAACGCTGTTACTGCGGCAACCACGGTTGTCTGGAAACTATCGCCAGCGTGGAAAGCGTGCTGGAGCTGGCGCAACTGCGACTGGCGCAATCCATGAGCTCTTCGCTTCACGGTCAGCCGTTGACGGTCGATTCGCTGTGTCAGGCGGCGCTACAGGGGGATTTGCTGGCAAAAGACATTATCAGCGGCGTGGGGACCCACGTTGGCCGTATCCTCGCCATTATGGTCAATCTGTTCAATCCGCAAAAAATCCTGATTGGATCGCCGCTCAGTAAAGCCGCAGACGTGCTGTTTCCGGCGATTGCGGACAGCATCCGCCAGCAGGCGCTACCGGCCTACAGCAAAAATATGGTCGTTGAGAGCACACAGTTCTCTAATCAGGGGACAATGGCGGGAGCGGCGCTGGTAAAAGACGCGATGTATAATGGTTCTTTGTTGATTCGTCTATTACAGGGTTAACATTTTTTAACTGTTCTACCAAAAATTGCGCTAACTCAAGCTGATTCGACCTGGCATACCTTAGACTTTCTCCACTGTATTATTTTCCTGGCTTATATTTTCGAAGCATAACGGTGGAGTTGGTGATGCTGAAGCGTTTCTTTATTACAGGTACAGACACTTCTGTTGGGAAGACGGTTGTTTCCCGCGCATTGCTACAAGCGTTAGCGTCGGGGGGTAAAAGCGTTGCGGGATATAAACCGGTTGCGAAGGGCAGCAAAGAGACGCCCGAAGGGTTGCGTAACCGGGATGCGCTGGTGCTGCAAAGCGTGTCGACGCTGGAATTACCCTATGAGGCGGTTAACCCCATCGCCCTGAGCGAAGATGAAAGTAGCGTAGCCCACAGCGGCCCGATCAATTACACCTTGCTCTCTAACGGGCTGGCTAGCCTGAGCGAAAAGGTTGATCACGTCGTGGTTGAAGGCACTGGCGGCTGGCGCAGTCTGATGAACGATCTGCGTCCACTGTCCGAATGGGTGGTGCAGGAGCAGTTACCGGTGTTGATGGTGGTCGGTATTCAGGAAGGTTGTATTAACCATGCGTTGCTGACGGCACAGGCGATCGCCAACGACGGTTTACCGCTGATCGGTTGGGTCGCTAACCGTATTAATCCGGGTCTGGCACATTACGCAGAGATTATTGATGTACTGAGCAAAAAACTGCCAGCACCGCTGATTGGCGAACTGCCGTATTTGCCGCGTGCCGAGCAGCGCGAACTCGGACAGTACATTCGCCTGTCAATGCTGGGTAGCGTGCTGTCGGTAGACAGAATCATGGCGTAACGTCCTCGACAGGACAGACGCAAGCACGCAGGCCATCAATAAACCGGGGAGCAGACGATACTCCCCGGTCATTTCACAAATCATCAATGCAGACATGACCGGCGCATGCGTCGTCGCCGCCAACAGCGTGGCCATTCCCGTCAAACCCAGTAGCAAGGTCATTTCATCCGCACCTGGCAGCCAGACGCCGCCGAGTCGCCCGAGCATCATGCCCATTGCCAGCCCGATAAACAGCGTCGGGGTAAACACACCGCCAGGCGCGCCCGAACCACTGCTGGCCAGTACCGCTAACAGTTTGCACAGAAAAATACCGGCAATGACCGACAACAGCGGGGGCGTGAGCAGAAAAGACTGCACCACGCTATAACCATTTCCCCACACCGTGGGCGTTTGCAAGGAAAGCAGACCGACCAGCAGACCACCGAGCGCCAGTTGCCACGGCGGGGCTAATTTCAGCCGCAGAAAACCGGTGTGGCTGGTGGACATTAACCACATCAGTAGTGGGCCGCAGAGCCCGGCAATCAGTCCGGTGCCGAGGAGCAGGCCGTACTGAGCATAGTGCAGTTGGGCGCTGAGATGCACCGTATAAAGGAGATCGTTACCGCCGCTTAAAAAACGGGTGGCGAGCAGAGCGACGACGGCGGAAATCACCACCGGGCCAAGCGAGGCTAGCATTAGCGTACCGAATAACACTTCAGCGATGAACAGACTGCCTGCCAGCGGGGCATGGTAGGCTCCGGCCATTCCGGCTGCCGCGCCGCAGGCGATCCATAACTTCCACTCCTCGCGCGGGGTAAACTTTTGCGCAAAGCAGGAGGCCGCCAGCGCGGCGAGTAAAATCATCGCCCCTTCGCGACCAATGGCGCTGCCGCTGGCGACCACCAGCAGCGAGGCAAGGGATTTGACAAGACTGGCGCCGTAATCAAACTGACCGTCAGTCTGTAGGGCTTCCATATAGTCGGTGGGCGCGTGTGGGTGTTGTTGGTGAGACTTTTGCCAGCCCCAGAGCAGCAAACCTGCCGCCAGTCCGCCCAGTGCCGGTGTCAGTACACGCCGCCAGGGGGCTAATCCTGTCGCGGCGTTGACCAGACTGCCGGAGTTATTACTCAGGAAGGTCCATTCCAGTAGCAGCATAGCGTGACGAAAGCCGGACACCGCCAGAGCGGCCAGCACACCAATCAGTGCGGCGATCAGCAGACGGCGGAACATTGCGCGTAAGTCAGGCCAGGAATGTAGACGGTGCATAGGCGGTTACATAGAGAGTCAGAAACCGCCTATTTTGCGGGGAAAGCTGCGGAGACGCAAAAGCTGTGCGTGCTAACTGCCTTCGTGAATGTTCAGCGCCCGGCGGGTACGTCCGGAGCTGAGATAATCGGCGATATAATCCTGTGAGATCTCACCGTTGTAACGTCCTTCCTCGTCAACGATCGGCATCCAGCTGGTATTACTTTCATACAGTTTGGAGAGCACAATGCGCAGGTTATCTTCGGCTTTACCGGTAATGCGGAAGGGATGAAGGATATCTGCGCAGGTGCCGGTGGCCTGGCGCGCCTCGCGACGTTTCACAAAGCCCAGCGGTTTTCCTTCACCATCCACCACCGTAATGGCGCGAATATCGTTGTCATCCATAATGCCAAAGGCTTCATTCAGCGACGTGGACGGCTGGGCAGTCAGCGTCGGCTGTTGATCGGTCACGTCGCCCGCCGAAACCAGCAGCAGACGCTTAAGCGTGCGGTCCTGACCAACGAACGACCCGACAAACTCGTTGGCCGGTTTGGCCAACAGTTCATCCGGGCTGGCGCACTGGACGATGCGTCCCTGACGGAACACGGCAATTCGATCGCCGAGCTTCAGCGCCTCATCGATATCATGGCTCACCAGCATGACGGTTTTTTTCAGCGCACGTTGCATCTCAAGGAACTGATTCTGAATCACTTCGCGGTTGATGGGATCGACGGCACCAAACGGTTCATCCATCAGCAGGACCGGCGGATCCGCCGCCAGAGCGCGAATCACGCCTATACGCTGCTGCTGACCGCCGGACATCTCTTTTGGATAGCGATGCAGAAACTTTTTGGCATCCATCGCCACCATCTCCATCAATTCTTCGGCGCGGCTTTTACAGCGGGCTTTGTCCCAGCCCAGCATGCGGGGGACGACCGTGATGTTCTCTTCAATCGTCATATTTGGAAACAGACCAATCTGCTGGATCACATAGCCAATATTACGGCGCAGGGTCACGGTATCCATCTCATTGGTATTTTCACCGTTTATCAAGATGTTGCCACTGCTCGGGGTAATCAGGCGGTTAATCATCTTCAGGGTGGTGGTCTTACCGCAGCCCGATGGCCCCAGCAGTACACACATTTCTCCCTCCGGCACGTTCAGATTAACGTTATCGACGGCCTTCAGCGGTTGACCATTTTTCTGTGAAAATTGTTTAGTGAGGTTTTCCAGTTTTATCATTATCGTATCCCCTTAGGTGTCAGAACGACTTGCAGGCGGTGTAACAGCCAGTCGAGCACAATCGCTAAAAGACAAATCATCAATGCGCCGGCAATCAGCATGCGAATGTCGCTGCCGCCGATGCCGTTCAGTAACAGTAATCCCAGGCCGCCTGCGCCAATCACCGCGGCAATCGCCATGACGCCGATATTCATGACCACGGCGGTGCGGATACCGCCGAAAATCACCGGTAATGCCATCGGGATCTCCACCCAGCGCAGGCGCTGCCAGAAGGTCATGCCAATCCCGCGACCCGCTTCGCGTAAGCCTGGCGGGATGCTGTCCAGCGCGGTATGGGTGTTACGCACAATAGGCAGCAGCGAGTAAAGAAACACGGCGGTAATGGCGGGCAGTGCGCCAATTCCGTGACCGATCAGCGAAAACAGGGGGATCATCAACCCGAACAGGGCGATGGAGGGAATCGTCAGCAGCAGCGTGGCGGCGCTTAACACCGGCGTTGCCAGCCATTTGTGGCGGACAATCAGGATCCCCAGCGGTACGCCAATCACAATCGCCAGCCCCACCGCCAGCGCCACCAGCCACAGATGCTGAAAGGTGAGAGTCGCCAGATAACCCGCGTTATCCATCATGTAGTGAATCGTATCCATATGCGCTCCTTACAGCAGGTTCTTTTGTTGCAGGAATTCACGAGCAACCTGCTGAGGTGACTGGTGATCGATATCGACCTTCGCATTCAGCGAACTGATCACGTCATTGTTCAACTGGGCCGAGAGGGTATTGAGCGCCTCAGCAAGTCCCGGATGGGCTTCCAGCGTATCTTTACGCACCACCGGCGTGACAGCGTAACTTGGGAAGAAGCCCTTATCATCTTCCAGCACTTTGAGATCAAAACCTTTCACACGGCCATCAGTGGTGTAGATAAGACCGGCGTCAACAAAGCCATCGCGTACGGCGTTGTAAACCAGTCCGGGGTCCATCTGGCGGATTTGCGGTCGGTCGAGATCCATCTGATAAGCCTGCTGCAACGGCTTCATTCCATCGCTACGCCCGGCAAATTCCAGGTCGAGACCCAACAGCCAGTTGTTGTCCGGATCGGTCTGGCGAATGTGTTCAATTTTCGCCACCATCTCCGACATGGTGTTGATGTTTTCCGCTTCGGCACGCTTGCGCTGCATGGCGAAGGCGTAGGTGTTGTTCATATCAGCCGGTTTCAGCCATACCAGTCCCAGTTTGGCATCAAGGCGTTTTACCGTGTCATACGACTCCTGCGGGCTCATGCGCTTATTGATGTGGTTGAAAATAATCAGTGAGGTGCCGGTGTATTCCCATGTCATATCAATCTGTTTATTGATCATTGCATTACGCGAGATCACCGTGGCGATATTGATCTGCGGCTGAACCTGAAATCCCTTTTTTTGCAGATACTGAACGGTCATTGCCGAGAGAATGTGCTGCTCGGTAAAGCTCTTGGTGGCGAGAATAATGGGGGCCGCCTGGGCCTGTGCGCTGATGAACAGCGCGGCGGCGAACCATCCCAGCCATTTTTTCTTGAGATTCATTTAGCGCTCCTTGTTCTTATCATTGTCATCAGGCCGTGTGCGGGCTCAGGGCACGCCCAAGCCAGGCGAGCAGACTGTCGAGGATCAGGGCGAAAAGCGCGGTGGCGGTCGCCCCCAGAATCAATGTCGGGAAGTCGTTAAGATAGATGCCAGGGAAAATCAGTTCGCCGTAGCTACTGGCGCCAATCAGGAACGCCAGCGGCGCGGTACCTACGTTGATCGCGGTGGCAATGCGGATCCCGGAAAGCATGACCGGCCAGGCGTTGGGAATTTCTACCTGACGCAACCGCTGCCATTTCGTCATACCGATGCCGTTTGCCGCTTCGATCAGCGATGACGGCACAGAACTCAATCCTGCGTAGGTGTTACGCACAATCGGCAGCAGCGACGCCAGAAACAGCGCAACAATGGCGGGCATGTCGCCAATGCCGATAATCACCATCGCCAGCGCGAGAACGGCCAGCGGGGGCAGCGTGTTGCCAATGTTGAAAATCTGCATGACATATTCGGCAATGCCGCGGGCGGCAGGGCGACTGAGCAAAATACCGCTTGGAATACCGACCAGCAGGGCAAAAAACATTGAGGTAAGGACTAAAATCAAGTGCTGTTGACCAAGATAAAGCAAATCAACCTGACGCGATTTGAGGGTATCGATGCCAATTCCCCATACCAGCAGCGCCAGTAGCAGAATGATGGCGATACTAAAGCCCAGCACGCGTTTTAACGTGGATGTGTGCATTGCAGTGTGTCTCCCTGTTTGCATGCGTTATGGCGGCGAAAAATCGTCGCATGTTGTTATGCCATGGTTCGGCAGGGTGTTTTGAGCTATAGCAACAGGGCGGGAAGGATTCCAGCGCAAAGACAAATTAGATTCGCAGACTATTAATCGCGAAATGCGATTTGGCCTTATGCCGTAAAGGATAAGCAGGGTATGTAAAGAATTGTCTTAAAAAAGCAGATAAAAAGTGACGCTGTAACAATATAGAATAATGCAGGTATCAGAAAAGGCAGGAAAAACCTGCCTTCAGAGGATTAGCGGAATAGCTGTTTTTCCGCGACGGGCGTCAGCAACTGAGACTGCCACTGCGCCAGGGTAAAGCGGGCCAGTTCACCAAGCGCTTGATAAAAAGGATGCCCGGCATTGTCAATGAAAACGTCGAGAAAGCGGGATGACCACGGGAACAGATGCCACGCCAGCAGCTGTTCGCATTCACTGTGTCGGCCGCTTTCGGCCAGCCAGGCCGCCATCAGTAGCAACGAGCCAAAATGATCTTCGGGTTCGTTTTGCTCTGTCTCGACGTGAATGCCGTTGTCGCGCATCCATTGACGCAGGGCCAGTGTCGATTCACCAAACAGGACATTTTCACGATCTAACCAGACCGATCCCCAGGGCGGCGACGGTAACGCGTAGGGTCCCACGAACAGGCGCTGGAATGCCTCGGGAAGTGACTCATCGCTGACGCGTTTAAAGTCCGTTGCCAGCGAGGACAGTGTTTCCGCTGCCAGCGGCCATTGTGTCTGCCAGTCATCAGCGGTTAATGCTGACACCAGCGGCGCGGCTTCGGCGCTGTCGGGGGCGTAGTAAAACAGAGCCCCCAGCACGCGTGCCGTCATCGCAAAATCATCACGTTGAGTAAAATCAGTCATCTGAAACATCCTGAAAAGTGCGGGTTTCCCCGCACGGATTTGTTAACCTGCCACCGCCATACCGACAGTCATATGCAGGCCATAAAACAGGCCGCGGCCAATGATTTCGCCGCCAAGCACGAGGAGTAGCCCCACCAGCAAACCGGCGACGTGCGGCGCTTTGCGACGCACCAGCGGACAGATCCAGCAGCCCAGTCCGGCAGCGACCAGCACTACGCGCCATACCTGCAGAGAGGCGTAATCCGGCACCAGCGCAGAAGCTTGCTGAACCGAACTGTGAATCGTCGCCAGCGACATACCTTGCAGAACGATGACCGCCACGCTAGCCAGCAACGCCAGCACGCTGATACTGGCAAACAGGGCTCCATTAAAGGTGACGCGGGACGCCCGCAGCAGCAATGCCGCGAACAGCGGGCCGCTGAGCAACACCGTCAAGAAGAACGCCAGTGTCGTATAGCCAGTATACCAGGTCGGCACGGTATCGATCAGATAAACGCGGGTCATCGCCCAGACGAAGACGATCCCCAGTACCATGCTGACCAACAGCCAGAATTTCCCCAGCGCGAGCGGCATTTTACCCAGAACGGCGATCAGCCACCAGATTCCCCCCACGGCGAAAAAGACTGAACCTGCGGCGATTTCATTGCTCAACCCGGATGCGCCAATGCGATTGAGCGAGTTGAATGCCCGCATCGGCGACCCCAGGTGCATGATCGACGCCAGGAATCCAAGCCCCATGACCAGCCAGAGAAAAAACATGCTGCGGACCAGACGTTGCCGGGCGGCGGCATCGTCTTTCATCGCAAACCAGCCAAGTCCACTGACAATCAGCGCGCCTACGACGCACTGGCCGAGTACCGTAAACAGCACCAGCGGCCATTCATGCCATCCATTTCCCATTTTACACCTCCTTCGGATTCGCCAGATAACCGGTGGTATCCCCGGTCGGACGGCTGTTGGCATTCGGTTTGATCACAATACTCGGCTTCGTGAAGTGCGCCCCTGGCAGCGGAGCAACCGCCGCCAGCTCACCGTATTTCTTACGCAGTTCATCGATAGGTCCGAAATCCAGCGCGCGCAGCGGACAAGACTCGACACAGATCGGTTTTTTGCCGTCAGCCACGCGGTCATGGCAACCGTCGCACTTCGTCATATGACCTTTGGCCGCGTTGTACTGCGGTGCGCCGTACGGACAGGCCATATGGCAGTAACGACAGCCGATGCAGACATCTTCATCCACCACCACAAAGCCGTCTTCCCGCTTGTGCATCGCGCCACTCGGGCAGACTTTGGTACAGGCCGGATCTTCACAGTGGTTACAGGCAATAGAGAGATAGTAGGCAAAGACGTTCTGGTGCCAGACGCCGTTGTCTTCCTGCCAGTCTCCGCCCGCGTATTCATAAATGCGGCGGAAGCTGACATCCGGGGTTAAATCCTTGTAGTCCTTGCAGGCCAGTTCGCAGGTTTTGCACCCGGTGCAACGGCTGGAATCAATAAAAAATCCATACTGAGTTGTCATCGGTTACTCCTTAGACCTTTTCAACCTGAACAAGATTACTGTGCGAAGGATTGCCTTTGGCCAGCGGCGAAGGGCGGTGCGACGTCAGGATGTTAATGGAGCCACCGTGGTCAATCTGATCGCCAAACATATCGGCTTTGAGCCACGCCCCCTGACCAATGGCCGTGACGCCGGGCAAAATGCGTGGGGTCACTTTGGCAGGGATCAGCATCTGTCCGTTGTTGTTAAATACCCGGACGGTGTCGCCGTGTTGAATCCCGCGCGCGCTGGCATCAATCGGGTTAATCCAGATCTCCTGGGGACAGGCCTGTTGCAGGACATCAATGTTGCCGTAACTGGAGTGGGTGCGCGCCTTGTAGTGGAATCCGGTGAGCTGCAGCGGGTACGTTTTGCGGATCGGATCGTCCCAACCGTCAAAACCGGGCGCATAGGCGGGCAGAGGATGGATAATCTCATCCTTCTTCAGTTCCCAGGTATCGGCGATCGTGGCTAGCCGCGCAGAGTAAATTTCAATTTTCCCTGACGGCGTTTTCAGCGGGTTAGCGCGGGGATCTTCACGGAAGGCGCGGAAGGCGACGTAATGCTCTTCCGGGCATTTTTTCTTGAAGATACCGGTTTGCTTCATCTCTTCGTAATCCGGCATTTCCGGATTGCGCTCTTTGGTCTTCGCATGCAGGTATTTCACCCATTCATGCTGCGAGCGGCCTTCGGTGAACGTCTGGTAGACGTCCGGGCCGAGCCGGCGGGCGACTTCACTGAGCATCCAGTAGATCGGTTTTCTTTCAAACTTCGCTGACGTCGCGGGCTGACCGAGGATCACATAGCCCATGTTGCCGGCGGATTCGTGAGAAATCAGGTCTTCCTGCTCGGTCGGCATTAAATCCGGCAGCAGAATGTCGCAGTACTTCGCCGACGCCGTCATGAAATGTTCGATGCCGACAATCATTTCACACTTGCTGTCGTCCTGAAGCACCTCATGGGTATGGGCGATATTGCCGTGCTGGTTAATCAACGTATTACTGGCGTAGCACCACATGAACTTGATGGGAACATCCAGCTTATCTTTACCCCGCACACCATCGCGTGTGGCGGTCATTTCGGTGCCGTGATCGATAGCGTCGGTCCAGGTGAATACGGAGATTTGCGTTTTCACCGGATTATCGAGCATTGAAAACCATTCCACACCGAGATCCCAGGTGCCTTCACGCACGCCTGAGTTACCGCCGTTGATACCGACGTTACCGGTGAGCACCGACAGCATGGCAATCGCCCGCGCGGTTTGCTCACCGTTGGAGTGACGCTGAGGTCCCCAGCCCTGGCAAATATAGGCCGGTTTCGCCGAACCAATTTCACGCGCCAGTTGAATGATTTTATCCGCCGGAATACTGGTGATATGAGAAGCCCACTCCGGTGTTTTGGCGATGCCGTCCGGGCCTTCACCGAGAATATAGGCCTTGTAGTGCGCGTTACGCGGCGCGTCGGCAGGCAGGGTAGTTTCATCGTAGCCGACGCAATATTTGTCGAGGAACGGTTTGTCGACCAGATCTTCGGTAATCAGCACCCAGCCAATCGCAGCCGCCAGTGCGCCATCCGTACCGGGTCGGATGGGCAGCCATTCGTCTTCGCGTCCGGCAGCGGTGTCGTTATAACGCGGATCGATCACAATCATTCGCGCATTTGAACGTTCGCGAGCCTGCTCAACGTAGTAAGTGACGCCGCCGCCGCTCATACGGGTTTCCGCAGGGTTGTTGCCAAACATCACCACCAGTTTCGTGTTGGCAATGTCATCCGGGCTGTTGCCATCGTTACTGCCAAACATGTAGCTCATAGCGGCGCTGATTTGCGCGGTACTGTAACTGCCATAACGGCTAAGGTAGCCGCCGCAGGAGTTCATCAGACGGTAGGGAACGTTGGAGTTGGTAATGTTGCCGCCGTCAACGCCGGTGCCGTAAAGCACATGGACTGCCTCGTTGCCATACTCTTTCAGGATCCGCTTCAGATTGTCGCCAATGGTATCGAGCGCTTCATCCCAGGAAATGCGTTCAAACTTGCCTTCGCCACGTTTACCGACGCGTTTCATCGGGTACTTCAGTCTGTCCGGATGATTCATGCGTCGACGTATGGAGCGACCGCGCAAGCAGGCGCGGACCTGGTGGTTGCCGTATTCATCGTTGCCGGTGGTATCTGATTCCACCCAGTAAACCGTGTCATCTTTAACGTGCAGACGCAGCAGGCAGCGGCTTCCGCAGTTCACGGTGCAGGAACTCCAGACGGCTTTTTCGTTGACCGGCGCAGGCGTCATGCCGTCTGCGGCGCGGGCGATACGGGTGAAAGGAAGGGTGAAAGCGCTACTGGCAAGCGCAAGGCTGCCAATGGCGGATGATTTCACCAGACTACGGCGGCTGATATTGGCCTTCATGAGGGCCTCAGGCGTGGTGATTTTCATGGTTGCTCACTTTGCTAATGTCAAAAAACTGACCTGGTTGCTTCCTTGTCCGGAGAACAGCCATTCGTACTTTTTCTGTTTTAATCAACGTGGTGCGGAAGATGTAGTACAGATACCGCGCCGTCAAACAGAGCGTTGTATAATATTTTTTATAGCGATATCAAAGACATGCTAACAGAGAAGATTTTACCCCTTAGTGAGTAGGGGGTATTAATCCATATCAAAATGAGAGGAACCCTCCGTTGCCGGAGGGTAAAAAAAACAGGCGGAATTATTGTGGTTCGGCGTTGGCGCCATCATGAGAAGGCGTAGTGCTGGCGGGGGCATTACCACTGCTGGTTCGGGTATAGAGAATTTTATGTGTGTCGTTGGCGCAATGTCCGACGACCTGTGAGTCCGGCTGATCGGCCTGATCGTTCGGCACGATGCTCAGGGTGAAGTTGGCCTCCGGCACTCCGTTATTGATGATGCGCTGCTCAATATCACTCTTAACGCGTTCGCAGGAGTCAGGGGCGGCAAAAACCAGCGGGGAGGCGGCCAGCAGAATGCCTGTCAGTAGTCCTCGGGATAATTTCATCATCAGCTCCATTGTTGAGATGCTCAAAATAAGCATAGCATTGCCAGTGTAAGCTATTGTCATTGCCGGCAACCTGTTGATGAATCTGAAAGATCGCTTTACTCCGCAAAAACACAAACCCCGACGAGGTCGGGGTTTGTGAGAAATCCCGTGTCGCCACGGGGGAAGGGATTAGAAGCTGTATTTCACTCCCAGCATACCTTGCGTATCTTTGTAACCATTATCGCCAATCTGCTGGGCGACGTTGCCCCACAGTTGCAGACGCTGGCTAAGCTGGCCTTCAACGCCCACTTTCAGTTCGCCAATATTGCGGTTGCCTTTCACGTCGTTGTTGATGTCATCCATCTTCACGCTGTAGCTGCTGGTGTTGTGGATCCAGTTGGCTTCAACAAACGGCTGGAAGGTGCGGTCTTTGCCGTCATCCATGGCGTTGTGCCCCTGCAGGTAGGCTTTGACGCCAAGACGCGTTTGCAGATTGCCGTCGGTTTTATCCACCACCCGGGTACCGTTTTTCTCAACGTGAGTATCGGCCTGCACGTCCATCCAGGTGACCTGGGCTTTAGGCTGAATGTACAGCGCATTACGCTCGCTGAATTCGGCCAGTTTCCAGGTGTAGCCCGTTTCGACAGAGGCGGTGATGCCGTCCGAATCATACTTTTCAGACGCCAGGCCCTGTCCGGACACGGTGTTGTCAAACCAGTTGTAGAGCATCCAGCCATCGACATACGCACCGGTTTTATCGGCGTCGTTGGCATACCAGGTGCCGTACAGACCCGCGCTGTAGCCGCTGATCTCCCCGCGTGAGGTGTAGCCGGTCAGGCTGGAGTGGCTGCGGCTCTTGCTGTTGGCGTAACCGGCCATCAGACCCAGATGCCAGCGATCGAGACCGTCGGTGCTCCATTGCGCGATATCACCGCCCAGTTGCATCACATAACGGTTGCTCTGGGTGCTGATCTGCCCGGAACCGTCCTTGAAGCGGTTATGTCCACCGATGTGGCGCATCCACAGGCTGGTGACCTTCTGCTCGCCGGTTAACGCGTCGGTGTACTGGGTTTCACCCAGACGATCGTGCAGACGGGTGGCGAACAGGGTGTTGGCGGCAAGGGTGTTTGCCAGATAGCTGCCGGTTTCCGGGCGATACTGATGTTCACCAGGTTGGGGAACGGGTTGTTCTGGCGTTTCCGGTGAGGCTGGCGCGGGTTCATCCGGCGGTAACGGCTCCGCAATAGCCTCGCTGGTCAGATGCCAGTTCTGGTTGTTCTTTTTAATGATGTTGTAATCGTAAGCGCCCGCGACGATACGACCTTCTTTGATAAAGGTACCGTTGGAAGCACCTTCTACTTCCACAATGGGGATACCTTCTACCGTCTGTGAACCGCCGCCACCAGCGTTAGTGACGCTGACACGCGTGGTGCCGCTGGTATCTTCGCGAACTACCAGCTTATCGGTTGCTGAAAGATCATCACCCAGTACGGTGCGCAAGGCCAGCAGACCGTTGTTACCCGCGTAGTTGCCCGTGATGGTTAACGTGGTTGGCGTAAAAGCCGCTCTGGATTGCGATGGGGAGGAGAGCGTTGCCGTGCCTGCCAGATCCAGTGAATTCAGCGTCTGTGAATAACCGTCAAGATCCAGATGAGCCCCCTCACTGACGGTGTAATCTGACGCGGCGCTAAACGTATTCTCCGCGCCTGCGCGAAGCGTCCCCTTTGAAACAAAGGTATTGCCGCTGTAAGTATTGGCCCCGGTCAGCGTGGTGATACCGGAACCGGTATGATTAACTTCACCCGCGCCATAAATTTGAGACGCCAGCAGGAAGTCCGGGCTGAAGTGGTTAAAGTTCAGAATCGCGGTTTTCTGACCGTTGGTATTACCCAGCCAGATTCGCGGTGCGTCAATCTTACCCGCCGCCTGTTCAGCTTCCCCTTGCGCGCCGCCGATATTCAACGTACTGGTGCTGCCATTGCCATAGCCCACCCGAATCACGGTGCCGGACTTCGCCGTTCCGCCGTTGCTGACGGTGAGGATGGCGACGGCCGTATTATTCGAGCTTGAGCTGACACCGCCCAGATTGATTGCCTCGGTTACGTCCAGCTGTGAGTTGGCGCCATCGACCCGCGTTTCACCGTAGCCATTGCCGGTATAGCCAATACTCATATGTCGTGATGCGGACAGTTTGCCGCCATTGGTAATCAACAGCATACCGTTTGCCTGATCGCCTACGAGGGTAAAAGCGGTGGCAACTTCTGAGTTCGCGCCATCAATAGAAACCACGCCGCTGGCGTTGGCGTAAAATTCGCCGACGCGTAATTCAGCAACGCCGGTGATTTTGCTGCCGTTATACACATTCAGTATGCCAGTGCCGTTATCTAATCCAACTTGAATGAACGAATTATTCAATTCCCAGGTTGCGCCATTGGTTAATGTCACTGAACCTGTCCCCGCACGGCCAATCTCCGCTCCTGTTGATGTCAAAATATCTCGCCCGTCAATGACCATTGATCCTGCGCTGGCGTCACCAACGCGTAATATTCTGAAGTTATTCCAGTAACTCTCTGTATTTTCTGTTTCAGAAAGGGTGAGTGAGTCATTATTATTAACAAGCACAATGCTGTTGCCTCCGGTCGGAGGCGTAACGGATAACAGATTGATATTATCCGCATTCGCTGCGGCGGCTGTTTGTACTGCTAATGCAATAGCAATGGCAAGCAACGATTTTGAATGATACAAGTTTTTAATGTTCATAATGGTCTCTTCCATAAGAGATTACCTGGTGTGTGCACTAACGACGTGTATTGAAAAACAACCCGCGAGTGCATGGTGTTGAACGCGATATAATGAGTGAAAATAAATAATGTTTTTCTAAGGCGTATTTTATTTACATGATCTAGAATAGAAAAATGGTTTTATTGATTAATTATTGGAATGTTTAATAGGTTTTATCTATTTAATATATTGCTTATTTTCTTATATAAAATCTTAACTGTTTTTTGACGAATAAAATGTCTTATTAAGGTTATTTAAAATAGTAGGAATAGTGCAAATAATTATGCTTATACAATGAGATAAATCAGGTTCAGGATGAGCGTTTTTCATTGTCAAGAGAATGACTAATAAACGAGTTATTTGGCAGGTAATCATTATTTACCTGCGGCGAGGGTAATATTTTAGGAATACTGCAAAAACCTTATATACATTAGTTTGATCTTGATCAGATTACGCGATAGAGATAAGTGAATCCTGGTCACGTTTTACCCATTTTTTGCCACTTTCGCGCAGGTATACAGTAAACGACAGTCTTTGCTACTATGACTGAAGATCATCCTTTTCTCCTGGGGAACCTGTGAAAAAACAGATATTTCTTTTTGCGCTTGGCGTTGCGCTGGTGGGATGCGACAACAGCGCGGTGCCGCTCTCCTTTACGCCGGAAATGGCCAGCTTTTCTAATGAATTTGATTTTGACCCCTTACGCGGGCCAGTAAAAGACTTCAGCCAGACGTTGCTTAATGAAAAGGGTGAAGTGACGAAGCGTGTCAACGGCACGCTGTCTGAAGAAGGTTGTTTTGACTCGCTGGAGTTGCACGATCTCGAAAACAATACCGGCGTGGCGCTGGTGCTGGACGCGAACTTTTATCGCGATGCCGAAACGCTGGAGAAAAAGGTGCGTTTGCAGGGGAAATGCCAGCTCGCAGAACTGCCGTCGGCAGGCGTTGTCTGGGATACCGATGATAACGGCTTTGTGGTTACGGCGACGGGAAAAGAGATGAAAGTCCAGTATCGCTACGATGCAGAAGGGTATCCACTCGGCAAAACCACGGTCAGCAAGGACCAGACGTTATCCGTCAGCGCAAAGCCGTCGACCGATCCGCGTAAGAAGCTGGATTACACGGCGGTAAGCCTGCTTAACGATCACCCATTGGGGAACGTTAAGCAGACCTGTGACTATGACCGTCATGCCAATCCTACGGACTGTACGCTGGTGATCGTTGATGAAAGCGTCAAACCCGCGGTCGAGCACAATTACACGATCAAAAATACCATCGATTACTATTGAGAGGACCGCGCAGCGATTACTGCGCGGTAGGTTTTAACATCGTCGGACCGGGCGAGCGATGCTCTGCCAGGTACTGATGCTGGAAGATACACATCCGGATCGTGTTGCGGTATTCCCCGTTAATAAAGAATTCATGAATCAGCTCGCCTTCGACCATAAAGCCCAGCTTACAGTAGATGTGGATCGCCTTTTCGTTCTCTTTATCAACGATGAGGTACAGCTTATAGAGGTTAAGTACGGTAAATCCGTAGTCCATCGCCAGTTTAGCGGCTCGTGAGGCCAGACCCTTTCCCTGATATTCCGGGGAAATAATGATCTGAAATTCAGCCCGACGGTGAACATGGTTGATTTCAACCAGTTCGACCAGCCCGGCTTTTTCACCGTCACATTCCACGACGAAACGACGTTCGCTTTGATCGTGAATGTGCTTATCGTAGAGATCGGACAACTCGACGAACGCTTCGTAAGGCTCTTCAAACCAGTAGCGCATCACGCTGGCGTTGTTGTCGAGTTGATGGACAAAACGTAAATCTTCACGCTCCAGCGGGCGCAGCTTAACACTGAGGGCGCTTGTCATACCAAATCCTTAACGTCTCGTTTAATGCTTTGTATTTACTACGTTGTATCAGGGGGCGACCACGCGACCGGTGCGACGATCCAGGCAGCGCAGGGTGTTCGGTTCCCAGTACGCGTTCAGGTTAGCACTCTGTTCGCAGCTGTCGCGGTTATCAAAGGCGGCATCCGCTTTATCCCACTCTTTTTCCGCGCGTTTGTTCACTTTCTGACGCAGACTGCGCGTGTCATCCCACTGTTCTTTTTGCATGGCTGCCTGTTGACGACTCAGGGCGCTATCGCCTGATTCAATCACCAGTCGGCTGGTCTCAGCCTGCGCGGTCGCGGTGTAGACGACAGCACCCAGCAGCAACATTGCCGTCAGGCACAGGCGTTTGCGAAGCGTAATGTTCATGGCAAGTTCCTTTTATGAGCGACGCAAAAAGCATCATTAGCAGGTAAATTCTACACCATTCCTCGCACACGGCATACCCGGCGGAAGGTTATGGATAAGATCGGGTGATTATGGCGTATCATGCCTGAACCTCAGGTCAATGAACGATTCAGATGCTTAAAACCACGCTGCTATTTTTTGCTACCGCGCTTTGCGAAATCATCGGTTGTTTTCTTCCCTGGCTCTGGCTGAAGCGGGGGGCCACCGTCTGGCTGTTGTTACCCGCAGGCGTTGCGCTGGCGCTGTTCGTCTGGCTGCTGACGCTGCATCCGGCCGCCAGCGGTCGGGTGTATGCCGCGTATGGCGGGGTTTACGTGTGTACCGCACTGATCTGGCTGCGCGTCGTGGATGGGGTAAAACTCAGCCTGTATGACTGGAGCGGTGCGCTCATTGCGCTCTGCGGAATGCTGATCATTGTGGCGGGATGGGGGCGTGGTTAAGCGTCCCTTGCGCATAATGCGTCACGCTATAGTCGTATGACATGTGCCATTTCCCGTGATTACCTCTTTATTCTTTTTTAATTCAATTGATTAAGATGTCCTGCGCGTCTCTGCGCAGGCATCCACCAGACGTATCCCCTGCAAAGTCTTCTTTTATAGCCCGCAATTTTTTGTGATCAAGATAGAAAAACATGTCTCTTATACTTGTATGGTAGTATGTGTATTGCGTAGATTCTCACCATCACCACACAGAACCAGGAAGAAAAAATGAAGATTGTAGGGGCTGAGGTTTTTGTCACCTGTCCGGGACGTAACTTTGTCACACTGAAGATTACGACCGAGGACGGTATCACCGGTCTGGGAGACGCCACGCTGAATGGACGTGAGTTATCCGTCGCGTCTTACCTTAAAGATCATCTTTGCCCGCAGCTGATCGGTCGTGATGCGCACCGCATCGAAGATATCTGGCAGTTCTTTTATAAAGGCGCGTACTGGCGTCGTGGCCCGGTGACCATGTCTGCTATCTCCGCCGTCGACATGGCGCTGTGGGATATCAAAGCCAAAGCCGCCAACATGCCGCTGTATCAACTGCTGGGTGGCGCATCGCGCGAAGGGGTGATGGTTTACTGCCACACCACCGGTCACACCGTTGATGATGTGCTGGAAGACTATGCGCGCCATAAAGAGATGGGCTTCAAAGCCATCCGCGTTCAGTGCGGCGTACCGGGTATGAAAACCACTTACGGCATGGCGAAGGGAAAAGGGCAGGCCTATGAACCCGCCACCAAAGGACAGTGGCCAGAAGAGCAACTGTGGTCGACAGAAAAGTATCTTGATTTCACGCCGAAGCTGTTCGAGGCGGTGCGCAATAAGTTCGGCTTCAACGAGCATCTGCTGCACGACATGCACCACCGTCTGACGCCCATTGAAGCGGCGCGCTTTGGGAAAAGCATCGAGGATTATCGCCTTTTCTGGATGGAAGATCCGACGCCTGCCGAGAACCAGGAGTGCTTCCGATTGATCCGTCAGCACACGGTAACCCCGATTGCCGTCGGTGAGGTCTTCAACAGCATCTGGGACTGCAAGCAGCTTATAGAAGAACAGCTCATCGATTATATCCGCACCACGATCACCCATGCGGGCGGGATCACCGGCATGCGTCGCATCGCCGACTTCGCCTCGCTCTACCAGGTGCGTACAGGTTCACACGGACCGTCCGATCTTTCTCCGGTTTGTATGGCGGCAGCACTGCATTTTGACCTGTGGGTACCGAACTTTGGCGTTCAGGAATACATGGGCTATTCCGAACAGATGCTGGAAGTCTTCCCGCACAACTGGACCTTTGACAACGGCTATATGCATCCGGGCGAGAAGCCGGGACTGGGTATCGAGTTCGATGAAAAACTGGCGGCGAAATATCCCTATGACCCCGCCTATCTGCCGGTTGCCCGGCTTGAAGATGGCACCTTGTGGAACTGGTAAGTTAAAATTTATACGACATGGATGTTGTTCACCTCTGAACCAACGAAGGTAATTATTTATGGTTAGTTCCGTTGATATTAAAAATGATGTTGATAGCAAACCTGTAGTTCGTCGCGTCGCTTCTGCTTCAGCGATTGGTACTGCAGCTGAATACTATGACTTTTTTGCTTATGGCACTGCGGCGGTGCTGTTCTTTGGCCACTTGTTCTTCCCCAGTGACGATCCGTTAATCAGTACGCTGGCCGCATTTGCTACCTATGCGGTGGGCTTCCTGGCAAGGCCTTTGGGGGGAATTGTCTTTGGTCATATCGGCGATAAAGTGGGGCGTAAAAAAGCGCTGGTAATTACAATACTGATTGTCGGCCTTGGGACATTCTGCATTGGCTTATTGCCAACGTACGAAAAAATCGGTGTCTGGGCGCCCGTTCTGTTGATCTTCATTCGTGTACTCCAGGGGTTTGGTGTTGGTGGCGAACAGGCAGGGGCGGTATTGATGACGGCTGAATATGCCGAACCTAAGCGGCGGGGATTCTTTGCCAGTTGGGTACAAATCGGTGCGCCGGTCGGCTTTTTGTTACCGATGGCTCTGTTTGCACTACTCAATGCCACGTTATCCCCTGAAGCAATGATGGATTATGGCTGGCGTATTCCGTTCCTGCTTAGTCTGCTGCTGGTAATTGTTGGCCTGTTTATTCGCCTGAGAATCGATGAATCACCGGTTTTTGCGCAGATTCGTGAGACGAAAGCGGAAGAGTCTCGTCCACTGATTGAAGTCATCCGCGATTTTCCTGGCATCGTGGTAAAAGGCGTCTGCGCAAAACTGATTGAAGCCTGTACTTTTGCCATGTTCACGGTAATCGTCCTGGCGTACGGCAAAGCCAATAATCTGGATGCCAATATCTTAATGGAAACCATGATTATCGCGGTGGTGATCGAAGTGCTTGCCATACCCATGATGGGCGCGCTCTGCGACAAAATTGGTCGTAAGCCGGTGTATATCATGGGGGCGCTGATTCAGGTCATCATGATTATTCCGTTCTTCCTGGCCATTAATCAGGACAATTTCTGGTTGACGCAACTGGTGATGATTATCGTCATTAGTTTTGGGCATAGCATGTGCTACGCACCACAGGCATCGTTCTTCCCGGAACTCTTCCCGACGCACATTCGTTGCAGCGGCATCGCGTTAATCTGGCAATTGGGTTCACTGATTGGCAGCGGGGTGCTGGGGCTGGTGGCAGTGAAGATTTTGCAGATGACCGGTGGGCATTACTACGGATTAGCAAGCTATGTGATTGTTCTCGGTATCATTTCTGTTATCGGCTTGCTCATGATGCCTGAAACGGCACCTCAGCGACTCAAGCGTGAATACCAGGAGTGGCATAAGCACGATTAAGAGGATTACCCCCTAATGGCTGCATGGATGCAGCCAGCTCTCAGCCCAGGGAACCTGCCCTGGGCGTCAGGCTCAGCATCAGGAACTGCATCCTGTCACATAACTTTAAAATGATGTTATACCAATTAGCAAAATATTAATTCAAATCAAAACATACAACCATACAGGCGTTACTCTGGGACCGTCCTGATTTCATTCAAAGTAGGTCATACAATGCAAAACAAGCTCTTAACGGCAAAAGCGACGCTGCCTGGCTACGATCGCAACCGACTGATCCCGCGTATTGTTCATCTTGGTTTTGGTGCTTTCCACCGTGCGCACCAGGGCGTCTATACCGATATCCTGGCGGCGGAGCACAACAGCGACTGGGGATACTGCGAAGTGAACCTGATCGGCGGCGAGCAGCAGATCGCCGATCTCAAACAGCAGGATAATCTCTATACCGTGGCGGAAATGTCTGCCGATGCCTGGACCGCGAGAGTCGTGGGCGTGGTGAAAAAGGCGCTGCATGCTCAGGTTGACGGGCTGGAGAGCGTGCTGGCGGCGATGTGTGAACCACAGGTTGCGATTGTTTCACTGACGATTACTGAGAAAGGATATTGCCATTCCCCGGCGACCGGACAGCTGATGCTGGATCACCCGATGATTGCCGCCGATCTGCAAAACCCACATCAACCGAAATCTGCGCCGGGTGTGGTGGTTGAAGCGCTGGCGCGCCGTAAAGCGGCGGGCTTAGCCGCCTTCACCGTGATGTCCTGTGACAACATGCCGGAAAACGGTCATGTGATGCGTAACGTGGTCACCGCCTACGCGCGTGCCGTGGACGCCGAACTGGCCGCGTGGATCGAACAACACGTCACGTTCCCGTCGACGATGGTTGACCGTATTGTTCCGGCTGTCACCGCTGACACGCTGGATAAAATTGAAAACCTGACTGGCGTGCGCGATCCGGCAGGCGTAGCCTGCGAGCCATTCCGTCAGTGGGTGATTGAAGATAACTTTGTTGCCGGTCGTCCGCAGTGGGAAAAAGCCGGGGCGGAACTGGTTTCTGACGTGATCCCGTTTGAAGAGATGAAATTGCGGATGCTCAACGGCAGCCACTCATTCCTCGCGTATCTGGGCTATCTCGCCGGGTATCAGCATATCAACGACTGCATGGGTGATGAAAGTTATCGTGTGGCTGCCCGTGCATTGATGCTCAACGAGCAGGCGCCCACGCTGAAAGTGCAAGGGGTGGATCTCACTCGTTATGCCGATCTGCTCATCGAACGCTACAGCAACCCGGCGCTGCGTCACCGTACCTGGCAGATTGCGATGGACGGTAGCCAGAAATTACCTCAGAGGATGCTCGATTCTGTGCGCTGGCATCTGGCACATAATAGTCGTTTTGATTTGCTGGCGCTGGGCGTGGCGGGCTGGATGCGCTACGTCGGCGGCGTGGACGAACAGGGAAATGCCATTGAAGTCAACGATCCGCTTCTGCCGGTGATCCAACAAGCGGTACAAAACAGTGCGGAAGGTGAAAGCCGCGTTGAGGCGCTGCTGGCAATCGAGGCGATTTTTGGTAACGAACTGCCGCAGGTCGCGTTGTTCACGCAGGCCGTGAAAGAAGCGTATCAGACGTTGCTGGCGGAAGGGGCGAAAGCCACCGTGGCAAAATATGCGGCAAAAATGAAGTAACTGCCTCAGGACTGCCGGATAATCAAGGCATTATCCGGCACTCACACCATTAGTTCATGCCGAGACGAATCAATTCTACCGGGGCAAATTTGCCTTCACAGCCTTCCACTTCGACTGTTTTTTCACGACGAATTTGCGCCGCATCCAGGCCTTCGGTCTCAATCGCTTTGATGCGACCGGTATGGCCGGTGCCACTGATCATCACGCGGCTGCCTGTGGTGATTGCGTTACGGTTACGATCGTATGTCATCATGGTATTTTCTCCTTTCTAACTTACCGTCAAAGCCCGTGGGCTCAGGTCCCACGTAACGGGCGCTATATAAATACGCTTATCAGTCAGGAATTTTTTTGTTTTTGATCAATCTCACATCTTTTTTGATGTGGACATGCAGGGGAGAAAACGGAGAGACCTCATCTCAGAAGAGATGAGGCAGGGGAATTACTCTTCGCTGAACCAGTCGCTGTTTTCCTGGCGGATCAGCAGGACCGACTCGCCGATTTCTTGCAGATGCTGAGTCATGGCTTTCTCGACGGCATCGGCGTCGTGTTTTTCCAGGGCAGCAAAAATATCGAGATGCTGGCGGAGCAACATTTCCGGCGGAGAGACGTGATCGAGGCTCATATAACGCACACGGTCGATGGTGGCTTTGATATTTTCGATGGTGTCCCAGGCCAGCTGACAGTCCGCAATGGTTGCCAGTTTCTGGTGAAAATTGTCATCCAGCTCGAAGAAATCATTCAGCTGTTTGCGCTCAATCGCAATCCGCTGCTGATTGAGATTCTGCTCAAGCTGATAGCACTGACTGTCGGTGATTTGGGCTGCGGCCCGCCGCGCCACCGCGCATTCGATAGCCTGACGGACAAAGCAGCCGTTTCGCACCTGCGAAAGGGAGATCTTGTTGACGTAGCTGCCGCGCTGCGGACGGATCTGAATCAAGCCGTTTTCCGCGAGCTTAATAAACGCTTCACGCACCGGTTGGCGAGACACATCGAAGCGAACAGACACCTCTTTTTCGGACAGCGGCGTGCCTGGCGCAATAAGGCAGTGGACGATGTCACGGCGAAGAATGCGATAAATCTGCTGATTTACGGGCTGTGTAGGATTGAGTTGCGTTTCGACGGTCATTCGCTCTTACTTTTTAGAAAGTTAACCCACAAATTCTACCACTTTTTTGTCGCGAGCTATACCCGGCCCGTGGGCCGGGAGGCAAAATTAACCGCGATGAACGCTCAGTCCGGCAAAAGACTGCGTCACTGGCATCATTTCTACCGTATTGATGTTTACATGGGCAGGCAGGGTGGCGACCCACCAGACCGCTTCGGTCACATCTTCCGGCGTCAGTGCCGTGGTGTTCTCATAGGTTTTGCCCGCTTTATTGTCATCGCCTTTAAAGCGCACGTTGGAAAACTCGGTACCGCCCACCAGACCCGGCTCGATATCCGTGACGCGAACGGCTGTGCCGTGCAGGTCGGTGCGCAGGTTCAGACTGAACTGACGTACAAACGCCTTGGTCGCGCCATACACGTTGCCGCCGGCATAAGGCCAACTGCCTGCGGTGGAGCCGATGTTGATGATATGACCGCGGTTACGCTCGACCATGCCTGGCAGGACGGCGCGGGTCATGTAAATCAGCCCTTTGTTGTTGGTATCGATCATGGTTTCCCAGTCTTCCACGCTGGCTTTATGCGCAGGTTCCAGACCCAGCGCCAGTCCGGCGTTGTTGACCAGCAGGTCGATGTCACGCCACTCGGCAGGTAAGGATGCCAGCATTTCTTCAATGGCTGCGCGGTTACGCACATCCAGTTGCGCGGTCAGCACGTTATCCCCCAGCGACTCTTTCAACTCTTGCAGGCGTTCCTGGCGACGGCCAGTGGCAATGACTTTATGCCCGTTCTCAACAAAACGACGTGTAATGCATTCACCAAAACCTGCTGTTGCTCCGGTTACTAAAACGATCATCTCACTGTTCCTCAACGCTTTTTACGTTTAACTACCATAGCACGCGATCCGCCCTCGCGGGTAATCCTGGTTTTACAGGATTGCGGTCTTTTACCCTGAAGCCTACTCTATTGAACAAATCGTTTTCAGGAGTGAAAGATGTCGTTAACGAATCCGTTCTTTAGTCACAGCCTGTTACCGTACCAGGCTCCCCGTTTTGATTTGATTAAGACGGAACACTATCGTCCCGCATTTGATGAAGGGATGAAGCAAAAGCGCGCGGACATTGCCGCCATTATTGCCAACAGCGCTGCCCCGGATTTTGCCAATACGGTTCTTGCACTGGAGAAAAGTGGTGAGTTGTTAACCCGCGTCAGCAGCGTCTTCTTCGCCATGACTGCGGCACATACTCATGATGAACTTCAGCGTCTCGATGAGGCGTTTTCTGCCGAGCTCGCGGAACTGGCGAATGATATCTGGCTGAACAGCACGTTGTTTTCCCGCGTTGATTGCGTCTGGCAACAGCGTGATGCGCTGGGGCTCGACGATGAATCCATGCGTCTGATCGAGGTGACACACCAACGCTTTGTTCTCGCCGGCGCCCAACTGAGCGACGCCGATAAAGCGCAACTCTGTGCGCTCAATACCGAAGCCGCGACGCTCACCAGCCAGTTTAACCAGCGCCTGCTGGCGGCGAATAAATCCGGTGGACTGGTGGTCGATTATGCCCATCAACTGGAGGGACTCAGCGCGGAAGAGATCGCCAGCGCGCGACAGGCGGCGAGCGAAAAAGGGCTGGCCGAGGGATGGTTGATACCACTGCTGAATACCACGCAACAGCCGGCGTTGAGCGCGCTGCGCGATCGCCAGACCCGGGAGAATCTGTTTAACGCCGGGTGGCGTCGTGCTGAAAAAGGCGATGACAATGACACGCGAGCGCTGATTCAGCGGCTGGTAGCCCTTCGCGCCCGCCAGGCGCAACTGCTGGGGTTTGCCGATTATGCATCGTGGAAAATCGCCGATCAGATGGCAAAAACGCCGGAGGCTGCGCTGGCCTTTATGCGTGCGATCGTCCCTGCAGCGCGCCAACGGGCGTTGAGTGAACTGGCCGAGATCCAACAGGTGATTGATGATGAACAGGGCGGGTTTACCGCCCAGGCCTGGGACTGGTCTTTTTATGCCGGGCAGGTGCGGCGTGCGAAATATGCGTTAGATGAATCGCAGCTCAAACCCTATTTCGAACTGAATACCGTTTTGCACGAAGGGGTATTCTGGACCGCCAACCAACTGTTCGGCATCAAATTCATCGAGCGCTTTGATATTCCGGTCTACCATCCGGATGTCCGCGTCTGGGAAATCTTCGATCATAACGGCGTCGGGCTGGCGCTTTTTTACGGTGATTTCTTTGCCCGTGATTCGAAAAGCGGCGGCGCCTGGATGGGCAATTTCGTCGAGCAGTCGACGCTCAACGAAACCCAACCGGTTATTTACAACGTCTGTAATTATCAGAAACCCGCCTCAGGACAGCCCGCGCTGTTACTCTGGGATGATGTCATCACGTTGTTCCATGAGTTCGGCCATACCCTGCACGGACTGTTTGCGTCACAGCGCTATGCGTCGCTGTCGGGAACCAATACGCCGCGTGATTTCGTCGAGTTTCCGTCGCAAATCAACGAACACTGGGCGAGCCATCCAGTGGTATTTGCGCGCTATGCCCGCCACGCGGTCACCGGTGAAAAAATGCCAGAGGCGTTACAGGACAAAATGCGTAAGGCAAGCCTGTTCAATAAAGGCTATGACATGAGCGAACTGCTCAGCGCCGCGCTTCTGGATATGGGCTGGCACAGTCTGTCTGTTGACGAGCCCCCTCAGGACGTTGAAACGTTTGAAAAACAGCGGCTGGCGGCGGAGCAACTCGATCTTCCGGCAGTGCCGCCGCGCTATCGCAGCAGCTATTTTGCCCATATTTTCGGCGGCGGGTACGCGGCGGGCTACTATGCCTATCTCTGGACGCAGATGCTGGCAGATGACGGCTTTCAGTGGTTTGTGGAGCAGGGCGGACTGACGCGTGAGAACGGCCAGCGGTTCCGTGACGCGATTTTGTCACGGGGCAACAGTGAAGATTTAGAACGCCTTTACCCGGCATGGCGGGGGAGTGAGCCGCAGATCGGCCACATGCTCAAACATCGCGGCCTGGCGGGATAACACAATCGCCCCCTCATTATTAGCAACTTGATGTACAATGCGGGCTCCTTTTTCCGGAGTCCGCATTGTACATGTCTGTTTTCCTGCCTTTCTGCGCTGATATCCTTCAGGCGACTTTCTGTTCATGAAAGCGTTCGCGCCACTCCTTCTTTCTTCTGCTCTGCTGCTGACCGGTTGTGGCAACAGCACCTTATCGCAGTTGGATATGCCTGCCGAACAGAGTGCGCAGGCGGTCGTGGGGTACTATGCGCGCGGCATCGATCCGATGATCCGCCAGTATATGCAGGAAAAGCAGGTGAGTGGAATGGTGGTTGCTGTCATTCAACATAACGGACCGGCTGAGTTTCACAGTTACGGTGTGACCGACAGCCGACATCGTTATCCGATCACCCCGGACACGCTGTTTGCGCTGGGGTCGCTGAGTAAAGGGGTGACTGCTGAAATCACTACTGTGCTGGTGAATCAGGGCGTGCTGCAATGGAACGACACGCTGGCGCAGCTTCTGCCGACGAATACGCCGCTGAGCGATGACGCCAGAAAGATTACTCTGCTGCAACTGGCGACGCATACCTCCGGTCTGCCCAGACAGCCGATGGATCTGCTGACTCTGGAAAATCTTCTGCGTTATTTCAGTACGGGGGAAAATTTCTATACCCAACTGGATAACGATACGGTGCTGACTTCACTTGCCGACTTCACCGCGCCAGAGGCACGTGTGCCGCACTATTCCAATATCGGTTATGCGCTGCTGGGCTACATTGTGCAGCGTCGTACCGGCGAGTCGATCCCGTCGCTGGCGAATCGTCTGATCTTCCAGCCATTACAGATGAACAACAGCAGTTTTGAGCCTATGACGCTCAACGCCTATCCGTATCGTGCATTAGGCCATGCGGGAGATCAGCCCAAGCTCATTCGACGCGGTGAACTGACGCCAGACTGGACGTTTAACCACAATATGGTCGGGGCGGCTAGTTTATACAGCAGCGCACGCGATCTGGCGGACTATGTGCGAGCGCATTTTGCGTCGCAAGACAACGCTGTGCTTGCCCGCGCATTTGCGGACGTCGCCCGTACCCAGTTTTATCGTCAGAAAGAAGCCGCGAATATTGCATGGGTAACCGATACGTTAGCCGATCGTCAGGTCACTTATCAGGTCGGATATATTGGCGGTTATTCCAGTTATATTGGCTTTGATAAACAGAACCAGAATGCGGTGGTGGTTCTGCAAAATAGTTTTAACTGGAGTAATTATCTGGGGCATACCATTCTCAGTCAGTTAGCGCCGCGGTAAATTAAACCGCTTGTTGACGTTTCCGCGGTAAATAATGCGTGGTGGGGTGCCGTCTTTACAAAACAGACGGTTTATTGACATTAACCTGCACTCGATATGCTAAATTCCCATCAACAAGTTGATTAATGGACTAAAACAGTGACAACCGGAGGTAATATGCAGCTGTTCATGCGCAAGAAATTACAGAGAAAACGCTGGAATTCCCGTCCCGAATCGCAGGACTTACAAAATACACGTTCTGCTGAACCGTGGTCTTCCCGTACTGCATGTTGCCAGAGCAAAAAAGAGTGGAAACGAGAAACGCCGGGATCTTAGCGCCTGCCGTTTAACGTTCATTGAGAATCGGCGTGGTAGGGTGTAGGTGATCCATTGTCGCTGCAGGGACTGGCGGGACGGTGGAAAAAGTAAAATACAAATCTATCCATGCAAGCATTCACCGTCGGTTATCCGGCGGTTTTTTTTTGCCCGTCAGACGCAAAAAAATGGCCCCTTGTGCAGTGATGCGACAAGGGGCCTTATCGGTTCAGGACTTTCTCCGTTCATTAGTCATCCCATTTGTGGCTGAAATACGCGGCCAGAAATCCAGAAAATAAAATAATTCCCAGAACGGCCATAAAAACGTTCATATTACCCAGCATCGTTGCCTCCATTTAATTGGTAGTGTGTTTCCTCGCTTACCTTAATTTCGGTTGGTGAAAGAGATAATAGCAGCTTTAACCTAAACAAAAGCTGAATTAGGTGATTATTTAGGGATAAAAGTAAATTTCTTTCGATATTGTGAAGGGGACAGACAATACGTGTGTCGAAAATGGTGGCGAAATAACGCTGCGCTGCCAAAACCGGTTTGTTCCGCGATCAATTCCACGCTGAGCGGTGAATTTTCCAGATAATCGCACGCCCGTAATAAACGCTCATTGAGGATCCAGCGTGCAGGCGTGGTGCCGGTACAGTCGGTAAACCGGCGCAAAAACGTTCGTGGGCTCATCCCGGCGCGTTTGGCCAGCGAGGCGGTATCGTGAGTCATCGTCAGATTCTGGTGCAGAAAATCAAACAGCTGGCCCAGCGTCTGGCTTTCACGCTGCCGGGCAACGGGGCGCAGAAGTTGCTGTGGTTGCGCGCCGTCGCGATGGGGCTGCACCACCAGCCGTCGGGCAACGCTATTGGCAACCTCAAGACCGTAGTCCTCGCGAATCAGATAAAGACACAGATCGATCCCCGCAGCGCTGCCCGCCGAGGTCAGCAACAGTCCGGCATCATAATAGAGAACGTCGTCAAGTACCTCGATAGCCGGAAAACGCTGCCGGAGCGTGTCCGTATAGCGCCAGTGAGTGGTGGCCTTGCGCCCGTCCAGCAACCCTGTTGCTGCCAGCACAAACACGCCAGAACAGATCGACAACAGACGGCAACCTCGCGCCCATGCAGCACGTAGCGCGGCACACAAGGCTTCGGGTACCGGCGCGTCGCTGCCTCGCCAGCCGGGAACCACAACGATATCGGCCTCAGCCAACAGTTCCAGCCCTCCATCCACCATTAACCGCACGCCGCCGGTCGCGCGAAGTGGACCGGCATCGACCGACGCGACGGCAAAACGATACCAGTCTGCGCCCAGTTCCGGGCGCGGCAGACCAAAGATTTCGACCGCTACGCCAAACTCGAAGGTGCACAGCCCGTCATAGGCGAGTACAACCACAAGCGGGCGCGGCGATTTTGGCATAATCCTGGTGTTTTTTGGCATGGTCGAAGGCGGTACGTCAGCTCAGAGATGGTTAAATTATTGTAAACACAATCGTCCCTGAGGAGAAAGTAGAATGAGTCATGTCACTGAGTTTCCCGCCGCCGCATCCACCGTTGCGGTCAACCATTTCCTGTCGCGTCTGAGTCTGGAAACCGATTGTGCCGATGTCCATGAGAGCATCCGCAATGGGGAACCGGATTTCGTCTTACTCCACGTGGTGGGAAAACCGGATATGTTTGCACGTCGCCATCTTCCGGGGGCGATCCATCTGCCGCACGCCATGATGACCGCCGAACGCATGGCGCAGTGGCCTGTGGATACGCTGTTCGTGGTTTACTGCGCCGGGCCTCACTGTAACGGTGCCGACCGCGCGGCATTAAAGCTCGCCAGACTGGGCATACCGGTGAAGGTAATGATTGGCGGCATCACCGGATGGGAAGATGAAGGGTTCGCGTTTTCCTGTCTTGTGGAGTGAAGATGAATTTTTTTCATCATCCATGAATTTATCTCGTTTGCCTGAGCGACAAGGGTATGTCAATTTGGATGCATAGACATCTAGAAGTCTAAATGTTCAAATAAGAAACTATCACGTCAGGCAACCTTTGCCTGACGACGAAGGAGATCACATGCAAAGACAACAGGCCCCATTTCGCGCAGAAGTCGTTGGCAGCTTTTTACGTCCCGACGACATCAAAGTTGCTCGTCAGCAGTTTTCACGTGGCGAGTTAAGCGCACCGCAGCTGCGCGCCATTGAAGACGAAGCCATTCGTCGGGTGGTCGAACAGCAGTGCGCCTGCGGTCTGCATGTGGTGACGGACGGCGAGTTTCGCCGCGCCTGGTGGCATTTTGATTTCTTCGATGGTTTGCAAGGGGTCGAGCGTTATGACTCGCAGCAGGGGATTCAGTTTAACGGCGTACAGACCAAAGCGCATGGCGTTCGGGTCACGGGTAAACTGGCGTTCGGCGATCATCCGATGCTGGAAGATTTCCGCTATCTGAAACGCATCTGCGGTAACGCCCAGCCGAAGATGACGATTCCCAGCCCCAGCGTGCTGCACTTTCGCGGCGGACGTAAAGATATCGATGCGACGGTCTATCCGGACCTGAAGGACTATTTTGACGATCTGGCGACCACCTGGCGCGATGCGATACACGCCTTCTACGCCGCAGGCTGTCGCTATCTGCAGCTGGATGACACGGTGTGGGCTTATCTCTGTTCTGATGCTCAGCGCCAGCAAATTCGCGAACGTGGCGACGACCCTGACGCGCTGGCGCGGATTTATGCCGATGTGATCAACCGGGCGCTGGCGGATAAGCCTGCCGACCTGACGGTGGGACTGCACGTATGCCGGGGCAACTTCCGTTCAACCTGGATCTCTGAAGGCGGCTATGAACCGGTTGCGGAGATCCTGTTCGGCAGCGTCAATGTCGATGCTTTCTTCCTGGAGTACGACAACGATCGCTCTGGCGATTTTGCGCCGCTGCGTTTTATCCGTCCTGGCCATCAGCAGGTGGTTCTCGGACTGGTGACCACTAAAAATGGCGAACTGGAAAACCCGGATGGCGTAAAAGCACGCCTGCAGGAAGCGGCGCAATATGTCGACAAAGCGCAAATTTGTCTCAGCCCGCAGTGCGGCTTTGCCTCAACGGAAGAAGGGAACACGCTCACGGAAGCCCAGCAGTGGAACAAAATCAAACTTATCACCGAAATAGCTCAACAGGTCTGGTAAGTTGCCTCAATAATGCACACCGCGTTGCACATAAATAATGCAACGCGGATTCATTGTGGAGCATCCCCCGCGCGAAGCCTTGCAGGCCGCGCACGCCAACCCTTTTTCCTCTTTGCCTTCGTCCTGGCATCCTTTTTGCCTTATTCCTCCTGAACTCTTTTTTGCGCCGTGTTGTTTGTCGGTAGCACCAGAACTCACAGCATTTTTATTTTCAGGAGTGAAATTATGCAGCGTCGTACCTTACTCAAAGCGTTTGCCCTTTCGGCCTCGGTGGTCGCGATGGGACTCAGTTTTAGCGTTCAGGCCGCCGATACCATCAAAGTGGGCATTATGCATTCACTGTCCGGCACGATGGCGATCTCCGAAACGCCGCTAAAAGATGTGGCCTTGATGACGATTGATGAGATCAACGCCAAAGGGGGCGTTCTGGGTAAAAAGCTGGAACCGGTGGTGGTTGATCCGGCCTCAAACTGGCCGCTGTTCGCCGAGAAAGCCCGACAGCTGTTGAGTCAGGATAAAGTGGCGGTGGTGTTTGGCTGCTGGACCTCTGTGTCGCGTAAGTCAGTGTTGCCGGTTTTTGAAGAGCTGAACGGCCTGCTGTTCTACCCCGTCCAGTACGAAGGGGAAGAGATGTCGCCGAACGTCTTCTACACCGGCGCGGCGCCTAACCAGCAGGCGATCCCGGCGGTGGAGTATCTGTTGAGTGAGGATGGGGGAAGCGCTAAACGCTTCTTCCTGCTGGGCACCGACTATGTTTATCCGCGCACCACCAACAAGATCCTGCGTGCGTTCCTGCATTCGAAAGGGATTGCCGATAAAGACATCGAAGAGGTCTACACCCCATTTGGGTACAGTGATTACCAGACCATTGTCGCCAATATCAAAAAATTCTCCGCAGGTGGAAAAACGGCTGTTGTTTCAACCATTAACGGCGATTCTAACGTCCCGTTTTACAAAGAGCTGGCAAACCAGGGCCTGAAAGCCACTGATGTTCCAGTGGTCGCGTTCTCGGTTGGTGAAGAAGAACTGCGCGGGATTGATACCAAACCACTGGTTGGCAACCTTGCCGCCTGGAACTACTTCGAATCGGTCGATAACGCCACCAACCAGAAATTCGTTGCCGATTATCGAGCGTACGCCAAAGCCCATAAGCTGCCGAATGCCGATACCGTGGTGACAAACGATCCGATGGAAGCGACGTACGTGGGTCTGCATATGTGGGCGCAGGCCGTTGAAAAAGCCGGGACGACGGATGTGGATAAAGTCCGGGCTGCAATGGCCGGACAGTCCTTCAAGGCGCCGTCGGGCTTTACGCTGACGATGGATGCCACCAATCACCATCTGCACAAACCGGTGATGATTGGCGAGATTGAAGGCAACGGTCAGTTCAACGTCGTCTGGCAGACCGAAGAACCGGTTCGCGCCCAGCCGTGGAGCCCGTTTATTGCCGGTAATGACAAGAAATCTGAACAGCCGGTGAAAACAGCCAGCAACTAACGATAAGCCCTCCTGCGGGCGCAGACGGTGAAATGCCCGATAGGGCGTAAGCCGTCACCCGACGAAAGCGTCGCAAGGTTTGTCAACGTTCTTACCCCTCCCGCGGAGGGTGACTTCTGGAGATCACGACATGAAAGCCATGGGCTTTATTCGCGGTTTGTTGCTGGCGTTCGGGCTTCTGCCATGGTTCGTTCAGGCCAGCGATGCCGATGCGTTTGTCGCCGCCAGCCGTACCGGCCAGGCGCAACTGCTCGAACAGTGGGCGGCAACCCCTGACTCCCAGCGTCTGCCGCTGCTGACGGCGCTGAGCCGGGAGGCGCTGCTCACCGACAGCACAAAACAGGCTTTCACCCGTGAGGGGACGCAGGTTGTGGCCCTGGGAACGGCCAGTAGCCCGACGGGAACGTTAAAACCACTGCGCCTGACCAACCGACTGCGCATTCTTGTGGCCGGCGCACTGGCGACGCATCAACTTGTTAGTGACAGTGTCACGCAAAGGCTGACGGCGACCCGTACGCTACAGCGCGACGCACAGCCGTCCATGCTGCCTTTTATCCAACAGCGACTGGCACAGGAAACCGATGCGGAAGTGAAATCACGCCTGACCCGCGTTCTGGCTAACCTGCAACTGACCAGTCCGTCGGCAGAAGTTCGCCGTCAGGCGATCATGCTGCTGGGCGATTCCAGCGATCCGGAAATGCAGGCACGCCTGCAACCGTTTACCGAGACGGCGCATGAACCGGATGCCAGCGTGCGCGCGGCGGCCAGTGACAGCCTGGCGCGTATCCAACAGCGGATGGCGATTGGCGATCTGCTCGGACAGGCGTTTATGGGACTGTCGCTCGGATCGGTGCTGCTGCTGGCCGCGCTCGGTCTGGCGATCACCTACGGCCTGTTGGGGGTGATCAACATGGCGCACGGCGAAATGTTGATGCTTGGGGCCTACTGTACGTGGATGGTGCAACAGGCGATGGCGCAGTTTGTACCGCAGTGGCTGGCCTTTTATCCGCTGGTCGCCTTGCCGGTTGCCTTTATGTTTACCGCCGGCGCGGGAATGATTCTGGAACGCGGGGTGATCCGCCATCTTTACGGACGTCCACTGGAAACGCTGCTGGCGACGTGGGGCATCAGCCTCATGCTTATCCAGCTCGTGCGGATGACTTTCGGGGCACAAAACCTGGAGGTGGCAAATCCGGCGTGGCTGTCGGGTGGCGTACAGGTTTACGCCAGTCTGGTGCTACCGTGGAACCGCATTGTGGTGCTGGGGTTCGCGCTGCTGGTGCTGTTCTTCACCTGGCTGCTGCTGAACAAAACGCGACTGGGTATGCGGGTACGCGCCGTGACCCAGAACCGCAGTATGGCGGCTTGCTGCGGCGTTCCGACCGGGCGTGTGGATATGCTGGCCTTCGGACTGGGTTCAGGTATTGCCGGACTCGGCGGCGTCGCCCTGTCGCAACTGGGTAACGTCGGTCCGGAACTGGGCCAGGGTTATATCATCGACTCCTTCCTGGTGGTGGTGCTGGGCGGCGTCGGTCAACTTGCCGGTAGCGTGGCGGCGGCGTTCGGTCTCGGCGTGTTCAACAAAATCCTCGAACCGCAGATGGGAGCGGTACTCGGGAAGATTGTCATTCTGGTGTTGATCATTCTGTTTATCCAGAAGCGACCCCAGGGATTGTTTGCTCTGAAAGGGAGAGTCACCGAATAATGACGATGCCAATGACCTTAACACTGGCGCGTAAAGCGCCGCGCATCAGTCGGGCGCTGGCGGGGATTATCCTGTTGGCGCTGATGATCCTGCCGTTTCTTGCCTTGCTGCCCGCCGATCATCCGCTGGCGATTTCCGTGTGGACGTTGACGCTGGCCGGGAAAATTCTCTGCTACGCGGTGGTGGCGGTCGCACTGGATCTGGTCTGGGGTTATGCCGGGATGCTGTCGCTGGGACATGGTCTTTTCTTTGCACTTGGCGGCTACGCGATGGGGATGTACCTGATGCGTCAGGCCTCCGGTGAAGGGCTGCCCGCGTTTATGTCCTTTCTCTCGTGGAGCGAGTTGCCGTGGTTCTGGTGGGGAACCCAGCATTTTGCGTGGGCAATGGCGCTGGTGGTACTGGTGCCCGGCGGACTGGCGCTGATCTTTGGCTATTTTGCTTTCCGCTCGAAGATTAAAGGCGTCTACTTTTCGATCATGACTCAGGCGCTGACCTTTGCCGGTATGCTGCTGTTCTTTCGCAATGAGACCGGTTTTGGCGGCAACAACGGGTTTACCGGTTTTACCACGCTTCTGGGGCTGCCGGTTACTGCCACCACCACGCGTATCGGGCTGTTTCTGGCGACGCTATTGCTGCTGGTGCTGGCATTGTGGCTGGGGTTTGCGCTGGCGCGCAGTAAGTTTGGCCGGATCCTCACCGCCGTGCGCGACGCGGAAAACCGGCTGATGTTTTGCGGCTATGACCCGAAAGGCTTCAAGCTGCTGGTCTGGACGCTTTCTGCCGTGTTGTGCGGCCTGGCAGGGGCATTGTATGTGCCACAGGTCGGGATTATTAACCCCAGCGAAATGTCGCCCACTAACTCTATCGAAGCCGCCATCTGGGTGGCGTTTGGCGGGCGTGGCTCGCTGATCGGCCCGGTCATTGGCGCGGTGGTCGTGAACGGTGCCAAAAGCCTCTTCACCGTCATCATGCCGGAATACTGGCAGCTGTTTCTGGGGCTGATCTTCATAGGCGTCACGCTGTTTTTACCCCGTGGCGTGATTGGCCTGTTTCGCAAAGGAGACAAATAATGCAGCCGGACGAAGGCCTTTTTACCCGCCAGGTTCCCGGCGATCGATATCGCCAGCAGACGGACCCGGTGCTGCAACTGGAAAACATCAACGTCAGCTTTGACGGTTTTAAGGCATTAACCAATCTCACGCTGAATATTGGCGTTGGTGAACTGCGTTGCGTCATTGGCCCTAACGGCGCGGGGAAAACCACGTTGATGGATGTGATTACCGGGAAGACGCGTCCGCAAAGCGGTAAGGCGCTGTATGACCAGTCAACCGATCTGACCACGCTGGATCCGATCGCCATTGCCCGTCAGGGTATTGGCCGCAAGTTTCAAAAGCCGACGGTGTTCGAAGCGCTGACGGTGGCAGAAAACCTCGAGCTGGCGATGAAAAACGATAAATCGGTGTGGGCGTCACTGCGCGCACGGTTAAACAGCGAACAGCGCGACCGCATCGATGAGATGCTTGGCTTGCTGCGGCTGCGGACAGAAAGAGGGCGTCGTGCCGGAATGTTGTCACACGGTCAGAAGCAGTTTCTCGAGATCGGTATGCTGCTGGTGCAGGAACCGCACCTGCTATTACTGGATGAACCCGCGGCCGGCATGACCGATGCGGAGACGGAATATACGGCAGAACTGTTTCGTACGCTGGCGGGCAAGCATTCGCTGATGGTGGTGGAACATGATATGGGCTTTGTAGAAACCATTGCCGACCACGTCACGGTGCTCCATCAGGGAAGCGTGCTGGCGGAAGGCAGTTTGCGCGAGGTACAGGCCAACGAGCAGGTGATTGACGTCTATCTTGGGCGCTAAGGAGTACAAATGCTACAGGTAAATGAACTGAATCAATACTACGGTGGCAGCCATATTCTGCGCGGCGTCACCTTTGACGCCAGCCCTGGTGAAGTGACCTGCCTGCTGGGACGCAACGGCGTCGGTAAAACCACCTTGCTGAAGTGTCTGATGGGGCTGGTACCGGCGCGTAGCGGAACGGTAACCTGGCAGGAGAAGAACATCACGCATCGCAAGCCGCATCAGCGGGTACAGGCAGGTATCGCGTATGTACCGCAGGGCCGCGAAATTTTCCCGCGACTGACGGTCGAAGAAAACCTGCTGCTGGGGTTGTCACGCTTTTCGTCGCGCGAAGCGAAAGCGGTTCCGGAAGAGATCTACACGCTGTTTCCGGTACTGAAAGAGATGAAACAGCGGCGCGGCGGCGATCTCTCCGGTGGTCAGCAGCAGCAACTGGCGATTGGCCGTGCGCTGGCGAGTCGTCCGCAGTTATTGATCCTCGATGAACCGACGGAGGGGATTCAGCCGTCGGTTATCAAAGAGATAGGTCAGGTGATCGCTCAGCTCGCCCGTCGTGGCGATATGGCGATTCTGTTGGTTGAACAGTTCTACGATTTCGCGGCGGAACTGGCGGATAACTATCTGCTGATGTCGCGCGGTAGCATTATTCAACGCGGACGCGGCGAAAATATGGAATCGGAAGGGGTACGCGGTTTAGTGGCTATCTGACAGACGTGCAGGCCTGCGCCTGCACGACATCGGTTCAGCACAGCGCTGGCTGGCCCCAGGGGCGGACGCGCATGCCTTTAAGCATCAGCGCCCATGCGGCAATAATCGCCACCATCAGGACGATAAACAGCGTCCAGGCGGGGAAAGAGGTCAGAATGACGCCGCTGGCCAGTGGGTTAAACGCCGCCCCCAGCCAGCCCAGCGACTGCGCCGAGAAATAGCTGGCCTTCATGCCCGCAGGAGCGATGTTATCGATCAGCATGTATTCGCCCGGCGCGTAGATCACTTCGCCAAGGGTAAAGATCGCGGCGGATACGCCCCACAGCAAAAGGCTATTGCCGGAGATCATGAACCCGCCGAGGCCAATGACAAAACAGACGGTGCCAAAACCCATCAGCGGACGAATGTTTCCCGGTGTCAGTCTGCGCCCCACGGCATACTGCAAGCTGACGACCACCGCGGCGTTGACGGGCAACACCACCGCCACGACTTTCTCGGCGAAATTGCCATCGGCGACGACCATAACGTACTGAGAGAGGCAGGACGCAAACGCCCCGGAAACAAACGAGGCCAGAAACGCCGACAGCGTAAACCAGAACAGCGCTTTATCGTGCAGCAGTACCGCTGGCGACCACGCGACGCTGTTTTCGCTATTAACGGCGGCGGCAGAACGCTTGACCATAAACTGGATAAACACCAGCGGAAAGGCAGAGCAGAAGGCGGCGAGCCTGAAGGGTAAGTTGATGCTCTGCATCACCAGCAGCGTGCCGAGCGGCGGGCCAACGGTCCAGCCAATATTCAGAACGGTATAGTTGAGTGAGAAGATTTTTGCCTTCGCGCCGGGCGAGAGATGGTCGGCAAACCAGGCCTTCAGCACGGTAGCAAACACCGAATAAGCGCAGTTGATCAGGGCAAAAAGCAGCACCACCAGCATCACGCTATCAACCAGCGGAATGGCGATAAAGCCAAAAGCAAAGGCGGAAATCGCCAGCAGCATGTAGCGCTTCTTGTCGAATTTGTCCGCCAGAATGCCAAAGCCAAGGCTAAAGACCACGCCGATGGTCAACGCAATGGTCATGGCATAGCCGATCAGATCCACGCTCAGGTCGTACTGGCGACTCAGATAAATGGTCATGAAGGGCAGCGTTGCGCCACGACCGATCGTCAGTAACAGTGAGGAGGCGAGTAAAGCGAGGGTGGATCGTCTCAGCGTCTTGTTCATTTCTCTGCCCGACAGTGCGATTCGTCATTTTTGTTTTAGATATGTAAAGAAATAACACGGTAAAATTGTGATGTATAGCGGATAAATGGTTCTATTGTGCACTGCTATCCCTACCAGAATTAATGATCTGTTGCATGCTAATAATTTCCGTTACTTTAACTTGTTTACAAAAATTTAAACTTCGCGGAGCGGTGGTATGACGCGCAAAGACGGGCTGTTGGCATTACTGGTGGTGGTGGTTTGGGGGCTGAATTTTGTCGTCATTAAGGTGGGGCTGCATGCAATGCCACCGCTGATGCTGGCGGGGTTACGCTTTTTACTGGTGGCGTTTCCGGCGATATTTTTTGTTGCGCGTCCGCGTATTCCGCTGTCGCTGCTGCTCGGTTACGGTCTGACGATCAGCTTCGGTCAGTTTGCCTTTCTGTTTTGCGCGATCAAATTTGGCATGCCAGCAGGGCTGGCATCGCTGGTATTGCAGGCTCAGGCCTTTTTCACCATCGTGCTGGGCGCATTTGCCTTTGGCGAACGTTTGCAGGGCAAACAAATTGCCGGAATTGCGCTCGCCATCTTTGGTGTGCTGGTGCTGATTGAAGGCAGTCTCAACGGACAGCATGTCGGGTTGCTTGGCTTTATGCTGACGCTGGCGGCGGCATTTAGCTGGGCGTGCGGCAATATCTTCAACAAAAAAATAATGGGGCATGCTTCGCGCCCGCCGGTGATGTCGCTGGTAGTCTGGAGCGCGCTGATCCCGATACTGCCGTTCTTTGCGGCGTCGCTGTTCCTCGACGGGGCGACGCAAATCGTGCAAAGCCTGATTGCGATCGATCTGACCACGATCTTATCGCTGGTCTATCTGGCCTTTGTCGCCACGATTGTCGGTTACGGGATCTGGGGTACGCTGCTCGGTCGTTATGAAACCTGGCGCGTCGCGCCGCTCTCTCTGCTGGTGCCGGTGGTGGGGCTGGCCAGCGCGGCGCTGCTGCTCGACGAAACGCTGAGCGCGTTACAGCTGTTGGGCGCCGTGCTGATTATGGCGGGTCTGTACATCAACGTGTTTGGTTTTCGCTTACGCAGAGCGGCGCAGGTGAGGGGATCGTAGGCCGGATAAAGCCTGGCAATTCGTGCAGTGATTGCGCTTGTCAGGCTATCGCGATCGGCAAAAAAAAGCCCCGCTTTTCAGCAGGGCAAAACGAATCACAGGCTGTGCCGGTTGTAATAGGGCACGCCCAGTTCGTCGGACTTATCGCTTCCCGCGCCCATGTGGTTAAAATCAAACGGTGATTGTTCCTGAGAAGTGGGGACAATCATCGTGTCACGACTGTTTGTCGTGGTGGGCTGCGCGGATTGCTCCGCAACGCTCTGACCTGAAACAACAAGCAGCAGGGCCAGCATTGCAGAAGACAACAGTTTCATGATTTCCTCGATTACGTCGTTTACAGGCGATGGTTAGTTACAATGGTTCAGCGGAAGCAAATACCGTGATTCACCGTGCATATTGGTAATACGGTATTTGTGTGGCGGAACGTCGAAATAGTTTTTGAATGTCCGGGTCAGCGTCTGCTGCGACTCGAAACCGTAACGTTCCGCCAGATATAAAATCGGCTCGTTACTCTCTTTTAATTTTTGCGCTATTTCGGTCATTTTACGGCTGCGGATGTACTGGCCTAATGAATGGCCGGTCTCTTTTTTGAACATCCGTTGCAGGTGCCATTTAGAGTAACCTGAACGCTCAGACACTTTTTCCAGTGAGAGCGGCGATTCCAGGTTATCCTCGATCCAGTCCAAAATGCTATGAATGGTGATAGCGTCAGTATTGCGTCTGGACATCGTCATACCTCTTCTTGTTTTTACGGCAGTACTTTCTTAAGCAAAAGCTCAAGCGTTGCCACTTCGTCCGCCGTTAAGTTTTTTGTTAATTCCTGGTGCAGGTCTTGTCCTACTAATTGATGACATTGCTCACAAATTGCCGCGCCGTGTTCGGTGAGTTTCACCAGCACACCGCGTTTGTCATTCGGGTTAGGCAGTCTGTCAATCCAGCCTTTGCAGACCAGACGATCGAGCATACGCGTCAAGGCGCCGAGATCGACAGACAACACTTTTTTCAGTTCAACCGGGGTAATGCAGCCCGCACAACGGATAGAGCAGAGCACTTTAAACTGTGCTGCCGTGATATCCAGCGGTGAGAGATAGTCGTTCAACAGACGATCTTTCTTCTGATTGACCATGTAGATCAAGCGCCCCAGTGGGATGATTTCATTGAATAAGTCACTGGTGCTTTTCACAATGGTTGCCCTGGCAAGTAGTTAGTTACGGCAGATAATATTGCCCAGGCAACTATAAGTCAAACGAATGGATTTACCGATCACACGTTTTGCTAAAAGCGAAAAGACGTGCTCTGCATCACATTTCATTTTGTTAATGATAATTACTGGTTATGTCTCTGGTCGATAACGAATGCTTACAGCGCCAGAATGGCTAACTTCATGGTTTTCCACTTATACTTGCCGCTAATACATGAGTGAAACAGGAATGACGGCCAATATGATGGATTTGTTTAAAGCAATAGGGCTGGGGCTGGTGGTGATTCTGCCACTGGCGAATCCGCTGACGACCGTCGCGCTGTTTCTCGGCCTTGCCGGGAATATGAACAGCGCAGAACGCAATCATCAGTCGCTAATGGCTTCGGTTTACGTGTTTGCCATCATGATGGTGGCCTACTATGCAGGCCAACTGGTGATGAATACTTTCGGTATCTCCATTCCAGGTCTGCGTATCGCCGGGGGCTTAATTGTGGCGTTTATCGGTTTCCGCATGCTGTTTCCGCAGCAAAAAGCGCATGAATCGCCGGAGGCGCGGAGTAAGTCGGAAGAGCTGGAAGACGAGCCGACCGCCAATATCGCCTTTGTGCCGCTGGCAATGCCAAGCACGGCGGGGCCAGGAACCATTGCGATGATTATCAGCTCCGCCTCAACGGTGCGCCACGGCACTGATTTTCCGGACTGGGTGATTACCGTCGCGCCGCCGCTCATCTTTGCGCTGGTCGCAGTGATCCTGTGGGGATGTTTACGCAGTTCCGGGGCGATTATGCGTCTGGTGGGCAAGGGCGGCATTGAAGCCATTTCCCGCTTGATGGGCTTTCTGCTGGTTTGTATGGGCGTGCAGTTTATTATTAACGGCGTGCTGGAAATTATTAAAACCTACTGATCAAAAAGCCCGGTCGCGATGACCGGGCTGTCTGTCAGGAATGCTGCGGCTGTTCTTCTAACGAGACCGGCCATTTACGGAAGATAATCACCGACCAGATCAGCGCGGCAAGCGCCGGAACGGCACCCACATAGCCAATGGTTGACATTGACCAGTGCAGACTCACCTGATTTCCCACCAGCGCGCCCGCGCCAATACCAATATTGAAAATGCCGGAAAACAGCGCCATCGCCACATCCGTGGCATCCGGGGCCAGCGCCAGCACCTTCACCTGCATCCCGAGGCCAATCACCATGATAGCAATCCCCCAGAAAATGCTCAGGACAGCCAGATGAGATTCACTGTCAGCAGCAGGTAACAGCAGTACCAGACAGGCCAGCAGCAGCGCGATGGCGATACTGATGAGCGCCGAGGCGTGGCGATTGCCGAGCTTCCCAAAGATGACGCTGCCGATAATGCCCGCACCGCCCAGCACCAGTAACAGTACGGTGGCGAAATTCGCGCTCAGCCCGGCAACGGTTTGCACAAACGGTTCGATATAGCTATACGCCGTGTAGTGCGCCGTCACTACCACCACAGTCAACAGATAGAGGCACATCAGCGCCGGACGGCGGAACAGCAGCGGCAGACTTTTCAGTGAGCCGGAATGTTCACTTGGTAATTTCGGCAGCAGCTTGATCAGGCAAATCAGGGTAATTAACGCGCCCATCCCGATGGCAAAGAAGGTGGTTCGCCAGCCAAAATACTGACCAACAATACGACCGAGCGGTAAGCCCAGCACCATCGCCAGCGCCGTTCCGGTGGCAAGTAAACTTAATGCCTGAGCGCGTTTGCCCGCCGGGGCAAGGCGGATAGCGAGTGAGGCGGTAATCGACCAGAAGATCGCGTGTGCAAAGGCAATCCCGATACGGCTAATCACCAGCACGGTGAAGTTCCACGCCAGGAACGAGAGCACATGACTGGCAATAAACAGCGCAAACAAGCATATCAGCAGCTTACGCCGCTCAACCTGACTGGTCAGCAACATGAACGGCAGGGACAACAGCGCGACAACCCAGGCGTAGATCGTCAGCATGATCCCGACCTGTGCGGTCTGCATATTAAAACTCTGAGCGATGTCGGAAAGCAGACCCACGGGGACAAATTCGGTGGTATTGAAAATAAACGCAGCAATAGCCAGCGTAACGACCCGTAACCACGCGACTTTGCGGGAAACCGTTTGAGTTGTCATAAAAATGAATCGGTTCGTTGCGAAAAGGAGAGGATGCGATCTTAAAACGTTTGCTGATGAAAAGACAACCGTTTTGTGATTCAGATCCCGTTTTTAGCTCTGTTCCGTTAACAGCTCAATGAACGCCTCCAGTTGGCGCATTTTCGCCCCGCGCCGCCAGACCAGCCAGGTGGTCAGCCAGCGCCAGTTCCCGGACAGCGGCCAGGCGTCGACCTGCTGATGTCCGGGCATACTTTCCAGCATCGAACGGGGGATCAGCGCGATACCCGCACCGGCAATCACGCAGGCCAGCATGCCATGATAGGACTCCATTTCGTGGATCGTGCCCGGCATTGCCCGATCGGCATGAAACCAGTTTTCGAAATGGCGGCGATAGGAACAGTTCGCGCGAAAGGCGTAAATGTTACTGCCGTTGACCTCGCTGGCGCGGGTCACCGGCGCGTGACCATGCGGCGTGACCACCATCATCTCTTCCTGATATACCGGCATCCCTTCAAGGCCGGGGTGGGTAATCGGTCCGTCCACAAAGGCCGCATTGAGATGACCTTCAAGCACGCCGTCCAGCATGTTGCCAGAGGGGCCGGTCGCCAGAGAGAACTGGATTTTGGGGTAGCGCTGATTGTAACGGGCAAGCGTGGCCGGTATGCGCACGGCGGCCGTGCTCTCCAGCGCGCCCAGCGAGAATAGCCCCTGGGGTTCATCACCGGCGACGACCATTCGCGCCTCGTCAACCAGCGCGAGTATCTGCTGACTGTAGCGCAGAAAGTTGTGCCCGGCGGGGGAAAGGCGCAGGCGCTGATTCTCGCGAATAAACAGATCGACGCCGAGATCCGCCTCCAGTTGGCGAATGCGGGTGGTGAGATTGGAGGGGACACGATGCACCTTCACCGCCGCCTGGGTGATGCTGCCCGTTTCGGCGACCGCGTTAAACATCTCCAGTTGGGTCAGATCCATAGCTTTCTCTTTTCGTGAATGGTTTGGTTAATATTATTCATTTTCCGGAAAGAGTAAATGTGTCCATGATGATGACATCAAGAACGACGGAGAGACTGTATGACGATTTCACCGGCAACCCATGCCATTTCCATCAACCCGTACAATGGCGAACGTCTTTCAGCGCTGCCGTGGTCTACGGCCCAGGACATTGAACAGGCGCTACAGCTTGCGGCTGTAGGATTTCGTGACTGGAAACAGACCACGGTGGCGTATCGGGCGCAGAAATTACGCGACATCGGCCAGGCATTACGCGTGCGTGGCGAAGAGATGGCGCAGTGCATTACCCGTGAGATGGGCAAACCAATTAAACAGGCGCGTGCAGAAGTGGCAAAATCAGCGGCGTTGTGTGACTGGTACGCAGAACATGGCCCGGCGATGCTGGACGCCGAACCCACACAGGTGGAAAACCAACAGGCGGTGATTGAGTACCGTCCGTTAGGTACCATTCTGGCGGTCATGCCGTGGAACTTTCCGTTGTGGCAGGTGCTGCGCGGGGCGGTTCCGATTTTACTGGCCGGGAATGGCTATCTGCTTAAGCCTGCGCCAAATGTTACCGGCTGCGCAAAAATCATCAGCCAGGTCTTTACTGATGCGGCGATACCCGCTGGCGTTTACGGCTGGCTGAATGCGGATAATCAGGGCGTCAGTACATTGATTAACGATGCGCGGATTGCGGCCGTGACGGTGACCGGTAGCGTACGTGCCGGGGCGGCCATTGGCGCTCAGGCCGGTGCAGCATTGAAAAAATGTGTGTTGGAGCTGGGCGGTTCCGATCCGTTTATCGTGCTTAACGACGCCGATCTGGATCTGGCGGTGCAGGCGGCGGTGGCCGGACGCTATCAGAATAGCGGGCAGGTTTGTGCGGCGGCAAAACGCTTTATTCTCGAAGAGGGGATCGCAGAGTGTTTTACCGAGCGCTTTGTCGCTGCTGCCGCCGCACTGAAGCAGGGCGATCCGCTGGCGGAAGAGAGCGAACTTGGGCCGATGGCGCGTGCCGATCTGCGTGACGAGTTGCATCAGCAGGTGCAGGCTACGATTGCCGAAGGCGCTCAGCTACGGCTTGGCGGCGAGAAGCTATCCGGAGCCGGTAACTTTTATCCGGCTACTGTGCTGACCAACGTGACCCCTGAGATGACGGCGTTTCGCGAAGAACTTTTCGGACCGGTTGCGGCGATCGCCGTGGCGAAGAGTGCTGAACATGCGCTGGAACTTGCAAACAACAGTGACTTCGGTCTGTCGGCGACCCTTTTTACCGCCGATGAAGCCCGGGCACTGGAGATGACCGCACGTCTGGAATGCGGCGGTGTCTTCATCAACGGCTTCAGCGCCAGCGATGCCCGGGTGGCGTTTGGTGGGGTTAAGAAGAGCGGTTTTGGTCGTGAACTCTCGCACTTTGGTCTGCATGAATTCTGTAATGTGCAGACCGTCTGGAAGAACCGACGCTAATCTTTCTGGCGCTCTGCGGGGCGCCTTGTCACATTTCTGCCATAGTTTTGTCATTTACGCTTCGTAGACTCGCGTTTAACGTGTTGATACTGAAGAATATTATGAACTTAACTCAAACTTTTCGTCGCGTTATGCGCCGTTTTCTGCCTCAGCAGTTTGGCCTGTTAACCGGGATTTTTTGCATTATCGCGCTGTTTTCCGTGCTGCAAATGACGTCATCACTGATGCTGTCGTTTTCTGTCAGTCAGGCCAGGGAAAACGAGCAGCGTAACCAACTGGCGTTGCGTCAGCAGACAAAAGTCGAAGAGGCGCGGATCGCGCTTCTGACCGCCAGCGATCTGCTCAATCGGGCGGGGGTCTACTTTATGCAGGATGCCGCCACGGGTTCTGAAGGTAGCTGGCAGCCGTTGATCGACGAAGCCCGGCAGGCGTTAACCCAGTCAACAACCGCGTGGCAGGCGTGGCGCGAAATGAACCCGCAGGCGGACGACGGGCTGGTTGAGAGTTATCAGCGCTTTAGCGGCGGTATCCAGGAGCAGGTGACAGGGTTAAGTAAGACGCAGTCGATCGATGCGTTCTTTGCAGTACCCATTCAGGCGTTTCAGGCCGACTTCAACGATAACTATGCCAGAGTGCAAAAGGTCACTGCGCAGGCGCGGGAAAGCGGACGACAACAACTGCTGGATCGTCTACTCGATCTCCAGCATCTGTTCTTATTACTTCCGGTAATGCTGTTGGCCATTGCGATCGCGGTCTGGTGGGGAATGTCGCGCTGGGTGATTTCTCCGCTGCGCCGGTTGATCGCACATATCGATATTCTGGCGGCAGGCGATCTCTCACAGCCGATTCCTGCCGTACCTGGGTCTAACCGGGAAGTGTCGCAGCTCCACGTGCGTATTGGCGCGATGCAGCAGGGACTACGTGAGCTGGTCCAGCAGGTCAGTGAGGCAACGACGGCGATGGCTGACAATATCGAAAGGCTGGCGCAGAACAATACCCGCTTGTATCAGCAGTCGGCGAAACAGAACGAAGAACTGAATAACGTCACCTCGCATATTTCTGTACTGGAAACGCACGTTGAAGATAACAGTGGGTTTGCCCAACTGGCGAATCAGCGTGCGGAGGAAGCACGCGCCATTGCGGCTGGCGGTGACCGAATGATGGATACCGTGAATCGTTCAATGCAGGCGATTGTGACGCGCTCGGCGGAGATGCGCGGAATTATTGCGCTGATTGACAACGTCGCCTTCCAGACTAACATTCTGGCGCTGAACGCGGCCATTGAAGCCGCCCATGCTGGTGAGCAGGGACGCGGTTTTGCAGTGGTGGCAAGAGAAGTGGGGCTGCTGGCGCGTAAGAGCAGTCAGTCCACGCAGGATATTCAGGCGCTGATCTATCACTCTCTGCAGGGGATTGAAGAAGGATCGAGCGCGGTGACGCATCTGGAAGAGAACTTACAGCAGGTGATCGCGCTGGTGGAAAATCTGGGTGCCTCGCTGAATGATATCTCCGCCGCGACGCTGCATCAGGGAACCCGGATCCATCAGATGACGCGTCAGCTACAGGCGCTGAACCTGGTCGCTCGTGACACCCGCGAACTGGTGGATACGGCATCCGCCTCCTCGCAGCAGTTGCATCATGAATCGCACCAGTTGATTCACGCCGTGGCGAGATTCCGACTTCCAGCCTGACGTGGGGTATTCCGCTCTGCTATACTCGCAGCCCTTTTCAGACCGGCAGGCAAGGAGCGTGGTGTGGCAATCACCCTGGACAATTCAATTTTAGAGACCATTCTGGCGGAGGTTCGCCCGCTGATTGGTCAGGGCAAAGTGGCGGACTATATTCCTGCGCTGGCCTCGGTTGAGGGTTCCCGACTGGGTATTGCGATTTGCACCGTGGACGGTCAGCTTTGGCAGGCCGGGGATGCGGCGGAACGCTTTTCCATTCAGTCGATTTCAAAGGTGCTCAGTCTGGTGGTGGCGATGCGTCACTATTCAGAGGATGAGATCTGGCAACGGGTGGGGAAAGATCCGTCCGGTTCACCGTTTAATTCGCTGGTGCAGTTAGAAATGGAGTACGGCATTCCGCGTAATCCGTTTATTAATGCCGGGGCGCTGGTCGTCTGCGATATGTTACAGGGGCGACTCAGCGCACCGCGTCAGCGTATGCTGGAAGTGGTTCGCGCGCTGAGCGGCGTGCCTGATATCGCGTATGATGCGGTGGTGGCCCGTTCAGAGTTCGAACATTCCGCCCGTAATGCCGCCATTGCCTGGCTGATGAAATCCTTCGGCAATTTTCATCATGACGTGACGACGGTCCTGCAAAACTATTTTCATTACTGTGCGCTGAAAATGAGCTGTGTGGAACTGGCGAAGACGTTTGTCTTTCTGGCGAACCAGGGGAAAGCGTTTCATCTTGATGAGCCCGTGGTGACGCCGATGCAGGCGCGACAGATAAATGCGCTGATGGCGACCAGCGGAATGTATCAGAATGCCGGGGAATTTGCCTGGCGCGTTGGCTTGCCAGCGAAATCGGGCGTTGGTGGGGGGATTGTGGCGATAGTGCCGCATGAGATGGCGATCGCCGTGTGGAGTCCTGAACTGGATCCGACCGGGAATTCACTCGCGGGTATCGCGGTGCTTGAACAGCTAACACAACGTTTAGGACGCTCAGTTTACTGATGAACACGTTTGATCCGCTTTTTGCCCGTCTGTCGCGCTCGCCGTTTCGCTCCCGCTTTCGACTGGGCACGAAAGAGAGACAGTATTGCTGGGATAAAGGGGCAGAGGTTATCGATCGGCATGCTGCGGATTTTGTGGCGAAGCGACTTGCGCCAGCCACACCGGTCAATGATGGCAAACAAACGCCGATGCGCGGTCATCCGGTATTTATCGCCCAACATGCCACGGCGACCTGCTGTCGCGGCTGTCTTGCCAAGTGGCATAATATCGCCCAGGGACAGCCGTTGAGCGATGAGCAACAGCAGTATGTGGTCGCTGTTATCCATCACTGGTTAGTGCTTCAAATGAATACACCGTAATAATTAAATGGTTACGTTAATCCCATAAAATAAGCGTGGTTTATTGCTGGCGGAGTTAACAAATAAAAATGTTAACGCGGCAGGAGGACGGCTACCTTTGAGAATAATTCATGCTATTCTCTTAAATATTATAACCATTACGCAGAGATAATTGCCTACGGCAATTATATGGATAGATATTTAATGCACGTACTCCACATTCCTCCTTTCCGGCTGTTTCAGGAAGGTCATCCACTGCGTAACGCCAGCGTTATTTTTGCCTTAACCACACTGTTCTACTTTATTGGCGCCGAGCTGCGTCTGGTGCATGAGCTCTCGCTGTTCTGGCCGCTCAACGGCGTGATAGCCGGGGTTTTCGCACGCTACGTCTGGCTTAACAAACTGCATTATTACGCTGTCAGCTATGTTGCCATGCTGGGCTATGATGCGATCACCACCGAGTGGGGATGGGCGTCGTTGGTCATTAATTTTTCCAACATGGTGTTTATCGTGATTGTCGCCCAACTGGTGATCCGCGATAAACGACTGGGGAAAAATAAATATGAGCCCATCAGTGCGTTACGCTTATTTAATTACTGTCTGATTGCGGCACTGTTCTGCGCAATAATTGGCGCGATGGGGTCTGTGGGTATCGACCGACTGTCATTCTGGCCACTGGTGGCTGACTGGTTTAGCGAACAATTCTCGACCGGGGTGCTGATTGTGCCCTGTATGTTGACGTTGGGTATTCCCGGAGCGGTGAAACGTTTTAAACCCGAACAGCTAATGCCCGTGGTGGCGTTAATGATTTCGGTACTGGCATCGGTCATTATTGGGGGGGCCGGAAGCCTGGCCTTTCCGTTGCCGGCACTGATCTGGTGCGCCGTGCGCTACACCCCGCAGGTCACCTGTCTGCTGACCTTTATTACCGGCGCTGTTGAAATTGTGCTGGTGGCCAATTCGATTATCAATATCGCGGTGGAGTCACCGCTGTCTACGCCGCAGATGTTCTCTGCGCGACTGGGCATTGCCACAATGGCAATTTGCCCCATTATGGTTTCGGTCAGCGTTGCGGCGATTAATTCCCTGATGAAGCAAGTTTCCCTGCGCGCCGATTTCGATTTTCTTACCCATGTCTATTCTCGTTCCGGACTCTATGAAGCGCTGAAGCGTCAGGAGTATCCGCGCTCGCAGCATATTACCGTCATGCTGCTGGACATCGACTACTTCAAGAGCATTAATGACAACTTCGGTCATGAATGTGGCGATCGGGTACTCAGCGTGTTTGCGCAGCGTATTCAACAAATTATCGGCGACCGGGGACTGGTGGCGCGTATGGGAGGGGAAGAGTTTGCCGTCGTGGTTCCCTCAATACATCCGGAGGAAGGGATGTTGCTGGCGGAAAATATTCGCAACGCTGTCGCTCGTGATCCCTTTACCTGGAACCAGCAGAATATCTATCTGACGGTGAGCATTGGCCTTGGGAATGGCTGTATGGGTTCCCATTTGCTGACGGACGTATTCAACAAATTGATGGTTGAAGCGGACGAGTGTTTATACCGTTCGAAGAATGAAGGTCGTAATCGGACCAGCGACCGCCGGACGGATAAGACAGTTTTCGCTGGAAGCGATCTGGCATAACAATATCCTATGTCACTGCCCGTTGTGTTATCACAATGTTAAGTGCATGGTGTTGTCTCAATAAAGGAGACAACATGACCCTGGCAAAATCCTGTTATGTGCTGGATGCGGCAGCCATCGAGGCGAGAATTGATGAGCTCTGTGACGTCCTGACCGACTGCGTGACGCGCGGCGCATCAGTCAGTTTTGTTTTACCGTTTACACACTCAAAAGCACGTGCATTCTGGCATGACGTCGCGCAAAGCGCGGGCAGAGGGGAGCGCGTCGTTCTTGTGGTCGACAACCCCTCAGGCGTGATTGTCGGTACGGTGCAACTCATCCTCCAGCAGCCGGAAAATCAACCTCATCGCGCGGACGTGGCGAAACTTCTTGTTCACTCCAGCGCGCGTCGCCAGGGATTAGCCCGTCAGCTGATGACTGCGCTGGAAACGTGTGCAATACAGCAGCAAAAAACGCAGCTGGTACTCGATACCGCTACGGGAAGTGATGCTGAGTTGTTCTACCACTCTTGTGGCTGGCTCAAAGCCGGTGAGATCCCTGATTATGCGTTGATGCCCGATGGAAAGCTGACCGGCACCACGCTTTTCTATAAATCTCTATAAATAGTTGTCATGAATTGATCAAAACAGGGTTTTACTCTCGTAAAGTTTTGCTAACCTGTTCTACCAATTTAATCAGGTTGTATGACTAATCGAAAGGGAACCCATTGTGAAAACACTTAACCGTCGCGATTTTCCCGGTGCTCACTATCCTGAACGCATCATTCAGTTTGGTGAAGGTAACTTCCTTCGCGCCTTTGTTGACTGGCAGGTTGATCTGCTGAATGAACATACCGATCTGAATTCGGGTGTGGTCATTGTTCGACCTATTGAAAGTACATTCCCACCTTCACTCAGTACGCAGGATGGCCTTTACACGACAATCATTCGTGGTCTGAATGAACAGGGAGAAGCCGTCAGCGATGCCCGTCTGATTCGTTCGGTGAATCGTGAAATTAGCGTTTACGGTGATTACGATGCGTTCCTGAAACTGGCGCACAATCCTGAGATGCGTTTTGTGTTCTCTAACACCACGGAAGCGGGCATCAGTTATCACGCCGGTGATAAATTTGATGATGCGCCAGCGGTAAGTTATCCGGCGAAGCTAACGCGTCTTCTGTTTGAACGCTACAGCCACTTCAACGGCGCGCAGGATAAAGGTTGGATCATCATCCCTTGCGAACTGATTGATTATAATGGTGATGCGCTGCGTGAACTGGTGCTGCGTTATGCGCAGGAGTGGGCACTGCCAGCGGCATTTATCACCTGGCTGGATCAGGCAAACGTCTTCTGTTCCACGCTGGTGGACCGTATCGTTACGGGCTATCCGTGCGATGAAGCGGCGCAGCTGGAGACCGAACTGGGCTATCACGATGGTTTCCTTGATACTGCCGAACACTTCTATCTGTTTGTGATCCAGGGACCGAAATCACTGGCAGCAGAACTGCGTCTCGATAAATATCCGCTTAACGTTCTGATTGTTGACGATATTAAGCCGTACAAAGAGCGCAAAGTCGCTATCCTTAACGGTGCGCACACGGCGCTGGTACCGGTGGCATTTCAGGCCGGACTGGATACGGTCGGCGAGGCGATGAATGACACCGAAATCTGCGCCTTTGTGGAAAAAGCGATTTATGAGGAGATCATCCCGGTTCTCGATCTGCCGCGTGATGAGCTGGAATCCTTTGCCAGTGCGGTAACCGGACGTTTCCGTAACCCCTACATTAAGCACCAGTTGCTGTCGATTGCGTTGAACGGGATGACCAAGTTCCGCACCCGCATTCTTCCGCAGTTGTTGGCAGGGCAGAAGGCGAACGGCCAACTCCCGGCTCGTCTGACCTTCGCATTAGCCGCCCTGATTGCTTTCTATCGCGGTGAGCGTAATGGGGAAACGTATCCGGTTCAGGACGATGCGCACTGGATCACCCGTTTCCAGCAACTCTGGAGCCAGCATGGCGATCGCCAGATGACGACTCAACAATTGGTGAGTCACGTTCTGGCGGTAGAAGAGCACTGGGAACAAGACCTGACGAAAGTGGCAGGGCTGGTTGAGCAGGTGGCAGCCGATCTCGATGCGATTCTGTCAAAAGGAATGCGTGAAGCGGTGAAACCGTTGTGCTAAAACAGTGACCCGGCTAAGGCCGGGTTTCTTATACGATCGTTATAGTTACAACATACAATGTGATTAATACTATTTCCCCCAATGCAAGTCCTGTGCATGAAAGGGTCTTTCAGCGAGAAACAGGTGACAATGTCACGTGTAACGTGCTTGAATGTTTGATCCAGATCACGTTTAATAGCGGGATTCGTCTCTTTCCAGAAAACCGTCATGATCGTTCGTCCCCAACAGCACTGGTTACGCCTGATATTCGTCTGGCACGGCTCCGTACTGGCAAAAATCTCTTCCCGCTTGCTGCTCAATTTTCTGCTGTCTATTGCCGTGATCGTCCTGCTGCCGTGGTATACGATGCTGGGTATCAAATTTACCCTCGCACCGTTCAGTATTCTCGGTGTGGCAATCGCTATCTTTTTGGGCTTTCGCAATAACGCCTGTTATTCCCGTTATGTCGAGGCGCGTCAACTCTGGGGACAACTGATGATCGCGTCTCGCTCGTTGCTGCGGGAAGTCAAAACGGTATTACCGGATGACCGCGAGTTAGGGCAGTTTGTCCGGCTGCAAATCGCCTTCGCTCACTGTCTGCGCATGACGCTGCGGCACAAACCACAGGCTGAGCCGCTGGCGAAGTATCTTAGCACGGAAGATCTGCAACGTGTGTTTGCCTCTCACTCTCCGGCAAACCGCATTTTACTGATGATGGGGGAATGGCTGGCGATACGTCGTCGCGACGGACAGCTTTCGGATATCCTGTTTCATAGTTTAAACAATCGATTAAATGACATGTCCGCCGTTCTTGCCGGTTGCGAAAGAATCGCCAATACGCCGGTGCCGTTTGCCTACACGCTAATCCTTCATCGCACCGTTTATCTGTTTTGCATCATGCTGCCTTTCGCCCTGGTGGTGGATCTGCATTACATGACGCCTTTTATTTCGGTCCTCATCTCCTACACCTTTATCTCTCTGGATGCACTGGCGGAAGAACTGGAAGATCCGTTTGGGACAGAGAACAACGACTTGCCCCTTGATGCTATCTGTAATGCCATCGAAATTGATCTGCTGGAGATGAATGATGAATCAGCCATTCCAGCTAAACTGATGCCGGATAAGCACTACCAGTTGACATGAAAGAAGGGAACCTTCCAGTTAATGAACGACAGACTGTGCGTGTCAATGCGCTAATGCCGGTTTTCAGGATTATCTTATTATCGATGATTGAATTTCAGATAATGACCGCATAATTTCTGTACGAACATAAATAACTCTTGATAAGGGATTTAAGGCGTTCTTAAAACATCCGCATGCCATCAGTGCATATCAGGATGTTAAACGATGATCAGGAGGATTATCTATGAACGCTATTCAATCAGGAATGAACACGACCCCACACGTTGATATAAAGAAGTCGACGCCGTCACTCGTATCAATAAAGTCTCTGTCACCATTGCCGGCTATTCAAGGATTGTTACTTGCCACCACTGGTCTTATTGCCCCGACAGGACTGCTGGCGGAAGAGGTACGTTGCGAAAGTGAATCGGCAACATACTGTGTTGAGAAAAAACTTAAAGCAGCAAATAACGTCATGGCAACCTGGACGCCTACGGCTCCGGACAGTGATGTTCTTATCAATAAAAATGCCCATGTGATTTTATCTGCTAAAGAGAATAACGAACTGGGTTGGCGTGAGTTTGGTTCCCTGACTGTCGGTGAAGGCACAAAAGGTGAACTCACAATAAGAGGACGCACCATTAAATCATCTGAAAGCGCGATTGGTGATGGTGCTGTCGGTATTGTGACGCTAACCGAAGGTGCGCAATGGGACCTCAGTGGCGAGAATTTGTTTGTCGGCAAAAATAACGGCGATGGAACATTAACGGTTAATGAGGGAAGTCAGATCACTAATATCGACGAACTGCGTATTGGCGAGTTTTATGCTGATGCAAAGGGGCTTACCACCATAGAAGGTGAGAATTCTTCGATCCGTTCCGGCTGGACTGTTGTGGGCGATCAGGCAGAAGGCCGACTGGATATTTTGAATGGTGGGCAACTCTTTGTTCGTGAACATATGAATATTGGCTATGTCGGCAAAACGCTCACCACGAATCGCAAAGGAAACGGCGTCGTCAATGTCGAGGGTGAAAATTCACTTTTAGAGGTCGGTACATCGCTTATTTTGGGGGGCTTTAAAACCACGCCAAATGATGCCAAAGGCGAACTCAATATCAGTAATGGCGGCAAAGTTAAGGCAGGAGAGAAAATCAGGCTCGGTATTGGGACAGGAAGTATCGCTACAATCAATATCGGTGGTAAACCCGGTGAAACCGCACAAGAAGCAGGATCTATCGAGACGCCGCTCATTGTACTGAGCGACACAAATCAGAATAACAGTACCGCAACACTGAACTTCAACCACACCAGCGATGATTACTCTCTGAATGCAGCAATAGAAGGCTACGGTAATGTCAACCATAGCGGACCCGGCCGGACGCAACTGAGCGGCGATAATCGTTATACCGGAAATACTCACATCAGTCGCGGAACGCTCAGCGCTGGAAGCGTCACAGGTTTTAGCCCGAATTCTGATTTCACAGTCGGGGACGGTGCCACGCTCGATCTTAACGGTTACAGTCAAACCATTCAGTCACTTCAGCTTGGTGGGACGCTGAGCTTTGGCGATCCGCTGGTCAACCGCGATGCTCTGGCGCTGTCCAGCAGTGTCCTGACGGTCAGGGGCGATTATGCCAGTGACAATGGCTTACTTATCCTGAACACCACGCAGGATCAAGTGCAGCAAAAACCGGTGGTTAACCAGCTTAATGTTTCAGGAAGCACCACAGGAACAACCCGGGTCGTGTTGAAGGAATTAGGCAGTGTCGCCGTTGGTGATCTGAACGGTGCGCGAGTTGTCCAGGTGGCTGGAGATTCTACGGGTGAATTTGTTGCCCAAAACCGTCTGGTTGCCGGGGCGTATGACTACGCGCTTTTACGCGGAGTTGAAAGTGAAAATGATGACGGGATCATGGATTCCAACCACTGGTATCTGGTCAATACCTGGGCGCCCGTCGACGATACCGATCCCATAGATGAACCTGACCCGATTATCGAACCGAAAGAGGGTGATCAGAAGCCCTTGCCTACGCCGTCCCCAGGCATCGAGCGCGCATCCGCCGTGGTGATGCGCCCGGAAATGGGAGCGTACCTGGCTAACCGCAGGGCGGCTAACACCCTGTTTGCTACCCGTTTGCACGACAGGTTAGGTGAAACGCAGTATATCGATCCGATCTCCGGGGAAACGCGTGTCACCAGTCTGTGGCTACGTAATGTCGGTGGGCATACTCGTTTTCATGACCGTTCAGGGCAGTTAAGCAGTCAAAGTAATCGTTATGTGGTGCAGATTGGCGGCGATCTGGCTCAATGGAGTTCCGGTCAGGAGGATCGCTGGCATCTTGGTGTCATGACGGGTTATGCCAACAGTCAGAGCAATACCCGGTCATCATTATCCCATTATCGTGCTGACGGCACGGTTTCGGGTTACAGCGCAGGCTTGTATGCGACCTGGTATGCCGATAACGCCGCGAAGCAGGGGACCTGGATAGACGCATGGGTGCTCTACAACTGGTTTGATAACACGGTGCGCGGACAATCTCTGGCGGAAGAACGCTATCGCTCGAAAGGAGTGACCGCGTCTCTTGAGATGGGACATACCGTTAAACTGACTGAACAACCGCGACTGAGTTACTGGTTGCAACCGCAAGCACAGCTAATCTGGATGGGCGTCTCTGCCGACGATCATCGTGAAGATAACGGCACATGGGTGCGGGATAAAGGGAAGGGTAATCTACAAAGTCGTCTTGGGGTAAAAGCTTTTATGCAGGGCTACTCTATTCGCGATGAAGGTAAAGATCGACTCTTTCAGCCCTTTGTTGAGTTGAACTGGCTGCATAATACGCGTAATGATGCGGTCTCAATGAATGAGATCAGCAGCTCGGTCGATGGAGCGAAAAATATTGCAGAACTCAGAACGGGCGTCGAGGCGAAAATAAATTCGCGCCTGCATCTGTGGGGAAATATTGGTCAGCAGATCGGCAGTGAGGGATTTAGCGATACCCAGGCAGTGCTTGGTTTGAAGCTGCGCTTTTAAAACTTAAACCCGCGCATTCTGTAGGATGCGCGGGGATGTCTCTATCATCAACACTTCCCTGATCTATTAACGAAAAGTGTGAATTAATAGACTGCATCACTCTATTACCTGACGAATAACGCAGGAAACCTCCGTTACAAGGTAATTAAAGTGATTTATCGCAGGCTCATTGAGATCAAATAAATCCACTCTATTTGCGTGATAAATGTATTGGACACTTTTAATCCACCTGATATTCAGGCCAATCAGTATCAAGGGAACGCAATGTTTATTAATCCATCGTCCTCCACCATGAAAAGACGCGTGGAGCACCGTTTTCACATGCCCGAGGAAATCCAGCATTTAGGGGAAATGCCGCTGTTCAGAGCCGTTGCCTGGTGGGGATTTCTGCGCAATAAAGAGTTTTCGCGCCATGACGTAAGCCAGGCATTTCATATTGACTTGCGCCGGGCCAGCGGGATTCTGCATTATCTCTGTCACCGCCACGACAAACGCGACATCGAATTCAGCGTTCGCAAGACGGCGGTGCAAGGCGGACATTGTCAGCTATTAGTCAAAATACACTCTCCGGCGACGACCGGAATCTTAACGGCACCGCCTGCCAAAGCGACACCTGCAACTCGTCAAGCAAAGAAGCGTACCGCAACGGACGATCGTCAGCTTTCACACTGGCTATTATCACGGCCGACAGGGAATAATAAAGCGAAGCTGGCCGCCTGGAAAGCAGCCTGTCCGCTGAGAGAGTGAGATCAGGACTGGCGACGCGCAATCAGGAATAAGCGCGGAAATGCCAGTAATATCTGACCATCTTCCTGAAGTGGGTATTGCTCTTGTAATAGCTGATGATAGCGTTTCAGGAACCGTTGCTGCTCGTGTTCATTGAGATCCTGCAGCCACGGGCGTAACCCTGTCGCACTGACCCAGTCAATAATCGCCTGATGTGAACGCATCCTGTGATAATAGGTTGTGCGCCAGATATCTACCTCGCATCCCGCTTCGCTCAGAATGTCGTAATACGCGTGAACGCCGGGCAGGGCGTCGCGACCGCGATTCGGATAGTCCTGTTCGTAAGCAACCTCGCGCATCAGCACATGCGAAGGCTCCAGCCAGTTATCCGGCATTTGTACGGCCAGAATACCGTTGTTATTCAGCAGGTTGACCAGGTGTGGAAACAGATCATAGTGATCGGGGATCCATTGCAGCGAGGCATTAGCGTAAATGACATCGGGCGGTGTGACGGGTTGAAACTGGCGAATATCCGCTTCAACAAAATGACAATTTGGCAAAGCCTTTCGCGCCTCGTCCAGCATTGCCGGGGAGGTATCCACGCCAGTAATGCTCGCGCCAGGCCAGCGCTGTTGCAGTAACGCGGTACTGTTACCGGGGCCACATCCCAAATCAACCACAGAAGAGACAGGCTCAAGTTGAATTCTGGCCAGCAGTTCTGCGGCGGGTCTTGAACGCTCTGCACCATATTGCATATACAGCGCCGGATTCCAGTCGGACATCATCAATTCTCCTGTCAATGATTTAGCTAAGTGTGCACAAGGTATGAACTATACTAGTTTAGTATTGCCATCGCCCGGGAAGGAAATTCCTTATGAATAAAACCGATATCAAAGGTGGTATCGACATCGCGATGAAGGTCCCATCACATCAGTATCAGCAGACGATTGATTTTTATCGGAATATTATTCGGTTACCCGAAATTATCGATAAGCCGCCGGCAGTGGGATTTGAACTCGGGCCGAACAAACTCTGGATTGATGAAGCTCCGGGACTTAGTCAGGCAGAACTCTGGCTGGAATTATTCACGCCCAATTTTAGTGATGCAGAAAAGTATATCGAACAATGTGGCGTAGTCCGTTGTGATGCCGTCGAACTGTTACCCGACGGTTTCAAGGGCGGCTGGATCATGAATCCGTGCAACATTGTTCATATGCTAAGAGAGCCGGAGGCCTGGTGAGTTGAATATAATTTATCGAAGAGGCTGCAGCGAACTCCGTTTCTGCCGCAGCTTAGCGTCACTGCTGCGACGGAGGCTGTATTTCGGCCTTTCGGGTATTTTCCATCTCTGTTAGAGAATAAAGGTCTATACGTACGCGGGTATACTCATTGTCCAGACCGGATTTTTCATAGACAAACTGGGGAGGGTGGTTAGATTTACCTGGCGCATTTCTATAGATGCCCACCAGAGCACAATTTTCAGTCAGAATGATATTCTGCGATAAAATCGTCGGGATAAGATAAATTTCAAGCATGCTACTTTCAGGCAGCTTTACCGCAAATGACCTGATTTCAGATATGGATTCATTGATTTTGGATTTATAGTAATCCCGCGCTTTTCCATTTTTTTTGCACAAAAATGACTGAGCATCAGATTCAGGATCGATAAGGAAAATTATCGTCTTTTTGTTTGATTTTGTTAGCCTTTTTGCAAAATCGCCAGCGTTAACAGATAGAAAATTCCTGCCGTCATTCATAGCAATATGCAACTCTTCGGCACCCAATATATCAATTCCTAAGATATCCAGATCGTTCCGGTACTCAATTTTTTTTATCCCTATCTTATCCAGCGATATCAGGTTAGGGAACTTGTTATTAATTAACTCTTTGATTTCATAGTTGGTTTTACTGGTGATGACTTTGTTGATATAAAAGGTGATAGTAAAGCCAATGAAAATGGTTGTCCCTAAGGGGATCGTTATTTTTTGTACAACATCAGGTAAATCCATTAAAACTGGAATGATGGTGAATACGATGTAAAGAATGACTCCCCATAATGCCAAAAACTTTTTGAATATATTTACAATTGAGTCCATTTTAAATTTATAACCTTATGCAATCCATCTTACCGTTTAACAACCGAGTAATCATATCACTGAGGTCATCGCGTTTTACCGACACTGTCCGCAGAATGTAAATCTCATCATGTGGAGCAGTGAGGCTTATGCGAAATGTAGTGGCGGTATGAATTCAAAATGGATCTGAATCATCGACGATGCAGGTTGCAGAGTTAGAATTCATCATGGCAAAACCTAATGCGACAGAAGGTTTGTCGGCATCAGAGGGACTGGCGAACGCTTGCAATCAGCAAGACAATGACGGCCGAAGAACGCCGGATTCTTCCTTACTCTATTTAAGTGCGCATAATGTACGACTCGTTATGTTGAAAAGGCCGCTGCGAAAATCGAATCCCGCAGCGGCCTCTTTAGCATAACGTCATTGTGCGAACCAAAATCTTTTAGATTTTATTTTCCGCAAGCAGGGCAGACGTTTGCATCACCAAATTGCATTGTAGTGCTTTTATTCACACTAAAACTTTCGAACCCTTCACGTAAGGATTTTTTTTCACCATTAAAAAGATATGTTGTAAATTCTTTTTTCTCCGCATCAGTCAATTGAAGCCAGAGAGCTTTGACTTGATCTACTTTATAACTCATTTGTTTCTCCTTTATTTCACGAGATTGCCACAATTTGTGCAACCTTTCCGCTTGTTAAATTTAGTCGGTATTTTATTGCAACGTACGCATTCTTTATTTTTCTTTACCAGAATATCGAACATAATCCGTTTCTTATCATTATTGCTAACATATTTTTCATCTTCCTTAGCATTGAAGTCATCTTTTGATTTTATCACTGAAAACAGATGGTTAGCGGGTTGTTGGTTGCCTGCCTTTGATTTGAACATGCTCGACAGTTCGCCATACAAATCAGTTAGGAGTTTATTGAAAGAGTATGATTCCAGATAACGAGATAAATTTTCATCAGTCTTCATGACCAGTGTGTATAAATTAGAAAGCAAGACTATCACTGATAATATCCCTGTGCCCCAAACTAAAAAATCAAAGTATTTAGAGCTGTGATCAACCGATGCGTATCCGCCAACTAGAACCGGGAGGGCAAATGATAGATATTGGTTTATTTTTAAAAGTCGTTCACTTTTTTTGATTTTAGTTTTTAAGTAGTCAGCTGTTCCCTCTGCGTAAAATTTCCTGAGGTCCATTTCTTCATTCGGTTGCATACTCATCTTCACCTTTCACAATATCAAACATATTTTTACCCCAAAATAGCGTGGGCTTAAATTATAAAAAAACCTTTAAATTCAAATAATTGATATTCACCAGTAATATGAATTCCTTCTGTGCCACCAATAAAGCAGACCGTATCCGACGATAAGAATCCCGAAGAACATCAGAGACATTCCCCAGCCAGTTCCGTACCATGAAACCATATCATCGAAAACCAGCCCACCCGTTTCACGAACTCCGGCAGCTTCCTTAAGAATTGGTTTGAATACCGGAATCAGAAGGGCGATCGCCAGTGGAGCACACCAGCGAACAAGGCCTGTTTCCATTTTGATCCCGAAAAAGATCCCCGCTCCGACAACAAGCAGCCACACTATCAGGCCAGGCGCAGTTTCCAGTGCTGTTTGCCATTCAACATCGAAAGTTTTCATTAGCCAGGCAACAACTGCCAGACAGAAAGCAAATACGCCCACGACAACCAGTTCAACGCCGCTTGTATCGTTATTTCTACTCATCCTTTTGATCCTTTTTCATTGTTCAAAATTCGCACAATAAAGAACGTGCAGTGTTGGTAATACTGCACGTTTGTCTCATTCCTGAGACTGTTAATCCTTTTACTCTTCGCCAGATACCGCTTTTTTCATAAACATTTTAGTACTATAAGTATATGAACTTAAGGCAGAAACCTGTCTTGCGAGTGCCAGAATATCTTGTTTTTCCAGTGTCCTGATGTTCCACACGATGAAATTATGTGCGTTAGTGGTTTCTTCATCAGTACATCCATCCGCAGAAGTAATTAGCTTCCGCTCGGTAGCTTCTTCTTTAACATCAAGAGCATAGCCATAAGCTAAGGTGTTTAAGTCTGCACCAGTAATTTTAGCTATCTGAATTATGTCACTGAATTTAGGTTCAGTTTTGCCGGACGCTATCCTGACCAGCGTACTCACGCTAATGCCAGTCTTCTCGGCCAGTTCTTCATAAGTCGAGTGTTCCAGAATTACCTTTTTGATACGTTCTGCTCTCAGTTTGTCCGCCATAACTTCATGCTCATTGTTGCCCATCTACTTGGCTCCATCTTAACAGTGGTTTTTCAATAGTTAGATTTGATGCTCATTTCTGACAATTTAAACATTGCAAATGTATTGACTGTCAGATCTGAGCATATTACATTGTGACCATTCAATCTGCTCACAAATGACTATTGACACATATTTTGATGGGTGTGACTACTTATGATCGACTGGTTTACCGGAATCCTGCCTTGCACACACCGACCGCTACCGGCTGGTAGTGTCGTCAGCGTCGATGCTGACGGTGCAGTGGAGTGGGAAACAGTAAAACGGTTGACCGTTCGCGGTTCGTATGAATCCACAATGAAAGTAAGGTCTGTTGGATCTGATGGCGAAGGTCGGGCAACACATCTCTATATTGACGGCAATCCATCAAAGTTTTTGCAAGGTCATTCTGTTATCGGTTCCGACGATTTGCAAGGGTTGGTATTAACAGCTTACGCCAGAATATTGGCATTACTACATATTCCTCACGATCTTCCATCCTATCGGCAGGTAATGGCAGGACAATTTAAGATCTCGCGCATCGATATCAACTATATGTATTCATTGTCAACATTAGAAAATGTCCGCGCATGGTTATATGCCGCAGAATTTAAAGCGAAAACTCGCCACGGTCGCGCCTGTGGTAAAGGTGGTACTGTTTACTTAGGGAAAAACTCCCGTCGTTGGAGTTTGAAATTTTATTCAAAATATGATGAACACACATCTGGTAAAAAAGGGCACCAGATGGCAGACGAATTCGTTAAAGCTGGTTTACTGGACTGGTCAAAAGATAAATTACGCATTGAATTAACATTAAGAACAACTGAATTAATTGATTTGAATCTTACGCTTGGTAATAGCTGGAATATTGAGACGCCCAATAAATTATTCTCTGACTATGTAGGGAGAATAGAAATGAATCAAAATACTATATTAACTGATGAAAAAATAATTAATCTCCCAAGAAAAATACAGTCTACATATTTGTTGTGGAAGCAGGGCGCGAACATGAAAGAGATGTTACCGAAACCTACATTCTACCGACACCGTAAAGAATTACTTTCTTTCGGAATAGATATTAACTTTTATTGTGAGTCACCGGATTCTAATAACGTTGTTCCGTTGGTTCGTACTCTTGAAGCCAAACCAGCCAAAATTCCATCATGGGTTTATGAGAAAGGTTTAATTTTCGATTATAACCGTATTTCACATGCCAGTAACTGGCATTAAAGGAGAGTGATATGTCTAATTATGGTCTTTTTGTAAAAGGTAAAATGCTTGGTGCTCGCCAGCGTAATAAGGTCAATGGTCAGGGATACTATAATGAAATTGGTGTTGGCTTAGAGATCCCTGATGGTTTTGGCGGCACTAAGCAAGACCAGATTATTATTCGTGTATCTCAGGCTCTTGTTAATGCCGGTGTAATGAATCAGGCAAATAATTTTATCGGTAAGTTAGTCCAGATACCTGTATATGTTCGCGTCTGGTCAATGGAGGGGAGGGAAGGAGTAACTTATAACATTTCATCAGATGGCGGCATTACTGAAATAAAAGGCTGATTATGGATACATCAGGTTTCGATATTCAGTTTGATAATCATATTCCTGAAAATGGTTACCGTATTGAAGGTTATTTATGTAATGCGAACAATGCAAAAGAATGTCAGGCAATAATGGTACGTTCTGAACCATTTCATCAAATTGATTATTCTGCAATGGGAAATTACTGGACATTAGGTTTTAGCTCTGTCCTGCTGCTCTGGCTTTTTTCTGTAGGGGTGGGACAGGTAATAAAGATGGTTCGTACTGCTTGAATGCGAACCTTTAACATGTAATGGAGATAGAGTTATGTTTAAAAAAATCGTTAGTTTTCTGGCTGTACCTGCATTAATGGCTGTTTCTGGCGCGACTTTCGCCGCAGAAGGAGCGGCATCAGGTGGTGTTGATTTATCGCCGCTGACGAACAGCATTGATTTCAGTACAGTTCTGGTTGCGATTATGGCCGTTGCTGCTTCACTGGTAACACTTTATGCCGGTGTCGCTGGCGTTCGCTGGGTATTGCGTACCGTTAAATCCGCATAAATTCATTATTCATGGGCGATGCAATATCGCCCGTTTTACTTGAGGTTATTATGGAGATTGAATTATGGAAATTGGGTTCCCTTTTATGGGGGATCGTCTCAGCTTATGTCGTTATTCTTGGGCTAAGAGGCTGACGGTTTATTCCTTTATTTTTTCCTTTCTCTGGGTTTCCTTTCCCCGATATTCATATTCATTTGTACCAGTAATTGCAGCAGTGGCTGCGCGGGCTGTTATTCCTAAAGTCGTTGGCCGGGTGCTTGTTCGTCGCTTTGCTGCTAATGATGCGATTTATACGGCATCACAGCTTACAGCAACACGTGTTTTTGTTGGCCGCGCTGCGGCTAATGCTGCCGAATACTTGCCTGCTGCCTCATCATACAAAATGAGCGGTGTTGCGACGTGGGCGGGTATTGCTGCTGCTGTATCATCTTTTGTTCCGTCTTCTTTGAGTTCATCTGACGGCTCGGTAATGGTAATGACTAACGGTAAAAAGATCTCTGATAATTTATATGAAGTAACGTACAGTGGTCAAAGTGGTGAAACCAAGACGATAACCGTTAATTTTGAACCACAGGAATTAAGCCCGGTAATCGTTCATGTTAGTCGCAATAATGTGGATGCAGGTTCTCCAGTTGTAGGTGTTGAAACAGGATATTCCACACCAGAGAATGCGCTTTATTATTATCAGGATTCGAAAGAATTAATTTATTACTATGGTGATAATCCAACCGAAATCGCCAGAAATTATCTTAATGACTATAACTCACGGGCTTATACCGAAACACTAACGAATTTTGAACGCACTGTAACGAATAAAGTAGTAAACAGTAATGGGGATGTTTCCTTTACTGAACAGGATTATAAGTTTACTTATCCTTCCTCATTTTATGAAATACCTGAGATTACACACCTGTACAGCAACCCGGCTGCATCTTCATTTCCTGCGGGTATTCCCATGTATGAAAATGTAGCAGGGCTTCCCATGTATTACAGCGTTGCTTATTTAACGGCAGGCAAGCAATATCAATATCACAACACACCTTGTAAAACGACTAATCAGTCAAATGGTGGTTATTCGACAATTTGCGCCGTTCCTGAAAAAGAGGATTACACCGTAAAAGATATTAATGAAAAGAGTGAGCTTACTATCTGGACTAATACTAAATATAAAGCCATGACGGAAGTACTGGAGGCCGGAAATATTGAGTCCATGATTGATTATCTGGAGTATCTTGATAGTGTCAGTGTATCGCCAGCGCTTCTTGCCGACATGATTAACGAGCTATGGTCTGAAGCTGCCGTGAATGCTGATTATAACGGCTTACCGTTTAAAGAGGTCTCACCGGCTGAAGTAACTTCTGCAATTTCGGAACTTAGGCTATCTCCTACGTTATTAGATATGCTTTCGCCTGTATCTGACAGTGCCGGAGCTGACGTCAATATTGATATTACCATCAATAATAACTCAGGGTCTGACACGGGAAATAATGGCAATATAGATTTGGGAGAAGATCCTGGTGTAAAAGAGCCTGAGCTTGAAGAAACGCCAACGGCAAGAGATATTTTAACGCCAATCATCAACCTGTTGCCTTTTACAAAAGAATTTAACATCGGCTCTCGTTCAGCATCCTGCCCGGTTGTTGAATTCAGTGTGTTTAACCATCAGTACAGAATTGACTCCCATTGCCCGTTAATTGAGCAGAACAGAAGCGCCGTTGAAACCATATTTCTGATTATATGGGGATTTGTTGCGCTCCGTATTATTCTGAGTGCCTAAAGGAGTGCAACTATGTTTGGGATTCTGATTAGCGCGTTAAATTCGCTGCTAGGTTTTGTATTCAGGTCATTAATTATTAAGTTCGTCGTATTCTTTGCGTTGTATTTTATTGTTCAGGGCTTCGTTGAAATCCTTATTGAGTTACTGCCAGATTCAAGCAACCTCTCGTCGCTGTTTGCCAATTTATCAGATGGATTCTGGTACTTCATTAACCTGAGTAAATTACCGCAGGGGATTAGTATGATTATCTCCGCAATGGCTACTCGCTTTATTATTCGACGCATTCCGGTTATAGGGTGAGTTTTATGGCTATTTCTGCATATATTGGCATACCCGGCTCAGGAAAGAGCTATGAAGCCGTTTGCAACGTCATTATTCCGGCCTTTACCAGCGGCCGGAGAATTGTGACAAACATTTATGGATTACAGAAAGATAAAATCACCGAACGTTATCCTGATGCAACGGGAGAAATTATTGTTGTGGATAATGACGATGTGCTTAAAGCTGACTTCTTTCCTTTTAAAGGTGGGGAAGGGAGCTTTTGTCAGTTTGGGGATTTAATTGTTATTGATGAAGCATGGAGAATCTTCGGTAGCGATAAAGATATGACGTCTGAGAAGAAATCATTTATTGCTGAACATCGTCATTTTACGCACCCTGAAACAGGTATTAGCTGTGATTTGGTTATTGTAAATCAGTCACTTTCTAATATTGCCCGTTTCCTGAAAGACAAAATAGAAACAACTTATCGGATGCGCAAGCTGAAAGCGTTGGGCCTGAATAATCATTACTGTGTTGACGTATATTCAGGCCATAAAATCTATAAAAGCAATCTCGTTACCAGTTATCGCAACAAATATAACCCTGATATTTTTGAACTTTACAAAAGCTATGAAGGGACTAACGGTAATGAAAAGCAGACTGATAAACGCCAGAGCATCTGGAATTCTGGCAAAGTTAGGTTCTTTCTTGTGCTTTTTCCATTGATGTTTATCGGGTCAGGCTGGCTGATTTACTCATTTTTCAGCACGTTTGGCCGAAGCGATACCCCGCCAGATTTGCCTACAGCAGATGTACGAGATGCGGCCATGTTTCGTTCTTCTGCTGCTGTTCCAGCGCCAGATATTCCCTCAGAACCGGCTGAACCGCCACTTTCAACCGAATGGCGTATATCAGGAAGAATGACCAGTGAAGGCAGGGCATTTGTGATTCTTGTTAACGGTGCCGGTGTTCTGCGTGCCGTTCCCGCATCCAGTTTTAATTACAAGGGGATGTTGATGAGCGGAATTATTGATGGTGAGCGTGTGACTCTTTATACGGGGAAGAAATAATGAAACAGATTTTACTCGCATTAATGCTACTGATTTCTTCATGTGCTTTCGCTGGGTCAGAGCTTGAATTAAATAAAGTCAAGCTACCAGAAGCTATTTCTCTTATTTACAGTGAGGTGCTTAAAGTCCCGTATATGCTAGATCCGCAGCTTGTTAATGATGAACGAATGATTACGTTCAGGTTAACGCCTGATATTGATGAACGGGAATTTATAACCCGTTATCTTGGCAATATGAACATTCGAATATGGACGAAAAAGGGTGTTGACTTTATCGCGCCCTATACGCCGAAAGAGCCAGTTAAGCCGCGTTATACGTGGACTTATACGCCTCAGTACCGTTCTGTTGCCTACCTATCTGATATTCTTGGCGGCTACGTTTCCGGTTCCTTCAATAACAGTGGAGCCGTGATTTCTGACGATTCGCTAAAAGGTTCATCAGGGGCAAGCAACTACATTAATCGAACTGGTGATATTCTGGTTTATTATGGTACGAAAGAAGACATCGCCATTCTGAAAACACTGGTTACTTCGCTGGATACGATGAGTGATGAAGTGGTTGTTTCTGGTTATGTTTTTGAGGTTCAGACCTCGCAGTCTGACGGCTCCGGCATTCTTTTAGCGGCTAAAATCCTGTCTGATAAATTCAATATTTCAGTTGGTGCTGCCGGACTGGATAATTTTATCAATATTCGAACCGGCTCCATTGATGCCATTTTCAATCTGCTCAAAACCGACAGTCGTTTTACTGTGGTCAGTGCGCCACGACTGCGGGTAAAAAATAATGCCTCAGCGTCTTTTTCAGTCGGCTCGGATGTGCCAGTATTGGGCAGCGTTACGGTGAATAACAATACGACCACGCAATCCGTTGAATATCGTTCCAGCGGTGTTTTGTTTAACGTGACGCCATCAATCAAAAGTCGGACAATAGATCTCAAGATTCAGCAGCAGCTTTCCAACTTTGTGACCACTGAAACAGGCGTCAATAACTCGCCAACCCTTATCAAGCGTGATGTTACAACCGAAGTCAGCCTTGCAGATGGTGATATTATTTTACTTGGTGGTCTCGCTGAACAGAAAGACAGCAAGGCCAGTTCCGGCTGGAGCTTCTTCGGTTCCCGCACCAGTGAAAGCAACAAGACAGATATTATGGTGATGCTTCAGGTCAGAAAGATTGACCGGAGCAGGGCGACGCCCCGCAGCGCCGCGAGGAGCGGTGAACTGTTCCGGGACAACCTGAACTGATTGTATGGATTTTTATTATGGCGTTAACTTTTATGGGGTATGAACAGTACGACATCTTCTAGGTATTCAGTTACTTAGAGGATTTATTATGTCTGTAAAAAATAAGGTGCGTGACCGACTTCCCGGTGGCCGCCTTAAGTCATATCGTCGTGTGGGTTCACATTTTGCCAGTTGTGCCAGATGGTTTGATAAATCGCCGTCCTGGTATCGCAATATGATGATGACCAGGCCTGAGCGCCGTGAAGTCAGAAGGCTTCTCAACCAGGTAATGCGTGGTCATGATGCTGACGGCATTGCTTTTCCGGTCAGTCATCGTCCGTTTGTTTATTGGTGGTGAATTTCGTACGCACGAAATTTCACGCATAAACACCAGACAAAAAATCGTTAACTGTCTGTTTTGAAAGATAACGCCGGTCAGTGACAAAACTCGTTTTGTTGCTGTCCGGGGTTGGCCAAGCCGTACAGTTTCCATTTTCAGCGTTATGGCTGATTCGGCGCGGCAGCATTCATCAGGGGTTATTCATGAAAAAATTTATGACGCATCAGGAACTGAAAGTAATGCTTCTCAAAGATCCAGCATTCCGGGCTGCTTATGAAGCTGAGAGCCAGAACCCGCAATCCGCTTACCAGATTGTCCGGCATCATGGTGATGGCACTGAAGAGGTGGTGTTTGATTCTCGTGTATCAGGTACAGATTTACCAACTGCAACAGGATGAACAGGCCTGATTGGTGAGGTCAGGCTGTTCACTTACTGCTAATAGACATTTGATTCTGATTCGTTTGGAGAAACGGATGATTTTGAATCACTGTCGATAGTAGCCAGTTGACGGCCAGTGTCAACGATTCCCGCCAGATTCTGCCATCCTTATCATTGGTTCGCATAATGTATATTATGTTAAATGCAATATCACCAGCCGCACTGTACCAATGCCTGAGCCATTCCCTGCTGTTTTGGCCTTCAGGACCGCTCTGGTTTTCATTCATACTCAGTAAGATGCGTTCTGGTAATTCGTAAACATTTTTAGCAGTTGAACAAATCATTCCTCTCCGATAGCCTGTTTATTGTCCGTCTCACCCCTTCTCCGGCTTGACTTAACGTCGATTAGGAACAAAATAATTTCTCTTTTGTGTTAACCGGATGACTGGCCTATATGGATATCTGTTCTCGTGCCGTTTTCTCTCTGTCTCGCGTTAAAAAAATCAGTACGCTGGTTGTCGCAACAATCTTTCTGGCAAGTTGTTCATCAAAACCGCCTGTTTCGCTGGTGACGCCGCCAAAATCGACGCCGGCATCGCCGTATAAAACGCAAAAACTGAACGAACCTGTTCGCGGCGTGTGGCTGGCGACGGTTTCCCGGCTTGACTGGCCGCCAGTAGCGTCCGTGAATGTCAGTCACGCCACCACGCGGATCGCTATGCAAAAGAAGGCCTTAACAGACAAACTCGATAATTTACAGTCACTGGGTATTAATACCGTCTTCTTCCAGGTCAAACCGGATGGCACCGCCCTTTGGCCGTCAACCATCTTACCGTGGTCAGATATGCTCACCGGGAAGATTGGTGAAAATCCGGGCTACGATCCGCTCCAGTTCATGCTCGATGAAGCCCACAAACGTGGCATGCGCGTTCACGCCTGGTTCAACCCTTATCGCGTCTCCACCAATGTGAAACCGTCGACGGTAAACGAACTGAACCGTACCGTGTCGCTTCAGCCAGCCAGCGTGTTTGTCCTCCATCGCGACTGGATCCGTACCGCCGGTGACCGCTATGTTCTCGACCCAGGGATCCCGGAGGCCCGTGACTGGATAACCAGTATCGTAGCTGAAGTGGTGAAACGGTATCCGGTAGATGGCGTCCAGTTTGACGACTATTTCTATGCTGAATCCCCCGGTTCTGCGCTGAACGACAACCAGACCTTCCGGCGCTACGGCCAGGGATTTAGCTCAAAAGCAGACTGGCGTCGGCATAACACCCAACAACTCATTGAACAGGTTTCCCGGACGATCAGACAGATCAATCCGGACGTGGAGTTTGGCGTCAGTCCGGCCGGTGTCTGGCGTAACCGTTCGCACGATCCTGCCGGATCGGATACCCGTGGCGCGGCGGCTTATGATGAATCGTATGCTGACACGCGGCTTTGGGTTCAACAAGGCCTGCTGGACTATATCGCCCCGCAAATTTACTGGCCCTTCTCCCGCGATGCGGCACGTTATGATGTGTTGGCAAAATGGTGGGCGGACGTCGTGAAACCGACAAAAACACGGCTCTATATTGGTGTTGCGTTGTATAAGGTCGGTGAGCCCTCTCGCAATGAACCGGACTGGACGGTCAACGGCGGCGTTCCGGAACTGAAGAAACAGCTCGATTTAAATGAATCAATGCCGCAAATCAGCGGCACGATTTTGTTCAGAGAGAACAATCTCAACCAACCGCAGGCCCGGCAGGCCGTCAGTTACCTGAGAAATCGCTGGTCTAAGTGACACTGTCACGAAAAGAGAGCCACCGTGCTCTCTTTTCATTGCCATTTATGGATTTAGTCTCCAGCTCCAGCGCTCACTTCGGGGTTGGCCGTTGTTATCATAGGTCTGCACATCACCCTTTTTCTGCGACCAGTCTGTGAACGTTGCGATGAGTCGTCCTCCCCCCCCCACCAACGCCAGTTGATCGCCGTCAAGTACTGTACAGAGCCCACCAGGCAAGTCTGTAGCCCAACTGAGCGTATCAAACCCCCCGGTTTCTTTTGTTTTTTGGCAGCGCCATCCCCGATCTTCATCAACATTCAGGTTAAAAGACTTCTCTTTCCCCTCTTTTGTCTTGAGCACGACATTGGGCTTCGGCCAGTTACCATCGTGTGCAGGCAGCGGTGCTGTGGTGATGGGACCAATAATTTCAGGCAACCAGCGAACCTTCGCCTCTTCACCTGAGCCATCCGCATTCTTTTCAGGGAACAGCTGCGCCTGCAGGGCCGTCCAGTCCGTTGGCAAACAGTCGGTATATTGAAACTTATAGATGTAACCGATTGAGCCATCGGGCAAGTTGTCCTTTATCGGCGAATCGGCCATGTAAGAATGGAAGCGCAGTTGCGGATAACGCGTTTTATCCGTTATGGGATCGCGCTGCGGATAATAAACACCGGTCAGCCTCCCCAGTTGCTGGCCGGGCATCGGTGCCGCCACGTCATTAACAGGTTCAAACACCAGTAACAGGTGAAAGGTGCCTCCCCCCGGTTTGATACAAGGCTGTTCCTCTTCCCCTGTCCCGGTTTTCTTAATCGGTTCCAGGGGTTCAATCAACAAATCGCGGGAAATGTTTTCACTGGCTTGTATCTCGCTGCTACGGGTTAGCGTAATGGCATGTTCATGATTTGGCAGCGATTGATCGTACTCGGCCTCAATCGCCATCCGGAAGGACTGCCGGGAAATGGCCAGATGGCGGTACGGCATACCAATAAAGGTCAACCAGTGCGACTCGCCGTAGTCGCTGAGCAACAGGCGGCGGGCGTGACAATCCCCTGCGTTTTTCAACGCCACGGGCAGCGCAGATTTTATCGGCAACCCGGTCGTCGCCTCGGTGGTTTCCCACGGCGAATAACGCTTAGCGGTGGTCCATTGCTCACTACCAAAGGCCATGACCTGATCGATCACCTGCAACCCCCAGAGCATTTCAGCCGTTTTGCCCCACTGACCTTTGTGCCAACTGCACAGCAGACGGCGTGAGTCGTTTACATCGCCCTGTTTTTCCAGTCGTTTTCCTCCGGGGAGATGCATTGTGAGGAGAAAATCGGTGCCAGGAGGAACCTCGACGACGAAATCAAATGGAACGCGATCGTCACCCTCTTCCCGGCGTCCGAGTAACCAACTCTGCCCATCCGCGCTGAGGGGGAATTCATCGCTGAGCGTCCATTTTACGTGGGGGTCGAGCATTCGACGGATGCGAATCTTCGCCATTATCCAGTAAGCAAAAACGTCATGGCCTGTCGGACGGACAATAATGGCCGTCTGCGCCACTTTCGCATTACTGTCGGTGTCAAAGGTCAGGCCAAAGGGACGACCGACCTCAATTCCCCAGTTCATCACGGGTGCAGGCTTGACCGGCTCGCCCAGTTGGGTGAACCAGCTACTGTCAGGCAGATAAAGCGTCAGTTTCTTCGCCTCATCCTCACCCTGCTCCGGCCCTGCGTGGAAGACAGGATTGGGGCCAATTTCATTCACGGAAGCATAACGGGTCGCTTCGAGATCAATGTCGAAGGTTTCACCGACGCCGCTGTACTGCGTCAACGAATCCGTCCGACACAGCGCGTCATTCAGGCATACCAGCGCACCATTTGCGCTGGTACGGATCTCCGCCAGATTTTCCTTCTTCCGGGCCATCACCGTGCGAACCAGCGGAATGGTGTCCTGAATGATCGGCGGGCCGAGTCGCAGTGACGGATCGTTCCAGTTGATCCGCGCTGGCACAACGGTCCCTTTAGCCACAATCGTGTTCTCAAGTTCCCGGACCACCTTGCTATCCAGCCAGCTGCGATAACGCAGGATCGGGCGCAAGATGCAGGCAAAAAAACGCGCACCGTGATAACCTGGCAATCGCAGGCGACACAGTATCGCCGGCTCAGCAAGAGAACCAAAACGCCAGTCCGTCGGTCGTGCCGCGCGGTTGGTTTGCAGAATATGACTTTGCGTTTCACGTAATGACGAGGTACCAGCGAACGCTTCGGCCCACTGCTCGAGTTGGGTGTTGTCATCCAGTCGTTTTGGTAACGCCAGTGGATAGCCCGTCCAGTGCCATTCGTGTCGCTGCACCAGAAACCCCTTCAGCCAGTTTGCATCGAACCCCTCTTCCACCTTCAGATGTGCGAGGATATCAGACTCTTGCGTCGCGAAACTGAGCTGTTTCTGAATTGCTTCCAACGCCTCATTCGTGGTCTTAAGCAGAGTGCCTGCGTCGGGTAAACATTCAAACAGGTGAACCACAGGTGAGAACCCACGGTACGCCTCCCCGCTCCACAGTGGTTGCGTCTTGTCGATGGCCAGGTCTGCCATCCGGATATCTTTTTCAGACGTAAAGTATCGCTCTGGTACCAGCGACCAGATGGTCACCGTGGCAATCGTTCCGGGCTTCAGTGTGAGTGCGATCTCGCCCTTGTTGACCATGACGGTTGACGACGTTCCCGACTCAACACGAAGTGTGGCTGGCGTTAAAAAACCTCTGACTGCCATATAATCAGGTTCAACAAGGGTATTCACTTTGCTTGTGCCGTCATCAAACTCCACACTCAGCCCGATGGCCCGAACGGCAGGATGGCGTGGGAGATCGACACGATCCTCAGGCCGATTTTTCGGCGTTTTGCGAAGCTTACCTGTTAGCGTGGTGCGCAGGGCTTTGAGCTTCTGACTCTCCTTGAGGTCAGGTATGAGCAATGCCTGACTGATATCGGCCTCCATCCACCTTGTCAGAACCTGTTCTGTGGCATCCGGAGGGGTCAACGTCAGCGAGACGCTCCTCAGCGCGCTGCCGTTCCAGCCGGGTTTACCGTTGCAAATAACAGCAACGCGAGGACGTTTGCTCCCTGTCGCTAAATCTGTCTGATTCCAGGCGCGGGATTCCCCTTCCATTAGCCACGGATCAACGGCCTTCTCTGCTGACTGAAGCGTCACGGCACCCGGCGCAACCCGGCACAGATAAAGATATCCCGCAACCGGTTTCGCCTTCTCATCCTCACCGGGTAAAAAATTCAGTTTGCTGGCCTCTTTGAGTTCACACGGGTTGCCACTGATTTGAAAGTTCTTGCCCAAAACCTGTCCGCCATTGCCGATTGCCGTTCCTGTTACCCAGTAGCGAAAACCATAGGCTAACGGAGGGAGGCGCCACGGGGAGGTGTAGGTATCTGAGTTTTCTTTCGGATCTTCAGGCCAGCCAAAATCGAGACAGTCGACGCCGTCTTTGAGGCTCACTGCGCCACTCAGCGGTGCGCCAGAATAGGCAAACGCCACCATTTTGCGACCGTTTTGTACGGTAGCCCCTACGGTGTCGCTAAAGCGCTGTTCGAGCGGCGTCCATTTTCCGTGAACTTTCACCTGTAGCGCCGTATCCGTCAGCCATGCGCAGCCTAATTTGTGTACGATCTGTTCTTTCCCCATCGCCATGGCGACGGCATAGCCGCGAATGTCCCGATCGTCATAGGCTCCGGCTGGCGAGCAAACCTCAATCGCTAAATCGCGCTCCTCCCCGAGACTGTTGACCTGTTGCGTACCCGGCAACAGTAAATGCTGCTGTAGTACCTCAAAGGCTGCACTGATGCTGGCATTCTGTGCGTCAGGTTTTTTGCATTCCACCAGCAGAGCCAGCATCTCCTGATAGCGGTCGCTGAGAACGGCGACCTCGGGTGACATCTCTCCCGCAATCCAGAATTCGATGCCGGTGCGCAGGGTTTCTGTTGCTGCGGGCGCTGATTCAGACAGATGGTAAAACCACCAGTTCGCCTGCAATTGCGCAATGCTGTGGTCTGCATAATGAAGCGATATCAACGGATACCAGTCGCCAAACGTGCCTGCCGGATGACTGGCATAATTCACCGCCACAGCAGCCAGCCATGAGGTCATCATTATCCGTCGGCCATCGGCGGTACTTAACATCATCCCTACGTTTAGCGCAAAGTCGCGAAGGGTGTTACTGTCGGCAATGGGTTGCAATAGCCGGTGTTCGTCTGCCCCGGCGTGGTTAATGGCCTCCCGGAGGGTTCCCCAGACCCTGTCGTTATCGTCCCATTCCTCTAAGGGAATCACCACCGGATTGCTATCCTGAAGGCGATCCCAGAACCAGAAATGCTGAATCGGATTATTACGGGTATCAGAACGCAGATATCCGGGGCCGAGTGTACGGTTCAGCAGTTGGTGTTTCTTAATTTCTATCTTCCATTCATCATCATTTGTGTTGGTGGCAAGTACCTGAGCCAACATCGGCAGCGGTGCCAGAACCGCATCGGCCAGCCAGGCACGCATCCCCGTTTCCGTTCGCTCGGCACTCTGCAGTGTCGGCGTCAGCGTCACGTCAACGGCGGGTTTGATCGGTTGCATCACGACAGTGAACGCAGGCAAACCTGTGTAAGGTTCATCCTCTTTCTGCGTCTTCGCCTCGTAGCTAATCGTCACGATGTCGTCCGTTGTGATGGATCCCACTGGACTGAAAACGATATCCTGGCCGTGATGAGTAATGATGAATTCCGGAGCACAGGCATCAGGTCGTGTTGAATCGTTGAGGGTAAAACGTCGGGTCATCCTCAGCATATCCTGACTCACGCCGGCCGGTAACAACGTCAAGGGAGCAAACAGGTGCGGCAGACTGATTTCACCAGGACTGGCCTGTGCCAGCGCAATGTCGGGGGAAAACGGCTGCAGACAACGGCTGCACTTTTGCCTGATTTCGTCCGCCATCTTTTCCTGTACACCCTGCGGATCGGTTAACACAGTGGGTGGAACTGGCGTGACGAGCGTCAATTTTCCCTCGGAGATCAATGCCCAGCCGGTAATGCGCATCTGCCAGGGCCAGAGCAGAGAACCGACGGTGTCAATCACCGTCTGTCCGTCTGGCGGTGCATCACCTGCGGTTATTTCGCCCGTTGGCACCACCCAGTTAACCGAGATTTGACGCTTATCATCCACCAGCCCTTCATCGTTGCCATGCATCATCCAGCTAAACGTTGTTAATGACATAGACACCTCACAAATCCTGTTCAACTGTGCGGGAAATATGTGCCGTGTAGCACCAGCAAACTTCAATGGAAATATCCAGATGTCCACGCCCTTTCATGCGCCCGTTGTTATGTTCGACCTGCACCAGCAGATTCAGATACGCAGTCAGATAGCCCAGTACCTTCGCACTACCGGTCATTTGCACACCGGCGGCAAAAAAGTTCTGTGATGCTGTGGAAGAGAAACCGGCTTCAACAAACAGGCGAATGGCATAACTCCCCTCAGCGACGCCGGCAAGGTTGAACGTTTTCGTCGAGCTCAGCGCCACACCAATCGATGCCTCATACACGGGGATCAGCTCGCCGTTCTTGTACGCAGCCGCTGCCCGGGTCGTCAGCCAACCACCGCCGCCATAGACGCCTATCTGCATGGAAACCGGGGAGGCTTTTTCACCAATGCCAAAGTAGGTTTCAATCTGCATCAGCCCGTCGTTCATGTTCAGACGAAACCCGGAGGCCAGTACCGATTTGCCCAGCGAAACGCCGCCATACTCCAGCGGACCAAATGCCTGTTTCTGACTCACCGCCGCCCCCGTTGGCATCCCGGCGTTGTTTTTAACGATTTCCACATTGGGAGGAAGCTCAGGCATCGCACCACGCAACACATCGCCGATGAATTTCAGTGCGGAATGTGGCTCAATATTCTTCGGATCGATATCAAACGTAAAACCGGTGGCCTCGCTGTACTGAATACGGGCATCCGCAAAGGTCACCAACGGCTGGCCTGAAAAGTTAAGGATCCAGTCGCCGCTGAACAGCGCCTGGGTGCGGGTTTTAGTCGCATCACCGACGGAGATATCGACATCACTGGTGGCCACCAGCTTCGGTTTACGGACATCAAGACTCAGCGCGGAGATCTCAAACAGTGACTCTGTGCTCGTAAACTGATGATCAATGACCGCTTTGATACTGGCGCTACGCGTTTTGGGATCGATGTGATGGCTGATGCGAATGGCATCATCGGGTAAGTCCGGTAACTTGAATTTCTTAAAGAAGTTCTCAAAATCAATCGCCGTATTACGAATGATCTGCGAGAAATTAACGCCCTGAAGCGAGACGGGCACAATGTTACCGTTTAGTTCACAGGACGGAATGGTCAGCCCCAGTTCCTTAATCCCCGACTCCACTTCACGAAGTCGGGCCACAAACGGCGACGTTTCGATCTGGTCTTTTACATCATCGAAAATATATTCAATGTTGTCGGTACGAATGGTCAGTTGTGGGAGCTCTGGCGGATCCGAAAGCAGCTTCATCAGTTTGATGGCCTGTCCGGCTTTGGGAAACGCATCGGCGATGACCGAATTTGCTTCCTTTAGCGCCGTATCGATGACTTTCGCATACTCGCGGCTTTTTTGATCAAACAGTCGCGTGGCCTGATCAACAAACTGCTCACGGACCTGCCGGATCGTATCCACTACCTGTTTTTGCAGATCGTTGACGAAAGAGAGCCATTTCCCGGCGTCCGATAGTCCATTAATCAGCGTTATCACTTCCTCTTTGCGTCGTGCCAGTTCTGCCTGCACGACTTCGGTATTGTGACTCAATAATACGGTGGCCTGTTTACTGACCTCGTCGAGCCCGGTGGAGAGATCCCCAATGGCTTTATCCATCTCGTTGATAAACGTCTGGTTCCAGTAGTCAGTAAAGGCGGTTGAAAACGGCGAGCTGTTGACGAAGGGGGGGACGATCAGAGACTGGTTTAGCGCGTCCAGCGCCGCGACAAAGTCAAAAAATTGTTTATCAATCGAATTTTTCTCTTCAATGTTCTTGAGCAGCGCCCGGTACGCAACGCATGCCTGTTGCCATTGTTGGAAGAAGGTTTGCTTTAGATGATCGGCACCGAAGAGGTTGCCCTGCAGGGTGTCGATGGCGGCGAGTACCGACTCCAGCTTCATGGCAGTTTCGCGTATTACCTGCCTGTTTTTCTTCTCAAGCAGACTCAGCGTGTCATCCAGTGTTGTCAGTACAGGTGGGATTCGCTTTTCCAGTTCGGCAATCTGGGCATCCAGTTCACTGATGTTCCTGATGTGTTCTGGCACCTTGTCAAGAGTCGCGGTAAATGCAGAAACGGCTCGTTTCAGATTGTTCAGCGGCAACATGAGCAGATCGCGCAGATGCTGAGGCCCCTGCCATTGCGAAGGAAACGTCAGCGCGTTGATCGCGGTGCAAATATCGTCAACACGCTTCATGTTATCACTCAGAGCAGCCGCTATATTGCTGCAATACGCGTTGACCGCCATGAGCAACGCATCGCGATCCTTTATCGCCAGCAGCGCCTTATACTCCTCATTCGCACGCGTAATAATGGCATTCAGTACCGGATGCAGAGCATCAACCTGATCGGAAACCTCTACACAAAAGCGGTGCAAATTCTCAATGACCGCTTTCACGCCGTTCAATGATTCGCCGGAGCGTCTGACAAAAGTCTGTACGGGGAGATTGAGGTAACGATTCGCCAGCAACGACGTTATGCTCTCCACCTCATGATTCGGATCGCGGATTGTCGAAAACGTTGTCAGCAAATCATCGATCGCCGCATGCCCCTGAGCGCAGAGTTCATCGACCATCGTGACCGCCAGCGATCGCGCCAGACCGAGGCTCTTTTTGACGTGATCAATGGTTTCGCCCTCACCATGCGCAATTTTTGCAACCTCGATATTCAGCCGGTTGCTACATTCTGCAAAGACGTCATTGACTTGTTTGAGCAGGCGCACTTTGAACTTCTCAACGTTGTTCTCCTCATACAACGTCCATAGCTTTTTGGCATCCTGTAACAGCGTCTGGAGGGTCGCGTCCAGACTGTTAAGCTCAGCGCTGTATGTCGCGTGCTGGGTTAGCGCCTCAATCTTATCTTTCAGATTCCCCGTTTGCTTACTCAGATCCACCCTGCGTATCGCAAGCGTACGTTCAATCTGCATTGTACGAATACTGGCGACCAGTTCTTCTGTGCCGCGACCATGCACAATATTAGAGACGCCTTCCGGACGTAATGGCATCGAAAACCGGGGATTGGCCAGGGCCTGTAGGGTCAGGCTGGGAACCTGATGATATCCCAGAAGTTTGTCTGTCGTGGGGCGTGTCATGCCACCAAAGCAGTAATGCTCGTCACAGTCGATCGCTAACTGCGCCTCCCACTTGTCCGTATCCGCTCCGGCACCCGCTTTGGTGTTAGTAAAAAAATAGAGATGCTGCGGTTGGTCGTGCCAGTGCTGCGTCAGCTCATCGCCTCCGCTCCGCGCAACCGGTCCTGCCCACGGCTTAACATAAAAACCGGAGCTGTCCAGTTCGTTAAACAATGGGATTTCGTAGCCCGCTTCAACATCGTGTCCCCATGCGCCATTGACGTAAATGCGCTGCGTGGCGAAATGAAAGGCGTGCAGACATCCCGGTTTATTGGTTTCCGCAGACGTTTCACTCTCGAAAAGGCGATACGGTTCGAGGATCTCAATGTACTCCTCCATTTTGCGCAGTAGCGGACGCCCCAAAAATTCTTCCGCCTTCTGCTCCCCGGCAAACTGTGCGCCGGGCGCTGCGCTGCGAGAATAAACCACCACATGACGCGCTTTGTTCCAGACGGTGGCTATGCGGCCATAACGCGTTTTCACCAGCCGTGACAGCTGACCGTTTTCAACGCTGGCATCGAACTGCGTGCGTCCCTCATCAAAGGTCGCCTGCACCGCGCCGGTTGCACCAAGCGATGAGAGCGTCAGTTCCAGCAGACGCACGGATTTCGTGGCAGGAGTGCGTAACACCGCCATCAGTTCGGAGGCGAATTCGATGGAGTACAGCAGTCCAATCGGCAGCGTCCGCGCGGTGGCGGGTTCGCCGATATAATCATCCAGTTCTTTGCGCCGGGACTCATCCAGCGGTACCGAGTCGGGTAACGGATAAACGGCGACGGCCCCCTGCCTTTTGCCGCGCACCAGGGCGCTAAGACCTTCTGTCAGATCCAGCTTACGCTGCGGGTAGTTCGCATCTTTCAGTGTGAACCGGGCCAGGCGATTGATGAAATTTTGTCGCGCAGCGAGATGGTCCGTTCTCAGCGTGTTGATGCGTGCATTCAGTTCATCAATATCTTTCTGCGGTTTATGGCGAAAATAGGCTTCCAGCAGCGGACTCATGGCAAAGTCCTGTTCGCTTACCGGCAAGGCAATCGCTGGTTGCCCCAGTGCGCGGGCGATCTCGGAAACAATCACCGTACGCGGTAATTCAGGTGTGCGCAGATAGGTCAATTCCAGCGGATAGACCATCTCGCTCACCATCCGCGTCAGTTCAGCCTCCCGTAGAATGGATAACGTATCGCCAGGATGTACGGTATAGCGTCGATCCAGGCGGGAAGGACGCACCGTCAGTTCAGTACGGCGAGAAAAGCGAAACGGAAGCGGTTGGCCTCGAACAATGGGACTGGCCTGTCCGGCGGGACGAAAACGATCCCCGCGAACCATCGCTTCGCCCACTGCCTGCGGCGGAAAATTCAGGGAGACGCTCTCGATACCAAACCGCCACTGTGCCCCGTCAGGATCGTCACTCTTCCATTGCGCAATGATGTTGCCGGCCTCTTCCGTCAGCGTCGGTTGTTGTAGCTGCGAGACAATAAACGGGGTGTGGTTAATCTGAATCGTGGTCGTCTGCCGGAGCGTAAGAATGCGCTCCGCCTGTTCCAGCGTCAGGGTCCACGTGGTATCTCGTCCGGGCTGTCCGCCTTCGCACACAATTTTCAGACTGGCTCCGGCCTGCTGGTCGGCGATAACAATGGCTTCACCGCAGTTGGCGCTGAAATAATGCAGCTCATCCCCGGCTTCATCCGCTGTCATGTTACGCAGGGCTGAACGATGCAAATTTGATTCCGCCAGAACCGGCGACAAACTGACGCTGTCCAGTTGCAGCGTCAGTTCATAACGCATATTAAAGCTGTTTTCTGTCAGGAACAGGCTGACTGCGTGCCCTGACGTCGCCAGGTTCAGAGCCAGTCCATCAAAATAGACCGTTTTTCGCGATTGACTGTGAAGCGCTACGTTGTCGGCGGTGCGCTCAGAGAATTCAGGATACTTTTTCGATGGGGACCAGCGAAAACCAGGACTCTTACTGAGAGCAAACGTGACGGCCACAGGGTCGTTCTTATCCACATCAAAGTTTAACTGGAGGTTGTTATCCTTCGTGAACATCGGTAAAAGACTGACCCGGTCGCTACGTCGACTGCGGCGCCAGCCCGCTTCGATGCTTTCCATCAAGTCTTGCCAGGCGGTGGTGAGTTCTGACATTGCAACCTCCAGGGAATAGTGAAGACGACACTGCGGTATCCGTCGAGCGATCACTCCCGGGACACGATCTCCCAGTTCAGTTCACCCTGTGGAAATGTTCCTCCCGGATCGTTCTTCCCGCCCTCTCCGTCGCTTTTGTCGGGGAAACCCGTCAGAAAAGCCACTGGCGTGACGCCAAGCCCCATTAACTGAAAATCGTTAAGCATCGGCCCCTTGTCGATAGAAAAAACATCAGGTTGCTCTGACATCCATTCTGACTGTCCGGGAAGAAAAGAGATGTCGATTGTTAAGCGGGCAGAATGTCCGTCGGAAGCGGTAATTTCTACGGTATAACGAGTGCTCATCATTTAACTCCTGAACAGGCGGGATAGCATTATTTATGCCAGTAATACATTTCAGGATAGTGTAATGATTTAATGGGTTACTCTAAGAGAAAAAGATTATTCAACCGATGGGAATCATACTGAGGCATTAATTTAATAACCCTGTTCGCGAATATTCAGAACAGGGTTATTAACGGTAAAGATAACCAGGCAAAACGTGTATTTTCAGGGCAAGCTTGCGATACCCGGATCATCCCCTTCGACCGAATAATAGCGAGGAAGATTAGGCGGCCGATAATCCGGATTCGTGTTCATCAAATTGACCACCGACGCATGCACGCTGATGGTGCCCGTCATTGGCCGCGGTACCGGCTGACCAAACGGCGGCATCGCCCCAATTTTGAGCTCACGCTGATGATCTTCTCCGGTCCAGACCAGGCGTGGGAGCCATTCGGCAAGTTTCCAGCCCAACAGCATCGAGTCGTGAATAGCAGGAAATCCCGGGAAGCGAATCGACAATTCTTTTCTGGCGCGGGAGAAATCGATGCGCAGTCCTGCGCGCCAGGCCTCCCCCAGCATCCAGCGAAAAGCCGTCAGCGCCAGTTGTGCCTGCGGTGGCGGATACCCCCCGCCAACGTCAGAATGTACCCCGGCAAACCACACCTCTTTAAGATCCGTTTTCACATCGCTATTTCTGCGCCAGAGATGCTGGCGAAAGAAGCAGCGCCGCTCGTCAATAGACACCGCATGACGGACGATGTCGACGGCGGGGTTCTTCGCGGTATAGGGAATGATCACCGGATCATAAATCCAGCCCACCGACTTCACCGTATCAAACAGGCCCAGAAAATGGACATTCACCCGCCGGCCAAAAGTCGATTTGAAGCGCGCCTGCAGTTTGAAGTCCGGCGCATTATTCTCCCCGCTCCTGGCCAGCAGCATCGCCCACGCATAGTCAAAGAGATGTGCCTGATGACCGTCGACAATACCCGCTGTGTGAATCAATGCCGCCAGCGCTCTGGCGGCATAGGCACCGCGGGAAAAACCGAACAGATAGATTTCGTCACCCGCCCGGTAATTCTCCGCCAGAAAATGATACGCCCCTTCGACATTACGTTTGAGCCCCCAGCCAAACGCCAGTCCGCAGATCCGTGACGGCAATTTTTGCCATTCAAAAAGCGTCTCCTTGACGCCGAACGTTCCGACGCCCTGATCGTAATAAGTCAGCACGTCTGCGCTCCCTTTCGGCAGTGAGCGCAACAGCCGAATCACATTCGTCGGTTTATGACTGAAGCGATTGCCCGTGCCATCGAGAAAAATAACCAGTTGACGTCCCATCGTAACCTCCACTGTTTCGCTGCGGATATGCTGTGACTGAAGAGAAAGTAGAACGCAATGTACGTTCTGAAGAATTGTTGGCGATCAACGCTACGGTAAATGTTCAATAAATGACGCGATAAAGAATAGTTAAATACACGCTAATTATTTCCCGGAGTAAAAAACAGGATTTATTACATAATGATGACGCTATTGCTCAACAAATCGCTCATATTATTTTATGATTTGAAAAACAGACTGACATTCAAAGATTCTGTGAGCTACCTTATGTGGGTTACATCATTACTCTCAACGATCAAACGGATGGACTATACTTTTTAGATGTTGATTAGTTTTAAAAGTCGCTTAAAAAGGATTTTTCTTGCTACTTTTGGCTATATCTATAATTGTTTCAGGCTTACTTCGCCTGAACGCATGAAAATATGGCTTAAGGCATTACACTATCTCATTACTGTCATCCTGTCCCCTTTCAGGTGTTTTGTGATTTAGATTCGTCTTACTATCCAGACTGTGCTTATGACCCTGGCCGCAATGTTGTTCGCTAACCACTGTAAGGATCTACATCATGGAGATGTATCTTAAGAGAATGAAAGATGAATGGGTCGCACTGGTTGAACAAACCGACCCTCATATTCGGAAACTTGCTTCTGAGATAGCGATTACGCATGCCCACGCATTGAGCATTGAGTTTTATCGCATTGTTCTCGCCGATCCGCATGCTGAGGAGTTTTTGAGTAATGAGCAGGTTGAACGCCAACTCAAAAGTGCACTTGAAAAGTGGATTGTGGATGTGCTATCCGGCGAAGCCGATAATATTGATGAACTGATAAAAGTGCAGCACACGGTTGCTGAAGTGCATGCGCGTATTGGTATTCCGGTCGAACTGGTCGAAATGGGGTTCCGGGTTCTGAAAAAGATCCTCTATCCGATCATTATTGATGGTCAGTATGATTCAGTTGAAAAACTTCAGGTTTATCATTACTCGATAAACAGCATCGATCTGGCAATGGAAGTGATGTCCCGGGCCTTCTCCTTCAGTGAAAGTACTGCCGCCAAAGAAGATGAAAACTATCGTATTTTTACCCTGCTGGAAAATGCGGAAGAAGAGAAAGAGCGGCAAATTGCCGCCCTGCTTTCATGGGAAATGGACATTATCTATAAAGTGTTGCTGGATTCCGACCTCGGCAGCAGTCTGCCCTTAAGTCAGGCGGATTTTGGTCTGTGGTTTAATCACAAAGGACGCCATTATTTCAGCGGTATTGCGGAAGTCGGTCACATTTCGCGTTTAATTCAGGACTTTGACGGTGTGTTTTATAGCACCAGTAGCACGGCCAAAGCGCTGAACAATAAAGCATCACGGGTGAAGTTCCTGCTGCAAATCCGCAATTCTGTCTCGCAAATCATTACCCTGCTGCGTGAATTGTTTGAGGAAGTGTCCCGCCATGAGGTGGGGATGGATGTGCTGACTAAATTACTCAACCGCCGCTTCCTGCCGACCATTTTTAAGCGTGAAATTGCTCATGCTAATCGCGCCAATACTTCGCTCTCGGTGTTGATTATCGACGTCGATAAGTTTAAAGAGATCAATGATACCTGGGGACACAATACCGGTGATGATATTCTGCGTCGGGTTTCTCAGGCTTTTTATGATAACGTACGCAGCAGTGACTATGTTTTCCGCTACGGTGGCGATGAATTTGTTATCGTGCTCACCGAAGCGAACCAGACCGATACGCTGCGTACCGCTGAGCGTATTCGTAGTCGCGTTGAAAAAACCAAAATTAAAGCGCCGGATGGCGAAATCATCCCACTTTCACTGTCAATTGGCGCCGCCATGTTTAATGGTCATCCGGATTACGAGCGCTTAATACAAATCGCTGATGAAGCGTTGTATACGGCAAAAAGACGGGGCAGGAATTGTGTTGAACTCTGGAAACCAGCCTCCTGATAAATATCCGGATGCAGGGGTAAAAAAATGAAGCTAACCGATGTTGAAGGCTCCGGAGACAGCATTTTCTTTCCTGCTCTTGAGCAGAATATGATGGGAGCAGTATTAATTAATGACAATGACGAAGTGTTGTTTTTTAATCCGGCAGCGGAAAAACTCTGGGGATATCGTCGGGACGAGGTGATCGGTAACGGTATTTCGATGCTCATTCCCCATGATTTACGCCCGGCACACCCGGATTACATTCGTCATAACCGTGAAGGCGGTCAACCCCGCGTGGAGGGCATGAGTCGGGAATTATTGCTGGAACGCAAAGACGGCAGCAAAGTCTGGACGCGTTTTGCCCTGTCAAAAGTGAACGTGGCAGGCAAGATTTTCTATCTGGCGCTTGTCCGTGATGCCAGCGTCGAAATGGAGCAGAAAGAACAGAAACGTCTGCTGGTGCTGGCGGTCGATCACCTCGACCGTCCGGTGATTGTGCTCGACCCTGCGCGGCGTATTGTTCAGTGTAACCGTGCGTTTACCGAGATGTTTGGCTACGGAATCACCGAAGCGGCAGGCCAACAACCGGATGATCTGCTCAATATTCCCGAAGAGCCGTCGGATAATCGCCTGAGACTCAAACAGTTACTCGGGAAAACGACGCGCGATCAGGATGAGTTTCTGGTCATCACCCGTGCAGGTGAAAAGATCTGGATTAAAGTGTCTGTCAGTCCGGTTTACGACCCGCGTAGTGAACTGCAAAACCTGGTCATGACCTTTTCCGATATCACCGAAGAACGGCAGATTCGCCAACTCGAAGGCAATATTCTGGCGGCGATGTGCAGCAGCCCGCCGTTTCACGAAATGGGCGACATTATTTGCCGCAATATTGAAGCGGTGCTGCGGGAAACACATGTTTCACTGTATGCGTTGAAAGACAACGTCCGCCAGTTCTGGGCGGCGTCATCGAAAGAGATTGACGCAAAAGCATTGAACGTCTGGACGCTCACCATCCGGCAACGGGATGGTGAGCCAGCCGGGACGCTGTTAATTAAAACGGCGAAAGGAAAAGAAACCAGCGCCTTTATTGAACGCGTAGCGGACATCAGTCAGCATATGGCGGCCCTGGCGCTGGAACAGGAGAAAAGCCGTCAGCATATTGAGCATCTCCTGCAGTTTGATCCGCTCACCGGTTTGCCCAACCGCAATCATCTGCACTCCTATCTCGATGATCTCATTAACGGCGCGAAAGCGTTTTCGCCGGTGGTGTTTCTCATCAGCGTCGATCACTTCCAGGATGTCATCGACAGTCTCGGCTACGCCGTGGCCGATCAGGTCTTGCAACAGGTCATCAATAAAATCCGCGAGCGACTCAAACCCGAGCAATATTTGAGCCGTATCGAAGGCACGCAGTTTGTACTGGTCAGTGACGATAACGAAATGAGTAATATCACCCAGTTTGCGGATGAACTGATCAATATCGGCAGTGAAGCCACGCTTTATGACGATAAACCCTTCCCGCTGACCTTCAGCATCGGGATTAGCGATGAAGCGGGAAAAAATCGTGACTATCTGCTTTCCACCGCCCACAACGCGATGGATTTTATTCGTAAAGCGGGCGGCAACGGCTGGCAGTTCTTCAACCCGGAAATGAACCTCGCGGTAAAAGAGCGTTTGCAGCTCGGCGCCGCGCTGAAAAACGCCATTGCCAATAACCAGTTGCGGTTAGTGTATCAACCGCAGATCTTTGCCCAGACCGGCGAGCTGTATGGTTTTGAAGCGCTCGCGCGCTGGAGCGACCCGGTGCACGGTCACGTGCCGCCCAACCGCTTTATTCCCCTCGCCGAAGAGACCGGCGAAATTGAAAACATAGGTCGCTGGGTGGTCAGAGAAGCGTGTCGCCAGTTGGCGGAATGGCGCACGATGTCGCTGTCCATTCCGACGCTGTCGGTGAACCTCTCCGCCCTGCACTTTCGCAGCAATCAACTGCCGGACCAGGTGTCGGAAGCGATGGTGGAATTTGCCATTCCGGGCGATCAGCTGACGGTTGAAATCACCGAAAGCATGATGATGGAGCAGGATGAAGAGATCCTCAGGCGCATTGAGATCTTACGCAACATGGGGGTGGGACTGTCAATTGATGACTTTGGCACCGGTTTTTCCGGCCTCTCACGGCTGGTCAGCCTGCCCGTAACGGAATTGAAAATCGATAAAACCTTTGTCGATCGCTGCCAGACCGAGAAACGCATTCAGTCTTTACTGGAAGCGATTATCAGCATTGGGCAAAGTCTGAACCTGATGGTCATTGCCGAAGGGGTTGAAACGAAAGAACAATTTGAGTTATTGCGCTCGATGAATTGCCCGGTGATTCAGGGATATTTTTTTTCCCGTCCCATACCGGCTGATGAAATCGCCGACTGGATGAAGACGGCGCTACCGTTGACGATCTGATATGCAGAACATGCCCGGTGGCGCTATCGCTTACCGGGCATTCCATCACCAGAACATTACGGCAATTTAAACGACGACACCTGGAGGGCGAGCTCTTCGGCTTCCGCTTTTAAGATCTGCGTCCGCGCCGCTGCATCGTCAATCAACGAGGCGTTCTGCTGGACCGTGCTGTCCATTTCCGTGACGGCAAGTGTCACTTCGGCGACGCCTTTACGCTGCTCTTCCCCCGCGACGCGAATTTCCCCCATTAACTGACGCACCTGACGAACATGCCCCACCAGTTCCTGTAAGCGATCGCCGGCATGATGAATTTGCTGGCTGCTGTTATCGACGTGCGACACCGACTCATCAATGAGCGCTTTGATTTCCTGGGCGGCGGTCGCGCTGCGCTGCGCCAGCGTTCTCACCTCAGACGCTACCACTGCAAATCCACGTCCGGCATCCCCGGCGCGAGCCGCTTCCACGGCCGCATTGAGCGCCAGAATGTTGGTCTGGAAGGCAATGCTGTCAATCACTGAGACTATCTCAACCATTCGGCCCGATGAGGCGCTGACGTTATCCATGGTTGAAATCACCCCATGCATGACATCGCCGCAGCGGTTGGCCGTTTGCGCCGTGCTTTCTGAAAGTTCATCCGCCAGTTGAGTATTACCCGCATTCTGATGAACGGTCGCATTAAGCTGTTCCATTGCGGCCGCACTCTCTTCCAGCGCTGCCGCCTGCTGGGTGACCCGTGTAGACAGCTCAGTATTACTGTCGGCAAGGCTAACGGCGTTATTCGCCACCACTTCACTGCTGCTGCGCACCGTAAGCATAATGGCGGCAATTTTGTCCACGAAGAGGTTAAACGCCTCCGCTATCGCTGAAATTTCGTCCTTGCCCTTCACGTCTAAGCGCCGGGTCAGATCGCCGTCTCCCTGCGCGATATCGTCCAGCGCCTGCCGTGTGTCGTCCAGACGAGCAATCAGCCGGCGGACAACCAGCCAGGAGCCCACCAGCAGCAGCGTCATGACCGGGATCAGCACTTCAAGAACATCGCGCATCATCACTTTCGCCAGCCCGACGATGCGTTCTTGTGGTGTAACCAGTCCCACCACCCAACCGGTATCGGCCATCGGGAACAACATTACGCGTGACGGTGCGTTCAGAATGCCATCATTTTCCAGCGCCACGGAGGTGACATCGGTGGTTGAGGTGCGCAGTTTCTGCAAACGTTGAGCGACAGGACTCAGCCAGCCTGATGCCTTCACCAGATCGCCGACGGTCCTGGAGTGATCCCGATCGTTTTGTGGGAAATAGAGAATTTGCCCCTGTTTATCAACGACAAAGGCGTATCCACCGGTGCGTCCACCCTGCTGCTGCATAAAGCTGGCAACGTTATCGAGTCGAATATCGGTGGTTGCCACACCGGCGAATTTACCCGCCAGTTGATACGGAATGCTGCAGGTCACCATGTTGATCCCGGAAATGGCATCCTGATAAACATCAGACCAGACACAGTTTTCCTGCGAATGGCCCTTCGCGCCCTGATACCAGCTTTCGTTATGGTAGCCGTTGCCACCTGCTGCGTTGTATTCGTCGGAATACACCAGCTTATCGTCGCTACCGCGCGCCCAGAAAAAGCTGCGCTGCGCAACACCAGGCGTAAACGCGTCCGGTTCAGGCCAGATCCCGCCCCCGGTAATGATCGAATTATTTTGTTCGCCGAGAAGATGCGGCACGACGGCGCGGTACAGCGCTTCATCATTTGGCAGGACTTCGGCCAGTCGCGACAAACTTACGGTTTCTCCCTCAATACGTGACAGGACGCTGCTGAGTTGACGCGTCAGGCCATGCCCGGTCTCCTCGATCAACGCCGTATTGACTTCAACGACGCGGGGTTGCCCGCGCCAAAGCATAATGACAACAATCACTAACGTCGTTACGGCAAGTAACGCGATCCCCCCGAGTGTCAAACGAGTCGAAATACGTGACGGATACCAGACCATATAAACATCCTTTTATTTCCAGGCTAATTTATATTCAGTATCGGCACGTGTTTTTAGAGCTTTATACAGAATTCCATATTGCCTTAAATTAATAATGTGACGTTGTCACATATAGCAAAACCCAGCACTCTGGCTGGGTTTAAATAAGTGCTTAATCTTATTTGCTTAATTCTTTTTTGATTTCATCTTTAATTTTAGTCAGTTCGCTCTGCGGATGTTTTTTACAGATTTCAACGGTTAAAGGAACCGCAGTTGTCACTGTTTCATCGAAAGTGACGTAGTCGCCGCCTTTAAAGTCTTCATCTTCGTTTAATACCCAGAAGGCAACCGGCGCCATCGTCTGCGGGTTCAGGTCGATGAACTCCTGGCAGCTCATGCTCTTAGGCGTGACGTCGGTTTTCGCGTCAGTCGTTGCTGCATTGACGCTGACACTGGTCAACAGCGCTGCCACTAAAATACCTGCTGTAGAAAGGGAAAATTTGTTCATTATGATGGCTCCGTTAATGATATAAATAACCTCTACATGAGCGCTTTAAACCGTTAATGTAGAACGAAAAGAATAATACCGCTCCCTTCTCAGAAATAAATACACCCATACTTGTTATGGCTGTTATTGATATTTCCCGGTACCGATCCTGATGTTTGCCGTTTATTTCGCCGCGAGAGTGTGATCGCGCTTGCGTATCCGGCAGATAACCGCCCTTTAGCCTTACCGTTGCACCAAAACTGCACTACGCTGCACAAATGTTGATCATAAGTTAATTAATGCGGCATCAATTTAACAATTGACGCCTGTCGCGGCGGCGTTTTTGAACATGGCACGCGTCCTGCATTGTTAATGAACTAACAGTGAGCGGACTTTTGACAGCCTGGTAACAGCGAGACGGTGATGACAGCAAAACCTGAGTTACTGACCCGAATTGAACAGACCTTCAGCCTGCATACGCCGAGTGAAAAGCGTGTTGCCAGCTGGCTGTTGACCCATGTGGCGCAAATCCCGTTTGAAACCGCCGACAGTATTGGCAAAGCGACGGGCACCAGTGGGATTACCGTTGGACGCTATCTACGCAAAATCGGTTATCGCAATCTGGAAGATGCTAAAGCCAGCCTGCGTGAACTGCCTTCTGTCCCCTATCAGCCCTGGGGCATGAACGAGCGTCTGGACTCCTGGCAACAACAGCAACAGTTGCCGGACCGCGCGCGTCAGTCGCTATCGCTGGAGATTGACGCGATCGCCCATGTTTATCAACTGGCGCAAGGGGACGTTTTCCAGCGTATTACCCGGCAGCTGGCGCAGGCGGAAGCGGTGTATGTGCTGGGGATCCAGTCGACGCGGGGGATCGCCAATGCCTTCTTCAGTCATCTCGAATATCTGCGTCCTCGGGTGAACTACTCCGAAGGGCTTTCCGGCAGTTGGGTGGAATCCCTCAATTCCGGGTTTGAGAAACCGTATGTGGTGCTCACCGATACCCGCGCTTACTCCGCCATTGCCCGGCAGTACTGCCGCGTCGCCAGCGAGCGGCACATTCCGCTGGCGCTGATCACCGATGTCTGGTGCCCCTGGGCACGGGATTACGCCATCGATTTACTGCAGGTGAAAACGGACACCGGACACTTCTGGGATTCGCTGGCGCCGGTGAGCTGTCTGTTTAATCTTCTGCTTTCCGGCGTGGCGGAACAGCTGGGCGATTCACTTACCGGGCGGCTACAGACCAACCGCCAGTTACAACAAGAATTTGGTCAATTCGAACAATAAACAGGAAACGTGCTATGTCTGAAACTCCGCAACTGGTCGATCTGTCGGTGATTTTTCCGACGCTGGATATCGACCTCAAATATGCGACCGCCGATAACCTGACCGGCGCGCCGATTTATCGCGAATCGCGCTGCCTGCTGCACCAGGATGCGGTCACCGCGCTGGCGAAAAGCATCAGCATTGCGCAACTGGCGGGCCTTTCTCTGGTGGTTTATGACGCCTATCGTCCGCAACAGGCACAGTCCATCCTGTGGGATGCCTGCCCCGATCCGCAATATGTGGTCGATGTTGCCATCGGCTCGAACCACAGTCGCGGAACGGCCATCGACGTCACGTTGAAAGACGCGAATGGCAAGATTCTCGATATGGGGGCGGGTTTTGATGAAATGCACGACCGTTCACATGCGTATCACCCTTCTGTTCCTGCCACCGCGCAGCGTAACCGGCTGTTACTCAACGCCATTATGTTTGGCGGTGGCTTTGTCGGCATCAGCAGCGAGTGGTGGCATTTTGAGTTACCTGCCGCGAGTCGTTATCCGCTGCTGGAAGACTGTATTGCCTGCTTTCCCGTTACAACCACAACAACACACACCTCTTTTTGATTCCGGAGCGTCGTCATGAAATTAACTTCGTTGTTTCGTCCCGCGTTGATTGCCGTTTCCCTGGCGATGGCCCTGCCTGCCGTCCAGGCTGCCGTCCCGAAAGACATGCTGGTGATCGGTAAAGCCGCTGATCCGCAAACCCTTGATCCGGCGGTGACTATCGATAATAACGACTGGACGGTGACCTACCCGTCCTATCAGCGTCTGGTGAAGTACAAAACCGAAGGCGATAAAGGCTCTACCGAGGTAGAAGGTGACCTGGCAAGCGGCTGGAAATCCTCTGACGACCAGAAAGAGTGGACCTTTACGCTTAACGATCAGGCCAAATTTGCCGATGGTTCCCCTGTCACCGCTGAGGCGGTGAAACAGTCCTTCGAACGTCTGCTGAAAATCGGTCAGGGACCGGCAGAAGCGTTTCCTAAAGATCTCAAGGTAGACGCTGTCGATGCGCACACGGTGAAATTTACCCTCAGTCAACCGTTCGCTCCGTTCCTTTACACGCTGGCCAATGACGGCGCGTCGATCATCAACCCGGCGGTGCTGAAAGCGCATGCCGCGGATGACGCCCGTGGTTTTCTGGCGCAAAACACCGCAGGTTCCGGGCCGTTTATGCTGAAAAGCTGGCAGAAAGGCCAACAGCTGGTGCTGGTCCCGAATCCACATTACGCCGGTCCAAAACCGAACTTTACACGCGTATCGGTGAAAATTATCGGTGAGAGCGCGTCGCGCCGTCTGCAACTGTCGCGCGGCGATATCGACATCGCGGATGCCCTGCCGGTGGATCAGCTCAGCGCGTTAAAACAGGAAGGCAAAGTCGCCGTGGCTGACTATCCGTCGCTTCGCGTGACCTATCTCTATCTGAACAACAGCAAAGCACCGCTGAATCAGGCAGATCTGCGTCGGGCGATTTCCTGGTCCACCGATTATCAGGGAATGGTGAAAGGGATCCTCAGCGGCAACGGCAAACAGATGCGCGGGCCGATCCCGGAAGGCATGTGGGGCTACGATGCCTCTGCGTTGCAATACAACTTTGATGAAGCCAAAGCGAAAGCGGAATGGGACAAAGTCGCCAGCAAACCCACCAGCCTGAGCTTCCTCTACTCTGACAACGATCCCAACTGGGAGCCGATCGCCCTTGCCACTCAGGCCAGCCTCAGCAAACTGGGGATTACCGTGAAGCTGGAGAAACTGGCGAACGCCACCATGCGTGATCGCGTGGGTAAAGGCGATTACGACATCGCCATCGGCAACTGGAGCCCGGACTTCGCCGACCCCTATATGTTCATGAACTACTGGTTTGAGTCTGACAAAAAAGGACTGCCCGGTAACCGCTCGTTCTATGAAAACGCCGACGTCGACAAGCTGTTGCGCAGCGCGCTGAGCACCACCGATCAGGCCGCCAGAACTAAGGACTACCAGCAGGCGCAGAAAATCGTCATTGATGAAGCGGCCTACGTCTATCTGTTCCAGAAGAACTACCAGTTAGCGATGAACAAAGAGGTCAAAGGCTTCGTGTTCAACCCGATGCTCGAGCAGGTCTTTAATATCGGCACCATGAGCAAATAAGCCACGTTAATGCGGAGCCGTACTGGCTCCGCCAGGGGAAGCCAATGACTTTCTGGAGCATTTTGCGCCAGCGCTGCTGGGGACTTGTTCTTGTGGTGGCCGGCGTTTGCGTCATCACCTTTATTATTTCGCACCTGATCCCCGGCGATCCGGCCCGCCTGCTGGCGGGCGACCGGGCAAGCGAAGAGATTGTCGAAAATATTCGCCAACAGCTTGGGCTGAATCAACCGCTGTATGTGCAGTTTGCGCGCTATGTAAGCGATGTCTTCCAGGGGAACTTAGGCATTTCAATTCGCACCGGGCGTCCGGTGATGGAAGAACTGCGCGTCTTTTTCCCGGCAACGCTGGAACTGGCCTTTTGTTCACTGCTGCTGGCGCTGGTCATTGGTATTCCGCTGGGCATTCTTTCCGCCGTCTGGCGTAACCGCTGGCTGGATCACCTGGTGCGTCTGATGGCGATCACCGGCATTTCGACGCCGGCCTTCTGGCTGGGACTAGGCGTGATCGTGCTGTTTTACGGCCATCTGCAAATTTTGCCGGGTGGCGGACGGCTGGATGACTGGCTGGATCCGCCAACGCATGTAACCGGGTTTTATCTGATCGATGCCCTGCTGGAAGGCAACGGCGAGGTCTTTTTTAATGCCTTACAGCATCTGATTTTACCGTCGTTGACGCTGGCGTTTGTTCACCTGGGGATTGTGGCGCGGCAGATCCGTTCCGCGATGCTGGAACAGCTCAGTGAAGATTATATCCGCACGGCGAAAGCCAGCGGCCTTCCCGGCTGGTACATCGTGCTGTGTTACGCCCTGCCCAACGCGCTGATCCCGTCGATTACCGTGCTTGGACTGGCGCTGGGTGACTTGCTGTATGGCGCAGTGCTGACCGAAACCGTCTTTGCCTGGCCCGGAATGGGCGCCTGGGTGGTGACCTCTATTCAGGCGCTCGATTTCCCGGCGGTGATGGGCTTCGCCGTGGTGGTCTCTTTTGCTTATGTGCTGGTCAATCTGGTGGTGGATCTGCTCTATCTGTGGGTGGACCCGCGCATTGGGCGTGGAGGTGCTGAATGATGTTAACCGAAGAGACGCCGACGCCGGTACGCGTGACGCGTCGGCGCATTGACTGGGCCAGATTGTTCTGGCTGATGAAAAGCAGTCCGCTGACAATGATTGGCGGCGTGATTATTGTCCTGATGTTGTTGCTGATGGTGCTGTCGCCGTGGATCGCGCCTTACGATCCCAACGCGATCGATTTAAGTGCGCGGCTGTTACCGCCAACGGCGACGCACTGGTTTGGAACTGATGAAGTCGGACGCGATCTGTTCAGCCGGGTGCTGGTGGGCAGCCAGCAGTCGATCGTTGCCGGGCTGGTGGTGGTCGGAATTGCTGGTGGCGTCGGCTCACTGCTGGGCTGTCTGTCCGGAGTGATGGGCGGTCGTGCTGACGCCATCATCATGCGGATGATGGATATTATGCTGTCGATCCCCTCGCTGGTGCTGACGATGGCGCTGGCTGCCGCGCTCGGGCCGAGCCTGTTTAACGCGATGCTGGCGATTGCTATTGTGCGCATTCCCTTTTACGTACGTCTGGCGCGTGGGCAAACGCTGGTCGTGCGCCAGTTTACCTATGTCCAGGCCGCCCGCACGTACGGCGCTTCCCGCTGGCATTTGATTAGCTGGCACATCCTGCGTAACTCGTTACCGCCGCTGATTGTGCAGGCATCGCTGGATATTGGCAGCGCCATTCTGATGGCGGCCACGCTGGGCTTTATCGGGCTTGGCGCTCAGCAACCAAGCGCCGAATGGGGCGCGATGGTCGCGATTGGCCGTAATTACGTTCTCGATCAGTGGTGGTATTGCGCTTTCCCTGGCGCCGCCATCCTGATCACGGCCGTCGGTTTTAACCTGTTCGGTGACGGGATCCGCGATTTGCTGGATCCGAAAGCAGGAGGAAAACAGTAATGACTCAACCGGTGCTGGAAATAGACGATTTACACTTGAGTTTTCCGGGATATAAAGCCGACGTTCACGCCCTGAGCCATGTGTCGCTGCGCATTCAACGCGGCGAAATTGTCGGCGTGGTGGGCGAATCGGGTTCCGGGAAGTCAGTCACCGCGATGCTCACCATGCGCCTGCTGCCGGAAGGTAGCTACCGCATTCATCAGGGGCGCGTCTCGCTACTGGGCGAAGATGTGCTGAACGCCAGCGAGAAGCAAATGCGTCAATGGCGCGGCGCACGCGTGGCGATGATCTTCCAGGAGCCGATGACAGCACTCAACCCAACGCGACGTATCGGCCAGCAGATGGTGGAAGTGATTCGTCATCATCAGACGGTAAGCCGCGCGCAGGCCCGGGAAAAGGCGATTACTCTGCTGGAAGAGATGCAGATCCCCGACGCCGCCGGGGTGATGACCCGTTTCCCGTTTGAGCTTTCAGGCGGCATGCGTCAGCGGGTGATGATCGCCCTTGCCTTCTCCTGCGAACCGGAGCTGATCATCGCTGATGAACCTACCACCGCGCTGGACGTCACCGTACAGTTGCAAGTGCTGCGTCTGCTGAAACACAAGGCCCGCGCCAGCGGCACGGCCGTGCTGTTTATCAGTCATGACATGGCGGTGGTATCGCAACTGTGCGACCGGCTGTACGTGATGTATGCCGGAAGCGTAATTGAAAGTGGCCAGACCGATGCCGTGATCCACCATCCGACCCATCCCTATTCGATTGGCCTGCTGAAATGCGCGCCGGAGCAAGGGGAACCGCGCCAGCCGCTGCCGGCGATCCCTGGCACCGTACCGGATCTTACCCGCTTGCCGCGGGGCTGCGCGTTTCGGGATCGCTGCTTTGCCGCAGGTCCGCTTTGCGAAACGATACCCGCCATGAGCCTGCATGGCGCTGGCGACCAGCGCTCAGCCTGCTGGTATCCTCTTCTGGAGAATCCCCATGTCTGAAACGTTACTGGCTTTACAGGATGTGCATGTCAATTTCCCGGCGAAGAAAAACTGGCTGGGACGGGTCACCGAACGCGTGCATGCGCTCAACGGGATGGATTTACAGATCCGCCGGGGCGAGACGCTGGGGATTGTCGGTGAATCCGGCTGTGGAAAAAGCACGCTGGCGCAGTTGCTCATGGGGATGCTGAAGCCCAGCCAGGGGCAGTATCAACAGGATTCATCATCGACCGAAATGCAGATGGTATTTCAGGACCCACTCTCCTCACTGGATCCACGTCTGCCGGTGTGGCGGATTATCACCGAGCCGGTATGGATTCAGAAACGCAGCAGCGAACGGGAGCGACGGGCGCTGGCGGCAACCTTAGCCAGTCAGGTTGGGATCCGCCCGGAATACCTCGACCGCCTGCCGCACGCTTTCTCCGGCGGACAGCGTCAGCGCATCGCGATTGCCCGGGCGCTGTCGTCAGAACCGGATGTGATCGTGCTGGATGAGCCGACGTCAGCGCTGGATATTTCCGTCCAGGCGCAGATCCTGAACCTGCTGGTCGCGTTGCAGGCCAGTCGCAATCTGACCTACATTCTGATCTCGCATAACGTCTCAGTGGTACGCCACATGAGCGACCGGGTGGCAGTGATGTACCTCGGGCAAATCGTCGAACTCGGCGAGACGGCGCAGGTGCTCTCCACCCCGGCACATCCTTATACCCGCCTGCTGCTGGATTCCGTGCCAAAAACCGGCGCGCCGCTGGCTGAAGAACGGGTGATACGCAAAACGGAATTACCTGGCAACCGGGTGCTGCCGACGGGCTGTTTTTTTCGTGACCGGTGCCCGTTAGCGACCCACGGCTGCGAAACACGACAGGCGCTACGCAGGCTTGATGTGGGAACGGACGTACGTTGCTGGCGTGCCTGATGACAGGCACGGATACCGGAGGTCGACTTCAACATGTTTATGCCCGGTCAGCATCACGCGACCGGGCAATACTGCCGTTACGACTTCAGTTGATAATCGAGGGTGATTTCCGCTTTCAGCACCTGCGACACCGGGCAGCCGGCTTTCGCTTTCTGGATGATACCGTCGAAGGTGGCGGCATCGATTCCCGGCACGTTCACTTCGCTGTGCAGCGCGATTTTGGTAATCGCAAAACCGGCATCAACTTTATCCAGCGACACGTCAGCCGTGGTGTCGATGGCATCCGGCGTAAAGCCCGCCTCGCCAAGCATCAATGAAAGCGCCATTGAGAAACAGGCGGCATGCGCTGCGCCGATCAACTCTTCCGGATTGGTGCCTTTCGCCCCTTCAAAACGGGTATTGAAACCATAAGGCTGCTGGTTCAGCACGCCGCTTTCCGTCGAAACGGTGCCTTTTCCGCGTTTGATATCGCCTTCCCAGTGTGCCTGACCTTTCTTATGGATTGTCATCGTTCGCTCCTTATTGTCGTCGGGATAACAAGTATAGGACGCTCACCCGATTTCGTGGCCGTTAGCAGAGACTTCTTAATTCCCTGCTTACACATTGACCTTTCCGATTAAATGTCCGACTATCAATCAGGTCGGTATCCATCGGTACCGTCGACCTTAAGGGTTATATTTCGTCCGAAGTCACATGGACTCATCCTTGAAACCAGTAACAGGATAAAGGAGTTAGAATGAAATCGAACCGTCAGGCCCGTCATATTCTTGGACTGGACCATAAAATTTCCAATCAGCGCAAAGTGGTGACTGAAGGTGAAAAATCCAGCGTGGTGAACAACCCTACCGGCAGAAAACGCCACGCAGACAGCAAAAAGTAACCGCACAGCCCGAATATGACGATAAACACCATCGCAAACGCGATGGTGTTTTTGCTTACAAAAGCCTTAATCCATGCACGATGCTTTATACTCTGTGCCCGATGCCCTGGTGGAATGGCAACATATTATAAAAAGTGCCAGGGACGGATATTCAAAAAAAGAGTGAGTGACATGGAAACCAAAAGCAAAAAACTGCGTTCCCTTTATATTCCTTACGCTGGCCCTGTACTGCTGGAATTCCCCTTACTGAATAAAGGCAGTGCTTTCAGTATGGAAGAGCGCCGTAACTTCAACCTGCTGGGGTTACTGCCGGAAGTGGTCGAGTCGATTGAAGAACAGGCAGAACGTGCCTGGATCCAGTATCAGGGATTCAAAACGGAAATCGACAAGCATATCTACCTGCGCAATATTCAGGATACCAACGAAACCCTGTTCTACCGACTGGTGCATAACCATCTCGATGAGATGATGCCGGTGATCTATACCCCAACGGTCGGTGCGGCCTGTGAACGTTTCTCCGAGATTTATCGTCGCGCGCGCGGCGTGTTCATCTCCTACCAGAACCGCCACAACATGGATGACATCCTGCAAAACGTCCCCAACCACAACATCAAAGTGATTGTGGTCACCGACGGCGAGCGGATTCTTGGCCTGGGCGACCAGGGGATCGGCGGGATGGGCATTCCCATCGGTAAGCTTTCGCTGTATACCGCCTGTGGCGGCATCAGCCCGGCCTACACCCTGCCGGTCGTGCTGGATGTGGGAACCAACAACCCGCAACTGCTCAACGATCCGTTATACATGGGCTGGCGCAATCCGCGCATCACCGACGACGAATACTATGCGTTTGTCGATGAATTCATTCAGGCCGTTAAGCACCGCTGGCCGGACGTTCTGCTGCAGTTTGAAGACTTCGCGCAGAAAAACGCCATGCCGCTGCTTAACCGCTATCGCGACGAAATCTGCTCGTTCAACGATGACATTCAGGGCACCGCCGCGGTGACCGTCGGCACGCTGATCGCCGCCAGCCGGGCGGCAGGCAGCCAGCTTAGCGAACAGAAAATTGTCTTCCTCGGCGCGGGTTCAGCCGGTTGCGGTATTGCCGAACAGATCATTGCCCAGATCCAGCGTGAAGGATTAAGTGAAGAGGCCGCGCGCCAGAGAGTCTTCATGGTGGATCGCTTTGGCCTGCTGACCGACCAGATGCCGAATCTGCTCTCCTTCCAGACCAAACTGGTGCAGAAACGTGAAAATCTGCAGGCGTGGGATACCGACAACGAGGTGCTGTCGCTGCTTGATGTGGTCCGTAACGTTAAGCCTGACATTCTGATTGGGGTTTCCGGGCAAACCGGTCTGTTCACCGAAGAGATCATCCGCGAAATGCACAAGCATTGCCCGCGTCCGATCGTGATGCCGCTGTCTAACCCCACCTCGCGTGTGGAAGCGACGCCGCAGGACATCATCGCCTGGACCGAAGGCAACGCGCTGGTCGCTACCGGCAGTCCATTTATGCCGGTGGTCTGGAAAGACAAAGTCTATCCCATCGCCCAGTGTAACAATGCCTATATTTTCCCGGGGATTGGGCTGGGCGTGATTGCCTCCGGTGCCTCCCGCATTACCGATGAGATGCTGATGTCCGCCAGTGAAACGCTGGCCCAGTACTCGCCGCTGGTGCTTAACGGCGAAGGTCTGGTGTTGCCTGAACTGAAAGACATTCAGACCGTCTCGCGCGCCATTGCGTTTGCCGTCGGGAAGATGGCGCAGCAACAGGGCGTGGCGGTGAAAACCTCCGCCGAAGCGCTGTTGCAGGCTATCGAAGAGAACTTCTGGCAGGCGGAATATCGCGACTATCGTCGTACTTCTATCTGACGAACTGCCCGGCGGCGCCTGCTGCCGGGCCTTCAGGCTTGCGCTGTCTCATCACTTGCGATTACACTTTCGCCATCGATTAACATTCGGATAAATATAAGGAGGATACTTATGCTGTACTGTGAACGCTTCATCGCTTCACATGCTTTTGGCGATCGCCAGTGCTCAAGCGTTATCGGTATCGTGCTGCGATAACTTCTGCTTGAGCGAAGCTAACTTCTGAATTCCCCTTCTCTCGGGCTTACCGGGTTATCGTCAGCGATGTTTGACGAGGCGTTTTGACGCCTGTAACTCTTGAGTAAGCAACAATGAGCACATTACTAACCGCACAATCCCTGCACGTTGATACGGCGTTCGGCACGCTTTTCGACGATCTGACGTTTACCCTGAAAAAAGGCGATCGCATTGGGCTGATCGGCTACAACGGCTGCGGCAAAAGCACGCTGCTGAAAGTTCTCGACGGTTCGATTGTCCCGACTGGCGGCACCCTGGCGCTGGCGAACCACTGCCATCTTGCGCGTGTCGAACAGCACCTGCCCGACGAGCTCCTGCCGCTGACGTTACAGGAAGCCGTTCTGGCACAACTTCCTGAACATGAACGGGCCAGCCAGCTCTGGCAGGTCGAGGCGTTACTCGCGCAAATGGGCTTCAGTGTCCAGGATCTGCAATTAACAGCACAAACCCTGAGTGGCGGTCAGCATACGCGTTTGTTGCTGGCCCGCGCGCTGATGCGCCAGCCTGATCTGCTGCTGCTTGACGAACCGGGAAACCACCTGGATTTGCCGACGTTACTGTGGCTGGAGCAGTTTTTACAGAACTGGTCCGGCAGTTTTGTGGTGGTGTCCCACGATCCGCAACTGCTGGATGCGATCACAAACGGCACGTGGATCCTGCGCGATCGTACCCTGCACGCCTTTGCATTGCCCTGCAGCGCGGCACGCCAGGCACTGCTTGAGCGCGATGCCAGCGACGCGTTGCGTCATAAGGCGGAACAAAAAGAGATCGATCGCGTCACCGCCAGTGCTAAACGGCTGGCAACCTGGGGCCGGGTGTATGACAACGAAGATCTGTCGCGCAAAGCGAAGCAAATGGAAAAACAGGTGTTACGTCTCAAGGAGGTGCAAACGGATCTGACGGCAGGAAGTCAGTGGTCACTAACATTGCACGGAGACGCGCTACGGGCAGACCGTCTGCTGGAACTGTCGCAGTTGTCGGTCACGCCTGCCCCAGAAGCGCCGACGCTGTTTACCATTGCCGGCATCCGCCTGAAAAGTGGTGACCGGGTGGCGATCGTCGGGCGCAACGGTTGCGGTAAATCGTCGCTGTTAAAACTGATCTGGCAGCATTATCAGACGGAACTGGCGTCAGATTCGCTGCGCCTCCACCCTCGCGTAACGCTGGGCTACTACGATCAGACGCTGCATCAATTACCGGATGACGCGTCGTTGTTTGACGCCCTTGAACCGTTCGCCCCGCAGCCGGATATCCGCAAAATGGCGCTGATTAGCGCGGGATTTCCGTGGATACGCCACGCGCAATTGGTCAGTACGTTAAGCGGCGGCGAGCGTTCTCGTCTGCTGTTTGTCGGCCTGTCGCTGGCGCGTTATAGCCTGCTGATGCTGGATGAACCGACCAACCATCTGGATATGGAAGGTAAAGAGGCGCTGGCACAGACCCTGCAAACCTTTGAAGGCGGCGTGCTGTTGGTCAGTCACGATCGTCAACTCATCAGCCAGAGCTGTAATCGGTTCTGGTTTGTTGACGACGGCGAGCTGAGCGAATGGCACGATCTGGACGCCGTCTATGCCCGTATCCGGCAAACCGCGGTGGAACTCTCGCCGGCGGTTGTAAAAGAGTACGATCCACTTGTCGCGGAGCACAGTGACGATGACAGTCTGCTGGAAAAACTGCTGATGCTTGAGCAACGTCTGGCTGAGGATCTGGCCCGTAAACCCAGACACCAGAAGCCGCAGTTGCAGGCTCAGTGGCGTAAAGAGATAGACGACATCACCGCGCGTCTTTAACCCTCAATGCCCGGCAACGCGAGGTTTGCCGGGCAATTTGCGTAGCGCTTTCCAGTATTCATCCCCTCTCCTTTTCTCTTTTTTCATTTCACCACACAATCGCACACGCGATGGCGAAAATTGTTGCGCCTAACGGAACATAATGCTACTGTTCCTCATGAAGGAACGAGGTGAAATGGATGATCATGAATTTCAGGCACAAGGGATTACGCGACCTGTTTCTTCACGGTAAAACGTCAGGCGTGCTGGCAAAGCACGTCAAACGTTTGCGACACCGCCTCGCCGTGATTGACGCCGCAGGCTGCGTGAACGATATCAACATGCCCGGTTACCGACTGCATCCCCTGAGCGGCGATCGTGATGGCGTCTGGTCAATATCGGTTTCAGGCAACTGGCGTATGACGTTCGAATTCGTCAATGGCGATGCGTACATTCTGGATTACGAGGATTATCACTGATGAAAATGGCGAATCATCCCCGCCCCGGGGATATCATTCAGGAAGCGCTGGACGAACTGAACGTCAGTTTGCGTGAATTTGCCAGAGCAATGGAGATTGCGCCCTCAACCGCCAGCCGGTTACTCACGGGCAAAGCGGCACTCACCCCGGAAATGGCGATCAAACTTTCGGTGGTGATCGGCAGTTCCCCGGAAATGTGGCTGAATCTGCAAAATACCTGGAGTCTGGCGCAAGCGCAAAAAAGCGTAGACATTTCCCGCCTGCGCCGTCTGGCGGTGCAGTAGCCGCGTTGACAGCCGGACTGGCAAACGCCGTCCGGCAAAATCGCTTATTGCTGTGGGTTTTTCGCTTTCCAGGCGTCCCATGCCTGTTTGATTTCCTGCTTCGCGGTCGCCGCGTCGTTAAAGCCGTTCAGCTCTACTTTCTTGCGCCCTTCCGGTAATTCTTTGTAGACGCGGAAGAACGATTCCAGCCGCTGAACCTCAATTTTCGGTAGGTCGGCCAGTTCCTTGATGTCGTCATACGTAGGATCAATTTTGCTGGCAGGAACCGCCACAATTTTGTCATCCTTGTCGCCGCCATCAATCATCTTCAGTACGCCAATTGCACGCAGCTTGATCAGCGTTCCCGGAGCCATCGGGGCGCGGGTGTAAAAAATCACATCCAGCGGATCGCCATCACCTGCCAGCGACTGGGTCAGCGAGCCGTAGTTTGCCGGATAAGCCACCGGCATCGACTGAAAGCGGTCCGCGATGATAAACCCGGTTTTAGCATCGGTTTCATATTTAATGATCCCGCCAGCCGGGATTTCCGTCACGGCATAAAATTCTTCCGGATTGTTCTCCGGCTGTGGGAACTCGAGGACGTTCTGCGCCTGAACTGACGCGGAAAGAAGTACGCTCACAGCGAGCAATTTCTTGACCAGATGCATTGTCGGTTAACTCTTCGGTTATTTGTGAAGACAACACGTTACGTTTAGCCGATGACAGTCTCATGACGTTTTTATGGCAAAAAAAAGGCGCTACCGGTGTAGCGCCTTTAGCGGTGAAAAAGAGAATTAGTTCAACCCTTCCTCACTCTCTTTTTTCGCTTCTGCTTTCTCGATGTCACGATACCAGCGCGGGTGGTGTTTTTTCGCCCAGCGGCGACTCACCTTCCCTTCAACCATCCCTTTAATCGATCCTTTCACCCAGAATGCCATATACATATGGATGAGGATGGCGTGGATCAGAATGATCCCTGCCGCCGCGTGGATCAGCAGGCTGTAACGCACCACCTGCATCGGGAAGTACTGCGCGAAGTACGGACGCCAGATAATCACACCGGTCACCAGCAGCACAAAAATCATGCTCATGATCGACCAGAACATCATCTTCTGCCCGGCGTTATATTTGCCGACATCCGCCACTTTGTGTTCGTTGCCTTTCAGCACTTCGACAATGTTTTTCAACCACGGAAGGTCTTTCTTATCCGGGATGTTGTGGTGGACGAAGCGGACAAACATGAACATCAGCGCGACAAAAATCGCTACGCCAAAGAACGGGTGCAGAATGCGCCCCATCTGCGGCGTACCGAAGGTTTGCGTCAGCCATTGCAGCGTCGGGAAGAAAAACGAAATCCCCGACAGCGCGACCAGGAAGAAGCAAATCACCACCGTCCAGTGACAGGCGCGGTCGATGAACTTCGTGCGCACAATCATTTTCGACTTACTCATGATGGTCCTCCTCGTCATCGTCCACTTCTTTGTTCGGGCCAATACCAATGTAGTGATAGATCAGCCCGGCAAAGGTGGCGATAAATCCTGCGGCCGCCAGTGGCTTCAGCGCCCCTTTCCACAGATTGATAGAGGTGTCGACTTTCGGCTCGTTCGGTAAACCGTGGTAGAGCTCTGGCTGATTCGCGTGATGCAGGACATACATCACATGCGTACCGCCAACGCCCTGCGGGTTATAAACGCCAGCATGTTCGTAGCCGCGCGCTTTTAGCTTCGCGACGCGCTGCTCGCCCATTTCCAGCATCTCTTGTTTGGTGCCGAAATGAATCGCCCCGGTCGGACAGGTTTTGACACAGGCCGGTTCCTGACCCACGCTGACGCGATCGACGCAGAGTGTACATTTATAGACGCGGTTGTCCTCTTTATTGAGGCGCGGAATATTAAACGGACACCCGGCAATGCAGTAGCCGCAGCCAATGCAGTGTTCGGACTGAAAATCGACAATCCCGTTGGCATACTGGATGATCGCACCCGCAGACGGGCAGGCCTTCAGGCAGCCCGGATCTTCACAGTGCATACAGCCGTCTTTACGAATCAGCCATTCCAGTTTGCCGTTCTGCTCGGTTTCGCTAAAACGCATCACCGTCCAGGACTTGGCGCTGAGATCGGCGGGGTTGTCGTACACCCCGACGCAATGCCCTACCTCGTCACGGATGTCGTTCCACTCAGAGCAAGCCACCTGGCAGGCTTTGCAGCCCACGCAGGAGGAGACGTCAATGAGCTTGGCGACCTCGGCTTTGTAATCTCGCGCCTGCGGCGGCGGCGTGATTGCGTTTGTTGCGGACTTTTTGATGATGTCCTGCGTTTCCAAAGACATATGCTCGCCCCCTTACGCCTTCTCGATGTTGACTAAAAACGCTTTGTACTCCGGCGTTTGCGAGTTTGAGTCACCGACGTTTGGCGTCAGGGTGTTGGCGATATAGCCTTTACGCGCCACCCCTTCAAAGCCCCAGTGCAGCGGGATCCCGACGGTTTCAACCTGCTGACCGTTGACGTGCAGCGTACGCAGACGACGTGTGACCACCGCAACCGCACGAATGAATCCGCGCTTGCTGCTTACCTTCACGTAGTCGCCGTTACCAATGCCTTTGGCGGCGGCCAGCGTTTCGCTGATCTCCACAAACTGTTCCGGCTGCGCGATGGCGTTCAACAGCGCGTGCTTGGTCCAGGTGTGGAAGTGCTCGGTCAGACGATAGGTCGTTCCGACATACGGGAACGCGTCCTTCTTCCCTAAGCGCAGCACGTCGTCTTCATAGATGCGCACGACCGGGCTGGACACCACGTTCGGATGCAGCGGGTTAGTACCCAGCGGCGTTTCCATCGGTTCGTAGTGTTCCGGGAACGGACCTTCCGCCAGTTTATCAAGGGCAAACAAACGCCCGAGACCTTCCGGTTGCATGATAAACGGTCCGGTGGCGCTGCCCGGAGGCGCGGTGTTGAAATCCGGGATATCGTTACCCGTCCATTTCGCCCCGTCCCACTGGATCAGCATGCGTTTCGCATCCCACGGCTTACCGTTGATATCCGCGGAGGCGCGGTTATACAGCACGCGACGGTTCAGCGGCCATGCCCATGCCCAACCCAGTGTATTGCCCAACCCTGACGGGTCGGCATTATCGCGGTTGGCCATCTGGTTGCCTTTCTCCGTCCAGCTACCGGTGTAGATCCAGCAGGAAGACGAGGTCGTACCGTCGTCACGCAGTTGTGCGAAGCTGGTGAGCAGTTGCCCTTTCTTCGCAATCAGAACACCGTTGGCGTCATAGAGATCGGCCAGCGCATAACCGTTGTTCTCTTTCGCGACCTCTTCTGACTCTGGGTGATCCGGCTGTTTGTAGTCCCAGCGCATTTTCAGTAGCGGTTCTACGCCTTTCCCACCCTCTGTGCGATACATCTCGCGCAGACGATGGAAAAGCCCGGCCAGAATTTCGCCGTCGTTACGCGCTTCACCCGGCGCATCCTGCCCTTTCCAGTGCCACTGCAACCAGCGTCCGGAGTTGGCAATGGAGCCATCTTCTTCGGCAAAACAGGTGGACGGCAGGCGGAACACTTCCGTCTGAATCGACGCAGGATCGACATCATTCGACTCGCCGTGGTTCTGCCAGAAGGTTGAGGTTTCGGTCACCAGCGGATCGATCACCACCATATACTTCAGCTTGCTCAGGCTGCGAACCACTTTGTTTTTGTCCGGGAAGGACGCCACCGGGTTAAAGCCCTGACAGATGTAGCCGGTGACTTTCCCGCTATCCATCATGTTGAAGTATTTAATGACGTCGTACGCCTGATCCCATTTCGGCAACCAGTCAAAGCCCCAGTCATTCTCTTTCTGCGCATCATCGCCGTAGAACGCTTTCATCAGGCTGACGGCAAACTTCGGATAGTTGCTCCAGTAGTTCACCTGGTCTGCTAACGTGGCTTTTGGCGTGTTAGCGTTCAGCCAGGTCTGCCAGTCGCTCTGCTTTTCCGACGGCAGCGTCAGATAACCAGGCAGACTGGTTGAAAGCAGTCCGAGGTCGGTCAGTCCCTGAATATTGGAGTGACCACGCAGGGCGTTCACGCCGCCGCCGGCCATTCCCATATTGCCGAGCAGCAACTGGATCATCGCCATCGTACGGATGTTCTGCGCCCCAACCGTATGTTGGGTCCAGCCCAGCGCATACAGGAACGTGGTGGTACGATCCGCCGCACTGGTGGAGGCCAGCACGTCACATACTTTCAGGAAGTCAGCCTTCGGCGTCCCGCAGATGTTCTCGACGACGTCCGGCGTGTAGCGGGAAACGTGCTGTTTCAGCAGATTCCATACGCAACGAGGATGCGTCAGAGTTTCATCGCGTTTGGCATAGCCGTTTTCATCGAACTGGTAGTTCCAGGACGACTTATCGTACTGCCGTTTTTTCGCGTCATAACCGCTGAATAAACCGTCATCAAAGGTAAAATCATCCCGCACCAGCAGGCTGGCGTTGGTGTAATGTCTGACGTATTCGGCATTAATCTTGTTATTTTCAATCAGATACCGCAGCACACCGGACAGGAACGTAATGTCCGTGCCGGAGCGAATCGGCGCATAAATATCAGCAACCGAGGCGGTACGAGTAAAACGGGGATCGACAACAATCAGCGTGGCGTCATTGTTGTTCTTCGCTTCCATCGCCCAGCGGAAACCCACTGGATGGGCTTCAGCGGCGTTACCGCCCATCACCATCACGACGTTTGCGTTTTTGATATCAACCCAGTGGTTGGTCATCGCACCGCGACCAAATGTTGGAGCAAGACTTGCTACCGTTGGTCCGTGTCAGACGCGCGCCTGGTTGTCTACTGCCAGCATGCCGAGTGAGCGCACAAATTTTTGCGTCAGCATGCCGGTTTCATTACTGGCCGCGGAGGCGCAGAGCATCCCCGTGGAAAGCCAGCGGTTTACCGTGACGCCCTGTTCGTTTTTCTCGATAAAGTTGGCGTCGCGGTCGGCTTTCATCAGTTTTGCAATGCGGGTCAGTGCATCATCCCAGCTAATGCGTTGCCATTTGTCGGAGCCTGGTGCGCGATATTCCGGGTAGCGCAGACGGTTTTCGCTATGAATGTAATCCAGCAGACCGGCGCCCTTCGGACACAATGCGCCACGGCTTACCGGATGATCCGGATCCCCTTCGATATGATAAAGCGCTTCTTTGGCGTTTTTTGCTCCATCTCCCAGGCTATACATTAATAGCCCGCAACCTACGGAACAGTATGTGCAGGTGTTTCGGATCTCTTTCGCGCGCAACAGCTTATAATTTCGCGATTGAGCCAGTGCCATTTTGGGGGTAAATCCCAGCGCAGCAACCGTTGTTCCAGCCATACCGCCCGCGCAGATTTTAAAAAACTTTCTGCGGCTGACGTTCATTGCTTTCCCTCTTTTTCCAGAGTTGTCATGTCGCCGTGGAAACTAACAGCAATACCCATATTTTTTTTGAGTCAAATCAATAACGAAACGGTTCCGCTACTAAATAGTCCCAATTGTCGGTTTTATATACCACTAAGGTGGTAACCCCTCTCAGTATTCGCCTGGATAATTTCGCTAAAAAAGTGCTATATATTTCAACTTCTTTTTAGATAAGGCATGGGAAACGGCAAACAGAATGACGAAACAAAAAGCAACGCTGATTGGACTTATTGCGATTGTGCTGTGGAGCACAATGGTAGGTCTGATTCGCGGCGTCAGTGAAGGACTTGGGCCAGTCGGCGGTGCGGCGGCAATCTATTCATTAAGTGGACTGCTGCTGATATTTACCGTGGGTTTTCCCAATATCCGCCGTTTTCCTGTTGGTTATTTAATCGCCGGTAGCGTGCTGTTTGTCAGTTATGAAATATGTCTGGCGTTATCGTTGGGCTATGCCGCCACACGTCATCAGGCGATTGAGGTCGGTATGGTCAATTATTTATGGCCAAGTCTGACTATTTTATTCGCGATTCTGTTTAATGGTCAAAAAACCACCTGGATAATCGTTCCTGGATTACTGCTCGCGATAACCGGTATTTGTTGGGTGCTGGGTGGCGAAAACGGCCTGAATCCTGGGGAAATTATCAGTAATATCACCAGCAGTCCATTGAGCTATTTTCTCGCCTTTCTCGGGGCTTTTATCTGGGCGACCTACTGTACCGTAACCAATAAATACGCGCGTGGATTTAATGGCATCACGGTTTTCGTTTTACTGACCGCACTCAGTTTGTGGGTTCACTATTTTTTGACGCCACAACCTGAAATGGTGTTCAGTACGCCGGTCATCATTAAACTGGTCTCTGCCGCCCTGACGCTGGGTTTTGCCTATGCGGCCTGGAACGTGGGAATTTTGCACGGCAACGTCACCATCATGGCGGTAGGCTCGTATTTCACACCGGTGCTGTCATCTGCGCTGGCAGCCGTGCTGCTGAGCGCCCCGCTATCGTTCTCTTTCTGGCAGGGTGCCATTATGGTTTGCATCGGTTCTCTGCTGTGCTGGTGGGCCACACGCCGCGCGTAACGCTCTCCCGGGTCGGTACGCTTTCTGGCCCGGACTTTGCTTTCGCGTGACAAATCGTCACCAGCCCATTCTTAGGATATTCATCTTTTGTTAGAAAATTCTTATTTGATTTTTTCTGACCACTCAACCATACCTTTATTAATCTTCAGAATCGGGTTTATTTATTTCATCTCTAATAAGAGCGCTAAGTCTTTAAACTTATGTTAAATTTATGATAACAAGACGCTAATAAATCAGAGGTTTACATTGTTCAACAATTATTAACCTGTATATAGTACACACTGATAACTAACTCGCATAATAACCAATAAGCCGTATATAATTCCCTGCGAAAATATTGCATAAAAGGTTATTTCTAAGAATTTCCGCGCCTCGGATTTGCCTTAAGGCGATCTGGATCACACAAATAGAAATAATCTGCAATTACATGAAACTTATTATTGAATTGATACTGCTGCGTAATTTAAAAATAGTTTGCCATTGAGGAAAAGCTTCGATCGACAATGGTTCAGGAATCACACCAAGAAAATTATAAGGATTGTTAACAATGAAACTTAAATTAGTTGCAGTGGCAGTGACTAGCCTGTTGGCAGCAGGCGTCGTGAATGCGGCAGAAGTGTATAACAAAGACGGCAACAAACTGGATCTGTACGGTAAAGTTACCGCTCTGCACTACTTCTCCGACAATGACGGCGATGATGGCGACAAAACTTATGCACGTCTGGGTTTCAAAGGCGAAACGCAGATTAATGACCAACTGACCGGTTTCGGCCAGTGGGAATATGAATTCAAAGGCAACAACGCTGAATCAGATGGCGCCAAAGGCAACAAAACTCGTCTGGCATTTGCTGGTCTGAAATTTGCTGAATTCGGTTCTTTCGATTATGGCCGTAACTACGGCGTTGCTTACGATGTTGGCGCATGGACCGACGTTCTGCCTGAGTTCGGTGGTGACACCTGGACCCAGACTGACAACTTCATGACTGCTCGTACAACTGGCGTTGCGACCTACCGTAACACCGACTTCTTCGGTCTGGTTGAAGGCTGGAACTTTGCTCTGCAGTATCAGGGTAAAAACGATCGCGGCGACGAAGTTAAAGCGAACGGTGATGGCTTCGGTCTGTCTACCAGCTATGAGTACGAAGGTTTTGCAGCAAGCGCCGCTTATGCGAAATCTGACCGTACTGACGACCAGGTTGCCTACGGTAACAACAGTCTGAATGCTTCCGGCGACAACGCTGAAGTGTGGGCTGCTGGCCTGAAATATGATGCGAACAACATCTATCTGGCAACTACCTACTCTGAAACTCGCAACATGACTCCGTTCGGTGATGATCATATCGCGAACAAAACTCAGAACTTTGAAGTTGTTGCTCAGTACCAGTTCGACTTCGGTCTGCGTCCGTCCCTGGCTTACCTGAAATCCAAAGCTAAAGACCTGGGTGCATGGGGCGATCAGGATGTGGTTGAGTACATTGATGTTGGCGCAACCTACTACTTCAACAAAAACATGTCTACCTATGTTGATTACAAAATCAACCTGATCGACGAAAGCAACTTTACTCGTGCTGCTGGTGTAGGCACTGACGACATCGTTGCCGTTGGCCTGACCTATCAGTTCTAATTGTTTAGAATTGAGCTGTACAAAAGCCAGCCCACGATGGGCTGGTTTTTTTTCCCCGACGTTGAACCGGTCATAAGGAGAATGCCGTGCAAACCTACACAGGACGTTGCCTCTGCGGGCAGAGCCATTTTACCGTCGATGTCGAATCCCTCGACGTCTATGCCTGTCATTGTACGATATGCCAGAAATGGTCCGGTGGTATCGCCATGTATCTGGAAGCCTGTGGGCAACCGATGATAGATCCCGAAGCATCCGACCCGGCACATTTTGCGTCGTCACCACGCGGCGAACGGTATTTTTGCTCCGGCTGTGGATGTCCGCTGTGGATCAAGTTGACCGACACTGAGCGCTACTTCATTCCCTGGACGTTGCTCGAATTCAACGAGGTCGATCGCCGTCGTCTGATCCTCGCCGCTGAGATTTATACCGAAACGCAACCCGCGTTCTGGCGGCTCACGGGTCAGTACGCGCGTCTGAGCGGCAAGGAAGTTGAAGAACTGGATAACCGCTGCCAGTTCACCCACTGATTATTCGCGTGTGGCCTTCGCCAGACTAAACCACATGCCCACTGCCAGCAGAATCAGCATGCTTCCGGCACTGCTTAATGCCACGCTATGCGACCAGGTAAAAGCCTGCTTCGCGGCCAACAGGACAGGATCCGCCAATGTCGCAGGAAGTGTCTGCGCCAGTTGTACCGCTTCCCCCATCGAGGACGACGCGCGCGCTATCTCCCCGGCGTTCAGACCGTCAGGCAGCGTAATCGACGCAGAGAAGCTACGGCTGAGCAACAGACCAAAGATAGCAATCCCCAGTCCCGCCCCCAGCTCATAGGCCATCGTTTCGATCGCCCCGGCCGCTGCCGCTTTCTCGGCGGGTGCCGCCGCCATAATTGCCGCCGTTGAGGCCAGCAGTGCGCTGGAAGCACTGAATCCCAGTAGCGCCATTAATATCCAGGCCTGGATTTGCTGAGTACTGAAATCCGTTGCCGCCAGACCATAGAAACTCAGCGCGCATAGCGCCATTCCGCCGGTGGCCACTTTCCGCAGCCCCAGTCGTGATACCAGCATCCCGGCAATCGGACCGCTAAATCCGCTGGCCAGCATCACTGGCAGCATAAACAATCCTGCCTGATACGGCGTTAAGCCATGAACAAACTGCAGCTCCTGCGCCATTAACAACTCAAAACCGACCAGCGTAATCATCGCCGTCATCGCCATCACCACGCCGCTTAAGATAATGCGATGGGTGAACAGGCGCATATCAATCATGGGACGACTCGCCGCCAGTTGAATGCGGACAAACTGCGCCAACAACAGTGCGCCGCTCACCAGCGCCAGCGCGATAACGCCGGTAGCGATGTGCCCTTTCAGTGCCGTTTTCGCGCTGTAAACCAGCAGCAGAATCGCGACAATCAGCATAATGGCATGTCCCAGATTGAGCGGCTGATCGCGACGTCCGGCCTGACGTGGAACATAGCGCGCGGTGAGCGCCACCACGACAAGAACAATCGGCACATTAATTAAGAACACCGAGCCCCAGTAGAAGTGCTCAAGCAGCATGCCGCCCACCAGTGGCCCAAATGCCGCCCCACCTGAACCCACCGCCGCCCAGACGCCAAGCGCCATGTTGCGGTGGCGTGCTTGCGAGAAGGTGGCGCGGATCCCGGCCAGCGTCGCCGGCACGATCATTGCCGCGCCAATCGCCAGAATGGCCCGAGTGGCGATAAGCCAACTGGCGGTGTGGGCAAAGGCCGCAGCCAGTGAGGCGAGACCGAACAGCGCCCCGCCGAGAATCAGCAGGCGTTTAAAACCGATGCGATCGCCGAGCGCCCCCATCGGCAGTACCATCCCTGCCATCACCAGCGAGTAAATATCAATGATCCACAACAGTTCGTTGCCACTGGCACCCAGCGTCATACTCAGCGTGGGTGCGGCAACGTGCAGCACCGTTGCATCAATCGCAACAGGAATGTAGACCAGCACAATAATCACTAACGTTAACCACTGACGAAACATAAAACTCCCTACGAAAACAAACTGGACACATGTCCAGCTTTGCCGATCCTACGGAAAATTGAACGTATGTCCAACTTTTTGTTCAGCTACGTGATTATCAAACAATGAGCGTGATTGAATTTGGGAAGGCCTGCTCCGCCCGTAATTGAACATCTGTCCAGCTTATTGATACACTGCCTCTCCGGGATGAATGGAGGTGGTATGAGCTATCTGAATAAAGATGAACGCCGCGAAGTGATTTTGCAGGCAGCCATGCGCGTGGCGCTTGAAGATGGCTTTTCGGCCATGACCGTCCGGCGGATTGCCACAGAAGCAAAGGTGGCAACCGGACAAGTCCACCACCATTTCACCTCTTCCGGAGAACTGAAATCGCAGGCTTTTGTTCGTCTGATTCGCGCCCTGCTGGATGCAGAACTTGTCGCGGAAGATGCCACCTGGCGCACGCGTCTGCACGCCACGCTGGGCAGTGATGACCGCGGATTCGAGCCCTATATCAAGCTCTGGCGCGAAGCGCAGATCCTTGCGGATAAAGACCCGGAAATCAAAAGCGCTTATCTCCTCACCATGCGCATGTGGCATGAAGAGACGGTCGCCATTATCGAAAACGGGCTTGCTGCCGGTGAGTTTACTACCGCCTCCGCACCTGCAGACATTGCCTGGCGTCTGATCGCGCTGGTGTGCGGCCTTGATGGCATGTACGTTCTCGGCATTCAGGAGATGGCCGATCCGGCGTTTGATCGCCATCTGGATCATATGATTACGCTGGAGCTTTTTTCCTGAACGAATGAATGTTAAGCGTTTGCACTTTTTTATTTACATTTGGTAACACTTAAGCAACCTGTTATTCCCCCTTCACTCCGCGTGGTTGCGCATTCTTATCTATCCTTTCATCAATATTCCTAAAAGCATCAATAAATTCTAAAAAGGGCTTATAGCGCCCTTTGTGCAGACTATTTCTTATTTTTCATGAACGACATGTGCATGTGAGGGGTAATATGGCACGACAAAATGAGAAAAATAATCGTTATCTTTTGAGTGACTGGAAGCCGGAAAATCCCGCATTTTGGGAGAATAAAGGAAAACACATAGCACGAAGAAACCTTTGTATCTCAGTCGCTTGCCTGTTGCTTGCCTTCTGTGTCTGGATGTTGTTCAGCGCCGTCGCCGTTAATCTCAATAAAATCGGTTTTAATTTCACCACCGACCAACTCTTTTTATTAACCGCATTACCTTCACTTTCTGGTGCAATATTACGCGTCCCCTACTCCTTTATGGTACCCCTATTTGGGGGGCGTCGCTGGACGGTTTTTAGTACCGCTATCCTGATTATTCCTTGCGTCTGGCTCGGCTTTGCGGTGCAAAATACCACCACTCCTTTCGAGGTATTTATCATCATCGCGCTGCTGTGCGGTTTTGCTGGCGCAAACTTTGCGTCCAGCATGGGTAACATCAGCTTCTTTTTCCCAAAAGCGAATCAAGGCAGCGCGCTGGGGGTGAACGGAGGGCTGGGTAATCTGGGCGTCAGCGTGATGCAACTCGTCGCGCCGCTGGTGATCTTTCTGCCGATCTTCGCCTTCCTCGGCGTTCAGGGCATACCGCAACCCGATGGGTCACTGCTCTCACTGGCAAACGCCGCCTGGATCTGGGTGCCGCTGCTGGCGATTGCCACGATTGCCGCCTGGCTGGGCACTAATGACATCGCCAGCTCTAAAGCCTCTATCGCTTCTCAGTTACCGGTGCTCAAGCGCTTTCACCTCTGGCTGTTGAGCCTGCTCTATCTGGCCACATTCGGATCGTTCATTGGCTTTTCCGCGGGCTTTGCCATGCTGGCGAAGACGCAGTTCCCCGACGTGAATATCCTCAATCTGGCGTTTTTTGGCCCGTTTATCGGTGCGCTGGCGCGTTCTGCGGGCGGCGTTATCTCCGATAAGTTCGGCGGCGTCCGGGTGACGCTGATTAACTTCATTTTTATGGCTCTGTTCTCGGCCCTGCTGTTCCTGACCCTGCCCGGCTCGGGTTCCGGCAGCTTTATCGCCTTCTATCTGGTCTTTATGGGACTGTTCCTGACCGCCGGTCTGGGCAGCGGCTCTACCTTCCAGATGATCGCCGTCATCTTCCGCCAGCTCACCATGTACAAGGTGAAACTGCGTGGTGGAAGCGACGAACAGGCACAGCGTGAAGCGGTGACCGACACCGCCGCCGCGCTGGGCTTTATTTCCGCTATTGGCGCCGTCGGCGGTTTTTTCATTCCTAAAGCCTTCGGCAGTTCGCTGGCGATGACCGGTTCTCCCGTCGGCGCCATGAAAATCTTTCTGGTGTTTTACATCGTCTGCGTGCTGGTGACCTGGCTGGTCTATGGCCGCCGTAAACCGAAGCAAAAATAACAACATATTCACCGATGTTTTGTAGGCCGGGTAAGGCGCTTGCGCCTCTATCCGGCAAGAGTTTACGCCTGATGGCGACGCCGAGGCGTCTTATCAGACCTACAGGACTTATCCGGCCTACAAGACCCTATGGAGCAGGAGAAATGTCATGAGTAAACTGTTGGATCGCTTCCGTTACTTTAAACAAAAGGGTGACACCTTTGCTGACGGTCACGGCCAGGTGATGCATACCAACCGGGACTGGGAAGACAGCTACCGTCAGCGCTGGCAGTTTGACAAGATTGTCCGTTCCACCCACGGGGTGAACTGTACCGGCTCCTGTAGCTGGAAAATCTACGTCAAAAATGGTCTGGTGACCTGGGAAACCCAGCAGACTGACTATCCGCGGACGCGTCCGGATCTGCCTAACCATGAACCGCGCGGCTGCCCGCGTGGCGCCAGCTACTCCTGGTATCTGTACAGCGCCAACCGCCTGAAATACCCGCTGGTGCGTAAGCGTCTGATCGAACTGTGGCGCGACGCGCTGTCCATCCATGCCGATCCGGTGCTGGCGTGGGAGTCGATCATGAACGACCCGCTAAAGTGCCAGAGCTACAAACAGGTACGTGGGCACGGTGGATTCATCCGCTCCAACTGGAAAGAGCTTAACCAGTTAATCGCCGCCGCCAACGTCTGGACAGTGAAAACCTATGGGCCGGACCGCGTTGCCGGCTTCTCGCCGATCCCGGCAATGTCGATGGTCTCCTATGCCGCAGGTACCCGTTATCTTTCCCTGCTCGGCGGTACCTGTCTGAGTTTTTACGACTGGTACTGCGACTTACCGCCCGCGTCACCGATGACCTGGGGCGAACAGACTGATGTGCCGGAATCGGCCGACTGGTACAACTCCAGCTATATCATCGCCTGGGGCTCCAACGTGCCGCAAACGCGGACGCCGGATGCGCACTTCTTTACCGAGGTACGTTACAAAGGCACCAAAACGGTCGCCATTACCCCTGACTTCTCTGAAGTCGCCAAGCTAAGCGATCAGTGGCTGGCGCCAAAACAAGGCACCGACAGCGCGCTGGCGATGGCAATGGGCCATGTGATCTTAAAAGAGTTCCACCTCGACAATCCCAGCGACTATTTCCTTAACTATTGCCGTCGCTACACCGATATGCCGATGCTGGTATTGCTGGATGCCCGCGAGGACGGCAGCTATGTGCCAGGACGAATGATGCGTGCCTCGGATCTGGTTGATGGTCTGGGTGAAAGTAACAATCCGGAGTGGAAAACCGTCGCCTGCAACAGCGCCGGTGAACTGGTGGTGCCTAACGGCTCGATCGGTTTCCGCTGGGGCGAAAAAGGCAAATGGAACCTTGAGTCGCTGGCGGCGGAAACGGAAACCGAGCTGACGCTGTCATTGCTCGGTCAACACGATGAGGTGCTGGGCGTCGCCTTCCCCTATTTTGGCGGCAACGAAAACCCGCATTTTCGCAGCGTGAAGCAGGAGCCGGTGCTGGTGCGCCAACTGCCGGTGAAGCAACTGACGCTTGCCGATGGCAGCCGTTGTCCGGTGGTCAGCGTCTACGATCTTGTGCTGGCAAACTACGGCCTCGATCGCGGTCTGGATGACGCGTACGGTGCGAAGGACTATTCCGAGGTCAAAGCCTACACCCCGGCTTGGGCGGAACAGATCACCGGCGTGCCGCGTTTCCAGATTGAAACCATCGCCCGTGAGTTTGCCGATACCGCGCATAAAACTCACGGACGTTCGATGATTATCCTTGGTGCCGGTGTCAACCACTGGTATCACATGGACATGAACTACCGGGGAATGATCAACATCCTCGTGTTCTGCGGCTGTGTCGGACAGAGCGGCGGCGGCTGGGCGCACTATGTCGGCCAGGAAAAACTGCGTCCGCAAACCGGCTGGCTACCGCTGGCTTTCGCGCTGGACTGGAACCGTCCGCCGCGCCAGATGAACAGCACCTCGTTTTTCTATAATCACGCCAGCCAGTGGCGTTATGAAAAACTGACCGCCCAGGAACTGCTCTCACCGCTGGCGGATGCCTCGAAATTCACCGGCCATCTGATCGATTTCAACGTGCGTGCCGAGCGCATGGGCTGGCTGCCTTCTGCGCCGCAGCTCAACCTCAACCCGCTGACGGTGAAAGCCAGCGCCGAAAAGGCCGGCTTATCGCCTGCGGAGTACACCATTCAGGCATTGAAATCCGGTGATATTCGTTTTGCCTGCGAACAGCCCGACAGCGGTAAGAACCATCCGCGCAATCTGTTTGTCTGGCGCTCTAACCTCCTCGGTTCTTCCGGTAAAGGCCATGAGTACATGCTCAAATATTTACTGGGAACAGAGAGCGGCATTCAGGGGGAAGCGCTGGGTTCCAGTGAAGGCATTAAACCGGAAGAGGTGGAATGGCAGTCAGCGGCAATCGAAGGCAAGCTCGACCTGCTGGTGACGCTCGACTTCCGTATGTCGAGTACCTGTCTGTTCTCCGATATTGTTCTTCCCACTGCCACCTGGTATGAAAAAGACGACATGAATACTTCGGATATGCATCCGTTTATTCACCCGCTGTCTGCGGCGGTGGATCCGGCGTGGGAATCAAAAAGCGACTGGGAAATCTACAAAGGCATTGCCAGGGTGTTCTCTGAGGTCTGTGTCGGCCATCTGGGACAAGAAACCGACGTGGTGCTGCAACCGCTGCAGCACGATTCACCGGCAGAACTTTCGCAGCCGTTCGACATTCAGGACTGGCGTAAAGGGGAATGCGATTTAATCCCCGGTAAAACCGCGCCAAACATCGCCGTGGTAGAACGTGATTACCCCGCGACGTACGAGCGTTTTACCTCGCTCGGACCGTTGATGGACAAGTTGGGTAACGGCGGTAAAGGGATCTCGTGGAACACCCAGACGGAGGTCGATTTCCTCGGCAAGCTCAACTACACCAAGCGCGAAGGCCCGGCGAAAGGCCGTCCGCTGATTGAAACTGCACTGGACGCATCGGAAGTGATCCTCGCCCTCGCCCCGGAAACCAACGGTCAGGTCGCTGTGAAAGCGTGGGAAGCGCTCGGCGCGATGACTGGTCGTGAACATACGCATCTGGCGCTCAACAAAGAAGACGAGAAGATTCGCTTCCGCGATATCCAGGCGCAGCCGCGCAAAATCATCTCCAGCCCGACCTGGTCCGGTCTGGAAAGTGAACATGTCTCCTATAACGCGGGCTATACCAACGTCCATGAGCTGATCCCGTGGCGCACGCTCTCTGGTCGTCAACAGCTGTATCAGGACCATCAATGGATGCGGGCGTTCGGCGAAAGCCTCGTGGCTTATCGTCCGCCGATTGATACCCGTAGCGTCAGCGAAATGCGGGAAATTCCGCCGAACGGTTTCCCGGAAAAAGCACTGAACTTCCTGACGCCGCACCAGAAATGGGGCATTCACTCCACCTATAGCGAAAACCTGCTGATGCTGACGCTGTCGCGCGGCGGGCCGATTGTCTGGATCAGTGAAACGGATGCCAAAGAGCTGGGCATTGAGGATAACGACTGGATCGAAGCCTTCAACGCCAACGGCGCCCTCACCGCCCGTGCGGTGGTGAGTCAGCGCGTGCCGCCCGGCATGACGATGATGTACCACGCGCAGGAACGCATCATGAATATCCCCGGTTCGGAAGTCACCGGGATGCGCGGCGGGATCCACAACTCCGTCACCCGCGTGTGCCCGAAACCGACCCACATGATTGGCGGCTATGCGCAGCTTGCTTACGGCTTTAACTATTACGGTACCGTCGGCTCCAACCGCGACGAGTTCATCATGATTAGAAAAATGAAAAACATTGACTGGCTGGATGATGAAGGTCGGGATCAGGTACAGGAGGCGAAAAAATGAAGATACGCTCACAGGTTGGCATGGTACTGAACCTCGATAAATGCATTGGCTGCCACACCTGCTCCGTCACCTGTAAAAACGTCTGGACCGGACGTGAAGGGATGGAGTACGCGTGGTTTAACAACGTCGAGACGAAACCCGGCATCGGTTATCCGAAAAACTGGGAAGACCAGGAAGAATGGCAAGGCGGCTGGGTTCGCGACGTGAATGGCAAGATCAGGCCGCGTCTGGGCGGCAAAATGGGCGTTATCACCAAAATCTTCGCTAACCCGGTCATTCCGCAAATCGATGATTACTACGAGCCGTTCACCTACGACTATCAGCATCTGCACAGCGCGCCAGAAGGCAAACATCAACCTACCGCCCGTCCCCGTTCGCTGATTGACGGCAAGCGAATGGATAAAATCATCTGGGGGCCGAACTGGGAAGAGCTGCTTGGCGGCGAATTCGAAAAGCGCGCGCGAGACCGTAACTTCGACAAGATCCAGAAGGAGATGTACGGCCAGTTTGAAAACACCTTCATGATGTATCTGCCGCGCCTGTGCGAACACTGCCTGAACCCAAGCTGTGTCGCCACCTGCCCGAGCGGCGCCATCTACAAGCGTGAAGAAGACGGCATTGTGCTGATCGATCAGGATAAATGCCGCGGCTGGCGTCTGTGCATCAGCGGCTGTCCGTACAAAAAAATCTACTTCAACTGGAAAAGCGGCAAATCCGAAAAATGCATTTTCTGTTATCCGCGTATTGAATCTGGTCAACCAACCGTCTGTTCCGAAACCTGCGTCGGGCGCATCCGCTATCTCGGCGTGCTGCTCTACGATGCGGACCGTATTGAAGAAGCGGCCAGCACCGAGCATGAAACCGATCTGTATGAGCGTCAGTGCGACGTGTTTCTGAATCCGCATGACCCGGCGGTGATTGAAGAAGCGCTGAAACAGGGCATTCCACAGAACGTGATCGACGCGGCGCAGCGTTCGCCGGTCTACAAAATGGCGATGGACTGGAAGCTGGCGCTGCCGCTGCATCCGGAATACCGCACCCTGCCAATGGTCTGGTATGTGCCGCCGCTGTCGCCGATTCAGTCTTACGCCGATGCGGGCGGACTGCCGAAAAGCGACGGCGTGCTGCCGGCGATCGAAAGCCTGCGTATTCCGGTGCAGTACCTCGCCAATATGTTGAGCGCTGGCGACACCGGCCCGGTGCTGCGCGCGCTGAAGCGCATGATGGCGATGCGTCACTATATGCGCTCGCAGACCGTAGAAGGCGTCACCGATACCCGCGCGATTGACGAAGTCGGGCTGACCGTGGAACAGATTGAAGAGATGTATCGCTATCTTGCCATTGCCAACTACGAAGACCGTTTTGTCATCCCGACCAGCCATCGCGAGATGGCGCGTGACGCCTTTCCTGAGCGCAACGGTTGCGGCTTCTCTTTCGGCGACGGCTGTCACGGTTCCGATACTAAATTCAACCTGTTCAACAGTAGCCGCATTGACGCTATCAACATTACCGAAGTACGTGATAAGGCGGAGGGGGAATAATGCAAATCCTCAAGGTGATTGGCCTGCTGATGGAGTATCCGGATGAGCTGCTGTGGGAGTGTAAAGACGACGCGCTGGCGCTGGTGAGACACGAGGCACCGATGCTCAACGACTTCACCGACGCCCTGCTCAGCGCGCCGTTGCTCGATAAACAGGCCGAATGGTGCGAAGTGTTTGACCGTGGGCGCGCCACCTCGCTGCTGCTGTTCGAGCACGTGCATGCGGAATCACGCGATCGCGGCCAGGCGATGGTCGATTTGCTGGCGCAGTACGAGAAGGTCGGGCTACAGCTTGATTGTCGCGAGCTGCCGGACCATCTGCCGCTGTATCTGGAATACCTGAGCGTACTGCCGGAAGCGGAAGCGCGCGAAGGTTTGCAGAACGTTGCGCCGATTCTGGCCCTGCTGGGCGGACGCTTAAAGCAGCGCGACACGCCGTGGTATCAACTGTTCGATGCCCTGCTTTTCCTGGCGGGCAGTCCGCTATCGAGTGACAGTGTCACGAAGCAGGTGGATACCGAGGCCCGTGACGATACCCGCCAGGCGCTGGATGCCGTCTGGGAAGAGGAACAGGTGAAATTTATCGAAGATAACGCCACGGCCTGTGACAGTTCGCCGTTACAGCAATATCAACGACGCTTTAGCCAGGACGTGGCGCCGCAGTACGTCGACGTCAGCGCGGGAGGCCCGAAATGATACAGTTCCTGAACGTCTTTTTTTACGACATCTACCCCTATCTCTGCGGGACGGTGTTTATCCTCGGCAGTTGGCTGCGCTATGACTACGGGCAGTACACCTGGCGGGCGTCCTCCAGTCAGATGCTGGACAAGCGCGGGATGGTTCTGTGGTCGAATCTGTTCCACATCGGCATTCTGGGGATCTTCTTTGGTCACCTGTTCGGGATGTTAACCCCCCACTGGATGTACGCCTGGTTCCTGCCGGTTGCGGTGAAACAACAGATGGCAATGATTGCCGGCGGGATCTGTGGCGTACTGACGCTGGTCGGCGGTGCGGGATTGCTGGTGCGTCGCCTGACTAACTCTCGCGTCCGGGCCACCTCATCCACGGCAGATATCCTGATCCTCTGCATTCTGCTGATTCAGTGCATTCTGGGCTTAAGCACAATACCGTTCTCCGCACAGCACCCGGACGGCAGTGAAATGCTGAAACTGGTGGAATGGGCACAGTCGGTTGTCACCTTCCGTGGCGGCGCCTCAGCCCACCTCGACGGCGTGGCGTTTATCTTCCGCGTGCATCTGGTGCTGGGAATGACCATCTTCCTGATCTTCCCGTTCACCCGTCTGGTTCACGTCTGGAGCGCGCCGTTTGAGTACTTCAGTCGTCGCTACCAGATCGTTCGTTCCCGTCGCTAGGAATTTCGGTGTCGGATGGTACTGCCATCCGACACGCTGCACGTTATGACGCTTCTCCACCTCAGGGAGAATGCTGCTGGTGAAAAGACATCAGGAGCGAGTATTAGTCCGCGATGGTATTGTCGATATTGAAGTAGTCATTCAGGGTAACCAACTGCTTAAAGTGACTATATCCGTCAATGCGGCGAACTTGTTTCACGCACAGCGGGTAATAGATTTTTAAAAATTCACGGGCAGGAAATATTCCTACCCGTGCGGTTTATTTGTCCGTTATGATACTGATGAGTTTAAATTACGACATGAAACACCTTAATAAATCTTAAATCGGATTTAAGATATGTTATCTCCTTAAAAATCATAAAGATGACCTCAACCCCTCTCTTTTATTATATGCCATGACTGTTGCGAAATTAACGTCATTTCATCTGTAATCCATTATTTCACTTCACAATTAACTGATTTCTTTAGTTACGTAAGATCAATTCATTTGTGATCCATTCAGCAACATGAAAAATAAATCACTCTTGCACGAATGAATTACTGGAAGGAATTCGGCAGATATCGTCTGACTCAAATTGCTTTCGCTCTGCCTGGAAACCAAAACGCAGCGTTGAGAAATATAATTTATTCCGTGCTGTATTTGTCTATTAAAAAAAGCGAATAGGGATATGAAAGAATTTAAATTAACCACTATGGCGCTGTTGATCGGCAGCCTGTTAATGACAAATAACGTAAATGCAAAAATTTATGATGAAGATGATGGCATTATCACCGGCAGTGGTGCCCTGGTTGCAGGTGGCAGCTATAAAATTATCAGCGTCGCAGGGGAAGACAACACCCTCTTCGTGGAAAACAATGGTGCGATTATGGTGACGGCTCCGGCTGGAACGCCGATTGTTAGCGGCATGGGCGAGTTTGAAGATGGCGATTTTTCACTTGCCTCTGGCGCTGTCTTTGTTGCCAATAGCGGCACAATCAATTTGGGGTCAGGTTCTACCATTAATCAGCTTGTTGGGGATTACATTCCGGGTACGGTTGAAGGACGCCCTGACCTGGCGCTGGACAATGATTATCACACGATGTTCGCGGTTGGCATTCTCAATGTCGGCGGATCAAGCGATGCCTATCTTGCGAAAAAAGGCGCGATTATTGCTGATGATTTAACCATAAACATCAGCCACAAACGTGAGAATAAGGACATCATGGGTATTTACGCTGATAAGAATAACGGCGTGATTACCCTGACCGGTGACACCACGGTGAATGCAACCATCACCGGAGCGAAGGGACACATTTTTGGCATTTATGCGAAAGAAGGAACCCTCATCAACGCTGAAAACCTGATTGTTAATAACAAGAGTACGGAATACTCCGTGGGGATCGTTTCAGAATCGACAAACTCCACTCACCGCTCGCTTATTCGTTATCAGAATGCCACCGTGAGATCCGTTGCTGATGAGTTTGCAGACGGCATTAATGCTAACGCGGGTTATATTGAAGCCTTTGGTGATACCGCGATCGATATCACTGCCAATCGCGTTGGGGCGGTTGCTTCGGGTATCTGGCTATCTGATGGTATTGATGACATCGATTTGGATTCGTACATCACCACTCATGGAACGACGTCAGTATTGTTAAAATCAGGCGCGGATCAGACGGTTCTTGAAGGCGTCGATTCAATGGGCTCCTCGCAATATACCGGTAATAACCTGACCATTACCCTGGATACTCAGGGGCATCAACAGACAACCGGTTCCGGTATTATGGCCAGTAAAGAAGATGCCCTCACGGCGGGTAAAATCGACATTAATGGTCGTCTGAACATTGATGTTGTCGATACCACCCGCAGTGGGAGCTGGAAATACGTTCAGGCGAACAAAGGCGGCGAGATCACGCTAAACGGTGAAGTGCAACTGGGGGTTAACTACAACGACCCGGATGCCACCGCCATTCTGGCGGAAAACGCCGACTCCCGCGTGACGATTAACCCGCAGAAAATCCAGGTTGTCGGGACGATTGAAGCCCTGGATTCCGCCGTGGTTGATGTGAATGCGATTAACCAGTCGCGTTTCGTCGGCGGGATGGTCACCAGCGGCAATGCGGTGAATAACTTGTCGCTGGCCGACGGCTCGGCCTGGAACATGACCAAAAGTTCTCAGCTCACCAACCTGACGCTGAATGACTCCACGCTGACTTTTATGCCGACCGCCGCAAAGCGTCGTATGCTGACGCGTGATACCGCGAGCTTCAAAACCCTGACAGTGGATGGTGATTACACAGGCACTAACGGTAATCTCGTGATGAACACCCAACTGGGCGATGACAGCTCACCGACTGACCGGATGATCGTTGCGGGCAACACCTCCGGCAGCACGAACGTTAAAGTACTGAACGCCGGGGGCGCGGGCGGTCTGACGACTGATGGCATCGAACTGATTAGCGTTGGCGGCAATTCTGACGGTGTGTTTAAACAAAATGGCCGTATCGTGGCCGGTGCGTATGACTACACCCTGCATCGCGGTGAAGGCGAGAATAATAAAAACTGGTATCTGAGCAGCGCCCTGTCTCCGGTTACTCCGCTGGATCCTCTGAATCCTACCGATCCGCAGCCGCCAACTCCGACGCTGCGTGAACACGCGGTGCGTCCGGAAGCAGGCCTGTATGGCATGAACCTGCAGGCGGCGAACACGCTGTTCAATACCCGTTTGCAGGATCGTCTCGGTGAAACGCATTACGTGGACGCGCTGACCGGCGAAGACGCCGTCACCAGCCTGTGGCTGCGTAATGTGGGCGGTCATACCCGTCAGAAAGACAGCAGCGGTCAACTGGACATGCAGGCCAACCGTTATGTCATGCAGCTCGGTGGCGATCTCGCGCAGTGGTCTTCGGACAGCGCCGACCGTTATCATCTGGGTCTGATGGCCGGTTATGCGAACCAGAAAGCGCGCGCCGAAAACCAGCGTAACGGTAACCGTGCCGACAGCCGCGTCAGCGGTTACAGTGTCGGCCTGTACGGCACCTGGCTGCAGGACAACGCGACGCACGAAGGCGCGTATGTCGATACCTGGGCGCAGTACAGCTGGTTTGATAACACGGTGTCCGGGCGTGGCGTCGAATCTGAAGAGTATGATTCTAAAGGCTTCACCGCATCTGTTGAATCCGGCTACACCTGGAAACTGGCCGAACTCAGTGAGCGCAACGCGCTGTACATCCAGCCCAAAGCCCAGGTCACCTGGATGGGCGTGAAGGCCGATGAGCACAAAGAAGTTAACGGTACCCGCGTGGAAGGCAACGGTGACGGCAACATCCAGACCCGTGTTGGTGTGCGTCTGTTCGGCAAGGGCCACAACAAACTGGATGACGGCAAAGGCCGCACCTTCCAGCCGTTTGTGGAAGCCAACTGGATCCACAACACCAAAGACTTTGGCGTCGCAATGAACGGTGAAAACGTGAATCTGAAGGGCACCCGCAATATTGGCGAACTGAAAGCCGGTGTTGAAGGTCAGTTGACGAAGAACGTTGCCCTGTGGGGTAACATCGGTCAGCAGATCGGTGATAAAGGTTACAGCGATACCTCCGCGATGGTAGGTATTAAGGCCTCATTCTGATGCTAAAACACCCGGCTCGCGTAGATGCCTGCCGGGTTTTATCCTATCACGCGCCGTACAGACAGATGCATCGCTATTCGGCCTTTTCCACGTTATGATGCTTCTCTCACTCAGGGAGAACGCTAATGAAACCACAGGTTTACCACGTTGATGCCTTCACCAGAACCCCCTTTCGCGGCAACTCTGCAGGTGTCGTTCTGAATGCTGATGGCCTCAGCGAAACACAAATGCAGCTAATTGCCCGCGAATTACGTCACTCCGAAACCGCATTCCTGCTGCAAAGCGATGACAGCGATGTCCGTATTCGCTACTTTACGCCGACGGTAGAAGTGCCAATCTGCGGGCACGCTACCGTTGCGGCGCATTATGTTCGCGCCACGGTGCTGGGACTGGGCAATACCACCGTCTGGCAAACCTCGCTGGCGGGTCGTCACCGGGTCGAGATCCACCATGATGGTGACGATTATCGTATCTCGCTGGAACAAGGTACGCCCAGCTTTGAAGCGCCGCTCGAAGGCGACGTCCGCGCGGCGATTCTTCGTGCGCTGCACCTGAGCGAAGGCGATATGCTGCCGGAGTTACCGATTCAGGTGGCGTCAACCGGGCATTCAAAAGTGATGATTCCGCTTAAGCCTGAAGTCGATATCGATGCCCTTTCTCCCGATCTTGATGCCCTTTGCACCATCAGCAAACAGATTGGCTGCAATGGCTTTTTCCCATTCCAGATCCGTCCGGGCAAAAATGAAACTGATGGGCGCATGTTCTCACCGGCAATTGGTATTGTGGAAGATCCGGTGACCGGCAATGCCAACGGCCCGATGGGTGCCTGGCTGGTGCATCACGGTTTACTGGAACACGACGGGAAATTGCTGCAGGTGAAAGGACATCAGGGACGGGCATTAGGTCGCGATGGCACCGTTGAAATTGAGGTGAAGATTCAGGATAACCAGCCGGAAAAAGTCACCATCACGGGTAACGCGGTCATTTTGTTTCACGCCGAATGGGCGATAGATTTTTAATATTATGCCCGGCAAGCGCCTGCGCCTGCCGGGTTTTGATTATTTTCCCGCTTCGGGATGCGTATCAAACGCCGCCATCACCCTGGCCAGTTCAGTTTCCGTAAAACCATGCTTCGCGTCTGTCACCCCCAGACCAAAACGTTCCTGTAGCAACGCATACAATGAGGCGACATCCGGTAAATTGCGCTGTTCTACCACCCTGTCACCTTCGTAATGCGTGAAGTGGAAGTTGGTGAGGGTCAGTTTCCCCCCGTCCGGCAAATGACGGCACATCAGCAGATGATGACGAAAATGTGATTGCGGCCAGTGCGCGGACCAGAAGTTGCCCATCACATAGTCACTTTGCTGCTGCACCACCTGATCAAAACGGTACATGGATTGCCAGCGATCGTGATGACAGAACTGCAGGATCCAGTCGTCCCCCTCCTGCTGCAAACGGTATTCTGCGTGTGGCGTCTTCTGGATAATGTCCGCTTGCAGACGAATGGGGGCAGTCAGCGTCTGACCGCCAAATCCCACATCGGCGATCCACGATTCGTCGTCCAGTTCGACCAGCAGCAGACGGTGAGTTCGCGGTGGCAGGTTCGGAGGGTTGGCCAGCACCACGCGTCCCAACAGACTGCGCACGGTAAACCCCAGTTCGCGCAGGACGCGCTCAAACACGCCATTTTGCTCAAAACAGTAGCCGCCGCGACGTGCGGTAATGAGTTTCTCTTCCAGCGACCTGTCATCAAGGTGCATTTCTCGCGGTAACAGCACGTCGAGATTCTCAAACGGGATAGTACAGTTATGCTGCAAATGTAGCGCCCGAAGCGTCTCAATATTGACGTCGGCACGCCCTGACCAGTTCAGTCGAGCAAAATAAGCATTCAGGATAGGCGTCATCAGATTTCCTGTCGTGGGCCTTAAATCGTTATCCGAGTATAAACGATGTACCAAAGAGTGAGGCAGGTGTTATGAGACGCTTGGCGCGACGTCAGTTTTCATTAATACTCAAAAAAAACCTTTGTGAGACAATTCTATGAGTCGATTCCGTCCTGTCGAATTACGCCACGCCAGCCGTCTGCTCAATCATGGCCCCACGGTACTGATCACCAGTCGCGATGAGATCAGCAACCGACGCAATATCATGGCCGCCGCGTGGTCTATGCCCGTCGAGTTTGAACCGCCGCGTCTGGCGATCGTGGTCGATAAAACGGCCTGGTCGCGCGAGTTAATTGAGCGCAGCGGCCTGTTCGGTATTGTCATTCCCGGCATCGCCGCTACCAACTGGACTTACGCCGTTGGCAGCGTTTCCGGGCGCGATGAAGACAAATTCAACTGTTACGGCATCCCGGTGGTGAAAGGTCCGGTGCTGGGGTTGCCGGTCGTTGAGGAAAAATGTCTGGCCTGGATGGAGTGTCGCCTCCTCCCCGCCACCGCCGCGCAGGAAAAATACGACACCTTATTCGGCGAAGTGGTTTCTGCCGCTGCCGATGAGCGGGTGTTTGTCGAAGGCCGTTGGCAGTTCGATGACGACAAACTCAACACCCTGCATCATCTTGGCGCCGGTACATTTGTCACCAGCGGCAAACGCGTGACGGCGGGCTAACTACGCCGTCACCACGGTGATCCCCTTCGCGTTCATGGCGCGGATCCAGCTCTCGTCGGTGTTCTCTTCCACGACGACCGTATTAATCAGCGACACGTCGCCAATGGCAAAGGGAGATGCGGCGCTGATCTTCTCCGGCGAGGCCAGGACAATCGTTTCCGCGGCTCTGCCGGAAAATGCACGTTTGATGCACGCTTCTTCGTAATCTCCCGTGGTTAACCCCGCTTCCGGATGAATGCCCGTCACGCCCATGAAAAAGAGATCGGCCTGAATGTTGCGCATTCCCTCAATCGTCGCCGCACCCACCGTGACGATGGAGTGTTTATACACGCGCCCACCAATAAGAATGATCTCGATAAGCGGATGATTGACCAGCCCTAATGCGATGCCCGGACTGTGGGTGACGACGGTAATGTTTAAATCATCCGGCAGACACGCAATCAGCTCAGTCGTCGTCGTGCCGCCGTCAATGATCACTACCTGACCGGGGGAAATCAACGTGGCCCCTTTTTGCGCCACGCGCTTTTTGGCGTCGGTTTTCAATGATTTTCGTTCAAGAAACGGCGCTGTCGCACCAGACGATGGCAGCGCCCCGCCGTGTACGCGCTGCAGAAATCCTTCTGCGGCAAGCTCGCGCAAATCGCGGCGGATAGTGTCCTCTGAAACCGCAAACCGGTTACTGAGCGCTTTCGACAACACCTGACCTTCGGCGGCCAGGAGTTCAAGGATCATTTTTTTACGCTGATCGGTAAGCATAGGGTTATTCCTGAATGTGCACGATTTATCTTGATCATGCACGAATTTGCTGTTTATGATATTTACTCTACAAACGCAACGCCTGACAGGCAACAAAAACGTGCAGAAATGTGCATTTCTGCCTACGACAAACAAGCAACGAGGATATCATGACCGCACAACTCATTTTAATCGCCGGCCCTTATCGCAGCGGCACAGATGGAAAACAGGCTCTGATCGACGCCAACCTTCAGCGTCTGGAAACGGCAGCGCTGGCCGTATACCAGCGCGGGCATATTCCGCTGATTGGCGAATGGCTCGCGTTGCCGCTGGCTAAGGCGGCAGGTTCCACGTCGTTAGATGATGAGATTAGCGAAGCCATGCTCTACCCGGTTGCCCACCGACTCATCGCTCGCTGTGATGCGATTTACCGAATTGCGGGAGCGTCTAAGGGTGCCGATATGGATATCGAGGTCGCTCGTCAACATGGACTGACGCTCTATACTTCTGTCGAGGACATCCCGCAGAACTGATCAAAAATCGTGCAGGTATCAATACACTAGCAATATCTGCACGTTAATTGCCGTCTGGCAGAAGCTGGCTATAGTTAATGTTGCATTACCTCAAATTTTCACGTCAAACGCATATACACCTGCATTTCCACATCAAAATGTCCTCCATTTCGATAAGTGAGGTTTTACAATGCAACTCAATACCATCGCCAGGGGTCTACTCCTTGCCGGGCTGTTAACGTCTTTTTCTCTTCCGCTTATTGCGGCTGAAGCGCCTAAAGATGCCACTGCCGCCACTCAACAGGCGAACAATGCGCTTTATAATCAGCTGCCCTTTTCCGATAACACCGATTTTACCGATGCCCATAAAGGCTTTATTGCCCCCATTCCCCAGGAAGTGATTAAGGGCGAGCAAGGCAATGTTATCTGGAATCCTCAGCAATATGCATTCATTAAAGAAGGCGATAAATCTCCCGACTCAGTAAACCCCAGCCTCTGGCGTCAGGCGCAGTTGATTAATATTAGCGGCCTGTTTGAGGTGACGGAGGGGGTTTATCAGATCCGTAATCTTGACCTGTCGAATATGACGATTATCGAAGGTAAAGAAGGCATTACCGTTGTCGATCCGCTGGTTTCGGCAGAAACGGCGAAAGTGGGCATGGATTTGTACTTTAAGAACCGGGGTAAAAAACCGGTTGTGGCGGTGATTTACACCCACAGCCATGTGGATCACTACGGCGGCGTTCGCGGCGTGGTCGATGAAGGCGATGTGAAAGCGGGCAAAGTGAAAATCTACGCCCCTGCCGGATTCATGGAGGAAGCGGTATCAGAAAATATCATGGCCGGGAACGTGATGAGTCGCCGTGCCAGCTATATGTACGGCAACCTGCTGAAACCGGATGTTAAAGGCCAGGTCGGCGCAGGTCTGGGAACCACCACCTCCGCCGGTACGGTGACGCTGATCGCGCCGACCAATTATATTACCAAAACCGGGCAGAAAGAGGTCATTGACGGACTGACCTATGATTTCCTGATGGCGCCGGGTTCTGAAGCCCCATCCGAAATGCTGTGGTATATCGAAGAGAAGAAAATTATCGAAACCGCAGAAGATGTCACCCACACCCTGCACAACACCTATTCGCTGCGCGGCGCTAAAATTCGCCAGCCGCTGCCATGGTCCAAATACATTAATGAAGCGCTTAACCTGTGGGGCGATAAGGCCGAAATTATCCTCGCACAGCACCACTGGCCGACCTGGGGCAATGACAATGTGGTCAAATTGCTGAAAAGCCAGCGCGATTTGTATCGCTATATCAACGACCAGACGCTGCGAATGGCCAACCAGGGCTTAACCCGTGATGAAATCGCCGCAAACTTTACCCTGCCGCCCTCGCTGGCCAATACCTGGGCTAACCGCGGTTACTATGGTTCGGTCAGCCATGATGTGAAGGCAACCTATGTGCTGTATCTCGGCTGGTTTGACGGCAACCCGGCTACGCTGGACGAACTGCCGCCGGAAGAAGGCGCGAAGAAATTTGTGGAGTACATGGGCGGCGCCGATGCCATTCTGCAAAAAGCGAAGCAGGACTACGATCAGGGCAATTATCGTTGGGTTGCGCAAGTGGTCAGCAAGGTTGTGTTCGCCGATCCGAATAATCAGGCAGCGAGAAACCTGGAAGCGGACGCACTGGAACAACTGGGATACCAGGCTGAATCCGGCCCGTGGCGTAACTTCTACCTGACCGGCGCGCAGGAACTGCGTAACGGCGTCGTGAAGGGGCCAACGCCGAATACCGCCAGCCCGGATACCGTACGCGCGATGACGCCTGAGATGTTCTTTGACTACCTCGCCGTCCATATTAACGGCCAAAAAGCAGCAGATGCGAAAATGGTCCTTAACTTCGATTTCGGTGACGACGGCGGTAAGTACAAAATCGAGCTGGAAAACGGCGTACTGAACCACACCGCGAACGTAGAAGACGCCAATGCTGATGCCACCATCAGCCTGTCGCGCGATGCGCTAAACCGGATTGTGTTGAAAGAAGAAACGCTGAAAGAAGCCACAGATAAAGGCGACGTAAAAATCACCGGCAATGCGGAAAAACTGAACGAACTGCTTGGCTATATGGATAAATTTGAATTCTGGTTCAATATCGTCACGCCGTAACCCGACGTTGCCCGGTCAGTTTTCGTGACCGGGCGTTTTGTTTACATGCTGTAGCCTGGCTTTTTAATCAGCACGTCCATCTGCGGTTCAATCTCGCTATCCCAGACGCCCTGCCACTTATCCTCCGGAACTTCAGTCAGCGCCACGCTCACCGAGCGTTCCTTACTGTTCAGATGACGGATGATCACCTCAGTAATATCATCGGCCAGCGCCGCTTTTTGTTCATCATTCAGGTCGCGCGGAAAACATTTAATATCAACGTGTGGCATAGCAGGTTCCTTATTGTCAGTGTGACGTTAACGCTAGCACACTCGACAACATGCGTGTGTCGGTTTATGCGGATTCCCGCTCAATCAGGTGAAACCCGATATCGATAATGGCCTCTTCCACTGCCGTCTGTTCAATGCGATTCGCCAGCAGCGTGGCGGCTCGCTGACCAATGGCGCGGCGGTCGACGCTGACGGTGGTGATCGACGGGCGATTGCTGGCGGCAAAATCGAGGTCGCCAAAACCGATGACGGCCAAATTCTGAGGAATACGTAATCCACGGCTTTCCGCTTCCATCATTGCACCTTGCGCCAGCGTGTCGGAACTGCAGACAATCACGTCGAATTCCCCTTCACTGAAGAGTTGCGAAAGCCCACTGCGTCCCAGCGACAGCGACGCCGGGAGCGGCACATCCACCTGCGGCACATCATGAATTTCATGATGCGCCAGAACGCTGCATAACCCCTGCTTACGCTGACCGGCACGGCGATCGGCCGTCCACAACAAACCGGGTCGACGATACCCTTTACGCAACAGATATTCGCCGGTGGCCTGCCCGACTTTTTCATGGGAGAAACCGACCAGCATGTCGAGCGGCGTGGGGGTGAGATCCCAGATTTCCACGACTGGAATGGCCGCATTCAGAATCACTTTTTTCAGTTCGCTGGTGTGGTGAATGCCGGTTAGCACCACGCCGTCGGGACGCCGGGAAAGCAGCGTGGCGACAAGTTCCGCTTCCGTCTGTTCGGTATACCCCGCCACGCACAGGAGAATATGATAGCCGCGCCTTGCCAGTTCATCGCTCAGCGACTGGATCGTATCGACGAACATGTTGTTGTTGATCTGCGGCACCACAATAGCAATCAATTTACTGCGCCGTGACGCCAGCCCCCCCGCCAGCGCGTTGGGGATATAGCCGGTCGTCCGCACCGCCTGCATCACTTTCTCAACCGTTTTGGGGCGCACTAGCTGTGGCGTATTCAGCGCCCGACTCACCGTCATGGGTGACAGTCCGGCACTGCGGGCAACATCTTCCAGCGTCGGCGCGCGAGGTGGTTTAGTGCTCTTCACTGTGGATGTCCCTGCAAAATTCACTGATTTATCTGTGCATTATTCATCATGCGTGTGGCTATTGCCAGCTTCAGACCAGGAAACGCCGCAAATACAGCAGCTTACTTTTCCGTACACATACATAAATGTTAGCGCCATCATTAAATGTTGTGCATTTTACCAGAATGTTTTGGAACGTGACCTGTTTTGCAGGAATTCCTCTTTTTTATTCGCCATATGTGATCGATTGTTCAATTCAACACCCACTCTCTGGATTAATTTTTGCCATAAGAATAGAAATGTTAGCGCAATCATTTTACATCAATCAGGAGAATGACATGTCTTTAAGCGCGAATTCTGACGCCGTAACCTATGCCAAAGCGGCCAATGCCAGAACGGCAGCGGAAACCGGCGATCGTATCGAATGGGTGAAGCTGTCACTGGCATTTCTGCCGCTGGCAACCCCGGTGAGTGACGCCAAAGTGTTGACCGGTCGCCAGAAACCGTTGACCGAGGTGGCGATTATCATTGCGGAGATCCGCAGCCGCGATGGATTTGAAGGCGTCGGTTTCAGCTATTCAAAACGCGCCGGTGGTCAGGGTATTTACGCTCATGCCAAAGAGATCGCCGACAACCTGCTGGGGGAAGACCCGAATGATATCGACAAAATCTACACCAAGCTGCTGTGGGCTGGCGCATCCGTTGGTCGCAGCGGAATGGCGGTACAGGCCATCTCCCCTATCGACATCGCCCTCTGGGACATGAAGGCCAAACGCGCTGGCCTGCCATTGGCAAAACTGCTGGGCGCGCACCGGGATTCCGTGCAGTGCTACAACACCTCCGGCGGCTTCCTGCATACGCCGCTCGATCAGGTGCTGAAGAATGTGGTGATTTCGCGTGAAAACGGTATTGGCGGGATCAAACTGAAAGTCGGACAGCCCAACTGCGCCGAGGATATCCGCCGTTTAACCGCCGTTCGCGAGGCGTTGGGTGATGACTTCCCGTTAATGGTCGATGCCAACCAGCAGTGGGATCGCGAAACGGCGATCCGCATGGGGCGCAAAATGGAGCAGTTTAACCTCATCTGGATTGAAGAGCCGCTTGACGCCTATGATGTTGAAGGTCACGCCCAGCTTGCCGCCGCGCTGGATACCCCCATCGCCACCGGTGAAATGTTGACCAGCTTCCGCGAGCACGAACAGTTGATTCTGGGGAACGCCAGCGACTTCGTCCAGCCAGACGCCCCGCGCGTGGGCGGTATCTCACCGTTCCTGAAAATTATGGATCTGGCCGCCAAACACGGACGTAAGCTGGCGCCGCATTTTGCCATGGAAGTTCACCTGCATCTGTCCGCCGCCTATCCGCTGGAGCCGTGGCTGGAGCATTTCGAATGGCTGAACCCGTTGTTTAATGAACAGCTTGAATTGCGCGACGGACGCATGTGGGTCTCCGATCGTCACGGTCTGGGCTTCACCCTGAGCGAACAGGCGCGCCGCTGGACGCAGTTAAGTTGCGAATTTGGCAAACGCCCCTGATCCGCGTTGGCGGGAATAGTTCCCGCCCTCTGACCTTACAGAACGCTTTCTGCCCTTACCGAGGAGTAGAGAATGAACACAATGATAAAACGCACTAAAGTGCGTTACAGCATCCTTATATTTTTATTTCTTGCCACTGTATTTAATTATGCCGACCGGGCAACATTATCCGTCGTCGCGCCGATTATGAGTAAAGAATTAGGCTTTGACCCGGAAGCCATGGGGCTGGCTTTTTCTTCTTTTGGTATTGCGTATGTGATCATGCAATTACCCGGCGGTTGGTTATTAGATCGCTACGGTTCGCGCCTGGTTTACGGCTGCGCGCTGATCGGCTGGTCGTTGGTGACCATGTTTCAGGGCACCATCTATCTGTACGCCAGCCCGCTGATCGTACTGATTATTCTGCGTTTATTGATGGGCGCAATCGAGGCTCCCGCCTTCCCGGCAAACAGTCGCTTAAGCGTACAATGGTTTCCGAATAATGAACGGGGTTTTGTCACCTCGGTTTATCAGGCGGCGCAATATATCTCGCTGGGAATTATTACCCCACTGATGACCATTATTTTGCATAACTTGAGCTGGCATTTTGTCTTCTATTACATCGGTGCCATTGGCGTTATTCTCGGTGTCTTCTGGTTAATTAAAGTCAAAGATCCGATGCACCATCCCAAAGTGAATCAACAGGAAATTGACTATATTCGCGAGGGTGGCGGTGAACCGACGCTGGGCAGTAAAAAAGAGCCGCAAAAGGTCTCGTTCGCGCAGATCAAAAGCGTCTGCGTCAACCGGATGATGATCGGTGTCTACATCGGGCAGTTCTGCGTCACCTCTATCACCTGGTTCTTCCTGACCTGGTTCCCAACCTACCTGTACCAGGCCAAAGGGATGTCGATTCTGAAAGTGGGCTTTGTCGCCAGTATCCCGGCGATTGCCGGATTTATTGGCGGCCTGCTCGGCGGCGTCTTCTCCGACTGGTTGCTCAAGCGCGGCTACAGCCTCACCATCGCGCGTAAACTGCCGGTAATTTGCGGCATGCTGCTCTCCTGCGTGATCGTTATTGCTAACTACACCTCTTCGGAGTTCGTGGTGATTGCCGCGATGAGCCTGGCCTTTTTCGCCAAAGGGTTTGGCAACCTTGGTTGGTGCGTCCTCAGCGATACGTCGCCAAAAGAGGTGCTGGGCATTGCGGGCGGCGTCTTCAATATGTGTGGCAACATGGCAAGTATCATCACCCCGCTGGTGATCGGCGTGATTCTGGCTAATACCCAGTCGTTTGACTTCGCCATTCTGTACGTCGGCTCAATGGGTCTTATTGGCCTTATTTCCTACCTGTTTATTGTTGGACCGTTGGATCGCATTACGCTAACCCCGTCTGCTGCCTGATCGTCCGTATGGCGACGCTTTCGCCCCGCTGTTTCGGGACTGCACTCCCCGGAACAGCGTTTTTTTAGTCCGCGTTTACCCGCGACCGCCGTTGCTTTTTTCAGATGATCTCATTGTTTTTCAGCACCTGACGTAATTCTGCCCGCTGACACACAGCATCCGCTATCGCGCTGATATTCGGCGTATTATCCTGAAACCAGTCATGCCCCGGCCCCCAGGTGCGCATTACGCACAGATAACAGTCGAGCAGCGTCAACTGTTCGCCGAAGGCATACGGTTCCGCGCTGAGTTGATCGTTGAGCCAGAGATAGAGTGATTTACGGTATTCAATACCGTTCTTTTTCAACTGGGCGGGCGCATCAGGAACCCAGCGTTCCGGATAGTCGGCATAGGTAAATGTCGGATAGATATTGGCCACCAGCCAGATCAGCAGACGCTGAAACTGCTGACGCTCAGTACGTCCGACGGGCGGCGCCAGATCGGGGCGACGATCGAGTATCATCAGCGCAATAGCCGCCGTTTCGGTCATCACCTCGCCATTTTCAAGCGTCAGCGTCGGCACCTGACACAGCGGATTGATTTTTTGCAGCAGGTCGCGCTGCGGCCCTTCGCTGTTAAAACCGCTGACATCAACAAAACGATACGGAATATCCGCCAGCGTAAGCATTAATTCGCTGATTGCTGACCCCCACCCTGGTGCCCCATAAACCTTAATCATACTGCCTCCTGCAGGTTAAAACTCTAAGTGTAGAGTAACCTGCATTTCTGGCATGGCTTTCTGACCGTTCCTCGCGATCGATCCCTACAAAAATTAATAGGTCAATAAAACTTATGATGTGAACCGTAATAGCACAGCCCTATTTTCTTTTTGTCATCGTTTTATCGGTCAAGTTTTACTTAAGGGAGCACCCTATACTTTCCAGGTTACGCAGATGTATTTATTTTTCATTTTAATGACATTACAGTTTAATTAAAGCATGTAAATTTCATTTTAAATACTTTCGTCATTCTTATGTTTAGTAGAGAATGCAGCATTCTAAATACATCAATCTCTATTATCCGTCAGCCCAGGCTGACGGACTTTTGTGTTTATTCCGCACAGCATCACCAGGAGTCTTTCATGAGAAGTAACATTCCCGTTACACAGAAAGAGTATTTACTTAACGAGAAAACGACGCTGTTATCGACAACGAATACGCAAAGCCATATTACCTATGCGAATTCCGCGTTTATCGACGCCAGCGGATTTGGCGAAAATCAACTGATGGGCGAGCCGCACAATATCATCCGTCACCCGGATATGCCGCCTGCCGCATTTGCCGATATGTGGTTTACCCTGCAACAAGGCGACAGTTGGACCGGTATGGTCAAGAACCGCCGTCACAACGGCGATCATTACTGGGTTCGCGCCAACGTCACCCCCGTCTGGCATAACGAACAATTAACCGGATACATCTCGGTACGCACCGTTCCCGCGCGTCAGGAAATTGAGCAAAGCGAGCAGCTTTATCAAAAGATAAATAATAACAATTTCAAGGGTCATCGTTTATTTAAGGGAATCATTATCCGTCGTGGCGTGCTGGCCTGTTTGTCAGCATTTAAATGGTTATCCATCCGTCAACGTGTCAATTATGCTATCGGTATCAGTTTGCTTATCGCGTTGGGTATTATTTTCTTAGCCATTCATCCGCTTATTCAGGCAGGCGCATTTACCCTCTTGTTTTTGCTGCTGGCTATTTACCTTAAGTATCAAATTTGTCATCCGGTTAAACAGATCCTGGCCCAGATGCAGAAAGTGGTTGCCGGACGAAAACCCGACAGCATTCATTTAAATCGTGTCGATGAACTGGGGATGATGATGCGTCTGGTTAATCAGGCCGGATTAAATCTGAATTCCCTGGTGGATGATGTGAGTACCCAAATTGCCGGGATTCAGGAAATCAGCAAGCGCGTCAGTCAGGAAGGCACCGCGCTGCATAAGCGTTCCGAAGAGACCTCTGCCAACCTGCAGCAAACTGCGGCAGCTATTGAGGAGATTGGCAGCGCAGTACAGCAAACGGCGGATACCGCCGCTCAAACCATGACGATGGCCGACAGAACCAGCGCTAACGCCAGCGAAGGGGGCGATTTTATGAAGCAGACGATCGGCATGATGCAGTCGATTTCCCGCGACAACGGGCAGATCGTCGACATCATCGGCGTGATCGACAGTATTGCTTTCCAGACCAATATCCTTGCGCTTAACGCAGCGGTCGAAGCCGCGCGCGCCGGTGAGTCCGGACGCGGGTTTGCGGTCGTTGCCGCCGAAGTACGAAATCTTGCACAGCACTCCGCGTCGGCTGCCAAAGAGATTACCTCGCTGATTGAGAAGAACGTCGCCAACGTCAATGCCGGGGTGAGCATGGTTGAGCAAACGGAAACCCATCTGACCGGGATGATCGACGACGTGTTCCAGATGTCGACAATGATTAAAGAAATTGGCCTTGCGACGCGTGAACAGACGCAGGCGCTGGAACTGATTAACGATTCGATCTCCCGCATCGGCACCATGACCGATAACAACGCCACGATGGTGGAAAGCGTCAGAGATGCCGCCGGCAATCTTTCCGGGCGCTCCTCACGCCTGCAACAGGCGGTGCGTGTCTTCGGCACCTCCGCCTGATTCCCCTACCCGCTCTGCCTGTTCAGAGCGGGTTTTCACTTCAGTTTTGGTTGATTATTACGCAATCTGACCATTGTGAATGGACTATTTTGCACCGTTTATTATTTGCAGGTAGGATGCTCCGCCGGTGGTGTTATCCCTACCCAGAATGACGGGAAGCAGCACCCGCGTCGCGCCGGGTGGTAGCGACGAAAAGTTCGACTTATCAGACAGGTAAACAGGTAACGTAATGAATACACAAGAAACAACGGTGTCGGAGCAGCACGCGGCGAAACGACGCTGGTTGAATGCCCATGAAGAGGGATATCACAAAGCCATGGGCAACCGTCAGGTCCAGATGATCGCCATCGGCGGCGCCATTGGGACCGGGTTATTTTTGGGAGCCGGCGCCCGCCTGCAAATGGCGGGTCCGGCGCTGGCGCTGGTCTATCTGGTCTGCGGGATCTTCTCGTTCTTCATTTTGCGCGCCTTGGGTGAACTGGTTTTACACCGCCCTTCCAGCGGCAGCTTCGTGTCGTACGCCCGTGAATTTCTCGGTGAGAAAGCCGCCTACGTCGCGGGATGGATGTACTTCATCAACTGGGCAATGACAGGTATTGTCGATATCACTGCCGTCGCGCTGTATATGCACTACTGGGGCGCGTTTGGCGACGTTCCGCAATGGGTCTTTGCCCTCGGCGCGCTGGCGATTGTCGGCACCATGAACATGATTGGCGTGAAGTGGTTTGCGGAGATGGAATTCTGGTTCGCACTGGTCAAAGTGCTGGCCATTGTTCTCTTTCTGGTGGTCGGCACGATATTCCTCGGCTCGGGTAAACCGCTGGACGGTAACGCCACAGGTTTTCATCTGATTACGGATAACGGCGGATTCTTCCCCCACGGCCTGCTGCCAGCGCTGGTGTTGGTGCAAGGGGTGGTCTTTGCTTTTGCGTCTATCGAACTGGTGGGAACCGCCGCTGGCGAGTGTAAAGATCCGCAGACGATGGTGCCGAAAGCCATCAACAGCGTGATCTGGCGTATCGGCTTGTTCTACGTCGGTTCTGTGGTACTGCTGGTTCTGCTGTTGCCATGGAACGCCTATCAGGCGGGGCAAAGCCCATTTGTCACCTTCTTTTCAAAACTTGGCGTGCCTTACATTGGCAGCATCATGAACATCGTTGTGTTAACCGCCGCCCTCTCGAGCCTGAACTCCGGCCTCTATTGTACCGGGCGTATTTTGCGTTCGATGGCAATGGGCGGTTCTGCGCCAACATTCATGAGTAAAATGAGCCGTCAGCATGTGCCCTACGCGGGAATTCTGGCGACGCTGGCAGTGTACATTGTCGGGGTTTTTCTCAACTATCTGGTGCCGTCGCAGGTCTTCGAAATCGTGCTGAACTTTGCGTCACTGGGGATCATCGCCTCATGGGGCTTTATCGTGGTCTGCCAGCTGCGTCTGCGTCAGGCGATCAAAGAAGGGAAAGCCGCCGATGTCAGCTTCAAACTGCCTAGCGCGCCGTTTACCTCGTGGTTAACACTGTTGTTCCTGGTGAGCGTACTGGTGCTGATGGCATTCGATTATCCGAACGGGACCTGGACCATTGCTTCCCTGCCGCTGATTGCCATCCTGCTGGTCGCCGGCTGGTATGGCGTGCGTAAACGCGTGGCGGAAATACACCGGACTGCGCCATAAATAATAAGGCCTGCACTTTCGGGCAGGCCTTATCAGATTGCACCTTCACGTATCTGCCGGGTGACGGTTTCGCCTTACCCGGCCTACAACACCACTCATGCGGTAGTCATAACATAACCGCCCTCGGGCGTCTTACAGGGCGATGCGAATCACATCATCCGGTTCAGTCGCTTCTTTCTCACGCGTGGATTTTTGCTTCACGCTTACGTACAGCGTTTTGCCATCGGCTGACAGCGCCAGGCTGTTCGGGAAGGTCGGCGTATCAAACGTTTTCACCACTTTGTAGCTCTTCGTGTCAATCACGCTCACCTTACCCGCCTGACGATGTGTGACGTAGGCTTCGTTACGCGTTGGGTTGAACAGAACGGCCAGCGACTCCGGCGCCGCGACTTTCGCCAGCACGTTGCCGTTACGGGTATCGACGACCAACACTTCAGCCGCTTTTGAGTCGGTTACAAATGCACGATGGCCTGCCGTATCAAGGCTCAGGTTGATGAAGAAGTGTTCTTTGCCATCATCCAGCAGTTTTTTACGACTGAGGATTTTGTTGCTGGCGGTATCGATGGTAATGAATTCACCATCGGCATTGGTGGTGTACAGCCGTTTTGCCTGGCTGTCGATCGCCAGACCCGTGCTCATCTTACCGGTATTCTGGATCGTCTCTTTTAGCGTAATTTTTTCGCCATCCACCACCCAGATCACGCTCTCTTTGCCGAGACCGCTGATATAGACCGTATTGGTCGCTTCATCGGCAACCAGCTCACGTGGCTGTAGCGGACGCACATCTTCTGAGCGCTTACGGGCATCGAGGACCAGTCGCCCTTTCACTTCACTCGTTTTCGCATCAATAGCCGTCACCGCACTGTTGACCGTGTTGCCGAACCACAGCGTCTGGGTCGCATTGTTGATGGTGGCGCCAAACGGTTTGAGATCGTTGTGGATAGCCTGCGTGACTTCCAGCGTCACCGGATCAAGACGATAAACGATACCGCCCTTGTCCAGCTTGCGGCTCTGCGAGGTAGCCAGCCACAGCGCGTTTTCCTGCTGGCTGTAGGCCATTTCGTAGGCGCCTTTGCCCACGCCTTTACGCAGCATTTCTTCAGCCGCCTGAGCGCTGAATGAAGAAGCAACCAGCAGTGAACCTAACAGCAATGACCCCCGCAGGCGCGGCGAGAACAGATGACGAAAATGCATGACGACTCCCTTTGATAAATAGCTATTTTGCTGCTTCACATCGCTTCAACGAGCAACATCCTGGCATTGCTCTTTTTTATAGATGGGAATGGTAATCATTATTCATGTGAATGTGGAGCATTTATTCGCATTCTGGCTACAATCTTCTTAATTTCTCCATTAATTATTAACGCATCGTGCCGTTAAAATTTTCAAACATTTACAAATCCATTAACATAGAACTTACATACCTCTGGGTACGTTCAATTTAACTGGCCTTTTTCATGAAGATTATTTCCGCACGACATACCGCAGTTCCCGCACTTTTTCTCCCGCTCGTCTTTTCATCGCCGGTTCTGGCAGATGAGGCTAGCGATGCCCAAACCATGATCGTCAGCGCTTCGCCCCAGGCAATATCAGAGCTGGATACCCCCGCAGCCGTCAGCGTCGTCGATGGCGACGAGATGCGCCTGGCCGCGCCGCGCATCAACCTGTCGGAATCGCTGACCCGCGTGCCGGGACTACAGGTACAAAACCGGCAAAACTATGCGCAGGATCTGCAGATTTCGATGCGCGGATTCGGCTCCCGATCCACCTATGGGATCCGCGGCATCCGTCTGTATGTTGACGGGATTCCGGCGACGATGCCGGACGGTCAGGGGCAGACATCGAACATCGATCTCAGCAGCGTGCAGAACGTTGAAGTGCTGCGCGGTCCCTTCTCTGCGCTCTACGGTAATGCTTCCGGCGGAGTGATGAATGTCACTACCCAAACCGGTCAGCAGCCGCCGACGATAGAAGCGAGCAGCTATTACGGCAGTTTCGGGAGCTGGCGTTATGGGCTGAAAGCCACGGGCGCGATGGGTGATGGCACTCAGGCGGGCGACGTGGATTACACGGTCTCCACTACCCGTTTCACCACCCACGGCTTTCGCGATCGTAGCGGCGCGCAAAAAAATCTGGCCAACGCAAAACTGGGCGTACGTATCGATGACGCCAGCAAGCTGAGTCTGATTTTTAATAGCGTCGATATTAAAGCCGACGATCCGGGGGGGCTGACTGAAGCGGAATGGCGGGCGGATCCCCAACAATCCCCCCGCGCTGAACAATACAACACGCGCAAAACCATCAAACAGACCCAGGCCGGATTACGTTATGAGCGCCAGCTCAGCGTGCAGGATGACATGAGCGTCATGATGTACGCAGGAGAACGCGAAACCACGCAGTATCAGTCGATCCCTATGGCGCCACAGCTTCGCCCCTCTCATGCGGGCGGCGTGATCGCTTTGCAGCGCCATTACCAGGGTATCGACAGTCGCTGGACGCATCGCGGGGAACTGGGCGTCCCCGTGACCTTCACCACCGGTTTGAATTACGAGAACATGAGTGAAAACCGTAAAGGCTATAACAACTATCGACTGAACAATGGCGTGCCGGAGTACGGTCAGAAAGGCGATCTGCGCCGCGATGAACGTAACCTGATGTGGAACGTGGATCCCTATCTGCAAACCCAGTGGCAACTGACTGACAAACTCTCGCTCGATGCGGGCGTGCGCTACAGTTCGGTGTGGTTCGATTCCAACGATCATTATGTCACGCCAGGCAATGGCGATGACAGCGGTGAGGCCAGCTACCATCAGTGGTTGCCTGCTGGTTCGCTGAAATACGCCTTAACCGACGCGTGGAACCTCTATCTCGCCGCAGGCCGGGGCTTCGAAACGCCGACCATCAACGAGCTTTCTTACCGCGCAGACGGGCAAAGCGGGATGAATTTTGATCTCAAACCCTCAACCAACGATACGGTGGAAATTGGCAGTAAGACCCGGATCGGTGACGGGTTGTTGACGGCGGCGCTTTTCCAGACGGATACCGACGATGAACTGGTGGTAGATTCCAGCAGCGGCGGACGCACGACCTATAAGAATGCCGGTAAGACGCGTCGCCAGGGGGCGGAGCTCGCCTGGGATCAACGCATTGCCGGAAACTGGCGGTTCAACGCCTCATGGACCTGGCTGGATGCCACTTATCGCAGTAACGTGTGTAACGACCAGAACTGCAGTAGTAACCGAATGCCCGGCATCGCACGCAACATGGGGTTTGCCTCGCTGGGCTACGTGCCTGATGAGGGCTGGTATGCGGGTGCCGATGCGCGCTATATGGGCGATATCATGGCCGACGATGAAAACACCGCCAAAGCGCCGTCTTATACCGTGGTCGGCCTGAATACCGGCTATAAATTTAACCTCAGCAGTCTGACGGTGGACGTGTTTAGTCGTGTCGATAACCTCTTCGACAAAGAGTATGTTGGCTCGGTCATTGTGAATGAGTCGAATGGCCGCTATTACGAACCGGCGCCAGGACGAAACTATGGCATTGGTGTCAATCTGGCCTGGCGTTTTGAGTAAAATCGATTATTCATGACGTACTAGCGGGGATATTCCCCGCTATATTTAAGCCAGGCTTAATGATGGTATTGTTGTTTAATTATCGCTACATTTTTATTGATGAGATCAATTAAACAATGACGGCTGGCATCTTTATTTCCCGTCGCCATCACATTCAGCAATTCCTGATAATGCCCGACGTTGTGTTGATACGCGTCATGCTTTGCCCTGTCATAGAGAAAATGCAGACTCGGCCCCATGCGCACCCAAAGTTGCTCGATCATTTCAACCAGGGTGGGCATATTCGCAAACTGATAGATTTTGAAGCGCAACGCCCGGTTCGCCAACAGGCGATCCTCAACCGTACCACTCTCGTGGGCCTGCTGATAGTCCGCCAGAAGCGCATGCAGAATGTCCATCCGCTCCGCCGTCACCTCGCCCGTCGCCGTCATTACCGCCATGCCTTCAAGCTCGCAGCGGATGTGTATGATCTCGCTAAACCGCGACATCGTGATATCCGGAACCATAAACGCCTGTGCGGGCGCGATTGCCAACGCGCTGGCGGAGACCAGTCGTAGCAGCGCTTCCCGGACCGGGGTGATACTGATCCCCATCTCCTGCGCGATATTTTTGGTGATAAGCCTGGCCCCGGGGCGTAAAGCGCCAATGCTTAGTTTGTCTTTTAGCCCTCTTTCAACCTGCGTGGTCAGACTTATATGTTGCGTTTTTTCCATACCAGGCATTCTATTTCTTCACCTCATAACATAGCCAATCGCAATTAAGCTAAATCGCCTAATTGATATAAATATCGCCTGGTATGAAAAATGTAAAACGTAAAGAATAGTAATTTACCCACGTTATTTTAACTGCCCCGACAGATTATTCGTCGGTTACGCGGTGCTATAAACCCGTCATACTTCAAGTTGCAGATGCGTTGGCTGCGCTCATTCCCCCCAGTCACTTACTTGAGTAAGCTCCTGGGGATTCACTCCCTTGCCGCCTTCCTGCAACTCGAATTATTTAGGGTATAATTAAAGCTGGAATTTAAAAATTTGCCCATTTTTTTTATGGCGGCTCTCGCCGCCAGATATTGTTTACGCGTCGTCGGCCAGACGTATCACCACTTTGCCAAAGTTTTTACCGGTCAGCAGGCCGATGAAAGCCTGCGGTGCATTCTCCAGGCCGTCGGTAACCTGCTCGCGGTAGTGGATTTTCCCCTCTTTCACCCAGCGCCCCATCTCCTGCTGGAATTCGTGAATGCGATGCCCGTAATCCTGACCGATGATAAAGCCCTGCATAAGGATCCGTTTCTTCAGCAGCGTCGCCATCAGCAGCGGCAGTCTGTCAGGCCCTGCCGGTAAGTTTGTCGCGTTATAACCGCTGACCAGTCCACAAACAGGGATCCGCGCCGAGGTATTCAGCAACGGCAGAACGGCATCAAACACTTTCCCGCCCACGTTTTCGTAGTAGACATCAATACCTTGCGGGCAGGCTTTCGCCAGTTGTTCAGCAAAATCGCTGGCATGGTGATCCAGACAGAGATCGAAGCCCAGCACCTCGGTAGCATGACGGCATTTTTCCGCACCGCCAGCCACGCCCACCACGCGACAGCCCTTCAGCTTACCGATTTGTCCAACCGTGGCGCCGACAGGACCGGTGGCAGCCGCTGCGACCAGCGTCTCGCCCGCTTTTGGCTGGCCAATGTCCAGTAATCCCATATAGGCGGTGAATCCGGGCATCCCCAGCACGCCAAGCGCCCATGACGGATTTTCAGGATGATCCCCAAGCTTCACCAGTTCCGTGCCGTCGGAGATTGCATAATCCTGCCAGCCGCTGTAGCTCAAAACCCATTCACCCGGTTTATAGTCAGGATGGTTTGACGTCACAACACGACTGACGGTGCCACCCACCATCACACCGCCTACCTCAACCGGCGGCGAGTATGACGGTTCATCGCTCATACGCCCGCGCATATAGGGATCGAGCGAGAGAAAAATCGTACGCAGTAAAACCTGGCCTTCGCCAGGGGTGGCGACATCGTCCTCTTCCAGACGAAAATTCTCTGCCACCGGTGCGCCATGGGGCCGGGATGCTAACACCCAGCGACGGTTACGGTGTGTTTGTTGAGCCATGATGTTCTCCTCTGCTTTTGGCATGAATCCATCAATAGTAGCAGGCCGCGGCGGTCATTAACTCCCGGCCTGATTTAAGCGCACAACGAGGTAAACGCAGGGTTGCGCCGTCTCATTGATAAAACGACAGTCATTCGGCGGCCCCAGTTCCAGGCAGTCTCCCGCCTTCATCTCGTGGCGCGTGTCACCTTCCACAAACACCAGTTCGCCCTGCTGCAGCCAGATCAGCTGCCGGGCCTGAACATACGATGACGCAGGCATCGGGATATCGCTACCCGCCGGCAATTCAATTTGCACCAGATCGATCGGTAAATCGCTGCGCGGCGACACATGGCGGCGCAGATAGTGGCTCTGCGGGTCATGCCAGACGGGCTGATCGGCGAAACGGGACAGTTTGCCCTCCTGCATTTCAGCACGGGCAATCAGCGTGGACATACTGATGCCAAACGCCCCGGAGAGCCTGCCAAGCAGCGTCGCCGTTGGACTGCTTTCACCGCGTTCAATTTTGTGGATCATCGCGCGCGACACGCCTGCCCGTTCAGCCAGATCGGTAAGCGACCAGCTGCGGGATTCTCGTTCAATGCGAATTCTTGCACTGATCCGTTGATTTATGCTGTCTTCAATAGTATTCATATCGTAATACTATAGTGAACAACCCCTGAGGTTCAACATGTCTATTCGATTCGCCAGCAAAGAGGACTGCGCCGCCATCGCAGAGATCTATAACCATGCGGTGCTGCATACGGCGGCCATCTGGAACGACCAGACGGTCGATACTGATAATCGCATCGCATGGTATGAGGCGCGGCAGGCGCTGGGTTATCCGGTACTGGTGAGCGTGGAAGGTGACGTTGTCACAGGCTACGCCTCATTTGGGGACTGGCGCAACTTTGATGGCTTTCGCCATACCGTCGAACACTCGGTGTATGTCCATCCGGAACATCAGGGAAAAGGACTGGGACGCCAGTTACTGAGCCGGTTAATTGAGGAAGCCCGCCGCTGTGGTAAACATGTGATGGTCGCCGGCATTGAGTCACAGAACCACGCCTCATTGCATCTGCACGAAACGCTCGGGTTTAACACCACAGCGCAGATGCCGCAGGTAGGCACCAAATTTGGCCGCTGGCTGGATCTGACCTTCATGCAGTTACAGCTTGACGATCGCCGCGAACCGGACGCGCACGGATGAACCAGTCGCTCACCCTCGCCTTCCTGATCGCCGCCGGTATCGGTCTGGTGGTGCAAAACACCCTGATGGTGCGGATTACGCAAACCTCATCGACTATCCTGATCGCCATGTTGTTAAACTCGCTGGTCGGAATTGTGCTGTTTGTCAGCATTCTGTGGTTCAAACAGGGAATGGCGGGATTTGGTGAACTGGTCGCCAGCGTGCGCTGGTGGACGCTGATTCCGGGTCTGCTGGGCTCGTTTTTCGTCTTTGCCAGCATCAGCGGCTATCAGCATGTGGGGGCTGCGACCACGATTGCGGTACTGGTCGCCAGCCAGCTCATTGGCGGTCTCGTACTGGATATTCTACGCAGCCACGGTGTTCCGCTCAGAGCCTTGATCGGCCCGGTCTGCGGCGCCGTAATGCTGGTGGTCGGCGCCTGGCTGGTGGCCAGACGCCAGTTTTGAACGCCTGATGACGTTACGCTTATCAGGCCTACATCCTATGCCAAATAAGCGCAGCGTCATCCGGCACACTGCACCAAAATCAAAGGATCGTGCCGCCTTTCGTGAGTTGTTCGCGACGCGCTTCCATATCTTCCTTATGCTGACGACCGTGGTGCGCAATTGCGGTTCTTAACCGCTGTTGCTGCGTGTAGCGGTCTTCGCGGCTTAACTGCGCGTCATCGCTCAGGGCTACCAACAGTTCGTTCATATGGGTAATGACGCCCTCATCAATGGCGGCATCAACACGGGCGCTGACCTCATCCAGGTGCGACATAAAAACTCCTTAATTCAGTTTTGCTTTTGAAAAATCACTGCCCATCAGGCTGACGCTGTAACCGGTCACGTTACTGCGCGTGGCGTAGAACGTTTTGCCGTTTGCCAGTGCAATCCACGGCGCCTGCTGATAATAAATCTCTTGCGCCTGCTGGTAGAGTTTCACACGCTCTTCCGGTTTGCTGACCAGCTTCGCTTTCTGGACCAGTGAATCATACTCCTTATCACACCAGCGTGCGGCATTCGATCCGGTTTTGATGCTGTTGCAGCCCAGCAGTACATCAGCGAAGTTGTCCGGGTCGCCGTTATCCGACATCCAGCCAAACAGTGCGCTGTCATGCTCGCCTTTACGCATGCCGGAAAGGTATTCGCCCCACTCGTAAGAGACAATCTTCGCCTTGACCCCCACTTTTGCCCAGTCGCTTTGAATCATCTCGGCAATGCGTCGCGAGTTAGGGTTATACGGTCGCTGCACCGGCATTGACCAGAGCGTCACCTCAAACCCTTTATCCTGCCCGGCTTGTTTCAGGAGTTCTTTCGCTTTTTCAGGATCGTACGCGTAATCCTTCAGCTCCGGGTTAAAACCCATCATGTTCGGCGGGATCGGTGATTTTGCCACTTTCGCCGAACCGAGGAAGACGGCTTTCACGATCGCCTGTTTATCGGTGGCGTAGTTCAGCGCCTGACGCACCAGCACATTATCAAACGGCTTTTTCTCGGTATTAAAGGCCAGATAACCGACGTTGAGCGCCTCAACGGCATGCAGCGTCAGATCGTTGTTCTTTTTGATTTCATCAAACTGCACCGGTGATGGCGCCGGGATAATCTGACATTCGTTGGTTTGCAGTTTCGCCATCCGCGTCTGAACGTTTGGCGTGATGGAGAAGATCAGATGCTTTGTCGGCACCTCGCCGTCCCAGTAATTCGGGTTCGCCAGATAGCGAATCTGCGAATCCTGCTTGTACTGTTGCAGCACGTACGGGCCGGTACCAATCGGCCAGTTATCGACGTTTTCCGGTGTCCCTTTTTTCAGCATGGCGTCGGCGTATTCCGCCGAGAGAATCGAGGCAAAATCCATTCCCCAGTCGGCAAGGAACGCGGCGTTTGGCTCACTCAGCACAAACTGCACGTGGTAGTCGTCGACCTTTTTCACCTCTTTAATCAGCTTATCGAAGCCGACGTCGTTGAAATACTCGTAGCTTCCCTGCGACACATTGTGGTACGGGTGCGTGGCCTCTTTCTGGCGTAATACCGAGAAAATAACGTCATCAGCGTTGAAATCGCGGGTCGGCTTGAAGAACTTGTTGCTGTTGAACTTCACGCCCTGACGCAGCGTAAAGGTATACGTTTTGCCATCCTCTGAAATGGTCCAGTCCGTTGCCAGCGACGGTACCGGCGTGTTTTTTACCGGGTCGAAATTGATCAGCCGGTTGTAGAGCACCTGTGAACTGGCGACAAACGACGGTCCTGAGCTGGCAATTTGCGGATTAAAGGATTCAGGCGAAGCTTCTGAACAGTAAACAATCGTGTCGTTATTTGCCGCAAGCGCGGCTCCGGTCGGTAGCACTGCACTGAGCGCCAGTGCGAGCAGCGTTTTCCCTGTGGACATGATATGAACCTTCATCGTTATTATTGAGGGGGTTATAGGAGCATAGATTAAGAAAACTGAAAAATAACAAATCCGTCTCAGGTTATGCGAATCCGCGCATTTTTGTTGGATCTTTCGCCACAGAATTTCCGTTAAGGCTTTTCGAAAACGTCAACGCCTCTATGCCCAGAAAATTCACCCCTTTTTGCCTCTCTTCCACCGTTTGCCTGAGCCACGAATCCGTAAAGTAGATGCGTGAAAAAGTCTTAGGGACCTTATCGTGGCAAAAACACTCTTGCGCAGCGGCAATCTGGATGATTATCAGGCCGTCGGCGGTGGCGGCCAGGCCGTCTTTGATTCAGCACTACAAATTCGTGAAACGCTCCGTCTGCGTAAGCAGCAGGCGATGGTAGATTGTCTCGCCATTCCACAGGTCAATGACAGCGGCGATCGGGTTGACTGGTACTCTCCCCTCGAAGGCGCATCCGTCGCGTGGAAAGCCGCCGATGAAGAGGCTCGCTTTCGCGCCCTGCGCTACCTTTCCGCGACGCTGGAAAGCGCCGCATCGCTGAGCCGCAAAAGCCTGCAGTCCGGGAAAACATCATTGCAGCTGTTTGGTTCGCTGCTGGAAAAGGCCGTCCAGTTTCCGGGTGAGAATCACGTTTTTCTGGTAGATGGCAAACCGGTCATCACTTTTTGGGGATTTATCAATCTCAATGAGAACACCCGTGAGGATGTACTGGAATGCCTGCGCATCCAGGAAGAACCCGAACCGGAAATTCATATTGAACCAGAACCTGTCGAAGAGCCCGCTCCTGAAGTGACGTTTGCCCAGGCGGATGAACCGCTGCTCTCCACGCCAATCGTGCCAGTCAGCGAGCCTGAATCGGTGATTCCCCCGCAGCCGGTTCCCGTGATCACAGAAGAAAAAGTGACGCCTGTTCCGGTCAAACCGTCACGTCGCCTGCCGCTCTGGAGTCTGCCTGTCGCCGCGGTGATCGTTGCCGCCATTGCCGCCCCGCTGCTGTGGAAATCGCCGACACCCGCCATTGCCACAGAAGTGGTCAATGCGCCTCAACCGGAAATGGCGCCTTTGCCAACGCTCATCGTCGCGCTGCCGCTGCATCAGGCAGAGGTCATTGCGCCAGTGAAAAAAGATAAACCGGCCGATGAGCCGGTGGTGATTGCCGCGATCCCGAAAGACGCGCTGGTAATGGATGCGAATCAGATGAAGGCTGGCACCACGCGCTTTCTCAACGGGAACTGGCGCGTCATGGTGGACGTGAAAGATCCCGTCACCGGTAAAGCGCCATCTCTGCGCTACCAGATCCTGAATAATAAAGGCACGGCGCGCGTGGTTCACGGCGATAACATTGTCTGCCGCGCGGATCTCTTCTCAGGGCTGCATCAGAGCGGGGAATTAATGATTAAGAGTCGCGGCAATGCGCGCTGCACCGACGGTTCACGTTATCCGATGCCGGAAATCACCTGTAAAGCCGGGACCAACGATGTCGCCGTTTGTACCGCCCGCTTTGATGCGAAAGCCGCGATCCCGTTGACGTTCAAGAAGACAGGGGCCTGATTTTATGCTGGTGAATCTGTGTGATTACAAACAGAGCGTTACGCTCATCGCAAACAGCGGCGTACAGTTTCTCGACTTCGGACTGACGCCGCAGGAATCCGCGCATCATGGTCGCTTCGTGCGTAAAACGGCCAACGGCCCCCTGCTGCGTCTGGATTACGATCTGGCGAATGGTCGCTATACCCTGCCTGCACGACCGGGCTCGCAGCCGGAAGTGGTGAAACCGGAAAGTACGCAAACGCTGCATTACTCTCTGGAGGTTCTCGACGGCATCTGGCTGCCGCTGCCGTTCCTGCGTTTTAATCCGCCGCGCACCTTCGTTGAAGGGCCAGACAACTGGGCGCGCGTTCAGGTGCGTAAGCTTGCCGAACCCGACAGCGCGGGCAACACCCATCGCGTGACGCTCGCGCTCGATAGCCAGTTGAGCGAGAATGCCCCCGCCTCGCTTGCGCCCGGCGAAAACGATCTGCTGAACGGCACCCGTTTTGCCCTCGCCTGGCGCGATGATGAGATCGCCGATTTTCTCGATCAGACCTGGATTGACGGCTGGCTACGCGAGGCATTCCTCAACCACGTCAGCCTGCAGGAAAACCGGACTGAGCAGACCATCAGCCTGGCGCTGCGTAACTTTGAGTATCAGGCGCACTGGCTGAACCTGCTGACGCTGCTGGGTGAACAACTCGCTGTACCGGAAGTCAAACTGGTGACCCACACCCTCAGTACCCCGGCGATCCCGGTCGATTTGATTCTGGATGTCGGTAATACCCATACCTGCGGCGTCTTGATTGAAGATCACGGCGACGCCAATGACGGGCTGCGCCAGACGGCGGAACTGCAGGTCCGTTCGCTCAGCGAACCGCAGTATCTCAACGATCCGCTGTTCACCAGTCGTCTTGAATTTTCAGAAGCCCGCTTTGGTAAGCAGCATTTCTCGGTCGAAAGCGGCCGTGAAGATGCATTCATCTGGCCGTCAATTGTGCGGGTCGGTGACGAAGCGCGCAAGCTGGCGATGCAGCGTACGGGAACGGACGGTAACAGCGGCATTTCCAGTCCGCGCCGCTATCTGTGGGATGAAACGCCGGTGCTGCATGACTGGCGCTTCAGCCAGATGAACAGCAAAACCCAGCGCGAACCGCTTGCCACCGCCTTTCCGCTGATGAACCTGATGAACGATGACGGACAACCGCTCTACTCGCTGCCGCAGGATGATCGTCTGCCGGTGTTTTCGCCTCAGTACAGCCGCAGTACGCTGATGACCCACATGCTGTGCGAGATCCTCGCCCAGGCGCTGGGACAAATTAACAGTGTCGCGACCCGACTGCGTCTGGGTTTCCCTGCTTCTCCGCGTCAGTTGCGTTCGTTGATCCTGACTCTCCCTTCGGCGATGCCGAAACAGGAACGTGAAATCTTCCGTCTGCGCATGTTCGAAGCGATAGCCCTTGTCTGGAAAGCGATGGGCTGGCACCCGCAGGATGAAGACTTCAGCACCCGCAAGCAGCAGGAAAAAAGCGTGGTTCCGGTACCAGAAATTCAGATGGAGTGGGACGAGGCCAGCTGTGGCCAACTGGTCTGGCTGTATAACGAAGCCATTTCCCATTACGCCGGACGCAGCGAAGCATTCTTCAACACCCTTGCCCGCCCGGATCGTCTGCCGGAACCTGGCGAAACGAAAGGCCGGGCGCTACGCGTGGCCTCGATTGATATCGGCGGCGGCACCACCGATATGGCGATTGTCCACTATCAACTGGACGACGGCGTCGGCGCCAATGTAAAAATCACGCCGCATCTGCTGTTCCGCGAAGGTTTTAAGGTCGCGGGCGACGACATGCTGCTGGATGTGATCCAGAAATGCATTTTACCGGCCCTGCAAACCCGGCTGCAGCAGGCAGGAGTGACGGATGCCGCCGCCCTGCTCGCCACGCTGTTTGGCGATTCCGGGCGTATCGATACCCAGGCTGTTTTGCGACAACAAACGGCACTTCAGCTCTTTATGCCGCTCGGCCACGCGGTCCTTTCCGCGTGGGAAAAGAGCGACATTAACGATCCTCTGGCCGGACTGCACGCCACCTTTGGCGATCTGCTGAACCATCGTCCGACCCGCAACGTGCTCAATTACATTCAGCAGGCGATTGATCACGCCCTGCCGTCGGGCTCGCCGACGTTTGATCTCTTTAGCGTCCCGTTACAGGTGCAGTTCAGCCAGTTACAGGACGCGATGCTGGCAGGTCAGTTTACCCTGACTTCCCCGCTGCATGCGGTCTGTGAAGCCATTTCACATTATTGCTGCGATGTCCTGCTGGTCACCGGCAGACCGACCTGTATCCCGGCGGTTCAGGCGCTGATCCGCCATCTGCAGCCGGTTCCGGTCAACCGCATGGTGTGGATGGACAACTACCGCGTCCATGAATGGTATCCGTTCAGCCAACAGGGGCGCATCGGCAATCCGAAATCCACCGCCGCGGTCGGCGCAATGCTGTGCAGCCTGGCGCTGGATCTGCGCCTGCCGCGCTTTAACTTTAAAGCCGCTGATATTGGCGCCTACTCGACCGTGCGTTACCTCGGCGTACTCGACAATACGGTGAATACGTTGCGTGAGGAAAACGTCTGGTATCAGGATATCGATCTTGATAAACCCGGTGCGAAGCTCGACACCCGCGTGCACTTCCCGCTACGCGGTAACGTCACGCTCGGTTTCCGCCAACTGGCGAACAGTCGTTGGCCCGCGACGCCACTGTATACGCTGAGCATTAACTCCGCCGATCTGGCGAAGAATATCGCGGGTGACGGCGTGTTAAACGTGCGTCTGCAATTGCGCGGCGGCAACAAAGAGACCGGCCCGGAGTCGTTTGTGCTGAGCGATGCGTGGCTACAGGATGGCACGCCGGTGGCGGCAAATGCCCTGACCTTAAAACTGAATACCCTGGCTGACCGCCGACACAGCGGCAGCCATTACTGGATTGACAGCGGGAGCGTGTACCTGAAATGAGCAAGATGTTGAATACCACTCAGGCCGCGATCGCGTGGGTAAATCGCACCCGTCAGCACGCTATGGCGCTGGACGACGAAGCGGATGCGCTGCTGGCGCAACTCAACCGCGCTGCCGCCACCGAATCCGCCCTCAATGCCGCCCGACACGATCGCGCCAGCATTGGGCTTTACGGCTACTCGCAGGCGGCGAAAGCGCACCTCCTTGCCGCGCTGTGCAGCAGCGGCAACGGTAAGGTCAATGTCATTACCCCGGACCGCAGCTTTGACTATTTCAGTCATCTCAACCCCGGACACGCGCCAACCAACATGGCGCTGCGCTTTACACGGCAAAAGAACCTGCCGGATGACGAGTGGCCGTTACGCCTGCGGCTGGTCACGGAAGCGGAACTGGTGCAGATATTTATCGCCCAGGCCTGTGCGCAGCCCGCGTACCGGCAGGTGGAAAAAGCGATTATCGAATCGCGTATTGAGAAGTGGCAGTCGCTGCGTCAGTTACACCCGGTTCAGGGCGTGACGGCGCAGGAAGTGGCGACCATTGCCCGCTTCTGGCAGCGCGGTATCCCCGCATCACAACAGCAGATTGATGACGCGCTGTGGCACCAGTTTGCCCTGCTGCTCCCGACGGTCGACCTCTCAACCCGTGCCAGCGCCTGGTCGTTGCTGTGGGGTGAACAGCCAGAACTGACGCAGCAGTGGCTGAAACTGGCGCAGGTCCTCCAGCAGACGGGCCATGCCGGCGAAGTCGCCGCGCCGCTGAGCCTGTTGGTCGATCAGTTTGGCTTACCGTCTGAGAGTTTTATCACCCAGGAATTTCTGGCCTCGCAAGAGGCGCAAAGCGATGTGGTTGTCCATCCAATCGTGAATGAGAAATTACTTAACGCTGTCAGCCTGGCCCAGGAATCACTGGCTCTGCTGACCCGCGAGCTGGTACTGAGCGTGGAAGATGGTGTACTCGATAACGTCGATCTGCTGGATATTCCGCTTGCGCCGCTCTGTCACCCACAGCCGCTCTGGCAGGCCAAACTCGGCTGGTTGCTGGAGCATTACCGCCAGCAGTTGCAGCCCGACGTGCTGGTCGTCTGCAACGCCACCGCCACCCGCACGCAAACACCGTCTACGGCCAGAACGTTGCTCAACTGGGTGCACGATACGCAGCCGATGCGCGAGACGGCGTTGCCCGGCGTCGTGTGGGCCATTACGCCGCACGATGCGCGCTTTACAACGCAACAGAATCTGGACGAAGCGGTCCAGCATCTGATGGGAAAACCAGGCCAGCACTGGGGCACCCTGCAGGCGCTGGACAAACACAGTCTGCTGCGCCTGATCGAGTGGCTGTCGCAAGCCACTTCAGCCCCGCAGCGTCAGGCACGCCTGCAGGCGCTGAGCGAACAGCATCAACAGCGTGTTCGTGAACTGATGCTCGCGCAACCTGCCGAAGCGCTCAGCGCGGAAGCGGTGGTTCGACAGCTACAGCAGCAGGCGGCGCATCACGGCGATCTGCTCGACGGTTTGTTACCGGCGGTACAACAGTTTGAAACCCTGCTCCGCGTCCAGCAACCGCGTGAAGAACAGGTCAGCGGTTTATTCAATGAGGCCATTGACCTTTTCGCCGAGGTCCGTGACGCGCCGCAGCAGTCAGAGAACAAGGAGACGGGCTATCAGGCGCACCGCCTGTGGCTCAACCATATTCGCCAGTGGAGTCGCGATGACAGTCAGGCACAGCGTCTGGGGTTGACGCCCGCTGCGCTGCGTCAGGTCGTCGACATACTGGCGATCGCCAGCTATCGCCTGCAACTGCCGCAGCAACTGCAACAGATATTGCAGCGTGAAGAGGTTTGCGGCGCCCAGCTGCACGCCTGCATCGCCAACTTTATTGCCTGGCTCGGCTATGCCGACGTGGCAGAAACGGAGCGACCCGCCAGTCGAATCGCGAAAGGAACGGCGATTTTCAGCGCAGTCAAACGCCAGCCGATGACGCGTCTTACGCATCTGGAAGAACAGCCGGTGCACGCCGCCAGTCGCTATGTTTATGACTGGCTGGTTGCGCTGTATACGCGGGCAACGGAAAACAAGGGATATCAGCATCCGCAGGATGTGACTGAAGCCGACCAAAAGGCGCTAAACGCGCTGCTGGCAACGGTTTGAGAGATCCGCCGGGAAGGATTCCGGCGACGTCCGCTCAAAACAGCGAAAACAACAGTGCCACCGGGAAACTCATGGGCCAGGTGGCCCCGACCAGAAAGGCGCTCAGAAAGCGGATGCGTTTTTTATCGTGCGAGAGAAACCAGGTGATCAGAAAGGCAATCGCGGCCATCACCGCATAGAACATCAACATTTTTTGGTACAAAGACATTTACGGGCATCCGGCCAGAGGAATAAATCGCGCGCAATATGCTCCATTTTTTGACATGCATCAAGTTTTATCCCTTTCGGTCAAACCATTTGCCATTTTTTATGGCCGCTTACGTTAAGTCCCTGGTTCGTACTATTGCGGATCACAGGATGCCGGACTATACACAAAGGGGCACTAACGCAAGGTGGCAAATATGAATGTTTCCAGTAGAACCGTAGTGTTGATAAATCTCTTTGCTGCTGTGGGTCTTTTTGCTCTTATTTCATTGAGATTTGGCTGGTTTATGTAATTCTTGAGTGCTTGCGGCGCAGACAGGCAGAGAGAAGTTTTCTCTCTGCCTTCGACTGACGATCTTCCCACGCCACTTTTCGGGCGTAAATTACCCTTAATGTTTAACCATTACGTGGCGGATCACGGTGTAATCCTCCAGCCCATAAAGTGACATATCTTTGCCATAACCGGACAATTTCTGTCCGCCGTGCGGCATTTCGCTCACCAGCATAAAATGGGTGTTAACCCACGTACAGCCGTACTGCAGACGCGCGCTGACCCGGTGAGCGCGTCCGACGTCACGCGTCCAGACCGACGACGCGAGGCCATATTGCGAATCATTGGCCCAGTCCAGTACCTGCTCTTCATCCTCGAAGACGGTCACACTGACCACCGGACCAAACACTTCCCGCTGGACAATCGCATCCTCCTGTTTAGCGCCAGCCAGCAGCGTCGGGGCAAAGTAATAGCCCGGCCCGTCCACTTTTTTTCCCCCGGTGACCACCTTGATATGTCCCAGCGCTTTCGCATCCTCAACGGCTTTGGTGACGCGCTCCAGATGTGCCAGTGAACTCAGCGGCCCCAGTTCGGTCGACTCTTCCTCCGGTGCACCGGTTTTCAGGCTGGCTACGGCAGCCCCCAGTTTCTCAACCAGCGCGTCGTAAACGCCCTTTTGCGCGTAAATGCGACAGGCGGCGGTACAATCCTGACCGGCATTGTAGAAGCCGAACGTGCGCACGCCTTCGACCACCGCATCCACATCGGCATCGTCAAACACAATCACCGGCGCTTTACCGCCCAGTTCCATATGCGTGCGCTTAATCGACGGCGCAGTGTGGCTGATAATGTGCTCACCGGTAGCGATGGAACCGGTTAACGAGACCATACGCACCTTCTTATGTCCGGTCAGCGGATCGCCAACCGTTTTGCCTCTGCCAAACAGCACATTGAGCACACCCGGCGGGAAGATATCTTTGGCATATTCCGCCAGTTTCAGCGCGGTCAGCGGCGTGATTTCCGAAGGTTTAATCACCACGCAATTGCCGGCAGCCAGCGCGGGGGCCAGTTTCCACGCCGCCATCATCAGCGGATAGTTCCACGGCGCAATGGAGGCCACCACGCCGACCGGATCGCGGCGAATCATCGAGGTATGTCCCTCCAGATATTCCCCCGCCGCCAGACCGTTCAGACAACGGGCGGCACCGGCGAAAAAGCGAAACACATCGACAATCGCCGGGATCTCATCATTGAGCGCGCAGTGCAGCGGTTTACCGCAGTTGCGCGATTCCAGTTCAGCAAACTCTTGCGCATTCTGCTCAATGACATCCGCCAGCTTCAGCAGCAGCTCGCTGCGCACTTTTGGGGTCGTCTGCCCCCATTCGCTAAACGCACGATCGGCGGCAAGGACGGCCGCATCCACCTGAGCGGGAGACGCTTCTGCAATTTCCAGCAGCACCTCGCCGGTGGCAGGGTTATAGACGGGCTGCTTTTCACCTTCACCCTTGACCAGCTCGCCATTAATCAGTAATTGATGTTGCATAGCATTTTCCCATATCGTTGTTTATTTACCGTTTCCGGCGACGCTGTCGCCTTCACGCGTGAGCCACCACGCCCCCAGAATCGGAATGGTTGTGACCAGCATAACCAGCAGTGCCACGACGTTCGTCACCGGCACGTCGCGTGGTCGCCCTAACTGATTGAGCAACCACAGCGGCAGCGTCCGTTCATGACCGGCAGTAAAGGTCGTGACGATGATTTCATCGAATGACAGCGCGAACGCCAGCATTCCCCCGGCCAGCAGCGCCGAGCCCAGATTTGGCAGCACGACAAAACGGAAGGTTTGCCAGCCATTCGCGCCAAGATCCATAGACGCCTCCACCAGGCTCCATGAAGTACGGCGAAAGCGGGCTATCACGTTGTTAAACACCACCACCACGCAGAATGTCGCGTGACCGACCACAATGGTGAAAAAACCCGGATCGAGATTGACCGTCTTAAACGCGGTCAGTAGCGCCAGACCGGTGACAATCCCCGGTAAGGCGATCGGTAACAGCAGCAACAGCGAGATGGCGTTTTTGCCGAAAAAATCACGCCGCCAGAGCGCCGCCGCAGCCAGTGTGCCCAGCACCAACGCAATCGCCGTCGATAACGCGGCAATTTTTAGTGACAACGTCACGGCATCCAGAATATCGCTACGCTGCGCAGCAACGCTAAACCAGCGCAGCGTCAGTCCCTGCGGTGGAAAGCTAAAGGCCGCGTCCTCAGTGTTAAACGCATAGGTCGCGATGATCAGAATCGGGAAGTGCAGGAAAATAACCCCGCCCCAGGCCGCCAGTTTGAGGAAAAACGGTGCGCGCTCAGAGTGCATCGAACGCTCCCAGACGTTTCACGAACGCCAGATAAAGGGCTATTAGCACGATCGGCACCAGCGTAAACGCCGCCGCCATTGGCATGTTGCCAATCGCCCCCTGCTGCGAATAGACCATGTTGCCGATGAAATAACCCGGCGGGCCCACCAACTGCGGCACGATGAAATCCCCCAGCGTCAGGGAAAAGGTGAAGATCGAACCGGCGGCAATTCCGGGGATCGCCAGCGGCAGAACCACATAACGGAAGGTCTGGCGCGGATGAGCGCCCAGATCGGCGGACGCCTGTAACAGAGACGGCGGCAACCGCTCCAGCGCGGCCTGAACCGGCAGGATCATGAACGGCAGCCAGATGTAGACGAACACCATAAAACGCCCTAATCCCGACGTCGAGAGCGTATTTCCTCCCACGGCTGGCAGCGTCAGCAGACTGGTCAGTAAGGGTTCTAAACCAAGATGGTTCAGAAACCATTGCGCCACACCATCTTTTGCCAGCAGCAGCGTCCAGGCATAGGCTTTAACGATATAGCTCGCCCACATCGGCAGCATGACCGCAATATAAAAAAACGCTTTCATCTTGCCGCGGGTATAGCGCGCCATGTACCACGCCATCGGAAACGCCAGAATCGCACTGGCTATCGTCACCGCGATCGCCATCGTCAGCGTGCGTAAAATAATGTCGTAATTGGCGGGATTAAACAGCGCACGAAGATTGGCAAGCGTCAGATCCGGCGTCACCGACATCGTGAAGTCGTCAAAGGTGTAAAACCCCTGCCACAGCAGCGTCAGTAGCGAACCGAAATAGACAATACCAAACCACATCAGCGGGCCAAGCAGCAGCAAAAACAGTCCCAGCCCGGGATGACGCCAGAAAAAACCGGTGAGTTTACTTAAACCGCCGGGCCGTGAAGGCGTGAAGAGCACGTTCATTGCCATTCACCTCTCCTCGACCAGCGGTACCATGACCTCGCGCGGCCAGGACACCATCACCGGCTGACCGGGTGCAAGTGTGGTCGCAAAGGGTTCTCCCGTCTGATTGGCCTGGCTGACCAGTAGCTTTTCACCGCCGGTAAGCTTTAGCTCAAGACGAGTGGCGGCCCCCTGATACTGCACCGCCTGAATCACCCCCTGCGCCTGGATCTCGCCTGGGACATTGAGCCGGATATGCTCCGGGCGCAGCGAGAAACAGCCCGTCATTCCGCAGACATTTGAGGCCATCGTCGGGTCAAAGACGTTCGATGTCCCGACGAAACCCGCAACAAACGGCGTGCGCGGTCGCATGTATAACTCACGCGGTGAATCCACCTGTTCAATGCGTCCATTGTTAAAGACCGCCACACGATCGGACATCGACAGCGCTTCGCCCTGATCGTGCGTCACGAAGATGAACGTGATCCCCAGCGACTGCTGGAGTTTTTTCAGCTCCAGTTGCATCTGCTCGCGCAGTTTCAGATCCAGCGCACCGAGCGGTTCATCCAGCAACAGCACGCGCGGCTCGTTGACCAGCGCCCGGGCGATCGCCACCCGTTGACGCTGACCGCCGGAAAGCTGTGACGGCTTGCGCTCAAAGACAAACCCCAGCGCCACCTTCTCCAGCGCCTCGCGAGCCTGAGCATGACGCTGTTTTTTATCCACGCCTTTGACCATCAGACCATAGGCGACATTGTCGAGAATCGACATGTGCGGAAACAGCGCATAGTCCTGGAACACGGTGTTCACATCCCGTTCCCAGGGCGGCAAATCGCTGGCTGGCTTGCCAAAGATGGCAATCGAGCCGCCCGAAAGCTGCTCGAATCCGGCAATCAGGCGCAGGCAGGTGGTTTTGCCGGAGCCGGATGGCCCCAGCATAGAGAAAAATTCCCCGTCTTTAATCGCAATACTGACGCCATCGACCGCCCGCACGTCACCGTACAGGCGCGAGACGTTGTCAAACTCCACTGCGTACGTCATAAATCACCCCAGTGACGTTAACGACCGCCCATGATGGCGATGTAATCCTGCGTCCAGCGACTGTACGGCACGAATTTACCGCCTTCAGCGACAGGCGTTTTCCAGAAGGCGATTTTGTCAAAATAGCGGTAACCATTGGTTTCGCAGCCTTTATCGCCCAGCAGCGTACTGGCTTTACAGCCTTCGGTAACCACGGGCAGCGATCCAAACCAGGCGGCCACATCCCCCTGAACTTTTGGCGTCAGCGACCAGTTCATCCACTTGTAGGCGCAAACCGGGTGTTTGGCTTCGCTGTGCAACATGGTGGTATCAGCCCAGCCGGTGACACCCTCTTTCGGGAACACTGTGCCGATGTGTTGTCCTTCGCCTTTCAGTGCGTTCGCCTGATATGGCCAGGCGCTCGAGGCCACGACGCCCTCATTTTTGAAATCGCTCATTTGCACCGTGGTGTCGTGCCAATAACGGTGAATCAACGGTTGCTGTGCGCGCAGCACTTTCAGCACCGCCTGGTACTGTTCTTCGGTGAGTTGATACGGGTCCGAGATCCCCAGTTGCGGCTGGGTAGCCTTCACGAACAGCGCCGCATCGGCAATGTAAATCGGTCCGTCATAGGCCTGAACGCGGCCTTTGTTGGTTTTTCCGTCCGGTAGGTTTTGTTCAACGAACACCACGTTCCAGCTATCTGGCGGCGTCGGGAAGGTTTGTGTGTTGTACATCAGCAGGTTCGGCCCCCACTGATATGGCGTGCCGTAGACTTTGCCCGCCACGTTGAACCAGTCGCCTTTGACCACGCGGGGATCGACGTTTTTCCAGTTCGGGATGAGCGCCGTATTGATCGGCTGCACGCGTTTACCCATGATCAGACGCAGCGAGGCATCACCAGAGGCCGTGACCAGATCGTAGCCCCCTTTCGCCATCAGGCTGACCATCTCATCCGATGTCGCCGCCGTTTTGACGTTAACCGCACAGCCGGTCTCTTTTTCGAATTGTGTTACCCAGTCGTACTGTTTATCGGTCTGACCGCGTTCGATGTAACCCGGCCAGGCGATAATATCCAGGCGACCTTCGGCCTGGCCTAAAGTGGTGGGCGGTTCGGCGGCGTGCGCGGTCATCAGCGTCATACTGAGCGCGCACAGGCTGCTGCGGGCAAATTTCTTGCTCATAAGATCTTACTCCTGTCGCAAAATATTGAGCGGCAGCCTTGCCGTAAATATATGTCCTTTCCTAAAAATAGTCGGCGCGCCGTCAGCGCACCTCCCGGCACGAGGAAATTTAATCAGGTTGTGACATGACGCGCATTACGCCCCGGACTGCGGCGTTATGTGGTTATCTTCTGGAGTATAGACAAGGGGTTAGCTGACGCGGAGGAAAAGTAAAAGCTATTGATATTTCCTATGATGGTCTGCGGGAAATAAAGTCGTACATTTTTTGCTGATATTTTCTAAATAAGAACGCGCTATTCTTTTATATTGAATCGCGCGCACGTTTTATTTCATCTGCGCGCGAATGAGTTGCCCCAGTTGTTTTACCGCGGCTTCTTCACGTTCTCCCCAACCCCATGCGGTATTGAAGCGGAAAAAGCGTTTCCAGGTGTCTGAGGTCGAGAACATTTTCCCCGGCGCGATGCTGATGTGGTGAGCCAACGCCTGCGCGGTCAGTTCGCCCGCATCCAGTGATTCCGGCAGTTCCAGCCAGAGAAAATAGCCGCTGTTGTTGTGATGTATTTTCACTTCGGCAGGGAGATGGCGCAGCAGCGTTTGCCAGGCCTGCTGTTTACGTTCTGCCAGTTGACGACGCAGGCGGCGCAGATGGGCGTCATAACGGCGCGTCGAGAGATAATCGACCAGCGCCAGTTGCATCGGCGAACTGGTGGAGAGTGTGCTCATCAGTTGTAAACGCTGGATTTGGCGGGCGTGTTTGCCTGCGGCGACCCAACCAATGCGAAAACCCGGTACCAGACACTTGGAGAATGACGAGCAGTGCAGCACCTTGTCAGCCCGATCCCACGCTTTGGCCGGCAGCGGTTTCTCCCGGCCAAAATAGAGTTCGCTGTAAACGTCATCTTCAATCAACATCACATTATGGCGATCGAGTATCTCAACCAGACGCGCCTTTTTCTCCGGACTGAGGGTAAAGCCGAGCGGGTTCTGGCTGTTGGTCATCAGCCAGCATGCTTTAACCGGATACGCCTGCAACGCCTGCTCCAGCGCCGCGAGATCGATCCCCTCCTTCACGTCAGTGGCAACCGACAGCGCTTTAAGCCGCAGTCGTTCCAGCGCCTGTAACGCGCCATAGAAACAAGGGTTTTCGACAATCACCCAGTCACCCGGTTCCGTCACCGCTTGCAGGCTGAGGTTGAGCGCCTCCAGCGCCCCGGCGGTGATGACGATTTCATCCGGCGAGACGGTAATGCCCTGTAAGGCGTAGCGACGGGCAATGGCGTGGCGTAGTTCCGCGTTACCCGGCGGCAGATTCTCAATTACGCTCATCGCGGTTGCGGTTCTGCTCACCTGCGCCAGAGAACGGTTCAGTTGCTGGAGGGGAAATAAACGCGGATCGGGAAATGCTGAGGCAAACGGCATCACCGACGCATCCCGGCTGGCCTGTAGCATCTCAAAAATAGTGGTGTTGATATCCACCGCTTCGTCGCGCATCACCTGGACCGGTTGCACCGTTGGCTGATGAACCGGGCGCGGCGCGACATAATAGCCAGACTGCGGACGCGCAATGATCCGCCCCTGACTTTCCAGCAACTGATAAGCATGCCCGACGGTCATAAAGCTCATCCCACTGCTGACCACCTGCTCACGCAGCGACGGCAGGCGATCGCCAGGTTGCCAGACGCCAGAGGCAATCTGCTCGCAGAGTTGTTCAGCCAGACGCTGGTATTTTTTCATTGTTATTCACTCGTGGATCCGTGGCAGGTGATCCTCGCAGTGTATATCAGCGAATGAAATACTCAACATCCTAAGAACTGTTATGGTTACGACAACGTAAGTGACAGTTCTTTGCCGAGCGCACGCGCCGCCGTCTGCACAGCATCAATTTTTGTTGCATGCCGCAAGTCGAACAGACGGGTAATTTCCTGTTTCGGTCGGCCGATGCGTTTCGCCAGCTCCTGCTGGCTGATTTTTGATGCCAGAAAAGCGTTGAGTAAAAGGACTTTTGACGCGACGCTGAGCGGTACTTCAACAAAGTCATCGCCCTCTTTCACCGGCGAAGGTAACGGGACGGACTGGTTATCTTCGAAATAGAATTCAAAGGCGGTGACCAACGCTTCCAGTGCGGTATCAAGGGATTGCTGGCGGGTCTCCCCCTGGGTGAGCGCTTCCGGAATATCCGGAAACGAAACCACATAGCCACCTTCTGGCGCAGAAACGAGACGAACGGGGTAGCGCATAATTTCAAACTCTCTCATCTGAACAACCTCATATCAGTGATGATGGCGACAGGCCTAATTGCTTTAAAATGGCTTTACGCAAGGCCTCTTTAATCTCATCACCCGGATGTCTGGGCATGACGCTGCGTTTTCCGCGATATCTGAGCTTCAAATGGTGCGATCCATTCGTTACCCCGACTCCCTGAGATTCCAGCCAGCGTCTGAATTCGCTCTGCTTCACTGCGCCTCCCTGTTCCCTATTCTACACACAAAGTAAACATTTATGCTTACTTTTCTCGCCTGACAAAAGGAAAATACAGAAAAATGCCCGTCGTGTAGAGCCGCTCGTATCAATTCAGGAAGGCCGCTTCCAGAATTTATATCAACAGACGTAATTTGTAACATTCACGCAACTGTTATGGTTAAATAGAGCCATTCTGTTTCTGCCACTGAAACCCTCACCGGCCTAGAATTGCGCTGAATCAATTTTTTAGTGCGGAGTTATGCATGTCTGGTCTTGATGCGTTTCATCTGGCAAGGATCCAGTTTGCCTTTACGGTTTCCTTCCACATTATTTTTCCGGCAATCACCATCGGCCTGGCCAGCTATCTTGCGGTACTGGAGGGTCTTTGGCTGAAAAGCAAAAATCCGGTCTGGCGCTCGCTATATCAGTTCTGGTCAAAAATTTTCGCCGTTAACTTTGGGATGGGCGTGGTGTCTGGCCTGGTGATGGCTTACCAGTTTGGCACCAACTGGAGCGGGTTTTCCGAGTTCGCTGGCAGTATCACCGGGCCATTGCTGACCTATGAGGTGCTCACAGCATTTTTCCTCGAAGCCGGGTTCCTCGGTGTGATGCTGTTTGGCTGGAACAAGGTTGGCCCCGGTTTACACTTTTTCTCCACCTGTATGGTCGCGCTGGGCACGATCATTTCCACCTTCTGGATCCTCGCCTCCAACAGCTGGATGCAGACGCCGCAGGGCTATGAGATCGTCAACGGTCAGGTTGTGCCGGTGGACTGGTTCGCCGTCATTTTCAACCCGTCGTTCCCTTACCGTTTGCTGCATATGTCGGTGGCGGCGTTTCTCAGTAGCGCGTTATTTATCGGGGCCTCTGCGGCCTGGCATTTACTGCGTGGAAACGCGACGCCGGCCATTCGCGCCATGTTTTCGATGGCGCTTTGGATGACGCTGATTGTCGCACCGCTACAGGCGCTCATTGGCGATATGCACGGCCTGAATACCCTCAAACACCAGCCTGCCAAAATTGCCGCCATTGAAGGTCACTGGGAAAATCCACCAGGCGAACCGACTCCACTGCTACTGTTCGGCTGGCCGGATATGGAACAGGAACGCACCCGCTATGGGCTGGCGATTCCGGCGCTGGGTAGCCTGATCCTCACTCACAGCCTGGATAAGCAGGTCCCGGCGCTTAAAGAGTTCGCGAGAGAGGATCGCCCCAATTCCACGATGGTCTTCTGGTCGTTTCGCATCATGGCAGGTCTGGGTATGTTAATGATCCTGCTAGGTGTTTGCGCGCTGTGGTTACGCTACCGGCAGCGTCTCTATACTTCGCGACCGTTTCTGCGCTTTGCCTTATGGATGGGACCGTCAGGATTGGTCGCGATTCTGGCCGGCTGGGTCACGACGGAAGTGGGCCGCCAGCCGTGGGTTGTCTACGGGTTGCAACGCACGGCGGATGCGGTCTCTGCTCACGGCGACCTGCACATGAGTCTTTCTCTGCTGACGTTCTTTATCGTCTATAGCGCCGTCTTCGGCGTGGGTTACAGCTACATGATCCGCCTCATCCGCAAAGGGCCGCAGGAGACGATTTCCCCGACGCCGCCTACCGGCACGCCTGCCAGACCACTGTCTGCTGCCGTCCTCGACTCTCAACATGAGGCACACCGCTAATGGGTATTGATTTATCGGTAATCTGGTTCGTCATCATCGTCTTCGCCACACTGATGTACATCGTGATGGATGGATTCGATTTGGGTATTGGCATTTTGTTTCCCGTCATCCGCGATGCTGACGATCGTGACGTGATGGTTAACAGCGTCGCCCCGGTCTGGGACGGCAATGAAACCTGGCTGGTTCTCGGCGGTGCCGGGTTGTTTGGTGCGTTTCCGCTGGCCTATGCAGTGATCGTTGACGCCCTGACGATCCCGCTGACGCTGATGCTCATCGGGCTGATTTTTCGCGGCGTCGCCTTTGAATTTCGCTTCAAAGCCACGCCCGCGCATCGTCCGTTCTGGGATAAGGCGTTTATCGGTGGCTCGATCCTGGCGACGTTCACTCAGGGCGTGGTGGTAGGCGCAGTGATTAACGGTTTTGCCGTCACTGGTCGTCGTTTCAGCGGCGGACCGTTTGACTGGCTCACCCCTTTCACTCTGTTCTGCGGCGCAGGACTGGTGGTCACTTACGCACTGTTGGGCGCCACCTGGCTGGTGATGAAAAGTGAAAATCCATTGCAGGATAAAATGCGCACCGCAGCGAAACAGTTACTGCTGTTGATGCTGCTGGTAATTGCGATGATCAGCCTGTGGACGCCGCTGGCGCACCCGGCGATAGCGGAACGCTGGTTTACGTTGCCGAATCTGTGGTTCCTGCTGCCGGTTCCGCTACTGGTTGCGGTGATTGGCGTCTGGCTATGGCGAGCGCTTGGCCAGAGAAACCGCCACGCGCTGCCCTTTGTGTTAACTCTCGGACTGATTTTTCTCGGCTTCAGTGGACTGGGGATCAGCATCTGGCCGCATATCATTCCGCCAGCCATTACGCTCTGGCAGGCGGCCGCGCCTGCGCAGAGCCAGGGCTTTATGCTGGTCGGCGCGTTACTGATCATCCCTGTTATTCTGGTTTACACCTTCTGGAGTTACTACGTGTTTCGCGGCAAAGTTCAACATGGCGAGGGGTATCACTGATGCAACAATCCGTCTGGAAACGCCTGATGTGGCTGGTGATTTTGTGGGGCGGCAGCGTGCTGGCGCTGGCCGCCGTGGGGATGTTCTTTCGCCTGATCATGACGGCGGCAGGGTTTAAATCGCATTAAGTTTGTGCCGGATAAGGTGATAGCCGCCTCCGGCACCTGGTTAGTTTTTACGCTTCGGCAGCGTTTTCATTAGCTCTTCCGGGCTGACGGAAGCCACCACGCTGCCTGGCAGCGGCATCTTCAGAATGTGATTTTTGATTTTCCCGATCACATGCATTTCGCACGGACGGCAGTCAAATTTCAGCGTTAGCACCTCATCGCCGTTCACCAGTTGCATCGGCGTCGCCTTCCAGCTTTTGATATTGCCTTTCGCCTGCTTCGGACACAGATTAAAGGCAAAGCGCAGGCAGTGTTTGGTGATCATCACCGGCACCTCGCCCTTTTCCTCATGCGCTTCATACGCTGCATCAATCAACTGCACGCCATAGCGATGGTAAAACTCCCGCGCCTTATGGTTGTAAACGTTGGCCAGAAAACTCAGGTGCGATTGTGGATAAACCGGCGCAGGCTCAGACACCGGCTTGCGAACGCCGCGCGGGTAGTTCGCAAGGCGCGCGGCATCCAGCATCTCCACAGCTTCCCGACGGAACGCATTAAGCAGGCTGTTCGGCACAAACAGCGCGCCTGGCAGATTCACTGCGATATCGCGGGCGTAATAGATTGTCTGTCCCAGTTTTGCCAGCCCGTCCTTCAACCCGTTCAGCGCTTTTTCAGCGTTGTTGGCCTCATCAAACTGTCCATCCAGCGTATGGGTGATGCTGACGCCCTCTTCACTGGTCAGCGTCAGGATCAGTTGTTCCTGCCAGCCGCCCAGTTCAATATCCATCGCCACCCGACGCTCGCTCGAGGTTTTGGTTAACGCCTGCTGCCAGTTATGGTCAAGATTGCGGTTCAGCGGATGGTGGGGACGCAATTTATGCAGATCGGCAGGCATCTCATTCGGCCAGACACGATAGCGATTTTGTCCGTTTTTTTCGACCGTATTGGCGCGAAAGCCAACAACTTCACGTTTGATCAGGACGTTAAGACCATCGCCGTTCGCCAGCGGCTCGCTGACCTCAACGTCGAGGTGATCTTTCGCCACTTTCAATACTTCACCGACCGGCAGGCCGATAAACTTTGGCGAATCAAAGGCGCCGATATCCCCTTTACGCGCATTCACAAAGTAGTCGGTGCTGCCGCGATGAAAGGTTTTATCCGTTGATGGAGTAAAGAAATGTTCCGTGCGTCCGGCAGAAGCCCGCGCCAGATCATCGCGCTCCTCAATAATGGCATCCAGCATCTGCCGGTAGTGCGCGGTAATGTTCTTCACGTAGCTCATGTCTTTGTAACGCCCTTCAATCTTGAAGGAACGCACACCAGCGTCGATCAGCGCGCCCAGGTTGGCGGTCTGATCGTTATCTTTCATCGACAGTAGGTGTTTTTCATACGATACCACCCGTCCCTGATCGTCTTTCAGGGTGTACGGTAAGCGGCACGCCTGCGAGCAGTCGCCACGGTTGGCGCTGCGCCCCGTTTGCGCATGCGAGATATAGCATTGCCCGGAATACGCCACGCACAGCGCCCCGTGAACAAAAAATTCGATAGTGGCATCGGTCGCCTGATGAATGGCCTGAATCTGCTCAAGACTCAGCTCACGCGCCAGCACGATCTGCGTGAACCCCACGTCAGCGAGAAATTTGGCTTTCTCCACGCTGCGGATATCGCACTGGGTGCTGGCATGCAGTTCGATGGGCGGGATGTCCAGCTCCAGAATGCCCATGTCCTGGACGATCAGCGCGTCAACGCCGTTCTGCCAGAGATCGGTAATCAGTCGCTGTGCGGGTTCCAGTTCATCGTCGTGAAGAATCGTGTTCAGCGTGACAAAGATTTTTGCGCCATAGCGATGGGCGAACGGCACCAGCTCGGCGATATCTTTCAGGCTATTGCTGGCATTATGACGCGCCCCAAAGCCGGGACCACCGATATAGACGGCGTCCGCACCATGTAAAATGGCTTCGCGGGCGATGGTGGTATCACGTGCCGGGCTTAACAATTCAAGGCGATGTGGAGACGGGCGCATAGCGTTGTTTTTATCCAGTAGCAGCAAAATGGCGGCTATTGTAGTCAGAAGCGCCGTTTTGCGAAATAGTTTTCCCGCTTAACTGCGTGGGTAATGGATGAGCGAATGAAAGTGCACGGTCTGCTCGCTGCTGTTGCGATAGGCATGGGCGTTATCACCGGCAAAACGAATGCCTTCTCCAGCCCTGATGACGCGCCATTGCTGGTCAATGCACATCTCCAGATCGCCTGCGATTACAACCACATGTTCAATCACTCCCGCTTCGTGCGGCGTGGATTCGCTGAGCGCGCCGGGTGCCAGCAAAATTGAAAAGTGATCAAAGCACAGCACCGGATCCCACGGGAACAACGGCGTCACGACCATCGCCTGCTCTTGCGGATCAAACGTCGGCAGCGGCTCAGATTCCGGCGGCGAAATAAAGGTAGAGAACGGGACGTTCAGCCCGGTAGCAATCTTCCATAACGTCGCCACCGTGGGACTGGACTCGTTGCGCTCAATTTGCCCGAGCATCGCTTTTGACACACCGGTGGCCTCCGCCAGGCGCGATAAACTCCACTCACGCTGTTTGCGCAATGTTTTTAAAGTGTTCGCAAGATAGTGTGTCAGATTGTCCATTGATATCCCCTCAAAATACCAGCTTACCACTTGTACGTTATAACGCCCAGATGCTAAATTAAATGACCGTTATAACGCACAAGGAATGCTAATGCGTTCGTTTTCCATCCCCTTACCCACGCTGCTTTCTGGCTTTGTCGCCGTACTGGTCGGCTATGCCAGTTCAGCGGCCATCATCTGGCAGGCCGCCGTGGCGGCGGGTGCCAGTACAGCGCAAATTGCCGGCTGGATGAGCGCCCTGGGCCTCGCGATGGGGGCCAGTACGCTCATCCTGACGCTCTGGTATCGTGCGCCTGTACTGACGGCATGGTCAACACCCGGCGCGGCGCTGTTGGTGACAGGACTCCAGGGACTGACGCTGCCAGAGGCGATTGGCGTGTTCATCATCGCCAACGCGCTGATCGTCTTGTGCGGCGTGACCGGATTATTCGCTCGCCTGATGCAGGTCATCCCTCATTCGCTGGCGGCGGCCATGCTGGCCGGGATTTTGCTCCGCTTTGGCCTGCAGGCATTTGCTAGTCTCAATGACACGTTTCTGCTTTGTGGCGGCATGTTGCTGGCGTGGTTGATTCTGAAGAGGATTGCGCCGCGCTATGCGGTGATCGCGGCGCTGGTTGCTGGTGCGGTCATTGCGTTACTTGAAGGTGACATTGTCACCTCTTCGTTAGCGATGGCCCCGGTGTTACCTACATTTATTGCCCCTCAGTTTTCGCTGGCCCACAGTCTGGGGATTGCCGTGCCGCTCTTTCTGGTGACGATGGCGTCGCAGAATGCGCCCGGTGTAGCGACCATGAAAGCCGCAGGCTACGATGTCCCCGTCTCGCCCCTGATTATTGTCACTGGCGTACTGGCGCTACTGTTTTCCCCTTTCGGCGTCTATTCCATCTGTATTGCCGCTATCACCGCAGCAATTTGCCAGAGTCCGGAGGCCCATCCGGATGCGGCTAAACGCTGGCTGGCCGCCGCTGCCGCCGGCGTGTTCTATCTGTTGGCCGGTATTTTCGGCAGTTCGATTACCGGAGTGATGGCGGCGCTGCCAGCGAGCGGAATACAGATGCTGGCGGGACTGGCGCTGCTGGGCACGATTTCGGGCAGTCTGTATCAGGCGTTGAGCCATGAAAGCGAACGTGATGCCGCCGTGGTGACGTTTCTGGCCACCGCCAGCGGGCTGACGCTGTGGGGAGTGGGTTCGGCATTCTGGGGGCTGATCGCAGGGGGGATCTGTTACACCGTCTTAAGGCTAGCGCGACGCGCGTAACTGCGACGGCGTCTTCCCGGTCACCTGCTTGAAGCGATTACTGAAATGGCTCGGAGAGCTGAAGCCGCAGGCCAGCGCAATCTCCGTTAACGGACGCTGTGAGTGACAAACCAGTTGCTTTGCCACTGCCATCCGCCGCTGCATCACGTACTGATGCGGCGCCATTTTCATCGACTGACGGAACATTCTGGCGAAATGAAATTCGCTCAGCGCGGCTTCATACGCCAGATCGGCAAGCGTCAACGGTTCCGCCAGGTGGGCGTCGATATACGCCAGCACATTGCGCAGTGTCACCGGCGCGAGTCCCCCCGTCACCGTCGGCAATCGCCACTGCACGTTGCTGTAGTGCTGAATCATGTGGGTCATCAGAAGTGACGACGCGGCGCTGAGCGTCAGATGGTTCGCGGGCTGATGCCAGTCGTTGCCCAGTAAAAACTGCCGGTAGACCGCCGTAATCCCCGGGTCGTTGCCAAACGTCCGTTCATCCAGCGTAAAACGGTAGGGGCTTTTATCCCAGACTTTTTCCCCGACTTCACGCAAATGCGCGTCGGTGCAGTAAAGGTGCACGAACGAGAGGTCGTCGCGGATATCCCAGGTAGATTCACTCTCTTTTGGCAACAGGCAAAACCGGTCCGGCCCGCCCCCATTTTTCCAGCCTGAGGCCGTTTTTTGATAGCTCTCGTAGCCATCCGCCACATACAGACTGAGCGTGTGGTGATCGCAATACTGCGTGATGGTATCGCGCTTATTCGACCATGCCGCCAGCTGGACGCCCGAGCGCAACTCGACCGACTCCTGCAACACGGCATTGTGCTGACTCAAATTTTCAAAGGCATCGTAAGACCGGGTCATACCACCACATAAACACTGTTATTCAGGCATTCAGTCTATCGCAGGTCATTGCGGTTACCACCCGCCCGACGGAAAAAAGCGCAAGATTTTGCAAGTATCCCGCAAACCGATGAAAGCGCGTTGCCTCTGCAATCTGCGACAGTTAATTATTGGGTATGAAGGGAGAAAATAATGAACGCACTATCATATTGTCTGGTCGTGGTGATCTGGGGTACCACGTGGATCGCCATTTATTTACAGCAAGGCCCGGTTGCAGCCCCCGTCTCGATTTTCTGGCGTTTTGCGGTGGCGACGGCGTTGATGATGTTGATGATGTGGATTCGTGGAAAGCTACGAACGCTGTCGTTACGTGACCATCTGTTTTGTCTGCTGCAAGGCAGTTGCGTCTTTTGCTTTAACTTCTGGTGTTTTTACACCGCGGCCGCCTGGATCAATACCGGGCTGGAATCGGTAATTTTTTCCATGGCGGTGCTGTTTAACGCGGTGAACAGCTTCTTTTTCTTTGGGCAAAAACCTCCGCTGCGGTTTTACTGCGCCGCCGCGCTGGGACTGACCGGTATCGTCACCCTCTTCTGGCAGGATCTGATGAGCAGCGGTTTTAGCGGCTCGCTGCTGCTGGGCATCGCTCTGAGCGCATTGGGGACGTTTGGTTTCTCGCTGGGAAATATGATCAGCCTCCGTCATCAGAAAAATGGTCTGGAAGTGATGACCACCAACAGTTGGGCCATGCTGTACGGCACGCTGCTGATTGCAATGATTGCCCTTCTGCGTGGGGATAACTTCACCCCGCAGTGGACCTTCAGTTATCTCGGCGCCCTGTTGTATCTGGCCGTTTTCGGATCGGTCATCGCCTTTGGCGCGTACTTTACGCTGGTGGGGAGAATTGGCCCGAGCAATGCCGCGTACAGCACGCTGCTCTTTCCGCTGGTTGCGCTGTCATTTTCCACGGTTTATGAAGGCTATATCTGGCAGATGAATGCAGTAGTTGGACTGCTTTTGATTCTGTCAGGTAACCTGGTGATGTTTGCCCGCCCACCGGCACTGTTGCGTCGCAAGATGGCATAAAAAAACGCGCCATCAGAACGATGGCGCGGCGTAATTATTTCCGGTTTATGTCAAACATGGTGGCGTCAGTCGCCATGTCATCAACCACTTTCTTCAACGTCTCAAACGCCATCGGCGTGCTCTGGTTGTTCAGGTCTTTGCCTTCACCCTGACGAACGACTTTAATCACCGGCTTATTGGTTGCCGCGTCGATTAACTCGCCTTCAAAGTAGAGATGGGTGTCCATGGTACGATGACCGGTTGCCATTTGCGTACCGGCAACCACCAGCGCCACAGGCACCACTTCATAGAACTGCAGTCCTTCTTTACTGGTATCCACCCCGGTGATCGCCCCACGGAAAATCAGGCTACGCGGCCCTGGCGTGGTCACCAGCGGCTTACGTTGACCAACGGCGGTTTTCAATTTCGTGTTGGTATAGGTCAACAGCTGATCGAGCACTTTCTGACCAACCTGAGTGGTGGGTTTCGGTGTCGGATAATACGTTATGGGATTCCAGACAATGTTGTCATATTTGGTTTCGCTGTAGCTGGGATCGACCCAACGTAGTACCGGCTGCCCGGTAGCGGATTTTGTTTCCTTAAGACCGGAATAGTCTTTTAAAAACCCAGAATATTTATCTGGCTGTGTCACTTTTGACGCACAGCCGGATAAGGCCAGTAAACCAGTAAGCACTGCAACTTTAAATAAAGTATGAGTACGCATGAAACGATCCCTTAGAATATGCAGATATGCATGTGAAAGCGTAGCAAAGGGAAATCACCTGCGTTGGATAAAAAATGGTATGTCATCCACATTTTTTTCAGAGCGCCCATTTGGCGAAAAAATGCCGGGCGCTGAGGGAGTTAGCGGTTCGGCTAATTAAGCGGTTTTACGCGCCAGCAGCGTGGCGAAACGCAGTTTAATTCGGTTGCCATTCGCATCCGTACGATGCAGTTCACCAACGTCTTCATTATATTTCAGTAATTCCCAGCCTTCGTAATAACGACGAAGTTCCCCTTCTTTAAACGCAAACGGGAATCCGACGGTACACGGAAAATCAGCGGTATCCATGGCAGCCACAATCAGGTTATATCCACCGGGTTTGGTGCAACGCTGCATATTGTCGATTAAACCCGGAATCGTTTTGGCTTCAAGGAACATCATTACCACGGTGGAGAGAATAAAATCATAGTCCCCCTCAAACGTCAGCGCGTTGAGATCCACCACTTTCGCCTGGAGATTGTCCAGCCCTTCAGCCGCTTTGATACGTTCGACGTTCGCGATGCTCATCGGGTTTTTATCCCACGCGGTCACGTCATACCCCTTCGCCGCCAGGTACAGGCTGTTACGCCCATTGCCACAGCCTAAATCCAGCGTTTTTCCCGGTTTGACGACCTTCACCGCCTCGAGAACGTCAGAATGAGTGCGGGTTAAATCGTATTTTTCAGTGAAGTAATTTTCGTCACGAAGGGTCATTTTTTATCCTCAGATTTCAGTAATGCCGCACGCTCTGTGCGAATGAGCAGTTTTCCCTGCATCAGCAGTGCGAACGTACGTACCAGCAATAATGCGATGATAACATTGGTAAAGATAAACAGCGGCACCGCCAGTGTGTGAAAAAAGCCTGACGTGCTGGCGTGGCCGAGATGCAATCCGGTGGTCGCCAGCGCTGACACGCCGAACGAGAAACTCCAGAATGAGGCGTTAAACGGCTGAGACAGATACCAGGGCATCAGGCGGAGCATAAACAGCAGTTGCAGCAGGCCGTAGCCAAACAGCATTTTCGCCAGCGTGTCGCCCTCACCGCCGTTGACACTTAGCCAGGCGCTACAGGCCACCAGCGCAGGTGCAAGCTGGATCCCAAGCGACGTCCGCATGGCAGTGGGTAATTCCCCGGCACTGCGCAGACGTTGCAGAATAACCGGTTCCAGGCTCAGCCAGGAAAAAACGCCGGCCCCTAAAAAGACCAGTCCGGCATCGGTATAACCTAATGCGCCGCAGGCCATCGCGCTGATGAAGTTGTTGGCAACCGTCGGTAAATAGAGTCCGGGCGTTGTCGCCTCTTGCGGATGCGAACCGCGCCACAGCCCGGCGGTCTGCCACGCGGCGTAAACCAGCTGAATAACCACCCCGACGCTGAACAGACCAATCGCCAGCGGACGACACCACGGTACAAAACCAATCGCCACCAGCATCGTGGTGGCCGGAAACAGGCTGACAAAACTGCTCATCACCGGATGGCGAATCTCAGCAATCACACTGTGCGGGAAACGAATCAGACGCGTAATAAACGCCAGCGTCAACAGCCCCCATATCATCATCGCCAGAATCACCAGGCCGTCGCCAAACCAGTGGCTGACAGGCCAGATTTGGCTGGCATAACGCCAGGCAAACCCCATTCCAATCGTCCCCAGGACCATGCCAAAGTAGCCGGCAGGAAGGTTCAGAACACGATCGCTACGCTTGCTGTTACTCATTTTGTTTATTTTTTAAAGTATATTTGAAATGCATTTTATGGAATTTCATCCGTTTTAGCCAGTGCCGCAGAATTTGCTACGGTTAGAGTAAGCCACTAAACGGAATGCCTTCATGCGTAAATACCGACTCAGCGACGAACCGCGCGCGTTCAGCTACCAGGATAATGGCAATAAAATGAGCGTTTTACTACGCCAGATTGTCGCACTCATTGACTTTAATGATGTGAAAGCCGGTGACGCTGGCGGCTGGATTGATGATGAAAGCGTGCTGGACCACGCCGGACACTGCTGGATTTACGACGAAAACGCGTTAGCCTTCGGCGGTTGTACGATTTCAGGGAATGCGCGTCTCACGCAACCCTGCCTCCTGCGCGACAACGTTCACATTAGCGATAATGTCTGGATTGACCACGCTGAACTCAGTCACGGCGCCAGAATCAGTGACAACGTCACGATTCAGTCATCCACGGTTCGCGGCGATTGCCACCTCTTTGGCGACGCGCGAATTCTGCAGCAATCTGAAATCGTCGCGGCACGCGGGCTGACCGTCGAACGCGATCAGATCCTGCAAATCTATGACCGCGCCACGGTCAGCCATTCGCGCATTGTCCATCAGGCACAAATCTATGGCGATGCCATCGTCAGTTACGCCTTTATTGAGCATCGTGCGGAGGTCTTCGATGACGCGCTGATTGAAGGTAATGACGAAAACAACGTCTGGATATGCGATTGCGCGAAAGTGTACGGTCGGGCGCAGGTGATCGCCGGCACAGGGGACGATGCGATCCCCACCCTGCGCTACAGTTCGCAGGTGGCGGAGCAGGCCAGGGTGGAAGGCAACTGCGTGCTTAAACACCACGTTCTGGTGGGCGGGAACGCCGTACTGCGCGGTGGTCCCATTTTACTCGACGATCACATTTTGATTGAAGGCGATGCGCGCATTCTCGGTGAGGTGCTGATTGAAAATCACGTCGACCTCCGTGGACATACCACCGTGGAGGCCGCCGCAGACGACGCCATTCATCTGCGCGGGCCAAAAGTCATCGATGGCGATCAGCATATCACCCGCACGCCGCTGATTGGCTCACTGTAGCGTCGAATCAATGATGCGCGCATACAGGTTAACATCGTCATAGTGACCGTTCAGAAACTCCGCCTGTTTCAGGCAGCCTTCCAGTTCAAAGCCATTACGCTGCGCAACCTGATTGCTTGCCTGGTTCTTTACCCGGCATTTGATCACAAAGCGACGGATTTCGCCGCGCCCGGCATAGTGGTGAATAAGTGCCTGCAACGCGCGCGACAGGATCCCTTTCCCCTGCTGCGTTTCGTCTACCCAGTAACCAATATAGGCCGCTTTGTTCATCGGCTCGATCTGATTAAACGACAGCACGCCCAGCATCTGATCGCCGTCAAAAATGAGGAACATTTTGGCGTAGCCCCGCTGATGCAGCACCATATTGCCCTGCACCGTTTTGCGCGTATCCTCTTCCGTATTGACGTATTGCGGCCAGTCAAAGAACTGCATTAGCCAGGCGCTGTTTTTACGGACCAGTTGATGCAACCCGGCAACGTGGCACTCTTCTACCGCCCGTAGCTGCAGCGTGTCATTGATCTCAATAATTTCGCTCATCCTCTCCTTCCTCCCGCGTTCAGACTTTCATCAGCATTGAGCGTTTTTATTCCACTCACCTCACATTATTTTTTATTTCCTCAGCTTTCACTGTTTCCACGTGAAGCTGCTCACAATTATTCGCCCAGCCAGCGCCTATAAAACGCTCAACGAGTGATTGTTTTATTGTCTACGGAGATCCTTATGTCATTTTCTGTGCAGGAAACACTGTTCTCGCTTTTGCATCTCAATGCCGTTTCCGGGCATGAAAACAGCGTCGCTGAGGTCATGCTACGCGAATTTAAGCGTCAGGCAAAAGAGGTCTGGCGCGATCGACTAGGAAATGTCGTCGCCCGCTACGGCAGTGATAACCCAAACGCCTTGCGACTGATGATGTTTGCCCATATGGATGAAGTCGGCTTCATGGTGCGCAAAATTGAGTCGTCCGGTTTTTTGCGCTTCGAACGCGTGGGCGGCCCGGCGCAGGTCACCATGTCCGGTTCGGTCGTCACGCTCGCCGGGGATAACGGCCCGGTGATGGGATGCATCGGTATTAAGGCATACCACTTCGCAAAGGGGGATGAGCGCACGCAGTCGCCTTCCGTTGACAAACTGTGGATTGATATTGGCGCGAAAGATAAAGCCGACGCCCGGCGGATGGGCATCCAGGTCGGCACACCGGTGACGCTGTATAACCCACCGCAACGGCTGGCGAACGACCTGGTGTGTAGCAAAGCGCTGGACGATCGTCTGGGATGTACTGCGCTGCTGGGCGTCGCGGATGCCATCGGTGCGGCGCCGCTGGATATCGCGGTGTATCTGGTGGCCTCCGTGCAGGAAGAGTTCAACATCCGCGGCATTGTCCCGGTATTACGTCGCGTTAAACCGGATCTCGCCATCGGCATTGATATCACGCCATCATGCGATACGCCGGATCTACAGGACTACTCAGATGTCCGAATCAATCAGGGTGTTGGCATCACCTGCCTGAACTACCACGGTCGTGGCACGCTGGCCGGATTAATTACGCCGCCACGGCTGATTCAGATGCTCGAGCAAACGGCCCTTGCGCACCATATTCCCGTGCAGCGCGAAGTGGCGCCTGGCGTCATCACCGAAACCGGCTATATCCAGGTTGAGCAGGACGGCATTCCCTGCGCCAGCCTTTCCATCCCTTGTCGTTATACCCATTCTCCGGCGGAAGTCGCCAGTCTGCGTGATTTGACTGACTGCATCCGCTTATTGACCGCCCTGGCTGGCCTGCCAGCCGAGCACTTTCCCGTTGAGCCTGACTCAGGCACTACACAAGAGGCAAATCCATTATGAAAAAGATCCTTGTGGCATGCGGTACCGGCATGTCGACGTCAACCATGATTGCGCACAAGTTGCAGGAGTTCCTTGCCGAGCAAGGCATTGCGGCCAGCACCGCCCAGTGCTGTCTCAATGAGATCCCGCTGAATTGTAACGGCATGGACCTGATTGTGACCTCCATGCGCACCAACAACGATTACGGTATTCCCACGTTAAACGGCGCAGCCCTGCTAACGGGAATTAATGACGACGCCTTAAAACAAGAAATCAAGGCACTGTTAACGCAATAACAAGGAGGCACTATGTTTGACTACATCCTGTCTCTCGGCGGTACTGTTTTTGTCCCCATCATCATGATTGTGATTGGGTTGATCTTCCGTATTCCCTGGCTGCAGGCAATCAAGGCCGGGGTGACGGTAGGGATTGGTTTTGTCGGGATGGGGCTGGTGATCGTGATGGCGATCGACAGCCTCAGTCCGCCCATCAAAGTGATGATTGAACGCTTCGGCCTGACCCTGCATGTGTTTGACGTCGGTGCAGGGCCGGCCTCCGGCGTCGGGTATGCCACCGCCATTGGCGCAATGATTATCCCGATCATTTTTCTGCTCAACGTCGCGATGCTGGTCACTCGTCTGACCAAAACCATGAACGTCGATATCTATAACTACTGGCACTACGCCATTACCGGCACCGTGGTCCAGTTAATGACTGGCAGCCTGATTTACGGCGTGCTGGGGGCCATTTGCCACGCGGCGCTGTCGTTAAAAATGGCCGACTGGACGGCAAAACGCGTGCAAAGCATTGTCGGTCTGGAGGGGATCTCGATACCGCAAGGTTATGGTTCCAGTTCCGTACCGCTATTCGTTCTGCTGGATGCTATCTACGAAAAAATTCCGTTCATGAAGGGACGCAACATTGATGCCCAGGAGATCCAGAAACGCTACGGGATGGTGGGCGACCCGGTCATTATCGGCGTCGTGCTCGGCCTGATCTTTGGCCTCGCCGCAGGTGAAGGTTTTAAGGGATGCGCCAGCCTGATGATTACCGTCGCGGCGATTATGGTGCTGTTCCCGCGCATGATCCGCCTGATTGTTGAAGGGTTGCTTCCCATCTCCGACGGCGCACGGAAATTTTTCCAGAAACATTTCAAGGGGCGCGAAGTGTATATCGGCCTGGATACCGCCGTCACGCTCGGCCACCCCACAACTATTGCCGTTGGCCTGCTGCTGATCCCCATCATGCTGATTCTGGCCAGCATCTTACCCGGCAACAAAGTGCTGCCGCTTGCCGATCTGCCCGTCGCGCCGTTCTTTATCTGTATGGCGACGGTGATCCATCGCGGCGACCTGATTCGTACCCTGATCAGCGGCGTGATTGTCATGGTCACCGTCCTGTTGATTGCCACGCAGTTTGCTCCGTATTTCACCGACATGGCGCTTAAGGGCGGCTTCAGTTTTGCCGGTGAAAACGCGCAAATCTCTGCGCTGTCCGTGGGCAACATGTTTGGCTGGTCAATCTCGGAGCTGATGTCGCTTGGCATTATTGGCGTCGTCGTGGCGGTGGGTATCGTCGCCAGCGTCGTGCTGTTCTTACGTAAACGTGAACTATCGGAATAAGGAGTACCTTCATGAGTTGGCTGAAAGAGGTTATTGGAACGGAAAAAGCCGTCATTGCCATGTGTCATTTGCGCGCATTGCCCGGCGACCCGAGCTTTGATGTGCAGAAAGGGATGAACTGGGTTATCGACCGCGCCCGGGACGATCTGCTGGCGTTACAAAATGGCGGCGTGGATGCCGTGATGTTTTCCAACGAGTTTAGTCTTCCCTATCTCACGAAGGTTCGCCCGGAAACCACGGCGGCAATGGCGAGAGTTATTGGGCAATTGATGAGCGAAATTCGCATCCCGTTTGGCGTTAATGTGTTGTGGGATCCGGTCGCGTCGTTCGATCTGGCTATGGCGACGGGGGCTAAATTCATTCGCGAGATTTTTACCGGCGCCTACGCCAGCGACTTCGGGGTCTGGGACACCAACGTCGGCGAGACCATTCGTCATCAGCACCGCATCGGCGCGGGTGAGGTCAAAACCCTGTTCAACATCGTGCCTGAAGCGGCGGTGTATCTGGGCAATCGCGATATTTGCTCCATTGCCAAATCCACTGTCTTTAACAACCATCCGGATGCCCTCTGCGTCTCTGGTCTGACGGCGGGCGCACGCACCGACAGCGCCTTGTTGAAGCGGGTCAAAGATACGGTGCCGGATACCGTGGTGCTGGCGAATACCGGCGTGTGTCTGGAAAACGTCGAGGAGCAACTTAGCATCGCCGACGGTTGCGTAACCGCCACCACCTTTAAAAAGGACGGCGTATTCGCCAACTTTGTCGATCAGGCGCGGGTCAGTCGCTTTATGGAAAAAGTGCATCACATACGGCAATAAAAAAGGGGATAAGCAGAGCGCTTACCCCCGGTAGAACAGCGATCCCTGCCGCCTTCGTCAAAAGTCTCGACGGGGATCGCTATCAGAGTAACCCTAACCGGCAAGGAGTCAACGACTGATGATAAACGATGTTAAGTGGGTACAGGCGCAGCGCGACGCCAGGGACTGGCGTCAGGCCGTCGAAATCGCTGCTCGCCCGCTGATTACTTTTGGCGCTGCGCAACCGGGCTACGTGGACGGTATTATCGACAACACCCTGAGCTGGGGACCGTACTATTTAATTGCCCCCGGCATCGCTTTGCCCCATGCACGGCCCGAACAGGGCGCTAACCGCAATCAGGTCAGCATCACGACGTTAAAAACACCCGTCGCTTTTGGCCATGAGGAGTGTGACCCGGTCTGGCTGCTGCTGTGCATCAGCGCAACGGATGCTAATGCGCATATCCTCACCATCCAGCGCATCAGCCAGTTTATCGATTCGCCTGAACGACTCGCGGCGGTCCGACACGCGCAAACCGACGCCGCGCTGTTCGCGCAGGTTACCGGTTAACGGAGGCGATGATGATTCTGCACCCTTCTCTCGCGTCGGCAGATCCGCTGCACTATGGGGCGACGTTGACCGCGCTGGCCGATGCCGATATCGGCTCACTGCATCTGGATATCGAAGACAGTAGCTTTATCAACAACATCACCTTTGGCCTCAAAACCGTGCAGGCTGTCGCCCGACAGACGGCACATCCCCTCTCGTTTCATTTCATGATTGCCCGTCCGCAGAGTTGGTTTCCCATCCTGGCGGAGCTCAAACCAGCGTGGGTTTTTGTTCATGCCGAAGCGCTGGCATACCCTTCTGAGACGCTGGCAGACATTCGCAAAATCGGCGCAAAGGCCGGCCTGGCGGTGAATCCGGCCACGCCAATTGACGGGTATTGCTATCTGGCCCCGCAACTGGATGCGCTGATGGTGATGACCAGCGAACCTGACGGATTCGGACAACAGTTTATTCCCACCCTGTGCGCAAAAGTCCGTCAGGTACGCGAGTATTTTCCGCAAGCCGCGTGCTGGGCTGACGGCGGCATTACGCTTTCTGCGGCGCAACACCTGGCGACGGCCGGCGCACAACATCTTGTCGTGGGTCGCGCCCTGTTCTCATCAGAGAATTACCACACCACGTTATCCCGGTTTGCAGGACTGTAAGAGGAGATTGCTTCGATGAGCCAACAGCGCCCTGACCGTATCAAACAGATGCTGCACTATCTGTGGCAACATCGTCATCTCTCCACCCAACAGGCCATGGAACTGTTTGGCTATGCGGAGGCCACCGTTCGTCGTGATTTCCAGTATATCGCCAGCCAGTATCCTGGCATGATTCGCGGTCACGGCAGTCTGGATTTTGACGACAGCATGGATGACAAAGAGTATGTTTTCGACGTCAAACGGACGCTGCAGGCGGAGGCGAAAAAAGAGATTGCCGCCCTTGCCCGTACCATGATCAAAGACGGCGACTGTTTCTTTCTCGATTCCGGCTCCACCTGCCTTGAGCTGGCGAAATGTCTGGCCGATGCGCGGGTGAAAGTCATCTGTAACGACATCAAAATCGCCAATGAACTGGGTTGTTTTCCGCACGTCGAAAGCTACATCATCGGCGGGCTTATTCGTCCGGGTTACTTTTCAGTGGGTGAGAGCCTGGCGCTGGAGATGATCAATGCGTTTTCGGTGGAACGGGCCTTTATCTCCTGCGATGCGCTGTCGCTGGCAACGGGGATCACCAACGCCACCATGTTTGAAGTCGGCGTGAAGACGCGGATTATTCAGCGTTCACGAGAAGTGATACTGATGGCCGATCACTCAAAGTTTGATGCAGTGGAACCCCATGCCGTCGCCACGCTCTCTTGTATTAAAACGATTATCAGCGACAGCGCGTTAGCGGATGACATTGTGCAGCGATACACCCACGCGGGATGCCAGCTGGTTTTGCCACATCGTTGAATAACAGGCACAAAAAAGCCGCCTGGGCTGGCGGCTTAGAAACGCGGATTATCCCGCGTCAACACTTTCTTTCTGCAGTATTTTGAGCATATCGTCCTTCAACTGAAGTTTCTGTTTTTTCAGCCGAACGACGTCGAGATTGTATCCCCGACCATCGGAACCTTCCAGCCTGGCAATTTCATGATCAAGGTTGTTGTGCTTTTCGAAAAGCGACAAAAAGCGAGGATTCTCGGATTTCAGTCGGGAAATCAGATCTCTGTATTCTGGAAACATACGCTCTCCCTGTTAGTGATAAACCATGTGTATAAGAAATACACGCTTCCAGCTTACCTATTTGACTTAGGGAAAAATGCGAACAAGATCGTGTTTAATTCCTGAGCAGATATTTCGCGTGCCTGGCTGTTGACGCCCTTCGCATGACGAAGGGCGTTGGCGCAGATTAACGCATCACGCGATCGTCGACGTAGGTCCGTTTATCCGGTGCGGGCGGGAAATACTGATACAGCCAGGTTTCACTGATCGCTTCCCCCTGGCAGCGCAGGAACATACGCATATCCACCGGTTCGGTCGAGTCGGACGTGGGGTACCAGTCAAACTGGATGCGATAGCCGTCAAACGGCTCAACGTAGAGGATCTCGATCTGCTTCGCTTCACCGCTGGACAACGTAATCACCGGCTCAATGCCTTTCGGTGCGGCTGCTTTCAGATCGCCGCCGACGAAATCGACCGCAAAACGTCGCGCCCATTTCTCCGGATAGTGCTCGCCCGGCGCCCAGCCTTCCGGGAATCCTCCCATACCGGTGCGGGTGGCCATCACGCGCGCCAGTGGCGAACGGACCGGCGGCTGTGCACTCCAGTACAGACGGTATTTGTATTCCAGCTCATCACCCGCTTCGATGGCTTTTTCCGGCTGCCAGAAGCAGACCACGTTATCCAGCGTTTCACCGGTCGTCGGGATCTCCATCAGCCCGATAGTGCCTTTGCCCCACTGATTACGTGGTTCAACCCACAGGCTTGGGCGCTTGTTGTACCAGCCCATGATGTCCTGATAGTGGGTGAAATCGCGATCCAGTTGCAGCAGACCGAACCCTTTCGGGTTGTTATCGGTATAGGCGTTAAATTGCAGCTTCTGCGGGTTGTTCAGCGGGCGGCAAATCCACTCACCGTTGCCCCGCCACATCGCCAGACGATCGGAGTCATGGATTTGCGGGTGAATGGTATCGCACATGCGGCGTTCATTATTGCCGCAACTGAACATACTGGTCATCGGCGCGATGCCCAGCTGTTTGATGTCTTTACGAGCATACAGACGGTTTTCAACGTCCATGATCACCTGGCTCTTCTCGCAGTGAATCACGAACTTATAGGCACCGGTGATGCTCGGACTGTCCAGCAGCGCGTACACGGTAAAGGTGGTGGCGCCAGGTTTCACCGTATCGAACCAGAAGGCGGTGAAATCCGGAAACTCTTCCTTGGTGTCAGTGTAAGTGTCAATCGCCAGGCCACGCGCAGAAAGCCCGTACTGGTAGGTATCATCGACCGCGCGGAAATAGCTCGCGCCGAGGAAGGAAACCACGTCGCGACGCGCCAGTTCGGGCGCTTTAAAGACACGGAAACCGGCAAAACCGAGATCGGTTTGCCCTTCCAGTTGTTTGGTATCAACGCCAGCATCATTGTATTTAAACAGTTCCGGGCGGAAGTGAATCTCACGCGCCAGATGGGTGCCGGAATCCACGGAGAACATGCGCACGCGACGACGGAAGCCCATCCCGACGTGGAAGAACTGCGCATCCAGCTGACGGTCTTCGACGTTGTTCCACAGCGATTGCGCGGCATCGTACTGAATGCTGTTGTAAGCCTGCGGCGTCAGATTCGCCAGCGTATTGGGCAACGCACGCGGCACACCGCCCCACGGTTTCTGTGCGAGATCGTGCGCCATCGATTGCAGTACGGAAAAATCAAAGCGGACGGTTTGTCCATCCGCAATGTCGGATTCCGCCGCATAAGCCGCACGGGTGAAAAGTGAAGCAATACCGCTGGTACCGCACACGGCGGCCATTGCCATTGAACCTTTAATAAATCGTCTGCGATTCATACCTGAAAGTAAATCCTTCTGGTCATGTGAAGGGTCCCGCGCTGGCGCTCGACAGCGGCAAGAAGATGCATAATTCTGACCGCTCACTCTAGACAAAATTCATTAAGAATCCAATTGTTGGCCGCTGATTATCGCCACAAAACGGAAAATATTTACTGTCGATGAGAACAGACTGATTCCCACGTAAATTTTCCCGCACAAACTTTCAGCTTTTGCAAAGCTAGTCGAGACTGACGTGCTGGGTCATCACCCGTTTAAAGAGCGAAAGCCGCGCCCGCATAAACCGGTTCTCGACCTTAAAACCGGCAAACTTTTTCAGCCCAATACGTAACACCCGATCGCGGCCCTGAATACAGGCAGGCCAGCGGACCGGGCCATGCAGAACATCGCAGGTCCGACTGGCATGACGGGCAAAATTGACCCAGTAATCCGCAACGTGGACAGCGAAGGCGAGATCGTTTTCGTTCACATAATTTCGCGAAGGTTCAGCGAGCGTTAAGGTATTAAACACGTAAGGCACTTCGTTGCCATGCCAGGCGCCGTTGGCATAGGTGTGATGCTCCGATTCCGCAACGTAATCGAACCAGTAACGCCAGCACGGCTCGCCGACCCGCTGTTGCGCCTGCATCACCACATAGCCTAATGCCGTAAACGCCATATCCCGACACACCTGTCGCCCCAGTTCTTCATCGCCCTTCACGCCCGGATACAGCAGCTTAATCAGGCCGAGTCCCAGCCTGCGTTCACGACGCAGTTTCTGAATTTGTCCGGCAAGATCGACGCCGAAGACGGCCATCACGCTGGCTTCATCGCTGTTAGAGCCAATCATGACGGGCATCGGGTGCTGTCTGGCGGCGAAAAAGACGTCCAGCATCGGCTCCGGCAGTACCGCATCGCCGGAGATAGGTGTTGGCGCAATTTTGTACGGTGCGCCCAACGGCCAGAAAGCGTCGGCCGGAATCGCGCGTAGCTGCGCCGCCGTCGCATTCTGCAAACCGAAGTGTTCAGCCAGCGCAACACCGTTTTCCAGCGCTATTTCACGAGGCGTGTCCGGCAACGTGTAGCCGCTCTGGACAATCGCTTTATGAAACAACCCTTTTCCTCGCGGCGAAGCTAACAGCGAGAGCACGCTACGCGCCCCGGCCGATTCACCAAACAGCGTAACGTTCTGCGGATCGCCGCCGAACGCGGCGATGTTTTCCTGTACCCAGCGCAGCGCGGCAATCTGGTCGAGGAGCGCAAAGTTATTGAGAGCCTCACCCTCTTCACCTTCCAGCGCCGGATGGGCAAAAAAGCCAAGATGACCGAGGCGATAGTTGACGGTAACGACAACCACGTTACGCTTCGCCAGCGCAACGCCGTCGTAAGGCGGCAGATTGCCGGCACCAATGGTGTAGCCGCCACCGTGCAGCCAGACCATCACCGGAAGCGGCTGATGGCGCTCCGCCGGAGACCAGACGTTGAGATAGAGACAATCTTCAGAAAATGCGCCGGGATCGCCGCCGCCCAACTCTTTGCAGTACTCAATATCCTGCCAGCTGGCGCTGGAGAAGGTATTCGCGTCACGAATCCCGGACCAGGGAATGACCGGCTGCGGCGCTCGCCAGCGCCGTTCCCCCGTCGGTGGCGCGGCGTAAGGAATACCGCGCCAGAGATGGATGTCATCCTGTACGACACCCATCAACTGGCCCTGTACCGTTTCAATCAGTGGAATACTGGGATTGACCATGTCCATATTTACCCGTTAATCGCAGATCCCTACAGGATACCTGGATTAAAGCAGGCCGCAACGTCGTTTGCTGCGTTCTTCCGCTTCCTGATACAGCACAAACTCGTCAAACACCGGACACCCCAGCGCCTGTTCAAAGGCCTCGCGACTGGCATTGCCATGACTGCGCGCCTGCGTTTCGTTACCCAGATTCGACTGGAAAATCCCCGCCGCGCTGACCGGCAGGAAATCTTCATAGGTGATGGGCTGCGCCTGCACCCAGCCACGTTCAATGTGCGGTTGCGGATCGTCACCAGGATGAATCGCCTTGCGGTGCGCTTCGCCTGATGGAGTCAGACGATAGCGGAACCAGGCCAGCCCCTGCTGGCGCAGCAGAAATTCGCTGTCCGGAAACGCGTTAAACACCTCCTGCAAATGCAGTTGGTGCGTCAGGTTGTCTTTCCCGGTACCGGCGTTGCGCAGTAATTCATCGTACCGTTGACGCCCTTTTATCGTTAGCGCCACGCCGCGTTGTTCGATCTCGCCGAAGCGGGCCGTGTGTGTCCCCTGCATTTCGCCAGCAAACAGCACCGGTTCTTCCAGCGCTTTGAAACTGGTCTGGCGCAGCAGAATCGGCACCTCACGGCGCGGCGGGCCTTCGATAAGGACTTTCGGTTCAATGCCGCATTCCGGCATCATCGACTGCACCCGGTCGATATCCAGCGTTCTGGGCGTCAGATGATTAATGTGACAGCCCGGGAAACAGACCACATCGGCGATCAGGCGATGTTCGTTATGCAGCGCATGATAGGTTTGTTGATCCACGGTGGCGTGGCGATGCCAGCGGAAAGTTTCCAGCGCTTCTTTCACGAACTCGCGAGCCTGCGTCGCGTTAAACCCCTGCTGACTCTCCCATATGTCGAGCAGTTCGCGACAGCGTGGCGTAAAGATATCGCGCTGAGCGAGGATCTCCGCCGCACGCTGACGGAGTGACGCGTTTTCGATCAGTTCAAGACGCAGTAAGGAGGTAAAGACACGAAACGGATTTCGCGACAGCGAGGCGTCGTCAATGGGACGAAATGCCGTTGAGTGTACCGGCACCCCGGCCTGAGAGAGATCGTAATAGCTAACCGGAAACATCCCCATGATCGCAAACATGCGTCGCAGCGTGGACAGTTCGTCTGCCGTTCCGACACGAATTGCGCCATGACGCTCCACGTTGAGGCGCGCCAGTTCATCCGCATTGGCCAGTTTTTCATGCAGCGTGGGGTTATTTTCGAGAACCGCCAGATTCACGTCAGCCACAAGTTCCAGTAGCGTGCCGTATTGCGGAACTTCCTGCTGGTACATTGCTGACATTGCCTGCGAAAAATGTTCCCGAATCTCATCTGCCGTGATGGTGTTCGCCATAATGTCATGCCTCCAGTGAATGTTACCTGGAGTGTAGGAAACACCATTCACTCTGGGGGGAAGAATTTACAAAGTGTGATCTCACCTGAATTCGCTCTGCATCAGTCCCTGCGCCATTGTATAGCCTCTGGTTATGAAACAAGCGACATAAATTCACTTTTAATTAACAATGCATTTACACACACTGCATCAGGTCATCATAAAACAATAAATCTCTTCCCTGTACCGGAGTCCGCTATGCGTGAAAAAATGTCCTCTCGCGAGGTGATCCATCGCGACTATAACAACCATCCGCCCGCCTTCGCCCCCGGCTATAAGACCAGCGTTCTGCGCTCGCCGCGCAACGCGCTGATCTCGTTGCAAAATTCATTGTCTGAAATCACCGGACCGGTATTCAGCGACAACGATCTTGGTCCGCTGGATAATGACCTGATTATGAATTACGCCAAAGACGGCCTGCCGATTGGCGAACGGATTATCGTCCACGGCTACGTGCGCGACGGTTTTGGCCGCCCGTTGAAAAATACGCTGGTCGAAGTCTGGCAGGCCAATGCCGGTGGTCGCTATCGTCATAAAAAAGACCAGTATCTCGCGCCGATCGATCCTAATTTTGGCGGCTGCGGACGGGTATTAACCGATGAAAACGGCTATTACTTTTTCCGTACCATCAAACCCGGCCCTTACCCGTGGCGCAATCAGGTCAGCGACTGGCGTCCGTCGCACATTCACTTTTCTCTCTCCGGCGAGGCCTTTGCCCAACGTTTAATTACGCAAATGTATTTTGAAGGCGATCCGCTGATCAAACAGTGTCCGATTGTGAAAACCATTAATAACGATGACGCGATCCGCACACTGATTGCCGAACTGGATACCCACGCCGCTGTACCGCTCGACTGCCTGGCCTGGCGCTTTGACCTTGTGCTCCGCGGACAGCGCGCCACCTTGTTTGAAAACCGCACTCAGGGAGGCGCACGATGAAAGAGTATTTGCAGGAAACCGCTTCGCAAACGGCAGGACCGTATGTGCACATTGGGCTTGCGCCTGATGCCGCTGGATTTCATATCTTTGAGAAAAATTTCAGCTCCACGCTGACCAACAGCCATACTGAAGGCGAGCGGATCGTGATTGAAGGACGAGTGATTGATGGTTCCGGTACGCCGGTGCGCGATGTTCTGCTGGAGATCTGGCAGGCCAACGCCCACGGACGCTACAACCATCCGGCTGACCGTCAGGAAGAGAAGCCGCTCGACGCGGACTTTCGCGGCTGGGGACGAACCTGTTCAGACTTCGACAGCGGCGTGTGGCGTTTCGATACCATTAAGCCGGGCTGCGTAGCAGGACGCGATGGCCGCCTGATGGCTCCACACGTCAATCTGTGGATCGTCGCGCGCGGCATCAACATTGGCCTGAACACCCGCCTCTATTTTGCGGATGAGCAAGAAGCCAATCAGCGCGATCCGGTGCTCAATCTGATCGAATGGGAAGTTCGCCGTCAGACCCTGATTGCCCGCCGCGAACAGCGTGGTAGTGAGACCGTCTATATCTTCGATATTCACCTGCAGGGCGAAAACGAAACCGTCTTTTTTGACGTCTGATAATGAGAACGGGCTGAATCTCTCAGCCCGTTTTGTCAGGCCTGGTCTGTTTTCGCGACATGGCTTTCCAGCCACGGCAGCATCTGTTTCTTGCGGCTCAACATCCCTTCTACTGTCACCGGTTGCGCCACTTCCAGTTGCCGCGGACCGGCAAACCAGAGCTGCGAATTGCCAGCGTTGATGTCAGTCAACATCAGCACCACCAGATCCACTCCGCTGCGGGTCGCATAATCGGCCATCTCTTCACGCAGGGCGTCCATCACGTCGGCGACCTGGCTCAACGCATACAGTTCGATCTGCGCAACGCTCACCTGCTGACCCTTGATGGTGAAACGCTTGATATCTTTTTGCAGCAGTTCACTGGCGCTTAATCCTTCGACGCTGGTTTTGGCACTCAACAGGTCAGCGCTGAACGCCGCCAGCTCAACCCCGGCAAGCGTCGTCAGTGCTTCAACGGCCAGACGGTCATCCTCCGTGGTGGTCGGCGAGCGCAACGTGACGGTGTCACTCAGTATCGCGCCCAGTAGTAATAGCGCCTGCGCAGACGTTATCTGCGCCCTGTCCTCCGGGTTCATCAATTGCCATAGCAGCGTGGCGCTGCTGCCCACCGGTTTTACCCAGACTTCTGGCGGCAAACGGGTCACCAGTCCACCCAGACGGTGATGGTCGATAATACCCACGATATTGCTCGTCTGGAGGGTTTCCGGTCCCTGCGTTGGCTCGGTGAAATCCACCAGCCAGACGTCGAGGTCTGTCAGCGGCATCGCCAGCAACGGCGGCATGTCCAGCCCCGCGCGTTTGAACAGAAATTGGGTTTCACGATTGGGCTCACCCAGGCGCCAGGCCGTGGCCTGACGTCCGCGCATGTTCAACCAGCGGGCAGCCATAAAAGCGGTGCAAATGGCGTCACTGTCCGGATTAAGGTGGCCTACGACATGGATCATTTTCGCCTCCGAAGAGAAAGTGCTGTTACTTAAATAAGTTAAATGTTAATAATATTTTGCAATCAAGTTATCAAAAACAAACAACTTTACTTGTCACTGGCATCGCTCTGTTCTTAACATCGCTTATGGAAAAAAATAGTCTGTTCAGTCAGCGCATCCGATTGCGCCATCTTCATACATTTGTCGCTGTCGCTCAACAAGGAACCCTGGGGCGCGCAGCCGAAACCCTTAACCTCAGCCAGCCTGCGCTTTCCAAAACGCTTAACGAACTGGAGCAACTGACCGGCACCCGCCTCTTTGAACGCGGACGGCTCGGGGCGCAGCTGACGTTACCTGGCGAGCAGTTCTTAACCCACGCGGTGAAAGTGCTTGATGCGCTCAACACCGCCGGGCAGGCGCTGAATCGTAAAGAAGGTCTTAACAATGATGTGGTAAGAATAGGCGCGCTACCGACCGCCGCGCTGGGTATTCTTCCGTCGGTCATCGGTCAGTTTCATCAGCAGCAAAAAGAGACCACGCTGCAGGTGGCGACGATGAACAACACCATGCTGCTGGCGGGCCTGAAATCCGGCGAGATCGACATCGGCATTGGCCGGATGTCCGATCCGGAACTGATGAGCGGCCTCAATTATGAGCTGCTTTTTCTCGAGTCATTAAAGCTGGTCGTGCGCCCTAATCACCCGCTATTGCAGGAAAACGTGACGCTGAGTCGCGTAATGGAGTGGCCCGTGGTTGTCTCGCCAAAAGGCACTGTACCGCGGCAGAATGCCGAGACGCTGTTGCAAAGCCAGGGCTGTAAGATGCCAACTGGCTGCATTGAGACGCTCTCCGCATCGCTGTCGCGTCAGTTAACGGTTGATTATAACTACGTCTGGTTTGTGCCGTCAGGCGCGGTGAAAGAGGATTTGCGCCAGGCGACGCTGGTTTCGTTGCCTGTACCAACGCAGGGCGCAGGCGAGCCGATCGGAATTCTCACCCGCGTGGATTCATCGCTCTCTTCTGGCGCGCAACGCTTAATTGCCGCTATCCGTAAATCGATGCCGTTATAACAGGCCGGATGAGGCGCCTTTGCGCCTTCACCCGGCAATGGCGCTTAGAAGGTTTCCCAGTTATCCCCGTGATCGGTAACCGGCTGTGCCAGAGGCTGAACGGGGGTGTTTGTTGTCAGTACGCGCTTGCTCGTCCGTCCGCCCTGTAAGCGAAACGTCCCCACTGCTTCCGTCAGCCGTGCCGCCTGTTCTTCCAGCGATGCCGCCGCCGCAGAGGCTTCTTCCACCAGCGAAGCGTTCTGCTGAGTCACTTTGTCCATCTCAGAGATGGCCTGGCTGACCTGCACGATCCCACGGCTCTGCTCGTCCGACGCCGCTGCGATTTCCAGCATGATATCGGTGACGCGTTTTACCGCCTCCACGATATCGGTCATCGTGTTCCCCGCCGCGACCACTTCACCAGAACCTTGATCGATGAGACGGACGGATTCGCTGATCAGCCCTTCAATCTCTTTCGCCGCCTGGGCGCTGCGACTGGCCAGCGTGCGGACCTCACTGGCGACCACGGCGAATCCACGCCCTTGCTCACCGGCACGCGCGGCTTCTACTGCGGCGTTGAGCGCCAGAATATTGGTCTGGAAAGCGATGCTGTTGATAACCGCGGTGATCTCAGAGATCTTCTTCGAACTGGTTGAAATATTGCCCATCGTCTGGACCACGCCGGAGACCATCTGCCCGCCACGGCTGGCTTTGCCGGACGCGTCTTCCGCCAGTTTGCTGGCATGGTGCGCGTTATCAGCGTTTTGTTTCACCGTCGCGGTCAACTCTTCCATGCTGGCCGCCGTTTGCTCGATCGCCGCCGCCTGCTCTTCGGTGCGTGAAGACAAGTCGGTATTGCCCGCCGAGATTTCGCTGGTACCGCGATAAATCTCTTCTGCCCCCTGACGTACCGATCCGACCGTTTGCACCAGCGAACGCTGCATTTGTTGCAGGTGACGACTCAGACGCCCAATCTCGCTACGCCCGGTAGGTTCATCCTGCATGGTGAGATCGCCGGCGGCAATTTGCTCAATACGCTGCGCAGCATGCTGCAACGGCTGAATGACGGTACGACGCAGAACGATAAACGTCATCAACGTCAGCACCAGCGCCAGACCAAAAGCGCCAATCATGAATATCATGCCCATTTGCGTGCGCTGATGCGCCTGCTCGCTTAACTGGTTAGCGCGCGCCATGCGCAGTTCGATCGCCTTCAGCAGGACCTTGTTGTAACTGTCATCCAGTTGTCTTGCGTGTTCGCTTTCGTGGTTGATAATCGCTTCAAACATGCCGTTTTTGGCGTACTTGAGCATCGGTTGCATTCCTGCAACATAGGCTTTGAAACTGCTCTCCAGTTCGCCATCCAGCGCTTCGTCCGCAGGGGTTTTCACCTTGCGCGCCATGTAAATGTTAAACCCTTCTTCAGACTGCTTAATACGCTTTTCCGCCGCCGCAATATTGGCTTTCATGTCATCCATTTCAGCAATTCGGCTCGCCGCGCCGGCATGAATCATGTTGATTCGCGCGGTACGCAGGTGGTTCGAACTGTTCGATAATCCCATGCGCACCTGGATCTCATCCGTCACATCCCGCTGATCGCGGTCAGCCTGCATGAGAAAGTAGCCCGCCAGACCTGAGCTCAGCGCGAACAGTAAAAGGATGCCACCGAGAATGGAGGAAAACAGCGGAACCAGCCTGATGTGATGCAAAAAGCCCAGCTTATGTGGTGCTTGCATCGATGATGTGTTGTCCATGACCGTCGACTCTCTTGTAGGATTAATGCGTAATACGCGCCCGTAAGATAGTCATCGGCATTCCGCGAATTTTACTTACCGGGAAAAGCGCCGTTTTCGTCACAGTTTGACAACATTTATGTTAAAAAAAGGAAAGCGCCAGCGGTGATTTCCGCTGGCGGATGAATCAGTTATCGCCGAAATGGATAACGGTACGGATGGATTTACCTTCGTGCATCAGGTCAAACGCGTCGTTGATTTGCTCCAGCGGCAGACGATGGGTAATGAACGGATCCAGCTGGATTTTCCCGGCCATTGCCTCTTCCACCATGCCCGGTAACTGGGTACGCCCTTTGACGCCGCCAAACGCGGAACCGCGCCAGACGCGGCCTGTCACCAGCTGGAACGGACGAGTTTTAATCTCCTGGCCCGCGCCGGCTACGCCAATGATGATGCTCTCGCCCCATCCTTTATGGCAGCATTCCAGCGCCGCACGCATCACGTTGACATTACCGATACATTCGAAGCTAAAGTCGACGCCGCCGTCGGTGAGCTCAACAATCACTTCCTGGATCGGTTTGTCATAGTCTTTCGGGTTAATGAAGTCAGTTGCGCCCATTTCACCCGCCAGTGTGAATTTTTCCGGGTTGGTATCGACAGCAATAATACGCCCCGCTTTCGCCTGTACAGCGCCCTGGATCACCGCCAGACCGATCCCGCCAAGGCCAAACACGGCAACGGTATCGCCCTCTTTGACTTTCGCGGTGTTATGCACGGCACCGATGCCCGTCGTGACGCCACAACCCAGCAGACAAACCTTATCCAGAGGTGCTTGCGGGTTGACTTTCGCCAGTGAGATTTCCGCACATACGGTGTATTCGCTGAAGGTGCTGGTGCCCATGTAGTGATAGACAGGTTCGCCGTTGTAAGAAAAACGGGTGGTGCCATCCGGCATCAGGCCTTTTCCCTGAGTGGCGCGCACGGCCTGACAGAGATTGGTCTTCCCGGATTTACAGAATTTGCACTCGCCACATTCGGCGGTATACAGCGGGATAACATGGTCGCCCGGTTTCAGGCTGGTCACGCCTTCGCCGACTTCAACCACCACACCGCCGCCTTCATGCCCCAGTACCGCCGGGAAAACCCCTTCCGGATCGTCGCCAGACAGCGTAAATGCGTCAGTGTGGCAAACGCCGGTGTGGGTAATTTTAACCAGAACTTCGCCTTTTTTCGGCGGTGCGACGTCAATCTCAACAATTTTGAGCGGCTGACCGGGGCCAAACGCGACTGCTGCACGTGATTTCATCTGTCTCTTCCCTTTATTGCGAGGTGATGTGTTTATTTTAGATAAGCGCGAAGAAGGTGGCCGATTTCAGCCATACGCACCGCGCGCTGGTCAGGGGTGGTTTCACCGCTGACCAGCTCATCTTTCAGGTGGATCTCAACCATTTCGCCCATTAAACCGTTGGACGCACCGCGGACCGCGGCGATTTGTTGCAGGATAGCCAGGCAAGGTTCGCCGGACTCCAGCGCACGCTCCAGGGCATCCACCTGCCCCCGAATGCGCCGGACGCGAGTCAGAATACGTTTTTTATCTGCGGGTGAATGCGGCATATGCTCTCCTTGATACTATAGGGGGGTATAGTAACAGCATTATGATGAGAATGAAAAGGAGAATGCGGGTAAGGATCAAACGCCACAATGAAAATCACCCAATATTTTCGCTCGCTAGCGTAATTTTCTCATATGCAATAGAAGGAATTGATAGACATTTCCTTACCACTACCCTTATATCTCAGTCCAAATCTGGACTACATAAAATAAAACGAACAGTCAATAAGAGCTATAGTGACACCGCTAAAATAACATTAGCAGTCGACGAAATTATTTTTATCAGATGATCTTTTAAAAGATTACGCATCTGAGTTGTTCTACATTCCACCTGCTTCGGTCAATACATGGAGAGTCAAATCCAGCGTTTTACTTTCACTTATCAAAAGGTACTGCCATGTATCGCTTACGATTTGTTCTTTTATTCTTCTTTTTGCATGTAACATCGGTCTTTGCAACGGTGATTAATTGCGAACCATCTACTGCCAGTGGTGGTAACAACTATGACCAATGGTCTGAAATCCACATTCCTTTTGAACTACAATCATCCAATTTGACAATAACACTGGGCAATAATATTCCAGACTGGCAAGTGCTTTATTCTGTACATGCAGATATTGGGATGTCTACAGCGACTTGTTCAAGCGGCCACAATAATATGTATTACACCTTACTTACTCAAGCACAACCCGTAGGTACCATCAGTGGTTCTGCCATTTATAGCACCAATGTTTCCGGCATTGGTATGTCTATATCAGCCAGCCAGGTTAACAACGCTGCCATAAAATCATATCCCTCCACTGTATACTACGCTCCAACAACTCTTGGTTATGGCTTTTGGGCAGACGTAAAATTGTGGAAAATCCCAGGGGAAATCCCCATGAATTCCGGGCCTATCACCGTAACAGGACTGGAGGCTGCAGTCATATACATGTATTCAGGTACTACGTACACAAGTTCACATGCTGACAGGATAGCTAGCGACAAAGCAGCATACTTAAGCAGCTCCAGAATATTAACAGTCACTATGATGTTTCAACCCGGCACCTGCAATATCGAAGGGGATAATGTTAACGTCAATATGGGCGAGTATGACGGTGTTGGCAGTCATTCAAACTGGAAAGATGCCAGTTTCAAATTAATTTGCCCCGATGGCATGGGATATAATGGTGCCGCGAACTCTGGAAATGGTTATAGTTATCCGTATAATCTTGACCCCAAAGCATCAATTACCAAAAATAATAAAAAAAATGGTCGGGTCCAAATCAGCATCGTCCCTTATATCACACCAATTGACCCTAACCGGGGCATTATTGCGCTCGACGGAACCGGTGCGCAAGGCTACGGGATTCAACTGGCCTGGGGTGATTACAGTACGCAAAATTCTGAAGAACCACTGAATCCGGTGATATTAAACAGCTATATTGATGCCAATAAACTTAACGCAGGATTCGGTGCGGGAGATACAGACATTGGCGGCAACGGTTTTAACGGTACCGATAACACCATAAAAATGGCGGCTCGCTATATTCGTACCACCGGCGATACGCAACCCGGTCCGGCGAATGCGGTCGTACAGGTCATCTCTAACTATCAGTAAGTGTTCTGCGCGGGGACCTATTCCCCTCCCCGCGCCGGCAAAAATCACGCTATCGCTTACGCGGCATCATGCGCAGCAACGTATTGTCTTTCCAGAAATAATGGTGCATCAACGCGGCGGCGGCGTGCAGCGCAATGACAAAGTAACCGAGATTCGCCAGCGTGATATGCCAGGATTTCAGCGTATCCACCAGATCAAAGTTCCCTTCTGCCGCATGCGGCATCACCAGACCAAAGGCCATCCACGGATTACCACGGTTGTACATCATCACGATGCCGATTAATGGCAGCACAATGAATAACAGATAAATCACCAGATGCCCCAGATGCGCCAGTCCGGTCATCATCGGCTTCGGTTTGGGCACGATAGGAGGAGCCGGATATTTCAGTCTGATCAGCAGACGCGCCACCATCAGTACCAGAATAGCGATCCCACAGGACACATGAATCATATTAATGAGAGGACGATCGCTTCGTGGGAAAAAGCCCCGGAACTCCATCGCGCAGTAGGCGACAATCACCAGTAAAAAGACCAGCCAGTGGATGCCAATCTGCAGGCTTGAGTACTTATTGCCCATAACACTTCCTGAGTAAAAACAATAAAGCGACAACATAGCGAGCTTTTGTTAAAAATTCATTAACTTTTCTTCACCGCTTATCAGTCAGTTAGCCTTTACGACAAAAACGGCGATTGCTCACCCCGCCATACTGAACTAAGCCTGGAAGGGAAAAAAGTGTATCCGCTACATCCTCACAGGAGTTAATCATGAGTAAAATTGGCATTAACGGTTTTGGTCGTATTGGTCGCCTGGTGTTGCGTCGGTTACTGGAAGTCAAAAGCGATGTTGATGTGGTCGCGATCAACGACCTCACCTCCCCTAAAATCCTTGCCTATCTGCTTAAGCATGACTCTAACTACGGTCCGTTCCCCTGGAGCGTTGACTTTACCGAAGACGCGCTGATTGTTGATGGCAAAACGATCGCGGTTTATGCAGAAAAAGACGCCAAAAATATCCCGTGGAAAGCGAAAGGGGCGGACGTCATTATTGAATGCACCGGCTTTTATACCTCAACTGAAAAGTCTCAGGCGCATATCGATGCTGGCGCGAAAAAAGTGCTGATCTCCGCGCCTGCGGGCGATATGAAGACCATTGTCTACAACGTTAACGATGACACGCTGAATGCCAGTGATGTGATTGTCTCGGTGGCTTCCTGCACCACCAACTGCCTGGCGCCGATGGCTAAAGCGCTGCACGACAACTTTGGTATTAAAGTGGGCACCATGACCACGATTCACGCCTACACCGGCACGCAGTCGCTGGTGGACGGTCCACGTGGCAAAGATCTGCGCGCATCGCGTGCGGCCGCTGAAAACATTATTCCGCATACCACGGGCGCGGCAAAAGCGATTGGTCTCGTTATCCCGGATCTCAGCGGCAAGCTGAAAGGTCATGCTCAACGCGTGCCGGTGAAAACCGGTTCTGTCACTGAACTGGTGTCGATTCTGGCGAAGAAAGTGACGGCGGAAGAGGTTAACAACGCGTTGAAGAAAGCGACGCACAACAATGACTCTTTTGGCTATACCAATGAAGAAATTGTCTCCTCAGACGTTATCGGTTCGCACTTTGGTTCCGTATTTGATGCCACCCAGACCGAAATCACCGAGGTGGGCGATCTGCAACTGGTAAAAACCGTGGCCTGGTACGACAACGAATACGGATTCGTGACGCAATTGATCCGTACCCTTGATAAGTTCGTCAAACTGTAGGCATGAAGGCGGAGGGAAACCTCCGCCCTTCTCCGCCGATCAGGACTGCAAATAGACGACCTGGGTTTGCAGATACTCGTTCAGCCCGTGCTTGCCGTCTGCGCCGCCAATCCCCGACTTACGCCAGCCCGCATGGAAGCCCTGCATCGCTTCAAAGTTCTCGCGATTAATATAGGTTTCACCAAACTTCAGCCCTTTAATGGCTTTCATCGCGATGTTGAGATTCTGCGTATAAATAGACGACGTCAGGCCGTAATCACTGTCATTCGCCATCGCGATAGCCTCCTCCAGCGTGTTGAAGACCACCACAGGCAGCACCGGACCAAAGGTCTCTTCGTGCATGATGGCCATCTCCTGGCGGACATCCAACAGCAGCGTTGGCGGATAGTAGTAACCTTTGCCCTCAACGGCTTTGCCACCAAGCGCCACCCGCGCCCCTTCCTGTACCGCCCTCGCCACTTTCTGCTCCACACGTTGCAGAGCGGCGGCATTGATCAGTGGGCCCATGGCGATGTCGTTACGCTCGCCAGGGTTGCCGAACGGTACCGCTTTCAGGGCTTCGCCGAGGCGGTTCACAAACTGGTCATAAATCCCTTTTTGTACGTAGACGCGCTCAGCGCAGTTACAGACCTGCCCGGTATTGATGACGCGGGAATCCACAATCGCTTTGACCGCCAGTTCAAGATCGGCATCATCCATCACAATGGCTGGCGCCTTGCCACCCAGCTCCAGGCATACTTTGGTGATATTCTTCGCCGCCGTCGCCATAATCTTTTCACCCGCCGCCACGCTACCGGTCATGCTGACCATCGCCACTTTCGGATTACCCGCCAGCTCCTGGCCGACGGTTTCACCACGCCCCAGCACCAGGTTAAACACACCGCGCGGCAGACCAATCTCATCAACGATTTTGGCAAACGCAATCGCGTTATTGGGCGTGAATTCACTGGGCTTAATCACGATAGTGTTCCCGGTCAGCAGTGCCGGAGCCAGCTTACGGGCAATCAGAAAGAACGGGAAATTCCACGGCAGGATCCCGGTGGTGACCCCCAGCGCGCGCTTAAACAGCAAAATATTCTCGCCGGGACGGTCGCTCTGCAGTATTTCACCTTCATAGCGACGAGCCCACTCCGCCATATAATCGAGATAGTCGGCAGTAAAAGAGACTTCCACCTCTGCCAGTTGCTGAATTTTGCCTCCTTCCGCAACAATTAAGGCGCTGATTTCGCCAGCACGTTCACGGATCCCGGCGGCAATTTTGCGCAGCCAGCCGGCGCGAACGATCGCCGGCAGCGCTTCCCACTCAGCCTGAGCGCGGTCTGCCGCTGCAATGGCTTTGCGCGCGTCTTCTGCACGACCATCTGGAATACGCGAAATCACCTCTTCCGTCGCCGGGTTGACGACATCAATCCAGGCATCCTCGTGCCAGGTCACAAACTGTCCATCGATATACATAGGATGTTGTACGGGTACTGACATGCGCTACTCCTGTGATTGAATTGTTTTTAACAGGTAAAACTATTGTTAATAAATATCAATCATGCCTCCGCGATCCCGGCTGGCGTCGTGATTCTGTGAACTGCTTCATAAAAGAGAGGGGTCAGGCTGGGGAGAACGAAAACGCAGGCATTTTTGTTTTGCCCGTTTGAGAGAAAACGCTCCCAAACGGGCAGGGTTTAGCGTAACGAACGGTGGTTCATCGTGTCATTCAGCGCCGTATCCTGTTGCAGGATCTGCCACGCGGCCTCGACCTCCGGCGGAAAATCCACATGCACAATGAAGTCGCTCCCCCGAGGACCATAGCCGGTTTCATCATTGCGCAAGCGCGGGATTTCACCCACCACCAGCGCTAAATAGCGATCGACGGTCCACAGACCGCCAGGGTCATTAGCGAACACGATATCGTCCTCCTGCTGACACAATACAGGCGTAACCCCGGGATGGCTCAGCCAGCGCGGCGCGTCCGGGTCGTCACGGGTGACCCGGCGAAAGGTCGCCACGGTACGTCGCTGCATCGTGGGATCCTGTACCACAATGGCCGTGTTAATCGGCGTTGCAGCCTGCGCGATGATCTGCGCACTAAAACGGGCGTTCTCTCCGCAGTTGCTTGATTGATCTTCCAGCCAGATTTTGTCTGCGGGAATGTGCCAGAACTGCCGGGCAATATCCGCCAGGATGGCGGCTTCGGCGCGTCCGGTCGTCTGGATCGTGTTGTAGCGTGGATGTTGGGCAACGGCGGCATACAGGAAGGTCGTGGAGTGACCAATCCCACCAGCGATGAGCAGCGGAACGTCTTGCTGTTGGGCAATCTGGCAGGCTGCGTCAATTGTCGGGATGACGGCATTGCCCGCCAGTACCACGCAGTCTGCCGGGTAAGCGGGCCCTGCGCAGAAATCATCCTGCGCCAGCCACTGTCCCACCGTATTGATCGCCTCAAGGGTGGTGGCGGAAAGTCTCGGGAACGGTTGCATCATAAGCTCCTCCTCATATTTCAGCAGAGTACCGTACCCACGCTGAATAAACAGTAGATCTCTCTGAAAGGCTGATGATTGATATTTCGACGCTTTTTTTGTCATCTTAGTGAAATAACACAAAACATCTAAAAATCGGGCGGTTGCACCTGCATATTATCCTGTTTAATTGTCATCTAATGAACGATTAACGTCATTTATTCTGCAATTGTAGAAAATCATCCTGGCAAAATGCTCTCTTTTTAGCCCATTACGGCGTGTCTCCTCTTGTTAAATGTTACTAACACACCTAGTTTGATTAACAATTTCACAACCTTTTAACGTAACAGGTTGCACCTGTCGCACTGCCAGGTGACACCTTTTTGTTCTCTGGCGGAGGTTTTAAGTTAATGACAACCCATGAAAGCAGTACGGTTATTCTGAAGAAAAATAAGAAGGTACTCGTCGCCAGTCTGACCGGCAGTGCGATTGAGTGGTTCGACTACTTTCTGTATGGCACCGCGGCAGCGCTGGTGTTTAACAAGATTTTCTTCCCGATGGTCGACCCGGTAATCGGTTTGATCCTCTCGTACCTCTCCTTCTCGCTGACCTTTTTTATTCGCCCGATTGGCGGGGTAATTTTCGCCCACATCGGCGATCGCATCGGGCGTAAGAAAACGCTGGTACTGACGCTTTCCCTGATGGGCGGCGCGACGGTGATGATCGGTCTGTTGCCCACCTATGAGATGATCGGTATCTGGGCCCCCATTCTGCTTATCCTGATGCGCATCATTCAGGGGATGGGCATTGGTGGCGAATGGGGTGGCGCACTGCTGCTGGCCTATGAGTACGCGCCGGAAAAACGCAAAGGCTTCTTCGGCAGTATTCCGCAGGCAGGCGTGACCATTGGCATGCTGATGGCGACGTTTATCGTCTCGCTGATGACTCTGTTTAGCGAGGAAGATTTCCTCTCCTGGGGCTGGCGTATTCCGTTCCTGCTGAGTTCTGTGCTGGTGCTGTTAGGACTGTGGATCCGTCGGGATATCGATGAAACGCCAGACTTCAAAAAAGTCAAAGCATCGGGTCAGGTTGCCAAAGCGCCGCTGCGCGATACGCTGACTCATCACTGGCGTGAAGTGCTGATTGCCGCGGGTCTGAAGGTGGTAGAAACCGCGCCGTTCTATATTTTCTCGACCTTTGTGGTCAGCTATGCCACCAGCACACTGAGTTATCAGAAGTCCCAGGTGCTGGAAGCCGTCACCGTTGGCGCACTGATTGCTACGGTAATGATCCCGCTGATGGGGTTGCTGTCGGACAAAATTGGCCGCAAACGGATGTATGCCATCAGCGTCGCCCTGCTCGGCCTGTTTATTGTGCCATGGTTCCTGTTGCTGAATACCGGTACTACCTGGGGCATTATGCTGGCGACAATCGTGATGTTCGGCGTGCTGTGGGCACCGGTGACCGCGGTGCTGGGAACGCTGTGTTCTGAAATTTTCAGCGCTAACGTTCGCTACACTGGCATCACTCTCGGCTACCAGATTGGCGCCGCGCTGGCGGGCGGTACCGCTCCCCTTATCGCTACCGGGTTGCTGGCGAAATATGACGGCGACTGGGTGCCCGTGGCGTGGTATCTGCTTACCACCGTGGCGATATCACTGGTTGCCATTTTCTTTGCCAGTCGGGTGAAGCGTAGCCCGGCGATCAACGCCCAGCCTAACGAGTTGTAATCCCTTTGCGGCCAGATCCTCTGGCCGCTTTGATGTAATACCTGCACGGAACATTTGATTTACCAGGCGTTTTCCTATTCACTTGACTTATTATTTACGTAACATACATTACCATTAGCCTGCTAACCAATAGATTCAATGAAGGTAAAAAACCTTATGCGTCTGCCGCAACGCGATCCCTACGCGCCTCGCGACTGGCAGCCTCACGAAAAGCCGGCTCTGCTGGGCTCTCCCTCAACGCCTGTTCACAGCACGCCAAAGCGTATCGCTTATGGTGTGGTTGGCCTGCTGGTGTGTCTGACGGGGGCATTAGGCAACGCGATGGTCTCCGCCAACCTGCAAAATTTGCAGGGAACCTTTGCAGCCTGGTCAACGGAGATCGCCTGGCTACCCGCGGTCTACGTGATGACCAACGTTTCAATTAACCTGCTGCTGGTGAAATTTCGCCAGCAATACGGATTGCGGGCATTCACCGAAGGGTTTCTGGTTCTCTACGTGCTGGTCACCTTCTTCCACCTGTTCGTTAACGACCTGAGTTCCGCGCTGATGGTGCGCGCCGCGCACGGCATGGTCGCCGCCGCGCTCAGTTCACTGGGGATTTATTACCAGATTCAGGCGTGGCCCGCGAAACACCGTCTCAAGGCGCTGACAATCGGCATTACCGGCTCGTCGCTGGCGATCCCGATGGCCCGTCTGTTTTCGACCGAACTGCTACAGCTTGATGAATGGCGCGGCCTGTACTTTTTTGAGCTGGGTCTGGCGCTGATCTCACTGGGCTGCGTCATTGCCCTGAAACTGCCGCCGGGCGATCGTAAAAAGGTGTTTGAAAAGAAAGACTTCATCACGTTTATTTTGCTGGCGCCGGGGATGGCGTTAATTTGCGCGGTGCTGTCGCTGGGACGTCTGGACTGGTGGTTTGAAGCGCCGTGGATCGGCTGGTCGCTGGCGCTGGCAACGGTACTCATCATCGCTGCGATTACCTTTGAACATAACCGCAGTAATCCCCTGCTCAACACCCGCTGGCTGTCGAGCGGCAGTATCTTACGTCTCGGGCTGATTATGCTGCTGATCCGTATTGTACTGGCGGAGCAAAACACCGGCGTGATCGGCTGGCTACAGTACGCCGGACTACAGAATGAGCAGATGACTCACCTCGCGTGGTCGATCTTTGCCGGGATTGTCTGCGGCATTATCGCCAGTTGTCTGACAATTAAACCGACGCGACTTGCCTGGCCCATTGTCACTTCACTGGTGCTGATGATTGTTGCCTCACTGCTGGACAGCCAGTCGAACAACCTGACGCGCCCGGATCAACTGATGATTAGCCAGTTTTTACTTGGCTTCGGCAGCGCGTTCTTTCTCGCCCCGGCGATGCTGGCCGGGATCGGCGGCGTGGTCGCCGATCCGCGAAATCTGGTCAGTTTTTCGGTGCTGTTCGGCATGAGCCAGAATATCGGCGGCCTGTTAGGGTCGGCAATCCTCGGCACCTTTCAGACCTGGCGAGAGAAATACCACTCCAGTCTGCTGGCCGATCAGCTCACCACGCTTAATCCACTGGTGAATGAGCGGCTACAGCTCTATACGCAGATGTACAAAAGTCTGATTGGCGACAGCGCGCTGTTGAATACCCAGGCGGTACTGCAACTCCAGAACGTTAGCGCTCTTGAGGCTAACATTCTCGCTTACAACGATACTTACCTGCTGACGGCCAGCATCGCCACCGCCACGCTGGTGTGGATTTTCTGGCGTCTGTTGCGTCTGCGCGTGACGGCGCATCTGGCACTGAAGAAAGCCATGGGTACTAAATAACGGAACATGATGATGTTGAAAGAGTTCTCTCAGGAGCAGTTATGAGTCAGCAGGATGCCGCTAAAGATCAGGCCCACACCCGCAATAATTTGCGTATTGTCTCTATTTTCGCCGCCGCCGCCATTGGCCTCGTCGGCGTACTGGTGATCCTGTATGCGTGGCAGTTGCCGCCGTTTACCCGCCATACGCAGTTTACCGATAACGCCTATGTCCGGGGGCAAACGACGTTTATCAGCCCGCAGGTGAACGGCTATATTACCCAGGTGAACGTGCAGGATTTCGTGCAGGTTAAAAAAGGCGATCTGTTATTGCAGATAGATGACCGTATCTATCGTCAACGGGTGCATCAGGCTCAGGCGCAACTGGCGATGAAAATGGCCGCACTCAACAATAACCAGCAACAGCGTAAAAGCGCAGAAGCCGTGATTGTACGCAACGAAGCCATTCTGAAAAATGCTAAAGCGCAAAGCCTGAAAACCCAGGCCGATCTGAAGCGGGTAAAAGATCTGACTGCCGATGGTTCACTGTCGATACGCGAACGTGATGCCGCCCTCGCCAGCGCCGCTCAGGGCAGCGCGGATATCGACCAGGCTAAAGCAACGCTGGATATGTCGCGCCAGGATTTGCAGACCGTCATTGTTAACCGGGACGCGCTGCAGGCGGATGTGGAAAACGCCAGAGCAACGCTGGAACTGGCGGTAATTGATCTGCAAAACACGCGGATCACCGCGCCACGCGACGGTCAGCTTGGGCAAATCGCCGTACGGCTTGGCGCGTACGTCACTGCCGGTACGCATCTCACCACGCTGGTTCCGCCTCAGCATTGGGTGATTGCCAATATCAAAGAGACGCAACTGGCAGATCTTCGTGTCGGACAGCCGGTGAATTTCAGCGTCGATGCCTTAAACGACAAACAGTATAAAGGCCGCGTTGAGAGCATCTCGCCAGCGACGGGGGGGGAATTTAGCGCCATCACGCCAGATAACGCGACGGGTAACTTTGTGAAGATTGCTCAGCGCATTCCGGTACGGGTCGCGGTGCTTGGCAAACCTGAAGATGTAGCGCTGCTGCGCCCTGGTATGTCGGTGCAGGTGCACATTGATACCCGGGAGGTGAAACCATGATCCTCCGTTCCCTGTCGGGCGTGGCGGCAGCCCTGCTTCTGGCTGGCTGTCAGTCTGTCGATGTTCAGCCCGCGAAACCGTCGCTGGCGATCCCCGCCGCGTGGCGAGCAGTGGGCGGCCCCGCCAGTCCCGCTGAGCAGGTATGGTGGCGGAATTTTCATGACCGCTATCTGAACCAGTATGTCGATCAGGCGCTGCAAAATAACAGCGATGTGCTGATTGCCCGCGAGCGCATCAATGAATATCAGGCGCAGGTTTATGCCGCTGAGGGCAGCCTGTTTCCCTCGCTGGATGCCAGCGTCGGTGGAACTCGTGCCCGCACGCAGTCCGCCGCCACTGGCCTGCCCATCTACAGTACGCTGTATAAAGGCAGCCTGACCGCCAGCTATGATGTCGATATCTGGGGCGTTAATCGTAGCACCGCACAGGCGGCACAGGCCTCGCTGGAGGCGCAAAAAGCCGCCGCTGCTGCGGCAGATTTGACCGTCGCGTCATCGGTGGCCTCCGGGTATGTCACGCTGCTGGCGCTTGATGAACAACTGGACGTTACCCAGGCGACGGTAAAATCCCGTGAAGACGCGCTGAATCTGGCGAAACGGCAGTATGAAACAGGCTACAGTTCGCGGCTTGAGCTGATGCAGTCCGACTCTGAATTGCGCTCCACGCGCGCGCAAATCCCGCTATTGCAGCATCAGATTGCCCAACAGGAGAACGCGCTAAGTATTTTGCTCGGCGCGAACCCGCAACGCGTCGAGCGCAGCGCGGATTTCGAGGCGCTGACGCCGCTGAAAATTCCTGCACAATTACCGTCAACATTGCTTAACCGCCGTCCGGATATTGTTCAGGCCGAGCGGCAGTTGATTGCCGCCGATGCCTCGCTGGCGGCGTCTCGCGCCAGCCTGCTGCCGTCGATCAACCTCACCGCAGGCGGGTCGATACAGGATCGCACCCTGCCCGGTCTTCTCGATAACCCCCTCCAGCTATGGAGTCTTGGCGGCAGCATTCTTGCGCCGCTGTTGAACCGTCAGGCGCTAAACGCGCAGGTGGATATTGCGCAATCGCAACGGAATCAGGCGCTGTACGGCTATGAGAAAACCGTGCGCAACGCCTTCAGGGAAGTCAACAACAGTCTGGATGCCATCGCCCGTTATCAGGAACAGTTACAGGAGTTACAGGCGCAGCAGGCGGTCGCTCAGGAGACCTTACGTATCGCGCAAAACCGCTATCGCAACGGCTATTCCTCCTATCTCGACGTACTGGACGCGCAGCGAACACTGTTCTCGGTGCAGACCAGCGTGGTGCAGGTGAAGAATAACCTGCTACTGGCGCAGATTGATTTGTATAAAGCGCTGGGTGGGGGCTGGAACGCGTAATCCATGCCCGATGCCGCTGTACTTATCGGGCCTACGGACAATGCAATGGCATCCGGCGCTTGCTGGAACACGTTATCCACGCCGATACCATTGAACTTGTAGGCCGGATAAGGCGAAGCCGCCATCCGGCACTGAATTACCCGCTAATCTGCTCCATCGCCTGCAGGATACGTTTATCCGAAATCGGATACGGCGTCCCCAGCTGTTGGGCAAAATAGCTAACCCGCAGTTCCTCAATCATCCAGCGAATCGCTTTCACATCCTCGTCTTCGCGCCGCGCCGGCGGCAGTTTGTTAAACCACTGCTGCCATGCCTGCTGTACGCTTTCGACTTTCAGCATCTGCGCGCGATCGCGGTGAGGGTCGATCGCCAGCTTCTCAAGACGTTTTTCAATCGCCTGCAGATAACGCAGCGTATCGCCGAGACGACGGAAACCGTTGCCGGTGACAAATCCGCGATACACCAGCCCGCCCATTTGCGCTTTGATATCCGACAACCCCAACGCCATCGTCATATCCACGCGCCCTTTCAGCCGCTTATTGATGTTAAAGACGGCAGTCAGGATCTGCTCGACCTGCTTCGCAATCTCCACAACCGTCTCGTTCAGCTCGGCGCGAACCTTCTCATGCAGCGCGGCAAAGCCCTCTTCCGTCCAGACCGGGCCACCGTTGGCGTCAATCAGCTTATCCACGCCGCAGGAAATACAGTCGTCAATCAGCTCCAGCACTTTGCCGTACGGGTTGAAGTACAGACCCAGCTTGGCTTTATTCGGCAGCTTCTCGTGCAGATATTTGATCGGTGACGGGATGTTCAACAACAGCAGACGGCGTAAGCCTGACCACATCGCCTGCTGTTGTTCAAGCGGATTATCAAACAGTTTGATCGCCACGCTGTCGCGCTCATCCACCAGCGCCGGCCACGCTTTGACTTTGTAATTACCCCGTTTTTGCTCGTAGCTTTCCGGCAGTTGCCCAAAGCTCCAGATGTGCAGCCCGCTCTGTTCTATACCGTCATCGGCCACCGCCGAGAGCGTCTCCTGCACTTTTCCTTTCAGCCGGTCTTTCAGTTCCGGCAACGAGCGCCCTTCCTCCAGCTTCTTGTTTTTATCATCTACCACCCGGAAGGTGATCTTCAGATGATCGGGCACCTGATCCCAGTGCCAGTCCTCGCGATCAACCGTCACGCCTGTCATCCGACGCAGCTCACGCTCCATCGCGTCCAGCAGCGGCAGTTCCAGCGGCGTTACGCGGCCCAGAAACGCATCGGCATAGTTCGGGGCCGGGACAAAGTTGCGCCGCACCGGCTTCGGCAACGACTTAATCAGCGCAATCACCAGTTCGCGACGCAAGCCCGGGATCTGCCATTCAAAACCACTCTCGTCGACCTGATTAAGCAGCGGCAGTGGAATATGTACGGTCACCCCGTCCGCATCCGCTCCCGGTTCAAACTGATAGCTCAACCGCAGTTTCAGCGAGCCCTGATGCCAGAAGTTCGGGTAGTCCAGCTTGCTGATGGTGTCCGCGCCCTCTTTGATCAACATGCTCTTTTCAAAATTGAGCAGGTCCGGCGTCTCGCGACTGGTTTTCTTCCACCAGTTATCAAAGTGACGGGCGGAAATAACATCATGGCTGATGCGCTCGTCGTAGAACTCAAACAGCGTCTCGTCGTCCACCAGAATGTCGCGGCGACGCGATTTATGTTCCAGTTCTTCCACTTCGGCACGCAGTTTGAGGTTTTCGCGGAAGAAAGCATGACGCGTCTGCCAGTCGCCCTCCACCAGCGCATGGCGGATAAACAGTTCCCGGCACAGCGCCGGATCAATCTGGCTGTAGTTCACCTTACGCGCCGCGACGATCGGCAGACCGTAAACGGTCACCTTTTCTGTCGCCATCACGGCGCCCTGCGCCCGTTCCCAGTGCGGTTCACTGTACGAACGTTTAATCAGATGCTGAGCGACGGGTTCCACCCACTCGGGATCGATCCGCGCGGCAATACGTCCCCACAGACGACTGGTTTCTACCAGTTCCGCCACCATTGCCCACTTCGGCGGCTTTTTGAACAAGCCGGAACCGGGGAAAATCGAAAAACGGGCATTACGCGCGCCGGTATATTCCTGCTTATCGGCATCTTTCATGCCAATATGCGACAACAGCCCGGTCAGTAGCGCAATATGGATCTCGCGGTATTCCGCCGGTTCGCTGTTCACCGGAATACCCAGCTCTTTTACCACCTGACGCAGTTGGGTGTAGATATCCTGCCACTCACGCACGCGCAGATAGTTCAGATAGTCGGTCCGGCACAGGCGACGAAACGCATTTGACGACAGCGCTTTTTGCTGTTCCCCGAGGTAATTCCACAGATTCACAAACGCGAGGAAATCGGACTCTTTATCGTGGAAGCGACGGTGTTTCTCATCAGACGCCTGCTGCTTGTCCATCGGACGTTCGCGCGGATCCTGAATCGACAGCGCCGAGGTGATGATCATCGCCTCGCGCACGCAGCCGTGTTTTTGCGCCTCCAGCACCATTCGCGCCAGACGCGGATCCACCGGCAACTGGCTCAACTGGCGGCCCAACGGCGTCAGTTTATAGGCCGTCGCCTGTTCATCGGTGGTTATCGCGCCCAACTCTTCCAGCAGACGCACGCCGTCCTGAATGTTGCGCTTATCCGGCGCTTCGACAAACGGGAACGCGGCGATATCGCCCAGCCCCAACGCCGTCATCTGCAAAATGACCGACGCCAGGTTGGTGCGCAGAATTTCCGGGTCGGTAAACTCCGGACGCGACAGGAAATCATCTTCAGAATAAAGGCGAATACAGATGCCTTCGGATACGCGGCCGCAGCGTCCTTTACGCTGATTGGCGGACGCCTGCGATACGGGCTCAATCGGCAGACGCTGTACTTTAGTGCGATAGCTGTAGCGGCTGATACGCGCCGTACCAGGATCGATCACATATTTGATCCCCGGCACCGTCAGCGAGGTTTCCGCCACGTTGGTCGCCAGCACAATACGCCGCCCGCTGTGCGACTGGAAGACGCGGTTCTGTTCGCTATTCGACAGTCGCGCATACAGCGGCAGCACTTCCGTATGGCGCAGGTTGAGTTTATTCAGCGCGTCGGCGGTATCGCGGATCTCACGCTCACCGCTCATGAAGATCAGAATGTCGCCGGGGCTTTCACGCCCCAGTTCATCTACCGCATCGAAAATGGCCTGCAACTGGTCGCGTTCGGTGTCATCGGCCTCTTCGACGATCGGTCGATAGCGGACTTCCACCGGATACGTACGCCCAGAGACCTCAATGATCGGCGCATTATTGAAATGGCGCGAAAAACGCTCCGGATCGATGGTCGCGGAGGTGATGATAATTTTCAGGTCCGGACGGCGCGGCAGCAGTTCTTTCAGATAGCCGAGCAGAAAATCGATGTTCAGACTGCGTTCGTGCGCTTCATCAATAATGATGGTGTCATATTGCATCAGCAGACGGTCCTGCTGAATTTCCGCCAGCAGGATACCGTCGGTCATCAGCTTCACCATGGTGTTATCGCTGACGTGATCGCTAAAGCGCACCTTATAACCGATGCATCCGCCCGGCTCCGTCTGCAGCTCTTCCGCGATACGGTTCGCCACCGTTCGTGCCGCCAGACGACGCGGCTGGGTGTGGCCAATCAACCCTTTCACTCCACGCCCCAGTTCCATACAGATTTTCGGGAGCTGAGTGGTTTTACCTGAGCCGGTTTCCCCGGCCACGATCACCACCTGATGGTCGCGAACGGCGTCGAGGATCGCCTGTTTCTTCTGACTGACGGGCAGGTTTTCCGGGTAGGTAATCTCAGGTCGCGCCGCTTCACGTAGCACAACTTTACCTGCCGCCTGTTCAATCTCTTTCGCCATCTCCTGGTAAATGGCCTGTTGTGCATCAGGATTTTTAACCTTCTTCACACCGTGCAGGCGGCGCGAAAAGCGCTGCCGATCGCGCAGCATCAGTGAATCCAGCTGCTGCTGTAAGGCATGAAAGGATAATTTTTGTTGTTCTGTCATAGCGTTAAAAGGCAGAGCACTGCCTGATTAAATCTCTTCTAAATGATAGGTATAGAGTACCACATCAGCACATTTTATGTGTTGTTCAATAAATTCGAACATAGGATTCGATATATTGCGCTTTCTCTGCGACAGGATTGTGAATAAAGTGTCAACAAGCAACGGGGCACAGCCCATTCAAACACCTATTAAGGAAACACCCATGAGCAAGGTATTAGTTCTCAAATCCAGTATTCTGGCAGGGTACTCTCAGTCTGGTCAGTTGTCTGATTATTTTGTTGAACAGTGGCGTGAAAAGCACTCTGCTGACGAAATCACCGTTCGTGACCTGGCTGCTAATCCGATCCCGGTACTGGATGGCGAACTGGTGGGTGCCCTGCGCCCGAGCGACGCGCCGTTGACGCCTCGTCAACAGGACGCGCTGGCGCTCTCTGATGAACTGATCGCTGAACTGAAAGCGCACGACGTGATTGTTATTGCCGCGCCGATGTACAACTTCAACATCCCGACGCAGTTGAAAAACTACTTCGACCTGATTGCTCGTGCTGGCGTGACGTTCCGTTACACCGAGAAAGGTCCGGAAGGTCTGGTGACCGGTAAACGTGCGGTGATCCTCTCCAGCCGTGGCGGTATCCACAAAGACACCCCAACTGACCTGATTGCGCCGTACCTGAAAGTCTTCCTCGGCTTTATCGGCATCACCGACGTGAACTTCGTGTTCGCAGAAGGGATCGCCTACGGTCCGGAAGTGGCGTCTAAAGCGCAGTCTGACGCAAAAGCCGCCATTGATAGCGTGGTTGCAGCATAAGTTCTTCCCCTCCCGCTCCGGCGGGAGGTTTTTGATTACCTTGCCTGATAACGCAAATATCCCACCACTCCGTTACTCGCACCGTCACTCGGATGATTCACCCCGTCAGTAACTTCCACGCAGGCAAAATCGAACGGCGACACATTCTCAATGCATGCCACGTTCACGCCATACTGATCCGGACTGGAGCGTCGCTGGTGGAAAGTGTATATCCCACACACTGAACAAAAAAAATGCTTTGCTGTGCCGGTATTGAAACGATACTCCGTCAGTTTATCCTGCCCAGAGAGAACCGTTATCCCCATCAACGGCGCAGAAACAACCACCGCACCGCGCATCCGACAAAATGAACAGTTACAACGCCGGATGGTATTGAATCCATCGCTGAGCTGAACGGTAAACCTGACGGCACCACAGTGGCACTGCGCAGTCAGTTTTTCAGTCATTTTTAACCTCCGCCTTACACCTTTTGCGCAATACTATCCAGCGTTGCCAGCACGTCAGTTGACAAAGTCAGATCCCCTGCGGCCATATTTTCATGCAAATGCGTCACCGACGACGTTCCCGGTATTAGCAAAATAGTCGGCGAACGGTGCAGCAACCAGGCCAAAGCGACCTGCATCGGCGTTGCATTGAGGCTCGCGGCCACCTCTGAGAGCGTTGAAGACTGGAGCGGAGTAAACCCGCCCAGCGGGAAAAAGGGGACGTAAGCAATGCCGTCTTCCGCCAGTGAGTCGATCAGCGCATCATCCTGACGATGGGCGATGTTGTACTCATTCTGCACACAAACCACGTCTGCGATACGGCGCGCTTGCGCCACCTGGCTGGCAGTCACATTACTCAGGCCGATGTGTTTGACCAGCCCCTGCTGCTGAAGCTCAGCCAGCACGGTAAAACTCTCTTCAATGGATCCTTCATGAGGGCCGTGACCGTCGCCCAGCATAATGCGTAAATTAACGACATCCAGCACATCCAGGCCAAGATTGCGCAGATTATCGTGAACCGCCTGCCTGAGTTCCGCTGGCGAGAATGCCGGTAGCCAGGCGGCATCGTCTCCACGGCGGGCGCCGATTTTAGTGACAATCACCAGATCGTCCGGATAAGGATGCAGCGCTTCGCGAATGATTTGATTGGTGACGTGCGGACCGTAAAAATCGCTGGTATCAATATGATTGACGCCCAGCGCGATCGCTTCCCGCAGCACCGTCAATGCAACATGACGATCGCGCGGTGGACCAAAAACCCCAGGCCCAGCCAGTTGCATCGCCCCATATCCTATGCGTTTGACCTGCCGGGAACCGAGTGAAAACGTGTCAGATTTACTATGACTTGCCATAACTGCCCCTTCTGCTGAATAGCGCGTAAGAAAAGACAGTATAGAAACTTACCCTGCAAATTATTACGTGCAACCCAACAAAAAGGAAAAACCGCAGACAGCGATTAACGTTCGTTATTTCCGCAACCACTTCCCGTTGATGCCCTGGACATATTCTCCTGGTTTCGCGCGTTCGACCAGTTTCTGTCCGGCCATTTTCGCCACTTCATCGACCGGGATGTTGTGACTCTCGGCCAACTGTTGGTAACTGGCGCTGCGTGCTTTGTTGATTTCACTGACCAGCGCCTGCGTTTGTGCATCTTGTTTCAGCGCCACCAGATAACCATTGAACGTTTCACCGACCCGGCCCTGGGTTCTGGCCTCATTTAACGTCAGTGCAAAGGCGCTGCCACTCAGCAAACTCAGAATGAGCGTCGCCAGAATAAAGGTTCTTTTCATTATCACCTCAGAACAAGTCACTGCGGGATTTGAGCAGGCTTTCAACGTCCTTATCCACTTTGATATGGATCTCATGCTCAATTTTGACGTTCATATTGATGGTGATGGGCTCTTTTGGCGCCGCGACTTCAATGCGCGGCGTACAGCCCGTTACTAACCACAGCGGGAGAAGCGCCAGCATGGCCGTCATTGTTTTCATTGGGTTTCCTCACATTCCTTGCCTTGTTGACAGGTTTTTTCCGGCAGCGCCGCGTTTTGTTCAAGCCATGCCTGGAGATTGTCGCCAAAGCGCAGACTGCGCCACAGCGTAAAGACATTCTCTTCGTGGGTGTAGTTGAGATTCACCGTGCCGACCTTGCCATCCACATGGCTGTTGCCACGAATTTGCGCCTGCATCGTCAATACGCCCAGATTGTCCAGATTGATTTTGGTCCACGAGTGGGCAATCTCCATATACCGCAACCAGTTGATGGCCGCCCCTGCAGCCATGTTGTCTTTTACCACCGCATCGGCGGTGTCTTTATCGATGCGCAGCGTCATCGGACCCGGATTGGTTAACCAGCCGTCTTTGATAATCCATTTCTCATCATTCAGCCACAAAGGGAGCGCACCACTCACCGGCCCGGACATGGCAAACTGTTTCGGATTTACCGCGCTGATGAGTTCGCTTGAGGAGATATTTTGCACCCGCACCAGCGCCGGGTCGTGCTGCGGCATGCGCAGCTGTTGCATGGAAACCTTACCGCCCAATACATCCACATTCACGTCAGTCAGTAGCAGCGGATCGGCTTCACTCCACGGATAAGCGCCTTCCAGATCGGCGGTGATATTGGTAGCGGTCACCTGGTTGACGACTTCGGCAATGCGTAGCGAAACCGGTCCGCGCGTCCCCAGTTGCCACGCGCCCGCACTAAAGCGGAACGGTAATACGAAATCGACGCCGTTGATCTGGTTATCCGGCATCCAGGCGCTGCCGCCTTTTAAAACGCCGTGACCACCGGCCTCGAATCCCTGCTCTGCCGCTGCCGAAAACGCCACCTGGGCATACAGTTCGCCCTCCCGTAATTTCATTTTCCACTCTGGCGGCACCAGCGGCTGGAACACCTCCAGCGACTGTTTTGGCCACCAGGCCTGGCCGCGTAAACGTAAGCCATCCCAACGACCGTTTAACCGCACGGGGCCGATCGCCCCGGCATGTAAATCGCCTTTGAACACGAAAAAGGTTGGATCACGCCCCTCCACGCTGAACTTGAGGGTTGAGGGCGGCAAAACGCTGCCGCCGGAGAAATGCGTTTCTGCGGCATCGAACGAGAGCGCTCCGCTGAACCGGGGGTGTGCCGCATCACGCACCCATTCGACCGGTTTATCCATGATCAAACGGGGGGTTTCAACCTTCATGGTGCCGTACTGAAGCTGGTCAAATCCCGTGGACAAATCGGTCAGCGTGATGGTGTTGTCATGCCACTCACCTTTGCCTGCCACATCCCATTTCGCGTGCATCGGGGTAAAACTGCCCTCGCCCCAGTAGCGCCACTGCCAGCGCCCCGCATCGGGCAGAAAGTCATTCGCCAGACCGTCCAGATGCAGAACGAAATCCCCCATCTGATTCTCATGGGCGCGCAGAATTGCCTGCAATCGTCCGTCCACGCCACGCTGAGTGACCTTCACGCCCGCCAGCGGCCAGCGAATTTCGTCAATATCCAGCGAGTCGATGACCCGTCCGCGCGAGCGCAGCAGCGCGCCAGGTTCAAACGTCAGTTCCGGATCGGTCAGGCTGCCGGTCAGCTGGGCAGGCAATCTGGCATAGAAAATCAGATCATCCTGCTTGGCTTCGCCGGTCAGTTGCAGCGGCATCGCGCTGTTGTCCATGCTCAGTTTTCCCGGCCCAAACGAAAGCACCGCGTTGCCTTTCCCCGCTACCCCCTGGGTCAGCACATTAAGCCGTCCGCTGATCACCGCGTTTTCGGTGCCTTCCTGCCAGTTGTCCACCTTCACGCCCAGACGCCCGCTGAGGGGAAAGCCCTGATAAGGCCATGACCAGCGCCCGTCGCTGATGGTTAACTGCTGGCGCGTGAGTTCCCACGGCAGGTCAAGCAGCGGATCGGCATTATCCCGTGCCACCACGATTAACTGCCCGGCATTCTCACGCCACTCCAGTTCCGCATCGACCAGCGATGGCTCCTGCGGCAGGCTGAGCGTGGCGACGGTGTGCCCGCTCACCGGCAGTCCATCCGGCACCAGCGGCATCGTGAACTCACCAACCAGTTTGACCGGCGGTTGGCCTTCAAACGCCATGACATCAAGCTCACTCACCGTCAGTGTCTGACCACGCAACTGCCCCTGAAATTTCACCTTATCGCCCTGATAGCGCAGTTGCTGGAGGGAAGCGGTCAGCGAGACGTTCAGTTTGCCCTGCCATACCTGCCAGGGTGAAAGAATAACGTTGTCGATAGTGATCCAGGTATTGGGCAGCATGGACTGCCATTCAGCGAGAGTGCGCGGCGCGGCGGGAGATTGTTCCGTTTGCGGCAGTTTTGCCAGACAGGCAGAATCGAGTTCCAGCGTGCCAATATCCAGTTGCCAACGGCTGGGATGCGACAACTGGGCCTGACTGACCCGGGCCAACTGGCAATCATCAACCAGATAGCGAAGTTCAGGAATATGTAAACCATGGCGCGTGAATCGGGGACTGTCATCCAACGCAATGCGCGTTCCAACCGGCAACCAGATGCCCGCCAGCGTGGGAACCCACAACCCCAGCGTCATCACCAGAGTCAGCGGCACGAGGATCACGAGTAACAGAAGCGCCAGAACGGCTTTATATTTACCCTTCATGGGCAGTTAATATCCTGATTTAGCGAAAAATTAAGCCGAATTAGGCCGCTATTGTGTCATGTTTAGTTAACCATGCCCAGATTAAGAATAGATGCTCCAGGATGACACACAAACTTTTCGCCATCGTAAAAATCAGAAAGTAAGATAAATTACAGAGGCTTATCAGATAAATCTAAAGACTACCCGCGGGCAATAGCCGGAAAACTATTGCCCACAATTCGGCTTTCAGTCCCGGTTGATATGAAAAGTCAGAGGCTGGAGGGAGTGAGGAAATGACAAGAATACGGGCACTGTGAGGTCTGTATGATTAACCTCCATAGCAGAAGCAGATTTTAACGATTATTCATTTCCTGTGCCCTCAGAAATGCAGACCTGCTCATCGCTCTGAATATATCACTGTCGATCTCATTATCTATTTCTGAACCACATGTTTTGCCCACAGGGAACCATCTGATAATTAAATCTGAGAGCGAAAACTGACGTCTCTCACCTGCAGGCATTAGGGTGAATTGCAGTCTGTTACACAGGAACATATTGATATTAATCGATGTTGACGCCATATCAGTCGTAACCGGATGTACTAAGGGTTGTTTGTGTCACCGAAACAGATGTGAGGAGCAGCGCGACCACCTTACTAAAATCTGCAATTGACACACTGAACGAACAGCCTATGGATGCTCTAAAATTATTCATTAGAGGTATCACTTTCAATAATATTTTATGTTTTGTAAAATAATTTGAATTCGATAATTGTGATTCGACATCACTGGAGAAAGACTTATGAAACTCGCCGTCTACAGTACAAAACAGTACGACAAAAAGTACCTGCAGCAGGTTAACGAAGCCTTTGGTTTTGATCTTGAATTCTTTGATTTTCTGTTGACGGAGAAAACGGCTAAAACCGCACATGGTTGCGAAGCGGTTTGTCTCTTCGTGAACGATGATGGCAGTCGTCCGGTGCTCGAAGAACTGAAAAATCATGGTGTTAAGTACATTGCGTTGCGCTGTGCGGGTTTCAATAACGTCGATCTGGATGCGGCAAAAGAGTTAGGTCTGCAGGTCGTTCGTGTCCCGGCCTACTCTCCGGAAGCCATCGCGGAACATGCGGTGGGCATGATGATGACCCTTAACCGCCGTATTCACCGCGCTTATCAGCGTACCCGCGATGCTAACTTCTCACTGGAAGGGTTAACCGGCTTCACAATGCACGGAAAAACAGCGGGTGTGATTGGTACCGGGAAGATCGGCATCGCCGCCCTGCGTATCCTGAAAGGCTTTGGAATGCGTCTGCTGGCGTTTGATCCGTACCCCAGCGCAGCTGCGCTCGAGCTCGGCGTGGAATATGTTGATCTGCCGACGCTGTTCGCCGAATCCGATGTGATTTCGCTGCACTGCCCGTTAACGCCGGAAAACTATCACCTGCTGAACCATGCAGCGTTTGATCAGATGAAAAATGGCGTGATGGTCATCAACACCAGTCGCGGCGCCCTGATCGATTCACAGGCAGCGATTGAAGCGTTGAAAAATCAGAAAATTGGTTCACTGGGAATGGACGTTTACGAAAACGAACGCGATCTGTTCTTTGAAGATAAGTCGAACGACGTTATCCAGGATGATGTTTTCCGTCGCCTGTCGGCCTGTCATAACGTCCTGTTCACCGGGCATCAGGCCTTCCTGACCGCTGAAGCGTTGACCAGTATTTCTGAGACCACGCTGCAAAATTTACAGCAGTTAGCGAACGGAGAAACCTGCCCTAACGCCCTGTTCTGATCCGCCGCCCTCCTGTTCGCAGGAGGGCATTTCAGAATTTCCCCAAAGCCACTGGCGATAAGATCGGTATGCTGTCGGTGGCGATTACGTTTTAATGCAGAGAGTTAACATGAAGAAGGTCGTAGCGCTGGTTGCGCTGAGCCTGCTGGTTGCAGGTTGTGTAAGCAATGGAAAAGTGTCGGTCAGCCGTGAGCAATTACAGCATCACCGCTTTGTGCTGGAGAGCGTAGACGGTAAACCGATCAATGCGACGGGTCATCCGCTTGAACTGAGTTTTGGCGAAAAGATGATGATTTCGGGCAATATGTGTAATCGCTTCAACGGTCAGGCATCACTTTCTGACGGCGCATTGAAGGTAAAAGAGATGGCGATGACCCGGATGATGTGCGCCGATCCCCAGCTCAGCGAGCTGGATAATACCCTCAGCACCATGCTGAAACAGGGCGCACAAGTAGACCTGACCGCCAACCAGCTCACTCTGGCCACAGCGGAACATACGTTAAGCTATAAACTTGCCGATTTAATGCAGTAATGGGCGCTTAATAGCTACCACAGCTTCCCGCGGCGAGGGATTGTTCGCTGCAACGTTTGCCGTTGGGAAGCGCGCACATACCGATTGCCGATCCGTCTAACTGACGGGCAACGGAAAGTGAACCGCCTATCATGGCGCAATTGGCCTCACCGGAACTGGTCATCGATGCTTTTAAACCCGGTGCGACATGCGCTGCTGTCGCCTGCTGAACAGGTTCATTGTCACTGCTGCAAGCCGACAATAATAACGCGGCACATCCTACCCAAAACGCTGCGCGCATTTGACTCCCCTCATATTCTGTAAGCGTAAACAAGCCGCACTAATAATAGGCATCCGAATCCGTCGCGTCGAGAGTCAAAACGCGCAATTATGCGGCCCCGCCGCATTTTATTGCGCTTTTTCACCCGGATTTGGATCCCATGGCCCTGTTCTGTCGTTATGCGCTCACCCGGCGAGCGGTCAAATAGTGCGCCTGCCAGTACTGATTCGATAAATATGACATTGTCACGCCTTGCGAGCTGGAGGCATGAATAAAGGTATCATTGCCGATATAGACGCCAACGTGATGCACGTTCGGCTCTGTCTTAAAGAACACCAGATCGCCGACTTTCAGCTCACGCTGACTAACTCTCTGCCCCATATGACTTTGCTCCTGCGCGGTACGCGGCAAGCGTCTATGGATAACCGAGGCAATAATTCTGCGCGTAAACGCCGAACAATCAATACCATTGCGGCTGTCACCTCCCCAGCGGTAATCGGTTCCTCTCCACACCGCAAATTCACTCATAATGCGACGCTTAAGTTGCGCTTTCTTATTCTGAACAGGCGCTTGTGAAAAGTGCCCTTCAGAATAAGAGAGTTGCGAAAAGGTATTGAATCCCCAGTCTTTGGCCTGGATTTTCACGAAGGCAAATGACGACGATGAGACGGAAATAAGTAAAGTAAGCAGTAATATTCGTAACATAACCTAATCAAAACAATTAAATATCTGAACACATCCATACTTTTGGCGCACGAAGAAGAGTTATCGATAACGATAAATAAAAGAGTCATTTTTGTTATAACGCGTATTCGCGATAAAAAAGATTATTAGCATTCAATAACGCAAAGGTTTACATCCCCTTCCCGTCCTGAACGGCGCTCAGTATAGACGCGGGCGGCCTGATACCGAACTTAAAAAGTCTTATTAAGAAATTCACATCATGAGATAATGGCCAGGATAATAAATTCATTAAGAAAATCCTCAAAGGAAATCTCAATCCATTTTTGGACAATGCGTTTTATATATCGACTCTCGCGCAAGCAATAACTAACTCATAACAAAAAAGCACAATTAAATATACAACCCGGTGTTACGTGCCGGGTAATGAAATTGTCGTTGTTTTTGCGAGCCTTGTGTCAATTTGTGCACTCGAAAGCGGCACAACTTCTAGGGAATACAGGAAAGTCCTATACTAAAGGAATAACTATCAGGACGCTAAGTGGTTTCCTGCGTCCCTTTTTTTTTGCGCAATGTAAGGGTGTCATATGCAAACAATTGACGGTAATGGTGCAGTCGCTTCGGTGGCGTTTCGTACCAGTGAAGTTATCGCCATCTACCCCATTACGCCCAGTTCAACGATGGCTGAACAGGCTGACGCCTGGGCAGGCAACGGGCTTAAAAACATCTGGGGAGATACGCCGCGCGTCGTCGAAATGCAGTCGGAAGGCGGTGCGATCGCGACCGTTCACGGTGCGCTGCAAACCGGCGCGCTTGCCACCTCCTTTACCTCTTCACAGGGGTTACTGCTGATGATCCCCACGCTGTACAAACTGGCGGGACAATTAACCCCCTTTGTACTGCATGTCGCCGCCCGTACCGTGGCAACCCACGCGTTGTCCATTTTTGGCGATCATTCTGACGTCATGGCGGTCCGCCAGACCGGTTGCGCCATGCTGTGCGCCGCGAGCGTACAGGAAGCGCAGGATTTCGCACTGATCTCGCAAATCGCGACCCTGAAAAGCCGGGTTCCCTTTATTCACTTCTTTGATGGTTTCCGTACCTCGCATGAAATCAACAAAATCATCCCGTTGGCGGATGACACGATTCGCGGCCTGATGCCGCAGGCTGAAATTGACGCGCACCGCGCCCGGGCGCTCAATCCGGAGCACCCGGTGATCCGCGGCACTTCTGCGAATCCGGACACTTACTTCCAGTCCCGCGAGGCGACCAACCCGTGGTATGACGCGGTATACGATCATGTCGAGCAGGCGATGAATGATTTCGCTGCCGCAACCGGCCGTCACTATCAGCCGTTCGAATATTACGGCCATCCGCAGGCCGAACGGGTCACCATTCTGATGGGCTCTGCTATCGGCACCAGCGAAGAGGTGGTTGACGAACTGCTGACGCGCGGCGAGAAAGTCGGTGTGCTGAAAGTGCGCCTGTTCCGCCCCTTCTCGGCTAAACATCTGCTGCGGGCCTTGCCTGACTCCGTCCGTGCGGTTGCCGTGCTCGATCGCACCAAAGAGCCGGGCGCTCAGGCCGAACCGCTCTATCTCGACGTGATGACCGCGCTGGCGGAAGCTTTCAACAGCGGTGAACGTGAAACGTTGCCGCGCGTGATTGGCGGCCGCTATGGCCTCTCGTCAAAAGAGTTTGGCCCGGACTGCGTGCTCGCGGTCTTTAATGAACTCCGCCATGCGAAACCGAAACCGCGCTTCACCGTCGGCATCTACGATGATGTCACCAACCTGTCGCTGCCGCTGCCTGATAACACTTTGCCAGCGACGGCGAAGCTGGAGGCGCTGTTTTACGGTCTCGGCAGTGACGGTAGCGTTTCGGCGACCAAGAACAACATCAAGATCATTGGTAATTCGACGCCGTGGTATGCCCAGGGCTACTTCGTGTATGACTCCAAGAAGGCAGGCGGTCTGACGGTGTCTCACCTGCGCGTGAGTGAACAGCCGATCCGCTCTGCTTACCTGATCTCACAGGCCGATTTTGTCGGCTGTCACCAGTTGCAGTTTATCGATAAGTACCAGATGGCTGAGCGACTGAAGCCTGGCGGTATTTTCCTGCTGAATACGCCGTATCCCGCGGATGAGGTCTGGTCGCGCTTGCCGCAGGAAGTACAGGCGGTACTGAACCAGAAGAAAGCGCGTTTTTACGTCATCAATGCGGCGAAAATCGCCCGTGAATGTGGACTGGCGGCGCGTATTAACACCGTCATGCAGATGGCTTTTTTTCATCTGACACAAATTCTGCCGGGCGATAGCGCGCTGGCTGAACTTCAGGGAGCAATCGCCAAAAGCTACAGCAGCAAAGGTCAGGACCTGGTGGAACGCAACTGGCAGGCACTGGCGCTGGCGCGCGAATCTGTTGCTGAAGTGCCGCTGCAGGCGGTTGATCCGCACAGCGCCAACCGTCCTCCGGTGGTGTCTGACGCCGCGCCTGATTTTGTGAAGACCGTGACCGCGGCGATGCTCGCGGGGCTCGGCGATGCCCTTCCTGTCTCTGCGCTGCCGCCCGACGGCACCTGGCCTATGGGTACCACGCGCTGGGAAAAACGCAACATCGCCGAAGAGATCCCCATCTGGAAAGAGGAACTTTGCACCCAGTGTAACCACTGCGTTGCGGCCTGCCCGCACTCGGCTATTCGTGCCAAAGTGGTTTCGCCTGAAGCAATGGAGAACGCTCCCGCCAGCCTGCATTCGCTGGATGTGAAATCACGCGATATGCGCGGACAGAAATACGTTCTGCAGGTCGCGCCGGAAGACTGCACCGGCTGTAATCTGTGCGTGGAAGTATGCCCGGCGAAAGACCGTCAGAATCCGGAAATCAAGGCCATCAATATGATGTCGCGCCTTGAACACGTCGAAGAAGAGAAAGTGAATTATGACTTCTTCCTCGATCTGCCGGAAATTGACCGCAGTAAACTCGAGCGCATCGATATTCGTACCTCTCAGTTGATTACGCCGCTGTTTGAATATTCCGGTGCCTGTTCCGGCTGTGGCGAAACGCCGTATATCAAGTTACTGACCCAACTCTATGGCGACAGAATGCTGATTGCCAACGCCACGGGGTGTTCGTCAATTTACGGTGGTAACCTGCCTTCCACACCGTACACGACCGATGCCAATGGGCGCGGCCCCGCATGGGCAAACTCGCTGTTTGAGGATAACGCAGAGTTCGGTCTGGGCTTTCGTCTGACGGTCGATCAGCATCGCGTACGCGTGCTGCGTCTGCTCGAACAGTTTGCCGACCAGATCCCGGCTGAACTGAACGAGGCATTACATACAGACGCGACCCCTGACGTGCGTCGTGAGCAGGTTGCCGCGCTGCGTCAGCATCTGAAGGATGTCGATGGCGCACGTGAACTGCTCACCGACGCCGACGCGCTGGTTGAAAGATCCATCTGGCTGATTGGCGGCGATGGCTGGGCCTACGATATTGGCTTCGGCGGGCTGGATCATGTGATGAGCCTGACTGAAAACGTCAATATTCTGGTGCTGGATACGCAGTGCTACTCCAACACCGGCGGTCAGGCCTCAAAAGCCACGCCGCTTGGCGCGGTGACGAAATTTGGTGAGCACGGCAAGCGGAAGGCGCGTAAAGATCTGGGCGTCAGCATGATGATGTACGGTCATGTCTATGTCGCCCAGATTTCGCTCGGGGCGCAACTCAACCAGACCGTGAAGGCGATTCAGGAAGCGGAAGCGTACCCTGGTCCGTCGCTGATCATCGCCTACAGCCCGTGTGAAGAACACGGCTATGACCTCGCGCTGAGTCACGATCAGATGCGTCAGTTGACGGCGACCGGCTTCTGGCCACTCTACCGTTTTGACCCACGTCGTGCGGATGAAGGCAAACTGCCGCTGGCGCTGGACTCTCGCCCGCCGTCAGATGCGCTGGCAGAGACATTGCTCAACGAGCAACGTTTCCGTCGCCTGAATGCACAGCAACCGGAAGTGGCCGAGCAGTTATGGAAGGACGCCGCGGCCGATCTGCAAAAACGCTATGACTTCCTGGCGCAACTCGCCGGTAAAGCAGAGAAAACCAGTACCGACTGATCGGTTGATTAACGTCGTTATCTGGATACTCAAAAAAAAAGCCCGAACAGCTGTTCGGGCTTGTCAAATTCGTTGTCGGTAAATCAGTACGCGTCGCATTGGACCAACAAAAAAGCAGTATGTGACAATAAAGGCATATAACGAACGAAGAATATCGCATTGGATTTATTTTGTATAATTTTTATTTTGTATGTTTTATAGAATTATATTCATGCCAATTATTATCATTTCTATGGAATTAATTCATTAAGGTTTTACTTAAGACGTAACAATTGATACTTATCTCTTTACGGAACTTCTCCTTTAGCATGTTTTTACTCCCCAAGAGAGGGAGTTACAGGCAAATAAAAAACTAAAGGATTATTTCGATGAAAAGAAAAGTACTGGCCCTTGTTATCCCTGCCCTGTTAGCGGCAGGCGCAGCACACGCCGCTGAAGTTTATAATAAAGACGGCAACAAATTAGATCTCTATGGCAAAGTTGATGGTCTGCATTATTTCTCTGATGATGCTAACAGTGATGGCGATCAAACTTATGTCCGTATGGGTTTTAAAGGTGAAACACAAATTAATGACCAACTGACCGGTTACGGCCAGTGGGAATATCAGGTTAACGCCAACACCACCGAAAGCGATCATGGCAACAGCTTCACTCGTCTTGCTTTTGCAGGTCTGAAATGGGGTGAATACGGTTCATTCGACTATGGTCGTAACTACGGCGTCATGTATGACGTGGAAGGCTGGACCGATATGCTGCCTGAATTCGGTGGTGACTCCTATACCCGCTCAGACAACTTTATGACTGGCCGTACCAACGGTGTCGCGACTTATCGTAATACGGATTTATTCGGTCTGGTTAATGGCCTGAACGTCGCCCTTCAGTATCAGGGGGCTAACGAAGATCAAATCACCAATGAACAGGAAGGTACCGGCAACGGCGGCGATCGTACTGTCCAGAACTCTAATGGCGACGGTTTTGGTCTCTCTTCGACCTATGACTTCGGGATGGGAATGAGTTTCGGCGCTGCCTACACCACCTCCGATCGTACCAACGAGCAAGTCAATGCCGGTGGCCGCGTTGCGGGTGGCGATAAGGCAGATGCCTGGACGGCGGGCCTGAAATATGACGCCAACAGCATTTATCTGGCTGCCATGTACTCTGAAACCCGTAACATGACCCCGTACGGTGATGACGGCGTAGCAAACAAAACCCAGAACGTTGAAGTGACGGCGCAATACCAGTTCGACTTCGGTCTGCGTCCGGCGGTGTCCTTCCTGATGTCAAAAGGTAAAGATCTGACCGGCCAGGGCAATGATGACAGCAAAGATCTGGTGAAATACGCGGATATTGGCGCGACTTACTACTTCAACAAAAACATGTCCACCTACGTTGACTATAAAATCAACCTGCTGGACAACGACGACAGCTTCTATTCTCGTAACAATATTAATACCGATGATGTCGTCGCACTCGGTATGGTCTATCAGTTCTAAGCCCTTCTGCCCGCTGGCAACGGCGGGCTTTTTCATTTTCCTCGCCGTCATAACCCATTCGTTTTGCCTATAACAAAATGCGATATCACGAAGACTAAAATCCCCGTTGGTTAAATGATATATTCAGGGTATGACCTGCCGTTGAGGATGCCGCCATGAACCATCAGCCTGTAAAATCATCACGAATTGCATCCGTCGGCTATGACGAGAAATCCTCTACGCTGGAAATCCGTTTCTACCAGACGGGTGTTCTGCAATATCGCGGCGTTCCTGCGCATATATACCGGAATTTTCTTTCCGTGGTCTCAAAAGGCCGATTTTATGACGGGGTAATTAAGGGAAAGTACCCGGAAATCAAAAGCAAATAATGTTGAATTGTGATCTTTGTCATTGTACTGAATCGGTGATAAGACGTTACACTTTATATGGATACTCAAACAGGAGGTTTAATGAACAGAACAATTCTTGTACCCATCGATATTTCAGACTCAGAATTAACTCAACGTGTGATTAATCATGTCGAGGCCGAAGCGAAAATTGACGATGCACAGGTTCATTTCCTGACCGTCATCCCGTCTCTGCCTTACTATTCTGCACTGGGCCTGGCCTACTCTGCGGAGTTGCCTGCCATGGATGATCTGAAAGCCGAAGCGAAATCTCAACTGGAAGAGATTATCAAGAAGTTCACTATCCCGTCGGACAGAGTACAGATCCATGTCGTTGAAGGCTCGCCAAAAGACAAAATTCTGGAAATGGCGAAAAAATTAGCGGTGGATATGGTGATTATTGCTTCACACCGCCCGGACATTACCACGTATTTGCTGGGGTCAAACGCCGCAGCCGTGGTACGCCACGCCGAGTGTTCCGTACTGGTCGTACGCTGACATTTTCAGCCCGCAGATCGCTGCGGGCTTTTTGCATCACCCTTCAGAGGCTTATTTACGCGTGTTTTTCACATTCCACGCGTTGACGTTGCAAAGCAGCGCAATGCCAACCGGTATCAGTGAACCCCAGAGCACCGCATTCCAGCCGTAGTGATTCAGTAATGCTCCCGACGAGAATGAACCTACGATCATTACCCCAAATACGACAAAATCGTTCAGAGACTGTACCTGTGTTTTTTCCTCGGGCCGGTGATAGTCAATGATTTTCGCCGATGCGCCAGTAAACCCAAAGTTCCAGCCCAGCCCCAGCAAAATCAGCGACAGCCAGTAATGGAAGATGTCGGTTCCGCTAAGACCGACCAGCACAGAGCCTGCGGTGATCAATAATCCAACCGATGCTATTCGCATGGCGCCAAAGCGCTGAATCAATCTGCCGGTGAAAAAGCCGGGGCCATACATTGCAATGACGTGCCACTGGACACCGAGATTCGACGCCTGCTGTGAGATCCCGTGCATGTGCATGGATAGTGGAGCTGCGGTCATCAGAAAGTTCATGATCATGTACGTCACCGCGCCGCTGAATACCGTTCGGATAAACCCAGGCTGACGCACGATCTCGCGCAAAGAGCGCCCCCCTGATGTTGTCGCGACAGTCGATTCCGCTGGGGTCACACCGCTGAGTATCAGCGCAGATATCACGGCGACGAATGCCTGCGCAAGGAACGTCACCGCGAAGGTGTGAGGCGGCCAGAGGTTCATCGTACCGGAAACCAACGTCGGACCAATCACTCCGGCAATGACACCGCCTCCCATCACCAGTGACAACGCCCGCGCCCGGCGTTCGGCCGTGACGCCATCGGTTGCCGCAAAGCGGAAACTCAGCGCGACCGCCGCGTATGCGCCGCCCATGAATGCCGCCGCGCAAAACAGCAAAAATGAACCAATAACCACGGCCAGAGCAGCGCTCAGACCGGTAATAACCCCCGCCCCCGTGCCGACCATAAATGCGGCTTTACGACCTCGTTTTCGCGCCAGCGCGCCTAACGGCAAGATACAGGCCGCCATTCCCAGTACAAACATGGTGATGGGCAGCGTGGCCAGCGTGCTACTGGGCGCGATAGCATCCCCGACAATGGCCCCTGTGGCGTAGAAAACCACAGAGTTAGCGCCAGCGAGCGCCTGCGCGGCAGACAGGCGAAGAATATTATTATTTTGTGCGGCGACAGGCAGGGTATGTTCGGCAGCCATCTGATTAATCATCCCGATTCATGGTAAGCACAATGCGTATCCAGTTTATTCGGGATAACTGACGATAAAACCAATCATTATGCCCGGCATGACTCGCAATATACCCTACGATGCCATGACCCGGAATACGCGCAGGCTTCTGATCATCATCCTTAATGATGAGTAATGCAGACCGGATGCGTTACCTGATGCTCAGTGTGCATCCCTACGATTTGTCGCTCAGCGGTAAAACGTGCTGGCATTCGTCGCCGCAATCCGTACCATACACGGCACACTTTCGCATGCGGTTTTTGGCCCGCAGGCGCAAACCCGTCTTATATTGCTAATCAGATGGGGCACAAATATGCGCAGATAGTGTATGAAATCGATGCAGGCGAATTAAAACGCCTTTGCCTCACTGGTGCCCCATTTGAGCGTTGAGTAAAGATTACATGTCGCAAAATCAAGAAATGAATAAGAAAGAGCAGTACAACCTGAACAAATTGCAAAAACGTCTACGTCGTAACGTGGGCGAAGCGATTGCCGATTTTAATATGATTGAAGATGGCGACCGCATCATGGTCTGCCTGTCCGGCGGCAAAGACAGCTACACGATGCTGGAAATTTTGCGCAATCTGCAACAAAGCGCCCCGATTAGCTTTTCGCTGGTTGCCGTTAACCTGGACCAGAAACAGCCCGGGTTCCCTGAGCACATTCTGCCTGAGTATCTTGAGCAACTGGGCGTTGAGTACAAAATTGTCGAAGAGAACACCTATGGGATCGTGAAAGATAAGATCCCGGAAGGCAAAACCACCTGCTCTCTCTGCTCACGCCTGCGTCGCGGTATTCTCTATCGCACGGCGACGGAGCTGGGCGCCACTAAAATTGCGCTGGGTCACCATCGCGACGATATTCTGCAAACCCTGTTCCTGAATATGTTCTACGGCGGAAAGATGAAAGGTATGCCGCCGAAGCTGATGAGTGATGATGGTAAACACATCGTGATCCGCCCGCTGGCCTATTGCCGCGAGAAGGATATCGAACGCTTTGCCGAAGCCAAAGGTTTCCCGATCATCCCTTGCAACCTGTGCGGTTCGCAACCGAACCTGCAACGTCAGGTGATTGCCGATATGCTGCGTGACTGGGATAAGCGTTATCCTGGCCGTATCGAGACGATGTTCAGCGCCATGCAGAACGTGGTGCCTTCACACCTGAGCGACATTAACCTGTTCGACTTCAAAGGTATTAAGCACGGTTCTGACGTTGTTGATGGCGGCGATCTGGCGTTTGATCGTGAAGAGATCCCGCTCCAGCCTGCAGGCTGGCAACCGGAAGAAGACGACAATCAGCTTGATGAACTTCGCCTGAACGTTGTCGAAGTGAAGTAATAGCAATGGGCCGGATAGTTTTCATCTCCGGCCCAACACGGGTTTATTTCAGCAAACGAACCCGACAGGTTTTACCTTTAATCTTCCCGTTCTGCAGTTGTTTCCACGCCTTATGCGCGACCGACTGACGGACCGCCACATAGACATGTGCCGGATGCACGGCAATTTTGCCAATGTCCGCACCATCCAGACCAATATCTCCGGTTAACGCCCCCAGCACATCGCCTGGACGCATTTTGGCTTTCTTGCCGCCGTCGATGCACAACGTCGCCATTTCAGCGACCAGCGGCGCTACGCTGCGTTGCGTTGGCGCAGGGACCCAATTAAGGGTGAGCTGCAGCATTTCAGAGAGAATATTCGCCCGCTGCGCCTCTTCCGGAGCACAAAAACTGATAGCCAGACCGCTGTTCCCGGCACGCGCGGTACGGCCAATCCGGTGAACGTGAACCTCCGGGTCCCACGCCAGTTCGAAATTCACCACCAGCTCCAGCGATTTGATATCGAGCCCGCGTGCCGCAACGTCAGTCGCCACCAGCACCCGCGCGCTGCCATTGGCAAAACGCACCAGCGTCTGATCGCGGTCGCGCTGTTCCAGATCGCCATGAAGTGCCAGCGCGCTTTGCCCGGCCTCATTGAGTGCATCGCACACCGCCTGACAATCCTTTTTGGTATTACAGAACACCACGCAGGAAGCCGGCTGATGCTGACTGAGCAGCGTTTGCAACAGCGGAATCTTACCGTGCGCAGAGGTTTCAAAGAATTGCTGTTCAATGGCGGGGAGCGCATCCACCGCATCAATTTCGATAGAGAGCGGATTACGCTGCACGCGACCGCTAATTGCCGCAATCGCTTCCGGCCAGGTGGCAGAAAACAGCAGCGTCTGACGCGACGCGGGCGCGAAACGGATCACCTCGTCGATTGCCTCACTGAACCCCATATCCAGCATCCGGTCAGCTTCGTCCATCACCAGAGTGGTTAGCGCGTCCAGCGAAACGGTGCCCTTTTGCAGGTGGTCGAGCAAACGACCGGGCGTGGCGACGATAATATGCGGCGCATGCTGAAGAGAATCGCGCTGTGCTCCGAAGGGTTGGCCACCGCAAAGCGTCAGGATTTTGGTATTCGGTAAGAAACGCGCCAGGCGACGCAGTTCACCGGCCACCTGATCTGCCAGTTCTCGCGTCGGGCAGAGAACCAGCGACTGCGTCTGAAACAGGGCGACATCAATATGCTGTAACAAGCCGAGACCAAATGCTGCCGTCTTACCGCTGCCGGTTTTCGCCTGCACCCGAACATCCTGCCCGGCAAGGATCGCTGGCAGCGCCGCCGCCTGGACGGGGGTCATGGACAGATACCCCAACTCGTTCAGATTCTCGAGCTGGGCGGCGGGTAACACATTCAGGGTAGCAAAAGCAGTCACAATTTAATCTCACGGTAAACGACTCACAGTCGGCAGGCGCGTATCCTCGCAGATCTGCGCGTACGATGCGACATTTTAATCGGCTCTTCATCCGGCGGCGGATCCGGCATCGGCTGCGGACGGGGAATAGGATCAGATGGGAATGGGTTCAGTTGGCACAGAATCAGAGAAATGAATCGTCCGATCGTGCAGAGTTAACAATTGACACATAGTTGCCTCCGGTCTGTCGTGGACTCCCTTTTAGGGTAGTCGCTGAAAACAGGCAGACAAAAAAAAGCCGACTTATTTAAGTCGGCGTCGTACGAATCAATTGTGCTATGCAGTAATTCAAAAAAGGAAGTAAGACAATATGGAGCGCAACGCCCATCGCTTGACGTTGCATTCACCTGCAAGAGTGATATTGCCCCGAACAGGCGTGCTATTTATTGACTTCGCTCAATCTTAACGCCGTTTTTAGGCAGAGAAATCTCTTAAAACACCCGTTTTTACAACCATTTACTACGATGCAACCATAAAGTAACACCACCAATCAGAACCACTAACAGAATACAAAAGAGTGAAAAGCCAAATTGCCATCCTCCTCCGGGTATGCCGCCGAGATTGACGCCGAACAGTCCGGTCAGAAACGTGCTGGGGAGGAAAACCATCGCCATCAATGACATGGTATAGGTACGTCTTGCCAGTGACTCCTGCATGACCTGGGCAATTTCATCCGCCATCACGCCGGTGCGGGCGATACAGGCATCAATTTCATCCAGCCCTCTTCCCAGCCGGTCGGCAATGTCCTGCATCCGGCGTCGCTGATCGTCCGTCATCCACGCCAGACGCTCGCTGGCCAGTCGCGAATAGACATCGCGCTGCGGCGCCATATAGCGGCGCATCACAATCAGTTGTTTTCGCAATAGCGCGAGGAAGCCGCGCGGCGGGATTTGCTGATCGAGCAGATTGTCTTCAAGGTCGATGATTTTATCGTGCAACTGTTCGATAAATTCGCTGGCGTGATCGGTCAGCGCATCGCATACGTCAACCAGCCAGCCGCCGCAGTCAGCAGGCCCGGTGCCTTCCTGGAGATCGCTGACGACATCGTCAAGCGCCAGCACCTTCCGCTGACGCGTGGAGACAATCAGCCGTTCATCCATATACAGACGCATCGCCACCAGTTGGTCCGGGCGCTCATCAGTGCTGCCATTGATACAGCGCAGCGTAATAAGCGTCCCTTCGCCCAGGCGGCTGACGCGTGGACGAAGGCTTTCTCCCGCCAGCGCATCCCTGACATTATTCGGCAGCAGCGGCGTTGTCGCCAGCCATTGCGCGCTGTCCGGATGCGTGTAGTTCAGATGCAGCCAGCACGGATGTTCACGGCTGATCACATCATCATCTTCCAGCGGTTTCACGCCGCCTTTGCCGTCCAGCAACCAGGCAAACACCGCATCCGGCACACTAACTTGAGACCCTTTAATGGCTTCCATTTTGCTTCCCATACTTCGCGCTTTTCTGGTTAGTCTAGCCGTCGACGTATGTTAAGCAACCACTCATTCTCCCAATGTGCTGCCAGGGCTCATGAAAAGCCACGGGCGTAGCGCTTGTGTGCTGAGGTAGAAATCTCTTCTGTCGAATCACTTAAACGGAACTGATGTGTTTTCGACTGGAGATCGACAACCTGCGATTTCAGCACATCCGACGATCCGGATAATTCATCCACCATCAACGCGTTACTTTGGGTGACTTTTTCCAGTTCGTTCATTGCCTGGGTTATCTGATTTATTCCTTTTTCCTGTTCAGCCGTGGTGGTTGATATTTCCTGCATCAACTGACTTAACTGCCCTGCGCCCTGAACGATTTCCTGCATATTCTTTTCTGTTTCCCCTACGACCGTTGCGCCTTGTTGTACATTTTGATGCGTGACGTCGATAAGTCCCCGAATATTTTTTGCGGCTTCGGCACTTCTGTGCGCCAGATTTCGTACCTCCGTCGCCACTACGGAAAATCCTTTTCCTTGCTCACCGGCGCGCGCCGCTTCGACTGCAGCATTCAGGGCCAGAATATTGGTCTGGAACGCAATATCATCAATCAGGGTAATTATTTCTGTCATTTGCTGTGTACACGTCGTAATCGAATGCATGTTGCTGGCAACCTGAACCATTAATTCGCTGCCTTTGTACGCGCATTGCATCGCGCTATTGGCCTGCTGATTAGCGAGTCGCGTGTGGTCAGCGTTGTTACGCGTGCTGGCCGCCATCTGTTCCATGCTGGCAGCCGTCTGGATTAAAGAGGCAGACTGTTGTTCCGTTTTTACGGATAATTCAGCGCTACGGGCGGCCAGTTGCTCTGACAACGACAGCGCCGTTTTCGAGGAAAGTCGGATCTCGCGCACCAGCGTCGCGATACTGCCGGATAAACTGTTGATACCCGGAATCAGTCTCCCGGCACAGTTATTACCAAATTCAGGAATATGAACGGCGAGATTTCCCGCTGTCACCTGTTCAATACTTTTCTTTACCGTATTGATGGGCGTGACAAGATATATTGTCATGTAGCACCATAATGCGAATAACGCCAACAAAAAAAGTACATTCATTGAAATAATAACCTGCAGCCTGACCGAGTACATTATTTGCACAATGTTAATCAGGCTAAAGGTAAATAGCAGAAATACGATAATAAATGTTCTGACGCTAATGTGTTTTAACATTTTAAACCTGTTAGAGATTAATATGGCAGGTCATATTTATATAGCATCAGAAAAGCATATATTCTTCGCGTTCAGCTCGCTATTCGAACTTCACGCAGAGATCCATCAAATTTACCTTAAAGAAGGATAATGCCAATTAAGTTTGCCTTATGCTTACCGTTAATCATGAGGTGAGACCGCTTTCCCCTACACGCCCAAGCGATTCCACTGCTTAACAGTTAAGCGATACAACACTCTCTTTGATAAACGTTTAATCTGACTTAAATGATTAGATTTCATAACGTTTGAGTACGCACAGTCGCGCTCTTGCCGCTTTTTGCCTCTGAACGCTAATGAGGTGGGCAAAAATTTCGGTATTTGTCCTTTCATTTCTCATGCGAATGGATGAATCCCTGCTAAATTTAACTGCACGACAGACATTCGATGGAAAGCCAGATGTTGCACGTATCATGGGATCCGGTTTTAATCGGCATCTCGTTTCTTGTTGCGTTCATAGCTGCATTTGTCTCCCTCGATAGCGTGGGTAAAGTGGCTATTTCTGTGCGGCGAGAATCGACATTCTGGCGCTTATCGGGCGGTATTACGCTCGGTATCGGGATCTGGTCAATGCACTTCATCGGAATGTTGGCGATGAAAATGAGCATGCCCCTTAACTATCATCTTCCGCTGACCGCCCTCTCCTTTGCGATCGCCCTGATTGCGGCGTCGCTGGCGATTCACATTGCCATTTCCGGTATTCCACTTTCACGAATCAGGCTACTTGCCGCCACCACGGTTCTGAGCATGGGAATGGTGGCTATGCATTATGTCGGGATGGCTGCGATCGCTGGGCATGGCGCCATCGTCTGGAATCAGGGGCTGGTTGCTCTGTCCGTTATTATTGCCGTTGCGGCCTCCGGTCTCGGCCTGCGGCTGGCTTTTACGCCGCGCCAGACTACACGTCAGGCCTTGCTTAACCGGTTGGCCGCGTCGTTGATTGTCGCCCTGGCGATCTCCGCCATGCATTACACCGGCATGAGCGCCGCCACGTTCAGTCATCACAACCACGAACTCCACACGGGCTTAAGCCAAGTCGAACTCGCCGTTTGCGTCGCAGGTATTACGCTGGTCACGCTGGGTATGATGCTGATCATCGCGATGCTGGACTCGCACATGCGGACGTCGCAGTTGGCGGAAACGCTCTATCATCTCAACAAGCAACTGACGCAGCAACGTCATTTTGATGCGCTAACGGGACTGCCAAACCGCGCGCAAATCGATACCTGCTTACTCAACTGTATGGAAGATTCGGCGCTCCAGCAGCGGCGATTTGCCGTTGCCTTTATCGATCTTGACCGCTTTAAAATCGTCAATGATACCTGGGGGCACCATATAGGCGACCAGTTATTGATAGCCAGTAGCCAACGCATCCTCGCCTGTCTTGATGACACCATGACGCTAGCCCGCTTAGGCGGCGATGAATTTATTCTGTTGATGCCAGAGAACAATACCGAAGCCATCTCCTCGCGAATGGACCGTATTGTCAACGCCCTGCGAATGCCTTTCTCCCTTTCAGGTCATATTATTCGTGTTTCGCTCAGCGCCGGACTCAGCTTCTATCCCGAACATGGCACCACCACCCATGAGTTACGCGTGAAGGCGGATGTCGCGATGTATCATGTGAAACAACAGGGTCGGGATGGCTGGGCCATCTACCAGCCGGAAATGGAAGCCACTGTGACCACTGCGCCAGCCTTCTTACAGGGCCTGTCCCAGGCGCTGGCGCGTAATGAATTCGAGTTGTGGTATCAGCCCAAATACACCGCCAGCGATCACACGCTGACCGGCTTCGAGGCGCTACTGCGCTGGCGGCATCCGGAACACGGGTTACTGCTGCCTGGCGCGTTTCTTGCCACGCTTGAAGATACGGGCCTCATGCTTTCGGTCGGGAAATGGGTGATTCAGCAGGCTTGCTCACAGCTCTGTCAGTGGACCCAGCAGGGGCATACCGACTGGTCGCTCGCGGTTAACCTCTCTCCCACACAGTTTGAACAGCATGATATTGTTGATATCGTCTGTAGCGCGCTTGCCCGCTATCAGATCCCGCCGTCACGATTAACGCTGGAAATAACCGAAAGTGCCGCGCTGAAAAATCTCGGGCGGAGCATCGAGATCCTTAATGCTTTCTCGACTGCCGGGATCACGGTTTCTATTGATGATTTCGGAACCGGATATTCAAACATGCTAATGTTGAAATCCCTCCCGGCCCGGGAACTGAAGATCGATCGTATCTTTATTAAAGATATCAATGAGAACAACAAGAGCAGCAAAATTGTCTCGACGATTATTGATATTGCCCACTCTATGAATTTACGCGTCGTCGCGGAAGGGATAGAAACGCCAGAACAAGAGCGACTTCTGACGCAGATGGGCTGTGGCGTACTGCAAGGCTTTTTATATGCGCAACCCATACCTGTGCAGCAAATACCAACACTATTACAAAGGGATAACCTCATTAAACAGCTGAACGTTGTTTGCTGTTTACCGCAACAACGTTCTATCACACTATAAAAAACGATATTCGCATGGTTGCACAATAATTAATAAAAATAACAGGATTACTGATGATTGCACACAACCTGAATGCACTGGATTTATTAACACTGCCGGTCTGGATCGTCTCCCCTTGTACCGAAGAATTAGTCTTTGCCAATCGTATCGCCAGAGAAGTGATGCAGGGGTACACCTTCAGCCAACTGCGTAAAGGGGTGTATTCCACCCATGCGCAGAATACATTGCCGAACTATATTACCGATCTTCGTCGCCAGCGGGATATTGTCGAGATTCTGACGGTGCCTCGTGAGAATCATCAGGCTGCACTCACCTGTCGGTTGTCGATTAACGATCTGCCAGGAACCGGTGAAGTGATTCTGTTTGAAGGCATTGATATCCCGGCGGTACAGGGGTTGAAAGCCAGCCGTTCCGCCACTTATCAGCGTAAAAAGCAGGGATTCTATGCCCGGTTTTTTCTCACTAACTCCGCCCCTATGCTGCTGATCGATCCGTCAAGAGATGGCCTGATTGTCGACGCCAACCTGGCGGCACTCAATTTCTACGGCTACAGCCTGGAAGCGATGTGCCAAAAGCACACCTGGGAAATCAATATGTTGGGTCGCCAGGTTCTGCCCGTTATGCATGAGATCGCGCGACTGCCGGGCGGGCATAAGCCGTTAAATTTTGTCCATAAAATTGCCGATGGCACCACCCGTCATGTGCAAACCTATGCCGGGCCGATTGAAATCTACGGCGACAGACTGATGTTGTGCATCATTCACGATATTACCGAACAGAAACGTCTCGAACAGGAACTGGAGCGCGCCGCCCTGCATGACGCTCTGACCGGATTACTCAATCGCCGCCAGTTCTATCAACTGACCGAACAGGGGCAGATGCAGCATCTCACCCTGGCCCAGGATTACAGTCTGCTGCTCATTGATACCGATCGGTTTAAAAGTATTAATGACCTGTATGGTCATCTGAAAGGCGATGAAGTTCTCTGCGAGCTGGCTCGAAACCTGGAGTCCTGCGCACGCAAAGGGGATTTAGTGTTTCGCTGGGGCGGCGAGGAGTTTGTCCTGTTGTTACCGCGCACTCCGCTGGAGACCGCGTTGCAGTTAGCCGAATCCATACGCGCATCGGTAGCGAAAATCGGCCTTCCCGGCCTGCCGCGCTTTACCGTGAGTATTGGCGTCGCCCACCGCGAACCGAACGAAAGTATCGATGAACTGTTTAAACGGGTGGATGCCGCGCTCTACCGGGCCAAAAACGATGGCAGAAACCGGGTACTGGCCGCCTGATAAACGATGCCCCCGACGACACGCACTGTCGTCAGGGGTGCCTGATTTACATCCCGTCGGCGTCGCGCTGGTCGAAAACTTGCTGCGCCAGATGCAACGTCGCATTGGCGGCGGGCAGACCGCAATAAAGTGCCGAATGCATGATCAGCTCTTTCAACTCCTCACGCGTCACGCCGTTGTTGAACGCGGCATTGAGATGCATTTTTAGCTCCGCCTCGCGGTTCAGCGCAATCAACATCGCAATGGTTATCATACTGCGCGTATGCCGATCCAGTCCGGGGCGACTCCAGATATCGCCCCAGGCATAACGGGTAATAAACTGCTGAAAGTCTTCATTCAGCAGCGTCAGGTTTTGCACCGTCCTGTCAACATGCGCATCGCCCAGAACCGCCCTGCGTACGGCCATTCCCTGCTGATAGCGTTCTTCATCCTGCATGTTGTCCTCCCAGAAACGATAACAACGCCGCGTTCACCGCACCCGGCGCTTCAATAGTGGATAAATGGGACGCCTTCACCACGGCCAGTACAGAACCGGCAATACGCTGGTGCATAAACTGAGCGTCGGCCACGGTGGTGACGGGGTCATTTTCACCGGCAATCAACAGCGTCGGTCGTGTAATCCCGGTAATCTGCTCACGCAAATCGGCCGTTGCCAGCGCTTCACAGCAGGCGGCGTACCCTTCGGCTGACGACGCAGCGAGTGGCTCACACAATGCGGCGACCGTTTGCGGTGCCGACTGACGAAAAGCAGGGCTGAACCAGCGTTCCGGAGCGCTGACGGCAATATCGCGCAGTCCATTCTGACGAACGCTTTGCGCGCGGGCGCGCCAGCCCGCCTCGTCGCCTATACGCGCGGCGCTGTTTATCACCGTTACGCTCAGCAGTCGCTGCGGCTGATGGCAGGCCAGCCACAGTCCGGTGAGTCCCCCCATCGAGATCCCGCAAAAATGCGCTGCCGGGATATCCAGGTGATCGAGCAACGCAATCACATCCAGCCCCAGCCGGGCGAGATCGGTTGGCCCCGCATTGTTTGTCGCGCCATGCCCGTGGGTGTCATAACGCAGCACCCGATATTGCGCGCTCAGTGCCGCAAGCTGTGGCGCCCACATCGCCAGCGTCGTGCCCAGAGAATTGGATAGCACCACCACCGGCGCGTCGTCCGGGCCATCAATCTGGTAATTCAGTTCCATGCTGTTGTTCCTCATAACGTGCAAGCACGCGTTGCACAAATTGCGCCGCGCAGCCCGTTGCCGTGCCTGGGTCCAGTAACGCCGCCAGTTGTGATTCATTAAGATGGGCCATCACCTGCGGCTCCTTAACGAGTACCGAATGCAGGGAATGACCGCTTGCCACCGCGCGATGGCACAGCCCTTCAATCAGATGATGGGCATCCTGCTTGCCGATAAACGCCGCCAAAGCCAGAGTGACCGATTCCGCCATCATCAGGCCGTGAGTGATATCCAGGTTGTCACGCATCTTTTGCGGGAAGACCTGCATATTCAGGACGAGCTGTTGGGTTTCCTCGATGGCATGCCCGACCAGCATGACGATCTCCGGCAGGACTTCCCATTCTGCCTGCCAGCCGCCGAGCGCGCGTTCATGCTGCTGTAACTGACTGCTGTAGAGTGTGGCCATCAGTCCTGGCGTTTTCTGCATGGCAGTGAGGATCGCCGCGCAGCTCACCGGATTTCGCTTGTGCGGCATCGCCGACGATCCGCCCCGACCCGCGACGACGGGTTCGCTCACTTCCGCCACTTCGGTCTGCATCAGCAGCGCGAAGTCCTGAGCAAACTTGCCGAGAGTACCGCCAACACCGGCGTACCATGCCCCCACTTCCAGTAGCCGATCGCGCTGGGTATGCCAGGGCGTATCCGGCAGCGTCAGCGCCAGTTCCTGCGCGAGTCGCTCTGCCACCGGTAGAGCGTTCAGCCCGAGTGACGCCAGCGTTCCCGCCGCGCCGCCAAACTGCAGCACCAGTACACGCGACAGCAGAGGTTGCAGGCGTTCCTGCCAGCGCAGCAGCGCATCAAGCGTACCGGCCAGTTTCAGTCCCCAGGTCACCGGCAGCGCCTGCTGCATCCAGGTGCGACCCGGCATGACGGTATGCTGATAGCGATGCGCCTGCTGAGCAAAGGCCGCAGTCAATTGCTCCAGCGCACGTTGCGTGTGATTGAGCGCCGCTCGCAGTTGCAGGACCAGTCCGGTATCGATCACATCCTGGCTGGTTGCCCCCCAGTGTACGTAACGTGCGGCGTCAGGATCCTCGCTCTTCACCCGCGCGGTTAAGTGTTTCACCAGCGGAATGGCCAGATTGCCCGCCGCCCGCGCCGATTCCGCCAGCGCCAGCCGATCAAACTCCTGCGCGCGACAGGCCAGGGTGATAGGCCCGACAGCCGTTGCCGGTATCACGCCGCAGGCAGCCTGCGCGCGGGCAAGCGCGGCCTCAAAATCGAGCATCCCCTGAAGAAGCGATATGTCTGAAAATTCTGCCGTGAGCGCGGTTCCGCGCATCAACGGGGTTAGCAAGGTCATTCCTGCTCCTTACACGCGTTCAATAATCAATGCGATCCCCTGACCGACGCCAATGCACATGGTACAGAGCGCATAGCGTCCGCCGGTACGCTGTAACTGGTAAGCGGCGGTCATCGCCAGACGCCCGCCCGATGCCCCCAACGGGTGACCGAGGGCGATCGCACCGCCGTTAGGATTCACCTGCGCGGCATCATCGGGTAACCCCAAATCACGCATCACCGCCAGCGCCTGCGCGGCAAACGCTTCGTTAAGCTCGATAACATCCATCTGACCAAGCGTTAAACCCGTCTGCGCCAGTACTTTGCGAACCGCTGGCGCCGGGCCAAACCCCATAATTCGCGGGGCGACGCCAGCCGTTGCCACGCCGACAATCCGCGCCAGCGGTTGTAGACGTTGCTGCGCCATCGCCTGCTCGCTGGCGATGAGCAGCGCACAGGCACCGTCGTTAACGCCAGACGCATTGCCCGCCGACACCGTACCGTCAGGACGGACGACACCTTTCAGCCTGGCGAGCGCCTCCAGCGATGTCGCACGCGGATGTTCATCTTCGCCAAAAATCAGCGGCTCGCCTCTTTTTTGTGACACTGTCACTGAAATTAACTCTTGCGCGAACAACCCCTGTTCCTGAGCGGCAGCGGTGCGCAACTGGCTGCGCAGCGCAAACGCATCCTGATCGGCGCGCGTTACGCCAAACTCCTGCGCCACGTTTTCCGCCGTTTCCGGCATGGAATCCACGCCATAACGTGCTTTCATTTGCGCGTTGATAAAGCGCCAGCCAATCGTGGTGTCTTCGATTTTCATATTGCGGCTGAAGGCATTTTCCGCTTTGCCCATCACAAACGGCGCACGTGACATGCTCTCCACGCCACCGGCGATCATCAGCTGTGTTTCGCCGCTTTTAATCGCTCTCGCGGCAATACCAATGGCATCGAGGCTGGAACCACACAGCCGGTTTACCGTACTGCCCGGAACGCTTTCCGGCAACCCGGCCAACAGCAGCGCCATTCGCGCCACGTTGCGGTTATCTTCTCCCGCCTGATTTGCACAGCCGTAAATCACGTCATCGATCAACGCGGGATCGAGGCCAGGGTTGCGTTCAAGCAGCGCCTTCAGTGGAATAGCGGCCAGATCGTCAGCCCTGACGTTCGCCAACGTTCCGCCGAATCGACCAAACGGCGTGCGCACTGCATCACAGATAAATGCCTGATTCATCATAGTTCCTTATGCGCTTTGCGCCAGCGGTTCACAGCTCAGAGTCACCGGCGTCAGACGTTGCAGCTCCTCAAAAGACAGACCGTTGAAAATTTCCCGGACAACCGGGCCCGAATCGGTAATATCAATCACCGCCAGGTCGGTATAGATGCGGCTGACGCAGCCCATGCCGGTTAAGGGATAGGTACAGTGTTCAACCAGTTTGCACTCGCCGTCGCGGGTCAGATGGTCCATCATCACAAACACCTGACGCGCGCCGATCGCCAGATCCATCGCGCCGCCCACGGCGGGAATGGCATCCGGCGCGCCGGTGCTCCAGTTGGCGAGATCCCCGGAGGCCGAGACCTGATACGCCCCCAACACGCAGATATCCAGATGCCCGCCGCGCATCATGGCGAAGGAGTCGCCGTGGTGGAAATAGCAACCGCCCTGCAACAGCGTGACGTACTCTTTCCCGGCATTAATCAGCTCCGGATCTTCTTCCCCTTCCGCCGGTTTTGGCCCCATCCCGAGCAGGCCATTTTCACTGTGCAGGAAAATCTCTTTTTCCGCTGGCAGGTAGTTCGCAATACGGGTTGGCAAGCCGATCCCCAGATTGACGTATGCCCCTTCCGGGATATCCTGCGCCACGCGTCTGGCCATGTCGTCACGGGATAATGTCTTCATCGTTGGCTCCTTAGGCGCGCAGCGCTGCATGGGTGAGGTTTTCCAGCGAAAACACGCGCTGGACAAAAATCCCCGGCGTGATGACGTGCTCGGGATCAAGTTCGCCGAGAGGGACAATCTGATTCACCTCCACCACCGTGGTTTGCGCGGCGGTGGCCATGATCGGACCAAAGTTACGCGCCGCTTTGCGGTACACCAGATTCCCCCAACGATCGGCCTGATGCGCCTTTATCAGGGCAAAATCGGCGTTAATCGGGTATTCGAGCACATAGTTTTTCCCCTCGATGTGGCGAGTTTCTTTGCCTTCAGCCAGCGGCGTACCGAAGCCTGTTGGCGTATAGATAGCCCCCAGGCCAGCCCCGGCAGCCTGAATGCGCGCCGCCAGATTCCCCTGGGGTACCAGCTCCAGTTCAACCTCGCCACGGCGATACAGGGCATCGAAAATCTGTGAGTCCACCTGACGCGGAAAAGAGCAGATCATTTTGCGTACGCGTCTGGCCTTCAACAGCGCGGCCAGACCGACTTCACCGTTGCCCGCATTGTTATTGATGATGGTAAGGTCGCGAGCGCCCTGCGCGATGAGCGCATCGATCAATGTGGTGGGTTGTCCGGCAGTACCAAAACCACCAATCATGATGGTGGCGCCGTCCGGGATCCCGGCGATGGCCTCCTCCAGCGAAGGCACACTTTTATCAATCATCAGCTCGCTCCTTGTGGTGCGGATTTCGCACATTTTTGCGTTGTTCGCACAAAATGTGACCCACTTAACGAAGTCAGGCAAGGGCGATAATCGAAATATGGTGCGATAATCGAACATCGTTTATGTTTGTACGAAGAATGTGATCCGTGGCGAACAACGAGAGGAAAACAGTGGAAAAACATCCTGATGACCGACTGAACAATGAGACCGATCCGTTCAAGGGCGATCCAAACTATATGGCGTCGCTGGCTCGCGGGCTGGAGGTGATTCAGGCGTTCACGCCGCAGCGGCGGGTGATGTCGATATCGCAGATTAGCCAGAAAACCGGGATCCCGCGCGCGGCGGTCAGACGCTGTCTGTATACGCTGGGAAAACTGGGGTTCGTCTATGCCGAAGATGGGAAAAATTTCGAACTACGTCCGCGGATCCTGGCGCTGGGCCATGCCTATCTGGCCTCCACTCCGCTGGCTCGCGCCACTCAACCGGTTCTGAAACATCTGAGCGAAATGCTCAATGAATCCTGTTCCATCGCCACTCTCGATGGTGACGATATTTTGTATATCGCCCGCGCCTCCAGCTCACGCATTATGACCATCGATCTGGACATCGGCAGTCGGCTGCCCGCGTGGTCCACCTCAATGGGACGCGTTTTGCTCAGTCATCTTTCAGAGGACAAACTGAACGATATGCTCGGGCGCATCACCATGATCCGTTACACCTCGCAGACCGTGGATTCCGTCCCCGCCCTGCGCGCCGAACTGAAGAAAGTGCGGCACCAGGGTTATGCGCTAAACGATCAGGAACTGGAGATGGGATTGCGGTCCATTGCCGTGCCGCTGATGAACAGCCAGGGTCAGGTGCTGGCGGCGCTTAACGTGGGCGTACATGCCGGACAGGTGACGGCGGACGAGTTGCGCAGCCGCGTACTGCCCGAGCTGCAGAAAGCCGCGCAGGAATTGTCGCTTTTACTGCATTAACGGCTGCGCTTGGCGTGACGTTCCCAGTTTTCCTGCTTCGCCTGCGCGGATTTGCGCAACGCCACATAGCACGCCCCGCTGCCGCCATGATGCGGCAGCGCCACGCAGTAGGCCTGAACGTCGTCGAATTCGGTCAACCAGCGTGCCAGATAGCTGCGCACGATGTTGGCATGTGAGTTATCGTCTCGCCCCTTACCGTGAATGATCAGCACGTTGCGCAGTCCATCCTGTAACGACTGGAGAAGAAAACTGAACAGTTGTTGACGGCAGGCTTCCACCGGCTGACGCAACAGATTGAGGCTCGCCTGCTGGCTGTATTTCCCCGTGCGCAGCTTATCGAGCACGCCCTGCTGCAGCCCTTCCCGGCGATACTCCAGCGGTTGCGTCAGCGGGACGATCTCCAGAAAACCGGTGGTGAGAAAATTATCAAGCTGGAGTGTATCAATACGCTGCGGGGCCCGCGCATTGCGCACGGGCTGCCAGTGTACGTCGGCGCAACGTTTCAGCGGCTGAACATCCTCCATGGCGTCAAGAAATAACGATTTGTCGTCAAGGTTCATGCTGTGTCCTCCCGCTTTTTAAAGACAGTCACTATCATAGCCGTCCCCCAGGAGGGCGACAACGGTTTACAGATGCTTCCAGTAAACATCAGGGTGTCATAAAGCCATGATGCACTAAGCCCAGGCGATTTCATTCGTGATTAACTCAAATTGAGTGATTCTTAAATCCGTTTGATTTAACTTAGATTTTCGTGAAATCAATCACCCATGATGGCTGGCTTCAGTAAACAGTTCTTGCTATAAGACATTACCCGCCACACGGAATAATAACGGGAACACATGAAGGATAAACTGCTGTGTGTACTGTAGAGTCTGGCGGATGTCGACAGGCTCTATTTTTTTATCCCAAATCAGGGGTATAGCACTGCTGGCAGTGACCATGATACGTTGACGCCCCACCGACTGCATGCCAACGAGGCAACCGATGCTGACACTACTGGAAGAGAAAATGATGACCCCGCTGGGTCCACTTTGGGTAATTTGCGACGAGCAGTTCAGGCTTCGCGCTATCGAGTGGGAACAGTACAGCGAACGCATGGTGCAACTGCTGGATATTCATTACCGCGTCGAAGGTTATACCCGCATCAGTGCAACCAATCCTGGCGGTCTGTGCGACAAACTTGCCGACTATTTTGCCGGTAACCTCAGCGCGATCGATGCGCTGCCCACCGCCACCGGTGGCACCCCTTTTCAGCGGGAAGTCTGGCAAACATTGCGAACCATTCCTTGTGGTCAGGTGATGCACTACGGTCAGTTGGCTGAACAACTGGGACGCCCAGGCGCGGCACGGGCGGTTGGCGCGGCGAACGGCTCGAATCCGATCAGCATTGTGGTGCCCTGCCATCGCGTCATCGGACGAAACGGCACCATGACCGGTTACGCCGGCGGCGTGCAGCGGAAAGAGTGGTTGTTGCGCCATGAAGGTTACCTGTTGCTGTAGTCTCCAGGCAATTCGTGCCTTCTTGCTCACACTTTTACGTAAAGACGCCACACGGAAGATAAGGATTTTCAAAGGGATAGAAATATTTTGCTCACACATGCCGGAATTATCCGCTATTGGGGTTACCTCAGACTTACGTGCTCACCAAAAAGATGTTAAAATTGACAAATATCAATTACGGCTTGAGCAGACCTATGATCCCGGAAAAGCGAATTATACGGCGCATTCAGTCTGGCGGTTGTGCTATCCATTGCCAGGATTGCAGTATCAGCCAGCTTTGCATCCCGTTCACACTTAACGAGCATGAGCTTGATCAGCTTGATAATATTATCGAGCGTAAAAAGCCGATCCAGAAAGGCCAGACGCTGTTTAAAGCGGGTGATGAGCTGAAATCGCTCTATGCCATTCGTTCCGGTACGATCAAGAGCTATACCATTACTGAACAAGGCGATGAGCAGATCACCGGCTTCCACCTCGCGGGCGACCTGGTCGGTTTCGACGCGATCGGTAGCGGTCATCATCCGAGTTTTGCGCAGGCACTGGAAACCTCAATGGTCTGTGAAATCCCGTTTGAGACACTTGATGATCTGTCCGGCAAAATGCCGAATCTGCGTCAGCAGATGATGCGTCTGATGAGTGGTGAGATCAAAGGTGACCAGGATATGATCCTGCTGCTGTCGAAGAAAAACGCGGAAGAGCGTCTGGCAGCATTTATCTATAACCTGTCCCGTCGCTTTGCGCAGCGTGGCTTCTCTCCACGTGAATTCCGTCTGACCATGACCCGTGGCGATATCGGTAACTACCTGGGCCTGACCGTTGAAACGATCAGCCGTCTGTTGGGTCGTTTCCAGAAAAGCGGGATGTTGGCGGTGAAAGGGAAATACATCACTATTGAAAACAGTGATGCGCTGGCGGTTCTCGCCGGACACACCCGCAACGTTGCTTAATCTTTCCGCAACCCTTCAGAAACCCTTCTGTCGAATCGTTAAATTTTCCTGATTTATTGATCTGACAGAAGGTTCTTCCCTGTTTCAATTCACATTCTTGGGTTACTCTTTTAGTTACAAACTGCGATGACAGTTGTAAGGAGACCCTGTATGGCTATGTATCAAAACATGCTGGTGGTTATCGATCCGAATCAGGACGATCAACCTGCGTTACGGCGTGCGGTTTATTTGCATCAACGGATTGGTGGCAAAATTAAAGCCTTTTTGCCGATCTATGACTTTTCCTACGAGATGACCACCTTGCTGTCGCCGGATGAGCGTACGGCAATGCGTCAGGGCGTCATTAGTCAGCGGACGGCGTGGATACGCGAACAAGCAAAATACTACATTGAAGCAGGCGTTCCTGTTGACATTAAAGTGGTCTGGCACAACCGTCCTTTTGAAGCCATTATTCAGGAAGTGATCAGCGCCGGGCACGATCTGGTGCTGAAAATGGCGCACCAGCATGACCGACTGGAAGCCGTGATCTTCACTCCTACCGACTGGCATCTGCTGCGTAAATGTCCAAGTCCGGTATGGATGGTGAAAGATCAGCCCTGGCCGGAAGGTGGTAAAGCGCTGGTGGCGGTGAACCTCGCCAGTGAAGAGCCCTACCATAATGCGCTGAATGAGAAGCTGGTGAAAGAGACGCTGCAACTCGCCGAACAGGTTAACCATACTGAAGTGCATCTGGTCGGGGCCTACCCTGTCACGCCGATCAATATCGCGATTGAACTGCCGGAATTTGATCCCAGCGTCTACAACGATGCGATTCGCGGTCAGCACCTGCTGGCAATGAAAGCGCTGCGGCAAAAATTCAGTATCGACGAGAAAGTCACACACGTTGAGAAAGGGTTACCGGAAGAGGTAATCCCCGATTTAGCGGAACATCTGCAGGCGGGGATTGTGGTTCTGGGTACAGTGGGCCGCACGGGAATTTCCGCGGCCTTCCTGGGGAATACGGCAGAACAGGTCATCGATCATCTGCGTTGTGACCTGCTGGTCATCAAACCTGACCAGTACCAGACGCCCGTCGAACTCGACGACGAAGAAGACGACTAACGCGTTGTGAATAAACGAAAGGCCCAATTATTTGGGCCTTTTCTTTTAGTGCTTGTCCTCACCGCCAAGGAAATAAATCCCCAACGGGATGGCCAGCAGCACGGTGAAAACCAGGCTATAGACGAAAATCATTGATGACTGAATGACATACATTGACGTCGTCCAGTCAGAAAGCGGAATATCGTACTGTTCAATCACCCCACCGATCGTGGCGCGCGTGACAACCGATGCGGCAATAATAAACACACCCAGCAGGCAGAGCAGAAACTTTTTGCCCTTCGCCGTCTTCAGCTTTTCCATTATCATCGTAGTGTCCTTCTGTTACCAAACTTTTGTTACCTTGGCGCAACAATACCATGACATTATGAAAAAGTCTGCATCAGTTCCTCCGACAAATCCGTCACATTGAAAGCTTCTTGGCGTAAAAACGCTGAAAGCGCTATTTATTACCCCTATTTATTGATGACTTGAATGTTTATCCTGAGTACCATTAGTAAGTTACAGGTTATTTCTTGTCATTTCAGAGGCAGCGGAAAGCCGGGGATAAATATGTTTGCAGAGCTGTTCGTCAAAAACATCTTCAATCTGACGGTTATTTTAAGTAGCGTCTTTAGCTTAATCCTGATGAATGTTTTCTTTCGTCATGCACATAAACGCAAGAAAGGGTTTGTCTTCCATACGGCTCAGTTTCTTATTTATGCGCTGATGATCGGTACATTAGGACGCATCGCTAATACCGTTATTACTCATTATAACATCAGCGCGGTTTCATCCAGTATTATCGACTTTGTTTGTACGTCGTTGATTGCCCTGATTCTGACGATAAAACTGTTTCTGGTGATTAATCAGTTTGAAAAATCGCAAATTAAAAAAGGGCGAGACGTCACCAGCGCGCGAATCTTATCGCGGATTATCAAAATCACCCTCATTGTCGTCATTATTTTGCTTTATGGTGAACACTTCGGCATGAGCCTGTCGGGATTACTCACCTTTGGTGGCATCGGCGGCATCGCCGTGGGCATGGCAGGGAAAGATATCCTGAGTAACTTCTTTTCCGGCATTATGTTGTATTTCGATCGCCCATTCAGTATCGGCGACTGGGTGCGTTCCCCGGATCGCAATATTGAAGGCACCGTGGCGGAAATTGGCTGGCGGATGACCAAAATCACCACCTTTGATCATCGTCCGTTATATGTTCCTAACTCTGTCTTTTCCTCGATTAGCGTAGAGAATCCCGGCCGGATGAGCAACCGTCGAATCAACACGGTTGTCGGGTTACGTTACGAAGATGCCAGTAAAGTGGGTACGATCGTCAATGCCATTCGGCAAATGCTACAAACCCATGCCGATATCGATCAGCAACAAACGCTGCTGGTCTATTTTAACGGCTTTGGTGACTCTTCATTAAATATTATGGTGTATTGTTTTACCCGGACAACGGTCTGGGAAGAGTGGTTAGCGGTTCAGCAACAGGTTTATCTTAATATTATTGATATCGTACAGAGCCATGGTGCTGATTTCGCCTTCCCGAGCCAGACACTCTATCTCAATAATAGCAGTCAGGGTTAAAGTAAAGCGCTATTCGCAACATGTGATAGCCTCAGGACATATTGACCTGAGGCACCTTACTCAGATAATGCGTTATTATCCGTTCACTCAACAATTTCGATAAAATTCCCGTCCGGGTCTTTGATGACCGCTTCATAATAACCGTCCCCGGTCGTGCGCGGTGGTGAAACCAGAATCCCCTGCGCCTGCGCTTTTTTTGCCAGCGCATCCACTTTTTTAGCGCTGCCAACCGCGATCGCCAGATGTACCCACCCGGTCGTCTGGTTATCCGGGCGCAGGGCTCGCAGTGCGGGTTTCGTCATCAGTTCAATCGCAATATCATCACCGATGCGCACAAAGTAAGATTCGAATCCGGGATTGTTCTTGCTGATGTATTTCTCATTAAGCGTTCCGCCAAAAAAACCAGCCCAGAAGCGCGCCTGCGCCTCCAGTTCCGTGGTCCATAGCGCCATATGTGCGATTTTCATGTTTCACCTCGTTTCAACCCGTCAGAACGTTGACAGCACCGACCGTTTTGCCCGATCATGCGCTATATTGCTCGATGTTATGGTTTTCAGGATTTATCATGCTCGATTATGCAGCTTTCCCGGAACAACGACAAGCCCTGATTCAGCAGATCCTGCAGGAGAATGGGCGCGTGGTATGCAGTGACCTCGCCTCCCGGCTGAACGTGTCGGAGCACACGATTCGCCGCGATCTCCATGAACTCAGCAAGGAAGGCATCTGCAAGAAAGTGTATGGCGGCGCGGTAATGATGCTGCCGGAAGCGGGTGACTATTCGATCCGCAAAACGAAGAAGCCCGATCAAAAGAGCAGTATCGCGCAAAAATGTGCACGACTGGTCAAATCCGGTAGCTGTATTTTTATCGACACCGGCACGACCAACCTGGCGATGGCGGAGGCGCTTCCGGCAGAACTCTCTTTGACCGTGGTGACCAACTCGCCGGAAATCGCTGCCGTACTGTTAAAAAAGCCTCTGTATGACGTCATCATGCTCGGCGGTCAGCTGCAGCGCTCTTCGGGTGGTTGCGTCGGCGCATCGGCGATCGCGCAGGTTCAGGGGATGTTATTCGACCAGGGGTTTATCGGCGGCTGTGCGATGGCGCCGGAATCCGGTCTGACCGGGTTTGATTACGCCGATTGTGAATTTAAGCGCGCAGTGCTCCGGCAGTGCAATGAGACCATTGTCGCGCTGACGGCAGACAAGATCCCGGCCGTGGCTCGCTATGTTGTCGCCCAAAGTGGTGAGATCGATGTCATTGTGGTTGAAGCGAATATCAGCAAGGAGTACTGCGAGGCGTTTCGCGAACATGATATTCGCATTTATACGGTGTGATCAGCAGGCGCGTTTCCGCGCCCGCTGATGGATGGTTAATGCCTGATGATGTACATGGTCCGGCTATAGGCCACATCTTCCGGGTTCATGATCGGATACCCTTTCAGCCACGGCTTGATTAAGCGCCCGTTGGTGTACTGATAAATTGGCGCGATGGGCGCCTGCTCCATGAGGATTTTTTCCGCCGCATTGTAGTCCGCGTTACGCGCTTTATCAGTGTTTTCCATCGTCGCCTGAGTGATGACTTTGTCATACGCCGGGTCGTTAAAACGGGAAATATTGCCGGAGTGCGTCGACGTCAGCAGCGACAGGAAAGTGGAAGGTTCGTTGTAATCCCCCACCCAGGAAGCGCGAATCACATCAAAGTTTCCGGTATTACGGCTGTCGATGTAAGTTTTCCACTCCTGGTTTTGCAGCTTTACATCCACACCTAAGTTTTTCTTCCACATCGAAGCCACCGCGATGGCGATTTTCTGGTGGTTCTCAGAGGTGTTGTACAACAGCGTCAGGTTAAGCGGCTTCTGCGGACCGTATCCCGCCGCACGCAACAGCGTTTTCGCCTGGGCATTCAGCTCTTCCTGACTCATCTGCTCGAACGGAGACGGTTCAGGCGTAAAGCCGGCAGTGACGTCCGGCGTAAAATGCCAGGCCGGTTTTTCCCCGGTCCCCAACACTTTCTCCGCCATAATGCGACGGTCGATGGTCATGCTCAGCGCCAGACGCACGCGGGAATCCGCCGTTGGCCCTTTCTGCGTGTTAAAGGCGTAGTAATAGGTCCCCAACTGCGGTGGCGTATAGACCTGCCCCGGAATGTCCTTTAACAGCTTCTGGTACATATTTTTCGGGAAGGACTCGGTGATATCAATATCCCCCGCCAGGTAACGTTTGGTGGCCGAGGACTCCTGATTAATCGGCAGGAAAGTCACTTTTTGCAGCACCGTTTTACCGTTATCCCAGTACTGCGTATTCGGCACCACCACCAGCTTTTCATTCACCACGCGATCCTGCAACACGTAGGCGCCGTTACCCACCAGATTGCCCGGTTTGGTCCAGTCTTTACCGCTTGCCACGTTGGCTTTTTGCACCGGATAGAACGCAAAGCTGGCGGTGAGATTGGCGAACCACGGCAGCGGCTTATCCAGTTGCACTCTCAGGGTACGAGCGTCAATGGCGGTCACGCCAAGCTTATCGGGCGTCGCTTTGCCATCAATGATCGACTGAGCGTTATTGACTCCTGCCAGCGCGGCAAACCAGGCAAAGGGTGACAGCGTTTTCGGGTCCACCAGACGCTGCCAGCTATAGACAAAATCCTGGGCGGTCACCGGCGTGCCATCTGACCAGCGTGCATTATCCCGCAGCGTAAACGTCCAGATTCGATTGTCGTTGCTTTTCCATTGTGTGGCGACGCCAGGCACGATTTCGCCCTTCTCGTTCTGGTTCACCAGTCCTTCAAACAGATCGCGAATAACCTGAATTTCCGGCAGGCCAACCGCTTTAGCCGGATCAAGCGTCGCCGGTTCATCTTTTATATGGCGAACCAGCTCCTGCTTCTCTGCCAGTACCGTTCCGCTGGGAACATCCGCAGCATATGACAGAGAAATGCTGCTAACCAACAGCGCACAACAGGTTACTGAAACAGCGTGCTTCATAGAGTCCCCTCAATCCGGCTTATTCACGATGGCGTAATTATTTGTTTCGCCTGAAGGAAATGCAAACATCTTCCTGCAGAAAATTGATATTACGACTAAAAATCTGTCCATGCGAAAACGATTTGATTATCGACCCAATTTGCACAACACTGCGAGTAATAATCCCTGAATTCAGAGACGCTTATGACCGTTACCCGCCCTCGCGCCGAACGCGGCGCCTTTCCGCCAGGAACCGAACATTATGGACGTTCACTGTTGGGTGCACCGCTGATCTGGTTTCCGGCAGCCGTTGCCAGTCGTGACAGTGGCTTGATTATCGCGGGAACGCACGGCGACGAAAACGCATCAGTGGTCACGCTCTCCTGCGCACTGCGCACGCTGACGCCTTCACTGCGCCGCCACCATGTGATCCTCGCAGTGAACCCGGACGGCTGTCAGCTCGGTTTGCGTGCGAACGCTAACGGCGTCGACCTTAATCGCAATTTCCCGTCGGCTAACTGGAAAGCCGGAGAGACGGTTTATCGCTGGAACAGCGCCGCAGACACGCGTGACGTGGTGTTATTGACGGGAGATCACCCGGGTTCGGAACCGGAAACCCAGGCGTTATGTCAGCTCATTCACCGCATTCACCCCGCGTGGGTGGTCTCTTTCCATGATCCACTGGCCTGTATTGAAGATTCCAAAAGCAGCGAGCTCGGTGAATGGCTGGCGCAGGCGTTTGAACTACCGCTGGTGACAAGCGTAGGTTACGAAACGCCCGGCTCTTTCGGCAGTTGGTGTGCGGATCTGAATTTACACTGCATCACTGCGGAATTCCCGCCGATCTCATCAGATGAGGCCAGCGAGAAATATCTCCAGGCGATGTCCACGCTTCTGCGCTGGCATCCTAAAGATGCAGTTGTCCGGTCGTAAAGTGCAGTGCGGGCTCCACATCAACCGCCAGCCAGGTAGGACCGTCAAGATCGGCAAAGCTGACCTGCGGCGTCAGCGGTAATGCGGCAGAAATGGCCCGTGACGTGCAAAGCATGCAGCCCAGCATCAGGGCAAATCCTTGTTCGCGGGCGTCGGTAGCCAGCGCCAGCGCCTCGGTCAGTCCGCCGGTTTTGTCCAGCTTGATATTGACCATTTCATACCGCCCATGCAGCGCTTTCAGGCTGCTGCGGGTATGGCAGCTCTCATCGGCGCAGACCGGCAGCGGATGGATAAAATTTTCCAGCGCGGCGTCATCCTGCGCCGGAAGCGGTTGTTCCAGCATCGCGACACCCAGATCGGCCAACAGCTGGCAGCGCGCCGCCAGCCCTTCCGCCCGCCATGACTCATTGGCATCGACAATTAAGGTCGCTTCCGGTACCGCCGACCGAATCGCCACCATACGTTCGCTGATCAGCCGATCGTCCAGTTTCACCTTCAGCAGTCGGGCTCCGGCTTCCCACAGCGCCGCTGCACTGGCCGCCATTTGTTCCGGGGTACCAATCACTACGGTCTGTGCGGTGGCGATTGTCGTCGGCAGCGCCACGTTGAGGGTTTCAGTCAGCGTTTGTTGCTGCTGGCGGGCCTGCAGATCCCACAGCGCACAGTCAACCGCGTTGCGCGCCGCGCCTGCCGGGAGCAGTTTTTGCAATGCTTCCCGGGTCAGTCCCTTTTCCAGTTGCGGGACAATGCTCATGATCTGCGCCATCACGGATGCATCGCTTTCCCCGTAACGCGGATAGGGCGTGCACTCACCGATCCCTTTCACGCCCTCTTCTTCCAGTTCAACCACCACGACACGCGCCTCACTGCGGCTGCCACGGGCAATCACAAAAGGGGTATGTAACGGCCAGGCTTCCTCGTATACCTTCACAGAACGCATTTTTTCTCCTTAAGTAATGACGTGGTGGTTTGTGCGCTTCACCGAAATAGCGTTTGCCGTGTTATCGGCTGTTGGCATAAACTAACTATGACGTTAACTATATGTAAACAGGAAGATAACCATGTCACAAACCGTTCATTTCCAGGGCAACCCGGTTGCAGTCGCCAACTCCATTCCTCAAGCGGGTAGCAAAGCGCAGCCTTTTACCCTCGTGGCAAAAGATCTGTCTGACGTCGCACTGAGCCAGTTTGCTGGCAAACGCAAAGTGCTGAACATTTTCCCGAGCATCGATACCGGCGTTTGCGCGGCATCGGTACGTAAGTTTAACCAACTGGCCACCGAAATCGACAACACCGTGGTGCTGTGTGTTTCTGCCGATCTGCCGTTTGCCCAGTCCCGCTTCTGCGGCGCGGAAGGTCTGAGCAACGTTATCACGCTGTCCACGCTGCGTAACGCTGAATTCCTGAAAAACTACGGCGTTGAAATCACCGAAGGTCCGCTGAAAGGTCTGGCCGCTCGTGCGGTTGTCGTTCTGGATGAAAATGACAATGTCATCTTCAGCCAGCTGGTGAATGAAATCACTAACGAACCTGACTATGCCGCTGCGCTGGAAGTCCTGAAAGCCTAAGGCAGCCGTCATACAAAAATGCCTCCATTGCGGAGGCATTTTTTTACTCTTCGCCCTTCTTCTGATTCAGGCCATATTCACGCAGCTTATTCGCAATCGCGGTATGGGAAACCCCCAGGCGTTTCGCCAGTTTGCGGGTACTGGGATAACTGCGGTAAAGCTGGGTTAACACCGAGCGCTCAAAACGGCTGGTGATATCATCCAGCGAACCTTCCATCGCATCTTCACCTACCGCAACCGTCGTCGCATCGTAGTCAGGCAGCAAAATATCCTGTGGTCGCAGTTCGTAACCTTCAAGCTGCGTCAGCGCCCGGTAGATGGCGTTTTTCAGTTGACGCACGTTGCCAGGCCAGCCGTAGCGGGTCAATACCGTACTGAGATCGGCAGCCAGTTTAGGACGCGGCACGCCTTGCTCATCGGCGAAACGCGCCACAAACAGTTCGGTCAGCGGCATGATGTCCTGTGGACAATCGCGCAGCGGCGGCAGATTCAGCGTCAACACGTTCAGGCGATAATAGAGATCTTCGCGAAACAGCCCTTTCTGCACCAGTTCAACGAGATTCTTTTGCGTCGCGCAGATCACGCGCACATCGACATGCACCTCATGATCTTCCCCCACCCGACGGAACGTACCGTCATTGAGGAACCGCAGTAGCTTGGTCTGCATGCGCGGCGACATTTCACCAATCTCATCAAGCAGCACCGAACCGCCGTTCGCCTGCTCGAAGAAGCCTTTTTTACCTTCTGGCGCATGACCGAACAGTTCACTTTCCACCGCATCTTCAGGGATCGACGCGCAGTTGAGCGCCAGATACGGTTTGCCCGCGCGCGGGCTGGCCTGATGACAGGCATGAGCAAACAGATCTTTACCGGTGCCGGTATCGCCGGTAATCAACAGGGGCGCACTCAGCATCGCCAGTTTGCGTGCCTGTTCGACAACATGTTTCATTTTGCCGCTGACGGCGATGATCTGGCTAAAAGCACTGACATCCTGGGTCGCCAGATTCTGCAACTGACGCCCCATCCGGATAGTTGAACGCAGCATTACCACTGCACCGGTGAGCATAGTTTCGTCAGTTTCCCCTTGCAGATAGACCGGCGTGATTTCCATCAGGAAATTCTGCCCGTTGATCACCACATGTTCGTTATGGGACGCCTGCGGATTGCCCTCCAGCCAGCGCTGGAAGTTAAAACCGTTGATCAGTTGTGCCGCGGTATGGTTGCGCATCCGCTCCGGGTTAAGCGCAAACAGCTGGCAGCTTGCCGGGTTCGCCATCTCAATTTTACTTTTCAGATCCAGCGACAGAACCGGTTCTGGCAACGCCTCAAGCAGCGCGCTGAGCGCCAGATGCTCACGCTCTGACGGCATCCACGGCACGGTGCGTACGTCGGTGACGCCCGCAATGCGGCGAATTTCCGCCATCAAACTGCTGAAGTTAGTGAACTCCAGTTCGGCAAAGTTAAGGTAGATTCGCCCGATGGGGTCAATCTCGATACCGCGCAAATCGATGCTGCGTAGCACCAGTAAATCGAGTAATTCGCGAGTCAGACCAAGTCGGTCTTCACAAAAGACTTCCAGACGCATGGGGGGACCTTCACCTGAATAATGAGCTATAGATAAGATGATAAGCCAGGAATGGGGAAGCAGGAAGGATTCTGTCAACAAATATTGACAGCATGACGGAAAAACAGGCGTTTCGGCGTAAAGTTACGCGGTCAACGCCTGCGATTAGATTACTTTTCTCGCGGGGAGCCGTTTTTCTGCACCGTCTCTTTGAGCTGCCCGATCAGTTGACGCCGGAAATCTCCCAGACGGGGTTTGTCATCATCCATCCACGGCAACGGGCGGCAAAGCTCCATCGCTTTGATCCCCAGTCGTGCGGTTAACAACCCCGCGCCAATCCCCTGCGCAGCACGGGTCGACAAGCGCGCCGCGAGATCCTGCGACATCCAGTCCATCCCCACTTCCCGCACCAGTTCGCTGGCTCCGGCGAAAGCGATGTTGAGCAACACCAGGCGGAACAGACGCAGACGGCTGTAATAACCCAGCTCAATCCCGTACAACGTAGCGATACGGTTAATCAGTCGCAAATTACGCCAGGCAATAAATGCCATATCCACCAGCGCCAGCGGACTGACTGCGATCATCAGCGTCGACTCCGCCGCTGAACGACTGATTTCACGCCGCGCTTGGGCATCCAGCACCGGTTGAACCAGATGCGCGTACAGGCTGACCACTTCGCGGTCATTTTGCGTTTCGTGAATCGAGGCATACCAGCGCTGCAACGCCGGATGCGACTGGTCGATTCCGGCCTGCTGCGCCAGTTTCTCGCAGAAGGCACGCCCTTTGCCGGCACCGTGACTGTGCAGCAGGTCACGCGCTTCATCGCGCTCGTGAGCACGCTGACGCAAACGCCACAGACGTCGCCATTCGGTTGCCACCGATCCGACACCCGCCCCAATAATCAGCGCCCCGGCCGCGCAACCCCCGAGCGCCACCCAGTCCTGGGTTTGCCAGGCGTTCATTGTCCACTGCACACCTTGTCCAACCACGCTTACGCCGAACAGCGCCAGGCCACCCATCACCATCTTGCGCCACAGGCTGCGCTTCGGGCGTAGCGCTGCGTCAATCACCGCTTCGGCTTGCCCCTCTTCTTCCAGCGGTTCATCAACGGTGGCCGGGGCAAAGGACTGGGCCTGCGTCTCGCTAAACGTTTGTTGCGCTTTAAAGGCCGGGTTCTGCTCGACGTCAAGCGTACCGGCGAAATCAATCCGCGGTTTTATCGGTTCGCTCATCGCAATTTATCTCCTATTAAAAACTCCAGCGCGGCATCCAGACGAATATGCGGCAGCGGCTTATCGACGTCCATTTTTTGCGGTCGAAACGCTTCAAACTGAAACCCCTGACTGTCCCAGAACGCCTGTCCCGGCAGTCGCGCCGGCACTTCACCGGGGTAGACCGTCAGCGGGGAGCCATCGCTTAAGCGATTACCGCGCAGCGCCGGGATCTTTTCGCCGTTAACGTCAATCAACCCGCTGGTGGTTGCCTGGACGGAAGCCAGCCCCAGACAATCCATGCTGATCCCTTCAAACGCAGCGTTCTGCCAGGCATCCTGAATCAACTGTTGCAGCAGCGACACCATATTGGCGTGCTGATCGATCGTCACATGATCCGCTTTGGTGGCGGCAAACAGCAGTTTGTCGATCACCGGCGAGAACAGCCGACGGAACAGCGTACGCTGACCATAATGGAAACTTTGCATCAGTTGGGTTAACGCAAGACGCATGTCGTTGAACGCTTGTGGCCCGCTGTTGAGCGGTTGCAGGCAATCCACCAGCACAATCTGGCGGTCGAAACGCAGAAAGTGGTTCTTATAGAACCCCTTCACCACCTTTTCGCAGTAATAGTTAAAGCGCTCACGCAGCATCCCGGCGTTGGTATGCTTGTCTGCCTGAGCCAGTTTTGATTCGCCCCACGCGTCCACATCCGGCCAGGGGAAAAATTGTAACGCTGGCGCGCCGGCCATATCACCAGGCAGAACGAACCGTCCCGGCTGGATGAAATGCAGTCCTTGCTGTTTACACTGATGCAAATAGTCCGTCCACGCCGCTGCAATGTCGGCCAGGCGGTTCTCATCGGCGGGTGCCAGCGGATCCAGCCCTTGCGTCAGCTGTCGCCATTTCGCCGACCATTCCGCCCGCTGCCCGGTAAGCAGACCGGTCATCTGCCGTGACCAGCTCAGGTAATCCTGCGCCAGCATCGGCAGGTCGAGCAGCCACTCGCCGGGATAATCAACAATTTCCAGATACAGCGTCGACGTCTCTTTGAAGTGGCGCAGCAGGGAGTCATTGGATTTATAACGTAGCGCCAGGCGAATTTCGCTAACGCCACGGGTGGGTGTCGGCCACGTCGGCGGATCGCCATACAGCTGGGCCAGCCCTTCATCGTAGGTAAAGCGAGGAATACCAAAATCGCGCTGCGGAACGCGTTTCACCCCAAGCAGGCGCTCTTCACGCACTGCGCTGAGTAGCGGCAGTCGCGCCCCGGCATGAATATTCAGCAACTGGTTAACCATCGCTGTGATAAATGCGGTTTTTCCGCTCCGGCTCAGCCCGGTGACCGCGAGGCGCAAATGCCGGTCTACACCGCGATTAACCAGCGCATTGAGTTCATTGGTGAGTCTCTTCATCGCCATCCCGTTATGCCCGAAGACCAGAAAAAAGTATAACGCATAGCCTGTAATATGGGGTCAGGTCGTTGATTATCAACCGTGTTGTGTTGGGTGGGGTGTTCACCCGACTAACCCCGGTAAGAGAAAACAGGACAGGTCGAAATTAAATTATGCTAATGAGATAAGCAGCGTTCAAAAGCCGAGCGTACGCTTTCATAGCACTCTCTTGAACGCATCAGTTGCTCCCAGATCGAGTTATGATCCGCCCCAGCGATCGTGAGTAATTTCTTTTGACAGGCCTGCGTTGCCGACGTGACCAGCTTATTCGGTATCTCTGCGGGGATGATGGTGTCATTTTCGGCAGCGATAACTAACAAATCACCGGTAAATTGAGCGGCGATAGCCCAGGCATCCGTCGCGTCCCAACTGCGATCCTCGCGTATGATGGCCGAAAAATCGGGGCCGAATTTAACCTGATATGCGGGCGTTGCATAAACACCCGGCACCATCAGAATCAGCGAGCGCAGTGGAACCACCTTACTGAGCTGAAGCGCATTGTATGCCCCCATGCTGACGCCCACACAGCCGGTAAAAATCAGCCCCTGGAAATCCATCACCGCCTGTGCCTGCCGGGTGCGGCTGAACAGCGAGGAATCGTGAATGTCGCCCCCGGTTGCTCCATGACCTAAAAAATCGAATATCGTCGTTCCAAAACCTGACTCATCCAACATAACGCGATATTTGTGGAAAATGGTGCTGTCTTTCCCACCGCCGTGTAGCATCAGGACATGTCCATTGCGGCCAGACGTACTTTCAGCGTAAAGCGTTTCGCCCTGAAAAGGGACCTGGAAAGAGTGGCTTTGCATCATGAGTGTCGCGTTATTAAAGGATGAGGTTTTCGGTTTTATCAAACCCGATAACCTCACGCAATGCCTGGTTCTACATTAGCTTCCAGAATAACGTTTTGAGATTTTCGCCGCCATACGGCTTAAAAACGGTTCCAGTGCCAGCGCCAGCAACATTTTTAGCGGACGGCGGGCGACGGATTTCACCGCCCACCCTGCGACACCCGCGGGGCCGTAGCGTAGCGCAGTCAGAAGCACCAGCTTACCTGCTATTTTCATACCGGGTTTTACCCTTTGCCCGGCGCGTTGCCAGCGATTATTCATCTCAGCCCTCTAATGACTTACAACTGACGGAAGCGGCTACGCAACGTAAACGTGTCCGAGGTGACGTAACGCTCCATTTCACGTAAGCGTTTCTCCCCCGCCGCCAGCTCTTTATCGACAATATCTAATAGCTCACCGCTGGACGGTTGCTGCTCGCCTGCGGCAAGGTTGTCCGGCATCGGATCAAGCACAAACGCCAGAATGATGTAGACGACCAGGGTGAAAAAGGCCAGCCCGAAGAAGATCGACAACACCACTAAAATACGCACCAGTTTTACCGGTACATCCAGATACTGCGCGATCCCCGCGCACACGCCCCGCAGCATGCCCTGCTGCGGAATGCGCCATAATTTTTTGTTCAGATCAATACCGCCCATTAGCGATCCCTCCAGTTCGGATGTTCCGCATCGAGAATATCTTCCAGCGCCTGGATACGTTCACGCATGCGCTGCGCGTCATCGGTCAACTGAACTAAACGTTGCTGTTCGCTTTGCGATAATTCCCCGCGACTGGAACGGTTGCTGTAATGCAGCCATAACCAAATCGGTAACACAAACAGCACGAAGATGGTTAACGGAATGGCCAGAAATAGCGCGCTCATGAGGTCTCCTTACAGGTGATGAGCGGCGGCGCGTTCGGGCGCCGCCAGGTATTATTATTGCTTGTCTTGCTGCATTTTAGCTTTCAGTTGCGCCAGCTGTTCGCTGATTTCATCATCCGCTTTCAGGTCGGCAAACTGCTGATCCAACGTTTTCTGTTTGCCAAAGTTGTGGCTTTCGGCTTCCGCTTCCATGTGGTCGATGCGACGCTCGAAAGATTCAAAACGCGCCATCGCTTCATCCAGCTTACCGCTGTCCAGTTGACGACGCACGTCACGGGATGAGCTGGCGGCCTGATGACGCAGCGTCAGCGCCTGCTGACGGGCACGGGTTTCGCTAAGTTTGTTCTCCAGCTCGCCAATCTCTTTCTTCATGCGCGTCAGCGTATCGTCGACCAGCGTCACTTCATGCTCCAGATTGCCAATCAGATCGGTCAGCTTCTGTTTTTCGATCAGCGCAGCGCGAGCCAGATCGTCTTTCTCTTTACGCAGCGCCAGCTCCGCTTTTTCCTGCCACTCTGACTGCTGAGCCGTCGCCTGTTCGATGCGGCGTGATAACTGTTTCTTTTCCGCCAGCGCACGTGCCGAATTGGAACGTACTTCAACCAGCGTATCTTCCATTTCCTGAATCATCAGACGAACCAGCTTCTGCGGATCTTCCGCTTTCTCGAGCAGTGCGTTGATGTTGGCATTCACGATGTCGGCGAAACGAGAAAAAATACCCATAATTCTATCCTCACATTTTTCTGATGTCGGGCGATGCCCTGCTGATTCTCTAATACAATCTGCGTGCCAACTTTTTAATCCATTGATTTAGCTAGGGATGTACCGTTTTACCTCGACAAGAAAACAGAGTAAAGTGGTGAAATACACTAACATGTGGCGAAATTCATCATGGCAGAATACAAAGATAATTTGTTAGGGGAAGCCAACAGCTTTCTGGAGGTACTGGAGCAGGTTTCCCGCCTCGCACCGCTGGACAAGCCGGTACTGATTATCGGCGAACGCGGTACCGGGAAGGAGCTGATTGCCAACCGCCTGCATTATCTCTCCTCTCGTTGGCAGGGGCCGTTTATTTCGCTTAACTGCGCGGCGCTGAATGAAAACCTGCTCGACAGCGAACTGTTCGGCCATGAAGCCGGGGCATTCACCGGGGCGCAAAAGCGCCATCCCGGACGTTTTGAACGGGCCGACGGCGGCACGCTGTTTCTGGATGAACTCGCCACCGCCCCAATGCTGGTGCAAGAAAAACTGCTCAGAGTGATTGAATACGGTGAGCTCGAGCGCGTCGGCGGCAGCCAGCCATTACAGGTGAACGTGCGGCTGGTTTGCGCGACCAATGCGGATCTTCCGGCGATGGTTAGCGAAGGGGCCTTTCGGGCCGATTTGCTGGACCGACTGGCGTTCGACGTGGTGCAACTGCCGCCTCTGCGCGAGCGTCAGGCGGATATCATGCTCATGGCGGAACACTTTGCCATCCAGATGTGCCGTGAAATTCGTCTGCCGCTGTTCCCCGGATTTACATCGCATGCCAGGGAGACGTTGCTGAATTACGGCTGGCCGGGGAATATCCGCGAACTAAAAAACGTGGTCGAGCGTTCGGTATACCGGCACGGCACCAGTGAGGCGCCGCTGGATGAGATTGTGATCGACCCCTTTAAACGCCACGTGCCAACGCCCCCCATCGCAGACACCGCAGCAACGGGTCCTTCGCTGCCCCTCGATTTACGCGAATTTCAGCAACAGCAGGAAAAAGCATTGCTGCAAACGAGTCTGCAACAGGCAAAATTTAACCAGAAACGGGCAGCGGAATTGCTGGGGCTGACCTATCACCAGTTGCGCGCATTGCTCAAAAAACATCAGATTTAGCGCTTCCCGCCCCCTGATTGCGCATATTTACGCCAGTTGCCCGCAGACATTTGTACCTGGCGGGCGATAGTGCGATACACTTTGCAAATCGTACCTAAAAACCTTAAAAATTATGCGCCTGGTTTTATCGTCTCTGATCGTGATGGCTGGACTTCTGAGTGGTCAGGCTACTGCTGCGCCTGAAACCGCCCCGCGTGAAGATATTCGCGACAGTGGCTTTGTCTATTGCGTGAGTGGGCAGGTCAACACCTTTAATCCGCAAAAAGTGAGCAGTGGGCTGATCGTCGACACCCTGGCCGCCCAGCTCTATGACCGGCTGCTGGATGTTGATCCCTATACTTATCGTCTGGTCCCGGAACTGGCGGAAAGCTGGGAGGTGCTGGATAACGGCGCAACCTATCGCTTCCACCTGCGTCGCGATGTGGCGTTTCAAAAAACGGCCTGGTTTACGCCTACGCGTAAACTGAATGCCGACGACGTGGTTTTTACCTTTCAGCGCATCTTTGATCGCAACCATCCGTGGCATAACGTCAACGGCGGCAATTTCCCCTATTTCGACAGTCTGCAGTTCGCCGATAACGTACAGAGCGTGCGTAAGCTCGATAGCAACACCGTGGAGTTTCGTCTGACGCAACCGGACGCCTCTTTCTTATGGCATCTGGCGACCCATTACGCATCCGTGATGTCAGCCGAATATGCCGCGCAGTTAACAAAACAGGATCGCCAGGAGCAACTCGACCGCCAGCCGGTAGGTACCGGTCCGTTCCAGCTTTCCGAATATCGTGCCGGGCAATACATCCGCCTGCAACGTCATGACAAATTCTGGCGGGGTAAGCCGCTGATGCCGCAGGTGGTGGTGGATCTGGGATCCGGCGGAACCGGACGTTTGTCGAAACTGCTCACCGGTGAATGTGATGTACTGGCCTGGCCTGCCGCCAGCCAGTTGACGATCCTGCGTGACGATCCGCGCCTGCGTCTGACGCTGCGTCCGGGGATGAATATCGCCTACCTGGCGTTTAACACCGATAAACCCCCGTTGAATAATCCGGCGGTTCGCCACGCCCTGGCGCTGGCCATCAATAACCAGCGTCTGATGCAGTCTATCTATTACGGCACGGCGGAAACGGCAGCCTCTATTTTACCTCGCGCCTCGTGGGCGTATGACAACGAGGCTAAAATAACAGAATACAATCCGGCCAAATCCCGTGAGCAGCTCAAAGCGCTGGGACTGGAGAATCTGACGCTGCGACTGTGGGTGCCAACCAGTTCGCAGGCGTGGAACCCCAGTCCGTTAAAAACCGCTGAGCTTATCCAGGCGGACATGGCGCAGGTTGGGGTGAAAGTGGTGATTGTACCGGTTGAAGGTCGTTTCCAGGAGGCGCGGTTGATGGACATGAACCATGATCTGACGTTGTCCGGCTGGGCAACTGACAGTAACGATCCGGACAGTTTCTTCCGCCCGTTACTCAGCTGCGCGGCCATCAATTCACAGACTAACTTCGCCCACTGGTGCAATCCGGAGTTCGACAACGTACTGCGCAAAGCGCTCTCTTCTCAGCAGCTTTCTGCGCGTATTGATGCGTATGATGAAGCGCAGAACATCCTCGCCAAAGAGTTGCCAATCCTGCCGCTCGCCTCGTCACTGCGCCTGCAGGCCTATCGGTATGACATTAAAGGCCTGGTGTTAAGCCCGTTTGGTAATGCTTCTTTCGCCGGCGTGTCGCGCGAAAAAAACGATGAGGTGAAAAAACCATGATTATCTTCACCTTGCGTCGTTTACTGTTGCTGATGGTCACGCTGTTTTTTCTGACCTTTATTGGCTTCAGTCTGAGCTATTTTACGCCGCATGCGCCGCTACAGGGCGCATCGTTGTGGAATGCGTGGGTGTTCTGGTTCAAGGGCCTCATCCACTGGGACTTTGGCGTCTCCAGCATCAACGGACAGCTTATCTCTGAACAGCTCAAAGAGGTGTTCCCGGCCACGATGGAACTCTGCACGCTGGCGTTCGGCTTTGCGCTAATGGTGGGAATTCCGGTGGGTATGCTGGCGGGCATTACCCGCAACAAGTGGCAGGATCGCTTGATCAGCGCCCTCGCCCTGCTCGGCTTTTCAATCCCCGTGTTCTGGCTGGCGCTCCTGCTGACCCTTTTCTTTTCCCTGACCCTCGGCTGGCTGCCGGTGTCGGGCCGATTCGATCTGCTCTACGAAGTGAAGCCGGTCACCGGTCTGGCTATTGTCGACGCCTGGATCTCTGACTCTCCCTGGCGTGATGAGATGGTAATGAGCGCCGTGCGCCATATGGTCTTGCCCGTGCTGACGCTGGCGGTTGCGCCGACCACGGAAGTGATTCGCCTGATGCGTATCAGTACCATTGAAGTGTTTGATCAGAACTACGTGAAGGCCGCGGCCACACGCGGTTTGTCACGGTTTACGATCCTGCGCCGCCATGTACTGCATAACGCCTTACCGCCGGTGATCCCCCGCCTCGGCCTGCAGTTCTCAACGATGCTGACGCTGGCGATGATCACCGAGATGGTCTTTAGCTGGCCGGGTCTCGGTCGCTGGCTAATTAACGCCATCCGTCAGCAGGACTACGCGGCAATTTCCGCCGGCGTGATGGTGATCGGTTCGCTGGTCATCATCGTCAACGTGATTTCCGACATTTTGGGTGCTATGGCTAACCCTCTGAAACATAAGGAATGGTATGCCTTACGATAGCGTTTATAGCGAAAAGCGCCCGCCGGGTACGCTGCGCACCGCATGGCGCAAATTTTATGGCGATACGACAGCAATGGTCGGCCTGTACGGCTGCGCGGGACTGGTGGTGTTATGCCTGTTCGGCAACTGGTTTGCGCCGTATGGCATCGATCAGCAGTTCCTCGGTTATCAGTTGCTGCCGCCCTCATGGTCACGCTATGGCGAAGTCTCCTTCTTCCTCGGTACTGACGATCTGGGACGCGATGTTCTGAGCCGTCTGCTCAGCGGCGCGGCCCCCACCGTGGGCGGCGCGTTTGTCGTTACCCTCGCCGCCACGCTGTGCGGGCTGTTTCTCGGCGTGGTCGCCGGAGCAACGCACGGTCTGCGTTCCGCCGTGCTGAACCATATTCTCGATACCCTGCTGTCGATTCCGTCACTGCTGCTGGCGATTATCGTGGTCGCCTTCGCCGGGCCGCATTTAACCCATGCCATGTTTGCCGTCTGGCTGGCGCTGCTGCCGCGCATGGTGCGCTCGGTTTACAGCATGGTGCATGACGAACTGGAAAAAGAGTACGTTATCGCAGCGCGTCTTGATGGTGCCTCGACGCTGAATATCCTCTGGTTCGCTATTCTGCCCAACATTACCGCGGGCTTGATCACCGAAATCACCCGTGCGCTGTCGATGGCGATACTGGATATTGCCGCGCTCGGTTTTCTCGATCTTGGCGCGCAACTCCCCTCTCCCGAATGGGGTGCGATGCTGGGCGATGCGCTGGAGCTGATTTACGTTGCGCCGTGGACGGTGATGCTGCCCGGTGCAGCCATCATGATCAGCGTCCTGCTGGTCAACCTGCTGGGTGACGGCGTTCGCCGCGCGATCATTGCGGGGGTGGAATAATGCCATTACTGGATATCCGCAACCTGACCATTGAATTTAAAGCCGGCGAAGAGTGGGTCAAAGCCGTCGACCGCGTCAGTATGACCTTGAGCGAAGGTGAAATTCGCGGGCTGGTGGGTGAATCCGGTTCTGGTAAGAGCCTGATCGCCAAAGCCATTTGCGGCGTCGCCAAAGACAACTGGCGCGTCACCGCCGACCGAATGCGTTTTGACGATATCGACCTGCTACGCCTTTCGCCACGTGAACGACGCAAACTGGTGGGACATAACGTTTCGATGATCTTCCAGGAGCCGCAGTCGTGTCTGGATCCGTCCGAGCGCGTCGGTCGCCAGTTGATGCAAAACATTCCGGCGTGGACCTACAAAGGCCGCTGGTGGCAGCGTATTGGCTGGCGGAAACGTCGCGCCATTGAACTGCTGCACCGCGTGGGGATTAAAGATCATAAAGACGCCATGCGCAGCTTCCCGTATGAACTGACCGACGGTGAATGCCAGAAAGTGATGATCGCCATTGCGCTGGCAAATCAACCGCGACTGCTGATTGCGGACGAACCAACTAACGCAATGGAACCGACCACCCAGGCGCAGATCTTCCGCCTGCTGACGCGGCTGAATCAGAACAGCAATACCACCATTTTGCTGATCAGTCATGACCTGCAAATGCTCAGCCAGTGGGCGGATAAAATTAACGTGCTGTACTGTGGTCAGACAGTGGAAACCGCGCTGAGCAAAGAGCTGGTGACGACACCGCATCATCCGTACACCCAGGCGCTGATCCGCGCCATTCCTGACTTTGGTAGCGCCATGCCGCACAAAAGTCGTCTGAACACCATGCCCGGAGCCATCCCTTTGCTGGAACAATTGCCCATCGGCTGCCGTCTTGGTCCACGCTGTCCCTACGCACAGCGCGAATGTATTGAAACGCCGCGTCTGACCGGGGTGAAAAATCATCTCTACGCCTGTCATTTCCCGCTGAATATGGAGAGAGAGTGACATGGTCGAGACCTTACTTGAAGTGCGTAATCTGAGTAAAACCTTCCGCTATCGGACAGGCTGGTTTCGCCGTCAGACCGTAGAAGCCGTGAAGCCGTTGAGCTTTACGCTGCGCGAACGGCAGACGCTGGCCATCATCGGCGAGAACGGTTCCGGCAAATCCACGCTGGCCAAAATGCTGGCAGGAATGGTTGAGCCAACCAGCGGCGAGTTACTGATTGACGATCATCCGCTTGAATTTGGTGATTATTCGTTTCGTAGCCAGCGCATCCGCATGATTTTCCAGGACCCGTCGACCTCGTTGAACCCGCGTCAACGTATTTCGCAGATCCTTGATTTTCCACTGCGTCTGAATACCGATCTCGAACCGGAACAACGGCGCAAGCAGATTATTGAGACCATGCGGATGGTAGGACTGCTGCCCGATCATGTCAGCTACTATCCGCATATGCTGGCGCCTGGACAAAAACAGCGTCTGGGACTCGCCCGCGCGATGATTCTGCGCCCGAAAGTGATTATTGCCGATGAAGCGCTGGCGTCGCTTGATATGTCGATGCGCTCGCAGTTAATCAACCTGATGCTGGAACTGCAGGAAAAGCAGGGAATTTCGTACATCTACGTCACCCAGCATCTGGGCATGATGAAGCACATCAGCGACCAGGTACTGGTGATGCACCAGGGTGAAGTGGTCGAACGCGGTAGCACCGCCGACGTGCTGGCCTCTCCGCTGCATGACCTCACCAGGCGTCTTATTGCCGGGCATTTTGGCGAAGCGCTGACGGCAGACGCGTGGCGAAAGGATCGGTAATTTATTTATCGGGAAGACGACAAAGGCAGAGTTCTCTCTGCCTTTTGGTTTACTGATAGTTGGCGATAACCTGCACCACGGCATTTGCCGGGCCAGGTGCGGCATCCCCTGATGTGCGGATATAACGGGCGGCCATCTTGATGGTGTTATCGCCGCCGGTGAAGCCATTGCCACCAAGGGGGGTAAGATCACCACTGAATGCTGAGTTTAACGAGTGTGCATCGACATAACTGTTCAAGATGACAGGATTCACAGGTTCTGAGGCATTTTGCGTACTGTAATCGCCCCAGGCTAACTGGATGCCATAGCCCTGAGCCCCAGTGCCGTCTAGCGCAATGATACCTCTGTTGGGATCAATCGCTCCGTTATTTAAGGGAACGATACTAATTTCGACTTTGCCATTCGCTTTGTCATTAGCCGAAATTTTAGTATCTGAGGCAATACTGTAGGGATTGTTATAACTACTACTATTATCCGAGTCAGAAGCGCCGTTATACCCCATCCCATTAGGGCACACAAGCTTAAAACTGGCATCCCTCCATTCGGAATGCCCACCTGCGCCGTCATAATCCCCCATATTAACATTTACATTATCCCCTTCTATATTGCAGGTTCCTGGCAAGAACAACATGGTTAGTGTTAATATCCTTGAACTGCTGATATAAGCATTACCGTTATCAATTACTCTATCAGAATATCCACTGTTTATTTTATACCCGGGATACATATAAATCACTGCAACATCGGTACCGGTAAAAGTCATTGGACCATTACTCATTGGTAGCATGCCTGGGATCTTCCAATATTTTATAGTCGCCCAAAAACCCACTCCTAAGCCTGCTCCACCGGAATATATAGAAGATGGGTAATTTTGCAAACTTGCACTGTTTACATCAGCTGAGATTGAAATACCGATGCCAGATATATTTGTACTATAGATATAATCCTCCCCTATTGTACCCACAAGAGTAGCATCATTTAGAATGGTATAATACATATTTAGAGACGCCGTGCAATTACTCGCCGACATTCCAACGTTTATATGTGCAGCAGTATAAATAACAGTCCAATCTGTAACATTAGTCCCCAAAGTCATTGTTAGCTTTGAGGGCTTTAATTCATAAGGGACATGAATTTCAGACCATTTATTATAATTATTAGTCGTGGATGTTTGAGGGCTACAACTAACCGTGGCAGCAAATAAAGAGAAAACATGAAAACAACAAAAGATAATCATTAATTTAAAAAAATGCATAAAGCCCTCCAACTGACAGACACTGGTAAATCGCTGAATGGTGTTTTTGTTGTTTTTACCGGAGCTGGGTGAATCCATTGCGTATACAACTGGATACCAACAATGCTCACCCGATTCATTTCTAAGCCACCACATAGGGTTTTGCTTATTAAAATTAATTAATGACAAATAAAATATCACTATATTGCAAATGAACCATCATATTTAAGTCCAAAAATAGACAAGTATAATAATTTTTTATTCAATTAACGTTATTTTACGAAAGCGCTATTACACAGCAGTTCGTTAAGTGAGATTAATGAATGAGATCGGTTTGATAAGAGATGACGTTAATGAGGACAAAAAGGCAGAGAGCCCTGCCTTTTTGTTTACTGATAGGTGGCGATAACCTGCACGACGGCATTTGCCGGACCAGGCGCGGCATCCCCTGACGTTCGGATATAACGGGCGGCCATCTTGATGGTGTTATCGCCGCCAGTGAATGCGTTTTCACCAATCTTTGTCTCACCAGCCAGGAATGCGGAGTTCAGGGAATGCGCATCGATATAATTGTTTAAAATGACAGGGTTAGTAGGTTCTGAGACATTTTGCGTACTGTAATCCCCCCAGGCTAGCTGGATGCCATAGCCCTGAGCGCCAGTACCATCGAGGGCTATAATACCTTTGTTCGCGTCAATGGTTTCGGTATAGGGAACGATGCTGATTTGGACCTGACCATTAAGGACATTATTAGGCGTAATTTTTGCGTCAGGCGAAAGTTGATAGGGATAATTGGCATTTGATTGGGCGTTTGCTGAACCACCATATCCCCAGGCATCTGGACAAATAAGTTTAAAGCTTGCATCTTTCCACTCAGAGTGACCGTTTGAACCATCATAATCACCCAAATCAACATTAACGTTGTCACCTGCAACGTCACAGGTTCCTGGTTGAAATATGAGTGTGCCTTGCAAAATCCTTGACGAATTAAGATAATAATCGTAATTCCCATGCAAAACTCTATCTGCGTAGTTACTTGATATTGACCACCCAGTAGCCCCCCCTAACAGCCCTGCAACCTCAGGACCTGTTACTGAGAGCGTACCACTTTCCATGGGGATATTCTCTCCAGGTATTTTCCAGTATTTAACTGACATGGTATAAGAAGCCCCTTGAGCAGGTGAATCCCAGCCATAATTCGTAGTAGGGAAAGCTGAAATACCGTGACCTTTATCGTCATACACTGAAATACCGATTCCAGGAACATTAGTTTTAAAAATAATATCATTACCGGAGACCCTTACTGGCGTCTCGGATGTAAGCAAGGTGTATTGACTATCATCCCAGCCATTACATGTTGAGTAAACCCTACCAAAGACAATATTGTCCAGTTCATAAATCAATTGCCAGTCAGACAAATTTGAGCCAATTGTAATTTGAACATTCGCAGGCTTTAACTCAATATTAGTATGAATCGATACCCAATCCGACTGCGGTCCAGATGTTGAGGGCTCACAATCCAATGTCGATGCAAATACTGAATAAGCATGAAAGCAGATAAAAAAAATGACTAATTTATAGATGGACATAGCTGCACCTACTCGTAAACGTCGTTGAAGCGCAAATCACATTGGGTTGTTTCACCACTTTCGAATGAGTCCAGTGCATGTGCCTTCTGATTTCTTCTATTTTCATCCTCAAATTTTTCTGAGTTTTTCATAGCTTTTACTGATTAATATTAAATAACACAAACAAGATACCATTGCGCAGATATCGCGCAATCATATTTCAGTCCAAAAACAGACAATTATGATAATTTTTATTCAATTAACGTTATTTTACGAAAGCGCTATTACATAGCAGTTCATTAAGTGAGATTAATGAATGAGATCGGTTTGATAAGAAAGGACGTCAATGACGACAAAAAGGCAGAGTTCTCTCTGCCTTTTTATTTACTGATAACTGGCGATAACCTGCACCACAGCATTTGCCGGACCAGGCGCGGCATCCCCTGACGTTCGGATATAACGGGCGGCCATTTTGATGGTGTTGTCGCCACCAGTGAAGCCATTACCACCAAAGGGGGTAAGATCACCACTGAATGCTGAGTTTAACGAGTGTGCATCGACATAACTGTTCAAGATGACAGGATGCACAGGTTCCGTGGCGTTTTGGGTACTGTAATCGCCCCAGGCTAACTGGATGCCATAGCCCTGAGCCCCAGTGCCGTCTAGCGCAATGATACCTCTGTTGGGATCAATCGCTCCGTTATTTAAGGGAACAATACTAATTTCGACCTTGCCATTTTTTTGAGTATTGCTGGTGATACTGTAATCATGAATAGAAAATGGGTAACTATAGCCAGAACTGCCTTTGGTCCCACCGTTATATCCGTATGCCGTTGGACAAATTAATTTAAAGCTCGCATCTTTCCAGGCAGACGCCCCATTTGCACCGTCATAGTCACCCATCTCGACATTAATGTTGTCACCTTCAATGTTGCAAGTGCCCGGTTTAAAAATGAGCGTCCCAACAATAATCCTCGAGCCATTGATATAGGCCATGCCATCACTGGTAATACGGCTGTGGTCAGAACTTGTAAAACTATTCCCTGATTTTTTGTATATCACGGCATACTCTGGCCCCGTAACAGTGATGGCCCCCGCATCCAGAGGAATATTTTGATTGGGTATTTTCCAGTATTTAACGATGGCATGAAAACCAATGCCATTAGCCTGATGATCCCACGGGATATAGGCCCATGGATAAGGTTGCATTGAGGTATAGGGATAATTCCCCGAACCGGAGCCTCCACCACCATTCCCGGAGACGGAAATACCAATACCCGGTACGTCGGTCGCATAGATATAATCAGATCCTTGATGGCCGATTGAAGGTAACTGTGTCAGCATCGTCAGATAGTCTAATATACCACTTGCGTTACAGGTTCCGGAGTCGTTACCTATGACCACATCGAAAGCGGTGTATAATACTGCCCAGTCGGAGATGTTTTGACCTAAGGTTGTATTAACATCTGCTGTCGCAATGTCAAAGGTACTGTGCATTTGGGCCCATTGGTTGTAATTATATGTTGTAGTTGTCAGCGGCTCGCAGTTTATCGCGGCTTCAGATTCCGTATAAGTGAATAACAATAAGACAGAAATCGCTAATCTATAAAAAATCATAAGCTCCCCCTACTGACAGACACTGGTAAATCGCTGAATGGTGTTTTTGCTGTCGTTATCCGGGTCGGCGTTGTCCAGCGCATAGGGCACCCGGCATTGGGTGCGATCATCATCTCCCCATTTCACGGTGAGCACCCCTTTTGGTTTGCTGACCTTCACATAAATCACGCCCCCTTGCGATACCGCACCAACAGGGTTGTTTTCGTCATCCATAATATCGGCACCAAACGGCAAAGGCTCGCCCTTCCAGGTGGAGACAATCAGCAACGGCGTCCCTGTGTGGGTGTTAAATTTCACCTTCACCACAGAACCCGCGCGTGGCACCACATCCTGCGACGTGTTTTCAAATTCAACCCCGAGGTCTGACCCTTCCGGGTTAATTGCCACGTGGTTTTGCTGATACGGGATCAGTGAAGGTGACAGCGCGTAGCCGGAAGAATCCACCGTTGCGCCGCCATAACCAGCGACTTCAGCGCCTTCAGCCCCTTTGGCTTCAATCAGCGCATAGCTGTCGCTGTTATATGGCGAGAACGTGATTCCCCCTGAGTGCACAACAATCCCACCTGACATGCCGGCTGAAGTGCTGCTGTAACCACTGCCGGTACTGTAACTACCGTTAAGTGTGGCTTTGCTTCCCGCCCAGGAACCGCTGACGCTGCCAGAGCTTCCTGAATAGTTATCGTGTGAACCGCTGACGTTGTAACCATACTGATTGGTATCGCCAAACGAACCAGAAAGGTTAACCTGTTCACCGCGCTGACCATCGCTGTCTTCGTTGTAGCGCATGCTCATATACGGCACCGATCCGCTGTGACCTGGCCACAACGGCATAGAAAGCGTGAGATACCAGCTGGTTTGATCCTGACCGGTTCCCGATTTGTTGCGACTGGCGTTAATGCTGTAGTTCAACCATTTATAGCTATTGGAATAGCCAACCTGGTACTGCGTGTTGTAGCCGTTGCCGCTGTTCCAGTAGTTCTGCATCGAGGAACTGACATAGATATTGCCAAGACCCGCCGGTAATCCCTGATTCAGGCTTACTGAAAACTGGTTCTTAGAACGCCAGACTGAATTCGGATCGTCATCATGATTTACCGCATCGCGCGTCTGTACGGCGGTTTGCAGATCCATATAACCGGAACTGGAATAGCGATATGCCGCGATGGTGATATTACTGTTGGTGACATCAATGAGTTTGCTGTAGCTGACGCGATAGCTCTGCCCAACCAGATCGCCTGTTTCTCCTCCGACGTGGCTCCAGGCCTGTGTCACATCTGCACTGACAGCCCCCGCTTCCGTCCCCACTGCACCACCCGCCAGCACAGCCTGATAATTCTGGCTGTATTGTGCGCCGGTATAAACCGTCAGGATATTAGTGATACCACGCATAAAGGTTACTTCATAAAACAGCGGTTTTTCCGATGTGCTGTAGTCATCCATTTTCCCCACGGTCGCGCTGAATTGCTGAGCGCCAGGACGCAAGGATTGCGCCAGTGAGGAGTACGGGACGGAATACTGTTGCAACGAACCGTCAGCTTCTTCAACGGTAACATCCAGATCGCCGCCGTAGCCCGTTGGGCCCAGATCGTCGATCAGGAAAGCACCAGGCGGAACGGTAGTCTGATACAGAATATTGCCAGACTGGCGCACCGTAACCTTGGCATTGGTTTTGGCCACCCCTCTGATATCTGGAGCATAACCACGTTGGGATGCCGGTAACATGCGATCGTCAGTCGCTAATTGCGCCCCGGTATAGGACACCGTGTTAAACATTTGCCCGGAGGTGTAATACTGCCCGAGATAGAGATGACCACGGACGGCTTCGATATCTCTCTGCACATAGGTATTGTTGCTCTGGTAATGTCCCCCCATATCCTGATCCCAGTTATAGGAACCATTATGTCGGAGGTACCATTTGCCGATATTCAGCCCGGCATTCAGAGAGGAATAGAATGTACGCGATGTATCCATTCCGCTGTAATGTGATTCATAACCATTCATGTAGTAACCCAGCATCAATGCCGGGACGCCGCTGTCCCAGAGTGATGGGTCGATATTACCGCGCGCCGTATGTTGTAAATAGACTTGCGGCACGTCAATATTCAGTTGTTGGCGGTCAGCATCAAACTTAACGGTGGCACCTGGAATTAATTTCGCCAGATCGGTGCATGCAGCAGGTTCAGTGACAATCTTACGCACCGCAAAAGGCAGTTTTTCACCGTTCAGGTTAACTAACTTAATAATATTCGGTGACAGGCAGGGTTCAGTTTTATTTTTAAGTTATTCATTTTCTTTAAATACGACTTCCTGATTGCTAACCATATTCTGATTAACAAGCACATCAATGCGATATTTTCCTGGCAGTACGTTTGAGCCATATACAAAGCGACTTACATCAATCTGGTTCTGCCCTTCCTGGCGTAATAAACTGGCATCAAACTCTGCCACGCTGCTTTCGTTTTCCGATTCCGGCGTGGCAAGTTTTTCTTCTTCGCTGACAGGTGTAACGTCATCCGCATAAGTGATCGTTGAGGCAAACAATGCAAATGTTGAAAAACAGCACAAATGAATGCTGGTCAGAATATATTTTTTTGTGGACACGTCGGCCACCCTGAAATGAAGTTAGCTCTTCGCTTTATGATTAATGAGCGCCCCATAATCATTAATGGTGTCAAATGAAAGCCCATCAATATTACCGCTGTTTTTCAAAGAGAACGTATGTGACTCTCCAGGGCCAATCATCGCCCCTTTTGATTCTGACGTGACACCACTTGCTTTATAGTTAAGGGTGAATATCGTAACGTTATACTTTGAATTGTTTTGCGCCGTGACATTTTGTCCATTCAAACGCCAGTGCAAGTCATCCGGCGCTTTATTACTGTCACCTTCTAAACCTTCCGGGCGATAAAACAGTTTTATTCTGGTACGGAAGACCACATTCAGCTTTTGTTTACTGGCTTCACTGTCTTTATTTTTCGACGGAACTTCCAGTACATTTAGCCAGTATACTGACTCTTTATCCTGCGGCAGCGCAGGCACACCGGTGTAGCTGATACGAATGGTCTGTCCTTTCTCTGGATCAACCCGATTGACCGGCGGTGACAGCACAAAAGGAACCGAGATTTTTTCAGGCGTGGTATTTTCATTGCCCGTATCAATCCAGCTTTGAATCAACACTGACCTTTTATTTTTGTTTGTCAGACTAATAGTAACTTCATTTTTATTTCCCTGATATATCACTCTGGTTCCATTCATTACAATACTGGCATAATCTGGTTGACTGATCATCATGCCAGCACTCAAGAAGAATAATGCCCATACGTTTTTTTTCGTTAACAACTGCATTTAAAGTACCTAAGTTTCAATCAGGGAAATAAGAACATTAATTACAAATTAATCGTAAATTAGTTCATAAGTGACTTTACTCGTTATAGTACCACCTGTGGCACTACCAGCTGCTGAGTAATACTCAACATAAAATGGCATGACTGTCGTAGCAGGATCTTCAGTAACGATATCTATCCATGTCGCTGTATCAGCCTGGGCTGGGTCGTTCACCTTAATAAATTTTTGAGCTGAATCAAGTAATTTCAATTGTACACCTGATGCGGCACCAGTTTCTGCTGTGTTGTTAAGATAGCCCTGGTTGTCGGCATTATTACTCATGAAACTCGCAGAGATTTTTGATTTACCTGATGTACCCAGAACACAATTTTTAGCAACAATAGAGAAACGAGTAGGTACTGCTACCGAATTAGCAGCAGACAAATCTGCTTTTGAAACTTCGTTAAGCGTAATATCGCCTGAACCTGTTGCGGATATCTGTGTCCCTTTGGCATCCTGAAGTGCTACTTCACATGTCGCATCTGTAATTGTACCCGTGAAAGTAATGGTATTCGTAGCATGACTGACACCGCTCATTAATAATGCGGAAGCCAAAACCGAGTATGAGAGATATTTCATAAGTTATTCCTTTAATACATTTCGCGATATAGACAAGCGAATCCAATTCTGAATCTATACCATGTCTTTATTAACGACCATGCACAGCAATGCTTTAATTTTGGTGTTTTAAACAAGCACAAAACGATAAGCACACTCTGCGACTAAAAATATTATATTTTGAGAGAGCGTCAGAACAACGCCCACCTTGTCCAACTTTGGACAAACATATTTTTAATTTCGAAAAATAACCACAACTTCAGGGGCTTCTGTTCGCAACCATTCTCTACTTCAAAAAAAATAAGAATTCATCCCTATATTATTGTTACATCTTAATTAATAAAACCAACAATATTGTTACCAACAGACTACTAAAAAGACGACTTTCAACAGTGATAGCAAAGAACACTTCTGAAACGCGTCCTCGCTCCTGGCTAAAGAAATGCAGGAGTATTCAGATTTTGGGATTCGCGAAGAGGAAATCAATGAGGGCGCCAGCGTCGCTGAAGACAGCAATGTCACTCCTGTCGTTGATAAAGCGCAAGCGCCCTTCATTCACGATGAGCGCCTATTAATAATCATTATAGGCTTCTACCTATTTTAACTGATGAAAGCTTATTTATAATCAAAAGTAAATACGGCTGATGAATGCACTTTACCTGCGCTTACATCCCCACCTTTGTAATAATAATCTGCCTGAAAGCTTAATGACTCTCTCGACTGTGCGCTGCTAATAACCTGCAGCGGATCGCCTATTTTTAATGGTGTGTCATTATAAAGCAGCTGTATCCCGACATTGTCATTCCCTTCCTCTGAATTTTTAAGAACATCATCAAGATTATTGATGGTCTCACCATCAAATTTCACGGTAACTGCGGTTTGTGGATCACAGGTAAAATTAAAGGAAAATGTCTTTTCCACGTCTTTAAACCGACCAGGGCCATTTTTCTTTAACGCAAAGGCATCTACACTGGGTAAAATGACCTGATTAACAAAATCTTCGTCCAGACTGCAGGTATAATTTGGGATTACCAGGTCATTTTTTAACTTAAAAATCCAGGTTATATACCAGGGTTCCCACGTGGCATACGTTCTCATTTGGGTGACCATTCGCATAAGTTCTGTCCCAGCTGGTATTGTTGATTTTTCCCACTTCCCAGAATTAATTAGCTCAACGCCAAGCTTAGCATTAATTGGTAGTTCTATATTACTTCCATCAGGCATATATACACTGCATGCATTATCAGGCCATAAACAAACTGGTTGAGTCCTGTATTTGTTCCCCGACATTGTAATATATGCTGAATAACCTAGGTTAGATAAGACTGGTGAAATAGTTAACTCCGTACTACGCAACGCATCTTGATATTGATTGGTTGGCCCACCGCCACATGTTGCGTAAGAGCTCATATCTGTAATAATAGTATCCACTACCGATTTATCTAATGTCGGAGCATCAACACTGACTGTAAACGTACCTGATTTATTAAATATATTGACTCCATTAAAAGTGCAACTAAAAGCCATAGTTTTACTGCAAAAGAAAATTGCGGAAATCGCTATTAAAACAGTTGATATTTGAATTAGTTTTCTTATCATATGATGAACCTATGAGAGTAATACCTTAACAAAAATATTTATTCTCTATAATTGCGTACATGTTTTATTAAAACGCTGGATGGTATGTTCAGATGGTTGATCCTCACTCTCCGTCAACGCCAGCATATAACTCACCGAGCAAGATGCACTGATGTCGTCCCCCCACTTCACACGCAACGTTCCTTTCTGGTCGGCCACACGGGCATAAATCACACCGCCCTGAGCGACAATACCAACGCTGTGATCGTGTTCATCAAACACATCTGCACCAAACGGCAGCGGTTGTCCGTTCAGTGTTGAGGTAATCAATATCGGCGTACCTCTGTCCGCATTGAACCCCACTTTCACCACCGCACCGTAACGCGGCACTATTTTTTGAGAAGTGCTATCCAGTTCAACATTATGAGAGGTGCCTTTCGGGTCAATGATCACATCACTCATCTGGTAAGGATTCGTTGCGGGTAGTAAGGCATAACCAAAGCGATCGACAGAAATGCCAGGATAGGACGGTATCGTGGCCCCTTCAGCGCCTTTGGCTTCTACCAGCGTAAAAGTGTCGCCGGTATAAGGTGAAGCGGTGATCCCACCAGAATGCGCTACCAGTGAACCAGACATCCCCAGCGATGTACTGTGATAGTCAGCGCCTTTGCTGTAGCTACCGCTGAGTTGCGCAATACCGCCACGATACGAACCACCCACACTGCCGGAGCTTGCGGTATTGCTGTCATGTGAACCACTGACGTTCCAGCTGTACTGGTTTGTTGCGCCAGCACTCCCTGAGATCATTGCCTGTTCGTTTGAACCGCCGCGGGTATCCTGGCTGTAGCTAAGACTCATCTGTGGCACATAATTACTGCTGTGACTTTCCCAAAGCGGGAATGACAGGTTCAGATAGAAACTGGTCTGACTTTCACCCCATGCATCCTGGCTACGGCTGACATTAATGCTGTAGTTAAGTTGTTTATAGCGGTTGGAATAGCCGAACTGATATTGACGATTCAAATTATCCTGATCCCAGTAGTCTTCGAGAGATCCACTGAGATAGATTTGCCCCCACTCTTCCGGCAACCCCTGGCTGATGGTGACGGTAAAGCGGTTCTTTTGGCGCTGAATGGTATTGCGGTCCTCACCATCATGAATCGCCTGAATACTCTCCATCGCAGTCATATAGTCCATATAGCCGCTGCTCGAGAAGCGATAGGCTGCAAGCGTGATATTGCTGTTTGTCTCATTGATCAGCTTGCTGTAGCTCAACTCGTAGCTTTGCCCTGACAGTTTCTCCTGCTGGGGTGATGGCAGTCTGGCTTCAGATTGCGTGACGTCAAAGGCCAGCGCACCTACCGGCAGGCCTAACGCCATACCCAGCTTTATCGCCTGATAATCCTGGTTGGCCTGTACGCCACCATATCCGGTAATCATGTTGGTAAATCCGCGCTGATAAGTTGCTTCAATAAGTGAAGGATCATCAGACACGCTATCGTTGCGTAATTGACCTAAACTGATGCTGTAACGCTGGCTTCCAGGCCGTAACAGTTGTGAAACCGCAGCGTATGGCATGGAAAAATTTTGCTGTGATCCATCGGCTTCCTCAATGGTGACATCGAGATTACCGCCATACCCCGTAGGGTAAAGATCGTTAATAACAAACGCACCAGGAGAAACGGTTGTTTCATAAATGGTCGCGCCCCCCTGCTTAACCGTCACTTTGGCATTGGTTTTCGCCACCCCCCGAATTTCAGGTGCATAACCACGCTGTGATTGCGGCAGCATACGTTCATCACTGGCCACCTGAAGCCCTGTGATCGGAACCGTATCGAAAAGTTGCCCGCTGGTATAAGACTGCCCTGCCAACATTCGTCCTGATATCTGCGGCAAATCGTGCTGGAGAAAGGTGTTGAGAACGGTATACCGTCCTCCGGTTCCCTCCGCCCAGTTATAAGAGCCATTGTGCCGGAGATACCAGGAGCCGATATTCAGTCCGCTGTTAATGGATGAGTAGTATGTTTTTGATTCATAACCACTGCTTTGCGATTGGTAGGCATTCATGTTATAGCTCAGCATCAACGCCGGAATGCCGCTGTCCCACATCGAAGACGGTACAGACCCTCTTGGCAGGTTATTAATCATAATTTGCGGAACAGAGATATTGAGTTGCTGAGCCTGATTATCGAATTCCAGCGTGGCTTCAGGGACAATTTTTTTCATGTCGATGCATTGCGCATCAGCCGTTAACGTATCCCACTGGTTAAAACTAATCTGCTCTTTTTTAAAATCGATCAGATTCAAAACCGTAACGGGAATGCAGGGAGTGACTTTTTTACTGTCTGTCGCTTTAAACTCAATTTCAGCCACAGTCAGAAGGTGTTTATTAAGAGTAACCCCTACTTTATAAATGCCTGGCAAAACATTGGTACCGGAGGCAAAACGACTGAGGTCGACTTTCTGTCCGGCAGGTAGTTTTACAAAAGTCGATTCGAATTCAATATCTTCGCCTTCAGAAGGTACCGATGTATCATTAGTTGTTGCCGCCACGGAGTATTGCACAACAATGATATTGAAAGTCAGAAAAAACAAAAAAGAGAAAAATAGAGTCATACTATTTACCACCAGAGGCAGAGCACAAGACTACTGAATCTTTTTATGCTTAACGACAGCACCATAGTCATTCAACGTCGTATAGCTGATCGCATGAATATCATTGACGACACTGACATTTTTGAAATGGATAGTATCTGTATCACCCGGCGCAATCATGTCCCCATCGACGACATACTTCTGTCCGTTTGCCGAATAGGTGACAGAACCTAATGTGATATAATAAGCAGAGGTATTTTTGACTGTAACGCCACCATTGTTGATTCTCCACTCCAGTTTTTCAGGTGCGTCATCAGCGTTTCCAGGTAAATTTTGCGGACGATAAAAAAGTTTAACGCGAGTCCGAAAAGCGATACTGAGATGGTTAGGGTCTGCCTTATTTTTCGACTTTGCCGGAATCTCCAGTACGTTCAGATAGAAGATGGATTCTTTGTTGGAGGGAATCGCTTTTCCGTCAACCAAACTAATTCTCAATGTCTGCCCTTTCCCGGCATCTACGCGAGTAATCGGTGGCGTCAAAATGAATGGGGAGATGACTTTATCCGGTGTATCAGATGGATTGCCTTTATCAATCCAGCTTTGTGCCAACACAGGCATTGCACCTGTATTTTTCATATTAACGGTCACTTCTCTTTGCTCAGATGAATAGATAACACGAGTACCATTCAAAACAATTCCGGCACAAGAAAGAGTGCTATAACACCCTGTTATTATCCATGAAAACGTAATAATAAAGAGCCTCGGAGAAAATCTTGGCGGGATCATAGAAGCTAACATTCTATTATAACACTCTGGTTGAATTTATTTATACATTAGTGAATAGACAACCGTTCCTTCAACGGTACCACCTGCGAGCGTGCCATCTGCATCTTTGTAATATTCAACGGAATACGGCAAAGTTCCGCCACCTGCGTCCGGTATAATGAATTGACCGTCATTTTTTTGACCGGCGTCACCTACGTTAATAACGTTTGCACTGGAATCCAATAATTGTAGACTCACTCCAGTGGCGGTACCTGTATTAATTAGCCGTCCGGTAGTGGTGTCTACATTAGCGCCTGATTCAAAAAATGCACCAACCTGGGTATCTGGCGCCGTAATTGTACATCCCGTCAATACCAGATTAAATTCAGTACGACCTGATGTGGTTGCCGTTGTAAAATCTGACACTGACGATTCAGGCATGTTTACTATTCCATTACCATCCGCGCCTTTGCCGTCAATAGCGACGGAGCAGGTTGATGCAGTAATAGAGCCTTTAAACTCAATTGTCCCCGTCGACGCTGCATTAGAAACCCCGACAGCCGCGAAACATGCTGAGGCAATCAGCCCTATTCTGAACAGCTTAGAAATTTTCATCTTATTAGTCCTTATATAAAATAACATTTCTATCGTTTACATGTAATTTATATCGAATTCTTCTTTTTGAAATTTATGACAAAAGACAATGGATTTATCTGATAGATACATCCATATACACAGGCAACTCGCTAAATAAACGGTTCGTCTGGCAATACTCATTGACGTAGTCTTCGCACTTGCTAATATTATATTTTGAAGTAGCATCAGAACAACGCTCACCTTGTCCAACTTTGGACTCACCTACTTTCGATTTTCAGAGAACAATTACAAGTTCATGTATTTTCAGTTCGCAATCACTTTCCACTTCAGAAAAATAAGAATTCATCAAGAGTAATTTTGTTATATTTTAATTAATACAATTAACAATTTCATTACTATAAATAGACGAGACATGTGAATGACACTGTTCACCTCCTTTAGACTCCTCGCATAAGTGCCCTTCTCCCACCACATCATGAGGAAATGCGTGGTCTCCCGCAGAAATACGGGGTAACGAGTGATGAGGTTGGATCAGTTCGGTGGACAGTCACTGTTATAATGCCGCCTTTCTTCTCTGGTACCGGGCGTCGTGATTCCCGGGGCTTTGTAAAAACAACGTGACAATTCACGCACAGAGTGGGCTATAATTTCGTTTTGCTCTCTATTCGATTCTGGCTTCATGGCTGTAATCGCATGAATACAAAGCTAAAACAAGCAATAACATAAGGATTTAAGCTATGGGTTTTCTTTCCGGTAAGCGTATTCTGGTAACCGGTCTTGCCAGCAAACTGTCCATCGCCTACGGTATCGCTCAGGCGATGCACCGCGAAGGCGCGGAACTGGCATTCACCTACCAGAACGACAAACTGAAAGGCCGCGTGGAAGAATTTGCTGCTCAACTGGGTTCAAACATCGTTCTGCAATGCGATGTCGCAGAAGACGAAAGCATCGACACCATGTTCGCAGAGCTGGCCAAAGCCTGGCCGAAATTTGACGGTTTCGTTCACTCGATCGGTTTTGCCCCTGGCGATCAGCTGGACGGCGACTACGTGAACGCGGTCACCCGCGAAGGCTTTAAAATCGCTCACGACATCAGCTCCTACAGCTTTGTGGCAATGGCGAAAGCCTGCCGTTCTATGCTGAATCCGGGTTCTGCCCTGCTGACGCTCTCCTACCTGGGTGCTGAGCGCGCGATCCCGAACTACAACGTAATGGGTCTGGCAAAAGCGTCTCTGGAAGCGAACGTTCGTTATATGGCGAACGCGATGGGTCCAGAAGGCGTACGTGTTAACGCCATCTCTGCGGGTCCGATCCGTACTCTGGCGGCGTCCGGTATCAAAGATTTCCGTAAAATGCTGGCACATTGCGAAGCGGTGACCCCGATTCGTCGTACCGTGACTATCGAAGATGTGGGCAACTCAGCCGCCTTCCTGTGCTCCGATCTGTCCGGCGGTATCTCTGGTGAAGTGGTTCACGTTGACGGCGGCTTCAGCATCGCTGCAATGAACGAACTGGAACTGAAATAATCGTTCCGACTTCCCCCGTGGGCGGCGCCCTGCCGCCCATGCTCTAAAGCCTTCCTCCGCAATATAGCTTTTTGATCTTTGTTATCACGCAACAATCTTTCATCCCTTCCCCCGCTTACGCCAGGATAAAGCAGCGAAAACGATCCGGCGTGATTCGACGACGACGTGTCCGGGTCGCCACATACAGACCAAGGAACGCCCATGGAACAACGCCGACTCAACGGCAAAAGCCACTGGTATCATGAAACCCAGTCCAGCACCGGCCCGCAGGACGTGTTGCCGCTGGTGCCCGAAGCCGCACACGTTGATGATCGCTTTCTGTTGGATTTGGTGATCCCTGAAGACACGCTTTTACCCTTTCAGTCCTGGCTGCAACCGGCCCGCCAGCTTGCTCACGAACTGTTCCCTGACACCGTTTTATTGAACCGCCTGCATACCTTTAGCGCCTACGAGCGCATGAGTACCGCGTTAACGGTCGCCCAGGTGTATGGCGTACAGCGGCTTTGCAACCACTATGCCGCCCGTTTGACGCCGCTTCCCGGCCCGGATTCGTCACGTGAGAGTAATCACCGGCTGGCGCAGATTACTCAGTACGCGCGCCAGCTTGCCAGTTCACCCTCGGTGATTGATAACCGCGCGCGCCAGCATTTATGCGACGTTGGCCTCTCCGCCTGGGATATTGCATTGATGAACCAAATCATTGGCTATATCGGTTTTCAGGCGCGTGTCGTCGCTACGTTTCAGGCATGGCTGGGGCAACCGGTACGCTGGGTGCCGGGTCTGGACACGCAATCATTCGCCGACGTATCTCTGTTCCAGCAACCCGATGCCGTCTGGCATTCAGCACACGAACAGGTCGAACTGCGCTATGCAACGGCAGAACAGTTAGAGTGTTTGTCGTGTTATCAGCCGATCGCCGCCCTTCAGCCCATCGCCCCTAATCTGGTTCACCAACCGACGCTGCTTACTCTGCTCGGTACCCTGCTGAAAAGCACATTGACCATTGAGTCCCCCGCGCATGATTTCACCACGCTGCTGACATCGCGAATTAACGGCAGTGCAAGCTGCTTTAACCAACAGGTGACGTCACCGGAAATCGCCGACTTACTGCGCCAGAGCGAACACGAAATAGAACGTCGGGAACGACAGCAGCCGGTTGAGCGTCCGCTGTTCCAGGCGATACAATTGTTGACGCGCGCACCTGACCGTTTCAGTGCCGCGCAGTTCAATCCGTTCAGCGAGTCCTGTGCCTCCGTTGAACAGGCAATCAACCTGCTGGTCTGGTCGGGGTTATGCGGATGGCTGAATCGTCTGAAAATCGCGCTGGGTGAGACACATTAACCCTTTCATTGTCATAAAGAGCGCTTGCCGCATCAGGTACTTTCGCGTAAAACTGTCAGCCGCTCTTATGGCCACGAAAATAGACAAATATGTTTCAGGACAACCCGCTGCTAGCGCAGCTTAAACAGCAACTGCATTCCCAGACGCCACGTGCTGAAGGGGTGGTAAAAGCCACGGAAAAAGGCTTTGGCTTCCTGGAAGTCGATGCGCAAAAAAGTTATTTCATTCCACCACCGCAGATGAAAAAAGTGATGCATGGCGACCGTATCATCGCCGTCATTCACACTGAAAAAGATCGTGAATCTGCGGAGCCGGAAGAGCTGGTTGAGCCGTTCCTGACCCGCTTTGTCGGTAAAGTGCAGGGTAAGAACGATCGCCTGTCCATCGTGCCGGATCATCCGCTGTTGAAAGACGCCATTCCCTGCCGCGCCGCACGCGGGGTGGAGCATGAATTTAAAGAGGGTGATTGGGCCGTTGCTGAAATGCGCCGTCATCCGCTTAAAGGCGATCGCACCTTCTACGCCGAATTAACCCAGTTCATCACGTTCGCTGACGACCACTTCGTACCGTGGTGGGTCACCCTGGCGCGGCATAATCTTGAAAAAGAAGCGCCGGACGGCGTAGCGACGGAAATGCTGGATGAAGGACTGGAACGTCAGGATCTGACGGCGCTGAATTTCGTCACTATCGACAGCGCCAGCACGGAAGATATGGACGATGCGCTGTATGCCGAAGAACTGGCTGACGGCAAACTGCAACTGACTGTGGCGATTGCCGATCCTACCGCCTGGATCGCCGAAGGCAGCAAACTGGATAACGCCGCGAAAATCCGGGCGTTCACCAACTATCTGCCGGGCTTCAACATTCCCATGTTGCCACGCGAACTGTCTGACGACCTCTGCTCACTGCGTGCCAATGAAGTGCGCCCGGTGCTCGCCTGTCGCATGACCATTGCCGCTGATGGCACCATTGAAGATGACATCACGTTCTTCGCCGCCACCATTGAGTCAAAAGCAAAACTGGCTTATGACAACGTCTCTGACTGGCTGGAAAACAGCGGTAGCTGGCAGCCTGAAAGTGAAGAAATTGCCCGGCAGATTCGTCTGCTGCAGCGTATCTGCCTGAGCCGCGGCGAGTGGCGTCATCAGCATGCGCTGGTGTTTAAAGATCGCCCTGACTACCGCTTCATTCTCGGCGAAAAAGGCGAAGTGCTCGATATCGTCGCAGAACCGCGTCGCATCGCGAACCGGATTGTCGAAGAGTGCATGATTGCGGCCAACATCTGCGCCGCACGCGTGCTGCGCGACAAACTCGGCTTTGGCATTTACAACGTTCATCTGGGCTTTGACCCGGCCAATGCCGATGCGCTGGCCGCGCTGCTGCAATCCCACGGAATGCATGTGAACGCCGAAGAGGTACTGACTCTGGAAGGCTTCTGCAAGCTGCGTCGTGAACTGGATGCGCAACCGTCGGGCTTCCTCGACAGCCGTATTCGTCGCTTCCAGTCCTTTGCGGAAATCAGCATTGAGCCGGGTCCGCACTTCGGGCTGGGTCTCGAGGCTTACGCCACCTGGACTTCACCGATTCGTAAGTATGGCGATATGATCAACCATCGCCTGCTGAAAGCGGTCATCAAAGGTGAAAGCATTGACCGTCCGCAGGAAGAGATCACCGTGCAGATGGCTGAGCGCCGTCGCCTGAACCGCATGGCGGAACGCGATGTTGGCGACTGGTTATATGCCCGTTTCCTGAGTGATAAAGCCGGCACGGATACCCGCTTCGCGGCGGAAATCATCGATGTCAGCCGTGGCGGGATGCGTGTACGTCTGGTGGATAACGGCGCGGTTGCCTTTATCCCTGCGCCATTCCTGCATGCGGTGCGCGATGAACTGGTTTGTAGCCAGGAGAGCGGCACCATCCAGATCAAAGGTGAAACCGTCTATAAAGTGACGGATGTGATTGATGTCACCATCGCCGAAGTGCGGATGGAAACCCGCAGCATCATCGCCCGTCCTGCCGCCTGACGACCTGCCCTGTAACGGCCTTTTCTTTTAAGGAAAGGCCGTTTTCTTTCCCCCAAATCGCCATTCTCTCACTACACTCTGACTGTCAGCCGGATATATTTTCAACAGCGCCTATGCTTTTTCCCGGATCTGAATTACAAATAAATACATAAACAAAACAAGATGTTCAGCTACCGTAATTGTTAATTAACGCTGGCTAATCCCTTCCATTAAGGGTTTTCGCGCTTTAAACGGGAGGGTGTTCATTATGAAAGACATTCTGGAGTCCGCAACGTTGTATAGCTTTTTGGGTACTCACACGCCTTACTGGCGTTTGTCAGAAGATTCCAACACCCTGCATTTGTCCGTCACCGAAGCGACCGACCGAGCGGAGCGCGTTGAGCTTGCGCCCGAGCAAGCCGAACGGATCCGCGAAATGACCGTCATCACCTCCAGTGTGATGATGACGCTCCCCTTTGACGACAACGATGTCCCGGTGCATCTGGTGGGCCGCAAAATTAACAAACATGAATGGGCTGGCAGCGCCTCGGCGTGGCACGACACCCCTTCCGTGGCGCGTGATCTGGTCAAGGGGCTGTCGTTTGCTGAGCAGGTGGTGACTGAAGCCAACTCTGCGATTGTGATCCTCGACAGTCGGGGCAACATTCAACGCTTCAACCGCCTGTGTGAAGAGTACACCGGGTTGAAAGAGCAGGAAGTGATTGGGCAGAGCGTGTTCAAACTCTTCATGAGCCGCCGGGAAGCCGCCGCCTCGCGTCGCAACATCAGCGGTTTCTTTCGCAACGGCAATTCGTATGAAGTGGAACGCTGGGTAAAGACCCGCAAGGGACAGCGTCTGTTCCTGTTCCGCAATAAGTTTGTCCACAGCGGCAGCGGTAAAAACGAAATCTACCTGATCTGTTCCGGTACGGACATTACTGAAGAACGACGTGCTCAAGAGCGGTTGCGCGTACTGGCGAATACCGACACCATTACCGGGTTGCCAAACCGCAACGCGATCCATGAACTGATCAATGAGGCCATCGAACAGGCTGGCGACAGTCAGGTGGGCATTGTTTATCTCGACCTGGATAACTTCAAAAAAGTGAACGATGCCTATGGTCATATGTTTGGCGATCAGCTTTTGCAGGCGGTGTCGTTAGCGCTCCTGAGCTGTCTGGAAGAGAATCAATTGCTGGCGCGACTGGGTGGTGATGAGTTTATTGTGCTGGCCAGTCAGACCTCCCAGAGCTCGCTTGAGGCGGTCGCCTCGCGGATCCTCACCCGACTACGCCAGCCCTTCCGCATCGGCCTGATAGAAGTTTATACCGGCTGTTCTGTCGGTATCGCAATGGCGCCTCAGCACGGTGAGGATAGCGGGAACCTGATCCGCAATGCCGATACCGCAATGTATACCGCCAAAGAAGGCGGACGCGGGCAGTTCTGCGTCTTCTCGCCGGAGATGAACGATCGGGTATTCGAATACCTGTGGCTGGATACCAACCTGCGCAAAGCACTGGAAAACGATCAGTTGCTGATTCACTATCAGCCGAAAGTCACCTGGCGGGGTGAAGTCCGCAGCCTTGAGGCGCTGGTGCGCTGGCAATCCCCTGAACGTGGGCTTATCCCTCCGCTGGAGTTCATCTCATACGCCGAGGAGTCCGGGCTGATTGTACCGCTCGGGCGCTGGGTGATCCTCGACGTGGTGCGCCAGGTCGCGAAATGGCGTGATAAAGGCATCAACCTGCGGGTAGCGGTTAACATCTCTGCCCGGCAGTTGGCCGACCAGACAATTTTCACCGATCTGAAGCGCGTCCTGCACGAGCTCAATTTTGAATATTGCCCTATCGATGTCGAACTGACGGAAAGTTGCCTGATCGAGAACGAAGCGCTCGCGCTGTCCGTCATTCAACAGTTTAGCCAGCTTGGCGCCCAGGTTCACCTGGATGACTTTGGCACCGGTTATTCCTCGCTCTCGCAACTGACCCGTTTCCCGATCGATGCCATCAAGCTGGACCAGATTTTCGTCCGCGACATTCACAAAAAATCGGTGTCGCAATCGATGGTGCGTGCAATCGTCGCCGTGGCGCAGGCGCTGAATCTGCAGGTGATCGCCGAAGGCGTGGAGAGCAGCAAAGAGGATGCTTTTCTGACGAAAAATGGTGTTAATGAGCGACAGGGATTTTTATTCGCCAAACCGATGCCTGCCGCTGCGTTTGAGCGCTGGTACCGACGTTATCTCAACAAGAAAAAGCGCTAAGCCGGCAACATGATCATCCGGGCGGAACGGAAAGTTTCGCTTTTCGCCCTATTCATATCTGTATGTAATCGCGGAATATATAATATTCCCCAAAGGTACAGAGCTGGCTGATTTTTCCCTTCTCTTTTGCCGTCAATTTTTGCATCATTAAATTCTTTCATACTTTGACCAAGGATCCCCCCATGTCTGATATCGATGCTAAACGGGTTGCCGAGCGTATTGATACCGTGCTTGATATCCTGGTGGCCGGTGATGTCCACTCCGCCATCCATAATCTCGAAATTCTGAAAGCGGAATTGTTGAGTAAGGTGCAGGATGACGCCATATCATCGGCGAACAAGCCCCGGGCGCCGTGGGAGATCTAAATTTTTCGCGCGCGGTTTGCCGGTTTGTGTCACCTGAATGCCCCACCGCCGCATGTGTTTAATCTCGCGGTATCATTACCGCTATAAAAACTAACGCTATGAACTCCCGACAACAAAAAATTTTGCAAATGGTCATTGATAAAGGCCAGATGAGCGTCTCTGAACTGGCCAAAATCACTGGCGTTTCCGAAGTCACCATTCGACAGGATCTGAATACCCTCGAGAAGCAGAGCTTTCTGCGCCGCGCGCACGGTTTCGCCGTTTCGCTGGATAGCGAAGATGTGGAAACCAGGATGATGACCAACTACACCCTGAAGCGTCAGCTTGCTGAGTTCGCGGCGTCGCTGGTCAGCCCTGGCGAGTCGGTGTTCATTGAAAATGGCAGTAGCAATGCCCTGTTGGCAAGAACGCTGGCGGAACAAAAAGACGTCACCATCATCACGGTCAGCAGTTACATTGCGCATCTGCTGAAAGAGACGCCCTGCGAAGTGATCCTGCTCGGCGGTATTTATCAGAAAAAAAGCGAAAGCATGGTGGGACCGCTGACCCGCCAGTTTATCCAGCAGGTCCATTTCAGTAAGGCGTTTATTGGCATTGATGGCTGGCAGACCGAAACCGGCTTCACTGGTCGCGACATGATGCGGGCTGATGTGGTTAATGCCGTGCTGGAGAAAGGATCGGAAGCCATTGTCCTGACTGACAGTTCTAAATTCGGCGCGGTCCACCCCTACACCCTTGGCCCTATCGAACGGTTCAGTCGTGTGATCACCGATGCCAGAATCAGCGCCAGCGACCGCGCGCTGATGGAACAGCGCGGGCTGACCGTTAATATCGTCGACGCTGAGTAAAATATCCGCAAATGATTTGCTCATCGCAGATCATTTGCGCTCTGAGACTATTCTGACTTCTGAATTAAGACTATTTACCTGTTGTTCACAGGCGAAAGTCGTAAAATTAATATTAGCGATATAACAGGAAGTGACTATCACCTGCGTGATATTACCCTGCGCACTAAGGTTTCACGGATGCCCTCTTTAATGGCCGATATTTTAACTATAGTTAAAGAGAGCTTACTTTCGTGAATCGTTAATTCAGGAGAAAGTATTATGTTTGTAACGAGCAAAAAAATGACCGCCGCCGTGCTGGCGATTGCCCTGGCAATGTCTCTGAGCGCCTGTTCTAACTGGTCTAAACGTGACCGTAACACCGCTATTGGTGCGGGTGCTGGTGCATTAGGTGGTGCTGTCTTAACGGATGGTAGCACACTGGGTACGCTGGGTGGTGCCGCTGTCGGTGGTATTATCGGCCACCAGGTAGGTAAATAATCGTAAATAATCTACGGTTGTCCGGCTCGATATAATAATACGATTATTTTTTTCTGGTCTGCACTACACAGTTTATTTAGCAGTAACAATGAAAGCCACGATATTTATATCGTGGCTTTTTCGTTAACCGCCTGCCAGTTTCACTTTCAGGCCCCGGGCTTCCAGTAGCGTCTTAATTAAATCACGCTTATCGCCCTGAATTTCAATTACGCCGTCTTTGACTGCCCCGCCGCAGCCACATTTTTTCTTCAGTTCCGCAGCCAGTTTGCTGAGTTCGCCGTCATCGAGGTCAATACCGGTAATCAGGCACACGCCTTTCCCCTTGCGCCCGCTGGTCTGGCGCTGGATACGGACAATCCCGTCGCCCTTCGGACGCTCGGGCGCGGCTTTAGATTCATCAATCCGTCCACTCTCCGTCGAATAAACCAGACGGCTGTTGGAATCGCTCATTACGCCTCCCGCTTCAGTGACGCGTTGATGGCCTTCAGTGTCTGTGCCGGATCGTCAGACTGCGTCACCGGACGCCCAATGACCATATAATCGACACCCGCCGCCAGTGCCTGCTCAGGGGTCATAATCCGCCGCTGATCGCCAGCGGCACTACCCTGCGGTCGAATACCAGGGGTAACCAGTTTGAAATCACGGCCAAACGCCTGCTTGAAGCGTACTGCTTCCTGAGCTGAACAGACCACGCCATCCAGACCGCATTTTTGCGTCAATGCCGCCAGGCGCTCGGCGTGCCCGGCAGGTGACAGTGTCACGCCGATATCCGCCAGATCGCTGGCTTCCATGCTGGTTAACACCGTGACCGCGATTAACAGCGGCGCATCTTTACCAAACGGCACCAGCGCTTCACGGGCGGCGGTCATCATTCTCGCCCCACCCGACGCATGGACGTTGACCATCCAGACGCCAAGATCCGCCGCGGCAGCCACCGCATGAGCCGCGGTGTTCGGGATATCATGGAATTTCAGATCCAGAAAGATATCAAAGCCACGCTGCTGGAGATCGCGAACCAGTTGGGGTCCGAACAGCGTGAACATCTCTTTGCCAACTTTCAGACGGCAGTCGCGCGGGTCGATTCGGTCGACAAACGCCAGGGCGCTATCACGGTTATTATAATCGAGAGCAACGACGACGGGAGAATCGGTAGCAGCGCGGGGAGAAGATGAAGCAGTTAACGTCATAACCAGGCCTTCTTGCTAAGGGGGCAAATGGGTAAACGGCGTGCATTCTACCTGTCAGGCGCAAAAATTAACAGACGCGATTACACCTCTGCCAGGCGATGTGGCACCGATGCCAATACGAGGAAGTGAATAAATCCAGTAGTATGTTGTAACTAAAGCGGGATTTTTTTAAAAATTACAATCCATCAAGTCCGCGAATTGGCTTAATCGTTGACCAGGCGCGGCAGGAAGGACAGTGCCAGTACAGGGTATACGCGGTAAAACCGCATTTAGAGCAGCGGTAACGCGGCTTGCTACGCACCTGCTCGCCCACCATATCACGCAGCACCATCAGGCTCTCTTTCGCACGGCCCTCTTCGGCTTCGTTAAGGTGATAATCCATCAGCTTATGGAAAACGCGCATCGTCGGATGACGCTGGAGCTGACGGGTAATATACACCTGCGCAGTCTCCGTCCCTTCGCGCGCTTCGAGAATATCGGCCAGCATCAGTTCTGCAGCCGCGCCGGTATTCTCTTCTACCGCACGGCGCAGGAATTCCGCCCATTCCTCATTTTTGCCTAGCTGTTGATAGCAGGTCTGGAGCATTTCCAGCGTTTCGCTGACCAGTTCTTTATCCTGGGAAATCACCCGCTGGAGACATTCAACGGCCTTCGCGTAATCGCCCTTCGCCATCCAGACGCGGCCCATCATGATAGAGACCCTGGCGCTATTTTTATCCGCCGCAGCCCCTTTTTTCAGCAGCGCCATGGCGCGATCCATGTCGTCGCTGCCCATTTGTTGCAACGCCAGTTCGCAGTAAAAATGGGCGATTTCGATACGCTGTTTATCTTTACCCAGTTTGACCAGTCGTTCGGCAACCTCAATGGCCTTCTGCCAGTCGCTGGTCGCCTGATAGATCTGCAACAGTTGCTGCAACGCGCCTACGCGAAATTCCGTTTCATCGGTAAGCTGATTAAACATATCCTCCGCCCGGTCATACAATCCGGCGGCCATGTAATCACGGCCCAACTGCTGAACCGCCAGCAGCCGCTGCTCATAGGTCAGCGAGGCGCTTTCCATAAGGGTCTGGTGAATACGGATGGCACGGTCGACTTCGCCGCGAGAGCGGAACAGGTTTCCGAGGGTGAGATGAGCCTCAACGGTGCCGGTATCCTCTTTCAACATATCGAGGAACAGATCCACCGCTTTATCTTGTTGGTTGCTCAGGAGGAAGTTAACCCCCGCGACGTAATCGCGGGACAGGCGGTTAGCTTCATCCTGTTTTGTTTGTTGCGCACTTCTGCGACCCATATACCAGCCATAGGCGGCAGCAACAGGTAAAAGCAGAAACAACAACTCCAGCATAAACGATTATTCCTTCGCGACCGACGTACCAGACGTCACCACAACGTCTGTCGCAGGCGAGAGCTGGTTTTCCAGTCGTTTAATTTTACGTTCAGCACGCACCAGAGAAACACGAACCCGCAGCCAGAAAAGACCGCAGATCAACCAACCAATGGCGAAACCCGCAGCGAACAAAACGGCCAGCAAGGTTGAGATACGATACTCGCCCTGAGCCAACAGGTAATTAAAGGTCACCTGTTGATCGTTCTGCGCACCCAATGTTACCGAGATAACAAATATCGCCAACACCAGTAAGAAAATGAGTAAATATTTCACATTACTTCCCGTTATGTGGTTTAAGCGAATAAATCGTGTTCAACTTACCGCATTTAGCCTTTTAAATTACCATTTTCACGGCGTGTGCGAAATGGGAAAGCAGTCAGCTATTGGATGATTTAAGGGCAAACCAGACAAAATCAACCCTGCTCAGCGGTTTTGCTCTCGTTCAGCAATCTCCTGCCTTTCTTCTGGCGGCGGCGTGAGTGGCCCGCAGAACCGCTGTGCAAGCCAGGTTGCCAGCGTTACCAGCGCCCATGAAATCAGCGTTGCGACCACCAGATCGCGCGGCCAGTGCATACCGAGCAGCAAACGACTGCCCATCACGCCCGTCGCCCACACCAGTAAAATGGCAATCGTCACCGTCCGGCGGCGCGGCCACAATAAGCCGACAGCGAGCAGCGCCCAGCTTGCCGCAAACATCGAGTGACCAGACGGAAACGCAAACCCGGTCTCTTTTTGCCAGTGCTGGCGTAAGAAGTGTGGAATAGCCTGCTGGGTGGCAAGTTGCTCCTTCACCAGGTCGCTGCGATCCTTACGTTTTAAAGTGTAGAACTCATCAACCGGGATATGATGCGTTTTTTCCAGCCATATCACGAAAGGACGCGGTTCCTGTACGCGCTCTTTCACCCACGACTTGACGCCCTGACCAAGCAGGATCGCGCTCGCCAGAATAGTAAAAAGCATTACCGCCGCTTTAAAACGAAAGCGCAAACACCAGAAGAACCAGCCACAGAGAATAACATGTGTGATGATACCCCACGGCTGAGTGACCGTTTCGGTTACCCAGTACATCGCTTTCAGCCATCCGGTATCCTGACCCGGTTGCCAGCGCCAGCCGGACACCCACACGGCAACGGGCATAATCAACAACAATCCCGCGCCAGCCGCAGTACGCTTTGCAATCGACAGCATGAACACCTCTTTGACGGATAAGTGCCACAATCATAACCGAAAAATCCCCTGTCCGGGGAAATTGACAGATTTGTGCCATTCGCATGATGATTGCGCGGCAGCGATTAGGTGAAGTCCGTCGCCTTATGGCAAAATAAGACGATAAGCCAACAGGCAACGGCACAACATCGCGTGCCGGCTATATCTGGAGAAATACATGCAGCTTAAACGAGTGGCAGAAGCCAAACTGCCAACCCCATGGGGCGATTTCCTGATGGTGGGATTTGAAGAACTGGCAACCGGGCACGATCACGTCGCGTTAGTGTATGGTGATATTTCAGGTCAGACGCCGGTTCTGGCCCGTGTCCATTCAGAATGTCTGACGGGCGATGCTTTGTTCAGCCTGCGCTGCGACTGTGGTTTTCAACTGGAAGCCGCCCTGACGCATATCGCGGAAGAAGGACGCGGTATTCTGCTTTATCATCGTCAGGAAGGACGTAACATCGGCCTGCTCAATAAGATTCGCGCCTACGCGTTGCAGGACCAGGGCTACGACACCGTAGAGGCCAATCACCAGTTGGGGTTTGCCGCGGATGAACGCGATTTCACCCTCTGCGCGGATATGTTCAAGCTGCTGGGCGTTGACGCAGTGCGTCTGCTCACCAATAACCCGAAGAAAGTTGAGATTCTCACTGAAGCGGGGATCAACATCGTGGAGCGGGTCCCGCTGATTGTGGGCCGTAATCCCAATAATGAACATTATCTGGATACCAAAGCGGCCAAGATGGGTCACTTGTTGAGTAAGTAAGCCATGCGGTAAAAAAGCCTGCATCGCGTTATGCAGGCTTTTTTTTCAACTTACTTCAGCATGTTACGAATGACGTAATGCAAAATGCCGTCGTTCTGGTAGTACGTTAACTCGGTCGCGGTATCGATGCGGCAGCGGCATTGCACCACCTCTTTACTCCCGTCTGCCCGGGTTAACGTCACCGGCACCGTTGCGCCCGGTTTCAGTTTCTGCAGGTCAGCAATGTCGATCGCCTCTTCCCCGGTCAGCCCCAGCGTTTTACGCGTTACGCCCTGTGGGAACTCCAGTGGCAGGATCCCCATCCCAATCAGGTTGGAGCGGTGGATACGTTCGAACGACTCCGCAATGACGACGCGAATCCCCAGCAGACGCGGCCCTTTCGCCGCCCAGTCACGGCTGGAACCCGACCCGTACTCTTTACCGGCAATCACCGCCAGCGGGATGTTCTCCTGCTGATACTGCATAGCCGCATCATAGATAGACAACACCTCAGTGCCGGGCAGATGTCGCGTCATTCCGCCTTCCACACCCGGCACCATTTCATTGCGGATACGGATGTTAGCGAAGGTCCCGCGCATCATCACCTCATGGTTCCCACGTCGTGAGCCATAAGAGTTAAAGTCCTTGCGCTCCACGCCGTGATTTTGCAGATAGCGCCCTGCGGGACTGTCAGCTTTAATACTCCCGGCCGGAGAAATGTGGTCAGTGGTCACCGAATCCCCCAGCATCGCCAGAATGCGCGCGCCGTGAATATCGGTCACTGGTGCTGGCTGAGCCTGCATCTCGTCAAAGAACGGCGACAGGCGAATGTAGGTCGAGTCGTTTTGCCAGCCGTAAGTATCTGAGCGGTCGACATTGATCGCTTTCCACTCCGGCGTCCCTTCAAACACTTCCGCATATTCTTTGTGGAACATTTCTGAAGAGACCAGATCGACGGCGCAGGCAATTTCCTGCGCCGACGGCCAGATATCCTTCAGATAGACGGGATCGCCTTTGCGATCGTGGCCGAGCGGATCTTTCTCAAGGTTGATGTTCATATTGCCCGCGAGCGCGTAGGCAACGACCAACGGCGGTGACGCCAGCCAGTTGGTTTTCACCAGCGGGTGAATTCGGCCTTCAAAGTTACGGTTGCCCGACAGCACCGCGCCTACGGTCAGATCACCCTTCTTAATCGCGGTTTCGATAGGCTCCGGTAGCGGTCCAGAGTTACCAATACAGGTCGTACAACCATATCCCACCAGGTTAAAACCCAGTTCATCGAGATACGGCGTCAGCTTCGCCTTTGCCAGATAATCCGATACCACTTTCGACCCTGGCGCCAGCGACGCTTTCACCCATGGCTGACGTTTCAGTCCCAGCGTAACGGCTTTTTTCGCCAGCAAGCCAGCCGCCATTAGCACGCTGGGGTTAGAGGTGTTGGTACAGGAGGTGATGGCCGAGATCACCACCGCCCCGTCAGGGAGCTGATATGACTGCCCGTTCAGCACATATTCTACCGGCTGGCGGTCTTTCTGCGCAGTGTTCAGTTCCAGTTCACTACTGGCGGCAAAGGCTTTCGGCACATCGCCCAGGGCGACACGATCCTGCGGACGTTTCGGCCCGGCGAGGCTCGCCTCGACATCATTCATATCCAGCGCCAGGGTGCTGGTGAAGACCGGTTCATCGCCGGTATTGCGCCACATGCCCTGCACTTTCGCGTATTTTTCAACCAGCTCGATTTGATCTTCACTGCGTCCGCTCAACCGCATATAGTCCAGCGTCACACCGTCGATCGGAAAAAAACCACAGGTCGCGCCATACTCCGGCGACATATTGGCGATGGTGGCCCGGTCAGCCAGCGGCAAGGAATCCAGCCCGTCACCATAAAATTCGACAAATTTGCCGACCACACCGTGCTTACGCAGCATCTGGGTGACGGTTAACACGAGGTCCGTTGCGGTGATCCCCTCACGCAGTTTTCCGGTCAGTTTGAAACCTACCACATCCGGGATCAGCATTGAAACAGGTTGCCCCAGCATTGCCGCTTCAGCCTCGATGCCGCCCACGCCCCAGCCCAGAACACCCAGACCGTTAATCATGGTGGTGTGTGAATCCGTGCCGACCAGCGTGTCCGGATAAGCCACCCATTCACCGTCCTGCAATTCGCTCCACACCGCTTTGCCGAGGTATTCCAGGTTAACCTGGTGGCAAATACCGGTTCCCGGCGGCACGACGCTGAAGCGACTGAAGGCCTGCTGGCCCCATTTCAGAAATACATAGCGCTCGTGGTTACGTTCCATTTCAAGGCGTACGTTCTCTTCGAACGCATCGTCATCACCAAAATGGTCAACGGTGACAGAGTGGTCGATCACCAGATCCACCGGCGAGAGAGGATTCACTTTCGCCGTATCCCCGCCCAGGCGTTTTACCGCTTCGCGCATTGCGGCGAGATCCACCACCGCGGGGACGCCAGTAAAGTCCTGCATCAGTACGCGTGCAGGGCGATAAGCAATTTCGCGATCGGCATGGGCGTTTTTTAGCCACCCTGCCAACGCCTGGATATCCTCATGGGTAACGGAATCGCCGTCCTGCCAGCGCAGCAGGTTTTCCAGTAAAACTTTCAGTGATTTGGGCAGACGGGTGATATCGCCCAGAGATTTCGCAGCCAGCGGCAGACTGTAATAGTGGTAGGTTTTGTCTTTGGCCTGTAGTGTGTCCTTACTGGCTTCTCGTAGGGTTGACGACATAGCTCCTCCTTAATGACAGGGTTGCGATGCCCTGATTCTCCTCAGGGTGAATATTAAAGATAACACAAACAGACTGTAACGTTTTGATAACAACCCAAATTGATAAAAGAGGAAAAACCGAACGGTGAGCACACAAGAGAGGAGGAACGCGTGTATGAGGGGGAGAAAATGAAACCTCGCCGCAGCGAGGTTTCAGATTAATTCATCATGATCCAGAGCAGTTCAGCCCAAAAGAGCAGCGAGACGGAAAATGCGCCCATCCAGGACCAGTATTTCATATTTGCAGTAATCATCGGCTATACCCGTTTTGTTTAATACATTGTGTTGAGACTTTCTCAACGCTTTATTGCTGCGGTGTATAGGTAAAAGCGTACCGCGATAATTTATCGGTACAAAAGAAACGGTAATAAGAATGGTGACGATTATTGTTTCTGTTGATCGTCTTCGTCGAATAGTTCAATAAACTTTTGCTGTTGTTGAGTCAGCTTCCAGGATTCGGGAACAGTTTTCACGCACGCGCCATTTTTCGTTTCTCGTACAGTGTCACCAGAGTGACATGTGGGTAACGACGTCTGTTGTGGGTCGTGAACCACCATTTTTACCCCCAGGCATTCCAGATCAACAGTGCGATCACGACCCAGAACAGCGCTGAGCCCAGGAAAACCGCAAGCCATGCTTTGCGTTTCATCTCAGGGTCCCGACGTGGTTCCTGGTTTTCAGACGGCATTGCTAACCTCATACAATCGGCATCACTTATCATTTAAGCACCAACAATCGGTACAATTAATCATCAGATGAGACAAATCCTAATGAAACTTTAGTCAAAAATCCAGTGAATTTACGAATCGTTTCCAGTGAATAAATCAATCTTTTGATCGAAAATAAATATTTGGAATGGGAAATTTGCGAGGCGGGGAATAAGACACTACTTTATGGCTGATTATCCATAATTCTTATGTGGGAATTATTATTACGCCAGCCTTAATAAAACCAATGGCGACTTAATTAAAATTTTCGGTATCCCCTGCGAGCAAAAGATACCGACCATTTTCTGTGACGATTACTTTTCAGGTAATTTTATATCTTTGAACATCTCTTCAATTTCTTCGTTCGAGCGCAACGCCACGGCGGTATCCACCACGTCACGCGTCAAATGCGGCGCAAAACGTTGAATGAAATCATACATGTAACTACGCAGGAACGTGCTGCGACGAAAACCGATCTTCGTCGTGCTGTGGCTGAAGACATCATGTGCGTCCACGCGAACCAGATCCGGGTCGGACAGCGGATCGACGGCCATGCTGGCAATCACCCCTACTCCTAAGCCTAAACGTACGTAAGTTTTGATCACATCCGCGTCGGTCGCCGTAAACACGATACGTGGCGTCAGACCTGCGCGGTTAAAAGCGGTATCCAGTTCAGAACGCCCCGTAAAACCAAAGGTGTACGTCACCAGTGGATACTGCGCCAGCTCTTCAATGGTCACCGACCCTTTATTGGCCAGCGGATGCTCAGGCGTCACCACAATCGAACGATTCCAGTGATAGCATGGCAACATGACCAGATCGTCATACAGATGCAGCGCCTCGGTCGCGATGGCAAAATCGGCATTACCTTTTGAAACCGCCTCGGCAATCTGCGTGGGCGACCCCTGATGCATATGCAGCGACACGCGCGGATAGCGCTCAATAAAACCTTTAATCACATTCGGTAGCGCATAACGTGCCTGGGTATGCGTCGTCGCAATATAGAGAGAGCCTTTATCCGGCCAGGTATGCTCACCAGCAACCGACTTTATCGCATCCACTTTGGAGAGCACTTCGCGCGCAATGCGGATAATCTCCTGACCTGCCGGCGTCACCTGAGTCAGATGCTTACCGCTGCGGGCAAAGATCTGGATGCCAAGTTCATCTTCCAGCATGCGGACCTGCTTACTGATACCCGGTTGCGAGGTGTAAAGGCCTTCCGCGGTGGAGGAGACGTTAAGGTTGTGATTCACCACCTCAACAATGTAGCGAAGCTGCTGTAATTTCATGTTAAACCATCCAGATTAGCGCCATCAGGTCATCGTTTCAGAGCAGGCAGTGATGCGCTGCTAATACGATTTAATAATAAAAAAGCTGTTAACTATAACCACTATATCATTAATAACCGGGCTGTATAGCGGTGAGTAAAAAATAATAAGCCCGCTATAAACACAAAAAAAGGGCCGCTTACGCGACCCTCTTCAGAACAACAACACCGTGGGCGGTTACTTCTTGCCTTCGACCCATTTACCCTCAACAAAGAAGGCGGACCAGCCGGTCGCTTTCCCGTCTTTTTCAGCGGCAACATACTGCTGCTTGGTCTTACGGCTAAAACGCACCAGCGTTTTATTGCCTTCCGGATCCTGCTGCGGCGCATCGGCCAGATAACGCAGTTTTTCCGGCAGACGGTCACGGAAGCGGAACAGCTCTTCCACCAGCGGCGCGCGCGTCTCACGGGATTTCGGGAAAGTATTGGCGGCCAGGAAGACCCCGGCAGCGCCATCACGCAGCACGAAATACGCATCCGATTTTTCACACGGCAACTCGGGCAGTGGAACCGGATCTTCTTTCGGCGGCGCAACTTCACCGTTACGCAGGATCTTACGGGTGTTTTTACACTCGTCGTTGGTGCACGCCATGTACTTACCGAAACGCCCCATCTTCAGGTGCATCTCAGAGCCACATTTTTCGCACTCGACGATCGGACCGTCATACCCTTTGATACGGAATTCGCCTTCTTCGATCTCGTAGCCGTCGCAGGTCGGGTTATTACCACAAACATGCAGCTTGCGCTTCGGATCGATCAGGTAACTGTCCATCGCCGTACCGCACTTCTGACAACGACGTTTGGCGCGCAGGGCGTTAGTTTCCGCGTCATCACCTTCCAGCACGTTCAGGACTTCGTTTTCCGGCACCAGATTAATGGTGGTTTTGCAGCGCTCTTTCGGCGACAACGCATAACCCGAGCAGCCAAGGAACACGCCGGTACTGGCGGTGCGAATTCCCATTTTGCGTCCGCAGGTTGGGCAGTCGATGCTGGTCAATACCATCTGGTTCGGACGCATCCCGCCCTCTTCCGGATCTTTCTCCGCTTTATCCAGTTGCTGAGTAAAATCACTGAAGAAGTTATCGAGCACGCCTTTCCATTCGGTTTCGTGATTCGCGACCTGGTCGAGGCTGTTTTCCATCTGCGCGGTGAAATCGTAGTTCATCAGCTCGCGGAAATTCTCTTCCAGACGGTCGGTGACAATCTCACCCATTTTTTCCGCATAGAAGCGACGGTTTTCCACCCGCACGTAGCCACGATCCTGAATGGTCGAAATGATCGACGCATAGGTCGACGGGCGGCCAATTCCGCGTTTTTCCAGCTCTTTTACCAGTGAGGCTTCGCTGAAGCGCGCCGGGGGTTTGGTGAAGTGCTGAGCCGGGGTCAGTTCAACCAGAGACAGCGCATCGCCTTTATTCACCGCCGGTAGCGTCCGGTCTTCGTCGCCTTTACGCAGCGCGGGCATCACTTTCGTCCAGCCGTCGAAGCGCAGAATACGACCGCGCGCCTTCAGACGGAAATCACCCGCGCCAACGGTCAGCGTGGTGGAATCGTACTGCGCCGGGGTCATCTGACAGGCGACAAACTGACGCCAGATCAGCTGATACAGTTTCTGCGCGTCGGCTTCCATATCCTTCAGCGTTTCCGCCAGCACAGAGACGTCGGAAGGACGAATCGCTTCGTGCGCTTCCTGCGAGTTTTCTTTACTGGCGTACTGATTCGGACTTTCCGGCAGATATTTCTTGCCGAAATTATCGCCGATGTAACCGCGCACCATGTTCACGGCATCCTGACTCAGGTTGGTCGAGTCGGTACGCATATAGGTGATGTAACCCGCTTCGTACAGCCGCTGCGCCATCATCATGGTCTTTTTCACGCCAAAACCGAGACGCGTGCTGGCCGCCTGTTGCAGGGTGGAGGTGATAAACGGCGCGCCCGGCTTGCTGCTGGTCGGCTTGTCTTCACGTTCCAGAACGCTGTAGCGCGCTTTCTCCAGCAGGCTTACCGCCGCAAGCGTCTGCTCGCGGTTCACCGGACGGAACGGCTTGTCGTTCTGATGGGTCACCTGCAAGGGCAGCGCATCGCCGGAAGGCGTGGTGGTATTGGCGTCAATTTCCCAGAACTCTTCCGGTACAAACGCTTTAATTTCGCGTTCACGCTCAACGACCAGACGCACCGCCACGGACTGAACGCGACCGGCTGACAGACCGCGAGCAATCTTTTTCCACAACAGCGGCGAGACCATATAGCCCACCACGCGATCCATAAAGCGACGCGCCTGCTGAGCGTTAACCCGGTCAATGTTCAGTTCGCCCGGCTTTTCAAACGCCTGACGAATCGCATTCTTGGTAATTTCGTTAAACACCACGCGACTGTATCGCGTGTCATCACCCCCGATCACCTCCCGCAGGTGCCATGCAATGGCTTCCCCTTCGCGGTCAAGGTCGGTTGCGAGATAGATGTGGTCGGCTTTTTCAGCCAGTTGTTTCAGTTCAGAGACGACCTTCTCTTTACCGGGCAGCACTTCATAATGCGCGTCCCAGTTGTGCCACGGGTCAACCCCCATACGGTTGACGAGCGCGCCACGTTCATCCTTTTTGGGCTTTTTAGCCGTTTTGGTGGAGGTAGAGTCGGCGCTCTTTTTAGCTGCTGAGCCACTGGTCGGCAAATCACGGATATGACCGACGCTGGACTTAACCACGTAGTCATTACCCAGATACTTGTTGATCGTTTTGGCTTTTGCCGGGGACTCAACGATGACAAGAGCTTTACCCATATTCACCTTTACCTAATTTGATTCTTCCAGGAATGCGTCGCACGTTGATACACCATCCACTGGCGACGAGCCATGGATATGGTCCCAGCGTCTGCGGATATCAACCCCTTGTACTGACTCTGTACACTAAATAGCCAGGTGACTGAGTTAACAGGTTTTTTCGCACAGAGGCGCTATAGCACGACGGAATTTCGGTCGAATGTCAAGCAAATCTGTTGCCTGGTTGACGAAAGCGTCACACTGTACCTGATAAAATTCGTTACGCAACTTTATTAGCATGCAAAACCAAATCCTGCCAGTCAGCAAAGGTTGACAAACCCTTGTACACACTCAGGGAATATTTGCCCAAAAGAGTCGGTCGGCGTAGACTAATGTCCTTGTTTAAGGAGTAAAAAATGCGCAAAGAGACACAACCTATCGATCGCGAAACGCTGTTGATTGAAGCCAACAAAATCATTCGTGAGCATGAAGATACGCTGGCTGGCATTGTTGCCACCGGTGTGACCCAGCGAAATGGGGTGTTGGTCTTCAGTGGGGATTACTTTTTAGACGAGCAAGGTCTACCAACGCCAAAGAGCACAGCCGTGTTCAATATGTTTAAACATCTGGCGCATGTACTTTCTGAAAAGTATCACCTGATCGATTAAAGCAAAAACGCGAGGCCTGAATGCCTCGCGTTTTTCGTTAATACAGCTTTTTTACATCAGCGGTTTTTGTCCGCGCTGCCACCAGCGCAGCAGCAGACGGTCGGCACTTTCCGCGGCACTGCCCGTCACCCGATCCACCAGCTTCTTACGCTGCAGATAGCGAACGTTCAGCACTTCATGTCCTTCCATCAGCCCCAGAATCACCTCGTCGCTGGTGTTGACCTCATCAATGAGTCCTTTCTCCAGCGCCTGCTGCCCGTACCAGTGTTCACCCGTCGCAACCTGATCAATGTCCAGAGATGGACGCATCCGATGCACGAAATCTTTAAACAAATGATGGGTTTCGTTCAAATCTTCGCGAAACTTCTGCCGCCCTTCTTCGGTATTCTCACCCAGCAGCGTCAGCGTCCGTTTGTACTGTCCGGCGGTATGCAACTCGATATCAATATCCTTTCCTTTCAGGAAACGGTTGAAGTTGGGGATCTGCGCGACCACGCCAATCGAACCGACAATCGCAAATGGGGCGGAGACAATTTTGTCCGCCACGCAGGCCATCATGTAGCCGCCACTCGCCGCGACTTTATCCACCGTCACGGTCAACGGGATTTTCTTATCGCGTAAGCGTTGCAGTTGTGATGCGGCAAGACCGTAGCCGTGGACAACGCCACCCGGGCTTTCCAGTCGCACCACCACCTGGTCCTGCGGTTTCGCCACCGCCAGTACCGCCGTCACCTCTTCACGCAGTGAACTGACCTCGTGGGCATCCATACTGCCTTTAAAATCCAGCACCCAGACGCGCGGCTTATTTGACGTGCCGCTGTCGCCCTGTTTGGCTTTCACTTTGGCGGCTTTCGCTTCCAGCTTGTGCTTTTTCTTTTGCGCTTTATGCCAGAGTTTCTGTTGATGGCTATCCAGCATCGCCATCGCCAGTTCATCCTTCATCTCTTTATATTGTTCGCTGAGGTTGGTAACCCGCAGTTCACCACGCTGGCGCTTACGTTGGGCAACATTCACGATAATGGTGGCAATCGCCGCGATAGCCAGCACAACGGTCACGATTTTTGCTAAGAACAAGCCATATTCAGACAACAATTCCACACGTTCCACCTTGGTTAAACAACTTAGCGTCGGCTCAGTGTACATCAGGCGTAATGCGTCGTCTCGCGGGATATGCGGATGGATAAAAGTATGACAAAGTGTTCATTTTAGGGCGTTATCGCCGTTGGCTGATTGAAATTGGGTCCTGTTTCAGGCATAAACCCGACACACCAACGAGAAGCAGAGCGACCAGGCATGTCGCCGAGGAGTCCCCATGCATTATCAACCGAAACAAGACCTCCTGCAGGATCGCATTATTCTGGTGACCGGCGCCAGCGACGGCATTGGCCGTGAAGCGGCCATGACCTACGCCCGCTACGGCGCCAGCGTCATTTTGCTTGGCCGTAATGATGAGAAATTGCACCACGTCGCCGACAGGATTGCCCAACAAACGGGCCGCCAGCCGCAGTGGTATACACTCGATCTGTTAACCTGCACCGCTGATGACTGTCATCAACTGGCGCAGCGCATCGGCGGACAATATCCGCGGCTGGACGGCGTCTTACACAATGCCGGTTTACTGGGCGACGTCTGTCCGATGATCGAGCAAGACCCGCAGGTCTGGCAACAGGTGATGCAGGTCAACGTCAATGCGACGTTTATGCTGACCCAGGCATTGCTTCCTTTATTACTTAAGTCAGATTCCGGATCGTTAGTCTTCACCTCCTCCAGCGTGGGCCAGCAGGGTCGTGCTAACTGGGGCGCCTACGCGGCCTCTAAATTTGCTACCGAAGGCATGATGCAGGTGCTGGCAGATGAGTACCAAAACCGTCCGCTGCGCGTGAATTGCATCAATCCGGGTGGTACCCGCACTGGCATGCGCGCCAACGCCTTTCCGACTGAAGATCCGCAAAAGCTCAAAACACCCGCCGATATTATGCCGCTGTACCTGTGGCTAATGGGCGATGACAGCCGTCGCAAAACCGGCATGACCTTCGACGCCCAACCGGGCCGCAAACCAGGAATCGCCCAATGAGTGAAGAACGCTATCAACAGCGCCAGCAGCGCGTGAAGGACCGGGTTGACGCCCGGGTAGCCCAGGCCCAGGACGAACGGGGTATCGTGATTGTCTTTACCGGCAATGGGAAAGGAAAAACCACCGCCGCTTTCGGCACCGCCACTCGCGCAGTGGGGCACGGTAAAAAGGTCGGCGTGGTGCAATTCATCAAGGGGACCTGGCCCAACGGCGAGCGTAACCTGCTGGAGCCGCACGGCGTTGAATTTCAGGTAATGGCGACCGGGTTTACCTGGGAGACGCAAAACCGCGAAGCCGACACCGCAGCCTGTCTGGCAGTATGGGAGCACGGCAAACGCATGCTTGCCGATCCGCAACTGGACATGGTGGTGCTGGACGAACTGACTTATATGGTGGCATACGACTATCTGCCGCTTGAAGAGGTGATTAACGCGCTGAATGCGCGCCCGCCTCACCAGACGGTGATCATCACCGGTCGCGGCTGCCATCGGGATATTCTCGAGCTGGCCGATACCGTCAGTGAGCTGCGTCCGGTCAAACATGCCTTTGAGGCAGGGGTCAAAGCCCAGATGGGGATCGACTATTAAAAAAGGCCCCTCGGGGCCTTTTTTGCATTAGTGGATCGCGGATTAACCGTTGTTGTTACGACCGCCAGTACGGCGACCGCCGCTCACCTGGCTGTGGCGTTTCACCGCACGACGAATCTGATTCGCCTTCATGCGGCGACGATCTTTCTCCACCGCCACTTTCGAGGTGGTTTCCGGCTCCAGTTCCACTAGTTCGCGCAGATAGTTAGTCTGGGCAAGATCCAGTTCCGTCCAGCCGCCGCGCGGCAGACCTTTCGGCAGCGGAATATCACCGTAGCGGACGCGAATCAGACGGCTTACCTGCACGCCAACGGCTTCCCACAAGCGACGCACTTCACGGTTGCGCCCTTCGGTCAGGGTGACGTTGTACCACTGGTTGATCCCTTCACCACCGCTGAACTTGATGGTTTTGAACGCCGCCGGACCGTCTTCCAGCTGCACGCCACGGCTCAGATCGCGCAGTTTGGCATCGTCAACCTGGCCAAAGACGCGCACCGCGTATTCACGTTCAACTTCACGGCTTGGATGCATCAGACGGTTCGCCAGTTCACCATCGGTGGTGAACAGCAGCAGACCGCAGGTATTGACGTCCAGACGCCCTACCGCAATCCAGCGCGCGCCGCGCAGTTTCGGTAAGCGATCAAAGACCGTAGGACGACCTTCCGGGTCGTTACGCGTACACAGTTCACCTTCCGGCTTGTAATAAGCCAGAACGCGACAAATTTGTTCCGCCGACTCTTTCACCGAAATCAGGTGACCATCGATACGAATTTTCAGGCCAGGATTCACTTCAACGCGATCGCCCAGCGTGGCAATTTTGCCGTCTACGCTGACGCGACCTGCTGCAATGATGGATTCAATTTCACGGCGAGAGCCGTGGCCAGCGCGCGCCAGCACTTTCTGTAACTTTTCGCTCATAGAGCTTCCTTTAGCTGTCGCCTTCACAGGCGTCGAACAGGAGAATCAACGGCGCTTCTCAGCGCCATTTTAAGGCCGCGTAGTATACAGAGTTGCGCCCTTATAAGAAAGGTTTAACGTCTCCGACGCCTTCACGCAAGACGACCGGGGAATCATCGGTTAAATCAATCACCGTTGTGGGTTGCTGGCCCAGATAACCGCCGTGGATAATCAGGTCCACCTGTTTTTCCAGGCGATCTTTAATTTCTTCCGGATCGGACTCGGTAAATTCACTGCCTGGCAGCATCAGCGAGGTGGAGAGCATCGGCTCGCCCAGCGCCTGCAACAGTTCGAGCGCGATCGGGTTCGACGGCACGCGCAGACCGATGGTCTTACGTTTTTCCTGCAACAACCGACGCGGCACCTCTTTTGTCCCTTTCAGGATGAAGGTGTAGTTACCCGGCGTATTGTTCTTGATCAGGCGAAAGGCCACGTTGTCGACAAACGAATAGGTCGACAGTTCGGACAGATCGCGACACATCAGGGTGAAGTTATGTCCATCCGGCAACTGGCGAATACGGCAAATCCGTTCCATCGCGCCTTTGTCTTCAATTTTACAACCGAGCGCGTAGCCGGAGTCGGTTGGATACACAATCACCCCGCCCTTACGCACAATCTCAACCGCCTGGTTGATCAGGCGCTGCTGTGGGTTATCAGGATGAATATAAAAAAACTGGCTCATACTTCCCTCACTGTGGTGTTCTGCGGCTGCTCCCACGTCTGCCAGACGCCTTCAACGCCTGCCGGCAGCCAGAGCTTGCGGCCCAACTCGATCCACGGACAAGGTTGATGAAAATCAGAACCTTGCGATGCCCATAGCTGATGCTGGCGGGCGAGCGTGGCCAGTTGCGTGCGCTCATTGGGGGACTGTTGGCACTGCGCGACTTCCATCGCATCACCACGATGTTGCGCGAAATACGCCACCAGCCTTTTCAGCCACTTAGCGCTAAGATCATACCGCCCTGGATGGGCCAGTACCGCCTTACCGCCAGAATGATGAATGACATCAATAGCTTGTTCTATTGTACACCACTGTGGCGGAACGTATCCTGTTTTCCCGCGCGCGAGATACTTTTTAAAGACATCCGCCATGGTGGTCGCTTTACCACACTCCACCAGATAGCGGGCAAAATGGCCGCGGGTCACCGCGCCGCCGTCGGCCAGGCGCAACGCCCCTTCCCATGCGCCAGTGATGTGCGCTTTTTCCAGGCGGTCAGCGATGAGGCGCGCCCGCTGCTGTCGGCGTTCCGTCTGTTGCGCCAGAAACGCACGCATCGCCGGATTTTCAATATCAATGTTCAGACCCACAATATGGATTTCGTGATTCTCCCAGACTGTAGAGATCTCAACGCCAGGGATCAGATTCAGCGCAAGGCCGGAACGTGAAATTTCTTCGCTTGCCGCGGGAATCGCGGCTGTGGTGTCATGGTCGGTAATCGCCAGCGTGCCTACACGCATCTCGACGGCGCGGTGGACTAACGCTTCTGGCGTCAGTCGTCCATCGGATGCTGTGGTGTGACTGTGCAGGTCATAAATCACTGCATAATTCGTGTCGCTCAAGGCGAACTCCCGTCTCTCAAAAATAGTCTTTCCTGCGCATCATAACGGTTCCGGCAAATTTACTGAAATCAGGTGTTGACAATAACCCATCGAACTAGTTAACTAGTACGAAAGTTCACAAGCAAAAGGGTATCGAAATGAAAGCAACGTTTGTTCTGCACGGTGGGTGGCGCACTTCCTGATTTCGGGCAGTGTATTTCGCGTGTAGATCGCCACCAGATACCCGGCCCGCCAACAGAGCGGGCTTTTTTTTGAACAAAATTAATGAGAATAACCATGCAGACATCAAAACCCACACTCGAACTCATTACCTGCGATGCCGCCTATCGCAAAAACCCGACGGAGTTGTTCCATCAGGTTTGCGGCGACCGTCCGGCAACGCTGCTGCTGGAATCTGCGGATATCGACAGCAAAGACGACCTCAAAAGCCTGTTGCTGGTGGATAGCGCGCTGCGCATTACCGCTGTCGGTGACACTGTCACCATTCAGGCCTTAACCGACAATGGCGCCGCGCTGTTGACTTTACTCGATGCCGCACTGCCCGCAGGCGTTGAGAATGAACAGCAGGATGCAGGTCGCGTGCTGCGTTTCCCGCCGGTCAGCCCATTATTAGACGAAGATGCGCGTCTGTGCGCACTCTCGGTCTTTGACGCCTTCCGCCTGCTGCAGGGACTGGTTAACGTCCCGGCGCAAGAGCGCGAAGCGATGTTCTTTGGCGGTCTGTTTGCGTACGATCTGGTTGCCGGTTTTGAAGATTTGCCGCAGCTTGAGGCTGGCAACCGCTGCCCGGATTACTGTTTCTATCTGGCGGAAACGCTTGTGGTGATCGACCACCAGAAACAAAGCTCCCGCATTCAGGCCAGCCTGTTCAGCGATAATGACGAGGAAAAACAGCGTCTCACCGCTCGTCTGGCGCGTCTGAGCCAGCAGCTGACGGAACCAGCGCCGCCGCTGCCGGTCGTTTCCGTGCCACACATGCGCTGCGAATGTAATCAGAGCGATGACGAATTTGGCGCGGTAGTTCGCTCAATGCAGAAAGCGATCCGCGCCGGGGAAATTTTCCAGGTGGTCCCGTCCCGCCGCTTCTCACTGCCCTGCCCGTCACCGCTGGCGGCCTATTACGTGCTGAAGAAAAGCAACCCCAGCCCGTACATGTTCTTTATGCAGGACAACGATTTCACCCTGTTTGGCGCGTCGCCGGAAAGTTCGCTGAAATACGATGCCACCAGCCGCCAGATTGAAATTTACCCGATTGCCGGTACGCGTCCTCGCGGTCGTCACGCCGACGGCACGTTGGACCGCGACCTCGACAGCCGCATTGAACTGGAAATGCGCACCGATCATAAAGAGCTTTCCGAGCACCTGATGCTGGTTGACCTGGCGCGTAACGATCTCGCCCGCATCTGTACGCCAGGCAGTCGCTACGTGGCAGACCTGACCAAGGTTGACCGCTATTCTCACGTTATGCACCTGGTCTCTCGCGTCGTCGGCGAACTGCGCCGCGATCTCGATGTCCTGCACGCCTACCGCGCCTGCATGAACATGGGCACGCTGAGCGGCGCGCCGAAAGTGCGGGCAATGCAGTTGATTGCCGACGCCGAAGGGCGCCGACGTGGCAGCTACGGCGGTGCGGTCGGTTACTTCACCGCACACGGCGATCTGGATACCTGCATTGTGATTCGCTCCGCGCTGGTGGAAGACGGTATTGCCACCGTCCAGGCGGGCGCCGGTATTGTGCTCGATTCTGTTCCCCAGTCAGAAGCCGACGAAACCCGTAATAAAGCGCGCGCGGTCCTGCGTGCCATTGCCACCGCGCACCACGCACAGGAGACTTTCTGATGGCTGACATTCTGCTGCTCGACAACATCGACTCATTTACCTATAACCTGGCAGATCAGCTGCGTACCAACGGTCATAACGTGGTGATTTACCGTAACCATATTCCGGCTCAGACCCTGATTGAGCGTCTGGCCACCATGAAGAACCCGGTTCTGGTGCTGTCTCCCGGTCCTGGCGTCCCCAGTGAAGCAGGCTGTATGCCGGAACTGCTGACCCGACTGCGCGGCAAGCTGCCGATTATCGGCATCTGTCTGGGCCATCAGGCGATTGTCGAAGCCTACGGCGGCTACGTCGGCCAGGCTGGCGAGATCCTGCACGGCAAGGCGTCCAGCATTGAGCACGATGGACAGGCCATGTTTGCCGGCCTGACGAATCCGCTGCCGGTTGCCCGCTATCACTCTCTGATTGGTAGCAATATTCCCGCTGGCCTGACCATCAACGCCCATTTTAATGGCATGGTGATGGCTGTTCGTCATGACGCCGATCGCGTGTGCGGTTTACAGTTCCACCCGGAATCCATTCTGACCACCCAGGGTGCGCGTCTGCTTGAGCAGACGCTGGCCTGGGCGCAGCAGAAGCTGGAGCCGACCAATACCTTGCAGCCGATCCTCGAAAAACTGTATCAGGCACAGACCCTGAGCCAGCAGGAAAGCCACCAGCTGTTCTCCGCCGTGGTACGCGGTGAACTCAAACCAGAACAGCTGGCTGCCGCTCTGGTCAGCATGAAGATTCGCGGCGAGCATCCGAATGAGATTGCCGGTGCGGCAACCGCCTTACTGGAAAATGCCGCGCCGTTCCCGCGCCCTGACTATCTGTTCGCCGATATCGTCGGCACCGGCGGCGACGGCAGCAACAGCATTAATATTTCTACCGCCAGCGCATTTGTCGCGGCAGCGTGCGGCCTGAAGGTGGCAAAACACGGCAACCGCAGCGTTTCCAGTAAATCCGGATCGTCAGACCTGCTGGCCGCCTTCGGTATCAATCTCGATATGAATGCCGACCGATCGCGTCAGGCGCTGGACGAGCTGGGCGTTTGCTTCCTGTTTGCCCCGAAATACCACACCGGTTTCCGTCACGCGATGCCGGTACGCCAGCAGTTGAAGACCCGTACGCTGTTCAACGTACTGGGGCCGTTGATTAACCCGGCGCATCCGCCGCTGGCGCTGATTGGCGTTTACAGCCCAGAACTGGTTCTGCCGATTGCCGAGACCCTGCGCGTGCTGGGTTACCAGCGTGCCGCGGTCGTACACAGCGGCGGAATGGATGAAGTATCCCTGCATGCGCCGACCATTGTGGCGGAACTGCATGACGGCGAGATCAAAAGCTATCAGCTGACGGCGGACGACTTTGGCCTGACCCCTTACCACCAGGAACAGCTGGCAGGCGGTACGCCGGAAGAAAACCGTGACATTCTGACACGCTTACTACAAGGTAAAGGTGACGCCGCCCATGAGGCTGCCGTTGCCGCAAACGTCGCAATGTTAATGCGACTGCATGGTGAAGAAGATCTCAAGGCTAATGCGCAAACCGTTCTCGAGGTCTTGCACAGTGGTTCCGCTTATGACCGAGTCACCGCTCTGGCGGCAAGAGGGTAAATGATGCAAACCGTTTTAGCGAAAATCGTCGCAGACAAGGCGATTTGGGTAGAAGCCCGCAAACAGCAACAACCGCTGGCCAGTTTTCAGAACGCTGTCCAGCCCAGCTCGCGTCACTTTTATGACGCCTTACAGGGTGCGCGTACGGCCTTTATTCTGGAGTGTAAGAAAGCCTCCCCGTCTAAAGGCGTGATCCGCGATGATTTCGACCCGGCACGGATTGCCGGGGTGTATAAACATTACGCCTCCGCCATTTCCGTTCTGACCGATGAGAAGTACTTCCAGGGCAGTTTTGATTTCCTGCCGATCGTGAGCAGCATCGCGCCGCAGCCGATTCTGTGTAAGGACTTTATTATCGACCCTTACCAGATTTACCTTGCGCGCCACTATCAGGCCGACGCCTGCCTGCTGATGCTTTCGGTACTCGACGACGAGCAGTATCGCCAGCTTTCTGCCGTAGCGCACAGTCTGAAGATGGGCGTGCTGACGGAAGTCAGCAATGAAGACGAACTGGAACGCGCCATTGCGCTCGGCGCGAAAGTGGTCGGGATTAACAACCGTGACCTGCGCGACCTGTCGATTGACCTGAATCGTACACGTCAACTGGCGCCGAAACTGGGTCAGGGCGTGACGGTGATTAGTGAATCAGGGATCAACACCTACGCTCAGGTTCGCGAGCTGAGCCATTTTGCCAATGGCTTCCTGATTGGTTCCGCCCTCATGGCGCATGACGATCTTAACGCCGCCGTACGCCGTGTTCTGCTTGGCGAAAATAAGGTCTGTGGCCTGACGCGTCCGGAAGATGCCAAAGCCGCCTGCGATTCTGGCGCAATCTATGGTGGACTGATTTTTGTCCCTTCTTCACCCCGTTTTGTCAGCATTGAACAGGCCCGCGAAGTGCAGTCCGCCGCCCCGCTACTATATGTTGGTGTATTCCGTAATCACGACATCGCCGAGGTCTGTGAAAAAGCGACGCAGCTTTCGCTGAAAGCCGTACAGCTGCATGGGCGCGAAGACCAGGCGTATGTCGATACGCTGCGCGCCGCGCTGCCTGAAAACGTACAGATCTGGAAAGCGCTGAGCGTCGGTGACGCCCTCCCGGCCCGCGATTATCAGCATGTCGACAAATACGTGCTGGATAACGGCCAGGGTGGCAGCGGTCAGCGTTTTGACTGGTCGTTACTGCACGGACAATCGCTGGATAACGTATTGCTGGCAGGCGGTCTTGGCGCGGACAACTGCGTTGACGCGGCTAAAACCGGCTGTGCCGGTCTCGATTTTAATTCTGGTGTAGAGTCACAGCCGGGCATCAAAGATGCACGCCTTCTGGCCTCGGTATTTCAGACACTGCGCGCATATTAAGGAAAAGGACATGACAACATTACTCAATCCCTATTTTGGTGAATTCGGTGGCATGTATGTGCCGCAGATCCTGATGCCGGCTCTGCGTCAACTGGAAGACGCGTTTGTCAGTGCGCAAAAAGATCCCGAGTTTCAGGCCCAGTTTGCCGACCTGCTGAAGAACTATGCGGGACGTCCCACTGCGCTGACCAAATGTCAGAACATCACTGCCGGAACCCATACCACGCTGTACCTGAAGCGTGAAGATCTGCTGCACGGCGGCGCGCATAAAACCAACCAGGTGTTAGGTCAGGCATTGCTGGCAAAACGCATGGGCAAAACCGAGATTATTGCGGAAACCGGCGCGGGCCAACACGGGGTGGCTTCAGCGCTCGCCAGCGCCCTGCTCGGCCTGAAATGCCGTATCTACATGGGAGCGAAAGACGTTGAGCGCCAGTCGCCGAACGTCTTCCGTATGCGCCTGATGGGTGCCGAAGTCATCCCGGTTCACAGTGGTTCAGCCACGCTGAAAGACGCCTGTAACGAGGCGCTGCGTGACTGGTCTGGTAGCTACGAAACCGCGCACTACATGCTCGGTACCGCTGCTGGCCCGCACCCGTTCCCGACCATCGTGCGTGAATTCCAGCGCATGATCGGCGAAGAAACCAAAGCGCAGATCCTCGAAAAAGAGGGTCGCCTGCCGGATGCGGTGATCGCCTGCGTGGGCGGCGGTTCCAACGCCATCGGGATGTTTGCCGATTTTATTAATGAGCCAAACGTTGGGCTGATTGGTGTAGAACCCGGTGGTCACGGGATTGAAACCGGTGAGCACGGTGCGCCGTTGAAGCACGGTCGCGTCGGGATCTATTTCGGTATGAAAGCGCCGATGATGCAGACGGATGAGGGACAGATCGAGGAGTCCTACTCCATCTCTGCGGGCCTGGATTTCCCGTCCGTCGGCCCACAGCATGCGTACCTGAACAGCATTGGTCGCGCCGACTACGTGTCGATCACCGACGACGAAGCGCTGGACGCCTTTAAAACGCTCTGTTTGCACGAGGGCATTATCCCGGCGCTCGAGTCGTCACACGCCCTGGCCCACGCGCTGAAAATGATGCGCGAGAACCCGGAAAAAGAGCAACTGCTGGTGGTTAACCTTTCCGGTCGTGGCGACAAAGACATTTTCACGGTACACGATATTCTGAAAGCGCGAGGGGAAATCTGATGGAACGCTATGAAAGCTTGTTTGCACAACTGAACGATCGCAAGGAAGGTGCCTTTGTCCCCTTCGTGACCCTCGGCGACCCAGGCGTTGAGCAGTCGCTGAACATTATCGATGCTCTGATTGAGGCGGGTGCGGATGCGCTGGAGTTAGGGATCCCTTTCTCCGATCCGCTCGCTGATGGCCCAACCATTCAGAGCGCCACGCTGCGCGCATTTGCCGCTGGCGTCACGCCGACCCGCTGTTTTGAGATGCTGGCCGCCATCCGCGAAAAGCACCCGACCATTCCTATTGGCCTGCTGATGTACGCGAACCTGGTGTTCAGCAAAGGCATTGACGCGTTTTACGCGCAGTGTGAAAAAGTCGGCGTCGACTCCGTGCTGGTTGCCGACGTACCGATTGAAGAATCTGCGCCATTCCGTCAGGCCGCGCTGCGCCACAACGTTGCGCCGATCTTCATCTGTCCGCCGAATGCCGATGATGACCTGCTGCGCCAGATCGCCTCTTATGGCCGGGGTTATACCTATCTGCTGTCGCGCGCGGGCGTGACGGGCGCAGAAAATCGCGCCGCGCTGCCTTTACATCATCTGGTAGAGAAACTGAAAGAGTACAACGCCGCGCCGTCTTTGCAGGGCTTTGGTATTTCGGCGCCGGATCAGGTTTCCGCCGCCATTGACGCAGGCGCCGCTGGCGCAATCTCCGGTTCCGCGATCGTTAAAATCATTGAAAAGAACGTCGGACAACCTGAGCAGATGTTGGCTGAACTGAAGACATTCGTCAGCGGGTTAAAAGCCGCCACCCGCCGATAAAACACCGGGACCGCCAGACTCGCACTGGCGGTCTCATTATTTGGCCTGCTTCATTTTGTACATCTCGCCATCCGCATACTGAATGGCATCATCAATTCCCTCATTCACTTCGGCAACCCCCCAGGAGATGGAGAGCGGCACCAGCGTGTCCTGCACGATAAACTGATACGCATTGATTTGATGGGCGATACGTTCGGCGATGGCGACCGCATCGGCCGTTTTCGCGTGATACAGTACAATCACGAATTCATCCCCTCCGGTGCGAATCACCAGATCGTCACTGGTGCGGGTGTTGGACAACATCCGGTTGGCAATGATCTGTAGCGCTCTGTCCCCGGCGACGTGTCCCCAGGTATCGTTAATTGCCTTGAATTTATTGCAATCAACCAGCACCACCGAACAGTCAGAGAGATCCCGCCGCTTGATGATGTCGAGAATCTTACGGTTGAAGCAGCCCGTCAATGAGTCGATGTAGATTTTCAGATCGCTCTCATTCAGCCAGGATTTTAACCCCATCATGATCAGTACAAAGAAGAACGGCGCCATCAGGATCAGCAGCCCCGCCTGGGTGTCATGCATCGCAAACCCGCTGAGCGAGATGGCGTAGTGAATGACATACTTTTCGGAGAGCACCTTGAAGGCGATTTCCGGGCGCTTCTTACACTCCCCCGTCAGACAAAGCGACTGCTGATTCAGAGTATTCACCAGCGAAACGTTCAGTCCGTGCGGCACCTGTCCATCAAAGGCGTCGCGTAATGCCTCCTGAAGTTCCGGCTTAGCATGGTCGTAAACCAGATAGCCTACGATATGGTCGGAGATCTCATTGCCAGAAAGGTCATAAATATAACTCACGACGCTGAAGGCTTTCTCATCCGTGATTTTATCGTCATAAAAATCCGTAGAGCTTAAGGCTTTCGTTTTGACGTTCTTTTCCAGCAAACGGGTGTAAAAATCGACGGGAGGAAGAAAGAAACTGGAAATATTACGCGCCATCTTCGATGAGTGATAATCAAACGCTTTAGCATCGGCGGGAGTGAACCAGTAAAAATAGCTTGCATCCTCGGCAATAACGTAGCGATGAGCATCGAAATTACCCGGATTAAGCGCGTTCACCCTGCCGCGAATAAACTCAGCGGCGGTATACATACACAACGCGTTTAACGTCGGCTGACGCGCTACCATCGCACCCGTTGCGGAATGAATGCGTTTGCTGTCGGCGTTAATTCCCCAGGCCTCCCCACGGGGAGTCAATTGCGACATCTGGCCGCACTGGCCAGCGCTTTTAATCTGCCGGTAGCGTACGCCGGTCGCATCCGCGATCATTTCATTATCATTGAAGATATCGAGCATCCGCGTTTGCAGGCGGTTCATCCCTTCATTGACCGTCGCCAGTCGCTGCTCATAAATAATGAACAGGAAAAGCGACGTAAAAAGCAGCGTGATTAGCGCTGAAATAATAAGTGCCTGTCTGTTTCTTAAACTGTCCTGCACAATTTTCACCAAGGCACCCTGAGCATCAACACGCTGTTATCACTACGGTATTCGATTTCACCCACGCAGTACAGGTCAGAACGGTTAATCATCCCCTTCAATCAGATAACCCGCATGACGAATGGCGATGCGGCAATCACTCACGCCAGCGGCGTATCCGGCCTCAATTTCACACACCGGACTGGCGCTACAAGAGGGTAAGCGGATGGGCGTGGCGAGCGCTTTCTCCAGCAAGTCAATTTTGCGCATCGCTTCCAGTAACGATCGTGAGACCTGCAGATAAAACAGGCTGTTTTCATTCGTCGGTGACTGCTCAAGCGCCGCGATTTTTTGTTCCAGCAAAGACGGTGTTAATTTCATGATGCAATACTCACAGAGCGTGCCTGTTAGAAAAGATAGCAGTTCTGTTCGCGGCGCATAAAAAAAGCGGGCTAAAGGCGCCCGCTTTTATTTGTTGTGACTTTTTTTAGAAACGGTAACCCGCCGAGAACATAAACACCCACGGATCGAGGCGAATATCGTCATGCTGCTTAACACCACCCAGCTTGTAGTCCGCGGTGGTATCGATATCCATGTACCAGACTGACATGTTAATCAGCCAGTCACGGTTGATCAAATAGTCCATCCCGACCTGACCTGCTGCACCCCAGGAATCTTTAAGACTCAAATCGGAAACGCCGGTCTCTTTGCCATTCTTATTGACGTCAGTATTAAAGAAGGTCGTGTAGTTAACCCCAACACCGACATATGGACGCAGCTTGCTGCTGGAATCACCGAAATACCACTGCGCCATCAGGGTTGGCGGCAGGTGATGAACGGTGGCGATATCACCGGTCAACTGCGTGCCCACTTTATGGCGGAATGGCGTCGCCGCCAGCAGTTCAACACCGATATTTTCGGTCGCCATGTAAGTGAATGTCAGACCCAACTGCGTGTCGTTACTGACGTTAAAGCCACCTAAATGGCCTAAGGTGCCGTCCGCGCCTTCCGTCGGTCTTACCGTCGCCGAACCGGCGCGAATAAAGAACTCGCCAGCTTCATGCGCATAAACGCTGCCAGAGAGAAGAGTACTTACTGCCAATGCCGCCACTGTTAACTTTTTCATACCCGCTCCATCGTTATGGTTATAAATGCGTCACGAATATACCTACATTGGAGTAATAAGTGATCTAACCTGGATCACATTAGGCCGTGTAATTTAACATTTATTGATCCAGATTAAGTTAGAAGTAGCATTCAAAATCCTGGTTATTCCTGTTCAGATCAATTTTGCAATATTTACAAGCTGAAAGTATTTTCTTAATTTTTGTGGCGGCAACGTCATCACGCTGCGGATTTGTTGTTCAAATTACTCTGGCTTTACAAAGATATGCTTTTCCATACACCCCTTGATGCTGCCACTGCGCAGTTATCCAGGGTACAATTGATCGCTTAACAACACCTGCAGAACTCAAGGAGAGTGCATGTCTATCACGGCGCAGTCCGTATACCGTGACACCGGGAATTTTTTCCGTAATCAATTTTTAACCATCCTGCTGATCTCGCTGCTGTGCGCGTTCATCACGGTGGTATTAGGGCATGCCTTCTCACCCAGCGATGCGCAGATTGCGCAACTGAGTGAAGGGGATCATCTTGCGGGAAGCGTGGGTTTGTTCGAACTGGTGCAAAACATGACGCCGGAGCAGCAGCAGATCCTGTTGCGCGCCTCGGCAGCGTCCACCTTTTCAGGACTGATTGGTAATGCCGTCCTGGCCGGTGGCGTACTGCTGATGATTCAGTTAATTTCAGCGGGTCATCGCGTCAGCGCCCTGCGCGCGATCGGTGCCAGTGCGCCGATCCTGCCGCGTCTGTTCATCCTGATTTTACTGACCACCCTGCTGGTACAGCTCGGGATTATGCTGGTCGTGGTACCAGGCATCCTGTTGGCTATCCTGCTGGCGCTTGCGCCGATTATGCTGGTGCAGGATAAAATGGGTGTATTCGTCGCAATGCGCAACAGTATGCGTCTGGCGTGGTCTAATATGCGACTGGTCGCCCCGGCGGTGATGGGCTGGCTGCTGGCAAAAACGCTACTGTTGCTGTTTGCCTCCAGCTTTGCCGCGCTTGACCCTAACGTTGGCGCCGTTATCGCAAATACGTTGAGCAATCTGATCTCCGCCATATTGCTCATCTACCTGTTCCGTCTGTATATGTTGATTCGCCAATAACCCTGTCTGCGTCGCCGGCAGAAATGCCCGACGCGTTTGATTACGGAATCGAAGAATGAAGCAGTTTCTTGATTTTTTACCGCTGGTGGTCTTCTTTGTTTTTTACAAAGTGTATGACATCTATGCGGCCACCTCGGCGCTCATTGTCGCAACGGCTATCGTGCTCATCTACAGTTGGGTTCGCTATCGCAAAGTTGAAAAAATGGCGCTGATCACCTTTGTTCTGGTAGCCGTGTTCGGCGGGTTGACCATCTTCTTCCATAACGATGAATTTATTAAATGGAAGGTGACGGTGATTTACGGCCTGTTTGCCGGTGCGCTTCTGGTTAGCCAGTGGATCATGAAAAAACCGCTGATCCAGCGCATGCTGGGTAAAGAACTGACGCTGCCGCAGCCGGTCTGGTCGAAGCTCAACCTCGCGTGGGCCATCTTCTTTATTCTGTGTGGGCTTGCCAATATCTACATCGCCTTCTGGCTGCCGCAAAATATCTGGGTGAACTTTAAGGTGTTTGGCCTCACCGCGCTGACGCTGATCTTTACCCTGCTGAGTGGCGTCTATATCTATCGCCATCTCCCGCAAGAAGACAAATCATAAACGCCCATTAAACCAGGCCTATAGGCCTGGTTTAACTTTCTGCACAATCCCTGACGTACTTACCCGAAATTGCATGAATCATGAAGATATTATGGAGATTGTCTTCATAACATTGTAATGAGAATAATTATCATTGATATTCCGTATCGCATTTTAAACAATATGGATGTCAGTTGATGAATACGATAACAAAAATTTCTCCACGCCCTCTGGCGCTTTTGATTGCCACAGCATTAAGCGGAAATGCATTCGCCGCAGACGACGTCATGAACGACGGTGAAACGATGGTCGTCCAGGCCACCGCCGAAGAAGCCCTCAAGCAGCAACCCGGTGTTTCTATTATCACCGCCAAAGACATTGAAAAATCCCCGCCGGTCAACGACCTCTCCGATATTATTCGCACCATGCCCGGTGTGAACCTGACAGGCAACAGCGCCAGCGGCAGTCGGGGAAATAACCGTCAGATTGATATTCGCGGCATGGGTCCGGAAAACACGCTGATCCTGATTGACGGCGTGCCGGTCACCTCTCGAAACTCAGTACGCTATAGCTGGCGCGGCGAGCGTGATACCCGTGGTGACACAAACTGGGTACCGGCGGAGATGGTCGAACGTATTGAAGTTCTGCGCGGCCCAGCAGCGGCACGTTACGGTTCCGGTGCGGCAGGTGGCGTCGTCAATATCATCACTAAACAGCCAACGAACGACTGGCATGGCTCGCTGTCTCTTTATACCAACCAGCCCGAGAACAGCAAAGAAGGTGCCACCAAACGTGCGAACTTCAATCTGAGCGGTCCGCTCATTGACGATGTTCTCACCATGCGTCTGTACGGCAACATCAACAAAACCGACGCCGATGCGGCGGATATTAATACTCAGCAAAATGGATCCTATGCCGCAGGGCGCGAAGGGGTACGCAATAAAGACATCAACGCCCTGCTCTCCTGGAAACTGACGCCACAGCAAATTGTGGATTTTGACTACAGCTACAGCCGTCAGGGTAATATCTATGCCGGAGATACGCAGTACAGCAACAGCAACGTCAGTCCTGACGGGCTGGTCAGTACCCTCTACGGCGATGAAACCAACCGGATGTATCGTCAGTCATGGGGGCTGACGCATAACGGCATCTGGGACTGGGGACAGTCCAAATTCGGCGTCTACTACGAAAAAACCAACAATACCCGAATGCAGGAAGGCTCGACCGGTAGAGTGGAAGGGATGATCAATAACACCGAATACGCCACCAGCCGCCTGGAATCTTATCGTTCTTCCGGAGAACTCAACATCCCTGTCTTCTGGCTGGTTGATCAAACCCTGACGCTGGGTGCGGAGTGGAACCGTGACGAACTCAACGATCCGGCGTCTATGCAGGCCACCAGCGCATCCGGCGTGCAGATTGGCAATGTCTCCGGTGATGCCTCCAGTCGCAGCACCAAAAATAGCGCCACGCTCACCGGTATCTATCTGGAAGATAATATCGAAGCGCGGCCTGGCACGGATATTATTCCGGGGATCCGTTTTGACTATCACGATGAATTTGGCAGCAACTGGAGCCCCAGTCTGAATATGTCGCAGGAACTGGGCGATCTGTTCAAGCTGAAAGCCGGGATTGCGCGCGTCTTTAAAGCGCCAAACCTGTATCAGTCCAGCGAGGGATATTTGCTCTCCACGCGCGGCAACGGCTGTCCAAATACGATCGCCACCGGCAGTTGTTATCTGCTGGGCAATCCGGATCTGGATCCGGAAATCAGTATTAACAAAGAGATCGGTCTGGAATTTAATTACGCTGGCTGGGATGCGGGAATCACCTGGTTCCGTAACGACTATAAGAACAAGATTGTCGCCGGGACCGATATTATTGGTTACGCCTCCAACGGGAATAACATCCTGCAATGGGAAAATGGCGGCAAAGCGATTGTCGAAGGTCTGGAAGGTAACGTGGTGATCCCGCTGGTGCCGGAGACGTTAAGTTGGCGCACCAACGCGACGTATATGATCAAATCCGAGAACAAGGACACCGGTAACCCGCTCTCCGTGATCCCGAAATACACCATTAATACCCTGCTCGACTGGCAGGTGAACGACAAGCTCTCCACGCAGCTACAGTGGACGCAGTACGGTCGACAAAAACCGCGCGAGTATGCTGAAACGCGCAATGAGACGGGTGCCATGTCGGATAAGGAAATTGGTGCTTATGCGGTTGTCGGACTCGGCGCTAATTACCAGATGACGAAAAATCTGCGCCTGAACGCCGGGATCAGCAACCTGTTCGACAAGCAGATCTATCGTGAAAACGATGGCGCCTCAACCTATAACGAACCCGGACGCGCTTACTATGCGGGCGTAACGATGTCCTTCTAATCACCCAAACGCCCGTCTCGCGGGCGTTTCCCCTCTGTTCTCCATGTGAAAATCATAGTAGCATCGCGACTGAAATTTTTTTCTACAGTCGGTTTTACAATGACAACAACAATTCACGCCCCGCAGGGCGAACTGGTTTTACGCACACTGGCTATGCCCGCCGATACCAATGCCAACGGTGATATTTTTGGCGGCTGGCTGATGTCGCAGATGGATATTGGCGGTGCCATTCAGGCCAAAGAGATTGCCCATGGTCGCGTGGTGACTGTCCGCGTGGAAGGAATGAGCTTCCTGCGCCCGGTCGCCGTCGGCGACGTGGTGTGCTGCTACGCCCGTTGCGTGAAGCGCGGAACCACTTCCGTCAGCATCAATATTGAAGTCTGGGTGAAGAAAGTGGCGTCAGAGCCGATTGGCCAGCGCTACAAAGCGACAGAAGCGCTGTTTATCTACGTCGCGGTGGATCCGGACGGTAAACCCCGCCCGCTTCCGGCGCAATAATGACAAAAAAGCCTCCGTTGCGGAGGCTTTTCTCTTAGCGCGTCACGATCACTCGATTTGCGTGGTGCCGTTCAGGCGGAAGACGATATTCACGACCAGCCCTGACCCCGGTTTACCGGCTTCATAGCGCCATCTGCGCATCGCATTCTTCACTTCACGTTCAAACATGTTGGCCGGTTGCGCTGATACAATTTGTACGTTGTCCACCCGACCATCGGCCGTGACATCAAACTTCACTTTTACCCGCCCCTCAATGCGTAATGCCTGGGCGCGCGCCGGATACTGCGGCTGGTTACGCGTCAACGCCCGTGGACCTGCCGGAACACTCACCGTCGGCTTACTGGTTGCCGGCGCGGTGCTGGTGGCCGGACGCGAAGGCGCGGTGTTCTCAAACGGCGACGCCTGGCGCGGCTCGGCAGGTTTGACATCACGCTTCGGCTGCTCCTGCACCTTTTTCACCGGCTTCGGTTTTGGCTTGGGTTTAGGCTTCGGTTTCTCGATAACAACCGGCGCCTCTTTGGGCGGTTCGGGAATCGGCTCCGGCTCGGGTTCAGGCTCGACAATCGGTTCCGGCGGCGGCTGGACCGCCTGCGGTGGTTCCAGGTCGGCTGGCGAAACCATCGTTACGGAGATGGGCTGCGCAGGGGCAGGCAGTTCAATAACCTGATGTACCGAGGTATACAAGAGTCCCGCCACTAAAGCGCCATGAATGCCAACGGAGAGTAACGTCGGCCAGGGGAAGCGACGAGGTAAATCAAGGGTCATTGAAGTCATAATCGTTTCAGTTGAAAAACCAGGCCCCGATTTTAAATGCAAATAGCAATCATATTCAATAAGCCATCGCCATAAGCGCCATTTTTATCCTAAAAACTCCCTGACAATTGTACGGCCTTAACAAGGCTGTCATCTTTGCGTTGCAGTAAAGGGACCTTTCAAATAACGTATTTAGCACTTTTACCGAACAAGGAGCCCTATCCGTGCTTTATGTCATCTACGCGCAAGATAATCAGAACTCACTTGAAAAGCGTCTTTCCGTCCGCCCCGCGCATCTGGCACGACTACAGTTGCTTCACGACGAAGGACGTCTCCTGACTGCAGGCCCCATGCCAGCGGTAGATAGCAACGATCCCGGTGCGGCAGGTTTTACCGGCTCCACGGTGATTGCTGAATTTGACTCGCTGGAAGAGGCGAAATCCTGGGCCGAGGCTGACCCGTATGTTGCCGCCGGGGTTTACGCGCAGGTTTCGGTGAAACCCTTTAAGAAGACGTTCTGAAAGACGTGTTCATTGGGCACCGCATGCGGTGCCCTGTTCACTCAGAGGCTATGGATCGCAAACAGCAGCGAATTACGTTGCTGGTTCAGGACACATTTTCTGATTGAGTGGATCCGCATATTCCGACGCGACTGTCCTTCAAGCCAACGTGCTTTACGGCGACTGGCCTGACGCAGCATCCGCCAGCGTCCCACTTCCGTTCTACTCCGCTTCATGATACCTACTCTTACAGTGCAAGAATGGGCATTATACCCCCCACAGACAGGCAGGCTAGCGCTTTTGCCGTGTTTTTATTTGCCAGATTTATCATGACGCGTAAACTCATAACAATACGCTTTCAAAAGGATTTTTAATCTATGACAACCTTCTACACGGTGGTGAGTTGGCTGGTCATTCTGGGCTACTGGGTGCTCATTGCCGGTGTAACATTACGTATTTTGATGAAACGTCGCGCGGTTCCTTCCGCGATGGCCTGGCTGCTGATCATTTATATTCTGCCGCTGGTCGGAATTATTGCTTATTTATCCTTCGGGGAACTGCATCTGGGCAAGCGTCGGGCAGAACGCGCTCGCGCAATGTGGCCATCCACCGCAAAATGGCTGAACGATCTCAAAGCCTGCAAACATATCTTCGCCGAAGAGAACAGCAGCGTCGCCGCTTCGCTGTTCAAACTCTGTGAGCGTCGCCAGGGCATCGCGGGAGTTAAAGGCAACCAACTCCAGTTGCTCACCGATTCTGACGATGTGATGCAGGCGCTGATCCGCGATATTCAGTTGGCGCGACATAACATCGAAATGGTGTTCTATATCTGGCAACCCGGCGGAATGGCGGATCAGGTGGCGGAATCCCTGATGGCTGCCGCACGACGCGGGATCCATTGCCGACTGATGCTCGACTCTGCCGGTAGCGTCGCTTTCTTCCGCAGCCCCTGGGCGGCGATGATGCGCAATGCCGGTATCGAAGTGGTCGAAGCGCTGAAGGTTAATCTGTTCCGTGTGTTCCTGCGTCGCATGGACCTGCGGCAGCACCGCAAAATGGTGATGATTGATAACTATATTGCCTATACTGGCAGTATGAACATGGTGGATCCGCGCTTTTTCAAACAGGATGCGGGTGTCGGTCAGTGGGTGGATCTGATGGCGCGAATGGAAGGTCCGGTCGCTACCGCGATGGGCATCGTCTATTCCTGCGACTGGGAGATTGAAACCGGCAAACGCATTCTGCCTCCGCCGCCGGACGTCAACATAATGCCGTTCGAAGAGGCCAGCGGACACACGATTCATACCATCGCTTCCGGCCCTGGTTTTCCGGAAGATCTGATTCACCAGGCGCTGCTGACGGCGGCTTACTCGGCGCGTGAATATTTAATCATGACCACCCCCTACTTCGTGCCAAGCGACGATTTGCTGCATGCCATCTGTACGGCGGCGCAGCGCGGTGTGGACGTCAGTATTATTCTGCCGCGCAAGAATGATTCGCTCCTGGTTGGCTGGGCCAGCCGCGCTTTCTTTACCGAGCTGTTGGCGGCCGGGGTGAAAATCTATCAGTTTGAAGGCGGCCTGTTGCATACCAAGAGCGTACTGGTCGATGGTGAACTCAGTCTGGTCGGGACCGTGAATCTGGATATGCGCAGTCTGTGGTTGAATTTTGAGATCACGCTGGTCATTGATGACGTCGGATTCGGCGGCGATCTGGCTGCCGTGCAGGACGATTATATTTCCCGTTCTCGCCTGCTGGACGCGAGTTTGTGGGTAAAACGCCCACTCTGGCAGCGGATCACCGAGCGACTGTTTTACTTCTTCAGTCCGTTGCTGTAAAACGTGCCCAAGAGACGGTAAACAGGTAGTCATTATGGATATGGATCTGAACAATCGCCTGACTGAAGACGAAACGCTTGAGCAGGCTTACGATATTTTTCTCGAACTGGCGGCCGATAACCTCGACCCGGCGGACATTATTCTGTTCAACCTGCAGTTTGAGGAGCGCGGCGGCGCAGAGTTATTTGACCCGTCGGAAGACTGGCAGGATCACGTGGATTATGACCTGAACCCAGACTTCTTTGCCGAAGTGGTGATTGGTCTGGCGGACAGCGAAGACGGCGAGATCAACGATATTTTTGCCCGCGTGCTGCTGTGTCGCGAAAAAGATCACAAGCTCTGCCATATTCTCTGGCGCGAGTAATGACGAAAAGAAGAGCCGCCAGCGCGGCTCTTTTTATTTAGTCCGGCAATTTACTGCCGCAGTGGTTACAGAATTTCGCGCTATGCTCATGCTGGCTCTGCTGGCACTGCGGGCATTGGCGCTGTTGATTCCGCTTTTGAAACGCCATGCTCATGTGGGTGGTAATCAACCCGGTAGGAATGGCAATCACTGAATAGCCAATCAAAATCAGGACTGACGCCACGATCCGCCCCAACGGCGTATGGGGCGTAATATCACCATACCCGACCGTCGTGACGGTCACAATCGCCCAGTAAACCGACGCATTCAGCGTGGTGAATCCATATTCCGGCCCTTCGATGAGATACATCAGCGTGCCGAAGATAATCATCAAAATGCCAATAAACGAATAAAACAGAATCAGCTGATGCCTGGCACTCAAAATCGCCCGCCAGAATACCCCTAACGAAGGCATAAAACGCAACAGCTTCAGGATCCGCAGGATACGAATGGCTCGCATGGCCCGCCAGGCAAAAACGTAATCGAGGCTGATTTCCGGCCACAGCCACATAACATACAAAGGCAGGATAGTGGCTAAATCAATTAATCCCCAGAAGCTGAAGACATATTTCGCCGGATTCGGCCAGCTCACTAAACGCAGAAAATATTCCAGCGTAAAGACCAGCGTGATGATCACTTCAAGCCAGACAAAAATATGCCATTCGTCATACGTCAGGTGATATTGCGTGCCAATGCCTGATTCAATAAAAATAACCAGAACGCTCAGCAACGCAAACAATGCACAAAATATCTCACCCTGTCGGCCAGAACGGGTATTCAGGTCGAACAAACGGTGATAAATCTGCCTGCGAAGCGATGACAAGATAAACGACACGATAACCTCTGCGAAAAGAAGGGCTGACAGTTTGTCAGCCCTTGCGATTATAGCGGGTCTACTTTAAGGCAGGAAACCGCATGCCGGAAACTGCCTTCCAGTACCGGACGCGTTTTCGCACACTCCGGTCCGGCTATTGGGCAGCGGGTACGGAATACGCAGCCTGACGGCGGGTTAATCGGTGACGGTAACTCCCCTTCCAGTAGCTGAATCGTCTTGTTCTTTTCCAGATCGGGATCGGGAATCGGTACCGCCGACATCAGCGCTTTGGTGTAGGGATGCAGCGGATTGTGATAGACCTCGTCATAGGTCCCCAGTTCCACGGCATGGCCCAGATACATCACCAGCACGCGGTCAGAGATGTGTTTTACAACCGCCAGGTCATGGGCGATGAAGATCAGCGACAGGCCCATTTCCCGCTGAAGCTGCTGCAAGAGGTTAACGACCTGCGCCTGAATTGACACGTCCAGTGCGGAGACCGGCTCATCGCAGATGATCAGCTTAGGCTCCAGAATCAACGCCCGGGCAATCCCGATACGCTGACACTGGCCGCCCGAAAACTCATGCGGATAGCGGTTAATCAGGTTTGGCAGCAAGCCTACCTTCATCATCATCGCCTTCACCCGATCGCGCACTTCCTGACGCGGCAGTTTCGGATGATAGGTCCGCAGCGGTTCAGCGATGATTTCACCAATGGTCATGCGAGGATTCAGCGACGCCAGCGGATCCTGGAAAATCATCTGAATATCACTGCGCACGTCACGCCATTCATCAGGTTTCATCCCCAGCAGGTCTTTACCCAACCATGCCACCCGACCATCGGTTGCTTTTACCAGCCCGATAATGGCCCGGGCAAAGGTCGATTTCCCGCAGCCGGATTCGCCAACGACACCCAGCGTCTCCCCTTCATATAGCCGCAGCGTCACGCCATCGACCGCCTTCAGCGTTTTCGAGGGCTGCCAGAACCACTGCTTGCCATCTTTAATGTCGAAATGCACCTTCAAATCGGCGATTTCCAGGAGGACTTTACGTTTTTCATCTACAGCGTTCATGCCAGATCCTCCACCGGTTTAAAGCAGGCGCGCAGGCGTCCTGGACTGAACTCCTCCAGCGGCGGTGTGGTGCTACAAATCTCCATCGCATGCGGACAGCGCGGCTGGAACGGACAGCCTTTCGGCAGACGCAGTAAGTTAGGCGGGTTCCCCGGAATAGTCAGCATCTCGTCACCTTCGCCATCCAGACGCGGCACCGCATTCAGCAGACCAATCGAATATGGATGAACGGGCTGATAAAAGACATCGCGGGCATTACCGTATTCCATAGTCCGCCCGGCATACATCACCAGCACTTTGTCGCAAATCCCGGCCACGACCCCGAGATCGTGGGTAATCATGATGATGGCGGTGTTGAATTCACGCTTCAGTTCATTGAGAAGCGTCATGATTTGCGCCTGAACGGTGACGTCCAGCGCGGTCGTCGGTTCGTCGGCAATCAGCAACTTCGGCCTGCACAGCAGCGCCATTGCGATCATCACGCGCTGACGCATACCGCCGGAAAACTCATGCGGGAACATCTTCATCCGCTTACGCGCTTCCGGCATCTTGACCGCGTCCAGCATTCTGACCGACTCTTCAAACGCCTCCGCTTTGCTCATGCTTTTATGCAGCATCAGCACTTCCATCAGTTGCTCCCCGACACGCATGTAGGGATTCAGCGAGGTCATTGGGTCCTGGAAAATCATCGAGATCTGTTCGGCGCGCAGCTTATTCAGTTCGCGCTCCGGCAGATTGAGGATCTCGCGGCCACTGAACGTCGCCGAACCGCCAATCCGGCCATTCGCGGCCAGCAGCCCCATCAACGCAAACGCGGTCTGTGATTTACCTGAACCAGACTCACCGACGATGCCGAGGGTTTCTCCGGCGCGCAGCGTAAAGTTTAAATCATTCACCGCGGTGACATCACCGTCCGGGGTACTGAACGTCACCCGAAGATCTTTTACGTCCAGCAGTGCGTTAGCCCTTTGCTGCGCGAACGGCACGCCTGCAGTTTCAATTACGCTCATGGCTGCACTCCTTAACGGTCTTTCGGGTCGAGGGCATCACGCAGGCCATCGCCAATAAAGTTAAAACAGAACAACGTCACCACCAGAAAAGCAGCCGGGAACAGCAGTAGCCACGGCGACACTTCCATCGAGTTGGCGCCATCGCTCAGCAACGCGCCCCAACTGCTCAGCGGCTCCTGTGTCCCCAACCCCAGGAAGCTGAGGAAGGATTCGAACAGGATCATGCTTGGCACCAGCAAGGAGGCGTACACCACTACCACGCCCAGCACGTTAGGTACAATATGACGCAGTACGATGTTGCCAGTCGAGACGCCGCCCACCTGCGCGGCTTCAATAAATTCTTTCCGCTTCAGACTCAGGGTCTGCCCACGCACAATACGCGCCATATCCAACCAGGAGACCATCCCGATCGCCACAAAAATCAGCAGAATGTTTTGTCCGAAGAAGGTGACCAGCAGAATAACGAAGAACATAAACGGGAAGGAGTTGAGGATTTCCAGCAGGCGCATCATCACAGAGTCGATTTTGCCGCCCAGATAGCCTGAAAGCGAGCCGTACAGTGTCCCCACCACCACCGCCACCAGTGCGGCAGCGATGCCGACCATCAGTGAAATCCGCCCGCCAATCGCCACGCGCACCAGCAGGTCGCGCCCGGAGGAGTCGGTACCAAAATAGTGGCCGGACTCGGTATCCGGCGCGCTGGACATCATTCCCCAATCGGTATCAAAGTAGGTGAACTGCGACAGCATCGGTGCCAGCGTCACGAACAGCGCAATCATCACCAGCACAATCAGACTGGCAACCGCCGCGCGGTTATGCATAAAACGACGGCGCGCATCCTGCCACAGGCTGCGCCCCTCGACCTCCAGCTTCTCACTGAAATTCTCCAGCGCTTCGCTGTTTTTCTTACCTAACATCATCGCGAGCTCCAGTATCAGTAACGAATTTTCGGGTCGATGACGGCATAGAGCACGTCAACAATCGCATTAAAGACAATAGTCAATGTCCCCACGAGGATCGTCAGGCTGAGCACCAGCGAGTAATCGCGGTTCAGCGCGCCGTTAACAAACAGCTGACCGATCCCCGGCAAACCATAGATTGTCTCAATGACCATTGAACCTGTGATAATCCCGACAAATGCCGGCCCCATATAAGAGAGCACCGGGAGTAACGCCGGTTTCAACGCATGGCGGAAAATGATACGGCGCATCGGCAGCCCTTTGGCTCGCGCGGTGCGGATGAAGTTTGAGTGCAACACTTCAATCATCGAGCCACGGGTGATACGCGCAATACTGGCAATATAGGCCAGTGATAACGCCACCATCGGCAGGATCATAAATTTCAGCGCCCCACCGTTCCAGCCGCCACCCGGCAGCCATTTGAGGGTGATCGCGAATATCATGACCAGCAGAGGCGCAACCACAAAGCTCGGTATCACCACCCCGGTCATGGCCACCCCCATGACCGCATAGTCCCATCGCGTGTTTTGCTTCAACGCGGCAATCACGCCAGCGCTCACCCCGAGGATCACGGCCAGAAAAAAGGCGGCAAGGCCCAGTTTCGCCGATACCGGAAAACTCGAAGCGACCAGATCGTTAACCGTATAATCTTTGTATTTAAAAGAAGGACCGAAATCACCGTGCGCCAGCTGCTTCAGATAGCTGAAATACTGGGTCATGATGGGGTCGTTAAGATGGTATTTCGCTTCAATGTTTGCCAGAACTTCTGCCGGCAGCGCGCGTTCACCGGTGAAGGGACTTCCCGGCGCAAGACGCATCATAAAGAACGAAATGGTAATAAGAATAAACAGCGTCGGAATTGCTTCCAGACAGCGGCGTAGAATAAATTTCAACATTGCCCGTACCTTCTGGCGAGTGCCTTTACACCCCTTCACGCAGAACCGCTAATGAGAGGTGTTGAGAGTCGACGAAAAAAGACACTGTGGGGCAACGTCTGCTGCCCCACCCTTTGCCATTAATGCTTGATAATATACAAGTCTTTGACGTGGATATTATCCATCGGGTCTTTACCGGTATAACCACCCACCCACGGTTTCACCAGACGGGCGTTGACGTAGTAGAACACCGGCACGATCGCAGAATCTTTATCAAGCTGCTGTTCGGCTTTACCGTAAAGCTCAGTGCGCTGCTCTTCATTCGTTGCTTTCAGCGCATCGGCGAGGATCTTGTCAAACGCCGGGCTCTTATAATGCGTCGTGTTGTTTGAGCTATCAGACAGCACCATGTTCAGGAAGGAGGTCGGTTCGTTGTAATCCGCACACCAGGCCGCACGGGAGACATCATAGTTGCCCTGATGACGCGTATCGAGGAAGGTTTTCCACTCCTGGTTTTCCAGCTTGACGTTCACACCTAAGTTTTTCTTCCAGATGGACGCCGCGGCGATAGCCAGTTTTTTGTGCAGATCGGAGGTGTTATACAGCAGGTTGAAGGTCAACGGTTTATCAGCGGTATATCCGGCTTCGGCCAGTAATTTTTTCGCTTCTTCGTTACGTTTTTCCTGCGTCCAGCCAAACCATTCTGGTTCAGCCAGTTTTGCGCCGTCAGTATACGGAGGCGTGAAGCTGTATGCCGGCAGATCGCCCTGGTTTTTCACTTTATTAACGATAATATCGCGGTCCAGCGCCAGCTTAAGCGCGGTACGCACGCGGACATCCGTAAACGGTGCTTTCTGGTTATTGATTTCGTAATAGTAGGTGCACAGATACGGGTCAACGTGAACTTCGTTCGGGATCTCTTTTTTCAGCTTCTGGAACAGTTCAATCGGCATGTTGTTATAGGTCATGTCGATTTCACCGCTGCGGTAGCGGTTAACGTCTGTCACTTCTGACGCGATCGGCAGGTACGTCACCTGATTAATGACCGTTTTGGCGTTGTCCCAGTAATTAGGATTGCGTTCGAGCACGATATGCTCGTTAACGACCCAGTCTTTCAGCTTATACGCACCGTTGGTGATGATATTGGCTGGCTGAGTCCACTTCTCACCGTACTTTTCAACGGCGGCTTTAGGAACCGGGGAAACGGATGAGTGCACCAACAGTTTGTAGAAATAAGGAACAGGCTCGCTGAGGGTCACTTCAAAGGTATTATCATCGATGGCTTTAACGCCAAGATCGGTTGGCGGTTTCTTGCCGGCAACGATGTCATCAATATTGACGATATGACCATACTGTAGATAACTGGCATACGGGGATGCGGTATTCGGATTCGCCAGACGCTGCCAGCTGTAAACAAAATCGTGGGCCGTCACCGGTGAGCCATCGGACCATTTTGCATCTTTGCGCAGATGGAATGTCCAGACTTTAAAATCTTTATTTTCCCATTTTTCAGCCACGCCAGGAGACGGTTTACCGTCGACGTCACTGATGATTAACCCTTCAAACAGATCGCGGCTGATATTGGATTCCGGCACCCCTTCGATTTTATGCGGATCGAGGGACTGAACTTCCGAACCATTATTTCGCACCAGCGTCTGTTTTTCCGCCAGTTGAACACCAGCGGGGACGACGGCAGCCGTCGCCACATTTCCGGCGATGAGCGCAGTTAAAATTCCTGCCGCCACTAAACTTTTCTTCGTGTTGGTCATTGTGTTTGTACTCCCTCATTATAATTACTGGTTTTATCACCAGCCTGTTAATCCCCTTAGGGATCTCTGAGCAGCTCCGGAGACTTTCAGCTGTCAGGTCGTTTACTGCCTGCTATCACCGACTTTAATTATTCTGGCGATTCGTTTGATCACCTTACGTCGATTCGTTATACGCCTCCCCTGTCAGGGGCGCATGAATAGTGGCCAAACCGCTTTGTTGATATTTATTCTCATCAACGAGCAATCCGCTGCAATATGAACTGTCGGAAAGTAACAAAAGCATTAATTAACCGCCAATACAATTTACAGATTTGTTAAGCAATTCTCTTTTAGAGAAAAAATAGCGTTCCGGCGGAACGTTCCGAAACAGACAAAATAACAATAATTGCTTATTAATCATGCAATTATTAACAACTCATCAGCCTGAGACTGTTGAGCTCTGCAAAAGGCGTAAAAATGTACAAAAAATTAACAATTGGTTATTTTTTAGCACATTCCTCTGCAAGTTCATTGAATTAACTAATATCATCTCAATTATCCTTCAGCAAGCCCAGGATTGTGATGTGAGCAAAATAACAAAGCAAAGACTCATAGCGGGATTAAAAGCGCAATTAAATCAAGGGGCTTAATACAGGCAGAGGCATCAATGATTCCCGGTGGGCGGGACTGAAAGTAAAAAAGGTGACGAGACGGGAAGATAAAGACAGACGGAGCCGCGAACAGCTCCGTAAGTTATTTCATCTGAAAGCGAATTAGCTTAATAGCCCAGGAAATATGGCCTTAATACCTGTGACAATAAACTCAATGCCCAGCGCCATTAGGAGCAGGCCCATAATTCGGGTAATCACGTTAATGCCCGTCTGGCCCAGAACACGCACCAGCCACGGTGCCATGCGGAAAAGTCCCCAACAGCACAGGGCAAAAATCGCAATCGCCACAAAGAAGCCAAGCAGGTACATCACGCTGTGATAACGCGTTCCCCACACAATGGTTGAACTGATCGCGCCGGGGCCTGCCATCAGCGGCAGCGCCAGAGGAACCACGCCCACGCTTTCCCGGATCGCCGTTTCTGATTTTTCCTGCTTGTTCTGCTTATCCTCACCCAGTTTGCCGCTAATCATCGACATCGCAATGGTGACCACAAGGATCCCGCCGGCGATACGAAACGAATCAATCGAGATACCGAACAGTTGCAGAATGCCGTCGCCGAGGAATAACGAGGTCCACAGAATGATCGCTACGGACAGGTTGGCAGTGAGGTTCGTTTTGTTGCGCGCCGCCGCTGTCTGGTAGCTGGTCATACTGATGAAGACAGGAATAATCCCAACCGGGTTCACTAACGCGAACAACCCGATGAAAAATTTGAAATAAACAGGAAAATCAAACAGCGTTTGGATCACGGTTAGCTCCGAAGCGTTAGCCGTATAAAGTAAGTTAAAATAACCGGGTAAAAACCGTGCTGAAGATACGCCTTTTCACAGCACATTTCACCAGGGCAAACGTAAAATTGCTACCATTCCTGAGTGTTATTAATATGTTTTAATTATGATAATTTAAGACCCATTCACCACTACAATTAAACAACACTTAGCGTTTAGGGCTAAAACGGCCTGCTGAAAGGTGTCAGCTTTGCTAAATCTTGATCCAGATCACGTAATCGCTACTCAGAAGTGAGTAACCTTGCTTACGCCACCTGGAAGTAACGCGTTAGAGTTAGATGACGCTGACGCATAAGCTCTTTTAGTAAATCAGAGCCAACTGAACGTTAAGTAACCAATTGATTTTCTGGCTGTTATACAAACTAACGCCCGCTGTCTATACTCACGTATCGAGCAGATGATTTACTAAAAAAGTTTAACATTATCAGGAGAGCATTATGGCTGTTACTAATGTCGCTGAACTTAACGCACTCGTCGAGCGCGTCAAAAAAGCCCAGCGTGAATATGCCAGTTTCACTCAAGAACAAGTTGATAAAATCTTCCGCGCCGCCGCTCTGGCTGCCGCAGATGCTCGAATTCCTCTCGCGAAGATGGCCGTTGCCGAATCCGGCATGGGTATCGTCGAAGATAAAGTGATTAAAAACCACTTTGCTTCTGAGTACATCTATAACGCTTACAAAGATGAAAAAACCTGCGGCGTGCTGTCTGAAGACGACACCTTCGGGACCATCACCATTGCTGAACCAATCGGTATCATCTGCGGCATCGTACCAACCACTAACCCAACCTCTACGGCAATCTTTAAGTCTCTGATTAGCCTGAAAACCCGTAACGCGATCATCTTCTCTCCGCACCCTCGTGCAAAAGATGCAACCAACAAAGCGGCTGATATTGTGCTGCAGGCTGCTATCGCTGCCGGTGCACCGAAAGACCTGATTGGCTGGATCGATCAACCATCCGTTGAACTGTCTAACGCGCTGATGCACCACCCGGATATCAACCTGATTCTGGCGACCGGTGGTCCGGGCATGGTTAAAGCTGCATACAGCTCCGGTAAACCGGCAATCGGCGTGGGCGCAGGTAACACCCCGGTGGTTATCGATGAAACCGCTGATATCAAACGCGCTGTCGCCTCTGTACTGATGTCCAAAACCTTCGACAACGGTGTTATTTGTGCTTCTGAACAGTCTGTTGTTGTGGTTGATTCCGTTTACGATGCCGTTCGCGAACGTTTCGCCAGCCACGGCGGCTACATGCTGCAGGGTAAAGAGCTGAAAGCCGTTCAGGACGTGATCCTGAAAAATGGCGCGCTGAACGCCGCTATCGTGGGTCAGCCTGCGTACAAAATCGCTGAACTGGCAGGCTTCACGGTGCCAGAAACCACTAAGATTCTGATCGGTGAAGTGAAAGTGGTTGATGAGAGCGAACCGTTCGCTCACGAAAAACTGTCCCCGACGCTGGCGATGTACCGTGCGAAAGATTTTGAAGACGCGGTCATTAAAGCGGAGAAACTGGTGGCGATGGGCGGTATCGGTCATACCTCTTGCCTGTACACCGATCAGGACAACCAGCCGGAGCGCGTGGCTTACTTCGGTCAGATGATGAAAACCGCACGTATCCTGATCAACACCCCGGCATCTCAGGGTGGTATCGGTGACCTGTATAACTTCAAACTCGCACCTTCCCTGACTCTGGGTTGTGGTTCCTGGGGTGGTAACTCCATCTCTGAAAACGTTGGTCCAAAACACCTGATCAACAAGAAAACCGTTGCTAAGCGAGCTGAAAACATGTTGTGGCACAAACTTCCGAAATCTATCTACTTCCGCCGTGGCTCACTGCCAATCGCGCTGGATGAAGTGATTACTGATGGCCACAAACGTGCGCTCATCGTGACTGACCGCTTCCTGTTCAACAACGGTTATGCAGACCAGATCACCTCTGTGCTGAAAGCGGCTGGCGTTGAAACTGAAGTGTTCTTTGAAGTGGAAGCGGACCCGACCCTCTCTGTTGTCCGTAAGGGTGCAGAGCTGGCAAATTCCTTCAAACCTGACGTGATCATCGCGCTAGGTGGCGGTTCCCCGATGGACGCCGCGAAAATCATGTGGGTGATGTACGAACATCCGGAAACTCACTTCGAAGAACTGGCGCTGCGCTTTATGGATATCCGTAAACGTATCTACAAGTTCCCGAAAATGGGTGTCAAAGCGAAAATGGTTGCGGTCACCACCACATCTGGTACCGGTTCTGAAGTGACTCCGTTTGCGGTTGTTACCGACGATGCGACCGGTCAGAAATACCCGCTGGCTGACTATGCCCTGACCCCGGATATGGCGATTGTCGATGCTAACCTGGTCATGGACATGCCGAAGTCCCTGTGTGCCTTCGGTGGTCTGGATGCCGTCACTCACGCCCTGGAAGCTTACGTTTCCGTACTGGCTTCTGAGTTCTCTGACGGTCAGGCACTGCAAGCGCTGAAACTGCTGAAAGAAAACCTGCCGGCGTCTTACAACGAAGGGTCTAAAAACCCGGTCGCCCGTGAACGTGTTCACAGTGCAGCCACTATCGCCGGTATCGCGTTTGCGAACGCCTTCCTCGGCGTGTGTCACTCCATGGCGCACAAACTGGGCTCGCAGTTCCACATTCCGCACGGTCTGGCGAACGCCCTGTTGATCAGCAACGTTATTCGCTACAACGCGAACGACAACCCGACCAAGCAGACTGCTTTCAGCCAGTATGACCGTCCGCAGGCACGCCGTCGTTATGCTGAAATCGCAGACCATCTGGGTCTGAGCGCACCGGGCGACCGTACTGCTGCGAAGATCGAGAAACTGCTGGCATGGCTGGAAAGCCTGAAAGCTGAACTGGGTATTCCGAAGTCAATCCGTGAAGCAGGCGTTCAGGAAGCTGACTTCCTGGCTCACGTAGACAAGCTGTCTGAAGATGCATTCGATGACCAGTGCACCGGCGCTAACCCGCGCTACCCACTGATCTCCGAACTGAAACAGATCCTGCTGGATACCTTCTACGGTCGTGAGTTCTCTGAAGGGACCCCGGCGGCGAAAGACGTTGCCGCTGCACCGAAAGCAGAGAAAAAAGCGAAGAAATCTGCGTAATTCTCGCTAAACAGTTACCACGTAAAAGCGGCCTCTGATGAGGCCGCTTTTTTTGTCTTCGAAATCCGTCTCTGCGGCTCTGTAAACGGTTCAGCGTTTATCAGGATGAGAGGTTAATCGTGGGTATGGCGTTCCTGTATCGCTGTCAGAGAGCCCTCCTCCAGCGCTTCCTTATAATGCTTACGACAGACCGAGACATACCGCTCGTTGCCGCCAATAACCACCTGTTCGCCTTCATTATAAGGTCTGCCAGCCTGATCAAGACGCAACACCATACTTGCTTTACGCCCACAGAAGCAGATCGTTTTTAATTCCACCAGCTTATCTGACCACGCCAACAGGTATTGGCTGCCCACAAACAGCTCACCGCGAAAATCGGTACGTAATCCGTAGCACAACACCGGAATATCCAGTTGATCAACAACTTCCGATAATTCATAAACCTGCTGCCGGGTTAAAAACTGACATTCATCCACCAGCACGCAATGAATAGGTTGTTGCGCATTATCGGCTGCAATCTCTTCATACAACGATGAATTCTGGTTAAACAATTTGGCGGGGGAAGACAACCCGATACGCGAACTCACTTTCCCCGCGCCATAACGATCGTCTATTTCCGCGGTATATACGACAGTACGCATCCCGCGTTCCTGGTAATTGTATGAAGATTGCAGTAAGGCAGTCGACTTACCTGCATTCATTGCTGAATAGTAGAAATATAGCTGTGCCATCGGCCACAGACCCTCACCAAAGTGAAATAAAGACGGGGCGCAGTGTAGCATAATTTCAATCGTTATCGGTGCCTGGTTCTGCTCCTGTTGGCTATATCTTTCGCCTCACCCTCCCGGCGCGAGAAAAATCTGTAGGGCCGAATGTACGGAAAATACGAATTAACAATTGAACAAACAACGCGCGACAGATCCCATTCTTGTCGTAATGTGCGTTTGATATTCATCAACGCTGCTTATCAACGCCGACCTAATGGAAACCCTGAACTTATTGTTACTGTTCTACATAACTGTTGCAAAGTAATAGACTGTGCCCATCAACAAAACTAATACAAAAGGTTGAAATCATTACAATGAACGTCTATTTCATCATGTGAAAATGTGACCTGAATCCGGATGTTCTCGACTGAAAAAAGGAGTAACCGCTCAGCCAATAAGCCCTTTTTTGTGCGTTCCTTCAAGAAAAATTTAAGTTCGGATATTTATAGCAGGCAAAAAATAAAGGGCAATTTTGAATTCCTTACATTCCTGGCTATTGCACATCTGAATTTAACGCTCTATTATTAGCTCAACAAACCACCCCAATATAAGTTTGAGATTACTACAATGAGCGAAGCACTTAAAATTCTGAACAACATCCGTACTCTTCGTGCGCAGGCAAGAGAATGTACCCTTGAGACGCTGGAAGAAATGCTGGAAAAATTAGAAGTTGTTGTTAACGAACGTCGTGAAGAAGAAAGCGCGGCAGCCGCTGAAGTTGAAGAGCGTACTCGTAAACTGCAACAATATCGTGAAATGCTGATTGCTGACGGTATTGATCCGAATGAACTGCTGAATAGCATGGCGGCGGTTAAATCCGGCACCAAAGCTAAACGTGCAGCGCGTCCGGCTAAATATAGCTACGTTGACGAAAACGGTGAAACTAAAACCTGGACTGGTCAGGGTCGTACTCCGGCAGTGATCAAGAAAGCAATGGAAGAGCAAGGTAAACAACTGGACGATTTCCTGATCAAGGAATAATCTGTAACTACCCTGCTTAAAATCCCGCGTTCTGCGGGATTTTTTATGCCTGCAATCTGCCGATTTTTCATAAAGCGTTGGTATAAAAAAACGGCGCTGGATGTCAGCGCCGTCTCAGTTCGTTAATTATAACGTCTGGTTACTTTTTAATACCCATCTCTTCTTCGAGCCAGGCCTTAAATTCGCTACCAAGCGAATTATGTCGAATGCCATATTCCACAAACGCCTGCATATAACCTAATTTATTGCCGCAGTCGTGGCTCTTCCCTTTCATATGATAGGCTTCAACCGTCTCTTTTTCGATCAGCATGTCAATCGCGTCAGTCAACTGAATTTCGTCACCCGCGCCTGGAGGGGTTTTCGCCAGCAGAGGCCAGATATCCGCGCTCAGCACGTAGCGGCCAACAATCGCCAGGTTTGACGGGGCGACATCGGCTTTAGGTTTCTCAACAACGCCCACCATTGGCACGCTTTCACCCGGTGCCAGCGGTACGCCTTTACAGTCAACCACACCGTATGCGGTCACATCCGCGACCGGTTCAACCATAATCTGGCTATTTCCGGTTTCATCGAATCGACGGATCATTTCAGCCAGATTATCCTGGGATAAATCGGACTCAAACTCATCAAGAATAACGTCAGGCAAAATAACCGCGACAGGCTCATTACCGACAACCGGATGGGCGCACAATACCGCATGGCCCAGGCCTTTTGCCAGACCCTGACGAACCTGCATTATCGTGACGTGTGGCGGACAAATAGACTGTACTTCTTCGAGTAACTGGCGCTTAACGCGTTTTTCCAGCATCGCTTCCAGTTCAAAACTGGTATCGAAGTGGTTTTCAATCGAATTTTTCGAGGAGTGCGTCACCAGTACAATTTCAGTGATGCCCGCGGCAATACACTCGTTTACGACATACTGAATTAATGGCTTATCAACCAGCGGCAACATCTCCTTCGGGATCGCTTTCGTCGCCGGTAACATCCTGGTTCCTAATCCCGCTACCGGGATAACGGCTTTTTTGACTTTCGTGTTAATGGCAGCCATTTAAATTCTCCTGGACTGTTCATGTATTGAACGTGTTCATCAATCTGTATCGCATCGAGTATATCAGGACTGACACAAGCCTCAGGTCCGAAAAGGATGCGTGTTCGTATAATTAAGATAAATACGTATAAGACTGGCGCAGATAGTAACACCCGCAGAGAAAGGCAGATACGGCAATTTGCATCCGCCCTCCCGATTGTTCATTCCGCAGACAACATAAGACGCAGCCGACCTCCCGCCCCCCAAATTTGGCACTGCCAGGCGTCACAGCGTTGGCTAATTTGGTTAAGGTAGGTATTACCCAATGTTCCCAGTGGAACGCCGTTACTGATCTGCACATTATGCGATCCGGTATTTAATGTCGCATTGAGTCCGGCAGAAACCAGAATCAGATTTTTAAGCTCACTGTGATAATAACCGACCAATAGTGGAAACTGTCCGGGTAAATTGGCCTGGCGAAGCAGATGGTTGACCTGTTTCAATAATGCCCCCAGTTCCGGCAGACGCTGATTCTGATGCACGAGTTGATCCTGCAACAGGCCATTAAATAACGCCCGTAGGAGTAACGCCGCCAGCACACCGTTGTCGCCGGCCCGGGTAACGTCCAGACAATAAAATGCGAGATCGTTATCCGAAAGCGGTGCGATATCCAGCACCAGTCCAGGTTTATCCGCCGAAACCAGCTGTCGGTAATTGACCCGGCAATGCGAAATAATCTGCTGCACCGGAGGCTGAAGTTCCTGAAGCAATTTGGCGGCGGCGGCAGGATTGTCCACCATCGCATCCCAGTCGCGAAACAGGCGCTCTTCTTCTTCAACACGGGAATTAAACATATTCGGATACAGGCAGGCAAACACGGTTTCCCGCAGTCGGGTCAGGTCTTTCACCGGCTTCAGCAGGACGTCATCTACGCCAAGACGTAAAGCTTTGGCAATATCCGCCATATTTTCTGTCGCCGAGATCACCAGAATCGGCGTCTGGTCACCGCGATTACGCAAATGCTCCACCAGACTGAGACCGTTCATTCTTGGCATCGCAAGATCGCAAATCATGAGATCGGGCGTGAAATCAGCTAAACGCTCCAGTGCTTCTATGCCATCGCCCGCCAGTGCTGTTGTCGCTCCCAATGAGGAAAACCACGAATCCAGAAGCGAGCGGAAAACCGGCTCGTCCTCAACGATTAGAATCTGTTTTCCGACCAATGGCTGCGTCATGTTCTCTCCCCTGACTGGCTTTACTCAATAGTGGCATGCTATTGCCACACACGCCTGTCAGAATATGCTTAAGTGTAGTTAAAAATGGTGCGTCAAACGCCGGCACGCACCAGAGGCAAAAGCTCGTCCATCTTTTTCTCTACCGCTAATCGCCCTGCTTCTATGGCAGAGCTGGCGCGATGAAAATCCAGGGTGGAGATTTGTGGACAGAACGGTTGGATTAAGATATCCGGTGGGTCGCCCGCCATGCGATTACGCTTCAGGCGATTTTCCAGCACCTGAATCGAGGTGGTCATGATTTCCATCGCGGTAGGCGCCGTCACCACGCGGCGCGCGGTAATATTGCCCAGCCGTTCTTTCAGGCGCGCATGCCAGGAAAGTCCGTCATCGCTCCCCTCCGGACCGTCATCGCTGACGTTCAACGACAACAGATCCTGCTGCATCAGATGTGCGTCGTGTTGCAGATCGACGGCAATCACAATATCCGCACCCAGCGCGCGGGTCAGTGAGACAGGAACCGGGTTAACAACGCCGCCATCCACCAGCCAGTAGCCATTGTGGGCAACGGGAGACATCAGGCCGGGAATACTGCAGGAGGCGCGAACGGCAAGATGGAGATCGCCCTCCGTAAACCATAGTTCACGCCCCGTGCTGAGATTGGTCGCCACCGTCGCAAACCGACGGCTGCACTGTTCAATTTCAGCCACGGGCATGACGTTGCGATATTGATTAAAGACGCGCTCGCCGCGCAACAGTCCGCCCCGACGCCAGGAAAGATCCATCAGGCGCAGGACATCCCAATAGCTGAACGAGCAGACCCACTCTTCAAGCGCGGGCAATTTATTACAGGCGTAGGCGGCACCAACCAGCGAACCGATGGAGCACCCAGCGACGATATCAACATCAATGCCCATGTGTTTGAGGGCTTTGATGACACCAATATGGGACCAGCCTCGCGCAGCACCTGAGCCTAGCGCCAGACCTATTTTCATTTTTCTCATTTGACCGACAAACTTCCCCTGGCTTACGGGCGTAGCAACATCTCCAACGCTCAGTTAACATAGTGCTACCCAGGCTTTTTTATACGCCGTTTTTTTATCAGGGAGTTTTTTGTGTCTCAGCTTTGTCCCTGTGGTAGCGCAGTCGAGTATAGCCTATGTTGCCAGCGATATCTGTCTGGCGAGCAAGTCGCACCCGATCCATCGCACCTCATGCGTTCGCGCTACTGCGCTTTTGTGATGAAAGACGCAGATTATTTGATCAGAACCTGGCATTCGGCCTGTCACGCGGCCCGTTTCCGGGATGAGATCAGTGCCGGATTTGCCACAACCGAATGGCTGGGGCTGACCGTTTTCGAACACACCGTGTCTGAAGCGGACAACACCGGCTACGTCAGTTTTGTCGCCCGTTTTCGTGAACACGGAAAATCGGGGGCGATCATTGAACGTTCTCGTTTTTTAAAAGAAAACGGTCAGTGGTACTATATCGATGGTACACGCCCGCAATTTGGACGCAACGACCCCTGCCCTTGTGGCTCAGGTAAAAAATTTAAAAAATGCTGCGGCTAGTCAACTGCCCGACAGTATTCACTCAGCAAACATCATCAACAGGATTACCGCTGCAATGCATTCTTTACAACGAAAAGTGCTTCGTACCATCTGCCCTGACCAGAAGGGGCTTATCGCGCGCATTACGAATATTTGCTACAAGCATGAACTGAATATCGTGCAGAACAATGAGTTTGTAGACCACCGCACCGGTCGTTTTTTCATGCGTACCGAGCTGGAAGGCATTTTTAACGACTCCACGCTGCTGGCCGATCTGGACAGCGCCTTACCGGAAGGCTCTATTCGCGAGTTAAATCCCGCCGGGCGTCGTCGCGTGGTGATTCTGGTCACCAAAGAAGCGCATTGTCTGGGCGATCTGTTAATGAAAGCCAACTATGGCGGTCTGGATGTGGATATCGCCGCCGTGATTGGTAATCACGAAACGCTGCGTTCGCTGGTCGAACGTTTTGAAATTCCTTTCGAACTGGTCAGTCACGAAGGCTTAACCCGCGAAGAGCACGATCAGAAGATGGCGGACGCGATTGACGCGCACCAACCGGATTACGTGGTGCTGGCGAAATATATGCGTGTGCTGACACCGGAATTTGTAGCGCGCTTCCCGAACCAGATTATTAATATTCACCACTCGTTCCTGCCGGCGTTCATCGGCGCCCGCCCTTATCACCAGGCTTATGAGCGCGGGGTGAAGATCATCGGCGCGACGGCGCACTACGTGAATGACAATCTGGACGAAGGTCCGATCATCATGCAGGACGTCATTCATGTGGATCACACCTACACGGCGGAAGACATGATGCGCGCCGGGCGCGACGTCGAAAAGAACGTTCTGAGCCGCGCGTTGTATCAGGTGCTTGCCCAGCGCGTGTTTGTGTACGGCAACCGGACGATTATTCTTTAATCGACTGAGAAATGAATTGGTTACCTTTACGCCTTTGCGGGTAAAAATCAGACAACCAGTTTATTTTTCTCACCGGAATGCTTTACAGGGGCGCATCATTTGATATGATGCGCCCCGCTTCCCGAAATGGAAGCAGGCCAGTAAAACGCATTACCCCGTGGTGGGGTTCCCGAGCGATCATAAGGGAGCTGACTGCAAATCTGCCGTCATCGACTTCAAAGGTTCGACTCGAGCGATAGCGAGAGAACGTTGCCAACGGCAACGGCCCGAAGGGTGAGGAGCTTTAGCTCCGAGTAATCCTTCCCTGTTATCGAATGCACGCAATATTTTTACCCCGTGGTGGGGTTCCCGAGCGGCCAAAGGGAGCAGACTGTAAATCTGCCGTCATCGACTTCGAAGGTTCGAATCCTTCCCCCACCACCATTATTCACTACAGAGATGTAGTTAACTCGATGAGCAATGCAAAAGTTTGCGCTTGTCGGGGAAAGGTAAGAACCTTCGATTAAGGTTCGGCTCGAGCGAAAGCGAGAGAACGTTGCCAACGGCAACGGCCCGAAGGGTGAGGAGCGAAGCGACGAATAATCCTTCCCCCACCACCATTCACGCTGTGAGTTCTGACACAATATTTACCCCTGGTGGGGTTCCCGAGCGGCCAAAGGGAGCAGACTGTAAATCTGCCGTCATCGACTTCGAAGGTTCGAATCCTTCCCCCACCACCATCCTCTTCTGCTGCACCTTAGCCAAATCAATCCACATTGCCCAATATTCTGCCCATGCGGGGAAGGACGAGAAGCTTCGACAAAGGTTCGATTCGAGCGTAGCGAGAACGCGTTGCCGCAGGCAACGACCCAAAGGGCGAGGCGCAACGCGCCGAGTAATCCTTCCCCCACCACCATCCTCTTCTGCTGCACCTTAGCCAAATCAATCCACATTGCCCAATATTCTGCCCATGCGGGGAAGGACGAGAAGCTTCGACAAAGGTTCGATTCGAGCGTAGCGAGAACGCGTTGCCGCAGGCAACGACCCAAAGGGCGAGGCGCAACGCGCCGAGTAATCCTTCCCCCACCACCATCCTCTTCTGCTGCACCTTAGCCAAATCAATCCACATTGCTCTATATTCTGCCCATGCGGGGAAGGATGAGAAGCGTCGATTAAGGTTCGATTCGAGCGTAAGCCTGTTGCCCGGTGGCGCTCCGCTTACCGGGCCTACAAATATCCATGCAGACAGCCCGCGATCGTAGGCCGGGTAAGGCATCGCCGCCACCCGGCAAAACGCTACATCGGTGGCAATCTGCGCTTCACCGGCGAGCTTTTCACGATCGATGTATTACACTGCGCATGCTCGGAAAGTCCATCAAGCAGCGTATCGAGTTGATCGATGGTGCGCACCACCAGCCGGATGATGAAACAATCCTCGCCGGTCACTTTGTCGCTTTCAATACATTCAGGCATCGCCTGAATGTATTTATCCACTTTATGAAGCAACCCCGGTAAAGGCCGAACCCGTACCAGCGCCTGCAAGGTATACCCCAGCGCCGTCAGGTTCACCTGCGCGCCATACCCCTGAATGACGCCGCGCTCCTCCAGGCGTTTCACACGTTCAGCGGTGCTCGGTGAAGTTAACCCTACCCGACCACTCAATACCTTTAACGACATCCGCGCATCTTCTACCAGACACGCCACGATCCGTCGATCGATTTCATCAATAAGGTCATTCATCGATTTTTCCTAAGAATAAAAAGTCATTCACGCATTTCACCTTATATCAGTGCTGTAAAAGCGAACACCCTTTTTCGAAAATAGAGCCTTCAATCAGGAGGTGTGTGATGCGTGAACTTCAGCAAGGTGTCTGGCAAATGAGCCTGGCAATGGTAATTTCCGGTTCAATCGGCGCGTTTGTGTTACTTTCCGGCCTGCCGGTTACTGACGTGGTTTTCTGGCGCTGCCTGATTGGGGCTATCGCGCTGTTTCTCTTTATCCGTATCAGCAAACAACCGTTTAGCCCGCTGACCAACGTCACGCTGGGGCTGGCAATTCTGGGCGGCATCGCGCTGGTCGTAAACTGGTTGCTGTTGTTTGCCGCCTATGCGCGCATCTCGATCGGCCTGTCGACCGTAGTGTATAACACCCAGCCCTTTATGCTGGTGATGATGGGAATGCTAATGGGCGAGCGAGTCAGTGCGGTGAAATGGGGCTGGCTGTTCCTCGCCTTTGGTGGCGTGGTCATTTTATTATCGGGTGAACTGACCGGAGGCCATTCCGCGGCCTGGTTAACCGGCGTGGCCCTCGCACTCGGCGCCGCCTTCTTTTACGCTCTGACGGCGATCATTACCCGCAGACTGAAAAGCATCGCGCCACAGCATATTGCCTTTATTCAGGTGCTGACGGGGGTGATCATGCTCTTGCCGCTGGCCCACTTCCCGGCGCTCTCCAGCGCATCCCCGTGGGGTATCTTGCTTACGCTGGGGATTGTTCACACCGGCATCATGTACCAGTTGTTGTACAGCGCCATTCAGAAATTGCCCACGCCGATTACCGGTTCGTTATCCTTTATTTATCCGGTGGTGGCGATCGTCGTCGATAACGTGGTGTTTGGTCATTCGCTTAACGCGACACAACTGGCCGGTGGCGCGTTAATTCTGTTTGCGGCGGCAGGCAATAACCTCGGCTGGGGCGAAAAAAAACCCCGCGAATGCGAGGTTTCTGGGAAAGCCACCCATCAGTGACGGGCGCGAACAATCTGGTATTTGCGCGTCAGGTACTCGACCGGCGCGCTCCAGATGTGCACCAGGCGGGAGAACGGGAACAGCAGGAACAGCGTCATCCCCAGCACCAGATGCAGACGGAAGATAAACGCCACACCCTCCAGATGCGCAGATGCGCCACCGTGGAAGGTCACCACAGACTGCGCCCACCCCACCAGTTTCATCATTTCGCTGCCGTCCATATGCTGGGCGGAGAACGGAATGGTCGACAGTCCCAGCGCGCACTGGATCACCAGCAGCGAAAGGATCAGGATATCGGCGCCGGTGGTCGTCGCCCGCACGCGTGGGCTAAACAGACGACGCTTGAGCAACAGCACGCCGCCGACGAGGCACATCAGACCCGCCGCACCGCCGCCGATCATCGCCATCTTCTGCTTCACGTCAATGGGCAGCCAGGCTTCATACATCCAGTGCGGCGTCAGCATGCCGAGGAAGTGGCCGGCGAAGATCCCCAGAATCCCGAAGTGGAACAGGTTTGATGCCATGTTCATCCCCTTGCGATCCAGCATCTGGCTGGACGCGGCGCGCCAGGTGTACTGACCGTAGTCATAACGCAACCAGCTACCAATCAGAAATACGGACCCGGCGATGTACGGATAGATGTCAAAGAAGAACATATTCAGGAAGTGCATTATTGCTGTCCTCCGGTGGTGATATTCAGATATTGCGGCGCAACGGCGCCAGCAAAACGACGCTGGTGAGCGGAGATTTCAGACTCGCCGCAGCCCTGATCGGCAAAGAATTTCACCTGCTCTTCTTCCCAGACCGCATCGAGTGCTTGCGGCGTATCGTCGCGAACTTCATCCGCAATTTTTTCGGCGACTTTGTCACTGTCGATCGCCGCATTCGCCAGCTTCAGCAACAGATCGAACAGCACCGCATAGCGGCTTTCACGCTGTTGCAGACGCGCGCTCAGCAACGCCAGAATCGGGGCGATATCCTGCAACCCGCCCAACGCCTCGCTCTTCGGCAACTGAGCCAGATATTCCAGGTACAGCGGCAGATGGTCTGGCAATTCGCGACTGTCGAGCTGTAAACCGTGCTGCTCATACTGCGCCATCAGGTCAACCATCGCCTGACCACGGTCGCGGGACTCACCGTGGACATGTTCGAACAACAGCAGCGAGGTTGCCCGACCGCGGTCAAACAGTTCGCTGTAGTTGGCCTGCACATCCAGCATCTCCTGCGCGGTTAAATCACGCAGGAAAACGCTGAGCGTATGCGCATCCTCTTTATCAAGATTTTCAGATGACGCGAGTGCATCGTACAGTTCCTGCTGATGCTGCCACAGGGCAGCATCCGGGTACTCGAGCAGACGCGAAACAATGACGAGTTCAATCATTGGTGCGGCTCCGTTTTGCTGGTCACATCGATGGCGTCAATGCGGCGGCTGTTGAACAGGTTGAATTTGGTGTCAGAACCGTGGCAACCGTCGCCGAAGGTAAAGCCACAACCACTTTTCTCCGGGAACGCATCACGTGCCAGTTCACGATGGCTGCTCGGCACCACAAAGCGATCTTCGTAGTTGGCAATCGCCAGGTAGCGGTACATTTCCTGTGCCTGCGCTTCGCTTAAACCTACCTCTTCCAGCGCGCGGGTATCCACTTTACCGTCAACGGTTTCCGCACGTTTGTAGTGACGCATCGCCAGCATACGTTTCAGCGCCAGCAGTACCGGCTGGGTATCGCCTGCGGTGAGCAGGTTAGCGAGGTACTGAACCGGGATACGCAGGCTGTCGACGTCCGGCAGAATACCGTTGCTACCCAGTTCGCCCGCATCCGCCGCCGACTGAATCGGGGACAGAGGCGGCACATACCACACCATCGGCAGCGTGCGATATTCCGGATGCAGCGGCAGCGCCAGCTTCCAGTCCATCGCCATTTTATAAACCGGCGACTGCTGTGCGGCATCAATCACGCTCAGCGGAATACCGTCTTTCAGCGCCTGTTCGATGACCGCCGGGTCGTTCGGATCGAGGAACACATCCAGTTGGCGTTGATACAGATCTTTTTCGTGCTCGGTGCTCGCCGCGCTCTCAATCGCGTCTGCGTCATACAGCAGTACACCGAGATAGCGGATACGGCCCACGCAGGTTTCGGAACAGACGGTCGGCTGACCGGCTTCGATGCGCGGGTAGCAGAAGATGCACTTCTCGGACTTCCCGCTCTTCCAGTTGAAGTAGATCTTTTTGTACGGACAGCCGGTGATACACATCCGCCAGCCGCGGCACTTATCCTGGTCGATCAGCACGATGCCGTCTTCTTCACGCTTGTAGATGGCGCCGCTCGGGCAGGTCGCCACGCACGCCGGGTTGAGGCAGTGCTCGCACAGGCGCGGCAGATACATCATGAAGGTGTTTTCAAACTGGCCGTACATCGCCTTCTGCATGTTTTCGAAGTTCTGGTCTTTGGCGCGTTTTTCAAATTCGCCACCCAGAATTTCTTCCCAGTTCGGACCGCTGGTGATTTTGTCCATCCGCTTGCCGGTAATCAGCGAGCGTGGACGGGCGATCGGCTGGTGCTTACTTTCCGGCGCGTTGTGCAGGTTCTGGTAATCGTAGTCAAACGGCTCGTAATAGTCGTCAATCCCCGGCAGATGCGGGTTGGCGAAGATTTTACCGAGCAGCATCGCACGGTTCCCCATACGCGGCTGCAGTTTGCCGTTGATTTTACGGATCCAGCCGCCCTTCCATTTCTCCTGGTTTTCCCAGTCATTCGGGAAACCTACGCCAGGCTTGCTTTCAACGTTGTTGAACCAGGCGTATTCCATCCCTTCGCGGCTGGTCCAGACATTTTTACAGGTCACAGAACAGGTGTGGCAGCCGATGCACTTATCGAGATTCAGCACCATGCCGACTTGTGAACGAATTTTCATTTTACGCTCTCCTGTACCTGGTCATTGCCTTCGCCATCCAACCAGTTAATGTTCTTCATCTTACGTACCACAACAAATTCATCACGGTTTGAACCGACGGTGCCGTAGTAGTTAAAGCCGTAGGCCAGTTGCGCATAGCCGCCGATCATATGGGTCGGTTTCGGCGTAATACGGGTCACCGAGTTATGGATCCCGCCGCGCTGCTGGGTAATTTCAGACCCTGGCAGGTTCACGATACGTTCCTGCGCGTGATACATCATGGTCATCCCGGCCGGAACACGCTGGCTTACCACCGCACGCGCCGTTAAGGCGCCGTTGCTGTTGAACACTTCGATCCAGTCGTTATCTTCAATGCCCAACTCTTTGGCGTCGGTTTCACTCATCCACACAATCGGACCGCCGCGTGACAGGGTCAGCATCAGCAGGTTGTCGCTGTAGGTGGAGTGGATCCCCCACTTCTGGTGCGGCGTCAGGAAGTTGAGCGCTTTTTCCGGGTTACCGTTGGACTTCTCGCCCATCACCGATTTCACCGAACGGGTGTCGATAGGCGGACGGTAAACCAGCAGGCTTTCGCCGAAATCACGCATCCACTGGTGATCCTGATACAGCGACTGACGACCGGTCAGCGTGCGCCACGGGATCAGCTCGTGTACGTTGGTATAGCCCGCGTTATACGAGACGTGTTCGTCTTCCAGACCGGACCAGGTTGGGCTGGAGATGATCTTACGCGGCTGCGCCTGGATATCGCGGAAGCGGATTTTTTCCTCTTCTTTGTTCGTCGCCAGATGCGTATGGTCGCGCCCGGTAAACTCGCTGAGCGCCGCCCAGGCTTTCACCGCCACGTGGCCGTTGGTTTCCGGCGCCAGGGTCAGGATCATCTCTGCCGCATCAATGGCGGTGTTGAGCATCGGCTGACCTTTCGCCGGGCCGTCCGCCTTGGTGTAGTTAAGCTTACGCAGCAGGTCCATTTCGCTCTGGGTATTCCAGGCGATCCCTTTACCGCCGTTACCGATTTTCTCCATCAGTGGGCCGATAGAGGTGAAGCGTTCATACGTCGCAGGATAATCGCGTTCAACGGTCATAATGTGTGGCGCGGTGACGCCCGGAATCAGGTCGCATTCGCCTTTTTTCCAGTCCTTCACGTCCAGCGGCTGCGCCAGTTCGGCGGCGGAGTCGTGCTGAATCGGCAGCGTGACCACGTCCGTCTCTTTCCCGAGGTGCCCCACGCAGACTTCTGAGAATTTCTTCGCGATAGCTTTGTAGATTTCCCAGTCGCTTTTCGATTCCCATGCCGGGTCAACGGCGGCGGACAGCGGATGAATAAACGGATGCATATCCGAGGTATTCATGTCGTCTTTTTCATACCAGGTCGCCGTTGGCAGCACGATATCGGAGTACAGACAGGTGCTCGACAGACGGAAGTCCAGCGTCACCACCAGGTCCAGCTTGCCGTCGAGACCGTTGTCCTGCAATTCCACTTCTTCCGGCTTCACGCCGCCCTGCTGACCCAGATCTTTCCCCTGGATCCCGTTTTCGGTCCCCAGCAGGTATTTCAGCATGTATTCATGCCCCTTACCGGATGAGCCCAGCAGGTTGGAGCGCCAGATGAACAGGTTGCGCGGATGGTTTTTGCCGTTTTCCGGCTGTTCGGCGGCGAAACGAATCGAACCTTCTTTCAGTGACTTAACGGTGTAATCCACCGGTGTCATCCCGGCTTTCTTCGCTTCTTCGGCGATAGTCAACGGGTTGGTGCCAAGCTGCGGTGCGGACGGCAGCCAGCCCATGCGCTCAGCACGCACGTTGAAATCAATCAGGTGACCGCTGTAGCGCGATTTGTCCGCCAGCGGTGACAGCAGTTCCTGCGCGGTAACCGTCTCATAGCGCCACTGGCTGGAGTGGTTGTAGAAGTACGACGTACTGTTCATGTGACGTGCCGGACGCTGCCAGTCAAGGGCAAACGCCAGCGGCTGCCAGCCGGTCTGCGGACGCAGTTTTTCCTGGCCGACATAGTGCGCCCAGCCACCGCCGCTCTGGCCGATACAGCCACAGAACACCAGCATGTTGATCAGGCCACGATAGTTCATGTCGAGGTGATACCAGTGGTTCAGACCGGCACCGACGATGATCATCGAACGACCGTGCGTCTTATCCGCGTTGTCGGCAAATTCCCGCGCGATGCGGGTGATCTGCGCACGCGGCACGCCGGTAATTTGCTCTGCCCACGCCGGGGTATACGCTTTGATGTCGTCATAACTGGTGGCGCAGTTGGCATCATTCAGACCGCGTTCCAGACCGTAGTTAGCCATTGTCAGGTCATACACGGTGGTAACCAGCGCCGTCGTGCCGTCTGCCAGTTGCAGGCGTTTAGCCGGCAGTTTGTGCAGCAGCACGTTTTCCAGTTCTACTTTATTGAAGTGCTCTGTGCCTTCACCGCCGAAGTACGGGAAGCCTACCTCGGCGATCTCGTCCTGACTACCCAGCAGACTCAGTTGCAGCTCTGTCTCGGCACCGGTCGTACCGTCGCGCTGCTCGAGGTTCCATTTGCCTTTCTCACCCCAGCGGAAACCAATCGAGCCGTTCGGCGCAACCATGTCGCCATTGCTGTTAATGGCAACGGTTTTCCATTCCGGGTTATTTTCCTGACCCAGTGAATCCACAAGGTCAGCCGCGCGCAGCATGCGACCCGCGGCATAGTAACCGTCGCGCGCTTCCAGCATGACCAGCATCGGCATGTCGGTGTAGCGACGCACGTAGTCGGTAAAGTACTGGCTCGGATTGTCGAGATGGAATTCACGCAGCATGACGTGACCCATTGCCAGCGCCATCGCCGCATCGGTGCCCTGCTTCGGCGCCAGCCAGAGGTCGCACAGCTTGGCGATTTCAGCGTAGTCCGGCGTTACCGCAACGGTTTTGGTGCCTTTATAGCGGACTTCAGTAAAGAAGTGAGCATCCGGCGTACGGGTCTGCGGAACGTTAGATCCCCAGGCGATGATGTAGCTGGAGTTGTACCAGTCAGCGGATTCCGGCACGTCGGTCTGCTCACCCCAGGTCTGCGGAGACGCCGGTGGCAGGTCGCAGTACCAGTCGTAGAAGCTCAGGCAAGTGCCGCCAATCAGGGAGAGATAACGCGCGCCGGACGCATAGGAGACCATCGACATCGCCGGGATCGGCGAGAAACCCGCCACGCGGTCCGGGCCGTACGTTTTCACGGTATAGACGTTAGACGCGGCAATCAGCTCATTCACTTCCTGCCAGGAAGAACGGACAAAACCACCCCGGCCACGCGCTTGTTTGAAGCTTTTGGCTTTATCGGCGTCTTCGATGATGGAAGCCCAGGCGTCAACCGGATCGCTGTGCAGTTTCTTCGCCTCACGCCACATCTTCATCAGACGTTTGCGCATCAGCGGGTATTTCAGTCGGTTAGCACTGTAGAGATACCAGGAGTAGCTGGCACCACGCGGGCAGCCTCGTGGCTCGTGGTTTGGCATGTCCGGACGGGTACGTGGGTAGTCGGTTTGCTGGGTTTCCCAGGTTACCAGACCGTTTTTAACGTAGATTTTCCAGCTACATGAGCCGGTGCAGTTAACCCCGTGGGTTGAGCGCACAACTTTATCGTGCTGCCAACGCTGGCGATATCCATCCTCCCAGTCCCGGTTGGTTTCGAGAAGCTGGCCGTGCCCATCGGCAAAGGTTTCACCCTTCTGCTTGAAGTAGCGAAACCGGTCCAGGAATTTACTCATCGGTTCTCTCCTGTGGAGCCTGACGGCTCTCTGATAAATCGACATTGCTTGATTGAGAGCGAAGGTAACGCTCTGAAAGGTCGTGAGAATTGATAACGATCAAGAGCGGCAAGGTTGTTTCAGGCAGGCCATCAGGAGGATGCCACCAAAGTGGTACGGTTTTCTATTTTTTAACTTTATGTTTTTAAAGGCATTTTAATCGATTCGTTTAATGCCTCTGATTTACGCTGCGGCAAATAGTTATTAAGTGGTACATATTCCGCTGTCATTCAGAATTGCGTATGAGCCTCATTATTTATTTCTTCACCTACATTCACATTATCTCTTCACGCACTTCAGATGCAGGTGAAAAAATGAGCGATAAGACAGCGAGTTTATTGGATGAATTAACTAAGGAACGTGATGCCGTAAATACGCGCCGGGCTCAACTTCCTGAAGAATATCAGGCGCAGTCAGCGACAATTGGACTGGCGCTTTCGGGTGGCGGGATCCGCAGCGCGACGTTTTGTCTGGGGGTAGTGCGAGCGCTGGCGAAAAATAAATTGCTCATTCACTTTGACTATCTTTCTACCGTTTCCGGCGGCGGATATTTAGGCGGTATGCTGGGTCGACTCTATCAGAAAAATAAAGACCCCGTCGCCGTACAGGACGCGCTTGCCCGGGATGACACCATTTTACTGGCGTGGCTGCGCAATAATGGTCGCTACCTGATCCCGGCTGGCATGCGGGATACCTCGTTGGGCATTGCGCAAATACTTCGTTCATTCGTGGCGGCGTTATTTCTGGTCACACTGTTATGTATCGCGATCGCGGGTATTGCGATTTCCGTGAATTTAGCGTTGCAGGGCCCGTTGGATCTTCGTCTGGCACTGCTTCCTGCCGCAAAACAGCAATGGCTTATGACGCTGGCCGTGCCCCTCGCGTTCAGTGCCTGGATGGCGATCACTTACTGGTTAACGCTGTCAAAATGGCCCTTTCTCCTTGACCTGACGGTCGGGTTTATCCTAACCGTTGCCGCCGCAGCCGGTATCTATTTTATGATGTGTCAGTACGCGGAGCAGACCGATTTCAATGATTCCCTGTTCGTCACGGGAGCCCTGGGATTGATTAATATTATCGCTATCGCGCTGGCGATCGGTTGTCCCGGGAAAAATGTCGCGCAATTCAGGCAACGACTTACGCTGGCATTAACCCGCAGTCTGACCCTGGCACTGGCCGTTTTACTTTTGTGGTTGATTTACTGCGGTGGATGGGCGTTATACCTGCGCTTTCACAGTTCCCTGCTTATCGTCCCGCCTACCGTGGTTGCCGGGGTAAAAATCATCTGGGAATTGCGCCCCCTCAAATTACTGGCGACCTCGTTAGCCAATAAAAGCCCGGTGGTATCCGTCAGCCTGTTGCAACTGGCGGATATTTTAGGCTTCGTCATTATGATTTTCTCCCTGTTGACCGTGTGCGCGGCGGAAATTGATTTTTTACTGTGTAAAGCCCATACACTGAATATCAGTCAAACCATGCTGGCCTGGCTGCCTGCAATGCTGACGCTGGGGATTGCGGGGATATTCGCCCTCTTTTGCTATGGGAAGATCCTCATACCGTTTCTGAATCTCAGTTCGCTGCATAACTTATATCGTTCGCGACTCGAGCGCGCCTGGTTGTCGGTGGCCAACTATGGCGGCGGAAAAAATAAACGCTTCGCAGACAATCCCCTCGACAGCAAACCGTCCGGAAAACTGAATGATATCCATCGTGTCACCGATCACCTGCCCGGCGACGATATTCATTTCAATAAATACGCCCCGCACAGGCAAGGCGGTCCGATTCACCTCATCACCTGCTGTATTAACCAGACCGTTGACGATCGCACGGGGAATTACAACGCCGATCGTAAAGGGATCGCCTTAACGCTCAGCGCGTTAGGTGTAGAAACTGGCACCCGCCTGCCTGGACCTGTCGTCAACATGAAGGACGCGACCCTGTCGCACTGGATTGCGATTTCAGGCGCCGCCGCCGCGACGGGGATGGGCTCCCGCACCGCGCCAGGTCTGGCATTTCTGCTTTTCGTGATAGGTGGTCGACTGGGCTACTGGTCGAAAAATTTATGCCCGGTAAAGGAAACGGCGACGACGAAGAAACCGCCCCCCTTTGCCGTTCCGGCGCTATTTGCCGAAATGTTTGCCCGTTTTCCTGGCCGCAACAGCAAATACTGGTTTTTGTCAGATGGCGGACATTTTGAAAATACGGGGGTCTATCCGTTGCTGAAAAGGAATTTGAAGACCATTGTCGTGGCAGACTGCGGCGCCGACCCCAAACGTCAGTTCGACGATCTGGAAAATCTGGTACGCAAAGCGCGTATTGATTACGGCATCGACATCGTATTTCATGCCGCCCACTCACCACACTTCACCTCATTAGCTCAGTTGCAGAAAGGCGGTGAACTGCCCCCATTGCTCAGGGCGAAGATTATCTATCCCCATTGCAATGGGCAGCCGGTGTTGCCGGGCACGCTCATCATCGTGAAGCCACACTCGCTGAAAGGAATGGGGCTCGATACGCTCAGCTACGCCGGGCGGCACAGCGATTTTCCGCAGCAAACGACCGGCGATCAGTTCTTCGATGAAGCACAGTGGGAAGCGTATCATCAGTTGGGGTTTCAGGCTGGCAGCGCCATTAACCGGGAAATGTTGCTCTGAAGCGCGGATAAAAAAAAGCGCGGTCTAACGCCGCGCAATGGGGAATACATGACTGCTGTTTTTATTTTTTCGAATGTCGTCCGTATACCAACCAGGTGATAACCACACAGGCGATATAGAAGATCAGGAAGACTTTCATCGCGTCAACCGGTGAGCCGGTTAAGGCCAGCGAGGTACCAAACGCTTTCGGGATAAAGAAGCCGCCAATCGCCCCAATCGCAGAGATAAAGCCTAACGCTGCCGCCGTATCGGTCGCCGCTTCGCGCATCGCTTTCTCTTCAGAGCCGCCTTCAGCCTTCACGCGATCCATCGTCAGCTTACGGAAGATAACGGAGATCATCTGGAAGGTGGAACCGCTGCCCAGTCCGGCCGTCATGAACAAGGCAAGGAAGACCGCGAAGAAGGCAATGAAATTGCCGCCCGTGCCGTTGGTCGGTAAGGTCAGGAACAGCAGGCCGCTGAAAATCGCCATCAGCACGAAGTTCACCAGCGTGACACGAGTCCCGCCTAAGCGGTCAGAGATCGCCCCGCCCGCAGAGCGCGCCAGCGCGCCGACCAGAGGACCAAAAAATGCATAATGCAGGATCTGAATCTCCGGGAACTGGGTCTTTGACAGCATCGCAAAACCTGCGGAAAACCCAATGAACGAGCCGAATGTCGCCAGATAGAGCAGGCTCATGATCCACAGGTGACCGCGCTTGAGAACCGGCAATTGCTCTTTTAGTGATGCTTTTGAGGTCGCCAGTTCGTTCATACCAAACCAGGCCGCCAGCGTGAAGAAGGCGAGGAACGGTACCCAGATCCATGCGGCATTCGCCAGATACAGTTGAGAACCATCCGGCTGCTCAACGCCGTGACTGCCAAAGACAGCGAAGATCGACAGCGAGACCACCAGCGGCGCAACCAGTTGCATCACGCTGACGCCCATATTTCCCAAACCGCCGTTCAGCCCCAGCGCACCGCCCTGCTTCTGCTTTGGAAAGAAGAAGCTGATGTTCGCCATACTGGAGGCAAAGTTTGCGCCGGCAAAACCGCAAAGCAGGGAGATCAGGATAAAGGTACTGAACGGTGTGGACGTATCCTGCACCGCAAACCCTAACCAGACGCACGGAATAATCAGGATCCCGGTACTGAACGCGGTCCAGCGACGGCCGCCGAAGACCGGTACCATAAAGGAGTAAGGCACACGTAATAACGCGCCGGAGACCGACGGTAACGCCGTCAGCATAAACAACTGTTCAGTGGTAAAGTTGAAACCGACTTTCGGCAGATTCACCGCAACAGCACTGAACAACATCCAGACGCAAAACGCCAGCAGCAGACAGGGGACGGAAATCCACAGGTTGCGACTGGCGATACGATGACCCCGCTGTGCCCAGAATGCCGGATCTTCCGGCCGCCATTCTGTGATTACAGCTCCAGATGCCCTTTCCGGGGCGGATGAGTGACTCATAGACACCTCTGATACTCGATTCGATGCCTGCAACATTAGGGTTTACAGCGCGAGGTAAGTTGATATAAATCAAAGGAAAAGTTGTCGATATCACAACGAAAAAATCATGATCACCCTAAGTGAGTAGGATAATTCGCCAAAAAATACGTGGTTTTTCACAGTGCTGCCTGTCGCTGCCACCCCCTTCCTCAAATCCCCTCCGAACGCGGCAATTAAGAGGTAACTCGCTTTAGGTATGGGTATACTCCAGGGGATGGTCGAGAATAACGCCACTGCCGATTCTGCCCGGCAGTCTCGTCATTCATTGAGGTTTCCCCATTCGCTGTCCGGAGACCTGAAGGAAGAAGGTTTTATGCTAAAACGTTGTCTCTCTCCGCTCACGCTGGTTAACCAGGTGGCGCTCATTGTGATGCTCTCTACCGCTATCGGCGTAGCGGGTATGGCGGTTTCTGGCTGGCTGGTTCAGGGCGTCCAGGGTAGCGCGCACGCCATTAATAAAGCCGGATCGCTGCGGATGCAAAGCTATCGCCTGCTCGCCGCGGTACCACTGCGCGCTGACGACCAGAAATGGGTTGATGAGATGGAACAGACCGCGTTTAGTCCTGAACTGACCCGCGCGGCGGAACGCGACGGCCAGCAGGAGCAACTGCGCGCACTCCAGGATTACTGGCATCGCGAACTCTCCCCCGGCCTGCAGCAAGCCCGCAGCAGAGACGCCGTCGCCGCCGACGTTAACCAGTTTGTCGCTGGCCTTGATCGGCTCGTCTCCGCGTTTGACCACACCACCGAAATGCGCATCGAACGCGTGGTGATGGTGCACCGGGTGATGGCGATTTTCATGGCGCTGCTGCTGGTCTTTACCATTATCTGGCTGCGGGCGCGTCTGCTTCAGCCGTGGAAGCAACTGCTGTCGATGGCCCGCGCGGTCAGCCAGCGCGATTTTACTCAGCGCGCGCAGATCGGCGGGCGCAATGAGATGGCGATGCTCGGCGACGCGCTTAATAACATGTCCGACGAACTGGCGGAAAGCTATTCGGTGCTCGAACAACGCGTCAGAGAAAAAACGGCCGGGCTGGAGCAGAAAAACCAGATCCTCTCTTTTCTCTGGCAGGCCAACCGCCGTCTGCATTCGCCAGTGCCGCTTTGCGAACGTCTCTCCCCGGTGCTGAACGGTCTGCAAAACCTGACCCAAATGCATGACATCGAACTGCGGGTTTATGACCAGGAAGATGAAGAGAACCATCAGGAATTTACCTGCCAGTCCGATATCAGCTGTGATGATAAAGGGTGTCATCTCTGCCCACGCGAGTCGCTGCCCCCGAGTGAAGGGGGAATGACGCTGAAATGGCGCTTAACGGACACCCATACCCAGTACGGCATTTTGCTGGCGACCCTGCCGCAGGGGCGTCACCTGAGTCACGATCAGCAGCAGCTGGTGGATACCGTCGTGGAACAGCTCACCGCCACGCTGGCGCTGGATCGCAATCAGGAACGCCAGCAGCAGTTGATTGTCATGGAAGAGCGTGCAACCATTGCGCGCGAACTGCATGATTCTATTGCACAATCACTGTCCTGTATGAAGATGCAGGTCAGTTGCCTGCAAATGCAGGGAGAGACGTTACCGGACACCAGCCGCGACCTGCTGAGCCAGATCCGCAACGAGCTGAATGCGTCATGGGCGCAACTGCGCGAACTGTTGACGACGTTCCGCTTACGGCTGACCGAACCCGGTCTGCGCCCCGCGCTGGAAGCCAGCTGTCAGGAATACAGCGCCCGTTTTGGTTTTACGGTGAAACTGGATTACCAGTTACCCCCGCGTCTGGTGCCTTCGCATCAGGCGATTCACCTGCTGCAAATTGCCCGCGAAGCCTTAAGCAATGCGCTTAAGCACTCTCACGCTGATGACGTGGTGGTCACCGTGGCGCTGAAAGGCAAGCAGGTAAAATTGACTGTACAGGACAACGGCTGCGGCGTTCCTGAGAACGCCGAACGCAGTAACCACTATGGCATGATCATTATGCGCGACCGGGCACAGAGCCTGCGCGGAGCTTGTCAGGTACGCCGTCGCGAGACGGGAGGCACTGAAGTCGCTGTCACTTTTATTCCCGAAAAATACTTCACAGAAGTTCAAGGAGATACCCATGAATAATCAGGAACCGGCAACTATCCTGCTCATCGACGATCATCCGATGTTGCGGACCGGCGTCAAACAGCTTGTCAGCATGGCGCCCGATATCACCGTGGTCGGTGAAGCCAGCAACGGCGAACAGGGTATCGAACTGGCCGAATCGCTTGACCCGGATCTGATCCTGCTCGACCTGAACATGCCGGGGATGAACGGGCTGGAAACCCTCGACAAATTACGCGAGAAAGCGCTGTCCGGACGGATCGTCGTCTTCAGCGTGTCGAATCATGAGGAAGATGTCGTGACGGCGCTCAAGCGCGGGGCTGATGGCTATCTGCTGAAGGATATGGAACCGGAAGATCTGCTTAAGTCGTTACAGCAGGCTGCCGCCGGAGAGATGGTCTTAAGCGAAGCGTTAACGCCGGTGCTGGCTGCCAGCCTGCGCGCCAACCGCGCCACCTCCGATCGCGATGTCAGCCAATTGACTCCGCGTGAACGTGACATTCTCAAGCTTATCGCCCAGGGCCTGCCGAACAAAATGATTGCCCGCCGCCTGGATATCACCGAGAGCACGGTGAAAGTCCACGTGAAGCATATGCTGAAGAAGATGAAGCTTAAATCACGTGTTGAAGCGGCAGTGTGGGTGCATCAGGAACGTATCTTCTGATTACTCCTCCGGGAGCAACCTCCAGCGCGGATCGTCTTCAGGCATTGCCATAAAGGGCTCCGTCAGCGTGAGCGTGATCTCATTGGAAGAGACACGCTGCCCCTTCTCATCTTCCACCACCACCGACAATCGCCAGCGATTACTCGCGCCTTCACGGCTGTCCCAGGCCGGCATGATGACCGTCCAGCCCTCAACGCTTTCTGCATTTGCCCCCGCCGTCAGGCTCAGCGCCTGCATGTCCCCCTGCCAGGTGACATGACGAACGCCATGCAGACTACGCACCTGTAATTTTAGCGGCACCGTTTCGCCCGGATGCAGATCCCACGGTGGGGTTGCCAGAAATACGCTCAGGGTTTTGCGTTGACGATACTCCATCGTCGGCAGGTTGTTGCGCTGCGGGTGATCATAACGGCTTCCGCGCAGCGACTGACTTTCCGCCACCTCGCTGGCAGCCAGTTGTTTTTTCAGCGGTACGCCGAAGCGGTAGTTCAGGTTCAGCCCGAGGTTGTTCTGGCTGAGACCGCTCTCCCCCTGCTTATGCTGAGCGGTGACTGTGACCAGCGGGACCGGGGTATAGTTCAGCCCCAGCTTCACCGCCACCGGATTGTGATAGCCCGTTCCGGAATCGAACAGATCGACGCTGTCGCCAAAGTATTGCTCCACGCTGACGCTGGTATTGAGATATTCATAAAACGGCATACGCATTTCAGCCGTGACGTCATAACCGCGCGCCATTCGTTGCTCCAGCGTCGGCGTATGGCCGCGCCATGAGGCAAACGGCTGGTAATAATTGGCCGACAGCCGCAGGTATTCCCCCCACGCTTCAGCACCCAGTCCACCGCGCTGGAGGTTTTCATCGAGCAGATTATCGTAGAAAGTGTTATAGCCGAGCAGCCAGCCATCGCGTGCCCAGCGCTGGCCGATACCCACATTACTCACCAGCCCGTCATCCTGCCGGGTGAGTCCCAGTTGACTCCAGGTGAGGTAGCGCGAGTTATCCTGCCAGGGGACAAACCAGCTTCCGCGACTCCCGTTGAAATTGCCTTCGTTATCGACCTGCACGTTGACGCTGGCCTTCCCCCACGGCGACAGCCAGGATTCCAGTTGTTGATTCACCTGCTCACTCACCGCGTCGCGCACCTGACCAAAGGCAAACTGCTTTGCCTGCTCGCTGGTGTCCAGACCGTTGTCGATCATGCTCGCCTCGCCGAAGGCTTTCACCATCTCAGCGAAATGTTTTTCGCCCTCATGCGATTCGGGGGCCATGCCCAGATCGGGCAACCCGTCCTGGTTATTATCAAAGGGATTTTCGGCCTGTTGCATAAAGGAGGATTGCGCACTGGCGGGACCGCCTGCCAGCAGCAAGAGTAACCAGAGAGGGATGGAATGCGATACAAAATGACTCAAATCGACGATAGCTTCTTACGGAATACAGTTAACTTAACCCCTGGAAGCTTACCTGACTCCCCGTCGTTTTGCAGGTTTTCTCACACTTTCAGGAATATCCTTACTCTTGCCAGGCTCTCCTTTTCCTCAGACTTTCGTTGGTATCACCCCGCTTGCGCGGTAACATAACTGACTGGCAACACAAACTTCCCCGCTAACAGGAGTCAACATGCAAAAGATAGTGATCATTGCCAACGGTGCGGCATACGGTAGCGAATCGTTATTCAACAGCCTGCGGCTGGCGATCGCGTTACGTGAGCAGGCGAGCGACCTCGACCTGCGTCTGTTTCTGATGTCGGATGCCGTTACGGCGGGTTTGCGCGGTCAGAAGCCCGCAGAAGGCTATAACATCCAGCAGATGCTGGAGATCCTTACTGCCCAGAACGTCCCGGTAAAACTGTGCAAGACCTGCACAGACGGGCGCGGGATCACGACGCTGCCGCTGATTGACGGCGTGGAAGTCGGCACGCTGGTGGAACTGGCACAATGGACGCTGGCCGCCGACAAAGTGCTGACCTTCTGACCCCCCTTTCAGGCAAGCTTGCTGAAACATCCGGTTATTTCCGAATTTAATCTTATTGGGGCGTATCTTTACCAAAAGTAAGTGCGCCCGATCACGCTTTTCTCCGGGATTTTGTCACTATTGTTTAATCGTTATGCCATTTTTTGATCAAAATCAGCATCCGAAGCCTAACTCTTTGGTGTTATTCCTCATGGGTAAAATGTGAACAACATCACGCAGCACTTCCGAAAGGAAGTACGTTGTTTTCAATACGGGGTGAGAAATGGCATTAGTAAAGGCAAGTTTGAAGTTATTTGGTGGGGATACCGTGGTCGTTCGCTGTTCGGAGCGTTGCCACATCCATCTGATGAGCGAAAAAAATCACGTTAAAGACGCGCAGACCGACATATTAAGCGTGCAGAACCGTGATAACGCATGGTTGACCGTACCGTATACCGGCGTCTGGAATGTTCTGATCGACAGCCATAGCCAGTCGCTTGAACATTCCATCAGTTATATTGCCGCCTGATATGCAAATGGCCCGGTAGCGCTTACGCCTGCCGGGCCGACATAAGCCTCACGCGAAACCCGGTCGCAAAACACCTTCAGGCAGAGACTCCCCTAACAAACCGCGCACGTTAGTCACCAGATCGTTAAGACACTCATCCTGCATCCCCAGTTTCTGCAACTCCTGTTCGAGCGAAAACAGGTACTGCGCGTTAGTGCCAAGCGGCCCACTGGCGGCGGCAATCAACGGGGCGATAATTTGCGCACGCGTGTCCGACTCATACAGGGGATGGCGCGGATCCATAATAAATACCAGCGCATTCACCGTTCGACCGTCGTCCAACGCCAGTTGGCACCAGGTCGGCAGATAGCAGCCGGTGATCATTTCGCGCTTCCACAACAGGGTTAATTCTTGCTCAAGCGAGGCATCCGGGAGACGATAAGCCACACCGGTGGTGCGTCCGCCCTCTTTGAGTGCAAGCATTCGTCCCGGCTGGCACGCGGTTCCGCGCCCTGCCGTGAGACGCAGGCAAAATGCCCGATGCCATCCCACCAGCGTACCGGTACATGACTCCTCAAATTCTAACGCCGGGTTCCACATCAACGACCCATAACCGAAGATCCACACCGGTCCATCATCTGGTCGACAGGCCAGCGTCGCCGCAAGGGACGCTGCACGTTGCTCTGCTGACCATAAGAGTGATTCTTCAATAGCACCAAATGCCGTTTTACAATCGGCATTCATCAAGAAATCACGCGTTAACACCTTACACCTCCGCCACTGCATACTTCCCTGCGACAACTTTTTGACGCCTTCCGGGCATTTTAACTGCTCATTTTGAAACCAATATCACGACAATATGCAATTCATGGGCCGCTTGCAAGGCAGCAACGGTTACGGGTAGCACGATTCGCCTACGCGTTCACGGGGGCTATAGCGTTAGACCTTATAATTGAAGTGGTTAGGTTTTCTTATGCCACTTATCATCTTCACCTTTGGCATACTCTTTTTTCACTGCCGACCACGCCACCTTATGTGCGGTCTCTTCCCGACTGGCATCATCGCGGCGATCGGCTTTGTCCTTGTACTGCTCCCAGGCGCTATTGAACGCCTCTTTGTAGATCTCCTGGGCATGGGCGGGTAAGACGTGTTGTACGCTGTCGGGCAGATCTTTTTTTGCTTGATAAGGCATCATTGACTCCGCTTTTTGGCTAAACCTTAAGTGTGGTCAACCCTGACCGCCTCTGCCACTACAATAAGGTTTATTCGTCCTACAGCCAGCATAAGCTTCTGTTATTTAAACACTCTCTAAACAAGAGTTTCTCTTTCTGTCGTTTTAAAGGTGAAAGGCCGAAATGCCGTAAAATTTCGTAAAAAATCACCGTAAAGCCTGCGTTTTCTGTTATTTTTTACACTCTTTATTACATTTATAACTAAAATCGACCTGCAGAGATGGAGAGCATTCATGACACATGCACATGAGGCGGTGAAAACCCGCCATAAGGAGACATCGCTTATTTTCCCGGTTGTGGCGCTGGTAGTGCTGTTCCTTTGGGGAGGCAGCCATTCACTACCAGCGGTAATCGGAATTAACCTTCTTGCCCTGATTGGTATCTTAAGCAGCGCCTTTAGCGTTGTTCGTCACGCCGACGTACTGGCTCATCGCCTCGGCGAACCCTACGGCTCACTCATTCTGAGTCTGTCCGTGGTTATTCTTGAAGTCAGCCTGATCTCAGCGCTGATGGCGACCGGCGATGCGGCGCCTACGCTGATGCGCGACACGCTCTATTCCATCATCATGATTGTCACGGGTGGTCTGGTGGGCTTTTCGTTGTTACTGGGCGGGCGTAAGTTCGCCACTCAGTATATGAATCTGTTCGGTATTAAACAGTATCTGATTGCCTTGTTTCCGCTGGCGATTGTCGTGCTGGTGTTTCCGATGGCGCTGCCCGGCGCGAATTTCACCACCGGCCAGGCGCTGTTGGTGGCCTTAATTTCTGCCGCGATGTACGGCGTATTCCTGCTCATCCAGACCAAGACGCACCAGAGTCTGTTTGTTTATGAGCACGAAGATGACAGCGATGACGACGACCCCCACCACGGTAAGCCTTCTGCGCACAGCAATCTGTGGCATGCCGTCTGGCTGGTGATTCATCTGATTGCGGTGATTGCCGTCACCAAGATGAACGCAAACCCGCTGGAGACACTGCTGACCGAACTGAACGCCCCGGTCGCCTTTACCGGCTTCCTGGTCGCGCTGCTGATCCTTTCCCCGGAAGGGCTTGGGGCGCTGAAAGCAGTGCTGAATAACCAGGTACAGCGCGCAATGAATCTGTTCTTTGGTTCCGTGCTGGCCACTATCTCCCTGACGGTACCGGTGGTCACGCTGATTGCGTGGGCAACGGGGAATGACCTGGTGTTCGGCTTAGGCGCACCAGAAATGGTGGTGATGGTGGCGTCGCTGGTGCTGTGCCATATCTCGTTCTCAACGGGGCGCACTAACGTACTGAACGGTGCGGCGCATCTGGCGCTGTTTGCCGCCTATCTGATGACCATCTTTGCCTGATATAAAAAAGCCCGATGGCGCTAACACGCTTATCGGGCCTACATCTTGCCCGATGCAATATCGGGCACACAATCTTTCAATTAATTCTCGGTATCGAGCTCGTCGAAGCTTTTCACCAGATCGTCAACCGCTTTCATCTGCACCAGGAACGGTTCCAGCTTCGCCAGCGGCAGCGCGGACGGGCCGTCGCATTTCGCGTTGGCCGGATCCGGGTGCGCTTCGATGAACAGACCGGCCAGACCGACCGCCATACCGGCACGCGCCAGCTCAGTCACCTGACCACGACGGCCGCCAGAAGCGGCGCCAAACGGGTCGCGGCACTGCAGCGCGTGGGTCACGTCGAAAATCACCGGGCTGTTGCCGGAAACTTTCTTCATTACGCTGAAGCCCAGCATATCGACAACCAGGTTGTCATAACCGAAGTTTGCCCCACGGTCGCACAGGATCACCTTGTCGTTACCGCCTTCATGGAATTTATCCACGATATTGCCCATCTGACCCGGGCTCACGAACTGCGGTTTCTTCACGTTGATGACCGCGCCGGTTTTCGCCATCGCTTCCACCAGATCGGTCTGACGCGCGAGGAACGCCGGTAACTGAATCACATCCACAACGTCAGCGACAGGCTGCGCCTGGCTGGCTTCATGAACGTCGGTGATCACTTTCACGCCAAAGGTCTGCTTCAGTTCCTGGAAGATTTTCATCCCTTCTTCCAGGCCCGGTCCACGGTAGGAGTGGATAGAGGAACGGTTGGCTTTATCAAAAGAGGCCTTGAACACGTAAGGGATACCCAGTTTCTGGGTAACGGTCACGTAGTGCTCACAAATGCGCATCGCCAGATCGCGAGATTCCAGCACGTTCATCCCGCCAAACAGCACGAACGGCAGATCGTTTGCTACCTTGATGTCGCCAATGCTAACCACTTTTTGTTTCATAGGATCGCCTTAATGATGAGTAAGAATGTCGATAAATTAATGCAGGACAATTTGCTTATGCGAGATGTTATTAATCTGCGCACGAATCATTTCGCTGATCGGGTCTTCCGGACACTGCTCAACGAAATAGCTTAAATCGGTCAGCGCGACATGTTCACATTCCAGTTGCGCGTAAATTAAGCCCCGGTCACGTATTTCATACGGATCTTCCGGGTTAAATTGCAGTAACGCCTCGCTCGCTCGCAGCGCCAGCTCCATCTGCTGTTCTTCCATTAAGGAAGATTTCAGCGTGTCCAGCAGCTTGCGAATCACTTCCGCGTTATCCGCTTCATCCAGGTCCTCGTTAAATAACTCAGCGACCGGGCTGATATTCCCCTTCAGCCACACTTCCAGCGTATGCTCATTCAACGTTTCGCCGTTAAATGGGTTGATGAGCCACATTTCGCCTTCCAGCGACTCAATACGCAAAATAAGCTGCGTCGGGAAGATCACCGGTACCAGCGGCAATGACAGCCGGTTGGCAATCCACAATAAGATTGCCCCCAGTGATACCGCACTGCCCTGGCGGTTCTTCAGTACCTGGTCAAGCCATAGCGCGTCGGACAAACGGTAAACGCCGCGGGTGTCAGTAAAACCCCACTCGCCGTAGAAAAGTGCCAGCAATTTTTCCAGTTGCTCATCCTGAGACAAAAGCTGGCTAATTTCTTCTTGCGCCTGGCTGACCAGACGTTCCAGCTCGTCATAGACAGTTTGCGAAGGGAAATCCAGGCGGATCGATTCCGATGCCAGGATCATCCCGTCGCACAATGGCGCTTTATTAAATTCGAAATCAGCTAACGACCTCATGACTTACCCCAGTAACGGTATTTTTGTGGTGGCGAGTTTAATGATGATGTACAGCACCACCAGCGCCAGCGGGAACGCGATTAATCGCGCCTGCCGACTGCGCGCCCGACGGTAATCGAGCGCAATAAAACCCAAAACGATGTAAATGATAACTCCAAACAGCTTCTCAGTCAGCCATGTCCCCTGTTCTGTGAATGGCAGGATGTGCGTTTTAGCGATCAACCCCACACCACTGAGCAACAAAACGGTGTCAACCATCGGTGGGACAACGCGCGTCCAGCGCGCGTGAGCCCGTGCAGAGTGACATTCACGCCACCCATAACGCAACACAAACAGACTAACGGAAAGCGCAATGCTGACGAGGTGAACCCCAAGCAGGAGCGTAACGCTGTTCATACGGGCTTACGTCCGAGCGTAAGGCGTTCGTTGTCGCCATAATCGCGACAGGTTTCTACCGCCTGGTAGCCCGCGCGAATAAAGGCGTCTCGCACCGCGGCGCCCTGCTGCCAGCCATGCTCGATCAGCAGAAAACCGCCCGCTTCCAGCCGCGTGCGAGATTGCTCGATGATGTGCACAATGTCGGCCATTCCGCAGTCACCGGCGACCAGGGCGCTCAGCGGTTCGAAGCGAACATCGCCCTGCGCCAGATGTGGATCCTGCTCGTCAATGTAGGGCGGATTGCTGACAATCATCGCAAACTGCTGCCCCGACAAGGCGCTAAACCAGTCGCTTTGCAGAATGTGGACGTTATTGATCGCCAGATGGGCCGCATTACGCTGCGCCAGCGCAACGGCATCCGGCATCCTGTCAACCGCCGTGACCTCGCAGTCAGGGCGCTCAGACGCCAGCGCCAGCGCAATCGCGCCAGTGCCGGTACCAAGATCGAGAATGCGGCACGGACTTGATGGCAGTCGCGCCAGCGCCTGCTCCACCAGACATTCGGTATCCGGACGCGGGATCAACGTGGCCGGTGAAACAAACAGCGGCAACGACCAGAATTCCCGCACGCCGGTTAAGTGCGCGATCGGTTCACCCCGCTGACGGCGAGACAGCAACGTCGCCAGCTGCGCCTGCTGGGCGTCGGTCAACGGCGTTTCGCCAAACGCCAGTATCCAGGTGCGCCCTTTTCCGGTCACGAATTCGAGTAAGATCTCGGCATCGCGACGTGGGCTTTCACTCTCCTGTAGCTGGCTTATCGCCTCACGTAACCAGTGCTGAAAATCCATTATTCCTGCTCGGACAGCGCCGCCAGTTGGTCGGCCTGGTATTCCTGCACGATCGGCTCAATCAGCATATCCAGTTTGCCTTCCATTGCTTCATCCAGACGGTAGAGCGTCAGGTTGATGCGGTGATCGGTCACACGCCCCTGCGGGAAGTTGTAGGTCCGGTTGCGGTCGCTGCGGTCGCCGCTGCCCAGCAGGTTACGACGGGTTGACGCTTCGGCCTGCTGGCGTTTCGCCATTTCTGCCGCGCGAATACGCGCGCCGAGCACCGAGAGCGCTTTGGCTTTGTTCTTGTGCTGCGAACGTTCATCCTGACACTCCACCACAATGCCGGTCGGCAGGTGAGTAATACGGATGGCGGAGTCGGTGGTGTTAACGTGCTGACCACCCGCCCCGGAGGAACGGAAAGTATCAATGCGAAGATCGGCCGGGTTGATATCCGGCAGTTCGGCTTCCGGCAGCTCCGGCATCACCGCCACGGTGCAGGCAGAGGTGTGGATACGCCCCTGTGATTCCGTTGCCGGTACGCGCTGCACACGATGCCCGCCGGACTCAAACTTCAGTCGACCATAGACGCCGTCGCCGCTGATCTTGGCGATAATCTCTTTATAGCCGCCGTGCTCGCCTTCGCTGGCGCTCATGATCTCCACGCGCCAGCGACGCGTTTCGGCATAGCGGCTGTACATGCGGAACAGATCGCCGGCAAACAAGGCCGCTTCATCACCGCCGGTCCCGGCGCGAACTTCCAGAAACGCATTGCGTTCATCATCCGGATCTTTCGGCAACAGCAATACCTGTAGCTGCTGTTCCAGTTGTTCACTCTTGTCTTTCGCTTCGCGCAGTTCTTCCTGCGCCATTTCACGCATTTCAGGATCGTCGAGCATCATTTGTGCTGTTTCGATATCGTCCTGAATCTGTTGCCAGTCCGTAAAACAGCGAGAAACATCGCTTAGCTGTGCATACTCGCGCGACAGTGCGCGAAAACGTTCCTGGTCTGCGATGGTTCCCGCATCACCCAGCAGCGCCTGAACTTCTTCATGGCGTTCATGCAGGGCTTCCAGTTTGGCAACGATAGAAGGCTTCATAGGCGTAAATGCACCTTGTAAAAAGAAGGGTGTGTTGCTACTCCAGCCCGAGGCTGTCGCGCAAGATATTCAGGCGTTCGTCATCCCCGTCACGGGCGGCCTGCTGAAGAGATTTGGTTGGCGCATGGATCAGGCGGTTGGTCAGTTTCCACGCCAGATCCTGCATAATGGCCTGCGCGTCGCCGCCCTGCTCCAGAGCAGCAAGCGCTTTAGCGGTCAGTTCATCCCGTACGTGCTCAGACTGACTCCGGTATTCACGAATGGTTTCACTGGCGCCCTGAGCGCGCAGCCAGGCCATAAACTCGCTGGTTTCCTGCGCGACAATCGTTTCGGCTTCCACTGCCGCGGCTTTGCGCTGCGCCAGGTTGTGCGAAATGATGCTTTGCAGATCGTCAACGCTATAGAGATAGGCGTTAGCCAGTTTGCCGACTTCCGGTTCGACATCGCGCGGAACGGCGATATCCACCAGCAGCATCGGCTGATTGCGGCGGCTTTTCAGCGCACGCTCCACCATCCCTTTGCCAATGATAGGCAGCGGGCTGGCGGTTGAACTGATGATAATGTCAGCTTCCCGCAGTCGTTCGTCGATGTCGCTGAGTGCGATCACTTCGGCACCCACTTCATCGGCCAGAACCTGCGCCCGCTCGCGGGTGCGGTTGGCGATGATCATCTTCTGCACTTTGTGTTCGCGCAGGTGGCGCGCCACCAGTTCGATGGTTTCGCCTGCGCCGACCAGCAGCACGGTGACCGTGGAAAGTGATTCAAAGATTTGGCGCGCCAGCGTACAGGCGGCAAACGCAACGGACACGGCGCTGGCGCCGATATCGGTTTCGGTACGGACCCGTTTGGCGACGGAGAAAGATTTCTGGAACATACGTTCCAGCGCGCTGGCGTTCAGGTGACCTTTTTGCGAATCCGCAAAGGCTTTTTTCACCTGACCGAGGATCTGTGGTTCACCGAGAACCAGTGAATCCAGACCACTGGCGACACGCATCAGATGGCTGACCGCATCGTTATCCTGATGCCAGTAGAGACTGCTGCGCAGCTCCTCTTCATTAAGATTGTGGTAATCACATAACCAACGAATCAGCGCTTCCTGCAGGTTGTCCTGCTCTTCCACGCTAAGATACAGCTCCGTGCGGTTACACGTCGACAAGACCACGCCGCCCTGCACCATTGGCTGCGCAAGCAGGCTTTCCAGCGCCTGATCGAGCGTATCCGGCGAAAACGTTACGCGTTCTCGCAGCGATACAGGTGCCGTCTTATGGTTAATGCCGAGCGCTAAAAGGGTCATGTCTGCGGGAGTAGTACCAGCGTTGATATGGTTAGTCTGCTCGCATCATACAGGATGCGCGGAATCAATAAAAGAGAGCGCCCCCTTTTGGAGTAATCGCTGACCGCTTAAATTAAGATAACGTGAACGTAGACGATATACCCGCGCGGCGCTAGCATTAAGGGTTATTATTGCAACGTATCACAAGGATTCGTCATCATTATGACCCTGCCTGATTTTCGCCTGATCCGCCTGCTTCCGCTGGCAACCCTGGTTCTGACCGCCTGTACGATCAACGCGCCGAAAGGCCCGGGGAAAAGTCCGGACTCTCCTCAATGGCGGCAGCATCAGCAGGAGGTCCGTCAATTGAATCAGTATCAGACGCGCGGCGCGTTTGCCTATATTTCCGACGAGCAGAAGGTCTATGCGCGCTTTTTCTGGCAACAGACCGGCCAGGATCGCTATCGCCTGCTGCTGACCAACCCGCTTGGCAGCACCGAGCTTGAACTGAACGCGCAGCCGGGTAACGTGCAGTTGATGGACAATAAAGGCCAGCGCTATACCGCTGACGATGCCGAAGAGATGATCGGCAAGCTGACCGGCATGCCGATTCCGCTGAACAGCCTGCGTCAGTGGATCCTTGGCCTGCCTGGCGACGCGACCGACTATAAACTCGACGACCAGTATCGCCTGAGCGAAGTGAACTACCGCCAGGACGGAAAAAACTGGAAGGTGGTCTACAGCGCGTACGACAGCAAAACCACCCCGGCGATGCCAGCCAATATGGAACTGTCCGACGGCGCTCAGCGTATCAAGCTGAAAATGGATAACTGGATTGTAAAATGATGACCCAGTGGCCCTCTCCGGCAAAACTGAATCTGTTTTTATACATCACCGGACGACGTGCGGACGGTTATCACACGCTGCAAACGCTGTTTCAGTTTCTCGATTATGGCGACACCCTCAGCCTGGAACCGCGCCGCGACGGCGAAATTCATCTCCTGACGCCGGTTGACGGCGTGGCGCATGAAGACAACCTGATCGTCCGTGCCGCGCGACTGCTGATGAAAACAGCAGCAGAGCGTGGTCGGCTGCCAGCCGGTAGCGGTGCGGATATCCGTATCGAAAAGCGCCTGCCGATGGGCGGAGGCCTGGGCGGCGGATCGTCGAACGCGGCAACCGTGCTGGTCGCGCTAAACCATCTCTGGCAGTGTGGTCTGTCGCTAGACGAACTGGCCGCGCTCGGATTAACGCTCGGGGCTGATGTTCCGGTGTTTGTCCGCGGACACGCCGCCTTTGCCGAAGGCGTCGGAGAGATCCTGACGCCGGTGGAACCGGCCGAAAAATGGTATCTGGTGGCGCATCCAGGCGTCAGCATTCCTACGCCGATGATTTTTAACGATCCCGACCTCCCCCGTAATACGCCAAAAAGGTCAATAGAAACGTTATTAAAATGTGAATTCAGCAATGATTGCGAGGTTATCGCAAGAAAACGTTTTCGCGAGGTTGATGCGGCGCTTTCCTGGCTGTTAGAATACGCGCCGTCGCGCCTGACTGGTACAGGAGCCTGTGTCTTTGCTGAATTCGATACAGAGTCTCGTGCCCGGCAGGTGCTTGAGCAAGCCCCGGAATGGCTCAATGCCTTTGTGGCGAAGGGTGTCAACCTCTCTCCACTGCATAGAGCGTTACTCTGAATCATTGACGTTTCAGTACGTTGGCGAGATGACGAATTGCCAGGCGCATACACCCGTATGTGACTGGTGTGAGGCCTTGAAGCCAGCGCGCATAAAACATGAATGATGACGGGTAAGCCGGGCAAGCTGAGTTTCGGTGACAACGTCACCCTGTTCCAGACGTTGCATCGCGCTCGTTAATACACCGCATGGAGAGAGTGCTGCCTGGCCCGCACAGTTTTTGGCAAACTCTTTCCACCAATGGACGCATGCCTGAGGTTCTTCTCGTGCCTGATATGAAGCTTTTTGCTGGTAACGCCACCCCGGAACTAGCACAACGTATTGCCAACCGCCTGTACACTTCTCTCGGCGACGCCGCTGTAGGTCGCTTTAGCGACGGCGAAGTCAGCGTACAAATTAACGAAAATGTACGCGGTGGTGATATTTTCATCATCCAGTCCACTTGTGCTCCAACGAACGACAACCTGATGGAATTGGTCGTTATGGTTGATGCCCTGCGCCGTGCTTCCGCAGGCCGTATCACCGCCGTTATCCCTTACTTTGGCTATGCGCGCCAGGATCGTCGTGTACGTTCCGCCCGTGTGCCGATTACGGCAAAAGTTGTCGCTGACTTCCTGTCCAGCGTCGGCGTTGACCGCGTTCTGACCGTTGACCTGCATGCTGAACAAATCCAGGGCTTCTTCGACGTACCGGTTGATAACGTATTTGGTAGCCCCATTCTGTTAGAAGATATGCTGCAGCTGAATCTGGATAACCCGATTGTGGTTTCTCCGGACATCGGTGGCGTCGTGCGTGCCCGCGCTATCGCTAAGCTGCTCAATGACACCGATATGGCGATCATCGACAAACGCCGTCCGCGTGCAAACGTCTCTCAGGTGATGCACATCATCGGTGACGTTGCAGGTCGTGACTGCGTCCTGGTTGACGATATGATCGACACCGGTGGTACGCTGTGTAAAGCAGCTGAAGCGCTGAAAGAACGTGGTGCAAAACGCGTATTCGCTTACGCCACTCACCCGATCTTCTCAGGCAATGCGGCAAACAACCTGCGTAACTCTGTGATTGATGAAGTTGTTGTCTGCGATACCATTCCGCTGACCGACGAAATCAAAGCACTGCCGAACGTGCGTACGTTGACCCTGTCGGGTATGCTGGCCGAAGCGATTCGTCGTATCAGCAACGAAGAATCAATTTCTGCTATGTTCGAGCATTAATCGAACCCGGCTCAAAGACCCGCTGCGGCGGGTTTTTTTATCGGTAACCTTTATTTGTATGACTTATGCCTCCTTCACCTGCCAACCCGTCATTTCATTGAGTTGACAGATGATGCGCTCATGGATGAAACATTATTGTGAACAGAATTTTTTCCTCACATGTGATGCCTTTCCGCGCCCTCATCGACGCTTGCTGGAAGGAAAAATATACCGCCTCACGGTTTACCCGTGATGTGATTGCCGGGATCACCGTCGGGATTATTGCTATCCCGCTGGCGATGGCCCTGGCTATCGGGAGTGGTGTCGCGCCGCAGTACGGACTTTATACCTCCGCTGTGGCCGGGATTGTTATTGCCTTAACCGGGGGCTCGCGTTTTAGCGTCTCAGGCCCGACCGCCGCGTTTGTGGTGATCCTCTACCCCGTTTCGCAACAGTTTGGGCTGGCAGGCCTGCTTGTCGCGACGTTGATGTCCGGGGTTTTCCTGATCCTCTTTGGCCTGGCCCGCTTTGGCCGCCTGATTGAGTACATCCCGGTTTCGGTTACCTTAGGTTTTACCTCAGGGATTGGTATCACCATTGGTACCATGCAAATCAAAGATTTCCTCGGTCTGCAGATGGCCCACGTCCCGGAACACTATCTGCAAAAAGTCGGCGCGCTCTTCATGGCTCTGCCGACCATTAACCTGGGCGATGCCGCCATCGGGGTGGTCACGCTGGGCACGCTGATGATGTGGCCGCGTCTGGGCATTCGCCTGCCAGGTCACCTGCCCGCCCTGCTCGCCGGCTGTGCCGTCATGGGGATCGTCAACCTGCTGGGCGGCCACGTTGCCACCATTGGTTCTCAGTTCCACTATATTCTCGCCGACGGCTCACAGGGCAACGGGATCCCGCAACTGCTGCCGCAACTGGTGCTGCCGTGGAATCTACCGGATTCTGACTTCACATTGAGCTGGGATTCCCTGCGCGCCCTGCTTCCGGCGGCATTCTCAATGGCCATGCTGGGGGCGATCGAGTCCCTGCTCTGCGCCGTGGTGCTCGACGGGATGACCGGCACGAAACACAAAGCCAACAGCGAACTGATTGGTCAGGGACTCGGTAATATTGTCGCCCCCTTCTTTGGTGGGATTACCGCAACGGCGGCAATTGCCCGTTCGGCAGCAAACGTCCGCGCTGGCGCAACATCCCCCATTTCCGCGGTGATCCACGCGCTGCTGGTGATCATGGCGCTGCTGGCGCTGGCGCCGTTGCTTTCATGGCTGCCGCTGTCGGCGATGGCGGCCCTGCTGCTGATGGTGGCCTGGAACATGAGCGAAGCGCACAAAGTTGTGGATTTGCTGCGTCATGCGCCCAAAGACGACATCATTGTGATGATGATGTGTATGTCGCTGACGGTGCTGTTTGACATGGTCATTGCCATCAGCGTCGGGATTGTGCTGGCCTCGTTACTGTTTATGCGCCGTATCGCGCGCATGACGCGACTGGCAGCGGTGAACGTCGAAGTACCCGAAGATGTGCTGGTGCTGCGCGTGATCGGCCCGCTGTTCTTTGCGGCCGCGGAAGGATTGTTTACCGATCTGGAGTCGCGCATCGAAGGCAAGCGCATTGTCGTACTGAAATGGGACGCGGTACCGGTGCTGGACGCTGGCGGTCTCGATGCCTTCCAGCGCTTTGTGAAAAGATTGCCAGAAGGCTGCGAGCTGCGCGTAAGTAACCTCGAGTTCCAGCCGCTGCGCACGATGGCGCGCGCTGGCATTAAGCCGATTCCGGGTCGTCTGGCCTTCTTCCCGAACCGCGACGCGGCGCTGGCTGATTTATAATCTTTTTGCGATTACCGGTCTGTTCCTGTACAGGCCGGTAACATTTTCCGCTCTGCCCCCTGTTTTTCCCCTCCCGTGTTGTTATTATCTGCTTTCTGTTCCTGCGAATAAGAGTGACAACTCGTGATTTCATTTACGCTACGTGAAATGACCGGAGAAGATATTCCGGCGGTTCAGTTATTTCTGATTCAACATCTGAACGAGTTCTTTGCGGCGGACAGGCCAGTCCCTGATGCCGGACAGGATGTTTTTAACCTGCAACAGCAGTATATTCAACAGCAACGGAATGTATTGCTGTGCGCCTGGAGTGAAATGCATGAACTCATTGCTACCCTGGCCGTCTGCCAATATGACGACCGCATTACCGAACTTCGCGGACGCTATATTTTGACAGAAACGGCAGAAATTTGTCGCTGCTATGTGGACAAACGTTATCGCAGAAAAGGTATTGGGGCGCAGTTACTCGCTTTTGCTGAAACATTCTGCGAGCAACAGCAGTACAAATTATTATACTTACATACCCACCATTTTTTACCGGGAGGTTATTCATTCTGGCGACGTAATCATTTTCAGGTTGTCATGGATATGCACGATGACTGGCAATTAGTGCATATGGAGAGATCACATAAATTAGCATGAATAAGAATATTACTTGATCAACGTCAATCAATTCTCATTTAGCTTTTCACTATGACGTTTCGTTATCCGGAATTTTATTACCAGATAAAACATAACCCATTGATATTTAATAAATTGATATTATTTATCGCAAGCAAACCCCTCTTTCCCCTTGCGATTGATCTTGTTAACAAATGCCGATACAGTCTTTTCCGACAGCATTTCATTACACCAACATTGTAATGAATAGGAACATGGTGCGGATTATTACAATCCCATGCCATGACTGCCCCCGCAACTGTAGGCGGATGCAGAATATCCTCGTGCAGCATATTTTGTTGCAGGTCACTGTAAAGCGAATCTTTATGGGAAGGCCGATATTCTGATTACCGTGAGTCAGGAGACCTGCTGTCAAATTTATGCCCCATTGAGTGGACGGGATGGTCCATGTGATGATTTATTTGATATAAGCCACCGTGAAAGAGTGAATCAGATTTCTGACTGAACTGCTGACTTTCTTTATTTTCATAACGTCATGCGTAAATTTCACGATGTCCTGTCATCTATCGTCATGAACTCTCCCGATATATGGAACGATATAATCCATGACCAGACGTTCAGATTCTGGCATGAACGGGATGATAATAATGCACGCTAATGTTACCTCTGTACCTTATAAAAAAATGCTTCTGGTTGTTGCTGGTACCGCGCTGTTTCTCACCTCAGGTCTTTCTCATGCAGCCAAAACGGAATATCCATTGACGATAAAAAACTGTGGTCGGGATATCACGTTTAACGCAGCGCCAAAACGTGTGGCCACCGTAGGACAAAACAGCACTGAGATCCTGTATGCACTGGGCCTGGCCGATCGCGTGGTAGGGACATCGCTGTGGTTCGGGCCTGTTCCCGACGCGTATAAGGCGGCAAATGACAAGATTGCAGTTATTGCCCAGAACATCCCCAGCTTCGAAGGCATCATTGCCAAAAAACCGGATCTGGTCGCCAGCCAGTTCGAATGGCAGATCGGTCCTGCGGGCACGGTGGCCTCTTATGAACAGTTCAGCGAACTGAAGGTCCCGGTCTATACCGCACCGGCAGACTGCGCGAAAGATAACGAAGATGGCGGTGACGGCGTGCGCAAAGGCATGTTTGATATCGCAATGGTCTATCAGGAAGTGGCCGACTTAGCGACGATCTTCGACGTTCAGGATAAGGGCGACGAACTGATTGCCAGCCTCAAAGCACGTGAAACGGCAGCGAAAAACAAAATCGCCGGGATGGACAACAACGTCTCCGCCGTTTTCTGGTTCTCCAGCGCCGACCTGCAACTGGATCCCTATGTCGCCGGGAAATTAGGACCTGCCGCCTGGATTGCGCAGACCCTGGGTATCAAAAACGTCATTGATTCCGCCGAAGAATGGCCAACGGTCGGTTGGGAAACCATCGCCAAAGCCCAGCCGACAGTGATTGTGCTGGGGGAAATGAGTCGCCGGCGTTTCCCGGCCGATGACTGGCAGGTGAAAATGGAATATTTGAAATCCGACCCGGTCACCCAACTGATCCCCGCCGTAAAAGCCGATCATTTACCGGTGATTGATGTACAGACTATGAATGCCGGAATCAGAACGATCGACGGTGTTGAGAAACTGGCTGACGCCCTGGTTGAGTACGGTTTAGCGCATCCTCAGGCCGCGCATTAATCCTCGTTTCGCGCCAGATCCCGACGGGTCCGGCGCGTTTTATGCACTCCGAAACGCAGGTCACTATGAGCGATTTACGCAGGACGCGTCACGCCGTCAGTCGGTTAGCGGTCAATGTTTGCGGCCACGCCCTCTGGGTTAGCGTGCTGATGTGCGGCGTCCTGCTGGCAGGGATCGCCATTGGCGAGACGTTTATTCCCTGGCAGCACGTACTCAACACGCTGGCAAATCATCTGTTTGACACTCATTATCCGGTTGATGCACTGGATGCCGGGATTGTCTGGAACTATCGCCTGACCCGTGCGCTGGTCTCCGCCAGTTGTGGCGCCTGCCTGGCCGTGTCGGGCGTGGTTTTACAGTCGTTACTGCGCAATGCGCTTGCCGAGCCGTATCTGCTGGGCATTTCCGCAGGCGCCTCAACCGGTGCGGTGTTGGTTGCGCTGACCGGACTGGGTGCCGGGATGATCAGCATGTCGTTCGGCGCATTTGTCGGTGCCCTGACCGCCTTTTTGTTTGTGGCCCTTCTGGCGGTAGCGGCAGGCGGCAGACAAGGCGGAGGGGTTACGACGCAAATCATTCTCGCCGGGATTGCCAGCTCCCAGTTATTCAATGCGCTGACTTCTCTGATCATCACCCGCTCTGCCAACGCGGAACAGGCACGCGGCATTATGTTCTGGTTGCTCGGGAATCTGAGCGGCGTCCGCTGGCCCGATGTGGTACTGGCAATCCCCACCGCGTTAGTTGGCGTTGCGATATGTTTCTGTTATGCCCGTCATCTGGATGCCTTCTCTTTTGGCGCGGAGTCCGCCGCCTCACTGGGGATTCCGGTAAAACGCACTCGTGGCGTGCTGATTGCCGCCGTAACCGGTATGACGGCCATTATGGTCTCCATCGTCGGCGCAATTGGCTTTGTGGGACTGGTGATCCCTCACGCCGCCCGTCTGCTGGTAGGCAATCAGCACCATCGTCTGCTGCCTGTCAGCGCGCTGATCGGCGCCATTTTCCTGATCGTCGCCGATGTTATCTCCCGCACGCTTCTCCCCGGACAAGTTCTGCCCATCGGCGTCATTACGGCTCTGGTCGGCGCGCCCGCGTTTTCCATCATCCTGATCAGAGGAAACCCGACCAAATGACCGTTAATCCTGTACCGACTCCGGTTGCCACCAGCGACGCGATGATTCAGGCGGAATGTCTGCACTGGCAGGTGAAAGGCAAAGTGATTGTCAATGACGTTTCACTCCGCGTGGCGCCGGGGGAGTTTGTCGGCATTATCGGCCCCAATGGCTCCGGGAAAACGTCGCTGATTTCGTTGCTGGCCGGTCTGCTGAAGCCCACCGCCGGTCACATCCTGTTGCAGCAAAAAGCGCTGCATCGCTATTCACGTCGTCAACTGGCGCAGCAGGTCGCGCTGGTTGAGCAGCAGGCAGAAACCAGTGAGCGCCTGACCGCGCTACAGGCCGTCTCGCTGGGACGAACCCCGTGGCTGAGCCTGCTGAATCCGTGGTCGGACAACGATGACAATATCGTCCAGACCATGCTGGAGAAAGTCGATCTTCAGCATCTTCGCCATCGTTGCTGGCACACCTTTTCCGGCGGCGAAAAACAACGCCTGCATATTGCCCGCGCGCTCGCTCAGCAGCCACAACTGCTGCTGATGGACGAACCCACGAATCACCTCGACATTCAACATCAGATTGGCCTTCTCAGCCTGGTGAAACGCGAAAAACTGACGGTTGTCGCCGCTCTCCACGATCTCAATCATGCTGCCATGTTCTGCGATCGCATCATCGTGATGAACGCCGGTCGTCTGGAAATGCAGGGCCGTCCCTGCGCCATTTTCACCCGCGAGAATCTCCGCGCCTGGTTTGGCATTGACGCTATCGTCGAGCGCGATCCCCATGGTGCGAACTGTTTTATTCGTTATCAAAGACCTGAAGAAGCCTAAGGAAGACCCCATGAACTATCTCAAAAAGAGCCTGAACGTATTGTGTTTGCTGGCCCTCACCGCCTCTGCCTTCGCGCAAACCCACGAAGTACTGATGAAGAATCGCGGTTCAGCAGGCCCCATGGTCTATGAGCCGGACTACCTGGAGATTCAACCTGGCGATACGGTGAAATTTATCCGCAAGCATAAGAGTCATAACGCGGCCTCAATTGCTGAACTGTCGCCTGCGGGCTACCCAGGATTTATCGGCAAAATCGATGAGGAGATCGCAGTGAAGTATGACAACGCGGGCTTCTACGGCATTAAATGCACCCCACATTATGCGCAAGGGATGGTCATGCTGATTAAAGTCGGCGACGCCACTCTGCCGGACAGTTATCGCGCGTTTACGGCACCCGGGATCGCCGATAAGCGCTTCCAGGATATCTATTCGCGCATTGATAAACAGTAAGGGAGAACGCTGTGGTGGTGGAGAACAAACAGCCGGATAAGGACATTCAGCAACAACGACGCAACTGCCTGTGCAAATTGACAAAATTTGTCGGCGCAGCGGGGGTGACCGCCGCCGTCTGGCCGTTAATTTCCGCATTAGGGCCGGACGAAACAACGCGCGGGGAAAATGAACCGATAGACGTCTCGCTGGCGGGGATCGCCGCGGGGCAAACTATCAGACGCATCTGGCAAGGAAAGCTGATCCTCATCCATCATCGCACGCCGGAAGAGATCGTCGCGGCCCGCAAGGCTGACCACAGCGCGCTTATCGATCCGCAGTCGGACAGCGAGCGGGTCGCGTCTGACTATCCGCAGTGGCTGGTTGTTCAGGGGTATTGTCCGCATGCCGGCTGCGTACCCAATACCAGACCCGGTGGACAGGGCTGGATTTGTCCGTGTCACGGTTCGGAGTTTGATACTTCCGGACGGGTCACCCGCGGCCCCGCAACCGCCAATCTGGCCGTTCCTGAGTTTGCCTTTCATCCTGATGGTCTGACCGTGCGTATTGGCGCTAAGGACGTATAAGATGATCCGCTGGCGCATTCCTTTCCCGCGCTCCATCGCCGGTGTATGGCTGTTTGCCGTCGGTGCGATCCTGCTGGTGATGCTTGGAATACAGATACTGACCGGCATCGTGCTGGCGATGTTTTACGTCCCGACGACATCGCTGGCGTTTGATTCCATCGTCCACATCATGCGCGCAGTGAGTCACGGAGAGTTGCTGCGCAATATGCACGCCATCGGCGCATCGCTGTTTTTCTTTGCCTGCTATCTGCATATTTTCCGTGGCATGTATTACAGCGTCTACCGCAGACCGTATGTGACGATGTGGATGATTAGCGTCACGTTGTATGTGCTGCTGATGATCACCGCGTTTCTCGGCTACAGCCTGATTTGGGGGCAAAAGAGCTACTGGGCCGCGACGGTGATCACCAGTTTCGCCCGCGCCATCCCGATGGTGGGTGACAAGTTGTATACCTTCCTGGTGGGTGGCTATGCGCCTGGCACCCCCACGCTGGGGCGTTTTTACGTCCTGCACTTTATTCTTCCCTTTGCGGTCGTGGTGATGACGATTTTCCACGTCCGTACGGTACAGTCGGCCTTTGCTCACGCGATGAAACGGACCTTCAGCGAGAAAGCGTCCCGTAGTCTGCTCTTCGATTACCGAATCACGGATTCAGATGCCATTAAAATCACGTTATTCCTGATGCTGTTCACCTGGTTTTTGTTTTTCGCGCCTCATTATCTGAGCAGCGCGGATAACTTCATCCCGGCAGATCCCACGGTGACTCCGGCGATTGTTGCCCCGGAGTGGTACTTTCTCCCCTTCTTTTCCATTCTGCGCTGCTTCCCGAACGAACTCGTCGGACTGGCGGCGATGTGCGGCGCGGTGCTGATCTTCTATTTTCTCCCGTGGCTGGATACCTCCCGCGCGCGTTTTCGCCACTACAACAAATGGGTGAAATGGGGTTTCTGGCTGTGGGTGCTAAACGTCTGTTTTCTGGGATGGCTGGGATCAAAAGCACTGGTTGGCCCCGATTTGACGGAAGGCATTCGTAATGAAGAGGGATGGATCCGCGCGGTCTCGCAACTGTCGACAATCGGCTATTTCGCCTGGTTTTTACTGGTGCTGCCCTGTCGTCGTTTTCTGGAAAAGCAGGACTGAAGATGATGAGACAATTACTCAGATACGGCATGCTGTGGGTGGCATTTTGCACGACAAACCCTACATTCGCACAAGAACCTGCTCCCACTCGCCAGGCGTGGAGCTTCAGCGGTCTCTCCGGAGAATATGATAAGGCGCAACTGCGGCGCGGTTTGCAGGTCTATGAAGAGAAGTGTCGTGCCTGTCACGGCATGAAATACCTGACGTTTCGCACGCTGACCAAACCCGGCGGCCCGGAACTGACGACGGAAGATGCGAAAAACCTCGCCAGCGGCTATGTCTTTCCGATTATTCAGGATGACGGTCAACCCGGCGAGCGGGACGGCACCCTGAACGACAGCTTTATTTCGCCTTATCTCAATGACCAGGAGGCGAGATACCTGAATAACGGCGCCCTGCCCGTGGATTTGAGTTATATCGTTCGCGCCCGTACCTACGATCGAGGCTTTCCGCAATTTCTGCTGGACGCGTTTATTCCCTACACTGAGCAAGGAGCGGATTACCTCTTCGCGCTCTTAACCGGTTATCTGCCCGATGACCCGGAACTAAAGGCGAATCGTTACTATCCGGGTGGGGTGATTAACATGCCAAAACCGCTGGCGGATGGCGAAATCGAATGGCCGTCAGAATCGCATGTCGCGCAGACAGAAGAACAATACGCACGGGATGTCACCGCCTTTCTGGCCTGGGCGGCCGATCCCGACCTGACGGCGAGAAAACATCAGGGAATGTACGTCATGGGGTATCTCGCCATTATGCTGGCGTTATTATGGATGATGCGACGAATGAAAAGACGCGCACAACATTAAACGCGAGAAAGAAATCGCAATCCGTGACCAGTCAGCCTGACGCTGGCTGGTCATTATCTTGCGATGAAACGTTAACTGTGACGACGATTGTCGTTACGGCGGCAACGTTTGTCGTAGTGGCGCACCCACCAGTAGCGGTCGCTGACTTGCTCATGTCCGCCTACACGGGCACCCGCCAGCCACAAAATGGCACCGACGAAGATACTGAGCACGGCACCATGCGCGAAAAATTGTGGCAGGTTAAATTGCGGCAACTGGTTTAAAATGGAGTAACCCACGCCAACCACCATAACCACTAACCCTAAACCCATGAGCACATTACCGAGTAACGAAGCGTTTTTGCGTTTCATGTGTCACCTCCGGAACTTTTGGGTTGCTTCAGGGAATATCCCTAATCCTTATGTGTAAAGTATAGACAACACACCGCTTTGGTAGTGAGCCTGCGATCACAATTACAACCCATTATTCAACAAAACTTTACAAATAAGCCCCTGAACACCTTGACTTTCCAATAATCAAGACAGGCAATTATTCAGTTTCCGGGAGAAGTGACACGGTTCTTTGTCAAGCGGGGCGACAGACAGTAAACTACGCGCCAGTTATTGAAACACTCAGGATAGAAAACGTGACGATTAAACTGATTGTCGGCCTGGCGAACCCCGGCGCTGAATATGCAGCCACCCGACATAATGCGGGCGCATGGTACGTCGATTTACTGGCAGAGCGGTTGCGAGCCCCTTTGCGCGAAGAGCCGAAATTCTTTGGCTACACTTCCAGAGTCAGTCTGGAAGGTGAAGATGTCCGTTTATTAGTTCCCACCACGTTTATGAATCTGAGCGGCAAAGCGGTCGGCGCAATGGCGAGTTTTTATCGCATCAATCCCGACGAAATTTTAGTGGCCCACGATGAACTGGATCTTCCCCCCGGCGTGGCAAAATTTAAACTCGGCGGAGGTCATGGCGGACACAACGGGCTGAAAGACATTATCAGCAAGCTCGGCAATAACCCTAACTTTCATCGCTTACGTGTCGGAATCGGTCATCCGGGCGATAAAAATAAAGTTGTCGGCTTTGTGTTAGGCAAACCGCCTGTTTCAGAACAGAAGTTAATTGACGACGCGATTGACGAAGCGGCGCGTTGCACTGAGGTATGGTTTAAAGACGGTTTGACCAAAGCAACGAACCGATTGCACGCCTTTAAAGCGCAATAAGCAGTGATGTGCGGCATTTTTGCCGTACGCTGTGTATAATAGGCAAAGTTATTTCCATTTCTACAATCTGTTTTCTACAACAGGTTGATTATCAAGATATTAAGGTGATTTAAATCATGGGATTCAAATGCGGTATCGTCGGTTTGCCCAACGTCGGGAAATCCACCCTGTTCAACGCGCTGACCAAAGCCGGTATTGAAGCGGCAAACTTCCCATTCTGTACGATTGAGCCGAATACCGGCGTCGTGCCGATGCCCGACCCGCGTCTGGACCAGTTGGCTGAGATCGTCAAACCGCAGCGTATCCTGCCGACCACAATGGAATTTGTTGATATTGCCGGTCTGGTAAAAGGCGCGTCCAAAGGTGAAGGTCTGGGTAACCAGTTCCTGACCAACATTCGTGAAACCGAAGCGATTGGCCACGTAGTGCGCTGTTTTGAAAACGACAACATTATTCACGTTTCGGGCAAAGTGAACCCGGCGGAAGATATTGATGTGATCAACACCGAGCTGGCGCTGGCGGATCTCGATACCTGCGAACGCGCGATTCACCGCGTACAGAAGAAAGCCAAAGGCGGCGATAAAGACGCAAAAGCCGAGCTGGCCGCGCTGGAAAAATGCCTGCCGCAGCTCTCTGAAGCTGGCATGCTGCGTTCTCTGGACCTGACGGACGAAGACAAAGCGGCGATCCGCTACCTGAGCTTCCTGACCCTGAAGCCGACCATGTATATTGCCAACGTTAACGAAGACGGTTTCGAAAACAACCCATATCTCGACCAGGTCCGTGAAATTGCTGCGAAGGAAGGTTCCGTCGTGGTTCCGGTATGTGCGGCGGTTGAAGCGGACATCGCTGAACTTGACGATGACGAGCGCGACGAATTCATGCAGGAGCTGGGGCTGGAAGAACCGGGCCTGAACCGCGTGATCCGTGCTGGCTACAAGCTGCTGAACCTGCAAACCTACTTCACCGCCGGGGTGAAGGAAGTGCGTGCATGGACCATTCCTGTCGGCGCCACCGCGCCGCAGGCGGCAGGTAAAATCCATACCGATTTCGAGAAAGGCTTTATCCGCGCACAGACCATCGCGTTTGACGACTTCATCACCTACAAAGGTGAACAAGGCGCGAAAGAAGCCGGTAAAATGCGTGCTGAAGGGAAAGATTACATCGTTAAAGATGGCGACGTGATGAACTTCCTGTTCAACGTCTAATTCGTTTCTGTTGTCTCATGCGATCTCAGTGAATCGCATAAAAATATAAAACCTCATAAAATCCACGCAGTTGCGTGGATTTTTCTTTTCATAACGTCTCACCTCATCTCATAATAGCGCAGCCAAAAATGAGTATAGGAATGAGTACAATCAGTTTCCATCTTCATTTTAGGTGAGTACAATAGCAGTATAAGAAATAAACAAGGACTCGCTATGCTCACTGATACGCAATGCCGCACTGCTAAGCCGAAAGAAAAACTCTATCGACTCAATGACTTCAATGGTCTCTACCTCGAAGTGAAACCCAACGGCAAAAAGGCATGGCGCTATCGGTTTAAACTCAACGGCAAATCCAGCATGTTCGCGCTGGGTGAGTACCCGACGGTCAAACTTGCCGAAGCTCGCGAGAAATGCGAGCAAGCGCGTAAGCAAGTCGCAGATGGAGTTAGCCCGACACAGGCTCGCCAGTTAGATAAGATCCGCAAGGTCAATGACGCATCCAACACCTTTGAGCTGATCGCCAAAGAGTGGTTGCAGATGAAAGACTGGGCCGAGATCACCAAAACGCGGCGACTGAATATGCTTGAACGTGTGGTTTTTCCCGCAATCGGTAAGCTCCCAGTCAGAGAGATCACTCCACACCATATACTTAAAATTCTTCAGGAAACGGCTAAGCGCGGCGCTCCGACTGTTGCCGCTGAAGCCCGTCGCACCATTTCATCAGTTTTTGAGTTGGCAGTCGCGACGCTTAGAGCTGATAGCGATCCCGTATGGCCTGTGCGCAAGGCCCTTCCGGCTAATAAGACACAGCACAAACAGGCACTAAATCCTCAGCAAATCGGAAAGTTACTAAGCTGTTTTGACAATAGTCGTGGCTCGTATCAGGTTAACTATTGCATGTGGCTTATGTGGTGGACATTGGCGCGTCCTGCAGAAGCCACCGAAGCAGAATGGACAGAATTCGATCTTAATAACGCCCTATGGACCATTCCGGCAGCGCGAATGAAAGCCCGCAGAGAACACGTTATTCCCCTACCCTTCCAAGCTGTCAAAATGCTCAGAACACTACAGGGATTAACCGGGCATCGGCAGCACCTTTTCCCGGGGAGAGACAATCCGCTAGGTCCAATGACATCGCACTCGCTGCGCCAGCTACTTAAAAGCCTCGGCTGGAGTGGTACATATAGCCCACATGCAACCCGAACCACAGGAAGTACCCGTTTAAACGAGTTGGGCTATCGACCTGATGCTATTGAGGCCCAACTTGCGCACGCTGATACCAACAATGTTCGTCGCACATACAACCATGCAACTTATCTTGATGAGCGTAAAGTGATGATGCAGGAATGGGCTGATATGTTGGACAAATGGGTAGCAGGATTCGAGTAGAACTTGCTGCACTTACTGAACCACGAGGATAGAACTCATTCCTCAGGGTCCACTTTGTGCCAAAAGCAGACGTTGAAAGTAGGAGCGCCCAAGAAATGATGATAATCGTGTTGTTACATACTGATTTTAAGCATGTTAAGATATACGAAAAATTCATATCAGCCTCTGATTTTCTAAGCCCGACGTGATGGATGACACAACCAATTCCAATGATTGTAGATGGTTTAAACTGTTAATGATTGCATAAGGAGTTATGAGTGTGATGCATATTCCAAATGGTAATTTCATGGAGTTAAGTCGTGAAAAGAGAGCATTCTTAGAGCAAAATATTTTTAAAGGAAAAATAATCAAACAATTTCAAGGTCGGGGTGGGTTGATATATATAGTTGAGAGAGATTGCATTCCAAAGTTTGTGGCTTATAAAACCACGCAAGAATTTGAGAAAGAGGACACTTCAACTATTAAAGTTGGAGCTATTGAAAATATCGAAAGAGAAGCCGGGAATTGGTTTAGATACTCCAATCACCCTTTATTAATAAGACCTTTTTCAGTAACATTAGTCAATAACTTCCCTATAATTTGCATGCCATACTGTAATGGAGATCTTAGCGCCTTCACTCGTTCTAAGCAAAGCCTTACAAGTGTTATTATTTTATCATTGCAAATAATTAAAGGGTTGATAGAGGCAAGTAAAGCAGGCCTAAAATATCACCAAGACATAAAGCCGGATAATATACTCTACATTGATCTAAGTGAAAAATATAGAAACTTTCCGCCTGAAGATGTTGAACACTATTTAAGGTATTCAGTTAGAATTGCAGATTTTGGTGTGGCAAATGCATATCTAAATGGACATCCTGGCGGTACAAATGTATATAAGGCACCAGAGCAGTATGATATTGAAATGTTTCCAGGATGTTTCGAACCGGATGTTTTTTCTGTAGGGATTATAATTGCAGAACTTTTTCAAGGCTACCATCCAGCTATACCAGCTAAAGATGAAAATGAGCGCATTAGGAGTTGGAAGGGAAAAAGACTTAAGCGCTGGGCATTATATGGGGTAAGAAACTATAAAATCGCCGAGAATGAAAATGAAGCAATTTTAATAAAGTTAATAGATGAAATGTTATCGCCCAATCCAAGTTTAAGACCGTCCTTCGAATCATGTTATGGAGTCCTGAGTGAAATTTTAATGAAATCAGACCCCAAAAGCTTTGAGTTTTTTGATACGCTAATTTCTCATTATGATCAAATTTCCAATGTAAGTGGCATTGAAGGAAAACTATTCAATTTAATAAAGCTATCGAAAATCAAAAGCCAACTAACTCCAATTATAGATGAGTTGTCTTCTGAGCTTGTCATTCTAATGAGCATGGACACATATAATACCAAGCAGATAATGGTTATTTACCATTATGCAAAGGCGCTATATAGAATATCGAATGCCAATAAAATCATAGAATTTCATGCACTAATAATTTCCGCATTTGAAATTATAGTATATTTCTTACTTGAACACCCTGAAGAAATAACATCATCTCAACGGTATCCAGTTATGGATAATTCCACCTCTATAGGTAGTGATTTTGAATCGAGTGCTGAAGTATTTAATGAGTCAATAAAAATCTTATCTTTCTTGGGGTATGATGAAAACTTAAATCTTTTAGTGCGTAATTCACCTAACAAAGTAATTAAAGCATTTCTTATTTTCGGCATTGCTCAGGATTTAAGGTTAAATCATCATCATAGTGAAGCTTATCAGAAACTTTCCGAATTAAGAGCATTGATTCCTATAGATTCAAAGTTTGAAGAGGTTTTTGCACATTGGGAAAAAGAAATTATCTTTTGGGAATCAATTCAAACGCATTACTGAAGGTGAATAATATTTCTGAAACGGTCTGCTTCACGCTATTGTGGGGCAGTCATACCATAAGCACCTAAGAAAAACAGTCCATTCTCTCTTAAAGGTCTACCCAACTTCTCTGAAGCCGAACCATCTCTCCTCGCTCACAGCGGACCTTTAGCCCAGTTAGCACGTCAACTCTGTGCCAAAAGCGGAAGTAGATAACTACACGAGCAGGTCGCTTAATTATCAGCTAGCAGTGATGTTTGCCGCCAGAGCATAGCTGCAACTGGCGGAAAGTAAGGGGGTTATTTTAGTTTAAAGCCGCGAGCCTGCACTGTTTCGCGCAGATTCTCTCTTCCGCCCATGTAATCCATGCTGGTCGCAGATTCATATACGCTATCCTGCCAGACTTTAGGCTTCATTGACTGAGCAGTTCTGAAATCAAGGAAGACTTTCTCATAGTTCTCAATATGATCGCGGTAACGCTCACGATTGTACTGGTTATAGTGCAACACCACGGGTTGCTCTGGGCGTGGACGGATGCTGCTTGTGCGACTGCTGTCAGGTTTGCCAACCACCATACCAAAGGTAGCAAAACTGTGCTGAGGCAGGTTGATCATCTCAGCAACCTCTTTTGCTGCATTGCGCATCATGCCCATAAAGACAATGCCAAGCCCCATAGACTCTGCCGCTAAAGCGGCATTTTGCGCAGCCAGAGAGGCATCTACGGATGCCATCAAAAACGAGTCGAGGTAGTCAAAAACGAAGGGGTCTCCGCCTTTCTCTTTAGTAATTTCCACCCCACGGGATAAGTCAGCTACCCACAGCAGTAGTACCGGCGCTTCTTCAAGGTATGGGATGCGATCAGTTGGCACCGTACGGGCTACCGTATCGGAAATTTTCTGCTTCAGCTCCCGGTCAGTTACGGCGACGACACTCCACTGATGTAGATTTGATGAATTAGACGCAGACTGAGCAGCGGCCACCATTGTCTCCAGTGCGCCATCCGGTAAAGCATCCGTCAAGAAAGTACGTACAGATTTGTGGCTCAGCATCGCCTCTACCTGTGGCGTCCAGATAATGTTATCGGGTATCTGCTGGGATTTACCGTAGCGTTGCTCCAGAAGCGCAGCAAGTTTCTCTTGTGATACAGACATAAAAATAATCTCCTGAGATAAAACATGATGGCTGCAGAATAACGGCAAAAAGCGGTAAGATAATCCCCTTGAAATTGTTTTCTGTTTCCACTGGCATGTACAATCGGTCATATAGAGGAAGCTCAGCACATGGATCATCTTATCGCCATACGCACCTTTCAACGCATCGTTGAAACGCGTTCTTTTACCAAAGCGGCTGCGCACCTTGGAATGCCGCGCTCAACTGCCAGCAAGGCGCTACGCGATCTCGAAAATCATCTGGGTGTAAGACTTATTCAGAGAACAACCCGATCTGTCATTCTGACGACAGAAGGCGCGGAGTATTACCGGCGTATCAGCAGGCTCGTCACAAAAATTGATGAAACCGAAGCGGACATGCGAGACATGGGAACTGCTGCGAAGGGACGTCTACGCATCGATCTACACTCTTCGATGGCAGGTTTTGTGCTTATTCCGATGCTTGAGGAGTTTAGGCAGCTTTACCCGGATATTCAGCTCGCGTTTGGCGTGGGAGATCGCCCCGTAAATCTTATTGAAGAGGGCGTGGATTGTGTCATACGCGCTGGTGAGCTTGCCGATTCTTCGCTAAAAGCAAAAACACTCTTCAAAGACCGATTAATTACCTGTGCCAGTCCGGAATATCTTGCCCGCTATGGCGTACCCGAGAGCCTCGCCGATCTGGAAAACAATCATAAGATTGTTGGTTATTTCAGCGCGGCGACTGGAGAAGTGTGGCCGATGCGGTTTCGTAGCCGGGGTAATGAAAAGCATATCGTCCGTTTCGACATAGCAGCAAATGACAGTGCGGCTCAGATTAATATGCTTGCCTGTGGGCTGGGTGTAGGTCAGACACATGCGTCCGTAGTGGATCGATTCCTCCGTTCCGGGCAGTTGGTGACCGTGATGGATGAAATGACCAACCTACGTATCCCAATATCCATTATCTATCCGCCCACCCAGCAGCTTAACGTCAGACTCAGATTATTTATCGACTGGGTGGCCGAACGTTTCTCCGGTTTTAACTGAAAAAATGCAGATACGTATTGCAACTCGGTGCTGTCCTGGTCCCCGTGTTTCAAATAGAACGCTGTTCACAATGTCTGCTGTTCGCTCACAGCGGGCCTTCAGCTTAGTCAGCATGTCCGCTGCGTGCCAGAAGCGGACATTGACCGCCCTCGTGGTGTCATCATCAGGGCCAGTTTAGGCTAGGTTTAAACACATCTGCTGGAACTACAGTTGGCCACGAACATATGCTCAAGGCCAGTGTCAGATGCTAGGGGAAGTTCATTTAAATATCTAAGTAAGATATTTTGAATTACTTAAACTGAAGTATTATTGCGTTATTTTCATGACGATGTATTCAATATCTTCTCTGGAGGGTGGTGAGTGATCCACTGAACAGTGGATACTGTACCCCTCCAGTAGCGCGTCCAGCCCATCAGAAGTGCGTTTATCAAAAAATATCATCAACTTTTCTCTTACCTGCTCCAGCCAGTTCAGCAATATTCTTCCCGGATCGCCACCGCGGCCAGAAAATGCATACAATTCATAACAAAGCAAAAAGTTGCGACGTGAAGCCCATCCCTCGCCACAGATATGATCAATAACCGCTTGTACGGCGTCTTCACGATTTGTACATCGGTCCATTTTTTTGGCAAAACAAATAAACATCTCATCAGCAAATTTGGCGAAGGATTCGCAAAGAAATGCTGTTCTGTCTGTAAAGTGATAGGTCATAGAGCCCAGAGGTACATCTGCCGCTGCGGCAACTCTTCGCAATGATGTTTCTGCAACTCCGTATTCGGCAATAACATCCAGTGCAATATCAATAATTCTCTCACGTCGGTCTGGATCAAAGCGTCGTGGCGCGCGTTTCGTCTTCATCATGATTCCTCAAAAGTAATGCAATACATATTGCTATGTACGAACGTACATAGCAATATGTACGTTCGTACATAGCACTGTGTACAATCGTACGTATCTCTAAATCACAACGCATGGAATACATATGAAAGAACTGTATCGAATCCGAAGAGGTCTGTTTTGTTGTTTTCTAATCCTCGGATTTTCAATGGCATCATGGATTGTAAGAACGCCTTCAATTCGTGATGTGCTTAATGCATCAACCGGAGAAATGGGCCTAATTCTTTTCGGTTTTTCTGTAGGCTCAATGACCGGCATTCTTATGGCGGGAAACATCGCCTGGCGTCTGGGAACACCCAGAACGATATTGTCAGGTCTGCTACTCGCCCTTGCGGGGCTGGCTGTTTTGGCGGGAGGAACTGTCCAGCTTTCGTCCTGGATTGCTGGATGCGGACTTGGCATGGTGGGGTTTGGGATGGCTGTGTCTGAGGTGGCAGTAAATATTCAGGGAGTGCAGGTTGAAAAAGGCCTGAAAAAACCAGTACTACCCACATTACATGGCTGTTACAGCCTGGGCACTGCGGCCGGGGCATTGTGCGGGCTTGGTTTAGTTGGCTGGCAGATACCCGTTGGCTGGCACATGCTGGTGACCAGTATTATCCTTTTGCCCGCAGTATTTTACGTCTACGCTTCGGTACAGACATCTGCTGGCACCCTTGATGACAGCAACACTAAACGTATCAGCGTCGTGTCGCTCATACGTTCCGATCCACGAATCCTGCTGGCAGGGCTTATTGTACTTTCAGTGGCACTGGCGGAAGGTGCGGCTAATGACTGGCTTCCATTGCTGATCGTGGATACACATTCAGTTCCGGAGCAAGTAGGTTCTCTGATTTTTGTTGCCTTCGCTTTAACAATGACCATTGGACGTTTCTCCGGCACCGCAATTCTGAACCGTTATGGACCTGTTATTGTCATTCGTACATGCGGCATAATCGGTGCTGTGGGGATTCTGGGCGTTATTTTTTCTCCTAATCTTTGGTTTGCTGGGCTAGCCGTTATTTTTTGGGCAACGGGAGCTGCTCTTGGATTCCCTGTTGCTATGTCAGCCGGAGCGGCAAGTGGCAATTATCCTGCCATGAGAGTCAGTATTCTCGCTACCGTGGGGTATACCGCGTTTCTGGTTGGCCCACCTCTACTTGGATTCATAGGTGAACATGCAGGTTTAAGAATGTCCATGGTCCTGGTTGTCAGCTTGCTGATTTTCCCAATCATGCTTGCAAGAGTCCTGCATCAACCTGTTGAACCAATTATTAATGATTAATTATCTGTACATACACCCCGATATCTGTGTGAGGATACATAATGAGTGTGAAAGTCATTGCTGTAGATATGGACGGAACTTTTCTTGATAACAACAGTGAATATGACAGAGTCCACTTTCAGAAACAGTACAACGAACTAAAAAAACGAGGAATTCGGTTCGTTGTGGCAAGTGGTAATCAGTATTATCAACTTGCTTCCTTTTTTCCGGATATTTGTGACGAAATTTCTTTTGTAGCAGAAAATGGTGCATTTGTGCTCGAATCCGGAGAGAAAATATTCAATGGGGGACTGGGTGCCGAAAGCGTTAAAAAAATAAACGCTATACTTGAAAACTATGGAGGAATTGATTTCGTTGTTTGCGGACTGAGAAGTGCATGGGTAAAAAAAGGAGCATCGGAGGCATTTCTTCAGATAATGAGAAAGTATTACTATCGCCTTGAAATCGTAGATGATTATGATGAAATAGATGATGTCATTTTCAAGTATGCTCTTAGCCTTGATGATGAAGCTATTCCTGAACTTTTCAGGAGCCTGGTAGCCCAACTCGGAGGGATTATGACCCCAGTAACCAGTGGGCATGGTTTTATGGATTTGATTATTCCAGGCACTCACAAAGCAAGTGGGATTCAGCGACTACTGAATAAGTGGAATGTACGCCATGATGAGGTTGCTGCTTTTGGGGATAGTGGAAACGATATTGAAATGCTGGCAATGACGAAATATTCATTTGCGATGGAGAATGCTACAGATGCGGTTAAGAATGTTTCTGAGTATATAACCCTTCCCAATACACAAAATGGTGTTCTAAAAATTATCGATGACATTCTGGATGGTAATGAGCCATTCTGAAATAATTTAAAGAGATAATTATTAAGTAATTCTTTGATGTATGTAACCCCAGTAAACACAGCCTAATCTTACTGGGGTAATTTATTTTAAAAAATAATCACCAGAGGAGATAAATAATAAGTCGCCACTTGACGCATCATTGACATTGAATGGCCGATTCAAGTGCGTGGCGTAGTAAGCGCGGTTGAATTATGGCATATCGAGACAGTTTAAAAATGTCAGCTTTTCGCTCAAAGCGGACGTGGAACACTTGCTGGATATGCACATCGTGCTCCAATGCGCATATCCCATTATGATTGACAACGTAATACGCCCTTATCAGAGATCGCAGATAGTTAAATTCAAGAAAGTAAGCTAGTCCTTCACCTTCATCGTGAAACCCCGCCAGTCCGGCAGTGAAAGCGCGCCCGTTGCCACTACCCCATCGTGATCGAGCATGCAGACACGACCAGGGTTCAGACTGACTACCTCACGGATATACGCCTGCTCCACACCACAGATCATAAACGCCAACAGTGCCTTATTTCGCGCATATTGCTGATGGTGAGTCTTTTCGCGCTGATACTCCTCACTATTCAGATCCAGTATTAATCCGACTTCATTGGCGTACTTGTGATAGTTACGCGGTGATGAACAACTCTTGCGATGTGCCTCATGCACACGTTCAAGCAATGTCTCCAGCGCACATCTCAACGGGCTGACATACTGGTTCCACCAACGCAGGAGCTTCAGCGCCTTTTTTCTGCTGTTACCGCACCATTCATACACTTTTGCCCCAAGGCCATCATTAATACCAATAGTCACACGCCCAATTCTGTAGGTGGTGGTATGGACCATGGCTTTGCACTGTTTACGGGTCAGCCCGGTATGTTCCATCATCTCCGTATAGATAGAAGCATCCACGCAGTAATCGATTTTATATCCCCTGAACAGATGGTTCAGACAGGCCAGATTGCAGGCTTCGATATCATAATTATGCAAGTCGCTACGAAACTTAGCTTTCAACTCATTGGGCAGATTCTGGAAAGCTTGATCATAATACCGCCCTCCGAACGTCAGACGATAATGATGGTCGTAAGTAACATATTGTCCCTCAATCCGACCATTGTAGAGACGATTTAAACTGCGTATTCCTGCCCGGTAATAAGTATCAGGCTCCCGGCTACGTAATGCCTTCACCAGGCTGATGTGCATGCGTCCCCGCGTAACCTTGCCCAGGAACGCCTTTTCCCTTTGTTTTAGGTCAGTCTGGCGTTTCTCGACATCTATCGCATGCCTGGGAGCTTTCCCGTTCTCCTTAAGCAGATCTTTAAAACTGACAGACTCACCGGTTTCAAGGTCAACCAGATTTAGCTTGCCCAATTGAGCCTCATCACACATAGTCCACTTGGGATTGAACAGCCAAGCATTGGCTTTACGCTTTTCCGGATCTTTGCTCGCTTTCCCTGCACGAAATTCAATATCCGAAAGTGTCGGCAGGAAATCAGTTAGCGTGGACATAAAGCACTCCCCCTGGTAACTAATTTCACACTGTCCTAGGAGACTGGCATAACTGCTCCGGATATCCCGGACAGTGCATATAGTCCACCCATCATCGTCTGCCTCCAGCCATATATGGGCCAGGAACCGACGCAATATCTGCCGACGGGTGACAGCCCATTGCGTATCCCCTACGACACAATTCGTTATTTCAGTAATACGGTCATAAACCCACTTAGGGATCTTCACTGGATAATCCTTTTCAGTATTCACGGTCCCGCTCAGAAGCGGTGTCGTTGCATTAGCCATTACGCGGACTCTTACGCAGGCCTTTACGTTTACCATTCCACCAGTTTTTAAGTCGGGCAATTTGAAAGTCAAAACCCCGGTTGCGAGGATGGGCTCCGCCCATGATTTGCTCCACTCCGGTCGCAAATCTTTTCCCCTGTTCAGGCTGACGCCTTCCCTCACTCGCTGCGCTCGTTCGCCGTATCGTTTAATGACATGAGAAGGGGATGAAGCCTCCGTTATGCTGCGTGTCCCCAGGCTCTCCGTTGCGCTCAATGGCAATGGTGCTCGCTGACCGCTCCCCCCATTGTGTGTATAATATTCACTGGCAGAAACGCAGAAAGCCCTCGCAGATGCGCTAACTCGTCAGTTGATGACAAAGATCGGGTGCGCAGATGCATCCGTAAGACCCTGCAGAAAACAGACGGTTACGTTAAAATCGGAACAGTTGGAATTTTAAAGTGCATCAACGCCATCAAAATCACTGGCCAGCTCTACAGTTTTACAACTACAAAATTGCAGTGGTCGCCGGTGTTATTCGTCGTTCCACTGCAATTTGATCAACAGCAAAAATGCATTGTAGTTGCTGCATTACCGGTAGATCAGTGCACTTTCCCTGGAGGTTGCCCAAACGAAAAAGAAACAATATTTGTTCCGAGTGAGTCCAGGGCAAGCAGATTTTTTAACAGTGTCCGGCCTTTCAATGGTGCTACTCTGGACTTAACAAGAGCGTCTTTATCAGTCAGTGTATAATCCGTTGTGTGCCAGGCGGGATCTAGGGCGCATGAAAGCAGCCTCGCGGGGTCTTTATACCTGAGCCAGATCACCGGCGTGTTGACAGTCGACGAATCAATGAATGCCCCACCACTTCGCGACATATGCGCTTTTAGCCCCTTAATCAACGTACTGTCATTGGGCAGGAACAAACACAACTGTGGAACCCAGAAAATACGCGCTTCTGGGCCATCAGGCATATGGCGCATCATACTAAAGGTGCCTATGGCCTGACCGGCGTACCCCAGGCGGTTAAGTACCCGGCTTATCCTCTGCTTATAACGACCAATTTGCGCCCTGAGCGCATCGGTGTTCTTCCATGGCGGCGGAGTTTGCGTATCCTTGTTGAAAAACAAGACCACTCCCACGTATTCTGCTGAATTCCCCGGCAGGACAGGCAACATCGCCAGTTGCGCCAGAATGCGTTCCCGCTGGCAATGCGGGCATATAAGACTGTTGCATGGAGATCCGTTTCTACACTGCCTGAGTTTTTGGGCAATAACTTCATAGCAGCGATTGCTGCCTTTCAATTTATTCAACAAATGAATAAGACGCTGCAGTTCATGCTCGCTTTCCTGCTGCGTAATAATAGTTGGGAATGCTTTACTTAAAATCTCAAGCGTTGACGGTGCGTGGCGAATGTAATCCGGATCTGATGTTCTGAAGAAATAAGAATCATTCATTTAATATTCCTGGCTGTATTGATTGATTACCCTGCCACCAAAATGCAGCTGCAGGGTAATATGTCAGTTTTCACCATGTAGAAATGGCTATCCACCGATTATTTCAGCATGCCATCCCCATGCCTTTCGACTAACTTTTTTGCATCCCAGTGAAAAGAAGAAGACTCATTACTGGAGTTTAAAAAATCCAGATACAATGTAGGTAGCTTATTTATAGTATGTTTCCCGCCGATATCTATCCCCTGAAAATGTAATTGCTGAGCTACAGTGCAATATACGCAGGCCCTGCTCCCGCAGGGAATGTATTTGCAACGCTCAAGAATCAGCGCCAGTTTACCGTATACATTCCACAGGCCGTCGTTTCCTGTACAATCCCGCTTAAGGGCAACGGATACCATATATGCCGATGCATCGTTAAGTTTACTTATCCGAACCTCCTGCTCATTTAACACATAAGCTATCTCAGATTTTGATAATCCAACCTGTTTCACCATAGCTTCAAACCAGGGGACTAATTTTTTTCCCGCAGAACTTGTTTTCGATTTTATCTCTTTCATTTTATTCTCCCGCCTGCATACGATTGTTAACCCAGTTATTGATATCACTCTCAAGCCAACCCACCGCCCGGCCACTGTCGCCCGTTAGCTTCTTTGACAAAGGAAAGACTCCTTTCGAGATGAGTCGGTACAACGTCGCCGACGAGATCCCCGTCAGATGAAGAACCTCTTTTTTACGCAAAATACGGTTGGTGTTCATGCTTGTGCTCCTTTGAGCTGTTTCAGGAGCGGGGTTATTTACAACCACCAAAAAACGCAAGGATTCACTCAACGATGCCTTCGTTGAGCACTTTAAGGGCATCTTTAATGTGGATGTCATTCGAGATCATCTATTTCTGTCTCCAAAACGGTCATATAAAGAAGCAATTTTCACTGAGGCTCAATGGTGATATTTTGTACAAAATGCTCTCATGGAGGTGACTATGATTGGTAACCAAAGCAACAAGGCTGACGCCAGATGCCACCGGGAACGGAAAAGCAGTAACGAGGTCTTTGAATTTCTGGAGAAGAAGCTCTATCTGGGGCGGGATACCCGGCAAAAGCTGGCACTGATTGCCCGGAAACTGACGGGAGCGGGTTTTAGCCCGGATAAATTCGCTGCAGAGAAAGCGGCGGATGTGCTGAGTGCCTGCGTGAACCACATGTTTAATGACCTGCTCAATGAGGGAGAGCTAAACGGGATTTATAGGTCGGAGGAACACCCCATGATAGTCCCGGCCAGGTCCCCTAAGGCACTGGAAATCTACACTGTTTACCAGCTTGTAAAAGGTCGTTTTGACAAGCTTCATACGGGGGAGTCAGATCGTGAGAAATATGCTTCGGTAGCAGAAAAACTTAATGAGTATGGAATATGGAAACCCCGGTTAAAACGACTCTCTGACGGTAAAGAATGGGCGCGTGAGGATGTTGCGTGGGTACTTCAGCCTGAAAATATCAATGCACTGATTAACGTCCAGAATCAAAAGTACGCGCGGTTGAGTGCTGAAGATAAAACTAAAGCCGCGTCTGGAAACGGCTCAAAAGCTAAAAACACCTGATGCGTTTGCTGGCGCTGACTTTCATGCTCTCACCACGACAGTCATAGCGGGTTGTCGTGGATATGTCGCTGTGGCCTGCCAGTTGGCGGACGGTGTTGATATCCACGCCCTGCTCCAGTAAACGGGTGATGAAGGTGCGCCGCATGTCATGTGGGGTGAAACGTGCAATACCTGACGTCTGCTGTAAATCAGCCAGGATACCCGTTAACCCGGTCGTAGTCAGCGGCTGGCTTGCGACCTTACCGTTGCGCTGAATTCGACTGAACAGTGCGCTGTGAGCCTCGTCTGCGCCAACTTTCAGCCATGCGCGGATAGCCTTATCCACTGCATCCGCCACGTGAATTTCACGGTATTTACGCCCCTTTCCCTGTCTGACCTTGAGAACACCATTGTCATAGTCCCGGCGCTCAAGTTTAACCAGTTCCCCGGCCCGCAGGCCTGTTCCGCAAAGTGTCAGCACTATAGCGACATCACGGTAGCGCCGTACATGCTGCGGATGCTGTTTAGCGGCCTGAATCAGCGCCCGGATTTCCTGCCTGTCTAATGCCCTTCCCTTCCTCTGGATATCGCCACTTACGCGCTTCACTGATCGGATACGGGCCAGCGTTTCGGCATCCATGCAATTGAGATTAAAGGCCGTCTGCGCCACACCCCGGAGTGCTGACAACGCCATGTTGACCGATGACACGGCGTAACCGTCATCCAGCAGTGCCGCACGTACTTTAGCGACGGCGGCGTAGTTGAGTTGTTCCCACGGGTGATTGTTTGCGCCAGTACCGCGTTTAAGTATGCTGGCGCTGCGGTTTAACAGGCTGGTGATACCCCGCCGCCCCGAGGGTGCCAGACCGCCAATATACGCATCAAACACGGTAGTCTTCACCACTGGCGCGACCTGAAGCAACGTAGTCCTGCTCATGCTCGTAACCCGCAATAACGTACATTAAACCAGGTAACTTTCAGCATCACACCAGCCCCCGTTCAGCCATCGACACCGTTTCAGTCCCGGCGACGATTAAGTGGTCAAGCAACCGCACATCCAGCATTTCCAGCAGCTCCTGAAACTTTTTAGTCAACTTGATATCGCAACGGCTGGGCTCAGGCTCGCCGCTGGGATGGTTGTGGACAAGGATGATTGCGGCGGCATTATGTTTCAGTACACGCTTAATAACTTCACGGGGGTGAACGCTGACCGAGTTTAACGTACCCCTGAACAGGATTTCCTTGTGCAGCAGCTGATTCTGATTATCGAGCAGGATGATGCCAAACTCTTCATGTTCAAGCGGTGCCAGCTCAACCATTACGCACCGTCGAACGTCATCAGGGGAACAGAGCTGAACCCCACGCTGGTAATACCGGCTGATAATGTCACGCGCCTGGTCAAGGATACGGGTTTCACGTTGGGTAAATAGGGTCATTTCAGAACTCCCGTTCAATGAAGTAAATGGCGTCAGGAAACAGCTGGCGGCGGGTTACGCCAGTACGCAGGGAGAATGTTTTGCGGGGCATGGTGGTTCGCCCGTTGCTGTCAAAGAAGCAGAGCGTTTCTTCATCTATTTTGACCAGAAGGGACCAGTGAAACTGGTCGCTGAGCATAATCAGGCGGAAGTGGTCAGTGACGTCAAGAAACCGCTGCATTTCCCTGAAAAGTCGCCCGTCTGATAACCCTCGCTTCCCTGCAAAGGGTCTGGTAATTTGAACCGGGAACTGGCGGCTGTAATACCCTTTCTGCAATACCTGAGCTATCAGCCAGTCTAAACGGTCTTCTTCAATCCCTTCAGTCAGCCATTCATGCAAGGGCCAACGCTGCTGATAAGCCTGAATAAGCCGGTTCATTAACGGGCGTCGTTTCACCCTGCCGTCATACAGCCAGCTCAGCATATTAACCATGCAATAAGCACCGCAAAGACAGTCCAGTTCGCCCTGTTGAGACGCACGTATCCCTCTGTCAGTAGTCACAGATAATTCTCCATGTCAGTAGTGATAATTAGTGCGGCAGGATTAGCTTTCCCAGAGAACGGTAATAGTGTAGATGTTCATAGCGTGATACTGAATAAAGTTGGATTGCCAGAGTTCAAATAGCTCCCTTCCGGCGTTAACAGGCAGATCACCAACATGAGCAAGAAAAACATATTGCTGACTCCAGCTGATATCAATTTCCTTTTCCAGTTCGGGGTATACCGTCCCCATATAACTGAAGTCGGTGATGTAATCAAAATACCATTTATCATTGCGTGAAATAAGACGTATTTCGACAGGATGGTAACCGCCCTTTTCAGCGCTGTAACTTAGGTCTTTAAATAACAGGCTGACGGCTGTAATTTTTGCTTTATGCGGCGGTGAATTTCCCGCTTCATTTAATATTATATTTATTAATTCCTGATCGACGGGCATAGCTAACCCTTCCTGATGGATAACACTCATCGTTTTTATTCCGGCAAATATGCATTTGAATTGATGATACAAACCAATAATTGGCCATTGCCCATACTGACTGTTTAGACGATAGGCGCCCTCCCATCAGGATGGGATAATAAAATGAAATACTAAGTTGGCAATTAGTTTGTATCAGCTACTGGACAATATGACACTATCCAGCAATGTTATTTTACCAGCGCCATGCTTTTAATGCAAATAATTTCACTCAGGAACTAATTTGGTTGTTATTTTATAAACTCATCTAAAAACATAATTAAGCTTTTCCTCTTAGTGTTATCTAGCTTATTCCAGACTTGTTCGAGACGTTGTTTTAATTCACCGTCAAGCCCAGTGGCGTAGTTAATCGGGATATCAGAAACATTTAAATCCTCCATACAATCAATAAAGAACCAACTGATTGGAGTTTTTAAAGCAACAGCAATTTTGACTAAATGAGCAATATTGATCTTATTCGTTCCGCGTTCATAGCGGGAAAGTTGTTGTTGAGAGATATCGATAGTCTCTGCAAGATCGGCAGCGGTTAGCCCTGCTTCTTTACGTCTGGCCTGAATACGCTGTCCTACCAGCTTATCAGCTGAATCTGCCATCAGTTTAACCATCATTTTATCTCCAGAACGTCCATAAGAGGAATTCTGGGGCTTTTTTACTCTTGCATGAACATCACTAATGGACATAAAATTTATGTTTACGTCCTTTATGGACAAAAGCAACTACAACCGATCAACCAGACTGGATTGAAAGCCCCATCTGTTGAGCAGCAGAGCAAAGGTGGACAAAAAGGAGAACATTGTGGCAACCACCATTACTGAGATAACGGATTGCTTTGAGTACTTTTTCAGCTCTCTTTACCGGCGAGAATTTGTCAAAACACTGCGTCTGAATGAATGTAGCGAGCGGGAATTACTGCCATTAGTGCGCTGCTATCTACTCGGTTGGTTTGCAGATAATGTCTCACCGGAAGTCAAAAGCAAGCTACCTGGCAGCGTCTCAGGTCATGGCTATATTGACTTTGTGATTGATGATGTAGCCGTTGAGTTTGCAGTACGTAAACCAACTGCGGCACGTTCCAATGTCTCCGCGACCGTCAACAGTACAGAAGTTAAGAAATTGATGAAGCATGACGGCAAAGCCTTGCTTGTGCTGTTTGACTTCTCTGACACGCCCTATTCAGAAGAACAGATCGAATCTTTCCGTAACTGGCCCTCTCTGGGTCGGGGGAATCACCGTAAATCAGCTTTCAACGTTGTGTATTTCTTTGTGGAAAAACGCAGACCTCTGGCACTAGGGAAAATCACCAAAAACATTCGTATCAACTAACAAGGAATTTAATGATGGAAAGAACATTTGTTGCGTTATTACTGGCAGGCGTTGCCCTTCCGACAATCGCTGCTCAGTACTCCAAACCCGGCGCTGTTTTAGCCTTGAAACCAAGTAATAGTAATGCGGAGTTCAGTATAAGTGCATCAGTCAGGGATGGCTCAGGGACCTGCAATATGGAGGGGACAGCACAACAAATAGCTGCTGGCGAGAATCAGAAGCACCGTTGGGTTTGGAATGATAGTTCCAGCCAGTGCGTTGCAGTGTTCAGTGAAATGAATAATGGGAAAGCCGGCGTTATGACGCGTAGTTGTGAAGGATACTGCGGTGCTTCTGCGTCGGGTTTAATGGATGGCCAATACAACAAAAAATAACAAGACAACAACTTTGAATTGAAGGAAAACAATAAATGAAAGTAAACATGCTTCTGGTGTTGATTGCAGCGGGTTTAATGGTCGGTTGCGGTGATAAGACGCCCAAATGCAACAGTGATGATGCCAAGAATCTGGTCGTTGATATAGCGAGGAAAACGATAGAGAAAGGAATGACGTTGGATAAGGATGTCCGAATTTCTGTCGATAATGTCAGGACTTTAAGTCATGAGCCAGGTCTTGAAGTTTATCAGTGTGCTGCTGATCTAACTTTCGCCAAACCAAACATGAAAGACTCGTTGCCAATTTCGTATCGGATACAGAAAACAGAGGATGGCAAGGGACAATTTTATATAAATGTGTATGGTTTATGATAGTTAAACGGCAAAGGATGCCAGTCGACAAGAAGAGGATTTTTTTTAGAATTTGACCGGTGGATGGGATTGATTCAGATTGGCACAACAGCCGAAGACATTCATGCTACACATTAGTAATGTTAGGGACTGTGACAAATCAATGACCGCCGCCGTTGTTCCGACGCGCTAACTTAATTGACTCTATATGTGCGCTCCGTGCCATATGCAGACATTAAAAAGAATCGCATGTATTAATCAAAAGGGAGCAGGTCACAGGCTGAGCTCACGGGCAGCGGCAGCGATACCAATACGCTCAGCCAGTTTCAGGGCTTCATCGAGGAATTAGGGTATGTACTGCTTATGGGTCATTTTGCTGGTCGATGCTGGTTTTGTCATGAGTAATCACCGCTGGCTGAGCGTCAATATATTACGGGTAAGACCATCGAGCGTTGTTTAAGGTAAGCGTTTTCCCCAGGTCTAATTCTCTCCTTCACTCTGCCAGTGAAACTGAAACGCCGATCTTCTTGTATCCTGCATATTGATGACGTAGAAGTTGCGGGGAAAATACTCTATTGGTGTCTCACTGAAGGTGTTTAATCCGTACAATGCAATTTGTTTTCCTATTATTTCCGTTGGATCTGGGATGGTGCTGGAAGGCACACGAAAGACCTTAACAACTGAATTATCGGGTAGCAGGATCTTCAGCGTAAGAAGATGATCGTCACTTTCCGCATCAAGTAATTTTCCACTAATATCGATTCCGCCATGCTGATGATCAGAAAGAGACAGTTGCATCTGCTTGCGTAGCTTTTCTGTCCAGGCAGGGCACGAGCAACGGCAGGAACAATGGGAGCAGTACGTGCCTGGACAAGCCAACTCATATACTGAAAGTGGGATATTCCGTGGCAAAAGTCGATTAATATTTTTGATAATCGTAGTGACCCGTTCAATCAGGTCTGTATTCAGTACCCCTTCCCAACTATCACGGCTCCCCGTCAGAACTAACCCAATGTTCATATCAGGTGCTCGCTCTCTTACCATTATGCCATAGGCCGCAATCTGTAACAGGTTAGTTTCTTTCGGCTGGTTTAGTTCGTCTGTTACCTTTCCGGTTTTCAAATCAACTACGTTTAACCGATCGGGTCGCTCCTGATATATGAGGTCGGCCCGCCCATGCATATCGAAAACATTGCTGGTCAGCATAACCTCCCGGCCAACGGGTAATGTTTTTTCGTGTGCAGGGCCCCCTTTTACGAAAACAGGTGGCATAAGCGATCTGACGTAGCGGATCTGGGTAACAAGCATTTGGCGTGACACCAGCCCGGCAACGCCTTGACGGTCATATATCCAGTTTGCTACCGGCCCGGCACGTCTATTGGCTGTCAGCTCGATCGAAAAATCATTTTCCAGTTGCCTGAGGGTATAATTCCCAAAAGCGGCCTCCCTGCGTATCACTGAATTGACCCGTTGATGTATTACCTGGCCCAGAATCACTCCCGGGTGCAGCGGTAAACGAGCGTAAGAATGAGCTTCACTTTCCAGCAGGTATTTCGCCGGGCAAACGGCGAAATAACCCAACAAGGAAGGAAGCACCGGACGAGTACGCGATAGCGTCATTTCATTCATTGCATTAACACTCCTGAGATGAGGACGCCTGAGTCCGTAATTTCGCCATTTCAGTCCCCATGCGGCGGGACAACGCAAAAGTATTCGTCGCGTCTACGTCCACCTCATATGAAAATGCCTCAAGTTCGGGGTTTGCAGCAAATGCAGCATCGGGATCCCAGAATGGATGTAGTACGGCGGCCCACCGCCCGTCACCGGTGCGAATCACGGGTATATTCCCCATTACTTTTACGTCACTGTCGCTGTATAGCGAAGCGGCCTCTTTAGCTAATCGTAGGGCATTTTCCGGCCAGTCAGACACGCCCGGAGATGTAAAATCACCGTTCAGCCCGGCGTTATAGGTTTGATCCAGAAGAAGTTGAATAACATCCAGTCCCAGACGCCAGTCCAGCAACCCGTGATACGGCTGGTTTCCGTATCGGTGCAGGCAGTGATAACATCCTTGAAAGCATCGTTCGCGATGATCGGATTGCAGGAACTCAGCCAGCGGGTAAGCCGTTTTGTTATTTAAAATCTTCTTCATGACCTCAAGTATAATGAGAGAACCGGATGCGTCCTTCTGCTGCAGCCGTTCACATAACCCTGAACCATTAACCAGACGATCGGCCATTTGCAGAACTGGTACCGACTTACCGTTTTTCAGCATTTGAACGCGGGGTTCCAGAATTTCAATTTCTTCAGGATCAATATCCAATAGCTCTTTTGATGCATAGTTAACAATGATAAAAGACGCCGAGAGCGCAGCAGCTCTGAATGCCGGAGTTAGAGTGGAATACTGTAGCCGGAGACCCAGCGGGGTTTGGGCAACCATCAGCGCAAGTAGATCAGTCACTTTAGGCGCGGCAAGATAAAATGTGTTTCGGGTTTCTCCCCGATCGTTAAAGCGTTTTTTAACTAACAGGTCGCCCTCAATAATTTGACTATCCATCCAAACCCGGTTAGCCCAAAGCGGCTGGTAGGTCCCCTGCTTTCTGAAAGGGACCGTTAGGCTCCCCTGTGTTGCGCTGAAACCACGCCATGTTTTATCGGTATAAATTCCCCGATTCAGGCGGTGCAGACATGTCTGCGGCTGAAGCTGTATCGCCACATTAACGTCAGGCTCTGGCGTGGCAGAAAAAGTGTAGGCTTCTGCAATTGATACACGACTGGCCGTGGTCAGGATCTGATCAAAATCCTCTTTGGCCGATTTTGGCTCCAGCGTGGTGATAAATCCATAAGGAACATAGCATTGATAGCGCTCTGCCTTATCCATAACGGCACCGCAGATAGTACATTCGGTGGCCAGAGAGTTTGCCGGAGCCCAGATGTTGCACACCGGACAGGCGGTCATTGTTCTGAGTTCACCCGGTTCGCAGGCATTTGAATAAAATGATCGTGGATTTTTTCTGCTCTGTTTAAGCAGTCCACTATAACCTGCTGTAAAGTAGCGTCGTTTATCCTGAACCAGAATTTTTCCGGGGGCAAATTCCTGTATCGCAATATCCAGATCGCGGTCCATGCTGGCGAATTCGATTTCTTTTTCACCTGTGCTGACTGGCCTTGTCAGCAAAAGGCGTGATCGGGTCGGCATGCCATACATTGGGAATTTACCGTGTTCCGCCAATGCTTCTGCCAGTCCTTTCGCCTCCATCGCGCTGTCGTTCAGTACGGCGTTGATATCCTGAATCAGCTGTTCCGGCGTCAAAGGCTGAATAATTTTCTGGGACAAATGGGGGTTTTGCTGTGTGCTGGTCCGGGCAAATTCATCGCGCGCCAGGATGGTTGCTTCGATAGCCTGCCGGATTTTTGGCAGCCAGTCCGTTTGGTTTTCTTTCAGCCAGTGCACCGGGAAAAACTCACCATGGTTATCAGGGACGTGTGCGTAGTCGTCAACCGGCCATGGGTGATCGGCTTTTTCCGTTTGCTGCCTTAACCATTTGAATGCCGACACCAGCCAGATTTTTCGTACCAGTCTCTGGCAGATCATTTCCAGCTTTGTGGTCAGAAACGGTGGCGGAGGGAGATCGCCAGTAATTTTTTCCGGGTGGCGGAAGTAGAACAGATCGTGGCTCTTGCTGCGACACGCGGTTAAGACGAATGAAAACGCCTGTCCACGTCGTCCGGCACGTCCGACACGCTGTTGATAATTAAAGCGCTGTGGTGGCATGTTGGCCTGAAAGACCGCGCGTAAATCACCGATATCAACGCCCACTTCCATGGTGGTGGTTACGGAAAGCACATCGACCACGCGAGCTGCCCGGTCAAGGTCTCTATCGGGCGCAAAATCTTTCATTCCTTCCGGTAAAATATCATCGTCGTCGGCAATCAGAATACCTTTAAACCGGCGTAGCCTTGCCGCCGGATTTTCGGTCATTCCAGTCAGTTCCTCTGAGCGCATCCTGTGAGTACCAGAAGAATGTGAGAGACGTTTGCCGAGATAGTGTTGCATCTGGAGCGTTTTTGCCTCACTGCACGGCGTTTCTGGTAAAGGAGAGTAGCAGCGAGTACAGATTCCCGCGCCGGTGTGCATGTGTATACGCCCACAGCGGGAGCAGCGCCAGACGCGATCTGTAGGTTCCGCCAGGCGAAAATGCATTTTACCAATATCAATAATACCGCCCTGATGACCCGCCAGCTCTAGTCGCCGGAGAAAACTATCAATTAAAGATAAAGGCTCGCCTCCTGAACACTGGCATATCTCCTGTGTAAAACGGTACAGGCGGTTTCTACGATTGACATCACGCGCTGAACTCCATGGAGTTTCTGTCTTTGTATATTGTGAAGGGGTAACCCGGTATGCGTCCGCCAACACACGAAACATTGCGTCATAAATCGCGAGATGTTCCCGTGAGTCGTTTCCGGTAATGGGAAGGCAGGGATAACCCCAACCGGACTCTTCCAGCGCGAAGTAGGTTTTACTGAATACGCTTTCCCCCACCAGCCGTTTCAGATCGCGTGAAATCTCCTGTCGTGCCACAAGCAGGTTGTCTTCATAGGATGGAAGCGCCTTCCAGCACCACTCCCCCTGCGTGTTCTTTTCAAAGAGTTGTTGCCATGCAAAGGTCAGCGTGCCTTCTTCATGTTTTTCTGGATCGGGAACAGGCGCGATGCCAGTACGATCGGAAGGGTGAATACCTGCATCTACCTGCGCCCTTAACAGCGGGCCAAGCGGTTGACCTGCATCCGGTGATTCAGGTTCGAGGATTTCACGCAGAGGTATGCTGTCAGATTCAGGCTTTGATAATAACCCTCTGATTTTCTTTCGTTCATCAGCAAGTTGATCCAATTCATCCTCTTCCTCATCCGACCTTACGCTGAGGTTAACTAGTGTTTTGTTCCGGTTCTCTATCTCTGCCTGGCGTATTTTTAGTTGGTTATGGGACGGTTTATCAGCCGCAATAGTCTGTAGCGAATGGACAACAATTTCTCGTCTGACGTCGTCATGGTGACCCGATTCCAGATCGAGCGCCGCCCTTGCGGCATCTTGACGACTGTCTGAAAACGTTACCAGTTGCTCACGGTTACCCGATCGCTGTAGTTCCGCCATTAGCGAGCTGGCCAGTAGTTGTGTCGTTTTCGAAAAACCGACGCGAAAGCTACGGATTGGGGAGAGCTTACCTTTGCCGTATTTATAGGACGTACCACACGCCGGACACTGAAAAGGTAGCGCCGTTCCCGGTGACTGGCTGGATGACTGGCCTCTTTCCGAGGAGGCAAATTCACCGGGTTTGACGTAATAGAACCAGCCCGCTATATGGTTTTCCGGTAGCGGTTTTAAGAGCGATACTGGGTGTTGAATAGTGGCGGTAAATGGATCGTAGCTGGCTTTTACCCAAGTACCAAAAGTATTGTCATTATCGCTGTTTAGCTCCTCATTTCCTTTCGGCCAGAAACGTTCGACAACGGGCATAAATAGCGCGTATTCTTCAGCAGATCGGCGTTCTACCATGACTGATTTTGCGTGTTCGGGCAGTTGTTCCGTATCAGGGTCGTTGGGTAAAAGTTCAATTCGACTTTCTGAACCGGAAAAGACCGAAGGTTTACCCCCCCAAAAGAGATTACCGCAACATTCACAATAGAGTAATTCGACACGCCGCGATTTTTTATCTTTGCCGTAACGTAAGCCGGACTCCACGGTAAGATCGCCAAAATATCTTTGATTAATTTCTTGCGCAGATGCAGCGCTAGGGATGGGCAATGGCGCGACATATAACCCCTCAAGAGCGCGCAAAAAAGCATGAGCGCGGAAACGTGGCGCACCGATATCATCAGGAAAGGCATGTGAAAACCATTGCGGCCAATCTCCCTCAGTCGAACGTAACCAGATTAATGCCTGGAGCGCTTTGTCACTATGGGGTTGGGCGTTAAAAAGGCGTGAACTAAGCATTTTGATTGACGTAGCTCTCGGAGAATGATCGTCCGTATAGCAGCCACTTTCAAGCAGGTTGCCCGCCTGTAAAACGACACGTTGCGCTAGTTGTTCTGTAGAGGCTTCACTGGCTGTCATTTCCATGCTGCGGGCGACATTCTGCCAGTGTTGTAATGAGGTAAGTGGTGCTTGCTGTAACTGAAGCACTGCGTGATAAAACGCCTCCAGATCCCCCTGGAAAAGAGACATATTGCCCGGGGGAAGGGTGTCACCTTTAATAATACATTCTCTCCAGTCGCTGGAAGAGGCACCTGCGGGTAATCCCCGCTGACCGAACATCCCCCATAAATATTCGACGCTTTGATCACCTTCAGCACCTTCAACGGGTAAAGAGGCGCTGGAGGCCAGAATGCGCAATTTGTGTCGGTGTTTTTCCTGATCCAGCCCCAGCCGGTTGATCAAATGTTTAAGCAAGTAGCTGACTTCAGTACCAGCGGTTCCTCGCTGTAGATGAAGTTCGTCAAGAATAAGATAAAAATAGGCATCAGGATCGCGCTCAATCCACTGTCGGGTTTGCTCAAAAATAGGATCGTCCACCTCGCGAACCAGCATCGTTGAGAGCATGCTGGTGTTGGTGATCAGAATATCGGGCGGTGTCTTTTGCATTTCCCAGCGGCTGAGAACCTCTCCGCCAGCGGTTCGGGGGAAATTAAACGATAATTCGTTATCCTTGTCCTGCTGCGCTTGTCGTACCGCCTCCTGATGGGTCTCTTCCGTTAATTGCATATATTCACGCAGCTCAGTGATTTTTTTAGCCACGCGCTTTTTCTCATTTTTTTCTTCACTGAGTCGGGGATGTTTAAGCCAGCCAGTTACTTTAGTTGCGCTGGTATAACGGCCAAAGAAGATCCGGTTGCCGCCGAAATGCGTATCCATGACATCATGAGCTTCGCTGGAATCCAGCGCCCGTCGCATACGTACCAGTTGATCCTCTACCAAGGCATTCATCGGGTAGAGGATCAGCGCGCGTACCGCTTTCGGACGAGCAGCGGCTTCATGCTCGCGCATGAAGCTGGGCTGTTTATCCGCTACCTTATGCCACCACGGTTGCCAGCACTTCAACGCCGGGCTTTGCGGCCAGCCGGTAGCTTCTTTTGCGATCTGTGCCAGAACAGGCAGTAAAAATGATTCGGTTTTACCGGAACCGGTCCCGGAGGTGACAATACCCGGTTTCCCTGGCTGTACCCCTCTTTTCAGCATGTCCAGTTGATGGGTATAAAGATTAAAACGTCCCTTAGTTGAATCCGTTTTATTGTGGGGCAGAAGTCCACCTAAACAGAGGTCGATGAATGCCGCCCTTTGTTGCGCATTAAACCCTGGCAACCATGTCTGGCCATAAGCATCATTTCGTAATTCGCTGATAGTTAAGCCATAATGCTGATATCGGGGCATCGGTTCAAGAAATAGATCGGCACATAATGTCCCTTGCTGTTCCAGTAACGCTCGCCGTTCAGACTGTATGTCTGATGAATCAATACGGAAGGCTGTTTCAAGGTACGAAATATAAAAATCTCTTATTGATTCAAATGTTTCCAGTGGATTATTCATTATTATTCCTTTGCTTATAACTGGAAAAGGTGCTCAAGTACGCTTGCCGATTCACCGCTAGTCATTTCCTGAACATATGGCCCTAATTCCGGTGCAAGAATGTCAATCGTGGTCGCAATATCTTGTGTTGTACTACGACCGAGACCGTAAGCCAGACGGGCAACGGCTTGCGCTTGTTCATCAGGAAGTAAAGAGAGTAGCGCTGCTTTTAGTGCTTCCCATGGCGCACAAGCCGGGTGTTCTGGCTGGTGGTTGTCCACATAGATTGTCTGCCATAGTTCTGGGGCAATACGAGAAGGCGTGATGTCAGTATTTTGCTCAAATGGCCGTTCATCCGACCATATATTCTCTGCCAGAAACAGAGGTAACTGGTAAGCAAGAGGAGCCTGTAATGGAAACGTGCTTTTCCCGGTGGTGAATGTGAGTAAAAAAAGTATTGGGTGCCGGATGGGCAAATGTCGCAAAGCCTGTCGCCGATCCGTCCAACTGCATGCGGCAGAATGGGGAGTTCTGAATAAACACTCGTGGAGTTCGGGGAGCAGCGTTTCTGGCGGAGTACGGTTAAAACCACGCAATTCAATAATGCTCGCCAGCCCTGCCTCTTGTTGTTGGGTCAAAAAATCGCCCAGTGTCATGGTATGAGTATCGCCGGATAAGCGGATCAGCGTGGGGGAGTTCATTAAATCGCTGAAGCTAAAATGATCGCTATGTACCGATACTTCCCCCCAAACATTACCAGCTAAAAGGTTCGCTAATGAAGCGATAGTCTGTTTTGTCTGTTTTCCCATCAATCCGATCGCGGGTGTAATACTCGCAGTGGCAATCAGGCTGGATAATAAAGATTCACTTAGTCCCGTTGCCTGTGCCTGTTTTTCGATAGCCAATGATAGTTGATGCTTGCGAGTCAGGATGCTCACCTCTGCTAATGGGAAATTAGAATTTACTGATTCGGCTACAGGTTCTGGTGTTATCCGTTGTTGGACAGGTTGTTCCTGCGCTGTTTCATTTTTGATAATCGCCCGCAGTAGCGCTGTCTGGGCTAGCGTTTCCACTCCCGCTTGAGATGCGGCTTCGAAGGTCTTTTTAATCCGTTGTTCCAGCTCATTTTCTTGCTGACGTAGTGCTTTATTAATTCGATCGGTCTCTTTTTTCAGTTTTTTCTTCTGATCGGCTATTACATTTTCAAGCTGTATTTTCTTTTCAGATAATACCATTATTGATTGTTTAATCTGATACTGTTCGTCTTCGTAACGAGTCAGTATTTCCTGTTTCTCAATATTAATTTGCGCCTCAACCTCAGGTAAAGCCAGTAACTGTTGAGTCGTATCATTAAGAAAGGATCTTGTATCTGCTATCTGTTCCAGATGAGATACTGCACGAAGATAGGATGCCTCATTATCAGATTCATGTTCAGCAATAAAATGGGTTAAGTTTTGTAGCTGCCCTTTACTGAATTGAGGGAAGTCTTTTGCTGAATCAGTTCGTTTAAGCAGGCGTTTGATCCACGTAGTAGCTTCAGCACAATCATACTTTTCACTTACCTGAGGGAGTTCAGTGATCACCGTGAGGGCATGAGAACCAAGTAATGTCTGAGGAACCTGACGATAACTCTCCAGCGGCATATCAAAGTCATATTTTTTAGGATCAGACAAGTCACCCGGTAATCTCAGGGATACTCCATCACTTAGCTGAAAAATGACCGACGTATCGTTTTGCGGTTGGTAGCTGGTGAGTAACCACTCTCTGACAGTATCAGGTTCATCAGAGGCATGAGGCAGCGCGACGACAGGATAAACGCGCGACAGGTAGTCAGTAATGACATACTGCGCGGGTTTATCAGACGGCTGATATCGGGCTTTCCATATTGCAATTTCACCCCGAGTAAATTTTTTGCTGAAATGATTCTCAAAACCAATGGCTTCACCACCATGAGGGAAAAGATCTTTTACCAGTTCCTCCGGGAGGTCTCGTAGGTTGCCATTAATTAACAGACTAATCGGCGTAACAAAAAAAGCGCCGGACGCGGTTAACGCTAACACTTTTCCAATGAACATAACTTCGTCCATCGAACTGTCGATTTCTTTGGAAACAACGGGAGGAGCCTGTATTACACTGGTACCATCCATTTTTTTAAGGTCGTGACTGGCTTCAAACTGATCGATAAGTTCACCCAATTTTCGCGCCAGCGGTAAAGAATGTTCTGATAGCTTTGTCCGCCATCGATTATCGGCTGTACGCGTTCCCCTAAGAGCGTCAACCAATCCCCCAACAAACAGTGGAATAGTGCGCTCTGGCATAGAAATTTCTTTACCCTGACTAATTAAGGCACATTGTTCAATGTCTTCGTCAGTGAAATTAATTGTCAAGGAGTCAGAAACACCATGTTGGGGTAAATCAATTTCTTCACCATTCAGGAATTTCGTTATAATTTCAGGGCAGTCAGAAGAGATATAGAATCCCAGAATGGTGCGCCATAACGGTTTACAGAGTTCAATATCTTCTGCATTACTTTCTGCTTCTAACAGATCTCTAAGAACAATTTGTGGGTCATTTTGTTCAGAAAACGTTAAATTTTCACGAAGCCAATCAGACACAACAGGTTTGGCCTTAGGTGGTAACGTACGGAGAAAATGTAACCTTTTCTCCGGTCCTTTCGGTAAATTATCCGCTTTAGCGCCATTTCTGGTGAGTCTTTGCTTGCACTCTTGCAAGCATCTGATCAATTCATGAGATTCTGTACCGAAGTAGTACATTTGGCCCAGCCGGTCGCTGATAATATTTTTCTTTTTAGCCATCTTAAACGTTCTCCTTACCACCTGATTCTGTAAAATTACTGTAAGGTTCTGCGCAACTTGCGTGTTGTCAGCGCTCTGTTCCGTCGTGCCAACGCTCGTTGACAGGAGGGGAAGGTCATTACATTGTCCCAGAGTGGAACTTTCCCCCCTGCAAATAAGTAACCACCGTTATCTGTTATCGACAAGCATCCATGGGCAACATGGATCCACCACTGTAAAACGGAGGGCGGTAACGCAATAATTTTCGTTGACCAGCACCAGCCACTATCGCCTTTTTGCACACCAACCGTTTCTCCTGAACATATCATCTGAGCCATTAAGGCCCAGGAGAAGCTATCGGTTTGCCAGTATCCAGCATTCTGCCTAATAAAATAACGATAACGCTGTTTTTCCTGACACCGTATCAATAGATTATTTGCCGTTTGAGTAATCCGCTGTTCTTCTGACCATTGGTATTTTTCAGCTTGCCATAGCGACACATGGAGATCCGGGGGTAAAGCCGGGGTAAACTGCATTTGAGACATCGGTAGCAATACTCCGCTCAAAGCATTTACGGGGAAATCGTCGTGATTAACCAAACGTAACCCAAACTGTTCAATGAAAGCATGGACACGCTCTCTGGCTGACAGATGCAATTCAATACAACCCATTGAACAGCCGTTATCCTCAACTAACCGACGCCCTATTCGCTCACCGTTATTAAGTGCTTCTTGTAGAAGATTACGTTCACTTCTTGTAAACATCCCCAGAATTCGGGCAACAATTCCCTGCTCAGTGACATCAACGGAAATGGTTCTTTCAGCCAATGAGACTAACGAATATGGCGCATGACGTCGTTGTACTACACAAAGCCAGCCAGCGGCAAAGAGCATGCGACGCAATTGCCATTCGGGTATCCTCGTTACCTGTGATACCGGTTCAATATGTTTTTTTAATTCACCAAAAGGCAATGTGCTACGGCGTTGAAAACGCAAGGCCAGCGCTTCAGCGATCCAGTCAAATGCTGCGGGTATATTATGTAATTCAGTATATTGACATGTTACAGGAAAGCCATTTTCATACTGCCATAACATCTGAGCACCACTCAATGGCGTTATTTCTTCGCGTTTCAGTGGGGGGATCACTGCCGTATCCCCTAACGCCATTAATACTCCCGATGGTCCATCAGTCAGCCAATCATGTGGCTCTGAAATTTTACAATAAGTGGCGTAAGGCGCATGATCTAACACGTGCACATCAAAATTTACTGGGATATCTGAATGCGCTAACGTAAGTTCGTAGCGACAAAATGCCTGACCAGATATTTCCATCAACTCCTCTGGTGGAATGAATAATCCTTCAGCTCCCTGAGATAGCGAGCCATGAGTTAATTCTTCTCCGTCTTTATTGCTGATGACATAGCATCCTCTTAGTACTTCAGGCATATGAATTATCGGTGTACTGGCAGGGTTAAGCAGTATAGCCTGTCCAAATCGCGCTGCACCTGACATACGAGGTCGAGCAGGCTGCCATCCCTGTATTAGAAAACGACGGGCTTCTTCTGGTAACAAACGGGCAATCTTATCCAGCGTTTGCCTGCCAACTTTATCGGAAGAAACTATCGACCATTTGGTAGATTTAATATCCCGACGTTGTACTCTTTCGCCAACCTTCTTCAAGACAGTGAAAACACTGTCTGCATATGTATGATGAAGTATTAAATAGGTTGGAGAATCTTCATAATATTCTCCTTCTGAACTAATATGACAAAAATCATCACGAAAAAGCGGTAAACACCCAGACCGCAATGCGACTCCCACTCGTGATTTATAGAAATAACCCTTCCGTTTTTTTAATAATAAATCCAAGGAATTTAATGTGGTGCCTATGTCTCGTTCGTAATATATATTATTATAGTTCTCTATTTCATTAGGCAAGGAGTAATAATGCTGGATTTCTGAGGCTGTAGCAGCAGCGTCATCCATAAGAAGATAAATCTCCGGATTACCTGAATCATTAAACTCCATGTGAATACAATACTTACCATTCTCTTTGAGTTGTTCTCTCTCCGTATGTACAGTGATATCACGAACAGCGCCCCAAAAAGGAGAGTCATAAGCCTGCTGCATGGCAGCCTTTGAAAGTAATGTTCTGAACTCAATAAACTCTTGGTTAAAAACCTCGCTAAAATAAGATATATATTGATGTACTACCTTATTAACTGATTCAAAAGTTGAATAGTTATCTAGTTTATTATCGATGAGAATATTCCGTAAAAAGACCTCATCTTTGTAGCAGGGAAAAGCAATTCTCTTGGAATACCCAATCAATCTTTCATGCTTTGATGGCCTTGGCAAGATTAAACGGGTACAGTTTTGTCTTTTACTACTCCATCTTTCTAACCTTTCCCATAAGTTGGGTAATTCAGTAAAAACAAATTTTTTATTTTTATCAAAGCCAAGCAGCACAGAAAATCGAACCCGAAAATCCCCTTCGTCATGTGTTTCATCATCAGCACTGGCAGCAAGTAATGTTAAATATAAAACGGCAAAATAAGTAGGGTATCCTTTTATTTGCGCTAAAATGTCTAATCGCGACTCATCTCTGAGAGCATCCTGGATTTTAGACGCTTTTTTTCCAAACGAAATCAGGAAACTTCGCTTAGCATCCTCTTTGCTACGTGGACCTGCAAGTTGCTCAAAAATGCGGCCCGTAGTATCAATTCGGCTTAAAGTCGAGCCCGTATGCGAAGACTCAAGAAAGACGATCTTTACTAGTTCAGCATTCCATTCTTCTAAAGTAACCGGGAAAGAATCATCCATACTCACCGCCTAATTACCGTTCGCTGTCATCATTTTCAAACCAGTACCAGAAAATAAATGCCGAAAAAGTACCTCAGCCAGCAGTGGAGGAACAGCATTACCAATTTGGGTAAATTTTGACTCGACGTCTCCTACAGGCTCAAAACCCTGTGGAAAAGTTTGTATTCGTGCACATTCCCGCCATGATAACCGCCTTGCCTGTTCCAGTTTGGGACGAGAAGTATCAACAATTAGATGCTCATATTCATCAGAAAAGTCCCAGCGCTGCTTCCAGCCATCCTCCAGGTTTGACCATGTTAACTTCATCACCGGGCTGGCAGGATGTAATGTCACATGACGCCAGTTAGCTACGACGGTGTAAGCAGGGCTGTCCCATAGAGCTTTACGATTTCGGGACATGAAATACCATGAGAAATGCCCTTCAGGATCATGTGGTCGTTCGTAAAACTCACCTTCAGGCCATAGTGGTAAATCCCTAATAGCCTCACCATGCGAAACATAGGGTTTTAAATGAGGATTCTTTTTTGTCGCTTTGCCATGTGTTTCAGCAGGAAATTCAAAGTATTGCCCCAGATCGTTTCTGACACCAATGATAAACAAACGCTTGCGTGACTGAGGTACGCCATAAGCCCTTGCGTTTACCATATGATAGCTGACCTGGTATCCGGCAGCTTTGTATGCTGTGAGCTGTTGTTCCAGAAAACTACCGGCTCCCAAATGTTTCAAGCCAGAAACATTCTCAGCAACAAAATACTTAGGCCGAACGGTCTCTAATACCCGTAGAAAGTGTTTATAAAGATTTGTTCTGTCGTCATTGTTTGGTTTTCTGTTACCTGCCATTGAAAATGACTGGCAAGGATAGCCACCAACAACAATATCAACATCTGGAAAAGACTGAATTTGAGAGATATCGCTATGTCTGACATCAGTATCGGGGAAATAATTTCCTAATGTTTTACAGGCATTCTCTACGACATCGTTGGCAAAGACGATGTCTCCACCGGCTGAGGTAATCCCAAAATCCATACCACCACAACCGGAGAATAGTGAAAGTACTCGGATATTATCATTGTCTCTTTCGAAAATACTGTTCATATACCCATGCCAAAATTCTTTTATAACTGTGCAAAAACTCTCAATGGATTATCAATTTATCCATAAAATCATGAGGAAAGATTATACATTAGCACAACAAATCTTACATCAGCATGTTTGATTTTTTCACCCTACCCCGACATTCTGTGCCATTCAAAAACCGGACTCCGGCATGATATTCACTCCCCTAAGCGGAGGTTATACCGATGAAAATGTTACGATTTACCGACAAACAGATTATCTTTGCCCTGAAGTTGGACGAGTTGGGTACATCTGTGCCGGAAGTTTGTCGTAAGCTGAGTACCTCCGATTCCACATTTCATACGTGACGCAAGAATATGATGGGATTTCCCCTTAGAATTGGAACAGATGCGACTGGTTGCCGACTGAGCTTCGACAAAACCATGCTGTAGGACATACTGGCAAAAAAGAGCTGGCGCTGGCACGTCTGAACTAATGAGTATGGGATTTACAAACCCGCTACACTAGCAAAATTCAGGTTTGCTTTGCACTGTGTATCCGTCGCAGATCGCCAGATATAGTTCTGTGGTGGCAAACGACAACACACTTCATCCGTCCATTCGCGTGGCAAACAAAGTCAAAGATGAGTACAAAAGTGAGTATAACTAAAGAAATTAAAATATATTAACAATAAAAACAAGATATTGAGACATTAATTTTTGTTCAACGTCTAAGTCGTTTTTGTTGTCTTAGGAGGTTCTTCGGGATCTCACAGGCATCAGCAATTCCCATAAAATCCACGCTATAGCGTGGATTTTGCTTTTCAATACCGACTGAAATTTCTCGTCTGACGTGAGTCCTCCGTCATATTGTTCATCTTCACGCCCACCGGCGACTATACCCTCCCCTCGCGCCTGGATTCATGAGGAATACAGGAAACATCTGCGTCAACATCGCCTGATGATCTGTTTTCTCCTGGAAACTCAGATCGCTAATCAGCAACATGGAAATCTGAGTTTCCGGGAATAAATTGTATGGAATGTAGGTAAAGTTGGGAGTGTTTTCAGGTAAGCTTTAAAAACGCTTCACAATGAATGTTCTTTTGGCTGTTGATCTGGAGTGATGGCTATGGCGGATAAAAACTTCCCACGGTTACCGTATGATCCACATATGTGCCGTAGTTATGACAAGCAAACCAAAAGTCCTCTGGCCCTGTATTCAGAGTCGCAGAAGATGGATATCGAACTTCGTGCTCCGCTGGCGATGTCATACAGCCACTGGCATGGACAGATTGAAATCAACATCCCTTTCGATGGTGATGTGGAGTATTTGATCAATGATGAAGTAATAAAGATTCATCAAGGCCATGTGACGTTATTCTGGGCCTGTACACCGCACCAGTTAACCGACCCAGGCCACTGTCAGAAAATGGCGATTTTTAATCTGCCTATGCATTTGTTTTTATCGTGGCCACTGGATCGCGAGTTGATAAATCATGTGACGCATGGCCGGGTAATACAGTCCCAGGCTGTGCAGCAACTTAGCGTCATTGAAGTCCAGCGTTGGCAACATGAGCTGAACAGCAAAAGCACTCACATTCGTCAACTGGCTATTGATGAGATCGCACTTATGCTCAAGCGTTTTAGTTTATCCGGCTGGGCCCCGGTATCGGTCAGTAAAGCATCCTATACGCTTCTGAACGGTACCTCGCGGCATGCTCAGTTTTATGTCAGCCAGATGCTCGAATTTATCGCCGCAAACTGTGATAAACAACTCACGGTAAACGATATCGCAGACCACGTGAAATTAAACGCTAATTACGCCATGGGAATATTTAAAAGAGCAATGCAGTTATCTATCAAACAATACATTATGGCACTACGCATCAATCATGTGCGTGCATTGCTAAGTGATACCGACAAAACCATTCTGGATATAGCCATGCTGGCAGGGTTTACGTCCAGCAGTCGGTTCTACAGCATTTTTAAAAACCATGTCGGTATGGCACCCAAAGAATATCGCAAACTTAGTCAGGAACGCAGATATCAGCCGATATAATCATGAGTATTTCACCGAAAATAACCTTGATTATAAAACAAACCACCATGAGTAAAACGTAAATTATTTCTGAACATCTACCCGTATAAAATAGCATCAGGAATGCAAAAAAATGATATATAAAAAACCAAAAGATAAGCGACAGCCTTCTTTTTTCTGGTCGCTGTTCCCTATGATCGTCATGCTGGCTGCAATCAGTATCGGATATTTCATCTTTAATATTCGTGCGGAACCCATGATTCTTTTAGGTACAGCCGCTGCCTCATTTGTCGCTATGGCACACGGTTACACGTGGGACGATATACTAAAGTCAATTTGTACGAAAATTTCAGAAGCCTTACCGGTCATTTTAATTGTCGCCAGTATCGGCTTTTTAATCGGAGCATGGATGGTATCAGGGACAATACCGATGATGATATATTATGGTCTTAAAATCATTAACCCGCAGTATTTTTATATCTCAGCGTTCTTTTTAGGGGCTCTCATTTCTGTTTGTACCGGCACCTCGTGGGGGTCAATGGGGACAATTGGGATTGCAATGATCGGTGTGGCAATTGGCCTGAATATACCGTTAGCGATCGCCGCAGGCGCGATTGTTTCAGGCTGCTGGTTTGGGGATAAATTATCACCAGTTTCGGACTCCACAAACATGGCTGCATTAGCGGCAGGTGTCAATTTATACTCACATATTGGACATCTGCTCTGGACAACGGGACCCGGGTTTATTTTGTGCTGCATCGTTTATGCATATATGGGGCTCAATATAGACACCGCCGCAACAACGCCAGACACCATTACTGTTTTGATGACGTCAATCGCAAAAGTCTATCATTTCAATGCGCTGCTTCTGTTGCCGCCTGTCATTGTGCTTTATGGCTCTCTGACCAAAAAGCCACCAATTCCTATGCTCTTTCTTTCCACGCTGGTATCAGTCATCCTGGCTCTTGTATTTCAGTCGTTTACCCCCTCATCGGTTGGTGACTCAGTGGTCAGCGGATTCCGCCTGAGCATGGCGGATGGGGTAAATATTGCCTCTTTGTCTTCAGATCTGCCACGTCTGCTGGAACGCGGTGGGGCAATCTCGATGTTCAGTAGCTTCGTTACGGTTTTTAGCGCGTTCAGCTTTGCAGGCGCGATGAGTGCGACAGGCTCACTTCACACCGTCATCCGGGCGCTGACAAAAGGGGTAAAATCGACGTTCAGATTAGTATTAACAACAATTGTGAGCGCCTTTACCATTTGTGCCTGTACCGCAAATGGAACATTACCCCTGCTGCTGTGCGGTGATGCCTTCAAAGAGGAATATAAAAGACGGGGACTGGCAACGAAAAACCTTTCAAGAACAACGGAAGATGCTGGCACGGTAGTCGAGCCAATTATCCCCTGGTCAGCGTCCGGGGTATATTGTGCAACCATGCTGGGCGTGGCCACGCTCGATTATCTTCCATGGGCTATTTTATGTTATAGCGGCGTATTCTTTGCTTTATTATGGGCGGCCACGGGCATAGGCATTGCACGCTATGAACCGAGTGAAGACCCAGAATACACAACCGCTTCCTGATTTACAGAGAGTATTACCAGAATTAACCTAAAAGATATCGGTGTAATAAATATGTCTTTATTTGATAGTGTCATCGACAGAGCGCCTGTCAGCCGTAAAATCGGACAAATGAAACAAATGTTCGGTACGGAAGATATCATCCCGTTATGGATTGCAGATATGGATTTCAAAACCCCGCAGGCTATTCTAACAGAATTGGCTACGGTGTTATCTCAGCCTGTACAGGGTTACAACATGGATTATCCTGGCTGGAAAGAATCTGTCATTCACTGGTATCAAAAACGGTATAACTGCCTGCTTAATGAGGAATGGTTACATTTTATTCCGGGCGTGATAAAAACTGTGGTTTTATCGCTATTAGCGCTGACGGAACCCAGTGATAACATACTGACGCTCACTCCGGTATATGACCCATACCGGAATTTTGTACCGGGTAGTTATCGTCATTTACTCCAGTCTCCGCTCATTGAGAATAATGGAACCTATAGCATTAACTGGGATGATTTCAGAGAAAAATTGAAAAAATCCAAACTGTTTTTGTTCGTTTCCCCACACAATCCCGGCGGGGTTGTGTGGGACAAAGAGACGCTTTTAAAAATAAAACGTTTTTGTCATGAAGAAGGTGTCATTGTCATCTCTGATGAAGTGCATTGCGATTTAACGTTGACAGATAAAAAACACATCCCTTTTTTCAATGTCGATGATGATATGGAGAACCAATCTGTCGTCCTCCACTCCACGGGCAAAACATTTAATACGCCTGGCATTCAGGGCGGATTTATGATTATAAAAAATCGGCAATTACGAGATAAGCTCTATCGTTTTCTTGATTGCTGCCACCTCGCGGAAACCCATTATCTTCAGCAGTCGGCTATTTTTTCGGCGTACACCGATTGTGACGACTGGTATCAGGAGTTGCGGGTCTACCTGGCTGAAAATGTTAACTTTGTGAAGCAATCCATTGAGCGCTATTGTCCCAAAATCTCAGTGATCTATGGCGGGGCATCCTATTTATTATTTTTGAATGCTGAAAAGCTAGGGATGGATGACGAAGAACTGGCCTCATTTTTCATCAAAGATGCACAGCTTGGCCTTTCTCCAGGGCTTCAGTACGGTCCTGGCGGGGAGAAGCATATGCGGATCAACGTGGGATGTCCTCGTTCAGTCCTGGTTCAGGCAATGGAAAATCTTAAGTCAGCATACAGTACATTATCTGTCTAGCAGAGTAAGGCGGCCCCTGCCCTGAACGTATAAAACCGGTGAACGCCGTATATTGCTACCGGCGCAATATACGGCGATCAATAAGTCTTTCCAGATTTGCGTTCTATGGCAGACCGCTGCATCCGTTCATCAGGCACTATTTCCGTGAGCAGCAGGCGATATAGTTCAACTGATGGCGGTGACGACGGAAGAAACGGAACATCCCCAGAAAGCGCGTCCTGTTCTCACGGGTGCGCAATCCGTTAAACAGGATTTTCACCGTGCGCGCCAGACCCTCGTCGCGAATCAGCCCTGCCGGGGACATCAGGGACATCGCGCCGTGATGTGTGTTGACCGACTGGAAACCGCTGGCGATAAACAGTGCTTTCCACGCCGTTCGGCTCATCGGGCTGACGTTGGATTTCACAACGTTTTCCAGTTGCGTCTGCCCGCCCGCCTCCAGATGTTCATGGGTAAACATGATGTCGTGTGTCAGCAAACGACCGCCGGGTTTAAGCACCCGGTAGTACTCATCAACCAGCCGGGATTTTGCCTTGTCCACGTACATGGTCAGCATCGCTTCGTTAATCACGACATCGAAAGCCTCGTCGGCGAAAGGTAATTTAGTGGCGTTCGCATCCAGCACCTGAATTTTATCCTGCAGACCCGCAGCCGCGACGTTTTGCCGGGCCTTTGTTAGCGCGTTTTTATCCATATCGATGGCATATATCGTGCAGCCAAAGCGCTGCGCCAGTTCGATAGACGTGGTGCCCATATTGCAGGCGACTTCCAGCACGATACTGTCCGCCGTGAGATTCGACTGATTGAACAGCCATTCGGTTGCCTCAACGCCGCCGGGCCGCAAACGGGTTTTCCCCAGGCTTGCTAAAAAAGTATGTCCGGCTTTCTCACTTGCACTCATGACGATGTCCTTACGATAAGTTGCATATTAAAAGCAAGTTAACATAATGACGTGAAAACGAGAATGATTTTCATCAAGAGATAAACCATGCGCTCACTCGCCGCTTATCGTTACGACTCACGGCCCGTTGGCTGGCGGTCAAAAGTGGTACTGTCACTTCAGCAGGGATAAGACTTTTTTCGTCTGCGTCTGCGCTGTTGACTTATTCTGTAAAAAGATTACTTTTCAGGACATGAAGAAGATACTCATCATTGTCCCCGATGGCGGGATGCTGTTCGAATCCGCTGGTATTGCCGACATTCTGATGCAGGCCAACCGCCTGCATCCGGAAGGCGCAACGGACACCTGTTACCAGGTTCAGTTAGCGACAACTCAGCCACATCAGGTGATCCATGGTCAGTCCGGTCTAAACTTACTGGCAGATCATCGCCTGCATGAAATTGACCCTCGTGAGCCTCTCGATACCATCATTATCACCGGCAGAGGTCAAAACCCGCAGGAAGGGATTGCGGTCGTTGACTGGCTGCGCCTTGCCGCTCCCCATGCCCGCCGCATTGCATCCATTTGCGGCGGTGCAATGCTGCTGGCGCAAACCGGACTGCTGGACGGCAGACGGGCTACCACCCACTGGAAGCTACTGGAAACCATGCAGGCAGAATTTCCTCAGGTGCGCGTCGAAGGCGGTCCGCTCTACATTCAGGACGAACACATCTGGACTTCTGGCGGGGTTAGTTCCGGCTTTGACCTGACGCTTGCGCTGGTTGAAGAGGACTACGGCTTCAGTCTGGCACGCGACATCGCTCAGGACTTCGTCATGTACCTGCGCCGTCCCGGAGGCCAGTTGCAGTTTAGCCGCTACAACCTTCAGCAGAGCAGCACCCAGGGCCCCATTAGCGATCTACAGGCCTGGTTGCTCGACAACCTCACCGCCGACCTCAGTGTGGATAAACTGGCGGAAAAAGTCGCCATGAGCCCACGTAATTTCACCCGCGTGTTTACCCGGGAAACCGGCGCTTCACCGGCTCGTTACGTCGCCGAAGCCCGTCTGGCCGCCGCCCGACAGCGTCTGGAGCAGACCAACGAGACGCTGGATCGTATCGCTGAACAAACGGGATTTGGCAACAGCATTAACCTGCGGCGACTGTTTGAAAAACAGCTTCAGCTCACGCCAGGAGAATACCGTCAGCGCTTTCACTGCCGCAAAATGGCGTAAAGTGATCCTTTTTTGTCATTTACGCCAAATGGTGACCGACCTACATTACCTTCAGAGACAACAGATAAGGAGTTGATCATGGTAAAGGTCGGTATTAACGGTTTTGGTCGTATCGGACGCAACGTACTGCGTGCTGCGCTGGGTAACCCGGATATTCAGATTGTGGCAATCAACGATCTGACAGACAGTAAGACACTGGCGCATCTGCTGAAATACGATTCGCTGCTCGGTAAACTCGATGCCGACGTCACCGCCGGTGAAGGACAGCTTGTCGTTGACGGTAAACCCATTACTGTGTTCAGCGAACGCGACCCCGCCAACATCCCATGGCGTCAAAGCGAAGTTGATATTGTTATTGAAGCAACCGGCTTCTTCACAGACCGTGACAAAGCAGCGGTGCATGTCCACAGCGGTGGCGCCAAACGCGTGATTATCTCCGCCCCCGGTAAAAACGAAGATTTAACCATCGTGATGGGCGTTAACGATGGCCTCTACTCCCCGGATAAACACGTCGTGGTCAGCAATGGTAGCTGCACCACCAACGGTCTGGCACCTGCCGCGCAGGTTTTGCACCAGCATTTCGGTATTAAGCATGGTCTGATGAACACTACCCACGCCTATACCAACAGCCAGGCGCTGCATGACCAGCCGGAAAAAGATCTTCGTGGCGCCCGTGCCGCCGCACTGTCGATTGTGCCTTACTCCAGCGGTGCCGCGAAGGCGCTCGGCAAAGTCATTCCTGAGCTGGAGGGTCGCTTAACTGGTTACTCGCTGCGCGTACCGGTTCCGGTGGTCTCCATTGTCGATCTCACCGTAACGCTTGAGCGGGATGTGACGACTGAAGAGGTCAATAATGCGTTTCGTGAAGCCGCCGCGACGGGGCCGCTGAAAGGGATCCTCGGCTATAGCGATGAACCGCTCGTCTCAAGCGACTACCAGGGTGACCCGCGTTCTTCCATTATTGACGGTCTGTCGACGCTGGTGATTGGCGGAAATATGGTCAAAATTCTGGCGTGGTATGACAATGAATGGGGATTCTCCAACCGCCTCGTCGACCTGGCGCTGTTGATGGCAAGGCGTGAACGCTAACCCCCTGTCCTCACACTTCCTCTAAAATCCACGCCTGGCGTGGATTTTTAATCTCTGCCGTTTGCCAGCCGTCACCTGGCGATGCTGCCCGGGTGATCATCCCATCACACGTTAAAGGCTTTACCAAACGCAGTGTCAGACTCGTAACCCAACGCACAGCCTGGCTGAAGTGAGCAGTTATATTCTGAATGTCCACGCTAAGCGTATCGCCGCTAAAGATGCAAAAACGCGTTAGCAGGAATCGCCTGATGCTAAACGTCATTTAGCACTCTGGTGACGGGCGATTTCTGTTCGCGAGGCATCAAAGGTGACAAAACCTCGACATCACGCCGCCACTCAGAGCGAGGGCGTGGACGAGCGGTGATGGAATCAGGGATGGTGAAAGACCAGCGAATAACCCTGCTCGTGCCAATGCTGAAGCAATTCCTGTTGGCGGCGGGTCGGTTCGATGCCGGTCCAAACAAACAGCTGTTGTCCAGGAAAGAGCTCCGGACGTGGAGAATCCAGCGGCTCTGCCAGTACGGCGATGTGCCAGCCTTGCTGAGACAAACGCCAGGCTTCCAGCCATAGACGTGTGCGGTCTTCGGTATCCCAACCAATCAGCAACGCATCTTTGCCGGCTTTTTTGCGGGCTTCGGACAAACAGGCGGTCACAAATTCAATCAGTACGCCATCAAGCAGGCTGCACATAATGCGGGCCGTATTATGGTCGAGGCTGAGGCGTTGGCGTACGGGAACGAAAATGTGATCGATAAGATCGCCTGAAGTATGTTCACGGGCGAGAGCACCGATTTTGGCCCGCAGCTTAGCCGGATGGGCAAAACGCAGCACACCCATCATTTCTTCCTGCAGAGTGGTCCAGTCATCATCGGTTGCCACAGTGCCTTGTTCCAGCAACACTTTGACCTTGCTTACTGACACCCCGCTTTTAATCCATCGCTTGATCTCTTCAATACGCTGGATATCTTCTTCATCAAACTGACGATGGCCGCCTTCGCTGCGCTGGGGCTTTAACAATCCGTAGCGCCGTTGCCAGGCGCGCAGGGTAACGGGGTTGATGCCGCATCGTTCAGCGACATCGCCTATGCTGTAAAATCCCATAGTGTCCCTCATACGTGAACCGAAACGTTCCTTACAAACTAACGAATCAGTCGTGTTTGTACAATTTATTATTTATTGTACAACAGCCTCGTATTAAGCATAGATAAAAATGGTGAACGTCAGGTAAACAAGACTGGTGGGGTAGGAAACTTGTACAGAATTGCCCTAATGGTGTAGCGAGGTTCACCTGCCGCCATGAATACAGCAGGTGAAATAAGAGGATTACAGCGGAGTTTTTTTCTCCGGCCATGCAACCGGTGGAATTCCACAGAAGCAAGGCGCTGCAAAAAGATGTCCCTGGAACTGAGAAATACCCGCCGATTCCAGCCACATCCACTCTTCGGGCTTTTCAACGCCGACGGCTGATATCGCAATCTCCAGAGACGCACAGCACTTGATCATGGCCTGGATAATGGCCTGTCGCGGGCCGCTTTTATGCACATCGCAAATGAGGTCGCGATTGATTTTGATGCGGTCGGGTTGGAACTGCGCCAGCAGTCGCAGACCGCCAAAACCGGCACCGAAGTGATCGAGGGCGATGCTGATCCCCGAGGATTTCAGGGTTCTCACCGTCTCCGTAAAAGCGTCAAACTCTAAGATAGCCTCACGTTCAGTGAACTCAACGATGATCTGTTCCGGAACAAGACCACTGTCAGCAATGGCATTGAGCAAATAGCGGGCTGCATCCGGCACCTTCACCAACGTCATGGGCAACAGATTCACGGACAAAACCTGATCGCGCAGACCCAGTGAGGCTGCCAGTGTAAAAGCGACTTTCTTACTTTCCAGGTCGGCCAGATAAATATCGTCGCCCTTAATATTGTCAAAATAGTGCTGTGGCGAATCACCCGAACGGGTACGCAGCAGCGCTTCCAGAGAGACAATTTCCTGAGCAAGAGGATCGATGATGGGCTGAAAAGCAAAGCTGCAATTGGCCTTCTCGCTGACTGATGTCAGGGGAATCGTGCGAGCGGTATCGGTCGCGATAAAATCCCACGTGTCAGCGGGAGGGATCTCAAAATAGTTCTCTTTTTCAGTGGCTTCCACGAAGGTGCGGAAGAACTGCAGCGCACGGTCGTTGTAGGTAAGTTGGTATCGGGATGTACCCTTATCGAGAATGGTCTGTAACACCTCCCCCCGATCATGTTCCCGTAAATCAAAAAGCTCCATTCCCACTTTCCCAAAGCGGCGGGAGGGGCCGTGATCGCACAGCAGTTCGACCACATTATAGTGGCGCTTGTCTTCACAAATTGCCTGATAAATAGCCTTTACGTTTTCATTAGGGCCTTCAAGCAACTGAAAAAAATGTGTGCCGTTAAACAGCAAAATGCCTGTCACATCAGCATGCCCATTTGTAAGGTTAGCGGCGGCGACCATACTTTCGAGCGCCTTCACCGGGACGTCATCACAGAGATGACTGCGGTAGATAATGGTAGTGAGCATGATTTTCCGGCATTGAGGAATGATGTTTAACCCTAACAGATCGGAGGCGATATAACACACTAAATTAACAAAAGTTTTACTTAAAAGTGGCAAGTGTCGTCGGAAACAGAGGATAGCGATGGCATCACCAAAAATGATGCCTCAAAGCGGTGTACAGATAACTATCAGAACAATACCTATGTATAATTTGTAACTTATTGAAAATAAATAATTAGCACTTTTTGGTAAAAATGTAATCATGCATTTGTACAGGTTTTGTGTACAATTTTTCTAACGTTGAATAACGCAGCATTAACCTTTTACTGATTCGAACAGGAGAGTCCCATGCAGCAAAATGGTTACATTTCAGATACCGCTAACGCCATTGCACAGTATTTCAGTAAGGCCAATTTGCCGACTCAGCAGGAAACATTGGGGCAGATTGTGGTGGAAATTCTAACGGACGGGCGCAATCTGAATCGCAAATCCCTGTGTACAAAACTACTTGGTCGTCTGGAAAAAGCGACCTGTGTAGAAGAGGAGCTTCATTATAACGCGCTGATTGGTTTGCTTTTTGAGCGCTGAACCCTCGCATTAAAGTCGTGAACCAACATGATGCCGTCTTCCAGGTTCTGGGCAAAACGGCAGAAGAGAGAATGATGATGAACAGAAGTGACATTGAACAACTCACAGACGAACTTATCGGCCAGGCAGTGTTGACGCTGCTGAAACGTAAAGCGGCGGTGAATTCAATGGCTTTGGTCACTCAACTCCGCGTTATGCAGGAAACTGAAATGGATGCCCGTCGTCGAGAACTTTTTCCGCTAATCATTGCGTACATCGAAGCGGTGATGGCTGATAAAGCAACGTCAACACCGACATCCAGACATAGCGGTCAAATGGACACCGTCCGCTCACTTTCAGGGACAACCCTGAAGCCGGGAAAAGGAAAAATTCACTAGATGCTTAACTTTTAATGATGGTGAAAATGATGAACACAGCAATCACACAACAACCTGATATTTATAGTGCTTTACCTGATCACGTCCTTTCAGATTATTTTCGTCATGCCGGCGACGCTCTTGCTGAAGAAGCCATGGTTTTGGGCGCGGCGATACGCGATATTCTTATAAAGGGTGAGCATATTAATAATAAAAATATCATTTTATCTTTGGTACAAACGCTGGAAGTTACGGATGACGTCGTACATTCCGATGTGATCAGAAAAACATTGGAAATTGTTGTTGGACATACTATGGACGATATTTGAGCCATTTAACGGGTAAATAAATCAGTTAACAGCTATAGTTAAATGCTAAACGGTGGGTCAGTCGATTATTGCCGACCTTATGTTCCTGGTTTTCCTGAACTGGAAAATAAATGATGCGTAGCGAAGACTATGTACAGTCAGAGCATGCCGATCTCTGGTTGTCAGATAATTATCTCAGATGGGGAGTGGAAAGCATTTTAGAACACATCGCCTTTGGGAATACTGCAATACGGTACGTGTTTTTATCCGAGAACCAATACCTTGACGTCCTGAAGCATAACTACGATCGAGGTAGCAGCAAAATTATTCTTCTGACTGATGGTTCGTTTTTCCATTTTCTTGATGGCATCGCGTTTTATCAGTTTCCCATGAATTCGAGTATTGAAGAGTTGCAGAAATTTATCATTTCAATTAGCCACGCTACCGAAGAGCAGCTACAACGTAAAATACCTGTAGTGTTGACCCGTCGTGAGAGAGTGTTAATTAATTTGATCAAAGACGGAAAGCGCATAGCGGAAATGGGAGAGCATCTCAATCTGCATATAAAAACGGTCTACCAGGCACGGCAGTCGCTGATAAAAAAAATGGGATGCAGTGGTGCTGTTGACTTACTGCGTACCTTACACAGCGACGTGTTCAAAAACTGGCTGGCAGAAAGTCATCAATATCATTGATATCACGTTGAAACGCACTGCGACTAATATTCAGATATTCCTGAGGCGATATTCGTTACCCTGGCTGGGCTGACTTATTTGTATGAATAAAAGTCGTAAGTTACGTATAACATATATAAAAGACTGCGCGTCATTATAATTTCCTTCTCTGATGCTATCTTTTATATCATTAATGTGACGTTTGAAAAAAAACTGCAGTATGTCCAGGTGGTGCGAAGATTAAAACTCGAGGCGATTCAGTCGATAATGTGTAATTATCCCAGAAAGCTGCATCGGCTACAGTTGAATCCCCCTGGAGTCCAGATAAGTCAATGTCCGCTGTTCGTTCAAAGCGGACATTCAACTTCGTTAACACGTCCGCGCCGTGCCAGAAGCGGACATTGTTATAAATGGCAATTGATAAAACGTCATCCGTTTATCTCGTCTTACAGCATCTCAACCACTTCAAACTCTTCTGCGATCAACTCCATATCTTCAGAAAAATGACCTTCACGGGTGAAAAACCGCTGATGCTCTTTCTGCCAGTATTCAAGGCTTAAATCGCCTTCACCTTCTTTGCGGGCGAACGCCTCAGTCACATCACAAAAACGCACCAGTCGCATTGAAACCAGTCTGATCACGCAGACCGGAACATTCTGGCCATCAAGGATAATGTTATAACTCCCAATCCTCGGGGCAGATTCCTCCTGCTGGTAAGAGGCAAAAGATCCGCAAGAGGCCGTTTTAATCCCTTTTTTGATCAAGTCCGCAAGCTCGCTAGCCAGTTCCTGGCTGTCACCCATTTGCAAGGCATCTGCGCCTGGATACTTCATTTTTATTTCCTCAACCGAAACCATTAAAATCCCTTCTGAATCGTCGATGAAAAGAAAAGTTATACATTTTTTAGTATGAGCTGTCCCGACATTATCAGTGATGCATTTCTTCAGATAATGTGGTCCGCTTATCGCTCATAGAGGACTGGGGATCTTTTCTTCAGCTCGTTTCGCTTTGAGCCAAGAGCTGAAATCGTAAAAAACCAAGCATATTGATTACTTAGTAGTGGTACAGAATCACGAAAAGCACATTAAAGATTGGTACGGGGTATCAGTAGAGCTTACAGTTGTGAATCGCCACGGATAATCTAGACACTTCCGAGCCGTTGATAATACTGGTTTTCATATTCTGTCGGTGACATCTGATCGCTGGAACCATGCCGACGCTTACTGTTATAAAACATTTCGATGTAATCAAAAATATCGCTGCGGGCTTCTTCCCGCGTTCCGTAGATCTTTTTCTTTATCCGTTCGCGTTTCAGCAACTGGAAAAAGCTTTCTGCAACCGCATTATCATGGCAGTTACCGCGACGGCTCATGCTGCCCTCCAGCCCGTGTGATTTCAGGAACGACTGCCACTCATGGCTTGTGTACTGACTGCCCTGATCCGAATGAACCAGCACCTGTTTTTGGGGATTACGCCGCCATACAGCCATTAGCAGAGCGTTCAGGACAATGTCCTTTGTCATCCGGGATTGCATGGACCAGCCGATAATTTTGCGTGAGAACAGATCAACCACCACGGCAAGATACAGCCAGCCTTCGTGGGTCCTGATGTAGGTTATGTCCGTTACCCAACGCTCATCCGGAGCATACGGATTGAACTGTCGCTGGAGCCTGTTGGGCGACACGATACTGGCCTCGCCTTTACGTGCCCGCGGGCTCCGGTATCCGACCTGAGCCTTTATCCCGACACGTTTCATCAGTCGCCAGACTCTGTTCACTCCGCACTGTTGCCCGCTGTCCCGCAGATCCAGATGGATTTTGCGATAACCATAGACGCATCCCGATTCCAGCCAGAACTGTTTAATCTGCCCTGTCAGTCTCAGGTCTGCCTGGTGGCGTTGTGAATGCGGCTGCTGAAGCCAGGCGTAAAAACCACTGGGATGTACATCCAGCACCCGACAGAGCAGGCGAACAGGCCAGCAACAGGTGTTGTCACGGATAAAGGCGTACCTCAGTCGGACAGCTTTGCGAAGTACGCCGCGGCTTTTTTTAATATGTCCCGTTCATCGGTAACCCGCTTCAGCTCTTTCTGGAGACGGCGGATCTCGGCCTGAGCATCTGACTGTTCTTTATTAGTGGAAGAATCCGGACCGTACTTCTTTATCCAGGCGTAAAGGCTGTGGGTGGTGATATCAAGACGTGTTGCAACGCTGGCAACAGAATAACCGCGATCAACAACCTGTTTGACTGCTTCAATTTTAAACTCTTCGGGATAACGCTTACCGCTCATGGGCACCTCTCTTTAAGCCATCTTAAATGACTCTGAGGTGTCTGTTAAACCAGTGGCGATTCAGTTCTGCGGGTGATTCATAGTCTAGCGTTTTTCTCGGCCTTTCGTTGAGTTGTCTGGCAACACTGTTAAGTCTTTGCTGGCTGTGAACCGATAAGTCAGTTCCTTTTGGAAAATATTGTCTGAGCAATCTGTTCGTATTTTCATTTGAGCCACGTTGCCAGGGAGATTGAGGATCACAAAAATAAATCTGAATGTCTGTCGCTACAGTAAATCGTGTGTGGCTGGTCATTTCAGCGCCACGATCCCAGGTTAATGTTTTATAAAGCTCAGCAGGTAATTCCCGGGCTTGTCTGATGAGTGCAGATATAACCGTTATGGTCTTGTTGTCTCTGATCTTCGCCAGCATAACAAAACGGGAATGACGTTCTACGAGGGTGATGATATAGGAGTTTTTCGAGCCCTGAATCAAGTCACCTTCCCAGTGACCGGGAATGGCTCTGTCAGCCGCCTCTGGTGGCCTTTCGCTGATAGGTATAGTGTTCGGGATTGACCCTAATCCTTTCCCTTTAAGCGATGACGTTCTGGATCTACGCACTGCTCTTCCGCTTCTGAGGCATTGCTGCAGCTCTTTTTTTAATGCTCCCCGGGTTTGTATAAAAAGCGTTTTATAAATCGTTTCGTGTGACACATGCATTTCCTGATTATCCGGATAACAGCGTTTCAGCCAACCGGCGATCTGTTCCGGTGACCAGTCCTGATGCATCTTCTCTGCAATGATTTTACACAATGCGGGGCTTTCAATTAGCTTGCAAGGTTTTGGTCTCCGCGCATTTTCCCATGCAGTAGCATCGGCTTTTGCTGCACGGTATTGTTTTGCACCACCGTGCCTCCTGATCTCGCGGCTAATCGTTGAGGGCGCTCTTGATAATTTGGCGGCGATGTCCCTGATACTGAGTTTTGCTACCAGCCCTCTGGATATCTCCTCTCTTTCATCAAGCGAAAGCGCTAATCGGTGCCGCTTTCGCACGGGAGGACGGTAGCCGCCTGTCTGGTGGATAGTGGGCATAATGGAAGAATGAAATCTGTCGAACATTCTGGCGATATCATGCAGGGAATCACCTTGCTTATATCTGTCCCAGATAATCGCCTTCTGCTCTGGCGTGTAGTTAATCCGAGTTCTTCGTTTCATGGCAACGTCCCCCTTGATTAAGGATAGTGTTGCATCGACCCGTTGAACTCACAGCCAGGAGCGGACGCTGCAGTATATTCCGCTTTCGGCTCGAATCGGACTGAGGTAACGTAGCGGAAATATTGTTCCGGACTCTACCAAGATGCCTTCCATCGAAACGTTTATAACTTTTCTTCTCGCGCTGACGCTTCTGGAGATTTCTCCGGGGCCAGACATGATGCTAACTATCGCCAGAGGAGTCGGTCAGGGAAGACGTATTGCACTGCTTACGGTACTGGGTAATGTATTTGTAGCAGGCTTTGTGCAAGTTTCTTTTCTTGTCCTGGGGCTGGTAACCGTTGTTCATGCCTGGCCGGTTGCGCTAGATCTGTTAAGGTGGGCTGGTGCGGCTTATCTGATGTGGCTGGGCATAAAAATGATTGCGACTTCAGGCACTGATACGCGGCTGCGGAAAACAGCAAAAATTTCTGACTGGAATGCCGTTAAGGAAGGCGCCCTGAACAGCCTGACTAACCCAAAATCCCTGCTGTTCATGTTTGCTTTTCTTCCTCAGTTTGTCGATCCCGCAGCGGGTCCTGTTTGGTTGCAATTTCTCGTTCTGGGTAGTATCCAGAAACTGGCAGGAATTGTTTCCCTGGGGTCAGTCGCGATGGCATCAGGAACATTTGGAAACTGGCTAAGTAAACACCCAGGCTTTATCAAATGGCAGGAACGATTTACTGGCGTTGTCATGATAGGCCTCGGTATCCGCATGTTGTTTAGCGGGTCTGGTGTCGTATCGAAATCTGCCAATTAAGTTTTTCCGAATCGGTAAACCCAGGTCCGCTTCTCGCTCAAAGCAGACCTCGCGGCGCTGCCTCCGGCACGCTTCATGTCGGAAGCAGGCGTATAACATGAATACCCTGTGAAATGACAACCTCCAGAATCCGATCTCGCCTGCGGCCTACGCTATGCCAGATCCAGCATTCTTGATAGCTATTTAGTTAATGCGGTATCGAAAGCCTTTAAAAAGGTATTCGTCCTGGAACAGCACTTTTGTTTTTCTTGTCTTATCTATTATTGCTGCGGTTCAACCATTAAGAATAAAAAAGAACCAGAAGATATTTCGGATATAGCTTACCCATAATATTAACAATTGATAATATTAAAGTAACACTCCCTAAAATGGGATATTTTTATTTCTCATAGACGAGGATTTACATGTCATGATATAATATGGCAGTAAAAATATGCAGGTTATTAACCTGCCAGTAATGTAAATAAATTTTCGAGGAGACCATTCCAGTGGGACGTAAATGGGCCAATATTGTTGCTAAAAAAACGGCTAAAGACGGTGCAACATCTAACGTATATGCAAAATTCGGTGTAGAAATCTATGCTGCTGCTAAACAAGGTGAACCAGATCCAGAATCAAACTCATCTTTAAAGTTCGTTATTGAACGTGCTAAACAAGCACAAGTCCCAAAACACGTTATTGATAAAGCCATTGATAAAGCCAAAGGTGGCGGAGATGAAACGTTCGTGCCAGGGCGTTATGAAGGCTTTGGGCCCAATGGTGCAATGGTTATCGCTGAAACGTTGACTTCGAATGTTAACCGTACGATTGCTAATGTCCGCACAATTTTCAATAAAAAAGGCGGCAATATCGGCGCGGCAGGTTCTGTCAGCTATATGTTTGACAACACTGGCGTGATTGTATTTAAAGGAACAGACCCTGACCGTATTTTTGAAATTTTGCTGGATGCTGAAGTTGATGTGCGTGATGTAACCGAAGAAGAAGGAAACATCGTTATTTATACTGAACCTACAGACCTTCACAAAGGAATTTCAGCGCTAAAAGCAGCAGGGATTACTGAATTCTCAACAACAGAATTAGAAATGATTGCTCAATCAGAAGTTGAACTTTCACCAGAAGATTTAGAAATCTTTGAAGGGCTTGTTAATGCCCTTGAAGATGACGATGATGTTCAAAAAGTATATCACAACGTTGCAAACCTCTAATTAAGAATGAAAGAAATCTGTCATTACGGCAGATTTTTTAATCTTATAACGTTGTTATAAAAAAACATATTTAGCCAGGTTTTAGGGAGAGTGTCCATCGACCCGTTGAACTCACCGTTCATAACAGACCCGCCTCCCTTGTACCAGACTGCACATCGCGCAAAGGGCACCCGTCATGGGTACCCTTTGCAGCAACTTCCAACGTTAGTCCGGACGACATAGATCCACGGAGAATTTCAGTACATCGCAAACCGAGCTTTCCGCAAGTCAGCGGGGAATATGCGCCAGAATTGCGTCCAGCGTTTGCTCATCAAACATCAACTCCTCGATGCCCCGATGTGACTGAACACGCATCTGCTGCGGTGCGGTCATCCGCACCATTTGTCTCGCCACATGCTTTGTGGTTGCCTGATTCACTTTTACCGCAATTTCAAAGTCATGATCGGCCAGCGTCTCATCGGTAAAGACGTGGATGTTCGTATTGTTACTCATTGATTATTACCTCTTTTTACTCGTTCACGTTTAAAACGCAGCGACACTTTCGGACCTCAGGCCTGGGTGTTTTGCGTTTTCCGGAGGCAAATATACCCACCCATTTCTTGCAATAAATCCTCATTTGATCGGCAATGTGGCTCCTGTTATTGCATAATCACTTACGCTACATTTTGCGGTTTAGGGCTGCGAGAACAGGGTGAGTATCAAATGGGAAAAATACTGGAAGACAACAGAAAGAATGCGCTCACTGCCATCCGGGATCTTCTGGCAAAAGAGGTCTATAAGCTGGCGGTGATTAAACAGTACCCGGAGGAGTTCACCCGTATCATCGAGATTTACGCGGATATCTCGCGGACATTCCACTTTCTAGGTGACTACACGGATAGCGAAACCCTCAATCGGTTCAAAGAAGAAATTTTTGACTGTGTGATCATCCGCCCACCGATGGCTGAACTCAAAACCCGGCTGCAAAACGGCGTAGACTACCTTAAGCGGTCAATAGACGAGCCAGACGATAAATTGAGTGCTCAGCTAAAGAAAGGGGTTAACGGCATCTTTAATAGCCGTAAAACCTTTCAGTCCAGAATTCCCTATCGCTATCCCCCCGCGTTGTTAATTCACTGGTATGACTATATTTCCCTCTATCGTGAGCTACTACGATGGGAGGAAAAGAGTGGTTTTGACAGAGTGTGGGACGATTTTTTTGACGGCGGGTACATTACTCAAATTACATCCCCCGTATCCGTTACCGACCATATCCGGTCTTATGACAGCTATTTGCCCATGTCTTTTCATTACGCTACGGAGCACGTTGCGATACCTGAAAATGCCTGGTACCGTCATGTCGCCCCCTTTTCTCCTGATGTCCCCAAGGAAATAATGGATGACATCATCACACTGAAAATCCAGGACGATTTCTCACCTCAAAGTGATGTTGAAATCAAAACCGAACTTAATCTTTCCGTACTTCTTTATCCGGACATGACACAAGCGCATATCGATGAAATCGTGGAACATGTCCGCTATCAGTTAAGCCGGGGACATAACGCGAATCTTGAGGCGGAAAAACAGTTAGCCTGTGACCAGATCGCATTTACGCGGGCCTCATCGGCATCAAAACTTAACGAACCCGACTTTGCGGATCTTCGACTGCTCCAGAGTGCGCGCCTGATAAAAATTGATAACCTGGCTCAGGGAATTAAATATGTTCATGGGCTGGCGCTTCTACAAGAAGCTTATCTTGAATGGCACCAGGAGAAATCGTGCAAACTCTCCTGGTGCAGCTGGAAAAAGCGCTCTGGCCAGAGACTGGAGATCCTGGCGGAGAAAGTCGCCGAAAAAATAGAAACCGCCGTTTTACGCAAGAACCGTGATAAAAAACACCGACACGACATCAGGCTGCCGACCGCCTCCATGATTAAAAACAGCTACGATGAAGTCAGTCTGGAAATACAAAAGCACATTGACCAATTTCAGCTCGGGCGTCTTCAGATGCAGAAACGCTTGAATCCTGTGCAAATGAGAAAGCTCATGGATACGCCTGAAATTCTGCTCAGCCAACTGCATGAAGAGGATAGTGACGTAGCCAGACAGCGTATCGCTGAACTGACTCGTAAAGGCAAAACGGCCTCGATTCGACGCCGGGAAAATGGCAGTTTTGTTATTGTCTGGTTTTAACCGACGCCTGACGGGAATCACTTAAAATTCTTTGCAACAATCCGGCTTATCAGGGGCTCAACTTAAAATGCGCGGCGTTAATATTGTATTGCTTCATTTTTCGCCACAAGGTGGTACGGCCAATTTTCAGCAGGCTGGCCATCTCCTGAATCCGCCCGCCGGTCACCCTTGCCGCGTGAATAATGGCGTCTTTCTCAATATCGCTGAAAGCGACGCTGGCAGAGAAACGATCGGTCGCGGGTTCTGAGGTCCGGTGCTCGTTAAAGAGATATTCCGGCAGATGGTTCAGGTGAATACGCCCGTTCTCACTTCTCAGCGCCGTATTCTCAATGACACTGTTGAGCTCGAAGTCATTACCCGGCCAGTCGCAGGCAATCAGCGGAGTCAACACATCGTCATCCATAAACAGCCGGGTCGAAAAGCGTTTTTCCAGCCGACGCAGGCGGTGATTTACCAGCGATGGAATGCTGTTACGCCGCTGTCGCAGCGGTGGAATCATTATTTCAAAGGCGTGCAACGCGTAATAGAGCTGGCGGCTAAAACGGTTTTGTTCCACCAGTCGCGCCAGATCCACCGTGGTAGCGGCAATCACTTTCACATCAGCGGGCACCACCCGCCGCGCGTCCAGGCGAGTGATCACCCCTTGTTTGATCACCTGTAATAGCGCCGATTGCAGTTCTGGCGCCAGATACTCAATTTTTTCCAGATACAGCGTACCGCCGTGCGCCAGTTCCAGGCGGCTCAACCGCCCTTCACTGTCGTCATCCGCCGTACTGGCGATAAAATCCCGTACCTGATCGGCGTACAACTGACAGTTCACCGCAATATACGGGCCTTCTGCCCGTTCGCTGGCATTATGAATCGCCTGACTCAGCAACTCTTTGCCCACGCCCTCTTCGCCGCATAACAACACCGGGAAGCTGCCCCGTGCCGCCTGACGACCAAAATGAACGATACGCTGGGTCTGCGGATCGTCCTGCGCCATCTGCGCAAAGGTATGGCTCACTTTACCCAATTGACTGGTCATCAACTGACGCATCTTCTCCACCGGATGCAGCAGCAGAATAAAACTAGTGCCCTGCGCTTCGACAATCGGTTTGAGGGTAATCACGGTATCAACGAACTGATGCTGGCTTTCAAATGTTGCCTCAACATGATGCAGCGGACGCTGATGGCGGATCGCGCGCACCAGCACGCTGGGCAGCGTCAGGAGTTCACTGAGGTTTTTGCCATGGGCAGCCGTCACATCAAGATGCAGTAACCGTGCTGCCTGAGCATTGATGAATTGCAGACTTCCCTGCGCGTTCCAGGTCATCACGCCGTCATCCATGCTCTCCAGCAAACCGTACAGCTGATTGAGATGACGGTTCGATTCGGCAAGCAGGCTGTCGGTGAGCAGCGAGTTTCCCACCTCACGCGCAATCGCCAGGGTTAATGGCAGATCGGCGGGCGAGGCGTGATCTGCCGGACAGCCCAGCGCAATGGATCCTAAGAGGCGGCCATGGTTGTCGAAAACAGGCGTTGAGCAAAAACTCCACGCGCCGAGCGCCTGTTTAAAATGGTGATCGGGCTGCGTTTTCACCGGTTGCCCTAACACAGAGGCCAGCGACAGCGCGCAACTGCCAATGATGCTTTCGGCACAATAGGTGCCGTCGACAAAACCGAGCTCCGCCAGTTGCCGTAGCGTCTTTGGATCGCCACAGCGGCTCAGTACACACGCACTCTCATCCAGAATAAACAGCGCACACTTTCGTGGCGCCATGTATTCCCATGCGTCCTCCAGCGCCGCCTGTCCAAGCGTGAGCATCGCCGTCTTACGCCGACAAATCGAGTCAAACGTCAGTCCCTGTGCCCGGTGCGGCTGCGCCCAGAAATCACGCTGCATCATTTTGCCGCAGCGTAGCCACGAGTCGCGAATAAATTCAGGGGTATTCGATTCATCGCTGATGTTCACGCTGTTGTTCACTGTCTGTTTTCCCTCATTTCAGGGTGCGGTCGCTCGCAATTCTGCCGTATTTCGCGCTTTTGCGTTCCGTTATGGAACATTCATCAAAATAAATGTTCTCTTTTGGAACATAACATTGATGAATTTTCTTTTTCGCGCGCTGGGGCACAATTACGGTATCGGCAGCGAGCGGTCGCCGTGGCGTTGAACACCATCGATCCCCTGGAGCCTAAGACCCGGAGCAAGAAAATGAAAAAGCTGATTAACCGTGTGGAAGACGTACTGAGTGAACAACTGGCTGGCCTCGCAAAAGCGCACCCGTCGCTGACCCTGCATCAGGATCCGGTATATGTGACCCGTGCAGATGCCCCCGTTCAGGGCAAAGTCGCGCTGCTATCCGGCGGCGGCAGCGGACATGAACCGATGCACTGCGGCTATATTGGTCAGGGCATGCTGTCTGGCGCCTGCCCCGGCGAAATTTTTACCTCTCCAACTCCCGACAAAATGTTTGAATGCGCCATGCAGATTGACGGCGGTGAAGGCGTGCTGCTGATCGTGAAAAACTACACCGGCGATATTCTTAACTTCGAAACCGCCACTGAACTGCTGCACGAAAGTGGCGTGAAAGTCACTACCGTGGTGGTGGATGATGACGTGGCCGTCAAAGACAGCCTCTATACCGCCGGACGACGCGGCGTCGCCAACACCGTACTGATTGAAAAACTGGTCGGGGCGGCGGCAGAACGCGGCGATTCCCTGGAAGCCTGTGCGGAACTTGGCCGTAAACTCAATAATCACGGCCATTCGATCGGTATCGCCCTCGCTGCCTGTACGGTTCCGGCCGCTGGTCAGCCCTCTTTCACCCTTGCCGACAATGAAATGGAGTTCGGCGTAGGGATCCACGGCGAGCCCGGCATCGACCGTCGCGCTTTCGTCTCCCTCGATCAGACCGTTGACGAAATGTTCGATACCCTGCTGGAAAACGGCACCTATAACCGCACACTGCGACATTGGGATCCCGCTCAGGGCGTCTGGCAGGACGATAAGCAAGGTAAACAGCCTTTGCAGCGTGGCGATCGCGTCATCGCGCTGGTCAATAACCTCGGCGCCACGCCGCTTTCTGAACTGTATGGCGTCTATAACCGTCTCGACGAACGCTGCCAGCAGGCGGGTATCGTCATCGAACGTAATTTGATTGGTTCGTACTGTACGTCACTGGATATGACCGGCTTTTCCATCACCCTGTTAAAAGTGGATGACGAGACGCTGGCACTCTGGGACGCACCGGTTCATACCCCAGGCCTGAACTGGGGCAACTAAGGAGAGAGTCATGTCACTGAACAGAGCGCAAATTGTGAGTTGGCTTTATCGCTGCGGAGAGATTTTCAGCAAAGAGAGTGATTATCTCACCGGGCTGGATCGCGAGATAGGCGATGCCGACCACGGTTTGAATATGCATCGCGGCTTTAGCAAAGTGGTCGAAAAATTACCGGCCATTGCGGATAAAGATATCGGGTTTATTTTAAAAAATACCGGGATGACGCTGCTGTCAAACGTCGGGGGAGCCAGCGGCCCGCTGTTCGGCACCTTTTTTATCCGCGCCGCGCAGGTCACTCAGGCGCATCAGAGTTTGTCGCTTAATGAACTTTATCAAATGATGCGTGAAGGCGCTGATGGCGTGATTAGCCGGGGTAAAGCCGAGCCGGGTGATAAAACGATGTGCGATGTCTGGGTGCCGGTGGCGGAGTCATTGCGCCAGTCAAGCGAGCAGAACCTCTCCGTTATTGCCGCGCTCGACACCGCTGCCGCTCAGGCTGAAGCCGCCGCACAAAGCACAATTACGATGCAGGCCCGCAAAGGTCGCGCCAGCTATCTGGGCGAGCGCAGCATCGGGCATCAGGATCCGGGCGCAACCTCGGTGATGTTTATGATCCAGATGCTGGCAGCCGCAGCAAAAGAGTAAGGACAGTAAGATGGTAAACCTGGTGATAGTCTCTCATAGCGCCCGCCTCGGTGAGGGGGTGGGCGAACTGGCGCAACAGATGTTAATGGGCGGCGACTGTAAAATAGCCATTGCCGCCGGTATCGACGATCCGCAAAACCCCATCGGGACCGACCCCATCAAGGTGATGGAGGCGATCGAGTCTGTTGCTGATACCGATCACGTGCTGGTGATGATGGACATCGGCAGCGCCCTGCTCAGTGCAGAAACGGCGCTGGATCTTCTCGACCCGACCATTGCCGGTAAAGTGCGGTTGTGCGCCGCACCGCTGGTTGAAGGGACGCTGGCGGCAACGGTGAGCGCCGCCGCGGGCGCGGATATCGAAAAGGTCATCGCCGATGCGACGAACGCCCTTGAGGCCAAGCGCGAACAACTGGGTTTACCCTCTTCGGCTTCTGAGACCCGCATGACTCCGGTCTTTAGCGAACCGGACGCGGCGGCAAAATCGGTGTCCGTGGTGATCAAAAACCCCAACGGTTTGCACATTCGTCCGGCGTCCCGGCTTGTGGCAACGCTGTCGGCCTTTGACGCGGATCTGCTACTGGAAAAAAACGGCAAGTGCGTCACGCCGGATAGCCTTAATCAGATATCGCTGTTGCAGGTTCGCTGTAATGACACGGTCCGTCTGCTGGCAAGCGGAGCGCAGGCGGATGACGCGCTGGCCGCGTTTAGCCAACTGGCTGCGGAGAACTTCGGTGAATCGCTGGACGATGCGGCGGTTACCGCATCATCGACGGAGGCGATCACGGGCAGCGCGTTCTGTTATACGCCAACGCTGCCGCCGGTTCGACAAGCGTCCGATCTCAGCCCCGTTGCAGAACAGGCACGACTGCGTAACGCGCTGGATCTCACGCTGCTCGATCTGATGACGCTGCTCACCCGCATGGAAGAAAACTGGCCTGGTGATCTGGCGGCCATTTTCTCCGGTCATCATATGTTGCTGGACGATCCGGAGCTGTTTGATACCGCCTGCGGGATCCTGCGTAGCGAACACTGTACCGCGGAATATGCCTGGCAGCAGGTGCTGAGCAACCTCAGCATGCAATATCGGCAACTGGATGATGCCTATCTGCAGGCTCGCTATATCGATATCGACGATCTCCTGCATCGTACGCTACGTCATTTGTTGCAAAGCCCGCTGACGTTACCTGATTTCACCGCACCAGCCATCCTGGTCGCCGACAATCTGTTTCCTTCAACGGTGCCGGAACTCGACCCGAACGTAGTGAAAGGTATTTGTCTGCGGGAAGGCAGTCCTCTCGCGCATGGCGCCTTGATCGCCCGCGAGATGGGCATCGCCTGGATATGCCAACAGGGCGACGCGCTTGACGATGTGCAGACGGGCGAGCGGCTGTCCGTTAATGTGGCGGAAAATCGCGTCGTCAGGGAAAGGAAAACCCTGTAACGTCGCAAAAAAGGAGGGGTAACAACGCGCCGGGGGCGATCCTGGACTACGATTTTCTCATGGTAGATACCGTTGTTCGGTACGCACTAAGGAGATGAATCAATGCATACCCCTGCTTTTTGCACGTCTGGTTCGCTGTCATGGGTCATAAAATTAGCGGTTTCCGGCACCCTTCTGTCCTTCTCTTCACTGTCAGTGCACGCAGAAGAGATGCCGGTTACCCCGCCGCAACCGCCGGATATTTTGCTCGGCCCGCTGTTTAACGATGTGCAGAATGCCAGACTGTTCCCCGACCAAAAAACCTTTGCCGATGCCGTGCCTAACAGCGATCCGCTGATGATCCTCGCGGATTACCGGATGCAAAAAAATCAGTCCAGTTTCGATTTACGCCACTTTGTGAGCGTCAACTTCACGTTGCCAAAAGAGGGAGAAAAATATGTTCCGCCGGAAGGACAATCGCTGCGTGAACATATCGACGGACTGTGGCCAGTATTGACCCGCTCTACCGAAAGCGCGGGAAAATGGGATTCGTTGCTGCCGCTGCCTGAACCTTACGTGGTGCCCGGCGGGCGCTTCCGGGAAGTTTATTACTGGGACAGCTACTTCACCATGCTGGGACTTGCCGAAAGCGATCACTGGGACAAAATTGCCGATATGGTGGCGAACTTTGCCTGGGAGATTGATGCCTTCGGTCATATCCCCAACGGCAACCGCACCTACTATCTGAGCCGCTCCCAGCCGCCCTTCTTCTCCCTGATGGTGGAACTGCTGGCGCAGCATGACGGCGACGATGCGCTGAAAAAGTACCTGCCGCAACTGCAAAAAGAGTACACCTACTGGATGGAAGGCGTAGAAACGCTGCAGGCCGGTCAACAGAATAAACGGGTGGTGAAACTGGATGACGGCACCATTTTGAACCGCTACTGGGATGAGCGGGATACGCCGCGACCGGAATCGTGGGTTGAGGATATCGCCACGGCAAAAAGCAATCCAAACCGTCCGGCCACCGACATTTATCGCGATCTGCGCGCTGCGGCGGCATCCGGCTGGGATTTCAGTTCGCGCTGGATGGATAACCCACAACAGCTCGGCACGCTACGGACCACCAGCATCGTTCCGGTCGATCTTAACGCGCTGCTGTACAAGATGGAAAAAATCCTCGCGCGCGCCAGCAAAGCCGCGGGGGATGAAGCAAAAGCCAGCCAGTACGACACGCTGGCAAACGCCCGACAGAAAGCGATTGAACACTACCTGTGGAATGACAAAGAAGGCTGGTATGCGGATTACGATCTGAAGAGCAAGCAGGTGCGTAATCAACTGACCGCTGCCGCCCTGTTCCCGCTGTATGTCAACGCGGCCTCGAAAGATCGCGCCAGTAAAATGGCCGCGGCCACTCGCGCGCATCTGTTGCAGCCGGGCGGTCTTGCCACCACCTCGGTGAAAAGCGGACAGCAATGGGATGCGCCAAACGGCTGGGCGCCGCTGCAATGGGTCGCCACCGAGGGCTTACAGAACTACGGGCAGAATGACGTAGCAATGGAGGTAAGCTGGCGATTTCTGACCAACGTGCAGCACACATACGATCGCGAGCAAAAGCTGGTGGAAAAATATGACGTCAGCAGCACCGGAACCGGCGGTGGCGGCGGTGAGTATCCGTTACAGGATGGTTTTGGCTGGAGCAACGGCGTCACGCTGAAAATGCTCGACCTGATCTGTCCGAAGGAAAATCCGTGCGACAGCGTGCCGGAAAAGCGTCCTGTAACTAGCCAGACCTCCACCGAACCGACACAAAAACAGGCAACGCCGTAATAGCCGACGCCTGACCGGCCTGGAAATACCAGGCCGGTTTTCGCTTCACGCGATCAGAAACGGTAGCTTGCCCCGACCTGAACCGTGCGGTCACGACCAATCCAGCAGTTGGTGCTGTCGTAGCAACTGAAGGTTTCTTTATTGGTGATATTCTGCGCGCTGGCTTTTAACGTCACGCCGCGCAATGAAGGCAGCACCTCACCTAACTGATATGACACGGCGAGATCGTACTGCGTTGTTCCTCCCAGCTTACCACTCTTGTTATCCGGCGCGATTTCCATCGGTCCGGTATAGCGCGCCCCAGCGCCCATTGTTAGCCCGCGCAGTACGGTCGCATCGAAGGTGTAATCGCCCCACAGATTAAACGCATTCTCCGGCACTTGTGTCGGGCGTTTGCCTTCGTATGTTTCGTCTTCAGTATTGATCGCATGGGTGTAGGCGTAGTTGGCAATCAAGGTGACGTTGTCACCTGGTCGGCTAATCACCGACAGTTCCGCGCCTTTTGATTCGATCTCCCCGGTCTGCCGATAATCCCAGGTTGGCGTGGCGGAAAGAACATTCTTCTGACGGATGTTAAACACCGATGCCGTCAGCGTGGTCGCGTAATCGGCCAGCAGGTATTTCACCCCGCCTTCCAGCTGTTTGCTGGTTGTCGGCTTCACCTCTTTCGACGTCAGCGTGCCCTGTGGTGAAATCGGTTTGAAACCTTCGGAATAACTGATAAACGGTGAAATACCGTTTTCAAAGGCATAAAGCGCGCCAAAACGTTTGGTCACCCGGTCCTGTGAGATCCAGGTTTTCTCATCATTTTGCAGCGCATCGGTCGTCGTTGACCGGTAATCGTCATAACGCAGGCTGGCCAACAGATTTAAGCCGCCAAATGCCACCTGATCCTGCAGGTAGTAGCCATTTTGCTGATAAGAAAGGCGGTTTTTCTGTGCGGTGTACAACCCCAGATCGGCGGTATGCACCTGATGGAAATCCGGGTCGCGCATGTCGATTCCCGGCGTGGCGCTGGCGTAACGGTAGAAGTAATGGCTGTCGAGTTTCTGATAATCAAAACCGGCCAGCAGATGGTGCTGCCAGTCGCCCAGCGTGACCGTCTTCGTCACCTGGTTGTCGATGTTGAAACTCTTCAGATCTTCATCGGTGGTATAAGCAAAGCGGTCCAGCATCCAGACCGGGTTTGTGCCATTACCGGTTGAATAGACGCTGCGCTGGTGCGTATCGACATCAAAATAGCGCGCCTGCTGACTGAATCCCCAACCGCTGTCAAATTCATGTTCGAAATGATAACCCACCATCCACTGACGCTGCTTAAAGCCACTCCACTCATCACCGGCGTAATCACGACGATCGGCATAACCCGAGCGCAAATAGGCAATCGGTAACGGGTTCGATGGCGACAACGACGGTGTATTTTGCACCAGCGCATCCAGCGTCAGGCGCGTTTTTCTGTCTGGTTGCCAGGTGACGGAAGGCGCCAAAAGATAGTCTTCATAACGGGTGGTGTGCGGTTGATCGTCGCCCTCTGTCGCCTTGCCCAGCAGACGGTAATTCCAGTCGCTGTCGCTGATTTTGCCGGTGGAATCCAGATAGCCTTCTTTCAGATTTCGCGTACCGGTATTAAAGCCTATCTCCGTTTTTTGCTCAGCCTGCGGTTTTTTGCCCTGTATATTCACCATCCCCCCCGGCGAACCGTTGCCATACAGCACAGAGGCGGGCCCTTTCAGAATATCGACGCTTTCCACCAGCAGCGGGTCGATACGTGCTTTGGTATTACCAGTGACGTTGTACGGCAACTGCAAGCCGTTGTAGTACTCCTGATCGACAGAGAAACCGCGAATCTTGTACTCGCTCATATAGGAGGTATTGCCGCGCACTTCTGTCGATACCCCAGGCGCATAGCGCAGGATCTCGTTGACGGAATTCGCATGCCGCAACGTGATCTCGTGATTATCGATGGTATTAATCACCTGTGGCGTTTTACTTTCCGGGACAGCAGATTTGGTGGCACTGTTAGTCCAGGCAGGCAGCAGGCTCTCCTGACCTGTCGCTGAAACGACAATGATCGATTCGTTGGTGTCCGCCGCATAGGACAATGTGGTCAGAGCCAGTGAAATACAGCCAGAAAGCGCGCAAAGTCGAAAGCAAGAAGTTGTCATAGTGAGAATAATTATCAGCTTAAATTGGAATGCTAATTATTCTCATTTCAATGGGTAAATCAAGAGAGGAATTGAAGGGGAATGTCGATAAAAACACGGCTCCCGCAGGAGCCGTATTGTTAATCGCGGCGTACAAGCCGGAATACCACCAGCACCACAATGGCGCCCACCACAGCGACCAGGAAACTGTGGAGGTTAAAACCACTGATCGTGCCGCCAATACCAAACATGGTCGCCAGCCATCCGCCCACTACGGCACCAACGATACCGAGAATACAGGTCAGGATGAATCCGCCGCCGTCACGTCCCGGCATGATCAATTTGGCGATAACACCGGCAATCAAACCAAATACAATCCAGGCAATAATTCCCATGTTCAGACCCTCTTTTCAGGGAAACCACACGCAACAGATTCTTGCGCTTGTCCGTTAAGTATAGGCAACCCCTTGATCCTCGTTGTTTCCGCGAGACTGAATTATTTGTCTTTGGTAAAAAAAATCACGCGTTTGTATTAAGTTCTCCTGCGTCTTGCCGATAACCGTTCGATAGACTGTCAGGCATCCAGGAGTCATTCCGCGTGAGTCATTACAATGAGCAGTTCCTGAAGCAAAATCCGTTGGCGGTGTTGGGCGTTCTTCGCGACTTAAACAGCAACCAGGTACCGTTGCGCGTCTCCTGGTCCGGCGGACAATTTATCAGCAAGATCCTTGACGTCTCGGCCGAAAGACTGGTGATGGACTTTGGCAGTCAGCAAAAAGAAAACCTCGCCGTGCAAAAAGCGCGCAATATTACCTTTACCGCCGAAACCCAGGGCGCGAAGGTCGAGTTTACCCTTGAGCAGTTGCAGAGCGGTGAGTATCAGCAGCTTCCGGCCTTTATCACCCCGCTCCCTCCGGCGCTGTGGTTTGTGCAACGACGGGAATACTTCCGCATCTGCGCGCCGCTCCATCCTCCCTACGGTTGTACGGCTCAGATGCCGGATAACAGCACCCTACGTTTTCGTCTGTACGATCTTTCCCTCGGCGGAATGGGCGCGCTGCTGGAAGGCCCGAAACCGTCAGGTCTCACCGAGGGGATGCGTTTTTCGCAGATTGCGTTGGATATGGGGGAATGGGGGATGTTTCACTTTGACGCACAACTGATTTCCGTAACCGAACGCAAAGTGATTGACGGGAAAAACGAGACCATTTCCACTCCCCGCCTGAGCTTTCGTTTTCTCAACGTCGGCCCGGCGGTGGAGCGGGAACTTCAGCGGATTATCTTTTCCCTCGAGCGTGAGGCGAGAGAGAAATCGAACAAAGTGCGCGACTAATTACATCGCATCCAGCGCGCGCTGCAATTTATAGATGTAGCGCGGCGCCTGGGGCGCAGGATGGTTATCCGCGACGTGTTCAACAAATTCATCGGCGCTGAGATCGTTGATTTTGTTAATTGCCTTTTTCCGGTCAGAGGAGAACGTGCGTAGCAGCGCGCCTGCGCCGTTGGCGTAGGAGACCACCAGCGCGTACTGCATCACCTGCGGATCCTCAATGCCGGCGAGCGGGCCGGTCTCCAGAATACTCAGGTAGGCAGCGCCCATTGAGATATTCCGTTCCGGGTTTTTCAGTTCACTGGTCGAAGGCTCGCCACTCCAGCCCATCCGGCGATAAACATCACGCCCGGAGGTTGACGCTTTCAGCTGCATCAGCCCTATCGCATTCGATTTACTGACCGCATTGGGATTCCCGCCCGACTCAATGGCGATAATCGCCGTAATCAATTGTGGGCTAACGCCCCACGCCGCACCGGCTTTTTCGCTGATCGGCATCCATTGCATGGCTCGTTTCACCGGCACTTCCGCGTTCCACGGAGGATTTTTATAATCTTGTTTTGAACTACAGCCTGCAAGCAACACAATAAAAAAAGCAAACCATCTCAATTTCACGTCTTCTGTCCTTATCGCCGGAACGCTTCGTTACTAAAACCACCGTTATAAACCGGATTAGCAAAGCACCCTCCGGCAAAACGTTCTACTATAGGCGGCATGATATACATTTGGTTTCTGTTGTAGCAAGGAATTGCCATGTCCCGGTTTCACTTAATTGCCCCCTCGGGCTATTGCATCAATCAGCACGCGGCTTTGCTTGGTATCCAGCGCCTTAAGGAGGCCGGGCATCAGGTCGATAATACGGCGGTGGTCAGTCGTCGCCATCAACGCTTTGCGGGTACGGATTCGGAGCGTCTGGCGGACGTGAACGGCCTTGCGCATCTCACCGCGCCGGACACTATCGTCATGCCGGTGCGCGGCGGCTATGGGGCGAGCCGTCTACTGGAGCACATTGACTGGCAGGCCCTTGCGGCCCGGCAACAGCGGGATCCGCTGCTCATTTGCGGGCACAGTGATTTTACGGCGATCCAGTGCGGTCTGCTGGCGCAGGGCAATGTCATCACTTTCAGTGGCCCGATGCTGGCGGCGAACGTTGGCGCGCCGGAGCTGAATACCTTCACGCAGACCCATTTCTGGCAGGCATTACGTCAGGCGCAGTACACAGTGGAATGGCAAGGCGATGGTCCGGCCTGTCACACGGAAGGAACGCTGTGGGGCGGTAATCTGGCGATGCTGATTTCGCTCATCGGCACCCCATGGATGCCCAAAATTGAAAGCGGCATTCTGGTGCTGGAAGACATTAATGAGCACCCTTTTCGCGTTGAGCGCATGCTGTTGCAAATGCTTAACGCCGGTATTTTAAATCGCCAGAGCGCCATTGTGCTGGGCAGTTTTAGCGGCAGCGCCCCGAATGATTACGATGCCGGTTACGATCTCAGCACGGTGTATGCGTTTTTACGTGAACGCCTCTCTGTTCCCCTGATCACCGGGCTCGATTTTGGTCATGAGTCGCGAACCGTTACGCTGGCGTTAGGCGCACATGCCGTGTTGCAAAACAGTCAAAACGGTACGCAACTGACGGTCTCGGGTCATCCCTTTCTGAAATCATAAAAAAAAACGGCTGCAGGGCTAAGTAACGCCCGGTTGCAGCCGTTAATATGGTAATGTCAATGCTGAAAAAAAATGGCTAATTGAGGAGTAACCGAACGTTGGACGCCGCGGCAATAATCAGTCTTTTCATTTTGGGGTCCGTCCTCGTTACCAGCAGTATCTTACTCAGTTCATTTTCATCACGCCTTGGCATTCCGATTCTGGTTATCTTCCTGGCAATTGGCATGCTGGCGGGCGTCGATGGCGTCGGCGGTATCCCGTTCGATAATTATCCCTTTGCCTATATGGTCAGTAACCTTGCGTTGGCGATTATTCTGCTTGATGGCGGGATGCGAACGCAGGCCAGTTCGTTTCGCGTCGCGCTGGGCCCGGCCCTTTCTCTGGCGACCGTTGGCGTCCTGATCACCTCCGGGTTAACCGGTATGATCGCCGCCTGGCTGTTTAATCTCGATCTGATTCAGGGGCTGTTGATTGGCGCCATTGTCGGTTCAACGGATGCGGCGGCGGTTTTTTCCCTGCTTGGCGGCAAAGGGCTGAATGAGCGTGTCGGCGCGACGCTGGAAATTGAATCCGGCAGTAATGATCCGATGGCGGTATTTCTGACCATTACGCTGATCGAGATGATTCAGCAGCACGAAACCGGCTTGAGCTGGATGTTCGCGGTCCACATTATTCAGCAGTTTGGTCTGGGCATCCTGCTTGGGCTGGGTGGCGGCTATCTGCTACAGCAGATGATTAATCGTATCTCCCTGCCCGCCGGACTCTACCCGCTATTAGCCCTGAGCGGCGGGATTCTGGTGTTTGCCCTGACCACGGCGCTGGAAGGCAGCGGGATCCTGGCGGTCTATCTGTGCGGTTTTTTGCTGGGCAACCGCCCGATTCGCAACCGTTTTGGCATTCTGCAAAACTTCGATGGTCTGGCCTGGCTGGCGCAGATCGGCATGTTCCTGGTGCTCGGACTGCTGGTGAATCCTTCTGACCTGTTGCCGATTGCTGTTCCAGCGTTGATCCTTTCCGCCGGGATGATTTTCATCGCCCGACCGCTCTCTGTCTTTGTCGGACTGCTGCCGTTCCGCGGTTTTAATCTGCGTGAACGCGTGTTTATTAGCTGGGTGGGACTGCGCGGCGCGGTACCGATCATTCTTGCCGTCTTTCCAATGATGGCGGGTCTGGAAAATGCCCGTCTGTTCTTTAACGTCGCCTTCTTCGTGGTGCTGGTATCACTGGTCTTCCAGGGAACCTCGCTCTCCTGGGCGGCGAAAAAGGCCAGGGTGGTGGTTCCACCGGTCGGTTGGCCGGTCTCACGCGTCGGTCTGGATATTCATCCGGACAATCCGTGGGAGCAGTTTGTCTATCAGCTCAGCGCCGATAAATGGTGTGTCGGCGCGGCGCTGCGCGATCTGCATATGCCTCAGGAAACGCGCATAGCGGCGCTGTTTCGTGACAATGTGCTGTTTCATCCCACCGGCAGCACCCGTCTGCGTGAAGGCGATGTGCTGTGCGTCATCGGGCGTGAACGCGATCTCCCGGCGCTGGGTAAACTGTTCAGTCAGTCACCGCCGGTGGCGCTGGATCAGCGCTTCTTCGGCGACTTTATTCTGGAAGCCAGCGCCAAGTATGCCGACGTGGCGCTGATTTATGGTCTGGATGACGGAACGGAGTACCGCGATAAGCAGCAAACGCTGGGCGAAATTGTTCAGCAACTGTTGGGGGCCGCTCCGGTTGTCGGAGACCAGGTTGAATTTGCTGGCATGATCTGGACCGTGGCCGAGAAGGAAGATAATGCGGTGCTGAAGGTTGGTGTTCGCGTGGCTGAAGATGAGGATGAGTAACGTCGATGTTTTTTTGCCGGGTGACGGCTACGCCTTACCCGGCCTACAAAATGCGCTGACTCACCAGGCCTGATAAGCGCAGCGCCATCAGACAACTCTATAGAAGTTACACCGTCACAACAGGAACGCGCAGCGCCAGCGAACACATCAGCTCATAGCCCACCGTTCCCGCTGATTTCGCCACGTCGTCAATTTTGATCTCCTTACCCCACAGCTCCACCGGCGTTCCAATGCCCGCCTGTGGGCATGGCGTCAAATCCACCGCCAGCATATCCATTGACACCGTTCCCACCGTTGTGGTCCGGACACCGTCCACCAGCATCGGCGTTCCGCTCGGCGCATGGCGCGGATAGCCATCCGCGTACCCCGCCGCCACAATGCCAATGCGCTGTTCGCCTCTGGCAGTATACCGTCCGCCATAGCCGACACGATCTCCGGCTTTCAGCGTCTGCACGCCAATGATTTCACTGTTCAGCGTCATCACCGGCTTCAGTCCGGTATTGGCGATATCGCGCCACTGACCTGACGGCGAAGCGCCATAGAGAATAATGCCCGGGCGTACCCAGTCAAAATGTGCATCGGGATGCCACAGCGTGGCCGCGGAGTTTGACAGCGAACGGCGGCAATCCAGCCCTTCCGCTGCCTGCTCAATGCGCGCCATTGCATTGTGGATCCCGTCAGGGTGCTCAGCGTCGGCAAAGTGCGACATCAGCGTCATTTCACCGACGTTCGGCATCGCCCGCAACTGCTGCCAGACGGTTTGCAGCCGTTCCGGCTGGAATCCCAGGCGGTTCATGCCGCTGTTAACCTTTACATAAACATCCAGCGGCGCTTTCAGCTTCGCATTCTGGATCGCTTTCAACTGCCAGTTGCTGTGAACGCAGGTGGTCAGACGCCAGGTATCGTACCGTTCCAGATCGTCGGCGTGGAAAAAACCTTCCAGCATCAGGATCGGCCCTTTCCAGCCGCGCTCACGCAAGGTGACCGCCTCTTCCAGATTCAAAAGAGCAAAACCGTCGGTGTTGCCCAGCGCACTCCAGATACGTTCTATGCCGTGTCCATAAGCATTGGCTTTCACCACTGACCAGACGCGGGCGTCCGGTGCGGCCTGACGCACAATGCTCAGGTTTTGTTTCATCGCCTGCAGGTCAAGGCTGGCCAGTATAGGGCGGGTCATCTCGCGTCCTTCTTAGTTATGTGCGCCGTGCAGATGTTGGGGACGTGAAGGCGTAAAGCCTGCGTGGTAGCGCGCCACGCTCAAATCGTCATACGGAATAGCAGGCGTGCGACCTGACAGAATATCGCTCAGTAACTGCCCTGAACCACAGGCCATCGTCCATCCCAGCGTACCGTGTCCGGTATTTAATAACAGATTTTTGAAGCGGGTACGCCCCACGACTGGCGTACCGTCCGGCGTCATCGGCCGCAGACCGGTCCAGAATGTCGCCTGTTCAACATGCCCACCGCGCGGGTAAAGATCGCGCACCACCATCTCAAGCGTTTCCCGACGCGGCTGGAGTAGTTCGGTATTGAAACCGACAATTTCCGCCATGCCGCCCACGCGGATGCGCTGGTCAAAACGGGTAATGGCGATTTTGTAGGTTTCATCAAGAATAGTCGAAACCGGCGCGCCGTCCTCTTCCGCCACCGGAATCGTCAGCGAATAGCCTTTCAGCGGATAGACCGGAATATCGACAATCCCTTTCAGCATCGCCGTGGAGTAGGAACCCATCGCCATGACGTACGCATCGGCTTTAACGATCTCATCACCACATTTCACGCCGTAAATCTGTTCGCCTTCGCAAAGCAGTTTATCCACCGGCGTGTTGAAGCGGAATTTGACGCCCGCCTGTTCGGCCATCTGCGCCAGACGCTGGGTAAAGAGCTGGCAGTCGCCGGTTTCGTCATTCGGCAGACGCAAGCCTCCGGTCAGTTTGTGCGCCACTTCAGCCAGCGCCGGCTCGACTTCCGCCAGTCGGCTGGCTTCCAGCAACTGATACGGCACACCGGCATCTTCCAGCACGGCGATGTCGCGCGTTGCGTTCTCATACTGCTGCGCGGTACGGAACAGTTGCAGCGTCCCGCCCTGCCGCCCTTCATACTGGATGCCGGTCGACGCACGTAGCGCTTTCAGGCAGTCACGGCTGTATTCCGCCAGACGCACCATCCGCCCTTTGTTTTCCATGTAGTGGCTGGTGTCGCAGTTGCGCAGCATCTGCCACATCCACTTCAACTGAAACTGTGTGCCGTCCAGACGAACGGCCAGCGGCGCATGGCGCTGGAACATCCATTTGATTGCCTTCAGCGGTACACCCGGCGCAGCCCAGGGCGCGGCATAGCCCGGAGAGATCTGCCCCGCGTTCGCCGCGCTGGTTTCCAGCGCCGGGCCCGGTTCACGATCGATGACGGTGACATCATGTCCAGCCTGACTCAGATACCAGGCGCTGGTCACGCCAACGACGCCACTTCCCAGTATGACAACTCGCATAGCCACTCCGTTAACAGTAACAGTAAAAGAACAATCATCTAATTACATCTTGATAACCCAGATGAAAATATTATTCAACATATGGCTTTTTTATGGTGACACATCTCACATATAGCAGGCAGAACAGTGAACTCTCTGCTTTGGTATCTCCTGCTGTGGGTTATTTTTATCCAGCATAAAATATCGCGACCACCCCACAATCTGGCGAGTCGACCAGCGGAAATCGCAAAGAAAATATTTCTTCACTGACACGGTTTTTAACCGGGTGTTCTATGCTTGAAATGAGGTGCTCCACACAGAGAGTGCCGCCAACAATGAGGGTGCGCGAATGGCTACGATTGATTCCATGAACAAGGACACCACACGCTTGAGCGATGGACCCGACTGGACGTTTGATCTGCTGGATGTCTATCTGGCAGAGATAGACCGGGTGGCGAAACTCTACAGACTGGACACCTACCCACACCAGATTGAAGTCATCACCTCCGAGCAGATGATGGATGCTTACTCCAGCGTCGGGATGCCGATTAACTATCCTCACTGGTCGTTTGGCAAAAAATTCATCGAGACCGAACGACTGTATAAGCACGGTCAGCAAGGGCTGGCCTATGAGATTGTGATCAACTCCAACCCGTGTATCGCATACCTGATGGAGGAGAACACCATTACCATGCAGGCGCTGGTGATGGCTCACGCCTGTTACGGACATAACTCCTTCTTCAAAAATAACTATCTGTTCCGCAGTTGGACCGATGCCAGTTCCATTGTTGATTACCTGATCTTCGCGCGTAATTACATCACCCAGTGCGAAGAGCGATATGGCGTGGACGAGGTTGAGCGATTGCTCGACTCCTGCCACGCGCTGATGAACTACGGCGTTGATCGCTATAAACGCCCGCAGAAAATCTCCCTCCAGGAGGAGAAGGCCCGCCAGCAAAGTCGTGAAGAGTATCTGCAAAGCCAGGTGAACATGCTGTGGCGTACCCTGCCGAAGAAAGAAGAAGAGAAGACGATTGCCGAAGCGCGGCGCTATCCTTCTGAGCCGCAGGAGAATCTGCTCTACTTTATGGAAAAAAATGCCCCGCTGCTGGAGTCATGGCAACGCGAGATCCTGCGCATCGTGCGCAAAGTCAGTCAGTATTTTTATCCGCAAAAGCAGACCCAGGTGATGAACGAGGGCTGGGCCACGTTCTGGCATTACACGATTCTGAACCATCTGTATGACGAGGGGAAAGTCACCGAACGTTTTATGCTGGAGTTTTTACACAGCCATACCAATGTGGTGTTCCAGCCGCCTTATAACAGCCCGTGGTACAGTGGCATAAACCCTTACGCGCTGGGTTTCGCCATGTTCCAGGACATCAAACGCATCTGCCAGTCGCCGACGGAAGAAGATAAGTACTGGTTCCCGGATATCGCCGGTTCCGACTGGCTGGAAACGCTGCATTTTGCCATGCGTGATTTCAAAGATGAGAGCTTCATCAGCCAGTTCCTGTCACCGAAAGTGATGCGCGATTTTCGCCTCTTTACGGTGCTGGATGACGACCGGCATAACTATCTGGAGATCTCTGCCATTCATAACGAAGAGGGCTACCGCGAAATCCGCAACCGCCTCTCGTCGCAATATAATCTGAGCAACGTAGAGCCGAATATTCAGGTCTGGAACGTGGATCTGCGGGGCGATCGCTCCCTTACCCTGCGCTATATTCCGCATAATCGCGCGCCGCTGGATAAAGGCCGCAAAGAGGTGCTTAAGCATGTGCATCGGCTGTGGGGATTTGATGTGATGCTGGAACAGCAAAACGAGGACGGAAGCGTGGAGCTGCTGGAGCGCTGTCCACCCAGAATGAACAGCCTGTAAAACAAAAATCCCCTCATCGCGAGGGGGTTCGTTTTTTAGCGGCCCTGAATGGCTAAATCACCAGGCAGGTTTTTCTGCATCCGGTGCCAGATCTCGCCGCTGTCATGACCGTAACGACGCACCGTTTCGTACACCTGATCGTGCGCGCCCTGCAGGCACAGCTGCGACAACTTATGGTAGAAACCCAGCGCCAGGCTGCGCGCTTCCGGATTGGCAAAATAGTGACGACCAATGCGGGTATACAACCCTTTCATGCCGTTCAGGATCAGGCCATAAATCGGGTTGCCGGAGGCAAATGCCAGACCGCGGAAAATGTTGTAATCGAGATCGGCAAACGCATCGGCGTGATCGGCCACTTCCTGTGCGGTCGCCAGCACTTCCTGCGCTTTGTCAGGATGCTGACGAAACGCGGTGCGAATGAAGATGGTGGAGATGTTGGTCCGGACCGACAGCAGATTGTCGATCAACTGCGGGACGCTTTCGTGATCGAGACGCGCCAGCGTTTCAAGAATATTCAGTCCGGAGGTTTCCCAGAAATTATTCACCTTCGTCGGTTTGCCATGCTGAATGGTCAACCAACCGTCTCGCGCCAGACGCTGCAGCACTTCACGTAAAGTGGTACGTGTCACCCCGATCAGTTCGGAGAGTTCTCGTTCTGCAGGCAAGATAGTGCCAGGAGGGAAGCGGTTATTCCAGATACTTTCAATGATGTACTCTTCCGCGAAACCCGCCGGGCTCTGCGCCTTAATGACCATAGTGAGATTTCCATTACACAGCAAAACATAGTTACACTCATCATACCAGACGGGTTACATGCCCGATAGCAGACACAACGAAGAAAAAGTGGATCAAGGCTTCATTTTCTTGATAACGCTGGCTGTCAGGGGTTAAAGGCTTGCCTGCATTCAGACTGACCGTTACTCTTTGTCGCTAACCATAAAAACATCATTTCAATAAATAAGGTAAGGGAAACCATAATGGAACTCTCATGGGGCCGCGCGCTCTGGCGCAACTTTTTAGGCCAGTCGCCAGACTGGTACAAGCTTGCACTACTGACCTTCCTGATAGTTAATCCACTGATTTTCATCATCAACCCGTTTGTTGCGGGCTGGTTGCTGGTGGCGGAATTCATCTTCACGCTGGCGATGGCGCTGAAGTGTTATCCACTGCTGCCGGGCGGTTTGTTGGCCATTGAAGCGGTTATGATTGGGATGACCAGCGCCGCGCATGTTCGCGAAGAAGTGGCAAACAATCTGGAAGTTTTACTGCTGCTGATGTTCATGGTCGCGGGCATCTATTTTATGAAGCAGCTGCTGCTGTTTATTTTTACCCGCCTGCTGCTGAGCATTCGCTCCAAAACGCTGCTGTCACTCGCATTTTGTATCGCGGCGGCCTTCCTTTCCGCCTTCCTTGACGCACTGACCGTAGTCGCGGTCGTGATCAGCGTCGCCGTCGGGTTCTATGGTATCTATCACCGCGTGGCCTCTTCCCGTAGTGATGATCATGACATTCTTGATGACAGCCATATCGATCAGCACTACAAAGCGGTACTCGAACAGTTCCGTGGCTTCCTGCGCAGCCTGATGATGCATGCCGGGGTGGGAACCGCGTTGGGCGGCGTGATGACGATGGTGGGCGAACCGCAGAACCTGATTATCGCCAAAGCCGCTGGCTGGCATTTTGGCGACTTCTTCCTGCGAATGTCGCCAGTTACCGTTCCGGTACTGATTTGCGGCCTGCTCACCTGCGTATTGGTTGAGAAACTGCGCTGGTTTGGCTATGGCGAAACGCTGCCGGAAAAAGTACGTGACGTATTACAACAGTTTGACGATCAAAGCCGCCAGCAGCGTAATCGTCAGGACCGATTAAAGCTGATCGTTCAGGCCATTATCGGCGTCTGGCTGGTTATCGCCCTGGCGCTGCATCTCGCGGAAGTGGGACTGATCGGCCTGTCCGTCATTATCTTCGCCACCTCGCTGACCGGCGTGACCGATGAGCATGCTATTGGCAAGGCGTTCACCGAGTCCCTGCCTTTCACCGCGCTGCTGACGGTCTTTTTCTCGATTGTGGCGGTGATCATCGACCAGCACCTCTTCTCGCCGATTATCCAGTATGTGTTGCAGGCCTCGGAACACGCGCAACTGACGCTGTTCTATCTCTTCAACGGCCTGCTCTCGTCGATCTCCGATAATGTCTTCGTTGGTACGATCTACATTAACGAAGCCAAAGCGGCCATGGAAAGCGGCGCTATCTCTCTGCAACAGTACGAACTGCTCGCGGTGGCGATCAACACCGGGACGAACCTGCCGTCCGTGGCGACGCCAAACGGTCAGGCGGCATTCCTGTTCCTGCTCACCTCTGCGCTGGCGCCGCTGATTCGCCTCTCCTATGGTCGGATGGTCTGGATGGCGCTGCCGTATACCCTCGTGCTGACGCTGGTCGGTCTGCTGTGCGTCGAGTTTACCCTGACCCCAATGACCGAGTGGATGACGCAAACCGGCTGGTTAGCTACACTTTCATAACAACTTACCGGGCATTTCACTGCCCGGTTTGCCTTTTTGCATGATATTTATCCGATTACACAATATTTAAGTTTATCCTGGTGGCGCGGTAATCGAATTGGTTTACACTGCCGTGTCTACGCATGTTGCAGGGAAATTATTATGTTGCGATATTTAAACCAGTGCTCACGGGGTCGGGGCGCCTGGTTATTGATGGCTTTTACTGCCCTGGCGCTTGAACTGGTCGCGCTGTGGTTTCAGCATGTTATGCTGCTTAAGCCGTGTGTGCTGTGCATCTATGAGCGCTGCGCACTGTTTGGCATCATGGGTGCAGGACTGGTCGGCGCGATTGCGCCTAAAACACCATTGCGCTATGTGGCGCTGATTATCTGGATCTACAGTGCCTGGCGCGGCGTGCAGTTGGCCTGGGAACACACCATGATCCAGTTACACCCTTCTCCGTTCATGACCTGTGACTTCGTGGCTCGCTTTCCCGACTGGTTGCCGCTGGGTAAATGGTTACCACAGGTGTTTGTCGCCTCCGGGGATTGCGCTGAGCGCCAATGGGAATTTTTATCGCTGGAAATGCCGCAATGGTTACTGGGCATTTTTGCGGCCTATCTGGTCATCGCGGTTGTGGTCCTGCTTGTCCAGCCGCTTAAACCGAAAAGACGCGATCTGTTCGGTCGTTAATCTCAGACGCTCCCTGCCGGGAGCGTTTTTTTTTGCCTTAACGTTATTGCTGACGCAGCTCTATAAGGTGTATATTTAATACATCTTATAGAGCCAGGCAAGGAGATGTCCTATGTCCCACCTACGTATCCCGGCAAACTGGAAAATCAAACGCTCCACCCCGTTCTTCACCAAAGATAATGTTCCCGCAGCACTGCTTTCCCACCACAACACCGCCGCAGGCGTTTTCGGTCAGCTTTGTGTGATGGAAGGTACGGTAACCTATTACGGATTCGCTAACGAAGAGGCCAAAGAGCCTGAAGTCAAAGTCGTGATTAACGCCGGTCAGTTCGCCACCAGCCCGCCGCAGTACTGGCATCGTGTTGAACTCAGCGAGGACGCCCAGTTCAACATCAACTTTTGGGTTGCTGACGAACATCAGGGCGATGAAATGTATCAGGCGAAAAAAGCGTAACGCCTGAAATCAGACCGGGCGGCTTAGTCCGCCCATGACGGTTTGTTTAAGATATGGTCCTGCCAGTCATGCACTTCTGACTCTCTTACCGCAATGTGACGTACCGAAATTCGCTCGCCGTGCATTGCCGCTTTCGACCCCGTCAGCAGCGGGTGCCATTCCGGCAATCCTTTCCCTTCCGCCAGCAGACGATAGGCACAGGTCATCGGCAGCCATTCAAAGGTGGGCAGATTATCACGCGTTAGCTTGATACAGTCAGGCTCGTACTCGAACCGACGTTCGTAATTGCGACACTGGCAGGTTTTGATGTTGAGCTGGCGGCAGGCGACGTTGGTGAAATAGATCTCGTCGGTATCCTCATCCATCAGCTTATGTAGGCAGCACTGACCGCAGCCGTCACATAACGATTCCCATTCGGCATCGGTCATTTCATCCAGGGTTTTACGTTGCCAGAAAAGTAAATCGCTCATCAGGGTATCCGCCATTGCTATAAAGCTGCACCTTATAACCAGTCTGGCACGTTGATGCAAGTTTTGCCGCCTAAAAAGGCGGCAAGCAGGCGTTACAGGACGCGGGTCGTCAGGGAGTGACCGTTAAAATTGACCACCAGCTCGTCGCCGCTGGCGAGCGGCCCGACGCCTTCCGGGGTGCCGGTCAGCACGACGTCACCCGCTTTGAGAGTAAAGAATTTGCTCATATAGGCGATTAAGGGGACGATTTTGTGGATCATATCCGCCGTCGCCCCCTGCTGGCGAACCTCGCCATTGACCGTCAGACCCAGCGGCGTCGCCTGCGGATCGCCATTAAATTCCGCAACCGGAATGAACCCGGACAGCGGGCATGAATTATCGAACCCTTTTGCCTTCTCCCAGGGCTGCCCGGCCTTCTTCATTTTGCCCTGAATATCACGTAACGTCAGATCGAGCGCTACGCCATATCCGGCAATCGCCTTACGCACATGCTCTTCGGTCGCCTGACGCAGCGTTGCGCCGATTAATACCGCCAGTTCGACTTCATGGTGCACCGAGCCCATATCCGTTGGAATGACCAGCGGCTGGCGCAAATCGCACAGGGCGGTTTCCGGCTTGATAAACAGCACCGGCTCATCCGGCGTGACACTGCCCATTTCCTTGATGTGATTCGCGTAGTTGCTCCCCACGCACACCACTTTGCTTACCGGGTAGTCAAGCAGCGCACCCTGCCAGTTATGATGTTGATACATTCATTTTCCCCTAATTTGTCATCGTTGACTTCAGGAATGGCACCGACAGGCATGACGCCGGGTACCGTTTATTTATCGGTTTCTGGATTGTTTTGTGAGGCGTTGAAACGATGTTGCTTCAATAAATCTTCGGGCGGCGGAGGCAGTTGTAAATAATATCCCTGCTCCGTTAAGGCTTGTTTTACTTTATCCAGCGAGGCATTGACTAACTTTTTGCTACCGTCTAACGGCAATATCATTGCCAGCTGTGGTTGACCAAATCCTTTCATCAGTTCTTCAGGCACACGTGAGAAATCGTCTTTTTTTTCGACATACAAATAGGTCTGGTCACGCTTAGCACTTCTGTAGATCACACAAAACATACATTTTACTCTGAATTAAACGGATGGCGACTTGCCTCAATATAATAGTGACTATAACATGCCTTCTGGACTTCGGAATATCACTCCACATCGGGGATGATAAATAGCAAATTGAGTAAGGCCAGGATGTCAAACACGCCCATCGAACTTAAAGGCAGTAGCTTCACCTTATCAGTGGTTCATTTACATGAAGCAGAACCCGAGGTTATTCGTCAGGCGTTAGAAGACAAAATCGCTCAGGCTCCGGCTTTTTTAAAACATGCTCCTGTGGTAGTGAATGTCAGTAGCCTTGACGCGCCGGTAAACTGGCCGCAGTTGCAGAAGGTTGTGGCGTCGACGGGATTGCGTATTGTTGGCGTCAGCGGTTGTAAAGATGCCCGGCTCAAAGCCGAAATCGACCAAATGGGCCTTCCTTTACTCACTGAAGGTAAAGAGAAAGTGGCGCGTTCCGCCCCGGCAGAACCCGTTGCTCCCGCCGCTGTAGTGCAAAACGCTACTCCCGTCACAAAAACGCGATTTATTGATATACCCGTTCGTTCCGGTCAACGCATTTATGCACCACAATGTGATCTGATTGTTACAAGTCACGTCAGTGCTGGCGCTGAGCTGATCGCCGATGGCAATATTCATGTCTATGGCATGATGAGAGGTCGCGCGCTGGCAGGGGCAAGTGGCGACCGGGATGCGCAAATTTTCTGTACCCATCTGACGGCAGAACTGGTGTCTATCGCAGGTGTTTACTGGCTGAGTGATAAAATCCCAGCAGAATTTTATGGCAAAGCGGCACGTCTGCAGTTGGCAGATAACGCTTTGACAGTTCAACCGTTGAATTGATCCCTTTTTAACAAGGAATTTCTATGGCACGCATTATTGTAGTTACTTCGGGTAAAGGGGGCGTTGGCAAAACCACCTCCAGCGCGGCCATCGCTACTGGTTTGGCCCAGAAGGGAAAGAAAACTGTCGTTATTGATTTTGATATCGGCCTGCGTAACCTCGATCTGATCATGGGGTGTGAGCGTCGGGTTGTTTATGATTTCGTCAACGTCATTCAGGGCGATGCTTCGCTCAATCAGGCGCTCATCAAGGACAAGCGCACTGAGAATCTCTTTATTCTTCCGGCCTCTCAGACGCGCGATAAAGACGCATTAACGCGTGAAGGCGTTGCAAAAGTTCTCGACGATCTGAAAGCGATGGATTTCGAGTTTATCGTTTGCGACTCCCCGGCGGGGATTGAAACCGGCGCGCTGATGGCGCTCTATTTCGCCGACGAAGCGATTATCACCACCAACCCGGAAGTCTCCTCGGTACGCGACTCTGACCGTATCCTGGGTATTCTGGCGTCTAAATCTCGCCGCGCCGAAAACGGTGAAGATCCGATTAAAGAACATCTGCTGTTGACGCGCTACAACCCGGGTCGTGTTAACCGTGGCGACATGCTCAGTATGGAAGATGTGCTGGAGATCCTGCGCATTAAACTCGTCGGAGTTATCCCGGAAGATCAGTCTGTTCTGCGCGCCTCTAACCAGGGCGAACCGGTCATTCTGGACATCAATGCAGACGCAGGTAAAGCGTATGCCGATACGGTAGACCGTCTGTTGGGAGAAGAACGTCCTTTCCGCTTCATTGACGAAGAGAAGAAAGGTTTCCTCAAACGCCTGTTCGGAGGATAAGTTATGGCATTACTGGATTTTTTTCTCTCGCGGAAAAAGAGTACAGCGAACATCGCGAAAGAGCGATTGCAGATTATCGTTGCCGAGCGTCGTCGTAGTGACGCCGAGCCGCATTATTTACCGCAGTTGCGTAAAGATATTCTTGAGGTCATTTGTAAGTATGTACAAATTGATCCGGAAATGGTCACCGTTCAGCTTGAACAAAAGGACGGCGATATTTCCATTCTCGAACTTAACGTTACATTGCCGGAAGCTGAAGAGTTGAAATAAACGCTCTACTCAGATAATTCCTGGTAAAAAAAGGCAGAGCGATCTGCCTTTTTTATTATTTGCCATTCTTCTGTGGCGGCAATCACGATGCCTGAAATATGGCATCACTTATCCACGAGCGATAACTGCCCGGCTATTTTCGCTTTTGCATAGCAGACAAAGCGGGAGACGGCGGGCATAACCTCTGCCCAGTCAACGCTTTCCTGTCCCAGATAGTCGAGCCGCGCGGTCGCAAGTAGAGAAGCGTGTTCGTCCGGGAGATAAGGCATTAACCAGTCTGCCGCGCTGTCTTTCGCGGTAAAACCGCCTGTCGCCACGCTGTACCAGATGCGCGCCAGGGTCAGCACGATATTGCGCTCGTCGCCTTGCAAATCACTATTGTCCTGCCAGAGCGTCAGCGTCTGACGGAGCGTCTCCCAAATGTCGTTTTCCGGCACTGGCTCAAAAAGCAAATCCGCACGCTCGCCAGTTAAGGCCATGCTGGCACTACGCGCCTGCGTCAATAAAATCGCCAGATCGCTATCCAGCTGTGCGGGTTCATATTTCCCCGCCTGAATATCCTCGCGCAACCACTCGCCAAACTGCATTTCCCGTCGGGGAGGAAAACGCCAGGGTACCACATCGGTCTGCACCACAACCGTCACCTCCAGCGCTCGCCAGAGCGTCGACGTGCCAGGCCAGGCTGACACCGACAAGAGTTCCTGCATCAGCGCCTCTCGCTGTGCCGTCGTCAGCGGTCCACGCATGGTGACCAGCAAATCAATATCGCTGTGGGGTTTTAACCCACCCTCAACGGCAGATCCGTACAGGTGAATGGCCAACAGATCCTCTCCAAGGATCCGTTCAATGATGGCTTTCGCCTTTTCCAGTTGTTCCCGAAGGGTATCCGGAATCCTCAATGTCATCGCCTCACCGTCATCATGTCATTTCTGCCTGGTGTCACCTTAGCGCGACAGGAAGCCCGCCGACAAGCAGCGGGCTAAGCCTGAATTTAGTGGTGCAGCATTTCGTCCACTACGGCCTGCGCCTTGAGTTGATAAGGATAGTAGGTTGGCCAGTTATCCATCTCTTCCAGTAGCGCCTGCTGTGAGGTATTGCCCATGAAAATATGGAAGTGGCTCGACGCCCGCGGTGCAATAATATGATCGCTGAACTGCACAAACTTCGGCGCTTTACTGTTTGCGTCTTTGCATTCAAACAGATAACGCACCCCTTTTTTACCCGAGGTGTAGGTCAGGATCTTGTACCCGGCATAGTCATACTGACAGGAGGCCACCTGCTTGCCGGTATGAAACTCCATCACGCCATTCTCGATACCAATGGTATCGACTTCCGTCGCATAGCCTTTCCGGTAATAGGCTTTCACCTCTTCCGCCGTTTTCCCCTTACCCTTCGCCGCTTTCTGTTTAAAAACCGGATCCAGCTCACCGCTGACCAGATAAGGATAAACGGATTGCCACATGCCATCCCAGTCGGTAAGCGCCCTGTCTTTAACATTACTATCCGCAAATTCGCCTTCCGCCGCTTTCTGTTCCATCTCCGTCAACGGCACACCATGCGCGTGATCGCCGTGGGCGAAGGCATAACTGCTAAACCACAACATTCCCAGAGAGACAGATAATTTTTTCCAATGAATCGCCAACGTCGTACCCTCAATCAGATGAATAAGATGCAATGTTATATTATAACAATACAATTTATTCAACACCGTTGCGCGTAAATGAAGGAAACTTGATCTGGTCACTTTTTATGCAAAAACCAGATTCGATATACTAAAACCGGAGACAAAAAACAGGAGGTAATGACTATGTATCGTTCTGTTCTGGTGCCCATTGATATCTCAGAAGCCGATCTCACCCGGCAACTTATTCCTCAGGTCAAAATCCACGCCAAAACGGCAAAAGTCCATTTTTTGTCAGTCATTCCCTCAGTCCCCTTTTATGCATCCCTGGGGCTCGCCTACTCTGGCGAACTCCCGGATAAAAATGGACTGCAGACGAAGGCATTACAAAAACTCGACGAGATTGTGAAGCAATTCGATATCCCTGAAGGACGGGTACAGACGCATGTGGTATACGGCCCCCCGAAGGATCAGATCCTGAAGCTGGCGGATACCGTCAGTGCTGACCTGGTGATCATCGCGTCACACCAGCCCGGTATTTCAACGTATCTGTTAGGTTCTACCGCCGCCGCCGTTGTACGTCACGCGCACTGTCCGGTGCTGGTGGTTCGCTGAGCCGCAAACGGGAGCCAGCAGGCTCCCGTTTACTCCATTTTCACGATCCAGTCGCGGAAGATTTCCATCGCGGGCGTCATCGGTTTCGACTTCAGATGGGTGAGCCAGTACCCGCCCATTCGGATCTCAATGTCAAAGGGGCGAACGAGTTGTCCGGCCGCCAGTTCTCTGGCAAACATCATTGCCGGAACCAGTGCCGCACCGCCGGTATGGATAACCGTTTCAACCATCAGACGTGAGGAGTCAAAAACGGCACCATTGATCCGCTCTGCCGTCACGCCTGCCGCAGCAAACCAGTTATCCCACTCATCTACCCGATATGAACGCAGAAGATTCTCTTGCAAGAGATCGGCTGGCCGCCTGAGACGTTGGGCCGTTTCTGGCGTGCACAGGACAGTCAGCGGAGCCTCGCACAGCATGTCGTTATGGGTGGCGGGCCACAGGCCGTTGCCAAAGCGGATGGCAAAATCCAGCCCCTCAGCCGCCAGATTCACGACGTTGTTATTTGTGCGCAGACGTAACTCAACGAACGGATGCGCCTGTCGGAATTGTTCAATGCGCGGCAGTAACCAGCCAACGGCAAAGGTGCCGACCGCCGCGACCGTGAGCACTTCACGATACTCCCCGCCCTCAAACTGACGAAAAATGGTGTCGATTTGGCCAAAGGCGTCAGTCAGGACGGCAAACAGTGCCTGCGCCTCATCCGTCATCTCCAGACCTCTGGGCAGACGTTTAAACAGCACCCTGTTCAGGCGATCTTCCAGGATACGTACCTGCTGACTGACGGCGGCCTGCGTGACACAAAGTTCCAGTGCCGCACGAGTAAAACTCAAATGGCGAGCCGAAGCCTCAAAGGCCCGTAGTGCATTAAGCGGAAGATTAGAGCGCATAATAAAGACTCATAAGATTTTCTTTATCCCAGGGTAAATTCTTCTCGCTTGTTAAGCAAGCGCGGAGAGCGGATAGTTCTGGCATCGCAGACACATCATGCGCCTTTAATTCTCTTTCTTCTTTTGTCTGTTTGAACGGAAAAAATAAAGCGCGTGCATTGATCAATTTACTGATTATCAAGGATGTTATTTATGTTTAAAAAACGAGGTCATCAGACGGTACTTATTGCCGCCGTGCTCGCTTTATTTACTGCCAGTTCACCGCTTTTGGCTCGCACGCACGGAGATCCCGCACAGGTCCAACAAAAGCTGGCAGCATTAGAAAAACAATCAGGTGGCCGACTGGGCGTTGCGCTGATTAATACCGCCGATCGTTCGCAAATCCTTTATCGCGGTGATGAGCGCTTTGCGATGTGCAGCACCAGTAAGGCGATGGTCGCTGCTGCGGTATTAAAACAGAGTGAAACTCAACACGATATTTTGCAGCAGAAAATGGTCATCAAAAAAGCCGATCTGACGAACTGGAATCCGGTAACGGAAAAATATGTCGATAAAGAGATGACATTAGCGGAGCTAAGCGCTGCCGCTCTGCAATACAGCGATAATACGGCAATGAATAAATTACTTGAGCATCTGGGCGGTACCCGTAGCGTCACGGCCTTTGCCCGCTCAATTGGCGACACCACGTTTCGTCTGGACCGGAAAGAACCCGAACTGAACACCGCCATCCCTGGCGATGAGCGCGACACCACGTCGCCGCTGGCGATGGCGAAAAGCCTGCACAAACTGACGCTGGGCGATGCGCTGGCTGGCGCACAGCGTGCACAGCTTGTCGAATGGTTGAAAGGCAATACGACCGGCGGCCAGAGCATTCGTGCCGGACTCCCGGAAAGCTGGGTGGTTGGCGATAAAACCGGAGGCGGTGATTATGGCACAACCAATGATATCGCGGTGATCTGGCCCGAAGATCGTGCGCCGCTGATCCTCGTCACCTACTTTACACAGCCACAGCAGGATGCCAAAGGGCGTAAAGATATTCTGGCCGCCGCAGCAAAAATTGTGACGGAAGGACTTTGAGCCCGGCGGGTAAGCGAAGAAAGCAAAAAGGCTCAGACAAACGTCTGAGCCTTCAAATTTGGGCCGCCATCGAGGCCTCGAACCCCGTTCCCTACAACAAAAGTCGTTCGCTCTTCCAGATGAGCTAATGGCGGTCTGCCGGTTGTTATTTCTGATTGAGAATCTACTCATTACCAGAACCGGGCGGCATAATACATAACTCAAATTACCCCTGCAATAGGTGTGGATGACTTTCTGTTATTATTACCGTTCGTTTGCTCATTATTCAGGCAGGGCAATATATAAGAGATGATATATACACCGGCGGATTCACCCGGACTGACGCGCATAGAGGTAGGCTGTCGCCCGTGATACCCCTAAATGCTGCGCCACCGTATCCATGGATTTACGCACATTCAGCAATCCCTCTTTTCGTAACTGTTGGATCAGAACCTTTCTGTCTTCCGTTTTAAGCGCACGTGCCGTGGTGGCGCGTTTCGCGGCGAAATCATCGATTCGCTGGCGAATGACTTCAGTACTCCCGGGGTCAAGATGTTCACGCACCGGTGAACTCTCTGTTTCGGTAAAACGCGCCAGCGCACTCTGCATCCCCCGAAAAAGCGTCATATCGACATTAAGGCATAATGCGGCAACGTAGTTGCCCTCTTCATCCTTAATGCCAATAGACGTACTTTTTACCGGACGGCCATCAGCAAACTGATTGCCGTAGTTCGCAATAATTTCAGGAAAATCCGGAGACGCAATCCTTGCCAGCCCGAGTTCTGTAGCCGGTTGTCCCGCCTCACGCCCGGATAAATTATTATGTATCGACATAATTGCATGCTCAGGATCCTTGAGGTCATGAACAACCACTTCGCAAAAAGGAGAAAACGTTTCGCTTAATCCCTTTGCGATAGTGTCAAGTTGGCTGAGAAGCGAATTCTCGTCGTTTTTTGGCATGCCGGTCTCCCACAGTGATGCCCGTTGTCATTATTGCTATCCGTTTACAGCCTCACGAGACGGATTTCCCGGCCAGAAACTCACCGTAGCGCGCGATATCCACATTGCCGCCGCTGATGATAATGCCGACTTTTTTCCCGCTGAGTTCTGCTTTTCTCGCCCTTGCCGCCGCAAAGCCAAGACAGCCAGTGGGTTCTGCGACGATTTTCATGCGCTCAGCCATAAACCTCATCGAGGCAATGAGTTCATCGTCTGAAACGGTCAGAATATCATTGACGTATTTTTGAATCAGAGGGAACGTATAGTGCCCCAGATGTTGCGTCTGTGCACCATCAGCAATCGTTTTTGGCGTATCGATGTGAACGATTTTACCGCTTCGAAAAGACTGCTGTCCGTCGTTACCGGCTTCAGGCTCTACACCATAAATAATGCAATCCGGGGAGAGTTGCCGGGCTGCCAGTGCTGAACCTGAAAGCAAACCACCGCCTCCCAGACAGACAAAAAGCACATCCAGTGGGCCGACCTCCTCAATCAACTCTTTGGTTGCGGTGCCCTGACCGGCGATAACATGGGGATGATCGTACGGAGGAATGAGCGTCAATCCGTGTTTCTCAGCCAGTTCACGGCCAATCTGTTCACGATCTTCCGTATAGCGATCGTACATGACGACATTGCCACCATACCCTTTGGTCGCCGCCACTTTCGCGGCTGGCGCATCATGAGGCATGATAATTGTCGCCGGAATACCCAGCAATTTTGCTGACAACGCTATCGCCTGGGCATGGTTTCCGGAAGAAAATGTCACCACGCCAGCCGCTCGTTGTTCCGGCGTAAACTGGCGTAACGCATTCATCGCCCCACGAAACTTAAAGGCCCCCATACGCTGGAGGTTTTCACATTTAAAGAAAACGTCAGCGCCAAATTCCGCATTGACAGTCCGGGAGGTCATCACCGGCGTTTTGTTTGCATATCCTTCAATACGCTCGGCGGCAGCGGCAACATCAGCGTATTCCGGACGTGTAGTCTCAGTCATTTTTTTCACCTGTATAGCGTTAAGCGTCGGGCTTATTGCGCCAGCGCGATAGCTTCTACTTCTAAGGCAGAACCATAATGCAGTTCTGCCACCCCAGCAACGACACGAGATGGGCGGAAATCGCCAATCCATTCGGCGTAAATTTCATTAAACGTCGGCCATTGGTTGATATCTGTCACATAGACACGTACGGAAACCAGATGCTGACGGGATACACCGGCCCCTTTCAGACAGGCATCGACATTTTCCAGAACGTGTCGGGTCTGTTCCTCAAAAGACGCCCCCGCCTTTTTCTCACCGTTCCGGGTGATTGGCAGTTGCCCTGAGATAAAAACAAATCCCCCTGCTGTCACGCTCGCCGAATAGTGCCCGGCGGGAGGAAACCCATGGGACGTTGCGTTCAGTGTGATATCCGGGTGCATGTACGCCTCTCCTGTGTTCCACATTTAATACACTATGTATTAATTCATACTTTTTGTATGAATCGTTTATACACCACATTGCACTGTGCGACTACCCCTTGTTTTGACGTCTGCGGTTTCCGCTCCTCGCTTATGTGACAGAGATCGCGGTTATGATTTGCTTCAGAAAATCAAAAGGTTCGATAATGGCGTCAATCGACATATTGAATCCGAATGGGATGCGGAGTGATGAAATTAACCATACTGGTAGATAACAATACTTACATTGACAGGTATTTGACCGGAGAACCTGGCGTTTGCTATTTCATTGAATGCTCAGGCTTAAAACTTCTTTTTGATGTTGGCTATTCTGATATTTTTTTAAAAAATGCACAGATCCTGGGTATCGATCTTACACACATTGATAAAATTGTATTATCACATGGACATAACGATCACACCTGGGGGTTAAACCATTTATTCCAGCATTACGACAGACTTCCATCACCTCCGGCAAAGAAGGTCGATATCATCGCCCATCCCGCCGCCTTTACGCCTAAATTTTATGCGTCAAAACCCATTGGGATGAACCATAATGCTCTTTGTTTTGATTACTTCTTTAATATCGTCAGTTCCACGCAACCCCTGAAATTATCCGAAGACATCACTTTTTTAGGGCAAATTCCCCGCCTTAACCATTTTGAAGCGCAAAATCCGGTAGGCCACACACATAATCATGAAGGTGAGTTAACGGCTGATTACGTGATGGACGATAGTGCAATGGTAATTAAGACAAAGGATGGACTGGTGATTGTCACCGGGTGCTCCCATGCCGGGATTTGTAATATTATCGAGCACGCAAAATCAGTCACGGGAGAGTCGAAAATCGCTTCCGTTATAGGCGGTTTTCATCTCCTTAATGCCGATGAATCATTACTTTCGGAAACCGGGAAATATCTCAGCGCATTATCGGCTAATACGCTTTATCCGAGCCATTGCACCGATCTTGCCGCAAAAATCCATCTGTCTCGTTATGTGGATCTCAAAGAAACGGGCGTGGGACTCACGTTGACTTTCCCCATGTAGCATCAGATTGTGTGAAGGGAGGCCGTGTTTTCTGCCTCCCGATTATTCATACCTGCTGCGACGATCACCTGACCACCAGCAGATCGGAAAAACGCGTGGTGTAGCGTGGAGAAAGCATCTGCCGTCTCAACTGCCATGGTGGCTGAATACCCTGCCCGACAAAGTACAGCGTTCCTCTGCCCTGTCTGGCATTGAGCGTATCCAGAACTTCCATCAACTTCTCGCTGCCGGGGCGCGGTGCGTTATCATCGAACAGATTGAGTTGCGCCACGCCCTGACTGAAAAAATCACCGAGCATGACCCCGGCCTTCTGATAACGATGTCCCTCTTTCCAGATAGCGTCCAGGCATCGCGTGGCGGCACTAATGATATCCCGGCTGTCCTGTGTCGGTGTCAGCAGTTTCACCGACGCGCTATTGCCGTACCAGGTTTCATTCGGCACAAACGGCGACGTTTTCACAAATGTCGAAATGAACCGGCAATACTGGTGCTCACTCCGGAGTTTCTCTGCCGCGCGGGTCGCGTAAGCACAAATCGCCTGGCGCATCTGTTCGTATTCCGTAATGCGTTCGCCAAATGAGCGACTGAAAACGATCTCCTGCTTCGCGGGCGCAAACTCCTCAAGCGCCAGGCAAGGTTCACCGCGCAACTCCCGCACGGTTCTTTCCAGTACGACATTGAAGTGCTTACGTATCACCGCGATGTGCGTATCCGCCAGATCAAGTACCGTTTCTATGCCCATCGCGGTCAGCTTTTTACTGATACGACGACCAACTCCCCACACCTCATCAACCGGCAGGGCCGCCATCAGTTTTCGCTGCCGTTCGAGATTCGACAGATCCACGACGCCACCCGTCTGCTGCGGCCACTTCTTCGCCGCGTGGTTAGCCAGTTTTGCCAGCGTTTTTGTCTGTGCAATCCCCACGCCGAGCGTCAGATGTGTCCGCTTTAAGACCGTGTCGCGGATCTCTTTGCCAAAATCCGTGAGATCCCGACAGTTTCTGACTCCCGTCAGATCGCAAAAGGCCTCGTCGATACTGTAAATTTCAACGCGTGGTGATAGCGCTTCGAGCGTCGACATGACCCGATGGCTCATGTCGCCGTAGAGTTCATAATTCGAACTGAAACACGCCACCCCATGACGCCGGAACGCCTCTTTTTGCTTGAAATAGGGCGCCCCCATGACCACCCACGGTTTCGCTTCGGGACTGCGGGAAATCACACAGCCATCGTTATTCGACAGCACAACAACCGGTTTGCCTTTCAGATCGGGCCGAAACACCGTCTCACAGGACGCATAAAATGAATTTACATCGCATAGCGCAAACATGGCGCACCTCATAAATACTGTATCTATATACAGTATTATTTAAGATATTTTTTAACTTGCAAGCAAAATCCTGGCGCTTTTTCTTAGTGGATTGTTCTGCCTGAAAACGTCGTCGGTTATCCACAGAAACGGTGCATAACCCTGTGGGTGAGTGACATGACGTTGTTAATCAGGTTTGTTCACATGCCGTATCCCTACGTCAGCCGGACATCTCCGTTCCTCTCCTTAACGACGCAAACCGAAATTTGCATGTCTGCTCACAAAACAGGCAGGTTAATGAGCAATTAACCTGCCTGTCATTGGTATACCCCTTAAGACCACCGGGGAATCACAAGGAAACCCGGCGTGTATTGTTTGCAACGTCAGGGGGGACGAACAATACGCAGCAATCGTCAGTTCACCGCCTTCACAATAAATGTCACGACGCCAAAAATCGCCAGGGTATCCTCACTGCCGATGACGATGGGCGAATAGGCGCTGTTCATGGGGTTAAGCTGAACGGTGGGCCGCAACTGCAACCGCTTCACCGTGAACTCCCTCTCCACTGCCGCAATCACGATATCTCCGTGGCTGGCAGTGCGTGAACTGTCCACCACCAGCAGATCGCCGTCGCCGATCCCCGCATCGATCATCGAGTCGCCAGCAGCCCTGACGAAATAAGTCGAACTGGGATGCTGAACAAGTAACTTGTTGAGATCGATACTCTGCTCAACGTAATCGGCCGCCGGACTGGGGAATCCGCACGGAACCCGATCGCTGAAAAGTGGAATGGCAATGACGTCATGCCATTCCGCAGGTCTGTACAACGTCATAATGCACACCTTGAATACTGTTTTTATATACAGTAATTTCAACTCAGGCAGGGATCAAGTCATTGGCAAAACGCCGCTGCGCAAAGCGTCGCCATATTGCGCGTAAGCCTTTATTGATCCTGCAAATATACGGTTTGTAAATTTTTGCGCTGGAGGACGACGTCCGCCGTTTTAGAGCCGGTATAGGGGAGCATTTCCGGAAAGCGAAAAAAAACCGGCGCTGACAGCCGGTTTCCTCTCTGCATCGCGTGACTTACCAGCCGCAGACGTCGTGCTCATTTTCCGTATCGTAGGAACGCACGGTATTGACGAGATCTTTCACCACTTCGGCGGCGACGTCAGGCACCAGTAAGGTCATTGGCGCTTCGGTTTCGTAATCGACAGAGACGCCATTGCTGTTATTCGTCACGGTGACGGTATAGGTTGCTTTGCCCATGATTATTTCTTCCCGGTATGAATGACTTTTCGTTGATTCGCGCTTTCCATCAGTACCTCTGGCGCGACGAAAAAGTCGATATTGAAATAAGTGTCATCGCTCATCACTTCGATGTTGTGCCACTTTTCCGGTGGGAACACACCAAACTGACCCGCTTCGATGATCATCACTGTTTCGGCTTCTGGACTGTGTTCATCCGCATATCCGAGATATTTGACCGCCCCCTGCATCACCGACAGACGGGGATAAACCCCCGGTCGGGTTCCTTTATCAAGGTGGCGTTCGAAAATTCCGGCAGGTGCAGTTTCTTTGTTCCAGAACGGCGTGGCACGTGTGTGGATATGATTTTGTGGAATCTGAAGCATGTCCTTCCCTCTTCCAGTCGGTAGGATGCGATTGTAAGTAAACCGCTGTTCCAGAAAGGTTACGCCTCATAACCGGCATTTTAAATACACCAAAAGGGGCAAGTGACATTCATCACTGATTTTTTCTGACAGAGGAAAGCCTGTCCCCAGACTTTCCTCCTGTTATTTTATCGGCCTGGCGTTTTGAGCGGATTACCAAATTGCTGCAGATACGCCTCCCCCAACGTTTTCGTGGCGTAGTCATTTAAATGACCGACGTCACGATACAGCGGTATGCCCTCAATTTCCGTCCTGCACATGCCATCAGGGCATTGCACGCTTTTGGGATCGACAATAATCAACGATGGGAAGCGGGCCTGTAGCGTGGCAAAAAACGGTTCCGTCCAGACACTGTTATTAATCTGCGGATTCGGGTTGCATGTCTGATGCTCATACTCTCCCCGCGTTTTAAAATGTTCATAAAAACAGGTCAGGAAATGCTTTGGCATCGGGAACATCGTTTTCACCAGTACCGGCTGCGCCCCGGCATCAAGAATATCCTGTATTGCCTGTTCAGTAGCCCGGGTGAGAATATTGATAGATTCCGCGGGCGATGGGGAATCCCCAATCTGCGATCTGACCCTGAATGCCGCATAGTTTTCCCAGACCTGAGAAATGATCACATATTTATACTTATGGTTTCGGATCGCCTCATAGTATTTTTTGACGTTCTCATGACAAGCCCGGTAATAGTCGCCTTTATAAGTATAGAGATCGTCGTGATACACACGGGGAATTGCCAGGCACAGTGAAGTCGCTTTCATATCAACAGCAACATGCGCATTTTTCCCCATGATGTCGAAGAAATTCCAGTACTGATTAGAGTGCGAATCGCCCATCAGAAGTGCTTTCTCAGAAGCGGTTTTATCCCCCACCACACAGGCCATATCGGTTCCTGTGACGTTTTCATTCATACAATCCTGACGCTGCTTTATCTTCGTCTCTTTGAGCACATTGTTGATATGACTTAACGACTCGCCGAATCGTAGATAGCTAAATCCGTCAAAACGCTTACTAACCGACATCAGGGTAATAATGACAATCAGTGGGATAACCACCAGCAGAATCAGCGTTTTTTTCAACGACTGACGGGGCTTCCGGTAGGGTTTCTCAATGAAATAATATGACCCCATCGCCAGCAGTACAGCCAGACCCAGACCAGCCATTCGGGCATAGACACTGGTAATGCCGATGTAGTGCAGTGTCGCGAAAATCGGCCAATGAAAGAGATAAAGCGAATAGGAGATCGTGCCAAGCCAGACCAGCGGCGGGAATGACAACAGTTTATTGGTCAGAATATTTTGCTGGCTACCGGTGAAAATTAACACCGCGGTACTGACGCAAACGATCAGAGTGTAAGCATTAGGATAACCCAGAATGACATCACTTCTGACGCTAACAAAAAGTATTGCCACCACCGCAACCAGTGAAAGGCTGTTAAGCACAACCTTGTTTATTTTTTGCGCCATCGGGAGATAAATACAGGCACAGACACCGAGCATGAACTCAAAGAGTCGGGAGGCGAAAAAATAATACGTTTTCGTCGGATGCGCACCTGAGTAGTGCCAGGCGATATAGATGCCTACAATCGTCAGCAATGGCGCCAGATAGTTAAGCACCCGTTCGTGCGTTTTTTTACGGATGACGTAATAGATGACCGGGAAAAAGACATACCATTGCCACTCGATGGATAAAGACCAGGTGTGAAGCAACAGCATGGCGTTTGAATCAGGCGCAGCATAGGCGGTGGTTTCATCGCCAAAGTAGCGGTTGGAGACAATCAGCAGCGTCTGCTTTATGCTTTTGAGAAAAGAGGCATAATCTTCAGGCAACCAGAATACCGACGCAATGACAACGCACAGCAGCATCATCGTCAGCATTGCTGGCTGCAATCGCCATATTCTGCGCAAATAAAAATCGCTAAAACTGAAATGACCCGCATCCATTCGATCTTTAATTATCGATGCGATGAGAAAGCCTGAAATAACGAAGAAAATATCGACCCCGATGAAACCGGATGCAAATAGCGAAAATCCGGCGTGAAATAACACCACCAGCAATACGGCAATCGCCCTTATGCCGTCAATATCAGAACGATACTTCATCGATTATCCTGCGAATAAAATATAAAGTGCGGATTTTACATGAGATTATTGAAAAGTGAACCGCCAATGACACGCTGTTTTATGGTGGTTTTCCCCATAAAAAGCCCGCTGCCAGGCGGGCCTCCTGGCTTACGACTGTAGGGTCGCCAGTCGCGCGGCGAAACCGACAAAAATCAGGCCGATCAGCGAATTCCCGACCTTCGCCAGTTTCTTTTTAGTACGAATATACTGCGTGACAAAGGCGCCCGAGATAATCAGGAAGCTCAGGTAGCAGAAGCTCACCACTTCAAGCGTGATCGCTAAAATGAAGAATGACAGTCCCGCGTGCGGCGCATTCACATCAATAAACTGCACAAAGAAGGAGACATAAAACAGAATGGCTTTTGGGTTCGTCAGGCTCAATACCAGCGCACGTTTAAAAATAGCGCCAAAGGGGACCGCGTCTTCAGCCATCTCACCGCTTTTTGCTTTAAGCGTGGCATAGAGGATTTTTGCGCCCAGATACAGCAGGTAAAAGGCACCGAGATAGCGGACGATATTAAACAGCACTGGTGTCGTTTTAATCAGCGTCGCCACCCCGGCATACGCCAGAAACATGAGCACCGCGTCACCAATAAATACGCCGCTTGCCGCAAGGTAACCGCCCTTCATTCCACGTCCGACGCTGTTTTTCAGCACAAATATCGTGTTCGGTCCCGGAACCAGAACAATAAAAATAGCCCCGACCAGATAAGTCCAATAATTCAGTACGCCATACTCTGCAAACACGTTAACCTCTTCTTCCTGAAACCACTTTTTCGCTTAACTGCGAAACAATATGCTAACGGATGCACCAGTCCAAGGGAAGCGCTTATACCCGCCTCATTATTTTAGTGAGAACGTCGGATAGCGCTCGGCAAAATAGTGGCGTAAGAATTCCACCGTAATACGCACTTTGGCCGATGTCGCCAGCCGTGAAACATACACCGCCCAGATATTGGCCGGTTGGTAATACTCCGGCAGGACATGCACCAGATGACCGCTGGCGATGTTATCGCAAACATCCCACCAGGAGCGCAGCGCAATCCCCTGTCCGTCCAGGCACCATTGATGCACAATCTCACCATGATTCGATGACAGCGGCCCGGTCACCTTAATGGCGTGCTCCCCCTCTTTATTCTGCAATTGCCAGATCCCGAAGGGATGATCGCGCTCTTTGATCACCAGGCAAGAACAGGTAGCGAGATCGGCAAGCTGTTTTGGCGTACCGTGCTGTGCCAGGAACGACGGCGATGCACAAAGGATTCGGTAGTTCGTACCCAGCTTGCGGGCGATCAAATTTGGTGCAATGTCATCGCCAATACGGATATCGAGATCGACACCCTCATTGGCCAAATCCACCAGCCGGTCTTCCACATCAAAGCGCAACTCCAGTTGCGGATATTGTCTTGCCAGGGCGGACAGCGCAGGTGCCACCACCTGTCGGCCAAAACCAAAGCTACTGATGATTCTCAGCATCCCTTGCGGAACCTGTCGGACATCAGAGAGTTCATCCATCATCTGATCGACATCATGCAGAATACGCTGTGCCCACTCATAGATGCGCTCTCCCTCTTCCGTAATGGTGACCCGGCGTGTGGTGCGGTGCAGCAAAACCACATTCAGGTTCTGCTCAAGCAGCGCAATGCGTTTACTGACATACGCCGGTGAAACGCCCAGCTCCTGGGCGACGGCAGCGAATCCCGCCCGACGGGCGACCAGAATAAAGACGCGTAAATCAGTCAGCAGAGGAGGATTATTCATGATCTGTGTTTTATGTTTCACCAGTTGGAGAGATTAACTGTGGATCAGTCAATTATAGGATAAGGAGGAAGTCAATTTTGCTACCCTACAAGTGAGAACCGGTATGAAAAAAACCTGTCGTATTGCCGCCATTCCCGGTGATGGCATCGGTAAGGAAGTGCTGCCAGAAGGCATTCGCGTTTTACAGGCTGCCGCCAGACGTTGGGATCTGTCGCTCAGCGTTGAGACGTTCGAATGGGCCAGCTGCGATTATTACCTTGAACACGGGAAAATGATGCCGGATGACTGGCGCGAACAGTTATCCTCCTTTGACGCCATTTACTTTGGCGCCGTCGGCTGGCCGGAGACGGTTCCGGACCATATTTCCCTGTGGGGGTCGCTGCTGAAATTCCGTCGGGAATTCGATCAGTATGTGAATCTGCGCCCGGTCCGCCTCTTCCCCGGCGTGCCCTGCCCGCTGGCCGGTAAGAAGCCGGGCGACATTGATTTCTACGTCGTACGTGAAAACACTGAAGGGGAATACTCTTCGCTGGGCGGACATATTAACCCGGGCACTGAGCATGAGGTGGTCATCCAGGAGTCCGTTTTCACCCGTCGGGGCGTGGATCGTATTCTGCGCTATGCGTTTGAATTAGCCCAAAGCCGCCCGCGTAAGACGCTGACGTCGGCGACCAAATCCAATGGTCTGGCAATCAGTATGCCATTCTGGGATACACGCGTAGAGGCTATGGCGCAGCACTATCCCGATATCCGCTGGGACAAGCAGCACATTGATATTCTTTGCGCCCGTTTTGTGATGCAGCCGGAGCGCTTCGATGTGGTGGTCGCCTCGAATCTGTTTGGCGATATTCTTTCCGATCTCGGCCCGGCATGTACCGGTACCATCGGCATTGCCCCCTCGGCTAACCTGAACCCTGAGCGAACCTTCCCGTCGTTGTTCGAACCGGTACATGGTTCCGCACCGGATATTTACGGCAAGAATATCGCCAATCCAATTGCGACCATCTGGGCAGGGGCAATGATGCTCGATTTCCTCGGTGCAGGAGAGGCGAAGTACACCGCCGCGCATGACGGGATTCTGGCCGCGATTGAGCAGGTGATTGCCACTGGCCCTAAAACGCCGGATCTGAAAGGCAGCGCATCGACCCAGCAGGTCGGTGAGGCCATTTGTGACGCGTTAGATTCGTAAGGCGATCGTGCCGGATGCCGCTGATGACATCCGGCAACCGCCGCTTACTGCGGGTATTCCTGCAGTAGCGCGTTGAGCTTCGTCGCCATCAACGCCGCTCGCCAGCCGGAAATCAATTCGGGCTCCGTGCTCTGCGGCTTTAACTTCCAGTGCCAGTTGAGCAACTGGTTAATCTGACGACGTGACGCCAGCAGCTCTGCGCTGACGTGATGTTCCGTACTCACTTCCGTCACCAGCGCCTTAATCGCCTTAAACGCTTTGCGATAGCCCGGCATATCCATCAGATTCAGCAGCGGTTCCGGCAGCGCCTCTTCCGGCAACGCCTGCGCTTTGGCAACCAGCGAGAGCAGCGTCTTGCCGTGGAAGCGAATTTCACTGCCAGAAAGCCCCAGGCTGTCGAGTTCGCCCATGCTGCCGGGCATATAGCGCGCCACGGACCACAGGTGCTCTTCGCGAACCACGAAGTTAACGGCCAGATCGCGCTCACGCGCTTTACGCAGACGCCAGTCGGCAAGCAGTTGCAGACAGGCCAGTTGGCGCGTCCGTAGCTGCCAGGCGTTGGTGATGTCACGCCAGGCGTCTTCAGGCGCCAGGATCTCCTGACGACGGGTTTGCATCAGACGACACTCATCCAGCGCGGCAGGCAACCAACCCGCCGCCTCGGTTTCCGCCATCAGCTTCCCGGCAATCGGTAACAGATACCAGACGTCTGCTGCCGCGTATTCGCACTGGCGCTCAGTCAGCGGGCGCGCCAGCCAGTCGGTACGCGACTCGCTCTTATCCAGCGCCACGCCGGTGTACTCTTCCACCATCGATGCAAAACCCCACGACAGTGGACGGCCGCAAAATGCCGCCAGGATTTGTGTGTCAATCAGCGGCTGCGGCAGTTCGCCAAACGCATTCAGAAAGACTTCCAGATCTTCACTACCCGCGTGCAAAAACTTGGTGATGGCGGTATCGCGCAGAATCGCTTTCAGCGGCGACCAGTCGCTAATGCCATGCGGATCGATCAGTGCGACATGTTCGCCGTCAAACAGCTGGATCAGGCCCAGTTGCGGATAATAGGTACGGGTACGAACAAATTCGGTATCCAGGGCAATCGCAGGAAACGCACGGACCGCTTCGCACAGGGTCGCCAGCGCGTCGTCAGTGGTGATCATTTGGTAATTCAAATTGCATTCTCTTCGGTTTACGCCAAAAAAAACGCCGGATTCACCCGGCGTCAGATTGCTGACAAAGAGGGAAAAAACGTGGTTTTTCCTTCTTTGTGGTTATCAGCCGAAAATCAATAAATTGATTTTCCTGGTTTTTAATGAGGTGATCTCTGCTTGTCCGGTATCGGCATAAGGTTTGCGATCACTCTCACGCCGGATTCACCCGGCGTTTGACGTGTTGCTTAACGCTCAGCCCTTATTGTCCACTTTGGCACGGGCTTCGTCACGTAATTCTCGACGTAAAATTTTGCCGACGTTTGATTTCGGCAGTTCATCGCGGAATTCAACCAGTTTCGGGACTTTATAGCCCGTGAGCTGACGGCGGCAGAAAGTGACCAGCGCCTCCTCGGTGAGCGAAGCCTCTTTTTTCACCACAAAAATCTTCACCGCTTCGCCGCTGCTGCCGGACGGAACGCCGACGGCAGCCACTTCCAGCACGCCCGGATGCTGCATCACCACATCTTCGATCTCATTCGGATAAACGTTAAAGCCGGAGACCAGAATCATATCTTTCTTGCGATCGACAATGCGCAGGAAGCCTTCATCGTCCATGATTGCGATATCACCGGTGTGCAGCCAGCCGTCTTTGATGATCTCATCCGTCGCATCAGGACGCTGCCAGTAGCCCAGCATTACCTGCGGCCCTTTCACGCACAGTTCACCCGGCTGATCCGGCGACACTTCGTTGTCGTCATCGTCCACCAGTTTGGCTTCGGTTGATGGCACCGGCAGGCCGATGCTACCGCTGTGGTAATCAATATCGTGCGGGTTAACGCTGACCAGCGGCGCGCATTCGGTCAGGCCATACCCTTCGAGCAGATACTGTCCGGTCAGCTTCACCCATCGTTCAGCCACCGCCTGTTGTACTGGCATGCCGCCGCCCGCAGAAAGATGCAACGAAGAGAAATCCAGCTGCTGGAACTCTTTATTGTTCAGCAAGGCGTTAAACAAGGTGTTCACGCCGGTCATGGCGGTAAACGGATACTTCGCCAGCTCTTTTACCAGCCCCGGAATGTCGCGCGGGTTGGTGATCAGCAGGTTCTGCCCGCCCAGCTCGATAAACAGCAGGCAGTTCATGGTCAGGGCAAAAATGTGGTACAGCGGCAGCGCAGTCACCACCAGTTCTTTACCCGGATGCAAAAGCGGCCCATAAGTGGCCTTCACCTGCTCCAGGTTGGCCAGCATATTGCGGTGCGTCAGCATCGCCCCTTTCGCCACCCCGGTCGTTCCGCCGGTGTACTGTAAAAACGCCAGATCCGCAGAAACCACTTTCGGTTTAACATACTGCATACGGTAACCAGCATGCAGCGCGCTGCGAAAAGAGATCGCATCCGGCAGATGATATTTCGGCACCAGTCGTTTGATGTACTTCACCACGAAGTTCACCAGCGTACCTTTGGCCGTGGAGAGCTGGTCGCCCATACGGGTCAGAATAACGTGCTTAACGCTGGTTTTATCAACCACTTTTTCCAGGGTATGGGCGAAGTTGGAGACAATCACAATCGCCGCCGCCCCGCTGTCGTTTAACTGATGCTCCAGTTCACGCGGGGTATAAAGCGGGTTGACGTTCACTACGATCATCCCGGCACGCAAAATGCCAAACAGCGCCACCGGATATTGCAGCAGATTCGGCATCATCAGCGCGACGCGATCGCCCTTTTGCAGCCCCAGTCCCTGTTGCAGGTAAGCTGAGAAGGCGCGGCTGCGCTCCTCCAGCTTGCGGAAGGTCATCACCTCCCCCATGTTCATAAACGCGGGCTGATCGGCATAACGCGCGACAGCATGTTCAAACAGTTCCACCAGGGATTGATAACGGTCAGGATTGATCTCCGCAGGCACATCTGCGGGATAACGGTTTAACCAAACCTTCTTCACTGCATCACCTCTAAAATGAGCGTTCGTCGTCATCTCAACCCCAGATAATAAACAAGTCGTTAACATAATATTAACTCAGCGTACCAGTTTATTAATCACTCAACTGAAAGGTTGCGAAGCGCGTCACTATTTATTTTTGTTATGACGTTAATAAAACAGAAACAGCGGACCAGCCGCTGTTTCTTTTACTGATAATACAACGCGTTACTCTGTGACAATCGTTTGAACCTGTGCAGGACCTGGGTTATACCATCCCCAACCGCCATAGCCATATGGCCAGCCTCTCCCGCCGTAGAACCACGGGTCGATCGGTTGTGGTGGCATCACCACCTGCTGGGCAAGCCGCCAGCGTTTGTAGCCCGTCACGTCCATGGTCATGAATTTGTACGGCGTGCTACCCACTTTGCCTTCGACGGTACCCGTAATCGGCCCAACGACGGTCACCAGTTGCCCCCGGAAATCAACCGGATCGAGGAAACCATTCACATTAGCGTAAATCCGCCCGCGGGATGGTTCGCCCAGAATGGGGCGCGCCCCGCTATCGAGTGAAACGGTCGCAATTTCCAGACGGGTTTTCCCCTGCTGGTTTTGAATATCCACCACTTTGCCGCCAAAGCGCGCTTCCTGACCCACGTACAACTGCGGGGCATTCATCACCCGCACGAGATCGTCCTGCGGCGTGGGACTGGAGCCCTTGATCGCATCCGGAACCGTAACGCACCCGCTCAGCATGAGCGCGATGGCCCCCGCGAGCAGGCCTTTTACAACTTGTTTTTGAACCGCCATACTGCGACTCCTTTTCTCAGCGCACTGACCCGGCGTTTTACTGGTCATACTACTGAGATTCATTCTTTTCCGGGAAGTTTCTTCCAGGCCACGTTGTTACGTAAATAAACCGGTTCAGCGTGCTCGACCGCCACGGTTTTGCCGTCAGCCAACATCTGGCAGGCGATCGGCAGCATATCTTCCGCCGCGGGCAGCAGGACGTCACCGTCGCGCAGCGCCAGTCCGCTCTCTTTGCCAAGTTCAGGCCAGGCAGGCCAGCCCGTCCCGACGGTCACCCATTCGCCGGAAAGCTGTTGTAAGCGCTCGGTTACCTGCTCAGGTTTCAACACGGCTTCGGTTTCTTCACCGTGCCAGACGCCCTTTTCATCACGCTGATACTCGGCCCAGTATACCTCGCCCATTCGCGCATCAATGGCCGCCAGGACACGAGTCGCGCCGGTTTTACGCCATGCGCCCTGTGCCATCGTCGCCAGCGTGGAGACGCCGATCATCGGCAGGTCGGCACCTAACGCCAGCCCCTGGGCAATGCCAATCCCGATGCGCACACCGGTGAAACTGCCCGGCCCGCGCCCGTAGGCCAACGCATTGAGTTCAGTCAGAGAGGTGCCGTTAGCGGCAAGGATATCCTGCACCATCGGCAGGATGCGTTGAGTATGTTCTCGTGGGCAAAGCTCAAAATGAGCAGAGTGAGTACCGTCGTTCCACAGCGCCACAGAACAGGCTTCTGTGGCGGTATCGATAGCCAGAATTCGCATGAGTCTTCGTGCTTAGATCAATAAAATGGCCCGCATCTTACCATACTCCGTAACAAATTACTCGGAGGATGGTATTGCGAGGAATCGCACGGCACGGGCGATATCCCGGGTGCGCGGCGCCGGCGGCAGGCTGGCAAGAAACGTCGCGCCGTAAGGTCGCATCACCAGTCGGTTGTCACAAATCACCAACACACCACGGTCATCGGCATCACGGATCAAGCGGCCGACGCCCTGTTTCAGCGTAATCACCGCGTCGGGCAGTTGCACCTCATCAAACGGATCGCCGCCACGTAAACGGCAGTCTTCCATTCGCGCCTTCAGCAGCGGATCGTCCGGCGACGTAAACGGCAGTTTGTCGATGATCACCAACGACAGCGTATCGCCGCGCACGTCCACCCCTTCCCAGAAACTGCTGGTCGCCACCAGCAAGGCGTTGCCCGCGCTGACGAACTGTTGCAGCAGTTGGCCTTTGCTGGTTTCCCCCTGCAACAGCACCGGAAGCGTCATGGTAGCGCGGAACTGCTCCGCCAGATCGCGCATCATCGCATGCGAGGTACAGAGCATAAAGCAGCGCCCGTTGTTCGCTTCGATGATCGGTCTTAACATTGCCGCCAGCTGTCGCGCCGCGCCCGGCTGATTGGTTTGAGGCAGATTGCGCGGCACGCAGAGCAGGGCCTGGCGAGTGTAATCAAACGGACTCGGCAACAGCATTGATTCCGCCTCTTCAATCCCCAGACGCGCCGTAAAGTGATGCAGGTCGTCGTTTACCGACAGCGTTGCAGAGGTGAAAATCCAGCTTCCTGGCTTCTGCGCCATCACCTCTTTGAACTTGTCCGCCACCGTCAACGGGGTCAGCGCGAGGGTGAAATTGCGCGAGGTACATTCGTACCAGTAGCTATAACCGGGCTGGTTGATCTCTTTCAACCGTTTGAGACGTGCGCGATACAGCGTAGCGCGCTCAAACGCGGCATCAAGCAACGCCGAACGTCCGAGGGACAATTTCGCCACGTCGTAACACAGTTCCAGCGTATCATCGAGCAGTAAAAACGCGCGCTGCACCCGCTGGTCGGCCAGCAGTTCACGCAGGTTGCCGCGATATCCCGGCTCACCCAGTTGCAAGCGGAAATCCTGCGCGCTTTGCGCCAGACGGTCGGCGCATTTCTGTAACTGCTGGGTGTCTTTCAGCTCGGTACGATAGGCAATGGTGATGTCCTTCGCCAGATCCATCAGCTGACGACTGGAGAGCGACTGACCAAAATACTGGCTGGCGATGTCCGGTAGCTGATGTGCTTCATCGAAAATCATCACCTCCGCCTCCGGGATCAACTCACCGAAACCGCTCTCTTTGACCACCATATCGGCCAGAAACAGGTGATGGTTCACCACCACCACGTCCGCGTCCATCGCCTTTTTACGCGCTTTCACCACAAAGCAGTCTTTATACAACGGGCAGTCGCTGCCGAGGCAGTTGTCGTTGGTGCTGGTGACCAGCGGCCAGGCCTGAGAATCCTCGGCTACGCTGACACAGGTACTGATGTCGCCATCTTCGGTCTGATTCGACCACGAGCGCAGCAGGATCACATCGCTTAAGGTCTGAACGGGCAGATCGCCGCCTGCCAGCGCCTGTTGTTCGAGGCGCTCCAGGCATAAATAGTTTGAACGTCCTTTCAACAGAGCCAGCCTTCCGGTGTACTTCAGCGCGTTAGCGACCGTCGGGAGATCGCGGCTGTAGAGCTGATCCTGCAATGCCTTCGAACCGGTCGAGATAATCACTTTCTTTTTTGCGCGCAGCGCCGGTGCCAGATAGGCGTAGGTTTTCCCCGTCCCCGTTCCGGCTTCTACCACCAGAGGCTGTGATTTTTGGATGGACTGAGCGACGGCCATCGCCATCTGCCGCTGTGGCTCGCGCGGTTTGAAACCCGGTATCGCTTTAGCCAGTTGACCTTCTGGTGCAAAATCGTCCGTCACACTACCCCCTGTTGATTTGAACAGGGATTATGTCAGGCCGCAGCGGCTTACGCCAGTTGAAGAGGTGACGCCGCCCTGACAATATGGCAGTCTTGCCATTTTATGCAGAACGTAAAAGAGGAAGGCTTTATGACTATCATCCGTATCGATGCCGAAGATCGTTGGTCTGACGTGGTGATCCACAACAATACGCTCTACTACACTGGCGTACCGGCAAACCTTGATGCCGATGCCTTCGAGCAGACCGCCAACACACTGGCACAGATTGACGCCGCGCTGGAACAGCAAGGCAGCAACAAGTCACGCATTCTTGATGCCACCATTTTCCTTGCCGATAAGCATGATTTCGCGGCGATGAACAAAGCCTGGGACGCCTGGGTTGTGGCCGGTCACGCACCGGTACGCTGCACGGTTCAGGCTGGATTAATGAACCCGAAATACAAAGTTGAGATTAAAATCGTCGCCGCGGTGTAAGCCGGGGCTACTCGTCTTCGTCTTCAAAACGCGCCACAATCCGCTCGCCGGTATGGGTGGCGCGCAGCTCTTCAGCTACCAGCGTAATCGCCTGACCGCTGCTCATTCCCTGTGACATCAGTTCCTGAATACGCTCAACCGCTTTCTGTTGCTGCTCGTGACTGAGTGAAGGTAAACCTGCAAACATCGTTAACTCCTGCTAAATTGTCTGCGCTAATTATTTCATGCAACCCGGAACATAGCCAGTACAGTCAGGATCAATGAAGACGTTATCTCCCGCTATTATCACGCTCCCCTGGCGTCAGGACGCCGCCGAACAGTATTTCGCGCCAATAAGCCATCAGCCATGGGCGATGCTGCTGCATTCCGGTCACGCGGATCACCCGCATAGCCGCTTTGACATCGTGGTCGCCGACCCGCTTTGCACCGTGAAAACGCACGGTGAAACCACGCAGATTTGCGATGCGCAGGGCTGTCGTCTTACTCATGACGATCCGCTGGCCGTGCTACAAAGCGCGCTGACCGCGCTGAATCTCCAGCCGCCTGTGAACGCCGATTTACCGTTTCAGGGTGGCGCACTGGGGTTATTTGGCTACGATCTGGGACGCCGCTTCGAATCCTTGCCCAGCCATGCCCGGCAGGATATCGCGCTGGCGGACATGGCGATAGGCCTCTACGACTGGGCGCTGATTGTCGACCACCAGCGCCAGACCGTGAGCCTGCTCAGCCACACGGACGCCCGGGCCAGGCTCGCCTGGCTGGAAAGTCAGCAGCCCCCTGCGCGTGTGCCATTCAGGTTAACCGCCGGCTGGCGCTCGAATATGACGCGTGAGCAATATGGCGAGAAATTCCGCCAGGTACAGGCGTATCTGCACAGCGGCGACTGCTATCAGGTCAATCTGGCCCAGCGTTTTCAGGCGTCTTATCAGGGCGATGAGTGGCTGGCCTTCGAGCGGCTCAATCAGGCGAACCGCGCCCCGTTCAGCGCGTTTTTACGCCTGGATGACGGTGTCATTCTGAGCCTGTCGCCAGAACGGTTCATTCTTCTGGCTGACGGCGACATTCAGACCCGTCCCATTAAAGGCACCTTGCCGCGATTGCCGCAAGAAGAGGCAGACCGGGAGCAGGCGCAGAAACTGGCGAACTCTGCGAAGGATCGGGCGGAAAATTTAATGATTGTCGATCTGATGCGCAACGACATTGGTCGCGTGGCGGTACCGGGCTCGGTGAAAGTGCCGGAGCTGTTCGTGGTCGAGCCCTTCCCGGCGGTGCATCATCTGGTCAGCACCGTGACCGCGCGGTTACCTCCCACGCGGCATGCCAGCGACCTGCTCCGCGCCGCGTTTCCTGGCGGCTCAATTACCGGGGCACCGAAAGTGCGCGCGATGGAAATTATTGATGAACTGGAGCCTCATCGCCGTAACGCCTGGTGCGGCAGCATCGGTTACCTGAGCGTCTGCGGCAATATGGATACCAGCATTACTATCCGCACCCTGACCGCCGTGGACGGTCAACTGTACTGTTCCGCTGGCGGCGGTATTGTCGCCGATAGCGAGGAGCAGGCGGAATATCAGGAAACCTTTGATAAAGTGAATCGTATCCTGCAACAACTGGAGAACTGAGACGTGGAGAACAAGAGCCTGACGCTGGATGATTTTTTATCGCGCTTCCAACTTTTGCGCCCACAGATTAATCGCGAGTCGCTGAACCTGCGCCAGGCCGCCGTGCTCATTCCCGTGGTTCGCCGCCCCCAGCCAGGGCTGCTGTTGACCCAGCGCTCAGTGCATTTACGCAAACACGCCGGGCAGGTGGCTTTCCCCGGCGGCGCGGTTGACAGCACCGACGCCTCGCTGATCGCCGCCGCGTTGCGTGAAGCCGAAGAAGAAGTGGCGATCCCGCCAGAAGCTGTTGACGTGATCGGCGTTCTGCCGCCGGTTGACAGCGTGACCGGCTTCCAGGTCACGCCGGTGGTTGGCATTATTCCGCCCAATCTGCCTTACCGCGCCAGCGAAGACGAGGTTTCCGCTGTCTTTGAAATGCCGCTGGCGCAGGCATTGCAGTTAGGCCGCTATCACCCGCTGGATGTCTGGCGTCGCGGTGATTCGCATCGCGTATGGCTTTCCTGGTATGAGCATTATTTCGTCTGGGGCATGACCGCCGGAATTATTCGTGAACTGGCGCTACAAATTGGTGTGAAGCCCTGACTATACTTATCTTTACGCGCAGAAGACACAACCTGAAACTCCCGTCACAACATTAGTAAAAACGCGGTTACTCATTAGTTTAATTCATGTGAATAGTTAAGCCGATCCCGGCGTTCCCTCTTACACTATGCGCAGTTATTACATCGTTTCTGGAAGTTTCCAGTCACCCTGTCAGGAGTATTATCGTGATTAGTCTATTCGACATGTTTAAGGTGGGGATTGGTCCCTCATCTTCCCATACTGTAGGGCCTATGAAGGCGGGTAAACAGTTCGTCGATGACCTGGTCGAAAAAGGATTACTGGATAGCGTTACTCGTGTTGCCGTCGACGTGTATGGTTCACTGTCGCTCACGGGTAAAGGTCACCACACCGATATCGCCATTATTATGGGTCTGGCAGGCAATGAGCCAGCCACCGTGGATATTGATAGTATCCCAGGCTTCATCCGCGACGTAGAGACGCGCGGTCGCCTGCTGCTGGCACACGGTCAGCACGAAGTGGATTTCCCCCAAAACGACGGCATGCGTTTTCATAACGGCAACCTGCCGCTGCACGAAAACGGCATGCAGATCCATGCGTATAACGGCGATGCCGTCGTTTACAGCAAAACCTACTACTCCATCGGCGGCGGTTTTATCGTCGATGAAGAGCACTTCGGTCAGGATGCGGCAAATGAGGTGAGCGTTCCTTATCCGTTCAAATCCGCAACCGAGCTGCTGGAATACTGCAACAGCACCGGCCTGTCCCTTTCCGGACTGGCGATGCAGAATGAACTGGCCTTGCACGACAAAAAAGAGATTGAAGAGTACTTCGGTCACGTCTGGCAGACGATGCAGGCCTGTATCGATCGCGGTATGAATACCGAAGGCGTGTTGCCGGGCCCACTGCGCGTTCCGCGTCGCGCCTCTGCGCTGCGTCGGATGCTGGTTTCCAGCGATAAGCTCTCTAACGACCCGATGAATGTGATCGACTGGGTGAACATGTTCGCCCTCGCGGTCAACGAAGAGAACGCGGCAGGCGGTCGGGTGGTCACCGCGCCAACCAACGGCGCGTGCGGTATCGTGCCAGCCGTTCTGGCCTACTACGATCACTTTATTGAGTCCGTCAGCCCGGATATTTATACCCGCTACTTCCTGGCGGCAGGCGCCATCGGCGCGTTGTATAAGATGAATGCCTCGATTTCAGGAGCGGAAGTCGGCTGTCAGGGCGAAGTGGGTGTGGCCTGTTCAATGGCGGCGGCCGGTCTTGCGGAACTGCTGGGCGCGAGCCCGGAACAGGTGTGCGTCGCCGCTGAAATTGGCATGGAGCATAACCTGGGACTGACCTGCGACCCGGTTGCTGGTCAGGTGCAGGTACCATGCATTGAACGTAATGCGATTGCCTCTGTGAAAGCGATCAACGCCGCACGGATGGCGATGCGTCGTACCAGCGCACCGCGCGTCTCACTGGATAAAGTCATCGAAACGATGTACGAAACCGGTAAGGATATGAACGCCAAATACCGCGAAACCTCACGCGGCGGCCTGGCGATCAAAGTTCAGTGTGACTAAACACCTCAACAAGCAACACTAATACTTTTTCCTCGCCCATCTGCAACGGATGGGCGAAATTTTGCCCCCTTTCTCGTCTGCTCGCCGTTTCCCCACTACACTTGCTCTGTTACGGTTGGCTTTTGTGGCTGACGGTTATCAGGCGGCCCGCATGCAGACAGCACAACGGATCATAAAAAAATATCGTCGCAAACGTTTTATCCTGTGCGTACTTTGTGCGCTCATTACGCTCATCCTGACCCTGAGCGTCCGATTTATTTCACAGCGGAATTTAAATCACCACCACACCGTTACCTTTGCCTCCAGGGCGGTCGCCACGCTCGATGAAGTGCTGCGGCCGTTACAGAATGGCCGCGATATCCTGTTACCACTGATTGGCCTTCCCTGCTCCGTTACGCATCTCCCGCTGCGCAAACAGGCTGCCAGACTGCAAACGGTACGCGCAATTGCTCTGGTCCAGCGCGGCGTACTCTACTGTTCCAGCGTCTTTGGCTATCGCAGTATCCCGATTCATCAGCTTCAACCTGACCTCCCCACCGCACATGCGCAACTGCTGTTGTCCACCGATCCGCTGCTCATTAAAGGCAGCCCGATTCTCATCCAGTGGTACCCGTCCTCGCCTGACGGCCAGGACGGCGTGATGGAAATCGTTAACATCGACCTGCTTGCCACGCTGCTCCTGGAGCCGCGTAAGCCGCTGATAACCGGAGCCAGTCTGACCGTTGGCAACCGACATTTGATTTACGGGAATGGCGTAGTGCAGAACCTGCCCGCGCTCAACGATGAACAACGCTATCAACTCGCCTCACAGCACTATCCTTTTACCATTAGCGTGACCGGGCCTGCGGCAGAGGCGCTGGCGCTCAAAGCCCTGCCCGCGCAGCTGCCGCTGGCATTGCTGCTCAGTCTGCTGGTGGGCTACCTGGCGTGGCTGGCCACCGCCAACCGAATGAGTTTTTCCTGGGAGATTAACCTCGCACTGGCACAGCGCGAATTTGAGCTTTTTTGCCAGCCGCTGCTGAACGCGCGGACCGGACAGTGCATGGGGGTGGAGATCCTGCTGCGCTGGAATAATCCTCGCCAGGGGTGGATTTCACCGGACGTATTTATCCCGATTGCTGAAGAGCATCACCAGATCGCGCCGCTGACGCGTTATGTGTTAGCAGAAACCATTCGGCAACGTCATTTTTTCCCCATGAGCAGCCAGTTTCATATTGGCATTAATGTCGCCGCCAGCCATTTTCAGCAGGGGGAATTGCTGAAAGATCTCGATCAGTACTGGTTCAGTCAGCAGCCCATTCAACAACTGGTGATTGAACTTACCGAGCGGGATGCGCTGCAGGATGTTGATTATCGAATCGTTCACGAGTTGCAACGGCAAAACATCAAGCTGGCGATCGATGATTTTGGAACCGGCAACAGTTCGCTGTCATGGCTGGAAAAGTTGCGCCCTGACATTCTGAAAATTGATAAGTCCTTTACCAATGCGATTGGTACTGATGCGGTCAATTCAACGGTGACCGACATCATCATCGCCCTTGGGCAGCGTCTGCATATCGAACTGGTCGCGGAGGGGGTTGAAACGCAGGAGCAGGCGCAGCATCTGCGCCGCCACGGTGTGGATTTACTGCAGGGATTTTTATTTGCAAAGCCGATGCCGCTGCGCGATTTTCCGCAGTGGCTGGCGGGCAGTCACCCGCCGCCACCCAGGCATAACGGACGCATCGCGCCCGTGATACCCCTGCGTTAGAGAAGATTACTCCTCTTCTTCTTGCGCAGGTTGTTCTTTAACAATTCGCACCAGATCCACGCGGTAGTCATTAGCGTCGACAATGGTAATGCTCAGCGGAGGAACCTCGATCACATCGCCCGTACGGGGAATGTGACCATTAGCCGCAATCACCAGTCCCGCGACCGTGGCGATGTCTTCGTCTTCATCAACCAGGTTATCCACCGCCAGCGCCTGTTGCAGGGCATGCAGATCGGTGCCGCCTTTGACTAACCAGCCTTCGCCGTCAACGGTAATTTCCGGCGTTTCATCAGCATCCGGGAACTCACCGGCAATGGCTTCAAGGACATCCAGCGGCGTAACCAGCCCCTGCACCACGCCAAACTCGTTGGTGACGATAACAAAACTACCGCGTGCACGACGCAGGACCCCCAACAGGTTGATAGGATCCAGCGTTTCCGGTACCACAATAGCCGGTGAAGCTGACGCGATAGCCGCGACGTCGACGCCCTCTTCCAGCGCCACCAGCAGCTCTTTCGCCCGTACGATACCGATGATCTCATCCAGTTCGCCACGACACACCGGGAACAGGCTGTGCGGCGAGGAGAGCAACTGCTCGCGGATCTCATCAACGCTCAGATTGGCGTCCACCCAACTGATTTCACCACGCGGAGTCATGATCCCGCGCAGCGAGCGCTGTGCCAGCGTCAGCACGCCGTTAATCATATAGCGTTCTTCTTCCGCAAATGCCCCTTCCGGGATCGGAACGGCAGCCTGGCTGTCGGATTCATGCGCCACCGCCGCCTGACGTTTGCCACCCATCAGACGCAGGATCGCGTCAGCCGTACGCGCACGCAGCGGCAACGTTGACTGATGGCGAATAAAGTTGCGACGCGCAATCTGGTTAAACACTTCGATAATGATCGAGAAGCCAATCGCGGCGTACAGGTAGCCTTTCGGAATATGGAAACCAAAGCCTTCGGCGACCAGACTCAGACCAATCATCAGCAGGAAGCTCAGACAAAGCACCACCACCGTCGGATGTTGGTTGACGAAACGCGTCAGCGGCTTGGACGCCAGCAGCATCACCGCCATCGCGATCACAACCGCCGCCATCATCACAGGCAGATGGTTCACCATACCGACAGCCGTAATCACCGCATCCAGCGAGAATACCGCATCCAGGATAACGATCTGCGTCACAACCACCCAGAAGCTGGCATACCCTTTACCATGCCCGGAGTCGTGTTCACGGTTTTCCAGCCGTTCATGAAGTTCCGTCGTGGCTTTAAACAACAGGAAGATACCCCCAGCAGCATGATCAGATCACGACCGGAGAAGGTGAAATCCATGACGGTGAACAGCGGTTGGGTCAGGGTGACCATCCACGAAATAATGGACAGCAAGGCCAGACGCATCACGAGCGCCAGGGATAAACCAATCAGACGTGCTTTGTCACGCTGCTTCGGCGGCAGCTTATCCGCAAGAATCGCAATAAAAACCAGGTTATCGATGCCCAGGACAATTTCCAGGACGACAAGCGTGAGCAAACCCGCCCAAATCGAGGGGTCCATTAAGAATTCCATGACAAGCTCCTGCTTAAGGAATGGTTAACAGGCGATAAAACACAGTGCAGACAAAACGTGTGGCAAGACATGCCAGACTGGCAGGCGCGATGCGGCCTGAAGGTGAAATGACGTCGGTGACGATCCATACAGCGGGCTAGTGCCCTATACTCCTGGTTAGTTAAACAGAACGTAAACATAACAGAGGCAACGTGTTTTTGGCAAAGATTTACCTTCCTTTGCAAAGAGTTGTAACAGAGATATTTTACTCTACGAAATTTCTCATTGGCGAAAACTAAATTACGGATCTTCATCACATAAAATATTTTTTTCGGTATCTAAAATAATTCGCGAACATCATATGTTTTTCATTGTAACCCTTATCTGAATCGATTCTGTTGCGGACGGCGATTCAAATACATCTCTCACGTTGATGTGTTAACGATAATAAAGGAGGTAGCAAGTGACCATTGCTATTGTTATAGGCACACATGGTTGGGCTGCAGAGCAGTTACTCAAGACAGCAGAAATGCTGTTAGGCGAGCAGGAAAACGTCGGCTGGATCGATTTCGTGCCCGGCGAGAATGCCGAAACGCTGATTGAAAAGTACAACGCTCAGTTGGCAAAACTCGATACCCGTAACGGCGTGCTGTTTCTCGTCGATACATGGGGAGGCAGTCCGTTCAACGCTGCCAGCCGCATTGTCGTCGACAAAGAACAGTATGAAGTGATCGCCGGGGTGAACATCCCTATGCTGGTCGAAACGCTGATGGCGCGTGACGACAACCCAAGCTTCGACGAACTGGTCGCGCTGGCTGTTGAAACTGGTCGCGAAGGTGTGAAAGCGCTGAAAGCGAAACCGGTGGAAAAAGCCGCCCCTGCCCCCGTCGCAGCGGCCCCCAAAGCCGCGGCTCCGGCAAAACCGATGGGACCGAACGATTATATGCAAATCGGTCTTGCCCGTATTGATGACCGTTTAATCCACGGTCAGGTGGCTACCCGCTGGACCAAAGAAACCAACGTGACCCGCATTATCGTGGTCAGCGATGAAGTGGCTGCAGACACTGTGCGTAAAACGCTGTTGACGCAGGTGGCGCCTCCTGGCGTGACCGCTCACGTGGTGGATGTTGCCAAGATGATTCGCGTTTACAACAACCCGAAATACGCTGGCGAACGTGTGATGCTGCTGTTCACCAATCCGACCGATGTTGAACGCATTGTCGAAGGCGGCGTAAAAATCACCTCCGTGAACATTGGCGGTATGGCTTTCCGTCAGGGTAAAACGCAGGTCAACAACGCCATCTCTGTCGATGAGAAAGACATCGACGCCTTTAACAAACTTAATGCCCGCGGTATTGAGCTTGAGGCGCGTAAAGTGTCAACCGATCAGAAACTGAAAATGATGGATTTGATTGCCAAAGTGGGCAAGTAACCCCTGGCATTGAATGAGCTTTCACACTTAAGGCTGTTATAGCAATAGGAGAAGTACAATGGAGATTACCACTCTTCAGATTGTGCTGGTGTTCATCGTCGCATGTATCGCGGGTATGGAGTCGGTACTCGATGAATTTCAGTTCCACCGCCCACTGGTGGCCTGTACACTGATTGGCGCCGTTCTCGGGGATATGAAAACCGGTATTATCATCGGTGGTACCCTGGAAATGATCGCCCTGGGCTGGATGAACATCGGTGCTGCCGTTGCACCTGATGCCGCACTGGCGTCCATTATTTCTACCGTTCTGGTTATTGCCGGTCACCAAAGCATCGGTGCCGGTATCGCGCTGGCGATTCCGCTGGCTGCAGCAGGCCAGGTTCTGACTATCATCGTTCGTACTATCACTGTGGCATTCCAGCACGCGGCGGATAAAGCGGCGGAAAACGGTAACCTGACGGCGCTCTCCTGGCTGCATGTCTCTTCCCTGTTCCTGCAGGCAATGCGTATCGCTATCCCGGCGGTTATCGTTGCAATTTCCGTAGGCACCAGCGAAGTTCAGGGCATGCTGAATGCCATTCCGGAAGTGGTGACTGGCGGTCTGAACATCGCCGGCGGCATGATCGTTGTGGTCGGTTACGCGATGGTTATCAACATGATGCGTGCAGGCTATCTGATGCCGTTCTTCTACCTCGGCTTCGTGACTGCGGCATTTACTAACTTCAACCTGGTTGCTCTGGGTGTGATTGGTGCGGTAATGGCCATCCTCTACATCCAACTGAGCCCGAAATATAACCGCGTGGCGGGTGCACCAGCGCAGGCTGCTGGTGACAACTCCCTCGATAACGAACTGGACTAGCAGGTGAGCGAAATGGTTGATATGACTAAAACTACCACTGAGAAAAAACTCACACAGAGTGACATTCGTGGCGTGTTCATTCGTTCTAACCTGTTTCAGGGTTCATGGAACTTCGAACGTATGCAGGCGCTGGGTTTCTGTTTCTCCATGGTACCGGCTATTCGTCGCCTGTATCCAGAGAACAACGATGCGCGTAAGCAAGCCATCAAGCGTCACCTGGAATTTTTTAACACCCATCCGTACGTTGCGGCACCGGTTCTCGGCGTAACGCTGGCGATGGAAGAACAGCGTGCTAACGGCGCAGAGATTGACGATGGTGCCATCAACGGTATCAAAGTCGGCCTGATGGGTCCGCTGGCAGGCGTGGGCGACCCGATTTTCTGGGGTACGGTGCGTCCGGTATTCGCCGCGTTAGGTGCGGGTATCGCGATGAGCGGTAGCCTGCTCGGCCCATTGCTGTTCTTCATTCTGTTCAACGCAGTCCGTCTGCTGACCCGTTACTACGGCGTCGCTTACGGTTACCGCAAAGGTGTCGATATCGTTAAGGATATGGGCGGCGGCTTCCTGCAGAAACTGACTGAGGGGGCGTCAATCCTCGGCCTGTTTGTTATGGGGGCATTGGTTAACAAGTGGACGCACGTGAACATCCCGCTGGTGGTCTCAACCATCACCGGGCAGGATGGGCAGACCCGTGTTACCACCGTACAGACCATTCTCGACCAGTTGATGCCGGGTCTGGTTCCGCTGCTGCTGACCTTCGCCTGTATGTGGCTGTTGCGTAAGAAAGTGAACCCGCTGTGGATTATCGTTGGCTTCTTTGTCATCGGTATCGCGGGTTATGCGGTCGGCCTGTTGGGCCTGTAAGACTGTAGTACACTACCGGGGCCTATAAGGCCCCGTCATACTGCTGACAATGAAGGAAAAAACGTGGTTTTTCCTTCATTGTGGTTATCAGCCGAAAATCAATAAATTGATTTTCCTGGTTTTTAATTAGGTGATCTCTGCTTGCCCGGTATCGGGATGAAGTTTGTCATCACTCTCCCGGGGCCTATAAGGCCCCGTTTTTTTATCTGGAGGAACAAGGATCAATGACTATCACGGACCTGGTGCTGGTTTTCTTTATTGCCGCGTTACTGGCTTACGCCATTTACGATCAGTTCATCATGCCACGCCGCAATGGCCCGACTCTGCTTGCCATTCCCCTGCTGCGCCGAAGCCGCGTGGACAGCGTCATCTTCATTGGCCTCATCGCGATTCTTATCTACAACAATGTCACCAGCCATGGGGCTGTCATGACCACCTGGTTATTATGCGCTCTGGCGTTAATGGGGTTTTATATTTTCTGGATCCGGGTCCCGAAAATCCTCTTCAAACAGGGTGGTTTTTTCTTCGCCAACGTATGGATAGAATATAACCGCATTAAAGAGATGAATTTATCGGAAGATGGTGTTCTGGTGATGCAATTAGAACAACGGCGTCTGCTTATTCGTGTACAGAATATCGACGATCTGGAAAAGATATATAAACTTCTCGTTTCTTATCAGTAAATTAGAGATATAGCCTGGGCTTTGTTTTTCGCAATTTAATTGCAGTTAAAAACATAGCTAAGGCTATAATCTGACAGCGTAAATGTTATTTATTTTAACGTTCCATCTACCAATAAATCTAAATGAAAATCGTTTTCAATTAGAAGTCAAATAATATTTCTCCGTTGTTGTTTTATATTCTCAAAATATGATAAGGTTGCGCCGTCATTTGGGGAGTAGCCGATTTCCAGACTCCGGAAATGTACGTGTCAACATACTCGTTGCAAAACGTGGCACGTACGGACTGAAATCTCTTTCAGTCAGGCGAGACCATAGGCACATCAACTGCTATGCATACTGTATGAACCCCGAGTTCAGGTGTGCATGTTTACTGGGGGCAGTGGTGTGTTTTATGGAAACCCCGGTCAGGACGCTGTCATGAATATCACCGCCACTATTATTCTCGCTTTTGGCATGTCGATGGATGCTTTTGCCGCATCAATTGGCAAAGGTGCTACCCTGCATAAACCCAAATTCTCTGAAGCCCTGCGTACCGGTTTAATTTTCGGCGCAGTGGAAACATTGACGCCGCTGATCGGCTGGGCGCTCGGTATGTTAGCCAGCAAATTCGTGCTGGAGTGGAATCACTGGATTGCTTTCATCCTGTTGGTCTTTCTGGGCGGACGGATGATTATTGAGGGATTTCGCGGCGCGGATGATGAAGATGATGAACCGCTGCGCCGTCACGGTTTCTGGTTACTGGTCACCACCGCTGTCGCCACCAGCCTCGATGCCATGGCTGTCGGCGTGGGGCTGGCGTTCCTGCAGGTCAACATTATCGCTACCGCCCTGGCTATCGGCTGCGCCACGCTGATCATGTCCACACTGGGAATGATGGTCGGTCGCTTCATTGGCCCGCTGCTTGGCAAACGGGCTGAAATTCTGGGTGGGGTGGTACTGATCGGTATCGGCGTCCAGATCCTCTGGACGCACTTTCACGGTTAATCCGCACGCTGCCAGAGGTGAAGACGAAAATCCGTCTGGCAGTCAAACACTTCTGTGTTTGCCAGGCGTTCCCAGACCTCCGGTTTGGCCCGCCAGGCAAAAGGCGTCATCTGCAATAGCGCCACCGCTTCCTTTCCGCTCAGGCGCATCGGATACGCCAGCGTAATATCCTCCAGCAGGGTGAACCCTTCCAGTTGCTCAGTATGCGGCGCATGGAGCCGAACCTCATCGTAAATCAGCCCTTTCAGCTCCATTAAATGGCGCGGTCCCGGCGTTGCCGTGATCACCCAACCCTGCGACTTGACCACGCGCGCCAGCTCTTGCGCTTTACACGGCGCGTAAATCCGCACAATGGCGTCCTGGCTTGCATCAGCAAACGGCAACCGATGACTCGAGGCGACGCAGAATGTCACCTGCGGATAGCGTCTGGCCGCCGCTTTAATGGCCACTTTTGCCACGTCCAGTCCATAGGTGGTCGCCGTCGGCAACGCATCAGCAAAGGCATGAGTGTAATACCCTTCCCCACAGCCGATATCAAGAATCAAGGTCGCCGACGCGTCGAGGCGCGCGGAAAGCTGCTCAACAATGGCGTCACGCAGGGGTTGATAATGTCCGGCATCAAGAAATGCACGGCGTGCCTGTATCATCTCCGCGCTGTCGCCCGGATCGCGTGAGCGCTTATGCTGTACTGGCAACAGGTTAACGTACCCCTCTTTTGCCACATCAAACTGATGCCGCTGCGGACAGATAAAACTGTTATTAACGTGCGCAAGGGGCTGGTGACAAAGTGGGCAGGAAAACGACATAACAACTCCGGCAGGTAAATTCAGGGCGCAAGTGTAACGCGATTTACGCCCCGGGAGAATCACTTAGCGCGTGGAGAGTGTCAGCGCATTGCGCTGCATCACCAACAGATGACTGGAGTCGGCAGGCATCCCATCCGGTTTGACGTTTTCCAGTCGTAGCACATCGCCCATAATCTGGCTGAAAACCGGTGCCGACACCGCGCCACCGTAATAGGCCCCGTTCTGCGGATCGTTGATCACCACTACCAGCGCAAACTTCGGGTTGCTTGCCGGCGCCACTCCTGCGGTGTAAGCCACATATTTATCAACGTATTTACCGTCATCACCGATCTTCTTCGCCGTCCCGGTTTTAACCGCCACGCGATAATCCCGGACCGCCGCCTTCGTCCCGCCGCCCCCCGGCAGGGCGACACTTTCCATCATATGCTCCACTTGCCTGACCAGCGCTTCCGACATTACGCGCTTGCCGATGACAGGCGGATCGATGCGCGTAATAGAGAGCGGTCGGTACAGGCCAAAACTGCCAATCGTGGCATAGACGTGCGCCAGTTGCAGCGGCGTCACCATCAGGCCGTAGCCAAAGGCAAAAGTCGCGCGATCCAGATCGCTCCAGTAACGGCGTTGCGGCATCAGCCCCTGACGCTCACCGGTGAGTCCCAGCCCTGTGGGTTGACCAAAGCCAAAGTGGCGGTAGGTATCGACGACTCGCTGGATCGGCATCGCTAACGAGAGATGCGAAACCCCGGTGTCACTCGATTTTTGCAAAATGCCGGTCAGCGTCAGTTCCGGATAAAAGCCCACATCGCGGATCCGATGCCCGTCAAGATAAAACGGATGAGTGTCGATCACGCTGTCAGGCTGGACAATCCCCTGCTCAAGCGCCGTCATAATGACCAGCGGTTTCACCGTCGAGCCCGGCTCGAAGGTATCGCTAATCGCACGATTACGAAAATCATCAAGCACCGCCCCATCACGGTTGTTCGGGTTAAAATCGGGGAAACTGGCCATCGCCAGGATCTCACCGGTGGCAATGTTCACCAGCACGGCAGCGCCTGATTCCGCTTTGTTCCAGCTAACCGCATTGTCCAGTGCATCCTCGGTGACTGTCTGCAGGCGCTCATCAATGCTGAGTTGTAGTTCATGCGCCGGCACAGGATTAACTTCCGTGATGTTTTCAATCACGTGACCGAATTTATCTTTCCGGACCAGGCGGGAACCCGGCTTCCCCATTAACTGTGCGTTAAAGCTTTTCTCAACCCCTTCAATGCCCTGCCCGTCAATATTGGTGAAACCAATCAGATTCGCCGCGACATGTCCTGCCGGGTAAAAGCGCCGGGACTCTTCGCGCAAATTGATCCCGGGCAGGTTCAGCTTATCGATCCACTTCGCCTGTTGAGGAGAGACCTGACGCGCAAGATAGATAAACCGTGCTGACGGATCGTGGTTAACGCGCGCCGCCAGGTTCGTGAGTGAAAGATGCAGCGTGTTGGCCAGCGCCTGCCAGCGTTCGTTGTCGCCAACGCCGCCTTTGCTCAATAACGTTTGGGGGTCAGCCCAGACCGCATTCACCGGTACGCTGACCGCCAGCGGCCGCCCTTGCCGATCGGTGATCATTCCACGCGGCGATGCCGTGGTGACTTCGCGCAATGAGCGCATGTCTTCTTGCCTGACCAGACGGTCGGGTTCAACAATCTGCAACCAGGCAACGCGCCCCAGCAGCAGTCCCAGACTCAGCAATATGGCGATACAAAGCAGCGCAAAACGTAGCGGTGTGAAACTTCGCGCCGTTCCCTCACTTTTCTTTTTCACCTGTTCTCCGGCAAACATGATATTCAGGTGACTGATTTAACGGAAATAACGGCGGGAAAGCGGTGAAAACTATGCTAATAACATCACGGCTTTGCAACAAAACGCTAACGGAGGAGGTATTCAGACATACTTTGAAGGAAGATGAATGAAAAAGCCCCGCATCAGCGAGGCTTTAAATCTGAGGTTGATGCGCAGATGCGCTTCAAATCAGTGGTGTCGATCAGATAGCTGTTACGTTAACAGCAGCCGGACCTTTCTGGCCGTCCTGAATTTCGAACTCAACGTTCTGGCCTTCAGCCAGAGTTTTGAAGCCATTACCCTGGATAGCGGAGAAGTGTACGAACACGTCTTTGCTGCCATCAGCCGGAGTAATAAAGCCAAAACCTTTAGACTCGTTGAACCACTTAACTTGACCTTTAATCTTTGCCATTTGCAAAATTCCTTAGAGTGTTTTCTTCGCCCGCAGGCATAACATAGATAAAACTGAGACATTACTGCTTGAGGCACTAATATAAGGTTCGGCAGAGAAGCGGTATTCAACGACAACGTGTTTACTCAGGACTTCTTTACTGAAAATGCCACACATAAACAGAACTGTACCTCGTTTAACCCAAAACGTGTTATCACATACAACGTTAATTATGGCAAGCCATTTTTAAACGTGTCTCGATCGGTCGCACAAATCTCGCCAGTCGACACAGAGTAACTGCACAGTTATGCGTCAATCCTCAAGCCGATATATTCCCATGCGCTTGCTGAGCCCTTGTCAGACCCGCCGCGCAGCGGGGACTTTTCAACCATAGCTCAATAACTTCGCGACTTCCAGATCATTGCGATGTCGAAACGTGGCGACCCACGGTTATCACAAATTCTGCTTTGTTATGCATAATTTGTTTCAACGCAAAATGACCCGGTATCATAATAACGCCTCATTTCGCTCCATCTTGATATCTACTGTTCTTATGCACTCATTTAATGAAAGAATGATGACAATGCACAAAAATAGGGAAAGAAACGTTTCGCTTATTATAAAACCGATCATTCTCACAAAACGGAGATGATCACATTATTAACGTATGGAAAAATATAATTAAGTGTGTGCAGGCAATAACCGGCGCACTGGCACAAGAAGGAACGGATATAGCGAAGCGGCATGCGACTGCACTAATAGCGTGCAGGATAACAAACCAGGAAGGAAAGACTGGCGAGACGCCAGCCCATTCGCTTCCTGTTACACGAGGATTAACGTTCTGCGACCAGACGGATGATGTCCTCATCCTCTTGCGGATCATTGGCCTTAGGCGATGCCTCTGCCACTTTTTCCGGCTCGTTCGCTTCACAGAGACGACGCAATAATGCATTTTGTCGCTTCTGCTGGTCTAACAACGCTTCAAGCAGCTCAATCTGCTCATTGGTTCGCGAGCTCGCACGGTTGATAAAGAACCACAGCACCAGCCCAACAACCAGAACCCCCACCGATACAATCAACGACGCAAAATTAAGCACGCCGGAATTCACTACTTCGTTCATTTCACCACCTCAATGTAGACGCGCCATTTTACCACCGCGCCACAGGAAGGAAATCAACGGATGAAAAAATGATCTCACCAGGGGATAAATTTATTGATGGCGCAAATTCCGCTGAAAAATTGTACATCCTGGTCACACATGATGTTGAACACCTGGGCCCATAGCAGCAGGCACACAAGCACTACCACCACCAGAATTATCCATCGAAACTTTTTCACTCCACTCTCCGCATCAACATCTTATGCCACCAAATTATCATGCGTATCTTAAACCAGGACTAACTACAGAAGACATTAGCGATTTTTTAAGAATCATTTACTTGTATCAATGAGCGTAAGCGCTAAGCTCAGTCTAACTTATAGAAGAAAAGAGGTCATAATGCGTTTGATTATTCGCGCTATCGTGTTGTTTGCGCTTGTATGGATTGGATTATTACTCAGTGGGTATGGTGTGCTGATAGGCAGCCAGGAGAATGCCGCCGGGCTGGGGTTGCAATGCAAGTATCTTACCGCGCGAGGAACCGCCACCGCGCAATATGTTCATACCGATAGCGGTATCATCGGATTAACGGATTGTCCGATATTGCGTAAGAGTACCGTGGTCGTCGATAACGGTTAATATCCCGTCGTCATGATCCGTGCCTTGCGTATTGCTGAAGCAGAATGTCACAGGATTAAAGCGGCCGGCGAAAAAGCCGGCCGTTTCTTTATATCGACTGCATGACATCATCAGAACGGATAATCGTTGTAGCCCATCTGTTCAGAGATTTTACGCGCCGCGGTATGCAGCATCGAAACGTAGTCGTGCAGGTTTTCTTCGGAAAAACGCAGCGTTGGGAAGGAGATACTCAGACCCGCAATCACCACACCGAAACGATCGAATACCGGTACGCCAATGCAGCGTAAACCTTCTTCTTGTTCTTCGTTATCTTCGCCATAACCCTGTTCGCGGACTTTATCCAGCACCGGCAGCAATGCTTCCGTGGTGGTGATAGTGCGTCCGGTACTGCGCTTGTACTCAATGCCGTCCAGAATCTGCTTCACTTCGTCACGATCGCGCCAGGCCAGCAGCACTTTACCAATCGCGGTGCTGTAAAGCGGATTGCGGCGACCCACACGCGAATACATGCGCAGGTTGTACATCGAATCAATCTTATGAATGTAGACGATGCTGTCTTCGTCCAGCGCGCCAAGGTGCACCGTCTCTTTCGTCAGGCGAGAGAGTTCGCGCATCTGGATGTCCGCACTGCGGATAAGGTCAACATTCTGTAGCGCGCGAGCGCCAAGTTCAAACAGTTTCAGCGTCAGAGAATACTTCTCGGATTCACCTTCCTGTGACACATATCCCAGTGTTTTCATGGTCTGTAAAAAGCGATAAACGGTGCTTTTTGACATCATGACGCGTTGTGATAACTCGGTAATCCCTATTTCGCGCTCTTCACCCAGCGCCTGCAGAATGCCAAAGACTTTCAGCACGGAAGATACAGAATCAGGCTGTTTATCCAGATCTGCGTTAGCCATTTATCACCTCATTACGAGTGTTTTATAAAAATCAGAACGATTTTTTATTATAATTTCATGGCCAGGCGCCCGCAATCCATCTTTGCTTACTTCGTTACAAATCTGCGATATAAAGCCGGAATATCAATGCTAAAATCACTACCCTGATCATATTCTTCGCAGAAACTATCAATCTCATGAATAAATCCCAGGCCGACGGCCTGCCGCTTCCGCAGCGATATGGTGCTATTTTAACCATCGTTATTGGTATTTCGATGGCCGTGCTGGACGGCGCCATTGCCAATGTGGCGCTCCCCACCATAGCCACTGACTTACACGCCTCCGCCGCCAGCTCAATATGGGTCGTCAACGCCTATCAGATCGCCATTGTCGTCTCGTTACTGTCGCTGTCATTTCTGGGCGATATGTTTGGCTATCGACGCATCTACAAATGCGGACTGGTGGTTTTTCTGCTGGCCTCACTGTTTTGCGCACTCGCGGATTCGCTACAGATGTTGACGATGGCGCGTGTCGTTCAGGGGTTCGGCGGCGCGGCGCTAATGAGCGTCAACACGGCGTTGATTCGTCTGATTTATCCTCAGCGCCATCTGGGTCGCGGGATGGGCATTAACTCCTTTATCGTCGCCGTCTCTGCGGCCGCAGGCCCAACCATCGCGGCCGCCATCCTCTCAATTGCCTCCTGGAAATGGCTGTTTCTGATCAATGTGCCGTTAGGGATTATTGCGTTGATTCTGGCAATGCGCTTTCTGCCGCCTAATGGCTCACGCAGCAATAAAGCGCGTTTTGACATCCCCAGCGCCGTGATGAATGCGCTGACGTTTGGTCTGTTGATCACCGCACTGAGTGGTTTTGCACAGGGGCAACCCCTGACGCTGATCGGTGCCGAAGTGGCGGCGATGATGGTGGTGGGCTATTTCTTTATCCGCCGTCAGCTTTCATTACCGGTGCCGTTATTGCCGGTCGACCTGCTGCGTATTCCTCTTTTTTCCCTGTCGATAGGTACCTCAATCTGCTCTTTTTGCGCGCAGATGCTGGCGATGGTCTCTCTGCCCTTCTATCTGCAAACGGTACTGGGACGCAGTGAAGTGGAAACCGGTTTGCTGCTTACCCCCTGGCCGCTGGCAACAATGGTCATGGCGCCGCTGGCCGGGTATCTGATTGAACGCGTCCATGCCGGTTTGCTGGGCGCGCTGGGCCTGCTGGTGATGGCAAGTGGCCTGTTTGCCCTGGTGTTACTTCCTGCCGTGCCGTCCGATCTGAATATCATCTGGCCGATGATTCTCTGCGGCGCCGGGTTTGGTTTATTTCAGTCGCCCAATAACCACACGATCATCACCTCAGCGCCTCGTGAACGCAGCGGCGGCGCCAGTGGCATGCTGGGAACCGCCCGTCTGTTGGGACAAAGTTCAGGCGCGGCGCTGGTCGCGCTGCTGTTGAACCAGTTCGGGGATAACGGCACGCATGTTTCTCTGCTGATGGCAGGGATTCTGGCGACCGTTGCAGCGGTGGTGAGCGGTCTGCGCATCACACAGCCCCGGGCGCAGGCGTAAAAAAAGCGCGTCCATGGACGCGCTTTCTCTTCTTTCCGACAGGCTTACTTCAGGTATTCCCCACTGCGCAGCGCTTCGATACGTTTATCCAGCGGCGGGTGAGTCATAAACAGTTCGCTCAGCGATTTACCTTTACCATTGATGCAGAAGGCCATCATGCTGGATGCTTCTTGCGGTTCGTAGCTGGTTTTCAGGCGCTGCAGCGCGGCAATCATCTTTTCACGACCGACCAGTTTGGCGGACCCCGCATCGGCGTGGAATTCACGGTGACGAGAGAACCACATAGTAATGATGCTCGCCAGAATACCGAAGACCAGTTCCAGTACCATTGCGACCGCAAAGTAGATCATCGGGTTGCCATTGCTGCCTTCGCCTTCATCACGGTTACCACCGAGAAAACCGGCGGCGATCTGCGCCAGAATACGCGAGATGAAGATAACAAAGGTGTTCACAACCCCCTGAATCAGCGTCATGGTAACCATGTCACCGTTCGCGATATGGCTAATTTCGTGAGCAATAACGGCTTCAGCTTCATCCGGGCTCATGTTTTGCAGCAGACCGGTACTGACCGCAACCAGAGAGGCATCACGGCGCGCCCCGGTAGCAAACGCGTTAATGTCCGGCGCATGGTAGATAGCGACCTGCGGCATGGCGATACCGGCCTGACGCGCCTGCGTGGCGACCGTATTCATCAACCAGCGCTCTCTTTCGTTACGTGGTTGCTCGATCACTTCCCCACCGACGGAGCGTAACGCCATCCATTTGGACATCAGCAGTGAAACGAAGGAACCACCAAAACCGAACAGCAGCGCCATAATCATCAGGCCCTGAACGCTGCTCGACTGAATCCCTGTCAGGCTCAGCACCAGCCCGAAAACGACCATGACGGCCAGGTTCGTCAACAGGAAAAGCGCGATTCGCATCATAATCTTCTTTTAACCTCAACTTAACAAAACGCACTATGCGATTACCCACATCGTATGGGTCGTACCGCTATTTTCAAGCATCAATGCCCGGTAAGTCACCAGAAAGACACAACTTTACATTTTTCTGTATCAGGCTGACGACTTCATGCGCTTGTTAAAAAAAACAGGCACAATTTCTTGTGCCTGTCTGAGGTTACTTCGTCGCGGTGGGTTGTTCCGCGGGCTTCGCTTTCTCGAGCGTCGCCAGATCCAGCGCAATCTTCACCGTTTCATCAAGATACGGATCCGGCTCCTGGTAATCTTTTGGCAGGTCATCCAGTTTCTTCAGAACCGGTTTTCCTTCACGTTTAAACCGGTCATTGATTCGCGCCAGACGCAGCGCATCATCTTCGTTATTCTCTTTTTCACGCTGTGCGTAATTCAGAGACGCGATGTTGCGTTTGTCCTTCATCGCATTGAAACGGGCGATATCCTTCATGATGTACTGGAACTCAGGATCCTGCGCGATACGCGCATTGTGATCTTTGAGTAATTCAGGGCCGAACGGCGTCAGATCATCTGATTTCACATACGTTGCGGCATCAATGCTATCCCACGGTAACGCATTATCTTCAAACTTCTCACCGGTTTCGGTCTCTTCATTCCCCGTCGGCATGATGATATCCGGCGTGACGCCCTTACGCTGAGTACTGCCGCCATTCACACGATAGAACTTCTGGATCGTGTACTGAACGGAACCCAGTGCGGGCCATTCTGGACGCAGCATCTGATCGTAAATACGGTTCAGCGAACGATACTGCTGCACGGTACCTTTACCGAAGGTCGGCTCACCGACGATCAGCGCACGACCGTAATCCTGCATGGCCGCGGCGAAAATTTCCGATGCCGACGCGCTGAAGCGATCGACCAGTACCACCAGCGGGCCTTTGTAATAAACAACGCCATCGGTATCGCTGTCCTCACGGACTTTACCGTTGTTGTCACGAACCTGAACCACCGGACCGGAAGGAATAAACAGACCGGACAGCGAAACTGCCTCCGTCAGCGCCCCGCCGCCGTTAGTTCTCAGATCGATGACGATACTGCTGACGTTCTGTTTTTCCAGTTTCTGTAACTGAACTTTGACATCGTCAGTCAGGCCAACGTAGAAGCCCGGTATATCCAGTACGCCGACTTTCTCTTTACCTACCGTCTTCACAGACATTTTAACGGCGCGGTCTTCCAGACGGATACGTTCACGCGTCAGTGTGACAATACGGGTTTTTGTGCCTTTGCCGGCCGGCAGAACTTCAAGACGAACCTTGCTGCCTTTTGGCCCTTTGATAAGTGCCACAACGTCATCCAGGCGCCAGCCGATCACATCGACCATGCTCTTACCGGTCTGACCCACGCCGACAATGCGATCGCCAACGCTAATCGCCTTGCTCTTCGCCGCCGGGCCGCCAGCCACCATGGAATTAATGACCGTATAGTCATCGTCCATTTGCAGCACGGCGCCAATCCCTTCAAGGGACAAGCTCATCTCGGTATTAAACTGCTCGGTATTGCGTGGCGAGAGATAGTTGGTATGCGGATCAATTTCGCGCGCAAACGCGGTCATCGCCAGTGAGAAGACGTCTTCACTGTTGGTTTGCGTCAGACGACGGATCGCGGATTTATAGCGACGCGTCAGCGTCTCGCGAATTTCTTTATCGTTCTTGCCGGTCAGTTTCAGACTTAACTCATCGAACTTCACCTTGCCGTCCCACAGCGCATTCAGCTCAGCCTCATCTTTTGGCCAGGGCGCTTTGCTGCGATCGAGATTGAAGGTGTCAGTTCCGGTGAAGTCCATCGGACGTTCCAGCACTTTCAGTGCGTACTGAAAACGCTCGAAGCGGCGTTTTTGCGCCAGATTATAGAGATCGTAAAAAACGTCGAGCTTACCCGAACGCAATTCGTCACCCAGTTGCCCTTTCTTCTTCGCAAACTGTTCGACATCCCCTGCCAACAGCACATTGTGGCTGTAGTCGAGTAAATTCAGATAGCGGTCGAAAATTTTGGCGGAAAAGGCCGAATCGAGATCGAACTGACGGTAGTGAGAACGCGTAAAACGCGACGTGACGCGTTCACTCACCGTCGCGTGCTGTGTCTCTTCCTTAAGAACAGGAATCTGATCGGCACGCGTAATGTCGTCCACTGCGAAGGTCTGGCCTGCTATTGCAAGCAGGCCAGCTAACGCGGTAAGCCTAAAAAATGTGTTCATGCCAGGCCTGGCCTCCGTTTCAGAACACCAGGTGTTCTGCGCGTACAATCAAAGACATACCCGAATTCAGCTGTACACGGACGCCATCTTTGGTGATTTCTAATACGGTGGCATCCATCGCATCATTGCCCGCTTTCACCTTCAGAGACTGTCCAACGCTCAGCGCTGAAATATCCGAAACCGGAGTCAATTTCTCTTCACGAGGTGCGCGCGGCGCTTTCGCGGCTGGTTTTTCAGCACGCGGTTTACGCTCCGTCGCTTCTTTGCGGCGTGGTGCGGGACGCGGCTTACGTTCACGACGCGGCGCGTCTTCGGTTTCTCCCGCGGCGGCGGCAGCTTCGCGTTTTTTCGCTTGCTGTTCTGCACGCTGCGCCTGAACGCGAGCTTTCGCTTCTTCAAGCTGCTTACGCGCATGTTCAACGTGCTGCTCATCCAGCTCACCGCACGGGTTGCCGTCGAGATCGACACGCGTTGCGCCCGGCTTAACGCCGTACAGGTAACGCCAGCTTGAAGTATAAAGACGTAAAGCGGAACGAAGTTGCGTTTTGCTGAGGTTCATTTCGCCCTCAATACGCTCTACCAGATCCTGAAAAATGCCAATTTTCAGTGGGCGCGCTTCGCCTTCCGCACTAAAACACTGCGGAAAACGCTCGGCCAAAAACGCGATGACTTCTTTACTGCTATTCAACTTAGGTTGATTTTCCATGAAATTTCCTGATTACAACGGACGTAGCCAACAAGCAGCAGGCATGAACAGGCGTCATTATAATGACGCCATCAGTAATTGCTACGTTATCCGTTGATTATCCTGCGACGCTCGCAAAGAATTTTTTGTAATCCGTCATTGCAAGCACGGTTTCAAGCTGCGCAACAAGCCGGCGAAGCCCCTCTTCATCCTCAGCGGTGAAGCGCCCAAACGCCGTACTGTCGATGTCCAGCACGCCAATAATATGACCATTGACGGTTAATGGCAGGACAATTTCCGCATTGCTGGCCGCATCGCAGGCGATGTGGCCATCAAAGGCGTGAACGTCGTCAATCCGCTGCACCTGGTTGTGGGCAACGGCTGCGCCGCACACGCCGCGACCCACCGGGATCCGTACGCAGGCAATTTTGCCCTGAAACGGACCTAATACCAGCGTATCGCCCTCAAGCAGGTAAAACCCCGCCCAGTTCACTTGCGAAAGACGTTCGTACAACAGTGCGCTGGTGTTCGCCAGCGTGGCCAGAAAACTGGTCTCTCCTGCCATTAATGCCTGAAAATCGCGGTTCAGATCCGCGTATAGCTCTGTCTTGTTCATTATATAATCACTTAGTTGTCTTACTCTGATACTGCCAGCCTATTAAAATAAGCATTAAATGCGTTAATGCTCAAGATCATTCCCGTCATGAGTTAAGATTACATAAATCTAACACTTTGATTCGCGATACATGGCTCTCAAGACACCCCAGATCACGCCGACGAAAAAAATAGCGATCCGATCCATCAGCGAAGCACTGCCTCGTGCGCACTATCAGCGTTGCCCTCAGTGCGATTTGCTGTTTAGTCTGCCGAAGATGCGTTCTCACCAGAGCGCATACTGTCCCCGCTGCCAGGCGAAAATTCGTGATGGCCGCGACTGGTCGCTGACGCGGCTGGGGGCGATGGCGGTCACCATGCTGTTGCTGATGCCCTTCGCCTGGGGCGAGCCGCTGCTGCACATCTATCTGCTGGGCATCCGCATTGATGCCAACGTGATGCAGGGGATCTGGCAGATGACAAAGCAAGGCGATCCCATTACCGCGGCGATGGTGCTGTTTTGCGTCGCGGGCGCGCCGCTGATCCTCGTCACCTCGATTGCGTACCTGTGGTTCGGCAATATTCTCGGCATGAATTTACGCCCGGTGCTGCTGATGCTGGAAAGGCTTAAAGAGTGGGTGATGCTGGACATCTATCTGGTGGGTATCGGTGTGGCGTCGATCAAAGTTCAGGATTACGCCTTTTTGCAGCCTGGCGTGGGGCTTTACGCGTTTATTGCACTGGTGGTCCTGAGCATCCTGACGCTGTCGCACCTGAACATTGAACAGCTGTGGGAACGTTTTTATCCGCAGCGACCGGCAAAGCGTCCGGATGAGCAGTTGCGTGTTTGTCTCGGCTGCCATTTTACCGGCTATCCGGACCCGCGTGGTCGCTGCCCGCGCTGCCATATTCCCTTACGCGAGCGCCGAAACCAGAGCATCCAAAAATGCTGGGCGGCATTGTTGGCATCGATTGTTTTGCTGCTGCCTGCTAACCTGATGCCTATCTCGGTTATCTACGTGAACGGCGGACGACAGGAAGATACGATCATGTCCGGTATCCTGTCGCTGGCGAACAGCAATGTCGCCGTGGCCGCCGTGGTCTTTATCGCCAGTATTCTGGTGCCATTCACTAAAGTGATCGTCATGTTTACCCTGCTGCTCAGTATTCAGTTCAAATGCGAACAGGGTTTACGCACGCGAATGCAACTCTTGCGTCTGGTCACGTGGATCGGTCGCTGGTCGATGCTGGATCTTTTTGTTATCGCGTTAACCATGTCGCTGATTAACCGCGACCAGATTCTTGCTTTTACTATGGGACCGGCTGCGTTTTATTTCGGCTCAGCGGTCATTTTGACTATTCTTGCAGTGGAATGGCTGGACAGCCGCTTACTTTGGGATGCACATGAGTCAGGAAACGCCCGCTTCGCAGACTGAAGCGCAGATTAAAACAAAACGCCGTATCTCACCGTTCTGGCTACTCCCGCTGATTGCATTAATGATTGCGGGATGGCTGATATGGAACAGCTATGAAGATCGCGGTAATACCGTGACCATCGACTTCATGTCTGCGGATGGTATTGTCCCGGGCCGCACGCCTGTTCGCTATCAGGGTGTTGAGGTGGGTACGGTTCAGGACATCAGCCTGAGCAAGGATTTGCGCAAAATTGAGGTGCGGGTCAGCATTAAATCCGACATGAAAGACGCCCTGCGCGAAGACACGCAGTTCTGGCTGGTGACGCCTAAAGCGTCGCTCGCGGGCGTCTCTGGCCTCGATGCGCTGGTTGGCGGCAACTATATCGGCATGATGCCCGGTAAAGGTAAAGAGCAAGATCATTTCGTCGCCCTCGACACCCAGCCGAAATATCGGCTGGATAACGGCGATCTGATGATTCATCTCAATGCACCCGATCTGGGATCGCTGAACAGCGGTTCGCTGGTTTATTTCCGTAAGATCCCGGTCGGCAGAGTTTATGATTACAGCATTAACCCGAACAAACAGGGCGTCACCATCGATGTGCTGGTTGAACGCCGCTTTACCAACCTGGTGAAGAAAGGCAGTCGCTTCTGGAATGTGTCAGGGGTCAACGCCGATATCAGCCTGAGCGGTGCGAAGGTCAAACTGGAAAGTCTGGCAGCCCTGGTAAACGGAGCCATCGCCTTTGATTCCCCGGACGACTCAAAGGTCGCGGATCAGGATGATACCTTTGGCCTGTACGCCGACCTGGCGCACAGCCAGCGCGGCGTCATTGTCAAGCTCGAACTCCCCAGCGGCGAAGGGCTGAAAGCGAACGCCACGCCGCTGATGTATCAGGGGCTGGAAGTGGGTGAACTCACCAGACTGAATTTACAGCCTGGCGGTAAAGTCACCGGCGAAATGACCGTTGACCCTAGCGTCGTGACGCTGTTACGCGACGGCACGCGCATTGAACTGCGCAGTCCCAAACTCTCGCTAAGTGACGCTAACATCAGTTCGTTGCTGACGGGCAAAACCTTTGAACTGGTGCCCGGCGCCGGTGAACCGCGCAGCGAGTTTGTGGTTGTCCCCGGTGAAAAAGCGCTGCTCCACGAACCGGACGTCCTGACCTTTACCCTGACCGCGCCCGAAAGCTACGGTATCGATGCGGGGCAACCGCTGATCCTCCACGGCGTCCAGGTGGGCCAGGTAATCGAACGTAAGCTGACCAGCAAAGGGGTCGAGTTTACCGTGGCGGTCGATCCGCAACATCGTGACCTGGTCCAGGGTGACAGCAAATTCGTGGTCAACAGCCGTGTGGATGTCAAAGTGGGTCTGGATGGCGTTGAGTTCCTCGGCGCCAGCGCCAGCGAATGGATCAGCGGCGGTATTCGCATATTGCCAGGCAGCAAAGGGGAAATGAAGTCCAGCTATCCGCTGTATGCCAACCTGGAAAAAGCGGTAGAGAATAGCCTGAGCGATCTGCCGACCACCACCCTGAGCCTGCGTGCGGAAACATTGCCGGACGTGCAGGCCGGTTCCGTGGTGCTGTATCGTAAATTTGAAGTGGGCGAAGTGATCACCGTGCGCCCGCGCGCCGATGCCTTTGATATCGATCTGCACATCAAACCGGAGTACCGCAACCTGCTGACCAGCAACAGCGTCTTCTGGGCCGAAGGCGGGGCTAAGGTCCAGCTCAACGGCAGTGGGCTGACCGTGCAGGCCTCTCCCCTGTCGCGTGCGCTGAAGGGGGCGATCAGCTTTGATAACCTCAGCGGCGCCAGCGCCAGTCAGCGCAAAGGCGATAAGCGCATTTTATATGCCTCCGAAACCGCCGCACGTGCGGTTGGCGGGCAGATTACCCTGCACGCCTTTGATGCCGGGAAACTGGCGGCCGGAATGCCCATTCGCTACCTCGGCATTGATATCGGACAGATCCAGACGCTTGAACTGCTCACCTCTCGCAACGAGGTACAGGCAAAGGCGGTATTGTATCCGGAATATGTGCAGACCTTCGCCCGTGGCGGGACGCGCTTCTCCGTGATTACGCCGCAAATCTCAGCCGCTGGCGTGGAACATCTCGACACGATCCTGCAACCCTACATCAACGTCGAGCCGGGTCGGGGTAATCCGCGCCGTGACTTTGAACTACAGGAAGCGACCATTACCGACTCACGCTACCTTGACGGGCTGAGTATTGTGCTCGAAGTCCCCGAAGCGGGTTCACTGGCGATCGGTACGCCGGTCCTGTTCCGCGGGATTGAAGTGGGTACCGTCACCGGCATGACGCTCGGCACACTGTCTGACCGCGTGATGATCGCCTTGCGCATCAGTCAACGCTACCAGCACCTGGTCCGCAACAACTCCGTCTTCTGGCTGGCGTCCGGATACAGTCTGGACTTCGGCCTGACTGGCGGCGTGGTGAAGACCGGTACCTTTAATCAGTTCATTCGCGGCGGCATTGCCTTCGCGACGCCGCCTGGCACTCCGCTGGCGCCGAAAGCGCAGGCGGGCAAGCACTTCCTGCTGCTGGAAAGTGAACCGAAAGAGTGGCGTGAATGGGGTACCGCGCTGCCACGTTAATATCAGGCTCCGGCGTGCTCGCGCCGGAGCCTTTATGCTACACTGCGCGCTTGTTTTTCTGCCGGTGGTACTCCCCCGTGACTCAACACGCTGTTTATTTTCCTGACGCCTTTTTGACGCAAATGCGCGATGCGATGCCTGTGCATCTCTCTTTTGACGATTTTCTCGCCGCCTGCCAGCGCCCGTTACGCCGCAGCATCCGCGTTAATACGCTTAAGATTTCGGTGGCCGATTTTCTCACCTTAACCGCCCCGTATGGCTGGTCGTTGACGCCCGTTCCCTGGTGCGAAGAAGGTTTCTGGATTGAGCGCGATGATGAAGATACGCTGCCGCTCGGCAGTACCGCCGAGCATCTGAGCGGCCTGTTTTATATTCAGGAAGCCAGTTCCATGCTGCCGGTTGCCGCCCTGTTTGCCGACGATAATTCACCGAGCCGCGTGATGGACGTTGCCGCCGCGCCGGGCTCAAAAACCACGCAAATCGCTGCGCGCATGGGTAATCAGGGCGCGATCCTCGCGAACGAATACTCTGCCAGTCGGGTGAAAGTGCTGCATGCCAATATCAGTCGCTGTGGGATCAATAACGTGGCGCTGACCCATTTTGACGGCCGCGTATTCGGTGCGGCGCTGCCGGAAATGTTCGACGCGATTTTGCTTGATGCTCCCTGCTCGGGTGAAGGTGTGGTGCGTAAGGATCCGGATGCGTTAAAAAACTGGTCCGTTGAGAGCAATCTTGAGATTGCCGCAACCCAGCGCGAACTGATCGAAAGTGCGTTTCACGCCCTGCGCCCTGGCGGTACGCTGGTCTATTCAACCTGTACGTTGAATCGTGAAGAAAACGAATCGGTGCTGGCCTGGCTGAAGGAGGCCTGGCCCGAGGCGGTAGAATTTTTACCGTTGGGCGATCTTTTTCCTGAGGCGAATCAGGCGCTGACGACAGAAGGTTTCCTGCATGTGTTCCCGCAGATTTATGACTGCGAAGGATTCTTCGTCGCCCGCCTGCGTAAAACGGCATCCATTCCCGCACTGCCGACACCGAAGTACAAAGTGGGCAATTTCCCCTTTACCCCCGTCAAAGGTCGCGAAGCCGCGAATCTGATCCAGGCAGCTAATGCCCTCGGTCTGCACTGGGGTGAAAACCTGCACCTCTGGCAGCGTGATAAAGAGGTCTGGCTTTTCCCGACGGAGATTGAACCGTTGATCGGCAAAGTCCGTTTCTCCCGCCTCGGCATTAAGCTGGCAGAAACGCATAACAAAGGTTATCGCTGGCAGCACGAAGCGGTCATCGCGCTGGCTGATGTCAATCATCGCTGTGCGTTTGAACTGTCTCACCAGGAAGCTGAAGAGTGGTATCGCGGTCGCGATGTTTACCCACAGACCGCCCCCGCCACTGACGATGTGCTGGTAACCTTCCAGCATCAGCCGATTGGCCTTGCCAAACGGATCGGCTCGCGACTGAAAAACAGTTACCCGCGTGAACTGGTCCGTGATGGCAAACTGTTTACCGGTAACGTCTGAAATCAGAAAATTTGCGCATTTTTTGACTGGCGCTTTTGCCTGCGTTGACTACGCTGAAAAATGGACGATCTAACTGGTCGTACCACAATCAGCGAATCAACGGAGAGCACGATGATGAAAACCAGTGTGCGCATTGGCGCCTTTGAAATTGACGATGCCGAGTTGCACGGCGAGTCGCCGGGAGACCGAACATTAACCATTCCGTGTAAATCTGATCCGGATTTATGCATGCAACTGGATGCCTGGGACGATGAGACCAGCATTCCAGCCCTTCTCAACGGAGAACATTCGGTCCTCTTCCGCAACCATTACGATCGTAAGTCTGATGCCTGGATCATGCGTCTTGCCTGATTCAAAAAGAACCCGTCTGCCGGCGGGTTATTTATTTCCCCCTTCCCGCTTGCGTTAATTCCTCCTACACTTTTGTTACGGTTGTACAAAATGAGGAAAGGATGTTCGCACTGGTTTTGTTTGTCTGTTATCTGGATGGCGGTTGCGAAGATATCGTAGTGGATGTTTACGATACAGAGCGGCAGTGCCTGTATTATATGGACGATCAACGGATTCGTCAGGGCGGCTGCTTTCCGGTTGAGGATTTTATCGATGGATTCTGGGCGCCCGCCCGGCAATACAGCGACTTTTAATCACTGTAGTTGTACCAGCGTTAACTCGCCGCCGAATACCGCTCCCGTGTCGATGTAGTGCAGATTGTCGCTGTCAACGCGTTGACGCAGCGGCGTATGACCAAACCAGAAATGGTCAGCGCCGGCGATGGCGGTCCCTTCTCCCGCAAGATGCGCACTCAGTCGCGCGCGTCGCCACAACACCTCCGTAAGGTTAACTGGCTTTTGCCACTGATAAACGTCTTCCGGGTAATCGGCGTGGGCGACCACATGGGTCACCTCGTGGCAATGCAGCTCCAGGATCCACGGCAGATGCTGGCAATATTCCAGTGCCTGCATGGCCTGATGCCGTTTCTGCTCAGGCAACGCCGTAAACCAGCCACCGCCATTCATCGTCCACAACGACCACTGTGACGTGTGCAAAGCATCTATCGCCATCTGCTCATGGTTCCCTCTGACTGCCACCATCCAGCGCTTATGCAGCAACTGCAGGCAGCGCAAACTGTCAGGGCCGCGATCGATGAGATCGCCCACAGAGACCAGTAAATCCTGCCAGGGATCAAAGCGACAGGCCCGCAACTTTGCCATCAGCAGCGCAAAACAGCCGTGGATATCCCCGACCACCCAGATGTGCCGCCACTGCGCCCCCTCGATCATTTGGTAGCTTTTTTCAGGCTGTTTCATGAGCGTTTTGTCCTCAGTCACGCCCTAACAAAAATTTAACAATAGCAGCAAAAAACGCTGGACGTTTATGCCCGGGTGTGGGTATGGTTTACTCAGAATGGTCAGTGCGAAACGCCATTAGGCTCAGGAAAAGCACCCGTTCTACAGATAAAAAGAGACCGAATACGATTCCTGTTTATGGCTCAACCTGAATTATCTTTTACGTTACAGTAAGTTAGCTTCAAAAAACCCACAAAACATACATTTCAATGCTTACCATTACAATCATTCAAGATCAAACACTTATCATGTATTTCGAGTCACGTTCGGGAAATTTTCGGGATCGCATTTGATCCACGAAAGCCATCACAAAACAGCGTTCACATTATTAGTGATTTTTGCTTTGTGATGACTTTGTTACATCACCGGGCAATCATCAAACTCACCTGAGCGAGCATCGTTGATGATGTATAGACCGTGGATAAAAGAAAACCCGCCATTTGGCGGGTTAGTCATCAGATATGATTCGTATGTAATGCGATGCGGCCACCAGAGTATGAATCTGGCTTGCTCTTGCTGTGCATAAAGATCGTGAATCGTACTCGCGCGACCAGTGGCAGAGCCAATTTTCCAGATCCTCTACCGAGTAATCTTTACGCGCCAAACCTTCTGCCATAGTCACAACTTCATCGCTCGGAGCTGTGAGTTCATACCCGTTAAGCAATAGAAAAACGTAACCAGCCATCATGGCGGTCCGTTTGTTAGCATTTGCGAATGGATGATTTTGGATAAGGCTTTCGATCAGCACAGCAGACAGGCGAAACATGTCGTCTGTCTGCTCGTAATATCTAATGGTGCTTGGCCTGGATTGTGAAGAGCTGAGATTGTTAGGATTCAGTACAGCTATAGGCTCGTTAGGGGTCTGCGTCTCGATCAGCGCCTTGTTGATGTAAACAATATCTTCAAATGAAAGATAGTTAACCCCTTCAGCGTGCTCTGCCATCCTGCACTCAGACCTTAGAAAGCTCTTCCATCGCCTTTTCGTAGCGTGCAAAACCAAACTCAAAGGCATTCTTTACCTGCTCGGTATGTGAACATGCTTCGCTGATCGCTGCGCGAGGTTTCGCCACCGTGGATTTGTCACGAGGCGGAATGTACAAGCGATCTGCCTTTTTTAATGCGTGACCCATGGATAGTTCCTCTTGTTACACTTAGGCAGTGCTGATTGAAAAATAGCTTGTGCTATTGGTGCCAGTCTAATACCAGAGGTGTTAGCTGGTCAACATCATGTTGACTCATATCTATTCATTTCAACTCGTAGCGCATCGGCAAAAAACCCGCAGTTAAGCGGGTTTGTATTATGTGAATCTGGTTTACAGCCTGACGCTATGACACGCCTTGTCCCTTAATCCTGTGTAGGAGGCGATTTCTTTCAGCGCCCAACTCTGCTCTGCCATAATGGTACGCAGGGCTTTTATCTCCGTCCTTGCTTCCTCAACGTCATAACCGGCTTTTGTCAGAGCATCAAGCAAGCGATAGGCCGGGCTGCAATCGACAAGAGCGTTTCGGTCAAGAGACACAGTGTCTCCGCTCTGCTGGCGAATAATTGCATATGGCGCGTTTTCTGCGAACCAGGACATCGGGAAACTGATATCCAGTTTCGGCGCGGGTAGTTCTTCCTGCTTACCGAGGAACTCACCTTCCAAAGGTACTCGCGCCGCAATCGAGAGCGCCTCAGTAAACTGGTCGCCGCTGATTTCTTTGTAACTGCAACCAAAGTGAGATTTCATGGAAGACCACATGGTGATCATCGCTTTGGCCTGATTCTCTTTCGGTAGCGCTTTATCCTTAACTCATCATCTATCCTGCAAACCAGCAGAGAACCATCACACGGCGTTAGCGAGCTATCCACGACCAGCAAGGCACCGTTCATGATGCCTTCTCGCCAGTATGTTTGCCCTGCCCTCATGAAGTATGTAGATGCTGGATGCTCAATAAATTTCTCGTCTAGCGATATGCGATGGTCAATGTAGTCCGCTGCCGGAGAAGGGAAGCCCATAGTTACCTCTATCTACTATTGACACTGGATAAAAATACAGTATATATACTGTATATCCAACCAGTAAAGGGAGAGGGTAAAAATGTTTGTTGAGCTGGTTTATGACAAGAGAAACGTTGCCGGGTTGCCAGGTGCAAGTAACATCATTCTGGCCGAATTGACGAAGCGAGTGCACCGGATTTTTCCCGGTGCTGAGGTGAGGGTAAAGCCAATGCAGGCTAACGCCTTAAACAGCGACTGCACAAAAACTGAGAAAGAACGGCTGAATCGCATGCTTGAGGAAATGTTTGAAGAGTCTGACATGTGGCTGGTTTCAGATTAAACGCATTGATTTGTCATATTGCATATGTAGAATCCGCGGCGACTGACTATCATTCAATACTCGCACTATCGGACGTTCGTCAGTCTGCCGCAACCTACTCTTGCATACGGTGTGGTTGCGGCAACCTCCGGCTTTTAATTCTGGCTTTCCTGTTCTGATTTTTGTGTATTTTTATCATTTTCCCCGGATTTTTCCTGTACCATCCCCTCAAGTACGGACACCCTTTTACTGAGCACCTGAATTGCACATAGCGCATCAAGAAGCAGGGGGTTATTATCCAGTACAATACGCTCACGGGTATTACCGTCGTCGTCTATGGGCTCGTATGTGCGCTTCACGTATGACGGGTCAATAGTTTCAATTTGCTGTGCAATAACTCCTCTCCGCGTTCTCTCCTTCTCATCATCGTTAAACACGAATGTGACCAGCTCCATTGCCTCAATGTTCTGAAGCGACTGAACGCCATCATACGGCTCGATTTCGTGTTTGTAATTACGGTCTGACGTACCGCTAAGAGCTATCGTTCCAGAAGTCGTCGGAAGATAAACCACAACCTGGTTGGCTGCTGAACTCCCATCACCAAAGCGGCGCGCGTAGTACGTGTTTGCACCATTAGCATCATTAACAAACAGTATGGTTTTGCCAATTACCGCACCATTCGCTCCGGATGACATTAATGAGAAATTAGGGATACCGTTGGTAATTTTAAAGTTCGCATTAAAATTCTGATTTTCCGACCACGTATTCTCTGTTGACATAAGAGGAATGTTTTCACCAGACGTTCCGGTATTTCTGGTGGATGCAGTTCCAAGCCCTAAGTTTTCACGAGCGCCTGACGCATTTTTCGAGCCAGTTCCGCCTTGAGCAATACTGAGTGCAGTAGTAAGGCCAGATAAACTGGTGATATCACTGTTTGCACCTTTGCTTGCCTTATCGGCAACACTGTTAATCAGTTTCTTCGCAGAGGGTCCTGTTGTCTGGCTGTTATCCGGCAGGGTCATGGTGACATCGCCTTCAGCAGTAAAAAACTGCTGCCAGTTCTGCTTGTCATAGTTGAGTCCACGCAACGCTTCAGTGCTCTGCGCCACCAGCGCTGCTGTGACCATATTAAGGGTGACGCGGGGAACGGCAGACCAGGCCGCGCCGGATTGCGTCGGCCCGGTGTAGTTGCTGACCAGCGTCAGCGAGGTGTTACTGTTAACCGTCTTAACTGGGAGCGTGTATGGGACCCCGCCGACGGTAACAACGATAAAATCACCGGCGGCCAGCTCAGTTGAAAAGGCAGTTCCGCTGCCAGTTACAGTGGCAGAGTTATTCGTCAGGGTTAATGTTCCTGCGGACATGAGTGTCTCCTGAAATACAATTGATCGTTAAAAGTGATCAATTAATGCAAATTGATCTGTTAAATCTATTTTCAGATAAATAAACGTGCTAATAAGATGAAACGGTGACCATTTAATCCAACACAAAAGGAATAATAATGAAAATCATTTACCTTCCGGTTATTTCCATATTCCTGACCATCTTTATTTCTGGATGCGCCAGCAACACCCCTCCGGTATGTTACAACGAAGCAATCATCATGAAGAACAGGGTTTCTATTCCAGTATTTGGCATCAGAAAACCACTTAAAACGACAGAATATCTTTCTGGCGGGTATTTTGCCTGGCAGTGGATGCCGCAGGAATCGTTCACTGACACATCAATTTGTGATAAACACGTGCTTACTGAGTGACGGTTAGCTTCCGAGCGAATAAGTGTAGTAATTATCGTAATTACTGCACTCTATATACATAACCTTTGTTCCCACAACCCACCCCTTGGGTAATGGTATTCCTACGTTACCCAGAAATGATTGATAAACCTCCGTGTTATTCGTCCTCCACTTACCATTAGAGCCTATTCCTGCACCAGAGCATCCATAGTTCTGGAAACCATATTCAGGAACTGTTGGGTCTTGTGGAATGTATATAAAGTTTGTTATTCCTGTCGTTACTGCTAATGGATAATCTGATTCTACATAGCTCTGGTTAATGAATTTGGCATCCAGCGGAAGGCAATTACTATGCCATACCATTACTCCGTCTTTGTAAAGATAGAATCCATTCTTTGGTATTGGCGGAAGCTTTCTTGAAAATACATAAGCCCGGGTAGGAAATTGATTGTTTGCTGCTGCCGTAAACTGCATCTTATAAGTTCCGGTCTCAAGCAGAGTAAAATGCGATCTACTGCAAGCGCCTCCTTGATTATTTCTATTGCGCATAAAAATAATCACCCCATCACCCACCGCCACTCCGGTATCTACGGTTCTGGCTCCAGGTTCAATATCTATTACCGCGCTTAACACAAAGGGCGTAAAGTCTGGTGCTAACTTAATTGTCCTCTGGTTATTTGGATAAGTATATAAAGCAAATCCTGAATAACCACTATTTGCTCCCTGCCTGGCTGTTGCAGTCACAACCAGTCTCAAAGGAACGTCCGTGTCCCATGTTAAGGTTGTTCCAGATATTGAAGCGTCTATGGTACTCTGCGTATTTGTTGGGGCTAAGGTGCTATTCATTCCAACAACGGAGAGATCGAAGCCAGAGGTGCTATAGGTTTTACTTCCTGTGCCAGAAACTGTCAGAAAGTCTATGACATATGTGAAGCTCATCGCATTGGCGGCATCAAATGACGTACCTTCAATAAACATTTGCATTATAAAGGCGCCCCCATAACTGCCAATGGCCTGCCCTGAGAGTCATATTGAACAATTCTGATATTTGTAATGCTTAACCTCCCTTGTCCAGATACTGCACCATTCACTTCAAACGTACCGTCTGATTTCATGATCGTCCCTGTCTGTCCCGCTACGTAATTAGCTGAATACCATGAACCAACTTTCGCTAACGTGAACTGCCCGTATTGAATAAACCCTTCGCTGATAAATACTTGTCCATTAACTATCGCAAATGGAGAATAAACATTACTTCCTGAACCGGACATAACAACAAACTGGTTTGCATTTACAGCTACACGCGTGTTAACTGATGTCCCATTAATAGTTACAGCTACCGATAACCCGGCATCATAATTTTGACCGTTATATTTAATCCCGGTTTTCATGGTATAGATAGCCGAGCCACCTGACGCATCAGTGTAAGCGGTCATTTTTTCCTGAATCGCTGCCTCTGTGCCCTCAAACTGAGCAGCAACATCAGTTTCAAGTTTCGCAACAGATTTTTCAGCATCAGCGGCAACTTTTGACGCCTGAATAATGCCAGCCTTGTTTTCGCCGTACTGCGCCCACTGCTGGTTTACGTTATCGTAATCAGCCAGGGTGTTCTGAAGAATAGCCTCCAGGCTTGTTTCCAGTTGCCCCATCAATGCCTTACCGTCTTCGGAAGACATAAAATTAGCACTGATGTCGCCCAGGTATTCATCAGCCTGAGAACTCGTTTCCCCCATCACCCAGTCCGTCCACTCACCGACATTACCAATGCGGTCAACAAGACGTGCCCGATACCACTGACGGACTCCTGCCGGCATCATTCCGTGCTGATAATTTGATGTTGGATAAGGAACCAGAGACAGTAAAACAGGGTTAGCATGGTCATCCGTAGTTGAACGCTGGAGTTCTGTATACGCTGTATCGCCTGAATCGACAGGAAAACTCCAGTTAATTTTTATGTTCCAGACAACGTCATCAGTAGCGGTAAGGCCAACGGGTTTCGGGACTTCCCCCTGACGGCCTTTGAGGTGCGTCAGCGCAGATGTCGCCCACAGGCTTGACGCACCTCCTGAGTTGATAGCGCGAACCCGAACCAGATAATCGCCGTCGAAGATGCCCGGCACTTCGATATTACGCAGCCCGGTCTCCGGCACGTTAACCCATTCATTGTCGCCACGCTTCCACTGCACGCGGTATGCCACAACATCCGCCTGAAGCTTACCCTCTTTATCAACCGGCGCATCCCATGACGCTACCAGCGTTGCCACACGCTGCCCCTGCTGTACCGCATCATAACCGGACACAACAATATTCGTGGGCTGACTCACAATGCCTGTTGGTATCAGGCTAATCGGCGGCGTGTCCAGGCGAGCGTTGTTATCGACAGCATCATATTTCGATGCGTTGTACTCTGCCCCGGTGATTGTGAAGGTGTTTTCTTCATCATTGAATTTCAGGTTGGTGACGCGGAAGTATTGTAGGCGCAACTGCCCGGCATCAATAACGAATACGGCATCCGGCGCGGGCGCAGCAGTGAATGGTGTTGCCACCACCAATTGCGTGCCGTTTACGGCCTGAATAACGCGGTTTTCAACAGTGCCGCCCTGCGTGCGGATCATCAGCGTATCGCCAGCTACCGCACTGGTTCCACGGTCTGTGGTGACCGCCTTAAGTACTGCATCGTAAGCCGTCACTCGACCGCCGTAGACGCGGCCGGACAGACGCTCATCCGCAAAAGCAAACACCGTACCGGGGATATAAGCAAAACCATCAAGCCCGGTCGTAAGCGTAATCATGCGGTCGAGTGAGTTCGAGTATACAGCCCATCCTCCGCGCCGCTGCGCCTCACTCTCACGCGTACATCCGATAGCGGTCAGTTGCGTCTGTTTAAACTTAAACTGCTTCACCAGTTCAGGGAACATGACCGCTGTGGTTCTGTCCTGGTAGTGATTACCCGGATCGCTGAAGTTAACCAGTGCACTTGAATACCGGTTCTTCTCGCTGCCGCTGGAGTAGACTGGCTTCCCGACAACTGATGCTCGCGTAAGGATTTGCAGCTTTGATGTATCGGCGGGCATATCCGAGACAACATTGAACATGTTGTTGCCCCAGAACGTCATACCGTTGAACCCGGCGGCAATGTCTTTAATCACCTGCCACGCATCGGCCTGAGACTGAATATACACATCAAAAATGAAACGTGGTTCAGTACCGCTACCGCCAAGACCATCAGGAACCTTCTGATCACAACGCTGGGCTATCCGGTAGAGTTCCCACTTGTCCAGCATTTCCGGTGTCACACGGCGTCCCAGACCAAAACGCGGTTCGGTCAGCACATCAAACCAGATCCACGCGGGGTTATTCGACCACGCCCACTTAAAGGTCCCATCCCATGTACCGGAATATGTGCGGTTTATCGGATCGTAGTTCTGCGGAACGCGGATCACCCGGCCTTTAGGCTTGCACGCAATCTTCGGAATGTTGTTAAACGATTTAGCGTTAAACGACACATACAGCAGTGCGGTATGCGGATAGCGCAGCCTGGCATCAATAACCTCGGTAATGGCCTGCACCTGCGTTTTATTCTGAAGCATCTGACTGTTGCTGTCGTCTGTGTCGCGAACAACCCGCACCTGCCATCCCGTATTTGCTTTTGGCAGGTTAATTCGGTGCGTCAACTCGTACAAAGAACTCAGCTTCTCTGTCACGGTTTTAGTCATAACGGTGCTGTAAGCACCGCCATCTATGGAAATATCAATGTGGTATGAAACTGTCGCGCCATTAATATCACCATTATTCTCCTGCTTCTGAAGTCCGGGAATACCAATACGCACCAGAACAGCGTCAAGTTGAGTATTGCTGATCGCCCTGACCCATGGAGTGGCTTTTGTCAGCGATACGCCAACATTGATTTCATTTTCAACAGCAGGAAAGCCGGGAATTGGTGTTTGAGTTTGAGTCCCCGGTCGGAAGTCCCAGGAGACGTTTTCGAAGTTCATGCTGCCATCAGCATTACCCAAAGGAGTGCCATCCAGAAAAATACGGGTAGCATCCAGCCCACCAGCAAATTCACCCTCTCCTAACGCCAGCAGCATCCGGCAGCGTGCCATAGACTGCGCCGAGTCTGGTTGTTCAACAGGTGTATGCTGTTTCTGGCTGCCGCCTTTTGCACCAGTAATCATTGCCATATTGCGCCCATAAAAAAACCGCCGAAGCGGGTCATTAATCGTCTGTAATATAAATTCCCACCTCAGTGGTCTACCACCAGCGGATAGCACCAATCAGGCTCGACAGTCCAAACAGGAAGAACACTGTCCATATTAAAAGGAATTTCCAGTTGGGTAATTTTTCGCCCATCTCTCGCAACTCCCGTATCAGTTTGCTAAAATCAATCACATGTTCCTCGTTAGTCCGATAACGCTGGAAAGCAGAAGGCCACGCATCGCTTGCAACGATCGGGGCCTTCGGTTTTTGAATATAAAAAAGCCTCAGCGAGTGCTAAGGCTTTAGGGGGATATGGCTAGCCCACTTGATTGGGCCGCCTATGCGCTAATGTTATTTTATGCGCCACATACGGTACTGTCCGGCGGCACCTGTTTCTGTTTGATACTCTTGATAAGCGCCATCAGCTATGAGGTCTATTGATTTTCTCCAAGCGGTGAAGGCACATTTAAATCTTACAGATAATGTGTGCTCTCCATTCGGCACGTAAAAATCTACATATTGATTTTGCTGCAATCCTGCAACTTCTTTTTCATCAACTTTAAGAACCAAGGGGCACTCTTTACCAAGCGCCGCACCTGATATTTGGTTTAATCTATGGACACGAATCTTAGTATTTCCATTTTGAGGATCTAAGAGTGAATGTTCATAAACATCGTCCGTTGCCACAAATTTATTTGATGCACATCCAGAGATCACAATAACAACTAGAATTAATAATTTTTTCATATCACTCTCAGTCCAATAATCTAGAAGCCATTTGCTCAATATCATCCCCATAAGCCGCCATGAACTTACAAAATGGCTCGCCATCCTCACCGATCATGTGATAACAGATATTTATCCATTCTTTTTTCTCAGCATAACTAATTTTCAAACTGTTGAGATGCTTAATAAACAAAAGAAATCGCATATAATCACCACCATCAGCAGGAACTTGACCAATATCTGAAGCCATAGTTCCCATAGGCATTTCATCGATATCTATATCCATTTCGCGCCATGATTTAGTTATGGGTGACCATATCCCCTGCCATGTTTCGCTTATTAATTTTGGTAATTTCCAACTAGCCGATTTTTCAATCCTACCATGTTGCTGAAGAATTCTTGCTGGTGTCCTCATTTGCATCGTTGCGCTGAATTTGTAGCCAGTTATGAACTCACCTAACGGTTCAGTGGCAATGTCCTTGTCTATCTTTTGCTTTTCAGAAAGATCTTTAAATGGTGAATAAGACTTGATAATAAATACAGGCGGGGATTCCTCCGAACCAACCGTTTTCTGGTGGAGCCAAATGACGATCCTTTTTTTGGTGATTGCCTCAAGCCTCATTTGGTACTCAATGGAGTTTATTTCTCCCATTTTCTTTTCAAGATGTGATCTTTGCTGTTCTGTTCTTTGCCTTCTTTTTTCATTAAAGACAGAAAAATCAATTTCAGAAGAGGATTGAGGTGATGGAAATAAAACTTCACGGTTACCGCTAACCCCCTGCACAGATATCACCTCAAGGAATTCCAGCATTTCAACAATTCTTGTGGCACGATTATACCCGATTCTAAAGTGTCTCTGAATCGCAGATATAGAGGAAATTCTCCCCATAATAACGAAAGATATCGCCTCTTCAAGCAACGGGTCTTCACTTTCTTCCATTGTATCCCCCCCATCAGTAAAAGATGGGATTAATCCTAGCATCCATCCGCGAGTAAATCAGCCAAATAAGTCAGATATCCTCAGCAACAATTCCCGCACTAATAATGGCTCCGCCAATCTCGCGTTCACCATACAGAACTGGTACAGGGTTCCCCATTGCCAACGAGTTAACGGCACCACCGAACGCGTATGAGGGTTTGTTGTCTACGTCTTCACGCCCCTGTAACCCTTTAGGTTGCGGTGAAAGCATCTGGTAAACACCGCCAGCCATCATACCAATCCCGGCAGTAACCATCCCTGTACCAATGACTCCACCAATACCTGTCCATGATGTTAATACACCAACAACAGCCCCAACGACAACCAATACAGCACCTAATATGGTTTGAAAAACGCCAGCCTTCTTAGCTCCCTCCATTATTGGCGCAATTCGGATATCGCTGTCGCCCGCCAGATTTTTATAATCGTCCACTCCAATATTGCGCTTGCCACGAAACACTGCGAACACCATGCCGTTCTTTTTGGCATTCATCAGGTACTCTTCAAGCCCGTCAAAGTTCACGCACAGAGCCTTCACCGCCTCTGCTGACGTTTGCACCGCCAGCTTATGTACGCGACCAAATTTCGCGCCCAGCACGCCATAAAGACGAATGGTTGTTAAACGCGCCATGGTTTTATCTCCTGTCCAAGGTCTTTATGACGAACGCAGATCATCGTCCGGTCTTTGAAGTATCCGCGTGAATACGGGGTAACGCATGAGGGCTGACCGTAAAGGTGGTGGAGCAATTCACCTTCTTCGGTGATGATGCCCGCATGGTTCCACTTATCGGACTCCACCTGCATGATTACCATGCAGCCGGGCACCGGGTCACATTCAATAAATCCTTCTTTCTGCCAGTTGTCGAAATAGAGGTTGTCCGGGTACTGACTTTCCCACCACGGATAATCGACGCGAAAATCGTTCAGCGTGATGCCCTGGGTAGCGTGCCAGTCCATGATCAGCCCCCAGCAATCGTGAGAGCCAAGGATAAACGGACGTCCAATAAGGGGGATCTCGTCCGGGGTGATTTCGACATACTCATCGCAGTCAGGAGCGTAAATTCCCCAGACCACCCCAGAGTTATTGCATTGCTGGCGGTCCAGGTCTGACGGAATGGGTCTGGCGCCGTCGCCCGGATGTGAGTGAATGACGCGGATAATGGTTCCGACATCCTCAGCATTCGCCCAGTGTTCACCATCAATGCGGAAATGCTCTGTCGGTTTTTCGTGGGTATTCGGCACGGGGATATAGCGCTGACGGCGACCAGACTGGATAACGAAGCCGCAGCACTCGCGCGGAGATTCCTCCAGCGCATGCGCCCGGATAGCAGCCATAATAGTTTTGTTCATTGGTATTTCCGTTTATCGGGAGAATAGAACCGTTGCGGGGAAACCGCCGAAATCAAGAATTGCAGTATTTGGTTCAGCAAGACCTGCCCCGAACCGTTTACGGCAGTCACCCATGCAACCACTACAAACATCCAGCGCGGGATCTGCCACCGGGTTTCCTTTTGCATCAAAGTAGGCAGTGCCGTTGTATGTACACCCATCCCCACTACGGTACTGCCCACGTAGCGCCCATTCACAAAGCGAGGTGATTTGTCGGGTGGGGATCACAAGATTCTGCAAATCGGCTGGGCTACTGAGCGCCCAGGTAACCACCTCATCGTATTCAGAGGTTTTGGTATCAAGCCAGAAGGTCTGAAGCTTGAACATTGTAGAATCAGCTGTCGGGTTTACTCCACCCGGGTAATTCACGGCATCAAGATAAACTGCGTAGGTGTCGATAATGCTCACCTTGGCGTTAACCATGTCCCTAAATTGCAGGCACAGCGCCGTGATATGACCATCAAGATTAGAGACGCTGAGTGTCGGCTCCGCCGCCTGGTCTGTTGAAAGCTCCAGCCCTCCCACCTGAAACGGCCAGAAATCATAGATATTGCCACCGAAGACGATTGGTTTTGGGCCGAGTTTATCTTCATCCCCATTTGCCGCGTCAATCTCATCGGGGGTATGAGGGAACGGTGCATAATGGAAGCGGTGAACGCCACCACTGAATTCTGTCGCATCAACCTCTATCAGGCGGACTCTACCGCCGGGAGCAAGTTTAGCGGCCTGATCAATATAAGCCATTACGCGTATACTCCGTATGCCAGTTTGATAGTGAACGTCAGTTCTGCAACGTTACTGCTTAACTGGTTTTTTCTCACTGAGTCAGCGACAACCCGGTAAAGCCCTTTTTCCTCACCTGGTGGCGTGATGATGAAGGCTTTGACAATATGCCTCAGCAGAAATGCACGGATCTCGTTGACCTCAATATCCTTGCCGACATGCTTCATCGGCACCTTGATAGCCGTCGAGTTGATACCGTTCTCAGCCACCTGCTCATATCCGTCACCAAACTGTGCCGCACGCACCGTCTGGCTATATTCAATCGCGCCTGCGCCGAGTTGCGAGCGCCAGTTGTATGTTTCAACTGCCATATCGGCTCCATAAAAAAAGCCGCACAAGGCGGCTACTGATCATTTGTCAGGATGTTACTGATTTACATACCTGGTTATGGTTGATGCTCAGCCCGTCAGTGGTGGGACACTGGCGCACTCAGGTAAGGAGGGATGGCTGATTACCTCTGTTTAAGGAATCAAAAATGAAAACAACAATTGAATATGTCAATAAAACTATTAGCATGAATTCCGATGCAAGCACCTCTAAACATATCGTCGATGAATTGAACGACATAAAATTCATCATGCTAGTTATTGCCTGTAAACTCGGTGAGGATGAAAGGAAGGATATAATTAGCGCACTTTCTTCTATCCAATCACCAAGAATAGGTGAATGGCTGAAAACCTTTCGAGAGTTTACTGGCGATTAATAGTTAACTTAAGGTTATATTCCGCTGAAACATTTTTTCCAGCGGCCTGTTTCTGGGCCGCATATATAACACCGCCCGGACGAATGGCTCTTTTGATCATTTCCCCGCTGAGATTTCGCACCAACTCACTAAATTCTTCGTTTGCCTTTTGCTCTGTCTTAATGCTCGCCAGTTCTTTCTCCAGCGATTCAACTCGTTGTCCTAAAGTCATAATCATCCTCTGCCTTTCGGCTTATTGCGCAATTAAAATATCGACAAAATGACACCAGTCGCGACTTACAGCCCCTTGCTGAAGTTATAAATCATGCCGCCTGGCTTAAGGTGCTTCTGGACAACCATGGTTGCTGCATTCTGCATCTCGTCAGCGAGTGCCCGCCCCATGGCATCACCTGAACTACTGGTCTGCGCGGAAGCGTTGCCATTAGCTTCAACATTTACGATAGTGTTGATTACTGGCGCAGAGCCACCTGCCCCCGAGCCACTGTTTAAGCCATACATTGGTGCGCGACCAACGAACCCACCGTCAGCATAGCCTTGCGCGTTACGCATTAGGGCATAAAGATTACCGACACCCAATGCAGACGTTGCTTCTTTGGTGAATACGAACTCCCCCCCGTGTACAACGCCTTTTGGCTCGTATTTTCCTCCGTCACCTGTATATCCGCCAGAATCAAACCCAACATTTGCCGCCGCTGACGTGTATGCGCCTGATGGAGTATTCCCCCCTCCGCTCGCGCTTCCGGTAATCCATCCCATTGCCGCCTGCACGGCATAGGCCACCAGCAATCTGTTGATAATCTCAACAATCATTTTGAGAATGGATGCCGCAAACTGTTTGAATGATGCTGTTCCAGTCGTGACAAGGCTGGTCATCATGTCGGAAATACCACCGAGGGCAGTTTGTGCTGCCTGCGATACTGATGAATAAACGTTCTGTGCCGTCTGTAGGTATTCATTCAAACCGTTAATCGCACCTGCCCGCCAGTTCTGTTCAAGCTCATCCTGCGCCTCATAGGTTTTGCGCATTTCAGCAAGCGCTTTAGCCTGCGCTGCCGGATTTAGGCTATATTCTTCCCTAATGCGGTTTGTCTCTGATTCACGCTGAGAATCGCGGGACGACGCACCAGTGGCAAGCATGGCTACTTCAGCCCGCTTTGCTTCCTGTTGACGTCGTAATTTCAGCGCATTATCCATCAGACTGTTAAGTTTTTCCTGAACCACAATCTGATCACCAAGCTCTGCCTTTTGCCTTGCTAACGCCAGAACCTGATTTTTGCTTGAAAGTAGCGATCGCTCCTGCTTTGACAACTGACGTGTTCTGGCAGCCTCATCCAGAACCTGAAATTTTGCCTCGGTTTCCCATAACTCCTTACGCTGCTGGCTGATTTTATCATTGACGTCTTTATGCTGCTGAAGGACCTTCAGTTGCGCCTGAAGTGCCAGTAACTCTCCTTGTGCCGACTCTTCTGCCCTGTCACCTGATGGTACGCTGTATCCTTTCCCTGTCTTGTTTTTACTGCTATATGCAGCGACTTCCTCACGGTCCTTTTGTGTTATAGCCGCACCCGTCTTGCTGGCTGTTTTGAGGTAATCGTCTGCGCTCTTATTCGCTTTATCCCATTCCTTGCCGAGATCTGTCACGCTTTTCGCGTAGGCATCAGCCATGCCCTGGTTATAATCCTGCCAACCTTGCAGAGTGTCGGTCTTGGCCCACTCAGGTATAAGGTCAATCGCGCTGGCTATTGATTGGGAGATAATCTGGTTAAGCTTTTGAAAAACAGTTGCGACACTGTAATAAATGGCATTGAACTCTTTAATTGTGTTAACGGTTAACTCAGCCACCCACTGCCCGATACTATTCATCGTATCAAGCGCCCACGATTTAACATCAAGCCATAATCTACCAAATGGTGATAATGCGTTGTAAGCCTGTTCACCGCGTTGATCCATCGTCGCACCGAAAATATCCATAGCCTTGGTTACGGCCTCTGTTTCTTTCTTCTGCTTAACAAGTTGGTCAATGCTTTTTAGCTGGGAAAGTGTCAAAAAATTATATTTTTCGTTCAGGCTCTGTAAGGCTTTTACCGGATCTTTCTCGATATCTTTATATGCCTTAACCATATCATCAGCAGAGACAAGCCCTGTCTGTACTGCCAGCGCTGTCGATTTTGCAGCCTTATCTAACTGCTCACCAGTCATAGCACCAGTGTCAATTAGTTTCGTCATTAACTCAGTAACGGTGCTAATGGATGTCCCTGTCTCCGATGAAATGCTTTGTGCTGATACCATCACATCGCTGGCGGTAGTATTTGCCAGATTGCCGGTACGGATCAGTGCAAAATTGATTTGTTCCAGAGTATCGAAATAATCTATCCCTGCTTTTGTAGCAAGCAACATGCCACCAGCTAACCCACCCACTGCGAGACGTGCTGGCGTAATCAACGATGTTACCGCCTTAAGCGCATTACCAATACCCCCGAAGGAGTCGCGGATCTGTCCCCCCTGCTGTATAGCAACCATATAAACCGGCATACCTGACGCGAGAGAGGTCACTACGTCGGTGATTTGCATCGGTAACTGGCGCATCGCCATGCGGTACTGGCCTGCACTGATTTCACCGCGCTTCCAGGCATTTTCCTGCTCACGTAGCTTTGCAATGAACGGAGCTGACTGGTCCGCCACCCCCAACTGAGCAGCCTTCATCTCAAGGATTTCGGAGCGAGTTTTACCTACAACTGATGCCTGTTCTTGCAGAGATGTAACGAACGATTCCCCAGCCTGGGCTGCACGACGAGTGGCGCCCTCCTGATCTAACAGTGCGCGGCCTTCTTCTGTTAAGGAAAGCTGGGTACGCTGGAGTTTGTTCCTGGTGTCGTCCAGAATAGCGCCATAATCGCGAAACTGATCAGTGGGCAACAGTCCTTTTTTGTTCGCCTGCGCCAGTTGAGCGTAGATCTTATCAAGCTCTTCAAATGCTTTATTGGTCGGATTTATGCGGTTAAGCAGGTTCTGTAATTCCTGCTGCTGCTCTTTCAGACTCTGGTTGTGCTGCTTTCCAGACTGAGTACCGGCCCGAAACGCACTGTTAAGATCATCCGCCTTGTGCGCAGCGCCCGCCGCTGTTGCCTGGAATTTATCAAGCTCCTGATTCCCCTTCTCCAGTTCACTGGTATTTACTTTCAGGGTGATCGTTGCAATATCAGACATTCGGTATCTCCGGGTATAAAAAACCCGCCGGAGCGGGATATTTCAGTGTTGTTTAAAGTCCAGGTAGATACATCTGGACTTCATCCGCTACACGATCTCTGGCGGCATAAAGCAATTTTTTGCGCCCACCAACTCCCCACCAGGCCATCTGGCTGGCACACTGGCTAATCGCTTTTGTTTCGGTGTTAATCACATGGTCGATTTTGTTGAGGCGAGACATGGCACTAATGCCAAGGCGAACCACGGTTCGGAATACCTCATACACCTCAATTTCAAACTCTGGTTTTATCCAGGCGGCATAACGGATGGCCAGAAGTTCGACGCCCCAAGCCCCACTTTGATCACCGCCTTTTATTACTCTAAGGGGTTGATTTTGTTCCGAAGCACTTTTTAGTGCTTTGGATTTGAGGGCCTTTACGAAACGTTTGATCTGGGCGCTGCGGAGGAAAACGCTGGGTCTTTGTGATTCTGTGGCGTTACCTTCAGCCACCGCTGCGGCGTGGAGATCATTAAGATTGTAACGCCCTTCGTTATCGACACGAACGGATACGCCGTTTACAGATACGGTTGGATAGTGCATGAGGTTTACCTATAGAAAGTGAGCCTGTCACACAGAGATAGCCGCCCCAGAGTACAACTAACTCTCAGGCTCGCTTTCTGTAGGCTCTAGGATTATAACGTGCGCGTGTGAAGCGCGTTGGGTTTATTGCTGGTATAAGAAAGCCCGGACAGGGCCGGGCGATTAAGTTTGATTTTTGTGGATGGTTCGGAGAGCTGCGGCCTCCATTACCCTCACATCCTGTAAAGCGCCTGCCTCGTCGTCGATACCGTGAATCTTCATCATCCAGGGCAAGACGTTATAGTCCAGCCCGGTTACCCCGCCGACACCAGTTCTCCATTGTGTAAACATGTCTCTGAAAATGCAGAATGCTGACCACACATCAGGGAGAACGTCGATTTCAACATCGTCCAGATCGTCCAGGGTCATGCTGAATGCAGCTAATTCTTCAGCAGAGGGTTCAGGCGTAAAACACGCCTCGGCAAGCGCTATCAGTTTTTTTCGCGGACGGCGTACAACTCTTTCGTGTAAGCGGAAACGATGGAGTCAAAGGCACGAGGATAATTCTCAAGCAGCAACGCAAGATTATCCCGGTTGCATTCACTGTCGATATTCCAGCTTTCAATAATTTCAGCCAGATAATCCAGGGGGGCATCCGCCTGTTCTGCGCTGCCATCCACCAGATCAGCGGCACGCTTCAATGCATCTTCCATGTCTTTAAGCTGCTTTCGCGTTTTGTGACGGACGGTCAGATTAACCTGCCCATCGTCTTCACCTGGACGCGGAATGCTCACCGAAAGTTTAAAAGTTGGTTTCGGGGTAAGCGTAAATTTTGTAGCCATAATAAAAATCCTTGAAGCCCCTTACGGGGCTGGAAAGTGAATAGTTAGCTGCCTGGCGCGGTGTTTTCGTCTTTGTAGAAGGTGGTGCCTTTTGACTGCACGGCAAAAGCTACGGTGACAGTTTCAATCTGGTTAACAACAGGGTTTGGCTCACCAGAGAAGGAAGGCACCACCGACCAGTAACGGGTTTCTTTTGCTTTCGGCACATACATGTAAACAGCGAGAGTGTCGCCAGCCAGATCCGCCTCTTTTAGCACCGGGTAGAACGGCTGGTCTGAGTCATGGGCGACCGTATAAGTTTGCGTCTTTGCAGATTTGTACGTTGGCAGGCTTCGCTGCGTATCATCTTCCATAAACTGGAACTGATAATATTGCTGCTCGCCACCAGAAGCGGCAACTTCAGTGATTTGAGGGATCTGCACCCAATCAGCAGACTCAACCACCCTGAGAGAACCAGAGCCAGACCCGGTCGGGAAAATTTTGGCGTTTGAAGTGTTTACTCCACCGATAGTTGCCTGCGAACCAGAAACCGCAGTTACTTTCCCGACCAGATTATCCAGCGCGGTCCATGATGAACTTAGCAGAACGACATCGCCTACTTCGACTGTGCCGCCACTAAGGGTTAAAACAGCGTTTGCTGCGTTAGAAATATCCGTGATAGTAATCGGGTCACCTGAAGCAGGCGCGACAAATACTGTTGCGCCGTTTGGTAGATGGAAGGCCATCTTATACCTCGCATATAAAAAACCGGCATTTAGCCGGTTGTGTGGTTATGACAAACGTAATTGATTAAGTGCTGATATCCGCACGGTAGTTAAAACTTACGGGAACAGTGTATGAAACGGGTGTCGGGACTCCGCGAAATATGCCGGGCGTGCTGCTAATCCAGCAGGTAAAGCCGCCGCCTTCGATCTCCAGCCCTTCAGGAAACAACTCAGCCACCTGACTTGCCAGCGCGGAGACATCTGCCCGACCAGTTCCGGCCGGAGCAACAACGTTGATTTGGTAAACACCTGAGTAAGTCCGGCAACGCAGACCGAGATCGATAGTGCGCGGAGTTGCGGGCATGTCGTGAACAGCAAGGTATATCTCGTTAGCAGGAGGGGTAAACGGCACATTTTCCCATGCAACCTGAATACCTTCAGCATCAGCCCATTCACCAATCCTTGCGGCGAGTGCCGCCGCAATATCGGGGATCACTTGGTCACCTCCCTTGTAGCTTCTTCAAAATATCGTTGAAATTCAGCGGCGGTGACGCGGATCATTCCGCCCGGTGCCTGTGTGGAATGCCCCATTTCAAGCGGGTATGCATAGGGCACGTTATTGCAGAAATAAATGGCCTTCATCCCCACTTTGAACAATGACAGTGTGTAGTTCCCGGCTGCTTTTGTCAGATTGCCGGTTTTATCTACTCTCCCTGTCTCATCAGTTGTCGGAGCATCAAACGATACCTGCCAGTTACCGCGAAAACGGCCGCCCGTATACTTTGGTGGGGCTTTCAAAGCGTAGGTATCTTTAAGGCGCTGCTGTCCCATCCTGCGAATTTTCCCACCTTCTCGCCCGGGGTCGTTGTTATAGGCTTCAACAAAAAGATTATGCGTCTCACGCGCATAGACGTTGTGCTGATTGACAATCCACAACTCCGGGTTACCAACTGGCGACATCATTACAAGTTGATCAAGTATTTTAATGCCAACCGAGCGCACCACTGCTTCTTGATTCGCTTTCGCCTTATTGACGAATGCTGTGATTTCAGCGAGGAATGCCGCGTTCTCTCCCATGCTACGCCCTCAACTGCGCTTTGTAGCAGAGCACCAGCGAGGCAGGCTTTGCCGGGTTGGGTTTAACAACTCGGTGGGCTGTGCCATCAATATCGACCACGTCGCCGATTTTAATTTCCTGCTCTGCGGTAAAGACGATTCGAACATCACCGTTTACGATAACCGTTCCGTCTATCTCACCGGGTGCGTATTCCGTTTTAACCCCGATCGCAGTGAACGGAACATCATCCGTTTTATGCTCGACACCACCGATAACAGTCACGGAGCCTTTACGGATTACGCTGTATTCCGTGCCGTTTTGCCTAAGCATGCGGGTCGCTGTCGCCTGCATGCGCTGATAGTCAATAGCCATTACACCCGCTCCGCAAAAGTATTAATGGCATAACCTCGTCCACCAGCCAGATCGCCGAGAATAGCCACTACAGCCGGATAAGACGGCGTAAACACCTCACCATCGGCGACCGCATAGGTCATGGTGACTGCGCCTTCCACACGTTCGGTTTTTACTGCGGCTTCACGGACACTTGAAAGCAGATCACCATCAATAGCCTCGACTGCCAGCATGGTTTGAGCAGTGATGACCTGTCTTGGCACTTCATCTGCGGGGAAGTCATAACCATCAGTTACGACGTTCACGCGCGGCCACGCCAATGGCTGACGCGGATCAGCTTTAAGACCCACCCAATCAAGACCTTCCAGATAGTCCATCGCCTTAATTAGCAAAGGGCCGATTTTTTCTGGTAATTCAATACCTCGAATCTCAGCGAAGGCGACTAAATCACCCTCACTGGCATAGCTATTAAAACCGGGGGTTGTAGGGTCGGTGATAATCATGATGTCCTCAATGTCGGGAATATTGCCAGCCTCCACGCGCGGCGGCGCTCTGTTCGTGGCGCTGCGTCGGGATGGCGCTCTACAGGTTCGCCATCCGCATGATCAACCAGCGAATAGCACGGGTAAATCACCTCGCCGCCATAAGCATCACCAACGGCATAATCAGCTGGTTTTCTGTTGTCCCACCGGGACAGCACACGCTCAATGTGATGCTGTGGGACGCTGTAGCAAACGCCATGTATCAATCGCGGCAACGTGATGTAATTGGTACGCGTCTTGTCGGCTTCTATCAACCGCTCTGCTATCTGTGACTGATACTGTGGTGGTCGGCCAGTGCCAAGATAAAAACTGATTAGATGATCTGGATATTCGTCTATCCATTGGCGGAAACCGTCAACCGATTCGGACAGTGGCAACGCATCATCTTCGATGATCACAACTCGACAATCCTGCTTTGAAGCCCATTCAAGCGCGCGGCGATGATTCCAGGCCGCGCCATTGTCCCCGCTATCAATTAGCAGAACTGCACTCAATAATTCAGCCAGACACAACGCCTGCTTGTACCTTGAGTGGTGTCCGACAACCACAAACTTCACTTGTGTTTCCACCAGGCGTACTCCTTACCGATACCTTCAGACTTGAACACTGTGTGGATGCGCGGGCCGGTTACTATCCGATCGCCGAAAGACTTCGCCACTATGCCGAATGCCAGCATGTCACCCACAGCTGCGCCAGCCTGTTCTTTATTCCAGAACCGATAACTCTCAATCCGGTAGTAAAGACGGATGATGCCGTGAGCAAAGGCCATTACATCAGCGCGCGTCCCGCCCAGCAGCCCGGCGTTAAGCATCACATCGTTGCGGTGCTGTTCGATAAACTCCTGATAGATGCGCTCAGGATGATTCTGTTTTGCCCAGGCGTCAGCGTAAGTTTTTGGTTCGGAGCCGACATAAACCTTGCCGGGTTCCATCTCATCCCACGGCGCGCAAAGCATTTCGACATCAGTTCCATCAGTACACCAGACGAAGCGGTATTCAGGATGATCGCGCAGGTACTGCCAGATGTGCAGCCAGCGCCGGAAATAGACGTTCATCGCGACATCTGGAACTGTCACCAGTTGAGCACCATCAGGAGCGGCGGTTAGCTGATCGGCCAGCACTACGGCATCGGCACCCCGGATTGATTTGGCCCAGGTGGTCAGCGCCGCCGGGTCAGGCTGCATTCGGCTACCGCGCTGCGGGTCCGGTTGGCTCGTCAGTAATGTTGTGATTACAACGTCGCGCTGGCACCGGTATTCGACATAGCCGGTATATCCCGTATCGCGCCGCTCGTTGTGGATTTTCACATTACGTTCCACCAGCGCTTTCCGGTCTGCCGTTGGTACTGAACGGTCTACGGCTTCATGCTCATCGAGCGAATGAATCAACTTATCTGAGCCGATTACATCGGCATAAGCCCACGTCGTCAGCCCGGCGTTATGGATGCGCAGGGCAAGGTCGCTGTGTTCGTACATGCCGCGCCCGTAAATCCAGTCGAAGCCACCGAAATGAACGATAGCGCTGCGGTGGTAATACAGCATCACGCCACGCTGTCCCGTGTACGCCACATGCTTATCGTCGCTATAAAGCACAGCGAGATCGTTAAGCTTGCGCGGCCCGGCAAGGTCGAGAAACTGGTAAGCCAGGTGCGGCTCTGGTGATTCGATATAAGGAAGATGCCAGCCATCGGCAATCGGCCATGCGTCATCGTCCCACAAGAAAAGGTGTTCGCATCCGGCATCCATCAGCACGGTCAGGCTGGCGTTCTTCGAAGCAACAATGCCGAGTGATGTTTCCTGGCGAACCAGTTGCACACCAGCAGGAACTACGGCCGCAGGCTTTGATCCGTCATCGACAACAACCACCAGCGCGCCAGCAGGTAAAAACTTCATGTGCTGAGTCAGGGCGCGGTTCAGAACGTCAGCACGATTGTGCGTTGAGATTGCTATTCCGATACGGGCAGAAGAATTGCAGACAGGCGCATACGGGACATTATCAATAATGACCTGCATATTTTCTCCAGGAGGAAAACTACTGACGTTTGATGATGACTTTCCCGAAAAGCGTTTGCCGCTTCACTTCGCCGTTTTCTGTTGCCACGTAACCACGCTCATCGAGAACCGCCGAGATCACTTCACCTTTCTCATCGTCAGCGGTGTAAACGCGTTTAACCTCTACGCCGTCGAGATAGACTGTATATCGTTCAACACCGGGATTAATCTTCCTGCCTGGATCGCCATCTAATACAGTGAGACGCATATGACCTCCAGCTATTTAAAACCCAAGAAGGCGACGGAGTTTACCGTTACTTCTGAAATCTCTTTCTACCGCCGCTAAAGCCTGCTGTACGCCTTCGCCAGCGGCGTTCTTCATAGCATCGCGCAAACGCTCAACCTCTTCGTTAGCTGCCAGAGCATTCCGCAGAATTTCTTCGATGTTGTCATCAATACCAGGTTTAACTTCGAACTTATCGGTACTGATGGTTACCTTGTTCTGCACAGGCTTATCATTGCAAACACCATAGTTGATGTTGTAGATAATGGTCACTGCCTGAGGCGCTTCGGGTTCCGCAGCGTAAATTTCACCACCAATGAATGCGTCATTGATGAATACTTTACCGCTGCGATCAATTTTGAACCCGTTGCCAAATTGTGTGTTTGCCAGGTGGTTAACGGCAAACTCCTGCCCTTCCGCTGTCAGGAAGGTGAAGTGGTTTTCTTTCTGGTATTCCGTCGCTGTGTGTCTGGTTTCAGCAAAGCCCAACTCGCGGAGTTCGGCGGCACCGGATTTCGATGGCAGGTCACCGGGTAGCAACGCCCCACGGTAAAACAGCGCATAGAGCACGTCAGTAGCTGCGCCAGATAGCGTAATGATTTTGTTGCTCATGATACGTTTCCTTTTAGATGTGAGCCTGTCCACCAGAACGCAGCCCGAGAGAGGTCGCCACCTGTACGGCGTTCTCAGGCTCACTTTCTGAAAGACTCTCGTTGGTTAGGCGCGGTGGTCGCGCAATAAAAAAGGGGCCGAAGCCCCTGGTGATTAGCTGCCGCCGCCGAGCTGAATCAACACCCCCGCAGTGGATTTGTTGCTGGTGAAGTGTTTCTTCCAGTTCCCCTGCGTGCCAATGGCGGTAAGGTCCGGGTTTTCGCCTTTGGTGGTGTCCCAGCTGTACCCCAGCAGTTCGACGTTCACCGTACCTTCAGCACGATAGCCGATTGCGAGGTTTTCCTGGTCGTTGATGTCATAGGAGCGGAACCCCGGGGCCTGAGACTCAGTTACTGATACAGCACCGGCCACCAGCCCCAGAATTGCATCAACAGGCATCGTATCGGTTACCAGAACCGGTTTACCCAGCGTACCTGGCTGACCGCCGTACACGACCACGCCTGCTTCTTCGTAGATTTTGTTGTCGATTGCCTGATCAACAATATCGAAGTAGGTAGTGGAGTGCATGACGAACAGAGAAACGCGGTTGAACTTATCACCGTAGGTGCGCAGGCCGCGAGTCAGCGTTTTCTTGCCGTCAGTGGCAATGTCAGCCGTCACGACCATATCAGCGTTGGCACCGATAGCGGCAATCAGCCCCTGAAGCGCGTACTTGATGTAGCCCTCCAGTGTCGCGTCAGCCACATCGACACCGATCACCTCAGAAAACTCGCTCACATCACGCCCGCGACGCTTGAACGCTTCTTCCGTAGTTTCGTACGGACCATATTTCCACGGTGCTTTTACGCTGACGGACTCGCCCGCGCCGATTTTTTTACCCGTTACCGGGTCAGTAGAGTTAACGTCACGCGCTTCGATAGAACCGCCGACTTTATAGAAAGCGCGCTTACGGAAATCACCTTCGATCAGTTCGTTATCGAGAATGATTGCACCATTAGACGCCTGGTTAAAAACATCCAGATTATCCTGACGGCGCTCCAGAAACGCAGTTTGCGCGAGATCGTCATAAATAATCAGATCAGTATTAACGGTCGTAGCCATTGTTGTTCCTTACTTTGGTAACCTGAGGAAGGCCTGTTGTCCGTGTTTACGGATGTAGGCTGTTTTATCGGCCGATGTCATTTCAGAGCGTTTAAGAGCGCCGCTTCCCTGCTGCTTATGACCACCTGCATCCGTGCCTTCAGCGCGGGGGAACAGGTGCGGCGCGGATTCTTTCAGGGATTCCGCCCACTCAGCAGGGCTTAACGGGGTCTTGCCGTCTTTGCCGAACAGAACATCACCGTTTGCATCAACAGCTACGGCCTCGCCTTCGTCGTTGAGCTGGAATGTGCCTTTGGCACGGAGGATCAGGTCGTCGGACGCTTCAGGCAGCGCGCCGACGGTTGCAGCCGCCGCGCGAATTGCATCAGCCAGCACCCGATCCCGGAATTTGTTGGAGAACGCTTCGGCTTTATCTGCGCGCTCGTTAGCAGCTTTGATTTTCTTATCAACGTCAGCGCGTAAACGTTCAGTACGCTTGTTCAGCACCTCATCAATTTTTCCATCGGCGATCAGCTTTGCTTCTTCATCGTCGGAAAAACGTTGCAGAATGCTGCGTACAGCGTCAGGGTCGATGCCGTCAAAACGTTTGAGGGATTCGGTGGACTCCTTGAGCTTTCCGAGCAGTTCAGTATTTTTGTTTTTCAGCCCTGACACCTGAGCTGATACCTGCTCATCAATCAGCTTCTGAATTTCTGGCGTAATTTCTGGTGCGCCGCCACCGCCACCGCCGCCACCTTCACCGCCTTCACCACCGGCCGCCGAATAATATTTGATGAGCATGTTACGAATAAGCATATTGTCCCCTTGGGATATTCAGTGTGGGCCTGGCCCAATAAAAAAGGCCGCCCGGAGGCAGCCTGTTGTGAGTTTGATTGAAGATAAGGAGTGGTTTCGTTAACTCAGTGCGAATCGTTAACGCATCCGTCTTTTAAACCAGCACGGTATCCGCGCTGAAATGTAGAGAGTTGCTTCTCTTGCGCGATGTGCGCATGCCCGCTTTTTACCGTTAGTATTTCCCAGCACAATTTCAGCCGGTTAATTAATGTTAGTTTCATAAACCCGCCTCTCTGAATGCCTGTTCGTCACGTTCCCGCAACTGCGCCAGCGTCAGCCATTCGCCTTTATCGGTGTAGAACTCATCAGGAGACATGCCACCATCACGGACAAGTCGCGCGCGTTTCTCACCAACGATCTGCTTTTGTCGATCGAACGACTGGCGCGAGAACCATTCCTGATAAGTTGTATCACCGGCAACCTGTCCGTCCATGCTGGCGCGAGTACCTGGCGGAATATCGCGAACATCAATACCGAGTTCTTCGGCTGATTTGAGGATGTAAGTTTCGGTGCTCCGGCAACAGAAGTGGATGCGCCCCGGGCCGGACAGATACGGAACCTTGTGACCAATCGGCTTACCTTCGAGCGTGTATTTCAGCCTGTCCCGTATGCGGCATTGCGCCGTTGTGCGATTGTCCAGGGTGGAAAGCCACTGCTTACCCTTCATCAGGTCGTTATTGGCGTCAGCAAAGCTGTTACGCGCCGTCGCCGCAAGATGCCCCACTGCCGTTTTCGCGATACTGGCGGCATTGGCGCGACTCATCTGTAACGCGCCATCCTGATAGCCGCGATTAGCGTGACCGCGAACCTTGCGCGCTATCTGCTCTGTCGTATCGCCCAGCAAAAAGCCCTGTCGCACTGTATTGCTGATGCGGTTTAGGCGATCCGCTTCGAGATTTGACGCCCATTCGCTGAGTAATCGCCCCTGAAAGGGTTTCGCCATCGCTGCGGCATACAGCGCGTCAGGAGAGATACCCACCAGAGGATGAGCGTCGGTCACAAAATCAGGCAGCAGAGAATCAAACAGGCTCAACTGATACCCCGCCTCATGTTGCGCCAGGTCGTTCAGTTCTTCGGACAACCCTTGCAGCATTGACTGAATCGCCTGATGGTTCACTGCCCTGACGCTGGCGAGTAATGCCTGAAGGCGCGTTACAGTGAAACTGTCTGCATCAAGACCATCCATCGCCACCAGTAATCGTGCTGTCAACTCAGCATCACTTTCGTTGAGCAGCTTCACCATCCTGTTGGCAACGCCGGTACTGTAACGACTAATCCAGATAGCGTGCGCTATGGACTCGTCACGCAGTTGCTCGTTAACCGTCGCCATTACCGCCTCCGATCAACGTTGGCTCCTGATTGCGGATTGTGTCGATTACATCTTCAACGCTGTCAGCGGGGTCTATGATGTCCAGTTTCTGCAACGCGCGTACCATATCGGAATCACGAATTGCGCCGGACTGCCATGCCGCAACAATAGCTGTGACTATCCCTGACTCAGCCACTCTGGCGATAAATTCCTGACTGATAACGAATGTCGGTGTTTCATTTTTCACACCAAGATAGCGCGCGCACCACGCGAGAACTCGGCCATAGGCTTCAGTGACGTTCGCTGCACAGATACCCAGAACAGAAGTCGATGCCGTCTGCTCTCCGGTAGCTTGCGTGGCTGTCTTGACAGCAGAATTCTGCTCAATTAACCGGGCGCCAAGCTGCACCATATAATCACGCTTGCTGTCCATTGCCTCTTTAGCGAGGGTGTTGGGCTGCGCCTGTGCGTAGGTGAACCCGCCTTTCTCTGGTAGCAAAAGTGGTGACCGGGAGCCGACTTTAATACCCTGTTTTTGCAACCAGTCTCGCCATTCCGTACCCAATCCTGTGATTACCGGCTGCACCTGACCGCAGAAGAACACACTGTCCTCATAGTCAGCGGAATTCCGGTAATGACCCAGATTAATTTCTGTCAGCGCTGCAAGTGGGGATTCATCAATTGTCGGATCGTTATTTTGCGCACCAACAAACGTAAACGGAATTTCATTCCAGTATTTTTCCCCTTTGGGCTTAGGCCAATATTCGGAATCGATTTCATACGCCCCGGATTGCGTATCACCCGACCTGCGCCAGACCCGGCAAACGAATTTTCCCTCCTCCAGCGCCAGTTCACGATACTGGATGCGTTCCTGAAATCCGTAACCGTCAGGCTCTTCAATACACTCGCGCAGCACCACCAGCACTAGCTGATCGCGTCCGTTAATCCTTTCCGTGCGCCAGTTGATGATATTCTCTGCCAGATAGCGGAGAATAATGGCTTCATCACTGGCGCTGGCGTAATCAACGTAAAGCCCGTCACGGGCCGCCTCAAGAACATTTTCAAGCACCTGCTGCGCCTGCTGGTAGATACTTGTCCCGGCACCATCAGCATTGTTCTGAACGTAAGTGAGCTTTTCCGGTGCGGTCAGAGTCGGGTCTTTACGAAAGGCAAGGCCCATCAGGCCGATTTTCGTATTCCCCGTTACCGCATAGAAAACTGCTCTTTCAATGTACGCCTCATTGCGTTTTTTGTTTCGCGCTGATTTATCGGAGGGATCGAGATACGGGAGATACGCGTTCCCGTCAGCCTTAACGGCATCCGCCCCCTTACAAACATCGCGAATTTTTTTCCACACGGGCATTGCCGCCCCGACCTCAGGACGGACAAAGGTAATGTCGTTATTAGCCATCAGAATGTTGTGTCCAGTGAGATGGAGAAAGCGGGCTTCGGAGGATTGTGCAGAACTGCATAACGAGTTCCGTCCCAGTCGTGGTCTTCCTGCTGTGTATCAACGTCATCAGGGTTTTTGCTGTCGCGGACGAGTACAGGAATACGGCTTATCCAGCCACGGCAGTAATCAAAAACATAAAACGCGGGTTTTTCTGGTATCCCGGATTCCAGTTTTTTGCCTTCGACAACCGCCTCCAGCATGTCAGCGAACAACGCGGCACCATTAACGCGAGAACCGGGCTTTTTGTTGGCCTCAACCCATTTAACACCCTGCACTTCCATTTTCTGAGCGATTGAAAGTTCATCATCGCCAGTGTTGTAGATCGCGCTATCGGCCGGGCCGGGAACAACCTTTTTGCAGATGCCCGGCATGATGTTGAGTTGTCCCTGAGTGACACCATCGAGTTTTATCTCGTCAGGTTCGTCAACTTCCTGGCCTGTTAGCCGCTTATCAATCCACGCGACGCCTTTTGCGACGTTGGTAGATGACATGTTCAGCCCTTTATTCAGTTCGTCAGGCGGGCAACCGTACCACTCGCCAATCAGAATCAGAGACCCGGCGGGCGGGCAGAATTGACGCCCATCCGGCAGCATCGCGACAGTGCCATCCGTACGCGCCCACCAGAGGTTAGAAAACGGTTTCGACTCCCCCCAGTCATGGGATCGGTCAACAGTCCAGCTATCCGGTATACGAAACGGTTTAATGACATGCAGTGATTCATTCCACAGATGGTCAAAGCGACCGCCGCTGGTCACATCCCATGAGCCCTCTACCCACGCCTTGCGACGGTTCGGGTCTTTAATTGCCATCAGCGTTGCAATGTACTGCGGATCGAGATACGGGTTCTCTTTGAAAGAACCGTGTATCGCGACGCGGGTTAACGTGATCTCTTCTTCCCGCTCGGTTTGAGGGTTGAACACTAATTGCTTGTGACGCTGTACAGTTCCGCGCGGTGCCGGTTCGATAAATCGTTTTTTTACCCAGGTATGACCAATGCCAAATGGGTTTGTCGTGCTGAATACTTCGAGTGGGATCGGTTTTAGCAACGATCCATCTTTTCGCGGATAGTCTTCAGGCCGGAACGATGAGCGGCGACACGAAAACATTGCTTCGTAGAAATCTGAGTTAGGTTGTTTGGTCAGCTCGTTAAAGCCGATAAACGGAAATTCCTGTCCGTGGAAGTTCCAGTAATCATCAGCTTCGCTTCCGAACCGGAACAGCAGTTCTTCACCAGTAGGCCACACCCATCGCAATTCACTCGCAGACCGAAGAAAATTTGCCCCGTCGCCGAACAGGTTATACATACGCTTCGACTGCGTGATGATGTCTGCAAGGTTTTTATACTCAGTGTCAAAAATGACACCGCGCCAGAATGAACCATAACCGACACCGACATTACGGCGAAAACGCGCCAACTGCGCAGCGGTTTTGCCTGGTCCACGTGTTCCCTCGTAGAGGATCTCATTACATGGGCAACTCAGCGAAAGAGACTGTGATCCGGGCAGAGGCTTCCATACAGCCTTGTAATTCATCCACCAAGAACCTCATTTTGTTGTTTCTGCGCAGCAGCTTCCCATTCGTCAACGTTGTCACAGGATGGAACGGGCATAACGTTGTGAGTGGATATAACGTTCTGTTCAACCTTCTGCTTGTTGGTATAAACGTCACCGACCTCTTTCGCAGCCTGTTCGAGAAGCTGGGCCGTCATGCCGAGGTTTTTCATGTTCTCGGCGGTCACAGACATTCGTTGCAGTACGCGAAGCCGATAAGCCTTATTAGCGATCGGGATTTCTGCAATTTCCGTCTGGAAGCGCTCGCGGGTTTCGTTGAAAAGTTCGACCCACTTTTTTGCAAGCGTCTTACCGCTGACCTTCGTAGGATCGTGAGATTCAGCCTGTTGCCGGGTTATATTGATCCCGAATTCTTTTTGGACAGCCTCGACGACCTGCGATGGCGTGTCATAACACGCAAGCGACTGAATGATGAAGGCTTTCACATCAGGTTTTAATGCAGCCATAAATCACCATTCGTCTTATACAGTCCAGTATTTAAGCCAGTTTCAACATGCACGTCCCGCACGCTCTGGCGATGTTAAGTTTTGCCACCTCTGCAGGTTGATTGGCTGCGTCCACCAGTTCTTGCACGTCGGCGCTAGCACCATATCGACGGACCACGCCAACGAACTCTTCAACATCGTGACCACGCATACACAATTTCGGCAGGCCGGAGTCACGGTAGAACTTCGGGGAGCCGTATTCATCGGTCTCCTGCGCTATGTGGTAAAGCTCATGCTCTACCAAAGCGCAGAACTCGAGGTCACTGCATTGTGAGCAGTAGTCGGCTGCCAGCGTGATGATGAACTTCGGGATGCGCCCGAACCATTCATGCATCTGCTGTTCCATTCTTGCTTTCTGCCAACCACCGGCACGGAGCATTACCTGTTCGGCCTGACCAAGAACATATCGCCCTTTTTTCGCGAACGATTCTGAAGCCCACATAAAGCACAAATCTGCTTCAATTAAATGGGCGTGGTCAGGATTATGTATGCTTCCGCTATCGCTGAGGATTTGTCGGCTTATCCACTCATGCGCTTCATTGGCGGGAATTAATCTGGTGTAGGGCTGCCAGTTATCGGGGCCAATGAAATTAACTGGTGGAAGTGGCCTGCGCTCGTCTTCGTTCACCATGAGTTAATCCTGTTTGAAATGCGGCAGAAATGCCGTGAACATTCTGTCGAGCAGATAGCAGTAGGTTTCGTTTGCCGCTCCAGTGTCGATTGTCACACCAACATCATTGCAGCAGTAAAACGTTGCGTGTGCGCATTCGTGAACCAGTGTGGCGGCATTGTTATCAAACACACCTACCAGATAAAGATTCTCACCGGTTTCATCATTGACGAATTGCCGACACATGCCGTTGAACATGCTTACATCAGCCAGGGAAACACCAAGCGCTTTTTCTGCCTGCTGCCATTCTTCTTTTGACCGGCACAGATACACATTCGCACAGTGAAACAACGGAACGAAAAAGCGCGGTAACTTAGGCCATTTTGTTTTTGCCATTTTTATTAGCTCAGTATTTCATTATCGAAGCCCCTCAGTGAAGAGCTTCTGTAATGCTTAATGCGCGAGCGCCTGATTGCTATTCGAATCCATCACTGATTCGTAAATCCGCTCACACGTCATTCCGGCGCGGTAGCGTTCGTCAGCGATTCCAGCATAACGTTTAGCTTCTGCTGCAATATCTCCGAGCATGTCGGCGAGCATTCTGGCGTCGGAGTCGGTTGTTTTGCTTCTGACGGTAGCGGCAAGATCTGCGGTGTGCTTTGCGGCGTCCAGGCGGGTAGCGAGTTTTGTTGCTTCGGTGCGCAGCTGGCTAACAGTGGCAGACAGGCCAGCAGCAGTGGCAGCAGATTTAGCGGCTTGTGCTTGTGCATCTTTTACAGCCTCATCACGGGCAATAATACGCCCTTGTTCAATCATGCGGGCGGCGGTCTGCGCGTTTGCTGTTTGCGATGATTCCGCGCTATCACGTTCCGCCCACTTCTTTTCCCAACCGCGGCTGCTCCAGACATTTCCGCCGATGAATGCGACGGATACCAGCGATATCAGAGCCAGTGGCTTCCAGTACTTCTCAAGAATGACTGTCATGACAGGAACACTTCACGCTCAGCCTTGCGGCGTTTCGTGAGCCCTGGCATTTCTTTTCCACCTGCTTTATTCCAGCGGAGAAACTCATCAGCAGCACCTTTGATATCGCCTGCATTAAGCTTTTTCAGTAGCGTGGATGTTGATAGCGCCCGCGATCCGACGTTGTAAGCGAACGAGACCAGCGCATCGAACTGACCCTGCGTCAGTTTTACTCTGACAACCTTCAGCACGTCATTCTCATAACCCACCAGCCCCGTTTTTAGCAGCCGATCAGCAGTAACCTCGTCAATCGTCATCCCCGGTCTTACGGGCTTGCCGTCTACCGGGTGAGTCCAGCCGTATCCGATGGTCCACGGATCGCCACCAGTACCGGGGTCAGGATATGCAGTGAGCCTACAGCCTTCGAACTGCTTAATCAGGCGAATACCCTTTTCACTGGTGATCATCGTTCACTCCTGCCCGTTTTTTAAGTGCGCTGATGGCGATTTCGCGCAGCTTGTCTACGCCGACGAATCCAATCACACCACCGACGAACGGTGATATCGATACAGGAAGGCCAACCACGTCAAGTGCGCTGGTGATGCATAAAGAAAGGGCGCCACAAAGGACGCCCTCAAGCCATTTATTTTTTCGTGTTGCCCCGTCATATATCAGGCGACCATAAGCAATGAGTCCGGCCATTGACGCCCCCAGAATCTGGGGCCACGCATTTTTGAGTCCGGTCAAAACCGCAGCCCAGAATTCAGGGTTCTTGTCATTCATTTTCATAGCCTCACCTCGCATAGTTAGCGGGTGCTGTTTGTAGTAAGGGTCAGGCTTCACGGGCTGGATTTATCAACAAAGCTCGTAGCGGATGATTCCCGTGAGGCCTGAAATAGAAAAGGCCGCCCGTAGGCAGCCCTAAATGCAGAAAACCCCGCCGGAGCGAGGTTCTTAATTCTTGTAACGTCACAGGCGTAATAACCCATCGTTGGAACCAGGTTAGCCATTTTCCGTTAATTTTGCAATAGCTAAATTATGCTGGTCATCGAGTCACGTTTCCCAGAACCTTTTCTGCATAGGATTCCTCAATGTGGCAATGCTCCACCAGCCGATCGAAGAACTGTTTATAATTGTAGCGCCATACCATTTCTGTTATTCCCAGCGCCTTAAAAATCTCGGTATCTTTCAGGCGTGGATAACCTCTTCCCTTGCATCTCGGGCATTTTTTATAAACCGGTAAGCCCTGCAACTCTGATTTTTTCTTGTCGAGAATTTCTCCGCGCCCCCGGCAACGACATTCATTTTTCACATGGCCTTTTCCCTCGCACTCCTTACAAACTACGCGCACTTGCTCGCGTACTAACCTCCACGCCTCCCAGTCTGATGGGGAAATACCTTTCGTATCTTTCACCCATTTTGGAGGCTTACCATCCGGGTAAGTAACCTTGTTCGTGAAAACCTCAGCATCAATAAATTTCTGTCCGTGGCAATCCGGGCAAGTGATCAGACTGGCCGCGCTGAGGGAATAATCGCGAAACACATAACGCGCCACAGTATCGAGAAATTTTGAGCGCTCATTCTCTTCCATTTTTCTAAGTTTCCCGTGACGTTCTGCGCGTTGCTCTGCCAGTTGTTTGATGTAGGCGATGATATTGTCCGAAGATAAAACCCCGGCTTTTGCCAGATACAATTCAATACCCGCAGCAGCCTTTGCAGTAAGTAGCCCGAGGGACGCCATTACGTCAGTAATAGTCAGCGTATCTGCTGAAATACCGCATGGAACAGCGCCGGGCACCATGGATTTAGGCGAAAAATATTTTGGTAAGGACTCAAGCTTCATTTCGATGCTCCCGTTTTGCTTCAATGCGGATGTAATTACGAAGGATGCGGTATGCCACCGGAAAAGATCCCCGGTAGCGATAAATACGGAGACGCAGCCAGCGCCAGCGAAGAGACTCAATAACCTCAGGCTTCACTTTGCCTCCTCGATGATGATCTGCCCTTTCTCGCCCCAGATTTTGGTAACCCGACCATCCCAGACGTGACTATCTTCATCAAACACTGCATCCAGCAGCGCCTTTTCGAGATTGTCCTTGTCTGGTTTCTGCTGATGTGGCCTCCCGGCGTGTTGGGCTCGCTTCTTCTTGCTCCAGCTTTGGGGCATGGGGATAACGAATGTGATGTGATAACCAGCTTCCGGCAACTCGATGCCCAGCAGACGAACCTGCGCTTTGTATGACCAGTACGCCACTGTCGCTGGCCGTTTGTGCCATCTGTCGCGCTGAGTCATTCTGGGCTTGCCGATCGGCGTGATGTCGTAGACTGTCATGATTTTATGAGGCCCTCCTTCAACCAGATAACCTGAGTTCGGGCCATCCCCTCCAGCGCGCACTCCTTTGCATATTCCGCATCGACCAGACGGGTACGGCGATCAATCTCGTCGTGGCAGCTACTGCATGCGATGGTGGCAATCAGGTCAGGCGGCTTGATTCCGGTCCCACAGAGGCCAACAAGTCGAATGTGAGCCAGTACTGAGGTTTCAGGGTTGCCATTGCATACGCCGGGGATCCGCACCTGACATTCGCGGCCGCGTGCGGCTTTGCATAAATTAGCCATGCGTCCTCCGCGCCGCGAGACGCAGCCATTTCTGATCCACCAGGCGGGATGTGTAATCTTTGAGAGTGGGTATTTCTGACGGGCTCAGTTCCGGCTTGCGCTTGCTGCGTGTCGGTACTTTGTAGATGCCGCCATTCATGACGCGATTGATGAGGTTAGCCATGCTGCTCACCCCACTGCTTCGCCCATTCGATTTCGAGGCGGGATTTCTCGCTGAACCTCACGCCCTTCTGCGTGCCGAACCAGTAGATAGCTTCAATGACTTCAACCATCTGCCGAACGGTCATCTTGCTTGTACGCTGACCGAACATCACAATGCCACCATCCAGCCCGGGAGCCATTCGTTGCTCCTGCTTTTTGGATTTGGCGACCATCGCGGTAATGAGGTCTTTCCAGTCATCTGAGTCGTATTTATTGCCGTACCAGAGAACCTGGTCGGAGAGGTCTTTCAGCAGCGGCCATAACTTACGATTCTGCAGAAGCGTGCGGGTCATCTCTTTGATATCGATAATCAGCGGGCGCTTAGCATCCACCGGAAGTTCCCGGATGAAGTTGATGGCGTTCTGTTTGACGGTGTCGTTAACTAGGTGGAATTGCTGTTTCATACGCCACCTCCGGGAGGTAACGCAGAATGCAGAAAATCGCAGGTGCATTTCTGCATCTGTGACAATTTGATGTATTCAGATTGTGGTCGCATATAATTTCCCAATCATATGCGCAGACCCCATCGCCGGGCGTTCACTCCGACGACAGGGTAATTATACCACTAGTTTTGAAAACGAGTTATCAAAGTTGCTTGATGTTGCGGATTGCATCGACTGGGTTAGGCATCTCGCCTCTCCTTTGGCGGAGCATCCAGCATGACTCTTCCCATACGGCGGGCGCATGCCAGTCGAACCTTGCGAGCCGCCTTCTCAATCGCCATGGCTGGCTTGCCGACTAATTTGCAGAAAATTAGGTTAGGGAGCATTACAGTGAGTACGTAGCGATTGAATGTCACGACTTCACCTCCTGCTGCGGTGCTGCTGGCAGTGGCATCCAGTGGGTTATTTTTCCAGGAACAGCGTCATACTTGTGCCATTCCTTCCAGTTATCACCATCCCACCAACCTTTCCCGGTATCGACTCCGTTAGATGTGATTACATCTACCATTCCTTCCGGCATCCGCTCACTGCAAGCCACCCAAGCATCCTGAATCACCGGAGAGTTGCCAGCCTCCTTGATATGCAGTCGCGGTTCTCCGTCCTTCGGCTCAGGCCACAGGCGCGCCATGTTCACCTTCAGCTTTTCTTCCATCGCTGCTGTGATTTCACCATCGCAGATACCAGCGCGCCGCTGGGCGTCCCATAACAGGAACTGCATATCAGCCCACTCGCTGAGGTCGTCAGGTTCTGCTGCGGCTTCCAGCGCCTCTTTCGACAGGTGCTTAAGTGGACCAACAGGGCCAACATTTCCGAACGTGGTATCAGACCATTCAGCATGGCGCCGCCGGATTAAATTGCGCAGTTGAAGCGATGAGCCTTTCTCCTCTGGCAACTCATCACGATTACTTACAGGCTGGCTCCCCTGAAGCATGGCGGCACGGCTATTAAATCTGTTGAGGCATACGTTACGCAGAGGCTGCAAACATTCCGCCGCCGTCATTGCGTCAAGAATAGCGGGATCATCAGGAAGCAGATCGTCGCCGGTATTGGTGAAATCAAAATCAGCGCCGCATTCAGAGTTTGTACACTGGATGTGGTGGCAAGCGTGGTCATCTTCTGGATCCGCGCTGTTTTCTCCGCACCATTTCACTGGTGAGTTGCAGAACGGGAAAGGACGGAAGTCAGTCATATCCGGCATTCTCTGCGCTGGCGGGGTAGCGTACAGGGGAATAACCGCATCACCCATTGGTTCGGATAAGCACGTCAGGTGAAGTTCACCATGCTTAGCGTAAGCAAGCGTTTCCTCTGCAGCGTAAAGAACAGGCTCAGCCGCCAGCGATGCCAGCGCGATACGCGCCAGTTCTTCAGCTTCTTCTGCTGGCAGCACAACGTTGCTACCCGGTCCGTATGTTTCGCGCCACTGCTGTATTTTTAGCAGGCGTTCTCTGGTAATAGTGTTCATGGGTTGTCCCTCCCATCCGTGAGTGGTCTTGCAGTGTAAATAATCCGCCTTTCGCTTTCCGGCAAATATTGGTACGTACCAAATTCAATGTCTGCCCAATACTCTAATTCCCTCTTGCCGATAAACTGAAACCTCCTCTCTTGGTATGTCGGGTTACTATTTGCAAGGACAAACTTCAACACTTCATAACCATTTTTTCTCGCAATATCAGCGTGTTCCTTGTTCTCAGTAAAATGATGTTCTGAGCTATCTGGACTGCCAATGCGATACACAACGGATGTAATTCCCCCGTTCATGCTCATTCCCCCTTACCGATGCCAGCGGCGCGGTCGATTACTGCCTGTGCATCAGAGATTTCATGGTTGTAGCCTTCCGTATCATCAGCGATGCCATATAGCCATCCGGTTTTCAGACCGCTCAGGAAACATTTGTCGCGGGCAATTTCCAGTTCTGCCATGCGCCGATTAAGGGTTTTGATGGCACGGGTACCATCCTCCAGTTGATCACGCAGCACCCAATCACCCATAGCAATAAGCTTTTCATTGGTTGCTGGGGTTTCTACAGGGAGATAGGAGAACAACAAGCGACGCTTAACCAGGTCAACAAGACGCTCGTCGTTGCTTTCACTGAGCACATCAATAAGCCCCTCTGCATACGCGGCATTGATGCAGCCTGCCGCATTTTCAACGCTGTTTTTTAGCCCAGCATTCTCGCTTAACAGTTCGGTGATGCGCTTCTCTGCGGCTGCGAGACATTCACGCAGTTCTGACACGTTATCGTTGGCATTTCGGAGTGACGTGGTCACCTCATCAAATAGCGCAACCGCGATATTTTCCTGCTGTGTCGCCAGTTTTTCTGCGGCTTCCAGCGCTGCTATCAACTCGTCTGTATAGCTCTCTACTGCTGACGCTATAATACGAAGCTCATCGCTATGCACTTCCATAGTAAGGCGAGAAAGGCGATGCTGATTGGCGTGTTTATCGGTGCTCAGCAGCGCCTGTTTGTCGATATTGCTCATTGGGCTGCTCCTTCTGTCCGTACCGGGATGAAACGCGATGGCGACCAGTCGCAATAGGTATCCGTCTCTGTGTGTCCGAAAATGGCTTTACAGCGCCGAATATGATGGCAGTTGCCGCAATTAGAACCTTTTGGCAGACGCATTTTATCCGGGTCTGCAGGGTCATAATTCAGCACTTTGGTGGTATTGCTCATTGGGCGGACTCCTTACGAAACATCAGTATTATCAGGTCGCCTTTTGTTTCCAGTCGAACAGACCCACCAGGCTCAATCTCAGAAAGGTTGAATGCGTCATACATCTCATTAACAGCCTTCTGTCTCTTTTCCTGCTTCTTTCTGGATACCCATTGCTTAAAGGCGATACTGATAAACCATTCGCCGGCTTTAAACATGATGTATAACCATCCAATAACAGCTAAACCAGTATTCATCATTGCTGCGATGCTCATAGCGCGTCCCCCTTGCGAATCTGGGCGGCGAACTCGAAAACAGTTACACCACCTTCTTCTGAGTAATCAGCAGACGAAATATGCAGTCCATGAACAACGCTGCCGTCATCACGCTGAATGCTGCCGACCCACAACAGGCCGTCAGTAAAATCACCGTACCCGGATTCATGACCGTCACCACATTGCGAACAGATTGACTCAATATCAGATGGCTCAAGGAAAATTTGTTGAGGCACAAGCACGTAACCGTCTGGAATGGCGCTTGCCCGCACTTCAGCCAGGAAAGCGTCTGTGACTGGGGTTTTCAGTGCATCTGATGCAATATTTCCGCAATCATCAAGCAACTGTTCTGTTGGCTTCCATTCAAGGCCAAATGCGCCTCTAGCTTGTTCTGCACGGAAACCAGCACTGTAAAATTCAGCACATGACTTCAACCCCGCATTCTCCGCAGCCAGTCTTTCGCACTTAGCCTCCAGATTCTGCATTGTGATATCAGCAGAGCGGAATTCGCGCTTGGCGTTTTCTAACTGCTCCTGCAGTTGTTCGTATGTCGGTTTCATGCCCCTACCCTCCCGTAAACCATCATCAGGCGCTGATGCGCTTCGCTTTTCATGAACTCTGCAACCACTCCGTTTTTATCCGGGTTGTAGGGTATGAACATCTTCGGATCGTCTTTGTCAGCCGGCGCCTTAGCGATGCCTTTGGCTTGCTGGCCAGCCGCATTTGCCTCGACTGCTCGACGGGAAATCGCTTCCCTGCCGCCGTGATCGAGCCAGGTCTGATGATCAGCTTCGCTGGCGAATACACCGATGCCGGATACACTACGCAGCATGCCGAGTCTTCTCAGCGCTTTAGCTTCCTCGTAGTAACGGGAGCGACCGATACTCAAATCGCGGATCATGTCCGCTACGCTGACTGGCTGATTGGCTTTCACGTAGCTGACGATGCGTTGTTTTATGCTGTCCATCTCACACCATCCCGTTATTTTTCATGCGGTCGTATTTGGCTTTCAGAAGCTGTGCCGGTGTTGGCCCCTGTTCTGTTTTCGGGGCGGCCAGAGCGCGGCGAACAGGGGGGACCGGATGCCCCTCATCGGCACGTTTCTCCCAGTACGCCAACACCTCGCAAGCGACAACTTTCAGTTCTTTCTCGCTGAGCTGACCGTCTGTGCTGCGGCGACGTAACTCCAGGCAAATGTGGTACATGACCGGTTGTGACCAGGGATATTTCTCGCTGCTTGTGTACTTGAAGACGAGCCGCTGCCATTGCTTAAACTCAGCCATTACGTCATCAACACTCACGCCAAACGGCCGCATTTCTTGTTTGCACCAGGCGACGAACTGACCAGGAGATGGCAGGAACGGTTTTGCCTGTCGGCGTGCAACACGCATACCAGCGTCGACTTGTTCCATGGTGGTGACACCGTTCTCGGCAAAGGCCATGACCCACTGGCGGCGAATTTCGTCCATATCGGTTTGATCGCGCCCAGCCAGTGCCGCCGGGAACGCCGCGAGTAGCTGTGTGAACACACCGTTGATGATCTGCGCCACCTGCTCAACAGGTGATTTTTCTCCGTACTGTTCCGGAAGATTGTTCGCAATTCGGCGCATCTGCTCACGGTCGAAATTGTGCATCTGCTCTGCAATTGGCTTCATATTTTCACCCCGTGAATCCAGTCAGTGTTGGTCAGGTCAACCTTTGGTTTTCCGGTGCTAACTGAGCCTGTTCCGGTTTCTGCGCGCTCCATAGTCAGCCTGTCCCACTGCTTGCGCAGACTGGCTGGACACATGACGTTTTTGTGCCAGAAATGGTGTTTACTGGCCCAGTCGTACAGGTCGCAAATTTCACGATGTGTACGCCCGTCGATCTGGTTCGTCAGGCGAATATCATTCGACCAGGCTCTCAGGTCAGGTTCTTTGCAGGACGGGTTGATTTTCTTCACGCGTACAGCGATCCACTCGGCAGCCTTCAGGTCGTCAGCGGTTCCCCACCTGGCACCTGACGGTGTGTAAATCACCGCTTCAGGATGAGCAGATAAAAATTTCTTCAGACGGGCGTCGGTGAATTCGCGAGAATTCTTCGACGAAGATCTTTTAATGTTTTTATTCTTGTTATTACCTTCTTGTTCATGATGTGCGGGGAATTGTGCGGCCTTATGTGCGGCATACCCATCAGAACCCGCGCCACTACTGGCTTCGTCATGTGCGCCTGTATGTGCGGCTTTATGTGCGGGTAAATCGTCCATTTTTTGAGCATATTCAGCATAATTTGTGATAGTGATCACCCTGCCTTTTCGCTTCTCTCCAGTGATGGTGATCATCCCTTCGCGGACAAAAACAGACAGCATTCGCTCAACAGAATCCCTGCTTGTTGGCACTCCGTTTCTGTCGCAAAGCTGAAGGCCTAAATCGGCTGCAGTTACTACCAGTTGACCGGTATGCAGAGGCCATTCACGCCCCTTAAATGAGGCAATGTAGGGTTGTCTGGCTGCGCTCATAAGCAGGTTCTCCCACAGAGTGCGAAGATAAACATCCTTCGCCCATGGCTGCTTAAGCACGCTCCGGTACAACGGGATGTAACCAGACTTCTGGTTTTCCATCCTGTTGCTCCTGAGTTGCCTTGCGGCGTTTAAGTCATAGACGGTCGCCATTGTCATGCTGCACGCTCCTTAACCTGCTGAGCGGCCCATAACCCGGCGATCCACTGGATGCCTTTAGGTGTGAATTTGTTCTGAGTAAACGCATGGCCGTTAAACTGGTTTTCACCTGTCTTCACAGTGAACCGACCTGCGTCAATGTGCTGCGCGTACGGCGTCAACTTCCCGGCCAGCAGATACATGATTTCGTTATCCAGCAGGAACTGGCGAAAGAGGTTTTCTTTGATGTGCAGAAGTTTGCAGGTCTCGCGAAATCCGAGCGAACCCGACGCATTAACGTAGCTGTCAACGAACTGAACCTTCGGCGCCGCAATGGAAAGTTGATTCTCAAGCTGAAGCTTTTCTTCAGCCAAATCTGCAGCCAGGCGCAGTGCTTCAGGCAGTGTCTGCGGAAGCAGAGGGCGAGATTGCTCTTCAAGTTCGTGGAGGCGACGTATCACTCTCATGCGAAGCTGAGCACTGTAGCCGGTTACCAGGCATTCGGTATGCTCACGGTCAAGAGCATATTCACGGTATTCCTGACCGTTCTGGGGGTGTACGAAGTTTTGCGCACACCCAATAACGTCTTCACCGAGTTGCTCAAACATGCGTTCTATATCGCGCATCACATCGAAATGACGCTTATCAGTAAGATCCGCGATTTCACGGCTTGTCATCTTCAGGATATTGCCCGTATTGATTATTCCTGACATACTTACCTCGTTAGTGTTGTTGACATAACACAGTGTTTTGAGAGCCGTAGCTGCTACCAACAGCGCGGCTTTCGCCTTTCTTGATACTTCCCATCACATAACCCCAAGCATCGAAGTGACCATGGCCATCAGAGGCGCAGTCAGGTCCGGGTCAACACGGAACATCTCTACGATCCCCTCACTAAGTTCCTTCAGCTTTTGATGGCGCGGAGCATTCATCGCAACGGCCACCTTCGCCTCGCTCGTTTCCCTCTCAAGGCGCGCTAAACGGGACATGAAGCTGTCTTCTGGCAGCAGACGGGGACGATACTCCAGCGGAAGAACGGCCATGATTGCAGGCGCCAACTGGCGAATGTTGTTGGCGGCGTATTCGGTATCGCCATCAATCCAACGAAAAACCTTCTGCATCTGGCGGTGCGAGTCAGTCGGGATATCCAGACCGTCGCCGCCGGTTGTCCGCCACTCTTCCACAATCAGCGCTGCGACAAATTCACGGCTGCGGCAATCAGCAGCCCAGGCGCGAACAGCTGCGCGGATCCCATCGATGTTTAACGCCGTGGAACCAGGTTCCCGGCGATTCTGGTAAATCATCGCCGTTGGCGAAAATTTGTTACCTTGTTGATACGCAAGTGAATGCATTGCTTTCCCTTTCGTGGTTAGGGCCGCCGGTCAGGCGGCATGGGAACCATGTTTAATTCGGTCAGGGTTTGCGGCCTGAAGCAGCCACTCTGCCGTAAACTGCCCTTTTGATGCGTCAGCCAAAAGCTGTGAATAATTGGTTTTCTCTGTGTACTCAGTACGAGGCAATGCCGCGTTCTTTACCCACTTGTGAATAGCAACATTCGACAGACCGCATAGGCGTGCTGCTGCGGTTTGTCCGCCTACAGCTTCGATTGCAAATTGCATTGGGTTCATAGTGTTTTCCGTTAACTATATTAACTACGAGTTAAGGTTATATCTTAACTGACAGTTATGTCAACTCTAATTGATAATTAACACATGGTTAAAAAAGACGATTTAAAAGAAGAATTTTCAAAGAGACTCCGCGCTGCATTACTTGATGCTGGCGTGGGAGGTCGTGGGCAGGCTGGCAGGATCAGAGAGGCTATGAAGTCACAAGGGATTACCGTATCTGAGCCAGGGATCTGGAAGTGGCTTAACGCATCAGCAATACCAGACCAAACCAATATATTGGCCCTTAGTCGCTGGCTTGGAGTTCGTCCTGAGTGGCTGGAATACGGCAGAAATGATCCCGACAATGAACAGCACAAAGAATCCTCTATTCCACCAGAATCAGAATGGGGAACCATTGAGGTATGGGACAGTAACACTCCGTTAGGTAACGATGAGGTTGAAGTTCCGTTCCTGAAAGATATTGAGTTCGCCTGTGGAGACGGAAGAATTCATAGCGAAGATCATAACGGTTTCAAATTACGGTTCTCAAAGGCTACTCTTCGGCGCATTGGTGCCAACAGCGATGGGTCAGGCGTTTTGTGCTTCCCGGCAACGGGAGACAGCATGGAACCGGTTATTCCTGACGGCACTACAGTAGCGGTGGATACGAACAACAAACGTGTTGTTGACGGAAAACTCTATGCCATTGGCCAGGCTGATGGCGGAAACAACCAGTTAAAACGCATTAAGCTGTTATACCGCAAACCTGGTGGCAAGCTGATCATTCGCAGCTACAACAGCGCCGCATACCCGGATGAAGAAGCTGACATTGATGATGTTGAGATAATCGGCCGCCTCTTCTGGTACTCGGTTTTGCTGTAGCAGTGGCCTAATGAGACGTTTGGGTGATTTTCTGTTTGTTTTTTAGGCTATCAATCTCTGGCTTGTGGATAAGTTGGAAGGTATTCGCTGCTAATGTGTTGACATTTACAAATTATAGGTATTTTTGGGTTGTCTAAAATTACCTATAGGGTAAACTTCACTTAAGCTCCTACATGAGAGCTTCTGAGGAGAGATAAAATGAAAACCTTACGTTGCATGGCCTACCAGCAGAACGGTGTTTACGTAGCTGCATGTTTAGACCTGTCATTGGCAGCGCAAGCAGACACTATGCAGGAAGCCGTAAACAAACTGGATGAACAGATTAAAGATTTTTTCACTGAAGCGCTATCAGAGCCGGAATATGCAAAACGACTACTAAGTCGGAAAGCACCTTTATCTATGTGGCTTAAGTATTGGGTGATTGCATTTCAGGTTTTTGTCAGAAAACGAGGTGAAGCAAAACTCTTTGCTGAGCCTTGTGATGCTCATGCTTAGGGTTACATTACATGTTCTTGAAAAAACTTACCCCTTTGAAATACGACGAGGTAATCAGGGGGCTTAAGAAAATGGGGTTTGAAATAAAACCCAAAACAGGAACCTCTCACGAACAGTGGGTTCTCAAGAACAGTAAAGGGAAATGGGTGGTTACAGTTGATAAGCATCACGCCCCATTCTCCAGAGATTTAATAAAATCCATGGCTAAGCAAGCTGGACTGAAAGATCGTCACTTTCATGCGTTATGCAGAGGTGACGCAACGCTTGAGGATATAGGATTCCAAATCATTAGCTAAGACCCGGCCACCGCGCCGGGTTTTTATTTGAACAATTAATTCATAATGTTAAGATGTTTCCGATTGCAATCAACGGAAACCAACAATGAAAAAAATAGCTCTGGCAGTGGCTTTGGCAGTAACCTTGGCAGGATGTGCATCTTCAGGTAACCAGCAACTGAAAAATGAAACTGAAACAAGCGTCCAGTCGAAAATCCAGGAAGGGAAAACCACCAAAGCTGAAGTGAAGTCCGTCTTCGGATCTCCTGACGCTGTGTCTTACACAGATGGCGGTAACGAAATCTGGAAGTACGCCTTCGCCAAAGTTAAAGTTAACGGAACTTCCTTCATCCCCTTTTATGGTCTTTTCCATAACGGAACAAACGGCACCAAAAAAGAGTTGACCATCCTCTTTAAAGACGACAAGGTGCAGAAATACACCATGGCTGAATCAGCGATCAACACTAAATCGGGTTGGGCTGATTAATCATACCAATAGATGCCCGGCCCCGTGCCGGGTTCTTTATCAACTACCCTTTCGGCAGAGACAGAATGTCAATTGCCAACTCTACAGCCAAGTCCACATCCTCCTCCTGCCATAGCACCTGGATCATCTCAATCAAAGCATCTCTTGACGGCTCGCGCTGTTCGACCAACACCTGCATAACCGCCGTACCCAACACCTCAATCACCTGCGGGTGCATTTCCGCAAAAAATCTTTCTTCGTTCGACATATCCAAGCCCTAATTGATGTTTTTTGCAGCATATCACTTTACGGGAAATCTTATAACAGAACTAAATTAACCAATAAATCATAACCTTAATAACTATCACCAAAATAATTAACCATTGGTTATTGACTGAAAATAACCACTAGTTAATAATCAACTCATCGAAACGAAACATCGACAGCTGAGCGAAGTTGGCCAGCGGCGGACAGCAAGTCGCCTGCTCATTAAGAATTCAGTCAAGCAGCAAATCACCCGGAGCGCTCCTGGCAAATTGAACAGAGCGCCCAATAGGATTGAGGCAGGTGTGTAACGCGTGGCGGGTATAGCACACGAAGAGGACTCCGCACCGGAATGGTTTGCTGCTCAGTTCCCGAACATCGGGGAATCTTTACCAGCAGCTCTTCACCGAGGGGCTGACGGTAAATAAACAGAGAGGTGGGTATGAGTAAACGCCTGGATATTTTGAAAGCGTCTCTGGCAAAGAAAGAGGCGCGGTTTGATGAGCGGCTACAGCATCACTTTGACACCGTGGCGCAGGCAAATGGGCAGCCACTTAATGATAAGCGCAACGGACGCGCAACGCTGAATAAGTGGGATAAACAGAATGATGCACTAAGGGCTTTGCAGGACAGTATTCAGCGCACCAAGGACGCTATCGATCGTGAAGAAACAAAGATTGCTCTCGTAAGCCTAGTTGAACTGCCAGCATATCTTCAGCAGGCGATTGATGATGGCCTTATCACACAATGGCGAAAGCATCCTCGATTCTTCTTCGTGGTTGGCGTCAGCGGCGGGCGTATCGTTCTGAATGAAGATACCGGAACTATCGGGCATCGCTATCTGAACAAGGTATCAAAAGCCGAATACCCCGCGTTCCGGGATGTTTTCAACAAACTGAATCGGCAATGCCGAGAATTAAACCAGGTCGCATAACAGCGGCCTTTTTTACGCCCGTCAGCGGGTAACTACAGAGGGTAAGGCGATGGCATGTAAGTGTTTTACAGAAGTTAAGGAAAGGATGGTAGAGCGCGTTAAAGAGGCGATTGGTGACAGCGTCCATTCGATGGATGAGTGTGATTTTGGTAACCGCGTTTGGGTTCTCGAAAAAGGCGACTATTGCCAGGTAATGCTCCCGTTCAACGTGCGATATCGCAAGCGCAAGAAAAACGGAGATCCAGAGCAGCGCCTAACAAACGCTGACACCAAACTCGCAATCAACTACTGCCCATTCTGCGGGACGAAGTTCGAAGGTAAAGCCGCATAACCTGAATCATCATTTGTAATTGCAGAGGGCAGTGGCATGGGAGGAGCTAACCAACTTCCTAATCGTGAGCAACTAAATGAAATCCTTAGTTATGACCCAACTTCAGGCAAGTTTACATGGAAGGTAAGTAGGGGAAAGGTTAGATCTGGACAGCCAGCCGGAAGTGTTAACTCTCAGGGTTATATTCTAATAAAAATCCACGGAAAAAACCTCAGAGCACACCGAATCGCTTTCTTCATGGTTTATGGAGAACAGCCCCGAGTTGTTGATCATATTGATGGAGATATTTTGAACAACCGCATAGCCAACCTAAGAGCGGCCTCACTGAAGGAGAATCAACAAAACAGGAAAAGTAAACAAGGTAGCAGCTCAAAGTTCATTGGTGTTAGGTGGAAAAAACAGTGCTCAAAGTGGAATGCAGAAATAACCATAAGAGGTAAAAAGAAGCACATCGGTTACTTCGATTCAGAAGAGGAGGCAGCAAAAGCATATGACAGAGAAGCTCTTCTACTAAACAAAAACTTCGCACGATTGAATTTCCCAATGAGCCGCTAACCAGCGGCTTTTTCATACCTGGAGTCATTTACGAGTGGCTCAAGTTATGACAACCGGCGGCCATCCACCGCCAGATATTGCGCAACCCCATTATTAACGTTCCGTTCGCCGCGATAAGGCCAAGAGGATTTATGACAATTGATTTTGAAGTGAAAGCTACAGGTATTGATGTTTCAACAAGTGGTTACCGCGACCACGTCAATTTAGAAGTTCGTGGCGTGGAACTCTCAGACCTTGTCTCTGAAATTGAAGGGAAAGCGCTCTTTCAGGAAATCGATCTTGATGACTACATAGACTGGGCTGAGGCCGCTGGTCACATCGAAGACATTCTTGAACGGCTTGATGTAGATGAAGTTATCGCATGGTTGCGCAGCAACGGGCACCTGGAGACTGAATCATGACAGTCACCCACAACGGCAAGCAGTACACCGCCAAAAAGCTCAACGATAACGAGTGGCAACTGACGTCGATATCGGCACCGCGGGAAAAACTGGTGCTGAACAGCTGGCAGATGCATATCGCTGGCCTCCTGGAACAGGTTGAGGTGAAGGTATGATTTCCCACTACGGCACTACCCCGCTCATTCGCCAGTGTGTAATGCCTGGCATGATGGCATTGCATGAAGGCCGAACCTATCGCGTCTCAGCAGTCATTCAGGAGCGCAAATGGGTTTACCTGCACACCGATGCAGAAATCATCCGCCTCAGTGACTGTGTGATTGACGTCCTCCTGGACGGTCACGGCAACCCTATCCAGCACTAACCACCCTATTCAACCGATCGGCCTGGCTTTCTGCGGGCGGGATCTGCACATCCAAATTTCAGGAGTTCAGCCATGAACGCATACCTCACTTACGACCGCATCGAAGATCGGCGCTGGGTTGAGCAGCAGCTCGACGACGAGAAAGAGAAGTGGATCGACGACCGGGCTAAAGAACTGATCGCCATGTTCCCTAAAGACCCACTTTCAATGCGCTCCCTCTTCCTTCCAGCGGCAGCCACTCTGGCGCTAACCGGTGATAAAGCAGTTGAGCATTACAACGACTATATCAATCGCCTTTGCTACGACCGTGCAGAAGAAGAGTGGGATCGCCTTCATCCAACCTGCCCGTTTTAAGGAGTGATTATGAGATTCGATCTGATTCAGTTCGTTAAGGAGCAGGAGCCGCTATTTGTCGGTGCCCTTACCGACCAGTCTCTGACATGGGCAAAGGAATGCCAGTTCGCTATCCAGTTATTCCAGCGCAATCAAAAACTAGCAGAAACGGCGATTGCCAACCCCGCCAGCGCCCAGAACGCGATCATCAACGTTGCAGCGGTCGGCATAAGCCTGAACCCTGCCAGCAAACTGGCTTATCTGGTCCCGCGCGACGGTATGGTCTGCCTCGATATCAGCTATATGGGCCTTCTGCACATCGCCCAGTCGGCTGGCGTCATCAAGTGGGGGCAGTGCAAGCTAGTTCATGCTAGCGACGACTACGAAACACTGGGTCTCGATAAGGCGCCAGCTCATAAATACAACCCGTTTGCCACACCTGACGCTCGCGGCGCCGTTATCGGTGGCTACTGCACAGTTAAAACCGCTGATGGCGACTATCTCACTGAAGAGATGAGTCTCGCTGAGATAGAAGAAATCAGGAAAGTGAGCAAAGCGGGAACATCACCAAAAGGCCCATGGGTCAACTTCTGGTCTGAGATGGCCAGGAAGACGATCGTCAAAAGAGCATATAAATACTGGCCGCGTGCTGACCGTCTGGATAATGCCGTCGATGTGCTCAACGAGAGCGAAGGGATATACACCGAGCCAGTTATGCCCTACACCCCTGAAAGCGAGATCATTCAGTCAGAAGAAAACGCAAAACAGGAATTTACCAACACCATCCAGTCGCTGTGTGAAGACATGAAGCAGGCGAAAAATATGCATGCTCTCAAAACCCACTTCCAGGCAGCTTACAAAATGACCGTCGGAATGCAGCTTCAACAAGAGGTGCAGGCCGTCTACGCCAAGTGCAAAGCAAAATTCGAAGAGGTTACGCAATGACAGCTCTTTACCAGATCGCCAATGACTTCGCCAAGCTGACTGATTCAGGCATGGAGCCTGAAATGATCGCCGACACTCTCGATTGTATTGAGTGGGAACTGGAAGCAAAGGTCGAGCAGATCCTCGCCGTCTGCAAAAACGAATCTGCTTATGCCGAGGCGCTGAAAGAAGAAAGCAAGCGACTTGCAGAGCGCGCAAAAGCTGCTGAGAACCGCGTGGCAAGTATGAAGGATTATGTTGCCACATCACTGGAAACAGCCGGCAAAAAATCCCTTAAAGCTGGCATTCATCAGGTAACGGTTCGCGCGCCGTCTAAGTCAGTAGAGATTACTGATGCCAGCGCGCTTCCTCCTGAGTTTGTCGAATACGAGACGAACATCAAACCTGACAAGCTAGCTATAAAACATCAAATTGAGGCTGGCGTAGTGATCCCCGGCGCGCAAATCAAGCTCGGAAAACCTTCCTTGATCATCAAATAGTGGAGGAGTGCTCAATGCGATGTGAACGTTGGCAACCCTTTGAAAACCTGTTCCTGCATGAGGTTGGGGCAAAGATGCCCCGCTCAGAAATAGCAGAAAAGCTTGAGCGCTCCGAATCGGCAATCACTCGCCAGGCATCACGTATCGGCGCACCACTTATCAGCAGGATGACCGGCAGACGCTGGACTAAAGCCGAGTTATTCCTTCTCCGTCGTTTCACTCCGGAAGAAGTCGCCACAGCAACCGGGCGCTCCATCTACTCCATACGCAGCAAATTACAGTCTCTGACCAGAGCGTCAGGAGGAAAAGTCATGCCTGAATGGACAGCAGAAGAAATTGCATACCTGTGGCGCCACACAAACGCAGAAGTCTCTGAGATGACTGGTCGGAGTATCGAAGAGGTCGGAGATAAGCGTCTACAGGTGAATATCGAGCGGAATAGCTGGAATAAATTCGATCCGGAGCGTGCATCATGAGATATGGAAGCGTGTGCAGCGGTATCGAAGCTGCCAGTAAAGCGTGGGAACCTCTCGGCTGGAAACCTGCCTGGTTCTCTGAAATCGAACCATTCCCTTCCGCAGTCCTCGCCCATCACTGGCCGGAAGTAACCAACCTCGGCGACATGACCAAAATCGCCGATGCGGTGCGCGCTGGTGAAGTAGAAGCGCCTGATGTTCTGGTCGGTGGTACGCCTTGCCAGGCATTCAGTATCGCCGGCTTACGTGAAGGCCTGTCTGATGACCGCGGCCAGTTAACCCTCTCTTACGTGGAATTAGCCAATGCAATCGACGCAAAGCGCCGCGAACGCGGTGAGCCAGAAGCAATCATCGTCTGGGAAAACGTCCCCGGCGTGCTCAGCAGCAAAGACAATGCCTTCGGGTGCTTTCTGGCAGGACTTGCCGGAGAAAGCAGTGAATTGCAGCCAGCAGGGGGAAAATGGACGCACGCAGGTTGTGTGTCTGGACCAGAAAGGGTTATCGCCTGGCGCGTCCTTGATGCTCAATTTTTCGGAGTGGCCCAACGACGCAAGCGTGTGTTCGTTGTCGCAAGTGCTCGAGCAGGATTCGATCCCGCAGAAGTACTTTTTGAGTTCGACGGCATGCGCCGGGATACTCCGCCGAGCCGAAGCACGGGGAAGGCTGTTGCCGCCCTTACTGCGCGAGGCGTTGGAACGTGTGGTGCAGACGACAATCAGGCACAAGCTGGACACCTGATTGCTTTTGGCGGTGGCAATACTGCCGGTCAGATTGATGTGGCGACAGCCTGCACCGCGCATGGGATCAGGTTGGATTTTGATACTGAGACTTTCGCAGTGCACGGTACGCAGGATCCTGACACCAACCGAGAACTGGCGCATACACTTGGTCGTAACAACGGACAGGAAAACGCCTGCATCGCATTTAGCTACAAAGATAATGGGGCTGATGCGACGTCGGATCTGTCACCAACGATTCGCGCAGGCAACCACGATAAAAGCCATGCTAACAGCGGTCAACCTCCAGCCATCTGCATCCAACATGCTTCTATCGGTCGTCACGATGCAGCTGGCCCTCAGGGTAAAGGTTATCAGGAAGATGTGGCTTTCACTCAGGATTCGCGCTCATCCGCTGACGTCGTTCAATACGGTATGCAGGTTCGCCGTCTAACACCGATTGAGTGCGAGCGCCTTCAGGGCTTTCCTGACAATCACACTCTGATCGGCTGGCGCGGGAAGGATGCTGATGAATGCCCGGACGGGCCACGTTATAAAGCTATCGGCAATAGCATGGCAGTACCGGTTATGCGCTGGATTGGTGAGCGCATCGCCGCAGCGCTGCCAGCAGAGAAGTTGCATGGTGATTATGGCGGGAGTAAAACACCGCTCGACCAGCGAGACCTCTGGCGAACTCCTCCCGCCCTCTTCGCCTCCCTTGATGCTGAGTTTTGCTTTCAAATGGATGCCGCCGCGGCGCCGCATAACGCACTATGCCGGAAGTTCATCACCGCCGAGCAGAACACGCTGGAAACGTCATGGAATGATTACCTGAATGCGCCTGGCTACGTTTGGCTGAACCCGCCGTACAGCGACATCACGCCATTCGTGAAGAAGGCCGCAGCCGAGAGCGCCAATCAGATCGGTACGGTCATGCTGGTACCTGCTGACACTTCGGTTGGCTGGTTCAAAGAGGCTATTCAGACTGCAAGCGAAGTGCGCTTCATCACCGCCGGACGGCTGGCATTTATCAACCCGGTCACCGGTAAGCCAGTAAGCGGCAATAGCAAAGGATCCATCCTGATTATTTGGCGGCCATACCCCCGCACGCATTGTGAGTTCACTACGGTTGAGCGAGATGTGTTGATGGAGTTTGGTAAAAAGCTACTAGCTAGGCGGGAGGCTGCATGACCGAAGGTATTGATCAGCTTATTTATAACGACGAGTTTCCCGGGCTTGCGTACAACAAATTTACCGGCCAGTTCTTTGGAAGAAAAAGTGGAAACCCGATCGGCAGGATGCACAACAAGGGTTACTGGCGAATAGCTTGCGGCAAGAAGTGCTATCTCGCCCATCGGCTGGCTTGGTTCTTCTGTTATGGGGTTTGGCCCAAAGAGATTGACCATATCGACAATAACAAGCTCAACAACTCCATCGGCAACCTACGTGAAGTCACCCACCAACTTAATCAATTAAATATGCCACTGCGCAGTAATAACACGAGCGGTGTGAAAGGGGTTAATTGGGATAAGCATCGTAAGCGGTGGCGCGCCAGGGTGATTATTAACGGCAAGTATTTCACTGCCGGACACTTCAAGGAAATTGCAGATGCCGAGGTGGCAATCAGGGCACTCCGCGAGCAAGTCCATGGAGAATTTGCAAATCATGGGGGCAAGTCATGACGCCAGAAAAAGACAACGCCATCCGCGCCGCCTGCCGCCGTTGCACCGAGGAAATCCAGCAGGCCATGCGCAAGAAGCCAAAGCCTAACTGGAACGAAACTGTGCCTCCCATCATCAACAAGCATCACAAGAAAATTGAAGCTCTGGGAGTTAGCCTCCTGGAGTTCGTCGTATACACAGGGCGGCTTAATCGCCGCTTCGGAGTGGAATCGTGAAAGTTTATATTGCCGGTCCCATGAGTGGGCTACCTGATTTTAACCGCGCCGCTTTCAACCATGCGCATGTTTTCCTCGGGTCGAAAGGTCATGTGGTCCTTAATCCCGCACTGCTCCCGGATGGATTAACTCAGGCGGAGTATATGGACATCTGCCTATCAATGCTTCGCTGTGCTGATGCTGTTTTCATGCTGCGTGGCTGGGAAAAATCTGCAGGCGCCCGCGCGGAGAATGCCCTGGCCGAGAAGCTGGAAATGGAAATTATCTTCCAGGAAGAGGATCGCGCCGCATGAACAGAGCCTCACCAGTTGATTTGAGAAAAAGCCTCGAAATTGCCAACCACCTCGCACACATCGGTATTCGCTTTGTGCCGATCCCGGTGGCTACCGAGGAGGCATTCCAGACGCTGACCGCCGAGTTATCGCGACGGCTTGAGCAGATTGCAGTCGAAGCCGAGAAGAATGAAGGCGGTGCCGCATGAAATCGTTAATCACCCGGGAGTTTAAGGCTCCCTTTTTATTGCTGGCGTTCACCTTCAACCGAATTAACCGACAGTTCCGGGAGCATTGATTATGGCCGACATCATCGACACCGCAGCAGAGATTGAAGAGCTTCAGCGTAACGCTGCCCTTTCCGCTCACCGCATCGACAGCAACGCCGTATCAGCTGAGTATTGCAGTGAATGTGGCGAGGATATCCCGGCGCCGCGGCGCGCTGCCGTTCCCGGCTGCCAGACATGCGCGGAATGTCGAGCTAAAGAAAAAACAGAGGGGAATGTGATGGATTACAGCAAGCTGAGTGATAAGGAAGTTAATCGAAAGATTCAGATAGCTTCAAATCTAATTGGCTCAATGACGGGGAAAGGCGTCTTAATTGTCAGGAATGGAAAGTGGGAATTCTTCGACCCATGCAATAACCCAGCAGATGCATGGCCGATCATCGCTGAAAACAAAATCAGCATTTACGCAATGAGTGAGGCTGATACACGTGGAAAATGGGGATCTGAAGCATTTTACCCCAGTGAAGCATATCACTTTAACGATAACCCACTCCGTGCCGCAATGATTGTATTCCTCATGATTCAGGACTCAGCCAATGTTCAGGATAATCCAGCCTAATACCTGGTACGCCGATCCCCACGGCGCGCCCTGCAAAATCCTCCGCTCTACCCACGAAGTCATCCACTACATCCGCAAAGGTCGCACCTGCATCGCCAGCGTGGGCCGCTTTAATCAGGATTTCGAACCGCTGACCAAAGCACAGGCCGAGCGGATAGCAGAAGAAATCGAAACAGCAGCGCACATCGAAAAATTAAGGAGCATGAGGCGTGATCGGAATACTCAAGCCGGTACCGGAGTCTCAGTGGCCGGTACGATGCCACGACCCCAAACGGAGCAACGTGTGGGCTAACTCCTACTTTCTTGTTCAGGAGTTTCAGGAAGACGCAGGCGTTATCCGACTTACGGTAAACACCACCAGCATTGGCAGTTCTGGCCGGTGGAAGGATGGCATCAGTTGGGATGCGTTGCAGGAGATCAAGTCAGCCGTAGGCTATGGCGATCGTGATGCCGTGGAGATTTACCCGCGGGATTCTGATGTGGTGAACGTGGCGAACATGCGCCACCTGTGGATTACGCCGGAGCCGATTGCCTTCGCCTGGCGCAAGTAATTTAACGCTGCGCGCCCAGCGTGCGGCATGAGGAGAGATTATGAAGGAATTACGTTTTTATGGTGCAAGCGATGACCTATTTGAGTGTGAGGGTGCCATTCGAGAGGAAATCGGCTGTTACAGCCACCCGGGAATTTATCACCTGAAATCAGCTGAGGGCGAAATGCAAGTCATCGCCACTTACACCGACAGCGGCTGTTGGTCTATCGGCATCTGCCAGATTGATGAAGATGTGCCAATCCCACAATGGGAAACATCGTTCAGCACTCACGAGAAGGGATATAGCGTTGTCCTTACTATTCAGGTTCCCGATGACACCGTTCTTGTGCAGGAAGACGAATGACGAAACTGATAGCCAGTTATGAGCTGGCTATTGGGTGCGAAAGCACTGCTCCGTTATCCCTTTTGCCCGGCCACGCGCCGGGCTTCTTTTTACCTGATTTCTATTAATCAACACGTCAACGCGGCCTCGCATATAATGCCTGGCGGCTAAGGGGTTCTCATGGCAAAGCTTCTCAACCTGCAGGAATGGGCTGCTGAGGTCTACACGACTCCACCCTCTCTTTCCACTCTGCGTCGATGGACGCGGGAGGGGCGAATTTTTCCCGCGCCGGAGCTGCACGGGAAGGAGTATAAGGTTCAGCCTGACGCTATCTACGTGGATCCGCGTAAGAATAACCTGCGCGCTAAACCGAAACACACCAAACTGCCGTCCGGCGGCACCTTACTGGAGAGACTGACTCATGGCGAAAAGGCCAGTACGTTACGACGCTAACCTGCCCCGTAACCTGACCTATCGTAAAAGAGACAGACTTTACAGCTGGCGCAATCCGGTGACCGGGCAGGAGATTTCTCTTGGCCGGATTGATCGCAAGGACGCCGTTTCCCAGGCCATTGAGGCGAACAACTACATCGACCAGAATTACCTCCCGTCTTCTCTCCTGGACCGCATAAAAGACGTGCCCACGTTCACCGTGGCTGCATGGCTGGATCGATACGAGGTAATTCTTGAGCGGCGCGAGCTGAAACCAAACACGATGAAGGTCAGGCGAAACCAGATCGCCACCATAAAGGAAGAATTCGGCAAAATCCCCCTTGCTTCCGTCACGACAAAGGATATCGCCTCATTTCTTGAAGCGTACATTCTCTGCGATAAAAAAAGCATGGCTTCCGGGCTGCGGTCTGTTCTGATGGATATCTTCAGGGAGGCCATTGTGGAAGGACATGTCGACAGGAACCCGGCCGAGCCGACGCGAACGCCGACGCCGAAAGTTAAGAGAGAGCGCCTGTTACTCGAACAGTTCACTGTAATCCGCCAGGCCGCGCTAACTCATTCTGAATGGGCTCCAAACGCATGCGACCTGGCACTGGTTACCGGCCAGCGGCGGGAGGATATCTCTCTGTTCAGGTTTAGCGACGTTAAAGATGGGAGGCTTTTCGTTACTCAGGAGAAAACAGGACACAAACTGGCCATCCCCTTGATTTGAGGCTGGACGTCGCCGGGCTTGTGTTGCAGGATGTCATTGATCAGTGCCGCGTGAACAACCCGTCTGACTTCATGCTTTTTTCGCCGGTTCGCCGCGGGGGAAGAAAGCCTGGCCCGCTAACTCCTGACGGACTTACCCAGGCGTTCGCAGAGATAAGGGATTCGACCGGGTTAAAATTCGGCCCTAATCCACCGCCTTTCCATGAAATCAGAAGCCTGGCAAGTAGGCTCTATGAAAAGGAGCGAGGAGAGGATTTTGCGCAACGTTTGCTCGGCCACAAAAATTTAACAATGACCAAAAAATACCTGGACGCACGCGGTGCAGAGTATGTTATGGTTTAGAAAGAATATGGAATTTTCGAGTAATTTTCGGGGGATTTCGTGTTGAGACCGAAAAAACCCTTGAGAAACAAATAGATAAAAAGAGACCGAATACGATTCCTGTATTCGGTCCAGGGAAATGGCTCTTGGGAGAGAGCCGTGCGCTAAAAGTTGGCATTAATGCAGGCTAAGTCGCCTTGCCTTTTAAGAATAGATGACGACGCCAGGTTTTCCAGTCCACGGCTTACGCGGCTGGAAAAAAACGGCGATGATCACTGGCTGAAATATAAAAACCGCAAGACACTTTACAGAAGGCTTGCGGTTTTTTATTGGAAATCAGAAAGATACTTTTGGTAACTAACAGAGTTTTTCCGCTCGTTCGATAAACGGTGCCAGGCTCATTTTTTCACCCGGTTTTGCCGGATCGTCAATCTGAATCACCGACAGGGGTTGCGCATTCGTTTTGCCGCTTGCCACCTGCTCTTGTGCAACATCGTTCAACGGATACTGTACAAGCGTGCTGGGGTTAATCACATACAGCGCGTGTCCAGGCCGACAGGTCAGCATCACCTCTTCACGATTGAACGCCCATTTATCTTTACCGATTTCAAAACGGCTCACGGTGATGACCTGCGGTGCCGCCAGCGCAACCCCTGAACTGGTCAGAAGCAGCAAAGAGAGAATCACTTTTTTCATGAATTTTGCCTGTCCTTCAGAACGGTTCCAGCGTCGCAAACACACTGACGATTGCCAGCACGACGGCGCCAATTCCCCATTCGATCTTCGTCATCCAAATAAAATACCGGTTGATGCGTCGACTATCCTGCCGCATTCGTGGTACGAGAAGATACCGATTCGCCAGTGCGATTGCCACCATTAGCACGACGAGTGCACATTTTAGCAAAAGCAGTTGCCCCCATGCGGTCTGCCACGGCAGTGAAAAGCCCTGGATAAACAGCACATTGGCGATACCGGTGAGTAATACCCCCGCCACGGCAAGATGCCCATAGCGGGAAAAACGCATCATGGTATAAACCGCCTGCTGCTGCCAGCGTCCTTTCGCCATCTGCATGCAATAAATCACCGGTAGCAGTCCTCCAAACCAGGTTGCGGCACAAATCAGATGCACCGCATGGTTTGTCTGCTGGAGCGCACCAATAACCCCCGAGTGCAGTGTGGCATGCCCAACCCCCGTCAACAGGGCAAACTGCGCGAGAGTTAAGAGCAGTAAGAGTCGCGCTAAATCACGCGGCACAATCAGCGCGGCAACCAGCGTAACCAGCGCCAGAACGATCTGCCAGAGCCACACACCGCCAAACTGAGTTTGCAATACCGCGCCCCAGACAGGCACAGAGATAACATCCTGCCAACCAGAGCCCATAAGCCCGCCCTGGACCGCCAGCATCAGTAACGCACTTAAAAAGCTCCACAATGCAGCCTGTTGTTGCAGGCGTAAGAAGCGGCGACTCATCAGACGGCGGATCGATGCCGGTGCGAGCCATGCGCCGTAAAGCGCAGAGCCAAACACCAGCATCAGAGCGGTAAAATGGATGAAGCGGAGAACAACCCACGTCAGCGTCAGCATGTTTATTTCACGCTAAAGGTGTACTGCCCTTTGGTTTTGTGTCCATCGACAGACACCACGTGCCAGTTCACCGTGTACTGACCCGGCTTCAGCGTTTCATCAAGCGGGACGATCAGCTGTTTTTTATCCTGTTCGTTACGCTTTGCCGGACGGGTTCTGATTCCCTCTTGTTTTGGGCCGGTAATCGTCGCCCCGCTGAATCCGGGTTCGATACCTTCAGAAAAACTGAGCGTCAGCGCCTGCGGCGCGGCGGTCACCTCGGCATCCGCCGCCGGATACTGGTGTGTCAGATGCGCATGCGCCCACACGGTCGGGGTTGCCAGAACGGCTGCCAGAAAAAGGAGCGTATAGCGGAAAGTACGTGCAGGAGAGACCATATCAACTATTCCCTTTTGTAATGCCTTATCCTGAGAGGATAACCTTCTATAATGTTCGCGTCGACAATCTTCAATTGCGGCTTGCCATTATGGTCGACTCTTAGTAACTTTTGCGCGCAAGACCGAAGGAGAAGCCCATGCACAAAAATCTGGCTCAGCTTGAACAGGCTGAAATGGACAAAGTAAACGTTGATCTGGCCGCTGCCGGCGTCGCGTTTAAAGAGCGCTACAATATGCCCGTTGTCGCCGAAGTGGTAGAACGTGAGCAGCCTGCACATCTGCGCGACTGGTTTCGCGAGCGTCTGATTGCCCACCGTCTGGCGTCCGTGTCGTTGTCCCGTTTGCCGTATGAGCCTAAACCTAAATAATTTTTCGGCACGAAGTTACATATCCTTACATATTGCCTGCTACAGTATAAGCGCATTCTTATTCTATGATTTAAGGATGATTGTAGACACTATGAAAAGGAAGTCATTATGTCACGCTGGAAAATCGCTGCTGCACAGTATGAACCGCTAAAAACATCGGTTCGCGAACATATCGCTCATCATCTGAATTTCATCGACGCAGCAGCCCGACAACAGTGCGAGCTGTTGGTGTTTCCCGCCCTCTCCTTACTCGGTTGCATGGATGAATCACAGTGCCTGCCTGCGCCGCCGGATATCACTCTGCTACAACCGCTCTCTCAGGCCGCCCACGCGCACCGCATGACGATCATTGCCGGTCTTCCGGTCGAGCATAACAACCGTTTTGTCAAAGGGATTGCCGTCTTCGCACCGTGGATAACCTCACTGCGCCTGTTTCATCAAAGCCACGGCGCATGCCTTGGTAAGGGCCTGAAAACCATCAGCGTTGTCGATGAGCAACCGGAAGGTGTTGATATGGATCCGGCATTTTCTCTGTTTACCACCAGTCAAAGCGTCAGTGAGCCGGAATTGCTGACCTCAACGTCGCAGTTACAACATTTCTCGCATCAATTCTCGATTGCCGTACTGATGGCCAATGCGCGAGGAAGTAGCGCATTATGGGATGAAAACGGGCAATTAATTGTCCGCGCCGACCGCGGTTCGCTGTTATTAACGGGGCAGCGCACAGCGCAGGGTTGGCAAGGTGATATCATTCCATTACGCTAATCGTTTTCGGTCAGGAGTTTTACATGCTGCGCATCATCGATACTGAGACCTGTGGCCTGCAGGGCGGGATTGTAGAGATCGCCTCTGTTGACGTGGTTGACGGTAAAATCGTGAATCCTATGAGCCACCTGGTGCGCCCTGACCGGCCGATCTCGCCGCAGGCCATGGCCATTCATCGTATTACCGAAGCGATGGTGGCGGATAAGCCGTGGATTGAAGAGGTCATCCCCCACTATTACGGCAGCGAATGGTATGTGGCGCACAACGCCAGCTTTGACCGTCGCGTGCTGCCAGACATGCCAGGCGAGTGGATTTGCACCATGAAACTTTCCCGCCGCCTCTGGCCGGGGATTAAGTACAGCAATATGGCGCTCTACAAGTCACGCAAGCTGAACGTGCAAACGCCTGCGGGTCTGCATCACCACCGCGCACTCTATGACTGCTATATCACCGCTGCGCTGCTCATCGATATTATGAATACTTCCGGCTGGACGGCAGAGCAGATGGTCGACATCACCGGGCGGCCGGGGTTACTGACCACCTTCACCTTTGGCAAGTATCGCGGCAAAGCCGTTTCGGATGTCGCGGAGCGCGACCCGGGCTATCTGCGCTGGTTGTTTAACAACCTCGACAGCATGAGCCCGGAGCTGCGTTTAACCCTCAAACACTATCTGGATAACGCCTGAATCGCGCCATTACCGGGCAATGTTCCTTGCGCCAGAGCAATCAGGAAAGCAAATTCCAGCGCCACACCTTCCCAGGATTTATAACGGCCTGATTTACCGCCGTGCCCGGAATCCATATCAGTACACAGTAACAGCAGATGGTCATCCGTTTTCAGCTCACGCAGTTTCGCCACCCATTTTGCCGGTTCCCAGTACTGGACCTGCGAATCATGCAGTCCGGTGGTGACCAACAGATGTGGGTAAGCCTGCGCCCTGACGTTATCGTACGGACTGTAGCTTTTCATGTAGGCGTAATACAGCGGATCTTTCGGATTCCCCCACTCCTCAAACTCGCCGGTCGTCAGGGGTATCGACTCATCCAGCATCGTTGTCACCACATCCACAAACGGCACCTGGGCAACCACGCCATGAAAGCGTTCGGGACGCTCGTTGATCGCCACGCCCATCAGCATTCCTCCCGCGCTACCCCCCATGCCATAGCAGAGTGAGGGCGAGCCGTAGCCCTGGGCAATCAGCGCGTCGCAGGCATCGAGATAATCGTTGAAGGTATTGCGCTTTTTGAGGAACTTACCGTCTTCATACCACTGCTGCCCCAGTTCGCCTCCGCCTCGCACGTGGACGATGGCATAGACGAATCCACGATCCAGCAGGCTTAAACGACTGCTGCTGAAATCGGCATCCATACTGGCGCCGTAGGAGCCGTAGCCGTAAACCAGTAGCGGATTTTGCCCTTTGCGAAAATGTTTCTGATGATAAACCAGCGAGACCGGTACCTCGACGCCATCACGCGCGGTGATCCACAGGTGTTCACTGCGATAGTTGGCGGCGTCAAATCCCGGCACCTCTGTCTGTTTAATGACCCGTCGTTCACCGGTGTCCATGTCCAGTTCAAACAGCGTGTCCGGTGTGGTCATCGAGGAGTAGCCATAGCGCAGGCGTGAGGTTTCCGGTTCCGGGTTATAAGCAAGCCAGGTGACATAAGCCGGATCGTCGAAGGCGATCCCCACCACCTCGCGAGTTTTACGATTGATCTGCCGCAGACTGGTCAAGCCACGCTGGCGTTCTTCCACCACCAGCCAGTCGGTAAAAAGAGTAAACCCTTCCAGCATGATCGCTTCACGGGCCGGGATCAGCGTTTCCCACTGTTTCTCATCGCGCACACGGGTGCGATAAAGACCAAAATTTTTACCCTCGCGGTTCGAACGCAGATAAAACTTATGTTGATAGTGATCGAGGCTGTATTCGTGGTCCTTGCGGCGCGGCAGGAAGATGAACGGTTCAGCATCCGCCAGTTCAGCATCCAGCAGTAAAACCTCGCTGGTTGTCGCGCTTGCCAGATGAATAACGATGTAATGTTGCGACGTCGTTTTGTGCAGGCTGACGTAGAAGGTGTCGTCTTTTTCTTCGTAAATCAGTTCGTCCTGTGTCGACGGGGTGCCGACAGTGTGCCGCCAGACCTGCCAGGGCAGCAGCGTCGTCGCATGTTTACGCACATAGTAGAAGGTCAGCGAGTCATTCGCCCAGACAAACTCAGGATCCACGTTATCCAGCATCTCCGGATACCAGTTGCCGTTTTCCAGATTGCGAAAACGGATCCCGTACTGGCGGCGCGAAAGATAATCTTCCGCCAGCGCCATAATGGTGTTATCCGGCGTTATCGCCAGCCCTCCCAGAGTGTAGAACTCGCTGTGTGCCACCCGTTTGTTGCCATCAAGCAGCGTTTCCCAGTCATCCCATTCCTCACTCAGCGCAGACTGACGTTGATAAATGGCGTACTCACATCCGGATTCATAGAGATGGCGATAGCGATACCCGTTCTTCACCCAGGGCGCAGAGGTATCGCGGGGAGGAATACGATCGATAATTTCTTTCAGCACGCGTTCCTGTAATGCCTGTTGCGTGGACATCACCTGATGTCCGTACTGGTTTTCCTGTTTCAGGTACGCCAGCACATCCGGTTGCGAACGGGTGTCGTCCCGCAGCCAGTAGTAATTATCAATGCGAGTGTCGTCATGGAGAGTCATGGCGTGAGGAATGCGATTGGCTTTCGGCAGCATGTCGTTGTTCTTTCGTCTTTATACACCCTTTAAGGGTGGCAAAACTGACGAATGATGCAAGCGAAACATGCCGCCGGAGGTCGTTTGTTAGTCGGGCAGCGCCTGTTTTTGCTGTTGCAGATCCTGCTCGATACCATCACGAACATCCTGCGGGATCTTCAGCGCATCACCCAGCGCGTTCAGGTAGCTGCGCTCCATAAAGTGGTCGATATCAATGGCCGCACAGCTGAGGAAATAGATCTCCAGCGCCTCTTCTTCATTGCGGATCCCCTGCGCCAGGCGCTGCGGCTCCAGCGGTTGTTCAATCGCCTGCTCGATGAGCGCACGCCCTTGCGCTTCAACACCCGCTTCACGCAGCTGTTGTTCGATTGCCGCCCGCTCTTTGGCATCGATATGGCCGTCACTTTTCGCGGCGAAAACCAGCGCCAGGATCAGCCGTTCGGTGCGCACATCCAGCGGCGTGCTTTGCGCGCCAAACTGCGGTTCATCCTGATGCGCCGCGCGAACCTTATCCTTGTACTTGTTCCACAGCACGCTTCCTGCCACCGCGCCGCCGCCCACCAACAGTGCGCTGGTGCCGTATTTGCTGAGCAGCTTGCGGGAGGATTTGCTGGCGACCAGTAACCCAGCCAGACCACCCAGCGCGCCGGGTACCAGCAGCTTACTTAATCCCTGTTCACCTGAAGAAGAGGAGGACGATCCGTTTTGCCCGAGAAGAGAGTGTAATTGATTAAGCCAGTTAGCCATTTTATCCCTCAAGTACTGACAATGAATTTTCAAAGCGTACCCGAGGGGATGTCAGGAAATGTCTGCCGGCGCTAAAGATGCGCAAATGTTCGCGCTATTGCGAACGATATTCCGCCGTGCCGGCCTTGCAGTCGACCTTCACCTGATAATGAATATCCGCGCTTTTCCCGCGCACGGTCAGCGGCACCGTCCATTTCCCGTCCTGCCCGGTAATCTCTTTCGGATTGACCCAGGCAACCGGGTCAGCTTGCCCGACCCGTTTTTGATCGTCTGCCCAGCGCACCACGCGATTTTGCTGATAATCACGTTTCACACTTGCGGCAATACCTGCCGCATCGAGACCATCGCAATGGGGGAATTTGACGGTTTTGCTGTCAGTCTCTGCCGCCGACACCGACAGACTAGCGCTTAACAACAGCAGGCTGATTAACGCACCTTTTCTTTTCATACTTTCCTTTACCTGGTAGCACATTGATTCAGGAAAAAGCATGGTACAAAACGTCAGGAGCGCAAGTCAGATTCAGGCCGCCTGCGTATCGTCCCCGGCAGAGGCATCATTCTCAACCACCTGCGGAGAAGGCAACTTGCCGGTTTTGAGGATGGTGCTCAGCACCTCTTTTTGTTCGGCCAGCCACAGCGACAACGCTTCCCGCTGTTCGTCTTCCAGCGCTAGCGGGGACTGTTCAAGCCAGGTGTCGAGCAGATCCGCCGTATCCAGCATTTTGTCATACGCATCCGCTTCCTTTTTGCTGGTAAATGACATTTTTTCCTCACCTTCCCGAATGACTACGTATTTAACTTCAACCGCCATGTTGCAGCCTCTCAATATTACTGTATTTATGTACAGTATATTCTATTTTACCGCTGAAATCAACCTGGCAATAAAGACAGACGCAAACGTTTTCGTATATACTGCGGCCAAATTTGTTGGGGGATATATTCATGACATTATTAGGCACAGCGCTGCGTCCGGCAGCAACTCGGGTGATGTTATTGGGTTCTGGTGAACTGGGTAAAGAAGTGGCCATCGAGTGCCAGCGTCTCGGCGTGGAAGTGATCGCGGTGGACCGCTATGCCGACGCACCGGCCATGCATGTCGCGCATCGTTCGCACGTCATTAATATGCTGGATGGCGACGCGCTTCGCCGCGTAGTGGAGCTGGAGAAACCGCACTATATCGTGCCGGAGATTGAAGCCATTGCCACAGATATGCTGGTGACGCTGGAACAAGAAGGGTTGAACGTCGTGCCCTGCGCACGCGCGACAAAACTCACGATGAACCGTGAAGGTATTCGCCGTCTGGCGGCAGAAGAACTGGCACTGCCCACCTCAACCTTCCGTTTTGCCGACAGTGAAGCCACTTTCCGCGACGCCGTGGCTGAAATTGGTTATCCCTGCATTGTCAAACCGGTGATGAGTTCTTCCGGCAAGGGGCAGAGTTTTATTCGTTCCGAAACGCAGCTGGCGCAAGCCTGGGACTATGCCCAACAGGGCGGTCGCGCGGGTGCCGGTCGGGTGATCGTTGAAGGGGTTGTGAAGTTTGATTTTGAAATCACCCTGCTCACCGTCAGCGCCGTCGATGGCGTCCATTTCTGTGCTCCTGTGGGCCATCGCCAGGAAGATGGCGACTATCGTGAATCCTGGCAGCCGCAGCAGATGAGCGCGCTGGCGCTGGAACGCGCTCAGGACATTGCCCGTAAAGTGGTGCTAGCCCTGGGTGGTCACGGTCTGTTTGGCGTAGAGCTGTTTGTCTGCGGGGATGAGGTCATCTTCAGCGAGGTCTCCCCTCGCCCGCACGATACCGGCATGGTGACGTTGATCTCTCAGGACTTATCGGAGTTTGCCATGCACGTACGCGCTTTTCTCGGACTGCCCGTGGGCGCTATTCGTCAGTATGGTCCGGCAGCCTCTGCCGTGATTTTACCGCAACTGACCAGTCAGGACGTGACGTTTGGCAATGTTCAGGCTGCCGTCGGTGCCGGTTTGCAGGTCCGTTTCTTCGGTAAGCCGGAAATCGATGGAACGCGTCGTCTGGGCGTGGCGCTGGCAACGGCTGACAACATTGATGACGCTATTGAACGTGCGAAAAACGCCGCCGCGCAGGTGAAAGTGACAGGGTAACAACAGCAGCCGTAGGCCGGATAAGGCAGTCATGCCACCATCCGGCAAAGCCCGATGGCGGCGCTGACGCGTCTGATCGGGCCTACGGTTTACACATTGGTAGCTTACTGCTTCGCGCCTTCAACCGCTTCACGAGCCAGTTTGGTGATACGATCGTAGTCACCGGCTTCCAGCGCGTCATTCGGCACCAGCCAGGAACCGCCGATGCACAGCACGCTTTTCAGTGCCAGGTAATCACGGTAGTTAGCCGGAGAGATGCCGCCAGTCGGGCAGAAACGCACCTGAGAGAACGGACCGGCAATGGCCTGCAGCGCTTTGGTGCCGCCATTCGCTTCCGCCGGGAAGAATTTGAACTCTTTCAGACCGTAGTCCATGCCCAGCATCAGTTCAGAAACAGTGCTGATGCCAGGAATCAGCGGTATCGTGCCTTCGGTTGCCGCTTTCAGCAGCGGCTCGGTCAGCCCCGGGCTGATAGCGAACTGCGCACCGGCAGCAGTGACCTCTGCCAGTTGCTGCGGATTCAGCACCGTCCCCGCACCCACGATGGCTTCCGGAACTTCTTTAGCGATAGCACGGATAGCATCCATCGCGCAGGCGGTACGTAACGTCACTTCCAGTACGCGCACTCCACCCGCAACCAGCGCTTTTGCCATCGGCACAGCGTGTTCCAGTTTATTCACTACGATCACCGGGACAACCGGGCCGGTGGTCAGGATTGCTTCTGCACTTGTTTTCCAGTTTTTCATCAGAGTTTTTCTCTCGCCTGATTACAAAATATGCCTTAAAAATGAATACAGGTTGCGCCCTGTTCTGCGCCGGACAACTGTTCACGCAGCGCGCTGAACATTTCACGCCCCGTACCGATGCGCGATGCGCTCAGATCCGGGATATGCGGCTGACGAGCGGCAAGCTCCGCCTCATCCACCAGCAGCGTCAATTCACCTGTCTGCCCGTTCACCCGAATAATGTCGCCATCGCGTACTTTTGCCAGCAGTCCGCCATCATAGGCCTCCGGGGTTACATGGATGGCTGAAGGCACTTTACCGGACGCACCGGAAAGTCGACCATCCGTAACCAACGCAATTTTGAAACGACGGTCCAATAATACACCAAGTGGCGGCATGAGTTTATGTAATTCTGGCATTCCATTCGCTTTTGGTCCCTGATGACGCACAACCACCACGCAGTCGCGGTCCAGCAGACCCGCTTCAAAGGCCGGCAGGACATCATGCTGACTTTCAAAAACAACGGCAGGCGCTTCAATCACCTGGTTCTCGACCGGTACGGCGGACGTTTTCATGACCGCGCGACCGAGGTTACCACTCAGCACCTTAGTGCCGCCATGGTGAGAGAACGGCTGGTCAAAGGAGGCAATCACATTGCTGTCCAGCGATTTGGCCGCGCCTTCACGCCAGTCGAGTTCACCATTGTTCAGCCACGGCTCCAGGGTGTAGCGCTTCAGGCCGAAACCGGCCACGGTGTTGACGTCTTCATGCAGCAGACCCGCGTTCAGCAGTTCGCGCATCAGGACCGGCACGCCGCCCGCGGCCTGGAAGTGGTTAATATCCGCCGGGCCGTTAGGATAGAGACGCGCCATCAGCGGCACGATGTCGGAGAGATCAGAAAAGTCATCCCAGTTAATCTGGATACCCGCAGCGCGGGCCATCGCCACCAGGTGCATGGTGTGGTTCGTTGAACCGCCGGTCGCCAACAGCGCGACAATCCCGTTCACCACCACTTTCTCATCAATCATTTTGCCGATCGGCATCCATTCGTTGCCGTTACCGGTCAGGCGCGTCACCTGGCGCGCCGCTGCCGCCGTCAGCGCTTCACGCAGCGGAGCATCCGGGTGAACAAACGAAGACCCCGGCAGCTGCATCCCCATGAACTCCACCACCATCTGGTTGGTGTTCGCGGTACCGTAGAACGTACAGGTGCCCGGCGCATGATAGGAGGCGGCTTCAGATTCCAGCAGCGCCATGCGATCAACTTTACCTTCGGCATAGAGCTGACGAATGCGGACTTTCTCTTTGTTCGCCAGGCCGCTCGCCATTGGACCTGACGGCACGAAGATGGAAGGCAGATGACCGAATGACAACGCCGCCATCGCCAGGCCCGGGACGATTTTGTCACAGACGCCGAGGAACAGCGCGCCGTCGAACATGTTGTGAGAGAGTCCTACCGCAGCGGACATCGCAATCACTTCGCGACTCAGCAGCGAAAGCTCCATACCGTCCTGCCCCTGCGTCACGCCGTCGCACATTGCCGGAACGCCGCCCGCAACCTGCCCGACCGCATTGGCTTGATGCAGCGCTTTGCGAATGATATCCGGGTAATGTTCGTAGGGTTGATGGGCGGAGAGCATGTCGTTGTAGGAGGTGATGATCGCGATATTGTTACGCAACATGCTTTTCAGAGAGGCTTTATCGTCTGGCTGGCAGGCCGCGAATCCGTGCGCCAGATTCCCGCATGCCAGTTGTGAGCGGTGAACGGTCGAGGATTTAGCCTGTTCTATACGAGCGAGGTAGGCAGAACGGGTCTCACGGGAACGTTCAACAATACGCTGTGTTACGCGTAACAATTTTGGATTCATAGAGGCTCCTGAAATTTATCTGTCAGAGCTACAGGTTTGGCAAGTTCATTTACTATGGTTAAAAACACAGGAAACGCTTGTTCACCGGAGCTCAGGGGCAAAATCGTTTCAGGCAGTGTAATAAAAAAAGCCTCGCGGGTGAATCCACACGAGGCTTAAAAGTGCAAAAATTGCTCAACAATCTGTGTTAGATCATGTTACCGGTAAAATAACACGGAAGAGTTAGACGCTTTTTTACTCGAATTCGTTCCAGGAACGACCGTCACGGGTGATCATCGCCACAGAGGCGACCGGTCCCCAGGTCCCGGCCTGATACGGTTTCGGCGCATCATTGTCCATCGCCCACGCTTCGGTAATGGAGTCGACCCACTTCCACGCCTCTTCAACCTCATCACGACGCACAAACAGCGCCTGAATACCGCGCATGGTTTCCAGCAGCAGACGCTCGTAAGCATCCGCCAGATGCGTTTGATTGAAGGTCTCGGAATAGCTCAGATCCAGCTTGGTGATTTGCAGGTTATGCTTGTGGTCAAGACCCGGAACTTTGTTCAGGACCTGAATATCCACGCCTTCATCCGGCTGCAGACGAATGGTCAGCTTGTTCTGCGGCAGATCCTGCCAGGACTCTTTAAACAGGTTCAGTTCAGGCGTTTTGAAGTAAACCACAACCTCAGAGCATTTCGTCGGCAGACGCTTACCGGTGCGCAGGTAGAACGGCACACCTGCCCAACGCCAGTTATCGATGTCCACGCGGATCGCCACAAACGTTTCGGTGTTACTGCTCTTGTTCGCGCCCTCTTCTTCCAGATAACCCGGGACTTTTTTGCCCTGAGCAAAGCCGGTGGTGTACTGACCGCGAACGGTTTTTTCACGCACATTTGAGCGATCGATACGGCGCAGCGACTTCAGCACCTTCACTTTTTCGTCACGGATGGCATCAGCGGTCAGATCCGACGGCGGCGACATCGCAATCATGCACAGAATTTGCAGCAGGTGGTTCTGGATCATGTCGCGCATCTGACCGGCCTGGTCGAAATAACCCCAACGCCCTTCAATGCCCACCTCTTCTGCCACGGTGATTTCCACATGATCGATCGTACGGTTATCCCAGTTATTCACAAACAGGGAGTTGGCAAAACGCAGCGCCAGCAGGTTCAGAACGGTCTCTTTCCCCAGATAGTGGTCGATACGGTAAACCTGGCACTCTTCAAAATACTCGCCAACCTGATCGTTGATCTCGCGGGATGTCGCCAGTGAAGTACCCAGCGGTTTTTCCATCACCACGCGCGCCGGTTTGGCATTCAGTTTCGCTTCGCCCAGTCCCTTACAGATTGCGCCAAAGGTGCTTGGCGGCATAGCGAAGTAGTTGATCGTGGTGCGGTTTTTCTGATCGAGCATCTTCCCCAGACGGGTAAATGCCGCGGTGTCGTTCACATCCAGATTGCAGAAATCCAGGCGAGCGCTCAGGGTGTCCCACAATCCTTCATCAATCTTCTCTTTCATGAAGGTTTCGAGCGCTTCGCGCACCACCTTCGTATAGGCATCTTTATCCCAGTCGGCACGGCCTACCCCAATAATGCAGGTATCCGGGTTGAGCTGACCGGCTTTTTCAAGTTGATACAGGGAAGGCAGCAATTTACGACGCGCAAGGTCGCCTTTCGCGCCGAAAATGACCAGGTCACATGCCTGGGCTGTTTGCGTTACCGCCATGTCATTCTCCTTAGTTAGCTATCCTGGTACTTTGCCAGGCATTACTTGTAATTTTATTACAGTGCACTGTACTGCTTTTACGTGATTCCGGAAACCGTAAACGCTTAACCCCCCGTGCGGTTGGCGCTTAACGGCGCAAAATGGTCAAAATCGTCGTCTGTTTGCGACGCATAACGTTGAGTCAAAACACGATGTTGATCATGTTATGAAAAAAAACAACAACTCTTCTGACCATTTTGCCCCCTTCTCTGATTAGCAGGGGTACTATCTACCAAAATTGCCTCTCGATTTCTTGTATCACTGAAATCGTTATTTCCTTGAGTCTACATCATGAATATGCTGGAAAAGATCCAGTCTCAACTGGAACATTTGAGCAAATCTGAACGCAAAGTCGCCGATGTCATCCTCGCCTCACCCGAGCGGACCATCCATTGCAGTATTGCCACGCTTGCGCAGGAAGCCAACGTCAGTGAACCGACGGTGAACCGTTTTTGTCGCAGCATGGAAACCCGGGGCTTCCCTGATTTTAAACTGCATCTGGCACAAAGTCTGGCAAATGGTACCCCATATGTTAATCGTAATGTGGATGAAGATGACAGTGTCGAGTCCTATACGGGCAAGATTTTCGAATCAGCGATGGCCAGTCTTGACCACGTTCGCCAGTCGCTGGACAAATCGGCGATCAACCGCGCGGTGGATCTCCTGACGCAGGCCAAAAAAATCGCTTTCTTTGGTCTGGGGTCGTCCGCCGCCGTCGCCCATGACGCCATGAACAAGTTTTTCCGTTTCAACGTTCCGGTTATCTACTCCGACGACGTCGTTTTGCAACGGATGAGCTGTATGAATTGTAGTGACGATGACGTGGTCGTGCTGATTTCGCATACTGGTCGCACCAAGAGTCTGGTCGAACTGGCGCAGCTTGCGCGTGAAAACGATGCCATGGTGATCGCATTAACCTCCGTCGATACGCCGCTGGCGCGTGAAGCCACGCTGGCAATTACGCTCGATGTGCCGGAAGATACTGACATTTATATGCCCATGGTCTCTCGACTTGCGCAGTTGACCGTGATAGATGTGCTGGCTACGGGATTTACTTTGCGCCGTGGGGCAAAATTCAGAGATAACTTGAAGCGTGTCAAAGAAGCGCTCAAGGAATCGCGTTTTGATAAAGAACTGCTCATCAAGAGTAATGACCGCTAATAGCAATAATAAGTACGACTTAAATTCGTCATCCGGTTTTGTTCGCTATGCTATGTAGACCCTAAGTAATTCGAGTTGCACAAAGGCGGCAACGCAGCGAATCCTCCGGAGCTTACTGAAGTCAGTGACTGGGTGAGCAAGGAGGCCAACGCACAGGCAACCTGAAGTATGACGGGTGTAAGGGTTTTTCAGAACTGCCGGATCAATTTTCACGCAACACCTAGTTGTTTCAGTCAACGGAGTATTACATGTCCAGAAGGCTTCGCAGAACCAAAATCGTTACGACATTAGGCCCGGCTACCGACCGCGATAACAATCTTGAAAAGATTATCGCCGCTGGCGCTAACGTCGTGCGGATGAATTTCTCTCACGGTTCGCCAGAAGATCATAAAATGCGCGCGGATAAAGTTCGTGAGATCGCTGCCAGATTGGGACGCCACGTGGGCATTCTGGGTGACCTCCAGGGGCCAAAAATTCGCGTCTCGACCTTTAAAGAAGGCAAAGTATTCCTCAACATCGGTGACAAATTTCTCCTGGATGCCAACCTGGGTAAAGGTGAAGGCGACAAAGAAAAAGTCGGCATTGACTACAAAGGTCTGCCGGCAGACGTGGTACCTGGCGACATTCTGCTGCTCGACGATGGTCGCGTGCAGTTAAAAGTGCTGGAAGTTCAGGGCATGAAAGTGTTCACGGAAGTGACCGTGGGTGGCCCGCTCTCCAACAACAAAGGCATCAACAAACTGGGTGGCGGTCTCTCCGCTGAAGCCCTGACCGAAAAAGACAAAGCCGATATCGTGACCGCCGCTCAGATTGGCGTTGATTACCTGGCTGTCTCCTTCCCACGTTGCGGCGAAGACCTGAACTACGCTCGTCGCCTGGCGCGTGATGCGGGCTGTGATGCCAAGATTGTGGCCAAAGTCGAACGTGCCGAAGCGGTTTGCGATCAGAATGCGATGGATGACATCATTCTGGCCTCTGACGTGGTGATGGTCGCTCGTGGCGACCTCGGCGTTGAGATTGGCGATCCGGAACTGGTCGGCATCCAGAAGACGTTGATTCGTCGCGCACGTAAGTTGAACCGTGCGGTGATTACCGCGACCCAGATGATGGAGTCGATGATCACCAACCCAATGCCAACCCGTGCGGAAGTGATGGACGTCGCGAACGCCGTGCTGGATGGTACCGATGCGGTTATGCTGTCAGCCGAAACGGCGGCAGGCCAGTACCCGGCGGAAACCGTCGCGGCGATGGCGCGCGTCTGCCTGGGTGCAGAAAAAATCCCCAGCATCAATGTCTCTAAACACCGTCTGGACGTACAGTTCGACAATGTTGAAGAAGCGATTGCGATGTCCGCCATGTACGCGGCAAACCATCTGAAAGGGGTGACCGCGATCATTACCATGACGGAATCCGGTCGTACCGCGCTGATGACCTCGCGCATCAGCTCCGGGCTGCCGATTTTCGCCATGTCCCGTCATGAGCGTACGCTGAACCTGACGTCGCTGTACCGTGGCGTCACGCCGGTACATTTCGACAGCGCGGCAGAAGGCGTTGTCGCAGCAAGCGAAGCGGTGAATCTGCTGCGTGATAAAGGCTACCTGGTGTCCGGCGATCTGGTGATCGTGACGCAGGGCGACGTGATGAGCACCATTGGCTCAACCAATACCACGCGTATTCTGACCGTCGAGTAATCGACTGCTGGTATAAAAAGGCCTCTCATGTGAGAGGCCTTTTTTTATTTGAGGGGATAGAGATCTTTGCGCTTATACGGCTGGATCTCGCCCGGTTTGCGGGTCTTCAGCAATTTCAGGATCCAGGTATATTGCTCGGGATGCGGACCAACAAAAATTTCCACCTCTTCGTTCATTCGACGGGCGATGGTGTTGTCATCTGCGGTCAGTAGATCGTCCATTGGCGGGCGCACCTGAATCGTCAGTCGGTGGGTATCGCCGTTATAGACCGGGAACAGCGGGATGACGCGCGCCCGACACACTTTCATCAGTCGTCCAATGGCTGGCAGCGTCGCTTTATAGGTGGCAAAGAAATCGACAAATTCACTGTGTTCTGGGCCATGATCCTGATCGGGCAGATAATATCCCCAGTACCCCTGACGAACAGACTGAATGAACGGCTTGATGCCGTCATTACGCGCATGCAGGCGACCGCCAAAGCGGCGACGAACCGTGTTCCAGACGTAATCAAACACCGGGTTTCCCTGATTATGGAACATCGCCGCCATCTTCTGGCCCTGAGACGCCATTAGCATCGCCGGAATATCCACGCCCCAGCCATGCGGCACCAGGAAGATCACCTTTTCATTGTTACGGCGCATCTCCTCGATGATCTCAAGCCCTTCCCAGTCAACGCGCGACTGAATTTTCTCCGGACCGCGAATCGCCAGTTCCGCCATCATCACCATGGCCTGCGGCGCCGTTGAAAACATCTCATCGACAATAGCTTCGCGCTCAGCTTCGCTACGTTCCGGAAAGCATAATGACAGGTTAATCAGCGCCCGACGACGCGAGCTTTTGCCCAGACGTCCGGCAAAACGGCCCACTTTCGCCAGCAGCGGATCGCGAAAGGACGCAGGCGTTAAGGCGATACCCGCCATCGCCGCGACGCCCAGCCATGCGCCCCAGTAGCGCGGATGGCGAAAGGATTTCTCAAACTCAGGGATGTACTCACTATTATTTTTTTGTGTTTCCATGCTTATCCAGTGCCTGATGACGCGAAAAGTAAATCTGATGATAGTGTAGCGGCGCACCCTGCCGCGCACAAAATAAAAAAGCCGGCACACGCGCTGCGTACCGGCTTTGAGGTCATGAATGATTAGTCGAAGCGTAGCTGCGGCAGAACCTCTTTGACCTGCGCCAGGTAATCGGTACGATCTTTACCGGTCAGACCTTCGGTACGCGGCAGTTTCGCCGTCAGCGGGTTAACCGCCTGCTGGTTGATCCAGACTTCATAGTGCAGATGCGGGCCGGTAGAACGTCCGGTGTTACCGGAGAGTGCGATACGATCGCCACGTTTAACCTTTTGTCCTGGTTTAACCAGCAGCTTACGCAAGTGCATATAGCGCGTGGTATAGGTACGACCATGACGCACCGCCACATAATAGCCAGCCGCTCCACTGCGCTTCGCCACGACGACTTCACCGTCACCCACGGACAGCACTGGCGTCCCCTGCGGCATCGCAAAGTCCACGCCCCGATGCGGTGCGACTCGCCCGGTAACCGGGTTGGTTCGACGCGGGTTGAAGTTAGACGAAATGCGGAACTGTTTCGCCGTCGGGAAACGCAGGAAGCCTTTCGCCAGCCCGGTACCGTTGCGGTCGTAGAACTTACCGTCTTCGGCACGGATAGCGTAATAATCTTTACCTTCTGAACGCAAACGCACGCCCAACAACTGGCTCTGCTCACGCTTGCCGTCCAGCATTTCACGAGACATCAGCACAGAGAACTCATCGCCTTTTTTCAGTTTGCGGAAGTCCATCTGCCACTGCATCGCTTTGATCACCGCGCTAATTTCCGCGCTGGTCAGCCCGGCAGTTTTCGCACTGGCGACGAAGCTGTTGCCAACGGTGCCTTTCATCAGGCTGTTTACCCAGTCGCCCTGCTGCGTTTCGGCGCTCATCTTAAAGCCATTCGCCGCAGTACGATCATAGGTACGGGTTTCGCGACGCGACATTTCCCACGTCAGACGCTGTAAATCACCGTCCGCGGTCAGTGTCCAGGAGAGCTGTTGACCAATCTTCAGATTACGCAGCTCTTTATCGGACGCGGCAAGCTGAGTGATATCACCCATATCAATGCCGTACTGATTCAGAATGCTGCTGAGGGTATCGCCCGTCGAAACGACATATTCATGGACGCCCGCTTCTCCTGAGGTTTTGTCGTCCAGCTCATCCTGAGGAATGGCTTCATCTTCCTGTGCCGCCTGATCGATAGGCTCGCTGGCCTCCGGGAGCAGTGAACGAATTTCGCTCTTCTCCAGTTCGATCGTTTTAACAATGGGGGTAGATTCCGGGTGATAAACGTAAGGCCGCCAGACAGCGACGGCCAGTGTCAGAACAGTAAGCGACCCCAGCATAACGCGATGGGGTCTGGGCAGATTATTAAATGCCAGGGCGACAGAGCGGGCTATCTGTTGCACGTATTCACTTCCTCATTAATCTCCTTTCAGGCAGCTCGCATACTGGTTCGCTAGTTGGTTCAAGAACGCTGAATAGCTCGTTTTACCCAGTTTGATGTTTGTCCCGAGGGGATCCAACGTTCCCATTCGAACGGATGTCCCTCTCGCAACGGCTTCAACGACCGCTGGCCTGAACTGTGGCTCAGCAAAAACGCAGGTTGCTTTTTGCTCAACCAACTGTGTTCTTATTTCATGTAAACGCTGCGCACCAGGTTGTATCTCAGGGTTGACGGTGAAGTGACCCAATGGAGTGAGTCCGTAGTGTTTTTCGTAATAGCCGTAGGCGTCATGAAAAACGAAATACCCTTTGCCCTTGAGCGGTGCGAGCTCGTTACCGACCTGCTTATCGGTTGCGGCTAATTGTGCCTCAAAATCCTTCAGGTTGGCGTCAAGTTTGGCTCGACTTTGCGGCATAAGTTCCACTAATTTTTCATGGATTGCAACCGCTGAGGCCCGCGCTATCTCTGGGGAGAGCCAAAGATGCATGTTGTAATCACCATGATGGTGATGTGCGTCACCTTTTTCGCCGTGATCATGATCGTGGTCGTGCTCATCATCATCATCGTCAGCCCCTTTCATGAGCAACGGTTTCACGTCTTTGAGCTGCGCAATCGTTACCTGTTTAGCGGCGGGAATGTTGCTGACGGACTTTTCCATGAACGCTTCCATCTCAGGCCCAATCCAGACAACTAAGTCCGCGCCCTGTAAGCGTTTTACGTCAGATGGACGTAGTGAATAATCATGCTCGGATGCTCCATCCGGAAGTAAGACTTGTGTCTGTGTGACGCCATCAGCGATGGCAGAAGCAATGAACCCTAATGGCTTGAGAGAAGCGACAACAGCGGCATTTGCCGCCTGTGTTGCACTGCCCCAAAGAGCGGCGGATAATGCAGCGAAAAGAAGCGTATTTTTATGTAACATAATGCGACCAATCATCGTAATGAATGTGAGAAATGTGATATTATAACATTCTATAACTTCTGCAAGACTAAAATTGACATGACGACTTTGGTTTCACTGGAAAATGTCTCGGTCTCCTTCGGTCAGCGCCGCGTCCTTTCTGACGTTTCGCTTGAACTGAGACCCGGAAAAATTTTAACGCTGCTCGGCCCAAATGGTGCCGGGAAGTCAACGCTGGTTCGCGTCGTTCTCGGACTGGTCGCCCCGGATGAAGGCGTGATCACGCGTAACGGTAAGCTGCGAATTGGCTACGTTCCGCAGAAATTGTATCTCGATACCACTCTGCCGCTTACCGTCAGTCGTTTCTTACGCCTGCGCCCCGGTACAAAGAAAGATGACATCCTGCCAGCCCTGAAGCGCGTGCAGGCCGGGCATCTGATTGATGCACCGATGCAAAAGCTCTCCGGTGGCGAGACGCAGCGCGTCCTGTTAGCGCGCGCGCTTCTCAATCAGCCGCAGCTTCTAGTGCTTGATGAACCTACTCAGGGCGTGGATGTCAACGGCCAGGTCGCGCTGTACGACCTTATCGATCAGTTACGTCGTGAGCTGGACTGCGCCGTGCTGATGGTGTCCCACGATCTGCATCTGGTGATGGCAAAAACGGACGAAGTGTTGTGTCTGAATCATCACATTTGCTGTTCAGGTACGCCTGAAATCGTTTCCATGCACCCGGAATTTATCTCGATGTTCGGCCCTCGCGGCGCGGAGCAACTGGGAATTTACCGTCATCATCATAATCATCGCCACGACCTGCAGGGTCGTATTGTGCTGCGCCGGGGAAATGGTCAATCATGATTGAATTATTACTGCCTGGCTGGTTAGCCGGGATCATGCTGGCCTGCGCGGCGGGTCCATTGGGTTCATTCGTCGTCTGGCGTCGGATGTCCTATTTTGGTGATACGCTGGCGCATGCGTCGCTGCTCGGCGTCGCCTTTGGCCTGTTGTTGGATGTGAACCCTTTCTATGCGGTCATTGCTGTGACGCTGATGCTGGCGGCAGGCCTGGTCTGGCTGGAGAAGCGCCCTCACCTTGCCATCGATACGCTGCTTGGCATTATGGCGCACAGCGCGCTGTCCCTGGGCCTGGTCGTGGTCAGCCTGATGTCGAATATTCGCGTGGATCTGATGGCCTACCTGTTTGGCGATCTGCTGGCGGTTACGCCGGACGATTTGATCTCTATCGCCATTGGCGTGGTGATCGTACTGGCGATCCTCTTCTGGCAATGGCGTAACCTACTGTCGATGACCATCAGCCCCGATCTGGCGTTTGTTGACGGGGTGAAACTGCAGCGCGTGAAGCTGCTGTTGATGCTGGTCACTGCCTTAACCATTGGCGTGGCGATGAAGTTCGTCGGGGCGCTGATCATAACCTCGTTGCTGATTATCCCGGCGGCGACGGCGCGTCGTTTTGCACGTACGCCGGAACAGATGGCTGGCGTTGCGGTAGGGATTGGCATGATAGCGGTTACAGGCGGGTTGACCTTCTCGGCCTTCTACGATACCCCTGCGGGTCCCTCAGTGGTGCTGTGCGCCGCGCTGCTGTTTATTCTGAGCATGTCGAAGAAAACAGCGGCCTGATTTGCCCGGTGGCGCTATGCTTGCCGTGCCTACAACATCGAGTAGGCCTGATAAGCGCAGCGCCATCAGGCATCAAGGCATTTCCGGCGGCGTAATACCAAAGTGGTTCCAGGCGCGCACTGTCGCCATTCTTCCGCGCGGCGTGCGCTGCAAAAAGCCTTGCTGAATCAGATACGGCTCCAGCACATCTTCAATGGTTTCACGCTCTTCACCGATGGCTGCCGCCAGGTTATCCAGCCCGACCGGCCCGCCAAAGAATTTGTCGATTACCGCCAGCAGCAGCTTGCGATCCATGTAATCAAACCCTTCAGCATCAACGTTCAGCATATCCAGCGCCTGTGCGGCAATCTCGGCGGAAATGGTGCCATCATGCTTCACTTCGGCAAAATCCCGCACGCGTCTGAGCAGACGGTTGGCGATACGCGGCGTCCCCCGTGCGCGACGTGCGACTTCCAGCGCCCCTTCATCGCTCATCTCCAGCCCCATAAAGCGCGCGCTGCGCCCAACGATGTGCTGGAGATCCGGCACCTGATAAAACTCCAGACGTTGCACAATGCCAAAGCGATCGCGCAGCGGAGAGGTCAGTGAACCCGCGCGGGTCGTTGCGCCAATCAGGGTAAACGGCGGCAGATCGATTTTAATCGAGCGCGCCGCTGGTCCTTCGCCGATCATAATATCCAGTTGATAATCTTCCATCGCCGGATAGAGCACCTCTTCCACCACCGGCGACAGTCGATGGATCTCATCGATAAACAGTACGTCGTGCGGCTCAAGGTTGGTCAGCATCGCGGCCAGATCGCCCGCTTTTTCCAGCACCGGGCCGGAGGTGGTGCGCAGATTGACGCCCATTTCATTGGCGACAATGTTGGCAAGCGTGGTTTTCCCCAGTCCGGGAGGACCAAAAATCAGCAGGTGGTCGAGCGCATCACCCCGCAGTTTTGCCGCCTGGATGAAAATCTCCATCTGCGAGCGCACCTGCGGTTGACCGATATACTCTTCGAGTAATTTCGGGCGAATAGCGCGATCGGCGACCTCTTCTGTGAGAGTGGCACCTGCCGAAATCAGGCGATCTGCTTCTATCATCCTTTACCTCATAACGCGGCGCGCAGGGCTTCGCGGATCAGTGTTTCACTGCTGGCATCCGGGCGAGCGATTTTGCTCACCATGCGGCTGGCTTCCTGTGGTTTATAGCCCAGCGCCACCAGCGCCGCAACCGCTTCCTGTTCGGCATCGTCCGTCGCCGGGCTCGCTGGCGAGGTCAGCACCAGATCGGCGGCTGGCGTAAAGAGATCGCCATGCAGGCCTTTGAAACGGTCCTTCATTTCGACAATCAGTCGTTCGGCCGTTTTTTTGCCGATCCCAGGCAGCTTGACCAGCGCGCCCAGTTCTTCGCGTTCGACAGCGTTGACGAACTGCTGCGCGGACATCCCGGACAGGATCGCCAGCGCCAGTTTAGGGCCGACGCCGTTGGTTTTGATCAGTTCTTTAAACAACGTGCGCTCTTGCTTATTGTTAAAGCCGTACAGCAGTTGTGCGTCTTCGCGAACCACGAAGTGGGTAAAGACAACGGCTTCTTTTCCGGATTCCGGGAGCTCATAAAAACAGGTCATTGGCATATGCACTTCATAGCCGACGCCGCCCACTTCGAGTAACACCAGCGGGGGTTGTTTTTCCAGAATGATGCCTCTGAGTCTGCCTATCACGTTACGCTCCTGCGTTGGGCCGAAAGTAAAGCCGTATCATAAAAAAAGGCTGGATAGATATCCAGCCTCATTTGTCATTATCGCAAGCGACCTCGGGCAAGATTGAGGCGCGATTCGCTCATTTGCATCGCATTCTGACTGACGTGGCAGTGTGTAATGGCGATGGCCAGCGCATCTGCCGCATCCGCCTGCGGATTCGCTGGCAGTTTCAGCAAGGTTCGCACCATGTGCTGCACCTGACTTTTCTCTGCGCTACCAATGCCAACCACCGTCTGCTTGACCTGACGTGCCGCGTACTCAAATACCGGCAGTTCCTGGTTGACTGCCGCCACAATCGCCACCCCGCGCGCCTGCCCCAGTTTGAGCGCAGAATCGGCGTTCTTCGCCATAAACACCTGCTCGATGGCAAAGTAGTCGGGCTGAAACTGGGTGATGATTTCCGTCACGCCGGCATAAATCAGCTTAAGGCGCGACGGAAGATCGTCGACTTTGGTACGAATGCAGCCGCTGCCGAGATACGTCAGTTGTCTGCCGACCTGACGTATCACGCCGTAACCGGTAATGCGGGAGCCCGGATCAATACCGAGAATGATGGACATCACGCGCCTCCGGTTGTAACGGGATTAAGCCACATCATTCTAATGTAGCGGCAACCTCATCAGAGATTTCACCGTTGTGATAAACTTCCTGCACGTCGTCACAGTCTTCCAGCATGTCGATCAGACGCATCAGTTTTGGTGCGGTTTCCGCATCCATCTCCGCTTTGGTCGACGGGATCATAGAGACTTCAGAACTGTCGGCTTTCAGACCGGCGGCTTCCAGTGCATCACGCACTTTACCCATCTCTTCCCATGCCGTGTAGACGTCAATCGCGCCATCATCGAAGGTCACAACATCTTCCGCGCCCGCTTCCAGCGCCGCTTCCATGATCACGTCTTCATCCCCTTTTTCGAAAGAGATGACGCCTTTTTTGCTGAACAGGTAGGAAACAGAACCATCCGTGCCCAAGTTACCCCCGGTCTTGCTGAAGGCGTGACGCACTTCGGCAACGGTACGGTTACGGTTGTCAGACAGACATTCAATCATCACCGCAGTGCCGCCAGGACCGTAACCTTCATAGATGATGGTTTCCATGTTCGCATCATCATCACCGCCTACGCCGCGGGCGATTGCACGGTTAAGCGTGTCACGGGTCATGTTGTTAGCCAGCGCTTTGTCGACAGCCGCACGCAGACGAGGGTTCGCATCCGGATCGCCGCCGCCCAGTTTGGCCGCGGTCACCAGCTCGCGAATAATCTTGGTGAAGATTTTGCCGCGCTTCGCATCCTGCGCCGCTTTACGGTGTCTGGTGTTGGCCCATTTACTATGACCTGCCATAAATATTTCCTCAAAAAAGCACGCCCTCTCAGGCGATGTTAATCACAAATTCTTCAATCGCCTGCCGGTTGCTCCATGACTTGGTAAGCGCCGCCGCAGCTGGCGCATCAAGCCACTGGTAGGCCAGATGTTCACTAAAAACGATCTGACGCTCTTGCGGCAGCGCAAGGCAGAACCAGGATTCTGTATTGCGCAGCACACCCGGTGCATAGCGATGACGTAAATGAGAAAAAATCTCAAACTCCACCGTGCGCTGACAGTCAATTAAGGTCAGTTGCTCAGCCGCAACGTCAATGGCGACCTCTTCCTTTACTTCGCGCATGGCGGCCTGCGACGCGGTCTCTCCCTCTTCTACACTGCCGGTAACCGACTGCCAGAATTCAGGATCGTCGCGTCGCTGTAACATCAGCACCCGTTTCGTGTCCTGGGCATAAATGACAACTAAGACAGAAACGGGACGCTTATACACTTTATCCTTCACGCTATCTCTTTGTTGGCTGCCTTCGCTCATCCCATTCACATAGTTATCTATGCTCATGGGAATTCACTCAGTTGCCGCCGCGATGTAGCGCAAATGATTTCGTGTATATAAGCCATATCAGTTTTTCTCTTCCTTTTTCACCACGTCGATACCCAGTTCAGCCAGCGCTGTTGGGTTAGCGACGCTCGGCGCTTCGGTCATCAGACACGCCGCTGCGGTGGTTTTCGGGAAGGCGATAACGTCACGAATATTGTCGGTGCCGGTCAGCAGCATGGTCAAACGGTCAAGACCAAATGCCAGGCCCGCGTGCGGCGGCGTACCGTATTTCAGCGCGTCGAGCAGGAAGCCAAACTTCTCACGCTGTTCCTGTTCATTGATGCCCAGAATGCCAAACACGGTTTGCTGCATTTCGCCGCTGTGAATACGTACAGAACCACCACCGACTTCGTAGCCGTTGATAACCATATCGTAGGCATTCGCCACCGCGTCTTCCGGTGCCGCTTTCAGTTCTGCAGCCGTCATATCTTTCGGTGAGGTGAACGGGTGATGCATCGCGGTCAGGCCGCCTTCGCCGTCGTCTTCAAACATCGGGAAGTCGATGACCCACAGCGGCGCCCATTTCGTTTCGTCAGTCAGCCCCAGGTCTTTACCCAATTTCAGACGCAGCGCGCCCAGCGCGTCGGCAACCACTTTCTTGTTGTCCGCGCCGAAGAAAATCATATCGCCGTCTTGCGCGCCTGTGCGCTCAAGGATCGCTTCCACGATTTCCGCGTTGAGGAATTTCGCCACCGGGCTGTTGATGCCTTCCAGACCTTTCGCCCGTTCGGTGACTTTGATATAAGCCAGACCTTTCGCGCCGTAGATCTTAATAAAGTTACCGTAGTCGTCGATCTGCTTACGGCTTAAGCTCGCACCGCCCGGTACGCGCAGCGCAGCAACGCGACCTTTCGGATCGTTCGCCGGGCCAGAGAACACGGCAAACTCAACGGCCTTCAGCAGGTCGGCAACGTCCACCAGTTCCATCGGGTTACGCAGATCCGGCTTGTCAGAACCGTAACGACGTTCGGCTTCGGCAAAGGTCATGACCGGGAAATCACCCAGTTCCACGCCTTTCACATCATTCCACAGGCTACGCACCAGCGCTTCCATCACCTCACGCACCTGTTCGGCGGTCATGAAGGAGGTTTCCACATCGATCTGGGTGAATTCTGGCTGACGGTCAGCACGCAGGTCTTCGTCGCGGAAGCATTTGACGATCTGGTAGTAACGGTCAAAACCGGACATCATCAGTAGCTGCTTGAACAGCTGCGGTGACTGCGGCAGCGCGTAAAATTTGCCTTTGTGTACGCGCGAAGGAACCAGATAGTCACGCGCACCTTCCGGCGTGGCTTTGGTCAGCATCGGGGTTTCGATATCAAGGAAACCGTGATCGTCCATAAAGCGACGTACCAGGCTTGTGATCTTCGCGCGGGTTTTCAGGCGTTGAGCCATTTCCGGGCGACGCAGATCCAGATAGCGGTACTTCAGACGCGCTTCTTCGGTGTTCACGTGGTTAGAGTCAAGCGGCAGTGATTCTGCACGGTTGATGATCGTCAGCGAAGAGGCCAGCACTTCAATTTCGCCGGTTGCCATTTCACCGTTGACGTTTTTCTCGTCACGCGCACGCACGGTGCCCGTCACCTGGATGCAGAACTCATTACGCAGTTCAGAGGCCAGCTTTAACGCGTCCGCACGATCCGGATCGAAAAACACCTGCACGATACCTTCGCGATCGCGCATGTCGATGAAGATCAGACTACCAAGATCACGACGACGGTTGACCCAACCACACAGAGTCACCTGCTGCCCCACGTGGGACAAACGGAGCTGTCCGCAATATTCTGTACGCATGAGATATCCCTTAATTAGCCGCAGGCGGATTGTCGCCTGCCTCGCAGGCCACGATGTCGCAGCTTTAACTGTATGTCACAACTGAATGAAAAAGGCGGCTATTATACTGGAAATTCGACCGCACGATAAGAGCCTATCCCAGTAGGCTATCTTTTTTGCCATTTTGCCCCTGGGCAGTGCTCACAATCCTCACGTACTCTTGTACGCTGCGGTTGTTCCACGTTGTCCGCGGGCAAACTGGCGGCAACAATTACGCTTACTGGGAGAGACGCTACGTCCGGTACTGACTGTACGCCTGTTTCCTGGACGGGCATTGCGTATTCTCACAAAAAATAACAAAAATTGTCGCTCCTTACACACCCAATCGCGATTAAGGTGTAACGGAATTATGATTTTTGACGGGAGTTATCATGTTACAACTGAACGCTAAAACGACAGCCCTGGTTATTATTGACCTGCAGGAAGGGATCCTGCCCTTCGCCGGCGGCCCTCATTCGGCCAATGACGTGGTGGCGCGCGCCGCCCGGCTGGCACAGACGTTTCGTGCTAACGGCTCCCCGGTGGTGATGGTCCGCGTGGGCTGGTCTGATGATTACGCCGAAGCGCTCAAACAACCCGTTGACGCCCAGGCGCCGGCCAAAGCGCAGCCGGAAAACTGGTGGTCATATCCGCAGGCGCTGGGCAAAGCCGACAGCGATCTGGAAGTCACCAAACGCCAGTGGGGCGCATTCTATGGCACGGATCTCGAGCTTCAATTGCGCCGTCGCGGTATCGATACTATCGTACTGTGCGGGATTTCGACCAACATCGGCGTCGAGTCCACCGCACGTAACGCCTGGGAACTGGGGTTTAGCCTGGTGATTGCCGAAGACGCCTGTAGCGCCGCCAGCGCCGACCAGCATCAGAACAGCCTGACGCACATCTTCCCTCGTATTGCACGTGTGCGCAGCACAGAAGAGATCGTCAACGCCTTATGATCTACATAGGTCTGCCGCAATGGTCGCACCCGAAGTGGGTGCGTCTTGGCATCACCGGTCTTGAAGAGTATGCCCGCCACTTTAACTGTGTGGAAGGCAACACCACGCTGTACGCGCTGCCAAAAGCGGAGATTGTGGCACGCTGGTACACACAAACGACGGATGCGTTTCGTTTCTGTTTTAAATTTCCGGCGACCATTTCCCATCAGGCGGCCCTGCGCAATTGCGATGATCTGCTCCACGAATTCCTGAACCGGATGTCGCCGCTGGAAAGCCGCATCGGCCAGTACTGGCTGCAATTGCCCGCCACCTTTGGCCCACGCGATCTCCCTGCTCTCTGGCATTTTCTTGATGCCTTACCACAGACGTTTACCTACGGCGTCGAAGTCCGTCATCCTGAGTTTTTCGCTAAAGGTGACGCTGAACAGCAGCTCAATAGCGGATTGCATCAGCGCGGGGTGAATCGGGTTATCCTCGACAGCCGTCCGGTACACGCGGCCCATGCGCATAATGAAGCCATCCGCGACGCCCAGCGCAAGAAACCGAAACTGCCGGTTCATGCGGTAGTCACCGCGAACCATCCGCTGGTGCGCTTTATCGGCAGCGATAATATGCGACAAAACCGGGAATTCTTTGCCGCCTGGCTAAAAAAATTACCGCTCTGGGAGCAGACCACCACGCCGTATCTCTTTTTGCATACCCCGGATATCGCACAGGCTCCGGAACTGGTCGATACCCTGTGGCAGGACTTGCGCGACGTCTTACCGGAGATCGGAACTGCTCCGTCCATTCCACAGCAATCTTCTCTTTTCTGAAATTGCCACCTATCATAGACAGTGCCATCAGCCATTTTAAAGGGAGTTTGTATGGTAAGCGCGCTGTATGCCGTTTTGGGTGCGTTGTTGTTGATGAAGTTTTCTTTTGACGTTGTCCGCCTGCGGATGCAATACCGCGTTGCCTATGGCGACGGCGGCTTCAGTGAACTCCAGACCGCCATCCGCATTCATGGGAATGCGGTGGAATATGTTCCCGTCGCGTTAGTGCTGCTGTTGTTTATGGAAATGAACGGCGCCGAAACCTGGATGGTGCATATTTGCGGCATTATTCTGCTCGTGGGTCGGCTGATGCATTATTACGGTTTCCATCATCGTCTTTTCCGCTGGCGTCGCTCCGGCATGAGCGCCACCTGGTGCGCATTGTTGCTGATGGTGCTGGCGAACCTTTGGTATATGCCGTGGGAGTTGGTTTTCTCCCTGCATTAGCGCACAATACGCCACTTTATTTTTCCCGGATTTTTACGTTATGTCTCACCGCGACACGCTTTTTTCTGCGCCTATCGCCAGCCTGGGCGACTGGACCTTCGATGAACGGGTAGCCGAAGTCTTCCCGGATATGATCCAGCGTTCTGTTCCCGGCTATTCCAATATCATTTCGATGATTGGCATGCTTGCCGAGCGCTTTGTGCAGCCGGATACGCAGGTCTACGACCTGGGTTGTTCGTTGGGTGCGGCGACGCTCTCGGTGCGTCGCAATATTCATCATGAAAACTGCAAAATTATCGCCGTTGATAACTCCCCGGCGATGATCGAACGCTGCCGCCGTCATATCGATGCTTACAAGGCGCCAACGCCAGTTGAGGTTGTGGAAGGCGACATCCGCGCCATCACCATCGAGAACGCCTCAATGGTGGTACTGAATTTTACCCTGCAATTCCTTGAGCCGCCGGAGCGCCAGGCGTTGTTGGATAAGATTTATCAGGGGCTGAATCCGGGCGGCGCGCTGGTGCTGTCGGAAAAATTCAGCTTCGAAGATGCGAAAGTGGGCGAACTGCTGTTCAACATGCACCACGACTTCAAGCGAGCCAACGGCTACAGCGAACTGGAAATCAGCCAGAAGCGCAGCATGCTGGAAAACGTGATGCTGACCGATTCAGTCGAAACCCATAAAGCGCGTCTGCGTCAGGCCGGTTTTGAACATAGCGAACTGTGGTTCCAGTGCTTTAACTTTGGCTCTCTGGTGGCGTTGAAAGCTGAGGCGAGCGCATGATCGACTTTGGTAACTTCTATCAGCTGATTGCCAAAAATCATCTTGCCCACTGGCTGGAAACGCTGCCCGCGCAGATTGCCGCCTGGCAGCGCGATCAGCATGGTCTGTTTAAACAGTGGGCAAACGCGGTGGAATTTCTGCCAGAACTGACGCCGTACCGTCTGGATTTATTGCACAGCGTGACGGCGGAAAGTGAAGTGCCGCTGAGCCCGGGGCAGATCAAACGTATCGATACCCTGATGCGAAATCTGATGCCATGGCGTAAAGGGCCGTACTCGCTGTATGGCGTGAACATTGATACCGAATGGCGCTCCGACTGGAAATGGGATCGCGTGCTGCCACATCTGTCGGATCTGACCGGTCGCACGATTCTGGATGTCGGCTGCGGCAGCGGCTATCACATGTGGCGCATGATTGGCGCGGGTGCGCATCTGGCCGTCGGCATTGACCCGACGCAGTTGTTCCTGTGCCAGTTTGAAGCAGTGCGTAAGCTGTTGGGTAACGATCAGCGTGCACATTTGCTGCCGCTGGGCATAGAACAACTTCCGGCGCTGAATGCGTTTGATACCGTCTTTTCGATGGGCGTGCTTTACCATCGCCGCTCCCCGCTGGAACATCTCTGGCAGTTGAAAGATCAACTGGTTAAAGACGGCGAACTGGTGCTCGAAACGCTGGTAGTGGAAGGCGACGAAAACACCGTCCTGGTGCCGGGCGATCGCTACGCACAGATGCGTAACGTCTATTTTATTCCTTCCGCGCTGGCGCTGAAAAACTGGCTGGAGAAGTGCGGCTTCGTTGATGTTCGTATCGCAGACGTCTGTGTGACATCAACGGAAGAGCAACGTCGTACCGAGTGGATGGTCACCGAGTCGCTGGCCGATTTCCTCGACCCGAACGATCACAGCAAAACCGTCGAAGGCTACCCCGCCCCCTTGCGTGCCGTATTGATTGCGCGTAAACCGTGATGTTGGGGGTCGTAGGCCGGATAAGGCATTAGTCGCATCCGGTATTTTGCCGGGGGCGCTTCGCTTGCCCGGCCTACAATGTCATTCATCAGCTAAATTTTGCGTAAAAAAAGGCCCCTGTTGAATGGGCAGGGGCCTGGTACGAGCAAGCATCATATTGGGCGACATGATGCAACGGTAAAAATCATTTGGCCTGATGGCGAACAATGATTCCTTTCATTTCAGCAACCGACTTGCCGTCTACCGCATAGCGGGAATATTCATCCGCTTGCTTATCTGTCGACATCGACAGACCCTGATTGCGATAACGCATGGGTGAAACCAGCAAGGTTCCGGCAGAGCTGTGTACTTCCCGTACCCCGGCATCCAGGAAACGCGACAGATTTTCTGCGCGAACCCCCGCTCCGGCCATAATGATTGGAGCACCGGGGTGAGTAATAAGTTCAATAATATTTGCTAAACCTTGCACTGCGTCGGATTTTTGCCCCGACGTCAGCACTCTGGCGACACCCAGTTCCGCAAGATTATTTAGCGCATTTAACGGATTAGCGCACATATCGAACGCGCGATGAAAGGTCACAGCCAGTGGACCCGCCGCGTCCATAATCTGCCGCATGCGTGGCATGTCGACATGACCGTCAGGATCAAGAATGCCTGTCACCAGTCCGGGAAAACCCAGTTCACGCACGGTCCGTACATCGTCGAGCATCGCCGCGAACTCACCGTCGGTGTAACAAAAATCGCCACCGCGCGGCCGGATGATCGGATGTACCGGAATCGTCACCGCCTGACGAACCGAGCGCAGTACGCCCAGTGATGGCGTTAAGCCCCCTTCTTTTGGCGCAGCGCACAGTTCAATGCGGTCCGCGCCGTTTTGCTGCGCCGTAAGCGCGCACTCCATGCTGTAACAACAGATTTCCAGCAATGTCATATTCACTCCTGTTGCTGTTCGCTGGCGACGATCGCCTCAATCGACCACGGGTGGAATTTGACGGTGACCTTCCCGTCAGTGACCGCCAGCGTCGGGTTCGGCAGACGTTCGTGTTCCCCTTTCGGTGAACTGGTTTTCACAAAAATGCCCGGCTGGCTCAGTCCATCATCCGAAAGCAGCGCCAGCGCGCGGGCATTCAGGGTTTCAGGAGAGCCCGGCAGGACAATCTCAATGTGTTCCCACCCTTCATGAGGATACCGCTTTTCCCCGGGCCACGGCAGTTCCACTATGCTAAAGCACCAGTGCGCGACGCACACCGGCTCATGCAGTTTGAACAGACAAATCGGTCTGCCGTTGATGGTATTTTCCGACAGCAGCTCACCACATTGTTCAAATCCGCGACGCCAGCGTTCAGCAGTCGCGTTCTGATGACAGCGCAAAGAAATGTGATCGGCTTCAAGCGGTGCAACATCCAGACCGAGACGAGTGGAAAGTTCTGTGAACGCCTGAGTGAATCGCGGTAAATCTGCGGAAATATCATGCAGTTCGTCAATGGTCTGCCAGTTCGCCATAATAAGAGCTCTTATCGGTGTTCAAAGCCGCTAATTTACTCCGTTGATCTCTCGCAACCAACCGTAGATTGCAGGATTTGCGGTATGCATGCTTATGCACTCCTTTAACGCTTATTTTCTGTACGCGCTTGCGGCTGCGCGGTGCTGACGCAGGGGGGCATTTGCAGTATACTCCCGCCCTTAATTCTTAAACTGGTGCGGTCAACATCAACCCGCTTCATCAACGTAAGGTATTCCGGTGAATATTCAGGCTCTTCTCTCAGAAAAAGTCAGTCAGGCCATGATTGCTGCAGGTGCGCCTGCAGATTGCGAACCGCAGGTTCGTCAGTCAGCAAAAGTACAGTTCGGCGACTATCAGGCCAATGGCATGATGGCAGTTGCTAAAAAACTGGGTATGGCTCCACGACAACTGGCTGAGCAGGTGCTGACTCATCTGGATCTGAACGGTATCGCCAGCAAAGTTGAAATCGCGGGCCCTGGCTTTATCAATATTTTCCTCGACCCGGCATTCCTGGCGGAACACGTGGAACAGGCGCTGACCTCCGATCGTCTCGGCGTGGCAAAACCGGCGAAGCAAACGGTGGTTATCGATTACTCCGCGCCAAACGTGGCGAAAGAGATGCACGTCGGGCACCTGCGCTCCACCATTATCGGTGATGCCGCCGTGCGTACCCTTGAGTTCCTCGGCCACCACGTTATTCGCGCCAACCACGTCGGCGACTGGGGCACCCAGTTCGGCATGCTGATCGCGTATCTGGAAAAACAGCAGCAGGAAAACGCCGGTGAAATGGCGCTGGCGGACCTCGAAGGTTTCTATCGTGAAGCCAAAAAACATTACGACGAAGATGAAGCCTTCGCCGAACGCGCACGTAGCTATGTGGTAAAACTGCAGGGTGGTGACGAATACTTCCTGCAAATGTGGCGCAAACTGGTCGACATCACCATGTCCCAGAACCAAATCACCTATGACCGTCTGAATGTAACCCTGACCCGCGATGATGTGATGGGCGAAAGCCTGTACAACCCGATGCTGCCAGGGATCGTGGCCGATCTGAAAGCCAAAGGTCTGGCCGTCGAAAGCGAAGGCGCCACCGTCGTATTCCTTGATGAGTATAAAAACAAGGAAGGCGAACCGATGGGGGTCATCATTCAGAAGAAAGATGGCGGTTATCTGTACACCACCACCGATATTGCCTGCGCCAAGTACCGTTATGAGACGCTGCATGCCGATCGCGTGCTCTATTACATCGACTCCCGTCAGCACCAGCACCTGATGCAGGCGTGGACCATCGTGCGTAAAGCCGGTTACGTGCCGGACTCCGTGCCGCTGGAACACCACATGTTCGGCATGATGCTGGGCAAAGACGGTAAGCCGTTCAAAACTCGCGCAGGCGGTACGGTGAAACTGGCTGACCTGCTGGACGAAGCGCTGGAACGTGCCCGTCGTCTGGTGAGCGAGAAGAACCCGGATATGCCGGCGGACGAACTGGAAAAACTGGCCAATGCCGTCGGGATTGGCGCGGTGAAATACGCCGATTTGTCCAAGAACCGCACCACCGACTACATCTTCGACTGGGACAACATGCTGGCCTTCGAAGGCAATACCGCGCCTTACATGCAGTACGCCTACACCCGTGTGCTGTCGGTATTCCGTAAGTCCGGTCTGGATGAAAATGATCTGGCGAACGCGAAGGTACAGCTCAGCGAAGATCGCGAAGCGCAACTGGCTGCCCGTCTGCTGCAGTTCGAAGAGACGCTGACCGTTGTCGCGCGTGAAGGAACGCCGCACGTAATGTGTGCCTACCTGTATGACGTCGCCGGTCTGTTCTCAGGCTTCTACGAACACTGCCCAATCCTGAGCGCAGAAAACGAAGACGTCCGTAACAGCCGCCTGAAACTGGCGCTACTGACGGCGAAAACGTTGAAACTCGGTCTGGATACCCTGGGAATCGAAACCGTAGAACGGATGTAATACGCGCTTAGCGATGAAAAAACCCGGCGAAAGCCGGGTTTTGTTTATCTGGCAATCAAAAATACTTGCGCAAATACTCCGTCAGACACAGCATCGCCATCGCCTGGCCGTAGGGCATGGAAGTCAGCGGAATCGCCCGATAGAAGTCGAGATCGTGGCCCATTCCCGTACCGAAAGAAGTTTGCAGCAACTCCCCTTGCGGTGAAATGTTCCGCACAATGCCACGAATCGCTTTTTCCGCCACGTCGGCATAGTCCGCACTGACATAACGCTTGCGCACCGCTTTTAAAATTCCGTAGGCGAACCCTGCGGTGGCGGAGGCTTCCAGGTAGGAGTGCGGATCGTCAAGCAGCGTGTGCCACAGTCCGCTCTCATCCTGGCAGTTCGCCAGCGCAGCAATCTGCGCATTCAGTACCTGCACCAGATAGCGGCGCACGGCGTTGTTTTCCGGCAAATCCACCAGTTCGAGGAAGTCCGGGATCACAATGGTCAGCCAGCTATTGCCGCGTGCCCAGCGGGCGCTGGCAAAGTTATGATGCCCATCGTAATTCCAGCCGTGGAACCACAGGCCGGTCTCCCGATCCATCAGATTCTGTACGTGCAGCAAAAACTGATAGGTCGCCTCTTCCACATATTCAGGACGCTTAAGTAACTTACCGATTTTCGCCAGCGGCAGTACCGTCATCATCAGGGTGTCATCCCACATCTGCTGATGGTTCTCTTCCGCTAGCGTGATGTGCTGCATACCGCCATGATCGGTGCGCGGCATCTCATACATCGCCCATTCCGCCCACGCGTCAAGCCACGGCAGATAAGCGGGATTACGCGTCTCCTCGTAGCGATACGCCAGAGTCAGGAACGGTGCCATCGTGTTGACGTTTTTGGTGGTGGTCCCTTCGGCAAACCGGTCAGCAAACCAGTTGTCGATGATGTCGCGCATCGTTTCGTCGCCGGTCTGCTGGTAGTACTGATACATTCCGTACAGCCCGACGCCATGCGTCCATTCCCACCCTGCCCAGCCTTTGGTGTCTATCACACGTCCGTCATCCAGGCGCAGCAGAAATTGACCCGTCTCGTCCTTGATGTTCACCAGATTGGTTGTCACCGTCTGAATTAACGCTTTCAGCGCTTCCCGTGAGATAAACCGTTCCGGCTGACGCAGTAACGAGCTATGTTTGACAGGCCAAACCTTCATATCTTTACCCTCTGTGGTAAGTCGAATTCAATATTGCAGCCTGCTTCAGCGAAGGAGCCGCAGGTTTATTACGATTCAGGTAACCAATGTTGTTGTTACCCCAAAGTGATTCATACGGCAGTCCGGCAAGCATCTCGACGGTGGCGCGTGCCTGCGGGGTAATACTTTCTGGCATTGCGCGACCGGATTCGCGCATTTTCACCGTCTCTTCACGCAGCGTGCTGTGGGTCTGCAAATTCAGTTTGAAGCGAAGGGAGACCAGGAAACCGCAGGCCAGCACCAGCAGCGTACCGCAGCTGAGAATCAACAGAATGGTATGGCTGACCGCTTCGGGCTGCGTGCTCTGTCCTGAAACAAAGCCCGACATTTGCATGACAATCCCAACCAGCATCACCGCCCCTGCCTGTGACGCTTTACGCGTCAGGGTCATGATCCCGGCGAAGATCCCTTCGCGGCGCTGACCGGTGATGACTTCATCCACATCCGCAATGTAGGTGTAGGTGTTCCACGGAACGTAGTTGATACCGCCGCGGCCCAGCCCCGCCACCGCAGAAACCAGCAGCAACAGAGAGTAAACGTCGCTCAATCCGGCGTAGTAAAGCACCGCGTAAGAGAGCGAGCTCAGACCGAACAACACCACGACCATCCGATAGGACGGCGCGGGCCCAAAACGGATGCACAGCGGGATCATGGCGATAACCGCAATGAACTGGAAAATCGCCATCGTACCGAGCAAATTCGACGCCATTGACGCTTCCTGCATCAGGACAAACACCACATAGTAGGTGAAGACGGCGTTGAACACGTCCTGCGCGATGTAACCGCCGAGATACATCCCCAGATGTTGACGGAAAATCTTAATCCGTAGTGTGGAACTCAACTCGACGAACAGGCGGTTCATGCTCTGACTGAACGTCAGGCTCTTTTTCTCTTCTTCCGCACGCAGCGCCGCTTCCGTCCACTCTTCACGCGGGCGTTCCCAGGTAAAGAACCAGACAAATGTCAGCATCAGCGCGCACAGCACCGAAAACACCAGGCTGGCATAAAAAAACGAAATCGGGTTGTGTTTGCCGAAGGCGGTCAACAAAATGCCGGGCAGGAAAGAGGCCAGAATGGCGGACATTTGCGCCATACCGATACGCGCGCCGGAAAACTTGGTTTTCTGTTTGAAATCATCGGTCATCTCCGGCACCAGCGTCTCGTAAGGCACCAGAATCATGGTATAGACGATATCAAACAGCAGATAGGTCAGCAGGTAATACCAGAAACCCATATCCCCTACCCACATCAATGAGTAGCTGAATACGCATGGGATCCCCAGCAAGATAAAGAACTTACGCCGACCGAAGCGCTTACCGAGCCAAGTGGAACCGAAGTTATCGGTCAAAAAGCCCATCAGCGGACTGACGACAGCATCAAGCACCCTTGCAGCCGCAAAGATGAAGGTCGCTTCGATAGGAGAAAGCCCGCAGAAAGTCGTATAGAAATAGAGCAGCCAGGCCGCCGTAAGCGCCGTGGTGCCTGCACCCAGAAAATCGCCTGAGCCATAGGCGAAATAATTCACCAATCCAATTTTACGTGTTTTCATTGCCGTTAACCCTGCAAATGGTTGGGGGACTCCCGGCCGGTTGGCTGCGCCAAAGGAGTACTTACACGGCTACAGTAAAAGCTTACAAAGTGGGATACCTTTTCGTTTTTGCCACCTGCGGAAGTGAAATGGCAAAAACGCAAAGAGACCGGCAACACGTGTCACCGATTTATAAAACAGCGTTTCTTTTCAATCAAAAGACAAGGTCAAAAATGCGAGTCAGGCAGCAGTTTGCCGTGCTGCCTGATGAGGAGAATAACCGTTAACGATAGTTCACAATCACCTGATTGCTCTGAACTTTTAATGCAGGAATTAAACGACCGCCACCGGGAACTTCCCAGATGAAACGCAGCGGTTCAACGGCGGGCACGTTGTTAAATGCCTGCGTGGTGCCGCTCTGCCCTTCTATCTCTACACAGCGGGATTGTGAGCATAAGCGCACGCGTAAACCGGCAGGCGTCGGGCCATTCAACTCATATCGCCAGGCGACCAGCGTCATCAGGCCGGAGACGGGCTGGCTGGATGAAAGCGGTGACGACGAGGCCGACACACCGCGATGATTCAGAGTTATGCCGATACTACTGGCCTGCCACGCCCCTTCCCCGGCAGCCTGTACCGCCAGCGGGAAGAGTAACAGCCAAAGCAGTTTGCGCATTATTTACCTCCAATGGTTGCCGTCATGCGGATGTTACGGTTGTCAGACAGTTCCATATTCGACAGCACCACCAGTTGCGGCAGGCTGCGGCGCAGGAAGCGCGACAACAATGGCCGCAACGCATGGTTAACCAGCAGCACCGGCGGCGCACCCAGCATCTCCTGGCGGGACAGCGCCTCCTGAGTTTGCGCCAGCAGCCGATCGGCAAGGCCTGGCTCCAGTCCACCACCGCCCTGGAGTGCCTGCAGCAGCAGGCGTTCGAGCGCGGTGTCAAGGCCAATCACGCTGACTTCATGATTACCCGGGAACCACTGCTGGGTGATAGCGCGCCCCAGCGCCACGCGGACCACCGCCGTGAGCTCATGCGGATCGCTCTGCAACGGTGCATGTTCCGCCAGCGTTTCCAGAATGGTACGCATATCGCGAATTGGCACTTTTTCGTCCAGCAGGTTCTGCAACACTTTATGCAGCGTGGTCAGGGTCACCACGCCCGGCACTAAATCTTCGGTCAGCTTCGGCATCTCCTGCGATACGCGATCCAGCAGTTGCTGCGCCTCCTGGCGACCAAACAGCTCCGCCGCATACTGACCAATCAGGTGGTTCAGATGGGTGGCGACCACGGTACTGGCCTCCACCACGGTAAAGCCCTGAATCTGCGCCTGCTCTTTTAAGGCACTTTCAATCCAGATCGCGTCCAGACCAAATGCCGGGTCAACCGTCTGTTCGCCGGGTAATGTCCCCGCCGCCGTGCCAGGGTTGATCGCCAGCCAACGCCCCGGATAGGCGTCGCCGCTGCCAATCTCCACCCCTTTCATCAGGATGCGGTAATGCGCGGGTTGCAGATCCATATTGTCGCGGATGTGCACCACCGGCGGCAGAAAGCCCATGTCCTGGGCGAACTTTTTACGGATACTGCGGATACGGCCCAGCAGTTCGCCGTCCTGCTGAAAATCGACCATCGGGATCAGACGATAGCCCACTTCCATGCCGAGAGAATCTTCCAGTTGCACATCATTCCAGGTGGCTTCCACCACCGAGTTGTTTTCCGGAACTTTAGTCGGTTGTGGCTCGACAGGCGCCTTCTGTTCACGTCCCCGGATCCACCAGGCCAGTCCCAGCAGCGCGGCGGTAAACATCAGGAAGACGAGGTTTGGCATACCCGGCACCAGGCCCAGCAGACCCAGTACGGCGGCGCTGAGCAACATCACGCTGGGGTTGCTGAACAACTGCCCGACCATCTGCTCGCCGACATCCTGATCGGTACTGACGCGGGTAACGATCACACCCGCCGCAGTTGAAATCACCAGCGCCGGGATCTGTGCCACCAGACCATCACCGATGGTCAACAGGGTATAGCTTTCCGCTGCGTGCCCCATGGTCATCCCGTGTTGCAACACGCCCACCAGCAGACCGCCCACGACGTTAATCACCATAATCAGAATACCGGCGATGGCGTCGCCACGAACGAACTTACTCGCACCGTCCATCGAGCCGTAGAAGTCGGCTTCCTGAGTCACTTCAGAACGACGCTTTTTCGCCTCATCTTCACCGATAAGACCGGCATTAAGGTCAGCGTCAATCGCCATCTGCTTACCCGGCATCCCGTCGAGGACGAAGCGCGCGCCCACTTCAGCGATACGCCCGGCACCTTTAGTGATGACCATAAAGTTGATGATGACGAGAATAACGAACACCACGATACCGATAGCAAAGTTACCGCCAACCAGGAAGTGGCCAAACGCTTCAACGACCTTCCCCGCCGCCGCCGCGCCGGTGTGCCCTTCCATCAGAATGATACGAGTGGAAGCCACGTTCAGCGCCAGACGCAACAGCGTGGTGAACAGCAGAATGGTCGGAAACGCGGCAAACTCCAGCGTGCGCTGGGTGAACATCGCCACCAGCAGTACCATAATCGACAGCGCGATGTTAAAGGTAAACAACAGGTCGAGGATGAACGCCGGCAACGGCAGGACCATCATCGACAGGATCAGCAGGATGAGGATTGGCCCGGCAAGGATCTGCCACTGCGTGGATTTCATGTTGTTGGGCAGGCGCAGCATCGCAACCAGATTAGCCATCGGTAGTCTTCTCGTTCATAAAATCCAGGGCTTCAGGCACTGGAAGATTTGCAGGTTGTGGTGGACGTTCCCCACCGGCGAGTCGCCAGCGTTTAAGCTGCCACACCCAGGCCAGCACTTCCGCGACGGCGGCGTACAGTTGTCCGGGGATCTGCTGACCAATCTCAGCATGACGATAAAGCGCACGCGCCAGCGGCGGCGCTTCGAGCGTGGGAATTTTGTTCTCGGCGCCGATCTCACGAATGCGCAGGGCCACGAGTCCGGCCCCTTTCGCTACCACTTTCGGCGCGCTCATCTTGTTCTCGTCGTATTGCAGCGCCACCGAATAGTGAGTCGGGTTGGTGACGATGACATCGGCATTGGGGACATCACTCATCATGCGTCGACTCGCCGCCTGACGCTGCATCTGCCGGATACGCCCCTTCACATGAGGGTCGCCTTCGTTCTGTTTAAATTCGTCACGGATATCCTGGCGTGACATGCGCAATTTTTTCAGATGGCTCATGATCTGGAAAATCACGTCAAATCCGACCATTGGGATCACCCCCAGCACCACCAGCAGCGCACACAGCCCAACGAGATCCAGCGCATTGCCCATCGCCGTGCGCGGAGACTCCGCCATCAGACGCATCATCTCCGGCCAGTTATGCCACAGATACATCGCCGTTACGCTACCCACCAGCGTGGATTTCAGGATGGCTTTCAACAATTCCGCCCCGGTCTGCGCGGAAAACATGCGTTTGATGCCAGGCAGCGGATTGAGCTTGGAAAATTTGGGTTGTAGCGATTTACCGCTGAAGACCAGACCGCCGAGCAGAACCGGCGAGATCAGCGCCACCACGACGACGCCGGTGATCAGTGGCAGCAGCGCGATCATCGCTTCTTTAATCAGCAGAATGATTTGCCCGAGGATCAGGTTGGGATCATTGACCATGCTATGGTCAAAACGCAGTCCTGCCGACAGCATGCCCGATAACCGTCTGGCCAGCGACTCGCCGCCAATCCAGATAATGCAGACGCCCACCAGCAAAATTAGCAGTGACGTCAGTTCTCTGGAACGGGGGATCTGCCCCTCTTCCCGCGCTTTTTCAAGTCGGTGGGGTGTGGGGGCTTCTGTTTTGTCGTCGCTCTCGCTTTCGTCCGCCACGGCCTGCATCTGTGATGATTTACGATAGGCTCATTTTGCCTTTCCAGGCGCGAAGCAATGCGGGGAACAGAGGGGGGAACACCCTCTTTTTGCTGGCTTCACCTTAGACGCTGCCCTGTAACAGAATTCATCAAAGCTTATTTTTGGACCTTTATTTTCTTTACTTTCAGCCGCAGAGTCTGACAAAAAAAAGGAATTAACCTATTTCACCACAAAATGATGATAAAAAGAACAAATAGCCACATAAAATGTGGTACCAGATAACGCATAATTAAATAACACAAAAAGATATCACAACAAAACCCATCTCCCGCATCAATTACATTGATAGCGGTAATTATTGGACAATTAAAATCAATCAGCATTATATTTAAATGATTTCACACTTTATTTTAATAACTATATTATTCGCGTATTAGCCCCCCTTGTTCTAAGGACAATGAAGCTAATATAAATCCGCACTGGCATTATGCAACTAAGGACGACGTACTCATGACCAGAAAAATAACGTTACTTTCAAGTTTGATATTAGCACTTTCAGTAACAACCGTATACGCGGAAGACACGATACCCTCGGCGACCATCCACTTCACCGGCAGCGTGATTGTGCCTAGCTGTGAGTTTGATAATGGCGGCGAACAAACGGTCACATTAGGTTCCTTCCCGACCACTGACTTTCCTGTTGTCGGAGCGGAGGCCACCGGCACATCATTCACAATTACTTTAAATAACTGTCCAACGCCAACATCCTCCCTGGACAGAGTTCAAATGACCTTTACCGGCCCAACCGTTACGAGTCATCCAGAACTGTTACAGGTCAGTAAAATAACAACCGAGGATGCAGGTGATACTGCGGCCACCAACATCGGGATTGCCATTAACCTCGGCCTGGAATCCTCAACCAGTAAGCTCAAGCTCGATGGCACGGATGAGCAGATTTATATTGATTTGCCACCTGCCACTGATACACAAATATCACAGGACTTTTTTGCCTGCTACGTTGCTTACGCCATCCCGGTAACTGCTGGCCCTGCCGATGCAGATATGGTGGTAAATCTTCTTTATCGATAATTGGAAATACTGTTTCTAATTGGATAACCATGGTTTCAAATCAGGGATCATGATCTGTCCCGCCACAGATCATGATTTGTTTTATCAGGACACTATATGCGCAAATTATTACAGCTTCTCATTGTCGTTTTCGTATTTTCTGGCGGTATCAGCGCTGCTCATGCGGGCGGAGTTCAAATAGGAAGAACTCGTGTTATTTATAATGCGAATGATAAGGAGGAAGCATTACCCATCATAAATAAAGGCGCAGACACCCCCTGGTTGGTTCAATCCTGGGTTGATACCGGTGACGGAAAGACGCGTGGGCCTTTTATTATTACCCCACCACTGTTTCGTCTCGACCCGCAAAAAGAACAAAGCCTCCGTATTATCTGGTCCGGCGTTCCGCTACCAGAAAACAGAGAATCGCTGTTCTATATCAACGTAAGGACCATTCCGGCCAGCGATAAGGCGAATAAAGATTCAAACATGTTGCGCCTGATTTACAAAACCCGATTGAAATTATTTTTCCGCCCGCAAGGATTGAAGGGTACACCCACTGAAGCCTGCCGTAATCTAACCTTCACTCGTGACGGGAAAACGTTACGCGTTAACAACAATTCAAACTACTACATCGTGTTCGATTCTTTATTTATGGCAAATACCGCCATTCCGGGGGCCGACACCGTCTCTCCAGCCAGTACTGTTGCGCTCCACCTTCCCGCCAATACCGCAAGCCAAACCGTCACCTGGCGCTGCATCAGCGATTACGGCAATGCCAGCGAAAAATTCTCATTTTCGCTTAAGTAGGAGTAGCGAATACAGATGATTAATCAACGGTGGCTGGCTGTATCATTAAAAGCGCCCGCCTGGCTTCCCTGCCTGGGTGGAGTGCTGTTAATAGCCTCCGATTTGCTATATGCCAGAGATTTTTACTTTTCACCTACTGCGGTGGACAGTGATGTCACATCGACCATCTCCGATCTGTCGATTTTCTCAAATCCTAAAGCGCAGCTTCCCGGCCGATATCCTACGTATGTCAGGCTGAATAACCAGCGGCTGGAACAACGTGAACTGAACTACATCAATGGCGCGGATGGCGCACTTGAAGCCCAGCTATCCCCGGCCATACTGCGCAAATGGGGAATAAAAGTGGATGACTACCCGGAACTGCTGAAACTGCCGCCGGATGCCCCACTCCCACATCCTCTCGGCTGGTATATTCCGGCGGCAAGTTCGGTGTTTAATTTTTCCACCCAGACGCTCGATCTGAGCCTGCCGCAAAAATCCCTTGAACAGCACAGCGCTGGCTTTGTTGATCAATCCCGATGGGATAACGGTATTCCCGTCGTTTTCAGCGATTACACATTCAGTGGTCATGAAAATTCGGGATCGAATAATGCCGACAATAGCCAGTATATGAATCTCCGCAGCGGCGCTAATCTTGGCGGTTGGCGGGTACGCAATTACTCCACGTGGAATCATACGAGTCGCGATAACACCTGGCAGAACATCGCCAGTTGGGTACAGCATGATGTTCGCATCCTGAAAGCTCAACTGACAGGCGGGCAAAGTAGCACCAAAGGTGAAGTCTTTGACAGCCTCCAGTACAGCGGCATCAACCTGGCCTCCGATGAGGATATGCTACCCACCAGCGAACGCGGGTTTGCACCGGTCGTTCGCGGCACAGCGATGTCCAATGCCGTCGTCACCATCAGGCAAAATGGCTACATCATTTATCAGTCCAACGTCCCGCCCGGTGCATTTGAAATCAGTGACCTGTATGCCACCTCCAGCAGCGGTGATATGGAGGTCACGATCAAAGAAGCTGACGGTACCGAACATCAGTTCACCCAGCCTTGCTCAAGCGTCGCTCTGATGCAGCGACCATCACATCTCCGATTCGAAGCCACCGCCGGACGCTATCGGGCTGACAACAGCAGCGGTGATAGCGAACCGGCGTTCGCCCAGGGCTCTGCAATTTATGGTGTCAACAACACAGTGACCGTCTATGGCGGTACCACTTTTGCCCCAAATTACACGGCAGCGGTGGCTGGTGCCGGAGTCAATCTGGGGCAGTTCGGGAGCCTTTCTGCCGACGTTACCGTGGCAAAAACGTCTCCGGAGGACGGAGAGGATCATCAGGGGCAATCCTGGCGATTGCTGTACACCTCGAATATCGAAGCGACGCAGACCTACTTTACCCTTGCCAGCTATCGTCACTCCAGCAGCGGGTATTACTCGTTTGCAGATGCAAATCATCTCGATAATCATGACGATCAGGATAACTGGAGTGATGATTACAACAAGCGAAATCGGCTACAGCTCAGTATCAACCAGCCTGTAGCCGGCGGTACATTTTACGTCAGCGGTTATCAGCAGGATTACTGGGGAACCAACAAGAAAGAGCAGAATATCAACGCGGGTGCCAGCTATCAGTTCCGCTACTTTAGCTATCATATGAATCTGAGCTGGAATGACTCACAGGGCGGTAACAGTGACAGAGTCGTTTCCGCAGGGATCAGCATTCCATTGAGCAATTGGTTAGCGGAAAGCTGGGTTAGCTATGACATCAGCAACAATAAAGACGGCGCAACAACGCAGAACGTTGGGTTAAATGGCACGTTGTTGGACGATCGCAGCCTGAGCTACAACATTCAACAAAGCCGCAGCAATCGCTCGCCTGCCGACAGCAGCAACTTTTCCACCAACTGGCGTTCACCTTTCAGTACGCTAAACGCAGGATATTACAGCGCATCAGGCGGGAGTCGGCAGTTAAGCTATGGCGCAAGCGGTGCTGTAGTTGCCCATCCGCATGGCGTGACGCTCTCCCAACCGCTCGGTAATCAGTTCGCCATCGTCAATGCCGATGGCGCTTCCGGGATCAAATTCCAGAATCAATACGGCATTCGTACCGACTGGTGGGGAAACGCCATTATTCCTTCACTTGCGGCCTATCAGGAAAACAGAATCGGCCTGAACACTACCTCATTGCCGGATGACGTCGACAGCAGCGATACCGCGGTGACAGTCGTCCCTTCACGCAATGCTGCCGTGGAGGCGCACTTCGCGGCGCATACCGGCTATCGCGTACTGTTGACGCTAACGCTACCCGATGGCCATCCCGTCCCCTTTGGCGCAATGGCAATGTCTACCGATAAACAAAGCAGTGGAATCGTTGACGATCGGGGCCTGCTTTACCTGTCCGGCGTCGCAGATAACGCCCAGGTGAACATTCAGTGGGGAACGTCCTCACAGCAACGTTGTGTTGCCCACATTCAGTTTCTTTCACCAACACAGAACGCCAGTCCAGGGAAAATTAAGATCTTAAACGCCCTGTGCCAGCCAGGGAGCGGTACATGATTTATAGACGCTATGTCCTGTTAATGCTCAGGGTCGTGTTAACGGCCCTTTTTGCTACGAACATTTCCTGCCATGCAACGAATATCGTGCTCAAAAATTGTTTTCAGGCGCCGGAAAATTACTACGTCAACGGAAGCGACGAGCTGAGCTCAACGGAGAATCAGCAGGGTAAGTCTATCGCCATGCTCAACTCTGTGCTCGGAAGTGGCGCCCCATTAACAGCGCAATGTGATTGCACGGCGGCGCTCACAGGCAATTCGGTCATCTCGGATATTGTTTACGTCACAACGCCGCTACGCAGTGGTTCAACCACAGGATACGGCTATCTGACCGATAAACTGGATATTGACGTTGATGCCTATACCGATACCGAGAATGCGACTGCCATCTATATCCCCATTAACACTTATCCATCATCGTCACCGATAGCAAAAGCAGAACCAAATACGTCCATAGAATCAGAAAGCTCGGTTTGCAGGCCGGGAACTCAACCCGTTCCGGGAACGCCGCAGCGACAGTTTTTGTGGAGCATGATGTCGGCAAGGTTTTACATCAAATCGCCGATCCTGGGCGTGGAAACGATACCCGAAACGGTGGTGATACAGACTGCAGTCTGTATCTATTCCGGAGGCGGTTGCTCGGCCAGCCTTTCGCAACCCGTGTCGAATATCTTACTTTCCGGCACCTTAAGTGCCCCGTTAGGCTGTACCATCAACGCGGGAAGCACTATTGATATCGCACTGGGTAATGTGATTAGCACAAACTTCGTTCACCAGGGGATTCCACCACAGGGCTATGCGCTTAAAAATGTCGACATTACCTTCCACTGTGATAGCGCAGCGGTGAGTAACTCGGATAAGATCAAACTCTCATTGTCAGCCGACCAGGGCGTCAGCGATGGAGAAAGCGGTCTTATCGCCAAAATGGTCGATCGTGATGACATCGGGGTGCGGATGTACGACAGTAACAGCAACAGTATTCGTCTGGATGGTAGCGCTGAGTTTCCTGTAACGCTGGACTCGCAGGGAAATGGTTCGATAAAAATGCAGGCAGCTCCAGTGGCGACCACGGATAATATCCCTGCCGGTGGTAATTTTGAAGGCAATGTGACGGTAAAAATGGACATCAAGTAGTCTGGCTTGTTAAGCAAAATGGCCCGCAAGCGGGCCATTGTCATATCAGAACCCCAGGCTATCCAGCAAATCGTCCACCTGGTCCTGGCTTGCCACCACACCGGCTTTACTGGTATCAACCTGCGGGCCATTGAGCAGGCTGTCGCTTTCGCGTTTAGGTCGGGAACCCTGCTCCGGGATATTTTCCAGCAGTACCATCAGTAGCTGACGTTCGATCTCCTGAATCACATCCATCATGCGCTTGATCACCTGACCGGTCAGATCCTGGAAGTCCTGCGCCATCATGATGTCGAGCAACTGCGCGTTGGTAAAACTGGTATGCCCGGGCACATCGCCGAGGTATTTTCGGGTGTCCGTCACCAGCTCGCGGGCGTCAGAGAGTTCAATCGGGTTTTCAAACCACTCATCCCAACGCTTGCTCAGCGCCTTCGCCCCTTTCTCCATTTCGTCCTGATGCGGCTGAGAAGCTTCAACGCTGTTCAGGGCGCGCTCAGCCGCCTGCGCGGTCATCTGTACCACATAGTCCAGACGGTCACGGGCATCGGGAATGGCTTCTGCCGCTTCGGCGATGGCCTGGTCCAGTCCCAGTTCGCGCAGACTGTCACGCAGCATGCGGGTCAGGCTACCAATGCGGGCAATGATATCCCCGGCAGAATGTTCATCTACGGGTTTAATCGATGGTTGCATCATGGTCAGCCCCTTACATGCCCAGTTTCTCAAAGATTTTATTGAGTTTTTCTTCCAGCGTCGCCGCGGTGAACGGTTTCACCACGTAGCCGCTGGCACCGGCCTGCGCTGCGGCGATGATGTTCTCTTTCTTCGCTTCTGCCGTCACCATCAGCACCGGCAGTGAGGACATCCCGCCGTCCGCGCGAATGGTTTTCAGCAACTCAAGACCGTCGATGTTCGGCATGTTCCAGTCGGAAATGACAAAGCCAAACCCACCTGCCTGCAGTTTATTCAACGCATCCGCGCCATCTTCGGCCTCTTCCACGTTGTTAAATCCCAATTCCTTAAGCAGGTTACGCACGATGCGACGCATGGTGGAAAAGTCATCCACAACCAAAAACTTAAGCTCTTTATCCGCCATAAAAAATTACTCCTGATTCAAATACGTATTGCCTGTCCGGCACTGATTTTCGCCAGCATCTGCTGGCTAACCTGACTAAGATCGACCACTTCGCTGACGCCACCCATATTGATGGCTTCGCGCGGCATGCCGAACACCACACAACTTGCTTCATTTTGCGCAATCGTCCAGGCGCCCGCCTGGTGCATCGCTAACATTCCGGCGGCGCCGTCGTTGCCCATTCCCGTCAGGATCACCCCGACGGCGTTGCGCCCCGCATGAATCGCTACCGAATGAAACAGCACATCCACAGACGGCCGGTGCCGGTTAACCGGCGGGCCGTCATGAATTTTGATTTGATAGTTTGCCCCGCTGCGCGCCAGCTCCATGTGTTTATCGCCCGGTGCAATGTAGGCATGGCCTGGCAGAACACGTTCGCCGTCCTCCGCCTCTTTCACGGCTATCTGACACAGCTTGTTCAGACGCTCGGCAAACGAGCGGGTAAAACCGGGCGGCATATGCTGCGTAATAATGACCGCCGGACTGGAGAGCGGCAGCGGCTGCAGCACATGGCGAATCGCCTCAGTGCCGCCCGTCGAGGCACCAATCGCAATCAGCTTTTCCGAACTGAGCAGCGGTCCCGCCTTTAAGGTGACCGGCGCCGCAAGCGGTTTATGGGCGGTCAGACGTGCGCGTGACGCCGTGCGCACTTTCTCCGCAATCATCTCGCTGTAGGCCAGCATCCCTTCGCGGATCCCCAACTGCGGCTTAGTGACAAAATCGATCGCCCCCAGTTCCAGCGCCCGCAGCGTCACTTCCGACCCTTTCCCCGTCAGCGACGACACCATCACCACCGGCATCGGACGCAGCCGCATCAGCTTTTCAAGAAAATCGAGGCCGTCCATCCGCGGCATTTCAACGTCCAGCGTCAGCACGTCAGGGTTGTATTTCTTGATCAAATCCCGGGCGACGAGCGGATCGGGTGCGGTTGCCACCATCTCCATGTCGCTATAGCTGTTAATAATTTCGGTCATGATTTGGCGCATCAATGCAGAATCATCGACCGACAATACCCTGATTTTACTCATGCTTTACCCTTACTTAGCGCATAAACCGTTTGCCCGCGCAGGCTAAAGTCGCGCACGAGGTTACTAAAGTTCTCTGAATGCCCGGCAAACAGCAGACCATCAGGCTTAAGAAGAGGGACAAAACGGCGCAGGATGTCCTGCTGCGTCGTTTTATCGAAATAGATCATCACATTGCGGCAGAAAATGGCGTCGAATGGTCCCGGCACGTTGTACTGCTTATCGAGCAGGTTAATCACGGAAAACTCGACGTGGCTTGCCAGTTCCTGACGCACACGCACCAGCCCATCATGAGGACCAGTTCCGCGCATGAAATAGCGCTGGAGCTGCTGCGGCGACAGGGTCTTCAGTTCGTCCAGCCGATAAATCCCGCTGCGGGCCTTTTCCAGTACTTCGGTGTCGATATCGCTGGCAAACACCTTCCAGCGCCCCGGTGCCGTCCCCAGCGTATCGGCCAGCGTAATGGCGATACTGTACGGTTCTTCACCGGTCGATGCCGCTGCGCTCCAGACCCGGTATTCTCCGCTGTGACGACGGGCGCTTTCCGCCAGTACCGGAAAATGGTGCCCTTCGCGGAAGAAGGCGGTCAGGTTAGTGGTTAACGAATTGATAAAAGCCTGCCACTCTGCGCTGCTTTGATTCGCTTCCAGCACGCTGAGATAGTGACCAAAATCATCCAGCCCCAGCGTACGCAGACGACGGACCAGGCGGTTGTAAACCATATCCCGCTTGTGGTCCGCCAGCACGATCCCCGCGCGCTGGTAGATTAATTGACATATCCGACGAAAGTGCGCGTCGGACAGCGCAAGGCGCTGGGTCATCTGTAACAATAATGACGTTTGCCCGTTGGGCAGAGATGATGTCATAGCGCCTTCTCAATCACATTCAGGATACAACGGGCACAGCCTGTGGCGGTGCCGATTCTTGGTGTGTTACAACCTGTTCTTCAAGTTTGAATACTGCCACGCGGGCGGACAGCGTGTCGGCCTGATGCGCGAGTTGGTCGGTCGCGGCGGCTGCTTCTTCCACCAGTGCGGCGTTCTGTTGCGTCACCTGATCCATCTGAGTGACCGCCTGCGCCACCTGCTCGATCCCTCTGCGCTGTTCGTCTGACGCCGAGGCAATCTCGCCCATGATGTCGTTGACCCGGGTGACCGAACTCACGATTTCCGTCATGGTGTGGGCAGCCGTATCGACGAGTTGCGATCCCTGGTGGACACGGTTCACCGACTCTTCAATCAACCCTTTAATCTCTTTCGCCGCCTGGGCGCTGCGACTCGCGAGGTTACGCACTTCTCCGGCTACCACGGCAAATCCACGCCCCTGTTCGCCAGCTCGCGCTGCTTCAACCGCCGCGTTGAGCGCCAGAATGTTGGTCTGGAAGGCAATACCATCGATCACGCCAATGATGTCGCCAATCTTTTGCGAACTGGCGGCAATCGCCTGCATCGTACTGGCGACTTTGCTGGTCTGCTCGCCGCCGGTCTTCGCCGTATCGGCGGCGCTTTTTGCCAGCCCGGAAGCCTGGCGCGCATTGTCGGCGTTCTGACCAACGGTAGCCGTCAACTGCTCCATGCTGGCCGCCGTCTGCGCCAATGACGCCGCCTGCTGCTCGGTGCGTGAGGAGAGATCGTTATTGCCCATCGCGATTTCAGAAATCCCGGTATGCATCGCCAGACTGCCCTGACGCACGTCGCTGACGGTTTCCCGCAGCGCCTGTTGCATCGCCTTCAGGCTGGCAAAGATCGCCGAAATCTCATTACGTCCGTAAACCGCAATCGGTCGCGCCAGGTTACCCTCGGCAATGCTGTCAAAATGGCTGCCGACAATCGCCAGCGGCTGGACGATCATTTTGCGCGACCAGTACAGTGCTCCGGTAGTTAACAGCGCGGCAATAATCACCATGCTGATAAAAATCGCCGCCGACATGTGGTAATTGTTTTTACTCTGTTGCCCCGCCACCACCAGCACATGGTTAATGTTCTGCTGCCAGGCGTTGAAGTTCACATCAAAGGCATCCTGCGAAGCCTGCACCGGCGCGGTCAGAAAGTCTGACAGCTGGTTATTCTCAAGCCAGGTGGCCTGATGCTCCAGATCGCTGTGCCACTGGGTGAAGCTTTTCTCCGCTGCGTCCTGCAAGGCTTTCCCCTCCTGGGTATTCGCCTCTATCGCCCTGAAGCTGTTAAACAGCGAGCCGGACTGCGCCAGGCTTTCGCGCGCGATGACCATCAGGCTTTTGATGTCATCGGGCGGATAGCTCAGCGCCGTTAATGTCCCGGCCTTGTTGAGGGCGGTACTCGCCTGTAATAAAACGGTGCGCGTTTGCGCCAGCGCCGCGCGTTGCTGATTACTCTGCTCGACCTGATTCAGGCTCTGAAAACCGTCCCGAAATGCCCAGAAAGACAAGCCATTACTGCCAATCTGCAATACACCGCAGAGGATCAAAATCAAAAACAGCGTGGTCGAGATTCGAATACGATTAAACATCAACGCTCCCATCAGGCGGCAACGGCCGCAGTGTTAAATTTCGGTCAAAATGTTTCCCAGTTAGTATCGTGCTCCATGCTTAACGAGGGCTTCTGCGCGCTGCGAGGCGCGTCAGCAGAAGTCCGTTCTTCTTTGGTTTTTACCGCATAAGGACGCGCGGCAAGGCGAAATGCGGATACCGCCATCGTCAGACGGCTGGCCTGTTCTTCCAGCGCGGCCGCGGCGGCTGCGGATTCCTGAACCAGCGAGGCGTTTTGCTGCGTCACGCGGTCCATTTCAGAAACCGCCAGCGCCACCTGATCGATACCGCGGCTTTGTTCATCAGAAGCCGAGGCAATTTCGCCCATAATGTCGGTCACGCGGGTCACCGCATTGACGATATCGTTCATGGTCTCGCCCGCGCTTTCGACCAGCACGGAGCCGGTATCCACGCGGGAAACAGAATCTTCAATCAGCGCTTTGATCTCTTTTGCCGCCTGCGCACTGCGACTGGCCAGGTTACGTACTTCACCAGCGACCACCGCAAAGCCACGCCCCTGTTCGCCTGCTCGCGCGGCTTCCACCGCGGCGTTCAGCGCCAGGATGTTGGTCTGGAAGGCAATACCGTCGATCACGCTGATAATGTCGGCAATTTTCTTCGAGCTACCGGCAATTTCATGCATCGTTTTGACGACGTTATCCACCACTTTGCCGCCGTGCTGCGCGGTTTCCGACGCGCTCTGCGCCAGTTGCGACGCCTGTCGGGCATTGTCGGCGTTCTGTTTCACCGTCGCGGTCAACTCTTCCATGCTGGCCGCCGTCTCTTCCAGCGCCGACGCCTGTTGTTCGGTCCGCGATGAAAGATCGGTGTTACCGGTGGCGATTTCCGTGGTACCGGAGTAGATGGCATCGGAGCCTTCGCGCACCTGGGTGACGGTTTCCACCAGCGAGCGCTGCATGTGATCAACGCTGCTTGCCAGTTCGCCAATCTCATTACGTCCGGCGACGGTCAGGGTGTTGGTCAGATTGCCGCCGGCGATTTCGCGAATATGGGCGATGACCCGGGATAGCGGGTTGAGCAGGGTGTGACGAATGCCGTACCACACCACCACCAGGATCAGCACCAGCGCCACCGCCAGAATGGCAAGTTGCCACTGCGCAAACTGGTAGTCGCGCGCGCTTTCATCAAATGCCTGGCGATAGAGTTTTTCGCTGACGCTGGCGTACTTACTCTTCGCGTCGCCGAGTCCGTTTTGCATTCCCTGCGTGGGTTGCGCGAAAAACGCATCCATGTTGCCGCTTTCCAGGAACTGCACCAGTTCGGTTAATCCGGCAAAATATTTCTGATATTTTTCGTCCACATTGCTGCTGACCTCCGCCATCTCTGGCAGCGGATCGATAGATTTAAACCTGGCGTAGTGCTCCGCCGCCTGAGTGAGAGAATTTTTCGCGCTCTTCAGCAGATCGTTTTTTGCGCTACTCTGCTGATTGTTGGCGTCCATCATCATGCGTGCAGAGGAACGACTGAGGTTGATACGTGTTTGCAGCATCAGATCCCATGTCGAGGTCAGTTCACTCTGCTGTTGGCGTAGATCGTTGGAAATAACAAAACTTTTTTGATTCTGCTGTAAAGACGAAAACAGCAAACCACCAGAGACAAGCTGTAGCAGTGCGAAAACCCCCAGCACCATCATCAGCATTGTGACAACGCGGATACGGTTAAACATAAGGCACCTTCCTGAAAACGAGTTAACAACGTTATCGGCACCCTTGATAAGAACTTTACGTTTGCGAAAGGGAAATCCAGGTCAGAAGGCGATATCCACCACCACCGTGTCGGTGTAAGTCCCGGCGGGAGGCGTGGATTGGGTGGGTAACACTCTGGCGGTGTAGTTGTAGGTTCGCAGCAGACCGTCGCTGCTGGTAGAGGATGAGGCGCTGCTGGCCCAACGTTCCGTACCGACGCTCCCCCAGCGGTTGGCGGTGCTCGCTTTGTAAATTTCGTAGCTCAGGCGGTTGTTGCCGCTCGCCATATTGCGCACATTACCGTTGGCATAACTGCCGTTATTAATGCCTACCGTGTAGGTACTGCCCTTGGTACAGGTAATAGAAACCGCCTGCGAAATGGCGGGAAAATTTTTGACCAGCGGCGCACTGCCGAAATTGACGTTCGGCGCGTTAATGGTGATGCAGTCATTGGTCACCGTCAGGTTAAGCTGTATTGTGGTGGCGACCGTATTGGTTTGCGTAGTGACACACAGCCCCAGCGCTCCCACCTGACAGATGTTGTAATAAACGTTGAAATTGAGTGTCACCTGATACGGCCCGGCGCTGACGTTCTGCCCGGTACTGGTACGAAAGAAAAGCGGTAACGTAAAGCGCGTGGAACCTAACAGCGCTAATAACGTGCTGCCACTCCAGGTATAGCTGCCGCCGATGGCAATCTCGCTGTTGCTGGCGCAGCCGGACTGACCGCACAGGCGCACCGGCACCACATCCGTCACGGTGGTATTGTCCGTGCGCTTGAGGTTGGCGCGGGTGCCTGTTGACACCGTCGCCCCGGTATAAGTCAGCGTCACCGTATCGTTATTCAGTAACCCCAACACCACGTCGCATTGCACCAGCAGATTGGCGCTGGTCGCCTGTTCCGTGCTGTTGACGGTAAACGAGGAGACGCTGCCGAAGGCCCCCGCCGTGGTACTCACGCTACAGGCAGCCCAGGCCCCCGGCGCAGCCGTCAGTAATAGCAACAACAGCACACGTCCGATCATCCGGCCCCCTGACGACAGATCAACGGCCCGTAGGTCTGGAGTTTATGTTCGGGATTGGCGGTCAGCGAGAAGGCGGTTTCGTAACGCTTTCCGTCGGGCGTGACGACCCGCAGCGGATTCACGCCATCGAGATTCTCCAGCCAGACGATCCCGTCGTAGCCGACCACGGCGGGCGATTTATTATCCCGCATGACCTGGCTTGCCACCGGCAGCGCATGCCCGTTTTCGTCATGCAAAATAACGCTTGCCACCCGCTCCTGCTCCATCGGGAAATCAACCAGATATCCGCTCTGGCGACGCAGCGCCACTTTACGTTCGGTCTCTTTCAGGCGGGTATCGGCAGGCAGATTGAGCGTGTTAATGCTGTAACTCGCCGGGTAGTAGGCGGAGACGCCGCTGATCAGCAAATAGCCCTGATCGTTAGTGTGACCGACCGGCTGGTTTTCGTAATTGACCGGAACATCAGGATGCCCGTCGGTACTGACCAGCACAAAAGCATCGTTGATTTTATTAGCGGCAAACAGCTGGTTTTCCATAAGGACCAGCGATCCCATCGCCTCGCCCCACCAGGTCATGGCATTGCCTTCGCCGTAAGTTCCCCCTTGTAATTCGATATTCCGGTTACGCCAGCCCAGCGTCGCCTGCTGGTAATCCCGCGCCTGAGACTGTCGCGCCCAGGCCAGGTTCCAGCTAAACCCACCGTCGGTTGGCATCGAGTGATTATAATTGATGCGCTGGGTCTGACCGGCATCGGGCGTTTTTTCCATCGACACCGCCGCGCTGTCCCGTTCGCCGAGCGGGATTTGCACCGACATCGCCAGCGTCCAGTCCCCTTGTTGATTGTCGCGACTTGCCGACAGATAAAGACTGCTGCTTCCCCACAGATTCCGGCTCCAGGAGAGATTCAGCAGTTCTGTTTTCTGCGAGTCAAAACTGCGGATCCCAATCCAGGCCGCACCGACATTGCCAAATTCGCCCATGTTGAACGTCAGCGAATACTGGTCGCTGCGCTGGCTCAACGAGGCCAGCGGCTGGTTGTCGTTATCCACCAGCGGAGTCTGATCGTACAGCGCCAGGTTGCCAAATCCGCGCTCACGCCGCGAGTGCTGGGTGGCCACGCTGAATTCAGCGGTACTGTACTGATAGCCCCAGTTAATCTGATTACCGCTGTTGCCGCGCATTCGGCTTTCCGTCCATGCGCCATTCACCACACCCAGTCGCCCCAGTTTGACCAGCGACCCCACGCCACCCAGCGCCAGTGCTTCCGCGCCCTCAACGTGCCCTTCAAGCGTCAGATAATCGTTCACCCCGTAGCGGTAGCTCGCGCTGCCGACCGCCGGACCGTAGTCAAAATTGTCGATGCCGTAATTGCGGCGCAGGCTGCCCAGGGTGATCGCGCCGTCGCTGATGCCTGTTTTGAGCAGATTACTGGCGACATAAAACGGTAAAGTCGTGCTCACCTGGCGGCCCAGCGCGTCGCGAGTGACCAGCACCGCATCGCCGGCGCCATTAATGTAGGGCAGGTTGGTGAGCGTAAACGGCCCCGGCTGAAGCTCCGTTGAACCGGCCCGGTAGCCGTTGATAAACAGATCCACCGCGGTGGGCACCGCGGCTTCACCGGAGAATTCCGGCAAGGGCCAGGTCACCAGATCCGGACGCAACGAGAAGTCGCGCCCCCACGACACGCCGCCCACCCGCACGCTGTTACTCCAGCTCAGGGCATCGCTTATCACATCACCCACCCGCCATTGCGTCGCATCGGTCTCATGGGGCGCGGTGAACACGGTGTCGTAGCGCACGTATCCGTCCTGCTGATCGTCGTTCCCGGCCAGATTTTGTCGCACGTAGCCCGTTGACGAGAGCGAACCAGCATCGTTAAAGAAGCGCAACTCGTGCCAGATGGAAGCCTGGCTGTCGCCGTTTTGCGTGTGGCTGCTGTAGAAATCGTAATTGAGCAGCGCGCCGCTGCCATTGCGCGCGTCGTTTGCCGTGGCCTCACCGCCAAATGGCGTTGCGCGTTCGGGTAGCCAGTCCTGCGGTACGCTCAGTAGCAGACGCTGTCCACTGCTGTCGTATTGCGCGTTGACCTGCGGTAAGCGCGAAACATTCACCTCGCCCTGCGGAAGGTGTTCGGCGGGAAGTCCGGCCTGCTGCAAATCGTCCCGGCTGACGTAGAACTCCCCTGCCCGCTGTATCACTGGCACCACCCGCTGCGTATCGTAATGGTTCACAATCAGCGCCAGATGAAAAACCGCTTGCTGATCGATAGCGCGGGCATCGGGTGGCGGCGGAAGCGCATCATCACCTGACTCTGCACGACAGATCCCGCTGGTGATAAGAAAGGTCGTCATCACTAAGCCGCTTAGTGGGCGGGACCAGACAACCATTTGCCACCCTGTGCGTTGATTGCCGCGCTCATATTGTCCGGATGGGTGGCGCCTGCGGGGAGCGGCCAGCGACGCGTGCTGCCAGGCAGAACGTAGCCCAGCAAGCCTTGCGCCATCGTGTGCTGCGCCCCGCTCTGAAGCAGCATGACTTTGCTTAACCGGAGATGCACGACATTGTCATTACGCACTTCCAGCTGTGACTGCCCGTCGGCGCGTACCACCCGCCAGCGCAGTTTCGCAGGATCCACCCGCGCATGATGTTCTCCCTGCGCCCAGGTCTGAATCCCCTGACCGTAGACAAACAGCGGCAATGAATAGCGCATTTGCACCTTCAACCCCATTTGCGGTTTATCGCCGCTGTCGGGCTGTGGGATCTCATCGACGATAATACGGTAGGCCTGCTCAACCCCGGCGGGAACTGTGGACTGTTTAATCAGACGAATCAGCTGTTTGCTGCCCTTTTCGATCCGGACAATCGGCGGACTGGCGACCACATCCTGCTGCGGCTGATAGCGCTCGAAACCCTCATCCTGCCGCCAGCGGACAATTCGCACCTGCATCGTCGTTGGGGTATTTCCCTGATTCTGGATCCACAACTCAGTGGCGTTGCTCTCTGCCGCCAGCCAGGGATCGATCGGCCACAACAGGATGGTTGCAGCACTGTTCGCCCCGGCTGAAACCAGCGCTGCCGTGAAGCCAAACAGCAATCCCAAAGACGCTCGCATCTGCATATCACTTCTCCCTTCGCTACCATGACAGGGTCACTGTAAGCTGATCTGAATAGTTGCCAGCGGGGCTAAACCCCGTCAGCGTTGCCGCGCCAAACAGCGGTAACGCGATATTATTGCTGTCGGTATAAACGACAGAGACCGGCTGATTCACGCCAATTTCGCTGTTCGCCGCCAGTGATGACGCACTGTAGAGACGATAAGCCACCCGCTCCGTTCCCCCTGCGCGTTGCATATTACGCACCGAGGTATAGTTGCGGCCGCTGTCAATCGTCATGCTCAGCGCCACGCCCGGCGTGCAGGCCAGCGCCAGCGCGGCGTTGGGGACAAACTGCGCGCTCACCTGCCGGTTTTCTACACCGCTATACGTGCCGAAGTTCAGGGTTCCCAGCGCCGCGCCGCTGCCGGTGGTCACCGAGCAGCCCGGCGTGATGGTGGCGTTCAACTGAAAGGACTGGGTGGTGACGGCCATCACCGGCACCGCGGCCAGACCGACCATCGCCAGAAAAAGGCGTAGCCGTCCCCTGCCTCCACGCGGGAAGCCCACGCTAAGGATCCTCATTTCATGGACGAATCAGTAGATGACGCTGACGTTAATCGTATCGGTATAAGTACCCGGTACCACGGTGACGCTGTTTCCGCCGCCCTGGATCCGGCCATACAACGTGTAGTTGTCAACGCCGGCCGTCGTTGAGGCTTTCGGAATGGGGGTGTTATTACTGACTACGTTGTTAAAACCGCTGTCGCTGTAGAGGCTGTAAGCCACACCCTGAGTGGTATTCGCCGCATTGACGAGGTAACGGGCTGGCGTGCCCGGCGTGCCGATCACCGTACCGGGTGCTGACGAGTTGGTATTACCGGTGATTTGCACGGTGTAATCCGTGGTGGTGCACTGAATGCCAAAACTGTTCCCGCCCGCGGCTCCCGTCAGCTGAGTGGTTAATTCCGAGAACGTAGCTGGATGGGTACCGAAATCCAGCGTACCAAAGTTAATGCCGTTCTGACTCGGTGAGCCATTGATCAGGCAGCCGTTGGTCAGGGTTAATGTTGCCCCGACGGTCCCACTGCTGGTCACCGCCATTGCTGAAGGCAGTGGCAGAAGGAAAATGCCAGCCATACCCAGGAACCGGGATAATCTGTTCATCAAACACCTCCGAAAAATCGCCACGTTTAACGAAAGTCACAACACGCATGGCGAGAAAGGTCATGCAGATCGGTAAAACGAACTGATAATCAGAAATTTAGTTTACGGATGAGAAAACAACCACTGCCGTCAGGCTTCGCCATACGAACGGGTGATTGACGGATAAAACGCTTATATATCAATTTATTAACATTATTAGCATTCTGTTTTCCTCGCAATCTGAGAGGATATATTCATTCTTATGCGATCCAGTTCACAAAATCGCGTTGGTCAGAACACAACAAAATAAGTAAATAATAAAAAATAGTTGTAACCCCCGGCGGATTACTCCAGGTTAGGTAGGAAATGATTCAGCGTCGTTAAATACATAAAACACATGTATCGCTGATAAAAAATTGTTAAATTCAGCCCGAGGGATTTTTAGTGGCAAATGCAAATAAACTCACGATATTTATCGTGATTTTCATGCTGGCAGGTATTGTGTCAGGTGCGGTTATTCACTCTTATACCTCCGAAAGCGTCATTGCCGCCTGGTCGGATAACATCACCCTTCTTACCGACATCTTCTTACGTCTGATTAAGATGGTTATCGCCCCTCTGGTGTTCAGCACCCTGACCGTAGGCATTATGCGTCTTGGCGAGACGTCCACCATCGGGCGTGTGGGCGGCAAAGCGATGATCTGGTTCATCAGCTCTTCCATCCTCTCCATTCTGGTGGGCCTGTTTATTGTCACCCTGGAACAACCCGGCAGCGGACTTAATCTGGCTATCCCGAAAGAAGCCGTGGATACCGGTCTCGCCGTCGGCGGGATGAGCCTGAAAGGTTTCCTGTCGCATACCATTCCAACCAGCATTGCCGGTGCGATGGCCAATAACGAAATTTTGCAGATTGTGGTGTTCTCTATGTTCTTCGGGATCGGCGGCGCGTCGTTGGGCGAAAAATTCAATGCCCCGCTGGTGGCAGCGCTGGACGTGGTTTCCCACATTATGTTGAAAGTAACCGGCTACGTGATGTACGTCGCCCCGCTGGCCATTTTTGCCGCCATCTCCTCGGTGATCGCCACCGAAGGATTGGGCATTTTGCTCAACTATGCCTCGTTCATTGGCGGCTATTACGTGGCTATTCTGATGACCTGTCTGGTGTTACTGGCAGTGGGATATCTGGTACTGAAAAAAGAGGTGTTTCGCCTGCTCGGGATGCTCAAGGATCCGGTACTGGTAGCCTTTACTACCAGCAGTTCTGAAGCGGCCTATCCGAAAACGCTGGAACAACTGACAAAATTTGGCTGCTCGCGCAACATCGTCTCCTTCGTGCTGCCCATTGGTTACTCGTTCAATCTGGTCGGTTCAATGGTTTACTGCTCTTTTGCGTCAATGTTTATCGCGCAGGCCTACAACATTCACCTGTCGTTTGCTGAGATTAGCGTCCTGATGCTCACGCTGATGCTGGCGTCAAAAGGCATTGCCGGCGTTCCGCGTTCCGCATTAGTGGTGCTAGCGGCAACGATTCCGAGCTTTAACATTCCGGTCGCCGGCATTTTGCTACTGATGGGCATCGACCATTTTCTCGACATGGGCCGTTCCGCCATTAACGTGTTAGGTAACGGTATTGCGACGGCGATGCTGGCGCAAAACGAAGGTTTGCTGGAAGAGAGTGATGAGGAGGCGGTGTCACAGCAGGTTGAAGCATAACGGTTCCGGTGATTGCCGGATGGCGGTGTAAACACCTTATCCGGCCTACAACCACCTTCAGCCGTAGGCCGGATAAGCACAGCGTCATCCGGCATTAAAGCACGGTAACCACATCCAGCAATACGATCAGGCGACGTGAGAGGCGGCCATATCTAACAGCGCCATTTCGTCACTGTTCAGCAGTTTCTCAATGTTCACCAGGATCAGCATCCGGTCGCCCAGCGCGCCGAGTCCGGTCAGGTATTCCGTTGACAGCGTCACGGCAAATTCCGGGGCCGGGCGGATTTGCTCTGCGGTCAGCGACAGCACATCAGACACGCCATCCACAACGATCCCCACCACGCGCTGTCCCAGATTCAGCACAATCACCACGGTGTTATCGTTGTACTCAACATCGCCCTGGCAGAACTTCACGCGCAGATCGACAATCGGCACAATCACGCCGCGCAGGTTGGTCACCCCTTTGATGAAGGCAGGCGTGTTGGCAATGCGCGTGACCTGATCGTAACCACGGATCTCCTGCACTTTCAGGATGTCGATACCGTACTCTTCATCTCCCAGCGTAAACACCAGGAATTCCTGACCTGACGGCTCGCCGGCCAGTTTGCTTACATTAGTCATACCGGTCATATTTTACCCTTTCTTACTCAATCAGGCGGCGGTGATCGCCATACGTTGTTCGCGATTTAAACCCTGCAGGGCGGAGACATCCACAATCAGCGCGACGCTGCCATCGCCCAGAATCGTGGCGGCTGAAATGCCCGGCACTTTGCGATAATTGCTCTCCAGGTTTTTAACCACCACCTGGTGCTGACCGATCAGCTGATCGACCAGCAGCGCGTAACGGCGACCGCCGCTTTGCAGGATCACCACGATGCCCTGGGTGGCTTCGGTTTTCGCCCCTTCCACTTCAAAGACTTTCCACAACTCAACCAGCGGCAGATATTCGCCGCGTACTTCCAGCACGCGCTCGCCACCGGCCAGCGGATGCAGATCGTCGTCACGTGGCTGCAGGGATTCCATCACCGCATTCAGCGGCAGAATAAAGACTTCGTCGGCGACGCGCACGGACATGCCGTCGAGGATCGCCAGCGTCAGCGGCAGCAAAATACGGATGGTGGTGCCAGTCCCTTGCTTCGACTGGATTTCAACGTGGCCACCCATCTCCTGGATATTCCGTTTCACCACGTCCATGCCCACGCCGCGTCCGGAAACGTCAGTCACCTGCTCGGCCGTTGAGAAGCCAGGGGCAAAAATCAGCATCCCCACTTCGTCATCGGTCATGTTTTCATGAACCGCCATCCCCTGGGAGATCGCCTTCGCCAGAATGCGCTCGCGGTTCAGCCCCGCCCCGTCATCGGTCACTTCGATGCAGATGTTGCCGCCCTGATGCTCCGCCGACAAAATCAGATTGCCCACCACATTCTTACCGGATTCCATGCGTTTTTCCGGCAGTTCGATACCGTGGTCGAGGCTGTTACGCACCAGGTGCGTCAGCGGGTCAATGATGCGTTCAATCAGGCTCTTGTCGAGTTCCGTCGAGCTGCCGACCAGCGTCAGTTCAACCTGTTTGCCAAGCTTGCCCGCCAGGTCACGCACCAGACGTGGAAAGCGACTGAACACGTATTCCATTGGCATCATACGAATCGACATCACCGATTCCTGCAGATCGCGGGCGTTACGTTGTAACTGACCCATGCTGGTGATGAGATCGCCATGATTCACCGGGTCGAGTTCGTTCGAACGCTGTGCCAGCATTGACTGGGTAATCACCAGCTCACCGACCAGGTTGATCAGCTGATCGACCTTCTCCACCGCCACACGAATGCTGGTAGATTCACTGGCGCGCGCCGGTTTTTCCCGCTCTACGCGTCCGGTTTGTGCTTCTGTGGCAACCGTTTTCACTGCAGGGACTGCGGCGACAGGCTGTTCGACAGCAACCACTTCAGCCACTTCCGGCTGGACCGCAGGTGCCGTCGCTGCTACCACTTTCTCAAAAGCAATCTGATCGGCTTCAATCACAAAGCACAGCACGGCAATGACGTCATCCTCTGCAATGTCGCCATCAAGCGTTGCCGCCAGGCTGTCTTCGCCCTTGACGACATCAGACAGGGTGGACAGATTGCCCAGCTCTTCTTCCAGCAGGGCCACTTCACTGGCCTTCAGGCGCGAGAGAACAATGCGCAACTTCGCTGCTTCTGCCACGACCACGTCGTCAGGTGCCGTGTTGTCGACCACGCTCAGTCGGGCATTCGCCACCACCGCTGGCGCGGTTTCGCCTTTTGCCTCCAGCGCTAACTGGCGTAATGCCGTGCAGATGTATTCGAAACTGGCGGCATCCGGCTCCTGCGAACTTTTATAGGCATCGAGCTGTTCCTGCATAATATCTTTCGTTTCCAAAAACAGGTTGATAATGGCGGTATTGAGCTGCATCTCACCGCGACGCGCATCATCCAGCAGGTTCTCCATCAGATGAGTGGTTTCCTGCAAAACGGTAAAGCCGAACGTACCGGCGCCCCCTTTGATGGAGTGCGCGGCACGAAATATGGCATTCAGTTGCTCGGCATCCGGCGCTTCGGGCACCAGATCGAGCAGATGTTGCTCCATGTCAGCCAACAACTCGTCAGCTTCATCAAAAAAAGTCTGATAAAAATCGCTTATATCCATGCTCACGCTATCACCTCGGATTGGCTGGTGGCGATGTGGGAACGCTTACCTGCGGACTGGCCTCAGGCTGTTGTAATACACTTACCGGCTCGTTCTGGCTTTCAGCGTTTTCATGCAAAATGGCCTGTTCGGTCTGTTTGTTCAGTACCAACAGACTGATTCGGCGGTTGATGGCGTCATCAGGACCGCGATCGCTCATACGCATTGTGGCGGCCATGCCCACCACCCGTAATACTTTTCCGTCATCCAGACCGCCCTGTACCAGTTCACGCCGCGATGCGTTGGCGCGTTCGGCAGAAAGCTCCCAGTTGCTATAGCCCTTTTCACCGTTTGCATAAGGGAAATCATCCGTATGCCCGGACAGGCTGATACGGTTTGGAATACCGTTCAGCACCGGCGCGATCGCCCGCAGGATGTCACGCATATACGGCTCAACCTCGGCGCTACCGGTTTTAAACATCGGGCGATTCTGGCTGTCGATAATCTGAATACGCAGCCCTTCCTGCACCAGGTCAATCTTCAGATGCGGACGCAGCGCCCGCAGTTTGGGATCCGATTCGATGAGCTGATCGAGGTCGCCGCGCAGTTTGCTCAGGCGATTTTGTTCCATGCGCTTTTTCAGTTCATCGAGGTTCGGCTGCTTATTCACTTCGCCCTGTTGCTGGGTAAAGTCATCGCCGCCGCCGGGAATCGCACTCTGGCTATTGGAAATTCGATTCCCTCCCGTCACCGCCGTTGCCAGCGGCGTACGGAAGTATTCGGCAATCTGAATCAGTTCTTTAGGGCTGGAGATGGAAATGAGCCACATCACCAGAAAAAAGGCCATCATGGCGGTCATAAAGTCAGCGTAAGCAATCTTCCACGACCCGTGTGCGCCGCCGCCATGCCCCTTATGTTTGCGCCGTTTAACAACGACGATAGGATGAGACCGATTCTTCATGCGCCCTCAGTCGTCGTCTGCTGCTGTTGGTTCGGATTTTTCACTGCGCGAACATGTTCTTCCAGTTCAAGGAATGACGGGCGCTCGCTGGAATACAGCGTTTTACGCCCAAATTCGACGGCGATCGGCGGGGCGTAACCGTTCAGATTCGACAGCAACGTGATTTTCACACACTGCATCATTTTGCTGGTTTCCGCGCTCTTCTGACGCAGGACGCTGGCAAGCGGTGAAATAAAACCGTAGGCCAGCAGAATGCCGAGGAACGTACCGACCATCGCATGGGCAATCAGTGAGCCCAGTTCTGCAGCCGGTCGATCCGCTGACGCGAGGGCGTGTACGACCCCCATCACCGCCGCAACGATACCAAACGCCGGCAGCGAATCCCCCATCAGCGCCAGGCTGTTGGCAGGGACTTCCGATTCACTTTCGTGCGTTTCAATCTCTTCGTCCATCAGCGCTTCGATCTCAAAGGTATTCATGTTGCCGCTGATGATCAGGCGCAGGTAATCAACGATGAACTCCAGCATCACCGAGTCGGCCAGAATACGGGGGTAGCTGGCAAAAATTTCGCTCTCTTTCGGGTTCTCAATGTCGCGCTCAAGCGAGAACATCCCCTGCTGGCGCGACTTCGCCATCAGGCGATAGAGCAGTGCCAGCAGATCCATATACATCGCTTTGGTGTATTTCGAACGACGGAACAGTAACGGCAGCGCTTTCAGCGTCCCCTTGATGGCTTTACCGTTGTTACCCACGATAAATGCCCCTATTCCCGCGCCACCGATGATGACAAATTCAGCCGGTTGATAGAGTGCCCCCAGGTTTCCACCAGTCATCATGTAACCGCCGAAAACTGTACCAATAACCACCAGGTAACCTAATAAGATAAGCACGACATCATCCTTCTGCTGTTGACTATGACAGGATGCGCAGTCGGGGCGTTAACGCGTTGGCGAGGCAAAAAAAAGCAGCGGTAATGACTTACCGCTGCTGGAGTGTTTCGTCCACACCGTATCGGTTAAACAGCCTGTTCGATCTGTTCATCCAGCAGTTGTGGAATAATATCGGCAGCATCCTGGGAAAGTTTACGTCTTTTTACCGCTCGGGAAGGCGGCTGGCATAAACTGCAGGCAAAACTGCCCGCAGGTTGGTGAGCGTGGGTAATGAAATTACCGCCACAGCAGTTACAGCTTGATAACTGAAGCAAGCCGCTTTCGACAAAACGCACCAGCGTCCACGCGCGAGTCAACGCCAGCAGCGGCCCCTCTTCACCCTGCGGACACTGTTCGAGGTACAGTCGATACGCCTTAATGACGGCATCAACCCCACTACACAGGCCCGTTTTAAGTAAGAACTGCCAGGCATTACAGAACATGGAAGCATGGATATTTTGCTCCCAGGTCATAAACCAGTCAGTGGAAAACGGCAGCATGCCTTTCGGCGGGGGACTGCCGCGGAGTTCTTTGTACAGCTTGATGAGGCGACCGCGACTTAACTGCGTTTCGCTTTCCAGCATTTGCAAACGGGCACCCAGTGTGATCAATTCCATCGCTAACTGGATATCACGAGCTTCCTGAACAATGCTTTTTTCACTCATCATCAGGCCCTTTTCTTACGCGCGGTTTCATCAGCCTGATTAACATCACTTAACAGACGCGTGGACAGCATGATACCGGTGTGAATTTGCTGGAGATCGTCTACTCTGGAATCCTGAGTCAGACGAGTAATGGTTTGATGACTGTCGAAACGGAAATGACACACAAGCTGATTCGTTTCTGCCAGTTTTACCATTTGCGGAAGGGTCAGCGCCCCCAGAGAGGTCGCCATTTCCTCATTGATCCCGAGACGAAACATGGCGGACGCTTTGTCCTGAACGATTAGACGCTGTGCAAGAAGTAAATATGACAAATTGATATCATAAATGTGTTTCAGCAACTCGGATGTATGCATTATTCCCATCCAGAATAACCAACTTTTATTTTTATGCGGAAAAACCGCACCCCGTGATGTCGCCGGGAATTCCCGGTAAAAAAAGCAAATAGGTCAAACACATACCTTCGACTCAGGCGCTTAAGCATCAATACGCGCGTCACGCTGGCACCTTGCCTGGTTGTAACGCGAGCACATGAATTCTTACAAATGCCTAAGATTTTTCCTAATTCGACGCAACTGTACTCGTCACACCCGAGACATACAACAAAGCCACGCTGCGAATTTGGAAAATATGTGATGCACATCACATAAATTAACTTAATCGTTAACATAAATCCATCAGTTGAGCTTTTATTTTGCGGGGAAATTAACCAGCAAAACGCCATTTTATTCTCACGGGTATTAAATCAAGCGTCGGGGGCGGCGAAAGATTTTACGCAACGCCCGTTAAAATCACGCAATGAAAATAATTGAAGTGGATTTATATCATCACACAAGTAAATTAGTTTTTATCCTTGCTAAACAATATGTTAATTGTTACCCATTTTTTATTAATACGCTGTATTTATGATTAGATTGCAATTAATCACGAACATGAATTTGTTAAACCAAATTTTGATTGACTCACTGATTTAATTTAAGTCAATCGATTTGGTTAACACTTTTGGTTATTCCTTAGATCCACTTATAAGGAATATTAATGAATAATTATGATAGCCTTCACACTATTGTCATATAGAAGCATTGCAGTTATCAGCGAATCGGAGTAATGCTGAAGAACCACCTCATATTCTTGCAATAAGGAGCGAGTTATGAGCTACACCCACATTCTTGTCGCCGTGGCGATAACCCCGGAAAGCCAACAACTGCTGGCAAAAGCCGTCTCCATTGCTCGTCCCGTCAACGCACGAATCAGTCTTATCACCCTCGCCTCCGACCCAGAGTTATACAATCAATTTGCCGCCCCCATGCTGGAAGATTTACGCGCGGTGATGCATGAGGAGACAACGGATTTCCTTGAAAAACTGGGGAAAGACGCGGGCTATCCGATCGCGCAGACATTCATTACCTACGGCGAGTTAAGCGAGCATATTCTGGACGTGTGCCGCAAACACGACGTGGATCTGGTCATCTGTGGCAACCATAACCATAGCTTCTTTTCGCGAGCCTCCTGCTCGGCGAAAAGTGTGGTGAGTTCAAGCCTGGTGGACGTTCTGCTGGTCCCGCTTGAAGGTAATTGATCCCCGAAATCGTCGCTCAGGCAAGCTTGGGAAACGTCGCGACTTTGCGCTGCTGAAGAGTTTCAGCGCTGCGCGGGGTGATCGTCTTTAGATCGCAGATAAACTGCTCCTGCCAGTGATTGATGTCGTTTTTGACAATCACCTCCAGCATCTCAGCATGACGCGAAATACGTTCGGCCAGCGGCATCGTGAGTGCGCGATTCAGCGCCGCCGCGACTTCATCACGATCGTAAGGATTGACGATCAGCGCTGAGGTCAGTTCATTTGCCGCACCGGCGAACTGAGACAGCACCAGGACGCCTGGATTGGCGGGATCCTGGGCGGCAACGAATTCTTTCGCCACCAGATTCATACCATCGCGCAGCGGCGTGACCAGCCCCACATCCGACGCACGGAATACTTTCATCAACAGTTTGCGTTCAAAATGCTGATTAAGATAAAACAGCGGCGTCCAGCCCAGTTGACCATACTTACCGTTAATGCGCCCGGCTTCCGTCTCAAGCTGATGACGGATATCCTGATACGCCTGCACATCGCCACGGGAAGTGGGCGCAATCTGCGTGTAACGAATTTTTCCGTGATGTTGAGGGAATTTCTCCAGCAACGCCTCATAGGCCTGAAAACGCTCCGGAAGCCCTTTTGAGTAATCCAGTCGCTCAACGGAAAAGATATTCTTGAGGTTTTTTAACTCTGCCTTTAGCTGAGCCAGCTTCGGCGGTAACGGCCCCGACGCCTGTCGGGTAATCTCCTCCGGTTCAATACCGATAGGATAGACCGCGGTGTGAAAATGTTTCCCCCACGCGGTGTGGTTCTTCGGATCGCGGGAACTGACTCTCGTCAGACTGGAAAGGCTGTCGAGGAAAGCCTGGCGATCGTTTTCAGTTTGAAACCCCAACAGATCAAAATCGCACATCTGCTCAAGGAGAATATCTGATGACGGCAGCGCGTTAAAAATCTCCGGCGTGGGAAAAGGAATATGCAGGAAAAATCCGATCCGGTTGTTCACGCCGCGCTTACGCAGTTCGCTGGCAAACGGCAGCAGGTGATAATCATGGATCCAGAGGATGTCATCCTCTTTTAAGAGCGGCAGGAGTTTGTCTGCCAGGTGCGCATTCACACGCTGATAGCCTTCCCAGGCGGTGCGCTGGAAGTTCACCAGATCCAGCCGATAATGAAAAGCCGGCCATAACACCGCGTTAGAAAACTGGTTGTAATACTCTTCGTGATCTTTTTCGCTCAGGTTAAACGACGCCCAGGTGATGTTGCCCCGGGTGACCTTTTTTAATGGCTGATCCTCGTTACCCAGTTCGCCACTCCAACCGAACCACAGTCCTCCTGCCGCTTTCAGCGCACCCAGTATCCCAACGGCCAGGCCGCCCGCACTGGTTTTGTTATCCGGAGGCGCTATTCGATTAGATACTACGACTAAACGACTCATTGCCATCTCTCCTGTCATTCATGTTTTTTTCTTGTTGTGCAGTGTAAACAGACTCCAGCCAGCGCCAGACGTCTGGCACTCCGGCTAATCGCCATTGCGCCTGCGTCTCCCCCTCTCCTACCTTCACTGAAATGCCCCCCGCCTCGTTCACCACGCGAAACCCGGCCTCATCGGTCAGATCATCACCCAGGAAAACAGGGACTAGCCCGGCAAACGGCGCTTCACGCATAAACGCGGCTATCGCTTCACCTTTGTTAGTGCCTTTCGGCTTAATTTCGACAACGCACTTCCCTTGCTGGAGCGCAAGCTGCGGCCAGGTTTGCGTAATGCGTAGCGCCAGCGCCTGCAGCGCAGCTTCATGTTCTGGCGCCTGTCGATAGTGCAGCGCAAACGCCATGCCTTTGGTCTCCACTTCCGTCCCCGGCAGATTCATCAGCGCCGTATGTAACTGCACGCTGATATCGCGTTCTATTGCCGAAGGGAGATGCACGATATGCATTTTCCCATTGATGTCACGGCGTTCAGCCCCATGTACGCCTGCCAGCGGAAAGCGCCAGGGGTTAGCCAACGCGTCAAGTTCAACCATTGAGCGCCCTGAAATCAATGCCAGAGCTCCTGCGTTGCATTCTGCAAGTTGGTGGAGCATCTGAAGGATCGTGGGAGGAATCACCACCTGGTCTGGATGCGGCTTTAACTCCGCAAGGGTTCCATCGAGATCAAAAAAATAAGCATAGTGCACGGACTGTTCAGGGGTTACGGTTAACGGTTCTGCCACCCGGTACTCCTCCTTATTGTTCTCTTTGAGCCGCGCGGATCGCGCCTCATAAGCAACCGTAAGTATAGACAGTGTGACGATGCTCGCCATTTGGAAAGACAATTGCCAGCCGGGGTAGCGGCTGGCAAAGGAGAGGAACTAGACTAAAAAGTTGGACTTTTTTTATCAGACCGTACGCTTCGCTTTTTGTTTGTAACGGTCGAAGATCACCGCTGCCAGCAGGATCAAGCCGCGTACAACGTACTGGGCGAAGGGCGAAATGTTCAGCAGGTTCATCGCATTCTCCACGGTCCCCAGGATCAGGACACCCGCCACCACATATGAGATTTTTCCGATGCCGCCCTTCAGGGAAACGCCGCCTAACACGCAGGCGGAGATGACGATCAGTTCATAGCCAATGGAGGTCATCGGCTGTCCACTCGTCATACGCGAGGCGAGAATAATCCCGGCTGCCGCAGAGACCAGACCAGAGAGCACGAAAATAATGATTTTGGTCCGCACCACCGGCACCCCGGCCAGACGCGCCGCCTCTTCGTTGCCCCCAATTGCCAGCGTATTACGCCCGAAAGTCGTTTTGTTTAACAGCAAGCCAAAGATAATCAGGCAGCCCACCGTCAACCAGATTGGCGCCGGTAAACCGAACCAGTTGGCGTAGCCAAGGGTGAAGAAACGCTCGTCTTCAATCCCCACCGCTTTGCCGTCGGAAATGATATACGCCAGGCCACGAACGATTTGCATCGTTGCCAGCGTGGTGATCAGGGCGTTGATCTTGAGTTGTGCAATCACGAAGCCGTTAACCAGCCCGCACAGCACGCCCAGCAACAGGCCTGCCCCCACGCCAATCCACAGGCTTTCGGTCAGATTGATGACCACTGCGGTGGTCACCCCGGCGCAGGCAATCACTGACGCCACGGACAGGTCGAAATCCCCTGACGCCAGGCAGAACAACATGCCGCAGGCCACCATGCCCGACATGGAGATCGCCAGCCCCAGCCCTTTCATATTGATGAATGTCGCGAAATTCGGCACAAAAATGGCGCAGGCGAGGAACAGGACAGCGAATACCACCAGCATGCCATACTGATCCCAGATACGTCCCAGGCTAAAAGGCGACGGCGACTTTGGCGCGCCCGATCCGGAAGTTGTTACGGAAGACATCGTTCTCTCCTTTCTCAGGCGACAGCCTGGCTGACTTTAGGCATCGCGAGGCTCAGCGCCTGGCGCTCATCCGCCTGTTCATGAAGTAATTCCCCGGCGATCTCACCTTCCCGCATCACCACAATACGGTCTGCCACGCCGAGGACTTCCGGCAGGTCACTGGAGGCGAACAGCACGGCAACGCCGCGCGCGGCCAGGGCATAAATAACGTTATAAATTTCGTGCTTCGCGCCAACGTCAATCCCACGCGTCGGTTCGTCGAGCAAAATCACTTTCATCTCTTCCGATAGCCAGCGACCAAGAATCGCCTTTTGCTGGTTACCACCGGAAAGGTTCATGATCAGCTGTTCGGCACCAGGGGTTTTGATGTTCAGCGAGCGAATATGATGGTCGGCATTAGTCTCCTCCCATCCGTTGTTGATCACACATCCCCCCAGCACATGCTTACGCCGGGCGCTGATGTTGATGTTGTCGCGTACCGAATGCACCGGGATGATCCCCTCCGCTTTCCGGTCTTCCGGGCACAACATCATTCCTGCCGCGATAGCATTCGCCGGCTTGCGAATGTCGATCGGTTGTTCATCGATATACACCTGCCCTTCGCTGATACGGGTGCCGCCAAATAAGCCTTTCATCAACTCACTACGGCCCGCGCCTACCAGGCCAAACAGTCCGACAATTTCCCCGCTGCGAACCGTCAGGCTGACAGGCATGCGTACGCCCTGCGCTTTGACTTCATGCAGGCGCAGGCGCTCTGCGCCATAGGGGCGAGACTGCCAGCCGTAGATGTCACCCAGATCGCGCCCCACCATCGCTTGCACCAGCGCATCGTGGTTGACCTGCTGCATGTCGGTAAAGGTTTTCACGTAGCGGCCATCTTTAAACACAGTGATCGCATCGCTGAGCGCGAAGATCTCTTCCATACGGTGCGAGACATACAGAATGACGCGCCCTTCTTTACGCAATTCGCGGATCACCCGAAACAGGTTTTCGATCTCCCTTGCAGAGAGCGAGCTGGTCGGTTCGTCAAAGGCAATAATCTTGGCGTTGCGCGCCAGCGCTTTGGCGATTTCCACCATCTGCCATTGGCCGATGGAGAGATACTTCAGGGGCGTCGCGGGGTCGATATCCATCCCCAGATGTTTGAGTTGCAGGCCCGCTTCATAATTGAGTAGGGTGCGATTCACAATGCCGCCTTTGTGCGGAAGCTGACCGAGATAGATATTCTCAGCAACGGTCATCTCCGGCACGAGATGCAGTTCCTGGTAAATAATGGCAACGCCGGCATTCAGCGCGGCGGTGGTATCTGCGAAGCTCATTTCCTGCTCGCGAATCGCCAAAGATCCCGTGGTTGGCGCATAGTTACCGCTGAGAATTTTTAAGAGTGTTGATTTCCCGGCGCCATTTTCACCCATCAGCGCATGCACCTGACCGGCGTAACAGTCAAAACTGATATCCGTAAGCGCTTTAACGCCGGGGAAGGTTTTACCAATGCCGCGAAATGAGAGATACGGGGTAGACTGTTGCATAACGTCTCCGTGAGTCAGTATCGTTCTAACCGGTTGCCGGATGACAGCATGAGCGACGCCATCCGGCCTTTCACTTGCTGTCGTCTTACTTACCGCCTAACCCTTTTTTCGCCAGCTCTTCTTTGAAGTTGTCACGGGTGATCAGCACCACGTCAGTCACTTCGGTGAATGCCGGTGGTTCTGCGCCTTTCGTCACCCAGTTGTAGAGCATTTCGCTGGATTTATAACCGTGAACGTCCGGGCTGGGCAGCAGTGAACCGAAGAAACCGGTCGCCTGCGCTTTCGACAGTTCGCTCACTGCGTCAACGCCATTGATACCAATGCCGATCACGTCCGCCGCCTTAAAGCCCTGGCCTTCGGTGGCGCGCACGCCGCCGAGTACGGTGTTATCGTTCATGCCGACAATCAGCCAGTGTTTGACTTCGGGGTGCTGAACCAGCATGGAGTTGGCGGCATCAAATGCACCGGGGATATCGTTAGATTTGGTAGGAACCGGGTAGATCTGTTTTTCCGGGAAGCCTGCGGCTTTCAGCGCTTCCATCGAGCCGGAAGTACGACGACGCGCGGTGTCCAGTTCGTTAGCGGTAATCGCCATCACCGCGCTCTCTTTGACGTCCCAGCCCCGTTTCTGCATCTCTTTATACAGTTCCTGGCCCTGACGCTCGCCGATTTTGGTTGCCGCCATCATGACCAGTGGGACGGTATCCATCGGTTTGCCTTTGGCATTGACGAACTGATCGTCCACGGCGATCACTTTCATGTCGTAGCCGCGCGCCTTCGCGACAATGGCGGACCCCAGTTTTGGATCCGGGGTACAAATAACAAACCCCTTCGCCCCGCTTGCCGCCAGGCTGTCGATCGCATTCAGCGTCTTCTCGCCGTCCGGCACCGCAATTTTAATCACTTCAAAGCCCAAATCTTTCCCGGCTTTATCGGCAAATTTCCACTCCGTCTGGAACCAGGGTTCTTCCGGTTGTTTCACCAGAAAACCCAGCTTCATCGATTCTGCCATAGCGGATTGTGACATAACGGCAGCCAGACCGATGGCTGCCAGCGCTTTAGTGAATTTGTGCATGGTTAACTCCAGCTTTAGCGTCATTTTATGTAGGGTAATATTTAACGACTTTATGTAATTCAGACGAAAAACAAGGCATTACCAAAAGAACTCAAGATAAGTGCCAGTGCTGGAATAGTTGTAGCGGGAAATTGATTCTCCATAGGAGAGCGGCATCACACCGCAGAATTACAGTAATTGCGTACATAAATTCAGCGGAAAATGACATAAGAAACGGGGGAATTGTCAGACAAATAAAAAGTGGCGTAGCACATTAATCCATAAGGTCAGCTCACAAATCCTTGTTCCCGAATACGCCTGTATCCGGGAACCAACGGATTACCACGGATAATAAATATGCTCAGCATGTTCACGAACGGGTTGGTCATTGCCTAATAAACGGGCTGACAGCGTCAGGGCAAAATCAAAAATATGGCCTAATCCTTTACCACTCAGGAGATTACCATCCTCCACAACCGGCGCATCAACATAAACGCCATCGGTCACCGCGTCATAGAGATCGCCTGAGCAGACATAACGACGCCCCTTCAGTAAGCCGTTGCCGCCTAATACACGTGCAGCCGCTGAGCAAATGGGACAAATTAATTTTCCGGCGGCATCATGGCGCGAGATAAACTCGATAACCTGTGGATTCGCCGCCAGGTTCATGCTTCCCTGCGGCCCTCCCGGCAGCACTACTGCGTCATACAGGCGTTCTCGTTGCCCCGCCAGGGTGTCATCGGCCACCATCGGGAGATCGTGGTAGCTCACTACGGCGCGAGACTCCGCGCAGGCCAGGGTATCTACGTCAATATTCAGACGACGCAAGATATCAATGGTAACGATCGCTTCCGCTTCCTCGAAACCCGATGCCAGCAAGACGGCCACTCTTTTCATTCACCTTTCCTCATTTATTACAGGCTGATAACACCGAAAATGACGAATTAATCATTCGGTTATAATTGAATAAGATGTCGCTGCCCTGATTTTCAGCAAGAGAAAGACCGGCATTATTTCTGCCAGAACGGTTTCACAGGATTATTATCGCGGCAGGGACGACAGAGATTATCAATATTCTGATATTACCATGCTAAATCATTCACTTTTGTGACTTGAAACACCATTTCAAAACCATATAAATCATTCACACCATAACAAAATCAATCAGATATATAATCTTACATTATGTTTACTAAATACAGCTTGATGTATTACCTTCAGTAATATGTAAAAAATCATAAACATTGCCATTTAAGGATTTTCTTATTTCATTTATGCAGGTATGCTTATTTTCGATTCGCGATGGAATTGACTCTTCGATCACATAATGGACTGGCAGAATGGACTTATTCTGCTAACAGTAAGTTGTGCAGATTAGCGCTGCACATCCCTTCTATCAGGAAATAAGGATATTGATATGGCTGCAGTTGGAATGGTACACAAACTCAATAATCAAATGAATCTTGAGTTTTATGCTTCCAATCTCTACCTCCATCTGAGTGAGTGGTGTTCTGAACACCGTCTGATGGGTACTGCGACTTTCTTACGTACTCAGGCCCAGAGTAACGTCACCCAAATGATGCGCATGTTTAACTTCATGAAAAATGCCGGGGCGAATCCGGTCGTTAAGGCCATTGATGTACCGGGCGAAGATTTACATTCGCTGGAAGAACTGTTTCAGAAAACGATGGATGATTATGAACAGCGCGCCAGTACGCTTTCGCAGCTCACCGACGAAGCGGAAGCCATGAACGATGCGCCTACCCTGGATTTTCTCCACACGCTGGAAAAAGAACAACAGCAAGATGGGCTGTTGTTACAAACGATTCTTGAAGAAGTACGTAGCGCCAAACGCGCGGGACTGTGCCCGGCGCAGACCGATCAGCACGTGCTCAACGTCGTCAATTACCAACAGCATTAATTGACCACATTATTGGCCTGCATTTCACTCCCCGGCAGGCCAATTCGCAAAGCCCTTTCAGCCTGATGCCCCCACTTTGGGGAGGCATTGCAAAAAGTATTTCTAAAATATAAAACAACGGTTTATTTTAGTGAGCTTCGCCCTGCGGCGTGAATTTCAGTTCAATCAGTGCGATCGCTTTCTGGATAGCGCGCCGCGTGACGGGATCGGCCGCAGCGGGATGCGTTGAAAAATCAATGTTTTTCAGCTGGCTGGTCATTTTTTCGCGAACTTCAACGGGAGCAATCACGTCGAGGACATCGAGAATTTGTTTGATGACGAGCTGGCAGGCGACAACGTCAGAGACCAGTTCCTGATCGGCATTCAGCGGTTGGGACATAGTAGGCGTTCCTGGTAGTGTTGAAAGGCCGTCATAGTACCGATTCAGAGGCCGAAACGATAGCCAGACCTGCAACCGCAAATGACAGGCATAAAAAAACCTGCCGAAGCAGGTTTTTTTAATCAGAACATAGCGCCAGGCGGTACGTCTTTGAAAGTTTTGCAATAATTTTCAAACATGCTTTTCAGGATTTTGCGCAGTTTCATGGCATGACTCCAACTATGTTGTTATGCAGGTGTTATCGTCTATGTGCATATAATATGACCACCGTCACAAAAATCAACTGTTTTGTGATATGTGTCACGATTAATATTTAACATATCCTTTGCATTCATGCCTGTTTAACTGGTAAATCAATCATCTACAGAGTTATCAGTTCCGGTAAATTTTTATAGTTTTTTTTGAATGGCAAGTTCAACATGCAAGAAGATCGAATCACAGAAAGCAAACGGGGTATCTCTCCTGCCGCCCTGCTTGTCGCCGGGGCGTTTTTCATGGAGTTTATTGACGGCACGGTAATCGCAACCGCCCTGCCCGATATGGCCAAAAGTTTCGGTGTTCAGGCGGTTGATCTAAATATCGGGATCAGCGCCTACCTGATTACCCTGGCGGTACTCATCCCGGCCAGCGGCTGGATAGCTGACCGCTTTGGCGCGCGCAAAATCTTTACGCTTGCCCTCGCCATTTTCACCCTCGCCTCTGTGCTGTGCGGTTTTTCCACAACGCTGGAGAGTTTTCTGGCAATGCGTATCCTGCAGGGCGTGGGGGGCGCGTTAATGGTTCCGGTGGGGCGCTTAGCGGTCTTGCGCATCACGCCAAAGCATCAGTTGATTACCGCTATCGCCACCTTAACCTGGCCCGCCCTGGTCGCCCCCATTATTGGCCCACCGCTCGGCGGTTTTATTACCAGCTACGCTAACTGGCGCTGGATCTTCTTTATTAATGTCCCGCTGGGTCTGTTGGCGATAGCACTGGCGCTGCGGTTTATTCCCAATATTCGCGATGACGATCGGCGTCCTTTTGATCTTCCCGGTTTCCTCGCCACTGCTATTGCGATGGTCAGTCTGGTCTATGCGATGGAACTGCTGGGTTCACAGCATCCCGAAAGCGGATTGACGATAGCCCTGCTGGCGCTTGGCGTGGGGACATTTGCCTTTTCTCTGCGCCACTTCCGGCGAGCCGCCTGGCCGATGATACGCCTCGACGCCATGCAGGTGCCGACGTTTCGCGTCACAATGTACGGAGGATCGCTGTTCCGCGCCTCAATCAGCGCCGTGCCTTTTCTCCTGCCGCTCATGTTTCAGGTCGGATTTGGCATGAATGCCTTTCAGGCCGGTTCGCTGGTGCTGGCGGTATTTGTCGGCAATCTGACCATTAAGCCCGCGACCACGCCGCTCATCCGCTGGCTCGGCTTTAAAAAGCTGCTGCTGATTAACGGGGCGCTCAATGTGCTGGCGCTGCTCGCCTGCGCGCTGATCACCCCCGGCACGCCTGTCTGGCTTATTTTGCTGGTGCTGTACCTCGGCGGTGTGTTCCGTTCGATTCAGTTTACCGGCATCAGCACGCTGGCTTTCGCCGACGTTCCTTCTGCCCAGATGAGCTATGCCAATACCTTATTCAGTACCGCGACACAGCTCGCCGTTGGACTGGGGATTTCACTGGGAGCAATCGGTATTCGTATTGGTGCGAATGTGAGTGAATGGTTGGGAATGAGCACAATTCCTGGCATCAGCTTTCGGCTGGCGTTTGTGGTCATCGCGCTTATCTGCCTGATTGGCATGGTGGATACGTTACGACTGGTGAAAGATGCGGGCAGCGCGGTGTCTGCAAGGAAGTGAGGTGGAAAGCCGGATGCGCATTACGCCCTCCGGCTTATCAGCAAAAATTAGCCGAGGATTTCGCGAACGAACGCTTCAATCTCTTTGCTCTGGCCATTTTCAAAGAAGCATTGCTGGAAACGCTGACCAGAAACCGCTGTCTTCACCAGTTCCGGATCGATCGCACGCAGCGTATCAAGATAGTTGTCTTTAACGACTGCCGCTTTGACCTGGTTAAGGATCCCGGCGTTACGCACCTGCGGTTCTTTACGCTCTGGCGGATACCCTTCTCCATTGCGCCCCGTGAAGGCTTTCTCGAAGATAAAGCGCACGTTCAGTTCCGCTCCCCAGCCAAATCCTTTCGCAAACGGCAGAGACAGCGCATTACCGTTGTTAATCTGCGCGAACAGGAAGGCATCCGCTGGATCGATGCAGTAGCCGCACACCACACCCGGATGAATATTCAGCGACATCAGGGCGCCCTGGCCTGTACCGCAGCCGGTCACCACAAAATCAACCGCTTTTGAATTCAGTAGAATGCTCGCCATGATGCCAAGGTGGATGTAGGTCAGGTGGTGGTCATTCTCGTCGCTCATCCCGACGTTGAATACCGGAAAACCCTTTTCATCCGCAACCGCTTTGAGTTCGCGGTGAATGATGGCGTTTTTACCCGCCTGGCTATTTTCCATCATCAGTGCAATTTTCATTCTGTCTTCTCCTGAATGCGATGCGGGAAGTCCCGCCTTGAGTCATCACGATACCGCACAGTACTACTTAGTAAACCTACTTTCAAATTTTATGAAAGATGGTTTTAAAAACGAGGAGCGGTTTCACATTTTCCTCTGCTGACCGCAAAGCGCCCGTCGTCGTGTGAATTAGTCGTTGCTGATCTATAAGTTATTCAGGCCATTGAAACGCGGATGTGTGAATTAGGATAGCGTATCACCGAACATTCAGAGCGATACCATGAAGACTCTTTATATTGCCCTCTCACTGATACTCCTGACAGGATGCGCGATCAACAGACAGGCACAGGTGAGTGATGCCAGCGCGACAACCGGCGTTGTGCGATTGAGTTACGATCAGGCGATGCTGCAAAATGCCTATACCGACGACTATACCGCCCAGGGCACCGCCACACGCGCGTGTCAGCAACTAGGCTATGCCAGCGCCCAGCCATTCGGTCAACCCGTCAGCACCTGTAGCGTTTATGCAGGCTCCCTGTGTATGAACACAAAAATCACACTCTCCTGGCAATGTCAGGGCATCGCCATTTCGCAAGCGGCACCTCATTATTATTAAATTACGGGCCAGTATTGGCTGGCCTGATTTATCTCGCGTTAATTATTTTATAGCGCAAATGCGTTTTATTCCCATTCGTATTTTTAATAATTAAATTTATTATTTTACCTTTTGCAAATATTTAAATAACAAATTATAGTGACGCCACATCAACATATTTATGAATTTTGTGGAGCGAAGTCATGCTGAAAACAGAAATGATCGACAAACTGAATGAGCAAATGAACCTGGAATTATATTCCTCCCTGCTCTATCAGCAGATGAGTGCCTGGTGTAGCTACCACAGCTTTGAAGGGGCTGCCGCGTTCCTGCGTCGCCACGCACAGGAAGAGATGACGCACATGCAGCGTCTGTTTGACTACCTGACCGATACCGGCAGCCTGCCGCGTATTAATCCCGTCTCATCGCCTTTTGCTGAATATGCGTCGCTGGATGAGTTATTCCGTGTGACTTACGAACACGAACAGTTGATCACCCAAAAAATTAACGAACTGGCGCATGCCGCGATGACCAGCCAGGATTATCCGACCTTTAATTTCCTGCAATGGTATGTTGCCGAACAGCATGAAGAAGAGAAATTGTTTAAATCGGTGATTGATAAATTAACGCTGGCAGGAAAAAGCGGCGAAGGTTTGTATTTTATCGACAAAGAACTGTCTACGCTCGATACCGCAAATTAATCATCAACGGTGAGGACATTCCTCACCGTTTTTCTTAATGACGGCAGATCTTGCTTTCGTGCGTAGAGAAACCGTCATCCTGAGCGATAAATTTCCCTTTCGCCGCCAGAAACGCCACCAGCTCTCCCGCCGTCATGTCCGATGCTGAACAGGTATGAAAACGCGCCGCTTCGCCAAACCGCGCCTTAATCGCGGCTTCGAGGCTAGCCGTAGAATAGTTCTCGCCTGACTCTATCATCATATTCAACACTTCGTGACCGTGAACAGAATCCATCATTCCCCCTCAATAAAGAGCGTAGCCTACGGCGATACGGCTTCCGCTGCTTTGCGCTAACGCAGGTTGCGCTCATTTAAGAGCGTAAACATTACTATACAATCGATGTAACGGTCATTTGACGAAAATAACGTTTTGCCTTACCCTGCGCCGCAGATCTAACCGTTGTTTATCTCTGGGACAGTGTAAAGCGTGAAGAATAGAACTCTGGGAAGTGTTTTCATCGTGGCGGGCACCACGATTGGCGCAGGGATGCTGGCGATGCCTTTGGCGGCTGCCGGGGTCGGTTTTGGCGTCACTTTTGCGTTATTGATTGGGTTGTGGGCATTGATGTGTTACACCGCGCTGTTGCTGCTTGAAGTGTATCAGCACGTCCCGGCAGACACCGGACTGGGCACGCTGGCAAAACGCTACCTGGGACGCTACGGTCAGTGGATAACCGGATTCAGTATGATGTTTCTGATGTACGCGCTGACCGCAGCCTATATCAGCGGCGCGGGCGAATTGCTCGCCTCCAGTATCAGCGACTGGACTGGCGCAGAGATGTCACCTACCGCGGGCGTCCTGCTGTTCACCTTTGTTGCCGGCGGCGTCGTTTGTGTGGGCACCTCGTTGGTCGATCTGTTTAACCGCTTTCTGTTCAGCGCCAAGATAATTTTCCTGGTGGTGATGCTGGCGCTGCTGATGCCGCACATTCATAAAGTTAATCTTCTGACCCTGCCGCTTGAGCAGGGGTTGGCGCTTTCGGCTATCCCGGTCATTTTCACCTCTTTCGGCTTTCACGGCAGCGTTCCCAGCATCGTGAGCTATATGGACGGCAACATCCGCAAACTGCGGTGGGTGTTTATTACCGGTAGCGCGATTCCGCTAGTGGCCTACATTTTCTGGCAACTGGCGACGCTAGGTAGCATCAACTCCACAACGTTTATGGGACTGCTGGCAAATCATGCCGGGTTGAATGGTTTGTTGCAGGCGCTACGGGAAGTCGTCGCCTCGCCGCACGTTGAGCTGGCGGTGCATCTTTTTGCTGACTTAGCGCTGGCGACCTCTTTCCTCGGCGTCGCACTGGGGCTGTTCGATTATCTGGCCGATCTGTTTCAACGCCGTAATACAGCCGCTGGCCGGATGCAAACCGGCGCGATTACCTTTCTGCCGCCGCTGGCCTTCGCCCTCTTCTATCCACGGGGTTTTGTGATGGCGCTGGGCTATGCCGGTGTCGCGCTGGCTGTGCTGGCGCTGATCATCCCTTCACTGCTGGCATGGCAGAGCCGTAAACAGAATCCGCAGGCAGGCTATCGCGTTCTGGGCGGACGCCCCGCGTTAGCACTGGTGTTTACATGTGGCATTGTGGTGATTGGCGTACAATTTCTGATTGCCGCCGGGCTGCTGCCTGAAGTGGGATAAAGAAAAAGGGGCGTCAGCCCCTTTCTGATCAGTGCAGACAGCACTGCTTGTATTTTTTACCGCTTCCACACGGACACGGATCGTTGCGGCCAACTTTCACTTCCGCTTTCACCGGCACCTGCACTGGCGTTTCCTGCGGATGCGCCATCCAGTATGCGTGGAGATCCAACGCCGCCAGGCGGATCGCCTCAACGCTTTCTTCAAACGCTTCCGGGGTCAGTTTCTCAACCACCTCGAAATTCTCTTCTGTACCGTGCAGCGCAATGGCGTCAAGAGCTGGCTTCAGTGTATCCGGTAGCGCAGACCAGTCGGAAAGCGCAACGCCGCGCATGTAGCCGAAGCACCACTCTTCCACAATGGTAATCTCACGCCCTTCAATTTCGCGCAGACCAAACAGCGGTTCAAACTGTTCCGGGAAATCATTCAACCGGTCAGCGGTGTCCGCCATATGCTGGAATGCGAGATTCATAAAACGCGTCATCTCTTTTTCAGAGGACCAGCGCGGCACATATTGCGCCCCACCCCATACGGCAACCAGCCACTGCTCTGGCTCAATTTCACGGGGTGAACTGAGTACAGCCGTCAGCAGTCCATCCAGTTCTGCCACGTCCAGAATGGCATGTTCGGTGTTGTACTTGGTCAGCACATCATCCAGCCACTCCAGTTCACTTTCGTTCAACGGTCCCGTTTTCATCATACTTGTCCTCGGTAAACACTCTCGCCAGCGGCTATCTTACATGGCGAACGAGGAAACGGATACTGATTGCCGCGTGGGACACCTCACATGTGGCAGTAATTCTACTCATCATTTCTTCCTGCAAAACAGATACGGCACATTGGCGTTTGAAAAGACATACGCGGATGGATACTCATCCACGGTCAGGGTCAATTCTCCCCCTTTCTTCAGAAAGAATTGAGATAATATCTTTTCGAGTTTCTCATCGGTCACGGTATCGGAAAAGGTTTTGACAATGCGCGCTGTATGTAGGATCCGCGTTCTGAACTGCTGGGTATAGTTAAAATAGACCAGCCGATTGACATTAATCTTTGTCTCGCCATCGACTTTACCCGTAATAATGGCTATTCCTGTAGTATGATCTCTCATCACGCTGCAGGAACCGTTCCGACAAATAACCTATCCACAGAAATAGCATGCCATTGACATGGCTCGCACTACCCACGCGGGGTTAACAATAAATTCACCGCCAGACTCACGAAACCACATGAAAACAAGATCCGTAATCCCGACAAAATCGTGGGATGATTTAATACCTTCCTGCGCATGAAGGATGAAAAAATACCATACAGCATGAATACAAGCAGCGTCATTAACATGAAGATCAGGCTCAATATCAACATGTTGGTTGCCGGTGCGGAGGACGTGGTTTGAATAAACTGCGGTAAGAAGGCCAAAAAGAACAGTGATAATTTGGGATTTAACAGATTGATAAATATCGCATGCAGGATGACCTTCGCGCCTGACTGAGAAACTTCGCAGTCATCAGGCTGTAACGTTGATTTCTCTTTTATAATATTCCACGCCATATACAACAACCACACGACCCCGGCATATTTGATGACAGTGAACGCCATTTCACTGGAGTAGAAAATAGCGGCTAATCCCGTGATGGCGGCCAACATATGCGGAACAATTCCCAATGTACACCCTACGGCAGCCAGCAAACTCATTGCGACACCGCACGATAACCCCATCGCAATGGTATAGATCGCACCGGTTCCCGGCGAAATAATCACAATAAATGAGGTTAATAAGAACTCGATACTGATCTGCATAACGTTATCCCGGGTGAACACATAATAAGAGAGTCAGTGTTTATCAGGATAACCCCGCAGATCTTGTAGAAAATTGCAGACGGTTAATCAATCATGGCGGAGCGGTATTGCCCCGGAGTTATGCCTGTCTGCTTCTGAAATGCATGAGTGAGATGGCTTTGATCGGAGAAACCGGCCATCACCGCAACATCAACCGTTCTCTTGCCCTGCGACAAGAGTTTTTTTGCCAGCCGGACCCGGGACTGCAGAAGATATGCATGTGGTGTAATCCCCACTTCCCGGGAAAAATAGCGAATGAGCTGGAAGCGGGTGATATCGCACAGGTTGGCGAGCCCCGCGAGGGTAATATTTTCTTCCGGGGCATCATCGATGAACTCTTTGACCAACTGAACCGTCGGAGAATACGGGATACGCTGCGCGGCAGAAAGCGTATGGTGTTGCCCGGCCAGCATCAGACAGCGCATGAGCATCTCTTCAATCGCCATGGTGTCCGGCTCACCAGCAGTCGACTGGCTAAAAAACTGCTGAATCATCAAACCGAGTGCGGGATCGTGAGCCACCGGTTTCAGAGTCAAATCGCCTGTCGATAAGTTGGTATTCCATTCTTTTATAAAGACGTCAGGATTGATATACAACATGTGCCAACCCCGCGGACCCGTAGCGGAGATCCCGTCGTGAATTTCGCCGGGATTGACCATGATGATGTCCCCTGTTACCGCATTGACATTGCCGATATTACTCCATGACCGATGGCTTCCCTGGATGAAAACCCCGATGCCGAATTGATCATGGGAGTGACGCGGGAAAGCGCGTTCTGAATATAACGACAGTATTTCAACATCAGGGATCACACAACGGTGCTGCTTTACCTGATGAACGTCTTTTTTCATGGTCGTTCTCTCGTGGCTACGGATGCAGGGAATTCCCGGCTCACTCTAAAGATACCCTTTGAAACGGAGACAGACGACCGATCTTTTACTGTTTACCAGAACGGAGCTGGTCAGGCCTAAATAAAAAGGATGCGATTCTGCTTATCGCCCGGCGTGCTTCGGGTATTTTTCCGGCGGATGACTGGAATACGTGCCACAAACCATTCCAGACTTCAATTTGAACGTTGACGCCCACCTCTGTCGCCTGTTTTGCCAGGCGGATCGAGTCATCGAGAAGTAATTCATCGCTTCCCGTCTGTATCAGGAGAGGGGGGAGCCCTGTCAGATCGCCAAAAAGGGGAGAAACCAGCGGATTCGATGTTTCAGCGTGAGAACAGTAGTATGCAACGGTTTGCCGCAAATCCTCAATACAGATCATCGGGTCCTTCTTTGCACAAGAAGAAATGCTGTCACCCGATAAGGTGTAATCAAGCATAGGAGATAACAAAAAGCCGGAATGCGGCAACGGAGAATTTTCTTTTTTCAGTAGCAGAAGCAGAGATAAAACCAATCCACCGCCGCTTGAGTCACCGCCAAGAATGATCTCATCAGGCCGATACCCCTGCGCTAATAGCCACTGCCAGGCATATTTAGCATCCATCAAACCGGCGGGAAAGGGATTTTCAGGCGCTAATGAATAATTGAGCGTGAGGGCATTCACTTTTGCACAATGGACAATATGTCCAACCAGTTTCCGGTGCGTGATGCTTGATCCCTGACTGTTACCTCCGCCATGAAGATACAGAATGACTTTTCGCTTTTCGGCCTGCGAATGTCGCACCCACTCCGCTGAAATACCTTCTTCGTCGATGACTTCTGTGCTGACATTTTCGGGTAACGGAACATTTATTGCCCCTTCTTCCCATATTCTTCTTTGCTCATGAAGAGGCGTGTTAAGCACAAAATCTACATTACTCGCGTAATTCCTGAAAAGTGCTTCTTTTTTGCGCTTAGCTTCAATGCTTAACATTATTTCGCCTCACTGCGAATCGGCAGACTGGAGATCAGTATACAGAAAACGCGTTCGGTTTCAGCACAACGCACTCTCGGGCATGAAATGACGACCCGCAGACGGTTACCAGACAATCTGGAGGCAAATTTCAGACACAAAAAAACCACCCGTAGGTGGTTTCACGACACTGCTTATTGCTTTGATTATTCTGCTTTTTCCCATGGTACCCGGAGCGGGACTTGAACCCGCACAGCGCGAACGCCGAGGGATTTTAAATTCTACGCAGGATCAATGAGTTACATAGCAGTGCATTGCGAAACTTTGCTAAAATTGATTACTAATTTTGCTGTAATCGGCAGAAAATAGATAATCATAGATAGCGTTGAGCACAGAAAAAGCTAAGGTGATTAAATGCCCGCCGATTTTATTGACATAGTTGAAAATGAAGGTGAAACGATTCTCGTTATTCAATCTGATAATCAGTTGCTTGAACGGGTTGACAACTGTTGTATGGGGCTGGGCTCCGACAATGACTCCGATAGTACCCGTTTTCTTCGAAATGAGTGCTCAAACCGATGTATATAATGAAATATATTTAAAATTGTGTATGATTAAAAGATAACCTTGGGATCTCGGGACACTCTTAATATTTTCCTTGTGGAAATATCGAACAGCGAATCAAAGAAACTGGAATATCTGTTCAAATCCCTGGATTGTATTATTCACTTTGACTAGCAAAACTTTTAATAGAGAAATTCTTTATGATAGATGAACATGGAAAACTTAATTTTACATTCAATATATTAAAGAAATTCAGACCTAGCTATATATTTGAAGATGAAGATGTTAGTTTTACCAATACTAAGTGTCCTCATTGCAATAGTGTTATTATTTTTTCAGAGGCACACTTACAGCCTGTAGAACTAGATAATGGGTCATATGTTCCTTTCAGCGACGAAGAAGGTGTAATGATTGGAAAATGTAATAATTGTACTGAAACATTCGGGATAAATGTTATCAACCCTGACTTTTCAGGATGTAAGAGTGGTGCTAGTAAGGTTGATTATTACTTTAATAAAGATGGTAAAGATATTAACGATACACACAAAGCACATTTATATGTAAACATTTTATTCATTGAGGATAAAGTAGAGCATGATGCAGATTTAGAACACTATTCACTCCCTTACATCTGCGATGATTACCCTCTCTATATTTGCTCGAATTGCGGTAAAAACATTGAGAAAGAGTCATTTAAAAAATTAAAGGATGAATTTCCTCGACTCCTTGGCGAACATTCTCGCTATGTTGAGTGGACGCTAAAAAATTCATATGGTAAAGGCCCAGAATATGTGATAGCGAAACTAAAATTCAATTGTTCCTGCGGGCAAGAATGTGAAAGTTTTTTCTTTAAAAAGTACATTGAGACTATAAACATTAAGATCAGCGATTTCTCAATCTGCAATGTAATTGGCTCACGTTTGATAGAGAAAAGAATCATTCCTGGTGTTTATTCGAAAACAAACATCATATCCTGGCTATATAAATTAATCCCGCGATGGACAATTTTATTTGACAAAATTTACATTATCACTCCATTTATTGGGCATCAGCATTTGAGGCCAGCCGAACTTACCGAAATATGGATTGAATTAATAAACAGACTCGATCATAAAAAATCAAAAATCTGGACTAAAAATGGTGAGTTAACTAAATTCAAGAATGCTTATTCGAAGGTGAATAATATTGCATACGATAAACTTAATGAGTTTGAACTTGGATCCAGTTTATTATCCGAACTTCACCAAAATAAAGATTTTCATGCAAAAATTTATTGCGGAATTAGTCAAGGAAGATGTGAGATTTTTAGTGGATCAGCTAATTTGGTTAGAGGGCCATCAGTAGAAGTTATGCATTTTGATGTATTTAATAATTTTAGTTCTGTTTATGAAGCATTTTTAGAACCAATAGGAATCAAAGAAGAGTTCAGTTTAATTAGAGACACTTACTCTTTGTTGTTTGATTCAAGCAAAGATTTTAAAGCTGGTATGGATGGATTTGAAATACGCTCAGAGCACTACAGTAAAGTAATTTTACCTGATAGATAATATCACTAACTTGGCAACCTCGTGGTTTTAGCATACTCATGTTTTTCTTTGGAGGTTAGGGGCATACTAGCTCCATATGATGGACCAGGGCGACAATGGTATCCATGACGCCATTAAGTCCATGAATTACGAGGTTAAATTTTATCAATACCCCGAAAGGTTCTGGAGTGATTCAATGGCTCCTGGTGATTGGTCTGGTTCAGGAGCCGTATTACGAGAGATGGAGTTATTATTATACAATAAACTCGTTTCCAGGTTCAGTGCTCAGATTATTTACTATATAAGAATCTATTCTCTGATCATTAAATCGCCAGCAGTCAATGGCAAGATCCATCAGCAGGCGTTGCCTTGCGGTGATATTTTCTGCGGACCAGAATTGATATTCATAACCATATTTCTGCTTAAAGCGATTTAATGCGGTGTTCTCACCAATTGAGTACTGAGAGTGGAGTAATCGAGTCATAATGATTTCAGAGTTTAAATATTCTGTTTGTTTTTTCAAAAACCAGTCTTCACTCAAATCATTGCAGTTATTGACGGACTGGTTAATTGTACCCTCTAATAATGTTACATTACCAAGCTTGTTGAGATAACTTGTTCGATTTGCATCGGAGAACTCCCCATCTTCAGGGACGTTCCGTACCGTCTGAGGAAGAATATGCTCAATTTGCATCTGCTGAATAGCCTGCTGGCTCTTTTCCGGAAAACCGCAAAGATGGCGGATATGATTCTCTAATCTACCCAATACATAACGTTGGCGATACTGAGGGGTAAAATTATAGTCATTAATAATTGAGAATCGTTCTTTAAATTCATCTAAACGCTCCACAACAAAAGGTATAAGTGTTGCTGAAACAACATTTGCAATCTCTGCTTTCGTTTTCACATCCCGAAGCTTTACAGCCCATTGAGTAAAGCGTTGCTCATATGTCTTCGATTGAATAGCCATTGTATTTGTAAAGAATAAAAAGCTCTCAAGTTGAGCACCTAAGAAATCCATTACATCATCAGAACAACTAATTTCCAATGCCATTAGTAAAACCAAATGCTGACGTGAGCGATATTTATTAATATATCCAATGTTACTTACATTTGGAAAACGGGCATTTTCACGCCAGTAGGCTGCTTCATTTGTTGCATTGACCAAGTTAGCGTATCGTTCTGATAATTTTTCCAATTCTTTGACGAGAACCATAGGGTGTGTCTTATACTGCAACGACAGTTCCCCCTCAGCTGAAATGATCCATTTATATATATCATCTTCACGCAAAATCCCGTGATGATATCGTGCCATCAGAAAGTAACGTAAAAAACGAAGCGGGTTATCACTTTCGCCGCAAGATTCAAGGTTATTAGTGATGGATTTCCATGTTGTCTTTATTGCCGAAAACTGTTCTTCTTTTATCTGACTGAAAATCAAATTTTTAACAAGATCCATAGCATTAAGGCTGGCACCACGCTGATTGATCGTTTCGAAAATCTTTAATGCGCTACTTAAGTTCTCTGATTCAATGACAACCAGCTCAACTTTTGTTAAAAAAAAGCGAGCGAAGGAGATTAATCCATTCAAGCTATCTTGCAATTGGTATTTAAGATAATCACGAATGTGATCATACGCGTCAGCCATTTTTTTTACTGACGCTGTTTCCGCAAAGGTATTGGTTTTCCCTTCAATTAACCGCGAAATAAACCCTCGACTTTCTTCATATTGAAGATCTAGTCTAATTAGATTTTCCTCACTATTAATATCATAACTAGAGAGCCATTCCTCAATAGTTTTCAGATATTCCAGCCCTTTTTTGTCAAGTGTATCCAATCTATCTTTTAATAGATCCCGTAAGGCACACATAGTGATGACAATAGTGGTCAACCGCTGCTGTCCGTCAATAACATCATGCTTTTCCCCATTCTTTACGATAATAACAGAACCGAGAAAATAACCATTTTGATCTTTCTGCTCTGGTTGGTATTCATTGTCTAAATCCATGATAAACTGTTCAACCTGATCATCAACCTTCCATACATACTCACGTTGATAATCGGGAACTAAAAAATAATAATCGCTTAATTTTGATATATTTTTTACATCAGCTTCTATTTTCATTTTATATCCTTACATTGCTGGATGAACACCACAGATCATACTGATCCCAGATCCAATTCACAAACGAACAGGAGAGTAGACCCCTTCTACATTACAGCTATCTCCGTCATCAAAAATCAACTCTCCTGCACTATAACCATCCATGGACAAAATAGCCTTTTCATTGAGAGCCAGACTAAGGCACATTGATGTTTTTATCATATTATCTGTACCATAAACCTCATACCAGTTATCTTCTTTTTTAGAAACCTCTACCTCATACTTTCCTGAGTCAATATTAACCATGCTAAATACATTATCTACATCACATGAATCCTTGCTATCTGTAAAAATTATTTTTTTATCATAGCCATCAACCCTGAGATATGCGTCTTCAGAATAAGCATAAACATAACAATATTTAGTATTAACAAAAGCATCCTTCCCAGTAATTTGATATAAATTACTATCCTTTCTTGTGACATTTATTTCCCACGTATTGGCATGAACATAACCTGGAGCCAAAAACAGGGTTAATAATAACAGTCCAATCTTGGCTTTAAAGTTTCTAACAATTTTGAAAAACATAAAACCCCTTCTTATATAGTCCTGTAATATTTTATTTTAGCTGGGCTCTTACTACATATCAGCCAACAACATCCCAGCCATCCCATCCAGTCGTTTCTTGACCTTTTCCCACCCAGGCATAACTTGCCCCATCAGGCGGTAAAACTCCTCGCTGTGGTTATGCTCAGCCACATGACATAGCTCATGTAGCAATACATAGTCGATACATTCTGAGGACGCTTTTACCAGCCACGGGTTTAGTGTCAGGCAACCTTTTGCGGAGCAGTTTCCCCATTGCGTTTGCATTGCCCGCAACCGTATCGGCGGACGCTCACTCACCCAAAGGGTCTGCGGTATCAATAAATCAAGCCTGCGCTGAAAGACATCTCTGGCACGTTCCCGATACCATTCGGCCAGCAACGCTTTAATCTTTTCTGCCGATTTGTTTCTGACAGTCACTTCCAGACGCCCACGCAACATTTTCACTCGTTGCGGTACAGTAGCGTCTTCTGTCACTTTCAACTGATATTGCTTACCGAGATAATAATGGCTTTCTCCGCTGACATACTGACGTGGAACAATGTGTGTCTGTTGCTCCCTGAAATCACGCAGTTGCTGATATATCCAGCGCCCTCGTTTTTTCAGCGCAGACAACACCTCATGCGCAGGTGTTTCTGGTGGTACAGAGGCCACAACCCGGCAGTCCGGATGCACCTTGATGAGCACCCTGCCCTTTACGACCTGACGCGGAACACACTGTACGATAATGGCTTCATCACCATAGACAATGCGTAACGCTTTCATTGCTGGCGACTCTTTTTCACTCATGATTTCATCAAACCAACGCGCAGTATCTGGATGATAGTTTCCACAATACGGTTTACCTGATTCATTCCAGCACCTATTTCCCGGCAGGCCGTAAACAGCAGCGGTAAGAGATTTGCCTTGACTGCTTTTTCGATATCCTGAGGGTTGAGGGAATTTTCTGCCACTGCTTTGACGATAATGCTGTCCACCTCAAAAGCCAGCTTCGTCCACTTCTCCTGCACCTGAACATCGTTTACCGCAAAAACCTCAGGCAGCTCTTTTTTAAATACACCGTAATACGCCTGAGCATGCTTGTTTACCGCCAGAGCATCCGGGATATCACTGAGCTTACGGGCTTCAACCTGTTCTTCAAACTCACGGAATAAGAGGTACTGCTTCAGTGGATGGTCGAACAGTTTTTCAGTCTCTTCGATAATCATACGCAGGAGTTTCGAAAACGCTTCTTGCGCATACGGGTCATCACGCAGCTCCTGCTCAATTATCTTCGTCACACGGGTTTTAATGATGTCGGTTTCATTGCGGGTTTTATTGTTGTCCCACTCTTCGGGCTTTTCGTTCTTGCCCATTTTACCGACTTCATACACGCCATCCGGTTCGCGAACCTCAACACCGGTGACATGCTTATCCAGCAATTTTTTCACCTGCTCCGCGTAGTCGTCATAATTGACCTGCTCGCCGCTGACCTGCATTGCCCACTGGCGCAGGCTTGACATCTGTTTTACGGTTTCTTTATAGAGATTTCGGTCTTGTTCCGTAAAGCTCTTGTCGGTGAAGAAGGTGGCGGACTGCAGTGCCACTTTCAGGCATCCGGCAAAGGCCGTTAACGCCTCGATGAAATCATCACGGGTTTTCTGATGGATATCGACCATCTCTCCGTCACGTTTTTCCATTTTAGGCACCAGTACCGCACGCAACTGTTCAGTATCATTCTTGTTTTTGACACCAGCAAATATGGCCCACAGCTGGTTATACAGATGCGGCAGCCGCTTGTATTCAGAACTCATGGTGCTGTACAGCCCGTCAATATCCTTGATGTCGTATCCTCCCTGAGTTCGGGAGGCGAGATCCTGATATTTGCCGATGGTTGTGTCCAGCTCAGCCAGAATGCCGCGATAATCAATCAGCAGACCAAACTTTTTCAGTGGATGCAGTCGGTTCACTCGGGCAATCGCCTGGATAAGGTTGTGGGACTTAAGCGGCTTATCGATATACAGCACGGTATTTTTCGGTTCATCAAACCCGGTGAGCAGTTTATCGACGACAATCAACAATTTAAGTTTATTATCAGTATCGAAACGGTTGATGATATTGCGGGTATACACGGACTCATCCTGCGTGCCGACGTTATCTTTCCACCATTTCGTCACTTCCGGTAGCTTGCTTTCATCCACCTCGGTGTTCCCTTCCCGGGTATCCGGAGGGCTGATCACCACAGCAGATTCAAACAACCCGGCTTCATCAAGATACTTTTTATACTTAATGACGGAGATTTTGCTGTCGCAGGCAAGTTGCCCTTTCAGCCCGTCATTAATGTTTTTCGAGAAGTGCGTAGCAATATCGAGTGCGATCAGTCGGATGCGGTCATCTGCACTATAAACCTCACCCTTACGGGCATATTTACGCTTAAGGTCGGCTTTTTGCGCTTCGCTTAACCCATCGGTAATACGGTCAAACCAGGCATCTATTGCCCGATCGTTAACCTCAAGGTCGGGAATACGTTCTTCATACAGCAAAGGTGTAACGGCTTTATCTTCTACCGCTCGCTGCATGGTATAAGCGTGTACAATGGGCCCGAATTTATTGGTGGTTTTATCTTCTTTCAGCAATGGCGTACCGGTAAATGCGACAAAGGCGGCGTTCGGCAGGGCCAGTTTCATTCGCACATGGTTCTCACCACCCTGGCTGCGGTGTCCTTCATCAATCAGAACGATGATGTCGGGGCTGGTGTTGACGCATTCAGGAAGTTTTGTCGCTGAGTTAAATTTCTGGATAAGGGTGAAGATAATGCGTTCTTTACCGGAACCAATCTGCTGTGCCAGTTTCTGGCCAGAGGTCGCCATTGCTTTGGCCTTATCATCCTTCCCTGCAAGTTCGCCACCTGAGGCAAAAGTGCCGCTGAGCTGCCCTTCAAGGTCTACACGGTCCGTCACCACTACAATACGACACTGCTTCAGGCTGTCATGAAGAATCAATGCCTTGCTGAGGAACACCATGGTGTACGATTTACCAGAACCCGTGGTATGCCAGATCACCCCACCTTCCCTGCCCCCATCCGGTCTGCGCGTACTGATGCGTTCCAGCAGTCTTTTAATGCCGAACACCTGCTGATAGCGAGCGACTATCTTCCCGGTCTTTTTATCAAACAGGGTGAAGAAGCGGGTCATCTCCAGGAGACGTTCCGGCGAAAGCAGGCTGATGAGCAGCTTGTCCTGCCCGCTTACTGCCAGTTCCCCTCCGGCGATTAACTGCTGGTACCAGTTGAGATCGGCTGAAGGACGATGATCAAACAACGCATCAATTTGTTCCGTCGATAACTGATGGTTGCGCAGAGCATACATCTGCGGATCTGTTATATCTTCTTCGCGCCATGCTGCCCAGAATTTCATTGGCGTATGGCAGGTACCGTAGCGCCCGTCATGCCCGTTAATCGACAGTAATACCTGGCTATAGGCAAACAGCTGCGGGATTTCGTCGTTGAGCTGGTTGCGGATACTCTGGGATATCCCTTCGTCAATGGTTGGCCCTTTCTTGCCGTGGCCAGCCGGGCTTTTCGCTTCAATGACGGCCAGCGGGATACCATTAACAAAACACACAATATCCGGTCTGCGGGTTTCGACACCGCCTGACCGCAATACCGTAAATTCTTCAGTAAAATGGAACTGGTTATTTTCCGGATGTTCCCAGTCAATGAGTGCAATCGTGGGGTTGACCTTCTTGCCATCGACAAACTCCGTGACGGCGATTCCGTAAAGCAGATGGTTATACATTCGCTCATTGGCTTTCAGCAACCCTTCATTCAGTGCTGGGGAACAGACCTGAGATATCAGGTTATCCAGTGCTTTTTCCGATAAATGGCAGGTTTTGCCACCAGCCATAAACGAACGCTTCGACAACACTTCACGCAGAACCGGACGCAGCACTACCTCATCCTGTTTATAACCCCGATAGCCCATAATCTGTTTCGGGGATAAAAACGTCCAGCCGAGACTGGTCAGCAACGTCAGTGCCGGGATTTTGGCGCTATATTCTTCCTGAAACTTTGGCGTGTACGTCTGGTTCATTGGCTTTCCTTGTTCTTCGCGTTAAGCGCTCACGGCTTCTTCAGCTTCTACTTTCACACGACGCTTTCCGGTCAGTAATTGCTGCATCAGGGCTTTTTTCTCATCTTTCAGACAGGCGAGTTTTTTCTCCAGCGTGAAGATTTCAGCGTCGGCAGCGGACAGGACGGCGGCGATTTTTTGTTGTTCTTTCAACGGTGGTAAGGGCACATGAATCTGGCTGAATTCTTTCCAACGTAGGCTTCCTCTGCGATCAACAGAAGCGTTAGTTGCCGCACCAAATATTTGCCTATAGTGATCCGTTTTTAGAACCGCATACAAATAAGAGTTGTCTACCAAAGTTGGCGATGCTCTGAAAACCACATAAATCGGGCTAACGATGCCTGTTTCATAAAGGCTCTGAAGCCCAATAGAACCTTCTTCTATGTGGTTAGAAGGGAAACCGAAATAACCACGATGAATTAATCGATAACCCGATAAATCATCACTGTAAACTTTCTTGTTGAAGTACTTCAGAGAATCGACAAAACCATCATGCTTAGAGCATGAAAGGACTGGGTAATCTGCAGCCTCTGAATTCTTCTCGCTTACTTGAGTACATACTTCCTTGATTGCTGGATAATCCCAGTCTTTCGGAATCGAGCCATAATGAGTAAGCTTAAATTCATAGCTGCCAGCAGGCATCCCCAGACGTTTCTTCCCGGTAAGCAATTGCTGCATCAGGGCTTTTTTCTGCTGCTGACTGTTGGCTAGAAGCTTTTCCGTCACCGAAATCGCCTTATCCCAGGCGGACAGAATTTGGGCGATTTTCTTTTGTTCAGCAAGAGGGGGGACAGGTACTGCAATTTCTTGTGTTAGCTTAGTATTGAAAACACCTTGCGCCCCACCGGCTGCACCAGCGTAAATCTGCGATTTCCCATAGGTAGACAGTAAAAAGTAAGTATAGAAATCAGGATCGGCATTTTTGGCTGATTTACTTTTTATGATAATCGCATTTGCCATATTTGATGTTCTATTGAGCCCTGTCGCCTTGCAGACCATTCCGAGATTGGCACCAACTCTAGCAATCAATATGTCGTCATTTTCAATTTGAGATTTCTTGTTTTTATCATTAAATTCTGGCGTTACATAACGAATGTCATCGTGGCGAAAATATCCATCTCTTATATTTAACGTCCTGTAAAAAGGAACTCCTATGGCTGCATCGCAATAGTGGTCATTTACGTTGCCAACGTACCCCACTACGATTTTTGTGAATAAGTCACCTAAGAGTTTATTGTGCCAACCTTCAGGTAATTTCATACTTCATCTCCAGAAACCATCGCTCGCGGTGTTTTGGCTCCCATAACACTATCATTGCCCTGTGCGCTGTAACCCAGCTCCTTCAGATACCCCGCCATCTCCGTTTCCAGCTTCGCCAGTTCCACTTTCAATTGCTCACGTTCGGCACGTACGGCCAGTAAATCAATCTCGTCCTCTTCCTCAAAGGTATCGACATAGCGCGGAATATTCAGGTTATAGTCGTTGTCCTGAATCTCTTTAAGGCTAGCAAGGTAAGCGTATTTATCGACGTTATCGCCATCACGGTAGGTCTTAACTATTTTCTCGATGTTTTTTTCGCTTAGCTGGTTCTGGTTTTTACCGGCTTTACATTCACGGCTGGCGTCAATAAACAGCACCTTGTCATCCACTTTCTGCTTCTTGAAAATAAGAATCGCAGCCGGAATGCCCGTACCGTAAAACAGTTTTTCCGGCAGGCCAATTACCGCATCCAGCAGATTTTCGTCAATCAGTTTCTGGCGAATTTTACCTTCGCTGGAGCCACGGAACAGCACACCGTGTGGAACGACTACGCCCATACGACCTGTCCCCGGTTTCAGGGTTTCTATCATATGCGAAATAAAAGCGTAATCACCTTTGGTCTTCGGCGGTACACCACGACGGAAACGACCAAACTTATCGTTCTCGGCCTCGTCATGGCCCCACTTATCCAGGCTAAACGGCGGGTTAGCTGTCACGATATCAAACAGCATCAGGTCGCCATTTTTATCCAGCAGCTTCGGGTTACGAATGGTATCGCCCCACTCGATTTTGTGGTTGTCTTCGCCGTGCAGGAACATGTTCATTTTCGCCAGCGACCACGTGGAGCCAATGGCCTCCTGACCGAACAACGCATAATTGCGGCTGTCATGCCCGGAGACAATTTTACGCCCGCACTTCATTAGCAACGAACCGGAACCACAGGCAGGATCGCAGATGGTATCACCCGGTTGCGGATCGAGCAGTTCAGCGATCAGGTCTGAAACTTCTGGTGGGGTATAGAATTCCCCGGCTTTCTGCCCACCGCTGGCAGCAAAGTTTTTGATCAGATATTCGTAAGCATTACCGATAACGTCCAGCGTACCTACACGGCTCGGCTTCAGGTTGAGATCTTCACCGGCAAAGTCTTCCAGCAACTGACGCAGGATAGTGTTCTTCTGTTTTTCTTCACCCAGACGGTCAGTGTTAAACGAAATATCCTGGAACACGCTTTTCCCGGCATCTTTCAGTTTGGTGCCGTTGGCTTCTTCAATCGCATGTAGCGCTTGATCGATGCGCTCACCGTTGCCCGGCTCATGGCGACGTTCGTACAGCGCATAGAAACTGGCGCTTTTCGGTAACACAAAACGCTCATTCGCCATCATCGCTTCAATCAGTTCCGGCGCATCACCATACTGTTCTTTATACTCATCGTAGTGATCCTGCCAGACATCCGAAATGTACTTGAGGAACAGCATAGTAAGGATAAAGTCTTTATAGGTATCAGCACTGATGGTGCCACGGAACGTATCACACGCGGCCCACAGGGCTTTGTTGATCGTGTCCTGACTGATTTTGTCGTTCATGAATCATCCTGGAATAAGAAAACCAATCTTTTCTGTTGGTAAATAGCGGGAAAATAGAGGGGTTAATCATACCCGAAAACACATGCAGGAACACGTTATGGCTCGGTATAATCAGGCAATAGATCAAGCACAATGGGGAGAGATAGCAGAGGAGACAATTATCGGGGATTAGCGCAATTTCAGACACAAAAAAACCACCCGTAGGTGGTTTCACGACACTGCTTATTGCTTTGATTATTCTGCTTTTTCCCATGGTACCCGGAGCGGGACTTGAACCCGCACAGCGCGAACGCCGAGGGATTTTAAATCCCTTGTGTCTACCGATTCCACCATCCGGGCTCGGGAAGAAAGTGGAGGCGCGTTCCGGAGTCGAACCGGACTAGACGGATTTGCAATCCGCTACATAACCGCTTTGCTAACGCGCCTTAAATCTTTGTCTTTCGACTGACACCCGCAACTGCCGATGTCTTAATCTGGAGCGGGAAACGAGACTCGAACTCGCGACCCCGACCTTGGCAAGGTCGTGCTCTACCAACTGAGCTATTCCCGCATCATCAAGTAAATCGTTAATCACTTGATTTTACTATCGTCTGGCAATCTGTGCTGCCGTTCGATGCGTTGCATTCTACTTACCTGACGCAATGAGTCAACGATATTTTTCGTCACGTAGGATCGTTTGCTGAAATTTACGGCGAAACGATCACTGATCAAGCAAATCCCCGCGCGCGGCGTTCAGATACTGGAACATTGACCACAGCGTCAGGACCGCAGCAACGAAGAACAGCGCAATACCCGCGTACTCCACCCAGATATTCGGACGCCACAGCAGCCAGGCCAGCGCCGCCATTTGCGAAGTGGTTTTGACTTTGCCGATCCAGGAGACCGCCACGCTGCTGCGCTTACCCAGTTCCGCCATCCATTCACGCAGCGCAGAGATGATAATTTCACGTGCAATCATCGTGGCAGCCGGTAGCGTCACCCACCAGCTGTGATAGTGCTCGGTCACCAATACCATCGCAATGGCCACCAGCACTTTATCCGCAACCGGGTCGAGAAACGCGCCAAAACGCGTACTCTGGTTCCAGCGACGCGCCAGAAAACCGTCAAACCAGTCGGTCACCGCAGCGATACAGAAGATCAGCGCAGCGACGAACGGCGCCCAGGTGAATGGCAGATAAAACACCACGACAAAGAATGGGATAAGTATGACGCGAAACAGCGTAAGCAACGTTGGAATATTAAATTGCATAGTGACGGGTAACTATCTGTTGTCAGAGAATTTACCCCTATGTTGCTACAGCGGACTCAATGTTTCAACGACCAGAAGATCTTTTCTGCCAGTCCTTGCGAAATACCCGGCACTTTTGCAATTTCTTCAACGCTGGCGTTACGTAATCCTTGCAAACCGCCCATATATTTCAACAACATTTGGCGACGTTTCGGTCCAACGCCTTCGATGGTCTCCAGCGTACTGGTGTTTTTCACTTTCGCCCGTTTTTTACGGTGGCCGCCAATGGCATGATCGTGTGACTCATCGCGAATATGCTGGATCACATGCAGGGCCGGCGAATCCGGCGGCAGGCTAAATCCCTCACCTTCCGGTTCAAAGAACAGCGTTTCCAGACCGGCTTTACGGTCAGCGCCTTTTGCAACCCCTAACAGCAGAGGGTGATTTTTATCCCAGGGCACATCCAGCTCAGCGAAAACGGCCTTCGCCTGCCCCAGTTGCCCTTTTCCGCCGTCAATCAGGATCACATCCGGAATCTTACTTTCTTCGATGGCTTTTCCATAACGGCGACGCAATACCTGATTCATTGCAGCATAGTCATCGCCCGGCGTGATGCCGGTGATATTGTAGCGACGGTATTCCGCACGCAGCGGCCCGTTCGCATCAAAGACCACGCAGGATGCCACCGTTTGTTCGCCCATCGTGTGGCTGATGTCGAAACATTCCATCCGTTTTACCGCTGGTAGCTTCAGTACGGTCGCCAGCGCCGTCAACCGTTGGGTAATGGTCGACTGCTGAGAAAGTTTCGTGGTCAGCGCCGTGGCGGCATTGGTCCGCGCCAGTTTCAGATAACGCGCGCGATCGCCGCGGGGTTTGGTCTGCACATTAATACGACGCCCCGCCAGTTCAGAAAGCGAATCTGCCAGCAGCGTTTTGTCTTCCAGATTGAAATCCAGCAGGATCTCGCCAGGCAATGTGCGCATCTGGCTGCCCTGGAGGTAGAATTGCCCGACGAAGGTTTCCACCACTTCGCCCAGTTCAGTCCCTCCCGGCACTTTCGGGAAATAGCTGCGGCTGCCCAGCACTTTCCCCTGGCGGATAAAGAGTACGTGTACACAGGCCATCCCGGCATCAAACGCAACGCCGATCACATCCAGATCGTCACCCGCGTTGGAAACGAACTGTTTCTCCGTCACCCGACGCACGGCCTGGATCTGATCGCGTATACGCGCGGCCTCTTCGAACGCCAGATTTTGACTGGCTTTCTCCATCCGCGCGATCAGCTGGGTTAAGACCTGATCATCCTTGCCGGATAAAAACAACCGGACGTAGTCAACCTGCTGCGCATACTCTTCTTCACTCACCAGACCTTCGACGCAGGGGCCCAGGCAACGGCCGATCTGGTATTGCAGACATGGTCGCGAGCGATTGCGATAAACGCTGTTTTCACACTGCCGGATCGGGAAAATTTTCTGTAACAGCGCCAGCGTTTCACGGACGGCATAGCCGTTGGGAAACGGGCCGAAGTATTCGCCCCGCGTATGTTTCGCCCCACGGTGCATCGCCAGCCGGGGATGCGTATCCGCGCTGAGAAAAATAAAGGGGTAGGATTTGTCATCACGCAGCAACACGTTATAACGCGGCTGATACAGCTTGATGTAGTTGTGCTCGAGCAGCAACGCTTCCGTTTCGGTGTGCGTCACCGTCACATCGATTTGCTGAATGAGCGCAACCAGCGCTTCGGTCTTACGCGAAGCCAGGTTGCTGCGGAAATAGCTGGAAAGCCGTTTTTTCAGGTCTTTCGCTTTACCCACATAGATAACCGTACCACCGGCATCATACATACGATAAACGCCGGGTTGACTGGTTACGGTTTTTAGGAACGCTTTCGCGTCAAACTGATCGCTCACTGGCTTGTTAACGTCTCCGCATTACACAGGCCATGGCGAATTGCCAGGTGAGTCAGCTCTACATCACCATGAATGTTTAGTTTACTGAACATACGATAGCGATAGCTGTTCACCGTTTTAGGACTGAGATTCAACTGCTCCGAAATCTCATTAACCTTCTGACCTTTGGTGATCATCAGCATAATCTGCAATTCGCGCTCAGACAAACTGGCAAACGGGGTTTCCGTTTTTTCGGGTTCAATCTGGCTTAATGCCATTTGCTGGGCGATGTCAGAAGCAATGTATCGCTGCCCGGAATAAACCGAACGGATGGCACTTACCACTTCCTGAGGCGCGGCGCCCTTACTCAGGTAACCTGCGGCTCCGGCCTGCATCACTTTTGCTGGCAACGGGTTTTCCGTGTGAACGGTCAACATAATCACTTTAATATCGGCAGTTGAACGCGCAATTTTGCGCGTGGCTTCAAGGCCACCAATACCGGGCATGTTCATGTCCATCAACACGACGTCGACGGTGTTGGCGCGACACCATTTTACGGCATCCTCACCGCAACCTGCTTCACCGACAACTTTTATACCCTTTATATCTTCAAGAATGCGTCGTATCCCTGCGCGCACCAGTTCGTGGTCATCAACAAGAAGAACGTTGATCAAAGGAATATCTCCAGAATAGGGATAACGCTACTGATAGTGGATCGCCACTATATTAGCGGGTTTTATCTCAACTTTAAAACGTAAAAAACGTCCGGTTACCGATTTTGCTCTCGTTTTCGGAAATTAGTCTGTACGCTTTGTGGAAACTTAGGCTAAGAACAGCCAGTTACACGCACTATTTCGGGAACGAGGTTTCATAATAGTGACAAAAACTCGCGTTCTCTCGCCTAAATGCTAAATAGACAGCTAAGTTTGTAACAATAATTAACGAGTAAAATACTCGGAATAAACAATAAATGAGGAAAATATAGACTTCTTATGTTGTTGTTTAATTTAACTCCGCTGGTGTGATTTCCGATCAAAAAACAACCACTGCTATTTTTCCCTCAGCTTATGGTATACTCCGCGGCCTTAACATTTACCATCGCACATTTTTACTGAAACATTACGAGGAAAATAAATGAGTACGCCTGATTTTTCCACTGCCGAGAATAATCAAGAACTGGCTAATGAAGTCACCTGCCTGAAGGCGCTGTTAACGCTGATGCTGCAAGCAATGGGCCAGGCCGATGCAGGCCGCGTGATTCTTAAAATGGAAAAACAGATCGCGCTGGTCGAAGACGACGCGCAGGCTGCAGTATTTTCCAGCACTGTTAAGCAAATTAAACAAGCTTACCGTCAGTAAAGAAAAACCGGCTGAGAGCAGCGCTTTCAGCCGGTTTATTGTCTGCCACGCAGAACGTTTATTGTTTCAGATAAGCCCGGTCGCCGCGGCATAGCACGCAATCTGCGTCTTATTCGGCGCGTTGAACTTCTTCTGCATATTCTTCTGGTGAAAGTTAACGGTGTTTTCTGATATCGACAGAATCATCGCAATTTCAGCCGAGGTCTTTCCTTCCGCCGTCCATTTCAGAATCTCTTTTTCTCGTTTGCTAAAGCGCATTTCCGGCGCCATCACCATCTCATCTTCGAGCCGGGAGAGTACCGTTAAGCTTTCGCGTACCAGCAACTGCAGTTTCAATTCGACTTCATCGCCCGCAAACGGCGTATTACGCAGGCTCGACCGTGAGACCGAGAGAAAACCCAGCGCGCGATTTGGCAGCATGAGACACTGCGTGACCCCTTTGCGTAATCCGTGCGAACGGGCGGCATCCCACATCGTCTGTGCGTCACTGAATAATGCGTCGTTCCAGGGCAGATGTCCCTGAATGAAGTTTTCCGGCTTCAGCACGGGATCAATCGCGAAATAGTTTTCCGCCTGATATTGCGAAACCCACGCATCGGGATAAGTGGTATGAAGGGAAATTTTAGGACGCGTGAACGGAACCGGATGCCTGACACACAGCGCGTAATAATCAAATTCCAGCAATTGTGTCTGCTGCTGTAATTCGCTGTAGACGTCTTCTGCGCTTGTCATTTCGTGAAAACGTAACAGCATCGTCCGTCGCCAGGTAAAGAAATCTAAATCCTGCATACTCAGTATTCGCGCCCTTGAGAGTGATAATCATTTTAAATGTGAGAAATAACCTATCACATAAACATACGGTAGATGTATAAAATATCGGTCAGGGAACCGATTACTTGAGCGTTGTTTCAATAAGCCTGTTTCACTCAGGGAAATACGTTCATAGTCATGCGACTGATATTACTATTTATGCATCTCCACCCGGCCGAAATGGGATAATCCCGGACGAGTGGAGAAAAACCAATCATTGCAGCAGAAACTTCTCAAGAAACTGACGGGTTCTCGGTTGTTGTGGATTGGCAAATAGCGCTTTGGCCGGCCCCTGTTCCACAATACGCCCCTGATCCATAAATATCGCCCGGTCCGCGACATCGCGGGCGAAGCTCATTTCATGGGTCACAATCACCATGGTGCGTTTTTCCTGCGCCAGTTGACGGATAGTGCTCAACACCTCGCCCACCAGCTCAGGATCGAGCGCAGAGGTCGGTTCATCAAACAAAATCACTTCCGGACGCATCGCCAGCGCACGGGCGATCGCCACACGCTGCTGCTGTCCGCCGGACAAGCGCCGCGGATAGCTGGTCTCTTTCCCGGCCAGCCCCACTTTCGCCAGCAGTTCCCGCGCCCGCGCCATCGCCTCTTCTTTGCCTTCGCCCTTCACGATAACCGGACCTTCAATGATGTTCTCCAGTACCGTGCGATGAGGGAAGAGATTGAAGCTCTGGAACACGAAGCCGACATGCTGACGCAACTGGCGAATAAGCGTTCGCTGTTGACTTAGCGAACGCGCCGTATCAATGGTGATGTCACCCACGGTAATCGTGCCCGCTTCCGGCTGTTCCAGCAGATTAATACTGCGCAGCAGTGTCGTTTTCCCCGACCCGCTGGGACCGATGATCGCGACCACCTCCCCCGCCTGCACTTGCAGATCGATGCCGTGCAGCACCGTCTGTCCATGGAATTTCTTGACCAGGTTTTTTACGTCGATCGCACTCATTTCGGCTCTCTCTCCTGGCGGTTCAGTTGATTTTCAAAGTAGTTCTGCAATGAAGACAGCACGGTTGCCATGATCCAGTAGATCAGCGATGCCGCCAGATACATGGTGAATACCTCCAGCGTGCGCGACGTAATCAGCTGTGCCTGACGGAACAGTTCGGGTACCTGAATGGTGGCCGCCAGCGACGTGTCTTTCACCAGGCTGATAAAACTGTTGCTCAGCGGCGGCAGTGCTACTCTGGCAGCCTGCGGTAAAATGGCGCGACGCATCGTCTGCCATGGCGTCATCCCGATACTGGCTGCCGCTTCCCACTGTCCTTTGTCAATCGATGAAATCGCCGCACGCAGCGTCTCCGCGGCATAAGCTGCCGTATTGAGCGACAAGCCAATCATTGCGGACGGCACCGGATCCAGCTCAATACCAAACTGCGGCAGACCGTAATAGATCATAAACAGTTGCGCGATAAGCGGCGTACCGCGAAAAATAGAGATATAGAAGCGCGCCAGCCAGCGCAGAGGCAGCAGCGGCGACAGGCGCATCAGCGCGAGGATAAATCCCAGCAGCAGGCCGAAGAACATGCCGCCAATACTGAGTTGCAGCGTAAACACCGCCCCTTTGAGCAGATACGGCAGGGAATCAATAACCAGTTGGATACTTTCTTGCATGAGCTTATCCGAAAATTACACGTGTGGATGGTAGGCAAACAGCGCGGGCGCCCCACCAGTATGGATAAAGAGGATCGGGCCTTCGTCTTTAAAGCGTTTCTGGCTGATGCCGTCAATCAGTCCGGCCATCGCTTTTCCGGTATAGACCGGGTCGAGAAGGATCCCTTCCAGACGCGCCAACAACTTCACGGCTTCCATCCCCTCTTCATTTGGCGTGCCGTAGCCCGGGGCATAATAGTCATCCCACAACAAAATCTCCGCCGCCGCTGTCAGTTCGAGTTCACTGGCAATAGCCTGCTGCAGCGCCGCCACTTTCGGCTTTTGATCGGCTACGCTGCGCGAAACGGTTACGCCAATCAGATCCACATCCGGCATCAGTTGTTCCAGACCAATCGCCAGCCCGGCGTGCGTTCCCGCGCTACCAGAAGCCACCACCACTGAAGAGAGTTGCACCGCGCCTTCACACTGTTGCGCGATTTCCAGCGCGCTTTCAACATAGCCTAATGCCCCCAGCGCGTTTGAACCGCCAACCGGTATGATGTAGGGACGAAAGCCCTGCGCTTCGACGCGGGTGGCCAGTTCCTGCAACTGCGCATCTGGCTGGCTTAGCGCATCGCACATTTCGACCTGCACGTTGAACAGATCCAGCAGCAGGCGGTTGCCGTTGGTGAGATAGTTTTCTGCCGTGGTGCCAATGGGGTTTTCCAGCAGCGCCACGCAGTGCAGTCCCAGCTTCGCGGCAACCGCCGCAGTCTGACGTACGTGGTTAGACTGAATCGCGCCTGCCGTGATCAGCGTATCCGCGCCTTCACGCAGCGCATCTGCGGCCAGGAACTCGAGCTTGCGCAGCTTATTACCCCCCATCGCCATCGGCGTTACGTCATCGCGCTTGATGAAAATATCCCGTCCCAGGTAGTCAGAAAAGCGCGGCAGGTATTCCAGCGGCGTCGGCGCGCCGATAAATTCCAGGCGCGGAAAGCGTGTCAGGTTGTGCAGTGGCATAAAGCCTCCGATTATTCGTTGTTGTGATGTTCTTTTTATTATGCACGTTCAAACGCATGAAATAAAAAAGGCGCTGATTAAAGCGCCTTTTTTTTCTTACTGTTCGGACTATTTCGTTACATCCGCGCCAAACCACTTCTCAGAAAGCGCCTTCAGCGAGCCGTCTTTCTGCATTTCGGCAATCGCGGCGTCTACCGCCTTCAGCAGGTCTTCGTTGCCTTTACGCAGCGCAACGCCAGACTCCTGACGGGAGAAGGCTTCACCGGTGACCGCCAGCGTGTCTTTGGTCTTTTTAACCAGATCCAGCGCCGCCAGACGATCCACCAGAATGGCGTCGATACGGCCTACGCGCAGATCCTGATATTTCGTCGGGTCATCATCATAAGTCCGGATGTCAACACCCTGGACGTTCTGACGTAACCACTCTTCATAGTTGGTACCCAGACCCACGCCCACTTTCTTATCTTTCAGATCGGCGGCGGTTTTAATCGCGCCTTCATTGCCTTTTTTCACCAGCGCCTGGATACCGGAAACGGTATAAGGGGTAGAGAAATCATATTTCTTTTTCCGCTCGTCGGAGATGGTGACCTGATTGATCACCACATCGATGCGTTTAGAGTCCAGAGAGGCCAGCATCCCGTCCCATTTGGTCGGTTTCAGCGTGGCTTTCACGCCCAGATGCTTCGCCAGCTCTTCGGCGAACTCCACTTCAAAGCCGGTCAATTTACCGTCATCGCCCTGGAAACTGAACGGCGGATAAGTGCCTTCCAGCCCCACCAGCAGCGTGCCACGATCTTTAACCTTCTTCAGCAGACCTTCATCTGCAAACGTTTTTGCGCTCATTCCCGCGACAAGAGCCACAGCCATCACGCCCATCAGCGCCTGGCGTCCCAGAAGTGCTAATTTCATATTTACCCCGAATGTTGTTATGAATGCCCGTAGTGTAGAGCGTTTATGGGTAACGACATAAATCACTCTGCTACATCTTATTCATTTTTAATATATATCAGAAGTCATCCGGAGGGAGGAATTCTGTTGCGATTCGGGGCGAGCATGCGCTTTATATTGCGCGTACTTACGCAGTGCGATGCGATAGTTGTTGGTGCTGGTCTCCGGCAGCCACGGCGCCAGGTTTTCATCAAGGTAACCGTCCTGGAGCAGATCGTGAGAAATTTTCTGCTCGCTGAGATGATTACCGAGACGGCGCAGACGGACAACATACTCGCGTACGGTTCCGTGGCTCATTTCGGTCTGTTCAAACAGGAATTGTTTAAAACCAATGATGTCGAAGAAATCGCTCTGCGTTTTGCAGTGCAGATCGCCGCAGAAACGGCATAGCGCCACCCACTCTTTCTGCTCCTGCTGCCAGGCGGCTTCATCCATGAGCGTATCGAGGCGGGAAATGGCGATTTTATTGACGATCTGCCCTTTGCGCACCAGCGTGATGCGATCCAGTAGCTTGTGGCAATGAGCGCAATGCGTCTGGCTGTGTTTAAAGTCTTTGAGGTAGCGGCTTAGAGGCCGTCTTTTTGATTGCTGCACCGTCATGAGAACTCCTGGTAGTCAATACGTTGTGCGGCATTTTTCAGCACGACAACGTCGTTCGCTATAACTTACCCAGCTTCGTGCGTAACCGTTTTATGGCCTGACTGTGCAACTGGCTGACCCGTGACTCCCCGACTTCCAGAACCGCGCCAATCTCTTTGAGATTGAGTTCTTCCTGGTAATAGAGCGTGAGCACCAGTTGTTCGCGTTCCGGAAGTGCTTCAATGGCATCCATCACGCGCTGGCGCAAATTGCTCTCAAGGAGCTGTTGTAACGGGTTTTCCTGCTGGTGTTCTTCTGTCACCAGCTCGATACTATCGCCATGCTCTTCCCGCCACTCGTCATAGGAGAAGAGTTGGCTGTTGTTGGTATCAAGCAACATCTGACGATATTCTTCGACAGGAATCGCCAGTCGCTCCGCCACCTCAGTTTCCGTCGCGTTGCGCCCTAATTCCTGTTCCAGTTGCCCCATCGCCTGTGCCACTTCGCGGGCATTACGCCGGACACTACGCGGCACCCAGTCACGGCTGCGTAGTTCATCCAGCATCGCCCCACGAATACGCTGCACTGCGTAAGTGGTAAATGCCGTTCCTTGCAGAGCGTCATATCGGTCAACTGCATTCAATAACCCGATACCGCCCGCCTGTAGCAGATCGTCCAGTTCTACGCTCGCGGGCAAACGCACCTGCAGGCGCAACGCTTCGTGACGCACCAGCGGTACATAACGCTGCCACAGCGAGTGTTTATCCATTACACCTTCAGCGGTATACAGTGAATTCACGATAAACAGCCCTGCGTTAAATGAGTTATCGGCATGATTATCCGTTTCTGCAGGGGTTTTAATCGGGTGAATAGTGGGTGAAATGAGGGGTTATTTAGGGGTTACCGGTAAAGCCAGAACGAAAAAACCCCGCCGAAGCGGGGTTTGTGCAGGAAGCGTAAATTAACGCAGCAGGGACAGCATGGTCTGCGGAACCTGGTTGGCCTGAGCCAGTACGGAAGAGCCAGCCTGCTGCAGGATCTGCGCGCGAGACATGTTGGACACTTCGGTCGCGTAGTCAGAATCCTGAATACGGCTACGGGCGTCGGTCAGGTTGTTAACGGTGTTGTTCAGGTTAGTGATGGTAGACTCGAAACGGTTCTGGGAAGCACCCAGGATGCTGCGCTGAGTATCAACCGCTTTCAGCGCGGCATCGATATCAGCCAGCGGGCTACCGTCAGTTTTGCCTTCAGAATCAACAGTACCGTTCAGTACGTCAAAACCTTTCGCTGCAACGGTACGCATATTGCCGTTTACAACTGTGCCGCTGAAGGCAGCTGCTGCATCTTTAGCTGCTGAATAAGTTGCCAGGTTTTTGTCTACTAACAATGCGTTTGTCAGTGCTGTTTCTGCTGCAGCTTTATCAGTTGCATTGCCACCTGTCGTCAGGTTACCGGTTTTAACTTTCGCCAGAGCGGCAGAAATATCGGCATCATCGCTAACACCTAATGCTGTGCGAAGAGCGGTTTCAGCATCTTTCTCTGCCGTACTTCCAACCGCTGCATCAGCATAAGCAGTGAGTTCAGTAGCCGCAGCCGTTACGATAGTTTTCGCTGCTGTCGCATCTGCAGGCTTATCCAGAGCCGTATCATATGCTTTTTTAGCATCATCAATGTTTGTGCTAACGTTGACTTTATCGCTGGAAGTACCATCAGTACCTGCAGCAACCAGGTTCCAACCGGCACTTGAGCCGATCTGAATGCTGATCTGCTCGCCATCTTTAGAGCCAACCTGGAAGTCATAGCTCTGAGAGGTAGCTGCACGGTTATCCAGAACTTTGATACCGTTAAAATCGGTTTGTTTGGTGACGCGGTTGATCTCTTCCATACGCTGGTTAACTTCAGACTGGATAGAGTCGATATCGGATGCGGAGTTAGAGCTGTTCTGCGCCTGAACGGTCAGGTCACGAACACGCTGCAGGTTGTTGTTGATTTCGCTCAGCGCGCCTTCAGCAGTCTGAGACAGAGAGATACCGTCGTTGGCGTTACGTGCAGCAACGGTCAGACCGTTGATGTTAGAGGTGAAACGGTTGGCGATTGCCTGGCCAGCGGCGTCGTCTTTAGCGCTGTTGATACGCAGACCAGAAGACAAACGCTCAATAGCGGTACCCAGAGCAGACTGAGATTTGTTCAGGTTGTTCTGCGTCATCAGCGACAGGCTGTTAGTATTGATTACTGCCATAATTGAGTTTCCTTCATAAAGTGTTTAGTTTCAGGCCTCTGGCCCACGGCTCCTGCGCCGTTATCCAGATTATCGACAGCCTCAAACGAACCTTTAGCAATTTTTATCACTCTTTTTTTTCCGCTTTTTTATCCCCTGAACAATTTCAAATAAGTCTTCGTCCCTGTCTCTGGCTTATTTTACCGAGAAGCAGAATACCTTCCTAAAAAGCCTCTTTATTGTGCAATTGCCATCGCTATCTTTTCGCTAAACTTCTCGCGTTAAGTGCCGATACCCTCTCCATTGGTTCTTATTCAAAAGGAAAATGTAATGGCGAGTGTTAGTTCTCTTGGCGTCGGTTCGAATCTGGATCTGAGTGCTCTGCTGGATAAATTAAATGCCGCAGAACAGCAAAGACTCACACCGTTAACCACTCAACAGACGTCTTATAAAGCACAGCTGACGGCCTGGGGCGTGGTAAAAAGCGCACTGCAAAAAGTGCAGACGGCATCTGATGCATTAGTCAAAGCGGATAAGATCGCAACCACTGCGGTAACCAGTAAAAACACCGCCTTTAGCGCCACTGTGGATGGTGGCGTGCCTGCTGGGAATTACACGGTTGAAGTTCTCAAGATGGCGCAGTCACAGACGCTGACATCCCAGGAATTCTCCAGCAATAAAGATAAAATTGGCGGCACAACGGGATCGGACTCTCGCACCATTACCATTAGCCAGCCGGGTCAGAAAGAACCGATGACCGTCACGTTAACTGACGATCAAACCTCGCTGACCGGGATTCGCGACGCAATTAATAAGCAAAATGGCAGCGTCACCGCCACGATTATTAAAGCAGATGACGACTCTTATTATTTGTCACTGACATCCAAAGAAACGGGTGTGAGTAATGCCATGACGGTGACAGTGACGGGTGACGATACTCTGAAGCAGAAACTGGCTTATGATCCGAGCGCAACGTCTGGTAATGGGTTAAAGCAGACGGTTCAGGCATCCGATGCCGAAGTTAAAATTAACGATATCACCATCACGCGCAGCAGCAATACCATCAAAGATGCGCCGGAAGGCCTGACGCTGACGCTACTGAAAGAAACAGAAGCCGATAAGCCAGAACAGCTCACAATTACCCGTGATAACACGGCGATGAAAACGGCGATTCAGTCTTTTGTCGATGCCTATAACTCATTGCAGACGACCATTTCGTCACAAACGAAATACACCGCCGTCGATCAGGGCAGTGACAGCCAGGATTCAAGCAATGGCGATCTGATGGGAGACGGCACGCTGCGCAACATTCAGACGCGCCTGCGTTCCATGGTGATTAGCGCACAGCCTTCTGACTATGCCACGCTGTCATCCATGGGGATCACCCAGGATGTCAACGGTAAACTGACCGTTGACAGCACCAAACTGGATAAAGCGCTGAATGATAAACCGGGTAGCGTGACTGAATTCTTTGTCGGTGACGGTGAAAAAACCGGATTCGGCGTACAAACCAGCGCCCTGCTGAAGCAATTTTTGGCCGATGACGGCGCGGTTCAGAGCGCAACGGACGGTATCAACAATTCGCTGAAAAAATTAAAAACGCGCATTGATGACACCACGCTCAGCATCAATAACACCATCGAGCGTTATAAAAAGCAGTTTACGCAACTCGATACGCTGGTAAATAAGCTGAACAATACCGGTAGTTATTTGAGCCAACAATTTACCGCTATGTCTTCATCGTCGTAAGGATTTTTGCATGTATAGCCGTGCAGGTATTAGCGCCTATGCGCAAATCGAAGTGGAGAGCGCTGTAATGAGCGCCTCCCCTTATCAACTGGTAAACATGCTTTTTGATGGCGCGCTCAGCGCCTTAAAAAAAGCGCTGATCTTGCTCGAACAGGGCGATATTCCCGGTAAGGGAAAAGCACTGACCAAAGCCATTAATATTATTTCGAATGGTTTACAGTCCGGACTTGATCGCAGTGTCAATCAGGAATTATGCGACAACCTCGATAACCTGTATGACTATATGACTCGCCGTTTATTACAGGCAAACTTGCACAATGACGCGTCAGCCATCCTCGAAGTTCATGCCCTACTGAGCAATATTTCAGAAGCATGGAAAGAAATTGATCCGTCTTCAAAAGCACAGGATATAAAATAATGAGCGCTTCCTTTTCATCCTTGCAGCAGTGGCTACTACTTCGTTCTGTGAGCCAGCAAATGCTCAGGCTGGCGAGTGAAAACAAATGGGATGAATTGGTCGAAGGAGAGATGGAGTATATTCGCCTGGTCGAGTCTCTGGCTCAAGACCCAAACCCGCCAGGCGATCCCTCTACGCAAAGCCAGATCAGAGAGTTGCTCCACACAATCATCGATAACGAGAACGAAGTTAAGCGGTTGCTGAGCATTCGGATGGATGAGTTAAAAGTACTTATCCAAAACGGAAACCAGCAAAAAACGTTGACCTCTACCTACAGCAATCTTTCTGGCATGCTATTGGTGCCCGACGCCCCCACTGCCCCACAATAATTTCCGCTACGTTAGCAAAAATCTTCCATACTCCAGAGGTCGTCTACAAGACTTCTGGAGCACGGAAGATGAAAAACCCCACGTTACTGCAGTTCTTCCACTGGTATTACCCCGAAGGCGGCAAACTCTGGCAAGAGGTGACAGAGCGCGCAGACAGCCTCAATGATATCGGTATCAACATGGTCTGGTTGCCGCCCGCCTATAAAGGCGCGTCAGGCGGCTATTCCGTCGGCTATGACTCTTACGATCTGTTTGATCTCGGCGAGTTTGACCAAAAAGGCACCCTTGCCACCAAATATGGTGATAAAACGCAGCTACTGGCGGCAATCGACGCGCTGAAGAAAAATGACATCGCGGTGCTGCTCGACGTGGTGGTAAATCACAAAATGGGGGCGGACGAGAAAGAGAGCATCCGCGTACAGCGAGTCAACGAAGAGGATCGCACGCAGATTGCGGATGAGATCATCGACTGCGAAGGCTGGACCCGTTACACCTTCCCGGCGCGTGGCGGTCAGTACTCTCAGTTTATCTGGGATTTCAAATGCTTCAGCGGCATCGACCACATCGAAAATCCGCACGAGGACGGCATCTTTAAGATCGTCAATGACTATACCGGCGAGGGCTGGAACGACCAGGTTGATGGCGAGCTGGGCAATTTCGATTACCTGATGGGCGAAAACATCGACTTTCGTAATCACGCCGTCACCGAGGAGATAAAATACTGGGCGCGCTGGGTGATGGAACAAACCCAGTGTGACGGTTTTCGTCTCGATGCGGTAAAACACATTCCGGCCTGGTTTTATAAAGAGTGGATTGAACATGTTCAGGAGGTGGCGCCAAAGCCGCTGTTTATCGTCGCCGAATACTGGTCGCACGAAGTGGATAAGCTGCAAACCTATATCGACCAGGTAGAAGGCAAAACGATGCTGTTCGACGCCCCGCTACAGCTCAATTTTCATGAAGCGTCGCGTCAGGGACGTGATTACGACATGAGCCAGATCTTCAGCGGCACGCTGGTAGAAGCCGATCCGTTTCACGCCGTGACGCTGGTCGCCAATCATGACACCCAGCCGTTGCAGGCGCTGGAGGCGCCGGTTGAAGCGTGGTTTAAACCGCTGGCCTATGCGCTCATCCTGCTGCGGGAAAATGGCGTACCGTCGGTTTTCTATCCCGATCTCTATGGCGCGCACTATGAAGATACCGGAGGCGACGGGGAAACCTATACCATCGACATGCCGATCATTGAGCAACTCGCCGAACTTATTCTTGCCCGCCAGCGTTTCGCCCACGGCATTCAGACGCTCTGGTTTGATCACCCCAACTGCATCGCGTTCAGCCGTAGCGGGACGGACGACGATCCCGGCTGCGTGGTGGTGCTATCCAATGGTGATGATGGCGAGAAGACTCTCGCGCTGGGGGCAAACTACGGCAATAAAACCTGGCGAGATTTTCTCGGCAACCGGAGCGAAAGCGTGGTCACCGATGAAAACGGCGACGCCACGTTTTACTGCAACGCCGGCAGCGTCAGCGTGTGGGTGATTGAAGAGGTGATCTAATCAAGCGCCCCGACAGAGAAAACTGTCGGGGACAAGACATTACGGTAGCGGCGTTGGCAGCGGTGACTTCTCGAGCGCGGCGGCACATTCCACCGTTGGGCGATCCACGCGTTGCAGGGTCATCCCGTCATATTCCAGGGTGTTCCCTTCCCGCTCGATCTCATAAAGTTCACGTTTGACCGTCACGTTGGTTAAGTCACCGGACAACATCGTTAGCTTACCCGGCAGCGCAATAACCCTTTGCCACTGGCGACAATCGAGCGTATCGCCCTCTTTGGTCACCACCAGACTGGCAATGGCTTCCGGGCTCACCAGTTTGCGCTGCGGCCCGTTAGTCTGCCAGTACCCTTCCAGCCCGGCGGGCGCAGGCGTTTTGACCACATCATTGTAGTTTTCCACCTCGGCGCATCCCGCTAACATCAGCAATGCCCCAACGATTGCACATTTTTTCATCATTCATCCTGCATGCGAAGAAAAGAGGATTGTGGCATTAAAGGCCTGCGGTCGCCAGCCTTTCACGGTACCAGCAGAACTTTGATCCATTGGGGATTACCGCTTAATAGTACCAGGCAAAATTACCGCAGTGGTGTACTATCCGCTTTCTTGTTTCACACCTTCTGAGTTCAGAGGCAAAACACATGTCATGGCAACAATTCAAACAAGCCTGGTTAGTTAAATTCTGGGCACCTGTCCCTGCGGTCATCGCAGCGGGTATTCTCTCTACTTACTATTTTGGCATCACCGGCACCTTCTGGGCCGTCACGGGTGAATTTACCCGCTGGGGCGGACAAATCCTGCAACTGTTTGGCGTCCATGCGGAAGAATGGGGCTACTACAAGCTGATCCACCTGGAAGGCACCCCGCTCACTCGCATCGACGGGATGATGATCCTCGGGATGTTCGGCGGCTGCTTCGCGGCAGCGCTGTGGGCCAACAACGTCAAACTACGTATGCCGCGCAGTCGCATCCGCATCATGCAGGCGGTTCTGGGCGGGATCATCGCCGGGTTCGGCGCGCGTATGGCGATGGGCTGTAACCTGGCGGCATTCTTTACCGGTATTCCTCAGTTCTCTCTTCACGCCTGGTTCTTTGCCCTGGCAACCGCCATCGGCTCCTGGTTTGGCGCGCGATTCACCCTGCTGCCGATATTCCGCATCCCGGTCAACATGCAGAAAGTCTCCGCTGCATCGCCGTTGACGCAGAAACCGGATCAGGCGCGCCGTCGTTTCCGCCTCGGCATGCTGGTGTTTATCGGCATGATCGGCTGGGCGCTGCTGACCGCCATGAACCATCCGAAGCTGGGCCTGGCGATGCTGTTCGGCGTTGGTTTTGGTCTGCTGATCGAGCGCGCGCAAATCTGCTTCACCTCCGCCTTCCGCGATCTGTGGATCACCGGGCGAACCCATATGGCAAAGGCGATCATCTTCGGGATGGGCGTCAGCGCAATCGGTATTTTCAGCTACGTACAACTGGGCGTGGAAGCCAAAATCATGTGGGCGGGCCCGAATGCGGTCATCGGCGGGCTGTTGTTTGGTTTTGGTATCGTGCTGGCAGGCGGGTGTGAAACCGGCTGGATGTACCGCGCGGTGGAAGGCCAGGTACACTACTGGTGGGTGGGTCTCGGTAACGTCATCGGCTCAACGATTCTGGCCTACTACTGGGATGACTTCGCCCCTGCGCTGGCCACCAGCTGGGATAAAATTAACCTGCTCAACACCTTCGGTCCGCTCGGCGGCCTGCTGGTAACCTATCTGCTGCTGTTTGCCGCCTTAATGTTCATCGTCGGCTGGGAAAAACGTTTCTTCCGTCGTGCCGGGCTGACCCCTGCTAAGGAATCCGCATGAAAAATATCGTTCCCGATTATCGCCTTGATATGGTCGGCGAGCCCTGCCCTTACCCTGCCGTGGCGACGCTGGAAGCGATGCCGCAGTTGAAGAAAGGGGAAATTCTGGAAGTGGTCAGCGACTGCCCGCAATCCATCAATAACATTCCGCTGGATGCGCGCAACCACGGCTACACCGTACTGGATATTCAACAAGACGGGCCGACGATCCGTTATTTGATTCAGAAGTAACGGTTTGCCGGGTGGCAACGCCCCCTAATCCGGTCTACAGGATGTGTGAATTGTAGGCCGGATAAGCGCCAGCGCCATCCGGCACGCAAACCTACACCTGCATACTCATCACTTCCTGATAGGCCGACACCAGTTTGTTGCGCACCTGAATTCCCATCTGCATGGAAACTGAGGCTTTTTGCATATCGGTCATCACATCGTTGAGCGCAATCCCCGGTTCACCCAGAGTGAATTTTTCCGCCTGTACGCGGGCGGTGGTTTGCGTATCGCTGATGCGGTCCAGCGCCGCGTGCAATTGACCGGCAAAACTCACGGTCGGTTGCGGCAGTGTCTCCTGCGCCCTGGCGCTCATCGCCGTCGCCTGAAGCTGGCTGATAACCCCTTCAATCCCCTGTATCGCTGACATGATAATCCTCTGGATGGTTTTCTACGCAGCAGAGATTACCAGTTTGTCAATAAGATAAAGGCGCTAAATAACGATAAAAAACCCCGGTTTTTGCCGCATAGAAAAAAACGAAACCGCAAATAATGAGACCGTCAATTTTTCGATTTTGCTGACCCGGGAGTGAGTCTTGTTCCACTTTGCAAATAAAGCCGTCCACGAACAGTCACGAGGTGCGAGATGAACGCGACTGCATCGGCTGCAACCCAATCTAAACCTCTCGAGTGGCTTAATCGCCTGCGTGCGAATCCCAAAATTCCTCTGATTGTTGCGGGCTCTGCGGCCGTCGCCATTATTGTGGCGATGGTGCTGTGGGCCAAAGCGCCTGATTATCGTACGTTATTCAGCAATTTATCCGATCAGGATGGCGGCGCGATCGTCACCCAGTTGACCCAGATGAACATCCCGTACCGCTTCTCGGAAGGCAGCGGCGCGATTGAAGTTCCAGCCGACAAAGTCCATGAACTGCGCCTGCGCCTGGCCCAGCAAGGGCTGCCGAAAGGCGGTGCGGTGGGCTTTGAACTGTTGGATCAGGAAAAGTTCGGCATCAGCCAGTTTAGCGAGCAGGTGAACTACCAGCGCGCGCTGGAAGGCGAACTGGCACGCACCATCGAAACCCTTGGTCCGGTTAAGCGCGCACGCGTGCATCTGGCAATGCCCAAGCCGTCTCTGTTCGTGCGTGAACAGAAATCCCCTTCTGCCTCGGTGACCGTCAATCTGGAACCGGGGCGTGCGCTGGATGAAGGTCAAATCACTGCGGTCGTGCATCTGGTTTCCAGCGCGGTAGCCGGTCTGCCGCCGGGTAACGTGACGCTGGTCGATCAGGCCGGTCATCTGCTCACGCAGTCAAATACCAGCAGTCGCGATCTGAACGACGCGCAGTTGAAATACGCCAGCGACGTGGAAGGTCGTGTCCAGCGCCGTATCGAATCGATCCTGTCACCGATTGTCGGTAACGGGAATGTCCACGCGCAGGTCACCGCGCAGCTGGATTTCGCTAATAAAGAACAGACAGAAGAACAGTATCGGCCAAATGGCGATGCCTCTCAGGCCGTGCTGCGTTCGCGTCAACTGAATGAAAGCGAGCAAATTGGCTCCGGTCTGCCGGGTGGCGTACCTGGTGCGCTGTCCAACCAGCCTGCGCCAGCCAATACGGCGCCGATCAGCACACCACCGGCGAATCAGCAAAATGCGCAGAATGCCCAAAACGGACAGAACGCGCAGCAGCAGACGGCCACCAGCGCCAGTGCCGGTCCACGCAATACCCAGCGCAACGAAACCAGTAACTATGAAGTTGACCGGACTATCCGCCATACAAAAATGAACGTCGGCGACGTACAGCGTCTGTCCGTGGCTGTCGTGGTCAACTACAAAACCTTGCCGGATGGCAAGCCGCTGCCGCTCACTGCCGATCAAATGAAGCAGATTGAAGATCTGACCCGCGAGGCAATGGGCTTCTCGGACAAGCGCGGCGATACCCTGAACGTAGTCAACTCGCCGTTCAGCGCCACGGACGACAACGCGGGCGAACTGCCGTTCTGGAAACAGCCGTTGTTTATCGAACAGTTGATCTCGGCCGGACGTTGGTTGCTGGTGCTGTTGGTGGCATGGATCCTGTGGCGTAAGGCGATTCGTCCGCAGTTGACCCGTCGCGCTGAAGAGGCGAAAGCCCAGCAGGAACGTGAGCAGATCCGTCAGGAAACCGAAGAAGCCGTTGAGGTTCGCCTCAGTAAAGATGAGCAGACTCAGCAGCGTCGGGCGAATCAGCGTCTGGGCGCAGAAGTGATGAGCCAGCGCATTCGCGAAATGTCAGATAACGATCCGCGCGTCGTGGCGCTGGTCATTCGCCAGTGGATGAATAACGATCATGAGTAATGCTCTTTCCGGTACCGATAAAAGCGTCATTCTGCTGATGACCATTGGCGAAGATCGCGCGGCGGAGGTGTTCAAACACCTCTCCCAGCGCGAAGTGCAGACCCTGAGCGCAGCAATGGCGAACGTCCGCCAGATCTCCAACAAACAGTTGACCGACGTACTGGCGGAATTTGAGCAGGAAGCCGAGCAGTTTGCCGCCCTGAACATCAACGCCAACGAATATCTGCGTTCGGTGCTGGTGAAAGCGCTGGGCGAAGAGCGGGCCTCCAGCCTGCTGGAAGATATTCTTGAAACCCGCGATACCGCCAGCGGCATTGAAACGCTCAACTTTATGGAGCCGCAAAGCGCCGCCGACCTTATCCGCGACGAGCACCCGCAGATTATCGCCACCATCCTCGTGCACCTCAAACGCGGTCAGGCGGCGGATATTCTGGCGCTGTTCGACGAACGTCTGCGTCACGATGTCATGCTGCGTATCGCCACTTTCGGCGGCGTACAGCCTGCCGCGCTGGCGGAACTGACCGAAGTGCTCAACGGTCTGCTCGACGGTCAGAACCTCAAACGCAGCAAAATGGGCGGCGTGAGAACGGCGGCAGAAATTATCAACCTGATGAAAACGCAGCAAGAAGAAGCGGTTATTACCGCTGTGCGCGAATTCGATGGCGAACTGGCGCAAAAAATCATCGACGAGATGTTCCTGTTCGAAAACCTGGTGGATGTAGACGACCGCAGCATCCAGCGTTTGCTGCAGGAAGTGGATTCCGAGTCGCTGCTGATCGCCCTGAAAGGCGCGGAACAGCCGCTGCGCGAGAAGTTCCTGCGCAATATGTCGCAACGTGCGGCAGATATCCTGCGCGACGACCTCGCCAACCGTGGCCCGGTACGTTTGTCGCAGGTGGAAAACGAGCAAAAGGCCATTCTGTTGATTGTGCGTCGTCTGGCCGAGACCGGCGAGATGATGATTGGCAGCGGCGAGGATACCTATGTCTAACGAGCTGCCGTGGAAAATCTGGACCCCGGACGATCTCGCGCCGCCGCTGGCTGAATTTGTGCCCATGGAGCACAACGATGACCCCGTGTCTGAAGAGGACGAACCCGAGATCAGTGCGGAACAGCAGCTCGAGCAGCAGTTAGCCCAGCTGAAAATTCAGGCCCACGAGCAAGGTTACAACGCGGGACTGGCGGAAGGTCGGAAGTCCGGTCATGAACAAGGTTATCAGGAAGGGCTGGCGCAAGGGATGGAACAGGGCCAGGTGCAGGCGCGATCCCAGCAGGCCCCGCTTCATGCGCGGATGCAACAACTGGTCAGCGAATTCCAGCACACGCTGGACGCGCTGGACAGCGTGATCGCCTCGCGTCTGATGCAGATGGCACTGGAAGCCGCGCGTCAGGTGATTGGTCAGACGCCCGCGGTGGATAATTCCGCCCTAATCAAGCAGATCCAACAGCTCTTACAGCAGGAGCCCCTGTTCAGCGGAAAACCGCAGTTGCGCGTCCATCCGGATGATTTACAGCGCGTCGAAGAGATGCTCGGCGCCACCCTCAGCCTGCACGGCTGGCGTTTGCGTGGCGATCCGACCCTGCATCACGGCGGCTGCAAAGTCTCTGCGGATGAAGGCGATCTCGACGCCAGCGTGGCGACCCGCTGGCAAGAACTGTGTCGTCTGGCCGCGCCGGGAGTGATCTGATGACCTCACGCCTGACTCGCTGGTTGACGACGCTGGATAATTTCGAAGCCAAAATGGCGCAGCTTCCGGCCGTTCGTCGTTACGGACGACTGACCCGCGCCACCGGCCTGGTTCTGGAGGCCACCGGATTGCAGTTGCCGCTCGGCGCGACCTGTGTGATTGAACGCCAGGACGGAACGGAAACCCGCGAAGTGGAAAGTGAAGTGGTGGGCTTTAACGGTCAGCGTCTGTTTTTGATGCCGCTCGAAGAGGTCGAAGGCATTCTGCCCGGCGCGCGTGTCTACGCCAAAAATATCGCCGGTGAAGGGTTGCAAAGCGGTAAACAGCTGCCGCTGGGTCCGGCGCTGTTAGGTCGCGTACTCGACGGCAGTGGCAAACCGCTTGACGGTCTGCCCTCCCCCGACACCACGGAAACCGGCGCGCTGATTACCCAGCCGTTTAACCCGTTGCAGCGTACGCCGATTGAGCATGTGCTGGATACCGGCGTACGCCCGATCAACGCCCTGTTAACCGTCGGTCGCGGCCAGCGTATGGGGCTGTTCGCCGGTTCCGGCGTCGGGAAAAGCGTGCTGCTTGGCATGATGGCGCGCTATACCCGCGCCGACGTCATCGTCGTGGGACTGATTGGCGAACGTGGCCGCGAAGTGAAAGATTTCATCGAGAACATTCTCGGTGCCGACGGACGCGCGCGTTCGGTCGTGATCGCCGCGCCGGCGGACGTGTCACCCTTACTGCGCATGCAGGGTGCCGCTTATGCCACCCGCATCGCCGAAGATTTCCGCGATCGCGGTCAGCACGTGTTGCTGATCATGGATTCCCTGACCCGTTATGCCATGGCCCAGCGTGAAATTGCGCTGGCGATCGGTGAACCACCGGCCACCAAAGGCTATCCGCCGTCGGTCTTCGCCAAACTTCCTGCGCTGGTTGAACGCGCAGGGAACGGGATCCACGGCGGCGGCTCCATCACCGCCTTTTATACGGTACTGACCGAAGGCGACGATCAGCAGGACCCGATTGCCGACTCGGCGCGAGCTATTCTTGATGGTCACATTGTGCTGTCGCGCCGTCTGGCGGAGGCCGGACACTACCCCGCAATTGACATCGAAGCGTCGATCAGCCGTGCGATGACGGCGCTGATAACGGAACAACACTACGCCAAAGTGCGTCACTTCAAGCAGTTGCTGTCGAGCTTCCAGCGCAACCGCGATCTCGTCAGCGTCGGCGCCTATGCCAAAGGCAGCGATCCGATGCTCGATAAAGCCATCGCGCTGTGGCCACAACTGGAGGCGTTTTTGCAGCAAGGTATTTTCGAACGCGCTGACTGGGAGGATTCTCTGTCGGCGCTCGATCTGATTTTCCCGACGGTGTGATAAAGCAGGAGGGTAATGGTCATGGCTGAACATGGTGCACTGGCAACACTCAAAGATCTCGCCGAAAAAGAGGTGGATGACGCGGCACTGCTGTTAGGTGAAATGCGCCGCGGTTTTCAACAGGCGGAAGAACAGCTCACGATGCTGCTTGACTACCAGAATGAATACCGCAGCAACCTCAACAGCGATATGAGCCAGGGGATTGCAAGTAATCGCTGGATTAACTACCAGCAGTTTATTCAGACCCTGGAAAAAGCGGTGGAACAGCACCGCCAGCAGTTAACGCAGTGGACGCAAAAAGTGGATGTGGCGCTGAACAGCTGGCGTGAGAAAAAACAACGGCTTCAGGCCTGGCAAACCTTACAAGACAGACAAAACGCGGCGGCCTTACTGGCTGAAAACCGCCTGGATCAGAAAAAAATGGATGAATTTGCGCAGCGTGCAGCAATGAGGAAACCAGAATGATCACTTTACCCCAACGGGTCACCACTGACACAGACCTTATCACTGGCTTGTCGTCCGGGAAGACGGCGGATTCCGCCCAGGATTTTCTGGCCCTGCTGGCAGGCGCGTTAGGCGCAGGCGATGCTCAGGGTAAAGACGCGCCGCTGACGTTAGCTGATTTACAGGCCGCCAGCGGCAAGCTGCAAAAAGGCCTGCTGGCACAGGACGGTGACGCTTCGCAGACCGTGAAACTGGCCGACCTGTTAGCGGCCAAAGAAGGACAGTCGGACGCGTTGCAAAAAGGTCTGAGCGATGCGCAGGCCCTGCTGTCCGCCCTGACGCCCACACAGAAGAACAGTGCGCTCGCGGCCCTGCGCCAGTCTGCGCAGAAAGATGAAGGCACTGCGGCCCTCAGCGATGACGATCTCGCCAACCTTAGCGCCCTTTTCGCCATGCTGCCGGGTCAACCAGGAATGACGACACCGCCGGTGACCACCGGTGAAAAAGTGAGTGCGCTGAGCACCGCGTTGAGCACCGATCCTCGTTCGCTCGCGCAGGGTGCGACCAGTCCGTTGACCCGTGACGATGCGAAAAAGAGCAAAACGGACAATGCGACACCGGTGATCGCGGCGGAAAGCGCTAAAGGTCAGGCGGTCACTACGCCTGTGGTGGCAGCCGCTGCCGCCAACGCGGAGATCGACAGTACGCCTTCACCCGTGACGCCAGGCATCGCGATGACCACAACCACGCATTCCGCCTCACAGCCGCTGCCTACCAGCGCCGCACCGGTTCTGAGCGCACCGTTGGGTAGCCATGAGTGGCAGCAATCCCTGAGTCAGCACATCACGCTGTTTACCCGTCAGGGTCAGCAGAGCGCGGAGCTGCGTCTGCATCCGGAAGATCTGGGTCAGGTACAAATCTCGCTTAAGCTTGATGATAACCAGGCGCAACTGCAGATGGTCTCAGCGCATAGCCATGTTCGCGCGGCGCTGGAAGCCGCTCTGCCGACACTGCGCACGCAGTTGGCGGAGAGTGGTATTCAACTGGGACAAAGCAGCATTAGCAGTGAGAGTTTCGCCGGCCAGCAGCACTCCTCAGCCCAACAGCAGCAGACGGCTCGCACGCAGGGACAGGATCGGCTCATGGTCGATGACGAGAGTGAGCTGGCGGTTCCCGCGTCGCTCCAGTCCGCCGCACGCGGTAACGGCGCCGTCGATATCTTCGCCTAACGCCAGAGGTAGCACGATTATCCGCGTCTTTTCCACGCTTTGCCGTGGTCAGGACACGGGATAATCAGCCGATAAGCTGTACCGAAACAGGAAGCCCGTATCAGATGACTGATTCCGCGATTAGCAAAAAGAGCAAACGCTCAATTTGGATCCCGCTGCTGGTAATCATTACCCTTGCCGCCTGCGCAACCGCAGGCTATAGCTACTGGCGTATGCAGCAGCATCCCACTCCGGCGGCCAATGAGCCACCGCCGCCGCCTGCGCCGGTGTTCTTCGCCCTGGATACGTTTACCGTCAATCTGGGCGATGCGGATCGCGTACTGTATGTCGGCGTGACGCTGCGTCTGAAGGATGAAGCCACGCGCACGCGCCTGAACGAATATTTGCCAGAAGTCCGTAGCCGTCTGCTGCTGCTGTTCTCTCGTCAGGACGCCAATGTACTGTCTACCGAAGAAGGTAAGCAAAAATTGATCGCGGCGATTAAAGAGACGCTTTCCCCTCCGCTCGTTGCCGGACAACCCAAACAGGACGTCACCGACGTGCTGTATACAGCTTTCATTCTGCGGTAAAGACATGGGCGACAGTATTCTCTCTCAGGCTGAAATCGATGCGCTGTTGAATGGCGACAGCGACACGAAAGACGAGCCGACTCCGGGTATCGCGGGCGAAAGCGAAATTCGCCCGTACGATCCCAATACCCAGCGTCGCGTGGTGCGCGAGCGCCTGCAGGCGCTGGAGATCATCAACGAACGTTTTGCCCGTCAGTTCCGGATGGGGTTGTTTAACCTGTTGCGTCGTAGCCCGGATATCACCGTGGGCGCGATCCGCATTCAGCCGTATCACGAGTTTGCCCGTAACCTGCCGGTGCCGACCAACCTGAACCTGATCCACCTGAAGCCGCTGCGCGGTACGGGGCTGGTAGTGTTCTCGCCGAGCCTGGTGTTTATCGCCGTCGACAACCTGTTTGGCGGTGATGGTCGCTTCCCGACGAAAGTGGAAGGCCGCGAGTTTACCCACACCGAACAGCGCGTCATCAACCGCATGCTGAAACTGGCGCTGGAAGGCTATAGCGACGCGTGGAAGGCAATCAATCCGCTGGAAGTGGAGTACGTGCGTTCGGAGATGCAGGTAAAGTTTACCAACATCACCACGTCACCGAACGATATCGTGGTCAACACCCCTTTCCATGTCGAGATTGGCAACCTGACCGGTGAGTTCAACATCTGTCTGCCATTCAGCATGATTGAACCACTGCGCGAACTGCTGGTGAACCCGCCGCTGGAAAACTCGCGGAATGAAGATCAGAACTGGCGCGACAATCTGGTGCGTCAGGTTCAACACTCCGAGCTGGAGCTGGTAGCGAACTTTGCCGATATTCCGCTGCGCCTTTCTCAGATATTAAAACTGCAACCCGGCGATGTGCTGCCGATAGAAAAACCAGACCGCATTATTGCTCATGTGGACGGTGTGCCTGTACTGACCAGCCAATACGGCACGGTTAACGGCCAGTATGCGTTACGCGTGGAACATTTGATTAACCCGATTTTGAATTCGCTGAATGAGGAACAGCCCAAATGAGTGACATGAATAATCCGTCTGATGAGAACACTGGCGCATTGGACGATCTGTGGGCTGACGCGTTGAACGAGCAAAAAACGACGACCAGCAAAAGTGCTGCAGACGCCGTTTTCCAGCAGCTTGGCGGTGGCGATGTCAGCGGCACGCTGCAGGATATCGACCTGATCATGGATATTCCGGTCAAACTGACCGTCGAATTGGGCCGCACGCGCATGACCATTAAAGAGCTGCTGCGCCTGACGCAGGGTTCCGTGGTAGCGCTGGACGGTCTGGCGGGTGAACCGCTGGATATCCTGATCAACGGCTATCTGATCGCCCAGGGTGAAGTGGTGGTCGTGGCCGATAAATACGGTGTACGCATTACCGACATCATCACCCCGTCTGAGCGAATGCGTCGTCTGAGTCGTTAATCATGAAAACCCAGGCCACTGTTCAACAGCCTTCTGCCGTACCGGGCTCGCCTTTGATGCAGGTAAGCGGCGCGCTGTTGGGGATCATTCTGTTGATCCTGGCGGCCGCCTGGATAATCAAGCGCCTGGGTTTTGCGCCGAAAGGCGGCAGTACGCGCGGCCTGAAAGTCTCTGCCAGTACCTCATTGGGTCCGCGCGAGCGGGTGGTGATTGTTGATGTTGAGGATGCACGGCTGGTGCTTGGCGTCACGGCGTCAAACATCAATGTGCTGCATACCCTCCCCCCAGCCCCTGTAGTGCCAGAAGAGACGCCGTCTGCTCCTGCCGATTTTCAGGCCATGATGAAGAGTTTGCTTAAGCGTTCCGGGAGATCCTGATGCGCCGTTTGTTATCCCTTACGCTGACCGGTCTATGGCTTATCAGCCCCGCCGCGCTGGCGCAACTTCCCGGTCTGGTGAGCCAACCGCTGCCCGGCGGCGGACAAAGCTGGTCGCTTCCCGTACAGACGCTGGTCTTCATTACCTCGCTGACCTTTATTCCGGCTATTTTGCTGATGATGACCAGCTTCACCCGCATCATCATCGTCTTCGGCCTGCTGCGTAATGCGCTCGGTACGCCGTCCGCGCCGCCAAACCAGGTGCTGCTGGGACTGGCGCTGTTCCTGACCTTTTTCATCATGTCGCCGGTCATCGACAAGATTTATGTTGAGGCCTACCAACCGTTCAGCGAAGAGAAAATCTCGATGCAGGAAGCGCTGGACAAAGGCGCACAGCCGCTACGTGAATTTATGCTGCGCCAGACCCGCGAAGCCGATCTGGCCCTGTTCGCCCGTCTGGCAAACAGCGGTCCGCTTCAGGGGCCCGAAGCCGTGCCGATGCGCATTTTGCTACCCGCCTATGTGACCAGCGAGCTGAAAACCGCGTTCCAGATTGGCTTTACGATTTTCATCCCTTTCCTGATTATCGACCTGGTGATCGCCAGCGTGCTGATGGCGCTGGGGATGATGATGGTTCCCCCGGCAACCATTGCCCTCCCGTTCAAACTGATGCTGTTCGTGCTGGTTGATGGCTGGCAGCTGTTGGTGGGTTCGCTTGCACAAAGTTTCTACAGTTAGAGGCAAAAGATGACACCCGAATCGGTCATGATGATTGGCACCGAGGCCATGAAAGTTGCCCTCGCGCTTGCCGCCCCCCTGCTGCTGGTCGCACTGGTGACGGGGCTTATCATCAGTATTTTGCAGGCCGCCACGCAGATTAACGAAATGACGCTGTCGTTTATCCCGAAAATCGTGGCGGTATTTACGGCGATTATCGTGGCCGGACCGTGGATGCTGAATTTGCTGCTGGATTACGTGCGCACGCTGTTCACCAATCTGCCCTACATCATCGGGTAAGACGACGGATGTTGCAGGTAACCAGCGATCAATGGCTGCAGTGGCTGAGCCTCTATTTCTGGCCGCTGCTGCGCGTGCTGGCGCTGATTACCACCGCCCCGATCCTCAGTGAACGCGCGGTTCCCAAGCGGGTGAAACTGGGTCTGGGGATCATCATCACCGTCGTTATTGCCCCCTCTTTGCCGCCAAACGATGTGCCGATTTTTTCGTTTAACGCGTTATGGCTGGCGATGCAGCAAATTCTGATCGGCATCGCGCTCGGCTTTACCATGCAGTTTGCCTTTGCGGCGGTGCGTACGGCGGGTGAGATTATCGGTCTGCAGATGGGGCTTTCCTTTGCCACCTTTGTTGATCCGGCCAGTCACCTGAATATGCCGGTGCTTGCCAGAATCATTGATATGCTGGCGATGCTGTTGTTCCTGACCTTTGACGGTCACCTGTGGCTGATTTCGCTACTGGTCGACACGTTCCACACCCTGCCCATTGGCGGTAATCCGGTGAACAGCAACGCGTTTCTGGCGCTGGCCAGAGCGGGCAGCCTGATCTTCCTCAACGGGATGATGCTGGCGCTGCCGGTCATCACCATGCTACTAACGCTGAACCTGGCGCTGGGATTACTAAATCGTATGGCACCGCAATTATCCGTATTTGTGATTGGTTTTCCGCTTACCCTGACCGTGGGCATCGCGTTAATCGCCGCATTAATGCCATTGATTGCACCATTTTGTGAACACCTATTTAGCGAAATTTTCAATTTATTAGCTGATATTGTTAGTGAATTGCCCGTTAATAATAGTCCATAATGTTTATCTTGTTTTTCTAAGGATTATCCTAAAGTCATTCAGTAAAAACATCTACCAGGATAACTCTCACGCGCTTTATTTGTTTTTATCTCACTCACATAACGCAACATTTACTTTACTTTAAGACAATTCCAGGCAAATTATACGTAACTTTACGGGATAGTAAGTCCGCCTGAAAACCGCAAACGCGTCTCATTAGGTGAAGCATTCGATTCCGTTAAGTTGTGATGAGATATTCAGGTAAGGGGAATTATCGTTACGCATTGAGTGAGGGTAAGCCATGTCAACGATTATTATGGATCTATGCAGTTACACCCGGCTAGGTTTGACCGGGTATCTGGTAAGCAGAGGGGTGAAAAAAAGGGAAATCAACGACATCGAAACCGTTGACGAACTCGACATCGCTTGTGATACACACCAACCTTCTGTGGTGTTTATTAATGAAGACTGTTTTATCCATGATCCAGCCAACAGTCAGCATATAAAGCAAATCATTAATCAGCATCCCAATACGCTATTTATTGTTTTTATGGCAATTGCCAATGTGCATTTTGATGAATATCTGTTAGTCAGAAAAAACTTATTGATCAGTTCAAAATCAATAAAGCCAGAATCACTGGACGATCTCCTTGGCGATATTCTGAAAAAAGAGACGGATTCCGCCGGGGTAATAAATTTACCGACGTTATCATTAAGTCGTACGGAGTCCAGCATGCTGCGCATGTGGATGGAAGGCCAGGGAACAATTCAAATTTCGGATCAAATGAATATCAAGGCGAAAACGGTGTCATCCCATAAGGGGAATATAAAACGAAAGATAAAGACGCATAACAAACAGGTTATCTATCATGTCGTCAGACTGACCGATAACGTGACCAACGGTATCTTTGTTAACATGCGATGAGACGTCCCGACTGGTGGATGTCCCACCAGCCGGGTTTAAATCGGTCGTCGCAATCCTACTCTGCCCTCTCCACAAAGATACCATCCTGATGCCCTGACTCATTAAAGAACCAGATGCCGAGCGGGTAGTCTTCCAGCGAAACCAGGTACATTGTGCCTTCACTAAACTCTTCCACTGCCAGTACCACGCCAGGGCGACGAGAACCGCCGTCCGTTTTGACTGTGACCCGATCATTCACCTTCATCATTATCCTCCTGTGGCTTTGGTGCCAGTGTAGAACAAAAACCGCCGCCTGACAGCGTCTGAGCGGTTTGATTGCGGGTTTTCTCAACGGTCTATACTTAGTCTGTGGCACGGTTAATGACGAGGTTGAAATGAAGACCGCGAAAGAGTACAGCGATACCGCAAAACGTGAAGTCAGCGTCGATGTTGACGCGTTGCTGGCAGCGATTAATGAAATCAGCGAGAGCGAGATCCATCGTAGCGGAAACGACCCGGACAGAGTCAGTGTGGATGGCCGTGAGTATCATACATGGCATGAATTGGCCGAGGCGTTTGAGCTCGACATCCATGACTTTAGCGTGACGGAAATTAATCGCTGAGCTGCAGCGAAAAAAATCCCGACCCTGACGGGTCGGGATGAAACTTGCTTATGCAAGAAGCACTTGAAAATTCGTTACACCAGGAAATCTGATGTACGCTAAACCTTATCTGCAATTTTTTTTCATGACAAGCAAATATTTTTCAGACAAATGATTAATCCTTCTAATGGTTAGGGCGGACCGGGTGCCAGCGCTCAGGATGACGGGATCGATCCCATTCCCTCTTCAGGCTGAAAAACCTGTTTTTAGGATTTATCCAGAATACGGCGACTCACGTGACAGGAATATAAATGCTTTCACTCGACGCTCCACTGCTGATTTTTACCGATCTGGATGGCACCCTGCTGGACAGTCACACCTATGACTGGCAACCCGCTGCCGCCTGGCTCGCCCGACTGCGTGAGAAAAATATTCCGCTGATCCTGTGCAGCAGCAAAACGGCGGCGGAAATGCTGCATATTCAGAAGTTGCTCGGCTTACAGGGACTGCCGCTGATCGCTGAGAATGGCGCCGTGGTTGAACTGGACAGCCGTTGGCAGACGCACCCTGACTTCCCGCGTCAGATAGCCGGCGCCTCGCAGGCTGAAATTAGCGCCGTGATTAACAAACTTCGTACCCGATCCTCGTTTAAATTCACGACGTTTGATGATGTCGATGAGTCCACCATCGCCGAGTGGACTGGCTTGACGCATGCTCAGGCCAGCTTAACGCGCCTGCATGAAGCCTCAGTCACGCTGATCTGGCGCGACAGCGACGAGCGTATGGCCGACTTCGCCCGACAGCTAAACGACCTGGGATTACAGTTTGTCCACGGCGCTCGCTTCTGGCATGTCCTGGATGCCGCCTCAGGAAAAGACCATGCGGCAAACGGGCTGATTGATCTCTATCAGCGACAGTGGAAACGACGTCCAGTCACCATCGGACTGGGCGATGGCCCAAACGACGCCCCGCTGCTTGAGGCGATGGATTATGCGGTGATCGTCAAAGGACTGAGTCGAGAAGGGGTGGTTTTACGCCCCGACAGCACCGTGCAGGTTTACCGCACACAGCGTGAGGGGCCGGAAGGCTGGGACGAAGGAATGACCCACTTTTTCGCCACACCTTAGCCTTTATCCGTGACACAAACCCGGTTACGTCCCGCCTGTTTTGCCAGGTAAAGTCTGCGGTCTGCCAGTGACTGGAGCTGCTCAAAATCGTAGTCCCCGGTCTCCTGGGTGCTGCTCACCCCGAGTGAGGCGCTAATCCGCAATGTGGCGCTTTTCGCCACCAGAATCTCTTTCTCATTCAGCCGCTGGCGGATGCGCTCAGCTATCTGCTCCGCCTGCGCCAGAGAAGTTTCCGGCAGGACCACACAGAACTCCTCTCCGCCGACGCGGCCCGCCACATCATAAGTACGCAATGTCCCGCTGATTAAGCCTGCGGCATGTGTTAACACCCGATCCCCGGCCTGGTGACCAAAGCGATCATTGATACTTTTGAAGTGATCCAGATCGATCTGAATAACCGACAGCGGTTGTTTTTGCGTTCGGCAACGCTGAGTCAGGTGCCTGGCTTTTTCAAACAGCGCGCCGCGGTTATATAAGCGGGTCAGCGTATCGTGCCAGGCCTGCCATTGGAGTGAACTTTGCAGCACAAACATATTGCTGACCATATGGCGGATTACCACCCAGGAGATGATCAGCATCGCGGTGAACAGCGCCCACAGTAACGCCAGCGCAATACTGATGCTGCCGAAATCGCCCTGTACCCCTTCGCTTAAAGTATGTACCCGCACCAGTACGCCATCGAAATGGTCCAGACGTTGCCAACTGATGTAACGGCTCCCCATGCGCAAACCGCCTACGGTATCCTGCTCGATATCGTGCGCGAGCATCGCCAGTTCGCGCTCATCAAAGGTATTCGCATTTCTCAATTCCGGCGTGGAACCGGCCAGCAGCTTCAGTTTGCTGTCATAGAGTTGATACTCCCCTTCCACATCCTTATCGATGGCTTCATCCATAAACCGTTCGACAGCCGAAACGGGGATGGTCATTGCCAGCACACCAAGCCAGTAAAAGTGATTATCCAGCGGTACGCTAACGGTCACGCGCTGCTGCTCGTAAGGGAGATCGGGTGACGGCGAGGTGAACCAGCGCACGCCGCGCATGCGGTTGTTACGCTGCGACTGCCCGGTGAACCAGGGCTGGATCACGTAGTCGTAGTAGCGGGTAGTAATGTCGCTGGAGAGCGATGTCGGCAACGTGGAGACGTAAAAGCCCGCGCGCGAGACGTACATCGCCTGTTGCGACATTGATGTGCGGGTGATCGCTAAACGCAGCAAATAGCCCACTTCCAGCGCGGCGGTCAGCTCGTTATCCAGCGATTGATCGTCGCGCGAGAGCAACTGAGTTTGACTGACAAACGAATCAGAAACGCCATTCAGCGGCAGCGTCCGTCGCTTATCCAGCTCAAGCTGCCAGACGCGCGAATGACGCAACTGCTCAAAATGGGTCACCGCATCTTTTAAGACCGAAAATCCCAGCGGGGTGACCAGCGCTTCATGCATTCCGTCACGCAGAAACAGCAGCTTATCGACGTTGAATTGCAGTTGCTTGTCGAGCGCATTGGCAACATTTTCCAGATGATTGCGCTGGCTGGAGATATAGGCGTCTTCCAGAACGACCACTTCCCGCCAGGTCAGCAGCGTCGAAAAAATCATGACAATCAGAAAGCAGAGATTCACGACGTGGCCAGGGCCGAGTCGCCGCGCCAACGTTTTCAGCCAGCCCCAGTTTTCCATCGTTGCTTCGTGCGGCACTCTGCCCACTCCCTACTCTTTATTGCTTTCCTAATCCTGGCATAACGCAGTACGTTACGTATTGTTGCCGTCACGTTTTTTTTAAGAAAACGCCCGACATCCGCCGGGCGTTTTGTCATCAGGCTTTTTCACACAGTCTACAGGTATCGCCAGCGACGAGTTCATACTCATGGAATGCTTCTCGCTTGACGCCAAACCCATCATACCACCGACACTCCACCATACCGCTGGAATAGCCGGTGACAATCATGCGCGGACCGCCCTCTTTCACAGTCACTTCCTCACTGACCAAAAAAACCATGTTACCTCCTGTATTCAGTGAACGTTTTCACCTTAGACGAGGATGCCCGGTTTTGCCTCATTCTGAGGAAGACTTTTAGTGCGCAACCCCGCGCATTCTGGCAACGGCTTTCACCAGCAGCACGACGATGGCACCGATGATGAACCCCAATACCAGATTCAGCAGCGTCGGTAAAATCAACGCCACTACGGCATTTTGCTGCCGGGCAAACTGTTCAATGGCATGATGCAACGGCGCAATGCCGTGTACCACAATCCCACCGCCCACCAGGAACATAGCCAGCGTACCCACCACCGACAGTGATTTCATCAGCCACGGGGCGACAACCAGCAATCCTTTCCCTAATGCCTGCGCCAGCACGCTGGTTTTTTCTGCCAGCCAGTAACCCATATCATCCAGCTTAACGATAAGCCCGACCAGACCATAAACGCCAATGGTCACCACCAGTGCGATGCCTGACAAAACCAGCACCTGGTTGAGCAACGGCGCCTCGGCCACAATCCCGAGCGTGATCGCCACGATCTCTGCCGAGAGTATAAAGTCGGTTCGCACTGCGCCTTTGATTTTATCTTTCTCAAACGCCAACGGATCCTGCGCCGCCAGCGCTTCCAGCCGCCGTTGTCGCTCGGCGGGATCTTCTTTGTGTTTTCGCGATTCGAGGGTGTGCAGGACTTTCTCCACGCCTTCAAAACAGAGGAAGGCGCCGCCAATCATCAACAACGGCGTAATCGCCCAGGGAATAAAGGCGCTGATAAGTAACGCCAGCGGCACCAGGATCACTTTGTTGACCAGCGAGCCTTTCGCTACGCTCCAGACCACCGGTAATTCACGATTCGCTCTTACTCCCGTTACTTGCTGCGCGTTAAGCGACAGATCATCTCCCAGTACGCCAGCGGTTTTCTTCGCGGCCAGTTTGCCCATCATCGAGATGTCATCCAACAACGTGGCGATATCATCGAGCAAAGTCAGTAAACTACTTCCTGCCAAAGTTATTCCCTCATTTTTTTCTTCTTGAAGCGTTAAGTATGGAGTAAAACGCACGAGGCTGAAACTGACGTTATTCGTCAACATTTTTCTAACAATACAGGTGAATTATATCGCTCGCCAGCCCGATAGTTTTCGCGTTTACTATGTCGCTGGTTAGCGTTTCTTACGTGAGGGATTATGCGTTTCAGGCAGTTGTTACCGCTTTTCAGCGCGCTGTTCGCGCTGTATATCATCTGGGGTTCCACCTATTTCGTCATCCGTATCGGTGTGGAAAGTTGGCCGCCGCTGATGATGGCTGGCGTGCGCTTTCTCGCCGCCGGGGGATTGTTAACCGCCTTTTTACTGCTGCGCGGCCATAAACTGCCGCCGCTTCGTCCTCTGCTTAACGCGGCGCTGATTGGGATTTTGCTGCTGGCCGTCGGCAACGGTCTGGTCACCGTGGCGGAGCATCAAAACGTCCCTTCCGGTATCGCTGCGGTCGTGGTGGCGACGGTGCCGCTATTCACCCTGTGCTTCAGCCATTTCTTTGGCATTAAAACCCGCAAGCTCGAGTGGCTGGGGATTGCGATTGGGCTGGCGGGGATCGTGATGCTTAACAGCGGCGGTAATCTGAGCGGTAATCCGTGGGGCGCGATATTAATTCTGATCGGTTCAATCAGTTGGGCGTTTGGCTCCGTCTACGGTTCTCGTATTACGCTGCCGGTGGGGATGATGGCAGGCGCAATAGAGATGCTCGCCGCCGGGATCGTACTGATGTGTGCCTCATTGCTCAGCGGTGAAAAATTGACTGCGCTGCCGTCGCTGTCAGGCTTCCTGGCGGTCGGTTACCTGGCGTTGTTTGGTTCCATCATTGCCATCAACGCCTATATGTATTTGATCCGTAACGTCAGCCCCGCGCTGGCAACCAGTTATGCCTATGTGAACCCGGTCGTTGCGGTGTTACTGGGAACGGGACTGGGAGGTGAACGTCTGGCGCCGATTGAATGGCTGGCGCTGGGGGTCATCGTTTTTGCGGTCGTTCTGGTCACGTTGGGGAAATACCTTTTCCCGGCCAAACCGATGCCTGACGCGGTGGAAAACAAAAAGACGTTACAGTAAATGCATCCCTTGAGTGTCAATCTGCGCGGGCGCGCCACCGCCGCAGATCCACTCTTCAAGACGTTCTGACAGCGCGGCGTCGCTAAGCTTCTCCCGTCCGCGCAGCGCACATTCCCAGACAATCAGCACTCGCCAGCCCAGTTCCTGCAAATGCTGGATATCGCGGCGATCGCGCGCCACGTTTTTACCTATCTTCTCCAGCCAGAAATCGGTGCGCGTAGCTGGCACCTTAAACAGGTAGCAATGATGGTGGTGCCAGAAACAGCCATGGGTAAAAATGACGCAACGATACTCATCCACCACAAAATCGGGACGTCCGGGTAGCGAAGCATCCTGAACGCGATAATCCAGCCCCTGCTCCGCCAGCAGACCCGCAAGCCGTTTTTCGATAGCCGTATCGCGGGTCGCGATGGCCCGCATGTTTTTACTGCGCGTTGCCTTATCGTGAACGTCCGCCATGAGCGCTCTCTTGCAGCCGTAACGCAACCGCCGCGTTAATTTTCTCTTCCAGCAATTTCGCCACGGCGGCAAACGCGGGCACGACCACCGAGTTACCAAACTGGCGATAGGCCTGGGTGTCAGAAACGGGGATACGGAACTGGTATCCCTGCGGCGACTCGAAGCCCATCAGTCGCGCACACTCTCTCGGCGTCAGGCGACGCGGACGATGCTGCTGATTTTGCGGATCGTCGAAATTCACTTCCCCGGCGGCAAAATCCCAGCCGCGGTCGATCAGAATCTCAGCGCCATCTTTGTAATAGCGTGCGGAAAGCGTACGCGTCACGCTGTTCGGATTCGCGGGATCGACCATGCCATAGCCAAAACCGTTACCTTTCGCCTGGTGTTTTTTCGCGTAGCGGTAGAGATATTTCCACAATACAGGCGTCAGCACATATTTGGCTTCTACCACGGGTTCCAGTAATTCCGCCAGTGTCGTCCGCCGCTGCGGATAACACGTGCTGATATTACGCAGGGTAAAGTCGCGCTTCAGGTTCAGATCGCGACGAAACCCGACCAGCACGATGCGTTCCCGGTGTTGTGGCAAAAAATGTTTGCCATCGATGATTTTCGGATCGTCCGGGCCATTATCCCCGGCATCAGCGACGTCATAGCCCAGCTCATCCAGCGTCTGCATAATAATGCGGAACGTTTTGCCCTGATCGTGACTCTTCAGGTTTTTCACGTTTTCCAGAACAAAAATTGGTGGACGGCGGGCGTCGATGATACGCACAACGTCAAAAAACAGTGTGCCCTGAGTATCGCAGGCAAAACCGTGGGCGCGTCCCAGCGCATTTTTCTTCGACACCCCGGCAAGAGAAAACGGCTGGCACGGGAACCCTGCCAGCAGAACATCATGTTGCGGCACATGCTGGCGAATATGGTCTGCCGCCTGACTGTCACTGACGCCTTCGCGATGGCTGAGCGTGATATCGCGAATATCTTCATTAAAGTGGTGGCTGGCCGGGTCGCAGTAATAGTTAGCTTTATAGGTACGCACCGCATGTTTGTTCCACTCACTGGTAAACACGCACTGCCCGCCTATCGCCTCAAATCCGCGACGGATACCGCCAATACCGGCAAAGAGATCGATAAACCGGAAGGCATAGTGCGGATGGTGCGCTGGCGGCGTGGGCAACAGGGTACGCAAAGACGCCGACTCTCGTTCGCTTAATCGATGCCATGCGGAGGCATTCGCCACCACACGCTTTAAAATGGCCGGACTCCAGTGGTTCTCGCCGATTCCATTCAGATGAGCCACCAGCGTCTTAACATCATAAATTTCCAACAATTTCGCCAATAGCGCCTGCGCAACGTCTGCATTGCTGTCTGTTGCGGGAACCAGCGAACCTGTTACTGAAAGATTGTGCTGCATATCGTTAACCGACCAAAAAAGAGTGGCGTCAGGTTAACATAAAATTCGCCTCACGAGTGGCTGGGACTAAACGTGCGAATCACCGCCGGATCGACAGATTCGTACTCCCCTTTTAGCTCCGCGCTCAGTTTTGCCATGTAGTTCACCAGGAACCCGGCATTATGCCGGGCCAGTTCCCGGCCACGCTCGGTTTGCATGGTGTCGGGCAACGCCAGTAATTTGGTCTGAAAGTGATCGAGAGCGAACTGTTTATCGTTGAGCGCTCGCCGCTCGGCAAAGGGGTCTTCACCATCAAAAAGCGCCACGCCTAACGCGCCGGAAACCGCAAAGACGCGCGCCAGCCCAATCGCCCCTAGCGCTTCAAGCCTGTCAGCATCCTGAACGATTTTCGCTTCCAGAGTGAGGGGGGCAATATTTGCGCTAAAACTGTGGGCTTCAATCGCATGACAAACCGACGCCAGTCGCGACTCGGGGAAAGCGGGAAAATCACGGATGAGGATACGGCGAGTTTCTGCGGCAGCCAGGATCGACGAGCGATGACGATCCGGATGATTTTTGGCCAGGCTGACAATGTCATGAAAATAACACGCGGTCAGCACGACCAGCCCATCGACCGCCTGCCCGTCCATTAACTGCCGGGACGTCGCCCAGACGCGGCGGAAGTGAAAAATATCATGCGCGGCGTCCTGCCGGGTGTGATGGTTGCATAGCCATGCTTCAAATTGTGATTGCCAGTGCTGAAGATCCACAGTGCCTCCCGTACGTTAAGAAAGGCTACAGTAGCAAGTTTCTCCGACGTCTTCACGTAGGCTGACGGCGCGGGCGCGTATACCAGGCGATGCCGCCGAGAATCAGCCCCACCAGCCCAAGAACCAGAAAACCCAGCAGAGCCCCTATCCATTTTCCACTGGTTGAGCCAAGCGAACTTTCAAATCCGGCAACCGGAATTGACTGGATGTGGCCGATCACCCACGCATAGCGAAGCATGGCCCAGGCAAAATAGACGCAGAAAGCGTAAAACACCCACAATGCCAGTTTACCGCCCAGACTCCGCGTTGCTCTTTCTTCCATACTGCTCAAAGGAAACTCCATTTTTGTGATGTAACTCGAAAGGTTTTTTTGCTCTTTTTTGTGATTATAGTCACATTTTTCTGTTCTGTGCGTCACAATATAGCCATCAACCATTGATTTTGCAGATGTATTGATCCAGGGCAATTTTAGTTATGTCACGGAACCTCCTGTTATTTCCGCTTATTTTCAGAACTCTCCAGACTTCCGTTTATTGACTCATATCGTAAATAAATAAAACGCCCCCCCATTAGTCCGGTTTCTGTTTTATATTAATCATGGCACTATGCACGTGTCATTAGCCTTTTTATTGTTAAATTATTTATTTTTTATAACCGGCATTTATGCCGGTTTTTTTATTATCAAATCCGGTAAACAGGTACGGTTATCACCTGAAAAGCATTCAAACAATAAATATCAACATAACAATCATAACTAATTGATATTGAATCATATAAATCATGAATGTATTTTATGTTGATCATATGAAATGAATTATAAATACTCACAAAGAAATATTTAGAAATATTTAAAATACAATTGTTACATGTTATTTTTAAAATAAAATGAACTCCTGGAATAGTATCCAAACGTGCTCTTCTGGAAAGCAGCACTTATTCATGAAGATTATTATCATAAGGGAATACATAATGAAAAGAAAAGTACTGGCAATGCTCGTTCCAGCATTATTGATTGCTGGCGCAGCCCATTCAGCTGAAGTCTATAATAAAGACGGCAATAAACTGGACCTGTACGGAAAAATTGATGGTTTACACTATTTTTCTGACGATTCCGGCAGCGACGGTGACATGTCCTATGCACGTCTGGGCTTCAAGGGTGAAACCCAGATCATGGATCAACTCACCGGCTACGGCCAGTGGGAATACAATATCCAGGCAAATACAACCGAAAGCGACCACGGTAACTCCTGGACGCGTCTGGGCTTTGCCGGCTTAGGCTTTGGCCAGAACGGCACCTTTGATTATGGTCGTAACTACGGCGTCGTTTACGACGTTGAAGCGTGGACCGATATGCTGCCAGAATTTGGTGGTGATACCTACACCCAGACCGACGTCTATATGCTGGGTCGTACTAACGGCGTTGCCACCTACCGTAACAAAGGCTTCTTCGGTCAGGTTGATGGCCTGAACTTTGCCTTGCAGTATCAGGGCAATAATGAGAATGGCGGAGCGGGTGAAGGTACTGGTAACGGTAATGAATCACGTAAACGGGCACAAGAGAATGGCGACGGTTTCGGTATGTCCACCTCCTATGACTTTGACTTCGGTCTGAGCCTGGGAGCGGCCTACTCAAATTCCGATCGTACTGATAATCAGGTTACTCATGGTTATGGCGATCGTTCCCGCGAAATCAAATACGCTGGCGGGGAAACGGCTGAAGCGTGGACTATTGGCGCAAAATATGACGCGAACAATGTCTATCTGGCCACGATGTATGCCGAAACTCGCAATATGAACGCCTATGGCAGTGGTAAATATGATGATGGCACACTTAAAGGCGGTATCGCCAACAAAACTAAAAACTTTGAAGCAGTTGCACAGTATCAGTTCGATTTCGGCCTGCGCCCATCCATTGCTTATCTGGTATCTAAAGGCGTCGACCTGGGAGGTCAGGATCTCGACGGCAATGGTAACGCACGTTACACCGACAAAGATCTGGTGAAATATGTTGATGTGGGTATGACTTACTACTTTAACAAAAACATGTCCACCTACGTTGATTACAAAATCAACCTGCTGGATAACGATGACCACTTCTATGCAGACAACGGCATCGCAACCGATGATATCGTTGCTCTGGGTTTAGTGTATCAGTTCTAATCTCCAGAACACTGTCAGGCCCGCTTCCGGCGGGCTTTTTTGTGCCTCTCCCCCTCAGACTCTACCCGCATATAAATTCATTTACAAAAAAATGCCGCTGAAGCTTTTATGCATTATCTTATTATTGATGATATGAAAATCACCCGCATGCTAACACTTTTGTTTAAAACCAAATAATGACCTGGAAATATCCAAACACAAATAAGACTTTTACAAAAACACTCCCTCTGTGACATGACTGAATTTTTGACAATATTTTTTGGCCTATTTATAGTCACTTAGTGGAATAAAGGACGACTGCAGTCATGCGAACAATTTATTCTTGACTCGTTCTCGCGAGAGGGAAATTAATTACCTTCTAATTGCACCCGGTAACAGATGGTTATTCTCCATTCCCTCATCTGGACGCCAGTACATCAATAATCTGGCAGTAATGAGTGCGCATTATTTCCCAGCTTATGTTAATTGACAGGAATCTATGGGCCCCGGGGTCGGGTACTATACAGGAGTAGTATGAACATCAAACGACACAATAGAAATGTTGGGGTCGATCGCCTCGCTGAATTTTCAATTCAACTGGTAACGATCAGTGCTATTGGTTTGAATGCAATTGTCTTTTCACCATTAGTGCAGGCTGCTGATTTAGGCAGCCAGAGTGGTACTAATATTAACGTTAACGATGGTGACAGAATTACAGGTGATAGCGTTGATCCCTACGGTGGCATTTATGGCGTGATGACCCCAACAGGCAATACACCCGGTAACATCAACCTGGGTAATAATGTTACCGTCAATGTCAACGACCCTTCAGGTTATGCCAAAGGGATCATTCTGCAGGGTAACAATAGCACCCTGACCGCTAACCAACTGGCAGTAGACGTTGTCGGTCAAACCTCTGCCGTCGGTATTAATATCAACGGTAACTCTGCACATGCTGACTTAGGCACAGGCAGCACCATTAAAAGTAGCGGTGACGGCGTTGTTGTTGGGCATAGCTCAACGTTATTAGCCAGCCAACTCTCCATTGAGAGCACAAGCGGAACGGGCTTAAGCATTAACGATTATGGTAGTAGTGTCGATCTGGGTAGCGGAAGCCAGATCAAAACCGACGGAGGCACAGGGATTTATATCGGGGGTCTCAACGGTAATTCAGCCAACGGCGTTGCACGTTTTACGGCGACAAACCTGACGATTGATGTTCAGGGTCACAGCGCCTCAGGCATAAACGTACAGAGGAACTCTGTTGTCGACCTGGGAACAAACAGCACAATTAAAACTCATGGTGACTACGCACACGGCATCTGGAGTTTTGGCCAGGTTAACGCGGCTGGACTCACTGTGGACACGAATGGCGCGAGCGCCAATGGCATCGAAGTACGTGGTGGAACGACCACTATTGGTGCAGACAGTCACATTTCATCCGCCCTGGGCGGGGGACTCGTGACCAGCGGCGCGGGCGCAACGATCAATTTTTCTGGCACGACAGTACAACGGAACAGTATCTCCTCCGGCGGATCTTATGGTGCTTCAGCGCAGAGCGCAACGGCCGTTATCAACATGCAAAACACCGATATTACGGTTGATCGTAATGGCGGCCTGGGACTGGGTTTGTGGACGCTTAGTCGCGGTAAAATAACCGGAGATAATTTGACGATCACTGGCGCGGCAGGAACCCGAGGGGTTTACGCCATGACCAACAGCCAGATTGATCTGACGAACGATCTGATCATCGCAATGGCCACCCCCGATCAGGTGGCCATCGCGACGCAGCATGATGCAGGTTATGCCGCCAGCCGAATCAACGCCGCGGGACAGATGTTGATCAACGGCAGCGTTCTTTCCAGAGGTGGGCTTATCAATCTCGACATGCGTTCCGGATCGGTCTGGACGGGTTCCTCCCTCAGCGACAATGTCAATGGCGGGAGACTGGACGTCGCAATGGACAATAGCGTCTGGAACGTGACGAGTGATTCGAACCTCGACACGCTGACGCTAACTCATTCAACGGTCGATTTGGCCAGTCGCGCCGCATCTGCCAACGCATTCACCACATTAAACGTGGCGAACCTGAGTGGTAGCAGCAACTTTGTTATGCGTGCCGATGTCGTTGGTGAGGGGGATGGCGTTAATAACGCTGGAGATTTACTGAATGTCAGCGGAAGCAGCGCCGGCAATCACGTATTGACGATCAACAACCAGGGCAGCGAGGCGACAACCGGAAATGAAGTTCTGACGGTTGTACAAACTGCTGACGGTGCGGCCTCATTCACCGCCTCTTCTCAGGTTGAGCTGGGGGGATATCTGTATGATGTGCGTAAAAATGGGACCAACTGGGAGCTTTACGCTTCCGGGACGGCCCCGGAGCCGGTTCCCGAACCTGCGCCCACGCCGGATCCCGCTCAGCCCCCCATCGTAAAACCCGATCCAGCCCCAACGCCGGCGCCTAAGCCAACCACAACAGCTGATGCCGGTGGCAATTATCTCAACGTCGGCTATCTGATGAACTATGTCGAAAACCGTACGCTGATGCAGCGGATGGGCGACCTGAGAAATCAGAGCAAGGAAGGTAATATCTGGCTTCGCGGGTACGGAGGAAGCCTGGACTCCTTTGCCAGTGGCAAACTGAGCGGCTTTGATATGGGTTACAGTGGTATTCAGTTTGGTGTGGATAAACGCCTCTCTGACGAAACGCCTTTGTACATAGGTCTGTTTATTGGTTCAACACACGCGTCACCGGACTATCGCGGGGGTGACGGCACAGCACGTTCAGATTACATGGGAATGTACGCCAGCTATATGGCGCAAAGCGGCTTTTACAGCGATCTGGTTGTAAAAGCGTCACGCCAGAAAAATAGCTTCCATGTACTGGACAGTCAGAACAACGGCGTCAGTGCTGGCAGTAGCGCCAGTGGATTCAGTACCTCTCTGGAAGCCGGGCAGAAGTTCAGTCTGAACCTACCGGGTAATGGGTTCTATATTGAGCCGCAGGCCCAATTCACGTACAGCCAGCAAAATGACATGGATATGAAGGCAAGTAATGGTCTCAATATCCATCTGAGTCGCTACGAATCGATGTTAGGACGCGCCAGTGTGGTAGTGGGGTACGACGTCGCCACTGGCAACAGCCAGCTGAATATGTATGTGAAGACCGGAGGTATCAGAGAGTTTTCAGGAGATACCGATTATCGCCTGAACGGCTCCCCGGAGAAGCACAGCTTTAAAGGTAATGGCTGGGACAATGGTGTGGGTGTGAGTGCACAGTTCAACAAGCAGCACACACTCTACCTGGAAGCCGATTACACGCAGGGAAATGCCTTTGATCAGAAGCAAGTCAGCGGCGGATATCGCTTCAGCTTTTAAACGTAATGTAGGCTATGAAACCTGAATGAGCAGTAAAAATACTGTTCTGAAAAGCGTTAGCGAAATGTTGTACTACGTTGAAATATATTAACTTGCAGGTGATCAACATAATGTGGAGGTGTATTCACGCCTCCACATCTCCCACCACTGCGACATTAATGCGATATCATTTCGCTGACACGTCCCCCTCTTCTTTCTTTCCTTCTACAGATCCTGGACACGCTAAAAGCATGCTCATGTTCAGGATCGCAAAGTAAGAAAATTCGCAGCCCTGGATCTTCCCGTTTTAGCTAAATCAGAAGATGATTAAGGCGAGAAATATACCAAACGAGTATACCAACACTATACCAAGTGTGACGGGTGTCGTTGAATGGAAGTAAGCTAAGTGTTTGAATAGTGGCGGAGAGAGGGGGATTTGAACCCCCGGTAGAGTTGCCCCTACTCCGGTTTTCGAGACCGGTCCGTTCAGCCGCTCCGGCATCTCTCCGTTTTGATGGTTGCCATCATGCCAGGTAATTTGGCATTTTAACAGACCCTGTCCCTTCAATTTTGTTCAAGTGACGAGTTTGCGAGCAAATCGATGATTAAGTGGCCCTGGAAAGCACAAGACACCGCGCAAAATGAGTCTGCTCAGTGGGAGGAAGCCCTTGCAATCCCCCTGCTTGTGACCCTGACCGCGCAAGAACAAGCCAGACTCATTGCGCTGGCAGAGCGATTCCTGCAGCAAAAAAGGCTGGTCGCCCTTCAGGGGTTCGAACTCGACTCGCTGAAAAGCGCGCGCATCGCCCTGCTTTTTTGTCTGCCGGTTCTGGAACTGGGTATCGAATGGCTGGATGGCTTCCATGAGGTGCTAATCTACCCTGCTCCCTTTGTCGTCGATGACGAATGGGAAGATGATATTGGCCTGGTCCACAACCAGCGCGTTGTTCAGTCCGGACAAAGCTGGCAACAAGGGCCAATCATCCTGAACTGGCTGGATATTCAGGACTCCTTCGACGCCTCCGGGTTTAACCTTGTTATTCATGAAGTTGCCCACAAACTTGACATGCGCAATGGCGATCGCGCCAGCGGTATTCCGCTGATTCCCCTGCGGGAAGTGGCCAGTTGGGAACATGACCTGCATGCCGCAATGAACAATATTCAGGATGAAATTGATCTGGTGGGTGAAACGGCGTCGAGCATTGACGCCTACGCGGCAAGCGATCCGGCGGAATGTTTTGCAGTCCTGTCAGAATATTTCTTCAGCGCCCCGGAACTCTTTGCACCACGCTTCCCCGCGCTGTGGCAACGATTCTGCCAGTTTTATCAACAGGACCCACTGCAACGCCTTCGTGATGGCGAAGACGAAGATGATGTGTATAACCCTGCGCAGGTTCACTGACACCTCATATTGGGGATTAATTAACCACTTGAAAAGGCGTGCTAATTTTACTGTTGACACGCCGTAATGAGGTCAGTATTATGCGCCTCGTTCACACGATTCCTCTGTAGTTCAGTCGGTAGAACGGCGGACTGTTAATCCGTATGTCACTGGTTCGAGTCCAGTCAGAGGAGCCAAATTTTGAAGAGCCCGCTTTTTAGCGGGCTTTTTGCTTTATATCTGATAATCAATCGCCACGTCATCAGGCTCCATCACCTGCCGCTTGATATCCTCCACGGACAATCCCGCATTACACAGTTCGATAAATCGCCAGACGTAGTTGCGCTGGAGTTGCCCGCGCTTCAGTCCCAGCCAGACGGTGTTGGCGTCAAACAGATGCCGGGTATCCAGACGTGTCAACGCCCCTTCTTCCTGTTCACCGCTGGACTGTTCCGCCACCAGACCAATCCCCAGTCCTAACGCGACATAGGTTTTAATCACATCGGAATCCTGCGCGCTGAGGACAATATCAGGCAGCAGACCTTTACGGGCAAAGGCTTCATCAATGCGGGAACGCCCGGTGATCCCTTGCCGATAGGTGATCAGCGGCCAGTGGGCGATCGACTCCAGCGTCAGCGGCGAAACCAGGCTTAACGGATGATTATTCGGCACTAACAGGCTGTGATGCCAGCGGAACCAGGGGAAAGCGACCAAAAGGGGATCGTTGCTCAACCGCTCGCTGGCGATACCAATATCCGCCCCACCATTTTGTAATAACGTCTCTATTTCCTGCGGCGTTCCCTGGATTAATTCCAGACGGACTTCCGGAAATAATTCGCGGAAGGCTTTGATCACCCCCGGCAGACTGTATCGCGCCTGCGTGTGCGTCGTGGCGATGGTTAACACACCCGAGGTGTCATTAGTGAACAAATCCGCCAGTCGGCGTACGTTACTGGCTTCATTTAAAATACGCTCGGCGATTACCAACAACGCCTTACCCGGCTCAGTCATGCCAAGCAGACGCTTGCCCCGACGGATAAATATCTCGATCCCAAGCTCATCTTCTAACTCGCGAATATGCCGGCTTACCCCGGACTGTGAGGTAAAGAGCATATTGGCGACTTCCGTCAGGTTGTAATCCTGACGGGCTGCCTCACGGATAATTTTTAGCTGCTGGAAATTCACTCGTCACTCCGGATACATCAGACATGTCGCTATTGTTAAAGTCTGATGTCCGGCATAACAAATAATAAAAACCTGCATCTTATTCCGTCATGGAATAACGCTTAACTGACCAACTGTAACTCGCGGTTATCCAAAGCCGGACTGCTGACCAGCGACATCAGAATTTCTTTTACCGCTTGCACCTGTGGTGACAAACTCCCTCTTGCCGACATATTCAGCGACAAAGACAGGCTCATCGACGGCGAAGTGATGCGTGCCATCCAGCCATTTGCCGCGCCGCACAGGGAGCGCGCAGCTGACTCCGGCAATACCGTCACGCCCATGCCGCTGGCAATCGCCGCGGTCAGCGTAGCGATCGACTCAATCTCACCGATGACTTTCGCCGTTAAACGACGCAGCGAGAAGGCTTCATCAACCCGCAAACGGACTGCGCTGTAGTCGCGAGGGAGAAAAAGATTCATCTGTGCGACGGCGGTAAGATCCACGCTCTGCCCTGGACAATCGCGGGTACCCACAAGGAAGAGGTCTTCTTTGAGCAAAGGTTGGCTGGTAATGCCTGCCTGCGGAGAACGCTCGTAGAGCACTGCCATATCCAGATGCCCACTCAACAATTTATCGTTCAGTACGGCCCCACTATTTTCATGCAGATACACCAGCACTTCGGGCAATTCTGCGCGTACCGCCTGTAGCAGCGGCATGGTGACCGACGACGCGGCAGTCCCCGGCGCAAGACCGATCGACACCTGCCCCGTTAAGGTTTGCCCAACATTACAGACAGCTAACTGCGCCTGTTCGCACTGACGAAGGATCATCCGCGCATGGGTGTAGAGAATTTTTCCCGCTTCGGTGGGCGTCACCCCCCGTTTGGTTCGAATTAACAATTGCTGATTGAGCTCACCTTCCAGAGTGGCAACCTGCTGACTCAACGCGGGCTGTGCGATATGCAATACTTCAGCGGCCTGTGTCAGGCTACCAATATCGACAATTTTCACGAAATATTTCAATCGTCTGAAGTTCATTTTGCCTCCTGTCCGGAATGCCAGAACCCATGCTGGCAGTGATGTCAGGAGAGAATTGCAAGATGCTTGCCAGTTTCGGATAAGAGAAGGAATTGGTGTTAACCACCCGTAAAATAAGCATTTATGATTGTTATCGGTAATATCGATTCCCGTCAGCGGTTTCCGATCTGCCCCATCCGGGGTAGGCTCGCACCAGAATGGGGCAAAACCTGCCGGAGACCGAAAGTTCGCCGCTTTGCTGGTTTTGTCAGCAAACAGACGCACAATCGCATTTCCCCCTTTGACAACCCCAATCGTCGTCGCTAATATGCGCCTCGTTCACACGATTCCTCTGTAGTTCAGTCGGTAGAACGGCGGACTGTTAATCCGTATGTCACTGGTTCGAGTCCAGTCAGAGGAGCCAAATTTTGAAGAGCCTGCTTTTTAGCGGGCTTTTTGCTTTTCCAGACGCCATATCCGCTTCATTTTCCTGTTCTGCCCTCAGCGGATTAAAAATCGTTTTCTCTTCCTGTCTGTCGCGGTAGTCTCATAACAGCCACTTATAGATTGGCCGCAATGTGTGTGACTCTTATTCCCATACTAATAATAAAATCAGTACAGACAGGATTACTATGGACTCCACCCTCATTTCCCCCCCCTCCGCAGAGGAAACGCCATCGCTAAATCGCGCCAGACGCGCCGCACTGGGCAGCTTTGCTGGTGCCGTCGTCGACTGGTACGATTTTCTACTTTATGGCATTACCGCCGCGCTGGTCTTTAACCGTGAGTTTTTCCCGCAGGTCAGCCCGGCAATGGGTACGCTTGCCGCGTTTGCCACCTTTGGCGTCGGTTTTCTGTTCCGTCCGCTGGGCGGCGTGATCTTCGGCCACTTCGGCGATCGCTTAGGCCGTAAGCGGATGCTGATGCTCACCGTCTGGATGATGGGTATTGCCACAGCATTGATTGGCATTCTTCCTTCATTCGCCGCGATCGGTTGGTGGGCGCCGGTACTGTTAGTACTGCTGCGCGCGATTCAGGGATTTGCCGTCGGCGGTGAATGGGGCGGTGCCGCGCTACTCTCCGTAGAAAGCGCGCCGGAAAACAAAAAAGCGTTCTACAGCAGCGGTGTTCAGGTGGGCTACGGCGTCGGCCTGCTACTTTCCACTGGTCTTGTGTCATTGATCAGTTATCTGACGACCGACGAGCAGTTCCTGAGCTGGGGCTGGCGTATTCCGTTCCTGTTCAGTATCGTCCTGGTGCTCGGCGCGCTATGGGTGAGAAACGGGATGGAAGAGTCAGCAGAATTTGAACAGCAGAAACAACAGGCACCCGATGAGAAAAAGCGCCTGCCGGTGATGGAAGCGCTCGCACGCCATCCGGGCGCCTTTTTAAAGATTATTGCGCTCCGTCTGTGCGAACTGCTGACGATGTACATCGTTACCGCATTCGCCCTGAACTACTCGACGCAAAACCTCGGCCTGCCGCGTGAGCTCTTTCTGAATATCGGCCTGTTGGTCGGTGGGCTAAGCTGCCTGACCATCCCCTGTTTTGCCTGGCTGGCAGACCGCTTTGGCCGTCGGCGCGTCTATATTACCGGTGCGTTGATTGGCACACTCAGCGCATACCCGTTCTTTATGGCGCTGGAAGCGCAATCAATATTCTGGATTGTGTTCTTCTCGATCATGCTTGCTAACATCGCGCATGACATGGTGGTCTGTGTGCAGCAACCGATGTTCACCGGCATGTTCGGTGCGGGATATCGCTACAGCGGGGCTGGCGTGGGTTATCAGGTCGCCAGCGTGGTGGGCGGCGGATTCACCCCCTTCATCGCCGCGGCGCTGGTTACCTTCTCGGGTGGTGACTGGCACAGCGTGGCTATCTACTTGCTGGCAGGTTGTCTGATTTCGGCCGCCACTGCATTGTTGATGAAAGATAAGCAACACGCCTGAGTTCTCTGCGAGGGCCATTCGGCTCTCGCCTCTTCGCTAAAACTCTGACTTTTGTTTCACATTCCGGTGACATACTATCGGGTGAGCAGTACACCTGTAGAACAAGGAGACACAGATGAAGAGTAAGGGCTCCAGCCTGACGCCTGCACAAGCGCTGGAAAAACTTGACGCACTCTACGAGCAGTCGGTTCAGGCGCTACGCAGTGCCATTGGCAAGTACATTGAAACGGGGGAGCTTCCCGATCTCACCGCCCGGAGTAAAGGTCTTTTTGTTTATCCATCGCTTTCTGTTACCTGGGATGGCAATGCCACCAATCCCCCGAAAACCCGTGCTTATGGGCGCTTTACTCATGCGGGTTGCTATACCACGACCATCACCCGTCCGGGACTGTTCCGCCCTTATCTGGAAGAACAGCTCACACTGTTGTATCAGGATTACGACGCACAGATCACCGTCGAGCCCTCACAGCATGAGATCCCCTATCCCTACGTGATTGACGGTTCTGAGCTTACGCTTGACCGCTCAATGAGCGCCGGGCTAACCCGCCATTTCCCAACCACCGAACTGGCGCAAATTGGCGATGAAACCGCAGATGGCATCTATCATCCCGTCGAGTATTCTCCCCTGTCGCACTTTGACGCACGACGGGTCGATTTCTCACTCGCCCGGCTGCGTCACTATACCGGCACGCCGGTGGAACATTTTCAGCCGTTCGTGTTGTTCACCAACTACACCCGCTATGTGGATGAGTTTGTGCGCTGGGGATGCAGTCAGATTCTGGATCCGGACAGCCCGTATATTGCGCTCTCCTGCGCCGGAGGCATCTGGATCACCGCTGAAACGGAAGCGCCCGAAGAAGCCATTTCCGATCTGGCCTGGAAGAAACACCAGATGCCAGCCTGGCATCTGATCACAGCCGACGGTCAGGGGATCACGCTGGTGAATATTGGCGTAGGCCCGTCTAACGCCAAAACAATTTGCGACCATCTGGCGGTCCTGCGCCCGGATGTCTGGTTGATGATTGGTCACTGCGGCGGCCTGCGTGAAAGCCAGACGATTGGCGATTACGTGCTTGCCCATGCCTATCTGCGTGACGATCAGGTGCTGGATGCGGTGCTGCCGCCGGATATCCCGATTCCAAGCATTGCAGAAGTGCAACGCGCCCTGTATGACGCTACGAAGATGGTCAGCGGCATGCCCGGTGAAGAGGTCAAACAGCGCCTGCGTACCGGAACGGTGGTGACCACCTCCGATCGCAACTGGGAATTGCGCTACTCCGCCTCAGCGCTACGTTTTAACCTGAGTCGCGCCGTGGCGATTGATATGGAAAGCGCCACCATTGCCGCACAGGGTTACCGTTTCCGAGTCCCCTATGGCACCTTGTTGTGCGTTTCTGACAAACCGCTGCACGGCGAGATCAAACTGCCCGGCCAGGCAAACCGTTTCTACGAGGGGGCCATTTCCGAACACCTGCAGATTGGTATTCGCGCCATTGACCTGCTGCGTGCTGAAGGCGACCGTCTGCACTCCCGCAAACTGCGCACCTTCAACGAGCCGCCATTCCGTTAAGAAGGACTAAAGGCAGAAAAGCAAAAAGCCCGCTAATAAGCGGGCTTCTTAAATCTGGCTCCTCTGACTGGACTCGAACCAGTGACATACGGATTAACAGTCCGCCGTTCTACCGACTGAACTACAGAGGAATCGTTGTGGAGGCTTATCTTAGCGGCGAAAAATCTTTTGTCAAACCACATTTCCGACATTCACGGTTAATTGGCGCTTCTCTCAACAATTTGTTGCAATTGCGGAGATTTAATCGGGAAAAAACTTTGCAGCTTTTCCGTTTCTCCCTCATCATTTGAAATGAGGTTTCAACTTTCTTCTCTAAGGTCCATTTTGAACGTCTCCGCTGCCCTACGCCAGGTCGTCACCCGCACGCCCTGGTATGCCAAACGCAAGAGTTATAAGGTACTTTTCTGGCGCGAAATTACCCCACTTGCTGTGCCTATTTTTCTGGAGAATACCTGTGTTTTGCTGATGGGCGTACTCAGTACGTTTCTGGTCAGTTGGTTGGGGAAAGAAGCGATGGCGGGCGTCGGTCTGGCTGACAGCTTCAACATGGTGATTATGGCCTTTTTTGCTGCTATCGATCTGGGGACGACGGTCGTGGTGGCCTTTAGCCTTGGTAAACGTGACCGCCGACGCGCCCGTGCTGCGGCCCGGCAATCTCTGGTGATTATGACGCTGTTTGCCGTGATTCTGGCGGCGGTGATTCATTACTTTGGCGCGCAGATTATCAATGTGGTGGCAGGCGAAGCGACAGCGGAAGTGAAAGCGCTGGCGCTGACTTATCTGGAATTAACGGTCCTTAGTTATCCTGCCGCGGCGATTGCTCTGATTGGCAGCGGCGCGTTGCGCGGCGCGGGCAATACGAAAATTCCGCTGCTGATAAATGGTGGGATGAATATCCTCAATATCATTATCAGTAGCATCCTGATTTACGGGGTTTTCTCCTGGCAAGGGCTCGGTTTTGTCGGTGCCGGACTGGGGCTGACCATTTCGCGCTATATCGGCGCGGTTGCCATTATCTGGGTGCTGATGATTGGCTTTAACCCGGCGCTGCGCATTCCGCTGAAAAGTTACTTTAAACCGCTGAACTTCGCCATTATCTGGGAAGTGATGGGGATCGGTATTCCGGCCAGCATTGAATCGGTACTGTTCAACGGCGGCAAGTTATTAACGCAGATGTTTGTCGCCGGGATGGGCACCAGCGTCATTGCGGGTAATTTCATCGCATTCTCCATCGCCGCGCTGATTAACCTGCCGGGGAACGCGCTGGGGTCGGCATCCACCATCATTACCGGTAGACGTCTGGGAAACGGACAGATTGCCCAGGCGGAGATTCAATTGCGCCATGTGTTCTGGCTTTCCACGATTGGCCTGACCGCTATCGCCTGGCTGAGCGCGCCGTTTGCCGGGCTGATGGCATCGTTTTACACCCGCGATCAGGAGGTAAAAGACGTTGTTGTCATCCTGATTTGGCTCAACGCGGCGTTTATGCCGATCTGGGCTGCTTCCTGGGTTTTACCTTCAGGCTTTAAAGGCGCACGTGACGCACGTTTCGCCATGTGGGTATCGATGCTGGGAATGTGGGGCTGTCGTGTCGTCGCTGGCTATACGCTGGGGATTGTTCTTGGCTGGGGAGTTGTCGGGGTCTGGATGGGGATGTTCTTCGACTGGGCGGTACGTGCAGTGCTGTTTTACTGGCGTATGGTTAGCGGACGTTGGCTGTGGAAATACCCGCGTCCGGAACATGAAAAGCTGACAAAATCACCCGTTGCGTCTGAATAAACGGCGAAATGAGGAATATTTCGACAAACAATCGCGATGGCGCATTCAGGCTTTGACAACGGCAGTGGGCATCGCTAATATGCGCCCCGTTCACAACGATTCCTCTGTAGTTCAGTCGGTAGAACGGCGGACTGTTAATCCGTATGTCACTGGTTCGAGTCCAGTCAGAGGAGCCAGATTTAAAAAGCCCGCTTTTTAGCGGGCTTTTTGCTTTTCAGATAACCATTCCGGCGCCATTAAATGCTGGTTTGTCCGTGGCTGATGTTGACGGGCATCCCCGAACGGCGTTCGAGCGCTTCGCTGACGCGGTTCATATCGACCCCTTCACCGCTCATAAAGCTACGCATCACAGGCGTGATCGGCAGCGGGACTTTTCTGTCAGATTCATATTCTGCGCGGTTGCGGGACAGTGGTTCATGCACTTCTATCCAGCGACTGCCGTCCGGCTCCGTCGCGGTTTTCACCGGCTGATCGATAATCTGTACGCGGGTACCGACTGGCACGCTCTGGAACAGATATTCGATATCGTCGTTGCGTAAGCGGATACAGCCCTGGCTTACGCGCAGCCCAATGCCGAAATTCGCGTTGGTGCCATGAATAGCGTACAGCTTGCCAATATAGATGGCGTACAGACCCATCGGGTTATCCGGCCCGGCAGGAACGAAGGCGGGCAGGCTTTCTCCCCTGCTTGCGTATTCACGACGGGTATTCGCCGTCGGCGTCCAGCTCGGCGCTTCCTGCTTACGCTCGACTTTCGTCACCCAGTTACGCGGCGTTTCTCGCCCTGCCTGGCCAATACCAATAGGGAAAATCTCAACCGTATTGCTGCCGTTTGGATAGTAGTAAAGACGCATCTCCGCCACGTTCACGACAATGCCCTGACGAACGGTAGCAGGCAGAATGATTTGCTGCGGCACAACCAGCGTGGAACCCGACTTCGGCAGGTACACATCCACATCCGGATTCGCTTCCAGCATATTACTCAGCCCCTGCCCGTACTGAGCGGCAAATGCTTCAAGTGGTTGCGTATTCTTATCGGGAACGGTAATCGTCAGCGGATTTCCAACCAGACGACTTCCTTCAGGTGGCAGTGGATAGCTGACAGCCAGCGCGCTCTGGCTTGCAAGCAGCATAAATAATGAACAAAACAATTTTACACGAGGTAACATTTCCCTTTCCTCAGTCGCGGCAGATGTAGGGAAATTATAGCTTTTTTAGCGGTCGTAAACCTACACCCACTGCCGTCTTCTGAAACTGGCCGGCGAACAGCATGACACGCAGGCCAGATCCGAAGCGCATCAGGCGGTTTCTTTACCATCCGGCAGCACGATATTGCTGGCGGCCAGTTGCCCCATATTGCTGTACATTGCGCAGGCAGCCTCTACAACTGGCATCGCCAGTGCAGCACCGCTCCCCTCCCCCAGACGCATCCCCATGTTGAGATAAGGCTCGAGCTCCAGGTGCTCCAGCGCAATCCGTGCGCCTTTTTCGGCTGAGAAATGCGAAGGGATGAGATACGGTTTGATCTCCGGCGCAATCTGACAGGCGGCCAGCGCTGCCGAGTAGGACAGGAAGCCATCCAGCAACACCGGTAAACCGCAGGACGCTGCGCCCAGGATAACGCCCGCCATGCCCACCAGGTCAAAACCTCCGACTTTTGCCAGCACGTCCACCCCATCATGCGGATTGGGCTGGTTGACGGCAATCGCCCGGCGAACCACCTCCACTTTATTGCCTACGCGAGAAAGCGGCAGGTTAGCGCCAATTCCTACAACCGCTTCAGCCTCGCTGCCTGTCAAGACGCTGACAATCGCCGCGGCAGGCGTGGTATTCGCCATCCCCAACTCGCCAACGCCAAACAGCGTCACACCGCGCTGCGCCTGTTCGCGCGTGTAGCGAATGACTTCCAGCAGCAGTTCTTCCGCCTGTGTACGACTCATTGCCGGGCCGGTGGCGATGTTTCCACACCCTCGCGCGACGCGCATATTCACCACGCCGGGGATAAGTTCAGCATCAATCCCCACGTCGATCACATGAACCTTTGCACCGGCATGAGCGGCAAGCACACAAACGCCCGTCGTACCGCGCGTCATATTTGCCGCCTGAATCGCGGTCACCACCTTAGGCGAAACGGCAACCCCTTCATCCCAGACACCGTGATCGGCGCACATCACCAGTATCGCTTTCTCACCGACACGCGGTACACCGTTCAGACCTGGCATACCGGCCAGCTGTACCGCCAGCGCCTCCAGTCGGCCCAGGCTACCGGGCGGCTTAAGCAGGCCATCAATATGCTGTTGAGCGCGTGTCATCGCGCCGCGGTCTGGCGGCGGAATTTCGCGGAGTAAAGAGGTTAACGTTTGCATATGCGTTCTCATTGTGTTGGCTGACTCACAGCAGAGCCAGCAGGAATATCAACTCGCCAAGTTCTATTGCCGCACCCAGCGTATCGCCGGTTTGCCCACCCAACGTCCGTTTTAACCGTTGTCCCAGCAGGAAGACAGACACCATCGTTACGACCAGCGCCGCCACCCCCTGCATTCCAGGTAGCAAGACCGCCGCCAGAATCGCGGCCAGGCCAAGGGTAAAGCAGGTTTGCGTCCCGGTGACATGGCCGATAAAGACGTTACCTAACCCCTCTTCACGGGCGTAGCGGTGGCGATACATCAACAGCACGGCTGTTCCACGTCCAACGGCACAGGCAGCCGCCAGCGCGGCCAGCATAGGGGTACCACGTAGCGCCAGTTCGCTGATCACCAGCACTTTCGCCAGCAGAACAAAAATGAGCGCCAGACCGCCGTGCGTTCCCAAGCGGCTGTCACGCATAATCTCCAGCATACGTTCCCGACTGCGGGCAGAAAAAACGCCATCACAGGTGTCGGCCAGACCATCGAGGTGAAAGCCCCCGGTCATCAGCGCCAGCGCTAACACGGTGAAAAGCGCCGCCAGCGGTGCACCGCACCAGGCCTGGAAGAGCATAAACACCAGCCCACTCAACGCGCCGAGCAGCAGGCCAATGAGTGGGAAAGTCACAATACCGCGTGAATACTGGTCGAATTCCAGTCCCTGCGACCAGCGACCCGGAACGGGCAAACGCGTAATAAAAGAGAGCATTGCCCAGAACAACTTACTCATTTAATTTTGACTCCAATACCCGATACCACCAGCCACACCTCATCGGCCGCCACCGCCAGACGCTGATTCACGCGCCCGGCGATATCCCGAAAGTGCCGCGCCAGACGGTTTTCCGGCACGATCCCCATCCCGACTTCGTTGGTCACCAGCACCACCCTGGCCGGGCATCGCTGACAGGCCGCGATCAGCGCCTGGATCTCCGCCTCAACCGCCGTTTCCAGCGCGGCGTAATCCCAGCTATCCGGGTCACCGTCGCCGCCAAAGGCAAACAACAGGTTAGTGACCATGGTGGTGATGCACTCCAGCAGAATGGCTTCATCCGGCGCGTTATCCGCGGTGATCAGCGCATCAAGATGCTGCCAGCGCTCGGCGGTACGCCAGTGCGCTGGACGTCCATCACGATGATGCTGAATACGCGCTGCCATCTCGTCATCAAAAATCTGCGATGTCGCGATGTACAGCACCTGCGGGAAATCAGCGATCAGGGCTTCGGCATGACGACTCTTACCGCTGCGCGCGCCGCCAGTGACCAGAATCATCATACGGGCTCCCGGTGTTGCTGCATGATGGTATAAATTTTCTCAATATCGATGTGTTGCCGCATCGCATCCGCCAGCAGATCAAACTGCTGCGATTTATATTGCGCGTATTGGAAGGTGGGATCCAGGGGAGCCAGCCCTTTACGCACGCGCAGGCCATTGACCAGCGCTCGCGTAAAATCATCACTGTCGAACAGGCCGTGCAGATAGGTCCCCAACGCCCGTCCGTCGGCGGTGACGGCGCCATCCGCGACGTTTTCACCGTGCTTCTGCAGTTGCATCACCGACTGACAATCACCGTTCAGCGTCGTTTCGCCCATGTGAATTTCATAGCCGCGCACCGGCAACCCGGACGCCGCAGACAGCCAGTCCGGCAGTGTCGACGACATCGTCGCCGTGACCTGGGTTGTGGTTTTCCGCTGGGCAAAATGCGTTACCGTATCGAGCAACCCCAGCCCCGGTAGCGTTCCCAGTCCCGACTCGACTTCATCAATAATGGTCTCGCCGAGCATCTGATAGCCACCGCAGATCCCAACAATGGGGATGTTTTGTTGGTGCGCCTGCAACACCGCGTGGGCCATGCCGCTTTCACGCAGCCACACCAGATCGCCGAGCGTATTTTTACTGCCTGGCAGGATCACCAGGTCAACGTCCGCCAGTTCTTGCGGATGGCGCACATAACGCACGCGCACATCGGGTTGTGCGGCCAGCGCGTTAAAATCGGTGAAATTGGAGATATGCGGGATCTGCACCACGGCAATGTTGATGTCGCGTTTTTCCGTGCGCAGGTATTTTCCTTTTTGTAACGCCACGCCATCTTCATCTTCAAGATCGACATCCAGCCACGGCATCACGCCCAGCACGGGAACGCCAGTCAGGCTTTCAATCTGTTCAATACCGGGATTAAGCAACGCCACATCACCACGAAACTTATTGATGATCACCCCTTTCACCCGCGCACGCTCGTGTTCATGCAGCAGCGCCAGCGTACCGTAGATGGAGGCGAACACCCCGCCGCGATCGATATCGGCGACCAGGATCACCGGGCACTGCGCCATCTCAGCCATCCCCATATTGACGATGTCGCGGTCACGCAGGTTGATCTCCGCCGGACTGCCCGCCCCTTCCAGCACCAGTACATCAAACTCCTGCGCCAGACTGGTGTAAACGGAAAGGATCTGCTCACGCAGGCGCGGCTTGTATTCGTGATAGCTGACCGCATCCATATCGGTCGCCACCTGTCCCATCAGCACCACCTGCGCCTTGCGATCGCTGGTCGGTTTCAACAGCACCGGATTCATGCGGACATCCGGCACAATGCCCGCCGCTTCGGCCTGGAAAATCTGCGCGCGCCCCATCTCTTTCCCCTCCGGCGTGATGCCGGAGTTGAGCGCCATATTCTGCGACTTAAACGGTGCGGTCCGCCGACCATCCTGATAAAAAATGCGGCACAGTCCCGCCACCAGAACGCTCTTGCCGACGTCAGACGCCGTTCCCTGCAACATAATGGCCTGCGTCATGACGCCTCCTTGATTGCGCGTTGTCGCATACAACTGAAAAATTCATCTTCGGTTTTGCACAGCGGCATGCCTAGCTCTGCATGCAGTTTTACCAGCCAGGGTTGCGTTAACCCGGCCTCTTCAATCAGTTCCGTATGGGCAAAAACCTCACCCGGCTCACCGTGCGCCAGCACTTCGCCATGACGTAACACGTAGACGGCATCGCTGACTTCATAAATCAGATCAATGTCATGGCTGGAGATCACCACGTGGTTTCCCTGCGCCACAATCCGTTTGATGATGTCGATCATCTGGCTGCGCCCTGAAGGATCAAGCCCCGCCGTGGGTTCATCCAGTAACAGGTATTTCGCCCGTAACACCAGCGCACCGGCGATGGCCACCCGCTTCTTCTGCCCGTGGCTTAAGCACTGAATCGGCTGCTCGCGAAAATGTTGGGCATCCACCAGCGTTAACGCCTCGTCGACTCGTCGGGCAATTTCGCCCTCCTCCACGCCAAGATTGCGCAGGCTGAAGGCGATATCGCTGTCGATATCGGTGTAGAAAATTTGCTGATCGGGATCCTGAAACACTGTCGCGACCTGCTGACGCAGCGCCAGCAGGCCGCGCTTACTGTAGTCCAGTGGTTTTCCCTGCCACAGTACCGCGCCCTGTTGTGGTCGCAGTAATCCGCTCAGATTCATAAATAGGGTGGATTTCCCACAGCCGTTGGCGCCCACCAGTCCGGTGACGGCATGCTGCGAAAAATCCAGCGTCAGCCCTTTAAGTACCTGCGCATCCTGATAACGAAACCAGAGGTCGGTGGTGGCAAGCATGCTTTTCCTTACAGGTGAAAATCACCCTGATACAATTTGATATCTAACATCGCTGCCATTTGCTGATAGCGAATCAGCACCCGGGTAAACAAAACGCCCACCAGCATCGCCAGCGAGCGATAGCCAATCGGCAGACTACGATAGCCAAAACGCAGCGTTTGCGCGCGATGAATGGCCATCGCTTCATCTAACAGAATAAAAATAAAGCGCCAGGTCAGCAGGATCTGCTCCGTCAGCAGTCGCGGCACCCGCGCCCGCTTGAGCAGTAAAATCAACTGCGGAAACGGCAGGTTAAGCACCAGCCAGAACGTAGCGGCCAGCGCCGCCAGACTACGCCAGAACGTCTCATTCGCGGTATGCAGCCCGGACGCCGTTACGCCCAGCCAGTAACTGCCAATCGGAAAACTGACCAGCAGCGTTTGTGGGTCGCGGCTGACGCTGAACAAGATCGTCACCACGCCGACCAGCAGGAAGCCAAACGGCAGCGCCATCCAGCGACACCAGCGGCGCAGGGAGATGCGTAGCAGCCAGCAGGTCAGCCCGGCAATCAGCGCCAGCTCGATACCTTGCCCCCAGGCAGGCAGGGTAAACGCCAGGGTCATCAGCAGCAGCCAGAACAGGAACTTACGCTCTGGTGCGACATGAAACCAGCGGCTCTGATAGCTCAGTCGATCAAGCCCGGTCATCACGGCGTTGTCTGCCTTTGGTGTAGCCCAGAATATAGAAAATCACCGCGGTGCCGAGCGAGCCCTGCAACGTAAACAACAGGCTTTCAATTTCCCCGCTCGCCGGTTCGTACAGTGGCTGGAACCACGGTTCATAATGCGGAGCCACCACCTGAATCTGGCTTTCCGCTTCACCGTCCGAACCACCGTATTCTCCGCCGTGATTGATAAAGAACGGCAATACGACCAAAGCAATCACCATGGCTAACAATATCAGCGTCTTTTTCATGTTAATGTCCTTGCGCGGTAATCAGTTGCCGTTTTGTCAGCTGGTCGTAGATCATCACGGTCAGCAAGCCTTCGGCGATAGCAATCGGGATCTGCGTCAGGCAGAAAATCCCCATAAACTTGACGACAGACCCTGTCGCACCCGCTTCGGGGTCCGGGAAGGCCACACCCAACTGCACCGACGTGACAAAGTAGGTCACCAGATCCGCCAGCATGGCGCAGAGGAAGACGCCGACATCACGACGGATCCCGGCACGGCAGGCCATCTTCCACACCATATAGCCGACAACCGGACCAATCACCGCCATCGACATGCCGTTCGCGCCCAGGGTGGTTAAGCCACCGTGCGCCAGCAACAGCGCCTGGAACAGCAGTACAATAGCGCCGAGAACCGCCACCACGCCCGGGCCAAACAGGATCACCGCCAGCCCGACGCCTGTCGGATGTGAGCAGCTACCGGTAACCGACGGGATCTTCAGTGCCGACAGCACAAAAATAAACGCCCCGCACAGCGCCAGCAGCACTTTCTGATGGCTGTCATCCATCACGATGTGTCGCAGGCGCACCAGTCCATACCACAGGCACGGTAAAAACAGCAGCCACCAGGCCAGCGCCCACATCGGCGGTAAAAACCCTTCCATGATGTGCATGGCGAACGCCTGCTCCGGCACAATCATCAGCAATAGCGCCGCAGCCAGACCACTGAATGACAGCTGTTTCAGCTGTTGTTCGAGTTTCATTCTGCATACTCCCACTGTTTGTTGACCAGGATGGTCGAGAAATAAGGCAACGGCTGATCGTCGCTGACCTCGTTGAGATGCCGCCAGCACTGCTCTCCAGGGAGCGTGGCTTCGGACATCATCAGTGCACAATCCAGTAATCCGGCCTGATCCAGTAGCGCTTTAATCCGCGCGAAGCGACCATAGACCTTCATCAGCACCAGACTGTCGTGTTGGCGTAGCGCCTGAGCGATTTCCGCTTCCGGCGCAGTACAAGAGATCACCGCCAGTGACTGTTGTTCCATCGCCAGCGGCGTTTTGGATCGTGCGGCAATGGCGGCAAACGACGTCACGCCAGGGACAATCTCCAGCCAGTCAGGACACCCGATGCGCTGTAGTAAAAAGACCCAGGTGCTGAACAGCATGGCGTCACCCAGGGTGATAAATCCCACCTGTTTGCCTGCCTTCACTTCCTTAACCAGCGCAGCAGCCACTTCGTCCCAGACCGCCTCTTTTTCCGCACTGTCCGCGCTCATGGGGAAATGACAGCAGCGCAGTTCCGTGTTTTCGCCGATGTACTCCCGCACGATGGAAAGCGCGAGGCTGTCGCCGCCCTTACGTCCCGCCGGGGCATAGAGAATATCCAGTGAACCCAGGATGCGGGAGGCGCGAACGGTAATCAGATCGGCCGCTCCCGGGCCGGTGCTCAGGGCATACAGTTTGCCGCTCATGCCGCTTCCTCCATCGCCACGCTCAGCGCCTGCTGCAGATGCGCGACGAACATCGCCCGCACCGCCGGATTTTCGCCAAGACCGCTCAGCCACGGCGTTGCCGTGATCCCCGCTGCGGTGAACAACGTTTTCCACGAATCATCGTCGTCCGAAGCCATATCGTTGATGGCGTGATCCCCCGCCACCAGCATCAGCGGCATCAGATGGACGGCTTTGACCCCCTCTTTGCTCAGGCTCTCAATCAGAATATCGACTTCCGGATAGCTCTCCACCGCGCCGACGCGCGCCGGAAAGCCCTGCGCCATCATCATGTGGTCAAGGCAGGCATAGGCGGCAAACGCGTGATGGCTGGCGCCGTGGCCCATGAACACCACTTTTTCATTGTCGGCAGGCGCAGGCATCTGCTGTTGCAGGGCCAGCATTAACTGCGCGTAATCGTCATGACTGCTCAACAGCGGTACCCCCAGCGTCAGGCGAGTAAACAGCGGACGCAGTGTCTGCACTTCACGGACAATTTTTTCATATTCGTCGCCGTTAATGATGTGCAGCGACTGAATCGCCACATCCTGATATCCCTGCTCAGCAAGCTTTTGCAGCGCCTGCAGCGGGGTATCGATCTCAATACCATCACGCTGTTTAAGCTTGCGAATAATCATTCCCGAGGTAAAGGCACGGAACAAGGTGCGGTCAGGACAGCTGGCGGCCAGATCGCGCTCGCAGGCCACAATGTTCTTCTCGCAGGTATCGTGATAGCTGGTGCCAAAGCTAACCACCAGAAGCGCTTTTTTCATTTTCTGATTCCTTAAGCAGCGGCCAGCCAGCGCGCCAAACGCTGCGCAAATGCGGCCTGACTTTCCAGTAACTCATCTCCCGTCACCAGCGGCGCCGGGCGGGTAATCACGATGCAGGGAATGCCTGCATCCAGACAGGGTTGAACCTTTTCCTGATAACCGCCCTCTGCGCCAGAAGCCTTGGTTATCACGACGTCAGCCTGACACTGACGATAAAACGCGGCGTTGAACTCGGCGCTGAACGGTCCGCACAGCGCGAACGTCTCGCCCACGCCAAAGCCCAGATCGGCACATTGTTGAATCACCTCGGGTACGGGCAACACGCGGGCGAGCAGCGTTTTTTCCGGTAACCCCGCGCGCCATATCGCCAGATCCTTACTCCCGGTAGTCAGCAGTACGCGCTCGCCAAAACGCCGCGCGACGTCGCACGCCCCGGCAATGCTCTGTACGGTGAAGAGCAGCGGATGCGTCAGTTCACTGAGCTGTTCCGGGCGCTGGTAGCGACTGAGCAGTACTCCAGCCCGTTCGCAGGCGCGCAGAATGTTGCGGCTCACCACTTCGGCATACGGGTGCGAAGCGTCGATCACCCATCGCGTTCCGTTCTCCTTCAGCCAGTTCACCATTTCATCCTGCTCAAGCCGTCCACAACGCACCTGACCCTTGATGTCGCCAGCCAGTTGCTTCCCGGTCGGCGTCGCCACCGACAGGGTGTAAGCCACGTTGGCGGCATCCAGTTGCTGGCATAGCGCACGGGCATCGCTGGTGCCGCCCATGACCAGAACCTCACCAAAACTCACAACACGTAACCTCGTGGCGTGATCATCAGACCATCCTGCACATAGGTCGCTTTGTTACCGACGATCACCAGACTGGTCATGTCCACCGGTTCAAAATCCATCTCACCCAGCGTGGTCAGCCATTTCTCCTGCTTTTTGCGCCCGGCAGATTTCACCACCCCCACCGGCGTTTGCCCGCTCTTACTGGCGGAAAGCAGTTCAAATGCGCGCGCCAGATGCCCTTCACGGCCCCGGCTGCGCGGGTTATAGAAACAGATCACGAAGTCCGCTTCCCCGGCGGCGATAATGCGTTTTTCGATAACCGGCCACGGTGTCAGCAGATCGCTCAGGCTGATATGGCAAAAATCGTGCATCAGCGGCGCGCCGAGCAGCGACGCCGCCGCGATACTGGCGGTCATCCCCGGGATCAGGCGCACTTCAACGTCCAGTTTCTGTTTGCTGACCAGCTCCAGCACCAGCCCCGCCATGCCGTAAATACCGGCGTCGCCGCTGCTGATCAGCGCCACGTTGTGCCCGGCCTGCGCCAGTTCAATCGCCGCATGGCAGCGCTCGATCTCTTTGCACATGCCGGTTTTGATCACCTGCTTGTCACCGGTAAACGCTTTGACGAGGTGGGTGTAGGTTTTGTATCCCACAATAATTTCTGCCGCCTGCAGTGCTTCAACGGCTTCCATGGTCATCATGGCCTGTGAGCCGGGGCCGATTCCGATTACGGTTAACATCAGTGTGAAACTCCCAAAGTGATAGTGACGCCCTGCTCACGCAAGGTTTCGCCGGTCAATTGCCCATGACTCAGCAGCCACGCTGCCGGACCCGAGACGCTTCCGACGCCGACCGTCTGGCGAACAAACGGCGAAGCCGGAAAGTGATGTTCATGCTCACGCAGCGCGTCAGCGGTAAAGGTTTCAAACGGCACGCGCCAGCAGGAGGCAAGCTGGATCAGCCCCTCTTCATCTTTCTTGAGCGACACGCTACCGATGGCTTTCAGCGCCAGCGGATCAAAGCGCTGCGCTTCAAGCTGACGCGCCAGCAGCGCTGCCAGTAGTGGGAACGGCGTATCGCGACGACAGCCAATGCCAGCGACCACCCGCTGCGGCACCAGTTTCCAGTGTTGAACCGGAATATCCGGCAATTCGTTACGTAACGTGACGCACACCAGCGCATCCAGTTCAGGCAGTTGCTGGAGATCGGTAACGGTAATGAACCCACGGCGATCGCAGTGGCGGACGTCTTCATCCAGTTCTTCATCCCACCACAGCCCCACGCGCTGGTTGCTCACCAGCATCTGATTCACCACTTTTACCGCTGCGCGAAAGTCGGTCATACGGGCGTTGAGCTGAAATGCGAGGGTGTCCAGCGCCGCCATCTCATTGACGTCGGTGGCAGTGGTAATCACCGGATCGGCGCCCAGCATGCCGGCAAGATAACGGGTCAGCGCGTTCGCGCCGCCCGCATGGCCGGAAAGCAGGCTGATCACGTGCTGGCCGCGCTCGTCGATCACCACCACCGCCGGATCGCTGAACTTGTCATTCACCAGCGGGGCCAGCACGCGCACCGCGATGCCGGTCGCCCCGATAAAAATCAGCGCGGAATAGTTCGAAAACGCGTCGCGCGCGGCGTGGGCGAACCCGCCGTCGAACGGTAAGAAACCGTCCTCCAGCAGTTTTTCACTGGTAAAACAGGTCAGCGGTAACATCGCTGCCAGCCGTTTCGCCAGCGTTACACCGCCGGGCGTCAGGCAAAACAGCGCGATTGATTCAGGCTTTACGGTATTCATGGCTAAAGTCCGCGGCATAGAGTCTGGAGTAGTGATACTCATCTCCGAGGAAATTCCCGACCAGGATGAGCGCCGTTTTGCGGATCCCGGCGTCGCGCACTTTATCGGCGATGTCCGCCAGCGTGCCACGCACGGTTTGACTTTCCGGCCAGGTCGCTTTGTAGATCACGGCCACCGGCGTGGTCGCCGGGTAACCGCCCTCAATCAACCGTTCCGCAACCCGGTTGATGCGCTGGACGGAGAGATAAATCGCCATTGAGGTCTGGTGGCTGGCGAAAGATTCCAGTTGTTCACGTTCCGGCACCGGCGTGCGGCCTTCGAGTCGCGTGATAATCAGGCTTTGCGAGACTTCCGGCACGGTGTACTCAACGCCCAGCTCCGCCGCCGCGCCGAGGAAAGCGCTGACGCCCGGCACCACCTGCCAGGGGATGCCGCGTTTGCTCAGCTCTTCACCCTGTTCGCGCACCGAGCCATACAGCGATACGTCGCCGGTTTGCAGGCGCACCACCGTTTTCCCGGCCTTCACACCCTCTTCCATCAGCGTGAGGATTTGCTCCAGGTGTAGTTCCGCACTGTCGTGGCACTCCGCGCCCTCCGGGCAATACTCCAGCAGTTCGGTGTTGATCAGCGATCCGGCGTAAATCACCACCTGCGCCTGTTGCAACAGCCGGTAACCCTTGAGGGTAATCAGCTCCCGGTCACCCGGGCCTGCGCCGACAAACCACACACAACGGGGATCAAATGTCTCAGACATGGAGTTCTTCCTTCTGACAGGCGATGACAAAAACGGGATTGTTCGGTTTGAAATAGTGACCCGCACCCAGCGTGGTCAGCGACGAAATCTGCATTTGTAGGCAGTCCACATCCTGTACACCGCGCTGTTGCAGATGAGCCAGCGCAGTGTTGAGGTTTTCCTGCAGGATGAAGGTCATCACCAGACGCCCGCCAACGTGCAACTGGCGCATCGACCAGTCGATCAGCTCCGTGAGATGCCCCCCACTGCCGCCCATAAAGACGGCATCGGCTTTTTCGGTCATCATCATCGGCGCTTCGCCAGGCAGAATATCGATATTCGCGCAGGCGAAATGCTGACGGTTTTCATCGAGTAAACGCAGCGCCGCCGGATTGCGCTCGATAGCCGTGATGTGCAGCGACGGAAACTGTAGCGCGGCTTCGATGGACACACTGCCGGTTCCGGCCCCGATATCAATCAGGTGACTGGCCCGGTGCAGTTCAAGTTTTGCGAGAGCGAGCGCACGTACCGCTTCTTTGGTCATCGGCACCTTCTCACCGCGCAGGAAAAGCTCATCTTTCATCAAGGATCACCACTGCATTCATCTCATATTCGGCATGGACCTCGCTGACGCGCAGCCAGTGGATCCGTTCGTTTTCCATCGCCAGGTTTTCGCCAATCACCATCCAGCGATCGCCCTTTCCTCGTGCAACCAGTTGCGCGGCAATTTCACGCGGCCCGCACTGACCGTCGGTGACCATTGCCACCTTGTTATGCTGCGCCAGCGTATCGAAACAGACGCTGCGCCCGTGGCTACTGGTGAGCCACATGTCATTCATGTCGATTCCCGACTGCGCGCACAGATACTGCACCGCGCTGATGCCAGGAATGATGCGTACCCGCGCAACGCCAAAATGCGCCACCATCCGCGTACCAATGCCGTAAAACAGCGGATCGCCGGAGGCCAGAACCACCACCCGCTGATCCTGATGCGCCGCAATCCACGCCAGCAGTTCGGGAATGTTGGCGCCCAGCGCAAACTGCTCGCCGCGAAAGTCCGGGAACTGCTGCAAATGGCGCTTACCGCCGACCAGCACATCGGCCTCTTCAACCGCCGCGCGCGCCGCCGGCGTCATCAGGTGCAGACCGGCTGGCCCCATCCCCACGACCGTCAGCATTGCATCTCCCGGGCGATAGCCTCGACGGAGCGGTTGCTACCCAATACCTGGTTATCAAACGAGAACATGATCGCGTCGCAGGTCGGTGGCGTTTTGGTAAAGCGCAGCATCTGCATCACGCGCTGACAGATGCGTTCGGCAAGGTGGTTGTAGATGTGCTGAAAGCCGTACGCGTCGATATGCTCCATTGCCGCTTCAGTGGTGTCGCAATCGCTCACCAGCGTCAGCAACTCCAGCGGCGCGCCGAGCAGCGCCAGATGCGCCACCAGCGTTTCCATCCGTGCATCGGCTATGTGGCTGTGGGTGTGGAAGATCCCGGCGGCAATTTTGATCAGCTTTCCAGGATGACCGACGAGCACGATCTGGCGAAATCCCAGCCGCACCGCCTCTTCAATCATGTAGCCGACAAAGTTGCTCATGGTGACCACTACGTTGGTGTCAATGCCCATCTGTTCGCGGACGAAACGCTCACCGTGGTTACCCGGCACCAGAACCACCCGCTCCAGTCCGGCGGCACGTTTGATTTCCAGCTCCAGCGATAACGACCGCTTCCAGCTCTCTTCGGACATGGGGGTCACGATACCGGTGGTGCCAATAATGGAAATGCCACCCAGAATACCGAGACGCGAGTTGTAGGTTTTTTGCGCCCGTTCTTCGCCTTCCGGGGCAAAAATTTCGATTTCCGCCCCGCGTACCGGGCCTATCGCCTCACGCACGGCGGATTCAATGGTATGACGCGGAGTGCGATTAATGGCCGCGCTGCCGACAGGCAGACCAATCCCCTTGCGGGTGACCGTGCCGACACCTTCGCCGCCGAGCAGAACAATTTCACCGCTGTCATTCAGCGTGACGCGGGCGAAAATCAACATTCCGTGGGTGGCGTCGACATCATCGCCGCCGTCTTTGCGGATCGCGGCAATGGCCTGCTGTCCTTCAATGTGTGGAGATTCTACGTTCAGACACAGGGTGACGCCGGACGGTGTGACAATCGATACCTGATGGATCAAATGCTGACGCAGAACCATCAGCGCGGCGACTTTTGCCGCCGCCGTGGCGCACGAACCGGTGGTGTAACCTTTGCGCAGCGCTTTGCCGTTATGCCAGACGGGCGCGTCGAAAGTCTGATCGCTCATCGCGCCCCCTGCATGTGATACAGCATGGCGTTCACGATCGCCGCCGCCACGTTACTGCCGCCTTTGCGTCCGAGGGCGGCAATGGCGGGCAACTGGCTGTGCGTCAGCGCCTCTTTGGATTCCGCCGCGCCGACAAATCCCACCGGCACCCCCACCACGCCGCTTACCGCCACGTCCTTTTCCAACAGCCGAAACAGCGCAGTGGGGGCGTTGCCAAAGACAAACACTTTTTCACACGCTTCCGTCACGGCAATATCGACAGCCGCCATTGAGCGAGTGATGCCCTGCGCTTTCGCTTGCGCTACCACGCGCGGATCGCTGATATAGCAGCGACACTCGCCCCCCATCTTCGCCAGCAGGGTTTTGTTGATTCCCGAAAGCGCCATGGTGGTGTCGGTATAGATAACCGTCGGGCGACTCAGCGCTGCGCAAAGCTGTTCTAGCGCATCATTCGAAAACCAGAGAATATCCAGCCAGTCGAAGTCAGCGGTGGTGTGAATCACCCGTTTGATGATGGCTTCATGTAGCGGGCTGGCAAACTGGTACTCCGGGCGCGTTTCATGGATGATCTCGCCAATGATGTCAAAACTTTTGGCTTCAATCGCCTGGGGTTGCTGGATGTATTGCATTGTCATTTATCCTCAGGCCACACCCACCACCAGCCAGCGCGTCACAAGGAACAGCGCCAGAGCCAGCGTTGAGGCAACCCACATCAGTCGAATTGTTTGGGAAATGTCGTCTACAGAAATGGTGCGCTGCGCGTCGCCGATCCACGGTTTTTCAACGCGCTCGCCAAAGTAATCATTCGGGCCGCCCAGTCGAATACCCAGCGCACCGGCAACGGAAGCCTCCGCCCAGGCACAGTTCGGGCTGCTGTGGTTGTAGCGATCCCGCCACCCCACGCAGAGCGCCCGGGAGCCGTCACGGCGGCACAGCACCGCTGCCGCGCTCAGCAGCAGCCAGCTCAGTCGCGCAGGAATGTAGTTCGCGACGTCGTCCATGCGAGCGCTGACCATGCCAATCGCCCGGTATTTTTCGTGTTTATAACCCACCATGGAATCCAGGGTATTCACCGCTTTGTAGGCCATCGCCAGCGGCGCGCCGCCGATTAAGAGGAAGAACAGCGGCGCGATAATGCCGTCAACCGTATTCTCCGCTACGGTTTCCACGACCGCCCGGTTGATCTGTTCCGGCTGAAGTTGCGATGTGTCGCGACCCACAATCCACGAGAGCTTTTCACGGCTTTGTGCAAGATTGCCTTCGCGTAGCGGACGTTCAACCTCTTGCGCCGCCGTTGCCAGACAGCGCCCCGCCAGCACGGTGAAAATCATCCAGACTTCAACGGCCCAACCGAGCCACGGATGAATCAGCGTCGCCAGATGTAACACGCCCCAGGCAACCGCCCACGTTAAGCCCACAACCACCAGCCACATCACCCCACCACCGATGCGTAACGCCTGGTCACTGTGGCAGTAGCGGCGGATAAGCCGCTGCACGGCATTGATCAGATTGCCTATCCAGCGCACCGGATGCGGCCAGTCTGGCGGGTCGCCAATCACGATGTCGAGAAGCCAGGCCACGCACCATGCCAGTAGCGTCATAACGCCTCCCGCGCGGCATTCAGCCAGTGATTAAGCATTAACGGACGCTGAGCAAAGTGAACGTGCAGGTAGCTGGCGAAAGTGTTGCCGATTTGCCAGCCGCCGGACCACGCCTGCACCGTCTGACCGTCACGGACTTTACGGCATGCCAGCACGGCGGGCGTTTCAGGGGAAAAATCGGAGTAATGGAACTCATGACCGCGCAGCACATCGCCTTCCGCGGCCAGCAGCGTGGGCTGCAGAGCCTGCGCTTCGCAATAGCCGAAGCGGGTCAGTCGTTTACCCATTTTACTGCGACCGGGTAGGATATCGGCCATGCGATGCTCAACCCCGTCGGCATCTTCCAGCAGGCTACCGAGGTACATTAATCCGCCGCACTCGGCATAAATGGCGACGCCGCGCAGGTGCGCATCACGCAGGCTTGCCAGCATTGTGGTATTGGCCGCCAGCGCGGCCGCGTGCAGTTCCGGATAACCACCGCCCAGCCAGACCATCTGACAATCGGGTAATTCGCGATCGTGGATCGGGCTGAAGCGAACAATGTTGACGCCGGTACGCGCCAGCAGCGCCACGTTATCGGGATAATAAAAATTAAAGGCCTCATCAACAGCCATCGCCAGCGTCAGTCCTTCTCCGGCGTTGGGCGCAGGACATTCTGTCCATTCGCCTTGCGGCAATGCCTGAAGGTGGCTTAATGCCAGCAACCGATCGATATCCAGCGTGCTTTCCAGCCGGGCGGCGAAATCCTGCCATGATTGTTGATTAACGACGGACTCGCGCGCGGTCACCAGTCCCAGATGCCGTTCAGGTAGCGCGACACCGTCAACGCGCGGGACGTAACCCAGCACCGGCACAGCGCAGTAGTGCTCGATAGCGGTTTTCAGCAACTGGAAATGGGACTCGCTGTTGACGCGGTTAACGATAACGCCGGCAATGTTCAGCGTCGGGTCAAAATGCTGGAAGCCCATCACCGTGGCGGCAATGGAGGTAGAAACAGCTTTCCCGTCAACCAGCAGAATCACCGGACAGCCCAACTGTTTTGCCATCGCGGCGGTGCTGCAGTAGTCAGGATCAGTACCGTAGCCGTCGTACAGTCCCATCACCCCTTCGATCACCGCCATATCCGCGTCCTGCATCTGTTCGCGGAACAACGCATTAAGCACCGGCTCGGGGAGCATGAAACTGTCGAGATTGCGGGAGGCGATACCGCTGACGGCCGTATGCCAGGCGGTATCCAGATAATCAGGGCCGACTTTGCAGGGCTGGACGCGTAAACCACGTTGTTTCAACACGTTCAGCAAGCCCAGCGTCACCGTGGTTTTACCACAGCCGCTACCGGTACCAGCCAGAACAAACGCGTACTGCTTTGCCGCCATGACCCTGATCCTGTTCAGGGTGGTAGGGATGTACTGACACCCAGTCTTCCGACTGTACGTATCTGAGCAACCCACTTCCCACCGAAGTTGTTGGTAGTATCCGACAGGCTGGTCTTCTGGCTTAGCGTCGTCCTCGCCCGTCCTTCCCAATCTTGCGATCAGTGGTCTTCACGGGGTTGTCAGCATCACAGCAGCGGGGGCTGCGGGGGATTTTCACCCCCTTCCCAGACACAATTGTGTCAAACCTGTCGGCTTAAATGATGAACAGAATGAATTCTCCTCATCACAACAATACTTTTTCGTTACTTATTCGTTGCGCATTTTTTATCAACAAGAAATGTCGCAATAAAACGATTCTGAATGAAATGTCATGCAAGAGAATAATGAAACCTCTTAACGATGACACTGTATCTCATCACAGAAATAAAAACTGGTGAAGTTTATTCCGCAAAGAGCGATATTTTATTGCGCTATGACAATTTATTGCTGTACTAAAAATACTTAACCATTATAAATGACCGGATTACGCGAGAATATCAAAAATCGGCAATAGCAAAATATTGCTATTTATGCCGATTCAGCCGGCAAGTTTTCATTTATTTTTTGCCGATAGGCCTGCGGCGTAACCTGATAAGTCTGACGGAACACTTTGCAAAAATAGCTAGTTTGCGAAAAACCTAAATTGCGGGCAATGCTGGCAATGCTCCAGTCACTGTGACAAAGCAGCTCTCTGGCACTGGCCATGCGCTGCTGATTGACCCATGCGTTAAAACCAATGCCCTGATATTTTTTGAACAGTTTGCTGAAGTAGTACGGACTCAGATAAACGTGCGACGCCACATCTTCAAGGCGAAGATCGTCTGACAGGTGTGCATCAATATAGCGTAACGCCTTCTTCATTTTGCTGTCATGAGGGCTGGCGGCGCGTGCCGGGCGCGCAGGTTCAGCAGGTTGTGTGCTGTCTTTGATCACCACGAAATTGAGTTGCTTTTTGAGGCAGTTTTCAACAATGAGTTTGAGCAGATCCGCCGAGGCCATCACGCGTGAATAGTCCATTTCCGGGACATTACTGAACTCATTGAGCAGTTCAGGATCGGCCTGCCAGCGATCGTCAACCTTCATGATATCGAGCAGATCGGCACCATCATCGTTACGTAAACGCACCTGGCCGCACAGGACGAACCCAACAAGATGGCCTGCGATCACGAGAGGAATAGAGAAATCGGTAAGCCCGGCATGGCAGCGATAAATACAGGGTTGATCCGATTTTGACGCTTCCAGTCCCCCACAGCGATCGCTCATACGACACCGGGTACTGTGTTGCGGATGCTGACGCATCAGTTGGCAAAAAGGCGTGAAATTAAACAGCTCAGAAATCTCATCACCGTGAATATTGACAACCACAACAGCCAGGCTGGTCGCTTGCGCAAAATCCTGTGCGATTTTATTAATGAGTTCTGAGTTCAGGGTACTCGCAGAAATCATGATAAAATCCCTCAGTTAATCCATTGTTATAATGAAAACATAAATTTTACATTTACTTCTTATCATCCCCTATCCTTGTGTGTAAATGACAGAAAGCACAAGGGACAATAACAAAAGTCTCCCTGGGTGGGGAGACTTTTTAGTCAGTTCGTGAAAGCAGATCACGAAATAGAAATTAAAGACGTGATATTAGCCACGCGAGTCAAAATTACGCGTCCGTCTCTTCGATTTTACACGTATTACAGGGCAAATTTTTACCAATAAGGTACTTATAGATAGCCGCGCCTGCACACGCACCAATCAATGGCGCAATAATCGGCACAATAAAGTACGGAATATCACGTCCGCCGGTCATCGCAATATCTCCCCAACCTGCCATCCAGGCGAACAGTTTAGGACCAAAATCACGCGCCGGATTCATGGCAAACCCGGTTAACGGGCCTGTAGATGCACCAATTACCGCGACCAGAATACCGATCAGCAGCGGCGCCAGTGGTCCTTTAGGCACACCGTTACCATCGTCGGTCAGCGCCATAATCAACCCCATCAGGATAGAGGTGATGACGATTTCGACCCCTGCCGCCTGCCACACGCTCAGCGCAGCCGCCGGATACGTACTGAAAATACTGGCCAGATAGAGGCTATCGACACTGCCGCGAACCATGTTGTGGGCAGTTTCATACTCAATAAATAAATTGCCGTAGAGCAGATAGGCCAGCACCGCACCGCCAAACGCCCCCGCAACCTGCGCGATGATGTAAGGCAGAACTTTACGTCCCGGGAAGCAGGCAAACATCCAGAGTGCGACCGTGATTGCCGGGTTCAGATGCGCTCCGGAAATTCCCGCCGTCAGATAAACCGCAAGCGAAATACCCAGACCCCAAATAATACAAATTTCCCAGAGACCCAGACTGGCGCCTGCGACTTTCAGTGCGCTAAGGCAGCCGATACCAAAAAACAAAAACAATCCGGTACCCAAAAACTCGGCAATGCATTGCGCTTTCAGTGAATCATTCATTGTGACACCTTCTTAGAAGCGTTCGTGTCCTTACCAGCGGACCCTTGCTGGTCGTAGAGTACAACGACACCTACTATAGGAAGAGGCCGCTGAAAATTGTTGGCAAACTGCGCATTCTGAGACCTGGAAAAATCGTGTTGTTATAGCAATTTCTTGCCATCTATTTATTCAAAGGCAGCGTGTAGAGTGCCTGAGTGTAATTAACCAGGACGATTCGTGATAGCAAAAATTGGTTATTTGAAGATTTCCCTTTTCCAATCAACGTCACAAATTGGTTTTCCCGCATAGCAAATTAAATTAACCCTGTCATCCTCTAAAATGTAAATATGGAATAGCAAAAGCCAAAATATCACATTAATAAAAATTAACAAAAACAATAAAAACAAAGAGATAAAATAAAAAAACAGCAAGTTTGTCATATTCACAGCCCACTAATTTTTCACCCAGACTTTCAAGTCAGCCATTCTTTTTCCTCGCTTCTTTTTATAGTCATGAATATCGGGACAACCCAGGCGAGGTCTTTATGCAACAAGAAGCATTAGGAATGGTAGAAACCAAAGGCTTAACTGCAGCCATAGAGGCCGCAGATGCAATGGTGAAGTCAGCCAATGTCATGTTGGTCGGCTACGAAAAAATTGGCTCAGGGCTGGTAACCGTCATCGTTCGCGGTGATGTCGGTGCCGTAAAAGCGGCGACCGATGCCGGTGCTGCCGCTGCGCGCAACGTGGGAGAAGTGAAAGCCGTACACGTGATTCCACGCCCTCATACCGATGTAGAAAAAATCTTACCGAAGGGAATTAACCCATGAGCAGCAATGAACTGGTTGAACAGATCATGGCGCAGGTCATTGCCCGTGTGGCAACGCCTGATCAAGCGGGTACCCCTGATAAAACCCATCCAAAACGAGAGACGGCTATGGCAGAGAAGAGCTGCAGTTTAACGGAATTTGTTGGCACCGCGATTGGCGACACCGTAGGTCTGGTGATTGCAAACGTAGACAGTGCCCTGTTGGAAGCAATGAAGCTTGAGAAGCGCTATCGCTCCATTGGCATCCTGGGCGCGCGTACCGGCGCGGGTCCGCACATTATGGCGGCTGACGAAGCGGTCAAAGCCACCAATACCGAAGTAGTAAGCATTGAACTCCCTCGCGATACCAAAGGCGGCGCGGGTCACGGTTCACTCATCATTATCGGCGGTAACGACGTTTCCGACGTGAAGCGCGGAATTGAAGTGGCGCTGAAAGAGCTTGACCGTACCTTCGGTGATGTTTATGGCAACGAAGCCGGACACATCGAACTGCAGTACACCGCACGCGCCAGCTACGCGCTGGAAAAAGCGTTTGGTGCGCCGGTTGGCCGAGCCTGCGGCGTGATTGTGGGCGCTCCGGCTTCCGTCGGCGTTCTGATGGCGGATACCGCTCTGAAAGCCGCGAACGTTGAAGTCGTGGCATACAGCTCTCCGGCGCATGGCACCAGCTTCAGTAACGAAGCGATCCTGGTGATCTCCGGCGATTCCGGCGCAGTACGTCAGGCGGTTATCTCCGCGCGAGAAATCGGTAAAACCGTCCTTGCGACCCTCGGTTCAGAACCGAAAAACGATCGCCCGTCCTACATCTGATATCCGTGAGGCTCATTCATGAGATCGAAAAGATTTGAAGCACTGGCGAAACGCCCTGTCAACCAGGACGGATTCGTTAAGGAGTGGATCGAAGAAGGCTTCATTGCGATGGAAAGCCCGAACGATCCTAAGCCGTCGATTAAAATCGTTAACGGCGCCGTCACCGAACTCGATGGCAAATCGGTCAGCCAGTTTGATCTGATTGACCACTTCATTGCCCGCTACGGCATCAACCTGGCGCGCGCAGAAGAAGTGATGGCGATGGACTCCGTTAAGCTCGCCAACATGCTGTGCGATCCTAACGTGAAACGTCGCGACATTGTGCCACTGACCACAGCGATGACCCCGGCAAAAATTGTCGAAGTGGTATCGCACATGAACGTGGTTGAGATGATGATGGCGATGCAAAAAATGCGCGCGCGTCGTACTCCTTCCCAACAGGCTCACGTCACCAACGTCAAAGATAACCCGGTGCAGATTGCTGCTGACGCCGCTGAAGGCGCATGGCGTGGGTTTGATGAGCAAGAAACCACGGTGGCCGTGGCGCGTTATGCTCCGTTTAACGCCATTGCGCTGTTGGTCGGTTCCCAGGTGGGTCGTCCGGGCGTATTGACGCAATGTTCGCTGGAAGAAGCCACCGAACTGAAACTCGGCATGCTGGGCCATACCTGCTACGCCGAAACCATCTCCGTCTACGGTACCGAACCGGTCTTTACCGATGGCGATGATACGCCGTGGTCAAAAGGTTTCCTCGCCTCTTCTTACGCTTCTCGCGGTTTGAAAATGCGCTTCACCTCCGGTTCAGGTTCCGAAGTACAGATGGGTTATGCCGAAGGCAAATCCATGTTGTATCTGGAAGCACGCTGCATTTACATCACCAAAGCGGCGGGCGTGCAGGGTCTGCAAAACGGCTCTGTGAGCTGCATCGGCGTTCCGTCTGCGGTTCCATCAGGGATCCGAGCGGTACTGGCAGAAAACCTGATCTGCTCATCATTGGATCTGGAATGCGCCTCCAGTAACGACCAGACCTTCACCCACTCCGATATGCGTCGTACCGCGCGTCTGCTGATGCAGTTCCTGCCGGGTACCGACTTTATCTCTTCGGGTTATTCCGCCGTGCCGAACTACGACAACATGTTCGCGGGCTCCAACGAAGATGCAGAAGACTTCGATGACTACAACGTTATCCAGCGCGACCTGAAAGTGGACGGTGGTCTGCGTCCGGTACGTGAAGAGGACGTTATCGCCATTCGTAACAAAGCAGCACGCGCTCTGCAGGCGGTTTTCGCCGGCATGGGTCTGCCGCCAATTACGGATGAAGAAGTTGAAGCCGCAACCTACGCACACGGGTCGAAAGACATGCCTGAACGTAACATCGTTGAGGACATCAAGTTTGCGCAGGAAATCATCAACAAGAACCGCAACGGTCTGGAAGTGGTGAAAGCGCTGGCTCAGGGCGGCTTTACCGATGTCGCGCAGGACATGCTCAACATCCAGAAAGCCAAGTTAACCGGGGACTATCTGCATACCTCCGCCATTATCGTCGGCGATGGACAAGTGCTCTCTGCCGTCAATGACGTCAACGATTATGCCGGTCCGGCAACAGGTTATCGCCTGCAAGGCGAACGCTGGGAAGAAATTAAAAACATCCCTGGCGCACTTGATCCCAACGAGCTTGGCTAAGGGGTGAACAATGGAAATTAATGAAAAATTGCTGCGCCAGATTATTGAAGACGTGCTGTCCGAAATGCAGACCAGCGATAAACCCGTCTCATTTCGCGCGCCGGGAACGTCAGCCGCGGCGGCTGCACCGGCCGGTGACAGTTTTCTGACGGAAATTGGCGAGGCGAAACAAGGCACGCAACAGGATGAAGTGATCATTGCTGTCGGCCCGGCATTTGGCCTCTCTCAGACCGTGAATATCGTTGGTCTGCCGCATAAAAACATTCTGCGCGAAGTGATTGCCGGGATTGAAGAGGAAGGGATTAAAGCGCGTGTGATTCGCTGCTTTAAATCATCCGACGTGGCGTTTGTTGCCGTTGAGGGTAACCGTCTGAGTGGTTCCGGCATCTCTATCGGCATCCAGTCAAAAGGCACGACGGTCATCCATCAACAGGGACTGCCGCCGCTGTCCAACCTGGAGCTGTTCCCGCAGGCCCCGCTGCTGACGCTGGAAACCTATCGTCAGATTGGTAAAAACGCCGCGCGTTATGCCAAGCGTGAATCACCGCAGCCAGTCCCGACGTTGAACGATCAGATGGCACGCCCGAAATATCAGGCTAAATCCGCCATCTTGCACATTAAAGAGACGAAGTACGTCGTGACGGGCAAAAAACCGCAGGAACTGCGCGTGGCGCTTTAATAAGGATCCCTTTATGAATACCGATGCAATTGAATCGATGGTACGGGATGTGTTGAGCCGCATGAACAGCCTGCAGGGCGACACATCTGCCCCGGCAGCAGCTTCGAGCACTACGACCCAGACCGCAAAAGTGACCGACTATCCGCTCGCCAGTAAGCACCCTGAGTGGGTTAAAACGGCCACCAACAAAACGCTGGATGAGTTCACCCTCGAAAACGTTCTGAGCAACAAAGTGACCGCGCAGGATATGCGTATCACACCGGAAACGCTGCGCATTCAGGCGGCTATCGCCAAAGATGCCGGACGTGACCGCCTGGCAATGAACTTTGAGCGCGCCGCAGAACTGACGGCGGTGCCGGACGATCGAATCCTCGAGATCTATAACGCCCTGCGTCCTTACCGTTCAACGAAAGAAGAACTGCTCGCGATCGCGGACGATCTTGAAAACCGCTATCAGGCCAAAATCTGCGCCGCGTTTGTTCGTGAAGCTGCGGTGTTGTACGTCGAGCGTAAGAAACTGAAAGGCGACGACTAAGGAAAGGTCATGAGATATATAGCTGGCATTGATATCGGCAACTCATCCACAGAAGTCGCGCTGGCGACGCTGGATGGCACTGGCGCGCTCACCATTACCGGTAGCGCGCTGGCAGAAACCACCGGGATAAAAGGCACATTGCGTAATGTGTTTGGGATTCAGGAGGCGCTCACGCTTGCGGCTAACAATGCAGGCATCAATGTCAGCGATATCTCGCTTATCCGTATCAACGAAGCCACTCCGGTGATTGGTGATGTCGCGATGGAAACCATCACGGAAACCATCATCACCGAATCCACCATGATCGGTCATAACCCGAAAACACCGGGCGGTGTCGGTCTGGGTGTGGGGATCACTATCACGCCGGAAGAGTTACTTACCCGACCGGCGGATACCCCGTTAATTCTGGTGGTGTCATCTGCTTTCGATTTCGCTGATGTCGCCACCATGATTAACGCCTCTGTCCGTGCCGGTTACCAGTTAACCGGCGTCATTTTGCAACAGGACGATGGCGTTCTGGTCAGTAACCGACTGGAAAAACCCCTGCCCATCGTTGACGAAGTGCTGTACATCGACCGTATCCCGCTCGGAATGCTGGCCGCCATTGAGGTCGCCGTGCCCGGTAAAGTCATCGAAACGCTGTCAAACCCTTATGGCATCGCAACGGTGTTTAACCTCAATGCGGACGAGACCAAAAACATTGTCCCGATGGCGCGAGCGCTGATTGGCAATCGTTCCGCCGTGGTGGTGAAAACCCCGTCGGGAGATGTTAAAGCACGCGCCATTCCTGCCGGAAACATTGAACTGCAGTCACAGGGACGTACGCTACGCGTTGATGTCGCTGCAGGCGCTGACGCCATTATGAAAGCGGTCGGTGAATGCCCGAAACTGGACAACGTTACCGGTGAAGCGGGCACCAATATTGGCGGCATGTTGGAACACGTTCGTCAGACGATGGCAGAACTGACCAATAAGCCAAGCAACGAAATTTTTATCCAGGATTTACTGGCCGTAGATACCTCCGTTCCGGTCAGCGTCACCGGTGGACTGGCCGGTGAGTTTTCTCTGGAACAGGCCGTCGGTATCGCCTCAATGGTGAAATCAGACCGTCTGCAGATGGCGATGATCGCCAGCGAAATCAAAGAAAAGCTGAACGTGGACGTGCAGGTTGGCGGCGCAGAAGCCGAAGCAGCGATTCTGGGCGCACTCACCACGCCCGGGACCACGCGTCCGCTGGCGATTCTGGACTTAGGCGCGGGCTCGACCGACGCCTCCATTATCAATCCCAAAGGCGAAATTATCGCCACCCACCTCGCCGGGGCTGGCGACATGGTTACCATGATCATCGCCCGTGAACTGGGACTTGATGACCGCTATCTGGCGGAAGAGATCAAAAAATATCCGTTAGCCAAGGTCGAAAGCCTGTTCCATCTGCGCCACGAAGACGGCAGCGTTCAGTTCTTCCCGACGCCACTTCCCCCTGCGGTGTTTGCCCGCGTCTGTGTGGTCAAGCCGGATGAACTGGTGCCCCTGCCCGGCGATCTCGCGCTGGAGAAAGTTCGCGCCATTCGCCGCAGCGCCAAAGAGCGTGTGTTTGTCACTAACGCCCTGCGCGCACTGCGCCAGGTCAGCCCGACGGGCAATATCCGCGATATTCCGTTTGTCGTTCTGGTGGGCGGCTCCTCGCTGGACTTTGAAGTGCCGCAACTGGTGACGGACGCCCTGGCGCATTATCGCCTGGTTGCCGGACGTGGAAATATTCGCGGCACCGAAGGTCCACGAAACGCGGTAGCGACGGGCCTCATCCTCTCCTGGCACAAGGAGTTTGCCCATGGACAGTAGCGTCACCACGCCTGCCATTGTGATTTCGACCATCGGCGACTGCCTTTCGGTCTGGAAAGAGGTGCTGCTCGGCATTGAAGAAGAAGGCATCCCGTTTGTGATTCAAAATCAGGCGGCGGGAGACGTCGTTCAGAGCGCATGGCAGGCTGCCCGCCAGTCTCCGCTGCTGGTCGGCATCGCCTGCAACGAAGAAACCCTGGTCGTGCACTACAAGAATTTACCCACTTCAGCGCCGCTTTTTACGCTGACGTATCGCCAAAACAGCCTTGACCGGCGGAGTACTGGAAACAACGCGGCAAGGTTAGTCAAAGGGATCCCCTTCCGGGATCTCAATGCTTAATCCACAGGAGAATTGCAGTATGAATAACGCACTGGGTCTGGTTGAAACAAAAGGGTTGGTCGGCGCGATTGAAGCCGCAGATGCCATGGTGAAATCCGCCAACGTGCAACTGGTCGGTTACGAAAAAATCGGCTCCGGCCTGGTGACCGTCATGGTTCGCGGTGACGTCGGCGCCGTTAAAGCCGCCGTTGATGCAGGCTGCGCGGCGGCAAGCGTCGTGGGTGAGGTGAAATCCAGCCACGTTATCCCGCGTCCGCACAGCGACGTTGAGGCTATTTTACCGAAATCGGCCTGAGCATTATCGAAAAGGAGCACAGCGTGAAGCAATCACTGGGATTACTCGAAGTTAGTGGTCTGGCATTAGCCATCTGTTGCGCAGATGCCATGGCGAAAGCGGCTTCCATCACGCTGGTTGGCCTTGAAAAAACCAACGGTTCAGGCTGGACGGTGATCAAGATCACCGGTGATGTGGCATCAGTGCAGTCTGCCATTATCACCGGTGCTCATCTCGCCGAACAGCAAGATGGCCTGGTCGCGCATAAAGTGATCGCCAGACCTGGCGAGGGCATTCTTTCCCGCGCGATGGCTGCCACTCCGGCGCCTGTGCCTGCACCCGCAACGGTGTCTGCACCGGAACCCGTGCCAGCCCCCATCGAAGAACCTGAAACTGAAGTCGTAGCAGAAGAATTAGCACCGGAAGCGGCGCCTGAAGACGGGATTATCAGCTGCAATTTGTGTCTGGACCCGGCCTGTAAGCGCCAGAAAGGCGAACCCCGGTCGCTCTGCCTGCATTCAGGTAAACGAGGTTAAGCGTAATGGATAAGCAACTTCTGGAAACGACGGTCAGCAAAGTGCTGAATGAATTACGGGATCGCCCCATTCCACTGGGCGTTTCCAACCGTCATATCCACCTTAGCGCTGAGGATTATGCCCGTCTGTTTCCGGGACATCCGATTAGTGAGAAAAAAGGGCTCCTGCAACCGGGACAGTATGCGGCTGAGCAAACCGTCACGTTAGTGGGGCCAAAAGGTCAACTGAAAAATGTCCGCCTGCTGGGGCCGCTGCGTAGCACCAGCCAGGTGGAGATTTCGCGCACGGATGCCAGAACGCTGGGTATTGCCGCGCCGTTGCGGATGTCCGGAAATCTCAAAGGTACGCCGGGTATTCGCCTCGTGAGCCCCTTTGGTGAACTCGAACTCCCCTCCGGGGTGATCGTCGCCCAGCGCCACATTCACATGTCGCCTCTGGATGCGCTGATCCTGCGCGTTGCTCACGGCGATAGCGTCAGTGTCGCCATTGAGGGCACCGATCGTCGGCTGATCTTCGACAACGTTGCGGTTCGCGTTTCCCCCGACATGCGTCTGGAGATGCATATTGATACCGACGAGGCCAATGCCGCCGGGGCAGATGATCCCAATGCTTTCGTCACACTGGTGACCGCACGATGAACGGCGAGCTGTTGCAGCGAATCGTCGAGGAGGTGGTCTCCCGCCTGCAACGTCGTGCGCAAAGCACCGTCACGCTGAGCGTCGCGCAACTGCGGGAAACACCGTCCCGCGCCCTGTTTTCTCAGTATGCCTCTGTGCATATTTTACAGGTCGATCTGCCCCTGCTGGAGCAGATCGCCGACAACGATTCGTCGCATGCCGCCGCCGTCACGATCCATGAGGCGCTGGCATTTGGCCTGCGGGTGCAACTCTCGCTGCAACGTCGGTTACTGCCCGCCGTGCCGGTAAAAAAACTGGCCCGACTACCACTGATTCTCTGCGACGAACAGGGGCAGCCAATCATGCTGCATCCTACCCGACTGTTAAGTTATGCCGATGTTGCCCCGTTACCTGCAGGGTTGCTGGTGCTGCATCGCAAATGTGTTGTTACCGCGCTGGCTCGCGAGACCGCGAGCACGCGCCACATCCAATTGATGAAGCAGGAGTGAACCATGCATCTGGCACGTGTTACAGGCGCGGTGGTATCCACGCAAAAATCGCCCTCGTTGGTCGGAAAAAAACTTCTGCTGGTACGCCGGGTGAGTGCCGACGGTGAATTGCCGGCAAGTCCGACGGCGGGCGATGAAGTCGCCGTTGACTCCGTCGGCGCAGGCGTTGGCGAACTGGTGCTCCTGAGTAGCGGCTCCAGCGCCAGACATGTTTTTTCCGGGCCGAATGAGGCCATCGATCTGGCCGTTGTCGGCATTGTCGACACGCTTTCTCGCTAAGGGGGAGTTATGGCGATTTATACCCGCACAGGCGACGCAGGCACAACCGCGCTCTTTACCGGACAGCGCGTCAGTAAAACACACCCCCGCGTGGAAGCGTATGGCACACTCGATGAGCTTAACGCCGCGCTGAGCCTGTGCGTCTGCGCCACCCGTAGCGCACAGCATCGCGCGCTGCTGGAGGCTATTCAGCTACAAATTTTCTGGTTCAGCGCTGAGCTTGCCAGCGAAAGCGAGCAACCGTCTGCGGACCAGCGCTATATCAGCTCTGAGGAAATTGCCGCGCTGGAAGCGGCTATCGACACCGCGATGGGACGCGTTGCCCCCTTGCACAGTTTCATTTTGCCTGGCCGCTGCGAAGCCGCAAGCCGCCTGCATTTTGCCCGCACGCTGGCGCGCCGGGCCGAACGCCGTCTGGTGGAACTCGCTGCCGAGGTCACTGTCAGGCATGTACTGATGCGCTATATCAATCGCCTGTCAGACTGCTTGTATGCACTGGCGCGCGCGGAAGATCACGACGCCCATCAGGACACGATTATCCGGGAAGTGACGAAGCGCTATCTGGCTGCCGATCACGCCCCTGTCAAAAAGGAATCTGCGATGTCGCTCTCTTTTGGCGATCTCCACCAGTTAACCCGTGCCGCCGTCGAGCGGGCACAAGCCTTAAACGTTCCGGTGGTCGTCAGCATTGTTGATGCCAACGGTACCGAAGCCGTCACCTGGCGGATGCCGGATGCCCTGCTGGTCAGCAGTGAACTGGCGCCGAAAAAAGCCTGGACCGCGGTGGCGATGAAAACCGCGACACACGAACTCGCGTCGGTAGTTCAGCCCGGCGCGCCGCTGTACGGGCTGGAAAGTCATATGCAGGGAAAAGTCGTCACCTTTGGCGGCGGCTACGCGCTATGGCGTGATGGATTGCTTATTGGGGGTCTTGGTATCAGCGGTGGAAGCGTTGAACAGGACATGGACATTGCACAGGCTGCCATTGCGGCAATAAACGTGAGAACACATCAATGAATACGACCGAACTGGAAACCCTCATCCGCACTATTTTGAGCGAGCAACTGACTCCCGCAAAAACTGAAATCAAAGGGAATGGAATCTTTCAGTCTGTTGGCGAAGCTGTCGATGCTGCCCACCAGGCGTTCTTGCGTTATCAGCAATCACCACTGAAAACGCGCAGCGCCATTATTAGCGCTATCCGGGAAGAGCTGGCGCCACAGCTGGCTGCGCTGGCGGCAGAGAGCGCTGCGGAAACCGGAATGGGTAACAAAGAGGACAAATTCCTTAAAAACAAAGCGGCGCTGGACAACACGCCGGGCATTGAAGACCTGACCACCACCGCGCTCACCGGCGACGGAGGCATGGTGTTGTTTGAGTATTCACCGTTTGGCGTGATTGGTTCCGTCGCTCCCAGCACTAACCCGACAGAAACCATTATTAACAACAGCATCAGCATGCTGGCGGCGGGCAACAGCGTCTATTTCAGCCCGCATCCGGGTGCCAAAGCCGTGTCACTGAAGCTTATCGCCATGATTGAAGATATCGCGTTTCGCAGCTGCGGCATTCGCAATCTGGTGGTGACTGTTGCCGAACCCACGTTTGAAGCCACCCAGCAAATGATGGCGCACCCGAAAATTGCCGTTCTGGCGATTACCGGCGGCCCGGGCATTGTGGCGATGGGTATGAAGAGCGGGAAGAAAGTGATTGGCGCAGGCGCGGGGAATCCTCCTTGCATCGTCGATGAGACGGCCGATCTGGTGAAAGCGGCGGAAGATATCATCAACGGCGCATCATTCGACTACAACCTGCCCTGCATCGCGGAGAAAAGCCTGATTGTGGTGGAGTCGGTTGCACAACCGTTGATCCAACAAATGCAAAATTTCGGCGCGCTATTGTTAAGCGAGGCCGATACCGAGAAGCTGCGTGCGGCCTGCCTGCCAGAGGGGGTAGCCAATAAAAAACTGGTCGGTAAGAGTCCTTGCGCCATGCTTGAAGCCGCCGGTATTCCGCTGCCGGCAAAAGCACCGCGCCTGCTGATTGGCGTCGTCAACGCAGACGACAGTTGGGTAACCAGCGAGCAGTTAATGCCGATGCTGCCAGTGGTGAAGGTGAAAGATTTTGACGCCGCGTTGTCGCTGGCGCTGAAAGTGGAAGAAGGATTACACCACACCGCCATCATGCATTCGCAGAATGTCTCTCGTCTTAACCTTGCGGCGCGAACTCTGCAGACCTCCATTTTTGTTAAAAACGGCCCCTCCTATGCGGGGATTGGCGTCGGCGGCGAAGGGTTTACCACCTTCACCATCGCCACGCCGACCGGTGAAGGGACAACGTCGGCACGCACATTTGCCCGCTCCCGTCGCTGTGTGCTGACTAACGGTTTCTCAATCCGCTAATGAGGTTGTGATGAATACTTTTTCACTGCAAACCCGTTTGTACAGCGGTCCTGGAAGCCTGAAGGTGCTTGGCCGTTTTACGAACAAGCACATCTGGATAATCTGCGATGGTTTTCTCGCCCGTTCACCGCTGATTGATACGCTGCGCGAGGCGATACCGGCAGATAACCGGATCAGCGTCTTCAGTGAGATCACGCCCGACCCAACTATCGGAACCGTCGTTCAGGGAATTGCACAAATGCAGTCCCTGCGCCCCGACGTGGTAATTGGTTTCGGCGGCGGCTCCGCGCTGGATGCCGCGAAAGCCATTGTCTGGTTCAGTCGTCAATTTGATATTGATATTGAAACCTGCGTGGCGATCCCGACCACCAGCGGAACCGGATCGGAAGTGACCAGCGCCTGCGTGATAAGCGATCCAGAGAAAGGCATTAAATATCCGCTGTTCAACAACGCGCTCTACCCGGACATGGCGATCCTTGATCCGATGCTGGTCGTCAGCGTTCCCCCCGCCATTACCGCCAATACCGGAATGGATGTTCTGACGCACGCGCTGGAAGCCTACGTGTCCACGCGCGCCAGTGACTTTACCGACGCACTCGCGGAAAAAGCCGCTCAGATCGTCTTTCAGTATCTGCCTGTCGCGGTTCGTAAAGGCGACTGCCTCGCTACGCGCGGCAAAATGCACAACGCCTCTACGCTGGCAGGAATGGCATTCAGCCAGGCTGGGCTGGGGCTGAACCACGCCATCGCCCACCAGTTAGGCGGCCAGTTCCATCTGCCACACGGTCTGGCGAATGCCCTGCTGCTGGCGTCGGTGATCCGCTTCAACGCGCACGATCCACGGGCGGCCAAACGTTACGCCCGGTTCGCTAAGGCCTGTCATTTATGTGCTGACAGCGCCAATGAAACGGCGAGCGTGAACGCGCTGGTGCAGCACATCGAGCAACTGAAAAAAGCGTGTGCTATCCCAACCCTCGCCGTTGCGCTTAAAGAACAGAAACAGGACTGGTCAGTGCGCATTCCGGCAATGGTCCGGGCCGCGCTGGCGGACGTGACGCTGAAAACCAACCCCAGAGCGGCGGATGTCGGGGCCATTCAGGAACTGCTTGAGGAATTGTTATGAATACCGCCCTGAATGATGAACCTGGCGCACTGGATGCGCCGACTCTCGTTGAACGCGTTCGTGCGGCAGGCATTGTGGGGGCTGGCGGCGCTGGCTTTCCGACGTATGTCAAACTCCAGGCTCAGGTGGAAATTTTCCTCGTCAATGCCGCCGAATGCGAGCCGATGCTGAAAGTCGATCAACAACTCATGGCACAGCAGGCGGCACGCCTGGTTCGCGGCGTACAGTATGCCATGAAGGCCACCGGCGCCCGCGAAGGGATTATCGCGCTGAAAGAAAAGTACCAGCCGGCGATGGCTGCCCTGACGCCGCTTTTACCCCCGGCTATCAGACTGCACATTCTGCCCGACGTCTATCCGGCGGGCGATGAAGTGCTGACCATCTGGATGGCGACGGGTCGCCGCGTTCCCCCCGCTGCGCTGCCGGTCAGCGTGGGCGTGGTGGTCAACAACGTACAAACCGTACTGAATATCGCCCGGGCGGTTGAACAGCAATATCCCGTGACGCGCCGCACGCTCACTATCAACGGCGCCGTTGCGCGTCCGCAGACCGTGACCGTCCCCATCGGTATGTCCTTACGCGACGTGCTGGAGATGGCTGGCGGCGCGACCATCGACGATCCCGGCTTTATCAACGGCGGACCGATGATGGGAAGCCTGGTGACGTCGCTGGATGCGCCGGTCACAAAAACCACCGGCGGACTGCTGGTTTTGCCGAAAACACATCCGCTGATTCAGCGACGTATGCAGGATGAGCGCACTGTGCTGTCGGTAGCGAGAACGGTCTGCGAACAGTGTCGCCTGTGCACCGATCTCTGCCCGAGGCATCTCATCGGTCACGAACTCTCTCCGCATCTGCTGGTGCGCGCGGTCAATTTCCATCAGGCCGCCACGCCGCAGCTGCTGCTCAGCGCCCTCACCTGTTCTGAATGTAATGTCTGTGAAAGTGTGGCCTGCCCGGTAGGCATTTCGCCCATGCGGATTAACCGCATGCTGAAGCGCGAGCTACGCGCACAGAATCAGCGCTACGAGGGTCCGCTCAACCCGGCGGATGAGATGGCGAAATACCGTCTGGTGCCGGTAAAACGACTCATCGCCAAACTGGGGCTGACACCGTGGTATCGGGAAGCGCCGTTAGTCGACAGTGAGCCCGTTGTTGAAAGAACGACGCTGCTGCTGCGCCAGCACATCGGCGCCAGCGCGGTGCCCTGCGTTCAGAAAGGCGATCGCGTCGCGCATGGTCAGTGCGTTGCTGAAATTCCGCAAGGTGCGCTCGGCGCGCCTGTTCACGCCAGTATTGACGGCATTGTCTGTGAGATAACAGATCAGGCCATCATCGTTGTAAGAGGTTAACCATGTCTCAGGCCATAGGTATTTTAGAACTCACCAGCATTGCCAAAGGGATGGAAGCAGGCGATGCGATGCTGAAAAGCGCCAATGTGGATCTGCTGGTCAGCAAAACTATTTGTCCGGGTAAATTTTTGCTCATGCTGGGCGGCGACGTCGGCGCAGTACAACAGGCGATCGAGACCGGAAATGCGCTTGCTGGCGAGATGCTGGTCGACAGTCTGGTATTGCCCAATATTCATGCCAGCGTACTTCCCGCGATCAGCGGACTGAACAGCGTGGACAAACGTCAGGCGGTGGGGATTGTTGAAACCTGGAGCGTAGCGGCCTGTATCAGCGCGGCTGACCGGGCGGTAAAGGCGTCCAACGTTACGCTTGTGCGCGTTCATATGGCGTTCGGTATCGGAGGCAAATGCTACATGGTGGTCGCGGGTGATGTCTCCGACGTCAACAACGCGGTCGCGGTTGCCAGTGAGAGCGCGGGCGAAAAAGGCCTGCTGGTTTATCGTTCGGTGATCCCACGCCCGCACGAAGCGATGTGGCGTCAGATGGTGGAGGGATGATGGAAAGACAACCGACCACGGATCGCATGATCCAGGAGTACGTACCGGGCAAACAGGTCACGCTGGCGCATCTGATTGCAAACCCCGGCAAAGACCTGTTCAAGAAACTGGGATTACAGGACAGCGTCTCAGCGATTGGCATTCTCACCATCACACCAAGTGAAGCGTCCATTATTGCCTGCGACATCGCGACGAAATCCGGTGCGGTCGAGATCGGCTTTCTTGACCGCTTCACCGGTGCGGTGGTGTTAACCGGCGACGTTTCGGCGGTGGAATACGCCCTGAAACAGGTCACGCGCACGCTCGGCGAAATGATGCGCTTTACAACCTGTTCCATCACGCGGACATAGCGTGATGCAGCGCATGATGTTAATTGGCCCCAGCCAGTGCGGTAAGACCTCGCTGACGCAATGTCTGCGCGGCGAGGCTCTTGAGTATCAGAAAACGCAGGCGATTGTCTGGTCTGCCGAAACCATCGACACGCCCGGCGAATATCTGGAAAACCGCTGTCTTTACAGCGCACTGCTGGCGAGTGCCTGCGAGGCGGATGTCATTGCGCTCGTGCTCAATAGCGATGCGCAGTGGTCGCCTTTTTCCCCCGGTTTTACCGCACCAATGAACAGACCGGCGTTCGGCATTGTGACCAAATCTGATTTAGCGGACCCGCAGAAAATTGCGCAGGTCACTGGTTGGCTGGAACAAGCTGGCGCACAACGTGTGTTCGTGACCAGCGCCGTCAACCATTCCGGACTCGATGAACTGTTTGCCTTTCTGAACCAAAAGGAATCTTCATGTCTCACAAAATAATGGCGATCAACGCGGGCAGCTCGTCCCTTAAATTTCAGTTACTGGACATGCCGCAGGGTGATTTGCTGTGTCAGGGGCTGATTGAACGTATCGGCCTGCCGGATGCCCGGATCACCCTGAAAGCGCAGGATCAAAAATGGCAGCAGACCACGCCGGTTGCCGACCATCGCGAGGCGGTGACCTTACTTCTCGAAATGCTGATTAGCCACGGCATTATCACCAGCCTGCAGGACATCGAGGGAGTTGGCCATCGTGTGGCACATGGCGGGGAATCATTTAAAGATTCTGCGCGCGTGACCGATGAATCACTGGCGGAAATTGAACGCCTTGCCGAACTGGCGCCCTTGCACAACCCGGTTAACTTGCTCGGCATCAACGTGTTTCGCCAGTTGCTGCCCGACGTGCCTTCGGTTGCCGTGTTTGATACCGCGTTTCATCAAACGCTGGAAGAGCCAGCCTATATCTATCCGCTTCCGTGGCGGTACTACGCAGAGTTTGGTATCCGTCGCTATGGTTTTCACGGGACCAGCCATAAGTACGTCAGCGCGACGCTCGCCGAAAAACTTGGCGTCCCGCTCAGCGCGCTGCGCGTCGTGTGTTGTCATCTGGGCAATGGCAGCAGTATTTGCGCGATTAAAGGCGGCAAGTCGGTGAATACATCAATGGGCTTCACCCCGCAGTCTGGCGTGATGATGGGTACCCGCAGCGGGGATATCGACCCGTCCATCTTGCCATGGGTTGCGCAGCGTGAAGGCAAGACCCCACAGCAACTCAACCACCTGTTGAACAATGAATCCGGTCTGCTTGGCGTTTCAGGCGTCTCGCATGATTATCGTGACGTTGAGCAGGCTGCTGACGGCGGAAATCCCCGCGCCGCGCTCGCCCTGTCATTGTTTGCGGAACGTATTCGCGCCACGATTGGCGGCTATGTCATGCAGATGGGGGGCCTGGATGCGCTGGTGTTTACCGGAGGTATCGGGGAAAACTCAGCGCGCGCCAGAACGGCAATCTGCCAGAATCTGCACTTCCTGGGTCTGATCGTAGACGAAGAGAAGAATCAGCGGAATGCGACCTTTATTCAGGCGGAAAACGCCATTGTCAAAGTGGCGGTCATCAACACCAACGAAGAGCTGATGATAGCCCAGGACGTGATGCGGATTGCTCTCGCAGAATCAGAAAGTTTCGCCGTGTCGGCCTGAGTTCGCGCCGCGCAAATTGCGGCAAATCATGGTAATAGCGCAATCACCATGACACTATGCGCCGAGGATTGCAGAGCAGAAAGGTGATAACGTGGCTGTTGCGCAGTGCCCCGCGTCGTGCGGCGAACTTATTCAGGGCTGGATTATGGGCAGCGAGAAACTGGTCTCCTGCCCGGTTGACTGGTACAGCACCGTCGAGGTCAGCACCGGCTCCCCTCTGGCGGATGAGCGCCCTCTTTCACGGGCGATGGTCAACCGACTTCTTGAACACTGGGACTACCCTGCGCACCTGAGTCAGGATATCCGTGTTTCGATCCATTCAACCATTCCGATTGCCAAAGGCATGGCCAGCAGTACGGCGGATATCGCCGCAACCGCCGTCGCCACCGCACAACATCTCGGTCATCAACTGGATGAGTCCACCCTCGCGCAACTTTGCGTCTCGCTGGAGCCAACGGACAGCACCGTTTTTCAGCAACTGACGCTGTTTGACCACAACGACGCATCGACGCAAATCCCCTGCGATGCACAACCGGCGCTGGATCTCCTCGTGCTGGAGAGTCCGCAAACTTTACGTACTGCAGATTATCACCGCATTCCGCGGCAGGCTGGTTTACATGCTGGCGCACCGGCGCTGAAGCGGGCATGGGAAAAAGTGCAGGAAGCCTGTGCGGAGCAGAATCCTTATCGTATGGGAGAAGCGGCGACGCTGAGCGCCATCGCCAGCCAGATGCTGTTGCCAAAACCGGATTTCGATGCGCTATTGTCGCTGGTTGAAGAGTGTGATTTATACGGCGTGAACGTGGCGCACAGCGGCAGCGTCGTCGGACTGATGCTCGACAGGCAGCGACACGATGTCGATTACGTTAAGTGGTTACTGGCAAGGAATAGACTGACCGAACACTGGCCGGAACAGCATTTATTGCGGATGGTCAGCGGTGGCGTGAAACGACAGTGAGGATCGCCTGACGGATCCTCACTGCTGGCAAAACGTTACTCCGCTTTCGCGTCGCCGTTTTTCATTTCGCCCATCGCTTTCAGCTTTTTGGAGATGTCGCGACGTTCTTTGGAGATTTCAGCATTTTTGATGATGTAGTCATCAACGCGATCTTCATAGTCGCTTTTCATGCTGGCGATGATGCCCTGAATAGCTTCAACACTCATCCCCGGCTTGATGTAATCGCTCAGGTTGTCCAGCAGCAGAACACGTTTCTGGTTGTCACGGATCTTTTTCTCAACGTCCTGGATTTCACGCTGCAGTTTGTTTTTACGACGGAACAGACGGACAAATTCCAGCACGTCCTGGAAAGATGGCTTGGTAGTTTCCATTTTTACACCCCTGATAATGTGAGAGTCGGATTCGTTTAAACGATAGGGCTAACATTACGTTTCGCAGCCACAAATGACAATGGCTTCATTCTGGTTTCCATCATACCCTTATTCCTTGCTGAATCGAAGCAGCCGCGGCAGCATTCCCCTTACCTGCTTTTTATTTGCGCAGTGCGCGGCAGATAAGATGCGACAGCAGCTCCAGTTGACGGGCGGTTTCCAGGCTTAGCCAGACATAGCCATGAATCGGCGTTTCGGCCACATTTTGTTCATCATGCTGACGGATCAGCATGCGCAATTCGTTGACGGTCTCGTTCAGTTTTTCGCTGTTGGCGAGAATCGGCTGCGGATTACCTTCAAACAAGGCATGGGCAATCGTCAACAGCGCCTGCTGAGTCATGTGCTGCGTTTCGCGCAGCGTATGGGCATTGAGCATGACGAAATGGCTTTCACGGGTCGCCCACAGGGCATTGATCTGCAATTCGAGCATGCAGACCAGATTACGGTTGACGGTCTGAATGGCTTCAAAAATAGATTTCTGGATGCGCGTCTCTTTGCTCGCCGGCGTAATAAGTCCGCGCATTTTTACCACGTCACTCAGTAGCTGTTGCAGATGCTTGTCCAGACGGGGACGTTCTAACAGATTGGGCGACAGCGCGGCCTGATACACCCGGTTATAGGCCGTCACGCAGTGCGCCAGTTGAATACGCCAGTGAATGAAGGCGCGCTGCGGCCAGATCCCGGTAAACAGCATGGCGAGGAGCGCCCCCAGAATGACATCGCCGCCGCGCCAGAGCGCGGTCTCCATATCGCCAGCGGGCGCACCCACGACGACAGCGAGCGTGATGCCAATTAAGAGCGCCTGATACGGTTTTTTCCCTAACGCGAGCCATCCGCACAGGAACATCGCCGCCGCACACCAGAGCAGCATCAGCGGCAATGAGAACAGTTCAAGGCGCAGCGCCACCAGCCCCAGCACCGATCCGAGGATCGTACCGCCAATCCGCTCCCAGGCCCGGGGAACCACGTTTCCCCAGAACGAGATCGGCCCCATGATCACCACCAGCGTAATCAAGGGCCATGTGCCTTCCGGAATGTTAAACAAACGAACAAGCAAAAAGGTCAGGATGAAGGCCAGCGCGATGCGAATACCATGCACAATGCGGTAATGGCGATACAGGCGGATTTCAAAGGGACTCAGTGACTTGTCGGCACGCACTCATGCACTCCGTCAGGCAAGAATAAAAAACAGATTGTACCTGTTTTTACGCGCAGAAGATCACCGCGGCGGACAGGACATCTCGCTAAGCGTAGTCGCTCAGCGCCGGTCCGCCTGGTTTTAGGCTTACTTCGTGGCAGGTTGTACCGCGATATACATCTCGATATCCCAGTAACCGTCTTCGCAACCGTTATTCAGATAGACTTCAAAGCAGGGTTTACACGCCATTTCATACGCCTTGTCCTGCATCAGGCTATTGAAGAACTGATACCACGGCGTCGCAAAATCGTTATTGTCGACACGCGCAACCGCCGTCGCATATTGACCGCCTTCGATTTCGCTGAGCGTTACGCCCTCGCTGTTTTCCGGTATGACAAAATCAGCAGGCACGGAAACAACCGTACTACAGCGCAGTTTTTCGGCGGGTACTTCATCCGGATTGTCGAAATAAACGGCGATCCACTCCTGCGCCACAACCTGCTTGCCATCCACCCACATCATCAACTGGTCAAAGCCTTGTTTCACCGTTTGCTCCCACGGTCCCACCAGGTGGAAACCTGCAACGGTGCGCTTATCAGCGTTTCTGATCTCGTAGTTCATGTTGCCTCCATCGTTACACTGTATTTATATACAGCATAACGAAGACTAAACCGCCGTCACAAGCACTTTGTGGTTATTATGTGAGCGTAGCCGAACTCCTGCCAGTCTCTGTCAGTACGATTCAGACTTTGTGATGGAAATAATCGCTCAGACGGGAGAAGACGCCCCCCTTACCGACGGCTTCCAGCGTGACCAGAGGCCAGTGGGCGACCAGTTTGTCGCGGTCGTAGAGTTCAATTTCCCCGACCCGTTGATGTGCGGCAAGCGGCGCTTCCAGTTCCTTCTTATCCAGGATGTATTTCGCTTTGATGTTCGGGATTTCCGCCTTCGGCAGCGCCATCCAGAAATCGTGTTCGGTGCCTAGCGCGATATTCTCTTTATCGCCGTACCAGATGCGCTCCGTTCCGACCTGCTTACCGCTGCGCAGGATCTGCACCGTGTCGAAATGTTGTTGTCCCCAGAGCAGTAGTTTACGTGCCTGCTCCTCACGCCCTTTTGGGCTATTTGCCCCCATCACCACGGCGATCAGTCGGCGCTGACCGTCCACCGCAGATGCAATCAGGTTGAAGCCGGCCCCTGAGGTGTGCCCGGTTTTCAGTCCATCAACGTTCATGGTTTTATCCCACAGCAGCCCGTTACGGTTCTGTTGAGTAATGCCGTTCCAGGTGAGGCTTTTCTCACTGTACATATGATAGAACTCAGGCTCACCATGAATAATTGCCCGGGACAACACCGCCAGATCGTAAGCTGAACTGTGCTGACCTAGGGCATCCAGTCCGTGAACCGTCTCAAAATGGGTATCCCGCAAATTGAGCTTCTTGACGTAATTATTCATCATCGCGACAAACTGCGGCTGTCCTCCGGCGATATAGTCAGCCAGCGCCACGCAGGCGTCGTTACCGGAATCGACAATCAGCCCACGGCTTAAATCGCGCACGGATACCCGGTCACCTTCTTTGAGGAACATCAGCGAGGAGCCGACGAAGACCGGATTGTCCTTCGCCCACGCGTCGCGTCCCACCGTGACGATGTCGTCCGGCGTAATACGCTGACTGTCAATGGCGCGGTCAACCACGTAACCGGTCATCAGCTTGGTCAGACTGGCAGGATTGCGCTGTTGATGCTCATTACCCGCAGTGAGAATTTGCCCCGTGGTGTAATCCATAAGCACCCATGAACCGGCTTCAATGCCCGGAGGCGGTGGCGCAAAGTCAGCCGTACCGGCAGCAAGTGCAGAAGAGAGATGCATCGCGAGTAAAGAAGCGGTAATAAACAGACGGGGTTTCAACAGCATGTCCTCAGACGTTCGAAAAGAGCCGTCCTTTTTACGGAAATTTGGCAAAACAAACAGGGATTAATTGCAAGAAAATGTGACTTATCGCATGGTTTTCTCTCTTTAGAAGATCAGCGCGCGTTCCTGATGGCGAGTTTCTTTAGTCCTTCGCGGCGAGTCAGGCTGATTACCGCGCCGAACTTTGGTACTCTGTGCTGTCCAGGCAGCGCGCAACCAGAAGTCACGGAACCCACTTATTTATGAATGACGGCAAGCAACAACCCACCTTTCTCTTCCACGATTAATAAACTAAATAGTCAACGCACTGATTTTATTAAAGACATAAACAAAATAATAAAAATAATGTACTTAATTGTGTACTTAAGTCAGTGATCTGCACATTTGACTGATAGTCTATTTTAGGCATAATACTGTATATTCAACCAGCAAAAGGAAGGCAGTTATGCGTATCGAAATCAGCATTGCCAAAGAGAAAATCAGCAAAATGCCGAAGGGATCTGTAGAAGCATTAAAGCAGGAAATGACGCGCCGGGTCAGTAAACGTTATGAAGATGTGGAGGTCATCGTTAAATCAGCCAGTAACGACGGATTGTCAGTTCTGCGATCCACCGATAAAGAAGATGCTAAAGCGTTTGTTCAGGAAACACTGCAAGACGCCTGGGAAAATGCGGACGACTGGTTTGTTCGGTAATCACCGGGTAAACTCTGCTTCGGCTGGCAATCATTCAATACTCGCACTATCGAACGAACGCCAGCCTGCCGCTGCTCGCTCTTGCATACGACGGGCGGCGGTATTTTACCTACCACCTGCCGGAAACTTTTTATATAGCGTCGATATACCAACATCGTAGATTATCGCTACGCGCTGACGAGACTCACCGGCCGCGATTAACCTTCCAGCCTGCGCCCATTGCTCAGGCGTCAACTTTGGTCTTCGTCCACCTATTCGTCCTTTTGCCCTTGCCACAGCCAATCCAGCTCGAGTTCGCTCGATTATGTTTTCCCTTTCCATCTCGGCAGCTGCGCTCAGCATCGTATAAGCGAAGCGCCCAATTGAGGTGCTAATTCTTACCCCCTCTGTAACGGAGATAAATTCAATGTTGTTCTCACGGAAATAACGTAGTAAATCCACAAGGTGGATTAGAGAACGACCTAACCTATCTAACTTCCAGACAACAACGGTATCTCCTGGGCGTAACTTCTTCATCATCTTGTCCAGGCCTGGTCTTTTCGATTTCGCACCGGATATTTTATCCTCAAATATCTGGTCACATTTCAACCTGTTAAGTGCTTCAAGTTGTAATTCGAGGTTTTGGTCAAATGTTGACACCCTTGCATACCCATATTGCATAAATTTCAATCACTCCTTCACATGTTGTGGTGGTGATTTTATCGGCAAATTATGAGTTGGCTAAAGTCTCTCAAATGTTCGTTTAGGAGCGGGCGCGCCAGCGATAGGAATTCCGTTCTTCTGGCCTCTGGCGGCGATGCCAAATATCGTCATGGATGAATGGTCAGATATGGTGTTTCTGAAACCCAATGGCGCATCATTCTCTGCCGTCGAATACCCAAAACTGGCGAAGGTCTGGACAGGGCTGGTTATCCCGGAAATGCGCGGTGAATTCCTGCGTATCTGGGACGATGGGCGCGGAGTGGATAGTGGCCGTGCGTTGCTATCCGCCCAGGGCGATGCGATGCGAGAAATATCCGGGCGGCTATTCGGGGTGATGACGACTTCAACCAGCCAATCAACGACCGACGCGTGGGTTGACGGTCCATTTAAGGCAACCATTGCCTCTGGAGCTGGGGCCGCTACAACCACAGGATATAGATATGATGCTGATTTTAAAGTGTCACGAGTGGTTTCTACGGCTTCAGAGTTCAGAACACGCAACATTGCATTCAACTTTCTGGTGAGGGCTAAATAATGAAACCGGTATTTGATGAAAATGGTTTGGCGACTCAGTCCGGAGATATTCGCTGTTTTTATTTTGACTCAGTGACTGGTGAATATACCGGTTGGTCGGATGAATATATTAATGTTGGTGTCAGTATGCCGGGCAACTCAACCGATATTGATCCGGGTGAAGTGGTTGCAGGAAAGGTCTCTTTGTTCACTGGCACTGACTGGCGACTGGAAGAGGATCATCGCGGCGTTACGGTCTATTCGATTGAGAATAAACAAGAGTCAGTCATTGATTATATTGGCCCGGTACGTGATGGATTCGTTGTTGTTGCCCCTACGTCACCATTCGATAAATGGGACGGGCAAAAATGGGTGGCAGATACTGAGGCGCAGCCGGCTGCTGCTAAAGCCGAAGCGGAACTACAGCGCCAACAATTAATAAGTTCTGCGATGCAGTCTATCAGTATCATTCAGTTGAAATTGCAGGCAGGGCGAGCGTTGAGTGACGCAGAAAAAAATAAACTCAATATGACGCTTGATTATATTGATGCGGTTACTGCAACCGATACAGCAACCGCACCGGACATTAACTGGCCTGCTCTCCAGGAGGCGTAGGCCATATGGGTTTTGCTGTATCAACACGCATCAGCAGAACCCGGTATTTTTTCCAGTCAACCAGTGCGGCGGTTTCCTCATCCGTCGCGATACCAACATCAACTGCATCCTGCCGCCAGGCTAACTCAGCGTCAGCAATAGCACGTAAACTACTGCGTTCCTGCTCAGCCATAACAACCAGTTCTTCTGCGGTGCGTGGAGGAATATCAACCCACGCGGGACGTCCATTTTCACTGCCTAACCTTTTATTATCAGGTGGAGAGACTTTCCAGTAAGAATTCATTTCCTCTTCGGTCAGTTCTGTCAGGTCAGAAGGCAATGAGTCACCATAACTTCCGTCTTCAATCATATTTTCTGGATATATTACGTTTAGAGACGGGCTAAATTTTGCATTCATAGCCTTATTCCTTATTGTCCAATGGCGATATATATCGCGCGATTCGAGCCACTGTAATGCGCAGCCCCACCCTCACCAATTTGGCATCCCGTCAACAGTGACGCTCCAGAGTAAGGCCTGTATTCAATACACCCGGAGTTAGCCTCTTTGAATATCGCCATTAGACTCAAAAAACTGGACGGGAACGGGATGGGGAAAGTTACATCGACCCAACTGGCTTTGGGGATTATCGGAGTTATTCCCCACTGGATTATCAAACCACCTGGCTTGTCCGGGATTCGTACATAATCTGTCGGGCTCATTGCCCTTGTCGGCAGCACGCTCATTACCGCCGCTACCGTTGTTAAAAGCTCGACAGAACCGGGGGAGGTCTGCATATCACTATTTTTTGCAACACCAAGTTTTGCCGCTTCTCCTATACCAAGGTTTGAGAGAGCCGTTGCTATTGCCTCTGGACCATCCAGAGCGATGTCTCCGAATGGGTTTGAACGGCTCAGAAAAAGCTTTTTCAAAGCCTTCAGCACCTGAGTCATATCATCGATTGAAAGAGCATCCCCCCCCTCCTCAACGATGTGCGCCAACTCCTCCTGCATTGCGTTAAAGGCGGATGCGCGCAGGCGTGTAGCCGCAATACCACCAGCAACACTGCCATCTGTGTATAAACCATCAGATGTAGCGGTAGTTTCAACTTGCCCGATTCTGAGCATGATTAATCCTCACTTCTTATTAAGCGATAAATATTTCAGGAGATATATGCGTTATGAATAGTTAAAAATGATGTTCAGATGAGAGGGGGTAATTTTACTGATCGCACATTCCAGTTGTTTATTACCCCAGGATGCCAGAGGGTCACCACAGTAAGATGCGCCTGCCAGCGCGTATTTGATAGTGCTCTCCGGTGCATTGATTCGCCATGTAAACGGCCATTCGTCTCTGTTCAGAGCATCACCACATACTGACATCCCACACATTGCAGGACGAAACTGGGTAATAGTAATGTCATATCCCAGCACAGCTGCTACACGAATGTAGTAATCGCGATTCAGCCCACCGGTACTGATTAATTTTGCCACCACAGCGCGCTGGCGATCGCTGATACCCCCAACTTCGCTAATCGAGCAATCATCCGGTAAACCAAGAGAGCTTTCCCACTCAGAAAGCATAACTGTCGCTGTTGGAGGGAATGCCCCTGCGATGAGATTAACAGCCCCCTCATCAGAACGCTGAAATGAACGCCCGAGAGCCCGGAGGACAGCAGCCTGTACCGTTTTCGTCGCACGCGGCCACGCCCTTCCTGTTGGTAGCAATGCGCTGAGTGCATCAGAATAATCAGAATACGAATAACGACTCATACAAAATTAACCTCCCCCAGCACCGGAATTTCACCTGTGACAAATGCAATATTTTCTGCAGGGGAGTTCAGGATATATCCCGTTGTTCCATTCACGGCCGCAATACTTTTGTTGATGTCCGAGAGGTAAATTTTCCCTGTTCCATCGGGATTTGATTCTTCAAAAAACAGATCAGTCAGCGCGGATCTTATCGCCTGTACAGTGGAACTGCTGGCATCTTTGATTCCCTCGATTTCAAGATCAATGATTCTGCGGACAGGTGAACACAAAAAAATAATGGCTGTATCGGTTTGCTTAGGATAAATATGGTCCGCAACAGCCAGTTGATCCCCCGTTGCTTTCACTGCCCCCCATTCCTCAAGTTGCGATATTCCGTCAGTACCAACCGGGAAACCGTCGTTAATATTTCCATCGCACATGATGTATACCCCGACCGTACCGGCTCCATTCAGGCGCCGTTTTACCCATGCGCGGGTTACACCCGGGACTTCCAGCGCCCATTTTTTATAATCTGTATCACTGCCACCCTGTGGAGGATTCTGCCAGGACAGAAGTCCACGCTGACGGAACGCCTCTTCATCCTCGATGTCCGCGCCACCAGTCGCAGCGGCCAGCAATACCACTTGTGTATCCACTCCGGCAATGTTGACATCAAGAGTCAGGATAGTTCCGGCATCAGCATTCCCGCGGGCACCACCGCCAGTCACATCAGAGGATATATCCGGTAAAACACCAGTAACCGCGACGGAACCATATCCGTTCTCCTGAATTTTCAGCTCCGTATCTGCCCTGTACTGATACCCGTCCCCCCGGTTAAGGACAGTCCCCGCAGGAATAATTGTATCTGGCGTCCCTGAAGCCTGGGCCTGTGGGGACCTGGCAGCAGAAGCGGGTTTACGGTAGACCGTCTTCATCGCCATCCATCCCGCAAGATTCTCATCGGTGGCAGTAAACGGGTTAGTCTGGAGTGCAATATAATCCAGGTAAGCGTAATGCAAATGCGCCATACCGGCATCCATATCGGCGAGCACCTTCAGATTGGCAAAACGGAGCAACGCCCCCACATCTTTCAGTTCTGCCTGCATAAATTTGCGGTTTTCATCACGCAGCTCGCTCAGCGTCTGTCGTTTAAACGGCATGTTTAAGTTGCTCCCATATCCAGTAAAATCTGAGTTCCTGCCACCCCTTGTCCGGTGATAAATACCGGATGATGAGATTGAGCCTGTTTGGCATGACAATTTGAGCAGCAGGGAGCACAGCACTGATTACCCCGTCATTTTTCAGCCAGGTCAGTGCTTCGTGAGCATATTCTTCTGCCCGCTTCGCCACATCTGTTGTCAGTTTCTCTCGCCGCAACAGCCAAAGTCTGGATCCGAGTTGCCCGTCCTCACCAGCATCCCCCCACCAGCCACGGCGATCACTGTCTTCATAATTGTCATCAGCACGCGCAAGACGGTCGGTAAACAGGCTTATAATAATCGCAGTCTGCAGATCAAAGCCGGTGACAAGGGCCCCCGGCCCCTTCTCCCACTCAGCCAGCATTTCATCTACATTCCAGAATGAGGAAATATCACTCATGACACCTGCTCCTCTGTTTTCTCGCTGGATATATCGTCGTTGCCTGACTGAATGCTTTTAACTTTGTGGTCGTGCTCGTTATAGGCGTCGCGAAGTTCTTTCAGAGTTCGGGTATTAGTTTCACAATGATCCACAATATCACCAGTACATTTGAGCCATGGGGTTTTGGCCATCACCCCCTCACTGGCATTGATGGTCACTGTTGTTGCGTTATTGACCTCCACATCCTGACCTTTAGCGTCAATGAATACGCCTTTTTCTGTCAGAAGGACTTCAAGACCCCACTGGTTATAAATAACCGTTTCGCCAGAATTCAGCCCGATCCGCCTGAACCCCTGGTGGTTTGACGCGATGACAACAGGACTCGATCGATCCCCCCCCATAAAAGCAAGAACAACATCAGAGCCAACTGGCAAAGCGGAAGAGAAACCAAACTCCGCCATTCGTGGCGAAATGGACACTTCCAGTGGCGTCTGGTACTGAACCGTCTGTACCACACCACCGTCTTTCTGTGATGTGATCCGCCCAATCCCCAGCATTCCTGCAATACGGGTCGCTGCATGCCTGAGTAGTTGCTTCATGTATTGAACCCCGCAAGCTGCTGGTAAAATGCGTATGGCTGGACGGCAAACGCCGCCGGCGGCATCAGTGTCATGCGCGCATGCGTGCCATTGTCATCCCGCATATAAGTGACTTCGGCCAACAACATTTCGGTATCCGGGAGGCGGAGTGTCGGGAGGTTGACAGGGATCAGAGTATTCGGTTTCCACAACTTCCCGTCTTTATCCCGCCACGAATCAATTGTCACGGTAAGTTGTTTTGAACGTCCATACCGGCGATTCATTTCCCAGTCAATCGCACGTTGCGCCTGTTGCGTGGCCATCAACGTACTTTCCACAATTGAAATGTGTTTCCTGTAACGCATTCTGGCCGCTTCCGGGTCTCTGGCTGTTGCCAGCGTCACTGCATCATAGGCACTATCCGGGGAATATCCGGCAATCGGTGACACACTCATCGAGACACCAACGTAGTCAGAAAATCTGTCCGCCATAGATGTGCGGAAATAAGCCTGCTCGACGTTTATACCTTCAGATATACCACTGGCAGCGCGGTGCGTTCCGACACGAGTTAATAACAGGCTACCGTCTGGCTTATCGTAATAAAGTAGAGCTGACCAGCGGGCCACACGATCAATAATTTCCTGCGGAGACTCACCCCAGTTGATGGTGAACTGGGGAACTTTCACCAGGTCATCAACATCCGTTGAAACGCTAATACCATAGTACGATGCCAGCCTGGATGTGATATCCAGTGCATTGCTGGCATTTATGACATTGTTTGGCCACTCGGCGGAGCAATCTACCAGGTCCTGGCATTTGCTTCTTCCCGTCGCACGCACCTCATGACGGGAACGCGATATTGCAGGCTCCCAGTCATCCACATATCCCGTTACTGTCAGGTCATTACCAATTCGAACGGTGCAGGGCATCCCTTCTTCGACGAGTTGTTTTTCATCACTACCGGGAAAGTAATCCATCAGACCAAGATCGAAATCGGAAGGAAAGCGTTCAATACCACGAGTGATACGGACAGAATCCCACCCTTCAATCACTTTCCCTCCCACCGTCAGCGTGACGGCTTCCTGATCGCTGTCAGCACTCATTGCTTTAACACCTTCATGGTGATCGGCATAAACGCCGGATGCGGAACACGAGCTTCCTGCACCAGCTCATCAGCACGGGAGACATCCTGATAAAATCGATTTGCCAGTGTAAGAGCGGGAAGCGGCTTGATAGTGGTGACCTGCATCAATTCACTCAGTCCGGATGAACGAGCATTCATGGTGGATAAAAATGATGCCCTTACTCCAAGCAGCAAAACGTACATATCATCATCACCACGGTCACCGGCAAGAACCAGTGCTGTATCCAGTTGCCTGGCTGCGCGCTGTGTTATCTGTTCAGCCTCTTCACGACTTGTCGGGTTAGCATCAGCTGCTGCACAAACCATAGCGCCTGAACACAATACGACAATCAGTGTATTCATGCTTTCTGAAATGGCTTTGCTACTGTCTGATTGCTGGTACTCAGTGCTGACAGATTTAGCCAGTTTCTCAAGTGCAGAAATGCGATCATTGACGCTGCCAGCGCTGTTGAGTATCGCATTTACAACATCAGCAACTCCCTGAACAAACGAGTCCGGAGTTGACGAATTATTCAGAATGCCAACTGTATCGGTTATGTTTTTGCGATCCATCACTGATTGTGCGGTCACTAAGTCGGTCAGGTCCCGATCATTATCGATATCAGTGGTTGAGGTATTACCGGAAATAGCGGATGAGCTCCCCCCAACACCACCTTTGTTGTAACGCCCATACCGACTGTTGCCAAAAGTGGACTTCAGAACATTGCTTACGTTTGTAACTTCGCTGATGGTGTTATCCACCATATTTGTCCAGAAGGTCACTGTTCCCTTAATGGTATTAATAGCCTGCGTGACTCCCCGAATTTCACCCTTGATTCGCGCAAGCGTGCTGGTCACAGCTGTACTCACAAGTTTCAGATAATTTGTACCAACCGAATCGCCAGCAGTGGTGCTGTCTGTCACAGCAAACACTTTTAGACCTGATTCAATGACCATCAGGGTAAATTCAAATACCCGACCGCTATCCATCGCCCCGGTAATACGGAGACCATTTTCAGGAACGGATACTGTTAACTCACCCAGCGTTGGATGAATCAGCGTACCGCTGCCCTTTTCTTCACAGGCAGCAATTAGCGACTGGCGCTGGGTGATAACATCACCACCACCGTAAACCTGACTGTTCTGAATGAGAAAACCGCGAAGAACGAAGCGCCGGGTTCCCCGACCAAGATCTTCAATCCATGCTGTATCACGATAAGGATATTCATGCACAGCCTGGCGCCTTCCGTGACTCCCCTCTTCCATCACCATGGCGAATGGAACACCACGAAAAGAACTGGCGCGTATCAGTCCCTGCCAGTCATCGCTTGCAGCACCGCCCATCAGGGATGTAATCACATCCTGAATAATTGGCATTACGATCCCCCAAAATAAAAAAACCCGCCATTAAGCGGGTCTGTACCTGTAACTATTTTACAGAATCAGGAATTTCTTTTGTCCAGTAATTCTGCAATCCGGTATAGATGTTCGGTTGACTTAAATGATGACATCAGGAACTCATACAGCACTCGCAAGAGAAGCAGAATAACGATAACAGAAACAGAGGCTACAATATTAAAAAGAAAGAGTGTATAAAAAAGAAACAACACAAGAACAAGATATACAACCCCAAATATCTTAGGGGTTAGCGTCGATTTTGTGCCAAATACCTTTTCGTTCATTTAATGCTACCTTAGATTAATTTTTCAGTATCGCCAGAATGTCAATAAGACATAGGTGTGGTAATCCTACCATTATTCTCAACGTTATAAACATTACGTTCACCTTTATCATTAATCATCGTAATTTCAAGCTTGAGAGACTGATCGGACATGGCCTCCTTAAACGACCGCGCCAGATTTTCACTAAGGGCAGCTTCATCACTTTTTCCTTGTTGTGTTCTGAGTATCGTGGGTTCTTGATCCACGCCGCGTGATCCAGAGATAATGTCATACCGCTGCTGGGCCAGCACATCCGGATTTCTTTTTCCTGACCACCGATCATCAGTAATGGCGGTCTGGATGGCGTTTAGCAGTTGTTCCTCAGTATAAGGTTGTGCGCCATTCTCATGTTTAATCATGGCTGCCATTATCGTTTTTAATGTTTCCGGATCGTGCAGATTTACTCGCTCTTCAGCCCCATATCCGGTGGCCCCTGAGACGGAATCAATATATGCACGGGTGTTATTCTCATTGTTTGGCGCGTAGGTGTGTATAACACGATCGAGCGTGTCCTTGCCACGATCACCGTACAGCATCAGTTGCCTCGCCATTGCCTCCAGTCCATCTTCGTCACTGGAAAATGTAGAAAACCCACCATTCTTTCCTGTCGAATTTGATGATTCCCTCAGATTACCAGGGTTATGGTTTCTGAAACCAATCGCATTATTTCTCTCCTGGCTGTAAGGTACATTGCCACGAGCTGCGCCAGAAGGGGGGCTGTTGATCGCCAACAGATCATTTTGCAACTGAAAAGCAGTATCTGTCGCGCGGTAATTAGCGTCGTACCGTTTACTGACAGCATCAGTGTAAAAGCCAGCATCCACCGCGCCACGCTCACTTCGCGTCAGGCTGTTATAAAGTTCCTTATCTCCCTGAATGCGTCGCAGCTTTTTCGCATTATCGCTACTGACAAAACCGAGTGCGTGAGAAAGCCCGGTGAAATCGCCGTTGGTAAACAAGTCTGCCACACCTTCGAGCCCGTCCTTCACCGAGCCATCAGAAAGCAGAAAATCCATCGTTTTATTTTTAGATCGCTGCCACAGCCCGTCCCATGCGGCACTGAGCTCATTCATTGTACCATTGATGTCTGAAAGCTGATTATTCAGCTCAGGGTCTACCGTCAGACCAAACTCATCTGATTTTGCCAGTAACGTTTTCATGCGCTCACCTTCGCGCATCAGAGCCAGCATTTCTGGAGTAAACCCCATCGCATCCGCAACGGACTTCTGTTGCTCTGGCCGCAATGTCGGGAATACCCTGGCAATCTCCTGCAAGGTTTTCAGCGTATCAACGGAACCATCATTATTTTTCTGTATCTGCACACCAATCTGTGCCAGCGCTCCCAGAACCTGACTATTTGAACCGCTGTTAGCCTCCTTCAGTGTTTTTGCCATTCCTTCAATTGAGGTGTGAGCACTTTCACTGTCTGCACCGAGAATACGCATCGCACCGGAAAGACGTGAGAAATCATCAATACGCATCCCGGCATTTTTAGCAGATACATCAAGATTATAGGCTTCACGCGAGGCCTCACGAAAACTGTACGCTACCTGTTTTAGCCCGTAACCTGCTGCGCCAACCATGCCCAGCGCGCTCAGTTTTCCGGATAGTTCCCCCACCATTTTCAGTGGGGGAACCATATCACCGATATACTGCACATTATCCCGAGCACCTTTTGACATATTCTCAAGGCGGGAGATGAAACCATTCAGACCGTCAGTTGTCTCCTGACCACCTAACTGGAGACCCGCTTTGGTTTTCTCCAGCTTAGGTTCCAGATCACGAACGGCTTCATTGATCCGTTCAATGGCCTCACTGACCTGGTCGCTGGCCACCAGCTCAAAATCAAAAGAGTTACTCATCGTCGTCAGGGTTCCTGAGCTTATTGATACGGGATGCCTGTGTTACCCACCATTTCAGGCGGGCGCGAGTCATACCCCACGCCCTGTCTTCAGACCACCTAAAATAAAATGTCACATCAGCAGCCATTTCCTGCCACGTGGTCAGGACTTCCAGGTCAAAAAACCGAGCAGGTACTCCTCACATTTGCGAAAATCGATAAAATCCATCGGCTGAAGCACACTTTCGCGGGTGCCGGAGACCAGAGCAATAAGCAATCGCATTGCCGCCAGCGACGTGGATGCAGCCTGTTTTTCATAAAACTGCTCTGCCTGGCTGAGCGTTGGTGCCTTCAGCTCCAGTTGCTCATAACGGGTTTTCTCTGCCTGATCTTCCAGCGGAACCGTGAGATGAATGATTTTTACACGTTCAATTTCTGCCATCTTAATTCTCCGTTACGTCGCGGCCTTCCCAGCGAACATCAAAAACAGCATCTTCGCTTTCCACTTCCTGGACATTCACCGTCCAGAGTGAACGGCCAATGATAGTTTTCCCGTTAGCCAGCTCGGCGATCACGTTGACGTTCGTCTGCTGGTTAAAGCCCTGCACATTCGTTCCGCCACTGTCACGCAGTCGGGCAGAAATGTATGGCGCCACAGGCTTTTCCTTATATCCGTGCACACCATCCATCCCTGTCAGGGTGGTGCGGTTTACGGTGGCAGCCTGGTATTTAAACGAGCCCTCCACCATTACCGTCACACCATTCACAGTGACATACGCGGTTCCCGCCAGGCGGTTAGAGGTATCTCCTGCCATCGTTTAAGCTCCTGTTGATTCAGCCCGCGTGCGGAACTGATTGAGCAGCGCGAAAATGCGCAACTGGTTCATGAGGGTTCCCGGCCACAGCACATCGACGCGGTTCGGATTTTTGGCGTTCTGCTCGACGATGATGTTTTTTGCAAATGCCTCCGCATCCTGCGCATAACCGTTCCATACCAGAGTCTGGTACTCGGCAATCTGATCGGCCTTGATGATGTTTGGCGTGACGATCGCCGCGCCAGGTGCAAATCGGGTCCCGTCAGCAGCAAGCTTCATACGTCCAAACTTGCTGGTCACTGCCGTGCGCAAGTAGCGGGTCACAAACATCAGGCTGAACAGCGTCTCCACTTCCAGATAACTGTCATCTGCATCGCCATAGCTGTTTTTCTGGTAGGTGGTGATCAGGTTTTCAATACGCACCGTGCCATCGTCATCGACCGTAAATGTCGAAATACCGCTGTACAGCAGATTATTACGCTCGGCCAGCTCAAAACGATCCTGCAGTTCTGGCGCAAGTACTCCCTGAACAGCCAGCGACTGTAGCGGACGGCCGGGGTCATTACGCAGACTCACCGCCGCTGCGCCGGTGTAAGCGGCAGACCATGCCCAGGAAGGGGACGGCGATTTATTTACGCCCAGCAGGGTCTCATGCTGGTTATTGCGCAACTCACCTTTGGTACCAAGCTGGGCGTAAGTCCCTGTGGTGGTACCAAAGGAATGGCCATAAAGCTGCTTATCCCATGCCCAGCGACCGCCCGTGTCTGACAGGAACTCCTTCATCACATTCAACGAGGTTGTATCGTCGTAAGGGTTGATGATGAAATCGAATGTCCGATCCTGCAGGTTAGCCAGCGCGCCGGTAATATCCGGAGCCCCGACTCCGTTAGACATAGCAGTAATCGTCAGTTCCAGGCCTGCAGGTGTCGACTCGCCTCCCGGTAAGTCGAGGAAGTTCAGGCGAATGTCGATCCCGTTACCCGTAGCACCAAGGTTCTTCGCGGTCAGGGTTACGGTATCCGTAGCCGCGCTGGCGGTTACAGGTAGCGTGGTTTTTGCGTTAATCGCCGAGGCCAGAGAGGTGGCGATCGCTGCCACCGTATCTGTTGCTACAACGGTCAACTGAATGCGTTCACCAGCAATATAAAGGGAGATCACTCCGGTTGCCGTCGGTGCGCTGCTCACTTTAATGGTGCCGGTTGCAGCCACCATGGAATCGGAGTCTTCCTCCAGCGGCAGGATCCAGACTTCGGCTGAGGTATCATTTTTCTGATACGCCGCCATCATGGCCTGCAGAATTCCCCCTTTTCCGGCCAGCTCACCGACGGTATCCGAAGAGGAAACACGCTGCGGAATACCTGGAAGGGTTGAGCCGGTATTGAGCATCCCACCGATAAGCAGGGTGCGCTGCGTGGCAGTGGCGTTATTCGCCATTGAGTTATCAAACTCAACGAAGAAAAGCCCTACCCGCAGGTTATCAGGAACTCGAGCGAAAGGTACGGTCATTTATTTTCTCCCGCTTTTTTAGGTAAGGATTGTTTCTCTGGCACACCATCATCCTTTTTAGAGAGGATCACATCGCCATCACTCAGACGGCGACGCCAGAAAATATTGTCAGGTACCTCAGCACCCTCTTTAGGTAATGGGGCACCCTTGACGGGGCAGCGAACGCTGAGTCCGTTGTTAGGCTTTACAAACATGGATTACTCCTGAAGATTGAGGCTGATACCCGGTTTAACTGTGCCGTCTGGCATGTCGACCGCAATATCTATGCCCTCAAGGGGAACCGACTGGACAGGATAAAAATCTTCCGGCCCCTGGTAATGCTCTATGTCGATCTCAAAAAGAAGCTGCCCCATATGGGCATCTCCTTCTGAATCAACATTGATGGTTGAACGAACTTCCGCGTATTTTTGAATGTTCCGCGTCAGTTCGTAGCTGTTGATCACCGCACGTTCCACCTGCTCTCGAAGGCTTTCAAGCGCCAGCTCTGCCTGCATAGCTCCATCATCCACTGTATCTCCGTCGTACTCCTGAACGCGCCCGGTGATCCTGACAGTAGTGAGGGTGGTAAAGGCCGGGGTATTACGCCCCTGTGATTTTTTCTGTTCAAAAGGCGTCTGAACCAACAACACAGGATACATATCAGGTGAAGTTGACCAGTCGCGTGGTGAGAAAACGCGGTCGCCCGCGCTGGTTGCCCCGGTTAGTGCAGTGACAACCATTTGCCGTATCGCTGCTGCATTCATCGCGGTTTTACCACATTGAGGACAAGACGAGAGCCGCCATGACTGTCGGGTTCTACGTTTGACACAACAAATAACTGATTGATGACATGACCACCGACCGCCTTTATAAATACCCGGTCAGATACAGCAGGTTGCGATTTACCCAGCTTGCGAAATTCAGCATCGCGCACCCCCAGCATCGGGCTGGAGGTGTTAATTTCTGAATCGCCATCAAGGTTTTCGGCGACCTGCGCGTAGCCACGGTCAAAAATCCCGTTAATTGTAAAAGGAGTACCGTTACGTGGACGGTACTCGTGCTCATCGCCAAAGACATCGTGCAGCGGGCTCAGAAGATGTGAATCCCAGTCCACGCCCATGTCATTACCCTGCCTTTACGGAAACTGATGGTTGAGTAGCAAGAGCACGATTACGAAGCACATCGACATCAGCAATAACGCCGGACTGCAGAAGACGATCAGCATCTTTGCCAGTTACAGGGATACGCATATTTTCGCGGTATATCTCCCCGTCATGACGAATACAATTCCCTTTCAACACCACGTACTCCTGTGATTCAGTGTCTTCGGTTTTTTCGTCACCATCATCGCCATCAACGGATGAATCGGCATCCTCAGTTTCGTTTAACTGCTGCTTGTCCTGGGTGTTAGCGCCCGCATTCAGGTCGTCAACGCTCAGTTCGTCTTTGGCAGACCCTTCTGCATTCAGATCATCAGCCAGCCCTGTATTAGGTTTTTTAGCCATATCAGACCACCGTTGCGCAAAGGGAGGCATTTACCCGGCTCGGAATAACCAGCGGGGAGGATTGCATCAGGATAAGACGCTGGGCCGGATCTTCTTTCACCCAGGATTTTGGTGCATAGGCCAGCGGGCCGTAGTTGAAAGCCGGGTCCAGGATAACCCCAAAAGCGCGGGTACCCATCAGATCGGCACCACTCATAATGACAGCGCCATCGGGGATCATTGGCTTCTCGACGTTGTCCAGCGGGTCAATAAACCAGTCGTTATATAACCAGAGGTCAAAGTTACCCCAGCGCCCTTTATAAATTGCGCCCTTCATCGCCTGTGGGCCGGCGTTAATCTGGTTACCAAACGGGCTCAGCGCCGGGAACGTAATGGCGTTATCCTTGATGGTGGTATCCAGTCGGAATGCACGCCATGACTTATTCGTGAAGACCAGATCCGTGGCGACAGAGCCGGACTCTTTCAGGAAAGTAGTCTGCCAGATTTCAATGTCATCTGATGGCTGGGTATTGGTAGCGCCAGCAGCAACAGTCAGTGGCCATTTATCCGAGCCGCTAAGAGTGATGGTCAGGTCCGAAGCACGCCCGAAATCCACCACTTTAGTTTCATAGCCATCCCCGGCTACGGTAACGGTGCCGGACACCAGCGCGCTGGCCGCCATCCATTCCAGGCGACGGTTGATCATGTCAATCTGATCAGCCATTTCAAACTGAAGGTTCAACATTTCGCGCTCGGCAGCAGTATATTCCCCACCAAGACGCTCACCAATCTGGCGGCGGATAGGTTTGCGCAGGTCCGGCGCGCGCTTATCTTTGATGTAGGCCGGTTTGAAGGTGTTGGTCTGGTATTTACGGGATTCGACCAGCTTACCTTCAACCAGCGGGGAGACGAACGGCGCCATACGACGCAGGCCGACATCAACATCAATCGCCACTTCTTCAGTCTCGTAAGTCACGACATTCGGGAAGAAGCGATCGAGCAGCCAGTTCTGACTGGTTTTCAGGTTAGGAACGACCTGCACCAGCACACTGGTATCAAAAATATTTTCCATATTCAGTCTCTTGATGATGCCAGCTATTCGCTGGCACTAATTGAAATGTGTCAGCCCCTGCCGGTTAAAGCATATGGTCAGGAGATGTGAAGGATTAATCAGGCTGTGGTAACAGGAGCCTGGTCGCTGTCTTTGAGGAAAATAGCCATCGGGCGAAGGGCAGACTTAATATCAGCAATAGACCATGATGCATCAATGATGACGCGATTCTGGTTGAATTCACCCATCAGATACAGACCGCCATTCTGATCGGCAGAAGAGGCATCAACATCATCAACCAGAATAGCAACGGGTACCTGGCTGCCATCGTCAGCAGTTTTCACACATTGCGTATATTTCCCGCTGGCAGCTACCAGGCCCAGTACCGTGCCGCGCTTAAAGGCACCGCCGGTAATGATACCGGCATCAGTCACCAGTTGGAGCGTGCCAGCGACAAGCTGATCCGGAACAAACAACGCGCTCTTCATACCAGGTGCAAACGCATTTTGACCAAACTGATCCATTATTTATCTCCTCTGGTAGAGTTATAGAGGCCGGTCATTTTGCTTACCAGCGTCGATTTACCGCTTTCTTTCTGTCCACCATCTGGATTGAGACGAACCTGTTGACTGTCCTGCATGCGTTCATCCAGAGAACGTCCACGTTTGGGCGGTACAGCAGGAGCCTGAGAGGCCATGACATTGATTGCCGCGGCGGAACTCATGCCGGTATTAAAAGCAAGCGATGCAGCAAGTGCGGGATTCGCGGCAGCGTGAGGGCTGCTAAAAATGCGGGCACAACGTTTACGCTCCGAAATGCGCGCCTGGCGAGCTGATTTACTTTCTTTACGATCATCTTCGTCATCATCTGCCGCATCTTCTTTATCTTCTTCGGAGGTCGTTTCTTCTTCCTCTTCGGTGGTTTCCTCTTCCTCCTCCTCTGCGTTTTCCTCCTCCTCTTCTTCTGCACGACGGCCTTTCGCTTTTTTATCCTCTTCCTCTTCGGAAGCTGCTGTCGCGCCACGGCCTAAGAGGTGAGCAAAAATAAAGGGTTTCTTCGCCATATCAGGCTCCTGTTACTTGAAGTAAATGTCTGAACGCAGCATCAGGAGGACATACCTCATCCGCCAGTCCAAGTTCCACACCATCAGCCGCCATAAAACAGGCAGCCTGCGTATTTTTGATGATCTTTGGGCTAATACCCCGGTTGCGGGCTACGGTATTAACGAAAATCTCTCCCATAGTATTAATATCGTGCTGGATAGCTGCAAACGCCTCCTCTGACAACTCTCGGTAAGGAGACCCCTCTGCCTTTCTGCTACCAAAAGTAATGATCGTTACCTTCAGACCTTCTTCTTTAATGCGCTGTGTCCAGTCAAGGTGCATGGTAATCACCCCGACGGACCCCACACCACCTGTACGGGGAACAGAAATCCGATCCGCAGCACTGGCAATGGCATATGCGGCTGAGTAGGCATTTTCAGTAAGAATGGCGTGAATTGGCTTTTCTCCACGAGCGTTATAGATCTCATCCACCAGATCAAAACACCCCGCCACTTCGCCGCCGGGAGAGTCAATATCAAGGCAGATACCTGTCACCTCTGGATCGGCCAGCGCTGACAAAAATGCCTGACGTATGCCGTCATAGCCGGTCATGCCACTGTAGGGACGCAGGCTGCCAAGCTTCTGCACCAGTGTTCCGCAAATGGGGATGACCGCAATTCCGGCTACCGTGTCATAACCGGGATCACGCCGTGTTTCCCGTGCCCGGCTGTCGTCATAGCCGAAGTCATCCTCCATCGCCAGCGAGGATTCAATTCTGGAAATGCCAAACCTGTCCATAACGGATGCCATGATGACTTCGGCTTTTTTCGGGTGAATAGCCAGCGGGGTATTGAACAGCCGCTGGGCCAAATGGGGTAGATTCACTTCGCCTCCGTATTATTTAAAGACTGTGGCGCGGGAGATGACTCAGCCCATTCAGGTAGAGGGATATCACGATCTTTAAATGCTTCGATTTCCCTCGCGCGCTGATCAAGCATTTCTTCCCAGTCTTCCCCGGCATTTTCTGCAGCCTCCATTTCCAGTGTGGAAAGGCCTGCATTCATTCCGAGAATCGAGCCTTTTTTCTCTGCTACAGGATCAATCCATCCCCGGCCAGGTCCCATCCAGCGAGCACGGCAATACGCAGCCTTTGCCTCCAGAAAATCTGGTGCACCGGCAGGCAGGGGCAACGACTCGATACTATGAATTTCTTCTACAAATGCAGAGGCAACTGGCTGAGCAGTTCCGGTGGCATAATCGTCTCTACGGCGGGTAAGCGTCTTCCAGGCTTCCAGCATGGCTGCACGTGCAGATGAGTAGTTAACATCAGACCAGTCCTGCGTAACCTGTTGGGTTGATAAACCCGTCGCGGCGGCGATGTTGCGCAATACCGCGCTCTCGAAACCATCAAAATTGCTCGTCGGTCGGGCTGCATCCAGGGTGACTATTTTTTCGTTCGGGAAAAGATGGGGGATTCGGGCCCCATTCTGGAGATTCAGCCGTTTATCCTGGTAATATTCAGTTCGTTGCGTTTGATAGGCACTGAGTTCTTCACCATCACCAAACCCTGTATCGCCAAGCGCTGAAGACACCATCTGAGCATCATAAGGCGATTCGATATAAGCACCGAAGATGGAATTCAGGATTGCAGCTTCAAGTTCTGACTCATCGTATTTAATCAGCATTTTCAGGCGCTGTACGATAGGTGCCAGAATTCCAATCCCCCTGTGCTGGGCCCCGCGCTCCATATCAAAATCATGGATCACTACTGGTCTTCCCCACGATGTTTCCCGAGGGATGCGCTGCCACGTCATTGTTTTAGCGCCACTCCACCAGTCACCAATATGCGCTTCACGAATGTAGTAAGCGACCGGCGCCCCATCATTATCAATCTCAACACCGCCGCGAACATTTGGCATGTCAAAATTTTGCTGGGGGTTACTCAGACGATCAGGATCGACAATTTGTACCGTCGTTGCGTATTGTCCTCTCCCGGGTCCCAGACGATCAGGTCGGTACTGTAGGACCAGTAGCGAATCGCCATCGAGCAACTTATGACGGAAACCTAACCGCAGCATCTGAGACACCGTTTGCTTTCGCTCCACGTCACAATATCGCCCCGGGTCATTGGCCCATGATCGCCAGTGTGCTTCAATAACTTTCCCGTATTCATCCGCCCAGGTGGCGTCAAAAGCTTTATTGCCTGTGATAAGCCTTAACATCCGATAATCGGGTTTAAAAATAGGGCGGTAATTCGCACCAATGGCATTATCTAATACACGGGTTATCGTTCCTGCCGCCCAGCCATCATTGCGCGCCAGGTCCCGCATACGGGAAACAATGCGATCACGATAGATATTAATTTCATTATCAGGTGACCACAGTGCAGGCTGCCAGTTAGCCATTTGATCACTGAAAGAGTCAGCGGCATCGTATGGGACTCTGCCGCTACCTGACAGTGCCCCAAACTTCATCTTCGGCGTCACTGGAGGCAAAGGGCGACCATCCGCTCCTAAGATTTGTACACTCATCAGTACCTCACGCGTATTGGACGCCGTCTGGATATCCCAAGCATGGCCTGTATCGTTTGAATCAGAGCCAGCAAATCCCCAAGGCTTGTCTGCTGATAGGTTACGGTTCGGGTTCCATCGCCTTGCGTATACGAAAAAGAGACTCCTTTCGAACCTGTTGACAGGTCGATATATGCCTGCTGTGCCTGGTTAAGCGCCTGCTGTAATTGTTCCACGCTCATTCCGGTCAGTAATGTTGTGATTTGTGACACTGGGACTCCTTACGGCAAAAGTTGTGATATTGGCTTCCGCCTTGGTTTTTCGTCTGGCTGATCAACAATGACAGCACCCGGCAATTCGTAACTGGTTTTCTCTTCAGGTTCGGCTGGCGCAGGCAGAAATTTATCTGGGTTGGCTTTCAGGTTGGCGGCCCGAACGTTGAGTTTTAACCCCATGTGCTTCAGTCCACACAACGCGGCGTAACTGTAAACGAGGCAGTCAAGAGCTTCGTTCGCTCTTCCTGGTATCTGCTCCCAGATACTGTAACGCTGTCCGGACACCACTTTATAAACCAGTCTTTCAGCCAGTAACTGATTGAAATACCCAAGGTCCCGATCATCAGGGAAATGCATATAACCTGCGGCAGCGACTCCCGGAGAAGGCTGATCCAGATGGAGGCGTCCACGTACAATATCTTTAGCTGAGTTCACGCCGATAATAATCGGCCTGAAACTGGCTTTACTTTTCGACGTCAGACGTTTAGTCGGCCAGACCGGATTTCGCTTACCTTGCTGTGCCGATTCACCCTTGATGGCCCAGATTCGACGCCCCAGGCGTTCTTTTGCAAACTCATAAACCTTTTGCGTGTGGTGTCCACCGGAGTCCATGCATGTCGCCATAATGTTCAGGCCACAGCCATCACTACGACGCCAGATTTGTTTCAGGTAAGCATCCAGTCGTTTCCATGGCTCCGCTGTCTCCAGATCACCATAGATAACGTCATGTGCTACCGACCACGATTCTTCATCTCTCCCCCAGCCGGTGATCGTGATTTCGAAGCGATCATCCTGCGTATCAACACCTGCGGTTAACACCGCCACACCGTCATCAACTGGCGCGGAAAATATCTCCCTACGTGCCAGCAGGATATCCACCGGCAATTGCTTGCCGTGGTTGGGTCGGTGTGGTAGCCCCATCTGGGTATTCCACCACGCCTGTTCCTTATCCGGATCGCCCTTTGCATCGATATATTTTTTCGCGATATCAGACGGTTTGTCTTTCTGCCAGGGACTGAACAGTTTGGATGCCTGGTATCCGGCATGGTGGTTATCGACCGGCTCCTTTCCACAGTCCGGACAAACAGCCCGATATACCGCATGGCGTTCTGATTCGGACCATTGCCAGACCTTTTCAATGCTGCCATTGTCAGCAACCCGCCAGGCCAGGTCATAGTCCATCAGCGGTGAATGTCGCTCTCCGCAGCACTCGAATGGACGGGTCTGATGCCAGCGGATGGTCTGTAGTGCCCGGAGACGCTGTCCCTCTGACCAGCCAGCCCCACAGCATTCGCAATAGAGCATCGCTGATTTGGTCAGATGTTTATCCCCGTCTTTCGGCCACTGAACATGTTTAAAGAAATCCAGAAACTGACGATGTCCGCAATGAGGACAAACTACCGACGCCCGCCGCTGATCGGAATCAGCGTAGCTGTCAGCAATACGACTTTCATCTTCTACCGTGGGTGAACACGCTCGCACAGAGAGCCAGTTCAGGCCGAATGTCGCAGTTCGCTCTTCCGCAAGCGCAATGGGGTCACCCTCACGCGTTATAGGGTACTTATCCACTTCATCCGCCAGCAAAACACGGATAGGCCGGCGCGCAAGGTTATCTGGACTTCCAGCACCGGCAAGGGCAAGAAATCCACCGGTAAAAGCTTTATACAGAATCGTTTCTTTCGAACTTTTCTGCTTTGAGTCACCGATGATGTTACGTAACACCGGGGTCACGCGAACCAACGGGCTGATACGCTCTTTCGAGAATTGCTCGGCGGCTTCCTCTTTGGGCTGTAAAAGGAGAATGGGACAGGGATCGAGGTGGGCAAAATAACCAAACAGGTTTTCCAACAGCGCTGTCTTCATCAACTGGGTGCAACACATTACAGTGATGATATGAACCCCGGACTCCGTCGCGGCTAGCATCGGTCCACGGGCAATTTCTACCGTCGATGTTTCCCAGTTCCCGGAAGTACTCCCCGCTTCTTTTGCCAGCTTCCGAAATTCATCAGCCCATCGTGGGACACTGATGCGTGGTGGTGGTGTCCATCCCTTACGGACACTCAGCAGAAGACGCTCAATCTTCCGTTGGGTTGAACTCTGGCTCTCCGAGGACTGAGATATGTTTGTGGACATGTTCAATCAGTACCTCTGTCATCCTGTCTGCCGGCACATCCAGATCGGCAGCTATCAGCGGAGCCACGCGCGAAGGCCAGTTCAGCCAGGCATCACGCTGCTGGCGAAAAGCGTTGAACAGGACCTCCTCAGCGGCGACCAGTTCAATTGTCTGGCCGCTGTCTTTTTCATACTGAAGCTTTGCCAACAGCGCCATATAGTTTTCACGTATCCGCGCAGCTTCTTCCCTGGAAAGGTTTGCACCTTCAGTAAGAATGATGTTTCTGGCCGCGTCTTCAATGTCATTGCTGTCATCGCGTACAGTCTGCGCCTTCTTTTTCTTTGCATTTGATGCACGCGGATCTTTTCCATCGCGGTTTTTCTTCAGCGCTGCATCACTCGCTTCAACATCAATCAGGTCACCATCCATGACGATAAACCGACCAGCCTTAATCCAGCGGCCAATAGTCTTGCGATCGACACCCGAGTGCTGCGCATACTGACTCTGATTCATCGTGGTCATGGGACATATCACCTGGGACATTTTCAGGGGTGGGACATTTGCCTGGGACATTTTTGCAATGTCCCACCAGAATGTCCCACTGGAATAAACTGGAATAGCTAGAGCTGGCGCGGTGTCCGTAATGATCGCCAGAGGTGGGACATGGGACACAAAATAAAAATTTGTAGCTAGGAAAACACCGCGGCGCGCAATGCCCGTGCTTTACAAAAGCCACAGGAAGGACCCATTTTTGTATGGCCTCTGCCATGAGCTCCGTCTATGATTATTCCGGTTCAATACAAGGAGAATGTAATGACTAACAACTTAATTAAAATCTCTCTCATTGTGGCATCGCTGGCATCACCGATTGCGCATGCTCAATGGATCACAAATACCGAGGATGACCTCTTCTCTGGCGGTAAAAAAGCAATGATGCTCGGATCGCTTACATCGTCCAGTGGTGCAATTATTTTTGATTGCACAAAGGAAAAATTAACTGCGTCCTACGTAGAGGAGGATAAATCATCTGATGAAGTTCCCAATCTATCAACGGACCTAATCATTAAAGTAGATGGAAACGCAGCAACAAAACTGGATGCCAGTCTTTCGAGAAGAAACGCCCAAAGCCTCCAGATTAAATCTGAGGACTCAGAAAACATTACTCAACTACTTAAACAACTTCAGGGCGCAAAATCGAAGGTGTTGGTTGGTGTACAGACAAAAGATGGGGGTAACCAGAGTTCATTTTCTGCCGATGTTTCCGGTTCAACCGCAGCTGTGAACAATTTTATTAAAGCCTGCGAAATCACCCTGTAATCTCTCCGGTCAACTGGGGAAGTAATTCCCCTTTTCATTTTGCTGTTCTGATGGCTTCTGCTATCGCCTGATTAAGAGCAGACGGTAGCAGTGCATTCGCCATAGTGTTAGCACGGTCCATATAGCCCAACGTAGGTTTGACCGGAAGCGCATCACCAAACCGGATGAGAAGTTTTGGCGCCCGCTGTTTGACTCTATCCCTGCGCGATCCATTCGGTGAACGCTTCGCCCTCTTTTTCCCTTTTTTTGTTTTTGCTTTTCTGCGCTGCCAGACAGCATTAACACCGCCAACATCACCGATGAAGGTATTTGGCTTTGCTTTGAGCTGCGAGAGTTTATTGCGTGGCAGGTTGCCGTATTTATTCAGCTTAATGTTTTTAGGGTTGAGCAAAACGCTACCACTGAGTTTGTGTTCACCACCGAACTCAAACGGTTCCAGGTATCCAGCGGCAGTATCACGGACGAATACCTTCGCCCGAAGATTATTTTTCTTTGCGCCGACTGAACCAACTGATTTCACAGTGAATGGCGTTGGGTTTTCAAGGTGACGATCGAAAGCCGTTCTCTGCGCCGCCTCAATCTGACGTACAACCTTTGTCATGGCCTGCGCTGTCGCAAACGGGATCTGCTTTTGTAGTTGCCGTAGTTGACTGGATAAATCTTTTAGTGTTGCCATATCAGTTACTACCTAGATATTGGGTTTTTACTTCTCGTTAATCCTTGGTAATGTAACAATTCAGCCCACCAGTGGTGGGACGCTGGTGCACCATCGATAAAGGGGGATGGCTGATTACCTCTGGTAAGGAATGGAAATGTCTTACATTCATAGCCGTAAGTGGGTCGATTCCGGGAGCATTGTATCAGTGCAGTGCTCACACCAAATCAACGTATTAGTCATGGATGATACAAACTTCAGCAAATACAAGCATGGACAGAGTGCACGGGTTTATGGTGGATTTTACACTCACTTTCCTGCGAATATTTCAGTTCCTAATTCAGGAAACTGGAATATTATTCTGGCCCTGCCTCCAGGACATAGAGCAAACATCAACTACTCAATTAACATAATCGGGTAGCAGTAATTGAGCCTTTGCCTGATATAGAGCATCTTCAAGGACAGCAATAATTTGTTTCTGCGTGCCGTCCTTTACATAATTGGTACAGGCAATACCTCCAAGCGTCTCTGAATCACGCATCCAGATAGTTTCACCGTTTTGTTCAATGATAACTTTCATGATTTATTTACCTTTTAGTTGCGATGAAAAATCCTTATCACAGGCACTCAGTGAATGCCTGCTGTAATGCCTCAGCAGTCAGCATCGGGACGCGATACAGCGCGACATGCCCACATGCAGGCTTCCTGCATTTTTGTGCGCGCAATAGCTAAACAACGCAAAGCTTCTACTCTATCTGTTTCGGCCTGGCTGCCACGCTCGACAACTTCAGCCGCAGCTACTTCGCGCTCAGTATCGATAAGATTGCAGAAGTGACGGCTGACGCCCTTGAGGCGGTTCATGCGCTCAATATCACTGGTGCTGCCGTCCTGCGGTTTTGCTTCGCTCATTTAGTTGCCTCATTAGTTAAAACCCCGCGAGTGCGAGAGTGACAGAGTGCCGTTATGCCGGGCCATCGCCTATTGTCATTCAGAAGCTTTCCGGATGTTTGTGAAGAAAATCGCCACATTGTCTGGCGGTCGCTGTCCGGGATGTGTTCTGCCAACACGCTTTGTCAATTCGGTTTCCAGCTATTGCTACATATTCCGCTTCTCGCTCAATGCCGATAAACCGAAATCCTTCCAGTACAGCGGCTTTACCTGTGCTGCCACTGCCCATGAACGGGTCAAGCACAGTGCCACCGGGCGGTGTAACGAGACGGCACAGGTAACGCATCAGGTCGGTGGGTTTTACTGTGGGGTGATGATTCTGCTGTGGTGACGGAATGCCGCCGCCATCGGTGTTTTTGCGGCTTTCACTGACCCAGTCATCATCAACGCTGCGATGTAACGGCATGCCTTCCAGTCCTTCATTGCGGTCTTTGCGGCTGGCTTTGGCACAATAAAAGAACCGGACCGAATTCCCCGGAAGCATAGAAACCACTTCATCGCTGCCATCATGAATAAGATTGGATGGCCAGCGTCCCTGGTCACGAATAACGGTTTCAGTACCCTCAACAAAACCCTTCACAAACCCATTTCGTTCAGCCCGTGGCTGGCTGCTGTTTGTCCACGAACCCTCTGCCCCCACCCGACACCCGTCAATATTCAGTGCGCCGGTGCCATGCGCCAGCACGTTAGCCGCTACGGTGCCTTTGAATGGCTTACGGGCAACGGTTATCGGCTCCAGTGCAGGCTTCAGAGCTGTGCCCCAGCCTTCCCGTTCACCTTTAAGGTTATGAGACTTCGGGAAGCCACTCCCGTAAACCCACGCAATCATGTCGCGGATTTCAAAGCCCGCATCCTCAATACGAACTGCCATGCGGTGCTGGGTTCTGGTTCCGGCGAAAGCCAGCAGATGACTGCCGGGTTTGAGTACACGAAAACACTCTTCCCAGATGTCCTGTGATGGCACGTCGTAGTCCCACTTTTTACCCATGAAGCTCAGTCCATATGGCGGGTCAGTGACGATGCTGTCCACAGAGTTGTCAGCCAGACCGCGAAGGACATTAAGGCAGTCGCCGTGGTGAAGATGGATATCTGACATTGAGATTTCTCTGAGGTAATAAAAAACCCCGCTATTGCGAGGCAATTATTTGAGGCACTGCGTGTTGATGTACTCCTGAAGTGCTCTCAGGGCTGTTTGGTCTTGCTTGATGCCGGATCTGATACCGAGAACGTTTCGTCCAGCAATGTCAGAGAGTTCGACGGTGGCATCATCGCCCATGCTGGAGGTGACGGCGGTCTTGGTTGCGGCTGACACTGGACACTTGCCTTTGACGAGCACCCGGCCACCATTATCAAGCTTGCGCTGCAGAGCATCATTTTCAGTTTTTGCATCTGCCAACTCCTTCGTGTATTTGGCATCCAGCGCGGCAACATCGCGTTGCCGGGTTGTCATGTCGGTGATGGTGGCATTCGCCAGGGCGAGTTTCTCAGTGGCTTTATCGAGCTGGTCTTTATAGGCGATGGCGTTGCCGCGGTAGTGATTAACAGCCCAGCCAAGAGATACGATGATGCAGACTACAAAAGCGATGATGATTGCGGTTAACCTGCTCATTTCTGGCTCCAGGTGCAAACCTCATACTCGACATCGCGACGATTCATCAGGCCTTTCCACTTCTTACCGCCGGCATACACCCAACGCTTTAATTCTGCGCATGCCGCTGCGTATTCTTTGGTATTGAGTTTTTTCAGCAGTGTTGAGTTGATGGCCGCAGAAGCGCCAACGTTGTACGCGAAAGAGTAAATCGCTGCTCGTTGAGTTTCAGTAGTCGGCACTTTGATATGTGGATCAACCTGCGCGGCAATACGCGTTAAATCTCTCCGGGTTAGAGCATCGCATTCCTTATCGGTATACCGCTTTCCGGGGATTATGTCGGATCCGGTGTGGCCATCGCAGACAGTCAGCACTCCGACAACATCTCGGTAGGCCACATACTCGCGCCCCTCGATCCCATCATTTCCGGATAGCATCATGGTGGCAATTGCGATCGCCCCGCCACCGATACTGGCAGCAATTTTATTTCGCAAGGTGCTGTTCATCAGATTTCCTTCGGGGCCTTCTGTCCGAGATCGGCGAGGACTTTAGCTGTAGCCGATGGGTTGCTTGAGTCGGTCTTGTTCAGAATGTCCTGCAGTATCTTCGTGCGCTTCATTTGCTCACGCTTATTGAGCCTGTACGTCAGGACGCCGAGGATAATGCTGAACGCGACGCCAATGATGAAGCCCCAGTCCTGCAATGACAGGCTGGCAAAGAAAGCCGCAAGACCAGCGCTGCCGTATGTCGCGTTGCTGTATCTTTCGTCCATCTTCATAGTCTCTCTCCTCGCGGTAAATGCGGGAGCTGTGTGTTGTAGGGTCAGGCTTCACTGGCTGGATTTATCAACAAAGCACGCAGTGAGTGATAGCCGTGAGCCTGAAATGAAAAAGGCCGCCGGATGGCAGCCTGTATATGATGAATATCTACTTTTTACTTAGTTAACAACCGTTGTCGCTTCTTTATATGCGTCACTAGTGCCATGGTTTTCTATATCAACCAAACCTTTTTCTGGATCGATGAAAAAGCATTTCGTTCTTGATGACTGCGCTTCAGAGGCAGCTTCACATCCTGAAAGGGTTTTGAAAACACCTATGACCTCACTGCTTACTTCGTTAGCCGTAAGAGTGAAAATTAACGCCAGGGCATACATAGCGCATCCTTATCTGTATTTTCGTAAAAATCCTAAAAGCTACAAGATTATTCCCAATGTGAGGCTGTAAGGCAAGATTTAGTTGACGTTCTTTTACACAGAAGGCAGGAGGCAGGAGGCATTCATCATTATGATTTCAACCTGCGAGTTCTTTTGTTACGTTCCATCAATAAGACAGCCTTCATAGGGGAGCAGCAGCAACATTCGGCTGAGCACTGGATGTGCGGTCGACAGGACTGATTGTGCGATTCAGTTAAATATCTAACATCCAGTGCTCATGCGAATGTGCTTTCCGTACAGTCAGGACTGGGATTAACCCACCAGCGCTATCAGATGAGCTATTGATGGTTTGCCCGATGTGCCTGTGGCGGTTAAGATTGTGGTGCCGGGTGCCTCCCGGTGAAACGTCGACTTGGCTCAAAGTTCCGCATGCTTCTCCAGCTTAAGAACCACCAGTTATACCACTCTGCACAGGGGGTCATCATTTGCTGAGTTTTATTGTTTCACTAACAAAATATTCAAATAAAGTTTAGGACAATTTCATAAGAGCGTTGTACATCATTGCACGATGGCAAGGTTTTAACATCAAAAACTGGCTCAGAATGAAAGATTTCACATAAACTTAAAGCAACATCATTTTAAAAAAGATCGAGTAATCAAATGAATAAAATAAAAAAAATGAGTCTGATTTTAAGTTTTGCGCTCTACGGTTGCGTAGTTGCGGATATGGATTCAAGTAATTACAGGTATCCACCCTACGTCCAGACGTTCCAGAAACCTCAAAGCATGGGGCATACCGATGTCCAGCAGCGCAGGAAAGACTTGTATGCCTGCGGAGTATCGAAATCACACCCGCTTCACTCCTGGGATGAAACATTCCGAAGAAATAGCCTGGATGGAGAGAGCATGGAACAACATGATGAACGCATTTTCAAACTTGAAAATTGTATGGAGGCAAAAGGTTACAAGATTTTTGATCACAGTTCATGTGGGCCACTAAAAAAACCAAGTGGTAAATGCAATTAACCCGCTTCACCTCAACCACGTCGATGCCGTTGCTTTGACCGCCGGAACATTCACGACAAGGCCAGTTGAGGGAACGGGCTAGCAACCAAAGAAAGCGGCCTCTGCGCAAGCGCCTGCAGGTTGGGTAATGAGCCGCCGCCAGTGAGACGTGTATAAGAAAAACCCCGCCGAATGGCAGGGTTCATAATCAGTTTCATTTGGATGTACGTATCCATGATTAGAAGCATACAGGACGGTTTTATGCAAAGTCAATGCTAACGTGCAAAAAATCGTCGCTATCTTTTCCGATCGTGTTAATAACTGGTAGCCTTCTCAAATTCTGATGCTGCATGGCGCTCTCCTTTGTGCAACACGTCCACCAGCATTTCATAGAATGGCTTCCAGTTGCGAGACCAGGATGATTGGTGGAGGTCCGGCAGACGTTTAACGATAGCCCGGTGAACGGCGGCAGAAGACACCCTTGAATACCCCTCACCACTGCAACGCTCACAGATTTTAAACACCGGCGCACCACGCTCTTTTGTAGCAATACGGTCGAGCACTTCACCTTTACCGCCGCAACGACAACGAGCGCTTATAGTTCCCTTGCCGTCGCACGCCTCACATACTACTGGCACAATCTCTGTAACCTCTGTCCATTGCTCCCAGTCTGACGGACGAACGGCGCGAGAGCGACTGGCCCAGTATGGCGCTTTACCCCATGGGTAAGACACTTTGCGGATTGTCCTGGTCGCCGTGACGCGCCCGGAACCATTACAATTGTGACACGTCGCGCTGGTGGCCGCCGAGCGGGAATATTCAGCAAAGGCAAACTGCGCCAGTACCAGCATGCACCAGCCAAACTCAGTACCCGCTGCTTTGCGCACATTTTTCGGTGCAACGTCCATCGCGTGACGCGCCAGCGCCTGAACCGCCAGCTGCTCATCCGCCTTACTGATCCCCGCCTTACCGAAGAAAGCAGCCAGGCCGAATCGTGCACGGCTGCTGGTGGTGCCGATGGCCGCCATAACATCAGTGCCGGTTATCCGATCCGGAGAGGTGCCTTTCACGTTGTCGCTGATGTGCATACCCTGAGGGCTGAAATGTTTGAGTGATGTTTCCAGTTTCATTATGCGGCCCTCTCGATTGAAGAAATTAAAATCTGCCCGGTTTCACCCCAGACCTTAGTGACGCGAAAGTCCCAGATATGCGCATCATCACCGAATAAGGCATCCATCAGCGCTTTAATCATGTTGTCGGCATCTGGTTTCTGCTGGTGGGCCTGTCCTTTCATGGCGGTGCGTTTCTTCTGGCTCCAGCTTTTTGGCATTGGTAATACGAATATGATGTGGCTACCCGCTTCCGGCATAACAACCTTGTTCATCCTGACTTCATCACAGAACGCCCGGTAACGCATAACTGCTGGTCGCGATTTCCATTTGTCGGCCCGGGTCATTCGGGGCTTGCCCATCGGGGTAATATTAAAAATCTGCATGGCCAGTCTGATTACCTTTTGAATAGCGTCGCGGTTGTGATTTAGGCATCGGTGCTGATTTTCGTTTTGCTTCTTCCTGGTCGATTGGCAGGAAATGCCCGTTGTAGAAGCGCCGATATACCGTCCCAAGAACACCGTTGCGCTGTTTGGTGATGTTGATTTCCGCAATCCCCTTTGCAGGAGATTCAGGGTTATAGACTTCGTCGCGATAGAGCATCATGATAATGTCAGCGTCCTGCTCGATTTCGCCGGAGTTCTTCAGGTCTGAGTTCATAGGGCGCTTGTTCGGTCTGGATTCAACCCCACGCGAAAGCTGACTCAAAGCTAAAACAGGTGTCCGGTTTGTTTTGGCGAGTCGCTTTAGCCCCTTCGACAACTCACCCACAGCCAGGTCATAGCGCGCCGAACTCTGAATCTTGATGAGCAACAGATAATCGATAACCACCAGCGCGATTTCCGGATGAGCTATCTGGTGGTTGGTTGCCGTTTGCTGGATCTGCTCAAGCGTCAGATCTGTGGCATCTACCATCCACACACTTCTGCCCGTCAGGCGACCAACACCGGTTGAAAGTCGCGCCCAGTCTTCATCCTGGAATTTTGCTACCTCTTTGAGTCGGGATACCGACATACCACCAGCAGCTGACACCATGCGCTCACCAATCTGGATATTTGCCATTTCCATACTAAAAAACAGTACGCCATGTCCCTGCTCTGAAACCTTGTCGATAATATCCAGCGCCAGTTCTGTTTTTCCCATCGATGGTCGTGCGGCAATGAAGACCAGATCGGTTGGCTCAATCCCTCCGGTTTTCGCGTCCAGTTCGTCAATCCCGGTAAGCAAGGGTTTTGCTGCATCCAGCCCCTGGTGTCTGGCATCTGCACGCTCGACAACGGCCGTGAGTACCTCGTCGATGTGTACGGGCTGAACGGTATCGGGAGTAAGAGAAATTGCGGCCATGGCATCCTGGGCACTTTTCAGGGCCTCGACAGCGCAATCACCGTTGGACGCATTGCGGATCCCCGCCAGTGCCTTTTCAATCACCATCTCAGCATCCCGGACGGCGGCATTACGCTCCAGTGTGGAAACGTAATAAGTCAGAGCTGACTTTGCCCAGGTGATACGGCTGGATTCAAGGATGGTTGCGCTGTGCTCTGGCATGGTTTCGCAAAGCAGCAATGGGTCTGTCACTCCGGTACCGCGAGCCTGCCGACAGATGCCGGAATAAATTTCACGGTACTGACGGACCGAGAATGCGCTCGCCGGCAGGCGGGAAAGAATGCCCAGAACCTCAGGATCGGTATTTCGCAGAAAAATAGCGCCAATTACCGCACCTTCCAGATCATCGTTTTTCCATACCGGCATCATCAGGCAGCCACTCCACCAGCAATCGCACGATAGCTTCCCCAGCCAAATGCGAGACGGTTACGTCCGCCATCAGTCACACGATCCACGATACGTTCGCCAATTGACTCTTTGAGTTGCTCAAAGGTCAGGTTACTTATCAGGATTGTAGGAAGTACGCTCTCATATCGGGCGTTGACAACCTCCTGCAGGATAGTCATTTCGGTCGGACTACCAAACTGAACGCCCACCTCATCGATAATCAGCAGATCCAGTGATGCAAAACGCTCAATAACGTCTTCTTCGGTACTTTCAGCACCGTGGCGCCACGTGTTTTTCACGGCCCGGGTCAGACGCATAACGTCGGTGATTTCCACACTTGCAAGGTGATTGCGGATGATGCTTTTTGCCATGGATATGGCCAGATGATTTTTCCCGGTGCCACAATTTCCCGTCATGACGAGCCCGGTTCCAGCCTTCAGGCGATCTGGCCAACTGGTAGTGTACCGCTGACAGGCCGCGAGATTTTTGGCAGCATCCTGATTGACAGCCTGGTAGTTAGCAAATTCACATGCTTCAAAGCGTCGCGCAATCCCGGCATTGTCCATCAGATCAGCCACGCGTAATTCACGCAGACCAGATTCGATGTCAGCAAGTTCCTCTTTCACGCACTCCGGGCACCGGGAATGTTTAACATTTTCGGCGCCACGAAACGCTTTTCCAGTGAGCGACATGCGCTCATATTCGCCATGCTTTTCGCAGGAGACGGTACGGACTTCGCCTGACTCCCAGTTTCCCCACTGCCACGGTTTTTTATGTTCTACAGCAAACGCCAGTTCTTCACGAAGTCCTTCACGTTTCGCCAGCAGTGAATCCCTTTCTTCGCGTTGTTTGATGTTCAGCATTGTATTTCCCCTTGTCACCAGTTGCAGTCTGATTGGCCGTAATCCTGTTCACTGAAGCCAGATACCGGAAGCGCACTGCAACGCCCACCTCCGGGAGCGGATGGAGTTTGCCAGGCTTCTTCGAAATGGCGATCGGGTCCAAAGAACGTTGCCGCCTGCTTGACGTACTGCGTGCCAGCACTGCCCGTTACTTTGACGTAGGCCGCATAGCGCTTAACGCCTGCCAGCATGTCTCCAGGTTTAGCGTCCTCTTTCAGGCGGGCTTTCCAGGCTTTGTAGGCCGCTGCTTTTGAATTTCCACCAGCGCGTTTGGGGTATGCCTGCCAGGCTTCTTCAAACTCTGGTGAATAAACATCCCTGGAAGAGCGCTTTGGTGCAGGAGCGTCAGCGGATGCACCAGTGTTTGTATTCTCTGAAGTAATCTCTGTTGTAATCTCTGTAGGATCGAAATGGGATTCTCCCGACTCGCGGCGAGGGTTTTCCCGAGTTCGCGGCGAAGGGTTTTCCTGTTTCCCGAAATCGGCTTTTCCCTCTTCCCGAAATCGGGATTTCCCACTTCGGGAAAGACTGTTGTTTTCATTGATAATTTCATCAAGGCGATCGCAATCGACAAGGAAGTACACTTTGTGCTCAAGGCGCTTGTGCGTCTCTTTAAGAATGCCACGAGAAACAAGCTGCTTACGGGCTGTAGCCTGCTGGTCAAACGTCAGACCGGTCTCGGATTCGATAGCCTCACGGGTCTTGTGAACCCCTTCTTCGGCATGCGCTTTGTCCTGCCAGTAGAATATCTGGCTGAAAAAAATCACTGCGTGCGGGCTACCCATGACTTTCACGAGTCCGGGGTAATAGGCTACCGGGCGGCCAAAATCCAGTAACAGATCGGAGGGGCGCATTATTTCTTCTCCTGCAGAAGGTTCATCAGGTCAGTTTCGTGGGTATACTGACCGTCCCATGATTTTTTCATTGGAAGCTCGCCGTTCAGGTAATGACGGTAAAGCCAGGCTGCGCCTTTGCGTTTCAGGATCGGTCTGTAGATATCACGCATCTCGCCGTCTTCCTGCTCAACCTGACCCGAGCGCTCGGTGAGGTACTGATCGCGGGCGTAATGCTTGACGCGCCAGCGCGGGTTTTTAGCTTCCGGGCGATCGTCAAATAGCCAGTTCCGGTCTTCCAGAAAGGCGTTAATCTTGCGTGTATTGACACCGTTAAGCTGCTTACAGAACTGCACTGGTGTAATGCCTTCAGCAAGGTGGTTTTCGAGCTTATTGATATAGCGCGCCTGACGCTCGACGTAACCAATAGCAAGACGCTCAGCTTTTCTTGCTTCAATCCAAGCCTCAGCGGCAGCAATAGGATCGTCGAAGTTTGGCAGTCCGGCGGGGTTTGGTATCAGCTTACCGGAGCGGAAATCGATAAAGGTTTGGTTAACGTCAAGCTGAAAATCAGCACTAATCCATCCGGCATAGGACACTGCAATCAGCTCGTGCGCGTAGGTGCCAGGACTAGTGCCGCCGTTAACCACGTCGATCACTTTCTGAGCAGACTGCAAATATGCAGTCTGAAACTTTTTCAATAACTTAGACTCAAGCTCCGCAATAAGCTCTTTAGCTTGCTTGGTGCGTAACCACTGATTCGGAGCCTTGTTGTCACTTTCACCACTTGCCCGGTGCAGGCAGTTCAGACTGAATCGCCCAGCGGCATCCGTAGTGATTTCAACACCTGCAATAACAGGTAGGCTTTCAACATTAACACTTGAAACGTTCGGATGTTTATTGGTATTGTTTTGCATGGAATGATTCCTCGCAGTGTTATTCCGCAGATATGCAAGCAAGGCAAGAACAGGCCCGGTTGAGCACGCCCTCATCCGGGCTTTTTCTTTGCGGCTCTCTGCTCTGCTGTAGTCGTCTGTCCTTTAGCCCATTGGCGCGCGTAGTAAAGACAGTCGTCATACACCCTGCCTTTGCGGGTTGCCTGCGACACCTGGCGGTAGTGGTCAACGCCGACCAGCCCCGTTACTTTATTCGAACCCCTTATACTAGGGGTGTTAGCCAGCCAGACCCGGCATGATTACTGCCCCCAGTCGTCCATGATCCGGGGGGTGATGTCACCGGGTCTGGTGGGGCGCTGGTAACCGCTAATAGGGGCTAGGTCAGGCACTTTATGCCGGGACCGTCTGTAACGTGGATGCCGGTACCTGCTCCCCGAGGTTATCTGGTTAACCCGTATAAACAGGGAGACAGAATGACCGAATCCAGCGATTACGAATCAGTCCAGGTCTTTATTGGCGTTGATGTCGGTAAAGATACCCATCACGCCGTTGCCGTTAATCGTTCAGGTAAACGCCTGTTCGACAAAGCATTACCCAACGACGAAAACAAACTCAGAGCGCTGGTATCTGACCTGAAACAACATGGTCAGATACTGCTGGTTGTTGACCAGCCTGCCACCATCGGTGCGTTACCCGTCGCCGTTGCCCGTTCTGAAGGTGTCCTTGTCGGATACCTCCCCGGGCTGGCAATGCGCCGTATCGCCGACTTACATGCCGGTGAAGCCAAAACCGATGCTCGTGATGCAGCCATCATCGCCGAAGCTGCCCGTACTCTGCCTCACGCGCTACGCACTCTGAAGCTGGCTGACGAGCAAATCGCCGAGCTCTCCATGCTCTGTGGCTTCGATGATGATCTTGCTGCACAGACAACGCAGGCCAGCAACCGTATCCGCGGTCTCCTGACACAGATACATCCGGCACTGGAGCGCGTTATCGGTCCGCGACTGGATCACCCGGCAGTACTCGATCTTCTCCAGAGATATCCCTCACCCGATAAACTTGCTTCGCTGGGTGAGAAGAAACTGGCAACCCAGCTCTGCAAACTCGCGCCCCGTCTGGGAAAGCGCCTTGCTACAGATATCACCCAGGCACTAACACAGCAAACCGTCGTCGTTCCCGGCACGAATGCCGCTGTCGTCGTTCTGCCACGCCTGGCACTCCAGCTCATCACGCTGCGTAAGCAAAGAGACGAGGTGGCCCTTGAGGTGGAACAGCGGGTTCTTGCTCACCCTCTTTACCCGGTCCTGACCAGCATGCCCGGAGTCGGTGTCAGGACCGCAGCCAGACTCCTCACAGAGGTCGCCTGCCGCGCCTTCGCCTCTGCCGCACATCTCGCTGCTTATGCTGGCCTTGCGCCGGTAACCCGGCGCTCCGGTTCGTCAATACGTGGCGAACACCCATCAAGGCGAGGCAATAAAACCCTCAAACGGGCGCTGTTCCTGTCGGCCTTCGCGGCGCTAAGAGATCCGCTCTCCAGGGCTTACTACACACGCAAAATGAGGCAGGGAAAGCGACACAATCAGGCACTTATCGCCCTGGCAAGACGACGCTGTGACGTTCTGTTCGCCATGATGCGTGACGGTACTTTTTATACCCCTGCGGCATCATAAACATGCTTGACAACTTTATAGGGGCACCCCCCTGACACACCTGCTCGGGAAATCCCTCCACCGCCAGCTGCGCGGCGATATGTTTCTGTATGAAATGAGTTGGGTTCACGTTTACCACCTCTCCGCGATAAGTTTTTTCCAATACCAGGCATCCCGGTATGCGACCTCAAAGCCATGGCGAATCTTCATATCCAGAAACCACGAACGCTGTTCCCACAACTGCCACTGAAGAGGCTTAATCCTCCTCGGCAAGCACAAAATGGATAACATTCCCATAACAGGCGCTTTCGGTAGTCGCCCTTTCGGGATATGCTGACGCCAGTCGCGGCGAATATTTGCGCGCATACAGAGATAAGCCCCTGAGTGAAAAACAACCGCAAAAGCAGATAACTGAATCAAAAGGAGTTGCCAGAATTTATGGGAAATATCTGGATTGAGCTTGTGTTTATGTTTAACACCAACCCGGCACTCATTACTTTCATGTGGACACTGGTGTCTTTCAGCTTTGGGTTGTGGTACGGCGATAAGCGAGCTCTCTCCCGGTACCGGCTTGATAAATTCAATGCGATTTCCGACCCGATTGAACTTTTCCTTACCGCCGAACTGGAGAGATTGAGGCAAGGTAAAGTTGTTATTGTGCAACGGCAATTTGACTTCAATGCACTGAGCCCTCACCTCCCAAATCGACATCGCCAGCCCTATAAACAGGCAGTTGATGACTATCTTGATGCCCTTCATGCCAACGTTAAGCAGGACAAAACGACAGGAGCCGTTACCAGAATTCCTGACATTCCCGCCGCTATTGATGCCGTGGAAAGACTGCTTAAATACGCGAAACATCGTTAATTGCTGTGACATGTCACACCTCTGCGCTTGGGTGTGGGAAAAGCTTTGGTTTATCTGGTCTCAACTCATGGGCAGGAATCCCAGTCAAAGCTGCAACATCAGGGACATGATCCACCCCAACAACACCAACCTTTCTCCAGCGAGAAACAGATGGTTGTTTGACACCTATTGCGCGGGCTAAAGCATTAACCCCGCCAGCAGCATCAATAGCTCGTTCAATTGCTGATTTCATTTTTTTTTACCCGCTTCATTTGATTGCTATCGATAAATAATAGCAATTGCTATTTGAATGAGCAATAGACTTGTTTATCATGCGAGGCTAAAATGCGATAGCGGAGGCTATAAAAATGCAAGAGAGTAAACTTAAGACGCTAGCTGACAGACTTAACTATGCGATGAGTGAGATGGGGATGAGCCAAGGGCAATTAGCCAAAGCAGCAGATATGGCGCAACCAACTATATGGCGCATAACATCAGGCAATGCCAGAGGAACAACAAAAATCGTTGAAATAGCGAATGCTCTGGGTGTTCGCTCGGAGTGGTTGTCAACCGGAACTGGGCCGATGAGGGCTGACGCCCAACAACCAACTTCCATAACTACCAACAAAACAGACCCAGACATCTTCAGAGTTGACGTACTAGATCTCACGGTTAGTGCGGGGCCAGGAATAATTAACAGCGAATTCGTGGAAGTATTACGCTCCGTGGAGTACTCAGTTGAAGATGCGCGTCAAATGTTTAATGGCCGAAAACAGGAACAGATACGCATCATCAACGTTCGTGGCGATAGCATGTCTGGAACAATTGAGCCTGGAGACCTGCTTTTCGTCGATATAAGCGTTCAGCACTTTGATGGTGACGGCATTTACGCGTTCATATACGACGATACGTCGCATGTTAAGCGTTTACAAAAGATGAAAGATAAGCTTTTGGTCATCTCCGACAATCATACCTATCGCCCATGGGACCCGATCGAGAAAGAGGAGATGAACAAAATATTCATATTTGGAAAGGTGATCGGTAGCATGCCACAGACGTACAGAAAGCATGGGTAAACCAGTGCAAAGACAATGAAGTTTTCAGCAACAAAAGTGAATAGTTACCAACCCGGCCACCGTTCCGGGTTTTTATTTACCTCCATCGCATCCTCTTCAGCATCCCGCGGGCATTGCTTTTGAATAGTATAGCCAGCGGATCTATACGTGGAATCCAGGCAACTCATAATCGCATAACACCTAATTCCCCTCCCTTTAGTTATCAGGACTGATCCCCTGCACTTTCACAGCATTGTCCGCCACCTAAATTCATAAAGCATTAATAGCTGTTTTTTTATTTTTATATCAATCACATAAAAAATAATAGCATTATAAATAGAATTACCTATTGCAATAACCAATAGCATCCTCTATCATCAAACTATCAAGTTAACGTTGAGGTGACAAAAAATGGTTGAACCGATAAAAACATTCAAGGGGTTGTCCATCCGCCCATGTGATGCCTTCAAGAATATATCCTTAATCACTGAAGCTGCCAGTTTGTTATCTGCTGTTGACGGTGACGAGTATAGTGAAATCAGTGACGTTCTCTTTGCATTTGTTTGCAATTATGCCGATGAGGCTCACAAGAACGAACTGGAGAAACTCAAATGAAAACTCCCGTCGAAATAGTCGAAAGTGTCGCGGCTGATATTGTGGAAAACACCTCGTTACTTGAGGTTATTTATCGCAATTACGAATTTCCACCAGAAGCCGATAATGCAATTGCATGCCTGATTCGCTCAATGCAGAAAACGCTGGATGGTGTGAATGAATATATTTCACAGCTACCACCGAAAATGATTGTCGTGAACGCCAGCATTAATAATTCATCCTCAGAAGCAAACAAGGGGTTAACATCTGACATGCTTAATTCCTGGGCTACTGATGCCGGAAACTGCAAAATGGCACTTTGCAATGCTATGGATTGCATGCCACAAGAATTATCTGCAATCGGAACTATGACTATCGTTTTTGAAAAACTCGACGAGCTACAAGAAATAATCAGCAAGAAAGCCGACAAAATAGAACCTTAATTAACACACAAAAAATTAACGCCTTAACTGGCGGGGGAATCGCTCACCCTGAGGAAATGAAGATGAATATTATCGTAAAAAGTGAACTCGTAAATAGCAAGGTTCATTCCGTTAACCAGGATGATGACCTCCTTTATATAAACAAGGCGCATAAAACAGCAGAGTGCGCCAATAAATACGCGCATGAACTTCGTGCAGAGTTTATCCAGTTACTGATGCCAGCAATCACTCGCACTGATGTGAAGGTGGCGGGACGATTCACCTCGTTACTTAATGAGCTTTGTTTCATGACCAAAATGACAATGGAGAACACCTCGAAGGGGGGGGCAATAATGACATTTCTGAAAGATAAAGCCGCACATACAACAGCAAAGCTGCTTGCCTCTTATGGCAATAGCTACCTGCATATTGCAACCCTCTTTCTGCGCAAGGCTTACGGACGGTAATAATAATGAAAAATAACACCATTGAAATTTATCGCCGTCGTATTGCCATTGCGGCGTTAAACCGAATGAAGCGCAAGACAGGCGCTTATCGCCTTACCGTTTCATTGCCGGATGACAATATCCAGTTTATCGATATTGACGAAGAATCAATGCTGAAACTTTTGCAACGTTTCGAAAAACAGGCACGGACTGAATTTGCAGCAGAGGCGGAAACATTTATTCGCCAGACGTATATGAAAAGTGTCGATATCAATGGACACACTGAATATCTGACCGAAACCGGGAAGATGATTGTTGACGAGATTTTTGCGGAATTAATTAAACACGCGAAAGAGAAATACGTATGTGGAGGAATTAACTGATGACCTCACAACAAACAATTATGCACGGGATTCAGATCCCCCCCCCCAGTCCTCAACGTGGATCTGCACGTCCTTCCGGACTTCACCGGGCGTGTTGTTCTTTATATCGAAAACGGCCGTGTTACATGCGATCGCCGGCTTTTTGAAGATGAGCACATTTGCGCTCTGGACACTTTTATCGAAATGGCTCGCGAAATGGAGCTACGCATTGAAGAGGTTACCGGTGGCACTGACAGCAATTCGAATACCTGAGCGCGTTCACCTGCAGGCGACGCAGGTCCTGCTGCGATACCGGCGGAAGCGAGTATATGCACGACGTATGCGACGGACCGGGTATCTCAGCCTGAAGGTTAATCCGCGCTGGAGACTGTTATCGAAAGACGATGGCCGGAACTGGGAATTAATGAGTCATGAAACTTATAACGGGGAAATAAAACGATGAAGGACAACCGCACCGCCAGCGCCATTGACCTGGCATTTCAGATTCACCATACGCCTGTGGGCAACTTGTTCGTCGCTATGCGGCATGGACGCATGAAGCGCTGCTTCAGCCGCGATACCGCGATCCGCTATCTGGCGTTCTTCATGACCACATGGGCATTCGAGGCATCGGGCTTTATGTGCCGCCATCCTGACGTAAAGGTCTCTCATCCGGTACACGGTGAAGCATGGGAACGCGGTGGCGCCACGAAAGAGTATCACTTCGCCCACCAGCGCTGCGTTCGACGTCTTCGCCGCATCCTTGCTCGTAAGCGCGATATGCAGAAGTGGTGCGAGAAATGGGACGCCTTTCATGATCGCGTTGTGAAAGAACAGGCAGAGCTACAAGCCAGCAAACCGGAGGGTATTCGATGAGCAGTAAATACGAAATTCCAGAAGCTACGCCAAACGGCATCAAAATCGGGAATCGTGTAACTGGCTGGTCTGGCGCGGTTAAACAGTTCGATGGTCCGCGTTTTGACTCCCGACCATCGGAAGGGTTGCGTTGGTTGGCCTGCATTATGGATGCCGAGGCTTCTGGCTGGGTGGATTTGAACGTCAAGAAGGAACTCACCCTGTGGCGCTGGCTTGTGGCAACAGTGTTCATCAACGAAGAGAGGGACAGGAACGGCACTATCGATATCCCTAACGAGTCCGGAGGAGTCGACACCGCAGTTATTTATTCGGGTAAGAAAGGCGATCTTAGTATCTATCCGGGCCCACTGCGCTTTTCTCTCGCCAACCACGTAGAAAGTATCGCGATTGAGAAATACGGCGTGGAGAAGGGTTCAAAGATGGCCCTTCGCATGTATCAGGACATGGTGATTGCAGATCCCGGAGACGGATTCAGGATGTCACCCTTTGGGCGAGAAGGGCTTGAGATGCTTCACGATGACTACATCGGAATGATTAAAACCAGCGGCACGCCAGAAATGCCAGTTATGCACTGAGGGAACTGATGATGAATAACCAACTGATGACATTTAGTTCAGAAGAGCTCAATTTCTCGATGAGTGGAATTCTTTATGAGGGAAAGCCAGCATTTGATGCTGTCGAACTTGCTAAATCCCTCGGATACACAAATCCAGCCAAAGCGCTGAAAGACCATTGCAAGTCTCTGATTAAACTTGATTATAACGAATCGTTAGAATTGGGTTTTGGTGAAAAACCACGTGGCACTCAACTTGCCGGACAGGCTGATTTGTTCCGCCTGATCCTGCGCAGCCAGCTCCCGTCCGCTGAACGTGTGCAGGACTGGGTTTGTGAGGATGTACTCCCGGCCATCATGACCACGGGCACATACAGCAAAGAAGTGCCGGTAACTAAATCACACAAGCAGGAGCTCAGCATGAATAACGATATTCTTTCGCTGGCCCGAGTGGTTGCCGAAGCTACCGCATCAGCGACGATGAAAGCGGTAATGGAAGTCAGCGGTGCGAACCTGATTACTGCTGCGCCTGCATCCCCGACAGTACCGCAACAGTGCATCGGTTCGACTGAATTCGTGAATACCGATACTGAGTTCGTTCCGGTGCATAAAATCTCGTGGGAAACCGGTCTGTCCGATCCTTCCTGTCGTCGCCTTGTTCGGTTCGCAAATCTGCCATCCAGACAGTTACCTGGCGTCCGTGGTCTGTGTGTGCATCGTGAATCATTCCTGCATGCCTTTCAGGTGCTGCTGAAGGAATCGTCCCGTCCGAGTGGTAAGCGCAAGCGCTGGCAGCATCCTGAGTTTGGCGGCTTCATTCTGCGTAAAGATCCGAAAGAGGTCTTCGTGGAGGCAGACGCATGATCATCCAGTCAAAACTTATCCGTGCCGCCCTGGTGTGCGCTGCCAAAAACGATGTCCGTTACTACCTGAACGGGGTGCATATCACTCCGAAATATATTGAAGCAACTAACGGGCATGTCGCGTTGCGCATGGAGCACGGCATCCGGACGAAGAAAAACATCATCATCCAGTTTGAAGGGCCGGTTCCGGTGAAGGCGGAAACTACGGAGCTGGTATTCAACAAAGAAGCCTTTGCCATTCACCGTGACGCATTCGAGCGCCGGATTTCGATCACCGGTATCCGGCTGGTTGATGGTCGGTTTCCAGACCTGGAGCGCGTCATTCCGAAAGAAGTGGATTTCGGCATCAATCCGGTTATCCAGGCTGAATACCTCGGTTATCCGGAGAAGATGTTTGGTCGCGAGAGGAAGTTTATTCCCGTTCAGTTACGTCCTTCCATCGAACATGGCGCGGTACGCATTCAGTTCGATCCGGCCATCAACGCCACATACGGCAACCCTGAGCTCGTTGTGATGCCATGCCGTGATGATGCGTTCAAAGTTGCTGGGGAGCATCTGGCATGAAAATCCAATACCAGGACTACGGCGCCGCGGCGAACATCGTGATCACCAGCACTGTGTTTGAGTTCCGTAAACATAACCGGGTGGTGGATGCCACCTTGCTCTGCACGCCAGGCATCATTGCAACCCGCAGCGGAGTGCTTTTCATGAAGTCAGTTTTGTCCGGCAAATCCCGCGATATGTTGCGGGCCTACAAAACCGTACGGCGGGAGGCTAAGCGATGAAACCATTTCTCCTGTCCATGCTGTTTGGACTGCTGCTGGTGGCCGTCGTTTTCGGCGCGTTGATTGAATATAAATTTTTGATGAATTACTGAGGCTAACAATGAAAAAAGGCCAGCATTCAGCTTACCCATGTCCGCGTCTCGATACACCGCGCGGCATGACTTATCGCCAGCACCTGGTTAGCCAGCTTGCCCCCGTAGTCGCTGCGCAGTTCTTCGAAAGTAGTACATGGTCTGATTACGACGACATGGCGGGCTCTCTGATGTTGATGGTCGACAGCATCATTGAAGCCGAAAAGGAGACTTCACAGTGAGCAAGATTAAAAACCCGATTGTGCTTATTCATAAACGCGAAAACAGTGATACCTACGCTGTCGCGATCACCGATGGAAGCCAGGACTATCACGACGCTGTTCTGATGGCGACCATGGAACCTGACATGATCGGCGATGATGTCGATACCTGGAGCAAAACAGGCTACTACATGGCGGCGGAGATCGAAAGTTTGCGTGCAAAACTGGAGCAGGCTGAAGCAAAACACCTTCACCTGCAGTGCCTTGTCGACGATTTCGACTGGCAGCGCCAGCGCCTCCATGCAGCCGCTGAGAAGGTCATCAAATGGTGCAGGCAAGAAGCTGAACACCGTACTGGCGATCCAAACAAAGCAGAAAACTATGCGTGCGTTAAAGAGCTACGCGACGCATTGACTTTTTGCGAAAGCTCTGGAGGCATCGAGAAGAAATGCCTGACCATCACCCTTCCTGCCCTTCCCGTTCTCGGCTCTCAAGAGGAATGGTATCAGGGATTTGCCGCCGGCGCCGGAAGCATGCGCGAGGAATGCACAGCCGCGCTAATTTCAGCCGGGATCAGAGTGGAGATGAAGTGATGGACTGGCCGACAGCTATTGTGATTTGCGTTGTGTGCATCTGTATCACTGTGATGTTGATGTGGGGTGGCCGTGAATAAAGCATTTGAATTGTGGGTGCGCCAGCGGTACGGAAACCGCTACGACCTCTCGAGGGATCAGGAAGGATTCTACTGCCGGGAAGTGGTTAAGCGAATGTTTGAGACGTGGTGCCACTGTCGTGGCCTGAGCGTAGCGTGAGGTGGGTATGAGTGATATTGAAATGATTAACGAAAAAGAAGTGATGCGAATGATCCGGGTTTCGTCTCGTATGACCATCTGGAAATACACGAAGCATCATAACTTTCCGAAGCCGATCCGCACCCACCCCAAGCAGTACTTGCAATCTGAGGTGGAAGCGTGGATTTTAAACGGCGGAATTAACCAGAAATCTTTTTGATGTGCCAGAATATTTTTTCGGCGTACAGGTCATAGGCGGCTTTCTGTTCGGCGATCCAGTCATGTTTGTTGTAAACAGAAAGCACGCCGCCCAACTCATGCCCCAGCATTTTTTCAATAACGTGCGGGGCCACACCTTCCTCTGATAGCCTCGTCGCCAGAGTGCGTCTGAAATCATGTGCGGAAAATTCACCAATACCCAGTGACGCCTCAATCCTGCCGAGATATCTGTTAGCGCCGGCAATAGTCATGGATTTTTTCAGATCTGGTCCCGGGAAAAGAATATTCCCGTATGTCATTTCCGCCTTCTTAAGCAAATCATCAGCCGCGCCGAATATTGGACGCCGGATAATCCTGTTGGTTTTGCTTTTCTCTGTCGGCACAGTCCAAACGCCTTCCTCGCGATCAAACTCATCAGTAACAGCCAGGCGAAGTTCGCTGTTTCTGGCGGCGTAAAGCATCAGCAACTGGTGAAGAAGCTTGTTAGATGTTGATCCCCTACTCCGTTCTATTGCCAGCCATATCTTCGCAAGTTGGTTATAACTGAGAGTGACCTCACCGACCGCGGATTTTATCCCGACATCTTTCGGCTGCAGCATCATAAGCTCAACAGGGCGGATGAACTGCCTTCTGGTGCACCAGCCAATAGCGGAACGAAGCTGTACCAGCAACTGACGCGCACGTCGTGGGTTAATGCGCTCTTCTTCTGTGAAGCGTTCAACCCATAGCCTGACGGAAATATCCTCAATCGGAACTCCAGAGAAGGCATTGCTCATGTGCTTGATGACAGTCGACCTGTAGAGCGCTTGCGTTTTTTCACGAAGCGCGATGTCAACGTAGTTCTTCTCCCAATAGTCGAGGCAGTCTTTTACCGTTGGTTTTTTTTGTGCCTTACTGCCACCGGACAGAGTACGCGGATCAATTCCTTTGTCGACCGACTCCCTTAAATCTGCAACCATGTTGCGGGCATCGCGAAGCATTATTGCAGGATAACGTCCAAGTCCAAGTCGATGCTGCTTCCCGTCCCAGCGGAAACGGAACTGAAAGCTGATAATGCCTTTTGGCGTAATGCGTATACCGAGCCCGTCAGAATCAGTAATTTCAGATGGGCCGGAATATGGTTTACCATAGATGGAGCGAAGCTTAGTGTCACTGATCGCCATTTTAATTTTCTGTACTCAATGATTTTAAGGTTTATGTACTTAATCTGTACTCAATATGTCATGTACGAACATAAACAACAATATCTAATCGTGTACAGTCATAATCAACCAGTGACAAACATAGCGATAAAAACACTTTAAATCAGCTACATATAACATCAGGCGTGTACATCAGGTGACAGTTAAAAACGATAGCATACAGAGCACATTCCTCTTCCACGATTACGAAACCTTTGGCATTCATCCGGCGCTCGACAGGCCTGCGCAATTTGCCGCGCTGCGTACCGATAGCGAATTCAACGTCATCGGTGAGCCTGAGGTTTTTTACTGCAAACCATCGGATGACTATTTGCCCCAGCCGGGCGCCGTGATGGTCACCGGGATCACCCCTCAGGAAGCGCGAGAAAAAGGTGATAATGAGGCTGCGTTTGCCGCGCGGATCCACGCACTGTTTACGGTGCCGAAAACCTGCATCATTGGCTATAACAACGTGCGCTTCGACGACGAGGTCACGCGCAACGTGCTTTACCGCAACTTCTACGATCCTTACGCCTGGAGCTGGCAGCATGATAATTCGCGCTGGGATCTGCTGGACGTGATGCGCGCTTGCTACGCCCTGCGCCCGGAAGGCATCAACTGGCCGGAAAATGACGACGGCCTCCCCAGTTTTCGCCTGGAGCATCTGACGAAAGCGAACGGCATCGAGCACAGCAACGCACACGATGCGATGGCGGATGTCTATGCCACCATTGCGATGGCGCAACTGGTGAAGTCACGTCAGCCGCGTCTGTTTGAGTATCTCTACACGCACCGTAACAAACACAAGCTGGCCGCGCTGATTGACGTGCCGCAAATGAAACCGCTGGTGCATGTTTCCGGCATGTTTGGCGCATGGCGCGGCAACACCAGTTGGGTTGCGCCGCTGGCCTGGCATCCGGATAACCGTAATGCCGTGATTATGGTCGATCTGGCCGGTGATATTTCACCGTTGCTGGAACTGGACAGCGATACTCTGCGCGAACGTCTGTACACCGCCAAAGCCGATCTGGGCGATAACGCCGCCGTGCCGCTGAAGCTGGTGCACATCAACAAATGCCCGGTACTGGCGCAAGCGAACACGCTGCGCCCGGAAGATGCCGATCGTCTGGGGATTAATCGCCAGCATTGTCTCGATAATCTGAAAGTCCTGCGTGAACATCCGCAGGTGCGTGACAAAGTGGTCGCCATCTTTGCGGAAGCGGAACCGTTCACGCCGTCCGACAACGTTGATGCCCAGCTTTATAATGGTTTCTTCAGCGATGCTGACCGGGCGGCAATGAAGATTGTGCTGGAAACCGATCCACAGAACCTGCCGGCGCTGGATATCACCTTTGTCGATCCGCGGATTGAGAAACTGCTGTTCAACTATCGGGCGCGTAATTTCCCCGGCACGCTGGATGAAGCGGAGCAACAGCGCTGGCTGGAGCATCGTCGCCAGGTCTTTACCCCGGAATATTTGCAGCGCTACGCCGACGAGTTGCAGATGTTGTATCAGGAATATGCAGATGATAAAGAGAAGCAGGTACTGCTGAAGGCGCTGTGGCAATACGCTGAAGAGATCGTCTGAAATTCGCCCTCCGCGCCACGGCGGAGGGCCTGTTATCACGCTTTCTGGACGGTGATGCTCCAGGCGGCATCGCCAACCTGCTGATAGTCCGTAATCGCATGCCCTTCTTCAGCCGCCCACTGTGGGATCGCTTCGGTCGCCTGGGTGCAGTCAAACTCAATCACCAGCTCGTCACCGCTCGCCATTTCAGCCAACGCGGCTTTTGCTTCAATCAGTGGGAACGGGCAAACCTGCGTGACCACGTCCAGTTTTTTAATCGCCATCATTAATCCTTACGCTTAATTTGCCGCAGCGGTTGCCAGACGGGCTTTACGCTGCGGTCGAACAAACACAATCCACGACGCGGTCCAGACGCCAAGGATCATAAATACCAGGCCAATCCAGCCCTGCCAGGTCATCATCGCCGTCATCACCAGACCGTTACCGATAGAGCAGCCGCCGGCAATACTGGCGCCAAATCCCATCAGGATCCCGCCGAAGCCGCTGCGTAGCGTGGTTGCCGCATCGGCAGCCCGCACGCGGAATTCACGACTGGCTTTCGCCGCGATGAACGAACCGAGGAAAATCCCCAGTACCAGGAAAACGCCCCAGTTGAGGAACTTGCTGTCTCCCGCCACCAGGAACTGCAAAATGTTAGCCGTCGGCGAGGTGATCCCGAGCCCAAACATACGCCCGGTGGCTTCGCTCAGCGGCCAGGCCAGCAGCGCGATAAGACCAATCAGCACCGCCGTCACAAACGGGTGCCAGCGTTTTTCAAACAGAATATGCGCAAGCCCGGTACGACGCGGCGGCAAAGAGGCGACTTTCAGCTTTGGCTTTTTCAGTTCTTTACTGACTACCCAGAGCGTCACTACCAGCAGAACGGCAATCAGCGGCCAGACGGAGAGGTTCAGCGTGTCAGCCATGGAGTTGTGCTCCGTGCTGTACGTTTTTAGCGTCTGATTTAAACCGCTGGCATGAGGCGAACGCATCACCGCGCTCATCACCATGTAGGTCGCCAGCGCAATCCAGCTGCCGATCAGCCCCTCACCCGCACGATACCAGGTTCCGGTAGCACATCCGCCCGCATAGACAATCCCAATCCCGAAAATATAACCGCCGACAACGGTACCGAGCCACGGGAACGCGCCCGCATCGTAGCGAATCACCCCCGCCTGAATCAGCGCAAAAGCACCGACGCTCTGCACGGAGATCGCGATCAGCAGCGCATAAAACATGCGGTTGTTTTTGGCGATATACATATCGCGAAAACCGCCGGTCAGGCAGAATCGTCCACGTTGCATCACAAAGCCCAGCAGCGCGCCGCAGATAACCCCGCTTAAAATCATTGAAAACATAAATTCGTTAGCCTGAAGAATATCAATCAGGAAATTATTCCTGAGCATGCGGCTGGGAACCAATAACCAAATTCTCTAATTTAGAACGAATGGTTATGAATAATGACTGGAAATAAACCAGTGACATAAAAAAAGCCGGAGTGGTTAACTCCGGCTTCCTGCCCGGCGGCGCTTCGCTTACCGGGTCTACAAACCTTATGAATTACTGTGCGATATCTTCGTACTGCGGAACCGGGTTGCGGAAGCTTTTGGTCACGCAGGCCAGATACACCAGACCGATACCGGCCCAGATCAGACCCAGAACCATAGAGCTCTCTTCCAGGTTGATCCACAGCGCGCCAACAGTCAGCGCGCCACATACTGGCAGCACCAGATAGTTGAAGTGGTCTTTCAGCGTCTTGTTGCGTTTTTCACGGATCCAGAACTGTGAAATTACAGACAGGTTCACGAAGGTAAACGCCACCAGCGCACCGAAGTTAATCAACGCCGTCGCCGTCACCAGGTCAAATTTAATCGCCATCAGCGCAATTGCCCCCACCAGCAGCACGTTCCATGCCGGGGTACGCCACTTCGGATGAATGTAACCAAAGAAGCGCGTCGGGAATACGCCGTCACGGCCCATTACGTACATCAGACGAGAGACGCCTGCGTGTGCCGCCATACCGGACGCCAGAACGGTCACGCTGGAGAAAATCAGCACGCCCCACTGGAAGGTTTTACCTGCCACGTACAGCATGATTTCAGGCTGAGACGCATCCGGATCCTTAAAGCGAGAGATATCCGGGAAGTACAGTTGCAGGAAGTAAGAGGCGCCGATGAATACCAGGCCGCCAATCAGCGCCGTCAGGAAGATAGCCTTCGGGATCACGCGCTCTGCATCTTTGGTCTCTTCAGACAGCGAAGAGATACCGTCAAAGCCCAGGAACGAGAAGCACAGAATCGTTGCTCCGGTAATCATTGGCACGACGTGCGCGCCTTCCGACCAGAACGGACGCGTGCTGGTCAGCGTACCGGCGCCCTCACCGTTCGACACGCCGTAGATGATCAGACCCACAATCACCGCCACAATGCCCATCTGCAGGATCACAATCAGGGTATTGAAGTTTGCCACGGTCTTGATGCTGCGCAGGTTGGAGATGGTCATAAAGGCCACCAGCGCGACAACAAAGATCCACGACGGTACGGACGGCACCAGCGCTTCAAAGTAAATTTTTGCCAGCAGGATGTTGATCATCGGCATGAACAGGTAGTCCAGCAGGGATGACCACCCCACCATAAAGCCAACGGTCGGGCTAATGGATTTCTGGGCATAGGTATACGCCGAGCCAGCAGACGGGAAACGGCGAACCAGTTTACCGTAGCTCAACGCAGTAAAGAGAATAGCGATCAGCGCAAAGGCATACGCCGTTGCAACGTGACCGTCAGTGAGGCCTGAAACGATACCAAACGTATCGAACAGCGTCATCGGCTGCATATAGGCAAGACCCATCATGACAACCGGAATCAACGTAAGCGTTTTACGTAATTCCACGCGAGAGGTTTTTGGAGTAGCGTTATGCGACATGGTCATTCCCCTTTACGGCGAATGCCGTCGCGTAAGCAAAAAATTGCCCCATTTTCTGGATTCCTCAGCGACAACAACTGTCGGTTTTTAGTAAATATCTATCCGGTACGAAGCCCGGCCTCTTTGTATGAATGATTGGTTTGATGCAAAAAAATAACCGACGCGTATGAAAACGTCGGTTAATGTCATTTTTTGCAAGCGGCGCATTGTGCACTAAAATGAGGCGAAAAGACAAGAGAATGAGAGGGTTGTCGCGAACTATTTTTTCTTAAATGTTTGATTTTTCGCTATCGTCTTTTTTGTAGATCCCCGCGATAGCACTATTTGCTAAAATCGCATCCCGCCACCAGGCGCTGGCGAGCCCCGCCGTCTGCTCATTCCACCCCATCCATACCGGTTCAAAGAGGATTTGCGCAGCCACTTTTTTTTCGATTAACGCCCCACTGTCCAGGAAGCGCTGCGCCAGATAACGCGGAAGATAACCGCATCCCAGACCACTGATTTGCAGTTCCAGTTTGGTCTTAAAATCGAAGACGGTGATCGCCTCCTGATCGTCAAGCAGTTGCGTCGCCGTTGCAGCAGCGAGAGGCGAACTGTCGCCGACCACAATCGCGCGATAGCGTTTGATGGTACTGCGGCTCAGCGGCTCAGCTTCCTCAGCCAGCGGATGGTGTGGCGCAACGGCAAAAATCTGTTCCAGTTCGCCCAGGCGCGCAACGCTAAAGTCGCTGGATGAAGGGGGTTCATGCATCGCGCCGACAATAATATCCGCCCGGCCCTGGATCAGCGCATCCCACGATCCCCCCAACACGCCGTTAATGAATTTCAGGCGCGTGACGCTGTGATGCTGATAAAAGGATTCGATCAGAGGGGCGAGCAGGGAAAAAGGAAAGGTATCGTCCACGCCGATCACCAGTTCATTTTCCCAACCTTCGTGGAGTTTTATCGCCTGCTTTTCCAGCTCCCGCACGGTGTGCAGGACTTCCCGCCCTTTCTCTAACAGCATTTGACCCGTGCGCGTGAACCGGGCGCGATGACCGCTGCGATCGAGGATTTGAATGTTGAGATCGCTTTCCAGACGGTGGACGGTATAGCTGAGGGCAGACGGCGTCTTATACAGTTTGGCGGACGCCGCCGCGAAGCTGCCCTCTTTCTCAAGGGCATCAAGGATGATGAGCACGTCCAGCAGTGGTTTCATACACGCCCCCTTGCGGTGTATGGCGACTAGCTGCTGGCGGCATGCATTACTCCAACGGCATCACCAGCGGATCGGGATATTGGTATTCAAACCCAAGCTCATTACAGATCCGGCTGCCATCTATAATTTTACCTTTGTTGTTAGCCGCGGAATCACGGAACTGCGGCGGCTCCATTCCCAGCAGACGCGCCATCTGCGGATAGAACACATTACGGGCAGGATGCGAAGGCGCACATATATTATAGATGTGTCCCCCTTTCGGTGCCTGTAACAGCAGCGTGATGGCGGCAATCACATCTTCCAGATGGACCAGATTGACGCCGTGTTCGCCGTCAGGGGCGGTTTTGCCCGCGAAGAAACGGCCTGGATGACGCCCTGGTCCCACCAGCCCGGCCAGTCGCAGGATATCGACCGAAGTACCCGGTAAATTATGCAGCCAGTCTTCCAGCTCTTTTAATACGCGCCCGCTGGCGGTGACCGGATTACGCGCGGTTCCCTCTTTGACCGTCCCCTGCACGTCACCATAGACGGAGGTCGAACTGGTAAAGATAATGCGCGGAATACGATACGCCAGCGCGCTGTCGACCAGCTCCTGCATCGCCTGTAAATAGAAGTCTTCTCCCGGACCGCTACGACGAGCCGGTAAGGTAATCACCAGCGCATCGACATCCATCAGCGCATCCAGATCATCTGTTTCACACACCAACTCAGGCTCGAGCCGTAGCGGATATCCTTCGATCCCGCTCATTCTGGCCGCTTCCACGCCATCCTGGGTGGTTTTGCTCCCCGTCACCTGCCAGCCTCTGGCAGTGAGCGACATCGCCAGCGGCATGCCTAACCATCCTAAACCGACAACTGCGACCTTTTTCATCCGTTTTCTCCTGACTCCAGCACTATGTCTATAAGGCTACGCCAGCGTTTTAAGACTGACAATTCATACTATAAATAGGAATTAAAAAAAGCGCTTGCTTTAAGGCGTTAAAGTGGTTTAGGTTAAAAGGCATCAAATGAATAAGCATTCATCGAGAATTTTATGACACGCGTTCAATTTAAACACCACCATCATCACCATCATCCTGACTAGTCTTTCAGGCGATGTGTGCTGGGAGACATTCAGATCTTCCAGTGGTGCATGAACGCATGAGAAAGCCCCCGGAAGATTTCTTCCGGGGGCTTTTTTTTGGCGCAAAATTCAGACAGGTTCAGACAGGATAAAGAGGAAAAGAGAATGTTAGACAACAGCCGTTTACGCATAGCTATTCAGAAATCAGGTCGTTTGAGCGATGACTCACGTGAATTACTCGCCCGCTGCGGGATTAAAATTAACTTACACACCCAGCGTCTGATTGCGATGGCAGAGAATATGCCGATTGATATTCTGCGTGTGCGTGACGACGATATCCCCGGTCTGGTGATGGACGGCGTCGTTGACCTGGGCATCATCGGCGAGAACGTTCTGGAAGAAGAACTGCTGAACCGCCGTGCCCAGGGCGAAGACCCGCGCTACTTTACGCTGCGTCGCCTCGATTTCGGCGGTTGCCGCCTTTCCCTGGCAACGCCGGTCGATGAAACCTGGGATGGCCCCGCCGCGCTGGATGGCAAACGCATCGCCACCTCTTATCCCCACCTGCTCAAACGTTATCTCGATCAGAAAGGCGTTTCCTTTAAATCCTGTTTGCTGAACGGTTCTGTGGAAGTGGCTCCGCGCGCGGGCCTCGCCGACGCCATCTGCGATCTGGTTTCGACCGGTGCGACACTGGAAGCCAACGGTCTGCGCGAAGTGGAAGTGATTTACCGTTCTAAAGCCTGTCTGATCCAGCGTGACGGTGAGATGACAGACGCCAAGCAGCAACTGGTCGATAAGCTGCTGACCCGTATTCAGGGGGTTATCCAGGCTCGCGAATCGAAATACATCATGATGCACGCGCCAAGCGAGCGTCTGGAAGAGGTCATCGCGCTGCTGCCAGGCGCCGAACGCCCAACTATTCTGCCGCTGGCTGGCGATCAGCAGCGCGTGGCGATGCACATGGTCAGCAGCGAAACCCTGTTCTGGGAGACGATGGAAAAACTGAAAGCGCTCGGTGCCAGCTCAATTCTGGTGCTGCCGATTGAGAAGATGATGGAATAATTGCGCGCGACGGCGCCCGGTGGCGCATTCGCTTACCGGGCCTACTGGACCCGTAGGCCGGATAAGCAAGGCGTCATCCGGCATAAGAAGGAAAGTGACATGAGCTTTAGCACAATCATTAACTGGAACACGTGTTCCCCTGAACAGCAGCGTGAATTACTGATGCGCCCGGCGATTTCCGCGTCTGACAGCATCACCCGCACCGTGAGCGAGATTCTGGATAACGTCAAAGCCCGTGGCGATGACGCCCTGCGCGAGTACAGCGCGAAGTTTGATAAAACCGAGGTTGCGGCGCTGAAGGTGACCGCGGAAGAGATAGCCGCCGCCAGCGCACGACTGAGCGACGATCTCAAGCAAGCGATGGCTGTCGCGGTGCAAAACATTGAAACCTTCCACAACGCGCAGAAATTACCGACCGTTGATGTGGAAACCCAGCCAGGCGTACGCTGCCAGCAGGTGACACGTCCGGTGGCGTCCGTCGGTTTGTATATTCCCGGCGGATCCGCCCCGCTCTTTTCTACCGTACTGATGCTCGCCACGCCGGCGCGTATTGCGGGCTGTAAGAAGGTGGTGCTGTGTTCCCCGCCGCCGATTGCCGATGAAATTCTCTACGCGGCGCAGCTGTGCGGTGTGCAGGAAGTCTTTAACGTTGGCGGCGCACAGGCCATTGCCGCCCTGGCGTTTGGCAGCGAATCCGTGCCGAAAGTGGACAAAATTTTTGGCCCTGGAAACGCGTTTGTGACCGAAGCGAAGCGTCAGGTCAGTCAGCGTCTCGACGGCGCAGCGATTGACATGCCAGCCGGACCGTCCGAAGTATTGGTGATTGCCGACAGCGGCGCCACGCCGGATTTCGTCGCCTCCGATCTGCTTTCGCAAGCGGAACACGGTCCGGATTCGCAGGTCATCCTGCTGACCCCGGATGCCGATATCGCCCGTCGCGTTGCCGAAGCCGTTGCACGTCAACTGGCTGAACTCCCGCGTGCAGAAACGGCGCGTCAGGCGCTCAGCGCCAGTCGATTAATCGTGACGAAAGATTTGGCGCAGTGCATTGCCATCTCTAACCTCTATGGTCCTGAGCACCTGATTATTCAAACCCGTAATGCCCGCGACATGGTTGATGACATCACCAGTGCCGGTTCGGTGTTCCTCGGCGACTGGTCGCCGGAATCAGCGGGCGATTACGCCTCCGGGACTAACCACGTGCTGCCGACCTACGGCTATACCGCCACCTGTTCCAGCCTCGGGCTGGCGGATTTTCAGAAGCGCATGACGGTTCAGGAACTGTCTAAAGCGGGATTCTCCGCGCTGGCTTCAACCATCGAGACACTGGCGGCGGCGGAACGCCTGACCGCTCACAAAAATGCCGTCACCCTGCGCGTTAACGCCCTGAAGGAGCAAGCATGAGCACTGAAAACACGTTCAGCGTCACCGACTTAGCCCGTGAAAACGTCCGTAATCTGACGCCGTATCAATCTGCTCGTCGTCTGGGCGGCAACGGCGACGTCTGGCTCAATGCCAACGAATTCCCGACGGCGGTTGAATATCAACTCACCCGACAAACGCTGAACCGCTACCCGGAGTGCCAGCCGAAAGCGGTGATTGAAAATTATGCGCAGTACGCCGGGGTCAAACCGGAGCAGGTGCTGGTCAGTCGTGGCGCAGATGAAGGCATTGAACTGCTTATCCGCGCCTTCTGTGAACCGGGGAAAGACGCGATTCTCTTCTGCCCGCCCACCTATGGGATGTATAGCGTCAGCGCCGAAACCATTGGCGTCGAATGCCGTACTGTACCGGTGCTCGCCGACTGGCAGCTGGATATGCAGGCCATTTCAGACAATCTGGATGGCGTAAAGGTCGTTTACGTGTGCAGTCCCAATAACCCCACCGGACAGCTGATTCATCCGCAGGATCTGCGGACGTTGTTGGAACTGACGCGCGGCAAAGCCATTGTGGTCGCCGACGAGGCCTATATCGAGTTTTGTCCGCAGGCGACGCTGGCGGGTTGGCTTGCTGAATATCCTAATCTCGTCATTCTGCGCACGTTGTCCAAGGCGTTTGCCCTCGCCGGTCTGCGCTGCGGCTTTACGCTGGCGAATGAGGAGGTGATTAACCTGCTGCTGAAAGTGATCGCTCCCTACCCGCTTTCTACCCCCGTTGCCGACATTGCCGAACAGGCGCTGAGCCCACAGGGCATCACTGCTATGCGCGAACGCGTGGCGCAGATCCTGCTTGAGCGTCAATACCTGGTGAAAGCGCTTAAAGAGATTGCCTGCGTTGAACAGGTTTTTGACTCCGAAACCAACTACATTCTGGCGCGCTTCACCGCCTCCAGTAGCGTATTTAAATCTTTGTGGGATCAGGGCATTATCTTACGAGACCAGAACAAGCAACCGTCTTTAAGCGGCTGTCTGCGTATTACTGTTGGTACCCGTGAAGAAAGCCAGCGCGTCATTGACGCTTTACGTGCGGAGCAAGTATGAGCCAGAAGTATCTCTTTATCGATCGTGATGGAACCCTGATTTCCGAGCCGCCGAGCGATTTCCAGGTGGATCGCTTTGACAAACTGGCCTTCGAGCCGGACGTCGTGCCGGTGCTGCTGAAGTTGCAAAAAGCGGGCTTTAAGCTGGTGATGATCACGAATCAGGACGGTCTGGGAACGCAGAGCTTCCCGCAGGCGGATTTCGACGGCCCGCATAATCTGATGATGCAAATCCTGACCTCGCAGGGCGTGCGGTTTGATGAAGTGCTGATCTGTCCGCACCTGCCCGCAGAGGAGTGCGACTGCCGTAAGCCGAAAGTGAAGCTGGTCGAGCGCTACCTCGCTGAGCAGGCGATGGACAGCGCCAACAGCTACGTCATTGGCGATCGCGCTACCGATATCCAGTTGGCTGAAAATATGGGGATTACCGGGCTGCGTTACCATCGCGAGACGCTGAACTGGACGGCGATTGGCGAGCAACTGACGAAACGCGACCGCTACGCCCACGTCGAGCGCGTCACCAAAGAGACGCAGATTGACGTCAAAGTGTGGCTGGACCGTGAAGGCGGCAGCAAAATTAACACCGGCGTCGGCTTCTTCGACCATATGCTCGATCAAATTGCGACACACGGCGGGTTCCGCATGGAGATTACCGTCAAAGGCGATCTCTATATCGACGATCACCACACCGTGGAAGACACCGGTCTGGCGCTGGGCGAGGCGTTGAAACTGGCGCTCGGCGATAAGCGCGGCATCAACCGTTTTGGCTTTGTGTTGCCGATGGACGAATGCCTGGCGCGCTGCGCGCTGGATATCTCCGGGCGCCCGCACCTCGAATACCGCGCCGAGTTCACCTATCAGCGCGTCGGCGATCTGAGTACCGAGATGATCGAACACTTTTTCCGTTCACTCTCCTACACCATGGGTGTGACGCTGCACCTGAAGACCAAAGGCAAAAACGACCATCATCGCGTGGAAAGCCTGTTCAAAGCCTTCGGCCGTACGCTGCGCCAGGCCATTCGCGTTGAGGGTGAGACCCTTCCCTCTTCCAAAGGAGTGCTGTGATGAACGTGGTGATCCTCGACACCGGCTGCGCCAACCTGAACTCGGTGAAATCCGCCGTCGCACGTCACGGTTATGATCCGACAGTCAGTCGTGACCCGGATGTGGTCTTACGCGCGGATAAACTGTTTCTGCCCGGCGTCGGCACGGCGCAGGCGGCAATGGACCAGTTACGCGAGCGCGAACTGATCGATCTGATTAAAGCCTGCACCCAACCGGTGCTCGGCATCTGCCTCGGAATGCAGATCCTCGGACGGCGAAGTGAGGAGACGAACGGCGTCGACCTGTTGGGTATTGTCGATCAGGACGTACCGAAGATGACAGATTTCGGTTTACCGCTGCCGCATATGGGCTGGAACCGCGTTTATCCGCAGGCCGGGAATCGTCTTTTTCAGGGCATTGAGGACGGCGCGTATTTCTACTTTGTGCACAGCTATGCGATGCCGGTCAATCCGTGGACCATCGCCCAGTGCCACTACGGCGAGCCGTTCACCGCCGCCGTACAAAAAGATAACTTCTTCGGCGTACAGTTCCACCCGGAACGTTCGGGTGCCGCTGGCGCGCAGTTGCTGAAAAACTTTCTGGAGATGTGATGATTATTCCGGCTTTAGATTTAATCGACGGCACCGTCGTGCGTCTCCATCAGGGCGATTATGCACAACAGCGCGATTACGGCACCGACCCGCTGCCACGCCTGCAGGATTATGCCGCCCAGGGGGCCGAGGTGTTACACCTGGTTGACTTAACCGGCGCGAAAGATCCGGCGAAACGGCAGATCCCGCTGATTAAAACCCTGGTGGCTGGCGTGAACGTGCCGGTCCAGGTCGGCGGCGGCGTACGCACTGAAGACGACGTTGCGGCCCTGCTGGCGGCGGGTGTCGCCCGCGTGGTGGTTGGCTCCACGGCGGTAAAGTCGCCAGAAATGGTGAAAGGCTGGTTCACGCGTTTTGGCGCCGACGCACTGGTCCTCGCGCTGGATGTGCGTATTGATGAGCAGGGAAACAAACAGGTGGCGGTGAGCGGCTGGCAGGAGAACTCCGGCGTGTCGCTCGAAGAACTGGTCGAAACCTATCTGCCAGTGGGACTGAAACATGTACTCTGCACGGATATTTCTCGCGACGGCACGCTGGCGGGCTCAAACGTCTCTTTGTATGAAGAAGTGTGTGAGAAATATCCACAGGTGGCTTTCCAGTCCTCTGGCGGGATCGGTGATATCAACGACGTCGCCGCACTGCGCGGAACCGGTGTGCGCGGCGTGATCGTCGGGCGTGCGCTGCTGGAAGGCAAATTCACCGTTAAGGAGGCGATCCAATGCTGGCAAAACGTATAATCCCGTGCCTCGACGTTCGCGATGGTCAGGTCGTGAAAGGCGTGCAGTTCCGTAATCACGAAATCATCGGCGACATCGTCCCGCTGGCGAAACGCTACGCCGATGAAGGTGCCGATGAACTGGTGTTTTACGATATCACCGCGTCCAGCGACGGTCGTGTGGTCGATAAAAGCTGGGTTTCGCGCGTCGCGGAAGTGATCGACATTCCATTCTGCGTGGCGGGCGGGATTAAGTCAGTTGACGACGCGGCCAAAATTCTCTCGTTTGGCGCAGACAAAATCTCCATCAACTCGCCGGCGCTGGCTGACCCGACGCTGATTACCCGTCTGGCTGACCGTTTTGGCGTACAGTGTATTGTGGTGGGGATTGATACCTGGTACGACTCTGAAACCGGCAAGTATCATGTCAATCAATATACCGGCGACGAAAGCCGCACCCGCGTCACCACCTGGGAAACCCTCGACTGGGTACAGGAAGTGCAAAAGCGCGGTGCCGGAGAAATCGTCCTTAACATGATGAACCAGGACGGCGTGCGTAACGGTTACGACCTCGAACAGTTGAAAAAGGTACGTGCGGTGTGCCGCGTACCGCTGATCGCCTCCGGTGGCGCGGGCACCATGGAACACTTTTTCGAGGCTTTCCGCGATGCCGATGTCGACGGTGCGCTTGCCGCCTCCGTCTTCCACAAACAAATCATTAATATTGGTGAATTAAAAGCGTACCTGGCAGCACAGGGCGTGGAGATCAGGATATGTTAACAGAGCAACAACGCAGCCAACTGGACTGGGAAAAAACCGACGGACTGATGCCAGTCGTCGTACAGCACGCGGTGTCCGGTGAAGTGTTGATGCTGGGATATATGAACCCAGACGCGCTGGATAAAACCCTGGCAACCGGCAAAGTCACCTTCTTCTCGCGCACCAAACAGCGTCTGTGGACCAAAGGCGAGACGTCGGGCAACTTTCTGAACGTGGTCAGCATTGCACCAGACTGTGATAACGATACCTTGCTGGTACTGGTGGATCCCATCGGGCCCACCTGTCACAAAGGCACCAGTAGCTGCTTTGGCGAAACCAGTCATCAGTGGCTGTTCTTGTATCAGCTTGAGCAACTGTTAGCCGGGCGCAAAACGGCTGACCCGGCAAGTTCCTATACCGCGAAACTGTATGCCAGCGGCACCAAGCGTATCGCGCAGAAAGTGGGTGAAGAAGGTGTCGAAACCGCGCTGGCAGCCACAGTGCATGACCGCTTCGAACTGACCAACGAGGCGTCGGATTTGATGTATCACCTGTTGGTCCTGCTGCAGGATCAGGATCTCGACCTGACGACGGTCATTGAGAATCTGCGCAAACGTCATCAGTGATCGTAAGGCGTAAAAAAACCGGGCGAGGCCCGGTTTTTTTATTGCATGGATCAGGTTACTGCGCTTTTGGTTTGTAGTTACGCAGTGCATTACGTCCCAGCACTACGCCTGCACCAATCATTCCACCAAGCAGTGTCGCCAGTATCAGAGTAATCGCTTTTTTCGGGCTATCGCGACGAATCGGCAACGTCGGCTTCATCACGTAGCGATAGGCATGAATACTGTCAGGCTGCACTTTCAGCGCCTTAACGGCTAACAGATTCTGACGGGTCTGGTAGTAGTTATCCGAAAACGTTAACGGGCGGGTCGCTTCGTTATTAACCATTGATGAAAGCGCATCGCTACCCAACATAAACATGGTGTCCTGAGAGACCTGATCGGCCTGCTGGACCTGCGGCAGCTTGATATTGGCCTGTTTAGCGACCGAAAGCGCCTGGGTGATCTGCGCAATGCGCAGTGCTTTTTGCTCCTGAGCGACCTTTTCCTGCGCTACGAGCGAATGCTCTAAGTCAGATGCACGTGTTTTAATGCTCATCGCGAGGTCAGTATTAATTTCTTTGGAGACCGCTTCATCAACCTGTTGAATGTACTGCGCCAGCGTTTTTTGCGCAGCTTCAGCGGATGTTGCCTGATAGGTAACTTTCAATGGCAATGGCTGGCCTTTTACAGACGCATCAATGGTCAATTTCTCTGGCTCTTCCTGATTATCGAGCGTTTCAGAAAGCGCGGCAAAGGCCGAGTTAAAACGCCCAATCACACCGGACTGAACATCGTTCACTTTTGGCGCATCCTGACCGTAAAGGATACTCATGGCATTGGTATACGTCGCCAACTGGCCTGCGTCAGGTTGAGTAATAATCGCTGTCGAGGTCCATTTCTCTTTCGCCACTGCCAGGTAACCCACGGCCAGAGCGATAGCCACAATAATGCAGATGATTATTGTCACTTTACCGCGCCAAATCTGAATCACTAAGTCAATTAAATCAATCTGTTCCGGTTCGTTGCTGCGCCCGGATAGGTTGTTATTTTCCACTGTCATCATTGCCCTAAACAAGAAATCTCTAAACTCGCCACAGTTTATCGGGAAACTTAATTTATTCCATAGGAAATTTGGTAGGATTGCGAAAATTCTGGTAGGTTTTTAACCCATTATCAGGGACTCCCTTCCCCTCAGTTGACTAATCAATCACTGCCAAAAAGGTCTCGGGTATAGACTTTTTCGGCGACATCTTTGAGCTCTTCAGCCATGCGGTTTGAGATAATGACGTCAGCCTGTTGTTTAAACTGCGTCAAATCACGTTCGATTCGCGAGTTGAAAAACGTCTCGTCCTGCATCACGGGTTCATAAATCACCACTTCCACACCTTTCGCCTTAATGCGCTTCATGATCCCCTGAATGGAAGATGCGCGGAAGTTATCCGAGCCGCTTTTCATGATCAGACGATAGATCCCCACGACCTTTGGTTTTCTGGCGAGAATGGCATCAGCGATAAAGTCCTTGCGAGTGCGGTTGGCATCAACGATTGCTGAAATAATATTATTCGGGACTGACTGATAATTAGCCAGAAGCTGCTTGGTATCTTTTGGCAGACAATAACCGCCGTAGCCAAATGAGGGATTGTTATAGTGATTGCCAATACGTGGATCCAGACAAACCCCCTCGATGATCTGGCGGGTATTTAAACCTAAACTTTCAGCGTAACTATCGAGTTCGTTAAAATAGGCCACGCGCATCGCCAGATAGGTGTTGGCAAAAAGCTTTATCGCTTCCGCTTCGGTAGAGTCCGTAAACAGCGTAGGGATATCTTGCTTCACCGCCCCTTCCTGAAGCAAAGCGGCAAACCGCTCTGCTCGTTCAGAACGCTCGCCGATGACAATACGCGACGGATACAAGTTGTCATAGAGCGCCTTACCTTCACGTAAAAATTCAGGGGAAAAAATAATATTTTGCGTATTAAATTTCTTACCCATCGCGGCGGTAAACCCAACCGGGACGGTAGACTTAATTATCATCACCGCATCTGGATTAATCGCTATTACATCCTGAATGACAGATTCGACGCTTGAAGTATTGAAGTAATTGGTCTTCGGATCATAATCGGTCGGCGTCGCAATAATAACATAATCTGCGTTTCTATAAGCGTCATGCTTATCCCGTGTGGCTTTGAAATTAATTTTCTCCGACGTTAAGAACTGCTGAATTTCTTTATCGACAATCGGAGATATCCGATCATTCAACATTTCAACACGGGAGGGGATTATGTCTAACGCAACCACATCATGATGCTGTGCGATTAGCAGACCGTTGGACAGTCCGACATACCCGGTACCGGAGATGGTGATTTTCATTGCATGCTCTCAGAATTAACTTAATTAGACATCATGATGTATTCACATCCTGACACGTTATTATTGTTTTAGCGTCTGAGCGAATAATGTGTCAACGAAGCCTAATACAATTAGGATTATCTTTATCATCCTAAAGGGACAATATTAAGTTAATATTAAGCAATGAAGATTATGCAATAAGAATCAGGATAAAAAAAAGCCCGGTCTTTAGACCGGGCTTCTGACAAACAATGTAATTAATCCATCCATTCGGTATGGAAAACGCCTTCTTTATCAGTACGTTTATAGGTATGCGCACCGAAGTAATCACGTTGTGCCTGGATCAGGTTAGCTGGCAATACTTCAGCGCGATAGCTGTCGTAGTAGGCAACAGCCGCAGAGAAAGTCGGTACCGGGATGCCATTCTGAACCGCGTAGGCAACAACATCACGCAGCGCCTGTTGGTATTCATCAGCGATGTTCTTGAAGTACGGATCCAATAGCAGATTGGCAATGCCTGCATTTTTCGCGTAGGCGTCCGTGATCTTCTGCAGGAACTGCGCACGAATAATGCAACCAGCACGGAAAATCTTCGCGATTTCACCGTAATTCAGATCCCAGTTGTACTCGTCGGACGCCGCACGTAGCTGCGAGAAGCCTTGCGCATAGGAAACGATTTTACCAAGGTACAGCGCACGGCGCACTTTCTCAATAAACTCAACTTTATCACCCGCAGGCTGTGCTTTCGGACCGGTCAGGACCTTAGAAGCCGCCACACGCTGGTCTTTCAGCGAGGAGATGTAACGCGCAAAAACGGATTCAGTGATCAAAGACAGCGGTTCGCCGAGATCCAGAGAACTTTGGCTTGTCCACTTACCGGTACCTTTGTTTGCCGCTTCGTCCAGAATGACATCAACGAGGTATTTACCCTCTTCATCTTTTTTGGTGAAGATGTCTTTAGTGATATCAATCAGGTAGCTGCTGAGCTCGCCATTGTTCCATTCAGTAAAGGTGCTGGCCAGCTCTTCATTAGAGAGATTCAGACCGCCTTTCAGCAGAGAATAGGCTTCAGCGATGAGCTGCATATCGCCATATTCAATACCGTTGTGAACCATTTTCACGTAATGGCCTGCGCCATCAGCACCGATATAGGTCACGCAAGGTTCGCCATCCTCAGCGACTGCTGCGATCTTCGTCAGAATCGGCGCTACCAGTTCGTAGGCTTCTTTCTGCCCGCCAGGCATGATAGACGGTCCTTTCAGCGCACCTTCCTCACCACCGGAAACACCGGTGCCAATGAAGTTGAAACCTTCAGCAGAAAGTTCGCGGTTACGACGAATGGTGTCCTGGAAGAAAGTATTACCACCATCAATGATGATATCGCCTTTATCCAGATACGGTTTCAGAGAATCAATGGCAGCATCGGTACCCGCGCCTGCTTTCACCATTAACAGGATACGACGAGGCGTTTCGAGGGATTCAACAAACTCTTTCACCGTGTAGTAAGGCACCAGTTTCTTGCCAGGGTTCTCGGCAATCACTTCTTCGGTCTTTTCACGGGAGCGGTTGAACACGGAGACGGTATAACCACGGCTCTCGATGTTGAGCGCCAGGTTGCGCCCCATCACTGCCATGCCGACGACGCCGATCTGTTGCTTGGACATTACATACTCCTGTCAGGTGTGGTCACCGCGCGACGTATGCGCGGCTTGAATGTGCTGAAATGGTAACTCAGGAATAAGAAAAGTGACAGCATAAGCTGTGTTCTCGCGTCACAGGGAACACACAATGAAAATCAAGAAAATTCATCAGAAACAAGTCGCAACGCGGAAGCTATTACCTGATGCATGTCGTAATATTTATATTCAGCCAGACGTCCACCAAAGATAAATTTATCCAAAGCCAATGAAAGCTGGCGATACTGAGAGAACAACTTATTATTTTTACTGTCATTTACCGGATAATAGTACTCATCGCCATCCTCGAATTCCTTAGGATACTCCTTGGTTATGACCGTTTTTTCTTGAGTCCCAAACTCAAAATGCTTATGTTCAATAATCCTTGTGAAATTATATTTTTTATCGATATAATTGATTACAGCATTACCTTGAAAATTATCTGTATCATGAATTTCATGTTCGAACCGAAGTGAGCGGTAATCTAAGCGCCCGAAGCAATAATCAAAAAAACGGTCAATAGGACCAGTATAAATTACTTTACCCGCTAAGTTGTCGTAATATTCTTTATTCGAGAAATAATCGGTATTAAGGTGAACATCTATACCATCCAGCAGTCCATTAATTAATTCATTATAGCCTCCAACGGGAATACCCTGATATTTATCTTTAAAATAATTATTATCATAGGTGAATCTGACTGGTAACCGCTTAATGATAAATGCTGGCAAATCTTTACACTCTCGCCCCCATTGCTTCTCAGTATACTCTTTGATGAAGTACTCAAACACATCCCTTCCAACCAAAGATATAGCTTGCTCTTCAAGATTTGAAGGCTCTTTATTTGCAAATTCAGCGCTTTGTTTTTTTATAATATCCTTCGCTTCCTCAGGGCGTACAATCCCCCACAACTGAGAAAAAGTATTCATATTAAAAGGAAGGTTATAAATCTTACCGCCAGAAATTGCCATAGGACTGTTAGTGAATCGGTTAAACTCAACGAATTGATTAACGTAATCCCAAATATCTTTATCATTAGTATGGAATATATGCGCACCATACTTGTGCACATTTATACCTTCTAATTTGTCACAGTAAACATTACCGCCAACGTGTTCCCTTTTCTCTATAATTCTTACTTTTTTTCCACGCTTATGTGCTTCATGAGCAAAAACGGCACCAAATAGCCCACTACCCACTATTAAATAATCGATATTCATCTATTGACCTTTTCAAAAATATAAAAAAGTGTTCTGTAAGAAAAAAAGTAGCCGCAAATCAACACTGGCCATTCCCATGACAAAATTTTCATTACAAATGAAAAAACTATAACCAAAAGCAATAAAACCAGATAATAATAAAATCTGAATAGTGCTGTATTATGGATTGTAAAAGGAAGATTGTTTTTTTTAATCTTCGTTCGTTCCAAAAAATTGGGTAACGGGAAAATGAGTATGCTGATTACAAAAGTAGTCAGGTCATAATGTGTCAAAATAAACAATGGCAAGGTGAATCTTGTAAAACTTAGTACAAATTGCAGATAAAAATTACTGACACCGCGGGTAGTATTATAAATATAGAAAAAGCCAATAAGCATGACAATGCAAAGTAACCATACAGAAAAGGCATAACCATATAAATAATAGAGCAGAAAAGCGAGAAAAAGCGAAATTAGTATCTTCAAAGCATAAATGGCTATCTTGTTACGCTCATAAAACTGAAGATCAAACTCAGTAAATCTCAACGTAGGATTATCTTCCCTTTTAATAGTTTCAGCATTGTTATAGATGTATCCAATATCATACGCTGAGTAAATCAACAGTATGGCGATACAGGCGGCTACGGGCTTAACATCATAAAAGAGGACAATAGAAATAAATGGCATAACATAATAAAGAAGCCAACTTATTTTTTCTTTACTTGTTTTCGCATAGAGATAAAAGAAGGGTCCTAAAGGCATTATAAATTTATACCACATGAATCAACACCTTATTCTCTTTCCAATACGCACGTTTTTTAGCGTTCGTTACTGCAATGAAGTAATTTACGACATCTTTGCAAATGATATCGTCCAGATTATCTGTAATAAAAATAGATTTATCGACATTTTTATTTGCAAGCACATCCAGTTTATTTCCCTGCAGATCCGTCAGCAACCTACCAGTAAATATTCCATCTTCATATTCCATCTCAGAACTTATGTAGGTATTTATCATTAAGTGATTGCTGACGACTTCGACTAAAAAAGGAAGTGATGCAGATACAATAACGGGCTTATATCCATGCTGAACTAATTTTTCAACCTTGTACAGAATATCCCTACGCCATGTAAGCGTACTCATATAAGATTTTGCTAAACTTCTCAACTCACCTTCCGTATGGCCCCTCATCATAAAAAGACAGGATTTCTTGGTCATATCGTATTTTATATGGCATACAGTTAAAATTTTTGTCACAAGCTGTACAAATTTACTTTTCCATAGTGCTCTTAGGAGAAAAGATTTCTCTGGTAGTATCATCTTATTGAAGAAATCAAATGTTGTGTTTTCTTTTACGAGGGTACCGCACAAATCGAGGAAGACAACTTTATACATGTAAAATGCCCAACCATTTTTTAATAATTGGTTCAATTAAAAACCGCTGAGAGTTTAGCACCGCAGCATGCGTATTATCAGCATCTAAACTTTTATAGTACAGATATATTTTATTCGCAATTTCTTCATCGTTCTCATTCGGATCCAGCAGTAAACCTACTTTATTATTTACAATCACATCGGAAGGACCTGTATCCACATCTAATGCAACACATGGAAGTCCATTTGCTTGCGCTTCAATTAAAACCATAGGCAAGCCTTCGTAGTGAGAAGTCATCATTAAAAGGCTACTTTTGGAATACCAGATACCAATTTCCTCAGTGGCTTTATGAAGAAAAACATTAGTCGCTAATTTATTTTTGACAATTAATTCGTTAATGGAGTCGATATACTCTGCTTCACCATTACCAAAAATATTTAGCTGTACTGAAGGAATCTTCTTTACAAGCCAGGAAAAAATATTGAGCATACGCTCATAATTTTTTTGGTAACAAATACGCCCCACAGCAATAATATCTGAACGAGAAGAGTTAGCAGGATAAATTTTATCAACATCCATTGGGTTTTCTATAACAACGCACTTGCACCCATCATTGATATAATTCTCAAAATCTTTATTCGTCAATGACACTACATAACTGGCATACTTATAAAATTTTTTTCTGAGAGAACCAAAAAAACCTGTCATAGATTGTTTATAACATAAATGGTCACAAACAATTATATTTCGCCCTCGTAACAACAAAAGAGACAGAAGATTAAGATTACCAAACGTGGAATATACATTTTCAATAGCTAATTTTTTTACAAAAGCTCGGACCTTCAGCATCGAAAAAAACATATTGACTTTTTCATTACGGAAATCACTGGCTAAATTTACGATATCAAAACGGTCGTTACTGTTTTTTCTATAAGAAGATTTTTCTGTCTCAATAATAATTACTTTAGTATAGTATGATAGATTATTTGCCAATAATTTAACGACAGATTCAGTTCCACCGACTCGGCTCAAGCTATGAACAATTATTGCCAACATGATTATACTCCATTTTATAAATAGTCACAGCATAAATCAGCGAAACAAGTAATAAGCTTATCCCTGCGGGAATAACAGGTAAAAAGCACATGTACAATATATAGCTAAAAAGTAACGGGAAAGTGCTTTTTACACTCTTATTTAAAATAAATAAGAACACAAAAGATATATAAATAATAGCTAATAGGAGTCCATTTAGTCTCACAAACTCAAAAAGCCATTGTGAGGAATTAAAGGCGCAAAGTTAGCTGTATAAAACTCTTTTGTTACTCCATGTAGCTGAAGTTCCCGGGATTGGGTAAGAGCAGATAAAAATTGATCGTTTAATTGAAACCTGAGTCTGTTAGATCCATCATTGATAGTTGAAAATCGTGAAATGCCAGAATCATAATCAGCAACATCATTGCCACCAAAAGTACGTAGCGCGGTTCCCGCAGTAAAAACTAAAAACAGGCTAAGAATTACCATAACAAAAGGATGATATACTTTACACCTTTTAGCAAAAGTATAGAAAAAGGTTGTATTATTTAGAATCCAAAAAACAACTACAGCAAGTAAAAAAGCTCGACTCAGCATAAACATACCCAGCGCAAAGCATAGATACATAATAATTTTCAAACGCAGATTATATGATACGGCAAACAACATAAAAATATAAAATGCTGAAAAATTAGGATCGATAAAACTTAATGCAGGTCTGCCATCCTCACTTCTAAAATACAAACTTTGGATAAACGAAAATAGTAAGCTGAGAATAATCATAACTCTTACGATATTCAAAGAGTAAAGCCCTTGCTTAATATTTTCAATCAGGAAGTATGCTGCAGCAAACATGAGAACATATGGAGCAAATTGCAAGTTTAATACAACAAAAAATGGTGTTATAAAAACAAAAAAGAACAATAGTACTTTTGGTATCTGACGTATGCTTGCTAATACATTTATTATAATAAATAAGCTTACCGTAAAATATATAGTTATTTTATATACTGTGTCATATATTGCGAATATCTCTGCTGAAATCCAATCACCTGGACCAGGTATATTTAAGAATATATATGGAAATGCGAAAGCACCAATGATAAGAATATTAGTGATCTGAGATTTTATTTTGGCATTAGGCATAATTTTACTGACCATTTTTATAGCATCTATGATGTTAACTTGCTCATCATTAAACTTACCCATTCAGTTACGCTACGTAAATCTCGAGATGATTCACTATCAAGTTCCGTATAATCCGAATTTATAAACAAATCATCCACTTCATTGATATTTGTTGCTATGTTACCTGAGAAAAAGAAACTGTATGACCGGACATTCATATTCGTTGTTAGTAATTTTTTTCTGGCACCCAGCGCTTCAAATGTACGCATAGTCAGACCGCTCTGTATTTTATCAGGTACATCAACAACAATTCTCGATTGCTTTGTCAGTGTGGAAACAGATGTAAGGCCCATTTTCCGCACAAATATATATTTCCTATACCTCGAAAAAAAACCAGGACTGGTTAAAATTTTACGTAGGTATTGATTCCAGGGAAGATACAATTTAAAAAGAAATGAATAACCTTCATTTTTGTATTCATTTTCAAGCTGTTCTAAAAAATACGCGCGTTCTTCCTTAAATGAACCTATGCAAATGAAATCATACCTGATATTCCCCGCCCCTTCTTGCTCAACAGTATTAAATAAATTAGCATAAAACAATGGAATATGCTCAAGTTTATAAACTCCTTTATTGCTATCTGCGTCATCAAAAGTATAGCAATGTTTAAAATAATCCATAATTTTAGTTGCTTTAGGATTATGAGCAATAGAGTCCCAAAGATATAAAATACTATTTTTTGTCTTGCAGCCATTCTGTAAATAATCGCATAATGCTGGAGTAAGTTCCTGCCCCTTGATTACAAAAAGATAGTCATATTCCCCCTTCGTCCTCAGTTTAAACAAAATTGGCCATATAGTGTTCATGTAAAAGTCATAAATTCGCTCTGATAAAAAGCGTAAATGTGTAAGCTTTACAAAAACTGAGCTGTCTCTGACAACTTTAACTTTATATCCCATATTTTCAATTTCATCTTTTATGATAGTATGATAGGAATTAAAAAATGGCATAATTAATAATACAGATTTCATTGCTGAACTATCCATTTAAATGATTGACAGCTATCCACGAATTAGTTGATTTATCATATTTCTTGATTATACGTGCTGGTGCGCCAGCTATAATACAGTATGAGGGAAAGGAGCCCCTTACAACAGAATTTGCGCCGATAATACATTGATCACCTAATACTGTGCCGGCTAATATTTTGGCACCGGCACCAATAAAGCAATTAGCACCAATCATAGTGTTAGCGACCCTTAGTGGTTGCAATGATATATCAACGTCAATTTTTTCATATTCATGATCGACGTCAGTAATCATCACATCAAAAGATATAGTAGAGTGTGCACCAATAACAATCTTTGATGCTGCAACAAGATGTAAGCGTTGCTCAATACTCACATTATCGCATATAACAATTTCCGGCCTAAAATGGGCATCCAACCAAGTCTCTACTGCCTCTATACGTGCATGGTGGCCAATAGTAACGTCATTACCAATTCGCATATGCCTGTAACTGCATGATAATGGTTTTTGCAATATAGAGCGTTTACCCCATTCTTTCGCAAAATGTCTAATGACCAATTTGCAATAGATAGATCGTAAATACGATTTACATTTCCAGGGGTTATAGACAAAAGTCATTATTTTTTTTGACAGACTACCCACCTTCCCCCCTCAAAAACTCTTTATATCTGTTGATATTGAAACCCAAAATAAATGAAAGTCTTGTTGATACAGCCTGCCAATAGATTGAACTAGCCGCATTATCTGGTATTGCTGACAATAATCGCTGTAACTCATTTACATTTCTAAATCCATCATCCATTACAGAAATCGAATTATCAGCATCTTCATCAATATATCGCAATGAGATACAATTATTTACATAGCTGTCATAATAGGCTGTTGAATTATAAGTAATTGTGCAAAGATATTCATTATTGCCAAGCAGTTCAGATATTGTTTTAGCCTCAGCCGATTCCCCCCCCAGTTTAGATAAAATTCGATCATACTCTGTCTTATCCAGCGAGGGATGAAGTCTATATTCAAATTGGTACTGATCTTTTAAGATACTAAGTAGTTCGATAAGTGCCCTATTATTATTATCATAAGAGTTTCTGGCGAAGAGTATTAGAATTCGACTGGAGAGATTCGCACGTTTGTTGAGATTCTCGGAATGCACCCTCGGATAACCAGCTACATGAATTGATTTACTGTCAATTCCGCCATCTGAGAACTGCTCCCGGGTATAATCGCCCCAACATAGCAATTTATCAGCGAGAAGATTATCATATACCAGAGCATCAATAGGTTCTGGCTTTGGATATAAAAACCAAAGTCCATGTTGTAATGTATAAGTTGGGATCTGATGTTTTTTGAAAAAATAATTTAGTTCCGCTTCTCCTGACAGATTACTACAGAAAGCGCAAAAGTTAAGTATTTTCTCTTTTTTGACTACTATTTTTTCTAAATGTTCAATGGTGTTTATAAGATATGTTAAATCATAAAACAAGTGAATTTTATCGCATAAATTTAACTCACATCCTTTAAAGCACTGAAAGATTTTTTTCAATGAAAAAAATATTGCATGGAAATTTAGCCTGTACACATATTTAGATTTTGCCAGGTCTATTACATAGGAATCGATATCGGTTCTAATATAATCTAATAATTGATAGTAATCCTGACGATTATATTCACCAATTGAGAAAATTGTTTTTTTGGAATCAAAATCAGGTAGTTCAACTTTTCGAATTCGTACCAATTTTATTAAGTTTACAAATCGATAGTTTGTTTTGTTATAAGGTATTGCCGCAATTTTAACAGCAAGTATTTCAGCTAATGGGTAATCTTTATAGGATCCTGAAAGTAGTGATTTTAACTTTTTGTACCTTTCAAATTTGTCCATTACAGCAATCTCTTGTATGACGACAAAGTTAGCTTATCTCCTTTCCATTTAATCCAAAGGCTTAAAATCACAAAGTAATACAGCGCAGACATAGCCATGACGGCTATAAGTCCACTCATTGGTATGATGGTTTTCATGATCAAAGCAAGCATTAATGAACAGATTAATACAAGAAAATAGGACTTAATAGGGAAGTAGCTAAAAAATTTATTTGGCAAAACGTTGTTTATTTTCTTGATTAGCAAGTAACCTCCAAAATAGTTCATTGCGGTTGTAGTTATTGCTGCACCTACAATACCAAATTTTGAAATCATAAAAATATTAAGCACAACATTCAATATAGTAATGAACACTGTATTTTTAAAGAGTTCTTTTTCAAGGCCAATAGCCCCCATAACACCACCAAAAACCACCACAGCACGTAACCATTGGAACATGTAAATTTGAAATATCAGCCCAGAGGCGGAATAGTTAGAGCCAAAGAAACCCACAATAATTTCTTTGCCAAAAACCATACAGAATATGACAATAGGCACAAGCAATATGGTTGCTTTTTCAATCGAATGAGCCCATAACTGTTCAATATCAATAAGAGCTCTTTGCTTGAACAATTTGGAGACGACCGGAATCATTGCAGTTAAAATAGAGCCGGTTACAATGCTAATAAATGGTATTTGAAACGCACCAACTTTCAATAGTGAATAATCTACTGGACTGAGCAATATTGAGGCCGTAATTTGATCGGTATAACTATTCACTACCCCCACTAATGATGTGGCACTCATTGCGATAACATACTTAATCTCACCTTTGGTATTATTCTCTTTTCGGTATAAATTTGCTAGAGGATAGATTTTATTCTTATTTAGCCATAGCAAAGATAATATTAAAACAATTGACGATATCGCTGTTATTAAAATCAGAGATTTAATATTTTTTGATTCAATAGCAACTAATATAGTCAATGAGACGGTAATTATTTGAATACTTGAGGTAATTATCGTATAGCTCTTCATTGAGTTGAAAAGCACACTAGAATTCCTCAAAAAATCAGGTAATACTACACCCATGAAGATCAAAATTATATATATCGAGTAGCGATCGAGATACACATTTTTAAACTCACGAGATATAAAACCGGAAAAGATAAGATATAAAACTGCACCGACAACTATTGCAATTAATTGGAAGAAAAAGAATCGTTGAAATGTACTTCTTTGAAGTTCAGCGCTGTTATTTTGTCCAAAAAAATAGCTTAGAGCAATAGGCAACCCACCAGTAAACATCATTGCCATAAAGCTAATTACTAATATAACTTGTTGATAATGACCAAACATATTTTGATCTAGTAACCTTGCCAGAACCACAAAAAGAGCAATGGAGAGAATTCTTTTAATAGCATCCTGGATCATTATGAAATGAGTGCTCACAAGATTCCCCCGCTGGGCATTCCGCTATGCATTTATTATGGCCCTGAAATTATCAATCATGCCGCTCATATCATCCAAAACATTTTTGGGTTCGAAATTCATTTCGGATTTTAAGCGACTAATATTCGTGACAGGGAATATTTCCTCCTGCTTAGATTCATGCCATACAATCTGACAAGCGGTTTTCTTCTGCAATATTTCTGCAATTTCTATAGCTCGCGTATTTATTCCAGATGCAATATTATAAATACGGTGTTTAAGCGTATTTTGGGATAAAAAGTAAATTGCATCAACGACGTCATGCACCGAGACGTAGTCCTTATTATATTCAGGGCTGACATACATATTAACAACGCCATTTAAGATAGCATCTCGGGTTATAGCTGGTAAAAATAGCGGACTGGAAAATGCTTTACCATATACATTTGCCGGTCTGACAATAACACAATCTTTTTCACTTTTTAGGCACAGTTCTTCAGCGACCAGTTTAGTTAGATTGAATAATCTTCGGTTGTCACTTTCACCAACAATAAGATCAGCGGACTCGTTAGAATCCATCGAATTCATATACACCCGTGTTGATGATAAATACACTAGGCGGGTAAAATTGCATCGTGTAATTATACTTGAAAGCAGTACTGTATTGGCGTTCAGAACATTTAATGGTTGTTTTCCGCAATCACCATTCCCAGCACAATAAATGACAATCCCCAGTTCCTGAGTATATATCCCAGGATCGTCTCTCTTAGGAGTATAAACATCGATATTATTATCTCTCAAGAACAATGCTAATTCTGATCCAATAAATCCAGAAGCGCCGAAGACTGTATATTTCATTTTCCCTCTGACATTAATTCATTTCTTACTATACTTAATGTAGGATTTTTTTTGTCTTTTTCAGACAAGATAGGATTTGATATAGGCCAAGGGATATTTATTTCTGGATCATCCCAAAAAAGGCCGCCTTCATCGGCTGGAGCGTAGAAATCCGTGCATTTATAGAAAAAATCAGCCTGTTCACTTATGACACAAAATCCATGAGCAAATCCAGGCGGTATATAGAATTGCAGCTTATTTTCACCGGTTAGTAGCACTGCTTCAAACTTACCAAAGGTAGGCGAATCCCGACGAAGATCAACGGCAACATCAAAGACTTCACCAGAAAGTACCGTCACCAGTTTACCTTGTGGTTTCGTTTTTTGATAATGCAGACCTCTCAACACCCCTCGGGTAGAATGGGAGCGATTATCTTGTACAAATTTTAGGTTTATCCAGCATCTTGCTCATAGCGATTAGCATTAAACGTTTCTAAAAAAAAGCCTCTGCAATCACTAAAGATCTTTGGTTGTATAATGACGCAATCTGCTAATTTTGTCGTCATGACTTTCATTATCGATTCACCTTCAGTGAAAGTTGAAGAGTTTTATCTTCCAGAAGTGATTTAAGATACTGACCATAATCAGTCTTGATCATTGCTTCTGCAATCCCAGCGAGATCATCACTGCTTAACCACCCCTTGCACCAAGCTATTTCTTCCGGACATGCAATCTTCAGCCCTTGCACATGTTCGATAGATTGGACAAATGAGGAGGCCTCATTTAAACTCGCATGTGTTCCGGTATCCAACCACGCAAATCCCCTTCCCAACAGTTCAACTTTTAACTTACCTTTACTCAGGTATAGCTGATTTATACTTGTGATTTCTAGCTCACCTCGTGGAGATGGCTGAATTTGTTTTGCTAATGTGACAACATCATTATCATAAAAATATAAACCTGTAACAGCCCAGTTTGACCTAGGGACTTTCGGCTTCTCTTCAATACTTAATGCTTTTTTGTTTTCATCAAAATCGACTACGCCAAAACGTTCTGGATCCTTAACATGGTACCCAAAAACAATTGCGCCATCAGTTAGTTTTGCAGCATCGGTAAGCGTTCGACCAAAGGATTGACCATAAAAAATGTTGTCCCCTAGTATAAGACAAACGCTATCGTTGCCTATGAAACTTTCGCCAATAATGAAAGCTTGTGCTAATCCTTCCGGTGCCTCCTGTATGGCATATGTCAAATTGATGCCTAATTCTGAACCATCTCCAAGCAGGCGTTGAAAATTATCACTGTCGTCAGGAGTTGTAATGATAAGTATATCCCTGATGCCAGCCAACATTAATGTGGACATAGGATAATAAATCATTGGTTTATCATAGACCGGCAGAAGTTGTTTCGATATTCCTTTAGTCAGAGGATAAAGGCGGGTTCCTGATCCACCGGCAAGAATAATTCCCTTCATATTTTTCCTCACTTTAAGCTACCAGACAATCTATATTTATGATGTTCACTTTTTAATACTTTTTTTTGTCCATCGCCCAAGCATACCTCAGCTAATCTTATATCTTTGACAAATAATTTAAATTTATCGGTTAGCATATCAATAGCGACATTATCAAAATGAGCCCATGGCGTATTCCCATACTTCACATGTTTTTCGATCATCATCCCACCGGCTGCAACTGCAAGCTGACAGCATAACGAACCAATATCATGGCTAGAGTAACCCGGGATTATCTGAGGGTAATGAACACTTAAATCATGATAATGTCTGACAACAGCAACGTTTGCATCTTCATTCATAGTCGGGTAGGACGAGACACATTGAAGGAGATAGATTTTTTTGCATTTAGCAAATTCACTTATAATAAATTGCTCATACTCTGGAGTTGTCATGCCTGTAGAAATAACAACTTCTCCTGCAAATTCATTTGCAACATGTTTCAAAAAATCAGAATGTTCAGAGATTGTCGACGGCAACTTTATCATTTCTGGTGAGAATTTTTTAATAAAATTATATGATTTCCAATCCAGCACGGAGGCAAACCATTTAATTCCATATTCCTTGCACCATTTTTCAACTAGGTTAAATCCATTTTCATCCAGTTCTAAGCCATTCCTGTAATCTCTAAATGTTTTACCAAATGGTGAATTATAAGGTTTGTTAAGTTCATCTTGAGTATAGAATGACTCGACATCCCTTTTTTGCAGTTTAATATAATCAGCACCAGCCTCTGCCGCAGATGCGATCATACGTTGCAATAGATTTAAATCACCAAAGTGATTAGTTGTAATCTCAGCGACTATTTTTACTCTTTTGCTCACAGGCGCCGTGCTATTGTTTGCACCAATAGTATCATTTCTTGTTTTCTGGATAAGATCAAGTTTAGTAATATCATTTTTATTATTACTGGCTTCTCTTTTAAAACTTAATACACTTAAGCTGCTAAAACTTTTGTTTCCTACATGTATAATATCAATAGCTAGTTCGTTTTTATGATTTAACAGCAGTCCTAAGTATTCCTGTTGGCTATCAAGAAGGTTCTCAAGATAATCATTTTCGCCAAAATGGATATTCCGGTTTATTTTAGAGGAAAAGCCATCTTTAATCGAAAAATCAAAACCTAAAAGAAATACGGAAATGCGCTCCCGAATACTATCGGCAATAATATTACTCAGTTTTATTGCTGATATAATTAAAGCGTCTTCGAGGACAAATTCTTTTTCAAAAATCGCTCTTGAATTGGACGATAGTTTTCCGGGTTTTCTGGAATATAACCTACTTGTAAGAATCGCTGATCATTTTTGACAGGTTCTGCTGTCAGGTATAGTTTACAAAGCCTTTCATTTTTTTCAAAATATTTTTTTACCCATTCATGAACATAAAGGCAAACATCACCGGGTTTAATTAATTCAGAATCATTAATGTTTATTATAAAGAAATCATCTAATGATTCACGTTCTATTTCATCTAGCGAGGGACCTTTACCAATAATTGCGATCTTTTTCTTCCCACTATCCATAAAAAGTGAGATTACTTTTTTGATTTCGTTATTCACAGCCCCTCCCTATTGATACTTTATATTTTTTAACAGGAAATAAAATTTCCCCTTGATAACGATTCCCATCAATAAACGCTGGTACGTTGTGCTCAAGAGCTAAATTAAGTCCTGGTAGTATATCCCAACAGTTAACGCCCTTAACATTATCGAATCTGGAATAAGCACCTTTCACTGCATTTAACATATTATACATTGAGCAGCCAATGATCCGATATTCAAACCCAGTAGGTAATTTCATTAAATCTTCTTTATTTAAAGAGGATGAAAGGCCACATATTCTTGATTCAAATTTAGTAATTGAATATCCAGTAATAAGAATATCATTTAGCTCAGGTAAAAATATGCAAGACTGTGTATGTCTGCCTTCAGTGAAGACTGAGACACCAACCCCCCACTCCTTCAGGCCGCTGACAAAATTTTCAGTTCCATCAATAGGATCAATGATTACATAAGATCCATTCACATCCCATTTTTCATTATCAAATGGAGCCATTTCTTCTGAAATTATTTTGTGCGCTGGTAGCATCTCACTACATTGTTCTATAATTATCTTTTGAACTAACAAGTCGCCTTGAGAAACATAACTGTCATCTTCTTTTTTAACCTTTGTATCTCTTAGTAATAAGATCTCTTCAAGATTTTCTTTTATTTTATCGATCACAGTTTTACAAAACATGGTTGTTCCCCTTAACAGTAAGAACAGAATCTACGATTTCAAAATCAAAAGCATCATCAATGTCCAACCCACATATTTTATTAGATATGATTGGATATACCTTCCTACCTAGGAAATCATCCGTAATCTCATGGTCCTTAAAACGGATGATATCCGTACTAAATACAGTATAAGCGTTAGGCATGTTTTGGCGTCTAATCATAGATTTACCATGATCATCAAATAATGGCGTAAGCACATCATTTTCTACTGTATACAATCGATTCTCAGCACCTACGACAGTTCTGGCTGCCGTGTAAGAAGAATCTTTGCTTAAAATATCGATCCCATGTTCGATATCATTTATATTTCTAAACACAAATGTAGGCCTAAGCCAGACAATCAATTCCGGTTCAGCGATATTGTGCTCTTTAAATTTCAAACGTAGATCTTTTAATATATCTTGTTCCATTGCTGTATCATTAGCCGCTTCCGGACTTCTCAAAAATGGTACTTCAGCGCCATACTTCCGAGCAATGTCTGCATACATTTCCGAATCTGTACTACAGATTACTTTGCTAACACTTGGTAAACGCTTAGCAAATTCAATGCTATAGGAAAGCAGAGGTTTACCTGCTATTTCTTTAATGTTTTTATTAGGTAATCCTTTCGATCCTGAGCGGGCAGGCACTATCGCATATGTTAACATTTGTATCACCTCCAGTAAGTTATATTAAGTGAGCCATTAGCAATTATTGGTTTTCACCCATTCACTATTATTCATATACCATGCAATAGTTTTTCTAATCCCGGAGTCGAATGTCTCTTTTGGTTTCCAGTTTAATTGTTCACTAATTTTTGAACTATCGATTGCATAGCGCTTATCGTGCCCTGGTCTATCTTCTACATAAGTAATAAGTTCTCTTCTTTTAAATCCTGAAATTGGCAAATATTCATCTACAATATCACAGATTAAATTCGCCACATCTAAATTTCTTGCCTCGTTGAAACCACCAATATTATATGTATCTCCAATTTTCCCTTTAGTTAGGACAGCATATAATGCTTGGACATGATCTTCTACATAGAGCCAATCACGTATCTGATCACCTTTGCCATAAATTGGTATATTATTTTTATTTATTGCATTCAGTATTATTTTTGGAATTAGTTTTTCCGGGTTATGGAACGGACCATAATTGTTTGAACAATTTGTGACAATAGTTGGGAAATTATAAGTTCGATACCATGCCCTAACCAAATGATCACTTGCTGCTTTTGATGCTGAATATGGGCTACTAGGATCATAATTTGAACTTTCCTTAAAAAGAGGCAAAGAATTTTGATAATTAAAGCAGTCGTAATCTGGATGAGGTAAGTCGCCATATACCTCATCAGTTGATATATGATGAAATCTAAAGTCCTTTTTTTTGTCACCATTTAAATTCATCCAATACTTTTTCGCACCTTCTAGTAAACAATATGTACCTAATACATTAGTTATTATAAATTTCTTGGGTCCATATATTGAACGATCAACATGACTTTCAGCGGCTAAATGCATTATTGCATCGGGACAAAAATACTTAATTGCACTTTCAATACTCGAAGAATCACAGATATCTATTTTTTTAAAACTATAACGCTCATTATTCCTTACGGAATCTAGCGAATGTAAGTTACCAGCATATGTCAAATTATCAATATTCAAAACTGTATGTTCTGTCTCATGGATTAGATAGCGCACTAAAGCAGAACCTATAAATCCTGCGCCTCCAGTAACAATTATTTTCATGTAAGGTTTCTTTTTAAGATTTTATTTTAGGACGTGGTTTGTGACTTTCTGTATTTTTTAATTTCGTGGAGTCTAAGAAGGCATTCCAAACAACCCTTATTTGTTTCCATTCCCCTTTGAGAAAACATAACATTCCATAACCAATTGCAAGTACTATCGGTTTATTTCTAATTATAAAATTTTTACCATGTTTCTTATGGAGATGAAATAAATTTCTGAGCATGAAATATCCTTTCCATGACAACATATCATTATTTTGATTATTAACTAATAATCTTGTTGCCTTGGCCCCCATATCACAAACAATTGAGACTCCTGCATTTTTAGCTCTGATGGCATAATCTATATCATCACAAAAAATAAAAAAACGTGGTTCAGGTTTTCCAACTATATTTACAACTTCTTTGGGAATTAAGGGGCCTTCAAATGGTATAGCCTCAATTGTAATTAATTCTGGTAATGAATTCTGCTCTTCAATATACGATTTGACAGTTTTTCCTTTCGGACTCAGAGAAAACGTCTTTTGAAGATCATAAGTTATAGGTGATAACTCAGCGCAAGTTCCATCTAAATTATATCTGACAGGTTGAACTATACCTGTAGGTTGCTTATCCAACATTCGTTCAAGGCAATCTGTATTTGGTAAGAAATCGTCATCCATTAACCATAAATAATCAAAATCATGTTGTTCTGCCAAGGAGAAACCTTCATAGAAACCTCCTGAACCGCCTAGATTTCCACCAGTATTATGATATTGGATTTGATCAGAATTTAAAGAACAAACCATCTCCTCTGTACCATCATTACTGTTGTTATCAACAACAATAATGCGGTCAATTTTTAAGCTTTGATTGAAAAGTGAATTTAACACTTTTTTTAATAATTCTTTGCGATTAAATGTCACCACTATCACAACTATTTTGTTATTCACGAATATCCACCAAAAATTAATTGATTTGTATATAAAACCCACATAGTTATTGAAGTTACTGCTCTCTTAAAAGATAATGCAACTGAAGTCGGTTCTAATTATTTTTTGCCACGCTACCGCCCCTGGCTTTACAGCTACCAGTGCACTGCGTGCTCTCACAGACGCATTGAGCTCTGCTTTCTCTCGTGCAAAGCCGCTAAACTCAAACCCTAATTGTCTTACCAATTGATGTCAGAAACAAGAAGAAATATTATAAAAAACAGTGCTAAATTTTGCAGTTAACCCAATGAAATTATGAATTATTTTTGAAAATAAAAACGGTAGCAACATTTCGGGCATATCTGCATCACCCCGTCGAATGTTGACTACCGTTATTCGTTTTTACGATCTGCTGGACCGTTTAATTTTTAAGCTTACTCGTTAAGCAACTTCTCAATGCCTTTGCGGAACTTCGCCCCCTCTTTCAGGTTGCGCAATCCGTACTTAACAAACGCCTGCATGTAGCCCAATTTTTTACCGCAGTCGTAGCTGTCACCTGTCATTAACATGGCATCAACAGATTGTTTTTTCGCAAGTTCTGCAATCGCATCGGTCAACTGGATACGACCCCAGGCGCCGGGTTCGGTTCTTTCGAGTTCAGCCCAGATATCCGCAGAGAGGACATAACGCCCAACGGCCATGAGATCAGAATCCAGCGTCTGCGGCTGATCCGGTTTCTCAATAAACTCGACAATACGGCTCACCTTGCCTTCATTATCCAGCGGATCTTTCGTCTGGATGACGGAGTACTCGGAAAGGTCACCCGGCATACGTTTCGCCAGCACCTGGCTACGTCCAGTTTCTTCAAAACGTGCAACCATCGCGGCAAGATTATACCGTAGCGGATCAGCACTAGCAGTATCAATGATGATATCTGGCAAAACCACTACAAAAGGGTTATCGCCAATCGCCGGACGCGCGCAAAGAATGGAGTGGCCCAATCCCAGCGGTTGCGCCTGGCGTACGTTCATGATAGTTACGCCAGGTGGACAAATAGACTGCACTTCTGCCAGCAGTTGACGCTTAACGCGCTGCTCAAGGAGTGATTCCAGTTCATAGGAGGTGTCGAAATGGTTCTCAACGGCATTTTTAGACGCGTGAGTGACCAGGAGGATTTCTTTGATCCCTGCAGCTACGATTTCGTCAACGATATATTGAATCATTGGTTTGTCGACGATCGGCAGCATCTCTTTGGGAATTGCCTTGGTGGCAGGCAACATGTGCATACCGAGTCCTGCTACCGGGATAACTGCTTTTAAATTCGTCATTATCTATCCTACCTTTGAATGGCTGATGAAGTCTGGGCCCTTGCCATGTGCTAGTCAGTTCCAGGCCTCCTTCTCTCTTGGCGTAATTGAACTCACACCGTTGAGATAAAATGTCTTCTCACACTACACTTCATCAACGTGAGGTTTAACTCAGATAACTCGGAAAACCTTCTCTGCTTACAATACCTTAGTCGCTTTCCGAATTATCGTAGGTAGCAGTGCAATCACTTTAACGTCATGTATTACTCGGAAACAAACGTAATGTCGTCTTTCTTATCATGGACAAATTCGAACTTTAACGTTCTGTCCAGCCCCTGAGAAAGGGTATAAGGCGCAACAAATCCTGAAGAGTGAACCTTAGTCGCATCGAACTGCGTGGTAGCACAGAATTTTTTGACCCGAACAGAACTTACCGCAAATTTCTTCCCGGTGAGTTTACTTAGAACATCAAAACAGTATCCCCCAAGCATGCCTAATGGATACGGTAGATGCGCCGAAGGGATCTTTTTGCCCAGACTCTGTTCAACTTCCGTAACAAGCTGGTTCATGTTCAGATCAGGTTTATCTACATAATTGTAGACGTCATAGCCTGGCTGTACATTCTTAAGCTTATACTTAATAAATTCAACGATATTGCCAACATAAGCCATAGACTTATAGTTAGTGCCAGACCCAACCATCATGAATTTCCCGCCCGCAATCTGCTTAAGCAGATTATAAACATTGCCGCGGTTACGCTCACCGAATATCACCGTTGGACGAACGATGGTCAGTGATCGCTCATCAGGTGCTTTTGCATGCCATTCGCGAAGCACTTCTTCAGCCTGCCACTTACTTTTACCATAGTGGTTGAAGGGGTCGTGTGGATGCGTTTCATCGGGGTTATTTTTGTTCAGACCATATACAGCAACAGAACTCGTAAAAATGATGTTATTGACACCATTTTTCTCCATGGCAGCAAGAACATTGCGCGTCCCCTGGACATTAACATCATAGTAAAGAGAGGTTGGGCTCACATCATCACGATGCTCTGCCGCCAACAGGACTACGGTATCAAAACCCGAAAGCGCCTGATCCAGTGCTTGTTGATCGCGAACATCACCAATTTGTGTGATTTCCGGATAGAAATGGCTTTGCTGTTTATCCAGATTTTTGATGTTAAAGTCAGCAACGGCGGTTTCAAGGAGGCGCGTTCCAACAAACCCGGAGGCTCCGATGAGCAAAACGTTATCGTTCATAAATCACTTAGTCTGGTTATTAAGACAAAAACACAAGATAAAGATGAGAATCTTCCCTGAGTAGTCAGCGCTGCCCAGCCCCAGCTTTAACGGTAATTCCGCAATTATAATCTTTTAACACATGATATCCAGTAAGATTATGGCGGGTTGCATCCCCCCCTCCCCTCCGGTAACCGGAAGTTGATCGCATCCACATTCACCACATGATGGTTTATGCGGTCGATATCCACTGAGCTTTGCCCTTTCTCATTCACCGCGTGTACGTTTGCCAGCGACAGCAGCGTGTCGTCTTTCGCCATAAACTTACCGCGCACATCTTTGCGCAGGTCAAAGTGCATCTTCAGCGCCGGGCCGGTTGCCGACGCCTGCATCACTCTGATATTGCGCAGAAAGAGATGCTGCGGCTGATTGTGCAACTCCAGCGTCGCCCGTTTCATCTCGATGTTGGTCAGTGCAACGAAGGAGGTGGCATTACCCGACGAAATCTGAATACCGCGCAATTTGTATTCAAGCTGCGTGTTATCGAGGGAGATATTATTGAGTTTGAAATTTTGTGGGATGGAGAGATATTTCCCTTTGACTACGCCATAGCCAATAAGCATCCCGGCACTGTTGACCATATCGACATTATCAATCACGAAATTATCACAGCCGTAAATGGCGACCGTCGCGTTGTCGATGCCTGCCTTTTTGCTGAAATCCGGGGTGATGTTCTTCGCCTTCACATTGCGAATCACAAAATGTTTGCCGTTCTCGACATGCACCAGCTGCCGACAATCAGATCCGGTAATGTTGGCAACTACAAAGTTTTTGACCGTCTGCTGTTCGGGATAGGTGTTGTCGTAGGTGCTCCCCGCGAGCCCAATACCAATCCCCCAGTTAATCTTGCCATTGGTACAGTTAATCCGTTCAATGACGTGGTCGGAAATCAGGATATTGCGATCGTTAATGGCGACATTCCATTCGATGGCGTCACCCTGCAAATCGCTGAAACGGCAGTGGATAATACGCGCGCCATCAACCTGATTGTGGAATCCCTGGCGCAGAATCGCATAGTTGGCCTGGGTTACGGTGAGATTATCGATGACCAGATTGCGCATCACGCGCGGCTTTTTCCCGCCGATATAAATTTGCGTCACCGGTCCGAAACCACTCATCGTAAGATCGGTAATCGCGCAGTCGGAACCGCGGACATCCAGCGTAATATTGTGCAGGCTGCCGCCCTTCTCGCCAGTGACCTGGCATCCCTCCTGCAGCACAAAGCGACCGCGCCCATTACCGCTCAGGCGGCCCAGCACATGCAGCGTTTTTCCCGGTGGGATAAAAATGCCGGTATTGATGTTCTCGCACACCAGTCCCGCTGGCACCACCACGGTCTCTGCGTCGCTGAAGGCCTGTTTAAAGGAGGCAATCCAGTCTTTCGCATTGTAATCCTGAATATTGACGGTTTTGCGGGACGCAACGGCGCGGGCAAAAGGTGAATGGAGGACAGGAAGTACGGCAAGCGCAGAGCTTGCCGTCAGGAAGGTACGTCGGGAGAGTGTTTTCTCTGGCATACAACCTCGGTTTACATCGTTTGCAGCAGGCTGGCCAACTGACGATTGATCACCTGCTGGTTAAAATCATGTTCAACTTTTTCACGCGCGCGCTGGATGATCGGTTCCAGCGTCTGGTGGTCAAGTTGACTGAACGACGCGAGCTGTTGCGCCAGCGCACGGGCGTCGTTTTCCGGGACCAGCCAGCCGGATTCTCCGGCATCCACCAGTTCCGGGATCCCGCTGTGAACGGTAGAGACCACCGGGATCCCCACCGCCATCGCTTCCATCAGCACCACCGGGATCCCTTCCATGTCGCCATCCGTGCCGGTAATCGACGGCAACAGAAAGACATCCGCATTATCCAGCATTGCTTTCACTTCATGGCTGGGCTTAAATCCCGGCATATCAATCACATCATCGAGTTGATACTGCTCAATCAACGTGCGCAATCGCCGTTCCCAGGGCCCCATGCCCAGAATGCGATAACGAAACGCCACGCCCTGCTCCTTCAACTGGCGGCAGGCCTCTATCGCCACATGCAGCCCTTTTTTCTCAGTCAGCCGCGCAACAGAGATCATCTCCAGCGGCGTACCGGGAGCTTTCACTGGCCGGTGCGTAAAGCGCGTCATATCCACGCCCATCCGCGAAACGGCAATCTTCTCCGGCGGACAGCCCATGCTTCTCAGCCGTCCGGCCCAGAGATCGCTAATCGGCAGCATCAGGTCGCCACGACGGAACAGTTGCTGGTACTCCGGGGTGTAATGGTTAAGCACTTCCCGACTGGAAATATCAATACCGTGAAAAATCGTCGCAATCTTGCCCTGAATAACGCCCAGCTCGCGCAGCTTCGCCGCCGTCACGCCCGCCGGGCCAAAGTGGGCGATAAAGACGTCCGCGCGCAGGGGTTGACTGACCTGCGCACAGATCGACGAGAGGATCAGATTGCGCGATTCATCGCCGTAGCGAGAAAAGTTAAGCGATTTCCACGTCGCCGCCCGGTGCAGTCCCGGCAGCGTTTTCACCGCCCGAGTGCGCAGCTTTGCCAGACGACCCTGCGGCTCGTCCTGCAACCAGCGCGTTCTGGCCGCCAGGCCATATTTTTCCCAGGCGGCATGTGTATTTTGCGTGTCGCCTTTTTGCAGGGCGACGATCTCAACGTCAAAACCCATGTCGATAAACGCGGTAATCTGGTTGAGGACGAAGGTTTCCGACGACAGCGGAAATTTCAGTAAAAAAAAGCTGACCTTCATTTCCCCTCCCCGATGCGCGTTAACACTGACTCCACCATGCGGTATCCCTGTTCGCGCTCGCGACGCACCGCCTGCGCAAGACGATCATTGATCTGCGGTAGCTGTCCGAGGGTATCCGCCACCATCGCCTGCAGACTGCCATCCAGCAGATGACGGATATCTATCGCCATCTCCGGCATCCCCAGTTGCTGCATGATGCCCGCCGATTTGTGCTCGTAATTAATCGCGATAGCAGGCGTCGCGAAGTTCATCGAGATAATGGCGGAATGCAGTCGTGTGCCGACCGTCAGCTCGCATGCGCCGAGGATCTTGCCCATCTCCAGGTCATTCAGTTCATCCATCACCACGTGGTAACGCGTCGGATCGCTGACGTACTGGCGCAGATTCAGCGCCACCATGCGGTCATCTTTGTTATAGCTGTCGATGCCGGTACAGGTGGACAACGCAATGACCTGGTATCCCTCATCCAGGATGCGGTTTACCACACCGGCGAAGGCCTTCTCATAAGCCTCCTGCGTGGTACCCAGCCGTTTATCAAACGGCGCCAGTTCGCGCAGGGTAATCGCCACCGTTTTCTGCTGCGCCGCCACATCCAGCCAGTGGCGCACCGCGTACCCCGGCTCAAAGTCCGCTTCATGATGATCCACCAGCCACGCGGTATCCACGCCGTGTTCCACTTTTTCGCGGGTGATTTCACTGCGTTTCATGAGTTCCAGGCTGACCGACTCCCGCAGGATCAGCGCATCACAGTGGCCGAAAACATAGTTAGCCAGTTGATTAAATTGCGGATCCTGGAACGGACCGACGCTGTGGCCGACCATGTACAGCGGTTTTTTCGCCATAAAGGTACACAGCGCGTGTTCAAATTGCGGAACACCATACAGATCGACGAAGAACGAACCGCCCACCTGAACGATAGCGTCATAACCCGAAAGCAAACGCACGAAATCGGTAAAACCCTGAGCAATCGCGATGTTTCGCAACTTGCCGGTATCGGTAACGCGGGAAAGCAGCACCTGGTGCTGATAGCGACGACGGAGGACTTTTTTCACTCGCCCGACCACGCCTGCCGCGCTGTTGTGCTGTTTCATCTGTAAAAAAAGCGGATCGCCCATCACCGGGCGATTCAAAAGCCAGGACGAACTCACCGGGTAGCGGCTCATGACATCCACTTCCGCGTCAGGTTCGAGGCGATGAATGGCGTCCAGCAGACCGCGTAAAATCGCACTGTCGCCACGGTTGCCGCAGGTATGGTTGCCCAGAATCAATAATTTCATTTCACCCTCTTAAAATCGTTGCCGGATGGTGGCTGTTGCCTTATCCGGCCTACAGGTCATTGACTTCGTAGGCCGGATAAGACGTGTAACCGTCGCCATCCGGCAAAACTTATCCTGCACGAAGCAAGGTTTTCATTTTTTCGCTGCGACAAAACTGGCGCTTCATCTCCACAACCAGTGGATGGCGCGAAAGTACAAGCATCACCGCGAACGCCAGCGCACCGGCGACAATTTGCGTCGCCAACAGCACGCTCAGTGACAGATGTCCCTGCAGCGCAATACCCAGCCCATAACTCACTGCCAGCGTCGGCAATGAGAGATAGAACGGCAGCCACAGACTCAGAATGTACTGACGATAGCTGGAGCCCAGCACCGGTTTGATCATGACGAAGTAGCTCAGAATCGTGTTGATGATTTGCACCAGCAGGAAGCCCAGCGTCACGCCAATTGCGCCCGCCATCTGCCCGCCGACAATAATCGCCGGGATGAACAGGAACGTTTTAAAGACATTGAATTTAAAGCTGATGTCCACGCGCGCTTTCGCCATCAACAGCGAGCCAATCGGATTGCCGACCGAGCGCAGCAGCCCCACCACGCACAGCAGTTGCAGCACAGGAATAATGCTGTTCCACTTCTCGCCAAAGACCAGTGGCACAAAATTATTGGCAACCACCATCAGGCCAAGCAGCGCCGGGAAGTTAATGATCCCCACCACGGAAAGCAGCTTGTAGAAATTCACGCGCAGCTTCTGGGTGTCGTCCTGAATTTTGGCAAACGCCGGAAACAGCACGCGGGTGATGATGGGGTTAAGCTTCATCGGCGGCACCACCGCCACGTTGTACGCCAGGTTATAGCCCCCTGCGACGCCGGCCCCGAGAATGCGCGCCAGCACCAGCGTGGAAAGGTTGGTATTGACGTAGTTGATGATGCTGTCCGCCGTCAGCCACGCGCCAAAGCGCAAATTGGACGAGACGGACGCCAACGAAAAGTGCAGACCTGGACGGTAAATCTTGCGACCAAAATAGCCAAACAACAGCGTGCGCACCGCGCTGTTTACCAGATAACCGAGAATGGCGGTCATGGCCAGCGGCCAGAAATGCGCGCTGACAACGGTAAACGTAAAGCCCGCCAGTACGGAACTGGTTTCAATCATCCCAATCTTGTTGAATTCCAGCTCTTTCTGCATCAGCGCGCGGAACTGCTGCCCGTGCGGGATCACCACAAACGCCAGCGACAGCGTTTTAATCAGCGGCGCCAGATCCGGGTTATGCAGCACATTGCCAATCACATCGCTAAGCAGGAAGACCGCCACACAGACGATGATTCCCAACCCGACGTTCAGCCAGTACAGCGTGGTCAGCTCAAGATGGCTTATCTCCTTGCGCTGAATAATGGAGTTGGCAATACCGAAGTCAGACAATGTATCGGCCAGCGCAATGATCACCAGCGATACGGTCAGCAGGCCGAACTGGTGGTTATCGACGATCCGCGCCAATACCGTCATCTGGATAAGCCCAAGACTGATAATGATCACCGTGGCAATAGCCGACCACTTCGCGCCGCTGATGGTTTTTTCACGTAAGCTCATGACCGTTCCTCAGTACGCCGCTTTGTTAACAAAGCCCTTGAACACCGTCAGAAAAACGATCTTGATGTCGAACCACACGCTCCACTCGCGGATGTACTCCAGATCGTACTCCACGCGTTTTTCCATTTTCTCCAGCGTGTCGGTCTCACCGCGCCAGCCGTTGATTTGCGCCCAACCGGTGATCCCCGGCTTGACCTTATGGCGCAGCATGTAGCCTTCAATCAGTTGACGATACTGTTCGTTATGCGCCACCGCATGTGGGCGCGGCCCGACGATAGACATCCCACCGGTCAGCACATTAATAAACTGCGGCAGTTCATCCAGCGAGGTACGACGCAGGAAATTCCCCACTCGGGTAACACGCGGATCGTTCTGCGTCGCCTGTGTGACGACCTTGTCGTTTTCCATCACCTTCATTGAGCGGAATTTCCATACTTTGATCGGTTTACCGTCCATGCCATAACGGGTCTGACGGAAGATGATCGGCCCCGGCGAACTCAGCTTCACCGCCAGCGCAATGCAGCACAGCACCGGGGAGATCAGCAGCAGAATCAGCAACGCCAGCACGATATCTTCCGCACGCTTGAGCAGGCGATTGATACCCGACAGCGGCGTGTCATACAGCGGCACCACCGGCACGCCGCTCACCTCTTCGATACGGGAATGCAGAATGTTAAAGGTAAACACGTCCGGAATGAGGATCACCGAACAGGTGGTATCCGCCAGTTCGCGCACCAGTTTTTTCACCCGCGCACCGTCGCACATCGACATGGCGATATAAACGTTATGAATGCGTGAGGCTTTGGCATCTTCAACCAGCTGATCTAAGTTCCCTGCCCAGTCTGACGTCACGCCACCCGGTTTCGGGTCGTGATAGACGCCGACCACTTCAAATCCCAGCCACGGTTCATTGCGAAAGCTGTCGAGCAACGACTGCCCGGCAGGCAGATCGCCCGCGACCGCCACCCGACGCGTGTTATAGCCACGATGACGCAGCCAGCCTGCGCCGTAGCGAATAAATGATCGACAAAAGACAAGCCCGACGCTGGTCAGCAGATACCACGCCAGCCAGATGGCGAGACGGTTATCAAAATCGGCATTAAACGCGACCAGACCGGCGCTGAAGACGAGGCTCAGCGTCCAGTTTTGCAGCAGGAGAGTCAGTTCAGTGGAAATTTTGACGCCGCGCCATGAGCGATAGAAATCGGTTATGCCACCCAGCATCTGAAAAACAACCAACGTGATCAGCGCCACCAACAGGTGCATATACAGGAAAGGCAATCCACTGACTTCGCAGACGACCCACAGCCCGCCAAACATGATGGTGATATCTGAAAAGCGTTGCACCATAGAGATTAACGATGCATTGGTTTTGGCCCGTTCGCGCTTTTTTAGATTTGTCATCGTTGTTCCTGTTATTAGCCCCCTACCCGCTGGCGGGTAAGGGAAGATCTGACTTTACTGATTCAGTAACGCCAGCAGAGTGCGCGTTCGCGCTTCCATCAGCGGAATATCACCGCGTGACTCCACGTTCAGGCGCACCACCGGTTCGGTGTTGGAGGAGCGCAGATTGAAACGCCAGTCGACGAACGACATGCTGATTCCGTCGGTTCTGTCCACCGCCAGCGCCTCGCGGGCGAAGTGTTGTTCCACCCGCGATAGTGCCGCCGCCGGTTCGTCCAGCGTGCTGTTGATTTCACCGCTCGCCGGGTATGCCGCCATCCGGTCACGTACCAGTTCCCCCAGCGACTGTCCCTTCAGACACACCAGTTCCGCCACCAGCAGCCACGGAATCATTCCGCTGTCGCAGTAAGCAAAATCCCGGAAATAGTGGTGGGCGCTCATCTCACCGCCGTAGATGGCGTCTTCGTGGCGCATCCGTTCCTTGATAAAGGCATGGCCGGTTTTCGACATCACTGGTGTGCCGCCTGCAGCCGTCACCACATCCACCGTGTTCCAGGACAGACGCGGGTCGTGAATGATTTTGGCGCCCGGCTGTTTCTCGAGGAACGCTTCCGCCAGCAGGCCGACAATGTAGTAGCCCTCGATAAACTGGCCTTTCTCATCGAACAGGAAGCAGCGGTCGAAATCGCCGTCAAACGCAATGCCCATATCCGCGCCGTGTTCGATCACCGCATTACGGGTATCGGCGCGGCACTCTGGTAGCAACGGGTTAGGAATGCCGTTCGGGAAGTTGCCGTCCGGGGTGTTGTGCACTTTGATAAATTCCACCGGCACGCCTTGTGCCTTAAAACGCGCTTCAATGGCATCCACCACCGGGCCTGCCGCGCCGTTACCGGAGTTGATCACCAGCTTCAGCGGGGTGAGATTTTTGACGTTGATGTAGCCGAACAGATGATCGATATAGGCGTCACGCAGCGTGATGTGCTTATAGCGTCCGCGCGTCGCGTCGTTCACAGGCGGGAAGTCGTTGGCCTCGGCCAGACGCTGCACGTCGCGCAGACCGGTGTCGCCGCTGATGGGACGCGCGCCTTCGCGCACCAGTTTCATCCCGTTGTAATCCATCGGATTATGGCTGGCGGTCACTTCAATCCCGCCGTCCACGCCGAGGTGAAAGGTGGCAAAATAGATCTCTTCGGTACCCGACAGGCCGATGTCCAGCACGTCAACGCCCGCATCCTGCAACCCTTTCGCCAGCGCCAGCTTCAGCGCCTCACTAGTCAGACGCACGTCGCCGCCCAGCACAATCGTTTTCGGCTTCAGAAACTCGCCGTAAGCGCGACCAATCCGCCACGCAATCTCTTCATTCAGCTCTTCGCCCAGCCTGCCGCGAATATCGTAGGCTTTGAAACAGGTTAATTTCGTCATGCTTTTACCCTTCTTCAGGCAACAGTTGTCCCTGACCAGAAAATGGCCAAAAAATGTTTTTTATCGTTGTCGGATGACGCTTCGCTTATCCGACCTACAAAATCGCAGGCCCGGTAAGCACAGTTCCGTAGCTTCGTAGGCCGGATAAGCAACGCGCCATCCGGCAGTCTTCGCCTGATGGCGACGCTACGCGCCTTATCAGGCCTACATGCAACAAAATCGCAGGCCCGGGCGCAATAAAGGCGTCACACCCGGCCGTAGCGATCCTCAAACCGCACCACGTCATCCTCTTCAAGATACGAGCCCGAGCGCACTTCAATCAGATCGAGCGGAATTTTCCCTGGATTTTCCAGACAGTGGGTGGCTCCCAGCGGAATGTAGACAGACTCGTTTTCACCGAGCAATTTGATATCACCGTCAATGGTGACTTTGGCAGTACCGGCCACCACCACCCAGTGTTCAGCGCGGTGGTGGTGCATCTGTACCGACAGCCCTTCCCCTGGTTTCACGGTGATGCGTTTGACCTGATAGCGGTCACCGGCGTCGATGGAGTCATATTTCCCCCACGGACGGTACACTTCGCGGTGAATATGGTGTTCGTGGCGGCCATCGGCTTTGATTTGCTCAACCACTTTTTTCACATCCTGTACCGCATTACGATCGGCGATCAGTACAGCGTCTTTGGTCTGCACCACCACCAGGTCTTTCACGCCGACGGTGGTCACCAGTCCCGATTCGGCATAGACGTAGCTGTTTTCGGTTTTATGGCTGATGACGTCGCCGTGATGGACGTTTCCCTCGGCGGTATGGGCGCTGATTTCCCACAGCGAGGACCAGGAGCCGACATCGCTCCAGCCCGCATCCATCGGCATCACCACCGCATCCGCCGTGCGCTCCATCACCGCGTAATCGACGGATTCTTCCGGACACGCCAGGAACGATGCCTCATCCACGCGGATGAAATCGAGATCCGGATCGACCGCGCTCATCGCGTTTTCACAGGCTTCCAGGATATCGGGACGGTATTTTTTCAGCTCTTCCAGATAGCGTCCGGCGCGGAACAGGAACATCCCGCTGTTCCAGTAATAATCACCGCTGGCGACATAGGCCTGCGCCGTTTCCAGATTTGGTTTTTCCACAAACTGCGCAACGTCAAACGCCACGGCATCGTTTTCACCTGGCGAGACATCGCCGCGACGGATATAGCCGTAGCCCGTTTCCGGCAGATCCGGAACGATACCAAATGTGACCAGCTTTCCGGCTTCGGCGTACGGCATCGCGTGTCGTACCGCGTCACGGAAGGCCTCTTCGTTGGCAATCACGTGGTCTGCCGCCAGTACCAGCATCAGCGGGTCGCAGTCCGGACTGTGCCGTTTTGCCGCCAGCGCTGCTAACGCAATGGCCGGCGCGGTATTGCGTCCCGCCGGTTCGAGAATAATGTTTTCAGTCAGTTTGTTAAGCTGACGCAATTGCTCCGCGACGATAAAACGGTGCTGCTCGTTGCAGATCACGACCGGGCTTTCACACTCCACGCCGTTAAGACGACAAATGGTCGTTTGCAGCATAGTGAGATCGCCTTTCAGGCACAGGAACTGCTTAGGATAAAGTACACGGGAAAGCGGCCATAAGCGGCTACCGGAGCCACCGGCCATTACAACCGGATAGAGTGTTGTCTGACTCATAATTAATCCCCGAATCCCCTTCATTCTTCACGTTGCAGGTGCGTTGTCTTTCCTCGTTCACCCCAGTCACTTACTTATGTAAGCTCCTGGGGATTCACTGCGTCGCCGCCTTCCTGCAACTCGAATTATTTTGGGGAAATATCATTCATAAATTGGCGTAGCACATTCTCTTTATCGAGCGTGCGTTCGGCATATTCACGTGCCACCGTGTTGTTTTTTGGCATGGCGAGCGCCATGGTTACCCCTGCCACCAACGCATCGACCGATTCCGGCTCAACGCACACCGCGATGCCGGCGTAGCGGTCGCAAAGCTGACCGAGTTCCGTCTCCGGTTCTGCGGTAATCACCGCATTGCCGCCCACCGCCAGAATATTGGTCAGTTTGGAGGGCAGAACGGCATCCGCCGCCCCGCGTTTTTGCACCACCAGATGGCAATCGCCCATCTTCAATAGCGCAGGCAGCGCCTCGTACGGCTGCAGCGGGAAAAACAGAACGTTGTGCAGACCGCGCTCGCGGGCCATTTTCTCCAGACGCGCTTTGCCGCCACCCTGCCCGACGATGGCGAAAATCAGCGGCTGCTCACGTAGTTGTTCCGCCGCCGCAATCACGTTTTCCAGCCCCTGCTTCTCGCCGATATTGCCGGAGTAAAGAATGATTTTTTTGTCATCCGGCAAACCGAGCTGTTGGCGGAGGCTGATAACCTCATCATCGTTAACGTTCTGAAAACGGGCGACTTCTGACCAGTTAGGGAAGAAGATCACTTTTTCTGCCGCCACCCCTTTCGCCTGGGCTTTATTCATCATTGAGCGGGAGATGGTGGAGACATTGTCGACGTTATGCAGACCGCTGCGCTCGAAAGCGGTCGCCAGTTGCGCCACTTTGCCGGTTTTACCGTTGCCCGCCAGACCGAGGCCCAGCATCGCATCGACTTCATAGTCCTGAATGTGCAGCAACGTGCGGGCGCCAGAGAGTTTCGCCAGCAGACGCATTCCCGGCGTGCAAAACAGCGTAGGCACCACGCCGATAATGCGATCCGGCTTCCAGCGACGCTGCGCCATCAGCGGGAAAAAGCTGCTGAGGGCAAAGCTGCCCAGATGCAATAATCGTTTCAGTGTTGACGGCTGCTTTGGCACATACAGCGGGCAGCGCCAGACGGTGGCATCACCCTCTTCCCGGCGATAGCGCCAGGCTGAATAACGCTCGCCCACTTGCCACTGCGGGTAATACGGCGGCGCGGTGATAACCCGCACGTCATGGCCTTCACGCGCCATCCACTCCACCATTTCACCGGTGTATTTACCGATGCCGGTTAACTCCGGTGAGTAGTTGATGCCATAAACGAGGATCCTCATAATCCCGGCGCCTTAGCCTGACATTCCGGCAAAAAATACGCCCGACTGTTATCGTGGACGTTGTTGCTCGCCAGCAACGCCTCGGGCGTCAGCCAGCGGTAAGCGTCGTGCTGCGCGTCAGGCAGAGCCAAATCGCGCGTCTGCACCCGCAGACGGAAACCGAGCACGATGTAATGCGTTGAGAAGTCTTCACCGGAAAAGTTGTCGTCATAGAAATGCTGCCAGACGCCATAAAATTCCCCGGCGGACAGCGGCAAACGTTGCCCCAGTTCGGCTTCGGTCAGGCGTTCGAAGGCCGCGCTCAACGGCTCATCTTTTTGCACCCGGCCACCGGGCACGAACCAAAAGCCCTGCGCGGGTCGGTTCAGTCGTTTACCCAGCAGAAATTCCCCCTGCGCGTTTTCCACGATCAAATCGATGGAGACAAGCGGCGTGGAACGCACAACGGTGGCAAAATCTTCCTGACGTAAAAACATGTTTACCCCCGGAACCGATGCTGATTCTCAAGGAACCACTGGTATGTGCTGGCAAGGCCCGCGTCCAGTGAGATCTCGTGATACCAGCCCAACTGATGCAAACGGGTCACATCCAGCAGTTTTCGCGGCGTACCGTCCGGCTTCGTGGCGTCAAACACCACGCGGCCTTTGTAGCCCACAACCTGAGCGACGGTCTGCGCCAGTTCGCGAATGGTGCAATCCACGCCCGTACCGACGTTAATGTGCGACAACATCGGCTGGGTGTTCTCCTGCCAGACTTCGCGGTCCAGTTCCATCACGTGGATGCTGGCGGCAGCCATATCATCGACGTGCAGGAACTCACGCATCGGCGTCCCGCTTCCCCACACCACCACGTCCGGCGCACTCTGCACGGTCGCGTCGTGGAAACGACGCAGCAGCGCCGGGATCACGTGCGAATTGCTCGGATGGAAGTTGTCATGCGGACCATACAGGTTGGTCGGCATCACGGAACGATAGTCGCGCCCGTACTGGCGGTTGTATGACTCGCACAATTTGATGCCGGCAATCTTGGCAATGGCGTACGGCTCGTTGGTTGGTTCCAGCGTGCCCTGCAGCAGTTCACTCTCCGCCATCGGCTGTTTTGCCAGTTTGGGATAGATACAGGATGAACCAAGGAACAGCAGCTTATTCACGTTGTGCAGATGCGCGGCGTGAATGATGTTGCTTTCCATCATCATGTTCTCAAAGATGAAATCTGCCGGATACGTGTTATTCGCGACAATGCCGCCGACCTTCGCCGCCGCCAGATAAACCTGATCGATCCGCTCAGTGGCAAAGAAATCCAGCACCGCTTTGCTGTCCAGCAGGTTCAGCTCATCGCGCGTACGCAGCACCAGTTCCACATCGCCACGCTGTTCAAGCTGTCGGGCAATCGCGGAACCCACCATTCCGCGATGACCGGCAATAAAGATACGTTGTTTGCTCATTCTCAGGACTCCAGCGCGATGGCGACCTCGTAGCCGTGAGATTTCAGCAGGGAGTGTTTCTTCGCCGCTTCCAGGTCTTTGGCGACCATCTCGGAGACCATCTCCTGCAACGTAATTTCCGGTTTCCAGCCCAGCTTCTCATGCGCTTTGGTCGGGTCGCCCAGCAGGGTTTCCACTTCCGCCGGACGGAAGTAGCGCGGATCAACGGCCACCATCACATCACCCGGTTTCACGCCTGGCGCGTCATGACCGGTGACAGAAACCACAATCCCTTTCTCTTCCACGCCTTCGCCTTCAAAGCGCAGTTTGATCCCCAGTTGAGCCGCCGCCATTTCGACGAACTGACGCACGGAGTACTGCACGCCGGTGGCGATCACAAAGTCTTCCGGCTGTTCCTGTTGCAGCATCATCCACTGCATTTTGACGTAGTCTTTCGCATGGCCCCAGTCACGCAGGGAATCCATGTTGCCGAGGTACAGGCAGGACTCCAGACCCTGAGCGATGTTGGCAATCGCGCGGGTGATTTTACGGGTGACGAAGGTTTCGCCACGACGCGGCGATTCGTGGTTAAACAGGATGCCGTTACAGGCATAGATGCCATAGGATTCACGGTAGTTGACGGTGATCCAGTAGGCATACAGTTTGGCGACCGCATACGGCGAGCGTGGGTAGAACGGCGTGGTCTCTTTTTGCGGGATTTCCTGCACCAGACCGTACAGCTCAGAGGTCGATGCCTGATAGAAACGGGTTTTCTTTTCCAGGCCGAGGAAGCGGATGGCTTCCAGCAGGCGCAGCGTTCCCATCGCATCAACATCGGCGGTGTATTCCGGCGATTCGAAGGAGACCGCCACGTGGCTCATGGCGCCCAGGTTGTAGACCTCATCCGGCTGCACTTCCTGCAGGATGCGCGTCAGGTTTGAGGAGTCCGTCAGGTCACCGTAGTGCAGATGGAATTTCGGGTTGCTCGCATGAGGATCCTGATAGATGTGATCCACGCGCTCGGTGTTAAATGAAGACGCACGACGCTTAATACCGTGAACTTCATAACCTTTTTCCAGCAGAAGTTCTGCCAGGTAAGAACCATCCTGCCCGGTTACACCGGTAATGAGAGCGACTTTAGACATTTTATTACCTCTTTATTATCCCCTAACCCGTTCGGGTTGTAGCAAGGCGGCGACGCAGCTTGTCCAGGCGCTTACTGAAGTAAGTGACTGGGTAAGCGAGGAAAGCCAACACCGCTACAGCCCGAGACATGACGGGGAAACGGATTACTTTTCAACGCGTTCGCGTATCACAACTGCGGGATTACCACGGCAAACCGTGTTTGCCGGTAGCGATTTAAAAACACTGCTGCGCGCACCGACGACAGTGCCATCGCCTATCGTTACGCCTGGCGCCACGAACACATCCGTTGCCAGCCAGCATTTATCACCAATCACAATCGGGGTGGCGTTAATATCAAAATGCGCACTGGTATGATCGTGACTGCCGGTACACAAATAACTTTTCTGCGAAACCACCGCATGAGCGCCAATCGTAATATCACCGAGCGTATATAAATTGACGTCATCCCCCACCCAGGCATAATCGCCAATGGTTAATTTCCATGGATAGGTAATTTTTACCGACGGTCGAATCACTACGTTTTTTCCTATTTTTGCGCCAAACAGACGGAGCAAAAAAGCGCGCCAGCGATACAACACCTGCGGCGACCAGGAAAATAATGTTGCCTGTACCGCCCACCACAATTGCACTTTAATGACATTTCCGCCGCGAAATCCTTTCGGTACGGAGAAACCTCGTAAGTCCTGCATCATTAATCCTTATATTTCAGGCTTTGTTATATAAGGCTTTCGTTTTACCCGTTGTACGTAAGCGTAATAGCTTCGATAATTCAGCCCAAAAACCCGGCACGCGTAATATCTGACGCTGCACTTTTTTGGCGTCTTCGCATAATTCCAGATTATTCGTCGTTGACACGCCACCCATTGAAAATTCAGACACCAGACCGTCCAGTTTTTTAAAGTCATAGCCTTCTTTATACAATCTGGCGGCCAGCGCATAATCGGATGACACTTTATATTGCAGGTCGTAGTGCCAGACCTTTAGTCCCGCCAGTGGGAAAAAGATGGCCTGATGGCTTGCCGGCAGACTGTGATAGATATACCAGCCAGGTTTCGCGCTACGTTTTGTTTTATGGCCATCGCCAAAATCGAGCAGCGCATCACCGGTAATCATCACGTCATCTTTTTGTGTCTGTAACTGACGCACAACATGGGCGACATCTGGATGGAAAATATCGCCGGAGTTGAGAAACAGCGCGAACTTGCCACGCGCCATTTCAATGCCCTTGTTCATCGCATCATAGATGCCGTTGTCCGGCTCACTGACAAAGCGTAACTGATAGTTACCGCAGAGGTTTTCCAGAAATTCTTGCGTACCGTCATTTGAGCCGCCATCCACCACGATCCACTCAAAGCTGATGTCGTTCGCCTTTGCCAGATGCGCCAGAGACGCATGGGTTTTGGCGATGCCGTCCAGATTGCGAAATGCGACGGTGATAATACTGAGCAGCATAGGATTAGCCTCATCATACTTTTGTAATATTCAGCGCCTTGCGCAAAATAAACGGACACACAATTAAAAATGCATATTCCGGGCTAAATATCGAACCGGTAAAAAACAGTGACACCGGTGTAAAAAGATAAAGTTGCACCCGAAAATTCCGATTATCGCCAAATGCGTTTAACGTCATTTTTAAGATTTTCCACATGTACCACAGCGTCATTAACACGGCGAACCAGGAAAAATAAATAATCAGCAGATACAAACCATTGTCTATTGTTTTCCCGACATCTGCACCGTTAAAGATTCCGAATGATGCGACATATTCATAAAGTGAGCCAAATCTGACTACGCCATCAATATGGGTTAAAGAATAACCGACCATCACTAACGGACCGACAATGCGATAATAAGAAGACGACCCTTCCGTACCTAAATCACCCAGACGCGTAGAGATATATGGGAATGCGAATATCACCCCTACTAAAAACACGGCTAATGAGATTATCGCCAGCGGTAGTTTTTTCTTTATCGCATCCTTATTCAGATACTGAAACGCCCATTCCAGCAGGTAAAACAGGATAAATGTCATTACCCCTGAAAACGATCCTGATAATATTATCCCTGCCAGAATCATAGCATCGGTTTTAGGCGTTTTGATACCAAACTGTTTGATGCTGAGCCAAATTGAGATTAACGCCAGAGCAAAAAATGCCGGTTCGAAATAGAGCGCGGTGGTTCGCTTGCCGCCAAATTTAATAAAGTTCAGTACATAGCTATTACTGTAAATAAGATACTTCGAAATTCCTTCCATCAGGCTGCTGCCGCCGGTCAGGATAATTTGCGCCATTTCCGCCGCCGCCAGCATCACCACCAGCGCCACCACCAGATAGAAAAAGCGCAAGATCTTACGGTAGTTATGCGGTGAAATGGTTTTGAAGCGAATGCTCCAGACCATGCCGATAATGATCACGATATAGACAAACAGCATCGTCGAGGTGACGTACTTGCTGGCGTCCAGCGACTGACCGAACAGATAGTTAAACGTCGTAAGCCCTGCCCCAATCCCTAACGCAATCATCAGCTTCTTAATGCTGATTCGCTCAACAAACAGCAGCAACAAAACGGGTAAAAAAGTGACGATGGTGATGGGGAAACTTTCGCCCAGTTGGGCAATTTTGACGTTGACCAGCAGGTAGATCAGCGGTAGCAGCAGATAGCTACAGATTCTGATAGAACGAGACATATTCCTCCAGCATCTGTTGACCACTGTATGCCGCACGACTGCGCTCGCGAAATTCACTGAGCGACGTACCAAAAACCGTCTGTGCGATGTCAGTTTTGTTCAACTGCACCAGTGACAGCACCTCTTCAGCGGCAAACGTTTTTCCGCCCGACTTGTGCAACACCTCTTGCGCCGCGTCGCTGTGAGTGGCGATCACCGGCACGCCGATTGACAACGCTTCACATAAAATCAGCGGGTAGTTGTCCACACGAGAGCTGAACACCAGCGCGTCCATTTGGTTGAGCGCGCTCATCAGCTTGCGTTTGTCGGTTTCGAAGCCGTGATTTACCACGTTTGCCCCGTCAAACGGCGAGAATTTGCCAAAGGTATGCAGCTCAACCTTATCGCCCAACGCCATCATGTCGCGTACCAGACGCTGATTGGTTTTCCCGTCGTAGCGCAGGTCATGAGCCACAATCGCAATTTTCGGTTTCCCCTGCATCTCATTGACCGGAGACAACTCCGCCAGAATCGCTTCGGTTGCCACATCAATACCATTGTTGATAATGCGGCAGCGCCCTGCGCCGTACAGGCTGTTAAACGCATCGGCAACGTGCTGGCTTGGAGAGATAAACCGGCAGCCCAGCACCAGCATCTGGCGGAATAGCTGGCGTTTTCCGTCGACCAGCTCATGCGCACGGTCAACTTTCACCGGCGGGTAATTACTTAGCGTCGGGCATTTCTGGCAGCCGGTTTTCCACCCCTCGCAGCCGTCGGTAAAGGCGCAGCGCCCGGTGACGCTCCAGTGATCGTGTAGCGTCCAGACCAGCGTGACGTCCGGCTTGTGGTTTTTCACCTTTTCGCAGAACGCCACGACGTCAGCCAGATTCAGCCAGTAGCTGTGCAGGACGTGAAAATGCAACACCAGCGGGCCTGACGTGCGGGTCACGGTACGGTAGAGATTGTTCAGATTGCCAAACAGATCGCGATTGAACAGACGAAACAGAGCGATATTAGCCACTGACGTCAGACGCGGCGTCTGTTTGATGACATGGGAATAGTGGCTATGGCTGACGCTCTTTTTCCCGCCTTTGCCGTAGCCGTATATAAATTGCGAAGCCAGCCCTTTTTGCAGCGCGCGCTGATGCAGATCTAATGCCACCCCAGCCGCACCGCCTTCCGCCAGCCGCACATTAAATTGCAGAATATTCATTTAATTACCTTAACCCGGGCCTTCTCGCCCACCACCAACGCATTGTCCGGGATGCTGTCGAGCACCACGCTGCCTGCGCCAATCGTCACGTTATTTCCGATGCGGATGTCACCCAGCACGATCACGTTGGCACCCAGTTCCACGCCGTTGCCAATCACCGGACAGGCCAGGCTCTCCGCCCCGCGATTGCCGAGAGTGACACCATGACGAACCGTGAAATCGTCACCGGCTACCACGTTTTTGTTGATCACTACGGCATAACCGTGATGAATGGTGAAGCGTCGTCCGATGGTAGCCGCCGCCTGAATTTCATAGCCGAACAGACATTCGGTTACCAGCCGATACAGCACCAGCACCGGCGCAGCCCACACATTGTTCAGCACGTTTTTTTTGCGCCAGACGGAGCAGAAATGGGCGACCCGGTAAGCCAGCACCATGCAGCACGGGCGCAGGCTCCAGCTGTTCGCGCGGATATCTTCCAGCATGCTTAACGTCCTCGCAGTCCGTTAGCCAGACGCTTGCCGTTGCGCAGTGAAAACAGCGTCAGCAGCGTGCGCCAGGTCATGCGTTTGTTGCGGATCTGATAGAGCGTAAACAGCTGATATTTCTTGCTGGCGCGGTCAAATTTATCTTTGTGCTTGCGGTAAAAATGGAAGTAACCAGAGAATTTCTTCGGCGATGAGGTGATCTGCATTTCGCCATGATTAATGTGCAGGATCTGCGTCGCCTCCTCCACCTTCCACGGTTCGCCATACTCCACCACCATCCGCAGAAAGATGTCGTAATCCTGCGCGGCTTTCAGTTCGGTATCGAACAGGCACTCTTTAAACCGCCACGCCCAGGTAAAGACCTGATTGCCAATGATGTTGCGTTTATAGAACAGGTGCCGCGAGTAAGGAGATTTCGGATACAGCGGCAGGCTCGCCGGCTGCGAGTAAACTTCGCCTTCGCAGACATAATCGTTGGCGTACAAAAATGCGTGCGTCACCAGTTGATGTTTATGTGCAAGGAACACGCTCAGACGGTTGGGCGTCCACTCATCATCATCATCAATGCCGGTGATGTAATGTCCTTGCGCCTGGACGATGGCTTGATTACGCACCGCGCAGGCGCCAGAGTTGATCGCATTATGGGTATAACGTACGCGCGGGTCGTTTAATCCCTCAACAAACTGCTGTAGCTGTTCATAAGAGGAAGAGCAATCATCAACAATGATCATCTCCCAATGGGGATAGTCCTGGCGCAACACCGATTTAATCGCCCGAATGGCGAGCTGCTGCCGGTTCCAGGTTGGCATATAAATGGAAATCAATGGCTTGTCTGTTTTCATCTTCATTTCCCAGGAAGTCTTGCCGGATGGCCCAACGTGTAAGCCAGATAAGGCGTTTACGCCGCCATCCGGCAGCTATGCCTGATGGCGCTTCGCTTATCAGGCCTGCTGAATTAGCAGGCCACTCACGATTTTTTATTTTGTGTCTGACTTGTATTCGTACTCGTAGTACCCGTAATCCTGATACCCGGTGGCGCGACGGAAGATGGAGTTGAGGATCACCCCTTTCACCTGAATGCCGTTTTGCTCAAAGCGGCCCAGGCTGGTTTCCACCTCTTTCAGGGTGTTGACGGCATAGCGGGCGACCATCAGGATCGTGCCTGCGTGACGTCCGACAATCGCGGCGTCGGTGACAGCCAGGATTGGCGGCGTATCGATCAGCACCAGGTCATAGTGGCTACTCGCCCAACGCAACAGCTCACCAAAGCGCTCGCTCATTAGCAGTTCAGACGGGTTTGGCGGTACCTGCCCGCGCGGTACGAGATCAAAATTAGGAATGGACGTCGGTTTCGCACAGGAGGCGATATCCCCTTTGCCGACCAGAATCTCGGACAGACCGTTGACGTTGTTGGTGCCGAGCAGTTCGTGGGTATAGCCTTTACGCATATCGCAGTCGATCAGCAGCACACGCTTGTTGGTCTGGCTGATCACCGCCGCAAGGTTGGCACAGACAAAGGTCTTCCCGATAGACGGACTCACCCCGGTAAGCATCAGGACATTGTTTTGCGCCTGCATCATGGCGAAGTGGAGGCTGGTGCGCAGACTGCGCACAGCTTCAATCGCCAGATCGGTCGGGTTGCCCACTGCCAGCAGTTGACTCTGCTTGTAACGCTTAACGCCCTTAATGGTCTTGACGCTATCCCGCGCTTTCTGCCATTCCGACAGCGGGATGCTGGCGTACACGCTGATGCCATTCTCTTCCAGCACCTGCGGGCTTTCGATACCGCGGTTGAGCAGTGAACGCAACAGCACGCCAACGATGGAGAGCATCAGGCCCAGAATGATGCTGCCGAGAATGATCAGCGCTTTCTTCGGCTTCAGCACGCCGGGCTGAGCAATCGCCGGGTCAACGATACGTACGTCACCCACGGTGCTGGCCTCGGTGATCTTCAGCTCCTGCTGTTTGTTCAGCAGCTGCATGTAGACCTGCTGACCCGACTCAACGTCACGCGTCAGGCGCACAATCTCCTGCTGCGTTTTCGGCATCGCCGTCACGCGTCCGTTCAGTTTGGCTTTTTCATCTTCCAGCGCCTGACGTTTTTCCAGCAGCGTGCGGTACGCCGGGTGCGCTTTGGTGAAGAGCTTAGAAATTTCCGCTTCTTTAAAGGTCAGTTCGTTGAGCTGCGCATCGATGTTAACCATCGAGTCCAGTACCGCTTTGGCTTCCAGCGGTAAATCGACGGAATCTTTATCCTGACGGAAGGCATTCAGTTTATTTTCCGCCACGTCCAGACGATTTCGCACCTCCGGCAACTGTTTCGCCAGGAAGGCCAGACTCTTCGCCGCTTCTTCTGATTTACGCTCAACGTTCTGTTCCAGGTAGTTGCGGGTAATACTGTTGAGGATGTCGCGGATCTGTTCGCGATCCTCACCGGTAAAGCTCAGGCTGAGCACACCGGTATCCTTGCCGTTTTCCGCCACCGTCAGGTTGTTTTGCAGGTTATTGATCATCCCCAGCGTGGAGAATTTAGTGACGGTAAATTCAGTATCCGGGCGGGCATGAATTTCACTGACCACCAGCGTAACGCCGTCTTTACTCAGGGTTTGACCGAGTTGGCCACGCGCGCTGAAACCACCGTCGCTGCTGAGCTCATAGCTTTTATCGTTCAGCACCTTGAGGGTGAAGATCTGCTCGTTCATCCCTTTCGGCAGGGTAAAGGTGGTGACTTTTGCCGATTCATTCTGTCGCCCCATCAGCCGTTCCCAGCCCGCGCCAAACAGCGGGAAGGTGTTTTTGGTGACCGAAATATCCAGATCCAGATCGTCCACCGTTTTGCCTAAAACCAGACGCGACTGGATTAGCTGAATTTCCGCTTCCGAGGCGGGCGGCTTGTTGGATAACGCAGAGCCGATATCCTGCACCAGCGAGTTGCCGGTGTTTTGTTCAATCTGTACCAGCGCATCCGCACTGTAGATAGGCGTAGCGAAGAGCGTGTAAATCACCGCGCACAGCGCAAAAACCGCCGTAATGCCCAGCACCCACCAGCGCGCTTCAATGACGGTTCCCACCAGACGACCGATATCGATCTCATCATTGCCCGTTACCGGAGCGGCAGACTGTTTTACTTTTTCTGTCATTATTTTACCTGCTCTGCGTTCAATGCCTGCGCCCACTGGCGAGCAGACCGTTCAAGTAATGCGTACACCGCTTCAAACGCCTCACGGCTTTTGCGATACGGGTCGGGAATTTCGCGCTCATCGTCCCAGTGACCGAAAAGCATGACCTTGCCACGCATCTCGGGCGCCAGTTCGTGCAGAGAGGCGATATGTCTTTTTTCCATCGCCAGGATCAGGTCATAGCCACGACACAGTCGTCCGGTGACCTGCCGTGCGCAGTGTCCTTCGAGAGAAAGTGCATGGCCGGCTGCGACACTCATCGCCGAGGCGTCAGCGCCTTTTCCCACCAACGCGCCCAGACCGGCGGATTCCACCGTTATCTGCGGGTGATACTGTTTAAGCAGGCGTTCTGCCGTCGGGGAACGGCAAATGTTCCCCACGCAAACCACTAATATTTTGTTAAACATGACGATTACCAGTTATGAAGGTCGCTGGCCGTATCCGTCATGTAACGGACACCGCTGATGGTCGGCAGCAACTGATTGATCAGACGGTTCCAGCGCGCGACCGGTGCAGTGGTGACATACACCACGTCATACGGTTGCAGACGGAATTCCGTCGCCATGACCAGAGAGGTCGCATCAGACATATCGAGCTGATAGATGTTGGCAATCTTGCCGCCCGGGCCTTTGCCTTTCAGCGGACGGATCACGAAGATGCCGCTGGCGTTGGAGGTGGTCAGATCGATACCTTCGGCGTTACCCAGTGCTTCGGTCAGCGTCATGCCGCTGAAGTCCATTTTGAGGGTGCTCTGTTTTTTCACTTCACCCATCACGAACACTTTCAGGTCGTCATTGCGCGGCACGTAGAGAATATCGCCCGGATAGAGCAGACGGTTCTGGCTGAGATCGCCGTTTTGCATCAGCGCCTGCAGCGAAATACGTTGTTCTTTGCCCTCGTGCGTCAGCACCACGTTGCGCCAGTCAGCCACTTCCGTCAGGCCGCCGGCGGCGTTAATGGCGTCCAGTACGGTCAACGGCACGTTGGTGATCGCCTGCTGCCCGGATTTATTCACCTGCCCGGAGATGTAGGCTTTTTGCGAACGAAAAGCGGCGATATTAACGTCCACCTGCGGGTCAGCAATGTACTTCGCTAAGCGCCCGGTAATATCACTGCGGATCTCTGCCAACGTTTTTCCGACCACGCTGACCTTGCCGATGTAGGGATAAAACATCGTGCCATCGGGCTGAACCCAGTTGCCGGTATCGCTGGAGCTACGGTATTGCCCCGCTGGCGTGGTGAGTTCCGGGTGATCCCAGACGGTCACACTCAGCACGTCCCCCGCGCCAACGCGGTACTGATAGCTGGCGAGCTCCTGGTCCAGCGACATATTCGGCTGGGCAACATTCGGGCGCGGGCGTAATTGTTCTACCAGTCGCGGCGTGAGTGGATACACGTTAACCATCCGGTCGAGATCAAAATCAGCGTCTTGCTGTTTAATCACGTCTTTGCCCATCGTAGACATATTGCTGCCCGGAAGTACTGTGCAACCGCTTATCAAGGTTACCGACACCAATAATGGCATCAATTTCATTTTGGATTTCATCATTGATTATTTATCACTTTGGCAGAGTAATTATCCTGTGCAATTTAAATAGCAACTTCGCCGTACACATTTACATTGCAGTTAATTGAAAAGAAATTTAACTGGCATCAGTCCTAAAAAAATTGAATTCATCCGTAAGCTATTGACAGAATAATGCAGACTCGTCATCAGGCATTCAGGCACGCTACCGCCCCTGGCTTTTTAGCTACCAATACACTGATTAGATTATGTTTTTGTAAGCCTTGTCATTTCGCGCTTTTGTCGTAACTGAGAAAGCGTTAAGGCATTCTGAATGTCAGCCATTAATGAACCGGGATCCCACGTAATATATTTTCGCTTCCATCATTAACGCTGGAAGAATTGTTACAGCTAACGTAATTGCAGGCAAGGTAACAAGCCTGCTATTCTCTGTTTTTAAGATTAATATTAAGCGATATATTGGCCTGTTTTTAGGAATTACTTGATGTTGACAGAATCTATTTCCTCCATTCATCCTGCGATATTTCCTAAATAGCTTTTTGCCATATTTAATTATTCCCGGCAGAAACTTTATGGTTATTTTCAGCGCAATCAGCAAGGTGAATACGTGAGAAATCCCTTCTCGCCATTGCATTTTCCGCCCGCTTTATCCATGATCGAATTGTGACAATTGTCATATAACGAAAGGTATTACGTTTACTATGGAATGGATCGCCGATCCGTCAATCTGGGCCGGACTGGTCACGCTGGTCGTGATCGAATTAGTCCTCGGCATTGATAACTTAGTCTTTATTGCCATCCTCGCAGAAAAACTGCCGCCTGCGCAGCGCGACCGTGCGCGCGTGACCGGGCTTATCCTGGCAATGCTGATGCGCCTGCTGCTGCTGGCATCGATCTCGTGGCTGGTCACGCTAACCAAACCGCTGTTTAGCGTGCAGGGGCTGAGCTTTAGCGCCCGCGATTTGATCATGCTGTTTGGGGGCTTCTTCCTGCTGTTTAAAGCCACGATGGAGCTGAACGAACGACTCGAAGGGAAAGACAGCGACAACCCCACTCAGCGTAAAGGGGCGAAATTCTGGGGCGTGGTGGCGCAAATTGTGGTGCTGGATGCCATCTTCTCGCTCGACTCCGTGATCACAGCCGTCGGTATGGTGGATCACCTGGCGGTGATGATGGCGGCGGTGATTATTGCCATCAGCCTGATGCTCCTGGCGAGTAAGTCACTCACCCGCTTTGTGAACAGTCACCCGACCATTGTCATCCTCTGTCTCAGCTTCCTGCTGATGATCGGCTTCAGCCTGGTGGCGGAAGGCTTCGGCTTCCGGATCCCGAAAGGGTATCTGTACGCCGCCATTGGCTTCTCGGTGATGATCGAAGCGCTGAACCAGTTGGCTATCTTTAATCGTCGTCGTTTCCTGTCGGCCAATCATACCCTGCGCCAACGGACGACCGAGGCGGTCATGCGTCTGCTGAGCGGACAGAAAGAAGAGGCCGAACTGGATGCGGAAACCGCCTCCCTGCTGGTTGACCATGACGACAGCCAGATTTTCAACCCGCAAGAGCGTCGGATGATTGAGCGGGTGCTCAATCTCAATCAGCGTACGGTCAGCAGCATTATGACCTCGCGCCACGACATCGAGCATATCGACCTCACCGCGCCGGAAGAAGAAATTCGCTCGCTGCTGGAAAAAAATCAGCATACGCGCCTGGTGGTGACCGGTGGTCACGATGAAGAAGATCTGCTGGGCGTGGTGCACGTTATTGACCTGCTGCAGCAGTCGCTGCGCGGTGAACCGCTCAACCTGCGGGTATTGATTCGTCAGCCGCTGGTGTTCCCGGAGACGCTGCCGCTGCTTCCGGCGCTGGAGCAGTTCCGCAATGCGCGGACGCACTTTGCTTTTGTCGTCGATGAATTCGGTTCGGTGGAAGGGATCGTGACGCTCAGTGACGTCACGGAAACCATCGCCGGTAATCTGCCGAACGAGGCGGAAGAGATTGATGCCCGCCATGACATCCAGAAAAATCCGGACGGCTCATGGACCGTTAACGGCCACATGCCGCTGGAAGATCTGGTGCAATATGTCCCGCTGCCGCTCGATGAAAAACGGGAGTATCACACCATTGCGGGTCTGCTGATGGAAGAATTGCAGCGCGTGCCAAAGCCGGGAGAAGAAGTTCAGGTGGGCGATTTCCTGCTCAAAACGTTGCAGGTGGAAAGCCATCGCGTACAGAAGGTTCAAATTGTGCCGTTACGCAATGAGGACGAGATGGATTACGAGGTTTAACATGAAACGATGCCGGGTGACGAACGCGCCGCCCGGCATATGATCATTATCCGTTTCCAGGTCGGATAGGACACGGAGCGTCGCCATCCGGCACACACACCCTGCCGAATCAGAGTTTATCCAGCAGCTTCTTCACATCTTTGCCGTTGCGGGAATCTTTATTGCGTTCCGCCCAGTCATTCAGACGACGCTTCGCTTCATCCTGCATATGCTTACGCAGTAACTGATCCACCTGCAGATTGTAATTCAGCGCCTGCCAGTTGCCGTAAACCCGCAGCGGAACCGGAGTCGCCTTCAGGAAATCGATCAGCTTGCTTTCACCTTTCCAGCCGTCCAGCACCCGCACGTTAAACTGCGTGTCGCAGGTTTGCCCGACCAGGTCGAGCGTTCCCTGCCCCGTCAGGGACAGCATCGCGGACTCGCCTTCCATGTTATCCAGCGTCAGTTTACCGTGATCCAGCGTCAGGTCCGTTACAAAGCGGGCCAGACGCGTTGCGTTATCAACGCTTTGCATCGACTGTACATCGCCGCCGCTGCGTTCCACAGCCTGCTGAATCAACTGCTGAAAGTTCATGCCCTCCATCCGCGTGTCGCGCATGTCAACATGGGCTTTCCCCTGCCAGCTGTGACGGAATGACTGGGCATCGATATCCGCACCGGAGAAATCCCCCGCCAGCGACATCTTGCCGGTCAGGGCAATCGGGTAGTTGAATGCTTTAAGGATCGTACCGATTTCGACGTCGTCCAGACGCGGCTGGAACACCATTTGCGGCGTTTGCGCACGCGTATCCAGCGTCCCCGGCAGCGATATCATCCCGTCATCGAGTTTACCTTGCAGTTCGGCGATCGTCAGCACGTCGGACTGATTGGTCATACGGCTGCTGACGTGGGTAAAATTCATTCCACGCCAGGTCACGGTATCCGCTTTCAGCGCGATATCGGCACTAAAGCCTTTCAGGCCCTGATAGGCGGGTTCATCCACACGACTTGAAATCACCGGACGCGCCAGCGGCGGCTGACTTCCCCCCTGCGCCGCCGCACCGTTGGCGCTGCTGGCATTTTCGGGCGGCGCTAACAGGTTATCCAGATTCAGGCGGGCAAATTGCAGATTGACGAGCCACGTGGGTTGTTCCTTCAGCGTCACCTGCACGTTTCCGGCCAGGGCGCTGTCGTTCGCCGTCACGTTGAGTTGGCTGAAGGTGAGCGCTTTCTTCTCTTCCTGCCACTGCGCCTGCAGTTGTCCCTGACCCTGGATGCCCTGTTTCGGCAGATCGGCGCCCTGCAACTGCCAGCTTAACTGTTGAATGCCCGCGGTTAAGTTATGCGGATAATCGGACGCGTCAACGGTGCCGTTGAAAGCAAGGGTAAGGTCGCGCTGGTCGCGATTCACGCGGCCTGAAAATTCGAAGGAGCCGCGATGCTGCGCATCCTGTTCCATCTGTAGACGAATATCGCGAACGGTTACCTGTTCATCATCTTCATGCTGAAAGACCAGTACGCTGTCCGCCACACGCAGACTGGCGACATCAAACGACCAACCGCGATCTTCGGCAACATCCGGCAACGTGTTGTCTTTCGGGGCCACCGGGGCGTTTTCGCGGCGTACCGCTTCCGTTTGCGGCGTTAGCTGAATCACCGCGCCTTTGAGCATCACCTGTTTGACACTGAGCTGATGACTCAGCAGCGGCCACAGTGCGACATCCAGGCGCATATTATCCGCACGAACCAGCGGTTCACTGGCCCCTTCCGCGGTTAACACCATGCGCCCGGAGAGGATGCTGAGCTGCGGCCAGACGTGCCAGCGCAGTGGGCCGTCCAGTTGCAGTTGATAACCGCTTCGCGCAGCCACCTGTTGCACCATATAGGCGCGGAAATCGTTCGGATTGACTAACAATACTAACGCGGAGAAGCCAGCCACCAACACGACCAGCAAAATCATCAGCGTCGTCAGAAATCGTCTCATGCTATCCTCAATGGATTAGACTCAGTCTTTATCAATCCGGCTGGCGACAGCGCCCTGCTGATCGCGATACTTCGCATCTTCACGACGGTTGTAAGGTCGAAGCGCAGGCCCCGATAGCGGCTCGAAACTTAACGCGCCGATCAGCATCCCCGGGCGCAAAGCCAGCGGTAATTTACCGGAATTATAGAATTCCAGTACGATACAGCCAGACCAGCCCGGATCGATACGGTGCGCGGTCACGTGAACCATCAGACCAAGGCGCGCCAGCGAAGAGCGCCCGTCCAGCCACCCCACCAGGTCCGCCGGCAGGGTCACCGACTCATAAGTCACTGCCAGCGCCAGTTCGCCCGGATGCAGGTAAAATGCATCCCCTTCCGCCAGGACTATCTCATCGCTCATTACGCGATCCAGCGCAGCGCTCACTTCCGCTTTCGGTCCGCTTAAATCGATAAAGGCAGCGGTATGTCCACTAAATGTACGAAATTTATTGCCCAGGCGCACATCCACGGTTGCGCCATTAATGCGCTCAACGGGCGGACGCGGGTTGATCGACAAACGGCCTTCATCAAGCCAGGCTTCAATATCTCGGTCACACAGACGCATGGCACTTTCTCCTTTCGTGCATCGGGCGCTTAACGCATTGTGCATTAAGGGCAAACCAGGTTATCACTGAACGGTACACAATTCGCCGGGCTTATTCAAAGAACTGACTGATTTTCGCTTTCAGAATATCAATGGCGATGCGATTTTTCCCACCGCGCGGCACGATAATATCGGCGTACTGTTTAGACGGTTCAATAAATTGCAGGAACATCGGACGCACGGTCTTCTGATACTGCGCCATGACGGAATCCATCGAACGACCGCGTTCGTTAACATCACGCTTGATACGGCGCATCAGGCAGATATCCAGCGGGGTATCGACAAAAATAGAGAAGTTCATCTCTTCGCGCAAACGCGCGTCGGTCAGCAACAAAATCCCTTCAAGAATGATGACTTTTTTCGGCTCAACGCGAACCGTCTCTTTCATGCGGGTATGTTCAACGTAGCTATAAACCGGCAACTCAATCGCCGAACCCCGTTTGAGGGCCTGCAGGTGCTGAAACAGGAGGCTGTGATCCATCGCATTCGGATGGTCGTAGTTGGTTTTAACGCGTTCTTCCATCGACAGATGGCTTTGATCTTTGTAATAGCTGTCTTCGGGAATAACGCCGATATGTTCGTCACCGACTTGTTCACGCAACTCGCGATAAAGGGTACTGGCAATAAGACTCTTGCCGGAAGCCGATGCGCCAGCAATACCGATAATGACGCACTGATGGGACTGATCAGTCATAAATTTAGCGACCTGAATAACCTGGTTAGGAAAGACGACGCCGCATGGGCGTCAAACGCGGCAATTATAGGGATTTCGCGCGTGCGATACCAGTCGAGATAGCAGGGAGTGTATTTAGCGCCCAATGTTTCCCTGTCGCAAATTTATTTGTTCAGATTTGGAGCAACCCGCGGAATTAACCCGATTTCGCAGTAATTAATCGCCATATAATGTCAAATTATGAGCAACCGGGATATAAATTGTAAATTGTTTGTACTAGCATAAACAGAGAATACTACGATGCGTCCGGGCGTTCCGCGACGTTCCGGCCACTCGGATACAGGGTAATGAGTAAACCATCCCAACATGTTTTAGTTACCTTGCCGCATCCTCTGCTGCGCTTCGTCAGTTTAGGGCTGACGGCTTTTATTTTTACCCTTTTCTCACTGGAATTATCCCAGTTTGGTACCCAGCTCGCCCCGCTCTGGTTCCCGACGTCGATCATGATGGTGGCCTTTTACCGTCACGCCGGACGGATGTGGCCGGGAATTGCGCTCGCCTGTTCGTTAGGGAGCATTGGCGCATCGCTGGTCCTGTTTCCGCCCAGCGCGCTGAATTTTACCTACACGGCGATCAACATCATTGAAGCCGCGGTCGGCGCAATGCTGCTGCGTAAGCTGTTACCCTGGTACAATCCGTTGCAGAATCTCAATGACTGGATACGTCTCGCCTTCGGCAGTGCGGTTATCCCGCCGCTGTTAGGTGGCATTCTGGTCTGGATGCTATCGCCGCATGAAACGCCGATGAAAGCGTTTCTGATTTGGGTGCTGTCGGAGTCCATCGGCGCTCTGGCGCTGGTGCCGTTGGGCTTATTGTTCAAACCACACTACCTGCTGCGTCACCGCGACCCACGACTGCTCCTTGAAACCCTGCTGACGCTGACGGTGACCCTGATCCTGAGCTGGTTTGCCATGAAATATGTTCCATGGCCCTTCACATTAGTGATCGTGTTGCTGATGTGGAGCGCCGTGCGATTACCGCGGATGGAAGCCTTCCTCATCTTCCTCGCCACCGTCATGATGGTGTCGCTGATGATGGCGGCCGACCCGTCACTGCTGGTTACCCCCAAAGTGCATGTCATGAACAACCTGCCGTGGCTGCCGTTCTTAATGATTTTATTGCCGGCGAATATCATGACCATGGTGATGTATGCTTTTCGCGCCGAGCGTAAGCACATTACGGAAAGCGAAGAACGTTTTCGCAATGCGATGGAGTATTCGGCGATCGGCATGGCGCTGGTCGGTACGGAAGGACAATGGCTGCAGGCCAACAAAGCGTTATGCCAGTTTCTTGGCTACAACCAGGATGAGTTGCGCGCGCTGACCTTTCAGCAACTCACCTGGCCGGAGGACCTGAATAACGATCTGGAACAACTCACCATGCTGGTGAGCGGCGACATTAATAGTTATTCAATGGAGAAACGCTATTACACCCGGGCGGGTGAGGTCGTCTGGGCGTTGCTGGCCGTCTCGCTGGTCCGCCATCCTGATGGCACGCCGCTTTACTTTATCGCGCAAATTGAAGACATCAACGATCTCAAACATACCGAATGGGTTAATAAGCGGCTGATGGAACGCATCACGCTGGCAAACGAAGCTGGCGGCATTGGGATCTGGGAATGGGAACTGCAACCCGACGTCATCAGTTGGGATAAGCGCATGTTCGAACTGTATGAGGTTCCCGCCCATGTTAAGCCTACCTGGTCGGTCTGGTACGACTGCGTTATCCCGGAAGACCGCGAGTATGCGGAAAAAGTGGTTCGCGACTCCTTAGCCGCGCGCCTGCCCTTTAAGATGGAATTCCGCATTGCGGTGAAAGACGGCGTCCGCCATATCCGCTCACTGGCGAATCGGGTGTTAAATAAAGACGGTGAAGTCGAGCGACTGCTCGGTATCAATATGGACATGACCGAAGTGAAGCAGTTGAATGAAGCGCTGTTTCAGGAAAAAGAACGTCTACACATTACCCTCGACTCCATCGGGGAAGCGGTGGTGTGTATTGACGTTGATATGAAGGTGACCTTTATGAACCCGGTCGCCGAGAAGATGAGCGGCTGGCAACAAGAGAATGCCATTGGCGTGCCGCTGTTGACGGTACTGCGGATCACCTTTGGCGATAACGGTCCGCTGATGGAAAACATCTACAGCGCCGATATGTCCCGTTCCGCTATCGAACAGGATGTGGTTCTCCATTGTCGCAACGGCGGCAGTTACGATATTCACTACAGCATAACCCCGCTCAGCACCCTGGACGGCGGTAATATCGGTTCGGTGCTGGTGATTCAGGATGTCACCGAGTCACGTAAGATGTTGCGCCAGCTGAGCTACAGCGCCACCCACGATGCCCTCACCCACCTGACCAACCGGGCCAGCTTTGAAAACAAACTGAAGCTGCTGCTGCAAACCGTACGCAGTGCGCATCAGCGCCACGCGCTGGTCTTTATCGATCTTGATCGCTTTAAAGCGGTAAATGACAGCGCTGGTCACGCGGCGGGCGATGCGCTGCTGCGCGAACTGGCGCAACTGATGCTCAGCATGTTGCGTTCCAGCGACGTGCTGGCGCGTCTGGGCGGCGATGAGTTCGGCCTGCTGCTGCCGGAGTGCAATATCGAAAGCGCACGCTTTATTGCCACGCGGATCATTAACGCCGTCAACGACTACCACTTTATGTGGGAAGGCCGCCTGCATCGCATTGGCGCCAGCGCCGGGATCACGCTCATCGACGAGAACAACTGTCAGGCGGTTGAGGTGATGTCGCAGGCGGATATTGCCTGTTATGCCTCTAAAAACGGCGGGCGTGGTCAGGTAACCGTGTATGAACCGCAGCAGGAACTGGCGCATCACGAACGCGCGATGATGTCGCTGGATGAACAGTGGCGGATGATTAAAGATAACCACTTGCTGATGGTCGCCCGCGGCGTCGCGTCACCACGCATTCCCGAAGCACGTAATTTCTGGCTGATCTCGCTGCGACTGTGGACCAGTGAAGGTGAAGTCATGGAAGAGCAGGCCTTTCGGGCAAGCTTAGCCGATCCGGCACTCAGCCATGCGCTGGATCGTCGCGTGCTCCATGAATTTTTCCATCATGCGGCGCCAGCGGTTGCCAGCAAAGGACTCAGCGTCGCTCTGCCGCTTTCGGCGGCGGGATTAATCAGCACAACGCTCATTGACGAACTTCTGGCTCAACTGGAGCAGAGCGCTCTGCCGGGACGCTTGCTACATCTGATTGTGCCTGCGGAAGCGCTGTTACTACACCCGCAGGAGAGCACCGCGGCAATCCAGACATTACGCCAGGCAGGGTGTCACATCATTGTGAGCCAGATTGGCCGCGATCTGCAGATCTTCAATCTGATGACCAAAAGTATGGCGGATTACCTGCTGCTCGACAGTGAATTGAGCGCCAGCATTCACGGCAACATGATGGATGAAATGCTGGTGTCGATCATCCAGGGTCACGCCCAGCGCCTGGGGATGAAAACCATTGCCGGGCCGGTGCAAACGCCGATCGTCATGGATACGCTGTCAGGTATTGGTATCGACCAGATTTATGGCGACATCATCGCCGACGCGCAGCCGCTGGATCTGCTACTCAACACCAGTTACTTCGCGATCAACTGACGGCTGCCATCCCTCGGTATACCAGATGTGCAATAACGCGTAGGAGCGCCAGGGTTTCCAGCGCTCCGCATAGCGACGGATCTGCGCAGGCGTCATTCCCGGAAAACGTTGTTTGATCAGATAGTCGTCAGGCAAAAACACATCCTTCGCCTGCCAGCCGCGCAGGGCAAAATAGTTTGCCGTCCAGCGACCAATCCCCGGAAATCCCTGTAGCGTTTTAATTCCCTGTTCAATATCTTCCGGCGGCTGAGTTACCAGTATCCCATCCCGCGCGGCCTGCGCCAGATGGATAAGCGCGTTGGCGCGCATCAGCGGCATACCCAACGCTTTCAGGTCCAGCGGATCGGCTGCGGCCAGCTGTTCAGGCGTTGGGAAACAGACGTATTCCGGGGCGTCCGCTAACACGTCGCCATACCATCGTGCGACCTTCGACGTCAGCTTTGCCGCCATCGCCACACTCACCAGTTGGCCAAGAATCGCCCGAACGCCCTGCTCAAAGGCGTCCACTGAACCTGGCAGGCGCAGCCCAGGGCGCGCCGCGCCCAGTTCACCTAACGCATGGCTGATCTGCTGCGGTTTACAGCGCAAATCAAACAGTCGCTCCATTTTTTCAAGGCAAATATCCGCGACCGGCAATAACCCTTCACTCAACGTGACCTGAAGCGTGTTTGTCACCGTGTCGGGGACGACAGTGATAATTCCCGTGTGTTGCCCTATCGCCAGACTCCGCGTGTAGCGTAACGCCTCTACGGTTTCCACACCGTTGACCGCACGGGCGGCAAGGAAACCCAGCATCCATGACCAGTCATAAGGCGGTTGCCAGCTCAGGGTAAACATCATTCTCTCCTTTTTCTGCAAACCTTCAGCATAAACGCTATTCAGGCGTTGTGCTTTGCTTTCATATTCCAGTTGTCGCGACGACGACATTTCGCTAAAGTCACGCCCCTTCTTCACTGGCATGGGGATTTTCAAGGTGTTTATTGGATTTGATTACGGTACCGCTAACTGTTCTGTCGCCGTCATGCGCGACGGCAAGCCGCAACTGCTGAAAATGGAAAATGGCAGTACGCTGCTGCCTTCCATGCTTTGCGCGCCGACGCGTGAATCGGTGAGCGAATGGCTCTACCGCCATCATGATGTTCCGACACCGGACGATGAAACACAGGCGCTGCTGCGTCGGGCCATTCGCTTCAATCGCGACGAGGATATTGACGTTCACGCCAGCAGCGTACAGTTTGGCCTGTCATCGCTTGGACACTATATTGACGACCCGGAAGAGGTGTACTTCGTTAAATCGCCGAAATCGTTCCTCGGCGCCAGCGGGCTAAAACCGCAGCAGGTCGCACTGTTCGAAGATTTAGTCTGCGCAATGATGCTGCACATCCGTCAACAGGCACAAAACCAGCTCCCCGAAACCATCACCCAGGCCGTGATTGGACGCCCCATTAACTTCCAGGGATTAGGCGGCGATGAGGCGAACAGCCAGGCACAGGGCATTCTGGAGCGCGCGGCCAAACGAGCCGGCTTCCAGGATGTCGTTTTCCAGTATGAGCCGGTGGCGGCGGGACTGGATTACGAAGCGACATTACAGGAAGAGAAACGCGTCCTGGTGGTGGATATCGGCGGGGGGACCACCGACTGTTCGTTACTGCTGATGGGGCCACAATGGCATCACCGCGCCGATCGCGAATCCAGCCTGTTGGGGCACAGCGGCTGTCGCGTTGGCGGGAACGATCTGGATATCGCGCTGGCGTTTAAACACCTGATGCCGCTGCTGGGGATGGGAGGCGAAACCGAGAAAGGAATCGCCCTGCCCGTGCTGCCGTGGTGGAACGCAGTGGCGATCAACGACGTTCCGGCGCAAAGCGATTTCTACAGCAGCGCCACGGGGCGTCTGCTGAACGACCTGGTACGCGATGCCCGCGAACCGGAACAGGTGGCGCTGCTGCTGAAAGTCTGGCGTCAACGTCTCGGTTATCGACTGGTCCGCAGCGCCGAAGAGAGCAAAATTACGCTGTCCGCACAAGCCGACGTTAACGCAGCGCTCCCGTTTATCCGCGACGATCTGGCCACTGTCATCAGCCAACAGGGGCTGGAGAGCGCGCTGGATCAGCCGCTTTCCCGGATACTGGAACAGGTGCAACTGGCGCTGGATAACGCCCAGGAAAAGCCAGACGTCATCTATCTGACCGGCGGCAGCGCCCGCTCGCCGCTGATCAAAAAAGCGCTGGCCGCCAAACTGCCGGGTATTCCCATTGCCGGTGGCGATGACTTCGGTTCCGTCACCGCGGGTCTGGCCCGCTGGGCTGAGGTGGTATTCCGCTAAACGCCTCGCAAGCTGAACGCGGATGGATTGACATTAAGGTTCATGTGGCTTAGTTTCAGGAGTGAGGGTTAGGGAGAGTTTCCCCTCCCCCTGGTGTCTTAGTAAGCCGGTAAGCTAATGACTAAGAGTATCACCAGTATGATGACTGCCTTCATCATAACCCTTTCCTTATTTTGGCCCCTTCCTCGGGAGGGGCTTTCCCGTTTCAGCGTCCTGCTGAAATCCGTGGCTTACCTCCTTTTTGCCGTGCCGCCACTGTAGCGCACAATTTCTCATGCGCCTTTTTCAACGATGATTGTTGCGTAACGCCTCGCAAAGCGCGCCGCCATTCGGATGAATCCGTACAGGGTTTCATAATTCCTCCATTTTTCTCCCTTCCTGGCTGACTAAACTAGTATCATTCCGCGAAACGTTTCAGGATGAGAAACTCATAACGATGAAAGGCAGTAACAAATCCCGCTGGGTGATAGCCATCGTGGTGGTCATCGCCGCCATCGCCGCATTCTGGTTCTGGCAAAACCGGGGCGAACCGCAGAGCACCGCGCCCGGCGCTACCGGACAAGCGAAGTCAACGGCTGGCGCAGGTCGTCGCGGTATGCGCTCCGGTCCACTCGCGCCGGTGCAGGCCGCGACCGCCACGGAGCAGGCCGTTCCGCGTTATCTCACTGGTCTGGGCACGATGACCGCAGCCAACACCGTCACCGTACGTAGCCGCGTGGATGGACAACTGCTGGCGCTGCATTTCCAGGAGGGTCAACAGGTTAAAGCCGGTGACCTGCTGGCGGAGATCGATCCCAGCCAGTTTAAAGTGGCACTGGCACAGGCGCAGGGCGTGCTGGCGAAAGACAAAGCCACCCTCGCTAACGCCCGTCGCGATCTGGCCCGTTACCAGCAACTGGTCAAAAGCAACTTAGTCTCCCGCCAGGAGCTGGACGCCCAGCAGGCGCTGGTGAGCGAATCCGAAGGCACGATTAAGGCCGATGAAGCCAGCGTCGCCAGCGCGCAGCTGCAACTCGACTGGAGCCGCATCACCGCGCCGGTCGATGGTCGCGTCGGTCTGAAACAGGTAGATGTCGGCAATCAGATTTCCAGTGGTGACACCAACGGTATTGTGGTGATCACCCAGACGCATCCCATCGACCTGATTTTCACCCTACCGGAAAGCGATATCGCCACCGTCGTGCAGGCGCAAAAAAGCGGACAGCCGCTGGTCGTTGAAGCCTGGGATCGAACCAATTCGAAAAAGCTTAGCGCGGGCGTATTGCTGAGTCTGGACAATCAGATCGATGTCACTACCGGGACAATCAAAGTCAAAGCTCGCTTTGATAACCAGGATGACGCGCTGTTCCCGAATCAGTTTGTGAATGCCCGAATGCTGGTCGACACCGAACAAAACGCCGTAGTGATCCCGACTGCCGCCCTGCAAATGGGTAACGAGGGTCACTTCGTCTGGGTGCTGAACGATGAAAACAAAGTCAGTAAGCACCTGGTCAAAACGGGTATTCAGGACAGCCAGAAGGTAGTGATCAGCGCCGGGATTTCAGCCGGTGATCGCGTCGTCACCGACGGGATTGACCGCCTGACGGAAGGGGCGAAAGTGGAAGTGGTAGACGCGCAGGCCGCCGCCACAACCGATACAAAAGCCACCAGCCGTGAATACGGTAAGAAAGGAGCGCGCTCCTGATGCAGGTGTTACCTCCAAGCAGCACGGGCGGCCCGTCGCGCCTGTTTATTATGCGTCCTGTCGCCACCACGCTGCTGATGGTGGCGATTCTCCTCGCCGGGATCATCGGCTATCGTTTCCTGCCCGTTTCCGCGCTGCCGGAGGTGGACTATCCCACCATTCAGGTGGTGACGTTGTATCCTGGCGCCAGTCCGGATGTGATGACCTCTGCGGTCACCGCGCCGCTGGAACGTCAGTTTGGCCAGATGTCCGGACTGAAACAGATGTCGTCGCAAAGCTCCGGCGGCGCGTCGGTGGTGACGCTCCAGTTCCAGTTGACCCTGCCGCTGGATGTGGCCGAACAGGAAGTTCAGGCGGCCATTAACGCCGCCACCAACCTGCTGCCGGGCGACCTGCCGAACCCGCCGGTCTACAGCAAGGTCAACCCTGCCGATCCGCCGATCATGACGCTGGCGGTGACCTCTACCGCCATGCCGATGACCCAGGTAGAAGACATGGTTGAAACCCGCGTGGCGCAGAAGATCTCCCAGGTCTCCGGCGTCGGGTTAGTGACGCTCTCCGGCGGTCAACGTCCGGCGGTCCGCGTGAAGCTCAATGCGCAGGCCATTGCCGCGCTGGGCCTGACCAGCGAAACCGTCCGCACGGCGATTACCGGCGCGAACGTCAACTCCGCCAAGGGTAGCCTTGATGGCCCTACTCGCGCGGTGACGCTCTCGGCGAACGATCAGATGCAGTCTGCCGACGAATACCGCCAGCTCATTATTGCTTACCAGAACGGCGCGCCGGTTCGTCTGGGCGATGTCGCGACCGTTGAACAAGGGGCGGAAAACAGCTGGCTCGGCGCATGGGCAAATAAAGAACAGGCTATTGTGATGAACGTCCAGCGCCAGCCTGGCGCTAACATCATCTCAACGGCAGACAGCATTCATCAGATGTTGCCACAGCTTAAAGAGAGCCTGCCGAAATCGGTGAACGTGACGGTACTGTCCGACCGCACCACCAACATCCGCGCCTCGGTGAGCGACACCCAGTTCGAGTTAATGCTGGCCATCGCGCTGGTCGTGATGATCATCTATCTGTTCCTGCGCAATATTCCCGCCACCATTATCCCCGGCGTTGCCGTCCCGCTGTCGCTGATCGGCACGTTTGCAGTGATGGTGTTTCTCGATTTCTCCATCAACAATCTGACGCTAATGGCGCTGACCATTGCCACCGGCTTTGTGGTGGATGATGCGATTGTGGTGATCGAAAACATTTCGCGCTATATCGAAAAAGGGGAAAAACCGCTGACGGCCGCGCTGAAAGGGGCCGGAGAAATCGGCTTTACCATTATCTCATTGACCTTCTCGCTGATTGCGGTCCTGATTCCGCTGCTGTTCATGGGCGATATCGTGGGGCGTCTGTTCCGCGAATTTGCCGTGACGCTGGCGGTGGCGATTTTAATCTCTGCGGTGGTGTCGCTAACCCTGACGCCGATGATGTGCGCCAGAATGCTGAGCCAGGAGTCACTGCGTAAGCAAAACCGCTTCTCCCGCGCGTCGGAGAAAATGTTTGACCGTGTGATTGCCGGTTACGGACACTGGCTGGCGAAGGTGCTGAACCATCCGTGGCTGACGCTGAACGTGGCGCTGGGCACCCTGCTGTTAAGCATCATGCTGTGGGTGTTTATTCCAAAAGGCTTCTTCCCGATCCAGGATAACGGCATCATTCAGGGCACGTTGCAGGCGCCGCAGTCCAGTTCCTTTACCAGTATGGCCCAGCGCCAACGGCAGGTGTCGGACGTGATACTGAAAGATCCGGCGGTTGAGAGCCTGACCTCTTTCGTCGGCGTCGATGGCACCAACCCGTCGCTGAACAGCGCGCGTCTGCAAATCAACCTGAAACCGCTCGACGAACGTGATGATCGCGTCCAGAAGGTGATCGCCCGTTTGCAGGACGCCGTGGCGAGAGTACCGGGCGTCGACTTGTATCTGCAACCGACGCAGGATCTGACGATCGATACACAGGTCAGCCGCACGCAGTATCAGTTCACGCTTCAGGCCACCTCGCTGGATGCCCTCAGCACCTGGGTGCCGCAACTGATGGAAAAACTGCAGGCGTTGCCGCAGCTTTCTGACGTCAGCAGTGACTGGCAGGATCAGGGCCTGGTGGCGTATGTGAATGTCGATCGCGACAGCGCCAGTCGGCAGGGGATCAGCATGGCGGATGTCGATAATGCGCTGTATAACGCCTTCGGTCAGCGCCTGATTTCTACGATCTACACCCAGGCGAATCAGTATCGCGTGGTGCTGGAACACAATACCGAAAATACACCAGGGCTGGCGGCGCTCGATTCGATCCGTCTGACCAGCAGCGACGGCGGCATGGTGCCGCTCAGCGCCATCGCTAAAATTGAGCAGCGCTTCGCGCCGCTCTCGATTAACCATCTGGATCAGTTCCCGGTCACCACTATCTCGTTTAACGTTCCGGACGGTTATTCGCTGGGCGATGCAGTCCAGTCAATTCTCGACACCGAAAAAACGCTGAATCTGCCCGTGGATATCACCACTCAGTTCCAGGGTAGCACCCTCGCCTTCCAGGCGGCGTTGAGCAGCACCATCTGGTTGATTGTCGCGGCGGTGGTGGCGATGTACATCGTGCTCGGCGTGCTGTACGAAAGCTTTATTCACCCGATCACCATTCTCTCTACGCTGCCCACGGCGGGGGTCGGCGCGCTGCTGGCACTGATGATTGCCGGGAGCGAACTCGGCGTGATCGCCATTATCGGCATTATTTTGCTGATCGGCATCGTGAAGAAAAATGCCATCATGATGATCGACTTTGCCCTTGCTGCTGAGCGCGAACAGGGGATGGCGCCGCGCGAGGCGATTTTCCAGGCCTGTCTGCTGCGTTTTCGTCCGATTCTGATGACCACGCTGGCGGCGCTGCTGGGCGCACTGCCACTGATGCTGAGCACCGGCGTGGGGGCAGAACTGCGCCGTCCGCTGGGGATCGGTATGGTGGGCGGTTTACTGGTCAGCCAGGTGCTGACGCTGTTCACCACCCCGGTTATCTATCTGTTGTTTGATCGCCTGTCGCTGTATATGAAAAACCGCTTCTCTCACCGGGAAGAGGAGGCGTAAATGAAGTTTTTCGCGCTTTTCATTTACCGTCCGGTGGCGACGATTTTAATCTCTCTCGCCATCACCCTCTGCGGCGTGCTGGGGTTTCGACTGTTGCCTGTCGCCCCGCTGCCGCAGGTCGATTTTCCGGTGATTATGGTCAGCGCCTCGCTGCCGGGAGCCTCGCCGGAGACCATGGCGTCCTCCGTCGCAACGCCGCTGGAGCGCTCACTGGGGCGCATTGCCGGGGTCAGTGAGATGACCTCAAGCAGTTCCCTCGGCAGCACGCGCATCATTTTACAATTTAACTTCGATCGCGATATCAACGGTGCGGCACGAGATGTGCAGGCAGCGATAAATGCGGCGCAAAGTCTGCTGCCAAGCGGCATGCCGAGTCGACCAACTTACCGCAAAGCCAATCCGTCCGACGCGCCGATCATGATTCTGACGCTGACCTCGGAGACATATTCGCAAGGTGAGCTATACGACTTCGCCTCAACCCAACTGGCGCAGACCATCGCGCAAATCGACGGTGTCGGCGACGTCGACGTAGGCGGCAGCTCGCTGCCCGCCGTGCGCGTCGGGTTGAATCCGCAGGCGCTGTTTAACCAGGGCGTCTCATTGGATGAGGTACGCACCGCCATCAGTAACGCCAACGTGCGCAAACCGCAAGGGGCGCTGGAAGATTCCACGCATCGCTGGCAGATCCAGACCAATGACGAACTCAAAACGGCGGCGGAATATCAGCCACTGGTGATTCATTACAACAATGGCGGCGCCGTACGGCTGGGTGATGTCGCCACGGTGACGGACTCGGTACAGGATGTCCGCAACGCCGGGATGACCAACGCCAAGCCGGCGATTTTGCTGATGATCCGCAAACTGCCGGAAGCCAACATTATCCAGACGGTCGACAGCATTCGGGCCAGACTCCCGGAGTTGCAGTCCACTATCCCGGCGTCGATTGATATGCAAATCGCCCAGGATCGCTCGCCAACCATCCGCGCCTCGCTGGAAGAGGTTGAGCAGACGCTGGTCATTTCCGTGGCGCTGGTCATTCTGGTGGTCTTTCTGTTCCTGCGCTCCGGACGCGCCACGCTGATCCCCGCCGTGGCGGTTCCGGTTTCGTTAATTGGCACCTTTGCCGCGATGTATCTGTGCGGATTCAGCCTCAATAACCTGTCGCTGATGGCGCTGACCATCGCCACCGGCTTTGTGGTAGATGACGCCATCGTGGTGCTGGAAAATATCTCACGTCATCTGGAAGCCGGAATGAAACCCTTGCAGGCCGCGCTGCAGGGGACGCGTGAAGTGGGCTTTACCGTGCTGTCTATGAGCCTGTCGCTGGTTGCCGTGTTCCTGCCGCTGCTGCTGATGGGCGGGCTGCCGGGACGATTACTGCGTGAATTTGCCGTCACGCTGTCGGTGGCGATTGGTATCTCGCTGCTGGTTTCGCTCACGCTCACCCCAATGATGTGCGGCTGGATGCTGAAATCCAGCCAGCCGCGGGAGCAGAAACGGCTGCGCGGATTTGGCCGCATGCTGGTCGCGCTGCAACAGGGCTACGGTAAGTCGCTGAAATGGGTGCTCAACCATACGCGACTGGTCGGCGTGGTGCTGCTCGGCACTATTGCACTGAATATCTGGCTCTACATTTCAATTCCGAAAACCTTCTTCCCGGAGCAAGACACCGGCGTACTGATGGGCGGGATTCAGGCTGACCAGAGCATCTCGTTTCAGGCGATGCGCGGTAAGCTTCAGGACTTTATGAAGATTATTCGCGATGATCCGGCCGTGGATAATGTCACCGGATTTACCGGCGGCTCGCGAGTCAACAGCGGGATGATGTTTATCACCCTTAAGTCCCGTGACGAACGTCGGGAGACTGCGCAGCAGGTGATCGACCGTCTGCGGGTGAAACTGGCAAAAGAGCCTGGCGCCAATCTGTTCCTGATGGCGGTACAGGATATTCGCGTCGGCGGACGCCAGTCCAATGCCAGCTATCAGTACACGCTGCTGTCAGACGATCTGGCTGCGCTACGCGAATGGGAACCGAAGATCCGCAAAGCCTTAGCCGCCCTCCCCCAACTGGCGGACGTCAACTCCGACCAACAGGATAACGGCGCGGAGATGAACCTTATCTACGATCGTGAAACCATGGCGCGGCTGGGTATTGACGTGCAGGCGGCTAATAGCCTGTTAAACAACGCCTTTGGTCAGCGGCAGATCTCCACCATCTATCAGCCGATGAACCAGTATAAAGTGGTGATGGAAGTCGATCCGCGCTACACACAGGACATCAGCGCGCTGGAGAAAATGTACGTCATTAACAGTGACGGCAAGGCGATTCCGCTCTCCTGGTTTGCCAAATGGCAACCGGCGAACGCGCCGCTGTCAGTGAATCATCAGGGGCTGTCAGCAGCGTCCACCGTCTCCTTCAACCTGCCTACGGGTTCCTCGTTGTCAGAAGCCAGTGACGCCATTAATCGGGCGATGACCCAACTTGGCGTGCCGTCCACCGTGCGCGGCAGTTTTGCCGGGACCGCGCAGGTCTTCCAGGAAACGATGAATTCTCAGGTGATCCTGATTATTGCCGCGATTGCCACGGTCTATATTGTGCTCGGCATGCTGTATGAAAGTTATGTTCACCCGCTGACCATCCTCTCCACCCTTCCCTCCGCAGGGGTGGGCGCACTGTTAGCGCTGGAGATTTTCGATGCCCCGTTCAGCCTAATCGCCCTGATAGGGATCATGCTATTGATTGGCATCGTGAAGAAAAACGCCATCATGATGGTCGATTTTGCGCTGGAAGCGCAGAGGCATGGCAACCTCACCCCGGAACAGGCGATTTTCCAGGCCTGTCTGCTGCGTTTTCGCCCGATTATGATGACCACGCTGGCCGCACTGTTTGGCGCGCTGCCGCTGGTGCTTTCCGGCGGCGACGGTTCTGAACTGCGCCAGCCGCTGGGGATTACCATTGTCGGCGGTCTGGTGATGAGCCAGTTGTTAACGCTCTATACCACTCCGGTGGTGTACCTCTTTTTCGACCGTCTGCGGCTGCGTTTTTCGCGTAAACACCGTAAACCGATAACAGAGACATGACAGAACTTCCCAACAGCACCCGCTGGCAACTGTGGATTGTGGCATTTGGCTTCTTTATGCAGTCGCTGGATACCACCATCGTCAATACTGCGCTTCCCTCGATGGCGAAAAGCCTCGGGGAAAGCCCGCTGCACATGCATATGGTCGTGGTCTCGTATGTGCTGACCGTGGCGGTCATGCTGCCTGCCAGCGGTTGGCTGGCGGACAAAATCGGCGTGCGGAATATTTTCTTTACCGCCATTGTACTGTTTACCCTGGGCTCGCTGTTTTGCGCTGGTTCCGGCACGCTGAATGAACTGGTCATGGCGCGGGTGTTACAGGGCGTTGGCGGTGCCATGATGGTACCGGTCGGCCGGCTGACGGTGATGAAGATTGTCCCGCGCGAGCAGTACATGGCGGCGATGACGTTTGTCACGCTGCCGGGCCAGATAGGCCCGTTGCTGGGCCCGGCGCTGGGCGGGATCCTCGTGGAATATGCCTCCTGGCACTGGATTTTCCTGATCAACCTTCCGGTCGGTATTGTCGGCGCGATCGCCACGCTGATGCTGATGCCCAACTACACCATGCAAACCCGACGCTTCGATCTCTCGGGTTTTCTGCTGCTGGCGGCTGGGATGGCGGTTCTGACCATCGCGCTGGACGGCAGCAAAGGGATGGGGATGTCGTCGTTCGCGCTCGGTGCGCTGGTGGTGTGCGGCGTGGCGGCCATTTTGCTCTACCTGAAGCACGCCAACGATAACCCGCGGGCGCTGTTCAGTCTCCACCTGTTCCGCACGCCAACCTTCTCGCTGGGGCTGTTTGGCAGCTTTGCCGGACGCATCGGCAGCGGCATGTTGCCTTTCATGACGCCGGTCTTTTTGCAGATTGGTCTCGGCTTTTCCCCGTTTCATGCCGGGCTGATGATGATCCCCATGGTGCTCGGCAGTATGGGCATGAAACGGATTGTCGTACAGGTGGTTAACCGTTTTGGCTATCGGCGGGTGCTGGTCGCCACCACGCTCGGACTGTCGGTGGTAACCCTGCTGTTTATGTCCACTGCGCTGTTGGGCTGGTATTACGTGCTGCCGCTGGTGCTGTTTGTTCAGGGCATGGTCAACTCGACGCGTTTCTCCTCCATGAACACCCTGACCCTGAAAGATCTGCCGGATGAGTTAGCCAGCAGCGGGAACAGCCTGCTGTCGATGATTATGCAACTCTCGATGAGTATTGGCGTCACCGTTGCCGGTCTGCTGCTAGGGATGTTCGCACAGCAGCATATGACGGTGGATAGCGGAACGTCGCATACCGTCTTTATGTACACCTGGCTGTGTATGGCTTTTATCATCGCGTTGCCCGCTGTGATCTTTGCCCGCGTCCCAAACGATACCCATAAAAATGTCGTCATTGCGCGACGCAAAAGGAGAACCTGATGAAGCTCTGGCGACCCGGTATTACCGGCAAACTGTTTCTGGCGATTTTCGCCACCTGCATTGTGTTGTTGATCAGTATGCATTGGGCGGTACGCATCAGCTTCGAACGAGGGTTCATTGACTACATCAAAAACGGCAACGAGCAGCGTCTGACCATGCTCAGCGACGCGTTAGGTGAACAGTACCAACAGCACGGTAGCTGGCGCTTTTTACGCAATAATGACCGCTTTGTGTTTCAGATCCTCCGCTCCTTTGAACATGACAAAGACGATGACAGACAAGGCCCTGGTATGCCGCCGCATGGCTGGCGTACACAGTTCTGGGTGGTGGACCAGGATGCGCATGTCATGGTTGGCCCGCGCGGTCCGGTTCCCGGAGACGGCACGCGGCGGCCCATTCTGGTGAACGGCCAGGAGGTCGGTGCCGTCATTGCCTCTCCTGTTGAACGCCTGACGCGTAACACCGACATCAATTTCGATAAACAGCAGCGGCGCACCAGTTGGCTTATTGTGGCGCTCTCAACCTTGCTGGCGGCGCTGGCGACCTTTCCCCTCGCGCGCGGACTGCTGGCCCCGGTCAAACGGCTGGTCGAAGGCACGCACAAACTGGCCGCCGGGGATTTCACCACCCGTGTTGCCGCCACCAGCGCCGATGAGCTAGGCAAACTGGCGCAGGACTTTAACCAGCTCGCCAGTACCCTGGAAAAGAACCAGCAGATGCGTCGCGATTTTATGGCCGATATCTCGCATGAACTGCGCACACCGCTGGCAGTCCTGCGCGGTGAACTGGAAGCGATTCAGGATGGCGTGCGAAAATTCACGCCGGAATCGGTGGCTTCGTTACAGGCGGAAGTGGGGACACTGACCAAACTGGTCGACGATCTGCACCAGCTTTCGATGTCTGACGAAGGCGCGCTGGCCTACCAAAAAACCACCGTCGACCTGATCCCACTACTGGAAGTAGCGGGCGGCGCATTCCGCGAACGTTTTGCCAGCCGTGGTCTGACGCTACAGTTTTCCCTGCCCGATAGCGTTACCGTGTTCGGCGATCGCGATCGCCTGATGCAGTTATTCAACAACCTGTTAGAAAACAGCCTTCGTTACACCGACAGCGGCGGTAGCTTGCTTATCAGCGCAGAGCAGCGCGACAAACGCGTGCTGATCACCTTCGCCGACTCCGCGCCGGGAGTCAGCGACGAGCAGTTGCACAAACTGTTCGAACGATTCTACCGTACCGAGGGATCGCGCAACCGCGCCAGCGGAGGGTCCGGACTGGGACTGGCGATTTGCGTCAACATCGTCGACGCGCATAATGGTCACATCCACGCTGCCCATTCGCCTTTTGGCGGGGTTAGCATTACAGTAGAGCTACCGCTGGAACGCGATTTACAGAGAGACGTATGACTGAGTTACCCATTGATGAAAACACGCCACGCATCCTGATTGTGGAAGATGAACCCAAGCTGGGACAGTTACTTATCGACTATCTGCGCGCCGCGAGCTATGCCCCGACGCTGATTAGCCATGGCGATCAGGTACTGCCTTATGTGCGCCAGACACCGCCGGATTTAATCCTGCTAGATCTGATGCTGCCGGGGACCGACGGTCTGACCCTGTGTCGCGAAATTCGTCGCTTCTCCGAGGTGCCAGTTGTAATGGTCACCGCCAAAATTGAGGAGATCGACCGCCTGCTGGGGCTGGAAATTGGCGCGGATGATTACATCTGCAAACCCTACAGCCCGCGCGAAGTGGTCGCCCGCGTGAAAACCATTCTGCGCCGCTGTAAGCCGCAGCGTGAACTGCAGCAACTGGACGCCGAAAGCCCGCTGATCGTCGATGAAAGCCGTTTCCAGGCCTCCTGGCGCAATAAAATGCTCGACCTGACGCCTGCGGAATTCCGTCTGCTCAAAACGCTGTCTCATGAGCCGGGGAAAGTCTTTTCCCGCGAGCAGTTGCTGAATCATCTCTATGATGATTATCGCGTGGTCACCGACCGCACCATCGACAGCCATATCAAAAACCTGCGTCGCAAACTGGAAGCGCTTGATGAAGAGCAGTCGTTTATCCGTGCGGTGTATGGCGTCGGGTATCGCTGGGAAGCGGATGCCTGCCGGATTGCCTGACACGGCAGCGCAAATAGTGGCCCGATAACGCCGCGTTATCGGGCCTGGCGTTTTCCTTTACCTCGTTTGTCCGCAGCGCTACAATGCCCGCCCTTAACGTGAGGACTCTCCTCTAGCCGCTTCATCAGGTGAAGCGGATCTGACCTGTCATCAGAACGAGAACACTATGTTTAAACCGGAACTCCTTTCCCCGGCGGGAACGCTGAAAAATATGCGTTACGCTTTCGCCTATGGCGCAGATGCCGTCTATGCGGGCCAGCCGCGTTACTCGCTGCGCGTGCGCAATAACGAATTCAATCACGAGAATCTGCAGCGCGGCATTAATGAAGCCCACGAGTTGGGGAAAAAATTCTACGTGGTGGTCAACATCGCGCCGCATAACGCAAAGCTGAAAACCTTTATCCGCGATTTGAAGCCGGTAGTGGAAATGGGTCCGGATGCCCTGATCATGTCTGATCCGGGCCTTATCATGCTGGTGCGTGAGCACTTCCCGCAGATGCCGATTCACCTCTCCGTGCAGGCCAACGCCGTGAACTGGGCGACGGTGAAATTCTGGCATTCGATGGGGCTGACCCGCGTGATTCTGTCGCGCGAACTGTCGCTGGAAGAGATTGAAGAGATCCGCAACCAGGTACCGGAGATGGAGATTGAGATCTTCGTTCACGGCGCGCTGTGCATGGCCTATTCCGGTCGCTGCCTGCTTTCCGGTTACATCAATAAGCGCGACCCGAACCAGGGCACCTGTACCAACGCCTGCCGTTGGGAATATAACGTACAGGAAGGCAAAGAAGATGTGGTCGGTAATATCGTCCACAAATACGAGCCGATCCCGGTACAAAACGTGGAGCCGACGCTGGGTATCGGCGCGCCAACCGATAAAGTGTTTATGATTGAAGAGGCCCAGCGTCCGGGCGAATACATGACCGCGTTCGAAGACGAGCACGGCACTTACATCATGAACTCGAAAGATCTGCGTGCCATCGCCCACGTTGAACGCCTGACGCAGATGGGCGTGCACTCGCTGAAAATTGAAGGTCGCACCAAATCCTTCTACTACTGCGCGCGTACCGCACAGGTTTATCGCAAAGCGATTGACGACGCCGCTGCCGGCAAACCGTTTGACCCGCAGTTGCTGGAAACGCTGGAAGGTCTGGCGCACCGTGGCTACACCGAAGGTTTTCTCCGTCGCCACACCCATGACGATTATCAAAACTACGAATACGGTTACTCGGTTTCCGAGCGTCAGCAGTTCGTGGGCGAGTTTACCGGTGAGCGCAAAGGCGACCTCGCAGCCGTGGCGGTGAAAAATAAATTCTCGGTCGGCGACAGCCTGGAACTGATGACCCCGCAGGGCAACGTGAACTTCACGTTAGCGCAGATGGAAAACGCCAAAGGCGAGCCAATGCCGGTGGCGCCGGGTGACGGTTATACCGTATGGATCCCTGTTCCGCAGGATCTGATGCTGGATTATGCACTGTTAATGCGCAATTTTTCCGGCGAATCGACGCGAAATCCGCACGCTAAATAGTTAATCAGGGTTATTTTTTCACGCCAGGAGGAATCTTAGAAACCGATCACATACCGCTTCGTTCATTAAGGGTATTATCCGTTTCGCTGAAAAACATAACCCATAAATGCTAGCTGTACCAGGAACCACCTCCTTAGCCTGCGTAATCTCCCTTACGCAGGCTTATTTTTTTTGCGGCCTGATCGTATATTGTGTGGGTATTTTAAGCCTGTTCTGACCTCCCCTTTTCGTTTCTGCTATACACTTTCTTCATAGATTCCAAAAACAAACAGGCAAAAAAGGAATGGATCATTTTCCCTCCAGCGTATTGATTCTGAATGGTAAAAGTGCTGATAACCCCGTACTGCGGGAGGCCATTGGGCTGCTCCGCGACGAAGGAGTAGAGATTCACGTTCGCGTCACCTGGGAAAAAGGCGATGCCGAACGCTATGTCGAAGAGGCCCGTCGTCTGGGCGTTGAAACGGTGATCGCCGGCGGCGGCGACGGTACGATTAACGAAGTGTCGACGGCGTTGATCCAGTGTGAGGGGCCCGATATTCCCGCGCTGGGCATTCTGCCACTGGGCACCGCCAATGACTTTGCCACCAGCGTCGGGATCCCCGAGGAGTTAGATAAGGCGCTGAAACTGGCGATTGTCGGTAACGCCATTGAGATTGATATGGCGCAGGTCAACGATAAGACCTGTTTTATCAATATGGCGACCGGCGGTTTTGGTACGCGCATCACCACCGAGACGCCGGAAAAACTGAAAGCGGCGCTGGGCGGCGTGTCATACATCATTCACGGCCTGATGCGCATGGATACGCTAAAACCGGACCGCTGCGAAATCCGTGGTGAGAATTTCCACTGGCAGGGTGATGCGCTGGTGATTGGGATTGGTAACGGGCGTCAGGCTGGCGGCGGTCAGCAGTTGTGTCCAAATGCGTTGATCAACGACGGTTTGCTGCAACTGCGGATTTTCACCGGGGAAGAGATCCTGCCCGCGCTGTTTTCGACCCTGAAACCGCAGGAGGAAAACCCCAATATCATCGACGGCGCTTCGGCCTGGTTCGATATCCGGGCACCGCATGACATTACCTTTAATCTTGATGGCGAACCGCTGAGCGGACAGGAATTTCATATCGAAATCCTGCCCGCCGCGTTGCGGTGTCGACTGCCGCCGGATTGCCCGCTACTGCGTTAGGCAATCGTCACTTTGTTATCGAGATAGACATCCTGCACGGCGTTGATCAATTTCACGCCGTCAGCCATCGATTTTTTGAACGCTTTACGACCGAGAATCAACCCCATCCCGCCTGCGCGTTTGTTGATGACCGCCGTACGTACCGCGTCGCTCAGGTCAGTTTCACCGCCTGCCGCGCCGCCGGAGTTGATCAACCCGGCACGCCCCATATAGCAGTTTGCCAGTTGATAGCGCACCAGATCGATCGGGTTCTCCGTGGTCAGTTTGCTGTAGACGCGATCGTCGGTATAGCCATAATTCACGGCTTTGTATCCGCCGTTATTTTCCGCCATTTTCTGTTTGACGATATCCGCGCCAATCGTTGCCGCCAGATGGTTCGCCTGCCCGGTTAAGTCGGCAGAGACGTGGTAATCGACGCCCTCTTTTTTAAACGCGGAATTTCGCAGATAGGCCCACAGCACGGTGACCATACCCAGCTCATGCGCCCGTTCAAAGGCGGCGGAAATCTCTTCAATCTGCCGACGTGACTCTTCTGAACCAAAGTAGATGGTTGCGCCTACGGCCACCGCCCCCAGATTGAACGCCTGTTCCACGCTGGCATACAGTGTCTGGTCGTAGGAATTCGGATAGCTGAGGGTTTCGTTATGGTTGAGTTTCACCAGAAACGGAATGCGATGCGCATAACGGCGCGAGACGGAAGCCAGTACGCCATAGGTCGAGGCTACACAGTTACATCCGGCTTCGATCGCCAGTTCAACGATGTTTTTCGGGTCAAAATAGAGCGGATTGGCGGCAAACGACGCACCTGCCGAGTGTTCAACCCCCTGATCGACCGGTAAAATGGACAGGTAACCCGTTCCCCCAGACGCCCGGTGTTATACAACGTCTGCATGTTACGCAATACCGCAGGCGGACGGTTGTTATCCACCATCACGCGGTCGACGTAATCATGTCCGGGCAGATAGAGTTGGTCAGAGGGTATGGTCATGCAACGATGCTGTAAGAGGCTGTCGGCGTCTTTGCCAAGCAACTGCGCAATATCAGTCATAGTTATGCTCCCGTAAGTTCCGAATGAGTCGGAATGTGGATTGTCCTGACCCGCGTTTTGCGGGCAGCCATAAGTCTGGTACCAACCGGCCATTTTTTCCATCTTTCGGGGATTTTTCAGCGCTATCTGCTGGCACGATTCACTGACGATAAAGTGTTAAGACGGTCAAGGTTTCGCCTCAAAGGTATTTAAAAGGTATTATTAAATGGTACTGTCATGACGTACCTTATCTGTCATGAAGGATTTAAAGATGAAAACTACAGTGAAACTGTCGTTCATGATGTTCGTTGAATGGTTTATCTGGGGAGCCTGGTTTGTTCCACTCTGGCTCTGGTTGAGTAAAAGTGGTTTTACCGCCGGTGAGATTGGCTGGTCTTATGCCTGTACAGCGATCGCCGCGATTCTGTCGCCGATCCTCGTGGGCTCGCTGACCGACCGCTTCTTCTCGGCGCAAAAAGTGCTGGCAGTCCTGATGTTCGCCGGTGCAGTGCTGATGTATTTTGCCGCTCAGCAGACGACGTTCGGTGGATTCTTCCCGCTGCTGCTGGCCTACTCGCTCACCTATATGCCAACCATTGCGCTGACCAACAGCATCGCGTTTGCTAACGTGCCGGACGTGGAGCGTGACTTCCCGCGCATCCGCGTGATGGGCACCATCGGCTGGATTGCCTCTGGTCTCGCCTGTGGATTTCTGCCACAGATGCTGGGTTATAACGACATCTCGCCAACCAACATCCCGCTGCTGGTGACGGCGGCCAGCTCTGCGCTGCTGGGTGTGTTTGCCTTCTTCCTGCCGGATACCCCGCCGAAAAGCACCGGCAAGATGGACGTAAAAGTCATGCTGGGTCTGGATGCGCTGATCCTGCTGCGTGATAAAAACTTCCTCGTCTTTTTCTTCTGCTCGTTCCTGTTCGCGATGCCGCTGGCGTTCTATTACATCTTCGCCAATGGGTATCTGACCGAAGTGGGGATGAAAAACGCCACTGGCTGGATGACCCTCGGTCAGTTCTCCGAAATCTTCTTTATGCTGGCGCTGCCCTTCTTTACGAAACGCTTTGGTATTAAGAAGGTATTGTTACTTGGTCTTATCACAGCGGCGATCCGCTACGGTTTCTTCATCTACGGCGGCGCAGACGAATACTTCACCTATGCCCTGCTGTTCCTCGGTATTTTGCTGCACGGTGTGAGCTACGACTTCTACTACGTGACGGCGTATATCTACGTCGATAAAAAAGCGCCAGTGCACATGCGTACCGCCGCACAGGGGTTGATTACGCTCTGCTGTCAGGGTTTCGGCAGCCTGCTGGGCTACCGTCTTGGCGGCGTGATGATGGAAAAAATGTTTGCTTATCCGGAGCCGGTCAATGGCCTGACCTTCAACTGGGCTGGCATGTGGACATTCGGGGCGGTGATGATCGCCGTGATAGCCGTACTATTTATGATTTTCTTTCGCGAATCGGACAAAGAAATTACCGCTATTGAGGTTCGCGAGACTGCGTTGACACAAGGGGAAGTAAAATGAAAGCAGAACGTATTCTCGGTGCTCTTTACGGGCAGGCGTTAGGGGATGCGATGGGTATGCCGTCAGAACTGTGGCCAAGAACCCGCGTCAAAGCACACTTTGGCTGGATTGACCGCTTTCTGCCGGGCCCAAAAGAAAATAACGCGGCCTGTTATTTTGGCCGCGCAGAATTTACCGACGATACCTCAATGGCGCTCTGTCTGGCGGATGCTCTGCTGGAACGCGACGGCGAGATCGACCCGGACCTGATTGGACGTAACATTCTCGACTGGGCGTTGCGCTTTGACGCCTTCAATAAAAACGTCCTCGGGCCGACGTCGAAAATCGCCCTGAACGCGATTCGCGACGGGAAGCCGGTCGCAGAACTGGAGAATAACGGCGTCACCAACGGCGCGGCCATGCGCGTATCGCCATTGGGATGTCTGCTGCCCGCCCGCGATCTGGATGCGTTTATTGATGATGTCGCGCTGGCCTCCAGCCCGACGCACAAATCCGATCTGGCTATTGCCGGTGCTGTGGTGGTGGCATGGGCGATTTCACGGGCGGTCGAGGGTGATTCCTGGGCCACGATAGTTGACTCGCTTCCCGCCATCGCCCTGCACGCCCAGCAAAAGCGCATTACCACGTTTAGCGCATCGCTCTGTGCGCGTCTGGAGATGGCGCTCAAAATTGTGCGCCATGCTGACGGAGCCGAAGCGGCAAGCGAACAGTTGTATCAGGTGATTGGCGCCGGAACCAGCACGATCGAATCGGTGGCCTGCGCCATCGCGATGGTCGAACTGGCGCAAACGGATCCCAATCGCTGCGCCATTTTGTGTGCCAATCTCGGCGGCGATACCGATACCATTGGGGCAATGGCAACGGCCATTTGCGGCGCGTTGCAAGGTGTAAGCGCCATCAACCCGGTATGGAAACAAGAGCTGGATACGGTCAATCAGCTCGATTTCAGCCGCTATGCGACGGCGCTTGCTCGTCTTCGCCAACGTCGGGAGGCGTCATGAACACTTCACGTTTAGCCGAACTGTTGCCGGGTTTAATGACTCGCCAGCCGGTCACGGTTGTCGGCGCGGCGGTCATCGATGTCATCGCTGATGCTTATGCCCTGCCCTGGCGTGGTTGTGATATTGAGCTGAAACAGCAAGGCGTTAACGTCGGCGGCTGCGCGCTGAACATCGCCGTGGCGCTGAAACGGCTGGGTATTGATGCCGGTAACGCCCTGCCGCTGGGCCAGGGCGTGTGGGCGGAGATCATTCGTAACCGGATGACGAAAGAAGGGTTACACAGCCTCATTGAGACCACGCAAGGCGACAACGGCTGGTGCCTGGCGCTGGTCGAACCGGATGGCGAGCGTACATTCATGTCATTCAGCGGCGTTGAAAACCAGTGGAATGCCGACTGGCTGGCTCAGCTCACCATCCCACCTGACAGCCTGATTTATCTTTCGGGCTATCAGTTGGCCTCGCCCTGCGGCGAGCTGCTGGTGCAATGGCTGGAAGGACTGGATCGCGTTATGCCATTTATCGATTTTGGCCCGCGCATTGGCGATATTCCTGATGCGCTAATGGCACGCATTCTGGCCTGTCGTCCGCTGGTATCGCTCAATCGTCAGGAAGCCGAAATCGCGGCGGAACGGTTTGGTCTGAGCCTGGATGTGGAAGGTTTAGGTGCGCAATGGGTGAAGCGATTTGCTGCGCCATTAATTGTGCGCCATGACAAAGAAGGCGCCTGGTATTTCAGCGCGCAATCTTCCGGATGCGTACCCGCCTTCCCGACAACGGTCGTTGATACGATTGGCGCAGGTGACAGCCACGCGGGCGGCATGCTGGCCGGGCTGGCGTCGGGTTGGTCGCTGGCGGATGCCGTACTGCTCGGCAACGCCGTGGCATCGTGGGTGGTTGGACATCGCGGCGGTGACTGCGCGCCGTTTCGCGAGGAGTTACTCCTCGCACACAAAGACGTATAAATCGCTTCGACAGTAGCTGATGCTGTACTCGATGGGTCGCTGCTGCTGGTCAAGCGCCACCTGCTTGATCACCAGCACCGGCACTTTGCTGTCCATCTGGATATGCGACTGGAACTCGGCATCCGGCATCTTTGCACTCACCCGTGAGCGGGTGCGCTGGGGATGAATCTGCTGGCTGCGGAAATAGTCGTACAGCGATATGCCAATTTCATCGGCATCATGAATAAGATGCGCGGGTACCCATGACTCTTCGATAGAAACCGCGTCCTCATCAACGTAGCGGATGCGCTTAAGCAAAAACACATCGCTGCCGGCGGCAATCGCCAGCTGTTGCGCCACCTCTTCCGGACACTTAACCACCCGTTTATTGACCCATAAGGTATCCGGTTTTTTCCCGCGCAGAACCACCTGTTGAGAAAACCCACGCGCCTCTTTGAGCGAATATTCAAAGATGTTGTTGATCTGCGTGCCGTAGCCGCGCGCACGCGTCACCACGCCCTCTTCTTCCAGCGCCTGCATCGCTTTGCGTACCGTGATGCGCGAGACGCCCGTTAACTGACTGAGATCGCGCTCGCCGGGCAAGATGTTGCCATGCGCAAGCGCACCACTGCGCACGGCATTTTTCACCGTCTCGGCAAACTTGATATACAGCGGGGTATTGTCCACCGCTGAAATACGTTCGTTCAGTTGCGCGATAAGTTGAGTATGCGCTTGTTCCATGAGTCTTTTTCCTGACAGCCAGTCTGCTGCCAGTATATACGCTACCAATACGCGTGGAAATGATGAACCGGCCCAATGCCGTGCCCGACTTCCAGCGTGTCGGCCTGCGCCAGCGCCGCCGACAGCCAGATTTTAGCCTCCTGCACCGCCCCGGCCCAGTCACGATGGCGTGGACGCAGCGCGGCCAGCGCCGCAGAGAGCGTACATCCGGTGCCGTGCGTGTTTTTGGTCATCACCCGCGGTGCGGTAAAGCGCTGTTCACCGGTCGCCGTAAAGAGCCAGTCAGGACTTTGCTCATCGTCCAGATGACCGCCTTTCATCAGCACCGCGCCACAGCCCATCGCCAGCAGCGCCCGCCCCTGTTCCAGCATCTCCTTTTCCGTTCGCGCGTGCGGGCAATCCAGCAGCGCCGCCGCTTCAGGCAGGTTGGGCGTAATCAGCGAAACCCGTGGCAACAGCCGCCTGCGCAATGTCTCAACGGCGGAAGGCGACAACAACGGATCGCCGCTTTTCGCCAGCATGACCGTGTCCAGTACCACATTCTGCACCTGATGGCGTTCCAGTCGCTCCGCTACCGCCTCGACGATATCGGTTTCCGCCAGCATGCCGATTTTGGTGGTATCGATGCGCACATCACTGAATACCGAATCGAGCTGGGCGGCGACAAAATCCGGTTCAATGCGATACACCGACTGCACGCCACGCGTATTCTGCGCCACCAGCGCGGTAATTACCGCACAGCCGTAAGCGCCGAGCGCCGAGAAGGTTTTCAGATCGGCCTGAATGCCAGCGCCGCCGCTGGGGTCAGTGCCAGCAATGGTCAGTGCATTAATCCGTTTCATGCTGCGACCTCCGTATCCAGGGCGTAGAGCGCGTCGAGAAACGCCGGAACAAAACTGCCCGGTCCGTGACAGATTTTGCTGGCGCGCTGCCCTGCCAGTTTCATCCATCCGCAGGCGGACGCGATGTTTTCGATCCGGCTTCCAGGTAGCGCGCAACTGGCGGCGACCACGGCAGAAAGCGCACAGCCGGTGCCCACGACTTTCGTCATCAGCGGATCGCCGCCGGTGACGCTCAGAGTGCGCTCGCCGTCGGTGATGTAATCCACTTCGCCAGTAACGACCACAACAGCGCCGGTCTGGCGTGCCAGAATCTGCGCCGCCGGCAGAGCCGCTGCAACCGGATCGGTGGCGTCCACTCCGCGCCCCCTCGCGCTTTCGCCGGCTAACGCCAGGATCTCAGAGGCGTTACCGCGAATGGCTGCCGGTGTTAAGGCAAGGAGTTCAAGGCAGAAACGGCGACGATATTCAAGCGCGCCTACGGCGACCGGGTCCAGCGTCCAGGGGGTTTTGGCGCTGTTCGCCTGCTCAACCGCCGCCCGCATCGCATGCGCACGTGGTTGCGTCAGCGTACCGACGTTGATGAGCAACGCGCTGGCAAGGGCTGCAAACTGGCGAGCTTCTTCAGGCTCAATCACCATCGCCGGAGAAGCCCCCAGCGCCAGTAGCGCATTGGCAGTAAAACTCTGTACGACATCGTTGGTCATACAATGTGTTAACGGAGAGAGGGCGCGAAAATCTTGTAAGGTACGAACCGCATGTTCGCGGCTGTGCAGGTCAGGCTGCATGGTTACGCTCCTGCCCGCGCGAAGAAGGGACACGAGCAGTGTCTGACTTCCCTACGCTGGCATTATCCAGATCAGGTGGTACGGGTATTTCTCAGCCCTTCGTGAAAAGGGGCACCCCGAGTCATTAACGAAATTTGTCTGCGTGACGAGTTAAGTCACCCGCGTGATGATACCCTCACCGGCCCGATTTGTAACCCTTTCGCTACTCTGCATTTACCTTTTCAGCCTGAACATTAATAGTGAAAACCGCCACCCGCACGGCCGCCGCCAATATGATCGCCGCCGCCTAAGCCATGCGCGCTATGTGAATTCGCCGCATTATTGCTACCATTTCCGGTGCCATGCTCTGTGTGACTGGCCCCTGCAGAACGAGAATTTCCGCCTTTAGCTGTCGGGCCAAATGCACTATTAAAAGCAACCGCTACCTGCGCATGCTTTGGCAACGATCCCGCAGGCACCAGACCATGCGATGTTTGCACCAGTGCTGTTGGTTTCAGACTCCCTGCAGCCACATTAATCGTATTTTTCCCCGTGCCAATGGCACCAATTACATTAGCTTTGGCCATCGCCTCGTCGTGGGCTTTTATCGCGTTAGCAAGATCATCCTCTGCCGCCTTTAAATTCGAGAAGGCCTGCGACTGAAATGCGCCTGCGCGATTTGACGCATCTGCCCAACTTGACACACTCCCTTTACCATAATTCGCTTGCGCGGCGACGACATCTCCTTTTGCCGCGTCAACCATTCGTTGGGCATGAGCAACGGCTTGTTGTGCCTCTGCAATCTCAGAAGCACCTGCAGAAAAGGACGTCAGCAGAATAAGTCCTAAAAGCGTATTTCTCATTTCGCCCACCCCAGCATCTGACGCTGATCGTTCAGCACGGCTAACCGCCCGTTGGTATACACGACAAAATAATGTAAACCTTGCTGATAGATTGTCGCTTTATCCGCTTTCTCATCGACGGCGGCCGGAACACCATCAATATCTAACCCTGTACTCACCTTTTTAATTTCCATGCCTTCAAAGTGATATACCGTTTTTTTCTTTGCCGCCTGAGCATATTGCTTTACCGCTTTACGCGCATTGGCATATGCGTTTTGCTCCGCGTTATTGATCATCATCTGTTGATGAGACTGTTCAACCTGATAACAGACATCACGACTCACGCCTTTGGCTTCGCAGCGTGCGAGGCGCTGTTCTTCCGATACACAGCCAGACAAAATACTGCTCGCAAGGAGCATATAAACGATTTTTTTCACACTTAACACGTTCATCACTGCCATCACCATCATTAATTAACAAAATAATACAAACCTGCCTGAACAGGCAGATTTATTAATATATCAATATTTGATTTGCAGAATATTTATACTATTTCTTTCTGTCAATATCGTTATACCTTCCGGGTTCTGGAAAAAACGTTTAATCGACAACATTAAGAATAATCCTATCTAAATGTTTTTTCTTTGATTCTTACATTAGCAATCAATTAACGATGCAAATACAAAAAACCAATGTCATCAATCGTTTCGAGGCATGCAATTTAAATAAGATTAAATTCATGATCTTTATCAATATGTAAGGGTTTTGGCTAAATCATAGTTTGGGTTCAAATCTATTTATATGTTGACATTAATAATTTGTTATAAATAAAAATGATAATCACCTGAGTCCTTTATGCATATTTTTAAATGAAATCTATTATGTCGAAATTTATCATTCTTCATGTCTGCCTGAATCTCCTTATGATACTGGTGGGTTTTACGGCAGGGGTCATGTACGCCGAACGCTTGCGTTTCTGCATCTGGGGTCACTGATATTTGTTGTCAGCGGTCCAAAAATGTTCGAACGACCCATCATTTTTAGCCGAATTCTTCTATAGTGCAGTGTCAGTCGAGAAAAAGTATTTACATTTTTTACGAATTTTTCGGGAATCTAACAAACCCGCGCTTGTCAGTTATCATGAAGGCCGGGAAAGATACACGACTGATTTTGAGGGTCCTAACAGTGGAGAGCGTAGAAGTATGAAGAATAAATTGGTGATAGGCGCGCTGCTGCTCGCATCCAGCGCGGTCTGGGCCGCACCAGCTACAGCCGTCCCCGCGAAGGGGATTGATCAGTATGAACTCAGTGGCTTCATCGCTGACTTCACCCACTTCAAGCCTGGCGATACGGTGCCAGAGATGTATCGCACTGACGAGTACACCATTAAGCAGTGGAATCTGCGTAATTTACCTGCGCCAGATGCCGGGACGCACTGGACCTACATGGGCGGCGCATACGTGCTGATCAATGATGCTGACGGTAAAATTATTAAAGCCTACGACGGCGAGATTTTCTATCACCGTTGAGATTCACCCCCTCAGGCTGAGGGGGAATCCAACGCTTACTTTATCATTAAGGTCATCAGGATAACCCCGGCACAGTCAGTCATACTTCACGTAAATTAGCGCGGTGGCGCTGAGGTTACCCGGTTTTACTTTACTCTTGTCATACACGTAATAACTGGCAAGGATGGGAATGCTCACTGTATTGCTGCTCACCACGTCTCCTGGCTTATCAACTTTCCATAACAGGGTGGCGCCACCTTGTTCAGTCACACTGGATATATTGACGACTTGATTATTGTTCTCCAGGGTAAACCCAACGCCATTGTCTTTATTACCACGAAGAATAAAACCGCTTCCCGCTAATAGATCGCTGCTGGAGAGATAAACGACCATTTTACGCGACGTCTGCTTACGGTCACCAAAAAGATTATCACATTGCAATCGAATATTTTCGCTCGCGTTTTTGCGGGCGACCTTTCCGTTAACAGTCAGTTCAGAAAGCGCAATATCAGGCAATGTAATATTCAAATCCTCTGGTTTGCAGGTCGTTTGCTTCCTGTTGTAGGTTACACGCAAATTCGAAGAATAAAATCCGCCGTCCTTTGCCAGCGAGTTATGGTAGCTGGTTATGCAGGGTTCCCATGATTTACCTGACAGCAAGCAAACCACTAAGGTGAAGAATGCGGAACTCTGAGACGTCGCTGTGGCGCTGGAAAGCGAAGCGACATCTTTGATATAGACGCTGTTCCCGGAACCCGCCGAAATGTTCACAGACGCGCCACTGTTTGCAGGCGAAACATCGACTCTATAACCCGCTGAAAAGTCACCTTTCCCAGCGGATAAACTCACCTCGGAACTATTTAACCACGTCACTTTCAATGCTAGCTTTACGGTATCATTATATAACCCAACGACAATATCCGATGTTTTTAACGGGGTAATAGTATTCGTTCCCGCGCAAGTCAGATCGTTAAACTGGTGATTATAGGACTCTGACTGTGAAGGATTTATAGCAAAATCTTCTCGGAGAGTGAGTGTATCCTCATAAGAGAGACTTCCTTTACATCCAGCATAAGAGGCAGGTAGCACCGTCATCAGAATCATTAAAAGCCAAAAATTAATTTTCAAAACAGTGTCCGTCATTATCGACAAATATAAACTTTACTTTCATCAATCATTTTCCCAAAGGTGATTGAGCATGAAAGCCCTTTTTCTTTATCTACCGCTACGCTGATTTTCGGCGGCATTTCATTCAGACGGATAAAAAGCTGGCTTCCCTGCCCCACAACGCCCACATTGTTCCCATGGATATCATTCACTTCATAGCCAAAGATTAAGGGCGAGCCATCCGGGCGTTGGGCTTTAATAAACCACGGCTTACGCTGATCGGTATCAAAACGTACCAGCAAAACCGCACCACGATAAGGCGAAGTAATTTTACGGTTGCCACGAAGCTCGGTTTCACTGTCGCTTTGCGAAACATCGAGCAGCAGGTGATTTTCACGATAGGGTGTCAGACTATCGTAAACGACGGTTCCGTTGGCATTCGTCGTCCGATATTTTTGTCCATTAACGTAGGCGCCTTCCAGACCCGGCGCTTGCATAATGGCAAACGTATCCGACAGTCGATTCGATAAATTCACACCACCAGACCACAGCACCACGCCTCCAGAAAGACTGCCGCCAGCCTGATTATATTGTGTCGACTGACTGTAATTGCCATTAATAGCGGCGATTGGGGTATTCCAGGTGACGTTTCCCCCATGGCCGTTTCATTATCCTGCCGTTGGTGGTTCAGGTTAACACCATAAATAAATTGATCGCGATCGCCTGCCGTTCCGTTTAAACCGATATTATTTGAAGTCAGTCCATTCTCATCAAACGTGGTTGAATTGGACATGTTCAGGTAACGATGCGGCGTGGTAATACCGTCTCCCCAGTCAAATGGGATAGAAAAAAACAGGTTAAACCGTTTATCTTCATGATGGTCTTCGTCGTAAGTCTGACTGGCTGAAAACGTATAACTAATCCGCTGCCAGCTATTCGAATAACTGAGCTGATAATCTTCACTATTGCCGCTTCGCCCCCAGTAATCTCGCCACAGTGAACTCAATGAAACCGAACCCCATCCTTCTGGCAAAGGCTGACTGATATTTGCCGAGAAAGTATTTTTACGCCCAAAATCGTTTTGATAATAATCAACGACATCGTAAACGTCGTTCTCATCACGATGATAACTGTTTTTGTTATTCGCCCAGACGTGATCGTTGAATGTCCGATAGCCACGCGATGAAAAGCGATATGCCGCTAGCCCAAAACGGGTCGCGGTTTGCGCCACATATTTGTTATAGGCGAGCTGGTAACTCTGACCATTGAATACGTCGCCGCTGTCCTGTTTACTGTGCGACTGGGTGGCATCCACAGAAATCGCACCGATGCGCGTATTCCATCCGGTTCCTAAGGTGAACGCATTGTAGTGATTAGAAAACAGAGTGCCGCCAAACAACGTCAGCACATTGTTTAATCCGTACTGATAACTGGCCTGCGCAAAATCGGACTGGTTTGTAGCCCCTTCGATATGGCTGCGCCCGGCCGCAAAATCATATTTTGAAACCCCCGGCTGTAACATGTTAGGGACGGAAGCATACGGTACCAGATAGGTGGTGACTGAACCGTCCGCTTCACGTATCGTCACATCCAGATCGGTCCCGCCTCCTGCCAGTTGCATATCAGCAATCGAGAATGGTCCCGGTGGAACTTCTTTTTGATAAACGATAAAACCATTCTGCTCGATAGTAACCAACGCATTACTCTGCGCGATCCCCTGCACTCGCGGCGTAAAATTTTGCTTTGAGTTTGGTAACATTTGCATATCGCGAAACAGGCGAACACCGCTAAATCGTACCGAAGAGAAGATATCCGGTGACGTATACATATCCCCGGCGCGCAATGTACCAAGGATGCGCGCCAGACCACGTTCCAGATACAGCGTATTGCTTTTCCACTCCCCCTGGCTGGCATCGGCTTTATTAAAGCTGGTATCCGCATGCGCCTGCCATCCCAGTAGGTTCAATCCGCTATTAAACCGGACATAAGTGCTCTTGTTACTTCCTGAACGTCGATCATCGCTGTAATACTGACTCACATAATATGACGTATAGAAGGCGTTAATTCCGCGTTCCCAATTCTCAGGTAAAACGTAACCCGACTCCACTTCGCTAACATAGGCCTGCGGGACACTCAGATCTAAACGGAAAATGCCTATGTCAAACATATAACTTCCGCTGCGGATCGCACTCTTTAAGGTAATACAACGGGCAGGTATCTGGGGTTTCAGATCGTCGGTGATAACACCGAGGTTATGCAAAATATCGTCAGAAAGACAAACATCATCGGGTTCATCATCAACGGTGATCTCATATCTGCCTCGCCACTGTTTGTTGACGTAAATATCCAGTTCATACTGACCCGGTAGTGGTTTACTTTCATCAAGACTAAAATTTGAAACCTTCTGATCTTTTGCGCCTCCCATCATGAAATGGGTATCGAATGTTTCTGTCGCTGTAGCGTGAAGTTGATGAGAAAATAAAGAAAATAATATAATAGATGCAACAGGGGTCATCCGCGGCATAATTAACTCCTGCTTATTTCACACTCATTTTACTGCTAATGTAATTACCGCTATCATCAATAATAGTTAATTCATATTGTCTTTCAACAGCAGACGTCGTATTGATGGTCTGCGTAGAAAACGGTTCCAGCAGGAGTGCTTTATCATTTATCTTTACCGTTCCTGCATTAATATCGGCAACCGTAATCCAGTTTGCCGTGTCATTCTTCAAAGCCAGAGTCCTGCCGGTAGCAGATAAGCCTAACTGTCGAAAGCTGTCTTCGCTAACAGCAGAAATGCCTTTTGGCCGCCAGATCAGTTTTATCCTGTTTTGCATGGCAAACTTAAGCATGTTTTTACCTGTCGATTCCGCGCTATTTGGCGGAATATCCAGGACATTCAAATAAAACAGACTTTCTCTATTTTCTGGTAATACATTGGCTACTTTTTTAATTTTAAGCTGCTGCCCGGAGCTGGCAGGGACACGCACTACCGGTGGGGTTAACATAAAAGGAACATGGATTTTCTCCGGTGGTAGTGACGTATCACCGTCATCAATCCACGCTTGTACAAGCGAAGCACTACTGCCTTCATTCATTAATTGCACAACCACTTCTTTTTTCTCTGCCGGATAAATGACTCGAGTACCATAAATGATAATGCCTGCGTGGGCAGGGAGAATCATGGCAGATAATAATACTGCAACCAGACGTTTCATATTTATTTGCGCGACCTTACTCACCAGGAACCGGCGGCGAACACCGCCGGTGTCATATATCAGTCTGTCACGACCGTCAACGTCAACGTTGAACTTACACTACCTGCTGTAACATCATTCGTACCCAGACGGGCATAACGGGCGAAGAAATTGAGCTCATATTCATCATTCGCATTTTTAACAAGATCAAGATCCATTTTCCCGGCAGGGTCAATTTGTTTACTGTCATTACCATAATAAACCGCAAAACCCACCCCTTTTGCATCACCATTATTAAACGTAATTTTTTTATCACCAAATTGACTGGCCGAGAAAGTTACCCGCGGCGTGTTATTCCCTTGACATTTAATTCTCAACGGTTGCTGAGTCCCATTAACTACGGGAGTATAAATCTGACCATCATCTAAATCACTTAGTTTATCCATGCCTATTTCATTCAGGCTGATCTCAGCGGTATTTGAGTCAATAAACTGACATGTCGTCCCAACCACTCTGCCGTTAATTTTCAGTACGCCGGAATCAGAGTTTCCCCCTGATGCAGCAACGGCACTTGCGCTGATAATAAAAGATGAAAGAACAGCGATGGCCATAATTGAACGCTTCATAGTATTTTCCTGATTTGAATTATTTCTATTTGATAAGAAAAGGCTTATCTCGGGGCGTAAATTCTCACAGACAGTACGTTACCGCAATGTAACCGCATTGTTTTATTGATTTAACGCAAATTTAATAATGCAATATAGGCCAAGTAAATAAAAGGAGAAATAATTATTTTCAACAGTGATTGAATTTAGTTAATTACTGTACAGCAATATATAAGATAGGAATAAAAATACCGAAATCATTCACGATGATGATTTCGGTTAAAAGAAAGTCTGTTTAATCAAACCGCCGTCTGATTAATCGTAACGATTAAGTACAATCTGTCGGGTCGTATCGCCGGGAAGATGGGTGATTTCGGTCGTTACGCCCTTTGCGGATGGGAGGATTTTTGCATCCTGCGTATTAAACGAAGAGAGAGTATCACCACAACGCTGCTGCAACTGACTGTTAACGACGTCGGTACTGCACGTTGGCAGCGCCACTCTACCGTTGATAGTTAATGTTGCGGTATCGGAAGAAAAAGCAGAGGAACTCATTCCGTAAGCCAAAACTATGATTCCTGACAGCAGATAATTCTTCATATCGCGTGCAATCCCTGTAGTAAAAATAGTTACAGCGCAGTACGTCTGCCTGTAAAGTATGGTCACGACTCCATTGCCATACCAATAGAAATAATAAATTAATCGTGCCGGAATGAGCAATTTAAATGGTGAGTTTTGCTGTTTTTTTAAGAAAAACGCCAACGTTATTCAGTGGCGCTACATAATTCAGAGAGTGTTATTTAAATTAGATATTCACCACATCAATATAAAATCAATGCGGTGAATAGAGATAATAAAACCGTTTAGCCGAAATCAGACAGCGCGAAAGGCAATTTCGCCTGGGATGACTTCACCCTGCCAGTAAAGCTGCGCGGCAACACGTCCCGCCAGTTCGCGATACATTACGGTGAAATCACTGTCCGGACGGCTGACAACGGTTGGCGTACCGCGATCGAGATCTTCACGCAGACTGATATGCAGCGGCATTTGCCCCAACAGTTGCGTGTGATACTGCTCCGCCAGTTTCTGCGCGCCGCCGGTACCAAAGATCGGCTCATGATGACCGCAGTTGCTGCAGATATGCATGCTCATGTTTTCGACAATGCCCAGAACCGGCACCTCGACTTTTTCAAACATGACGATGCCTTTTTTAGCGTCGATCAGCGCGATGTCCTGCGGCGTGGTGACCACCACGGCTCCCGTGACCGGAATGTTTTGCGCCAGAGTCAGCTGAATGTCACCGGTACCCGGCGGCATATCCAGCACGAGGTAATCCAGATCCGGCCACAGCGTCTCTTGTAGCATCTGCAACAGCGCTTTACTGGCCATCGGCCCACGCCACACCATCGCATTATCATCAGTGACCAGATAACCGATAGAGTTTGTCGCCAGCCCGTGAGACATGATCGGCGCCATGTGGGTACCATCCGGCGAGGTTGGGCGCTGGTTTTCCGCACCCAGCATGGTTGGGATCGACGGACCATAAATGTCGGCGTCCAGAATCCCCACTTTCGCCCCTTCTGCCGCCAACGCCAGCGCCAGGTTTACCGCAGTCGACGATTTACCGACGCCGCCTTTGCCGGAACTGACGGCGATAATGTTCTTCACGCCGTTCACGCCCGGCTGATTTTTCACGCGCTTCAGGGTGGCGATGTTGTGAGAAAGCTTCCAGTCGATCGCCTTCGCCCCGGTGATCCGCAGCAGATCAGCGCTACATTGCTCTTTTAACACCTCAAATGCACTGTGCCAGACGAACGGCATGACCAGTTCAACGTGCAGCGTGTCATCCATCCAGGCGACGTGGTGCAACGCCTTCAGCGTTGTCAGGTTATGCTTCAGGGTGGGGTGCTGAAAATTCGCCAGCGTCCCGGCGACCATGGCGCGCAGGGTTTCTGGTGATTTGGCCTGGGATTGTGCGTTCATCCCGACTCCTTTTTGTTGTTCTGAAAAGGTCAATTGTAGTGAGGTAGTGTACTCCAGCGGTAACAATTATTCATTTGTGGTTTGATGCCCTTAATTCTTGGCGTAGTTATTCCCTTTCAGGTAACATCAGAACCCCCTTTCAACAGAGAAGAAGTAACACCTACTATGACTCAAGTCGCGAAGAAAATTCTGGTAACGTGCGCGCTGCCGTACGCCAACGGCTCAATCCACCTCGGCCATATGCTGGAGCACATCCAGGCTGATGTCTGGGTCCGTTACCAGCGAATGCGCGGCCACGAGGTTAACTTCATCTGCGCCGACGACGCCCACGGCACGCCAATCATGCTGAAAGCACAACAGCTTGGCATCACCCCGGAGCAGATGATTGGTGAAATGAGTCAGGAGCATCAGACGGATTTCGCCGGGTTCAACATCAGCTATGACAACTACCACTCCACGCACAGCGACGAGAACCGGGAGTTGTCTGAGCTCATTTATACCCGTCTGAAAGAGAACGGTTTTATTAAGAACCGTACCATTTCTCAGCTCTACGATCCGGAAAAAGGCATGTTCCTGCCGGATCGTTTTGTGAAAGGCACCTGCCCGAAATGTAAATCACCGGATCAATACGGCGACAACTGCGAAGTGTGCGGCGCGACCTACAGCCCGACGGAGCTGATTGAGCCGAAGTCCGTGGTCTCTGGCGCGACGCCGGTGATGCGTGATTCCGAACACTTCTTCTTTGACCTGCCCTCTTTTAGCGAAATGCTGCAGGCGTGGACCCGTAGCGGCGCGTTGCAGGAGCAGGTGGCGAACAAAATGCAGGAATGGTTTGAATCCGGCCTGCAGCAGTGGGATATCTCCCGCGATGCCCCATACTTTGGTTTTGAAATCCCGAATGCGCCAGGCAAATATTTCTATGTCTGGCTGGATGCGCCAATCGGCTACATGGGCTCTTTCAAAAACCTGTGCGATAAGCGCGGCGATACCGTCAGCTTTGACGAATACTGGAAGAAAGAGTCAACTGCCGAACTGTATCACTTCATCGGCAAAGATATCGTTTACTTCCACAGCCTGTTCTGGCCAGCCATGCTGGAAGGCAGCAACTTCCGTAAACCGACGAACCTGTTCGTGCATGGTTATGTCACGGTCAACGGCGCGAAGATGTCCAAATCCCGCGGCACGTTTATTAAGGCCAGCACCTGGCTGAACCATTTTGATGCCGATAGCCTGCGTTACTACTACACCGCGAAGCTTTCTTCGCGCATTGATGATATCGACCTGAATCTGGAAGACTTCGTCCAGCGCGTTAACGCCGATATCGTCAACAAGGTGGTGAACCTCGCCTCCCGTAACGCTGGCTTTATTAACAAACGTTTCGATGGCGTACTGGCGGCTGAACTGGCTGACCCTGCGCTGTATAAAACCTTTACCGATGCAGCGGCTGTCATTGGCGAGGCGTGGGAAAGTCGTGAGTTCGGCAAAGCGATCCGTGAAATCATGGCGCTGGCGGATGTCGCGAACCGCTACGTTGACGAACAGGCTCCGTGGGTGGTGGCGAAACAGGAAGGTCGCGACGCCGATCTGCAGGCGATCTGCTCGATGGGCATCAACTTGTTCCGCGTGCTGATGACGTACCTGAAACCGGTACTGCCGACGCTGAGCGAGCGCGTTGAAGCATTCCTGAACACCGAACTGCGCTGGGAGGCTATCGCGCAACCGCTTCTGGGCCATAAGGTCAATACTTTCAAAGCTCTGTATAACCGTATCGATATGAAGCAGGTGGAAGCGCTGGTGGAAGCCTCTAAAGAAGAGGTGAAAGCCATGGCGGCTCCGGTAACCGGCCCGCTGGCGGACTTCCCCATTCAGGAAACCATTACCTTTGACGATTTCGCTAAAGTCGATCTGCGCGTAGCGTTGATTGAAAACGCTGAATTCGTTGATGGCTCGGACAAGTTGCTGCGCCTGACGCTGGATCTGGGCGGCGAGAAGCGTAACGTCTTCTCCGGCATTCGCTCTGCTTATCCGGACCCACAGGTGCTGATTGGTCGTCATACGGTCATGGTGGCAAACCTGGCGCCGCGTAAAATGCGCTTCGGTATCTCAGAAGGGATGGTGATGGCCGCCGGTCCAGGCGGGAAAGACATCTTCCTGCTGACCCCGGATGAAGGCGCGAAGCCAGGACACCAGGTTAAATAAGCCTCTCTAAAGCGCCGCACTCGCGGCGCTTTTTCTTCCGCGACAGGTCAATTCAGACAATAGCTCGCGTAATTTCAGATTTTTCAACAATCATTTTCAGACATATCCAGTAGCCATTTCTCCCCGTCCTGCCTTACTTCTGGTATACATACCCTGCAAGGTTTATTTTTGAGCACCAGACGTTTAATAAAATGGAGTTTTACATGAAAGCATTAAATACGTTTTTTTCTGTCGTTTTCGCGTCAGTTCTCGTTTTCTCTCTCGCTGGATGTGGCGACAAGGAAGAAAGCAAAACATTCAAAGCAGACGTCAATGGCACTGAGATCGTAATGACCTATACCTACAAGGGTGACAAAGTCATTAAGCAGACCTCAGAGAACAAAATCAACTATGCCTCTATCGGGGTAAAAACCAAAGAAGATGCGGCGAAGATCCTGGATCCGATCAGCGAAAAATATCAAAACATTCCCGGCGTGGAAGAGAAGCTGACCTATAAGGACGGCTACGCGGAAGAAACCGTTTCTGTTGACATGGAAAAAGTTGACTTTAAAAAGCTGCAGGGCGTGATGGGCACGCAATTTTCGGGTGACCCGAGCAATGGTATCAGCATGAAGCAGAGCCAGAAAATGCTGGAAACCGCTGGCTTTAAAGAAGTGAAATAATCAAACAACGACGACCTGGCATCCGGCCGGGTCGTCGCTTTCTATTTTAGCCTTTATTGCCGTGCAGACGCACCGCCAGCCCGCGCAGGAAATAACGCATAAACTGATCACCGCACTCGCGGTAGTTTTTATGATCCGGAGAACGCATCATGGCGGTAATTTCCGGCATTGAAACGCGAACGTTCTGCTGGGTCATGATCGCCTGAATATCATCCGTTTTCAGTGAAAAAGCGATACGCAGCTTTTTCAACACCGTGTTGTTATTCACCCGACGCTCAAGCGCCAGTTCAGGCGCCGAATCATCTTTGCCGCGCTTCTCGTAGATCAAGCCGTTCAGGAATCCGGAGAGGATAATATCCGGGCAGCGGACAAACCCGTCTTCATCTTCTTTGGTCATCCAGGTGTCGAAACCGGCAGAGGTGGATTCCATATCGGCCAGCGCAAGAATGCGCACCATGTCATTATTATTGGCTTTCAGGGTGTAGCGCAGGCTACGAAGAATATCGTTACTAAGCATAGAGCCTTCAACTGTCGATGATGCAATGGCGCGCAGTGTATCAGTTTTACAGACCAATCGCCTCTTTCAAACTTTTCAGATAGCGGCGGCTGACCGGAACGGTTAGCCCGTTACGCAGTATCAGCTCCGCCTGGCCGTTATCTTCCAGACGAATTTCCTGTAACTGCGCCATGTTAACCAGATATTGTCGATGGCAGCGCAGCAACGGCGTGCGGCTTTCCAGCGTTCTGAGCGTCAGCTCCGTAAAGCCTTCTTTGCCGTCGCTGCTGGTGACAAAAACACCGCTCATGCGACTGCTGACAAAAGCGACATCATCCATTTGCAGCAGATAGATCCGGCTATGGCCGCTACAGGGGATAAACTTCAGCGACTGCTGGTTTTCCGGTAATACCGATACGTCCTGTTTGCTCCGCTCCTGGCGCAGGCGGCTAAGGGTTTTCTCCAGTCGCGCCTCTTCTATCGGTTTAAGCAGATAATCAAAGGCGTGTTCTTCAAAGGCTTTAATCGCGTATTCGTCAAAAGCGGTCAGAAAAACAATATACGGACGATGCTCCGGGTCGAGCATACCCACCATTTCCAGCCCGCTGATACGCGGCATTTGAATATCCAGAAACAGCACGTCCGGATGCAGTCGATGCACCGCGCCAATCGCTTCAACGGCGTTGGCGCACTCACCGACGATCTCGATATCACTTTGTTCCTGTAACAGGATCCGCAGATTTTCCCGCGCTAACGGTTCATCATCCACAATCAGCACTTTAATCATGCGTCTCCTCCAGGGGCAGTCGTAGGGTTATTCGGGTAAAGCAATCTGGTTCGCAGACTACGCTAATACCATAATCATCACCAAACCGTTCACGCAGGCGCTTATCCACCAGATTCATGCCCAGACCGCTGACGTTTGCGGAGGGCTGATACAACCCGGCGTTATCTTCAATATCCAGCATCAGGTACTGCCCTTCCTGACGGGCGGTGATGGACACCTCCCCCGTCCCCAGCAGTTGCGACGTCCCATGCTTAATGGCGTTTTCGACGATAGGTTGCAGGGTGAAGGCCGGCAACTGTTGATGGGCCAGCGCATCCGGCACGTTTAAACTCACCTGCAACCGCGCCTGGAATCGCGCTTTCTCGATTTGCAGATAGGCATTCACGTGCTCAATTTCGTCGGCCAGCGTAACAATCTCCGACGGGCGCTTTAAGTTCTTACGGAAAAAGGTGGAGAGATCCTGCACCAGCTGGCTCGCCTGTTCACTGTCGCGGCGCACCACCGCTTTGATAGTGTTGAGCGCATTAAACAGAAAATGCGGATTGACCTGCGCATGCAGCAGCTTAATTTCTGACTGCGTCAACATCGCTTTCTGACGTTCATATTGTCCAGCGAGGATCTGCGCAGAAAGTAGCTGTGCAATCCCCTCACCCAGCGTTCGGTTAATGGAACTGAACAACCGGTTTTTCGCTTCATAGAGTTTGATGGTGCCCATCACCCGTTGGTTTTCACCGCGCAGGGGAATGACCAGCGTAGAGCCGAGCTTGCACTGCGGATGCAGCGAGCAGCGATACGGCACTTCGTTGCCGTCAGCGTAAACCACCTCACCCGTCTCGATGGCCCGCAGCGTGTAACCGGAGGAGATCGGCCTGCCCGGCAGATGATGATCGTCGCCAATCCCGGTAAAGGCCAACAGTCGTTCGCGATCAGTAATTGCCACCGCGCCGATATCGAGTTCTTTGTACAGCACCTGCGCCACCTTCATGCTGTTCACTTCGTTGAATCCCTGGCGCAGGATCCCCTCGGTGGAGGCCGCCACTTTCAGCGCCGTGGCGGAAAACGCGGAGGTATATTTTTCAAACATCGCCCGCTTGTCGAGCAAAATACGCATAAACAGCGCCGCGCCGACGGTGTTGGTGACCATCATGGGGGCGGCGATATTGCTGACCAGTCGGTAAGCATCGTCAAACGGTCGGGCAATCAGCAAAATGATCAGCATCTGTACCATTTCGGCAACAAAGGTGATCGCCCCGGCCGTCAGCGGATTAAAGACTTTATCGGTGCGTCCCCGCCGCGTCAGCACGCTGTGCACCAGGCCGCCCAGCAATCCTTCCACGATGGTGGAGATCATACAACTGAGCGCCGTCATGCCGCCCATCGAGTAGCGGTGCAGGCCCCCGGTCAGCCCTACCAGTCCACCCACGACCGGCCCGCCAAGCAGACCGCCCATCACCGCGCCAATTGCCCGTGTGTTGGCGATGGAATCGTCAATATGCAGACCAAAATAGGTACCGAGGATACAGAAAATGGAGAAGGTCACGTAGCACAGCAGTTTGTGCGGCAAACGAACGGTTACCTGCATCAATGGTATGAATAAACGAGTTTTACTCATCAGCCATGCGATAACCAAAAACACGCACATCTGCTGAAGCAGCAGCAACACCAGATTAAACTCGTACATACCTGCAGACCACACTTCGACTAAAACCGCGTAACATACATCGACTCGCGGGATCTGTCTTTGAACTGCTGCATAAAATGAGAAATTCGTAAGAGATATCACACAAAAATGCCCGTGTGCTGCTAAAACCCCCCTCACCTGAACAAAAAACAGACAAAACTACCTGGTTCGAAAAAGAGCGACTAAAGTTAGACTGGGACCTCGCGAGCAAGGATAAAATGATGGCGCTTTACACCATAGGTGAAGTGGCTTTGCTTTGTGATATTAACCCCGTTACGCTTCGCGCATGGCAACGGCGTTATGGATTATTGAAACCCCAGCGTACCGACGGGGGGCATCGCCTGTTCAATGATTCGGATATCGACAGGATCCGCGAAATCAAGCGCTGGATAGATAACGGGGTGCAGGTCAGCAAAGTCAAAATGCTGTTGAGCAATGAGAACGTAGACCTGCAAAACGGCTGGCGTGAACAACAGGAAACCCTGCTGCACTATCTGCAAAACAACAATCTGCACAGCCTGCGGGTCTGGCTGAAAGAGCGTGGCCAGGATTACCCCGCGCAAACGCTGACCACCCATCTTTTTCTTCCGCTACGCCGACGATTGCAGTGCCAACAGCCGACGCTACTGGCGCTGCTGGGGATCCTCGATGGCGTACTGATCAACTACATCGCCATTTGCCTCGCCTCTGCCAGAAAAAAACAAGGGAAAGATGCGCTGGTGGTGGGCTGGAATATTCACGATACCACCCGTTTGTGGCTGGAAGGCTGGGTCGCCAGTCAGCAGGGATGGCGGGTTGACGTACTGGCCCATTCGCTGAGCCAGTTTCGCCCGGACCTGTTCGAAGGGCGCACCTTACTGGTGTGGTGCGGCGAAAATCAGACATCGGCGCAGCAGCAGCAGTTGAATGCCTGGCGTGCGGAAGGGCACGATATTTACCCGCTTGGCATTTAATGATTCATTAACAGCTACGCTTCTCTGTATAATCTCTGGGTTAACATAAGGAGAACATCATGAGCATAGCGAAAATCGGTGTCATCACCCTCTTTTTACTCATGGCCATCGGCGGCATTGGCGGCGTGATGCTCGCAGGCTATACCTTCATTTTGCGTGCCGGCTAAGGTGCTGCACTAACCGTTCGAACAGGCGGTCTACGATGATCGCCGCCAGCGCGACCAGCAGCGCGCCCTGAATGACATACGCCGTATTGAACCCGCTCAGCCCGATGATAATCGGCGTACCGAGCGTGCTGGCCCCTACCGTCGAGGCGATAGTCGCAGTGCCAATATTGATAATCACCGACGTTCGCACACCTGCCAGAATCACCGGCGCCGCCAACGGCAGCTCAACCTTGCGTAACTGTTGTCCCGGACTCATCCCCATGCCGCTGGCAATGCTGCGCACACTTTCCGGGATCGATCCTATCCCCGCCAGCGTCGCCTGCAGAATGGGTAACACGCCGTACAGAATCAGCGCAATAATGGCCGGTTGCTGGCCAAACCCCATCACCGGCACCGCAATCGCCAGCACCGCGACGGGCGGGAAAGTTTGTCCAACGGCGGCAATGGTCTCTACCAGCGGACGAAACTCTTTTCCCCATGGCCGGGTCACCACAATCCCGGCCCCCACGCCAATCGCCACGGCAAACAGGCTCGACACCGCCACCAGCCAGAAATGGGCCAGCGCCAGTGCGAGAAAGCTCTCCTGCTGATAGACCGGACGTGGAAGTTCGGGAAACAGGCTGGCGAAAATCACCTGACTGTGCGGTAAACCTGCCAGCATCAGCAGGAAAAGCGCGATCAGCCAGAGCAGCGGGTCACGCCGTCGTTTCATGCGTCAGCGTCTCCGATAGCAGATCGCGAAAATGCAGTGTCCCGCAAACCCTGCCCTGCGGGTTGACCACCGGTAACACATCGCGGCCGTGCGCGACAAACGCCGAAAGCGCATCGCGCAGCGTCATCGCTTCCGTCAGCGCCTCTCCGTCAATATGCTCATCCCGGCGAACATAGTCCGCCACGGTTCGCAGTGACAGCAGTCGTACCCCCAGTTCACTGCGACCGAAAAACTGTTGCACAAAGTCATTCGTCGGGGCCGTCAGCATCGCCAACGGTGTCCCCTGCTGGACTATCTCACCGCCGTCCATCAGCACCAGATGCTCCGCCAGTCGCAGCGCTTCATCAATGTCGTGCGTCACCAGCACAATGGTTCGCCCCAGCAAACGGTGAATACGGGTCATCTCCTGCTGCAACGCCCCGCGCGTGACCGGATCCAGCGCGCCAAACGGTTCATCCATCAGCAGCACCTGCGGATCGGCGGCCAGCGCACGCGCCACGCCCACGCGCTGCTGCTGTCCGCCGGAAAGCTGGTGCGGATAGCGTTCGCGCAATCCCTCTTCCAGCCCGAGCAGCGCCATTAATTCATCCACCCGCTCATCCATTTTTCTGCGCGGCCACTTCAGCAGTTGCGGCACGGTGGCAATGTTCTGCGCCACCGTCCAGTGCGGAAACAGGCCAATCGACTGAATCGCGTAGCCCATCCGTCGGCGCAGTTCCAGCACCGGCAGACTGCGAATTTCCTCGCCAGCAAAGCGGATCCTGCCGCTGTCATGTTCCACCAGTCGGTTAATCATTTTCAGGGTCGTGGATTTCCCCGAGCCCGAAGTGCCAATCAGTACCGAGAAACTGCCTTCTTTAATGTGCAGATTCAGGTCGCTAACCGCGTTGTGCTCACCAAAAGCTTTACTTACGTGGCTAAATTCAATCATGGTGGGTTACCTTCAGCAGAGCGATCCCTAAATCAAACAGCGCATCAATCAGTACCGCCAGCGCGATAACCGGGATCACCCCCAGCAGCACCAGATCCACGGCACTGCTGAGCAGCCCCTGAAAAACCAGCGCGCCAAAACCGCCTGCGCCAATCAGCGCCGCGATGACGGCCATCCCGACGGTTTGTACCATCACCACCCGCAGGCTACGTAAAAAGACCGGCAAGGCCAGCGGCAACTGCACGTGAAGGAAACGCTGAACGGTGCTCATACCCATCGCACGTGCGCTTTCCAGAACATCATGGGGAACCTGATTCAATCCGGCCACCACGCCACGCACCAGCGGCAAAAGCGCATACAGCACCAGCGCGATCAACGCCGGTGTCATACCGGTTCCCGCCACACCCACCGAGGCAAGCCAGGGGAACGCTTTTACCAGTCCGGCAAGCGGCGCAATCAACAAGCCAAACAGGGCAACGGAAGGAACGGTCTGGATCACATTGAGGACGGTAAACACCGGTCCCTGGCGGGAGGGTGAAAAATAACATCCGATACCGAGGGGAATGCCAATCACCAGCGCGGGCAATACGGTCCCTGACAACAGCGTCAAATGTTGAGCCAGCGCATCATCAAAGACATCCTGGCGGTTAGCGTACTCTTTGAGCAATGAGAGGTCGTCGAACGTCCCCGTCAACAGGAGTATGACGGGAACAATCGCCATCTGCGCATGTAACACCCAGCGCCAGAGAGGTTGCGCGGTAATCCGCCGGATGGCATCACTACAGGCCAGCAATCCCAGCGCGAGCCCCAGCCACAGACCGCTTCCCACACTGGTTCGCGCCAGCGGCGTCCCGGTTTCCGCCAGATACGTCGCCGCCTTGCCTACGCTCCACAGCATCAGAATCACCAGCAGTTGCGCCACCACCAGCGTGCACACGGCTCCCTTTTTTCCCGGCACAAAGCATAATGCCAGCAAGGCGCAACCCGCGCCGGTGAGCATCGACACCGAACCGGGCCAGAGCGTCCAGAGCTGTCGTCCCTCGCCCGATACCAGGCGATTCGGCGCATAGTTTACAAACGGCAGCGCGACGGCAGCGGCTGAAAGAATAACCAGCAGCAACAGTACGCGCTGAATACTGACTTTTGACACGTCACCCAACCTTTTTCAGCCCTTTTACTTCACCCATCCCTTTTGTTTCAGATAGTCCGCCGCCACTTTTTTGGCGTCTAACCCTTCAACGGCAATGCTGGCATTAAGTTGTTGCAACGTTTTTTCATCGAGGCTGGCAAACACCGGTTGCAGCCATTCCGCCATCTGCGGGTACTCCTTCAGTACCGCCTCACGCACCACAGGCGCTGGCGCATAAATGGGCTGAACGCCTTTAGGATCGCTTAAGGTCTGTAAGCCCAGCGCGGCGACCGGACCATCCGTACCGTAGGCCATCGCGGCGTTGACGCCGGACGTTTGCTGCGCGGCCGCTTTAATGGTCACGGCGGTGTCACCGCCCGCCAGCGAAAGCAGTTGCGCCTGACTGAGTTTGAAATCGTAGGCTTTTTCGAAAGCGGGCAGCGCGTCAGCACGCTCGATAAATTCAGCGGAGGCGGCCAGTTTGAAAGTGCCGCCCTCTTTCAGATAGCGCCCGAGATCGGCCAGTGAAGTGAGTTTATTTTTTTCGGCGACATCGCTACGTACCGCGATAGTCCAGGTATTGTTGGCTGGCGCCGGCGTTAACCAGACCAGCTTATTTTGCTCTGCATCGAGTTTTTTGACTTTCTCAAAGCCTGCTTGCGCGTTTTTCCACGCCGGATCGTTTTCATCTTTGAAGAAGAACGCGCCGTTACCGGTATATTCAGGGTAGATATCCAGTTCGCCCGAGGTGATCGCGCCGCGCACGACCGGCGTGGTCCCCAACTGGACTTTATTGACCGTTTTGACGCCGTGGCTTTCCAGCACCTGCAAAATGATGTTGCCGAGCAGCGCACCTTCGGTGTCAATTTTCGATCCGACCTTCACCGGCGACGCCGCCTGCAAGGGTAAGCTCATTGCCGCTAACAGCGCCAGCGAACCGGCCCAAATCTTTGAGATTGTCATGATGCTTTCCTCATCTTTTTGCCGCCTTTTTCAGCGACTTGAGGGGAAAGCATAGTCGAAAAGTGTTCTGTTAACCCGACATTTCCGTTTTTTCACGGTACCCACAAGGGGGAACCCATGCCTAAGTTCCCCCTGTAACGGTTACAACAATTCAAACGATCCCTGCTTCACGCGGGCAGAATCGACGCCGATAAAGACGTTGAACTTGCCGGGTTCGGCGTCGAACTTCATCTGCTGATTCCAGAACTTCAGCGCATTGATATCAATCGGGAAACTGACGGTCTGCGTTTCGCCAGGTTTCAGGTTCACTTTCTTAAAGCCTTTCAGCTCTTTCACCGGACGACTCAGGGAAGCCGTGACGTCCTGCACATACAGCTGAATCACCGTCTCACCTTCACGCTTGCCGGTGTTGGTCACCTTCACACTCGCCGTCACGCTGCCGTCGCGTTTCAGGGTTGGCGCAGAAAGCGTCACGTCAGAAACGTCAAACGTGGTGTAACTCAGACCATAACCAAATGGATAGAGCGGGCCGTTGGCTTCGTCAAAATAGCGAGAGGTGTATTTGTTCGGCTTGTCGGCGTTATACGGACGACCGGTGTTGAGGTGGCTGTAATAGGTCGGGATTTGCCCTACCGAACGCGGGAAGGACATTGGCAGTTTGCCCGACGGGTTGTAGTCGCCAAACAGGACATCGGCAATCGCGTTGCCGCCTTCCGTACCGGCAAACCAGGTTTCCAGAATCGCATCGGCCTGTTGATCCTCTTTCACCAGCGCCAGCGGACGACCGTTCATTAGCACCAGCACCAGCGGTTTGCCGGTCGCTTTCAGTGCCGCAATCAGATCGCGCTGGCTCTGCGGCAGTGTGATATCGGTACGGCTTGACGCTTCATGCGCCATGCCCTGCGCCTCACCCACCACGGCGACAACTACGTCAGACTGCTTCGCCGTCTTGACGGCTTCATCAATCATCTCCTGAGGTGAACGCGGATCCATCTTCACCGCCTCTTCGTACTGATTGAGGAAGGTGACAATGTCTTTATCGTTAGTGACGTTGGCCCCATGGGCGTACACCACTTTCCCCTTTGTACCGAGAGCATTTTTAATGCCGGTCAGCACCGTGATGGACTGATCGGCGACGCCTGCGGCGGACCAACTGCCCATCACATCGCGTTTGCTGTCCGCCAGTGGGCCGACAACCGCAATCGTCCCCGACTTTTTCAGCGGCAGCGTGTCGAGGCGGTTTTTCAACAGCACCAGACTTTCACGCGCCACTTCACGCGCCTCTTTCCGGTGCAGACGGCTTTCGGCGTTGGTATCCACCGGATCAGACTCTTTTGCCCCCAGATGGCTGTACGGATCGTTAAACAGCCCCATGTCATATTTCACGTTGAGTACGTGCCGCGCCGCGTCATCCAGCTCCGCCATTGTCACTTTGCCGGATTTGATCAGTCCTGGCAGGTACTTGCTGTAATACTCGTCGCTCATACTCATGTTAATGCCGGACTTGAGCGCCACACGGACGGCATCTTCCGGGTCGGAGGCGGTGCCGTGTTTAATCAACTCTTTGATCGCACCATGGTCAGAGACGGTAATGCCTTTAAAGCCCCACTTGTCGCGCAGAATACCTTTCAGCAGCCAGGCATCAGAGGTCGCTGGCGTGCCGTTCAGTGAGTTCAGCGCCACCATCACCGCGCCGCTGCCTGCGTCCAGACCGGCTTTGTACGGCGGCATATAGTCGTTAAACAGGCGCTGCGGACTCATGTCCACGGTGTTGTACTCTTTACCGCCCTCCACGGCGCCGTAGGCGGCGAAGTGCTTAACGCTGGTCATCACCGAATAGCGATCTGCCGGGCTTTTGCCCTGCATCGCTTCCACCATCGTTTTTCCCATAATGGAAGTCAGATACGTATCTTCGCCAAAGCCTTCCGAGGCGCGTCCCCAGCGCGGATCGCGGGAGACATCGACCATCGGCGCCCAGGTCATGTTCAGACCGTCGTCGGCGGCTTCATACGCCGAGATGCGTCCGACGGTTTTCACCGCGTCGAGGTTAAAAGAGGATGCCAGCCCGAGGCTAATCGGGAAGACGGTACGCTGGCCATGCAGCACGTCATAGGCAAAAAAGAGAGGGATTTTCAGGCGGCTCAGTTCCATCACCTGATCCTGCATTTTGCGGATGTCCTGACGGGTGACGGTGTTAAAAATCGCCCCCACCTGGCCATCTTTGATCATCTCGCGGATCGCTTCTTTCGGATTATCCGGGCCGACGCTGATTAAACGCAACTGACCAATTTTTTCATCGACGGTCATTTTCGTCAGCAACTGGGTGACAAACGCATCCCGCGCTTCCGGCGTCAGCGGATGGTTACCGAACAGCTCCTCCGCCAGCGCGGGTTGCACCGCCAGACTGACCGCGACACCTACAGAACATAGCCATTTCATGTTGATTCTCTCTTTCTCTAAAGCCCGACGTGGCAGCGAAAATATAACAAAAACCGCATTTTGCCATAAGCCTAAACGGCAGCGCGGCAGAAAGCTAAGGTTATTCTCTTAATTTTCAACGCCGCCAATTCAAAGACAGCGCGAATGAGAAAGCGTATTGTCATACAAAGCGCTATGCTTGAACCTGATATTTTGTCCCACCACAAGGAGTGGAGAATGTCTTCCATTACAACAACTGATAATAAAACCTTCCTGAATGAGCTCGCCCGCCTGGTGGGACATTCACACCTGCTGACCGAACCTGCTAAAACCGCCCGCTATCGCAAGGGCTTCCGTTCCGGTCAGGGCGACGCCCTGGCGGTGGTCTTTCCCGGATCGCTGCTGGAACTCTGGCGCGTGCTGAACGCCTGCGTCAACGCCGATAAAATTATCCTGATGCAGGCCGCCAATACCGGCCTGACCGAAGGTTCCACGCCGAACGGCAATGATTATGACCGCGAAATTGTGATTATCAGCACCCTGCGTCTCGACAAACTGCACGTGCTGGGCAAAGGCGAACAGGTGCTGGCGTATCCAGGCACCACGCTGTACTCACTGGAAAAAGCACTGAAACCACTGGGACGTGAACCGCACTCGGTGATTGGTTCATCATGTATCGGCGCGTCGGTCATTGGCGGGATCTGTAATAACTCCGGCGGCTCGCTGGTGCAAAGAGGCCCGGCGTATACCGAAATGTCCCTGTTTGCCCGCATCGATGAAAACGGCAAGCTGCAGCTGGTTAACCATCTGGGGATCGATCTGGGGCAAACGCCTGAGCAGATCCTGAGTCAGCTGGACGATGAGCGGATCAAAGAAGAAAATGTCCGCCACGACGGGCGTCACGCGCACGATCACGACTACGTCACCCGCGTCAGAGACATTGATGCCGACACCCCGGCGCGCTATAACGCCGATCCGGATCGCCTGTTCGAGTCCTCTGGCTGTGCCGGGAAACTGGCGGTCTTCGCCGTGCGTCTCGACACCTTTGAAGCGGAAAAAAACCAGCAGGTGTTTTACATTGGCACCAACCAACCCGAGGTGCTGACGGAGATCCGCCGTCATATTCTGGCGACGTTCAACAATCTGCCGGTAGCGGGTGAATACATGCACCGCGATATCTACGACATTGCTGAACAGTACGGCAAAGACACCTTCCTGATGATTGACAAGCTCGGCACCGACAAAATGCCGTTCTTCTTCACGCTGAAAGGCCGCACCGATGCGATGCTGGAAAAGGTGAAATTCTTCCGTCCGCACTTTACCGACCGCGCGATGCAAAAGTTTGGTCACCTGTTCCCGAGTCATCTGCCGCCGCGCATGAAAAGCTGGCGCGATAAATATGAACATCATCTGCTGTTAAAAATGGCGGGCGATGGCGTCGCTGAAGCACAAAGTTGGCTCACGGAATTCTTTAAAACCGCAGAAGGCGACTTCTTTGCCTGCACGCCGGAAGAAGGCAGCAAGGCCTTCCTGCACCGCTTTGCAGCGGCTGGCGCGGCCATTCGCTACCAGGCGGTTCATGCCGATGAGGTGGAGGATATTCTGGCGCTGGATATCGCTCTGCGCCGCAATGACACCGAGTGGTATGAACATCTGCCAGCGGAAATTGACAGCCAACTGGTGCATAAACTCTATTACGGTCACTTTATGTGCTACGTCTTCCACCAGGATTACATCGTGAAGAAAGGCGTGGATGCTCACGCGCTGAAAGAGCAAATGCTGGAACTGTTGAAACAGCGTGGCGCGCAATACCCGGCTGAGCATAACGTCGGGCATCTGTATGAAGCACCGCCCGCGCTGACCCGTTTTTATCGCGAAAATGACCCGACCAACAGTATGAATCCCGGAATAGGCAAAACCAGTAAGCAGAAATTCTGGAAAGTCCCCTCTTCTGATTAGCTCCAGCAACCAGGCCTGATGGCATGGGCTGGATTTGCGCGAAATATCGTGCAAAAGTAATGAGATGTACCGGAGTCGTAATGACTCCGGTTTTTCTTCGCAAAGGTGAGAACCATGTCTGTTGCCGATACGCTTTCTGATCACGATATCGCAGTGCGTGACGCGCTGCCCGACGACGTAGAGGCGATCTCCTCGTTATATGCGTGGCATGTGTTGAATGGTCGCGCCTCTTTTGAAGAAACGCCCCCGACAATCGATGAGATGCGCCGACGTATGCGTACAGTCGCGCAGTATGGTCTGCCGTGGCTGGTGGCGCTCTATCGCGGCGTGGTGGTCGGTTATTGCTACGCCACGCAGTATCGCCCGCGCCCGGCCTATCGCTTTACCCTGGAAGAGTCGATTTATGTCGATGCCAGCATGACCGGACGCGGCATCGGCAGCCTGTTGATGCAGACGTTAATCACCCGCTGCGAGGAAGGGCCGTGGCGGCAGATGGTGGCGGTGATAGGTGACGGGCATAGCAATCCCGGCTCGCTGCGGTTGCATAAAAAACACGGTTTCGAGATTGCCGGACAATTGCGTAGCGTCGGGTATAAGAAGGGAGACTGGCGGGATACGTTGATTATGCAGCGCCCACTCAACGAAGGTGACTGGACGCTGCCGGAGTAAGGTTTTGTTATCCATGCCGGATGACGGCATAAATGCCGTATCCGGCCTACGGTTGAGATATTTTCGTAGGCCTGATAAGCGAAGCGTCATCAGGCTATTTCCCAGGACGACTTCACCTTATTCGGCCTATAGCCGCATCAGTCGTTTTGCGCGGTTTGCTCACCCGCATTGCCGCCCGCCGCGGCCATCTGTGCGGCTTTTTGCTTTTTATAGCTCAATGCCGCTGCCGGAACCGGCATTACTTTCCCGGTTTCGATCCACGTGCGTAAACGACTGGCATCGGCAAAATGGGTGTACTTGCCGAATGCATCCATCACCACCAGCGCCACCGGTTTATTATTGATTACCGTGCGCATCACCAGGCAATGCCCTGCAGCGTTGGTGAAGCCAGTTTTAGTAAGCTGAATATTCCAGTTGTCGCGATACACCAGATGGTTGGTATTGCGAAACGGCAGCGTATACGCCGGGTTGGCGAAGGTCGCCATATCTTCACGCGTGGTGCTCAGTTGCCCAATCAGCGGATACTGCTTACTGGCGATCAGCAGTCTGGTGAGATCGCGCGCGGTCGACACGTTGTGAATCGACAAACCGGTCGGTTCCACAAAACGGGTCTGGGTCATACCCAGCGCTTTTGCCTTCGCGTTCATGGCGTTAATAAACGCGTTATAGCCGCCCGGATAATGATGCGCCAGGCTTGCTGCGGCCCGGTTTTCCGAGGACATCAGCGCCAGCAGTAACATATCTTTACGGCTGATTTCACTGTTCAGCCGCACGCGAGAGTAGATCCCTTTCATCTCTGGCGTCTGGCTGATATCCACTTTCAGTTTTTCGTCCAGCGGCAGCCGTGCATCAAGCACCACCATCGCCGTCATTAATTTGGTTATCGACGCAATCGGACGCACCAGGTCCGGATGGTTCGAATAGATCACCTTATTGGTGTTCAGATCCACGATCATCGCACTACCGGAGGCAATCTCAGGTTGAGACGCCGCGGCAGTCGCCGCCGTTTTTGCCAGCGCTTGCGGTGCAAAAGGCACAGCCAGCATCAGCGCCAGGCTCAGTATGGAAACTCGGAATTTCAGCATGATGAGATTTCAGAAAATGGTTCACGCGTGATGACACGCACCGCCGGAGTCAGGATGGCTCAGGCTAGCAGAGGAATCATAGCGAGCTAATGACCTTGCCGCCAGAAGAGAATCGTCAGGAAATGCTGCATTGCTGGCTTTTGCACCAACAATGCAGCACGGTAATCAGAACAAGCGATAGCCGTATCCCCAGAGGATGACGGTCAGCGCGAGCAGCACTTCCAGTACCAGTACGCCGATAGCCAGGGTCGAGCTGGAGAAACTCAGCCCTTCTTCCTTATTGATATTCAGGAATGTCGGAATGCCCAGATAAAGCAGATAGCCGGTATAGAACAGCGCTACCGTCCCGACAAATGCGCAAAGCCACACCAGCGGATACAGCGCCACCAGACCGCTGAGAAACAGCGGCGTCGCCACATAACCGGCAAACACCATACAGTGCGTCAAAGACGGACGCTGTGGATAACTCCGCGCCATCCACCAGATCACGCGCCCCATGATCGCCACGCCCGCCAGCATCACGGCATAGAACAGGACTGCCAGCACAAGGCCTGTAAACAGAGAAAGCTTCAGGATAGTGCCGTCGCCAAAATTCCAGCCGATTTGGGTCGTACCAATGAAGGCGCAAATGACCGGGATGGCCGCCATCAAAAGCACATGGTGGGTGTAGTGATGCGAAACCGTTTCGTTCTCGCTGTTGATCACCTGCATTTCACGATTGGGATGGGAAAACAGCCCCCAGACATGGTTCATACCGCCCCCTTGTTGTCAGCTGTGGACCTAACACTTCAAGTATAATTCAGCTTTGCGATTATTTATTGTACAGACAAAGAAATGCCGCCGCGCCTGATGGCCCTTTTTGAGCATCACGAATTCAGAGGGTGTATGCTTACATTCGTGGAGGTCATACAGACGTATGGATATAAACAGTCTTATTGCGCAATACGGTTATGCCGCGTTGGTGGTCGGGAGTCTGGCTGAAGGCGAAACCATCACCCTGCTGGGGGGCGTTGCCGCACATCAGGGATTACTCAAGTTCCCCCTCGTGGTCGTGGCCGTGGCCTTAGGCGGCATGATAGGCGATCAGCTACTGTACCTGTTGGGACGCCGCTTTGGTGGCAGGATCCTGCGCCGCTTTGCACGTCATCGTGACAAAATTCGTCAGGCGCAGAAGATGATTCAGCGTCGCCCGTACCTGTTCGTGATCGGCACCCGTTTCATGTACGGGTTTCGCGTGATCGGCCCGCTGTTGATTGGCGCCAGCCATCTGCCGCCAAAGATATTTTTACCGCTGAATATCCTCGGCGCACTGGTCTGGGCGCTGATCTTCACCACCCTGGGTTATGTGGGAGGTGAAGTGGTCGCGCCATGGTTACATCACCTCGATCAGCATCTCAAACATTGGATCTGGCTGATTCTGGCGGTGGTGCTGGTGATCGGCGCTCGCTGGTGGCTGAAGCGCCGCAGTAAGGCGAAGAAGGCTCAGGAGTGATGATAGCCGCCGCCGAGCGCGCTGGTAAGCTGGATGGACGCATCCAGCCACTGACCGTGTAAAATCAGTCCGTTACCCTGCTCGCGCAGCGCGGGTATTCTGGCCTTGCTGACGAGAGAGCCAGCGATAATCCCGGCGTCATAGCGCGCCTGCGCCAGGCTGACCACCCGATCGGCATCATGTTCAATCTGCTGCTGATGCTGATTTTTCTGCATCAGCGTCGCCACCTGACTGGCCGTGCGCGCCACGTCGTTCACCGCATCAACCACCGCTTTGTTATAACTGGCGATCGACAAATTGTTCTGCGCCTGGGCGATATCAAGGTTTGCATTCAGTCTGCCACTGTCGAAGATCGGCAGCGTCAGGCCAGCGGTCACGCCCATCTGTTGGGCGGAACTGCGGAACAGATCGCTCAGATGCAGCGCATCCTGTTGCAAAAAGGCCATCAGATTGATGTCGGGATAGAACGCCGCTTTCGCCGCCTCCACGCTGCTCATGGAGGATTCAATCACCCAGTGCGCCGCCTGCAAATCCGCTCTGCGCGCCAGCAGGGCGTAGCCCAGTTGTCCAGGAAGCTGGCTCTCCACCTGCGGCAGGCTCACTTCATGCAGTTTCAGCGATGTCGATTGCGTGTTGGTCAGCGCGCTCAGACGCGCCTCAATGACCTTCATCTTCCCGGCGATATCATTCAACTGCTGCTGAGTTTTACCGTCATCAATATCCGTTTCCACACCTTCCACCGAAGAGGTGATGCCGTTCTGGTACAGTTGGCGATCGGTATCAATGATGTTGCGCTGCTCCCGTTCAATTTGAGTCAGCAGCTTGCTGAGCGCCGCATCTGTTTGCCATTCCCAGTAAAGCCGCGTAACGCCGCTGGCTAGCAGTTGGCGGGTCTGCTCACGTTCAGCTTCCCGCGCTTTCACCGCCCCGATGCGCGCCGTCACTTCCGCACGGTTCTTACCCCACAAATCGAGATCCCAACCGGCTGTCAGGCCAAACGTACCGTTGGTGTACCACGGCCCGGTCGTGCCTGCGGCCGGATCGGTAAGCGCAAACGGCCCCATGACCCCTTCTGCTGACATTTTCTGCCGTTCAGCATTCGCAGAGAAATCAACCTGCGGCCCCCCCTGCGCTTCGACCGCTTTGGCCTGCGCTTCGGCCAGCGTGATCCGCTGTTCCGCCACCTGCATATCCGGGGAACTGGCGATCGCGTTCTTCACTAACTCGTTCAACTGTGCGTCATGATAATCCTGCCACCACTGGCTCCCGGGCCACCCGTTATTCAGCGCCGGAGGCAGCGTTGAATCCACATGAGAGGCGGGAGGTCGCTGAGTCAGCGTCGGTTGGCTGTCATGCATGGGGGCACATCCCGCGAGCAAAACAGCCAGCGGAAAGCACGCTGTCAGCGCGTGAAAAGAGTAACGAGTCATGAAGATATTCTGCTAAGAAAAGGTGTGCGGAGCTTACCCGTTGTTGTGACCGGTTTTTTAGTTACGCGTGGCATAACATCTTCGGCAATGAAAAGTCACACCTGGCAAAATATATTCCAGCGGAATATAAACACTTCAATAATATTAAACTTCAATCGACTGGATCGCGCGGGCAATATCCGGTGAATGATTTAACGCGCGAATATCCTGAAAGACATCCGTGGCCTCACGGTATTCCTTACGCAAATAACCCAGCCATTGTTTAATACGCGCAACGTGATATAAGCCGGTGTCGCCCTGTTTTTCCAGACGGGTATACTTTTTCAGTAGCTCGACAACCTGCGGCCATGGCATTCGCGGCTCGTTATACTTCACCACCCGACTGAGATTGGGAATGTTCAATGCTCCGCGACCAATCATCACCGCGTCACAGCCGCTAACGGCCAGACATTTCTGAGCGCTTTGCCAGTCCCAGATTTCACCGTTGGCAATCACCGGAATAGACAGCCGCTCGCGAATTTCGCCAATCGCCTGCCAGTTGATGTGCTCCGCCTTATAGCCCTGCTCTTTGGTGCGCCCGTGTACGACCAGTTCGCTCGCCCCGGCTTGCTGGACGGCATCCGCAATCTCAAACTTCTTGTCGCCGCTGTCCCAGCCCAGACGCACTTTTACCGTCACCGGCAGATGCGCGGGCACCGCTTCACGCATCGCTTTCGCGCCCTGGTAGATGAGTTCAGGATCCTTGAGTAACGTCGCCCCGCCGCCGCTGCCGTTCACCATTTTTGACGGGCAACCGCAGTTTAAATCGACGCCGTAAGATCCCAGTTCCACGGCGCGAGCCGCATTTTCCGCCAGCCACTGGGGATACTGCCCCAACAGTTGCACACGGACTAAGGTGCCGGAAGGGGTCCGGCTGCCGTTGAGCAACTCAGGGCAGAGACGATGAAAGACTTTTACTGGTAAGAGTTGATCCACCACGCGCACAAACTCGGTGATGCAAAGATCATAATCATTCACTTCCGTCAGAAGTTCGCGCACCAGTGAATCCAGTACGCCTTCCATCGGCGCCAGTAAAACCCGCATATCGTCACCCGCAAAAAAAAGAGGCGCTATCATAGCGCCTCTGTGCGATGAGCAAAACCTTTTGCCGGATGACGGCGTAAAGCGCCTTATCCGGCCTACATTCCATCCTGCTGGTAGACCGGGCAAGCGAAGCACCTACATTCCATCCTGCTTGTAGGCCGGGTAAGCGAAGCGCCTCCCGGCAAAGGCCCTTTTTCTCAGCGTGGCAGAAGACAGTTATCTTCTTTCCAGCCGTACAGCCATTCCATGCCGCGATAAAACTCCGCCTGTGATTTGCCTTTCCACAACAGATTTCGCACCTGGCGCTCCACGCCTGCCGCGTGATAGACGCGCCCCATTTCGCGGGTCGACCAGACGATGCGCGCCGTGCGTGGAATGCGCACCGACTCATACAGCGCAAAGGCTTTCGCCGCATCGCCGTCGCACTGCTCCAGCGCTTTACCCAGCGTGACAGCATCTTCCAGCGCCATACAGGCCCCCTGCGCCATGTACTGCGCCACCGGGTGCGCGGCATCGCCCACCAGCGTGATATGTTCGGTGCCCCATTTCTCCACCGGTTCGCGATCGGCGGTTGACCAGCGACGCCAGGTCGTGGGTTTATCCAGCATCTGCCGCGGGCGCGGATGGATCCCGGCGAAATACGACAGCACTTCTTCCTTACTGCCGTCTTTCACGCCCCACTCCTCCTGATGACGACTGTGGAAGGTGACGACCAGGTTGTACTGCTTACCGCCGCGCAGCGGGTAGTGCACGAGGTGGCAGTGCGGTCCGGCCCAGAGCACTGGCGCGTTGATGCGCAGGTCTTCCGGCATATCCGCACAGTCAATGACCGCACGGTAGACTACGTGACCGGTCACCCGCGGCGAATCGCCCAGCAGACTCTGACGCACCACCGACTTCACGCCGTCACAACCGACCAGAATATCGGCGGTCCAGCTATTCCCTTGCTCGTCGAACACCGTTACGTCGTCCGCCGTCTGACGAATGTCGACCACATTGGTCGAGGTCCGGTACTCAACGTTCGGATGCGTCAGTACTGATTCCCAGACGGAAGCGTGAATATCGACCCGGTGGATGACCGCGTACGGACCGCCGAAGTGGTCGCGAAAGGCCTGTCCGGTCTCGATGTGCACCACTTCTTCCGCGTTCACGGCGTCCATCATGGTGATGTGATCGGTAAACACCGCACGCTGACGCGCGACGTCGCCGACGCCGAGGCTGTCCAGCGCAGAGAAGGCGTTTGGACCGAGCTGAATACCCGCGCCGATCTCGCCAATTTCATGGGCTTTTTCCAGCAGCATCACTTTGATACCCTGACGCGCCAGCGAAAGCGCGGTGGCTGCCCCGCCAATTCCGCCGCCGACAATAATTGCGCTCGTCACTTTAGCCATTGTCATTCTCCTTCTCAGGCTGAGATTTTATCTTGTTGATTTTCCGGGGCGGCGGCGATGAACGCCGGGAGCTGTGTGCAGGCATCATACACGGCTTTGCAGCGCGGATAGCCGCTCAGATCGCACCCCATTCTTAACGCATTCGCCCATTGCGGGACCAGGCAGCAGTCGGCAAGCGTCGGTGCATGACCCACGCAGTAGTTCTGCGACTGACTCTGACGCAACAGTTGTTCGACGGCGCTTAACCCCTGCTGGATCCAGTGCGCGTACCAGCGTTTTTTCTCTTCTTCACTGACCTTCAGTTCCTCGCTCAGATAGCGCAACACCCGCAGGTTATTCACCGGGTGAATATCGCAAGCGATGGCATAGACGATCTCCAGCACCTGCGTGCGCGCCGGATCGCTGACGGGCAGCAAACGTGATTGCGGAAAATGCCGGTCCAGCCAGTCGATAATCGCCAGCGACTGGCCCAGCGCTTCGCCATCATCGGTCACCAGCGTCGGTACCAGCCCCACCGGATTCATCCGCCGGTAGGCCAGTTCATTTTGCTGACCGATACGGATATTGACGCCCACCGTGTGGTAGTCGATCCCCTTTAATGCCAGCGCGATACGCACGCGGTACGACGCCGAACTGTTAAAAAAACTGTACAGCTTCATACATCACCTCAGACAATCTTCACAGCGACAGGCGTCAGTCCGTCCACGCCACCGGTGATCACATCCCCTTTCACCACGGCGCCAACGCCTTCCGGCGTGCCGGTGAAGATCAGGTCGCCCGGTTGCAGTTCGAAGAAGCCGGACAGATAGCTGATCGTTTCATTCACCGACCAGATCAGATGGCGGATGTCGCTGCGCTGATGATCGTCGCCGTTCACCTGTAACCAGATAGGCGCGGAAGTGATATCTGCAATTTCATCCGCCTTATGCAGCGGCGCGATGGGCGCAGAAAGATCGAACGCTTTGCCGATTTCCCACGGACGCCCCATCTGACGCATCTCCATCTGGCGATCGCGGCGGGTCATATCCAGCCCGGTGGCATAGCCCCAGATATACTCATGGGCGTTTTCTAACGGGATATCGCTGCCCTTTTTGCCGATGGCGACCACCAGCTCAATTTCATAGTGATAGTTATCCGTTTGCGCCGGGTATGGCAGCGCTAACGTTTCGCCTGCGGCTACCGGCACAATCGCATCGGCAGGCTTACAGAAAAAGAACGGCGGCTCACGGTCCGGATCAAACCCCATTTCGCGGGCATGGGCGGCATAGTTACGCCCTACGCAGTACACGCGACGAACGGGGAACTGCGCATCGCTGCCGACAACCGGTACGCTGATGGGGGCCTGTGGTGCAAATACATACTGAGTCATAGCTCTCTCCCAAATTAATAGCGGGCTTCGCGGAACAACCCGAGGGCTTCCTGTACCGGTCGGTCCGAAAAACTGAATAAAACGGTTTCATCGGTGGTGTTGAACGACACGTCGTGCCAGGTCGGAACCACAAAAATATCTTTGGCTGAGAAATGGAACGTCTCGTTGCCGACGGTGACATCCCCCGCCCCTTCAACCACGTGATAAATGGTGCTGTCAGTGGTACGCGCCACCCGCGAGGTAAAGCCTTTTGGCAACAGTTGCAGGAACGTCCCCATCGATGGCATCGGGTAGCCGCCAGTCACCGGGTTGACATAGCGCATTTTGTAGCCATCCCACTCATCGGCATCGCCGAGACGAGTCAGGTCGTGCAGCGCTTCACGACTGCGGTCATAGCGATAGTTGAAAATCGGTGATGAATTGCCTTTCTGATGGCGCAGCGGCAGCATGTTGGCGGCATAGCGCGGCAAGTAGTCTCCCTCTTTACGCGAGACCGCCTGCTGATCTTCCGGGTAATCCTCGGCAAAGCCGCAGCCCAGAATGTTAACCAGCGGCAGATCCAGACCGTCCAGCCAGACCACCGGCTCATCACCAGGGTTGCCGTGGTCGTGCCATTGCCACTGTGGGGTCAGAATAAAATCGCCAGTGTGCATCTGGGTCCGCTCGCCGTCCACGGCAGTAAATGCCCCTTTCCCTTCCACAATAAAGCGTAACGCCGACTGGTTATGACGATGGCTGGGGGCGACTTCGCCCGGCATGATTAGCTGCAGTCCCGCGTAGAGCGTTGACGTTATAGAGGACTGACCGCGCAGCATCGGGTTTTCCAGGACCAGCACGCGACGAATCGCCTCTTTCGCGCCAATCAGGTTGCCGCTTTCCAGCAGCAACGGCCGAATTTCCTGGTAGTTCCAGTAGGCTGGCGCACAGGTCGGATTCGGCGTTTGCGGAACCAGATGGTGCAGCGATTCCCACAGCGGGGTCAGATTCTGCCCCGAAATATGCTGGTAAAACTGCTGACGGCTGTTTTTAACATCCTGATTATGTTCTGACATAGGGATTCTCCTTATTCGTTCACGACGCTTGCGTGCGGCATAACATCAGGGACAGAGGCTGACTGGCGGACAACGACCGTGAGTACGGCTAACATCACCGCGCTGATGGCCGCCGGAACAGCGATAATGAAAAACAAGGTGTCGAAAGAGAAATTCATCGCCATCATCACGCCGCCGGAAAGCGAACCGACAATCGCTCCGCAGCGCCCCACCGCGTTGGACCAGCTCACGCCCGTCGCCCGACTCTGGGTGGGATAGAGCGTGGCGGTTAAAGCATTGAGGCCCACCTGCGATCCGCTGATACCCACCCCGGTACCAAAAATCGCCAGCGCCATCAGCCATAAACCGTTTTCGCTCAGACCAATCATGACGATGCATACCGCTCCCAGCGCGTAGCTCACGGCCAGCACCCGGAAGGGATTGTGTTTATCCATCAGCACGCCCAATGCCAGCGCGCCGAGCGTACCGCCAATCTGGAACGCCGCCGTCACCCAGGAAGCCTGCTGCAGGTCAATCCCACGATGGTTCAACAGCGTCGGCATCCAGCTCGACAGCAGATAGATGATTAACAGGCTCATGAAGAACACCACCCATAACATCAGGGTAATGGGCAACTGACGGCCAACAAACAGCTGACGAATGCTGCCTTTGGCAATCGCCGCCGCCTCCTGGAGGTAAAACTGAGTATTGTCGTAACGCTCGCCGGTGATCGCGCTGACCGTTCTGGCGATGGTTGCCTGCGGTAGCTGACGACGTACCTGCCAGCGCGGAGATTCCGGCAGGACCGCGAGCAGGACAAAGAACAGCATCAGCGGTAACACGCCGCCGAGGACCAGAATCCCGTGCCAGCCAATAACCGGCACCAGCTGCGCGCTGACAATCCCGCCCATCGCTGAACCGAGCGTAAAGCCGCAGAACATCAGGGTGACCAGCGCGCCGCGGCGGCGGGCGGGCAGGTATTCAGAGGTCATCGTGATGGTGTTGGGCATGGCGCCGCCCAGGCCAAGACCGGTCAGAAAGCGCAGGATAACCAGCGTTTGCAGATCCGGCGAAAAGGCGGAAATCAGGCTCAGCGCGCCAAACAGCGCCACGCAGAGCTCAATCACCCGTTTGCGACCGAAGCGGTCAGACAGGGGTCCACAAAGTAAGGCGCCGGCGGTAAGGCCTAACAGACCTGCGCCAAACAGCGGGGCGAGGTCTCCGGCAGTTAACTGCCAGTGGGTACGAATATCGGGTGCAATAAAGCCGATGGCTGCGGTATCAAAACCATCAAGCATGACCACCAGAAAGCAGCAGATGATCACCCGCCACTGTGTCTTGCTGACAGGAGCAGCATCGATCAGGGCTTGTAGTTCACGTCGTTGAGTCATAGTGAATGCCTCGGTGCAGGTAGGGACAGATGTTGTTTTGTTTTTGGTATGTTACGAGTTTGTAGACTGGGCGATAAAATGTACAATGACATTTCATGCAGAGACATAACCTGGAGGTTATCGCTGATGGCAAACTGGGCGCAAAAACTGAAGCTGCACCATCTGCAAATGCTGGTGGCGCTGGGCGAACAAGGGAATCTCACGCACGTAGCGCGAATGATGAATATCACCCAGCCCGCGCTGTCGAAATGGCTTTCACAGCTCGAAGATGAGATGGGGATCACGCTCTTTGAGCGTCACAGTAAAGGCCTGCGCCCCTCGGAAGGCGGCAAGTTGCTGCTGCAACACGCCCAGCGTTTAATCAATGACATGGAGCGCTCGCAGTATGAAATGGCGCGCTTTAAAGAAGGCGGGCTGGTAGGGAGTCTGAAGATTGGCTGCTCGCCGGTGGCGACCGACTGTGTATCGCAGGCGATCCTCAATCTGCTCGTTGAGATGCCGACGCTGCACCTTAACATTGAAGAAAAGGTCATGACGCCGCTGTTACACGACCTGCTTGCCGGTTCCGTGGATGTCGTGGTCGGCCGCGTCGGTGGGCGAGCGCTGCAGCTTCCGCTCAATTATCAGGTGCTGTATACCGAACCCGTTTGCTTTGTCGCCCGTCCCCACCATCCGCTAGCGAAGTTTGACACCCTGAGCTGGGCCGATCTCGCGCACTGGCGCTGGATCGTCTGGCCGACGGGGACGCCTATCCGCCTGAGTATTGATAACGCGCTGGTCGATAACGGCGTGATGCTGCCGGAAAACACCATCGAGTCGGCATCAATGAACGTCAGTACTAACCTGCTGCAAAGCAGCGATATGATCTCTATCCTTTCTTTACGGCTGGCGCAGCGCTATGCCAGTCAGGGACAGCTGGTGATCCTCAACCTGCCGAAGATTGAACAGAAAGGCAGCGTGGGCGTGTTCTGGCGCAATAATGAGACGCCGTCCAGCGCGCTGAGTCGTTTTCTGCAACTGCTGGCACAAGTTTAGCATCACGTATTGGGGATATTGCCCAATGTTCCCGCTGTCTATGTTCAGTATGCTAAGAATTCATGATGTGATCGATAGCACGTTTTAAAGTTTAATTGTATGATGAATCCGTCGCTTCAAGGAATTTCAACATGAGCAAGACACTGAATATCATCTGGCAATACTTACGCGCTTTCGTGCTGATTTATGCCTGTCTGTATGCAGGAATTTTTATTGCGTCCCTGCTGCCCGTCGCGATTTCTGGCAGCATCATCGGGATGCTGATCCTGTTTGTGCTGCTGGCGCTGCAAATCATCCCGGCGAAATGGGTGAACCCTGGCTGCTATGTGCTGATTCGCTATATGGCGCTGTTGTTTGTGCCGATTGGCGTCGGCGTGATGCAGTACTTCGATCTGCTGCGCGCGCAGTTCGGCCCGGTGGTGGTGTCGTGTGCAATCAGTACGCTGGTGGTGTTTCTGGTAGTGAGCTGGAGTTCACACCTGGTTCACGGTGAACGGAAAGTGGTCGGTCAGAAAGGATCTAAAGAATGATGTCGTCAATCTGGTGGTCTTTACCGCTGACGCTGGCGGTTTTTTTCGGCGCGCGCAAACTGGCTGCACGGTTTAAATTTCCTTTACTGAATCCGCTGCTGGTGGCGATGGTGGTGATTATCCCATTCCTTCTGCTGACCGGTATCCCCTACGCCAGCTATTTTAAAGGTAGCGAAGTACTGAATGACCTGCTGCAACCGGCAGTCGTGGCGCTGGCCTATCCACTGTACGAACAGCTGCATCAGATTCGCGCCCGCTGGAAGTCAATCATTACCATCTGCTTTGTCGGCAGCGTTGTGGCTATGGTCACCGGCACCTCGGTGGCGCTGCTGATGGGCGCCACGCCTGAAATCGCCGCCTCCGTGTTACCGAAATCCGTCACTACGCCGATTGCGATGGCCGTGGGCGGCAGCATCGGCGGTATCCCGGCGGTTAGCGCCGTGTGCGTGATTTTCGTCGGTATTCTCGGCGCCGTCTTTGGTCATACGTTGTTAAACGCGATGCGCATTAAAACTAAAGCCGCGCGCGGACTGGCGATGGGCACCGCGTCCCACGCCCTCGGCACCGCCCGCTGCGCGGAGCTGGATTATCAGGAAGGCGCGTTCAGTTCGCTGGCGCTGGTGATTTGCGGGATTATTACCTCGCTGATCGCCCCGTTCCTGTTTCCGATTATTCTCGCGGTCGCGGGCTAAAATTTGCGATACGTCGCACATTTTTAATTTATGTTTCATAAGTTGCATACACAATGAGAATAATATCACACATATAGCCGTAACAGGCCCGTACACTACGATCCCAATACATTGTTATGAGGCAACGCCATGCACCCACGTTTTCAAACTGCCTTTAGCCAACTCGCGGACAACCTGCAATCCGCGCTGGCGCCCATTCTGGCAGATACGCATTTCCCCGCTTCGCTGACGGCTGAGCAGGTATCAATGCTTAAAAGCGCAACGGGACTGGACGAAGACGCGCTGGCATTCGCGCTGCTGCCGCTGGCGGCGGCCTGCGCCTGTACGCCGTTGTCGAACTTCAACGTTGGCGCGATTGCGCGCGGCGTGAGCGGAACGTGGTATTTCGGTGCCAACATGGAATTCCTCGGCGCGACCATGCAACAAACGGTTCATGCGGAACAAAGCGCCATCAGCCACGCCTGGTTGCGCGGAGAAAAAGGTCTCGCGGCGATCACCGTTAACTACACGCCGTGCGGCCACTGCCGCCAGTTTATGAACGAACTGAACAGCGGACTGGATCTGCGCATTCATCTGCCCGGTCGTGAACCGCATACGCTGCGCGACTATTTGCCGGACGCGTTTGGGCCGAAAGATCTCGACATCAAGACGCTGCTGATGGACGAACAGGATCACGGTTTTGCCCCTCAGGGAGATGCGCTGACGCAAGCGGCCATTGCCGCCGCGAGCCGTAGTCATATGCCATACAGCCAGTCACCGAGCGGTGTGGCGCTGGAGTGCAAAGACGGACGTATCTTTAGTGGAAGCTATGGCGAAAACGCCGCGTTTAACCCGACGCTGCCACCGTTGCAGGGGGCACTGATTATGCTGAATCTGAACGGCTACAGTTATGCCGATATTCAGCGTGCGGTTCTGGCGGAAAAAGCCGATGCGCCGCTGATCCAGTGGGATGCCACCGCCGCGACGCTGAAAGCGCTGGGCTGCAGCAACATCGATCGCGTGCTGTTGGGTTAAAGGTCTAATGACGCCCGTTCACAGGCCGGACAAGGCGTTTTCACCGCTATCCGGTCTAACCGCCTGATGGCGCTACGCTTATCAGGCCTACGTTTGTTTCATGCGGTATTGCTGAAAATCCCCCCAATCAGACTGCTGTTTCTTGCGCTTCGCCAGCGGGTACAGTAGCCTGATTGAAATTTCATCCAGTGACAGAGTTTTCTTCATGCTAAAGCGCGCACTCTACAGCCTGTTGGTCCTGATCGGCTTGCTGCTGTTGATCGTGCTGGGCCTTGATCGCTGGATGAGCTGGAAAACCGCCCCCTATATTTACGACGAGCTTCAGGACCTGCCCTACCGCCAGGTTGGCGTGGTGCTCGGCACGGCTAAATATTATCGCACCGGGGTGATCAACCAGTATTATCGCTACCGTATTCAGGGCGCGCTGAACGCCTATAACAGCGGCAAGGTTAACTATCTGCTGCTCAGCGGCGACAACGCCCTGCAAAGCTATAACGAACCGATGACGATGCGCAAAGACCTGATTGCCGCTGGCGTCGATCCTGCCGACATCGTGTTAGATTACGCCGGATTCCGCACGCTCGATTCGATTGTCCGCACCCGTAAAGTCTTCGACACTAATGACTTCATCATCATTACCCAGCGCTTCCACTGCGAGCGCGCATTGTTTATCGCCCTGCATATGGGGATTCAGGCGCAGTGCTACGCCGTGCCGTCGCCAAAAGATATGCTGACGGTTCGGGTACGCGAGTTTGGCGCACGCTTTGGCGCGCTGGCCGATCTGTATCTGTTTAAACGTGAACCCCGGTTTCTCGGCCCGTTAGTGCCCATCCCCACCCTGCATCAGGTTCCCGACGATGCCCAGGGATATCCGGCCGTGACGCCAGAACAATTGCTTGAACTGCAAAAGAGACAAGGAAAATAAGCATGGAAGACAAAACTCTCTTTATCGTGATTGGCGTACTGATGATCGTCGCCTGGACCTTGCGGGAAGGCATTAAAGGGTTACGCTCCGGCGTCGTTGAGAAAACGGTTAAAGGTTCGCAAACGCCGCGCTTAATTCAGCGCGCTGCGGAACCTGGCGCTTACTGGAGCTATATTGGCGTCTACTTTGGCCTTTCGGTCGGTGCGCTGCTTGTCGGCATCTGGTTGGTTTTTATCAAATAAAAAAACCGGCGCAGAACATGTCTGCACCGGTTTGATTCTGCCCTGAAGGGATTACTTCTTACGCGCGTATTTCAGTGAATCCAGCGCGACCGCGAAGATGATGATGCCGCCTTTGATGATGTACTGCCAGTACGGGTTAACGCCGATGTAGGTCAGACCGTAGTTGATGACGGTAAAGATGATCACACCGGTCACCACGCCGAACACGGTACCCACCCCGCCGCTAAACGACACACCGCCAACCACGCACGCCGCAATCGCATCCAGTTCGTACATAAAGCCCAGGTTGTTGGTTGCCGAGCCGATACGCCCCGCTTCCAGCAGACCGCCGAAGGCATAGAACACACCGGACAGCGCATAGATCATCAGCAGGTTCAGCGCCACGTTCACGCCTGATACTTTCGCCGCTTCCGGGTTACCGCCGATGGCGAAAATGTTTTTACCGAAGCGAGTTTTATTCCACAGGACCCAGACAAACGCGACGGCGATTAGCGCATAGAACGTGATATACGAAAGCCGGAAGCTGCCCAGTGCGATAAAGCCCTGCGCGAACGTCGAGAAGCCGCTATCAAAGCCCGAAATCGGCGAGGCCCCCACGAAGTCGTAATACAGGGAGTTGATCCCGTAGACGATAATCATCGTGCCGAGCGTCGTAATAAATGGCGTTACGTTCAGGTAAGCAATAATAATCCCGTTCACCAGACCGATGACCGCGCCAATAGCGCAGACAATCAGGATCACCAGCGCAATCGGCATGGTCGCCATTTCGGGGAACACTTTATTGGCGTTCTCCATCGACTGCAGCAGCGTTGCCGCTACCACCGCCGCCAGACCTACCTGACGACCCGCTGACAGGTCTGTCCCCTGGGTGACAATCAGACCGGCGACCCCCAGTGCAATAATAATACGCACGGAAGACTGGGTCAGAATATTACTTAAGTTAAGCAGACTTAAGAACGTGGGATCCTGGAAAATAATAATGGCCAGCAAGACTAAAAGAACGACGTAAATACCGCCCTCTTTCAGATAAGTAAGAAAACTTTTCTTATTTAACGCACTCATGAGGAGCCCCTGATCTTAAAGGTGCAAAGACGCAAGACGCAGAATTTCGTTTTGCGTTGTCGTTTTTGTATCAACAATTCCAGAAACGAGGCCGTTGCTCATGACCAGAATACGATCCGTTATCCCTAACAATTCCGGCATTTCGGAGGAGATAATAATGATCCCCTTACCTTTTTTCGCCAGTTCCGCAATTAACTGATAAATTTCAAACTTCGCACCGACGTCGATCCCACGGGTGGGTTCGTCGAGCATTAAAATTTCCGGTTGCGTCAGCAGCCAGCGACCAATAACCACTTTCTGCTGGTTACCGCCCGAAAGCGAACCAATTTGCGTCTTGTGACCTGGCGTTTTTACCCGCATGGAGTCAATAACCCATTGGGTATCACTTTTCATTCGCGAGTTATCTAACAGACCCACTTTATTTTTGTAATTCTGAATATTGGAAATTAAGGAGTTAAAACCAATGTCCAGATAAGCGTAAATCCCGGTGGAACGACGCTCTTCTGTGACCAGCGCGAAACCGTGGTTAATGGCTTCATTCGCACTGTGGTTATTAATGTTTTTGCCGTGCAGCGTAATCGTACCCGATGATTTCTCACGGATACCAAACAGCGTTTCAACGATGTCAGTGCGCTTAGCGCCGACCAGTCCTGCGATGCCGAGGATCTCGCCTTTATGCAAATCAAAGGAAACATCCCGAATCGACGGCTGGCGCAGCGAGGTCAGGTTACGCACTTCCAGAATGACTTCACCCGGATTGTTAACTTTATCCGGGAATCGCTGGTTCAGGGAACGACCAACCATCATGGCGATGATCTTGTCCATATCCAGCCCTTCCAGCGGTTGCGTCGCAATCCACTGCCCGTCGCGCAGCACGGTAATTTCATCACACAACTGGAAAATTTCTTCCATTTTGTGGGAGATATAGACAATACCGCAGCCGCGTTCTTTCAGCTTACGAATAATGGTGAACAGATGGTTGACCTCTTTTTCGGTTAACGAAGAGGTCGGTTCATCCATAATCACAATTTTCGCGTTATACGAAAACGCTTTGGCAATTTCGATCATCTGCATTTGCGACACGGACAATGTTCCAACGCGCGCACGCGGATCGATATCAATATCCAGCTCGTCAAAAATCGCCTTGGTATCGCGGTACATTTTCTCCTGATCGACAAACATGCCTTTGGTGGGATAACGTCCCAGCCACATGTTGTCCATAACAGAACGTTGTAATACCAGGTTTAACTCCTGGTGTACCATTGAAATACCATTCTCCAGCGCTTCTTTGGCTGAATGAAAATCGATTTCTTTACCCTGAAATAATATGCTGCCAGAATCTTTTTGATAGATCCCAAAAAGACATTTTAATAGTGTCGACTTTCCTGCGCCATTCTCTCCCATTAATGCATGAATCGAATGTGGGCGGACTTTTAAATTAACATTATCAAGTGCCTTAACGCCGGGAAAAGACTTGTTGATGCCGCTCATTTCCAACAAGAATTCGCCTGACGGCTGAGTAGTTGTGCTGACCATAATTATACCTTGTTGGCCTCGCAGAGTGCGTGATGAAAGGGCGCGATAACATCGCGCCCCACAAACTTACTTCTTGGTGAACTCGGCCAGGTTATCTTTATCAACGCCTACGTAAGGAACGCGGACGATTTTATTTTCGATTTTCCACTCAGTGCCGTCAGCCGCACCTTTGCCATCGGCAAGGTTTTTCGCCAGGTCAAAGGTCGCTTTCGCCTGGTTGTTCGCATCGTTCAGCACAGTACCGGCCAGTGCGCCGGATTTCACCAGTGCCAGCGCTTCTGGCAGCGCATCGACGCCAAATACCGGTACGCTGGTTTTGTTGTGCGCTTTCAGCGCTTCAACGGCACCCATTGCCATCGCATCGTTGTTGGCGATAACGACTTCAATTTTGTTGGCGTTCGGACCGGAAAGCCACGCATCCATTTTGTCCTTCGCCATTGCGGTGTCCCACATTGCGGTATCTAACTGCAGCTGCTCGGTTTTGATGCCTTTGTCGTTCAGCTCTTTGATAACGTAAGTGGTACGCGCTTCAGCATCCGGATGACCCGGCTCGCCTTTCAGCAGCACGAACTGAATCTGACCGTCTTTGTTCAGATCCCAGCCCTGGTTTGCCGCCCAGTGTTTGGCAATCAGATCGCCCTGGATAATACCGGATTCTTTGGAGTCGGTACCCACATAGAAAGCTTTGTCGTAGCTGTCCAGCGCTTTACGGGAAGGTTCTTTGTTGAAGAATACGATAGGAACGTTTTGACCGCGCGCTTTCTCAATAACAGTGCCCGCCGCCGCCGGGTCAACCAGGTTGATGGCCAGCGCTTTCACACCTTTTGCCAGCAGCACGTCAATCTGATCGTTTTGTTTGGACTGGTCGTTCTGGGAGTCGTTCATCAGCAGCTGAACGTCAGGCGCTGCTTTTGCGTCTGCTTCGATAGCCTTACGCACCACGGACATAAAGTTATCGTCATATTTGTAGATTGTCACACCGATGCGAGTATCAGCAGCGTGCGCAGCCGCGCCGAATAACATGCTTGCCATAACGGCAGAAAGGGTCAACACCTTCTTATTCATGGTAACTCCGGTTTTATTATGCAGGGTAGTACGTAAGATAAATGCCCGGCGGGACAAAACGTTAATGAAGTGTTATGTGAACGCCGAAGCTCATTTTAAAAAAATCTCTCTTCCTTGCCCGGTAACGCTCCAGAAATAGGCTTTAATTTCGCTTAAAGCGCTTTTACCTCGGTAAAAGTGATTACTCACAGTTACATCGTAGTTACAGTGCGACAAGCGGTGCCATCATAGCGACGACAATGTTAAGATACTGTGAATTTACTCACATATTGAAAGCGGTTACATCCGGCGAAATCATAAGTTAGTGATCGCCGCCGCATTCTGTCGTACAGCAACCGAATGACGCCGTACGAGGGTCGGCATGAAGCAGTGGGTCGCGGATAAATCCAGCGTTCCGGCGGCCCCCTGCAAGGCAAGTTCTGTCGCCAGTTTTGCCATAGAAGCAATGGGATAGCGCACCGTTGTCAACTGGGGATCGGTGTAACGGGCGATGGGAATATCGTCGAAACCAATGATTGAAAGGTGTAAGGGAATGGAAATGCCGTTGTCCTTTAGCGCGGTCAGCGCGCCGGCGGCCATATTGTCGTTATAGGCAAACACGGCGCTTAGCTGCAGGTTGCGCCCCAGCAGCTCAACCATTGCCGCCTCACCGCCCTGCATATCCGGCGATCCGATGCCAATCCAGCTTTCCGGGGGAATAATGCCCTGCTCCTTAAGCGCACTGCTCCACCCTTCCCGGCGCATGACGTCATCTTCAATGCGGTGGCTGGAAGCCAGATAGCCAATGCGCTGATGACCGTTATTCAATAACATGCGGGTCGCCATTTTCGCGCCGCTGATATTGTCCAGACAGACGCAGCGGTGGGCGTAGCCGGGGACAATGCGGTTGATCAGCACCATACCGGGGATCTGATCCATAAACTCGCCCAGTTCCCGATCGCTTAACGCTTTTGAGTGGACGATCAGCGCGTTGCAGCGCTGGCGGATCAACACCTCAATGGCGTGACGCTCTTTTTCGGCTTCATGATAGCTGTTACCGATCAGCACATATTTTTGATGCTGCTGGGCGACCAGATCCACCGCTTTCACCAGCGCGCCAAAAAACGCATCGGACACGTCCATCACCACCACGCCAATGGTTTCACTGACCTGCGTGGCCAGTGCCTGGGCATTGGCATTTGGTCGATAGCCCAGCAGCGTCACCGCCTTCATTACCGCCTCGCGCGTATCGGGACTGACCAGCGCGCTGTTATTTAATACGCGGGAAACCGTCGCTACGGATACGCCTGCCTGACGCGCCACATCACGAATGGTGATCATATTCACTACCCTGTCTGGAATTGCAGCCACTCGCTGCATAACTGGCGGCTATTTTGTCAGCGGAGGGAAAAGGACTACGTGAGTGCGGTCACAGCGATGAAAGCGCTTACATCCATTTTGTTAATGATTGTGATCCAGATCGTTATCTGGATGTATGGGACAATGATGTCCCTGACGCACGCAGGGTTAATTGCCGCCAGAGCCACTCCACGGGGCCCTGAGGCAGGAATCGTAACCAGATCACGGAGAAAAGCAGGTTTGCCAGCCACACAGGGAAGACAAACAGCAGAAGTTCCAGTCGGTCAAATTTCATAAATAAGCCGAATTGATAAAACAGCATGGTGCAAATCACGGTTTGCAGCAGATAATTTGTCAGCGCCATTCGCCCGACGCAGGCAATCGCAAGAACGATTTTACTGCGGCTTAGCTGCGGCCAGTAACCAAACATCAGGGCGGTATAGCCGAGCGTCTGAAACGGTGCGCTAAGCTCGCGCGGAGCCTGTAACAAGAACGCGCACCAGCGATAGTTCCAGTCCAGTTGCCACTGTGCAACCACGGCAGGCAGGTTAATCAGCAGACCCACGGCGATCAGTAAAAAACCGCTGCGCCGGTAATGCGAAAGACGAAATTGCCCTTTCAGCCAGCCACTGCGCATCAGTGCCGCCCCGAGCAACATCATACCCGCCAGTTGCCAGCCGTACTGCGCTCCCAACGCCAGCAGGCTGTTCGATAAGGCATCGACCCGGTTGCTGACGGCTTCCACGCCGCCATTCACCTTCCAGTATCGTTCATACAGCAACGCCGAGGCATCCGGTGTCCAGGCGCGGTTGGTTTCACTGCCAGAGATCGCGCCAAGCAACAGCAGAACGCCAATGCCGACCAGATAGAGCAACACGCCGGTGTTAAACAGGCTTTTCACCGATGGCGCATCGCGTACCAGTCGCCAGCAGATCAGCCCTACCAACCCATAGGCCAGCAGAATATCACCATCCCAAAACAGCAAGGCATGAATAAAACCGAGTAGCACCAGCAGGGTCAAACGAGACTGGATCCAGCGCTTGCCGCGTGGCAGCAGCATTTGCAGGCCCGCGCCAAACAGCAGTGCAAACAGAGTGAGGAATTTTACCTGCGCGAACAGATCCAGAATGGCCCATGTCCAGGCATCGGAAGCCGTGATAGTTCCATACCAGGCGGGATTGAGGTAAGCCGCCTTTGGCAGGCCAAAGGCGCTAATATTCAATAACAGGATGCCGAGGATGGCAACGCCACGAACAAAATCCAGCGTGACATTACGCTCCATAGCTCCTGCCTTAATCAGTTGTGATGACGGACAGCGCGCAAAAATTCCTGACGCGTATTCTGGCTCGATTTAAACAGACCGCCAAGCGAGGTGGTGGTCGTCGCACTGGTCGCATCGCGAATACCGCGCGCTTTCACGCAGTAATGCACCGCATCAATCGATACAGCCACGTTATTGGTTCCCAGCAGAGTTTGCAGCGCGGTCAGGATCTGTTGCGTTAGACGCTCCTGTACCTGCGGACGTTGGGCAAAGAACTGGACGATGCGGTTGATCTTCGACAAACCAATCACCGACTCTTTCGGAATATAGGCCACAGTGGCTTTACCATCAATGGTCACAAAATGGTGTTCACACGTGCTGGTGAGAGTGATGTCGCGTACGGTGACCATCTCATCGACTTTCATTTTGTTTTCAATGACGGTGATTTTCGGGAAATTGGCGTAATCCAGGCCTGAGAAAATCTCATCGACATACATTTTGGCGATACGATGCGGCGTTTCCATCAGGCTGTCATCGCTCAGGTCGAGGTTCAGCAACTGCATGATCTCGGTCATATGGCCTGAGATAAGACGTTTGCGCGTTTCGTTATCCATCTCATGCACGGGCGGGCGCAGCGGCGTTTCCAGCCCTCGCGCTACCAGCGCTTCATGAACCAGGGCCGCTTCTTTACTGAGTGATGACATTTATTCTTCTCCTGCAGGTGTGGCGCCTCTGCCCTACGTGGGGCAAAGTTTGTAGGCTGTAGACAGCCTGATTATTGTGCGTGAGGCCGCGCACATAATCCAGTATTCACAACGATAATTATTGAAATCGCCGTTGCCTTTCAAACTGTGTTTCGCAAAAGGCGACGGGAAGGGTTACATCGGCGTGTTCTCGATGATGAAGCAAGTCTGCGTGATGCGGAAGTGAAAGTTACTCACAGTGCCATGAATTATCTGTATTATGGGGAGTTTGCGAACACATTCAGGTTCAACACAACAAGGAGCCACGCATGGAAATGCTCGAAGAGCACCGCTGTTTTGAAGGCTGGCAGCAACGCTGGCGTCACGACTCCACCACGCTGAACTGTGCAATGACGTTCAGCATTTTTCTCCCTCCCCCTCGCGATACTACCCCTCCGCCAGTTCTGTATTGGCTGTCCGGGTTAACCTGTAATGATGAAAACTTTACCACCAAAGCCGGTGCGCAGCGTATCGCGGCTGAATTAGGTATCGTTTTAGTCATGCCGGATACCAGCCCACGCGGCGAACAGGTCGCCAACGATGAGGGATATGATCTGGGTCAGGGGGCCGGTTTTTATCTCAATGCAACCCAGCAACCCTGGGCTGCCCATTTCCGCATGTATGATTACGTGCGGGACGAACTCCCGTCGCTGATTCAGGCGCATTTTAACGTCAGCGATCGCTGCGCGATCAGTGGACACTCCATGGGCGGTCACGGTGCGCTGATCATGGCGTTGAAAAATCCAGGCAAATACACCAGCGTTTCTGCTTTCGCTCCCATCGTTAACCCGTGCCGCGTCCCGTGGGGCGAAAAAGCGTTTCTCGCCTATCTGGGCGAGGATCGCACCGCATGGGCCCAATGGGACAGCTGCGCGTTGATGTACGCCAGCCAACCGGAAGACGCTATCCCGACGCTGGTTGACCAGGGCGACAGCGATCAGTTTCTGGCCGATCAGTTGCAACCCGCCGTTCTGGCTGAAGCCGCACGCCAGACCGCATGGCCGATGACGCTGCGTATTCAGCCTGGTTACGATCACAGCTATTACTTTATTGCCTCATTCATTGAGGATCATCTGCGCTTCCATGCCGAACATTTGATGAAATAACCGCAGGAGGGCAATGTGCCCTCCTTTTTCTTCTCCACTTCTCCATGATTTCTTCATTTTTTCCTCACATTTACGTTCCTCTATCTTATTGACTTCAAAGGTTTTCTCTTAAAAATCAACCAAACGCAAATGATTTCAATTATCATTAGTGTTTACAAATATTCATTCTTTTGTACAATTTCCCCCGCTTCTTTACCGCTAAGAGTTCTTAAAAGACAAACACATACAGTTGTCATGGCCTTTTTACATGACACGCGGTTTTTACTCGTTTAATGGAATGACAAAATGACCATACCTCACGTTAAGGCTATTGCCGTCGTCGTCAGCGCGGCATGCCTCCCATCGCTCGTTCATGCTGCCGATCAGGATACCGTTGTTGTTACCGCGACGGGATTTGAGCAGAAAATCCAGAATGCCCCAGCTTCGATTTCGGTTATTTCAAAACAGCAAATTGAAGACAAAGCTTACCGTGACGTTACCGATGCACTGAAAGATGTCCCTGGCGTGGTCGTCACCGGCGGGGGCAGCAGCAGTGATATCAGCATCCGCGGGATGGCGTCGCAATACACGCTGTTCCTGGTGAACGGTAAACGCATCAGCACTCGCGGTACGCGTCCGAATAGCGATAATTCTGGGATCGAGCAGGGCTGGCTGCCGCCGCTGGAGTCCATCGAGCGTATCGAAGTCATCCGTGGCCCGATGTCCTCGCTGTATGGCTCCGATGCGATGGGCGGCGTGATTAACGTGATCACCAAAAAAGTCTCTAACACCAAAGGCTGGACTGGCTCTCTGCACGGCGACGCGACCTTCCAGGAAAACAGCGACTCCGGCGATCTGTTCCAGACTAATGCCTATGCCTCGGGTCCGCTGATCGACGGTTTGCTGGGCGCGAAAGTCACCGGGCTGCTGTCTCGCCGCGCAGAAGACCAGATCGTCAACGGTTACAATGAGCAACGCCTGCGTAACGGCGGTCTGACCCTTAACTTTACACCGGACGATAAAAACGACATCGATTTTGATATCGCTCGTGAATTGCAGGATCGCGACAGTACGCCCGGCAAGTCTATGGCCGAGGAAACCTGCCGGAATGGCTCCTGTAAGCCAAACACGAAAAGTGAAAACCGCTATGAACACACCACATATTCACTGACGCACAGCGGCTATTACGATGATTTCAACAGCACCAGCTATATCCAGCAGGAAGAGACCAACAACCCGGGTCGTGAAATGAAGTCGTACAACACGATCTTCAATAACCAGAACCAGATTTTCCTCGGCGCCCATACTATGACGCTGGGCGGTCAGTACCGTTATGAAAAACTGAGCGATAACGGCAACCAACTGAAAGCGGCGGACGGTCTGAATAAGCTGACCCGCTGGAGCTGGGCGCTGTTTGCAGAAGACGAATGGGCGATGACCGACAGCTTTACCCTGACCGGCGGGATCCGCATGGATAAAGATGAAAACTACGGCGACAACTGGACGCCGCGCGGTTATGGCGTCTGGCATCTGAGCGATCAATGGACCTTAAAAGGCGGCGTCTCCGCAGGCTACCGCGCACCCGATCTGCGTCAGTCCTCCGCAAACTGGGGTCAGGTCACCGGTGGTGGTCGTTTGAATGGCATTATTGTCGGTAACCCGGATCTGAAGCCGGAAAAGAGCCTGAGCGAAGAGCTGGGACTGCTGTGGGATAATGGCGATAACCTTAACGCCGGCATCACCCTGTTCAATACCGATTTCAAAGACAAGATCACCGAAGTTCGCCGTTGTAACAGCAGCGCCGATCCGGCCTGTACGATTGGCAGCGAAAGCTATGATTTTGTCAGCGATCGCGTGAACGTTGATAAAGCCAACATGCGCGGCGTGGAATCCACATTCGGCTGGAAGATGACCCGCGACCTTAACTGGACGGCTAACTACACCTATACCGAGTCAGAACAGAAAAGCGGTCAGTTCGAGGGCAAACCGTTAAACAAAATGCCAAAGCATATGTTTAACACCACGCTGGACTGGCAGGCGACTGAGACCGTCGGCTTCTGGAGTCGTCTGAACTTCCGCGGTAAAACGTCTGAATACCTGAGCCGCACCTCAATGTCGCAGGGCACGCCGTCCTATACGCAGGTAGATGTCGGTCTGCGTTACAACGCGAACAAAAACCTGCTGGTGACCGCCGGGGTGTACAACGCGCTGGATAAACAGATTGATTACGATACCTACGACACCATTCTCGATGGTCGTCGTTATACGGTAGGTCTGACGTACAACTTCTGAGTCTCCCCCAACAAAAAGCCTCCGCAACGGAGGCTTTTTTTATCGCTTCATTCACGCGGTGACGACTATTTCTTCACGCGTTCCGGGAAGTGCATTTCACTGTAACGTACGAAGTGAGTCCCGCGGGTCAGCTTATAGCCGAACCAGATAATCAGGAACAGCGGGATACCAATATAGGTTGCCGCCACGCCGCCCCAGTCAATGGTGTCTTTCAGGAACGCTTCGTAGTTCTGGCCCAGCGTGATGATCAGACACAGAACAAACGCGAAGATCGGCCCCAGCGGGAAGAAACCGGAACGATACGGCAGATCCTTCACGTCATGCCCTTGCAGAACATACCCGCGACGGAAACGATAGTGGCTGATAGCAATCCCCAGCCAGGCGATAAAGCCCGTCATCCCGGAGGTATTCAGCAGCCACAGGTACACCGTCTGGTTACCGAACATCGAGGTCAGGAAGCACAGACCGGCAATCACCGTCGTGGCATACAGCGCATTACGCGGAACACCGCCGCGAGACAGCTTCGCGAAAATACGCGGGGCTTTGCCATCACAGGCCAGGGTGTAAAGCATACGGGTAGAGGCGTACATCCCGGAGTTACCCGCCGACAGCACCGCCGTCAGGATCACCGCATTCATCACTGCCGCCGCAGAGAGCAGACCGGCATGCTGGAAGACCAGCGTGAACGGGCTGACGCTGATGTCTTTCACATCGTTACGCAGCAGGCTCGGATCGGTGTACGGGATGATCAGGCTGATAATCAGAATCGCAAAGACATAGAACAGCAGGATTCGCCAGAACACCTGACGCACCGCACGCGGAATGTTCTTCTCCGGATCTTCAGATTCACCGGCGGCAATACCGATAAGCTCCGTCCCCTGGAAAGAGAAACCGACAATCATCGCCACGCCAATCATCGCCGCAAAGCCACCGGCAAACGGCGCATCGCCCGTCGTCCAGTTGCTCCAGCCCACTGGCTGAGTACCTTTGAAGATACCGACAATCATCATGACGCCAACAATGATGAAGATAATCACGGTCGCCACTTTGATCAGAGAGAACCAGTATTCCGCTTCACCAAAGCCTCTGACCGAGATGTAGTTCAGCAGGAAGATGACGCCGAGGAACAGCGCACTCCAGATCCAGCCTGGCGTATCAGGGAACCACCAGCTCATCACCAGTTGTGCCGCCACGAGGTCAACCGCGATGGTCACCGCCCAGTTGTACCAGTAGTTCCAGCCCAGCGCGAAGCCGAAGCCTTCTTCAACATAGTTCTGACCGTAGGTCGCAAACGAACCGGACACCGGCATATACGCCGCCAGTTCGCCAAGACTGGTCATCAGGAAGTACACCATCAGGCCAATCAGAATATAGGAAAACAGCGCACCGCCTGGACCCGCTGCGGAAATGGTGGCGCCAGATGCCACGAAAAGACCTGTACCGATAGAACCGCCAATCGCGATCATCGTCAGGTGACGCGCCTTCAGTTCGCGACGTAACGCGGGCGCTTCTGTGGTTTTAGTTTCGGAAACCATGTGAAAATGCTATCCATCCAAAAAATGAGGCGCGATTGTAGCAGACGAAACGCTCGTCTTCTGGCACAAATGCGCTGTTATAAGAGACCTTCATGACTGGCCGCGGATTATAAGTAATAGCAGAGAATGGTGAACTTACTGCCCCCAGGACTTATCACCGTCAGGCGATCGGTCCCCGGGAGGCATTATTCGCAATAACTGAGGAAGCGCTGGAGCGCATTAGAGAGGTGTTTCTGGCGATGATGGATCCGCCAGAGCGTACGTACTAGCCGCGGAAGCGGCACCGCGACTTCGCTCAGCGTTCCCGCCTGGAGTTGTTCATCAATGACGCGTCGTGACAGACAGCTAATTCCCAACCCATGACGTACGGCATGCTTGATGGCTTCGGAGTTTCCCAGTTCCATCGCCATTTCAAATTTGGGTAAATGCGACAGCAGCAGATAATCCACTATTTCGCGCGTGCCGGAACCGCGTTCGCGCAGGATCCAGGGGGCGGATGCGAGTTGTTCAAGCGTCACCGGCCCCTGCGCCAGCGGCGAGGATGGCGCGGCGAATACCACCAGTTCATCTTCCAGCCACGGCTCCGAGATGATTTCCGTATTGTGGCACGGCCCTTCGATAAGCCCAATGTCGACCCGAAAATCGAGCACCGCTGTTATCACATCCTGACTGTTGCCGACGCTGAGCTCCAGCGGAAGCGCGGGGAAATCGCGACGATAACGGGCAATCACCCCCGGAAGGATATAGTTGCCGATGGTACTACTGGCATACACGCGGATCGCGCCGTTGTCTTCGCGAAACAACTGCTCGATCTCCACCGCCTGCTCCAGCAACGCCAGCGCCCGCGGGTAGAGCAAGCGCCCGTGCTCATTCACCACCAGCCGTTTACCCACGCGGTCGAAAAGCTGAACGCCCAGTTGACCTTCCAGATCGGTCAGCGCCGCGCTGACCGCCGATTGCGACAGCGCCAGCATCACCGATGCCTGCGTGGTTGAGCCGCTTTTCAAAACTTCGGTGAATACTTCAAGTTGTCGCAGGGTGATGTGCATGGTCGCTTACCACTTATAAAGATTAATTATAAATATATAATCAATTTTATTTTTAAGCCAGTTCGCCGTAACCTTTTGCCCATAAAAGAGGAGAAGGCAATGACAGAACTCACCTTAACGAATCATCGTCGAACAATGTGGCATTTTATTCCGGGGCTTGCCCTGAGTGCAGTGATTACCGGAGTTGCCTTATGGGGCGGGTCCATTCCCGCCGTGGCAGGTGCCGGATTCAGCGCCCTCACCTTAGCGATTTTATTGGGGATGGTGATCGGTAACACCGTCTACCCCCAGATCTGGAAAAGCTGTGACGGCGGCGTCCTGTTTGCCAAACAACATTTATTGCGCCTGGGGATCATCCTCTATGGCTTTCGCCTCACCTTCGCGCAAATTGCTGACGTAGGTGTCAGTGGCATTCTGATCGACATCCTGACGCTGTCCAGCACCTTTATGCTGGCGTGCTTTCTGGGTCAGAAAGTCTTTGGTCTGGATCGCCAGACCAGTTGGCTGATCGGCGCGGGTAGCAGCATTTGCGGCGCGGCGGCGGTACTGGCGACAGAACCGGTCGTGAAAGCCGAAGCCAGCAAAGTCACGGTCGCCGTCGCGACGGTGGTGATCTTCGGGACAATGGCGATTTTCCTCTACCCGGCAATGTATCCGCTGCTGGCGCACTGGTTTAGTCCGGAAACCTACGGGATCTTCATTGGCTCCACCATGCATGAAGTTGCTCAGGTTGTGGCAGCAGGACACGCGATTAGCCCGGACGCCGAAAACGCGGCGGTGATTGCCAAAATGCTGCGCGTCATGATGCTGGCTCCGTTCCTCATCTTTATGGCCGCTCGCGTTAAGCAACTGTCACCCGCCAACAGTGGGGAAAAAAGCAAAATCACCATTCCGTGGTTTGCCATCCTGTTCATTGTGGTCGCCATTTTCAACTCGTTCCACCTGTTACCGCAGGCGGTGGTGAGCATGCTGGTCACACTGGATACGGTACTGCTGGCTATGGCAATGGCGGCTCTGGGGCTGACGACTCACGTCAGCGCGCTGAAAAAAGCCGGGGCGAAACCGCTGTTGATGGCGCTGGTGCTGTTCATCTGGCTGATTGTCGGCGGTGGCGTGATTAACGTCCTGGTCCAGCACGTTATTGCATAATTCGCTACATCCTGACCCTGTTAACCCGCTATGATTGGCAAGATTCAATTTCCGGATACACAAAGCCTCCAGGCTATATCTGGCGGGTTAACAGGAGTCTTTAATGAAATACATCGGAGCACACGTCAGCGCAGCTGGCGGGCTGGCAAATGCCGCAATTCGCGCCGCTGAAATCGAGGCAACCGCGTTTGCACTCTTCACGAAAAATCAGCGTCAATGGCGCGCCGCCCCTCTTACCGCGCAAATCATCGATGACTTTAAAGCCGCCTGTGAGAAATACCACTTCACATCCGCTCAAATCCTGCCGCACGATAGCTATCTGATCAACCTGGGTCACCCGGTCGGCGAGGCGCTGGAAAAATCCCGCGCCGCTTTTCTTGATGAAATGCAGCGCTGTGAACAGCTCGGTTTATCCCTGCTGAACTTCCATCCAGGCAGCCACCTGATGCAAATTTCGGAAGACGAGTGTCTGGCAAAGATTGCCGAGTCTATCAACATCACACTCGCCCAGACCGAAGGGGTAACTGCGGTGATTGAAAATACCGCCGGTCAGGGCAGCAACCTCGGATTCAAATTTGAGCACCTTGCCGCCATCATCGATGGCGTGGAAGACAAATCACGCGTCGGCGTTTGCATTGACACCTGCCACGCTTTCGCCGCGGGTTACGACTTGCGTTCCGCCGCCGAATGCGAAAAAACCTTTGCCGAATTCGAGCGCATCGTCGGCTTTCAGTATCTGCGCGGTATGCACCTGAACGATGCCAAGAGTGCCTTTGGCAGCCGGGTCGACCGTCACCACAGTCTGGGTGAAGGCAACATTGGTCATGACGCGTTCCGCTGGATCATGCAGGACGCCCGTTTCGACGGCATTCCGCTGGTGCTGGAAACCATCAATCCCGACATCTGGGCAGAAGAGATCGCCTGGCTGAAAGCGCAGCAGACTGAAAAGGCGGTTGCGTAATCATGAACGACAGGGAAAAACAGATACTCAAAATTCTGCGCCGCAACCCGCTGATTCAGCAAAACGAAATCGCGGATATTTTGCAGATCAGCCGTTCACGCGTAGCCGCGCACATCATGGACCTGATGCGTAAAGGGGCGATCAAAGGAAAAGGTTACATCCTTACCGAACAGGCCTATTGCGTGGTGGTGGGGGCGATTAACATGGATATTCGCGGGATGGCGGATATCCACTACCCGCAGGCCGCGTCTAACCCGGGCAGTATCCACTGTTCTGCGGGCGGCGTCGGGCGCAACATTGCCCATAACCTCGCCCTACTGGGTCGCGATGTGCATCTGATTTCCGCTGTCGGCAGTGATTTTTACGGCGAGACGTTGCTGGAGCAAACGCGCCAGGCAGGCGTCAATATCTCCAGTTGTATTCGCCTGCACGGACATAACACCTCGACTTATCTCTCCATCGCCAATCAGCAGGAAGAGACGGTGCTGGCAATTAACGATACCCATATCCTGCAACAGCTGACACCGCAGTTGCTGAACAGCTCACGGGATTTAATCCGTCACGCCGGTGTGGTACTGGCGGATTGTAACCTGACGCCCGAAGCCATCGAATGGGTCTTTACGGTTGCTGATGACATTCCGGTATTTATTGATACCGTTTCCGAGTTCAAGGCGACGAAGGTGAAAACCTGGTTTACGCGCATCCATACGCTGAAACCGACGCAAAAAGAGCTGGAGATCTTATGGGGCCATCCCATCAACAGCGATGCCGATCGACGCGATGCGGTGAACGCCCTGCATCAACAGGGCATTCAGCAGATTTTTGTCTGTCTGGAAGATGAATCGGTCTTCTGTAGCGAGAAAGATGGCGAACAGTTCTTACTCACGCCGCCTGCTCATACGGTGGTCGACAGCTTCGGCGCCGACGATGGTTTTATGGCCGGGCTGATTTACTGCTTTCTGGAAGGAAGCGCGTTTCGTGAAAGCGCGAATTTCGCAATGGCCTGTGCGGCCCTGTCACGCGCCAGCGTCAGTATCAACAACCCCACCCTTTCCGCCGATAACGCGCTGTATCTGTTAAAAACAAGCCAGAACTGAACTTAATACTGGAAGACGACACGGCCTACAGGCCCATCCCTGTAGGCCGGATAAGACGCACAGCGTCACCATCCGACAATCTCAATGGCTACGCTAAACCAATAAAGAACCCGGCAATGGTTGCACTCATCAGGTTAGAGAGCGTGGCTACCGCCAGCGCTCGCATACCCAACTGGGCGATTTCCGGCGCGCGCTGAGGTGAAATAGCCGAGAACGCCCCGACCACCACGCCAATGGAACCAAAGTTGGCAAACCCACACAGCGCAAAAGAGATGATAGCGATGGTTTTCACATCCAGGGTGCCGCCATCCTGCAAATAAGGCGAGAGATTGAGGTAAGCAACGAATTCGTTGATTGCCAGCTTCTGCCCAATCAGGCTCCCTGCCAGGGTGGCATCGCTCCAGTCAACGCCCATAATCCACGCCAGCGGGGCTAACACCCAGCCGAAGATCCCTTCGAGCGTTGCATGACCATAGCCGAACCATCCGCCAACTCCACCGATAATGCCGTTAATTAGCGCGATAATCGCGACAAACGCCATGACCACCGTTGCCACGCCTGCGGCAATTTTCAGCCCGGTCATCGCCCCGCTTGCCGCGGCTTCGATAATGCTTTTTGGTGGCGTCTCGGTGAAAGAGAGGTTTTCGAAAGTGACTTTTGACACTTCTGTAGCCGGACTCAGAATACGCGCAAACAGGATCCCGCCAGGAATCGCCATCAGCGAGGCTGCCAGCAGATAATCAATCGGCACGCCCATACCGGCGTAACCAATCATCATCGAGCCCGCAATCGAGGCCATCCCACTACAGATCGCGGTAAACAGTTCGTTGCGGTTCAGACGGTCAATAAACGGCTTCACGATCGCCGGGATCTCGTTTTGCCCGAGGAAAATCGTCGTGACCGCAACGAATGATTCAATTTTACTGATGTTCAGGGCTTTCTGGAAAATCCCACCCAGGAGGCGAATCAGCAGTCCCATCACGCCAATGTAGTACAGCAGACTGATAAGCGCGGTGACAAAAATGATCGCCGGGAGCACGCGAAAGGCGAAGATAAAGCCGGCGCCATCAAACAACACATCCATTTTTGGCCCAACCAGAGAGCCAAAAATAAAGGCACTGCCCGCGTCACTGTATGACATGACCTTATGCACGCCCAGCGCGGCCTGTTCAACCAGCCATTTGCCCGGCGGGAAATAGAGCATAATCCCGCCAATCGCGATTTGCAGCACCAGCGCGGCGCCCACGGTACGTAAGCTGATGTGCTTTTTATTCACTGACAGTAAGTATGCGATCACCAGCAGTACCGCCATACCCACAACACTTCTCATTATATCCATAATGATTTCCCTTCATGCCAGGAAACCCGGCGCGAAGCCAGGTTTTGGTGGTTTCGGGCGACCGCAAGCTGCCCGTTCGTTTCGATCAGGCGAGGCGTTGATATTCCTTCGCGATCTCGCAGGCCAGTACGGCGTTGTTAAACACCAGTTGGATGTTGGACTTCAGGCTGTCGCCTCCGGTTAATTCAGCAACGCGCGCCAGCAGGAACGGCGTGCTCTCTTTACCGATAACGCCCTGCTCTTCCGCTTCCCGGACGGCCTGGTCAATCGCCGCGTTGATTTTCTCTTCCGCCATGGCGTAGGTTTCCGGGATTGGATTGGCGACCACCAGACCTCCGTTCAGGCCGGTTTGCCATTTCACTGCCATCGCGCGGGCAATTTCCTTCGCGCTGTCGAGACGAATGCTGACCTCAAACGGACTCGTACGGCAGAAAAATGCCGGTAACGCAGTGGTCTGATAACCAATTAACGGCACACCGAACGTTTCTAAATATTCCGTGGTTAAACCTAAATCGAGAATAGATTTCGCGCCGGCACAAACCACGGTCACATTGGTATGAGCCAGTTCCTGAAGATCGGCGGAAATATCAAACGTATGTTCAGCACCGCGATGAACACCGCCAATACCCCCGGTGGCAAAAACGTGAATACCGGCAAGGGCGGCAATAATCATGGTTGAAGCGACGGTAGTCGCGCCATTTTTTCCGGCGGCTACCACAAACGGTAAATCACGACGACTGACTTTAGTTACGCTATGTCCTTCGCGACCTAATAATTCAATTTCTTCTTTACTCAAGCCGACTTTCATTACTCCGCCAATAATGGCAATCGTTGCCGGCACGGCACCATGCTTACGGATAGTTTCTTCGACTTCAATTGCCGTCTGCGCATTTTGTGGAAAAGGCATACCGTGAGAAATAATTGTCGATTCAAGCGCAACAATCGGTTTTTTACTGTTAATAGCGTCCTGGACTTCTGGCGAAATATGCAGTAATTCAGAGGAAATCGTTAATTCAGACATTCTGTGTTCTCCACAAGGGTTTTAACGTTCGCAACAGATAATTCAGGGTTGTTGGTATATTCACTGGCCAGCGCCATGGAGGAACAACCCTGCGCAAATCGAATAGAATCAATGAAAGGCATGCCTTCAACCCAGCAGGAAGCGAGTCCCGCCATCATGGCATCTCCCGCTCCGGTAACGTTAACGACATGGGTTTTTATCGGTAGCGACCAACCGCTGTCACCGTCTCTCTCACTGTAATAAACCCCATCACCCCCCATGCTGAGAACCAGGCGATGCAGGCCACGCGCATGGAACCAGGCAGCGACTTTCGCAACATCTTCACGCCCTGAAAGCGCAATGCCGCTGAGAGTTTCCGCCTCAAGACGGTTAGGTTTGAGGGTGTGAATTTGGGCCAGACGCTCGCGGATCTTGACGCATTTCCACGCCGATACCGGGTCAACAAACACCGGGACATCCCCGACGTTATCCAGTAACCAGGCGAGCGTCTGTTCACTGATATTACAATCCGCCACAATGACACGGGCACCCCGGATAAAATCGAGATGCTGCGCCAGAAACGCCGCCGAAATATGTTCCGTAATGCTCATGTCATTGATTGCCACCAGCATTTCACCGGTATTATCGAGAAGCGATAAATAACTTGAGGTGTTCTCACCGGCAACAATCAGGCAATTATCCACATGCACGCCCGACTGATTCGTCTGCGCCAATAACGATTGTCCATAGAAATCATTGCCAACCGCCGTCATTAACCAGGAATTTTTCCCGAGCAGAGCAAGATTGTGGGCGATATTGCGACCGACCCCGCCAGGCGTAAATTTAATTTTCCCCGGATTTGAGTCCGCATAATTCAAGGAAGCATGCGAATATCCTGCAACGTCCATATTGGCGGAACCAATCGTGATGATGTATTCCTTTTCGCGCATAGCACATCTCCTGGTACGAAAATACCATGACTTTGAGATTGTTAAGACTATTCACGGCTCAAACGACTTATTAGAGCACATGTTTATATTCAAACATGTGTTTATAGTAAGCTTGTTTTTATGAAAGTAAACGCACTGGCAAGAGCAAAAACCGCCAGACATGAACAGAATCACAATTTTTTATAGATACAGTTTGCAAGCGCGGAAATATTTGCGAGGAAGGGCACAAAACGAAGATAAAAAAAGGGCAGAGAAATCTCTGCCCTCGTGTGAAGTGATGACGTTATGCCGCTTTGGTGACAGCATCCTCTTCCGGACGTTTCAGGAAGGCATAGGCCAGACCCGCAACCAGCGTACCGGCAACAATGGCAATCAGGTATCCCAACACCGGGGTAATCGCCCCAGGAATCAGCAGAACAAACAGACCACCATGCGGTGCCATCAGTTTCGCCCCGACCGCCATTGAGATCGCCCCCGTCAACGCGCCGCCAACAATACAGCACGGCAGAACACGCATTGGATCGCGCGCGGCGAAGGGAATGGCCCCTTCGGTGATAAAGCACAGGCCCAGTACCAGCGCCGCTTTACCCCCTTCCTGCTGCGCCTTGTCGAACTTACGACGCGCAACAATCGTTGCCAGACCCAGCGCCAGCGGTGGCACCATGCCTGCCGCCATAATGGCCGCCATTGGCGCATACGTTTGTGTACTCAGCAGACCGACGCCAAACGCGTATGCCGCCTTGTTAACCGGACCACCCATGTCGGTACACATCATCCCGCCCAGGATCGCACCCAGCAGCACCGCATTCGCCGTCCCCATGGTTTGCAGCCAGTGCGTCAACCCTTCGAGGATCCCGGCGACCGGTTTACCGATGAGGTAGATCATCGCCAGACCCACCACAAGGCTGGAAATCAGCGGAATGATCAGGATCGGTTTCAGCGCTTCCATACTCTGCGGCAGCTTCAGCTTCGTGCTGATGGCCTTCGCCACATATCCTGCAAGGAAACCTGCAATGATCCCGCCAATAAAGCCAGAACCCGTGCTTACGGCGAGCATACCGCCGATAAGACCCGGCGTCAGACCCGGACGGTCAGCAATCGAGAAGGCAATGTATCCCGCCAGAACCGGCACCATCAGTGCAAAGGCTGAACCACCGCCAATCTGCATCAGCGCGGCCGCCAGCGTCCCTTCGACTTTAAACGCTTCGATACCAAAGGCGAAGGAGAGTGCGATACACAAGCCGCCGGCAACCACCATCGGCAGCATGTATGACACGCCCGTCAGCAGGTGACGATACGCGCCGGCACTCTCTTTTTTCCCCTCATTCGCCGCCGCCTGCACTTTGCCGGTGGGCTCATATACCACGGCTTGCGCCACGGCGTTGTCCAGTTCTTGCGCGGTTTTCTTCAGCGCCAGACCGGTAGAGGTACGGTACATGGGTTTACCGGCAAATTTCGCCAGATCCACTTCAATGTCTGCCGCCACAATCACCAGATCCGCCTGCGCCACTTCTTCCGGAGTAATGGCATTGCCAGCGCCCACAGAACCGCGGGTTTCGACTTTCACCCACCAGCCGCGTTTTTTCGCTTCGGTTTCGATCGCTTCCGCCGCCATGAAGGTATGTGCCACGCCGGTCGGGCACGCCGTCACGGCCACGACACGTTTCGGACCGCTGGTTGTGGCAACAGGTGCAGCAGCAACCGGTGCGCTGTAAGGCTTCGCGTGCCCCTTGGCTTCGCTAAGAAACAGCTCAGGGTGCGCCACCGCCCGGGCAATATCACCCAGCCAGACTTTTTTGCCGTTCAACGCGTTGTCATTAGGGATGGCATCGGCCAGTACGATCGCCAGTTCAGCGTCATTTGGATTGTCGATGATATCCAGATTTGCTTTATGCGCCGCCGCACCGAGCAGAGTTTTCGCCATGTAAGCGCGAGCCTGCCCGAGATTAGCGTCAATAATCAGCAGCGTTTTCATTATGCCTCTCCTGCTGTCAGTTAAACGGTTGTAAGTCGACACGCGCCATCATTGCGGCCAACTGAGGACGATCGGTAATACCCACATTGCTCTGACTGACTGCCAGCGCAGCGACGGCTGTCGCCAGACGCAGCGTATGTTCGCTGGATTCGCGCATCAGCAGACCGTAAATCAGGCCGCCAACCATCGAATCCCCGGCGCCCACGGTGCTGACCACGTCAACCGAAGGCGGTTTAGCGAGCCATTCTCCCGAGGCGTTCACCCACAGCGCGCCTTCTGCCCCCAGGGAGATCACCACATGTGCGATACCCTGTTCACGTAACGCATGCGCCGCCTCAATCACATCTTTCATTTCTGGCAGTTTGCGACCGGCCCAGATTTCCAGTTCACGGCGGTTCGGTTTCACCAGCCACGGCGCGGCTTTCAGTCCCGCAACCAAGGCTTCACGACTACTATCAAAGATAATGCATGGACACTGACTGCGCAGGCGCGTCATCCAGTCGGTGAATGCTTCCGGACTCACACCGGATGGCAGACTGCCGCTGACGCACACCATGTCGAACTGACCCAACCAGCTCAGGGAATCATTAACAAAACGCTCCCAGTCTGCAGGCGTGACCTCAAAACCAGAGAAGTTGAAGTCGGTGACTTCACCATCTTTTTCCGTCAGCTTAACGTTGATGCGGGTACGCCCCTGCACCACCTGAAAACGGTTAGCAATGCCCAGTTCGCTGAACAACTGCTGAAAACCGTCCTGGTTATCTTTGCCGAGGAAACCGCCGACCGTCACGTCGATCCCGAGATCCTTCAGCACTTTGGCTACGTTGATCCCTTTCCCCGCCGCATGCAGACCGGTCGTTTTCACCAGGTTAACTTCACCACGCTCAATTTCAGGACAGAACCCCACCAGATCGTAGGCCGGGTTTAGCGTGATGGTCGCAACACGTCTGCTCATTACGCGCCCTCCCCAAGACCGGCAGCGATGGCATCGCCAATCGCTTTCAGCGCCTGTTCAGCATCAGCCCCCTGCGCCGTAAAGCGCAGACGATGTCCTTTCTTCACGCCCAGCGCCACCACTTTCATCAGACTACGTCCATTTGCCGGTTTGCCGGTTCCATCAAGGTTTGCCACGGTAATTTCACTGTTGAATTGTTTAATCGTATTGACCAGCATGGTCCCCGGACGGGCATGCAGGCCGTGTTCATTGCGAACCACAAACTCGGCGTTCAGCACATCATCAGTCAGTGCGTCATCGCTGGTCAGCAGCGCCAGAACGGTCGCCGCGTCGGCGTTCAGCAGACGGTCAGCTTTGGTCTCCAGCAGCAGATCGCCCAGGCGCTTCAGCACTGCGACGGGCTGGTCGTCAGCCATGGCAACGGTCACCAGCAGTGCCGCTTTTTCGCCCTGTACGTCAAAAGCATTTGCCGCGCGACTCACCGCCACGGCGCTGCGCAGGTTGCCTTCAGCACTGTCGCTCAACCAAATCCCCTGACCCAGGTTCATCGGCTGTTCGTTAATTACCTTCGCGACAAACGCCGCATCTACTGCGCCAGCCTCTTTCAGACGCGCCGCGTTCAGCGCCTGCAACGTCACTAAATCGGTCGCGACGACATCCAGCATCAGCGTGTCGTTGTCGAGCTTCAGCTGCTCACTCTGCTTTTCGCCCATCAACAACGCACGCAGTTCTTCAGCCGTGGTCGCTGACTTAAGCTGTTCAGCCACGGAGTCATCGCTCAGCACGTGCGTCAGCTGACGCAGCAAGCCCAGGTGCTCATCGGAGCTGGCGGCGATACCAATCGCCACATAAGCCACCTGACCATCACCCCAGGTTACGCCCTGCGGGAACTGAAAAACCTGAACGCCGGTTTTCAGCACCTGATCGCGGGTGTCGGTGGTGCCGTGCGGAATCGCAATCCCGTTGCCGAGAAAAGTGGACGTCTGCTGCTCGCGAGCCAGCATGCCGTCTACGTAGCCGTCCGCAACGTTACCAGCCTGCACTAACGCAGCGGCAACCTGACGGATGGCTTCCTGTTTGTCTCCGGCCTGCTCGCCCGGATGAATGTCCTGAACGGATAACTGAAACATGGTTCTCCTCTCCTGCTGAATTGAAACGATTCAGCTTACATGAGAAAAAAGACGCTATACGGTTCACTCAACTGAAACTCGACAGCGCTGAAACGTTTCAAGGAGTCTTGCGCTTTCTGCATCAGCACGCAAGTAAAGTTGCATTTTTGATCGCAAAATTTAGAAGCAATGCACATTTTTGCCTCACAGGCGGTATGTTGCTGAAGTCAAATCAGCGCTATTTTGCTTAAGGTTCAGCAGCGTCAGCTAACAACATTGACAGAGTGAAATGCCATTTTGATTTTTCGTGGCGATTTTGATTTGGTCATCTGTTTATTTCTCACTAAGCGGCGTAAACTCCGCGTCTCGTCACACTACTGATATCCGAACATGCACAATACCCCCGCTGCCGCCTCGCCAAAAGCGTTTGACCTGACGTCTACGGCTTTCCTTATTGTCGCCTTTCTCACCGGTATCGCCGGTGCGCTACAGACCCCTACGCTGAGCCTTTTTCTGACCGATGAAGTCCATGCGCGCCCAGCAATGGTCGGTTTCTTTTTTACCGGCAGTGCAGTGATCGGCATCCTGGTGAGTCAGTTTCTGGCGGGGCGTTCAGATAAAAAAGGCGATCGCAAAAAGCTGATCGTCTTTTGCTGTGCGCTGGGCATGCTGGCGTGCGTGTTATTTGCCTGGAATCGTAACTACTTTATTTTGCTGTTTGTCGGGGTGTTTCTCAGCAGTTTTGGTTCGACCGCCAACCCACAAATGTTTGCCCTGGCCCGTGAACATGCTGACCGCACAGGCCGTGAAGCGGTGATGTTCAGCTCCATACTGCGCGCCCAGGTTTCACTCGCGTGGGTGATCGGCCCGCCGCTGGCTTACGCGCTGGCAATGGGCTTCAGCTTTACGGTGATGTACCTCAGTGCCGCGGTGGCGTTTGTGGTTTGCGGGGCAATGGTATGGTTTTTCTTACCGTCCATGCGCAAAGAGACCGCGCTGGCGACCGGTACGCTGGAAGCGCCGCGTCGCAACCGTCGCGATACCCTGCTGCTGTTTGCCATTTGTACCTTAATGTGGGGTACCAACAGCCTGTATATCATTAATATGCCGCTGTTTATTATTAATGAACTGCACCTGCCGGAGAAACTGGCGGGCGTGATGATGGGGACAGCGGCCGGGCTGGAGATCCCGACAATGTTGATTGCGGGCTACTTCGCAAAACGTCTGGGTAAACGTCTGCTGATGTGCATTGCGGTCGCTGCCGGTTTTTGCTTTTACGCCGGAATGCTGGTCGCGCACTCCCCTGTTGTGCTGCTGGGTTTACAACTGCTGAATGCCATCTATATCGGTATTCTCGGCGGCATCGGTATGCTCTATTTTCAGGATCTGATGCCAGGTCAGGCAGGTTCCGCCACCACGCTCTACACCAACACCATCCGCGTCGGCTGGATTATCGCCGGATCGCTGGCGGGCATTGCCGCTGAAATCTGGAACTACCATGCCGTTTTCTGGTTTGCGCTGGTGATGATTATCGCCACTATGGCCTGCCTGACGCGCATTAAGGATGTTTAGGGCGCGGTCAGCGCTTCAAGATCAATAAGCCAGGTCATCGCCTCGTCGCGATTCGTTAAGCACATTTCCAGGGATGGTTTGAGGCTGCGACAGACGTTGGGGCGGAGACTGGAGCCAAAGAGGCGGCACAGGTTGTCATCCGAGAGCTGGACGCACCTGACGTTTGCCGGTTTACCCTGCGGCATGCCGGGGATGGGGCTGGAAATAGAAGGGGCAATACAACACGCCCCACAATCCGGACGGCATTCCATCATCTGACTCTCTTTATTGTGACCACCGGACAGGCGCGCACAGTACCACCTTTTTTGCACCAGCTAAAGGTGAATTCCACTTGCCTGAATGGCCCGGCGCGAGTAGTTTGACGCGATAATTTAGCGAATCTCTATAACAGGATCTTTTCGATGCCAAGAGCGAACGAAATCAAAAAAGGTATGGTACTGAATTACAACGGCAAACTGCTGATTGTGAAAGATATCGATATTCAATCCCCGTCCGCCCGTGGCGCGGCTACGCTGTACAAAATGCGTTTCTCCGATGTCCGTACCGGTCTGAAAGTGGAAGAACGTTTCAAGGGCGACGACATTGTAGATACCGTGACCCTGAGCCGCCGTGGCGTCGACTTCTCCTATATCGATGGCAACGAATACGTGTTCATGGATAAAGAAGACTACACGCCTTATACCTTCACCAAAGATCAGATCGAAGAAGAGCTGCTGTTTATCCCGGAAGGCGGAATGCCGGATATGCAGGTGCTGATCTGGGACGGCCAGTTGCTGGCGCTCGAACTGCCGCAGACGGTAGATCTGGAAATCGTAGAAACCGCTCCAGGCATTAAAGGCGCTTCCGCCAGTGCACGTAACAAACCCGCGACGCTGAGCACCGGTCTGGTTATTCAGGTGCCAGAATACCTGAGCGCCGGTGAGAAAATCCGCATTCATATCGAAGAGCGCCGCTATATGGGCCGCGCGGATTAACACCAGCCAGGATAACGATATCGGAAGGGACAGCAAATGCTGTCCCTTTTCATGTCTAACTCTGGCTGCTGCGATAAAAATCCTCCATCAGCAGCGACTGCAGATACCGCTCATCCTCGCACATAAAACCAACAATGATGCTGACCGCTTCGGCATAAAACCCCAACGTATCCCTCTGCAGGCAACCATCACGAAACAGCGACAACCAGCGCAGCAGGTGGTGGTGTAAGAAACCATACTGCACAGAAACGGGCTTGTCTTTTTCAACCATCCTTGCCATCAGGGCCAGTTGCACCGCAACGTGATCGCTCGTTTCGTTATCCCGTGGAGCCAGCCCGTATTCAACCAGCAATCCATTCATCTGCCGGCGCTCCTGCGGCGCAGACGTATGCGGATAATGACCGGCGTAGGGTGAAATCCCCTGTGGCGGAGCAAGCAAGAATAAGGACGCGAAATCCGCCGCCAGTTCCTGTTGTCGGCAATCTCGCTGCAGCGCCTGATTCAGGCTATGCTCGAAACGCTTAACATCACGCGACAATCCTGGAACAGAATCCAGCGATGCAATCCAGGCGCGGTGTTGAGGACTCGCCAGCCCTACAAGCTGCTCTTCCGTCAGTTCCTGAAACAGCAGTTGGGAGAACCACTGATATATCGAGGCCCGTTGCTGTACGATATTTTCAGCCTGCATGCGCCCCCTCCTCTTTGATCTCTTCCGGCCCGCCAAATCCGGTGACGTTCGGAACGTGCGCCGTATACCGCTCCACCTCAACCAGCAACGTATGCGCTGAAGGCCCTTGCGCCAGTTGCGACGTGGCGATATCCGCACTCAGCACATTCGGATCACCATAGGTACAAAGCGTTCCCGCTTTTCCACCTTCCAGCGGCGAATACCATGCCCCTTCATGGATACGAATGACGCCAGGTGCATAGTCAGGGCTAATCACCACGCCAGCCAGTATCTGGCCTCGCGCGTTAAATACACGGGCAATATCGCCAGCCTTTAAGCCTCGCGCGGTGGCATCCTGTTCGCTGATGTACAGCGGTTCTCTCCCCGCGACTGCGTAGGTATGGCGAAACGCATCGCTGGAACAAAGCTGCGAATGAAGGCGTTTGTCAGGATGACAAGACTGCAGATGCAGTGGATAGTTATCTTTGCTATCGCGATGACTGCGCTCGAAAGGCTCCATCCAGACAGGGTGTCCCGGACAGTCCGGATACTGAAAATCAGCGATCGTTTTGCTGTAAATTTCGATCAGACCGGAAGGCGTGCCCAATGGATTTAAATCGGGCTGATCGCGAAATTCACTGTGACGAACCCAGGGTTTCCCGGCCGGGTATTCGAAATAGCCCTCTCCCTGCCAGAAGGTGTCAAACTCGGGCATGTTGATGCCGAGCGAGCTTCCCATTTTTACACCTTCGTCATAAATCGCTTTTATCCACTGCATTTCATCACGGCCTTCACGGTAAACCGCTTCCTGACCAAAACGCTTACACAGCCCGGCGAACACATCAAAATCATGCCGCGCCTCGAACTGCAGTTTCACCACCTGATGCAGCGCCATCAGCCCTTTATTCGAGTTCGTGCCGAACTGTTCAACATCGTTGCGCTCAAAACGCGTCGTCACGGGCAAGACAATATCGGCGAACCGGCAGGACGCCGTCCATTGATGATCCAGCACCACCACGGTTTCCAGCTTCTTCCATGCCTCGATCATCCGGTTACGATCCTGTTGCGCATGGAAAGGATTGGCGGCGCTGTAAATCGCCATTTTAATGTCCGGATATGTGATCGTTTCGCCGTTAAAGGCGATGGCTTTCCCTGGGTCCAGCAGGCAGTCAACAATACGTGAGGTAGGTATATGCTCCGAGGCGCCGCGGAAATCGGCCTGATATTTCGCCGCTGGCGGATTGTTGATGCTGCCAAGCCCCGACAATACAGGACCGGCAGATGTGACCGTCCCACCGCCGTTGTAGTGCCAGCCAAAGCCCACGCCTCCCCCCGGCAAACCAATTTGCCCCACCATGCTGGCAAGCACCACCAGCATCCAGGGATATTGTTCGCCGTGGTGCATACGCTGCGCGCACCATCCCCCCATAAACTGCGTACGCCCTTTCACCAGTTGACGGGCAAACTGACGAATCTGATCTGCCGTCAGTCCACAAATTTCCGCCGCCCACTCGGCGTTTTTCGGCTGCTTGTCGGTTTCCCCCGTCAGATAAGGGATAAATTGCTCAAAACCCACAGTGTAGTCATTGATAAACCCGACATCATACCGTTTCTCGTCATACAGGGTATGCGCAACCCCGAGCAACAGGGCAACATCAGTTTGCGGCCGAAGCGCGAGTTGTTCACAGTTGAGGAAGTTCTGCGACTTACTGCGAACAGGATCCACACTGATAACGCGCATTTTTCCCTGCACGATGGCTTCTTTTATCTGCTGCCAGTAGCCAAAAGCGTCATGATCGGGAACCAGGAACTCGATCTGTAAATTTTTAATCGGATCACATCCCCACAGCACGATGGTATCCGTGTGTTCAATGACCAGCGGCAATGACGTTTGCTGCTCGTAAACTTCCAGCGCACCGATGACACGCGGCAGGATAACCTGTGCCGCTGCGGCCGAGTAATCGCCGACGGTCGTCACGTAACTGCCGTGCAACCCCAGCCCACGATCCATCGCTCCGCCCGCTTTGTGGTATTTTCCCACCATCTGCCAGTCGGCCAGCCCGGTAAATACACCAGAGGATCCATACGTTTTTTGTACTCGCTCCAGCTCTTCATAAAACAGGTCCAGCGCCTGATCCCAGCTCACACGGACAAAGCGATTATTCCCGCGCTGGCTGCGATCTGATTTCTCACGCTTACGCAGCCAGTCCAGCCGAACCATCGGATAACGGACTCGGGAGGGGTTGTAGACCACTTCACGCACGGCATTAAGCATATCGCAGGGGTATTTATCATGTTTAAAGGGGCGAGTTTCAACCCACTCACCGTTCTCTACCCGCGCTTCAAACGCGCCAAAATGCGAACCGGACTGGATCCACTGCTGCGGGTTTTCACCTGCCGCCCAGACTTTTTTGATGAGTGGATTTGGCCCTAATGCACTGGCGGCACCGACGGCCAGCATGCCGGTCAAGAAACGGCGTCGTGCCGGATTAAAATCGTAACTATCCATACGTTATCCTCATTTATCTGTGGTTGCCGATACGTCGCTGGCATGTGTCTGGAGGTATTTCAACAGCGTCCGTTCCTCTACCGGATTGAGCCGGTAATAGCTGGACATCGCTTTCAACCCGGCGATCCAGCCATTAGCGGTATAACGGTCGGTCGGTGGCGTGCTGTGGCATGCGCTACAGGTGGATTGCAACATCTGATCGGTGTATTGCCAGACGGGGTCGATGCGATCGATAAGCCCATCTGCAGAAGTCCAGGCCGTGATGCTGACCTGCTGCCACTCCGCATGAGAATCGGGGTCGGTTTGGGTCTGCAGGATTTTGACATTCGCCATCAGCGCGGCATCCAGGACGGCAGAAAACACGCGTTTTCCCCGGTACTGTGTAATCACTCTCCCGCGCCCTTTACTCTCTCGCCAACCCGTCAGCTCAAGTTGCACCTGATTGCCCACTTTTTTGAGGATCCTGACTTCGGTCGCCGGAAAAAGCAGGGCTTTCCCTGCCGGTTCCTCCGCCGTGGCGGTCAGCGCTTTTTCCGTCAGCGAATAAAGCGTGGTCGCATCCGGGAATTGCTCTCCCTGCTTCTGCAATTGCTTATAGCGCTCGCGAAAACCACTGCTCATGTCTGGCTTGTGGTGCGCGATCCCCTTATGACAATCAATGCAGTTACTGTCTTTTGCCGCCGCAGCGGTCATTTGCGCCATCGCGTTGGATGACTGTTTTGCGTGATCCATGGCGTCATAGCTGTGGCAGGATTTACACGCTGCGGAATGGTTGGCACTCATTCTCGTCCACTCCCGCTGTGCCAGTTCTGCACGCTTCTGGCTCAATTTTTCAGGCGTGTCGATAGAGGGTGAGATAAAGGTGTGGTACAGATCGCTTAATGCTTCCGTCTTGCGCTCAAGGGTGGGGATAACGCCCGGCGGAATATGACAATCTTTGCATTCTGCACGTACCCCTGAAGCATTACGGAAGTGAATACTGCTCTCGTATTCTTGGCCGACCGTGCGCATCGAATGGCACGATACACAAAATTCGGTACTGCTGGTGTAATGAACGCCTTGCCACGTTCCCCACAGGACAAGCGCCATTGCTATCGCGCCTCCTAATACATACCAAAGGGCATTTTTCCTAATCCTCGACATAGCGGCCTCCGTTATTTTAATTACGGAACGCTAAGGGATATTAAATCGTAATAATAGTGACACCCGCCTCAGAGAATAGGAACAGCCCATCGTCTATGAGGAACATCAAAATAAGGCGAAAGGAAAACGCATAATGTATTATCAATGCTCAAACAAGGATTTCCTCATGCTAACGTTACCTCTGGACAGAGAAAGCCATCTCCCTTTGCAACTACAAATTTTTCAGTATTATTTCCAGGCAATCCAGCATGGCGATGTTCTCCGTGGCGATAAACTTCCGTCAATACGCGAGCTAGCCCAGAGATTAAACGTGGCGAAGATTACGGTCGTCATGGCGTACGAAAAACTTGTCAGCGCAGGATTGATCAAGAGTCGGCAGGGTATAGGCTATGAGGTCGTGTTCGCGACGCCTATGCGGAATATCCCTTTTCATGCCATTTCTGACACGGGTTCTCCTCCTGCGAAGCCTGAGCCTGCAGGGATCTCAACGGATGTTTATGCTGAGGCCAGTCGGGAATATTACTGTCGTTTGGGCATCCCGGATCCGAATGCGTTTCCATGGTCTAGTTGGCGAAAATGGAATAATGCACCCACGGCACTCAAGGAACAATTATTTACCCAATATCATTCACCAAATGGATTGCTTTCTCTCCGTGAGCAGGTCGTTCGTTATCTGAATTTATCAAGAGGGATTAATTGCAATCCAGAAAGCATCATTATTACCAATGGCATTCAGGAGGGACTCTCTCTTCTCAGTCAGATATTTATTACACATTACACAATTCGTCATAAAAAGAAATGTCACATTGTGACCGAGTCACCTTGCTATTCTGGTGCGTGGCATCTGTTTAATTATCATGGTGCCACTGTTACCGCAATTGAAGTGGATAAAAACGGTCTTTGTACAGATAAACTGCCTGAGAGCGATACGCAACTGTGTTATGTCACACCCGCACATCAATATCCGATGGGCGGCACACTTTCGCTCGAACGACGTAAGATACTGCTGACCTGGGCCTTACGTGTCGGGGCTTATATCATCGAGGATGATTATGACTCAGCATTTTCCTATGGAGAAAATCCCTTACCGCCGCTGAAAACGATGGATTTTCACGATCGGGTCATCTACATGGGGACCTTTTCCAAAACGCTTGGTCCAGGTGCTCGACTGGGTTATCTGATCTGTCCGGATGAACTTCTTCCAACCCTGCATACGATCAAAGCACTCAATAACAACGGCAGTCAGTGGTTGTTGCAGCAGTTTCTGGCCGATTTGATGCAAAATCAGGTGTTCTATACCCATCTCAGCAAACTGGCCTGCGACTATGCACTGCGTCTCACCTTATTGCGGGATGGCCTCTCCTCTTTATTCACGGAAGGCGAGATCGACGGCGCTTGTGCCGGATTGCATCTCTCCCTGCGTCTGCCCTGGTCGCAGGATCGCGTGACGCAATTGCGCCAGCGCTGCCTGCTGGCCGGCGTACGGTTTGATACATTGCAGGAAATTGAAAACGGCTCAGAAACGCCATGGCGGAAAAATAATCAGGATGGGGTGATGTTCTTCGGTTTTGGCGGGTTACAGGTGCAACAACTCAGAAAAGTACTGAGCGTTCTTGAGCAGGAAATGCGGGCATTATTACCGCTTTAGTGAGCGATAAGGGGCGATAAACTCGCCCCTTCATCAACCATTACAGCAGGTCGCGGAACTGGGTCATTTTCAGCGCCAGTTCAACACCGCGCACTTCCGCCAGCCCTTTCAGACGGCCAATCGCGGAATAACCCGGATTAGTTTTCTTATGCAGATCGTCCAGCATCTGATGACCGTGATCGGGACGCATCGGAATCGGACGCAAATCCCCCGCCTTCTTGCGGCGCTGCTCTTCGGTCAGAATCGCCGTCACCACCGCCACCATATTCACATCACCCTGCAGATGCGCGCCTTCATGGAAGGTTTTCGGATTCGCTTCGCGGCACGTCGAGCGCAGGTGGGTAAAGTGGATACGATCGCCAAAGGTTTCAATCATTTTCACCAGATCGTTATCCGCACGAACGCCGTAAGAGCCTGTGCACATGGTGAAACCGTTGTAGATGCTGTCGACGGTCTCTTTCAGCCACTGCATATCTTCAATGGTGGAGACAATGCGTGGTAACCCGAGAATCGGGCGCGGCGGATCGTCAGGATGCACCGCCAGACGCACGCCAACCTCTTCAGCCACCGGTACAATCGCACGCAGGAACACGGCCATATTGTCACGCAGATCGTCTTTGCTGATGCCGTCATACTCGGCCAGACGCGCACGGAACTGATCGAGCGTATAACCCTCTTCCGCGCCAGGCAGACCGGCAATGATATTACGGGTCAGTTTTTCGATATCCGCGTCGCTCATAGCATTGAAATAAGCCAGCGCCTGACGCTGTTCTTCTTCGCTATAGTCTGCTTCCGCGCCCGCACGTTTGAGGATATGTAACTCAAAAGCGGCGAAGGCTATTTGATCGAAACGCAGCGCTTTCGAGCCGTCCGGCAATTCGAACTCGAGATCGGTACGCGTCCAGTCCAGAATCGGCATGAAGTTATAGCAGACGGTGTCGATGCCGCAGGCCGCCAGATTGCGGATGCTCTGCTGATAATTCGCGATCCATGTCTGATACTGACCGGAGCGGGTCTTGATCTCTTCATGAACCGGAATACTTTCGACGACCGACCAGGTTAATCCTTTTTCCGCCAGAATCGCCTGACGTTTTTTAATCTCGTCGACCGGCCATACTTCGCCGTTCGGAATGTGGTGCAATGCTGTCACAACGCCCGTTGCGCCAGCCTGACGCACATCATCAAGCGATACCGGATCGTTAGGCCCGTACCAACGCCAGGTTTGTTCCATTGCTTTACCTCACAAAGTTGTTATACCAAATTAGTTTACCTGAATGACGACTACCATACAGGCTTCTGCGCACTGATCAATAAAAGGGGCGTGATTGATTGATCCAGCTCACATTACCCGGATAAATTCGGCTTACCAATTTAATTTGTTGTCATATAACTTTACACTGCCGTTGTTAATTTATGGTTAATCAGGTGTGTAATAAATGACTACAATTGCCTCAGCAATATTGCCGGATGGCGTACAAACGCCACGCTATGACCGCCAGCAGCTGAAAACCCGCATGGTGCATTTCGGTTTTGGCGCCTTTCATCGTGCGCATCAGGCATTACTGACCGATCGGGTGCTGAATGCCCAGGGCGGAGATTGGGGAATTTGTGAAATCAGCCTGTTCAGCGGCGACACGTTGATGCGTCAACTCCGCGAACAGGATCATTTATACTCCGTGCTGGAAAAAGGCGCAGACGGCAATCAGGCGATTATCGTCGGTGCCGTCAACGAATGCCTGAATGCGAAACTCGATTCGCTCGTCGCCATTATCGAAAAGTTCTGCGAACCTCAGGTGGCGATTGTCTCGCTGACTATCACCGAAAAAGGGTATTGCATCGATCCGGCAACCGGCGCGCTGGACCTGACAAATCCGCGCATTATTCACGACCTGCAATCGCCTGATGAACCCCATTCAGCACCGGGTATTCTGGTGGAAGCGCTGTCGCGTCGACAGGCACGCGGCCTGGCACCTTTCACTGTACTCTCCTGCGATAACATTCCTGATAACGGCCACGTGGTGAAGAACGCCGTGCTAGGGATGGCGGAAAAACGCTCTCCCGCGCTGGCAGACTGGATCCGCGAGCACGTCAGCTTTCCTGCCACGATGGTCGACCGCATTGTTCCGGCCGCCACGGAAGACTCTCTGGCTGAAATCACCCGCGAACTGGGCGTGACCGATCCTTGCGCCATCAGCTGTGAACCGTTCATTCAATGGGTGGTTGAAGACCACTTTGTCGCCGGTCGTCCCGCATGGGAAGCGGCTGGCGTGCAGATGGTCAGCGATGTGCGTCCCTGGGAAGAGATGAAATTGCGGATGCTTAATGGCAGCCACTCGTTTCTCGCGTATCTCGGTTATCTTTCCGGATTTCAGCATATTAATGAGTGCATGCAGGACAGCGCGTTCCGCGAAGCCGCGTACCGACTGATGATGGATGAACAGGCGCCGACGCTGACTATTACTGACGTGGATTTGACCGGCTACGCGCAAAGCCTGATTGAACGCTTTGCGAATCCGGCACTGAAGCATAAAACCTGGCAAATCGCGATGGACGGCAGTCAGAAGCTGCCTCAGCGGATGCTGGCGGGTATTCACCTTCATCTGGCGCGCGAAAGTGCATGGCCATTACTGGCGCTGGGCGTGGCGGGATGGATGCGCTACGTCAGCGGCGTCGATGACGCCGGTGTGACCATCGACGTTCGCGACCCGCTGAATGATAAAATCCGCGCTATCGTGGCCACCCATCATGAAGATCAGCGCGTGTCGGCACTGCTCTCCTTATCGGAAATTTTTGGCAACGACCTCCCGCACAATCCTGTTTTTGTCCAGGCGATTGAAGCGGCCTGGCAGCGTATCGCGCAACACGGTGCACATCAGGCGGTGATTGATACGTTAAAAAGTTAACAATTTCTGCCATTAAGGCGGACGGAGACCGTCTTCGTTCGCCCCGCCCTTCTCTTTTTCACTTTTTTTCGCCAGGATTAATGGAAACCGTTACGGTACATTATTCTGGAGCAGGCGTGACCAAAACTAACCTCATCACTGGTTTCCTCGGCAGCGGAAAAACCACTTCGATCCTTCATCTGTTAGCACATAAAGACCCCGCCGAAAAATGGGCGGTACTGGTCAATGAGTTCGGTGAGGTCGGCATTGACGGCGCTCTGCTTGCTGATAGCGGCGCGTTGCTCAAAGAGATCCCTGGCGGCTGCATGTGCTGCGTGAACGGCCTGCCCATGCAGGTTGGACTGAATACTCTGTTGCGACAGGGGAAACCCGACCGCCTGCTGATCGAACCAACTGGACTGGGGCACCCGAAACAGATCCTCTCCCTCCTCACCGCACCGGTGTATGAGCCCTGGATCGACCTGCGCGCCACGTTGTGCATTCTTGACCCACGCGGATTGCTGGATGAAAAAAGCGTCACCAATGAGAACTTCCGCGATCAGTTAGCTGCTGCAGATATCATCGTGGCGAATAAAACCGATCGTGCGACTACGGAAAGTGAACGCGCGCTGCAAACCTGGTGGCAACAGTTTGGCGGCAACCGTCAGTTGGTGCAGGCCGCTCACGGTCAGATTGACGGACAGTTACTCGATTTACCGCGTCTGAATCTGGCCGAATTGCCCACCAGCGCTGCGCATTCGCACAGCCATCCAGAACAGCGAGGATTGGCGGCGCTGAGCCTGCCAACTCAACAACGCTGGCGTCGCAGCCTGAACAGCGGCCAAGGGCATCAGGCCTGCGGCTGGATTTTTGATGCCGATACGGTCTTTGACACCATCGGACTGCTGGAATGGGCGCGACTGGCGCCGGTTGGCCGGGTGAAGGGAGTCATGCGTATTCCGGAAGGCCTCGTGCGCATTAATCGCCAGGGCGAGGATCTGCACATTGAAACGCAGAACGTCGCGCCGCCGGACAGTCGTATTGAACTGATTTCCAGTACCGAGGCAGACTGGAATACGTTGCAGAGCGCATTGTTGAAGCTTCGTTTAGCTGAACACGCGTAAGGTTGCCTGCGATTTATTGAACAGTGAACACGTTAAATATGAAAATCCGGTTACCACTGATACTTCTGCTGAATGTTGCCGGTCTGGCTTTATTCATGAGCTGGTATATGCCCGTGAATCATGGATTCTGGTTCCCGGTTGACGCCGGCATTTTCCACTTCTTTAACCAGAAACTGGTAGAGAGCCAGGCCTTCCTGTGGCTGGTCGCCATCACCAATAATCGGGCGTTTGATGCCTGTTCTCTGTTGGCGATGGGTTGTCTGATGTTGAGTTTCTGGCTGAAAGAGACGCCCGCAGGCCGCCGACGTATTGTCATCATCGGTCTGGTGATGCTGCTTACCGCCGTGGTTCTGAACCAGGCCGGTCAGGCGCTGCTGCCCGTCAAACGCGCAAGTCCGACGCTCAGTTTCACGAATATTTATCGCGTCAGCGAATTGCTGCATATTTCGACGAAGGATGCATCCAAAGACAGTTTCCCTGGCGATCATGGGATGATGCTGCTTATTTTCGCCGCATTTATGCTGCGCTATTTCGGAAAAGCCGCAGGGTTTATCGGCCTTATTATTGTTGTGGTTTTTGCTTTTCCGCGCGTCATGATCGGCGCCCACTGGTTCACCGATATCGCAGTAGGATCATTAACCGTGGTTCTAATTGGCCTGCCCTGGTGTCTCCTGACCCCGTTAAGCGATCGTCTTATCGCGCTTTTCGACAATTATCTTCCTGGCAAAAACAAACAAATCTTAAACAAATAACTCACAGTTATTAACATCATCAGGGTTTATTCTTACGCCCTGATGATGCGTTAAGATAAATTATTCATCTCATCGTCATTATTTAGTCATAACATTACCCTTGAGAATGAATAAGTTGCCTGTTTTTCCGCCATTTTGCGCTTAAATTGACCAATCCCGTTTATTCACTTTCTGTATCACATTTTCTTATTAAAATTCAGATAAAATCACTCGCCAAGCCTGTAACGATCGGGTAACCTCGAACTCGTTTTGCCTCGCTGGGTTATTATTCTCTTCGCGAATAAATTTGTGCGTTCTGCCACAGTTTTGCGCTTAAAGAATTGTCTCATTGTGCGCAGGTAATTAGTCTCGTCACGTTTGGCATTTTTTATAACGATATTTATCGTTAAGGACTTCAAGGGAAAACAAACAAAATGGTCAAATCTCAACCGATCTTGAGATATATCTTGCGCGGGATTCCCGCGATAGCAGTCGCGGTACTGCTTTCTGCATGTAGCACTACCACAAACACCGCAAAGAACACGCATTCTGAGACGCTTGGTGTGAATCAAGAAGCTTCCTCACTGCAAGCTTCTCAGGATGAATTTGAGAGTATGGTACGTAACCTCGATGTTAAATCGCGGATTATGGATCAGTATGCTGACTGGAAAGGCGTGCGCTATCGTCTCGGCGGCAACTCCAAAAAAGGTATTGATTGTTCCAGCTTTGTACAGCGTACATTCCGTGAACAGTTTGGTTTAGAACTCCCACGCTCCACCTACGAGCAACAGGAAACCGGTAAGTCCGTTTCACGCACTAATCTGCGTACCGGCGATCTGGTTCTGTTCCGCGCAGGTTCGACGGGCCGTCATGTTGGTATCTACATTGGCAACAACCAGTTTGTTCATGCCTCTACCAGCAGCGGTGTTATCATCTCCAGCATGAACGAGCCATACTGGAAGAAGCGCTATAACGAAGCGCGTCGGGTTCTGAGCCGCAGTTAATCGTTTGGTTGCTATCCCTTGGCGACCCTGACGAGACAGACGAAAAGCATCGCTTCGGCGGTGCTTTTTTTTTGATTCCCTTTTTGTCCCTGTGGAAAAGCATGACTCGCTGAATCAATCCAGGCTATAGTCTTGTTATTCCATCACATTTATCATCATCGCAATCTCAGGGTAAAGCCAGGCATCATGTTCACACACGCCTTAACGACTGGTCGAAAAATCGTGCTTACCTGCCTGATTACCGGGGTTGTCGTTGCTATTGTTATCAGTAGCCTACAATTCGTGATGGCGTGGCATAAGCGGGAAGTTAAATACGACACGCTGGTTTCTGACATTCAGCATTACCTGGTTAGCTATTTTGCCGATCTCAAAAGTACTGCCGACATTCTCCAGCCGTTGACTTTAAATACCTGTAAACAAGTCGGCGCAGAGCTCACTTCCCGTGCTGCCTTTAGCCTGAACGTTCGTGCCTTTTTGCTGGTCAAGGATAAGAAAGCCTTTTGCTCATCAGCAACCGGGGGCATGGATGCGCTGCTGACTGAACTGGTCCCCAGCCTCGATATTGGTAAAGATATCGATATGGCGATTATCCCGGGAACGCCGATGATGCCCAATAAACCCGCAATGGTGATTTGGTATCGTAATCCCCTGATGGTGAATAGCGGCGTTTTCACCTCCCTGAATATCAATCTTACGCCGTATCTGCTCTATACCGCCCGCCAGGAAGACTTTGACGGGATTGCCATCATCGTCGGCAACACCGTCTTGTCGACCTTTTCCGACCATCTGCTCACCGTTGATGAACTCGACGGTTCACCGGAGCGCGAAGCAAAAATCAACGGTGTTCCGGTGACGATCAGGCTATACGCAACCAACTGGACCTGGCCCGACTTATGGTACGCTCTGCTTCTCGGCGGGATGGGGGGCATCATTGCGGGTTTACTCTGCTACTACGTCATGAGCATTCGCCTGCGGCCCGGAAAAGAGATCCTCACCGGGATCAAACGCGATCAGTTCTATGTCGTCTATCAACCCGTCGTGGATACGCAATCGCTGAAGGTCACCGGGCTGGAAGTGTTGCTACGCTGGAAACATCCAACTGCAGGAGAAATCCCGCCTGATGCGTTTATTCATTACGCTGAGGCCCAGCACATGATTGTGCCACTGACCCAGCATCTGTTTAAGCTGGTGGCGCGGGACGCCCCTACGCTGCAAAAAGTCCTTCCGGTCGGCGCTAAGTACGGTATTAATATTGCGCCTGACCACCTGCACAGCAACAGTTTTAAAGACGACGTTCGTCAGTTAGTCGCCGCGATGCCACCCAACCACTTCCAGATCGTGCTGGAAATTACTGAACGCGACATGCTTCAGCAGCATGAAGCGTCACAGTTATTTGAGTGGCTGCACGCCGCAGGCTTCGAAATTGCGATAGACGACTTCGGTACCGGCCACAGCGCGCTGATTTATCTGGAACGCTACACCCTGGATTATCTGAAAATCGATCGCGGTTTTATTAACGCCATTGGTACAGAAACCGTCACCTCGCCGGTGCTGGATGCGGTGCTGACACTCGCTAAACGCCTCAATATGATGACGGTAGCCGAAGGGGTGGAAACGCCTGAGCAGGCAAAATGGCTACATGAACGCGGGGTTCGCTTCCTTCAGGGCTACTGGATTAGCCGCCCGCTGCCGCTCGACGAATTTGTCGATTGGGTTTCACAGCCACACGCGCTGAAATGGTAAAGCACCGACGCGCGGATTCACAACAGACGCCACCTGCCCTATTATTCAGGCATCAGAGTGACCTGCGCAGGCAGGTAAGCAAGACAAGGAATCCCTTTGCAGATAATCGTTCGCATATTGCTGCTGTTTGTCATGTTGATGAGCGCAAGTGCCCAGGCGCAGGCGATCAAAGAGAGCTATGCCTTCGCGGTATTGGGAGAGCCTAAATACGCGTTCAATTTTGATCATTTTGATTACGCAAATCCCGCCGCCCCCAAAGGCGGTCAGATCACCCTTTCCGCTCTCGGCACCTTCGACAACTTCAACCGCTACGCCCTGCGAGGTAATCCCGGTGCCCGGACCGAACAGCTTTACGACACTCTGTTTACCACCTCTGATGACGAGCCCGGCAGCTATTATCCGCTGATCGCCGAGAGCGCACGCTATGCGGAGGATTATTCGTGGGTTGAAATCACGATCAACCCCCGCGCCCGTTTTCATGATGGCTCGCCCGTCATGGCCAAAGATGTCGCCTTCACCTTCAACAAATTTATGACCGAAGGCGTGCCACAGTTTCGTCTGGTCTACAAAGGCACAACGGTTAAAGCCATTGCCCCACTAACCGTACGCATGGAGCTCGCGAAGCCGGGTAAAGAGGATATGCTCAGTCTGTTCTCATTACCCGTGATGCCACAAGCGTACTGGAAAGATCATAAGCTCAGCGACCCGTTGTCCAGACCGCCGCTGGGTGGTGGTCCTTATCGCATTAGCCAGTGGAAGATGGGTCAGTATATTGTCTATACGCGCGTGAAGGATTACTGGGCGGCCAATCTGCCGGTCAATCGTGGCCGCTGGAACTTCGATGTCATTCGCTACGACTATTATCTCGACGACAACGTGGCCTTTGAGGCCTTTAAGGCTGGCGCGTTTGATTTGCGTCTGGAGAGCGACGCCAAAAACTGGGCGACGCGCTATGTCGGTAAAAACTTTGATAATCAGTACATCATCAAAGATGAGCAGAAAAATGAATCGGCGCAGGATACGCGCTGGCTGGCGTTCAACACGCAGCGCCCCGTTTTCAACGACCGACGCGTCCGTGAAGCCGTTACGCTGGCATTTGATTTTGAATGGATGAATAAAGCGCTGTTCTACAACGCCTGGAGCCGGGCAAACAGCTATTTCCAGAACACTGAGTATGCGGCCAGAAACTACCCCGATGCGGCCGAACTGGTCCTGTTGGCGCCGATGAAAAAGGATTTGCCGCCGGAGGTCTTCAGCCAGATTTATCAACCTCCCGTGTCCAAAGGTGACGGTTACGATCGGGAAAACCTGTTAAAAGCCGATGAATTACTGAAAGACGCGGGCTGGGAACTGAAAGGTCAGCAACGGATTAACACCGCCACCGGCAAACCGCTGAACTTTGAACTGCTCATTTCCGCCGCCAGTAACAGCCAGTGGGTCCTGCCCTTCCAGCATAATCTCCAGCGTCTGGGGATTACGATGACCATTCGTCAGGTCGATAACTCACAACTCACCAATCGCCTGCGCAGCCGGGACTACGACATGATGCCGACCCTGTGGCGGGCGATGCCTTGGCCCAGTTCCGATCTGCAAATCTCCTGGGCGTCCGAGTACATCGACTCTAGCTATAATGCTCCTGGCGTGAAAAGTCCGGTGGTCGACAAACTGATCAAGCAAATCATCGCCGCGCAGGGCGATAAAAACAAACTGTTGCCGCTTGGACGCGCGCTGGACCGCGTGCTGACCTGGAATTACTACATGTTGCCGATGTGGTACATGGCGGAAGATCGACTGGCCTGGTGGGATAAATTTTCCCGTCCGGGCATTCGTCCAATTTATACCATTGGCCTGGATAACTGGTGGTATGACGTAAACCGGGCAGCGAAGTTACCTGCCGCCAGACGACAGGGAGAATAAATGGGCGCATACCTGATTCGTCGTTTGTTGCTGGTTATCCCGACGCTCTGGGCGATCATCACCATCAACTTTTTTATCGTGCAAATTGCCCCCGGCGGCCCGGTCGATCAGGCGATAGCCGCCATCGAATTTGGTCAGACGAGCGCGCTGCCCGGCGCCGGGAGCGAAGGTGTTCGCGCCAGCCATGCCCGAACCGGGGTGGGAAATATCAGCGACAGTAACTATCGCGGAGGACGTGGCCTTGATCCGGAAGTGATAGCCGAAATCACCCAACGCTACGGTTTTGATAAGCCACTGCACGAGCGTTATTTCACCATGCTGTGGAACTATATCCGCTTCGATTTTGGCGACAGCCTGTTTCGTAGCGCGTCGGTACTGACGCTCATCAAAGAGAGCCTACCGGTGTCGATCACCCTGGGGCTGTGGAGTACGCTCATCATCTATCTGGTGTCGATTCCGTTAGGGATCCGCAAAGCCGTACATAACGGCAGCCGGTTCGACGTCTGGAGTAGCGCGTTTATTATCATCGGCTATGCTATCCCGGCGTTTCTGTTCGCAATACTGCTGATAGTCTTCTTTGCCGGCGGCAGTTATTACGACCTCTTCCCGCTGCGTGGTCTGGTCTCGGCGAATTTTGACTCGCTGCCCTGGTATCAGAAAATCACCGACTATCTGTGGCACATCACCTTACCCGTCCTGGCGACGGTCATTGGCGGGTTTGCCGCGCTGACCATGCTGACCAAAAATTCCTTTCTCGATGAAGTCCGTAAACAGTACGTCGTCACCGCCCGTGCCAAAGGGGTCAGTGAAGGGAATATCCTGTGGAAGCACGTTTTTCGCAACGCCATGCTGCTGGTGATCGCCGGTTTTCCTGCCACCTTCATTAGTATGTTTTTCACCGGTTCGCTGCTGATTGAAGTGATGTTTTCACTCAACGGTCTGGGACTGCTGGGCTATGAGGCAACGGTGTCACGGGACTACCCGGTGATGTTTGGCACGCTGTACATCTTCACCCTGATCGGCCTGCTACTGAATATTCTCAGTGATATCAGCTATACGCTGGTCGACCCGCGTATTGATTTTGAGGGACGTTAATGGCCCATTTAAGCCCCGTCAATCAGGCCCGCTGGGCGCGTTTTCGCCATAATCGTCGTGGCTTCTGGTCGCTGTGGATTTTTCTCGTCTTGTTTGGTCTGAGTCTGTGCTCTGAGTTGATTGCTAACGATAAACCCCTGTTAGTGCGCTACGACGGAAGCTGGTATTTCCCGCTGGTCAAAAACTACAGTGAGAGCGATTTTGGCGGCCCGCTGGCGACGAGGGCGGATTACCAGGATCCGTGGCTGAAGCAACAGCTGGAAAACCGAGGTTGGGTCCTCTGGGCACCGGTGCGCTTTGGGGCGAACAGCATCAACTTTGCAACTGACAAACCCTTTCCCTCGCCCCCTTCGGCGCAGAACTGGCTGGGTACCGATGCCAACGGCGGCGACGTGCTGGCGCGAGTGCTTTACGGCACGCGTATCTCCATTCTTTTCGGCCTGATGCTGACCTTGTGTTCAAGCGTCATGGGTGTGCTGGCCGGGGCGCTACAGGGCTATTACGGCGGCAAAGTGGATCTCTGGGGCCAGCGATTTATCGAGGTCTGGTCGGGTATGCCGACGCTGTTCCTGATTATTTTGCTCTCCAGCGTCGTACAACCCAACTTCTGGTGGCTGCTGGCGATTACGGTGCTGTTTGGCTGGATGAGTCTGGTAGGCGTGGTGCGTGCGGAGTTCTTACGCACGCGGAACTTCGACTATATCCGGGCCGCCCAGGCACTCGGCGTCAGCGACCGTAGTATCATTTTTCGTCACATGCTTCCCAACGCAATGGTCGCCACGCTAACCTTTTTGCCGTTCATTCTCTGCAGTTCCATTACCACTCTGACGTCGCTGGATTTCCTTGGTTTCGGTCTGCCGTTAGGCTCTCCTTCACTGGGCGAGTTGCTCCTGCAAGGCAAAAATAACCTCCAGGCGCCGTGGCTGGGCATTACCGCCTTCCTGTCCGTGGCCATTTTACTCTCGCTGCTGATTTTCATTGGCGAGGCCGTCCGTGACGCATTCGATCCCAACAAGGCGGTGTAACATGACGCAACCTTTGCTCGCCATTGACAATCTGACGCTGGGATTTCGTAAGCAGGAAACCGTCCGCACGGTGGTTAACGCGGTGTCGTTGCGCGTGGAGGCCGGCGAAACGCTGGCGCTGGTAGGAGAATCCGGTTCCGGCAAGAGTGTTACCGCGCTGTCGATTCTGCGCCTGCTACCGACTCCGCCCGCCGTGTATCTCGGCGGCGATATCCGTTTTCACGGCGAGTCCTTACTGCGCGCCAGTGAGCAGACCCTGCGCGGCGTGCGCGGCAACAAGATCGCCATGATTTTCCAGGAGCCGATGGTGTCGCTGAACCCGCTCCATAACCTCGAAAAACAGCTCTATGAAGTACTTTCCCTACACCGGGGTATGCGCCGGGAAGCGGCACGCGCAGAGATATTAAGCTGTCTCGATCGGGTCGGTATTCGGCAGGCGGCAACCCGGCTGGGCGATTATCCACACCAGCTTTCCGGCGGCGAGCGTCAGCGAGTGATGATTGCGATGGCGCTGTTAACGCGACCCGAATTGCTCATCGCCGATGAACCGACTACCGCGCTGGATGTCTCGGTACAGGCGCAGATCCTGCAACTGCTGCGTGAACTCCAGCGCGAGCTGAATATGGGGATGCTATTCATCACCCATAACCTCAGTATTGTCAGGAAACTTGCCGACAGCGTAGCAGTGATGCAAAACGGGCAATGCGTTGAGCAAAACCGGGCGGCTCCCCTGCTCCACGCGCCTGCGCATCCCTATACGCAGAAATTGCTCAACAGCGAACCGGCGGGCGATCCAGTCCCTTTGACGGAGGGGCAGTCCCCCCTTCTCAGGGTCGAGGATTTACGCGTCGCCTTTCCCATTCGTAAAGGCATCCTTAAGCGTGTGGTGGCAAACAATGAGGTAGTGAAAGGCATCAGTTTCAGTCTGCAACCGGGTGAAACGCTGGGGCTGGTCGGTGAGTCAGGTTCGGGGAAAAGTACCACCGGGCTGGCGCTCCTGCGGCTTATCGGCTCCCAGGGCAGCATAGAGTTTGACGGCCAACAGTTACAACATCTTAAACGCCGACAGCTGTTGCCCGTGCGTCATCGTATCCAGGTGGTCTTCCAGGATCCCAACTCCTCGTTGAATCCGCGACTGAGCGTGTTGCAAATCATTGAAGAGGGGCTGCGCGTTCACCAGCCAGCACTCTCAGCCGAACAGCGCGAGCAGCAGGTCATGGCGGTGATGGCGGAAGTGGGACTGGATGCCGACACGCGCCACCGCTATCCAGCGGAGTTTTCCGGCGGTCAGCGCCAGCGGATTGCGATTGCCAGAGCGTTGATCCTGAAGCCGTCATTGATTGTTCTTGATGAACCGACGTCATCTCTCGACCGGACCGTGCAGGCGCAAATTCTCGCGCTGTTGAAATCGCTACAGCAAAAGCATCGCCTGGCCTATATCTTCATAAGCCACGATCTGCACGTGGTGCGCGCGTTATGCCATCAGGTGATTGTACTGAGACAGGGAGAGGTTATCGAGCAGGGGCAATGCGAGCACGTCTTTAGCGCACCGCAACAGGCGTATACGCGTCAGCTTCTCACGCTAAGCTGACGCTCAAAATGGATTGTTGTTAGAAAACGGTTCGGCAATGGCCACGCCAAAGTTTTTCAGACGACAGGTCGCGGCAAATTCGTCCTGACGATTCACAAACAGGCACGGTTCGCCTTCACATTCCAGTACGGAACATGGCACTTCGATATCACTGAGCGCCTGACTGAGTTTATGCATCACCGGCCAGGCGCTATCGCCATCCGGACTCAGCAGTTTAAGCGCCACCAGACTGTTTTCAACGCTTTGGCCATTTTGCGGAATCGGTTCAACTTTCGAACCTGCGAAACCCGCTGACCAACGATAGTTCTGTGGTAAGCGATGAACGATTGAGAGCTGTAATGTTGTCACTTTCTTTCCCCGGAAGTACAATCACTTCACAATTTATTTACATCCATATTAACACATCATTGACAATCCGTCCTTAAACGGTTGCATAACGTGGCAATCCTTATCCCGCGTGGCCAGTATGGTCGGTATGGCCTTTATTAAAATAGATGTTTCCAGTCGGGACAGGAGCGCGGGCTATATGTACCCGTTTCTGCGATCTAACTCAACCTTTTTAACTACAATGATGTGACTTTTTACATAAATTGATTTTACATAAAATAAACATATATCGGGGAAATGATGGAATCGTCGTTGACGTACATCAACAAAGGAAGCCAAACGGCTTCCATGTTGTGTATTTGATCACCGTTTTTTCGGGCGGCTCGCATAGAGATAGAACAAAATTGAACAGCTTGCACAGAAGGCTATAGACCAAATCATCGGCCAGGCTGAGTTAAACGTTGCCAGGGAGAGTAATGCGCCAACGAGCGCGCCAATGCCAAAGCGGAAGGTACCCGCCAGCGATGAGGCCGTTCCCGCCATATGCGGGAACTCATCGAGGATCACTGCCATCGCATTGGAGGAGATCATCGACACGCAGCCGACAAAGACCGCCACCCCCAGCACCAGCGCCCAGAAACCGACGCCAAACAGCGCACTCAGCACCATCCACACCGCCATCGCCAGTTGGATCCACAATCCAGTACGGAACATGTTCAGCGCACCGATCCGGCGCACGAAGCGACTGTTAAAAATCGTCATAATGAACAAAAAGACGATATTCAGCGCAAAGTAGTAGCCAAAATCCTGCGGCGATACGTGGTTGATTTCGATATATACGAAAGGCCCGGCGCTGAGAAAGGAGAACATCCCGGCAAAGCTAAAGCCGCTTGCCAGCATATAGCTCAGCACCCGCTTATGGCGAAAAAGCGAAGCAAAATTACCTATCGTCGTGCGGATATGAAACGGCTGGCGCTTTTCAACCGGTAACGTCTCTTTAATGAGCGTTGCGATCATGACTGAGGCCAGAACCGCGGCAATCGCCAGGATCCAGAAGATAGAGTGCCAGCTCAGCCACACCAGCACCCAACCGCCGATGATTGGCGCCATCAGCGGCGCGATCGTGGTCACCAGCATGACGAACGACATCATGCGGGAGAACTCTTCTTTAGGATACATATCGCGCATCAGCGCATTGATCACCACGCTGGCAGCGGCCGCCGCCAGACCGTGGAAGAATCGCATCACAATCAGCTGATCGATGGTCTGCGCCAGCGCACAGGCTACGGCGGCAGCAGCGAATACCAACGTGCCGCCGAGGATCACCGGTTTTCGCCCGAGGCTATCCGCCATCGGCCCGTACAGCAACTGCCCGACGGCGAAGCCCAGAATATAGGTACTTAGCGTCATCTGCGCACTGCCCGCCGGCACACCAAACTGCTCGGAGATCACCGGTAGCGCCGGAAGGTACATATCGATCGACAGCGGCATCAACATAGCCAGCAGACCGAGAATAAAAACAATGGCAAAGGACGAGTGCTGCCGGGTGGTCACAAAAAAACTCCTGAATTTAGCTGGACGTCATGCCGACGCTGGCAATTTCTGCGTCAGTCAATGGGCGATACTCACCAGGTTCAAGGTCAGCATCAAGGGTAATAGCGCCTATCCGTTCGCGGTGCAGTTCGACCACATGGTTACCCACGGCGGCAAACATCCGTTTTACCTGATGATAGCGTCCTTCGCTGATGGTCAGACGCACCTGCGTCGGGGTGATAACCTCAAGCACAGCCGGCTTCGTGAGATCTTTTTCATTATGTAACTGCACGCCTTTCGCAAACTGCGCTGCGGTATCTTCGGCGACGGGCGACTCCAGGGTGACCAGATACGTTTTCTCGCAGTGGTGACGCGGAGAGGTGATGCGGTGCGACCACTGCCCATCGTCAGTCATCAGCACCAGACCGGTGGTGTCGATATCCAGACGACCCGCAGCGTGTAATTTATGCGCGACCGGCTCATCCAGGAAATACAGGATCGTCGGATGATCCGGGTCATCGGTCGAACATACGTAGCCCTGAGGTTTATTAAGCATAAAGTAACGCGGGCCGTTTTGCTGAACCAGCGTGTTGCCATCATATTCTACGTCGTGTTCTGGCAGCAGTTTGAACGCGGTATTCCGGATGATTTCACCATCCACGGTAACACGGCTACCGCGGATCTCACGCCCGGCAATAGCGCGGCTGACGCCGAGTTGCTGAGCGATAAATTTATCAAGTCGCATGAGTGTGATTTTGCCTGTAAAAATACGGGAATCGGGCGCATCACCCGAAAAGTGGAGCCGTTATCTGCCCAGTATAGCGGGCTAACAACATCCCTCAAGGGAAAACGATTCGTGGCATACTATACCCGAGTTCGTTACGTATTGTGAGACCATGATTTTTACACTTCGCCCCTACCAGCAAGAAGCCGTGGATGCCACGCTCAACCATTTCCGTCGCCATCGCACGCCTGCGGTGATTGTGCTGCCTACTGGCGCCGGTAAAAGCCTGGTGATTGCCGAACTGGCGCGCGTCGCCAGAGGTCGCGTATTGGTACTGGCACACGTGAAAGAGCTGGTGGCGCAAAACCATGCCAAATACTGCGCGTTGGGGCTGGAAGCCGATATTTTTGCCGCCGGACTCAAGCGCAAAGAGAGCCACGGTAAAGTGGTGTTCGGTAGCGTTCAGTCCGTGGCTCGCAATCTGGACGCCTTCCAGAGCGAGTTTTCGCTGCTGATTGTTGATGAATGCCATCGTATCGGTGATGACGAAGAGAGCCAGTATCAGCAGATCCTCACCCATCTGAGCAACGCCAATCCCCACATTCGCCTGCTGGGGCTGACCGCTACCCCTTTTCGTCTGGGCAAAGGCTGGATCTATCATTTTCACTACCACGGTATGGTACGCGGCGACGATAAGGCACTGTTTCGCGACTGCATTTACGAACTGCCGCTGCGCTATATGATTAAGCACGGCTATCTCACACCGCCGGAACGCCTCGACATGCCGGTGGTGCAGTACGATTTCAGCCGCCTGCAGGCGCAAAGCAACGGTCTGTTTAGCGAAGCCGATCTGAACCGTGAGCTGAAAAAGCAGCAGCGCATCACGCCGCACATCATCAGCCAGATTGTTGAATTCGCCCAGACCCGCAAAGGGGTGATGATTTTTGCCGCCACCGTCGAGCATGCCAAAGAGATTGCCGGGCTGCTGCCTGAAGAGGATTCCGCGCTGATTACCGGCGACACGCCGGGTCCTGAACGCGATGAGCTGATAGACGCGTTTAAAGCCGAGCGTTTTCGTTATCTGGTCAACGTCTCCGTCTTAACCACTGGCTTCGATGCCCCGCATGTCGATCTCATTGCCATTCTGCGCCCCACCGAGTCAGTCAGTCTGTACCAACAAATTGTGGGCCGTGGCCTGCGTCTCGCACCGGGAAAAACGGACTGTTTGATTCTTGATTACGCCGGTAACCCGCACGATCTCTATTCTCCAGAGGTGGGGAGTCCGAAAGGCAAAAGTGATAATGTGCCGGTCCAGGTCTTCTGCCCGGCCTGCGGTTTCGCGAATACCTTCTGGGGCAAAACCACCGCTGACGGTACGCTGATCGAACATTTCGGCCGCCGCTGTCAGGGCTGGTTTGAAGATGATGAAGGACACCGCGAGCAGTGCGATTTTCGCTTCCGCTTTAAAAACTGTCCGCAGTGCAATGCCGAAAACGACATTGCCGCCCGCCGCTGCCGGGAATGCGATACGATCCTTGTCGATCCCGACGACATGCTGAAAGCCGCGCTGAAACTGAAAGACGCCCTGGTGCTCCGCTGTAGCGGCATGACGTTGCAGCACGGCCATGACGAGAAAGGCGAATGGCTGAAAATCACCTACTATGACGAAGACGGTGCGGACGTCAGCGAACGCTTTCGCCTGCAAACTCCTGCCCAGCGTACGGCATTTGAACAACTGTTTATCCGCCCGCATACCCGCACGCCAGGCGTGCCGCTACGCTGGATCACGGCGGCGGATATCCTCGCGCAGCAACCATTGTTACGCCATCCCGACTTTGTGGTAGCACGGATGAAAGGTCAGTACTGGCAGGTGCGGGAAAAAGTGTTCGATTATGAGGGACGCTTCCGTCGGGCACATGAATTACGCGGATAATCGTACTTTTGATTGATGTAACGGGCGTTTGAGTATAGAATCTCGCCCGCTTTTGCATACGCAAAGCAGATCACTTACCTGTTGCTGGGTCGCCTGTAGCAGGAATTATTAAAGAGAGATTTAAATGTTTACTATCAACGCTGAAGTACGTAAAGAGCAGGGTAAGGGTGCGAGCCGCCGCCTGCGTGCCGCTAACAAGTTCCCGGCAATCATCTACGGTGGCAAAGAAGCCCCGATTGCTATCGAACTGGACCACGATTCCATCATGAACATGCAAGCTAAAGAAGGTTTCTATAGCGACGTTCTGACCATCGTTGTTGACGGTAAAGAAGTAAAAGTTAAAGCTCAGGCTGTACAGCGTCACGCGTTCAAGCCGAAGCTGACTCACATCGACTTCGTTCGCGCGTAATCGCCAACAAGTTGAAGAAAACCCCGCTCCGGCGGGGTTTTTTTATGGCGTTTAATTACCGCCTGACGTACGACGCTGAAGCTGATCGCGCAGGTTCGGCGGCGTGCCTTTAATGGTCAACGTATCCGTTGCCGGATCCCAGAAAATACGCTCGCCCAGCAGCATCGCGTCAAAGTTAATGGTTAACCCGCCGCCGCTGCCAGCATATTTGGTCAGTTGGCGCAGCGTGCTGCGATCGGCCGGGAAGCTCTCTTCCAGTTCATAGCCCTTCTCTGCCGTAAATTCGCTAAAGCTCACTTCACTGACGCCAGAAAGCTCTTTTGACAGCGACTCCAGCTCAATCTCTTCACCGGCCTGAAGCTGCTCGTTGCAGTAGCTGTACACCTGCTGGCGCACGTTCTGACGCTCGGCCTTATCCAGTTGCGCTTCAGCGGTGAAGTCATCGACCGCCTGCAGCAGTCCACGGTTTTGCGCCTTAGCGTTAAGACCTTCGCTGGCCCCGAGGAAATCCATAAAGAAGTCGGCCACTTTACGCCCTACCCGCCCCTTCAGGAAGGTCAGATAACGGGTGGATTCCGGGTTGGTTTCCCACTCGGTCAGATCGATACGCGCGACGATATCCGCATGGTTGATATCCAGATAGTGCGTCGGGTTGATATCCAGATTCTCATTGACGCGCATGCTGCTTAAGTTGTTCAGCACCGCCACCAGTAAATACTCTACCGCCAGATAGCGATAGTGACAGAACAGCACAATGCCGCCGTCGGCAAACGGGTATTTGGCGAGCTCGTCACGCAAACGTCCGGTCGCCGCACGGCTAAAGGCGAGAAAATCCTCCTCACCCTGGCGCTGTAAGCGCAGCGCTTGCGCCAGTTCGCTCTCTTCGCTGAACAGACCATACGCTTTGTTTTTCGCGCTATAGACCCGATGCAGCTCAGCCATCATATCGACAACGGTGTTTGTCGGTTCCAGTAATGAATCGCGCAGGACCAGCTCAAGGTTTTGCTCATCACGCTTGATAAGCTGGTGCAGGGCAATCTGGTTGATATCCAGACTCATGATAAACTCTCCTTAAAGACCGGGCGGTATTCAACCACCACCGGCGAGGCGACGCAACAGAAGATGCTGCGCCGTTTTGCCTGTCGCACGGTAACGCGAATTATTGAGGATAAAAAAGCGGAAAAAAAACTGTTGCTACGGTAATATGTTGCCCTTTCATGAATAAACTGATTTCGATTTATGCCACAAATCTCCCGCTATAGTGACGAACACGTTGAACAACTGCTCACCGAGATGCTCAACGTACTGGAAAAACATAAGGCACCGACTGACCTTTCCCTGATGGTGCTGGGAAACATGGTCACCAACCTTATTAATACCAGCATTGCCCCGGCTCAGCGCCAGGCGATTGCGAACTCTTTTGCCCGCGCATTGCAGTCCTCGGTTAACGACGACAACGCGCACTAAAAGCCGACTTCGGGGAAACGAACGACAAGTTATGGTAACTCATCGTCAGCGCTACCGTGAAAAAGTCTCCCAGATGGTTAGCTGGGGGCACTGGTTTGCACTGTTCAACATTCTGCTGGCTATCGTGCTCGGCAGCCGTTACCTGTTTGTCGCCGACTGGCCGACAACGCTGGCCGGTCGCGTTTACTCTTATCTGAGTATCGTCGGCCATTTCAGCTTTCTGGTGTTTGCCACCTATCTGCTGATTCTGTTCCCGTTGACGTTCATTGTGATGTCCCAGAGGCTGATGCGTTTCCTGTCAGCCATTCTGGCGACGGCCGGAATGACGCTTCTGCTGATCGACAGCGAAGTGTTTACCCGTTTCCACCTGCATCTTAATCCCATCGTCTGGGAACTGGTGATTAACCCCGACCAGAACGAGATGGCGCGCGACTGGCAGCTGATGTTTATCAGCGTGCCGGTTATCTTGTTGATTGAAATGCTGTTTGCGACCTGGAGCTGGCAAAAATTGCGCAGCCTGACGCGTCGTCGTCACTTCGCCAAGCCGCTGGCCGCCTTCTTCTTTGTGTCATTTATTGCTTCCCATGTGGTCTATATCTGGGCGGATGCCAATTTCTATCGTCCGATCACCATGCAACGCGCTAATCTGCCACTCTCCTATCCGATGACCGCGCGCCGGTTTCTGGAAAAACATGGTCTGCTGGATGCGCAGGAGTATCAGCGCCGTCTGGTCGAACAGGGAAATCCAGAAGCGGTGTCCGTGCAGTATCCGTTGAGCGAATTACGCTATCGCGATATGGGCACCGGGCAAAACGTCCTGCTGATCACAGTCGATGGCCTGAACTATTCGCGCTATGAAAAGCAGATGCCTGCCCTCGCCGGATTTGCCGAGCAGAACATTGCTTTCACGCGACATATGAGTTCCGGCAACTCTACCGATAACGGTATTTTTGGCCTGTTCTATGGCGTGTCGCCGAGCTATATGGACGGGATTCTGTCCACCCGAACGCCCGCTGCGCTGATTTCGGCACTGAATCAGCAAGGCTATCAGCTGGGACTGTTCTCTTCCGACGGCTTTACCAGTCCGCTATACCGCCAGGCGTTGCTGTCTGACTTCTCGATGCCAAGCGTACAGACGCAGTCTGACGAACAGACCGCCAGCCAGTGGATTAACTGGCTTGGGCGTTACGCACAGGAAGACAACCGCTGGTTCTCGTGGGTTTCGTTTAACGGCACCAACGTTGACGACAGCAACCAGACTAACTTCGTTCGCCGCTACGCTCGCGCAGCGGGAGATGTTGATAAGCAGATCAACCGTGTGCTTGGCGCGCTGCGTGAGTCCGGCAAACTGGATAACACGGTGGTGATAATCACCGCTGGTCGCGGCGTTGCGCTGAGCGATGAAGAGAGAAACTTCGCCTGGTCGCGCGGCCACCTGCAGGTTCCGCTCATCATTCACTGGCCGGGGACTCCCGCGCAGCGGATCAACAGCCTGACCGATCACACAGACGTCATGACCACACTGATGCAGCGTCTGCTCCACGTCAGCACGCCTGCCAATGAATATTCGCAGGGGCAGGATCTGTTCAATGCCAATCGTCGTCACTACTGGGTAACGGCGGCCGATCTCAGTACGCTGGCGATCACCACGCCTGAAATGACGCTGGTTTTGAACAACAATGGCAAGTACCAGACTTACGATTTACGCGGCGAGAAGATTAAAGATCAGAAGCCGCAGTTGAGTCTGTTATTACAGGTGCTGACTGACGAGAAGCGTTTTATCGCTAACTGATTTATTATTAATCAGTTAGCTGGATGTCCCCTTGCATTCGGTGCGGAAAGCGGTAGTATTACCTCCCACAAGTCGGCACGTAGCGCAGCCTGGTAGCGCACCGTCATGGGGTGTCGGGGGTCGGAGGTTCAAATCCTCTCGTGCCGACCAAAATTCCCCTTAAGAACCAGCCTTTTATGGCTGGTTTTTTTTATTATTTCCATCCACCGGAATTGAATTCGATTCGAGTTATGGACGGAAATGATGTTACACTTCCGGTTTTGCACAGCCGACCTTATTGCTTATGTGGCATCACTTCATCAAGTACACCTCCGTAGGCGTGATCAACACATTGATCCACTGGATAGTTTTTGCTATCTGCATCTACGCCTTTCATACCCATCAGGCGCTGGCGAATTTCCTGGGCTTCAGTGTGGCGGTCAGTTTTTCTTTTTACGCCAACGCCCGGTTTACCTTTAAGCAATCGACCACAACGCGTCGCTATCTGCTGTATGTCGGCTTTATGGGCCTGCTCAGTATCCTGACGGGCTGGGGGGCGGAACAGTGCGGTTTCCCGCCGCTGGTGACGCTGGTCGCGTTCTCCGCCATTAGTCTCATTTGTGGCTTTATCTATTCCAGATTCATTGTATTCAAGGACGCACGATGAAAATTTCACTGGTCGTTCCTGTCTTCAACGAAGAAGAAACCATTGGCCTCTTTTACAAGACAGTGCGCGAATATGACGCGCTGAAAGGACATGATGTCGAAATTGTGTTCATCAACGATGGTAGCACCGACGCAACGGAATCCATCATCAACGCCCTCGCCGTTGCCGACCCGCTCGTTGTCCCGCTCTCGTTTACGCGAAATTTTGGCAAAGAACCGGCACTGCTCGCCGGGCTCGACAATGCCAGTGGCGATGCCGTCATTCCGATGGATGTTGATCTCCAGGATCCTGTCGAAGTCCTGCCGCACCTGATTCAAAAATGGCAGGAAGGGGCGGACATCGTGCTGGCTAAACGTTCCGATCGCTCCGTCGATAGTCGCCTGAAGCGAAAAACCGCCGAGTGGTTCTATAAGCTGCACAATAAAATCAGTACGCCGCATATCGAAGAAAACGTCGGCGATTTTCGGCTGATGAGTCGTGAAGTGGTGGATAACATTAAACAAATGCCAGAACGAAATCTGTTCATGAAAGGGATTTTATCCTGGGTTGGCGGCAATACTGACATCGTCCTCTACGCGCGCGGCACTCGCTGTGCCGGGAAAAGTAAATTCAACGGCTGGAAACTGTGGAACCTGGCACTGGAAGGGATCACCTCTTTTTCCACCTTCCCTCTGCGTATCTGGACCTACATTGGTCTGGCGGTTGCCCTGCTTTCTTTCACCTACGGCGCGGGAATGGTGATAGATACGCTTCTGTGGGGAAATCCCGTGCGTGGCTATTCTTCCCTGATTGTGTCAATCCTGTTTCTGGGAGGCGTGCAGCTTATTGGCATTGGCGTGCTGGGTGAGTATATCGGACGAATCTATGTCGAAACCAAGAAGCGGCCTCGATACATCCTGAAAAAACGTAAAACTGTGGACCACGATTCAGACAAGGATAACTGATGTTAAAGCATGTTAATAAAAGCATTCTTTTAATTGCCTTTTTTGCGGTATTTATCCTGGAGTGGTTCACCCCTATTCACTCCGATGATTACCGTTATGCCCTGCTTGGCATCTCATTTGATGCGCACCTGCATCACTACCTGACCTGGAGCGGGCGCGTGGTGGCTGATTTTGTCAGCTCGCTTTTGCTCACCACCGGCTCTCGCGGATTTATCTCAACCATGACCGGCCTTGTCGTCGTCGCGTTCTGCTATTTCATTGTGAAAACGCCGACGGGCACGCTGAAATGGAAAAAACATGACGCGCTGATTTTTACCCTTATTTTTCTGACCTTTTGGGTCGCTAATCCGAATATCGGACAAACGGTTTTCTGGATCGTTGGCAGCGCGAACTACCTGTGGACGAATCTGTTCGTCGCCGCATGGATCTGGAACCTGTACCGCATACAGCTCCAGCGCGAAGAGCGTACGCACGTTGGTATGCTGTTGCTCGGACTGTTGGCGGGCTGCTCCAATGAAAGCGTCGCGCCATTTGTCGTGGGTCTCGCCCTTCTGGCTATCGTGTACGATTACTGGCAAGCGAAACGCGTCTACGCGAACAAGGTCGCGTATTTTTTGTCCGCACTGGTGGGCGCCAGTATTTTGATTTTCTCGCCAGGCAATTTTATTCGCGCTCAGGGCGCCCATACCGTCTGGTACGATAAATCGCTCCTTGAAAGAATCACGATTCATCTGAGCGAGCGCTTCTTTAACCACCTGGCGCTGGTCTGGATTTCTTATGTCGTACTGGTCTTGCTCGCAATTCTTCTGTTCGTGGCGAAACGGCAAGGACATCGCATTAAAAGTGCGAATTTGGGTATGGTCGGGTTAATGCTGCTGGTGGGGCTGGGGACCTCTTTAATTATGGTGGCCTCCCCGTCGTATCCTGACCGGGTCATGCTGTCGACATTTTTATTTTTCCTGCTTGCCCTCTCGTTCCTTGCGCGGGAAGTCGTCACGGTAGCCGGACCGCGTGTCATGAAGGGAGTCTATGCCGTTACGGGCCTGATGGCTGCGGTATTCATCTGGTCATACGCCTTAATGTATGCCGCTTATACGCGCGTTTATGAGCAGGATTTTGTTCGTGTGAATATCGTTAAGCACCAACTCAGCCAGGGTCACAAGGACTTTACGGTGCCTGACTTCCACTTCCTGAAAATGCAAAACAGCGGAGGACATTTCGGTTTCTTTCACGATCCGCAGGTCTATGGCCGTTATTTTGGCGCAGGGAATGTGGCAAAGGAAAAAGTTAACTTCGACTATTCCGTACTCGTAAACGGTAAACAACAAGCCATCGATGACAATACCGTGGCCTGGTTCAATAACAGCGGCGATTTAATGCTGGTGAGCAAACATCCGTTAGCCGGTACCGTGCAGGTGAAGACTGAATCGTCCGACACGTCGCGTTCGCTTGCGCGCTTTACCGCCGCGAAAATTAACGATGAATACTGGTATTTCAGCGCCATCCCAAAAGCAGAAGTGACTCACGTCGCGCTGCTGCCCTGAATGCAAGAGCCTCTCATCGCGATGAGAGGCTCCCCCCTTTTCCCGACAGGTTTTACTTCTTACCCATGCGTAATCTGGGGTAATATTTCTCCCTCTTATCGATGCGGTGAATCTGGACGATTCGCGATCGAATAACAATAATGATTCTAATAAAATCTCGGGAGATAACTATGCCTGAAGCAACGCCTTTTCAGGTGCTGGTGGTAGATGACCACCCTCTTATGCGTCGTGGTATCCGTCAATTACTGGAGCTGGATCCGACATTTGAGGTGGTTGCCGAAGCGGGCGATGGCGCAACGGCGATTGATCTGGCAAACCGTCTCGATCTGGATTTAATCCTGCTTGATCTGAATATGAAAGGGCTGAGCGGTCTGGATACGTTGAACGCCCTGCGACGCGATGGGATCACGGCGCAGATTATCATTCTCACCGTTTCGGATTCGGCCAGCGACATCTACGCCCTGATTGACGCCGGCGCAGATGGCTATCTGCTGAAAGACAGCGATCCGGAAGTTCTGCTGGACGCCATTCGCACAGGCGCCAATGGCGGCAAGGTTTTCAGCGAACGCGTCAGTGATTATCTGCGCGAGCGCGAAATGTTTGGTGAGGAGGACGATCCGTTCAGCATGCTGACCGAGCGGGAGCTGGATGTTCTGCACGAGCTGGCACAGGGACTGTCCAACAAGCAGATTGCCTCGGTCCTCAACATTTCCGAACAAACCGTAAAAGTGCATATTCGCAACCTGCTGCGCAAGCTCAACGTACGCTCACGCGTTGCCGCGACTATTTTATTTTTACAAACCCGCGGATTACAGTGAATCAGCGACACCCGGCCGGAGCATTCAATCCGGCCGGGTGGTTACTCACTCTTAGGCGATAAGTGCTGCATCGCCTGCGCGATACTACGCTCAATCACCGCACGACGCGTATCGTTCGCCGGCAGCATCTTCAGCATCATCTCCCAGGCGGCAACCGCGTCGCCAAAACGTTCCTGCTCAAAGGCATTGAAGGCGTACATGCTCAGAACCCGCACATTAGCGTGATCGCTACGGACCAGTTCTCGCAGTAGCTCCCCTCCACGACGGTTATCATCAGGATCGGAAGAACGGGTCAGCGCCTCGGCATAGCCCAGCGCCGCATCGCTGTTCTTTGGATCGAGTCGATAGGCATTGGCATATGCTTCGGTAGCGGTACTGGCATTGCCGAGCACCATACCGATCCGCCCCAGCATGATCCAGCCTTCCACGTTCGTCGCATCACTTTGCAGACGAGTGCGTAGCCCCAGCGCCAGACGCGTCATCTCTTCCTCATCCAGCGGCTGTGCTTTTGGATCCAACGCGCGTTCCAGCAGTGCCGGGCTTTGTGCCGTCGCCATCTGCCAGATTTCCACTTGCTTATAGCTCCCGGTCTGGTAATAACTGACGGCCCCCACGATGACGGCAATCACAATCCCCGGCAGATAAACCGCCAACCCGGCTCGTTTACCCTCCGGTAACGCCATCTCATCCGGGAACACCTCCTGTTTCAGGCGTACCCGCCGACGCGAACGGGCAACGATAATCCAGCCTCCCGCGCCAATTGCCGCCACAGGAAGCACCCACAGCAGGACAGTCAGGGGGGTCAGCGGCGGATCATAGGTGACGAAGTTACCATAGCGCGCCACCATATAGTCGACGATCTCTTTCTGACTTTTCCCTTCCTGCATCAGCTCATAAACTTTCTGTCGCAGGTCGGTCGCAATCATCGAATTGGAATCCGCGATGCTGTTGTTCTGGCATTTCGGACAGCGCAGTTGTTCAGTCAACTGGCGGAACTGTTGCTCCTGGGTCTCATCCTTAAACTGCATCACATCAATGGTGGCCAGCGCATTGGCAGAAAACAGCAGCATCAACACACTCAGCAAAATTCTCATTGCCCGGCCTCCTTGCTGTATTTCTCCCACAGCGGCTTGATTTCACTCTCCCAGACGCGGGCGTTTAAATCCCCGGCATGGCGATAGCGAATAATGCCTTTACCGTCGATAAGGAAGGTTTCCGGTGCGCCATAGACCCCAAGGTCCAGACCCAGCATACCATCGCCGTCAAACAGGCTCAGCGCGTAGGGATTGCCCAACTCTTTCAGCCAGACGATGGCCTTCTGGCGATCGTCTTTATAATTCAGCCCCACCACGCGAATCCCCTGCGCCGACAGCTGGTTCAGATACTGATGCTCAGCGCGGCAGGTGGGACACCACGTCGCCCAGACGTTGAGTAAGACCGGTTTACCCTGAGTCAGCACGTCCGCCTCATAATGCTTACCGGGGTTCTCCAGCGACTCAAGCCGGAAGGTTGGTACCGGTTTGCCAATCAGCGCCGACTCCAGATTCGTCGGCGTATCGCCTTCAGCATTACGCGCCAGTTGCCACAGCAGCGCCGCGGCAATCACGAGAAAAATCACAAAAGGAATCAAAAGTACGTTGCGCTTCATACCGCCTCCGACACCGATTTTTGCGGTTGTACGCGTTTGCGATAACGCGGGTCAAACAGGCATAGCAGCCCCCCCAGCGCCATCAATATCCCACCCGCCCAGATCCAGCGAATAAACGGTTTGTAATACAGACGGACAGCCCACGCGCCGTTATCCAGCTCTTCACCGAGCGCGGCATACAGATCGCGGGTGATGCCACCGTCAATCGCCGCTTCCGTCATCATCGAGCTGGTGCTGTTGTAGAACCGTTTTTCGGCATGCAACGTCGCTTCCGCCTTGCCATCACGGGTCACGCCGATAATCGCCACACCACCGCGATAGTTTGGTCCGGTGATATCTTTCACTTCACGGAAGGTGAAGCGATATTCATGAATATCGACGCTATCACCGGCTTTCATGCGGACATCGCGCTCGACGCTGTAATTCTGGCTGAAGGCGATCCCGACAATCGTCACCGCCAGACCAACGTGCCCGGCCACCATTCCCCAGTAGCTAAGAGTTGTTTTCGTGCCACGCGAAATACGCTGCGCAAGCTCTGCCATCGCCAGTACAAACACCCAGCAGGCCATTGCCAGCCCGACCACCGTCATGGCAACAATCTTGTTCTCAAACAGCCACGGCAGCAGCAGAGAGAGCACAAAAGTGCTGACCAGCGCGATAACCAGCAGTCGTTGCAGTTTACGCGGTCGATCGCGTCCCCAGCGGACCAGCGGGCCAATGCCCAGCAGCAGGGCAAACGGCGCCATCAGCCAGGTAAACATGGTATTAAAGAACGGCTCGCCAATGGAGATGCTGCCCAATCCAAGCTGCTTATGCACCAGCGGCAGCAGCGTTCCGAGCAGCACCACCAGCATGGCGGCAATCAGCAGCACGTTGTTACCGAGCAGCAGCGATTCGCGTGACCAGAGCGCGTTATTCACCCGGGATCGAACCTTATGTCCTCGCGTAGCAAACAGCAGCAGCGAGCCGCCGATGACCAGCACCATGAAGGCCAGAATGAACATCCCGCGAGACGGGTCGGAAGCAAACGCATGCACCGACACCAGCACACCCGAGCGCACAAGGAACGTCCCCAACAGACAGAGCGAAAACGCGCAGATGGAGAGCAGCAGCGTCCACGCCTTGAAACTGCCGCGCTGTTCAGTGACCGCCAGCGAGTGCATCAGCGCGGTTCCCACCAGCCATGGCATAAACGAGGCGTTTTCCACCGGATCCCAGAACCACCAACCGCCCCAGCCCAGTTCGTAGTAAGCCCATGCCGAACCCAGCACGATCCCCAGCGTCAGGAAAACCCACGCGGCCAGCGTCCACGGACGAGAAAAACGGGCGAAAGTGCTGTCCAGGCGACCGCTCATCAGCGCCGCGATAGCGAACGCGAAGGCGACCGAGAAACCGACATAGCCCATATACAGCAGCGGCGGATGGAAGATCAGCCCAGGATCCTGTAGCAACGGGTTGAGATCGCGCCCTTCTATCGGGAAATTCGGCAGCGTGCGGGCGAACGGGTTGGAGGTAAACAGGATGAACAACAGGAAACCGACGCTGACCATCCCCATCACTGCGAGCACGCGGGCGACGATATCCAGCGGCATCCGCTGGGAAAACAGCGCGACGGCAAAGGTCCAGCCGCTCATCAGCAACACCCACAGCAGCAGCGAGCCTTCATGCGCCCCCCAGGTAGCGGCGACGCGGTACCAGACCGGCAGCTGCGTGTTGGAGTTACTGGCGACATAAACTACGGTGAAATCATTCACGACAAAGGCGTTGACCAGCACCAGAAAGGCACCCATAACGAGGATAAACAGCAGCCAGGAAAACGGTCTTGCCGACGCCATCATCCGCGCATCGCCACGCGCCACGCCCCACAGCGGATAGACTGAGAGTAACAACGCAACGCCCAGTGCCAGGCATAACAGCGCATTGCCAATTTCAGGCATCATGATGTTTTATCCTTATAGACGCTCTCCGGACGGCGGTGGTTTTCCTGCATCGCTTTTTCAACTTCCGGCGGCGTGTAGTTTTCATCGTGCTTGGCGAGAACTTCTTTCGCCTGAATATGGTTTTTCTCGCCGAGTTCCCCCTGCACCACCACGCCCTGCCCTTCACGGAACAGGTCCGGCAGAATGCCTTCGTAGGTAACATCCACAACGCCTTCGGCGTCATAGATGCTGAAATTCACCTTCAGCGAGTTGGGATCGCGCTTCACGCTACCGGGCATAACCATACCGCCCACCCGAAGGCGCTGGCCCACTTCCGGCATTTGCTGCGTTTCGCGCTTGCCGTAGAGAATCTCGCCTGGCGTATAGAACAGATCGATATTGGCGCGCAGCGCGTAAAGCACCAGCGTAATCGTCAGCGCTAACCCGACGAGCACGCCACAGGCAATCCATAAACGGTTCTTACGTCGAATATTCACGCCGCCTCCCGTTGTGTCTGCGCCGCACGCAGGCGGGCTTCACGCGCCCGTTGTCGGGAGACATCACGCAAAATCGCGCGATGCTGCGTCACGGTATGAATGACCAGTACCGCCAGCGGGATGACGCTCAGCGCCACGGCCAGCCAGACGTAAAAGGCGTAGCCGCCCATCGCAAAAAAATCACTCCAGGATGCAAATGCAGTGGTCATTGGCGGCCTCTTTTTAAGATCAGTTCACTCACCCACGGGCGACGTTTTTCCATTATCAGAATCAGGTTACGCATCCGCATCAGCGACAGCGTGATAAACAGCAGCAGATAGCCGATAATCGCCAGCCGCAGCGGCGTGCGCATGGCCGGGTCGATGCTTTGCTGCATACGGGTTGAGCCCTGATGCAGTGTGTTCCACCACTCCACCGAATAGTGAATGATCGGCAGGTTCACCACGCCAATCAGCACCAGGATCCCCGCCGCACGCCCCGCCATCTTACGGTCATCAAAGGCATGCCACAGGGCAATCGCGCCGACGTAGAGAAACAGCAGCACCAGTTCCGACGTCAGCCGCGCGTCCCACACCCACCAGGTACCCCACATCGGTTTACCCCAGGCCGAGCCGGTGACCAGCGCAATAAACGTAAACACCGCGCCAACCGGCGCCATCGCAGCCAGCGCCAGGTTTGCCATCTTCATCTGCCAGACCAGACCGATAAACGCCGCTACCGCCATTGAGGCATAAATCCCCATTGACCAGATCGCCGCCGGAACGTGCAGATAAATAATGCGGTAGCTCTGCCCCTGCTGGTAATCCGCTGGCGCAAAACCGAATCCCCAGATCCAGCCCGTAGCCAGAACCAGGACGCAGGCGACGGCCAGCCACGGCACAAAATAGCCGCAAAGCTGATACAGCCGTGGGGGCATAGCCAGTTGATGAAGTGTTTTCCACATAGTTCAGTCACCAGACTCAAACGAATAAAGTTACCGTCATGCCGGATAGCGGCTGATGCCTTATCCGACCTACATACTCTGCTCTTGTAGGCCTGATAAGCGCAGTGCCATCAGGCAACTCATTACTGCAAACTAATACGTAACGCTGCGGCCGTCGCAAAAGGACTCAACGTCGCGCTCCCCGCCAGTAACGCGCCCAAAATCGCCATGTATCCATCCACAGGAAGATGCATGGATGCCGCATCCATCGCGGCGGTCGCAAAAATCAACAACGGGATGGTCAACGGCAATACCAGTACGCTCAGCAATACGCCGCCGCGTTTTAGTCCGACCGTTAACCCTACCCCCGGTGCGCCGAGAAAGCTGAGCGTTGGCGTCCCCAACAGTAAGGTCAGCGCCATAATTTTCCAGCCGTAGATGTCCATCCCCAGCAGCAACGCCACCAGCGGAGAGAGGATCAACAGCGGCAGACCGGTGACCATCCAGTGGGCCATCACTTTTGCCAGCACCACCATCGGCAGTGGGATCGGCAGCAGCATCAGTTGCTCAAGGCTGCCGTCCTGCAGGTCATCGCGAAACAGTCGCTCCAGCGCCAGCAGCGAGGCCAGCAGCGCAGCAACCCAAATAATGCCCGGCGCAATGCGCGCCAGCAGCTGCGGTTCCGGCCCAATGCTCAGCGGGAACAGCGTAATAACAATCAGAAAGAACCACAGCGGGTTGGCAATCTCAGCGCTATGGCGAAAGGCAACGCGCAGTTCAAGACGGAAGATACGCCACATCATTGCCCTGCCCTCTCGTGAGTCAGCGCAATCCGGCGAATGCGGTCTGTAGCGACGTTCATCGGCTGGTGGGTGGTGAGGATGACAATCCCCCCCTCTTCGGTATGCTGCGCCATCCGCTGCGTCAGGCGTTCAACGCCGTTCACATCAATGGCGGTAAAGGGTTCGTCGAGGATCCAGAGCGTGGCGCGGGTCAGCCAGAGACGCGCCAACGCTACCCGGCGCTGCTGTCCGGCAGAAAGCTGGTTCACAGGGATATCTTCGTAACCGGCAAGGCCGGCCTGCGCCAGCGCCGCGAGACATTTTGCAATGTCGCCGTCCTGATGGAAAAAACGCAGGTTCTCCAACGCCGTCAGCCGGGTTTTGATCCCCGGCTGATGTCCAATCCACAACAAATTTTGATGGTAGCTGTCCCGCACACGATGTAGCGGTTGCTCCTGCCAGCACACCTCCCCGGCATCAGGACGAGAGAGCCCTGTCAGCAACCGCAACAGGGTGGTTTTCCCTGCGCCGTTGCCGCCGGTGACCTGTATCCACTCCCCTGCGTTGACCTGGAACGACAAATCGCTAAACAGGACTCGTTCATCCCGCTCACAGAGGAGCTTTCTGGCTTCAAGCATACTACCCACTCATTATCATCCCGTCAGAAGCCCGGTTTGACTTCACGCATATCGGGGAGCTTGTGCGCAATCCCCTTATGGCAGTCAATACAGGTTTGCCCGTCTTTCACCGCCTGATCGTGCATTTTCGCGGCGACGCTCTTCTGGGCCGTTAAGTCCATGAACTCAAAGTTGTGACAGTTACGACACTCCTGAGAATTGTTATCTTTCATTCTTCGCCATTCATTCTGCGCCATCGTCAGACGATGCGCTTCGAACTTCTGCGGTGTATCAATAAGTCCCAACGCTTTTGCGTACAGTTCTTTACTGGCCTTGATCTTGCGGATCATTTTCGGCACAAACTCGTGCGGTACGTGGCAGTCAGGACAGGTCGCACGCACACCGCTACGGTTGTTGTAGTGCACGGTTTCCATGTATTCCTGATACACGGTATTGCGCATTTCGTGGCAGCTAATGCAGAACTCTTCGGTGTTGGCCTTTTCCATCCCGGTGTTAAACCCACCCCAGAAAATAATCCCGCCGACGAACCCGATTAACAGCAGCGTACCCAGCGCCAGACGACTGGGGCGACGCCACCATTGCCAGAGGCGCTTAATCCGGCCTGGTTTACGGTTAGAATTTTCCATAATGACCTCTTATTTCCCGTAACCTTTCGATGGGGTAAAGCTGTTACCCACAATCGGCGGGGCGTCAGTCTGCGGCACATGGCACTGCAGGCAGAAGTATCGACGCGGCGCCACTTCGGCCAGCACTTTGCCGTCGCTGTCCATAAAGTGCGTCGGACTAATACGCGGCGCACCGGTGGTACGATAGCTTTCAACGCCGTGGCATTGCAGGCAGCGGTTGGTGTTGGTGGTCACCTGGTAACCATCGACGCTATGGGGAATCATCGGCGGCTGATTCACGTAGTTCAGCGGCATACGTTCTTGCTCTTTGTGCATACGAATCGCCCCTTCCTGTGTCCCCGACACTTCCGGAGACTGGCTAAGATCCACTCCGTTTGCCGCCCAAACCGCACCGCTCACCACCAGGGCCAGCAGGGCTGTCCATTGACACAGCGCTTTCTTCAGGTCATGGCTTTTCATGATTTCGCTCCCGAACTCCATCGTGTAGTTATTGTAAATACGTCCTCAGAACAGACATCCACGCAGCGACCGCAGGCCATGCAATCGCGGCTGGTGACCTGTACCGGGCTTTGCTCATCCAGCACCGGGGCACGTAATACATGCGGTTCCGGGCAAACATGAAAACAGTCCATACAGCGGTTACATTTCTGTCGGTCTTTTGCCGCAACGGTTAATACGCCCTGGCTACCCAGCACGCCATACAGTGCGCCTAAAGGACAAAGATGCCCGCACCAGCCGTGTTCAACGACCAGCAAATCAAATAAAAACAGAGCGATAATCAGCAGTGCGCCGCTACCGAATCCCATTACCAGGCTACGCCCCAGCAGTGAAACAGGGTTAATCCATTCCCACAGTAGCGTCCCGGTCAGTGCTGAACCCACCAGCACGACAACCAGAAGTACGTACCGTATATGACGTGGAATGGTTGCGGACTGATTCAGGTCAAACCTTCTGCGTAGCCAGGCCGCAAAATCGGTAATCGGGTTCAGTGGGCAGACCCAACTGCAAAACAATCGCTTTCCTGCCAGAGCGTACAGCGCCGTAATAATCGCCGCGCCCGTAAGCCCTACCGCTGCGGGCAGATGACCGCTCGCCAGGCTTTGCAGGGTAATCAACGGATCCGTCAGCGGGATCGACTCCAGCAGCAGGCTGCTGCTGTAGTTCCCGTGCAAGATCCACACGCCAAACCACGGGCCGCTCAGAAACATCCCCAGCACCATAAACTGACTGAGACGGCGGAAAATCAGCCAGCGATGACTCCGCCAGAGGCCTTTTTTCGCCTGCGCTTCACGCCCGGCGTCACGTTTACGATTTGCCATCGTTCCCCTCCAGCCAGCCGAAGCGGTAATGGTGACCCAACTCCCCTTTCGCCAGCGCCAGCGGCAACACTTTTATTGCCGGCTGCTCCAGCACGCAGACTTTTTCACATTTCCCGCAACCCGTGCAGGCGTCGCTGTGAACGGTCGGGATAAATCGCGCATGTTTGCCGGTTCGCATGTTGCGATCCAGTTCCAGCGTGATGGCCTCATCGATTTTTGGGCATTCGCGATAACAGACGTCACAGCGTAATCCCTGGAAGTTCAGGCAGTTTTCCTGATCCAGCAGAACCGCCAGTCCCATCCGCGAATCGTCAATGGAGGCAATCTCCCGGTCCAGCGCCCCACTGGGGCAGACTTTGGCGCACGGAATGTCTTCGCACATTTCGCAAGGAATATCGCGGGCAACAAAATACGGCGTACCCGCCGACAACCCTGATGCAAGCGTCGCCAGTTTTAAGGTGTCATACGGACATGCCTGAACGCACTGCCCGCAGCGCACACAGGCGCTGGCAAAGGCGTTCTCGTTCACGGCCCCAGGCGGGCGCAACCGCACGCCCGTAGCGCGTGCGGTCTGCTGCTGTAACCCCAGCGCCACGCCAACGGCAGCCAGCCCACCCGCTGTGCGAACAACATCGCGCAGAAAGCGGCGGCGGCCATTTTGGGGTTTCGCTGACCTGGACATGGCGTGTTACACCTTCGCCAGTTTCACGGCGCACTTCTTGAAATCCGTCTCTTTAGAGAGCGGATCCGTCGCATCCAGCGTCAGGTTATTCACCAGCTGTGCGGCATCGAAGAACGCCATGTAGACCAGCCCCTGCGGCGGACGGTTACGTCCACGGGTTTCAACAATGGAAATCACCTCGCCACGACGTGAGATCACTTTGACCTTGTCGCCACGGCGCATATCCCGTTTTTTCGCATCTAACGGATGGATAAACAGGACCCCTTCCGGGAACGCGCGGTGCAGTTCCGGCACGCGGCGCGTCATACTGCCGGTATGCCAGTGCTCGAGCACACGCCCCGTGGAAAGCCACAGGTCGTACTCGGCATCCGGCGATTCTGCGGCCGGTTCAAACGGCAGCGCGAAGATCACCGCTTTACCGTCTGGCTTACCGTAGAACTTGTAGCCTTCACCCGCTTTGACGTACGGATCGTGACCTTCGCTGTAGCGCCATTGCGTCTCTTTCCCGTCAACCACCGGCCAGCGCAGACCGCGCGCCTTGTGGTAGTCATCGAACGGGGCGAGATCGTGACCGTGTCCGCGCCCAAACCAGGCGTACTCTTCAAACAGCCCTTTTTGCAGATAGAAGCCCAGATCGCGGGATTCGTCGTTAAGCTGATCCTCTTTCAACTCCGTCAGCGGGAACTTGCTTACCGCCGGGGTCGCAAACAGCACGTCATACAGGGTTTTGCCGCGCAGTTCCGGTTTCTGTGCCAGCAGTTCTTCGGGCCAGACCTCTTCCGTTTTGAAACGACGTGAGAACTGAACCAACTGCCACAGGTCGGATTTCGATTCGCCCGGTGCTTTAATCTGTTGACGCCAGAACTGGGTACGACGCTCGGCGTTACCGTAAGCCCCTTCTTTCTCTACCCACATTGCGGTTGGCAGGATCAGGTCCGCGGCCAGCGCGCTGACGGTCGGATAGGGATCGGAGACAATGATAAAGTTGCGCGGATCGCGCCAGCCCGGCAGACGATCTTCATTGATGTTCGGACCGGCCTGCATATTGTTGGTACACATCGTCCAGTAGACGTTCAGCTTGCCGTCCTTCAGCGCCCGGTCCTGAGCAACCGCATGGAGACCGATTTTCGCCGGAATCGTCCCGGCCGGGATATTCCAGTGCTTTTCACAGATCTCACGGTGTTTTTCGTTGGTGACCACCATGTCCGCAGGCAGACGGTGAGCAAAGGTTCCCACTTCACGCGCGGTACCACAGGCAGAAGGCTGACCGGTTAACGAGAACGGTCCGCAGCCCGGCTGCGCAATTTTGCCGGTCAGCAGGTGGATGTTGTAGATCAGGTTGTTGGCCCACACGCCGCGCGTATGCTGGTTGAAGCCCATCGTCCAGTAGGAGATGACTTTCTTGTTCGGGTCGGCATACAGCTTCGCCAGTTGCTCCAGCTGATCTTTCGGCACGCCGGTCATTTCAGCGGTTTTATCCAGCGTGTACTCCGCCACAAACGCTTTGTAGTCTTCAAAGCTCATCGGCTCGGAGGCGTCAGAACCTGGGTTTTTCGCGGCTTTTTCCAGTGGATGCGTCGGACGCAGGCCATAGCCGATATCCGTTGCCCCTTTGCGGACGTTAACGTGCTTGCTGAAGAAGTCCTGGTTAATCGCGTTGTTCTGGATAATGTAGTTAGCGATGTAGTTGAGGATCACCAGGTCAGACTGTGGCGTAAACACCATCCCGTTGTCCGCCAGCTCAAAGCTACGGTGCTGGAAGGTGGACAGCACGGAGACGTTAACATTCGGATCGGAGAGACGACGGTTGGTGATGCGCGACCAGAGGATCGGGTGCATTTCCGCCATGTTGGCGCCCCACAGAACAAACGCATCGGTATGCTCGATATCGTCGTAGCAGCCCATCGGTTCGTCCATGCCAAAGGTACGCATAAAGCCTACCACCGCTGACGCCATACAGTGACGCGCGTTCGGATCGAGGTTGTTCGAGCGGAAACCGGCTTTAAACAGTTTAGAGGCAGCGTACCCTTCCCAGATGGTCCACTGACCGGAGCCAAACATGCCGACAGACTCCGGGCCTTTCTCTTTCAGTGAGGTTTTAAACTTCTCTTCCATCACATCGAAAGCCTGATCCCAGCTTATCGGCGTAAATTCACCGTCTTTGCTGTACTTACCGTCTCTCATACGCAGCAGCGGCTGCGTTAAACGGTCCTCTCCGTACATAATTTTGGGCAGGAAATAGCCCTTGATGCAGTTCAGACCACGGTTAACCGGGGCTTCCGGATCGCCCTGACAGGCGACAATACGCCCCTGCTGAGTTCCGACCAGAACGCCACAGCCGGTACCACAAAAACGGCACGGGGCTTTATCCCACTTAATGGCTTCCTGTTGACCGACAACTGCGCGGGCAACGCCCGGCACGCTTAGCCCGGCAGCCGCCGCAGCGGCCGCAACGGCGTTAGCTTTCATAAAGCTACGACGACTGAGTTTCATGGTGTTTCCTCACCTTGTTCTTCCTGCTGGTGATAAACCAGCGACACCGCCAGCACGCCCGCAACGTTGCGTACCGACTCAATTGTTTGCATCAGCGTTTCGCTGTGTTCTGCTTCAACCACGGCAATCATCTGACCGCTTTGCTCGTCGCTTACGGCCACTTCGCAGCCCGGCAAAGCATTTAACTGCGTGCTGATATCCTGTACCTGTTCGCCTTTGGCCTGAACAATCAGGCTGCAGACCTGCCAGTTAATGTGCATGGTTATACTCCGCGGTAATGGCTGACACCGGGCAACTGGCGACGCACGCGCCGCATCCGTTACAGTTCTGGTTATCGAGTTGTGGCTGATAAATGCCGGACAACGTTGGGCGAAACAGGATCGCCTGCGGTTCACAGCTATCCTGACAGCGGCGGCACTCTACGGACTGATACGCCAGACACGCTTGCCCAATGGTGAAAATCAGATCCCATGCCCTGGTGTGGCGCGGAGAAAAGAGAGATTCGGGGCAAGCCTGCGCACAGGCGTAGCAGAAGGTGCATTCGTTTTGTTGGAAATTAACGCTCGGATAGCCACCCGGACCACGCTGCAAAACATCGTGTTCACAAGCCTGAATACAGGCGTCGCAACGGGTGCACTGGGACAGAAACTGAGAGGCTTCCATGCTCCATGGCGGACGGATCCCACGGTTGGCATTACGCCAACTGCCAGTCAGTATGCCTCGACGGGATAGATCAACCATGGCATCGCCCTTCCATAAACGACGCTCCCCCGGCTGGGTGAACGACAATAAAAACCGTGTTACTACTAAGTCATTATTATGATCGGTAAGATAGTAAAGGATGGGTTCCAGGTGCATACCCCAATCGGGGTAAAACCAGTGGTTGGATCAAAAGAGTGTTAATGAAGCTTGTCAGAATGTGCTTCTCCGCACATATCAAAGGGTTATGTAATATTTTATATATCGAAATGACCGTCAGGATAATCACTCATACCCAAAGGTAAAAAACAGAATAAATGACTACTCATTTTATACAATCACAACCAATGAACTTTAAAAATACGTAAAGACAGATCAATGACTCTGGTGAACATGTTAATCTGCCGTGAAATCGTTCATAAGATAAAAAAGGAAAACCTGTGAACTCAAAAATGAAGACAATGGTCCCTGCCGTTTTGTTCGCTGCCTTCGCCAGCACCTCTGCGTGGGCGGCATCCGCTGAGACTAACCCGCAACCACTGGAAAAAATCGCCCCTTATCCGCAGGCGGAAAAAGGAATGAAACGCCAGGTTATTCAGCTACCCCATCAGGAAGATGAATCTACTCTGAAAGTGGAACTGATGATCGGCCAGACGCTGGAGGTTGACTGCAACCAGCATCGTCTGGGAGGGGAACTGGAAAGCAAAACGCTGGAAGGCTGGGGCTATGACTACTACGTCTTTGACAAAGTTACCTCCCCGGTCTCGACCATGATGGCCTGCCCGGACGGCAAAAAAGAGCAGAAATTTGTGACCGCATATCTGGGTGATGACGGCATGCTGCGTTACAACAGCAAGTTGCCAATCGTGGTGTATACCCCGGCAAATGTTGATGTGAAATTCCGCATCTGGAAAGCGGAAGACAACGTGCAGAACGCGGTAACGCGATAAGTCGCTAATGATGCCGGATAGCGGCGTACCGCCTTATCCGGCCTACAGGAACTAAACGTAGGCCGAATAAGCGCAACGCCATCCGGCAATGCGGTTACAGTGCGATATCGGCGACTTCTTTACGCGCGGGCTGAGCCTGAGGCTTGAGCTGCGCTTTCGGTGGGATATCTACCGTTTGCGGCTTGTCATATTTCAGTCCCAACACTTCACTGGTGTATTGCAGTTCCTGTTGCGTCGCCTCAACGTTGCCGTTCAGTTTTGTACCGTAAGACGGAATAATCGTTTTCAGCTTCGCCTGCCATTGCGGCGTATTCACCTTATCTTTAAAGACGGTTTCCATCAGGTGGAGCATGATCGGCGCCGCAGTGGATGCGCCCGGTGATGCGCCCAGCAATGCGGCAACGGTCCCCTCTTTGTCGCTCACCACTTCCGTCCCCAGACGCAGCACGCCCCCTTTGTCTTCATCACGCTTGATGATCTGGACGCGCTGGCCCGCCTGCCACAAACGCCAGTCCGCTTTCTTCGCCTGCGGATAGTACTCTTTCAGCGCGTCGAAGCGGTCATCATCGCTCAGCATCACCTGGCTAATCAGGTATTTCACCAGATCGAAGTTATCCATCCCGACGTTGACCATCGGCATGAAGTTGGAAGGCGTGGTTGAACTCAGCAGATCCCACAGTGAACCATTTTTCAGGAATTTGGTGGAGAAGGTGGCGAACGGCCCAAACAGCACGACGCGTTTGCCGTCCAGAATACGGGTATCGATATGCGGAACCGACATCGGTGGCGCCCCGACGGAAGCCTGGCCGTACACTTTCGCCAGATGGCGATTCACTACGTCCGGGTTTTCTGCGACCAGGAACTGACCGCCGACCGGGAAGCCCGCATACTCTTTGGCTTCCGGAATACCGGTTTCCTGCAGCAGTTTCAGCGCTGCGCCGCCCGCGCCGATAAAGACGAATCTGGCTTTGATTTTATGTTCCGCTTCGCCGTTTTTCAGATCGACGACGGTCACCGTCCAGGTGTTGTCGTCGTTATGTTGAAAACCCCGAACTTCAGTGCTCAACTCCAGTGCAAAGTTAGGTTTTTTCTGCAACGAAGCAATCAGTTGACGCGTAATTTCGCCGTAGTTCACGTCCGTTCCCATTTCAGTACGCGTGGCGGCGACTTTCTGTTTCGGATCGCGCCCTTCCATCACCAGCGGCGCCCACTCTTTGATTTGCGCGTGATCTTCGGAATAGCGCATACCACGGAACAGCGTGCTCTGCTGCAGTGCCGTATAGCGAGCGCGCAGGAAGTTAACGTTCTCATCACCCCAGACAAAGCTCATGTGCGGGACGGTGGTGATGAAGGCGCGCGGGTCGTGCATCACGCCGTTCTTGACCTGATGGGCCCAGAACTGACGGGAAATCTGGAAAGCTTCGTTAATTTCGACTGCCTTTTCGGTACTGATACTTCCGTCGGCTTTCTTCGGCGTGTAGTTCAGTTCCATCAGCGCGGAGTGCCCGGTACCGGCGTTGTTCCAGCCGTTTGAACTCTCTTGCGCGACACCGTCCAGGCGCTCCACCATGGTCATCGACCAGTCGGGTTCCAGTTCCTGTAGATAAGTTCCCAGTGTGGCGCTCATGATGCCGCCGCCGATCAACAGTACGTCCGTCTCCTGCTCTTCCGTCGCTTTCGCTTTTGCCGCCATCGAGACAGCATTCAGCCCTACGGCCATCGAGAAGAGCATGGCAGTCACTTTTTTCATATTGTTAATGCCTTACTTTTAGTATCGTTTTTTTGCTTTTTGCAGGTGAAAATCGAGCGGCACCAACGTTAACATTTCAGCAATAATATTTAAATATTGTTTATAAATTATATTAAGATTTTAAAACGTTAAAAATACGTTGAATCTTTATAGGGTTATTCGCAATATTTTCTGGAAACAGACGCTCCAGAAAGGTACTATGCGGCGCTTTGTTATTCACCGCACGGACGCCTGTCGGTCTGCTGTTATCAGGCCTTTTCCGACCTGAGAGTAAATATGTCTGTAACCCCTTCGTCTCCTGCTCTGGCAGCAGAACACACTGTCAGTGGCGTCCTTCGCGCCCCACGTCTGCTGGTACGCGAAACGCTGGCAGGGGTGATCACCGCGCTGGCGTTGATCCCGGAAGTGATCTCTTTTTCGGTGATTGCCGGTGTTGACCCGAAAGTCAGCCTGATCGCCTCCGTGGTTCTTTGTCTGGTAATGTCTTTCATGGGCGGTCGCCCGGCGATGGTCACAGCGGCTGCCGGTTCCGTTGCGCTGGTGATAGGCCCGATGGTGCACCAGCATGGCGTACAGTACATTCTGCCGGCGGTCGTGTTAGCCGGATTTATCCAGATTCTGTTTGGTGTTACCGGGATGGCGCGCCTGATGCGTTTTATTCCCGCCGCCGTCATGACCGGGTTTGTGAACGCCCTCGGTATTCTGATTTTCTTCGCCCAGGTCCCTCATTTCTGGAGCAAAAGTCCACTCATCTGGGGACTGTTTTCCTTAACGCTGCTCATTGTGTTGTGGGTGCCGCGGGTGATTAAAAGCATTCCTGCGCCGCTGATTGCCATTGTTTTATTGACGCTGTTTACCGCAACCAGCGGGCAATTGCTGCCGACCGTCGGCGATGAAGGCGCAATGAGCGGCGGACTACCGGGACTGACGCAGCTGTTGGTGCCGCTGAATCTGCAAACGCTGACAATTATCTGGCCCTGCGCACTGAGTATCGCCTTCGTGGGCCTGATGGAGTCGCTGCTGACGGCAAAACTGGTTGATGACCTGACGGTCACGCCGTCGAACAAAAATCGTGAAAGCGCGGGTCTGGGGTTCGCCAACATTCTGGCGGGCTTTTACGGCGGCATTGCCGGTTGCGCGATGATCGGCCAGACCATCGTAAACGTGGAGATGGGAAAAGGCCGCAGCCGCGTGTCGACGATTGCTGCCGGGTTGGTTTTACTGCTGCTGGTCACTGCGCTAAGCGACGTGATGGCGAAAATCCCGATGTCGGTTCTGGCCGGGATCATGGTGATTGTGGCAGTGAAAACGTTCAGTTGGCACAGCATCCGGCCCGCCACCCTGACGACACTGCCCGTGGTGGAAACGCTGGTGATGGTCATTACCGTTGGCGCAACGGTCTCCACCGGCAACCTGGCGATTGGCGTGGTTGCCGGAGTGGTAGCGATGGGATTACTGCCTCGCGTCGTGAAGCGTAAACGACGCGCTACATCAGAAACAGCGTCGCCAGCCCAAGAAAAATAAAGAACCCGCCGGTATCGGTAATCGCGGTGATCATCACGCTCGAGCCGACCGCCGGGTCGCGTCCGAGCTTCACCATCGTCATCGGGATGATGACCCCCATCAGCGCCGCCATTAACAGGTTCAGCATCATTGCCAGGGTCATCACCCCGCCGAGCGCCATGTCGTCGTACAGCCACCAGGTGATCCCGCCCATAATCCCGCCCCAGACGAGACCATTGACCAACGCCACCCCCATCTCGCGCAGAATAAGAAACGTCAGGTTGCCCGGCTGGATGTTTTGTAACGCCAGCGCCCGAACAATCATGGTGATGGTCTGATTGCCGGTATTCCCGCCGATCCCGGCGACAATGGGCATCAGCGACGCTAACGCCACCAGCTGTGAAATGGTATGTTCAAAGCCATCAATCACGCGGGAGGCGATGAACGCAGTACACAGGTTGATAGCCAGCCACGCCCAGCGCGTTTTCACCGCTTTGGGAACGGGGGCAAAAACGTCCTCTTCGGCGCTTAACCCGCCCATCCGACGCAGATCGGTGTCCGTCTCTTCATACACCACGTCGACGATCTCGTCGATCGTTAAGCGCCCCATCAGTTTACCGGCAGGATCGACCACCGCCGCACTGACCAGGTTGTCACGTTCGAAGGTACGCGCCGCATTTTCCGTTTTATCTTCCGGGGCGAAGGTCAGCGGATCGTCATCCATCACCTCGCTGACTTTGCGCTGCACGTCATTGAGCAAAATACAGGTCAGGGTTAGCTCGCCGACCAGCGTTTTGTCGCGGCGGGTGACGAACAGTTTATCGGTGTTTTCCGGCATCTTGCCCAGACGACGCAGGTAGCGCTGCACCACTTCCAGCGTCACGTCCGGTCGGACGGTAATAACCTCGAACTCCATGATCGCGCCGACGCGATTCTTTTCGTAATGCATGACCTGACGCACGCGAGCCCGTTCTTCGGGCGGCAGCGTCGCCAGTAACCGGCCGGTGAGGTTACGTGGCAGGTGCTGCACCAGGTAAATCTGTTCGTCGATATCGAGATATTGCAGCGCCTCAAGTAGCTCCCGGTCGGTCATTTCATCGATCAGGTCGTCCCAGACATTTTCCGAGGCTTCGAGCAGGACGTAACCGCGCTTTTCGCTTTCGATCAGCCGCCAGAGGGCGTGACGTTCTTCTGACGGGAGCGCTTCAAGGGTATCCGCCAGGTCAGGTGGTGGAAGATGGTCGACCAGCGCGCCTACCTCAGCAATATCGTCGGATAGCGTTCCGACATCATATTGCTCAGCCAGGGTGAGCTTGCCTAACAGGGTGGAAACAATGGCTTTATCGGTGGTGAGCAGCCAGATCAGCCGCGCACGCTCTTCATCGCGCAGCCTTGCGCTGTTTTGGTGTTTTGCGAACATTAATCATAAATCCATGATACGAGATGCCATTAAGCATGGCGCGAGGTTCTGTAAATAACAATAAACGGGGGCGTCAGATGGATAAAAAAACAACCGTTGCCCCGAAAAGCCTTGCGCCATCGGGACAACGGTCAGATGAATCAGGCCGTGCGCGCGACCGCATCGCGTGACGCAGCATCACGCTCATCGCCCACCAGTTCACTCAACTGTCCGTCACGCATTTCCAGCAAACGATCGGCGTGAATAAAATAGTGATCGTCGTGACTGATGGCGAAAATGGTTTTCCCCATCTCCTGCATCAGCGGCAACAAGACCTGGTAAAATTCGCGGCGGAAATGCGGATCCTGATCGGCCGCCCACTCATCGAGCAGGATAATGTCGCGATCTTCCGCCAGCGCCAGCAGCAGCGCCACTCGCTTTTTCTGCCCCTTCGACAGTTTCAGATTCAGGATCCGGCCATCGCTCAGTTCCAGTTTGTGCGCCATTTTCAGGTGCTCCAGCCACTTCTCAACCAGTGCAGGATCGGCCGGTTTGCCTTCCGGTCCCAGCAGTTGGTCAAACAGCCAGACGTCGGTGAACACCGCTGAAAAAAGCTTGCGATAATCTTCCGGCTTTTCGGCGATGACAGGCTTACCGTCCAGCAGGATCTCCCCGGATTGCGGCTGGTACAGCCCCGTCAGCAGCATCGCCAGCGTCGATTTACCGCTGCCATTACCGCCGATTAAAAACAGCAACTCACCGCGGTTAATCGTCAGATTCACTGGCCCCACGGAGAACGCGTTGTCCTGATAGTGGAACATGACGTTACGCAGCTCGAGGGTTTTCCATCCCGGGAACGCCTGCGGGCGCGGGAATTGCGCTTTAAACGGCGCCAGCGCGAATTTGTTCAGCTTGTTGAAAGCAACCTGCGCCGTCAGCAGCGTAGGGAGTGCTCCCACCGCCGACAGCAGCGGCGTACGCAGGAACAGCAGCGTTAAGGAGTAGGTCGCCGCGACGTTGGTATCCGCCCAGCCGAGACTGTTTGCCATCCAGAACACCAGGCCAATCGCGCCGAGCATCATAATGTTCGACCAGTTTACTGCGCTGAGGTGGAAGGTATCAGCGCGAATAATGTGGTGACGATACTCTTTGGCATCCGGAATATAGAGGTTGTTGAAGATATGCTCTGCTCGCTCGCGGTTGAGCGTCAGCTCTTTGCGCCCTTCCAGCACCGTCTGATAGTCGTTATACAGCTTATCTTCGGTTTCGCGCAGCGTCGCCATGTGCCGGTAAACCCGCGACACCAGCATAAAACCGCCCCAGATAGTGATCACCATCCAGATAGCTGTCACCAACAGCATTTTAGTCGACAGCATCGCCAGATACGCCGCCGAACCGACGGTCAGAATAATCCCCTGCACCAGTTCAGGCAGACGAACAAAAGCGATGGTGATATTACGCACGTCGCTGGTCAACCCGGCCAGCAGAGAGGCGCTGCCCAGTTGTTCAATACGTTCCACGTGCGTATCAAGAATACGCTTGATGAATTCACTGCGCAGACGGAAGACAAAGTGGTGTCCCAGCGTGGTGAGCGCCAGTTGTGAACCCAGCGTCACCGCCATCAGCAGTAACAGTAGCCCCAGAAATTCCGGTAAAACCAGCAGAGAGGGATCCGCAGTCTCAATAAGACGCTGATTGATAAAAGCGATAAGGCCAATCCCCAGCGCCGCGCTGACGAGGCTGAGCGCCATCACGCTAATAAATGGCCAGCGATACTGCCGCCAGACAAGAAGAAGTAGTTCCATTCATACAACCCGGACAAGGAATAACAGCCCGCAGTTTAAACGTCTCAACGCGTTCAGCAATAATAATTCTTATTTTTATTCTTTTTTACCCGCCTGGCGAAAAGTCAGATTATAACGACAGTCGGCGGTCGCCGGATGGAACCCGGCCTTCAGCGGCTGAATACCGTGGTAAAACAGGCGCGATTCACCGCCCCAGACCACCACATCGCCGTGCTCCAGTAGAACGCGCGTCAGCGGATCGCTACGTTTAAGGCCGCCAAACTGAAAGACAGCCGGTAATCCCAGCGAAACAGAAACAATCGGCGCCCGCAGATCCGGCTCGTCTTTATCCTGATGCAACGAAAGCTTTGCGCCAGGGACATAGCGGTTGATCAGGCAGGCGTCCGGCTGATAATCCGCATAGCCTGCCGCCGTTGCCGCCTGCTGACATAACCTCAGGAAAGACGGCGGAAAATCCGGCCAGGCGAGCCCCGTCAACGGATCGATCGGCGAATAGAGGTAGCCGTGGCTGTCGGTCGTCCAGCCCAGCCGTCCACAGTTAGTCATTGCCACCGACATGGTGTAACCGCCAGGGGTGATCATCTGGCGAAACGGAGACCGACGGGCGACCACCTCAATCTCCTGTACCAGTTGCAGCGCTGTGCTGAAGGCAAAGCGGCGCAAAATGACGGCACCGGGCGCCAGCGGTTCCTGCCAGGGCTGCGAATCGGCAAACAGATCGAGCATTATGCCCCCTCATCTGGCGACTCTCGTCGCAGGATTTGCGCCTTACGCGACACGCCCCAGCGATAGCCGGAAAGCGAACCGTCGCCCCGCACAACGCGGTGACAAGGAATGACGATCGCCAGTTTATTCGCGCCACAGGCGCTGGCGACGGCACGAACCGCGTTCGGCTTACCGATAGCTTTTGCCAGTTGCTGGTAACTGATGGTCTCACCGTAAGGGATCGCCCGCAGCGCCTGCCAGACCTGTTGTTGAAATGCGGTACCCTGAATATCCAGCGGCAACGACAGCGCGACGTCACGCCCGTCAATACTGGCGATAACGTGGTGAATGCGCTGCTGGAATACGGCATCGGCGGGTTGAGCCTGAGCGGCCGGGAACAACGTCTGCAGTTCAGCCATCAGCGCCGCATCGTCATCCCCTAACAAAATGGCGCAGATCCCCCGCTCGCTTTCCGCCACCAGACAACGCCCAAGCGAGCAATCCGCCAGTGCATAGCGCACCGCCAGCTTGTCACCGCCACGACGGAACTGCTTTGCCGTCATCCCAAGCGTCGCATCGGCGTTACGATAGTAGCTGCTGCTGTCCGGGAATCCGGCATTCAGAATCGCCTGCGTCACGCTTTCGCCGTGACTCAGGGCGTCGCGCAGGCGGCGGGCGCGATACGCCTGCTGCCACGCTTTTGGCGTCATCCCGGTCGTGGCTTTGAACACGCGATGCAGATGGTACGGACTCATCGCCACCTGTTCAGCCAGCGCATCGAGCGTGATGGGGTTCTCCTGCTCCAGAAGCTGACAGGCAAGTGTAATTTTATCCAGCCGATGCTGCCGGGCGTTGGCTTTATCCGGCTGACAGCGTTTACACGGGCGAAATCCGGCCATCAACGCGGCCTGCGCGTCGGGAAAGAAGCGGACATTTTTACGCAGCGCATGTTTTGCCGTGCAGGAAGGTCGACAAAAGATGCCGGTCGTCTGCACCGCAAAGACAAACTGTCCGTCAGCATCAGAATCGCGTTCTAACACCGACTGCCAGCGCTGATCGTCATTTACGCATAGAGAATTTTTCATACTGGACTCCTTCGTTAAGCATAGTGCCTGCTTAGCGGCAGTGTGTCCGAAACCCATCACACGAAAACCCGCAATCTTGCTTTCTAATTTTGTTCACGGATGAGGAAACTTTCAAACTGCGGAGACATCCAGGTTTTGAATCCCTCCCCCTCTTTGATGATCATGTACACCGCCAGCCCTTCCCGGCGTACGACCTCTTTGGCTTTCTCCGTGCCGAGTACCATCAGCCCGGTATCCCAGCCATCCGCTTCCAGCGCCGTTGGCGCTATCACCGTGACTGACACCAGATTGTGCTCAATGGGGCGTCCCGTCTGCGGATCGATAACATGAGTGAGGCGTTTGCCATTCAGCTCGTAATAGTTGCGATAGCTGCCGGAGGTACTGATACCGTGCCCGTTAATATCCACCACCGCCTGAACCGCATTTTCACGGTCGGTAGGCTTCTGGATCGCCACCCGCCACGGATGCCCTTCAGCGTTCATCCCGCGACTGTTCAGCGCCCCGCCGACAGAGACCAGATAGCGGGCGATACCTTCCCGTTCCATCAACTGCGCCAGGTGGTCGGCGGCGTAACCTTCGCCGACGGTGGAGAGATCAATAAATAAATCCGGCAGATCTTTTTGCAGGTACTGCTGTTTCGCCTGGTTGATCACCGTCAGGTGCTGCAACCCGCTGTTGGCTTTTGCCGCATCGATTTGCGCCTGCGTCGGGATCTGGACCGGCTGCTTGTCGGGGCCAAATCCCCACAAATTCACCAACGGCCCGACGGTGATGTCCATCGCCCCCTGCGTTTTTTGCCCAATGCGCAGCGCGGAGGTAACAATGTCCGCCATGGCCTCGTTGACAGGCCAGGGAGAAAGACTTTTCGACTGGTTGAAGCGCATCAGCGCCGAATCATTTTTATAAGTGGAGAGCAGTTGGTCGTCAGCATCCAGTTGCGTCTGAATTTTCGTTTGTAGCGCCGATGCTGATTTGGCATCGACTCCGACCACGCTCACGCGCCAGAAGGTGCCCATTGTTTTCCCTTCCAGCACGACCGGAGCCGCGACAGGCGTTTTCGCTGCGTCCGGCGCGTTATCGCACCCGGTAAAAAAGATCGTCGCCGCCAATAAGGCCACACGAGCAATGTTCATTTCCATACGTGATTGTCCTCCTGCGAAAGAGGCGCAAGAGTACACCAAAAACCGGCGGTTGTACGCCGTAAAACCACACAAAAAAAAGGCCCCGCAGGGCCTTTTATCGACATTAAGCAAACTTAGAACTGGTAAACCAGACCCAGTGCAACGATGTCGTCGGTGCTGATACCGGCATCACGAGTGAAGCTGTTGTCATCCAGCAGGTTGATTTTGTAATCAACGTAGGTGGACATGTTTTTGTTGAAGTAGTAGGTTGCGCCTACATCAACATATTTCAGCAGATCTTCATCGTCGTAGTTACGACCGTTGAGAGTCCCCAGGTTTTTACCTTTGGACTGCAGGTAAGCAACGGACGGACGCAGACCGAAGTCGAACTGGTACTGAGCAACCACTTCGAAGTTCTGCGCTTTGTTTGCCCAACCTTCGCCGCCTACACGCGTTGCGTTATAGGTCTGGGTATACTGTGCTGCCAGATAAACGTTGTTAGCGTCGTATTTCAGGCCGCCGGTGTAGGTTTCAGCGCGATCGCCGTTACCCAGATAAGCCGCTTTGTTCTGCTCATCAGTACGTTTGGAGCTGCTCACTGCTGCACCCAGACCGAAGCCTTCACCGATGTCATAAGTGACGGAACCGCCAACGCCGTCGCCGTTCTGACGCAGAGCTTCACGACCGTTGTTAGTCACGCCGGTGTAAGCTAAGCCATCAGCACCTTCACCAGACGGGCTACCGTTTTTACCTTGATACTGCAGGGCAAAGTTCAGGCCATCAACCAGACCGAAGAAATCAGCGTTACGGTAAGTCGCGAAGCCGTTACCACGCTGCTGCATGAAGTTGTCAGAACCGTAGGTATCCCCACCGAATTCTGGCAGGACGTCGGTCCAGGACGTGACGTCATACACAACGCCGTAGTTACGACCGTAGTCGAAAGAACCCGCATCGCCGAATTTCAGACCTGCGAATGCGACACGAGTCCAGGAGTTGTTTTCGGATTCAGGCGCGTTACCCTGGATCTGATATTCCCACTGGCCGTAACCGGTGATCTGATCGTTAACCTGGGTTTCACCTTTGAAGCCGATACGCATATAGGTCTGATCGCCATCAGCGCTTTTATCATCGGAGAAATAATGCAGACCGTCGACTTTACCGAACAGGTCTAATTTGTTGCCGTCTTTGTTGTAAATTTCAGCCGCATTTGCTGCGCCTGCTACCAGCAGTGCTGGTACCAGGAGGGACAGTACTTTAACTTTCATGTTATTAACCCTCTGTTATATGCCTTTATTTGCTTTTTTATGCCACTGCATACTGATTAACCCTCATTAACCAGTCGGCAAGTTCATTCTCCTCAAAATTGCAGAATAATCCAACACGAATATGATACTAAAACTTTTAAGATGTTTCATTTATCCACATAGGTGTTTCAAAATGTAAATGCGAGGGAACTTTTTTTTTGCTTCAAAAAGATAAAAAATAAGCACGATCACTCAAGAAATATAAAAAAACCATAAAAAACAATTAATTACATAAATAAATTTGATAGCACTGAATGACAAAACAAAATCGTCATGCATCACTAAAATATCTCTCGCTATCATCATTAACTTTATTTATTACCGTCATTCATTTCTGAATGTCTGTTTACCCCTATTTCAACCGGATGCGATGCGTCCGGTTTTTTTTTACCCTTCTTTACACTTACTTTCGCTTTATGTGCTACCGCACAAAAATAATAACAACTATTAACTATTTACCTTCATTCAGTCACTGACTGATATCAGAAACCGATTTCTTGTTATTTCGTGCTATTTCTTCTCACTGAACGGGCAATATTTGTACGCCTCTGGTGGGTCTGTACACTTTTACGCCATTTAACTGATGAATTCTTTTTGGCAAAAAATGCAGAACATCAATGAGTAGAGAGTGTGGAAATTCACACCGTACCCTTTATACTGCCCTTTCACCTTCTGCGTTGTTTTACAGGTCATAACCACGAATGAGTCAGTCTGATACAACGGCTACGTCCCGATTTTCCCTCCTGCCGGGAAGCATTACCCGTTTCTTTTTATTACTGATCATTGTATTGCTGGTGACGATGGGCGTGATGGTGCAAAGCGCGGTTAACGCCTGGTTGAAAGATAAGAGCTATCAAATCGTCGATATCACCCATGCAATCCATAAGCGGATCGATACCTGGCGTTACGCGACCTGGCAAATCTATGACAACATCGCCGCGACCACGAATCCCTCAAGCAGCGAAGGATTGCAGGAAACGCGCCTGAAACAGGACGTTTACTATCTTGAAAAACCGCGGCGTAAAACCGAAGCGCTGATCTTTGGCTCGCATGACAGTTCAACGCTGGAAATGACGCAGCGCATCTCGTCCTACCTCGACACGCTGTGGGGCGCGGAGACGGTGCCGTGGTCCATGTATTATCTCAACGGGCAGGATAACAGCCTGACGCTCATCTCGACGTTGCCGTTAAAAGATCTCTCTTCGGGATTTAAAGAGTCGACCATCGGCAGTATTGTCGATTCCCGTCGGGCGGAGATGCTCCAGCAGGCCAATGCGCTGGACGAACGGGAAAGTTTCTCATCGCTGCGTCGACTGGCATGGCAAAACGGCCACTATTTTACGCTGCGAACCACCTTTAACCAGCCGGGACACCTGGCGACCGTTGTCGCATTTGATCTGCCCATCAATGACTTAATTCCTCCCGGCATGCCGCTGGACAGCTTCCGTCTTGAGCCTGACACGACACCCGTCAGCGCACGCAATGCAGATAAAGAATCACCCGACAGCGTAAGTATCAGCTTTAACAGTTCGAAAATTGAAATCTCGTCGGCGCTGAACTCGACGGGAATGCGCCTGGTCTGGCAGGTGCCGTTTGGCACCCTGCTGCTCGATACGCTGCAAAACATCCTGTTGCCGCTGTTGCTGAATATCGGCCTGCTGGCCCTCGCGCTGTTTGGCTATACCACCTTTCGTAACCAGCCTGGACGCACAACGGAAGTCGCGCCGAATACCGCAGCAAATAATGAGCTACGTATTCTGCGCGCGATTAACGAAGAGATTGTTTCCCTACTGCCGCTGGGTCTGCTGGTGCATGATCAGGAAGCGAACCGCACGGTGATGAGCAACAAAATTGCCGACCATCTGTTACCGCATCTGAATCTGCAAAATATCACCAGCATGGCGGAACAGCATCAGGGCGTGATCCAGGCAACCGTCAATAACGAGCTGTATGAGATTCGCCTGTTCCGCAGCCAGGTCGCCCCGCGTACCCAGATCTTTATTATCCGCGACCAGGATCGTGAAGTACTGGTGAACAAAAAGCTTAAACAGGCACAGCGGTTATACGAAAAAAATCAGCAGGGCCGCGTCGCCTTTATGCAAAACATCAGCGAGGCGTTAAAAGAGCCGGTCAAAACGCTGGCGGCAGAGGTTGCCCAGTTGCAAACGCCGGATGCCCAGCAATTGGCGAATCATGCTGACGTGATGGTCCGTATGATTGATGAAATTCAGTTGGCAAATATGCTGGAAAGTGACAGCTGGAAGAGCGAGCCGACCCTCTTCTCGGTTCAGGCGCTGATTGACGAAGTCGTCCCGCAAGTGCTGCCCGCGATGAAGCGTAAAGGGCTGCAACTGCTCATCAACAACCATCTGAAGGCAAACGACGAACGACATGGCGATCGCGATGCACTGCGACGGATCTTACTGCTGTTGATGCAGTACGCGGTAACAACCACCCAGATTGGCAAAATCACGCTCGAGGTGGATCAGGATGAATCGGTGGCCGAGCGCCTGACGTTCCGCATTCTGGATACCGGCGAAGGCGTGACGTTAAGCGAAATCGACAACCTGCATTTCCCGTTCATCAGTGAGACGCAGAAAGACCGTTACGGCAAAGCCAATCCGCTGGCCTTCTGGTTATGCGACCAGCTGGCGCGTAAACTTGGCGGACATTTGAGCATAAAAGCGCGAGATGCGCTGGGTACACGCTATACAGTCCATGTTAAAATGACGCCGCTCGACCAGCATAAAGAAGACGAAGAGCGTCTGCTGGATGATGTCAGCGTAATGATCGACGTGACCTCTAACGAGGTGCGCAACATCGTGCTTCGCCAACTGGAAAACTGGGGAGCAACCTGCATCACTCCGGATGAGAGACTCATAAGTCAAGAATATGATCTCTTTTTAACTGATAATCCGTCTAATCTTACTGCCTCCGGCTTGCTTTTAAGCGATGATGAGTCAGGCGTGCGGAAAATTGGCCCTGGCCAGCTTCGCGTCAACTTTAATATGAGCAACGCTATGCAGGAAGCTGTACTACAACTAATTGAAGAGCAACTGGCGCAGGAAGCGATCCCGGAATCCCCTCTGGGAGGTAATGAAAACGCCGAACTTCATGCCAGCGGTTATTACGCACTATTTGTAGACACAGTACCGGATGATGTTAAGAGGTTGTATACTGAGGCTGCAATCAGCGATTTTGCTGCGCTAGCCCAAACGGCTCACCGCCTGAAAGGCGTGTTTGCCATGCTAAATCTGGTACCCGGCAAGCAGTTATGTGAAACGCTGGAACATCTGATTCGTGAGAAAGATGCTCCAGGAATAGAAAAATACATCAGCGACATTGACGCCTACGTCAAGAGCTTGCTGTAGCAAGGTAGCCTTTACATGAACAATATGAACGTAATTATTGCCGATGACCATCCGATTGTACTGTTCGGTATTCGCAAATCACTTGAGCAAATCGAGTGGGTGAATGTTGTTGGCGAATTTGAAGACTCCACAGCACTGATCAACAACCTGCCAAAATTAGATGCACACGTGTTGATTACCGATCTCTCTATGCCGGGCGACAAGTACGGCGATGGGATCACTCTGATCAAATATATCAAGCGTCACTTCCCGAGCCTGTCGATCATTGTTCTGACCATGAACAATAACCCGGCAATCCTGAGCGCGGTGCTGGATCTTGATATCGAAGGGATCGTCCTGAAACAGGGCGCGCCAACAGACCTGCCGAAAGCGCTGGCAGCACTGCAGAAAGGCAAAAAGTTCACCCCGGAAAGCGTCTCTCGCCTGCTGGAAAAAATCAGCGCGGGCGGCTACGGTGACAAACGTCTCTCTCCGAAAGAGAGTGAAGTTCTGCGTCTGTTTGCTGAAGGTTTCCTGGTGACTGAAATCGCCAAGAAGCTGAACCGCAGTATCAAAACCATCAGCAGCCAGAAGAAATCAGCGATGATGAAACTGGGCGTTGAAAACGATATTGCACTGCTGAACTATCTCTCTTCCGTGACCCTGAGCCCGGCAGATAAAGACTAATTCCTCTTTCAGTTGCAAAATGCCTGATGGCGCTCCGCTTATCAGGCCTACTTACGGAAAACATACACGTTCTGTAGGCCGGATAAGGCAAAGCCGCCATCCGGCATTTTTACCCTCGCGTTTTCCTGACCCGCTCCGCATACACCGCCAGCGTCTGCCGGATAACATCCAGCGTAACCGGCTTCGACAGACAACTGTCCATCCCCGACTCCAGACAGCGCTGCTTCTCTTCGGCTAAGGCGTTGGCCGTCACCCCAACAACCGGTAAAGTCAGCCCCAACTGACGTATGCGCTGCGTCAGACGATAGCCATCCATATTCGGCATGTTAACGTCACTCAGCACGATATCGATATGGTTTTTGCTCAGCACGTTCAGGGCATCCACGCCGTCATTGGCGGTTTTGCACTGATATCCGAGCGATCCCAACTGATCGGCCAGCAGGCGGCGGTTAATCGGATGATCGTCAACCACCAGGATCATCATGTCATCATTGGTGGCCGCCGCTTTTTCCGGGGCCGGTAACGCGGAGGAGAGCGCCTCATCGTCCAGCTCAATACGGTAGATCCGGGCCAGCAGCGCCGGCAGTTCATGCGGCGACGCCACGCTGTGCACCCATTCACCCGGCACCCTTTCCAGTGGAATGCCAATATGGCGCCGACAGAAAATCACCGCCGCCCGCCCCTGCCACGGCTGTTCCAGGGCATCGTCGGTGATCAACACGTCGTCACTCGCCGGTGTCTGCCCTTCATAACGCATCACCTCGACACCGTTACGCGTCAGGCTGTTTTCAACAAACTGGCACAGAGAAGCATTACGCACCGCCAGCCAGCAGCGTGTTCTGGCAAGTCCATCAAACCCTTTTTTCGCCGGATACTGCGCGCCATACAGTGGAATACGCACCGTAAACTGGCTACCCATCCCTGGCTCGGAATCGACCGAGATGTCACCATCCATCATGCTGATCAGCTTTTCGCAAATCGCCAGTCCCAGCCCCGTTCCCTGGAAATTGCGCTGCACGCCCGTACCGACCTGGAAGAACGGATCGAACAAGCGCACCACCTCTTTCGCCGGGATCCCGACGCCGGTATCCCGTACCCGGATGCTGAGATAATCATCGTCGCGGCTGACATGCAGCACAATGCAGCCAATATCAGTGAATTTAATCGCATTGCTCAGCAGGTTAGAAATCACCTGCTGCAGGCGCATCGGATCGCCATTAAGCGCAACCGGCACATTCGGTTCGATAAAGCAGTACAGCCCGAGCTGCTTGCGCACCACCAGCGGCAGATAGTTCGCCGTAATGTGACTCATCACCTCACGTGGCGAGAATTCGCGCGGCTCAATTTTCAACTGCTCCGATTCAATTTTCGAGAAGTCGAGAATGTCACTGATGATTTTCAGCAGCAAACTGGAGGAGTTATTCATCGCCGTCACCAGGCGATCGACCCCTTTTGGCAATTCTTTGGTTTGCAGCAGATCGAGGTTACCGATGATGCCATACAGCGGGGTGCGCAGCTCATGGCTGACGGTCGCCAGGAACATCGATTTCGACTGACTCGCCTGTTCAGCCGCCTGCGCCATCTCCTGCAACGACTCCTCCATTTTGACGCGGGCGGAGACATCCACCAGCACGCAGATCGCCACGTTTTCATTGCGATAGCGAGAATGGACGAAGCTAATCTGCAAATTGGTGTTATTGCTGGTCAGCACATCGACAAAGTTCACCTGCTGCCCACAGATGATTTGCGTCAGCCGCTGTCGATCCTCATGGGTGAGCATGTTCAGGTAGGTGTGCGCCAGCTCGTTACTGAGGATGTTAATACCGTCAACGGTGCGCAGAATACAAATCCCGACAGGCGCGGACGCGACAATCTTACGGTTAAACTGCTCATGCTCTTCCAGACGCTGGGCGTCGCTTTCCGCCGGAATAAAGATCCGTCGTTCGTACATCCGCGCGAGGGTAAACAGCGCCGCCCCCACCAGCACGTTCAGCAGAATGGCATTCAGAATCAGCATCCGGATCCGTTCCAGCACCAGATCGACCGGAACGGAATAGACGATGCTTAACGAAGACGGCGGCAGATTTTTCTTCAGCACCAGCTCACGAAAGCCCGGCGTATAGCCAAACCAGGAGCGCTCCTGCATCCAGCGAGGTTCCGCCTTGATGGTGCCCTCCGGCCCGGTCAGTGAAATCAACGCATGCCCATTTTCATCCAGAATGGTCACGCCCATCGGCAGACTGCCCGGCGTAAAGAAGTTTTCCATCCGAATGGACTGTTCAACGCCCAACAGCGCCTGCAGGCGATTTGCCAGATAAACCGGCGTCAGCGCGTAGAAATAGCCGATCCCCGGACGCGGCCCCTGCGCCACCCAGTAGAGATTGTTTCCGGATTCATCCTGTGGCGCATTGCGGTACTTCATAATCCGCTCGTGCAGCGTTTTCAGCGCATTATCGCGCTCGACGGGCATATCGCGCAGGCCGAAATTCGCCATGCAGAGGTTATCGCTGCCGATGAGAAAAACACGATTCAGATCGTACGCAGCAGAAAAGTTGTCACGCCAGTAGCGCATGAACCACGCCAGCGACTCCAGCGATCCGCGCCAGGCGTTGCCCATTGCCGCGCAGTCGGAATCGGCAAACAGCGGCTGAAAGGTCGGCACCTCGGTTTTATCGTCACGCGCCCGCGAAGACAACACGCCGTTCTCCGCCGTCAGGCGATTCTCCGCGATGTACTTGAGTTCTTTCATCACATCCGACGTGCGCTGAATGTAACGCTGGGCCTGATCGGAACTAAGGTTAAACTCCTGGCGGATCTCAGACTCCCGCTGATGCAGGGCATTCACGATGTAGAACACCGAGGCAAAGGCAATGAGCAGCCAAATCAACAGCGCCAACGCTCTGAACAGGTAGCGCGAGATTTTCAGGGTCGTGCGAAAGGATGCAAGGTATTTCAAAAGGGCGAAGCTCCGCCTCAGGCGATAAATGGAGTGTGGTTAAGGTAGCGGTAAATGCGCGGCGTCGCAATGCCCGCGCCTGCGTTTGCGGGAATATGATACACCGCTGAGAAACCGTTGCCGCAACCCCCGATAATTGGCGTTTGTCAGAAAATGGGTCACAGGGATGCCAGCATGCGCTTTTTGAGAGGGTTATACCCGCGACGCTTACGCAATCAGATGATCCTGATGGCGATCCTGATGGTCATCGTGCCGACGCTATCGATTGGTTATATCGTAGAAACCGAAGGACGGTCAGCAGTCTTATCTGAAAAAGAGAAAAAATTATCTGCCGTTGTACACCTGCTCGATCAGGCGCTGGGCGATCGCTTTACCCATTTTACGGCGCTGCCGCGGGACGAACGTATTCAGGCGTTGAATGCCGAACTCGGCCCCATCACCGAGCGGATCACCCAGGCGTTTCCGGGCATTGGGGCGGGCTACTATAACAAAGCGCTGGATGCGATTGTGACCTACGCCCCTTCCGCGCTGTACCAAAATAACGTTGGCGTGACGATTGCTGCCGATCACCCCGGACGCGAAGTGATGCGCAGCAATGCCCCGGTCGTCTTTTCCGGCCGCCAGGTGCGCGGCGATATTCTTAACTCCATGATCCCCATCACCCGGGATGGCGACGTGCTGGGCTACATCTGGGCGAATGAATTGACGGAAGATATCCAGCGTCAGGCGTGGAGGATGGACGTGCGCATCATTGCGGTGCTGGCGGCAGGTCTGCTCTGTAGCCTGCTCTTGATCGTGCTGTTTTCCCGACGCCTTAGCGCCAATATCGACATCATCACGGACGGTCTGTCGACGCTGGCGCAGAAAACGCCGGCACAACTTCCCAATCTGCCTGGCGAACTGGGGCAAATTAGCCGCAGCGTTAACGCACTGGCGCAAACGCTGCGTGAAACCAAAACCCTTAACGATCTGATCATTGAAAACGCCGCCGACGGGGTGATCGCAATCGACAGACAGGGCGATGTCACCACCATGAACCCTGCGGCAGAAATGATTACCGGGTATACGCTCAATGAACTGGTTGGTCGCCCCTATGCCACCCTCTTCTCCGACCCTCATTTTGCCAGCCCGGTTCTCGATACCCTGGCGCATGGGACGGAGCATCTGGCACAGGAAGTTAGCTTTCCGGCGCGTGATCGCACCATTGAACTCAGCGTCACCACCAGCCGGATCCATAACCCTGATGGTGAACTGATCGGAGCGCTGGTGATTTTTTCCGATCTGACCGCGCGTAAAGAGACGCAGCGTCGTCTGGCGCAAACCGAGAGACTCGCCACGCTGGGTGAACTGATGGCCGGGGTAGCGCATGAGGTGCGTAATCCGCTCACCGCCATCCGTGGCTATGTGCAGATCATTCGTCAGCAAACCAGCCTGCCGGTACATCAGGAATATCTGTCTGTGGTGCTGAAAGAAATTGATTCTATTAATCGTGTCATTCAACAGTTGCTGGATTTTTCCCGACCACGACAAAGCCAGTGGCAGCAAGTACTGCTCAATTCGCTGATCGAAGAGACGCTGATTCTGGTACAAACCTCCGGCGTACAGGCGCGGATCGCGTTCAACGTCGAACAGGATAAAGGGCTGCCAGCCATCGTTGCCGATCGTGAACTGTTAAAACAGGTGATCCTCAATATTTTGATAAATGCCGTGCAAGCCATCAGCGCACGCGGCGAAATCCGCATTCGCACCTGGCAATACTCCGCCACACAACAAGCCGTCATGATTGAAGATAACGGCTGTGGGATCGATATCGCGCTACAGAAAAAGATCTTTGATCCCTTTTTCACGACCAAAGCCTCTGGCACGGGGCTTGGACTCGCGCTCAGCCAGCGCATTATTAATGCCCATCAGGGCGATATTCGCGTTGCCAGCATACCCGGATGTGGCGCGACGTTTACCCTTATTTTACCGGTTAACCCGCAAGGAAACTTGTCAGTATGAAAACCCGCTACCGTATCCTGATTGTGGATGACGAAGATAACGTTCGTCGCATGCTTACCACCGCCTTTTCGCTACAGGGGCATGAAACACACTGTGCCAGCAACGGGGAGGAAGCGTTGCAGCGCTTTGCCGACGCCCCGCCGGATGTGGTGCTGATGGATATCCGCATGCCGGAAATGAACGGGATTGACGCCCTGAAAGTCATGCGCACTCAGCAACCACGCATCCCCGTGATCCTGATGACCGCTTACGCCGAAGTCGAAACTGCCGTCGAAGCGTTACGCAGCGGGGCGTTTGATTACGTGATCAAACCTTTCGATCTCGATGAACTGAATTTACTGATCCAACGCGCCCTGCAGCTGCAGGCGATGAAACAGGAGATCCGCAGCCTGCATCAGGCTCTGAGCACCAGTTGGCAATGGGGACATATTCTGACCAACAGCCCACGGATGATGGATATCTGCAAAGACACAGCGAAAATTGCCCTGTCACAGGCCAACGTCCTGATCAGTGGTGAAAGCGGCACCGGTAAGGAGTTGATTGCGCGCGCCATTCACTACAACTCGCGCCGGGCAAACGGTCCGTTTATCAAAATCAACTGCGCCGCGTTACCGGAGTCACTGCTGGAAAGCGAGTTGTTCGGTCATGAAAAAGGGGCCTTCACTGGCGCACAAACTCAGCGTCAGGGGCTGTTCGAACGCGCCCATCAGGGAACGCTGCTGCTCGATGAAATTGGCGAAATGCCGCTGGTGCTCCAGGCAAAATTGTTGCGCATCCTACAGGAACGGGAATTCGAACGCGTGGGCGGACATCAGACGATTCAGGTGGATATCCGCATGGTCGCCGCCACCAACCGGGATCTCCATGCGATGGTGAAAGAAGGCGCTTTCCGTGAAGACCTGTTCTACCGTCTGAATGTGATTCATCTGCAACTTCCCCCGCTGCGCGAACGACGGGAAGACATTGCGCTGCTGGCTAACCACTTCCTGCAGAAATTCAGTTCGGAAAATCAGCGTGACATTATTGAGATCGATCCGGCGGCCATGTCAATGCTTACTACCTGGCCCTGGCCCGGAAACATCCGCGAACTCTCGAACGTCATTGAGCGGGCGGTGGTGATGAATACCGGTGCCGTCATTTTTGCAGAAGATCTGCCCGCCCCGCTCCGCCAGCCGGTGAGTGGTGGCAGCGAGATAAAAGCCACGCAGCCCAGTGAGCGCAATCTGAAAGAAGAGATTAAACGCGAAGAAAAGCGGATCATTATCGAGGTGCTTGAACAACATGAAGGAAACCGCACCCGCGCCGCCCTGATGTTAGGCATCAGTCGACGCGCCCTGATGTATAAACTGCAGGAATACGGTATCGATACGGCAGGTTTATAGCACCAGAATCTGCTATGCAGAATTTTGCACAGTGCGCAAAATTCTGCATAGCCTCCGCTGACTCCCCGCGCAAAACCAGTTTAAATAATCTTTGTTATTCAACAAATTAATTAATTTTCTCATCCGTTAGCCATTCTGGCATCCCGCTTGCTATTCCCTTTGCGTACCCAAAATGGAGTATGCAAAAGGGAAACATAATGAAAACAAAACTGATTACCTTACAGAACGCTGCCGGGTTCTTTCGTGACGGCATGACCATCATGGTTGGCGGTTTTATGGGGGTAGGGACCCCGCCCCGCCTTGTCGAAGCCTTGCTTGAATCCGGCGTCAGAGACCTGACACTGATCGCCAACGATACCGCCTTTGTCGATACCGGTATTGGCCCACTGATCGTCAATGGCCGGGTGAACAAAGTCATTGCGTCCCATATCGGCACCAACCCGGAAACCGGGCGTCGGATGATTGCCAAAGAGATGGACGTTCAGCTGGTGCCGCAGGGTACGCTGATTGAACAGATCCGCTGCGGCGGCGCTGGGCTCGGCGGTTTCCTGACCCCTACCGGCGTCGGCACCATTGTGGAAGATGGCAAACAAACCCTGACGCTCGACGGCAAAACCTGGCTGCTGGAGCGACCATTGCGCGCCGACCTGGCACTCATCCGCGCGCACCGTGCCGACCCTCTCGGCAACCTGACCTACCAACTCAGCGCCCGCAATTTCAACCCGCTTATTGCCCTCGCCGCCGATATCACCCTGGTGGAACCTGACGAACTCGTGGAGACAGGCGATCTGTTGCCTGACCAGATAGTCACCCCCGGCGCCGTTATCGACCATATCGTCATTCCACAGGAGAGCAAATAATGGATGCGAAACAACGTATTGCGCGCCGTGTGGCGCAAGAACTTCGCGATGGTGATGTTGTGAACTTAGGCATTGGCCTGCCGACGATGGTCGCCAACTATCTGCCGGATGACATTCATATCACCCTGCAATCAGAGAACGGATTTCTCGGACTGGGACCGGTCACGACCGCGCATCCCGATCTGGTGAACGCCGGTGGTCAACCCTGCGGGATTTTGCCGGGTGCGGCGATGTTCGATAGCGCGATGTCATTCGCATTGATTCGTGGCGGTCATGTGGATGCCTGCGTACTGGGTGGGTTGCAGGTTGATGAACAGGCTAACCTCGCGAACTGGGTGGTGCCCGGCAAAATGGTCCCTGGTATGGGCGGCGCAATGGATCTGGTAACCGGAGCGCGCAAAGTGATTATCGCGATGGAACACTGCGCGAAAGACGGCTCGGCGAAAATCCTTCGCCACTGCACCATGCCGCTGACGGCCCAGCATGCGGTGCATATGCTGGTCACCGAACTCGCCGTGTTCCGCTTTATCGACGGCAAAATGTGGCTGACGGAAATCGTCGACGGGTGCGACCTCGATACTCTGCGAGCAAAAACAGAAGCGCAGTTTGACGTTGCCGCCGATCTGGTCGTTCAGCGAGGTGAAGCATGATCGGCCGCATCTCGCGTTTCATGACGCGCTTCGTCAGCCGCTGGCTGCCCGATCCCCTGATTTTCGCCATGCTGCTGACGCTGTTGACGTTCGGCATCGCGCTGTGGCTGACGCCGCAAACGCCGATCAGTATGGTGCGTTTCTGGGGGGATGGCTTCTGGAATCTGCTGGCCTTCGGGATGCAGATGGCGTTGATCATCGTAACAGGTCACGCGCTGGCCAGTTCTGGTCCGGTGAAAAACCTGTTGCGCACCGCTGCCTCTGCCGCGAAAACGCCCGCGCAGGGCGTGATGCTGGTGACGTTCTTCGGCTCCGTCGCCTGCGTCATCAACTGGGGCTTCGGTCTGGTGGTGGGGGCGATGTTTGCCCGTGAAGTTGCCCGTCGCGTGCCAGGATCCGATTATCCGCTACTGATTGCCTGCGCCTATATCGGTTTTCTGACCTGGGGCGGCGGCTTCTCCGGCTCGATGCCCCTGCTGGCGGCAACGCCGGGTAACCCGGTTGAACACATTGCGGGCTTGATTCCGGTCAGCGACACCCTGTTTACCGGTTTCAACCTCTTCATCACCCTCGGTCTGATTGTGGTCATGCCGTTTATCACTCGCATGATGACGCCAAAACCGTCGGATGTTGTCAGCGTCGATCCGAAACTGTTGATGGAAGAGCCTGATTTCCAGAAAACCTTGCCGGCAGATGCGCCTCCGTCAGAAAAACTGGAAGAGAGCCGTATCCTGGCGCTGATCATTGGGGCGTTAGGCATCGCTTATCTCGGGATCTACTTCGCCGAGAAAGGGTTCAACATCACCATCAACACTGTCAACCTGATGTTTATGATTGCCGGTCTGCTGCTGCACAAAACGCCGATGGCCTATATGCGCGCGATTAGTGCCGCCGCGCGCAGCACCGCCGGTATCCTGGTGCAGTTCCCGTTCTATGCCGGTATCCAGTTGATGATGGAGCACTCCGGTCTCGGAGGACTCATCACCGAATTCTTCATCAACGTCGCCAATAAAGACACCTTCCCGGTCATGACCTTCTTTAGCTCTGCGCTGATCAACTTTGCTGTGCCGTCAGGCGGCGGTCACTGGGTTATTCAGGGACCGTTTGTCATGCCAGCCGCGCAGGCGCTAGGTGCCGATCTCGGTAAATCCGTGATGGCGATTGCCTACGGCGAGCAGTGGATGAACATGGCGCAACCCTTCTGGGCGCTTCCCGCACTGGCCATCGCCGGGCTGGGGGTTCGCGACATAATGGGGTACTGCATCACCGCCCTGCTTTTCTCCGGCGTCATTTTTGTTGTCGGCCTGACCTTTTTCTGACGGCAGCGACTCACTTTTAAGGAACAGAAGATGAAAAATTGTGTCATCGTCAGCGCGGTACGTACCGCCATCGGCAGTTTCAACGGCGCGCTGGCTACCACCAGCGCCATCGAACTTGGCGCAACCGTGATTAGCGCCGCGCTGGAACGCGCGCACCTCGATCCGCAGCGTGTGGATGAAGTGATCATGGGCAACGTGTTGCAGGCCGGTCTGGGACAAAACCCGGCACGCCAGGCGCTGTTAAAAAGCGGCCTTAGCGAAACCGTCTGCGGGTTTACCGTCAACAAAGTCTGCGGTTCAGGGCTTAAAAGCGTCGCACTGGCCGCCCAGGCGATTCAGGCCGGTCAGGCACAGGCGCTGGTCGCTGGCGGCATGGAAAACATGAGTCTGGCCCCCTATCTGCTGGATGCGAAAGCCCGCTGGGGTTATCGTCTCGGCGACGGCCAGTTGTCGGATGTGATTCTGCGTGACGGTCTGCTCTGTGCCACCCATGGCTATCACATGGGGATCACCGCCGAAAACGTCGCCCGCGAATACGGTATCAGCCGCGAAATGCAGGATGAGCTGGCGCTACTCTCTCAGCAAAAAGCAGTCGCCGCCATCCATTCTGGTGCCTTCCAGGCCGAAATTGTGCCGGTCAGCGTCACGTCGCGTAAAAAAACCATTGTCTTTGACCGCGATGAATTCCCCAAGGCTGACTCAACCGCGGAAGGTCTTGCCGCACTGCGCCCGGCGTTTGATAAGGCCGGTACCGTCACCGCCGGTAATGCCTCAGGGATCAACGACGGCGCGGCGGCGCTGGTGGTCATGGAAGAATCCGCCGCCCTGTCGGCAGGGCTGAAACCGCTGGCGCGCATTAAGGCATATGCCAGCGGCGGCGTCGCGCCAGCGCTGATGGGGATGGGGCCGGTACCCGCCACGCAGAAGGCACTGCAACAATGCGGATTGCAGCTTTCAGATATCGATCTGATTGAAGCCAATGAGGCCTTTGCCGCGCAGTTCCTTGCCGTCGGCAAGACGCTGGGCTTCGACCCACAAAAGGTGAACGTGAACGGAGGCGCGATTGCGCTTGGGCATCCTATCGGCGCCAGCGGCGCGCGGATCCTGGTAACATTGCTGCATGCGCTTTCCGCCAGGGATAAAACGTTAGGGCTGGCGACGCTGTGCATCGGCGGCGGTCAGGGTATTGCAATGATTGTGGAAAGGATGAATTAACTCCTGCGTCCCCCGGTTATACACAAAATCATTCAGATGGCATGGACGCCTCTCCTGTCATCCCCGGACACTGAGATCACGCTGTGGCCGGGGATTCTGACAAATCTGTCAGGTACAGATTTATACGTCGCAAAGCGACGGGCCGTCAGGGTGAGGTTCATGGATGAACCGAGTCGTTCCGCAGCCAATACAGAGGCTGCTTGAAGGATAAAGTGTATCTGTCATAATAAACAAAACCGAGGGACCTCAATGAACATTATCGAACAACTTCAGTTACTGGTAAAAACAGGTACGCACGCGGAACAAACAATTAGCCGTTACATTCTGGCTACATTATCGGGCGCGGAAAAACTGACGTCGACGGCAATTTCAAAAAAGACGCAAACCAGTCAACCCTCCATCGTTCGCTTTGCACAATCTCTCGGTTATACCGGTTTTACTTCATTTAAATATGATTTAATTAAGTGTCTGCGCAGCGAACCTGAGGCACTGCTTCCGGCCCAGGCAACGAAAAACAATGTTATTCTTGGCGAGTTTATTAATAATAATAACCCTGCGGCCCTTAATACTTTCTTTGAAATTATTAATTCCAGCCGTAACCTCTATTTCTGTCATCCGCGAGAACTGAGTTCATTACTCAGCAATATCATTCAGGACTATAGTGATATTGGCAAAGTCTGCATTCCCGTGGAGTACCAGAATGCCCATTCATTGCTGACAAACACCCTGACGGATTGTGATTCCGTGATCCTGCTGCCTGGACTCAAAGATGAGCCGGATAATCAATTGATTACCTTGATTCGTGAGCATGAAGCCGCCTCACTGGCTGTCGCCAGCCATCAGAGCGGCGCGACGCTTGCCGATGTAACCTTATATACGCCCCAGTCCAGCGTCAGCCCCCTCAGCTTCGCCGCACTGAAAATGTCATTACACACGCTTTTTTTCCACGCGCTGCAATATTGCTATCTGAATATGAATAATGAAAAGGCGCCTCATAAACGCTGATCATCGACCGGGTTGTGGGGGAATAAATAACCCTGCCTTAATCAGAGAAATTAAAGCCAGAAAAACTGTTTATGAGGCGTAAACTACTGATTAATTATAACTGCACAATACGTCCTGTCGATAACGAATGATGCACGGCTTCGCAAATTAAGGTCGCCTGCAGCCCATCATCTGCGGTTGCCAGATAAGGGGTATCAAATAATATGTGTTCAACAAAATCATGTATTGGCTGAATCCCATAGCCACTGGCTTTATTATTAACGTAATTAATAAAATTATAATTTGGCGTTGCACTGCGCTGAGGGGTGAACATTTCATATCCCCGCAACTGTGCGTCGGCACGATAATAGTTATTCTCGGTAATAACAAAACTGCGACCATCATTTGCTTTGGGGAATGAAGGTGGTAAGCACCACCCCACTTCAACGGTCCACTGCGCGCCATTATCAAAGGTGACGAAAGACTGAATGGTGTCCCAGGAATCAATGCCTTCCGCTACCAGCTTCTTCTTCTGCCCTATCGCATAGACGCTCACAGCATTGGCGCCGTTCATATAATATCGAATTAAATCAAAACAATGCGTTCCGAGGAAATGAACGGGAGAACTCTCATTCGCCCATGACAGCCAGTTTTTCGGCACGTCGATAATATCGTCCATGCTCATATAGCCACGCAGGACCTGGCCAGTTTCGGGTTTCAACAGCTCATGGTGAATATGCTGTGCCATCCCGTCCCAACGCTTGTGGTAATCGACGCCAATCTTCACGCCTTGTTGCTGCGCACAGCGGATGATTTCCCGACATTCCGCTGACGTCGTCGCCATCGGTTTTTCAATCAGCACATGTTTGCCCGCGCTGATGGCCTCAATCGTGGCATCAAAGTGGAACGGATCCGGCGTAGCGATTGACACCAGATCAACGTCCGTTGCGGCAAACAACTCTTCAAGTGAGGCATAGCCAGGCACCTGAAACTCCGCCGCAACGTTGGCGCGGATATCCGGATTGATCTCACAAAACCCCACCAGGTTCACCCACGGATTATAGTGATACGCATTGATATGATGTTTGCCATAAATACCGGCCCCCACCACCGCAGCATTGATTTTGTTCATTACGCACTTCCTCAGTTAAACAAACCAAACGAAAACAGATAACCGATGGCCACCGCCAGAGGCGCGGTAATCATCCGTGACAACAAGAAAGAGGGCACACCAAGACGAATGGTTTTCTCTTTCGCCTCCTGCATGGAAAGCCCTACGGGAATGAAGTCGGCACCGACCTGGACGTTAATCGCGAACAGCGCCGGTAACGCCATCAGCGGTGAGACCACCCCGCTACCGATTAGCGTTCCTACCAGTACGCCAACGACCTGCGCAATCGCCGCGCCAGGAGCCAGAATGGGAGAGATGAAGGGCAGACCACAGATAATGGCAATCACAAACAGGCCGGTTAACGAGCCGGCCAGCGGCGACAGCGCATTCCCGGTCCACTGACCAATCGCGGTCTCCTGAACCAGAGCGATCAGAACCGAGATAAAGGCCATAAAAGGGATCACGTTTTTAATACACAGCTCGACCGATTCACGCGCCGAGGAGTAAAGCAGACTGACAAAGTTACCGATCCCCGTCGCAAAACGCGTCATCAACTCCAGCGCGGTGTTGGTCGCGGAACCGCGTGGTTTTGCCTCCACCCGATCGTGTGCTACGGCACCGGCATTGCCTGCCGGAAGAGGCTCACTGAGCTCAACGTTTTCCTCCCCTGTGACCGGTTGATTAATGGTTTCAATCAGCGAAAGCGATTCAAGACTGACATCAGAGACATAGATATCTTCGGTGATATATTTCGCCAGCGGGCCCATCGCGCCAGTCGGTAGCACGTTGATTGTCTTGATTCTTTTCTGTGGATAAATGCCACAGCGCAATGAACCGCCACAGTTGATGACCACACAAAGGATTTTCTTATCATCCGGCATGGCGTCAAAGCCGTTAACCACGGTCATCTCCAGCATTTCACCCAGTTTTTTCGCGACCGGATCAATGGTTTTCCCGGTTAGCGACAGGATCACCATGCGGGTATCGCGATATAAATACATGTCATCGCCAATCCCTGAATGACCTTTTTTAATCAGTACGGTTTTCATTGGTTTTCCTCATTATTGTCAATGGGCCAATCAATTCATTTACGGATGGAGAACAATGACTTTTTACGTGTAATGAACCATAGGCTATTGGCTTTTCAGCCCCGTCAAATACCACCGTCACATGACCTAACTCGCATAAATTTTGCCATGCCGCCTCTCCCCAGCAGGTTATATTCCAGGTCTGATGATTAATCTGCAGAACATAATCCATTGCTTTTTGTAATGGGGTAACATCACAAACAATATTCTTAATGACCAGTACATAATCGAGATAATCTTCCGGAGCGCGGTCATTAAAGGTAATCAACATGCCATTAAGCAGTCCCTCTTCCACTTTTCTTCCAGCCTTTACGACGTCAGCCGAAAATAGTACTTTCATTGTTTTCCCTTATTCCTGATTAAGTTCGCGTTTCTCCAGCCGGGTGAAGATATATTCCGTAAGAAAACCACGGATAAAGCCGAGCAGAATACCCGCGGCGATATAGCGTAATGCCAGGTCGGCAACCGGCAAATCGAGTCGCGTCAGACCAGCGGCTACCCCCAGCCAGATAAAGAGTTCAGATGGCACAATGTGTGGGAACAGAGACGTCAGCGGGTGTACGGTGCTACCCAGCGCATCCTGATAAGCGGGTTTACAACGTTCGGGTAGAAATTTCCCCATCGTCAGCGCGCCCGGACTGCTAAGGAAGAACCAGGCAAAACTCGGCAAAATTCCGTAGGTTAATATTTTTGATTTCCCCATCAGGGTGGCGACTTTTTCCATTCGCTGTTGGCCAATTAATTTCATAATAAAATTAACGGTCAAAATTAAGGTTATCAGCATCGGAATGGTACTGACGATCATCCCGGAGAATATCTTTCCTGCGCTCTGGAAAAGATGGATAAAGCCTTCTGCAATTTCAACTATCATAGTTAACTCCCAACGTGTAGGTATAAGTATATTCATCCGTCAGAAGTGAACTGACAGATGAAGGCAGCCAACGCTTTTGTCTTTAAATTTTTAGGGGATTTTATTTAATAATTTTTCAGTTCTCCTGCCAGTAAGGGATCGTAAATATCGCGATTTGGTAACAGGAAAGTTAACGGTAAATGGCTGAACAAACAGTGAGCACCTTCACAGAGTTATAATTATTCATTTTATTTTGTATTTTTATACATTGAAAGCAAAACTCCCCGAACATGACTTTTGACAAGGGGAAAGGGTGAATTCAGGACGTAAAAAAGGGAGGCAGCGCCTCCCTTCTGTGTGGTCGTTAAACCCGCAGATTACTCGTCTGCGTCATCGGCGACATCGTCGTCGGTTTCCGCTTCCGGGGCGATATCATCGTCCCCTTCCGCCGCGCTACCGTCGATGGAGTCGAGGTCTTCGTCATCCACCGGCTCAGCCACACGCTGCAGGCCCACCACGTTTTCATCTTCCGCAGTACGGATGAGGATCACGCCCTGGGTATTACGCCCTACCACGCTGATTTCCGACACGCGAGTACGCACCAGCGTACCGGCATCGGTGATCATCATGATCTGGTCACAATCATCAACCTGCACCGCGCCAACAACAGAACCGTTGCGCTCGGTCACTTTGATAGAGATAACGCCCTGCGTCGCACGAGATTTAGTCGGATACTCTTCCGCCGCCGTACGCTTACCGTAACCGTTTTGCGTCACGGTCAGGATCGCGCCTTCGCCACGTGGAATAATCAGGGAGACGACTTTGTCTTCGCCCGCCAGCTTGATACCACGTACACCGGTCGCAGTACGGCCCATTGCACGGACGGCATTTTCTTTAAAGCGCACCACTTTGCCCGCCGCCGAGAACAGCATGACTTCGTCAGAACCGGAGGTCAGATCCACGCCAATCAGTTCGTCGCCATCGTTCAGGTTCACCGCGATGATACCGGCAGAACGCGGACGGCTGAATTCGGTCAGCGCGGTTTTCTTCACCGTACCGCTGGCGGTCGCCATAAAGACGTTCACGCCCTCTTCGTACTCACGAACCGGCAGGATAGCGGTAATACGTTCGTCGGCTTCCAGCGGCAGCAGGTTGACGATCGGACGACCACGCGCACCACGGCTCGCTTCAGGCAACTGATAAACCTTCATCCAGTACAGACGACCCCGGCTGGAGAAGCAGAGGATCGTGTCATGGGTGTTGGCCACCAGCAGACGGTCAATAAAGTCTTCTTCTTTAATACGTGCAGCCGACTTGCCTTTCCCACCACGACGTTGTGCTTCGTAGTCGGTCAGCGGCTGATACTTCACGTAGCCCTGGTGAGACAGGGTGACAACCACATCTTCCTGGTTGATCAGATCTTCGATATTGATATCGGCGCTGTTGGCGGTGATTTCGGTACGACGCTCATCGCCAAACTGATCGCGGATCAGTTCCAGCTCTTCACGAATCACTTCCATCAGGCGATCGGCGCTGCCCAGAATGTGCAGCAGTTCCGCGATCTGTTCCAGCAGCTCTTTGTATTCGTCGAGCAGTTTTTCGTGCTCAAGGCCAGTCAGTTTCTGCAGACGCAGATCCAGAATCGCCTGGGCCTGCTGTTCTGTCAGGTAGTACTGACCGTCACGCACGCCGAATTCTGGCTCCAGCCATTCCGGACGCGCAGCGTCGTCACCGGCACGTTCCAGCATCGCAGCCACGTTGCCCAGATCCCACGGACGTGCGATCAATGCCGCTTTCGCTTCCGCCGGGGTCGGCGCGCGACGAATCAGCTCAATGATCGGGTCGATGTTCGCCAGCGCAATTGCCAGTGCTTCAAGGATATGCGCACGATCGCGGGCTTTACGCAGTTCGAAAATGGTACGGCGGGTCACCACTTCACGGCGGTGGCGCACAAACGCTGAAATGATGTCTTTCAGGTTCATGATCTTCGGCTGGCCATGGTGCAGTGCCACCATGTTGATACCGAAAGAGACCTGCAGTTGAGTCTGGGAGTAGAGGTTGTTCAGTACCACTTCCCCGACCGCGTCGCGTTTCACTTCAATCACGATGCGCATACCGTCTTTGTCAGACTCGTCACGCAGCGCGCTGATGCCTTCAACGCGTTTGTCTTTTACCAGTTCCGCGATTTTCTCGATCAGGCGCGCTTTGTTCACCTGATACGGAATCTCATGCACGATAATGGTTTCACGACCGGTTTTCGCGTCAGCTTCCACTTCCGCGCGGGCACGAATGTACACTTTACCGCGACCGGTACGATAGGCTTCTTCAATACCGCGACGACCGTTGATGATCGCCGCCGTCGGGAAGTCCGGACCCGGGATGTATTCCATCAGCCCTTCAATGCTGATGTCTTCATCGTCGATATATGCCAGGCAGCCGTTAACCACTTCCGTCAGGTTGTGTGGCGGGATGTTGGTCGCCATACCTACTGCGATACCGGACGAACCGTTCACCAACAGGTTAGGGATTTTGGTCGGCATAACGTCAGGGATTTTTTCCGTGCCGTCATAGTTGTCGACAAAATCAACCGTCTCTTTTTCCAGATCGGCCATTAACTCATGGGCAATCTTCGCCAGACGGATTTCCGTATAACGCATCGCCGCTGCGGAATCGCCATCGATGGAACCGAAGTTCCCCTGGCCATCCACCAGCATATATCGCAGCGAGAACGGCTGAGCCATACGGACAATGGTGTCGTATACCGCAGAGTCGCCATGCGGGTGGTATTTACCGATTACGTCACCAACGACACGGGCTGATTTCTTATAGGCTTTGTTCCAGTCATTGCCCAATACGTTCATGGCGTAAAGTACGCGACGGTGTACCGGCTTCAGGCCATCTCGGACATCCGGCAGCGCACGGCCAACAATGACCGACATCGCATAATCCAGATAAGAGTTCTTCAGCTCTTCCTCAATGTTGACCGGTGTAATTTCTCTCGCAAGGTCGCTCATCTAACCGCTATCCCTCTACTGTATCCCGGATTCAAAGGTCGCAAATTATAACACAACCGCAGAGATTGAGGTAAACCTATACGCTTTATTCAGAGTGAATGCCTGATATACTCATTCGTCTTGCCCTATAAGGAGTAAAAGCCCCGATGAATGCCGTAAAACCACCGGTAAACCACAACGTTGACCATGAAGAAATTGCCAAATTTGAAGCAGTCGCGTCGCGCTGGTGGGATCTGGAAGGCGAATTTAAGCCGTTGCATCGTATTAACCCGCTACGGCTGGGTTACATTGCTGAACGCTCAGGCGGCCTGTTTGGTAAAAAGGTGCTCGACGTCGGCTGCGGCGGCGGCATTCTGGCAGAGAGCATGGCCCGTGAAGGCGCCACGGTGACCGGTCTGGACATGGGTTTTGAGCCCTTACAGGTGGCAAAACTGCATGCGCTGGAAAGTGGTATTCAGGTGGATTACGTGCAGGAAACCGTGGAAGAACACGCGGCAAAACATGCCCATCAGTATGACGTGGTAACCTGTATGGAGATGCTGGAACATGTGCCCGATCCGCAATCGGTGGTCAGAGCCTGTGCGCAACTGGTGAAACCCGGCGGCGAGGTGTTCTTCTCAACGCTCAACCGCAATGGCAAATCCTGGCTGATGGCCGTTGTCGGTGCGGAATATATTTTACGTATGGTGCCGAAAGGGACCCATGATGTGAAAAAATTTATTAAACCTGCGGAGCTGTTAGGTTGGGTGGATCAGACGGTATTGCAGGAGCGCCATATGACCGGGTTGCATTTCAACCCCATCACCAACACCTTCAAGCTTGGCCCCGGCGTTGATGTTAACTATATGGTGCACACTACCGCCAGGGTTGGTTAGCCGCTCTTGTAGGCCGGATAAGGCGTTCAACGCCGCCATCCGGCATGCTGACGGGAACAATGCCTGATGGCGCTATGCTTATCAGGCCTACGGAAATAGGCCCTGCAGGCCGGATAACACATTTACGTCGCCATCCGGCCTCCCTCGCCTGGATCCAGGTCACAAAATTTGCGCCAGATCATGAGAACTTTCTTCACCTTCGTTGAAGAAATCAGCACTCGATCAAATTATCTATTTTTTTTATGAATTATTGACATCCCCGCCAGGCCTTATACCACGTGCACTTAGCCTTTCTTACCCTTTTGCAACCTCAATTTAACCTCAAAATCAACTCTTGTGCTGAAAAGAATCCCTACTAGAATACTCACCATATAGCGTTTACTTTAACACTCAACCCCTACATATAGTATTTATCCACAGAGTTAGTCACAAGGTGGCATTGTGGATAATGCAGGGGATATTTTTTCTTTCACGGACAGGTAAAAAACCACATGAATCAGAGTCTGCTGGTGACAAAGCGTGATGGTAGTACAGAGCGCATCAATCTCGACAAAATCCATCGGGTTCTGGATTGGGCGGCAGAAGGACTGAATAACGTATCGATCTCTCAGGTCGAACTGCGCTCCCACATCCAGTTTTATGACGGTATCAAGACCTCCGATATCCATGAAACGATCATTAAAGCGGCGGCGGACCTGATCTCCCGTGATGCGCCGGATTATCAGTATCTGGCTGCGCGTCTGGCGATTTTCCATCTGCGTAAAAAAGCCTACGGCGAATTCGAACCGCCGAAACTGTTTGACCATGTGGTGAAAATGGTTGAAATGGGCAAATACGACAATCATCTGCTGGAAGACTACACGGAAGAAGAGTTCAAGCAGATGGACTCGTTCATCGTACACGACCGTGATATGACCTTCTCCTACGCCGCCGTTAAGCAGCTGGAAGGGAAATATCTGGTACAGAACCGTGTGACCGGTGAGATCTACGAAAGCGCTCAGTTCCTCTATATTCTGGTGGCAGCCTGTCTGTTCTCGAATTACCCGCGCGACACCCGTCTGGAATACGTAAAACGTTTTTATGACGCGGTGTCGACGTTCAAAATTTCTCTGCCGACGCCGATCATGTCCGGCGTTCGTACTCCGACGCGTCAGTTCAGCTCCTGCGTGCTGATCGAGTGCGGCGACAGCCTGGACTCGATCAACGCCACCTCCAGCGCGATTGTCAAATACGTCTCCCAGCGCGCCGGTATCGGTATCAACGCTGGTCGTATCCGTGCGCTGGGTAGCCCGATTCGCGGCGGCGAAGCGTTCCATACCGGCTGTATCCCGTTCTATAAGCACTTCCAGACCGCGGTGAAATCCTGCTCTCAGGGCGGCGTACGCGGTGGTGCGGCCACGCTGTTCTACCCGATGTGGCATCTGGAAGTGGAAAGCCTGCTGGTACTGAAAAACAACCGTGGTGTGGAAGGCAACCGCGTACGTCACATGGACTACGGCGTACAGATCAACAAACTGATGTACACCCGCCTACTGAAAGGTGAAGACATTACCCTGTTCAGCCCGTCCGACGTCCCGGGTTTGTATGATGCGTTCTTCGCCGATCAGGACGAGTTCGAGCGTCTGTACACGAAATACGAGAAAGACGACAGCATCCGCAAACAGCGTGTGAAAGCCGTTGAACTGTTCTCGCTGATGATGCAGGAGCGCGCCTCAACCGGTCGTATCTACATTCAGAACGTTGACCACTGCAACACCCACAGCCCGTTCGATCCGCAGGTCGCCCCGGTACGCCAGTCCAACCTGTGTCTGGAAATCGCCCTGCCGACCAAACCGCTGATGGATGTGAACGACGAAAACGGTGAAATCGCCCTGTGTACGCTCTCCGCGTTCAACCTGGGGGCGATTAACAGCCTCGAGGAACTGGAAGAGCTGGCGGTGCTGGCCGTTCGCGCCCTCGATGCGCTGTTAGATTATCAGGACTATCCGATCCCGGCCGCCAAACGTGGTGCGATGGGGCGTCGTACGCTGGGTATTGGCGTGATTAACTACGCTTATTATCTGGCGAAGCACGGCGTACGTTACTCCGATGGCAGCGCCAACAACCTGACGCACAAAACGTTTGAAGCCATTCAGTACTATCTGCTGAAGGCCTCTAACGAACTGGCGATCGAACAAGGTGCCTGCCCGTGGTTTAACGAAACCACCTACGCACAGGGCATTCTGCCGATCGATACCTACAAGAAAGATCTGGATGCCATCACCAACGAGCCGCTGCATCATGACTGGGAAGCGCTTCGTGAGTCCATCAAGACCCACGGTCTGCGTAACTCAACGCTCTCTGCCCTGATGCCGTCCGAGACCTCTTCGCAGATCTCGAACGCCACTAACGGTATTGAGCCGCCGCGCGGTTACGTCAGCATTAAAGCGTCGAAAGACGGGATCCTGCGTCAGGTCGTACCGGACTACGAGCACCTGGGCAACGCCTATGAGCTGCTGTGGGAAATGCCGGGTAACGACGGTTATCTGCAACTGGTTGGCGTGATGCAGAAATTTATCGATCAGTCGATTTCAGCCAACACCAACTACGATCCGTCACGCTTCCCGTCAGGAAAAGTGCCGATGCAGCAGTTGCTCAAAGACCTGCTCACCGCCTATAAGTTCGGGGTCAAAACGCTGTATTATCAGAACACCCGCGATGGCGCAGAAGATGCCCAGGACGATCTGGTGCCATCCATTCAGGATGATGGCTGCGAAAGCGGCGCATGTAAGATTTAATCTGTTGCCGGATGGCGGCAAAAAGCCTTATCCGGCCTACAAAATCACTCGGATGCTGTAGGCCGGATAAGCGAAACGCCATCCGGCATTACACAGTTGACAGGACTCACTTCAATGGCATACACCACATTTTCACAGACGAAAAACGATCAACTGCTGGAACCGATGTTTTTTGGTCAGCCGGTTAACGTGGCCCGCTACGATCAGCAAAAATATGACATCTTCGAAAAGCTGATCGAAAAGCAGCTCTCGTTCTTCTGGCGTCCTGAAGAGGTTGACGTTTCCCGCGACCGTATTGACTACCAGGCGCTGCCGGAACATGAAAAACACATTTTTATCAGTAACCTGAAGTATCAGACGCTGCTGGACTCTATTCAGGGACGTAGCCCGAACGTGGCGCTGCTGCCGCTGATCTCCATTCCGGAACTGGAAACCTGGGTCGAAACCTGGGCCTTCTCCGAAACCATTCATTCGCGCTCTTACACCCATATCATCCGTAATATCGTTAACGATCCGGCTATTGTGTTTGATGACATCGTCACCAACGAGCAGATCCAAAAACGTGCGGAAGGCATTTCCAGCTATTACGATGAGCTGATTGAGATGACCAGCTACTGGCATCTGCTGGGCGAAGGGACGCACACCGTGAACGGCAAATCCGTCACCGTGAACCTGCGCGCGCTGAAGAAAAAACTGTATCTGTGCCTGATGAGCGTCAACGCGCTGGAAGCCATCCGCTTCTACGTCAGCTTCGCCTGCTCATTTGCTTTCGCCGAGCGCGAACTGATGGAAGGCAACGCTAAAATCATTCGTCTGATTGCCCGTGACGAAGCGCTGCACCTGACCGGCACTCAGCACATGCTGAACCTGTTGCGCAGCGGCGTTGACGATCCGGAAATGGCGGAAATTGCCGAAGAGTGTAAGCAGGAGTGCTATGACCTGTTTGTGCAGGCCGCCCTGCAGGAAAAAGAGTGGGCAGACTATCTGTTCCGCGACGGTTCGATGATTGGCCTGAACAAAGACATTCTTTGCCAGTACGTCGAATACATCACCAATATTCGTATGCAGGCGGTCGGTCTGGATCTGCCGTTCCAGACCCGCTCCAACCCAATTCCGTGGATCAACACCTGGCTGGTGTCCGATAACGTTCAGGTGGCTCCGCAGGAAGTGGAAGTGAGCTCCTATCTGGTCGGGCAGATCGACGCTGAAGTCGATACCGACGATCTGAGTAACTTCCAGCTCTGATGGGACGCGTCACGCTGCGCATCACTGGCACACAGTTGTTGTGCCAGGATGAACACCCTTCCCTGCTTGCCGCGCTTGAGTCGCACAACGTTGAAGTGGAATACCAGTGTCGCGAAGGCTATTGCGGCTCATGCCGCACCCGACTGATTGCCGGGCAGGTCGACTGGATCGCCGAGCCTTTAGCGTTCATTCAGCCAGGCGAAATTTTGCCCTGCTGTTGCAGGGCAAAAGGCGACATCGAAATTGAGATGTAGCGTGCGTTACAGCGCGTAGTAATACGCTTTCACCTGTTCCCAGTCCGCTTTCGGGATGGGACTCAGGTATTTCTCAAGCTGGGAGAAGTCATGGTGTGCCGCCTGATGGCGACGCAAACGACGACGGCTTTTTTCCAGATCTAAAAACCCGGCTTCCACCGTTCCTTCCGTTTTCACATAGATATGACGTACGTAGCAGCAGCCGTGCTGACGATTGACGCTGTGCATCTTTTTAAAGGCCAGCGCGACCGCGTTTAGCATTGCCTCGCGCACCTCATCAGGATACGGCGTCACCGCATGCTGTTTATACCACTCCTCGATGCTCACAAAGCCTTTCATATCTTCGGTGATCAGCAGCGCACGCCACTCACCGTCAATTTTTGTCGCTTTGCCATAGACAATTTTCGGCACGATAACGCCTGCGCGGGCCAGTTCGTTGATCACCTCGATTTCGCGCACAATCGTCGGACGTCCGAAGGGATAGCGTACCGAGTGAAACAGGTGTTGTGTCATCCGCTTCACATACAGTTTCTTCCCGTCACGTTCGATGCATTGCACACCGCTCATCCCTTTGCGTCGATAATTCGGTTCTTCGACCCAATCGCCTTCCGTTGCCCACCAGTGATTAAACTCTTCCTGCACCATTTCGGCCTCATCCGTTACAATAACGGCATAAACTGTTCAGACGTTTAATATAAATCTTCTGCTTAAGGATTTCTTAAGATATTTATGCTGTGGGCTGAATTTCTTGATCTGGTGCGCGCTTTTTAGCCTTTAGCAGGCAGGAAAAGAGATAAAAAAAACTGCACCTTACTCAGCGGTTGCCCGCCTTTGGGGTGCAGTGGAGAGGGATAACGCGGTTTTTACTCTTTACGTAAGAACATCACCGCTTTGTCGGGGAAGTCGGTGAACAGCCCGTCCACCCCCGCCTGGTTGTACAGAATGTCGTACAGCTGATCCACATCCGTCGTGTAGTCCGGCAACTGATCGGCGCGCACCGTATAAGGATGAACCGTCATCTTATTCTGATGGGCGTCCTGCACCATGCCCGTCAGTACGATGTTGCCTTTCGTCGACTTCTCATCAATCAGCATGTGGTAATCCGGACCGATGCCGTCCGCGTATTCCGCCACCTGCTTCATCGCCCCCGGTTTGAACATCCAGTCGTAGTTGTAATTGACCCAACTGCCGTCCGGTTGCTTCTCCTGGGTTTCATTCCAGTCGGTATAGGCAATCAGTTGCACCAGGTTCAGGTCCATTCCCATTTTAGGTTCCAGCTCATTTTTGATGCGCTTGAGTTCTGCTACATCAAAACTTTGCAACCAGACCTTGTCCTGCTTGTCGCTGTAACCGTACTGTTTCAGCACTTCCAGCGTCTTCGTCGCAATGTCCTTCCCTTCCTGATGATGGAACCACGGCGCTTTGATCTCCGGATAGATACCGATGTTCTTGCCGGTGGAATGGTTCAGCCCCTGAATAAACTCAATCTCTTCAGCAAAGGTATGCACACGGAAGTCCGATTTACCCATCGGGAAACGACCAGGATAGGTCTGTACCTTCTTGCCATTTTCCAGATCAAACCCTTCGGTAAACTTCAGGGATTTGATTTCGTCCAGCGTAAAGTCGATAGCGTAGTAGCGACCGTCTTTGCGCGCACGATTCGGAAAACGCTCAGCGACATCCGTCACGCGATCCAGATAGTGATCATGCAGGACGACCAGTTGGTCATCTTTGGTCATCACCAGATCCTGTTCCAGATAATCCGCTCCCTGCGCATAGGCCATCGCTTTCGCGGGCAGCGTATGCTCCGGCAGGTAGCCGCTTGCGCCACGGTGGGCAATCACCACTTTATCCGTGTTGCTGGCGGCCAGGGCATGGCTTCCCATCACCGCGCCCGCCATCATCAGCGTCAGACTCAGGTTTTTCAGTGCTGTTTTCATTCACTTAGCCCCCGTTGCGTTTCTGTTGCATCTCAGCATGGTGGCGTTTTTCGCCGATCATCACCACAATCAACAGAATCACCGCCAGGATGCTGCCGCCAATCATCACCATGAAGCCGCCGTCCCAGCCGAAGAAGTCCACGGTGTAGCCGACGATGGCGCTGGCCGCCACGGAACCGCCGAGGTAGCCAAACAGACCAGTAAAGCCCGCTGCCGTGCCCGCGGCTTTTTTCGGTGCCAGTTCCAGCGCATGCAGACCAATCAGCATCACCGGACCGTAAATCAGGAAGCCGATCACAATCATACAAATCATATCGACGGTCGGGTTACCAGCCGGATTCATCCAGTAAACGATGGTGGCAATTGTCACCAGCGTCATAAAGAACACGCCGGTCGCGCCACGGTTGCCACGGAACACTTTGTCCGACATCCAGCCGCACAGCAGCGTCCCCGGGATCCCCGCATATTCATAGAGGAAATAGGCCCAGGAGGACTTATCCAGCGCAAAGTGCTTCACTTCTTTCAGATAGGTCGGAGACCAGTCGAGAATGCCGTAACGCAGCAGATAGACGAACACGTTCGCAATAGCGATGTACCACAGCAATTTGTTCGGCAGGATGTATTGCATGAAGATCTGCTTCGCCGTCAGTTCTTCTTCCGCTTTTTCGTTGTAGTCATCCGGGTAGTCGTTTTTGTACTCTTCGATTGGCGGCAGACCACAGGATTGCGGGGTATCACGCATCAGCGCGAAAGCGAAAATCGCCACCAGAATGGCGCCGAACGCTGGCATATACAGCGCCGCTTTCCAGTCGTTAAACCAGGCCATCCCGAGCAGGAACAACAGCGGAGGGATCCCGCCACCGACGTTATGCGCGCAGTTCCAGACGGAGACGATCCCGCCACGTTCTTTCTGCGACCACCAGTGCACCATGGTACGTCCGCACGGCGGCCAGCCCATTCCCTGGAACCATCCGCAAAGGAACAGCAGCACAAACATCACGGCGATGCTCGATGTCGCCCACGGCACAAAGCCCATGAACAGCATCACCGCCGCCGCCAGAATCAGACCGGCCGGCAGGAAAACGCGCGGATTCGAGCGATCCGAAACCGACCCCATGATGAATTTCGAAAACCCGTAGGCAATAGAGATCCCCGACAGCGCAAAGCCTAAATCACCTCGGGAAAACCCCTGCTCAACCAGATACGGCATCGCCAGAGCAAAGTTCTTGCGCACCAGATAGTACGCGGCATAGCCAAAGAATATCCCCAAAAATATTTGCCAGCGAAGCCGACGGTATGTCGGATCGATCTCCGCTGCAGGCAAGCGAGCTTTATGCGCCGCTGGTTTAAAAATACTCAACATAATGTAGCCTCCGTGGCCCGTCTTTTATAAGTAGTAAACACCGCAGGTGGTACACGCAACCCCGCTGCTTCCAGTGTGGTCGCGATGTTATGCAAAGATACATGTCGTGAATGTGAATTACAGCACATATTGTTACAGATTTATGACAAATGTTCAGAAAGGCGCACGAAATCACGTTTCATTTTCGAATCATGAGCGAATATGCGCGAAATCAAACAAACCATGCTTTTTATGTGGCTAAATGATAAAAAACGAACTGTGAGGGAAAACAATGAAAACTCGCGACTCGCAAACAAGTGACGTGATTATCATTGGGGGCGGTGCCACAGGCGCAGGAATTGCCCGTGACTGCGCGCTGCGCGGTCTGCGTGTCATCTTAGTCGAACGTCACGATATTGCGACCGGTGCGACCGGCCGTAACCACGGACTGCTGCACAGCGGCGCGCGTTATGCCGTGACTGACGCGGAATCTGCCCGTGAATGCATCAGCGAAAACCAAATTCTGAAACGTATCGCCCGCCACTGCGTTGAGCCGACGGACGGTCTGTTTATTACCCTGCCCGAGGATGAGCTTTCCTTTCAGGCCACCTTTATCCGTGCCTGCGAAGAAGCAGGCATTCGGGCAGAAGCGATCGATCCGCAACAGGCGCGGATTATCGAACCGTCGGTGAATCCACAACTGATCGGCGCGGTCAAAGTGCCGGACGGAACGGTCGATCCGTTCCGCCTGACTGCAGCCAACATGCTCGATGCGAAAGAGCACGGCGCCATTATCCTGACCGCTCACGAAGTGACCGGGTTGATCCGCGAAGGCGCGACCGTCAGCGGCGTCCATGTGCGCAACCATCTCAATGGTGAAACGCAAACGCTGCATGCGCCGGTGGTGGTTAACGCCGCCGGGATCTGGGGACAGCGGATCGCAGAATATGCCGATTTGAGTATCCGCATGTTCCCGGCGAAAGGGTCGCTGCTCATTATGGACCATCGCATCAACCAGCACGTGATTAACCGCTGCCGCAAACCTTCCGACGCCGATATTCTGGTCCCCGGCGATACCATTTCGCTGATTGGCACCACCTCAACCCACATTGATTACAATGATATCGACAGCAACCGCGTCACCGCGGATGAGGTCGATATTCTGCTGCGTGAAGGTGAAAAGCTGGCGCCGATCATGGCGAAAACGCGCATTCTGCGCGCATACTCCGGGGTACGTCCACTGGTGGCAAGCGATGACGATCCCAGCGGTCGTAACGTCAGTCGCGGCATTGTGCTGTTCGATCACGCGAAACGCGACGGCCTGGACGGGTTTATCACGATTACCGGCGGCAAACTGATGACTTATCGTCTGATGGCGGAGTGGGCCACCGACGCGGTCTGCCGGAAACTGGGTAACACGCGTCCTTGCATCACTGCAGACACGCCGCTACCGGGCTCGCAGGAGCCCACGGAAAGCACGCTGAAGCGCGTGATCTCCCTGCCGGCCCCACTGCGGGGCTCCGCGGTGTATCGCCACGGCGACCGCACGCCGGCGTGGCTGAGTCATGGTCGCCAGCACCGCAGTCTGGTCTGTGAATGTGAAGCCGTCACCGCCGGTGAAGTGCAGTACGCCGTCGAAAATTTAAACGTCAACAGCCTGTTGGATCTCCGTCGTCGCACCCGCGTGGGGATGGGCACCTGTCAGGGCGAACTCTGCGCCTGCCGTGCCGCCGGGTTGCTGCAGCGTTTTAACATCACCACCGCCGCGCAGTCCATTACCCAGTTGTCAGACTTCCTCAACGAACGCTGGAAAGGCGTACAACCGATCGCCTGGGGTGATGCCTTGCGCGAAAGCGAATTTACCCGCTGGGTATACCAGGGATTATGTGGTCTGGAAAAGGAGTCGCGCGATGAGATTTGATACGGTCATTATGGGCGGCGGTCTTGCCGGGCTGCTATGCGGTCTGCAGTTACAAAAGAGCGGGTTACGCTGTGCGGTGGTCACCCGCGGCCAGAGCGCGTTGCACTTCTCCTCCGGCTCGCTGGATCTGCTCAGCGCGCTGCCGGATGGACAACCGGTGAATGACATCACTGCAGGCCTGAACGCACTGAGTGAGCAGGCACCTGCACATCCTTACGCCACGCTTGGTGCCCAGCGAGTCCTGGCGCTCGCCGGGCAAGCACAGACGCTGCTGAACGCATCCGGCGCGCATCTACAGGGCGAGGTTCAGCAGTCGCACCAGCGGGTCACCCCGTTAGGCACACTGCGTTCAACCTGGCTCAGCTCAGCGGAAGTTCCCGTCTGGCCGCTGGCGGCAAAACGCCTCTGCGTGGTGGGCATTAGCGGCTTACTCGATTTTCAGGCGCACCTGGCTGCGGCCTCTTTACGGCAACACGATCGGGAGGTTGATACCGCCGAAATCGACCTGCCGGAACTGGATGTGTTGCGCGACAACGCCACCGAATTTCGGGCGGTTAATATTGCGCGTTTTCTGGATAACGAAGATAAATGGCCCTTGTTGTATGACGCACTGTTGCCGGTAGCAAAAACCTGCGAAATGATCATCATGCCCGCCTGCTTTGGTCTGGCGGATGACAGCCTCTGGCGCTGGCTCAACGAGCGTCTGCCCTGTTCACTCATGCTACTGCCTACGCTACCGCCATCGGTGCTGGGGATCCGACTGCATAATCAACTACAGCGACAGTTCGTTCGTCAGGGCGGGATCTGGATGCCCGGCGATGAGGTGAAAAACGTCACCTGTAAAAATGGCGTGGTCAGCGAAATCTGGACGCGCAACCACGCAGATATCCCACTGCGCCCGCGTTTCGCGGTGCTCGCCAGCGGAAGTTTCTTTAGCAGTGGCCTGATTGCCGAACGTGAAGGGATCCGCGAGCCGATCCTGGGGCTGGACGTTCAGCAAGCGGCGACCCGCGCCGAATGGTATCAACGCGATTTCTTTGATGCGCAACCCTGGCAACAGTTTGGTGTTACCACCGATGAGGCGCTGCGCCCGTCGCTGGCCGGACAGACCGTAGACAACCTCTATGCTATTGGCTCGGTTCTCGGCGGATTCGACCCCATTGCCCAGGGATGCGGAGGCGGCGTCTGCGCAGTCACCGCGTTACACGCCGCCCATCACATTGCAGCACGTGCAGGAGGTGAGCAATGAGCGATACGAGTTTTGAAAGTTGCATCAAATGCACGGTGTGTACCACCGCCTGTCCGGTCAGCCGTGTTAATCCAGGTTACCCGGGCCCCAAACAGGCCGGTCCCGACGGCGAGCGCCTGCGTCTGAAAGATGGCGCGCTGTACGACGACGCGCTGAAATATTGCATTAACTGCAAACGCTGCGAAGTGGCCTGTCCGTCGGATGTCAAAATCGGCGATATCATTCAGCGTGCGCGCGCTAAATATGACACCTCGCGGCCGTCGCTGCGTAACTTTGTCTTAAGCCACACCGACCTGATGGGCAGCGTTTCCACACCGTTCGCGCCGGTGGTCAACACGGCGACCTCGCTGAAACCGGTGCGTCAGTTGCTCGATTACGCGCTGAAAATCGACCATCGCCGGACGTTGCCAAAATACTCTTTCGGCACCTTCCGCCGCTGGTATCGCAGCGTGGCGGCCCAGCAGGCGCAGTACAACGATCAGGTTGCCTTCTTCCACGGTTGTTTTGTGAATTACAACCATCCGCAGCTCGGCAAAGATTTGATCAACGTGCTGAACGCGATGGGCACAGGCGTCCAGTTATTGAGTAAAGAGAAGTGCTGCGGCGTGCCGCTGATTGCCAACGGATTTACCGACAAGGCGCGTAAACAGGCGGTAACCAACGTCGAATCACTGCGTGAAGCGATTGGCGTGAAGGGGATTCCGGTGATTGCCACCTCCTCGACCTGTACCTTTGCGCTGCGCGACGAGTACCCGGAAGTGCTGGACGTCGACAACAGCGGTCTGCGAGAGCATATCGAACTGGCGACCCGTTGGCTGTGGCGCAAACTGGACGAAGGAAAAACGCTGCCGCTAAAAACGCTGCCGCTGAAAGTGGTTTACCACACTCCGTGCCATATGGAAAAAATGGGCTGGACGCTGTACACCCTTGAACTGCTGCGCCGTATTCCGGGGCTCGAGCTCACGGTGCTGGATTCCCAGTGCTGCGGGATTGCCGGTACCTACGGCTTTAAAAAAGAGAACTACCCCACCTCGCAGGCCATTGGCGCGCCGCTGTTTAAACAGATTGAAGACAGCGGCGCGGATATTGTGGTGACCGACTGCGAGACCTGCAAATGGCAAATCGAGATGTCCACCAGCAAGCGTTGCGAACATCCGATTACCCTGCTGGCGAAAGCATTAGGCTAAATGACTCGCCCGGCGGCACAATGCCCCGGGCGTTTTTGCGTTTAGCCTTCCACAAAATTGAATGCGTTACCGTCGGACGACCCGCAGTTGGCGCGGCAACTCTATACGGAAGCCTTTCCGCTGGTTGATATCACGGTCATCTCTGACAACGAAATCATGCAGCATAAGCGCATAGCCCTGCTTGAACTGATGCAAAAACATATCCACGATCGTGATTTGATGGGGCTGGTTGACCGACTGGTTTCGCTTTTAATAACCGGTACCGCTAATGACAGCCAGTTGCATACGCTGTTTAATTATCTGGTGCAGTACGGCGATGCGTCCCGCTTCAGTGACTTTATTCATGACGTTGCCAGACGCGTTCCCCATCACAAGGAGAAATTGATGACGATTGCAGAAAGGCTTCGGCAGGAAGGCCACCACACGGGGCTGCAGAAGGGTCTACAGGAAGGATTACAAAAAGGCACCCGGGAGGAGGCATTACGTATCGCGCGGATGATGCTGAAAAGCGGGATCGAACGCGACAAGGTACTGGTGATAACCGGGCTGTCACTCGACGATATCATGGCAAACAGTCCGTAAAGCCTGACAGATAGCCCGGTGACACAGCGCCGCCGGGCTATGGATTTAGTAACTGCTTTTCAGTTTCGGCATCGTCTGGCCGGACTTAAACATTGCCAGCCGCTGGTCCAGCGCGTCGGTATACAGCATGGTATCGACGCCGACAGCAACAAAGTTCGCCCCCCACTCCAGACATTTCTGCGCCATCAGCGGATCGACGGCGAGAAAGCCCGCCGCTTTCCCGGCTGCGCGAATGCGCTGGATGCTCTCTTTGATAATCCGCTGCACCTCCGGGTGTCCGCTGTTGTCCGGATACCCCAACGAAGCCGAAAGATCGGCAGGACCAATAAACACACCGTCAATCCCGTCTACGTCGAGGATCGCATCCAGATTATCCAGCGCGGCTTTACTTTCAACCTGCACCAGCAGACAGAGTGACGCATTGGCCTGCGCCATATAGTTCTCAATACGACCCCAGCGTGCCGCCCGCGCCACGCTGGCCCCGACGCCGCGCTCACCCACAGGCGGGTAACGGGTTGCAGCAACCACCTGTCGCGCCTGTTCCGCGCTATCCACCATCGGAATCAACAGCGTCTGCGCGCCGATATCCAGTACCTGCTTGATCAGCGCCTTAGCACCGTCTACCGGACGGATCACCGGCTGGCTCGCGTAAGGGGCAATCGCCTGCAACTGATGATAGAGATCCTGCATCGTGTTCGGCGCGTGTTCGCCGTCGATCAGCAGCCAGTCATAACCCGACGTTGCGGCGATTTCCGCCATATAAGAGGTGGTCGAACTTAACCACAGTCCAATTTGTACTTCCCCTTTGCGGAGCGCGTCCTTAAAAGGGTTCGCTAACAATGCGTTCATAATGATCCTTACAACGTGGATAAAATTATTGATGCGCAGCACCCGGTTGCGACGTGGGACGGTTCACGCTCAGCGTGAAGATAATCAATGAGCCGATAATGGCGACGCCCGCCAGCGTCAACAGTCCCGCAGCACTGCTGGCAAACATCGTTTCCGCCTTCACACGCAGGATTGGCGCAATAAACCCGCCCACCGCGCCAAACAGGTTCACGAAACCGATCCCCGCCGCCAGCGCCGTGCCGGAAAGTAACTGAGTCGGCATGGTCCAGAACACCGGTTGTACGGCGATAAAACCGACCGCCGCCACGCAAAGCGCCAGAATCGCCACTACCGGAGAGGCCAGCCCGGATACGCCGATGCCAATCCCCGCAGCCAGCAACGTCAGCGCGGCGACATTGCGGCGCTCACCCGTACGGTCGGAGTAGCGAGGGATCAGCCAGGTCCCGAACAGAGCGGCAACCCATGGAATGGCGGTAACCACCGACGCCGTAAAGCCCACTTTGGTTCCCAGCAGCGCCGCAACCTGAGTCGGCAGGAAGAAAATCAGCCCGTACACCGCCACCTGAATCGTCAGATAGATAATCGCCAGTTGCCAGACGCGTCCGTTACGCAGGGCATCCGTCAGTTTTGACGTGGTCTTCTTCTCTTCTTCACTCGCCAGTTGGCTTATGAGCGCCGCTTTCTCTTCTGCGCTGAGGAAACGCGCCTGCTGCGGGGTATCATCCAGCCAGAAGAAGGTGAAGACTCCGGCGCCTACCGCCAGTAAACCTTCGATAACGAACATCCAGAACCAGCCGGGATGGCCCATAAAGCCGTGCATCTCCAGCAGCGCGCCGGACAGCGGCGATCCCAGCGTCAACGCCAGCGGCGCCCCCATGTAAAACAGCCCCATAATGCTGGCGCGGTTACGCTGCGGGAACCATTGCGAGGTGAGATAGATCATGCCGGGGAAGAAACCGGCTTCTGCCGCTCCCAGCAGGGTACGGATAATCAGGAATTTCGCCTCGGTATCCGCCCACGCCATCGCAGCGGAGAGGAATCCCCACAACAGCGTGGTGGTGCCAATCCAGGTTCTGGCCCCCAGCTTGCGCATCAACAGGTTGGCGGGCACCCCAAGAAAAGCGTAAACCACAAAGAAAATCCCCGCGCCAAGCGCATAGGCCTCGTTGCTCAGCCCGGTATCAATCTGATAGGTCTCTTTGGCAAAGCCAATGTTCGAACGGTCCAGAAACGCCAGGACATACAGTGCCAGCATGAACGGGATCAAACGCGCGCGGTTTTTCTTCACCACGCCGTCAAGAAGAGTGGTACTCATAGCAAGATCCTCAAAGAGATGAGGGCGTTGCCGTCGCTGCGGCAACGCACGGGTCATTAGTGGCTATAAGGCCGTTTCAGATTACAGTCGCGGTTCAACTCGACGCCGAATCCTGGTTTATCCAGCACGGACTTATGAATGCGGCCCTGCACCGGTACCGGTTCATCAAGCAGAATCGGGTCAAACTGCGGACGCATGGTTGAGCAGTCCGGGCTGGTCATCAGGAACTCACTGAACGGCGTGTTGGTGAAGGTAATCACCGCATGATGGGAGTAGACCGACGAACCGTGCGGCACGACCAGTTGTCCGCGCGATTTCGCAATCGCAGCAATCTCGACCAGTGTGGTCAGGCCGCCGCACCAGCCGACATCCGGCTGCATGATATCGATGCCGGTTTCCGCCAGCGTACGGAAGGACTGCAGCGTGCCGTGGTGCTCACCGCTGGTGACCATCATCCCTGCCGGCGCATTGCGTTTCAGTTCGCGATAGCCTTCATACTGCTGCGGCGGTAAACACTCTTCGATCCACTTCAGGTTAGATGGCGCGCAGGCATGAGCCAGCTTCGTGGCGTAATTCACGTCCTGACTCATCCAGCAGTCCAGCATCAACCAGAAATCCGGGCCGCACTTCTCACGCATCTCCGCCACCATCGCGGCATCTTTGCGGATCCCCGCATCGCCATCGTGTGGCCCCCAGTGCGTCGGCATTTTGCCGCCAATGAAGCCCATCTCTTTTGCCAGATCCGGTCGGGCCCCGGTGGCATAGAACTGAATTTCATCGCGCACCGCGCCGCCCAACAGTTTGTAGACCGGCAGGCCGACCACCTTGCCAAACAGATCCCACAGCGCCAAATCGACGCAGGAGATGGTGTTCATCACCAGACCGCCAGAGCCTGAGTAATACATGGTCGCACCGAGCATCTGATCGTGAATGAGTTTGATATCGCTGACGCATTTCCCTTCGATAAAGCGATTGAGGTGTTTTTCAACGATAAAGCACCCCATCTCCCCTGCCGTGGAGACCGCAAAACCCGTCTGTCCGTTTTCGGCTTCGACTTCGACAATCAGCGTACCCAGCACGTTAATCCCAAAGGACTGGCGTGACTGCTCGTACTCACGATATTTGCTCATCGGCGTGGCGATATGATCGTCAATCCAGTGATTCGCTCCCTGGTCATGATAATCACCGCCGCCAGCACCTTTTTCTGCTGTAGCGCCACCGGTAAACCAGGCGCGGACATGTTTAATTTTGGGTAGGGTCATGATGTTCTCCATTATTATGATGCGAGTGAATCGAAGGGACTTTTCCATCCCAACAGACGTGAAATATCTTTCGCGCAGGCAATGGCTTTGCCGGCAAGATAATCACGATTCTCTTCGTTGATTTCTAAGCGAGTGCCAACCACCGAAATGGCGGCGGCGGGTTCGTTATTGGCATTAAATACAGGGGCAGCAACACAGCGTACATCCGGATAATCCTCTCCGTTATCGAAGCTCCAGCCGCGCTGGCGGATGCGTTCCAGTTCATCGCTAAGTTGCTGAGGTTGGGTGATCGTGGTGGGGGTCGCCTGCTCCCATACCAGTTGTTCAATAATGGCGTTGCGCACGGCGGCGGGTTGCCAGGCCAACAGGCATTTACCAATACCAGAGCGATATAACGAAAGGCTTTTCCCTTCATGGGAGCGCACGCTGATGGTCGAAGACGATTCCACCTTCAGGATGTAATACGCGCTTTCATGGTCAATGATCCCCAGATGGCAGAGCAGCCCCGTTTCATCCATCAGTTGCGTCAGGCGCGGGCGCGCCAGCTCACGCAGATCCATTTTGCTGAGCGCATGGCCGGAAAGTTCCACCAGCTTGGTCCACAGACAAAAGTTCTCCTGGTGATCGACACTGATAAACCGCTGACGCTTCAGTTCGCTCAACAGCAGGTACGCCGTGCTTTTGGGAATACCCAGCGTTTCGATAATCGTGGCGGCGCTACAGGGGCCAATCCGCGCAATCAGATTAAGAATATCGATGGCGCGGGTGAGCGCCGGAACTTTGCTTGATTCCAACATACTGGACTCCAGTCTGAGATACTGGAATCAGTGTGGTCGGTCGAGCCAGGTAAATTTGTGAAGCGCGTCATGTCGCGCCTTTCTTCCAGCAGAATGGAGAAATTACGTGCAGAAGTGTGAGATGACGCACGGATTTTTTCGCGGGGAGTACAATGGGTTGGACAAAAAAAGAATCCGCCCGAAAAACTCAGCGCTTTCGGGCGATGTAAAGACTACAGCGTCAGGGATTCAACCACGTCAATCCAGCCGTGTTCGCTGGCAATATCCTGCTCGTTGAACCAGCGACGCAGCATGTTAAGCGCCATCATCGCACAGACCTCCTGACGGACCAGCAGACTGTGACGGGTCACGCTGAAATGCACGCGCAGGGCAAACGTCCCGTCCGGGGTCGCCAGCGCAAAGTTCAGGTGATCGTTTTCCAGCCCGGAGATCGCCAGCGCCAGCCCGGCGTAATGGTTATCGCGCCGTTCTGTCGTCCAGTGCGCGGTCTGCGCCAGCGTCTCTTCCTGCGAAGGCACCACTTCACTGGCCAGCAGCGGCGCACCCACGCGGGAGAGCTGCAATGCCACCAGCCCGCCGGTGAACTGTTCGCTCAGCGTCAGGCTGAGCTGCCTTTTCTGCAACTCGCGGGCGATTTGTAACGGAAGTCCCTCGGTACCTTCAAAAATCAGGCTTTGACCGGCAACGCGTTTGACCTCCTGCCACAGACTGCGCATCGCTTCACGCTGGACATACGGTCCGGTCAATTTCAGCTCGATAATCGGCATCGAAGAACGGTAACCCAGCGTCACCCCTTCCGGTAATGAAAGCGAGTCGAGGCTTTGCGCCAGATCGCTTTCCGAACGACCAAAGGTGGTCAGACGCAGACACAGCGGCGGCTCGGAGAGAGAGAAACGCTCGCGCAGACGCGGCAGGATCTCATGTTCTACCATTACCTTAAATTCTGACGGTACGCCCGGCGTAAAGAACATCAGGCAACGATTAAGCTGCACGGCAAAACCACAGGCGGTACCGACGGGATTATTGATGAATTCAGCGCTGGCGGGCAGTTCCGCCTGTTTGCGGTTGCTGGGCGCCATCACTCTGCCGCGCTCGCGGAAAAATCGTTCCATCTCGGCAAGCCAGGCTTCGTGCAGAACCAGCCCTTCCCCTTTCGCCGTCGCCGCAGCAAGCGCGCTGAGATCGTCGCTGGTCGGCCCCAGTCCACCGTTGACGATCAGTACGTCAGCATGCTGACTCCGCTCGCGCAAAATGGCGACCAGGCAGTCGAGGTTATCGCCCACCGTATTACGGCGGGTTAAAGGCAATCCCTGATTAAAGAAAAAATCGGCCAGCCAGGCAGCATTCGTGTCGACGATTTGCCCGTGCAACACTTCATCCCCGGTGGATAACATCTCCACGTTTAACATCGTGTTCTCCTGCTTTTAAGATGAAAACACTATAACGCAAAGGGGGAAGTGACGGGGTAGAGAAATATCCGGAAGGAAACAAAAGTGGCGCGGCAGAAGACCGCGCCACCAAAATTAGAAGCTGGCGTTAACCCCAACATACGGGCCGTCCGCAATGGCGTTATCGCGATTGCCATCTTTACCCGCAAGGTTCAGGTAGCGATAACCCGCTTCGATGCTAAGCGGACGCATGATCGTCAGACGTGCACCGGCATTCGCCTCTTCATAGCTCTGGATCCCGCTGGATAACGAGTCCGGAGAGTAGTAGTACTCGCCGAACAGACGGATGCTATCGCCTATTGGCCACTGTAGTCCACCGCCAACCGCGGCAGCATAGCCTTCATCACTGTCGTTCGGGTTGGTATAGACCCCTTTGCCGCCCACCGTCGCCATCAGTGGACCGAGCGGAAGATTCAGCCCCAGTCCCAGACCCGCGACGTCGCCATCGTCATCGCTATGCATCCAGTTGCCGCTCAGCGCCAGGCCCGTGGACTCGGTGCCAAAGCCGACGCCAACGTTGGTATATTCTTTACCCGCCTGACCGCTGATGCTCATTGCACTCGCAGAGGCGGAAACGAACAGCATTCCAGCTATTCCAAATAATACGCTTTTTTTCATTTTTACCCTTTCCAGCAAGCAAATACGTAAAGTTCCCCAAAACCGCAGGATTGTACTGCCAGTGTTAAAGGAATCAATGAGCTAAAAAAGCGATCGTGCGGCATTTTGTAACTAAATAATACCGTTCAGGGGCGAGAAGAGTATTGTTAACCTTCCCTATCGTTCGGAAAAACGCCCGGATACTATTTCTTATTCATAACAATCCAGTGCAGTACATTTCTCATATGAATAGAAAATAAACATTTTCTCTGCTGTTGCCAGGGGATAAACTTTTCCGTGCTAACACTCCCTCCGCTTCAAGGAACATTACCGTGCGTCAAAGGACTATTGTTTGCCCCTTAATACAGAATGCTGGAAGTTATCTCCTGTGCCAGATGGCCGACGACCGGGGCGTTTTCCCGGGCCAATGGGCGCTGTCTGGTGGTGGCGTCGAACCCGGGGAACGTATTGAAGAGGCCCTGCGCCGTGAGATTCGCGAAGAACTGGGCACTGCGTTGGTTCTGACTGATATCAAACCCTGGACCTTCAGCGACGATATCCGTACCAAAACCTACCCCGATGGCCGTCAGGAAGAGATCTATATGATTTACCTGATATTCGACTGCATCGCCGCCAATCGTGAGGTGCATATCAATGACGAGTTTCAGGCGTTTGCCTGGGTCAAACCGGAAGATTTAGTGAAATACGATCTGAACGTTGCGACGGTGAAAACCTTAACACTGAAAGGGTTATTGTAATATCCGATGACAGCCGGTACGGCTGTCATTCTTTATTCATAATAGGGATTAGGGTGACACCAGTTTACCGTCAAGGAACAATTTCCCTTTATCGACATGCATCACCAGACCGTCCAGATAATCCGGGGTCAATTTTACACTCCGCATATTTTTTGCCAGATAGGTCAGACAATGATTGTGAGTAAAAATTACCACATCTTTATTTTCCGACTTATTGGCTAAGCGCTCAATGGCCTGATAAGTACCCCGGCCACAGGCATGCATGCCTTTATCCACCGTCAGTTTTTTATCCGCAGAAAACCAGGTCGCTGACTGAATGGTACGCACCGTATCGCTGGCATAAAGATCGTAGTCTTTTATCTCTTTACCAAACGCGGCACCCAACGCACGGGCTTGCTTCGCGCCATGCTCGGTAATGCCGGTTTTATCCGACAGGCAGGTATTGTCTGACCTGTCGCAGCGCTCAGCATGACGAAACAACACCACCACCGGATGCTGTTTTGCCAGTACCGCCAGGGTACGGGAATCGATTCGCGGCAGTCCGTTACTACTCCAGGCGAAATGGCTACCCAGCCCCACCATCATCACCAGCGCCGATAACAAAATAACCGTATATTTTTTGTATTTAATGAAATATTGGGACACGATAAACACATTAAACTCCACCCGTTACCGGCGAACAGAAATATAACTTTGCGACGTACTGCTTAATCAAAGGCATGATCATTTATGTGGGCAAAATGCCCGAAAACCACGACCAATGCAAATGCAACACGAGGAAAAAAGGATATATTTCCATAACGTTAAGTTCTTAAGGTTAAATTAATATTCAGCCACTATTATTTGGCTCTAACTGGATAATCCTCATTTAGCCTCCTGTTTATGACTCAATAAATAAGAGGATCGCAGTATCCAAATGGCTAAAGGAAATATAATGTCTGATTTTCTGCCTTTCTCTCGCCCGGCGGTAGGTACGGAAGAACTTGCCGCAATCAAAGCGGTTCTTGATTCCGGATGGATTACAACCGGCCCGAAAAATCAGCAACTGGAAGAGGCCTTCTGCCAGTTGACGGGAAACCACCACGCCATTGCCGTCAGCTCCGCCACGGCGGGTATGCATATCGCCCTCATGGCGCTGGGAGTCGGTGCCGGTGATGAAGTCATCACCCCGTCAATGACCTGGGTTTCCACCCTGAACATGATTGTGCTACTGGGAGCCACTCCGGTGATGGTGGATGTCGACCGCGACACACTGATGGTCACCGCTGAACACATTGAAGCCGCCATTACCCCGCGCACGAAAGCCATTATTCCCGTCCATTACGCTGGCGCGCCGGCCTATCTGGATGCCATTTACGCCCTTGCAGAACGTCACGGCATTGCGGTTATCGAAGATGCTGCCCACGCAGTCGGGACTTATTATCAGGGCCGTCACGTCGGCGCGCGGGGCACCGCAATTTTCTCCTTTCACGCCATCAAGAATGTCACCTGCGCAGAGGGAGGACTCATTGTCACCGACGACGAGCCACTCGCCCGGGAGCTGCGTAAGCTGAAATTCCACGGACTCGGCGTGGATGCCTACGATCGCCAGACCTGGGGGCGCGCGCCTCAGGCAGAGGTGCTGACGCCAGGTTACAAATACAATCTGACCGATATTAACGCGGCGATGGCGCTGGTTCAGTTAGACAAGCTAGAGACACTAAACCGTCGCCGGGCATCCATCGCCCACACGTACCAACTGGCACTGGCCGATCTCCCGTTTCAACCGCTGAGCCTGCCGTCATGGCCCCACGTTCATGCCTGGCATCTGTTTATTATTCGTACCGACGAAGAGCGCTGTGGCATCAGTCGCGACGCGCTGATGGAGGCGCTCAAAAACCAGGGGATCGGGACCGGTTTGCATTTTCGCGCGGCACACACGCAGAAATATTACCGCGAGCGCTTTAACACCCTGTCGCTCCCCAATACCGAATGGAACAGCGCACGTATCTGCTCGCTACCGCTGTTTCCTGATATGACCCCGGCGGATACCGCCCGTGTCATCACCGCGCTTCGCCAGATTGCAGGAAAATAACCATGTTTGAAGCCCTTCCGATTACGAAAGTGTCGGTGGTGATCCCTGTCTACAACGAACAGGAAAGCCTGCCGGAACTGCTCAGGCGAACCACTGCGGCCTGCGAGAGTCTGGGAAAAGACTATGAAATCCTGTTGATTGATGACGGTAGCAGCGACCACTCCGCCCAGTTGTTGATCAACGCATCAGAAGCCGAAGGCAGCCACATTGTTTCGATTTTACTGAATCGCAACTATGGGCAGCATTCCGCCATCATGGCGGGGTTCAGTCACGTCACCGGCGACCTGATCATTACGCTCGATGCCGATCTGCAAAACCCGCCGGAAGAGATCCCGCGTCTGGTGGCAAAAGCCGATGAAGGGTATGACGTCGTTGGCACCGTGCGCCAGAATCGTCAGGACAGTCTGTTCCGTAAGACCGCCTCGAAGATGATCAACCATCTGATTCAACGCACCACGGGCAAAGCGATGGGCGACTACGGCTGCATGCTTCGCGCCTATCGCCGTCACATTATCGATGCCATGCTGCATTGTCACGAACGCAGCACATTTATCCCGATTCTGGCGAATATTTTTGCCCGCCGCGCCACGGAGATCCCCGTTCATCACGCGGAACGTGAATTTGGTGATTCCAAATACAGCTTTATGCGGCTGATTAACCTGATGTACGACCTGGTGACCTGCCTGACGACAACGCCTCTGCGCATGCTGAGCCTGCTCGGCAGCGTCATTGCCGTTACCGGATTTACCCTGTCGATACTCCTCGTCATTCTCCGCCTGACGCTGGGGCCACAATGGGCGGCAGAAGGGGTATTCATGCTGTTTGCCGTTCTGTTTACTTTTATCGGCGCACAGTTCATCGGCATGGGATTACTCGGCGAATATATCGGTCGAATTTACAACGATGTCCGTGCCCGCCCCCGCTATTTCGTCCAGCAAGTTATTCGTCCGGAAAGCCCGCACTCTACACAGGAAAATCAACAATGAAAGCCGTTGTCTTCGCGTATCACGATATGGGGTGTCTGGGCGTTCAGGCCGTGCTCGACGCCGGTTATGACATTGCCGCCATTTTTACACATGCGGATAACCCAGGAGAAAACGCATTTTTTGGCTCCGTTTCTCGCCTGGCCGCTGATGCGGGGATCCCGGTCTACGCCCCTGATGACGTCAACCACCCCATCTGGGCCGAGCGTATCAGTCAACTCGCTCCCGACGTTATTTTCTCCTTCTATTACCGTCATCTGCTCAGCGATGCGATTCTGGAACTGGCCCCGGCTGGCGCATTCAACCTGCACGGTTCACTCCTGCCGAAGTATCGCGGTCGCGCCCCGCTGAACTGGGTGTTGGTGAATGGCGAAAGTGAAACCGGCGTGACGCTGCACCGCATGGTCAAACGCGCCGATGCAGGCGCCATTATCGAGCAACAGCGTGTCGCTATTTCGCCTGACGATACGGCCCTTACGCTACATCATAAGCTTTGCCAGACCGCCCGACGGGTGCTGGAACAGGCATTGCCCGCGATCAAACGCAGAGAGACCCACGACGTTGCGCAGAACGAGAGCGACGCAACGTACTTTGGTCGCCGCACGCCTGAAGACAGTTTCCTGACATGGAACCGACCGGCAACGACGCTGCACAACATGGTGCGGGCGGTTGCGGCCCCCTGGCCGGGCGCATTCAGCTATTCCGGCACGCAAAAATTCACCATCTGGTCATCCCGTGTCCACCCGCAGACCCAGACCGCGCAACCGGGTACCGTGATTTCCGTCGCCCCCCTGCTGATCGCTTGTGCCGAAGGCGCGCTGGAGGTCGTGACCGGACAGGCGGGTAACGGCATCACCATGCAGGGGGCACAGTTAGCGCAGGTTCTTGGCCTGGTTGCGGGTTCTCGTTTAAACAGTCAGTCGCTGGCAACCAGTAAGCGCCGTACCCGCGTACTGATCCTCGGCGTGAATGGCTTTATTGGCAACCATCTTACCGAACGCCTGCTGCGCGAAGACCACTACGAAATCTATGGTCTGGATATCGGCAGCGATGCGATTGGTCGCTTCCTCAACCATCCGCGTTTTCATTTTGTGGAAGGCGACATCAGCATTCACTCTGAATGGATCGAATATCACGTTAAGAAATGCGACGTGGTGCTGCCGCTGGTGGCCATTGCCACGCCTATTGAATATACCCGCAACCCACTGCGCGTCTTTGAACTGGATTTTGAAGAAAACCTGAAAATCATTCGCTACTGTGTGAAATACCGTAAACGGATCATTTTCCCATCGACTTCTGAAGTGTACGGGATGTGTACCGACAAAGTGTTCGATGAAGACAGCTCGAATCTGATTGTCGGGCCGGTCAATAAACCCCGCTGGATTTACTCGGTGTCCAAACAGCTTCTCGACCGCGTCATTTGGGCCTATGGTGAAAAAGAAGGGCTTCGCTTTACCCTCTTCCGCCCGTTCAACTGGATGGGGCCGCGACTCGACAGCCTGAATTCCGCGCGAATTGGCAGCTCACGCGCCATTACGCAGTTGATCCTTAACCTGGTGGAAGGCTCGCCAATTAAGCTGATTGAAGGCGGAAAACAAAAACGCTGCTTTACGGATATCCGCGACGGTATCGAAGCGCTGTACCGGATCATTGAAAATGCGGGCGGCCGCTGTGACGGTGAAATCATCAACATCGGCAACCCAGAAAACGAAGCCAGCATCAAAGAGCTGGCGGAAATGCTGCTGGAGAGTTTCGACAAACATCCGCTGCGCAATCATTTTCCACCGTTTGCCGGGTTACGGGTGGTTGAGAGCAGCAGCTATTATGGCAAAGGCTATCAGGATGTGGAGCACCGTAAGCCCAACATCCGTAATGCAAAACGTTGCCTGGACTGGGAGCCTACCATTGATATGCGCGAAACGGTTGACGAGACGCTGGATTTCTTCCTGCGCAGTGTAGATCTCACGGAACATTCATCATGACAAAAGTCGGCTTGCGTATTGATGTCGATACCTTCCGTGGCACCCGCGAAGGCGTGCCGCGCCTGTTAGCGTCATTGAGCCGATACCACATTCGGGCAAGTTTTTTCTTTAGCGTTGGACCAGACAACATGGGGCGCCATCTCTGGCGCCTGATTAAACCGCAGTTTCTGTGGAAGATGCTGCGTTCAAACGCCGCGTCTCTTTACGGCTGGGATATTCTGCTGGCCGGTACTGCCTGGCCGGGAAAAGAAATCGGCCGCGCAAACGCAGAGATTATCCGTGAAGCGGCGCGCCAGCATGAAACAGGGCTGCACGCCTGGGATCACCACGCCTGGCAGTCCCGGAGTCCTCAGTGGAGCGAACAGCAGCTCATCGCTGATATTTCACACGGGATAACCGCCCTGGAGGCGATCACCGGCCAGCCCGTGACCTGTTCAGCCGTCGCGGGCTGGCGTGCCGACCAGCGTGTGGTGCTCGCCAAAGAGACATTTTCTCTGCGTTACAACAGCGACTGCCGCGGCTGGGCGCCGTTCCGTCCGGTTCTCGGGGCTGATGCGTTCGCTACGCCACAAATTCCGGTTACGCTGCCCACGTGGGATGAAGCGGTGGGTCGCGACGTTCAGGCGGAGGATTTCAACGACTGGATCCTCTCCCGAATACAGCGGGATACCGGTACGCCGGTGTATACCATTCATGCCGAAGTCGAAGGCGGTGCCTGGCACAGCCAGTTTGAGGAACTGCTCCAGCGTGCGGCTGATGCGGGCATCACCTTCTGCCCGCTTGGCGATCTACTGCCTGACGATCGCAACACCTTGCCGCCGGGAGAGATTATTCGCGGTAACCTCGCGGGAAGAGAAGGATGGTTAGGCTGCCAGCAAGCAATGAGTGTCATACGATGAAAAACACCCGTTATTATCAGATACTGGCCGCGCTAATCGCGTTCTGGTACATCATCCCCATCAACCTGCGCCTGCTGTGGCAACCTGACGAGACGCGCTATGCCGAGATCAGTCGTGAAATGCTGGCCTCCGGCGACTGGCTTGTTCCTCATTTTCTTGGCGTCCGTTACTTTGAAAAACCGATTGCCGGATACTGGATTAACAGCATCGGGCAGTGGTTGTTTGGTGCGAACAATTTCGGCGTTCGCGCTGGGGCGATTTTTGCGACACTGGTCACCGCCGCGCTGGTGGGATGGCTTGCCATGCGCATATGGCGCGATATGCGTACTGCCCTGCTGTCGGCCATCATTTTCTTGTCGTTGTTTATTGTCTACGGGATTGGCACTTACGCGGTGCTCGATCCGCTGATTGCGCTCTGGCTCATGGCGGGACTGTGCTGCTTCTGGCAGGCGATGCAGGCCACCACCTGGCAAGGGAAAAGCGTAGGATTCCTGCTGCTGGGCGTCACCTGCGGGATGGGGGTCATGACCAAGGGCTTTCTGGCGCTTGCAGTACCGGTGCTCAGCGTTCTGCCGTGGGTCGCCGCGCAGAAGCGCTGGAAAGATCTATTCCTCTACGGCGGATTAGCGGTCATTAGCTGTGTCGTCGTCATTCTGCCGTGGGGGCTGGCTATCGCCCAACGCGAACCCGATTTCTGGCACTACTTTTTCTGGGTCGAACATATCCAGCGTTTCGCGATGGATGACGCCCAGCACAAAGCGCCGTTCTGGTACTATCTGCCGGTGCTGATCGCCGGAAGCCTGCCGTGGCTAGCGCTGCTTCCGGGCGCCTTAAAGACCGGCTGGCAGGAGCGCGATGAATCGCGCAGCGCGCTCTATCTGCTCGGTTGGATCGTAATGCCGCTGATGTTTTTTAGCATCGCGAAAGGCAAATTACCGACCTACATTCTGTCCTGTTTCGCCCCGCTCGCCATACTGATGGCGAGATATGGATTGAACGCGGCGGAAAAGGGCTTTGCCGCACTGCGCATCAACGGCTGGATCAATATTCTGTTCGGCGTCATCGGGATCATCGCCACGCTGGTTGTCTCGCCGTGGGGACCGCTGAAATCGCCGGTCTGGATGCACATTGAGGTGTATAAGGTCTTCTGTTCGCTGGGCATTTTTACCCTGTGGGCCCTTTTCGGCTGGTATACGCTGACTAACACCGAAAAGAGCTGGATTTATGCCGCGTTGTGTCCCGTGGCGCTGGCGCTGTTGTTTGGCTTTTCCGTTCCCGATCGGGTAATGGAATCTAAACAGCCGCAGTTTTTTGTCGAGATGACCCGGGAAAACCTGGCGCCAAGCCGCTACATTCTTACCGACAGCGTAGGCGTCGCCGCCGGTCTGGCCTGGAGTCTGAACCGGGATGACATTTTAATGTATGGGCAAACCGGCGAGCTGAAATATGGCCTTAACTATCCCGATGCCAAAGGCCGGTTTATTCGCTATGCCGATTTTGCGGACTGGCTCAGCCAGCACCGTCAGGAGGGGATTATTACGCTCGTGCTCACCATCGCGAAGGATGAAGACATCAACCGCCTTGCCATTCCGCCTGCCGATAAGATTGATAATCAGGGGCGTCTGGTGCTGATTCAGTATCGTCCCAAATGATCTGGCTGGTATTAGTGATGGCCAGCCTGCTCAGCGTCGCGGGGCAGTTATGCCAGAAGCAGGCTACGCTCCGCGTGCCGACAAGCGCGCGGAGACGCCATGTTACCCTGTGGCTGGGACTGGCGCTTGCCTGCCTCGGCCTGGCGATGATCCTGTGGTTACTGGTATTGCAGAACATTCCCGTGGGTATCGCTTACCCGATGCTCAGTCTGAACTTTGTCTGGGTCACACTGCTGGCATGGAAAATCTGGCGTGAACCGGTGGCGCTTCGTCACTGGCTGGGCATCGTCTTGATCATCGGCGGTATTTTTATTCTGGGGAGCGCGGCGTAATGGGATTACTGTGGGGACTGTGCAGCGTGCTCATCACGTCCGTCGCGCAACTGGGTCTGGGATTTGCAATGGAGAACCTGCCGCCGATGGAGCAATGGCAAACCTTTATCCCGGCGCTGTTCGCCATCCACACCGGTACTCTCGCGCTTTTTGCTGGCTTAGTGGGCTATCTGCTGTCGGTTTTCTGCTGGCATAACGCACTGCATCATCTTGCGCTGAGCAAGGCGTACGCGTTGCTTAGCCTGAGCTATGTGCTGGTGTGGGTGGCGTCGATGACCTTACCCGGCTGGCAGGGCGCGTTTTCCCTGAAAGCGTTGTTGGGTGTTTTATGCATTATGGCCGGACTGATGTTCATTTTTCTGCCTGCACAGCGAAAAACGCGCTGACGATTATTTGTTTCCCAGCAGGTTCTTCAGACGCTCCCACTCATCGCAGGTATAGCTCCTGGCATCCAGAATCTTCACCGTCCGCCCGCTGTCACGGTTAACGGAATACAGCGCATCCTTCTGTGGGGAAAGGATATCACCGGCATTCACAACAATGTCAGACTGGACTTCAGCGATCATTTTTAGTGAACCACCGGCATCACTCAACACTAATGCATGCTTCCCTGACGTTTTGTCATAGCATGACTTCTTCACCTGCCACTCCATTGCATACCTTTACTTATCGGGAACTTTTACATTACGTTACACAGTAGCAGATAAACAAAGTGGCAATAGGCATCAATTGGTAAAACCGCGAGGTGAAATCAATGTTTTCGTAGTGTTTCATTTACCCAATCAACAACGGCTCGCCGGGAAATCTTGATCCCCCCATTTTTCAGTTCCGCTGGCAGAGAAAGCCAATGTACCGGCTGCTGGAAACGCGCCAGTTTGTCTTTCACCCAGTCACTGAGCTCGCGTTGTGCAACATCGGCGTCATATTCAACCACCGCCACGGGACGATGACCAAATTCGGCATCTTCAACCGGGACGATAAACGCCTGCAGCACGTGAGGATGAGCAACAATAACCCGTTCCACCTCTTCCGGCTGAATCCCCTCTCCACCGCTAAAAAAGAGATTATCCAGACGCCCGGCGATGGTCAGTTTTCCGTCATTCAGCACGCCGCGATCGCGTGTGGCAAACCAGCCTTCATCATTGACCAGTGGAACCAGTTTACCGTTTCGCCAGTAGCCTTCCGCCATACTGGCCGCCCGCAGCCAGACTTCATCATTCACGATTCTGACTTCTCGTCCCGGTAAGGGCATACCAACATCAGCCAGGCCGTCCGCCTCTTTTGCGCACACCGTCGAAGCAAATTCCGTCAGGCCATAACCGCACCAGCATCGAATGCCCTGCGCGCGCGCCTGCCTGGTTAACGCCACCGGAATCGCCGCGCCCCCCAGCAAGACCGCTTTCAGCGCCACCGGTGTCTGGTTCACCAGCAGTCGCCAGAGTTGCGTCGGCACCAGCGAAGCATGGGTGCATCCGGCCAGCATCTGTTCCAGCGGCTGTTTATCCCGCACGGTCATCCGCGCACCGGCCACTAACCAGCGCCACAGAATCCCCTGTCCGGAAACATGAAACAGCGGCAGAGAGAGCAACCAGTCGTCGTCTTTTGCCAGCGGCATCAGCGACAGCACGCCTTCAGCACTGGCGAGATGCGCCTGACAGGTATGAACGGCCGCTTTCGGCAGGCCGGTCGAACCGGAGGTCAGAGTCATGGAACACAGGCGCTGCGGCTGCCAGTCGACGGCATGCTGCCCATTCGCGTCCTGGCAGTCCAGCGAGATCAGAAAGGGAAAAGGGTTGTCACCCTCCAGATCCAGCGCAAACTGCAGCGTGAGATCGGGCAACAGTGTCGTCAGCAAGGATTGGGGAAGCTGCGGGTTGACCGGCAGGATCCTTGCCCCACACTGTAACAGCGCCAGCCATGCCAGCAGAGTCTGTGGATGATTCCAGGCGCGCAGCATAACGCCGCAGCCTTCGGTAACGCCCTGGGCGGCAAAACCGCTCGCCAGGGCATCAATACGGGTACAGAGCGTGCGCCAGCTTAGCCCCTCATCATTCAGGCGTAAGGCTGGCGCATCTCCCTGAACCTGCCGCCAGTAACGCCACGGCCAGTCAGGAAAGGTCATCGCAGTCGTTCCAGGGAAGCGTCGTCAACCAACGGCAATGAACTGCCCGGCCAGCGGCGAATTTGCTGCGCCTGCATCAGACTCAACGTATCCAGTCCCGGAATGGTGTCCGGCGTCAGCCACGCGGCAATCCGCGCCAGCTGCGTCAGGCCCAGGCTCGACTCGATGGACGAACTGATCACCGCCGTCAGTCCCAGTGCATGTGCCGCCTGTACCTGTTCGCGTACTTTCTCCAGCGATCCGGTCAGCGTCGGTTTGATCACCACCGCACGTACGCCCTCTTCCGCCTCAAAGACAAAATCAGCGTCACGCAGACTCTCGTCCCAGGCGATGGCAATACCGGTTTCCCGGGCAAAGGCGCGCGAGTCATCGCGCGTTTTGCACGGTTCTTCGAGGAAGGCGATGCGGTTACGGTAGTCCGGGTTCACGTACTTCGCGAACTGCTGCGCCTTCAACGGCGTCCAGGCACGGTTGGCATCCAGACGCAGTCGCAATTGCGGGATCGCTTCCAGCAGCAGGTTGACCACCATCCCGTCGCGCACGGCTTCGTACAATCCGACCTTCACCTTCGCGACTTTTTCGCCGGGCATGTCTGCCAGTTGCAGCACCAGATCGTCCGGATCACCGGTACACAGCGGTGCCGCCCGATAATCCGCCGCTTCAGGCAACGTTCCGGCGATTTCCGCCAGCGCGCAGCTGACGCCAAAAGCCACGGAAGGCATCGTCGGCAATGCGTCGTCTCCCTGCAGCCAGCCGTCAACCCAGGCCAGCAGCGCTGTCTGCGCCTCTTCCTGGGTTTCCTGACTGAAGCCCGGCAGCGGGGAGATCTCTCCCCATCCCTGACGCTCGCCGTCGTGCAGACGAACATACAGCCCGTCACGCGTTTTTAACCGCCTGTCGCGCAGAACCACCCCCGCGTCCATGGGGATCTGCCAGCGGTATACCTGCGCGCTACGCATTACGGATTCCGTTTGAATTTGCTGAAATCAGGCTGACGTTTCTGGTTGAAGGCGTTACGGCCTTCCTGACCTTCTTCCGTCATGTAGAACAGCATGGTGGCGTTACCCGCCAGCTCCTGCAAACCGGCCTGACCATCACAGTCTGCGTTCAGCGCCGCTTTCAGGCAACGCAGCGCCATCGGGCTGTTTTGCAGCATTTCACGACACCAGCGCACGGTCTCTTTTTCGAGTTCGGCCAGCGGGACAACGGTATTCACCAGGCCCATATCCAGCGCCTGTTTGGCATCGTACTGACGGCACAGGAACCAGATTTCACGCGCTTTCTTCTGCCCAACGATCCGCGCCATGTAAGACGCGCCCCAGCCGCCGTCAAAGGAGCCGACTTTCGGGCCGGTCTGACCGAAGATGGCATTTTCCGCCGCAATCGTCAGGTCGCACATCATATGCAGCACGTGGCCGCCGCCGATAGAATAACCGGCCACCATCGCCACGACCGGCTTCGGACAGGTACGGATCTGGCGCTGGAAGTCCAGCACGTTCAGGTGATGCACGCCGGAGTCATCCTGATAGCCGCCGTAATCGCCGCGAACCTTCTGGTCGCCGCCAGCGCAGAAGGCTTTGTCGCCTGCGCCAGTCAGAATAATCACACCCACGTTATCGTCGTAACGGGCGTCTGCCATCGCCTGAATCATCTCTTTGACGGTCAGAGGACGGAATGCGTTGCGCACCTGCGGACGATTAATGGTGATTTTTGCGATACCGTCGGTCGATTTCTCATAGCGAATGTCGGTGTAGCCTTCGGAGCAATCGTGCCATTCTACCGGTGCGTAAAGCATTGTTTCATCAGGATAGATCATAGTGTGTCCTTTAGTCAGAGACGCAGAATCTGCGCCAGACAGTCCACCACGCCTGCGGGGTTTTCCCGATGCGCGTTGTGTCCGGCGTTACGAATCACATGGCGGGTCGCCGCTAACTCCGTCGCGAGAGCGCAGAATTTGCTGTCACGTTCACCACATAAATAATAAAACGGAAACGCGCGCGCGTTGAGCACCGCGCGTAAATCGGGCTGGACCGCCAGCGAGGTGGCCTCCAGCATTGCCGCCAGCGTTTCACCGTTATTCTGGCTACGCAGCGCAACCAATGCTTCTCGTTGTTGCGCGTTCAGCGAAGCAAAAACCGGCTGCTGGTACCAGTCATAAAAAACGTCAGTCAGTGCGTCATGGCGAAAACGTTCCGCCCAGTGGTGGTCAGAATCTCGGCGAGCATCACGTTCAGCGTCGCTTTGCAGCCCCGGATGCCCACCTTCAACCACCAGGCCGCAAAGCCCCGGCATCGCCTGACAGGTCGCCATCATCGCCACTCTGCCGCCAAGGGAATATCCTATCAGCCAGTAGCTTAGTATGTTGTAACTAAGAAGAGTATTATGCAGTAAGGCAAGCACATCAGCGAATCCGCTGACGCGAATCTGCGCTGAACCGCCATGACCGGGCAAGTCGATATACAGCCGGGAAAAGCCCGTAAGCTGCTCGCCAACCGGCTGCCACTCCTGACCATCGCCTGAAAAGCCGTGCAGAAAAACCAGCCAGGGTGAACCTGGCTGCGCGTCTTTTGCCTGCGCGTGCAGGATCATAGATGGCTTACCTGCGCCAGGAGCTGTTGCAGGGTTTGTGCGCCGTCGGTGTCATTGACCACCAGTTCAATCACCGTGGTCGCAGGAGTACGCCATGCGCCCGCCAGCGCCGTCTCCAGTTCATCCCAGCTTTCCGGACGATGATACTTGAGGTTGAACATTGCGGCCGCGTGTTCAAAATGGACATTCTGCGGCATCAGATAGAAGCGTTCACGTTCGCTCTGCGGCGTGGGCAGTAGCGAGAAAATCTGCCCGCCGTTATTGTTCACCACAATCAGTACGAACGGTGCGGAAACCTGGCGCAACAAGGCTAACGCGTTGAGATCGTACAGCGCCGATAAATCGCCCACGATCGCCAGCGTCGATTTCGCGCTGGCGCGCTGTACGCCTGCGGCCGTTGATATTAAGCCATCGATACCGCTGGCCCCGCGATTGCTGTAAACCGGGTAACCTGCCGGGAGTTTTGACAGCGCATCAATCAGGCGCACCACCAGGCTGTTGCCGACAAAAAGCTGCCCTTGCTCAGGCAGATAGTCGCGAATGCGATGAGCCAGTTGCGCCTCGCCAAAGGTATCCCGACGCGCTACGACGGCCTGCCAGGCCTGCTCCGCCAGACGCGGGATATCCACACACCACGGTTGACGTTTTTCCGCAGGATGCAGTTCCAGCCAGTCGCCGATTTTTGCCACCAGACGGCGACCGCGATGATGCGCCGGATCCAGCCGCCCTTCGATATTATCGACAATCCAGTACTCTTGCGGATCACAGCTTGCCTGCCATTGCAGTAAGCGCTTTCCGGTCAGGCTGCTGCCCAGTTGCACCACAATCTGCGCCTGCTGCAGTTCCGTTACGGCCTTCGGGTTGCCGAGCCAGAGGTCGGCACAGGGGAGCGGCTGTCCGGTTTGCGACAGCACATCGCCAATCAGCGGCCAGCCCAACGTCTGCGCCCATTGCGCAACTTTCTTACCCTCTTCCGCACTCATTCGCCCGGCAACGACAACACCACGTTTTTGCCGCCAGAAGAACCAGTCGCGCTGTTTGTCACTCTCCAGCCGACGCGCTTCGCGTAGCCAGGGTTTGTCATCCTGCCACCAGTCACCGAGGCGCTGCTGCCAGGCCAGACCGGTTTCGTCCATCTCGCCATACAGCGGCTCAGCAAACGGGCAGTTGATATGGACCGCGCCGGCATGCAGCGAGGCCAGCGCATTATCGATAGTCGACACCAGCCAACGGGCCGGAATGTCCTGCGTCGGGCGCGGAAGGGAAAGCGTTTGTGACGGATGTGACGCAAACATGCCCGCCTGACGAATCGCCTGGTTTGCGCCGCAGTCAATCAGTTCAGGGGGACGATCGGCCGTCAGAAGGATCAGTTTTTCACCGGTCAGCCCCGCTTCAATCAGCGCCGGATAGAGGTTAGCGACCGCCGTACCGGAGGTCACGATCACGGCAACAGGCTGTTTACTCACCTTCGCCAGTCCCAGCGCCAGATGGCCAAGACCACGCTCATCGAAATGGGTGTGGTGAATAAAAGCCGAATTTTCCGCCGCCGCCAGGGTGAGCGGCGTTGAACGAGAGCCAGGGGCAATGCAAACATGCCTGACACCGTGGCGAGTTAATGCTTCCAGAATGACCGCCGCCCAGCGTCGGTTAAATGCGCTTACTGACATGAGATTGTCCGGTATCAATATTGCGACTCAGTATAAAGAACGGGAAAAAGGGATTATTGATATGAGTCGGGAATATGTAACTCATTATCCATCCATCTGTAACAAAGATCGCAGGCCAGCGGCTTTATTGTCGATTTCCTGCCACTCCTGCTCAGGATCTGACCCGCGAACGATACCCGCGCCGGCATACAGTCGAACCACGTTACCGCTGATTTTCGCCGAGCGCAGCGAAACACAAAATTCACTTTGCTGTAATGACAGATAGCCCGCCGACCCGGCGTACCATTCCCGCGCAAAAGGTTCATGTTGCTGAATAAACGCCCGCGCCCGTTCGCGTGGGATCCCGGCGACGGCAGCCGTCGGCTGCAGTTGCAGTAAACACAGCGTGTCATCCGCCTGATTCAGCGCCGTCCAGATGCAGCGTCGCAAATGCTGCACTTTTCGCAACCGCAGCACCTGCGGCGGTAAAACGTCCAGCGAATGCGTGTACTCCTGCAGGCGCTGGCAGATATCCTCGACCACCAGCATATTTTCGCGCTGATTTTTGTCGTCCTTCATCAGCCATTCGCCCAGTTGCCAGGCTTTATAATCGTCAGGATGATTCGCTACCGTCCCGGCGAGCGCCTCGGTACGGAGCGCAGTATCGCGGCGTCGCCAGAGACGTTCAGGAGACGAGCCCAGGAACGCGCTCTGCGCAGAAAACGCCATGTAAAAATGGTAGCAGTTCAGATTCAAACGGCGACTTGAAGCCATCACAGCAGCGGCATTCACCGGGCGAGAAAAGTGCAGATCGCTGGCGCGCGCCAGCACCACTTTCTCCAGTTCGCCTTCAGCAATCGTCTGAGTGGCCTGCTCAATCAGGTTGATCCAGCCCGCTTTTTCAGGCCAGTGCTGTTCACCGGTTTTGCTCAGCCGCAATGTCGGCAACGGTTTTACACTCGCCAGCGAGGCGAGAAAAGTCAGCGCCCGGTCAGCATCCTCGCGCAGAGAAACATCACTCCACAGATGCAGGCGCAGCACCGCCACGCCTGCGCAGCGCCGCCACTCAAGACGCGGTAACACCAGGTTGCCCTGCTGAGGATCGAACGCGTTCAGTCCCCAGATACGCAGGTCGGTTTGCTGCGGATGTTGACGAAGAAAGCATTGCGCCTCATCGAGAGAAGAAAAGGACGCAACGACGCCCAGCACGGCGGCCTCTTCATCACCGTTGCGCTGCTGCCAGTAAAATTGCGGATAAATGGACTGACTTGTCAGCCAGCTTAACGCATCGAAAGCGTCATTAAGGGGAAAAGGAACATCGAGAACCCGAATGCCAGGTGCCGCCGGGATCGCCTGCGACAAAAGACGCGTCAGACCTTCCAGCGCAGTAGTGAGTGAATGCACGCGGACCTCTCCCTGTTAAAAACCTCACATTATACGGGGTACTGCGGAAAAAAAGCAGTACCCCAGTTTAGGGAGTCAATGCGATCTCGCTTCCAGGTTAGCGTCGTGCCAGCAGTAAGCCGAGCACCAGTCCGACCGTCGCGCCAACGCCAATCCCCTGCCAGGGCTTTTCGTGCACATAGTCATCCGCACGATAAACGGCCTGTCTGGCACGATAATAGTAGCTATCTGAAGCCTGACTTACGCGATTTTTGACCTCATCCAGCGCCTGTTCCGCCCGCGCTTTCAGTTCGATGTACTTTTGATCGGCAGGATCTCCTGAGGAACGTAGCACCTCTTCCAGCGTTTCACTCAGCAACGTCAGGTCGTCATCAATACGCGAATCACCAAATTGATAAGACATTCTCGTTCTCCATGTTAGTAAACCTGCCCCTAACTATAGACAATGACTCAGGATCCCGCCTGAACCGCTTCGCGCGCCATCCCCACATGAGGGATGCCATCTTCCTCATAGACGTCGGTGACCGGTGCAAAACCAAATCGTGCATAGAATGCCTGCAAATGCGCCTGTGCGCCCAGATACAGCGCCTTCTCCGGCCAGTGTTGCTGACAGGATGCCAGCGTCTGCGCCATCAAGTTTTGGCCCAGTTTTTCACCGCGTAACGCTTCACTGACGATCACCCGTCCAATCACTACGGGCTCCAGTTCTTCAGCACTTTTCAGAATCCTCGCATACGCCACCAGCTCGCCGTCATGCCAGCCAAGAATATGGCGGTTTTCACCCACCAGATCGTCGCCGTCCACGTCGAGATAGGGACAGTTCTGTTCCACAACAAACACCGCACAGCGCAGTTTTAACAGCGCATAAAGCTGTGGGACGGTTAATTCCGAATGATGCAGGTCTTGCCAGGTAATCATCGTGCGCTCCTTTTTCCGTAAACGATTTATACTAGCCAGATTATTTTTCAAAAGTGTAATGAAATAATGGAATTTCTCTTTTTAGGTACCTCGGCTGGCGTGCCCACGCGTGCGCGAAACGTGACGGCCATTTTGCTGCATCATCAGCACCCGACGCAGCCCGCGCTGTGGCTGTTTGACTGTGGTGAAGGCACGCAGCATCAGATGTTGAACACGGCATATCATCCCGGCAAAATTGAACGGATTTTCATCAGCCATCTGCACGGCGATCATCTGTTTGGTTTACCGGGTTTACTGTGCAGTCGTTCGATGGCGGGCAATGCTCACCCGTTGACACTTTACGGCCCGAAGGGACTGCGTGAGTTTACTGAAACCGCACTGCGTCTGAGCGGCTCCTGGACTGACTATCCGCTGGAAATCGTCGAAATCACCGCCGGGGAAATTCTCGATGACGGACTGCGAAAAGTGACAGCTTACCCGCTTGAACACCCGCTGGAGTGTTACGGCTACCGCGTTGAGGAGCATGATAAACCCGGCGCGCTAAACGCCAGAGCGCTGAAAGCCGCAGGGGTGAAAGCCGGTCCCTGGTTCCAGGATCTGAAAGCTGGCAAAACGGTCACCCTGGAAGACGGCAGCGTAATACGCGGGGCCGATTTCCTTGCCCCGGCGACGCCCGGTAAAACGGTCGCGATTTTTGGCGATACCGCTCCCTGCGCATCCGCGCTTGCGCTGGCGAAAGGGGTCGACGTGATGATTCACGAGACCACGCTGGATACGTCAATGGAAGAAAAGGCCAACAGCCGTGGACACAGTTCTACCCGCCAGGCGGCGCTGCTGGCACGGGAAGCTGCAGTCGGCAAACTTATCATGACGCACGTCAGTTCACGCTATGACGCCGCGGGTTGCCAGCGACTGCTGGCAGAGTGTCAGGCTATCTTTCCCTCCACTGAACTTGCCGACGATTTCGCCATTTTCACGGTTTAGTGCTCCATTTTTCGCTCTCAGTGCCGATAACAGTAAAAACGCAGTATTCACACTGAGGACAGCATGGACAATTTCCAGAAAGATATCGATGACAGGGCGAATCTGACCCTGTCCAACCGCTTTGAACTGCTGCTGTTTCGTCTGGGAAACTCCCTGCACGAACAGAAATCAGAGCTGTTTGGCATTAACGTGTTCAAATTGCGCGAAATTGTACCCATGCCTGCCTTTACACGTCCGGCGGGGATGAAGGCGCCATTGCTGGGCATGGTCAACATTCGCGACCAGGTGATTCCGGTCATTGATCTCCCCGCCGTTGCCGGTTGTAAGCCGGAGAATGGGCTCAACATTCTGTTAATCACCGAATACGCCCGTAGCGTGCAGGCCTTCGCCGTCGAGTCGGTAGAGAACATCATGCGTCTGGACTGGAAGCAGGTACACACCGCAGAGAAAGCGGTTAACGGCCGCTATATCACCAGCATCGCCTGTCTGGATGAAGACAAAGAGACCAACAACCTGGCGCTGGTGCTCGACGTGGAACAGATCCTGTATGACATCGTGCCATCGAATCACGACCTGCGCGCGACGGAACTGAAAACCAATAAGTTCAACATCACCCCCGGAGCCGTCGCCATCGTCGCGGAAGACTCCCGCGTGGCCCGCGCGATGCTGGAGAAAGGTCTGACGGCCATGGACATTCCTCATCAAATGCACGTCACCGGTAAAGATGCGTGGGACAAAATTCAGCAACTGGCGCAGGAAGCGGAAGCGGAAGGCAAAGCGATTAGCGAGAAGATCGCGCTGGTGCTAACCGATCTGGAAATGCCGGAAATGGATGGTTTCACCCTGACCCGAAAAATCAAAACCGACGAGCGGCTGAAGAAAATCCCGGTGGTGATCCACTCTTCCCTTTCCGGCAGCGCCAACGAAGATCACGTCCGTAAAGTGAAAGCCGATGGCTACGTGGCGAAGTTTGAAGTGAATGAACTGTCATCCGTTATTCAGGAAGTGATGGACCGCGCGGCGCAAAACATCAGCGGCCCGCTGGTCAGCCGTCAGTTGATTGCCTGATGATTCTTCACCCATAAAAAAACCCGCCTCGGCGGGTTTTTCGTTTATGGCTTGTCGCTTACATCAGCGGTGCAGCTAACTGCACAATACTGATCAGCGGCTGCGGGTAGATACCCAGCACCAGCACCAGCAATGCGGAGATCAGTACCACAATGCCGCCCGCGCTGTACTGCCAGTTAGACGGCGCATCGCGGTTAAGCTGCTGCGGCGCACTCAGGTACAGACTCACGGCAACACGCAGATAGTAGTACAAACCAATCGCGGAACCGACCACCACAGCGGCAACCAGCCACCACAGGTGCGCCTGCACGCCGACGGCCAGCACGTAGAACTTACCGATAAAGCCCAGCGTCATCGGGATACCCGCCAGAGACAGCATCATTACCGTCATCACTGCCGCGAGGATCGGACGATGCCAGAACAGTCCACGGTAGGAGAACAGAGAATCGGCATCCGGGCCGCGGTACGGACTGGACATCAGGCTGACCACGCCAAACGCGCCGAGACTGCTGAACAGGTAACCGGCAAGGTAAACGCCGACCGCTTCCATGGACATCTCGCCGCTTTGCAGAGCAATCAGCGCCACCAACAGGTAGCCGAGGTGAGAGATCGACGAATAACCCAGCAGACGCTTGATGTTAGTCTGGCTCAGCGCCATCAGGTTACCGAAGATGATGGAGGCAAAGGCAATCACGCCCAGCACCACGCGAACCGCTTCACTGTCGCCAACCGGCGCGTACAGGAACAGACGCATCACCACGCCGAAGATAGCGATTTTGCTCGCCGTCGCCAGGAAGGTGGAAACCGGAGCCGGTGCGCCCTGGTAGACATCTGGCGTCCACAGGTGGAACGGAACCAGAGAGAGTTTAAAGCCCAGACCAACAATCATCATCCCGAAGCCTGCCAGCAGCAGCGGCTCGTTCAGCATACCGTCGCCGAGGCTCTTACCGAGCGCCACAAACGACAGGTTGCCAGACTGCGCGTACACCAGTGCCATACCAAACAGCAGGAATGAAGAGGCGGCGGCAGACAGGATAGTGTATTTGATACTGGCTTCCAGCGAACGTTTCTGACGGAAGGCATAGCCCACCAGACCAAACAGCGGCAGGGAGATCAGTTCGATACCAAGGAACAGCGCCGCCAGATGATTCGCGTTCGCCAGCAGAATGCCACCCAGCGCGGCAATCAGCACCAGCAGGTAGAACTCTTCCCGGTTATCGTCATAGCCTTCCAGCCACGGATAGGCAAAAGTACAGGTCGCCAGACTCGCCAGCAGAACCAGTCCGGTGTAGAGCATCGCGAAACCGTCAACCCGCATCAGCGGGGTGACATCCATCGCGCCAGCCTGGCCAACAAACCAGAGCGAAACCAGCGCGGCGTTAAGCCCAATGACCGACAGCGTGGCATTGAGGAAGTGATTGCGTCGCCACGCAATGGAGAGCATCACAACCACCACCGTCAAGCCGACGATCAGCAGCGGTAGCAGCGCAATCAGGTGTTGTGGAGTTATTGTCATGGCGATTTACGGCCTTGTAGTAGTAACGGAATTAACAAACCACTGCTGGATGTTGCTCATCGCAGAATGCGAGGTATCCAGAATCGGCTGCGGATAGAAGCCAAGCAGTACCAGAAGCACAACCAGCAACAGGATGATAAACAGCTCACGCAGCGACATCCCTGGCAGTTCTTGTTGTGCAATCTGGCTCTTCGCTTTACCGAAGTAAGCGCGATGCAGCATCGCCAGCGAGTAAACAGAGGCAAACACCAGACCAAAGGTCGAAATCACGGTGATAACCGGAACCACCTGGTAGCTGCCGAACAGGATCATAAATTCGCCAACGAAGTTACCGGTGCCTGGCATACCCAGCGTCGCCACCGCGAAGAACATGGACAGTGCTGGCAGCCATTTCATCTTGCCCCACAGACCGCCCATCATGCGCATGTCGCGAGTATGCAGTCGTTCGTACAGCTGACCACACAGGATGAACAGACCCGCAGCGGACAGGCCGTGCGCGATCATCTGAATCACCGCCCCCTGGTACGCCAGCTGGCTGCCGGTGTAGATGGCAATCAGCACGAAGCCCATGTGTGAAACCGAGGTGTAGGCGATCAGACGTTTAATGTCGTACTGCGTGAACGCCATCCATGCACCGTAGAAGATACCGATGACGCCCAGCCACATCGCGATAGGCGCGAACTCCGCTGACGCGTTCGGGAACAGCGGCAGGGAGAAACGCAGCAGACCGTAAGCGGCGGTTTTCAGCAAAATACCGGCGAGGTCAACGGAACCTGCGGTTGGTGCCTGGGAGTGCGCATCCGGCAGCCAGCCGTGCAGCGGAACCACCGGCATTTTCACCGCAAACGCGATGAAGAAGCCCAGCATCAGCAGATATTCGACGCCGTGAGACATCGGGGTTTTCAGCAGGTCTTCATAGTTGAAGGTCCACACGCCGGTCGCATTGTGGTGAACGAACACCAGCGCCAGGATGGCAATCAGCATCACCAGACCGCTCGCCTGGGTGTAAATGAAGAACTTGGTTGCCGCCGTGATACGCGTTTTACCGTCGGACGCCTTGTGGCCCCACAGCGCGATCAGGAAGTACATCGGCACCAGCATCATTTCCCAGAAGAAGAAGAACAGGAACATGTCGATGGCAAGGAACACGCCGATCACGCCGCCCAGGATCCACATCAGGTTCAGGTGGAAGAAGCCCTGGTATTTTTCGATTTCTCGCCAGGAACACAACACCGCCAGAACGCCAAGCAGACCGGTCAGCACCACCATCAGCAGCGACAAGCCGTCGATGGCCAGGTGAATCGAGATGCCAAAGCGTGGGATCCACGGCAGGACAAATTCAGATTGCCACTGCGGAATGCCAGCAGACTGCGTCAGCGAATAACCGCCCTGTAGCCACAGTTGCAGGCCAAGCGCGAGCGTCAGCCCCATGGTGATCAGCGCGATCCAGCGCGGCACCTTCACGCCAAAGCGTTCGGTCTGCCAGCACAGGAAGCCACCGATAAAGGGGATTAGTATCAACCAGGGTAATAACATAGCTAAGTATGTCCCTTATATTTACTCCTGCTCAGGCTATCTCACTCGTCAACCCAAATCCCGGCAGTGCTCGCAATCCTCACGTACTTCAGTACGCTCCGGTTGCTCTGCGCTGGCGGTCTCCGGTTTGACTTTGCCGATGACGCCTGTACATCAGGAACAGATTTTCAACGAATTCTAAAAATTATTTTTGGGTTTGTTGTGTCGAGTGGCGCTAACGCTTACCCGACCTACGGCCTCGTAGGCCCGGTAAGCGCAGTGCCACCGGGCACAATCCCGACCCGCAAACTCAACGCAGTACCATCAGCAGTGCCAGCACGACAACCGCACCGATGCTCATTGACGCGACATACCAGCGCAGATAACCGTTCTCGCTGAACAGCAGGCCTTTACCTGCGAAGCGGGAAAGGATTGCCGGCACGTTCATCAGGGCATTGAGCGGATCGCGTTTAAGCAGCCAGGCGACGCCAAGGAACGGCTTAACAAACACTTTGTCGTACAGCCAGTCGAAGCCCCAGGCGTTATACCACCAGGTCCCCAGCAGACGGCCCGGTGCACTGTTGGCAATCGAGGTCACAAGCGTACGTTTACCCAGCCACAGCCATGCGGCAATCAGGATGCCCGCAATCGCTACCACGCCAGAAGTTATTTCCAGGGTCATCACGCGGCCATGCTCAAGTTCAGTTGTCTGTGGCAGTACCCCCTGCAGCGGCGGCACAATCAGCGCGCCTACGAAGGTGGACAGGATCATCAGGACAATCAACGGCAGGTGGTGAGTAATCCCCTTCCCTGCATGAGCATGAATTTGTTCTTTACCGTGGAACACGATGAAAATCATACGGAAGGTATACAGGGAGGTCATGAACGCACCGACCAGACCTGCCACCATCAGATTGATATGACCATTTGCCATCGCGCCTGCCAGAATCTCATCCTTACTGAAGAAGCCTGCGGTAATCAACGGCAGCGCCGACAGCGCCGCACCGCCCACCAGGAAGCAGAGATAAACCAGCGGAATGGACTTACGCAGACCGCCCATCTTGAAGATGTTCTGTTCGTGATGGCAGGCCAGAATGACAGAGCCGGATGCCAGGAACAGCAGCGCTTTAAAGAAGGCGTGCGTCATCAGGTGGAAAATCGCCGCATCCCAAGCCTGAACGCCCAGTGCCAGGAACATGTAGCCGATCTGGCTCATGGTGGAATAGGCGAGTACGCGTTTGATGTCGGTTTGCACCAGTGCGGCAAAACCTGCCATCACCAGCGTCACCGCACCCACGATACCGACCAGATGAAGAATTTCCGGGGTCATCAGGAACAGGCCATGCGTACGGGCGATCAGGTAGACACCGGCGGTAACCATCGTTGCGGCGTGGATCAGCGCGGAGACAGGCGTCGGGCCCGCCATCGCGTCAGCCAGCCATGTCTGCAACGGCAGCTGTGCCGATTTACCGACCGCACCACCCAGCAACATCAGCGTCGCCCACGTCAACATATTGTTGCCTGCGGCGAAGTGTGCTGGCGCCAGTTCAACCATTTCACGGAAGTTCAGGGTGCCCAGCTCGTTGTACAGAATGAACAGTGCGAACGCGAGGAACACGTCACCCACACGGGTCACGACAAACGCTTTCATCGCCGCAGCGCCATTCTTCGGATCGGTGTAGTAGAAGCCGATCAGCAGATAAGAGCAGAGGCCCACGCCTTCCCAGCCGAGGTACATCAACAGCAGGTTATCGGACAGCACCAGAACAACCATGCTGGCGATAAACAGGTTGGTGTAAGCGAAGAAGCGGGAGTAGCCCTCTTCGCCGCGCATATACCAGGACGCGAACATGTGGATCAGGAAGCCGACACCGGTGACGACCGACAGCATGGTCAGCGACAGGCCGTCCAGTACCAGGTTGAAACCAATGTTGAAGTCACCGACAGACATCCACGTCCACAGCGGCTGGCTGAACGCCTGCTTGCCGTTGGCGAAGAAGTCCATACCGACAAAGGCAGTGACCAGCGCCGCCAGACCAATGGAGCCTACGCCCACGGTTGCGGAGAGATTTTCTGACCAGCGTCCGCGAGAGAACGCCAGCAGGACAAAGCCAATCAATGGCAGAATGATGGTTAAGGCAAGCATGTTCATCCACGCATCTCACTTACTGAATCAATGTTCAGGTTCTGGCGACGGCGATGAAGTTGCAGCAACAGCGCAAGTCCAATACTCGCTTCGGCAGCCGCAAGGCTGATGGCGAGAATATACATCACCTGACCATCGGTCTGGCCCCAGTAGCTACCGGCGACCACAAAGGCCAGCGCGGAAGCGTTGATCATGATTTCCAGACCAATCAGCATAAACAGCAGATTGCGGCGGATAACCAGACCGGTTAAACCCAGAACGAATAAAATCGCAGCGAGGATCAGTCCATGTTGTAAGGGGATCATGCGTGCTCCTCCGTTTTTCTTTTCGCGCTGTCGTCTTTACGGTTGCTCAGCACTTCACCCGAACGCTCTTCGCGTCCAACGTGGAAGGCAACAACCAGACCTGCCAGCAGCAGCATGGATGCCAGTTCAACCGCCAGTACGTAAGGCCCGAACAGGGTAATACCTACCGCTTTCGCGCTGATTGGCGTGCCGTCGATACCCTGATCGTTAACACCCAGAATGGCGTAAACAATCACCACCAGCATGATGGCCGACAGAATTGCCGGGCCAATCCACACCTGCGGCTTCAGCCACTGCCGTTCCTGTTCGATTTCAGAACCGCCCAGGTTGAGCATCATCACCACAAACACGAACAGCACCATAATGGCGCCCGCGTAAACGATAATTTCCAGCGCACCCGCGAAGTAAGCGCCCAACGAGAAGAACACCCCAGAAATCGCCAGCAGCGAAATAATCAGGTACAGCAGCGCGTGCACCGGATTGGTATGGGTGATCACCCGCAAGGTTGCGAGAATGGCGATCAGGCCACAGATATAAAAAGCGAACTCCATTGCCCCTCTCCTTACGGTAACAGGCTCTTGACGTCGATAGGCTTGGCTTCGTTCTCTGCTTCGCCCTTATCTTTGCCGTCGATTGCCATACCTGCCATCCGGTAGAAGTTATATTCCGGATATTTACCCGGACCGGAGATCAGCAGATCCTCTTTCTCGTAAACCAGATCCTGGCGCTTGTACTCACCCAGTTCGAAATCTGGCGTAAGCTGAATCGCGGTTGTCGGACAGGCTTCTTCGCACAGACCGCAGAAAATGCAGCGTGAGAAGTTAATGCGGAAAAACTCCGGATACCAGCGACCGTCTTTGGTCTCTGCTTTTTGCAGAGAGATACAGCCTACCGGACACGCTACCGCACACAGGTTACAGGCAACGCAGCGTTCCTCGCCGTCCGGGTCGCGCGTCAGAACAATGCGACCACGAAAACGGGGCGGTAGATAGACCGGCTCTTCCGGGTACATCTGCGTTTCGCGTTTCGCGAACGCATGCAGGCCTATCATCCAGATACTGCGTACCTGGGTGCCGAAGCCTACTAACAATTCTTTTAAGGTCATGGTCTTTGTGCCCCTTATTGCGCCTGCCAGAGAATGACAGCCGCCGTTACCAGCAAGTTGATGAGCGTCAGCGGCAGGCAGATCTTCCAGCCGAAGGACATTACCTGGTCATAACGAGGACGCGGTAACGACGCACGAATCAAAATGAACATCATCATGAAGAACGCGGTTTTCAGCGCGAACCAGATGAATGGTGGTAAGAACGGGCCATGCCAGCCACCGAAGAACAGGGTAACCATCAGCGCAGAAATGGTGACGATACCGATGTATTCCCCCACAAAGAACAGACCGAATTTCATCCCGGAGTATTCAATGTGGTAACCATCGGCCAGTTCCTGCTCGGCTTCCGGCTGGTCAAACGGATGACGGTGACACACCGCCACGCCCGCGATAGCGAAGGTGACAAAACCAAAGAACTGCGGAATAACGTTCCAGATATCAGCCTGGTTGTTGACGATGTCGGTCATGTTAAATGAACCCGCCTGCGCCACCACGCCCATCAGGGAAAGTCCGAGGAACACTTCGTAGCTGAGCGTTTGCGCAGAGGCACGCATCGCACCCAACAGCGAATATTTGTTGTTACTCGACCAACCGGCGAACAGCACCGCATACACCGCCAGACCCGCCATCATCAGGAAGAACAAGATCCCGATGTTCAGATCCGCAACCACCCAACCCGGACTCACCGGCACAATGGCAAACGCCAGCAGCAGTGAGGTAAAGGCGATCATTGGCGCAAGGGTAAAGATGACGCGATCCGAGAATTTCGGGATCCAGTCTTCTTTAAAGAACATCTTGATCATGTCCGCGACCAGCTGGAGCGAACCGCCCCAGCCGACACGGTTCGGTCCGTAGCGGTTCTGGAACAGGCCCAGCAGACGACGTTCGCCAAAGCTCATGAACGCCCCGCAGGTGACCACCACCAGCAGGATCACCACCGCTTTGAGGATGGTCAGCAGGATATCGATAAGATCCGGTGTTATCCAACTCATTGTTGTGCCTCCTGCAGATCCTCAAGACGCGCTCCCGCCAGAACAGGAGCAATGCCCGGCATGCCCATCGGCAAACCGACCTGCCCTGCCGTCAGACCTTCGGCGATTTCAACCGGCAGCGTGACCGTGTTGCCATCGTAGCTAAAGGAGACGCGGGTACCGGCATTCACGCCCAACTTCGCGGCATCAGCCGGGTTGAGTTTGATGTACGGTTGCGGCATGCGGCTCTGGAAGACCGGCGCACGCTGAGACAGTTCATCGCTACCAAACAGATGGTAGTACGGCGCGATACGCCACTGTCCGTCCTGCGCCTGGAAGCTCGCCGGAACGGTCGTGAAGTAATCCAGACCGTCCTCTGATGCTTCGATCAGACGCACACCCGGATCGCCATGGCGCAGTTTCCCGCCCACTTCATCCTGGAACTTGTTCCACGCCTGTGGAGAGTTCCAGCCCGGAGCCCAGGCAAATGGAATCTGTGAACGCGGCGCAGACGGCTGGTTGTTCCCTTCCATTGAGAAGGCAAACATCGTGTCTTTGTCCTGCGGCTGACGCGGTTCGTGAACGCTGATGTTCGCGCGCATCGCCGTACGACCGCTGTAACGGTGCGGCTCACGCGCCAGTTTCTGTCCACGAATGCGGAAGGTGGCATCCGGCGCAGCATCTTTAATACCGGCCAGTTCAGGCATCGCAGCCACGACAGCGTCGATCACGTGGTCAAGCTGCGTCCAGTCTACTTCGCGGCTCTGCACGGTGCTGTGCAGCGAATGCAGCCAGCGCCAGCTTTCCAGCATAATGGTGTTGCTGTCGTAGTACGCCGGATCGTAAACCTGGAAGAAACGTTGAGCGCGGCCTTCATTGTTGATGACCGTACCGTCGCTCTCGGCAAAGCTGGCGGCGGAAAGCACCAGATGGGCGTTTTCCATGATCGCCGTACGCTGATGGTCAACCACCATCACCAGCGGCGCTTTTGCCAGCGCAGCATTCACGCGCGTTGCCGACGCATGACGATGCAGATCGTTTTCCAGCACCACCACCGCGTCTGCACGGCCGGTTTCCAGTTCCGTCAACGCATCATCAAGCGAACCGCCGCCCATAATACCCAGGCCCATACTGTTAACCGAACGGGCAATCATCGTGATGCCGACGTCAGCACCACGACCTTTCAGCGCTTTCGCCACGTTGGCAGCCGCCTGAATCACTTCAGCGCTACCGGCGTTCGTACCGGAAATGATCAGCGGTTTTTTCGCCCCGGCCAGCGCCTGGACGATCACGTCGATTTTGTTTTGCAGATCGCTGCTGATGCCGTCAACGGCTGGCGCATTGTTGTCCAGCGCATGGGCAATCGCGAAGCCTAAACGCGCCTGATCTTCAACCGGCGCACGGTAGGTCCAGGCCGCAATATCATCCAGACGGGTGTTATCCACGTTGGTGACGAACAGCGGATGCTTCGCGCGCTGACCGATGTTGAGGATTGCCGCAATCTGCCAGTCAGCCACTTTCTGGGCTGCCGCCATTTCGCGTGCTTTACCTTTCACCGCCTGACGCACGGCCAGCGCAACGCGGGCCCCGGTCTGGGTGATGTCTTCGCCCAGCACCAGCACCGCATCGTAAGATTCGATATCACGCAGCGCCGGGGTATGCACACCGCCTTCACGCAGCACTTTCAGTGCCAGTTGCAGACGTTCCTGCTCGGATTGTGCAATTCCGGTATAGAAGTTTTCCGCCCCGACCAGTTCACGCAACGCGAAGTTGCTCTCAACGCTGGCACGCGGTGAGCCGATGCCAATCACTTTCTTCGACTGACGCAGAATATCTGCCGCGCCCTGCATCGCCTGTTCGGCATTGAGGGTGATCAGATCATCGCCACGACGCTGTACCGGCTGACGCGGACGGTCTTTCAGGTTCACGTAACCATAGCCAAAACGACCGCGGTCGCAGAGGAAGTAGTGGTTAACGGTCCCGTTATAACGGTTTTCGATACGACGGAGTTCACCGTAGCGCTCACCCGGGCTGGTGTTACAGCCAATGGAACACTGCTGGCAGATGCTTGGCGCAAACTGCATGTCCCACTTACGGTTATAGCGTTCGGAGTGCGTTTTATCGGTGAATACGCCGGTTGGGCAGATTTCCACCAGGTTACCGGAGAATTCGCTCTCCAGGGTACCGTCTTCCGGACGTCCGAAATAGACGTTATCGTGCGCGCCATACACGCCCAGATCCTGGCCGTCTGCATAATCTTTGTAGTAACGCACACAGCGATAACAGGCGATGCAGCGGTTCATTTCATGAGAGATGAACGGCCCCAGGTCCTGGTTGCGGTGAGTACGTTTGGTGAAACGATAGCGACGGAAACTGTGGCCGGTCATCACGGTCATATCCTGAAGGTGGCAGTTACCGCCCTCTTCACAAACCGGACAGTCGTGCGGGTGGTTGGTCATTAACCACTCCACCACGCTTTCGCGGAACTGTTTCGCTTCTTCGTCGTCAATCGAAATAAACGTGCCTTCGGTTGCCGGTGTCATACAAGACATCACCAGGCGACCACGCGTGTCTTCCGCGTTTTGGTATTGCTTCACCGCACACTGGCGGCAAGCACCAACGCTTCCCAGCGCCGGATGCCAGCAAAAGTACGGAATATCAAGGCCGAGAGACAGACAAGCTTCCAGCAGGTTGTCCGCTCCGTTGACCTCATATTCTTTGCCGTCTACATGAATCGTAGCCATAGTCAGCATGCTTCCAGTTGGCTTAGTCAGGGACTAAGCGTTAATCGAATTTCATATCGCGATACAGGCTCAGAGGCCTGCAATCACCAGCGCTCTTTCAGCAGGTTCGGCTGAATACCACCAATCGCGTGGGTATTGCTGAACGACTGCTTGATGCCAGCTTCGAATTCTTCGCGGAAATATTTAATGGCGCTCTGTAGCGGCTCAACCGCGCCCGGTGCGTGTGCACAGAAGGTTTTACCCGGACCGAGGAAACGACACAGTTGCTCAAGTGTCTCGATATCCCCAGGCTGGCCTTCACCACGCTCCAGCGCCCGCAGAATTTTTACGCTCCACGGCAGGCCGTCACGACATGGCGTACACCATCCGCAGGATTCACGGGCAAAGAACTCTTCCAGGTTACGCACCAGCGGCACCATGCCAATCTCGTGGTCAACCGCCATCGCCAGCGCCGTACCCAGACGGCTGCCGGCTTTACCAATGCTCTCAAATTCCATTGGCAGATCGAGGTGCGCTTCGGTCAGGAAGTCAGTTCCCGCGCCGCCGGGCTGCCAGGCTTTGAACTTCAGTCCATCGCGCATGCCGCCCGCGTAGTCTTCGAGGATCTCACGCGCGGTCGTGCCGAACGGCAGTTCCCACAGTCCCGGATTCTTCACGCGACCCGAGAAGCCCATCAGCTTGGTGCCAGCATCTTTGCTCTTCGAAATGTTCTGGTACCACTCCACGCCGTTGGCGAGGATCGCCGGAACGTTACACAGCGTTTCCACGTTATTGACGCAGGTCGGTTTGCCCCACGCGCCGGAGGTCGCCGGGAACGGCGGCTTCGAGCGCGGGTTAGCGCGGCGGCCTTCAAGAGAGTTGATCAGCGCCGTCTCTTCACCGCAGATATAGCGCCCTGCCCCGGTGTGAACAAACAGTTCGAAGTCAAAACCGGTGCCCATAATGTTTTTGCCGAGCAGACCGGCTTCGGTCGCTTCCGCAATCGCACGGCGCAGATGCACAGCGGCTTCAATGTATTCACCGCGCAGGAAGATGTAGCCCCGGTATGCTTTCAGCGCAAACGCGGAGATCAGCATGCCTTCCACCAGCAGGTGCGGCAGCTGTTCCATCAGTAAGCGGTCTTTATAGGTGCCCGGCTCCATTTCATCAGCGTTACACAGCAGGTAGCGGATGTTCATGGATTCGTCTTTTGGCATCAGGCTCCACTTCAGACCGGTGGAAAAGCCTGCGCCGCCGCGCCCTTTCAGGCCAGCGTCTTTGACCTGGTTGACGATCTCGTCCGGAGACAAACCGGTCAGCGCCTTACGCGCACCTTCGTAGCCGTTTTTGCTACGGTATTCATCCAGCCACACGGGCTGTTTGTCATCACGCAGACGCCAGGTCAGCGGATGCGTTTCGGGAGTACGGATAATGTCTTTCATTTATACCGCTCCAGCAGTTCAGGAATGCCTTCCGGGGTCAGGTGAGCGTGAGTATCCTCATCGATCATCATGTTCGGCCCTTTATCGCAGTTCCCCAGGCAGCAGGTCGGCAGCAGCGTAAAGCGACCGTCGAAGGTCGTCTGCCCCGGCTTGATGTTGAGCTTTTTCTCCAGCGCAGCCTGAATTCCCTGGTAACCATTGATATGGCACACCACGCTGTCGCAATAGCGGATCACGTGGCGGCCCACCGGCTGGCGGAAGATCTGGCTGTAGAACGTCGCGACACCTTCGACATCGCTGGCCGGGATCCCCAGCACATCGGCGATCGCATGGATCGCACCGTCCGGCACCCAGCCACGCTGCTTCTGAACGATTTTCAGCGCTTCAATGGACGCCGCACGCGGGTCTTCGTAGTGGTGCTTCTCGTGCTCAATGGCTTCACGCTCTGCCGCACTCAGCTCAAAAGCCTCGGTTTGTGGTTGTTGATTCTCGTGCATAATTAGCGGTCCACATCTGACATAACAAAATCGATACTACCCAGATGGACGATCAGGTCGGACACCAGGCTGCCACGTACTGCCACCGGGATCTGCTGCAAATGCGCGTAGCTCGGGGTACGAATACGGGTACGATAACTCATGGTGCTGCCATCGCTGGTCAGGTAGTAACTGTTGATACCCTTGGTCGCTTCCACCATCTGGAAGGACTCATTCGCCGGCATAACCGGGCCCCACGACACTTGCAGGAAGTGGGTGATCAGGGTTTCGATATGTTGCAGCGTGCGCTCTTTCGGCGGCGGCGTCGTCAGCGGATGATCCGCTTTGAACGGGCCTTCCGGCATGTTGTTGAGGCACTGCTCAAGGATGCGCAGACTCTGGCGCAACTCTTCCACTTTCAGCATTACGCGGGTGTAGCAGTCGGAAACCCCGCCGCCAACCGGCACTTCAAAGTCAAAGTTTTCGTAGCCAGAGTAAGGGCGTGCTTTACGCACGTCGAAATCAATACCGGTCGCACGCAGCGCCGCGCCGGTGCAGCCCCAGTCCAGCGCTTCTTTCTTGCCGTAAGCGGCCACGCCCTGCGAACGCCCTTTCAGAATGGTGTTTTGCAGTGCGGCTTTCTCGTAAGAAGCCAGACGCTTCGGCATCCAGTCAAGGAACTCACGCAGCAGTTTGTCCCAGCCGCGCGGCAGGTCATGCGCCACGCCGCCAATACGGAACCAGGCCGGATGCATACGGTAGCCGGTGACCGCTTCTACGATGTCGTAGATTTTCTGACGGTCGGTAAAGGCAAAGAAGACCGGCGTCATAGCGCCGACGTCCTGAATAAACGTCGAGATATACAGCAGATGGCTGTTAATGCGGAACAGCTCGGAGAGCATCACGCGAATCACGTTAACGCGATCCGGTACGGTAATACCCGCCAGTTTTTCCACTGCCAGCACGTACGGCATCTCGTTGACGCAGCCGCCGAGGTATTCGATACGGTCGGTATACGGAATGTAGCTGTGCCAGGACTGACGTTCGCCCATCTTTTCAGCACCACGGTGGTGGTAACCGATATCAGGCACACAGTCGACAATCTCTTCGCCATCAAGCTGAAGAACAATACGGAATGCACCGTGTGAAGACGGGTGGTTCGGACCGAGGTTGAGGAACATGAAGTCCTCGTTTTCAGTACCGCGCTGCATGCCCCAGTCTTCCGGTTTGAAGGTCAGCGCTTCCATTTCCAGATCCTGCTTCGCTTTGGTCAGCTCAAACGGATCGAATTCGGTGGCGCGCGCCGGGTAGTCTTTACGCAGCGGATGGCCCTGCCAGGTATGTGGCATCAGCAGGCGCGTCAGGTGCGGGTGACCTTCGATATCAATACCAAACATTTCCCAAGTTTCACGCTCATACCAGTTGGCGTTCGGGAACAGTTTGGTGAAGGTCGGCACACGCAGATCGTTTTCAGACAATGCCACCTTGAGCATGATATCGCGATTGCGTTCAATGGAAATCAGGTGGTAGAAAACGGAAAAATCCGCGGCGGGTAACCCTTCGCGGTGTGTGCGCAGACGTTCGTCCATGCCGTGTAAGTCAAACAGCATGACGTAAGGTTTCGGCAATCTCTTTAAGAAATCGCCCACTTCCAGTAATTGTTCACGCTTGACCCAAACAACGGGTACCCCGGTGCGAGTCGCCTGAACGGTAAAGGCATCCGGCCCAAAACGGTTGCGCAGTTCGCCGATGACCGGGTCATCAAGGTGATCCCGGGTCTGCCATGCGGCTTCTTGCGCGGTTAAGTCGGTCATATTGTTCACCATTGCAAATGGTCCGTGGTGACTGTCGACAGAGCTTCGCGCGATTTATGTAGTGATAGGCGAAGTAAAATGCTGCTGCCGACAGGCGCAAATTAAATCTCGTCTGGTGTACGCAGATTCGTTACTGCAATGCGTTCGCCGCGCTTACGCTCGCGCTCTGACTGCATGTTGGCGCGATAAACGCCCTGATCGCCAACCACCCAGGAGAGCGGACGACGTTCTTTGCCAATGGAATCCTGCAACAGCATTAACGCCTGCATGTACGCTTCCGGACGCGGCGGGCAACCCGGGATGTAAACATCCACAGGGATAAACTTATCAACGCCCTGCACTACCGAATAAATATCGTACATACCGCCGGAGTTGGCACATGCGCCCATGGAAATCACCCATTTCGGCTCCAGCATCTGATCGTAGAGACGCTGAATGACCGGCGCCATTTTGGTAAAGCAGGTCCCCGCTACCACCATCAGGTCAGCCTGACGCGGTGAAGCACGCAGGACTTCCGCGCCAAAGCGCGCCACGTCATGCACGGCGGTGAATGAGGTCACCATCTCAACGTAGCAGCAGGAAAGGCCGAAGTTATAAGGCCAGATTGAGTTTTTGCGACCCCAGTTAACCATGTCATGCAGTTTGCCCATGAACACGTTTTTGTTAACTTCCTGTTCCAGGGGGTCGGTTACGATCTCCTGTTTTTGCAGGGGGTAACGGTCGTTCTCACCGTTAGGATCTATGCGGGTGAGCGTATAATCCATCTTAATGCCTCGCGGTTAGCGTTGACGATTAGCGATACTGTTCGTTTCCGGGTTCATACGCTCGCGGCGTGAACGCGCGGGCGTCCAGTCCAGCGCGCCAATACGCACCAGATAAACCAGACCTGCCAGTAACACAAAAATAAAAATTGCAGCTTCCACAAAGCCTACCCAACCACTTTCGCGGATAGAGGTCGACCATGCGAACAGATACAGCGCTTCAACGTCGAAGATAACGAAGAACATGGCTACCAGATAAAACTTGGCAGACAGGCGTAAGCGGGCGGTGCCGACCGAGTCGATACCTGATTCAAACGGGGTGTTTTTTGACCTCGCGCGTGCGCGACCGCCTAAAAACCAACCGCCGATAAGCATCAGGCAGCACAGGCCAATGGCAACAATAAGAAAGATAGCGAATGCCCAGTGATGAGCGATGACTTCAGTGGATGTTGACATACTCATTGCTTACTCATCAAAAGTAGCGCCAAATTCTCTGCTCTTTTCGGCAGATGAACGCCACATCGATTCATGGGGAGGAATAAAAAAAACCTTACAATCGCTGCAGAAAATGTTTTAGACAGCCAATTGATGGGGTTTTTTACTCCTTTCTATAACCTTTTGTCAACTTTAACAAAAGTTTCCTCACATTAATTTACATGATAACAACACCCTTAACATTTAATGCGCTTTAGCACTGTGTCGATCGATTCACAGGCTAAATGTGGATGTTGTTGAATCGTGTCCGTTGTGAAGTAAGTAGGAAAAAACGCGCCTATTTTGACAGGAATTGATCCAAAAGCCTTCCCCTAAAAGGGAGTATTTTCTTGATCTGTGACACGCTTTTGTTAATCCACCTCAAAAAACAGCAACAATTTCTCGCGTTTTTTAACATGAGAGCGTTGCGTTGCAAATTTCGCTTATTTTTTACGCGTTTTTTAATTGCAACGTCTACTCGCTGATTTATGAGGATTTTTACCTTTTCCCTCCTGTCCGTTAAGGATATTAGTACAAAAAAAGAACCACTGGATGTTTTTTAATCTCCAGTGGCTCTTTTTTACACTTGCCATTTTTAATGTTTTTTTTTGTGACCCGTTACTCATAGTCTCCCTGGACCAGCACAGAATCATCTCCCCCTTCTGGGGTAATGGGGCTGTACTGCCACGGATTCTGCCAGGTATCCATCGCCTGATAGATAACCTGCGCCAGATCGTTCTTCGATGCCGGGTCACGGCACAGCAGGTATTCGGTGTCCGGCAACGGCGGCAATCCATCAACCGCTCCCAGCACGCGCAGATCCGGACTCATCATTTCTACCGGGCGCGCCGTCACGCCGAGACCGGCCTTCACCGCCGCGCGCACGGCTGGCAGTGTTGACGCTACATAGGCCAGTCGCCACGGGATGTTCGCCGCATTCAGGGTGGCAAGGACCACATCGCGGAACGGACTGGGATCATCCAACAGCACCAGCGGAACCGGTTCGCCCTTTTGCAGCACATACTCTGCGGCACAGTACCAGTGTGTCGGCGAGGTACGCAGCGTCAGGCTCTCAAACGCCCCGGGACGGTTGGTGGTGACAATCAGATCCACCTCTTGCGATTTCAGCATGTCGAGCATGAAAGCATTTCGCTTCACCCTGACATCCAGCGCAAGCTTCGGATAAACCGAGCTAATGCGATTCAGAAGGAAAGGCAGTATCGTATCGGCGGATTCATCAGAAGCCCCAATAGTTAATACTCCCTGAAGATTGCTGAACATCAATGATGAGCAAGCCTCATCATTGAAACGTAAAATTTTTCTGGCGTAACCCAGCAGTTGAATGCCGTGTTCAGTCAACAGTTTGTTACGACCGTGACGAGCGAAGAGTTCTTTCCCCACGAGCTGCTCAAGGCGCTGCATCTGTTGGCTCACCGCAGACTGAGTACGACACACCGCTGCAGCCGCAGCTGCAAATGTGTTCAGATCGGCAACAGCAACAAATGTTCTCAGCAGATCGAGGTCGAGGTTAATTATCGGACGATTTGCATTTATCATAATTTTTCACTTACTGGCGGCTCATACTGAGCTTGTTAATGCTGTGCATACAAAATCAAGCAATTCCGTTTGTAATGCGCTTCCTTAGCAGAGTCACCCGCGGACAGCAGGTGAAAGTAAATAGGTATATCATGTGACTGACGAAATGCTACCCTCTTTCTTACGTAATAATACCTTACGCGACCTCTCAGGTTATTTCGTTAAGAACGGGCTGACCTATTAAAGCGTATGCAGATTTCTGCCATTGTCTGGATGTAAAAAGTGTAAATGTAAAGAATGGAACCGGGCATACATCAACGAGAAATAAGCATACATGGCAGTAAGTTAGCCACAAAGACCCAACCGGGATATTAACAAATCATGCGACCACATGTCATTTCATCATGCGTATCTTAACCTAAAACCTTTTTATTTATAAGCTTTAATGCGAATGATCTGATGCAAAGTTTTGTTATGTTTCTCAAATCAACTAGCTATTATTCGCGCCTTGCGTAAAGCCTTTTTAATTATTAAATAATAATTAATGAGATTCCTGGTCATTCATAAATCCTGCTTAACATTAGATTTACACCGCCAGGGTTCCCGTACATCCCGATAACACGGCCAGCGATTAATCTTTCAGTATTTACGAATTATTAAATGACGTAAGAATTTTCCCCGAAATTTCACGAGCGCAGAACCTTTTTACAAGCAAGAGAATCGGCCGCCAGTGAGTGGTAAAATCAAAATATCATGCTGTAAAAATTAACATAATCTGCTTTTATATCTACAAAATAAGAAAAAACCAGTCAATAACAACACAATAGCATGTCACCATTCAGCAAAATCTTCTTCTGCAAAGCCTTCAAAACGCCCCGCCGGGGGAGTACATTGTTCCAAACTGACTTCCACGGCAGGAAGTGGTGATAACAGCATAAAGGTCAAGGTTCATGTCCCCCATTGAGAAATCCAGCAAATTAGATAACGTCTGTTATGACATCCGTGGTCCTGTTCTGAAGGAAGCGAAGCGCCTTGAAGAAGAAGGCAATAAGGTTCTGAAACTGAACATTGGTAACCCCGCCCCTTTTGGCTTTGACGCCCCCGATGAAATTCTGGTGGATGTCATCCGTAATCTGCCGACTGCGCAGGGTTATTCCGATTCCAAAGGCCTCTATTCCGCACGTAAAGCCATCATGCAGCACTATCAGGCGCGTGGCATGCGTGACGTCACCGTCGAAGATATCTACATCGGCAATGGCGTTTCAGAGTTGATTGTGCAGGCGATGCAGGCATTACTGAACAGTGGGGACGAAATGCTGGTGCCCGCGCCGGATTATCCGTTGTGGACGGCGGCGGTCGCGCTCTCCGGCGGCAATGCGGTGCATTACCTGTGCGATGAGTCATCCGACTGGTTCCCGGACCTTGATGACATCCGCGCAAAAATCACGCCGCGCACCCGTGGGATCGTTATCATTAACCCGAACAACCCGACCGGCGCGGTTTATTCCAAAGAGCTGTTGATGGAGATCGTTGAGATCGCGCGGCAGAATGACCTCATTATTTTTGCCGACGAGATCTACGATAAGATCCTGTATGACGACGCCGAGCACCATTCCATCGCCGCGATGGCACCGGATCTACTGACCGTAACCTTTAACGGTCTGTCCAAAACCTATCGCGTGGCCGGATTCCGTCAGGGCTGGATGGTTCTCAACGGGCCGAAAAAGCATGCGAAAGGTTATATCGAAGGGCTGGAGATGCTGGCATCGATGCGTCTTTGCGCCAACGTGCCAGCACAGCACGCTATTCAGACGGCGCTGGGCGGTTACCAGAGTATCAGTGAATTCATCATGCCCGGCGGTCGCCTGTATGAGCAGCGCAATCGCGCCTGGGAATTGATCAACGATATTCCGGGCGTCTCCTGCGTGAAGCCGCGCGGCGCGCTGTATATGTTCCCGAAAATTGACGCTAAACGCTTCAATATTCATGACGACCAGAAAATGGTGCTCGATTTTCTGTTACAGGAAAAAGTCCTGCTGGTTCAGGGTACGGCATTTAACTGGCCGTGGCCGGATCACGTGCGCATCGTCACCCTGCCCCGCATCGACGACATAGAAATGTCGCTGAGCAAATTTGAACGCTTCCTGTCGGGATATCACCAGCTTTAACCCAAAAATCAACTGCCAGAATACTCTACATAATTCGCGTCGCAGGCAGGCGGCGACGCAGTGAATCCCCGGTAGCTTACACACGTAAGTGACTGGGGTGAATGACAAATCTGTCAGGAACAGATTTGAACGTCGCGGAGCGACGGCCCGAAAGGGTGAGTCTCATGGATGAGACGAGTATTTGCATCCAGCGGCCTTCTCTGCGCACAATGACCTCCAGGTTGTCATCATGAAAAGGTCACTATGAAGCAGAGCCATTTTTTTGCCCACCTCTCCCGCCTCAAACTCATTAACCGCTGGCCTTTAATGCGCAATGTGCGCACAGAAAACGTCTCTGAGCACAGTCTCCAGGTCGCGATGGTGGCTCACGCGCTGGCGGCGATCAAAAACCGCAAGTTTGCCGGTCAGGTTAATGCCGAACGCATTGCGCTGTTGGCGATGTATCACGATGCCTCAGAAGTGCTGACCGGAGATCTGCCCACGCCGGTGAAATATTTCAATTCGCAAATCGCCCAGGAATATAAGGCTATTGAGAAAATCGCTCAGCAGAAACTGGTCGATATGGTGCCCGATGAGCTGCGGGATATTTTTGCGCCGCTGATTGATGAACATGCGTATAGCGAAGAAGAAAAGTCAATTGTGAAACAGGCCGATGCGCTGTGTGCGTATCTGAAGTGTCTGGAAGAGTTGTCGGCAGGAAATAATGAATTCCTGCTGGCAAAGACGCGACTGGAAAGAACGCTGGAGTCACGCCGCAGCCCGGAGATGGATTACTTTATGGAAGTCTTCGTCCCCAGTTTCCACCTGTCTCTCGATGAAATTAGCCAGGACTCTCCGCTGTAACGGTTTGCCGGATGCGCGCCAGCGCATCCGGCAATGCGACACAACATTAAAACGGAAACAACATCGGGATCATCACCACGCATACCACCATAACGATGATGGTGAACGGTACACCCAGCTTAATAAAGTCGCTAAAGCTGTAATTCCCTGGCCCTAACACCAGCGTGTTGACCGGTGATGAAACCGGCGTCATAAAGGCCGCCGACGCCGCCATCGCGATCACCATCGCAAACGGATAGGGAGAGACGCCCATCGACTTCGCCGCCGCCAACGCAATAGGTGCCATTAATACCGCCGTCGCGGTATTTGAGATAAACAGGCCAATGGTCGCGCACAGCACAAACAGACAGCCCAGCATCATGTACGGGCCATAACCGCCTCCCACATCCATTAGTCCTTTCACCACCAGATCCACGCCGCCGGTTTTTTGCAGCGCCAGTGCAAAGGGCATCATGCCGACGATCAAAATGATGCTTGGCCAGTGAATGGCTTTGTAGGCGCTTTCGGCGTCAATGCAGCGAAATTTCCCCATCAGCAGACAGGCAATAATCGCCGCGATGGGATTAGGAATTTCGTCAGTCAGCATCAGCGCGACCATCAGCACCAGACAGAAAATCGCGTGCGGGGCCTGGCTGTGCGCCGGGGAAGCCTCGCTCACCTCTTCCGGCAGGTTCAGCGCGACAAAATCTCGCCCCTGCTTCGCCAGCATACCGATCAGTTTCCAGTTACCGACGACCAGGATGATATCGCCCATCAGCAGCGGCTCATCGGCAAGCGAACCTTCGATCGCCACGCCGTCACGTTTCAGACCGACCACGTTCAGCCCATAGCGGGTACGAAAACCAATTTCCCGCACCGACTTGCCAATCAACTCCGATTCCGGGATCAGCGAGATTTCCGCCATTCCCACATCCAGCGCCTGGTCAGAGAAATACTCCCCACGCAGCACCATTGGCTCCAGCAATTGCTCGCTACAAAATTCACGAAGATCGACATCGGCGGCGGACATATCAATCAACAAGACGTCACGGGCGCGAAACTCCGAAACCCCATTCACGTTGACGATCACTCGCCGAAAACGCCGCCAGCGTTCGACGCCGATCACGTTGGCGCCATAGCGCTCACGCAGTTTGAGATCGTCGAGGCGTTGACCGATCATCGGTGACCCCGGACGAATCGCCAGTCGACGCGCCCGCCCGGTCAGGCGATATTCTTTGATCAGATCGCGAAAGGTGCGGCGTTTCCAGCCATCACGCTGTTGTTGCGGATCGTCCCCTTTGAGCATAAAACGCATCAGCAACATATAAATAATGCCCAGCACCAGCACGACCAGGCCAATAGGCGTGACGCTGAAGAAACTGAAACCGGCGTGGCCTTCGCGCAACAATTCACTGTTAACGACCAGGTTTGGCGGGGTGGCCACCAGCGTCATCATGCCGCTGATAAGCCCGGCGAAACTGAGCGGCATCATCAGGCGCGACGGCGACGTTTGCATACGCATCGAGACGCTGAGTACCACGGGGATAAAGATGGCAACGACGCCGGTTGAACTCATAAACGCGCCCAACCCGGCAACGGTCAACATCAGCAGGACCAGCATTTTGATTTCACTACTGCCCGCCATTTTCACCAGCCAGGTGCCCATGACGGTCGCTACGCCGGTGCGCACCAGCCCGTCGCCGATGATAAACAGCGCGGCGATCAACACCACGTTAGGGTCGCTGAAACCAGAGAAGGCTTCGGTGATACTCAATGTTCCACTCAGAACAAAGGCTACAATGACCAACAGAGCTACCGCGTCCATACGCACTCTGCCCGTCGCAAACAAAATAACGGCAATCGCCAACAGCGAGAGAACCCAGATCAATTCACCGTTCACAACCTATCCTTGTCAGATGAGAAGATGGAATGATTCTGCCATAAAAAAGCCCCGACAAGCCGGGGCTAAATCATGATCAGGTATTTCTTAATACAACCACATCACCATTCGGTTGTTTGGTCACCGAAAGCTGCTCCAGGCTGGTCAGGATGAAATCGACCTCATCCAGACGCGGCGTGTCCGCCGGGGCATTCACCGCGATGACATGGCAGCCTGCGGCCAGTCCCGAGAGCACGCCCGCGGGGGCATCCTCCACCACCGCACATTCGTGCGGCGCTAAACCGAGCAGTTGCGCGCCCAACAGGTAGGCATCCGGCTCAGGCTTACCGCGTTTGACCCGCTCAGCGGTCACGAAAACCTCCGGCGCTGGCAGGTTAGCCACCTGATGACGTGCGCGCGCGACCGGCATCGACCCTGATGTCACAATCGCCCACGGGATCCCGGCCTTGTTCAGATGGTTAAGCAGCGCAACCGCACCAGGCAGCGCGGTGATACCCGCCGTTTCTGTCGCTTCAATTTGCTCCAGACGCGTAAACTCCGCGGCGATTTCCGCCTCAGGCTTGCCCACCATAAAATGGCGCAAAGAGGTAATCGCCTGTTTGCCATGAACAAAACTCAACACTTCGTCATGCGTCAGCCCAAAACGATCGGCCCAGTTACACCATGCGCGTTCCACTGCAGGTAATGAGTCAACCAGCGTTCCATCCAGGTCAAACAGAAAGCCCTTGCACTGCACGTTCACCTCCTCAGGCATTGATGATTTGGTTGATTTCGTTAGCGCTCAAATGATACTGACGCGGGCAGGCATGCCACGCGCTTAACATCCGCTGGTATTTTTCCCACATTGGGGTCTGGGCGTTGAAACCGTGCGTGCCGGCATCAAAATGGGTATAACGTCCTTCCACATTCACCATAAAGCGAACATAGCCGAGGTAGCGCGCTTCCGTTGCGGCATCAAAGCCCAGGAAGGTCACCCGGCGCTCATCAATGCTTTGCGCATCTTTCAGATTGGCCCAGGAGACGTGCAGAGCGTGATACATCTCCATGATGTCGATAACCGTACGACAGGTTTCCTCTTTCAGCTCGCCAAATTCCCGATCCAGCTCGCGCATTTGCAGACCGTAACCGCGTTCAATAATCGTCTGCAGACGACGATAACGCTCGGCGTTAGTCGGATCGAGCATAGTCATCATTTTGTATTGATTAGACAAAATAAGACGTTGAGCGTTGGTCATTTCCATTTGGGACTCCTGTATCACTCTACAACGGTGAAAAAAAAGAAGGCATTAACATGCCTTCTTTTATATGCGTAATCAGGGGGCAATTACAAATCATCAAGGAAAGTTTTATCCAGTTGTTTGAAGGCACGCTTAAGCGTGTCAGCTAACGCCTGATAATCTGGCTTCCCTTCAACCGGGGAGAGCGCTTGCCCCGCCTCCTGTAATTTGCCTCTGACTTCATAGAACCAGTTCAGGATAGAGGGCGGCAGTGGCGTAACGGAACGTTTTCCTAACCACCACAGCCCCTGCATCGGCAGGCTGAGCGCGAACAGCGCGGTGGCGACGGCAGGCCCTAACTGGCCGCCCAGTGCTATCTGCCAGCACAGAGTAAAGATGGCGATCGGCGGCATAAAGCGGATCGCGTAACGTGTCATCCGTATCACGCGGTTCTCAACAAAGACGGGTGCAAGGCGCTTTTCCATTGGCCACGTCTTTGAGTAATGCTGCCCCCGACGAAAAAGGCTAAAAAAATTTACGGAGCGATGATCCGGCGTCGACATGGCTTACCTCAACTTCACATATAAAATTTCAAATATTTGTGCAAAACAACAACTATACGGGACAACGTTCAAAACATTTTGTCATTGATACCCACTATCGGGTATCCTGTAGCGGCCTGTAAAAGGCCTGTAGTCCAAAATCATTGAGTCGTCAAATTTACATATAGTATGCCATTGGCTGAAAAATACGCAAAATGGCATAGACTCAAAGGTATTTCTTCCATCATGCCAAAAAAGACAACTGGCATGATGTTAATCATAAATGTCAGCGTCACACTGCGCTACGCTCTATGGCTCCCTGACGTTTTTTTAGCCACGTATCAATAATAGGTACTTCCATGTCGAGTAAGTTAGTACTGGTTCTGAACTGCGGTAGCTCCTCACTGAAATTTGCAATCATCGATGCAGTTAATGGTGAAGAGTACCTTTCTGGTTTAGCCGAATGTTTCCATCTCCCAGAAGCACGTATCAAATGGAAAATGGACGGCGGTAAACAAGAAGCGGCTTTAGGTGCAGGCGCCGCTCACAGTGAAGCGCTGAACTTTATCGTTAATACTATTCTGGCACAAAAACCAGAACTGTCTGCGCAGTTGACTGCAATCGGTCACCGTATCGTACACGGCGGCGAGAAGTATACCAGCTCCGTGGTTATTGATGACTCTGTTATTCAGGGCATCAAAGATTCTGCCTCTTTCGCACCGCTGCATAACCCGGCTCACCTGATCGGGATTGCAGAAGCACTGAAATCCTTCCCGCAATTGAAAGACAAAAACGTGGCTGTGTTTGACACCGCGTTCCATCAGACCATGCCGGAAGAGTCTTACCTCTATGCCCTGCCGTACAGCCTGTACAAAGAACACGGCGTTCGTCGTTATGGCGCGCACGGTACCAGCCACTTCTTCGTTACTCAGGAAGCGGCCAAAATGCTGAACAAACCGGTAGAAGAACTGAACATCATCACGTGCCACCTGGGCAACGGGGGTTCTGTTTCTGCTATCCGCAATGGTAAATGTGTTGATACGTCTATGGGCCTGACCCCGCTGGAAGGTCTGGTGATGGGTACCCGCTCTGGTGACATCGACCCGGCAATCATTTTCCACCTGCACGACACGCTGGGCATGAGCGTTGATCAGATCAACAAAATGCTGACCAAAGAATCCGGCCTGCTGGGTCTGACCGAAGTAACCAGCGACTGCCGTTATGTTGAAGACAACTACACCACCAAAGAAGACGCAAAACGTGCAATGGACGTTTACTGCCACCGTCTGGCGAAGTATATCGGTTCCTACACGGCGCTGATGGACGGTCGTCTGGACGCGGTTGTCTTCACCGGCGGTATCGGTGAGAACGCGGCCATGGTTCGCGAGCTGTCCCTGGGTAAACTGGGCGTGCTGGGCTTTGAAGTTGATCATGAACGTAACCTGGCTGCCCGTTTCGGCAAATCCGGTTTCATCAACAAAGAAGGTACCCGTCCTGCGGTGGTGATCCCAACCAACGAAGAACTGGTTATCGCGCAAGACGCGAGCCGTCTGACTGCCTGATTTCACACCGCCAGCTACACCCTAATAATTCGAGTTGCAGGAAGGCGGCGACGTAGCGAATCCCCAGGAGCGTACACCAGTACGTGACTGGGGTGAGCGAAGAAAGCTAACGCACATGCAACTTGAAGTATGACGGGAGCTGGTGGTGCCGTTTTGTAACCCGCCCAACGGGCGGTAACGAAAGAGGATAAACCGTGTCCCGTATTATTATGCTGATCCCTACCGGAACCAGCGTCGGTCTGACCAGCGTCAGCCTCGGCGTCATCCGCGCTATGGAACGCAAAGGCGTTCGTCTGAGTGTCTTTAAGCCAATCGCCCAGCCACGCGCCGGTGGCGATGCGCCAGACCAGACCACCGCTATCGTTCGTGCAAACTCTTCTGTCACTGCGGCTGAACCGCTGAAGATGAGCCACGTAGAGTCTCTGCTGTCCAGCAATCAGAAAGATGTGCTGATGGAAGAGATCATCGCAAATTACCATGCGAACACCAAAGACGCAGAAGTGGTACTGGTTGAAGGCCTGGTCCCAACCCGTAAACACCAGTTCGCGCAGTCTCTGAACTACGAAATCGCTAAAACGCTGAACGCGGAAATCGTCTTCGTAATGTCTCAGGGCACCGATACGCCGGAACAGCTGAACGAGCGTATTGAACTGACTCGCAGCAGCTTCGGCGGCGCAAAAAATACCAACATCACCGGCGTTATCGTGAACAAACTGAACGCCCCGGTTGATGAACAAGGCCGTACCCGCCCGGATCTGTCTGAGATTTTCGACGACTCATCCAAAGCGCAGATCGTAAAAGTTGATCCGGCGCAGCTCACCGCAACCAGTCCGCTGCCGGTTCTCGGCGCAGTACCGTGGAGCTTTGATCTGATCGCGACCCGTGCGATCGACATGGCGCGTCACCTGAATGCCACCATCGTCAACGAAGGCGACATCAATACACGTCGCGTGAAGTCTGTAACCTTCTGTGCGCGTAGCATTCCGCACATGCTGGAACACTTCCGTGCCGGTTCCCTGCTGGTCACCTCCGCTGACCGTCCGGACGTGCTGGTTGCCGCGTGTCTGGCCGCGATGAACGGCGTTGAAATCGGCGCCCTGCTGCTGACCGGCGGTTACGAAATGGATGCGCGCATCTCTAAACTGTGTGAACGCGCTTTCGCAACCGGCCTGCCGGTATTCATGGTGAACACCAACACCTGGCAAACTTCTCTGAGCCTGCAGAGCTTCAACCTGGAAGTGCCGGTTGACGATCACGAGCGCATCGAGAAAGTTCAGGAATACGTGGCAAACTACATCAACGCGGACTGGATCGAGTCTCTGACCGCCACCTCTGAGCGTAGCCGCCGTCTGTCTCCGCCAGCCTTCCGTTATCAGCTGACCGAACTGGCGCGTAAAGCCGGTAAACGCGTTGTGCTGCCGGAAGGCGACGAACCGCGTACCGTGAAAGCGGCAGCCATCTGTGCTGAACGTGGTATCGCAACCTGCGTGCTGTTGGGTAACCCGGAAGAGATCAACCGCGTTGCGGCGTCTCAGGGCGTTGAACTCGGCGCTGGCATCGAAATCGTGGACCCGGAAGTGGTTCGCGAAAGCTATGTCGCGCGTCTGGTTGAACTGCGTAAGAGCAAAGGCATGACCGAAACCGTTGCTCGCGAACAGCTGGAAGACAACGTGGTTCTCGGTACGCTGATGCTGGAACAAGACGAAGTTGACGGTCTGGTATCAGGCGCCGTTCACACTACGGCTAACACCATTCGTCCGCCGCTGCAGCTGATCAAAACAGCGCCAGGCAGTTCTCTGGTTTCCTCCGTATTCTTCATGCTGCTGCCGGAACAGGTTTACGTTTACGGCGACTGCGCGATCAACCCGGATCCGACCGCTGAACAGCTGGCAGAAATCGCTATCCAGTCTGCTGACTCTGCCATTGCCTTTGGTATCGAACCGCGCGTCGCGATGCTCTCCTACTCCACCGGCACCTCTGGTGCGGGTAGCGACGTAGAGAAAGTGCGTGAAGCAACCCGTCTGGCGCAGGAAAAACGTCCTGACCTGATGATCGACGGTCCGCTGCAGTACGATGCCGCAGTGATGGCTGATGTTGCAAAATCCAAAGCGCCGAACTCTCCGGTTGCGGGTCGCGCTACCGTGTTCATCTTCCCGGATCTGAACACCGGTAACACCACCTACAAAGCGGTACAGCGTTCTGCCGACCTGATCTCCATCGGGCCGATGCTGCAGGGTATGCGCAAGCCGGTGAACGACCTGTCCCGTGGCGCGCTGGTTGACGATATCGTCTACACCATCGCCCTGACCGCGATTCAGTCTTCACAACAGCAGTAAGCTGCCTCCTCTGGGCTCTGACGGGCCCAGTCAAATCCGGAAATCGTCATGGTTTCCGGATTTTTTATTCCTTCCTTTTCAGCCCTGTAAAATCTGATTTTTTCGCTTAACTGCGCTGTATCAATGAATAACCATTCGCCTGTTTGCATACTTAGCCTCTTTGCTTTGCAACAGGGATAGTCTTTCATGTCTGCAGTAACCGAAACACAGCCAACCAGAAAATGGGCCATGCCCGACACGTTGGTCATTATTTTCTTTGTCGCCATTTTAACCAGCCTTGCGACCTGGGTTGTCCCCGTCGGGATGTTCGACAGCCAGGAGGTGCAATACCAGGTAGATGGTCAGACAAAAACCCGTAAAGTGGTCGATCCCCACTCTTTCCGTATTCTGACCAACGAGGCCGGTGAAGCGCAGTATCATCCGGTTAAGTTCTTCACTACCGGCGAGGAAAGCCCGGGCCTGATGAACTTCCCGTTCGAAGGGCTGACCTCCGGCTCTAAATTCGGTACCGCCGTCGGTATCATCATGTTTATGCTGGTGATTGGCGGCGCGTTTGGCATCGTTATGCGCACGGGAACCATTGATAACGGCATCCTGGCGCTAATCCGTCATACCAAGGGCAACGAGGTGCTGTTTATCCCGGTGCTGTTTATTCTCTTTTCGCTGGGCGGCGCGGTGTTCGGCATGGGGGAAGAGGCAGTTGCCTTTGCGATCATCATCGCACCGCTGATGGTGCGACTGGGTTATGACAGCATCACCACTGTGCTAGTGACCTATATTGCGACGCAAATTGGCTTTGCCAGTTCGTGGATGAACCCCTTCTGCGTGGTGGTCGCGCAGGGTATTGCCGGCGTACCGGTCCTCTCCGGTTCTGGTCTGCGCATCGTGGTATGGGTTATTTCGACGCTGATCGGCCTGACGTTTACGCTGGTCTATGCCTCGCGGGTGAAAAAGAATCCGCTTCTGTCACGCGTGCATGAATCTGACCGTTTCTTTCGCGAACAGCAGGATGACGTTGTCGAGCGGCGCTTCACAATCGGCGACTGGCTGGTGTTGCTGGTTCTGACCGGGGTGATGGTTTGGGTAGTCTGGGGCGTTATCGTCAACGCGTGGTTTATTCCAGAAATAGCCAGCCAGTTCTTCACCATGGGCCTGGTCATTGGCATTATCGCCGTTGTCTTCCGCCTTAACGGCATGACGGTCAACATAATGGCCTCCTCTTTCACCGAAGGCGCCCGCATGATGATCGCCCCCGCCCTGCTGGTAGGTTTTGCCAAAGGCATTTTACTGCTGGTAGGTAACGGCGAAGCAGGTGACGCCAGCGTGCTCAATACGCTGTTGCACAGCATTGCCAACGGCATCAGCGGACTCGACAACGCCGTTGCCGCGTGGTTTATGCTGCTCTTCCAGGCGGTGTTTAATTTCTTTGTGACTTCCGGCTCGGGCCAGGCAGCGCTGACCATGCCGCTGTTAGCGCCGCTCGGCGATCTGGTAGGCGTTAACCGTCAGGTCACCGTACTGGCATTCCAGTTTGGCGATGGCTTTAGCCACATCATCTACCCGACCTCTGCATCGCTGATGGCGACATTAGGCGTCTGTCGGGTGGATTTCCGTAACTGGCTGAAAGTGGGCGCGACGCTGCTGGGGCTGCTGTTCATCATGTCCAGCGTAGTGGTGATTGGCGCGCAGATCATGGGCTACCACTGATCCCAAAAGGCCGGATAAGCGTTAACGCTTATCCGGCTTTTCCTTTCTAAAGCAATGATTTTACCGCAGCCACAATCGACGCTGCGGTAAGTCCATACTCTTCCTGTAAGAAATCCTGGGTACCGACTTGTCCGTAGCGTTCCCTGACGCCAACCCGACGCATCGGAACTGGACAGGTTTCGACCAGGACTTCCGCAACCGCAGACCCTAGTCCGTTATGAATACTGTGATTTTCACAAGTCACAATCCGCCCCGTTTTTTCAGCATAGTTCTTCACCAGCATGCGATCGATAGGCTTGAGAGTGAACATGTCAATGACGGCCGTACTGACGCCCATACGGTCCAACTGGCGCGCGGCTTCCAGCGCTTCAGCGACCATAATCCCATTGGCGATTAAGGTGACATCATCGCCTTCACGCAACACATTCCCTTTCCCCAGTGTAAAGGTCGAGCCCGGGGCGTAAATACTCGGTGCCTGCTTACGGATGGTACGTACCCAGTAGAACCCGTCGAGTTCAATCAACTGACGTAAAATATCGTCAAACATGACAGCGTCAGTGACTTCCAACACCACCGAATGTGCCAGCCCGCGAACGATACCCATATCTTCGAAAGACATGTGCGTTCCACCGTTATGACAAGCGGTCACGCCGGCATCGGAGGCGATCACTTTGACGTTACTCCGCTGATAATCGAGTGACATAAACAGCTGATCAAAACAGCGGCGACTGGCGAACGCCGTAAAGGTATGCACAAATGGCTTGCGGCCGGTCAGAGCTAGTCCCGCTGCAGTGCCGATGACATTTGCCTCCATGATGCCGCAATTAATGACGTGCTGCGGATAGTCGCGCGCCACGCCATCCATCGCCATGGAGCTCATCAAATCCGCTTCCAGCGCAATAATCGGGCTGCCTGCCGCCACTTCTTTAGCGACAAAACCGGCATATACCTTGCGCATCTCCACACTGTCTTTTTGCCCTGCGGGCGCGAGCTTAATCATACGTAGCCTCCAGTTGGCGAAGGTTATCGTTCAGCATTTGTCTTGTCTCATCTGTCAGGCGCAGGTGATGTGAGTTGGGTAATTGCTCCAGATATGCCACCCCCTGTCCTTTAATGCTGTCAAGAATCACGACGCGTGGGCGTGCCTGTTCATCCAGAACCGGTTGCACCACTGCCAGCAGTCCTGGGATATCATCCCCTTTCACCGTGAACGCCTCAAAACCAAACGCACGGAATTTATCTTCAAGACAAAACGGGTTGATAATGTCATCCAGTTCACCGTCTAATTGCTGTTTATTCCAGTCGACGAAGACTGTCAGGTTGTTCAGCCGATGGTGGGCAATAAACTGGAACGCTTCCCAGCATTGCCCTTCATTGAGCTCGCCATCGCCAACAATGCAAAATACCCGGTTCACCCGCTGCGCCAATTTGTGCGACAGCGCCATCCCTCCAGCGATAGAAATGCCCTGTCCCAGCGACCCTGTTGTCGCATCAACACCACGTGTTTTAAGTCTGTCCGGATGACTAGGCAGGCGCGTGCCATTCTGATTCAGCGTGATCAACTCTGCCACGGGGAAGTAGCCTTTCAACGCCAGCGTGCTATACAGCGCCGGCCCGGCATGGCCTTTTGACAGCACGAAATAGTCCCGCTCAGGCCAGTCCGGATTGGCAGGATCAATATTCATCACTTCGCCATACAGAACCGCCAGCGTTTCGACCACTGACATACAGCCACCAAAATGGCCAAAGCCGAGATGAATGAGCGATTTCAGGGTTGCGATGCGAATCTCTCGCGCCAGTTGGGTTATCTCCTTCACACTCATGATTTAACTCCATTATTTTCCTCAGTCTGACCCGCCACCGTCCGTTTTTTCGCGAACAGATTCCAGGCCACCAGCAGTGCAAACAACGCCACAACCAGTCCCGTGATGGCGAAAGGTGACAGATAGCGCGCCAGGTTTCCAAGAACGATGCCAATGACGCCAAAATCAGCATCCGAGAAAGTAGTGTTGGCAAAACCAATCGCGCCGAGCACGGGCAGGAGAAGAACCGGCAGGAAGGTGATTAACAGACCGTTGGCGAACGCGCCAATCATGGCCCCGCGACGCCCACCGGTGGCATTACCAAATACGCCGGCCGTTGCGCCAGTGAAAAAGTGTGGCACTACGCCTGGCAGGATCAACACCAGCTTCATCTGTCCCAGCAGAAACAGCCCCACCAGCCCGCCGAGAAAACTGAACAGAAAGCCAATCAGTACCGCATTCGGGGCATAGGGATAGACCACCGGGCAATCCAGCGCAGGCCGCGCGTTAGGCACCAGTTTTTCAGAAAAGCCGGTAAATGCCGGGACGATTTCCGCCAGAATCAGACGGACGCCCTGCAGAATGATAAATACCCCGGCAGCAAAAGTGATCGCCATGATAATGGCGTAGACCAGATAGTTCTGCCCGCCGCTGAAGGTACTTTCGACATACTCCCGACCGGCGCTGATAGCCATAATCAGGTAGATGATCATCATTGTCAGAGAAATAGAGATTGAACTATCGCGCAGGAAGCTCAGGTTCTTCGGTAAATTCATCTCTTCAGTCGAACGGGAACCTTTGCCACAAATGCTGCCAATCCAGCCTGACAGCACGTACCCCAGCGTACCGAAGTGGCCAAAGGCAATCTCGTCATTGCCGGTGATCCGGCGCATGTAACGCTGCGCCAGTGCGGGGAAAAAGGCCATTACCAGCCCCAGAATCAATGATCCCGTAAAGACCAGACCGATCCCATCGAATCCGGCGACGGTCAGAATGACGCCAATCATACAGGCCATATAAAACGTATGGTGCCCGGTCAGAAAGATGTATTTCAGACGCGTGAAGCGAGCGACAATAATATTCGCCACCATCCCGAATGCCATAATAAGCGCTGTTGAGGCACCATATTTTTCGAGGGCGATTGAAACAATTGCTTCGTTATTAGGTATAATACCCTGAATATTAAATGCGTGCTCGAACATCCCGCCTAACGGATTTAATGACCCCACCAGCACTGTTGCACCACCGCCAAGAACAATAAATCCCAGAATCGTTTTAATTGTTCCTTTTATCACATCGGAAAAAGCTTTCTTCTGTGCTACCAGGCCAATTAATGCAATTAACCCTACCAGCACGGAGGGGACTTTAAGAATATCAACAACAAAATTCAGCGTTTCAAGGATGAACATATCCACCTCGCTTTATGCACGTCAACGCTCAAACCGCCCCAGGCCGTTTGCATGATTGCGTGCATTCACAGTTATTGTTTGTCGAACCATGCGCACAATTGCGCTTCCAGTTCATTGATATCAATAATATTATTAATCACAACCAGTTGCGCTTCCGGTACGCTGGCGCTGGCAGCGATATCTTTTGCCATTACAAACAGATCGGCGGCCCCCGGCGTGGCGGAGGAGAGATCGGAATGTTCAACGTCAGCCTGAATATTCAGTTTTTTAAGCACTTTTTTAATATTCATTTCGACCATAAAACTGCTGCCTAGCCCCGAGCCACAAATCGCCATGATTTTCATTGTTATCCCCTTTTTTAAGTAATGCATGTCCGCATCACGCTTTCGCGTCATGTATCGATAATGCCGTAATGACTTACATCAGAAACGTGAAATGATTTTTTTAATTTCCTCCCGCGTTGTTGCCTGATGTAATTGCGCCAGGTCCTCGTCACTTGAAAATAATTCAGCCAGTGCGGATATCATGGAAATATGGCTATGTTTATCCGGCGCCGCCAGCATGATAATAATATCAACAGGATCAAATTCGCCTGCGTCAAATGAAACACCGTGTTTCAGTTTTAACAACGAGAGCCCTAATGTCCTTGCTCCTTCTTCCGGTCTGGCATGCGGCATCGCCAGACCTGGCGCCAGGACGTAATAAGGTCCCAGTTGATGATGCTGCGCGACAATTGCGGTGAGGTAATCCGGTGTAATCACCCCAGCAGCAAGCAAAGGTCTGGCGCACCACTCAAGCGCCTGTTGCCAGTCTTCGACGCTCTCGCGCAGCATGATGGTTGTCTCCGTTAACCATTTATTCAGCACGTCCGCTCCTTATTTTTACTCGATGTGAGCAAACTTTATTCAACCCCTGAAACCTTATCTGCGATCTTTCTCACAAAGATAGCGCTATCAAAAGATATCGTTCAGATATGTGATAGCGCTATCAAAATACAATTGCCGGGTAAAATCACAGCAATCAACGTCATTAAAGGCGTATACTTGCCCCGCATACGAAGAAAAATGACGATAAAAAACGGCTCAACCGGTTGTAATTGCGCAGGATTGTGTATGTCTCTGACCCGAAAACGACGTAGTACAGGCAAAGTGACCATTGCTGATGTCGCTCAACTTGCCGGTGTCGGCACCATGACCGTCTCCCGTGCATTGCGCACACCTGAACAGGTTTCCGATAAGCTCCGGGAAAAGATAGACGCTGCCGTGCACGAACTGGGCTATATGCCTAATCTGGTGGCGAGCGCGCTGGCGTCTGCGTCATCACGAACCATTGCGATGGTGGTGCCGAATCTCTCAGAAGCTGGCTGCTCGGAAATGTTTGCCGGATTGCAGGAGGTACTACAGCCCGCCGGATACCAGATTATGCTGGCAGAGTCCCGTCATCGTCTGGAACAGGAAGAAAAACTGCTGGAGACGCTGCTGGCCTCCAATATCGCCGCCGCCATTTTGCTCAGCGTCGAGCACAGTGACACCGTACGCAACTGGCTGAAAAACGCCAGGATTCCGGTCATGGAGATGGGGGCAATTCGTAGCGATCCCATTGATATGAACATTGGTATCGATAACGTCGCAGCAATGTTTGAACTCACCGAAATGTTGATTCAGCGCGGCTATCAGAACATCGGACTGCTTTGCGCCAATCAGGAACAGTGGATTTTTCAGCAACATTTGCAGGGCTGGTATAAGGCAATGCTGCGCCACCACATGTCGCCGAATCGGGTTATTAATGCGGCACTCCCCCCCAACTTCTCCACCGGGGCCTCGCAGCTTCCCGAGTTTATTCTCGCCTGGCCCGAGCTCGACGCGCTGGTTTGCGTGTCGGATGAACTGGCTTGCGGTGTGCTGTACGAATGCCAACGACGGCGCATCAAGGTACCTGACGATCTGGCGGTAGTCGGATTTGGCGATAGTGATGTGAGCAAAGTTTGCCAGCCGCCGTTAACTACAATGGCGGTGCCACATCGTAAGATTGGTATTGAGGCCGGACGTGCGTTACTGGCGCGGTTTGAGGATGGTAACTGGAGCGATCAAAAACCGATCGCCTCCAGTTTAAGCGTGCGGGAAAGTTGCTGAGTTTTTACTCCGCCTCTTCCTGCTTCTCCTGTTGCGACTCTGACCTTGCGGCTTCATTTTTTGCGTTGCGGGTCATCCACAACGCCAGCGCCTTCAGGGAGTCAGGCGTGAATTCATCACAGCGGGCAGTAATTTCTTCCGGCGTCAGCCAGCATACTTCGCTGACCTCTTCTTCCTGCAAGGCGAACGGGCCGTGCGACACACAGCTGAACAGCGCGCCCCAGACGCGACAGTTCTTATCTTCAAAGTAGAACTGGCCGTGTTCGGCGAATGGCACACCGGCGATGCCTAACTCTTCTTCTGCTTCACGGCGGGCAGAGTCCAGCAGTTGTTCATCAGCCTGCACAACGCCACCGGCAGTGGCATCTAACATTCCGGGTAAAAAGTCTTTTGTCTCGGTACGACGTTGCACCAGTATTTTGCCCATTCCGTCGTGTACAACAATATAGGTCGCACGATGACGCAGGCCCTGCGCTCGCATCTGTTCCCGGCTGGATTGTGCAATGACTTCGTTGTCTTCATTCACAATATCCACCCATTCCGTACTTGCCAAACGACGCTGTTCCACCATCAGGAAACCTTCTTTTTCTGGCGCTCTTACGGCGCATTTACATATGTGGGGGTAAATTACGAATTAATCGCGACCTGCGCAATAATACTTTGATCATTGAGTGCGATAACGCTCAAAACATTATCGTCCAGCAGGCCATAACTTGCCTGATAGCCGCCTTTCGGAATGCTTACGGAACCCGGGTTGAAGTGATAAATATCGCCTCTTTTTTCTGCCACTGGCAGATGTGTATGCCCGTATACCAGCACGTCACCGGCCCGCAGTGTCGGCTGGTTATCCGGCCCAAAGAGATGACCGTGAGTCAGAAACAGTCGCTGATTTTCCAGCAGCACCTGCTGCCAGGGCGCGGTGATTGGAAACTGCAGCAGCATCTGATCCACCTCGCTATCACAATTTCCCCGCACCGCGATAATCTGCGCCGCCTGTTCATTGAGTCGCTCAGCGACCTGAGCGGGCGCGTAGCCTTCGGGTAACGCATTTCGCGGCCCGTGGTTGAGGACATCGCCCAGAATCACCAGCCACTGCGCGCCACTCTGCGAAAACAGGGTCAGCACGCGTTCTGTGGCTGGCAAGGACCCATGAATATCGGATGCAAACATCAGTTTCATCATATGCTCCGTGTCATCAAAAACCGCATTATGATACTGGATAACGGACGTTTTATCAGCCTGAACGCTTCGCGGAAAGCGCAATATAACGCTGGACAGAGGCGCGTTGCCACTGAAATGCTGCATATTCCACCAGTCGCTGCGGGACGTCGTCGCCATTGAGAACCAGACGATTGAGCATCAGGGCTAAATCGGTATCAGCCAGACACCATTCACCGAAAAGATTTGGCATGTCGTGTGCCAGCAGATTTCCCGCCGTGGCGAACAGTTTGTCAGCGCTGACTTTCCCCGCCTCGCTCAGCGGCCCTTTTTTTACCCCACCGAAAACGACATCCGTCGGGCGCTCTTCTCGAATGGGCATTAAATCACTGCGCAACCATGCCTGAATCTGTCGCGCACGCGCGCGCTTTTGCAGGTCGTGAGGATAGATTCGCTCCCAGGTGGGCGGCGCAAAGCTGTCTTCCAGATATTCCGCAATCGCGGAGGACTCGCTCAGCTCAAAGCCATCGATTTCCAGCAACGGCACCCGACGAGTCAGTGCATAACCCTGCCAGCCCGGTTGTAGATGTTCACCGTTGTTAAGATCGACGGTTTTCAGACTAAACGGCAGTCCCTTTTCCTGCAAAGCGACATACGCGGAGAGCACGTAAGGGGAGAAATAGTTTGCATCGGACCACAGCGTGATGTTGGGTTTACTCATGGCATCCTCGTCGTTATTAGGCTTTTCTCCCAACATAGAGGGTCTTTCGCTCGCTGTCACCTGATGAAAACTCACACAGCACGACAGGCTTTCTATACTTGTGGTTGGCTTATCCGATAAACACGTTGTGGAGCTGAAATGATCGACCTCTATTACGCCCCGACCCCCAATGGGCACAAGATTACGATCTTCCTCGAAGAAACTGCGCTGGACTACCGACTCATTAAGGTGGATATCAGTAAGGGTAACCAGTTCCGTCCCGATTTCCTCGCCATTTCACCCAACAATAAAATCCCCGCCATCGTCGATCATGACCCGGTCGATGGCGGCGCACCGCTCAGCCTGTTTGAGTCCGGCGCCATTTTGCTCTATCTGGCAGAAAAGAGCGGCCGGTTGCTTAGCGGCGAATTGCGCGAGCGCCATACCACGCTGCAGTGGTTGTTCTGGCAGGTGGGTGGACTGGGGCCAATGCTCGGCCAGAATCACCATTTCAACCACTTCGCCCCGCAGGCCATCCCCTACGCTATCGAGCGTTATCAGGTAGAAACACAACGGCTGTATAACGTCCTCAATAAACGGCTGGAAACGTCGCCGTGGCTCGGTGGCGAGCATTACAGCATTGCCGATATCGCCTGCTGGCCGTGGGTGAACGCCTGGCAGCGGCAGCGCGTCGAGCTGGACATGTTTCCCGCCGTGAAGAATTGGTTTGAGCGCATTCGCAGTCGACCCGCCACGACGCGCGCAATGATGCTGGCGCAACAGGATCCTGCGAGTGCAAAAGGATAACGCGACCGGGTTCTCGTGTATCATGCGAGAGTTCATACATGGAGGAGACCTGCAATGTCACATCATGACGCTATAATTCGTATAAAAAACCTTCGCTTACGCACTTTCATCGGCATTAAAGAGGAAGAGATCAATAACCGACAGGATATTGTCATCAACGTTGCGATTCACTATCCGGCGGACAAGGCTCGCGTCAGTGAAGATATCAACGATGCGTTGAATTACCGCACCATCACCAAAAATATCATCCTGCACGTTGAGAACAATCGCTTCTCATTGTTAGAAAAATTAACCCAGGATGTGCTCGATATCGCACGCGAACACCACTGGGTCACTTATGCTGAAGTGGAAGTCGACAAACTACACGCGTTGCGTTATGCCGATTCCGTCTCCATGACGTTGAGCTGGCAGCGCTAATCGCCATCACGGGAGGCTGCATGAAGATACTGGTAACCGGAGGGACTGGCCTTATCGGAGGACACCTGGTCCCGCGCCTGCAGGAACTGGGTCATCAGGTGACCGTACTGACCCGCCGCCCCGATAACGCCCGGGGAAAGCTCAATGACCGGGTGACACTGTGGGATACGCTGGAAGACAAGCAGAATCTCGACGGCATAGACGCGGTGATTAACCTGGCCGGTGAGCCCATTGCTGACAAGCGCTGGACGACTGAGCAAAAAGAACGCCTGTGTCAGAGTCGCTGGCGCATCACCCAGAAACTGGCGGACCTCATCAACGCCAGTGAAATGCCGCCATCGGTTCTGATTTCCGGTTCTGCCGCTGGTTATTATGGCGATCTGGGCGAAGTCGTCGTCACCGAGGAAGAACCGCCGCATAACGAATTCACTCATAAGCTTTGCGCTCGCTGGGAGCAAATTGCCTGCGAGGCACAAAGCGACAGAACGCGCGTTTGCCTGCTGCGTACCGGTGTGGTGCTGGCGCCAAAGGGCGGTATCCTCGGCAAAATGATCCCACCGTTTCGCCTGGGCCTCGGTGGCCCCATTGGCAACGGCCGCCAGTATCTGGCCTGGATCCACATTGATGATATGGTCAATGCGATCCTCTGGCTGCTGGATAACGACCTGCGCGGACCGTTCAACATGGTCTCCCCCTATCCGGTACGCAATGAGCAATTTGCTCATGCGCTGGGACATGCCCTGCAACGGCCAGCCATTCTTCGCGTACCGGCAACCGTGATTCGCCTGCTGATGGGCGAATCATCGGTGCTGGTGCTGGGTGGGCAGCGCGCCCTGCCCAAACGGCTGGAAGCCGCCGGATTTCCCTTCCGTTGGTATGACCTCGAAGAAGCGCTGGCGGATGTCGTTCGCTAACGTCTTCCCTGTTCACTCTCGCCATTCCGGTGGTAAGGTAGTCTCATTGGCTCCCGGAATGGCGATTTTATGGCACGACTCACAACCGAACGACTGACGCTTTCCCCGTTTCAACCCACAGACTGGCCCTTTTTCCTCGCGCTTCGTGAAAATCCGGACATCATGCGTTTTATGGGCAACCTCTGCCCGGAACGCGAAACGCGTTTGCTGTTTGCCCGTCGCCTTACCTCAAAACATACCTTCGTGATCCGCCAGCATCACGATGCCACGCCGCTGGGCGATATTGGCTTACAGATCAGCCATCATTTTCCGCAGGAAGCCGATATCGGTTATTGCGTCATCCCCGCCGTCCAGGGACGCGGTATCGCCAGCGAGGCCGTTCGTGCCGTCTGCGACTATGCCTTCCGTGAAGCTGGCGTGAAAGCCATCAACGCCTGGGTGCTTGCCGAGAATCGGGGTTCAGTCCGCCTACTGGAAAAGCTGGGATTTGTGCGTACGCAGGTGCTGGAGAAAGCGTTTGAGGTCAACGGTATCCACTATGACGACTGGGGATACCGTCTGGAGAGTGCGCGAGATTAATCGTCCATCGACGCGAGAAAGCCTTATGCACGTGTTGCGGTAAGCTCGTCAACGGGAAGACCGGTTATCCTGGCGACGGTGTGGGCATCAATACCGTCTGCCAGCATCATACGTGCGATCCGCTGGGCTTCATCGCGCTTGCCCTGTTGAATCCCCTGATCTACCCCCTGCTGACGCAATCTGTCGGCGATAGTCATTAGTCTCTCCTTGTGGTGGGGTGAACGCTGGGCAACCTCTGTAAGAAACTCACTGAAATGCGTCGCGTCACCGGTTTGCATCATATAATTAAACAGCGTTTTCAACTGGCTGTCATTAGCGTAACCCTTAACCAACAGGGCAACTAGTTGCTCCATCAAGCCCATTAAATCACGCTTGCGGATATGTTTTTGCATCAACTCCAGGAGTGCTATCCGTCGATGCTGCATAATTTCATCATCCGCCACAACCGTGATATCAACTAGCGGGAAGGCGGCGGTATAGAGCTGTCTTGCCGTGGCAGGATCGGAAAATTCGTCCAGCCAACACAACGAGAAGGGATAGGGCGTCACCGCGCCGTGATAAAATAACATCGGAATCACCAATGGCAGTTTTTTATGTCCGGCATCGAGATGACGTTGCATTGCCGCCATTGCATAGCGCATAAGTCGGAATGCCATATGAGCATCGGGTGAACTTTGATGTTCAATCACCACATAGATAAAGCCCTCTCCTTCCGCCGTCTTTAACGACCAAAGAACGTCGGAATAATACGCACGGAGATTCTCTTCAATAAAGCTACCTGACTCGAGTTTCAGCGAGCCCAGATCGCAAAGTTGCCGCAATGAAGCTGGCAGATGGAATTCCAGGAAATCTCTGGCAGTGTCCGGGTGGCACATGAACGTTTTAAACACCGCATCATGCGCTGTAACCTTAGCTGTTGTCATGGCCGTACCGTCATCCCTGTGAGTCGATGACATGACGTTACGCGCTTTAATCGTCTGCGACACCAACAGACGTTGCGCTTTGCGGTGATGAATCCAGGGGAAATGCGTTGATCTGCAATATTTTCAGGGATTGCAGAAAGCCACTCGCAAAAAAGCCGGGAGGCGGTGTTGCCTTTCCCGGCTTACCTTGACGATACGCGTAAACCCGTTACTTCAGCGACCCTTTCAGGAACTGTTGCAGGCGTGGGCTTTGTGGATTACCGAAAAGTTGATCTGGATTGCCCTCTTCTTCGATTTTCCCCTGATGCAAGAAAATCACGTGGCTGGAGACATGGCGGGCAAAACCCATTTCGTGCGTCACCACCACCATCGTTTTCCCCTCTTCTGCCAGTTGCTGCATGATACGCAGCACCTCGCCGACCAGTTCAGGATCCAACGCCGAGGTCGGTTCATCAAAGAGCAACACTTCCGGCTCCATCGCCAGGGCGCGCGCAATCGACACACGCTGCTGCTGACCACCGGAAAGATGCACCGGATATTTTCCCTGGGCACGCTCATCAATGCCGACTTTCGCCAGGTATTTGATCGCCCGATCACGGGCTTCCTGTTTGCTCAGACCTAACACCTGAATTGGCGCTTCCATGACGTTCTCCAGCACCGTCATGTGGCTCCACAGGTTAAAGTGCTGAAACACCATCGTCAGGCGGGTACGCAGTAAACGAAGCTGATTTCTATCCGCCACCTTCAACTGACCGTCTTTGTCACGCACCAGGTTGATGTTCTGGCCGTTGACCACAATCGACCCTTCGCTCGGTTTTTCGAGGAAGTTAATGCAGCGCAAAAACGTACTTTTCCCCGAGCCGGATGAGCCAATAATACTGATCACATCTCCGGCGTTGGCCTGCAGTGAAACCCCTTTCAGCACTTCGTGTTCGCCGTAGCGTTTGTGCAAATCGATAACGTTTAATTTATTCTCAGACATCGTGTTACCCGAATTATTTAGAGGAAACATGCTGCAACCAGCGCCTTTCCGCACGGCGGAACAGGCTTATCAGGACATACGATATGATTAAGTACAGCACGGCGGCAATACCGAACGCGGTAAAGGGCTGATAGGTCGCCGAGTTAATATCACGGGCGATTTTCAGCAGATCCGGAACCGTTGCCGTGAAAGCCAGCGCCGTGGAGTGCAGCATTAAAATGACCTCGTTGCTGTAGGCGGGTAATGCGATACGTAACGCCGAAGGCAGAATAATGCAACGATACATTTTGAATGAGGAGAAGCCATACGCGCGCGCAGCTTCAATTTCACCGTGTGGAACTGAGCGAATGGCCCCGGCGAAAATCTCTGTGGTATAGGCGCACGTGTTCAGCGTCAGCGCCAGAACGGTACAGTTCAGACCGCTGCGAAAAAAGGCGTTCAGAAAATCGGTGCCTTTGACTATCTCCAGCGTGTACATCCCTGAATAGAACACCAGTAGCTGAACGTACAATGGCGTCCCGCGGAAAATATAGGTAAACAGCCAGATGGGAAACTGGATGAACTTGTTACTGGAGACGCGACCAATCGCCAGGATCACCGCCAGAATGCCGCCCATCACCACGGAGGAAATCAGCAGCCACAGCGTAATCGCCACGCCCGTAAACCGGTAGCCATCCGTCCACAACAGGGATTTCCAGTACTCCTGAATAATCTCAATCACAGGTCAGCCCTCTTCACGCCGACGGAGTAACGGCGCTCAAGGAACAGCAGCACACCATTGGAAACCGTAGTAAATACCAGATAGATAAGCCCGCAGACGATGGCGAAATAGAATGGCTCCCAGGTGCTCTTCCCGGCCAGTTGCGTGGCTTTGACCACATCCTCCAGACCGAGCAGCGAGACCAGCGCCGTCGCTTTAAGGATCACCTGCCAGTTGTTACCAATCCCCGGCAGCGCATAACGCATCATCGCCGGGAACATAATGCGACGAAAGGTTTGTGAAGAAGTGAAACCGAAGGCGGTTGCCGCTTCAATATGTCCTTTGGGGACGGCCATAAAGGCACCACGAAAGGTTTCGGTAAAATACGCACCGTAGATAAAACCGAGTGTAATAATACCGGCGACCATCGGGTCGATATCAATCTGACTGATGCCTATCGCATCGGTTAACGTGTTAAGTGCTATCTGCAGGCCATAAAAAATCAGCAGCATCAGCACCAGATCCGGCACCCCGCGAATGAGGGTGGTATAACCTTCGAAAATAAGCCCCGTCACCCGGTTTTGCGAGAGTTTAGCCCCCGCCCCGACGAGGCCGATCAGAACGGCCAGCACCACGGAACTGAGGGCCAGTTCCAGCGTGACAATTGCGCCCTGTAAAATAACACCTGAAAACCCGTACAACATGCTGCCTGTCCTGTCGTGAGTGGCGAGTTAGAAGCCTCTTTTGAGTGATGACACACTTCATTGATGCCTGATGGCGCTACGCTTATCCGGCCTACCAGAACATCGTCGTAGGCCGGATAAAGCGAAGCCGTCATCCGGCATAAAGTCTGTCAAACATCTTCGGGCTTTATCTGCACCTGCGGGGATTAACCGCCATAAACATCAAAATCAAAGTATTTCTTCGCCAGCTTCTCGTAAGTTCCGTCAGCGCGCATTTCTGCAAACGCTTTATTCAGGGCTTCACGCAGTTCGTTATCCTCTTTGCGCAGACCCATGCCGGTCCCTACACCAAACAGTTTCTCGTCTTTCACAGACGGGCCGCCGAATTTGTAATCTTTGCCAACGGGTTGTTTCAGGAAGCCTTCGCTTGCGGCGACTTCGTCCTGGAATGCGGCATCAATACGCCCGGCAGTCAGGTCGGAGTAAATATTGTCCTGGCCCTGATACGACACAATCTCAATGCCTTTTGGCGCCCAGTGTTCGTTACCAAACGTCTCCTGAGTGGTGCCCTGCAGCACACCGACGCGTTTGCCTTTCAGCGACTCAACGGTCGGCTGAATGTCCGATGAATTGGCCACGACCAGACGCGAGTCAGCTGCATAAAGTTTGTCGGTGAAGGCGATTTCCTGCTGACGCTTTTCAGTAATCGAAAGCGAGGACATGATCGCGTCGATTTTCTTCGCTTTTAACGACGGGATCAGCGCATCCAGCGGGTTCTCAACGAAGGTACATTGCGTATTAATACGTTTGCACAGTTCTTTCGCCAGATCGATATCAAAACCCACCAATTCACCCTGCGCATTCTTCGACTCAAACGGGGCGTAGGTCGGATCGGTACCAATACGAACTTTTTGCGGAATGGCGGCAAAGGCTGCGGTAGCACTGGAGAAAGCCAGGACCAGAGAAAGAGATAACACCAGTTTTTTCATAACTATCCTCAACAGACTGTCTTTTATAGGGGATGTTTACAGGACCAGGTGCAGTTATCGTGCCATTAATCGGGTCGACAAGGCAAAACATTCTGCCCTGCAACCCGGTTTATTTTGCATGAAAAGCGCTTAAATATGCACTTCCGCTCTGTTCACCCGCAATAATTGCACCATAACGGTGCATTTAACCCGTCTCGCACCGCAATGGCCAACCCGAACGGTGCAATCAGGTCCCCGTATTCAGGTATCAGTCGCCGTAGACGTTAAAGTCAAAATACTTTTTCGCCATCTTGTCGTAAGTGCCATCCTGACGCAGATCGGCCAGCGCCTTATCAAAGGCGGCTTTCAGTTCTGCATCGTCTTTACGTAAACCGACGCCCGTGCCATCGCCGAAGTACTTTTTATCCTTCACGGAAGGACCGGCAAAAGCATAGTCTTTGCCCGCAGGCTGTTTGAGGAAACCTTCGCTGGCGGCAACTTCGTCCTGCAATGCGGCATCAAGACGACCCGCCGTCAGGTCGGAGTAAATCAGGTCCTGGTTCGCATAGGCCACCACATCCACGCCCTTGCTACGCCAGATGTCATTGGCATAGGCTTCCTGAGTGGAGCCTTGTAACACGCCAACGTGTTTACCTTTCAGCGCGTCAAGCGTTGGCTGAATCGGGGAACCTTTCGCCGCGATCAGACGCGAATCCGCCGCGTACAGTTTGTCAGAGAAGGCAATTTCCTGCTGGCGCTTATCGGTAATGGAGAGCGAAGAGATAATGGCATCAATTTTCTTCGCTTTGAGCGACGGGATCAGTGCATCGAAATCACTGGCGACCCAGGTACATTTGACCTGCATACGCTTACACATCTCGTTGCCCAGATCGATATCAAAGCCGATGAAGTCGCCTTTGGCATCTTTCGAAGAGAACGGTGCGTAGGTGGTATCCGTACCAATGCGCACCGTTTGCGGCAGCGCGGCATAGCTGGATGCTGTAGCAGAAAGACCAATCAGCAATGACAGAGCGAGAATTGACTTCTTCATACATAACCCTCAAGTGGAATGACTTTATTATGTTTTACGTTGTGTTGTGTGTTTGCAGGCTTTTTCATGCAGGTCTTATGCCATTTTCGCGCCGCTCGGGATATTCGACGTTAAATATGTTAATAAAACGTTGCAATATTGTCCTGATGTTGAAGATAGCAGGTCTGACGGATGAACCGCAGCGTTTCGAATGGATTTAGCGAATTAAATGTTGAGGATATGATCGCGGTTACAAAATTGCCCTGAAACAGGGCAATTGATGCAAAAAGGCACGCCGACGGGGCAGTATCATGCCCCCTGCCAGCGGGTAAAAAGGTCCTGCGGGAGGGCGATATCAAACAGATCGAGAACGCGATTAACTGTCTGATTTATCACATCATCCAGCGTCTGAGGACGATGATAAAACGCCGGAACCGGCGGCATAATGACTGCACCAATTTCCGCCGCCTGGGTCATTAAGCGCAAATGCCCCAGATGGAGCGGCGTTTCCCGAACACACAGCACCAGCGGGCGGCGCTCTTTTAACACCACGTCTGCCGCGCGGGTCAACAGGCCATCGGTATAGCTGTGAACGATGCCAGAAAGCGTTTTAATTGAACACGGCAGGATAACCATTCCGGCGGTCTGAAAAGAGCCGGAAGAGATACTGGCGGCGATATCGCGCGCATCGTGCGTCACGGCGGCGAGCGCCTGAACATCACGCAGCGATAAGTCAGTCTCGAGAGAAAGCGTCTGGCGGGCGGCCTGGCTCATGATCAGATGCGTTTCAACATCCGGTACATCGCGCAAAACCTGTAACAGTCGCACGCCGTAAATGGCGCCGCTGGCGCCGCTGATCCCTACAATGAGTCGTTTCATGATTTATCGCCCTGTCTGACTTCTGGGCTGACTTTGCAGGATTTTATAGGGAGTTGCAAGTCAGGGGGCGGGATTCGTCCCCTGACAGGTCAGGGATTACCCTTCGTTGTGCATCTCGAGGTTTTCAACTTCGTTCTGCAACTGAACCGCTTTGGCATCGTCATTACGCAGAGAATCGAGGAAATCGAGATATTGCTGATCCACATCCTTCGTAACGTATACGCCGTTAAACACGGAACATTCAAACTGCTGAATATCCGGGTTCTCGGTACGGACGGCGTCGATCAGATCGTCCAGATCCTGGAAGATAAGGCCGTCTGCGCCGATGATCTGGCGAATTTCATCCACTTCACGACCATGCGCAATCAGTTCGTTTGCGGTAGGCATATCGATGCCGTACACGTTCGGGAAGCGAATCTCCGGTGCCGCAGAGGCCAGATAGACCTTTTTCGCCCCGGCTTCACGTGCCATCTCAATAATCTGCTCTGAGGTGGTGCCGCGCACAATGGAGTCATCCACCAGCAGGACATTTTTATCACGGAACTCCGCGCGGTTGGCGTTCAGTTTGCGGCGTACAGACTTACGGCGCAGCTGCTGTCCCGGCATGATAAAGGTACGGCCGACGTAGCGGTTTTTCACAAACCCCTGACGGTACGGCTTGCCGAGAATACGCGCAATTTCCAGCGCGATATCACAGGAGGTTTCTGGAATCGGAATGACCACATCGATATCCAGATCTTCCCACTCGCGGGCAATTTTTTCGCCAAGTTTGGTACCCATGTTCACACGGGCGCTATAGACGGAAATCTTGTCGATGAAGGAATCCGGACGCGCGAAGTAAACATACTCGAACAAGCACGGATTGCTGACCGGGTTTTCGGCACACTGACGGGTGAATAACTGCCCTTTCTCAGTGATATAAACCGCTTCGCCCGACGCAACGTCACGCAGGAATTCAAAGCCCAGCGTATCCAGCGCGACGCTTTCAGACGCTACCATATATTCGGTACGGCCATCGCCGATATCACGTTTACCCAGCACCAGCGGACGGATACCGTTCGGGTCACGGAAGGCAACCATACCGTGACCGATAATCATCGCCACGCAGGCATACGCGCCGCGGATCTGGCGGTTGGTCGCGGCAATCGCGGCGAAAATGTTGTCTGCTTCCAGCGGGTAGTGGCGGAAGTTATCCAGCTCACTGGCGAAGATATTGAGCAGGATTTCAGAATCTGAGGTGGTATTGATGTGACGGCGCTTCTCTTCAAACAGCTTTTTACGCAGTTCGTGGGCATTGGTCAGGTTGCCATTGTGGGCAAGCGTGATGCCATACGGGGAGTTGACGTAGAAAGGTTGAGCTTCAGAGGCGCTGGAGCTGCCAGCCGTTGGATAACGCACATGACCGATGCCCATGTTGCCCTGCATACGCTGCATGTGGCGAGCTTCAAATACATCACTCACCAGACCATTTGCCTTACGCAAACGGAAGCAGTTATTTGCATCGATGGTGATAATGCCAGCGGCATCCTGACCACGATGCTGAAGCACTGTTAAGGCGTCATAAATCGACTGGTTAACCGGCATAACACCGGCGATACCGACAATACCGCACATACGTCTTTTTCCTCGTTAAGCTACAACCCAACGCTTATGCTCTGGGCAAGAAACTTGACGAGCTTTGCAGATAGTCAAAGAACCATCTGATGATGAAACTGAACTCCGGGATCAGCTGTGACTTACTCCAGTCTTCACCTTTCGACAGGCCGGTAAAGGTGTCGAGAAAGAACAGAATGGCAGCCACAATCAACACGCCGCGCAGAGCCCCGAAACAGACACCCAGAACCCGGTCGGTACCTGACAGACCGGTTTTCTCAACCAGTTGCCCTACCACGTAGTTCACAATGGCGCCGACGATCAGCGTCGCGATAAACAGCACCGCGATGGCAATCCCGTTTCGAACCAGTTCGTCTTCAAAGCCCGAAAACCAGACAGACAGGTAAGTGTAGTAATGGCTGGCGACAAAGAAAGCACAACCCCATGTCACCAACGATAACGCTTCACGAACAAAGCCACGGATCAGGCTAACCAGACAGGAAAAACCAATCACCGCGATAATGGCGTAATCAATCCAGACCATATGTGTCCCACGATTTTACGCCCTGTCGTCCTGTTCGGGGCGCATTCTAACAGAAAAAGAAAACGTTTGCGTAGGGATTTCCTTCCCGCGCGTAAATAAAAATGGCGCTGAAAAAAACTTCAACGCCATACCGTTTTATGCCTCTTCGGGCACTGCCGGATGGCGGTAGAAACGCCTTATCCGGCCGACATACAACAAGATGGGAAGCCTGATAAGACGCCGAGCGCTGTCGTCAGACCACCCTCACTTAGTTCGGGCTGTACCCCATCACCACTCCGCTTAATCCGGAGATTTGCTGTAACTCGCCGAGCGAGCCTTTCAGCTTGTCGCGTGATGCATCCGGCCCCACGAGAATACGGGTTATTTTACCCTGTACTGGCGTTGACGGAGAAGTATATACCCGGAAACCTGCGGCACGAAGTTTACCCACGATCTCATTGACCTTATCGGCATTTTTCAGCGCACCTAACTGCACAACGTAGGCTTTACCCGTCGGCGCCGGTTTCTCTTCTGCCGCCGGTTTTGGCGCAGGAGCGGGAACCGGAGCAGGCGTTGCCTCTACAGGCGGCTGTGGCTTCGGTTGCGGCTTCGGCTTTTCAACCGGTTTTGGTTTGGGCTGTTCTACCGGCGCTGGCGTCGTATCAAGCTCAGGATTATTCGCTGATGCATAGCGTGACGGATCCAACGACGGCGCCGCCGCATCGCCTGCCCGTACCTCTTCCGCCGCCCCTTCTGGCGGCTGGGTCGGCAATGCCTGCGTTGCCGCTGGCATCATATCCGGCTCATCGCGATCGCCCGGTTTCGGGACCAGCGGGATCGCCGCGAATTCATCCTGATAATGTTTTTTCTGCCCGTCGAGCAGCCCGGGCAACACAATGACGCCCAGCGCGACCAGCACAATCGTGCCGACTAAACGATTCTGAAACTTACTCGCCACCGATTCTCCCCGCGTCCATCACTTCCATGACATGTGCAACCGTGTGAAATGAACCACACACCAGTACGGTATCTTCTGGTCTCGCGTCTGCCAGAGCGGCATGCCATGCCAGCGCGACACTGTCATAGACACTGCCTTTACCGAGATGTTCCAGCAGTTGTTCTGCCGTTGCGCCCCGGGGACCTTCCAGCGGAGCACAATACCAGTCGTCGACCACGCTTTTCAACCAGGCCAACGTTCCCGCAATATCCTTATCATGTAGCATACCGATAACGGCAAGAACGCGCCCCTTTTTCGGCAACATTTTCAGCCGTCCAGTGAGATATTCCGCTGCATGGGGATTATGCGCGACATCAAGGATGACGCGCGGCGACTCGCTCACAATCTGGAAACGTCCCGGTAGAATCGCCCGGGCAATCCCGTCGCGGATCGCCTGCTCACTGACGTTCAGGCCACTGGCGCGCAGTGCCGCCAGCGCGGTCGCCGCATTGGGTTGCGGGACCTGCGGCAGCGGTAAATCCACCAGCGTGCCGTGGCGGTCGCTAAAGGACCAGTCCGTCTCCGTTACCGTAAACTGCCAGTCTTCGCCACGACGCTGTAACCGCGCGCCTTTCTCCAGCGCGACATCGGCGATGGTATAGGGCATTTCGGGTTCGCCGACAATCGCTGGTTTTCCCGCACGGAAAATACCAGCCTTTTCACGGCCAATGCTTTCACGATCCGGCCCCAGCCAGTCGGTATGATCCAGCGCGATGCTGGTGACTACGCCAACATCGGCATCGACGATATTCGTCGCGTCGAGTCGTCCGCCCAGCCCAACTTCCAGGATCACCACATCCAGTTGCGCCTGCTTAAACAGCCACAATGCGGACAACGTGCCGTATTCAAAATAGGTCAGCGAGATATCCCCACGCGCCGCTTCGATCTCCGCAAAGGATTCGGTGTGAGCCGATTCGGGCAGTTCATTGCCACGCACGCGGACGCGTTCGGTGTAACGCACCAGATGCGGCGAACTGTATACCCCGACGTTATACCCCGCCGCCGTCAATACGGACTCCAGCGTCCGGCAGGTCGTGCCTTTACCATTAGTGCCTGCCACGGTGAAGACAAACGGCGCAGGCTTCAGTACACCCAGTCGCGCCGCCACCTGGCTTACGCGCTCAAGGCCCAGATCGATCGTTTTCGCGTGGAGGTTTTCCAGATAAGAAAGCCACGAGGCCAGGGGCGACGTGGCTTTAGGAATACGTTTGTTATTCATGATGCCCGTAAAATCGTTACGTTGAGAAAAGCAAAAGGGCAGCGCCTGTGGCCCTGCCCTTTTCAGTTATCAGGCCTCGGGTTCCTGATCCGGCACCGGCGGCACCACCACGCCTTCACGCGGGGTATCCGGATTTGGCGCCGGCAGATTCATCAGCTTCGCCAGAATGCTCGCCAGCTTCAGGCGCATCTCCGGACGGCGGACGATCATATCGATAGCGCCTTTTTCGATCAGGAACTCACTGCGCTGGAATCCCGGCGGCAGTTTCTCACGTACGGTTTGCTCGATAACGCGCGGACCCGCGAAACCGATCAGCGCTTTCGGTTCAGCAATGTTGAGATCGCCCAGCATCGCGAAGCTTGCAGAGACGCCGCCCATTGTCGGGTCGGTCAGCACGGAGATGTACGGCAGACCGCGCTCTTGCATTTTTGCCAGTGCTGCGGAGGTTTTCGCCATCTGCATCAGCGACATCAGCGCTTCCTGCATACGCGCGCCGCCGGAGGCGGAGAAGCAAATCAGCGGGCAGTTATCTTCCAGCGCCTGTTCAACGGCACGTACAAAACGTGCGCCGACGACAGAACCCATCGAGCCGCCCATGAAAGCAAACTCAAATGCCGCTGCAACGACCGGCATGCCGTGAAGCGTACCCTTCATCACGACCAGCGCATCTTTCTCGCCGGTTTCCTTTTGCGCGGACGCCAGACGGTCTTTGTATTTCTTGGAGTCACGGAACTTCAGTACGTCTTTCGGCTCGAGCTCGCTACCCAGCTCCACCAGCGTTCCTTCATCTAACAGGCTATGCAGGCGGTTACGCGCCGACATACGCATGTGATGGTCACACTTCGGACAGACCTCAAGATTACGTTCCAGCTCAGCACGGTATAAAACCTGACCGCAGCTATCACACTTAGTCCACACCCCTTCAGGAATGCTTGCCTTGCGGGTGGGAGTAATGTTGCTTTTAATTCGTTCAATCCAGCTCATTTATGACCTTTCTGCCTGAACCTGGTGTGTTCCAGTTTTGCCGTGGGGGCGCATAATGCCATTTTTGCCCCCAACAGACCATGAATGTTGCACATTAAAACATAACAGCCCGAAACTTTGGACAAAAAAGTGGTCGAACCGCCGAGTTAGTTTCTATTTTGTTACACGTGACGCAGCGCGTTTATGGCGAATAATTTCCACCACGCCCGGCAGGATCGATACCACAATAATCCCGACTATCAGCAATTTAAGGTTGTTCTGAATCATCGGAATGGTGCCGAAGAAGTAACCGGCATAGGTAAAGAGCAGAACCCACAGCAGCGCGCCTATCACGTTATACGCCGCAAAATGACGATACGACATATGTCCCATTCCCGCCACAAACGGTGCAAATGTTCTGACGATCGGCACAAAACGGGCGAGAATGATGGTTTTTCCGCCGTGTTTTTCGTAAAACTGGTGCGTTTTGTCCAGATAGCTGCGGCGGAAAATCTTCGAGTCCGGGTTACTGAATAACTTCTCGCCGAACAGTCGACCAATAGTGTAGTTCACCGCATCCCCGACAATCGCGGCAATCAGCATCAACACCACCATCAGGTGCACATTGAGATCGTTGGTGCCCAGCGACGCCAGCGCCCCCGCCACAAACAGCAGGGAGTCCCCTGGCAGGAACGGCGTCACCACCAGCCCCGTTTCACAAAACAGAATCAGAAACAGTATTGCGTAAACCCAGACGCCGTACTCTGCGACCAGCTCCGCCAGGTGCACATCAATGTGCAGGATAAAATCGATGAGAAAGTAAATCAGGTCCATAGTTGCCTATACCTTTGTACGACGCAAATTAGTCCGCCAGAAAGAGCGGGCCCATGGGCGGTTTAGGAAGGTCAAACCGGTCAGGGTAGTCCACCGCAACCAGATACAGTCCTTCGGCCTTCGCCGTTGCCGCTGCGAGCGTTCTGTCCTTTGCCGCTAACAACTCTGCTATCCAGCTCTCCGGCTGGTTGTGGGCGCCTACTTCCATCAGGCTGCCAACAATGTTCCTGACCATATGATGTACAAAGGCATTCGCTTTGATATCGACCACCACATACGCCCCATGACGCGACACCGTAATGTGCATCACGTTACGCCACGGCGTGCGCGACTGGCACTGGACGGCGCGAAATGACGTAAAGTCATTCTCGCCAACCAGACACTGCGCCGCACGATGCATGCGTTCGGCGTCCAGCGGCTCGTAATAATGCGTCACACCTTTGCCTAACACCGCCGGACGTAACCGATGATTGTAGATGATGTAACGATATCGGCGAGCCGTGGCGCTGAATCGCGCGTGAAAATCTTCCGGTACAGCTTTCACCCATCGCACCGCAATGTCACCAGGCAAATTCGCATTTACACCCAATGTCCATGCCGCATCTTTACGCAGCGCGGTGGTTTCAAAATGCACAACCTGCCCGGTGCCGTGCACACCGGCATCGGTGCGTCCGGCGCAAAAGACATTAATCGGCTCATTGGCGACCTGTGAAAGCGCCTTTTCCAGCTTTTCCTGCACACTGCGGACTTCATTCTGACGCTGCCAGCCATAATATTTGCTGCCGTCATACTCGATGCCCAGCGCAATTTTATACACCGGCGGTTGTTGCTGGTCAGACATCAGTACAGATACTCCTGCACCAGTTTTTCCGCAATTTTCACCGCCATCAGCGCGCCGCCAAAGCGGACGTTATCCGCCACGGACCAGAACTGAACCTGTTCCGGCATGCCGTAATCGTTACGCACGCAGCCCACCGACAGATGCGCGCTGCCTGAAGCGTCGCCAACCTGGGTCGGAAAATCACTCTCTTCTGACAGCACAATGTCTTCGCCGCGGGAAAAGGCATCACGAGCCTCTTCGGCAGCCAGTGGACGCAGCGCTTCAAATGCCACCATCTGCGCGTGACCGTAAAACACCGGTGACTGTACGCAGTTTGCCGAGATCAACAACCCGTCATCCTGCATGATTTTGCGTACTTCATCGACGATCCGCCGCTCTTCACGCACGCTGCCTTCGCGATCCGGCAACAGCGGCAACATGTTGAACGCCAGCTGGCGACCAAAGAAATCATCTTCATCGATGGGGATCCCGTTCAGCAGTTTTGCGCTTTGTCCGGCCAGCGCATCGACCGCTTTTTTACCGTGCGCTGATGCCGAAAGCAGACTGGTTACGGTGATGCGAGAAAGTCCACCCTGATCGATAAGCGGTTTCAGCGCGGCCAGCAGTTGACTGGTCAGGCTGTTCGGCACAGCAATCACGTTACGATTGCGATAATCCGCCAGCACAAACGGGTTCACTTCCGGCACCACCAGCGGAACATCAGGTTCAAGCGCGAACAGACCGCTGGAATCAATGACCAGACAGCCTGCATTTGTCGCCTCTTCAACCCAGGCCGCCGTGGCCTCAACGCCGGCGACGAAAAAGGCCAGTTGCGCCTGCGTCCAGTCGAACTCGGCCGCATCCTGCACAATCACTGACTTACCACCAAAGCGCAGATGTTCGCCCGCGCTTTCATTACGTGCCAGCGCAAAAATTTCCCCAACCGGGAACTGACGGTCAGCCAGGGTTTCAAGCAACGCTTCGCCAACGGCGCCCGTCGCGCCGAGGACGGCAATATTCCAGCCTTCAGACATGGTGGTTTACTCCAGAAAAGCATAAGCCTCCCTGCCGATTATTCGTCAGGGGGCATTAAGAAGACATTAACGTGTCGGGTGATGAACTGCGTTAAAACCCAGTTTACACAGTAACGCCGCCGCATCTGCGTCGTCGCACATCACATACAGTGAGGACCACTCACGACGCTCGAGGTAATTTTTGCGCAGTTTATCAAATTCACCCGGTTTTCCGGCAACGTTGCGCAGCGGCGCATCGTCGCGGCGCACATCATACACCAAATGCACCAGTCTTTTCAGCGTCGGCTGATCCAACGGGCCGTGCAGCGTAATGCGGCCAAATTCCGGCGCAGGCAGTAGCGTATCCAGCGCGATATGTTGCTCGCGGCCGATAAACGCGCTCCAGGCTTCAAAGACCTGCGTGGTGCCGCGCGCTTTGCCTTCCAGCGTGTAGCCCGCAATATGCGCAGTGCCAATATCGATCGTGTTCAACAGGTCAACATTCAGGTCCGGCTCGCCTTCCCAGACATCCAGAACCACACTCAGATCCTGTCCGGCGTTAAGACGCGCCAGCAGCGCGGCGTTATCCACCACGGCGCCACGACAGGCATTAATCAGAATAGAGCCCGGTTTCAGACGGGAAATCAGCGCGTCATCGGCCAGATGCAGCGTTTTGTAAGGTCCTTCTTTAAACAGCGGCGTGTGGAAGGTCAGGATATCGGCTTCTTGCACCAGCGCATCAAGCGAACGGAAATCGCCCTCGTCTCCGCGATCCGCACGTGGTGGATCGCATAACAGCGTGCGGATCCCCAGCGCTTCCAGTCGCGCCTGCAGGCGTCCGCCGACGTTACCCACGCCGACAATCCCGACGGTACGATCGCGTAACGCGAATCCGTCACGTTCCGCCAGCATCAGCAGCGCGGAGAAAACATATTCCACCACCGCGATGGCGTTACAGCCGGGTGCCGCTGAAAATCCAATGCCCGCCTGCTTGAGCCACTCCTCATCCACATGGTCAGTGCCCGCAGTTGCGGTACCCACAAACTTGATGGCTTTCCCTTCCAGCAGCGACGCGTTCACTTTGGTGACCGAACGCACCATTAACGCATCGGCATCATCCAGCTCAGCGACAGGGATGGGACGTCCGGGAACCGCTTTGACCTCACCCAGACGACTAAACAATTCGCGGGCATAAGGCATATTTTCATCAACGAGAATTTTCACGTCTGTCGTACCTGTTTGAGAACGAGAGTTAACCGGGCAAGTGTGCCATAATCTGGCCGCCAGGCATACTTTGCTAAGATTGATGGTTTAAGGATAAGTGATGATGCAACCCATTTCCGGTACTCCCGCGCGCCCTCCCGGTGAAGGGCAACCTGCGGTTTCCACGGCGGGCGAACAACCGCTCTCCACGCAACAGCGGACCGTACTGGAACGCCTGATAACGCGCCTGATTTCACTGACGCAACAGCAAAGTGCGGAAGTGTGGGCCGGTATGAAGCACGATCTCGGCGTAAAAAGCGATACTCCGTTGCTGTCGCGCCATTTTCCTGCGGCGGAACAAAACCTCAGCCAGCGTCTCGGCGTGGCCCAGCAAAATCATGCCAACCGCCAGGTGCTTTCACAGTTGACAGAATTACTGAATCAGGGAAATAACCGCCAGGCAGTGAGCGATTTTATTCGCCAGCAGTACGGGCAAACGGCGCTCAGCCAACTCAAACCGGAACAGCTTAAGAACGTGCTGACGCTTTTACAGCAGGGACAGTTGTCGATCCCGCAGCCGCAGCAGCGCCCGGCGACCGATCGCCCGCTGCTGCCAGCCGAACACAATACGTTAAATCAACTGGTGACCAAACTGGCCGCCGCAACGGGGGAATCCAGCAAGCTGATCTGGCAATCGATGCTGGAACTTTCCGGCGTGAAAAGCGGTGAGCTGATCCCGGCAAAGCATTTCACCCATCTGGCGACCTGGCTACAGGCGCGTCAGACCCTGAGTCTGCAACATGCGCCTACCCTGCAATCGCTACAAGCGGCGCTAAAGCAACCGCTGGAAGCCGATGAGCTGGTCAGCCTGAAAGAGTACGCCCAGCAGAACGGGCAGATCCAACCGCAGACGGTACTGACCACCGCGCAGGTGCAGGATCTTCTGAATCAGATCTTCCTGCGCCGCGTCGAACGCGATCGGGAATTAAACGATCCACGCCACATTCAGCCGATTTACAGTCCGTTTGCGCCGGTTATCGACACGCTGCGCTCGTTCACCGCGCGTCCCGGACTGCTGTTCATCGCCCTGCTGGTCGCGTTACTGATTTTCTGGCTGGTCGTCTAGCCCCGGCGAAACGACAGCAGCGTCACCGCTATTCCCAGCACCGCCGAAATCGCACCGGCAAGAAACACGGATGGATAGCCACAGGACGTGGCAAGCAACCCCGCCAGCGGGCCAGTGACCGCATAAGAGATATCCTGAAATGCGGCGTAGCCTCCCAGCGCCGTCCCGCGAACCTGTGACGGTACGCGTTTCACCACTTCAACGCCGAGCGCCGGGAAGATCAGCGAACACCCCGCCCCGGTTAATGCCGCACCGAGCAGCGCAAACCAGGCCGTCGGCGCCAGCCAGAGCAAGACCAGTCCAACGGTCTCGATCAGCAGAGAAGCGACAGCCACTCTGACCCCGCCAAAGCGGTCCGGCATCCAGCCAAACAGCACGCGCATGATCACAAAGGCCCCGCCAAACGCGGTCAGCGTAAAGCCGGCCATCGCCCAACCATGGCTGGCAAAATAGAGAGAGATAAAGGTGCCGATCACGGCAAATCCCACGCCTTGCAGCGCGAGGCCCAGACCCGGTTTCCAGATAAGCCCTACCACGCTCCACAGCGAGGGACGCTCGCCTGCATGGGCCGGTACTTTACGCACCGTTCCGTTAAACGCCCATGCCAGCAGCGGCAACACCATTGTCGTACCCGCAAGACCCGCAAACCCAAAATGGCTGTGGATCAACAGGCCCAGCGGCGCACCTGCCGCCAGCGCACCGTAAATCGCCATCCCGTTCCACGACATCACTTTACCGGAACGTGCTGGCCCCACCAGACCCAGTCCCCAGGTCAGGGTTCCGGTCAGTAGCTGGCTTTCTCCAAACCCGAGGATCAGCCGTCCGACGATTAATAACGCGAATTTGATCGGTACAGAAACAGGTAACAATGCCGCCAGTAGCCACGCGCCGCCCGCCAGCGCGCAGGCAAACATTCCCTGCAGCGCAGAACGTTTGGCGCCGTACTGATCGGCGAGACGTCCGGCATAGCCGCGCGTCAGAACGGTGGCCAGAAACTGAATCCCCACGGCGATACCGACCATCGTATTGCCGTAGCCCAGTTCATGGTGAACAAAAAGTGGAATGACGGGTAGCGGCAGGCCGACCGTCATGTAGGTCAAAAAGACCGCAAATGCGATACGAAAAAGCGATGTGTTCGCTGCAGAGGTTTTTTCTTTATGGGTTACTGCTGTCATGCGTTACTCCAGAATGCAGAGTAAGGCGAGGAAATGCCACGCCCCCTCCACCTGACCGTCAGGATTAAGGTGCGTTGGATAACGTCAAACGCTTACGCATTATCCGGAAGATAATGATGGGCCTGAAGTCTGCCTGTGAGTGGCTAAAGTTGTCAACCGCAAACCATCAGCGCGTATCAATACAGGTTTTCATCGTCAAAGAGTGAAGGCAAGACGGCACCGATGCCTTTGGTCCCAAACAGATAAGTCACCTGTTGCTGCTGTTCTGGCGTCAGGAGTCTGAACATCATATCCCAAATCTCTTTCGGTTCTGCTTCCTAGGCTGATGATTCATTGCGCACCGATGCCGTGTCGCCATCCACAACATAGGGATGGACATAAACGGGGAGAATTGAAATGTGGTATTCCCACGCCTTTGATTTACTGCGCTTGCGTTTAATGCCTTCTTTACCTGCGCTCAGGATATTGAGCCGATTGCGAACAGCGGGGATGCTACCGGGAAAACCCGGTAGGCCAATACATTCCTGTACCGTGAGCCATTCTTTAGACATCATTTCGTTCCTTTCCCCAGTGAAATAAAAATAACTTTTCTTTCTTGCGCGAAATTTCAGGGTTATTCTGGCAATACTCAGCCGACAAAAGAAAATCGCCTTCTTTTGTCGCCATGATATAAACCATAAAAAATATCGGCGCCGATAACACATCTTCGTAGGATTACAGAATGAGAGAAAAAAGCCAAGACTGGCATCGTGCAGATATTAAAAGTGCACTTGAAAAAAGAGGTATTACGCTCAGGGATCTTTCGCGCGCGGCGGGCTTGTCACCCGATTCGCTACGGAACGTCTTTACCCGCAACTGGCCTCGCGCCGAGCAGATTATCGCTAACGCGCTGGAAACCACGCCAGACGTAATATGGCCGACCCGTTATATCAATATGCCACCTGTTCCTGCCGCTGAATCACCAGAGAATAATGAAAACTAATATTTCCTGTTTGTTTTATTCTTTGCCGGAATTAATAAATAAATTAGCGAAAGACATTGTAGACACCAATAGCACTAAAGGTTATGCCTGACGGAGAAAATATTGTTAATGCTTCTCGTAATCTTTTTACGCGTTTCATTAACAGAGGTTATTATGAGTTGGGATAAAACAGCTGCGACTAATTATGCAAAATCGCATGCAGGCGGAAATCCTGGTGGGCATAGGGCGATTTTCGACGGTTCAGAGTGGTATTCAGACTTCAGACAGCGCGACATGTGGGCAGGACCGGGTTATCGGGCAGCAAAACCGACCTATATTATTTACAGCATCCCTTATACAGCGCCGGCGCTATTGCCCAGGCCCGGACGTGGTCTGCGAAAATCGCAGCAGAATACGAACCGCTTAACAAGTAAAAAGGGAGCCGTTTGGCTCCCTTTCTCATCAGCAATCGTCTTACGCTTTCAGCTTACGCATCACCAGCGTGGCGTTGGTGCCGCCGAAACCGAAACTGTTCGACATAACGGTGGTCAGTTCGCGATCGAGGGTTTCGGTCACGATGTTCAGACCTGCCGCCTGCTCGTCCATCTCTTCGATGTTGATGCTTGGTGCGACAAAGCCGTGTTCCAGCATCAACAGAGAGTAGATCGCTTCCTGTACGCCAGCGGCGCCCAGAGAGTGGCCGGTCATCGCTTTAGTCGCGGAGATCGCCGGGCTGTTATCGCCAAACACTTCGCGAATCGCCCCCAGTTCTTTTACGTCGCCAACCGGCGTAGAAGTACCGTGGGAGTTCAGGTAGTCAATTGGGGTATCAACGCCGTGCATCGCCATCTGCATGCAGCGCACCGCGCCTTCGCCAGACGGAGCCACCATGTCAGCGCCATCAGAGGTCGCGCCGTAGCCCACGATTTCTGCGTAGATATGCGCGCCACGCGCCAGAGCGTGTTCCAGTTCTTCGACCACTACCATACCGCCGCCGCCTGCAATGACAAAACCGTCACGGTGCGCATCATAGGTACGGGAAGCTTTAGAAGGCTGGTCGTTATATTTGGTGGACAGTGCGCCCATCGCGTCGAACTCACAGGCCATTTCCCAGCCCAGCTCTTCGCCGCCGCCAGCAAATACGATGTCCTGTTTGCCCAGTTGGATCTGCTCGACCGCATTACCGATGCAGTGTGCGGAGGTCGCACAGGCGGAGCTGATGGAGTAGTTTACGCCATGAATTTTGAACGGCGTCGCGAGGCAAGCGGAAACCGCAGAGCCCATCGCTTTGGTGACCACGTATGGGCCAACCGCTTTCAGGCCGCGCGGGCTACGCATTGCGTCAGCACCGAATACCTGCGCTTTAGACGAGCCGCCGGAACCGGCAATCAGGCCAACGCGCGGGTTGTTCTGATAGGCTTCTTCGCTCAGGCCTGCATCCGCAATCGCTTCACGCATGGAGAGATAGGCATAAATAGAGGCATCGTTCATGAAACGAACCACCTTACGGTCGATCAAACCAGTGGTGTCCAGTTTGACGTTGCCCCATACGTGGCTGCGCATTCCTGCATCTTTAAACTCGTCAGAAAAAGTGATCCCTGAACGTCCTTCACGCAGAGATGCCAGGACTTCCTGCTGGTTATTACCGATGCTGGAAACGATGCCCAAGCCAGTAATCACTGCACGTTTCATTCAATACCTCTGTAATCGCACTATAATAAGTTTCGATTGGCACAATAGCGTACACTTGTACGCCGAACAAGTCCGATCAGCCAATTTGTACTGAAATTTGCGCCGCCTGGCACACATCGCTAAGATCGTGACACTGCCTGTCAGACGAGTAACTTACGTGAAACAATACGCTATACAACCCGCCAACCTCGAATTCAACGCTGAGGGTACACCTGTTTCCCGAGATTTTGACGACGTCTACTTTTCCAACGACAACGGTCTGGAAGAGACGCGCTATGTCTTCCTCGGAGGCAACCGGATCACAGAACGCTTTGTGGAACATTCTCACCCGTTGTTTGTGGTGGCGGAGAGCGGCTTCGGCACAGGCCTGAACTTTCTCACGCTCTGGCAGGCGTTCGCTGCATTTCGCGCCACTCAGCCCGAGGCTACGCTACAAAGATTACATTTCATCAGTTTTGAAAAATTTCCGCTTAACCGTGACGATCTCACCGCGGCGCATCAGCACTGGCCGGAGTTGGCCGAATTTGCCGGACAACTTCAGGCCCAGTGGCCGTTGCCGCTGGCGGGTTGCCACCGTCTGCTGCTGGATGAAGGACGCGTCACGCTCGATCTCTGGTTTGGCGATATCAATGAACTCACCGACCAACTCGACGACAGCCTGAATCAAAAAGTCGACGCCTGGTTTCTCGACGGCTTCGCCCCGGCCAAAAATCCGGACATGTGGACGCCGACGCTGTTTAACGCCATGGCGCGGCTGGCCCGCCCGGGGGGGACGCTGGCGACCTTTACGTCTGCCGGATTTGTCCGTCGCGGGTTACAGGAAGCTGGTTTTACCATGCAGAAATGCAAAGGCTTTGGTCGCAAGCGGGAAATGCTGCGCGGCGTGATGGAACACACTCTCGCCCTTCCAGCGTCAACACCGTGGTTTGCCCGTCAGGGCAGTGACAAACGCGAGGTCGCCCTTATTGGCGGCGGGATTGCCAGCGCGCTGCTTTCACTGGCGCTATTGCGCCGTGGCTGGCAGGTGACGCTCTATTGCGCAGATGAAAGCCCTGCTCAGGGAGCCTCCGGCAACCGTCAGGGTGCGCTCTATCCACTTCTCAGCAAACACGATGCGGCGATCAATCTCTTTTTCCCTGCGGCGTTTACGTTCGCGCGTCGCCTCTACGATGCCTTGCCCGTGGGCTTCGATCATGACTGGTGCGGCGTCACGCAACTGGGTTGGGATGATAAAAGCCAGCAGAAAATCGCGCAGATGTTGTCGCTGGATTTACCGTCAGCGCTGGCGAGCGCAGTCGATGCCGAACAGGCGCGACACCTTACCGGTGTTGACACCGGCTGCGGCGGCGTGACGTATCCCCTGGGCGGCTGGCTGTGCCCGGCGCAGTTAACTGCCGCCGTGCTTCTGCTGGCCGAAAAACAGGGACTACGCTGCCACTATCAGCATTCGCTGGCGACGCTTAACCGTTCTGCTTCCGGCTGGGATCTGCACTTTAGCCACGGCGATCGCGCAGAGCATGCCGTAGTGGTGCTGGCTAACGGCCACCAGATTCCCCATTTTACTCAGACACAACCGCTGCCCGTCTACGCCGTCGCCGGCCAGGTCAGCCATATTCCGACGACACCAGCGCTTTCCGGGATCCGTCAGGTACTGTGTTATGACGGCTACCTTACACCGCAAAACCCGGCCAACCAGCAGCACTGCATCGGGGCCAGCTACCATCGCGGCAGCGAAGAAACACAGTATCGGGAAGACGATCAACAGCAGAACCGACAGCGCCTGATTGATTGTTTCCCGGCGGTGGAATGGGCTAAAGAGGTTGATGTGAGTGGCAACGCGGCGCGCTGCGGCGTGCGCTGTGCCACCCGCGATCATTTACCGATGGTGGGAAACGTTCCGGACTATAGCGCCACGCTGGCGCAGTATGCCGACTTAGCCGACAACAAAGCGGGCGCCGCAAGTGCGCCGGTGTATGACGATTTGTTTATGCTGGGTGCGCTGGGTTCCCGCGGGCTGTGCTCCGCTCCGCTGTGTGCAGAAATTCTGGCTTCGCAGATGAGTGATGAACCGGTGCCGATGGATGCCGCTACGCTTGCAGCCTTAAATCCAAATCGCTTATGGGTGCGGAAGTTGTTAAAAGGAAAAACGATTAAAACACAGATGGGATAAAAAACGCGCCATCCGGCAGGTTGAAATGCCGGATGACGGTGTCGTGATTATTGCGTTGCTTTCTGGAACAGCGCGTCCCACATCTCTTTGACTAACGCCTGATCGCGCGGCGACAACTCACCGGCACCGATAGCGTTTTCCAGGCTGCGGGTGACGTTGGCATAGACGGCCTGAGCAGAATGGTCATCGGTACCTTCCAGTTCTGCGACGGCTAACGTCAGGTGGCCACGCAAATACCCACTGGCAAACAGCTCATCATCGCTTGCATGCTCTACCATGTCGTCGATTAATGCCAGAATGCGTGATTCAAACTCCGCGATCATCTTCTTTCCTCATTGTAACGTGGCACTGGCTTCAGTTGAGCGCTTCTGGCCACGGGAACTGTTCCGCCGTAAGTTCAGGCGTGTGATAATAATCCTGTAATGCCTTGATAAAGCGCGCCGGACGTTCGGGAATGCCCTCCTCCAGATACGCCATCACCTGTGCATGAACCCGACGCTGAAACACCACGCGGTCCGGTTCAAAATCGCCTTCCAGGTTGTCGCAACTGACGTTAAACGGATACCCCGCCGCCACGCAAAATAACCAGTCAAACGCCTGCGGTTTCACTTCCACATCTTCAAACTGGCCCTGCGTCGCCGCATCGCGACCGTCCGGGCAATACCAGTAGCCGAAATCCACCTGTTCGCGGCGCGCTTTTCCGGCAATGCACCAGTGCGAAATCTCATGCAATGCGCTGGCGTAAAAGCCGTGCGCAAAAACAATCCGGTGATATGGGATCTCCGCATCAGCAGGAAGATAGATCGGTTCGTCGTCGCCTTTAATCAGACGGGTATTAAAATCATCGGCAAAGCAGCCGTTAAAAATATCAATCAATTGTTCGTAGCGGTGCGTACTGTTCATTAACTCATCCCCAGCCAGTGGAGAATCTCCTGTCCATGGTTATCATAAAGAAGTTTCATACTCATCACCGCCGAGACAATGACGATCATGGGCCGAATCAGCTTTTGTCCTTTGCTCAGTACCAGTCGGGAGCCCATCCGCGCCCCGAAAAATTGGCCGATCAGCATGACAAAACCGGTGGCCCAAATCACTTTCCCGCCGATGACAAACAGCAGCAGGCCGCCAATATTGGAGGTGGCATTCAGCACCTTGGCGTGAGCAGTCGATTTAGCGAGGTTATAGCCACACAGCATGACAAACGACAGCGCATAAAATGAACCAGCCGCCGGGCCAAAGAAACCATCGTAAAAGCCTACGCAGCCACCAGCCACCAGAGCAAACGGCAGACCGTACAGACGACGCTGTCTGTCTTCCTCGCCGACTTTCGGCATCAGCAAAAAGTAGAGACCAATGCAGATCACCAGAACAGGCAGGATCTGTCGCAACACGTCTGACTGCACATGTTGCACCAGCAGTGCGCCGCTCATCGAACCAATAAACGTCATCGCGATATTGAATTTCTGGTCGGCGAGGTTCACCACTTTACGGCGAATAAAATAAATTGAAGAAGAAATCGAACCGCCGCAGGCCTGCAGTTTATTGGTCGCCAGCGCCTGCGCGGGAGACATCCCTGCCGCCATCAGCGCGGGGATGGTCAACAGACCGCCGCCGCCCGCCAGTGAGTCGATAAATCCAGCCAACATTGCCACAAAAAACAACACCATCAACAGCAGCGGAGAGACCATAAACAGGTCCGCAAAATTATCCATTAGAGTACATGCTCATCCAGCAGCGCCTGGCAGGAAGGCGGCAACGGAGGCGGTGTCTTCTTCTCAGGCTTTGTTGTTCCAGGTTTTGGCGGTTCAAACCAACTTTGTAGCTCAGCGCCGCAACCGTCGCCCGGAGGAGGCAAAGGCTGATCTTCACACTCAAGGCTGTCGGCAGGGCAACGTAATCGTACATGCATATGCGCACGATGCTGGAACCAGGGTCGCACTTTACGTAACCAGTCGCGATCGGTACCGGCATCCAGGCAGAGCTGTTGTTTTATGGCAGGATTCACGAAAATACGCGTGACGTCGTTATCTTTCGCCGCCAGCTTAATCAGACTGGAGATTTCCGGTTTCCACAGGGTCGGCACGACATGTTTACCGTCACGGGCGACCAAATCCAGCGCCTGGGGACGCAGCAGTTGCGCCTGAGTCCAGCGGTTTTTTGGCAACTGCAGGAAAATGTCCACATCCAGACCGGTCTGGTGGCTGGCATGTCCACCGTTAAATCGACCGCCGGCGGGCATTCCCATATCGCCAATCAGCACCGTTCCCAGCCCAAGATTGCTCACCTGCGTACTCAGTCGCTGGATAAACATCACCAGATCGGGATGGCCGAAATAGCGACGCTGATCGGTGCGCATCACCTGATAGTGATCCGACTGCACGGGAAGCGTGTCCGCCCCCACAATGCAGCCGTTCGAGAAACCACCAATTGACTGCGCGCTGCCCGGCACGGGCTGGGTAATTTTCTGCCACGGCGTCGCCGCCAGGCTGGCCGTGCTGGCAAGCAGAGCCAGCAGTGCTATCGCGGTTTTTTTCATTTCTTACCAGCGTGGAATATCCGTTTTGACATCCGCATTTTGCGCCCGTTGACGTAACAGATGATCCATCAGCACGATCGCCAGCATCGCTTCCGCGATCGGTACCGCACGGATCCCCACGCACGGATCGTGACGACCTTTAGTGATCATCTCCACCTCGTCGCCAAAGCGATTAATCGTGCGGCCCGGAACGGTAATACTGGACGTTGGTTTCAGCGCCATGTGGGCCACGATTTGCTGGCCGCTGCTGATCCCGCCCAGAATACCGCCGGCATGGTTGCTCTGAAACCCGTCTTTGGTGATTTCATCACGGTTCTGACTGCCGCGTAGCGCCACGACGTCAAACCCGTCACCAATTTCGACGCCTTTCACCGCGTTGATGCTCATCAGCGCGTGGGCGATATCGGCATCGAGTCTGTCAAACACGGGTTCACCCAGCCCTGCCGGAACGCCACTGGCGACCACGGTCACTTTCGCGCCAATGGAATCGCCCTCTTTTTTCAGCGCACGCATCAATTCATCCAGCGCGTCGATCTTATCCGGGTCCGGGCAGAAGAAAGGATTTTGCTCAACCTGCGACCAGTCTTTGATCGCCAGCGGAATGTCGCCCATCTGGGTCAGACAGCCCTGAATGGTTACGCCAAACTTTTCGGCGAGGTATTTTTTGGCAATTGCGCCAGCCGCCACGCGCATCGCGGTTTCCCGCGCGGAAGAACGTCCACCGCCACGATAATCGCGCAGGCCGTATTTCTGCTCGTAGGTGTAATCCGCGTGTCCCGGACGAAACACGTCCTTGATGGCGCTGTAGTCCTGCGAACGCTGATCGGTGTTTTCAATCAGCAGACCAATGCTGGTCCCCGTCGTTACGCCTTCAAACACGCCAGAGAGGATTTTCACCTGATCCGGTTCGCGGCGCTGCGTCGTGTAACGCGACGTGCCAGGGCGACGTCTGTCGAGATCGTGCTGCAGGTCAGCTTCCGTCAGCGGAATGCCTGGCGGCACACCGTCGACGATACAACCGAGCGCCAGCCCGTGCGATTCGCCGAAGGTGGTTACACGAAAGAGTTGTCCAATTGTATTTCCTGCCATTGCGGTCTCGTTATTGTCGTTGTTGTTTAATCTTTATAGAGGCTGAAGTGCTCGCGGGCAGCAATCAACTCGGCTTTGGTCAGCATAAAGACGCCATCGCCGCCATTGTCGAATTCCAGCCAGGTGAACGGCACATCCGGATATTGTTCCATCAGATGTACCATGCTGTTACCGACTTCACAAATCAGAATACCGTCATCGGACAGGTAATCCGGCGCGTTGCCCAGAATGCGACGGGTGAGTTTCAGGCCGTCAGTGCCGGACGCCAGCCCCAGTTCCGGCTCGTGACGATATTCATTCGGCAGATCGGACATATCTTCCGCATCAACGTACGGCGGGTTGGTCACGATCAGGTCGTACTGAACTTTAGGCAGATCGCGGAACAGATCGGAGCGAATAGGCGTGACGTGATGGATCAGACCGTGCTCTTCAATGTTGTGTTCGGTCACGGCCAGCGCATCTGTCGAGATATCTACCGCATCTACTTCCGCTTCCGGGAAGGCATAGGCGCAGGCAATCGCAATACAGCCGCTGCCGGTACACATATCGAGGATAAGCTGAGGCGGTTCATTAACCAGCCCCGCAAAGCGGTTGTTGATCAGCTCGCCAATCGGAGAGCGCGGCACCAGCACGCGTTCATCAACATAGAACTCATGGCCGCAGAACCAGGCTTTGTTGGTCAGATAGGCCACCGGAATACGTTCGTTCACACGGCGGATCACGCGCTCGACAATACGGTGGCGCTCGCTGGAGGTCAGGCGCGCGGTACGCATATCTTCTGGAATATCCAGCGGCAGATACAGCGATGGCAGCACCAGTTGCACGGCTTCATCCCACGGGTTATCGGTACCGTGACCGTACCAGATGTTCGCCGCACTAAAACGGCTGACCGCCCAGCGCAACATGTCCTGAATGGTATGCAGATCACTCACTGCTTCATCAACGAAAATTTTATCCACCTGTTCCTCCAGGGCATGCTCGCATTAATTTCGGCGGCTAGTTTGCCATGAAGACGGCGATAAATCAGCAATCACGCAGGGGTTGCGGGTGAAAATTGCGTTTTGAGCATTCGCATCCGCATCGAGTCGGGTAAACTAACGGACAATAAAAAAAGATGAGACCGCAGAATGAAAAAGAAAACATCGCTGAGCGAGGAGGACCAGGCGCTGTTCCGGCAGCTGATGACCGGCACCCGTCAGATTAAGCAGGACACCATTGTTCATCGCCCGCTGCGTAAAAAGATCAGCGAGGTGCCGGTAAAGCGACTGCTTTCGGAGCAGGCTGATGCCAGCCATTATTTCTCTGATGAGTTTCAGCCGCTGCTGAATACGGAAGGCCCGGTGAAATATCTCCGTCCTGACGTTAGCCATTTCGAGCTGAAGAAAATGCGCCGTGGCGATTACTCCCCGGAGCTGTTTCTCGATTTACACGGTCTGACGCAGCTGCAGGCAAAGCAGGAACTGGGCGCGCTGATTGCCGCCTGCCGCCGGGAACATGTGTTTTGCGCCTGCGTGATGCACGGTCACGGTAAACATGTGCTGAAACAACAGACGCCGCTGTGGCTGGCGCAGCATCCGCACGTCATGGCCTTCCATCAGGCACCGAAAGAGTACGGCGGCGATGCCGCGCTGCTGGTGTTAATCGAAGTGGAAGAGTGGGCGCCGCCGGAACTACCCTGAGCGCAGAAACAACAAGAGCCGCATCAGCGGCTCTTTAAAGGTAAGACGACAGGTTAAATCGCTTTCGCCATTTTGAGGTTACACGGGCTCATCTGCCAGTTGAACACCCCTTTTCCGCTTTCATCCAGCGTCACACTGGCAATCGCGGAGGTGGTAAACATCGGCGGCGTTTCGCCTGGGCACAGCTCGGACACCAGATAACCCACTAACGGAAGGTGGGAGATCACCAGCGCGGTGGCTACGCCTTCATTGGCCAGAGCCTGCAAATAGGCGCTGACCAGACCGACATCGCCGCAGGGAGTCAACTCCGGCAAAACATCCACGTCGCCTGGCAGGTTCATGCATCCCCCTACCACATCCAACGTTTGTTCGGCTCGCAGGAACGGGCTCACCAGAACACGTTCGATATCCACTTTTTGACCTTTCAGCCAGTTCGCCATAAGGCGAGATTCATCACAACCGCAGGAGGTTAAGGGACGAACCGAATCACTGGCGGCATCGAGGGCCGCGTCGCCGTGACGCATGATAAAAACTTGCATATTGCACCGCTTTTGTTAACCAGAATCACGCACCCCAGCCAAACCCCTCAGGGTCGCTGTAATGCAGTGGCCGGCATTGTGCCTTATCCGTTCACTGAATGAAACGCTGTGTTTTACCTCAATGGCGTAAGTATAGTCAATCTGTGTTTACAATTTAACCACCCTACAGCCATTCAGTGCGGATATACCTTACATTTGACCATGTTCATTCAGGTCAGTTGCATCTGCTTTCCAGAAACTTTCACCCCGCTCCGCCATCTGTAACAACGTATCGCACGGCATGAACCGCGGACCATACAGCGAAGCCAGACGTTGCAATACCGCAACCACTTCACCCGCCCCGAGAGAATCCATATAACGGAACGGGCCACCGAGAAACGGAGGAAAACCAATACCAAACACCGCGCCAATGTCACCATCGCGCGCGCTACGAATCACCTGTTCATCGAAACAGCGCGCCGCCTCATTAAGCATTAACATGACGCAGCGTTCCGCAATCTGCGAAGCGGAGAGTCGGCTCTGCCCCTGTGCACCAATAAGCGTATAAATTGCAGGGTCGACCTGTTTTTTGCTTTTACGCCCTTTCGCCCCATAAAGATAGAAACCCCGACCATTTTTTCTACCTTTGCGATCGTCATTCAAAATTGATGAAACAACATTTGCAGGGGCGCTAAAACGCTCGCCATAAGCGGCTTCCAGTATCGGTATAATTTTAGTGCCTGTGTCAATTCCGACCTCATCCAAAAGTTGGATTGGCCCGACCGGAAAACCAAACTTTACCAGTGCGCTGTCGATCTGCTCGACCCGCTCACCTTCGGTCAGCAGGCGAATCGCTTCATTGATATACGGCGCAAGAATACGGTTTACGTAGAACCCAGCCTTATCACGCACCACAATCGGCGTTTTGCCCTGTTTTTTCGCCAGCTTAACCGTCGTGGCGATGGTTTGCCCCGACGTCGTAGCATGCGGAATCACTTCCACCAGCGGCATTTTTTCTACCGGACTAAAGAAGTGCAGACCAATCACCTGCTCAGGTCTGGCCGCTTTTGCCGCAATATCGCCAATAGGTAAAGATGACGTGTTGGATGCAAAAATGGTGTGAGATGCACAATTCTGCTCAACTTCTGCCACCATCTGTTGTTTTAACGGCAGATCTTCAAATACCGCTTCAATCACCAGATCGCGATGGGAAAAACCGCGATAGTCGACCGAACCCGAAATCAGCGCCAGCTGTTTGTCACGTTCACTGGCTTTGATATGCCGACGACGCACCTTCGTTTCAAGCTGATCCCAGCTGTATTTCAGCGCGTGATTGATTCCTTTGGTATTAATGTCTTTGATGCGAACTGGCAAGCCACCTTTACAGGCTGTGACGTACGCAATACCGCCCCCCATCAGCCCACCGCCTAAAACGCCGACGCTGTTAAGCGGCCCGGGCGGAACCTCGCTGCCCGGATCCTTTTTCACGTCCGTACTGGCAAAAAAGATATTGCGTAACGCCTGCGATTGCGACGTCATCGCCAGCTCGCCAAACGCGCGCGCTTCCGCGTCATAGCCGCTGCTGCTACCCTGCGCCAGTCCGGTTTCAATCACCTGTAAAATACGTTCTGTCGCCGGGTAATTTCCCTGGGTTTTCTGTTCTGTTTTCTTGCTGACCATGCGGAACAGCAACGCCCGCCCGAGCGGACCCGCCAGAATACGTTCACGAACCGGCAGAGGACGATGAACGGGACGATCTTTTTTCGCCCATTCCACAGCGGCATCCAGCAGGATCGTCTGCGGGACCACCTCATCCACCAACCCCGCTTTCAGCGCCTGCTTCGCGCGAAGTTGCTTACCGGTGAGGATCATATCCAGCGCCGTACTGACGCCCACCCGTCGGGGTAGCCGTTGGGTGCCGCCCGACCCCGGCAGCAGCCCGAGTTGAACTTCCGGTAACCCGAGTACGGTTTTCACATCGTCCGTGCAGACGCGAGTATGGCAGGCCAGCGCCAGCTCAAGCCCACCGCCCAGGCAGGCACCGTGAATGGCGGCCACCACCGGGATCGGCAGCGCATTGATCTCGGCCATCAGTTGCTGCCCCTGTCGCGCCAGCGTTTCTGCTTCCTGCGCGCTTTTACAGCGGCCAATCATATTGATATCCGCCCCGGCAATGAAATTGTCCGCTTTTGCGGAAATAATGACGACGCCGCGGATCGCCTTGTTCTCGCGAATCTGTTTAAGAATGATGCGTACCTGCGAGGCAAACTCCGCCTTGAGGGTATTCATCTTTTCTCCGGGGACATCAACGGAGATGACCGCGACATTATCCAGACGCACATTAAGCGTAAAAGCCGATGTCATTTCCATTATTCCGCCTCCAGAACCATTGCCGCACCCAGCCCACCCGCCGCGCAGGCGGTGACCAGGCCAAAGCCGCCGCCACGACGACGCAATTCGTGCAGCGTTTGCGTGATCATTCTCGCGCCAGTTGCGGCAAAGGGATGTCCAAAGGCAATCGAACCGCCAAGTACGTTAAATTTGCTGTCATCCACTTCGCCAGTGGCATGGCTTCGACCGAGCACGTCGCGGGCAAAACGCTCACTGCCGAGCAGTTGGAGATTGGCCAGCGTCTGCGCGGCAAAGGCTTCGTGCATATCGAAAAGCGTCAGATCGGCCATCGTGATGCCCGCACGTTCCAGCGCCAGCGGCGTAGACCAGGCCGGCCCCAGCAGCATATCCTGCCAGACATCGATTGCGGTAAACGCATAGCTGCGCAGATAGCCAAGCGGAACCAACCCCAACTCTTTGGCACGAGATTCTGTCATCAGGATGACTGCCGCCGCGCCGTCGGTCAGCGGGGTGCTGTTTGCCGCCGTAACGCTGCCATGTTTTCGGTCAAATGCCGGACGCAGCCTGGCGTAGTCTGCCAGCGTGGAGTTGCCGCGAATATTGTTGTCTTCAGACAGGGGGTCTTTAAAAGGCGGAGTGTAAGTAGTCATCACTTCATCGGTCAGCTTGCCTTCTGCCCACGCCAGGGCGGCTCGCTGATGAGAACGATGCGCCAGGGCATCCTGTTGTTCACGGGTAATGCCGTAGGTTTTCGCCATCTGCTCGGCGGTATCGCCCATTCGCAAACCGGTGGAGTATTCCGCCACGGCAGGCGGGACGGGCATCAGATCGCGCAAGCGCAGACGGGAAAAGAGTTTCAGACGCTGCCCCAGCGTGCGGGCTTTGTTGACATCGACCAGCACCCGCGCCAGTTTTTTGCTGACGCCAATAGGCAGCACCGAAGAAGAGTCCGCCCCACCGGCGATACCCGCACGAATGGTGCCGGCCATCAGGCTTTCGGCAACGTTGGCGACAGCCTGAAAGCTGGTCGCACAGGCGCGACTGACGCTGTAGGCATCGGTATGCACATTCATCCCGGTCCCGAGCACAATTTCACGCGCGATGTTCGGCGCTTCCGGCATTTGTACAACCTGGCCAAAAACCAGTTGTTCAATCACCTCTGCAGGGATTTCACTGCGCGCAAGCAGTTCGCCAACCACCATTTTGCCGAGATCGACGGCGGGAATGCCATGATAAGCGGTCGCCTGACGGGCAAAAGGCGTACGTAATCCGCTCACGATGGCGATGCGATCGCCCTGACGGGTGACCAGCGGTAATGCCTGACTCATAACACTCCCCTGTAAAAAATAAATAAGTGGTCTGACCTGATCATAGTCTTAACCAATTTTTTACATTTAGCCAAGCGGAGCGCAAAGAAAGTGAGAGCTACGGCACAGTGAATAATCACTGTCTGAAATGAAAATGCCCCGGGAAAACTCACCGGGGCATCAGAAATAACGAGGTGGGATTAACGCAGACCCAGCTGGAAAATCAGGGTTTCGGCTTCGCAGGCGAAGACAAAATCGATATCCAGGCGCACACCGTCAGACTCTTCGGTGAAGGTCGAGGTGATTTTGCACGGTTCAGATTCCACGCTACGCGCTTTTTCGGTCAGCGCCGCCAGCGTCTCTTCAGCCTCTGCGCGGTTAGCGAACACGCGGCTGTATGATGCGGTGCAATCGGAGTTGTCCATGATGGTACCAACATCCATACAGCAGCAAACCGGGGTTTCATCAGCACTGCATTTACTCATTGTAGATTTCCTCTGTATTTCGCACCCAGGGTGCCAGATAAACGATGGGGATATTTTACGCTCCCCACATTCACCTCTCCAGTTGTTAATTGTGCGAAATGAGATAAGTGACCGAAATCACAATTAAAAATGATCTAAAACAAATTTCACCTAAAAGGGTGAGTGCGCAAACCGGCAATTTTGCCAGCTGGATCGCGTTTTTAAGATCACAATTGAAAAAAGTTATAAACATACTTGCAACATTTCAGCTGGTCAGACCTATACTCACGCCACTGGTCTGATTTCTAAGTCGTACCGCAGACCCTACACTTCGCGCTCCTGTTACACCATGTAACATAGTTTGTATAAAAATAAATCAATTGAGGTTATGGTCATGAGCCAGAAAACCCTGTTAACAAAGTCTGCTCTCGCAGTCGCAGTGGCAATTATCTCCACCCAGGCCTGGTCTGCAGGCTTTCAGTTAAACGAATTTTCTTCCTCTGGCCTCGGCCGGGCCTATTCGGGTGAAGGCGCTATCGCAGATGATGCAGGTAACGTCAGCCGTAACCCAGCGCTGATCACGATGTTCGATCGCCCGACGTTCTCTGCGGGTGCGGTCTATATCGATCCGGACGTCAACATCAGCGGACGCTCACCGTCTGGCCGTAGCCTTGATGCCGATAACATCGCGCCGACGGCATGGGTGCCGAACGCACACTTTGTTGCGCCGATTAACGATCAGTTCGGTTGGGGGGCATCCATTACCTCCAACTACGGTCTGGCAACAGAGTTCAACGATACCTACGCAGGCGGTTCTGTCGGCGGTACCACCGACCTCGAAACCATGAACCTCAACTTAAGCGGTGCCTATCGCTTAGATGACGCCTGGAGCTTCGGTCTCGGTCTGAACGCCGTTTATGCGCGGGCGAAAATCGAACGCTTCGCCGGTGACCTGGGTCAACTGGTCGCCGGTCAGGTGATGAACTCTCCTGCCGGACAAACGCCGCAGGGTCAGCAACTGGCTGCCACCGCAAACGGCATCCCAAGCGATACCAAAATTGCCCACCTGAACGGCAACCAATGGGGCTTCGGATGGAACGCCGGGATCCTGTATGAACTGGATAAAAACAACCGCTACGCGTTGACCTACCGTTCTGAAGTCAAAATTGACTTTAAAGGTAACTACAGCAGCGATCTGCCACCGGCGATCAACAACTACAACCTGGGTATCCCGACCGCTACCGGCGGCGCAACTCAGTCAGGTTACCTGACGCTGAACCTGCCAGAAATGTGGGAAGTGTCCGGTTATAACCGCGTGGCGCCACAGTGGGCTATCCACTACAGCCTGGCCTATACCAGCTGGAGTCAGTTCCAGGAGCTGAAAGCGAAATCCACCGGTGGTGAGACGCTGTTCCAGAAAGATGAAGGCTTTAAAGACGCCTACCGCATCGCACTGGGTACCACCTACTACTACGATGATAACTGGACGTTCCGTACCGGTATCGCCTTCGATGATAGCCCGGTTCCGGCACAAAACCGTTCTATCTCGATTCCGGATCAGGACCGCTTCTGGCTGAGCGCCGGTACCACCTACGCCTTCAATAAAGATGCGTCTGTGGACGTTGGCGTCTCTTACATGCACGGCCAGAGCGTTAAAATTAACGAAGGTCCGTATCAGTTCGAGTCTGAAGGTAAAGCCTGGCTGTTCGGTACCAACTTCAACTACGCATTCTGATTTCTTGCAGATGTAAAAAAGGTGAGCTTTTTAGCTCACCTTTTTATTTGCCCAATCAGGCTTACTCGGAATCGATCTCTTTCAGTTCGTCCTGAATCGCCTGCGCGTTCGGATTTTCCTGTGGCTTGAGCTTGCCACCATCAGCGATAAAATCATGACGCTGGAAGTAAGCTTCACGAACCATAATGTAGGGATCGGAGGACTGACGCAGCAGACCATCGGAGTCCAGCAACTGGGCGCGGGTTTCAATCCCTTCAACCGTCCATTTACCAATAGACATCGGCCAGGTCAGCCAGGAAAGCACCGGATATAACGTATCCGCCATATCGCCGCCATCATCACGGATCGTCCAGCTACCATAGAACGGTAACTGCACGTAAGGACCGTAGCCTACGCCATAGTGACCTAAGGTGCTGCCGAAGCGATGGGGTTCCACGCGCTGCAGTTTCGGGTTCGCCATACCGGCGACATCAATAAAGCCGCCCATCCCCAGGATAGTGTTGAGGAAGAAACGGGTGAAATGCACCATCCCCTGATACGGATCGCCTTGCAGGAAATAGTTCACCATCACCGCCGGCTCTTCCAGGTTGCCGGTGAAGTTGCTCAGACCATTACGGGCAGGCTGCGGAACATAATCACGCCAGGCGACGGCCACCGGTCGAACGATATACGGATCCAACACATTAAAGTTGAAGTTGTACATGGTGCGGTTGAACCCTTCAAACGGGTCTGAACGCCCCTGCTGTTCTGTGCCGGAACTCGCACACCCCACCAGCAGTGTGGTTCCCAGCGCAAGCGCCGACAGGCGAAGCTTCATAAATGTCTCCCTGTTAATTATGGCTATCGCTGATTGCCATCCATGACGGAACGCTACCGTATCCGCCTGTAAAGGTGTGAGCGATTGTAACAGTACGTCAAACGATGTCTATATCACCGAACTTGTTGATTTGATCATAGCCTGGTCACACCAGAATCGTCGCGCTTCTATTTTAGCGGGATGAAGAAAAACAAACGTTACCATTTTTGCGTTTTCAGAACATGTCCTGACGGGGGTCAGGCTAAAAACCGCTACGCTTTAACGTGTCAGTGCGCATACCGGAGACGAATGATGGTCGAACATGAAAACGATAAGATAGATAAGCACAGCGACGAGCTTGCCGTCGAAAGTGAAGAAAAACAGAGTGGGAAGAAGATAGAACTGGATGAGGATCGCCTCCCCTCGCGGGCGATGGCGATTCATGAGCATATTCGTCAGGACGGGGAGAAAGAACTGGAACGGGATGCGATGGCACTGCTGTGGTCCGCCATCGCCGCCGGGCTTTCGATGGGGGCTTCGCTGCTGGCAAAAGGGATCTTCCACGTCGAACTGGAGGGAGTACCCGGCAGTTTCTTGTTGGAGAATCTCGGCTATACCTTTGGCTTTATCATCGTCATCATGGCTCGCCAGCAGTTGTTCACTGAAAACACCGTCACCGCCGTGCTGCCCGTCATGCAGAATCCGACGCTCAGTAACGCGGGCCTGTTGATGCGACTGTGGGGCATCGTATTGTTGGGAAACGTGCTGGGCACCGGCGTCGCGGCGTGGGCCTTTGAATACATGCCCATTTTCAACGAAGAGACCCGCGATGCGTTCGTGAAAATCGGCATGGACGTGATGAAAAACTCCCCCACGGAGATGTTTGCCAACGCCATTATTTCCGGCTGGCTGATTGCAACCATGGTCTGGATGTTCCCGGCGGCGGGTGCAGCGAAGATCGTGGTGATTATCCTGATGACGTGGCTGATAGCGTTGGGTGATACCACCCACATCGTGGTCGGGTCGGTCGAAATTCTCTATCTGGTATTTAACGGCACGCTGCACTGGAGTGACTTCCTCTGGCCGTTTGCCTTACCGACGCTTGCGGGAAACATTTGCGGCGGCACCTTTATCTTTGCCCTGATGAGCCACGCGCAGATCCGCAACGATATGAGCAACGCACGCAAAGAAGAAGCCAGAATCGCGGCGCAAAAAAGAGACAATGCGCAGAAAAAAGAGGAAAAACAGTCCTGAATGGCGACGGTTTGAACAGTCAGGCGGCCACTCACTTACCGGGGCAAACAAAAACCGGTATACTCGTGCCGCCTCGTCCCCTTAGTTAAATGGATATAACGAGCCCCTCCTAAGGGCTAGTTGCAGGTTCGATTCCTGCAGGGGACACCATCCGGCCCACCGCGGTGAGCCGGAAATTGTCAGGTGTTAAAGGGTGACCGCGTGCACTTTTTCACCTGTTTTGAACGCTACCTCTCCGAGGCTGATGCACGCGACCGGGCAAACATGGCCGCACAGCAGACAACCGACGCATTTTTCGGTATTGCAGTGCGGAGTTCGCGTCTGTTCGTTCCACTCCATCGCCTGATGACCGCCGTCGAAGCAAGAAATGTAGCAACGACCGCAGCCGACGCATTTTTCCTGATTAATATGCGGGTAGACGATATAACTGCGGTCGAGCTCTTCTGCCGGAACGATATTGGCATTCGCCAGCCCCACCATCTCATCCAGCGAGTCGAAACCCTGATCATTAAGATAGTGCGACAGGCCGCTGATCATATCTTCAACGATGCGATAGCCGTACTGCATGATGCCAGTGGTCACCTGCAGCGTTGCCGCGCCTAACAGCAAGAACTCGGCAGCATCTTCCCAGGTTTCAATTCCACCGATACCGCTAATCGGAAAATCTTTCAGCTCAGGATGGGTGCGTAGCTGCTGAATGAAGCGCAGGGCAATCGGTTTCACCGCTTTACCTGAATAGCCCGAAATACTGGACTTGCCGTTGACGACTGGCAGACCTATTTTACGGTTGAGGTCAATATTGGTAATTGACTTGACGGTGTTGATGGCGGCAATACCATCGGCGCCACCGCGTTTCGCCGCCAGCGCAACCTCGCACATATCACCGATATTCGGCGTCATTTTAGCGAGCATCGGCAAAGAAGAGCCGCGTTTCACCGCCAGGCAATATTTCTCTACCAGTTCGGGGCTTTGCCCCACATCGCTCCCCATGGCGTGAGAGGTCATCTGCGGGCAGGAGAAATTGCACTCAATCATATCCGCGCCGGCCTCTTCGACCAGATGCGCCAGATCCTGCCACTGCTGCTCATTTTCCCCCATGATCGAGGCGATCAACACCTTATTCGGATAATCTTGTTTGAGCCGACGAATCGCCGCAAGGTTTTCCGCCAGCGGGTGCTCGGCAATCTGCTCCATGTTTTTAAAGCCGATAAATCCGGTGTCTTCTTTAATCAGATGGTCGAAGCGTGGAGAAACTTCGTTGGCGATAAAGAAACCGATGGTTTTAAAAACGATGCCGCCCCAGCCGCTATCGTAGGCTTTAGCGCACATCTCATAGCAATTGCCGACCGGGGAAGAGGAGAGGCAGAACGGATTGGGAAACGTCACGCCGCAGAAGGTAATAGAGAGATCTTTGGTTAGCATGATTACGCCTCCTCTAAATAGTGATGAATGGCTTGAGCGGCTTCTTTCCCGGTTTTAACGGCATACACCACGGTTTTATCTCCCTGAACGATATCGCCTGCGGCGAACAGTCCCGGAACTACAGTCTGGTAATGTCGAGTGTCGACGGTATTGCGTTGTACCCGAATACCGGAGAAGGCTTCCAGTTCGGCATGCTGGCCGACGGCGAGGATAATTTTTTCTGCGGTCAGAGACAGCTCGCCAGGTAGGCGCACATGTCTGAAGATGACCTTATTTCCGTCAACAGCCGTTGGCGTAAAGCCATCAATGATAGAGACGCCCAGCGCCTGGGTGGTGGTGAACTCTTTTTCACTGGCCGGAAACTCGGCAAGCTCTTCGCGCGCCACGCAGGTAACCGATTCACAGCCGAGAATTTTCAGCGTACTGGACACGTCCATGGCGACGTCGCCGCCGCCAATCACCAGCGCGCTTTGCGGCACGGATATGTCACCCGCCTTGCCACGCGTGCGTTGTAAAAAGTCGACGGCGATTTCTGCCGAACCCGCGTTATTGAATAACGGCAGCGACGCGCCTTTTGACAGGCCGACCGTCAGCAGGACCGCGCGATATTCGCCTTTGAGCGCCTCCAGCGTGACGGTATTTCCAATCTCGCAACCACAGCGGATTGTCACACCCATTTCCGTAATACGCGCAATTTCAGCGTCCAGCACCGATTGCGGCAGACGGAATTCAGGAATGCCGTGGCGCAGCCAACCGCCGGGTTGGGCCGTTTTCTCGAACACCGTGACGTCATAGCCCAGATTGCACAGCGTGACGCTGGCCTGCAACCCGGCAGGGCCCGCCCCCACGATGGCGACTTTGCCCTTATCTTTCCGGCCAGGCTGATAAATCTGCATCTGTGTTTGTCGTTCGAAATCGGTAACAAACCGTTGCAGACGGGCGATATCGATAGGTTTATCAATCCCGGAACGGGAACAACCCTGCTGGCAGAGTTTTTCCGTGGGACATACCCGGGCGCAGACGGCGCCAAGCGCATTATTTTCTCTAATGGTTTCGGCCGCGCCCTTAAAGTTACGGAAATAAACAGAGCGGATAAATTTCCCCGGGTCGGTTTCCGCCGGGCAGGACTGGCTGCACGGTGCGTCGTGACACAGCAGGCAGCGGGAAGCTTCTTTGATAGCCAACAAGGGCGTGAAGCCAGGAATCAGTTCATCCAGGTAGTCTCGTTGCGACATATGCCATTCCTTAATAATAAGTTTACGTAAGGCAAACTGAGTACAAATAGTTACGTATGAGGCTAGGCTTATGCCTGAATGGATGTTGTGAAAGCATTCACAGTTAACCGGATAAAAACTGTGGAATTACCGCGATCGCAAGAATAGATAAGATGCGAATAGAAACTATTTTTGTAATAAGAACGTATTAGTTTGTGTTATGCGAAAAAAACGGTTGCGAAAAGACTCGCATTGTCAGCACTACGCACTGGCAATCGGCACGTTTATGCGGGAATATCTCTTTTCAGATAAATAATCAGTCACGAATTCCTACGTAAATAACGTGTTTTTGTGCGGCAGAGAATTCTGTTATTGCTCCTTGTCAGCGGAATAACGTCGGTGTAATAATTCATAATTATACGCCACGGAATAAATAACTTATGGATGATATTATTCAACTTGAATATTATATGCGTCATGCTATATGTGAGGCCGAGGAAAGTCTGCGTGAAGGAAATAAAGGATTTGGTGCAGTCATCATCAAGGATGGGGAAATCATTGCCTCTGCGCATGATGGTGAGGAAACAGAATCAGACCCGACATCACACGCTGAAATTAATGCTATTAAACTCGCCGGGAAAAAGATCGGCAAAGATTTATCCGGTTGCCTTCTTCTCTCGACCAGTGAACCCTGTCCGATGTGTGCCTTCGCCATTGCGTGGTCAGGTATCAAAGAGATAGCTTATGGCTATTCTATTCAGGATGCGTTGGATCAGGGGCGGCGGCGAATTTTATTCCTCTGTACCGAGGCGTTTGAGAAAGCAGGAATGGATATTACCGTACATAAAGGTATTCTTCAGCGGGAATGCTCAACCCTTTATCGCGCGGATGTTCGAAATGAAATCAATAGACTACGTTCGGCGACCGATGACGATCTTAAGGCGCTGAATGCAGATTCCATTGCGCGTCGAACGGCCTGGTTCTGTGAGAATAGTGCGATACTGCGTACTGAACACAGCAATCTGTTAGAAGCAGCCCATCGCTTGCTGGTAAGCCGGTTTCACGCCACGGTGGATGAAATGCCTGTAGTGGCGAGAAGTGAAAAACAGATCACATTCCATTCCATGAATTTCTGTCCAACGCTGGAGGCGTGCAAAATATTACGTCTGGATACACGGCACGTGTGTAAACTCCTGAATGAAGATTCCACAAACAGGCTGGTAAAAAACATTGACCGCAGACTTCGTTTCTCACGGAATTACGCGAATCTGCGTCCCTATACGTCTTTTTGCGAAGAGTTTATCTCACTTGAAGATTGATATTTCAGGGGAAATCGTCCGTGAGATAGAAAGACATCATCACGGAAACGCGATATCCCCGCCGTGTTCACTCATCAGTCTTCGACGCCCGCCTGACTGGCCGGGCGTCGTCGTTTAGCGCTTCATTTTCCGGGTCGCGTAGAACGCGTCGGGGCTCATCCAAAACTCATGCGTCGTATCATGATTTTTGCGATTCTTAAGTTCACGCAGCGTAATGCCGCGAATCTTCCCTTCGGCAATCCGTCGCGCGATCTCCCCTGTACTGAGTCGCAACTGCTTTTTCATTACCGACAACAGACTGACCTGAAAAGCGGTCGTTAAGCTGATCGTGACCTTCACCTGTTGATGCCGGGCAAGCGTCACCCGCCACTGTTCGCGAACAGAAAAGTCCGGGCTCCCGGAGAGCTCGGCATTATTTCGCTTCAGAACCTGGCGATCGTGAGCGAAAAGCAGGATCGCGCTTGCGTCATTGGCAACGATCCGCGCATAAAGGTCGCGGTCAATACGGCTGACAGGGAGTCGCGAGAACAGACTGATATTCCAGGTATAATCGCAATGAAGGCACTTATAGATGCTCCAGACATCCAGCAGCTTCTTTTGCGAATTCATTCTGAAAGCCCCGGAAGGGATGAAATCGCGTTTGATATTGCAGGCAGGACAGCGCTTCGCAATGCGCTGATATCCCACGGGACTGACGGTCCATGTGACGTGCATGTTGACCCTTTTTTAACCCATACAAAAACGGATTCGTCCTGGACGAACCATGAATTTTGCTATGCGAAAAATATTTAAAGATATTTTTCAGTGGGTTAAGAAAAGATTTCCAGCACAACAATCCCTTGAGTTATCGATAAGCCAGCAAGACTAACAGACCCCTGGTTTCTCAATACATAAATCAAATCAATATTTGTGACACAACTATCATGGTTATTTGATCTGGCATCGGATTCTTCTCGAAAAATAACCGTATATTTATTCATCAACCACAGGATACAAGGAGCGTTAAATGTCACAGCAAGAACAGTTTTGCCATGCCTGCGGAATGCCACTTTCCGCACCCGATGCCAAAGGGGCGAGCGATAAATACTGTGCGTATTGCAGCGATGCCGAAGGCAATCTGAAGCCCTGGGGTGAAGCCGTTTCCGGTCTGGCGGGATTTCTGGATTCCTGGCAAAAAGTTGGCCCTGAGGAGTCACGTAAACGCGCAATCCGTTACCTGACGTCTATGCCCGCCTGGGCACACAAAGCAGACGACTAAACTGTCGATGCCAACCCAACGGTCGGATGCCGTCGTTATCCTGCATGAAATCTACGGCATCAATGCGCATATACGGCGTACCCGTGAAATGTGGCGGGCGCGCGGTTTCGATGTCTACGCCCCCGCACTTTTTCCGCATGACGCGCCGTACGGCTATGCTCAGCAGGATGAGGCGTATCGCTATTTTTCACACCACGTTGGTTTTGATCCACAACCCCTCTTAACGTTGCTTACCACACTGCGCGCGCAACATCGCAAACTGATTGTCATCGGCTACAGCACCGGGGCAACGCTCGCATGGCGGGTCGCAGGAAGCGGCTTGTGCGACGGGGTGATCTGTCATTATGGCTCTCGCATTCGTCAGTACAGCGATGAGTTACCGCACTGTCCTGCGCTGATGATCATGGCTCGCCATGAGCCGTCATTCGACCCTGCGGTGCTACAACAGAAGCTGGAAACATTGCCCCTGGTGCAATGCCATATGTACGATGCGCAGCACGGTTTTTGTGACGCGGACAGTCCCGGATACCTTGCGTGGCAGGCGCGTCATGCTGTCGCCGATGCCATCGCATTTGTTGACGCGGTCTGCGGATAGTCGACATGCGGCCTTTATAGCCAGCGGCGAACCTGTTTAGCGTAGTGCTCCCACTGTGCGCCAAAGCGCTTATGTAGCTGGAACTCTTCAAAATCGATATGCAATCGGGCCACCGCCAACATAAAGAACGGTACGGCAATCAGGCCTGGCAGACTGCCCATCCAGAGCGCAACGGCAAGTTGCACACCGGTCAGTCCAAGATAAATAGGATTTCGACTCCAGGCATAGCATCCGTGCGTGACCAGCGTCGTCGTTTTATCCGCCTGTAGTGGATTGAGCGTGGTGTGACTCACGTGCATGTGCCACGCGGTCGTCAGGATGACGCCAAGGCTTACTGCGGCAATCGCCAGACTCAGCACCTGGGTGACCAGGCCAAAGGTAAAATGTGGATTTGCGGTCAGACAATCCCCGACCACAAAGATTAATAAAATGACCGGCGGCGGAAACCGACTCCTGAGCTTTGCGAGACGCACGTTGATCTGTTTCATTTCTCTCCTTCTGCACCGCGACTATTTTGAGACTTTTCAGATCCCTTCGAATATTGCCTGATAAATTATTAATAAACTATGCTCAATACGGTGCGGTAATTCCTCTCTTTTCAAAAAGGTGATAATTATGGCCGGTTGGTTCGAATTAAGTAAGAGTACAAACGATCAGTTCCGTTTTGTATTGAAAGCAGGTAATGGTGAGGTGATCCTCACGAGCGAACTGTATACCACGAAGGCGGCGGCAGAAAACGGTATTGCCTCCGTTCAGTCGAATAGCTCGCTGGACGAGCGCTACGACATGAAGACAGCGTCGAACGGTAAGTTCTTCTTTAATTTAAAAGCAGGCAATCATCAGATCATTGGCACCAGCCAGATGTATGCCTCCGCGCAATCGCGTGATGTGGGCATCGCCTCAGTTAAAACAAACGGCAGCAGCAAAACGATAAAAGAACAGATCTGATTTTGACGTAATGGGCCAGATCGAGAAATACCGATCTGGCCTCTTAAATCAGAGAACCTTACTTAAAAATTCAGCCGTTCGCGGATTCACTGGCGATGTAAAAAGCACGTCAGGCGAGCCCTCTTCCTGGATAATACCGTGATCGATAAAGATGACCCGATCAGCCACTTCACGGGCAAACCCCATTTCGTGGGTGACAATCGCCATGGTCATGCCTTCGTTGGCCAGGTTCTTCATGACCTCCAGCACATCCCCGACTAACTCTGGATCCAGCGCCGACGTTGGCTCGTCGAACAGCATGATCGAGGGGTTCATTGCCAGCGCACGGGCAATCGCCACGCGTTGCTGTTGACCGCCCGACAGGCGCGAAGGCCAGGCGTCGCGTTTATCGCTTAATCCGACTTTTTCCAACAGCATTTCAGCCCGACTGACCGCATCACTGCGGGAGAGACCCAACAGCATCTGCGGCGCCATCATCAGGTTGTCCAGCACCGTCATGTGCGGAAACAGATTAAAACGCTGGAACACCATCCCTACGCTTTCGCGCATTTTATTGAGATCGGTTTTGCGATCGTGAACGGCAAAACCATTCACCATCACTTCGCCTTCGGTGACGGTCTCAAGCGCATTCATACAGCGTAAAAAGGTGCTTTTCCCGGACCCTGACGGACCAATGATGCACACCACTTCCTGCGGTTTGATATCACAGTCAATTCCGCGCAGAACATGGTTGTCACCAAAGTGTTTATGTAAATTTTTAATGTGGATCACTTTTACCAAACCTTTTTTCCAGACGGTTAACCAGCTGCGCCAGCAGGAAGGTGAGTACCCAGTACACCAGTGAAATGGTCAGGTAGGGTTCCCAGTAGGTTGCGTAAGCACCTGACACCGTACGCGCCGCGTAGGCCAAATCAGCAAGACCGATCGCCGAGGCGAGTGAGGAATCTTTGACAATCGCAATGGCGTTATTGCCCAGCGGTGGAAGAATACGGCGAAAAGCCTGAGGCAGAATAACTTTGCGCATGGTTTTCCACCATGGCATCCCCAGCGCTCGCGAGGCTTCCATCTGGCCGGGGTCAATCGACTGGATCCCCGCGCGGAAGATCTCGGAAACATAAGCCCCGGCATTCAGCGTGATCGCCACAATACAGGATAAGAAAGCCCCGTAGCCCGAGCGCAATTCGCGGGCAAAATCGGCGCTCATCAGCCCGCTGGTGACCAGCATTCCGTCACGAGGATTGATGAACAATGGCACCAGCGCAAAATGGACGACCATGATCTGAACAAACAGTGGCGTTCCGCGAAAGGCGCTGACGTAGAAACGAACGGGATATTGAACAAGATAGCGGAGCGCGTATTTCCAGAAGCCGTGCTCGGCTTTCGCCATGCGGCCCAGCCCCAGCGTCAGCCCCCAGAGTGTGCCAAGACAGACACAGATGATGGTGCATTTTATGGTCATCCACGCGCCTTCCATAAATAATGGCGCATACTCCTGGATGATTTCCCAACGAAATCCCGTCATGGTTTTCCCCTGCAAAAAAGCTGACACAGACCGCGTGTCAGCCTAAAAATAAATTAATAATGCAAATTACTCTGACGGAAGCGTCGGGACTTCACTGTCAAACCAGGTTTTATAAATTTTATCGTAGGTACCGTCAGCGATGATTTTCTTCAATCCCGCGTTAATTTTTTGCTGTAATTCGGTATTCCCTTTGGCGACTGCAATACCAAAATACTGGCGTTCAAACTTGGCATCCGGCACAAGCTTGAACTGTTTTTCCGGATGCTGCTTGATGTAGTATTTCACCACGCCAACATCGCCAACCGCCGCGCTGACGCCATCCTCAAACAACTCCTGCAGCATTAACGGGGTATTATCGAAACGCTTAATCGCGGTGCTGTTTTTCCCGAGAACACCAGAAACCACTATGTCGCCGGTGCTGGAGTTAACGACGCCAACCTTTTCCGTTTTCAGCGAGTCCAGAGAACTCACTTTTGAATCAGCCGGAACGACAATGGACTGCTCCGCCGGGAAGTAAGGGAGAGAAAAATCCACCATCTGCTTACGTTTATCCGTGATGGTGATCCCCGAGATAATGATGTCACGATCCCCGGAACCCAGCGTCGCGAAGATACCTTCCCACGGCGTATTGACCAGTTTGACATCAAAATTTTCTGCTTTAGCAATGGCTTTAATAATATCGATATCAAAGCCTTCCAGCTGTTTCTGGCTATTTTCAAATTCAAATGGGCGATAGGTGCCACCCGCGCCGACCACGTAGGTTTCTTGTTCGGCAAAAGCGGCCCCGGTCAACGCCATCATCAAACATCCTGCTTTTATCCACTGACTGAACATTCCCTTCTCCTGTTATTTTTATGCACATTTACTGCATAAAAATACCCAAACTGATTTCCTTATGCAATCACAATCTGATCCGCGGCTTGCCTGGCCGAATCGCCGCTTAGCGCGTCGCTTTCACAGCCTTAACGCCTTCTTGCGCCATCGCGACAAACGCCCTGGTGGCGGCGGTTCGCCAGGCACCTTTGCGCTGCAATAATACGGCCGTGCGTTCGAGCAGTTGTGGAGTCAGTGAAATGGCCCGCAGATCGTTGCTTTGCGTCGCGATAGGTGCAGGCAGTAGCGTGGATAATCCCGTGCGCCGCACCAGTTCCAGCACCGCGCTGATGGAATTGACCTCCATGAGGATCTGCGGTCGCAGTCCAGCCTGGCGGCAGTAACGATCAATCTGTTCCCGGGTAGCAAACTCTGCGCTCAATAAAATTAACTTTTCATTATTGAGCACGCTTAAATCCACCGACGCCTGCGCCGCCAGCGGATGATGATTCGCCACAACCAGAGCCAGGTTTTCGGTCAGCAACGGCCAGGCATCGATATCCGCAGAGTGAATCTCATCAAAGGCAATGCCGACATCCAGTTCATCGTTAACCAGCATCTCTTCGATTTTGTCCTGCGAGAGCTCCTGCAACTGTAAAGTCACATTGGGATAGCGGGTATAGAATTCGGCCAGTAGCGGGCCGATAAACCAGGCGGTAAAGGTCGGCGTCACCGCTACGCGCAGGGCGCCGCGGCTCAGATCCTCCACATCATGAATGGCGCGTTTGCCCTCTTCCAGCGCCTGTAGCGCGCTACGCGCATAACGCAGATAAACCTCTCCCGCATCGGTTAACCGGGTCGAACGCCCGCTACGATCGAACAACTGAACGCCCAGCGCCTCCTCCAGTTGCCTGATTTGCTGTGAAAGCGCCGGTTGCGAAACGTGCAGCGCCGCCGCTGCACGAGTGAATCCGTGATGTTCCGCGACGGCAAGAAAATAGTGGGTGTGTCGATCCAGCATCGCTTTTACCTATAAGATTTTCCAATAGACTCCATTATAAATGAGTCTTTTATCTTATGATACGAAGCGCGTAGCCTGTGTTCATCGCATCGCGAGACAGAGGATTATTCGTGAAAGAGATTATTGATGGCTTCCTGAAGTTTCAGCGCAAAGTATTTCCTGAACGCGCGGAATTGTTCAGACGCCTTGCCACCCAGCAAAACCCCCGGGCGTTATTCATCTCCTGTTCGGACAGCCGTCTGGTTCCCGAACTGGTCACGCAGCGCGAGCCTGGCGATCTGTTCGTGATCCGCAACGCCGGTAACATTGTGCCGTCATACGGTCCGGAGCCCGGCGGAGTGACCGCCTCGGTGGAATACGCCGTCTCTGCGCTTCGCGTCACCGACATTGTGATCTGCGGACACTCGGACTGCGGTGCGATGACCGCCATTGCCGGCTGTCACTGTCTGGATCACATGCCCGCCGTCAACCACTGGCTGCGTTATGCGGACTCCGCTCGCGTCGTCAATGAGTCACGAACGCACACCTCTTTGGCTGAGAAAACGGCCTCGATGGTGCGTGAAAACGTCATTGCGCAACTCGCTAATATCCAGACCCATCCTTCCGTGCGCCTCGCGCTCGAAGAGGGGCGCATTGCGCTCCACGGCTGGGTTTACGACATTGAAAGCGCAGAGATTGCCGCTTACGACGGTGCCAGCAGACAGTTCGTCTCTCTGGCGAACAACCCAGACACCTGCGCGATGCCTTACCGCCAGCCATCCGCAGCCTGAGCTATTTTTTAACGTATCAAAGAGGTTTCATCATGATTCAGTCGCAAATCAACCGTGACATTCGCCTGGCCCTGGCTGACCAGATCCTGCTGAGCAAAGCCAAAAAAGATCTCACATTTGCCCAGCTTGCGGACGGCACCGGCTTATCCGAAGCCTTTGTCACCGCAGCGCTGCTCGGTCAACATGCTCTCCCGGCCGATGCTGCGCGTCTCGTCGGCGAGAAGCTGGCCCTCGACAGCGACGCGGTACTGTTGTTACAAACCATCCCCCTGCGCGGCAGTATCGACGATCGCGTACCGACAGACCCGACGATGTACCGTTTCTATGAGATGTTGCAGGTTTACGGCACGACGCTAAAAGCGCTGGTCCACGAAAAATTTGGCGACGGCATTATCAGCGCCATTAATTTCAGGCTGGATGTAAAAAAAGTGGCGGATCCAGAAGGTGGCGAACGCGCCGTGATTACCCTGGATGGCAAGTATTTGCCGACGAAGCCTTTTTAATCCATCAGAACGGTACGCGCAGGCGTATCGTTTTTCTTTTATCTGCTCACAGGAGTAAAGCATGTCTGCACATGATAACTATCTGCAACAGGCCCTGGCCCTGGCGGCCCGCAACGTTGAACAGGGTGGACGCCCGTTTGGCGCAGTGATTGTTCGCAACGGCGACGCGATCGCCGAAGCCGTCAATACGCTGCACCTGGATGATGATCCCACCGGGCATGCGGAGCTCAACGCCATTCGGGCGATTGCCGCCCAATCAGGCAGCGCGGCACTCCGCGAATGCGTGGTTTACGCCAGCGGGCAACCGTGCCCGATGTGCCTTAGCGCGATGTATCTCACCGGGGTGAAAGAGGTCTGGTTCGCCAACAGCAATGGCGATGGCGAAACGTTCCGTCTCTCCACGGCGGCCATTTATCAGCAGCTACAGCAGCCTCTCGAACAACAAACGCTGCCCGTTCATCATCTTCCACAGCCTAACGGTCTGGCGGTGTATCAACGCTGGGCTGAAAAACGGTCATGAACAAAACCTCCCGCGTTGGCCTGATGCTGCTGGTTCTGGTGCTGATTGGCCTGAACATGCGTCCGCTGCTGACCTCTGTCGGCCCGCTTTTACCGCAGCTGCGCGCCGCCAGCGGCATGAGCTTTGCCGTGGCGTCGCTGCTCACGGCGCTACCGATGATCGCCATGGGCGCGCTGGCGCTGGCTGGCGGATGGATCAATCGCCATATCAGCGAGCATGTCAGCGTCGCCTTAAGTTTGTTGATGGTGATGACCGGCGCATTGCTTCGTGAACTGGCGCCGCACAGCGTTGTGCTGCTCAGCAGCGCTCTGCTGGGCGGTATTGGGATTGGCATCATTCAGGTTGTGATGCCCACGGTGATTAAGCGGCTTTTTCATCGCCGCATGCCGCAGGTGATGGGACTCTGGTCGGCCGCATTGATGGGTGGCGGGGGACTCGGTGCGGCGCTGACGCCATGGATCGCGCAACGCAGTGAACTCTGGCACCGCTCGCTGGCATGGTGGGCCTTGCCCGCGCTGATCGCTCTGGTTGGCTGGCTGGCGCAACGCCGCTCCGCAGAGATGCCGCTCACTCATCCGAAAGGTGCCGCCGTGCGCGTCGTCCTCAACCCACGCGCCTGGACGCTGGGGCTTTATTTTGGCGTGATCAATGGCGGCTATGGCAGCCTGATTGCCTGGCTGCCGCCGTACTATATTCAACTAGGCGAAAGTGCGCAGTTCAGCGGCACGCTGTTGGCACTGATGACCGTCGGTCAGACGGCGGGAGCGCTGATATTGCCAATGCTCGCGCATCATCAGGATCGCCGTAAACTGCTGCTTTTCACGCTGGCATTACAGATGCTCGGCTTTTGTGGTTTTATCCTCTGGCCCACGCAATTGCCAATTCTCTGGGCTGTGGTTTGCGGTATCGGCCTGGGCGGCGCATTTCCTTTATGTCTGGTGCTGGCGCTAGACCATGCCCGACATCCGGTAATATCCGGTAAATTAGTTGCTTTCATGCAGGGGATTGGTTTTATTATTGCCGGCCTCTCTCCCTGGCTCTCCGGTCTCTTGCGCAGTCTGAGCGGCAATTACTGGCTTGACTGGACGTTCCACGCCCTCTGTGTCACCGGGCTGATGGCGCTCACACTGCGCTTCGTACCCTCACGCTATCCGCAGGAGTGGTCTGTCGCCGAAAAAGACGCGAAATAAAAGAAGGGGAATTAACCGGCTCGTTCTTGTTGAGCCTGACAACGAAAGTGCCAGCGAACTGGCACTTTCCCACTCGATGCGATAACCGGATATAAGAAATGGCAATCATCAATATTAATGATTTATTGCCGGGGCTATTAACGCTTACCGTAACCCACCATAAAACGAATCATCAGGCCGCAGGCAGGTGAAAGAAAAAGAAACAATCCTGTGACCATTTCGTCACCGGCAGTCAACCACATCGTGGTGTAGTATATCAGCACCGCCAGAATGACCATGCCAAGAAGCGCGCTAATGGCTGATACCCAACCTAAAACCTGCGCGATATAACCACTGACACCCAGGATACTTGCGAGCAGAAAAGCTAAAAAAAAGATCATCGCCGTACCTCCTTTTTGCGTGAACTCCGAACGTAAACCCTTACTCTCCTTATACTTTCAATCATAAACTAAAGCGGTATCTCCGGCAAATATCACAACTTTTTTATAACAATTTTAATTATACGAATATTCCGCATTGTGCTTTTCTAACCTTATTAAAAACAAACAATTAAAAAGCACGACATTATTTTTTATACGCAATGCAAATATTTACGCTTCTTGATTAATTATTTGTGGCTGACATTAATCTCCAGGTGGTACATTATGCGTCCAGCATTCATGCCCCTCGTGGTTTTATCCTGACGCAGTTTTACACTCTTTGCAGGAACCATTGTCGTACATGATGGCCTAAGACATTGAGTGTACCGCGTTGGAGAATACGTCTTCTGCGATACAAAAATGGGTATCTTTAGAAGGTATTTATGTTCCCAACATGCAAATTTTCCCGCGCGTTCCTGCATCCGCGTTACTGGCTCACCTGGTTTGGCCTCGGTGTGCTCTGGTTATTGGTGCAACTGCCCTACCCTGTTCTGTGCTTTCTCGGCACCCGGACGGGCGCACTGGCGCGCCCCTTCTTGAAACGTCGCGAGTCTATCGCCCGTAAAAACCTTGAGCTCTGCTTCCCGTCTTATTCTCAGGAACAGAGAGAAAAGATGATCGAAGAGAATTTCCGTTCTCTCGGGATGGCGTTGCTGGAAACCGGTATGGCCTGGTTCTGGCCGGACCGTCGCGTGCGTAAATGGTTTGATGTTGAGGGACTGGATAACCTGCAACGCGCGCAGGCGCAAAATCGCGGCGTGATGGTCGTTGGCGTTCACTTTATGTCACTGGAGCTGGGTGGCCGGGTAATGGGGCTTTGCCAGCCGATGATGGCAACCTATCGTCCACACAACAATCCGCTGATGGAGTGGGTACAGACCCGCGGACGGATGCGTTCGAATAAAGCGATGATCGGCAGAAATAATCTGCGCGGTATCGTTGGTGCCCTGAAAAAAGGGGAAGCCGTCTGGTTTGCACCCGACCAGGATTACGGCCCGAAAGGCAGTTCTTTCGCTCCGTTCTTCGCCGTTAAAAACGTGGCGACCACTAACGGTACCTATGTGCTGTCGCGCCTGTCCAGTTCCGCGATGCTCACCGTAACGATGGTCAGAAAAGCCGGTAACTGCGGCTACCGTCTGTATATCTCCCCGGAGATGCAAGGCTACCCGGCGGATGAAAATCAGGCTGCTGCCTATATGAACAAAATTATCGAGAAAGAGATCATGCGCGCCCCCGAGCAGTATCTCTGGATCCATCGCCGCTTTAAAACCCGTCCAATGGGTGAAGCCTCGCTTTACATTTAAAAAGGCCGCAAGGCCTTTTTTATTGCCTGTCGCCCGCCAATAACCTTGATTATACTAGGGTTTTCACCCTCGTTTTTCGGACTGTACATCGCGTCGCTCAAAGGGGGTTTATTACCCTCTGCAATTATACTGTCGCCGAATCCCGACAGTTGTAAGTTACTAAAAGTAAATAAAAAAATGCCTCTTGTCTCGCCTCATTTTTAGGCGTACATTAGCGCCGTCTGGAGCAATCAACGCACAGAATTCTGAGGTGATGCCGCAAACGAAATGAGGAATATTCCGGGTTTCGTTTTTACCGGTATCAGCTCTCTATAATCAGATGAGATGAAATTCATTCAGGCGTATCAGTTATTGCGCGGAGAGATGAAAGTGAAATATTTCTTTATGGGCATTTCTTTTATGGTCATCGTTTGGGCCGGTACGTTTGCTCTGATGATCTAAAGACAACAATGCAGCAAAGAAAACAGGAGCCGATGGCTCCTGTTTGCGTCTGGAGGGACCGGGGTTTTACTCAAGCGTCTCTGAGGTTGATTTCGTCCCGGCTGGCAGTAAGCCATCGGCGCGGAACATTGATTTAATCCCTCTGATCGCCTGACGAATGCGATCGCGGTTCTCAATCAGCGCGAAGCGGACATGGGTATCACCGTAATCACCAAAACCAATGCCTGGCGATACACACACCTTGGCATCGTTCAGTAGCTTCTTCGCAAAGTCCAGCGACCCCATCCCGGCATACTGTTCCGGGATCTTCGCCCACACATACATCGAAGCCTTCGGCATTTCGACCATCCACCCGGCCTCATGCAGTCCTTTCACCAGCACGTCACGGCGACGCTTATATTGCTCGGCGATATCCCGTACGCACTGCTGATCGCCTTCCAGCGCCGCTATCGCAGCAACCTGCAGCGGGGTAAACGTCCCGTAGTCGTGATAGCTCTTAATCCGCGCCAGCGCGTTGACCAGCGTTTTGTTACCGACCATAAAGCCAATACGCCAGCCGGCCATGTTGTAGCTTTTCGACAAGGTGAAAAACTCCACCGCCACGTCGCGGGCGCCAGGCACCTGCATGATGGACGGCGCTTTCCAGCCGTCGTAAACGATGTCGGCATAGGCCAGATCGTGCACCACCAGCACATCGTAACGCTTCGCCAGCGCGACCACTTTCTCAAAAAATTCTAACTCAACGCACTGTGCCGTTGGGTTAGATGGGAAACCGAAGATCATCATCTTCGGCTTCGGATAACTTTCGCGAATCGCACGTTCCAGTTCGTTGAAGAAATCGATACCTTCCACCAGCGGAACGGAACGTACCTGAGCGCCGGCGATCACCGCGCCGTAAATATGGATGGGATAACTGGGGTTCGGCACCAGCACCGTATCACCGTGATCGAGCGTGGCCAGCATCAGATGCGCCAGCCCCTCTTTTGAGCCGATGGTGACAATCGCTTCGGATTCCGGATCGATATCGACATCATAGCGTTCCTGGTACCACCGGGAGATGGCCCGACGCAGACGCGGAATACCGCGAGAAGTGGAATAACCGTGCGTATCCGGACGCTGCGCCACGGTACACAGTTTTTCGACGATATGAGGCGGCGTCGCGCCGTCCGGGTTCCCCATGCTGAAGTCGATAATATCTTCGCCGCGCCGACGCGCAGCCATCTTCAGTTCAGCGGTGATATTAAAAACATAAGGGGGAAGACGATCAATACGCGTAAAGCGACGTTCAGGGCGAGAGTCAGCCATAATATCCTCAGATTCACGTTAGCGCCCGGACCGTCCGAGCGACGCTGCCACGATGGTGGCATGTTTAGAAAATAGCCTGATTAAAATCCTTCTGTCGAGAGGGAAAGGAAAATATTTTTTCGTTCACCAAAAGAGGAACGATAATTTTAAAAGGGGAAATAATAGGTTTACTACACCGCTTAATGTTACTTTTCAATAACATTTTGTTGCTATGGTAATAACCATGAAAGCAGGCGTTTTATGAGATGTATTGTAAATACACCAATCAACCATCAATCCCCTTTTAAAATCATGGTTTTTCCTCATTAGCCGCAAGATCTCAGCAGGCTGGTCATCCGCCCTGCGGTTACCTATCATAGGGCTTTAACCCTTTGGCAAGAGTCCCCCCGTGCACGAAATATTTACCATGCTGCTGGCCGTGTTTGACCGCGCAGCGCTGATGCTATTTTGCCTGTTCTTTCTCATCCGCATCCGCCTGTTTCGCGAGCTGCTGCATAAGTCTGCCCATACGCCAAAGGAACTGCTCGCCGTCACCGCGATTTTTTCGATGTTCGCATTGTTCAGCACCTGGTCCGGCGTACCGGTAGAGGGGTCACTGGTGAACGTGCGGATCATTGCCGTGATGTCCGGCGGCATCCTGTTTGGTCCGTGGGTCGGCATTATTACGGGGGCGATCGCCGGGACGCACCGTTATCTGATCGACATTGGCGGTGTAACGGCGATCCCCTGCTTTATTACCAGCATTCTGGCGGGCTGCCTCGCGGGCTGGATTAACCGCAGGATCCCCAAAGCCCAACACTGGCGCGCCGGGATTTTAGGCGGCATGCTTTGCGAAACGCTGACGATGATTCTGGTGGTTCTCTGGGCGCCAACCACTGAACTGGGGCTGGATATTGTCTCGAAAATCGGTATTCCGATGATCCTCGGCAGCGTCTGTATCGGGTTTATCGTGCTGCTGGTTCAGAGCGTTGAGGGGGAGAAAGAGGCGAGCGCCGCGCGGCAGGCCAAGCTGGCGCTGGATATCGCCAATAAAACCCTGCCCCTGTTTCGCAAGGTCAATAGCGAATCGCTGCGCCAGATCTGCGAAATCATTCGCCACGATATCCACGCCGATGCGGTCGCCATTACCAATACCCAGCATGTGCTGGCCTACGTCGGCGTCGGGGAAGCAAACTACCGCAACCACGATGACTTCGTCAGCCCGACCACCCAACAGGCGATCAATCACGGTGAAATCATCATTAAAAACAATGATGAAGCGCACCGCACGCCGGAGATCCACTCCATGCTGGTCATTCCATTGTGGGAAAAAGGGGTGGTGACCGGCACGTTAAAAATTTACTACTGTCACGCCCATCAGATCACCTCGTCATTGCAGGAAATGGCGGTGGGTCTGTCGCAGATTATCTCGACCCAGCTCGAAGTCTCCCGCACCGAGCAATTGCGGGAAATGGCAAATAAGGCAGAGCTACGTGCGCTGCAAAGCAAAATTAATCCTCATTTCCTGTTTAACGCCCTGAACGCAATTTCATCATCGATTCGACTTAATCCGGACACTGCCCGTCAGCTCATTTTTAATTTGTCGCGTTATCTGCGCTATAACATTGAGTTAAAAGATGACGAGCAGATCGACATCAAAAAAGAGCTGTATCAAATCAAGGATTACATTGCCATTGAACAGGCCCGTTTTGGCGACAAGCTGACCGTGATTTATGATATTGATGAAGAGGTCAACTGCTCCATCCCCAGCCTGCTGATACAACCGTTAGTGGAGAACGCCATCGTCCACGGCATTCAGCCCTGCAAAGGGAAAGGCGTGGTAACGATTAGCGTCGCCGAGTGCGGCAACCGGGTGCGTATTGCCGTCAGGGACACTGGCCACGGTATTGACCCGAAAGTGATTGAGCGCGTGGAATCCAACGAAATGCCGGGCAATAAAATTGGCCTGCTTAATGTCCATCATCGCGTTAAGCTGTTATATGGTGAAGGCCTGCATATACGCCGCCTGGAACCCGGCACCGAAATCGCCTTTTATGTCCCCAACCAGCGTTCGGCAACGGCTACGCCCGCCACGTTATTGCTTTAAGCCGGAGTAACACTGTGAAAGTCATCATCGTTGAAGATGAATTCCTCGCCCAACAGGAACTCAGTTGGCTGATTAAAGAACATAGCCAGATGGAGATTGTCGGGACGTTTGACGACGGTCTGGATGTACTGAAGTTTTTGCAGCATCAGCGCGTCGACGCCATTTTTCTCGATATCAATATTCCGTCTCTGGACGGCGTTTTGCTGGCGCAAAATATCAGCCAGTTCGCCCATAAGCCGTTTATTGTGTTTATTACCGCGTGGAAAGAACATGCGGTTGAAGCGTTCGAACTGGAAGCGTTTGACTATATTCTCAAGCCGTATCAGGAATCGCGGATTGTCGGAATGCTGCAAAAACTGGAGGCGGCCTGGCATCAGCAGCAATCCGGCACCACTGCTGTCGGCCCCATCACCCGTGAAAACGACACCATCAACCTGATCAAAGATGAGCGGATCATCGTCACCCCGATCAACGATATTTATTACGCCGAAGCGCATGAGAAAATGACGTTTGTCTATACGCGACGGGAGTCGTATGTGATGCCCATCAACATCACCGAGTTCTGCAACAAACTGCCGCCCGCGCATTTTTTCCGCTGCCACCGCTCGTTCTGCGTCAACCTGAACAAGATTCGCGAGATCGAGCCGTGGTTTAACAATACCTATATTCTGCGGCTCAAGGATCTGGAATTCGAAATTCCCGTCAGCCGCAGTAAGGTGAAAGAATTCCGGCAGTTAATGCATCTGTAGTCGACTGAATTGTGCTACCGCCAGGCAGCACGGAAATCAGACTTTGAGCATTTTGACCGTGGACTCAATATCAATCTCATCTTCCGAGAAGATTAACGTCGTGCCCTGGAAGGTGGTGATCGCCAGTTTTTTTACCGTGCGCATTTCACCGGGTGTCGCCGTGGTTTTCGGTCGGATGTTGCTCATCAGCAGTCCGACAGAGAGCACTGCATTTTCTTTATCAATCGGCGTGTCGGCCGGGATCTCTTCGCTGAACACCACGAATGACTTAATCGAGGTGAGTTTCAGTCGCTCGCCAGCGATATAGATATATTTGCTGTCCGGCACGACCTTCACCGCATACGCGGAAAGACCTTTGTTGTTGGTGGTGGGTTCAAAGGTTACCGCCGCATCTTTCTTGAGAAGCTCAGGGTTGGCAACCTTAATCACATGAAAATAGCGATTATCGCCGTTCTCATCTTTGATAAATCCAAAACCTTTATCTTTAAACCACGTTGTGATTGTTCCGTTCATCGCCATTACCGTCTGGTTAATCTACTCATTTTTTGCAGCGCGCAGTGTAAAGCACAATGCCTGCGCAGGCCATGTCTTTGGCTTAAGTCTGGATGATAAATTTCAGCGACGCGAGGGAAAGTGAAGTCGCCGTCATTCGCCGGTCGGCTGAAAATGGGTTATCATCCGCACCCACTTTCCCGCCGGGCAGCCTGATGTCTACGATTATTGATACCTTTATTGCCCCACCGTGCAACGACGAGATAGAGACGCTCTATCAGGACGATCACCTGCTGTTGATCAATAAACCCAGCGGGCTGCTCAGTCTGTCAGGGAAAAATCCACAAAATCTCGATTCGGTACACTATCGGCTGGTTCAGCAATATCCAGGCTGCACGCTGGTCCACCGTCTGGATTTCGGCACGTCCGGGCTGATGGTCGTGGCGCGTAATAAGGCGATCAATGCCGCCCTCTGCCACCAGTTCAGCCAGCGCACCGTCAGTAAAGTCTACAGCGCATTGCTCTGCGGACATCTGAACGCTGACGAAGGGGTGATTGATGCGCCGATAGCCAACGATCCGGCACGGTTCCCGCTGATGTCAATTTGCCCGGTCAATGGCAAACCCGCGCGGTCGCGTTATCAGGTCGTGGCGCGTATTGACCAACAGCAGGCCGACGGAACCATACTGCCGTTGACGCGGGTCCAGCTCACGCCGGAGACCGGACGCACACATCAGCTACGCATTCACTGCCAGCTATTGGGGCACCCTATTCTGGGTTGCGACCTGTATGGCGGTCGCCTGCTGCCTGGTACTGAACGAACCACACGGCTGATGCTACACGCCAGCGAATTACGCTTTACTCACCCCGTCAGCGGGGAGCACATCAACGCGCATCACGCCGCGCCGTTCTGAACGCGACTTACCACATCAGATCATCAGGCACTTTAAAATCAGCATACGGATCGTCTTCATCCTGCGCTTCCTGACTCAACGCGCTGTGCAATACGATGCTGGTTGCGTCGCGCTGCGCAATTTTATCGGCGACGCTGGCCGGGATAATCGCGTATTCGCTCTCGCCGCTGTTATCGGTAGACAGACGCGCAATGGCCAGACGTCCGTTGATCAACTGCGTCTGGGTCAGCTTATCGACGTAGATTTTCTTGATGAGATTGTTATCGGTGAAGTTAAAGCCAATGTCGCCTTTTGCGACAGTGATCCGGTTCATTTCAATCAGTTGCTTCACCTGGGCTTTAAATTCTTTCGCCAGCGTCGCCTGCTTTTGCTGCTCACTGAGCTGCTTGTCACGCTCAAGCTGCGCCTTTTTATTTTCTTCAACCGCCTCTCTTGCCTCACGAGCCTGCACGCGTGATTTTTTAGCCGTTCTCTGGACTTTCGCCATCTTTTTGCTGGTTACTAAACCCGCTTTTAGCATCTGCTCTTGTAAGGTAAGTTTCGTCATCTTTGCTTATAAACCTGTGGAATGATGTCTGAGATTATACCTGCAATTTTTGCGACGATACCAGTTGGCAGGCGCGGTTTACGGGTCTCGTTATGATCGGACTGGGGTGACGCATGCTGTTCAGCCATAAACCGTGAATCAGAGGGCGAATACTATTGCGAAAAAAGGATGAAAAAAACCGCGTGAGGCACGCGGTTTTCCCGTTGAACAAGGCTTACAGAATCTGACCTAAGGTCTGGCGCAAATGTGCGCCGGAACCGAGCAGACCGGGGTTGTCGTGAACAATCAGATACACCGGAATATCCTGAACGTAGGCCTTAAAGCGACCTTTATCTTCAAATCCCCCCCGGAAGCCCGAGGCTTTGAAGAACTCCAGGAAGCGCGGCACGATGCCACCGGCAATGTAGACGCCGCCAAAGGTGCCCAGTGTTAACGCCAGATCGCCGCCAAAACGCCCCATGATCACGCAAAACAGCGACAGTGCGCGACGGCAGTCCGTGCAACTGTCGGCCAGCGCACGTTCGGTAATATCCTTTGGCTGCAGATTTTCCGGCAGACGTCCGTCAGATTTGACGATCGCCCGGTACAAATTCACCAGCCCCGGACCAGAAAGCACGCGTTCCGCAGAGACGTGACCAATCTCAGCGCGCAGGACCTCCAGGATGATCGCCTCTTCTTCGCTGTTCGGCGCGAAGTCAACATGACCGCCCTCACCCGGCAGGCTGACCCAGCGTTTATCAACATGAACCAGATGCGACACCCCGAGACCGGTGCCCGCGCCATACACCGCGATAGGTTTCCCCTCAACCGGTTCCGCGCCGCCAAACTGGATCAAATGCGCTTTTTTCAGCATCGGGATCGCCATCGACACGGCGGTAAAATCATTAATGATTTCCAGATGGCTGAAACCGAGGTTCTTTTTCATCTCTGCAATAGAAAACGCCCACGTATGGTTGGTCATCGCCACCCAGTCGCCCGTAATCGGGCAGGCGATCGCGATACAGCCCGCGTCCACTTTCACCTTGTGCTCATCGAGGTAAACCCGCACGACAGCTTCCAGGCTGGGATAATCCAGACCGGAATAGGTTTTGGCCTGCGAGATGTCACCACTGTCGATATCACACAGAGCAAGACGCGCGTTGGTGCCGCCGACATCACCTACTAAAGCATACTTTGTCATTCTTCTACTGCTCCGCTAAAGTCAAAATAAGTCTTTGCCACACTGTAAATATACGGGGGCATAACAACAACGTCAGAAAAGCGAGTCCCCTGAAAATATCGATCCAGGTCACACAATAACTTTATCGTTTCAGCACCATTTGCAGCAATGCCATCCGGCTGACGCGGCAAACTGAACGCAAGACACGGCATTAAGGAAAAAAACATGCTCCATCCGCGAGCCAGAACCATGTTGTTATTGTCGCTCCCCGCGCTGATTCTGGGGGTCGCATCCAGTTTAGTCCTGATTGTGGTCATGAAGTTTGCCGCCATCTTGCAGAGCATACTCTGGCAACGTCTGCCGGGAAGTGTAGGGATCGCCGCCGACTCCCCCCTCTGGATCATGCTCACCCTGACGTTCACCGGGGTTCTGGTGGGTCTGGTGATTCGCTACAGCACCGGGCACGCCGGTCCGGATCCCGCCACCGAACCGCTGATCGGCGCACCGATTTCCCCGGCTGCGCTGCCCGGTCTGATCATCGCGCTGGTGCTCGGTCTGGCGGGTGGCGTCAGCCTCGGTCCCGAACATCCGATTATGGCTGTTAACATTGCGTTAGCCGTGGCGCTGGGCCGTCGGTTTTTCCCACGGATTGGCGCCCTCGACTGGACCATTCTGGCCTCCGCCGGCACCATCGGCGCCCTGTTTGGCACACCGGTCGCCGCCGCGCTGATCTTCTCGCAAACCCTGAGCGGCTCGAACGATACCCCTTTGTGGGATCGCCTCTTTGCGCCGTTGATGGCTGCGGCGGCGGGTTCACTGACCACCAGCCTGTTCTTCCATCCGCATTTCTCGCTCCCTGTCGCCCATTACACCCAGATGCGTATCGTGGACATTTTCTCCGGGGCTGTAGTGGCGGCGATAGCAATTGCCGCGGGAATGGTGGCGGTCTGGTGCTTACCTCGGCTGCACGCTTTACTGCATCGCCTGAAGAATCCGGTGCTGATCCTCGGCGTTGGTGGCTTCCTGTTAGGGTTACTCGGCGTGATGGGTGGGCCGCTGACGCTGTTTAAGGGTCTGGACGAAATGCAGCAGATGGCGTTCAGTCAGACGCTCGGTACCACGGATTTCTTTATGCTCGCGGTGATTAAGCTCGCCGCGCTGGTCATTGCAGCGGCCAGTGGTTTTCGCGGCGGGCGAATCTTCCCGGCGGTGTTTATCGGCGTGGCGTTAGGCTTGATGCTGCATGCGCACGTTGAAGCCGTTCCGGCCGCCATTACCGTCTCCTGCGCTATTCTTGGCCTGGTGCTGGTCGTCACCCGTGACGGCTGGCTTAGCCTGTTTATGGCCGCAGTGGTGGTACCGGATACTACCCTGCTGCCGCTGCTGTGTATTGTGATGCTTCCGGCCTGGCTGTTGCTGGCAGGCAAACCGATGATGGTCGCCAACCGGGAGGACAAATAGTCACCCGCTGTTACGCGACTCCAGCGCCTGGGTAACCTGACGTAACAGCGCGGGTAAATCGGCTTTTGGCAGCACGACCTCAATCAGCGAGAGCCGTTGTGGACGCGCCAACCGGGCGAAGACTTCCTCGAGCTGGATGGCCTGAGTCACCCGCCAGCATTCGGCCTGATCCGCAAGGCTGAATGCCCGAGGGATCTGCGTCCAGTTCCAGGAAGCAATATCGTTGTACCGTTGTTTCTCCCCGTGGATCGCTCGCTCGACGGTATACCCGTCATTATTCAGCACCAGGATCACCGGCGTTTGTCCGTCGCGCAGCATGGAGCCGATTTCCTGGATGGTCAGTTGCGCCGCACCGTCGCCGGTGATCAGGATAACCCGACGCTCCGGTGCCGCCGTTTGCGCGCCAAACGCGGCGGGCAGCGAATAACCTATCGATCCCCAGAGCGGTTGGACAATCAGTTCCGCCCCGCCAGGCAGCGACAGAGACGCGGCCCCAAATGCCGCCGTTCCCTGATCGGCCAGGATCAGATCGCCGGGCGTCAGCGCCTGCTGTACCGTATGCCAGAAGTTCTCCTGGGTCAGTGGACCTCGTTCGATGTGCGGCTGTACGGGCGCAGGTTTTGCGGGCGGCGGCGCAATGGAGAGCTCCAGGCATAGCTCACGTAACGTGGTAACCGCCTGCTCCATAGACAGTCCACTGAACCAGGTGTCTCCCACCCGCGATGCCTGAGGCTGGACCTCAATCGTACGTTCCAGCGCCAGTTGCTGGGTGAAGCCAGCCGTTAGCGTATCGACAAATCGGGTGCCCACACAAATCGTCGTATCCGCCTCTTCTATCGCCTGACGGACGTCGTCACTGCTGGCACCCGCGCTATAGGTGCCAACAAATCCCGGCTGCTGTTCGTCGAAAAGCCCTTTTCCCATCAACAGCGTGGCGTGGGCCATGGGCGTCTCGGCCATCCAGCGTTGCAGGACCGGTTGCAAACCAAAACGGACAGCGAGAAAATCTGCCAGCAGCGCCACGCGGGAACTGTTGATCAGCTTTTGTCGGGCATGGTAGCGAAATGCCGTCACCACGCTCCCCTGCGATTCCGGTACTGAGAGGGCCAGTTCCGCTGAAGGGGGTAACGCGGGGCGTTTCGCCACATCAGCAGGCAGCATCAGGTAACCCGGGCGATGGGCGGTCAACATCGTACTCAGTACACGGTCGATCTCATGACAGGCGTTTTGCGCATCCAGCAGTGCGCTGGCCGCACACAGGGACTGGCTCATCCGATAGAAGTGTTGGAAGTCGCCGTCGCCCAGCGTGTGGTGCATCAGTTCTCCCCGACGCTGCGCGCCGCTACATGGGGCGCCAACAATATGCAGAACGGGGACATATTCCGCATAGCTGCCCGCCAGGCCATTCATCGCACTGAGTTCCCCCACCCCAAAGGTGGTCAGCAACGCCCCGGCCCCGGCGACCCGGGCATAACCGTCCGCCGCATAGGCGGCGTTAAGCTCGTTGGCGCATCCGACCCAGCGCACGTGCGGATGGTCGATCACATGGTCAAGAAACTGCAAATTGTAATCGCCCGGCACGCCAAACAGATGCCCGATGCCGCACCCGGCGATTCTGTCGAGCAGGTAATCCGCAACGGTGTAAGGGGTTTGCATGACAGCTTTCCTTCTGACGGTAACCTCATGTTGAGTATTGAAGAAGCGTAGGGGCTGTCCAGAAAGTGGCGGCGATGAGGGTGGAAAGCAGAATTTACAGTCTCCGCAGTGAAAAATGTCATTGAAAAATGACCAGTGTAAACGTATACACTTGAGAGCTGAATTCACTGCGAGGGAAGACAATGGTTTACCAGCCTGATGAAAATCGCTATCAGAGGATGGCATTTCGCCGCTGCGGTCAAAGCGGCCTGAAGCTACCCGCCATCTCGCTTGGCCTGTGGCATAACTTCGGCGATACCACCCAGGTGGAAAACAGCCGGGCCCTGCTTCAGCGCGCGTTTGATCTGGGGATCACCCACTTCGACCTCGCCAATAACTACGGCCCCCCGCCGGGTTCAGCAGAACGCAACTTTGGCCGCATCCTGCAGGAAGATTTTTTACCGTGGCGCGATGAGCTGATTATCTCCACCAAAGCGGGATATACCATGTGGGACGGCCCTTACGGCGACTGGGGATCCCGCAAGTATCTGATTGCCAGTCTTGATCAAAGTCTGAAGCGGATGGGGCTGGAGTACGTGGATATTTTCTACCACCACCGTCCCGATCCTGAAACACCTCTGCAGGAAACGATGAAAGCGCTGGACCACATCGTGCGTCAGGGGAAAGCGCTGTATGTCGGGATTTCGAATTACCCGGCCGATCGCGCCCGTGAAGCGATCGATATCCTCAATGATTTGGGTACGCCATGCCTGATCCATCAGCCTAAATATTCGATGTTTGAACGCTGGGTGGAGGATGAACTGCTGACGATGTTGCAGGAAAAAGGGGTGGGCAGTATCGCCTTTTCCCCGCTGGCGGGAGGACAACTCACCGATCGCTACCTGAACGGGATCCCGGCGGATTCCAGAGCCGCGAGCGGAAGCCGTTTTCTGAATCCGGATCAGCTTACCGCCGGGAAGCTGGAAACCATTCGCCAGCTCAATACGTTGGCCGAGAAACGCGGGCAAAAACTGTCGCAGATGGCGCTTGCATGGGTGCTGCGTAACGACAACATCACTTCGGTGCTGATTGGCGCCAGTAAAACCGCGCAGATTGAAGATGCGGTCGGCATGCTGGCCAATCGTCATTTCACCGACCAGGAGTGCGCCGATATCGACAACATTCTGCACAGCACGCGTTAACTGCCTTTTTAGCAATTCGTGCTCTCATTCATGATTTAAGAGTTAAGGCGATGAAATGGGGCTTTACGGCCCCGTAATATTACGTTAACAGGCCGACTACGGCTTCGATCGTGAAGGAGATAAAGCATGTTCAGGTCACTGATTCTGGCGGCAGCCCTACTGGCTTTTACACCGCTTGCCGCAAACGCGGGCGAAATCACCCTGTTGCCATCGATAAAATTACAAATTGGCGATCGCGATAATTACGGTAACTACTGGGACGGCGGGCACTGGCGTGACCGCGACTACTGGCATCGCAATTATGAATGGCGTAAAAATCGCTGGTGGCGACATGACAATGGCTATCACCGTGGCTGGGATAAGCGTAATGCTTACGAGCGCGGATACCGGGAAGGCTGGCGCGATCGCGACGACCATCGCGGGCGCGGGAAAGGCCACGGACACAGACATTAAAATAAAGAGCCTCCGGGCTCTTTATTTTATGGTCAAATCCTGCGCTTTTTATCCTGCACCATTTGCCCTTGAGCAAAAATATCCTGAACGTATCTTATCCTCATGAGAATTCACGTCAGGATTAATTTATGAATGCTAATTTTAAGAATGAAATTCAGACATTCGGTCGATCGCTGTTATTGCCGATTGCCGTACTGGCGCCCGTGGGGATGGTCATGGGTATTAGCTCGGCGTTAGGCCAGAGCTATATGATAGAAAAACTCCCGTTTCTGGGGAATGAACTATTTAAAGCCATCCTTTCTTCGCTGGGATTAATCAGTAGCGTCGTATTCAACAATATCCCGTTATTATTCGCGATGGGTGTGGCGTACGGCATGTCCAAAAAAGAGAAAGGGATTGCGGTTTTTGCCTCCGTGGTTGCCTATCTGACGCTACTTATCGCCATGCATGTTCACCTCAAACTGGCGGGGACGCTGGCAAAAGATGAGCTGGCGCTGGTGGGGCAAGGAATGGTACTCGGTATTCAGACGCTGAAAATCGAAGCGCTTGGTGGCATTATTGCCGGACTGCTGGCGGCCAAAGTCACCGATCGATTTTACCGATTGCAACTTCCTCTCGCCTTTGCGTTTTTCAGCGGTAAGAAATCCGTAGCGATTCTGGCTATCGCCTTTTCGATTCCCGTGGGGTTAATTATCCCTTTTATCTGGGATCTTTTTACGGCGGGTATGCGCGCCATTTCAACCATTATGATGGCGCCTGATATTGGCGCCGGGATTTACATGACGCTCAACCGCCTGTTAATTCCGTTTGGTTTACATCACGTACTGAGTTCTACTGTCCGCTTTACCGCGGCTGGTGGTACCTATCTCATTGACGGACAAACGTACGTCGGTATTTTGCCTGCGATTAATAAGATCCTGTTTGAGCTTGGCCCGTCTCATCCTGCCTGGAAGGAATATATGCCAACGCTCACCAGTTATCTGGCGTCGTCACAAATGCTCACCACGCTGTTCCGCGTGCCGGCGATTGGTCTGGCGATGTATCACATGGCCTATTTTAAGAATAAGAAATTTGCCAAAGGGATGATTCTGACCGTGGTACTCACCGCCATGCTGGGGAATATCACTGAACCGCTGGAGTTTTCCTTCCTGTTTATTGCTCCGCAGCTGTTTATCGTTTATGCCCTACTCTGCGGCTTACTGACTATTCCATTGCAAATGCTGGACGTGTCCATCGGCTATATTCGCGGCACGATCTTCGACTTCGGTATTTTTGGTCTGATGTATGAACAGACGCACTGGGTGAATTTACTGCTCCTCGGCGCCATTAACTTTGTCGTTTTCTACGTCGTTTTCCGCTTCGCGATTGCTCGCTTTGATATAAAAACGCCGGGACGCGAAAGTGAAACATCAGACAGTACCTTGCTGAATAATAAAGAGTACGACAAGGTCGCTGAACTGGTTATTCAGGGGCTGGGAGGATTCGACAATATTAAACATGTTGAAAACTGCGTGTCGCGTTTGCGTGTCGATGTAAAGGATCAGAAAAAAATGGACATGGCCGTGCTGAAAGAATCGGGATCGCTGGGCACCTTTATTCCCTCCAGCAACCATGTCCACGTGGTCTTTGGCCCACACGTCGAATTTGTCCGCAATGCGGTAGATGACCGCCTTGTCGGCGCGAAATAAGCTTAAGGAGACAGGAATGCGCGCATTGTATGATTCAAAAAGTAAAACCATCGACGATCGGGGAATGAAAACGTTGCTCGCTCAACCCGCGCGGGTTCAGTCCTGGCTGGACGTCGAAGCTGCTCTGGCGCTGTCACAGGCTGAATACGGGATGATTCCCACCCGTGCGGCAGAAAATATTGCCGCCAACTGTCGCGTTGATAAAATCGACCTGACGGAAATGGAACGCCTGCTCCGCGAGATCGGCCACGGCTTTGTCCCGGTGATCAAAGTACTGGTCAAAGCCTGCGACAGCGAAAGTGGGAAGTATGTACACTATGGCGTCACAACCCAGAATATTCAGCAAACCGCACAGCTTTACCTGGCAAAGCAGTTCGATGACATCATGCAAGGCTTTGTGAACGATATTCTGCGCAATCTGGCGAAGATGGCGTCCGCTCACCAGGCCACCCTGATGCCTGGACGCACCCACGGTAAGCATGCCTTACCGGTGACCTGGGGCTATAAAGCGGCCGTATGGATTGACGAACTGTTGAGCGCCCAACAGCGCATGCAGGAAGCAGAAAAACGCGTCTTCACGGTGATGATGGGCGGCGCAGTGGGGGCGTTTCATGCGACTGGCGAAACTGGACGTCGCGTGCAGGACCGCGTCGCACAGCGGTTAGGGATGCACTCCATGGTGATCCCTTCGCGTAACTCCCGCGTCTATCGTACCGAATACATCAGTAACCTGTGCCTGCTCGCTACCACGTTGCATAAAATCGCTGAAGAGGTGTATCAGACCTCCAGCGAAGAGTTCGCCGAAGTCTCTGAAGCGTTCACTAAAGGAACGGTTGGCAGCAGCACTATGCCGCAAAAAGTAAACCCCAAACTGGCTAAAGGGATTATCGCCAATGCGCAGAAATTGTATTCCGTGCTCACCTCCTGCCTGTATGTCAGCCCTCGCCCGTTTGAAGCGGACAGTTCTGCCTACTTTATCTTCGACGGAAATATTCAGGAGAGCATGGAGTTAATGGCGGAGATCGTGATGCGCGCTGAAGAGTTGACCCGCACACTGGTCGTTAACCCTGAACGTATGCGCCAGAACGTCCACTTAACCCACGGTTTGATCAATAGCGAAAAGATTATGATGCAACTGGTGGAGCGGCTGGGCAAAGACGCGGCGCACGAGCGCGTGTACCAACTGGCGATGCGCAGCACCCATGAGGGATTGCCCTACGCCGACGTGCTGCGCGCCGACACTCTGATTCGCCAGTATTTTAGCGATGCGGAAATTGACGCTCTGCTCGATCCCGCCCATTACCTCGGTTTGTGCGCGGAGATCGCCGCCGAAACAGCAGCGCGCGTGTGGGAGAAAGAGGATGTCTGACCCCCTGCTCTCTCTGGCAAGCGACCGTATCATCACCCCCGACGGGATACAACGCGGTTATCTGCATATCGACCAGGGACAGATTGTTGGTCTGGATAATACGCCCCGCGGCCAGCTTGTGGATTACCGACATGCGATGCTGATGCCGGGTTTTGTCGATATCCACGTCCACGGTTGGGGGAGAGGTTCGTTTGCCTGGAAGGGGGAACACCAATCCTTGCGTGCCATGAGCCGGGATCTGGTCAATGCCGGGGTCACCGCGTGGCTTGCTACGTCCGCAACCCAGCCGGACGCGTTCTTACTGGAGAGTCTGGCCACGGCCGCCGACTGGATTGCGCACGCGAAAGCGGAAGACGGAGCTGAAGCCGTAGGCATTCACATGGAAGGGCCGTTTATCAATGCCAAATACAGCGGGATGCAGCGCAAGGAGTCAATTCAGTTCCCCAGTATCGAGGGCTTTGAACGCTATCAACATGCTGCGCGGGGACATATTCGCTTAATGACGCTGGCGCCAGAGTTACCGGACGCGCTGCCGCTGATTCGTCATTTGCGCCAGGCCGGCGTCACGGTATCCGCAGGGCATACCGACGCGACGTTTGACGAAACCACCCAAGCGATTGACGCGGGGCTATGCCACTTTACCCACGCCTTCAGCGCCATGCGCGGATTACATCATCGCGAACCCGGCGTTGTCGGCGCGCTGATGTATCACCAGGACACCTTCGCCGAAGTGGCGAAACAAAGCGGTATCACTCTACGCCCGGAAGTGTTTGATATTCTCTATCGCCTGAAAAAAGATCGTCGCCTGGTCATGGTCAGCGACTGTCTCGGATATGTGGACTTTCCGGAAGGGTTTGAATTTCACCATTACCTGCGTCAGGAGACGTTTCGTATCCATCAACATCTTCTGGAAATTACCGATCGCCACGGCAATACCCGCACGGTCTCGCCCGATGACTGGGCGGATGTCTGCGCACTGGAGATGAGCTTTCTGGACTCAGTGAAAAATGTGGTTGATCGTCTGGAGAATAGTTGGGTTTCTGTGGCGCAGATTGCCTGCCTGAATCCGGCGATTCTCGCCGGTGTTGAACGGCGTAAGGGTAGTCTGACGCCAGGAAAAGATGCCGATATTCTGGTCCTGGATGAGATGTTAAATCTGGAAGCCGTCTGGTGTCGCGGCGTCTTACAACCGCTGGCTAAATAAACACATCACCATAATGGCGTTCAAGGAAGTCCCTGAGCGCCGCCTGACTCATCCCCTGAACCTGCTGAACAAAATGGTCAGCCGGGATTTTTTTGCGCGCAGAGGCGAGTCCCCGCTCACGGAGCAACTGGAAATCGTCCTGCGTTAGCCAGAAGTTAACCTTGACGTAATCCAGTCCGGCATACCGCAGATGGCTTGAGATCTTATTGGTAAAGGTGATCAGCAGATCAAACTCACGTGACTGAAGCTGTTCGATCTCATTGATATTAATACATACCGGGATATCGATATGAAAACGTGAGGACAGGACCTCTTTGAAATACCCGACCTTACTTTCCGAAGAGTTCGTCACAATAATGACCCGCTTTTTCGGCTCACTCACTACCCGGTTTTTAAGCTCATATTTTTTCGTGATCAACACCAGCGTCGCCAGATGGATGGCAGAAAACGTCGTTTGCCAGCCTTTTTCAATCTCGCTCACCGCTGACTGAACGCCGGCCCAGAGTTCAGGGTAGCGATTCTGGACGTTATGCAGTTTTTTATCATCAAACCAGAGATGAAATTTATTCTGGATGATGGCGGCATAGATAAAGTGATAAACCTCGGCAAACCAGGCATGTTGATTGTGAACCGTATTGCTCAGGCTACTGGCTAATCGTTCACAGGTCCGTTTCACGTGCGACACCAGGCGGGCGTCATATAAGGTGAAAGGCCGATACGTAAACGTCAGCGAAGCGATCAGAAGATCCAGACAGCGGTTTTCCTGCGGGTCGGTCATGGCCTCAAAAGGGAACGTCGTCAAAAACGACGTCGCCGTACTCTCTTTGATTACATGCCCCCGGTGGATGCGGTGTAACGCGAGGCTCAGATACACCAGCAGGTATTTCCGACCGTTGTAACCCAGCGTGTTAATCGGTCGGATAACGTCTTCATAGCAGCGTGCTGCCTGAGTAATCTCCGTGGCGCATTCGCTCAGAAACTGATCGGCAATCGAACGACTGACGGGCTCATTCGCCTGATGGGCAATCAACTGATGATTTTCACCGATCTCAACGGTTTTGAGTATTAACATGCACACCGCCAGGCGCAACGAGAACTCATCGCCGACAAGCCGCGACCCGGTACGTGGAATGCTTTGTACCGTCAGGGCGTGTTCCTGCGTCAGACGCAGCATCACGGGATTATCGTTTTTTACCGTCCCCGCGCTGACATAAAACTTTTTGTAGTACTCGTTTTTATTCACCACATCATGCAAACAGAGCGCCACGAGGAGATCCCTCACACGCTCTTCCGCCGTGGTGATATAGCGATTAAAACGTATACGCGCTAAAAATTGCCGGTATTCGCTATAGCCAATCCGGGTCGTAATAAACTGATTATCCTGATGGAGCTGGACGTCTTCCGGTAAGAGTTCATTAAGCTCTTTCATGGTGCGTTTAAGCGTGGAGAGGGTCTTACCGAAACGCTGAACCGCCTCGTCAATCGACAGCGGGCTGTTATCCTGCAAATATTTCAGGAAAGAGAGATCAAAGTGATTCATGAACGCTCGCCAGTGGCTAATGCAAGATTCAGGATAACGGAAATCCAGGACTAAAACCGTGACCTGTTGCGAGTCACGGCGGTTAGATCACAGCCCCAGCGCCGTGCCGACCAGCAGCCACAGGTTCAACGCCACCACCAGCACCACAATCATCCAGCCAATCTGTTTAACCCAGCGGGTATTCACCAGATCGCCCATCAGTTTGCTGTCGCTGGTAAATATCAGCAGCGGCACCAGCGCCAGTGCAATACCAAAGCTTAACAGCACCTGGCTCATCACCAGAATCCGCGTCGGATCAAGACCAATCAGAATCACGATAAAGGACGGCATCATGGTGATGGTACGCCGCCCCCATAGGGGGATATGAAAGCGGACAAACCCCTGCATCACGACCTGCCCCGCCAGCGTTCCAACCACCGTTGACGACAGCCCCGCCGCCACCAGGCTCAGTCCGAAGACCGTTGCCGCCGCGTGACTTAATAACGGCTCCAGCGTCAGATAAGCCTGATCCAGATCGGCAACGCCGGTGTGACCACTGAAGTGAAACGCGGCGGCGGCAGTCGCCATCATCGCTAGATTAACAAACCCCGCAATGGTCATGGCGATTGCCACATCCCATTTTGTCGCCGCATAGCGCTGTTGACGAGTGCCGCCATGCAGGTGCTGCGTTAACGAAGAGTGCAGATAGATCACGTGCGGCATGATGGTCGCGCCCAGCACCCCGGCGGCCAGAAATACCGCTTCAGAGTTGGGCAAGTCAGGGATCATCATGCCTTTACCCAACTGTGCCAAGTTGGGTTGGGAAAAGATCAGTTCAACGATATAGGCCATGGCGACAAACAGCAGCAGGCCGCCGATCACTTTTTCCAGCGGTTTTTGTCCGCGCCGCTGGAGCATCAGGATCAGGAAGGTGGCGATCCCGGTCAGCACCGCCCCCTGCAATAATGAAACACCGAGGATCAGTTTGAATCCTATCGCCGCCCCGATAAATTCCGCGAGATCGGTCGCCATCGCGATGATCTCCGCCTGCACCCAATAGAACCAGACCACCGGGCGCGGATAGTGATCGCGAATTTGTTCGGCCAGATTTTTACCGGTTGCAATACCCAGTTTCGCAGACAAGACCTGGATAAGCATCGCCATCAGGTTTGCCCAGACCACCACCCACAGCAGTTTATAACCAAAGCTGGCACCGGCCTGAATGTTCGTCGCAAAGTTGCCTGGGTCGATATACCCGATCGCCGCGACAAACGCAGGTCCCATTAATGTGAGCCTTAACTTGCGCGCTGCTCTTCCACTGCTACTCTCAACGCGATCGTTTGTCATCTTCTGCCTCGGAAACATAGCCTTTGCTATGTTTTATATTATGCCTAATGAGAATGGTTATCAAGTGCATGTAAAAGCGGTAACCTTGATTTCTCTTATAGGCGGGAACGATAAAGAGTGCGGGTACAGGAAATGCGCGCAGCATGTTTAATAATTGTTATTATATTAGCACAATAACTTAACTATTTACTTTCGCATTAGACATAACAGAAGTGTATGCCGGATCACTATTTTTGAATCTCGTCACAGGTCCTGATTATAGTGTGTGTTAGATCTCGTTTTCTTTGCACACGTTGCATAGAATGTGCACGGAAATTTAACCTGCCTCATATTTGGAGCAAATATGGACCGCGTCCTTCATTTTGTCCTGGCACTTGCCGTTGTTGCGATCCTCGCATTGCTGGTAAGCAGTGACCGTAAAAAAATTCGCATTCGTTATGTCGTTCAACTGCTTGTTATCGAAGTGTTACTGGCGTGGTTCTTCCTGAACTCTGACGTCGGTCTCGGCTTCGTGAGAGGCTTCTCCGAAATGTTTGAAAAACTGCTCGGATTCGCCAATGAAGGGACGAACTTCGTCTTTGGCAGCATGAACGATAAAGGGTTGGCTTTCTTCTTCCTGAAAGTTCTCTGCCCTATCGTCTTCATTTCAGCGTTGATCGGTATTCTGCAGCATATTCGCGTGCTGCCGATTATCATCCGCGCCATTGGCTTCCTGTTATCCAAAGTCAACGGCATGGGCAAACTGGAATCCTTCAACGCCGTCAGCTCGTTGATCCTCGGTCAGTCTGAGAACTTTATCGCGTATAAAGACATTCTCGGCAAAATGTCCCGCAACCGCATGTACACCATGGCAGCGACGGCAATGTCCACCGTTTCCATGTCTATCGTCGGTGCGTACATGACCATGCTGGAGCCTAAATACGTGGTTGCGGCACTGGTTCTGAACATGTTCAGCACCTTTATCGTGCTGTCGCTGATCAACCCGTACCGCGTTGACGCCAGCGAAGAAAACATCCAGATGTCCAACCTGCACGAAGGCCAGAGCTTCTTCGAAATGCTGGGTGAATACATCCTGGCGGGTTTCAAAGTTGCGATCATCGTTGCTGCTATGCTGATCGGCTTCATCGCCCTGATCGCCGCGCTGAACGCCCTGTTCGCTACCGTCACCGGTTGGTTCGGCTACAGCATCTCCTTCCAGGGCATCCTGGGCTACATCTTCTACCCGATTGCCTGGGTGATGGGTGTGCCGTCCAGTGAAGCGCTGCAGGTGGGCAGTATCATGGCGACCAAACTGGTTTCCAACGAATTCGTTGCAATGATGGATCTGCAGAAAATCGCCTCCACGCTCTCTCCGCGCGCGGAAGGTATCCTTTCTGTGTTCCTGGTCTCCTTCGCCAACTTCTCTTCTATCGGTATCATCGCGGGCGCGATTAAAGGCCTGAACGAAGAGCAAGGTAACGTCGTATCCCGTTTCGGTCTGAAACTGGTTTACGGCTCTACGCTGGTGAGTGTCCTGTCTGCTTCTATCGCCGCTCTGGTTCTGTAAGACAGCACTGTCATAAAAAACGGGGAGCGCATCCCCGTTTTTTTTATACCTGTTATTCCTCGAGCGGCCTTGGTCGTCCAATCAAATACCCTTGCAGATAGTTCACCCCCAGGCTCAGCAGCAACTCCCGCTGTGCGGGCGTTTCTACGTACTCCGCCACCACGCTTAGCGACTTCGCCTTTGCCAGATCGGTTATCGACTTCACAATCATCGCATCCAACGAATCGGTCAGAATATCTTTTACGAACACACCGTCGATTTTGATGATGTCAGCCTGCAGACGCTTCAGGCGCTCATAATTGGCATATCCGGTACCAAAGTCGTCAATTGCAATTCTGAAACCAAACCTGTGCAGCAGCTCGAGATTTTGCATGCTGGTTTCCGAATTGGAAAATGCCTGCTCTTCGGTGATCTCAATGATCACCGTTTCCGGAGCAATACCATACCGGGTGAACAGGCGAATAATGCGCGGCGCGGTCTCTTTTTGCAGCAGGGTCAGCGGCATTAAATTGACCGAGAAAAGCGGTCCAGTCTCTGTAGGAGGATGTGCGGATAGCCAGGTAAGCAAGGCTTCAACGACCTGTAAATCAAAGCGGGCGCTGAGGTTAAACTGCGCTATCAGCGGAATAAACTGATCCGGAGTCATGATACCGTCGTCGCTTTTCAGCCGGGCGAGAATTTCATCATACCCTTTGCCCTGAGCGTCGCGGATAGGCTGCGCGTAAAGCAGGAGATCGCCGTTATCGAGCGCTTTACGAATTTTATTGAGCAGCAGCACCCGTTCGGTCGTCTGCCCCGTCGCCACTTCCTGGCTTTGAGTCAGCGCCAGCACCCGGTGATTCGCGCAGGACTGTTCCGCCAGCCAGCTCAGCTGACCCAGCAGCGGTTGCAGCGTCTCCTGCTTCCCATCCCATTGCCCCCAGGATGCGCCGTAACCCATGTCCAGCCCGGTGTTGTTCCAGTAAATTTTACGACTGTTCAACAGGTCGAGCATATGCTGCAGGCGGGCGTCCATCTCCGGCCCGTTAAGCACCAGTAATAATTCACTCCCTGGCAACTGGAAGATTTTTTCATTCTCAAGCATCAGCGGTTGCAGCATACGGTGCACCGTACGTTTGCTGTGCACACGCATTAACATGCCGTAGTGACGGCTCAGAAACTCCAGATTCTCCAGTCGCAGGCAGCAGACGCTCTGTCCGGACTCTTTTTGCAGGAACTGCTCCAGCGCACGCAGATTCGGTAAACGAGTTAAGGGATCGGTAAGGGCCTGCATGTGCCAGCGACGATTAAGCCATTCACTGCGCAGAAAGATGCGCATCATATACAGCAGGCAGATACTGAACGAGACGAGTACCGACAGGATGAACGCCAGTGAATACTCCGATCCCACCCCTTGTAAGAAATTGCGGTTATAGGTCAGCAGAAACAGCGTTGAAATGGCCCAACTGAGATTCAAAAACGGATAGGTGAGCTTACCTACGCCAGTGGTAAAGATGATGAACAGCACGGGCACCAGATACCCTGCAATGTAGTCGCTTTCCAGCGGGGAGCACATCATGGCGAGCAGCAGAGAAATGCAGATCAGCCAGCATAGGGTAAAGAGACGCGTCTCTTTTTCAAAACACGGCGCAATATCGCGACGCCAGAATATCCGGGCATAATGCGGATTCACTATCATCCGCAGCGGATAATAAAAAAGCATGGTGAAAATCAGCACCGCCGAGATCAGGCTCAGAATATCGACAATCGTGAAGATGGCCGCCGCCGCGCCAAAGAATGTCGAAACCGCGACCGGGAAATCGAGATAATGCCCGGCGAGATACATACTGATTTTCATCCCGAGCGGGGCGACAAAGCCAAACCAAATCACTCTGCGCCAGATATTGCGATCGGGTAATCCGTAACGCCAGCGCGGCCCCAGTTGCCAGCGCACCAGCGCACAGGTTCCCAGCACGGCAAACATCTGACAGAAGAGCAACACAATGCCTTGCGCGAACGGCAGATGAAGATTCCAGTGGTTGGTCAGGTATAACGCCAGCACAATGGGCAGAACAGCACGTCGGCCAAACAGCAGCATCATCGACAGCAGCACGCAAAGCGGCAGCCACGAGAGATAGATATAGCTGGAATCCACAATGGCCAGAGGAGAAATCAAACGTGAAAACTGGATGGCTGCGATGGAGAGCACGATCGCAAGAGCGAATATTCTTATATTATTTATCAGGTTGCGCTTGGCTGGCATGAATTAACTGCTCTCACAGAGACGAACTATTTGTCACATAAATGATAAGTTTATTCGCATCGCGAAGCAAACCTATACCCACCAGAAACCGATCCCACCTTTCGCGGAACAGACTCCGGCTTATCAGCAACTGTATTACAAAAATGGAAGGTATGCAGAGATAAAAAAACCCCCGCTTCGCAGCGAGGGTTCTGAATTTGGTGGAGCTAAGCGGGATCGAACCGCTGACCTCTTGCATGCCATGCAAGCGCTCTCCCAGCTGAGCTATAGCCCCATGATGCGTTTACGTACCAAAATTGTTGGGTTCAATTTTTGGTGGAGCTAAGCGGGATCGAACCGCTGACCTCTTGCATGCCATGCAAGCGCTCTCCCAGCTGAGCTATAGCCCCATTACGTAAAGCTTGTCGAGTTGACGGGCGGCATCATATGAATTCCCTTCGCATGTGTCAACGGCAAATTGTAGACGCCGATTCTAATCGCTGAAAAAGCAGACAAATGAAGAACATTGCGTAACAACTCGCATTCAGTAGTTAAACACGTCACGGTTTCCACTAAAATGGTGCTATAAAATGAACCACTAATTAACCACACGACTATTCAGGGAATCTTTATGTTCAAGGAGCGGATGACGCCAGAAGAACTCGCGAATCTGACGGGTTACAGCCGACAGACCATTAATAAATGGGTGCGAAAAGAGGGTTGGGCGACATCACCAAAACCAGGCGTCCAGGGCGGTAAAGCACGACTGGTGCATGTTAACGAACAGGTTCGTGAATATATCCGCAGCGCAGAACGCTCGGCGGAAGGGCTGTCTGACACCTTCTCGCACCCTGGCGATGCCTCGCTGGAAGCCCTACTGATCAAGCTGGTGAAAGAGATGACACCTGCCGAACAAAAACACTTTACCTCTTTGCTACTGCGGGAAGGGATTACCGGTTTATTACAACGCTTAGGGATCCGCGACAGCAAATAATATGAAAAGATTACGCAGCAAAATGACCACCGAAGAACTGGCGGATTGCCTCGGTGTCGCTAAGCAAACCGTGAATCGTTGGATCCGTGAACAAAAATGGGAAACGGAAAAATTTCCAGGTGTTAAAGGGGGTCGGGCAAGACTCGTTCACATCGATACACGCGTGCGGGAGTTTATTCTGAACATCCCGGCGTTTCGTAACCATTCTGCATTTTATCAGGCTGAAGAGTCACTGGCCGAGTACAACCCCGTCGTGCGCAGCCATGCTTATCGGCAAATTATTGATGCCGTGGAAAATATGTCCGCAGCGGAACAGGAAAAGTTAGCGCTGTTTCTTTCACGTGAAGGCATCCGCGGTTTCCTCACACGCCTGGGTCTGAACGATTCTGAGTAGCACAAAGAAAAACGGCAGAGTCTCCCCTGCCGTTTCGTTAATGCGGCGATCGCTTACTGCTGCGCTTCACGATCCGCAATAAAAGCCAGCGCTTTATTGATGCGCTCAATGCTGCGAGTTTTCCCAATCGCGTGCACCGTCACGTCTAAGCCCGGAGACTGACCCGCACCGGTTACCGCCACACGCAGCGGCATACCGACTTTACCCATTCCCACTTCCAGCTCATCAGCAGTTGCCTGAATCGCGTGATGCACGTTTTCAGCCGTCCACTCGGTAATGGCTGCCAGTTTGTCACGCACCACTTCCAGCGGCTGACGCGCAACCGGACGCAGGTGTTTCTTCGCTGCATCGGCATCAAACTCGGTAAAGTCTTCGTAGAAGTAACGGCAGTTCTGCGCCATCTCTTTCAGTGTTTTGCAGCGCTCGCCCAGCAGTTTCACCAGTTCAGCCAACTCCGGGCCGTTACGGGTGTCGATGTTTTCCTGCTCAATGTGCCACTGCAGATGCGTTGCCACATACTCCGGCGCCAGCGAATTAATGTAGTGATGGTTCAGCCACTGCAGTTTTTCCGTGTTGAACGCACTGGCGGATTTGCTGACCGCACCAAGGGAGAACAGCTTGATCATCTCTTCACGCGTGAAAATCTCCTGATCGCCGCTGGACCAGCCCAGACGCACCAGGTAGTTCAGCAGCGCTTCCGGCAGATAGCCGTCATCACGATACTGCATCACACTCACCGCGCCGTGACGTTTGGACAGCTTTTTACCGTCGTCGCCGTTGATCATAGAAACGTGGGCGTACACCGGCACAGGCGCGTTCAGCGCTTTCAGAATGTTGATCTGGCGCGGGGTATTGTTGATATGGTCTTCACCACGAATAACGTGGGTGATCTCCATATCCCAGTCGTCCACCACCACACAGAAGTTATAGGTCGGGGAACCGTCGGTGCGGCGGATAATCAGATCGTCCAGCTCCTGATTGCTGAATTCGATCGGGCCACGGATCTGATCGTCAAAAATGACTGAACCGTCCTGCGGGTTGGCAAAACGGACAACGCAAGGCTCATCATCAGCGTGATGTTCATGACCATGACGGCAACGCCCGTCGTAGCGCGGCTTTTCACCCTTCGCCATCTGCTCTTCACGCAGTGCGTCCAGGCGCTCTTTGGAGCAGTAGCATTTATAGGCCGTGCCCGCTTCCAGCATCTCATCAATCACTGCGTTATAACGATCGAAACGTTTAGTCTGGAAGTATGGGCCTTCGTCCCATTCCAGGCTCAGCCAGTTCATACCGTCCATAATGGCTTCGATAGCTTCCGGCGTGGAACGTTCGAGATCGGTGTCTTCAATACGCAGCACAAACTCACCGCCGTGATTACGTGCAAAAAGCCAGGAATAGAGAGCAGTACGCGCACCACCGACGTGCAGATAGCCTGTCGGGCTTGGCGCGAAGCGAGTTTTGATTTTCATGAAATGGCCTTACGTTTATAAAGATGCCGACAACCGGCAAATCCGGGAAAAATGGAATGGCCGATATTCTATCACTGTGAGGTAAATCCTCAATGTTGTTACCGGGTAAACGCCGTGCAGAACCGTTTTTGTTTAGAAATCATGCGCCAGAGACCGTTTCACGATCGTTTTGCTTAAAATTACGACGAACGAACAATTTCTTTAGAAAAGGCGTTGACTCATTTTCAACTCTCCCTATAATGCGACTCCACACAGCGGGGGTGATTAGCTCAGCTGGGAGAGCACCTCCCTTACAAGGAGGGGGTCGGCGGTTCGATCCCGTCATCACCCACCAACTACTTTATGTAGTCTCCGCCGTGTAGATAAGAAATTGAGAAGTGGGTGATTAGCTCAGCTGGGAGAGCACCTCCCTTACAAGGAGGGGGTCGGCGGTTCGATCCCGTCATCACCCACCACTTTCTCGCCAGCTAAATTTCTTATTGTGAAGTACCGAAGTGGGTGATTAGCTCAGCTGGGAGAGCACCTCCCTTACAAGGAGGGGGTCGGCGGTTCGATCCCGTCATCACCCACCACTTCGGGTCGTTAGCTCAGTTGGTAGAGCAGTTGACTTTTAATCAATTGGTCGCAGGTTCGAATCCTGCACGACCCACCAATGTAAAAAGGCGCCCTAAAGGCGCCTTTTTGCTATGCGTAGAATATAACGATTCGAACCTGCGGCAGGTTCGGGTCGAACGCAGTGAGACAACGGAGCCGCTTGCGGCGACGGCCCGAAGGGCGAGCGAAGCGAGTCATCCTGCACGACCCACCAATGTAAAAAGGCGCCCTAAAGGCGCCTTTTTGCTATGCGTAGAATATAACGATTCGAACCTGCGGCAGGTTCGGGTCGAACGCAGTGAGACAACGGAGCCGCTTGCGGCGACGGCCCGAAGGGCGAGCGAAGCGAGTCATCCTGCACGACCCACCAATGTAAAAAGGCGCCCTAAAGGCGCCTTTTTGCTATGCGTAGAATATAACGATTCGAACCTGCGGCAGGTTCGGGTCGAACGCAGTGAGACAACGGAGCCGCTTGCGGCGACGGCCCGAAGGGCGAGCGAAGCGAGTCATCCTGCACGACCCACCAATGTAAAAAGGCGCCCTAAAGGCGCCTTTTTGCTATGCGAAGAATATAACGATTCGAACCTGCGGCAGGTTCGGGTCGAACGCAGTGAGACAACGGAGCCGCTTGCGGCGACGGCCCGAAGGGCGAGCGAAGCGAGTCATCCTGCACGACCCACCAATGTAAAAGAGGGCGCTGGCGGCGCCTTTTTACTATGCGCAGAATATAACGATTCGAGCCTGATGGCGCTTCGCTTATCAGGCCTACACGTCTCAGTTACGCCGTTAACGCATCAATCATGTGCTCCAGCGCGGGTGTCGCTTGCTGCTGGTCATACACAATGTATAAATCTGCCGGAATACGCTCTTCTAACGGACGAAACACCACTCCCGGCCAGTTCATCTGCGCATAGCTATCGGCAATCAGCGTAATGCCAATCCCCATACTGATCATCGCCAGCACCGTTTGCGGCTCCATCACTTCGCGAATAATCATCGGAGAAAATCCGGCGCTCTGGCAAACGCGTTGCAGGAATGCCCAGTCGGTGTGAATGGAAGGCATGGTGACGAAGTATTCATTGCGCAGTGCTTCTAACGGCACGGCCTCACGGGCCGTCAGCGGATGCTCTTCCGGCATCGCCACCAGAAAAGAGGATTCATGCAGTCGCAGGCTGGTAAACCCCGGCGCAGGCTCAATCGCCATTCGCCAGACGCCAGCATCCAGTTCACGTCGTTCCAGCATGGCCATTTGCATCGCGGGCATATTTTCGCGAAACATCACCTCAACGTTGGGGTTCGTCTTCAGAAATCGCCGCATCACCGGGCGCATTTTTCCCCACATTGCAGTACCGATCACCCCCAGTTCGATCCGCCCTGCCTCGCCGCGCCCGATCTGTTCGACACGCGCCAACACCTGATTAGCGCTGGAAAGCAGACGCCGAGACTCCTCCATCAGGATTTTACCCGCATGGGTCAGCGCCACGCTGCGGGAATGGCGGATGAACAACAGCGTGCCGAGCTCTTGTTCCAGCTCCTTAATATGAATACTCAGTGGAGGCTGCGACATATTCAGACGAGCGGCGGCGCGTCCAAAATGCAATTCTTCTGCGACAGCAAGAAAATAACGCAGTAGCTTAAGATCGATACGATGCGTGCGTTCCATGGGTAATGCGCTCCAGAGGGGAAAACGAATGCGCCAAATTACCACAATGCGTCGCAGAACAGGAACGGCGGGCAACAAACGCCCGCCGCGAAGAGAGATTAACGAGCCAGCGAGTGCTGTGCCAGCTTTTCAGGCTCATGTTTGTACTTAAAGAACAGCGCGAAAATCACCGCCAGCGCCAGGGCATACGCCGCAAAGACCAACCAGATGGTTTGCCAGTCCTTCACGCCATCCACCGAGAAGTAATCCACCGCTATACCGCTCAGAATGGAACCCACCCACGCCCCGACGCCATTGACCATCGTCATAAACAGCCCCTGCGCGCTGGCACGGATCCGTGATTCCACCTCCTGCTCAACGAAGACGGAGCCAGAGATATTGAAGAAGTCGAATGCGCAGCCATAGACGATCATCGACAGCAGTAGCAGAACAAAACCGAACGGCGACGGATCGCCAAAGGCAAAGAAGCCAAAGCGCAATGTCCACGCCAGCATGCTCATCAACATGACCGTTTTGATGCCAAAACGTTTGAGGAAGAACGGGATGGTCAGGATAAAGCCCACTTCTGCCATCTGCGAGACGGACAGTAAGATGGACGGGTATTTCACCACAAAGCTGTCAGCGAATTCCGGGTTACGGGCAAAGTCGTGCAGGAAAGGATTGCCGAAAACGTTGGTAATTTGCAGCACCGCCCCCAACATCATGGCAAACAGAAAGAAAATCGCCATCCGCGGATTTTTAAACAACACGAATGCGTCCAGCCCCAGCTTACTGGCGAACGACGCGCTCGCTTTCTTTTCGGCCACCGGAATTTTCGGCAGCGTGAGCGCATAGAGCGCCAACAGCAACGACGCGCCGGATGCAATGTACAGCTGCGCGCTGCTCAGCTCCAGGCCCATCAGACTGACGGTCCACATCGCAACGATAAAGCCAATCGTGCCAAAAACGCGAACAGGTGGAAATGCGCTTACTGGATCTTGCCCTGCCTGCGCCAGGCAGGAGTAGGAGACGCTGTTCGAAAGCGAAATGGTCGGCATGAAAGCCATTGCGTTGATCAACATCACCCAGAACATCGTGTCCGGGTCAGTCACCGTGGTCGCATACAGCAAGACGCCCGCGCAGACCAGATGGCAGATCATGTAGGTGCGCTCTGCCCGCAGCCATTTGTCCGCAATAATCCCCATAATGCCGGGCATAATAATCGCCGCCAGCCCTTTTGAGCTGTATACCATACCCACGTTGGCGCCGGTAAAATGAAGGGTGTTAATCATGTATGAGCCCAGGGTTACCAGCCAGCTTCCCCAGATAAAATATTGCATAAACGACATGATCTTTAATCGGGACGCAATACCCATTTTTCTCTTCCTTGCCGTAGAGTACGAACCCCGCTGGCAAGCGGGGTCATTATTATTATCTGTTTCAGGCCAGTTTACGCAGGAACCCGCAAATCAGGTCGATAAAGTTCTGCCGGGAAAGTTCAGCGGCGGCCAGGGTTTGCGCGTGCGAGAGTTTCACATCGCCCAGGCCTTCCGCCAGATTGGTGATCGCCGACACGGCAACCACTTTCAGTCCGCAGTGGCGGGCGGTGATGACTTCAGGCACCACCGACATCCCGACCACATCGCCGCCAATGATCTGCATCATGCGGATCTCCGCGGCTGTCTCAAAGTTAGGTCCCGGATAGGAAACAAATACGCCTTCACTCAGCGTGAAGCCCTCATCGGCGGCAACGGCCTGTAAAACCGCACGATAATCGGCGTCATAGGCATTGGCCAGCGAGAAGAAACGCTCGCCAAAGCGTTCGTCGTTCGGGCCAACCATTGGTGTCCCCGGCATGGTGTTAATATGGTCGCTTAGGGCCACCAGACTCCCCGGCCCCACTTCCGGGCGCAGAGAACCCGCTGCGTTAGTGCAGAACAGCAGTTCGCAGCCCAGCAGCTTCATCGTGCGAATAGCGTCGGTCATCACGGTCATGCCGCGTCCTTCGTAGAAGTGCCCGCGCCCTTTCATACAGGCAACCGGGACGCCAGCCAGATGACCGAGCACCAACTCACCCGCGTGCCCGTGAACGGTGCTGACCGGGAACCCCGGCAGCTTCTCATAGGAAATCGCCACCGCATCTTCTATCTGCTCAGCCAGCGCGCCTAAACCCGAGCCAAGGATAAAGGCGACACGCGGCGTGAAGTCAGGTTTGTAGCCGCGAATAATATCAGCGCTGTTCCAGGGATTCTGGGAAAAGTGGGAGTCGGTCATGAGATGTCCTTATAATCGGCTAATCACTCATTGAGTGAGGGAGATAATGGTTATAACGAGAGTACGCAATCGATTACCAATACAGTTTTCCCTGCCGATCGATAGCAAATCTATATTGATAAGGCGATGCAGCGCCGTCAGATGAGAAAAAGCATGACTGCCAAAAATGGCAGGGAGTACTGAAGGTCTGCGAACGTGTGCCGATATCGTAGTTTTACTGGCAAAAGGAAACCACGATGACCACCATCAACGTCTCGACCCCTTCCGTCCAAAGCAGCGGCGGTGGGACTCAAGCCGCCTCCGGGAACAGCGTCTCTGCACAAATCGCGCAGATTGCGGAAAAAATCACTCAACTGACGCAGAAGCTCAAAGACGTCTCAAACGGCAGCGGCAGTGCCGAAGAGAAGCAAAAGCAGCAGGAATTGATCCAGACGCAGATCAAAATGTTGCAGGCGCAGCTGGCACAGCTACAGCGTCAACAGGCCGAGGAAGCCCAGCAAAAACAGGAACAAACCCAGGTTAAAGCGGAAGGCGTTAATTATCCTTCCGACGACCATCAGATTGATGTCTATATCTGATAGAGCGGATCCTGCGCACGTAAAGACGTTAATGCATTCGCCTGGGTGCGGACCACCTCCCACAGCGCCTGGGCTGCTGTCGACAACGAGCGGTTTTTGCGCCGCGCCAGCATCAGCTGTCTTTCCACCACCGGCGTCAGTCGCTTCACCTGCAAATGACTCCCCTGCGGCAACGGTAAGGCCAGCGCAGGCAAAATGCTGATACCTATCCCCGCTTCCACCATCGGAAACAGCGTCGCCGGGTGGCCAATTTCCTGCACAATATTGGCCTCTATCGCAAAGTGCGCAAGCGCCGCGTCAATGAGCGGCCGACTCCCCGAGGCGTAATCCTGCAACACCAGTCGTTCCTGCTGGAGATCCTGCCAGCTCACCCACTCCTGTTGCGCCAGCGGGTGCGCCTGATGGCAAAGCAGAAGGAAAGGTTCGGAGAGTATCGCTTCGCACTGCAAATCACTCACCGCGCCAGGATCAATCACAATGCCAAAATCCACTTCGCCCTGGCGGATACTTTCCAGCACCCACTGCTGCGGTCGATCGTGCAGGACAAAGTCAATCGCCGGATAGCGCTGATTACTTTGCGCAATGCACTGCGGAATGAGATGGGCGGAGATCGTCTGACTTGCCGCCACGCGAACCGTACCGGTGAGTTGCGTGCCCACCCTACCCGCTTCCCGCAGCGTGATGTGCAGTTCATCCAGCAGTCGCTCCAGGCGACCCGCCAGCTGTTGCCCGGCATCCGTCAGCACCACTTCACGCGTCGTGCGGTTCAGCAGTTTCACCCCTGTCTGACGCTCCAGTTCTTTGATACTGTGACTGACCGCCGACTGGCTCAGACCAATACACTCACCGGCCCGGCTGAAACTTCGCTCCTGAGCAACGGTAACAAACACACGTAATTGACGCAGAGAATAATTCATCAACTCAATTCATATATAGATGCAATAAATCAATTTTATTTCTCAAAATGAAAAACGCAAAATGAGGACACCGAATTCCTGGAGTATTTATGAATATTTTTCGTATCCTTGATCCGTTTACGCTGACCCTGATTGCGGTCGTCCTGCTGGCCTCATTTTTTCCAGCAGAGGGAGATTTTGTGCCAGTTGTTGAAGGCATCACTACTGCGGCCATCGCGCTCCTGTTCTTTATGCACGGGGCAAAGCTCTCACGCGAAGCCATCATCGCGGGCGGCAGCCACTGGCGTTTGCACCTGTGGGTGATGTGCAGCACCTTCATTCTGTTCCCGGTGCTCGGCGTACTGTTTGCCTGGTGGGCGCCAGTCAACGTTGACCCGATGCTGTACACCGGTTTCCTGTATCTGTGCATTTTGCCCGCCACGGTACAGTCGGCGATTGCCTTTACGTCGCTGGCGGGCGGGAACGTTGCGGCGGCGGTCTGCTCAGCCTCGGCCTCCAGCCTGTTGGGGATTTTCCTCTCGCCGCTGTTAGTTGGTCTCGTGATGAACATTCACGGTGCAGAGGGCAGCCTGGAGCAGGTCGGCAAAATCATGCTGCAACTGCTGCTGCCGTTTGTGCTGGGTCACCTTTCCCGTCCGTGGATCGGCAAGTGGGTCGCACGAAATAAAAAATGGATTGCGAAGACTGACCAGACGTCAATTTTGCTGGTGGTTTATTCCGCCTTCAGCGAAGCCGTCGTGAACGGGATCTGGCACAAAGTGGGCTGGGGATCGCTGCTGTTTATCGTGGTGGTCAGCATTGTGCTGCTCGCCATCGTGATTGCCGTAAACATCGTTGTGGCGCGTAAATGCGGCTTCAACAAAGCTGACGAGATCACGATTGTTTTCTGCGGGTCGAAAAAGAGTCTGGCGAACGGCGTCCCCATGGCCAACATCCTCTTCCCGACGTCGGTCATTGGGATGATGGTACTGCCGCTGATGATCTTCCACCAGATTCAGTTGATGGTCTGTGCGGTGCTGGCGCGTCGCTATAAGCGCCAGGCCGAACAGTTACAGGCGCAGCAGGACAGCCGCGCCGCCAAAGCTTAAAGCGGACGTTTCAGGGGCTGAACCAGCTGGCTCAGCCCTTCGGTTTTGATCAGCAGCGTAATTTGCATCAGCTCGCCCAGTTTGCCCGCCGGGAACTCATCCTTACGGGCAAACCACAGCAGATACTCTTCCGGCACATCGATCAACCGACGCCCTTTGTATTTGCCAAACGGCATCACCGTGTTGGCAATCTCAACGAGCTGCTCTTTCTCCATCTCAGACACCCAGCAGGCGGAGCATTTCCGCTTCGTCGATCACCGCAATCCCCAACTCCTGCGCTTTTGCCAGCTTGGAACCTGCCGCTTCGCCAGCAATGACCAGATCGGTCTTCTTCGAGACGCTGCCCGCCACTTTCGCACCAAGCTCTACCAGCCGCGCTTTAGCATCATCGCGCGACATCAGGCTAAGGCTCCCCGTCAGCACGACTGTTTTCCCGGCAAAAGGACTGTCAATCTCTTCCGCGTTGATCACCACCGGCGCGGGCCAGCGAATGCCTTCTGCCAGTAGCTGCGCGATCACCTCGCGGTTGCTCTCTTCGGCAAAGAAGTTGAACACATGGGTGGCGACCACAATGCCCACGTCGGGGACTTTTTGTAGCTCGTCAATAGACGCCGCTTCCAGCGCCTCCAGCGTACCAAAAAAGGCCGCCAGCCCCGCCGCTGTGGCTTCGCCGACCTCGCGAATCCCCAGCGCATACAGGAAGCGCGCAAAGGTCGTCTCTTTAGATTTTTCCAGCGCATCCACCACGTTTTGCGCCGACTTTGGTCCCATTCGGTCGAGGCCGGTCAGTTTCCCGGCAGTCAGCCTGAACAGGTCCGCTGGCGTATGGACATACTCTTTCTCGACCAGTTGATCGATAATTTTGTCACCCATCCCGTCCACGTCCATCGCCCGACGAGACACGAAATGCTTGAGGGACTCTTTACGCTGCGCGCCGCAAATCAGGCCGCCGGTACAGCGAGCAACCGCTTCACCTTCCACGCGTTCAACATCGGAATTGCATACCGGGCAATGCGTCGGAAATTCCACTGGCCGGGTGTCGTCCGGACGCTCGGAAAGCACCACGTTGACCACCTGCGGGATGACATCGCCAGCACGGCGAATCACCACCTTATCGCCAATGCGCAGGCCAAGACGCTCGATTTCATCGGCGTTATGCAGCGTAGCGTTACTCACCAGCACGCCGGCAACCTGTACCGGTTCAAGACGCGCAACGGGAGTAATCGCCCCGGTACGCCCGACCTGAAATTCCACGTCACGAACAAAGGTCATCTGCTCCTGCGCCGGGAATTTAAAGGCCACCGCCCAGCGCGGCGCGCGTGCGACGAAACCCAGTTGCTCCTGTAGCGCCATCGAGTTGACCTTAATCACCACCCCATCGATGTCGAAGCCCAGGGTCGGACGGTCTTCTTCCACCTTGTGGTAAAACGCCAGCACCGCTTCCGGCGAGTCGCACAGGGTCACGCGATCGCTGACCGGCAGCCCCCATGCTTTGAATTGCAGCAGGCGGCCCAGATGAGTATCGGGCAGTTCGCCGCCTTCCAGCACGCCAACGCCATAGCAGAAGAAAGTGAGCGGTCGCTTCGCGGTGATGCGCGGATCGAGCTGGCGCAGCGAGCCCGCCGCTGCGTTACGCGGGTTAGCAAACAGCTTTCCGCCCGTACGGCGAGCCTCTTCATTGATCTTTTCAAAACCAGCCTGTGGCAGGAAAACTTCGCCACGCACTTCCAGGCGCGTCGGAATGTTATCGCCATGGAGTTTCAGCGGAATGGCGCGGATAGTCCGCACGTTTGAAGTAATATCCTCACCCGTCGTGCCATCGCCACGGGTTGCAGCACTCACCAGCACCCCGTTTTCGTAGAGAATGCTGACCGCCAGGCCGTCCAGCTTCAGCTCACAGCACCAGGTCAGCTTATCGCTGCTCTTAAGGCGGTCCTGCACGCGCTTGTTAAACGCCAGGAAACTCTCCTCATCAAAGACGTTGTCCAGTGACAACATCGGCACTTCATGACGAATCTGGCTGAAAGATGCCAGCGGCGCGGCGCCCACACGCTGCGTCGGAGAGTCCGGGGTAATCAGCTCCGGGTGTTGCGCTTCCAGTGCACGCAGTTCCCGCATCAGGCGGTCATATTCTGCATCGGGGATTTCTGGCGCATCCATCACATGGTAAAGATACTCATGATGGCGAAGCGTGGTTCGCAGTTCGGTCAGTTGTTGTTCGATTGATTCCATATCGCACCATCAATGATAAAAAACCCCCGACAGGCGGGGGTTCAGAAAGGAAGTTGTCGTGCCTTGAGTGTATCAGGCGTTCGCGTCTTTCACTTCGCGGATACGGTCCTGATACTCGCGCAATTTTTGCGGCGTCATCATCCGACGCTGATCGTCGAGCACCACACCGCCGACTTCATCGGCAATATGCTGTGCGGATTGCAGCATCAGTTTGAAGTTCTGCAGTTCGTCGCCGTAAGACGGCACCTGCATAAAGATGGTCACGCCCGGCGTGGTGAAATCGACCATTTCTGGATCAAACGTACCCGGGTTAACCATATTCGCCAGGCTGAACAATGCCGGGCCGCTGCCATCCGGGCTCAGATGACGATGGAAGATATTCATGTCGCCAAATTTGAATCCGGCCTGCTCGATGCTGTTGAGCAGCACTTCACCGTTAAGCTCGCTGCCATGATGGGCGGCGACGTTCATGATGATTACCGCTTCTTTACGCTGCGGTTTTTCCGGGGCTGGCGCTTCTTCAACGACGGGCTCTGGCTGCGGCTCGACCACGGGTTCTGCGGGCTGGAAAGCCTGCTGCGACGGCTGCGGTGCAGTCGGCTGAACGGGCTGAACCTGCGGCGCGACGGGTTGTTGCACAGGCTGCGGCTGTTGCACAGGTTGCAGTGGCGCAGGCTGATGCACCGGCTGCGGCTGAGCGGATTGCTGCGGCTGGTGTACCGGCTGCTGCGGCGGACGCGGGGCATGCTGCGGCTGTACCGGCGCTTCAGACGATGGCTGAACCGGCTGACGCGGCTGTGCCGACGCATAAGGCGGCTGGTACTGGTGTTGCGGCGACTGGCGAGGAGCTTCATGCTCCTGCGGGTTGCCAGGGGCATGATTCACGCGGTGAACACGAACTTCACCCACGCCTTCGTCTGCTTCAACATCATCGTCATACGAGTCGTCGTCGCGTTTTGATTTCATGCGTTTCAGTGGACGATCGCGGAACATAGAAGATCGTTCTTTACGGCTGGTCCAGAAACCATGTACCAGTAAAGCGATTATGGCGATCGCGCCAACAATGATTAATATCAGACGCAAATCCTGCATCATTATATTCTCTGTTGTTCTAACACCTTGCCACCACGGCAAACATTTACTCACTAAGAGTATTTGCCGATTACGTCAAGTGCAAGTGTACTCTTAGCTTTCACAGCATAAAGATGAACGAAATCGTGCTTTTTGCTGTTTTTTCGAACATTTCCGAACTGTTCTGTGTGCGATAACCCGGTAAGATACCCGTGTTCGCTTAGGACTTATACGAAAAGGAGCATGTCCTGACTATGGTGTCATCATCTGTCACTGCACCACGCAGCGGTTTTTACTACTTTGCTCAGGGATGGAAACTGGTTTCGCAACCGGGGATCCGTCGCTATGTCATTTTACCGCTACTGGTAAACATCCTGCTAATGGGCAGTGCGTTCTGGTGGCTGTTCACACAGCTGGATGTCTGGATCCCGTCGCTCATGAGTCACGTCCCGGACTGGCTGCAATGGCTGAGCTATCTGCTGTGGCCTGTCGCGGTCATCTCTGTGCTGCTGGTGTTTGGCTATTTTTTCTCGACCCTGGCCAACTGGATTGCCGCGCCGTTTAACGGGCTGCTGGCGGAGCAACTGGAAGCACGGTTGACGGGCGCTACGCCGCCGGACACGGGCGTTCTGGGGATCATGAAAGATGTGCCGCGGATTATGAAACGCGAATGGCAAAAGCTCGCCTGGTATCTGCCGCGCGCCATTGTACTGCTGATCCTATACTTTATTCCCGGCATCGGGCAAACCGTCGCTCCCGTACTGTGGTTCCTGTTCAGCGCCTGGATGCTGGCCATTCAGTATTGCGATTACCCTTTTGACAACCATAAAGTGCCGTTTAAAGAGATGCGCACCGCCCTGCGCAGCCGTAAAGTCATCAATATGCAGTTTGGTGCCCTTACCAGCCTGTTTACCCTGATCCCGGTGCTTAATCTCTTCATCATGCCGGTGGCGGTTTGTGGCGCCACGGCGATGTGGGTGGATTGCTATCGTGCTAAACATGCGTTATGGAAGTAATGCAAAAATGTGTAAACGAGAGGTGGCTTATGCCACCTCTTATTCCATACTGATACCCATTATTTCTCCATAGCATATAGATATGCGAAATCCTTACTTCCCCATATTCGTCTGAAGGGTATGCTGGGAAGGTATCCCAATTTCATACAGTTAAGGACAGGCCATGAGTAAGATTTTTGAAGACAACTCGCTGACTATCGGTCATACGCCGCTGGTTCGACTGAACCGTATCGGTAACGGACGCATTCTGGCGAAGGTGGAATCACGTAACCCAAGCTTCAGCGTGAAATGCCGTATTGGTGCCAACATGATTTGGGATGCTGAAAAACGCGGCGTGCTGAAACCGGGCGTCGAGCTGGTTGAACCCACCAGCGGCAACACCGGTATCGCGCTGGCCTATGTCGCTGCGGCACGTGGTTACAAGCTGACGCTGACCATGCCGGAAACCATGAGTATCGAACGTCGTAAACTGCTGAAAGCGCTGGGCGCCAATCTGGTGCTGACCGAAGGCGCAAAAGGCATGAAAGGCGCAATTCAGAAAGCAGAAGAAATTGTTGCCAGCGATCCAGCGAAATATCTGCTGCTTCAGCAGTTCAGCAACCCGGCTAACCCGGAAATTCACGAAAAAACCACCGGTCCGGAAATCTGGGAAGATACCGACGGCCAGGTTGACGTTTTCATCTCCGGCGTGGGGACTGGCGGTACGCTGACCGGCGTCACCCGCTATATTAAAGGCACCAAAGGCAAAACCGACCTGATTACCGTTGCCGTTGAGCCGACAGACTCCCCGGTTATCGCGCAGGCGCTGGCAGGTGAAGAGCTGAAGCCAGGTCCGCACAAAATTCAGGGTATCGGTGCCGGTTTCATTCCGGGCAACCTGGATCTGAAACTGATCGATAAAGTGGTCGCCATCACCAACGAAGAGGCGATCTCTACCGCCCGTCGCCTGATGGAAGAGGAAGGCATTCTTGCCGGTATCTCCTCCGGAGCCGCAGTGGCTGCCGCCCTTAAGCTTCAGGAAGATGAAACCTTTACCAATAAGAATATTGTGGTTATCCTACCGTCATCGGGTGAGCGTTATCTGAGCACAGCACTGTTTGCCGATCTCTTCACAGAGAAAGAATTGCAACAGTAATGCCAGCATGTTAAAAACGCGTAAAAAAGCACCTTTTCAGGTGCTTTTTTGTGGCCTGCTTCAAACTTTCACCCCACCTGCCATTGCTTCACCCCGCCAGGTCTGGTATTTAACCTGATTAATTATTTTGAAGCGCGAAATTAATCGTTACAGGAAAACTGCTGGCTGAATCGATTTTATGATTTGGTTCAAGTATTGATTTAGCGGCATAATGTTTAATGACGAGCGAAACGTCAGCGGCCAGAGGTTGACTGCAACGGATTGCGTAAAACACCTGGTGTGTCGCGCCCGTTTACGCCGGCGCTAACAATACAGGCTAAAGTCAAACCGCCAGGCTAGACTTTAGTTCCACAACACTAAACCTATAAGTTGGGGAAATACAATGTTCCAGCAAGAAGTTACCATTACCGCTCCGAACGGTCTGCACACCCGCCCTGCTGCTCAGTTTGTTAAAGAAGCGAAAGGCTTCACTTCTGAGATTACTGTGACTTCCAACGGCAAAAGCGCCAGCGCGAAAAGCCTGTTTAAACTGCAAACTCTGGGTCTGACTCAGGGTACCGTCGTTACCATCTCTGCAGAAGGTGAAGACGAGCAGAAAGCCGTAGAACATCTGGTCAAGCTGATGGCGGAACTGGAATAAGTTTTTCCGGGTTCTTTTAAAAATCAGTCACAAGTAAGGTAGGGTTATGATTTCAGGCATTTTAGCATCCCCGGGTATCGCTTTTGGCAAAGCACTTTTGCTGAAAGAAGACGAAATCGTCATTGACCGGAAAAAAGTTTCTGCCGACAAGGTTGATCAGGAAGTTGAACGTTTTCTGAGCGGTCGTGCCAAGGCATCTGCACAGTTAGAAGCGATCAAAACGAAAGCTGGTGAAACGTTCGGTGAAGAAAAAGAAGCCATTTTCGAAGGGCATATTATGCTGCTCGAAGATGAGGAGCTGGAGCAGGAAATCATAGCCCTGATTAAAGATAAACACATGACGGCTGACGCAGCTGCGCATGAAATTATCGAAGGTCAGGCCACTGCCCTGGAAGAACTGGATGATGAATACCTGAAAGAACGTGCGGCTGACGTACGTGACATCGGTAAGCGCCTGCTGCGCAACATCCTCGGGCTGGCAATTATTGACCTGAGCGCCATTCAGGACGAAGTGATCCTGGTTGCCGCTGACCTGACCCCGTCCGAAACCGCACAGCTGAACCTGCAGAAGGTGCTGGGTTTCATTACTGACGTGGGCGGTCGCACTTCCCACACCTCTATCATGGCGCGTTCTCTGGAACTGCCAGCCATCGTGGGGACCGGTAGCGTCACCTCTCAGGTGAAAAACGACGATTATCTGATTCTGGATGCCGTAAACAACCAGGTTTACGTCAACCCGACCAACGAAGAAATTGAAAAACTGCGCGCCGTTCAGGAGCAAGTTGCCACTGAAAAAGCGGAACTGGCTAAACTGAAAGACCTGCCAGCCATCACTCTGGATGGTCATCAGGTTGAAGTGTGCGCCAATATCGGTACCGTGCGTGACGTTGAAGGCGCAGAACGCAACGGTGCGGAAGGCGTTGGTCTGTACCGTACTGAATTCCTGTTTATGGATCGCGACGCGCTGCCGACTGAAGAAGAACAGTTTGCGGCTTACAAAGCCGTGGCTGAAGCCTGTGGCTCTCAGGCGGTGATCGTGCGTACCATGGACATCGGCGGCGACAAAGAACTGCCGTACATGAACTTCCCGAAAGAAGAAAACCCGTTCCTGGGCTGGCGTGCCGTGCGTATCGCGATGGATCGTAAAGAGATCCTGCGCGATCAGGTTCGCGCTATCCTGCGCGCGTCTGCTTTCGGCAAACTGCGCATTATGTTCCCGATGATCATCTCTGTTGAAGAAGTCCGCGCGCTGCGCAAAGAGATTGAAATCTACAAACAGGAACTGCGTGACGAAGGTAAAGCATTTGACGAAACCATTGAGATTGGCGTGATGGTGGAAACACCGGCTGCGGCAACAATTGCTCGTCATTTAGCCAAAGAAGTTGATTTCTTTAGTATCGGCACCAATGATTTAACGCAGTACACTCTGGCAGTTGACCGTGGTAATGATATGATTTCACATCTCTACCAGCCAATGTCGCCATCTGTCCTCACATTGATCAAGCAAGTTATTGATGCTTCTCATGCTGAAGGTAAATGGACTGGCATGTGTGGTGAGCTTGCAGGCGACGAACGTGCTACACTTCTGTTGCTGGGGATGGGTCTGGACGAATTCTCTATGAGCGCCATTTCTATCCCGCGCATTAAGAAGATTATCCGTAACACGAACTTCGAAGATGCGAAGGTGTTAGCAGAGCAGGCTCTTGCTCAACCGACAACGGACGAGTTAATGACGCTGGTTAACAAGTTCATTGAAGAAAAAACAATCTGCTAATCCACGAGATGCGGCCCAATTTACTGCTTAGGAGAAGATCATGGGTTTGTTCGATAAACTGAAGTCTCTGGTTTCTGATGATAAGAAAGACACCGGAACTATTGAGATTGTTGCACCGCTCTCTGGCGAGATCGTCAACATCGAAGACGTACCGGATGTCGTTTTTGCTGAAAAAATCGTGGGTGATGGCATCGCTATCAAACCAACCGGTAATAAGATGGTTGCACCGGTTGACGGTACCATCGGCAAAATCTTTGAGACCAACCATGCGTTCTCTATCGAATCCGATAACGGTATCGAACTGTTTGTTCACTTCGGTATCGACACCGTTGAGCTGAAAGGCGAAGGCTTCAAGCGTATCGCTGAAGAAGGCCAGCGTGTGAAAGTGGGTGACCCGGTTATTGAATTCGATCTGCCGCTGCTGGAAGAAAAAGCCAAGTCAACCCTGACTCCGGTTGTTATCTCCAACATGGACGAAATCAAAGAACTGATCAAACTGTCCGGTAGCGTGACTGTGGGTGAAACCCCGGTTATCCGCATCAAGAAATAATTCTTGCCGCAGGAAAAAATGGCGCCTTCTGGCGCCATTTTTTTATCTACCGGATGGCAAAACCCGCCTGATAAGGCGTTCGCGCCGCCATCCGGCATCGGTACCGGGGTCACAATGGCGAGGTCACCGGGCGATAACACTTTTCACGCATCAGGATTTTCATCCCTTCCGGCCCACTCTCCAGCATCCGCTTTTCTGAATCAGAAACCAGCAGTTCGCACTGATAGCCACCCGTGATGCCAAACATCGCGCGCGCCACGCAGATATCTTCCAGCGCACTCAGCCCACTGGTTTCAAAATGCCCCACAATGCGCCCTTGCTGGCGAACCACCAACCGATAACTCTTCATCGCGCCTCCCCTGCCGGAGGCAGTATCAGTTCGTCACATCCGCATTGCTGCGTCCATGTCATCACCGTCAGCACGCGTTCCGCGGCCTGTTGCGTTGCCTGCGTCAGCGATTTCCCCAGCACAATGCCGCTAATCAACTCGGCACAAAACAGATCGCCGGTTCCTTTCAGATCGGTTTCTACCCGCGGATGCTCAATCACATCCAGCGTTTGGGCCGTCACTACCGCCACATTGATGGTTTCACTGTCCTGTCCAGGCGCGCTGGTGATCACAATCCACTTCAGCGTGTCGGTCAGCAGCGATCTCGCCGCGACGACCGCGTCCTCCAGCGTGTGGCACGGCATACCGCTGAGCATCTCCAGTTCAAAGACATTCGGCGTCAGCCCCTGCGCCAGCGGCAACAGGTGATGCCGATAGGCATCCGGTATTTCCGCTTTCACATACATTCCGCTGTCGGTATCGCCAATCACCGGATCGACCAGAACAGGAATATCAGGATGCGTTTTACGAACGTCTTGCAACCATTGCGCCAGCAGGGCGATTTGTTCCGCGCTGCCCATATAACCGGTGGTCACGGCCTTTAACTCGCGCACCGCATCACGCTCGCTTAACGCCAGCAAATAACCACGGAACCAGTCAGCCGGAATGACGCCCCCATAGAACGTGTCATAGTGCGGAGTATTACTGAACAGGACGGTAGGCACCGCCGTCACCCGCAAACCCTTTGCTTTGATGGCTGGCACAGCGATGCTATTGCCGACGCTGCCATACACCACCTGTGACTGAACGGCGACAATATCGGTCTGCAACGCCCGATGCTTATCGTCGAAGAGCACTGACTGAATATCACTCTCCTGCCCCATAGACTTCTCCTCTCACTGGACAGCGGGCGGGTGCCTCACTATTATCGTCATATGCTAAAATTCATTTTGTCATAGGTCAATAATGATCGACGGAAAAACCGCCAGCGAAATCTTTGACAGTATACGTCAGCACGTGACCAGCGGCGTGTTGCCTGCGGGTGAAACCCTGCCGCCGGTGCGGGAACTGGCTGTGCAACTCAATGTGAATCGCAATACTGTTGCAGCGGCCTACAAACGCCTGGTGACATCCGGACTGGCGCAAAGTCGTGGCCGCAATGGCACCGTTATTAAAAGCGCCTCGACGCCCATCGCGCGCGAAGGCGGCGACCCGCACACGCCGCTTCACGATCTCTCCAGCGGAAATCCTGACCCGGCTCGCCTGCCGGACCTGAGCCGTTACTTTGCAAAATGTCATCACGGCCACCGCCTGTACGGTGACGCGCCAGTTTCCCCGGAGCTAAGGCGCTGGGCCACGCAATGGATGCAGGATGCCGTTCCCGCTGCGGGTGAAATTGATATCACCAGCGGCGCAATTGACGCCATTGAACGCCTGCTGAGCGCCCATCTGCTGCCCGGTGACAGCGTGGTGGTTGAGGACCCGTGCTTTTTAAGCAGTATCAATATGCTGCGATACGCCGGATTCAGCGCCAGCCCGGTGAGCGTCGATAGCGAAGGAATGCAACCGGAGGGGCTCGAACAGGCGCTGAGTAAAGGCGCCCGGGCAGTGATCGTAACACCTCGGGCGCACAACCCGACGGGATGCAGTTTAAGCGCCGCACGCGCGGGCGCATTACAGGCAATCCTGGCGCGATACCCACAGGTGCTGGTGATTGTTGACGACCACTTTGCCCTGCTTTCTGCCTCCGCGTGGCATCCGGTGATTGCGGCGGAAACGCTCCACTGGTCGATCGTTCGCTCAATGTCGAAAACGCTGGGGCCAGACCTGCGTCTTGCCATTGTCGCCAGCGATCCCGCGACGTCGGCAAAATTACGCCTGCGTCTTAACGCCGGCAGCCAGTGGGTTAGCCACATTTTGCAGGATCTGGTTTACACCTGTCTGGCAGACCCCGTCTGGCAGCATACGCTCGCCGAATCCCGCCGGTTTTACGCCGATCAACAGCGTAAACTGGCGAAGGCACTGCACGCACAAGGCATCAACCGTGTTTTCCCCGGCGATGGCCTGAACCTGTGGCTACCGCTTGCCGAAACCCGCCAGAACGTTGCATTCGCACTGGCGAAATCCGGTTGGCTGGTGCGTGAAGGCGACGCTTTCGGCGTTAACACGCCCGCGCAGGGTCTGCGTATCACCCTTTCCACACTCAATGACAACGACATTAACCGCCTGGCCGCCCATCTTCATCAGGCTCTGAGCCAATAACAGGAGATCATCCGTGCACGTCCATTTTATTATTCACGAATCATTTGAATCAGCAGGCGCTTATTTGCCATGGGCTGAAACGCGCGGTCACCACATCACCTGGACCCGCGTCTACGACAACGAACCGGTTCCGGCTAACGCCGATGGCTTTGATATGCTGGTCGTGTTTGGCGGCCCGCAGTCACCGCGCACCACGCTTGCGGAGTGCCCTTATTTTGACTCAAAGGCTGAACAACACCTGATCAACCAGGCCATCTCGGCGGGTCGGATTGTGGTCGGGATCTGTCTGGGTTCGCAGTTGATTGGCGAAGCGCTGGGAGCAAGGGTCTGCCAGAGCCCGGAAAAAGAGATTGGTCACTATCCCATTACGCTGACCGAAGCAGGAAAACAGCATCCGTTGCTTGCTCATTTCGGCTCTCCGCTGACGGTTGGTCACTGGCATAACGACATGCCAGGGCTTACCGATCAGGCCACGGTGCTTGCCGCCAGCGTCGGCTGCCCACGGCAGATCGTGCAATATGGCAATTTTGTCTACGGCTTCCAGTGCCACATGGAATTTACCGCCGAGGCGGTGGAGGGGCTGATTCAACATTCTGAGCAAGAGCTGGCGGAAGCCAAAGGGAAGCGCTTTATTCGCTCTAATGCGGAAATGCGCGAATGGGATTACCGGGAGATGAATGAAAAACTCTGGCAGTTCCTCGATCTGCTGGTGAAAAAACGTCAGGGTTAATCCGCATGCCCGGTCATCGCCGGGCAATGTGATTAAATCCCCGCGCCCTGACTGAAGTGCTCTTCGCCAAACACGCCGGTAGAGAGATAGCGATCGCCGCGATCGCAAATTATCGCCACTACCACCGCGCCCGGATTTGCTTTCGCAATCCTTATCGCACCAGCGACCGCGCCGCCTGAGCTGACGCCACAGAAGATCCCTTCACGTACCGCCAGTTCACGCATGGTGTTCTCCGCGTCTCGCTGGTGAATATCCACGACCTGATCGACAAGCTGAGCGTTAAAAATGCCCGGCATGTATTCCGCTGGCCAACGGCGAATTCCCGGAATACTGCTGCCCTCTTCCGGTTGCAAGCCCACAATAGCAACCGCGCTGGCCTGCTCACGCAGAAAGCGAGACACCCCGGTGATAGTGCCGGTGGTGCCCATGCTGGAAACAAAATGGGTGAGACGTCCGGACGTTTGCCGCCAGATTTCCGGCCCCGTGGTGGTGTAATGCGCGTACGGGTTATCAGGGTTGTTGAACTGGTCCAGCAGCGTGCCTTCGCCGCGCTGAGCCATCTCCAGCGCTAAATCTCGCGCCCCTTCCATTCCCTGCTCTTTGGTCACCAGAATCAGCTCGGCACCGTAGGCGCGCATCGCCGCACGACGCTCCTGGCTCATGTTGTCCGGCATCAGCAGCTTCATGCGATAACCTTTCAGTGCCGCAATCATCGCCAGCGCAATGCCAGTGTTCCCGCTGGTGGCCTCAATTAATACATCACCAGGTTTAATCTCACCGCGCTTTTCCGCTTCAACAATCATCGATAACGCGGCACGATCTTTTACCGATCCTGCTGGATTGTTACCTTCCAGTTTGACCCAAATTTCACTGCCATTATCCGGCGTCAGCCGTTGCAGTTTCACCAGCGGCGTATTGCCTATTGTTTGTTCTAATGTATTCACAATGTTTACTCAATAAAAAGCCAGCGGTACACGATCGTTAACCTATCAGCCTGTGTAACTCAGGTCTACTTATTCCATCGGACGATTATTCAACACGGTACCACCGGGGCCGATGGGCATCCCACTTCATACACCAGGCGCGTAACACGATGATAAAAGTAAACTATCCTGACGCCTATTTTTATTGATAAATTGAATTCTCTACAGATAATCACGTCTTCAGTTTGTGATTATTTTCACATTCCATTCAAATAAAAACGATTATGGTTTCTGCGCAATAAGGTAATCTTCATTAAATCATACAGTTCCATAATGTTTTAGCACACCAATAGCTTACTGTGAATGATATATTTTTCACATAGCACCACAGTGCTATCGGTGCAAGCAGACCTATAAGTTGTCAATTAAACCCAGAAGTGATTTTGGCATCTGATCTGTATCTATCCATCAAGTGAATATTTGATATTGAAAAGGGAAGCAAAATGAAATTAAGCAAAATACAGTCAAATCTATTGTTTTTTATAATGATATCATCATCAGCCCAGGTAATCGCTAAAGATATCACTATCTTTTATACCAATGACTTACACGCGCATGTCAACCCTTATAAAGATCCTGCCGTGAGTAAAGAACGTGCCGTGGGTGGATTTGCAAATATAGCAGGCGTCGTAAAACAAGAGGAGAAAACCAATAAGGATGTTTTCTTCTTTGATGCAGGAGATTACTTCACGGGTCCTTACATCAGTACAATGACAAAAGGAGAAGCCATAATCGATATCATGAATACAATGCCTTATGATGCCGTCTCTGTAGGAAATCATGAGTTTGATCATGGTGTTGATAATTTTAAGGCTCAACTGTCCAAAGCTAACTTTCCGATTTTATTAGGCAACATTTTTTATACCCAGACAGGGAAGTCTGTCTGGAACAAACCCTACATGATAGTGGAAAAGAATGGGGTTAAGATCGGAGTTATTGGTGTACATGGGAAATTTGCATTCTATGATACGGTCGCAGCCGCAATGCGCCAGGGAATAGAAGCAAAAGATGAACTCCCATTTATACGTGAGGGAGTAAAGGCGCTTAAGGGCAAAGTTGACCTTATCGTGCTTTTAATCCACGAAGGTGTCCCTGGTCGCCAGTCCAGTTATGGTGCAAAAGATGTTCAACGTTTATTACAAGCCGATATTGATACCGCTCAAAAAGTTGATGGCATCGACGTCCTCATTACAGGTCATGCTCATGTTGGTACACCTGAACCGATAAAAGTAAACAATACACTCATTGTCTCTACCGATGCCTACGGTATAGACATGGGGAAATTAGTATTGGATTACAATAAAAAAGAGAAAAAAATTGAAGGATATAAGTTTAACTTAATAACAATGTATGCGGACACATACAAACCGGATCCTACTGTACAAGCTAAAATTGATGAATGGACCAAAAAATTAGATAAAATCACTCAAAAAGTGGTCGGACAAACCACCGATATTTTTTCTCGCTCCTATGGAGAATCATCGCCGGTTGGGAACTTAGTAAATGATGCTGTTAAATCAGGTTCCCCGGGAAGTATTGCCTCATTTTCTAATAGTGGCGGATTTCGTGCCGATTTTCCGAAGGGAAACTTATCACTTGCCGATTTAATAGGGACATTTCCCTTTGTCAATGAAATAATCACAATGGATGTTGCAGGAAAAGATCTTAAAGCCATGGCTAACCATGGCGCCAACCTAACAAATGGTATTATTCAAGTTTCAAAAAATGTATCCATAAAATATAACAGTACAAACCCCGTTGATCACCGAATCATTTCATTCACAATTGATGGAAAACCGGTACAAGATGATAAATATTATAATATTGCAGTAGATTCTTTCATGGCTGCTGGAGGCGATGGGTACCTTTCACTGAAGAATGGTAAAAATCGTAAAACGCTACCAGGTGTTCAGGAAATGGATCTGCTTGTTAGTTATATTAAAGCACAAAAAATAATCAGCCCTGATTACACTAAACGTGTACAAGATGTTGCCGCAGTTAATTAATCGCGAACCACCCTCTGTATCTATGAGGGGTTTTCTGCGTACCGCTTACACTGTATTGCCGGATGAGTAGCACTTAGCATTAATCTGGTACTAAATAAAAAACATCCCCTGTCTGTTTTATCGCCATAACACCCGCAATCAGGCCGTTTGCTGCAACACGATGTCGTTGAGTTGATCAACACCTTCAATACGCTGATTACCGTTATACAAGCGTGCATTTTGCAGCCCCACAAACAGGCGCTCGCCGCGTACTGGAGCATCGTCCCCCTGCATGACCACGGTCAGCGGGTCGTGATACCACCCGAGCGGCTGCACAACTAATTGGGTGTAGTGGCCTTTCGGGCTGGCTTCAATGACCTGTACCGGCAACGGTGAATCCAGGCTGGTACGGCGGCTGATATCGACTTCCCACGGACGCAGGAACAGGTCGACCGGCCCCTGATACGCGGGCGTATAGCCGAGCGGCCAGCGGTGTGCGCCAACGTGGAACTGCCCACCGCGAATGGTGCCTTGCAGGCGGTTAACTTCACCCATAAATTCCAGTACAAAGCGGGTCGCCGGTTCACGCCAGACTTGATCCGGCGCATCGGCCTGTTCAATATTGCCCTGGCTCATCACCACCACGCGGTCCGCCACTTCGGTGGCCTCTTCCTGATCGTGTGTGACAAAGACGCTGGTGAATTTCAGCTCTTCATGCAGTTGACGCAGCCAACGGCGCAGCTCTTTACGCACCTGCGCATCGAGGGCGCCGAACGGCTCATCCAGCAGCAGAATTTGCGGTTCAACGGCTAAGGCGCGGGCCAGCGCGACACGCTGTTTTTGTCCACCGGAAAGCTGTGCCGGGAAGCGATCTGCCAGGTGTGCCAGTTGCACCATCTCCAGCAGTGTCGTCACTTTGGCTTTAATCGCCGCCGCATTGGGACGCTCACGGCGCGGCAGGACGCTCAGGCCAAAGGCGATATTGTCGAACACCGTCATATGGCGAAACAGCGCGTAATGCTGAAAGACAAATCCCACCTTACGATCGCGCGCATGCAGGCGGCTGACGTCGGTACCGTGGAAGCGAATATGCCCGCTGGACTGATGCTCCAGCCCGGCAATAATGCGCAGCAGCGTGGTTTTACCGGAACCCGACGGCCCCAGCAAGGCAACCATCTGACCTGAAGGAATATCCAGTGAGATATCGTTCAGCACCTGGGTGCGACCAAAAGACTTCTTAATATTGGCAATCTCAATGCTCATGATTTTCCTCCTGTTGCGCGCGTTTTTCCTGATTCTCCAGGCGCCATTGCAACATGCTCTTCAAAAACAGGGTAATAATCGCCATCAGCGTCAATAGCGCCGCAGCGGTAAAGGAGCCAACGGTGTTGTAGTCCTGCTCCAGTAATTCAATCTGTAACGGCAGCGACAGGGTTTCGCCGCGAATTGAGCCGGAAACCACAGACACCGCGCCAAACTCGCCAATCGCACGGGCGTTAGTCAGCACCACGCCATACAACAGCGCCCAGCGAATGTTCGGCAGCGTCACGCGTCGGAACATCTGCCAGCCGGATGCGCCCAGCAAAATCGCCGCCTCATCCTCCTGGCTGCCCTGACTGAGCATCACCGGCACCAGTTCACGTACCACAAACGGACAGGTTACAAAGATGGTGACCAGCACCATCCCCGGCCAGGAGAACATAATTTGCAGGTTATGTTCGTCCAGCCAGCCGCCCAACGGACCGTTGGAGCCGTAAAACAACAGATACACCAGCCCCGCCACCACCGGCGAGACGGCAAAGGGAATATCCAGCAGCGTCAGCAGCAACTGGCGGCCCGGAAAGTTAAAACGGGTGACCAGCCAGGCCAGCAGAATGCCAAACACCAGATTCACCGGCACCGCAATCAGGGCGATCAACACCGTCAGCCAGATGGCATGCAGCATATCCGGATCGGCCAGATTCTGTAGTACGGGCATCAGCCCTTTACTGAACGCCTGGACGAAGATGTAGATCATCGGCACCAGCAGGATGAACGCCGACACCAGCATGCCGGTGCCAATCAGAAACCATTTTCCCCAGTTGATACGGGGGGCGTCATAACGCTTCAATTGAGTAACTTCCGCCATTAGTGACCTACCACACGTCGGCCAAAGCGACTTTGCAGGGTGTTAATTGAAAACAGCAGCAACAACGATGCCGCGAGGATCACCGAGGCAATTGCGCTGGCGGCAGGGTAATCAAATTCCTGCAAGCGAACAAAAATCATCAGCGAGGTGACTTCCGTTTTCCAGGCGATATTGCCAGCGATGAATATCACTGCGCCGAACTCGCCGAGGCTACGGGTAAACGACAGCGCCACGCCGGCAACCAGCGCTGGTGACAGCTCGGGTAACACCACCTTGCGAAAGCTTTGCAGCCGCGTGGCGCCCAGGGTTTCCGCCGCTTCTTCATATTCCGGGCCTAACTCCTCCAGCACCGGTTGCACGGTACGCACCACAAACGGAATGCTGGTGAACGCCATCGCCACCGCAATGCCAAGCCAGGTGTACGTCACCTTGATATCAAACTTTGCCAGCCATTCGCCGTAGAAACCGTTAACCGAAAACAGTGAAGCCAGCGTCAGACCGGCAACTGCCGTCGGCAGCGCAAACGGCAGGTCCATCAGCGCATCCAGCAGCGTGCGCCCCGGGAAACGATAGCGGGTTAAAATCCACGCCATCAGCAGGCCAAACACACCGTTAAATATCGACGCCACAAACGCCGACAACAGCGTCACCTTATAGGCAGCAACCACCTGCGGATTGGTAATCACATCCCAGTATTGCGCCCAGCTCATCTGTGCCAGTTGCATCACTAACGCACTGAGCGGCAGCAGCAAAATCAGGCAAACGAACAGCAGGCTGGTGCCCAGACTTAAGGTAAAGCCGGGCAGTACGCGTCGGGAGGAGACTGCAAACATTACTTACGCCCCGCCGCCAACAGTTTGTCCAGTTCACCACCGCTGGCGAAATGGGTTTTCATCACCTCAGGCCAGGAGCCAAATTTCTCTTCCACGCGGAACAGTTCGGTCTGCGGGAATTTGTCTTTCAGCTTGTCCATCACCTCCGGGTTGTTCACACGGTAGTAGTAGTCTGTGATGATGGTTTGCGCCTGCGGGCTGTACAGCCAGTTCAGATAGGCTTTCGCCGCTTTCTCGGTGCCGTTGGCCTGCACATTTTTATCCACCCAGGCAACCGGGAACTCAGCCAGAATATTGGTTTTCGGGATAACGACTTCAAAACCCTGTGCTTCATACTGTTTGCGAATGTTGTTCACTTCGGACTCAAAGCTAATCAGCACATCGCCCAGTCCACGCTCAGCAAACGTCGTAGTCGCACCGCGACCGCCGGTATCAAACACTTCGACGTTTTTCAGGAACTGGGTCATGAACTGTTCAGTTTTGGCTTTATCGCCGCCGTCCGCGTTATCGGCGGCGCCCCAGGCGGCCAGATACGTGTAACGGGCGTTACCGGAGGTTTTCGGGTTCGGGAAGATCAGCTTCACATCAGAACGGACAAGGTCGTTCCAGTCGCGAATGTTCTTCGGGTTGCCTTTACGTACCAGGAACCCCATCGTGGAGTAAAACGGTGAGCTGTTGTTCGGCAGACGGCTTTGCCAGTCGGCCGGGATCAGCTTGCCTTTGTCATGCAGGATCTGCACGTCAGTCACCTGGTTGTAGGTCACGACGTCGGCTTTCAGTCCCTGTAAAATTGCCAGCGCCTGCTTTGAGGAGCCCGCGTGCGACTGCTTGATCGTCAGCTTATCGCCGCCGTTATCTTTCGCCCATTGCTGTTCAAACGGCGGGTTGAGGGCGGCAAACAGTTCGCGGGAGACGTCGTACGAGCTGTTCAACAGCTCCGTCGCCTGCGCCTGACCGACCAGTAACAGCGACGCCATCAGCGTCAGATATCTTTTTTTCAGTAAGTTAACGGCCATTGCGCACCCTTATAAATTTGATGACTTTCTAATAGCCATAATATTTATAACGAGTGTGAAAGGAGTAACGGTTTTATATACCGTTTACTGATTTGAAAGTTGAAAAGGGAATAAGAGAAACCCCTCCTGATGGTCAGGAGGGGTTGTGCGGTCGTCAGATTCCGACGCTGACGGTCTCCGGCAACGTGCTGCCGCCGTCAATCACGTTCTGCGTCCCCGTGAGATAGCTGGATTCATCAGAAGCGAGGAAGGCGGCCAGTTCACCCACTTCCAGCGGGCAGGCCAGTCGACGCAGCGGGATCGCTTTCGCCATCTCCGTCAGCACCGATTCCGGATCGGTCGGATTGGACTGCTGCGCGATGCTTTCCGCCATCGGGGTACGCACGTAGCCCGGGCAAATCGCATTCACGCGGATCCCCGACTGGGCATACTCCACCGCCAGTGATTTGGTCAGCCCGACAATCGCTGCCTTCGACAACGCATAGGCGGTTTCACCCGGATCGGCGACCATATCGCCAGTGACCGAGGACATCATCACGATGCGTCCGTCTTTACGTTTAATCATCTCCGGCAGAACGGCTTTGGTCACGTTCCAGACGCCTTTGATGTTCACATCAATGTGGAAGTCGCGGTCTTCGTCGCTCATGTCGAGGAAGCTTCCCAGACGGCAGACGCCCGCATTGTTGACCAGAATGTCGATGCGGCCTTCCACCTCTTTCGCTTTCTTCAACGCCGCCGCCACAGACGCGGGATCGGTCACATCCGCAATCACAGCCGTACAGCGATGCCCGCGGCCACCCAGTTCGTCCGCCAGCTTTTCAATCTCATCGGAGATATCCAGCAAGATTAAGTTCGCCCCATGTCGGGCAAACACTTTAGCGATGCCTTCGCCAATGCCCTGTGATGCGCCCGTAATCAATGCTGTTTTGCCCGTGAGTTTACCCATTTCAATGCTCTCCTTGTGAATATGAAGTCTCACACTCCATTAACATTGAAAATACAGCAAAAAAGGATACGTGCTGAGGAACAGCTCACTAATTAAGGTAAATCTTAGATAAAAATAATCCCCGCCGGGGCGGGGACGCTATTTTTATGCTGGTCGTATCGACGTGCGCAGGCAGAAAGTTACAGTGCCAGCAAACGGTCCAGTGACGGCGCAAAGTAATAGCCGCCGGTTACCGGTTTGGTGAAGCGCAGCATGGCGTCGCGTTTTCCGTCGGTGTCGCCAAACATGCTCAGCAGTTGCTGTTCAATGTTGTGCAGACGCGCACAGTAGGCGCAGAAATAGAGACCATGGGTGCCGCTGGCGGTGCCGTATGGCAGGCTCTGGCGAACAATTTTCAGCCCTTTGCCGTCTTCTTTCAGATCCACACGGCTCAGGTGCGACGTTACCGGGCGATCGTCGCCATCGATCTCTTCGTTGGCTTCTTTGGTACGCCCGATCATCATCTCCTGATCGTGAATACTCATGCGGTTGAGCTGTTTCAGATTGTGTTCCCAGCGCTGAACAAAGACGTAGCTGCCACCCGCATCCACGCCGTCTTTGATGACCGCCACTTCGCGGCGCGTCTCTTCCCCTGCCGGGTTTTCCGTACCGTCGACAAAGCCGCTGAGATCACGCTCTTCCACCCAACGGAAACCGTGGATCTCTTCCTGGACCTCAATGCAATCGCCGAAGGCTTCCATCGCCGCCTGAGCGACAGAGAAGTTCACATCGTGACGCAGAGAAAGAATGTGGATCAGCACATCGTACTGGGTCGCCGGAGCCAGACCTTTACCGTAAGGGATAAAGTCTTTCAGCTCTTCAGCCCCCACTCCGCCGCTCAGGGCGCGCCAGGTGTTGTTGCCGAAGGCCACAACCGCTCCCAGATGGGCGTCCGGGAATTTCGCTTCGAAGGTCGCCAGTTTATCGGCGAACGCTTTGCTGGCGCCACGCAGGGCATCAACGTCGCCTTTCACATTCGCTTCAATCCAAATCGCCGCACGGCAATGCTCTGGCAAAATGCCACTCTGAACCTGAGACATCATTCCTCCTGAAAAATGAGAATGCCACGCAATCGTGGCATTGATGGGCGTTATTTTACCCTGTTTTTACGTTCGAGGGTTTGTCCAGACGCAAATTAACGACGCCAGATTATTTTGCTCACTTTCCACGTTTTCAGCGTATCGTCCGGCGGCATTAACCCTTCCGGTCCCTTCCATTCGCCGGTAAAGAGATAGCTGATATGTTGACTGCCTTCGGCTTTACATTCTACTGCGCTTTGCTCATCGTGGCTGGCAGGCTGACAATGACCGAACGCTTTGCTGTAGAGGTCGCTGAACGGTGTGCCAATTTCAACGCCTGCGTCGGAAGGAATCTCGCTATCCAGGACATCAATGCGGCTGATGTTACCCTGCTCGCCGTGAATGACCATCGCCACCTTGTCGCCGTTCATGGCTTCGAAAAAGCGCACCACATTGCCATTCTCAGTCTTCATGCCGCTACGCAGGCGATAGTCGCCGTCCAGCGCATCAGCAATGGCCTGCTCATTTAGCGGCGTCGATGCCGTGAGTGCGCCAACGCCCTGCTCAGTCACCTCTGTCGATGAACCAAACCAGTTCCACGGATTGGCGGCAGACCAGTTTACCGACGACAGCGTCGAACAGCCGGTCAGCACCAGCGGCATGGCACATAACAATACACGCAGCGATTTCATCTCACTTCCTTTCATTAATGATCAACGTTACCTGGAGTCCGGCTTCACCAAAAAGTTCCGTTATTCTTTTTCCAGGGTAAAACAGGCGCGCATCCGTCGATTTGTCAGCAGCCAGAGAAGTGCCACGATATCGGCCACCACCAGCGACAGGCCAACGCCGTTAACAGGGGAACCATTGAACCACAGAACGGGCTGCCAGCAGAGCAGCGCCACCTGTGCAACAATCAACAGCAGTCGCAATGCCTGCCATAAACGCGGAAAAGTGTAACGTCGCCCGCTCAGCAAAAACGCGATCACGGCAGGAATGCCGGGCAGCAGTCCCAGCCAAAAGGTGTCGTGATCGGGATAAAACAGATTCAGCAGCGCAGTGCCCTGCTCGCGAGAGGAACCGGCGATCACAAACAGCACCCAGGTCCGCGCCTGAAGCAGCAGCACAAACCAGAACAAAAAGGGCAGACGCAAATGGCCGTGGCCGTCGTAATCTGCAGGATGAAACTCAGTATTCTTCATCTTCGATCAGGCGTTTTCCCAGACACAGCACGTCGGAATGCTCATAGCCGAGTCGCTCATACATCCCCAGCACCACGTCGTTGTCTTCACGCACCATGATCTGAATTTTCGGGCAACCGCGCGCGATGAGTTTCTTCTCAAGCCGGTTAAGCAGCGCATTGGCGATGCCGCGACCGCGAAATTCCGGGTGCACGCCAAGATAATAAGCCGACCCGCGATGACCGTCGTAGCCGCCCATCACCGTCCCCACCACTTCCCCGTTCACTTCCGCAACGAGAAACAGGCTGACGTCGTGGTTCACCTTCCGCTCGATATCCATTTCCGGGTCATTCCACGGACGCAACAAATCGCAGCGCTCCCAGAGGGTGATCACCTCCTCGAAATCTTCCTGGCGAAAAACGCGTATCTCCATGGTATTGAGGCCCTTTTCAAGGTTAAAACTCCGATTATGGCGCGAACGCCCCATTTAGCCAATATCTGACGCGAAACGGCGGAAAAAATGGCATAATAGCGGATTGTCACGTATTGAAATGAAAAGTAAAACAATTCTCAACATCAAGCGTCGTAACGGATTACGCGATACGATATAACATCGGGATTCTTTTTTTTTACAACTCAGGCCGTATGAGCACTTTTAAACCGCTAAAAACTCTCACATCGCGCCGTCAGGTGCTGAAAGCCGGACTGGCGGCGCTGACATTAACAGGGATGGCGAACGCCACAGCCAAAGAAGCCCCTCTGAAAACCAGCAATGGTCACAGTCAACCTGCTACGAAAAAATCGGGCGGCAAGCGCATTGTCGTGCTGGACCCGGGGCACGGCGGTATCGACACCGGAGCCATTGGCCGCAACGGCTCCAAAGAAAAGCATGTTGTGCTGGCGATTGCGAAAAATGTGCGTTCCATTTTGCGCAGTCAGGGGATCGACTGCCGTCTGACGCGTTCAGGCGACACCTTTATTCCTCTGTACGATCGTGTCGAAATCGCCCACAAGCACGGCGCGGATCTGTTTATGTCGATCCACGCGGACGGCTTTACCAATCCCAGCGCTGCGGGCGCGTCGGTGTTTGCCCTCTCCAATCGCGGGGCCAGTAGCGCGATGGCGAAATACCTTTCCGACCGCGAAAACCGCGCCGATGAAGTCGCCGGCAAGAAAACGACCGACAAAGATCACCTGTTGCAGCAGGTGCTGTTCGATCTGGTACAAACGGATACCATCAAAAACAGCCTGACGCTGGGTTCACATATTCTCAGGAAGATCAAACCCGTACATAAACTGCACAGTCGCAGTACGGAACAGGCGGCGTTTGTGGTGCTAAAATCACCGTCAATTCCCTCGGTGTTGGTGGAAACCTCATTCATCACCAATCCGGAAGAAGAGCGATTGCTGGGCACCACGGCCTTTCGCCAGAAGATTGCCACCGCCATTGCCAACGGCGTGATCAGCTATTTCCACTGGTTTGATAATCAGAAAGCACACTCGAAGAAACGTTAATCATGAAACCCGATGCTCTACGCGTAAAACAGTTCCTGCTGAACCTGCAGGATGCCATTTGCCAGCAACTCACCGCCATTGACGGCGCAGAGTTTGTCGAAGATAGCTGGCAGCGTGACGCGGGCGGCGGCGGACGCAGTCGGGTGCTGCGTAACGGCGGCATCTTCGAGCAGGCTGGCGTCAATTTTTCTCACGTACACGGTGACGCCATGCCAGCATCGGCCACGGCCCACCGCCCGGAGCTGGCAGGACGCAGCTTTGAAGCGATGGGCGTATCGCTGGTCGTGCATCCGCTCAATCCTTATATTCCCACCAGCCATGCCAACGTGCGTTTCTTCATCGCCGAAAAACCGGGTGCCGATCCGGTCTGGTGGTTTGGCGGTGGTTTCGACTTAACGCCCTATTACGGCTTTGAAGAAGACGCCGTTCACTGGCATCGCACCGCGCGCGATCTGTGTCAGCCGTTTGGCGACGAGGTCTATCCGCGTTACAAAAAGTGGTGCGATGACTATTTCTTCCTCAAACATCGCAACGAGCAGCGCGGGATCGGCGGGCTGTTTTTCGACGATCTGAACACGCCGGATTTTGACCACTGTTTCGCCTTTATGCAGGCCGTCGGCCAGGGCTATACCGAAGCGTATCTGCCGATCGTTGAGCGCCGTAAGGCGATGCGCTGGGGTGAGCGTGAGCGTAATTTCCAGCTCTATCGCCGTGGTCGTTACGTAGAATTTAATCTGGTATGGGATCGTGGCACCCTGTTTGGGCTACAGACCGGCGGGCGCACCGAATCGATTCTGATGTCAATGCCGCCGCTGGTGCGTTGGGAATACGACTGGCAGCCGGATGCCGACAGCCCGGAGGCCGCGCTGCGCGATTTTATTCAGGTGCGTGAGTGGGTGTAATTGCCTGATGGCGTCTTACGCCTTATCCGGCCTGGCAATGACATTTCACCCGTAGGCCGGATAAGCGCAGCGCCATCCGGCACGCCGTCGCGACGTTACATCCACTGGCGCATGCGCTGGTGCAACGTCAGTGATGGTTTCTCGGCAAACAATTGCTGGTAGTCGGTGGCGAACTGCCCTAAATGCCAGAACCCCCATTGCATTGCCGCATCCTTGACCGTGGTACTCTGTGACCACGGACTGATTAATTCCCGTCGCACCGCATTCAGTCGGATCCGCTTCAGCCACGCATTCGGTCCAATCCCCAGAATCGCGTGAAATGCATTCTGCAACGTACGACGGCTGACGTGAAGCTGGTTGCAGAGGTCGAGTACCGTCAGCGGCTCCGACATATTGTCCAGCACATAGTCCCGCGCCCGGGAGAGCAGTTTGCGGTAGCCCTGATGGCTGATACTCTCCGCCGAGTTGATGGGATGCGCGTCCTCCAGCATCATGCCCATCGCCAACAACAGATTATCCCCCAGCACCTTACGCACTGCGGGTTGATGAAGATTCTCCGGATTCTCGCTAAAGGTCGCCAGCGCCTGCTGGACAAAGCCCCACAGCGCCGCCTTGTGCTGCTCTTTGACCTCCAGCGCCGACTGGTTGCGCAGCATATGCAGCACCCTTTCCGGATTATGTAAAAACTGCGCCTGGCGGGAAATCACATCCTCTGAGATAACGACCCCGAGAATCGTGTAATCATCCGGCGTGCTCAGCTCAAACTCCGTACCGCCCGGGCGGGTCGCAATCTCGGCGCTGCCGAGACACTGTGCGCCAATAAATCCCTGCTCGCCGCGCGTGGCCGGAATGCCAAACCAGAACGAATTCGGCCAGACCAGGCATGACTGACGCAGCGCCAGTCCGGTGTATTCGCGAAAAACCTGAATGTCATCAAGCAGGATTTCCGTGAATTCGCCATGAAACTTCCCCGGATGCAGCTGATCGTAAATCTGCTGCCAGGCGGTAATTGTCAGGGCGTGCTCATAAACATCCGTGGTCCGCCGCTGGTGAACGTTGTCCACTTCAACCTTTGGCGTGAGTTTAACGTCTTCGGGTAACGCTTCATGATAAAGATGGTGCAAACTGGCTGAACGGGTCTTTTTCATGATCTTTTATGCCGGACGCCTGGTAAGACGCCCGGCCCTCCGACAGGTTAATTTTTTAAGCGATAGCGACTACTGCGTTTACGCAACGCCCCGTCAGTAAAGAGCTGTTCCAGTGCGTTTCTGGCCTCTTCAAGCGGCCAGCCAAAGTGCGCGGCGACCTCTCCTGCCGTCATTCCCTGACGCACCGTCGCGAGCTGCGCCAGCAGCGCGTCGGCGTATTCAGACCGCGCAGGCGCTTCAGGCTGTAGCGCTTTCTTCTGCTCAGGAGGAGTCGACGCGCGCTTAAATCCGCCGATCAGCCACTGGGTATCGTCGTCTGGCCGACCAATTTCTTTGCGGCTGATGACGCGACCTGTGCGCTGTGCTGCGGCGCTTCCGGCATCCAGCGCCGCGCGGCACGCCGCCAGATCGCCTTCCACCACCAGCGTCACTTTGCCCGGGTCAAGCACTTCATGGCTCAGCAGGTTGACGTTGGCGGCTTTCAGCATGGCATCCGCCGCATCAACGGCGGCGACCATGCCTTCCACTTCCAGTAACCCCAGTGCATTGATCATTGATGACCTCCGTTACGCGCGCTGAACAGGGTTACGGGCGATGTCCAGAACCGCATCGGCAAAGGCATTACAGGCGGCTTTACAGGCAGCCTGGCTGCCGGTCAAAAACGCCGCCGAGTAGTTGGTTTCCGACGGTGGCGGCACGTAGGTCACCAACTGGACATCGGCAGATTTCATCGCCGCATCAATGCCATAGGTTGCTTCCAGCGGTGGTGCCACCAGATAGGCCAGCGGATCGCCCAGTGCAATGCCTGCCGTTGACGAGAGATAAGAACCGGTACGCGATACCACGTGCGCCAGAAACGCCGTGTTTTCTGCATCGTTCGCCCACTGGAACGCCGCGCCGCCTTCGATATGCGCGACCATCGCATCCAGACCGGCACGCACTTCCGCCGGGTTCGGTCCCCCCAACATAATCAGCACTTCACCCGCTGTCGGTGACGGCCCATGGGCTGCCCCGGCGTACAGCGAACGGCCATACACCACTTCAACCATCGCCTGTTTTGTCGCTTCGTCTGCGGCAATATACGTCACGTCATCAGAATCTGCCGTGATGAGACCGAGGCTACGTATATGCGGTGGTAATTTAAGTTCACGTGCAAACCCGTCGTTCACGGAAGCAATCACGCGCATCGCGCTGACCGAGGGTCGAATCAAATCTAATGCTGGCATGATGCCTCCTTAACGGGTCATGTTGATGCCGGACGCTTTCTGCTCCAGCATGCGTTTGGCCAAATCCACGATGACAGCAGCCGCTTCTACCGGCGGTGTGCCCCCCTGGTGGATATTGGAAATACAGGTACGGTCGGCCTCCACCGTCGTCGCCACGCGCGGTGAATAGACCGCGTAGCAGGAGAGACTTTCCGACTGCCCCAGCCCAGGACGTTCACCGACCAGCAGAATCACCACTTTCGCCCCGAGGATCTCGCCAATCTGGTCTTCAATCTTCACGCGGCCATAGCGGACAAAGAACGGTGTCCCGACCTTCAGCCCGGCCTGCTTCAGACCGGACAGCAGCGGCGGCAGGATCTCTTCATAGTTCGCGGTGATCGCATCGGTAGACAGGCCGTCAGACACCACCACCTGAACATCCGGATTGGCGACGCACTGTGATTTCAGCGCCTCTATGGCTTCCTGACTCAGACGGCGGCCCATATCCGGGCGCGTCAGGTAGAGATTCTTGTCGCTGATTTCCGAGCGCACTTCCAGCAGTCCCTGCGCTTTCACCCACTCTTCCGGCACCTCTTTCAGTACGGTGTCTTTCGAGCGTGAGTGATCGGCGAGAAAACGCAGCAGCGCCTGAGTGCGTGGACGCGGACCGGCACGTCCGGTACAGACGCGCGCCGCGGTGCTGCGCCGCAGTTCGGTCAGCACCTCTGCGCGGTGCGGATTTTCCACGCCAATCCAGGCTTTCGCTTCAGCGGAACCCAGATCCAGCGCGCAGCTCTCTGCGGTGGACGGCGCCGCGCACGACGTCTGGTTGCAGGACTGCGGCGACGGGGCGGCGGTCTGCGGCTGTATCTGTCCCATTGACGCCATTACGCTGCGTACAATTTCTTCAATCTGTTTTTGATCCATTGTTTGTCATCCCCGCGTCATCAGAAGAACAGTGACGGATCGCCCGCCCGTTTGGTCAGGCGACCATTTGCCATAATGCCCATTGTTTCCAGCCAGCGTTCAAACTCCGGCGACGGACGCAGATTCAGCAACTGGCGTACGGTCGCCGTATCGTGGAAGGCGGTGGTCTGGTAGTTGAGCATGATGTCGTCGCCAAGCGGCATACCCATGATGTAGTTACAACCCGCGGTAGCGAGCAGAATCATCAGGTTTTCGTTGAGGTTCTGATCGGCATCGGCATGGTTGGTGTAGCAGCAGTCGCAGCCCATCGAGATGCCGCTCAGCTTGCCCATAAAGTGGTCTTCCAGACCGGCACGAATGATCTGACGGTCATTGTAGAGATACTCCGGCCCGATAAAGCCCACCACGGTGTTTACCAGGAATGGATCGTAGTGACGCGCCAGACCGTAGTTACGCGCTTCCATCGTCACCTGGTCCGCCCCGAAGTTCGCCCCGGCAGAGAGCGCCGAGCCCTGTCCGGTTTCAAAGTACAGGCAGTTTTCCCCGGCGATCCGGTTAAACTCCGCCCCTACCGCACGCGCTTCGTCCAGCATTGCCAGCTCCACGCCGAACTCTTTTAAGCCCTTTTCACTGCCGCAGATACTCTGGAAGATCAGTCCACCCGGCGCACCGCGACGGATCGCTTCAATCTGCGTGGTAACGTGCGCCAGCACACAGCCCTGGGTCGGGATGTTGAACTTGTCGATCACCCCATAAACCGTGTCCAGCACGCGGCTTAAGTTCTCCACGTCGTCGGTCACCGGGTTGACGCCAATCACCGCATCGCCAGCCCCAAAAGAGAGCCCTTCGTAGATTTGCGCGGCAATACTCTGCACATCATCACGGGTATCGTTCGGCTGCAGACGACAACTGAAGGTGCCGGGAATCCCGATCGTGGTGTTGGCCTTTTTGATCACCGGCATTTTCTTGCCGCCGTAGATCAGATCCGCGTTAGAGCAGATCTTCGCCACCGCCGCCACCACTTCCGAGGTCAGTCCTTTACGCGTAAAGGCAATATCATCAACCGAGGTCTCATCGCTCAACACATGCTCACGCAGCTCGCTGATGCTCCAGTTCTTAATGCGGTTGTAAGCCGTTTCGTTGACATCGTCCTGAATCAGACGCGTGACGCAGTCCTCTTCATAGGAAATCACCGGGTTGTTGCGAATATCCGCCACCGTCATTTCCGACAACACCTGTTTCGCCGCTACACGCTCCTGTGAGCTTTGCGCCGCGACGCCGGCCAGCACATCCCCCGAACGCAGTTCGTTGGCTTTTGCCAGCACCTCTTTTACATCCTTAAACTGATAAACATTGCCGAACAATGTGGTCTTTAGTTTCATAAGTCGTTCCCTCAGGAAGGAAATGCGAGTGATTTCACCGTCACCGGCACAACCGATCCGCCAAACAAAGGCGTACCAATGTCGATATAGTCGCCCGCCCGGACAATCACTTCGTCAATGACCGCCAGCGGGAGTTGCTGTAACTGTGGGCGCAACAGCATGCCCAGCGCTTTACCAAAGTCCTGCTCGGCCACCACCAGCAGGGGATGCGGATTCGGGTAACGCGCGATGAAGGCCAGCAGCGCGTCGATGACCGTAAGTAATGCGGCGTAACGCACCGGCAGCGAGGCGGGAAGCGCCAGTACGTATGCGTCAGTCTGTGGATCCAGATCGAGCTGCATCAGCGCCTGTTGCCACGCGCCAACCAGATCGGCGTCATCCATCGGGATCGCCACCGGCAGATTGCGCAGCGGCAACTGAACCCCTTCCAGCCAGATGGTGCTGCCCGAGAGCGACAGCGTGTGCGCCCCTGCGCCAATCACCGTGGCGCGCACGGTCTGCGCCGGAAACTGCACGTTCATCGCACGCAGACGCGGATGCTCATGCAGCGCCGTCGCCAGCAGCGGCCCAATATCAGAAAAACAGAACGGGTCGGCAGGCAGGTTGCGATAGCACTCCCCCACGCCGCCGGACAGGGTGATCACCTCCGGCTTCGCGTCCGCTGGCAGTAACCCGGTTTGCATCAGCGTCTGCGCCAATGGCGACAGCGCGCCGTCGATCACTTCTACGATCAGACTCGCCATCCGCTGCGCTACCTGCCCTAACTGCGCGACGGTCAGTGAACGGGCATCGGTACCAACACCGAATACCTCATCGACAATCTTCTGACCGGGTTGATGGGCATGCACGACGCGCCCTTGACCGTCAGTCTCCAGCAGACGTCCGCCGACGTTCAGGCAGGCGGTGCCGCTCACCTTTCCGGCATCAAACAGCGCGTAGTTCGAAGTGCCGCCGCCGATGTCGATGTTCAGCACCCGGCACATCCGCTGTTCAGACAGGGTTTGCGCCCCGGCGCCGTGACCGGCAATCACCGATTCCAGATGCGGTCCGGCGCTGGCAACCACAAAGTCGCCGAGCGACTGGGAGAGCGTCATCACCGCCGGGCGCGCATTGCGGGTTTTCGCACTCTCGCCGGTGATGATGATGGCCCCTGAATCAACTGATTCCGGCGCGATCCCCGCCGCCTGATACTGCGCGAGGATCAGCGCTTTAAGTTCGTCCTCCCGTAACCCGCCCTGCTTATCGACGGGGGTAAAGAAGACCGGGCTTTGCCAGCTAATGTCGCGTTTGATGAATTCGTAACGGGGCACCTGCGACACAGCCGCACGGTTAACCAGTTCCAGGCGCGAGAAGATCACCTGAGTGGTCGTGGTGCCGATATCGATACCGACGCTCAGTAGCTGGCGCGTGTTCACGATTGCGCCTCCACTTCCGTTTCTGCCGGAACGTTTTCATCTTTTGGCACCAGCATCATGGCCACGCCAATTGCCGTGACACCGCCAATCAATTTGCCGACAATCATCGGGAAGATCATGGCGTTCATGTTGGCCGCCGCGAAACCTAAGTGGTCACCCAGCGCGAAGGCTGCGGAGACGGCGAAGGCGCAGTTGATCACTTTGCCGCGGGTATCCATCTGCTTCATCATGCCGAACATCGGGATGTTATTCGCCAGTGTCGCCACCATGCCGCCTGCCGCCATATTGTTGATTTTCAACAGGCTACCAACACGCATCAGCGGTTTCTCAAACCAGCGGGTCAGCAACAGCACCATCGGATACGCCCCGAGCAGCACGCAGGAAATAGAACCGATCACTTCAATGGCGCGCATCACTTCACCGGGGGTGTCGCCAGGCGCCATGAAGATCGGGTCGAGACCAGGGATCAGCTCCCAGCCCAGCAGGAACTTGATGACTGCCGCGGCGAGACCAATGGTGATCAGCGCGACGAGGAATTTGGCGAAGATCTGGAAGCCGTTGATCATTTTTTCCGGGATAAATTTCAGTCCCAGCGCCACCAGCACGGCGACGATGATCACCGGGATCATGTTCATCAGGATCAGCGCGAAGGTGAACTCGACCGGTTGTCCATTGATCTCAACGCCCGAATACATCGCGACCAGACCGCCGGCAATACAGCCAATAGGGATCGTGACAATGCCTGCCAGCACGCCAAGCGCCAGATAACGGCGGTCGGACGGTTCGATAATGCCCAGCGCAACGGGGATAGAGAACACGATGGTAGGTCCCATCATTGCCCCCAGAATCAGCCCCGAGTAGAGCCACGCCGCGACATCGCCACCTGCCAGCTCTTTGGCGAGGAAGAAGCCGCCCATATCGCACGCCAGCAGCGTTCCGGCGAACATCGACGGGTTCGCACCAAGCATTTCATACAGCGGAATAATCACTGGCCCAAGCAGTTTGGCTAACACCGGCGCCAGCGCGGTCATACCGACCATCGCCAGTCCCAGTGCGCCCATCGCCATAAATCCTTCTTCGAACTGACCGCCGGATCCCTCAATACTTTTGCCGAACTTCCCGAGGTAACGCGCCGACCCGCCGAACTGCGACAGGATCCTGTCCACGGCGGCAATCAGCATAAAGAACATCATGATGTACATGATGATTTCGTTAATTCCCATACCCTTATCTCCATTTGCCAGGGTTTTCGTAGGCCTGATAAGCGCAGCGCCATCAGGCAATGATGCCGCGTTTTGCCAGATGGCGGCGCGAACGCCTTATCTGGCCTACGTCCTGGTATGCTTTTATTGTGCCGCCGCGTACAACTCGATAATGTCGCTCTGCGTGGCGGTGCGTGGGTTGCTGCGTATACAAATATCCTCCAGCGCGGCTTGCGCCCAGACGCTGTAGTGTTCTGGTTTTGCGCCGACATCAGCGAGCCGTTTGTTCAGGCCCACCTCCGCAATCAGTTCGCTGACTGCGGCGATAGCGTCGCGATCGTCTGCTTTCTTATTGGTTAAGGCGCGCCCGATATGGCTAAAGCGTTCGCGACACACCATGCGGTTAAAGCCCATCACCGTCGGCAGCAGCATGGCGTTCGCCTGGCCATGCGGAATGTGCAATGTGGCGCCAGGCTGATGCGCCATCGCATGACACAGCCCCAGCCCGGCGCTGGAAAACGCCATTCCTGCCATGCAGGAGGCCAGTAGCATGCTCTCTCGTGAGGCGAGGTCATGACCGTAACCCACCGCTTTCGGCAGCGATTTGCCAATCATCGCAATCGCGCCAATCGCCAGGCTGTCGGTAAACGGCGAGGCATTCAGCGCGCTGTATGCCTCAACCGCGTGCGTCAGCGCATCAATCCCGGTCATTGCCGTCACATGAGGCGGTACGCCTTCGGTCAGCGCGGCATCGAGGATTGCCACGTCCGGCATCAGCGTCGCATGTGCCAGCACCTGTTTGCGTCCCGTCGCCGCGTCGATAATCACCGTTACGTTAGTGGTTTCCGATCCGGTTCCGGCGGTGGTGGGGACGGCAATCAACGGCAGGCGCGGACGTAAACTGCTGTATTCCGTCATCTCCGCCAGCGTCTGATTTGGATTCGTCACCAACAGGGCGACTGCTTTTGCCGCATCCAGCACTGAACCGCCGCCAAAGGCGACAACGCCGTCGCATTTTGACTCGCGCAGTTGGGCGACCGCCGCGCAGACGTCGGTGATGCACGGCTCACCCATCGGACACGGCCAGACCGTCATCGCCACGCCTTTCATCGCCAGACTGCGCTCTAACGACGCGGTCATCCCCGCCTGATGCAGGAAACTGTCGACCATCACGAACAGATGGCTTAATCCTCGCGATTGCGCTTCCTGTCCGCAGGAACTGAGCGCCCCGAGCCCGCACAGCGTGACCGGCGGTACGCTGAACGTTTTCACGCGTTGCAGATTCAGGGTATCGAATGCCTGAAAGAGCGCCGTTTGCAATTCAGCTTGCATAGATTCCCTCCGCTTTCTCTCTCCCGCTGTTTGCGATCGCCAGCGGTGTCATAAACAGGCTGTGCCGGGGCAGATGTACCTGGAGTTCAGGAAAGCGCTGGCGAAACAACGCCTCCACGCCCGGTTGCATACAGGAGCCACCCGCCAGCCATAAATCGGCTATTTCTTGTCCTTCGATATGACGGGCAACGATCTCCGCCATTTTTTCGTAGACCGGTTTTACTACCGGCCAAATCTCCTGCGCGTTGCTGCGCTTGACCTGCTCGGCCTCTTCCAGTTCGATGCGCCGGTTTCCGGCCAGAGTCAGAGAAATATGGTGACCGCCCGTCGCCTCATCCGCCGAGTACGTCACTTTGCCCTGCTTAACGATGGCGATCCCGGTCGTGCCGCCACCGATATCCACGACACCGGCGTTATCCAGTTGCAGCAGATCGGCGACCGCGGTTGGTTCATCCAGCACATGGCTGACCTCCAGCCCGGCAGATTCCAGTACGTTGATGGAGATGCGCGGGTCGGTGCCCGGCGGGAACGACGTCGCCGCGTGGGTAAACCGGCTGCCGAGCTGTTGTTCGAGCGTATCGAGATGGCGGCGCACGATAGTGATCGCGCCGAAGAAATCCCAGACGATGCCGTCGCGCACGACGTCAGCCCAGTCAAGACACACCGCGACCGGCTGTCCGTCGCCGTCGACAACCATCGACACCACGTCGCAGGTGCCGAGATCAACACCCAGCCACAGCGCGGAATCGCTTGTCGCAGGCGCCTGATTACACAGGTCAGCGGCTTTTTGCAGTCTTGGCGTGAGCCAACTTTCTTCGTCGTGCGCCATCTCTCTCTCCTTAAACGATGCGGAACGCATCCACCAATACACAGCGACGCAGACGCACAAACGTACGCGCACTGGTCACCCCTTCCCCGGTTGGCGTGGTGATGGTCATGGTGGTCCAGCCTTCACCGCCCAGTCCCAGTCCGGCAATGCACGGTCCGTTCTTGACGAAGATGCTGGTATCAATGGCGTTCGCCATCTGGTTCATGTTGTCGATGTTGCGCGAGTGCATCGCAGCGGTATGGTGACAGCCGCCTTCCAGTTGCACCGCCAGCGCAATAGCCTCGTCGACATTTGCCACCCGTACCACCGGCAGGACCGGCATCATCAGTTCCGTGACGGCAAAAGGATGCGTGGCAGGCGTTTCAACAAACAGCAGTCGGGTTTGATCCGGGACCTGCAGGCCAATGGCGGCGGCGATTTTTGCCGCGTCGCGTCCAACCCAGTCACGGCTGACAGTGCCTTTGCCACGCTCATCGATATTTTTCAGCAACACCGGCTGGAGCTGTTCGGCCTGCGCGGCGCTCAGTTTCACCGCCTGCTGGCCTTCCATCAGGCGCATCAGCTCATCCGCCACGCTGTCGACGACAATCAGCACCTTCTCATCAGCGCAAATGATGTTGTTATCGAAGGACGCGCCTTTGACGATGGATTGCGCAGCCCGCGCCAGATCCGCCGTCTCATCGACAACCACCGGCGGATTACCGGCACCGGCGGCAATCAGACGTTTATTGGTGTGTTTGCGGGCGGCGTCGACCACCGCTTCGCCGCCGGTGACGACCAGCAGACCAATGCCTGGGTACTTAAACAACCGCTGCGCGGTTTCGATATCCGGGTTCGCCACGGTCACCAGCAGGTTTTCCGGGCCACCCGCCGCCACCACCGCCTGGTTAAGCAGTGTGATCGCGCGTTGTGAAACGCCTTTCGCCGCCGGATGGGGGGCGAACACGACGCTGTTACCTGCGGCAATCAGGCTGATGGCGTTATTAATCACCGTTGCCGCCGGGTTAGTGGATGGCGTCACTGAGGCGACGACGCCCCACGGCGCATTTTCGATCAGCGTCAGGCCGTTATCGCCGGTGAGTACCTGTGGCGATAAACACTCCACGCCCGGTGTCCCGCGTGCCTGTGCCACGTTTTTGGCAAATTTATCGTCGACGCGTCCCATGCCAGTCTCTGTGACGGCAAGTTCCGCTAATTCTTTGGCATGCTTTTCGCCCGCTTCACGAATGGCGTGAATGGCAAGCTGGCGCATCGCCACGCTCTTCAGCCCCTGCTGAGCGACTTTTGCTGCCGCCACCGCATCATCCAGGGAGGCAAAGACGCCCATTTCATGAACGGCGGTCGCTGGCTGGCTGCTGTCTTTCATTTTCAGCAGTACCGCTTTCACCACCTGTTCAATATCCTGTTGATTCATGATGTTCAGTCCTATTTGTGGAATATCACCTGACCGCCAGCCACCACTTCATCGACGATACCAATCACGCACAGATCGACAGGGGACGCTTCGCTGCGATGCGCCTGGCGAGCAGAACTGCCGCTAACCAGCAGCACCCACTCCCCGGTACCCGCCCCGATGCTGTCAATGGCGACGGCACACTGCCCGTCGGGATTTCCCTGGGCATCGATCATCTCCACCATCAGCAATTTGTCGTGTGCCAGTCCCTGATGGCGTACGGTACAAACGATTTGTCCTGTGACGACTGCCAGTTTCATACCCGCCTCCGTGGGTTAAGTTGTGCTGCGATCCTGTAGGCCGGATAAGCGCAGCGCCATCCGGCCCCCAGTCCTGCTTAGATGTTGCTGTCGCCTTTGAAGCTGATCGGGAACACTTCTTCCAGATCGCCATGCGGACGCGGGATCACGTGAACAGAGACCAGTTCGCCGATACGCTGTGCCGCTGCGGCACCGGCATCCGTTGCTGCTTTGCAGGCCGCGACATCGCCACGGACCATCGCAGTCACCAGACCGCCGCCAATCTGTTTCACACCAACCAGCTTCACGCGTGCGGCTTTTACCATCGCATCAGAGGCCTCAATCAGTGCAACCAGGCCCCGGGTTTCAATCATTCCTAAAGCTTCCATTGTGTTTTCCTCTCATGGGGTCCAGAACGGGACCATTTATACAACCAGGGTTTGTGAGTCACGTTCGCGACTCACGTCAGTCTGGCGCGGCACGGCTGCCACCAACGCCAGTTCGATAATTTCCTGTACGCTACAGCCTCGCGAAAGGTCATGAAGCGGTGCGGCAAGCCCCTGAATCAGCGGCCCGATGGCACGATATCCGCCCAGACGCTGGGCGATTTTGTAACCAATATTGCCGGCCTCCAGTGACGGAAAAACCATCACGTTGGCGTGACCCCGTAGCGGACTGGCAGGCGCTTTTTGCGCGGCGACCTCCGGCACAAAGGCGGCGTCAAATTGCAGTTCGCCATCCACCAGTAGCGTGGGTGCGCGTTCACGAACAATCTCTGTTGCCTGCTGCACGTTCGCCACGCAGGGATGACGGGCGCTACCCTGACTGGAGAATGACAGCATTGCCACGCGCGGTTCTTCACCGGTGATACCGCGCCAGGTGTCGGCACTGGCGATCGCGATATCCGCCAGTTGTGCCGCCGTTGGCTGCGGCACCACGCTACAGTCGGCAAACCCTAACGCCGGTCCGACGTACTGCGGCAGCATCAGGAAAAGAGACGACAGCGTTTTACACCCCGGCTGCAGGCCAATAATGCGTAAGCCCGCGCGCAGCACGTTAGCCGTGGAGGAAAGATTGCCGGCGATACAGACATCCGCCTTGCCTGCGCTAACCATCGCCGCTGCAAACATCAGCGGGTCATTGAGTTTCTCAACGGCATCCGGCGGCGTTTTCTCCCCGGACCGGGCGAGCCAGCGCTCTGCGAACGCTTCACGCATCGCCAGGTTGCTGTGCGGGTCGATAACCTGAATACCGTCCAGCGCCACCCGATGCGTGAGGGCGAACTGGCGCAGCGCGAACGGGCTGGCCACCAGAATGGGGTGCGCCAGGCCGTGCTGTTGCAGGTAGTGCGCTGCTTTCAGCACGCGTTCGTCTAACGCATCCGGAAAGACCACCCGGGCCGGGGCTTGCTGAGCCCGTTCGCGGGCGCGTTCAATGATCATTGTTCACCTCCCAGTCGCTGTTGGATCTGGCTGACGGTGAGCGGGTGTTTGGTGACACTCAGAATCATCATCACGTAGACCGCGCTGGAAAGACGGTTCAGCGCCTGCAAAATATCCGGTCGCAGGACGTCAAAACCGCGGGTGATAAAGACCTGGGCGGCGATCGTTTCCGTCTCGCGAACTTTGGTACGTAGCAGATTCAGCAGCGCGGACTCACGACCATGACTGGCTTCAGGCACCAGATGATCGTGCTCCAGATAACGCAACGGTTGATGGGAAAGACGATGCAGATCATCCTCGTTCAGCCCGACAATGGACTGTGCCGCCAGGGGTTCATCCATCGCATCGGCGCGCATAATATTGCCCAGCCGCGAACGAATATCCGCCAGCCAGGGCTGCCATGGCTCCGCCAGTTCGATTTGCAGCCACACCGCCAGCGCGATGGTGCTGTCCAGCGCGGCACGAAAGCCCAGACGCGGATCGCTTTTGGCGACCATTTTGTCCGCCGTCAGGTGGGTCAAGGTGTCAGGCTTTTTCGCCACCGGCTGGCGACACAGTTCACAGCAGGCCTGGGGATGCGTATCGCTACTGGTTAACCCGTGCACCGGCTGCGGCTGCTGTTGCTCGTCGTCGACAAACAGACTGCCCTGCTCATCCAGAAACTTGATGCGCAGATGACGGCCTTCCAACAGTTCGCGGGCAGAGGGCGTCAGGCGAGCGTCAGCAGGGAGATGGATTTCCGCCCCTTCGCTGAGCGTATGGTTCGCTCTGAGCCATGCTTCGGTGATGAAATCTTTCATACCGATTGCCAGTTCGCAGGCCACGCAACGTACAGGAAGCGCACGGTCGTCGGCGTGCCAAATTCAATGCTCGAGCCTTTGGGGATAAACATGACATCCCCGGCTTTGGCGATCATCGTTTCACCTTCATGGCGCACATGCAGTTCACCGTCGAGCACCATGTCGATTTCGTCGTAGTTCAGCGTCCACGGGAAGAACGCGTTATCCCACTGCATGAACCCGGCGGCCATACTGCTGCCGTCCTGCTCGGTAACGAGATCGGTCAGGCCCACGCAGTGCGGCTGTGCGCCGTCGAAGCGGCCAAACTTAACGCTGCTGCCATCGATCACTTTGATGCCGCCTTTGCCGGTCACCGAATGAAAACCCGGTTGCATCCCGCCCTGCTCCAGCGACTGTTTTTCCTTCAGCACTTTGTCCATCAACTGCGAAACCAGACTCTCGGTAAACTGCCCTTCCGGTAGTTGCGCGATGATAGTTTCACGAATGCGCTGCGTTTCAGATTTGGCCTCGTCCACACTGCACGCTGCCGTTGGCGCGCATCCCTCGCACTCCACAATCGTGATGCCCAGTAACTCCGCGACTTCACGGGCTTCCGGGGTGATGATGCTGGCGCGCAGCACCACCGACATCTCTTGTTCGCCTCGTGCGTGCGCCGCACGTATATCGTTAGCTGTGATAAGTGTTTTCACCTGCCCCTTCCTCCTTTTGGCTGAGCTCAGTCAGATAGTCCACCAGGTGCTGCACGCTTTGCGGGTCATGGCTGTTGAGTTCGAAAATCGGCTCCTGAAACCCAATCCCGCGCAGTAATTCCCGCGTTGCGGTCACGTCGGCATCTGGCATATCCGTTTTGCTGATCACGGCGATGTGTCGTTTACTGGCACCGATATCTAACAGCCCGGCAGGTAAGCGACTTTCTTTGTCATTGGCCGCATGGACATAAATCAACGTATCAACGTCCTGCAGCGTGGTAATTAAGGCGTGATACCAGCGGGGATGACTGAAATATTCCCCTGGCGTATCGATATCGCCATTTTTATTAAATTCCACGGCCTGCGTTTTTCTGGCGAGGGAATAATTTCCCTGTAAGGCATTAAAAAGCGTTGTTTTTCCCGCGCCGACAGTGCCAACAAACGCAATACGTTTCATAAGCACCTCAGAATTAGCTTTTCGTCAGGTCGCAGAGGGTGAAATTTAATAACCGCCCCAGCCCACTGACCGTTTGCAATAAGGCCTCTTCTACCGCGCCGACCGAGCCGTAGATCACCAGCGCACCACTGAATCTGTCGAGAAAACCGATATGTACGTCGGCAGCCTTCATCGCCAGATCGCCGGCAATCATCGCGGTTTCTCCCGGCGTCAGGGTCATAATGCCGATGGCCCCTGCTTCGGGAACGCCGATCTTTTTCGCCAGTTCTTCACCTGGATGCGCAATGAGATGCGCCAGCGTGACCTGTTTGCCCGGCACAAATTCCTGAATGATGCGTTCTTTATCCATTGCTCACCGCCTGTGTTAAGACTGGGCTTATCGTGGCAATTTTTTGTCAGGGTAAATAACAAAATTCGGCAAGGTGATTTAAAAGGTGAAGTGGATCACTAATACGCAGAAAATAAAAAGGCGCGGGAGAAACCCGCGCCGGAATTAATTAAAGTGAAATTACAGCGGCTGTGTTTGCGCCTCAACCACTGCCAGCGCCACCATATTAACAATTCGACGCACAGAGGCGATCGGCGTTAATACGTGAACCGGTTTTGCCACGCCCATCAGAACCGGGCCAACCGTGACACCTTCTGAACTGGAGACGCGCAGTAAATTATAACTAATACGCGCGGCTTCCATATTTGGCATCACCAGAATATTGGCCGAGCCTTTCAGCGGGCTGTCCGGCATCCGGTCATTACGAATGCTTTCCACCAGCGCGGCATCACCATGCATTTCGCCGTCAATCATCAGGTCAGGCGCACGTGCTTTGATAATCTCCAGCGCGGCGCGCATTTTGCCTGCAGACGGACAGTTGGACGAACCAAAGTTAGAGTGTGACAGCAACGCCACTTTCGGTTCGATACCAAAGCGACGCACGGTTTCCGCCGCCATCACGGCGATTTCCGCCAGCTCTTCCGGTTCAGGGTCGTCATTGACATAGGTATCGGCAATAAAGGTATTGCCGCTCGGCAGCAGCAACGCGTTCATCGCCCCGGCGGTATGGACGCCTTCACGGTAGCCAAACACCGCTTTCACCACGCTGAAGTGTTCATGGTAATCACCGATAGTGCCGCAGATCATCGCATCTGCTTCGCCGCGCTGTACCATGATCGCGCCAATCACCGTGGTGTTGGCGATCACCGCACGCTGCGCCTGCTCCTGCGTAATGCCACGACGCTTCATGATCTGGTAGTACTCGTTCCAGTACTCTTTAAAGCGCGGATCGGATTCATTGTTGACGATCTCAAAATCAACACCCGCTTTGATCTGCAGACCCAGTTTTTGAATGCGCATTTCGATTACGCCAGGACGACCAATCAGGATCGGCTTCGCCAGACCCAGCGTGATCAGTTCCTGCGTGGCGTGCAGCACGCGCGCCTCTTCCCCTTCCGGCAATACGACACGCTTCGGTGCTTTGCGTGCCTGCGAGAAAATCGGCTTCATAAACAGGTTGGTTTTGTAGACAAATTCGGTCAGCTTATCGATATAAGCATCAAAGTCGGCAATCGGTCGCATTGCCACGCCGGAATCCATCGCCGCTTTGGCAACCGCTGGCGCGATTTTAACGATCAGACGCGGGTCGAACGGTTTTGGAATGATGTATTCCGGGCCGAAACTCAGATCCTGGTCGCCATAGGCTGAAGCCACGACTTCGCTCTGCTCGGCATGCGCCAGTTCGGCAATGGCATGGACCGCAGCCAGCTTCATCTCTTCGTTGATTGCCGTCGCGCCGACGTCCAGCGCGCCACGGAAAATGAACGGGAAGCACAGGACGTTGTTGACCTGGTTCGGGTAGTCGGAACGGCCGGTACAGATAATGGCGTCCGGACGCACCTCTTTTGCCAGCGGCGGCAGAATTTCCGGTTCCGGGTTAGCCAGCGCCAGAATCATCGGCGCGCGGGCCATTTTCTTGACCATCTCCTGAGTCAGCACTTTCGGGCCTGAACAACCGAGGAAAATATCCGCGCCGTCGATGACGTCATCCAGCGTCCGTTTACCGTCATCGTCTACCGCGTAGGCCGCTTTGGTTTCAGCCATATTCGGCTCACGACCTTTGTAGATGACGCCTTTCGAGTCGCAGACCACAATATTGTGTTTCTGCATTCCCAACGCCACCAGCAGGTTCATACAGGCGATCGCCGCCGCGCCCGCGCCAGATACCACCATCCGCACGTCGGAGATATTTTTCTCTACCACCCGCAGACCGTTAAGAATGGCGGCGGTACTGATGATCGCGGTGCCGTGCTGATCGTCATGGAACACCGGAATATTCATGCGTTCGCGCAGTTTCTGTTCGATGTAGAAACACTCCGGCGCTTTGATGTCTTCCAGGTTGATCCCGCCGAACGTCGGCTCCAGCGCGGCAACGACGTTAATAAATTTGTCCGGATCGAGCTCATCGACTTCGATATCGAACACATCAATACCGGCGAATTTCTTAAACAGAACGCCTTTGCCTTCCATGACCGGTTTACCGGCCAGCGCGCCAATATTGCCTAAGCCCAGCACCGCCGTCCCGTTAGAGATAACGGCAACCAGGTTGCCACGCGCGGTGTATTTATACGCAGCCAGCGGGTCTTTTTCGATTTCAAGACAAGGTGCCGCGACGCCCGGCGAGTAGGCCAGCGCCAGATCGCGCTGCGTGGCAAGGGGCTTGGTCGGGGAAACCTGGATTTTACCAGGTACCGGGAATTCGTGGAAATCAAGGGCGCTTTGCTTTAACTGGTCATCCATCTTGTTGTTCCTTTCACGTATCGTTCAAAAAAGTCACGCGCAGTCAGGTGCGTCGCACATTATCACCGCACTGCGGGACGCAAACTTTGAAGGTCCCCAAACTATCACGACTTAAATAAAGATTTCGTAATCAACTCATAACAACCATGTTACCTGCTTAAGCCAGCAATACCATGCCTGTCTGCTATGCTTTTTTGTGGTGCACATCATGAATTTCTCAGAAGTGTGATTTTAAGCACTCACCTAACACGTTACTTTTCAAGGAGTATTTCCTATGAACCAGTTAGACGGCATCAAACAATTCACCACTGTCGTGGCCGACAGCGGCGATATTGAGTCTATTCGTCATTACCAACCCCAGGATGCCACCACCAACCCTTCCCTGCTGCTGAAGGCCGCTGGCCTGGCGCACTACGCGCATCTGATTGACGATGCGATCCAGTGGGGGAAGCAGCAGGGGAAAACCCAGGAACAGCAGGTTGCCGAAGCCTGCGACAAACTGGCGGTCAATTTTGGTGCGGAAATTCTTAAAAGCATTCCGGGACGCGTGTCGACCGAAGTGGATGCCCGACTCTCCTTCGATCAACAAAAAAGTATCGACAAGGCCCGCCACCTGGTGGATTTGTACCAGCAGCAGGGGATCGATAAATCCCGCATACTGATTAAGCTGGCCTCCACATGGGAAGGTATTCGCGCAGCAGAAGCGTTAGAGAAAGAGGGAATTAACTGTAACCTGACGCTGCTGTTTTCCTTTGCTCAGGCCCGCGCCTGCGCCGAAGCGGGCGTCTTTTTGATCTCCCCGTTTGTCGGACGCATCTATGACTGGTATCAGGCGCGCAGCCCGATGGACCCATACGTTGTCGAGCAAGATCCCGGCGTGAAGTCGGTACGCAATATCTACGATTACTTCAAACAGCATCGCTATGACACCATCGTCATGGGCGCCAGCTTCCGCCGCACTGAGCAGATCCTCGCGCTGGCCGGCTGCGATCGCCTGACGATTGCCCCCAATCTCCTGAAAGAATTACAGGAAAAAGAAGAACCGGTCGTGCGCAAGCTGGTGCCGTCTTCGCAAACCTTCCATCGTCCCGCGCCCATGAGCGAAGCTGAATTCCGCTGGGAGCATAACCAGGATGCGATGGCGGTAGAGAAACTCTCTGACGGTATCCGTCTGTTCGCTGTTGACCAACGCAAACTGGAAGACCTGCTTGCTGCCAAACTCTAAATCTTGCCACGGAGTGTTCTATGTCCCGTAAAGACCTTGCCAATGCCATTCGTGCGCTCAGTATGGACGCTGTTCAGAAAGCCAACTCCGGCCACCCCGGCGCGCCGATGGGAATGGCGGATATCGCCGAAGTCCTGTGGAACGATTTCCTTCGCCACAACCCGACCGATCCGAGCTGGTACGATCGCGACCGTTTTATTCTCTCTAACGGTCATGCCTCGATGCTGCTTTACAGCCTGCTCCACCTGACAGGTTACGACCTGCCGATTGAAGAGCTGAAAAACTTCCGCCAGCTGCATTCCAAAACGCCGGGACACCCGGAAATCGGCTATACGCCAGGCGTGGAAACCACCACCGGGCCGCTGGGCCAGGGGCTGGCAAACGCCGTTGGTTTAGCCATTGCCGAACGCACGCTGGCGGCACAGTTCAACCAGCCGGACCACGAGATTGTCGATCACTTCACGTATGTGTTTATGGGCGACGGCTGCCTGATGGAAGGCATTTCGCATGAGGTCTGTTCGCTGGCGGGAACGCTGGGGCTGGGCAAGCTGATCGGTTTTTACGATCACAACGGTATCTCCATTGATGGTGAAACCGACGGCTGGTTTACCGATGATACCGCCAAACGCTTTGAAGCCTATCACTGGCATGTCGTCCACGAAATCGATGGCCACGACCCGGAAGCGGTGAAGAGAGCAATTCAGGAAGCGCAGAGCGTGAAGGACAAACCGTCGCTGATTATCTGCCGCACGGTGATCGGCTTTGGCTCACCGAATAAAGCGGGGAAAGAGGAATCCCATGGCGCGGCGCTGGGCGAAGAAGAAGTGGCGCTGACGCGGCAGAAACTCGGCTGGCACCACCCGGCATTTGAGATCCCGAAAGAGATTTATCGCGCCTGGGACGCCCGCGAAAAAGGCGAGAAAGCGCAGCAACGCTGGAATGAAAAATTCGCCGCTTACCAGAAAGCGCACCCGAAACTGGCCGCGGAGTTCACGCGCCGCATGACCGGCGGTCTGCCAGAGGCGTGGGAAAAGACCACACAGAAATACATCAACGAACTGCAGGCGAATCCCGCCAAAATCGCCACCCGCAAGGCATCGCAAAATGCCCTCAACGTCTACGGTCCCCTTCTGCCGGAGCTGTTAGGCGGTTCGGCAGATCTTGCGCCGAGCAACCTGACTATCTGGAAAGGCTCCACCTCACTGAAAGAGGATCTGGCGGGCAATTATATTCACTATGGCGTGCGTGAATTCGGTATGACCGCCATTGCCAATGGTATCGCTCATCACGGTGGATTCGTACCCTATACCGCCACCTTCCTGATGTTCGTTGAATATGCGCGCAACGCAGCGCGCATGGCGGCACTGATGAAAGCGCGGCAAATCATGGTGTATACCCATGACTCTATCGGTCTGGGGGAAGATGGTCCGACCCACCAGGCCGTGGAGCAGCTGGCCAGCCTGCGCCTGACGCCCAATTTCAGCACCTGGCGTCCGTGCGATCAGGTTGAAGCCGCGGTGGGCTGGAAGCTGGCGGTCGAGCGCCATGATGGCCCCACGGCACTGATCCTGTCACGACAGAACCTGGCGCAGGTTGAACGCACGCCAGAGCAGGTGAAAGAGATCGCCCGCGGTGGCTACGTGCTGAAAGACAGCGGTGGCAAACCGGATATCATTCTGATTGCCACCGGGTCAGAAATGGAGATTACCCTACTGGCAGCGGAGAAACTGACCGGCGAAGGGCGTAACGTCCGCGTGGTGTCGCTACCTTCAACGGATATTTTCGATGCCCAGGACGAGGCATACCGCGAGTCGGTGCTGCCGTCGAACGTCAGCGCGCGCGTCGCAGTCGAAGCCGGTATTGCCGATTACTGGTACAAATATGTGGGCTTAAAAGGGGCGATTGTCGGGATGACCGGCTACGGTGAATCCGCGCCAGCAGAGAAGCTGTTCCCTTACTTCGGCTTTACGGTTGAGAACATTGTGGAGAAAGCACACAAGGTTTTGAACGCCTGATGTATGCAACGCGTCTTATCCGGCCTACAGATAGCTTTTCATAGGTCGGATAAGACGCAGTCGCCATCCGACAGAAAATTAACGCGTGATCCATAGCGTGGGCCAGGCATCTGGCCCATGCCAGCCATCACAGCTCGGCTCTTCGGCATAACGCACCAGACGAAAACGCTGGCCGTCAAAACGCCAGCGAGTCTGGATGCCGCAGTCCGTTAATCCCCGCCCTTTTGCCAGGGTAACCAGTTCGCGCGACTTCTCATCAAACACGGCGTTCATCAACTCCATGTTGTTACTTTCCGCACCGCTGTTAAACGGTAAACGCAAGCGTACGGCGTGCGAGGCCAGCGGTTTTTTCCGCGACACAATCCACGCCAGATCGATCGTGTTGTACGCTCCGGCTTCGCAGGCAATCATCAACAGGGCTTTGTCATCGGTAAGGGCGGTTACCCGCACCTCGCGGCGTGAAGGATCGAGTGAACACGTAATGCCGTTCATTCGCCAGTTGCCGTAATCAAGAAGGTCATTGCGTTCGTCGAGGGAGAGCGGTGTGGGCGTGGGGTTAACGACGGCTACGCCTTTCAGCGCCGGTGCCGGTGGTACGCTGAGTGGGGGATCGTCCCCTTTTTCAATCCACGCCGTTTCGCTGCCCACCCGCTTTTGCTGCGCGTCGATGAACAACAGCGCCGCTTTCAGCCCGGCCAGCGAAATGGTTTGGTTGCCTTTTTGCAGGGTGATCGTCTTCCCGTCCTGAATTGTCAGCAGAAATTCCGCAATGGTCGCCGTGTCGTCCGTCATCAGGTGCCACGGCGTCATTCGCCAGTGCTCTGGGCTCAGCGCCAACGGTTTGCCATCCAGCAACAGGCGTGGCGCGATATCCGCTTCGTTGGCGGGCGCGGTCAATCCGCCAAGATCGAGACGCAGGACGGCATCGGTATGCGCCCCGGCGCTGCGGCTCAGGGTCATCACCAGTCCGCCATGTTCACCGGTGTTACGCGCGACGCAAAAATTCTGGTTATTACAGGTTACCTGCCAGTCAGAAAAGGCCTGTTGCGCGGGCGCGGCCCACAGCAAGCGGGCCGGAATCAGGCCGAGCAAGAAAAGGAAAATAACGCGATAGCGCATGGACGGTAATAACCCCAGAAGTCAAACGAACAACACAGGTCGTATCTTCGTTGCGCTGTTAACCATGCTCAATCGGATTTGTCGGATAGATTCAATAATTCGTAAAGAAATATAAACCTTATTTATCAATCCATTAAATGGGAAGATTGCAAATAGTTGAGCAATAACACGGTCTTACCGTCTCGTATCTCACCGGTTTTAATCATTTCCAGCGCCTGGGTAAACGGCAATTCCAGTACAGTAATGTCTTCATCTTCGACGCCACCGCCAGCATTAGCACGCTGGCTTTCGCTGTATTCGGCGATAAAAAAGTGAATCAGCTCCGTCACCCCGCCGGGAGACATGTACAGCTCAAAGAGCTTACGCACCTCGCCCACTTCATAGCCCGTCTCTTCAATGGCCTCTTTGCGAATGCAGGCTTCCGGCTCGTCGTTGTCCAGTAATCCGGCGCAGGTTTCAATCAACTGCCCGCTTTCGTTACCGTTCACCCACGTCGCTACGCGAAACTGACGAATCAACACGACGGTCTTTTTCTCTGCGTTGTACAACAGGATCGTTGCCCCATTGCCGCGATCGTACACTTCACGTTTGTGGCGGATGACGTCGCCATTCGAGCGGGTCAGATCGTAGGTAATATTGCGCAGGATGAAATAGTTATCAGAAAGGACTTTGTCTTTAACGAGGGTGATTTTTTGCGACATATCGGCTCCACAGCGTAAGAAGAGAAATTATACTACGCCGTGAAGCCGGTTTTGTCTGTGTAAGATAAGGCTGATTTGTGCCGGACAGAGGTGAATTGTAGACCTGATAAGCGCCGCGCCATCAGGCGCGGATAGGCCGGATGTCGGCGACGCCTTATCCGGCCTACGGCATAGTCAAACGTTTACAGCCCCAGCCAGTCGACGATCCCCTGCGCCGCATGGCGTCCTTCCGCCATCGCGGTGACCACCAGATCGGCGCCGCGAACGGCATCGCCGCCAGCAAAGATTTTCGGGTTAGTGGTCTGGTAACGGTATGCACTCTCCACGTTTGCCGCGATGCGACCCCAGTTGTCCACTTGCACTCCATGGCTCTCCAGCCACGGCATCCCGTGCGGATGGAAACCAAACGCCATGATCACGGCATCTGCCGGCATCACAAACTCACTGCCGGCAATCGGCACCGGACGGCGGCGTCCCTGGGCATCCGGCTCACCCAACTGCGTACGCAGCAAACGAATGCCACAAACGCGCCCGTCCGCGCTCAGTTCCAGATCGACCGGCTGCACGTTGAACTCGAAGTTAGCCCCTTCCTCACGCGCGTTTTTCACCTCTTTTTTTGAACCCGGCATGTTGGCTTCGTCACGGCGATAGGCGCAGGTGACCTGGCTTGCGCCATGACGCAGCGCGGTACGGACACAGTCCATCGCCGTGTCACCACCGCCCAACACCACCACGTTGAGTCCGGCGGTGTCGATGTACGGCTCTTCAGGACATTCGTCCAGTCCCATCACCTGTTTGGTATTCGCGATCAGGAATGGCAGCGCGTCGTAGACGCCCGGTGCATCTTCGTTGGGCAGGTCGGCCTTCATCGAACGATAGGTTCCCACGCCGACAAATACGGCGTCGTAATCCTCCAGCAGCGCCTCCATTTTCACATCCCTGCCCACTTCGCAGTTCAGTTCAAAATGGATCCCCATCGCGCTGAAAATTTCCCGACGGCGCGCCAGCAGTGATTTATCCAGTTTGAAGGCCGGGATGCCAAAGGTCAGCAGTCCGCCTATTTCGGGATGACGATCAAAAACCGTGGCGCTGACGCCGCGACGCGCCAGCACGTCGGCGCAGGCAAGCCCTGCCGGACCGGCACCAATAATCGCCACGCGCTTATCGACCTTCTGGACATGGCTCAGATCCGGCCGCCAGCCTTTACCCAGCGCGCGGTCGGAAATGTAACGTTCAATGTTGCCGATCGTCACCGCGCCATGCTCGTCGCGCACCGTACAGGCGCCTTCGCACAGTCGGTCTTGTGGACAAACGCGCCCGGTGATTTCCGGCAAACAGTTCGTCTGGTGAGACAATTCCACCGCCGCATCAATGTTTCCGGCTTTTACCAGTTCAATCCACTGAGGGATGTGGTTATGCAGCGGGCAGGTCCATTCACAAATGCTGTGCTCACCGCACTTCAGGCAGCGAGAGGCTTCCTGCTCCGCCTGAGCCGTGCGAAACGGCAGATAGATTTCGTCAAAGCTGACTTTTCGCGCATCGATAGCCAGTTTATCCGGTTCACCACGCGCAGGCGTCGCGCGCATTTGCTCAATTTTGCTCATGGTGGAGAAAGCGGTCGCCGTCGCATCCGCATGCCACGGCTGATTCTCCTGCCGGGCTGTACGTAAACGTCGCGCTTTCGCCAGCCGGGTTAACGACCCTTCCGTCACCAGTTGCAGCGCGTCCGCAGGACAATTCTCCACACAGGCCGGTCCATTTTCCCGCCCCTGGCAGAGGTCACATTTATGCGCCGTCGCTTTGACCTGACCTTTGGCGACGGGCGTCAGGACGATTTGCATGGTGCCGAACGGACAGGCCACCACGCAGGATTTACAGCCGATACACTTTTGCTGATTGACCTGCACGCTGTCGTTAACGTGGCTTATCGCTCCATTCGGACAACTGCGGGCGCAGGGAGCATCTTCGCAATGGTGACAGGTCACTGCACTTCGCTGATGCTGATGCTTGATAACAGTGATCCGGGGCTGGTAGTGACGTTGGCTAAGGACATGTTGCTCTTCATTGTGGGCCAAAACGCAAGCAACTTCACAGGCATGGCATCCCAGGCACTGTTGGCTGTTGGCCATAATAAAACGGTTCATGGCGACCTTCTTTTTTGGTTGTAAAAACCTTATTCTTTATATAAGTGTTGTTATTAACCGACTGACCACACGTCGGCAATGTTCATTTGCCCAGGAAGCACAACTATTTCTACAGAACCTGTGGCAGATCAATTTATTTCAGCCAGAGTGAAATTACGTTTCAGATCTGCGAGAGATTTTTACCGTAAGCACTTTTAAAGGAAATTACGCGTGTGATCGTCAAACGCCCCGTCTCGGCCAGTCTGGCCCGGGCTTTTTTTTACATTGTCCTGCTCTCGATTCTCTCGACCGGCGTTGCGTTACTGACGCTGGCCAGCAGCCTGCGGGATGCCGAAGCCATTAACGTGGCGGGTTCATTACGTATGCAGAGCTATCGTCTGGGGTACGATCTGCAAAGCCACAGCCCGCAATTAAACGCCCATCGCCAGCTCTTTCAGCAGGCCCTCAACTCACCGGCGCTAAGCAATCTGAATGCCTGGTATGTGCCTCAGGCGGTGAAAGGTCGCTACGCGCAACTGCACGCCAACTGGCTGGAGATGAATCCCCGCCTGATTGATGGTGATCTGCAGTGGTATCAGAACAACATTAATGCCTACGTCGATAAGATCGATCTCTTCGTGCTGGCCTTGCAGCACTATGCCGAACGCAAAGTGATGCTGGTGGTGGGGATCTCGCTGGCGGGCGGTATCGGGATTTTTACCCTCGTCTTTTTCACCCTGCGCCGTATTCGTCATCAGGTTGTGCGCCCACTGAATCAACTGGTGATGGCCAGTCAGCGTATTGAACACGGTCAGTTTGACTCGCCGCCGCTGGATACGCACCTTCCCAACGAGCTGGGGCTACTGGCGAAGACCTTTAATCAGATGTCGAGCGAGTTGCATAAGCTGTACCGCTCGCTGGAAGCGAAGGTCGAAGAAAAGACCCACGATCTCCATGAAGCCAAACGGCGTCTGGAAGTGCTGTACCAGTGTTCTCAGGCGCTGAATACCAGTCAGATTGATGTGCACTGCTTCCGCCATATTTTGCAGATTGTCCGTGATAACGAAGCGGCACAATTTCTTGAGCTTACCGTCGGGGAAAACTGGCGTATCAGTGAGGGTGAAAAACAGGCCGACCTGCCGATGCAAATCCTGCCGGTGACCATGCAGGAGACGGTCTATGGCGAGCTGCACTGGCAAAGTCAGCATGTCGCCAGCGCGATCCCGCTGTTAAACAGCGTATCGACCATGCTGGGGCGCGGCCTGTACTTCAACCATGCGCAGAAACACTTCCAGCAACTGTTGCTGATGGAAGAGCGCGCCACCATTGCCCGCGAACTGCATGACTCTCTGGCGCAGGTGCTCTCGTATCTGCGCATTCAGTTGACGCTGCTCAAACGCGCCATTCCGGAGGATAACGCCCCGGCGCAGGCCATTATGGATGACTTCTCGCGGGCGCTGAACGATGCCTATCGTCAGTTGCGTGAACTGCTGACCACCTTCCGTCTGACGTTGCAGCAGGCCGATTTACCCTCCGCGCTGCATGAAATGCTCGAAGCACTACAAGGTCAAACTGCCGCTAAACTCACTCTGGACTGCCGGTTGCCGACGCTGGCGCTCGATGCGCAGATGCAGGTCCATTTGTTACAGATTATCCGGGAAGCGGTGCTCAACGCGATGAAGCACGCCAGTGCCAGTGAGATTGCCGTCAGCTGTGTGACGGCGCCGGATGGCAATCACACGGTGTATATTCGCGATAACGGCGTGGGCATTGGCGAGCCTAACGAACCGGCGGGGCATTATGGCCTGAACATTATGCGCGAGCGCGCGGAACGTCTTGGCGGCACGTTAAGTTTCTCGCAACCTTCCGGCGGCGGGACGTTAGTGAGCATTAGCTTTCGCTCGACAGAATCAGAAGAGGATGCGAGTCATCTGACATAAAATCGCACAAAACCGGACGTGAGCGTGCGGGAAGCTGACAAACGCTGTAATCAGGCATGATAATTTACATTATCTCCTTTTTTTCTCCACGTTTGACTCGTAGCTTCCCGCTACAGTGAAGCAAGTCATACCTATAAAGATATGTAGAATAATGAGGTCCTCTTTCTGATGGCGAATTTCTTTATCGATCGCCCCATATTTGCCTGGGTGCTGGCTATCCTGTTGTGCCTGACAGGTACCCTGGCTATTTTCTCTTTGCCGGTGGAGCAATATCCGGATCTGGCGCCGCCAAACGTGCGCATCACAGCAAACTATCCCGGCGCCTCCGCCCAAACGCTGGAAAACACCGTCACCCAGGTCATTGAGCAGAACATGACCGGCCTCGATAATCTGATGTACATGTCATCGCAAAGCAGCGGCACCGGACAAGCGTCGGTCACGCTGAGCTTCGTGGCAGGCACCGATCCGGATGAAGCAGTACAACAGGTCCAGAACCAGTTACAGTCGGCGATGCGTAAACTGCCGCAGGCGGTACAGAACCAGGGCGTCACGGTTCGTAAGACCGGGGATACCAACATCCTGACGATTGCTTTTGTCTCCACCGACGGGTCGATGGATAAGCAGGATATCGCGGACTACGTCGCCAGTAATATTCAGGATCCGCTCAGCCGGGTGAGCGGCGTCGGCGATATCGATGCCTACGGCTCGCAATATTCCATGCGCATCTGGCTGGATCCGGCAAAGCTCAACAGCTTCCAGATGACCGCGAAAGATGTCACCGACGCCATTGAGTCGCAGAACGCGCAGATCGCCGTCGGACAGCTTGGCGGAACCCCTTCCATTGATACCCAGGCGCTGAACGCCACCATTAATGCCCAGTCGCTACTGCAAACGCCGGAACAGTTTCGCGCCATTACGCTGCGCGTCAATCAGGATGGATCAGAAGTGACCTTAGGCGATGTCGCCACCGTCGAAATGGGGGCGGAGAAGTATGACTATCTCAGCCGTTTTAATGGTAATGCGGCCTCCGGGCTTGGAGTAAAACTGGCATCGGGGGCCAACGAAATGGCCACCGCGACTCAGGTGATTAAGCGTCTGGATGAGCTGGCGCAGTATTTCCCGCACGGTCTGGAATACAAGGTGGCCTATGAAACCACCTCCTTCGTTAAAGCTTCTATTGAAGACGTGGTGAAAACACTGCTGGAAGCCATCGCGCTGGTGTTCCTCGTGATGTACCTGTTCCTGCAAAATTTCCGCGCCACGCTGATCCCCACCATTGCCGTACCGGTGGTGCTGATGGGGACGTTTTCGGTGCTCTATGCCTTCGGCTACAGCATCAATACCCTGACCATGTTTGCGATGGTACTGGCGATCGGCCTGCTGGTGGATGACGCCATCGTGGTCGTGGAAAACGTCGAGCGTATTATGAGTGAGGAAGGCCTCACGCCGCGCGAGGCGACACGAAAATCGATGGGACAAATTCAGGGCGCGCTGGTTGGTATCGCGATGGTGCTGTCAGCCGTCTTCGTACCGATGGCCTTCTTTGGCGGGACTACCGGGGCAATCTACCGTCAGTTCTCTATTACCATTGTGGCGGCGATGGTGCTTTCCGTTCTGGTGGCGATGATCCTCACCCCTGCCCTGTGCGCCACCCTGCTTAAACCGCTGCACAAAGGCGAGCATCACGGGCAAACCGGTTTCTTCGGCTGGTTTAACCGCACCTTCAACCGTAACGCCGAACGCTACGAAAAAGGCGTGGCCAAAATTCTGCATCGCAGCCTGCGCTGGATCCTGATTTATGTGCTGCTGCTTGGCGCGATGGTGGTTCTGTTCCTGCGTCTGCCGACCTCGTTCCTGCCGCTGGAAGATCGCGGTATGTTTATCACCTCAGTTCAGTTGCCAAGCGGCTCCACGCAGCAACAAACCTTAAAAGTGGTACAGGAAGTCGAGAAATATTATTTCACCCACGAAAAGGATACCGTCCAGTCCGTCTTTGCGACGGTCGGTTCCGGCCCAGGGGGCAACGGTCAGAACGTGGCGCGTATGTTTGTACGCCTGAAAGACTGGAGCGAACGCGACCCGACGACTGGCACCTCGTTTGCCATTATCGAACGTGCGACGAAGGCGTTTAACAATATCAAAGAGGCGCGCGTATTCGCCAGCAGCCCGCCTGCCATCAGCGGTCTCGGCAGTTCCGCAGGTTTTGATATGGAACTGCAGGATCACGCCGGCGCCGGTCATGATGCCTTAATGGCCGCGCGTGACCAACTGCTTCGCCTGGCGTCGCAGGATAGCGCCCTGACCCGTGTGCGCCACAACGGTCTGGACGACAGTCCTCAGCTGCAAATTGATGTCGACCAACGCAAAGCGCAGGCGCTGGGTGTATCCATTGACGACATCAACGATACGTTGCAGACCGCCTGGGGATCGAGCTACGTCAACGACTTTATGGACCGTGGCCGCGTGAAAAAGGTCTACGTCCAGGCGGCAGCGAAATACCGCATGCTGCCAGACGACATCAACCTGTGGTACGTGCGCAATAACAGCGGCGGCATGGTGCCTTTCTCCGCCTTCGCCACCTCTCGCTGGGAGACCGGCTCTCCACGTCTGGAGCGCTACAACGGCTATTCTGCCGTCGAAATTGTCGGTGAAGCCGCACCTGGGGTAAGTACCGGGACAGCGATGGATGTGATGGAGTCGCTGGTGCGTCAGTTGCCGACCGGATTTGGTCTGGAATGGACCGCCATGTCGTACCAGGAGCGACTCTCCGGAGCGCAGGCTCCGGCCTTGTATGCCATTTCACTGTTGGTGGTATTCCTGTGTCTGGCCGCGCTGTATGAAAGCTGGTCAGTACCGTTCTCGGTGATGCTGGTGGTGCCGTTGGGGGTCATCGGCGCGCTGCTTGCGACCTGGATGCGGGGTCTGGAAAACGATGTCTATTTCCAGGTCGGGCTGTTGACGGTCATTGGGCTTTCGGCGAAGAACGCCATTTTGATCGTTGAATTTGCCAATGAGATGAACGAGAAAGGACACGATCTGCTGGATGCGACGCTGCATGCGTGTCGGCAGCGCTTACGTCCGATCCTGATGACCTCGCTGGCGTTTATCTTCGGCGTGTTGCCGATGGCCATCAGCAGCGGGGCGGGTTCCGGCGGTCAACACGCCGTCGGGACGGGCGTCATGGGTGGGATGATCTCGGCAACAGTACTGGCAATCTACTTTGTGCCGCTGTTTTTCGTGCTGGTCCGTCGCCGCTTCCCACTGAAGCCGCGTCCGGAATAAGAGACAAAAAAAGGCGACCTGCCAACGGGTCGCCCTTTCTGTGTGATGAATCTCACACGGTGTGTTCTGTTATTTGGTCATCCTTCCAGAAATTTATTTGCGAAGCATAACTTCGATAAAATCTTTCCAGTTCCCCAGTTCGCGTTCAATCATAACAACCTCTGCTTTTTATTATGCGTATTCTACAAAAACATTATCTCCTGGTGAAGACAAATTAACCAATTGCTGTGATGACATCCTCCGGGGTGTGGGGTGATGTCATCACTATGGCGCGGTACCCATAAATTTTATGTGACATACAGCAATAATTCGAAACAATCATACCTTATCTGGTACTTCTTCAATTTCGATTAAAAAACAGATGGCTGCAAGGGAGAAATTCCGAATTTTGATTAAGACGAAAATTCCAACAAATTCAGGAATTATTATTCACATTACTTCAACAATGTTATATTTACCGATCACGATTAAATGACAAGATGTATTATCGGACGTAACGATATTGATGATTATATAATCAGTTTACGTTAATAAGGATGCACATGATTACCCTCTACGGTATTAAAAATTGCGACACCATTAAAAAGGCCCGCCGCTGGCTGGAAGCGCGTGGCATTGACTACCGTTTTCACGATTACCGTGTCGATGGGCTGGACAACACACTTCTCACTTCATTTATCAATGAATTAGGGTGGGAATCGCTTCTCAACACCCGTGGGACGACGTGGCGAAAACTGGATGAAACCACACGCAGTCATATCACCGATGCCGCGTCTGCCGCCGCATTAATGACTGAAATGCCGGCGATCATCAAACGCCCATTGCTCTGCGCGCCCGGGAAGCCTATGCTGCTGGGTTTTAGTGAATCCAGTTATCAGCAGTTTTTTGACGAGGTGTAGTCTATGTCGTGCCCGGTTATTGAGCTGACACAACAGCTTATTCGCCGCCCTTCCCTGAGCCCGGATGATGCGGGATGTCAGGCGTTGATGATTGAACGCCTGCGCGCGATCGGTTTTACCGTTGAGCGCATGGATTTTGCGGATACACAGAATTTTTGGGCATGGCGCGGACAGGGGGAGACGCTGGCGTTTGCCGGTCACACCGACGTCGTGCCGGCGGGCGATGCCGACCGCTGGATCAACCCACCTTTCGAGCCGACCATTCGCGACGGGATGTTGTTTGGCCGCGGCGCGGCGGATATGAAAGGTTCGCTGGCGGCCATGGTGGTGGCGGCAGAGCGCTTTGTCGCTCAGCACCCGAACCACAAAGGGCGGCTGGCGTTTCTGATCACCTCCGATGAAGAGGCCAGCGCGAAAAACGGTACCGTCAAGGTTGTCGAGGCGCTGATGGCGCGTCATGAGCGCCTGGATTACTGTCTGGTTGGCGAACCCTCAAGTACCGAAGTCGTGGGTGACGTGGTGAAAAACGGTCGTCGCGGATCGCTCACCTGCAACCTGACCATCCACGGCGTGCAGGGTCACGTCGCCTATCCACACTTGGCGGATAACCCGGTACACCGCGCCGCGCCCATGCTCAATGAACTGGTGAATATTGAGTGGGATCAGGGCAATGAATTTTTCCCGGCCACCAGCATGCAGATTGCCAATGTTCAGGCGGGTACCGGTAGCAATAACGTCATCCCCGGTGAACTGTTTGTGCAGTTCAACTTCCGTTTCAGTACCGAACTGACCGACGAGATGATCAAAGCGCGAGTGCACGCGCTGCTCGAAAAGCATCAGTTGCGCTATACCGTTGACTGGTGGCTCTCTGGCCAGCCGTTCCTGACCGATCGCGGAAAGCTGGTGGATGCGGTCGTGAACGCCATCGAGCACTATAATGAAATTAAACCGCAGTTACTGACCACGGGCGGTACGTCTGATGGACGGTTTATCGCTCGTATGGGGGCGCAGGTCGTGGAGCTCGGTCCGGTGAATGCCACGATTCATAAAATCAATGAATGCGTGAACGCCGCCGACCTGCAACTGCTTGCCCGTATGTATCAACGTATAATGGAACAACTCGTCGCCTGACGAGGTTCCTGCAAGAGGTAACGCGCATGGACTGGCTGGCAAAATATTGGTGGATTCTGGTGCTGGTGTTTTTGGTAGGTGTACTGCTGAATGTGATCAAGGATCTCAAAGGCGTCGACCACAAAAAATTCCTCGCGAATAAACCGGAACTTCCCCCGCATCGTGATTTCAACGATAAGTGGGACGACGACGACGATTGGCCGAAGAAAGACCAACCGAAGAAATAAACAAAGGCCGGAAGGGTTCCCCATTCCGGCTTTATTTTTTAGATCATCTCAATCACGTCATCATCGTTCGGCGTACCGCCGCTGAGCGCTTCGTCAAAGTAGTGCTTCGGCACGGTGTAGCGCAAATGATCGAGAGCAAACTGCATGCTACGGTCGTCAATCGCGTGACCGAGGTCTTCCACAATATCCAGCGTGACATCCCCGCCCGCACTTAACAGCGCGTCCTGGGCGGCTACTGCATGCGAAAGCTCAATGACCCGATCTTCACCACCGTGGATCAAGTGGATCGTAGTGGCAGTCGATGCGCTTTCCGGCAGGCTGGCATAGCGTCCGTTAAACGCAATCACCCGCGAGGCCAGACCAGGCTCGGCTTTGATGCTCTCCAGCGCCATAATCGCGCCCTGAGAGAAACCAATCAGCGCCGTGGCATTCGCCCCTACGCCACTCTGTTTTTGCCAGTAACGTACGGTTTCGATAAACACCGGCATGATAGCGTCAATCCGCGCCTGGCGATTCTCTTCCGTCACCCCTTGCACGGAAAACCACTGCCGCCCGGATGCCGGACCGCTCGGCTCAACGCCGCCGATACTGACCACCAGCGCGTCCGGGAAGAGAGGGGCAAACCACGACCCTATCTCACCCATCGCGACGGGGTTATCGCCCACGCCATGAAACAGCAGCAACAGCTGTTGAGCAGGTTGGGCCGGACTTTGAACAACAAAATGGTCATGTTTCATGGCGATCTCCTTAACTGATGTCGTTAATTCTACGCTGCTCAATCGCAATGACCATGCCAGAAAATTGAAGGAGTTAGTGAAAAAATTGCCATTGCAGAATCCGATTACGGTCATGCTCAGTCCGCGCGGGATCCAGCCCGGCTAATGCCTGCGCCGCCTCTTCCCGCTGACGCTTCAACAGTGCTTTGCGCCCTGAAAGGCGCAATGTCTGGCAGAGCGCTGCATCGCTGAGGCGTGCTTGCAGGCTGCCCCGCAGCGCCGGTAGCGGCAACGCGCTGGTCGCCAGCAGGCGGCTCAGACCGCCGAGAGAGGTCAGCAATGGACGGTGCGCGAAAGCAAACCCCGCCAGCGTCTGCCAGTCATCTTCATTAAGCGTAGTCGCTTTCAGCGACTCAACCGGGATCGCCTCCCCATTCCACCACGCAAGAATATCCGCATCGCGATGCAAACGGTGGTGCTCATATTCGGCAAGGCGTCTGCCTGCCGCGTTTAGCGGTAAGAGCGCCATTGCGGTATAGCAGCCACTACTGGCCTCCTTGTGGTTGCCTACGCGCACCAGGATAAAGCCACAGCGCTGCCAGAAGCGCCACAGCTCAGGCGTATAGCCAAAGCTCACGGAAAGATAGTCACAGTGTGCCGCATGGGCCTGCGCGATCAGCTGTTGTCCAATGCCCTCACGCTGGCGTCCCGGATGGACGGCAATACGACTGATTCGACGACCGGTCAGGGTAGCCGCCAGCGGATCGCCGCCGTGTGCCGCCAGCGACTGCGCGACGAGGTTCCCCCGCGGTCGCCGAAATCCCGCCCAGACCGCCTGACTGAGTTCGGCAGCAAGGCCGCCTTCCTCAACCAGCCAGAGCGCCCCGACAATTTCCCTGTCACAGGTGGCGCGGAAAAAATGCTGCCCCGGCGCATCCATCATCCGGCGGAGATCCAGCGGAGAGGTACGATAGTGCGCCCCGGAAAGCAGCCGATAGACCGCCAGAGGCATTTCCGGTTGCGTCTGCCAGGCATCTTGTTCAAAAGGCGTAATCACAATGCTGCCCTGCGGAGTGGTCGCAAAATGGTCATCATCAAAAACCAGCGCATCGCTGACCCATTTCTCCAGCGGACATCCCTGCGCCCAGCGGACGGGTTGCTGAAGTTCATAACGTTGTAGTTCCGGGAAGCGGGCGCAAAATTTCAACAAAAAGCCGCGTCCGGTGCCTTCGTAGCCCTGTACGGTCGTTGTCAGTAAGGTGCGCGGGAAACGGGAAACAACACGCTGAAGGAGCGGCGCAGGGATCGCCGCCGCCTCATCCACCACCAGCCAGTCGGCATCAGCCTCCGCGCTCAGCAGCGCATCTGGCGCCATAAAGCGGAAGCGGTCACCGGCAAATTGCGCCAGCACGTCCGTTGCCGCTTTCGCCGGCGCCGTCACAATGGCGTTGCCCGCAATACGCGAAATCAACTGACCGGCCAGCGCCGATTTCCCTCGCCCGCGCGCGGCGGTCACCGTGGCGATCCCTTCGGACATCTGTAGCAGTTGCGTCAGAATGGCTGCCTGTTCCGGCAGCGGCGCACCGGTTGCGGACTGCCAGTGAGGACGTTCAGGAAAATGCGGTACGCAAAACGGCTGCGACTGCTGCCAGCACAGCGTCTGCTCATCCGCCACGATCAGGCGACGGATGCGGTGGATAAAATGGGGGGTCGCAATAGGTTGTGCGCAGTCGCTCCAGCGCAGCGAATCATTATCAGGACAGAGATGCCAGCGTGCCAGTGGCGGCGTGAGCAACACCAGCCAACTGCCCGCACGCAGCGTTCCGCTTAAGGCAGCAAAGGCCGCCGCATCAAACCCGGCCAGAGCGTCGAAAACGGCATGGTGGAATTCACGTCCCAGTAACGTTTGTAGCGCCAGCGGCGTGCAGCAGGGTTCGGCGGCCGCATCAGGGGAAACCCATAGCCAGTCACCGGGCAACGCGTCACGCAGGTGCTGGACTTGTTCATGACACCAGGACGCCTCGCCACTCAGCACCAGCAGGCGGCGAATCCCCTCCCGGGTCATTTGCGCGGTTAACGCATTCAGCGCGGTATAACCAGACATCCCTGCCTCAGAAGTTAAAAACCTTTACCAAAGGTATTACATTGCGCCGGATTGCCGCTATCGAAACCGCGCTTAAACCAGTGATAGCGCTGCTCTGACGTCCCGTGGGTGAAGCTGTCCGGAACGACGCGTCCCTGACTTTGCTGCTGGAGGCGATCGTCGCCAATCGCTTCGGCGGCATTCAGCGCCTCTTCCAGATCGCCAGACTCCAGTACGCCCTGCTGCTGCATGCTGTTGCCCCAGACACCGGCAAAGCAGTCCGCCTGCAGTTCCATACGCACAGAGAGTTGGTTGATTTCCGCCTGCGAGGCGTTCTGCTGCATCTGACGCACTTTCGGTTCGATGCCCAGCAGTTTCTGGACGTGGTGACCGACTTCGTGAGCAATCACATAGCCCTGAGCGAAATCACCGTCCGCGCCCAGTTTGTCTTTCATGTCATCGTAGAAGGAGAGATCGATATAGACCGTGCCATCCGCCGGGCAATAAAACGGCCCCATGATGGATTGTCCGGTACCGCAGCCGGTACGCGTTGCCCCGCGGTACATGACGAGTTTCGGCGGTTGATAGGTGCGACCCATTTTTTCAAACTGCTGTCCCCAGGAGTCTTCTGTCGTTGCCAGAATCACCGAGGTAAATTTTGCCGCTTCGTCTTCATTCGGGCTGATAGAACGTTGGGACTGTTGCTGAGAGACCGGTTGTCCTGTCATCAGTCCGGTTAAATCGACGCCATAATACCCGGCAACCAGCACAACGATGAGCAGAATAATCCCGCCTTTGCCGCTCGGCAGACGAAATCCTGGCCCGCCCAGAGAGGGGCCACCGCCCGAGCTGCTGCGCCTGTCTTCCACATTGTCACTTTCACGACGCCCTTGCCAGCGCATACTCACCTCAACAATATATTCGTTATGATGATGATCGTAGGCGGTTCAGCGGAAGATTACCACAGGAAAGCGCGATTGAAGTGCGAAGAGCGGGCCGGAGAGCGTCCCCGACCCGAAAGGTGAGTTAGTCGAGATTCACACCCAGACGACGCGCTACCGTTTCATAGGCTTCAATCAGGCCACCCAGGCTCTGACGGAAACGATCTTTGTCCATTTTCTCGAGGGTCTCTTTGTCCCACAGACGGCTACCGTCCGGAGAGAATTCATCGCCGAGCACCACTTCGCCTTTGTACAGACCGAACTCCAGTTTGAAGTCGACGAGGATCAGTCCTGCGTCATCGAACATTTTTTTCAGCACATCGTTCGCTTTATAGGTCAGCTCTTTCATTCGCGCCAGATTCTCTTTGCTCACCCAACCAAAGGTTTCGCAGTAGGAATCGTTGACCATTGGGTCATGCATTGCATCGTTTTTCAGGAACAGGTCGAATAACGGCGGATTCAGTTCGATGCCCTCTTCAATACCCAGACGTTTAACCAGAGAGCCTGCCGCACGGTTACGCACCACGCACTCGACCGGCACCATATCCAGCTTTTTCACCAGACATTCGGTATCGGAGAGCAGTCGCTCCATCTGCGTCGGGATACCCGCTTCAGCCAGTTTGGTCATGATGAAATAGTTGAACTTGTTATTCACCATGCCTTTACGATCAAACTGCTCAATGCGCGCGCCATCCCCTGCTGACGTATCATTGCGGAATTCGAGCACCAACAGGTCCGGGTTTTCCGTGCTGTATACGGTCTTCGCTTTACCACGATACAACTCAGCTTGCTTTTGCATCTTCATTACTCCTGGGTGTGATCATTTGTATTCAAAACGGGGAATATTATGCCACGCACACGTTTGCGTAGCACGGAAATAAAAAGGGCCGGATTTCTCCAGCCCTGTTTTTTTACTTGCTAAACGCTGCCTGGAAGATAGCAACCAGCGCGTCGTTCTGGCTCTGCGTCAGGGTATGCCCCTTCGGATCGATAAACTGCAAGCTGCTGCGGTTGTCTAAATCACCGACCTGCAGTTTGTAATCACCGGAAGAGAGCCCTGGATCGCGAGCGCCCAGCTCCTGCCAGCCGCTATCGGACAGCGGTTTGTAGGTGACGGCCAGGCTCCCCTGCGAACGGGTGCTGTCGGTCACTTTCATGCCGACTTTCTCCAGTGCTGCCGGGAGACGCTGCCAGACGACGTTGAATGGGCCACGCACCACCAGCATCGGTAAACCGGTATCATCAGCGGCGCTCTGCACATCCATCGTAGCGGCAGAACGGTTCTGCGCAGCATTCGCGGCGTCAGTCGCGGTCTTATCGAGGCCCGCAGAAATCACGTTCATCATCTCAGTGCTATAACGCTGCAGTGAAGCGGCATCCGCCACAGGCTTACCGGCCTGCTCAAGGTTGACCAGTTTCACCATCACCGCCTGCTGATAGCCCTGCGGTTTAACCGAGATTTGATAACGGCCACGGTACTGCTCATCTTCGTCCAGACGGTTCCAGTCAACCCAACCGGTTGTCAGCGTCTGGGTGGCATCATCACGTTTTTCAATCGTGTAGTTTTTAGACTGAATCACGCTGACCACCTGCGGCCACAGCGTATTTCCACGCCCGTTCTCCACCAGCAGCGTGGCGGTATCGCCCGCGAACTGGGTCCGGGCACCGGAAACCAGCGCCAGCGGCTGTGCCGGCGGACGGATATCCAGCGCTTTCCCTACGGCACCGCTGCCGTTGGTGACCGGAATGTTGTAGTCGCTCGTGGTCACCGGCAGAATCATACCGGCAGGCGCATGAAGTTCAGCAAGCGGCGCGGCTTCCAGATAGGATTCATCACCACTCACCTGGCGCTTGTAGCGCGAGTCAGAACTACAGGCCGCGAGCAGCAAAACAAGCGAAACACCCGCAACCCTGGCCAGGCGCGACTTTTGTACTGAGTAAGCCATCAAATCTCCCTAAACTTTACAGCAAACCGGCATGCTTGAGCGCCGCTTTGACAATTTCACGACCATTGTCCGTGATCGGTGTCATCGGCAAACGCAGCGTATCGGTCGCCACAAGGCCCAACGCCTTACATGCCCATTTCACCGGGATAGGGTTGGGTTCGACAAACAGTTTGTTATGTAACGGCATCAGACGCTGGTTAATGGTACGCGCCTCGGCAAAACGCCCTTCCGCCGCCAGTTTGCACATTTCCGCCATATCACGCGCCGCAACGTTAGACGTCACGGAGATCACGCCATGACCGCCTAACTGCATAAAGTCCATCGCGGTCGCGTCATCGCCGCTGAGCAGCAGAAAATCATCTGAAACCAGCTCTTTGATCTGGTGAACCCGACTTAAGTTCCCTGTCGCCTCTTTAATTGCGACAATATTTTTTAATTCCGCCAGACGGCCAACGGTTTCCGGCAGCATATCGCAACCGGTACGGGATGGCACATTATACAGAATTTGTGGCAGGTCAGTATGTTCCGCGATGGCTTTGAAATGCTGGAACAGACCTTCCTGAGTCGGACGGTTGTAGTAAGGCGTTACCGTCAGGCAGCCGACAATTCCGCTGTCATTGAAACGCTGCGTCAGACTAATGGCTTCTGCGGTCGCGTTCGCGCCCGTACCGGCAATCACCGGGATACGCCCATCAGCCAACTCCAGCGTCATCATCACCACATCGCCATGTTCGTCATGACTCAGCGTGGCAGACTCACCGGTAGTGCCAACAGAAACGATCGCCGAGGTGCCGCTGGCGACATGATAATCAATCAGTTTTTTCAGGCTTGACCGGCAGACATTACCTTTTTCATCCATCGGTGTAACAAGCGCGACAATACTTCCCGTGAACATGGGCCATCCTCTGTGCAAACAAGTGTCTCAATGTTACGTTTGGTACGACAATAAAAGCAAGCGACGAGAGCCCTTCTGATTGTTGTATGCAGGTTTTTTTTATGCTTTCCTTATGATTACCCCACCTCTCAAAGGAAGAACAGGTTTGACACCGTCATCGCAACATTACCTGGTTATTACTGCGCTGGGTGCCGATCGCCCTGGAATTGTGAACACGATCACCCGCCATGTCAGCAGTTGCGGCTGTAATATCGAAGACAGTCGCCTGGCCATGCTGGGCGATGAGTTTACGTTTATCATGCTGCTGTCGGGTACCTGGAATGCCATCACCCTGATCGAATCGACCCTGCCGTTGAAAGGTGCAGAGCTGGATTTATTGATTGTGATGAAGCGCACGACGGCGCATCCCCGTCCGCCAATGCCGGCAACGGTATGGGTTCAGGTGGATGTACCGGATTCGCCACATTTAATTGAACGATTTACTGCCCTGTTTGATAACCATCGAATGAACATTGCGGAACTGGTTTCGCGCACGCAACCTGCTGAAAATGATAAGGCGGCGCAGTTATACATCCAGATTACCGCCCACAGTCCGGCGTCGGATGATGCCGCAAATATTGAACAGGCCTTTAAAGCACTATGTACAGAACTCAATGCACAAGGCAGTATTAACGTTGTTAATTATTCACAACATGATGAACAGGATGGAGTTAAGTAATGAATCCACTGAAAGCCGGTGACATCGCACCGAAATTTAGCTTGCCGGATCAAGACGGAGAACAAGTAAATTTGACCGACTTCCAGGGACAGCGTGTGCTGGTCTATTTCTATCCGAAAGCCATGACGCCAGGCTGTACCGTTCAGGCCTGTGGCCTGCGAGATAACATGGATGAGCTGAAAAAAGCAGGCGTAGACGTGCTGGGCATCAGCACTGACAAGCCTGAAAAGCTTTCCCGTTTTGCCGAAAAAGAGTTGCTCAACTTTACCCTGCTGTCCGACGAGGATCATCAGGTCTGCGAGCAGTTTGGCGTCTGGGGCGAGAAATCCTTTATGGGGAAAACCTATGATGGGATCCATCGCATCAGTTTCCTGATTGACGCTGACGGTAAGATTGAACACGTTTTCGATGATTTCAAAACCAGTAATCACCACGATGTGGTGCTGAACTGGCTGAAAGAAAACGCCTGACTTTCACGCTGCCGGATGACGGCTGACGCCCTGTCCGGCCTACAGTGTGTAGGCCGGGTAATCGGCTGTCTGTTTAAGCGTCCTTTTTACACTCGCCTTTTTATCTCGCGCCACCTTATTACCTTTCGCCCAGAGCGCATCGACTTACAGACCGTTCCCCCCCTTCCCTGTTACATAAACGCATCAGGACTCGTCAACGACCTGCGCATCCGGCCAGGCATGGACAACGGCCTTGATTAACGTCGCCAGCGGAATGGCGAAGAAAACGCCCCAGAATCCCCACAGGCCGCCAAAGATCACCACTGACAGGATAATCACCAGCGGATGCAAATTCACCGCTTCAGAAAACAGCACGGGCACCAGCAGGTTGCCGTCCAGCGCCTGGATAATCAAATAGACGGCGAAACAACTCCAGAACTCGGTCCCCAGACCAAACTGGAACAGCGCAACGCCCACCACAGGAATGGTGACCACAAAAGCGCCAATATAAGGAATGAGTACCGAGAACCCCACCAGTACGGCCAGCAGCAGCGAGTAGTTGAGGCCAAAGAGCAGGAAGCCCAGCCAGGTCGCCACGCCCACCACCATCATCTCCAGCACCTTGCCGCGAATATAGTTGGTGATTTGCTGGTTCATCTCCTTCCAGACCTGACCCGCCAGCCCGCGATTACGCGGCAGCACACGACGCACGGCATTCAGCATCTGCTCTTTGTCTTTGACGAGGAAGAACACCATCAGCGGCACCAGTACCAGATAGACTGCCAGAGTCAGCAGCCCGACCAAAGAGGCCAGCGAATATTTCACTACCGAATCGCCCATCGTCAGCATGCGGGTGCGCATGTTTTCCGCCATCGCATCGATGATACCCGCGTCCATTAAGGCCGGATAACGACGCGGCAGCGTGGCGGCAAAATCCGACAGTTTGCTCAACATGCCTGGCATGTCGCGAATCAGTAAGATCCCCTGTTGCCATGCCACTGGCATCACCACAAAGGCCATCAACAGCAAAATGCCGACAAATACGATCAGCACGAGAGAGGTCGCCCAGCGGCGCGAGCAGCCGATGGCTTCGAGGCGCACCGTTGGCCATTCCAGCAGATATGCCAGCACAATGGCGACCAGCAGCGGCGCCAGTAATCCGCTAAAAAAGAAAAGAATGCCAAACCCGGCAACCAGAATAACCAGCAAGGCAATCGCCTCGGGGTCGCTAAAGCGACGGCGATACCATTGCATCAACATTTCGAGCATAAAACCTTCCCTGAACCTCAATAGCGGGATTGCGATCCCGAATTGTATCGAAATGTCACAAAAAAGACTTCGCTTTTTATTGCTGATTCTGGAAACTGAAAAGTCATTTGTGCAGGGTATTCATCGACAAATTTCGCCGTTACACTGCCTGTGTCGGCAGACACGGAACGATACGACCCGGCATCGGTCAAATGACTATCTCAAAGAAAACAGGACAGAGGTTATGTTCAGGCAGTTTAAGAAGAACCTGGTTGCTACCCTGATTGCCGCGCTGACCCTGAGTCAGGTGGCTCCCGCGTTCGCAAACTCCGCGGACAGCTTGCCGGACATGGGAACCTCGGCTGCAAGTACGCTTTCCATCGGCCAGGAAATGCAGATGGGCGATTATTATGTACGCCAGCTGCGTGGCAGCGCGCCGCTGATTAACGATCCGCTGCTGGTTCAGTACATTAATGGGTTGGGTATGCGTCTGGTTTCACACGCCGATTCGGTCAAGACGCCCTTTCATTTCTTTTTGATTAATAACGACGAAATCAACGCCTTTGCCTTTTTTGGCGGTAACGTCGTGCTGCACTCTGCCCTGTTTCGCTATTCCGATAACGAAAGCCAGCTCGCCTCGGTTATGGCGCACGAAATCTCACACGTCACCCAGCGCCACCTGGCGCGCGCCATGGAAGATCAGAAACGCAGCGCGCCGCTGACCTGGGTTGGCGCGTTAGGCTCCATTCTATTGGCGATGGCAAGCCCTCAGGCCGGGATGGCCGCGCTCACCGGCACGCTGGCGGGATCGCGTCAGGGGATGATTAGCTTCACGCAGCAGAATGAACAGGAAGCAGACCGTATCGGCATTCAGGTTTTACAACGTTCTGGATTCGATCCGCAGGCGATGCCGACCTTCCTGGAAAAACTGCTCGACCAGGCGCGTTACTCCTCGCGTCCGCCTGAAATTTTGCTGACCCACCCCCTGCCGGAAAGCCGTCTTTCAGATACCCGCAACCGCGCAAACCAGATGCGTCCGGTGGTTGTGCAATCCTCTGAAGATTTCTATCTGGCGAAAGCACGAACTCTGGGGATGTATAACTCCGGGCGAAATCAACTGACCAGCGACATGCTGGACGAATGGGCAAAAGGTAACGTCCGCCAGCAGCGCGCCGCACAGTATGGCCGTGCGTTGCAGGCGATGGAAGCCAGTAAATACGACGAGGCTCGCAAAGCGCTGCAACCGCTGCTGTCCGCAGAGCCCAATAACGCCTGGTATCTGGATCTGGCCACCGACATCGACCTCGGCCAAAAGAAAACCAGTGACGCGATTGCCCGACTGAAAAAGGCGCGTGATTTGCGAGTCAACCCGGTTTTGCAACTTAACCTTGCGAACGCCCTGCTACAGGGCGGTCAGCCACAAGAAGCGGCAACCATCCTCAACCGTTATACGTTTAATAACAAGGACGACGCCAACGGCTGGGATCTGCTGGCTCAGGCGGAAGCCGCGCTGTATAACCGCGATCAGGAACTGGCCGCGCGTGCGGAAGGGTATGCGCTGGCGGGCCGTCTCGATCAGGCCATCTCATTACTGAGCAGCGCCAGTTCGCAAGTGAAGCTGGGCAGCCAGCAACAAGCGCGTTACGATGCGCGCATCGACCAGCTGCGCCAGTTGCAGGAACGCTTTAAGCCGTATACAAAAATGTAAAAAGGATTCGCCATGTCAAAGGCCGTAAAAATCTATCATAACCCGCGCTGCTCCAAGAGCCGCGAAACGCTGAACCTGCTGCAATCGCACGGTGTGGAGCCAGAAGTGGTGCTTTACCTGGATACGCCCGCAGATGCCGCAACCCTGCGTCAGCTGTTGAAGATGCTGGGCATGGAAAGCGCCCGGGAACTGATGCGCCGAAAAGAGGAGCTCTACGCGTCGCTCAACCTGGCTGACAGCAGTCTAAGTGAAGAAGAACTGATTCAGGCGATGGTGGAACACCCGAAACTGATGGAACGTCCAATTGTGGTGGCGAACGGCCAGGCGCGCATTGGCCGTCCACCGGAACAGGTGCTGGAAATCATCGGCTAATCACCCCCGCCGTAGTGCTTCAAGAAAAGCCTGCGGCGTCATCTCCCCCAGTTTTTTCTGCGCCTTGCCAGTATTATAACTTTCGCAAATCTCTGTCAGTAGTTGACTGGCCGATACGTCCTTTACCCGCGGCACAATCGCCGCCAGCGGAAGATTTACCCGAATTGCATTCTGCACGTTACGGTTTATTTTGTGCGTCATCCCTCGAGCTATCAGCCCCTGTTCCAGCCCATCGAGATGGGTGTCAGAAAAGAAAGTCTCAATAGATTGTATATCAGCCGGACAGGCCGTCAGCAGCGCATCCAGCCATTTCATGACCAGATGCGGTGAAATCCCTGCATACAATCGCGCATAGCACCAGCCGCTCACCGGTTCACGAGCCCAGAGCACATGATGCTCCCCTCCATCCTCCATATGCAGTGAAAGCGGGAGGTGATGCACCTCAAGCAAATGAGGGAAATGCCCGGCCTTCAGTGCCTTTTTCCCCTGCAAAAGCGTTCCCTGACGCATCATCCTTACAGGTTTGAGATAACGATTTAGCGTCGCACGGGATACGTGAATGCCCAGCCCTTCATTGACCAGTAACAAAAGCTCATCTAACGGCGCGCCGGTCGCATCCCGCAGCCCATTAATCAGCGCAATCTGCTCTTGTCTCATCGCTTTGTGTATCACTTTCGGCGTAGTTTGCCGGTCGGCAGTCTGCTCACGTTGTCGCCAGCGCCTGACCGTAGTGACGGAAATCCCCAGCTCAGCGGCCAGCGCCCTGTCGCTTTTATCAGACTGCTGCAGATAACGACGGATGCGCGGTGTCGTGGTGGCATTGGCATGCAGTTTTATTTCCATCGCCAAATCCTTTTTTCACAGAGATAACTAATCATATGAGATTTATATTTATGTAGCGAACACATTGTGACCAGATTCACCTTTCGGCTGCGGTGCTTCCCTGATAATCCTTTGGCATACCATAAATACTCTCATCCGATCTTGTACGGAGTTCACAATGAACAATGTTCTGGGATTTCTTGAAGCAAAACTGATGCCGCTTGCGGCCAAAACGGCGCAGCAGCGTCACCTGGGCGCGATCCGTGGCGCCTATGTTTCCTTTATGCCGTTCATTATCGTCGGCTCCATTCTGTTGGTTATCTCCTCCTTTCCGAACCAGACCTATCAGCAATTTATGTCTGGCGCGTTTGGCGAAAGCTGGAGCAGTATTATTGAGATCCCGTTTAACGCGGTGTTCTCAACGATGTCGCTGTTCATCAGTTTCCTGGTTGCCTACCGTCTGGCGGAACACTACGGTGAAGACCGTATCTCCTGCGGCATCCTGGCGCTGGTCAGCTTTCTGATCCTCACCCCGTTTATCAAAGTTGCGGATAACGGCGGCATCACCGTGATACCAGTAGAGTGGATCGGCACTAAAGGGCTGTTCGTGGCAATGATTGGCTCGTTGCTGTGGACTGAATTGTTCTGCTGGCTGAAACGCAAAAAGCTGGTCATCAAGATGCCCGAAGGGGTTCCGCCTGCCGTACAGGAATCGTTTGCCGCGCTGATCCCCGCCCTGTTGGTAATGATCCTGGTGCTGATTATTCGCATCCTGTTTGAAAATACCCACTACCAGACAATTCACCGCTTTATCTATGAAGTGGTTGCGACGCCGGTTCGTCACTATGGCACCTCCTATTTTGGCGCGCTGATGACGGTTTTCAGCATCACGATTTTATGGTCGGTAGGGATTAACTCCGGGTCGATGATCAATGGCATTATCCGGCCACTGTGGATGGAGAACCAGACGGATAACATCGCCGCCATTCAGGCGGGCGTTACGCCACCGCATATTATCACCGAGCAGTTTTTTGACATGATCTGGATGGGGGGCGCCGGCGCAACCTTATCGCTGGTCATCGCGATGCTGATATTTGCCCGCAGTAAAAACATGCGGGAAGTGGCCCGACTGGGAGCCGGCGCATCGATTTTCAATATCAACGAACCCATTCTGTTCGGCCTGCCGGTAATCATGAACCCCATCATGCTTATACCGTTCAACCTGGTGCCTCTGGTGTTAGTCACCATCCAGTACGTCGCAATGAAAATTGGCGCCGTTGCCGTCACGACGGGCGTATTCATTCCATGGACGCTCCCGCCGGTTATCAGTGGTTTTATCGTCACAGGCCATCTCAGCGGTAGCGTCATGCAAATCATCAATTTACTGATTGGCGCAATGCTCTATCTGCCCTTTATGCGCATTGTCGATAAACAGTACCGCGCGGCGGAAATCACCACGCTGGCGCAAAACGAGAGTACACCCGTTAAACAGGAGTAAAACATGTGGGGAATTATCGCCACCTGGCGAATGGCGCTTGAAGGCGTTACTGAGTCCGCTTCCGCACTGGCTGCAGGCCAAACAGCGGCCAGCGCGGTAGTCGATGCCGTTGCCGCAGTTGAGGACTTCCCATTATACAAATCCGTTGGCTACGGCGGACTGCCAACCGAAAAGGGTGAGGTGGAACTGGATGCCGCGTTTATGGATGGCGACACGCTGGCGTTCGGCGCCGTGGGCAATCTCGTGGATATCGCCAATCCGGTACGCGTTGCGCACGCCCTGAGTCGTCAGCGGTATAACAGCCTGCTTGTCGGCCAGGGCGCTCGCGAGTGGGCGTTAAGCCAGGGGTTTGCAGAAAAAACCATGCTTACCGACCGCGCCATCCAACACTATCGCAAACGCTGCCGTGAGACGCTGGATAAGGGACTGAGCCCTTATGACGGCCATGATACCGTCGGTATTATCGGACTGGACACGCAGGGTTCGATGAGCGTGGCGACCTCCACCAGCGGTCTGTTTATGAAAAAACGCGGTCGTCTGGGAGATTCGCCGATTATTGGCTCCGGCTTCTACTGCGACAGTCAAATCGGCGCCGCGACCGCCACTGGCGTTGGCGAAGACCTGATGAAGGGCTGCACCAGCTACGAAATCGTTCGCCGTATGGCGCAGGGCATGACGCCGCAGCAGGCTGCGGACTCAGTGGTTTTTGAACTGGAGGACAACCTGATGTCCCGCTTTGGCCGGGTGGGCGATTTATCCGTCGTGTGTATGAATCACCGGGGAGAATTTGGCGCGGCGACCAATATCAAAACGTTCTCGTTTACCGTTGCCACAGCCAGCCACCCACTCACCGTCTATCTCGCGGAACGTCGGCACGAAAAGACGTATTACCAGCCAGTCGATGAGGCGTGGATGCAGGCCTACGCAGCCCGGATCCGTGCGCCAATAGAGGAAGAAGAATGATGACATATCAGTTGATTCAGTCCCTTTCAGAGGCGCAACCCAACGCGCACCTGATTGCCCGCCCCACAAGCCAACAGTTACCGGACACCGCGCTGATAAACGAAATGCGTGCCACGGGTAACATGGCGGATACCTGTTTTGGCTGCGCCCCTTTCAAACGCATCACCCTCATTCCATCCGCGCTGTGGCAGGACAACCTGACGGACAGTTTGCTGAACGCATTGCGTCCATTGTTCGCCACGCCGGTCAGTTCCCACGTGATCATTGACGTTCGCGAAATTCACGAAACCGTGCTGCTTCAGGTTCTGCGTTTTCTGTTCAATCAGGTACATCGCCTTGACGACCTGCAACTGAAAACCGCAAACAACGCGACGATGCGACTCGCCCACATAGCGGCGCTTTGTTTACCCGAACAGCAGGAAGCGTTAGAGGAAATTTTTCGTCAGCAGCAGGCCATTGCTAACGGCATGGTCGCCGCCCGCCGCCTGGCGGATATTCCATCCGAGCAGTGTACGCCGCAGTTCGTTGTCGAAGAGGCTCAACGTCTATGCGCGGCTTACCCTGACCTGCGCTGCGAAGTGCTGGACGAGCAGGCCATCGTCGCGCAAGGTCTTGGTTTGCTGCACGCCGTGGGGAAAGGCTCCAGCCGCCCACCCCGCCTGCTGGCGATTCACTACGACGGCGCCAGCAGCGGCCCGGTGCGCAGCTATGTCGGGAAAGGCATCACTTTCGACACCGGCGGTTTGTGGCTGAAAGAAGGCACGGGGATGTACACCATGAAGTACGACATGTGCGGCGCGGCCAACGTGCTTGGGCTGATGCTAAGCATTGCCGGGCTGGCGCTGCCGGTCCGGGTAATGGGCGTGCTGGCGCTGGCGGAAAACGCCATAGGCCCCGACGCCATGCAGCCGGGTAGCGTAGCTCGCGCCTGTAACGGGATGACGGTGGAGATAAACAATACCGACGCCGAAGGACGACTGGTACTTGCAGACGCCATTGCCTGGGCCAGCCAGCGCCACGAAGAGACTCGCTATATCATTGATTTAGCAACGCTGACCGGCGCTGTGGTGAAAGCGCTGGGCTATGAGTTGAGCGGGTTGATGACCCAGGATAACGCGCTGCGTGCGGCGTTAACCGTTGCCGGTGAACAGAGCGGTGATGAAGTCTGGTCGCTGCCGCTGGACGCTCGCCTGAAAAAACAAACGGAGAGCGCGATTGCCGACCTGTGCAATACGCCGACTAACAACGCGGCAATCAGCGCATCGGCGGCCTGGCTGCTGCATCATTTTTGTCCGGCAACTATTCCGTGGGCGCATCTCGATGTCAGCGGTACGGCGTTGTGGCGCGAGGGAGGAAGAAGCGTGGCGTCGGGCAGGCCGATTCCACTGCTGATGCAGCATTTGCTTAACGATCTGGCTGTTGAGGAGTAAACCTCTGAGTGACGGTCTTTGTTTGGGTAATCAGGCCGGATAAGGCGACGTCGCCATCCGGCATCCGCATCGTTCTGTCTGATGGCGCTACGCTTATCAGAGCTACTGCAATACGTAACCTTGTATTCTGGCTAGAGCTTCAGAATCTCTTTTACGAACGGAATGGTCAATTTGCGCTGCGCGGTGATGGAGGCGTGATCAAGCTGATCGAGCGTCATAAACAGCGTGCGCATTTCCCTGTCGAGCCGCTTAAGCAAGAAGCGCCCCACGTCTTCCGGGAGTTCAAATCCGCGCAGTCGGGCGCGTAACTGTAGCGCCTGCAGTTTGTCTTCATCCGACAGTGGTTGCAGCTTGTAGATTTGTCCCCAGTCCAGGCGCGAGGCCAGATCGGGTAACCCCAGTTTTAACTGACGCGGCGGGCGATCGCCGGTGATCAGCAACCGCGTTTTTCCGGATTCCAGAATACGGTTGTAGAGATCAAAAATGGCCATCTCCCACAGTTCATCCCCGGCAACGCATTCGATATTGTCGATACAGACTAACGACAGATGCTCCATGCCATCGAGCACTTCCGGTACGAACCAGGTTCGTTTGTCCAGCGGCACATAACCTACCGCATCGCCACGCTGGGACAGTTCAGCACAGGCGGCGTGCAGCAAATGGCTGCGGCCCGCGCCTTCACGCGACCAGAGATAGATGTATCCGCTATGCTCCTGACGCAGCACATTTTGCAGTGCGGCCAGTAAAGAGGCGTTATCCCCCGGCCAGAAACTTGCGAAAGTTTCGTCGTCAGGAAGATAAAGTGGCAAAGAGAGCTGTGCCGGTGTGTTCAGAGAGACCTCAATCCAGATTTCATTCAATCGCGATGAGTTTACCACAGAATTCTGTCGTGTTAGAACCGGGCAGCATCACTGCCCGGCGCCTGTATTACTGTTGCGGCGTATCCGCATCTTCCGCGTCCAGCACCACTTCTTCCGGGCGCAGAACAGAGATCAGCTTGAAGATCAGGCTCAGCGCGATCCCGACGATTGTCGCCAGCGCCATTCCTTTCAGCTCCGCCGCGCCAATGTGCACTTTCGCGCCGCTGACGCCGATGATCAGGATGACAGAGGTCAGGATCAGGTTCTGCGCTTTGTTGTAATCCACTTTCGATTCAATCAGCACGCGAATACCGGATGCCCCGATCACCCCGTACAGCAGCAATGACACCCCACCCATCACCGGCAGCGGAATGATCTGAATCGCCGCCGCCAGTTTACCGACGCAGGAGAGCAGAATAGCGAAAATCGCCGCGCCGCCGATCACCCAGGTACTGTAAACACGCGTGATTGCCATTACGCCAATGTTCTCACCGTAGGTGGTGTTCGGCGTGGAGCCAAAGAAGCCGGAAATCACCGTCGACAGACCGTTGGCAAACATTGAGCGATGCAGACCCGGATCGCGAACCAGATCTTTTTTGACGATGTTCGCCGTCACCACCAGGTGACCGACGTGTTCGGCAATCACCACCAGCGCCGCAGGCAGAATGGTCAGAATGGCGAACCACTCAAAACGAGGGGTGTAGAAGGTCGGCAGCGCAAACCAGTGCGCCTCGGCAATCGGTGTGGTATCAACCACGCCCATCGCAAATGACAGTGCATAACCTGCCAGTACCCCAATCAGGATCGGGATAATCGCAAGGAAACCACGGAACAGCACCGAGCCAAATACGGTCACCGCCAGCGTCACCATCGAGATAATGATGGTTTTCGAATCCGCAGATTGTCCTTCCGCAGGCAGCAATCCGGCCATACCGGCGGCAACGCCTGCCAGTTCAAGACCGATGACGGCAACGATTGCGCCCATTGCCGCAGGAGGAAACATCACGTCCAGCCAGCCGGTACCGGCTTTCTTAACAATGAACGAAACCAAGCAGAACAGCACGCCACACATGATGAAGCCGCCCAGCGCCACTTCGTATCCCAACGGCAGCAGCAGCAGAACAGGTGAGATAAAGGCGAAGCTTGAACCTAAATAGGCAGGGATTTTTCCTTTACAGATAAAGAGATACAGCAACGTCCCGATCCCGTTGAACAACAGAACGGTAGCCGGGTTGATATGAAACAGAACTGGCACCAGCACGGTTGCGCCAAACATGGCGAACAGGTGTTGCAAACTAAGCGGGATTGTCTGTAAAAGCGGCGGTCTTTCACTCACCCCGATAGCACGGCGCGTCATAGTGTTTTCCTCTGAGTGTGTTTGTTATGAGTCGTTGAGTTGTTTTATTCAAAAAAAAGCCGACTCTTAAAGTCGGCTATTTATTAGTTATTCACTTACTTAGTACCAAAAATCTTATCGCCGGCATCACCAAGCCCCGGAATAATGTATCCGTGCTCGTTCAGGCCCTGGTCGATCGATGCGGTGTACAGTTCCACATCCGGATGCGCTTTTTCCAGCGCGGCGATGCCTTCCGGCGCCGCCACCAGCACCAGCACTTTGATGCTGCTGCAGCCCGCTTTTTTCAGCAGATCGATGGTGGCGATAACGGAACCCCCGGTCGCCAGCATTGGGTCGACGATCAGCGCCATGCGCTCGTCGATATGAGAAACCAGTTTCTGGAAATACGGAACCGGCTCCAGCGTCTCTTCGTTACGGTACATGCCGACTACACTGATACGCGCGCTCGGTACGTTTTCCAGCACGCCGTCCATCATCCCCAAACCTGCACGCAGGATAGGCACGACGGTAATTTTTTTGCCTTTGATTTGATCCACTTCGACCGGACCATTCCAGCCTTCAATGGTCACTTTTTCAGTTTCCAGGCCCGCAGTCGCTTCGTAGGTCAGCAGACTGCCTACTTCCGAGGCGAGTTCACGAAAGCGTTTGGTGCTGATATCGTTCTCACGCATCAGACCCAGCTTGTGTTTGACGAGTGGGTGTTTGACTTCCACGATCTTCATACTCTTCTCCTTTCCTCAGACGAGTGGCAACCACAAAAAAAATCGCCGGATTATACCGCTTTTCCTCTCTGGCGCAACATAACGTATGCATGACCTGGATCAAGCAAAGTGGTATACGTTTGGGTGATGAGTATAAAACATGCCCCGCATTCCGTGCGGGGCCGAGTATCAAGTGGCTGAAATCAGAGGGATTCACCGTTACTTTTTATCACCTGCTGATACCAGGCGAAAGATTTCTTACGGCTGCGCGCCAGCGTCCCACTACCGTCATTATTTTTATCAACGTAGATAAACCCGTAGCGCTTTTTCATCTCTCCCGTTCCCGCAGAGACCAGATCGATACATCCCCACGGCGTGTACCCCATGAGATCCACGCCATCCTCTTCCACCGCTTTTTTCATTTCACGAAGATGCGCCGCCATATACTCGATACGATAGCTGTCATCCACGGTGCCGTCAGGCAGTTGAACATCAATCGCACCAAACCCGTTTTCAACGATAAACAACGGCAACTGGTAGTGATCCCAGAACCAGTTTAGCGAATAGCGCAGTCCCACCGGATCAATCTGCCAGCCCCAGTCCGATTTCTGTACGTAGGGATTGGAGACCAGGCTTTTGCTCTCGTCATAATCGAGCTGCGGATTATCGTCTGTCGCTTTGGTGACAAACGACATGTAATAGCTAAAACCGATGTAATCCACGCAGCCTTCGGACAGAGCAATGCGGTCTTCCTCCGTAATATCGAGGTCAAACTCGCGGCGCGCAAAATAGTTGAGAATATGCTGCGGATATTTCCCCCGTACATGCACGTCGGTAAACCAGTAGCGACGATGCATGGCGTTCATCGCCATCATCATGTCGTCTGGTGCACAGGTCAGCGGGTAGATAGGACACATGGCGATCATGCAGCCGATCTGCAACGTCGGGTTAATTTCTCGTGCCGCCTTCACCGCCAGCGCACTGGCCACCAGTTCGTAATGTGCCGCCTGGTACATTACCGGCTCACGATCTTCACCTGGCTGATACTTCAGGCCGGAGTTAGTGAACGGCGCAAAATCCTCATGATAATTTGCCTGGTTGTTGATCTCATTGAAGGTCATCCAGTACTTCACTTTGTGCTGATAGCGGGTAAAGACTACTTTTGCAAAGCGGACAAAAAAGTCGATCAGCTTGCGGTTGCGCCAGCCACCATACTCCGTCACCAGATGGTAGGGCATCTCGAAATGCGACAGGGTAATCACCGGTTCAATGCCGTATTTCAGACATTCATCAAACAGATTGTCGTAAAATTGCAGTCCCGCCTCGTTTGGCTGCGTTTCATCCCCGCGCGGGAAAATACGCGTCCAGGCGATGGAGGTACGAAAACATTTAAAGCCCATTTCCGCAAACAACCTGATGTCTTCTTTGTAGCGATGATAGAAATCGATCGCCTCGTGGTTAGGGTAGTTTTTCCCGGGCAGCACGCCATCAGTAATTTCTCGCGCAACGCCGTGAGCGCCCGCCGTCATGACGTCGGCAACGCTGATCCCTTTTCCGCCTTCCTGCCAACCGCCCTCAAGCTGATGAGCGGCGACCGCCCCGCCCCACATGAAATTCGCGTTAAATCCAGACATAGTTTCCCTCGTTGATTTGCTATGACAAAACAGAAACCGGTTTCAGTATGATACTGAGCAATCCCGACCACGCTTTCAAGGGTGAAACTGAACCCGGTTTCATTTTCGTGGTTCAGGTCATAAAAACACCGCGCCGCGGAGAAAATGCAGGAAAACTCGACAGATAAAAACGGATGCAACGCAGGCTCGCAAACGTTTGCTTTCCCTGTTAGAATTGCGCCGAATTTTACTTTTACCGTAAGAAAACGTGGGGAACCAGGCAGTGACCGATAAAACCTCTCTTAGCTACAAAGATGCCGGTGTTGATATTGACGCGGGTAATGCTCTGGTGGATCGAATCAAAGGCGTAGTGAAGAAAACTCGCCGCCCGGAAGTGATGGGTGGTTTGGGTGGCTTCGGTGCGCTGTGCGCATTGCCGCAAAAATATCGTGAACCCGTGCTGGTTTCCGGTACTGATGGCGTCGGGACAAAACTGCGTCTGGCGATGGATCTGAAACGTCACGATACCATCGGCATCGATCTCGTGGCGATGTGTGTCAACGACCTGGTGGTTCAGGGTGCTGAGCCGTTGTTTTTCCTCGACTACTACGCCACTGGCAAACTGGATGTGGATACCGCAGCCAGCGTGATTCAGGGGATCGCCGAAGGCTGTCTGCAGTCTGGCTGCGCGCTGGTCGGCGGGGAAACCGCTGAAATGCCGGGGATGTACCACGGTGAAGATTATGACGTCGCTGGTTTCTGCGTCGGTGTGGTAGAAAAATCAGAAATCATTGACGGTTCCAAAGTGGCCGACGGCGATGTGCTGATTGCACTGGGTTCCAGCGGTCCGCACTCCAACGGTTACTCACTGGTACGTAAAATTGTCGACGTCAGCGGCTGCGATCCAGAAACGACAGTGCTGGAAGGCAAACCGTTGGCCGACCACCTGCTGGCGCCAACCCGTATCTACGTGAAATCGATTCTGGAACTGATCGAGAAGGTTGATGTGCACGCTATCGCGCACCTGACCGGCGGCGGCTTCTGGGAAAACATTCCGCGCGTGCTGCCGGACAACACGCAGGCGGTGATCGATGAATCCTCCTGGCAGTGGCCAGCCGTCTTCAACTGGCTGCAGAGCGCCGGTAACGTCAGCCAGCATGAAATGTACCGTACCTTTAACTGCGGCGTCGGCATGGTCATTGCCCTGCCGGCGGCGGAAGTGGACAACGCCCTTGCCCTGCTGAAGGCAAAAGGCGAAGAAGCCTGGAAGCTCGGTGTCATCAAGGCTTCCGATTCCGCGCAGCGCGTGGTTATTGAATAATGAATATTGTGGTGCTTATTTCCGGTAACGGAAGCAATTTGCAGGCGATTATTGATGCCTGCAGAGAGAAGAAAATCAACGGCACCCTGCGGGCAGTATTCAGCAACAAGGCCGACGCGTTCGGCCTTGAGCGAGCCAGAAAAGCGGCAATCCCGGCCCATACGCTGACGGCGGACCAGTTTGCCAGCCGTGAAGCATTTGACCGCGAGCTGATCCTTGAGATCGACGCTTATGCGCCTGACGTGGTGGTGCTGGCCGGTTTTATGCGCATTCTGAGCCCGGCGTTCGTCGCGCACTACAACGGTCGACTGCTGAATATTCACCCTTCCCTGTTGCCCAAATATCCCGGTTTGCACACCCACCGCCAGGCGCTGGAAAATGGCGATGAGGAACACGGCACCTCGGTCCACTTTGTGACTGACGAGCTCGACGGCGGACCGGTCATTTTGCAGTCCAAAGTTCCGGTCTTTGAGGGCGATGACGAAGATGAAATCACCGCTCGCGTTCAGGTACAGGAACACGCCATTTACCCGCTGGTCGTCAGTTGGTTTGTGGACGGGCGGCTGAAAATGCAGGATAACGCCGCCTGGCTGGACGGTGTTCGCCTGCCGCCACAGGGCTACGCTGCCGACGAGTAAAAACGGTGCCGGATAACGGATGTCATCCGTTATCCGGCCAGCGCTTCTCTTCAGACCTCCAGTCTCCCTTCCCCTTTACGATCAGACGGTTTATTGTCATATTTTTCTGGCACAGTTGGACATCTGAGCGCAATGCTCGCCATAATAATCAGGCAGTGTCCCGTGAATAAAACGGAGTATAAGTATTAATGGGTCAGGAAAAGCTTTACATCGAGAAAGAGCTAAGCTGGTTAGCGTTCAACGAACGTGTGCTCCAGGAAGCTGCGGATAAATCAAACCCGCTGATTGAACGGATGCGTTTCTTAGGCATCTATTCCAATAACCTGGATGAATTCTACAAAGTTCGCTTCGCCGAGCTCAAACGCCGCATCATCATCAGCGAAGAACAGGGTTCAAATTCACATTCTCGCCACCTGTTAGGCAAAATCCAGTCCCGCGTACTGAAAGCCGACCAGGAATTCGATGGCCTGTATAACGAACTGCTGCTGGAGATGGCGCGTAATCAGATCTTCCTGATCAACGAGCGTCAACTGTCAGTCAATCAGCAAAGCTGGCTGCGCCATTATTTCAAACAGTATCTGCGCCAGCACATCACCCCAATTTTAATTAACCGCGAAACGGATCTGGTACAGTTCCTGAAGGATGACTACACCTATCTGGCGGTCGAAATTATTCGCGGCGACAGCATTCGTTATGCGCTGCTGGAAATTCCGTCTGACAAGGTTCCACGCTTTGTGAATCTGCCGCCGGAAGCCCCGCGTCGTCGCAAGCCGATGATCCTGCTGGACAATATTCTGCGCTACTGCCTGGACGACATCTTTAAGGGCTTCTTTGATTACGACGCGCTGAACGCCTATTCCATGAAGATGACCCGTGACGCCGAGTACGATCTGGTGCACGAGATGGAATCCAGCCTGATGGAGCTGATGTCTTCCAGCCTGAAACAACGTCTGACCGCCGAGCCGGTGCGTTTTGTCTATCAGCGCGACATGCCTAATGCGCTGGTCGAAGTGCTGCGCGAGAAGCTGACGATTTCACGCTATGACTCTATCGTTCCCGGTGGGCGTTATCACAACTTCAAAGATTTCATTAACTTCCCTAATGTCGGCAAAGCCAATCTGGTGAATAAGCCGCTTCCGCGCTTGCGCCATATCTGGTTCGATAAAGAGAAGTTCCGTAATGGATTTGACGCCATTCGTGAACGCGATGTGTTGCTTTACTATCCGTATCACACCTTTGAGCACGTTCTGGAACTGCTGCGCCAGGCCTCGTTTGACCCGAGCGTACTGGCAATCAAAATCAACATCTACCGCGTGGCAAAAGACTCGCGGATCATCGACTCAATGATCCACGCCGCCCATAACGGTAAAAAAGTGACCGTCGTGGTGGAGCTGCAGGCGCGGTTTGATGAAGAGGCCAACATTCACTGGGCAAAACGCCTGACGGAAGCGGGCGTGCATGTCATCTTCTCCGCGCCCGGCTTAAAAATTCACGCCAAGCTGTTCCTGATTTCGCGTAAAGAAGGCGAAGAAGTGGTGCGTTACGCCCATATCGGCACCGGTAACTTCAACGAAAAAACCGCGCGTCTGTATACCGACTATTCGCTGTTGACCGCCGATGCGCGAATCACCAATGAAGTCCGTCGGGTGTTCAATTTTATCGAGAACCCGTATCGCCCGGTGACGTTTGATTATCTGCTGGTCTCGCCGCAAAACTCGCGCCGGCTGCTGTATGAGATGATCGATCGTGAAATCGCCAACGCCCAACAGGGACTCCCCTCCGGCATCACACTGAAACTGAATAACCTGGTGGACAAAGGGCTGGTCGATCGACTGTATGCCGCCTCCAGCTCTGGTGTACCGGTCAATCTGTTGATTCGCGGCATGTGCTCGCTTATTCCGAATCTGGAAGGTATCAGCGATAATATCCGCGTCATCAGCATTGTGGACCGTTATCTTGAGCATGACCGGGTGTACATCTTTGAAAACGGCGGCGATAAGCAGGTCTACCTCTCTTCCGCAGACTGGATGACGCGAAATATCGACTACCGCATTGAGGTGGCGACGCCGCTGCTCGACCCGCGCCTGAAGCAGCGGGTACTGGATATTATTGACATCCTGTTCAGTGATACGGTAAAAGCCCGCTACATCGATAAAGAACTGAGTAATCGCTACGTGCCGCGTGGAAACCGCCGCAAAGTGCAGTCGCAACTGGCCATTTACGACTATATCAAATCACTCGAGCAATCTGACTAACGCTATGCCAATACATGATAAGACCCCACGACCGCAGGAGTTTGCGGCGGTCGACCTCGGTTCAAACAGTTTTCACATGGTGATTGCCCGTGTGGTGGATGGCGCCATGCAGATTATTGGCCGCCTGAAGCAGCGCGTGCATCTGGCTGATGGTCTCGGCGAAGACAACATGCTGAGCGAAGAGGCAATGGAGCGCGGGCTAAGCTGCCTGTCACTGTTCGCCGAACGTCTTCAGGGGTTCGCCCCCTCCAGCGTGTGTATTGTCGGTACCCATACGCTTCGTCAGGCGCAAAACGCCACCGATTTTCTCAAGCGGGCGGAAAAGGTCATCCCCTATCCGATCGAAATCATTTCCGGCAATGAAGAAGCGCGTCTGATCTTTATGGGCGTAGAACATACGCAACCGGAAAAAGGCCGCAAGCTGGTCATCGACATTGGCGGCGGCTCGACGGAGCTGGTCATTGGCGAAAACTTCGAACCGAAGCTGGTTGAAAGCCGTCGTATGGGTTGCGTCAGTTTTGCCCAGATCTATTTCCCCGGCGGCGTCATCAGCAAGGAAAACTTCCAGCGCGCCAGAATGGCGGCGGCGCAAAAACTTGAAACCCTGACCTGGCAATTCCGCATTCAGGGCTGGAACGTTGCGCTGGGGGCCTCTGGCACCATCAAAGCCGCGCACGAAGTGCTCTTAGAAATGGGCGAGAAAGACGGGTTCATCACCCCAGAGCGTCTGGACCGGCTGGTAACCGAACTGCTGCAACACCGCAGTTTCGAGTCGCTAAGCCTGCCGGGGCTATCTGAAGAACGAAAAGCGGTCTTTGTTCCAGGTCTGGCGATTCTATGCGGTGTCTTTGATGCGCTGGCGATCCGCGAGTTACGCCTTTCCGATGGTGCGCTACGCGAAGGCGTGTTGTACGAGATGGAAGGCCGCTTCCGCCATCAGGATGTCCGCAGTCGCACCGCCAGCAGTCTGGCGAATCAGTACAACATCGACAGCGAACAGGCGCGACGCGTGCTGGAAACCACGATGCAGATGTATGACCAATGGCAAACGCAGCAGCCGAAGCTGGCGCATCCGCAGCTCGAAGCGTTGCTGAAATGGGCGGCGATGTTGCATGAGGTTGGACTGAACATCAATCACAGCGGCCTGCACCGTCACTCGGCGTATATTCTGCAAAACAGCGATTTGCCTGGTTTTAATCAGGAGCAGCAAACCATGATGGCCACGCTGGTTCGCTACCATCGTAAGGCGGTGAAGCTGGACGATCTCCCCCGTTTTACGCTGTTTAAGAAGAAGCAGTTCCTGCCGCTCATTCAACTGTTGCGTCTTGGCGTGCTGCTGAATAACCAGCGCCAGGCCACGACCACACCGCCTACGCTGACGCTCATCACCGATGACAACCACTGGACCCTGCGTTTCCCTCACGACTGGTTCAGCCAGAACGCGCTGGTTTTACTCGATCTGGAAAAAGAACAGCAGTACTGGGAAGCGGTGACCGGCTGGCGTCTGAAAATTGAAGAAGAACATTCACCGGAAATCGCTGCGTGAAGCACACTCAGGTGCCAGTGACTGGCACCTGCTCTTTCAGCGTATCGCTTAACGGCTGCGGCACACCGATTAAATATCCCTGCATGTAGTCAATCCCCAGTGAGATCGCCGCATGGCGAATCTCCTCGCTTTCGACAAATTCAGCAACCACCTGCATTTTCTTCATACGCGCCAGATGACAGATTGAGGCCACGATCTGATAGTCGAGGCTATTCGAAACGATATTACGGATGAAACTACCGTCAATCTTCAGAATATTGGCGTTAACGTTTTTCAGCCTTGCATAACTGGCGTAACCCGTACCGAAATCATCAATAGCGATTTGGCAGCCCAGTTGTTGCAGATTTTGCAGCGTTGCCTCCGCCTGTCCGGCATTCATCAGCGCCTGACTTTCTGTCACTTCAAATATCAATTGCCAGGCTTCGATCTGGTATTTGCTCAGCAGTTTGCTGATATCCTGCGCAAACTTTGCCCGACAGACCGAGGACGCCGACAGGTTAAGCGCAAAGCGACGGGCAGGCATCTGCGCGCGATTCTCCGCCATAAAGCGCAACGTGTGTTCGATAACCCAGAGATCAATTCTCGAGGAGAGACCAAACTCATGCGCGACGGGCAGGAAGGCATCAGGATTGATCATGCCACCGTCATCATCCAGCAATCGCAGTAAAATCTCATGATAAACATCGCCGCGAAGCCCTTCGATTGGCTGCGCCATCAGACAAAAACGGTCATGTTCCAGCGCATGCTGTAACCGGTTCATCATCGCGACTTTGTCTCGCAGATTACGCTGCATGTTCATGGCACCACTACGCTCTAAATTTTCCGGCGTGTTGGTCATGATGGACAGCTCAGCCGTAGTGCTCAACTCCCCCAGCAACAGGTAAATGTGATTTACCGGGGAACGCACATAGCAATAGCTCATCCCCACCTGCGGCAGGAACGTCATGCCATCCCAGACAAAGCGGAACGTCTTGATATGCTCATCCAGATCGTCAATGCGTTGCTGATGCGACTCTGTATTTAAGCGTAGCAGCAGGTCAGGCCCGGACATTTGATAAACATGTTCATCAGGCCCCAGCTTTTCGGCAATCCAGTGGGAGAGCTGTTGCTTGTACTGGATACGCAGCATTATTCCGTAATTTTTAACGAGAAACTCGAGTTCAGGAACGCGCAGAAAACACAACGCTGACCAGGGCGTATTTCTCAGCGCACGGTTGAGCGCGCGAAGATTGGGAAGATGGACAACCGGATCAAGAAACGCAAGCCGTCGGGCACGACCGCTCACAATCCGCTGACGCGTCGCCAACACCGCCATGTAATTCACAATAAAAGAAAAAACCATGAAACTGGAAGAGGTAATCGCCAGTTGTACATCATAACCTGAATAATAGGGCGTATAACTTCTGTAATTATGAATCGCAATAATTAAAACTGGCGCCCACAGCAGTGATATGAATCGATAACCATAACGCATCGCTCCCCATAACATAACCGGGAGTAATAATGACATAGTATAGTTTGTGCTGAATATTGAACTATTTTCATTCAATGGCATACAAAGCAAAGACATTAATGCGGACAATACCAGCAACCAAATAATGACCTCTTTTTGCGAGGCCTTGGCATCAAACTGTAACTTTAACTGTGAATAATAACCGCGCAAATGCAGCGGGTTACGAATAACGCGAATAAGAAAGTAGAAGAGCGGTACACCAATCAAATTGCCCACCAGAATGCCCTGGTAGTTTATTAATGCGTTGATGTTAAATGGTGTTCCCCCCATTAAGCTCAACTTACTTTCATACATCCCCACAAAGGCCGCGAACTGGAAAAGCACCAGAAATAGCGTGGCGGGACAAAAAACTTGCCAAAAAATGCGAGGGAAGACCAGCTGCGCGTCACCATGCGAGATGTTGTTACGCCGGGGCGTAAAGACACGGTAACCGCCCCAACTCAGCACCACAGCAATAAGAAAATGCGCAATAACAGGCAACGTTTCCGCCAGCCCTACCTGCGGATATTTGCGAATAAAAACCGCCAGAACAATACCGGGTAATGCCGCCCAACCGAAAAAGATCATCAGGCTCATCATGAGCGATAACGGTAAGTAGAAAAGGATGACATCCCCGGTGGCCACATGCGCATAGGTATTCGTATGGCTCACGAGCGGTAAAAACAGGGAAGGCAAAACCAGAGGCAGTCCCCACCACTTATCTCTGATTGCAATATAACTTTTATTCAGTCGCATAGATGCTCAGCGGAACCCCTGGATCCTGAAGGGGTTGTATCAGACAGGCATCCCACCTGACGTCAAAATTAAGATGAAAAACTCACCATACATGTCGCACAGATTTTAGTTATCAACAGGAAGTTATTTTTGACGTATATCAAATAATACAGTCCCCATTAATCAATTATTACCTTTATTTCACGGTGTTATCATTTTCACATTATTAATGTAAATAATATCATTATTCTTCATAACAACGAGATATGGTTCAACTGACGCAATTTTACATCATCAAGAATTGACCCATCTGACACAGTGTGCCTTAATGTATCTGTCGCCCGTATGGGCATCCCTTAAGGAACCTTTTGTGAGTCAGGCAACCAGTATGCGAAAACGACATCGATTTAACAGTCGCATGACCCGTATCGTATTGCTTATCAGCTTTATCTTCTTCTTTGGACGCTTTGTCTACTCTTCTATCGGTGCCTGGCATCATCATCAGGACAAAAAAGACGCGCAACAGTCCACTCTTTCTGTCGAAACGCCTGCTCAACGTTAATCCTTTTATTCCTGACAGACGCCATTTGGTCTTTTATACGCCCGAATAAAACAAAAACCCCCTGTATAAACAGAGGGTTTTATTGATTATACGTCAGTGACGCGTGGGGGAGATTATTCCCACTCGATCGTGGCTGGCGGCTTGCCGCTGATGTCATACACGACGCGTGAAATACCATTCACTTCGTTGATGATACGGTTAGACACACGGCCCAGGAAGTCATACGACAGGTGCGCCCAATGCGCGGTCATGAAGTCAATGGTTTCAACCGCACGCAGAGAAACCACCCAGTCGTATTTACGGCCATCACCCATCACACCAACAGAACGAACCGGCAGGAATACGGTGAACGCCTGACTCACTTTGTTGTACAGATCGGCTTTGTGCAGTTCTTCAATGAAGATAGCGTCCGCACGACGCAGCAGGTCGCAATACTCTTTCTTCACTTCGCCCAGCACGCGTACGCCCAGACCCGGCCCCGGGAACGGGTGACGGTAAAGCATGTCGTACGGCAGGCCCAGCTCCAGACCAATTTTACGCACTTCGTCTTTGAACAGCTCTTTCAGCGGCTCAACCAGACCCATCTTCATCTCTTTTGGCAGACCGCCTACGTTGTGGTGAGATTTGATGACGTGCGCTTTACCGGTCGCAGAAGCGGCAGATTCAATCACGTCCGGGTAGATGGTGCCCTGCGCCAGCCATTTCACATCTTCCAGCTTCAGCGCTTCTTCGTCGAAGACTTCAACAAAGACGCGGCCAATGATCTTACGTTTCGCTTCCGGATCGTTCTCGCCTTTCAGCGCGGTCAGGAAGCGCTCTTCAGCCGGAACGTGAACAATGTTCAGACCAAAGTGATCACCGAACATATCCATCACCTGCTCGGCTTCATTCAGACGCAGCAGACCGTTATCGACGAAGACACAGGTCAGGTTTTTACCGATCGCACGGTGCAGCAGCATCGCCGTGACGGAAGAGTCCACGCCACCGGAAAGGCCGAGGATCACTTTGTCATCGCCCACCTGCTGGCGGATACGCTCAACGGCGTCGTCGATGATTTTTGCCGGCGTCCACAGCGCTTCACACTGGCAGATGTCGCGGACAAAACGCTCCAGCATGCGCATCCCCTGACGGGTGTGGGTCACTTCCGGGTGGAACTGAACGCCGTAAAAGCGTTTTTCTTCGTTCGCCATAATGGCAAACGGGCAGCTTTCGGTGCTGGCAACAGTGACGAAATCGGACGGGATCGCCGTCACTTTATCGCCGTGGCTCATCCACACGTCCAACAGCGGTTTGCCGTCTGCGGTCAGGGAGTCCTCGATACCGCGAACCAGCGCGCTGTCGGTTACAACTTCAACCTGCGCGTAGCCGAACTCACGCTCAGTCGAACCTTCAACATGACCGCCCAACTGCATCGCCATCGTCTGCATGCCGTAGCATACGCCGAATACCGGAACACCGGCTTCGAAAACGTATTGCGGTGCACGCGGGCTGTTTTCTTCCGTGGTACTTTCCGGGCCGCCGGAAAGAATGATACCGCTAGGATTAAACTCGCGAATCTGTGCTTCAGTCACATCCCACGCCCACAGTTCACAGTAAACGCCCAGTTCACGCACGCGACGTGCAACCAGCTGTGTGTACTGCGATCCGAAATCAAGGATGAGAATGCGATGCTTGTGAATATTGTCTGTCATTGACGCTAATTCCGAGGCAAGTGAAACAATAACAAAACGCCCGGTTAAAACCGGGCGCGGAAACTTATCAGGAGCCCATACGGTAGTTCGGGGACTCTTTGGTGATGGTCACGTCGTGAACGTGGCTTTCCTGAATACCCGCACCACTGATACGTACGAATTCCGCTTTAGTACGCAATTCGTTGATAGTACCACAGCCAGTCAGCCCCATACAGGAGCGCAGGCCGCCCATCTGCTGGTGAATGATCTCTTTCAGGCGGCCTTTATAGGCAACGCGACCTTCGATACCTTCCGGCACCAGTTTGTCAGCGGCGTTATCGCTCTGGAAGTAACGGTCAGAAGAACCTTTGGACATCGCGCCCAGAGAGCCCATACCACGGTAGGATTTGTAAGAGCGCCCCTGGTAAAGTTCGATTTCACCCGGGGATTCTTCCGTGCCCGCCAGCATGGAGCCCACCATCACTGCGCTTGCGCCAGCCGCGATGGCTTTGGCGATATCGCCAGAGAAACGGATACCGCCGTCAGCGATAACCGGAATACCCATGCCTTCCAGCGCTTCAACAGCATCAGACACTGCGGTGATCTGCGGAACACCCACGCCAGTCACGATACGCGTGGTACAGATGGAGCCTGGGCCGATACCCACTTTCACCGCGCTCACGCCAGCGTCCGCCAGGGCACGAGCGCCTGCACCGGTCGCCACGTTACCGCCAATGATTTGCAGATCCGGGTATTTCGCGCGGGTTTCACGAATGCGCTGCAAAACGCCTTCTGAATGGCCGTGAGAAGAGTCGATCAGCAGCACATCAACACCAGCCGCGACCAGCGCATCAACACGCTCTTCGTTGCCCGCGCCTGCGCCAACCGCAGCGCCAACGCGCAGACGGCCATGCTCATCTTTACAGGAGTTCGGTTTACGTTCGGCTTTCTGGAAGTCTTTTACGGTGATCATGCCAAGCAGATGGAAGCTGTCATCAACAACCAGCGCTTTCTCAACGCGTTTCTCGTGCATTTTTGCCAGCACGACGTCACGCGCTTCGCCTTCGCGAACGGTGACCAGACGCTCTTTCGGCGTCATGTAAACGCTGACCGGTTGGCTCAGGTCGGTTACAAAACGCACGTCACGACCGGTGATGATCCCGACCAACTCATTGTCTTGCGTCACGACCGGGTAGCCTGCAAAGCCATTGCGTTCGGTCAGTTCTTTCACTTCACGCAGAGTGGTCGTCGGCAGAACGGTTTGCGGGTCAGTTACTACGCCAGATTCATGTTTTTTCACGCGGCGAACTTCTTCTGCCTGACGCTCAATCGACATGTTTTTATGGATAAAACCGATGCCGCCTTCCTGTGCCAGCGCAATCGCGAGGCGCGCTTCAGTCACGGTATCCATCGCTGCGGAGAGCATAGGAATGTTCAGACGAATGGTTTTCGTCAACTGCGTGCTGAGGTCAGCAGTATTCGGCAGAACGGTGGAATGAGCGGGAACGAGGAGAACGTCGTCAAACGTCAAAGCTTCTTTAGCAATACGTAGCATGGGCAATATCTCTAACCTGGGGGTGGATAAATATTGCCGTGGCATTATACAGAGCGTAATCGGTTGCATCCACACTTTTTTGCAAATAATGCTTGCGCTCCTGCTCAGGCGGGTTACTATCGATTGAATAACCTGCTGATTTAGAATTTGATCCCGCTCACATGTTATCCTCTCAGACCTCCGCAATTTTTACTGTTAGCCGCCTTAATCAGACGGTTCGTCTGCTGTTAGAACAGGAGATGGGACAGGTCTGGATCAGCGGCGAGATTTCCAATTTCTCGCAGCCGTCATCGGGGCACTGGTACTTCACGCTGAAAGATGACACGGCACAAGTCCGCTGTGCAATGTTCCGCAACAGCAATCGTCGGGTGACCTTTCGCCCTCAGCACGGCCAGCAGGTTCTGGTTCGCGCCAATATCACCCTGTACGAGCCGCGCGGCGACTATCAAATTATCGTCGAAAGCATGCAGCCTGCCGGTGAAGGTCTGCTCCAGCAAAAGTATGAACAATTAAAAGCTAAACTACAGGCTGAAGGGCTTTTTGATCAGCAGCATAAGCAGCCGCTTCCCTCTCCTGCCCACTGCGTGGGGGTGGTTACCTCAAAAACCGGGGCCGCGCTGCACGATATTCTCCATGTCCTGAAACGTCGCGATCCCTCTTTACCGGTTATCATCTATCCGACCGCCGTCCAGGGTGACGACGCACCGGGGCAAATTGTCCGCGCAATTGAACTGGCGAATGCGCGCCAGGAGTGTGATGTCCTGATCGTCGGGCGCGGCGGCGGTTCGCTGGAAGATTTATGGAGCTTTAACGACGAGCGCGTCGCACGGGCTATTTTTGCCAGCGCGATCCCGGTAGTCAGCGCCGTCGGCCACGAAACGGATGTCACTATTGCCGATTTTATTGCCGACCTGCGTGCGCCGACGCCTTCGGCCGCCGCTGAAATGATCAGCCGAAATCAGCAGGAGTTGCTGCGTCAGATCCTGTCTGCACAGCAGCGTCTCGGCATGGCGATGGATTACTTTCTGGCGAACCGCAGCCGTCGATTCACCCAGATTTATCATCGCCTGCAACAGCAACATCCGCAGCTGCGTCTCGCTCGTCAGCAAACGGCACTGGAGAGGTTGCATCAGCGCATGAACGTGGCCATCGACGGCCAGTTGAAGCGCACCAGCCAGCGGCAATCCCGTCTGCTGCAACGCCTGAACCAGCAAAATCCGCAACCGCGCATTCACCGCGCGCAAACCCGCATTCAGCAACTGGAATATCGGCTGGCGGAGAATGTGCGTTCCCGTCTGAGCGCCACGCGGGAACGCTTTGGCAATGCGGTAACACATCTGGAAGCGGTCAGCCCACTCTCAACCCTGGCACGTGGCTACAGCGTCTCTACCGCCAACGATGGCAAAGTGCTGAAAAAAGTGAAACAGGTGAAAACGGGTGATGTGATGACCACCCGACTGGAAGACGGCTGGGTGGAGAGTCAGGTCACTGATATTAAACCGGTGAAGAAGCGCGCCCGCAAGTAAGTGGCTCAGCCTCTGGCAGAAACTGAGCAACGTCCGGTCACGCGTCAGGCAGCGTAAACTCAACGCGTTTTTTGGAAATCAGCCCGTGGCCATTCTGGCAAAAATAATCCACCGCGCCACAAGCTTTCAACACCTGTAGCGGCTGGTGGCAATCCGGGCATCGCGCTTCAACGGTAAAATCTGTATCGCAGGTCGCGCAATGGGCCGTTTCTCCATTGCGTTCCAGCAAGTTTTGACAAACAGGGCAAATCAGTTCCATATCACCTCCTTCACTCTCCTCTTCTGCTGAAGAGGATGCCAATGACCAGGACGTTCTGTCCTGAAGATACAGACATCAAAAAGCCCGACGGTCGCGGGCTTTTAGGCGTTATCTGAATGGCAGATAAGTTATTACTTACTTTTCTTGATGTGTTTAATCAGACGCTTACGCTTGCGCATCTGGGTCGGCGTCAGCGTATTGCGCTTGTTGGCATACGGGTTCTCGCCCTCTTTAAACTGAATGCGGATCGGCGTCCCCATCACTTCCAGCGATTTACGGAAGTAGTTCATCAGGTAGCGCTTATAGGAATCCGGCAGGTCTTTAACCTGGTTACCGTGAATCACCACAATCGGCGGGTTATAGCCCCCCGCGTGAGCATATTTCAGTTTCACGCGACGACCACGGACCAGCGGCGGCTGATGATCTTCGACCGCCATCGTCATGATACGGGTCAGCATCGCCGTGCTAACGCGACGGGTGGAGCTGTCATAGGCTTCGCGGACGGATTCAAACAGATTGCCAACACCGCTGCCATGCAGCGCAGAGATAAAATGCACGCGCGCGAAATCGATAAAGCCCAGACGGAAGTCCAGCGTTTCTTTCACCTGCTCTTTCACTTCCTGAGTCAGGCCATCCCACTTGTTCACTACGATGACAAGTGAGCGCCCACTATTGAGGATAAAACCCAGCAGCGACAGATCCTGATCAGAGATACCTTCGCGGGCATCAATCACCAGCATCACCACGTTAGCGTCTTCAATCGCCTGCAATGTTTTGATAACCGAGAACTTTTCCACCGCATCGGTGATTTTGCCGCGCTTACGCACCCCGGCAGTATCGATGAGCACGTATTCGCGCTCATCGCGTTCCATCGGGATATAAATACTGTCACGGGTGGTGCCTGGCATGTCATAAACCACCACGCGATCTTCACCCAGGATACGGTTAGTCAGTGTGGACTTACCGACGTTCGGACGACCGACAATCGCCAGCTTAATCGGCAGATCCTGCGGATTGAAGTCATCTTCGGGCTCTTCTTCACCGTTCTCGTCGGCTTCAAACTGCGCCCAGTATTCGGCGTCTTCATCCACCTCTTCCTGCGGCGCGGCATCGTCCATCCACGGCAGCAGGACGTGTTCCAGCAGACTGAGCACGCCACGGCCATGAGACGCGGCGATCGGATGAATCTCCCCCAGACCCAGCGAGTAGAAATCAACGATGGCCTGATCCGGATCGAGTCCGTCCGTTTTGTTGGCAACCAGGAACGTCGGTTTTTCACGAGAGCGTAAATGCTGGGCGATAGCTTCATCGGCAGGCATCAGGCCAGCACGCGCATCCACCATGAACAGCACCACATCCGCCTCTTCAATCGCCAGCAGCGACTGTTCCGCCATGCGGGTTTCTACGCCATCTTCGGTGCCATCAATCCCGCCGGTATCGATGCAGATAAACTCACGACCTTCAATCTCCGCACGACCGTACTTACGGTCACGAGTCAGACCCGGGAAATCCGCAACCAGCGCATCTCGGGTGCGAGTTAGACGGTTAAATAACGTGGATTTTCCGACGTTAGGGCGCCCGACAAGCGCGACCACAGGTACCATGTTTAAAGCCTCATTTTAAAAATCATCAGACAACAGACGCGATTTTTGCGCCGTTGTTAAAAACAGGAAAACGGCCCCTGCACCAGGAGCCGTTTTTTAAAGCGTACGACCAGGACGATTAACGTGTAATGGAATACACGGTACCGTCTTTGGCCTGGATCAGCAGTTTGCCATCGGCAGAGACCGGTTCGGTCAGGAAGCCAGAGCTGTCTACTTTCTGCTGAGCCACAAAACGGCCGTCTTCGACGTTAAGCCAGTGCAGATAACCTTCGCTGTCACCCACCACCAGGTTGCCATTATACAACGCCGGGGAAGTCAGCAGACGGTGCAGCAGATCGCTCTGCGTCCACAGCGTGACGCCGCCATCGGTAGTCAGCGCCAGTACGCGGTCATTCTGATCCACCAGGTAGATACGGTTGCCATCGACGATAAAGTCATTCACCGAGCCCAGTTCACGTTTCCACATGATCTGACCGCTGCGCAGATCCAGCGCAGTCAGGTTACCATTATAAGCCAGGGCGTAAACGACGCCATTAACGATTACCGGGGTGGTGTCCACATCGCTCAGACGGTCAATCTCAGTAGAACCGGTCGCCTGAGAAATACGCTGCTGCCAGATCATCTGGCCTTGCTGCATCAATACGGCGCTCACGCGGCCGTTATCGCCACCGACAATGGCCGCGCCAAAGGCGGTTGCCGGCGCAGATTCGCCACGCAGGGACAGCGAAGGCATATCCAGGTTCACGGTCCACTTAATGGCGCCATCGGCTTCATTCAGTGCCTGCAACTGACCGTTGCTGGTATGAATCAGCACCATGCCGTCGCTAACTACCGGACGGGAGAGCGCTTCGCCCGCCACTTTGGTTTGCCATGCAACCGTACCGTCCGCCGCGTTCAGCGCATAAACCTGCGCTTTTTCGCTGCCGATATAGACGTGACCGCCTGCAACCGTTACGCCGCCAGACAACTGCGCTGACGAGCGTGAGAACCAGCCATCTTTCTCACCCAGGTTAACCGACCAGACTTCTTTTCCGTCATCAGCATTTAACGCTTTCACCACGCCAGCGCGATCGGCTGCGTAGACCACGTTATCGGCATACGCCGGGTGGAGGTTGGAATAGAAATCACCGATACCATTGCCTACAGACGTGCTCCAGGCTGTAGACGGGGTAAACTGATTTTCAACCACCGGTAATGGGGACATTTTAACAACGTCTTCTTCGCCACTAAACAGTGAACAGCCGCTCAACAGGGTAACGGAAAGCAGCCCTGGCAGAAGTAATTTACGCAATTGCATCGGGTCCCTCTCAGATGGACAAATTATTGATTTTCATCTGCATCATTTCGCTCAGTGCCGGGGAGGCGTTACTTTTCACGCCCGCTTCCCACGCACTACGCGCACCTTGTTTATCACCTTTGCTCAGCAACGCTTCGCCGCGCAGATCGGCAACAATCGCTGCCCATCCTTCACCCTTCACGCTCTCCAGGGTTTTCAGCGCCGTATCCGCCTGCTTGAGTTGAACCTGAACGCGAGCAAGACGCAGCGTGATCACCGCGTTAAGATTCTCATCACTCGTGGCGGCCAGTCCCTGCTGAAGCTGGGCTGCGGCTTTCTCAAGTTGATTCTGATCGACAAACTGCTGCGCCAGTTCCATCGACGCTAACGCGCCGTAGGTGTTCTTATTGTCGGCAGCAAATTTCTCTGCGGCTGACAGGTCTTCCGCTTTACCCGCGCTGAGCGAACTCACCACGGTTTGATATGATAGAGAAGCAGAGCGTGCGGACTCAGTCTGATGACTGTTCCAGTAGCGCCAGCCTACCAGCGCACCAACACCTAAAATAACCCCAACAGCCAGAGCTTTGCCGTTTTCGGCAAAGAAGCGTTTAATCGCATCAACCTGGTCGTTTTCGTTCTCGTAAATTTCCACGCAGTCCTTCTCCTTAAGCCATTAACGTGCGCAAATGGGCGGCAACGCTATCCTGTGCCACCTCGGTTTGCTCACCGGAGCGCAAATCCTTCACTACAACGGTACCAGCAGCCACTTCGGACTCGCCAAGCACCAGTGCAACGCGGGCGCCCCATTTATCAGCTCGGGCAAACTGTTTCTTAAAGTTGCCGCCGCCGTGGTTTGTCATCAGCTTCACGCCCGGGATTTCATCACGCACGCGCTCGGCCAGTGTCATTGCCGCAGACTGCGTATCCGCGCCTGAAGCGACCAGGTATATATCGACAACAGAATCGGCTTTAAATTCCGGATTCACTGCCTGAACCAGTAAAACAAGTCGTTCCAGGCCCATTGCAAAACCCACTCCCGGGGTCGCGCGACCGCCGAGTTGCTCAACCAGTCCGTCATAACGACCGCCCGCACAGACGGTGCCTTGCGAACCCAGACTGCTGGTGACCCACTCAAACACCGTACGGTTATAGTAGTCGAGACCACGAACCAGACGCTGGTTGACGGTGTAGGCAATGCCAGCGGCTTCCAGCAGTTTGCACAGACCCGCAAAGTGTTCGCGGGAATCGTCATCCAGATAATCGCCAAGCTGAGGTGCATCGTTGAGCAACGCCTGCACGTCAGGATTCTTTGAATCCAGTACGCGCAATGGGTTGGAGTACATGCGACGTTTGCAGTCTTCGTCCAGTTTCTCAACGTGCTGTTCAAGGAACGCCACCAGCGCATCGCGGTAGTTTGCACGCGCGTCCAGCGAGCCAATGGAGTTCAGCTCCAGATTGACATGCTCAGCGATACCCAGCGCGCGCCACCAGCGTGCGGTTAACATGATCAGTTCGGCATCAATATCCGGCCCTTGCAGACCAAAGGCTTCGACACCCAACTGATGAAACTGACGATAGCGCCCTTTCTGCGGACGCTCGTGGCGGAACATCGGCCCGATATACCACAGGCGCTGTTCCTGATTGTACAGGAGACCATGCTCGATGCCGGCGCGTACACAGCCCGCCGTGCCTTCCGGACGCAGCGTCAGGCTATCGCCATTGCGGTCCTCAAAGGTATACATCTCTTTTTCAACCACGTCGGTCACTTCACCGATCGCGCGTTTGAATAACGGGGTCTGCTCTACAATCGGCAAGCGGATTTCACTGTAACCGTAGCTGCCGAGCACGTTTTTGAGTGTGCCTTCAATGCGCTGCCAGATGGCGGTCTCGCCAGGCAGATAATCGTTCATGCCGCGAATGGCTTGAATGTTTTTTGCCACGTTTATTCTCTTTCTGAATATAAAAATGAACCCTCAGCGCTTCCCCGAGCGATACGGGAGCCATGCGGGTTCAATCATACACGGGAAGCACGCCGCTTCCCATCACGTTATTATTTTTCAACCTGCTGCACGTTAATCCGCTGCGCTTCGTCGAGCATCGTCGCTTTGGCGCGGATACGGGCTTCAAGCTGGTCAATCATATCGCTATTGTCCAGACGATCTTTACGCACGCCATCTTCATAGAGACCACTTTTCTTATTGCCGCCGGTTACGCCCAACGTGGAGACCAGCGCTTCGCCCGGTCCGTTAACCACGCAGCCAATAATGGATACATCCATAGGCGTAATGATGTCTTCCAGACGCTGTTCCAATGCGTTAACCGTACCAATCACGTCAAATTCCTGACGCGAACAGGTCGGACAGGCGATGAAGTTGATCCCGCGAGCACGAATGCGCAGAGACTTCAGGATATCGAAGCCAACCTTAATCTCTTCCACCGGATCGGCAGCCAGCGAAACGCGCAGCGTATCGCCAATTCCTTCGGACAGCAGCAGGCCAAGACCGATTGCCGATTTCACCGCACCACTGCGCGCACCACCGGCTTCGGTGATCCCTAAATGCAGTGGTTGATCGATTTGCTTCGCCAGCAGACGATAGGATTCAACGGCGAGGAAAACGTCAGACGCTTTTACGCTGACCTTGAACTGATCAAAGTTCAGACGATCGAGATGATCCACATGGCGCATGGCCGATTCCAGCAAGGCCTGCGGCGTAGGTTCGCCGTACTTTTCCTGCAGATCTTTTTCCAGCGATCCGGCGTTAACACCGATACGAATTGGGATATTTTTATCACGTGCGCAATCCACCACCATGCGGATACGCTCTTCATTGCCGATGTTGCCTGGATTAATACGCAGGCAGTCAACACCGTACTCCGCCACTTTGAGTGCAATACGGTAGTCGAAGTGAATATCGGCGACCAGCGGAACAGAAACCTGTTGCTTGATCAGTTTGAAGGCTTCTGCGGCATCCATCGTTGGTACGGAGACACGAACAATGTCAGCGCCAACGCGTTCCAGCGCTTTGATCTGATTAACCGTCGCTTCCACATCCGTGGTCCGCGTGTTGGTCATCGACTGGACGGCGATGGGTGCCCCATCGCCAATCGGCACATTCCCAACGTAAATACGCGTTGATTTTCTACGTTGAATTGGAGCCTGGTTATGCATGAAAAATCTCCCGCGTTACCCGTCTATTACTGCGCCGGTGATTGTTCGGCATTTAGGGTCAGACGCGCAACCTGGTTAGTTCTGATAAAACGGCTCAGATCGACAGGTTTTCCTTGATACTGGATCTGCACCGCAGCCGGCGCGCCAATTTTAAGCTTGTAAGGCGCCTGACCGGTCAGGTTTAAATTGCCATCTTTACGCTGCATTCCGCTGAACAGCTTTTTGCCCGTCGCATCGCTCACTTCCAGCCAGCAATCGGCGGTAAAATTCATCACCAGTGCGTTTGGATCGGCAGCGGCTTCCACACCCGCCTGATTGGTCGGCAACGGTGCCGCGCCATCCGGCGTTGCCGGTGTCGCAGGAGAGGTTGTTGCGGTATCAACGTTGGCCTGAGAAGGGGCGACCACGGCGTTCTGCTGCGAGTCAACCGCAGGAGCCGTCGTCGGCGCAGGCGTTTGCGCCGTCTCCGCCGGACCGGTGGCCGCAGGCGTGTTGTCCTGCGTTGCCGTCGCGCTGGTATCCAGCGGCACGCTTTGCGTGTTTTCGCTGTTGGCGTTCAGCTCAGCAGAGGATTGATCGGCCATCGTGGAGATCTCTTCCTGCTGCGCTTTGTGGTTTTGCCACCACCATGCGCCCGTCAGGCCAACCACCACAAACAGCACCAGCCAGGTAAACGTCATCAACCAGCCATCGCGCTTTCTACGACGTTTGCCTAATGAGAAGCTCTGCATCGGTGCCACTTTCGCCGCACGAACCGGCGCCTGTTTCTCCAGAGCCGGTAACAGTTCTTCTTCAGGAATATGGACCAGACGTGCATAAGAGCGAATGTATCCGCGCAGGAACGTTGAAGCCAGGTCGGCAGGCGCCTTATCGTCTTCAATGTCGCGTACGGTGGATACCTTCAGGCAAAGTCGCTCAGCGACAGCCTGCTGGCTGAGTCCGAGTTGTTCACGGGCATTGCGTAGGCGAACGCCGGTGGATTGTGCTTCATGTTGGTCGTGAGTGGCTTCAGTATTCATTCGCTACAGCTGCTGGTGAAAATTAGGGTTCAGGCGCCGGCGAGTCACAATGCCCACCCACACCGCGAAAATCGGTTCAGTCAACCTGAGTCAAACAGTATAAACCTCTCTGCTGACTCTTAACAAAAACAGCTTAAGCCTGAGGGCTAAACTATTGTCGCGCCGTACATACTGCCTTAAAGTCGACAAAAACGCACCGTTATTATTGACCGGACAAGTACAACCCAGGCCCTCATGCAAATTACACTGCGCCACAGCACAAAAATACGGCTGTGGCGCATTGCGCATCAGACGGTTTTAACGTCGATAGCCTCACCCTGCATACGCTTACGTAGCGTACGTTTAGTCCGGTCGATCACCTCCCCCGCCAGTTGTCCGCAGGCAGCGTCAATATCATCACCGCGCGTTTTACGCACAATGGTGGTAAAGCCGTAGCTCATCAGCACCTTAGAGAAACGGTCAATACGGCTATTAGAACTACGTCCATAAGGCGCCCCCGGGAACGGGTTCCATGGGATCAGGTTGATTTTACAAGGCGTGTCTTTCAACAACTCCGCCAGTTGATGCGCATGCTCTGTGCCATCGTTAACGTGATCCAGCATGACGTATTCGATGGTGACGCGTCCCTGGTTGGCATTGGATTTCTCCAGATAGCGGCGCACCGCGCCCAGGAAGGTTTCGATATTGTACTTTTTGTTGATTGGCACAATTTCGTCACGAATTTCGTCATTCGGCGCGTGCAGCGAGATCGCCAGCGCGACGTCAATCATGTCACCTAATTTGTCGAGCGCAGGCACGACGCCGGAAGTCGACAGCGTGACGCGACGCTTGGACAAACCGAAGCCGAAATCATCAAGCATGATTTCCATGGCCGGCACGACGTTAGTCAGGTTGAGCAGCGGTTCACCCATTCCCATCATCACCACATTGGTGATTGGACGCTGACCGGTGATTTTCGCCGCGCCAACAATTTTCGCCGCACGCCAGACCTGACCAATAATTTCAGAAACGCGCAGGTTACGGTTAAAACCCTGCTGTGCGGTTGAACAGAATTTGCATTCCAGCGCACACCCCACCTGCGAAGAGACGCACAGCGTGGCGCGATCCTCTTCCGGGATATACACCGTTTCGACGCGCTGATCGCCCACGGCAATCGCCCATTTGATGGTGCCATCGGAGGAGCGCTGTTCTTCAACCACTTCCGGTGCGCGGATTTCCGCCACCTCTTTGAGCTTGTTACGCAACACTTTGTTGATGTCAGTCATCTCATCAAAGTTGTCGCTGCAATAGTGGTACATCCATTTCATCACCTGGTCAGCGCGAAACGGCTTCTCACCCATCTCTTTAAAGAATTCGCGCATCTGCTGACGGTTCAGATCCAGCAGGTTGATTTTGCCATTTTTCGCAGGAACCGCAGGGGTGATGATTTCGGAAGTGTTAACTAATTCAGACATAATTTTTTCCGGCCTCGTTGTTACACGTTATGGCCCATGGGAGGTTGAAAAAAAACGCCCCGGTAAGCAGTGCTCATCCGGGGCGTTGCATTGTACAAAGTCTGGCGCAAGGATGCCACGTTTGCACGCGGCATTTACCGAAAAATTATTCCCAACGGGATCAACGTGTGCGAGCGCACACTTCGCCTTCACCGAAGAAATAGGCGATTTCGCGCTGAGCGGATTCCACGGAATCAGAACCGTGAGTCCCGTTTTCAGTGAAGCTGTCGGCGTAGTCAGCGCGCAGCGTACCCGCCAGGGCGTTAGCCGGGTTGGTTGCACCCAGCAGATCGCGGTGACGCTGAACCGCATTTTCGCTTTCCAGCACGGACACCACGATAGGACCAGAGGTCATGAACTCAACCAGTCCGTCGAAGAACGGCTTGCCGTCGTGCTCAGCGTAAAAGCCGCGTGCCTGCTCAACGCTCAGATGCAGCATTTTGGTGCCGACAATTTTGAACCCTGCTGCTTCAAAGCGCGCAAAGATATTACCAATAACGTTTTTTGCCACCGCGTTTGGCTTGATGATGGAAAAAGTACGTTCAATAGCCATGATTACCTCTGAAAGATGTTCTGTTGTGTTTTACCTGGCGCGGATTATAAAGAGCATCCCGGCTATTGCATATGGATGAAGGTAACATTTTTTTAAAATAAGATGAGCATTAGCAACAAAAAGTGTCAATCTGGTCTACTGCAACGTAAACCTCACCGTCGCAACCTGCCCGCTCTCATCCATCGCCAGTAGCTGATAGTCACCTTTTTCGCGCAGACGTAGCGTGATACTGCGCTCACGTTCTTGCAGCGGTTCACCGTTGAGGAACCACCAGCGCACGCCTGCGCCGCCGCTGCTCTGAAGCGTCACCCTCGCCTCCGTGGCCCCCGGTAAACGTTTGACGATTGCACCATCACGCACGCCTGACAGCAACAGTGGCAATGCGGGATCCTGTCCGTGCGGCGGACACGCCGCTGAGGATAACGGCAAGCGTGCGCTGCGACGCTCTGAAGCGGGCAACCACGGTTCAAGCGGCAACGGCCAGACAATCAGCATTTGTTCTTGCGCCTGCGGACAATCGACGGCAACGCGTCGGCCCGCCTTATCCAGCCAGATCGGGAAACGAATACCGCTCACCCCTTCTTGTTCCGGCAGCAACAGCGTGGGCGGCTGCACGTCTTCCAGCAGCCAGGTGGCCAGACGACGCCGACAATTGCTGTCACCAGGGGGAAGAGATTGCCCGCCTGGCCAGCACACCACGCCACGGGTAACCGACTGCGGGCGCGGATCTTCCGGTAGCGAGGCGCCACGGGCTAAGAGCAGGTTGTTTACCTGATTGAGCAGCGGGATCGCACTGGCATAACCAAACTGTCCGGCAACGGGCGTGCCGTCCGGTCTGCCGGTCCAGATACCGATGACATAGCGGGCATTAAGGCCAATCGCCCACGCATCGCGATAACCATAGCTGGTGCCCGTTTTCCACGCCAGCGGGGCCACCCGGGGAAGCGCGCTATCCGGCAATGGTTGCGCTTCATCGGCCAAAATACGTCGGATAATCCACGCCGCGCCGGGCGACATCAGCCTGCGTTCAGCGAGTGAGTCGCCCGGTTGCAAACGCAGTTTTCCCGCCTTGCCGTGGCGAGCAAAAGCGCTGTACCCCGCGACCATATCCTCAAGCCGTGCGCCTGCGCCCCCCAGAATAAGCGACAGATTAGGAGTCGCGCCCGCAGGCAAGTACAGCGGTAGTCCACTATTACGTAATTGTGCGGCAAAGCGCTTCGGACCGTAGGCCTCCAGCACCTGTACCGCAGGTAAATTCAGCGAGCGCACCAGCGCTTCGCTCATACTGACAGGGCCATGAAAGCCGCTGTCAAAATTCCCCGGACGATAGTCCCCGCTACGGCGTGGTACATCCTGCAATAAAGACGCCGGGTGGATTAATCCATCATCCAGCGCCAGTCCATAGACAAAAGGCTTGAGCACTGAGCCGGGTGATCGAATCGCCTTGACCATATCCACATGACCGAAACGCGTGTCATCATTCAGATCGACCGATCCGACCCAGCCACGCACACTCATGTCGGTGTGATCGACGACGATCATCGCCAGCGAACTGCGCGCTGGCAGCCTGCCCTTCCAGTTTTGCGCCAGCTCTTCCAGCTGTCGTTGCAGCCCGGCATCCAGGGTGGTGACAATTTTGTCGCCTTGATTTTTACCCAGCATCATCCGCGAGAACAGCGGTGCGAGTTGCGGCATCTGGCGGGGCGTCAGCCAGACCGGCTCTTCACGTGATTCCGCCACCTGGCGCGGTGACCAAATCCCCTGCATTGCCATCCGCTCAAGCACTTTGTTGCGCGCTGCTTCTGCCCGATCCGGCCAGCGATCAGGGCGCAGTCGACTCGGCGCCTGCGGTAATACCGCCAGTAACGCGGCTTCAGAGTAGCTGAGCTGTGACGGAGGTTTTCCGAGATAGGCCCAACTGGCCGCGCCAATCCCCTGCAACGTGCCGCCAAACGGCGCACGATTGAGGTACAGCGTCAGAATGTCGCGTTTTGAGAGATGCCATTCGAGCTGCAGAGCGCGCCAGAGCTGGCGAAACTTACCGCCGAACGTACGGGGGTGCGGATCCAGTAATCGTGCCACCTGCATAGTCAGCGTGCTGCCGCCGGAAATCACCCGCCCGGAGGAGAGATCCTGCCAGGCGGCGCGAAGTATAGAGAGAGGATTGACTCCAGGGTGTTGCCAGAACCAGCGATCTTCATAGTTGATGAGCGCCTCAAGATAGCGCGGGGAAACCTCTTCGAGCGTCACCGGATAACGCCAGATCCCATCCGCGTCGGCAAACCGCCACAGCGGCGTTCCGTCATGCGCCACAACCACCCGCGCCGGATTGACCTCGCGTAAAGGCAACGGCCAGATTTTGTCTGCCACCCAGACGGCGCAGACGAGTAAAACAGACGCGGCGACCAGCCAAAGCCAACCGCCACGTTTACCGACTAATCGCCCCATTTACGGCTTAACAATCAGAATGCCCTCGGCCGCACCGGTCGCCCGCCATTGTGGAACATACATCGATTCCACCATAGGCATCGGCACCTGATAGGTTCCAGGCGTCACCGCACGCGCCAGATAGACCAGCGTCACCGGCTGTCCACGATTCACCGCCACGGCGGCAACAAAGCGGTCATCCCGAAACTCAACGTGCTGAATATCTGCCTGTTGCATCTGATTGAGCAGGTTTTGCACCTCGCTGCCGCTGTCCTGCAAGCTGGCGCTACCGTTGGCCAGATTCTGGTTTTCCAGTTCCAGCCCGGCTGGTAGCAGATCCACCACCAACGCATCCGGCACGTCCTGGCTGGCTTTCACTTCCAGCCAGACCAGAACAAGTTCACCACTACGCAGGGAATCCAGCGATTTGCTCTGCCCGTCACTGCCCAGAATATGACGCTCAATCTGCAGCACATTGCTGGCGGGTGCCGGAGCCGATTGCGGATAGCCGCTCACGTCCAGACGCAACCACATCGGTTGAGCACCGTTATTCGTCACCTGCAACGCCGCAAGCTGATCGGCATCCAGATTACGGGTTTGCGCTTTCTCGCCCGTCAGCGGTTGCTCCGCGAGAGAAGTCTGCGCCTGCCAGGTACCGGGTAGATCCTGCAGCGAACGGGCTGCCAGGAACAGCGCATTATTCTCCTGCGTGGACAACCAGCGCTGACCAAACGCTTGTTCAGAGAGCGTGTTCAGCAGCGAGTTCTGGACGTCCGGCTTCAGGTTATTCTCTTCCAGCAGCGCCAGCATCAGGGCGTTATCGCGAAGCGGACTACCGTAATCGGCCAGCCACTGACGTTCATCGTGACGCGGGGTGGAGAGCGCCAGCGTAACCGCATCGTCACTTCGTTTCGCGTCGCCCATCGCTTTCAACGCCATGCCTAATTGCAGCAGCGGTAAGCCGGACGCCGCCTGACTGCGCCGTTCCCAGATCTCGCGTAACGCGCCAAGCGGGGCTTTTTGCTGCCGTGCCAGGACCAGCGCGGCATAAGCCTGCACGGCAAATTTGCTTGCCTGCGTGTTGCTGGTGTAGCGAATCGACATCATTCCCGGATCCTGCAGATATCGCAGCAGGCGCGCATTGCCCTGATTGATCCCTGCCGCTGGAACGCTATAGCCCTGCTCACTCGCCCGGACCAGGAAATCCATCGCATAGGCGGTCAGCCAGTACTCTTCTGAACCATTTTTGTCCCACAGCGCAAAACCACCGTTATCACGCTGCATTTGCAACAGGCGGGCAATCCCGGTTTCAATTGCCGCACGACGCTTCTCGTCGGTATCGCCCGCGATGCCCAGCGCTTGTAGCTGCGCGGCACTGGTATAAAGCGACGGGAACAGGCCGCTGGTGGTCTGCTCCAGACAGCCGTAAGGATACGCCTTCAGCTCGCGAATGTAGCGCGCCAGGTTTAACGGCGGTTTACCACTGAACAGTAGTTGGCCCTGTACCGTCACCGGAGAGAAATTCGTCAACCCTTCCTCGGGAAGGGTCCAGCTTTCACCCGGTTGCAGCATCACGCCGTTGTTGACCGTTTGCGCCGGGAATGCCGGACGGACGCCAATCTTCCACTGCTTTTGCTGCGGTCCGATGTCTTCTCCCGGCACGTTCAATCCGCTTAACGTCGCCTGCAGCTCACCATCACCAAATCCTTCTTTCGCACGAACCGGAACAAACAAGGTCGTACGCACGCCCGGCTCCAGATTAATCTGCGCAGGCTGGTCGCTGACCAGTTCGATCAGTCCGCTGGCGGTCAGCGTCACGTTCAGTGACTGTGGTCGATCGGTAAGGTTGGTCACGTCCAGCACCAGTCGCGAGGTATCGCCACCGGCCATAAAGCGCGGCATATTCAGCTCAGCAATGACCGGGGCGGCGACGATAGTTTTGCTTTCATTGCTGCCAAAGTCATCCGCCGTCCACGCCTGCGCCATCACGCGCAGTTCGCCATTAAAATCGCCAATCGGCAGCGTCACACTACCTTCACCCTGCTCATTCAGCGTGACCGGTTGCGCCTGCTGCGCCACGATGTTTACATGGTTGACCGGCGGTTTACCGCCACGCTTCAGTTCGTCGCCATCACCACCAAAGCGCAGTGCTGCCAGACGCCCCTGGCCCTCAATCACCTGGCCATAAATGTCATAAATATCCGCGCCGTAGCGTTTTTGCCCGAAGAAGGCCTGCCACGGATCCGGCGTAACGTAATCGGTAATGTTCAACACACCGCTGTCCACCGCCGACACCAGGACGTTGACCTGTTTTGGCGTCCCGCCATTTTTACTGCTGGCCTTGATCTTCACGGTCAACGGCTGGTTCGGACGCATTTTGGCCGGGCTTTCCAGCGCCAAATCCAGACGTCGGTTTTCATCCCCCAGCGGTAGATGCAGCAACCCTACGGCACGTTTCGGCGTTGCAGAACGGGATTTATCCCCCGGACGCACCACCAGCGTGCTCAGGTATAGATCGTGGCGATTCCACGACTTATCGACCGGAATGGAGAGATCCAGCCCTTGCGCCGGGACATCAATTTCCTGCCACCACAGCGGACCTTCACTGGATTCCACCATCGCATAGCCTTTCCCCGCCGCCGGCACCGCAATATGCAGCTTCATGGTGTCGCCCGGACGATAGGCTGGTTTATCCAGCTTCAACGTAACGCGATCCGGCCGCGCCGCCCCGCTGCCATCACTGTTATCCTGCCAGCTGTAGCCCGCCCAGAAACGGATGCTGCTGATCGCATCGTTTGGCGCTTTCACTTCCAGTCGGTAGGCACCCCATTCGACCGGGAATGTCACTTTGCCGGTTTCATCGGCTTTCAGATCCAGCGTCTGCTCACCTTCCACCAGATCTTTTTGATCAAAGCGCGACTGCCAGCCTTCGCTTTCCAGCCAGTCCCAGTAGTAGTCGCGACGCTCACGAATCAAACGCACCTGTAACCCGGAGACCGCTTTCTTCTCTCCCAGGGCATCGACATAGACAATGTCAAAAGCGGCGTTGCTGTCTTCATCGACAATCGGCTGATTCACCGTGGTATCGGTGCGGTAGTCATACACCGCTTTCACCGCAAATTGCGGGCGGATACCCGGTAATGTGTCGGCCGGCCAGATCGCCTGCTCAGCGCGACGCGTTACCGGACGACCACCGGACTCCAGCAGACTGGCCTGCAAAATGACCTTCAACGGTGAGTGGGTTTCACGCCATGCGCTGTTGGTGCTGATGTCGCCACGCCCGGTTTCATCCAGCGTCAGTTGAACTTCATCGAGACTGCGCGACAGGTTTTCCTCGGCAATATTGCCAAACTGGAAGCCTGGCAATGAGGGTACAGCATCACGCAGCGGGCGCAGATACAGCTGTCCCTGCAACGCATTGCCATTCGCCGGTGCGCCGTAGAGGTAATAGCCAACCACCGAGAACGTCACTTTATCAGACGGCGACAAAGGTGTTTTTTGACTGGTGAGATTCAGCGCCATTCGCTCCGGCATGAAATCTTCAACGTGGAAATCCCACATCCGACTTTGGTTATCGCCCGTGTTGGCGCGAATGTGCCACATTCCGGTTGGCGCGCCGCTGTCCAGCGAATAAGTAAAGCGATATAGCCCGTTATCCGGTTGACTGACGACAGTACGAATCACCTGTCCGTCCGGCTTAACCACTTCCAGCTTCACTGGCTGATCGGGCAGCGTCTTGCCGTCGCTGTCACGCAGTAGACCGTTGAGGATCACCGTCTCGCCGGGACGGTAGAGATCGCGCGGGCCAAACATAAAGAACTGTTTGCTGTAGCCGGGATCCCCCGCGATATCAAACTCCGCTAAATCCAGCGCCGGGAGTTTCAGATCCAGCAGCGTGGTTTGCCCCTCTTTACGCGCCAGCAACAGCGCGGCATTCTGGTGGTTTTCAAGCTGTACATGGCCTTTCGCATCGCTGGTCGCTTTCGCCAGAGTCTGTCCTTTTTCATCCAGCAAAGCGACATCTACCCCCTGCTGCGCGGCGCCATTCTCCAGACTTTGCGTAAACACATCGAGTCGGTTCTGATAGCGGTGGGCTGATACGCCGATGTCGCTGAGCGTGAACAACGTTGCGGCGTTGCTGTACTCGTACTGCCCGGCTTTAGTCATCACCGCAACGTAGACCCCCGCCTGCTGCAGCGGCTTAATCTCGCTCAGCGGCAGAAGGAGTTTTTCGCGGGTGTTACGCGCAGGATTGAGATCGAAGCGACCGGTGTAGACCAAATCCGCCATTTTCAGCAGATTGTCGGACTCCCAGTTGGACATTGAATTTCGGTACTCCCACTGACTGACAAAGGCCGCCAGCGATTCGGGTTTCACGCGGAAGAAGTTAACGTCTACGTTGTTCACGTTGAGCGCCATCACTGGCAGCCCTTCCACCACTTTCCCCGGCAGCAGTGAACCGCGGCTGGCAAAGCCTACGCTAGGCTGGATATCACGCGTGGTGAGGCTTTTCTCATAGTTAATTTCGAAGATCGCTTTGTTCAGCGCCCTGAGATCGCGCTCAATAGTCACCAGCAGGTCACGATTAGGTTCCAGGTGGCGTAGACGCAACTCTTTCAGATTCGGCGACAGTTCCCATGCGCCATCGACTTTGCCGCTTTTTTTATCCACCACGTGGACGATACGGGCAAAATCCTGTTCAGGATCTAACGGGACGGAAAAGGTCAACACCAGCGTGGATGCACCGTCCAGCTGCACCTCTGAGGCATCCAGCAGCGTCAGCGCTTTACCTTCGCTCTGCTGGGCCAGTTTCTGCAGCTTTGCGGTATCTTTTTCCGCTTTCTTTTCCGCCTCGGGCTGTGCAACGGGGGCAGATTGTGTCGCAGGGGCGTCTTTTTTCCCCACCGTAAGGGCTTTATCGTTGTTGTCGCACCCAGCCAGCGCCAGCATGAGCATGCAGGCAACTACGCGTATGTGTTTCATTTTTCATCCCTGGCCAGCACGGCCCGTTAGCAACGTAGAACCGTTATTATGCGTGAGATTTCACTTTGTGTAAGTCTCTATCCCCCCCATCTTGTCCGAATTTAATTAAGAAATGTGGGATCACCGGACAAATCAGCCTCTTTTACTTGTCCCCTGTCGGCAAAGGCCTGACAATTTACCGGATACCTGATAAACATGGAGATCCCCATGACTACCGCCTTTTTTGTCGCCGCCGACTGGCTTGCCGAGCATATTGACGATCCGCAGATTCAAATTATCGACGCCCGTATGGCACCGCCAGGACAGGAAGACCGCGACGTTGCGCAAGAGTATCGCTCGGGGCATATCCCGGGTGCGGTGTTTTTCGATATTGAAGCGCTCTCCGACCACACTTCACCTCTGCCACATATGATGCCGCGCCCGGAAAGCTTCGCCGTGGCGATGCGTGAACTGGGGGTGCATCAGGATAAACATCTGATCGTGTATGACGAGGGAAATCTGTTCTCCGCCCCGCGCGCGTGGTGGATGCTGCGCACCTTTGGCGTGGAGAACGTGTCTATTCTGGGAGGTGGACTGGCGGGCTGGCAACGTGATGAATTGCCGCTACAGGAAGGTAACGTCGAACTGCCGGAAGGCGAGTTTGATGCGGCATTTACCCCTGAAGCCGTCGTGCGCGTCACCGACGTCCTGCTCGCCAGCCATGAGAAAAGCGCACAGATTGTCGATGCCCGCCCGGCTGCACGTTTTAATGCTGAAGTCGACGAGCCGCGTCCAGGTCTCAGACGTGGTCATGTACCCGGCGCCTTAAACGTGCCGTGGACTGAACTGGTTCAGGAAGGCGAATTAAAAACAACCGACGAACTGGATGCCATTTTCTTTCGCCACGGGGTCAGTTTTGATCGTCCGATCATCGCCAGCTGTGGTTCTGGCGTGACGGCAGCCGTCGTCGTGCTGGCGCTTGCGACGCTTGATGTGCCAGATGTCACGTTGTACGACGGTGCGTGGAGTGAATGGGGATCGCGTGCCGATTTACCGGTAGAACCGGCTGACGCTAAATAAATTCCGATTTCTTAGTCTGTTTCGCCCACAAAAAAACCGCTCAAACGTTTGAGCGGTTTTTTTATGCTGGTCCGGTTCGCGGCCTTTCCAGCTGGCTGTGTTGCCATAGCAACGCAGGCACGTCGTAGTGGGGTAATACTCTCTTTTAAGAAAGATAATGTCAAGTTAGTTAGCCAGGAAACTATTATGAAATTGATGTATTATTCTTCCCGGCCCTTTTCGCCGCCTCGCAAGCGGGCACTGGCTTTAGAAAAGGATGTCCCATGGCCGTTAGCGCAGGCACGTCGTAGTGCTTGCTGTCACGGCATTATCGCCAGTGGTGCTGTCGTGAAGCGGTCTTCGCATGGACCGCACAATGAAGATACGGTACGTCTGTATCGTGCTTCTTGTTTCTGGTGTGTTGTGTCTGCACGCAGACCAGAGTTACCCCGGTAATTCTGGTCTCGTAAAAACCAACGATCAGGGCAGGTAAGCGAGGATGCCGCCTTTCGGGGCGGCTTTCCTTCACTTAAATAATCCGGTTCTGTTTGAAATCACGCAGGAACCCACCCCAGCGGCGTTCGTAGAACGGCGCGATGTGTTCGGTGATTAAGTGGCTAATCCCTTTCTCACCTTTTTTCACCTGACAGATATCGATCGGTTCATCGCCCGGTAGCGTATCGGTTGCCACGCTGCCAGCTGCATGAATAATCTCCTCAATATCCCCATCGGCCTCAATACCAATCAGCAGATTGGCCTCGGCGTCCGCGCGCTCTTTAATTGAGCAGAGAAACGCACGCTTCACCGGCTTGATGGTCTTAAACAGCGTCGTGAGCGAATCGATCATCTGTGCTGGTGGTTCGGCCACTTCGGAGAGGATCAGCGATTCCCCGCCTTCCAGCACTTCCTGCGTACTCAGCGGATTGCCCTCTTCCCCCATCAGCAGGCTGATTTCGCGCGGCATGAACTCTTTACCGGTCGGCAATTTGGCGTTGAGAAACAGCGTTTCGCCGAGCGTCATTTCAAACAGCGTCCGTACCGGCATCACCACAAACGCCTGCTCATCTTCGACGGCCTGCTGCAACGCTTCCAGTGAGGTGAAAAAGGGAATAACGGTGGTGCCATCTTCTTTTTCCCAGTGCTGAAGATCGAGCGCGCTGTCTTCGACAATCGCTTCGCCTTCTGCCGCGGTGCCAGGTACCCAGACGGTGGATTCCAGCAGGGTGCGAAAAAATGCCGGACGGTGTGCGGGTTCAGTCGCCGCCTGCTCCAGCAGGGTTTCTAATTCGTTTTTTGTTTCGGACATAGGGATCACAAATTATATATGGACTGTAGGCCTGATAAGACGCACTGCATCGCCATCAGGCAAAATGCCGGGTGGCGCTTCGCTTACCCGGCCTACAAAAACACCGTTCAGGCAGTCAGCAGATTCGCGATTGTACGCACGCCCAGACCGGTCGCCCCGGCAGACCACTGCTCAACCGGCGCTTTGCGATAGGTTGCCGAGCAATCGATATGCAGCCAGCCCTGCTGGTAATTTTCCACAAAGTGCGACAGGAATCCTGCGGCTGTGCTCGCCCCTGCCGGATACGCCGCGCTGCCGGTATTGTTCAACTCGGCAAAATTAGACGGCAACTGGTTGCGGTGGAATTCCGCCAGCGGCAGACGCCAGAACGCCTCGTTCTCTTCGGCTGCGCTTGCCAGCAGACGGTTCGCCAGTTGGTCATCGAAGCTGAACAGCGCATGGTAGTCGTTACCCAGCGCGGTTTTCGCGGCACCGGTCAGCGTCGCGGCATCAATGATCAGTTCCGGTTTCTGCGCGCTGGCGTCAATCAAACCGTCCGCCAGCACCAGACGCCCTTCGGCATCGGTATTCATCACTTCGACGTTTTTACCGTTGCGATAGTGGATGATATCGCCCAGCTTGAACGCGTTACCGCTGATCAGGTTATCCGCACAGCACAGGTACAGCTTCACGCGTTTGTTCAGACCGCGCGTGATCGCAAATGCCAGCGCGCCGGTCACCGTTGCAGCCCCCCCCATGTCGGATTTCATGGAGTCCATAAAGGCGCTCTGCTTGATGCTGTAGCCGCCGGAATCAAAGGTGATCCCTTTCCCGACCAGGCAAGCAAAAACCGGGGCTTCTTTATCTCCTGTCGGGTTATAGTCGAGCGCCAGCAGGACCGGCGGACGTTCAGAGCCGCGACCCACGGTATGCAGCCCCATGTAGTTCTGCTCACGCAGATCTTCGCCTTTGGTAATGCGGTAAGAGACGTGATCGCACGCCACGCTGCACAGCAGGTCAACGGCGCGCTGCGCCAGTTGCTCTGGACCCAACTCTTCCGCCGGTGCGTTAATGGTGTCACGCACCCAGTCAATGATGGTCAGACGGTTATCCAGCTCCTGGCGCTGTACGTCGTCCAGCTCTGGCCATTCCACTTTGCGGCTGCCTTTCGGCCCTTTGTAACCCTGCCAGAATGACCAGCAGCGGTCTGCATTCCAGCCCTCGCCTGCCAGTTGAACATGCTTGATGCCAAGGCCGTCAACTTTACGTGCGGCGCGCTGAATAAGGCCCAGGTCATCTTTCCCATTGAGGTGCAGGGCAATACCATCGTTATTGATACTGTATGTCGCTTTTTCACCCCAGCGTGCGTCAGCGGGTTGTGTGGAAAGCGTAATTTTCATGGCTTCTGTCATGTTATTTATCCTTATTAGCAAACGGGCCGCCTCATGGCAGCCCGTTATGTGACTTACTCTGCTTCATCTAACCAGACTAGCAGAATCGCCTCCAGAATTTTTTCATTGGATGCGTCAGGGTCGTCATCAAATTCCTCAAGATCGCAGATCCACTGATGAAGATCGGTGAAACGAACGGTCTTTGGATCGAGATCGGGGAACGCATCGTACAGCGCTTCACCGATTTCGCGGCTATCGGTCCACTTCAGTCCCATACTACCCTCTGTTAATGCTCACGAGCATGATTGATTGTGTAACGTGGGATTTCGACCACTAAATCATCCCCGGTGACGCGAGCCTGACAGCTTAAACGGCTCTCCGGCTCCAGTCCCCAGGCTTTATCCAGCATGTCGTCTTCTTCTTCCGTGCTTTCCGGCAGGGAGTCAAAGCCTTCACGCACGATGCAGTGGCAAGTCGTACAGGCGCAGGATTTTTCGCAAGCGTGTTCAATCTCGATACCGTTGCGCAGCGCAACGTCAAGAATGGTTTCACCGGTCTCAGCTTCCAGAACTGCGCCATCCGGACAGAGATCCTGATGAGGCAGAATAACAATCTTTGGCATATTAAACCTCGTCCACGGAATGGCCTTTCAGCGCGCTACGGACCGACTGGTCCATGCGGCGAGCGGCGAATTCCTGGGTTTGTTTGTCTACGTTTTTAATGGCTTGTTCGATAGCGTCAACATCATCGCCCAGCGCCACCTCGCTCAGGTGCGCGGCGGCATCGTCGATCAATTGACGTTCTGCGGCGCTTAGCAGCGCGGCATCAGCGGTCAGCGCGCCGGTTAAACTCTCCAGCACGCGCGCCGCTTCGACTTTCTGCTCTGCCAGCATGCGCGCTTTCACGTCCTGCTCGGCAAAGCTCATCGAATCCTGAATCATTGAGGCAATTTCGCTGTCGGTCAGACCGTAGGACGGTTTCACCTGAATAGAAGCCTCAACGCCGGTGGATTTCTCCATCGCAGTGACGCTCAGCAGACCGTCAGCATCCACCTGGAAGGTAACGCGAATATGCGCGCCGCCTGCCGGGAGCGCCGGAATACCACGCAGGGCAAAGCGCGCCAGCGAACGGCAGTCCTGCACCAGTTCACGTTCGCCCTGCATGACGTGGATAGACATCGCGGTCTGGCCGTCTTTAAAAGTGGTAAAGTCCTGCGCGCGCGCCACCGGAATCGTGGTGTTACGCGGAATCACCTTCTCCACCAGGCCACCCATGGTTTCCAGTCCCAGGGACAGCGGGATCACGTCGAGCAGCAGCATTTCACTGTCCGGTTTATTGCCGACCAAGATATCCGCCTGGATTGCCGCGCCAATCGCTACCACTTTATCCGGGTCGATTGACGTCAGCGGTGGGCGACCGAAGAATTCACCCACACGTTCACGCACCAGCGGTACGCGCGTGGAACCGCCAACCATCACCACTTCCAGCACCTCCTGCGCCTCAACGCCGGCATCTTTCAGTGCGCGACGACAGGCCAGTAGCGTACGCTTAACCAGCGCGGAAATGAGTTCATTAAACTGTTCGCGGGTAATCTCACCCTGCCAGCCCGCCACGTTAACCGTGACAGACTCAGCATCGCTGAGCGCGATTTTCGCCGCGATGGCGGCATCCAGCAGCTCGCGCTGTACGCGGTTATCGCTGCGATCGGCAATTCCCGCCTGTTCACGGATGTAATCCGCCAGCAGGTGGTCGAAGTCATCGCCGCCAAGCGCGGAATCCCCGCCGGTCGCCAACACTTCGAACACTCCGCGACTCAGGCGCAGAATAGAAATATCAAACGTTCCGCCGCCGAGGTCATACACCGCAATAACGCCCTCTTTACCGGAATCCAGACCGTAGGCAATCGCCGCAGCGGTCGGTTCATTGAGCAGGCGCAGCACATGGAGGCCCGCCAGGCGTGCGGCATCTTTAGTCCCCTGACGCTGTGCATCGTCAAAGTACGCCGGTACGGTAATCACCACACCATCCAAATCGCCGGAGAGTGACTCAGAGGCTCGCGCCGCCAGTGCTTTCAGGATATCGGCTGAAACACGGACTGGATTCAGCAAGCCCGCCGCCGTTTCAATCATCGGCAAGCCATTTTCACTTGCCTGGAAACGGTACGGCAGATGCGGGTAGCGAGTCTGAATATCCGCCAGTGAACGCCCCATCATGCGTTTCACCGAACTGATGGTATTGGCGGTATCCAGCGCGGCATTAGCACGCGCATCATAGCCGACCGTGTGGCCCTGCGGCTGATAGTGAACGACGGACGGCAGCAGATGACGACCGTCGTGATCGGCCAGCGTTTCCGCCTGACCGCTACGCACGGTTGCGACCAGAGAGTTGGTGGTCCCGAGATCGATGCCCACAGCCAGACGACGCTGGTGTGGCGCTGCGCTCAGACCAGGCTCACTAATTTGTAATAAGGCCATAATTGCTTCCGAATATTAAAAATCGAGCAGTTTTTCTTCGAGTTGTTCTGCACTGCTTCGCAGTTTATCGAGAAAACGCAGTTTACGCACGGTATCGGCCGCAGCGTCCCACGTCTCGCTATCCAGTTGTTCCACCATTAGCTGATGGCGGCTATCAAACATCTTTTTCACGCGCTGAATAAACTGTTCCAGCCGCGCCTCGTCTTTCGCCTGTTCGATCTCATCAAGTTCTTCGCGCAGTTCCAGTTGTTCCATCAGGAATGCGGTATCGCGCACCGTGTGCTGCTCGTTGCTGAGATCAAAACCGTGTAGCGAAAGCAGATATTCTGCGCGCATCAGAGGATGGCGCAGCGTTTGCCAGGCCTGGTTGATGGTGGCGGATTGCTGGACGGCAGCAAGCTGTTCCGCCTGGGTACCGCTGGCAAATTTATCAGGGTGATACTGGCGTTGCAGATCCTGAAAACGAAGGCTCAGCGCCTGAATATCGAGCGGATAACGGGCCGGTAAGCCAAAGAGGGTGAAGTAGTCCATAACATTCTCAGGGGTAGCCTGTTAGAACAAACCCCACACGTAGCAAGGCCACGGCGGGGTTTTCGGATGACGCGCGTTACACGTGGAAGCTTTCGCCGCAACCACACTCGTCTTTCACGTTCGGGTTCGTGAACTTAAACCCTTCGTTCAGACCTTCTTTCACGAAGTCTAACTGCGTTCCGTCCAGAAATTGCAGGCTTTTTCCGTCGACCACGACCTTAACGCCTTTGTCTTCAAACACGGTGTCTTCTGCCGCCGGTTCATCAACAAATTCCAGTACATACGCCATACCTGAGCAGCCGGAGGTTCTCACGCCCAGACGCAGGCCAAACCCTTTACCGCGGTTCGCCAGGAAGGTATTTACTCGCGCTGCTGCACTGTCGCTAAGTGTAATCGACATAATAAAACCTCAACTCTTCTTATTTTGCTTCACGTTTGCTTTTGTAGTCCGCAATGGCGGCTTTGATCGCGTCTTCTGCCAGAATAGAACAGTGAATTTTCACTGGCGGCAACTCAAGCTCATCGGCGATATCGGTATTTTTGATCGCCTGTGCTTCGTCCAGTGATTTGCCTTTCACCCATTCGGTAACCAGGGAGCTGGACGCGATAGCGGAACCGCAGCCGTAAGTCTTGAAACGCGCGTCTTCAATGATACCTTCATTGTTAACTTTGATCTGCAACTTCATCACGTCGCCACAGGCTGGTGCACCCACCATGCCGCTGCCCACGTTCTCGTCGCTGTTGTCAAAAGAGCCCACGTTACGTGGATTCTCGTAATGATCGATTACTTTTTCGCTGTAAGCCATGATGAATTCTCCTTATCGGTACCGATTAATGATGCGACCATTCGATGCTATTCAGATCCACGCCCTGCTTGTGCATTTCCCACAGCGGAGAAAGGTCACGCAGACGGCCGATAGATTTACGAACCAGTTCGATGGTGTAATCAATCTCTTCTTCGGTAGTAAAACGACCTAAAGAGAAACGAATAGAGCTATGTGCCAGCTCGTCGGTCATTCCCAGTGCGCGCAACACGTAGGAAGGTTCGAGGCTCGCAGAGGTACAGGCAGAACCGGAAGAGACCGCGAGGTCTTTCAGCGCCATGATCAGCGACTCGCCTTCAACGTAGTTAAAGCTCACGTTGAGGATGTTTGGCGCGCCCTGCTCAAGGTCACCGTTCAGGTAGACTTCTTCCATATCTTTCACGCCGTTCCACAGACGGTTACGCAGACCGCGCAGACGCGCCATCTCGGTTTCCATCTCTTCTTTCGCGATGCGATAGGCTTCGCCCATGCCGACGATCTGGTGGACAGGCAGCGTACCGGAACGCATACCACGCTCGTGACCGCCGCCGTGCATCTGTGCTTCGATGCGAATACGCGGTTTACGACGAACGTACAGCGCGCCGATCCCTTTCGGGCCATAAATTTTGTGACCGGAGAAGGACATCAGGTCAACTTTCAACTGGCTCAGATCGATAGGCAGTTTGCCCACGCTCTGGGTGGCGTCAACATGGTAGATAATGCCGCGCGCACGGCACATTTCGCCGATAGTCGCGATATCCTGTACCACGCCGATTTCGTTATTCACGTGCATGATGGAAACCAGAATGGTGTCGTCACGCATCGCGGCTTCCAGCTCTTTGAGATCGATAATCCCGTTGCTCTGCGGCGCCAGGTAAGTGACTTCAAAGCCTTCGCGCTCCAGTTGACGGCAGGTATCCAGTACCGCTTTGTGCTCGGTTTTGCTGGTGATAATGTGCTTGCCTTTTTTCTGATAAAAGTTGGCTGCACCTTTGATCGCCAGGTTGTCGGATTCAGTCGCACCGGAAGTAAAGACGATTTCACGCGGATCGGCACCCACCAGATCGGCAATCTGATTACGGGCGATGTCTACCGCCTCTTCAGCCTGCCAGCCGAAACGGTGTGAACGGGAGGCCGGGTTACCAAAGGTTCCGTCCAGCGTCAGGAACTGCATCATTTTCTCGGCAACACGCGGGTCCACCGGCGTGGTTGCGGAGTAGTCGAGATAAATCGGTAATTTCATTGCTCTATAAACTCCGTACATCGCTTCAATGCAAGGAGTCAGGCAACCGGCTGGATGTACGACCGTGTTAACGGAGCGCAAACGCTCCGGCCTGACTCTGAATACTTTTACGCTTAATCCTACTGGCTGCCTCTGCGCTGGCTGCCTTCACTCACCTCAGTCACTTACTGGTGTAAACGCCTGAGGATTCATTCAGTTGCCGCCTTAATGCAGCCAGAATGATTTGCGTAATTTTCTATTTAAGCGCGTAACTTAACGTCAATCGCGTCTTGTGCACGATTTGTGCGTGGAGCGTCGTGGCTGTGCTGGCGACCAGACACATCCAGGACTTCCTGATTATTCACCAGTTCGCCTAACGTAATGTTGTTGAGGAAACCGGTCAGACGGTCGCTCAGATCGCGCCACAGCGCGTGGGTCAGGCATTTATCGCCGCCCTGACAACCGCCTTTGCCCTGACAACGGGTCGCATCAACCGACTCGTCAACAGCGCTAATCACTTCACCGACTGCAATACTGCCGGCATCTTTACCCAGCAGATAACCACCGCCTGGTCCACGTACGCTGGACACCAGACCATTTTTACGCAAACGGGAGAACAGCTGTTCCAGATAAGAAAGGGAAATTCCCTGACGTTCAGAAATATCAGCCAACGGTACCGGGCCCGCTTCGGAGTTGAGCGCAACGTCCAACATTGCGGTCACGGCATAACGCCCTTTAGATGTCAGTCTCATGTCTTACTTAGCCTCAAACTCGCCCCTGCCCGGGGTTTTTTATTGTAAAATGGGGGTATTGCATAGCAGGGCCAAGTCTGACATTCCCGACTAAATCAGTCAACTATTTACTTGACTAATTTAGTCAGGTATTTGACGTTCCGTGCGGTATTCGTTTGCCGGATGGCGCTTCGCTTATCCGGCCTACAGGCCGCACGATTGGCAGGCCGGATAAGCGAAGCACCATCCGGCATTAGCACCGTTACTTGCTTTTATTCTGCTGTTCGACAGATGCCAGAATCCCGCGCAGGATATTCAGCTCCTGACTCTCAGGACGCGCACGCGTAAACAGACGGCGTAGCTTGTTCATCACTTGTCCCGGATGGCCTTCGCGAATAAACCCAGTCGACAGCAGCGTTTGTTCCAGATGACCATAAAAACGCTCTAAATCATCCACCAGCGGATACTCAGCTTCTTCGTATTCGGCGGTCTTATCACCTTCCTGCGTCGCCAGCCAGGCCATGCGTACTTCATACGCGATGACCTGTACCGCCATTGCCAGGTTCAGCGAACTGTACTCCGGGTTTGCCGCGATCGCGACATGGTAATGGCATTTTTGCAGTTCGTCGTTGGTCAGCCCAACGCGTTCACGACCAAACACCAGCGCCACAGGGGTATTTGCCGCTTCCGCAACGCTTTTTAAACCGCATTCACGCGGATCAAGCATCGGCCACGGCAGCGTACGCGAACGTGCGCTGGTCCCGACCACCAGGCTGCATCCAGCCAGCGCTTCATCGAGGGTATCGACGATCTGCGCGTTGCCGATCACATCGCTGGCTCCTGCCGCCAGGGCGATGGCCTGGGAGTCAGGTTTCACGAGCGGGTTCACCAGCCACAGGTTGGTTAACCCCATTGTTTTCATGGCGCGGGCGACAGAGCCCATGTTGCCGGTATGAGACGTTTCCACCAGCACGATTCGAATATTTTGCAGCATTGTCTTTCTTCAGCTAAAGATTATTCGGTCATATTATCATAAATCGAAGACATATTCCGATCTCGCTGCTATACTCTGCGCCGTTTTCCCGTTCTTTAACATCCAGTGAGAGAGACCGATGCATCCGATGCTGACCATCGCCGTGCGCGCAGCGCGCAAGGCGGGTAATGTAATTGCCAAACACTACGAAACGCCTGACTCAGTAGAAACCAGCCAGAAAGGCAGCAATGATTTCGTGACCAACGTCGATAAAGCCGCCGAAGCGATTATTATCGAAACGATCCGCAAATCTTACCCACAGCACACCATCATCACCGAAGAAAGCGGTGAACATGAAGGTACCGATCAGGATGTTCAATGGGTTATCGATCCACTGGATGGCACCACCAACTTCGTAAAACGTCTGCCGCACTTCGCGGTTTCCATCGCCGTACGTATTAAAGGCCGCACTGAAGTCGCCGTGGTTTACGATCCGATGCGTAATGAACTGTTCACCGCGACTCGCGGTCAGGGCGCACAGCTGAATGGCTACCGTCTGCGCGGCAGCAATGCGCGTGATCTGGACGGCACCATTATCGCAACCGGCTTCCCGTTCAAGGCCAAACAGCACGCCACCTCTTACATGAATATCCTCGGCAAAATGTTTACCGAGTGCGCTGACTTCCGTCGCACCGGTTCTGCTGCGCTGGATCTGGCCTATGTTGCCGCTGCGCGCGTTGACGGTTATTTCGAAATTGGTTTGCGTCCGTGGGATTTCGCCGCGGGTGAACTGATCGCCCGTGAAGCTGGCGCCCTGGTCTGCGACTTTACCGGCGGTCACAACTACATGACGACCGGCAACATCGTGGCGGGCAACCCGCGCGTGGTAAAAGCGATGCTGGCGAATATGCGTGACGAACTGAGCGACGCGCTGAAGCGTTAATTTTCTGTTCCGGTGGGTGCGCTGCGCTCACCGGAAGCTCAGCAATACGCTGCTATTATCATTCCAATAAATATTTCCCTTCTATTTATTATACCGGTATCAACAATCATTTATTCCCGTTAGCAGACATGACGAATTGGCGCTAGCGTACACCGTAATATTCTTTTTATCTTTCTCAAGATTCCTTCCTGAATATTACTGTGGAGTATGTGATGGCTATCAAAATTACGCCTGATGAGTTTAACGTACTGATCCAGCGGTTAAGCGAAAAATGGCGCGTCTTTGCTCCGTCTGCTGAGTTCCGCGGCGGTCGTTTCTCAGATACAGATAATATTGTTTATCAAGAAATTGGAAGCTGGAGCGACATCGTCTGGCACGAGAAATCGCACATGTCGCCGAAAACGGTTATCACGCCAATAACAGAAACACTCTTTTATTTTGATAAAGAGACTGTCCAGCCACGAGAGACGGATGCTCGCCCAATATTAATATTCGCCCGCGCCTGCGACATTAATGCCATGTCTCGTCTGGACTACATGCATTTAGAAAATGGCAATAACTCAGATATCTATTATCAACAGTTACGTGAACATATTCATTTTATTTTAATGGAATGTGCGCGGAGTTTTGAAAATTGCTTCTGTGTTTCAATGGGAAGTAATAAAACTGAGAATTACAGCGCAGCAATGCAATTTAGCAATGATGGAGCTAGCGTCTGCATCGTCGACCCGTTTATCGAAAAAGCATTACAGGGGCTTGGGCAAACCATTGCATACGCGCCCGGTTTCGTCAGTGAAAATCCCGACATCATCACGCTTCCTGAAAGCGTCTGCGATGACCCGCAAAAAATCCGCGATATTCTGTTAAATCATCCACTCTGGGATGAATATAACACTCGTTGCATCAGTTGCGGCCGCTGCACAACCGGTTGCCCAACCTGCACCTGCTACAGCATGTATGACGTCGCCTATGATGAAAATCCACAGCGCGGCGAGCGCCGACGCCAGTGGGCGAGCTGTATGGTTCCCGGCTTCAGCGATATGGCTGGCGGACACGGTTTTCGGGAGCACGCCGGCGAACGATTACGCTACCGCGCATTACATAAGGTCAATGACTATAAAGCTCGCAACAACGCTGAGCATATGTGCGTAGGTTGCGGGCGCTGCGACGATCGCTGCCCACAGTACATTAAATTCTCGAATATTATCAATAAAATGACCGCTGCCGTCCGTCAGGCGCTGGCAGAGGAGGCATAACATATGTCACCGTGTTCCTGTCATAATTCTGAGCAGAACCATCTGCTACCTGCCGCCTGTCGCATTCTTGATATTACCCGCCACACGCCGCAGGAGTGGAACTTCCGCGTAGCGGTCGATTTTCCCGCTCAATTCGGCCAGTTTGTAGAGGTATCTCTGCCGCGCGTAGGAGAAGCGCCCATTTCGGTATCTGACTGCGGCGAGGGCTGGATAGACCTTCTGATCCGCAAAGTAGGTAAGGTCACCCACGAACTCTTCACATTAAACGCCGGTGATAACCTGTGGCTACGCGGCTGTTATGGCAACGGCTATCCCCTTGATGCCTTTCGCCATAAGCCTCTACTGATTGTCGCTGGCGGTACCGGTGTCGCCCCTGTCAAAGGGTTGATGCGCTATTTCGTCAATAATCCCGGCGAGATTACGCAGATGGATATGATCCTCGGCTACAAAAATCGCGATTGCGTATTGTACAAAGAGGAAATGGAGAACTGGAAATCGCCTCACAATCTGATCCTGACTCTCGATGAAGGTGAAGCGGATAAACGGTACCACGTTGGCCGGGTTACGGATCGACTGGCGGAGTTAGCACTTTGTCAGGTCGACACGATGCAAGCCATCGTGGTCGGTCCCCCGGTCATGATTGCTTTCACCGTACAGATGTTACTGCAAAAGGGGTTACGAGCCGAACAAATCTGGGTGGATTACGAACGCAGAATGGCGTGCTCTGTGGGCAAATGCGGGCACTGTCGCATGGGGGATGTGTATGTCTGCGTTGACGGCCCAATTTTCAACTACGCCGTCGCCCAACGGTTTGTGGATTGAGGAGAACATCATGAGCATTGATATTGACATCATTAAAGCCCGGGCAAAAAACGAGTACCGCTTGTCCAAAGTCCGTGGTGAAGCCATGATCAGTGTCCGCATTCCCGGCGGTATTCTGCCTGCTCACCTGCTAACGGTGGCACGCGATATTGCAGAAACCTACGGCAATGGACAGATTCACCTGACCACACGTCAGAAACTGGCGATGCCGGGCATTCGTTATGAAGATATCGACAAAGTGAACGCAGCACTGGAACCCTTTATTCGTGAAATTGAAATGGGCCTGTGCAACGTACAAGTTGAAGATCCTCTGGCGGGATATCTGGCCATCGGTGGACGTAACATTGTCGCCTGTCAGGGGAATCGTATTTGCCAGAAAGCCAATACTGATACAACCGGTCTCGCCCGCCGTCTGGAAAAGCTGGTCTATCCCAGCCCTTACCATCTGAAAACCGTTATTGTGGGCTGCCCGAATGATTGTGCAAAGGCCTCAATGGCTGATCTTGGCATCCTTGGCGTGGCAAAATTACGCTTCAATGCCGAGCGGTGCATTGGCTGTAGCGCCTGTGTGAAAGCCTGCGCGCATCATGCGGTGGGTTGCCTGTCATTAAAAAACGGCAAAGCTATTAAGGAGGAATCCGCCTGTATCGGCTGCGGGGAATGCGTTCTGGCCTGCCCTACTCTCGCCTGGCAACGTAAACCCGATCCATTCTGGCAGGTTCGATTAGGGGGACGAACCAGTAAAAAAACACCTCGCGTGGGGAAACTGTTTCTCAACTGGGTCACCGAAGAGGTTATCAGTCAGGTCATCATCAATCTGTATGAGTTCGAAAAAGAGATGCTGGGGGGGAAGCCTGTCTATCTCCATATGGGTCACCTGATTGATAAGGGCGGTTATCTGCGCTTTAAGGAACGCGTATTGCGCGACGTACAGCTAAACCCGGAAGCCATGGTCGCTGAGCGCATTTACTGGGCGGAAGATGAGTCAGCAGTCCGAATGCATCTCAAACCCGCCGGGCATTAAGATCAAAATGGCCGCAGCCCTTGCATGGGCTGTGGCGCACTCACCCACATCACTCCTGCTGCCACCACTAATATCGCGCCACCGGCTAACGCCAGCGTTGACCAACCTATCTGCCGCCACAGTACTGGCGCATGATTGCCGCTCAGCCTGACTGCCAGCGTACGAAAACTGTGCACCAGCAGCGCCAGAGAGGTAATCGTCAGCGACGTTCCCGCTGCCATCGCCAGTGCCGAGGCCATCCCCCAGTAAAAGACGCCAATGACTTTGCTGAACAGCAGGACCATGATCGCTCCGGAACAGGGACGCATCCCCATCGACAGAATAATCATTAGCCGCGCGCGCCAGTCATCATCGCGGTGAAGCTGGTCCGGATTCGGTACGTGCTGATGCCCGCAACCACAGTTTTCATGGTGCACATGGTGTGGCGTGAAGGCAATAAACCTGGGTTTGCGCAGCAGCGCATGCAGTTTCTTCAGCGCCCGCCAGCAGAGCAAAACACCCAGAATCCCCACCAGCGCATAGCTCCCCTTCTCCAGCCAGAAACCACTCAGATGTAACTGTTTCGCCGGCAGTTGCAGGATGCTGAGCACCACCACGACCAGCCCGATCGCCACCAGCCCCTGCAATAACGAAGAGGCCAGCGTCAGCCCAATACTCGACTTCAGCTTTGAAGGATGGGTTGCCAGCCAGGTGGTGATCACCACTTTTCCGTGTCCCGGCCCCAGCGCGTGCAGCACACCATAGATAAAGCTAAACAGCAGCAACGACCCACCCGCCTGGGCTGGACTGGCGGCAACGGCCTTCAGCAATACGCTCATCTGCTGATTGACCTCCCGCTGCCAGACAATACTTTTGATCATCACCTGCGGCCAGGCGTGCCACAGCCAGACACAACCGATCGCTGCAATCAGCAAAAACAGCGCCAACGGCCACAGCGATAACCAACGCCGTGCGTGAATGCGGTTTGTTGATATTACTGACATGAGATCGTCACCGTCTGCGCGAATTGTTTCCCCAGTTCCATATCCTCCGGCGGCGCATCTTCTTTATCCAGCGACTGGGCAAAAATAAGCGACGCTTCGCTCGGTGCGGGCGTGTGCAGCGCAATGTTGCAGCGCTCGCGTAACGCCGACGATAGCGTTGCATCGTTATCGTCTTCGTAGCTCATATCGACATAATAAGAGGGATCAAAGGTCGAGAAGGTGTAACGCTGACCGCTCAATGGTTGCGGTTCGGCAAGTGGCAACACAAAGGTGAGCACGGCCTGATGCTCATCACGCTCCATGCTGTATTCCGTAGGGCGGTTTTTAAATTTAACGCGCTGCCCGTTGTGCCACATTTCGGTAAAGTAATGCTGTCCCAACACATTCGCCATCACTTCCGCCGCCAGCTTCTTCCAGATTCCAGAACCCGGTTTAGCCTCTCCCGCATCATAGAGCAGATCGGCAGAGGTCAGTTCATCCATTGTCCAGCGCATCTTCAGCGCCACGATAGTCCCGTTATCGCTGACCACTTCCGTTTTCAGACGGATAAAACTGTGAGGATGTGCGCTCACCGTAAACGTCAAAAATACGAGTAATACCAGCAAAGCGCCGCGTATCATGAATGCTATCAACTCCCCACAAAAACAGGACGGGCCACGCAAGTCACGATCGTCGTGGCAGGATTGTCCGTGAGGATAACATTGAAATGAGGAATGTTGAGCGTTGATTTCTGGACGCGATTCAGTTCTCAGATTTGCGATTTCATTGTTGGAGGCTGTGCGCCTGCGGCGGTAACTTTCTGTGTGTCACAACCATTTTGATAACAAATTGTAAAAATAAATAAGCAATTTCTAATTATTTTTAACATTAAAATTGACATTCAATGCATTGCACATATCAAAATTAACCATAATTTAACCTAAAGATATCCATAAATTAACAAAAACGGGCATTTATCACATTTATTAAACTTGCGATTCATTACCTCTTCCCTTCGTTGATAACCTCCTGTTCGTGACATGCCCCGGTCCCTACAAAAGGTACAACTATGAAATTCAAACTCGCATTACTCAGTGCAACCCTGGTTTCTGCATGCATGTTGTCCGGCCCGTCCTTTGCGGCAGAAAAATATGAAATCGCTGTGGTTGCTAAAGTCACCGGTATTCCGTGGTTTAACCGCATGGAAACTGGCGTGAATGAAGCCGCGAAGAAACTGGATGTGAATGCTTACCAGACCGGCCCTTCCACGCCGGATCCGGCTCAGCAGGTGAAGGTCATTGAAGATCTTATTGCCAAGAACGTTAACGCGATCATTGTGGTACCTAATGACGCCAAGGTACTTGAGCCCGTGCTGAAAAAAGCGCGCGATAAGGGCATTGTCGTTCTGACTCACGAATCGCCGGATCAGCAAATCGGCCAGTGGGATATCGAAACGATCGACAGCGAGAAATACGCGCAGGCCAACGTCGACGAGCTGGCGAAGGATATGGGCGGTAAAGGCGGCTATGCCATTTACGTCGGCTCGCTGACCGTGCCATTGCACAACGCCTGGGCCGATTACGCCATCAAGTACCAGAAAGAAAAATACCCGGAGATGTTTGAAGTCACCACCCGTCTGCCGGTGGCTGAGAGCATCGACAAATCCTACTCCACGACGCTGGACCTGATGAAAACCTATCCGCAGATGAAGGGCATCATTGGCTTCGGTTCACTGGGTCCGATTGGTGCAGGTCAGGCGGTACAGAAAAAACGCGCGAAAGATAAAATTGCCGTGGTGGGGATTGCGATGCCCGCACAGGCAGCGCCTTATCTGATGCGTGGTGACATCAAAAAAGCGATGCTGTGGGATCCAAAAGATGCCGGCTACGCGCTGGTGACCGTGGCAGATCAGTTGCTGCAAGGTAAAGAGGTCACGCCAGATCTGACCATTGAAGGATTAGGGAAAGCCGATGTCGACATGGAGAAGAAAGTGATCCGCTTTAACAAGATCCTCGAAGTCACCAAAGACAACGCGCAATCACTCGGTTTCTAAGGCTCCAGCCACCACCAGGGAAACCTAACGCCGACCGTCTGGTCGGCGCTATCAACAGGCTTAACACTCTGCGCCCGTCAGGGCGCTCGCAGGGGTATTGTCCATGACAGACACCACCGCATTTATCACTCTTGAGAATATCAGCAAGCAATTCCCGGGCGTGCTGGCGCTGGATAATGTGAATCTGACGCTGAAAAAAGGCGAAGTTCACTGTCTGGCAGGACAGAACGGTTGCGGTAAAAGCACCATTATTAAAGTGATTTCCGGGGTCTATCAGCCGGAAAAAGGAGCGCAGATCCTGCTGGATGGCAAACTGTTCCACCAGTTGTCGCCGCAGCTCTCTTCGCATTACGGCATCCAGGTTATCTATCAGGATTTATCCCTCTTTCCTAACTTCAGCGTGGCGGAGAATATAGCCGTCAACCGCTACCTGCCCGGCGGCGACATCTGGGTGCGGCGCGGTACGATGAAGCAACAGGCGCTGGCGGCGATGAAGCGGATTGGCGTTAGCATCGATCCCGATAAAAAAGTGGAAAAACTCTCCATTGCCGACCGTCAGCTCGTCGCGATTTGTCGCGCTATTGCCGCCGACGCCCGTCTGGTGATTATGGATGAACCCACCGCTTCCCTGACGCGCCAGGAGGTCAACGGCCTGCTGCGCGTGGTCAACGAACTGAAAGCCGACGGGATTTGCGTGGTGTTCGTCAGCCATCGTCTCGATGAGGTGATGGAAGTGGCGGACCGCATCAGCGTGATGCGCGACGGCAAACTGGTGGGGACGTATCCCGCCAGCGAACTCGACAGCCATGAACTGGCATTCCTGATGACCGGTCAACGCTTCCACTACAGTCCGCTGCCGGAAAAACCGCCGGTTGAGCAGGAGCCGATGCTGGAACTGCGCAACCTGAGCCGCAAAGGAAAATATCAGGATATCAACCTGTCGCTGCGCAGCGGTGAGATCGTATCCATTGTCGGCCTGCTTGGCGCGGGCCGCACCGAACTCTGTCTGAGTCTGTTTGGCATGACCCACCCGGAAAGCGGGGAAATCCGCATTAACGGGAAACCGGTTCAACTGCGCAACAACCATGACGCCATCAGGCACGGGATCGGCTATGTCTCGGAAGATCGCCTGACCCAGGGGCTGATCATGGAACAGTCGATCTACGACAATACGATTGTCACGGTCTTCGACAAACTGCATACCCGCAGCGGTCTGCTCGATCACGGTAAAGCCAAAACGCTGGTCGCCGATCTGATCCGTGAACTGAACATCAAGGTGGCCGATCCGCAGTTGCCGGTCAAAACACTCTCCGGCGGCAACGCCCAGCGTATCGCCATCGCCAAATGGGTAGCGACCCAACCGCGTATCCTGATCCTGGATTCCCCGACGGTGGGGGTTGATATCGCCAACAAAGAGGGGATTTACCAGATCGCCCGCAATCTTGCGGAACAGGGAATGGCGGTGCTGATGATTTGCGATGAGATCCCGGAAGCGTATTACAACAGCCACCGCGTACTGGTCATGCGTCGCGGGAAGCTGGTCGCCGAGTTTAATCCGCATCGCTGTCGTGAAGAGGACATTGCAGAGGTGGTCGAGGTCATCCATGAATAACTTTCGTCTCTCCCGTTTACTCGGGCACCATGAATTCTGGCTGGGCCTGCTGGTGATTGCACTTGCCGTTGGGCTGAGCGTCAGCACTGACGAGTTCCTGTCACTCGGTAACCTGACGGACGTTGCCACCAGCTATGCCATTCTCGGTATTCTCGCCTGCGGGCTGTTTGTCGTGCTGATCTCCGGCGGAATCGATATTTCGTTCCCGGCGATGACGGCGATAGCGCAATACGCGATGGCAAGCTGGGTCATCGCCCACGGCGGCAACTTTCTGCTGGCGCTGACCATCGCCATCGCCGTCGGCTTATTGCTCGGGCTGATTAACGGCTTTCTGGTCTACTGGCTGCGCGTGCCCGCTATCATCATCACCATCGCTACGCTTAACGTCTATTACGGTCTGCTGGTTTACGCCACCAAAGGCACCTGGCTGTACGGCTTCCCGGACTGGTTCATGAACGGCATCAACTGGCTCTCGTTCACCGCGGCAGATGGCTATGACTACGGCATTACCCTGCCGTTACTGTGCCTGGCGGCGGTGATCGTCTTCACCGCTATCCTGATGAACTACACCCGTCTCGGTCGCCAGATTTACGCGATGGGCGGCAACCGCGACGCCGCCTCCCGCCTCGGACTGAATCTGTTGAAGCTGCATTTCTATGTCTACGGCTACATGGGCATCCTCGCGGGCGTAGCCGCCGTCGTGCAGGCGCAGATCACGCAGTCCGTGGCGCCGAACTCACTGCTCGGTTTTGAGCTGACGGTGCTGGCGGCGGTTGTACTGGGCGGGACCAGTATGAGCGGCGGACGCGGCACATTAACCGGGACGCTGTTGGGGGTCATTCTGCTGGCCTTTTTGCAAAACGGTCTGACGCTGCTCAGCGTCTCATCGTACTGGCACACCGTTTTCAGCGGCGTCATTATCCTGGTCAGCATCAGCGCCACCGCGTGGAATGAAAAACGCAAACTGGCAAGGGAGCTTTGAGATGAAAGCGTTCGCAAAAGTATTACCCGGTGATGCCATCATCCGCCTGCAGTGCGTGATTATTATCGTCGTCGCCGTCGTCTTCTCGGCGCTGTTGGGCACTCGCTTTTTCAGCGTCGTAAACTTCCAGTCCATCGGCTCACAGTTACCGATCCTCGGCATGCTGGCGCTGGGAATGGGCATGACCATGCTGACGGGCGGCATTAACCTGTCGATTATTGCCGGCGCCAACGCCTGTTCGCTGGTGATGGCCGCCGTCATCGTCAGCCATCCGGACAATCCGTTGTTCCTTGCGCTGGCGCTGCTGGCCGGTGCGGCGGTCGCCGTGGCGATAGGGACGCTGAACGGCGCGCTGATCGCCTGGGTTGGCGTGTCGCCGATCCTCGCCACGCTCGGCACCATGACGCTGATCTCCGGACTGAATATTTTGCTCTCTAACGGCACGGTGATTTCCGGCTTTCCGGCGGCAATTCAGTACCTCGGCAACGCCACCCTTGCGGGGATCCCCGTCGCCCTGCTGCTCTTCTTATTCGTCGCTGTACTGCTATGGGTGCTGCTGGAGCACACCACGCTTGGGCGCAGTCTCTATCTGATGGGTTCCAACGAGCAGGCGACCCGCTACAGCGGCGTGAACACCGTTCGGGTGCAGATTTCCGTCTACGTCATTTCCGCCCTGCTCGGCTGGGTGGCCGCAATCTTAATGATGGCGAAATTCAACTCGGCGAAGGCCGGATACGGTGAGTCTTATCTGTTGGTCACTATTCTCGCCTCGGTGCTGGGCGGCATCAATCCGGACGGCGGATTTGGCCGTATCATCGGCCTGGTGCTGGCGCTGATTGTGCTGCAAATGCTGGAAAGCGGCTTTAACTTGCTGGGGATCAGTAGCTATCTGACGATGGCGCTTTGGGGCGCGGTACTCATCCTCTTTATCGCATTACAGAATCGTAGAGCCTGATTTCAGGAGAAAAATTATGGCGAGTTACTTTATTGGTGTGGATGTAGGAACCGGCAGCGCTCGCGCAGGGGTATTTGATCTCAACGGCAGAATGGTCGGTCAGGCCACTCGCGCGATTGAGATTTACCGCCCGCAGGCCGATTTCGTCGAGCAGTCGTCCGATAACATCTGGCAGGCCGTCTGCAACGCGGTTCGTGATGCCATTAATCAGTCCGATATCAACCCCATCCAGGTGAAAGGGCTGGGATTTGACGCCACCTGTTCGCTGGTGGTGTTGGATAAAGAGGGCAAACCGCTGACCATCAGCCCTTCCGGGCGCAGCGAACAAAACATTATCGTGTGGATGGATCACCGCGCCATCACCCAGGCCGAGCGCATCAACGCGATGCATCATCGGGTACTGGACTACGTGGGCGGGATCATCTCCCCGGAAATGCAGACGCCGAAACTGCTGTGGCTGAAACAGCATATGCCTAACACCTGGGCAAACGCGGGCTACTATTTTGATTTACCTGACTTTCTGACCTGGCGCGCCACCGGCGACGACACGCGTTCACTTTGCTCCACGGTGTGCAAATGGACCTACATGGGCCATGAAGACAAGTGGGATGCCAGCTACTTCCGCGAGATCGGACTGGAAGATCTGCTGGAACACGATGCGGCAAAAATCGGTCGCTACGTGAAAACGATGGGCGAACCGCTCGGCCATGGGTTGACCCAGCGCGCCGCCAGTGAAATGGGGCTGATTCCGGGCACCGCCGTCAGCGTGTCGATCATCGACGCCCACGCGGGTACCCTCGGTACGCTTGGCGCCTGCGGCGTCTCTGGCGAAGTCGCTGACTTTGACCGTCGCGTGGCGCTGATTGGCGGCACCTCAACCGGTCACATGGCTATCTCTAAACAGCCGCGCTTTATCGGTGGCGTCTGGGGTCCCTACTATTCCGCCGTGTTGCCGGAATACTGGCTCAATGAAGGCGGACAGTCTGCGACCGGCGCGCTGATCGACCACATGATTCAGTCGCACCCTTGTTATGACACGCTGCTGGCACAGGCCAAAGCGCAGGGGCAAACCATTTATGAAGTGCTGAACGCGTTGCTGCGTAAAATGGCAGGCGAGCCGGAGAATATCGCCTTCCTGACCCGCGATATTCATATCCTGCCCTACTTCCACGGCAACCGTTCGCCGCGCGCCAACCCGACGCTGACCGGGGCGATCAGCGGTCTGAAGCTTTCCCGCACGCCGGAAGACATGGCGCTGCACTATCTGGCGACCATTCAGGCCATCGCGCTGGGGACGCGCCACATCATTGAAACCATGAACCAGAGTGGGTATAGCATCGACACCATCATGGCCAGCGGCGGCGGCACCAAGAACCCTATCTTTGTGCAGGAACATGCCAATGCCACCGGTTGCGCCATGTTGTTGCCGGAAGAGAGCGAAGCGATGCTGCTGGGCGGCGCAATGATGGGCACCATCGCCGCCGGCGTTTTTGAGACCTTCCCGGAAGCGATGTCGGCGATGAGTCGGATAGGTAAAACGGTCACCCCGCAGACCAATCGCATTAAGCAGTATTACGACCGTAAATATCAGGTGTTCCACGAGATGTATCAGGATCACATGAAGTACCGCCAGTTAATGCAGGGGGACGCATGAGTAGCCCATGGCAACAGGCCACCGATACCTGGACCCTCTACAGTGAGGCGCTGGCCGGTCTGGGCCAGCATCTGAACGAACCGGTCTGGAACGCATTAATGACGGAACTGCGCGAATGCCGCGGGAAAATCGTGGTCACCGGCGTCGGCACCTCCGGCATTGCGGCGCGAAAAATCGCCCACATGCTGTCCTGCGTTGAGCGCCCGGCGATCTACCTCAACGCCACCGATGCCGCGCACGGCGATCTCGGTTTTTTACGCGCGGACGACCGGGTCATTCTGCTCTCCCGTGGCGGTAACTCTGACGAGCTTACGCGCTTATTGCCGGGTCTGGCCACACGCAGCGTGCCGATTATCAGCGTCACGGAAAACCCGGACTCCGCCATTGCCCGCGCCGCCCGGCTGGTGATTTCCACCGGCGTCCAGCGCGAGGCAGATCCGCTGAACATGCTGGCGACCACCTCCATCATGCTGGTGATTGCGATCTTTGATGCTGCCTGCGCCTGCCTGATGAGCGAAAGCGGCTACTCCAGAGAAACGCTGCTGGCCGTGCATCCGGGTGGCGATGTCGGTTTAACCCTGCGACAGGAACGTTAATCCATTAATAACCTTTCAGCCTCGCCTCCCCCGGCGAGGCTTTTTACTGCGCAATGTGAAGATAAAAACGTGGAAAATCCTAATAAATCGCTGCGTTAAACTCTCTTACACGGTTGCACACGTGAAAAATTCTGTGACCTCTCCCTGCAATCCTGACGCAAAACATTTCATTCGTAATGGCTATGGAAAAACTTTAGCTATTCTTATCTAACATACCTACGGGAGATCCGACAGATGATGCCAACGCTTGCTCCGCCATCTGTACTTTCTGCTCCCCAGCGCCGTTGCCAAGTTTTGCTGACGCTTTTCCAGCCAGGGCAGATTGCCACTGCGGAAATGTTCAGTGCGCTAAATGGTGTCGATGATACTGTTGCCCGTGAGGATATAGTCGAAACGGGACTGGAGATCCAACGTTATCATCGACTCAGCATTAGCACTGGTCCGAATGGGTGCTACCGGATCGAAGGTACCGCGCTTAACCAACGCCTCTGCCTCTTACACTGGCTCAGACGCGGCCTGCGTCTGTGTCCGGCGTTCATTAACCAGCATTTTGCCCCCGCCCTCAAAATTGAGCTGAAACAGCGGGGGATCCTGCGCACGCTGTATGACGATACCAATCTGCATGCGCTGATTAACCTGTGCGCGCGTCGTCTGCAAAAGCCATTCGAATGCCGGGACATCCAGTTCCTGCACCTCTACCTGCAATATTGTCTGTTGCAGCATCACGCGGGGATCTCGCCGGAATTCAATCCTGTCCAGCAGCGCTGGGCGCAGTCCTGCGCCGAGTACCCACTGGCACAAGAGATTGGCCGCCACTGGCAGCGACGCGTCATGCAAAATGCGCCGCTTACGGAATCGCTGTTTATGGCGCTGCTGTTTTCAATGATCCGCATCCCGGACCCGATTCGCGATAACCATCAGCAGAACCGACGGTTGCGTCTGGCGATCGCCCGCCTGATCCTGCGCTTTCGCGAAATGGGGGCGGTACGCTTCAATGACGAACACGGGCTGAACGCGCAACTCTACATCCACCTCGCCCAGGCGCTGAACCGCAGTCTGTTTTCTATCGGTATCGATAACACGCTGCCGGAAGAGTTCGCCCGCCTCTATCCGCGTCTGATGCGTACCACTCGCGACGCGTTACGCGGGTTTGAAGAAGAGTATGACGTTGAGTTTTCCGAAGAAGAGACGGGACTGGTGGCGGTGATTTTTGGCGCGTGGCTGATGCAGGATAATGACCTGCATGAGAAACAGGTTGTCTTACTGACCGGGGATAATCCGCAACTGGAGCAGCAGATAGAACAACAGTTGCGTGAACTGACGCTACTGCCGCTGAACATCAAACCATTGCCGATGCGAACATTCCAGCAGGAAGGCTCACCGCGCGGCGTGGCGCTGATTGTCACCCCTTACGCCACGCTGCTGCCGCTCTTTTCACCCCCGTTGATTCATGCGGATCAGGCGCTGACGCCACATCAGCAGCAGCAGATCCGCAAGATGCTGGAATCAGGCTGAAGCGGCCACTTTTGGCCGCAGCACCATGGCCGGCAACGCCACCAGCGCCATCACCCAGAAGACGCCGTTACCCAGATTCTGGTACAGGAAGCCGGCAAACACGGTCATGATGGCAATGCTGCCGCCCATCGCCACGGCAGAATAGACCGCCTGCAGACGAATGACCTCGCTTCCCTGACGCGCCGCAATATAGCGCATCGCCGCCAGGTGGCAGACGGTAAAGGTGCCGCAGTGGAGGATCTGCACCACAATCAGCCACGGCAGCGCCGTCGTCCAGCCCATCAGTCCCCAGCGAATCACCCCGCAGATGGCGGAGAGCAGTAACAGATCGCGGGCGCTAAAGCGGCGAAACAACTTATTGCTCAGGGCAAAGATAATCACTTCCGCCACCACGCCGAGCGACCAGAGATAGCCAACTGCCGAAGCGGAATACCCCGCGCCCTGCCAGTAAATGGCGCTAAAGCCGTAGTAGGCGGCATGCGCCCCCTGCAACAGACAGACGCAGGCCAGAAAGCGCCAGCTCTGCGTGACCAGTGCGCGCCAGGCGAGCCAGCCTGCGCTCTCCTGGTGACGGTTTTCCCCTTCGGGCAGCACGCTGGGGCGAATCAGCATTCCCAGCAGCATTGAGGCGACGCCCAGCGTCAGCAGCGCCAGCACGGCCCGATAATCAAATACGCTGACCAGCTTTCCGGTCAACGCCGAACCGATCACAAACGCCACCGATCCCCACAGCCGTACCCGACCGTAGTCCATCGTGATCTGTTTTTGCCAGGTATTCGCCAGCGCGTCTGTGAGCGGCACCAGCGGTGAGAAGAAGAGGTTAAAGCCGACCATCACCACCATCAGCCAGGCGACGTGGGTTCCGGCCCAGAAGGCCAGCGCAAAGACCAGCGCCAGCAGCGCCAGAATGCGTAACGCGGAGATCAGCCGCGACGGGTCGCTGACCCGTGGGGCAATAATCAGACTCCCGAGAAAACGCGCCACCAGTCCAGCGCCCAATAGCAGGCCAATGGTCTCCGGCGTGAGGCCAAGCCCTTTAAGCCAGACGCTCCAGAAGGGAAGAAAAATCCCGTAGCTAAAAAAGTAGGTGAAGTAACCGAGCGCCAGCCAGCGCGTGGAGTGCAAAGACATGATCCCCTCCCGTGTGGAGGCGATAGTCTGGCGATAAACGCAGGCTGGCGCAAGTGAACATTAACAGCAACATAACAACGATTTGCCACTAATCAACGCGAATCTCCATCGCGAAATGGCACCGATCGCCAGGGCCTAACATCCGTAATCCCGGCTGCCCCGGCATGTGGTGGGCATTTACCGGATGCGTCTGCGGTTCCAGACAAAGGAATGACTGACCTGGCATTCTGAAAAGCATCAGCCAGGGAGTTTGCGCAGAAATCGTGACCCTCATCACATCACGATGAATAACCGCCTGCCCGCTCCAGCCAGAATACCCCACGTTCAACCAGCGATCCGCGCCATACTGCGCCCTGGTGAAATCGGCCTCCGTCGGCAGTTCACTCTGCCAGGGCAGCGGCAAATGGTGCTCGCCTTCCGGCCAGTAACCGCTGGCCGAAAACTGCAGCGTACTTTGCGCATCGAAAGCAAAAAACGGGTGGAAACCGCAGCCGTACAGCATGGGACGCTTGCCCAGATGAGCGATCGTCAGCGACGCCCTGAATACCGACGCCTCCAGCACATACTGCAGTTCGGCCTGATAATCATAGCCACATGCCAGTTGACTGCGCAGACGCAGCGAACAGCTATCATCGGTCGCCGCCATCACTTCCCAGCGCTTAAGCCAGCCGTCACCGTGCAGGAAAAACCGGTCGTCAGCCTCATACAGCGGCAATTGCACCTCGGTTCCGCACTGGCTGAAGCGGTTACCGGCCACGCGATTGGCAACCGGTAGCATCGGAAACAGCCCGCCATCACCGGCAGTTTTCCCCTCGCCTGCGCGTAAAATCGGCTGTTGATGTGGTAACGAAAACAACGACAGCAGCGTACCGCCCTGCGGATCCACGCGCATCCGCAGATGCGCGTTATGCAGCGTCAGCGGCGTCGTCATCAGCGTGCGCTTCTCTGTTGTGCTGACGGGCTGGCCTTCAGGTGTCTCGCCGCCAGTCGTTCCTCAAGGGCCTCCAGGGTGACGCCTTTGGTTTCCGGTACATTACGCAACACATACACGTAGCCCAGCGCACAAATCACGCCATAGAGCAGGAAACTCCCGGCGGCGCCCAGCCCGGCATTGAGCAGCGGGAAGGTATAGGTCAGCAGGAAGCAGGCAATCCACAGCGCCAACGTGCCCAGCGACATCGCCAGCCCGCGTACGCGGTTAGGGAAGATTTCGGACAGCAGCACCCAGGTGACAGGCGCCAGCGTCAGAGCATAAATGGCAATCGCCGCCAGCACCAGAACCAGCACCGGCCAGCCCATAATCCCCATCCCATAAGCGCCAGCAATCAGCACATAAATCACGGTCAGCCCGGATGCGCCAAACAGCATCAGTTTGCGGCGGCCAATTTTATCCACCAGCGGCAGCGCGGCAAGGGTAAAGACCAGATTGATAATGCCGGTGGCGACGATGGATTTCAGCGTACCGTTAATGTCGAAACCGGCAGAGGCAAAAATCTCCTGCGCGTAATTAAAGATCACGTTGATCCCGCACCACTGCTGGAAGACCGCCAGCACCATACCAATGATCACAATCGGTTTGATCTGCGGTTGCAGCAGCGTTGACCATGCGACTTTGTGATTATCTTTGAGCAGCGTATGTTCGATCTCTTTCAGCGTCTGCCCGGCGTACTCCGCAGAACCAATGCGTTGCAGCATGGCGCGTGCACGCTCCGGTTTGCCCGCCTTCACCAGCCAGCGCGGGGATTCCGGAACGAAAAACATCAGCACCAGAAACACCAGCGCGGGAACCAGCTCTGCGCCGAACATCCAGCGCCAGCCCATCTGCCCGTTCCAGCTTTCAACAATCGCCTGCTGCGTGGCCCCTGTGGCAACGGGTTCAGCGATCATCAGGTTGATCAACTGTGCCGCCAGGACGCCAATCACGATGGTCAACTGGTTCACCGCCACAAAACGTCCGCGTTTTTCCGCCGGACTGACTTCAGCGATGTACAGCGGACTGAGTGCTGACGCAAGGCCAATCCCGACGCCGCCAACGATGCGGTAAATCACGAACATGTCGAAGTGGCTGGCAACGGCGGTTCCCCATGCGGAAGCACTGAACAGGATAGCAGAGAGGATCAGCGGCATTTTTCGGCCAAATTTATCCGCACACCAGCCAGAAATCAGCGCGCCAAAAATACAGCCCACCAGCGCTGAGCTCATCGCCCAGCCCGACTGCGCCGGATCGGTTATCGAGAAATACGCTTCATAAAAAGGCTTTGCCCCGCCAATCACCACCCAGTCGTAGCCAAACAGCAAACCACCACAGGCCGCGACCAGACAGATGGTCCAGACGTAGCCGATTTTCAAATGTGTCTGCGCGTTATTCATTATGATTCCTCTTTCAGGGAAACGCAGGGAACAGTAGGTTTCCGGTGACGTCACCGCCACCGGTTCAGGGTTTAGTGCAATAACTCCAGTCTGATGACATGGCGCAAGAACAGAGCTTTGTCATGCGCCGGGTTCTGTTGCAGAAGTGCGTCAATCGCCTGCTGACAGGCAGGTAAATCTCCCAGCCCCAGATGCCCCAACGCGGTAATAAACAGGCAGTGCTGCTGGTGCTTTGCCTCCGCCGGCGTATCAAGCACCACCAGATCCGGTAATGAAACGGCGAAGAAATCCACCTCCGGCACGTGGTCTCGTTGTGACGCCACCCACTGCAGGAAGCTGTGGAAAAGTTGCTCGGCGTCGTCACGTTCACCCAACTGTTTCAGCGCCATGCCCTGCCAGAAGAGATAGTCCACAGGCTGATCGTTGTAGTAGCGTCCGGCATCCAGCGTGCTTCCGCCACGGGTGGCGCGGGCAAAGTAACGCTGCGCTTCGTCATGATATCCCTGACGTTGAGCGCAATAGCCCAACAGATACCAGATATCGTTATCGGTTTGTCCGGGTAAGCGCCCTTCCCCCAGGTTATGCGGATAGATCAGCGCCTGTTGTAGCAGACTGACCGCGTCAGGGAATTCCTCTCTGCCGATCGCCGCCAGCGCCCTATGCATCTGGTTCAGCAGATACTGCCCGGTCGCTTTCCCTTCTCCCCCTTCCCAGGGATGGAATACGCGCTCGCCAAGCACCTTCGCTGCATCATCGTAGTGGCCCAGTCCGTTCCACAGACTGAGCAACTCCACGGTTAAATCGTCACGCTGGAACACCACCGCCTTGCGCGATTCAAGCTGTTGCAGACGTTGCTCAACCGGCGTCGCCAACAGCTTATTGAGGTAATCCAGTTCAAACAGGAAGCGGGCGTTATCAGGCTCCAGCGCTACGGCCTGCGACAAATACTGCTGTGCCCTGGCGGCATCGTGCTGTTTGTTCCACGCGTAAATCCCCAGCAGACGATGCACGGGCGCAAATTCAGGCTCCTGTTGCAGGGTAAATTGCCAGCAGGAAAGCGCCTCTTCGTAGCGGCGTTTGCTGTACCAGAAGCAGCCCAACAGATAGCGGGCGTAAGCACTGTGCTCCAGCGTTTGCAGCATCTGTACTTCGTCGAGGGTGTTCGGGAAACGCACCCGGTTATGCAGACAAGCACGCGCCTGGGCGATGAACGGCTGCGGATTGTCGCTCAGCGACGCCCGCCACAGCAACGGCAGCGTTTCCTGACTGTCCAGCAGTTCCAGTAGTTCGCGTGCCGCGGCTTTCTGACCGAAAGAGAGCAACCATCCCGCCAGTTCGCAGGCGTTAGTACCGCGGCGACCGGTAATGGCGATAAGCGCCATTTTCGACGGTTCATCCCGGCGTATAGCCCAGCGGGCATAGTGCAGCGCGTAGCTGAGCGGGTAATCATTAAGCTGCTGCTCAATGTATTTCAACGCCTCTGACGTGCGTCCCCGTTCTGCCAGTACCAGCGCTTTCAGTCCCATCGCCAGGTTGTTGCTGCCGTTAAAGCGCAAACTCTGCGTCACTTTTTCCAGTGCATCCGCATGATCGCCACGCGCCATCGCAAGCCGGGCCAGTGCCCAGAAGGCCGCATCACGACAGTTCCCACTCCAGCTCGCCTTGTAGTAGTGATCCCAGGCCTGCAGGCAATCGCCCTGGCGCTCCCGCGCAGCGGCCAACAGCATACTGGCTTCGCCATCGCGTGGGTTTTTGTTCAGGCGATGCGCCCGCTCTAATGCCGCTTTCGCACAGCGTTCAGCTTGCGCCCAGTCAGCCTGGTTCAGCGCCAGCGTCCCCAGTGCGACGTTGTTGCGGTAATCCAGCGGATCAATATCCAGCGCCTGGCGATAGTAATCCCCGGCGTAACGACTGGCGTGGTTATACTGCTCCAGATGCTGACCGATAAAGTAGAGTTCATCGGTGTTGGATAACGCCTCTGGCTGTGCCGGGGCCGTTGCCGCCGAGGGCAGCGGCAAATCGTCAGCAATGTGTTCTTCATATTGCAGCAACGTCTGACCGTCGTGACGGGTGACCGTCATGGTGATCCGCGCATAGCCCGAATCGGCAAGCGTCGTCAGCCAGCTTTTCCCCGGCGCCAGCGTCAGCGTGGTTTCAAAGAAAGGCGCGCCGTCTGCGCTGAGCGTCACCCGTACATCATGCAATGGCGCAACCGCATAAACGCCAACGGACAGCTGGTTTTCATCACGCACCAGCCGCAGCGCCAGGTCGGTACTGGCGTTTTGCACCATCCCTAATTCGCTGTATGGCAGGAAGTTCTGAACAAATACCTTCTCTTCATAAGGTGCAAGCCAGGTGAAATCCGGCTGATTGTCGGTAAACACCCCGGTCATTAATTCGATGTACGGGCCATTCTCATCGGTCAGGTTACGATCCCAGGCCACGCCAAAATCCCCGTATCCCCAGCTCCACTGCTTTTTCCCCGGCGAGATGTGATGATCGGCAACGTGCAACAACCCGCCACGCTCACCGTGATGCCAGGCGCCGACAAAGTCGTAGTCCGATTTTTCCGCCATGTACGAGGTCGGCACCGGCACATTCTTATAGCGGGAGATATCCACCCCCGCCGAGTAGTCGACTTTGTAATAGGTGCCCGTGGCGATCGGAAAAGCGGAGACATCGCGCTTGCCGTGATCGAACACCGCCGTAACATCAGGCGGGAACACGCTTTGATGATCGTCGCCGCCCTTCACCGCCGGGTTCGCCCACCATAAAAAATGGCGCGGCGTGGCGTTGCCGTTGAAGACTTTACCGGTGATTTCTATCAGCGCGCGATCCGGGTAGAGGGTGAATCCGGTCATCACCTGCAGACCGCGCATTGGCTCCACTTCGCCCATCCAGACGGTTTGTTCGCCGTGCTCCCCTGCCCGCTGCGTAAAATCTACCGGCATAAAAGTGGTGGGGCGGTGGTGTTGCGGCCAGTTAAATTCGATCCCGCCGGAGATCCACGGCCCCAACAGGCCAACCAGCGCAGGTTTCACCACTTCGTTGTAATAGACAAAATCGCGCTGCTGCACTTTGTCATACGCACGGTGGATTCGCCCTCCCAGTTCCGGCAGCAGCATGACGCGGATAAAATCGTTTTCCATCCACACGGCCTGGTAATCGCGCATCTCGCGCTTGCCGGTCAGGGTGTCGATCACGCCGTAAGGGTAAACCGCACCTGAAGACCCCTGATAAACTCGTTTTTCCAGAAACATCGGGTTCGGATCTTCCTCACCCACCGTCCAGGTCGGTAGTGAGAGGGTTTCCTGCCAGACCTTAACTGAACCGTACATGCTGCCTCCACTCAATAAACAAAAGTAAAATGTCATCTTGTGGCTATTGTGTGGCAGTTAACTGGCGGTAAAATGCGCAATGCTCACGCAATATAGTTAAGGGAGTTAAGTGTATGCAGCGTTCGGGATTCAATAACGCCCGGGTCAGACAGGCGAATAAACAGATCTTCCTGTCGCATTTGTGGCGCGAAAAGCAGCTCAGTAAATCGCAGCTGGCGCAGCTCACCGGCCTGTCGATTCCGGCGGTGAGTAATATTCTTGAAGAACTGCTGGACGAAGGGCGGCTTTGCCACTCCCGTGAAACGCTGAGCCAGCGCGGGCTTAGCAGCGGGAGTTTTCATCTGCCGGTACAGGGCGCGTGGACGCTGTGTATCAACGTCACCCCCACCAGTCTGACCAGCCAACTGGCCGATGCGCGTCTGGTGGCGGTTGGCGACTGGCAGCATGAGGTGATTAACGCCGCGACGCCTGACGCGCTGCTTGCCGCGATAGCCAACCACTGGCGGCGCTGGCGTCAGCGCTATCCCGACACGACGATCAACCTCGCGCTGGGCGTCCACGGTCAGGTGGATCCGATCACCGGGGCGTCGAAAACGATGCCGCAGGCGCCGTGGAAAACGCCAGTGGAAATCAAGTATCTGCTGGAGGAGCGGCTCGGCATCCAGGTCCGCCTCGACAACGACTGCGTGATGCTGGCGCTGGCGGAAAAGTGGCAAAATCCGGCCGCCAACGAGGACTTCTGCGTGATTAACGTCGATTACGGCATTGGCTCATCGTTCGTCATTCACGACAGTATCTGGCGCGGTAGCCTGTACGGCAGCGGTCAGATTGGGCATACCATTGTTAACCCCGACGGGATCGCCTGCGACTGCGGTCGTTACGGCTGTCTGGAAACCGTCGCCTCCCTGAGCGCGCTGAAAAAGCAGGCCAGAGTCTGGATGAAGGCGCAGCCGGTGCCAGGGAGAGATCCGGAAACGCTGACCACGGATTTGCTGATCGACGCCTGGCGCAAGGGTGATGTTCGCATTCAGGCGTGGGTGGAACATGCCGCCAGCGCGATTGGCTTAAGCCTGTATAACTTTCTTAATATCCTGAATATTAACCAGATCTGGCTGTACGGACGCAGTTGCGCCTTCGGTGAATCCTGGCTCAATACGCTACGGCAACAGACGGGATTTAACCCTTTCGATCACGGCGATAATCCGCGAGCGAAAGCGACGCAGATTAGCTTTGGCACGTTGACCCGTGCCCAGCAGCTGATGGGAATTGGCTATCTGTACGTGGAGTCGCAACTGAACGAAATATAAGCTTATGGCGTGAATGGCGAGGCTCGGGGTTGTGTATTAATTTTAAAGTACGTTACTCATGCTAATGAGCCTGCTATGAACACGTTACGTTATTTTGATTTTGGAGAATCACGCCATCTGTTTTTATTGATTGCCCGTATTGCGCTGGCAATTCTGTTTATTATTTTTGGCTTTCCTAAACTGACAGGGTTCGACGGTACCGTACAATATATGACGTCTCTCGGCACACCAGCGCCAATGCTTGCCGCGATCATTGCCGTTGTCATGGAGGTTCCGGCAGCGATACTGATTGTGCTGGGCTTTTTCACTCGCCCGCTGGCAATCCTCTTCGTTTTCTATACGTTGGGTACCGCCGTGATCGGTCATCACTTCTGGAATATGACCGGTGATGCGGTGGGGCCGAATATGATTAACTTTTATAAGAATGTCAGTATTGCAGGCGGATTCCTGCTGCTGGCGCTGACGGGGCCGGGCGCGATCTCTATTGACCGGCGCTAAAAAGGAAAAAAGGCCGCATCAGGCGGCCTTTTGTTTGCAGCAAAACGGAATTATGCGTAAACCGGGAAGCGTGCGCAGATATCCAGAACTTTCCCTTTGATGCGCTCAATCACCGCTTCATCATTGATGTTGTCCAGCACGTCACACATCCAGCCCGCCAGTTCTTTGGCTTCAGCTTCTTTAAAGCCGCGACGCGTTATGGCCGGAGAACCAATACGGATACCGGAAGTGACGAACGGGCTCTTCGGATCGTTCGGCACGCTGTTTTTGTTCACGGTGATATTGGCACGACCCAGCGCGGCGTCAGCTTCTTTACCGGTCAGGTTTTTGTCCACCAGATCCAGCAGGAACAGGTGGTTTTCAGTACCGCCAGACACCACTTTGTAGCCACGGTTCAGGAACACTTCCACCATCGCTTTGGCGTTTTTCGCAACCTGCTGCTGGTAGACTTTGAACTCTGGCTCCATCGCTTCTTTCAGTGCGACCGCTTTACCGGCAATCACGTGCATCAGCGGGCCGCCCTGGGCGCTTGGGAACACCGCGGAGTTCAGTTTTTTGTACAGCTCTTCGTCACCGCCTTTCGCCAGGATCAGGCCGCCGCGCGGACCGGCCAGCGTTTTGTGGGTGGTGGTGGTCACAACGTGCGCATGCGGAACCGGGTTCGGGTAAACGCCTGCGGCAATCAGACCCGCAACGTGGGCCATATCAACGAACAGGTACGCACCGATGCTGTCAGCGATTTCACGCATTTTTGCCCAGTCAACCACGCCGGAGTAGGCAGAGAAGCCGCCGATGATCATCTTCGGCTTGTGCTCTTTGGCCAGCTTCGCCATCTCTTCGTAGTCAATTTTACCGGACTCATCAATACCGTAAGGTACGATGTTGTACAGTTTGCCAGAGAAGTTAACCGGGGAGCCGTGAGTCAGGTGGCCGCCTTGCGCCAGGTTCATACCCAGAACGGTATCACCCGGTTGCAGCAGCGCGGTGTAGACCGCAAAGTTAGCCTGAGAGCCGGAGTGCGGCTGTACGTTAGCGTAGTCTGCGCCAAACAGTTCTTTCGCACGATCAATCGCCAGTTGCTCAACGATATCCACGTATTCGCAACCGCCGTAGTAGCGCTTGCCCGGATATCCTTCAGCGTATTTGTTGGTCAGCTGAGAGCCCTGCGCCTGCATGACGCGCGGACTGGTGTAGTTTTCGGAGGCGATCAGTTCGATGTGCTCTTCCTGACGTACTTTTTCCTGCTCCATAGCCTGCCACAGTTCGGCATCATAATCGGCAATGTTCATTTCACGCTTTAACATCCGCATCTCCTGACTCAGCTAACGATAGAATTTTTGGCCTTAAAAGGCGGTCCTGTTGGACAACGGGCAACAGTATAACTGAATCATTCTGCGATAACAGGTCTTGACAAAGGAATTTACGCAAACGATTACCTTCACACGACACAAGGCTTTGCGGAATGAAGACCTTACGAATTTCAACGGATTTCTTTTCAGGTTTGTGATGCAGATTTTTCACGTTGTAACGTTTAATACGTAAAGCGTCAAAGAACCATTTACAATGCAGGGGTATTTTTTATAAGATGTATTTGACATACATCATTAAAGATTCACATAAAGGAAGACCGTATGCTTGACGCCCAAACCATCGCCACTGTAAAAGCCACCATTCCCCTGCTGGTAGAAACAGGTCCCAAACTGACCGCCCATTTTTACGATCGCATGTTTGCTCATAACCCTGAACTCAAAGAAATTTTCAACATGAGTAACCAGCGTAATGGCGATCAACGTGAAGCTCTGTTTAATGCCATTGCCGCTTATGCCAGCAATATTGAGAATCTGCCCGCCCTGCTGCCTGCGGTTGAGAAAATCGCCCAGAAGCACACCAGCTTCCAGATCAAACCTGAACAGTACAACATTGTCGGTACACACCTGCTGGCAACCCTCGACGAAATGTTCAGTCCGGGTCAGGAAGTGCTGGATGCGTGGGGCAAAGCCTACGGCGTGTTGGCGAATGTCTTTATCAACCGTGAAGCGCAAATCTACAGTGAAAACGCCAGTAAAACCGGTGGCTGGGAAGGCACGCGTCCGTTCCGTATCGTGGCGAAAACCCCGCGCAGCGCACTGATTACCAGCTTTGAATTTGAACCGGTAGATGGTGGCGCCGTGGCCGAATACCAGCCTGGCCAGTATCTTGGTGTCTGGCTGAAGCCGGAAGGCTTCCCGCATCAGGAGATTCGTCAGTATTCTCTGACCCATAAAGCGGATGGCAAAGGCTACCGTATTGCCGTTAAACGTGAAGAAGGCGGTCAGGTATCAAACTGGCTGCATAACCATGCAAACATCGGCGATGTCGTTCATCTGGCCGCGCCGGCTGGCGATTTCTTTATGGCGGTTGCCCGCGATACGCCGGTGTCTCTGATTTCTGCCGGCGTCGGTCAAACGCCCATGCTGGCAATGCTGGATACGCTGGCAAAAGCGAACCACACCGCGCAGGTCAACTGGTTCCACGCCGCGGAAAACGGCGACGTCCATGCGTTTGCCGATGAAGTGAGTGAACTGGGTAAAACGCTGCCACGCTTTAGCGCCCATACCTGGTATCGTGAGCCAACCGAAGCCGATCGCGCGAAAGGCGCGTTTGACAGCGTTGGGCTGATGGATTTGAACAAACTGGAAGGCGCAATCAGCGATCCGGCGATGCAGTTTTACCTGTGCGGCCCGGTTGGCTTTATGCAGTTTGCCGCGAAGCAGTTGGTTGAACTGGGCGTGAAAAACGAAAACATCCATTACGAATGCTTCGGCCCGCACAAGGTCTTGTAATTACGTCATGCCTGCGGCGCTGCGCTTATCAGACCTACGGAATGCTGTAGGCCTGATAAGGCGTTTACGCCGTTATCCGGCAAGCACGGCGCGGCTTAAATTGCCGCGTCGTCTTCTTCTCCGGTACGGATACGCACCACGCGCGCCACATCAAAGACGAAAATTTTACCGTCGCCGATTTTGCCCGTCTGCGCCGTGCGAATAATGGTATCCACGCAGGTTTCAACGATATCGTCCGGTACGACGATTTCAATTTTCACCTTCGGCAGAAAATCCACCATGTATTCCGCGCCACGGTACAGCTCAGTATGCCCTTTCTGACGCCCAAAGCCTTTCACTTCAGTGACGGTCATCCCGGTAATACCGACTTCAGCCAGCGCTTCACGCACATCATCGAGCTTGAAGGGTTTAATAATCGCATCAATCTTTTTCATGCTAGTCCTTGAAAAGGTCGCCTGTCTTTTAATCGGGTAAACGTAACATATTACGCTGAGTTATTCTTTGAAATCGTTTGCATCCAGCTCATGGCGTGACAGGAGTTTGTAGAACTCCGTCCGGTTACGGCCCGCCATTCTTGCCGCATGCGTCACATTGCCTTTGGTGATTTGCAGCAACTTGCGCAGATAGTTCAGTTCAAACTGGTTACGCGCTTCAACAAACGTCGGCAGCGCGGTGTTTTCCCCTTCCAGCGCCTGTTCCACCAGCGCATCGCTGATCACCGGCGAAGAGGTCAGCGCCACACACTGTTCGATCACGTTCACCAGTTGACGCACGTTGCCCGGCCAGCTGGCGGTCATCAGCCGCTTCATTGCATCCGTCGAAAACGCCCGCACAAACGGCTTATGCCGCTCCGCCGACTGGCGCAGCAGATGATTCGCCAGCAGCGGAATATCTTCTGTCCGCTCCGCCAACGCCGGGATCTTCAGACTCACCACGTTGAGGCGGTAGTATAAATCTTCACGAAACTCGCCGCGCGCCATCGCTTTCGGCAAGTCACGGTGGGTTGCCGAGATGATACGCACATCAATATCGATGTCGCGATTGCTGCCAAGCGGTCTGACTTTGCGCTCCTGCAAGACGCGCAGCAGTTTGACCTGTAGCGGCGCGGGCATGTCGCCAATCTCGTCCAGGAACAGCGTCCCGCCTTCCGCCGCCTGAAACAGTCCCTCACGATTGCTCACCGCGCCGGTAAACGCGCCGCGCGAGTGGCCGAATAACTCCGACTCCAGCAATTGTTCCGGCAGCGCCCCACAGTTGATGGCAATAAACGGTTTGTTGCTGCGCGGGCTGGCATTGTGAATAGCCTGGGCGAAGATCTCTTTCCCGGTGCCGCTCTGACCATTGATCAACACGCTGACGTCGGACTGCGCCACCATCCGCGCCTGCTCCAACAGACGCAGCATCAGCGGGCTACGGGTCACAATCGATTCACGCCAGCTATCATCCGTGGCGGGCGCCGACTGCTCAAGCGCCTCGTCGATCGCCTGATACAGCGCATCTTTATCCACGGGTTTAGTCAGGAAGCTGAACACGCCTTTTTGCGTTGCCGCGACCGCATCCGGAATCGAACCGTGGGCGGTCAGAATGATGACCGGCATTCCCGGCTGCACCTTCTGGATCTCACTGAACAACTGCATGCCGTCCATCTCATCCATCCGCAGATCGCTTATCACCAGATCCACTTTTTCACGGTTCAGAACGCGCAGCCCTTCAGCCCCGCTCTCTGCGGTCACCACGCTATAGCCTTCACTGGTCAGACGCATGCCCAGCAGTTTTAACAAGCCTGGATCATCATCCACGAGCAGTAAATGCGCCGGTTTACGACTCATTATGGGGTCACCTCATCTTGTGATGGTTCCGGCGCTTGTCCCTCAGACTTATCGCCGCCGTGCGTCGCATCCGGATTGTAATTTCCCGCCGGTTTACGGGTGGAAAGCTGACGCTCGATATCGGTCAGGTTCTCCAGCTTGCGCGTGGTGAGATCGAGCTGCGCCTGAAGGTGCTGATGCTGCTGACGCAGCGTATCCAGATCGCCATCGGTCGTTTGCTGCAGTTTGCTGTAACGCTGGCGTTCTTCGGCGAGCTGGAGCTGTAACGACTGACCGTCACGCCAGATCTGATAAAGCGGACGCACCTGCGCCGGGATCTGCGGGCTGAACGCATCCAGCCGCGAGACATTTTCGCGACGCTCCAGCGGCGTAATTTTGGCATTCGCCAGCAAAATGCCGCGCTTAAACGCGTTTTGCCAGCTGTCGTCACTCAGCGAGCGAGCCTCACTGCGCGACTGCACGGGCAGCAGGCGATCTGCGCAGTCAATGGCGCGCAGCCAGTAAAGAGGGTTGGTATCTGTCGATTGCCCCTGCAATGCCCAGATATCAGTGCATTCAACCGACAGGTAATCCGCCAGTTGATATGTCGGGAGGGCATCCTGCGGCGCATCCCCGGTGATGTGCTTCACCGCATGCGGCGTACACCCCACCAGCGCAAGGCAAGGCATTCCCGCCAGGATGAACTGACGGGAGAATAGACGTTGGAAAATGTGAGAAAAAACGTGTGGCATATTCACCAGGCTTAGCATTATTTAGTCGTTTTTCGTTGCAGATAACGGCAGTTCTATGCGGAAGCAAACCTCTTGCGCCTGTTCATCGACAAGATACAGCTCCCCCTGCATACGGCGGATACAATCTCTGGCGATACTTAGCCCCAGTCCGCTCCCTTTCACTGCCCCTTTCCGTTGATGACTTCCCTGGAAAAAAGGTTCGAAAATCATAGTTCTTTCCGCTTCAGGAATAGGGGTTCCGGTATTGATAACATCGATATACACCGTTGATCCCTGTAAGCGGCTGCGAATACGGATGTTACCGGATTCAGCCCCATAGTGCACCGCATTGGAATAAAGATTATCCAGTACGCTCATCAGTAACATCGGCTCGGCCAGACAGCGATCGGCCGCCAGCTCAATGTCGGTATGCATCATTTTAGCGCGAGCCGGTAGACTATGAGCGGAAACCACCATATCCACCAGCGGTTCAATCTCCACGCTTTCCATTTCAATGGCGCTATCCGCCAGCTTGCGGTTGTAATCAAGCAGTTGCTCAATCAATTTTTGCAGGTTACGGCTACTGTCATCAAGAATGCCAACCACCTCTTTTTGTTCCGGCGTCAGCGGTCCCACCACCTGGTCCGCCAGCAGTTCGGTGCCTTCACGCATGCTGGCCAATGGGGTTTTGAGCTCATGGGAGAGATGGCGCAAAAATTGATGGCGTTGAGACTCCAGCCAGGAGAGGCGCTCGCTCAACCAGATGATCCGTTGTCCAACGGAACGCAGTTCGCGCGGTCCGGCAAAAGTGACGGTATTGCCCAGCGATCGCCCTTCCCCCAGACGATTGATCATCCGCTCGATGCCCTTTACCGGCCCGATAATCATCCGCGTGAACAGCAGCACCATCGCCAGACTCACCAGAAACAATACCAGCGCCTGCCAGCCGAAGAACTGCCCGCGCTCGGCAATTTCTTGTTGTAACTGCTGCCCGCGAGAGAAAACCACGGTACGCGTCGCTTGCACCATTTCGGTATTGGCGTTGGCAAATGCTTCCAGTCGCGCGGCGGCGGCGGTATCGGGCCCGCTGTTACGGCATTGCAGTTGCGCCAGGTCGTTCAGATCCTGACGCAACGCCTGATACAGCTTATCGTCAGGCAGAACGCCCGCATGGGCGTCCAGCATTTCACTGTAGCGTTTGCGCTGGCTCTGATACACCTTCGCCAGCGTCGGATCGTCAAGCACGCAATACTGACGGTAGCTGCGCTCCATCTCCAGGGCGGCATTGGTCATCGCCTCACTGCGGCGCGCGTCGATAAGGGTAGTACGGTTCGTCAGCGCCGCCTGGGCGCTAAGCGCGTTCAGGCTTTGCCACGCCTGCCAGGCGAGGACCAGCAGCGGTAGCAGGATCAGCAGGAATGCCAGCGTCACCAGTTGGCGTAATGACCGGGGAAAAACAGACCAGCGCTTCAATGCGTTACTCTCACAGGAGATGAATAGAACGATGCTAACTGAGGGGAACGCCAGATACAACAAAGCCGGGCTGAACCCGGCTTTGTTATGGAATAAGGCGGTGCCTAACTCGACGTTTCGCCCGATGGTTGATAAAGCAGCGCTATTATCAGAAGTTGGACGGCAGGCACCTTGTTGTGCGTCATTCGAAGTTTATGTAGCACGTCCCGAAGGGGCTGACATAAGAAGGTGAATGAGCCACTGGTTATTATTATGCAGTAACTATGCCAACATTCAAAACAAATTATTAACACGCTGAATTTAATTGGTTTTTATTGATAATTATCTGATTAATATCGTGAGCAATTTTCAAACAAACTGTCGCCAATTAGCAACACCTTAAACACAATGTATTTGTCATCATAAAAATCAATAAGTTAAATGTCTCCTTTTAGAGACACTCCTTATGCGCATTTGTCGTGAATTCCCGACAGGCCGAATTAGCGATAGTGATTATAAAGATACGCGAGGCACACTACATGACGACTCAGCACCTTCGCGCCTAACCCTGACTGACCCGAGGACCACGGATGCACATGCAGCCAGCGAACAAAGGCATCGCTGGCGCGCAGAGAAACCGGGGCAATATTCCCGGCCTGCTTTTGCCCGGTTAATGAGCAGACGATCTTATCCGCTCCGCCGCAACTCCACCGCTGCCAGACGTTGTTCCACCACCCAATGTTCCAGTTGCCTGTCAGTCTGTACTCCGCCTCTGTCCCGAATGGCGGGTTGGCGTCTTCCAGCACAAACCACAGATTCGTCGTACCACGCTGCACTTCTGCTGACCACGCCGTAATCGCTGCGCCACGCAGCACACACTCGTGCGCAAGGTAGTGATCGGTGATAGCCGGAAACCGCCGTTTCAACCGCTGGAAATGACCGTGAATCGCGATCACGGGGCGAAGGATACACCCGCGATCGTTGCGCTTCAGTTGCGCACTGCCATAGTGAATTTCATCGAACTGACTTCTTTGCATGAACTGTATTTCCTGCCAGCGGAGGTACTCCTCCGTGCACTCCTGCGCCATTTGCGACGCAGGACTCGCCGAACTTTTATAAAGCAAGGCGTCGCCAACCGCTTCATCACTGTAGTTGGTCGTGACCTGAAGAATACGACCAGAGCAGGCATCGGCACTGATCACCGCATACAACTGTTGCTTTGCCGCCTTCCCCTGGAAAGGCAGTACCAGAACCTTTGTCGCAACGCGTTTCACGTCAATGGTGGCGTGATGCAGTTGCTGTTCACACCAGTCAACCGCTTTCGCCAACAGACGATATTGCGTGGTCTCTGCCGCGTAATCGCCCCGCTGAAGTCGCAAGAGAAATGGCTCGATGGTGCGTTCAAAACGGGCTTTCGTCTGTCGGGGAGTGAAAACCGTCCGACAAAGACGGCACTGGAATCGCCCATGACCTGCCTGCGTTCGCCCATAGCGAATCACGTCGCTGGCTGAGCAGTGCGGACATTCAGCTCCGGTTGTGTCCGGTTTATTTTTCATCAGCAGCGCAAACCAGTGATTAAATTCGCGTTCATTAAATAAAGGCGGAAGACCGCCACATTTCTGGCACTCCAGCGCCGCATACCCCAGGCGATAAACGGGATAAATATAGTCAGCCGCCTCCGCAACGCCGAGATTAGGGCATGACCAACTTTTGCAGACATTGAGATGTATTTTGTTCTGGCTTTTCATTTCACTCGACCAACTGATTTTGTCAGTCGAATGACTCTGGCGGTTATTCAGATTAACTGTCGTGAGGAGCCTCACAAAATCCAGGCAAGCGGAAACGACAATAACACTCTCATTTTTACTTTAAGGATAAAGAATGAAAAAACGATTGATTGCCTCGTTACTCATCGCAGGATATGTGGGGTATGCCTGCGCGCAGGATGTTACCGTCATCTATACCAATGACCTCCACGCCCACGTTGAACCGTATAAGCTGCCGTATATCGCTGAAGGTAAACGGGAGGTTGGCGGCTTTGCCAATATTTCCACACTGGTTAAACAGGAAAAAGCTAACAATAAGGCGACGTTTTATTTTGATGCCGGTGATTATTTTACCGGGCCCTATATCAGTAGTCTGACCAAAGGGAAGGCCATCATCGATATTATGAATACGATGTCGGTCGATGCCGCCTCCGTTGGCAATCACGAATTTGATCATGGCTGGGATAATACGTTACTGCAGCTCAGCCAGGCGAAATTTCCCATTTTATTGGGTAACGTATTTTTCCAGAATAGTAGTATGCCCTTCTGGAATAAGCCTTACACGATTGTGGAAAAGGACGGCGTGAAAATAGGCGTCATTGGATTACACGGTGTATTTGCCTTTGATGACACGGTTTCCGCGGCCATGCGTCAGGGGATTGAGGCGCGTGATGAAGTCAAGTATCTGCAGCGCTATCTGGATGAACTCCGCGGAAAAGTGGATATCACCGTCGCTTTAATGCATGAAGGGACGCCGGCGCGCCAGTCCAGTATCGGCAATGCGGACGTCAGACGCGCGCTGGATAAAGATATTCAGACTGCAAAACAGGTAAAAGGCCTCGACCTGCTGATTACCGGGCACGCGCATGTGGGAACGCCAGAACCGATTAAAGTGGGCAACACGCTCATCCTCTCAACCGACAGCGGCGGTATTGATATCGGGAAACTGGTGCTGGATGTGAATACAAAAACCCATCGCCACACGGTTAAAAGCTTTGAGCTCAAAACCGTTTATGCGGATGAATGGAAACCGGATCCGACCACTCAGCAGGTGATTGATGGCTGGAACAAAAAGCTGACTGAAACCGTGAGCCAAAAAGTGGGTGAAACGCCGATTGCGCTGACCCGAGCATATGGCGAGTCATCCCCGTTGGGTAATCTGTTTACCGATGCCATGCTGGTCGCCGCGCCAGATGCGCAGATCGCACTGACCAATTCAGGCGGTTTACGCGCCGATTTAAACTCAGGAACGATTACCCTCGGCGATATCATCAGTACGTTCCCGTTCCCTAATGAATTAACCGTGATGGACTTAAGCGGGAAGTCATTGCGTAGCCTGATGGAACACGGCGCGTCTCTAAGCAACGGCGTATTGCAGATGTCGAAAGGCGCGGAAATGCACTACGACCCGAGTAAACCGGTCGGCCAGCGCGTTACGCTGTTCACGCTTAACGGTAAAGCTATCGTCGATACGCAAACCTATCGTGTCGCCACCAACAGTTTCCTCTCCCCGGGCGGAGACGGCTTTATGGCCTTTACCGAAGGTAAGAATAGCCAGGTCAGCGGCGGATATAACCTCTCTGATGCGGTGATTGATTACCTGAAAAAAGGCAACACCATCAACCCGCAACAGGTGAATGAAATGCGCGTACAGGAAGTCAAAAAATAACCGGTCCCTGACGTAAAAAAAAGCCCGGTGACATTCACCGGGCTTTCATCATGGCGGGTACATTATCCTAACTGCTTGCGCGCGTTACGGAAGATACGCATCCACGGACCGTCCTCGCCCCAGTTTTCCGGGTGCCATGAGTTGCTGACGGTACGGTACACACGTTCCGGATGCGGCATCATCACCGTCACACGACCACTTTCCGTGGTGACCGCGGTAATACCATTCGGCGAGCCATTCGGGTTAGCCGGGTAGGTTTCCGTCACGTTGCCGAAGTTATCGACAAAGCGCAGCGCCACCAGACCTTTGCTTTCCAGTGCCGCCAGATGGGCTGCATCGCGAACTTCAACACGCCCTTCCCCGTGCGAGACGGCGATAGGCATCATTGACCCGACCATGCCCTGCAGCAACAGAGACGGGCTCTGGGTCACTTCCACCAGGCTGAAGCGGGCTTCAAAGCGATCCGAATGGTTACGCACAAAGCGCGGCCACAGGTCACTGCCCGGGATCAGTTCGCGCAGATTCGACATCATCTGACAGCCGTTACACACGCCCAGCGCCAGCGTCTGTGGGCGATGGAAGAAGGTTTCGAACTCATCGCGCACGCGGTTGTTGAACAGGATTGATTTCGCCCAGCCCTCACCCGCGCCCAGAACATCGCCGTAAGAGAAGCCGCCACAGGCTACCAGCGCCTGGAAGTTGCCCAGACCGGTACGGCCACCGAGCAGATCGCTCATGTGCACGTCAATCGCGTCAAAGCCTGCACGCTGGAACGCCGCAGCCATTTCTACGTGGGAGTTCACCCCTTGCTCACGCAGTACCGCCACTTTCGGACGCGCCCCGGTCGCAATATACGGTGCGGCGATATCCTCATTGAGTTCAAACGTCAGCTTCGCGCTCAGGCCTGGATCGGCATCGTTGGTTTTAGCATCGTGCTCCTGATCGGCGCACTCCGGGTTATCACGCAAACGCTGCATCTGCCAGGTGGTTTCTGCCCACCAGATGCGAAGCTGAGTGCGGCTTTCACTGAAGACGGTCTGACCGTTGGCTTCGATAACAAAACGATCGCCCGTGACGGCCTGACCCAGGTAATGTACGCAATCGCCCAGACCGTGTTGCGCCAGCAGCGCTTCCACCGCCTCGCGATCCTCGGCGTGAACCTGAATTACCGCGCCCAGCTCTTCGTTAAACAGCGCCGCCAGACGATCGTCGCCCAGCGCCGCGATATCCGCCTGAATACCGCAGTGACCGGTGAAGGCCATTTCAGCCAGCGTCACCAGCAGGCCGCCGTCGGAACGGTCGTGATAAGCCAGCAGTTTACGTTGCGCCACCAGCGCCTGCATCGCGTCGTAGAAGCCTTTCAGTTGCGCGACGTCACGCACATCTGCCGGTGTATCGCCAAGCTGACGGTACACTTGCGCCAGCGCCGTCGCACCCAGCGCGTTATGGCCACGGCCCAGATCGATCAGCAGCAGCGCGTTGTCTTCAGTGGAAAGCTGCGGGGTGATGGTATGACGCACATCTTCCACGCGGGCAAAAGCGGAAATCACCAGCGACAGCGGCGAGGTCATTTCGCGTTGTTCATTACCTTCCCGCCAACGGGTTTTCATCGACATCGAGTCTTTACCCACCGGAATGGTCAGACCCAGCGCCGGGCAGAGTTCTTCACCGACCGCTTTCACCGCTTCATACAGACCCGCATCTTCACCCGGGTGACCGGCTGCGGCCATCCAGTTGGCGGAAAGCTTAATGCGTTTGATATCGCCAATCTGCGTCGCCGCGATATTGGTCAATGCTTCCCCAACCGCCAGACGGGCAGAGGCGGAGAAGTCGAGCAGTGCCACTGGCGCACGTTCGCCGATCGACATCGCTTCACCGTAGTAGCTGTCGAGGCTGGCGGTGGTCACCGCGCAGTTCGCCACCGGCACCTGCCACGGACCGACCATCTGATCGCGGGACACCATCCCGGTCACGGTACGGTCGCCAATGGTGACCAGGAAGGTTTTTTCCGCCACCGTCGGCAGATGCAGAACGCGTTTAACAGCATCCGCAATGGTGATGTCAGCACGATTCAGTGCCTCACCTTTCGCCTTCAGCGTCTGAACGTCGCGGGTCATCTTCGGCGTTTTACCGAGCAGCACGTCAAGCGGCAGATCGATAGGCTGGTTGTCGAAGTGACGATCGTTTAGCGACAGATGCTGTTCTTCGGTTGCCTCACCAATCACCGCATACGGCGCGCGCTCGCGCTTACACAGCTCGTCAAACAGCGGCAGTTGATCCGCCGCCACGGCCAGCACGTAACGTTCCTGGGACTCGTTACACCAGATCTCCAGCGGGCTCATACCCGGCTCATCGCTGAGGATGTCACGCAGTTCGAATTTACCGCCGCGTCCGCCGTCGCTAACCAGTTCAGGCATCGCATTCGACAGACCACCGGCACCAACGTCGTGGATAAACAGGATCGGGTTGGCGTCACCCAACTGCCAGCAGCGGTCAATCACTTCCTGGCAGCGGCGTTCCATCTCCGGGTTATCACGCTGTACCGAGGCGAAATCAAGATCCGCGTCAGACTGGCCGGAAGCCATCGAGGAAGCCGCGCCGCCGCCCAGGCCGATATTCATCGCCGGACCGCCGAGAACGATCAGTTTCGCCCCGACGACGATCTCGCCTTTCTGCACGTGATCGGCACGGATGTTACCAATCCCGCCCGCCAGCATGATCGGCTTGTGATAGCCGCGCAGTTCTTCGCCGTTATGGCTGGTCACTTTTTCTTCGTAAGTACGGAAATAGCCGTTCAGCGCCGGACGACCAAATTCGTTGTTAAACGCCGCGCCGCCCAGCGGGCCTTCGGTCATGATATCCAGCGCGGTCACAATACGCTCCGGCTTGCCGAAGTCTTCTTCCCACGGCTGCTCAAAGCCCGGAATGCGCAGGTTAGAAACGGAGAAGCCTACCAGACCCGCTTTTGGCTTCGCGCCGCGTCCGGTAGCCCCTTCATCACGGATTTCACCGCCGGAACCGGTCGCCGCACCCGGCCACGGAGAGATCGCCGTCGGGTGGTTATGGGTTTCCACTTTCATCAGGATGTGCGCCGGCTCCTGGTGGAAGTCATAGCGACCGGTCGCGTGGTCGGCAAAGTAACGCCCCACTTCAGACCCTTCCATCACCGCCGCGTTGTCTTTATAAGCGGAAAGCACATGATCCGGCGTGGTTTCAAAGGTGTTTTTGATCATCTTGAACAGCGACTTCGGCTGTTGCTTGCCATCGATGATCCAGTCGGCGTTGAAAATCTTGTGGCGGCAGTGCTCAGAGTTCGCCTGCGCAAACATGTAGAGCTCGATATCGTTCGGGTTGCGCCCCAGTCGGGTAAACGCATCCTGCAGGTAATCAATTTCGTCATCCGCCAGCGCCAGACCGAGACGCAGGTTAGCGTCAATCAGCGCCTGACGGCCTTCACCCAGCAGATCAACGCTTGCAACCGGCGCTGGCTGATGGTGAGCAAACAGTTTTTCCGCGTCAGTTAATGAAGAAAACACCGTTTCCATCATCCGATCGTGCAGCTCGGCGGCAACCCACTGCCACTGCTCAGCACTCAGCGTGGAGGCCTCAACGTAATAAGCGACGCCGCGTTCCAGACGGTCAATCTGTTGCAGACCGCAGTTATGGGCGATATCTGTCGCTTTGGAAGACCAGGGGGAGATGGTGCCAGGGCGAGGCGTCACCAGTAGCAGTTTCCCTTCCGGGGTGTGGCTGCTCAGGCTGGGACCGTATTTCAGCAGACGGGCAAGCTGCGCGTGCTCATCCTCGTTCAACGGCGCGTTCAGGTCAGCGAAATGGACGTACTCGGCGTAAATATTGCTTACCTGGAGGTTGGCAGCCTGAAAACGTGCCAGCAGTTTGTTAATACGGAATGCGGACAGTGCAGGCGAACCACGCAGAATTTCCATCATAAGTCTCTCGTCTTCTAAGCTTTCGGTGTGCCCAAGTGGGGAAACGGGCGTCATTATAAAGAATCTGAGCCGCCGACGAAACCGTTTGCGTCGAAATAAAATCACCCCGCGTTGTTGTCATACGATGCTACCGATTGCTCTAATTAGTTGCCAACTGGCGCAAGTTTAAGCAAAATGCCGCTCATTGATGAATACTCCTGGTCTTTCTATTCCTTTTCCCATCCTGAGGCAACGCACGGTTCAGAGAATTAACTAATTGAAAAAATTAAAGATTAATTATCTGTTCATCGGCATATTGACGCTGCTGCTGGCCGCGGCCCTCTGGCCCTCTATCCCCTGGTTCGGTAAAGCCGATAATCGTATCGCCGCGATCCAGTCGCGGGGAGAGTTGCGCGTGAGCACGATTGAGTCACCACTCACCTGGGCGAAACTCGACGGTAAGCCGTACGGGCTCGATTACGAGCTGGCGCAGCAGTTCGCCAGTTATCTGGGCGTAAAGCTGAAGATTACCGTCCGCCAGAACATCAGCCAGCTGTTTGACGATCTGGATAATGGTGACGCCGACCTGCTGGCGGCCGGGCTGGTCTACAACAGTGAACGAGTGAAAAATTATCAGCCGGGACCAACCTACTATTCGGTGTCCCAGCAACTGGTCTACAAAGTGGGCCAGTATCGTCCCCGTACATTGGGCAGCGTGACGGAAAGTCAGCTCACTATCACCCCGGGGCATGTGGTGGCGAACGATCTACAAACCCTGAAACAGACAAAATACCCTGAGCTGAGCTGGCGGATCGATGAGAAAAAAGGCTCAACGGAACTGCTTGATGCGGTGATTGCCGGACAGCTGGATTACACCATTGCCGACTCTGTCGCCATCAGCCTTTATCAGCGCGTTCACCCCGAACTGGCCGTGGCGCTGGATATCACCGACGAACAGCCGGTGACCTGGTTTAGTCCGCTGGATGATGACAACACGCTGTCTGCCGCCCTGCTCGATTTCTTCAACGGTATGAATGAGGACGGCTCCCTGGCGCGTCTCGAAGAAAAGTATCTGGGGCACGGCGATGATTTTGACTATGTCGATACCCGCACCTTTCTGCGCGCGGTTGATGCCATGCTCCCCGACCTGAAACCACTGTTTGAAAAACACGCCCAGGAGATTGACTGGCAGCTGCTTGCGGCGATCTCCTGGCAGGAATCGCACTGGGATCCGCAGGCCACATCGCCAACCGGCGTGCGTGGCATGATGATGCTCACCAAAAACACCGCGCAAAGTCTCGGTCTGACCGACAGAACCGATCCTGAACAGAGCATCAGCGGTGGAGCACGCTATTTACAGGACATGATGAGTAAAGTACCGGACACTGTGCCCGAGAACGAACGCATCTGGTTTGCGCTGGCGGCCTATAACATGGGTTATGCGCATATGCTTGATGCGCGGGCGCTGACGGCCAAAACGAAGGGAAACCCGGACAGTTGGGCGGACGTCAAACAGCGTCTGCCGTTGCTCAGTCAAAAACAGTATTACAGCAAGCTGACCTACGGCTATGCACGCGGACATGAGGCTTATGCCTACGTTGAAAACATCCGTAAATATCAGATAAGCCTGCAGGGCTATTTGCAGGAGAAAGAAAAGCAACTGGCTGAAGAGATGAAACTGGCTGAAGAGTATCCGGTCGTCTCGCCAACGGAATTTGGCAAACAGCGGCGACCACTCGCCGCCTTCCTGTCGCAATCGTCATCCAGTTATCTGACGCACTCGCCGTCGCTGCTGCGTTTACCGCAGAAGAAAGAAGAGAAAGAGTAAACAGAGCCGCAATGACTACTGGCTTGCGGCTTTCTTCAACGCTTTGATCTCCTGACGGCGCATGCGGAAGAAATCGCTGAGCAGCGTCGCACACTCCTCACGCAGGATCCCCTCGGTTACCTCAACACGATGATTCATTCCCGGATGATGCAGAACATCCATCAGCGAACCGGCCGCGCCGGTTTTGGCATCGCGCGCGCCGAACACCACATGGCGGATACGGCTGTGCACCATCGCGCCGGCGCACATGACGCACGGCTCAAGGGTCACATATAGCGTCGCGTCAATCAGACGATAATTTTGCAGGACGAGACCGCCCTGGCGTAGCGCCATGATCTCTGCGTGCGCGGTGGGATCGTGATGGCCAATCGGGCGGTTCCACCCTTCACCAATCACGCGATTGTTGTGCACCAATACGGCACCGACCGGGACTTCACGTTCATCCCAGGCGCGCTTCGCCAGCGTTAACGCATGACGCATCCAGTATTCGTGGCTAAATTCAACATCTGACAAAAGGGTTACTCCGGTAATCATTGCGGGCGCATTATACAGGGTTGCTATACACAAAATCATTCGAGTTGCATCAAGGCGGCAACGGAGAGAATCCCCTGGAGCTTACATAAGTCAGTGACAGGGGTGAACGAAGACAGCCAACGCTGAGGCAACTGATAAAGTGTATATCCCCTTCGTCTTTCAACTATTCCAGTTGCTGAAGTTCTCCACGAGGCGTGACGCGCCAGCGGTGCTGGCAAAAATAGAGCAGCGGGTTGTCCTGATTGCTGTCGCTGTAGCCGCTGTAAAGACGCAGCGGCGTGCCGATTTTACGCTCCAGTTGCGCGACTTTTTCATGCCCCAGACAGCGCAGGGTCAGCACCCAACCGCCGTACCCCCGCTTCATCTGGCTGGCGATCAGATTCACGCGCGGCAGCCACGGCGTATCAACATAGACCTGTTCCACCAGCGACTGCGGCGAACCGGTGATGAGCCAGATATCGGCATCGGAGCTGAGCAGATAGGTGGTCAGACGCTCCTGGACCTGAGGAAACGCCGTGACGCTCTGCCGGAACCACTGAACAAAATCGGCCTGCCTGGCCTGTAGACTGGCTTCGCTGTGACCGAAGGTACATCCCCACAGCAACAGGCTCATCGGCCAGCGCGCGGCGCGTCCTTTGATCAGTAACGCGCCGACAATCACGGGCAACAACGGCAGCACAAGCAGCGCATTCAGCGGCTGGCGACGCAACAGATAGCGCAGGAAACTGCCGAACATATCCTGCTGATGTAACGTACCATCCAAATCAAAAAAAACGACACGACGCGCGTGATTGGTCAAACCTTACTCCTCGGGATCGTTGAATCCTAACAGCCAGGTAAACAGGAACCCGGCTATCACTGCTACTAAATAGCCTAACAGATAGAACATCACTTTTCCGGCAACAATCGTTAACGCCAGCGGCAATCCGGAAATACCGAAGGTGATCACGGTGGCGACCTTCCAGTAGCTGATCAGCGCTCCGCCGACTGCGCCACCAAGACAGGCGCCAATAAACGGTTTGCCCAGCGGTAGCGTGACGCCAAAAATCAACGGTTCGCCAATACCGAGTAATCCTACCGGTAACGCCCCCTTAATCACTTTTTTCAACCGCGCGTTACGGGTTTTCATCAGCACGGCAATTGCCGCACCCACCTGCCCGACGCCCGCCATCGCCAGAATGGGAAAGAGCGCGTTATAGCCATGCGCCTGCACCAGCTCAACGTGAATCGGCACCAGCCCCTGATGCAGCCCTGTCAGCACCAATGGCAGGAAGGTTCCCGCCAAAACCGCGCCCACCAGAAAGCCGCCGCGATCAATCGCCCACGACGCGCCGTGAGCGATTGATTCCGAAATCCAGCCTCCCAGCGGTTGCAGCGCCACAATCGCAATCGTGCCGGTGATGATCGTCGTCAGCAGGGGATTGAGGATCAGCTCCAGCGAACCCGGCAAAATGTCACGGAACTTACGCTCAATCCAGCACATCAGCGCCACCACCAGCAGCACGGCGATAACCCCGCCGCGGCCTGGCTGTAGCGCTTCGCCAAAGAGGGTAATTTGCGCCAGTTGCGGACTCGACAGAATACCCGCCATCACGCCGCCCATCGCCAGCGAACCGCCGAAGACTTTGGCAGTATTCACCCCCACCAGAATGTTCATGATGGCGAAGACCGCACTGCCGAAGATCCCCATCAACCCCAGCATGTTGGGGTAATGGGTGGCGAAATCGCCAACAATATCCGGGCGTTTGAGAATGTTAATGATGCCGGTGATTAAACCGGAGGCGATAAACGCCGGGATCAGGGGAATAAATACGTTCGCCAGCTTGCGTAGCGCATCGCTCATTGGCGCTTTGTACTTCGCTTTCGCCTGCGATTTCGTGCGCTCAATGTCATCGTCTGACTGACGCTCTCCTCCCTGCGCCAGCTGCGAGCGCATAGCATCAACAACCTTTGCTGCCTTGCCAGGCCCGACGATGAGCTGATGCTGCGCCCCCTGCTTCACGTAGCCACTGACGCCCGGTAGCTGTTTCAGATGCGGGATATCCAGCACCGTATCGTCTTTCACTTCCACCCGGACGCGCGTCATGCAATTTTCCAGACGCAGAATATTTTGTTCTCCGCCTATTCCCAGCAGAATGTCGCAGGCAAGGGTCGCCGTCTTATCCATAGTTACCTCGATGAATCTGCTAACGCAGCGCGTAAGAATCCCTGATGGGCGGTCAGCTTCTCGCGCGCCGCATTAGCGTTAAGGCCGCTCAGCGCCATAAGAATGGCCGGTTTCACGTCAAAATCGGTCTGTCTGAGCAGCGTTTCCGCTTCTGCGCGTGCAATACCAGTGGCTTCAACCACCATTCGGCACGCGCGATCCATCAGTTTGATATTGGTGGCTTTCATATCCACCATCAGGTTCTGGTACACCTTGCCAAACTTCACCATCGCCCCGGTGGAGATCATATTGAGCACCAGCTTTTGCGCAGTGCCGGATTTCAACCGCGTTGAGCCCGTCAGCGCCTCCGGCCCTACCACGGGTGAAATCGCGATATCCGCTTCCTGCGCAATCGGCGAGTCAGGATTACAGGAGACAGCGACCGTAGTACAACCCGTTTTGCGGGCATATTTCAGCCCACCGATGACATACGGCGTACGCCCTGATGCCGCCAGCCCGACCACCAGATCCTGCGGCGCGAGGTTCAGGGCAATAAGATCGTCTTCACCGAGCTGCGCATTGTCTTCTGCCCCTTCAACAGCCTTCAGCAATGCTCCCGGGCCACCGGCGATCAGCCCCACCACCAGCCCGTGAGGAACGCCAAACGTCGGTGGGCATTCAGACGCATCCAGCACGCCGAGTCGCCCGCTGGTCCCGGCGCCCATATAGATAATCCGGCCACCGGATTTTAACGCTTCAGCCGCGGCATCGACGGCGCTCGCAACATCGGGCAATGTTGCTTTTACTGCTTCCGCTACCAGCGTATCCTGTTGATTAAAACGGTGAACCAGATCCAGCGTCGATAACGCATCGAGGTCCATTGTTTGCGGATTACGGGTTTCTGATACTAAAGCGCCGAGATTCATATTTGCTCCTCAGGAATTTTTAATTCATATTAAACGCCAATAATGGAATATAATATTCGTGCAGGCGAGTGAAATTTCATTTTGTCGCCGCCATCACGTTTTCGTCGGGAGAGACCATGAACTGTTTGATTCGCATCCGCCAGCGCTACCCGGGATTTGCGCAGAGCGATAAAAAACTCGCGGACTACCTTCTGATACAACCCGACGCCGCCCGCCACCTCAGCTCTCAGCAACTGGCGGCTGAAGCGGGCGTCAGCCAGTCGAGCGTGGTGAAGTTCGCACAAAAGCTCGGCTATAAGGGATTCCCGGCGTTGAAACTGGCGATCAGCGAAGCGCTGGTCAGCAATCCGAACCCACATTCGGTGCCGGTGCATAACCAGATTCGTGGCGACGATCCCCTGCGTCTGGTCGGCGAGAAACTGATCAAAGAGAATATGGCGGCGATGCACGCCACGCTGGATGTCAACACGGAAGAGAAGCTGAGCGAAAGCGTGACAATTCTACGTAACGCCCGTCGGATCGTGTTGACCGGGATTGGCGCATCCGGCCTGGTGGCGCAGAATTTTGCCTGGAAGCTGATGAAAATCGGCCTGAACGCCATTGTTGAGCGCGATATGCATGCGCTGCTGGCCACGGTTCAGGCGCTGACGCCGGACGATCTGCTGCTGGCGATTTCCTATAGCGGTGAACGTCGGGAACTGAACCTGGCGGCAGAAGAGACTTTACGCGTCGGCGGGCAGATCCTGGCGATCACCGGTTTCACCCCCAATGGGCTTCAGCAGCGCGCAAGCCACTGTCTGTATACCATCGCGGAAGAACAGGCCACCCGCAGTGCGGCGATCTCTTCAACCCACGCGCAGATGATGCTCACCGATCTGCTTTTTATGGCGCTGGTACAGCAGGATCTGGAGCACGCACCTGAACGTATTCGCCACAGTGAGGCGCTGGTAAAAAAACTGGTCTGAGCAGAGAATGCGCGTATAATGCCCGCCCGGTTTGTGTTGTTTTGAGAGTTTCCTGATGGCCCTGTTAATCACTAAAAAATGCATTAATTGCGATATGTGCGAACCCGAATGCCCGAATGAGGCCATTTCAATGGGTGACAGCATTTATGAGATTAACAGCGACAAATGCACTGAGTGCGTTGGCCATTACGACACGCCCACCTGCCAGAAGGTGTGCCCGATCCCTAATACGATCCTCAAAGACCCGGCACATGTCGAAACGGAAGAACAGTTGTGGGACAAGTTTGTCCAGATGCACCACGCCGATAAAATCTAACTTTCGATAATGACCGTGGCGCAGGCATAGTGACGTTCATCGGCCAGCGTTACGTGCATATGCGCAACGCCCAGTTTTTCCGCCAGCGCTAACGCCTCTCCCCACAACCGCAGGCGCGGTTTACCGAGCTCGTCGTTAAACACTTCAAACTGATTAAACGCCAGCCCATTGCGAATACCGGTACCAAAGGCTTTCGCGGCCGCCTCTTTGACGGCAAAGCGTTTTGCCAGAAAACGCACCGGCTGCTGATGCGTTTCCCAGATAGCCCACTCGTTAGCGCTGAGCACTCGTCTGGCTAGCCGGTCACCGGAACGGGAGATCACCGCTTCAATGCGCGCAATCTCCACGATATCGGTGCCTAATCCAAGGATGGCCATTAGCCGCGCGCTTCCAGCATCAGACGTTTCATTTCCGCGACGGCCTCTTTCAACCCGCTCATCACCGCACGACCGATAATCGCATGACCGATATTCAGCTCGTGCATTTCCGGCAGTGCGGCGATAGCTTTGACGTTATGATAGGTCAGCCCGTGGCCCGCATTAACCTTCAGCCCCAGGCTTGCGGCGAAGGTGGCGGCTTTCGCGATGCGCGCCAGTTCCTGTGCCTGTTCCGCATCGGTTTTCGCATCCGCATAGCAGCCGGTATGAATTTCAATGTACGGCGCGCCAACGTCAGCCGCCGCCTTGATTTGCACGTCATCGGCGTCAATGAACAGCGACACGAGGATCCCGGCGTCAGCCAGACGTTTACAGGCATCACGCATTTTATCGCGCTGCCCGGCCACATCCAGACCGCCTTCGGTGGTTACTTCCTGGCGCTTTTCCGGCACCAGGCAGCAAAAATGGGGTTTGGTTTCAACGGCAATCGCCAGCATCTCTTCCGTCACCGCCATTTCCAGGTTCATACGCGTGTCCAGCGTCTGGCGCAGAATGCGGACATCGCGGTCGGTAATATGGCGGCGATCTTCACGTAAATGGACGGTGATGCCATCGGCCCCCGCCTGCTCGGCAATGAATGCCGCCTGAACCGGATCCGGATATGCGGTACCGCGTGCATTACGTAACGTGGCAATGTGGTCAATGTTGACGCCTAACAGTAATTCAGCCATGACAATCCTCGTGATTTTATGTTCGCTTCGGCATGAACTGCCGGAATAATTCGCGGCTCTTTAAGGGTTTACCACCAAGATACGGCTTCAGCGCTATGCGGGTAAAGCGTTTCGCCGCACGTAGCGTATCAGCATCCGGAAATTCGCGTTCTGCCAGCGCCCGCAGATGACGTCCGGTAAAGGTGCTGTTGTCAATTACAATGCTGGCGATGAAGCCTTTTTCTTCGCGATAGCGGTAGGTCATGGTGTCATCCACCGGTTCGCCGCTGCCCGCACAGTGCAGAAAATCGACCCCGTAACCGAGGTGGCCGAGTAGCGCCAGTTCAAAACGACGCAGCACGGGCTCCGGCGTTCCCGTTGCCCCTGCCAGTGCCTGAATGCAGTGCAGGTAATCGAAAAAGAGTTCAGAAAAGCGGGTTTCGTGCTCCAGCACGCGGGCGAGCAGTTCGTTGATGTACAGGCCGCTGTACAGCGTGATGCCGCTCAGAGGGAGCGCCAGAGAAACGGCTTCCGCGCTACGCAGCGTTTTGACTTCGCCACGTCCGCCAAAGCGGACTAACAGGGGGGTAAAAGGCTGGAGGGCACCTTTCAGATTAGAGCGTTTAGAACGTGCGCCTTTGGCAACAAGGCGCACGCGACCCGACTCTTCCGTGAAGACGTCCAGCATCAGGCTGGTTTCGCTCCAGGGGCGACTATGCAGGACAAATGCGCGCTGCCAGCCCTCCATCATACTCGTCGCCTGTTCGGAGCGCAGGTTTAGAGATCGTCGACGTAACCGAGACTGCGCAGAGCGCGTTCGTCATCGGCCCAGCCGGATTTCACTTTCACCCACAGTTCAAGATGAACCGGAGCTTCAAACATTTCCTGCATGTCTTTACGCGCTTCAATACCGATGGTCTTGATTTTGGCCCCTTTGTTGCCAATGACCATCTTCTTCTGCCCTTCGCGCTCAACGAGGATCAGCCCGTTGATGTCATAACCGCCGCGCTCGTTTGACACGAAGCGTTCGATTTCCACAGTCACGGAGTACGGCAGTTCAGCGCCCAGGAAACGCATCAGCTTTTCACGGATGATTTCAGAAGCCATAAAACGCTGTGAGCGATCGGTGATGTAATCTTCCGGGAAGTGATGCTCCGCTTCCGGCAGATGCTTGCGCACGATGCCCGCGACGGTATCGACATTCATCCCGGTTTCCGCTGAGATCGGTACGATGTCGAGGAAGTCCATCTGGCTCGCGAGGAACTGCAAATGCGGCAGCAGATCGGCTTTTTCCTGCACGTTATCCACTTTGTTGACGGCCAGAATCACCGGCGCTTTACCGTCACGCAGTTTGTTGAGCACCATCTCGTCATCCGGCGTCCAGCGGGTGCCTTCCACCACAAAGATCACCAGTTCAACATCACCAATGGAGCTGCTGGCCGCTTTGTTCATCAGACGGTTAATCGCGCGTTTTTCTTCCATGTGCAGACCCGGGGTATCGACGTAAATCGCCTGCCAGGGCCCTTCGGTATGGATCCCGACAATACGGTGACGCGTGGTCTGCGCTTTACGGGAGGTGATCGAAATCTTCTGCCCGAGCAGGTTGTTCAACAGGGTGGATTTGCCAACGTTCGGGCGACCGACGATGGCAATAAATCCGCAATAGGTTTTTTCGTCGCTCATTCCAGCTCCAGTTTTTTCAACGCCTGTTCGGCGGCAGCCTGTTCCGCCTTGCGACGGCTCGAACCTGTGCCAACCACCGGTTCACTCAGGCCGCTGACCTGGCAGTGGATAGTAAATTCCTGATCGTGCGCTTCACCACGCACCTGTACCACCAGATAAGACGGCAGCGGCAGATGGCGACCCTGCAAATACTCCTGCAAACGCGTTTTCGGATCTTTTTGCTTATCGCCTGGGCTGATTTCGTCCAGACGAGTCTGATACCAGTTGAGGATCAACTTTTCGACGGTCTGAATGTCACTGTCAAGGAAAACCCCGCCAATCAGCGCTTCAACAGTATCGGCCAGAATCGATTCGCGACGGAAGCCGCCGCTTTTCAGTTCGCCCGGCCCTAAGCGCAGACATTCGCCCAGATCGAACTCGCGGGCTAATTCAGCCAGCGTATTCCCGCGCACCAGCGTCGCGCGCATACGACTCATATCACCCTCGTCCACCCGCGGGAAACGGTGATACAGCGCATTCGCAATCACAAAACTTAAAATTGAGTCGCCAAGAAATTCTAAACGCTCGTTATGTTTGCTGCTGGCACTGCGATGGGTTAATGCCTGCTGCAACAACTCCTGATGAGTAAAAGTGTAGCCCAGCTTCCGTTGAAGCCGATTAATTACGATGGGGTTCATGCGATACCAATAAATAAATGCGTCAACAATTCAGCACACGAAACAGACCTGATATATGTAGCATCCTTCCGGCCGCGTTAAGCAGCTTATGTACGCTCATATAGGGGGACCAACGCTGTTTCGTGTGCCGTGGCGACCTGGAGGCGCCAACCTGAAACTTCGGGGGAATATTCTATACACAACGACAAGGGATGTCGTTAGCCTGGGCGGATTTATCGAAGAAATAATTCACGTTGCCGTCATAATGACGACAACGTGAACGATTCGCGGCAATTAGTGGATACCACCAATGCGGCTTAAACGAACGCCAGTCGGCCATTCGCCTTCCTGTTTGTCGAAACTCATCCAGATAGCAGTGGCTTTACCGACCAGATTCGCTTCCGGGACAAAGCCCCAGTAACGGCTGTCCGCGCTGTTATCACGGTTGTCGCCCATCATGAAATACTGGCCCGGCGGTACAATCCAGGTCGCCAGCGGCTGCCCGGACTGCTGGTAATACATTCCCACCTGATCCTGAGCAATCGGCACGGTCAGAATACGGTGCGTCACATCGCCCAACGTCTCTTTACGCTCAGACAGACGAATACCGTTCTCTTTCGTTTCACTCAGCGGGATCTCGAAGAAACCACTGGTGGCTTCCCCCCCGTTACGACGTGCAAATGTCTGCACAAAATCGCTCGGCTGAACATCGCTATAGGTGACCGGCAGCGCGTTTTCACACGCCTGACCCGAACGACAGCCCGGCTGAATAGTCACTTCTTTCGCAACCGGATCATAGGTCACTTTATCACCAGGCAACCCGACCGCTCGCTTGATGTAATCCAGACGCGGATCTTCCGGGTATTTAAAGACCACGATATCGCCGCGTTTGGGATGACCCGTTTCGATCAGGGTTTTCTGGTAAATCGGATCTTTAATACCGTAGGCGAATTTCTCCACCAGGATAAAGTCACCGATCAACAGCGTCGGCATCATCGAACCCGACGGGATCTGGAAAGGTTCATAGATGAACGAACGCACAACCAGCACGATAGCCAGCACCGGGAAAACCGAGGCACCGGTTTCCAGCCAGCCAGGCTTCGGCGAGACTTTTTTCAGCGTTGCCTTATCCAGTGAATCTCCGGCAGCAGCCTGTGCCGCCGCCTGACGCTCCCGACGTTTTGGCGCGAAGATAAATTTATCCACGCACCATAAAATGCCCGTGACCAATGTGGCAATCACCAGAATCAGGGCAAACATATTCGCCATGCCAACTCCTTAAGGATTATTTGCTGTCTTTGCCGACATGCAGAATGGCGAGGAACGCTTCCTGAGGCAGCTCAACGTTACCGATCTGCTTCATACGCTTCTTACCTTCTTTCTGCTTCTGCAGCAGCTTTTTCTTACGGCTGATATCACCGCCATAGCATTTTGCCAGAACGTTTTTACGCAACTGTTTCACGGTAGAACGCGCAATGATGTGCGTCCCGATCGCTGCCTGGATCGCGATATCGAACTGCTGACGTGGGATCAGATCTTTCATCTTCTCCACCAGTTCACGACCACGGCTCTGCGAGTTATCACGGTGAGTGATCAGCGCCAGCGCATCGACACGTTCGTTGTTGATCAAGACATCAACACGCACCATGTCGGAGGCCTGGAAGCGTTTAAAGTTATAATCCAGCGACGCATAACCGCGCGAGGTGGATTTCAGGCGGTCAAAGAAGTCGAGTACCACTTCAGCCATCGGGATTTCATAAGTCAGCGCCACCTGGTTACCGTGGTAAACCATGTTGGTCTGCACGCCACGCTTCTCAATACACAGGGTAATCACGTTACCGAGGTATGCCTGAGGCAGCAGCATGTGGCATTCCGCGATCGGCTCGCGCAATTCGTAGATGTTGTTCAGCGGTGGCAGCTTGGACGGGCTGTCGACGTAGATCGTCTCTTTCGCGGTGGTTTCGACTTCATACACGACGGTCGGCGCGGTGGTGATCAGGTCCAGATCGTATTCACGTTCCAGACGCTCCTGAATGATCTCCATGTGCAACAGACCAAGGAAGCCACAGCGGAAGCCGAAGCCCAGCGCAGTAGAACTTTCCGGCTCATAGAACAGAGAGGCGTCGTTAAGGCTCAGCTTACCAAGCGCGTCGCGGAAGTTCTCGTAATCATCAGAGCTGACCGGGAACAGGCCCGCATAAACCTGCGGTTTTACCTTTTTGAAGCCTGGCAGTGCTTTTTCTGCCGGGTTACGTGCCTGAGTCAGGGTATCGCCAACCGGTGCGCCGAGGATGTCTTTAATGGCGCACACCAGCCAACCTACCTCGCCGCATTTCAGCTCAGTACGATCAACCTGTTTAGGTGTGAAGATCCCCAGACGGTCAGCGTTATAGGTCTGACCGGTACTCATCACTTTGATTTTGTCACCTTTACGCAGGGTGCCGTTTTTAATACGCACCAGCGAGACAACGCCGAGATAGTTATCGAACCAGGAGTCGATGATCAGCGCCTGTAACGGGCCATCCGGATCGCCCTGCGGCGGCGGAATATCACGCACCAGACGTTCCAGAACGTCGGTCACGCCCACGCCGGTTTTCGCCGAGCAGCGCACGGCATCGGTCGCATCAATACCGACGATGTCTTCAATCTCTTCGGCGACACGCTCGGGATCGGCGGCTGGCAGGTCAATTTTGTTGAGGACCGGCACCACTTCGAGATCCATTTCCATCGCGGTGTAGCAGTTTGCCAGGGTTTGCGCTTCGACGCCCTGTCCGGCATCTACCACCAGCAGAGCGCCTTCACAAGCGGCAAGCGAACGAGAAACCTCATACGAGAAGTCAACGTGGCCTGGGGTGTCGATGAAGTTAAGCTGGTAAGTTTCACCATCAGCGGATTTGAAATCGAGCGTTACGCTCTGCGCTTTGATAGTAATACCGCGCTCACGCTCAAGATCCATCGAGTCGAGAACCTGCGCTTCCATTTCACGGTCAGACAGGCCACCGCAGATCTGAATAATACGGTCAGACAGCGTCGATTTACCGTGGTCGATGTGAGCAATGATCGAAAAGTTACGTATGTTCTTCATAGAGTGTAATTATTGTGCCTTACGCCTGGTTGGACAGGCTTTGAGAAGTCGCTGTTCTGAGCTTAACGTCTGTTTAACTGAAACGCCGCATTCTACACTACAACGCTGAGGCGAGGAAATGTTCATAGAGTCAGGATTACGGGAACTGGAAACGGCATCGCTTTTCTGATGTAAAACATCGTAAGAGAAGCATGATGCCCGATGGCGCAAGCGTATCGGACCTGCAGGGCTTGCTGATCGTTTGTAGGCCGGATAAGACGAAGCCGCCATCCGGCAAGAATATCATCGGATCGTTTCGGTAGAGGGTGTTTCAACGCGAATCATATCGGGCGGGAGGGCAACATTAAGAATAACGGGCTGCCAGGCTTCGCGTTCCGCCAGCTTGCGGGAATAGCCGCGGGCAATCAGGAATCCGCCGACGCCGCCCAGTATCGCGCCGCTTAACGCCGCGAGATCGGAGCCAAACAGCACCTGAAACAGGGATGCGATGAGGAATAACCCCACCAGCGGCGACAGATAAACCAGCATGGCGGAACCTAACAGACTGCCTTCGGCAATCCCCAGCTCCACTTTCTGCCCAGGTGCTAACGGCACATCGCTCGCCACTACAATGGTATGCGTGGTCTGCGGCCCGAGTTTGTTCAGCACGCGGGTGCCACATCCGGAACGTGAAGCACAGCTGCTGCAGGACGCTTTCACATCGCAGCTCACTAATGCCTCCCCGTTTTGCCATGACACCACGGTAGCCCACTCTTTGATCATTGCGCGGCTCCGAACTTAATGGTGTCGGCAATACGCTTCGCTGTCTGCGGCGGCAATTCACCCACGATGGTAATTTCCGCGTTGTCGCGTACGCTGGTGCTGACCGTTCTGCGCCCGGTGCGTAGCATCTGGTCAGTGCTGGCCTGAGTCGCCCGATTGACGTTAATTGAGAAGCTAAACAGACCGTCGGAGTAGAGACGCGACTCAATCGGCATGTTGTCCATCGTCGGCAACGGTCTGCGCCCGCTGGACACTTCGCTAAACCCTTTCGGAAGCCAGGTCGGATTCCAGCTGAATTTGGCTTTTTCACCCGCCGGAACAGAGAGCAGCGGCGGCAAACTGGCTTTCGCCAGCGTCTGCATGCCGCTACCGACATCCTGATTCACGGTGAAGGCAATCACCCGGAATTGCTCTAACGTTTCGCCATCGCGATCGAGGAGATCGACCCGCATCGGCAGCTTCGTTTCCGTATCCATCCAGACAATATAGCTGTAACGCGTACCATCGCGCGCGACCACGCGAATCACCTCGCACAGGCGATCGGCAATCCGGGTACGGCCCACTGCAATAAAATCATAGTAGGGAGCAAGACGTTTGAAATCGGTATAGATCAGCGACGGCAGGGAGTCAACGATGTAGTCACCGTTCAGAGTGAACGGTTCGAGTCCGGGCTCGAAATAGCTAATTTCATTGCCGCGCTGGACCACTTCACGACGCGGACCATCCATTTGCAGCAGTTGCGCAAGCGGACGATTTTCCAGGCGAGCATGGCGATAACGCAGAGACTCAACGCCTTGTTTCGTGATGCTGACGAATGACAGCTCGTAATTGAGTGACTGGCTCGCCACGTTCATCTGCTGCAACAACGCCCCGGACGCAGTGTTGGCCGAGGCGTTGACAGAGAAGAACAGGCTACCCGTCACAAGTGACATGGCAAACCAAAGTTGCTTCATTACTGCGATTGCGTTCCTAGAGTTTGAATTCCTGGCACCTGAACAGCGGCTTGCTGTGTCTGTGCCTGCTCAAACTGAAGCTGTTCGGAGTGCAGTCGGCGTTGCAGTTCGTAATCCTGCAACATTGCGTTGATCCGACGACGCTGCTCCTGTACCTGCTGCTGTTGCCCACCGTTCGCGGTCGCATCAGAAGGTACTCCCAGGCTTACCGGGCTGGCTTTACCCATCATCGGCAAAGTATTGAAGACCGGCGTTTCAGGCTGCTGGGACGTTTCAGATTGTCCATTATAGTGCTGGACACCAACGATAACTGCAAGCGATACGCACGCGGCAACGCCCATTTGGGTAAGTTGTGCGGCCCACGGGCGCATTTTTTTCCAGAATGGCATTTTCTGCCATTGCTGCGGCGCAGGCTGGGCCTCTGGAATGAATGGCACCGTATTACGTACCGGCTCATCTTCAATAGCGGCCATTACGCGAGCGGAAATATCGAAATGAAGCACCTCAGGTGTATCACCCCGCATTGAATCACGAATAAGGTGATAGCTTTCCCAGGTTTTTTGCATATCCGAATCGTGAGCCAGTTCGTTGAGCAACTCACTATCCAGCGTCTCGCCATCCATTAAAGCGGAAAGTTTTTCTTTCTGCATGCCTAATACCTTTTCCAGTATCCCGCTATCGTCAACGCCTGATAAGCGGTTGAACTTTATTATCAATAGCTTCCCGCGCTCGGAAGATACGTGAACGCACCGTACCCACCGGACAATCCATGATAGCGGCTATCTCTTCATAGCTCAGGCCATCCAGCTCCCGCAAGGTTATTGCCATGCGTAAATCTTCCGGGAGGGACTCAATAGTTCGGAAAACTATCTGTCTCAGTTCTTCTGACAACATTAAGTTCTCAGGGTTCGAAATTTCTTTCAGCGCACCGCCACTTTCGAAGTTTTCTGCTTCAATCGCATCCACATCGCTTGATGGCGGACGACGCCCCTGAGCCACCAGGTAATTCTTCGCTGTATTCACCGCAATGCGATACAGCCAGGTATAAAAAGCACTATCTCCCCGGAACGAGTCCAGCGCACGATAGGCTTTAATAAATGATTCTTGCACCACATCGGGAACATCGCCCGACGGGACATAGCGGGAAACCAGACTCGCCACTTTATGCTGGTAGCGTACTACCAGTAAATTGAAGGCTTTCTGATCTCCCTTCTGGACCCGTTCAACCAGGACCTGGTCCGTTAACTGCTCGCTCATCCGAGGTAAAGTCTCCCCAAACCAAATTTCCACGCGTTCGCGAAACGCCACTCCATTAGCTGCACTATGAGCAAGCAACAGGTTAGAGTGTCTCGTTTTTGTAAAGTTCCGTTACGCATCTGTTTTTTGTTTGTCATGTTGTAGACGGTCATTATCTCTCATTATAAGTCTACCGAGTCTGAACAACGCACTATCTTTAAAAATGCCCATAAACCGGTTGCAGAGTAACCCAACGGCCACTTTATTTCATCCTCTAATCTGATGCTTACGGCCCGCCACGCAAAATGGTTTACCCGGCTGACATCCGTTTACATCGCACCGCTTTGTTTAGCCATTACAACAACACTGAAAATAAAACGTGCGAAATCGCAGATTCTGGTGCTATGCTGGCCAAACACTGTTTAGTAAATTAAACAAAAATCATGAAAACTACGCCTGAACTTTCTTGTGACGTGTTAATTATTGGTAGCGGCGCTGCCGGACTCTCGCTGGCGCTGCGCCTGGCTGAAAAGCACCAGGTTATCGTTCTGAGTAAAGGTCCCGTCAGCGAAGGCTCCACTTTCTATGCGCAGGGCGGGATTGCCGCCGTTTTCGATGAAACCGACAGCATTGATTCACATGTGGAAGATACGCTCATTGCCGGCGCCGGTATTTGCGATCGTCATGCGGTGGAGTTTGTCGCCAGCAACGCTCGCCCCTGCGTACAGTGGTTGATTGACCAGGGGGTGCTGTTTGATACCCAGGTTCAGCCTAACGGTGAAGAGAGTTACCATCTGACGCGTGAAGGTGGCCATAGCCATCGTCGCATTTTGCATGCCGCTGACGCCACCGGTAAAGAGGTGGAAACCACGCTGGTCAGCAAGGCGCAAAGCCATCCGAATATCCGGGTACTGGAACGCAGTAACGCCGTCGATCTCATCATCTCCGACAAAATTGGCCTGCCCGGTACCCGCCGCGTCGTTGGGGCATGGGTCTGGAATCGGAATAAAGAAGCGGTGGAAACCTGTCACGCGAAGTCTGTCGTGCTGGCGACCGGCGGCGCATCAAAGGTGTATCAATATACAACGAATCCGGACATTTCCTCCGGCGACGGTATTGCGATGGCCTGGCGTGCAGGATGCAGGGTCGCGAATCTCGAATTTAATCAGTTCCACCCCACCGCGCTGTATCATCCCCAGGCACGTAATTTCCTGCTTACCGAAGCGCTGCGCGGAGAAGGCGCCCACCTCAAACGCCCGGACGGTACACGGTTTATGCCGGACTTTGACGCGCGAGGAGAACTGGCACCGCGCGATATCGTCGCCCGCGCTATCGACCATGAAATGAAGCGTCTCGGTGCGGACTGTATGTTTCTTGACATCAGCCATAAGCCAGAAGCCTTTGTACGCCAGCATTTCCCGATGATTTACGAAAAACTGCTGGGACTGGGCATCGACCTGACCAAAGAACCGGTGCCCATCGTACCGGCTGCACACTACACCTGCGGCGGCGTGATGGTTGACGACTTTGGTCGTACCGATGTGGACGGCCTGTATGCGATCGGGGAAGTAAGCTACACCGGCCTGCACGGCGCGAACCGGATGGCCTCAAATTCGCTGCTGGAATGTCTGGTGTACGGCTGGTCCGCTGCGGAAGATATCGACAGACGAATGCCTTACGCCCGTGGCGTCAGCGCCCTGCCCGCCTGGGATGAAAGTCGCGTGGACAACCCTGACGAACTGGTGGTGATCCAGCATAACTGGCATGAGCTGCGGCTATTTATGTGGGACTACGTGGGGATTGTGCGCACCACCAAACGTCTGGAGCGCGCCCTGCGTCGTATCACCATGTTACAGCAGGAGATCGACGAGTATTACGCCCATTTCCGCGTCTCGAATAATTTGCTGGAGTTACGCAACCTGGTTCAGGTCGCCGAGCTGATTGTTCGCTGTGCGATGATGCGCAAAGAGAGCCGCGGTCTGCACTACACGCTCGATTATCCGGCACTGCTGGAGGAATCTGGCCCGTCAGTGCTCTCGCCGTTAACGGCTCACATGAACAGATAAAATGCCTGGGTCAGCGCCGTATAACCTTCGGAGTAACGCTGATCCGGTCCGCGAATCACCAGCCTGTCGCTAAAGCATTCCCCCTTCTTTGGGGAGAATGCCAGCAGCACCCGATGCGGTAACCGCGCCTCCGTTTCAGCAACGTCGGTCCGTAAGCGTAAATGCCAGCCCATATTTAACGCCTGCTGCGTGAAGGTATTGCCGATATTTTCCGGCAGCACGACACACAAGAATCCCTCTTCCGTAATAAGCCCCGTCGCCGTCGCTAACAGCGCAGAATGATCCAGCATCGTGGTATAACGCGCCTGCTCCCGCTGTGGTGTGGCGCACTCGACGCCCTGCTCGTAATAAGGCGGATTGCTGATGATGAGGTCATATTTAACGGTCTGGCGTGCCGCCCAGTGCTGGACATCTTCCGCCTGCACCGTCACCCGATCCGCCCACGGCGACTGGGTAACGTTTTCTTGCGCCTGCGCGGCGGCATCGCTATCCAGTTCAACGGCATCAACGGTGACGCTTTCATCAGTACGCTGCGCCAGCATCAGCGCCAACAGTCCGCTGCCGGTACCGATATCGAGGATCCGCTTTACGCCCGCCACCGGTGCCCATGCCCCTAACAGAATCCCATCTGTTCCGACTTTCATCGCACAACGATCGTGCGCGACAAAAAACTGTTTAAAAGTAAATCCATTACGACGAAGGACGGATGTAGACTGAGGCATGAATTAAAAACCTTGCAGGAAAAACGGCGACAGCACCAGGTGAAAACAATACCTGAGAAGCGATATCCATACAAACAGATGAAGATTGCAGCCGTAACGTCTATAATCAGCGCCCCACACAGAGGTAGAACATGACTGTAACGACTTTTTCCGAACTTGAACTCGATGAAAGCCTGCTGGATGCCCTCCAGGAAAAAGGTTTCACTCGCCCGACCGCCATTCAGGCTGCCGCCATTCCGCCTGCACTCGAAGGCCGTGACGTACTCGGTTCTGCGCCGACAGGCACCGGTAAAACGGCGGCGTATTTGCTGCCAGCGTTGCAGCACCTGCTCGACTTTCCGCGTAAAAAATCCGGTCCGCCGCGTATTTTGATCCTGACCCCGACCCGCGAACTGGCGATGCAGGTCGCCGATCATGCCCGTGAGCTGGCCAAAAACACCCACCTGGATATCGCGACGATTACCGGCGGCGTAGCCTACATGAACCACGCCGAAGTGTTCAGCGAAAACCAGGATATTGTGGTCGCCACCACCGGGCGTCTGCTGCAGTATATTAAAGAAGAGAATTTTGACTGCCGCGCCGTGGAAACGCTGATCCTCGACGAAGCCGACCGAATGCTGGATATGGGCTTTGCCCAGGACATCGAGCACATCGCCGGGGAAACGCGCTGGCGCAAACAGACGATGCTGTTCTCCGCCACGCTGGAAGGCGATGCAATTAAAGATTTTGCCGAACGTCTGCTGGAAGAGCCGGTCGAAGTGTCCGCAACGCCATCCACCCGCGAACGTAAGAAGATCCACCAGTGGTATTACCGCGCGGATAACTTCGAACACAAATTCGAACTGCTGAAGCACCTGCTGAAACAAGACGACGCCACCCGTACCATCGTGTTTGTCCGCAAGCGCGAGCGCGTGCACGAACTGGCTGAAATGCTGCGACTGGCAGGGATCAACAACTGCTATCTCGAAGGTGAGATGGCGCAGATCAAGCGTAACGAAGGCATTAAGCGTCTTACTGACGGTCGCGTTAACGTGCTGGTCGCCACCGACGTTGCCGCGCGCGGGATCGATATTCCTGACGTCAGCCACGTGATTAACTTCGACATGCCGCGTAGCGGAGACACCTATCTGCACCGCATTGGCCGTACGGGCCGTGCCGGTCGCAAGGGCACCGCAATCTCGCTGGTCGAAGCGCACGATCACCTGCTGCTGCTGAAAATTGGTCGCTACATTGAAGAACCGCTAAAATCCAGGGTGATTGATGAGTTGCGCCCGACCTCACGCGCGCCGAGCGAAAAGATGACGGGCAAACCGTCGAAAAAAGCGCTCGCAAAACGTGAAGAGAAGAAAAAAGAGAAAGACAAAGATAAACCGCGCGTGAAGAAACGCCATCGCGATACCAAGAACATTGGTAAACGTCGTAAGCCGAGTGCGGCAACGACGTCGCAGGAATCAAACGAAGAATAGAAAAACGCCGGGATTTCCCGGCGTTTTTATTTAAACGTTAAGCCTTACAGGCTTTCAGTAAAGGTACGCGCGATAACGTCGCGCTGCTGTTCCGGCGTCAGTGAGTTAAAACGCACGGCATAGCCAGAAACACGGATAGTCAGCTGCGGGTATTTTTCCGGATGCTTAACCGCATCTTCCAGCGTTTCACGACGCAGAACGTTAACGTTCAGGTGCTGGCCGCCTTCCACACGAACTTCCGGTTTCACTTCCATCGGAATTTCGCGGTACTCAATTTCACCCAGTTTGCTGACCGCTACCACTTCATCTTCGGCAAAACCAGCTTTAGCCGCGATGCAACGCGCTTCGCCTTTTTCGCTGTCCAGCAGCCAGAAGGAATTCAGCAGATCGTCATTAGCGGCTTTAGTAATCTGGATACCTGTAATCATTGTGATGCCTCCCCGGCAAAGTATTTGATTAGGGTTGGCCGGCTCGCGGCCAATTGGTAAAACCATTGTTGCTTGAGTGTATATATACCCCCCTGACACCCTCGATTCATTGATTTAAATCAATAAAATCCACACACCAAACAAGGGAATGAGATGATTTTATTGTTTTACATCAACTTACGCTATATGTGGATATAAACTTTTTACACAAATTTTCAACTTTATTAAGTGCATAGCGCACATCATCGCGGAGAGAATTTTGCGCCGTCGAAAGAAGCAGTTAAGCTATGACGATTGAAAATTCGCAGGAGAGCGAGATGGCCACTGAATTAACCTGGCACGATGTGCTGGCTGAAGAGAAACAGCAGCCCTACTTTATCAATACGCTGCATACCGTCGCCGGAGAGCGTCAGTCCGGGATCACGGTTTATCCGCCGCAAAAAGATGTGTTCAATGCGTTTCGTTTCACCGAGCTGGGTGATGTTAAGGTCGTGATCCTTGGACAGGATCCGTACCACGGTCCCGGTCAGGCGCATGGTCTGGCGTTTTCTGTCCGTCCCGGTATTGCTACGCCCCCTTCGCTGCTGAACATGTATAAGGAACTGGAAGGGTCGATCCCCGGTTTCACTCGTCCTGCCCACGGTTACCTTGAAAGCTGGGCGCACCAGGGCGTTCTGCTGCTTAATACGGTATTAACCGTGCGGGCGGGTCAGGCGCACTCTCATGCCAGTCTGGGATGGGAAACGTTCACCGATAAAGTGATCGCCCTGATTAATCAACATCGTGAAGGGGTGGTTTTCCTGCTATGGGGTTCTCATGCGCAGAAGAAAGGCGCGATCATTGATCAGAAACGTCATCATGTTTTGAAAGCGCCTCATCCCTCACCGCTCTCGGCACATCGTGGGTTCTTTGGCTGTAACCATTTTGTGTTGGCGAATCAGTGGCTGGAACAGCGCGGCGAGAAGCCGATTGACTGGATGCCAGTTTTACCGGCGGAGAGCGAATAAAAAAATGCCAGCGATTCGCTGGCATTTTTCCGTCAGGCTTTATTCTGACGCCACCATTCGGCAAGCAGCACACCGGTTTCCACCGAGACGTTCAGGCTTTCAACATTCCCCGTGCCGTCGATTTTCACGCACAGATCGCTGGCATCGCGCGCCGCATCGGGCAAACCGTCAACGTCCTGACCTAACACCAGGACGATTTTCTCTGGTAGTTCAGTTTTAAACAGCGGTTTGCCACGTTCGCTGGACGTTGTCACCACGGTGTAACCCGCCTGACGGAAATCATCCAGCACATCAACGATGCTGTCGCCGGTAATCGGCTGAACGTGTTCGGCGCCGCCTTCTGCGGTACGAATCGCCGCGCCGGACTCCAACAGCGCCGCATCCTGCACCACTACGCCTTTCACACCGAAGTGCGCGCAGCTACGCATCATGCCGCCGAGGTTGTGCGGGTTAGAAATAGCTTCCAGCGCTAACACGCAGTCCTGCGCGCCCGCCTGGCTTACCCACTGTTTCACCGTAGTGCCGTTACGTTTTTTAATCAGGAAGCAGACACCGCCGTGATGCTCAGTCCCTGAAGCTTTCGCCAGTTCCGCTTCATCAACCACATGGTACGCTTTGCGGTTTGCCGCCATCCAGCGTAATGCTTCTTTGAAGCGTGGCGTGACGCTCTGAATGAACCAGGCGCGGACAATCGCGTCCGGGCGACTCTGGAACAGGGCCTGACAGGCATTTTCACCGTAAACGCGGGTCTCTTCCGCACGTTGACGACGTAAGACTTCAGGATCGATAAAGCTTTTACCGCTGATACCACCGTGATCGGCTTTTTCAGGCGTTTCATCACCCGGCGCGCGGGACACGGTCCGCCACGGTGAGTCTTCACGCTTGCGATCGCGGCTCTGAGGGGTTCTTTCATCGCGGGCGGGGCGACGGCCACCGTCGGCACGAGATTTTCCTGGACGCCCGCCACCTTTCCCGGTACGCGGGTTATGGGTACGTTTATCAGAATCATCATCACTGCGGACATACATCACTTTGACCTTGCCGCTTTTGTTTTTCAATTCATCGTTCATGCTTTTCTCCACCAGCGCTGCGCGAAGCGCGCAGATTACCCGATGTGCACCAGGTTAGCCATTATTTCATTTAAAAGCTTATGACTATTGTACTCATTGAATAAAACAGATTGTCGTTTAAAACAGTCTCATCGATAATATGTAACATATTAGAAACATATCGGCGTCTCTGCCGTTCAATACCCCGACGCATCCAGAGGTTAGTTATGAATACCGTTTGTACCAGCTGCCAGGCCATCAACCGCATTCCCGACGATCGGGTTGAGGATGCGGCAAAATGCGGACGCTGTGGTCACGACCTGTTCGACGGGGAGGTGATCAATGCGACCGGTGAAACACTGGATAAACTGCTCAAAGACGATCTGCCCGTCGTGATCGATTTCTGGGCACCATGGTGCGGCCCATGCCGTAACTTCGCGCCCATCTTTGAAGATGTCGCCGAAGAACGCAGCGGCAAAGTTCGCTTCGTGAAGATCAACACGGAAGCGGAACGTGAGCTCAGCGCACGCTTTGGTATCCGCAGTATTCCCACCATTATGATCTTCAAAAACGGTCAGGTTGTCGACATGCTAAATGGCGCGGTCCCCAAAGCGCCATTTGATAGTTGGCTGAACGAGTCACTGTAAACTCTGCGGGGCGCATCTTGTGCCCCGTTTTCACCTCTGCGACAATAGCGTTTTTCAACGCATTCTCTATGACTGAAAACGCTGTTCTCAAGCTTCGCGCTGAACGTCTGGCGCGCGCCACTCGCCCTTTTCTCGCCCGGGGCAATCGCATTCGTCGCTGTCAGCGCTGCTTACTGCCGCTGAAACTTTGCCTGTGTGCGACGCTGTCGCCCTCTCAGGCAACGAGCCGTTTTTGTCTGGTGATGTTTGATACCGAACCGATGAAACCGAGTAATACCGGACGTCTGATCGCCGATATTTTACCGGATACCGCTGCGTTTCAGTGGTCACGAACACAGCCACCGCAGGCTTTGCTGGATCTGGTGAAAAACCCGGATTATCAGCCGATGGTGGTGTTTCCCGCCTCCTATGCCGGCGCCGAACGTGAGGTGATTTTCACCCCACCGACGGGTAAGCCTCCGCTGTTTATTATGCTCGACGGCACCTGGCCGGAAGCGCGTAAGATGTTCCGTAAAAGCCCGTATCTCGACTCTCTCCCCGTGATTTCGGTGGATCTGTCGCGTCTGTCGGCCTATCACCTGCGCGAGGTCCATGCCGAAGGACAATATTGCACAGCCGAAGTCGCCATTGCGCTGCTGGATCTGGCCGGTGATACCGATGCGGCAGGCAGCCTCGGCGAGCACTTTACCCGCTTTAAAACGCGCTACCTCGCAGGAAAAACCCAACATCAGGGAAGCATCACAGCAGAATCAGCAGAAAGCGTTTAGAATCATTCGGTCACTTCTGTGTAAGGGAAACCGGTATGAGTCAGCGAGGACTGGAAGCGCTTCTGCGACCAAAATCGATCGCGGTGGTCGGGGCATCGATGAAGCCCAATCGGGCGGGATATCTGATGATGCGCAACCTGCTGGCGGGAGGATTTAACGGTCCCGTTTTGCCGGTAACCCCCGCCTGGAAAGCCGTTCTGGGCGTCCTGGCCTGGCCCGATATTGCCAGTCTGCCCTTCACCCCCGACCTTGCCGTGTTGTGTACCAATGCCAGCCGCAATCTGGCCTTGCTGGAAGCGCTTGGGGAAAAGGGCTGTAAAACCTGCATTATTCTCTCGGCCCCTGGCGCGCAACATGCAGAACTGCTGGCCTGCGCGCAACGCTACAACATGCGTCTGCTCGGCCCTAACAGTCTTGGCCTGCTGGCGCCCTGGCAGGGATTGAATGCCAGCTTTTCCCCGGTCCCGATTAAACGCGGCAAACTGGCGTTTATTTCTCAGTCCGCTGCGGTTTCCAACACCATTCTCGACTGGGCACAGCAGCGGGAAATGGGGTTTTCCTATTTTATTGCGCTCGGCGACAGCCTGGATATTGATGTCGATGAGTTGCTGGATTATCTGGCGCGTGACAGCAAAACCAGCGCCATTTTGCTTTATCTCGAACATCTCAGCGATGCCCGACACTTTGTATCCGCCGCCCGTAGCGCCGCGCGCAACAAACCCATTCTGGTCATTAAGAGCGGTCGCAGCCCGGCAGCGCAGCGGTTATTGCATACCAGCGCCGGAATGGATCCCGCCTGGGATGCCGCCATCCAGCGAGCCGGTTTGCTGCGTGTGAAAGATACCCATGAGCTCTTTTCCGCAGTGGAAACGCTCAGCCACATGCGCCCTCTGCGCGGTGACAGGCTGATGATCATCAGTAATGGTGCCGCGCCTGCAGCGCTGGCGCTTGATCAACTCTGGTCCCGCAATGGCAAGCTGGCCATGCTGAGTGAGGAGACCAGCCAGAAACTGCGCGATGCTCTGCCTGCCCATGTCGAGATCGCCAACCCGCTGGATCTGCGTGACGATGCCAGCATTGAGCATTACACCCGGACGCTGGATATTCTGCTCGCCAGCCAGGACTTTGACGCACTGATGGTGATTCACTCCCCCAGTGCCGCCGCCCCCGCCACCGAGTGTGCTCAGGCACTGATTGATGCCGTTAAGCATCATCCACGTGGCAAATTTGTCTCGCTGTTGACCAACTGGTGTGGAGAGTTTTCCTCTCAGGAAGCCCGTAGACTGTTCAGTGAAGCCGGGCTCCCTACCTACCGCACTCCGGAAGGGACGATCACCGCGTTTATGCATATGGTCGAGTACCGACGCAACCAGAAACAGCTGCGTGAAACGCCAGCCCTACCCAGCAATCTGACCTCCAACACGGCCCAGGCGCATGAACTGCTTCAGCAGGCGATTGCCGATGGGGCGACCTCACTCGATACCCATGAGGTTCAGCCGATCCTGCAGGCTTATGGCTTACATACGCTCCCGACCTGGATTGCCGGCGACAGCATCGAAGCCGTCCACATCGCAGAACAGATTGGCTACCCGGTCGCGCTGAAGCTGCGTTCACCGGACATCCCGCACAAATCTGAAGTTCAGGGCGTAATGCTCTACCTGCGCACGGCAAATGAAGTTCAGCAGGCGGCCAATGCAATTATTGATCGTGTGAAAATGACATGGCCGCAGGCGCGGATCCACGGTCTGCTGGTGCAGAGTATGGCGAACCGTGCGGGAGCGCAGGAACTGCGCGTGGTGGTAGAGCACGATCCCGTATTTGGCTCATTGATCATGTTGGGTGAAGGCGGCGTTGAGTGGCGGCCTGAAGAGCAGGCCGTGGTGGCGTTACCGCCGCTGAACATGAACCTGGCGCGCTATTTAGTGATTCAGGCGATCAAGAATAAAAAGATCCGTGGCCGCAGTGCACTGCGCCCGTTGGATGTCGCGGGGTTAAGTCAGTTGTTGGTTCAGGTCTCAAACCTGATTGTCGACTGCCCGGAGATCCAGCGTCTGGATATTCACCCGCTGCTGGCCTCCGCCGGTGAGTTCACCGCCCTGGATGTCACGCTGGATATCGCCCCATTCGAGGGCGATAACGAAAGTCGTCTCGCCGTTCGCCCCTATCCGCATCAACTGGAAGAGTGGGTGGAGATGAAAAATGGCGAGCAATGTCTGTTCCGTCCTATCCTGCCGGAAGATGAACCCCAGCTTCAGCAGTTTATTTCCCAGGTCACCAAAGAAGATCTTTATTACCGCTATTTCAGCGAGATCAATGAATTTACTCATGAAGATTTAGCCAACATGACGCAGATCGACTACGATCGGGAAATGGCGTTTGTTGCGGTGAGGCGCGTTGAACGAACGGAAGAGATCCTTGGTGTGACGCGAGCGATCTCCGACCCGGATAATATTGATGCTGAATTTGCCGTACTGGTTCGTTCCGATCTCAAAGGGTTAGGGCTAGGTCGTCGATTGCTGGAAAAATTGATTACCTATACACGAGATCACGGACTGAGAAGGCTGAATGGTATTACGATGCCAAATAATCGTGGCATGGTCGCGCTGGCGCGTAAGCTTGGGTTTAGCGTGGATATCCAGCTCGAAGAGGGAATCGTCGGGCTGTCGCTGGATCTGGCTCCGCCCGAGGAATCGTGAGTAAGGTACTGGAAATGTTGACCACTTTAACGGGGACGGTGTTATCATTGCCCGCTTATGTCGTCTGCATAGCACAGAGGACCCTTCAATGAACAGAGAAGAAATGCACTGTGATGTTGTCAAAATTTAAGCGTAATAAACATCAACAACACCTTGCCCAACTACCTAAGATTTCTCAATCAGTTGATGATGTCGATTTCTTTTATGCTCCCGCCAGGTTCAGGGAGACCCTGCTGGAAAAGATAGCCAGCGCGAAGCAGCGCATTTGCATTATTGCCCTGTATCTGGAACAGGATGACGGTGGCAAAGGCATTCTTAGCGCGCTTTACGAGGCGAAACGGCAGCGTCCTGAACTGGATGTTCGGGTACTCGTCGACTGGCATCGTGCGCAGCGTGGACGTATTGGCGCGGCAGCATCCAATACCAACGCTGACTGGTATTGCCGAATGGCGCATGAAAACCCAGGTGTCGATGTTCCGGTATACGGTGTGCCTATCAATACTCGCGAAGCCCTCGGCGTTCTGCACTTTAAAGGCTTTATCATCGATGATAGCGTCCTGTACAGCGGTGCCAGTCTGAACGATGTCTATCTGCATCAGCACGATAAATATCGCTATGACCGTTATCAGTTAATCCGCAACGCCAGAATGGCTGACATCATGTTCGAGTGGGTGACCCAGAACCTGATGAATGGTCGTGGCGTAAATCGTCTGGATAATACCCAGCGTCCGAAAAGCCCGGAGATTAAAAACGACATTCGTTTATACCGCCAGGAGCTTCGTGACGCGGCTTATCACTTCCAGGGCGATGCCGATAATGAACAGTTGTCCGTGACGCCATTGGTTGGTCTGGGGAAATCCAGCCTGCTGAACAAAACCATTTTCCATCTTATGCCCTGTGCGGAGCATAAGCTCACGATTTGTACCCCCTATTTCAACCTGCCAGCAATTCTTGTCCGCAACATCATTCAACTGCTGCGCGAAGGGAAGAAGGTTGAGATCATTGTGGGGGATAAAACCGCCAACGATTTTTATATCCCGGAAAATGAGCCATTTAAGATAATCGGCGCACTGCCCTATCTCTATGAGATTAACCTGCGTCGCTTCCTGAGCCGTTTGCAGTATTACGTCAATACCGATCAACTGGTCGTCCGCTTGTGGAAAGATGACGACAATACCTACCATCTCAAAGGGATGTGGATCGATGACAAGTGGATGCTGCTGACCGGGAACAACCTCAACCCGCGCGCCTGGCGTCTGGATCTGGAAAATGCGATTCTGATCCACGATCCTAAGCAAGAGCTGGCTGCGCAGCGCGAGAAAGAGCTGGCGCTAATTCGTACACATACCACGGTCGTTAAGCACTATCGTGACTTGCAGAGCATTGCCGATTACCCGGTAAAAGTTCGCAAACTGATCCGTCGATTACGTCGTATTCGAATCGACAGGCTGATAAGCCGTATTCTGTAAAAGTGAAACCCCGTCCTGAACGGGGTTTTTTCTATGGGGGCATGGTGCGCGTTATTTTTCTTCTGAGCGCTTTTATTCTGTCAGGCTGTAGCCATATGGCACAGGACAGCTGGAGTGGGCAGGACAAAGCACAGCACTTTATTGCTTCCGCGATGCTCTCAGCCGCAGGTAATGAGTACGCGCAACATCAGGGAATGGGCCGCGATCGCAGTGCGATGATGGGGTTTATGTTTTCGGTCAGTCTGGGGGCGTCAAAGGAGCTTTGGGATAGCCGCCCCGCAGGGAGCGGCTGGAGCTGGAAAGACTTTGCCTGGGATGTCGCCGGTGCAACGACCGGCTATACCCTCTGGCAAATGGCGCATTACTAGAGGCGCAGACCTTTCCCTTTGCGATGCAGCGTCAGCGAAACCAGAAATGCGACGATCGACATCACGGTGACATACCAGAAGAACGACGTCTCCATACCGACAGACTTCAGCGACAGCGCCACATATTCCGCCGAACCGCCAAACAGAGCATTCGCCACAGCATAAGAAAGCCCAACGCCCAATGCACGAACCTGTGCCGGGAACATTTCAGCTTTCAATATACCGCTGATCGAGGTATAGAAACTGACGATCAGCAGCGCGCACATCACCAGACCAAATGCTGCGTACGGCGAAGTCACATTCTGAAGCGCGGTCAAAATGGGTACAGTAAACAGGGTTGCCAGTGCACCAAAGCACAACATGGAGGTACGTCGGCCAATTTTATCTGACAACGCGCCAAACAGCGGTTGCACGAGCATATAAACAAATAACGCCGCCGTCATAATACCGCTTGCCACATTGGCATGCATACCTGCGGTGTTCACCAGATACTTTTGCATATAGGTGGTGAAGGTATAGAAGCACAGCGATCCCGCCGCCGTGAACCCGAGCACCATGATGAACGCTCTACGGTTGCGCCATAACCCTTTCAGCGATCCGGCCTCCTTCAGCGCACGCGTTTCCTGCTTTGACGTTTCATCCAACTGACGACGCAACCAGAGCGCCACAACCGCCAGTACCGCGCCTAACGCGAAAGGAATACGCCAGCCCCACTCTCTGAGTGCAGAATCTTCCATAGTCTGCTGTAAGACAACCACAACCAGCAGCGCCAAAAGCTGACCACCGATAAGTGTGACGTACTGGAAAGAGGCGTAGAATCCTTTACGACCTTCGACGGCAACTTCACTCATGTAGGTCGCGCTAGTGCCATACTCCCCACCAACAGATAACCCCTGGAACAAACGCGCCAGCAGTAACAGCGCCGGAGCCCAGGTTCCAATGGTTTCATAACCCGGCAGGCAGGCGATCACCAGCGATCCCAGACACATCATGCAAACGGACAAAAGCATGGATTTTTTACGACCATGTTTATCGGCGATACGGCCGAATAGCCAGCCGCCAATAGGACGCATTAAAAACCCAGCTGCAAAAACGCCTGCGGTTTGTAGTAGTTGCGTTGTCGTGTTTCCGGAAGGAAAGAAGATGTGGGCAAAATAGAGCGAGCAAAACGAGTAGACATAGAAATCAAACCATTCAACCAGATTTCCGGATGACGCACCTACAATTGCCCATATGCGACGACGGGTATCACTGTCAGTCAGTGACCCGTTCGCAGTTACACTGCTTTCAGTCATTAAAGTTGTACTCCTGCCAAAGATCCGATTGTGCTTGTCGGTTGTGTTTGCTGTCTTTTTTAGTAAATGAAATGTTATATAATTGTTATATATTATTATGTGACAGCGATCGCGATTTTAATTAGCAGGGAAAGAATTTAGGAGTAAGCGCAGGCATTAGATGATGGGATTCAGAGTAACGGTGCGCGCAGAGGTCGACGATCCTGGACTGCCGTATCCGTTAACCACAGGGCCTTGTACTGACTGTAGGCCGGATAAGGCAAAACCACCCTCCGGCAAATTTGCGGCGAAAAAACGCAAAAAAGCCCATCCGTCAGGATGGGCTTCTTCACTTATTTGATGCCTGGCAGTTCCCTACTCTCACATGGGGAGACCCCACACTACCATCGGCGCTACGGCGTTTCACTTCTGAGTTCGGCATGGGGTCAGGTGGGACCACCGCGCTACAGCCGCCAGGCAAATTCTTTTGTGCTCAAAACGAATCTTTTACTCTGATGCTACCTTGCCTCAGCGCAAAATCTTTCGTTTTCGCAAATCTGTTATCAAGCTGAAATTCTCTCTATTCCGCCAAAACATCTTCGGCGTTGTAAGGTTAAGCCTCACGGTTCATTAGTACCGGTTAGCTCAACGCATCGCTGCGCTTACACACCCGGCCTATCAACGTCGTCGTCTTCAACGTTCCTTCAGGACCCTTAAAGGGTCAGGGAGAACTCATCTCGGGGCAAGTTTCGTGCTTAGATGCTTTCAGCACTTATCTCTTCCGCATTTAGCTACCGGGCAGTGCCATTGGCATGACAACCCGAACACCAGTGATGCGTCCACTCCGGTCCTCTCGTACTAGGAGCAGCCCCCCTCAATTCTCCAGCGCCCACGGCAGATAGGGACCGAACTGTCTCACGACGTTCTAAACCCAGCTCGCGTACCACTTTAAATGGCGAACAGCCATACCCTTGGGACCTACTTCAGCCCCAGGATGTGATGAGCCGACATCGAGGTGCCAAACACCGCCGTCGATATGAACTCTTGGGCGGTATCAGCCTGTTATCCCCGGAGTACCTTTTATCCGTTGAGCGATGGCCCTTCCATTCAGAACCACCGGATCACTAAGACCTGCTTTCGCACCTGCTCGCGCCGTCACGCTCGCAGTCAAGCTAGCTTATGCCTTTGCACTAACCTCCTGATGTCCGACCAGGATTAGCTAACCTTCGTGCTCCTCCGTTACTCTTTAGGAGGAGACCGCCCCAGTCAAACTACCCACCAGACACTGTCCGCAACCCGGATTACGGGCCTACGTTAGAACACCAGCCATTAAAGGGTGGTATTTCAAGGTTGGCTCCACACGAACTGGCGTCCGCGCTTCAAAGCCTCCCACCTATCCTACACATCAAGGACCAGTGTTCAGTGTCAAGCTATAGTAAAGGTTCACGGGGTCTTTCCGTCTTGCCGCGGGTACACTGCATCTTCACAGCGAGTTCAATTTCACTGAGTCTCGGGTGGAGACAGCCTGGCCATCATTACGCCATTCGTGCAGGTCGGAACTTACCCGACAAGGAATTTCGCTACCTTAGGACCGTTATAGTTACGGCCGCCGTTTACCGGGGCTTCGATCAAGAGCTTCTCCTTACGGATAACCCCATCAATTAACCTTCCGGCACCGGGCAGGCGTCACACCGTATACGTCCACTTTCGTGTTTGCACAGTGCTGTGTTTTTAATAAACAGTTGCAGCCAGCTGGTATCTTCGACTGATTTCAGCTCCACGAGTAAATCGCTTCACCTACGTATCAGCGTGCCTTCTCCCGAAGTTACGGCACCATTTTGCCTAGTTCCTTCACCCGAGTTCTCTCAAGCGCCTTGGTATTCTCTACCTGACCACCTGTGTCGGTTTGGGGTACGATCTGATGTTACCTGATGCTTAGAGGCTTTTCCTGGAAGCAGGGCATTTGTTGCTTCAGCACCGTAGTGCCTCGTCATCACGCCTCAGTGTTAAAGTGAACCGGATTTACCTGGAACACACACCTACACGCTTAAACCGGGACAACCGTCGCCCGGCCAACATAGCCTTCTCCGTCCCCCCTTCGCAGTAACACCTGGTACAGGAATATTAACCTGTTTCCCATCGACTACGCCTTTCGGCCTCGCCTTAGGGGTCGACTCACCCTGCCCCGATTAACGTTGGACAGGAACCCTTGGTCTTCCGGCGAGCGGGCTTTTCACCCGCTTTATCGTTACTTATGTCAGCATTCGCACTTCTGATACCTCCAGCATGCCTCACAGCACACCTTCACAGGCTTACAGAACGCTCCCCTACCCAACAACACTTAGTGTCGCTGCCGCAGCTTCGGTGCATGGTTTAGCCCCGTTACATCTTCCGCGCAGGCCGACTCGACCAGTGAGCTATTACGCTTTCTTTAAATGATGGCTGCTTCTAAGCCAACATCCTGGCTGTCTGAGCCTTCCCACATCGTTTCCCACTTAACCATGACTTTGGGACCTTAGCTGGCGGTCTGGGTTGTTTCCCTCTTCACGACGGACGTTAGCACCCGCCGTGTGTCTCCCGTGATAACATTCTCCGGTATTCGCAGTTTGCATCGGGTTGGTAAGTCGGGATGACCCCCTAGCCGAAACAGTGCTCTACCCCCGGAGATGAATTCACGAGGCGCTACCTAAATAGCTTTCGGGGAGAACCAGCTATCTCCCGGTTTGATTGGCCTTTCACCCCCAGCCACAAGTCATCCGCTAATTTTTCAACATTAGTCGGTTCGGTCCTCCAGTTAGTGTTACCCAACCTTCAACCTGCCCATGGCTAGATCACCGGGTTTCGGGTCTATACCCTGCAACTTAACGCCCAGTTAAGACTCGGTTTCCCTTCGGCTCCCCTATTCGGTTAACCTTGCTACAGAATATAAGTCGCTGACCCATTATACAAAAGGTACGCAGTCACCCCATAAAAGAGGCTCCCACTGCTTGTACGTACACGGTTTCAGGTTCTTTTTCACTCCCCTCGCCGGGGTTCTTTTCGCCTTTCCCTCACGGTACTGGTTCACTATCGGTCAGTCAGGAGTATTTAGCCTTGGAGGATGGTCCCCCCATATTCAGACAGGATACCACGTGTCCCGCCCTACTCATCGAGCTCACAACACATGCGGTTTTGTGTACGGGGCTGTCACCCTGTATCGCCGGCCTTTCCAGACCGTTCCACTACCACACATGCTGATTCAGGCTCTGGGCTGCTCCCCGTTCGCTCGCCGCTACTGGGGGAATCTCGGTTGATTTCTTTTCCTCGGGGTACTTAGATGTTTCAGTTCCCCCGGTTCGCCTCGTTAACCTATGTATTCAGTTAACGATAGTGCAACGAATTGCACTGGGTTTCCCCATTCGGACATCGCCGGCTATAACGGTTCATATCACCTTACCGGCGCTTTTCGCAGATTAGCACGTCCTTCATCGCCTCTGACTGCCAGGGCATCCACCGTGTACGCTTAGTCGCTTAACCTCACAACCCGAAGATGTTTCTTCCGATTCATCATCGTGATTGCGAAAATTTGAGAGACTCGGACACACCATTAACGGTGTGTCGTTTCAATTTTCAGCTTGATCCAGATTTTTAAAGAGCAAATATCTCAAACATGACTCTGAAGTCAGTTTTGAGATATTAAGGCAGGTGACTTTCACTCACAAACCAGCAAGTGGCGTCCCCTAGGGGATTCGAACCCCTGTTACCGCCGTGAAAGGGCGGTGTCCTGGGCCTCTAGACGAAGGGGACACTGAAGTCTCAATCGCAAGACGCCTTGCTATTCACTTTTCATCAGACAATCTGTGTGGGCACTACAAAGGCAGGTTCTTTAAGGTAAGGAGGTGATCCAACCGCAGGTTCCCCTACGGTTACCTTGTTACGACTTCACCCCAGTCATGAATCACAAAGTGGTAAGCGCCCTCCCGAAGGTTAAGCTACCTACTTCTTTTGCAACCCACTCCCATGGTGTGACGGGCGGTGTGTACAAGGCCCGGGAACGTATTCACCGTGGCATTCTGATCCACGATTACTAGCGATTCCGACTTCATGGAGTCGAGTTGCAGACTCCAATCCGGACTACGACATACTTTATGAGGTCCGCTTGCTCTCGCGAGGTCGCTTCTCTTTGTATATGCCATTGTAGCACGTGTGTAGCCCTGGTCGTAAGGGCCATGATGACTTGACGTCATCCCCACCTTCCTCCAGTTTATCACTGGCAGTCTCCTTTGAGTTCCCGGCCGGACCGCTGGCAACAAAGGATAAGGGTTGCGCTCGTTGCGGGACTTAACCCAACATTTCACAACACGAGCTGACGACAGCCATGCAGCACCTGTCTCACAGTTCCCGAAGGCACCAATCCATCTCTGGAAAGTTCTGTGGATGTCAAGACCAGGTAAGGTTCTTCGCGTTGCATCGAATTAAACCACATGCTCCACCGCTTGTGCGGGCCCCCGTCAATTCATTTGAGTTTTAACCTTGCGGCCGTACTCCCCAGGCGGTCTATTTAACGCGTTAGCTCCGGAAGCCACGCCTCAAGGGCACAACCTCCAAATAGACATCGTTTACGGCGTGGACTACCAGGGTATCTAATCCTGTTTGCTCCCCACGCTTTCGCACCTGAGCGTCAGTCTTCGTCCAGGGGGCCGCCTTCGCCACCGGTATTCCTCCAGATCTCTACGCATTTCACCGCTACACCTGGAATTCTACCCCCCTCTACGAGACTCAAGCCTGCCAGTTTCGAATGCAGTTCCCAGGTTGAGCCCGGGGATTTCACATCCGACTTGACAGACCGCCTGCGTGCGCTTTACGCCCAGTAATTCCGATTAACGCTTGCACCCTCCGTATTACCGCGGCTGCTGGCACGGAGTTAGCCGGTGCTTCTTCTGCGGGTAACGTCAATTGTTGCGGTTATTAACCACAACACCTTCCTCCCCGCTGAAAGTACTTTACAACCCGAAGGCCTTCTTCATACACGCGGCATGGCTGCATCAGGCTTGCGCCCATTGTGCAATATTCCCCACTGCTGCCTCCCGTAGGAGTCTGGACCGTGTCTCAGTTCCAGTGTGGCTGGTCATCCTCTCAGACCAGCTAGGGATCGTCGCCTTGGTGAGCCGTTACCTCACCAACAAGCTAATCCCATCTGGGCACATCCGATGGCAAGAGGCCCGAAGGTCCCCCTCTTTGGTCTTGCGACGTTATGCGGTATTAGCTACCGTTTCCAGTAGTTATCCCCCTCCATCGGGCAGTTTCCCAGACATTACTCACCCGTCCGCCACTCGTCAGCGAAGCAGCAAGCTGCTTCCTGTTACCGTTCGACTTGCATGTGTTAGGCCTGCCGCCAGCGTTCAATCTGAGCCATGATCAAACTCTTCAATTTAAGTTTGATGCTCTTAGAATTAAACGTCGTAATGAATTACGTGTTCACTCTTTGAGACTTGGTATTCATTTTTCGTCTTGCGACGTTAAGAATCCATGTCACTCTGAGTGCCCACACAGATTGTCTGATAAATTGTTAAAGAGCAGTGCCGCTTCGCTTTTTCTCAGCGGCGCGGGGTGTGCATAATACGCTTTCCCGCTTCAGAGTCAAGCATTTATTTCGCTTTTCTCTGTCGGCGTTCATCTCTGAACCCCGCTGACCCGGCGGCTTGCGTGCCGTTGTTCCGTGTCAGTGGAGGCGCATTATAGGGAGTTATTTCGGGCTGACAAGTCAAAAATACAAAAAACCCATCAACCGCTCACTTTCCAGGCAAATTACCCTATAAACCGTCATTTTAGCCTGGTTTTTAAACAAAAATGGGCTCCGAAGAGCCCATTTATTATTTCATCAAGCATTACTGTACTGCGACAATCCGATCGTCGTTTACTTCAAGACGAATCGTTTTGCCTGGAATTAACTCACCAGACAGAATTTGCTGCGCCAGCGGGTTTTCGATCTGCTGCTGGATTGCACGTTTCAACGGACGCGCCCCATACACCGGATCATAACCATTTGCGCTCAGCAGTTTCAGCGCTTCATCGGAGATGTGGATTTCATAGCCACGCTCTTCCAGACGTTTGTACAGACGCTGCAGTTGGATCTGCGCAATAGACGCGATGTGTTGTTCACCCAACGGATGGAATACCACAACCTCATCTATACGGTTGATGAATTCCGGGCGGAAGTTGTGACTCACCACACCTAACACCAGGTCTTTCATATGGCTGTAGTCGAGATCGCCGAAGCGTTCCTGAATCAGGTCGGAACCCAGGTTAGAGGTCATAATGACCACCGTATTACGGAAGTCGACCGTTCTCCCCTGCCCATCGGTCAGACGACCATCATCCAGTACCTGCAGAAGAATGTTGAACACATCAGGATGCGCTTTCTCAACTTCATCAAGCAGAATAACGGAATAAGGACGACGACGAACCGCTTCTGTCAGGTAGCCCCCCTCTTCATAACCGACATATCCCGGAGGCGCCCCCACCAGACGTGATACGGAGTGTTTCTCCATAAACTCGGACATGTCGATTCGCACCATCGCGTCATCACTGTCAAACATAAAGTTTGCCAGCGCCTTACACAGTTCGGTTTTACCGACCCCGGTTGGGCCGAGGAACAGGAACGAACCAATCGGACGGTTTGGATCGGCAAGACCCGCACGGCTACGACGAATCGCATTCGATACCGCTTCCACCGCTTCATTCTGCCCGATCACGCGACTATGCAACTCTTGTTCCATACGCAACAGTTTTTCACGCTCGCCTTCCAGCATTCTCGCGACCGGAATACCGGTCCAGCGCGCCAACACTTCGGCAATTTCCGCATCCGTCACTTTATTACGCAACAGACGCATGGTTTTACCTTCCGACTGCGTCGCAGCTTCCAGCTGTTTTTCCAGCTCAGGAATTTTGCCGTACTGCAGTTCTGACATCCGCGCCAGATCGCCAACACGACGCGCCTGTTCAATGGCAATCTTCGCCTGTTCCAGTTCGGCTTTGATCGTTTGTGTTCCGGAGAGCGACGCTTTTTCCGCTTTCCACTCTTCTTCTAATTCAGAGTACTGACGCTCTTTGTCGTCCAGCTCTTCGTTGAGCATGTCGAGACGTTTTTTACTCGCCTCATCAGACTCTTTCATCAACGCCTGCTGCTCCAGTTTGAGCTGGATAATACGGCGGTCGAGTCTGTCCAGCTCTTCCGGCTTAGAGTCAATCTGCATACGGATGCTGGATGCCGCTTCATCGATCAGGTCGATGGCTTTATCCGGCAACTGGCGATCGGCAATGTAACGATGAGACAGCGTGGCTGCCGCGACGATCGCCGGGTCAGTAATCTGCACATGGTGATGCAGTTCATAACGTTCTTTCAGACCACGCAGTATCGCAATGGTATCTTCCACTGACGGCTCAGCCACGAACACTTTCTGAAAACGACGTTCCAGCGCCGCATCTTTTTCGATGTACTGCCGATACTCGTCGAGCGTTGTCGCCCCTACGCAGTGCAGTTCCCCACGCGCCAGCGCCGGTTTCAGCATGTTCCCGGCATCCATTGCGCCATCCGCTTTACCTGCGCCCACCATGGTGTGCAATTCGTCGATAAACAGGATGACATTCCCTTCCTGTTTGGCGAGATCGTTGAGTACACCTTTTAAGCGCTCTTCAAATTCACCGCGATATTTTGCCCCCGCCACCAGCGCGCCCATATCCAGCGCCAGTACGCGACGACCTTTTAACCCTTCAGGGACTTCACCATTAATGATTCGCTGTGCCAGTCCTTCAACAATCGCCGTTTTACCGACGCCAGGTTCACCGATTAATACCGGGTTGTTTTTTGTACGACGTTGCAGAACCTGAATGGTCCGGCGGATCTCTTCATCACGGCCGATAACCGGGTCAAGTTTGCCCTGCTCGGCACGCTCGGTCAGATCGACAGTGTATTTTTTCAAGGCCTGACGTTGGTCTTCAGCCCCCTGGTCGTTCACGCTTTCACCTCCACGCATTTGTTCAATTGCCTGAGTAATATTAGCGGTCGTTGCGCCAGCCGATTTCAGTAAATCGGGCAGTGTGCCACGCGACTCAAGCGCCGCCAGAACGAACAGTTCTGACGAAATAAAATTGTCCCCTCGCTTTTGCGCCAGCTTGTCGCAAAGATTCAGTACACGAACCAGATCCTGAGAGGGCTGGACGTCGCCGCCGGTGCCTTCCACTTGCGGTAAACGACTCAACGCCTGATCGATGGCGGTGCGTAACTGTCCGGCATTAATACCGGCAGAGGTTAATAAAGGACGTACCGATCCCCCTTCCTGATTCAGCAAGGCGCTCATTAAATGAAGAGGTTCGATGAATTGGTTGTCGTGCCCCAGTGCGAGCGACTGGGCATCGGCAAGAGCAAGCTGGAATTTGTTAGTAAGACGATCCAGACGCATAACTCCTCCCATAACAGGTCAAATTTGCTACTGGAGATTAAATGAGGTCATCCCTCAATTATTCAAGGTTATTGACCTGAATTATGTGAAAAGAAAATTACACGTACCGGATCGTCTTGATTCTTTAGGTTATATCAGCCAAATAAAACTTGCCATACGCCCCGTGGTCTTGTCGCGACGATAAGAGAAGAAAGTCTCATTTTCACTAAAAGTACAGCGGTCGCCGCCATAAATTTGCTCAACGCCGACATTTGCCAGGCGCTGACGGGCAAGCTGATAAATATTCGCCAGATATTTTTCGCCGTGAGGCGCAAAGGCTTCATGCGCATTAGCCTCTTTGGCGACAAACGCCTCGCGCACCTCTGGTCCGACTTCAAACGCCGCAGGACCAATCGCCGGGCCTAACCAGGCAAGAATATTTTCAGGCTTATCCGCAAAGCAGGCCACCGTCTCTTCCAGTACGCCTTCACATAATCCACGCCAGCCCGCATGGGCTGCCGCCACCTCCGTTCCTGCCCGATTACAAAAGAGTACGGGCAGACAGTCCGCCGTCATTACCGCACATACGGTACCCGGCGTATTACTGTATGACGCATCCGCCCGTTTAGAGGCGTAAGGCTCGCCGGTCAGCTTCAGGACATCTTTTCCATGCACCTGTTCCAGCCAGACCGGTTTTGAAGGCAGATTGCCCGCAGCAAACAGACGTCTACGGTTCTCTTCGACATGCTCCGGGTTATCGCCGCAGTGGGCGCCCAGATTTAAAGCATCATACGGCGGCAAGCTCACACCGCCGGTACGGGTCGAACTGCAGGCCGCCACACCGTTCGGCAGGGGCCACTGCGGGACAATAAGCTCACTCATAGCCAGGCCACGTCATCCTTATGCTCTTCGAAATCCGCACGCATCGCGTCAATCAGTTCAACCATATCCTGCGGGATCGGCGCATGCCATTCCATTTCGATACCGGAAATCGGGTGATACAGACGCAGCATGGTGGCATGCAGCGCCTGACGATCGAATTTACGCAATGTCGAGATAAATGCCTCCGACGCGCCTTTCGGCGGACGCGGACGGCCACCGTATACCTGATCGCCCACCAGCGGGTGGGTAATATGCGCCATATGCACGCGGATCTGGTGCGTACGTCCGGTCTCCAGACGCAAGCGCAGACGCGTGTGCACACGGAAGTGTTCCATGATGCGATAGTGCGTGACCGCCGGTTTACCCATCGGATGCACCGCCATATGAGTACGCTTCGTCGGGTGACGGCTGATAGGTTCTTCCACCGTGCCGCCAGCCGTCATATGACCGATCGCTACCGCTTCGTATTCACGGGTGATCTCACGCAGTTGTAGCGCTTCCACCAGCCGCGTTTGTGCCGGGACAGTTTTCGCAACCACCATCAGCCCGGTGGTGTCTTTATCCAGGCGATGGACAATACCTGCGCGTGGAACATCAGCAATCGGCGGATAATAATGCAATAACGCATTCAGAACCGTGCCGTCCGGGTTGCCCGCGCCAGGGTGAACAACCAGATCGCGTGGCTTGTTGATAACAATGATGTCATCATCTTCATAAACGATATCCAGTGGGATATCCTGAGGCTCGAAGCGGATTTCTTCATCGATTTCAGCATCGATGGCGACTCGTTCTCCGCCTAACACTTTTTCTTTAGGTTTGTCGCAAAGTTTACCGTTGACCAGCACGCGCCGATCAAGAATCCAATCTTTTATGCGCGATCGCGAATAATCAGGGAACATTTCGGCCAAAGCTTGATCTAAGCGTTGACCGAGTTGATTTTCGGATACCGTTGCGGTGAGTTGTACTCGTTGTGCCATATACAGCTTCTTCGTTTAACGTTGGGTTTTACGGCTTTGCCGTTTAATATAGTGTGCTATTGTAGCTGGTCTTAACCGGGAGCAGGAACAGAGAATCTCCCGTAAAACATTTTGAGGAAAGTCAAAACGTCATGACGCGCATGAAATATCTGGTGGCAGCAGCCACGTTGAGCCTGTTTTTGGCGGGTTGCTCTGGTTCAAAGGAAGAGGTGCCCGATAATCCGCCTAATGAAATCTACGCGACTGCTCAGCAAAAGCTGCAGGACGGTAACTGGAAACAGGCAATAACGCAATTGGAAGCGTTGGATAACCGCTATCCATTTGGTCCTTATTCTCAGCAGGTGCAGTTAGATCTCATCTACGCCTACTACAAAAACGCCGATCTGCCGCTTGCTCAGGCTGCCATCGATCGCTTTATCCGCCTGAACCCGACTCATCCTAACATTGATTATGTCATGTATATGCGTGGCCTGACCAATATGGCGTTAGATGACAGCGCATTACAAGGGTTCTTTGGTGTCGATCGTAGCGACCGTGACCCTCAACATGCGCGAGCTGCGTTCAATGACTTTTCGAAACTGGTTCGCGGTTATCCGAACAGCCAGTACACCACCGATGCCACCAAACGTCTGGTGTTCCTGAAAGATCGTCTGGCGAAATATGAGTACTCCGTTGCGGATTACTACACCCAGCGCGGTGCATGGGTTGCCGTGGTTAACCGTGTAGAAGGTATGCTGCGCGATTTCCCGGATACGCAGGCAACGCGTGATGCCCTGCCGCTAATGGAAAATGCCTATCGCGAAATGCAGATGACAGCGCAGGCTGACAAAGTGGCGAAGATTATCGCCTCCAACAGCAGCAACACCTGATCGATTTTCAGATGCAAAAACGGCAGCTCCGAGGCTGCCGTTTTTTTATCCGTTTCGCGTCGTAGCGCTGATGACTTTTGCGTGACGCAACCCATCAAATATGGCCTGCTTTCTGGCTTTCCTCAAGTTAAAAATCACCTCTTCCTGCGATAACTCACAAAAAGGTACCCTTGACAAAAAGTGACAAAATAATGTGATTCAAATCACACATTTTGACATTAGGAACGGTATGCTGGAATCACCAAGACGGGAAAGACAAGAGGTAAAATTTATGACAATGAACATTACCAGTAAACAAATGGAAATTACTCCGGCAATTCGCCAACATGTCGCAGACCGTCTCGCCAAACTTGAAAAATGGCAAACCCATCTCATTAATCCACATATCATTCTGTCCAAGGAGCCACAGGGTTTCATCGCTGATGCCACCATCAATACACCGAACGGACATCTGGTCGCCAGCGCAAAACACGAAGATATGTATACCGCTATTAACGATTTGATCAACAAGCTGGAACGGCAGCTCAATAAAGTGCAGCACAAAGGCGAAGCCCGTCGTGCAACAACTTCAGTAAAAGACGCCAACTTCGTCGAAGCAGAAGAAGAGTAGTCCCTTACATTGAGTGTATCGCCAACGCGCCTTCGGGCGCGTTTTTTGTTGACAGGGTGAAAACAGTACAGGTACTTTACTGACATCACTTAAGGAAACTGATATGAAACACACCCCGTTCTTCTTCGCATTCTTTTTTACCTTCCCCTGAATGGGAGGCTTTCGTCGTGTGAAAAAGAATGCGAAGACGAACAATAAGGCCTCCCACACCGGGGGGCCTTTTTTATTGATAACAATAAAGGCAACACTATGACATCGGAAAACCCATTACTGGCGCTGCGCGATAAAATCAGCGCACTGGATGCAAAATTGCTGGCGTTACTGGCCGAGCGACGTGGGCTGGCGGTTGAAGTCGGCAAAGCCAAGCTTGAATCCCATCGCCCGGTGCGGGATATCGACCGCGAGCGCGATCTACTGGACAGATTGATTACGCTTGGCAAAGCCCATCATCTGGATGCGCACTACATCACCCGCCTTTTTCAACTCATCATCGAAGACTCCGTTCTCACCCAGCAGGCGCTGCTCCAGCAACATCTGAATAAGATCAACCCACATTCTGCGCGCGTGGCATTCCTGGGGCCAAAAGGCTCTTACTCCCATCTCGCGGCACGTCAGTACGCGGCGCGCCACTTTGAGCAGTTTATTGAGAGCGGTTGTGCGAAGTTTGCCGATATCTTTAATCAGGTAGAAACCGGCCAGGCCGATTACGCCGTCGTCCCGATTGAAAACACCAGCTCGGGGGGGATTAACGATGTCTACGATCTACTCCAGCACACCAGTCTCTCAATTGTGGGCGAGATGACGGTGACTATCGACCACTGCGTGCTGGTTTCCGGTACCACGGACCTCGACACCATTGAGACGGTATACAGCCATCCACAACCGTTCCAGCAATGCAGCAAGTTCCTCAGTCGTTATCCGCACTGGAAAATTGAGTACACCGAAAGCACATCCGCCGCAATGGAAAAAGTCGCTCAGGCGAACTCTCCGCATGTCGCTGCGCTCGGAAGCGAAGCCGGCGGCGTGCTGCATGGTTTACAGGTTCTTGAACGTATCGAGGCGAATCAGACGCAAAATATCACTCGTTTCATCGTGCTGGCACGTAAAGCGATCAATGTTTCTGACCAGGTACCAGCCAAAACAACGCTGCTGATGGCGACAGGACAACAGGCAGGCGCGTTGGTGGAAGCGCTGCTGGTGATGCGTAACCACAATCTGATCATGACCAAACTGGAATCCCGCCCCATACACGGCAACCCGTGGGAAGAGATGTTTTATCTCGACATCCAGGCCAATCTGGAATCCCCGCAGATGCAGAAGGCGCTTAAGGAGTTGGGCGAGATTACTCGTTCCATGAAGGTGTTGGGCTGCTATCCCAGTGAGAACGTGGTGCCGGTCGATCCGAGCTAACGTGCAACAAGGCCGGAGGGCGCTATGCCTGTCCGGCTTGCTGTTTATGTCGCGTAGACCGGATAAGACGCTTTAGCGTCGCCATCCGGCATAATCCTGCCATTACTGTCGACTGTCATTCGCCTGGCGTAACAGCGTACGACTTTCGCTCTGGAAGCGCTTCGCGTAGTCACCGAACCAGTGCTCCACTTTGCGGAAGCTGTCGATAAACGCCTGTTTATCCCCCTGCTCCAGCAGACTTATCGCATCGCCAAAACGTTTGTAGTAGCGCTTAATCAGCGCCAGATTGCTCTCCGACGACATAATGATATCGGCGTAAAGCTGTGGGTCCTGAGCAAACAGTCGCCCCACCATCGCCAGTTCAAGACGATAGATCGGCGAAGAGAGCGCCAGCAGTTGTTCAAGCTGTACGTTTTCTTCTGCCAGATGCAGACCATAGGCAAAGGTCGCAAAGTGACGCAGCGCCTGAATGAACGCCATGTTCTGATCGTGCTCGACGGCGCTAATGCGGTGCAGCCGCGCACCCCAGACCTGAATCTGCTCCAGGAACCACTGATAAGCTTCCGGATTACGCCCATCGCACCAGACCACCACCTGCTTTGCCAGGCTGCCGCTGTCCGGACCAAACATCGGGTGCAGGCCGAGCACCGGGCCAGCGTGCGCCGCCAGCATTGCCTGTAAGGGACCGTTTTTCACCGACGCCAGATCGACCAGAATACAGTCGGCTGGCAAAGGCGGTAACTTGCCGATCACCGATTCCGTCAGATGGATCGGGACGCTGACGATCACCATGCCGGCATCAGCAACGATCTCCTGCGCGCGATCCCAGTCATGCTGTTCGAGGATCCGCACCTGATAGCCCGACAGAGTGAGCATTTTCTCGAACAACCGTCCCATCTGACCACCACCGCCGACAATCACCACCGGGCGCAGCGAAGGACACAGCGTCTTAAACCCTTTATCGTTCTCACTGGAATAGGATTCACGCATCACCCGGCGCAACACATCTTCAATCAGATCCGGCGGCACGCCGAGCGACTCCGCTTCGGCACGGCGCGAAGCCAGCATCGAGGCTTCGCGCTCCGGCACGTAAATCGGCAGGCCAAAGCGGCTTTTGACTTCACCAACCTCAGCCACCAGTTCCAGACGGCGCGCCAGCAAATCCAGCAACGCCTTGTCTACTTCATCAATTTGATCGCGTAATGCGGTCAACTCAGCAACCATAACGAACCTCTTAAGCCTGGCGCGCCGCCAACTGACCGTTCAAGTCTTTGTTAATTTCACGCAGTAACGCGTCCGTCATTTCCCAACTGATGCAGGCATCGGTAACGGACACGCCGTACTTCATTTCGCTGCGCGGTTGCTCTGAGGACTGGTTGCCTTCGTGAATATTACTTTCAATCATCAGGCCGATGATTGAGCGGTTGCCATCTTTAATTTGCGCAACCACCGACTCCGCCACGGCAGGCTGACGACGGTAATCTTTATTGGAGTTACCATGACTGCAATCTACCATCAGTGACGGCCGCAGTCCCGCCTGCTCCATCTCTTTTTCGCACTGGGCGACATCCGCCGGGCTGTAATTAGGTGCTTTGCCGCCGCGCAGGATCACATGCCCGTCCGGGTTCCCCTGGGTTTGCAACAGCGCAACCTGACCCGCCTGGTTAATACCGACAAAACGATGCGATTGCGCCGCCGCGCGCATGGCGTTGATCGCCGTCGCCAGACTGCCGTCGGTGCCGTTTTTGAAGCCCACCGGCATCGACAGACCCGATGCCATTTCACGGTGCGTTTGCGATTCCGTGGTACGCGCGCCAATCGCAGACCAGCTAAACAGATCGCCCAGGTACTGCGGGCTGTTCGGATCCAGCGCTTCCGTCGCCAGTGGCAGTCCCATGTTGACCAGTTCAAGCAGCAACTGACGCGCAATTTTCAGACCGGCTTCAACGTCAAAGGAGCCATCCATATGAGGATCGTTAATTAACCCTTTCCAACCAACGGTGGTACGGGGTTTTTCAAAATAGACGCGCATCACCAGATAGAGGCTATCGCTGACCTCTGCGGCAAGGGCTTTAAATCGACGAGCATATTCCAGGGCCGTTTCAGGATCGTGAATGGAGCACGGACCACACACCACTAACAGACGCGGATCGCGACCGGCAATGATGTCAGAAATGGTTTTGCGCGACTGGGCGATTTGCGCCTCTTGCGCCAGGCTCAGCGGGAATTCCGCTTTAAGTTGTTCCGGGGTCATCAGAACCTGTTCGTCGGTAATATGTACGTTGTTCAGCGCGTCTTTTTGCATGATGGCGATCCTGTTTTAGCTCGTTTGCGATAGTTTTCCTCGGTGAGGATGACGTAACGATAACACAACGAGTAAAGATATCAATCCAAAATACGTAAACATTACGTTACAACAGCGATATTTGTTCGATTTAAAGCCCATTAAATTGTACAAAATAATTTACACATAACTATTGTACGATCCGCTATGCTTTGAAAAAACAGGAGAACGAGCAATGACGAGAAGAGTCAGTATCGCAGTCATTTTTCTGCTCAGTGGCTGCCAGATCGATCCTTACACCCACGCGCCAACATGGACCAGCACCAACTGGTATGACGCCGGTATCGAAGATGCCATTTCCGGCGTTGCGGTTAAAGATAATGAAACGCTGGCCGATAGCTTTAACGACCCGGAGGTGGATCGTCCGCAATACCTCAAAGGTTACGCAGAAGGTCAACGTAAAACCTGTCAGCAAAATTTTGCCTATGCCAGAGGCGTAACGGGGAAAACCTTCCCTGCCAGTTGCGATACCGTAGAAAATGCCAGCCAGTTGCGTGAAGCATGGCAACAAGGTGCCGATGAAAATGCTGGCTCAATACGTCTGAATTAATATTTAGTCAGATTTAGCTTAAGACACATACGTTAATCTACAAGGTATAATGACGCTCCGCAAAAATAATGTTATTTTGCTTTAAACAAAACATGGATGTATTTTGATGACTGATAAAAGATGCTGGTGAGGAAATCGTTATGTTCGCTTCTCACCGACGCCTGATGCTGTTAATGCTCTTACTGGCAGGATCGCCAGTTTTTGCGAATGACATCCCTGATACAGCGAAGAACGTTCGCACCATGGTCTCTGGCATTGTCAGCTATACGCGCTGGCCTGCCCTCTCAGGGCCGCCCAGACTGTGTATTTTCTCGTCTTCCCGGTTCGCCAACGTACTGGGAGACAGCAGTGATACGTCGCTGCCTTATCAACCCGTCATTATTAACACCGAACAAGAAGCATTAACTGCGCGTTGTGATGGTGTTTATTTCGGCAGTGAATCTCCCACTGCTCAGGTTGAATTAACAAATAAATATCCGTCTAAGGCGTTGTTATTAATTGCAGAACAGAATGCCGAATGCATTATTGGTAGCGCCTTTTGCCTGATTATTAACAATAATGATGTCAGATTCGCCGTTAATCTGGATTCCTTGTCACACAGTGGCGTAAGAGTCAATCCGGATGTATTGATGCTCGCACGGAATAAAAAAAATGGATAAGGATCTTTCCCCTACCCCCCGTCCCACATTTAAGCGAGCGTTGCGACGCATCAACATCACCAGCGTGATCGTGACCATGACGCTGATCTGGCTGCTGCTATGTGCGGCCTCGGTACTGACGTTAAAACAGTACGCGCAAAGGAACCTCGAGCTCACGGCGGCGACAATGACTCACAGCCTGGAAGCTGCGCTGGTATTCACCGATGATGCCGCCGCCGCAGAAACGCTGGCCGCGCTCGGCCAACAGGGACAATTTTCCGCCGCTGAAGTACGTGACAACAATCAGAATGTCATTGCCTCCTGGCGCTACAACGCGCAGGAGAACGACGATAAGCTGGGGGATTTTATTAGTCACTGGCTCTTTCCCTTACCCGTCGCTCAGCCCGTCTGGCATAGCGGTGAGATTATCGGTGAAGTTCGACTTACCGCACGCGATAGCTTAATCAGCCACTTCATCTGGCTTTCTCTGGCGGTACTCACCGGGTCGATTCTGCTGGCCTCCGGTATTGCCATTTTGCTGACGCGTCATCTGCATCGTGGCGTGGTTGAGGCGCTGCAAAATATCACCGAGGTGGTACACGATGTGCGTACCAACCGTAATTTCTCCCGCCGCGTCTCTGAAGAACGGATTGAAGAGTTCCACAATTTTGCCCAGGACTTCAACAGCCTGCTGGATGAAATGGAAGAGTGGCAGCTGCGTTTGCAGGCCAAAAATGCACAATTACTGCGAACGGCGTTGCACGATCCGCTGACCGGGCTGGCAAACCGGGCGGCTTTCCGTAGCAGCATCAGCGCGCTGATGAACGACAATTCCGCTCGTAGCAGCTCAGCGCTCCTGTTTCTTGATGGCGATAACTTCAAATTCGTGAATGACACCTGGGGACATGCCGCAGGCGATCGCGTGCTGATTGAAGTCGCCAGACGGCTGGCTGAATTTGGCGGCAACCGCCATATCCCTTATCGCCTCGGCGGGGATGAGTTTGCCGTCGTACTTTACGGCGTCCATTCAGACTATGAAGTCCAGCGAATCAGCGCCGCGCTGTCACAAGAGTTTAATCGTCCTTTTGACCTGCATAACGGGCATTTAGTCAGTATGACGCTGAGTATGGGTTACGCTCTGACCTGGGAGCACGCTTCCGCCGAGAAATTACAAGAACTGGCCGATCGCAATATGTATCAGGCTAAACATCAGCGCACAGAGCGCTCGATTAAATAAAAAAGGAATGCACACATGCTTAAGCGTCTTTTATCTCCACTCATTCTTGTCACGCTCCTGCTGGCAGGCTGTCAGGCTCCACAGGGCAAATTCACGCCTGAGCAGGTAGCGGCCATGCAGTCGTACGGATTTACTGAATCCGCGGGAGACTGGTCCCTGGGGCTTTCCGACACCATCCTGTTTGATAAGAATGACTACACGCTGCGTGCGGAAAGCCAACAGCAGATCCAGTCGATGGCCGCTCGTCTGGCCTCAGTGGGTCTGAATCATGCGCGTATGGATGGGCATACCGATAACTACGGCGAGGACAGCTACAATGAGGCGTTATCACTCAAACGCGCCAATGTTGTGGCGGACGCGTGGTCAGAAGGCGCGAAGATTCCGCGCACCAATCTGACCACTCAGGGATTAGGGAAGAAGTACCCGATCGCCAGCAACCAGTCGGCGAAAGGTCGCGCTGAAAACCGCCGTGTCGCCGTGGTCATCAGCACGCCTTAAACCTCAGTCGGCTGACTGCGCGATTACCGCCCGTGACGCGTAAACCCAGCGCAGCCAGTCGACCAGCATAAACAGCAGCAGACTTCCCCCCAGCACCGGCATTGCCAGTCCGAGCACAATCGCCAGCAATCCGACACCCACACGCCCCCAAACGCTCAGCATGAGCCAGCTTTGAACCAGCGTCTGCGCCGGACTGGCTGATGGGCTCGCAGGGCGGCGAATCCACCACAGCCGATAGCCAATCACGATCATCAGGCAAAGGCCGACGCCAAAACCGATCAGCAGTAATTGATTCGGCAATCCCAGCAGAATGCCCATATGAAAATCGACGCCCCAACGCGTCAGCTTCGCCATCAGCGGGAAGTCGGCAAACCGGGTGTGGTCGGTCACCTGCAGCGTCGTCGGGTCAACGGCAACGGCATCAACCTGCGTAGGCCAGCGGCGATCGATTTCCGTTACCGTCCAGCCGTGCTGCGCATCCTTTGGCGGGCGAATTTCCAGCTGGAGCGCATTGAGCCCCGCCGCCTGCGCGGTCTGTAATACGGTATCGAACTGACGAATATTCACATGCGTCGCAGACATCACCATCCCGCCATGATGGTCTACATGCTCATCATGAGGTTGTTGAGATCCATGAAGTTGAGCATTAAGCTGTGGCGTCAGCCAGCCAAACGCCGCGCGCATTTTATCCACATTGCCGCCAGCCCACTGCGACCAGGTCAGACCGGTAGCTGAAAACAGCAGCATTCCGACAAACAGCAGCCCCCCCAGCGTAACGTGCAAGCGCCGGTGGTTCTGTACCGGATTGTTCAACCGGCGCCGGGGTCGCGTTACTGACCAGAGCGTAATACCGCCCAGCGCCGCCACCCACATCCAGGATGCCGCCAGTTCACTGTAAAGACGCCCGACCTCCCCCAACAGTAGGGAACGGTGGGCATAATCAATCCACTGCCGCAGCGGCAGGATACCGCTGGTGCCGTACACCGGCATATCGCCTTTAACGGCCAGGGTCACCGGATCGATAAAAATAGCCCGATGTTCAGAGGCCGCCAGCGCAGGGTCAGTAAACATGACGCGCGTTGTATCACCCAGTTCCAGTCCGGGTCGAACGGCGTGCAGGCGCAGGTGCCCACCGGTCACCTGCTGCGCGATCGCAACCTGTGCCGCCAGCGATTGCGGCTCTCCCTGCGTCGTCGCGTTAAGTGCCTGAGCGTAAATGGCCTCTTCCAGCTGCGGCGTCGCCACATATAGCGTGCCGGTCAGTGCGGCAACAAAGATAAATGGCCCGACAAACAGACCGATATAGAAATGAAGGCGTCGCAGCAGGGTTATCCATGCCGCGCGCGGTGTGCAGGTCGTCATACTTTTCCTCAGAAAAAGCAAAAGAGTGTCGTGACGCTTATGCGTCAATCTTATTTTCAGAAACAGGAAAGTGAGGACCTGCGCGGCGGCGCGCGCGTATCAGGATACAGCCAGGGGAAGAAATACCAGTGTTTTACCGTCGGACGAGTGGGTTGACATTGCACTCTGAGCAGAACGCCGCAGAGCAGAATCATCATCGCCAGGATAAGCCCTGGAACATGAGCCAGTAACACACAATAGCCACAGGCTTCGCCGTGATCGACAGGCATCGGGACGGAAGGAGAATCACTGTGATGCCCGGTATGCGTCGCCATCGAACTCATCTCATGATGCATACCCGGCATCGTGCTCATCGGGTCTTTTTGCAGTGCAACGGAGATTAGCGGGGCAATGACAATCAGCAGGATCGCAAACAACGCGAGACATGCCGCGTGCCGCTGAAAACCTGACTGACGAAATTTACCGTTATTCACTGTCCCTCCCGCAGAGAACGCGGGACATTGTAAATGATTTATGAACTGAAGGTTAACATTGTGAATGTTACGGAGATAAAAAAAGGGCCAGCCAACTGGCCAGCCCTTCTAACAGGATGTCGCCTGAGCGATATCTTAGTTAAGACGCTCTTTGATACGAGCAGCCTTACCAGTACGCTCACGCAGGTAGTACAGTTTAGCTTTACGAACGGCACCACGACGTTTAACAGCAATGCTGTCAACAACCGGAGAGTGAGTCTGGAAGACACGCTCAACGCCTTCGCCGTTGGAAATTTTACGAACAGTGAATGCAGAGTGCAGACCGCGGTTACGAATAGCGATAACCACGCCCTCGAATGCCTGCAGACGTTTTTTGGAACCTTCAACAACCCATACTTTCACTTCCACGGTATCACCCGGACGGAAGGAAGGTACGTCCTGCTTCATCTGCTCTTGTTCAAGTTGCTTAATAATGTTGCTCATAATTTAATCTCTTATCCTGGGTAAACTGATAATCGGGGGCTTACGCCATCCCATCATGTTTATGTTGCTGTTGTGCGTGTTCCGTTTTGAACTCCGCCAGCAACCTTGCTTGCTCTTCAGTCAGAGCCAGGTTTTCCAGAAGTTCAGGTCTTCTAAGCCAGGTGCGGCCCAGCGACTGTTTCAAGCGCCAGCGACGTATCTCAGCATGGTTTCCTGACAGTAACACTGCCGGGACGTCCATCTCTTCTAACACTTCAGGTCGGGTATAGTGCGGGCAGTCCAGCAATCCATCCGCAAAGGAATCTTCCGTTGCCGATGCCTCATGACCCAGAACCCCCGGAATAAACCGGGAAACGGAGTCAATCAGTACCATTGCCGGTAACTCACCACCGCTGAGAACGTAATCGCCGATTGACCATTCTTCGTCAATTTCGGTTTGGATCACGCGCTCATCTATGCCTTCGTAGCGACCACAGACCAGAATCAGCTTTTGATTCGTGGCCAGTTCGCTGACGCCTGCTTGATCAAGCTTGCGTCCCTGAGGTGACAGATAAATCACCTTAGCGCCTTCACCCGCCGCGCTTTTTGCTGCATGAATGGCATCCCGTAAGGGTTGTACCATCATTAACATCCCCGGTCCGCCGCCGTAAGGACGATCGTCCACGGTACGGTGCCGGTCATGCGTGAAGTCACGGGGACTCCAGCTCTGGATGTTCAGCAGGCCATTTTTAACAGCCCGGCCAGTTACCCCGTAATCGGTAATTGCACGAAACATTTCTGGAAACAGGCTAACGATACCTATAAACACAAGCCAATCCCCATCACGCCGTCATTTACCGCTTATCCGGTGGTTTAAAAACCAGGATCCCAATCTACTTCGATAGTCCGCGTAGTGAGATCGACTTTCTTGATAACCTGCCCATCGAGGAACGGCACGAGGCGCTCCTTGATACCAAACGCATCTTTCAGGTTTGCCTTAATGACGATGACGTCATTCGATCCGGTTTCCATCATGTCGACGACTTTACCGAGATCGTAGCCTTCAGTGGTCACTACCTGGCAGCCCATCAGGTCTTTCCAGTAGTAGTCACCCTCTTCCAGTTTTGGCAGTTGCGTAGAATCCACGACAATTTCGCAATTGGTCAACAGATTCGCAGCATCCCGATCTTCAACGCCTTTCAGCTTGATGATCAGATCCTGATTGTGGTGCTTCCAGCTTTCCAGCTGTACTTGCTGCCACTGACCCGCCTTCTGGATAAACCAGGGCTGATAGTCAAAAATGCTTTCGGCGTCTTCAGTGGAAGAAAACACTCTGAGCCAACCACGAATACCGTAAGACGATCCCATTTTCCCTAAGACAATCGGGTCCACGGGTGCTTGCGCAGTGAGTTGCTTGCTCATCATGACCACCGTGACAGATTAAGCTGCTTTGCTTACTTCTTTGATCAGCGTAGCTACGCGATCAGAAATGGTCGCGCCCTGGCCAACCCAGTGAGCGATGCGATCCAGATCTAGGCGAGTGCCTTCTTCTTTTTCGCTGGCGATTGGGTTAAAGAAGCCAACGCGCTCAATGAAGCGACCGTTACGTGCGTTACGACTGTCAGTAACAACAACCTGGTAGAACGGACGCTTTTTAGCGCCGTGACGAGCTAAACGAATAGTTACCATAACATCCTCTTGTGTGAATAAAACAACCGGGCCCCATCGAGGAACGGAGCCCGGTGTCATATTAAAAGCCCGAAAATTTTACTGATTTTTGGGGAAATTGCAATCAGCAGTTAATAACTCTGCGGCAAAAGGCCGTCGGCGGTGCAGTCAGTTCGGTGCCGGCGTGCGCACAGCCACCGGAGCGTACACGTAGTACGTGAGGATGGCGAGCACACCCCGGTGCCGAAATGGCAAATGAGCCAGGCCTTAAAGATTAGCGGCCTGGAAAACCGGGCGGCATCATCCCCTTCATACTTCTCATCATTTTGGCCATCCCGCCCTTCTTCATCTTCTTCATCATGCGCTGCATGTCGTCGAACTGTTTCAGAAGGCGGTTAACGTCCTGCACCTGCATACCGCAGCCTTGCGCGATGCGGCGTTTACGGGACCCTTTGATGATTTCCGGCTTCGCGCGCTCTTTCAGCGTCATCGAGTTGATGATCGCCTCCATGCGCACCAGCACTTTGTCATCCATCTGTGACTTCACGTTGTCCGGGATCTGCCCCATGCCCGGCAGCTTGCCCATCAGGCTCGCCATGCCGCCCATGTTTTTCATCTGGCGTAACTGTTCCAGGAAGTCGGTCAGATCAAAACCGTCGCCTTTTTTCAGTTTAGTCGCCAGCTTCTCAGCCTGCGCGCGGTCAACTTTACTTTCGATATCTTCGATCAGCGACAGCACGTCGCCCATGCCGAGAATACGTGACGCGATACGGTCCGGGTGGAACGGCTCCAGCGCCTCGGTTTTCTCGCCAACGCCGAGGAATTTGATCGGTTTGCCGGTGATGTGACGAATAGAGAGCGCGGCACCGCCACGGGCGTCACCATCGACTTTGGTCAGCACCACGCCGGTCAGCGGCAGCGCTTCATTGAACGCCTTCGCGGTATTCGCCGCATCCTGACCGGTCATCGCATCGACCACAAACAGGGTTTCTACCGGATTGATAGAAGCATGAACCTGCTTGATTTCGTCCATCATCGCTTCATCAACGTGCAGACGACCGGCGGTATCCACCAGCAGCACGTCGTAGAATTTGAGTTTGGCTTCTTTCAGCGCCGCGTTAACGATATCGACCGGCTTCTGGCCGACATCCGATGGGAAGAAATCAACGCCAACCTGCTCTGCCAGCGTCTCCAACTGTTTGATCGCCGCCGGGCGATACACGTCGGCAGAGACGACCAGCACTTTCTTCTTGTGCTTTTCGCGCAGGAATTTACCCAGCTTACCGACGCTGGTCGTTTTACCGGCGCCCTGCAAGCCCGCCATCAGCACCACGGCTGGCGGCTGCGCGGCCAAATTCAGGCTTTGGTTCTCTTCGCCCATCGCCGCCACGAGTTCGTTACGGACAATCTTGACGAACTCCTGCCCTGGCGTCAGGCTCTTGTTAACTTCATGTCCAACCGCTTTCTCTTTTACGCGATTGATAAACTCTCGCACTACCGGCAGCGCAACGTCAGCCTCCAGCAGCGCCATGCGCACTTCGCGCAGCGTCTCTTTAACGTTGTCTTCAGTAAGGCGTCCGCGGCCACTGATATTGCGCAACGTGCGCGACAAACGATCGGTTAAATTATCAAACATTGTCTCTCGCCTGGGGTGGAAACGGTTGGTCGCTCAAGCGACACATGAACAGAATTTTGTCGCAGTATAACATGAAGCCGTCTTTGTTGTTATGCAACGGTTGGAGCCGCGGTCACGTAACGCTATACTGCTTCTCTTTCTCACTGGCCAACTGTCGACACCACTATGCCCGTTTTTGCTCTGCTCGCCCTTGTCGCCTATTCCGTCAGCCTCGCGCTGATCGTCCCCGCTCTGCTGCAAAAAAACAGCGGCTGGCGGCGTATGGCCATTCTTTCTGCGGTTGTCGCGCTGGTGTGTCACGCGATCGCGCTTGAAGCCCGCATTCTGCCGGGTGGCGATAGCGGACAAAACCTGAGCCTGCTGAACGTGGGTTCGCTGGTCAGTCTGATGATCTGTACGGTGATGACGATTGTCGCTTCACGCAATCGTGGCTGGCTGTTGCTGCCAGTGGTATATGCCTTCGCGCTGATCAATCTGGCCTTCGCGACCTTCATGCCGAACGAGTTCATCACCCACCTCGAAACCACGCCGGGGATGATGATCCACATCGGGCTGTCGCTGTTCTCCTATGCGACGCTCATTATCGCCGCGTTGTACGCGCTGCAGTTGGCGTGGATCGACTATCAGCTTAAGAACAAAAAACTGGCGTTCAATAATGAAATGCCGCCGCTGATGAGCATCGAGCGCAAGATGTTCCACATCACGCAGATTGGCGTGGTCCTGCTGACGCTCACCCTGTGTACCGGTCTGTTTTACATGCACAATCTGTTCAGCATGGAAAACATCGACAAAGCGGTGCTCTCGATCATCGCATGGTTTGTCTATATTGTTCTGTTGTGGGGGCATTATCATGAAGGTTGGCGCGGCCGTCGTGTCGTGTGGTTTAACGTCGCGGGCGCCGGGATCCTGACGCTGGCCTATTTCGGTAGCCGAATATTGCAGCAGTTTGTCAGCTAAGCCTTAAAGGAGGCACCCCCTGGAACACATCTCCACCACCACGCTGATCGTCACATTGATCGTCATGGTGGTCATCTCCGCCTATTTTTCCGGTTCCGAAACCGGAATGATGACTCTGAATCGCTACCGCTTACGCCACCTGGCCAAACAGGGGAATCGTCCGGCAAAGCGTGTTGAAAAGCTGCTGCGTAAACCCGATCGCCTGATAAGCCTGGTGCTGATTGGCAATAACCTGGTCAATATTCTTGCCTCGGCGCTCGGCACCATTGTCGGTATGCGTCTGTATGGCGATGCGGGCGTTGCCATCGCCACCGGCGTGCTGACCTTCGTCGTGCTGGTGTTTGCCGAAGTTCTGCCAAAAACCATTGCGGCGCTGTACCCGGAAAAGGTGGCCTATCCCAGTAGCTTCCTGCTGGCGCCGTTACAAATTCTGATGATGCCGTTGGTCTGGCTGCTCAACACCATCACCCGATTGCTGATGCGCATGATGGGTATTAAAACCGATATCGTCATTAGCGGTTCGCTGAGTAAAGACGAGCTGCGCACCATCGTGAATGAATCCCGCGCGCAAATCTCCCGGCGTAATCAGGATATGCTGCTGTCGGTGCTCGATCTGGAAAAGGTTAGCGTTGACGACATCATGGTGCCGCGCAGCGAAATTATCGGTATTGATATTAATGACGACTGGAAGTCCATCGTGCGTCAGTTGTCGCACTCGCCGCACGGGCGCATTGTGCTGTACCGCGATTCGCTTGATGACGCGATCAGCATGCTGCGCGTTCGCGAAGCCTGGCGGTTAATGTCGGAAAAGAAAGAGTTCACCAAAGAGACCATGCTGCGCGCCGCCGATGAGATTTACTTCGTCCCGGAGGGCACGCCGCTCAGCACGCAGCTCATCAAATTTCAACGCAATAAAAAGAAAGTCGGCCTGGTCGTCAATGAATATGGCGATATTCAGGGGCTGGTCACGGTGGAAGATATTCTCGAAGAGATTGTCGGCGACTTTACCACCTCAATGTCACCTACGCTGGCTGAGGAAGTGACGCCGCAAAATGACGGTTCGGTGATCATCGATGGCAGCGCCAACGTGCGGGAAATTAACAAAGCGTTTAACTGGCATCTGCCGGAAGACGACGCGCGTACGGTAAATGGCGTGATTCTGGAAGCGCTGGAAGAGATCCCGATTGCGGGCACTCGCGTGCGCATCGGTCAATACGATATCGATATTCTCGACGTCCAGGAGAATATGATCAAGCAGGTCAAAGTGTTACCCGTTAAACCGCTGCGGGAAAGTGTGGCGGAATAATGAAGACGGCCCGCGGATACTCCGACGGGCCGTGGGCCGGATGAACGTCAGCGCCATCCGGCAATATAACTAGCCGGAAGATTAAGCTTTCGCTTTCGCAACGGTCACCATCGCCGCACGGATCGTACGACCGTTCAGCGTATAGCCTTTCTGCATAATACCCAGCACGTTGCCCGGCGCGATGTCTTCAGATTCGACCATCGCAATCGCCTGATGCACGTTCGGATCCAGCGCAACGTTCGTCTCAGCGATCACTTCAACACCAAACTTGCGCACCACATCCAGCATCGATTTCAGGGTCAGTTCGATCCCTTCAACCATCGGCTTCATATCCGGATTGGCTTTGTCCGCCACTTCCAGCGCGCGATCCAGGCTATCAATCACCGGCAGCAGTTCGTTGACGAATTTCTCCAGCGCGAACTTGTGCGCCTTCTCAACGTCCAGCTCGGTACGGCGACGCAGGTTTTCCATTTCCGCTTTTATGCGCAGTACCGCATCACGTTCACGGGTCTGAGCTTCAGTAAGCTGCGCTTCCAGATTCGCAATTTTTTCATCGCGCGGATCCACCTGCTCAGCAGAAGCGTCTGATTCAACCGCCTCAACTTCTTCGTGCTGATCCATGATAATTTCTTCCGGGGCTTGCCCCTCAGGCGTTTTCTGTTCTTTACTACTCATGAATTTCTCCGCGTTTTTTTTCGCATTCATCTCGCTAACTTCGCTTATTATGGGGATCAGATTCAGGGTTTCAAGGGAAGCACTCACATTGTCATCAATCTTCGTCACAAGGACCTCGAAAAATGAATAATCATTTCAAGTGTATCGGCATTGTGGGACACCCGCGTCACCCCACGGCACTCACGACACATGAAATGCTCTACCGCTGGTTATGCACGAAAGGGTATGAGGTCATTGTCGAGCAGCAAATCGCTCACGAGCTGCAGTTGAAGAATGTGAAAATTGGCACCCTGGCGGAGATTGGTCAGCAGGCAGACCTCGCGGTTGTCGTCGGCGGCGACGGCAACATGCTCGGCGCAGCACGTACCCTGGCGCGTTACGATATCAAAGTGATCGGTATCAACCGTGGCAATCTCGGCTTTCTGACCGACCTTGATCCCGATAATGCGCAGCAACAGCTCGCCGACGTGCTGGAAGGTCATTACGTCGCGGAAAAACGCTTTCTGCTCGAAGCACAAGTGTGCCAGAAGGACTGCCAGAAGCGTATCAGTACCGCCATTAACGAGGTGGTGCTGCATCCCGGCAAAGTCGCGCACATGATTGAGTTTGAAGTCTATATTGACGAAAGCTTTGCCTTCTCTCAGCGTTCTGATGGCCTGATCATCTCAACGCCTACCGGTTCCACCGCCTATTCCCTGTCGGCCGGCGGCCCGATTCTGACCCCATCGCTTGATGCCATCACGCTGGTGCCGATGTTCCCGCACACCCTTTCGGCGCGCCCGCTGGTCATCAACAGCAGCAGCACCATTCGGCTGCGCTTCTCGCACCGCCGTAACGATCTCGAGATCAGTTGTGACAGCCAGATCGCGCTGCCGATCCAGGAAGGTGAAGATGTGCTGATCCGCCGCTGTGACTACCATCTGAATCTCATCCATCCTAAAGATTATAGCTATTTCAATACATTAAGTACCAAACTGGGCTGGTCAAAAAAATTATTCTAATTTAACGCCAACCTCTTTACTGTATAAAAAACCCGTTTATACTGTATGTAATTACAGTTATGGTTTTTCATACAGGAAAACGACTATGTTGGCACAACTGACCATCAGCAATTTTGCTATCGTTCGTGAACTTGAGATCGATTTTCAAAGCGGAATGACCGTCATCACCGGTGAAACCGGGGCGGGTAAATCTATTGCAATTGATGCGCTCGGCTTGTGCCTCGGCGGCCGTGCTGAAGCCGACATGGTCCGGGCCGGCGCCAGCCGTGCCGACCTGTGCGCCCGTTTTTCGCTGAAAGATACCCCTGCCGCCCTGCGCTGGCTGGAAGAAAACCAGCTTGAAGAAGGACGTGAGTGTTTACTTCGCCGCGTGATCAGCAGCGACGGGCGCTCCCGTGGTTTTATCAACGGGACTGCGGTTCCTCTCTCTCAGCTTCGCGAACTGGGACAACTGCTCATTCAAATTCACGGCCAGCACGCGCATCAGTTGCTGACCAAAGCCGAACACCAAAAATCCCTGCTCGATGGCTACGCGAATGAATCCGTGCGGGTGCAGGATATGGCTGCGCGTTACCAACTCTGGCACCAGAGCTGCCGTGATTTAGCACACCACCAACAGTTGAGTCAGGAACGTGCTGCCCGTGCAGAACTGCTGCAGTATCAGCTTAAAGAGCTGAATGAATTTAACCCGCAGGCGGGTGAATTTGAGCAGATTGATGAAGAATACAAACGCCTGGCCAACAGCGGTCAGCTACTCTCCACCAGCCAGAATGCGCTGTCGCTGATGGCGGACGGTGAAGACGTTAACCTACAAAGTCAGCTCTATACCGCAAAGCAACTGGTGAGTGAACTGGTCGGTATGGACGGTAAGCTCTCAGGCATTCTTGATATGCTGGAAGAGGCGACGATTCAACTGACGGAAGCCAGTGACGAATTGCGCCACTATTGCGATCGTCTGGATTTAGACCCTAATCGCCTGTTTGAACTGGAACAGCGTATCTCGAAGCAAATTTCACTGGCCCGTAAACACCACGTCAGTCCGGAAGCGCTGCCACAGTATTATCAGTCGTTGCTGGAGGAACAGCAGCAGCTTGACGATCAGGCCGACTCGCTGGAAACGTTGACTCTGACCGTGAACAAACACCGCCAGCAGGCGCTGGAGGCAGCGAAAGCGCTGCATGAGCAGCGTCAGCACTATGCCCAGGAACTGAGCACCCTGATTACCGAGAGTATGCACTCACTCTCCATGCCGCACGGTCGTTTCACCATCGACGTGGCGTTTGATGAGCACCATCTGAGCCAGGACGGCGCAGATCGCGTCGAGTTTAAAGTGACGACGAACCCTGGTCAGCCGATGCAGCCGATTGCCAAAGTGGCCTCCGGTGGGGAACTGTCGCGTATTGCTCTCGCCATTCAGGTGATTACCGCACGTAAGATGGAAACCCCGGCGCTGATTTTCGATGAAGTCGATGTCGGCATCAGTGGTCCCACTGCCGCCGTGGTCGGGAAATTGCTGCGTCAGCTCGGTGAGTCAACACAAGTAATGTGCGTCACCCACCTTCCGCAGGTGGCTGGATGCGGCCATCAGCACTTTTTTGTCAGCAAAGAGACAGACGGTGAAATGACCGAAACACACATGCAGCCGTTGGATAAACGCGCGCGGTTGCAGGAGCTGGCGCGCCTGCTGGGCGGCAGCGAAGTGACGCGCAACACCCTCGCAAATGCGAAAGAACTGCTGGCAGCGTAAACTTTTTTGCACCTTAACGGTCAGAGTAGACAACAAAAACGCCGTCGGACCCGTAAGCAAAAGGTTTTAAAGTGGTGAAAGGTCTATTATCATCGGCATATTACATATGAGCCACGTACTGCTCGGGCCCGAAAAGGAATCAAATCACTATGCGCTGTAAAACGCTGACTGCTGCCGCAGCAGTATTATTGATGTTGACCGCAGGCTGTTCCACTCTGGAGCGAGTGGTTTACCGCCCTGATATCAACCAGGGGAACTATCTGACCGCGAACGATGTAGCCAAAATTCGTGTGGGCATGACGCAACAGCAGGTTGCCTATGCGCTGGGTACGCCGATGATGTCCGATCCGTTTGGCACCAACACCTGGTTCTATGTGTTCCGTCAACAGCCGGGCCATGAAGGTGTTACGCAGCAAACGCTGACGTTGACCTTCAACAGCAACGGCGTATTGACCAATATCGACAACAAGCCTTCGTTGACCGACAACCAGTAAGCTTGTCTTCAGATAACAAAAAAGGTGCTCACGGAGCACCTTTTTTGTTATCTGCTATTTTTTTGCCGATTTCTCTGCCCGCTGTCTGCGCAACTCTTTCGGATCGGCAATCAGTGGACGGTAAATTTCGACCCGATCGCCATCCTGTAACTCATCCGCCAGCTTGACCGGACGGCTGTAAATACCGACTTTGTTTTTCGTCAGATCGATATCGGTACGCAGTTCCAGCAACCCCGACGCGCGGATCGCCTCTTCGACCGTTGCCCCCGGCTGCAACGTCACCCTTTGCAGGTACTGTTTCTCAGGCAGCGCATAGGCCACCTCAACGACAATCTTAGGCGACACGGTAAACCTCTTTGGCTCGAACCGTAAAAGCCTGCACCATATTGGATGCCAGCTCTTTGAAGATACGGCCAAACGCCAGCTCGATCAGCTTATTGGTAAACTCGAAATCGAGATGAAACTCAATGCGGCAGGCATCCGTACTCAACGGCGTAAATTTCCAGCCGCCAATCAATTTTTTGAACGGGCCGTCGACCAGTTGCATCAGGATACTCTGGTTACTGGTTAACTGATTTCGCGTGGTAAACGTCTTGCTGATCCCCGCCTTAGAGACATCCACCGCGGCCGTCATCTGTCCTGGCGTAGACTCAAGAACACGGCTGCCGGTGCAACCCGGTAAAAACTGGGGATAGGACTGAACATCATTCACTAACTGATACATCTGTTCCGCACTGTAAGGGACTAACGCGGTTCGACTAATCTGCGGCATAGCTATTTCCATCAACAAAAATCGAACAAATAATACCATTTATCGCAAGGTAAAAAAAACGCTATCCCACAACAGGGTACAACCTTGTTCATGCTAAGATATCCCCTTACGCCCCGAAGGATGAAATGGGGTGTTTTTCGATTCCAGATTACCTATACTGAGCGGCACTATGACGAAGAAAAAAGCACACAAACCTGGCTCAGCCACCATCGCGCTCAACAAACGCGCGCGACATGAATACTTTATCGAAGAAGAGTTCGAAGCGGGACTCGCCCTGCAAGGGTGGGAAGTGAAATCCCTGCGCGCTGGTAAAGCCAACATCGGCGACAGCTATGTGATCCTGAAAGACGGCGAAGCTTACCTGTTCGGCGCTAACTTTACGCCGATGGCGGTGGCTTCTACACACGTGGTGTGCGATCCCACTCGCACCCGTAAACTGTTGCTGAATCAGCGTGAACTTGACTCCCTGTATGGCCGCGTGAATCGTGAAGGCTACACCGTTGTCGCCCTTTCTCTGTACTGGAAGAATGCCTGGTGCAAAGTCAAAATTGGCGTAGCGAAGGGTAAAAAACAGCACGACAAACGTTCCGACCTGAAAGAACGTGAATGGCAACTGGATAAAGCGCGCATTATGAAAAATGCCGGACGCTAACGGTGTTATTATGTGACCTGCCTCGCATTCGGGGTAGGTCATTATTATTTACCCCTTGAATCTCCAAAAATATATTCTCCTTTTCATTGCTTCTATTTCCGCTGAAACGTAAAAACTGACAAGAATATATCTTCAGCCATATTCAAATCAGGTACATAGTCCAATAATCTAATACTTCAAATAATTTTTTTTGACATTTTAAGATTCAGAAATACCAATACAATTTGTGCAAGAAATCAATTCCCTTTCGGGCCAATATTAATAAAAAAAACCTTTTTAATACATTAAGATAAATCACATACACTTTCTGCATCGTGCCGTTTCACTTCGTCAACCGGTGCAAAACCGTATATATTTCACCCTCACTAAACAAATCACAAATATACCTTAATTTGCAGAACGAGTGCTTTCTGACTATATCATCTAATACGAAAGTACCAGTGAATCAAAAAAACAAAGGGTTATTCAGCGCAACAGAAACCAACATCTGCACAGCCACAGCATAGAAATCACCGGCGAGAATTCATCGACATGATGAACGGGATCGCGCATCTGCACATTTTCCCCGTCCGGTGATTTTAACGAATTAATGCACAGAGCAAGCCATCAGGAGTAAACATATGCGTCTTCTCGCTGTTATATCCAAGTTGACGGGCGTTTCCACCCATGTCGAAGCCTCTGAAATCACACTAAATGCCCCTTCCATTGTGAAATTATCCGCAGAGCGTAGCGATATCAGTCAACTGGCTCGCGTGAATCAGGATCTGGTGATCACCTTTACGTCCGGTGAAAAACTGACCGTTAAAAATTTCTATGTGGCGAACGACCAGGGGGCCAGCCAACTGGTACTGGAAGACAGTCACGGTGCGCTGTGGTGGGTGGAAAACCCGGAAAGCGGCCTGCATTTTGAACACATTTCCACCATTGACGATTTGCTGGTCACCGCCGGTGAATCTCACGAAGGCGGGGCAATCTGGCCGTGGGTGCTGGGTGGCGCGGTTGCCGCCGGTGGGATCGCGGCCATCGCATCCTCAGGCGGTGGCGGCAGCCACCATCATGATAACGACAATGGCAATCCTGGTGAGGGTTCCGGGAACGGCGGCACGCCGGGGGATGGCGGCGGAAATAACGGAGGCGGAGACAACGGCGGCGGCGATAACGGCACAAATCCTCCTGGCGGGGAAAACCCCACGCCACCGACGGCCCCTGTAATTATCGGCGCGACGGACGCCGTCTCCGCCATCACAGGTGCCATTCAGGAGAATCAGACCACCAACGACAGCCAGCCGATGATTACCGGTACCGGTGAAGCAGGATCCCTCATCACTCTCTATGACAATGGGCAGGAAATTGGCACCGTCATGGTCGATGAACAGGGGAACTGGAGCTATAAACCCGACCTACCGCTTTCCGAAGGCGAACATGTGCTGACCGCGACCGCGACGGACGAAAATGGCAATACCAGCGCCATTTCCGGCGATTTCACCTTTACCGTCGATACGATTGCCCCTGATGAGGTCTCCGGGTTAACGGTTTCTGAAGATGGGCTCTGGGTATCAGGGATCGCAGAAGCGGGTTGCGTCGTCACGATTTTCGACAGCCAGCACAATGTCCTGGCCTCTGTTCAGGTCGATGACACCGGTCGGTTTACCGTTCGCCTCAATTCGGCGCAAACCGATTCCGAACAGCTGTATGCCGATATTTCTGACGCCGCGGGTAACGAAGGCGACGAAGCCGCCTTCCTCGGTTCCAACTCAGGTTTTCCTGATGCCCCCACTATTACCGGCATCATTGATGATACGCAGCCCACCGCGGTGACGTTAGGCAACGGTCAGTTTACGAAGGATACCACCCCCACTCTCACGGGTACCGCGCTGCCTGGGGCAGAGGTAATCATTTATGAAAATGGTATCGCGATCGGCACGGCGAGCGCCAACGACGGCACGTGGGTATTCGAGCTAAGCGGTGTGTCTGAAGGATTGCACCACTACACCGCCACACAATCCACCGAAGATGGCGTCAGCGGAAACGCCGTGGAATTCTCGGTCACCGTGGATACCACCCCGCCGGCAGCCCCCGACGAACTGCTTATCTCGCAAAACGGAACCGTACTGACCGGCAGCGCCGAGGCGGGAAGTAAAGTCACCATTGCTGATGCCAGCGGTACCACGCTCGGCACCGTGACCGCAGACAGCGAAGGGAAATTCAGCTTCCCGCTCAATCCGCCACGGGTAAACGGTGAGGTGCTGACCGCCACCGCCACGGATAAAGCGGGGAATGACAGCTCGCCTGCCAACGCAACCGCTCCTGATACCACACCTCCGCAGGCGGCAGGTAATCTGGATGTTTCTGACGATGGGACAACCGTGACCGGTACCGCCGAGCCAGGCACGACGGTGACCATTTACGGCAGCGACAACGCTCCGCTGGGATCGGAACAAGTTCAACCCGACGGCTCATTTACCGTCACACTGAACCCGCCGCAAACCAACGGAGAAATTTTAACTGCCATCGTCAAGGATCCGGCGAATCTGACCAGCCCTCCGGCGACCACCCTCGCCCCGGACACCACCCCGCCGCAGCCCGCCGGAAACCTGGATGTCTCGGATGATGGCACCACCGTGACGGGGACAGCAGAACCCGGCAGCACGGTGACGATTCGCGATCCTGACGGTAACCCGATTGGCCATGGTCAAACCGACGGCGAGGGGAATTTCACCGTCACACTGGACACGCCGCAAACTAATGGTGAAACGCTTACTGCCACAGTGACCGATCCGGCGAATCAGAACAGCACGCCCGCCAACGTCACCGCACCGGATACCACAGCGCCGCAGCCACCTACGGCGGTTATTTCAGCAGACGGCACCACCCTGACCGCCACCGCCGAACCCGGCAGTACGATTACGATTAAAAACAGTGATGGCAATACGCTGGCAGAAACCGGTCCGGTCCCGGAGAACGGCACGCTGGTGATCATCCTTAACCCGCCGCAGGCCAACGGTGAAACGCTGAACGTCACCGCCACGGATGCCGCGAGCAATACCAGTTTGCCGGTCGAGGTCGTGGCTCCGGATATCACCGCACCGGAGGCCCCCGTCGTCAGTTCGATTGTTGATGATGTTGGCGCCCAGAAAGGCAATCTGGGGGACGGACAACTCACTGATGACAATCAGTTGACCTTCAGCGGAACCGGTGAACCCGGCGCAATCATCACTATTCTGGACGGAGGTACCCCGCTGGCGGGAACCGCCACCGTGGACAGCAACGGCAACTGGACGCTCACTACACCGGTACTGGGCGACGGCGACCATACCTTTACCGTCACCGCGACCGATGCAGAAAACCAGACCAGCACGCCTTCTGCCCCCATCACTATTACCGTCGATACCACGCCACCAGTCATTCCGGTCGTGACCCTGACTGACAACATCGGCAGTAACGTAGGTGAACTGACGGACAACGACGTGACCGACGCAACGCAACCGGTGTTAAGCGGAAGCGGCACCGCCGGAGACACCATTACGGTGTATGACGGAACGGCGATCATTGGTACGACAAAAGTTGCGGAAAACGGTAGCTGGAGCTTTACCCCGACACCCGCGATGGGCGAAGGCGACCACACGCTGAGCGTCACCGCCAGCGATCCCCTGGGCAATACCAGCGATAAGTCCACCCCCATTACCATTACGGTGGATACTGCTGCCCCCGATATCCCTGCGCTGACGCTGACGGATGGCGCAAATGATCCACTCACCGATGGCCAGGCGACCCAGGAAACCCAACCGGTTCTGAGCGGTACGGGAACAGATGGCGATATCATCAGCATTTACGACAATGGTGATCTGGTTACCACCGTCACGGTGACTAACGGCGCCTGGAGCTACACGTCGGATGCCCTTGATGAAGGCGACCATGTCTTTACCCTCACCAGCACCGATCCGGCGGGCAATGTCAGTGAACCTTCCGCGCCGATCGGCATTCTGGTGGATACCACCCCACCCGCCGTGCCCAACCTGACCGTCACCGATAATGTCGGCAGCCAGACCGGCATACTCGATAACGGTCAGTACACCGATGATACGCGGCCGCTATTGAGCGGAAGCGGTACGCCAGGCGACACCATCACCATTACCCTCGACGGCGTCGAACAGTCGCCGTTGGTTATCGACAATTCCGGAAACTGGAGCTTCCAACCGACGGCCCCGCTGTTAACGGGCGATCATATTATCCAGGTGACCGCGACCGATCCGGCCGGTAACAGCAGTACGTCGCCGGATCGCATTGTGCGTGTTGATACCCAGGCCCCCGGTACGCCGACGCTGGCCGTCAACGATGACGCCGGACCGTTGAGCGACGGTGGGCAGACCAACGACACCACCCCAACCCTGAGTGGGACGGGCGATACGGGCAGTATTGTCACCATTCTGAATAACGGCGTACCAATTGGCACCGCCGAAGTCATTGATGGCGTCTGGAGTTTCACCCCGGATAGCGAACTGGTCGAAGGCAGCTACCACTTTACCGTGACGGCAAAAGATGCCGCAGGTAACACCAGTCCGCCGTCGGACGCGATTGGCATCACCATTGATACCCAGGCACCCGACGCGCCGTTTATCACCTCGCTGGGCAGTCCGGCGGTCACCAATCAGCCCGAGCTGCCCATTAGCGGCACCGGCGAACCGGGCAACACCATCACCCTGTCGAATGGCAGCACGGTTATCGGCACTGCCGAAGTCGATCCTGAGGGAAACTGGACAATCACCCCGGATTCGCCGCTCACCGAAGGCAATTACACGTTGACGGCAACGGCCACCGATCCGGCGGGGAACGTCAGCACGCCTTCCGCCTCCATCTCGCTGAACGTCGATCTGACTAAACCGGCGGCCCCGGAAGAGGTGACCATCTCTGCCGATGGCGCAACGGTCAGCGGCACGGCGGAAACCGGCAGCACGGTGACCATCCGCGACACCGACGGCAATATCATTGGTACCGGCGTGGCGACGGACGGTACGTTCCAGATTCAGATCACGCCAGCGCAGACGGGCCTCAATACGCTGACTGCCACGGCGGAGGATACCGCCGGTAACAACAGCGATCCCACCAACTTCAGCGGTTCCGGCACCGGGCTACCGGTCATTAGCGCCATCGTCGATGATACCGGTAGCGTTCAGGGCGATCTGAAGAGTGGGCAAACCACCGACGATACGCAGCCGGGGCTGCACGGTTTTTCCACACCGAACTCTACCGTCGATATTCTGGTCGATGGCGTCGTTGTCGCGTCGAACGTTCAGGTCGACGAAAATGGCAACTGGAGCTGGGACTGGACATCCACCGACGCGCTGGACGAAGGCCAGCACACCTTCCAGGTGGTCGATAGCGCGGATGGCAGCAAAACGTCCGCCGTGGTTAACATTACCGTCGATCTCACCCCACCGACGCAACCGGCGATTGGCAGCGTGACGGATGATGTCGCCCCCGGAACGGGAACGCTGACCAGCGGACAGACGACCAACGATACCCGCCCAACCCTGAGCGACAGCGGCACCAACGGCGAAACCATCACGATTTACGATGGCGATACGCCAATCGGTCAGGTACAGGTGGTTAACGGCGCGTGGAGTTTTACCCCCCCTATCGCCCTCGGCGAAGGCAGCCACGATCTCACCATCACCGCCACCGATGCGGCGGGGAATACCAGCGTCGCGTCGGATCCCTTTGTGGTCGTGGTGGACACCACGCCACCGGTAGCGCCAACCATTGCCAGCGCCACAGATGACAGCGAACCGCAGACGGGCGTCATCGGTAACGGCGGCAGTACCAACGATACCACGCCCGACTTTAGCGGCAGCGCTGAAGAAGGCAGTACGATTACCGTCTATGACAATGGGATAAAAATCGGTACCGCGCAGGTCGTCAACGGTAGCTGGAGCTTCACCGCGCCGACGCTGGCCACTGGCTCACACGCCATTACCGTCACCGCCACCGATGCGATGGGTAACGTCAGCGCGCCTTCCGCCGCGTACACAGTGAATGTCGATACCACCGCGCCACGGGTTCCAGTGATTCAGAGCGTCACCGATGACACCAACCCGGCAACCGGCGTACTGGCGAACGGACAAAGCACTAATGATACTCAGCCAACCTTCCAGGGAACGGCGGAGCCGGGCTCCACCGTTACGCTGTATGACGGCGGACTCGCCGTTGGCAGCGTGGTGGTGGGCACCGACGGAAGCTGGTCGCTCTCTCCGGATAACCCGTTAGGCAACGGATCGCACAATCTGACCGTCACGGCGACGGATGCGGCAGGCAACGAAGGCCCGTCCGCCGCGTTCTCCCTGACCGTGGATACACAGGCGCCATCGGCTCCTGTCATCAGTTCCGTCACCGATGATGTCGCCCCCAATAGTGGTTCGCTAAGCAACGGACAAAGCACCAACGACACACGGCCAACGCTGACCGGAACCGCCGAAGCCAACAGCACCGTCAGCATTTTTGACGGCACCACGCTGTTGGGTACCGTGCAGGCCGACGGTACAGGCGCATGGACCTTTACGCCCGCCACCGCGCTGGGCAATGGCTCACACACCTTCAACGTAACCGCCACAGACGCGGCCGGTAATGTCAGCCCTGGCGCCGCCTTTACTGTGGTCGTCGATACGGTTGCCCCTACGGCGCCCGCCATCGTCAGCGTCACCGATAACGTAACGCCAGGAACCGGCGATCTCACCAACGGGCAAAGCACGAACGATACTCGCCCGATCATTACCGGAACCGGCGAACCCGGTAGCACCATTAACGTCTACGATGGCAACGTTCTGCTTGGCACCGCCACCGTGACCGAAGGGGGAAGCTGGAGCTACCGACCAGATGGACTGTCCCAGGGGGCCCACTCGCTGAGGGTCACCGCCACAGACAGCGCGGGCAATACCGGCCCGGCATCGGCGAATTTTACGCTGACGGTTGATACCGTTTCGCCTGGCGCTCCAACGATCGGCAATGTGCAGGATGACGTTGGTCCGGTCACCGGTAGTCTGAGCAGCGGTCAAACCACCAACGATGCGCGCCCAGGTTTCACTGGTACCGGCGAACCGGGGGCCACGATCAATATCGCGGACAATGGCGTTCCCCTCGCCAGCGTGACGGTTGAGGCGAACGGGACCTGGACCTTTACCCCCGCCAGCGACCTGGGCCAGGGGAATCATACGTTGACCTTCACCGCAACGGATGCCGCCGGTAACGTTGGTCCTTCTGCCAGCTTCTCCGTCACGGTAGATACCGCCGCGCCGCTGGCGCCGGTGATCACCTCAGTGGTCGATGACAGCGCGCCGCAAACCGGCAATCTGTCGCCCAATCAAAGCACCAATGACACCCGCCCAACGCTTAACGGCACGGCAGAGCCAGGCACCACGCTGACCTTTACCGATAACGGCACGGTCATTGGCAGCCTCGTTGTCGGCACGGACGGCAACTGGAACTTCACGCCGACAGCGGCGTTAACCAATGGCGCGCATACCCTTGCCGTGACTGCGACCGATGCCGCGGGCAACGTCGGTCCGGCCGCCAGTTTCGTCGTCACGGTGGACACGCTGGCGCCAAATGCGCCGGTGATCACCACTATTCTTGATGATGTCAGCAATATCACCGGTCCCGTCGGCAGCGGACAAAGCACGAATGACACCCTGCCAGAACTGCGTGGGACCAGCGAGCCGGGCGCATTCATCACTCTCTATGACGGCGCAACGTTACTCACGCCAACCCCGATTCAGGCGGATGCCAACGGCGCGTGGAGCTTTACGCCTACCACCGCACTCACGGAGGGATCGCATACCTTTACCGCCAAAGCCACCGACGCCGCGGGCAACGTCAGCGCCTCGTCGGCGACATCGACCATCGTGGTGGATACCACACCGCCAGGTGCGCCGACCAATCTGGCAGTGGTGACCAACGGCAGTCACGTCACCGGTATGGCAGAGGCCGGCAGCACGGTCACGATCACCAGCAGCAACGGCACGGTACTGGGAACCGGCGTCGCAGATGGCACCACCGGCAGTTTTAACATTCTGATTAACCCGGCACAGGTCGGTGGAGAGACGTTGCAGGTGGTCGCCCAGGATAAAGCGGGTAATACCGGGACCTCCGGCAGCGTCATTGCGCCGTTCAGTGGCCTGCCCGGTGCGCCCGTGATCGCCACGCTGACCGACGATGTGGGCTCCATCACCGGACTGGTAGCCAACGGTCAGGCCACCAATGACGCCAGACCGCTGTTAAACGGGACGGGCCAGCCGTTCTCCACCATCACGGTGTACAGCGACGGCGTCTCTATTGGTAGCGCCAGCGTCGATGCACAGGGCAACTGGTCGCTAACCCCGCAGGCCAATATCGCCGACGGGACCCACGTCATCACGGCCACCGCCACCAATACCAACGGCACCAGCACGCTGTCATCAGGCTATACCGTCACGGTGGATACGGTCACGGCCGCGCCAACCGGCGCCATCAGCAGCGACGGTGCCAGCATCAGCGGCACTGCCGAAGCGGGCAGCACCGTGACCATCACCCTCAGTACGGGCTTAACGGTGACCACGACCGCCAACAGCAGCGGCAATTACACCTATACCTTTGATCGCAAACAGACCAGTGGCGAGAACATCAGCGTCAGCGCCACGGACGCCGTTGGCAACGCCTCGACCCCGACGCAGGTCACCGCGCCAACGTTGCCCATTTCGGCCAGCGATAACGTTGAGAATCTGGAGCTTACCTCCAGTGCCACCGTCACAACCGAGCAACTGAGCGACTATGGTTTGCTGCTGGTTGGCGCGCTGGGCAACGTGGCGAACGTATTGGGTAACGATACGGCAGCCATTGGGTTCACTATCCAGGACGGCGGCAGCGCCAGGCTGGTGATCGATGCCAGCACCACCGGGGTCGTGCTCTCGCTGCTGAATACGCAGGAAGTGGCAATCCAGAAATATGATGCCGCGACCAACTCGTGGACCACGGTCATCGACACTGCGCAGGCACAGTTTGCCAATCTGCTGACACTTGGCAGCAGCGGCGTCACGGTGAACGTGTCCGGGCTTGAAGGAGGAACCTACCGGGTTCTGACCTACAACACGGCGCTACTGGCGACCGGTTCCTATACCGCACTGAACGTCAGCGTCGAAGAGACCAGCGCCGGTACCATAACCACCACCACGCCGCAGACCGGCAACGTGCTGAATAACGACAGCGCCCCGCTGGACACCGTCGTCACCACCATCACCAACGCCAATGGACAAAGCTTTACGCTGGGTGCCGGCAGTAACGTCATTCAGGGCGTCTACGGCACGCTGACGATCAATCAGGACGGCAGTTACAGCTATGCGCTGAACCCGAACAGTCCGGCCTCAGTCATTGGACGCACGGAGAGCTTCACCTACACCATCAACGGCGGCGGCAACAGCGCCTCGGCGAAGCTGGTGATTACTCTGGGCAATGACGCTCCGGCCAGCAGCGTGACCGCCGTGGATAACGTCGCCACTCTGCCCTATGACACCCATGTGGAGGCAATCAACAACGGGGCGTCCTCGCAGGGCGGCTTTACGGTCGTGAACGTTAGTCTGGGCAACGTATTGGATCTGGGCGTACTGGACAAACTGAGCAACCCGATTATTTTCGACGTTGAGCAGGGTTCAACGCGCACCATGACGCTGCAATCCTCCATTGGCGGCGTGGCGGTGGCGTCCAGTTTCGATCTGTACATCTATCGCTTCAACGATGTCACCCAACAGTTTGAACAGTGGCGAGTGGAGAAAAACTGGCTGAACGCACCGCTGCTGGGCGGTCAGTCCGGCAAACTGACGCTGAACCTGCCGGGCGGCGAATACCTGTTCCTGCTGAACCCGGCGTTTGGCATCACGGCGCTCACCGGCTACACCCTTAACGTGCTTGAGGACCATGTTTACAGCGTTGACAGCCTGACCACCACCACCCAGGGCAACGTACTGAGCGACGACATTGCGCCCGTCGGCACGCTGGTCACACAGGTGAACGGCGTGGCGATTGCTGCCACGGGCACGACAACCATTGTCGGTACTTACGGCACGTTAACCATCGATGCCAAAGGTAACTACACCTACACCCTGAAAAGCGGCGTGGGCGCGGACGGCACCAAAACACCGGACAGCTTCATCTACACGGTGAAAGCGCCAAACGGAGATACCGATACCGCCTCACTCAATATTCAGCCAACCGCCCGTCCGCTGGATGCCGTAAACGACGTCAGCGATACCCTGCTGGCCCCGTCCGTGCAGGACACCGCGAGTTATCTGGATTCCACCGTCGGGAGCGCCAGTTGGGGAGTACTCGGCAGAACCGGTAGCGGCAGCGGAACCTTTGACGTCGCGGCAGGCACCATTCTGAAAGGCGCCGCCATCGTCTTTGATGTCTCGACGCTGGTGACGCTGGGTAATCTGACCATCAGCTGGTCGATACTGGAAAACGGCGTGATCGTTCGCTCCGGTACCGTGCCGGTCGCCAATATCACGCTGGGCGGCGCCACCGTGACCGTCAATCTGAGCGGACTGGAGCTGGATGGCGGCACCTACACGCTGAACTTCACCGGCAATAACACCCTGGCGGGCGCAGCGACCATTACGCCGAAAATCACCGGCACGACGGTCGATCTGGATAACTTCGAAACCTCCGGCACGCACACCGTCACCGGCAATATCTTTGACGGCAGCGACTCCGGCGGTGCGATGGATCAGTTAAATACCGTTGATACGCGCCTGACCATTACCGGCTTTAACGGCAGTACCGCCACGCTGGATCCTTACTCCAACGCCACCACCACTATTCAGGGCCACTACGGTTCGCTGCAAATTCGCGCCGACGGTTCGTACACCTACACGCTCAACAACGGTGTGGCGCTCTCTTCGATCACGGCGAAGGAGACCTTTAGCTACACGTTGAATGACACTCACGGTCATACCGATACCGCCACGCTGACGGTGGATATCGCCCCGCAGGTCACCAGTACCGCGCAAAGCGACGTGCTGGTGGGATCGGTGTATGGCGACACGCTGATCTACAACCTGCTTAACGCCAGCGATGCCACGGGCGGCAACGGTACGGACACATGGAGAAACTTCTCGCTGGCGCAGGGCGACAAAATTGACATCGGCGATTTGCTGGTGGGCTGGAACGGGCAAACCGCCTCGCTGGGCAACTATCTCAACGTCAGCACCAGCGGCAGCAATACCATCATCTCTATCGACCGTGACGGGACAGGCAGCACCTTTCACTCCACGCAACTGGTGACCCTGGAGAATGTACAAACCACGCTGACGGAGCTTATCGAACAAAACCATATTGTGACCTGATACAGGCCAGCAGCACGACAACACAACGACCCCGGGCGCACGTTCGCCCGGGGCAAAAAACAACGCTCAATTAGGGAAGAAAAATGGGAAAACGACAGCTTGCTTTCTGGTGGCTGGCGGGAAACCTGTGCGCAGCCCCGGCCATCACTGCCGGGGAGACGCCCCGCATCGCCCCACAGCAGTGGATTGAACAGCAGGAGTTACCCGCGCTTGATGGACCGATGCCGCTCAGCGGTGACAGCGCCGCTCCCGGCGAACTGACCCTCTCTCAGGCGGTCAATCGTGCCGTCACCTGGCATCCATCGATCGCTGAAGTGGTCGGTAAACTGTATGCCCAAATCCAGCAGGTCGATGTCGCAAAAGCCAAATACTATCCGCAGGTTAACGCCGGGATGAATAACGGCTATACCAACAGCTATTCCGACAGCGGATTCAGCCCGTCACTGGTACTGTCACTGTCGCAAATGCTCTATGACTTCGGCAAAGTCGCCAGCCAGGTGCGGGCAGAAAACGCCGGCGTGGCGCAGGAACAGGCCAACGTGCTGGTCAGCATTGATACGGTCAGTCATGAAACGGCGACCGCTATCGTCCAGGTGCAGACCTGGCAACAGATGGTGACGGTAGCAAAGGAGCAACTGGATGCCCTGAGCGCCATCGGCAGGCTGGCGAATCAGCGCAACGATGAAGGCGCCAGCTCGCTGTCGGACGTAGTGCAGACCGATGCGCGCATTGAGGGCGCGCGCTCCCAGCTCGTGCAGTATCAGGCCAATCTTGAGAGCTCGCAGGCGACGCTCATGACCTGGCTGGGCTGGAATAACCTCAATGCCATCAGCAACGACTTCCCGCAAAAGCTGGGCCGCAGTTGCGAACTGGCAAAACCGGACGACAAGCTGGTGCCTTCGGTTCTTGCCGCCTGGGCGCAGGCCAACGTCGCGCAGGCCAATCTCGACTACGCCAACGCGCAGATGACGCCGACGGTTTCGCTGGAGCCGGAGGTGCGGCGCTACCTCAACGATAACTACGCTGGCCATGAGACCGTTGACCGTACCCAGTATTCAGCGTGGGTCAAAGTGGAGATGCCCATTTATCAGGGCGGCGGCTTAACCGCCCGCCGCAACGCTGCCAGTCACGCGGTGGAATCCGCCCAGTCGGCGATCCAACGCACCCGGCTGGACGTGCGCAAGAAGTTGCTTGCGGATCGCAGTGAAGCGATGAACCTAGTGACCTCCTTGCAGATCCAGAAGCGTCAGGAGACGTTGAGCGAGCGGACTCGCGAACTGTATCAGCAACAGTATCTCGACCTCGGCTCCCGACCGCTTCTCGACGTGCTTAACGCCGAGCAAGAGGTCTATCAGGCGCGCTTCGCACAGTTACAGACAGAGAGTCAGTTGCATCAACTGCAGCTTAACTGCCTGTACAACACCGGTCAGATGCGCCAGGCCTTTGGTCTGGAAAACCGCACGATCCAGTCAGTGGAGATCCAGCCATGACCCACGCCGACATTCCTGGCGACGAGCGCATCACCGCACCGGCGCTGGCCAACTGGGCGCGGGCAATGAGCCATATCGCCGCCCATTATCGTATTGCCTGTTCACCCGGCGCATTACAGGCCAGCGCCCCGTGGTTCAAAGATAAACCGATGCCGCAGGCGCTCAGCCAACTGGCACGCCAGGCCGGACTATCTTTTCAGCCGCTGGTGCCCACCGAACAGTCGCTCACCCGCTGGCGTCTGCCGGTGGTGATCCAGCTCCAGGAGGGTGAACTGGTGCTGGTAGAACAGTTCGATGGCGAAGACCAGCTTGACGTCTGTTTTATCAACGGCGAACTGCAGCGTAACCGGATCTCCCTGCGCGAACTGCTGCCGACGATCCGTTTCATTATCGCTTTACGCCCGCTTTCCGCCGTGAAAGACAGCCGGGTGGACGCCTACATTTCGCGTTTCAAACCCGACTGGCTGAAAAGCCTGGTGCTGAAAGATCTACGTCCTTACGGCCCGGTGATGCTGGCGGCGCTGCTGATCAACATCCTGTCGCTTGCCGGGATCGTCTTTTCAATGCAGGTGTATGACCGGGTGATCCCCGCGCAGTCGTGGCCGTCGCTGTATGTTCTCGCCATCGGCGTATTGATCGCCATGCTGTTTGGTTTTCTGCTGCGACTCGCCCGTGGTCATGTGATGGATCTGTTGGGTAAACGCGCCGATATGCGGGTGTCGGATCGCGTGTTCAGCCACGCGCTGCGCCTGCGCAACAGCGCGATCCCGCGCTCCACCGGCAGCTTTATTTCGCAGCTACGCGAGCTGGAACAGATCCGCGAGATGGTGACCTCTTCCACCATCTCTACGATTGTGGATCTGCCCTTCTTTTTCCTGTTCATTGTGGTGCTGGCAATCATCGCCCCGCCGCTGGCCTGGATCGCCCCGGTCGCCGCGCTGCTGATGATCCTTCCCGGTCTGCTGCTGCAAAAAAAACTCGCAGAGCTGGCGAATCAGTCGGCGCACGAGGCCACGCTGCGCAACGCCGTGCTGGTCGAAAGCGTTCAGGGGCTGGAGGACATCAAGCTGATGCAGGCGGAGAACCGGTTTCTGCAACAGTGGAACAGCTATATCCGTATCACTGCCGAGTCCGGACTGCGCACCCGCGAACTGTCGCAGGGGCTGATCAACTGGGGAGTGACCGTCCAGGGGCTGGTTTATGCGGCGATGGTGATGTTTGGCGCCCCGCTGGTGATTGAAGGCACGCTGACGACCGGTTCGGTGGTTGCTGCCTCCATGCTTGGCTCGAGGATGATCGCCCCAATGGGCAATCTGTGCGGCGTACTGGCGCGCTGGCAGCAGGTGAAAGCCGTCAAAAAGGGGCTGGACAGCATTATGGAACTCCCTACCGAGACCCAGCGCGACGAAACGCGGGTACATCAGGAGATCTTTCACGGCCACTATTTGTTCGAGAACGCACAGTTTCGCTATCACAGTGAAGACCAGCGAGTGCCGCTGCGCATTAACCGACTGGAGATCGCCGCCGGCGAGCGTATCGCGGTGCTCGGGCGCAACGGTGCGGGTAAATCCACGCTGTTGCAGGCGCTGGCAGGCGGCGTGGATCTGGTCGAGGGTGACGCCCGTCTCGATAACCTCAGTCTGCCGCAAATCGATATGGCCGATTTACGCCGCAATGTCGGCCTTCTTAGCCAGAACGCCCGCCTGTTTTTCGGCACCCTGCGCGAGAACCTGACGCTGGGCGCCCCGCACGCCAGCGACGACGAGATATTTAGCGTGCTGGAGATTTGCGGCGCGGCCAACTTCGTGAAACGGCTGCCGAAAGGTCTCGATCATCCGATTATGGAAGGCGGCAGCGGGCTATCCGGCGGTCAGCGACAGTCCATCATGCTCGCCCGCATGCTGCTGCGCGCCCCCAATATCGTTCTGCTCGATGAGCCCACCGCCTCGCTGGATGAGCATTCCGAACGCGAGTTTATTCAACGACTGGGTCAGTGGCTCGGCAACCGTACTCTGGTCGTCGCCACCCATCGCGTACCGGTCCTGGAGCTGGTCGAACGGGTGGTGGTGCTTAAAGAGGGGCAACTGGTGATGGACGCACCGAAAGCGCAGGCGCTGGGGCAAAGTCGAATGGCCTCACAGGGCAACACGCGGGAGTGGAAAAATGAAAACCAGTCAGCCTGATGCAACCCACGACGCGCTCGACGACAGCCGCGAGCGAGAATTCTCAGGTGCCAGCCGCATCATCTGGCTCACCGGGATCTTGTGCCTGATCCTCGCGGTGTGGGCGTGGTTCGGCATTCTTGATGAGGTCTCGACGGGCACCGGCAAGGTGATCCCCAGCTCGCGCGAGCAGGTATTGCAGTCACTCGACGGGGGGATCCTCGCCGAACTGATGGTGCATGAGGGCGATCAGGTCCAGGCAGGACAGGTACTGGCGCGAATGGATCCTACGCGCTCGGAGTCTAACGTCGGCGAAAGCGCCGCCCGCTATCGCGCCTCGTTGGCCTCCAGTCAGCGTCTGACGGCGGAGGTCAGCGACAAGCCGCTGGTCTTCTCTGACGAACTGAACGCCTGGCCGGATCTGCTTGCCTCGGAAACGCGGCTTTATACCAGTCGCCGCGCGCAACTCGCCGACGCGCAGTCTGAGCTCAAAGAGGCGCTGGCGCTGGTGAATAAAGAGCTGGCGATCACCGAGCGGCTGGCAAAAAGCGGGGCCGCCAGCCACGTCGAAGTGCTGCGCTTACAGCGGCAAAAAAGCGACATCGGCCTGAAGCTCACGGACTTGCGCTCGCAATATTACGTCCAGGCGCGCGAGGCGCTGTCCAAAGCCAACGCCGAAGTGGCAATGCTCTCCGCCATCATTAAAGGACGCGAAGATTCGGTGACCCGCCTGACCGTTCGCTCACCGGTTCGCGGTATTGTGAAGAACATTCAGGTCACGACTATCGGCGGCGTGATCCCGCCAAACGGCGAGATGATGGAGATCGTACCGGTTGACGACCATCTGCTGATTGAGACGCGCCTGTCTCCGCGCGATATCGCCTTTATCCATCCCGGTCAGCGCGCGCTGGTCAAAATCACCGCCTACGATTACGCCATCTACGGCGGGCTGGAAGGCGTTGTCGAAACCATCTCGCCGGATACCATTCAGGACAAAGTGAAGCCAGAAATCTTCTACTACCGCGTCTTCATCCGTACCCATCAGGACTATCTGCAAAACAAGCTGGGACGCCGTTTTTCCATCGTACCGGGCATGATTGCAACAGTGGATATAAAAACAGGCGAAAAAACCATCGTCGACTATTTAATCAAACCGTTCAACCGGGCGCGTGAAGCGCTGCGCGAGCGGTAAATCCTTGAGGATTGGGCTGGAAAGGGCTGTCACAAGTCTGTTATACTTGTCTCAACACATTGGGGCTGATTCTGGATTCGACGGGATTTGCGAAACCCAAGGTGCATGCCGAGGGGCGGTTGGCCTCGTAAAAAGCCGCAAAAAATAGTCGCAAACGACGAAAACTACGCTTTAGCAGCTTAATAACCTGCTCTGAGCCCTCTCTCCCTAGCTTCCGCTCTTAAGACGGGGATCAAAGAGAGGTCAAACCCAAAAGAGATCGCGTGGATGCCCTGCCTGGGGTTGAAGCGTTAAAACTAATCAGGCTAGTCTGGTAGTGGCGTGTCAATCCGCAGGTGCCAGGCGAATGTAAAGACTGACTAAGCATGTAGTACCGAGGATGTAGGAATTTCGGACGCGGGTTCAACTCCCGCCAGCTCCACCACTTTTTAGTTGTTTGAAGTACAATGAAGTCTACTAAGCCCGCATGGAACCAGTCTTGCGGGCTTTTTTTACGTCTATTGTAGTCTAGTGAGAATTGCTGAGAACTATCACTTATGGCACCCTGAATGGGACCCACAACGAAGGGTCCTAAAATCGAGGGTCCCAAAATGGCAAAAATCGCTAAGAAGCTCACTGACACTGAAATCAAAAGCACCAAGCCAGCCGACAAAGAAATCAACTTGTTTGACGGTGATGGTTTGATCCTACGAATCGCTCCCCTCTCGAAAGGAGGGAAGAAGAATTGGTATTTCAGATATGCAGTACCGGTGAGTAAGAAAAGAACCAAAATGAGCCTTGGGACCTATCCTCACCTTACACTGGCAAGAGCCAGAGCCTTACGAGATGAATACCTTTCCTTGCTTGCCAATGGCATTGATCCTCAAGTCCATAACAACGATAAAGCTAATGCTTTAAAGAATGCTACTGAACACACTCTCCAAACCGTGGCAAGGAAATGGTTAGATGAGAAGGTAAAGACCTCAGGTATCTCACAAGACCATGCAGAAGACATCTGGCGAAGCCTGGAGAGAAATATTTTTCCCGGCTTGGGTAATGTTCCTGTCAATGAGATCCGCCCCAAACTCTTAAAGCAACATCTCGATCCTATTGAGCAACGAGGAGTCCTCGAAACTTTACGGCGAATCATTTCCCGCCTGAATGAAATTTTTCGCTATGCAGCAACAGAAGAACTCATAGAGTTCAATCCGGCTGACAACCTGGGGCAACGGTTCAGTAAGCCTAAAAAACAGAATATGCCAGCATTACCCCCTTCCGAACTCCCCCGCTTCCTGGTTGCTCTAAACAATGCTTCTATCCGTTTAGAAACAAGGCTACTGATTGAGTGGCAACTTCTCACATGGGTTCGCCCAGGTGAAGCTGTTCGCACAAGATGGTCAGATATTGATATAGAAACCGGCATGTGGAACATCCCTGCTGAGTTTATGAAAATGAAGAAACCCCATAAAGTTCCACTAAGCAAAGGAGCTTTGCGAGTCCTGGAGTCAATGAAAGCGATAAGTGGACATCGTGAATGGGTGTTTCCAAGTATAAAGGCTCCTCTTAGCCATATGCATGAACAAACAGCTAATGCGGCCATAATCCGTATGGGCTTTGGTGGAGAGCTTGTAGCCCATGGAATGAGGTCTATTGCACGAACGGCCGCAGAGGAGTCGGGTAAGTTCAGGACAGATGTCTTAGAAGCGGCCCTTGCTCACTCGAAGAAAGACGAAATCATCGCAGCCTATAATCGTGCAGAATACTTAGCAGAACGAGTAGTTCTCATGCAGTGGTGGAATGACTATGTTCAGGCTCAACAGCTAAAAGCGATTGCGGCCTAAGTCGCCCCACTATAAGCATCCCGGCACGCCGATATACATTTGATCTAAATCATATTTTTATTCTTATTAAAGAGCTTTCCATTGATTCTTAGAGTTATGTAGCCATAAAGAGATGAGAACTGGAGGCGACAAGTTCCACCTATGGGAACATTGTATTGACATTCAGAATCACCACACTTATTCTGGTTCCCAAATGGAGAACATCAATGCGACTAATCGGCAAGCAAAGGCTTCAAGTGCTAAGTGGTACTAACCCTGAAACGGATGTTTGGCTTTCCGCTTGGGTTGCAGAGCTCACTAACGCTTACTGGAAAGATGCTAAGGGAGTTTTAGATGCTTTCCCCAGAGCAAAGCAGATTGATAATTTGTGCTATGTGTTCTTTGTTCGAGGCATTAAATCGCAGGGCATAAAAGTAACATTTCAGTTTGAAAGGAGCATTGCGGTGATTAACCAGGTGGTATCTAAATGAGTAAACTTACTGAAGTTCGGGTTATTCGAACTGAAGAACAATATCATGCGGCCCTTTCAGAAGTTGAGAGATTACTCAGATTGGATCTTCCTGCAGGATCTGAAGAATCAGAACGTCTTGATTTACTTACAGTTGTTATTGAAAATTATGAAAATGCTAACTATCCAGTAACACCGGTAGATCCAATCGAGGCAATCAAATTCCGAATGGACGAACAGGGCTTACGCCAAGCGGATCTGACCCCATATTTTGGAACAAAAAGTCGTGTATCAGAGGTGTTATCGGGAAAACGTCCTTTAACCGTTGCTATGATCAAAGCCTTATCAATAGGTTTAGGTATGTCTCCTCAAACGTTATTGGGCTTAGAAACAGAAACTGGATATGCAAATCGTTCTCCAGTTGAGGAGGTTAATTGGTCAAAATTTCCTATAAAAGAAATGCTTTCCAAAGGTTGGATAGAAAACATTGTCTCGCAAACAAAAACGACAACAGAAGAAAAAGTCAAAAATTTCATTGAGGGTTTGGGTGCGAATTTTTCTACAGCAGCCTTCAAGCGAACACTTAACGGAGAGTCTTACTCACCTACAACTATTTATAAATTACATGCATGGATTGCAAGAGTAGTCCAGAAAGCCAGGGAAAAAAAACTCGCAACTAAATTTAAGCAAGATTGCATAACTAAAGATTTTTTAAAAGAGATCGCACATTTAAGTTGGTCCGAATATGGGCCTCTATTAGCGGTGGAGTTCTTAGAAAAAAATGGGATTTGTGTGATCATTGAACCTTGTCTGACTGGTACTGCTGTTGATGGGGCTGCTCTGAGGGATATTGACGGTACACCAATTATTGCACTCACTTTAAGACAAGATCGTTTGGATAATTTCTGGTTTACACTTTTACATGAGTTAGTCCATATCTGGAAACATGCAGATTCTACTAACACATTTATCGATGACATTGAAACTCTCAAGAATAGTACAGACAAAATGGAAGCAGAGGCTAATCGAATAGCCAGAGATACTCTCATTCCTCGCGTCATTTGGAAACGGAGTTCAGCTTACTTAAATCCCAGCACAATCACGATAGATGAGCTTTCAAGAGAATTAAGAATTCATCCTGCAATAATAGCAGGAAGAATTAGAAGAGAAACTGGAAAATACAATCAATTTTCTGATTTAGTTGGTCAAGGTGAAGTAAGAAAGCATTTCCCTAATCATATTTGGTAGACGAGGTGTCTATATGTACCCTAAATATATGCCGATTTTAAAAGCTAAGAAAGGTGAGTTAGATGCCATTGAGTCGATGCTTCCTTATCCCCACGTTATAAGGGACATGTTTCCGATTTTTGAAATCCCATATCTGTCGAAAAAACAGAGAGCAAATAAAAAATATTCTAACATAGGTAATCCTGTTGAGTTTTTTCTAAACAATACAATTAAAACATTGTCCGAAAGAATGCAAAAGCTTCCTATGGGGATTGATATAAGCAGATGGCCTCCAAACTCTTCTCTTGAAACAGGGGAGCATATTTTAAGTCATCTCACCAGTGCCTTAAGAAATGCTGGGTGCAATATCATTCCTGTCGTCGGTTATGACCGATGGGAAGATGATGAGTATGCTACTACTTTGCAACAATTAGGTGCAAGCTATACTGACTTTGTAATTCGGTTAAACTCTTTTGCTTTTGAAGATATGATCGAAGAAGAACCGTTTATTGAAACAATAGAAGGTATTTTAACCTCGCTGGGTGCAATGCCAGAAAATTGCTCTGTCATGATAGATTTAGAAGATATTACTAAAACATCAATAGTTGATCTAAATGAAACAGTACAGAGAGCACTGGATTCATTGGACAAGTATAATTTTAAATTTATTTCAATTGCGGGAAGTTCAATAACAAGTGATATTAATGGAATGGTTCCTACCCACAATTCAGAAGGTATAGTTATTCGTAAAGAAGCTAAGGTATGGAAAGCATTCAAAAAATTCCAACCTGATTTAAATTTAGTATTTGGAGATTATGGTATCGTCAATCCCTCTATCGGAGATGACATCATTGCACCTGATGCTAACGGTAAGATTAGATATACGATAGACGATAGCCTTTTCGTTGTAAGAGGCTATTCTCGTGCTACCGGTAAAAAGGGAGCACAAATGCAAGATCTATGTAAAATACTGGTTTCATCCCCCCATTATAAAGGTGAGCAATTTAGCTGGGGTGATAAAAAGATTTATGAATGTGCCAATGAAGAATTTGTTGGTAATACTACGAATTGGGTATCAATTGATACTACACATCATGTAACTCATGTAGTTTCAGAAGTTAGAGAGTTCGAATTGATTATCCAGTATCAAAGAGAGCATCAAAATTAATAATAAAGCTTCATGGGCATTTTTAATTAATTTACCGGATATGATACCCGATTAGCCGACAAATCAAGTAGATTAATGCGTGGCACTAATGATTTTATATTTATTGTTTTTTTAAAACGAGATGATGAATTTTTCCTCCCCCCTCCTCTTTTTCAAAGAGGAGGGCATCATTATTTTTGATAAGTGACTTTTATAAATGGTCAAAACAAAGTTAGCACTTACAATGTTCATCCTCCGAGTGTCTGAAAAATAAGTTTTAGAACCTATGCTTTCTCCCCTGTCTTTTTCTTTGCTTTTTGGTTTTTTTGGGGAGGTTTGGTTTTTTCGTGATGGGAGTAATATATTTTTGGCTTTAAATTAAACCCTTCAACAATTTCTTTCCAAGTTTGTATAGCTAATAAAAATTGAATAGAATTGATATCTATTAAATTTTTAACTTTTTTTGTAGTGGAAATCCATAACACAACATCGGTAATGGAGCTTTTAAATTCTATTGCCCCCCTTTGTATAGTTTGGATGGTTGTTATTGACTGCTGAATATTATATATTAGATCATGAGGTTTATCGGATATTTTTACGGCAATCAACTCCCCATTTTTATATAGGTCTGCAACCTCGACATTATAATCCTTCCCTACCTCACTTATTGAAGTGATTTTTGTAAGCTGTCTGTCTAATAGCTTATAGCCTTGCTCATTGGCCATTTTCTCATTGAACCAATACTCCCTGTAATCCAATTTATCTTTAGAATTACCTTGAGTGATTTGCTGTTTTTTAATTGATTGCCATGTATTGAATTCAACTTCCTTAAGATCATCTTTAATTTCAAAAGTTATGTTTTTTAAGGAATTAGAAAGGTATTTCATAAAAGCAGCATTAAATTTATTCCAATTACCTCTTTTAAGGAAGTAGTGCTCGCTACCTTCAGTGTAAGTAATGCTAAGAATTTCTTTCAGGGATGCAGTGTGTCCATTATTTGCATCATTGGTTAGTTTAACATAAACTTTATTAATATCTTTTATGGCGTTTTTATCGAAAAACTCCTTTATATCTGTTATTTTTATATCATTTAATTTATTTGTTGATTGATCATACTTGCTACTTCCCTCAATTTTTGTGTGCAACTTAAAGTGTGTCAAAGCGTTATTTATTATAATAGAGGCACCAAAAGACTGAATTTCATCTATGATAACATTTGCGTCACCTGTGAGAATTGAATTCAGAAGGCACTTGTCAAGCTCTTCTATTTTTAATTCGTCAGTTATTTTTTCGGATTTAGGAAATTCAATTATTTCCTTAGTTGCTAATGAAGAATCTATATCGTCGAAGACATCAACCAACGCAGTAGGATCTCCATCTAAACTTAGTTGGATTGAGTCTGAAAAAGTAATGTTATTACTTCCCCACTTATCAGTCTCTTTCGCCTTCGTTTTAAGATGTTCAATTGATTCACCAGGAAAATATGATCCTTGCACAAATTTTGAATATGATGACGCCTCCTGACTCTTACCTCCACAAAAGAATCTGCTTTTCTTAAGCAAGATATTCTCATCATTAGCTATACGCATTGCTATATTTAGTCCAAAGTCTGCTTCTATAAATTTGCTAAGATAAAAATGCGACTTACCAAGACTAATAAGATAACAATTTTCAGGGTCTTTTTCTTTAAATCCTATTAGCAGACCAAAATAAAATATATTATGTGGCTTTTTAGTTTTTTCGTTAAAGAAATCACTAAAAACTTCCCACCACCAAACTTCATTCCCTTTTAATTTATCAGAGAAATAAAACTTAAGTTGATAAGCCTTATGCGATATAGTTTTTTGCTCAACAAGTCCTTCTTTAGTTATTTTCTTTGTCAACTCAGTCAAGAGCTTACATGGCATCCTGTAAATATTATAACTCACTGACATTATATAGCCTTTTGTATTTTTATTGTGTAAGAGTGAAATTGTAAGTGTGCAAGTTCATAAAAATGTCTTACCGAGCCAATATATTCAATGAATTTAGCAACTGTGTATCCAAGGTTTCCCTTGCCGGTGTGGGGAGTCCGTTTGCAATTCTGTAATTCTTGATAGCAGTTCGTGTCGCAGGTCCCATGCTTCCGTCTATATTGCCGTTATAGAACCCCTTATCGAGTAACGCAAACTGTACTCGCATGATTAAACGTTTACGCTTTTCAGTATCAGAAGCCACCCCACTACTTGCACGGTTAGTTCCATTCGTTCCATTAGAGTTTGTGGTCGTAGAGGTATCCATGTCATTAGAGCGAAGCGAACGAATAGATGAAGAAGACGATGACGAACTTGTCCCTGAACTGGATGAACCTGATGAGCTTGGTGAACTGTATGTTTTAGGATAATAAGGAGTGCTTCCACCATAGTACCCACCACCAGACGAAGATCTATGAGAACTATGGCTTCGATGGGAGCTATGACTACGGTGCCCTGCAATGTAGAAAGGTACTTCCGTGTTAAGTGGAGCTATGACTAAATCGTGCTCATTAAGAGTCATGCCGGGCAAATCACTCGCTCCAGTGGAAGAATCACTTGCCCATACAGAATTATTGAGTGCTAAAAATCCCGGAAGCAGAGCAGCGAAATTAAATTTTTTCATAAAATTGGTCTCGGTGGTTGATGAAAACGGCCTTTTGATGAACTGAAATAGCCAGCACAGGAAGACTTCTGAGTACATTCATCACATTCTTTGGGATAGTAATTTTTCCAGTCAGAAATTGACTGAGTAGCAAACCCCCAAGCTCTTTCAGGAAGATGGCACAATGGGTAATTGAAGATTGTTAGAGGGATGCCTGACCTTTGTGCTGTGCCTATGGCAGAGAGAATTTTCTCACTATAGCTATCATGCTCAATAAAGATTGATGACCAGTTTTTACGTGCCCAGCCAATAGATTCTAACCCCATAAGAGAAATCTGGTTGATATTGGAGAACACGCGACCAGCAAACTCTATGATTTTGTCCAGTTCCATATAGTTAGCCAGTGTCGGAATGATTCTTAACTCAATGTTGATACCTGAGTTACCGGCATTGATAAGCCCCCTAACTGTCTCATCAAATGCCCCCTCGCTTCCAACCAGATAGTCATGAACTGACGACCTTGAAGAATAAAGCGGAATACCGAAAGTTATTTTGAGCTTTTCGCTTCGCTCTTTTACCTGTTGAGTAAAACTGACATCTGCGAACTTTCGCCCGTTGGTCAAAACATGCAAAGCTGTCTCAGGCGAGTTTTCGATTATGAAGTCGAGAAAGTGCAGGAAATCTTCGCCATACATTAGAGGTTCTCCCCCACTCACTCCGACTATGCCATTCAGTGAGAAAGAGGCGATGGCAAGTGCTGACTGGTTAAGAAGCCAGTCATCGTTTCCTGTCTTAGGGGGTTGGGAACAAAAAAGGCAACTGTTATTGCACCTTTCAGTTACAAGGACAGTGTTATGGTTTGCTCTTCGTGACAAAATCACCCTAATCATGTTGCCATTGTTAACAACCCCTATATCACCATCTTCTATGGAATTGAAAAGATCAGTGCTCACAACGAAGTCTGCAAAATATGCAGGAAGTCTGGAATCAAGTTGAGTTTCACTGACCAGTAAATTTGGCAGATAGAATTGAGGATTTTCGGGCTTAAATTTGCACAGGCGATAGAAACCTTGCTGAACTGGCAGATCTGCCGTAAATCTGAAAATGTCGTTTCTCAGCACCTCAGACATAAGCCCACCCTTTAAGCATCTTTGCCATCGGTCCATCCTGAGAGATTTCATTCAGAAGGAAGCGGAACATGCCTTTGTGATACTGGCAGAAAGTAGAACGACTCTTGTCACCAACAGGTTCGCCATGAACACTAATGTTCTGGCAAGGATCTGCTCCACAGAAAGGCTGGTATGCACAGGTGTCACAACCTGGCATGGCGAAGTTAAATGAAGATGAGAGAGCGGAACGGTAGTATTCGTTGCTACTGAATGAGAGTGAGGCAAACTCTCCTGCACTGAAATCTGCTTCCGGGTTTACTTTCTGAAGCATACGACTTTCATCACTACCGTAGACTTTACCATCATAATTGAACAGGATGCAGTTCAGCACGACTCCGCTTGGCGATTTTAGATCTGCATAACCACTGAAGCCTGGATTGAAAATTCGCTTGAGATGAATAGCAGCCGAGTGCTCAATGACAGGTATGCCCTTTTCATTCTGAATCAACACTTCCTGCATCAACTCTTTATAAAAAGCAAAATACTCTGGCATTGAAAAAGTGAAGCTCTGCTTCTGAGCAAACCCATAAGGACTAACAGGCCTGATAAACATGTCTGTAAGACCCAGAGACAGATGAGCATCTACTATGGAAGCCGGCTCCTTTGTCAGTTCCTTAGTAACGGTGGTGACAGTTGCTACCCGGTTTGTCCCAAGTTCTTCTGTGATTTTCCGAATACCTGTTACTGCTTTGTTGTGAGCCTGAAAGTCAGTAAGGATGCGATTCTTGTTATGGACGGCTTCATTCCCATCAAGCGAGACAGAGAAGGTGATATTCCGCCCTTTAACCCATGAGAGGATGCTTTCATCGAGTAATGACAGACTTGTAGCAATCACCATTTCGAAAGCATCCCTACCCAATGAAATCTCGCACTCGTGATAGATTGACTGGACAAGATCGAACCGGAGAAGTGGTTCACCGCCCTGTACTTCTATTTTATAGGGAGGTGTACCCAGTTTCTTTATAGTGTTGACAATTTGCGGTATCAGTTCAGGATTGAGGTCATAACCATCAGCGGTGACCGATGCCCTACTGACCTGGCAATATTTGCAAGTATGATCACAACGAAGAGTAGGTACAATCATGAAGATTGGCCTGACCGCCAATTCATTCATGAGTCGTTTGGCAAAAGCCGAACTTAATGCATAAGGAATAACAGAGGAATTATCATCTCCGCTAATGAAAAGTTTGCTTTCAAGCGATGAGGACTGTTCTTGACTGATAGGACCGTTTACCAGATCGAGAAATTCCTGCTCACCTAAAAAATGATGAAAGCCAGCGAGGTTGCTGATGAAAACGCGGTCGTCAGGCATCCTGTCGAAGTTGAAAGGCATCAGTCTCATTATGCAAGCCTGTCATCTATGCTTCGGAGAACCTTGCTGACAATGGCATCACGCAATTGACCGGTTTGATGATGAAGTTTCTCCCTGAGGCTAAAATCGTTTACCAGCCTTTCGAATTCAAACTCACATTCAGGACTACTTGTCTCAAAGAAGATAATCCAAGAGGATATATTTTCTTCAAGTTTCCATGAGCTTACAGGTGTCATCCAGTACAGGGTGTTTCGGATGACCCATTCAGAAAACTGATCTTTTTGTAACACCTTTTCCCACATTGTCATTACCTTCCAAAGAAATAATAACGGAAAGAAACTTATTCCATTTAAGGATTTTTCTTATAGAATTAAGGATACAATATTTTTAGAAAAATGTTACTGAGTATGTCAAAATTCTGAGATCCAGTTCACTTTGAGGTTAAATCGAATCGCATACTCAAATGATGCAGCAGTACCCTTTTTCAATGGTTAAACTGTTGAAATTGACGCAGAAAGGGATTTCTAAGTAGGTTCTAGCTTACTGGTGGCATACATTGGTGGTAGTGGGAGAAAAACAAAAAAACCACCTGTCAGGTGATTTTTTGTAAAACAAATATTGTGTTCGTCTGCTTGCATCTTTCAGCGCCATGTGGAGAGGGCAGTCTCTTTTACCACACCCAGTAAATATAATACTATATATTTTCAGAGAACAGTCAATAGTCTAATAATAAAATTAAAATCCCATATAGCATACCTATTAGCTACAATATTTTGTTTTAAAAATTAAAAAATCATCAATATTGGCATTTTCATTTAAAAAAAAGAATGTTTAATATCTTTGTTAAAAATATTAATCTTAAAATAATTTAAATTGTGCAAATAGAGGCATTTATATTTCAAGTAAAAAATATTGTTTTTAATGCCGAAATCAGTTTCATCATGTAATTTATCTATATAGTCATTGAGAATACTCATAATTAATTGTGGTTTGATATAATTATAAAAAATAAAATATTGGATAATTTTCATGGAATTTAATATTCTTTCTTTTGATAATAAATCTATAATGCAATCTCGATTTTTATTCCCATTTATTCTTTTTATATAAAATTTAGCCGTATTTCTAATATCATTAAAATATTCGGCAGGAAGTTCTTCTTTTATCATATAATCTATTTTAATAACATTATGTTCAGATAACTCGACATATAACTCCTTTATATTATTTTTATTTTTAAGATTTATAATTTTACTTGCTATATCATTACTGTCAGTTTGCGAACAAAGGTTTATTCCAAACCTATATTTGTTTAGGTAAACGACATCATCTTCACTTATTAATAACTTGTAATTAAAAAACGTTTCATTTACATTACTTATTAGTTCTGCTATATTATTTTCGAATTGATTCATAACATACTTAATCCTCTTGTAATAATAATTTAATAGTTAAGTGATTATTTTATATTAGTCAAGAGAAGAACAAATATTCCAATTGTTTATTATGGGTATTAAAATGAAGATAGAAATAAGTTCCCAAAATTATATTTTAGTTCTTGTATATTATCCCTTATGTCTCATCCCGCCTATATTTATTACATATTTTACACCTTACATTACAAACTCTAAGTATGTTGTTTTTTATTTCATTATGGCAAAGAACAACCCAAAACCATACAAAAGATTTCTTTCGAGAAAAAAAGCAGAAGAATTTTATAGTAACTTAGTTAAAGAAGATACTAACAAAATAGGGCATATAAATTCTTTTGTTTCAGTAAATCTAAGCCTCACTGTAACTACTAAAATTGTTAATAGTGAAGAAGTTTATAATAACCTTGAATTTAATGGTGGAAAAAAAAGATGGGAATCTTTTGACAAAGAAGATCAAGATTATCTAAAAAACCTGCTGACCCCACTTCCCAATTACATAAGTAATACTTTGGAAAACACTAAAAAAAGAAAAGATGCTTTATTAGAAGCTATCGATATCTCTAACGAAGTGAAATTGAAATTTAAATAAACATATGCAAGGTATGACTAAGAGAAGCTCCGCTTCTCTTGTCCCTTGCTTTTTTCGCCGTTCCGTTGAAAAAAGAAGTCATAAAAACACATTAATTAATTTTTGGGCTACTGCTTTTTTTTCTTCAGGAAGAATTGATAACCATTTATCAAAAGCTTCATAGATTGAGTCATTATGGTTAATCTCCCATTTATTCCAATAGGTCATTAACTCCCATAAAGTTGGTTCTCTCTCGAATAAAGATAAAAGTTGATTTGCTACAATTCCATTTTTATCTCTATCGTATCTTTCAAGTTCTAAATACTCGATGTTTTCATCAAGCCATATTTTGAATAGTTGTTGTTTGGAAAGATTTTTCTTGGGGTTATTTATAACTTTTTGTATATATTTTTCTATGACATAGCCGTAATTATTTACGGCATTTGGTAAAACCTTTGATTTTTTCCAAACAGATGCCATTTTTTTAACTCCGAACATAGAAGTTAATTCACATAAAGACTCTTCAAACCAACTATATTTAGTATCTATAGTCAAATAGTTAGTTCTGATATGGCAATACTCATGGAAAAACTGGTAATATAATTGAGAATAATAGCTTCCTTGAATGGTCAAATTCACATAATATTGCCCTGACAATCCTCTGTTGTGATATACCATTGGAGAATTAATATTCGGATTGTTACTAATTTCGATATTATAACGAATCGGCTTACCATAAAATGAGTCCATTAAATCTATTGCAGAATTAATTAGACAATGGATATCACTTGTTGGAATATTTCCCCAGTCACTATCTAAAATTATAATGCTCATGATAATCTCCTTTTGTTTTCAATCGATTATATTATAAAAAATAAACAATGCAAACATTGACATGAATAATATTTAATTTATAAATATAGAAGGTAAGCAAAGGAATTGCTCACCCTAAAGCGAATACACATATGAAAAGGAGTTTCTATGAGTAATACAATAACCTTATCCTATACAAATAATTTCCAGCCTATTGTTAATCATAAAACAGCAATGACACCGAATGAATCATTACGAATACACTGTGTCAGTGTTCGATTTAATAAAGAAGAGTTGGAGATCCTTAATTCCAATCGCGGAAACAAAAGTAAAGGCGAATGGCTTCGTTTAACTTCCCTTAATAAACTTCCTGCCATTATCCCTAAAATAAATATTGAAGCATGGAAATCATTGTCTGACATATCCCAGAAGTTAAATAGATTAATCGATCATCTGGACACAAAAAGTAGCAATAGCGAATTAACTAAAACAGAGATCTTTGCCGTCAAGAAACAGATTAAAGAGCTTCGTTCGTGTCTCACAGCTTCTTTTGGTCAGCCAGCTAAGTAGGTATTCCTATGAAAGGAATGCAACGAATTAAAAGACACAAAAACTTCGTTAATGTTGTGAAGTATGTGTTGAAGCCTGGTTCTCACCATAAAAGTGATCCTGTTGTTATCGGAGGTAACATGACAAGTAATTGTGCCAATGAACTGATAGCAGAGTTTGATACGGCCAGCGAACTACGGAAGGACATAGCTAAACCGGCCTGGCACAACTCGCTTCGTCTTCCTCAAGGAGATAAGCTTTCCAATGAGAAATGGAAGTCGATAGCTGACGACTACATGCACCATATGGGATTCAGTGACACTCACCTTCGTTGTTATGTTCTGCATGACGACAGTGCAGGCCAGCACATACACATCATTGCTAACAGAATAGATTCAGTCTCAGGAAGGGTTAACTTAGGAAGACATGAAAGCCTTAAAAGTGGTCGTATAATCCAGGAACTTGAAATCAAATACAGTCTCACTATCACAAAAGGCCCTGAACCACTAAAACCTACGGATACTGGAAAAGAAACAAACAAAGCAATTCCCCAAAAATCAAAAAAGATTTCCCGGAATGAAGCAATGTTTGAACAAAGAACAGGTGAGATCTGCAATAAGCAGCGGTTACAAATGCTCCTTGATAAAAGTTTGGCAGATTCACCAGATGTGAAAACTTTCCTAATGAGGCTTGAGGAAGCGAAAGTTTCATGTACAGCTAACATAGCTACCACTGGTAGAATGAACGGCTTTTCTTTCGTATTCAATGGTATTGCATTCAAAGCATCTCAACTTGGCAAAAAGTTTTCTTGGGTAAATCTTCAAAAGCTCATCGACTACAAGCCTGAACGAGACAACTCACTACTACTTAATACCAACACAGTTGCTCCTGCTCCTGCTCCTGCTCCTGCTCCTGCTCCTGCTCCTGCTCCTGCTCCTGCTCCTGCTCCTGCTCCTGCTCCTGCTCCTGCTCCTGCTCCTGCTCCTGCTCCTGCTCCTGCAACAGTTTTGAAAACCGCTGAGAGAAAGGAAAGTATCGGTAAAAAAATTGCAGAACTGGAACTACGGCTCAGAGAAGACAAACGGAACGAAATCGTAGAAAAGATTCTTCAAAAGAATGCAGTCAAACAGCAAAAGCATCTCAGGCTCACCGGCTGGATTCCCTTTTTACAACGGCTCATAGAGCTTCTCAGAAAATATGGAAGGAGCATCCTCCACAAGGTTCCTACAAACTTCTCAGAAGTCTATTCAACACATCATCTGAAACCCGAAAGAAAAATTCGTTTATAGACAGCTAGTTGTAAACACCTTTCGTAACCACACTCCATTCTCTAGTAATAAATTTGTGTTTAGTCAAGAAATTATTGATCGTTATTACAGATCGATAAACTATTTATGATAGCCTTTACCTATCATGATTCAAACATCGATCGGTACAAGTGATTTTACTTTAGCCAGCCAGCCATCGAGAATCCCTATAAACACGCAGTAAATCTTCCACCCTGGGGTTGCTATGAAAAACGAAACAATTAAGTGCCCGTTCTGCTTTCAGGAGAGTCCGTTTGGTGTCCGTGTCTGCACTGGCTGTCATTCAACTATTAGATATGGAGCCGTTTCAGCCTGGTTAGCTTTACTAATAGGAATTGTGCTGTTAGCGATTGCTTTTCTTATATTCGCTATCAGTCAAAATTTTATATTAACTGTCGTTATCTATTTTGCGTCAGCAATTTCTTTAAAATTTTATTTACGTAAAAAATTTGCACACAGAGCCGTTTTTACACATAAAAGCTAACCCTGTCCAAATATAATAAGGAAGATAAAATGAATAAATTTATTATTACATCCTTTTTTATTGCAATATTTTCAATTTCTGGCTGTTCTACATCCGGCAACCAAAAAATCAAAAATGAAACGGCACAGAGTCTACAATCAAAAATAATTAAAAACAAAACAACTAAGGCAGAGCTACTTGCTCAACTTGGTGAGCCTGACACCAGAACGACTCTTGACGATGGCAACGAGCAATGGAGATATTTCATGTATAACAATCAGTTCAATGCCTCGACTTTTATCCCTGTTGTCGGTTTGCTAACTGGCGGTTCCCAGACTCAGTCTAAAACTCTCGAAATCGACTTCAATGGAGAAACCGTAAGCAAATGGACATTCTCTACTGATAATAACAATACAAAATCTGGCATTCTTAATTAATCGTTTCCTGGACAAGAAAATGAAAACATACTCAATTCTCGCAGTTATCCTTTCTACTTTTCTATTAACAGCCTGTAATTCAGAACCTTCTGAAAAAGATATATTTAATGTTTTTAAAAGTGTTGTAGACAGGTCAAATGCAAGTATGAAAGCTCTGAACTCAAGTATTCCCGAAAAAGATCTTTTAAGAATCGATTATGTGAAGAAAGTAAGTTGCACAGAAGAAGCAAACAATGTTTATAACTGCATTGTCGATGCCTCGATTAGCAATATGAAACAGACAAAGCCTGTTAAGCTTGTGAAAGCTGATGGTGTCTGGAAAGAAGTTCAGTAGTAGTTATATCGAGAAGTCTCTTTTAGCCCCTGCATAGGGGCTTTTTATTGCCTATAATCTGACGGTTCTCACGCGAGCTTCATGGATTAACTCTTTCTCAATTACTTTCATTTCATATTGTGCTCTGACAGTAGCATAGATTTCTTCTGCTTTTTCCTGATTGTTATCTATGTAATTAACAAGCGAGTTTAGCTCTCTAAGAACACCTTGTTTGTTATTTAATCGTTGTAGTAGATTGCTTGTCAGACTTTTGTATACCGAGCTAAACATAGCCATTATGTTATCAATATTACGATTGGATTTGGAATAAATCCTTTTAGGATAGAAATATTTTAAATGGTATCCCACAAAAATTAGGTAAAGTTGATATGAGAAACTTTTATCTCTGGGATGGTATCTTTTTGAGATATACTTATCGACAATAATGATAAGTTGCTCTTCCAGAGTAAAGTCTGGATTGATATTGATTTTGTCCATAAAATGCATCCTTGCAAAAAATAGTTATAGTCATCCTGACTATATATAAACTTATCGAATTTATTTAATTTGTCAATAGACAAAAACTATTAACTCAACATTTAACACATTTATACTAACTTTATCAGATGTACCGATTGCTCAAGTCAATGTCGCTCAATGGTAGGTAGATCTTCATTCAACTGGTGTTCTTCCATTCCATGCTTATAAGCATTATACTGCCACTTCACAAACTGTTCTTTTAAATTTTTATTCTGTTCTTCGAGGTGATGAACTCTTTTCTCAAGATTTGCAATTCTCGCAGCAGCAATCTTCAGATTGGCAGGTTTCCTGACCTCATTATCCGTAGCCCGGATACCTTTCTTTCTGTTCTGATAGGCTTCAACAATATCTTTATTCATGTTCAGAGATTGTCTTGTCGGTTTTTTACCGATTAATGGTTCAACAGCATTACATATTTCATCCCATGTAATTTTGTCATTATCCCAAACAATTATTGTATTTATGATTGTATCTATATCATTTCGGTTAAGATGTTTTGCCATATGCTTCTCCTGTTTTACTCTATATATTTATCATTCCCATTATTTTCGAGATTTTCTAATTTATTTAATACTCGCCCAAGCTGAGTGAAACTTTCCCCACCGGGTTTTATACGTGAACCGTCTGGTATTTCGTTATTTGAAAGGATTGCGATCAATTCATTCAATCGAGTAAGGGTCAGTGCATGATGCTGAACCCATCGGTCAGCACCCAGTTCTTCTTCCGTCATTGACTCCCTGGCTTTGGAGAGAAGCCCTTCTGTCATATTGCGCCTTTCCCTGAGCCGCTGGAGCTTCTCTTCTTCGCCTTTCACACAAACTTGCTCGTTGCAGTTTATACAATCCCTGAACTTGTCGCAGGGGCTCATCATATAGTCATGAACACAGTAGCCAAACTCGGTGACATGAACTGCACCATGTTCCCAGAGATTGATCATACCCGGAGTAACAGGAAGGTTCGGCTCTACGGAATCAATCATGAAGGCCTGTGAGCCGATAGTGCTGATATCCAGTGTCTCGGCCTTACGGAGCATCTCATCTTCTGATACGTGGTTGTAAACCGGGTTTTGGGTAACCAGTGCTCTCCCGGACCACTTCGCCAGGTCGAGATCTGACATCCCGTTTCGCTGTCCAATCGTATTGAGTAAATGACGAGGCTGATGGCTTCTCAAATGCAGAGCTTTTCCTTCCGGGCCAATATAGCGATGTCTGATAAATATGTTTTCAAACCTTAGCCCCTCATACTTATTCTCAGAAATATCTATCATGAAAATATTTTTAGTTGGTTTCTGTAACTCGTAAATGATAGTTTCATTTCTTTTCTCCAGTTGATGGGTGTTCAACAGGCAAAGTGCATTGCTGTATTTTATGCCTTTGTTTTTATCATACCATGGAAAACCTTCTGGTAATCTGGAGAGGATAACTTCCCATAATGAGTTCATGGTGTAATTTTTCTGGCTATTATAAAAACTCACTCCAGATAAAAACTTTACATTCCCATTTTTTCTTTCAAGGTTATATCCTAATCCTTCACATATCTGCCAGGGTTTTAATATTTCGTTTTCGCCTGTTTCAGGAAGGCTATCCCGTCTGAAGAATGTAGATGGATTCTCCTCCACCCACTGTGCGAATTCACGGGCATTTTTTGAAAGTTTCTTTAACCTTTCTATTGCCCTCCTGGCAACGGGAACCATAACGTCTGGAATCCATTTAATGTCCGCACCATAACCCTTGAGGGAGTAAAACCTTAGCCCATACCTTTCCACCCCGTTAGAGTCTGTTTCCGTAATCTCGCAATCACAGGGAAGTGCCAAAATCTCCGATATCCGACTGGGAGCACACATCAGGAGCGCAAAAATTGAAGTAGTAAAAATATCCCGGCAACTCAATGCCTCATCAGGCAGTGAGAAGATCTCTGCCATAGCATTCAAAGCCGTTTCATCCGGAAGTTTACTTAACCTTGCTTCATCTGCTTTTTTAGACACACGGTTAACAGATTCCGGTGGTTTTATTGGGCTGACCCATGAAAGGACACCCGCGATCAGTAGACCATTCTCACCAAGGAACTTCACAAATTTCTGAAGTTCCAGCCCATAATCATAGGCCGGATGTTCTTTGTAAAGACTCTTGATGGTTTGGATGGCTTCATCAAGAACAGGTATGCTGACCCCGGTGATATTTGCATTTTTATTGACCATCAGTAATGTTTGTTCGACAACTTTTAATATGGTCAATGAAGCTGACAGCTTCCATCTGCTTTTGGTTAAAGCCGACTGATATCTCATATAAGCTTTAGCAAAATCGATATAATCCTCATCGAGTAATTGTTCTTTATCTGTTTTTACCTTACGTTTTACATTTATTTTGGTAAAAACAGCGACACCTCTCCACTCGTAAGACTCCCAGTTAAAATCACTCCCTAAAGCGGTAAGATCGTATCTGCAAAATCGGATAAACTCTTTCAGATTTAACTCTGCATTTATATCAATCTTTTTCCTGAAGAATAATACATTACTATCGGTCATATGGATTTATTCCCCTTGTGTGAGCTTCGCATTATGTTGCAGTGGTTAATTACTTCCTTTACAGCAATGATCGTTCTGTCGAGCGATTCCGTTACAATTCTGTCGTTAGTTATGCTGTATATTCGCTCTCTTTCGCCAATCAAATACTGATAAACCTTTTCATGCGGTCCATCCAGCCAGGGGGTAAAATGCATACATGTATAACAAGGAATGGGGACATTAGCTGAACATGTGGAACATTGCTGACAACTGCCAGTGTCTTCGCCATCATGATTTTTAATTTTTATACCTGGAGTTATGTCGTATTCAATATCTTCTTTTCTTTTTACTTGTCCTCTGAATACGCATGATATTCCAGTCAATGCCTGCCCCATAGTTTTATCAATCTTATAAGCATTATCAACATGATTCTGAACATAGACTCCTACACTCTTAATCGTGGAGTGATCAAGTAGCTCTGCGATAATGAATTCTGCATAGCCTTCTCTTGCTGCTCGTGTTCCTAACGTATAACGAAACCTTCTGGCATTTATATGTAAAGATTCCC